>NZ_CP089312.1:0-4800000 GCF_021545335.1 Streptomyces sp. GQFP | reverse complement strand
ACCCCGGACAAGGTCGCCCCGCTGGCCCCCGGTTCGGCCAAGGCGGTGCCCGGCGACGCCAGGGCGACCGTCAGCTGGGCGCGCAACGCCGAGGCGGATCTGGCCGGTTACCGGGTCTACCGCTCCACCAGCACCCCTGTGAAGATCGACACCGCCCACCGGGTCAGCGGCTCCGCCCCGCTGACCGGCAACTCGTTCAACTCGACCGGGCTGCGCAACGGCACCAAGTACTGGTTCGCCGTCACCGCCGTGGACCGCGCGGGCAACCAGTCCCGCGCCTCGGCCAACGTCTCCGCCGTCCCGGCCGACAAGACCCCGCCGCGCGCCCCCGACCTCCTGGGCGCCGACGGCTACGGCGACATCGACCTCAACGACAACGGCGTACCCGACGCGGGCGACGACCTCGGCGAGAACTACCTCAGCTGGGGCCCGAGTTGGGACGACGACTACACCACCACGGACGCCTTCGCCGGCTACCACGTCTACCGCGCCACCGCCCCCGCCGGCCCCTGGACCCGCATCCGCAGCGCCAACGCGGCGGTGGTCCAGGAGAACGCGTACGCCGACAAGGACGCGCCGATCGGCGTCACCGCGTACTACCGGGTGACCGCAGTCGACACCGCGGGCAACGAGTCCGCCTCGGCCGTCACCGAGGCCGGTGAGTACGCCCGTACCGTCGCCTCCGCGCTCCGCCCCGACACCGGGCTGTACCCGCCGCAGCTGCCGACCGGGCTCAAGGGCTCGCTGAGCGGCGAGACCGCCGTGCTGGTCTGGGACAAGAACGCGGTCGGCAGCCCCGTGCACGGTCTGGGCGCCGGCTACCAGGTGCAGTCCGCCGCCTCGGCCTCCGGCCCCTGGGACCTGCTCGTCGACGCCGACGACCCGCTCACCCTGCCGTACTTCAGCGCCACCGACCTGCCCGTGGGCGGCACCCGCCACTACCGGGTACGCACCGTCGGCAAGCTGATCGACGACTACACCCCGCGTACGTACTCGGCCTGGACCGAGTCCGTCTCCGTCAGCCGTCCCCTCCCGCCGGACACCACCGCGCCCCGTGCGCCCGCCGCCCCCGAGGTCACCGCGCCCGTCGGCGCCACCACCGCCACCCTGACCTGGACCACCACCGGCTGGCCCGGCTACGAGCAGGACTTCGCCGGCTACCAGGTCACCCGGAGCACGAGCGCCGACGGCCCGTTCACCGACACCGGGAGCGCCCGCACCCCGCAGTGCGCGGCCGTGCCGAACACCGAGGACCAGGTCGGCTGCACCCTCACCGACAGCCCCATCGCCGCCGACGCCACCCCGTACTACCGGGTCGTCTCCGTCGACCAGCTGGGCAACCGCTCCGCCGGCACCGTCGTGCAGTTGAAGCGGCTCGCCCCCGAGGCGCCCAAGCCGCCCATGGCCACCGGGCTGACCGCCACCCGCGACCACGAGACCGCCGGCGTCCTGCTCGACTGGGACGACTCCCCGGCGTCCGAGGTCTACAGCTACTACCTGTTCCGCACGACCTACGGCGGCTCGTGCGACATGAACACCTGGACCTTCGAGACGGTCAACTCCTACTACCTGGACGTCAATCCGTACCGCAAGTCCCGTTACTGCCTGAGGGTGCGCGGCTTCGTGGGCAACTACAGCGACTGGATCTGGGTCGACGTACCCGACTGGTCCGAGGGACCCGCCCCCGGCACCCCGCAGGCACCGGAGATGCCGACGGCGACGGCTGGCACCGACGGCATCAAGCTGACCTGGCCGGCGGGCGACCCCGCCGTGACCGAGTACGAGATCTGGCGCCGCACCGAGTCGGACGCCGTGTTCATCAAGACCGCCGAGACCGCCGCGACGACCTCCCCGGAGTGGACCGACACGGGTGCGCCGGCCGGTATCCCGTCCTGCTACCGGACCGTCGCCGTGGACGCCACGGGGGTCCGCTCGGGCCTCTCCGAGGACACCTGCGCGGTACGCCCGTACGCCGAGGACGTCACGCGTCCCGCCCGGCCCGCGGACCTCACCGGACAGCGGGAGAGCGCCACCTCGGTGGTGCTGTCCTGGCAGCCCGTCCCCGGCGCCACCGGCTACCTCGTCTACCGGTACTGGCACGACGCCGCCCACCCCGGCACGCGAGTCCAGGCCCAGCCGGTCACGACGACCACCCTGACCGACACCGACGCCCTGGTCGACTACTCCAACGCCTACTACGCGGTGGTGGCGTTGAACGCCGACGGCGTCCGCTCCGAGGCGGCGGTGCTGCCCTGGATCGGCGCGGGCTTCGGCAACTCCATGACCCTGGCCGCGAGCGGCTCGGCGGACGGTGTGCTGCTCACCTGGGCGTGGGCCTGCCAGTGGGACTTCTGCCCGGAACCGTCCTCGGTCGCGATCCAGCGCTGGAACACCACCACCCAGGTGTGGGACGAACTGACCTCGACCCTCCCCGGGACGGCGGTCTCCTACCTGGACACGGAGGCACCGGCCGGGGCCACCTCGTACTACCGGGTCCAGGTGTACGGCCAGGACAGCGACATCCCCGAACAGATCGGCCACGGAGCGGTCCCGGGCACCCGCCCGGCGAATCCGTGACATCGGTTCGGCCGCGCCCGGCAACCTTCACCTCCTCGGCGACCACTTACCGATCGATCCACGAGCCGATCCACGAGCCGATCCACGAGTCGGCTCGTGGATCGATCCGTACGTGGCGCGTCCAAGGTCATCAGCGGACGGGACGCCGCCGGGCGCGCCGGGACACCCGCGCGCCGAAGAAGACCAGGTCGGCGGCGAAGACCACGATGCCGATGACCAGGAGAAACCCCAGCCCCTCGGCCACCGCACCGATGATTCCCAGTACGACGGCCACCAGGACCAGCAGAAGAAAGAGTGCCATCATCCGGACCACCTCAGCGGCGGGCGAGCTGGCGCTCGCCCCCGGCTCCAGGCCGGTACGTCATGCCGTAGTGCCGGAAGATCTGCTCCTCCTGCTCGGCGGGCAGCACGTCGTCCGTGCCGATCGACGGGGCCTTCCGCACCTGCCCCTTGTCGTAGGAGACCCGGACGTAGCCCGGCCCGAGGACCACGTCGTCGAGGGGGACGAAGACCAGCCGGTGGCGGGTGGGCAGCCCCGTCCGGACGGTCGCCATGGCCGGTTCGTCGGTGGCCGTGTCCACGTAGACCGCTTCGAGCATGCCGATCCGACGCTGTTTGACGTCGACCACGTCCTGGTTGCGCCACTCGCGGATGTCGGCTGAACGGATCATGCCCTGCTCCCTGTCTGTGCGGACTCCGGCGGGTGGTGGACCCATTTTGCCATCGTATGACCGAAACGCACCGTAGGCATCGAGTGCTTCCACGGGCGGTACGGTGCCTTCCGCGTACCCCGCGTACCCCGTTGAGGTCGCACTACTTCCCGGCGGGGCGATTTCCGCCGTTCGGTGTCCCCGTGCGGGGGGCCGGATGTCTCACTTTGCTGCCGGGGAGTACCGTGAAATGGAGAAATCCACCCGAACCCCTTCATTCCAGGCAGGCGGGCAGGCGGGCAGGCGGGCAGACGGGCAGGCAGGCGAGTGCGATGGTCGACTTCGACTCCGGCTCCCCACGGGTGACCAGGCTCCTCCCGGACGCCGTCCACCAGGCCGTGCGGCCCGGGACAGCTGTCGTACGGCTGGAGACGACACATGACCGGCGGGGCGTGCTCGACGGAGTGTGGTGGCCCCGTTCCCGCGACATCACCGCCGAACTCCCCAGCCTGATCACCGCACTGACCGAACACCTCGGGCCCGTCACCCGTGTCGGCCTGGACACCGGCGCCTGGGAAGCGCTGCCGACGCGGATGACCATCGACGGCCGCGTCGTCCACCTCGACTCCTTCCCGGTCGGCGACGACACCGTCCTGATCACCCGGGGCGAACAGGATCTCTTCTCCCTCCTCGTGATCCCACCGCACGCGACACCCGACGCCGCACGCGCGGCCATGGCCGAGGCCGTCCGGGCCGACAGCGGGAGGCAGGCCGAGCAGATCCTCATCGACACCGGCACCCGCGCACGGCAGACCTGACCGTTGCCGGTCCCCCTTCGGCCGTACGGTCCGTTGGGTGTGCCCGCGGAGTACGCTGGCACTACCGAGGACACTTCGCGCACCGGCTGCCATGCCCGTGTCGTTTTCGGCGATCGAATACGCCGGACCGGTCATGACCGGCCCGGGGCAGGGTTCGCGTGATGACCGCGACCGTTTCCCACCCGACGAGAGCCGAAGCCGACGACCGGTTCGCCTCGCCCTCGTCCTCGCCCGCGCCCGCTCTCCGTCTGTCACTGGCTCCCGCAGGTCCCGCACCGGCTCTGCTGGACGGCGCCTGGTGGCCCCGCTCCCGCGACCTCGGCGCGGAACTCCCCGCCCTGACCGCCGTACTGGATCCGCTGTGGGGGCGGATCACCCGGGTCACCGTGAATCCCGTCCACTGGCCGGTCGTTCCGCGCAAGGTGGCCGTCGGTGGGCGCGTGGTGAAGGTGGGCTGGTTCCTGGCGGAACAGGACCCGCACGAACTGCTGCTGCTCTCGTACCGCACGGGCCGCTGGAACCTCCTGGTGGTCCCGCCGCAGACGCCCGCCGCCCAGGCCGCGTGGCTGATGGCCGCGGCGAGCGACCCACTGGGCACGTCGACCGCGAGCCGGTTGATGGAGCAGTCGGCGCATCAGCCGACGGGAAGGTGAGAACCGTGGAGACATTCCTGACCGTGATCGTGACCCTCGCGATGATCGCCGTGGGGGTGCTCCTCATCCACCGGCTCAACTCGCAGCACGACGACCGCATCGCCTCCTTCCACTACGGCCGCTCCGGGACGCCCGTAGCGGGACCGGCTCCGTCGACTCCATCCGCTCCGCGGAAGGTCCGCGACTGGCTCCGCCTCCGGCGCCACACCCACAGAAGAGCGGGGTGAACCGCGTCGTTCCGGCAGCCCCGCCCGGCCCGTACCCGAACCGACAGCACCGACCGAACCGACCGAACCGACAGCACGACCCGTAAGCCCAGGACCCCGGCTGTACACCGCCCACGGCAGGCCGGGGTCTTCTCGTGTCCTGCGGCCCCCTCCAGAACACGATGCCCGCCAACTCGGCCTGCCGGACAGGCAGTTCAGCCGTCACGACCTACACCACCGAACCGAGGAGCCATGCCCCGTCCCCACCTGAACCACGAAGTCCACGCCCCTCGGTCACCCTCACCTCGGTCACCCTCACCTCGGGTTCTCGCCGTCGCGGGCGGTGCGCCGTGACGGCCCCGCCCCGCCAGGGGCCGGCACGGGGTACGGGCGGCATGCCGATTCCGATTCCCACCCACGCGGTCCGGCTGCGCCGGCTGAACCGCTGGCAGGCCGAGACCCTGCGGGAGGACCTGGCCGATCTTTACGTGGAGTCCTCCCGTGCGCAGGCGGGCCAGGAGTACCGAGGCCGCGAGAGGTTCCTGCGGCGGCTCACCGGCAGCATCCGGAAGCCCGGATTCGCCCTGCTGATCGCGGAGGACGCGGCATTCGCCGGGTGCGCCTACGGATTCTCCGTACCGCGTGACGGGACATGGTGGAGGGGATTCGACGGGCCCCTTCCGCAGAGCGTGGAACGGCTCACCGCCTCGGGACACGTCTTCGCGATCACCGAGATCGTGGTGCACCCCCACACCGGCGACCAGGACCTCGCCCGCCGGCTCCAGGAGCGGCTCCTCGCCGACCACCACGCCTCGCTCGGGGCGACGCTGGTCGACCGGGCGGACGCTCCGGCCTACGACGCCTTCCGGTCGCGGGGATGGCAGGACATCGGGACGATCCTCCGTCCGCCGGATCCCACGATCCTCCGCCCGCCGGCCCCCGTGCCACTGCGGGCGCTGGTCCTCGCCCTCGGGCCGCACCGGGCCGGCCACCCGGACGGCCTCGCTCACGAGAACCGCACTCAACGGCCCGACTGACGCCCGGGGTGGCGTGAGGCCCGGGTCGGCGCGCCGACCCGGGCCTTCACCGATTCACCGATTCACCGATTCATCGTGCGGGTGTGGCTCAGTTGTCGTCGCGGATGCTGGTCGCTATGCCCTTGCTGATCACGACCTCGGCGCTGAAACCCTTCTTGGCGGCCGTCTCCAGCTGGGCCTCGGTGCACTCGACGCCACCCTCGCCGCCCGGACCCGTGTTGATGGCATCGCAGATGTCGTCGTAGCCGATGATCTTGGTGTTCTCGGAGGTGAAGAACTGCTGTTCGGTGCCCTTCGAGTCGGAGACGGTGTACGAGCCCGGCGCCACGTAGGAGACGTTGCCGAACCAGGTGCCGCTGACGCCCTCGCCGTCGTTGAGGCCCTCGACGACGGTCCCGGAGGAGTCGGAGTCGGAGTTGGAGGAGCCGGAACCAGACCCGGAGGAGTCCGAGTCGGAAGTGCCGGGCGGGGTGGCCTCGGTGTCCTGGGAGGTGTCGGAGCCCGACGCCGAGTCCGTGCCGGTCGTGGCGGACGAGCTGGGCGAGCTGGCTGCGGTGGGTGAGCTGGAAGTGCTGGGTGAGCTGGCCGAGCCGGACGAGTTGTCGTCCGTGCCGCTCTGGCAGGCCGTCATCAGCAGGCCGGCGGTGAGCGCGGCGGTGGCGAAGACGGTCCTGCGCAGGTGGCGGTTCATTACGGGTGGTTCCTTCCGAGAGGTGCAAATAGCATAGGAATTGGGTGAATCAGGAAAAATTTGGGGTCAGCCCCGGGCTACCGCGATGGCTCCCGAGAGCCGCTCGCCCGCCTCGTAGATCATGTACGGGACGCCGCCGTCGGTACCGAACGAAGGTGCCGCGGCACGTCCGTTCTCAGGCGCCGCGCTGCGCGAGTTGTAGAAGACGCCGAGGTGGGAGCGCTTGGCGAAGTCGTTGCCGACCTCGGTGATCATGATGTCGCCGCCGCTGGACTTGTCCTTGTTGTAGACGACGTAGGTGCTGTTGTTCCGGTGGAGCAGATGCGGGCCGCCGACGTTGACCGCGTCGACGTCGGTGTGCCGGATCAGCGCTGTCTGATCGTAGGTCCAGGTACGGCCGTCGGCGGACCAACCCCAGTGGATGTCACGGTGGTTGGTTGTGTTGTTCAGCATGAAGAGCATCACGTAGCGGGCGCCGCGCGCGGGCAGGTCATGGCGGAAGACCCGGGCGTACGACGTCTCCGTGGTGCCCGCCGGGAGCATGGACTTCGACAGCACGACCTTGTCGTACGTGAACTGGATCCCGTCGGCCGAACGGGCGAGGCGGGTCGTGTGGTTCTCGCCGTGGAAGTACAGCCAGAACTCCTTCTCGTCCGCGTTCCACAGTACGTGGGGCGACGAGACATGGCTGACGGAGTAGTGCGGTGACCACTCGTTGGAGACGATCGGGTTCGACGGGTACTCCGTGAACGGCCCCTCCAGCGAGTCCCCGTACGCCAGACAGATCCCGCCGGGCGGGTCGTGCGGCGCGTAGTACAGGTAGTAACGGCCGAGCGGCGAGGCGATCTTGTCGTAAACCCCCCTGATGCAGGGGAAGATGATCTCCCCGGTGGGGTTGTACTTCAGCTGAGACGCTGTCAGAAGTGTGCTCTTGTAGGTGTAGTTGGGGAATCCGCCGGGCGCGGCGTCGGCGGGCTGGGCACCCAGCGTCGTACCGACGGTGAGCGCGGCTCCGGTGGCGGCGCCGGCGCGCAGGAAGAGGCGCCGGCCGAGGTGGTGGTGCATGGGGGGCTCCAATGACGGGCTGAGGGGACTCAGAGGTAGGTGGCGGCGGTGACGCACAGCCCGCCGAGGGCGACCGCCCACACGTACGGCAGCGTGCGGACCATCACCTGTTGCGGAGTGACGCCCGCGTACTGGGCACTCCACACGGTCTGGGTGCTGGTGGGGTCGGCGACGCCGAAGACCTGGTTGTACGAGGTGGCCATGCCGAGGACGGCGACCGCGGGGTAGATCCCGGCGGCGATGAGGACACCGGCGATGCCCGCACCGAGCCCGAACACGTTGAGCGGGCCCCGGTAGAGGCACAGCGGGACGAGCAGGGTGAAGACGAGGACGAACAGCACCGGGTTCTGCGGACTGACCGACTTGATCAGCGGTTCGAGCGCCTCCACGGCACCCGGCAGTTTCACGGCCGAGAGCAGGATGCCGATGGCGATGAACAGGACGAGCGGCGGGGCCGCCACCTCGAAGCCGCCGTAGAGCGTGCGCAGCAGCCGCTTGTTCATCTCGCCGGGCCGGGTCGTGGTGACCAGCGCGTACAGGACGCCCGCCAACAGCGAGGGGATGATGGCGAGTTCGAAGCCCAGGGCGAGGACGAGCGGGACGGCGGGGGCGAGCAGCGCGTACCAGGGCGCGTCGCCCAGCTCTCGGCGACGTGAACGGGGCTTCTCCTCCAGGGACTTGAGCGACCAGGCGTGTTCCGTGCCGCGCCGCCGTGTCTCGACGAGGACGAACGCGAGGGCGGCCACGAGCGCGAACGGGAACAGCTTCACCATGAAGTCGCGCACGGTCGGGACCGGCAGGTCCAGCGCGGTGGAGAAGAACTGCCACAGCGGCAGCTCGAAGGGGATGCCCACGGCGATGCCCATCAGCACCGTGCCGGCGGCCGTCACCTTGGGCACGCCGACGGCGATCATCGCGGGGATGCCGATGATCCCGGCGAGCATGGCGGCGGGCGCCGAACCGGTCACCGTACCGACGAGCGCGGACACGGCGAGGACACCGAGGGCGACGACGGTCGGGCGGTCGCCGCCGAACTCGACGATCTTGCGGACGAGCGTGCCCGCGATCCCGGTCTCGTCGAGGAGCTTGCCCAGCCAGGAGCCCAGGATGATCGCGATCATCGTGGCCGCCAGGGTCGGCGCGCCCTCCTGGAGAACCGTGTCCAGCACGCTGTTCTCGCCGGTCAGCGGCGCCCCGGCGAGGAAGGCGATGACGACGGCGAGCAGCACCAGCGCGAAGGCGGTGGGAAGTCTGCGGGTGAGCATCAGGCCGACACCGGCGGCCATGACGAGGAGGATGACGACGCCCATGGTCAGTTCTCTCTTCTCGGAGCGGGGCTTCTCGGAGCTGGAGTCCCGGGCCGGGTGAGCGCCGTGCGCAGCGCGGCGGTGAGGAGCAGGGGGCTGCGGCCGAGCCCGCAGACGGTCCGGGCGTAGGCGTGCGCGGCGACCTCTTCGGCGCCGGCGACATGACCGGCCACGCGGTGGCGACCGAGCCGCAGCACGGTGTGGCCGAGCGCCTGCTTCAGCGCGGCCTTCGCGGGGCCGTGGTGCAGGTGCGCGTGCACGGCCTCGTGGGCGAGCGCGGCGGCCCGCACCGAGCCCGGCGGATACCAGTCACGCCAGCCACGCGCGTCGACCAACTCCTCGGCGAGCGCGAGCGTGTCGGTGTACAGCTCGACCGTCGGGGGCCGTGACGTGTAGCGGGCGAGCAGCATCCGCTCCAGGCCGTCGGCCCGCTCGACCACGCGCGCGGTGGAGGAGGGCACGGGGTCGAGGGCCAGCCGGGACCCGAACTCGTCGGCTGTACGGGCCCATTGGCGGAGCAGCTCGGGGTCGCGGCCTTCGTGGGTGGGGGTGGCGGCGAGTAGCCGTACGCCCCATTCGATGTCGTCGACGGATGTGAGGTCCGTCAACTCCCGTTCGGTGGAGGGAAGTTCGGTGGCGGTCATGACCGCACCTCCAGCACCGCGACCACCGGCTCGTCGCCCGCACGCGCCCGCAACTCGCTCTGGGCCAGCGCGAGCAGCGGCTGCGGATCGAGGACGCCGGACAGGTCGGCGATACGGGAGCCGAGCAGCAGCCGCAGGGCGGGAGCGCGTACCCCGCCGTCGCCGTACGAGGTGGACTCGCCCACCAGCCGGGCGAGCACCTCGGGGGCGCCGGCCACGGTGGTGGTCTCCACGTGGGCGTCGGCGGCGTGATGGCGTACGACGCCGTCCATGTCGACGATCCGTACGGCGTGGCGGGTCGGACGCAGGCGTCGGCGCGTCTCCGTCCCGTAGACGGTGTGCGCGGCCGTGCCCGCCAGGACGTGGACCGCCGCCGGGTCGGCCTTGAGGCTGGCCGCCGCCGCATGCAGCCGCTCGGTGTCGTCGGCGCGGTGGGCCCGGTCCTGGGTGCGCAGTTCGGTGGCGCCGGTGGCGACCGCGCGCACGGTGCTGGTCTGCGGATCGACAGTGACCTCGACCTCGACGCCTTCGGCGGCGGCGCCCTGGGCGACGACCGCCCGCTCCGCCTCGGCACGCACGGCGAGGATCTGCTCCTGTGAAGCGCCGCCGGGCACGATCCGTTCGACCTGTTCCCGTACGAGCGCGAGGGCGACGCCGATGGGGCTGATGACCTCGTTGTGGCGGGCGATCCGCCCCTCCATGCCACTGCCGAGGGCGAGGTGCGGGGTGACGGACGCGGCCCCGCCGCCCCCGCCGACGACCACGGCCGTGTCCTTGTCGAGGCGGTAGTCGCGGATCATGGCGTCCACGACCTTCCGCACCTGGGCGGTGCCCGCGTCGAGGATCCGCGTGGCCGCCGTCGCGATGTCGGTGCCGAGCAGGGCGGCCAGCGGCGCGATCGCGGCCCGCGCGGTCTCCGGGTCGCAGTGGGCGAAGTCGCCCTCGGGGACGCGGCCGAGGGCGTTGGCGGCGCAGGTCATGGTGACGGCGAACCGTCCGCCCGCCGCGTCCAGTACGGCGTAGTTGTCGGGGTCGCCGTCCATGGGTTGGACGGTGGCCACCGTGGCGTCGCGCAGTTCGGCGGGGGAGGCGAAGCAGGCGTACGGCAGCCCCGCGATGTGGGCGCTGCGCGGTCCGACGCCGGTGATTCGACCGTCTCCGATCCGCACCATCGACCCGCCGCCGACGCCGACCGTACGTACGTCGAGGGCGTTCAGGTACGAGGTCTTGCCGAGGATGGTGGCGTGCCGGACGGCGACCTTGCCGCGCCGTACGACGCTGATGTCGGTCGACGTGCCCCCGGTCTCCAGGAACACGCCCTCGCTCACCCGTTCCTGCATCAGCGCGCCCGCGACTCCGGCGGCCGGTCCCGACAGGACGGTCAGGAGCGGTCGGCGGCGCATCTCGTCGAGGGACATCACCCCGCCGTCGCAGCGCATCACCATCAGCGGCGCGGTCACACCGGCCTTGGTGATGGAGGCGTCGACGAGGTCGGCGGTGGCCAGCATGCGGGGCAGGATCGCCGCGTTGACCACGGCGGTACGGGTGCGCTTGTGCAGCCCGTACAGCGAGGTGATCTCGTGCGCGGCGGTCATCGGCAGCCCGTACGGCCGGGCCGCGTCCAGCACGGCCCGCTCGCCCTCGGGCCGGTCGACGCTGAACGGCTGGCTGGCGACGAGGACTTGGGCGCCTCCGCCTTTCAACTGCTCGCCTTTCAACTGCTCGTCCTTCAACTGCTCGACGGCGCGGCAGACGGCCGCAGTGTCGCTGGGGTCGGCGACATGCGCGTATACGAGCGGAAGCCTTTTGCCGGGGGTGAGTTCGAGCTTTGCGAAGGAGGCGAGGCGGCGGGTGAACACCGCCGAGGGGCCGGTTCCGATGCCGATCAGTCCGACGGTCGCCACGTCGCCCTCCAGGAGGGCGTTGGTGGCCTGGGTCGTGCCGTGCGCGAGGAAGGAGATGTCGGCCGGGGCGCGGCCGGTCTGCTCCATGAGCCGGTCGAGCGCCTCGACGATGCCGTGGGCGACGCCGTCCGCGTGGTGGTGGCTGGTGGGGACCTTGACCTGGCCCAGGAGTTCGAGGGTCGTGGCGTCCACGGCCACGGCGTCGGTGAAGGTTCCGCCCACGTCGATGCCGACGCGTATGCGGGATGTGTTCATGTCATGGTTGATGTCAGGGTTGTGGGCAGAGTTCATGTCGGGGCACCTCCTTTTACCGTCCGTACCGTCCGTGTGCGGGGTGTTCAGCGGCCGTGCGGCCGCGCAGGCGACGTCGTCCTCAGTAGCCGCGTACGTCCGGCCAGTGGCGCTGCACTCCGTCGCGGTCGAGCAGCCGGGCGAAGTCCTCGAACCGTTTCTCCTCGGCTTGCACCTGCTGCGGCTCGATGTCCTCGGCCACGCAGTGCGCGGCCAGCGCGCCGGCGACCTCGCCGACGTTCCACTCCACCGGGTGGAGCCGGTAGCAGCCGTTGGTGATGTGGGTGGTGCCGATGTTCTTGCCGGCGGGCAGCAGATTGCGTACCCGGCGCGGTACGAGCGCGCCGAGCGGGATCTCGAACGGCACGGACCCGACGTCGATGTAGTTGTCGCCGCCGGTGGAGGGATGCAGATCGATCCGATACCCACCCACACCGACGGAGTCCCGGTACCGGGTGCCGCCGTACGGCCCGACGATGTCGATCGCGACATCATGCTCGGTGACCGTGGTGACGGCCTTGATACGGCGGGACTCGCGCACGTACGCCGACTTGGCCAGCCCGTCCGCCGTGCCGGTCACGTCCGGGCGGATCCGCAGCCCCGGGAAGCCGGTGCCGCCGTCCGGGCGAGGAGCCTCGGTCTGCAGCCAGTACAGCAGCGACAGCGACAACTGCCGTGCCTCGCGCAGCGCTTCGGCCTCCTGCTCTCCGACGTACGGCTTCAACCAGTAGTCGTTCAGCGGCCAGTTGACGAGCGTGATGTCGGAGGCGAAGGCGCCCGGCGTGTGCAGCTTGCGCGCGAGGATGCGCCGGAAGCCCCACAGCTCCTTGTCGCCGGCGTCGGCGCTCTGGTCGGCCGAGACGGCGAGCGGATCGAGTTCGGGATTCGGTACGAAGGTCCGTGCCACCGGCTCCAGCGTGCGCGGGTCGGGCGCCTCGAAGCCGAGCAGCGGGCCGGGCCAGAAGGTGGGCCGGTACGCACGCCAGAAGTCGAAGTCGTCCGGGCGGTCGATCGTGTGGTCCTGGCCCTCGTGGTGGGAGAGCGCGAAGCAGACCGTGATGCCCTGCTGGTTGTCCGGCTGGGCCTCGTCGGGAGCGTGCAGTTCGTCGAACTCGCCCTGCGCCTCGGCCCCGTTGGCGTGCTCGACGCCCGCGAGGGAGAGCAGCTCGCCGGTCTCGGTGGCGTCGAGGACGTACCGTGCCGTGAGGGTACGGCGGGTCCCGTCCCGCAGGTCCTGGAGGGTCACCGTCCGCAGGAAGTCCCCGTCCGACTCGGCGGAGACCGGCCGGTGTTCGGTGAGTACGGTCAGCCGTCCCGCTGCTCGGTGGGGTGCGAGCATGCCTTCCAGGACGGCGAGCGCGACCCTAGGCTCATGGCAGAGCTTGCTGACGCGGCCCGCTCCCGGGTTGAGGTCGGTGAGGGCCAGCGCCTCGGCCCGCAGCGGATACCAGTGCCTGTAGTACCGCCGGATCTCCTCGCGCAGCCGCCGGTACGAGGCGGTGGTCCCGAACCGCTCCACCCACGGATGCTCGTCGGGCGGCACGGCCTGGCTGGTGAGCTGGCCGCCGATCCAGTCCGTCTCCTCGGTGAGCACGACGCTGCGTCCGGCCCGGCAGGCGGCGAGCGCGGCGGCCACACCACCGAGGCCACCGCCCACGACGAGGATGTCCGCTTCGGGTATCACGCTGCTCCTTGCTGCTGCTTCACGGGCGGGTGGGGGGAGGGGGCTGTGCGGACCGTGCTCAGGGACGGGCGGGCGGTGGTGGTCCGGTCGTGGGCCCCGGCCGGAAGACACAGCTGACGAGCGGCTCCCGAGCCCCTTCGCCCTCACCGGCCACGAGCGAGGCCAGCAGCCGTACCGCCGCCGCGCCCAACTCCGGCCGGGGGATGTCGAATCCGGTCGGTACGGGCTCGCTCGCCAGATCGGAGGGCGGGCTGCCGAGCAGGGCGAGGGAGACGTCCACCGGGCAGTCGAGGCCCGCCCCGCGCACGGCGGAGAGCAGGCTCCGCCAGGCCGCCCCGGTGTCGGTCTCCTCCGCGACGAAGGCGGTCACTCCTTCGTCGGCCCAGGAGCGCAGCCGCTCGGCCGTGAGGTCGCGCTCCGGATCACCGGACCGGAAGACGGCGGCGGGCCCGGCGGGCAGCCCGGCGACCTCCAGCCCCTCCAGGAAGCCGTGTTGACGATCCGCCGAGGCGGGCGCGTCGTCGTCCTCGCGGACGAGAACGATCCGCCGATGCCCCAACTGGGTCAGATGGCCCACGACTTCACGGGTGGCGTGGACATAGTCCGCACCCACCCACGCCACACCCTCCAACTCCTCACGGCGGCCCAGGTGGACGACCGGAAAGCCGTCCTCGACCAGCCGCTTCAGCTCCGCCCGGGGAGTGTGCCGCCCCATGAACAGACAGCCGTCGGCGAGCCGGACCCGCCCCAGCGCGTCGGGGACGGCAGCCCCCGCGCCCCCGCTGCTCGACCCGGTGAACAGCACCAGGTCGTAGCCGAGCGCCGCCGCCTCGCACTCCACGCCGACCAGGAAGGGGTAGTACGAGTGCCGCACATCGGTGGGGAACGTGGCGGTGAAGCTGAAGACGCCGAGCAGGTTGTTGCGGGCGGCGGCCAGCCGCCGGGCGGCCGGGTCGGGCACGTAACCGAGGCTGCGGGCCGCCTCCAGGACCCGTTGGCGGGTCTCCTCGGAGATGAGGGGGCCCTTGCCGTCGGGCTTCGGGGAGAGCACCAGGGACACGGTCGCCTGGGACACACCAGCGAGCCGGGCCACCTCGGCCTGGCGGGGCCGTGAGGTACGTCCGGTGGGCGCGGGGGTCCGGCCGGGGCGCTTCTTGGGTGCCACAGTGGCTCCTCCCCTCTCTCCTCCGAGGCGCCAGTTAATGCGTATTACCTAATGCGCATTAATGGAGACTCTACCTCCCCGATCGGCGGGTCAAGTCCCGGGACGGAAGTGCGACAGAAGTGCCGTAGACCAGGGCGGCACCGGCCAGGCAACGGTGACAGGGAATGACGCGGAAGGGGCGGCGCGATGCGACGCGCGGTCCCTTCAGTCGTTCGGATCGCCCTCTGCGGGCGCGTCGCCGGACGGCTCCGGCATGCCGATGACGTACGTCCCTTTCGCGGGCAGCGTCGCGACGAGTCCTCGTTTCCGGAGTTCGACGACGGCGCGACGCACGGTGCCGATGCTCACGCCGTACAGATCTGTCATGGCACGCTCGCCGGGCAGCGCGGCCCCCTGCGGCAACTTGCCCGCCGAGATGTCTGCCGCGATGGCGTCGGCGAGTTTCACGTACTCGTAGCGCGGAAGCTCACTCATCTCTCCACGGTGCCGCAGCCCAGCGCAGAGCGCAGAGCTGGAACGCGTCCCACAGCGGTGGAACGCGGTACTTGTCAGAAGGGTGCAGGGGGACGCAGTTACCGGTATGGTCGAAATGAGCAAGACCCCGGCGAGGTGGACAAGACCTCCCAAGGCGCGGCCAACGCTGAATAGGAGCATCGACATGCACGACCTTTTCCGCCGCACCCTCCACTGGGTGAGCCTCCTCTTCGCCCCTGGTACGGGCAGACGGCGCCGTGTCCGCCGTCACCCCCACCTCTGCGTGGACATCACCGCCGTACGCCGGCCTTCCGCACCTCCGCCCCTGTACCTGCCCCGCCACCGTTCCCCGTACGGCCTGGTCACGTTCCTGGACGGCACCGACTCCGTCCTCGTGCGCCCGTACCTCACGGACACCGTCGACTTCGACCCGCATCTGATCGGCGCCCAGCAGGTGGCCGCCTGATGAAGCGCATCAGCAACGACACCCTGCGCGCTGACCACGCGGAGCACGCGACGCCCCCGTCCTCGCCCCTTCGTCTCCTCCCCTGGCTGTCCCTCGACGGGAAGCCCTGCTACCTGGTCGCGGACGACAACGGCGGCGGATACCTGTCCCGCCTCGCCGACGAGCTGGAGGCCGGCCAGCTCGCCACGGCCGTCGAGGTGCTCGGCCTCGCCCGCCCGCTGCTGGACGACCCGGAGTCCCCGTACACCGAGGTCCGTTACGCCGGTCTCCGGCTCGCCGAGTGTCTGACCGACGCCTTGCGCGTCGCCGAGTCCCGGGGCATGCGCCCTGCCCGTGCCGGACGCCGAGGACGACGGACAGAACCCTCAGGACACAGGGAGCGGACTATGGTCGTAACCACGACGCGTCGAAGGAGTTCCCCGGTCACGGCCGCCCACGCCGCCGAACCGACACCGGCTGTCCCGCCCATGCCCGAACGGAACGCGAAGGCCCTGCGCGAGGCGATCGCCGAACACGCTCCCCAACTGCTTCCCGACTTCGACGAGCACTGGAAGTGGGCTGTCGCCGACGCGTACGACATCAGCACGGTGCCCGCGTTCATGGCCCGCTGGTGGGGCCAGTACGCGATCGCCCGTGATCCGAGGCTCGACGCCCACGTGACCGATCTCGAACACCGTGCGGCGGAGTCCGCCGACATCACCGAGGCCAAGGCGCTCCTCGAAGAGGCATCGAACATCCGCCACCAGGTACGGCGGCTGGAGCCCGGTCGGTGACCGACGACGGATTCATGGGTCCGCAGTGGCAGATGGACTGGACGCTCAAGGCCCAGGCCGCCCGCGACACCCTGCCTGAGAACGTGCGGAAGATGGTCGATGCCGCGCGGGCCGAGCTGGTCACTGCGAAGGGCCCCTATTTCCGGGGTATCGACGCCGACGCGGATCTTCCCCACGGCATGAAGGTCCGGCCGGTCGAGTCCAGCAAGCCGAAGGGCGCCCGCATCTTCCTCTTCGACAACGGACACGGCTGGATGACCTACACCTTCATCCGGCGCACCGAGGATCCCCAGATCGTCGTCGAGGAGGTCTTCTGGCAGTGAGGCGACGCCGGTCACGCCGGTGACGGATCCTCGCCGCCGGGTGGCTGGTGAGCGGGCGGGCCACAGCTCAACGGCCTGCCCGCTTCCACGCGTTGACGAACTCCTTGTACAGGAACCGCTGGAAGGGCTGCGCACCCACGAACGCGAACTGCTTGCCCAGCGTCCGCGCTCCGAACCACAAACCGCTGACGGCGGGCACGCCGGTCGCCACCTGGGTGACAGATGCCGTCACGAGTCAGGTCGAACGTCATGGAAACGGGATGTGCACCACGCACGGTCCTGTTGCCCAACACCCCTGGGATCCCAACGGCCTCACCCGTAAGATCTTTGCTCATGCTGATGGCCGACGGCGCCACACCGCGGAGCCACAGGGCAGGCGCTGCGGCGGTCCGGACGAGCGTCCTTTCGCCCGAGGCTGATCCCAGTCGGTGTCGGCTTGATTCCGACAGGTCAACACAACGGGGGTGCCATGTCAGGCGAAGGCGAGCGCGCTCGGCTCGATCTCGACGTGATCAGAGGCATGGGTACGGGGCTCAACAATGTGAAGAAGGCATTTGACGGAATCGACAAGCTTGGGCAATTCCTGGAGGACTTCGGCGACGGCGACCTCGCCGATAAGTTCGAAGACTTTATGGACAACTGGGAGATAAGCCGCGAGAAGCTGACAGAAGAGATCGGCGCGATGGCTGAGATCGCCAAGGCGGCGGCGCAGGCGTACGAAGATATTGATCACCAGCTGGCTGAGGCGATCCGGGGCGCTCAGAGTTCCAAGAAAAAGGAGAAATAGTTCATGGGGGGACGGCCGCGTGACTGGCATCCAGTGGCGGAAGGTGACCCCATTCCGGGGGATCCCGACCAGATGGCGTCGCTGGGCAGGAAACTACGCAAGACTGCCGATGAACTTGAGCGTCAGATCAAGAATATAAAAGCTGTTACTGAGGTCGACGCCTGGGACAGCAAGGCCGGCAAAGAGTTCCGGGAGAGGGCAAAGGGCAACGTCAAGAAGCTCGAAGCCGCCTTCAAACGGTATGACACAGCGGCTGATGTCATCGGTGTCGAGGTGACAGAGGTCGGTGGTGGCTACCAGGACAAGTTGCACGCCAGGCCCAAAAACTACGCTTCCGACCTGAATCGCGCGCAGGAAATCGCGGACGCGGCCCTCAAAGACGCCAGAGACGCGGATGAGCGTAAAGGTGCGGCGCAGAAGAGCCTGGACGGCTTCACCAGCAAGAAGTCGGAAAAGGACGATTCCGGTGGTGGAGACCGCAAGAAGGCCGAGGCGCAGCGGGATGCCGCGAACGATGAGATCGAGTCGGCCAGGGAGAAGATCAATGAAGCCAAGCGGGTCCGGGATGATGCGGCGGAGCGTGCCCGGGAGTCGATTGAAGCGGTCGTCGACCATGACTCTCTGAAGGACGGATTCTGGGAAACTCTTGTCCAGACGGTCGCCGATGTCACCGAGTTCATTTCTACCTGGGCAGGGATCCTGTCCCTTGCGGTGGGCTGGATTCCGGTCATCGGACAAGCTCTCGCCGGAGCCCTGGGCGCTATTGCCATGATCGCAACTCTGCTTAACACCTTGGCAACCCTGGTCCAGGTTTTCCAGGGAAATGCTGAGTGGTCGGATTTGGCAACGGCGGCCCTCGGATTCATGATGATGGGAGTCGGTAAGGCCTTTTCCAAGGTTGCTGGAAAATTCGCAAAGGCTGCAATCAATCGTATGAGCAAGGCCGGTGTGGAGACCACCTCGAAGCAGATCGGGCGCAACCAGAAGAAGCTAAATAAGATCGCCGGGACCAAACTCACTCTGAGTAAGAAGGATATACTCAAGTCCCTGAAGGAGCCTTTCGCCGAACCTTTCTCGAAAAGTTTCTGGGGCAGCAACCTCAAGGCGCTGAAGCCGGGTAGTGGAAGCTACAGCGAGGCGATGAACACGATTGCAACACGGGGTGGTGGGAGTCGCCTGCTCGGTACTGGTAAGTCGTTTTCGCTGGCCGACCCAGGTGTTGCCTCCGACCTCAAGACGATCAAGCAGGCGTCGCAGGGGCTCGACAGCTTCGGGGCAGTCAACGAGATCTCCAGGAAGGCGACGAGGCTCTCCGCGATCGGCACGGGCATCACGCTTACTGGCCTGGCAGTGGACAACCTGTGAAGGGGACCAAGATGACCACATCGGAAGACGGCGGCGCGGTCGACGACTACGCATGCCGATTCGACTTCCAACCCGGATGGGTAGACCTGACACTTTCCGAGGTCACGAAGGCGAGTGCGAAGGAACTGGCAACCGAGGCTGTGAACCGACTCAACCCATTGAGCCTTGAGATCGAGAAGAGCGCTGTCTACGACGACATTGTTGACCGGGCGGTTGAACTCAATGAGGACAATCCGATCCTCGCGGGCGCCTACTACTCGGACAGCGGAGTGGGATTGGCCAGCCTCAGGGTCGACTCGTACGGCGAGGAAGGTGTATCGCGGCCGACAGCGGCGGAAGTCCAGCCTTTGCTGCTGGAATGGTCCAATGCCGAGGTGGCGAGCGACCCGGATATTACCTACCTGGATCTCCCGGTCGGTCCGGCGGTGCGAGTCCAGGCGGTGCTAAAAGCAAAGCGTCTGCTCGGTTTCGGCCGACGTCTGTCGGAGTTCGTCAAGTATGCGGTGTTCCCTCCCGGTCTCAACAGCCTCATCGTGGTCACGGTCACCTGGGAAGCGGTCCAGCAGACCGAGGAACTCACGCAGTTGACCGATGAATTGGTGTCCACGATGCGTCTTGTTCCGCTTGACGCTGCAGGTAATGAAATCACGGCCATCCCGAACCCTCCGAAGTGAGCCTGCACTGCGATGAAGACAGCGAGCGAATTCACTTCACCTCCCCAGGACTACAACCTGATCGTCCCTGACGGCTGGTTCCAGCTTGTGCTCGACCCGGATTACCGTGACCGTGGCATCATCGCCCTCGCCGATAGGCAGTTCCACGGCGTGGAGAACGCTCCCCATATTAAGAAGGAGTTCATGCGGGATCTGCAGAGGAAGGCGAAGGATGCCTACAATGCCGGCGGCACGGAACTTTACATCTCCATCTTGACCATCGGTCCGGTGCCACTCGCTTCCTCATTGTTGATCAGTGTTCCTGCACCGGACGAATGGCCCGATATTTCGGATGCTGAGGAACTGGCAGAGCATCTGGTCGGTCGGCATGGCGGCAGCGGAAATGGAGACCATGAACTGAGCGTGGTGTCGTTGGCGGCGGCGGGTAGCGCTGTCCGTCATCGCCGGAAGCAGGCGGCAGACCCCGCAACTCAGATGGGCAATACGCTGCCCACCACAACCCTCACCTACTACATTCCCGTTCCGGTCACTTCGCGGTGGTTGATGCTGAACTTCTCGACTCCAATGGACCCACTGGCGGACCAGCTTGTAGAGCTGTTCGACACAGTGGCCGGAACCTTGCACTGGGAGTGAATGATGGTGAGTGAGAACAGTGCAGGGTTCCGGGCTCGGGACGGCTTCGCCATTGCCGGAGTGGTGATCGCCCTCGGTAGCGTGCTTGTCATGGCGCTCGGCTTGTGGAAGTGGTTCGTCCGGGCGACAGTGCCAGTGGTGCTCAACTGGCCCGGCGGATCCTGGGCCTTCGGCATTGCCGCCGGCGTGATCGTGGCCGTCGGCTCGCTCGGTGCCTGGTGGTTCTCTGCGAGACATCTCGGGGAGTCGCGGCTGCGGCGGGCAGGTCGTGGTTTCGGCATGTCGGTTTGCGGGGGAACGGCGTTTGCCGTACTGATGTACGTCCTTGCCTCCCTGCCCGCCAGGAACTGCCCGTCATACAGGGACGGTTGCCAGTACATCCCTGGAACGGGAAGTGCCTTCATCGCCTGCATGGCCACCGCAGCGCTTCTGGGATGGGGCCTGTATCGAGTCGAGAGTGCTCGGGCCGAGGTGCGCCGGACGCGTGAGCGTGAGCGAATGCGAAAGCTCCGCAAGAAGGGCAAAGGCAAGGCTCGCAAGGCGCGGTAGGTCGCGCTTCGCGGGAGGTCCTGAGCATGGTGGGGTGCAGTCGCCACGAAGGCGCCTGTAGCGCCCCGCACCAAGCCCTGGGACTTTACGCGGCCCAGGGCACTTCAAGCGCCTTCACCTGTTGACAGCTTGGATCTCCTGGACAGTGACCGCCTGTTCCCCGCCGAACGTGCCGTCCGGAAGGTCTCCGCCCGCGCCGCCGGTTCCGGTCCAGGCGATGTCCCAGGTGATGGTCGCCCGGAGGTTGAACGTCCCGTCGCCCGAGGAGCGGAGGTACTTGATTCCGCACGGCGGTGTCTGACTGGACTTGCCCTGGGCGTAGGGCTCGCCGATGGAGCCGTCGGCGTTGATCGTGCACTCGCCGGAGGCCGGGTAGGTCGTGGCGTCGGTGGTGCCTGGTTCGAGTTTGAGGGAGAGCGGCTTTGCGGTGGCCGTCGCCTGGATGTTGAGGCCGGCGACGTTCAGTGCCGCCGTCACGGAAACCTCTTTGAACATGGCCTGGTCGAGCCAGGCCCACGTGGCGAGGTTGACCTTGGTTACGTTCTCGGGCGCGAGGGTGACTTTGGTGTCGGGGAGCTGGATCGCGCTGTAGGCGGCCTCGGCCAGCACCTGGGGGGTGACTGCTTGAGGGACACCCGGGTTGGCGTTGTTCTCCACCCAGAAGGGAGCCTTGCTGCACTCCCAGCTGGCGGGGTCGTCCTCACGGTCGGGGTTTCGGACAGCGACCCACCAGTTTCCCTCGTCGGCCTCCCCCTCGTTGTAGTCCTTGTACTCGCCGTCTTTGTAGATGTCCCGGAACTGACCGACCGCGGCCTTGGCGTAGTTGGCTTGGCCAGGAGTGTTGATCGTCTCCTCGTAGAACCCCTCGACGTACGTTCTGAACTCGTCGACGGAACGGGGTTCGTACCAGCATGCAGGCGGCGTCCAGTCGGTGACCGGCTGGACAGCGGCGCCGCTGCCTCGCGACCGTACGGAACCGGAATAGGTCACCTTGGAGACCAGCGTGCCTGCGTTGGAGCTTGCGGTCTGCTCAGTGTTGCCCTGGGTGCCCTTGCTCGGCGGCCAGTCCGCGATCGCTGTTCCCGGCACTGTGATGGCGAGGGCTCCCGCGAGAAGGCCTGCGACGGCGAAGCGGCTGCGAGATATCACGGCGTGCACGACTTGTGGCCCCTCTGCGAAGTCAGCTTGGTTGTCTGCCACACGCCCTGCTTGTTCTTCTCCACGCGCGACGTGTAGAGCACGTACGACTTGTCGGTCACCTCGGTCTTGTAGACCTTCTTGGACGTCCGGTCTTTCGCGTACGCCTTGCCCTGGTCCTCGCAGTAGACGACACTCGCTGACGAGGAATCGAAGACATCGATCTTTGCGTTGTAGTACCGGTTCTCGCCGGTGACGGTGTAACCGTCCTTGACGATGGACTCGACCCAGTCCTTGGCATCGGCCAGGGCGGCACCGCTGTAGTAGAAGCCGAGCGCCGGCACATCGCTACTGGCCTGCGTGATGGCGTAGTTGGTTGCGTCGATCCGCTGGGCGACATCCCTGAGAATCGTGTCCTTGGTCGCGTCACCGGTCTTCCAGCTTTCGAAGGTGTCGGTGAGGTCGCTCGGCAGTGTGATCTCGGGACGGTCAACCGTGTCGCTCGGGCTCGGTGAAGCTGGTGTCTTCGTGTTGCCGACGTCGGCTCCAGCAATTTTGTCGTTGTCGCTGGACTTCTCGTCCCCGCTGCCGCACGCCGTCAGCAGGAGGGCTGCAGTCGCGGCGAGCGCGGCAGCAACGGGCAAAGAGCGGCGCTTCAAGGTGAGCTCCCCGTGAGACAGGTGTTCAGTCAAGACGACTGACGGTATCGCTGAGGTTCCCAGTTTCGCCAGAGCGAACTTCCCCGAAAACGTGGCTAATTCAGGACGCATGGGGACCTTGAAGGAGTGCTCCGTGCTGCTCGTCGTTGCCGCTAGGGCGCGTATCGAGTCCTGATCAGTCCGGAACTGGGCCTTGACGACGAAACCTGGAGCGGTAGATCTTCAGCCACGCAAGTGCAGCTGGCCTACGCGGAATGCCGGGCCTGCCAAACGCGCTCTAGACTGCAGGGGCCCGAGTGGGAGCCGGGACCGGGACTACGGGGCGGGCCGGGCGGGTGACGAAGAGCCAGACACTCAGGCCGACGGCCGTGAAGAATCCGCAGAGCAAGACGGTGACCACGGCGCCGACGGGTACAGAACAGCCCGTACCGGCGAGCCCCATCATTGTCACGACGCTTAGCAGACATACAGTCACGATCGACAGCCCGGACACCGCAATCGTCCGGATGGCTGTGCCACCGGTGACCCGGACTCCATCCAGACCGGGACGGCCATACGCCGCATAGCCGAGGGCAGACACGGCGAGCACCAGGGACAGCAGCAGGACGATCAGAGCACCCAGCCAGCCGGGAGCCTGCCCTCCGTAGTACGCCTTGCCGTAGGCATACGCGCCCTCACAGAGGAGCGCAAACATCGGCAAGGGTGCGCTCTGGCCAAGCAGGCGCCGTGCGTAGTGGACGCGGTCGTAGGGCAGCACGCCCTCAATGAGCAGGACGGCGGCGAAGATGAGCAACGCTCCGGCAACGGAGAACCCGACGCCAGCTACAACATGCTCGAGTAGCGCCCGACCAGGGTTGTCTCCGTCAGCCGCAACGACGCAGTAGGTGAGCGAGCTGAAAACCAGCCCGAGCATGGCCGCGAGTAGCGCGGGAAGGGCTTGGCCGAGCGTTTCTTCCCGACGGCCGGTCGGCGCGGCCTCACCGAGAAAGTGGGAGACGACGATGAACACGGCCGTGAGTGCGAATCCGGCCAGCACTCCGGAGAGTTGGGAGTAAAGCTCGGCGACCGTCTTCACATCGAGTGGCGGAGGTTGGCACGGCATCGGCGGCTCCGGGATAGGCGACGAGACGTAGCGTGCTCCCGGACGGGCCCCGCACCAAGGAGTTCACGGATTTCTGGCACAAGCGACAAGGAGGTGCGATAGGTCGGTGGCTGGCGTCATGCCGTCGACGGGTCCGCTTGTTAAGCGGGGTGTTGTCCGAATCCGATCGTGACGTTGCTCGGGCGCCTATCGAATCGTGATCAACGGACGCATCGGGTGAGTTCTTTGATCCAGATGATCGATGCGCGCAGGTGGAGTCGGGCGAGGTAGTTCGGGGTCTTGTCGTACCGGGTGGCGATACCTCGCCAGGCTTTTAGCTTGTTGATCAGGCGCTCGACGGTGTTCCGCTCCTTGTAGAGGTTCGCGTCGTGGCTGACGGGTCGGCCGCCCCCGGAGCCCTTGTTCCTCCGATTGGATGCCTGGTCTCTCTTTTCCGGGATGACAGCCTTGATACTGCGTCTGCGCAGGTGGGCACGGTTGTCGCGGGATGAGTAGGCTTTGTCCCCGGCGACGGCGTCCGGCCGGGTGCAGGGACGGGCGGCGGGCCCACGGACCCGTATCTTCCTCAGTACGGGGATGAACTGTGGGCTGTCCGCGGCCTGCCCCGCAGTCAGCACGAAAGCCAGCGGTCGGCATCTGCGGTCAGCGGCCAAGTGGATCCTGCTGGTCTGACCGCCTCTGGAACGCCCGAGCAGGGCGGCCTTCAGCCGGAGCTTTCGCCGACGCCGGATGCGCCGTCGTTCCTCCCGCTCACGGACTTCCACGCTGTCCCGCCCGTTTCGTTCTGCGTGGCTGCCCCCTTTTACCTGGCCTTCTCCTCCTCGGCGGCGCCCTTCTCCAGGGCGGCGATGACGTCCTCTCCCAAGTGCATCCCTGCGGCGTCATGGTGGGCCCGTACGGTGGTGGAGTCGATGCTGACAAGGGACAGGTCCACCTCACTCCGCTTTGCGGCTTCGGCGATCAGCCCCTCCAGCAGGGACTCGAAGACCCCGACGTCACGCCACTGTCCGAAGCGATTGGAGACGGTCGGCCAGGCGCCGAACTCCTGCGGTATCTCCCGCCACCCGCCCGTCCTGAACCGCCACACCACGCCCTCGAACTGCTGCCGCAGCCGCTCAGGGTACGGACCGTACTCGCCGATCGGCAGGTACGGCTCGATGAATCCCCATTCCGTGTCTGTCAGTTGCGCTCGCGTCACGTAAGAAGATCTACCGGTTCAGGCCTCGCCCGGATGCGGAATCTCGCCGATTGATCACGACCCGATACGCGCCCTAGGAGGAAGTGCTGGAGCTGCTTGTTCCATGGGTGTCTGCGGGTCGTGATCAGCGTTGCCGTGCTTGGGGCGGCTGCGGGGCAGGGATGGGGCGATCGACCCCCCACTGAGGGCGCATAGGGGGGCTGACCTGTACAGATGGCCGCCGATGGTCTGTCCGTCACGCCCTCCGCCCCCGCCCCCGCCCCCGCGCCGCAGAGCGCAGCAGCCGGACCAGCCGGGTCCGGCGTGGGACGCGGTCCCGGACGGTCTTCTCGACCGCCTCGCAGTCCGCCCACGCGGCGTCCGCCGCAGCGACGTCGGGTCTGCGGCCCGCGTACGCGACCTCGTTGACCAGGGTGGCCAGGGCCGGCAGGCGCCCGCCCACGGCGCCGCCCACGCGCTCCGCGCCGAAGTCGGCGACCTCCTGTGCCGTGTGCGCTCCCGTGGCGGGCAGGCCGATCTCCGTGAGGTGTTCGACGATCTGCTGCCAGGCGCCGAGGACCCGGCGCCGCGCGTCGGGGTCGCCGCGCCGTCGGCTGCGCCTGCGGTACGGCAGCCACAGCGCGTACAGCACATAGGCCGTGGTGAGGAGGAGCAGCGCGAGGGGGACGGTGAGCCAGAGGGGCGGACCCGAGCCGGGCCCTTCCCCGGCGGCGGGGGCTGCCGCGTCCGGCGTACGCGGTGACGTCGACGGTGACGTCGACGGCCGCGCCGGGTCGGTGGTCTCCCGGCCCGCGTTCCGAGGCTCCTCGGGCTCCTGTGCCGATACGCCGACGGAGCCGCCCTGCGTGGCCTCGCCGGGCGTCGGGTGGAACGGCACCCAGCCGACCCCGGTGAACTCCACCTCCGGCCAGGCCAGTACGTCCCGTCCCCGTACCTGCCAGGTGCCGGCGCCGGTTTGCGTGCCCGAGCGGAAGCCGACGGCCACCCGGGTGGGCAGGCCCAGGGTGCGTGCCAGTACGGCGAAGGCGGCGGCGAACTGCTCGGACGTACCCCGTCCGCCGTCCGCCAGGAAGAACTCCAGGCTGCGGTAGGTATGGCCGGGCAGCGCGCCGGGGTCGAGCCGGTAGGCCGTGCGCAGCCAGTCCGCCAGGCGAACGGCCTGTTCGTACGGGTGGGTGCTGCCCTGGGTCACCCGTTCGGCGATCCTCCGGAACGACCGCACCGAGGTGATCGGTTGCCCGGCCGCGTCGACGGCGGGGAGGGCCACCCGGGCCGGGTTGTCGGCGGTGGTCGCGTACCGCAGGCGCTCGGCGTCGTACACGGGGAGGTGCGAGGTCGCGGTGTAGGTGAAGCCGGGCGGGACGGCGTCTCCCGTGGAGAGGACTCCGCTGTCCGGGTCGACGGACAGGGAGGTGCCGCCGGGCGTGCTCACCGACGCGGGCCGGTCGGCGGCGGGGAGCCAGATGCCGGGCAACGACTGCACGGTGAAGCGCTGTTCGAGCGTCTTGGTACGGCCCGGGTCGGCGTCCTTCTCCGCCGGGACCCGGCCACCGGTACGGGTCAGCCCGGCGCCGCTGGTCCAGGTCGTCCCGTCGTACCGGTCGAGGACCGCCAGCCGGTAGTTCCCGGGGGCCGTGCCCGAGGTCCGTACGGTGAAGACCTTCTCGTCGCCGTTGCGCATCCAGGCCGCGACCTGGTCCAACGGGCTGGTGGCCTGCGGCCGTACGGTCGGCGGCGTGACCGCCTCGGTGAGGTCGGCGGGGGCACCGAGACCGGGGAGGTACGGGCCCAGCAGGCCCACGACGAGGGCGGGCGCGGCCACGACCGGTAGCCGGAGAGCCATGGCGCGCAGCGGAAGTCGGCTGCGTGAACGCACGAGCACCAGCAGGGCAGTTGCCCCGGCCAGCGCACTCGCGGCCGGGTAGGCGGACCCCGGCCCGTCCGCGCCGAGCACCAGCGGGAAGCCGAGGGCGAGGACCGCCGGGAGGGCCGGGAGCAGCGGGGCGCGGGTGCGCAGGGCGAGTTCCGCGGAGACGGCGGTGGCCGTCCACACGACGGCGTGCGGCAGCACCAGCAGCTCGGGTTCGCCGGGCGCGGGCAGGATGGTGGAGAGCAGCGCGTGCGGCGCGTCGAGCAGCGCGGCCCACGCGGCGCGCAGCGCGGGCCCGCCGGGCAGGCCGTCGCTCACCTCATGGAACAGCGTCGCGCTGACGACGACGGCCCAGGCGACGCCGGTCAGCAGGGCGGACGGCCAGAGCGGCGCGGTCGCGGTCGGATCTGTCCGGCGGCGGAGCAGCCCCGACAGCACCGCCGACAGGACGACCGGCGCGAACACGGCCACCGCCAGCACCGGAAGCAGCTCGGACACGGGGAAGACCCGCGCGAATCCGTACCCGGCGGCACCGGACACGGCCACCACGGGCAGCAACGACCACAGCCGCCGGGCCCGTTCGGCATCCTCCGCGGTGGGGCTCGTCGCGGGGGCGTCGAGCCGGCCCGGTGCGTCGCGGACGGCGGTGATGGTGCTCATCGGACGGTCTCCCGGCGCCATTCGGCCAGCAGGTCCTGCAGAGACGCGACGCGCATCTGCGGTACGTCGCTTCGGCTCGGGGTGTCGCGGACGGCGGTGATGGTGCTCATCGGACAGCCTCCCGGCGCCATCCGGTCACCAGGTCCTCCAGGGACGAGACCCGCAACCGCGGTACGTCGGAACCGGGGCCGGACGCCTCGTGCGTGGCCGCGTCCTCCGTGCCGACGCACATCACGGTCACGCGGTCGAAGCGGCGGTGTACCCGGTCGGCTGCGCCGAGACCCCGGGTGTCGACGGTGCCGGTGACGACGATCAGGGTTCCGCCTCCGCGGTGGTGTTCCAGGCCGTCGAAGGCGGCGGTCACGGATGTGAGGTCCGAGCGGTGTACGACGGCCAGCGCGTCCAGGAGGGCCTCGCCGTCGTCGCCCGTGCCCTCGGTGTGCAGGAGCGGTCCGGCCGCGCCGACCAGGTGCACGGGGAAGTGGGAGCGGGCGGCCGCGTACGCGACGGAGGCCGCGCAGTCCACGGCCAGCTCGAAGTCGTCCTCCGAGGCGTGGGCGCGCTGCCGGGTGTCGAGCATGAGCGTGGTGTGCGGGAGGGAGACGTCGACCATCTGACGGACCATCAGCGTGCCGGTACGGGCCGTCGACCGCCAGTGGACCCGTCGCAGGTCGTCGCCGAGGACGTACTCGCGCAGCGCGTGGAAGGTGAGCGAGCCGTCGTCCGCGGTGTCGGAGGCCGGCCCTTCCACATGGTGCGCCCGCCCGGACGGCAGCACGGGCAGCGGGCAGATCCGGGGCCGTACGAGCAGCGTGTCCGCTTCGCCGTACGGGCGCATACGGCGGGCCAGCCCGAGGGGGTCGGTGCGTTCCAGCCGCAGCGGTCCCACGGGGACGCGGCCACGGCGGGCGGTGGGCAGCGCGTACCGCAACTCGTGGGACGTGCCCGGGCGCAGCGGCGGCACGTCGACGGCGATGTCCCGGTCACCGCACCGGTCGAGGGCGCGCAGGCCGCGCCGGGTGCGGTCGCCGGTGTTGGTGAGCGTGACGACGGCCTCGGCGGGGTCCCCGCGGACCACCCGGCTCGGCGCGGTCCGCCGCTCGGCGTCCAGCACGGGCGCGGGCAGCGCCCACAGGACGGCCGCGGCTACGGCGAGCAGGCAGGTGACACCCAGCGCCGCTGCCTCGCCGTACCCGAACGCGTAACCGGTCGCCGTGAGTACGACCCCCGCGGCCAGCGTGCCCCACCCGGTGGCCGACAGCATCAGACGCGTGCCCCGCTGTCCAGCCGTACGGTGGCCAGCACCTCGTCGATCACGTCCGTGCCGGTACGGCCGCTCAGCTCGGCCTCCGGGGTGAGGATCAGCCGGTGCGCGAGGACGGGCCCGGCCAGTGCCTTGACGTCCTCGGGGAAGGCGTACGGACGGGACTGCGAGGCCGCCCGCACCCGGACCGCGCGCAGCAGGGCGACGGAGCCGCGCGGCGAGGCGCCGAGGCGTACGTCGGGGAGGGTGCGGGTCGCCGCCACCACCCGCACCAGGTAGTCGTACAGCGCGTCGGCCACCTGTACTTCGCCGGCGGACGCGATGAGTTCGGCGATCTCGTGGGCCGTTGTGACGGGGGTCAACGACTCGGGGGTGGGGGCCGTTGGGGTTCCGGTCAGGATCGCGACCTCGGAGGCGTGGTCGGGGTAGCCGACGGTGATCCGCATCAGGAAGCGGTCGAGCTGGGCCTCGGGCAGCGGGTAGGTGCCGCCCATGTCGACCGGGTTCTGGGTGGCGAGCACCATGAACGGGCGGGGCACCGGGTGCGCGGTGCCGTCGGCGGTGACCCGGCGCTCCTCCATCACTTCCAGCAGGGCGGACTGAGTCTTGGGGGAGGCGCGGTTGATCTCGTCGCCGAGCACGATGTTGGCGAAGACCGGGCCGGGGAGGAACTCGAAGGTGCCCGTGTTCTGGCGGTAGACGGTGACGCCGGTGATGTCGGACGGCAGCAGGTCCGGGGTGAACTGCACCCGCGCGAAGTCGGCCTCGATGGAGGCCGCGAGGCAACGGGCGAGGGTGGTCTTGCCGGTGCCGGGCACGTCCTCGATGAGGAGATGCCCTTCGGCGAACAGGCAGATCAGGGCGAGTTCGACGGTGTCGCGCTTGCCCTTGACGACCCGCTCGACGTTGTCGGCGAGGGCGTGGAAGCACTTGGCCAAGCGGGCGGTGCTGTCGGTGCTGTCGGTGCTGTGGGTGGGGGGAGAGGTCATCTACATTCCCAGACGTCGGGGTTGGAGCGGGAGTTCACGAAGGCGTCGAAGGTGTAGCCCGTGTAGATGCCCTTGCTGTCCACATAGGTATGGAAGGCCCAGACATCGGTGGTGATACCGGCGGCCGTCAGTTCCTGGCCCTTCGCTTTGCAATGGACGGTGACCTCGGGGCTCGACAAGCCGGGGATTTCGCCTACCCGCCAGCTGGTCGCCTTGTCGGTGGTGGGCTTGTTGCGGATCCCGACCGTCTCAGGGCTGGTGTCGTTGTTCACGATGCGCATCCGCTGGTCGGGCGGGGTCAGGTCGAGCCACCCCTGCGTCGCCCTGCCCGATCCGGCGGCGTTGCCCGCCATCACCGCGGCATTGTGGATCCTGCTGTTCTCGAGGTTCTTGAAGACGTAACTGGGTTCGGTGGTCTCCACCACCCCGCTGGGCCCGTTGAGCGTGTACGTCACCGAGCCGTTGGCGTCCTGCGGCGGCTGCCAGGTCAGCGTGCCGCCGTGTCCGCCCTGGGCGGGCGCGAAGGTGAGCTGTTCCGGCGCCCCCGGCGCGATGCACGGCCGCGCGAATGCCGAGGGCGCCGACTCCTTGCCCGGCCTGCCCCCGTCGTACTCCGCGACCACCGTGAAGCTGTACTGCTCCTCGCACGACCCGCCCTCGACCTCGAAGGCGAACGGGCCGTCGGGGCCGATCTCGGCCGGGGTCACGGTCTGGTCCGGTGTCGCCCCCTTGAGGACGTAGCGCTGCGGGGTCGCGCCCAGCGCTTCGGAGAAGGTGACCCGGATGGCGCCCGACAGCGACTCCGACTGCGGTGCTCCCGGGGCCCCGGGCTCCTGGACCGGCGGCGCCGAGGGCGCGGGCCCTGTCTCCGTCGGTCCGGGCTGTCCCGGCACCGGTGCCGGGGCCGACGTGCCGTTCGACGGGGTGACGGTCGCGCCCGGGGCCGTCACCGTCACGCCCGGAGCGGGCGCCCCGGGCGGCAGCTGTGCGGCGGGGACGCCCGTCGGGACGCTGTCCTCGACCGGCCTCTCCCCGGGCTTGCGGGCGGACGGTACGTCCGTCTCGTACTTGCCGATGTGCCTGACCTCGCCGTCGGCGTCGATCACCGCGGCGGCGGCACCGTCCTGGTCGTTCACCCACAACAGGCCGTCGCGGACGAAGAGTTCGAGTTCGCCCGGCCCGTCGGTGATCGGTACCGGGTCGGCGAGCGCCGAGAGGGAGGTGTCGTACACCAGCAGCCTGCCGGTGGACTCGTCCGGTAAGTAGACCCGCTTGCCGAGCAGTTGGGGTGCCCCCAACTCCTGGCCCTGTACGGGCACACGGGCGCGCAGGGTGTGCCTGCTGCGGACGTCGACGACCACCAGATCCCCGCTGCCGGCGTCCAGCACGGGCACCACGGAACCGTCGGTGCCCGCCGGCACCAGGAGCCCGGCCGCCGGGTCCGTCCCGGCGGGTGCGCCGCCGAGTTCGAAGGTGCCCTGTACGCCGCTGACCGTCAGCACCTTCATCGCGGCGGCGGTCCTGTCGGTCACCACGGGGCGGCCGTCGGCCACGGTCAGCGCCAGATCGTGGCCCGCGTCGGCGACCTCGACCGCCGTGCCCTTCGTGCCCTTGACGAACGGCACCACCGTGCCCTGGTCCGGCAGCGGCACCCACAACGTGCCCTGCCCGTCCACCACGGCGGCTCCCGGCTTCCCGCCCAGTTCGACGGGCGGGCTCTCGGGCGTCGTCAGCGCTGGGTCGATCCGCTGGACGGTGCCCTTCGCGGGGTCGAGGACATACGCGTACGCGCCGCCTGCGGCCAGTTGCAGTCCGGCCGTGCCGTAGTCCGCCGACTGTTCTGCGGTCAGCTGGGCGGCGTCGATCCGTACGACCCGGCCGGTACGTTCGTCCAGTACGAGGGTCGTGTCGCCGTTCTGCGCGATCGAGAGCGGGTGGCCCGCCATCCCGGCCGGCAGAACGGCCTTGCCGTCCACCGCGCCGGTCAGCCCATGGGCGTGAGCGACCTCGCCCTTCCCGCTGCCGGCCAGCCAGGCGCCGATGTCGGCGAGCCCGGGCCGGGTGTCGGCCGTACCGGCCCCGACGGCGAGCGAGGTGGCGATGAGCGCGCCGACCGCGCCGATCACGAGGTAGCCGGTGACGCGGTTGCCGGTCGGCCGCAGTCCTGCCTTGGCAGCCCTGACCAGCGTCGAACAATGTTTTCGGACCCCGGGCCTCGCGGATTCCCCCGACATCTCGTGCTCCCTGGTGAGACGCTCAACTCCTCCTGGGGCCAGGGTAGTTGACAGAGGTGCGACTGTCAGGGACGACTCAGGACACGGATGGCTCACGACTTGGATGGCTCAAAACACGTACGAGCATGCTTCCCCTTGTGGTCGGCTTGGTGCTGCTGTGCCCACAGGTGTGTACAGGTGTGTGCGGAGTTGCCCGGGCGCGGTCCGGCCCCCGTGGCCGACCGATACCCCCGTGTCGGACGGGACCGGAGAGCCGGTGCCGTGCCCGGGCCGTACCGACGTTGGCAGGACGCTCCGGCGCCTGGCAACGCATCGGCGTCCGGTGGGATGCTGGGACGCCGAGACACGTGGTGACCTTGTACTTCGGGGGCCTGCTGGGACGCCGGTGGGACGGGGCAGTGGCGCGGCATGACGGTTGGGGCCAAGGGGGCAAGACGAAATGGGATCGCAGCCCGTGGAGTTCGACGAGTTCGCGGCTTGTCTGCGGGCGCTCAAGGAACGGGCGGGCCTCAGTTACGAGGCGCTGGCAGGGAAGACCGGGATCAGCGGTTCCAGCCTGCACCGGTACTGCTCGGGCTCGTACGTCCCGCAGGACTACGGTTCGGCGCACCGGTTCGCCACGGCCTGCGGGGCGTCACCGGAGGAACTGCGCCGATTACACCGGCTCTGGGCCCTGGCGGACGCCGCACGGGATCCGGGACGCGGCACGGACACGGAGCGGGGGCGGGGGCGGGGGCGGGACGGCCGGGGAGACGGTCGTCGTGCCGGCCGGGCTGCCGACGGGGGTGTAAACGGGGGTGGAAACGGGGGTGTAAACCGGGGTGTCGATCAAGACGTCGCCCAGGACGGGCCCCACGGATCGGCCCCAGCCCTGGACCCAGCCCTGGACTCGGACCCGGCCGCCGCCGTACCCGCCCCCGCCCCCGCCCCGGCTGTCCCGGCCGCCGTACCCACCCCCCGCCCGCCCTGGCACCGCAGGAGATCATCCGCTCTCGTCGTGGTCGTGCTGGCCCTTGCGTTGGGGGCGACGGCATGGGGGCTCACGGCCGGGTCCGGCGGCGGATCCCCCGACGACGAGGACCGCCCGCTGTTCTCGGCGGCGTGCGCCGGGCCGGTGACCATGGGGCAGCGCGGTGCCTGCGTACGGGAGGTGCAGCGGCTCCTCGCCCGGGCCGGGGCCGAGTTGGACGTCGACGGCGAGTTCGGGCCGCAGACCCTGCGCCGGGTGACCGCCTTCCAGGTGCTGTCCGGCGTCGGCGTCACCGGGGTGGTCGGCGACAAGACGAAGAAGGCGCTCTACGCGTCGAAGACCCGCATGGACACCTGGTCGCCCGAGAAGGTGCGCCTGCGGATCCGCGAGGTGTTCGGCGAGGTGCCCGACCGTGCGGTCGCCATCGCGGACTGTCAGTCGTTCCTCGATCCGCTGCACATCCTGCCGAACACCGACACCACCCGGAACTGGGGTGTCTTCCAGATCTCCGACGCCACGCTGCGGAGACTCGGCGGCACACCTCGCGACGCGCTGGACCCGGAGTGGAACATCCAGGCCGCCCACCGCCTGTGGAGCCGCGCGCGGAACTTCGGGGACTGGCCGAACTGCGACCGGGCCGCCTCTCCTGTCTCCACGGCCCCTACCGCCTCTTCCACAGCCACGGGTCCTGCCCTGGTGCAGGCGGCCGACAGCCAACCGGTGACACGGCCACCGGACACCCCCGCGTCCTCGGCGTCCTCGGCGCCCACGGCCGCCAACTGCCCGGCGCCGGGGCAGCGGTTCAAGACGGCGGCCACCCACGACCGGGTGTACCTGGTCGGCCCGGGCAGCCGCCTCTACTACATCCCCGACGCGACCGTTTACTTCAACCTCTGGGACGACGACTATCGCGGGGTCGTCACGGTCAGCGGCGGTGTCTTCGCGGACTGCGGGTGGGACGAGGCCCGCGAGTTGGCCGACGCGTTCATCGCCAGGACGAGCAGCAGCCTGCGGGCCTACATCTGGGACGCGTGGTACGGCTACCGCTGGATCGCGGACCAGACCGTCTTCGACACGTACGGGTTCTCGCAGGCGAAGATCCAGATACGGTCCTCGCTGTCCCCCATCAACGGCGACACGAGGTGGCAGTGAGCCAGTGAGCCAGTGAGTTGGTGAGCCGGCGGTTCAACGGACCGGGAAGCCGAAGGCGTAGCCCTCATCCTTGAGCTGGGGGAGGACCCGGCGCAGGGCCTCGACGGTCTCGGAGCGGTCGCCTCCCGCGTCGTGGAAGAGGAGCGTCGGCCCGTTGGGCAGTTCGCGCTCGACGGTGGCGACGATGGCGTCCGCGCCCGGCAGTTCGAAGTCCTTGGTGTCCACGTTCCAGCCCAGGGGGCGCATGCCCCGGGAGGCGGCCAGCTTGCGGCTGTACGGGGTGAAGGCGCCGCCGGGCGCCCGGTAGTACATCGGCCGTACGCCCCCGGAGGCCTCGGTGATCATGCGTTCGGCGTCGAGGATCTGCTGCGACTGGTAGGCCTCGGACTTCTTGTCCATGGTGGTGTCGTGGGACACCGAGTGGTCGCACAGCCGGTGCCCGGCCGCGACGACCTGCTTCACGAGGTCAGGGTGGGCCTGCGCCTGCGTCCCCACCATGCAGAACGTGGCCTTCACCCCGTACTCCCGCAGTACGTCGAGGACTTGGGGCGTCCACTCGGGGTCGGGGCCGTCGTCGATGGTGATGTTGACGCCGCGCGGACCCGCGTCCGAGGCGTGCGCGATGGTCACCGCGACCGGCTTGACGGCGGTGGCCGGCTTGGCCGAGGTCACCTTCGGCGACGCGTCGCCGGCGGCTCCGGCCTGCGCGGTCCACACCGAGGCACCGGTGGCGAGCAGCGTCACCCCGAGCGCCGCGCCGAGCACCTTGCCGTACCAGCCACGCCCGCCGCTGTGCCGTGCCATGTCCGCCCCGCTCTCCCGCAGTTCCACGCCGATTCCTTGGTCACTTCGCAACCAACTGGCAGGACGAGGAACGGAGGCCGGAGGATGCGTCCGTTACCGATCAAGGACAATCCCGGGGCAGCTCCCGGACAACGGGGAACGGGGAACGGGCTCCGCGCCGTCAGCGCGGGGACCGGGTGACGTCACCGGGCGGGGGTGCGGCGGGAGTCGCCCCCGTCGGTGGATTCGGCGCGTCTGTGTGGCCGCCGGGGGAGCCGGGCCCGGGATGCCTGGGGCGTGGGGGAGAGGGCTGTACGCGGTCAGTGCGGGGGCCGGGTGGCGTCACCGGGCGGGGGTGCGGCGGGAGTCGCCCCCGGCGGCAGATCCCGCGCGTCCGTGTGGCCGCCGTGGGGAGCCGGGCCCGGGACGTAGGGGAGAGGGGCGTGACCTGCGGGAAACTGGGGGTACGCGGCGGGGAACTGGGGATGCGCGGTGGAGAAGGGCAGCGGCGGTGGGACCGGTGCCGGTGCGGGGACGGTGCGGGTCGGCGTACGGCGGTGGGTCAGCCAGAGGACGGCCGCCGCGTACAGGGCGATGCCGGTCAGGTCGACGGCCACGACCTGCCAGGGCGCGTCCGCCGCGGTGTCGTCGGTCTTGAGGCCGTCCACGACGGCGGCCGAGACGCCGAACGCCAGCAGGTTGCTCACGGCGTGCAGCCCGATCGCCGCCTCCAGTCCGCCCGTACGTACGGTGAGCCAGCCCGCGACCATCGCGAACACGACCAGATCGGCGAAGCCCCACGGGGTGCCCCAGCCGTGGGCGGCGCCGAACAGGACGGCCTGGGGCACGAGCGCCCACCAGGGGGAGCGCAGGAAGCCGCCGACCGCCTGGGTGAGCCAGCCCCGGAAGACGTACTCCTCGGCGGCGGCCTGCAGCGGTACCAGGACGACCAGCATGGCGAGGGCCGGGCCGAACACCTCCCAGCCCGCCCACCGCACCGGCTCGGCATCGTCCATGGGTAGGAGGAACAAGGCCCCGGTGGTCACGGCGAGGACCGGCAGGGCCGCCAGCACGCACCACCCCAGCCAGCGCCACCGCAGTCCGCCCGTCACGGACGAGACCGTGCCCGCCGGGCGGCGGCCGATCCAGCGCACCGCGAGCAGGACGACGGGGATGGCGGAGGCGATCACCAGCAGATCGAGGGCGGTGCCGGTGACCGGGCCGAACTCGACGGTCCCGTCCGGGGCTTCGGGGTACCCCCTGGCCGCTCCCAGGGCGGAGGCGACGCCGTAGAGCAGCCCGGCCACGACCACGCACGCCACGGCCACGAACCCGGTACCCAGCACGGGCCGCCACCATCGATGACGTACCGAGGCGCGTGCCATGCGGTGGTAGGGGAGCAGTTCGGGGAGGGGGTTCGTCATGAGACAAGCCTCTCCGAGGGCCCGCGCCTCCACATCCACCGTCGGCACGAACGCCGCCTCTGTCGGAGGGTAGAGGCGGGTGGAGAGCGGCCTGGCACCTGGGTCCCGTGCCGGCCGCAGCACCCTGGTCCTACGCTCGTGCCGACATGGAGACGACGATACGCAACTGGCTGCTCCCCGCGCTGCTCGCGGCCGCACAGATCGCCTGGCTGTGGTCCGGAGCCGGCCTGGCCGGCGCCGAGGTGCCCGGGGCGGCCGCACTTGTCGCCGTACTGGGCGCGGTGGCCGCCGAGACGGCCGCGCTGGGCCGGCGACGGCAGACACCGGTCCGGGCCCTCGCCTGGTCCCTCGGTGCCCTCTTCGTGGGTCAACTGGCCTGGCAGGACGGCTACTTCGGGCTGGGTACGCCGATCGGGCTGTACTCGGTCGCGGTCCGCTGCCCGGTACCCGTGACCGTACGCGCGCTCGCCGCCGCCGTGGGCGTCGAGTGGCTCCACTCCCTCGTCCACCTCGGGGTCCGGCCCGCGCTCGCCGCGGAGTTGGTGCTCGGCGCGCTCGTGTACGCCGTGTGCGTGGGGCTCGGTGAGGCGCGGCGGCAGTGGCTCAAGGGGCGGTCGCTCGCGGCCGGGCGGCTGGCCGGTGCGGAGGAGACCCGGCGGCGGGCGGGCGACACCGAACGGCAGCGGCTGGCCCGCGAGTTGCACGACGTGAGCGCCCATCACCTCACCTCCGTCGTCATCACGGCCGACGCCGCACGCCGACTCGGCGACAGCAGGCCGGAGTTGACGGCCGAGGCGCTGACCTTCGCCGAGCGCACCGGCACCGAGACCCTGACGGCGCTGCGACGGCTCGTAGGCCTGCTGCGCGACGCGGACCGCCCCGACCCCCGCCCGATGACCGCCCGTATCGAGGAACTCATCGCCGGATTCGGCCGGTTGGGCCGTCCGATCGACGCCGTACTCCCCGCCGACCTGGCCGGTCCGGCGGCCGAGGCGGTCCACGGGATCGTCCGCGAGGCCCTGACCAACGCCCTGCGGTACGCCCCGGGTTCGGCGGCGCGCGTCGGCGTCGTACGCGGGGAGGGCGTACTGGAACTCACCGTCGACAACGCGCCCCCGCGCGGCGCGGTGCCGGACGGTGTCGGCGGCCTCGGTTCGGGACGCGGTGTGGCGGGGATGAAGGAGCGGGCGGCGGCCGTGGGCGGGGAACTGACGGCCGGCCCCGCACCCGGCGGTGGCTGGCGGGTGCGGGCCACCCTGCCCGACGTCACGGGGCCGTGGGGCCCGCCCGAGGAAGCTGCCCGGCGCGACGTGCTGCGGGAACAGCGGCTGGCCGACCCCGCGTTGGTGCTGACGGCGACGCTCTTCCCCCTGGTGTTCGCCCTGGTGACGGTGGAGGAGTGGACGGGCACGAGCCTGCGCGCCGCGCTCCCTGACCTGCTCCTCCTGGCCGCGTTGCTGACCGCGCACGCGGTGCCGCTGCTGTGGCGGCGGCGCGCTCCGTGGCCGGCGCTCCTCGGTGTGCTGGCCACGTCGTGGCTGTGGCCGGCGGCGGTCGCCGTGGCCGGTCTGCCGTCACGGGTGTCCGGGTTCTTCGCCGGCGGCATGCTCGCGGAACTCCTGGCGGTGTACGCCGTCGCGGTCTACGGCCGGGGAGCCGCCCGCACCTGGCCCGCGTGGTGCGCGGCGGCGGTCTCGCTCTCCGGGACCCTCGTCGCGACGGCGGGCGCGGACGGCAGGCTGCTGGACGAGACCTCGGTATGGCCCACCGCCCTGGTGATGTTCATCCCGCTGACCGTGCTGTTCGCCGCCGTGTTCGCCGCCCTGTGGGGCGCCGGACTCGCCGTACGGCGCCGACGGCTGCGCATCCTCGCCTGGGACGACTACGCGCTGGCCGGCACCCTGTGGCACGCGGAACGGGCCGCGGACGCCGAACGGCACCGCCTGGCGGCGAAGTTGCACGACGCCGTCCTGCACCCCACGACGGCACTGGTCGAACAGGCCCGGCAGGGACGGCTGGAGGAGGTCGCCGCCGGTGCCCGATCGGCCCTGGCCGCCATGCGCGAACTTCTCCACAGCCTGGGGAAACCGGAGGAGGACCATCCCGGGCCGGGGCTCGCTCCGGCGCCCACGGCGGCGGACCTCGACGCACTGTGCCGGTCGCTGCGCGCCGCCGGCCGGGACGTGACCCTGCGGGGCCTGCCGGGGGCCGCGCGGAACCTGCCGCCCTCCGTGACCCGGTCGGCGTACCGGATGGTCGAGGCGGCGCTCGACGCGGGCGGCCCGGGCCCGGTACGGGTCACGCTGCGCCGACGCCGGAACACCCTGCGCGTCACGGTGACGGGCGTACCGCCGGCCGTGACGGGCCCCGTGGCCGAAGCCCTGAAGGCGCAGGTGGGGGCGGGAACAGGCAGCATCACCTACGAACAGACCGGTACGGTACGGGTGTTGCTGTCGACGCGCCCGAGTCCGCGGGAGCCCGTCCAGGAGGTGTTCCCGTCATCACCACCCGTGTGATGGTCGTCGACGACCAGGCGGTGGTCCGCGCGGGATTCGCCGCCATCGTGGACGCCGAACCCGATCTGACGGTGGTCGCCGAGGCCGGTGACGGGGCGTCGGCGGTGGAACTCGCCGCGAGCACGGCGCCCGACCTGGTCCTGATGGACATCCGTATGCCCGGCATGGACGGCCTCACCGCGACCCGTCTCATCACCGCGCAGGAGCCCTGCCCCCGCGTCCTGGTCCTGACCACCTTCGACCTGGACGCCTACGTGTACGAGGCACTGCGCGCCGGGGCCTCCGGGTTCCTGCTCAAGGACGCCCTCCCCGAGGACCTCCTCTCCGCGATCCGCGTGGTCGCCACCGGCGAGGGCATCCTGGCCCCCACCGTGACCCGCCGCCTCATCGACACCTTCGCCCAGGGCGCCCCGCAACCACCGTCGGTGACAGGCGAGTTGTCCGCCCTCACCCCCCGCGAGAACGACGTCCTGCTGCACATCGCCTCGGGCCTGACGAACGCCGAGATCGCCGCCGCGCTAGGAGTGACCACGGGCACGGTGAAGACCCACGTCAACGCCCTGCTGACCAAACTGGGCCTGCGGGACCGGGTACAGGCGACGATCCTGGCGTATGAGAGCGGGCTGGTCAGGCCGCGGGGCAGGGCCTGAGCGCGGGCCTTGTGCGGGGTGGTCGACGCCGGGCGGGGAGGTTCCTGGAGGGGCGGTTGACGCTGGGCGGGGAGGTTCCTGGTGGGGTGGTTGACGCCGGGCAGGGGGGGTTCTGGCGGGGTGGTTGACGCCGGGCGGGGAGGTTTCTGGCGGGGTGGTCGGCGCCGGGCAGGGAGGTCCCTGGTGGGGTGGTTGACGCCGGGCGGGGAGGTTTCTGGCGGGGCGGTTGACGCCGGGCAGGGAGGTCCCTGGTGGGGTGGTCGGCGCCGGGCAGGGGGGTCTGGCGGGGCGGTCGATGCCGGGCAGGGAGGTCCCGGCGGGCCGTGACCCGGCCGTGCTGTGGGGGTTCTGGGCGGGTCAGCGCGGAGTCCGGTGAAGGAGGTCACTGTCGAGTTCCGGCTGCGTACACTCCGTCGTCTGGCAGGACCATCGGTGGGGGCGAGGGGTGGAGTGGTGCTGGTGATGCCGGGGGCCGGGGACAGGATCGCCGGCCGATACCTCCTACAAGAGCCCATCGGCAGCGGCGGTATGGGTGTCGTCTGGCTGGCCTGGGACGAGCGGCTCGAACGGCGGGTCGCGGTCAAGTGCGCACGCCTGGACGACGACCGGGCCGCGCGACGGCTCATGGGCGAGGCGCGCAACGCCGGGCGGCTGCACCACCCGAACATCGTGGGCGTCTTCGACTTCGTCGACGAGGGCGCCACCTGCTGGATCATCATGGAGTACGTCCCCTCGCGCAGCCTCGCCCAGATCGTGACCGAGCGCGGCCCGCTCACGCCCGAGGAGGCCGGGTCGATCGGCTGCCAGATCGCGGCCGCGCTGGCGAAGTCCCACCACGAGGGCGTGGTGCACGGCGATGTGACGCCGGAGAACATCCTCGTCACCGACGAAGGCATCGCGAGACTCACCGACTTCGGGATCTCACGGGCCCTGACGAGCGACGTCACCCACAGCACGACGGGCAGTGTGCGCGGCAAACCCCGTTATCTGGCCCCGGAGTTGGCCAAGGGGCAGCGCGCGGGCGAGAAGTCCGACGTGTTCTCCCTGGGCGCCTCCCTGTTCATGGCGGTCGAGGGCAGGTCGCCGTACGGGGAGGCCGAACACCTCATGGCCTACCTGGCCCGGGCCGTCGAGGGACACATCGAGCCCGCACACCGGGCCGGCCCGCTGGAGGGACCGCTCACCGCCCTGCTGGAGGTGGAGCCGCGGCACCGCCCCGACGCCGCCAGGGCGCAGCAGCTGCTGACACGCGCGGCACCTCCGCCCCCGCACATTCAGGAGCAGTTGCACGACAGCCGTACGGGAGACGACTCCCGCACCCTCCGGCTGCCCCGACTCCTGCGCGGCCAGGGGGACTTCACGCCCTTCATGCTTCAGCTGCCCCGGCCCGTACGCCGACGCCGGCGCCCTTTGGCGATCACGGCGGTGGCGCTGGTCGCGGCGGGCGCGATCACGGCCGGGCTGGTCCTCTTCGGGCCGTGGGCCTCGGAGGACGAGAGCGGCCGTACCGGGGCGGCTGACGCGAAACCGTCGGCCACGGCGCCCGCCGGTGCCATCGGCGACGAGCGTACGGCGGACCCCTGCGGGCTGCTCGACGCCGCCTCGCTGGGCCGCTTCGGCGGCACCGTACTCGACCCGGACTACGGGGAGTTCGACCGTTGCGACGTCCTCGTCCGCAACAACAGCGGTGACGACAACGCGGACGTCCAGGTCAACCTCGACTCGGACCGGGACGACTTCGACGACGTCCTGTCGACCCGCCTCACCGGCGGCCTCACGGTCGTCACCCTCAAACGGGACGGGAAGGCCTGCGAGCGGGCCGTCCTGACCACCGACGGCAAGCAGATCCGCGTCATCGGGAAGCAGCTCGGCAAAGTGGCGCCCGACCCGTGCGAGATGGCCGACGCCGCCACCGACCACGTGGTCGGCGTGCTGTCCGACGGCCCGGTGCCCCGGCGTTCGTCGTCACCGGCGGCGAACTCCCTTTCCCGGCTGGACACTTGCACCCTGCTCGACGCCACCGCGCTCAAGCGGCTCCCCGGCGTCGAGGCGGACAACCAGGACCGCGGCTTCGGTTCCTGGGCCTGCGACTGGTCGAGCGACGACGGCAACCGCGAGGTGGAGATCCAGTTCAGCCGGGACAACTCTCTGGACGCCGACGACGGAACACCGGTGGACGTCGCCGGGACGCGGAGCTACTACTGGGCGAACGAGATCGAGGACGACAGCTGCACGGTACGGACCCCGCACCGCACCTACACGAACTCGCTCGGCGACCCCACCACTGAACTCCTCCAACTGACCGTGTACGCCCCACAGCCGACCGGCCAACTGTGCGACTCCGCGAGGGAGTTCGCGGCTGTCGTCGTGCAGAACATCGCGAAGGGGCTGGGGGAGCGGTGACGTGGCCGGGGGAACGGGCGGCGGGGGTCGCGGCGTTTTTCCTCGCCCCCGCCGCCCCTACCCGTCCCATCCTCGGGGGCGCTGCCCCCGAACCCCCGCATCGCGCTGAACGCGCTCGTCCTCAAACTCCCCCAGAGGGGGGACCCCCAACGGGCTGGGTGGTGCTGGCCGTCGCTTGATCTTTCAGCCCAGGCTCAGGCATTTCAGCCCGTCCGGCGTTTGAGGACGAGGCCGTTCAGGCCGACAGCGGGGGTCTGGGGGCGCAGCCCCCAGGGGATGGGAATGGGTAGGGGCGGCGGGGGCGAGGAGTTTGCCGGGAGAGCGGTGCTGGGGCAGGCCCCGGCCCCCTTGTGATCGTCGCCACAGAGACGACAAGTGCCGAGCGGACAGGGCTGGTTGTGGAACTTTCCCTGCGTGAACGGATACGCGCCGGCGATCCGGAAGCCTTCGCCGAACTGTTCAGCGCGCATGCCCGTGCCGTCTACGGACATGCCGCCCGTCTGTCGGCGGACCGGAGCACCGCGGAGGACGTGGTGTCCCTGACCTTCCTGGAAGCCTGGCGGCTCAGGGAGAAACTGAGACCCGAGTCCGCGGCCCCGGACGAGGACGCCGATGTGCCCGACGGCGACGGACTGCGCCCCTGGTTGTACGGCATCGCCACCAACGTCCTGCGCAACACGCGCCGCGCCGCCCGCCGGCACAGCGCCGCGCTCGCCCGGCTCCCCGGCCGCCCGGCGGACCGTGACACCCTGCCCGACTTCGCCGACGACGTCGTCGGCCGCATGGAGAGGGCCGAGCGGCTCGCCGCCGCGCAGACCGCGCTCGGCCGGCTGCGCAGAGCCGAGCGTGAGGTGTTCGCCCTGTGCGTCTGGTCGGGCCTGAGCTACGCGGCCGCGGGCGAGGCCCTCGGCGTGCCCGCGAGCACCGTACGGTCACGGCTCGCCCGGGCGAGGCAGCGGCTACGGACGCTGTCGGAGGCGGAGTTGGCCCGGCGTACGTCCGCGGATGTTCCCCCTCGGCTTCAGCGGAAAAAGCCGGGACTCGGCCCGCGCACCGGACAGGTACCCGGTGGCCGTCCCGAAACGGCCCGGTCGACGACTCAGACGACTCAGGAGAAGCACCGATGAACCCCGAAGAGCACGAGGAACTGGCCAGGCTGCTGCCGAGCCCGGGTGAGCCGGTCCTGACGAGCGACCGCCACGATCTGCTGAAGGACCACCTGATGAGAGAACTCACCGAGCGAGCCCCGGAACTGGAACTCCTGGACACCGCGACGACCCCCGCCCGACGAGCACGCACCCCCCGCCGCCGGTTCGCCGCCATCGCCGTACCCCTGGCCACGGCGGCAGCGATAGTCGCCGCGGTACTCGCAGGCGCCGGCGGGTCGGAGAAGGCCACGACAGATGCGGACGCGGTCGACCTCCTCAACCGCATAGCCGAGGTCGCCGCCACGAAGGAGTCCGTGCCCGTCCGGGACGACCAGTACGTCTATGTCCGTACGCAGGGCTCCATGAAGTTCTCGGAGAACGACATCCGGGTCCTGCGCGAGGCGAGTTGGACCGCCGTCGACGGCAAGCGCGAGGGACTGCGCCGGGTCACGGTGCTGACAGGCCCGCCGTCCGGGCCCCGGGACCCCTTCTCCTCGTACTCCAAGGGCACACACGACATGAAGCTGAGCCCCGACCCGAACGTCACCACGTTCCGCGAGCTCCAGTCGCTGCCCACCGACCCCGACGCCCTCCTGAAAGAGATCTACGCCGGAACGAAGGGGGAGGGCCAGATCAGGCAGAGCGCGGCCCTGGAGAAGATCGGCGACCTACTCCCCGACGCCACGCTCCTCCCCGAACTGGACGCCGCGCTCTACCGAGCGGCCGCGAAGATCCCGGGCGTCTCGCTCGTCGACGACGCCAAGGACTACACCGGCCGCCCGGGCATCGGCCTGACGTTCGAGGAACGCGACGGCCACACGGTCTGGGTCTTCGACAAGAACTCCCTCGCCTTCCTGGGCTCGACGGACGAGGCACTGCTGGATGTCGGGGTCGCGGACAGGACGGGCGAGACGCCGGCCGCCTGATTGCCTGATCGACTCGGACTGGGGGTCCCCGTCTCAGGCGGGGACCCCCACCCGTTGCCGTTCCGCCTCGGCGAGGCGGGTCGAGCGCGTCCGGGTGCCGAAGACGGCCAGGACGATCGCGCCGACCAGCCACGTGCCGGCGATGAAGTAGATGAAGTAGATGAAGTAGATGAAGTAGAAGACGCTCTGGTAGCCGTGGCCGTTGTAGAGCGCCGCGACGATCAGCGGGCCGGCGGCAGCCTGATCGGCACGGGCGGCATCCCCCTGCACCCCGGCGCGGTCGCGGCGTACCGCTCGCTGCACGGTTGACCATGGCTGGCGTGGCTCAGGCGGATCCGTCGCCCGGGCGATGTTTGACGCGGCCGCTCGGGGTCACGCGGCTTGTGGGCCTCGGGAGGCCCGGCGACACCGAAGGCGACCTGTCCGCCCGATGTGCGGCGCGTTCCGGTGTGTGCCCGTCCCGCGCGACGACTGTGAAACCCGTCGGCAGTCGGCAGAAGGAGTGTCATGACAGAGATCCGCCCCGCCACCACAACCGACTCGGGCGCTCCGGTGGAGAGCGACGAACACTCACTGACCGTTGGACCCGGGGGACCGGTCCTTCTGCAGGACGCCTACCTGATCGAGCAGATGGCGCAGTTCAACCGGGAGCGAATTCCCGAGCGCCAGCCGCATGCGAAAGGGAGCGGCGCTTTCGGTCATTTCGAAGTGAGCCACGACGTGAGCGCCTACACCAAGGCGGCCGTGTTCCAGCCGGGCACGCGCACCGACCTGGTCATCCGGTTCTCGACCGTGGCGGGGGAGCGTGGCAGCCCGGACACCTGGCGCGACCCGCGTGGTTTCGCGGTGAAGCTCTACACCAGCGAAGGCAATTACGACATGGTCGGCAACAATACGCCGGTCTTCTTCATAAAGGATCCGATGAAATTCCAGCATTTCATCCGGTCCCAGAAACGCCGCGCGGACAACAACCTGCGCGACCACGACATGCAGTGGGACTTCTGGACGCTCTCCCCGGAATCCGCCCACCAGGTCACCTGGCTGATGGGAGACCGCGGAATTCCGCGGACCTGGCGTCACATGAACGGGTACTCGTCGCACACGTACATGTGGATCAACGCCGACGGCGAGCGGTTCTGGGTGAAGTACCACTTCAAGACCGACCAGGGCATCGAGTTCTTCACCCAGCACGAGGCCGACCAGATGGCCGCCGTCGACACGGATTACCACACGCGTGACCTCTTCGAGCACATCCGTGACGGGGAATACCCCAGCTGGACCCTCCATGTGCAGGTCATGCCGTACGAGGATGCCGCGCACTACCGCTTCAACCCGTTCGACCTCACCAAGGTGTGGCCGCACGGCGACTACCCGCTCATCCCGGTCGGCCGTATGACGCTCGACCGCAACCCGACGGACAACCACGCCGAGATCGAGCAGGCGGCCTTCCAGCCGAACAACCTGGTCCCCGGCATCGGGCCGAGCCCGGACCGGATGCTGCTGGCCCGCCTGTTCTCGTACGGGGACGCGCATCGCCACCGGATCGGCGCCAACTACCAGCAGCTTCCCGTCAACGCGCCCGTCGTCGACGTCCACTCCTACTCCAAGGACGGCGCGATGGCCTACCGCAAGACGACGGACCCCGTCTACGCCCCGAACTCCAAGGGCGGGCCGGCCGCCGACACGGCCCGTTACGGAACCCCGCCCAGCTGGGCGGCGGACGGCGAGATCACTCGTGCCGCGTACGTGTCCCATCCGGAGGACGACGACTGGGGGCAGCCGGGAACCCTGATACGCGAGGTCATGGACGACGAGGCCCGTGACCGCCTGGTCGACAACGTCGTCGGCCATCTCCTCAACGGGGTGAGCGAGCCCGTCCTCGAACGCGCGTTCGCGTACTGGTCGAACATCGACGAATCGACCGGCAAGCGCATCGCCGACGGCGTGCGAGCGAAGTCCCACGAAAAGGACCCGAAGGTGGCGGAACAGGGCAACCCCGCGCGCCGCGCCATGCAGCACAAGGCATAGAACCCGTCAGCTGCGTCCGCGTCGAGCGACACGGCCCACGACCCGAAACCCGAGCGAGGGGAACCCCATGAAGACCCCCGGTGACGACGACACACCTCCGGTCGACGAGAAGACGCGTGAACGGTCCGCAGAGGAGCGGAACGTCGTCACACCCACACCGCGAGATGTCCGGGACAAGGCCGAGGACGACGACGAGCCCGATCTCCCGACCGGAGCGACCGGAGCGACCGGAGCGACCGGAGCGACCGGAGACGATTCCTGACCGATGCTTTCCCCCCGGGGGAAGGGGCGCCGCTCAGCTCGCAGGGCTTCAGGGCAGGCCCGAGCCCCACCAGGGGCCGGACAGCGGTATCGATCCGGGCGCCACCGTGCCCATCGCCCTCTCGGACGGCGAAACGTACGAGCACGGCGAATGGCCGGCCGGTGAGGAGAACCTCCGGCCGGCCTCGCCCGCTCCGCATGCTCCCGGGGGTGCGATGGCGGACACTCCTGTGTAGGGGCCGGCGTATTTCGCGCGGGCCATGGTGAAGGTGTTCGGCGTGCTTGAGGTCCCGCTCTGGCTGTGGGGGGCGTTCGCCGCGACGGTGGTCGTGTCGCTGGCGGTGGACCTGCTGTCCCACCGCACCGCGCACGTCATCCACTTCAAGGAGGCAGCCGCCTGGAGCGGCCTGTGGGTGAGCCTCGCCCTGATCTTCGGCGCGGTCGTCTTCCTCGTCCTCGGCTCCACCGCCGGCACCGAGTACACGACAGCCTGGCTGCTGGAGAAGAGCCTGTCGGTCGACAACCTCTTCGTCTTCGCCGTGATCTTCGCGTACTTCAAGGTGCCCCGCGCCTACCAGCACCGCGTGCTGTTCTTCGGCGTCATCGGCGCCCTCGTCTTCCGCGGGATCTTCCTCTCCCTCGGCGTGGCCGTGGTCAGCCGCTTCACCGCGGTGCTGTTCGCCTTCGCGGCGGTCCTCTTCTACAGCACCTACAAGCTCCTCAAGGACGAGCAGGAGAGCTTCGACCCGGGCAAGAGCTTCGCCGTACGGATGCTCCGCAAGATCATCCCGGTCCGGGACGAGTACGCCGGGGCGAAGTTCTTCGTCAAGGAAGCCGGCAAGAGGATGGCGACCCCGCTGCTCGCGGTGGTCGCGGCTATCGAGGCCGCCGACCTGATCTTCGCCGTCGACAGTGTCCCGGCGGTCCTCGCGGTCAGCGACGACGCCTTCATCGTCTACACCAGCAACGCGTTCGCCATCCTCGGCCTGAGGGCCCTCTACTTCATGCTCGCCGGCCTCCTGGACCGCTTCCACTACCTGAACAAGGGGCTGGCGATCATCCTCGCCTTCATCGGCGTCAAGCTCATCCTCCAGGCGTCCCACAAGATGATCAGCAGCGGCATCCCGGAAATCCCCTCACCGGTCAGCCTCGCGGTCATCGTCGTCGTCCTGGCAGGGTCCGTGGTGCTCAGCCTCAGAAGGCCCGCCCCGACAGACGCCCAGGAACAGCCCGACGAACAGCGGTGAGGAGGCCGTGCACTTCCCTGTGCGCCGCTACGGGCATATCGTAAAAATATGGTCAAAAGGAAGCGCAAGCCCGAAGCGTACGTGTGTCCGGCCTGCAAGAAATCCGTGCCGGCCGCAGTCCATCGCCACAAGACCCTCGGCGTATTCGTACCCGTGTGGGGCCCGGGTGCATGTCAAAACCGCGACTGCCCCGACTTCCGGCTGGACCCCAGCCGCAGCAAGCACTCCCCGGCCCGGTGACGAATTCGACAGCGCGGTGAGCCGGCCGGCGAGGAGGCGGGGTCAGGCGATCCCGGTGCCGCGCAGCAGCAGCAACGTCACGTCCACCACCGCCACGGCGACCGCCGCCGCGAACGCCGCCCGCGCCCAGTGGCGTCCCAGCACCGTCCCCGCCACCGCGACCAGGCCGGCCACCGCGAGCGCCGCCACTCCCCGTCCGCCGGGTGGTCCGGCGGGCCCCAGCACCAGAACCGCGGACGCGGCCACCAGCGGCACCGGCAGCAGTAGCCGTGCGCCGTCCGGGCCCAGCCGGTGCGGCCAGCCCCGTACGCCCGTCGCCAGATCCCCACGGATGTCCGGCAGTACGTCACCCAGATGGGCCCCGACCCCCAAGAGCGCCCCGGCGGTGACGACCCACCAGGCCGGCCACGGCTGCCCCGGCAGCCCCAGCGCCACGAATGCCGGGAGCGCGGCGAAGCCCACCGCGTACGGCGCCCAGGACCACGCTGTCGCCTTGAGCCGCAGGTCGTACGCCCATGCTGCCGCCACCCCGGCCAGGTGAACGGCGCCCGCCCACAGGCCACAGGCGAACGACAACGGCACGCACAGCGCCAGCGCGGCACAGGCGGCCACCCACACCTCCGTCACGCCGACCGTGCCGTCGACGACGGGTTTGCCCCGGCGACCGGCGGCGATGTCCCGGCGCGCGTCGAACGCGTCGTTGCACCAGCCGACGGACAACTGCCCGGTCAGCACGGCACCGGCGGTCAGGACACCACGCGCGGCGCTCTGGCCGGCGGTGACGGCGAGAGCGGCCATCAGGGCGGTGACCGCTACGACGGGCCCGGGGTGGCACGATCCGGCCAGGCCGCCCACCCGGACGGCCCAACTCGCGGCCGGGCGGCCGGCCGTCGACTGCTCGGGAGTGCCCACCCGGCCGATCGTAGGCGCCCCGGCCCCACCCAGCCGGTGCACACGCCCCTCGGGAGGAACGGCCGGACGGGCGATCCCTGGTGTCGAAGCCCCGGACCGGGGAACACCTGGGGAGCAACTCATCCCAGTCGGTAACCGGACGGGAACCCTATGACGCGGATCGCCGCCGTTCACGGTGCCCTCGCACCGCACCGCCGCACCCAGTCCGAGATCACCGACATGGTGGCCCGCACCTGCCTGCCCGAGGGCGCCGACCGCCGGGTCCTGGACCGGCTGCACCGCAGCGCGAAGGTCAACTCGCGTCACATGACGCTGCCGCTCGAACGGTACGCGGAACTGGACGGATTCGGTGCCGCCAACGACGTCTTCGTCGCCGCCGCCACCGACCTGGGCGCCCAGGCCGTCCGGGGCGCGCTGCACACGGCCGGTCTGACCGCCGCCGACGTGGACCTGCTGATCTTCACCTCCGTCACCGGCATCGCCACCCCCTCGATCGACGCACGGCTGGCCGGCCGCCTCGGACTGCGGCCGGACGTCAAACGGCTGCCCCTGTTCGGCCTGGGCTGCGCCGGCGGCGCCGCAGGGCTGGCCCGTACGCACGACTACCTGCTGGGCCGGCCCGACCAGGTGGCGGTGCTGCTGTCGGTCGAACTGTGCTCGCTCACCTTCCAGCGTGACGACGCCTCCATGGCCAACCTGGTCGCCACCGGGCTGTTCGGCGACGGCGCCGCCGCGGTCGTCGCGTGCGGCGCGGACCGCCCGGACCGCCCGGGTCGCCCGGAAGAGACCGCTGGGCCGACGATCGTGGACACCCGCAGCCACCTGTACCCGGACACCGGACGCGTCATGGGCTGGGACATCAAGGACTCCGGCTTCCAGGTCGTCCTCGACCCGCGGGTCCCCGATGTGGTGCGCCGTTACCTCGCCGATGACGTCCAGGGCTTCCTCGGCGACCACGGGATCAAGCCGAAGGACGTGACCGCCTGGGTGTGCCACCCCGGCGGCCCCAAGGTCCTGGAAGCCGTCACCGAGGCCCTCGACCTGCCCGCCGACGCACTCGATGTGACCTGGCGTCATCTGGCCGACGTCGGCAACCTGTCCTCGTCATCGGTACTCCACGTACTGCGCGACACCCTGGCCCAACGCCGCCCACCGCCGGGCACCCCGGGCGTGCTGCTGGCGATGGGGCCAGGCTTCGCCTGCGAACTCGTGCTGCTGCGCTGGTAGTTCGGCCATCGAAGGACACGAAGGACACGAAGGACACAGGGACACATGATCTGGTACGGACTGCTGGTGGCCGCCGTCGCCGCCGAGCGCGTCGCCGAACTCGTCGTCGCCCGCCGCAACGAACGGTGGAGCACCGCCCGCGGCGCGACCGAGACCGGGCAGGGTCACTACCCGGCGATGGTTGCCCTCCACACCGGCCTGCTGATCGCCTGCCCGGCCGAGGTGTGGCTGGCCGACAGCCCCTTCGTACCCGCCCTGGCCTGGCCGATGCTGGCCGTGCTCGCGGGCGCACAGGCGCTGCGGTGGTGGTGCATCCACACCCTGGGACCCCGTTGGAACACCCGGGTGATCGTCGTACCCGGCCTGCCGCTGGTGACCGGCGGCCCCTACCGCCGGCGGTGGCTGCGGCACCCGAACTACGTGGCCGTCGTCGCCGAGGGCGTGGCCCTGCCACTCGTCCACACCGCCTGGGTCACCGCGGCCGTGTTCACGGTACTCAACGCCGCCCTGCTCACCGTCCGCGTCCGCTGCGAGAACCGGGCGCTGGCCGCCGCGACCACGCCGACCGCACCCGCTCCGGCGTGATCGACGTACTGGTGGCCGGCGGTGGACCGGCCGGTCTTGCCGCCGCCATCCACGCCGCGCTCGCCGGCCTGGAGGCCGTCGTCGTCGAACCCCGGACCACGCCCGTGGACAAGGCCTGCGGAGAAGGAGTCATGCCCGGCGGTGTCACCGCGCTGAGCGCACTGGGCGTCGAGGTCACCGGCCGCGAACTGCGCGGCATCCGCTACCTGGACGGCACCACCCACGCCGAAGCGCCCTTCCGTGGCGGCAACGGGCTGGGAATCCGCCGTACGACGCTGCACTCCGCACTGCACCGGCGCGCTCTCGACCTCGGCGTGCGCATGCTGCCGGGCAAGGTCGGCGAGGTGCGCCAGAGCGCGGACACGGTCACCGCCGCCAACACCACGGCCCGTTGGCTGATCGCCGCCGACGGCCTGCACTCCCCGGTGCGCCGCAGCCTGGGACTGGACCTGCCGAACCGCCCCCACGGCCGCTACGGACTGCGGCGGCACTACCGCGTCGAACCGTGGACGGACTTCGTGGAGGTCCACTGGTCCCGGCACGGCGAGGCCTATGTGACACCGGTCGGCGACGACCTGGTGGGCGTCGCGGTCCTCAGCCGCAGCCGTCGCGGGTACGACGATCACCTGGCCGCCTTCCCGGCTCTCACCGCCTCGCTGCGCGGCTCGGCCGCGACGGAGGTACGCGGCGCCGGACCGCTGCGCCAGCGGGTGCGGCGCAGAACCGCAGGCCGTGTCCTGCTCGTCGGCGACGCCGCGGGCTACCTGGACGCCCTCACCGGCGAGGGCATCGCCCTCGCGCTGGCGACGGCCGGGGCCGCCGTCCGCTGCCTGGCCGCCGGGCGCCCGGACGCGTACGAGCGCGCCTGGGCCCGGCTGACCCGCCGCCACCGACTGCTGACCGGAGCCCTGCTGGCCGCCGGCCGCCATCCCGGCACCGCCCGCCTCATCGTCCCCGCAGCGTCCCGGATGCCCCCGGTGTTCTCAGCCGCGGTCCACGCACTGCAGTGACGGCAGGCCGGACCCGGCCGGACCCGGACACCGCCCGGGTCCCATGGCCGGGCGGAGTGTTCGTCGCGACCACGCGGTTGCGGTGCTCGCCCTCGGCCCCAAGCATGGCCTCAGGGGAACAGCGACAGAGCCCCCGGTGGGGCACCTCCCGGGAAGACATGAGAGCCATGACGTTTCTTGCGGACCGGTCCGCCGACCGCCGCCGGACAAGGCGCACTCGACCGGCGTGCGTGCGATCGGCATGACCGACGACGAGCGGCCGCTGCGTTGTCTGGTCACCGGCGCCACCGGTTACCTGGGCGGCAGGCTGGTGCCGGAGTTGCTGGCGGCCGGGTACTCGGTACGCTGCCTGGCCCGCTCGCCCGGCAAGCTGCGGGACCATCCGTGGGCAGGGCAGGCGGAGGCCGTGCGCGGGGACGTGACGGACGAGGCGTCCGTGCGCGCGGCCATGGAGGGAACGGACGTCGCGTACTACCTGGTGCACGCGCTCGGCACCGGGCGGGGTTTCGAGGAGACCGACCGGCGCGCGGCCAGGATCTTCGGGGAGCAGGCGCGTGCCGCCGGAATCCGGCGGATCGTCTACCTCGGCGGGCTGACCCCCGCCGGCGTACCCGAGCACGCGCTCTCACCCCATCTGCGGTCCCGTGCCGAAGTGGGCCGCATCCTCCTGGCCTCGGGCGTACCGACCGCCGTACTGCGGGCAGCCGTGATCATCGGGTCGGGTTCGGCCTCGTTCGAGATGCTGCGCCATCTGACCGAGCGGCTCCCCGCGATGGTGACCCCGAGCTGGGTGCGCACCCGCATCCAGCCGATCGCCGTCCGCGACGTGCTCCGCCTCCTCGTGGGGTGCGCGCGGCTGCCGTACGACGTGAACCGAACCTTCGACATCGGCGGGCCGGATGTCCTCACGTACCAGGAGATGATGCGGCGGTACGCCGCCGTCGCCGGACTGCCGAGACGCGTCATCGTCCCCGTTCCGCTGCTCACTCCCCGGTTGTCCAGTCTCTGGGTCGGTCTGGTCACCCCGGTGCCGGGCGCTCTCGCGCGCCCGCTGGTCGAGTTGCTGAAGCACGAGGTGGTCTGCGCCGAGCGGGACATCGTCCATTACGTGCCGGACCCGCCGGAGGGACCGCTCACCCTCGACCGGGCGATCCGGCTGGCTCTGCGGCGCGTCCAGGACGCGGACGTGGCCACCAGATGGTCCTCGGCCTCGACTCCCCGCGCCCCCAGCGACCCGCTGCCGACCGACCCCGACTGGGCGGGCGGCAGCCTCTACACGGATCACCGCGAGCGTACGGTCGCGGCGTCGCCGCAGGCGGTGTGGCGGGTGGTGGAGGCGATCGGCGGCGAGAACGGCTGGTACTCCTCGCCGCCGGCCTGGGCCCTGCGGGGCTGGCTGGACAGCCTGGTGGGCGGTGTCGGCCTGCGTCGGGGCCGCCGCGACGCGACCCGGCTGCGGGTCGGCGACAGCCTGGACTTCTGGCGAGTGGAGGAGATCGAGCCGGGCCGGCTGCTCCGGCTGCGCGCGGAGATGCGACTGCCGGGTCTGGCCTGGCTGGAGATGACCGTCGACCGGGATCCCCAGGGCCGCACGGTGTACCGGCAGCGGGCCCTGTTCCATCCGCACGGTCTGGCCGGGCACGCCTACTGGTGGGGCGTGGCACCCTTCCACGCCGCGATCTTCGGCGGCATGGCCCGCAACATCGCGGCTGCGGCCGAATCGGCCGCCCCCGAACCGGCCCGTACCCACTGAGACCCACTGAGACCCACTGAGGGGTACCGAGGAACCGTGCACGTCTCCGTTGCCCTGTTCACCGCGGACCTGCGGGTGCCCGACAACCCGGTCCTACAGTCACCGGGTGGCCGTCAAGACCGTACGCGGCGCGGTGATCGGCTCCTACCTGGGCGGCGTCACCGCACAGAACGACGACCCCCAGCCCACGGCGACCATGACACCGGTCACGGACCAGGTCACCGAGGGCCAACCACTGCTCTGGCGGATCACCCTCTCCGCCGCCGCCGACGTGGCCACATGGACGGACCTGCAGCTGCTCCCCGTACCCGACGCCACCGAACTGTCCACAACGGACGTCCCCGCGACCTGGCTGGACGAGAACTTCGGAGCCTCACCGGACCCCGAACGCCCCCTGTCCGCAGCCCTCCCGGACGGCACGCTGCTCATGTCCGAAGTACCCGCGGGCAGCCTGAGCATCGACCTGCCCGTACCCACCGTCACCGACCACCTGAACGAGGACACGGAGTCGCTACGGCTACGCCTGTGGACCTACGACGCGAACGGGGAGGCGATCGAGGGCCCGGAGTTCACCGGCACGGTAGGTGACGCCTCCTAGCGGAGTCCCCGTACCGTTCGAGGCTCCATGAGGTGCAGTCGGCTTTCCCGCTCCCGGCGGGAGGGCCGACAGCTGGACCCGCGAATGTTGGTGACGTATTCTTCTATGTACATCACCAACATTGCGAGGGAGGCGCCACATGTCTGTAACCCAGATCGACATCGACGATGACGCCCTGGAACGGGCGATGGCTCTGTCCAAGGTCAGGACCAAGAAGGAAGCGGTCAATCTCGCCCTGCACTTCTACGCCGAGCAGCAGGAGCGTGCGGCGCGCATAAGCCGTCACTTCGAACGTGCGCGTGAGTGGGGTGCCGTCGAGGACGCCGAGCGACTGCACCGGGCGGAGAAGCACAGTCGGTGATCTACTTGCTCGACACATCCGGCCTGGTCCGGCTGCTCCGCGATCCAAAGCTGCAATCGGCCTGGTACGACGCGATCGATGCCGGGGCCATCGCATCCTGTTACGTGCAACGCGCCGAGTTCCTCCACAGCGCCAGGAACGGACGCGAGTACGACGAGATCACGGAGATGTTCACTGATCTCTACCCGGACGTGTCGGTGCCGAAGAACGCGGGGCGCTGGATCGGCGCGGTGCAACACCGCATGGCCCAGGCCGGGGAACATCGCAGTGCGTCGGCGGTGGACCTCGTCATCGCCGCCACCGCGGCCCATCACGGTCTGGCTGTCCTCCATGACGATGCCGACTACCGCGCTATCGCCCGGCACGCATCCGACCTGACTGAGCACAACGTCCACGACATCGCCTGAGGTGCCTGCGCCGCCAGACCCCGCCTGCCAACTGCCGTCGTGCGCCCACACCAGCCAGCCGTACGGGTTCGGGCCGCGCCGGCCGACCTCCTCGCGCCGTGGGTCGTCGAGGCGTACGGAGGCCGGGGGCCCTGGACCGGCGCCCGGGGCCCGTACCGCCCGTCGTCAGTGCCCGCTCGGCCGGGCGCCGCGCAGGAACAGGGCGCTGGTGAGGGTGCCGACGAGCACGATGGCGGCGTTCATCGCGATCGCGACCTTCAGACCGCCGAGGACGGCGGAGGCTCCGCTGCCGGTCATGGCGGCGGTAGTGATGGCGCTCATGATCGGCGTACCCATGGTGATGCCGACCTGCTGGGTCATGGTGGCGAGGCCGGTGGCCAGGCCCTGTTCGTGGTCGGCGAGGCCCGAGGTGGCGGTGACCATGAAGCCCACGATGACCAGCATGTTTCCGACCCCGCCGGCGAAGGTGGCGACCAGCAGCAGCCACATCCATGAGCGGTCGTCGCCGAGGCCGAGCAGGGCCACGGTGAACACGGTCTGCAGGATGCCGCCCACGATCAGCGTCTGCCTGGTGCCGATCTTCCCGATGACCCGCGGTGCCGTGGATCCGCCCACGACCGTTCCGATGCCCAGTACGCCGAAGGACAGACCGGCGGCGAGCGCGGAGAAGCCGAGCACTTCCTGGAGGTAGAGGGTCAGCAGGAAGACCAGCGAGGTCTCGGTGAGGAACGCGATCAGACCGGCGACGTTGCCCCAGGCCACGGAGCGTTTGCCGAGCACGCTGAGCGGGACCAGCGGCGCGGACACCCTGCGCTCGACGGCGTAGAACACGAGCAGCAATGCCACGCCCGCCGCCAGCGGCAGCAGCGCGTCCGCCGAGCCCCAGCCCTTCTCACCGGCCCGGGTGAGGCCGAAGACGATGGCCAGCAGGCCGATCGTGACGCTGATGGCGCCGGGCAGATCGAGCTTCGGACGTTCGTCGGGCCGGGACTCCTTGATGACCGTCGGGGCGATGACCAGCACGGCGAGGGCGACGGGCACGTTGATGAAGAACGCCCAGCGCCACGACAGCAGGTCGGTCAGCAGGCCGCCGAGGACGGCTCCGGTGGTGAACCCGGCGGACATCAACGCCCCGTTGAGGCCGAGCGCCTTCTCGCGCAGCGGACCCTCCGGGAACGAGGTCGTCAGGAGCGACAACCCGGCCGGGGTGACGGCGGCGGTGGCCAGACCCTGGCAGACGCGGGCCGCGATCAGTACCTCCGGGCTCTGCGCCAGGCCGCCCACGAGCGAGGCCGCACCAAGGAGGACGAGGCCGCCGAGAAACAGTCGGCGACGGCCGAACAGGTCCGCGACCCGGCCGAAGAGCAGGGTGAAGCCTGCGGCGCACAGAGCGAACGAGGTGGCGATCCACTGCAGGTGCCCGAGCGAGAAGCCCAGGCCCTCACCGATCACCGGCAGCGCCACGTTCAGGATGGAGAAGTCCACGGCCAGCATGAACTGGGAGGCGAGCAGCAGCACCAGGACGAGCCGGAGCCGGGGTGTGAGCACGGTCGGTGCTGGGCCGACGGCGGTGCCGGACGCGGCACCGGCCGCCTCCGCATCAGTGACAGACATGACGTCGAGTCCCTTTCTTCTCACGCGCGGCTACGGCTACGCCTGCTACGGCTACGGAGAAGAGGCTCGCTGTTGCCCGGACGGCCAGCCAGAACCGTGTCCCGCACAGTCGGCGGGCGGGTAGTCATCACAGGACCACCCTCACGGCCCCCGGCATCGGGGACGGGCGGGCATCATGGGAAGTCAGTGGCCCAGTGGCCACGGCCTGTCGCACCCCACCGACCTGGAGGCATGGATGGACGCCCGGTCCGAGTTGGGAGACTTCCTCAAGTCCCGCCGCGCCGCGCTCCGTCCCGAGGACGTCGGCATCACCCCGCCCCCGAACCGCCGCCGCGTCACCGGCCTCCGCCGCGAGGAGCTGTCGATGCTCGCGGGCGTCAGCATCACCCACTACACCCGCCTCGAACAGGGGCGTGTGCCCAACGCCTCCGACGGCGTGCTGGAGTCGATCGCCCGCACCCTGCGCCTGTCCGACGACGAGAAGGCCCATCTGAAGGACCTCGCCCGACCAGCCGGCGCCTCGTCCCGGCCGACTCCGCCCCGCGTGGCGCATGCCAGCGCCTCGGCCCGGCAACTACTGACGGCCATGAGCGACGTACCGGCCCTCGTCCTGGACCGGCACAACGACGTCCTCGCCTGGAACCGGATGGGGCACGCTCTCCTCGCCGGACATCTGCCGCCCGAGAGCCCCGACACTCCGGCAACCCGCCCCAACCTGACCCGGATGCTCTTTCTGGACGAGCAGTACCGGGAGTTGTTCACCAACTGGAACGAGGAGGCCCAACTCGGCGTGGCCTCCCTGCGCCTGGTCGCGGGCCGCCACCCCCACGATCGTCCCCTCGCGGAACTCATCGGCCAACTCACCATGAACTGCGACGAGTTCGCATCCCGCTGGGCCCGGCACCCGGTACGCACCTGCACGTCCGGCGTGAAGCACCTACGTCATCCGATGGTCGGCCCGATGGACCTCAGCTTCGAGAACCTCGTCATCCCCGGCGCTTCCGGCCAACGCCTCATCGCCTACACGGCCGAGCCCGACTCACCGTCGGAGGCGGCCCTGCGGCTCCTCGGCAGCGTGACGGCTCCGGTGGCGGAGGACTCGACGGCGGTACGGCGCTGACGCGAGGTCCAGCAGCGCATGGCTGCCGCCCAGGAGATCTGCGGTGGGCCGTCCCACGGAGGGCACGCTGCACGAGACAACAAACAACCCCCAGCCGCTGGCCTGGGGGCGAATTCTGGAGCGGGTGACGAGAATCGAACTCGCACTCTCAGCTTGGGAAGCTACGGCGCTTCCGTGGTTACGTGTGCGCTGACCTGCGTTGATTCGTTGTGCCGATGTCGTTGGTGGGCACGCTTTGGGCACGACTAGCGTGGGGGCGGCGGTTTCCTGCGTTATTGGGCCCTCAAGTTTGCAGTGCCGCCCGATTCCGAAGTCGGCAGGCCGATCGCCTTGCGGATGTACACACCTCGTGGGCCGGCTCCCTGGTTCCCGGCGGTGTCAAGCACGACGATCGTCGGGGGCCGGTCCGGGCCGTTCGACTCGGGTGTGCGTGGGCGGTCGTTCCTAGCGTCGGGTCGCATGAAGACGAAGTCTCGTTACAACGTCGTCCGTCGAATTCCTGGCGCGCTGACGGCACTGGCCGCGGGCGCGGCGGTTATCGCCCTGCTGTATCCGGGTGGGCTGGGTGAAGCGGGATCTGTGCGGGTGACCGACGGTGCCTCGGTGTCGGTGTTCCGGAAGCTGAACGGTGCGGTGGCCGACGCGCCCTCGTGGGCTGGGCCGTTCCTGGAGGTCGCCGCCGACGGTCTGCTGGTCGTTCTCGGTCTGCTCGTTGTCCGGGCGGGTTGGACGGCTCTGCGCCGCCGCGATGCCCGTGTGCTAGCCGGAGTGGTTCTGACCGTCGTCGGCACGGTCGTCGCCTATGCGGCCAGTGAGGCGCTGAAGTTGGTGGTGGACGAGGAGCGACCGTGCCGTGCCGTGCGGGGGTTCGAGCTTGTCGCCGAGTGCCCGGGCGCGGGTGACTGGTCCTTCCCCAGCAACCATGCCGCGCTGGCTGCCGGGCTCGCCGTCGGCCTGGCCGTGCCGCGCCCCCGTCTGGCGGTCGTCACCTTGCCGTCGGCGGTGGTGGTGGCGACGGCACGGGTGGCGGCGGGCGTCCACTATCCGCACGACGTGGTGGCCGGCGCGGCACTCGGGGTCGCTGTGGTGACAGCGACCCTGCTCATCGTCGTACCGTCCGCCACCCGAGCCGCGACGGTGCTACTCGGCCGGTCGGGGCGCCGGGACGATCCCGGCCTCGTGGGCGACCACGGCGGCGGCCGCCCGGTTGTCGACGGCCAGGCGCGCGAGGATGGAGCTGACGTGCGCCTTGACCGTTCCCTCGACCACATGCAGGCGCCTGGCGATCTGGCCGTTGGTCAGCCCGGCGCCGAGGAAGGCCAGCACCTGGCGTTCCCGGGGGGTGAGCGCCTCGACCCGACGGCAGGCAATGGCGCGTCGTTCGGCCTGCGCGCCGGCACCTCCGGTGGCGAGGTGGGCGATCACTCGGGCCGCGACCTTGGGTGACAGGTAGGCGGCGCCGTCGGCCACGGCACGGACCCCGGCGATCAACTCCTCGGGCTCGCCTGACTTGATCAGAAAGCCTGAGGCTCCATCGGCGAGCGACCGCAGGATGTACTCGTCCTCGCCGAACGTCGTCAGCATCACGACGCCGGTGGCGGGGAGGGTCCGGTGGATTTCCGCCGCGGCGCGCAGACCGTCCACGCCCGGCATACGGATGTCCAGCACAGCCACATCGGGCCGGTGGAGCTGGGACAGTGCCACCGCCTGGTGACCGTCGCCGGCCTCGGCGACGACGTCGATGTCGGGTGCGGTGGACAGCACGGCCCGTACGCCCTTGCGGACCATGGGCTCGTCGTCGGCGACCAGGACCCGGATCACTGGGAGACCACCTGCTTGAGGACCAGCCCGTTCGCACGGAAACACAGACGGTAGGCATCGCCGGAGTCGTCGTCGAAGGGGTGCGCCGTCATCGCGTAATACTCGCATCGCATGCCGGAGGAGGCCGAGCCGTTGTCCGCCGGGCGGTGGGGCGTCTGCCGGTCGGGGAGAACCGCGGCAAGTTCCGTGCGGTCCTGTCCCACGTGGATGCGGGCGTAGGCATCGGGCGCCAGCACTGACGCACGGACCAGGAACAGATCCCATGCCCGCAGCCCCGCGCCGAGCAGAATGACGGCGGCCAAGGGCACCCAGACGGCGGCACGCGCGACGCGGCCCAGGCGCTGCCGTTCGCGCCGGTGTTCCTGCGGCACCTCTTGACGGTCTCGCGCTGCCGGGGCGGCCTGCGGCATGGCCGATCCGGGGCTACGGGGAATGCGGGCAACGACCGCGAAGCCGCCTTCGTGTGGGCCGTACGCCATCGAGCCACCGGCCAGCCGAACCCGCTCGTCCAGACCGACAAGCCCACGCCCACCGCCCTGCGCGGCGCCGCTCATCGTGGGCGCCGGCCCGTTCTCCGCTCGTACCTCGGTCTCGTCCGCGGTGTGCCGGATCCGTACCGCCACCGCCGCGCCGGGCGCGTGCTTGGCCGCATTGGTCAGCGATTCCTGCACGACCCGGTGCACAGCACGCTCGGCCGCCGGGGACAGCTCGCCCGGCTCGCCCTCGGTGGCCAGTGTGACGGGAAGTCCGGCCGCGGACGCGCCCTCGACCAGATCCTCCACGCGGGCCGCAGACGTGACCGCGTCGTTTCCCCGCAGGATGCCGATGATCTCGCCGAGGCGGTCCACCGCGGTGGCGGCACGAGCGCGGATGTCCCCGGCGGCTTCCCGTTGTTCGTCGGGAAGGCCGGGCGCGAGCTTCATGGCGCCCGCCGACAGGGCGATCAGACTGAGGTCGTGCCCGAGCAGATCGTGCATGTCCTGGGCGATGCGGGCGCGTTCGCGCAGGCGGGCCTGCTCGGCGACCAGCTGCTGCTCGCGTTCCAGGTGCTCGGCCCGTTCCCATCCGGCCCGCACCAGCGCACGGTACTGACGCCAGAACCGGCCGGCGAACCACGGCAGTACGGCCGTACCGACCAGCACTGACACGAACCGATCGCCGAGCGTGATCCATGACGGGACCACGGCCACCGCCACCACTCCCACTGCCACCACGGCCGACAGCACGACAGCCGCCGTACGGGCAAGCCCCGGCTGCCGACCTGCAGCGCAAGCCAGGAGGACCGTTGCTGCGGTCCACCAAAGGCTCGCCAGGCTCAGCGTCACGGTGCATGCCGCGACCACGAGCAGTGGCGCTTCCGACCCGAGAATGCCCGTCCTGATCAGTTGCCTCACGTTCGCGACCCTACGAAGACAGAGCACCGCTGAACACTGCCGAAAGTAGAAGCCCAGGCGCGAGCCGTCCCCAGCACGCGGCCGAGGGCCTCCCGCAAGGTGCCACATCCCTGACCCGACGTACCGGCAAAAAGGGGGGGTGATTCATACATCGTTCGACCTCCCGGCGGTGCCACTCGGGAGCGAAGCAGGCTGAGAGCCCACCGGCAGTGGATTTTCGCAAAGCGCTCGGCCGGTGAGGCGGATCGGGGTGGTGGCGGTAACGCAAACAGCACCCGGCACGGATGATGGCCGACATGCGCATCCGCATCGACGCTGTCGACCTTCCCGGCCTGACCTGCCCACCCGGAGCGTTCGCCGGCGACGACGTCTCGGCGTACCGCAACATCCACGTCGCTGTGCAACGCCGCGACCGTCCGGCTGAACTCCTCGACCCCAAGCCCGGCGACGTCGCCACGGCGACCTGGACCCTGGAGTGCACCACGGTGGCCTCACCGGACGGCACCGACGTGAAGGGCCCCTACGTGCAGGGCCGTCCTGGAGGCCGGTTCATCTACCTTTCCTGGGGCAGCGTCGACGACTCCGGCACCTTCACGATGTTCCGCCGCGCCAAGCTGATGCTCGACGCCGTGCCCACCGACGTACTCGACGCAGCTACGTCCACCGGCCTGCTGGTAGGCAGCCTCGGACTGACTGACGCACGAGGCGGGCCCTTGTGCGCACGGGTCGTACCACCCCGCATCACCTGGACCGCCGAACCCGCGGTAGAGGAGTGAAGGGAACGGTGAACCTGATCACTGGTCACCAAGGTTTCACCCAATCACCTCGACCGAGACCAAAATGCCCAGTTTTCAGCCTGGTCAGGGGCCGGTGGCGCTCGATCGATCGCGTGGCGGTGTTGGAGTCTGTGTATGCCGATTGTCCCCTCGGAGTGGCAGTGGTGCCCGGTAGGTTCTGCTGGGGCGCATCACCACGTCGGGCGCCGAGACGATGCGCCTGAAGGTCGCGCACTTCTTCCGACGGGCCACCCCGGATCAACAGAGAGCTGCTGCCCAAGCAGTGGATGACACCGCTGTGCAGCTCACCTCGCCCTCTCCAGAGGCTCAGGAGCTCGCAGATCGACCGGATCTGCTCCGGGAGATCACCGCGAGCGTCGTCGACCGCGACCCGCAGGTGCTCGAATGTCTCACGCACCACGACGGGCGCGAGTGCCTGTCGGAGACCGGCGGAATGTCTCCGTGGATCTTCATCCGGCGAGGCCGCGTTGGATGCCGTCGGCCGCTGGCGGCGTCACATCTGCCGATCACTCACAAGGCGACTCCGGCGGAGAGCGCACAGCACAAGGCGCCAGGCGCCCGGATCCGAAAGCGACGGGCCGGAGTTCGTTCCCTAGGCAGACGGGCAGACGGGGCCCACCCCACTCGACTTCCTGGAAACGGCCGACGGGTGATCACCCCGTCAAGGCGCAAGAGCGTCCAAGACGGGTCCACCCGCCAGGCCGAGTCCGATTGAGACAGCCGTGGCGGCGTACGCGACGACGCGTGCCGTCCGGTCCCCGTCCCCGTCGACCGGCAAGGGTGCGCCGCTACCGGAGACCGCGGGCACGATCCAGCGCAGGTAGTAGAAGAGCGAGGCCACGGTGTTCGCGGCGGCCAGGGCCGCGAGCCAGGCGTAGCCGCCGTCGAAGGCGGCGCTGAACGCTTCGAGTTTGCCGAGGAAGACGGCGGTGGGCGGCGTACCGACGAGGCCCAGGAGGCAGATGACCAGGCTCGCGGCGAGCAGTGGACGCTCCTTGGCCAGTCCGCGATAGGAGTCCAGTGTCTGCGCCCGGGGGAGGGCGCAGACGACGGCGAACGCGCCGAGGTTGGTGACCGTGTACGCCGCGAGGTAGTACAGCAGTGCCTGCTGGGCGAGGTCCGAGCGTCCGGCGACGGCCACCGGCATGAGCAGGTATCCCACTTGGCTGATCGTCGAGTACGCGAGCAGCCGCTTGACGTCCTGCTGGAAGAACGCGCCGAGATTGCCGAGCGTCATCGACGCGGCTGCGAGGACGGAGATGAGTGCGGGCCATGGCAGCGTGCTGTCCGCGAAGACCGCCTCGCCGAGCCGGAACAGTGCGGCGAGTGCCCCGATCTTCGGAACCGTCGTGAGGAGGGCCGCCACCGGTGGGCTGCTGCCCTGCACGGCGTCGGGAACCCAGAAGTGCGCCGGCACGCCGCCGGCCTTGAACAGCACGCCCGCCAGGAGCCCGGTCGCCCCGGTGGCCAGCAGCGCCTTGGGAGCGTCGCGGAAGGCGTCCCCGAGCACCGGGTAGCCGGTGGCTCGCCCGGCCGCGAACAGGATGGTGATGCCGGTCAGCAGGAGTACGCCGAGCAGGGCGCCGATCACGTAGTACTTCAGGGCGGCCTCGGTGCCGGGGCCGTCCTTGCGGAATCCGGCGAGGGTGTAGGCGGGGATGCTGGCCAGCAGGTATGCGGCGGCGAGCAGGAGCAGGTCCTGTGCTCCGGCCATCATCAGGGCGCCGAGGGCGGCCAGTTGCAGCAGGACGTAGAACTCGCTCTCCCGGGGGTCCCCGCGCAGGGGGCCGAAGGTGAGGGCGAGGACGAGGAGTGTGCCGCCCAGGACCACGATCCGGGATGTGCTCGTGATCGGGTCGATGGCGAAGGCGTCGCCGAATGCTGTGATGGCGGGCTCGGTGGCGGCCACCGACGCGGCGACGATCCCTGCCACGCAGGCGAGGACGGCCAGCAGGCCCACCGCCCACTGCCGGGCGCGTGGCAGCCAGGAGCCGAGCAGCAGGCCCAGGACCGCCGAGGCGGCCAGCAGCACCTCGGGCAGCAGGTCGAGGGGGTTCTCGTTCATCTCGGTCATCGGGCCAGCAGCTCCAGGACGGAGCGGGAGGCCGGCTCGATGACGTCGAGCAGGAAGCGTGGTGCCACGCCGAGGACCACGGCCAGGACGAGGAGCGGTACGACGGCGAGGCTCTCGTGCGCGCGGAGGTCGGGGAACGCGCGGGGCGTGCCCGGGGCGTCGGGCAGGCGCAGCGGGCCCGTGAACACCTGCCGGAGCGCGCGCAGGAAGAGCCCGGCCGTGAGGAGGATGCCGGTCACCGAGAGCGCCGTGGCCACAGGCCGCGGTCCGAGGCTTCCGGTGAAGATCTGGAACTCGGCGATGAACCCGGAGAAGCCGGGCAGGCCGAGCGAGGCGAAGGCCGCCACGCCCGTCAGGGCGGCGAAGGCCGGGGCCGTGGCGGCGAGTCCGGAGTAGGCGCCCATGTCGTACGTCCGCCCGCGCTCGTACAGGACGCCGGCGAGCAGGAACAGCGCGCCGGTGAGCAGCCCGTGGCTGACCATCTGCGTGACCGCACCGGTGACGGCCAGCGAGCGGGCCTGTTCGGAACTGTCGGCCGTCGCCGCGGCGGCACCGACCGCCAGCACGACGTAGCCCATGTGGTTCACGGACGTGTAGGCGATCATCCGTTTGAAGTCGGTCTGCGCGAGGGCGACCAGGGCGCCGTGGAGGACGGAGACGACGCCGACGACGACCAGGACGAGGGCGTAACGGCGCCATGCCTCCGGCAGCATCGGCATGGCGATGCGGACGAACCCGTACGTGCCCATCTTCAGCAGTACACCGGCGAGGATGGCCGAACCGGCGGCGGGCGCCTCGACGTGGGCCGGCGGCAGCCACGTGTGGAACGGCACCGTCGGGGTCTTCACCGCCAGGCCGACCACCACGGCGAGCAGCACGAGCGCGCCGTAGACGGAGCGTCCGGCGAGCGGGTTCTGCCGCGTCAGCTCGACCATGTCGAAGGTGTGCGGGGTCGCGGCGAGGTACAGGCCGATGAAGCCGAGCAGCAGGGCGAGTGAGCCGATGAAGGTGTAGAGGAAGAACTTCAGGGCGGCGCGGGCTGCCTGCCGGTGGCCCCAGCCGGCGATGACGAAGTACATCGCCACGATGGACAGGTCGAAGAAGACGAAGAACAGGATCAGGTCGAGGGCCGCGAACAGGCCCAGGCAGGTGGTCTCCAGGAAGAGGAACAGCGCGGCGAACTCGCGGATGCGGCGGTTCTCGCGCAGGGAGTACAGCGCGCAGGCGAGGAACAGCAGGCAGGTGAGGGCGAGCAACGGCAGCGACAGTCCGTCCACGCCGATGTGGTAGCCGACGCCCGCACTGGGGATCCAGCGGGCGTGTTCCTCGTACTGCATGCCGCCGTCGGTTTCGTACCCGGCCCACATCGCGATGACCAGAGCGAGTTCGACGGCGGACACGGCCACCCACACGGCGCGGAACACCGCCGGTGCCGTACGGCGGGGGAGGGCGAACAGCAGCAGAGCGACGGCCGTGGGCGCGAAGACGAGGGCGGTCAGCAAGGGGTCACCTCACGAGGACGAGCACGACGGCGAGGACGGTGAAGGCGGCGACGGCCTGGGCGAGGTACTGGTGCAGCTGCCCGGTCTGCGGGCGGCGGGCCAGGCTTCCGAGCGCGCGGGTCCCGGCGGCCACGGCGGTCACCGTGCCGTCGAAGGCACGCTCCACGACGCCGTCCGTCCAGCGGGCGATCCGCAGGGTGACCGTGGCCGAACCGTCGACAGCCCGGTCCAGGACCTGGTCGTCGAACGTGGCGGCGGCACGGGCGAGCCGCATCACGGGGGCCACCAGCAGGGCATGGGCGGCACGTTCGAGGAACAGCCAGTCCGCGAAGCCCGCCTTCGCCCGCCCGGGCAGGGGCAGCGGACGCGTCCCCCAGGCCCACGTCACCGCGCTCGCCAGCAGGGCAAGGCCCCCCGAGAGGACGAACTCCCAGACGTGTGGCGAGGATTGGCCGTCGTACGCGAGAACCCGCCCGACACTGTCGCGCAGCGGAGGGAAGGCCAGCGGAGTCAGCGCGACGCACGCCAGTGCCAGCAGGACCAGGGGGGCCACCGCATCGCCCGGGACACGGCGGGCGTCGGGCCGTGGCACGGCGGGCCGCCAGACGAACCACAGAGCTTTGGCGCTGTAGACCGCCGACAGCAGAGCGGCGGCCAGCCCGGCGGCGTACAGCCACGGATTGCTCTCCAAGGCGTCCGCGAGCAGGACGTCCTTGGCGGCCCACAGCGACAGCGGCGGCAGGCCTGCCAGGGAGAACGCGGCCACGGTGAAGGCCACACCGACCGTACGGTGGTGACGCGCGGCGCCGAGCAGTTCGGGCAGCCGCTGGGTGCCCAGGGCGGTCAGCCAGGCGCCCGCGGCGAGGAAGAGCAGGCTCTTGGCCGCCGCGTGGGCGATGAGCTGCAGCGTGCCGCCGGCCGTGGACCCGACTCCCGCCGCGAGCACCATGAAGCCGATCTGCGCACAACTCGACGCGGCGAGCAGTTGCTTGAGGTCGGTCTGCGCGACCGCGACCAGTCCGAGGCAGAGCGCGGTGGCGGCGCCCGTCCACGCGACCAGGTCGTCGCCCCAGCCGGACGCGTCCAGCAGCGGGCCGGTCCGCAGCAGCAGATATGCCCCGGCGATGACCATCGTGGCCGAGTGCAGCAGCGCGGAGACCGGGCTCGGCCCCTGCATGGCCTTCGACAGCCAGAAGCTGAAGGGGAGTTGGGCGGACTTGCCCAGGGCGGCGGCGATGATGCCGGCGGTGACGAAGGACAGCCACGGGTCGTCGGCGCGCGCCAGCCCGTCGAGCGAGAGTGTCGTGTCCCGGCCGCTCGCGAGGGCGGCACCTGCTGCCATGTACAGACCGAGGTCGGCGGTGCGGGTCGTGAGGAACGCGGTGTCGGCAGCGCTCGTACGCTCCGGATCGCGCCACCAGTAGCCGATCAGCGCCCATGACGTGGCGCCCATGACCTCCCAGCCCATGAGCAGGACCGGGAGGGTCGCGGCGGTCACCGTGGCCAGCATGCTCCCGGCGAACAGCAGCATCAGCCCGAAGAAACGCGCCCGCGCCTCGTCCGCGCCGAACTCGGCGGCGCTGAACAGGAGTACGGCCAGGGTGACCCCGGTGACCGTGACGACCAGCACGCCCGACAGACCGTCCACCGCCAACTCCACGGGCAGACCGTCGAGGAAGGGCGCCGACACGGAGGGATGGCGGAAGGCGGCGGCGACGGCGAGTCCCAGCGCTGCGGCCGTCACCGCGAGCGCGATGCCCGCCGCCATACGATCCGCCCGCCGACCCGCCACCAGAAGCAGCGCTCCGACGCCGAGCGGCAGGGTGACCAGCACCCACAACAGGGCGCTCACTCCTTCAACTCCGCCGCCATGTCGGTCATGTCGACCTCCCGCGACCGGAACAGTGCGGTGACCACGGCGAACCCGACCGCCATCTCCAGCGCCATCGCCGTGACCGCGAGGACGATCAGCACCTGCCCGTCAGCAGCAGCCGGCGCGATGTAGTGCCAGACGGCCGCTGCGGCGAGGATCACCCCGCCCAGCATCAGTTCGAGGCCCATCATCAGCATCACGATCGACTGCTGGGTGAGCGCCCCGAACAGCCCGACGCAGAACAGCGCGGCGGCCAGCAGCAGGAACAGCTCCAGACTCACCGGCCGACACCGCCTCGTACCGGATCGTCCGCGCGCCGCGCCCGCAGATCGTCGCCGAGCCGGTCGTACCGTCCCCGACGGGTCGCCAGTACGACGGTGGCAAGGATCGTCGCGAACAGCGCCATGCCCAGCGTCATCATGGTGAGCATCTGCGGGCCCATGAGGGACATGCCGAGGTCCATGGTCGGGTCGGCGGGCGCCTTGCCCTTACGCGCGGGCCAGGGCGCGAACAGGATCCCGGCGGCCAGGAGCACGAAGACGAGGCCGCAGACGACGGCCGCGCCCTTCTTGTTGTGCATCATCGTCATCGGCATGAGCCCGGCCGGGTTCATCATGTACATCACCATGAAGACGGCCATGATGGCCATCTCGATCGTCATCATCAGCACGATGACGATGCCCAGGTAGTCCAGCCCCACGAGGCCGCCCACGCACAGCAGCGAGGTGAGCAGCGAGAACGTGGCCCGGGCCATGGAGTCGAAGCGGAACACCATCACGCCGCTGACGACCGCGAGGACGGCCAGCACCCAGAACACCGCGACATCCATTTACGTACGACACCTCGCTCCCGTCATCGGATTCACCGGTTCAGTACTACGACGGCCACGACCAGGGCCTGTGCGATGGCCAGCGGGGTCAGCACGACCCAGGCCAGCTCCAGATAGCGGTCCATGCGCAGGGTCGGCACCCGGCGCCGGGCCCAGAGCAGGAAGGCCAGGACGGCCGCTGTCTTGAGTACGGTCCACGCCCAGCCGGGCAGCAACGGGCCGTGTCCGCCGCCCAGGAACAGCGGCACGCTGAACGCCGCCGCCACGACCAGCAGCAGCCACCGGCCGCCGAGGAACAGCACCCGGTCCGCACCGGACAGTTCGGAGGCCGCGCCACCGGCGGCGTCGTGTCCGACTGGTTGATCGAACGGACCCCAGAACGCCATCGCCATCGCGCTGAGCAGATAGATCCCGAAGGCCGCAGGCATCCACACCGCGAACCACAACCCGGCCTGGGCGTCGACGACTTCGCCCACGCGCAGCGACTCCGCCCCCAGCGCGGCCGTCGTGATCGCGAGCATGTGCGGCAGCTCGTACGCCAGCCCCTGTGCCAGGAACCGGTACCCGCCGATGAGCGACAGCGTCGAGTTCGGGCCCCAGCCCGCCAGCCACACCGCCGCCCAGGCCAGCGCCTCCATCGCGTTGAACCAGACGATTCCGTCCGGCAGATCGGACACCGACCGGAACCCGAGCGGCAGCACTACGGCGGCCAGGACGGCGGCGACAGGAAGGAGAGCCGCTCCGATCCGGGCCAACGGTACGTCGGACGCACGTGTCCGCCGCGGCTGTTGCACGAGGTGCCGCAGTACCTCACGGCCGGGCCCCGTCGCGCGGACGGCCAGCTCACGCACGGATGCCGGTCGTCCGTTGCGCACGCCGGCCGAGAGCACGGCGTCGAGGCCGGCCACGACCACGGCCACCGCCACCAGGAGAGCGGGCAGAACGAGGACGGCCCACAGAGGGGTGCGTTCAGTCATGGGCCGCCCCTGCCGCCGGAACGTGCGCGAGCTCGTCGAGGTCCGGGTCCAGGCTCGCGACGATGATCCGCGCACACGCGAACTCGGCGCCCTCCAGCAGGCCGGGCAGGGCATCCAGCAACGCCCGCGACGGAGGCACCGGTCCGTCGAGCTCCCCGCGAGGCCCGACGGCTTCCGCCCCGTCCAGAAGGCCGCCGCCGTCACAGGCGGCCGCACTCCGCCCGACCGCGTCCAGCCACACGAGCATCCGGCTGTACGCGTCCCCGTCGGCGCCCAGGGCCGGGCCGGTGACCCCGAGATGCCGCGCGTGCTCGGCGGGCAGCGGACCCAGCCCGGCGGTCAGCCACCGCAGGGTGCGGGACCGCTCGGCCCTGCGGATCAAGGGACGTACGAGAGTGGAGAGTTCGGCGGTGTCCGCTCCGGCCAGCGCGCGGTCCCGTACGTGCCGGGCGCGGTCGGCCATGTCGGCCCACCCCGCCACGGCGAAGAACCGGCCCAGGCTGTCCAGATGCGCCGCACACAACCGTCGTGCCGCATCGCCGCGTGTCACGCGCTCGCCCGCGACGGCGCGGAGCCACGGCTCGTTCCAGAAGGGCGGACGCGGGGAGGCGGGGACCAGCGGCTCGACGCCGGCCTGCTGGACGACGTCGCCCTGGAGGGTCAGTCGCAGGATCAGTCCGGCGGGCCAGGCGGGGAGGCAGGGGCCGAGCGGTACGTGCAACCGGTCGAGCCTCAGCCCGTCCCTGTCATCGGCGCGATCGGCCATGGGCAACCCGTCCACGACGCCGCCCATGTCGTGTCCGGCGTGACCGTGATGACCGCCGTCCATCTGGTGCCCGGCGTGCCCGGCGTGCCCGTCGTGCCCGTCGTGCCCGTCGTGCCCGTCGTGCGACTCGTGTCCACCGTGCGCATCGTGATGATCTGTGTGCCCGCTCTGGTCCGGTCCTCCGGCGGACCCGTCCCTCCTTCGCTGACCACCGTCCGGGGCGCCGACCGTACGCGCCGGTTCTCCGCGCCGGAGTTCGGCGAGCCCTCGATCGAGGGTCTCGGTGACCTGGTCGGTGTTGGTGAGCAGTACCCGGGACTTGGGGGCCGGCATGGCCCGCCACAGATTCGCGACCCAGTCACTCTCCTCGGCGTCGCGATCGCCCACGATCACCAGCAGATCCGCCTCCGCGGGAACGGCCACGCAACGCCACCCGCGCTGCGCCAACTCCGCCTCGACGGCGAGCCGTTCTCGCGTGGCACCGGGACACACCGCCAGCAGAACCCCCGGCCGGGCCATGGCCGTTCGCGTGAGCCGACGCCTCAGTTCCACCGGAAGGCCCCCTCCCGCCAGGCGTATCCGACGCCCGCCAGCAGGATGCCCAGGAAGAGGAACATCTCGACGACCGCACTCGTGCCGACGGCCGAGACGACCTTCGTCCACGGATACATGAACAGCATCTCCATGTCGAAGGCGAGGAAGACCATCGTGACGGGATACCAGCGGACGTGGAACCGTGAGAGGGGATGCTCCTGCGGTTCGAGCCCTCCGCTGAACGGTCCGGTGTGCAGTGGCTCGCGGACCGCCCTCACCGCGATGGCCAGGGCATGGAGCAGGACGACGGCTGCGACGACCAGCACGAGGAGGGCCAGGACCGGTTGCCAGTCCGATGTCTGCATGCGGTCCCCTTCCCGGTGCTCGCCGTCACAGGGTTACCACGCCGGGCAGCATGTCAGTCGGCCGCGTAGTACGGAACGTACGACACGAGGTCGCCGGAATGCCGCCAGGCGGAAGCCTCCTGCTGAACGTTCCCTGGCTGCTGACTCCTGGGCAGGTCGCCCACGAGGAAGGTGGTCAGTGGTAGGCGTGGACGACGGCGTGGCCCTTGCCGCGGCCGATCATCCACTTGTTGACCGGGGTGGTGAGCAGGAAGGCGATGACGAACCCGCCCAGCAGCGACGTCCAGAACAGGGTGTCGGACAGGTGGGCGTCCATCGCGTTGGGGACCAGGGCGATGATGCCGTTGTCGACGAGCTCCATCACCGCGATCGAGACGGTGTCCGCGGCCAGCGCCACTTTGATGGCGGTCCTGAAGTCCAGGCCCGCCCGGCGGACCGCGAACAGGGTGAAGGAGTAACCGAAGACGAACGCGAGGGCGATCGCCAGGACCATGGTGGGCACGTTGCCCCACAGCAAGGCGGTGCCGATGACCATTCCGAGGATCTCGCCGATCGCGCACCCGGTCAGGCAGTGCAGCGTCGCTTTCGCCGCGGTCTCCCAGGACGCGCCGCCGTGCATGTGTTCACCACGACCGCCGGCCGCCCGGTGCGCGGCATGGTCGTGAGCGGTGTTGTGATGTGCGGTGTGGTCCATGATCGCCATCCCGGGTTTCGTCGAGTGGGGACCGGCTTCGCGGCCTGACGCGGCGAAGCCGGTCGGTACGTCTGTTTCCGTCAGTTCCCGGTCGTCGTCGAGTCGCCGTCCGGGGAACTGCAGCACTTGCCGTCGCCGCTGTTGCAGTTGGCGGACAGGTCCGCCGCGCCGGCCCACAGGTCCTCGTCGATGGCGCCGTCCAGGCTGCGAAGCGCCTGAGCGGTGTCGGCGATGCTCCCGGAGGCCCCGGCCGTGGCTGCGCCGTCCTTGGGGGAGTGGTGGATGAAGCGTGCGGCGATCCGGTCGCAGAAGGCCGCGTACTCCCGGGTGTAGAGGATGAACGTGTGCCAGCCGATGTCGACCAGCGGTGACGGAGAGAAGCCCCCGGCGGGGTGCTCGGCGGCGAGCCGCAGGAATCGCAACGTCTCGTTGACGATCCGCTCGGCGAGCGGCCGTTCCATCGCCTCGTCCTGGACGACGCGGTTCACGAGGCGGTCCCACAGCTCGTCGTCGACCAAGTGGCGCTGGTCGGAGCGGACGTGAGCGTCGGAGATGGTTGCCAGGTTGGTCACGGGTTTCCGGTTTCCCTTCGGTTCCGGGCGTCGGAAGCGGCGGCGAGCGCTTCGCTTCAGACACCCCCCATGGGTATCCTGGGCAACGTAACATACCGATGGGGGGTATGGGTAAGGGCTGCTGTGCGCCGGAGCGGTCACGTGTGTCGAGGGGGTCGGGTGAGAGGCGGCTCACATCGGTGCACCCATGTCGGCTCCATACCCCCTAGGGGTATATATTGTTCTGGGTGGACCGCTCACAGCGGCCCCACATCCATCAGTCAGCGCATCACGAGATCAAGGGAGAACGGCCATGCTTCAGGACGTCTACACCGTGAAGGGCATGACCTGCGGCCACTGCGTCGGTTCGGTCAGTTCCGAGGTCGGCGGCATCGACGGCGTGAAGGAGGTCGAGGTGGACCTCGCCACGGGCCGGGTGACCGTGACCAGCGAACAGCGCCTGGACTACGCCGTGGTCTCGGCGGCCGTCGACGAGGCCGGTTACGAGCTCACCGCACGGGAGGACAAGTGAGTACGGCCGCCAAGCTGGGGCTCTACGCGGCGGCGCTCGCCGTCGCGTTCCTGGGAGCGTTCGGGATCGGCCGGCTCGCGGGGCCGATCGGGGACGGCGACTCGGGAGGCGACGAGATGCCCATCGACCACGACATGGACATGGGCATCTCGGTTCCGAACGCGGTCATCACCGGATGGGAGGCATCGTGAGCGGCACCGGGAATGATCTCAAGGCCGCCAGTGACGGGGAGCTCGACGTCGTCGAGCTCGCCATCGGCGGGATGACCTGCGCCTCGTGCGCGGCCCGCATCGAGAAGCGGCTGAACAAGCTGGAGGGCGTCACCGCCACCGTCAACTACGCCACGGAGAAGGCGAAGGTCCACTACCCCGGCTCCTACGTGCCGGGCGACCTGGTGGCGGAGGTCGAGAAGGTCGGGTACACCGCGCAACTGCCCGCGCCGCCGCGTGACGAGGGCGCCGGGACCGACGCCCCCGCTCCGGCCGAGGTGGACCACACGCGTTCGCTGCGGGACCGGCTGCTGATCTCCGCGCTGCTGTCCGTCCCCGTCATCATCATGGCGATGGTGCCCGCCGCACAGTTCGAGTACTGGCAGTGGGCGTCGCTGACGCTGGCCGCCCCGGTCGTGGTGTGGGGCGCCTGGCCGTTCCACAAGGCCGCCTGGACCAACCTGCGGCACGGCGCGGCCACCATGGACACGCTGATCTCGGTGGGCACACTGGCGGCGTTCTTCTGGTCCCTGTACGCCCTCTTCCTCGGCACCGCCGGCACGCCGGGGATGACCCACCCCTTCGAGCTGACCATCTCCCGCTCGGACGGGGCCGGGAACATCTACCTGGAAGCCGCCGCGGGCGTCACCACCTTCATCCTGGCGGGGCGCTACTTCGAGGCCCGCTCCAAGCGCCAGGCGGGTGCCGCGCTCAAGGCCCTGCTGGAAATGGGCGCCAAGGACGTCGTCGTACTGCGCGGCGGCCGCGAGGAGCGCATCCCGACCAGCCGGCTCGCCGTGGGCGACGTCTTCGTGGTGCGCCCCGGCGAGAAGATCGCCACCGACGGCGTCATCACCGACGGCACCTCGGCCGTCGACGCGAGCATGCTCACCGGCGAGTCCGTCCCCGTGGAGGTCGCCCCCGGTGACGAGGTCATCGGCGCGACCGTCAACGCCGGCGGCCGCCTGCTGGTGCGGGCCACCCGGGTCGGCTCCGACACCCAGCTCGCCCAGATGGCCCGGCTGGTCGAGGACGCCCAGAACGGCAAGGCCCAGGTCCAGCGCCTCGCGGACCAGATCTCCGGGATCTTCGTACCGATCGTGATCGCTCTCGCCCTGGGCACCCTCGGGTTCTGGCTGGGCGCGAACGGCAACTGGGCCGAGGCGTTCACCGCCGCGGTGGCCGTGCTGATCGTCGCCTGCCCCTGCGCCCTGGGGCTTGCCACCCCGACCGCCCTCATGGTCGGCACCGGTCGCGGAGCGCAGCTCGGCATCCTGATCAAGGGCCCCCAGGTACTGGAGTCCACCCGGCGGATCGACACCATCGTGCTGGACAAGACCGGCACGGTGACCACCGGCAAGATGGGCCTGGCCCTGGCCGCCCCCGTCGCCGGAGGTGACCGGCTCGAACTGCTGCGGCTGGCCGGCGCGGTCGAGGCCGCCTCCGAGCACCCGATCGCACAGGCCATCGCCATCGGCGCGGTACGGGACACCGGCGAGGACCTGCCCGATGTCGCCGACTTCGCCAACATCGAGGGCCTGGGCGTCCAGGGCGTCGTGGAAGGCCACGCGATCATCGTGGGCCGGCCCCGGCTGCTGAACGAGTGGGCCATCCCCCTCCCCGAGGACCTGGAAAGGGTGATGACCGACGCGGAACGCGAAGGCCGCACCGCGGTGGCGGTGGCCTGGGACGGCGAGGCCCGCGGCGTCCTGGTGGTCTCCGACACCATCAAGCCCACCAGCGCCACGGCGATCCGCCAGTTCCGCGACCTCGGACTGCGCCCGATCCTGCTGACCGGTGACAACGCCACGGCGGCCCGCACGGTCGCCGCCCAGGTCGGCATCAGCGCCGACGACGTGATCGCCGAGGTGATGCCCGCCGACAAGGCGGACACGGTGCGCCGGCTGCAGAGCGAGGGCCAGAAGGTCGCCATGGTCGGCGACGGGGTCAACGACGCCGCCGCCCTGGCCCAGGCCGACCTGGGCCTGGCCATGGGCACCGGCACCGACGTGGCCATCGAGGCCAGCGACCTCACGCTGGTCCGGGGAGACCTGCGGGTCGCGGCGGACGCCATCCGCCTCGCCCGCCGCACCCTGACCACTATCAAGGGCAACCTGTTCTGGGCCTTCGCCTACAACGTGGCCGCCATACCCCTGGCCGCGGCCGGGATGCTCAACCCCATGCTCGCGGGTCTCGCGATGGCCTTCTCCTCGGTCTTCGTGGTCGCCAACAGCCTGCGGCTGCGCGGCTTCCGCGCACTGGCGGAGAACCGCGACGACACTCCGCAACCGTCACCGGCCGTCCCGGACCGGCGCGCCACCACCGGCGCCGCGGCCTGACCCCCGTCGACGGAGCCCATCGCGTGAAAGGGCGAGAGGACCCGGCCATGCACCAGACACTGAACCTCCTCCGGCGCACAGCGACCAACCCGGTCGTACGCGTCATCGCCGTGAGCCTGCTCCAGGCGGCCGCCACCCGACTCCAGCAGCCGAGCGCGTCCGCGGCGAACCCCGCCCGGTGCGGGACACCGGGCTGTGCACCGCGCTGAAACCGCACTGACACCGCCCTGGGATACCCCCACCCCGTATGTACTGGGTGGGGGTATCCTTGCCGAGGGGATGGCTCCCAACAATCTTCAAAGGACGAGGGGACACCGAACCATGGCCGGCCAGAAGAAGCACAAAGACGACGTACTCCTGCGCTTGCGCCGCATCGAGGGCCAGGTACGCGGTCTGCAACGGCTGGTCGAGGAGGACACCTACTGCATCGACATCCTCACCCAGGTGTCGGCGACCACCCGGGCCCTCCAGTCCTTCGCGCTCCAGATGCTCGACGAGCACATGGCCACGTGCGTGAGCGACGCCGTGGAACAGGGCGGCGAAGAGAAGGAACTGAAGCTCAAGGAGGCGTCCAACGCCATCGCCCGCCTCGTGCGCTCCTGAGCCGGCCGACCGCCATCCGGAAACAGGCCCCAACAAGGCCCCGACAAGCCGAACACGCCGGATCACACACCGAATCGCTTCCCGCTCGACACCCGCACGCCCGGAAGGCTTGATGCCTCGCCGGCCTCCAATACTTCCGCCCTGGCCGCAGCGGCCGACTTCTGTTCCTCAACCATGCCCGGAAGGGTTCTGAGCAGCCCACCGGCGGTGACGAGCGGGGCGGCGTCAAGGCCCCGCTGCTGCCGCTGCGCGTCATCACCGAGCGCAACCGCTCAGGCGCCAGTGATCCGCACGGCCTCGCCGAGGGCCTTCTGCCGCGCGGGCGTGAGCCCGTCGAGCATCGTCTGGCGGACGGCGGCCACGTGGCCGGGCCGTCCCGTGCCGGCCGGCCTCACACGGCCATCATCAGCAGCATCGCGGACATGGTCCCGCCCATGCCGATGTGGGCCGCCAGCGCCGCATCCGGCGCGGCTCCGAGTTTGCGGCGCCGCCCATGGCCTGCCCGCTGTTCTGTACGGGCCCTGTCCCACACCGAGGTCGTCAGGGATGCCAGGAAGACGAACACCGTGTCCGGCATGGCGAGCAGCCAACGACCCCAACTGAACCGAGCCCCAGTGCCCCGGCCGCCCTTGCGTGTGCGCCGGGCCCTGGCCCACACGGACGCCCCGATCGACAGTACGAAGTACACGGCGAGCGCCACGATCAGGAGCCGCCACACGGAGGCGGACCCGGCGGAAGCGCCGGTGTCGGCCGCGGCCTGCGTCACACCGTGCATGTCCATTCCGTGCGCGGAGTCCATCCCCTCCGTGGATTCCATGCCGGCCATCTCGTGGCTGTGCGCCGTGCTTGCGGTGCTTGCGGTGCTCGCCGTGTTCTCCATGCCCGGCATGTGCGCCATGGAGGAATGCCCCAGGGCGAGCACCGGGCCGGACGACGTACTCGTCATCGCGAGCGTCATGATCACCATGCCGGCGCTGCCGACGATGAGATGCACCCAGTGACGGCCGTGCTTCCATCCGCCCTCGCGCGTGTGCTTGACCGCCATCGCCACGCCCACGAGAGAGAGGAGGGCGAACGCTCCCGACCACCACATGCCGTAGCCCGCGTACCAGGCGACCGTCGCCGGCAGGGCCATGGCGACCATGCACAGGCCCATCAACAGGTCACCTCCGGCCGCGAGCCGGGCCGCACCGCCGGTGGTCACCACGCGGACCGCACTGACGGCGGCCACCAGAGCGGCGACCACCGCGACGGCCCAACTGAGCTCCATGGTCCCCATCTTCACCTTCCCGATCGTCTGAGCGCGGCCGGACCGCGATGCCGACGCGACCTCGTCGCACAGAGCACTCGTGGGCGTCTCCTGGGCTGTCAACTGCTAGTGCCCTTAGTACGTGTTGAGGTTGGGGAGCGTTCAGGGGCCGGTGAGATTTCGCGGCGGGGCGCTACAACGGGCTCGGCCCCGATCGAGCCGTGCGGGTACCCCTAGGGGGTACCGTTCGGGTACCCCCTGGGGGTAAGATGCGGGTTCGAGAAGCAACGAGCACAGCATTCGAGAAGCAACCAGCACAGCAAACGAGCACAGCACAGGTGGAGCGCATGTCGATTCGGTCAGCTCGCAGCGGTGGCGCAGCCGCCCGCTGGGCGTACGGGGTGTTCCTCACCCTGTGCGTCGCGCTGGCCGTGCTCGTTCACCACGAGACGTCCGCGATGGGCCTCCCGTCCGTGCCGAGCGCAGCCCACGCCGCCATGCCGGGCATGGCCCATGCCGCTCACGTGATGCCGGACGAGACGGCACCGGCGGTCTCGGACGACTCCTCCCACGGCGCCGACGACAACGGCGCGTGTGCCGCGCCCGGTATGCAGCACTGCGCCGCGGCGAGCATCGACTCCGTGCAGCTCGCCGTTCCCGCCCAGGCCGCGTTCGACCCGCTGGCGAACCCGGGCCAGGCCGTGGCCGGACGTACACCCGGCGCCACGGTCGGCCGAGCCCCGCCCGATCTGTCCGTCCTCTCGCAACTGCGCATTTAGGCCGCGCCCGACGGCGCGCGATGTGCCGTCCCTCCGCGACCGCATCGGCAGTTTCGAAACAGAGGACACCACCCCATGAACAGCATCAACCGACGCTCCGTCCTTCTCGCCGGACTGGGAGCCGCCGGGGCGGGCGCGCTCGCCGCGTGCAGCAGCGGCTCCGGCTCTGGCGGCAGCAACGCACTGGTGAACCCTTCCGGCTCGGCGGTCGCCGCCGCCGCCGAGAAGAAGCGCAAGGGCACCGGACGCCGCCAGAAGCTCACCCTGACCGCGGCGCCCGCCATGATCGACCTGGGCGGCGGTGTCATGCCCAGGACCTGGGCGTTCGACGGCCGCGCCCCCGGCAAGGAGGTCCGCCTGTCCGTCGGCGACACCCTGGTCGCCGAGCTGTCCAACCAGCTCCCGGACAGGACGGCCACGTCGATCCACTGGCACGGCATCGCGCTGCGCAACGACATGGACGGCGTACCGCCCGCCACCCAGACCGCCGTCCGGACCGGCTCCACGTTCACCTACGAGTTCGTCGCCGACGCGCCGGGCACGTACTTCTTCCACCCGCACGTCGGCGTCCAGCTCGACCGCGGCCTGTACGCGCCGCTGATCGTCGAGGACCCTAAGGAGACCCTCGCCTACGACGACGAATGGGTCGTCCTCCTCGACGACTGGGTCGACGGCGTCACCGGCACCCCCGACGAGGTCTTCGCCGAGCTCAAGCAGGGCATGGGAGGCATGGACATGGGGGAGAGCGCGAGCCCGAGCCCGAGCTCCAGCGGCATGGAGGGCCACGACATGGGGGACATGGGGGACATGGGAGGGATGGACATGGGCGACTCCGCGTCCCCCTCGGCCTCCGCCTCCTCGTCCGGCGACATGTCGACGAAGTTCATGCTTATGAGCGCCGAAAGCGACCTGCTCGGCGGCGACGCCGGTGACGTGAAGTACCCGTACCACCTGATCAACGGCCGGGTGGCGGCCGACCCGGACGTCTACACCGGAAAGCCCGGCAAGAAGGTGCGCCTGCGGATCATCAACGCGGGCGGGGACACCGCCTACCGGGTCGCCCTCGGCGACCACAGGCTGACCGTCACGCACACCGACGGTTTCCCGGTCCGGCACCAGGAAGTGGACGCCCTGCTGGTCGGCATGGGCGAGCGGTACGACGTCCTCGTCACCCTCGGCGACGGGGTCTTCCCGCTCGTCACGCTGGCCGAGGGCAAGAACGCGAACGGTCTCGCCCTCGTCCGCACCGGCTCGGGGAGCGCGCCGAAGGCAACCGTCCGCCCGAAAGAACTCAACGGCATGATCATGAGCGCGTCCCAGCTGCGTGCCGCCGACGACGTACGGCTGAAGTCCGCCAAGACCGACATCACGCACCAGATCAAGCTGACCGGAGGCATGGACAAGTACGACTGGGCCATCAACGGCACCCCGTTCGACATGAACGACCCCGAGGCGCACCCGATCCTCGTCGAGGAGGGCCAGCGCGTCCGGCTCGACTTCGTCAACGACACCGACATGTGGCACCCGATGCACCTGCACGGGCACACGTACCAACTGGGCGACTCCGGGCCGCGCAAGGACACGTCGATCGTGCTGCCCAAGAAGAAGCTGTCCGTCTTCTTCGACGCCGACAACCCGGGCCAGTGGATGCTGCACTGCCACAACGCCTACCACGGCGAGGCCGGGATGATGGCGAACGTGGCCTACCGGGCCTGACGTTCTCCTCGCGCCGTCCGGGCGGGCCCACCGGCTGGCGGTGGGTGCGTCCGGACGCGGCGTACAAGAGGTTACGGCGAGATGTCCCCCTCACGGGGAGCAGGTTCAAGGGCGGATACCGTCGGCTCTTCCCGCCTGCTGTGGCCGTCCTCCGTCTGACCGGATTCCTCCTCGGCCGCCGCACTGGATTCCGGTGCCGGGGACTCGGAAGCGGGCGTGGAGGGCTCCTCGGTGCTGTGCTTGTCCGTTTCCTCCTCCGTGCCGCCGCCGTGGCTGTGCCCGCTCTCGCCGGAAGGTTCGCCCAGTCCGTCCGCCACAGCCCGCAGGCCGAAGAAGCTGACGGCGGCCGTGAGGAGCACTGCCAGACCCAGGGACCCGAAGATGCGGTGCCAGGACGACTCCGCGTCCTTGAGCACGAAGGCGATGAAGGAGACCGCTATCCCAGGGGGACCAGTACGGCGCCCCGGTCCGGGAAGTCCTCGAAGTGCTGCAGGCCCCCCGCTGAGCATGCCGATGCCGAACGAGAGCATCAGTGAAGCCGCGACGATGAGGACCGCGCGTCGTAGTGCGGGCCGGTCGGCGACGAGCAGGAACTCGTTGACCACCGTCGCGGCCAGGAAGACCTGCACCCCGATGACGGCGATCTTCGTGTACCGGGCCGGTCCAGTGGGTGGTGCACCACGGCGCCGCTGATGAGGCCCGCGCCGACGAAGTACAGCACGTATCCGACGTAGCGGCCCGCGAGGGGTGCGGGCCTGCGGGCGCGTCGGCGGCGGGCGCGGCGGGCCGCCGCTCGGCCGCCTCCGGGGTGCGGCTGCGGGGGTACGGAGGGGGTGGGGTGGTCGGTGATAACGGACAAGACAGGGCCTTTCAACGGCTCGGAGTCGAGGAGGAGGGGGCAGCGGGCGGGGCAGGGCAAGGGTGCAATGCCGGGCGTTCGGCGGAGGCCGAGGCGCGGTGCGTGGCTGGCTTGCCGGTTCAGGGCGTACGAAGCCCTTCACGGTCCTGGGGCAGGCGCGAGCAGGAAGCGGCCCGACAGTGAGATGAGCTCGGTCTGCCTAGATGCGCAAAACGGAGGGTGCGCTGGGTGACCTCGTGTCCGGGTCCGCCTCGACGGCGTGGATGCCGGAGCGTGGCAACAGGTGGCAGGGGTCGGTCACTTCGAGCGGCGACGTGCTGGGCGGGGGCACGTCGAGTGCCTCACTCGGCTGGCTCGGCGCGCAATTGTGTGCGGCCGTCGCGGATTCGCCGTCCTCCTGGTGGCCGTGATCGTGGCCGGCGGAGGACTCCGGTTCGGCCACGGGCAGCGACGCGGTGACGCCCGCATCGAGGTGCCCGGCGGCGCTTTCTCCGTGCAGGCCATGGGAGAACAGCAGGCCGAGCAGCAGCGTCGAGAGCCACAGAAGACGGCTCGGCCGCGGAGCCCGCGTGCGGGCTCGCGTCTGGGCTGCGGCCGTCCGTTCCGTGAGCACGGCGCGATCATAGCCAGTCCGGCAGAGGCGTGTGCCGTCGCTCGCACGATGGGCTCGGCTCCGACGCGCCCCCTGGCTTCGAACCCATCGATGTGGACGTGACGCCGGTCTAAATACACTGTGCATTGACATAGACATAGTGTCTCGATAAAGCTGGGAGTCGTCACGAGGATCCGGACGACGACCCGGACGCCAGACGCGACGGGAAGGACACCGGCATGGCCGGCTCACTCCGTTACCCCCACCCGCACCGCGGTTCCGCCGAGCCGCCAGAGCCCGACGACCTGTATGCCAGTCCGCCGCCCTGGGACATAGGCCGACCGCAACCGGCGTTTCTCGCTCTCGCCGAGGCGGGCGTCATCCAGGGCCGGGTGCTGGACGTCGGCTGCGGGACCGGCGAGCACGTGCTCATGTGCGCCGGCCTCGGTCTGGACGCCACGGGCGTCGACCTCGCCGCCCGGGCCTTGGGCGCCGCCGAGGAGAAGGCGCGTGGGCAGGGCCGCGCGGCGAGGTTCCTCCTGTGGGACGCTCTGGAGCTGGCTGACCTGGAGGAATCCTTCGACACGGTGCTCGACTGCGGGCTCTTCCACATATTCGACGCCGAAGACCGCGCCGCCTACGTCGACAGCCTGCGGGCCGCGACGCGGCAGGGCGGCCGCTACTTCATGCTGTGCTTCAGCGACCGGCAGCCCGGCGAGTGGGGCCGTGTGCACAAGCTCGGGCGGGACGCGATCGAAGCCTCGTTCGCCGACGGATGGCGTATCGACTCCATCGAACCCAGCACGATCGACATCACCACCGACCCGGACGGCATCCGGGCCTGGCTCGTCGCCCTCACCCGGGTCTGACCCGGTGAGCAGCCCGAAGGGAACGCCATGCTGACCGCCGAGGCCCGCGTCGAGACCGAACGCGCGAGCCGCTACCTTGACCAACTCTGCCGCCACGCCCAGCAGATGGGGCAGCGCCCCCACTACCGGCCACGCGCTCACGGCGGCGGCGCCACGCACAGGCCCCCCGAGATGCACGATGTCGAATGGTCCGAAACCCGGGGGACCGTCCGCCTGAGCTTGGGCCAGTGGGCTTTGCGGGCCACGCCCGAGGCGCTGGTAGTGCGCATCGAGGCCGCCAACGAGGATGACCTGCAACGCATGCAGGACCTCATCGCCGCGCGCCTCGAAAAGATCGGCAGGCGCGACCACCTCAGCGTGTCCTGGCAACGATCCGAGGCAAGCGGAGTTCAGCGCGCCGAAGCCGCCGAGACCGACGGCTCGCATCCGCAGCAGGCGACACGGCAGGTAGCCGGCACCGCACGGCGCTGGCCCCTCAGGACAGTCGGCGGAATCGCGGCACTGCTTGTAGTCGGGCATCTCGCGCTGGGGGGAACCATGCTGGCGGCTGCGCAATGGTGGGGCTGGGGAGCCGGGGCCGTCGTCCTGCTGCTCGTCGTTTTGAAGGCCATCGGGCTAGGTGGCCTCGCCGCCCGTCACGGCCACCGCCACAGGCGTAGGGATAGGGAAAGGGTGCTCGGACGGCAGAGGCCGAAGACGTGATGCCCGTACCCGCCAGGGCTCAGCAGTGACCGTCGCAGAAGGCGGCGGCGTGTGCGGCTGCGCGGAGTTCACAGTCCGCCTGGACACGGTGGTTCCGCCGCGGTCCCCTGGAGCACTGGCTGCACGTCGCCACCCGACTCAGTCGCGACCTCAAGTGACCCCGACGTGAATGCACTTGAGGTACGGAGCTGCGAGAAGAGTAGTCGGAACTCAGTGACCGGAGTGCCGTGCGCGATGGCCGTGGTGCCCGCGAGGACTCGTCGCCTGCTGGCCGTCCGGCGCGACGTGCGCGTCACGGAGCCCGGACAGGGTGACCGTGACGAGCCGGTCCGCCGCCGCTTCGGAAGGCAGGGCGGCAGCGGCTGTGAGGGAGTGGAGGCAGTACGTCGCGAGTTCGTCGGGTGTCACGTCGCCGCGGAAGTCACCGCTCTGTACGCCCTCGGCCAGCAGGTCCTGAACCATGCCGTGGAGCTGCTGCTGGGCTCGTACGACCCGCTCGTCCCGATGCAGGAACACCGCGAGTTCGGTGCCGTGATGGCCGCTGGACTCACGTGAGATATGGGCGAACGCCCTCAGGACCGCCTCGAGTTGTGCGGCGGCTCCATCGGTCTGGTCCCGGACCTCCGACAGGAGTCCCAGGTGCTCGGTGATCTGGCGGTCGTGCCAGGCGAGCAGGATCGCCTCGACGTCCGGGAAGTACTTGTACAGCGTTGCCCGCCCGATGCCGGCCTGCTCGGCGATCTGCGACATCGTCACGGACCGTATCCCGTGTTCGGTGGCCAGCTCCGCGGTGGTGTTCAGAATCGCGTCGCGCACCGCACGGCGGTGCGCCTCGATCGTCTCGTTCCACAGCTTCGGCACCGGCTCAGTGTACGTGGCGGCGGTGTCGGTACACCCTGCTTGTCTTCGTAGACATCGTGTCTCGTAAAATGCGAGCCGAGACCACATGCCAACGACGCCCAGTGAGGGACACATACATGGCCGACTCGCCTTCCGCCGCCGCCCTCCTCGTGGCGTTCGTGGTCATGCACGCGCTCGGCGGCGGCATGGGCAACCACTGATCGCGATGACCATGCACCCTCGCCTCCGCAAGATCGCGCTCACCGCGCACGTCACCTCGTCGGTCGGCTGGCTCGGTGCCGTCGCCGTCTTCCTCGCCCTCGCCGTCGCGGGTCTGACCAGTCAGAGCGCCCAGACCGTGCGCGGCGCCTATCTCGCCATGGAGCTGACCGGCTGGCTCGTCCTGGTCCCGTCAAGCCTCGTCTCTCTGCTCACCGGGCTCGCCAGGCGCTGGGGACCGCGTGGGGGCTGTTCCGGCACTACTGGGTCCTGTTCAAACTGCTGATCAACATCGTCGCCACCGTCCTGCTGCTCGTGCACATGCATGTGATCGCCCAGGTCGCCGACGCCGCGGCCGAGGCCGGTCTGTCCAGTGGTGATCACTTCGGGATGAGGGTCCAACTACTGGCCGATGCCGCCGCTGCTCTGCTGGTGCTGCTCGTGGCCGTGGCGCTCTCGGTGTTCAAGCCGAGAGGGCTGACCCGCTACGGATGGCGCAAGCAGCAGGAGTCGCGAGTGGGGGAGCGTTCGGCGGCCCGGGGTGACCAGGCGGCCGGTCTGGGTGTCCGTCGGTAACGGCCGCGAGGGCTGGAGCTTTTCACGAGGCGAGGAGCGCGAGCTCGGTGAAGGTCTTTCCGCCGTCGAGGGATTCGTACACGGCGGTCTGTGTCGCGGCGAGAACGTGCTCGGCGTCGACCGCGGTCAGGGCCTGGGGCTGTCCGCCCGGCACGGTTGCGAGCTGCTTCCACGTCTTGCCGCCATCCGCGCTGCTGCTCAGCATCCCGGACGGGTCGATGCCGAACAGGGACTTTTCCGCGGGCCAGGACAGGAATGCTTGGACCGGCTCAGCACCCTTGCCGAAGGTGTGCCCGCCGTCGGTGCTGGCAACGACGCCGTCGGCCGTGGTGGCCAGCAGCTTGTCCCCGGCCGGGCTCACCGCGAGGTCGAGTGCGTCGAGCGTGGCCCGGTCGTCCCAGCTCTTGAGGTCGCTGCTGACCCGGACCCGGCCGGCCTCGTATCCGTAGACGGTCCCCTCGGCCGAGTCCAGTGAATGGAAGTCGGCCTCCCCGGAAAGTGACCGGGACGTCCATGAGCGGCCCGCGTCCTTGGTCTCGATGAGGCCGACGTTCCCCGGACGGTCGCTGCCCTCGGCGCCGTGCCCGCTGGCGATGAACGTGTTCTCGCCGGTCACGGTGAAGCCCATGAAGTCGTCTTCGCCGTCGCCGACGAGCTTCGGCTTCCCGCCCTTGGTCACGGTGTAGACGCCGGTGTGGGTGGCGACGTACACGCGTCCGTCGGCGGGATCGACGCCCAGACCGTGCACGGGAGAGCAGTCCCGACGAGTCCGAAGTATCTACCGCCGTGTTCGTGCCCGCAGAGCCGCCGCCGCACGCGGAGAGGGCCAGCAGGGAGGCGATCGAGGCGCCCACGACGGCGAGCAGCTTACGGACGGCCGGGCGTGCGGTCACTGAAATTCCTTGCGAGATACGGGTGTTGGTGCTCAGGGCCGGGACGCGGCGAAGAACGGTATGGAGTCCAAGGGGACGATCTCGATGTTCTTGCCGGTGCGCGGCGCGTGGATGGCCTTGCCGTCGCCGACGTACATGCCATTGTGCTGGGTGTCGTTGTACCAGTAGATGATGTCGCCCGGCTGAAGGTCCGACTTGGACACCTTCCGGCCGGCGTCGTACATCTGCTGGACGGTACGGGGCAGGGAGACGCCCGCCGAGCGCCAGGCCGCTCCCACGAGTCCTGAGCAGTCGTAGGAGTTGGGGCCGGTCGAACCCCACTCGTACGGCTTGCCGAGCTGGGCGTACGCGAACTCGATGGCGGTCTTGGCGCGACCGCTGGCGGGGCCGTCGTAGGAGGCGGAGGAGTCGCTGGCGCCCGCGGAGGCGTCGTCGCGCTCCTGCGCGGCCTCCATCCTGGCGCGCTGCTCGGCGGTCAGACTGTTCAGGAGCTTGCGGGCCTCCGTGAGCTTGCTCTGGACCTCGTCCTTCTTCGCGGCGGCCTTGGCGCGCGTCTCATCGAGGGACTTCAGACGCTTCTGGGCGTCCTCCCGCTCCTGGGTGAGTTCGCGCTGCTTGGCCTGCATCGCCCGCAGGGCGCCGGCCTGCCGGCTGCTCGTACGGTCGAGCATCTCGGCCTGGTCGAGGTAGTTGTCCGGGTCGCCGGACAGGAACAGCTGCACACTCGGGTCGATGCCGCCGCTGCGGTACTGCGCTGCGGCCAACGGGCCTATCTTCTCCCGCAGTTCGTTGACCTCCTGCTGCTTGCGGGCCAGCCGGTCCCGCGCGCCGTCCACCTCGCGCTGCAGCTTCTCCTGCTTCTCGCTGACGGCGTTGAACTCCTCCGTGGGAGCCTCGGCCTCCTCGTAGAGCTGCTCCACCTGCTTGCGCACCTCGTCCACCGTCGGCTTGGGGGCCGCCTGGCTCTGCGTCGGCAGGAGGCTGACGGCGCCGGCGGCCATGCCGAGGGCGGCTATCCGGGCACGGCTGGGTGGCTTCGGCCGACGGTGGGTTCCCATCGTGGGGTGACTCCTCTGCGCGGTCTGTGTACCAGGCGACGGGCTGTGGCGGCCGTCGTACCGGCGCACAGTGCGCCGACCCGTCAAGCAAGATAAAACTTAGTAGCTTAGTAGTTTGTATCGCAAGCGAGTCCGAGTCGCAGGTGTCTCACGCGAAACCGGTCAGCCGAGCGCGGGCGGGCAGGCAACCAGCAGCGGCAACAACGGAATCGCCATGGCCACGGCGGCGACGCAACCCCACAGGGCCGGATGGGGCGCCTTGCGCGGACCGAGAACTCGCTTCACGCGGATGAGGACGGTGTGGCCACCCGCGGCGAACGCGCCCTTGGGGGCACGGGTCGCCGCCATCTCGTACATCGCTGTGGCCAGCACCTCGTCGGAGTGACGGCGCAGGGCACGGTCGTCCGCGATCATCTCCAGCAGCAGCGCCGTCTGCTCCCGGGCGTGGCGGGCGAGCGGGAGCCGGCGGAACACCGAGTGGAAGGTCTCCACGGCGGCCAGGACCAGGTGATGGCGGCCCGCGATGTGCGCCTGCTCGTGCGCCAGTACGGCGCCGAGCTGATCCGGTGTGAGCTGACGCACGGTGGCATCACTGATCACGATCCGGGGGTGACGGCCGGGCAGGCAGTACGCGGCGGGGATGTCATACGGCAGGACGGTGGCGCACAGGCGGGTTGAGTGGCGGCCCACCAGGTCGAGGGCCTCGCGGTGCCGCGTGCGCGCCCGCCGGGCCCGGACGACGTGGAAGACGAAGCCGGCCGCCAGAGCGATCCCGACGGCGGCGGGCACGCCGACAGCCAGCCGGTCCGCCGTGTCGGGGTCGGGCCTGCCCGCACCGACATCGAGCCCGCAGGAGTGCAGCAGGCCGACCAGGCCGACGTGCAGGTGCTCGGTAGGCATGGCGAGGTTGTACGCGAAGAGCGCCGCCCCGATCGAGAACGAGACCGCAAGTGCGTGCCACACCGCCGCCGCCAGGGCCGGAGCCCGGTACGGCCAGCTGCTGCGCAGCATCAGCTGCGGAGCGACGAAACCCACCGCGACCGTGTAACCGGCCAGGACTGGGGCCGCGTTCACGACTTCGCCTGTCGTCCGACGTTCCGCAGGGCCCTGCGCAGGGCGGCCACCTCTTCCTCGGACATGCGCTCGACGAAGTGGACCAGCGCGGCCGGACGGTCCTTGCTGGCTCCCAGGCCGACCTCCATGAGCGCGGCGGCATACGCCTCGCGGCTGCGGACCGGCGTGTACAGCCAGGCCCGCCCCTGCTTGCCGCGCAGCAGCCAGCCCTTGGTGTACAGGATGTTGGTGACGGTCATCACCGTCGTGTACGCGACGGGGCGGGTCTTGTTGATGTCGTCGACGACCTCACGCACCGTGGCCGGACGGTTCCACGTCCAGAGGCGATCCATGATCTCCGCCTCAAGCTCCCCCAGCCGTCGCATGGACCTGACTCCCTTTCGCCACCGAATGCGCAAGCGAATACGCAGATCCATAGTAGACGGCTGGTCTGCCGGAATCCCTTGGCGGCGGAGGTGCACACCTGCTCGGCCGGTTCGTAGCCCGCCTCGCGTACGTCCGAGACGCAGGGGATCAACGGCCTGTGCCTACGATGGCGCCGTGACGCGCCGCGTACAGCTCGCCCCTTCACCGCAATCGCTCTTGCGGTCCTGTGGGTTGCTCGTGGGCGCTCTGCTGCTGGGCCTGCTCGGTATGCACGGTCTCGGACCGGTGCCGGAGCTCGCGGCTGCCCACGGGCACGACCGGACGGTGGCGTCCGCGGGCATGGGTATGGGCATGGGCATGGGTGCCACGGTGTCCAAGTCCGCCGGCTGCGATCACGGCGGCGACTGCCAGGGCCACACGAACCACGCGGATCCGACCTGTGCCTCCGCGTCGGTGACCGGGGCACCCGGTGTCGTGCCCGAGCTGCTGCCCGATGTGGTGGCCTGCGCCGGAGTGCCCCTCGTGGTCACTTCTCCGGGCGGCAGCGGCCCCGACGGCGGCCGGGCGCCGCCTTCACTCTCCGAACTCCAGCTCCTGCGGATCTAGAGCGGCCCGCGTGACGCCGCATGCCCATGAGGGCGCGGCGCCACGTATCGGCATGCCCTTCGCAGATCCGACCCCAGGAGTTCAACCATGACCGCACACCGCAAGCTCATCCGCCGTACCGCCCTCACCGCCACCGCCGGAATGGCCGCCCTCGTGCTCACCGCCTGTGGCGGCGGAGGGCACGACATGGGATCCATGGGTTCCGACTCCAGCCCCTCCGCACCCGCACCCGCACCCGCGTCCGCCTCGGCCGAGGCCGGCGAGCACAACGACGCCGACGTCGACTTCGCCACGGAGATGATCCAGCACCACCGCCAGGCCGTCGAGATGGCCGAGCTGGCCGCCGACCGTGCCTCGTCGCAGGAGGTCAAGGACCTCGCCACGAAGATCAAGGGGGAGCAGGACCCGGAGATCAAGACGATGTCCGGCTGGCTCACCTCATGGGGCGAGGAAGTTCCCGCCGACATGTCAGGCATGGAGGGCCACGACATGTCGTCCGACATGCCCGGAATGATGAGCAGCGAGGACATGGACAAGCTGGAGAAGGCATCCAGCGCCGAGTTCGACAGGATGTTCCTCGACATGATGGTCCAGCACCACGAGGGCGCCATCGAGATGGCCGAGACCGAGAAGGCCGACGGCAAGTACGGCCCCGCGACGAAGCTCGCGGACGCCGTCATCACGGCCCAGACCGCCGAGATCGAGCAGATGAACAAGATGCTCGGCAAGAGCTGACGCAGCGCCATGAATCGGTGGGCCGCCGGGGACTCACCCCGGCGGCCCACCGCTTTCGTGTTTGCCGCGAGGTTCGAGGCACCGTACCGACTGTTTGCATTTGATGAAGTACCTTTCCCGTCCCTGTGATTGGTCTCACGCGGTGGCAGGCTCAGGCGTACGTGGCTTGTTCACGCAGTGTTCCCATCGCTCAAAACGCAAGTGGCTTCTGAGGCGGGTTAGGATCACGGCGTGATTACGGCCTGGTCGCCTTCCGGTGTGCAGCGGAGCCGCTCGACAGCGGTTCTGTGGCGCGTGCTGGGCCTGGGCCTGTTCCTCTTCGGTCTGCTGTATACGCATGCCGTCAGCCCCGATACCACGGTGCGTCACGTCGCTTCCGGCGAAGGCGCCACGGTGTCCGACGTTCATTTCGAGCCCATCGCGGTCCGCGAGAAGGTTGCGATTGCCACGTCGACGGTGTCCGCGAGCGCGACGCCCGACGCTCCGTCAGGCGACCATCACGACGGTCATGGGCAGCACGGGCAGCACGGGCAGCACCATGTCGGCGGGGAGTGCGCGCTGGGGCAGCCTCCGCAGGGGCCCGGTGTGAGCGTGCCCTGCCTGTCTTCGCTGAGCTCGGAGAGCGGTGACGGCGGCCTGCCCCGGCTGGCGGACACTCGTCACGCCGCGGCCCGGGACTTCGTAGCCACGCCAGCGCATGCGGCGGACTCCGCGGTTCTGCGTATCTAGGTCAGCGCGCCTTCCTGGCGTCTGACCTCCTCCGCGTGGCGTTCTTCGGCGCGGTGCGGGGATGGTCGACGGCCGATTCCGCCATCACGCCATCCCCCCACTGATCTCTGTCCCTGCCGTGATCCTTCCGGCCGGGGCAGGGCCGCACGGAGGACTTGTGCCCCCCACGCCTGCCGCCGTCCCCATCCATATCCATATCCATGCCCACACGGCGTGTTCGCTCCGGAGGAACCGATTCGTCTGGGCCGCGCTGTACGCCCTGCTGTTCGCGATGCTGACGTGTCTCAGCGATCAGTTCCTACCGTCGGAGCAGCGTCACGGTCACTTGGCCGCCGCGTCGAGTGAAGCCCCGTCGCCCCCGGACGACTCCGAGGACGAGATCCTCGACGCATCGGGCACTCCCGACCGTTGTCACGACGCCCCTGCCGAGGCAGCCGCGTTCTCGAAGTCCTCGGCTCGTGTCTCATCGCCTGCGACCACCGACGCGGCGTCGCTGACGGACGCGGCGGACCGCCTCTCGCACGATCCCCATGGCGCCGCGCGAAGACTTCCGCCGAGCGGTGTCCGGTCCGCTCTCATCTCCCTCTGCCAGTGGCGCATATAGGCGTCGCCCTGGCAGGTCGGCCCCGGCCGGACCCGCCGCGCGCCGCGCACTCGCAGGCGCGCGAGACGAGCATCCGCACGCGTCCGCATCGAACGAGAGCGAAAGAGATGCACTCTCTGACCACGAGTGACTTCACCCCCGCCGACTCCACCCTCCCCGGGCTGGTCGGCAACACCCCTGTCCTGCGCGTATCCCAGCCCTTCTCTCCGCCCGACCGGGGCTTCTGGGCCAAGCTGGAGGGCTTCAACCCCGGCGGCATCAAGGACCGTCCCGCCCTGCACATGGTCGAACGGGCCCGCGCCCGCGGCGATTTGCGTCCGGGACGTCCGATCATCGAGTCGACCAGCGGCACGCTCGGCCTGGGCCTCGCCCTGGCCGGAATGGTCTATGGGCACCCCGTCACCCTGGTCACCGACCCGGGCCTCGAACCGTCGATGAATCGTTTGCTCACGGCCTACGGGGCCACAGTCGACATGGCGCCCGAACCGCACTCCGTCGGCGGCTGGCAGCAGGCCCGCCGCGACCGGGTCGCCGAACTGCTGACGCGGAGCCCCGACGCCTGGTGCCCCGACCAGTACAGCAACCCGGACAACGTCTCGGCCTACACCCCGCTCGCCCTCGAACTCGCCTCGCAAGTGGGCCACATCGACGTACTGGTCTGCAGCGTCGGGACGGGCGGCCACTCGGCCGGCATCTCGCGCGTCCTGCGCCAGCTGTACCCCGAGATGCGACTGGTCGGCGTGGACACCGTCGGCTCGACCATCTTCGGCCAGCCCGCCCGACCCCGCCTGATGCGCGGCCTCGGCTCCAGCATCCACCCGCGCAACGTCGCCTACGAGAACTTCAGCGAGGTGCACTGGGTGGCACCGGGCGAATCGGTCTGGGCCTGCAGGAAGTTGGCCACCTCGCACTACGCCACGGGCGGCTGGAGCGTCGGCGCGGTCGCGCTGGTCGCCGGCTGGCTCGCCCGTACGACTCCTGCCGGCACCCGGATCGTGGCGATCTTCCCCGACGGGCCTCAGCGGTACCTGGAGACGGTCTACGACGACGAATACTGCGCCAGGCACGGGCTGTTGGGCGTGACGCCCGCCCCCGAACCGGAGGTAGTGGGCAGGCCCGACGAGAAGGAAGTCACCCGCTGGACCCGCTGCACGAGGGTCAGCGACCCCCTCGCCCTGATGGCCGAGACGGCCGGCGCCGAAGGCGAGGCGGCGCGGTGAAGACGATGCTCACTCAGGTCCGCTCCTACGAACGGAGCGTCCAACTCCTCATGGTGAACCAGTTCACCATCAACCTCGGCTTCTACATGCTGATGCCGTACCTGGCCGCCCACCTATCCGGCTCCCTCGGCCTGGCCGGCTGGCTGGTCGGACTCATCCTGGGCGTACGGAACTTCAGCCAGCAGGGCATGTTCCTCATCGGCGGCACCCTGGCCGACCGACTCGGCTACAAGCCGCTGATAGTCGCCGGATGCGTGCTGCGCACGGTGGGCTTCGCCACGCTCGGTCTGGTCGACTCGGTTCCCGCGCTGCTCGCCGCCTCGGCGGCGACCGGCTTCGCGGGGGCGTTGTTCAACCCGGCCGTACGTGCCTATCTCGCCGCCGACGCGGGGGAGCGCAGGGTCGAGGCGTTCGCCCTCTTCAACGTCTTCTACCAGGCGGGCATCCTGCTCGGCCCGCTGGTGGGGATGCTGCTGACCGGCTTCGACTTCCGCATCACCTGCCTCGCCTCGGCGGCGGTCTTCGCGGTACTGAGCGTCGTACAGATCCGCTCGCTGCCCACGAGGCGGGCGGACGACGCGGAGGACGCGAAGTCCGGCGGGCGGGAGCGCGTGCTGGCCCAGTGGGGCGGGATCCTGCGCAACCGCGCGTTCCTGCTCTTCTCGACGGCCATGATCGGCTCGTACGTCCTGTCCTTCCAGGTCTACCTGGCACTGCCGCTGGAGGTACGACGCCTGGGCGGCGACGGCGAGTTCGGAACCGCGGCCGTCGCGGTGCTCTTCGCGGCTTCGGGCCTGGCCACGATCTTCGGCCAGACCCGGGTGACCGCGTGGTGCAAGGATCGGCTGGAGCCCGGACAGGCCCTGGCCTGGGGGCTGTTGAGCATGGGCGTGGCGTTCGTACCGCTGCTCGCGGCGACGGCCGTGCCCATACCGGACGAGGGGGTGGGGCGCTGGCTGCTCGCCGCCGTCCCGCCGACGCTGGCCGCGCTGCTGCTGGCGCTGGGGACGATGATCGCGTACCCCTTCGAGATGGACACGATCGTCCGCCTGTCCGGCGATCGCCTGGTCGCGACGCACTACGGCCTCTACAACACCATCTGCGGTGCCGGCATCACCTTGGGCAACCTGCTCACCGGGGCGGCCCTCGACGCCGCGCGGTCGGCGGGCATGTCCGCACTGCCCTGGCTGGCCCTGCTCGTCCTGGGACTGGCCTGCGCCGCGTCCCTCTACGGACTGCACAGGACCGGCCACCTGACCCGCGAGGCCGCTGAGCCTCAGCCGGCGGTGGTCTGACCCAGAACCCGCACCCCGAATTGGACTAGGCAACAAATGAACCCCAGGTCGCTGACCTGGGGTTTCAATATGGAGCGGGTGACGAGAATCGAACTCGCACTCTCAGCTTGGGAAGCTTGGGGCTTCTGAGGGCGATTGCTGGCCTGACCTGCGGCGGGGCGGCTACGACACCTGATTGGTCGACGACATGGTCCCCGCCGTTCCCCGTGGTTCCCCGTACGACCTGGCACGGTTCTGGCACGATCTCTTCGTGCTGTTGCCCTCATCGGGGCTCGTCTGTCGTTGTTGGTCGCCGGTGAGTGACCTCGGCAACCGGCGGACGGCCCAGCATTGATCATTGCGAACGCCCGCTTGGCCGACGGCGGCCCCCTCGACTCCGTCTGTCTGAACCTCAGCCGCCGACAGCCAGCCACGATGGCGGGCCGGCCAACCGATCAGGTGCGCGTGTGCCTCGTTGCACCCCCACCGGCCTTAGCCACGCTGTCGTGGTGCTGACCAGAGCAACCCACGACGACCGGCCGGTGACTACGATGCGGGGAGCCCTCTGGGTGGAGACCGTAGGGGGTGGAGGCGACTTAGCAATGCGAGCAGATGGAGACCTGCCAGCCCGCTCCTTGCACAAACTCAGACACAGTACGCCCGGACGTGCCAAGCTGTGCGGACTGCACACCGCACACGCGAGGGAGCGGACCTTGTCGTCTGAAGTCCACGTTTCCATTACCCCCCGAGGCATGAGCGTTCAGGAAGCATATCGGCTTTTCAGGGACGACTCACTCCTGGTGAATCGACGGTACCAGCGAAAGCTCGTATGGTCTGTAGCCGAAAAACAGCTCCTAATTGACAGCATCCTGGACGGCTACCCCATCCCCCTGATCCTTCTTGCTGAAAGGCCGGAGATTCACGGGAGCGGAAAGTACGAGATCATTGATGGCATGCAGCGCCTAGATGCCATCTTTGCCTTCATTGAGCAGAAGTTCGAGTATAAGGGCATGCATTTTGATCTGGGGCAAAGCGCTCGGGCGCGCCAGGCTGCTGAGGCTAAGGCTTTCACACCAGCTGAAACTGAAACCCTGCTCCCTGCCGCCAAGTGTGCGAATCTACTCGATTACCAACTAGCCGTTACGATCTTTCCGACCCAGACTGAGGGGCAAATCACAGACGTATTCAGTCGGATTAACTCGAATGGTCGCCAGTTGAGCGCTCAGGAAAAGCGGCAAGCTGGAATGCTCAACTCCTTTTCGGAGTTGGTGCGGACCGTTGCGAGCTCTCTGCGAGGAGATGTTTCCGATGACGTTCTGCTTCTCCATGACATGCCCAGTATCTCCATTGAGTCATCTCGCGAAAAGCAGCAGTATGGGGTTCGCGCAGAAGACACGGTATGGATCCGGCATGGCATTCTCAACGTAAAACAACTGCGGGAAGGCGACGACGAACAGATGGTGGCGGATGTTGCGGCCTCTATTTTGCTCGGAAGTCCTTTCCCTGCCAGTAAAGAAGAGTTCGATGAGATCTATGATTCGCAAAGCGAAAAACATAAGCGTGTCGAACGAACCCTTGCAGCCCACGGCAGTCGGCGACTACAAGAGGAGATCCAGTCCACGTTCTCTGTACTGACGGAGGTGATCGACTCCCAACTCCCCGGCCCGAACGGTCTCAGGAATCTGGTTCGTCCTGGGAGTGGAAACCCTATCCGGACACCGTTCTATGCCATTTTTATGGCTTTCTTTGATCTCATTGTTCGCCAGCAGAAGTCGCCCGCCGACAATGCGGCCATTGTTGCTGCCCTCAGGAATGTTGGACCTCGCCTAAAGAGTGCACGGCACTATACTTCGGCCGAGGAGCGCACTTCTAATATTGATACAATCACGGGGCTTATCCAGAGATACTTTGTGAACAGGGTGCCTCCTGTCTTTGGTCACGGGCCAGGGTTGGCTCTGGACTTCGAGAACTCGTTGCGTAGATCCAGGATTGAAACCAGTCGGTACGAGTTTAAGCAGGGGGTCCTCAGGCTAGATAACCGCAGAAAGTGGGATGACGCACTATTCCAGCGGCTAGCCGAAACCATTTGCGGAATCGCTAATGTGCAACGAGGTCACGAGGGTTATCTGTTTGTTGGGGTCGCCGACAAGGAAGCCGATGTGCAGAGAATCGAAATGCTTGATTCTGTGACCTCAATGGAAGTCGGACAACATCACGTCGTGGGCGTAGACAGGGAAGCGAAGATTCTTAAAATCTCGCTGGATGCTTACGTGCAACGCTTTGTGGCGAAACTTGCCCAGCAACCGATCAGTGAACCTTTGGCGACCCAAATTATGAGCGGTGTGGACACAATCGAATATAAAGGTCTCTCGGTTATTAGAGTCTTGATTCCCGGTCAAAGCGATCTTTCCTATTGTGGGGATCGAGTCTTCGTCAGGCAAGGTTCTTCCACGGAAGAAATCACCGAATTTAGGAAAGTCGCAGCTCTCGTGAAGGGATTCAGCTGACGATCGGGCACCTGACAGACAGGTCGGTGTAGCGGAATTGCGATGGCACTGATTTGACGCGAGTGATCATGGCCCAGCGAAGGCGGTCGCCTCAGCCGCGACGTACCCTTCTCCGGCACCAGGCCGCTGACTGTTCTGAGGGCGGCCTGGGCGTCGGCCGGGCTGGAGCGGGACGAAGGCAGGAGCGCAGGCCCGGCCGGGGGCCGGGCCGCGCGCGGGGAGCGGAGCGAGCCGCCTTGAACCAGTAGAGAAAGTTGTAACTCAGTCGGTCTGCTGGGGCTCGGTTCTGTGGCTGGTGGGGGCCTTGAAGTCGTGTGCACAGGCTGGGAGTTCGACTCCTTGGCGGTGTGTGAGGGGCAGGAAGAGCGCCGGTCGGACGGTCCAGGTGATACGAGTGTCGGCGTGGGTGATGGACACCGTGCAGGGTCTTGCGTGAAGGAGAGCTCTCCTGGTTTCGATGCGTCCGTCGTAGAGCCAGGCCCATGCCTCGTCGGAGGCGTCCGAGTCGAGTGCCGGTGAGATGGTGCGCAGCGCGATCGCAATCCATCTGTCTGCCTGGGGTGGCGAGTAGGCGTCGAAGGACGCCCGCAGTACGGGCTGCTCCGCCTCGGTCAGGTCCTCGGTCCAGCACTCGCACCAGAAGCCCCGGCGGGGCCCGTTTGTCAGCACGGAAGACCTCCCGAGCGCGTGTCCTTGAAGAGTTCCGCAGTCACCGTGTAGCCGTACTGGCTGTCGTGGACCACGACCCGGTGGGCGAGTGCGCTGACCATGCCCAGGCCCCGGCCGTGCTCCGCCTCCTGGTCCCGGTGCTCGACCTTCGGGGCCGTGCCCGTGCCCCCGTCGTCCGTGACCGACAGGGCGATCACCTGCGCCGAGACCGCGAGTGCCAGATGGAAGCTTCCGGCCTCCAATCCGCTGGCCGTGTGCAGAACCGCGTTCGTGCTCAGCTCGCTGACGATCAGTTCGGCGTCGTCGGCCATGGGGGAGTCGCGCAGGATGTCGCGGGTCCAGCGGCGGGCCCGGCTGATCTCTTCTGGGAAACCTGGGCAAGTGAGTCCCCAGACTCGTGCTGTGCTCATATACTCGTGCATACAAGTTCCTTCGTGCTGGTAGGCCGCCATGTGCAGCGGGTTCGGGCTAGACGAGTTTCACGCCGTCGTGGGCGCGGACGGCCGGCGGGGAGGTGGCGTCGAGTGCGTCCAGGACGCGGATCGCGTATGCCTCGTCGGCAAGCTCGGAGACTTCTTCGCGGGTGGCCCAGCGCAGTGCGCGGGTCTCGGTTCCGGTGGTGGGGGTGCCTTTGTCGGCCTCGCAGCGGAAGACCAGCGAGACGATCAGGCCCGTCATGTTCTTGTAGACGCCGGTGAGGGTCGCCGGAACTGCGATCTTGATGCCGGTTTCTTCGAGGACCTCGCGTTGCAGGGCTTCGGGGATGGTTTCCTCGCGTTCGAGGACGCCGCCCGGGGGTTCCCACTGGCCGTTGTCGCGACGCTGGATCAACAGAGCGCGGCCCTGGTCGTCGACGATGACTCCGGCAACGCTCACGGAGTGCGGACGGTCAGTGCTCACGTTCCTCGGCCCTCTCAGGTGGCTAGGCTCTCCACCGTAGCAACAACACTCGCCCACTCGTCTAGATATCTGAAGGAGTACTCATGACCTCACTCCCATCCGGCTTGCTCGGTGATCTCGACCCCACGAGCGATCGTGCGGTCTTCCGACAGATCGCCGACCAGCTGCGCGAGGCCATCGACCGTGGGCGGTTCACCGAGGGCGCCAAGCTGCCCTCCGAAGCTGAGCTTGTCGACCACTACGGGGTTTCCCGGATGACCGTCCGAAACTCCTTCTCTGTCCTCCAGGGGGAGGGGCTTGTGCACGCGGAGCACGGGAAGGGCGTGTTCGTACGGCCCCGGCCGCCCGTGCGGCGGCTTGCCTCCGACCGGTTCGCCCGGCGGCACAGAGAGCAGGGGAAGTCCGCGTTCATCGTCGAGGCCGACGCCGCCGGCAGTCATCCGCAGGTCGACAGTCTTGAGGTGAAGGAGGAGAAGGCCAGCCAGGACATCTCCGCTCGCCTCGGCTCGGTGCGGCGGGTGCTCGCCCGGCGGCGCCGGTATCTCCTCGACGGGAAGCCGGTCGAGTTCGCCGCCTCCTACCTCCCGCTCGACATCGCTCGCGGTACCGCGATTGCTGAACCCAACCCCGGACCCGGCGGCATCTACGCCCGGCTTGAGGAACTCGGCCACCGGCTCGACCACTTCGAGGAGGAGATCCGGGCCCGCATGCCCGCACCCGCCGAGGTCAAGACGCTGCGGCTGGCCTCCGGTGTGCCCGTGATCCACCTGATCCGTACCGCCTTCGACACCGAGGGGCGGGCCGTGGAGGTCTGCGACACCGTGATGGCGGCGGACGCGTACGTGCTGTCGTACCAGCTCCCGGCGACGTGAGCGCATGACGGGCGGTGGTGCGCGGGGCTCCTTCTCCGAACTCGTACACCCCAACAGGCGTACTCGTATAGACGAGTGGGCAAGTTGCGTGTCAGAGTGATCCGCGTGAGCCCGGAAGATCGGGTTCGCGTCACGCATCTTGTATAGATGACTAGGTAGGAGAACTGTCTTGCGTACCATCCGTGTTGAGACCTCGGCCGCGACGATCCTGCTGACCGAAGCTCCCGAGCCCAAGGTCCGCGACCGGCAGACGGGCGAGATCGCCAAGGACGCCGTCACAGGTGAAGCGCTGATGACGATCGGTGTCGTTCACATCCAGGACGGCGAGTCGTCGCTGATCAAGGTCACCGTTCCCGAGGGCGGTGTCTCCGAGGGGCTCGCGCTCGGGGCGCCCGTCTCGCTGCCGGGGCTCGTCGCCCGGCCGTGGGAGAGCGTGTTCAACGGGCAGCAGCGTCACGGCATCGCGTTCCGGGCCGCCGCTGTCACCCCGGCCGCGTTCCCCGCCGCGATAGGGGCCACCGCCTGATGAGCGACCTGACGACGCTTCTGGAAGTGGGTGGTCCCCTCGCCGCACTCGGTGGCGGGGCCGCCTACACCCGGGCCAAGCACCCGGCTGCGTACTGGTCCACGGTCGGCCTGCCGATCTCTACGGCCCGGCTGCTCGGCTCGTACACCTCGGTCATGGAGGCGTGCGGCCTGACCGTCGCTCCGTCCCGGCTGCGGGTGCTGGCTGTGAAGGCCACCACCCGGCGTGAGGTCCGGCCCGTACCACCGCGCCGGGGCATCATCCGGCCCACCTCGACCGGGCTGCGGGTTCGTCTGCGGCTCGCTCCGGGGCAGGAACCCGCCGACGTCGCCGCTTCGGCCGAACGGCTGCGGCACGCCTGGGGCGTTCACGCCGTGTACGTCACGACCGTCAAGCCGGGCGTCGTCGAACTGCGGCTCGTCGGCTTCGACGTACTGCGCCGGGTACGAATGCCCCGCAAGGCTGATACCGGGTTGCTGAAAGTTTCTGTGGCGCTGCGGGAGGACGCGACCGCGTTCGTACGCGACTACCGGACCGTTCCGCACCAACTCACCCTCGGCGCAACGCTGTCGGGCAAGTCCATGTACCTGCGGCATCTCGTCGCCGGACTGGCCCGGCAACCCGTCGCCCTGGTCGGCATCGACTGCAAGCGCGGCGTCGAACTGGCGCCGTTCGCCGCCCGGCTCTCCGCGCTCGCCACCGACCCCGACCAGGCGGCCGAGCTACTGCCCGCGCTGGTCAAGGAAATGGAGGACCGATACGACCTGATCAAGGCCTGCCAGGGCATCGCACCCGGCACCCCGGACGAGGAGATCACCTCGGACATCTGGGGCCTGCCTGAGAAGCAACGCCCGGTGCCCATCGTGCTGTTCGTCGACGAGGTGGCCGAACTCTTCCTCGTCGCCACGAAGAAGGAGGAGGAACGGCGGGACGAGATGGTCACCCAGCTCATCCGGCTGGCTCAGCTCGGACGTGCCGCTGGGATCTACCTGGAGGTCTGCGGGCAGCGTTTCGGCGCCGAACTCGGCAAGGGTGCCACCATGCTCCGCGCCCAGCTCACTGGCCGGGTCTGTCACCGCGTCAACGACGAAGCCTCCGCCAAGATGGCCCTCGGCGACATCGCGCCGGAAGCCGTCGGTGCCGCGTGCGCCATCGCTTCCGAACGGCCCGGCCTGGCCGTGGCCGGTGACACCTCCGGCGGCTGGTCCCGGATCCGTACGCCGTACCTCTCCCTCGGCGACGCCGCCGAGATCTGCCGGGACTCGGCCCACCTGGTGCCCGACCTGCCCGCGCTCAAGCCCTTCCGGCCCGACGTGCCCGTAGCTGCCGTGGCAGCACCGGCCCCGGCTGTCCAGCCGCGCCCGGTGACCGACTGACTCTCCTCCCTGCCCCGCTCAACTCCTGTCGTCGACTCCCTACCCCTCCCATGCCTGAATCCGGAAGGAGCGACATCATGCGCGCCCAACTGGCCCGCGTCGACGCGGCTCGCGATGAAGCGGTACGGCAGTGGCAATCGGGCCGAGTACCGGATCACTACTACGGTGCCAATCCTCAACCAGTCTGTGTCATTCCGATCGGCTCCCTGGCCGAACTGCCGCTGTACGGGCACCGATTGGACCCCAAGCAGGTGTACGGCACGTTCGGCGTGGTCGGTGGTGACGTGACACTGTGGGACCCCGAATCGGGCGACGCCTTCCCAGTGCCCTCCGATGCGGTACAGGTGCTCTTTGCCGGGGAGGGTGCACCCGGTGCCGCGATTCCCCGTAGTTGTCGTTCCTGAGTGGATGACGATCTCGGTGAAGCCGAGTTCCATGTGCTTGCCAGTAGCGTGGTGCCGCGTGCGCACGGTCACCGCCTTGCGTGCTTGAGAACGGCAGTCAAGGCGTGATTGCAAGCGTTCGTAGGGCTGCCGCCGAGACGACCAGGCCCTGCTGCTCCAGCCTGGCGATCACATCGTCCACTGTGCCTGGCGGCTTTCGCCAGCTGTCCGCGATCCTCTGCACCGCGCCGTAGACGACCTGCGGGGCCAGATCGATCTGTGTCTCCAGGAAGGCGTCCGGATGCACAGCTTCGACGTCCCAGGGGGCCAGGGCATCGGTGGGGAAGTCCTTCAGGTTGAAGGTGACGACGACCTGTGCCTTGGCCCGGATCGCTGCGGCCAGGACATGCCGGTCGTCCGGGTCTGGCAGCTTCACGGCATCGATCAGTGGTTCGTGTCCTCTGACCAGGCAGTCCCGGATTGCAGCGTTCATCAAGGCGCGGACGCGGTCGAGCTTCTCGGGCGGGATGTCCTGGTGGTTCTTGAGGATGTTACGGAATGTCTCGTCGAGGATCTTGATCGGTCCACTTGGCTTGGACGAGGCCACCCTGCGCGATTCGGATGAGGACGTCGCGCAGGGTGCTGGGGTAGAGGACGTTGGCGTCGTAGATGGCGACGAAGGCCATGTGCTAGATCATTCCCATTTCCTGGCCGAGCTGGGTGAGCTCGTCGGCGGCTTCGCGGCGACGCTGGTCGTCCTTGCGCTTGTACTGCAGGAGCGACGACGCGGTGATCCGCCGATGTGTGCCGACGGTTCGGTATTCGATTTCTCCGGCCTCGAGCAGCCCGATCAGGAATGGCCGCGACACGTTGAGCATGTCCGCTGCCTGCTGTGTGGTGAGCTCGGCGTCGGACGGGACGACCGAGACGGCGCGGCCGGCCCCCAGGTGGGCCAGCAGGCCGGCGAGCAGTTCCACAGCCTCGCGGGGTAGGGCGAGGAGCTCGCGCTCTCCGTCCTCGACTGTCACGGTGATCTCTGCGAGGTCCTGGTGTGCCGCCAGGTAGCTGCGGACCTGTGCGAGCGCGTGAGCTGCGGCCGCGGCCTTCTCAGGTGGCAGCTTCACGGGTCGGATGTCTGTCTTGGCCATGGTGCGCCCCTGTCGGTGCGGGAGGCAGGCGTCGAGTCTGCGTATATCCATTATTCGAAACAATCGAAGTAAACGCAACAAGTGAAACAAGATGACGGTTCGGGCGGCTGTCGAGCCCGCGGCACTCCGAACATCCGGCCCTCTTCGTCAAGGGGACGGCAACCTGATGGCTTTGGCTCGTGTCTTGCCATGACCCCGTGCGCCAAGGGGCGTGCCAGACCGTGTAGTTGAGGAGAGGGGTAGGCGGCGACCGAATACGCCGAGGGGACCCCGTGCCCTCCGCGTGCCCTATCTCGAGCCGTGTCGGGGGGCGCGAGAGGAGACGAAAGGTCTGGAAAGCAAGTAAGCCCCAGGCCGCTGACCTGGGGCTTCAATAAGAGCGGGTGACGAGAATCGAACTCGCACTCTCAGCTTGGGAAGCTACGGCGCTTGGGCCGGTACATGGCTTCTGACCTGCACGGATTCGTTCTGTCGCTGCAGGCGTGAGTGCTTGGTGGCACCGCTGTTGACCGTGGTTGTCCGCTCTTACGGGCACGCTGTGGGCACGGGGGTGACCAGTAGCCGGGCCGTACAGCGTGCAACGCCTGCGCCGACCGGACCGCATCGTCTGTGGGGCTGATCTGGAGGGTCCGTCGCGACTGCATACACCGGAGCTGACAGGTGGACCCGTAAATGTTGGTGACGTATTCTTCTATGTACATCACCAACATTGCGTGGGAGGCACGGTATGTCCGTGACCCAGATCGACATCGACGACGACGCCCTGGAGCGCGCCATGGCTCTGGCTCACGTCCGGACCAAGAAGGAGGCGGTCAATCTCGCTCTGAACTTCTACGCCGAGCAGCAGGAACGCGCGGCGCGCATCAGCCGTCACTTCGAGCGTGCGCGTGAGTGGGGTGCCGTCGAGGATGCGGAGCGTCTGCACCGGGCGGAGAAGAACAGCCGGTGATCTACTTGCTCGACACGTCCGGCCTGGTCCGGCTGCTCCGCGATCCGAAACTGCAGTCGGCCTGGCACGACGCGATCGACGCCGGGGCCATCGCATCCTGCTATGTGCAGCGCGCCGAGTTCCTCCACAGCGCCCGGAACGGACGCGAGTACGACGAGATCACGGAGATGTTCACCGACCTCTACCCCGATGCGGCCGTACCGAAGAACGCGGGGCGCTGGATTGGTGGGGTCCAGCACCGTATGGCCCGGGCCGGAGAACATCGCAGTGCCTCGGCGGTGGACCTCGTCATCGCCGCGACCGCAGCCCATCACGGACTGGCTGTCCTGCACGACGATGCCGACTACGGCACTGTCGCCCGGCACGCATCCGACCTGACCGAGCACAACGTCCACGACATCGTCTGAGGCGTTTTCAGCGCCTGACAGGTTGTGGAGTTGTCCTCACCGTCATGCGAAGGTAGCGATCAAGGCGAGAGCAGAACTCACCAGGGATACGAGTCCGGGGATGCCGTCGCATTTGGTCAGGATCTGTTCCAGCGTGGTCCTCGCCACGGTGCGGCCGCCGGTGTCGTCGAGGCGTTGCTGGGCGGTGAGATCGAGAAGGACGACGCACTGCTGGTAGTCGTTGACGCGGCCTTGCTCGGCCGCCAGCTGCTGTCGGATGCGGTCGAGCAAGGCGGTGAATTCCTTCGACTGATCCTGGCCAGAGCCGGTGTTGGTCTGGTTCTGGTGGGAGTTGGTGGCACCCGGCTGGTTCTGGACGTTCCCCATCGCCCCGTAGTTCACGACGCCGGAACTGTCGTTCGGGGGTTGGCTGTTCCTGCCAATCACGCTTTTCCTCCTGTTGGCGGGGGCTGGGCGTTCATCTGAGAACCGACGGCTCCGGGCTGGTTCTGTACGGATCCCATCTCGCCGTAATTGATGACGCCGGAGTTCTGGAGAATGACCGTGGTCTGCTGCACGTAGGAACCGGTGTCGACGTTGTGATCCTCGAGAAACCTCTCGACCGAGTCGAAGATGCGTCGTTGCATCATCTCGATGTAGCGGCGCGCGTCGTCGTACTGGAGCATGTCGTCCATGTACCGGGTCGAGTACGCCTCGCGGAGGCTCACCGGCCCTTTCTGCTTGTCGAGTTCCGGGCGTCGGTGGTTCTTTCCGGGGTTGAGCAGCCGGACGAACATCAGCGCCACGTCCACGGCCGAGGCGAGCCAGGCGCCGCGGTGCCAGGACCAGCCGGACTTGGTGGCCTCGCCGTCGGCGCCACGCAGAGTGGGATGGAGAGGGTTCATCACGTGGGGGCGGACGGTGACCCTCAGGTAGTGGTCCTCATAGGCGAAACCCACGAAGACCGAGGCCGCCAGTTCACCGTCCCAGGAGATGACCCGGGCGCACAAGAACCGGCGGGCCACCTTCGGGGCGCGTTCCGCACCGACGGCCTGGGCGCCGTGTTCGGCCAGGACGTTCAGTGACGTCCACAGTTCGGGAGTGATGTCCTTCCAGCGCTCCGCGGAGATCGCGGCGACGCCGTACGCCTCAAGCCGGTTGTCCGGGTGGAAGTCTGGGCTGGGCGCGGCACCGCGCTTGAGCTCGCGTACGACATGCGTGAGCAACTCGTCCGGGGTGAACCGCCTGACACCGGCTGGTTCTGGTCCGGTCGGGATACGGGGACCCGGGACAGCGGAGTGAGGTCCGTCGTCGTTCTCGGGCTTTGGCTGGGCGGGCAGGACGTCGATGCCGATCGGGGCCTCGTACCAGACTTTCCCGGCTCCGACGAAGTGGTATCTGGGGCTGCCTGTGCGGATCTCGGTGACGTACGGGATCACCTTCCCGAACTTGAGCTGTCTGACGGCCGTCAGGGCGCGGCGGCTCTTCCGGGTGAGACCGCGTGCCCGAGTGCCCGTCTCGATGGATCCTCCGGCCATCCGCACGAGGCGGCGGTGGGCGAGGAACCTGTCGAGGTAGAAGGCGGCCCATAAGCCTGCGACCGCCACAACAGGGGCCAACTCGGCGGCTGTGGTGCGCAGACACGCGAGTCCGGCCAGTAGAGCGAGGGTCATGACGGCCCGCCGAAGGTACAGCAGATCCTCGGCGGCGGCGCAGCGCTCGATGACCGGGGTGAGTTCGAAACCGAAGGCGGGCACAGGGCGGCCAGCGGCGACGCGGTTGCGTACCCAGCGAACATAGCCGTGCCCGATGATTACTTTCGGCTGTGATTTCTCGGGCACCTCGTCGGCGGCGGCGTCCTTCTGTGCTTTCTGCTTCTTGTCCAGCCACTTCTGCACGAACTCGGGCGTCAGCTTCTTCTTGAGCTTGGCCCGCTCGTTCTTATGCCACGTGCGGAACTCCGCTGTGGAGTCAGGTCGCAGGTAGGCCGCCGCACTCAATAGCCGTGTCGTCTCCGTCTGCTCCAGCCCCTGGCCGTGCGTGCCGCCCAGGACACCCAGCGGTACGGAAGGCGCGTTGAACAACAAGCTGTCGACGGTCGCGGAACTGTCCGCGTCCTTGCCGAGCTCTCTGCCTAATCCCATGGCTCGCTCACGCCCCGTCCGCGCCCCGGCGTGCCCCCCTTGGCTGCCGACGGTCCATGGTGCCGCGTGTCCTGGACTCTGGCTATACCGCCAACCGCAACAAAACCGGCAGGCCAAGGAGCACGAGTGGCGTCCGGATCGCGCTGCTCCGCGGTGAGGGGGCAACGGTGGTATCGAGGGCTCCGGTGGCTCCGTGCTGACGAATAAACCCCAGGCCACTGGCCTGGGGTTTCAATCGGGAGCGGGTGACGAGAATCGAACTCGCACTCGCAGCTTGGAAAGCCACGGCGCTTGGTCGGCCATGCGGTCACTGACCTGCACATACTCGTCACAACACTGCGGAGGCGAGGATCTGTTGACACCGCTGCTGACCGTGGTTGTCCGCTCTGAAGGGCACACCATGGGCACACCGCCCGAACAGGGGACGAGGGAGTCCCTGCACGTCGGCAGAGGGGCGCCCGGCTCCGGGCGCGACCATCGGTCGGCAGCGGCCATTGCGGAAGCACACGCCCTAGGGCTGCCGATGGCCCCATGCTAAGGGCAGTGGCGTGCCACATACGCTTCCAGCGGCTCCAGCGCGCCCCACGCCTGGTCGAAGCTGTCCGCGAAGTACGCCAGGAAGGCCGGCCCCTCCACGCTGAATCCCGTCAGCTGTTGACGGCCAGCACCGGAGAAGGACAGAAAAGTGACGGAGTCGTCCACGAGGCCGGTGTTGTGCCAGGCGCAGGAGGCAGTCCAGGGCATGACGCGCGCCTCGTAGGCATATATGTCCGTCGTTTCCTCCTGGTGTTCGCGCAGCCACTGCAAGTAGGCCGCCCGCGGTGCTCCGTCGCGTTCAGGAACACCGATGATGCGCCGGACACTGGCACCCTCACCGGAGTGGTCCCTGGCCCACTGCAGCACCGTGCTGAAGTACTCGGCCACTTCCGCCGCTCCCCAGTGACCAGGCGGGTGGAGCCGGACGTAGGTGAGCCGGATCTCGCGGCGAGCCGTCCGGATCCGGTCGGCGGCGGCTCGGTAGAAGGAGGGCGGGTCTGGGTAGCGCACCATCTCGGCTCGCAGCGCTTCCACCGGCGCCTCAGGTCCCTCCCGCTTGAGCGTGTCCAGTTCCGTCCTGGCCTCACGCCACAGAGCCTGCCACTGGGTCCAGTCCCCGCCCAGCACGGCAACCAGGCGGCGGGTGACCATCTCGCCGGGCAGGCGACGCCCGTTGAGGGCCTCGGAGACCGTCGCGGGACTGCACTGCGCCCGCGCGGCGATCGTTTTTATCTGAAGGTTGCCCTTGGCGATGCGCAACCGGCGCAGCTCCGATGCGAATTGCCGCACAGGTAACGGCGCGCCGCGTGGGTGGGCGTCCATGGTCCCTCTCCAAGAGCCTCGCCGGGTCCGACGACCGTGATCGTCCCACTTTCGCCGGGCAACCGCCGAACATCACCGAATCCCGCCGAAGAAGCCTGAAATCCTCCGATGCATTCCGAGAATGCCGGACTGCGCAGGAATCCTTGGACCACGTGGAGGGACGGCTGGTCGAATGGACCGATGTCTCAAGCCGAGGACTAGACGGGGAAGGTGAGCAAGCATGCCGATCGACCTGAGGATGTCGCTCCGCCGCCATTACATGACATTTCTTGCCGTGCTCGTGACCGGGGTGGTTCTGATCACGGTGGTCAACGGCACCGCGCAGTCGACGGTGGTCTACCTGGACTGCCTTCTGGGAGTGGGAGGACTGGTTGCCGGCTACGCGCTCGCACCGCCCGAGCCCTCCCGTCCGGGCAATCCGGATCTGCGGCCCGGCGTGGCGGAGAGCGAGGCATAGCGAATACCGCGTCTCCTCGGTCCCATCGCGGGTACCACGGCGACGGGCAGGCCACCACTGTCAGCCGCGCGTCGACACGGGTTGATCGGACCGTGCTCGGCGAGCGCATCGCCACCTGCCCCGACCGGTCTGTCAGGGCCGTGTTGCGGTAGCCGTCGCCGTTGAAGTCGCCGCGGACCGCTCCACGCACGGCGGCTGCGGGGACGACCGGCAGCAGCGTCCCGCGACCGTGCTGACCACGCCGAACGCGGATCCGCCCCGTCTGCCCATGAGCCCCGCCACCCCAGGAGCGTCAACTGTGCGCCGGCACAAGGCGGGAAGTGCAAAGGCGCCCGGTGACATCAAGTCCCCGGGCGCCCTGGAAGGCCGAACTCACCGCCTAAGAAAGGACCTTGTAGCCGCTCCAGCCGCTCGCGACCTGCGCCCGCGGACCGAACGAGCCCTTTCCGTCACCGCTGTTGCGCCGGCACCTTGCCACTGGTGTCGCGGGAGACCAGGTCCGGCCTGCCGTCGTCCGTGATGCCGCCGACCCCGACGACCGCGTTGTACGAGCCGCCCCAGTTCGACAGCACCTTGACGCGGGCCGTGAACGTGCCGTCGCCCTCGCCGTTGTAGCGCGGGCACGCGGCCGGGCCACCCCACGCCCGGCCGCTCCTCCTGCTGTAAGCACACAACGCCGACCGGTCTCGTCGGGGGAACGGCAAGCTGAGGGCTTTCACCGGCGAGCGAGCCGATCCTTCGAGCAACATCGCAGGTCAGCGACTTCCCGCTGGCTGGCTCTGCGAGATGCCCCGGAGTTCGTGCCCTCCGCGTGCCCGATCTTCCCAGGCTCCACCTACCGAAACGACCCCGAAAAACCCACCAATACACAAGCCCCAGGCCACTGACCTGGGGCTTTGAAAAGAGCGGGTGACGAGAATCGAACTCGCACTCTCAGCTTGGGAAGCTATGACGCTTGGGCGGGCGCTATGACGCTGACCTGCGCGTATGTCTCTCCATACGGTGGTCATGCATGTTCGGAGATACCGCTGTTGACCGTGCTTCTCCGCCCTTAAGGCACGCGGAGGGCACGGAGCCGGACCGGGAGGCAGAACTGCGTCTGTGCTGCTTTCGTTGTGCTCGCCCAGCTCGACATGAAGGCCAGCACTCGGTGGGGCGTTGCGGTCGCACATTCCCGGCCACGGTGGTTGTTTGGGGCGCTGTCGCCAGCAACTGGTGGCCGGTCAGCGCGGGTCGAGCCACGGGTTCGACGGTGTGAGTCCCCAGGCCGCGCGGATGCCGTCGAGCAGGATGCTGGCGCTGAATGGAGAGACGGCCAATTCTTGGCGGGCCTCCGCGAGCCGTTGCGGATCTCCGTTCATGACGTCGTGTGTCGGGCCTGCTCGAAGCGGTTGTCGAAGTCCGGTACTCCGAAGATCTGCAGAAGGGTCCAGGAGAAGTACGGATGGCGTCCCGCCATGTGCAACGGCGTTGCACTACAAGGGACACGACCTAACCTGCTCCCGTGCACCCCGTAGTGCTTGCTGATCTCCGACGCTGTCATGGAGGCGCGCACCGCGATGCCGTACAGCTTCTCGTCACCGTCGTGGTCCCACGTCCACCGCGACCGTTCCGGCCCTAAGCGATGGAACACGCTCACCCCCGATGGCCGGATCACGGTGCTCAGACGCAGATTCATACCTCGGAGCCCATGGTGGTGCTCGCTGAACCGCAGGCTGATCAGGCCAAACCTCGCCAGCTGAACCGCCGTACTGGCCGACGCGGGGACCTACGCCAGTTGTTGGGCGACGGCATCCTGCGCGGCTGACGACATCAGCGAGCCGGCCCGTGTGAGGAAGGCGAGCAGCTCGGGGCCGTGCTGCTCGGCCAGGGCGGTGTTGTGCTTGAGTACATCGAGTTCATTGGCGGCCGTGATCTCAAGAAACGCCCGCAGGTCGGCGAGCGGCGGAATCCGCTCAAGGCCAGTGAAGCGATCCCGGAAGGCGACTGCCCCAGTGCCGTCGATACGTGGGTAGACGGCGGCACGGTCGCAGCTGGCGTACAGGTAGACCAACGACTCCGCCGGTTCACCGATCAGTGCGACGAGGGTCGCCCGTTCGGTGAGGGGCAGCAGTGCCGGTGCGAAGCCGTCGGTTCCGTATGTCGCATGACAGAGTCCTGCGGTCTGGATCGCGGGGTCCGCGTCCCATTCGGCCAAGAGCAGCTGAACTCGCCGCAGGTGCTCCAGAAGCGTGCCGCCCGGATGAGGCATCCGGCCTGCTCCCCGGCCGCGGAGAAACGACTCGATCGCTGCGTGAGTGGTTCCGGCCAGAGGTCGTCGCGGGGCCGGTGCCATGGGTGGATGTCCTTTCACCGGTGGTGTTCTCGACTTGTCGGTGCGGGCTTCTCATTGTGGTGATTGAGGGGCCTCGCGTTTTCCGGACAGGTGTCTGACCGTCTGTTTCACGCGGTAATTCGCAACTTCTCGTATTCGGCGTGGACTTCGCGCGGAGGGCGGTAACCCACTGCCGAGTGGAGGCGTTTGCGATTGTACCAGAATTCGATGTAGCGAGTGATGTCCTGCCGGGCGGCCTCGCGGGTCAGGTAAGTCACCCTTGATGCACGCTCGTTCTTCAGGGCGCCGAAGAATGATTCGGCCATGGCATTGTCGAAACAGATCCCGGTGCGGCCGGAAGATCTGCGGAGTCCGTACCGGTCGAGCGTCTTCCCGAACTCGGCTGACATGTAGTTGCTTCCGCGGTCGGAGTGAAATATCGCGCCGGCCGAGAGGTTCCTGTTGCGTGCCGCGTTGTGGATCGCCCTGGATATCAGTGGGGTTTGGTAGTGGTCGTCCATTGCGTAACCGATGACTTCCTTCGTGCAGCAGTCGATGACCGTTGCGAGGTACAGCCAGCCTTCCCCGGTCGAGATGTAGGTGATGTCGCCGACGAGTTTTTCGCCGGGCGCATCCGCGGTGAAGTTGCGCCCGACGAGGTCCGGCACCTGGCCGGCCGCGGCCTTGGTGAGGCTGAACCTCTTCGGCTGCGGCTGGCAGGGCTCAAGGCCCAGCTCGCGCATGAGCCGGCGGACGAGCTCCAGTCCCGCGGTGACGCCCCAGCGGTGCAGCTGGGCCTGGATGCGCCGGTGTCCGTAGGTGCCGTCGGACATGTCGAAGGCTTTCTCGACGAGCAGTTTCAATTCTTCGCGCCGCTGGGTCGTCGCGGATTCCGGGCGGGATCGCCAGTCGTAGTAGCCGGATCTAGATACGCCGAGTCGGCCGCACATGAACTCGACGCTGTATGCGTACTCCTCGGTGTCGAGCCGCATCTCGTCGATGAACTCGTACTTGCTTGCTACCGGGGATCCTTCGCGAAGTACGCTGCGGCTTTTTTCAGGAAGGTAACTTCCATCTCCAGCTCGCGGTTGCGTCGTTCGAGTTCCTTCAGGCGCGCCCGCTCGGTTACCGTCAGTTCGGCGTCGGGAGCCGGTTCCTGCTGCTTCTGGTGCTTCTTGACCCAGCCGCGTAGTGTCTCCGGGTTCAGCTCAAGCTCCCGGGCGACTTCGGAGATCGTCTTGCTTGACCTCAACGCGATCTGGACGGCTTCCTCGCGGAACTCCGGCGAGTACTTACTGGGTGGCGCCACTTCTTCCTCGTTTCCTGTTCAGGACAACCCTATTGGGTCCCCGTCCGGAAACTTCGTGGCCCCTCAGATCGTCGCTGGGGCCGTTTGACGAGCGGTTTCTGGTCCATCGTGCACTCTGCAGCAGGAGGCCGCCTCCCAGAAGTTGGACCAGGAGCTGGGTGGCCAGGGCCGTGCGGAAGTCCGCTGGGCTCGGGCCTGCGGCGGGCGCGTGTGTGTGGTCGAGCGTAACGCCGATGAGCATCATGGCCAGCAGAGCAGCTGTGTAGCCGCCGATATTGGCGATGCCCGATGCGGCACCGACCCTGTGGGGTGGGCTGCCGGAGCGCGCGATGTCCAGGCCGAACACTGCGGCGGGGTTGCCCAGGCCGAGGACGGTCGCCAGGAGGAACAAGATGAAGAACGGGGCCTGCCCGCCGGGCCACAACAGCACTGTGCCCCAGGCCAGTGTGGTGGTGGAGACGATGCCGAGCACGATGGGTATGCGCCAGTGGGGGCGTCGACCGGAGATGACGCCGAACACGGGGCCGAGCACCATGGTCACTACCAAAGGCACCGCAGTCACGTAGCTGGCCGTCGTCTCGGACAATCCCTGGGCCTGTGTCAGGAAGGGATAGCCCCACAGGAGGACGAATACCTGAACCGGGAAGTGAACCGTGAACATCAGCCATAGGCCCAGCTGAGTCGTGGGTTGCCGCCACGCCTCGACCAGGCCGGTCCGCAGGGTGCTGTCTCCGGCATCGTGCGCACCAAACAGCGGACTGTCAGGAGGCGCGTCGCGAACCACCAGCCACACCACGGCAATCATGCATGCGGTCACCAGGGCGATGGAGAAAAATACCGGCTCCCATCCGAAGGCCCTCAACGCGGTGGACAGCGGGGGCGCGGCCGCGAGGCCGCCTGCGGTGCCGACCACGACGGTGACCTGCGCGAGAACGGGAGTACGCGGAGCAGGGAACCAAGCCGTGATCAATCGCAGCACGCTGATCATCACCATGGCGTCACCGCAGCCCAGCAGAGCGCGGCCGACGAGAACCATGGGGAAGTTCACGCCCCCAGCCACCAGCATCTGTCCGGCCGCCATGACCGCCAGGCTCGTGGTCAGCAGTTTCCGCGGCCCGTAGCGGTCGACAAACAAGCCGACGGGGATCTGGGTGGCGGCGAAGACGCCGAGTTGGACAGCGCTGAACGTGGACAGAGCTGTGGCGTCGATCCCGAGGCGATCTGCGGCCATCGGGCCGGCCACGCCGAGACTTCCCCGGTTGAAGATGGCGATGACGTAGGTCAGCGCGCCAGCCGACCACGCCAACCAGGCTCGACCAGAGACCTGGGCTGCCCAACCCTGGCCACCTTGCGTCGGCGGTTTGCCTGACTCGCTCGCTACATGACCGGACCGCGACCCGGCCGGATCCCGTTGCGGTTCGCTCGAAGGTGAGCTCAACTCTCCTCCCACACAGGGACATCCAGTGATGCGAGGAGAGCCGCGTGACCTCCGTCCATAGTCATCCCCGCCGCCTCCTCCTCAGGGAGACCGAGCTGTCGCCGCTGTCGCACCATGTTCGCCTGCGAGAAATACCTCGTGCGTTCACTGCTTCGGCCAAAGGTGACGAAGGCCGAGATGCGTTCGCGTAGTGCGTGGAGTTCCGGCGAGTCCGGGTAGGGAACCATGGCCCCGGCATGAGTGATCCGCACGTCGAATACCACGATGTCGCCGGCCTCCATCAGTACCTCGGTAGGCCGCACCGGTTGCAGGTGCGGGCGCAGATGCGAGCCCGGGTCCACCCGCAGGCAGTTGCTGCTTGTCGACTCCTGGAGGTAGATGCCCAACTTCACGACTTCGGGCACCCCTTGGAAGAGCGCTGCGGACGATCCGCCGAAGTATCCGCAGAGCGGATCCCCCAGGGCTTCACTGCCGCTGTCCTTGTGCCAGCCCAGGGTGAACCCCTGATGGGCGTCGCTGTGACCGGTGAAGGTGATGTCCCGCGTCCCCAGCGCGGCCCTGGCGACTTCGACGATCTGAGGATGGGCGTAGAGCCAGGCGAGACCGGGAACGAGGTGAGCAGCGGCCGGCTGCACCTTCGCCCCGTCGAGTAACAGGCCCTTCCCTGCTTGGAAATGCGCGGCGATCAGGGTCCGAGCGTTGTGGATCTCATCGGCATCGAGGCAGTTTTTGGCGATGGCCCAACCTTCGGTGGTGACGCGAGTGGCCAGCTCGACGGGCTGCGCATAGGTCATGTCCACGACAACTCCAGTGTTGTGATGGACGGACTCGGTTCGTGCGACTGATGAGCGAAGGGCGCTGTGCCCATTAACGTGTCGCGCCAATACGGCGGACCGATCGGACCTGCTGGGCAAGCTCTGTACGGATGACTTACCGATCGTACGATTGAAGATAGATGGCAAATCTTGCTGCACAGGCCAATGGAGATTGCACAGATCGATAATAAATGGTGCGGGTACTGTAATGGTGGACGGAAGCAGATCTGGCGAGAAATCACCTTTGCTGACGATACAGGGACCCGGCGTGTATCCCGATTTCCCGGTTCGCAGTGAGCTCCTTCAGGGCATCCTCCGATCGGGTGACGCTGCGACGGCGGCTCGATTCAGCAGGAGCGGCAACTGCCCCGCCTGACGGCCTCGTCAACACACTCGGCGGCCTCGCCCGCCGGAGGGGCGACAGAAGAAGCTCACTGGCCGCCGCGGCCGAGTGGTGCCAGCGCGCCACCCGCCAGACATTCGCTGCCCCGAACGGGCTGATCGAACGGGCACAGCACCGCGCCCGCCGGCGGGCACAGCAGCACGACGGGCCCCACCCCGCGCCCAGCTCTGGCGGTGGACGGCAAATGTCTGCGGGGCCCGCCACCTCGACGGCAGCTGCGTGTTCGTTCCGTCCGCAGACCGCCACGGCATCACATGATCACCACGAACTGGAAAACCGGGATGCACGTCGGGGCCCTGGCTGACGATGGGCTGCAATACACGGGGTAATCTGGCGGCAATCCGCGCCAGAGGGAGATCCGTTGTGCCCACATTCGTTGTGTTTGACCTTGAATTCACGTCATGGCCGGGGGCGCTTGAGCAGGACTGGGGTGCACCGGGACAGCTTCGCGAGATCGTACAGATCGGCGCGCTCCGCCTACACGAGGACTTTTCCGTCGTCGAGGAGTACGAGGCACTGGTGCGGCCCGAGGTCAATCCTCGGCTGTCCACATACTTCACCGAGCTGACCGGCGTCGACCAGGAGACGGTGGACAGGGAAGGGATTCCCGCAGCCGAAGCGCTCGGCGACTTTCTGGGGTTCTGCCGGGGTCAGTCGGTGCTCTCCTATGGTAACGACATGGTTGTTCTCGGGGAGAATGTTGGCTGGGCGCGAGCCCGTGGTCAAGAAGTCAAGAACGGTTTCCTCGCCGCCCATTTCCTGAATATCCGCCCTTGGTTGAACGCTCTCGCACCTCAAACGGCAACATCCAATGTGGGTCGCTTGTGGCAGGTACTCGGCCTTCCCAAGCCCGCAGCCGGGAAAGAGCATTCAGCGCTCTTCGACTGCTATTCTTTCGCAGCAGCCATCGAGCACCTCAACAGAACTGGGGGCACCCTGCCCGAAGGCTGTCTGCAGCATTCTTGATTAGTACTGCGGTACGTCTGCGGTAGTGGCAGACGCGGACAATGGTCTGGCTACGCCTGCGTCAGCATTACGCAGTCTGTGCGCCACGGTGAGGGGGGGGCAGATCGGCTGCCTCGTTTCTGCAGCCCTGACTGTCGGCGTCGATGGAGTTCTCGGCGCCCGTGGATCCGACCGGAAGACCGTGCCTGCCGACGCGACATCTTTGATCCCGCCTGCCCTTTGACCCGTACCGTGACCGGCAACTTCAGCTTGTACACCGCTCATTGGTCGAAGTGAGCTGGAGCCTCAAGCAGTGCGCTGAGATCAGTGCGCTGCTTGAGTTGCTCGGGTGCTGAGCCGCGCTGGAAGAGCACACCTCCAACTTCGGAACCGCAGAGGGTCATCCGGTCTGCATCCTGCTGGAGCCATGTCCCCTCTCGGATTCCCACGACAGGGACATCATTTTCTTCAAGGAACTCCTCCAGTCGCGCGGACCGGGTTTCCCCCATGTGAGTACTGTCGAGATTGCGCTCAACATAGTGAGGGTTAATCTGGAACGGCACCAAATTAAGTGCTTGAAAAGTTGGCGGTTCGACGATAGGCATATCATTTGTTGTGCGAAGGGTGGGGCAAGCCATATTAGTGCCTGCACTTGACCCAATGTAGGGTACGCCACCTTGGACACGTTCACGAACGACATGTATAAGGCCCTTCTTGTGTAGGGCCTTAAGCAAGCGGAAGCTGTTGCCTCCTCCGATAAATATCGCCTCCGCCTTTTGGGCGAGCCTAATAGGCTCGCCGGTGTGTGCACCGGTGACTGTCACGCCCAGAGGAGCAAGAGCTTCGGCGGCCTGAGCGGTGTACCCATCGTGATCCGCCAAGGCGAATGGCACAAAAAGCACCTCCTTTATCTCGCCCAGTATTTGCGATATCGGCTCCAGGGCGTGTTCCAGATATGTTCGCCCGAACACGGTTGAGTTCGAAAGCAGCAGCAGCTTCATGACACCCTCTCTAGAGGACTACAGGGATGATTAGCTTGGCCCCGAAGGTAATGACGACTAGGCCAGCGACGCAATCCAAGCCTTGTTGAACTGGTGGTTTGTTTAGCCAGGGACCCAGGAAATGAACGCCGAGAATTAGCAGGCTAAACCAAATCAAGTCGATGGCGTTATGGATCAAAGCCAAAGTCAGCCCCATCAGGAAATGGGGCGCCCCTTCCGGGATGAACTGCGGCAACATCGCCATAAAGAAGAGACCGAAGCGTGGATTGAGTAGATTCGATAAGAACCCTCTGGACCAGGCGCGAAAGGGAATTTCCTTGCCAACTTTTAAACTCATGGCATCGGTATCAGAAGTCCGGTCACCTAGTACTCCAGCAGTACTTCGTGGCTTGACCTGGGGAAACGTCGAGCGGTGGGAGTGTAGCGGGCGGGAAGTCGTCACGGACGGCTTCTGCCCACACGCCCCTCGAAGGAGTGCCCACGACGGCGGTAGTGGCAGCGGCGGGCCACCGCTTGGCGTCGTCGGCGCCAGTGCGACCAGCTCAACGCATGGCTGCGGGTGCGAAGGGCTCGGGGTGCGTGAGCTGCCAGGAGTCGCCGCACTTCCGCCACGGTGAGCTCGATGACCACGGCCTCCTCACCGGTGGATCCCCTTTTTCGGCTGCTCGCGCGCTCATCGCAACGAGGAAGGTGTGGGCGAGCATGGCCAGGGTGATGTGCCGGTACCAGCCGACGTAGCGGCGGACTTCGTACTCGTCCAGGCCGCACTCGTTCTTCGCTGCCTGGAAGCATTCTTCGATCGCCCACCGGGCGCCGGCGACGCGCACCAGTTCGTCCACGCCGGCATCCAGCGGTGCGTAGCCGAGGTAGTAGGCGATCTCGTCCGGCCGACTCAAGCTGCGTCGTGCCAGCGCCCACCGTCGACGGATCAACACGCCGTCCTGGTGGTCGTACTCGGACACTGGGCGCAACTGGACAGCCGCCCAGTCGTATTCGCGCTGTCCCTTCGCGCCCGCGCCGCAGGAACGGCGTTCCCATGCCTGGTCGGGGGCCTGCTCGAAGGCCTTGTCGATGCGTGGGCCGGCCAGGGAGAACTGGGACTTGGGGACGGCGAGGACGTAGCCGACGCCGAATGTTTCCAGCATCCGGCGGAAGCGGTTGTCCTGTCCGTAGGCGGCGTCCGCCGTGACCCAGGCGACCGGCAGCGGCGAGGCCAGCGCTCTGCGGACGATCGTCGCCGCGAGGGTGTTCTTGGTGGCGAACTCGCGCTCGTCGGGGACCTTGGCGGCGCGGCAGCGGTCACGGTCGTCCGTCCAGGACTTGGGCAGGTAGAGCTCCCGGTCCACCAGGGCGCGGCCGGCTGTGCTGGTGTAGGCGGCGAAGACGCCGATCTGGCAGTTCTCGGTGCGGCCGGCGGTGCCGGAGTACTGCCTTTGGACTCCGGCGGATGTAGTGCCCTTCTTCAGGAACCCGGTGTCGTCGATGATCAGTACACCGTCGGGGCGGCCGAGGTGTTCGGCGACGTAGGTCTGCAGGTCGTCGCGGATGTCGTCGGGGTTCCAGCGGGCTCGGGAGAGCAGGTACTGCAGTCCGTCCGGGGTGGCGTGGCCGGCGTGTTCGGCAAGTTGCCAGCTGTTTTTTCGGGCCACCGGGGCGAGCAGTGCGCGCACGTAGTCCCGCATGCGGCGGCGTGGTTCGACGCGGCCGAAGTGGTGCCCGATGGTGGTGAAGAGGTGGTCCAGGTCGCGGTCCCAGGTCTCGGCTGCCTGTTCGGTGATCACGACCCGAGGCTTCCCAGAGCCCGGGGCGACCTTGCCGTCGGGGGCACTCCTTCGAGGGGCGTGCGGGCAGAAGCCGTCCGTGACGACTTCCCGCCCGCTACACTCCCACCGCTCGACGTTTCCCCAGGTCAAGCCACGAAGTACTGCTGGAGTACTAGTACTCCAGCCGTAGATCGTGATCTTGTCAGTGGGGGCGCCGCTGATATGGCGCGGCCACTATTGACCATCTCGACGAGACCGGCCGCGCCATCGGCGGCGTCCATCCCTCTCTGCCTACTTGAGTCCACCGAGACGAAGGGCATCCTCGATCTCGCTGAGCTTCGCGGACGGCAGGACGCCCGCCTGCCCGGTCAGGTCTTCCCTAGCCAGGGTGACCAGCCAAGTGCAAGGGATGAGGTCGGGACGTGGAAGTGCGACTCTCAGGACGCCTTCGAGAGGCAGTCCTTCGGGGGCACCTACTGCCACCTCAACGGCCACGCCGCTGAGATCGGTGCCCGCGGGAGCGACGACCTGCATCGCCAAGAAACCGGACGCCTCTTCTCCCGACAGCAGTACGACTGCCCGCTGCTCGTTGAAATCTGCCCACCAGACTTCGCCACGTCGCATATGTCCTCCTGATACGGGACGGTGCGCCTGCGTCGCCCCTTCGACCGCCGCCTACTCCAGGCACAGATCGTAATGTTGGCTGGTCAGGGCCGACGATAAGACGGCTGCGGCCACCGTTGATCATCGTGAGTTGTGTGGACTGACGAAGAGACGGTGGCCGCAGGTCACAGCATAGAACCCGCCCGTTGGCGGGACGCGTTCGAGGGTCTGATGGGCCGGATCGCGGGGCGCTTCGCGCGGGTCGAACCCCGGCGCAGGGCGGCGCGGTTGGTGCTCGGTCTATTGGCCGACCTGCCACGCAAGAACTGCTGGACAATCGCGGAGTGGGCCGGCGAGACCACTCCGGACGGTATGCAGCACCTGTTGGGCCGGGCCAAGTGGGATGCCGATGCGGTACGCGATGACGTACGGGAGTACGTGGTGGAGCATCTGCACGACGACCGGGCGGTACTGGTGGTCGACGAGACCGGGGACGTGAAGAAGTGAACCGCCCCGGGTTCGGTAGAGATCTCAGATTGTGGTTTTGACCTGGGGTTTTATGGATTCCATGTAGTGATTGGCCTCGTACTCGACGGGCGGAACGTGGCCTATCTCACCGTGGAGGCGTTTCTCTCGGGGTCGTTTCGTCGCTGTGGCTTCAACTTGTGAGTCTTCGCAGGTGGGTGCGGGGTTGTCGGGCTTCTCCCGTGTCCGACACCTGTGGTGCATGGCTCACGTGGTGGGGCGGGCGGTGTTGATCTGGGCCATGAGTTCGCGGTTCGCCGCGCGGGCGGCAGCGAGGTCTTGTTCCCGTTCCTCGAGTTGCAGGCGGATGTCGATGACCTGCTGTTCCAGGTGAGTGATCTTCTGGTTGAGGGTGTCGATGTCGGCGGGGGCGCCGAGCCCGCTGTCGTGCCAGGTCTGGCGGCCAAGGTGTTCGGAGAACTTCTGCTCAAGCTGGTGGATCCGGGCGGCCTGCCGGGCGGTGCGGTGCCGGGCGGCCAGGAGCTCGGCGTGCAGGGACGCCCGGCTGACGCGTGTGTTGTCTGTCGAGGGCTTGGGGGCTTGCCTCTGTGCGGTGTGGATCTGTTCCAGCAGGTCGGGGTGGCGATAGAGGAAGGACCGGTCGACTTTTGCCGCGCGAGCGATGGAGCTGGCGGTGATCTCTGATCCGGCGGCCTGGGCCTGGCGGAGAGCGTCTTGGACGCGGGTGCGTCGTCGATCGGAGTCGGCTCGGCGTCCGGCGTGCATGGCAAGTTCCGGCTGGTGACTCAACTCTGCTGCTCCTGGCGGGCGTCGAGCGGGGTGACGCGCATGCGGGGCATGCCGAGCATGACGGTGCGGTGCCGGCGGACGAGGGTGACGGCGTCGTGGATCTGTTCGCGTTCACCGGTGTCGAGGTCGTCCATGCCGCTGCGGATCCGGTTGATCAGGTGGCGGACGCGGGAGATCTCTTCTTCGGAGGGCAGGGCCTCGGCGCGGGCCCAGTCATCGAGTTCGACGGCGGCCCGGATGCGTTCGCGGTTGCGCAGGAGGTCGTCGAGGTAAGCGGTCAGGTCGGGGAGATAGGAGACGTCGGTGCGGAAGTGGTCGCAGCCGGTGCAGCGGAACCGGAAGGGACAGGACTGTCCGCCGGCCTGGACGTTGCTGGGCTCGCCGCAGGTCCCGAAGGGGACGGCGACGGATCCGACGGCCCGGCGGACGTGTTCGGAGTCCATCAGCTCGGCGGCCTGGCGCCAGATGCGGTTGCCGTGGCGGTCGAACTGGAGGGTGGTGACCTTGTCGACGGCCGTGCGGCGGCGGCCCTCGCCGACCCGGTAGTACCCCTGAGTGGTGGTGATCTTCCGGTGGTCCATGAGCTCGCAGAGCACATCGACAGGGACGCCGGCATCGGCATGGCGCTGGGCGTAGGCGTGCCGGTAGGCGTAGAGGACGATGTGCCGCTTGTCGAACTCGGCGCCGTCGCGGGTGATCAGCGGCGGCAGGTCCTTGATCCAGGTGCGGTGGTAGAAGGCCGCACTGAATGCGGTGATCGCGCGGCTGCCTGCGGGATTGCGTCGGTCGGTGGGCAGCAGGACCAGGTCGCCGGGCGGAGTGAGGGGATAGCGGTCGCGTACTCGCTGCTGCTGGGTGGTGATCACTGTGGCGGTGGTCTCGCTGATCGGGAGGCGGCGGCCCAGGCGTTCGGCCTTGTGGTTGTCGAAGAGCAGGACAGGGTGTCCTTCGCTGTCCCGGGTCAGGCATTCATAGCGCAGGCTGCAGATCTCCTCGGGGCGCCTTCCGGTGTCGATGGCCAGCTCGACGGCCGTGCGCATGTGAGCGGGTCCGATGCGGTCGAGGTGTTCGCAGAGCTGCCGCATGATCTCTCCCGGAAGGTCTCGGTCGGCCTCGGCCCGTTCGGACTTGGCGGGGATGTCGTCGGTGTGCAGGGCGAAGTCCTCGCCCAGGCCGGCGGCAATCTGGGCGGGCCGGGTCAGGCCCATCGCCCGGATGCGGACCAGCACCGTGCGGACCTCCCGGCAGGACCGGGTTCGGGCGTCCTTGGACAGCTGACCACAGCTTTCCAAGTAGGCCAGGCGGTGCAGGAAGGTCTCCATGTCCGTGCGGGACAGTGCCGCGGGCACCTCGCCGCCGTCCCCGCGCAGGGCGAGGACCTGGGAGAGGCGGGCCAGGCAGCCGATGTGGTGACGCACGGCCAGGCCCGAGCTGGTGCGGCGGCCGGGACGGACCCGACGGCGGGGCAGATCATCGGCGGCCCACCGTTTCGCGGACTGCCGCAGCCAGTTCTGACGAATGATGGTGAAGTCCAGCGACCCACCCTGCCCGAACAGGGCCAAGTCCCAGATGTCCTTGCCGACTTCGTCCTCGGTGCTGGACTGGGCCCGGCGGGCATGCGTAGAGACCGCGGCGGTCAGCGCGGGAAACGTCCCGACCCTCGGGCCGGCCGGCGTGAAGTCCTCAAGCCGTTCCACCTGTTGCCTGCGCAGATGCTCAGCGAAGACCCGCAGGTCGCTGTCCTTGGTCTTGACTCCGTCCAGGCGGCAGCGTTGTTGCAGGCCCAGGAGGACCTCGCAGACCACACGGTCCGCCAGTCCCCGGAAGCTGACCTCCCCGGCCAGGGAGACCGGCGGTTCGGTGGCCCGCCAGCGAGGTTCCTTGAGCGCGGGATCGGTCTGCCGGGCCGCCCTCAGGCGGGCCTGGTGGACCTCGCAGTACTCCGCGACGCCGCGGCGACGCTCCCGTAGACAGGCCACCACCAGGCAGTCCTGGCCGGGGAGAGCCGCGGGGAGGAGCGAACGTGGACAGGGCCGGGGCGGCAGCACCGTCAGGCCCTCGACGTCCAGCCCGCCCTTCTCCATCCGTTTGCGGCAGCCCGGACAGATCCGGTTCAGCGTCACCGCGGTCGCCTCGCAGTCGCCGACCCGGCAGACCGGGCGTCCCAGCAGCGGATGCGCGGCCGAGGGCCGCATCACGTGCTGGTGGCAGTCCCAGCCGATCTCGTCCAGGAAGACCTCGTCCAGCAGCGCGGCCGCCCTGCGGGCCTGCAGGTCGGGCAACCGTCCAGCGAATACCACCGGTCCGGGCCCGCCCGGAATCGACGACGGCAACGGTGTCGCGGGCAGGGCCCGCAGCGACGTACTCATCGCGCGGCCCCCGTTCGCGGACTGGGAACCCGCTCGACCGCGTCCCGCAGCCGAGCCGGATCAGGATGCAGATAGACCGCGCTGGAGGAGGCGGCCGCGTGCCCCAGAAGCTCCATGATCTCGTCCAGGCTCGCTCCGGCATCAGCCAGATTGCTGCCGAAAGCATGCCGCAGCTGGTGCGGACGGACCCTTCGCTCCAGGCCGGCCCGCCGGCTCGCAGCAGTAATCAGCTCGTTCACCGCCCCGGGCAGCATCGGCCGGCCCACCGGCTCCCGAAACAGGTTCACCAGGACGAAGTCACTGTCCTGAGCCGCGGGCACCTCCCCGCGTTCCAGGTCGTAGGTATCGAAGGCCATCACGCCGAGGAAGTCCAGCGGAACCACCCGCTGCCGGCGGGACTTCGCCCAGGCCTCGTTCACATTGTCCCGTCGCACGACGTGCAGATGAGCCCGCACCGCCGGGCAGCCCAACGGCCGCGAATCCAACGCGAGATGGATGTCGCTGCGGCGCAGGCCGCACATCTCTCCGCGCCGCAGACCGGCCCGGGCCATCAGCAGCACGATCAGCCGGTCCCGGGCGGAACCGCAGGCCCGCAACAAGGACACGATCTCCTCGTCGCTGGCCCGGTCCACCCCCGCCTCCGGCTCGTGCAGCCGATGCCGAGCCCGCATCCGCCAGGCCATCGCCGCGTCCTCGCCCCGGGCCTCCTCCGGAAGGTCCCGGGCATCTCCCACCTCGTAGAGAACCGGCAGCAACCGTCCCGGCGCCCGCCCCGCCGCCACGGCGTGCGCGACCAGCGAACGCACCGCGGTCAGCACGCCGTTGATCCGCTTCGCCCCGCGGACTGGATCCGTCCCCGGACCAGCCAGCAGCACCCCGTCCCCATCCTCGGTCTCACGCGCGTGCCGCAACCACATGATGAACAGGCCCAGATGCTCCACCCCGGCATGCCAGTGCCGTCCCGTCCCCTCGCACCAGCGCAGGAACAACGCGATCGACCCCGCGTACGACTTCGTCGTCAGCTCAGAGCGATCCCGCCCCAGCCGCAGATGCCGCAGGAAGTCATCCGCCTCGGCAACGATGCCGAGGTCTTCGTCCAGCACCGTCCAGTACCGCACCCCCGAGGGCAAGGTGATCACGAACGCCCGCATCCCAGCACTCCGCTCCCATGGCAATCACGACGACACACCACATGAACGACACCCCATGAGAAACGTCGCGGAACGAGAGCAGAGACCACCCCCTACGAAACAGAGCACCACACCTGATCCACCCCGAGAGAAAGGCGCCGGTGGTTGTACCAGTCGACCCACTCGGCGGTGGCCAACTCGACCTGGGAGAGTGACTTCCAGGGACGCTGGGGTTTGATCAACTCGGTTTTGTACAGACCGATCGTCGACTCCATCAGGGCGTTGTCGTACGCGTCCCCGACTGATCCAATACTCGCCGCGATGCCGGCCGCGTCGAGGTGTTCGGCGAGGCGGAACGACGTGTATTGCGACCCGGCATCGGAGTGGTGGATCAGCTGCCCCGGAGTGTGCCGGCGGTCCTCGCGGTCGCGCTGCCACAGGGCCATCTCCAGCGCATCCAGGACGAGTTGGGTCTCCTTGGTGGTGGAAGCGGACCAGCCGACGATGCGCCGGGAGAAGGTGTCCACGACGAAGGCGACGTAGACGACACCGCTCCAGGCGGCGACATGCGTGAAGCCGGCAACCCAGCAGCGGTTCGGGGCACTGGCGACGAAGTCGCGGTCCAGAAGGTCCGGGGCCCGCCCGGCGGCCGGATCGGTGATCGTCGTGATCACCTTCTTGCCGCGGACGGCGCCGGCGATGCCGAGTTCGCGCATCAGACGCTCGATGGTGCAGCGGGCCACCGTATGTCCCTGCCGGTTCAGCTCGCGCCAGATCTTCCGGGCCCCGTAGACACGGTAGTTGGACGTGTAGACCTCGTGGATCCGTTCTTTGAGTTCCTCGTCGCGCACGGAACGGGCGGAGGGAGTCTCAAGGCGTTTCTTGTGGGCGTAATACGTGGAAGGGGCGATCTTGCAGTCGTGCTCGGTGAGCGTCCTGCAGATCGGCTCGACGCCGCCGAAGCGGTCCCGGTGCTCGTCAATGAACGCTACGAGCGTGTGTGTGGCCGGTCGAGCTCGGCCGCGAAGAAACTCGCCGCGGCCTTCAGGATCTCGTTGGCCCGCTTGAGTTCGGCGTTCTCCTTCTTCAACGCCTTGAGCTGGGCGGACTCCTCCGTCGTCGTCCCCGGACGCTGGCCCCCGTCGATCTCGTGCTGCTTCACCCAGTTCCGCAGCGTCTCGCGCGAGCCGATGTCAAGCTTCTCGGCCACCGCCTGCAAGGCGGCCGTCTCGGTCGGATAGTCGTCGCGCACCTCGGCGACCATGCGCACCGCACGACGGCGGAGCTCAAGCGGGTAACGGGAAGGTCGTGCCATGACTCGATCCTTTCATGAAATCGAGTCTCCATTCGAGCCGGGGCGGTTCACATTGTGTAGCACCGGTTCATGGCCCGGGGTGGAACCGTCAAAGCTCGGGCTGTGCACCGCCCATCAAGTCGCCCTTTGCGTATGCGACTTACCTATCATTTGCTTAACCTGTGACCCAAGTCACCGAAAATGGATCTCGCCATTTGAGATGCGGCGGCGTCGTGGGCCCTGAATTCGCGTCCCGAGGCCCCGGAACGGGCACTTCACCTCGACTTAGGGCACACGGAGGGCACGCCACCCTGAAATTGGACTAGACAACAAACAAGGCCCAAGTCTCTGACCTGGGCCTTTGGCATGGAGCGGGTGACGAGAATCGAACTCGCACTCTCAGCTTGGGAAGCTGATGTTCTACCACTAAACTACACCCGCGTAAGACGCCGGACGGAAATGAACCGGTGTCGGAACGCTCAGTCACTCTACCTCATGCCAGGCCCCCGGCGCCGAGCCGTGGGGCCTGCCTCCGTTTCCGGAGGATTCCGGGGGTGTTCCAAGTGTCGGCCGGGTGGGTTTTCGCGGGGTGGCCGGGCTGCGGGCGGCCGGAGTTGGGGCGTACGGTGGGGGCGCGGAAGAGGGGTCGGGCGGGACCGGAGTGCCGCCTGGAGGCCGCCCTTTTCGTCCCGTAATGTGGCTTTCCTCGTTGGTCTCGACAGTGACCGGCGACGGCTCTTGGGGAAGGGACTCTGAGGACTTGATCGAGCGCACCGTCGTCCGTTGTGCCGAAGGGCACGTGTTCAGCACCGCTTCGTTCCCGATGCAGCAGGCCGAGCGGCTCGGCCCTGGCCGGCTGGTCCGGTGTCCCCGCTGCGCGCGGCTGCGCAGTGTGGTGCCGGTGACGTTGGAGCAGCAGCATGAGCATCAGCCGCATCGCAGCGGTAGCAGTAAGTAGCGAAGAAGTAGAGCCAGTGAAGCAGAGTAAGTAAGAAGTAGAAGCAGTTGTAGGCGCGCGGAGCCGTCCGATTGTGGCGGGTCCGCGCGCCTTGCGTATCCTCGGGGCGTGCTTCTCTCAGACAAGGACATCCGGGCCGAGATCGACGCCGGGCGAGTACGGATCGATCCCTACGACGAATCAATGGTTCAGCCGTCGAGCGTGGACGTGCGCCTCGACCGCTTCTTCCGGGTGTTCGAGAACCACCGCTACCCCCACATCGACCCCTCGATCGAGCAGGCCGACCTCACTCGGCTCGTCGAGCCCGAGGGTGACGAGCCGTTCATCCTCCACCCTGGGGAGTTCGTGCTCGCTTCGACTTACGAGGTCGTCTCCCTCCCCGATGACCTCGCCTCCCGTCTCGAAGGCAAGAGTTCCCTCGGGCGGCTCGGGCTCGTCACCCACTCCACCGCCGGGTTCATCGACCCGGGGTTCAGCGGACATGTGACGCTGGAGCTCTCCAACCTCGCCACCCTCCCCATCAAGCTCTGGCCCGGTATGAAGATCGGCCAGCTGTGTCTCTTCCGGCTGACCTCGCCCGCCGAGTTCCCGTACGGCAGTGAGCGCTACGGCTCCCGGTACCAGGGGCAGCGCGGACCCACCGCCTCCCGGTCCTTCCTCAACTTCCACCGGACGCAGGTCTGAGCGCCATGAGCGGCATACGGGAGAACCTGACCTACGAAGCGTTCGGCGTCGCCGTTCGTGAACTCGCGCAGACCATCGCCGACGACGGGTACGAGCCCGACGTCGTGCTCAGCATTGCGCGTGGGGGTGTGTTCGTGGCCGGGGGGCTTGCCTATGCCCTCGACTGCAAGAACATCCACCTTGTCAACGTCGAGTTCTATACCGGCGTCGGGACCACACTCCCCATGCCCGTCATGCTCGCGCCCGTTCCCAACGCCATCGACTTCTCCGACAAGAAGGTCCTCATCACCGACGACGTCGCCGACACCGGCAAGACGCTCAAGCTGGTGCGGGATTTCTGTCTGGACGCCGTCGCCGAGGTGCGTTCCGCCGTCATCTACGAGAAGACACAGTCCCTTGTGAAGTGCGAGTACGTGTGGAAGCGCACCGATGAGTGGATCAACTTCCCGTGGTCCGTCGAGCCCCCGGTCGTCCGCCGCGCGGGCCAGGTTCTCGACGCCTGACCGGGGATACGGGGGCGTGGGCCCCCGTATCCCCGTACTCCTCGAACGCTTCCCTTAGAACGTGCCCAGCTTCACGATCGACAGCAGCGCGATCAGCTGGATCGCCGACGCTCCCAGCGCCTTCGGCCACGGGAGGTCGTGGGAGCGGCGGACCATCAGGGTCAGCAGGATGCCCGCCGCGACCCAGGTCACCCAGCCCAGGATCTGTACGAAGGGTGCGTCGCCGCCCGCGAACATCGCGACGACCAGGCGGGGGGCGTCCGTGATCGACATGATCAGCATCGACAGGCCCACCGTCGGCTGCCAGGCTCCGTCGCCGCCGAGCTGGCGGGCCAGGGTGTGGGTGACCACGCCCAGGACGAAGGCGCTCAGGACCATTGCCACGCCCGTCGTCAACACGATCGGGATCGCGTTGTTGAGGGTGGCGTTTATCGTGTCCTCGCGCGTGTCGTCGAACCCGAAGACGGCGATCAGGCCGTACAGGAACGTGACGACGAGGGCGGGTGCCCACACCTGGTAGTCGCGCATCTGGAGGAACGTGCGGTCGGGGGAGGTGACGATGCCCCGCAGCAGTTCCTTCCAGCGCAGGCGCGGACCGGACGGCGGGGCCGCGGCGGCGCCGGCGCGATAGGTGTCGCCCTGGTGGTACCCGTCGTCGCCGACCGTGAACGCCTGTGTGTGACCAGGGTTGTTGGCCGCGTACGGGTCCACGGGGTTGTTGGGGTGCCCCTGGGGGCCGTGCCCGTGCTGCCCATGCCCGTGCTGCCCGTGTCCGTCGTCGCCGAAGTACTCCGGCTCGCCGTGACCCCCGGGTCCGTTGTAACCGCCGCCGGCCGCCGTCGCCTGCGGGGGCCACTGCCGTCCGGCGCCGCCCGGGCCGCCGTACGACGGCTGTCCGCCGCCGTACGGCTGCTGAGGCGCGGACGGGTAGCCGTACGACGGGCCGCCCTGCGGGGGCTGCTGGCCGTACGGCTGCTGCCGCGGGTTTTGTTGCGGTCGCGCTTGCGGGGGGCGGTTGTCCCGGCCGCCGCGTCCGATCCTGAATCCAGCCACGTCATCGAACGTACCTGGTCCCGGAGAGTGACGGGTGGGGCCCGGGCTTTCGGAGCCCCCTTTGCTGCCGACCTGTGACATCCCTTAAGGGGCCCTTCACATTTCCCCTAGGGAACCTGAGGAACCTGAAGAACCCCCAGGGAGGCATCCCCGTCGGCTCCTCTACGGGCTACGGAAGCATCCCGTCGATCACGCTCTCCGGCACCGACGTCGCCCCCGTCGTCCTGATCCCCGTCGCCGAGCCGAGCAGCCGCACCGAACCGTTGCCGCCCGAGACGTACAGGTCGGCCTTGCCGTCGCGGTTGCCGTCGCGCAGGCGGAGCTTCGCGCCGAACATGTCGCCGTCGGTGACATCGCCCGGGATGCCCGCCGAGCTGCGGGCGAGCCACTGTGAGCCGGCGGTCGTGAGGCCCCCGGCGCGGCCGTACAGGACGTGGAACCCGCCCGCGTACGGCTTGTCGGCGATCCGTTCGCCGTACGAGCCGATCGCGAGGTCGCGGTAGCCGTCGCCGTTGATGTCGCCGGCGGCGATGCTCGCGCCGAAGTTGTCGTACGTCTCCGCGCTGTCCGCGATGCCCGCCGTGTACGACACTCCATTTCCTACAGGAACTCCGAGCTGGAGAACGTCACCGACGGCTCCGCCGCCACCATGTCGCCCTTGACCCCGGCGTACACAGCCACCTCGTCCCAGGTCTCTCCCCGGTACGTCCGCACCACCAGGTCGGCCCGTCTGTCGCCGTCGAAGTCGCCGACCGTCAGGACGCGCGTCGTCCCCTTCGCCGGTGGCGCGACGGTCACCATGCCCTTCGCCGAGATGCCGGCCGCCGCGTTCGGGGCCCGGAACACCCTCAACCGGGAGCCGCTGGAGACGAGTTCGTCGCGGCCGTCGCCGTCGAAGTCGCCGGTGTCGAGCATCGAGCCGGGGGAGGCGAGGGTGCCGGAGGTGGCGTCGGGGAGGTCGTACCGCAGGGACGTTTCGCCCATCGCGCCCACTGCCGCGTCCAGGTCCTTCCCCTTGCCGAAGCGGCCTAGGGCGACATCGATGCCCTCGGGCAGCGCCGTTCCCGTGCGCGTCGGACCGTTCGGACCGCCCAGCACGACCGCCGACCTGGCGGTGCCCTCCGTCGTACGGACCACCAGGTCGTCGTATCCGTCATGGTTCACGTCGGCCGCCGGGCCCGTCGGGACGTTGCCGGGGGCGGTGATCGGGGCACCGGCCTTGCTCGGGGCGCCCTTGCGGGTGAACGGGCCGCGCAGATAGCTGAGTTGCTTGCCGGAGGCGTGGACGGCCAGGTCCTGGGCGCCGTCCCCGTCGAAGTCGCCGCACACCGGCTGGTCGGGCCAGTCGTTGCCCGCGCGGGCCCGCGCCGGGATCGTGAGGGCGACCGCGCGGCCGGTGAGGCCGTCGGGGGAGCCGAAGAGGAGCTGGAGCGGCACCGAGGGCTGGCCCTGGCCGTCGTAGGGCGGGTCGGTCGACACGACCAGGTCGGTGAAGCCGTCGCCGTCGAGGTCGCAGCTGGCCTCCGCGTCGAAGACCGCCGGCAACTGGCCCTTCGTACGGGCCGCTTGACGGGCCGGGCTCAGCAACTGCCGGGCGCCGGGGACGAGTCCGGTCGGTGAGCCGTAGACGATGCCGATACCGGCGTCGTCGGTGTGGAGCTGGTCCTTGACGAGGTCGTTGAGGACCAGGTCACGGTGACCGTCACCGTTGAAGTCGTCGGCGGTCTTGCTGCCGTCGCCCTGCGGTATCGGGCGCTGGGCGGGGGCCTTGGCGGCCTGGACGGGGGTCTGGGTGGCGGCTGCCCGGTCGTCACTGGAGAGGGGGCCGCAGGCGGTGAGTGCCACCAGGGCGGCGATGGCCGCCAACCCGCCGGTGACCGCCGTACCCCGACCGCCTCTTCGCACGCGCACCCTGCACCTCGTCCTGACCGTTGACCCCATTGGCAACTGCTCAGTAATGATGCACGTGTTCGAGATGTGAAGACACCCCTGTGCCGGTGCGGAACACGACACAGGGGCGCCTGGCTGCTACGGCGGTCAGTCCGTCAGCTCTGCCGCCATGAACGCCCGTGCCCCCAGGCCCAGTTGGGGGACGGTGAGCGTGCGGGAGCCGGTGCCCGTCGGGCCGGACGAGGTGCCGGGGAGGATGTGGAGGCGGCCCCCCTCGTTGGCCGTGGCGATCAGCTCGGCGCGGCCGTCGCGGTTGAAGTCGCGCAGGAGAAGGGAGGCGCCGAGCCAGGCGTTGTCCGGGGAGACGTTCGGCAGGTCGGCGGTGGTGCGGTCGTACTGGCGGGCGTTCCTGCCGGTGAGGCCGGTGGAGCCGCCGCGCAGGACGGTGATGGAACCGTCGGCCCAGTAGCTGCTGCCGAGCGCCTCGTAGGGGGCGCCGACGGCCAGGTCCGGATAGCCGTCGCCGTTGGTGTCGGCGGCCGAGACGTCGTACCCGAAGTAGTCGCTGTCCTCCACGCTGCCGGGGACGCCCGCGGTGTTCTGGGTGAGGGTGAGGAGCTTGCCTGCTGGGCCGGTGGCCGTGCCGGGCAGGACACGAACCGCGCCGCCCCTGCCTGAGCGGGAGACGCCGATCGCGAGGTCGCCGTAGCCGTTGCGGTCGAAGTCGGCGATCACGGCGCTGGAGCCGACGAGGTCGGAGGAGGCGGGCAGGGTGCGCTTCCAGGGCTTGGCGGGGCCGTTCCTGCCGCCCTTGTAGAACCAGACGCGGTTGCTGTTGGTGTCCACGTCGTACCCGATGAGCGCGAAGTCGGCGGTGCCGTCCTTGGTGACCTTGCCGGCCACCACCATCTCGGCCTTGATGTTCTCGCCGTCCCACGGGTCGAGGTTGGTGGCCTTGCCGCGCCCGCCGGCCTTGGTGAACGGGCCGCGCAGGAACCAGACGAAATCGCCGTCCACGGAGACGATGTCCAGCTGGCCGTCGGCGTTGAAGTCGCCGATGGCGGCGTCCAGGCCGAAGGTCTCCGCCTTGCTGCCCGGGGACGCGTACGTACTGCCCTTGGTCAGGCCCGACTTGGAGCCCCACAGGACGGTGAGCGTGCCGTGGCGGCCGGCGTGCAGTTCGCCGGGGGAGCTTGCGACGACGTCCGCGTAGCCGTCCTTGTTCAGGTCGGCCGAGGTGACCTTCGCGCCGAAGCGGTCCTTCGCCTCGGCCACGCCCGCGATGCCGGGGCTGTTCTGTGTGATGACCGAGCGTTTGGCGGGGTTCAGGCCTGTCGCCGAGCCCCAGATGACGACGACCGCGCCCGCGTTCCGCTGCCCGGCCACCGTGGCTGTCGAGTCGCCGAGGAGCAGGTCGCGGTGGCCGTCGCCGTTGAAGTCGTCCACGTGCTTCGCCGCGGCGGCCGGGGCCGGGGCGGCGAGGGCCAGCGGACTCAGGGTGGCGGCGACGAGAGCTGTGGCCAGGAGGGAGGCACGGGAGCGCAAGGGGTCTCCAAGGTTGCGGTGATCACCGGGGTGATCAGGAGACCCGTGACAAGTGGCGATGGTTGTACGGGAGTTGAGAATGGGGTCGACGCCACCGGCGTCGACCCCATTCAGACCTGCTCCGGACCCGCCTACTTCACCGGCTGCGGCTCCGGCGCGCTCTCCGCTTCCGCCGTGCCCGCCGGGGGCTCGTCGTCCGGGACCGGGGTCTTCACGGACTCCAGGAGCAGCTGGGCGACGTCCACCACCGTGATGGACTCCTTCGCCTTGCCCTCGTTCTTCTTGCCGTTGACCGAGTCGGTGAGCATGACCAGGCAGAACGGGCAGGCCGTCGAGACGATGTCGGGGTTCAACGACAGGGCCTCGTCGACGCGCTCGTTGTTGATGCGCTTGCCGATCCGCTCCTCCATCCACATCCGCGCGCCGCCCGCGCCGCAGCAGAAGCCGCGTTCCTTGTGGCGGTGCATCTCCTGCTGGCGCAGGCCCGGGACGGCCGACATGATCTCGCGCGGGGGCGTGTAGATCTTGTTGTGGCGGCCCAGGTAGCAGGGGTCGTGGTAGGTGATGAGGCCGTCGACCGGGGTCACCGGGAGCAGCTTGCCCTCGTCGATGAGGTGCTGGAGCAGCTGGGTGTGGTGGATGGTCTCGTAGTCGCCGCCGAGCTGCGGGTACTCGTTGCCGATGGTGTTCAGGCAGTGCGGGCAGGTCGCGACGATCTTCTTCGCCGACCTCGGCTTCTTGGACTCCGGGGTGACGTTGCCGTCGTCGTCCGTCTCCTCGCCGAACGCCATGTTCAGCGCGGCCACGTTCTCCATGCCGAGTTCCTGGAACAGCGGCTCGTTGCCGAGACGCCGTGCCGAGTCACCGGTGCACTTCTCGTCGCCGCCCATGATCGCGAACTTGACGCCCGCGATGTGGAGGAGTTCGGCGAACGCCTTGGTGGTTTTCTTCGCTCGGTCTTCCAGCGAGCCCGCGCAGCCGACCCAGTACAGGTACTCGACCTCGGTCAGGTCCTCGATGTCCTTGCCGACGACCGGCACCTCGAAGTCGAGCTCCTTGAGCCATTCCAGGCGCTGCTTCTTCGCCAGGCCCCAGGGGTTGCCCTTCTTCTCCAGGTTCTTGAGCATCGTGCCCGCCTCGGACGGGAACGCGCTCTCGATCATCACCTGGTAGCGGCGCATGTCGACGATGTGGTCGACGTGCTCGATGTCCACCGGGCACTGCTCGACGCAGGCACCGCAGGTCGTGCAGGACCACAGGACGTCCGGGTCGATGACGCCGTTCTCTTCGAGGGTGCCGATGAGGGGCCGTTCGGCCTCGGCCAACGCCGCCGCGGGCACACCGGTGAGCTGCTCCTCACTCGCCTTCTCCTCGCCCTCCATCGTCTTGCCGCCGCCCGCCAGCAGGTACGGCGCCTTGGCGTGGGCGTGGTCCCGCAGGGACATGATGAGCAGCTTGGGGGAGAGTGGCTTGCCGGTGTTCCAGGCCGGGCACTGCGACTGGCAGCGACCGCACTCCGTACACGTCGAGAAGTCGAGCAGGCCCTTCCAGGAGAACTGCTCCACCTGGCTGACGCCGAAGACGTCGTCGTCGCCCGGGTCCGTGAAGTCGATCGGCTTGCCGCCGGACGTCATCGGCTGGAGGGCGCCCAGGGCCGTGCCGCCGGTCGCCTCGCGCTTGAACCAGATGTTCGGGAAGGCGAGGAAGCGGTGCCAGGCGACACCCATGTTGGTGTTGAGCGAGACGACGATCATCCAGACGAACGACGTGCTGATCTTCACCATCGCGGTGAAGTAGATGAGGTTCTGGAGGGCGCCGACGCTCAGGCCCTTGAAGGCGAGGACGAGGGGGTACGAGGCGAAGTACCCGGCCTCGTAGTGCTCGACGTGGTGGATCGCGCCCTCGAGGCCGCGCAGCACGTAGATCGCGAGGCCGATGGTGAGGATGACGTACTCGACGAAGTACGCCTGGCCCGCCTTGGAGCCCGCGAAGCGGGACTTGCGGCCGGGGCGCGAGGGCAGGTTCAGCAGGCGGATCACGATCAGTACGGCGATGCCGATGATCGTCATCACACCGATGAACTCGATGTACATCTCGAACGGCAGGAAGCCGCCGATGACCGGGAGCGTCCAGTCCGCCGAGAACAGCTGGCCGAAGGCCTGGGCGAGGGTCGGCGGCAGCGTGAGGAAGCCGACCGCGACGAACCAGTGTGCGAAGCCGACGATGCCCCAGCGGTTCATCCGCGTATGGCCGAGGAACTCCTTCACCAGCGTCACACTGCGCTGGTTGGGGTTGTCCGTCCGCACGCCGGCCGGGACCGGCTGGCCGAGTTTGAAGTACCGGACGAACTGACCGATGGCGCGTGCGAGCAGCGCGACGCCGACCACGGTCAGGACCAGCGACACGATGATCGCGGCGAGTTGCATGTCGGGGCTCCTCAGGCCTGCGCACGTAATGACTGACGTTCAGCGGTATTACTAAGCGGTAACTTAGGCAGTCTGTCAGAGACTACTCATATCTTGGCTCGCACTGTAGTCAGCGGCGGAGTGATCTGAGTCGCTGAGGCTTACCTGAGTCGTAGATCAAATATCATCAGGGTAAATCGTGTTATTCGTACAGGATTGTTACCTTTCCATCTAACGTGAGCCCGTGCTCTACGGGATCCTCGCAGCCACCTCAGCCCTCCTCCTCGCCGCCGTCCTCACCGCCCTCCTGCGGACCCTCGCCCTGCGCCTCGGCGTCCTCGACCGGCGCCGGGCCCGCCCCCTGCCGCTGCTCGGCGGGCTCGCGGTCGTGCTCGCCACCGGGCTGGTCGCGGGGGTGGGCGAGTGGACCGGGTACGCCCCTCTGGGGGACGGGATCGGTGCGCTGCTGCTCGCCGGGGCGGGCGTCGGCGCACTCGGGCTCGTCGCCGACGTACGGCGGGTGAAGGCGCGGTTCCTGGTCGCCGGTACGGCCGTCGCCGCCGCGTTCGTGGTGCCGTACCGGGAGTTGGGGTTCGGGGCCGGGCTGCTCGCCGTCGGCTGGATCGTGTTCGTCGCCGTCGCCTTCCGGGCACTCGACCATGCCGACGGGCTGGTGGGGACGGTCGGGGTGCTGACCGCCTTCGGGGTGAGCGCGTGTGCCGCCGTCGAGGTGTTCGACGGGCTCGCCGTGCTGCTGAGCGTGCTGGCCGCCGCGCTCACCGGGTTCCTCATGCACAACTGGCATCCCGCGCGGATCGCGTTCGGCGCGTGCGGGTCCCTGTTCACCGGGTTCGTGCTGGCCTCGGCGGCGGTGGTCGTGCGGACCGGGCACGAACTGGCGCCCAGCGCGGGGGTGTTGTTCGCGCTCACCGCCGTGGCCGGCGCGGATGTGGTGCTCGTGGTCGTGTCGCGGCGGGTGGCCCGGCGGCCGCTGTCGCGCGGGGGCCCGGACCATCTCGCGCACCGGCTGCGGCGGCTGGGGCTCACCCCGCGCGGGACGGCCGTGCTGCTCGGGGCGGGGGCCTTCGGGGCGGTGCTGGTGGGGGTGCTCGCGCATGGCGGGTGGGTCGCGGGAACGGGGCTGTGGTGGGTGGTGGGGGTGGCCGGGATGGTCGTACTGGGGCTGCTGAGGGTTCCCGTGTACGGGCTGCGGCGGGCACCGGCCGTACAGTCGGCGCAGGTCAGGGCGGCATTGCGTGTAAGGAACGGATAAGAGTTGAGTGGGGTCGACTCAGCTCTGTTGACCGCGCGACGGGAGTGATGCACACTTGAGTCCGTTCCACTCAAGTCATACTTCGTCATTCCCCTGGAGGAATTGAAATGGCACGTGCGGTCGGCATCGACCTGGGCACGACTAACTCCGTCGTCAGCGTTCTGGAGGGCGGCGAGCCCACCGTCATCACCAACGCCGAGGGTGCCAGGACCACGCCGTCCGTCGTCGCCTTCGCGAAGAACGGTGAGGTGCTGGTCGGCGAGGTGGCGAAGCGCCAGGCGGTCACCAACGTCGACAGGACCATCCGGTCGGTCAAGCGCCACATGGGCACCGACTGGAAGATCGAGCTCGACGGCAAGAACTTCAACCCGCAGCAGATGAGCGCCTTCATCCTGCAGAAGCTGAAGCGCGACGCCGAGGCCTACCTGGGCGAGAAGGTCACGGACGCGGTCATCACCGTCCCGGCCTACTTCAACGACTCCGAGCGTCAGGCGACGAAGGAGGCCGGCGAGATCGCGGGCCTGAACGTCCTGCGTATCGTCAACGAGCCCACCGCGGCCGCGCTGGCGTACGGCCTCGACAAGGACGACCAGACGATCCTCGTCTTCGACCTCGGTGGCGGCACCTTCGACGTGTCCCTCCTGGAGATCGGCGACGGCGTCGTCGAGGTGAAGGCCACCAACGGTGACAACCACCTCGGTGGTGACGACTGGGACCAGCGCGTCATGGACTACCTGGTGCAGCAGTTCCGCACCGGCCACGGCGTGGACCTCGGCAAGGACAAGATGGCCCTCCAGCGCCTCCGCGAGGCCGCCGAGAAGGCCAAGATCGAGCTGTCCTCGTCCACCGAGACCTCGATCAACCTGCCCTACATCACGGCGTCCGCCGAGGGCCCGCTGCACCTGGACGAGAAGCTCACGCGCGCCCAGTTCCAGCAGCTGACGGCCGACCTCCTGGAGCGCTGCAAGACGCCGTTCCACAACGTCATCAAGGACGCGGGCATCGCTCTCTCCGAGATCGACCACGTCGTTCTCGTCGGTGGCTCGACCCGTATGCCCGCCGTCGCCGAGCTCGTCAAGGAGCTGACCGGCGGCCGGGACGCCAACAAGGGTGTGAACCCGGACGAGGTCGTCGCCATCGGCGCCGCGCTGCAGGCCGGTGTCCTCAAGGGCGAGGTCAAGGACGTCCTGCTCCTCGACGTGACGCCGCTGTCCCTCGGTATCGAGACCAAGGGAGGGATCATGACGAAGCTCATCGAGCGCAACACGACGATCCCGACCAAGCGTTCCGAGATCTTCACGACGGCCGAGGACAACCAGCCGTCCGTCCAGATCCAGGTCTACCAGGGCGAGCGCGAGATCGCGGCGTACAACAAGAAGCTCGGGATGTTCGAGCTGACGGGCCTGCCGCCGGCCCCGCGCGGCGTGCCGCAGATCGAGGTCGCCTTCGACATCGACGCCAACGGCATCATGCACGTCACGGCCAAGGACCTCGGCACGGGCAAGGAGCAGAAGATGACCGTCACCGGCGGCTCCTCGCTGCCGAAGGACGAGGTCGACCGCATGCGCCAGGAGGCCGAGCAGTACGCGGACGAGGACCACCGTCGCCGCGAGGCCGCCGAGACCCGCAACCAGGGCGAGCAGCTCGTCTACCAGACGGAGAAGTTCCTCAAGGACAACGAGGACAAGGTCCCCGGCGACATCAAGGCCGAGGTCGAGGCCTCGATCGAGGAGCTGAAGACCGCCCTCAAGGGCGAGGCCGCCGAGGGCGACAACACCGCCGAGATCCGCACCGCCACCGAGAAGGTCGCCGCCGTCTCGCAGAAGCTGGGCCAGGCGATGTACGCGGACGCCCAGGCCGGTCAGGCCGCCGGTGACGCGGACGCGCCCGGCGCCGAGGCCCCGAAGGCCGACGACGACGTGGTCGACGCCGAGATCGTCGACGACGAGCGGGAGCGCAAGGACGGTGCCGCGTGACCGAGGAGACCCCGGGCTTCGACGAGAAGCCCGACGTCCCCTCCGGCGCCACCTCCGACGACGCCGAGCCGAAGGCCGCCCCCTCTTCGGAGGGGGCGTCCCCGGCCGGGGACGCAAACGCAGCAGCAGTACAGGTCGCCGGTCTGACGGCCCAGCTGGACCAGGTACGTACGGCGCTCGGTGAGCGCACGGCGGACCTCCAGCGGCTCCAGGCCGAGTATCAGAACTACCGCCGCCGGGTCGAGCGGGACCGGATCACGGTCAAGGAGATCGCCATCGCGAACCTCCTGAGCGAGCTCCTGCCCGTGCTCGACGACATCGGCCGCGCGAGGGAACACGGCGAACTGGTCGGCGGGTTCAAGTCCGTCGCCGAGTCGCTGGAGACCGTCGCCGCCAAGATGGGCCTGCAGCAGTTCGGCAAGGAGGGCGAGCCCTTCGACCCGATGATCCACGAGGCCCTGATGCACTCGTACGCGCCGGACGTCACGGAGACGACCTGCGTGGCGATCCTGCAGCCGGGCTACAAGTTCGGCGAGCGCAACCTGCGCCCCGCGCGGGTCGCGGTGGCCGAGCCCCAGCCCGGGGCGACGCAGGCCGACAAGGGCGACTCCACGGAGTCGGCGGACGGCAACGGCAAGGAGAACGGTGGCCCGGAAGAGGGCTGACGTGAGTACTGAGGTGGAGGACTCCAGGAAGGAGGGACGTCGGGGATGAGCACCAAGGACTTCATCGAGAAGGACTTCTACAAGGTCCTCGGCGTCCCGAAGGACGCCACCGAGGCCGAGATCAAGAAGGCGTACCGAAAACTCGCCCGCGAGTTCCACCCGGACGCCAACAAGGGCAACGCCAAGGCCGAGGAGCGCTTCAAGGAGATCTCCGAGGCGAACGACGTCCTCGGCGACCCCAAGAAGCGCAAGGAGTACGACGAGGCCCGCGCCCTCTTCGGCAACGGCGGCTTCCGCCCCGGGCCGGGCGCGGGCGGCGGCTCCTTCAACTTCGACCTGGGCGACCTCTTCGGAGGCGGCCCCCAGGGCGGGGCCGGCGGTTCCGGTGCGGGCGGCTTCGGCGGTGGCATCGGGGACGTCTTCGGCGGCCTGTTCAACCGGGGCGGCGGCGGGACCACCCGTACGCAGCCCAGGCGCGGCCAGGACATCGACACCGAGGTCACGCTGAGCTTCACGGAGGCGGTGGACGGCGCGACGGTCCCGCTGCGCATGACGTCCCAGTCACCGTGCAAGGCGTGTTCCGGGACGGGCGACAAGAACGGCACACCGAGGGTGTGCCCGACGTGCGTAGGCACGGGCCAGGTAGCCCGCGGCTCAGGCGGCGGCTTCTCCCTGACCGACCCCTGCCCGGACTGCAAGGGCCGGGGCCTGATCGCGGAACACGCGTGCATGGTGTGCAACGGCAGCGGCCGGGCCAAGTCCTCCCGGACGATGCAGGTGCGCATCCCGGCAGGGGTGGCCGACGGCCAGCGCATCCGCCTGCGCGGCAAGGGAGCACCGGGCGAGCGAGGCGGCCCGGCGGGCGACCTGTACGTCACCGTGCATGTCGACGCCCACCCGGTGTTCGGCCGCAAGGAAGACAACCTGACGGTGACGGTGCCGGTGACGTTCGTCGAGGCGGCACTCGGCGGCGAGGTCAGGGTCCCGACCCTGGGCGGTCCGCCGGTCACCCTGAAGCTGCCGCCGGGCACGCCCAACGGGCGCACGATGCGCGCGCGGGGCAAGGGCGCGGTCCGCAAGGACGGCACCCGGGGCGATCTGCTGGTCACCGTCGAGGTGAGTGTCCCGACGGAGCTGACGGGGAAGGCTCGTGACGCACTGGAGGCGTATCGCGAGGCGACCGCGGACGAGGATCCGCGGGCAGAGCTGTTCGAGGCAGCGAAGGGAGCTTGATCGGAGATGGACGGCCGTCGACGCAACCCGTATGAACTGACCGAGGAAACCCCGGTCTACGTCATCTCGGTGGCGGCCCAGCTCTCGGGCCTGCACCCCCAGACCCTGCGCCAGTACGACCGCCTGGGCCTGGTCTCCCCCGACCGCACCGCCGGCCGGGGCCGCCGCTACTCGGCCCGCGACATCGAACTGCTCCGCGCGGTGCAGGCACTGTCGCAGGACGAGGGCATCAACCTGGCCGGCATCAAGCGGATCATCGAACTGGAGAACCAGGTGGCTGCGTTGCAGTCCAGGGTGGCGGAGATGGAGGCGGCGCTGGATGGGGCCGCTGCGGCGATGCAGCAGCGGGAGGCGGCGGTGCATGCCTCGTACCGGCGGGACCTGGTGCCTTATCAGGAGGTTCAGCAGACCAGTGCGTTGGTGGTCTGGCGGCCTAAGAAGGCGAAGGACTAGGCCGGTCCACAGGTGACATGGGTGAAGGGGCCCGGAGGTTCGGTTGAACCTCCGGGCCCCTTCGTGTGCTCGGGGTGCCGCTCAGGGCCGGAGAACGGCTGAGTCCCCGCCGGGCGCCGATTCACTGCCGTCGGCGAACAGGGCGGTCACCCAGTAGAAGTGGGTGGTGCCCTTCGCGGCGGTCTCCGAGTAGGACGTACCCGTCGTGGTGAGCGCCAGCTTCTCGTAGGCCTCGGTTTCCGGGTTCCAACGGTAGACCTGGTAGCCGGTGGCATCGGCCACGGAGTTCCAGTTCAGCACGACCTGCCCGTCCGGTCCGGTGGCCGCCGACAGCTGGACCGGCGAGTCCTCGGGCGTCGGCACGGTCGGAGTCATGTCCAGTTCGGTCGCGCTCACGACATGGCCCGAACGGGTCTGCACCCACGGGGAGTTCCAGGAGGTGTCGTAGACGTCGACGAGGAAGCAGCGCTCCACGCCGTCCGGGAGGGTGGGGTAGTTGTACGACGTGACCTCGGGCATCAGCCACTCCGCCTGGTGCGCGTAGCAGACGCTGTCCCCCTCGGGGTCCTCCTCGTCGCGAATGATCTGACCCGCGTAGACGACGTACTGGGACACATCGGGCGCCGGGTTCGTGTCCCAGCTCAGCGCGAAACCGTACTCGGTCGGGGTCACCGTCAGGCCGGTGACGACGGGTGGCGGGGTCTGGTCCCAGCGGGACCCGCTGACGGTGGTGGACCGCCCGGACTCGTTGCCGGCCGCGTCGAGCGAGCTCACCCGGTAGTAGTACGTCGTGCCCACCGTCGCCGAGGCGTCCTGGTAGGAGAGCTGGTCCGTGCTGCCGACCGCGGTGTACGTCCCACTCTCGCTGTCCGCCCGGTACACCCGGTACGACGTCGCCTCCGCGGCGGCGCTCCAGCCCAGCCGCAGCCCGTCCGCCTCGGACCTGTCGGTGATGGCCAGGCCCGCGGGCACCGCCGGGGCGACGCGGTCGACGGTGGTGACGGACTTGTCGGCGCTGCCTGCCGACTCGTTGCCGGCCTTGTCATAGGCGCGGACGGAGTAGTCGTACGCTGCGCCGGTCACCGGGAGTGTGGTGTCGGTGTACGAGGTGGCGGGGGTCGTCGCGAGGGGGGTGCTCGGGTACGAACTCCCGGTCAGGCGGCGGTAGACGCGGTATCCCCCGAGGTCCATCTCGTTGTTCTTGGCCCAGGTGAGCTTGGCTTTGCCCGTCGTTTTGTCGTACGTGACGGTCGGGGCCGTCGGGGCGAGGGGCTTGACCTTGTCGACGGACGCCGAAGTGCGGGGCGTGTAGGCGAAGTTGACGTTGGCGTTGCCGGTGAAGTTGGCGTAGTCGATGCGCAGGGTGTGTTTGCCGGAGGGGATGGTGAGGTTGAGGGTCTTCTTCTGGGTTGTGGTGACGTTCTTCCAGAGGTTGACCTTGATCTTGCCGTCCAGGTAGACGCGGATGCCGTCCTGGGCGGCGGCCGTGAGGGCGAAGGGCCCGCCCGAGCCGAAGTCCCTCGTCACCGTCCAGCGAATGCCGAAGTTGTCCTTCGGGAGGCCGGTGGCGGGGGCTTTGGCGCCCCAGTTCTCGGCGATGGCGGAGTCGCAGTCGGTTCGCTTGGGGGCGCCTGACAAGGCGGTGTTCGCGAAGAACTGGCGCTTGTAGACAGGGGAGTTGCAAGTGGTCGCGGCGGAGGCGACGGGGGCTGCAGTGCTGAGCAGCGCACCGGCAGTGGCGAGCACGACGGCGGTCGCGGTGGTGGCCGCGGGTGTCGTGCGTCTGGCTGGGTTCAATGCGGTCCTCACGAGTCCTGATGGTCAACGGCAGGAGGGAGCCGTTGACCATCAGGACTCGTGAGGGTGGGGGTTGGTTGTACGGGTGTTGCGTGAAGGTTCCAGAGGGGCGAGGCAGGCTGCTGCTCAGGCCGAGGGGAGTTCGTCGGCCTTCAGCGCCGTCATGAACGAGGTCCAGGCCTGGGTGTCGAAGGCCAGGTTCGGTCCGGACGTGTTCTTGCTGTCGCGTACGGGGAGGGCGCCGGGGAATCCTTCGGCGACCTCCAGGCAGTCGCCGCCCTCTCCGCTGTGGCTGCTCTTACGCCAGGTCGCTGTCACAAGACTGGGGACACTCATCCCTGTTACCTCTCTGCGTTCCATGCCGCTACAACTCCCGTCGCACCCGGCCGATCAGGCCGAGGGTGTCCTCGGGACTCAAGGCGATTGACCGGAGCGAGTCGAAGATAAGCGCATACTCCGCCGCCTCCTCCGGAGACTCCAGGTAAATCGTTCCCGTGCGCTGCTCCAAGCACACGACATCCGGGAGCGATGGACCAGGGAACGCAAGGAGGACGAACGATCCAGTCAGTCCCACGTGCGCGCCCGCCCGGTCAGGGACGACTCGAATCTCCACGGACGGATGACCGGCCATCTTCTCCAGGTGCTCCAACTGCCTGCGCAGCACCCCTGTGCCACCCACTTGAACGCGGAGAGCCGCCTCGCCTTCGATCACGCACAGCCGTGGAGGGGTGGACCTTTCCAGGAGCTCCTGACGTTTCATCCGTGCTTCCACCAGCGCATCAATGTCTTCGCGTTTCAAGGTGGAGGGCGCGGCGGAGATGATCTCCCGCGCGTAGTCGGGCGTCTGCAAGAGGCCGGCGATGACGCTGTGCTGGTAGGACCGGATGTAGTCGGTCATGTCCTCGTACTCGATGAAGTCCGGGTATGTCGGGCGTGCTTGCCCCGCGCGCTGCACCCAGCCCGGTTCCCGCCGCCGTCTGGCCAGCGACACCATCTCGTCAACCCGGGCGGAATCCTCGACCCCGTAGAACGTCAGCAGGTCACGCAGCTCCCCCAAGGAGATCCCCAAGCGCGCGTTCTCAATGCGGTTGATTTTTGTTCGGTGGCATCCGATACGGTCTGCCGCTTCGTCAAGGGTCTTCCCTGCCGTCTCCCTGAACTCGATCAGCAGTGCAGCAAGGCGACGTTGTCGAACCGTTGGGCGAGATCCGGCCATGCGAGCCCCCTTCCTGGATGCCTGTCCGCGTGAACGTTAGCCCATTATTTTGATCATGGATATATTTCCAAAAGGGATGTTGCGAGCAGAGAGATTGCCGTGCACTCTGGAACCAGTTACTCACCGCTCCAACCGCGTGACGGATGAGTCACCTTGACGCGCCGTCACCCGCCCGCAAGGGGATGTGCCATGCCCACAAGAGCCCTGCCAGCAGGAGTCGCACCGCTGACCGCGACGCACCGCTTCCCCCGGCACCGCCGCAGCGTCGGCCGCGCTCGCACAGCCCTCCGTCACCAGCTCGCGATATGGCACATCGACGACACCGAACTCGCCGACTCCGCAGTCCTGTTGCTCTCCGAGCTGACCACCAACGCCGTGAACGCCCCGACAACCCCCGGCCGTGAGATCGGCGTCCGGTTCGAACTGACCGGCGCCGCACTGCGCCTTGAGGTGTCTGACGCGAGCGACGAGCAGCCGATGCTGCGGCATGCGGCGGACGACGACGAGTCGGGGCGGGGCCTGGCGCTGGTGGAGGCCCTGGCCGATGGATGGGGCGTCGAACCGCGAGACACGGTTGGCAAGGTCGTGTGGGCGCTCCTGCTCCTGCCCGAAGAAGGCACACCGTGACGGCGACCCCGGACCGGTGCGGGAAAGTACGCGCCTCCCTTTTCTACGGTGCCCCGATACTCAGCGAAGTGGGCGCGTGTGTACGGGAGTCCGGGCACCCGGGGGACCACCGCGATGCCCGTGGAGGTACCTGGTATCTGATCCCGCTCGTCCCCATCCCGCTCCCGCCCGGGGACGAGAAAGGGACGGACTGACGTTCCCGGCAACGGCGGGACGGCGGATCGTTCCGTCCTCACTCCGTCGGGTGGTCCGGAGGCGAATCCCCTGGTCAGCCGAACAATCGTACCTAGCGTGATCGTGTTGCTTGTGCCCCAAGGACGCCAAGCCCACACTTGAGGAGGAGGTGCCGCCATGACCGCTCTTGCGCACGAGAGGCCCGAGACCATGTCCGAGTCCCAGGCTGAATTCGTGAACGAACCCAACCTGGACGAGGTCGTGTGGCAGGTATGGAAGGCCATAGAACTCCCCGAGGGCTACCGCGCTGAGATCATCGAGGGAGCCATCGAGGTGTCGCCCACAGGACGTTTTTCGCATGCCCAGGTTGTCAATCGCCTGCGCGATGCGCTGGCGATCTTTCTCCAGGACAGTGAGTACGGCGCCTGGAACGACACGAATGTGATCCATCCGCTCAGGGCGTGGGTACCGGACGGGTTCGTGGCTCCTCGGGACGGTGACCCGATCGAGGCGGAGGACGGCCTCGGCATCAACGCTTCAGCGGTGCACGTCGTGATCGAAGTCGTCTCTCCCGGTAAGCGCAACCAGGATCGTGACCGGGTTCGCAAGCGCCGCGAGTACGCCCGGGCCGGAATCCCCGTGTACGTGATCATCGACGACTACGACAACCACGGAACGGTGAGCATCCTGACTGCTCCCCTGCCTGAGCACGCCCGCTACGAGGACGAGCACCGGGTGCCGTACGGCACAGAGGCCGTCGTCCCGGAGGGCCCTGCCAAGGGCTTCGTCATCGGTGAGGCGATCACGGGACCCAAGCGAAGCTGAGGACCGTCGCGGAAGTGGCCGGGAGGTGAGTAAACCTCCCGGCCCCATCGCGTACGTGCGGGCTTGTCGCAGCCGTCAGCGCAGAACCAGGACCTCCGCCGTGGACGCCTCCGCGCTCTCGCGGCCGTAGACGTCGACGGCCCGTACGGTGACCGTGTAGCCGCCGGTGTACTGGGGCTGGAACTCGATCCGGCCCGTCGTCGTCAGCTGCTGGCCGCTGGGGGAGCCGTATCCGTCGAAGTCCCAGGAGTAGCCCTTCAGCAGCCGGGTCTCGTCGCCCGTGCCGGGCTTGACCTCGACGATGATCGGGGAGCGGGTGCCGCCCGTGGAGACCACGGTCAGCTTCGGGGCCGCCGGGCCGGTCGCGGTCGCCGGGGTGAGGCGGTTGACGCTGATCTGCGCCGAGGGCACGGACTCGGCGCCCGTGCTGTCGACGGCGGTGACGTAGTAGTACGCGGTGCCCTTGGGGGCCGAGGTGTCGTCGTACGACGAGGCTGTCGAGCCGTCGACACTGCCCACGAGGGTCCCGACTCCGTTGGTGGCGGTGCGGCGGTAGACGTGGAATCCGGTCACCGTGCCGTCCTCCGACGGCACCCAGGAGAGGGACGTGGAGGCGTCGGCCGGTGTGCCCTCCAGGGCGGTCGGAGCGGGCGTGGTCGATGCCACGGGGCGCGTCACCGTCACGGGCTCGGAGACCGGAGAGACGTTCCCGGCGCCGTCGACGGCCTGGACCTTGTACGTGTACGGCGTTCCCGCGTCCACGAGCTGGTCCGCCCAGGACGTTCCGAACACCGGCTGCGGTCCGTCCGGGTCGCTCTGGCCCACCGGGGCGGCCCACAGGTCGTAGTGGTGTACGTCCTTCGAAGAGGCCGTCCACGTAAGGAAGTTGCCCGCCGTGGTGCCCTGCCCCGCTACCCCGGTGACCTGCGTCGGCGCCGTCTTGTCGACCGTCGTCACGCTCACGTCGGCGCTGCCCGCCGACTGGTTGCCGGCCTTGTCGCGGGCGCGGACCTCGTAGGCGTACGTCTCGCCGGTCTTCGGGAGTGTCGAGTCCGTGTACGTCGTGGCGGTGGTCGTCGCGAGGGCAGTGCTGCCGAAGGGGCTGCCCTTCAGGGCGCGGTAGACGCGATACCCCGCGAGGTCCATCTCCTTGTTCTTCGCCCAGGTGAGCTTCGCCTTGCCCGTCGTCTTGTCGTACGTGACGGTTGGCGCCGTCGGTGCGAGGGGCCTGACCTTGTCCACCGACGCCGAAGTCCTGGGCGTGTACCCGAAGTTGACGTTCGCGTTGCCCGTCAGGTTGGCGTAGTCGATGCGCAGGGTGTGCTTGCCGGACGGGATCGTGAGGTTGACGGTCTTCTTCGCCGTCGACGTCACGTTCTTCCAGACGTTGACCTTGACCTTGCCGTCGAGGTAGACGCGGATGCCGTCCTGAGTCGCGGCGGTGAGGGTGAAGGGACCGCCCGAGCCGAAGTCCCTCGTCACCGTCCAGCGGACGCCGAAGTTGTCCTTCGGGACGCCGGTGGCCGGGGCCTTCGCGCCCCAGTTCTCGGCGACGGCGGCGTCGCAGTCCGTCCGCTTCGGTGTGCCGGAGAAGGCGGTGTTCGTGAAGAACTGGCGCTTGTAGACGGGGGAGTTGCAAGTCACCGTGGCCGCCGAGGCGGTCGGGGCTGGGGCCACGGTGAGGAGGCCGCCGGCGGTGGCGAGTGCCACGGCGGTCGCGGCGGTCGAGCGTCTGGTGATGCTCATACGGTTCTGCGCTGCTCTTTCTGCTTCTGCGTTACGTGTGCGGTCAGTTCACGGGGGCGTTGATCGCCCAGTCGCCCGCCGGAAGCGACTCCGTGCCGTCCGCCGCCACCGCCGTCACCCAGTAGTAGGACGTCGTGCCGGGCTTCGCGCCCGCGTCGACGTACGCGGAAGCCGTGTTGGCGAGGGTGGCGATCTTCTCGTACGCCGAGGCTGCCGGGTTCCAGCGGTAGACGCGGTAACCGCCCGCCGTCTGCGGGGAGTTGGCGTCCAGGCCGCTCCAGGAGAGCTGGTTGGGACTGGCGCCTTCGGTCGAGTCTGCCGTCAGGCGGAGGGGGGAGCCGGACGGAGTCGCCACGCTCGGGGTGGTGTTCAGCTCCGTGGCCACGACCGTCGGGGCGGTGCCGGTCTCCGTGTAGACGGAGTTCCAGGCGCCGTCGAGGGCGTCGACGAAGAGGCACGCCTGCTCGCCGTTCGGGCGGGTCAGGTGGGAGTACGAGGTGGTGTCGGCCTTCACGTACTTCACGAGCTCGGCCGAGCACACCATCTCGCCCGTGGCCTTGTCCTCGACCAACTCGCCCACGTAGACGGCGTATCGCGCGAGGTCGGCGGCCGGGTTCGCGTCCCAGTTCAGCTGGAAGCCGTACTCGGTCGGCGTGACCTTCAGGCCGGTCACGGCGGGCGGTGCGATGTCGTCGTCGTACGTGCTGTTGACGACGGGCGAAGCCCCGGACTCGTTGCCCGCCGCGTCGACTGCCGAGACGCGGTAGCGGTAGGCGACGTCCTCGACGACCGAGGTGTCCAGGTAGGAGACCTTGTCCGTGCGGCCCATCTCGAAGAACCTGCCCTGCGCACCGATCGCCCGGTACACGCGGTACGACGTCGCGCCCTCGACCGCGCTCCAGCTGACCCGCAGCCCGTTCGCCGCCGACTCGTTGACGATCGTCGGCGCCTGGGGCGTGGCCGGAGCGGTGCGGTCGACGGTGACGACGCCCTTGTCCGCCGTACCGGCCGACTCGTTGCCCGCCTTGTCGTACGCGCGGACCTCGTAGAAGTAACTCGCGCCCGTGACCGGGAGGGTGGTGTCCGTGTACGAGGTGGAAGCGGTCGTCGCCAGGGGGGTGCCGCCGAACGAACTCCCGTTCAGGCGGCGGTAGATGCGGTAGCCGGCGAGGTCCAGCTCCTTGTTCTTCGCCCAGGTGAGCTTGGCCCTGCCGGACGACTTGTCGTACGTGAGCGCGGTGCTGGTCGGGACCAGCGGCTTGACCTTGTCGACGGCCGCCGAAGTGCGGGGCGTGTAGGCGAAGTTGACGTTCGCGTTGCCGGTGAAGTTGGCGTAGTCGACGCGCACGGTGTGCCTGCCGGAGGGGATCGTCACGTTGACCGTCTTGGTACGGGTCGCCGTGACGTTCTTCCAGAGGTTGACCTTGGCCTTGCCGTCGACGTAGACGCGGATGCCGTCCTGCGCGGCGGCGGTGAGGGTGAAGGGGCCGCCGGAGCCGAAGTCCCTCGTCACCGTCCAGCGCACTCCGAAGTTGTCCTTCGGGAGGCCGGGGGCGGGGGTCTTCGCTCCCCAGTTCTCGCTGATCGTCCCGTCACAGTCGGTCTTCTTCGGGGCGCCCGAGAAGGCCGTGTTCGTGAAGAACTGGCGCTTGTAGGTAGGGGAGTTGCAGGTCACCGTGGCCGCCGAGGCGGGCGTGGCGGCAACCGCGGTGAGGAGGCCTCCGGCGGTGGCGAGGACAACGGCCGTCGCGGCCGACGTGGTCGTGCGTCTGGCGATCTTCATACGGCTCTGTGTCTGCACTTTCTCTGTCTCGTCAGGTCGCAGGGGTCGCGGGGGTCGTGACCGTCCAGCCGCCAGCCGGCACGGATTCCGTGCCGTCCGCGGCCAGGGCGGTCACCCAGTAGAAGGACGTCGTGCCTCGCGGGGCGCCGGTGTCGTAGTACTCGGTGACATCGCTGCCGAGGTCCGCGACCTTTTCGTACGCTCCGGTGGCGGGGTTCCAGCGGTGGACGCGGTACCCGGTCGTCTCCTGGGCATCAGAGCTCCAGGACCAGCCGAGGTGGTTGCCCTCGTCGCCCTGAGCGCCCGTCGCCGTCAGCTCCAGCGGGGAGCCCTCGGGTGTGGCCACGCTCGGCCGCATGTCGAACTCGGTGGCCAGTACGACGTTGCCCTCACCCGTCCACCTGAAGGTGGAGTTGCCGAAGTCGTCGACGGCGTCGACGAGGAAGCAGCGCTCCTCGCCGTCCAGGAGGCCCGTGTGCCAGTACCCGCCCCCGGTGGTGGTGTACGTGAACGAGGTCCTGTCACCGGACAGGTACTCCTCGGCCACGCTCGCGTAGCAATTCTCCGAGCCGTCCTCGTCGATGTCGGCCATCACGCCCTGATAGAGCCGGTACCAGGTGAGGTCCTCGGCCGGGTTCGCGTCCCAGTCCAGCTCGAAGCCGTACTCGGTCGGGGTGACGGTCAGGCCGGTGACGGCGGGCGGCGGGACGTCGTCCTGGAGGCGGCCCGACACGGCCTCGGAGCGCGCGGACTCGTTGCCCGCCGCGTCGACGGCCGTGACCACGTAGAAGTACCCCGCGCGCTCCACGGCGGAGGCGTCCCGGTACGTGAGCTCGGTGGTGCCGCCGAGCTTCGTGTAGGTGCCGGGCACGTACTTGGCGCTCTGGTACACCTCGGGCGCCCGGTACACCACGTACGACACCGCGCCCTCGACCGCGCTCCAGCCGAACCGCATCCCCTCCGACTCCGACGAGCTGATGAGGGCCACGTCCTGGGGCACGCCCGGGGCGACCCGGTCGACGGTGGTCACGGCCATGTCCGCCGTACCGGCCGACTCGTTGCCCGCCTTGTCGTACGCGCGGACCTCGTAGAAGTAATTCGCGCCCGTGACCGGGAGGGTGGTGTCCGTGTACGTCGTGGCGGTGGTCGTCGCCAGGGGGGTGCCGCCGAACGAACTCCCGTTCAGGCGGCGGTAGATGCGGTAGCCCGCGAGGTCCATCTCGTTGTTCTTCGCCCAGGTGAGCTTCGCCTTGCCCGTTGTCTTGTCGTACGTGACGGTCGGGGCTGTCGGAGCGAGGGGCTTGACCTTGTCCACCGACGCCGAAGTCCGGGGCGTGTAGGCGAAGTTGACGTTCGCGTTGCCCGTCAGGTTGGCGTAGTCGATGCGCAGGGTGTGTTTGCCGGAGGGGATGGTGAGGTTGACGGTCTTCTTCGCCGTCGACGTCACGTTCTTCCAGACGTTGACCTTGACCTTGCCGTCGAGGTAGACGCGGATGCCGTCCTGCGCGGCGGCGGTGAGGGTGAAGGGGCCGCCGGAGCCGAAGTCCCTCGTCACCGTCCAGCGCACCCCGAAGTTGTCCTTCGGGAGGCCGGTGGCGGGGGCCTTCGCGCCCCAGTTCTCGGCGACGGCGGCGTCGCAGTCCGTCCGCTTCGGCGTGCCGGAGAAGGTGGTGTTCGCGAAGAACTGCCGTTTGTAGACAGGGGAGTTGCAGGTGGGAGTGGCCGCCGAGGCGGTCGGGGCCGCGACCGTGGTGAGCAGGCCACCCGCGATCGCGAGCACGAGAGCGCGGGAAGCGGCGGTAGTCATGGGTGCCGGCCGGTTCACTCGGCTGCCTCCGGGTCCGCCGCGGGCTCCGTCACCGTCACGTACGAGAACTCCTCGCCGGTGTCGAACCGGGAGTTGCCGTACGAGTCGACGGCGAGCACGGCCCAGCGGACGGTCACGCCCAGGGGGTAGTAGATCTCATGGCTGTAGCCGACGAGGGGTTGGTCGGTTCCGGGCTGGCGGAGGCTGTAGTCGCGGGTCCACTGCTCGTACTGCCAGACGCCGTCGATCAGGACACCGCGGTAGACGTTGTAGTACTCGACGTCGTCCTCCGGGCTGCGGTCCCAGACCAGATCGATGTCGGTGCCGTTCATGGCCCCGCGAAGCCCGGTCACCGGCGCCGGGGCGAGGCCCGTGGCCGGTGCGGTGGCGGTGACCGGGGCCGAGGCGACGGACTCGTTGTCGATGTCCGCGGCGGTCACCGCGTACGTGTATGTGACGCCCTGCTGTACGCGGATGTCGGCGTACGAGGTCCGGCTCGGTCCCACCTCGCCGACGAACCGGCCGTCGCGGTAGATCCGATACTTGCTCAGGTCCGACGAACTCGGCCCGGTGGGCGCCTTCCACGTCAGCGCGATCCCGGTTGCCGTCGTCGTGGCGGTCAGGCCGGTGGGCGCCGAGGGCGCGAAGTCGCCGCGCTCCACCCCGACGGACGCCGACCGGGCGGACTGGTTGCCGGCCTTGTCGACCGCTGTGACCCAGTAGCTGTAGGACTGGCGCTCGTTCACCTTGACATCGGTCCAGGCGGTGGACGTCACCGTCGCCACCTTCACCGGGCCGTCGCCGTACTGCCAGTGCCGGTGGACGACGTAACTCGCCGCGCCGGGTACGGGGTTCCAGGACACCGTGATCCCGGGCTGCTCGTCATTCGCCGTGACGCCGGAGGGGATCGCGGGGGCTGTCCTGTCGAGAGTGGTCACGGGCTTGTCGGCGGTGCCGACGGACTCGTTGCCCGCCCTGTCGACCGCGCGGACCTCGTAGAAGTACGTGTCGCCGGTCGCGGGCGTGGCGTCGGTGTACGTCACCGCCGTCGTGGTCGGCAGGCGCTTCCACGCGTCGCTGTCCTTGAGCCGGCGGTACACGCGGTAACCGGCGAGGTCCATCTCCTTGTTCCTCGTCCACTTGACGGTCGTCTTCCGCGTTCCCTTGTCGTAGGTCGTCGAGACGGCGGCCGGGGTGAGCGGCGCGATCTTGTCTACCGTCGCCGAAGTCCGGGGCGTGTAGGCGAAGTTGACGTTCGCGTTGCCCGTCCAGGACGCGTAGTCGACGCGCAGGGTGTGCTTGCCGGACGGGACGGTGAGGTTGACGGTCTTCTTCGCCGTCGACGTCACGTTCTTCCAGACGTTGACCTTGACCTTGCCGTCGAGGTAGACGCGGATGCCGTCCTGCGCGGCGGCGGTGAAGGTGAACGGCCCGCCGGAGCCGAAGTCCCGGGTCACCGTCCAGCGCACCCCGAAGTTGTCCTTCGGGAGGCCGGTGGCCGGGGCTTTCGCGCCCCAGTTCTCGGCGATGGCGGCGTCACAGTCGGTCCTCTTCGGCGTGCCGGAGAAGGCGGTGTTCGCGAAGAACTGCCGTTTGTAGACGGGCGAAGTGCACGTCGTCGCGGCGGAGGCGGCCGGGGCTGTGGTGCTGAGCAGGGTGCCGGCGGTGGCGAGCACGAGGGCGGTGGTGGCTGCCTGCGTCGTGCGTCTGGCTGGGTTCAATGCGGTCGGTCCTTCGAGTCCTGATCGTCAACGGCGAGAAATGGGCCGTTGACGATCAGGACTCGTGAGGATGTGGATTGGTTGTATGCCTATTGTGATTATTTTTGATTTCTGAGCTGTCTGATGCCGGTGGGACTCAGCCCACCCTGAACTGCACCGTCGCCGCCGCCCCCGTCCGGCCCCCGTAGTAGTCCACCGTCCGCACCTCGAACGTGTACGTGCCCGAAGCGGGCGGTGTCCACGTCACCGTCGGGTCCGGTGTCCTCGTGTAGGCCGTGTCGCCGCTGAACCTGTACTCGTAGCCCCAGATCAGACGGTCCGAAGGCGGAGTCAGGGTCACCTTGAGCGGGGTCCCCGAACCGCCATGCGCCACGCAGTCGTTCGCCGTGCACTGCGTGTACGGGGCGGACAGTGCGATCGTCGGCGGTGCCGGCGCGGTCGGTGTCGCCGGGGTCGCCCGGTTCACCGTGACCAGTCCCGTGGGGGCCGACTCGTTGCCGTACTGGTCGTTCACGGTCACGTAGTACTGGGCGGGGCCGGCCGGGGCCGCGGTGTCGTCGAAGACCAGTGACGTGTAGTCGTCCTCGCTCAGCCTCGTCCACGCCTCCGACGTACCGACCCGGCGGTAGATCCGGTAGCCGTACCGGGTGCTGTCGGTCGAGTAGTCCCAGGTGAGTTGGGTGCCGCTGTCGCGCGGCGTGGCCGTCAGTCCCGTGGGCGTCGCCGACTCGCCCGGGGCGGGCCGGGTCGCCGTGACCGTCTCCGACACCGGCGAGATGTTCCCGTACGCGTCGACCGCCTGGACGCGGTACGTGACCGCCGCGCCCACCTCCGCCACCGCGTCGTTGTACGACGTCCCCGTCACGATGTCCGGGCCGTCCGGGTCGGACGACTGGCCGGCCGGGACCGCCCACACCTGGTAGTGCTCCACGTCCGCCGAGGACGCCTGCCAGCGGACCGCGTTGCCCGCCGTGGTGCCCTTCGCCTGCAGACCCGTGACCTGGTCGGGCGCGGTGGTGTCCGGCTCGCCGGGGTCGGCGGTCGCGGACGCGACGGACTCGTTGCCGAGCTTGTCGACGGCCGTGATCCGGTAGTACGCGCGCTGCTTGATGTCCGCTGTCACGTCCGTGTAGGAGGTGCCGGCGAGCGAGTCGGCGATCCGCGTGTACGGGCCCTCCGGCGCGCTCGCGCGGTGGACGCTGTACGAGGACGCGTCGTGGACCGCGTTCCAGTCGAGCCGCAGCGTGGACGCCCCCACGGTCACCTTGACCCCGGTGACCTGCGCCGGCCCGGTCTTGTCGACCGTCGTCACGCTCACGTCCGCGCTGCCCGCCGACAGGTTGCCGGCCTTGTCGCGGGCGCGGACCTCGTAGGCGTACGTCTCGCCGGTCTTCGGGACCGAGGCGTCCGTGTACGTCGTGGCCGTGGTCGTTGCGAGGGGGGTGCTGCCGAACTGGGTGCCCTTCAGGGCGCGGTAGACGCGATACCCCGCGAGGTCCATCTCCCTGTTCTTCGCCCAGGTGAGCTTCGCCTTGCCCGTCGTCTTGTCGTACGTGACCGTCGGCGCCGTCGGGGCCAGCGGCTTGACCTTGTCCACGGCCGCCGAAGTGCGGGGCGTGTAGGCGAACTTGATGTTCGCGTTGCCCGTCCAGGCCGCGTAGTCGACGCGCACGGTGTGCTTGCCGGACGGGATCGCGAGGTTCACCGTCTTGGTGCGGGTCGCCGTGACGTTCTTCCACAGGTCGATCCTGCGTACGCCGTCGACGTAGACGCGGATACCGTCCTGGGCCGCCGCCGACAGGGCGAAGGGGCCGCCCGAGCCGAAGTCGCGCGTCACCGTCCAGCGGACGGAGAAGTTGTCCTTCGGGAGGCCGGCCGCGGGGGCCTTGGCGCCCCAGTTCGAGTCGATCGCCGCGTCGCAGTCCGTCCGCTTCGCGGTGCCGGAGAAGGTCGCGTTGCCGAAGAACTGCCGCTTGAAGGCGGGGGATTCGCACGTCACCGGGGCCGCCGAGGCGGGTGCCGCCGCGACCGCGGTGAGCAGTCCGCCTGCGGTGGCGAGCACGACCGCGGTCGCGGAGGCGGCCCTCGCGGTCGCCCTGGCCGTCGTACATCTGGCTGAGATCATTCGGTCCTTCGCATCCGTCGTGTCCATCGTGCCCGTGTCGGGGACGGCGGAGTCGAGCTGTCAATGATCATGACTCGCGAGGAATGCACTTGGTTGTACCGGGCATCGGGTGGAGGGCGTGCGGCGGCTGTGCGGCGGCTGTTTGTGCAGACATTCGCCGCTTCTCCACAGGGCAGCGGAGCGTGATGTTGCCATCTCGTTAAGTAGTTCCGCTTGACGTCCGGGTGCTCGTCGACGTTGGCTTTCAGCCACATGGGTCGCACTGCTGCGTCCTCGTCCCCGAAACGCCTGAAGTGAGTCCCTCAATGCCCAGAACGCCCCGTATGCGTCGTATTTCCATAGCCGTGGCCGCCTCCACGGCGATGGTCTCCCTCGCCGCGGGTTGCGGAGTACTCGAGGCCGGCGGGGAGACCGCCGAGGCGACCCCGACCAAGGGCAACGACATCACGGTGGGGCTGTTGCTTCCGGAAACGGAGAACACCCGGTACGACAAGTTCGACTACCCGATCATCAAGAACAAGGTCGCGTCGCTCACCAACGGCCAGGGCCGGGTCGACTACGCCAACGCCGGGGCGGACGCCGACAAGCAGGCCGAGCAGCTCCAGAAGATGATCGACGACAAGGTCGACGTACTGCTCCTGGACGCCGTGGACGCGCACGCCATCGCGAGCGGGGTCAAGAAGGCCAAGGAAGCCGGGATTCCCGTCATCGCGTACGACAGGCTGGCCGAGGGTCCCATCGACGCGTACATCTCCTTCGACAACGAACTCGTCGGCGAGGTGCAGGGACGTTCCCTCCTGGAGGCCCTCGGCGGTGACGTCGACCCCGCCGCGAAGATCGTCATGATGAACGGGTCGGTGACCGACCCGAACGCCGCCCAGTTCAAGGAGGGCGCCCTCTCCGAGCTGGAGGGCAAGGTGACGATCGCGCAGTCCTTCGACACCAAGGACTGGAAGCCCGAGAACGCCAAGTCGAACATGACGAGGGCGATCGCCTCCATCGGCGAGGACAACATCGCCGGCGTCTACTCCGCCAACGACGGTATGGCGGGCGGCATCATCGAGGCCCTGGAGGCAGCCGGCGTCACCAAGCTGCCGCCGATCACCGGGCAGGACGCCGAACTGGCCGCCGTACAGCGGATCCTCTCCGGCGAGCAGTACATGAGCGTCTACAAGTCGTACCCGCAGGAGGCCGAGACGGCGGCCGAGATGGCCGTCGCCCGCATCCAGGGCCGCGACATCCAGTTCGACGCCCTCACCCGGGACAAGGTCGACAGCCCGACCGACAAGGACGTCCCGGCCCAGCTCGTGAGCGTCGTCGCCCTGACGAAGCTCAACATCAAGACCACGGTCATCGAGGACGGCATCTACAAGGTGTCCGACATCTGCACGGCCAAGTACGAGGACGAGTGCGAGGCCATCGGCCTGAAGTAGCGCCCTGGGGCAGCGAACTGTCCCAGGGCCACTGCCTCACGCCACCCGCGTGAACTCCACCGTCACCTCCGGCGGCCCCCCGGCCACGCCCCGGTACACGCCCTTGTGCGGTGTCACGTCGTCATAGTCACGCCCCCGGCCCACCACCACGTGGGACTCGTCGGCGCGTGTCCGGTTCGTCGGGTCGTAGCCGCACCAGTCGCCGGCCCAGTACTCGACCCAGGCGTGCGACTGCCCCTCCACCGGGCGGTGCAGCTCCGCCTCCCGCTCCGGGTGGAGGTAACCGGAGACATACCGGGTGGGCAGACCGATGCCCCGCAGCAGCGCGATCGTCACATGCGCGATGTCCTGACAGACGCCCGCGCCCTGCTCCCACGCCTCCGCCGCCGACGTGTTCACGCCCGTCGTACCGGGCAGATACGACACCCGGTCCGCGACCAGCGCCGACACCGCGGTCGCCGTCCCGTGCGGATCGAGGCCCGCCGCCACCTCCCGCGCCCGCTCGACCAACTCGGGCGGGACCGTCGTACGCGTGGTGGTCGTCGCGTACTCCAACAGGCGGGATTTCGCGGTCCGTTCGGCCACCTCGGCCCAGCTCGGCGCGGGGTCCAGGGGGCCCGGCGGGGCCGTCTCGACCAGGCTCTGGGCGGTGATCGTGAGGTCGGCGTGCGGGTCCATCAGGTCGAAACCGGTGACCTGCGTGCCCCAGTAGTCCCAGTACGACCAGGTCGGCGTCGTCGGGTTCACGGTGACCCGGGCGTCCAGCGTCGTCTGGCCGGGGAGCGTCAGCGGGGTCATCCGGACCTCGTTGTGCGAGGAGACCGCGGCCTGCGCGTACGCGACCCGGGTGACATGCCGGATACGGAGCCGGCGGGTCATCGGCGCGCTCGTCGACATGATGCTCGTCATACTGCTCGCGCTCCTTCCTGGGCCCACTCCACGGGCCCCTGGTACGGGAAGAACCTCTCGGCGACCGCCTCCGCCGAGGCCATGCAGGCAGCCTGCAAGTCCCGGAGGAGGGACGGGAGTTGGTCTTCCATGGCCTGCGAGTCCAGATACTCGAGTCTGGTCCGCAGCCGTCCGATCGGTCGGCGGGCCGGATCCTGGCGCGGACGGCCGAGCGCCGCGAGGCACTCCTCGGCCGTGGTGAGAGCGTGCAGCGCCGAACGCGGGAAGTCCCGGTCGAGCAGCAGGAATTCGGCCACTCTCGGGGTGTCGCCGAATCCGCCGTACACCCGCGCGTACGCCTCGTCGGCGCCGGACGCGCTCAGCAAGGTCGGCCAGTCCGGGGCATGCGCGGCGTCCAACACCCGTACCGACAACAGCCGTACGGTCATGTCCACCCGCTCAAGGCTCCGCCCAAGGACCACGAAACGCCAGCTGTCGTCGCGGCTCATGGTGGAGTCCGCGAGCCCGAAGAAGAGGGCCGCGCGACGCCGTACCAGCTCCAAGTAGGCGTACGGGCCCGTGCGTCGGGCCGCGAGCCGCTGGTCGGCGAGGGCGTGCCAGGTGGAGTTGAGGCACTCCCACATCTCCGACGACACCGCCTCGCGCGCACTGCGGGCGTTCAACCGGGCAGCCCCGAGAGCCCCCTCGATGGAACACGTCGAACGGGCGTCGAAGGCGAGCTGGTCCAACACCTGCTGCATGTCGACGGGTTGGCCGCCCGCGTCGACGCCGAGGATGGCGTACAGGGAGCGGCAGGCCGCGTCCTCGTCGCGCCAGGGGTCCTCCAACAGGCGGTGCAGATAGGCGTCCAGGATGCGGCCCGTGGCATCGGCCCGCTCCACGTAACGGCCCGTCCACGTCAGGGCCTCGGCTATCCGGGAAAGGATCACGTCGTTCACTGCTGCTGCGCCCCTTCCTGTACGAGGGTGAGGTTGCCGTCGGGGCCGTGCTGGCGCGGGGCGACCTCGGGGAGTGCGCCGGCCGGTTCGGGGTCCGGGCTCTCGGTGGGGCCCTCGGCGAGCACCCAGGTGTCCTTGGAGCCGCCGCCCTGGCTGGAGTTGACGATGAGGTTGCCCTCCTGGAGCGCGACGCGCGTGAGCCCGCCCGGCAGGACCCAGATGTCGCTGCCGTCGTTCACGGCGAACGGGCGCAGATCGATGTGGCGCGGCGCCATCCGCTCGCCGGCCAGGGTGGGGGAGGTGGAGAGGGCGACGGGCCGCTGGGCGATCCAACCGCGCGGATCGGCGGCCACCGCCCGCCGGCACTCCTCCAGGGTCTCCCGGTCGGCCTTCGGCCCGATGACGATGCCCTGGCCGCCGGCGCCGTCGACCGGCTTGATGACCAGCTGGTCGATCTGGTCGAGAACGGCCTCCAACTGCCCCGGCTCGTCGGGCCGGAACGACTCGACATTCGGAAGAATCGGTTCCTCAGAGAGGTAGTACCGGATCAGATCGGGTACGTACGTGTAGAGCAGCTTGTCGTCGGCGATGCCGTTCCCGACGGCATTGGCGAGGGTGACGGTCCCCGCCTGAGCGGCGCTCAGGATGCCCGGGCAGCCGATCACCGAATCGGGCCGGAAATGGAGCGGGTCGAGGAAGTCGTCGTCCAGCCGCCGGTATACGACATGGACGGGTACCTCACCGCGCGTGGTCCGCATCCACACCCGGTTGTTGCGGCACACCAGATCGTGTCCCTCGACCAGCTGCACGCCCATCAGCCGGGCCAGCAGGGCGTGTTCGAAGTAGGCGGCGTTGTTGGGCCCTGGGGTGAGGACCACCACCCGCGGATCACTCGCCCCGTCGGGCGCGGCGGCGCGCAGGGCGGCCAGCAGACGCTGCGCGTAGCCGTCGACGGGGACGACGTGCTGCTCGGCGAAGAGGGACGGGAAGATACGGGTCATCGCCCGCCGGTTCTCGATGACGTACGACACCCCGGACGGCACCCGGACGTTGTCCTCAAGGACCCGGAAGTCACCGGCCTCGTCGCGGACGAGATCGATGCCGGCGACATGGATGCGTACCCCGCCCGGTGGCTCGATGCCGTGGGCGGCCCGGTGGAAGTGGTCCGAGCCGAGCAGCAGCCGCCAGGGTACGACCCCGTCCTCGAAGGCCCGGCAGGGCCCGTAGGCGTCCGCGAGATAGGCCTCCAGGGCCCGCACCCGCTGGGCGACCCCGCGCTGGATGAGGTCCCACTCCAGCGCGTCGAGGATCCTCGGTACGAGGTCCAGCGGCCAGGGTCTCTCCTCGCCCGCGAAGGCGTAGGTCACCCCGCGGTCGGTGAAGGCCCGGGCCATCTGGTCGGCGCGGAAGCGCAGTTCGGTCGGTTCGATGGGCTGGAGCGCCGCCAGTACCGGCTCATAGGCGGTCCTGACCTCACCCGGCCGCACAAACATCTCGTCCCACGCGTCGGCCAACGCGTATGCGTCAAATATGTCCGCCATGGCCTGACGGTAGGGGCGGGACGTAACGGGACGATCTCTGAGTGGTTTCCGGCAGTTTGCGCGAATGGTGTGGTACGCGCTTTCTCCCGGGTTTGCGGCGCGCGGTTCGGGGCAGCCTGATGCCCCGGCCGGATGGGGGCACCCTGCCGGGGCGGCTTCGGACGTTCCCCCGTGCACCCGTAGGCGCCCCCGTTACGTCCATGGGAAGCGCCTTCCACAATGCCCTCACGAACAACGCCCCACCACCGTCAGCTTGTTGCAGGGACACGGGCGGAGGAGGGGCGAAAGTCGGACATAGTAGGGGGATCGGGGGCGCGTGACGGGCGGAGCCGTGTTGCGGACCACGTCCGGGCCGCGCATAGTTGCGCTGCAAACAGGGCTGGACGCAGGGGTGGGATGGGCGATGGCCGGGCACGGGACGGACGAGCATCCACACGGTGCTGACCGACTGTGCGAGGCCGGGGATCGCGTGTATTCCCGGGCCGTACGGCGGGGCCGTGTGCGGCGCCTCGACGCGGAGGCGGTGCCGTGCCTGCTCGAGCTGGCGCTGCTGCACCCCGACCCCGACGACATGGCCTGGCTGGTGCCGACCTCCCCGCAGGAGGTCATGACCCGGCTGCTGCGCGGTGTCTACGACGAGGTCAGTGTGAGCCAGCGGCGCGTGGGCTCGGCGGTGGCGGCGTTCGAGTGGTACGCGGCCCTGGGCGAGCAGATCCAGTCCCCGGGCGCCGGCGAGGGCACCGCCCTGCGCGTCCTGGACGGTCTCGCCCGTATCCAGGCCGCAATGGACGAGGCGACGGACGCGTGCACGACCGAGGTGCTGACCGTGCAGCCCGGCGGCATCCGCCGCGAGTACGAACTCTCGGAGGGCCTGCACCGGGCACTCGAACTCCGCCGGCGCGGAGTGCGGATGCGGGACCTCTACAACCATGTGGCGCGGCACGGCCAGGGCCTGCTCAACTACCTCGAATTGATGGGCGACACGGTCCAGGCCCGCACGCTCGACGAGGTGGTCGAGCGGCTGATCCTCTTCGACCGCACGGTGGCCTTCATCCCGGCGAACGCGGAGCGGACGGTCGCCCTGGAGATCCGCCACCCGGCGTTGGTCCAGTACCTGGTCACGGTCTTCGACCGTCTGTGGCGCCTCGCCGTCCCGCTGACGGCTCCGCTCCCCGACACGGGCATCGAGGGCATCTCGCACCGGGAGCGCTCGATCGCCGCCCTCCTCGCCGAGGGCCACCAGGACGCGGTCGTCGCGGAACGGCTGGGCATCAGCGTACGAACGTGCCGGGCGCACATCGCCCGCCTCTCGGAGACGCTGGGGGCGGCGAGCCGGACGCAGCTGGGGGTGCGGATCGCACAGACGGGGCTGGACGGGCCGCCGGGGGCGCCGGGTCTGGGGGACCCGGGCGGCGCCCTCAGCCTTCCCGGGCCGGCGGCTGAGCCTGGTTCGACTCCGGGTCCGGCTCCTGCTTGTGCTCCAGAATCCCCGACTGTCCTATGAGGTAGCCGAGTTGGGCGCGGCTTTCGCTGCCGAGGGTGGCGGCGAGTTTGGCGATGTGGACGCGGGCGGTACGGACGTTCATACCGAGGCGGGCGGCGATGACGGCGTCGGTGTGGCCTTCGACGAGGAGGGCGGCGATGGCTTGTTGGCGGGGGGTGATGCCGTTGCGGGACGGGGGCTGGACCGCCTCGGGGTACATGGGGGTGGCCAGGCGCCACAGGCGGTCGAAGGTGGTGGCGAGGTAGTTCACGAGGACCGGGTGGCGGACTTCCAGGGCGAGGGTGCGGTCCTTGCTGGCGGGGATGAAGGCAACGGTTCGGTCGACGACGATGAGCCGGTCGGTGACCTCGTCGAGGGTGCGTGCCTCGGCATCGCCCCTCAGCTGTTCGTAGCGGGCGCGGATGGCGGGGGAGTGGCGGAACGTGTGCTGGTAAAGGGTGCGGATGCACGCGCCCCGGTCGAGGAGGGCCTGGTCGCGTTCCAGGGCGGTCAGAGTCGTGATGGGGCGGCCCGAGTAGGGCTGGATGGCGAGAAGTTCGCTGGAGGCGTCCGCCAGGGTCTGGGCGATGACCAGGTTGATCCGGTCGAAGCCGCTGAGAATGCCGATCATGGGTGTGTCGGTCGCTGTGTCCGGGATGTCGGCGCGCATGAGCGGTTCGAACAGTTCGGCCAGCCGTGCCTCGCTCTGTCGCCGCCTGGCGATGTCCTCCGAGCTTTCGCGCAACAGCCGGGGAAGGGCCACCGCGGGGGCCAGTGGACGCAGTCGGCGCACGTCTTCGAGGTCGGGCTGGAGCAGCCCGAAGTCGATCAGGCAGGGGGTGGCAGCGGTCTCGTCCGCCGATATGTGGCCCTCGCGCAGCGCGCGGACGTACAGGCTCATGCCCGCCTCGCACAGTCTCTCGGCCCCGTGCGGGTGCACATCGGCCACTGGTGACTCCTCCCGTCCTAGCGTTCCTGGTCCAGGAGCCCGGACTGCGCGATGAGATAGCCGAGCTGGGCGCGGCTGCCGCTGCCCAGGGCGGTGGCCAGCTTGGCGATGTGGGCTCGGCACGTGCGGACGTTCATACCGAGGCGGCGGGCGATGGCCTCGTCGACGTGGCCTTCGATGAGCAGTTTGGCGATGGAGTGCTGGATGTCGGTGATGCCGTCGGGGTCGGTCTCGTAGGGAGCGCCGGCGCTCAGGGGGACCGCGCGTCCCCACATGAACTCGAAGACCTTCACCAGATAGCGGACGAGCCCCGTGTGACGGATCTCCAGGGCCACCTGGCGGTCGTCACGGATGGGGATGAAGGCCACGGTTTCGTCGCAGATGATGAGGCGCTCGACGAGTTCGTCGATGGTGCGGTACTCGGCTTTACCGTCCGTGAACTGGTCCACGTAGGCGAGTCGCTCGGGGCTGTAGCGGGCTGTGTGCTGGTAGAGGGTCCGGATCCGCACTCCGCGGTCGCTCATCGGCCGGTCTCGGTCCAGTGCCTCCACGAGCCGGTTCTCGGAGCTGCGGTGGCCGCTGGGCTGGATGGTGAGCATCTCGACCTGGCACTGGGCGGTGGCCAGGTCGAGTGCCGAGTTGATGCGGTCGAGGCCTTCCAGCACCGTGATCGAGTGGGTCGGGGTGGCTTCCTGGGCGCTCAGGGCCATGAACGGCTCGAAGAGCTCGGAGAGCGCGATCGACTGGCGTCGCTGCTCGGCGATCTCGCGTTCCAGTGGATTGAGCCGCTGGGCCAGCGCGACCGACGGCGGAACCGGACGCAACCAGTTGGCGTCATCGGGGTCGGGCTGAAGGAGGGCGAACTCCATCAGGCAGGGAGCGGGCTCGACGTCCGCCCGCAGGATGCGTCCCGTACGCAGGGCGTTTGAATAAAGGCGGGTTCCCTCCACACACAGTTCGGTCACCGCATGGGGATGTGTCGCCTTAGTCCCATTTGCTACCAAATCTCCACCCCCCAGGGTCCTGAACATGCAGGAACATGATGCACCGATCGTGTGGCCATGACGTGCCTGAATAAGCCATCGTCTTATCAGACGGGGGAAGAAGGGGACCTTCAAGTGAGGACGAAGCCGACTATGCGTAACAGAATGCTTCGCTCGGTGCTTGTCGCCGCCTTCTCCGCCGTTGTGGCCTTCGGAACAGTGGCCGGCCTCTCCGGTGTGAGTAGCGACGCACACAAGGCGGACGGCGTCCAGTATGTGGCCGACGAGGCTGTGAGTGACGCGACGACCACTCCCGCGGACAGCAAGTGGGACTGAGTGTGATGACAACCCCACCCGACGACCGCTCGTTCCGCCGCGAAATGGCCACAGCCTACCGCTCCGGCTGGCACTTCATCGACCTGGTCACCGCCGTCCCCCACAGCGGTGACTCGCTGATGGTGACCGTGTTCGGAGAGCCGGTTGTCGTGACGCGGGACGACGACGAGGACGTACGGGCGTACCGGTGTCTGCGGCGGCCTCGGGGGGCGCCGCAGCCCGTACGGTGTGCCATCCGGTACGGAATGATCTTTGTGAACCTGGATCAGCGCGACCACCGGCTGGACCACCCCGACATCCCGGATATCCCCGATATCCAGGACGTACAGACCATCTCAGCCACCCCCCGCAGTGCCTGACGCGATTCCCCCGTCGCAGTAGATCGCTCAGGTGCTTCCCCCCGCAGCGGCGTCACCGTGACCTGAACACGGTGACGCCGCTGCAGTTTTACGGGAAATGTTCGGGTTTAGCGGCATCTCGCCCCGGGTATGGCAAGCGCTCGCTTGGCTGAAAGTGATCGTTACCGCGCTTCCCGCTCGGTGATCTCGGCCGTCCATCCGTCATGAGGATGGGCGGCTTTTCGGTCTGTCCGCCCTCCGGCCCCACCTTGAGTGGAATAGACTCAACTTTGTGTACGTTGGCTGTGTCAGTCATGCAGGGAGAGCCGTGGAGAGGAGACAGCGACCGTGGACGCCGAGCTGACCAACAGGAGCCGGGACGCGATCAACGCGGCCAGCAGCAAGGCCGTGTCCGGAGGTCACGCGGATCTGACCCCGGCGCATCTGCTGCTGGCGCTGCTCAGCGGCCAGGACAACGAGAACATCACCGACCTGCTGGCCGCCGTCGAGGCCGACCAGGCCGCCGTACGCTCGGGCGCCGAACGCGTACTGGCCTCGCTGCCGAGCGTGACCGGCGCGACTGTCGCACCCCCACAACCCAACCGGGAACTTCTCGCGGTCATCGCCGATGCGGCCGAACGGGCGAAGGAGCTGGGCGACGAGTACCTCTCCACCGAGCATCTCCTCATCGGCATCGCCGCGAAGGGCGGCGCCGCCGGGGACGTACTCTCCCAGCAGGGCGCCGGCGCGAAGAAGCTGCTGGACGCGTTCCAGAAGAGCAGGGGAGGGCGTCGCGTGACCACAGCCGACCCCGAGGGCCAGTACAAGGCCCTGGAGAAGTTCGGTACGGACTTCACGGCCGCCGCGCGGGAGGGCAAGCTCGACCCGGTCATCGGCCGCGACCAGGAGATCCGCCGGGTCGTCCAGGTGCTCAGCCGTCGTACGAAGAACAATCCCGTCCTCATCGGTGAGCCCGGCGTCGGCAAGACCGCCGTCGTCGAGGGCCTCGCCCAGCGCATCGTCAAGGGCGACGTGCCCGAGTCCCTGAAGAACAAGCGCCTCGTCGCCCTCGACCTGGGCGCGATGGTCGCCGGGGCGAAGTACCGCGGTGAGTTCGAGGAGCGCCTGAAGACGGTCCTCGCGGAGATCAAGGACTCCGACGGCCAGATCATCACCTTCATCGACGAACTCCACACGGTCGTCGGCGCGGGCGCCGGCGGCGACTCCTCGATGGACGCCGGCAACATGCTGAAGCCGATGCTGGCGCGCGGCGAACTGCGCATGGTCGGCGCGACGACCCTCGACGAGTACCGCGAACGCATCGAGAAGGACCCGGCGTTGGAGCGCCGCTTCCAGCAGGTACTGGTGGCGGAGCCGAGCGTCGAGGACACGATCGCCATCCTGCGCGGCCTCAAGGGCCGTTACGAGGCCCACCACAAGGTCGTCATCGCCGACAGCGCGCTGGTCGCCGCCGCCACCCTCTCCGACCGGTACATCACCTCCCGCTTCCTCCCCGACAAGGCGATCGACCTGGTGGATGAAGCGGCTTCCCGACTCCGCATGGAGATCGACTCCTCCCCCCTCGAGATCGACGAACTCCAGCGCGCCGTCGACCGGTTGAAGATGGAGGAACTCGCGCTGGAGAAGGAGACCGACCCGGCCTCGCGCGAGCGCCTGGAACGGCTGCGCCGCGATCTCGCCGACAAGGAGGAGGAGTTGCGCGGTCTGACGGCCCGTTGGGAGAAGGAGAAGCAGTCCCTCAACCGGGTCGGCGAGCTGAAGGAGAAGCTCGACGAACTCCGCGGCCAGGCCGAACGGGCCCAGCGCGACGGCGACTTCGACACCGCCTCCAAGCTCCTCTACGGCGAGATCCCCACCCTGGAACGGGACTTGGAGGAAGCCTCGGAGGAAGAGGAGGAGGCCTCCAAGGACACCATGGTCAAGGAGGAGGTCGGCCCCGACGACATCGCGGACGTGGTCGGCGCCTGGACCGGCATCCCGGCCGGCCGCCTTCTGGAGGGCGAGACCCAGAAACTCCTGCGCATGGAGGAGGAGTTGGGCCGTCGGCTCATCGGCCAGTCGGAGGCGGTACAGGCGGTGTCGGACGCGGTGCGGAGGACGAGGGCGGGCATCGCGGACCCGGATCGTCCCACGGGTTCCTTCCTCTTCCTGGGCCCCACGGGCGTAGGAAAAACAGAACTGGCGAAGGCCCTGGCCGACTTCCTCTTCGACGACGAGCGGGCGATGGTCCGCATCGACATGTCGGAGTACGGCGAGAAGCACAGCGTGGCGAGGCTGGTCGGCGCGCCTCCCGGCTACGTCGGATACGAGGAGGGTGGCCAGCTGACCGAGGCGGTGCGCCGCCGCCCGTACAGCGTGGTGCTCCTGGACGAGGTCGAGAAGGCCCACCCGGAGGTCTTCGACATCCTGCTCCAGGTACTCGACGACGGCCGCCTCACGGACGGCCAGGGCCGCACGGTCGACTTCCGCAACACGATCCTGATCCTGACGTCGAACCTGGGCAGCCAGTTCCTGGTCGAGCCGCTGACGTCGGAGGAGGAGAAGAAGCAGCAGGTGCTGGAGGTGGTCCGGGTCTCCTTCAAGCCGGAGTTCCTGAACCGCCTGGACGACCTGGTGGTCTTCTCCGCGCTGAACAGGGCGGAACTGGAGCGCATCGCGGGCCTCCAGATCGGCCGCCTCGCCAAGCGCCTGGCCGACCGCCGCCTGACCCTGGACGTCACCCCGGCCGCCCTGGCCTGGCTCGCCGACGAGGGCAACGACCCCGCGTACGGCGCCCGCCCCCTCCGCCGCCTGATCCAGACGGCCATCGGCGACCGCCTCGCCAAGGAGATCCTGGCGGGCGAGGTCAAGGACGGGGACACGGTACGGGTGGACGCGTTCGGGGAGGGGTTGATCGTGGGGCCGGCGACCGGGGAAACGGGACCCGGCGTGAGCGGAAAGACGCTCTGAGCTGAATTTCGCCAACCATCGGTGAACCGTCGGGGGCGGGGGTTGCCACCCCCCGCCCCGGATGGGAGAGGATGGCGGAATCCGTACGAAGGGAAATTCACGGTGACCATCGACCCGTCCTCGATTCCTAACTTCGGGGGCCAGCCCGAGCCGCAGCCGCAAGGTCCGGCGGGCCCCGTCGTCCCGGATCAGGACCTTGTGAAGCAGCTCCTCGAACAGATGGAGCTGAAGTACGTCGTCGACGACGAGGGTGACCTCGCGGCGCCGTGGGAGCAGTTCCGTACGTACTTCATGTTCCGCGGTGAGGGTGACCAGCAGGTCTTCTCGGTGCGGACGTTCTACGACCGGCCCCACCAGATCGAGGAGAAGCCCCTGCTTCTGGAGTCGATCGACGACTGGAACCGGCGGACCCTGTGGCCCAAGGTGTACAGCCACACCCACGACGACGGCACCGTGCGCCTGATCGGCGAGGCGCAGATGCTGATCGGGACGGGCGTCAGCCTGGAGCACTTCGTGTCGTCGACGGTGAGCTGGGTGCGGGCCGCGATCGAGTTCGACAAGTGGCTCGTCGAGCAGCTCGGCCTTGAGCAGGAGATCGACGAGGCGGAGAAGCCCGAGGACGACGAAGAGTAGTCGTTTGCGCTTGTACGCGAAGGAGCCCGGCCGCGGTGGCCGGGCTCTCGCCGTTTCCGGGTGGGATTGTCTCGCCCGCCGCCCCTACCCGTCCCATCCCTGGGGGCTGCGTCCCCAGACCCCCCTGTCGCGCTGACGCGCTCGTCCTCAAACGCCGGACGGGCTGACTACGCCAGGTGCTTCAGGCGGGCCACCGCCTCCTCCAGTACCGATGTCCGCTTGCAGAACGCGAACCGTACGAACGGGGCGCCCTCCTCGCGGTGGTCGTAGAAGACCGCGTTCGGGATGGCCACCACTCCCGCCCTTTCCGGCAGGGCTCGGCAGAAGGTGAAGCCGTCGCCGTCTTCGGACAGCACAGCGCCCAGGGGGCGGATGTCCGTGGTGATGAAGTACGTGCCCGCGGGGGTGAAGACCTCGAAGCCCGCCTCCCTCAGGCCCGCCGACAGCAGGTCCCTCTTCTCCCGCATGTCCTCGCGGAAAGCGGTGAAGTAGCTGTCCGGGAGGCTCAGCGCCTCCGCCACCGCGTACTGGAACGGGCCCGCCGACACATACGTCAGGAACTGCTTCGCCGAGCGGACCGCTGTCACCAGGTCCGGGGTCGATGTGACCCAGCCCACCTTCCATCCGGTGAACGAAAACGTCTTCCCGGCGCTCCCGATAGAGACCGTTCGTTCGCGCATGCCCGGGAAGGAGGCCAGCGGCAGATGGCCGGCGTCGTCGAAGACCAGGTGCTCGTACACCTCGTCGGTGACCACCAGCAGGTCGCGTTCGACAGCGAGGTGGGCGATCTCCGTGAGTTCTTCGCGGGTCAGGACCGTGCCCGTCGGGTTGTGCGGGGTGTTGATCAGGAGGAGGCGCGTGCGGGGGGTGACGGCTGCTCGGAGTTCGTCCAGGTCCAGGCGGAACGAGCCTTCGTGGGGGCGCAGTGTGACCGGTACCCGCGCGGCGCCCGCCATCGCGATGCACGCCGCGTAGGAGTCGTAGTAGGGCTCCAGGGCGATCACCTCGTCGCCCGGCTCCAGCAGCGCCAGCAGGGTCGCCGCGATCGCCTCCGTCGCGCCCGCCGTCACCAGGACCTCGCGGTCGGGGTCGTACGACAGTCCGTACCGGCGCTCCTGGTGCGCCGCGATCGCCGTGCGCAGCTCGGGGATGCCGGGGCCCGGCGGGTACTGGTTGCCGCGGCCGTCGCGCAGTGCCCGTACGGCCGCCTCGCGGATCTCCTCCGGACCGTCGGTGTCCGGGAAGCCCTGGCCGAGGTTGATCGAGCCGGTGGCGACGGCGAGCGCCGACATCTCGGCGAAGATCGTCGTCCCGAACTCGGCGAGCCGGCGATTGAGGAGGGGGCGTGCGCTGCTGGTCATGGTCGTCATCCTGCGCCGAAGCTCTGAACTTCCTCAACTCTGCTTTGGCAGATGAGACAGGCGGGCATCCCCACGTCACGCAAGACGGCGAGGCGCCCACGGGGGGCCGCCTCGGGGGAACGAAAGGAGGGTGACGCCATGGCCGTGGCCATCATCGCCCTTGTCATGCTGGCGAGCCTGTTCATCGTCGTGACCGTGACGGTCCGGGCCGCCCGGCTCCGTCAGCGCAGGAGCAGGAACAGCTGGTGGGCCGGCGGAGCGGCGGGCTCCAGCGGCTCCGGGCACTCCGGGAGCAGTACGTCATGCGGCACGGGTTCCTCCTGCGGAGGGGGCTCGTCCTGCGGCGGTGGGTCGTCCTGCGGGGGAGGCGGCGGGGGCGGATGCGGCGGAGGCAGCTGACACGGGGCAGCTGAGCTCCGGAACGGGGAACCGCATCCGGACCGCGGGGGGAGCGCCCGCCGGGAGGACGATCGTATTCGTCGTCCCGGCGGGCGCTCGTACGTTCGTGACGTGCCCCCCCGTCACCCCGCTCGCGGGGGTTGTTCGCACGCTCGGGCGTACGCCGTAGTTGAACAGTTGAGCTGTGGAGCCCTCTGAGGGATGGAAAGCCCACGAAGTTGGGTAAAAACGCTGTGACGGCGCCACCGTTCATGATTCCCTCTAAATCACCAACACAGCCCCTCGGACGTCCCTTGCCCCTGGATGTTCCTCATGACTGGGCTGATCTCCCGGTGTCGACCCGTGTCGACCGGAGCGCGCCGGACCCCACGCCTTGCTCATCCACACCTCCCTTTGCGTGCTAGCGGAGCCGATCCATGCTCACGACCCTGAACACCGCCTACACCGACACGCGCGCGGCCGACCTCGCCTGGACCCTGGGCCGGGAACCGCTGCCCGCCCTCGCCACCCTCGACCTAGAACTCGCGGACGCGAAGCTCCAGTTGAGACTCCTCGGCGCCTCCCACCAGGTGCTTCTGGAGGAGGAACAGGGCATCTGTTCGGAGACGGTCGCGTGCATCCCGGGTTCCAGCACCCCTCTCCCGCTCGGCGTGGCCAAGCGGGTCGGCGACTGGGAGTACGAATTCGCGGCGAGAGTGGAGGTCCTGTCGCCGGGGTCGTTCGCCGGGCGCGCCCAGGAGCTGCTGGCCCTGGTCGCCGACCATCCGAACGGCCTGGCCGGTGTCTTCCCCGGCAGCCCGCACGCCTTCACCGCGATGCTGGCCCAGCGGCACGAGGGGCAGGTCCACTGGCGGACCTGGCACGCCTATCCGCAGGACGGGCAGCTGGTGGCGACCAGGACGCGGGTCGGGGTGCGGGTGACGGCGGCTCTGTGAGGGATCGTGAGAGGCCCGGGTGGGCTTCACATCAACTTCCTCCGCGTAAACAAGGACCACACGTGTGGGTGACGAAGCGCACGCGGAGTGTGACGTAGCGTTCCCAGCGTGATCGAACCGCACGTGCCGGCCCCGCCGGGCAGCCCCCCGCCCTGGGGTGCTCCCGCGCGGCTGCCCGTCCGGCCCGGCACCGGCCGGTTCCTGGTCCTCGCCTGCGTCTTCGTCTGTGCGGCCTGCGGACTGGTGTACGAACTGGAACTCGTCGCGCTCGCCTCGTACTTGATCGGCGACTCGGTCACCCAGGCCTCCGTCGTGCTCTCCGTGATGGTGTTCGCGATGGGCATCGGCTCGCTCGCCGCGAAACGCCTGCGCTGCCGGGCCGCCGCAGGCTTCGGCGCGGTCGAGGCGGCGCTCGCGCTGGTCGGCGGCTGCAGCGCGATGGCCCTGTACGCGGTGTTCGCGTGGACCGGCGACTGGGGCGGCCTGTGGGCGCACGGCCCCCGCGTCCTTCTGGTCACCTTCTCCCTCGCCATCGGCCTGCTGATCGGCGCCGAGGTGCCGCTGCTGATGGAGCTGATCCAGCGCATCCGCCGCCAGGACGCGGGCGGCGCGGTCGCCGACCTGTTCGCCGCGGACTACGTGGGTGCCCTGGTCGGAGGGCTCGCTTTTCCCTTCCTCCTCCTCCCCTGGCTGGGGCAGCTCACCGGCGCGCTGCTCACCGGCACCGTCAACGCGCTGGTCGGCGGCGCCCTCGTCCTCGGCCTGTTCCGGCGGGACCTCACCCGGCGCGGACGCTGGCTGCTGGTGGTGGCCAACGTGACCGTGATCGGGCTGCTGGCCGCCGCGGCCGTACTCGTCGACGACTTCGAACGGGCCGCCCGGCAGGCGGTGTACGGCAACGACGTACGAGTGGCGCTGCGGACGGACGTACAGGAGGTGGTCCTCACCGGTGGCACGGACGGCCGTCCGCTGGACCTCTTCCTGGACGGGCGGCTGCGGGTCAGCGGGCGTGACGAGCGGCGCTACCACGAGGCGCTCGTCCATCCCGCGATGAACGGGCCGCACGCGCGCGTGCTCGTCCTCGGCGGCGGCGACGGGCTGGCGGCGCGGGAGGTGTTGCGGTACCCGGGCGTACGGCGGGTGGACGTCGTCGAACTCGACGCGGGGGTGGTGCGGCTGGCGCGCACGGACCCTGCCCTCGCCGCCCTGAACGCGCACGCGTTCGACGATCCGCGCGTGCACGTGACCACGGCGGACGCCTTCCGGCTGCTGCGGGGGGCGCGGGCCGCGTACGACGTGGTCGTCTCGGATCTGCCCGATCCGGGGATCACGGCGAGTACGAAGCTGTACTCGCAGGAGTTCTACGGGCTGGCGCGCCAGGTGCTGACCGACGGGGGCCGGCTGGTCGTGCACGGCGGGCCGGTCGAGTCCCGGCCGCACGTCTTCTGGACCGTCGAGGCGACCGTCCGGGCGGCGGGGCTGCGTACGGTGCCGTACCGCGTGGGCGGGCGGGACGCGGGCTTCGCGGCGGGGCCGGACCGTACGGCGTCGGGGGCGGCGCGGGCGCCGCACGACTGGGGGTTCGTGCTGGCCACGGCCGAGGGGGCGGCGCCCCGGCTGAGGGTGGGTGGGGGCGGTGGGCCTCGGCTGCGGACGCTCGGTCAGGCGGGGCTGGAGGCGGATGCGCGGGCTGCGGAGCGGATGCGGGTGGTGGGGGTGCGGGCTTCGACGTTGGTGCATCCGCGGTACTGATCGTGGCGGTGGCGGTGGCGGTGGCGGTGGCGGTGGCGCTGGTGGTGGTGGTCGCGGTGGCGCTGGCGGTCTGGCGGTGGCGGTGTCGGCGGTGGTCGCGCTGGTGATGGTGGTCGCGGTCGCGGTCGCGGTGGCCGCGGTGGTGGCGGTGGTCACGGCGGTTGGGCGTGGGGCCGCGTGGGTGTGGATCTCGGGGCAATCCCTGGATGCGCGGGTGCGGGTCCGGTCGTGCTGGGTACGCTCGGCTGTTATGGAGCATGAGGTGTTCGTTCCGGTTCCGGCAGAGCGGCTGAGGGACGTGCTCGCCGACCCCGCGCGCATCGCCCGGGCGGTGCCCGGACTCCAGCAGGACGCGGGCACCGAGCCCGCCGTCTCCGGGGTCGCGGGGCGGCTGAAGGTGCGGGTCGGGGGCCACACGATCACGTATCGCGGGTCGTTGCGGGTCTCTGCCGTGGATGTGGACGCGTACGTGGTGGAGGGCGATGCCGTCGAGGTGCGGGGCGGTGGGGCGGTGAAGCTCGCGCTGACGTTGCGCGTGCGGGGTGTTGAGGGTGGTTCGGCGTTGGTGTTCGGGGGGACGGTGACCGCCGACGGGCGGGTGTCCGAGCTTCCGGCGGATGCTGTTGCCGCTGCGGGGGTGCGGTTGGTGCGGCGGTTCGGGGAGAACCTGGGGGAGGTCGCGGGGGAGGGCTCCGAGGAGGCCGAGGAGTCTGCGGCTGCGGTGCCTACGGTCGTTGTGGACGTCGAGGTTTCCGACGCCGATCTTTCTGATGGGCCTGATGAGTCCGATCAGCCTGATGCGCTCGACGACGATGTTCTCGACGAGGGGGAGCCGGTTTCCGAGGGGTTCGTGGATGCGGGGGAGCCGCCGGCGGAGGCGGCTCATGCGCGGCGGACGATGATCGGGCGTAGTGCGGAGGAGGTCGATCATGCGCCTCCTCGGGGGCGGTATGCGCCTGTGCCGCCGCCTGAGCAGGTGTCGGGGAGTGTGACGTTGCGGTGGGCTGCGCCGGCTGCGGCGTTGGTGGTGGCGTCGGTGATCGTGGCGGGGCGGGTTTTGCGGAGGCGGCGGTGATCGGTGGGGTTTGTTTCGCCCCCGCCGCCCTTACCCGTTCCCATCCTCGGGGGCTCCGCCCCCGAACCCCCTTGTCCTCAAACGCCGGACGGGCTGGGAGGACAAGGCCGTCCAGGCCGACAGCGGGGGCGAGGAAGTCGGTAGGGTCGGTGCGTGAGTAGCGATGACATTACGTTGGCCGCGGGTGACGCGGAGGTGACCCTGCAGCCGGGGAACGGCGGGCGGGTCGGCGGACTGCGGGTCGGCGGCGTCGAACTGCTGCGCCAGGGCGAGCGGTTCGGGTGCTTTCCGATGGTCCCGTGGTGCGGGCGCATCCGGGACGGCCGGTTCCTCGACGGCGGCACCGTACGCCAACTCCCCCTCAACTCCCCACCGCACGCCATCCACGGCACCGTCCGCGACGGCGCCTGGCGCGTAGCCCGCAGGACCGCCGACGAGGCCGTCATCACGTACGACCTCGTGGAGCCCTGGCCCTACGCAGGGCGCGTCTCGCAGGTCGTCTCGCTGACCCCGGGCAGTCTCACCCTCACCATGTCCGTGGAGACGTACGCCGATTCCTTTCCCGCGCAGATCGGCTGGCACCCCTGGTTCAACCGGAACCTCGGGGGTGAGGACGTCGAGGTGGACTTTGCGGCCGCCTGGCAGGAGAAGCGCGGGGACGATCACCTGCCCACCGGGAAGCGGATCGATCCGAAGCCCGGGCCCTGGGACGACTGCTTCGGGATGCCCGGCGGTGTCGACGTCACCCTCACCTGGCCGCAGCTGCTGGAGCTGAAAGTGACCAGCCCCGAGGAATGGGTCGTCGTGTACGACGAGCAGGACGCCGCCGTGTGTGTGGAGCCGCAGACCGGGCCGCCCAACGGGCTCAACACCCTCCCGCGGCTCGTCACGCCCATCGAGCCCCTGGAGGCCGCCATGACCTGGACCTGGCGCAGCCTCTGAGCCCGTCTAGGCTGGCTGCCATGAGTGACGTACGCGGCGCGCTGCTGCAGCAGATCAAGGACAAGGCCGTGGTGCACGGCAAGGTGACCCTGTCTTCGGGGATCGAGGCCGACTACTACATCGACCTCCGTCTGATCACCCTCGACGGCGAGGCCGCGCCGCTGGTTGGGCAGGTGCTGCTCGATCTGGCGGCGGAGGCGGGGTTGGAGTTCGACGCCGTGGGTGGGTTGACCATGGGTGCCGACCCCGTCGGGACGGCCATGCTGCACGCCGCCGCCGCTCGCGGACAGCGTCTCGACTCGTTCGTCGTGCGGAAGGCCGCCAAGGCGCACGGGATGCAGAAGCGGGTGGAAGGGCCGAGCATCGCGGGGCGGCGGGTTCTCGTCGTCGAGGACACGTCCACCACCGGTGACTCGCCGCTCACCGCCGTGGCCGCCGTGCGCGAGGCCGGCGCCGAGGTGGTGGGCGTGGCGACCATCGTCGACCGGGCGACCGGGGCCGCCGAGAAGATCGCGGACGGGGCCGGGGTCCCGTACCTCTTCGCGTACTCGAAGAGCGACCTCGGACTGGACTGACCACCTGGCAGGACATCTGGTGGGAAACGTCTGGAAAGATGGGGGCGACGATGACGTCGCTTCCCAGGTCTCGCAGCCGGGTCCAGGGCCTGCCCGGCGGATCAGGTCGGAGGAGAGCAGCGGCGCCTCATCAGCGCCGGTGTGCGTGCCACACTCCGCGTCTCCGACAGGATCCGCCGGGCAGGCCCTGGGTCAGGGCCGCAGGTAGTCAGTACGCAGATCGCCAACCCGCACATCACGAGGAGCGGACACATGCCTATCGCAACCCCTGAGGTCTATAGCGAGATGCTCGACCGGGCCAAGGCGGCCAGGTTCGCCTACCCGGCCATCAACGTGACCTCGACCCAGACCCTGCACGCTGCGCTGCGCGGCTTCGCGGAGGCGGAGAGCGACGGCATCATCCAGATCTCGACGGGTGGTGCGGAGTTCCTCGGTGGCCAGTACAGCAAGGACATGGTCACCGGTGCCGTCGCCCTGGCCGAGTTCGCGCACATCGTCGCCGAGAAGTACCCGGTCACGGTCGCCCTGCACACCGACCACTGCCCGAAGGACAAGCTCGACGGGTACGTACGGCCGCTGCTCGCCGTTTCCGAGGAGCGCGTGAAGGCCGGGCGCAACCCGCTCTTCCAGTCCCACATGTGGGACGGCTCCGCCGAGACCCTCGCCGACAACCTCTCCACCGCGCAGGAGCTGCTCGCCCGCGCCGTCGCCGCGAAGATCATCCTTGAGGTCGAGATCACGCCGACGGGGGGTGAGGAGGACGGGGTCTCCCACGAGATCAACGACTCCCTCTACACCACCGTCGACGACGCCGTGCGTACGGTCGAGGCGCTCGGGCTCGGTGAGAAGGGGCGCTACCTGCTCGCCGCCTCCTTCGGCAACGTCCACGGCGTCTACAAGCCGGGCAACGTCGTGCTCCGCCCCGACCTCCTCAAGGAGCTGAACGACGGCGTCGCCGCGAAGTACGGCAAGCCCGCCGGCGCGCAGCCCTTCGACTTCGTCTTCCACGGCGGCTCCGGTTCCACGGAGGAGGAGATCGCGACCGCGCTGGAGAACGGCGTCGTCAAGATGAACCTCGACACGGACACGCAGTACGCCTTCACGCGTCCCGTCGCCGACCACATGTTCCGCAACTACGACGGCGTCCTCAAGGTCGACGGCGAGGTCGGCTCCAAGAGCACCTACGACCCGCGTACGTGGGGCAAGCTGGCCGAGAAGAGCATGGCCGCGCGTGTCGTCGAGGCCACGCAGAACCTGCGGTCGGCCGGTACGAAGATCAAGTAACCCCGCATCGCTCCGCACGTCGCTTTACGCGAGCCCGGCGTCCGTCCACTGTCGACGGCGCCGGGCTCGCTGTATACCTGGGCCCATGGCCGACGTACGGATCACCTCACCGCAGGGCAGGTGGATCCTGCTGACCACCGTCCTGGGGTCCAGCATGGCCATGCTGGACTCGACCGTCGTGAACGTCGCGCTGCCGCGCATCGGCCGCGATCTCGACGCCGATCTGGCCGCCCTCCAGTGGACGGTCAACGCGTACATGCTGACGCTGGCCGGGCTGATCCTGCTGGGCGGTTCGCTGGGCGACCGGTATGGCCGCCGCAAGATCTTCGTGGTCGGGGTGGTGTGGTTCGCGGTGGCTTCGCTGCTCTGTGGGCTCGCTCCGAACACGGGGGTGCTGGTCGCCGCCCGTGCGTTGCAGGGCATCGGCGGCGCTCTGCTCGTGCCTGGGTCCCTCGCCCTCATCCAGGCCTCCTTCCATCCCGATGACCGGGGGCGGGCGGTGGGGCTGTGGTCCGGCTTCGGGGGTATCGGGGCGGCCGTGGGCCCCTTCCTGGGCGGCTGGCTGGTGGACGGGCCCGGGTGGCGGTGGGTGTTCCTGCTCAACGTTCCGCTGGCGCTGGTGTGCGCTCCCATCGCCGTACGGCATGTTCCCGAGTCCGGTGACGGGCGTACGCGGCACGGGCGCTTCGATGTGGCGGGTGCGGCTCTGGGGGCACTCGCGCTCGCCCTGGTGACGTACGCGCTCATCGAGGCCAGGGCTGGTTCCGTGACGGTCGTGGTGTCGGCGGTGGTGGGTGTCCTTGCGGGGGTGGCCTTCGTGTACGTCGAGCGGCGGCGGGCGGGCGACGCGATGATGCCGCTCGACATCTTCGCCTCGCGCCAGTTCACGGCCGTCAATCTGGTGACCTTGTGCGTGTACGCGGCCTTCGGGGGCTTCTTCTTCCTCTCCGCCCTTCAGCTCCAGGTGGTCGCCGGGTACTCGGCCCTCGGCGCCGGTACGGCGTTGCTGCCGACCACTGTCCTGATGCTGCTGCTGTCGGCGCGGTCGGGGGAGCTGGCGGAGCGGATCGGGCCGCGGGTTCCGTTGACGGTCGGGCCGTTGTTGTGTGCGGCGGGGATGCTGCTGATGTTGCGGGTGGGTGCTGGGGCGTCGTATGTCGCTGATGTGCTGCCTGCTGTGCTGGTGCTCGGGGTGGGCATGGTGACGCTGGTCGCGCCGCTCACCGCGAGTGTGCTGGCGTCGGTGGATGTTGCTCGGGCGGGGTTGGCGAGTGGGGTCAACAATGCGGCGGCGCGGGCGGCGGGGTTGGTCGCGGTGGCTGCGTTGCCGTTGGTTACGGGGATGGGGGCGGAGGCGTATCGGTCGGGGGTGGTGTTCGATGCGGCGTTCGGGCGGGCGATGGTGGTGTGTGCGGGGGTTTTGGTGGTGGGGTCTGTGGTGGCGTTCTTGACTGTGCGGATGCCGGGGGTGGGGTGTTTGCAGCCGGAGTGCCTTACGCATGGGTGCGTGACGGCTCCGCCGTTGGAGGGGGTGAGCGGGGTCGAGGGTGACCGCCCTTGATTTCGCCCCCGCCGCCCCTACCCGTCCCATCCCTGGGGGCTGCGCCCCCAGACCCCCCTTGTCCTCAAACGCCGGACGGGCTGAAAGATTCAGCGCGTTCAGCGCGATACGGGGGTTCGGGGGCGGAGCCCCCGAGGATGGGAATGGGTAGGGGCGGCGGGGGCGAAAACAATCCCCGTCCGATACCCCAGACTGGAACCATGACCCTTCACGAAAACCTGCTCGGCGGGCCGCCCCCCACCCACCTCCCCGACTACCCCGAGCCCCGAGACCTCCTCGCGAACGGCACCGCCCCTGCCGACGTCGCCGCGAAGTACCCCACCTCCTCCCTCGCCTGGGCCCAGCTCGCCGACGACGCGTTCGAGCGGGGCAGCGTCGTGGAGTCGTACGCCTATGCCCGTACCGGATACCACCGCGGGCTGGACTCCCTGCGCCGCGCCGGATGGAAGGGGCATGGACCCGTGCCGTGGGAGCACGAGCCGAACCGTGGCTTCCTGCGCGCCCTGCACGCCCTCGCCCGCGCCGCCGGCTCCATCGGCGAGCAGGAGGAGTACGAGCGCTGCACCCAGTTCCTCAAGGACTCCTCCCCGACTGCCGCCCAGACGCTCGGCTAGTCACCCTCTGTCCGCAAGGCCCGCCTGTGACCTGATCAGGCGGGCCTTGCGGATTCGGGGCACGATTGTGTTGGATGCCCCTGGGGACCGGGGCCCCCGTGTCGGAATTCGGCAGGGGCGGACCGCTACCCGGAGTACAACAGGAGACAGCGATGTCCCTCCAGGCTCAGCCCCCCGAGGCTTCGGAGCCCGAGACCCCGCATCTCGACTTCGCCGGTACGACGCCCTACGAGGACTACGTCCAGGCCGACGTCCTCACCCATCTCCAGCACACCCTCTCCGACGACCCCGGAGAGATGGTCTTCCTGGTGACGACCCAGGTCATGGAGTTGTGGTTCACCGTCATCGTGCATGAGTGGGAGACCGCCGCCCATGCCCTGCGCGGGGATGACGTGCCCACCGCCGTCGCCGCCCTCAAGCGGTCCGTGCGTGAGCTGGATGCCCTCAATGCGTCGTGGCGGCCCCTCGCACAGCTCACCCCCGCCCAGTTCAACTCCTACCGCGCCGCCCTCGGCGAGGGCTCCGGGTTCCAGTCCGCGATGTACCGGCGGATGGAGTTCCTGCTCGGCGAGAAGTCCGCGTCGATGCTCGTACCCCATCGGGCAGCCCCCCGCGTGCACGCCGAGCTGGAGAAGGCGCTGCACGAACCCAGCCTGTACGACGAGGTGTTGAGGCTCCTCGCGCGGCGTGGGTATGCCCTTCCGGACGCCGTTCTCGCCCGTGACGTGTCCCTCCGGTACGAACCCTCCGCCGACGTCGAGGCCGCCTGGACGGCCCTCTACTCCGGTGATCCCGACGCCGAACTCGCCCGCCTCGGCGAGGCGTTGACCGACGTCGCCGAACTGGTGTGGCGCTGGCGCAACGACCATCTCGTCGCCACCCGGCGGGCCATGGGCGCCAAGTCCGGCACCGGCGGCTCCGCCGGAGTGGCCTGGTTGGAGAAGCGGGCGCAGAAGAACGTGTTCCCCGAGCTGTGGACGGCGAGGTCCCATGTCTGAGCTGCTGCCCTCCAAGGACGACCAGGCCCGGGAACTCGACTCGCGTGACGAACTCGCCAAGGTGCGGGAGAAGTTCGTGCTCGACTACGGCGTCACCTACCTGGACGGGAACTCGCTCGGCGCGCTGCCCGCCGTCGTCCCCGGGAGGCTCGACGACGTCGTGCGCCGGGAGTGGGGCGAGCTGCGTATCCGGTCTTGGGACGAGAGCGGGTGGTGGACCGCGCCCGAGCGGATCGGGGATCGTATCGCTCCGCTGGTGGGGGCGGGCGCTGGGCAGGTCGTTGTCGGTGACTCCACAAGTGTCAATGTTTTCAAGGCACTTGTGGGGGCTGTCAGGCTCGCAGGGGCCGGGCGCGATGAGATCCTCGTCGACGCCACCACCTTTCCCACCGACGGTTACATCGCCGAGTCCGCCGCCCGGATGACCGGCTGCACCCTGCGTGCGGTTGAACCTGGCGCCGTACCGGGGGAGTTGAGTGACCGTACCGCCGCCGTGCTGCTCAACCATGTCGACTACCGCACCGGCCGCCTCCACGATCTGCCCGCCCTCACGGCCGCGATCCACGCGTCCGGTGCCCTGGCCGTCTGGGACCTGTGCCACAGCGCGGGCGCCCTGCCGGTCGGGCTGGACGAGCACGGGGTCGATCTCGCGGTGGGGTGTACGTACAAGTACCTCAACGGCGGGCCCGGTTCGCCCGCCTATCTGTACGTCCGGCAGCAGCACCAGGAGCGGTTCGACTCGCCCCTGCCCGGCTGGACCTCGCACGCCGACCCCTTTGGCATGCGGCCCGAGTACGCCCCCGCCCCGGGTGCGACGCGCGGGCGGGTCGGTACGCCGGACATCCTCTCGATGCTCGCCCTGGAGGCGGCTCTCGAGGTCTGGGACGGGGTCTCCATCGACGCCGTACGCGCCAAGTCCCTTGCCCTGACCGACTTCTTCCTCGAGTGCGTCGACGAGTACGTACCCGAGGGGCGGGTCGAGTCCGTTACGCCGGTCGCCCACGCCCAGCGCGGGAGTCAGGTCGCCCTGCGGTGCTCCGACGCGGGGGACGTGATGGCGCGGCTCATCGAGCGGGGGGTCGTCGGCGACTTCCGGCGGCCGGACGTGCTGCGGTTCGGGTTCACGCCGTTGTACGTCGGGTTCGCGGACGTGGAGCGGGCGGCCCGGGTGCTGGGCGAGGTCGTCGCCGGCTGAGCCATGCTCGGTGACGGTCGGTGTCGTGTGCGCACCGGCCGTCCCGGCCGCCCGTAGCAGGGCAGAACCGTTTCAACCCGCACCGAGCTCACTTCCGCGTGTCGACGCACGTCACGGGCCTGATAGCGTCCCCGGCAACGGCCGAATTCTCTCCAGGTCCGCCAAGTACGTTTCGTCGCTGAGAGGTTGAAGTATGTCGGACGATGCCGCAGAGGCCGCCGCCGCGGAAGAGGAGTCGGCCTTCTCGCACCCGCCCGTCGACCCCGACGCCACCGCCGCGTACGGCGACCACCCCGATCAGGTGATCGACTTCTACGCCCCGCAGGGTCCGCACGGCCCCGAGGCGCTTCCCGGCGACGGGACCGTGCCGCTGGTCGTCGTCCTGCACGGGGGTGCCTGGCGGGCGCCGTACGACCGTCGGCACATCACGCCGTTCGCCGGGTTCCTGGCCCGGCGCGGGTTCGCCGTCGCCAACGTGGAGTACCGGCGGGGCGGGGACGGTCCCTCCGTCGCCGGGCGCTGGCCCGACACCTTCGACGACGTCGCGGCGGCGCTGGACGCCCTGCCCGCCCTCGTACGGGCCCACCTTCCGCAGGCCGATCCGCGCCGCATGGTCGTCACCGGGCACTCGGCGGGCGGGCACCTGGCCCTGTGGGTCGCCGCCCGGCACCTCCTCCCCGCCGACGCGCCCTGGTTCACCGCCCGCCCCGCACCCTTCCGCGGTGTGGTCGCGCTTGCCCCGGTCGCGGACTTCGCCGTCGCCGAGAAACTGGACGTCTGCTCCGACGCCGTACGTCAACTCCTCGGCGGAGAAAGGCACTTCGCCGAGCGGCAGCCCTACGCCGACCCGGCACTGCTGCTCCCCACCGGCATCGCGACCACCCTCGTACAGGGGCGGGCCGACATCGACGTACCGCAGATCGTCGCCGAGTCGTACGCGGACGCGGCGGCGAAGGCCGGTGAGGTGGTCGGGCTGACGCTGCTTGAGGGCGTCGGGCACTTCCCGCTGATCGACCCGGTGGCGGACGCGTGTGCGGTGGTGGCGGAGGAGATCGCGCAGCTGGCGTGGTGAGACGGCCCCCTTCGGCCGTCCCGTAGTACCTGAGACGGACCCCGGAGAACCCCTCTCACTGCTGACGACTGCCGCCCGCCCGCCGCCTACCGTGCTGTATGTGACTGAGACGACCCACACGCAGAAGAACCCCAGGCCGAGGCGGGGGGACGAGGCTCTGTTCAGCAGCCCCGAGTTCCGGGTGGCCATGGACGCGCTGGCGGGGCTGCGCGCGGACCTGTTCCACGACGCCTTCGCCTACCGCCCGCTGCCCCCGAGGGGCAGGCCCGGCCGGATCGCCCGGGTGCTGCCCGAGCGGCTGCGCCCGTACGCGGTCTGGGCGCCGCACGCCCTGGTGGGCGCGGCCGGGCTGCTGGCGCTGCTGGTTACCTTCGAGGGCAGCAGGGACGACCTGGTCGAAGTACTGGCGATATCCGTCTTCTCGCTGGGGCCGATCCTGCTGACGCTGGTCCGGCCGGTCGGGGCCTTCTGGTTCTCCCTGGTCTCGATCCCGGTCGTCGCCATGATCGGCCAGAACTGGGGCGGCGACTACGGGAGCGGCGACTACCCCTGGGCGCCCGCGAGTTTCGTCGCGCACCTGGTGGTGCTGACGGTCGTCGCCGCCCGGACCCGGCCGCGTACGGCCGCCTGGATGTGGGCGCTGACGGCGGTGTACGCCATGGGTGCCGAGAGCCTCTTCGGCAACCGTTACTTCAACAGCAACGCCGTGCCCTTCCTCTTCGTCGCCGCGCTGGCGCTGCTCATGGTGAGCATGCTGCTGGTGCGCCGGGCCGCCGAGCAGGAGGTGACCGCGCAGCTGACGGTGACCGCGCACGAGCGGTCCAAGCGGACGCTGCTGGAGGAGCGCACGACCATCGCGCGCGAGCTGCACGATGTCGTCGCGCATCACATGTCGGTCGTCGCCATCCAGGCGGAGGCGGCGCCCTACCGGGTGGAGAACCCGCCCGAGGAGCTGACGAAGGCCTTCGCGACGATCCGCGAGAACGCGGTGGCCGCGCTCACCGAACTGCGCCGGGTCCTGGGCGTCGTACGGGCGGAGGACTACGAGGCTCCCGACGCCCCGCAGCCGACCCTGGCCGACCTCGACGGCTTGCTCGCCAATGTGCGCGAGGCGGGGCTCTCCGTCGACAAGGTGGTGACCGGCGCGGTGCGTGAACTCCCGCAGGGCGTCGAGCTGTCGGCGTACCGGATCGTGCAGGAGGCGCTGAGCAACACGCTGCGGCACGCGCCGGGGGCGGGCGCGCGGGTCGAAATCGGTTATGTGCTGGGCGGGTTGGGGCTGCGGGTGGTCAACGGCCGTGCGGCGGAGGTGTCGTTCGTGAAGCAGACGCCCACGGAGGGCGCGGGGCACGGGCTCACGGGGATGCGGGAGCGGGTCTCCATGCTCGGCGGCGAGATGACGACGGGCCCGACGGCCGACGGCGGCTACGAGGTCACCGTGTTCCTGCCGGCCGCGAGCACGGTCGAGGACGGGGGAGACGGGGCATGAGCACGCGTACTCGTACGATCCGTGTGCTGATCGCGGACGACCAGATGATGGTCCGCGAGGGCTTCTCCGTGCTGCTGAACGCCATGCCGGACATCGAGGTCGTCGGCGAGGCGGTGAACGGCCGGGAAGCGGTGGAGCGGGTGCGTGAACTCGCCCCGGACGTCGTCCTGATGGACATCCGGATGCCTGAGATGAACGGTATCGAGGCGACCCGGGAGATCGTCGCGGCGGACGGCACGGCGAAGGTCCTGGTGCTGACGACGTTCGACCTCGACGAGTACGTGTACCAGGCGCTGCGGGCGGGCGCGTCGGGCTTCCTGCTGAAGGACGCGTCGGCACGCCAACTCGCGGACGGTGTACGGGTGGTGGCGACCGGCGAGGCCCTGCTGGCGCCCTCCGTCACCCGGCGCCTGATCACCGAGTTCTCGAAGCTCTCCGAGGCCCCGAGGCTGATGCCGGGCGCGCAGGCGGCGTACGGCGATCTGACCGAGCGGGAGACCGAGGTGCTGGTGCTGATCGCGCAGGGGCTGTCGAACGTCGAGATCGCCGGGCAGCTGGTGGTCGCCGAGTCGACGATCAAGACGCACGTCAGCCGCATCCTGGTGAAACTCGGGCTGCGGGACCGCACGCAGGCGGCGGTGTTCGCGTACGAGGCGCGGCTGGTGACTCCCGGGTGAGTGCGGTGAGTACGGTGAGGTGATGGGAATGGTTATGGAGCAGCGCATCACCTTGATCACGCTGGGCGTCTCCGATCTGGCCCGTTCCAAGGCCTTCTACGAGGCTCTGGGCTGGCGGGGGCAGGAGGTCGAGGAGACGGTCTTCTTCCAGGCGGGCGGGCTGGGGTTCGTCCTGTGGGGCCGCGACAAGCTCGCCGCCGACTGCGGTCTGGAGCCCCGCCCGGCGGAACCTGGTCGCTTCGGCGGGATCGCCCTCGCCCACAACGTCCGCTCCGACGCGGAGGCCGACGCCCTGCTCGCGGCGGCGGAACGGGCCGGCGGGACCGTCACCAAGCCGGCGGCCGTCAACGCCGTCGGCTTCTACTCCGGCGCCTTCGTCGATCCGGACGGCCACGCGTGGGAGGTCGCGCACAACCCCGGGTTCCCGCTGGCGGCGGACGGGTCGGTGACGATCCCCGAGTTCGGCCCATAGGTGAGTGAGGCTCGGCGGGTCATCTGCGGCCGAGATAGAGCCCCAGCGCCCGTCGCAGCATCTTGCCCTGGCTGCCCACCGGGAGTTCCCACTCGCCGAGGTACTCCACCGCCCGGCCGCCGGCGCCCGTCTTGAAGTGGAGTCGGCCGAGGAGGCGGTCCTCGGTGAGGGCGGGGGTGATGGAGCGCAGGTCGTACGTCTCGGCGCCCGCCGCCTGCGCGTCGCACAGCATCCGCCACAACAGCGCGCTGCTGGGCCGCAGTTGGCGTCCCCGGGAGCCGGAGGCGGCGTACGAGTGCCAGACCCGTGAGCCGACGTTGATCATGAGCGCGCCGGAGAGGACCTCGCCCTCGTACTCGGCGACGTACAGGCGCAGCCGGTCCTCGTCCTCGGAGTTCAGGGCCTGCCACATGCGCCGGAAGTAGTCCAGCGGGCGGGCCTTGAAGCCGTCGTGGGCGGCGGTCGCGGTGTACAGGCGGTGGAACTCGGGCAGGTCGTCGTCCGAGACCCACGAGACCTGGACGCCGGCGGTCTCGGCCGTACGCAGGGACTGTTCCCAGTGCGGTGCGAGGGCGTCGCGAAGATCGTCGACCGAGCGTCCGGCGAGCGGGATGTGGCAGCCGTAGCGCGGCTGCCCGAGGCCGAAACCGCTGCCGTCGTCCTCGTCGCACGGCCGCCACCCGAGCCGCCGCAGCCGCTCGGCGGCGTCGAGCGCGTAGCCGTCGATACCGGCGGCGGGCAGGTCGCGCAGATGCCGTACGTCGGGGTCGGCGAGGCCGGCCGTGACGGTGGCCGCGTCCCAGTGCCGTACGACCAGGGGCGGCCCGATCCGTACCGAGAACGCCCCGATGCGCTCCAGGTGGGCGACGAGCGGATCCAGCCAGTGCTCCAGGCGAGGGGTCCGCCAGTCGATGGCGGGTCCGTCGGGGAGATAGGCGAGATAGCGCCGGGTCCCGGGCAGCGGCCGGTAGAGGACGAGCGCGGCAGCGACCAGCTCACTGCCGTCACCCTCGAACCAGCCGATGCTCTCCGGCAGCCAGTCGGGCTTCACGCCGCCCCACTCGGGGATCTGGAGATGGCTGGCGTCGGGGCGCAGCCGGAGATGGGCCAGATGTTCCTCGCGCGTGATCTCCCGCACGTACAGGCTGGGCATGGGTGGGGTACTCCTGTTCGGGGGCGGCCACCGTAAGCCGGGGATCACCCGGTGGGTCAAGGGTTCACGGGAGAAGGTTCACCGACGGGAACCCGAACACCTTTCCTGGTCAGGTGGGGGTGGCTCGGGCTAGCGTCCGTGCATGGCAGCTGCTTCCGACCTCGCTTTCGACCCGTGGGACCCGGCGTTCGTCGCGGACCCGTACCCCGCGTACGCGGAGCTGCGCGCCCGCGGCAGGGTCGTGTACTACGAACCCACGAACCAGTGGCTGGTCCCGCACCACGCGGACGTCTCGACGCTGCTGCGCGACCGCCGCCTGGGCCGCACCTACCAGCACCGCTTCACCCACGAGGACTTCGGCCGTACGGCGCCCCCGCCGGAGCACGAGCCGTTCCACACCCTCAACGACCACGGCATGCTGGACCTCGAACCGCCGGACCACACCCGCATCCGCCGCCTGGTGTCGAAGGCGTTCACGCCGAGGACGGTGGAGGGCCTGAAGCCGTACGTGGAGCGGCTGGCGGGCGAGCTGGTGGCCGACCTGGTGAAGGCGGGCGGCGGCGACCTGCTCACCGACGTGGCGGAGCCGCTCCCGGTGGCGGTGATCGCGGAGATGCTGGGCATCCCGGAGGCGGACCGCGCCCCGCTGCGCCCCTGGTCGGCGGACATCTGCGGCATGTACGAGCTGAACCCGTCGCAGGACACGGCGGCGCGGGCGGTACGCGCGTCGGAGGAGTTCACGGAGTACTTGCGGCACCTGATCGCGGCCCGCCGCGCCGAACCCGGCGAGGACCTGATCTCGGGCCTGATCGCCGCGTACGACGAGGGCGACCGCCTGACGGAACAGGAAATGATCTCGACGTGCGTGCTCCTGCTCAACGCGGGCCACGAGGCGACGGTCAACGCGACGGTGAACGGCTGGTGGGCCCTGTTCCGCAACCCGGCCCAGCTGGCGGCGCTCCGCGCGGACCACTCCCTGATCCCCTCCGCCGTGGAGGAGCTGATGCGGTACGACACCCCGCTCCAGCTCTTCGAACGCTGGGTACTGGACGAGATCGAGATCGACGGGACGGTGATCCCGAGGGGGAGTGAGGTGGCGCTGCTGTTCGGCGCGGCCAACCACGACCCGGAGGTCTTCGCCGATCCCGGCGCGCTGGACCTGACGCGGGCGGAGAACCCGCACATCTCCTTCAGCGCGGGGATCCACTACTGCATCGGGGCCCCGCTGGCGCGGATCGAGCTGGCGGCGTCGATGGGGGCGCTGCTGCGGGGGGCGCCGACACTGGGTCTGGCGGCGGAGCCGGTGCGGAAGCCGAACTTTGTGATCAGGGGGCTGGAGGGGCTGAGCGTCGGGCTTTGAGCCGGGTGGTGAAGCCCCGTAGGACTGCCCAGGCCGCCAGGCCGGTGGCGGTTCCGGCGAGGGTCAGCAGCGGCAGTTCGGCGTAGAAGACGCTCCAGTCGGGGCCCTGTTCGAAGCGCCGGACCCGGCCCTGGGCCCTGACGAACCACACCACCAGCCCCATGCCCACCCCGAGAGCGACGGTCAGGCATCCTCCGGCGGCTTGTGCGCGTTGTCCCATCTCAGTTCTCTGTTCCGGCGGCCCAGAGGACGGTGTCGTCGGACTTGATCAGGACGTTGCCGTCGGCCTGGAAGACGAGGATCGCTCCTGGGTTGCCGTTGGACCGTGAGGACCACAGGGGCTTCCCGCCGCTGTTGTAGACGACCAGGTTGCCGTCCGGCTGGAAGCGGGTGGAGTTGCCCTCGCCCTTGGTCGACGTGGCCCAGAGCGGCGTGCCGTCCTCGTCGGAGATCACCAGGTTGCCGTCCTCCTGCATGGCCAGAGTCCTGGCCCCGGCCACCACGGACTCCCCGGCGGCCAGTTCGAAGGTGGCCTCGATGACCTTGAGCGCGGTGCCGGGGGCCAGGGACTCCGGGGCCGAGGCGGACGGCGTCGACGGCGTCTTGCTCGCGGTCGCCGAGGCGGACGGCTGTCCCTGCCTGGACGGGGAGGACTCGGCCGAGGAACGCTGCGTACCGAAGTGGACGGTGGCCACCACGGCCGCCGTGACCGCGACCGCCGCGATCGCTGTGGGCAGCAGCCAGGCGGGCCGGCGGCGTCGCTCGGGCGGGGCGGCGAGGAGGGTGTCCGGGGCCGGTGCCCGACCGGCGGGGGCCGCTACGGAGGTCTGTGCGATGTCGGTCAGGGTGCGCGCGGAATGCTCGGCCTGGGTCACTTCTCCGGCGAGGTCCGGTGGGCACGCCTGCTGCCAGTGCCCGGTACGGGCGCCCCGCTCCGCCAGCCACGCATTCAGCTGGGCCGCTGTCGGGCGTACGGCCGGGTCCTTGGCCAGACACGCGGTGAGCAGCGGCAGCAGCTCCGGGGGGACGCCCGTGAGATCGGGTTCCTCGTGGACCACTCGGTACAGCAGGGTGGCCGCGGGGACCTGCTCCCCCGCACGCGAGAAGGGGCCGCGTCCGGTCGCGGCGTACACCAGCACGGAGGCCAGCGAGAACACGTCGGCCGGTTCGGCGGCGACGGCGCCGACGGCCTGGTCCGGGGCGAGGAAGCCGGGGGAGCCGACCGAGACGCCGAGGCGGGTGTGCCGGCTGTCGTCGGCGGCGCGGGCGACACCGAAGTCGATCAGCCGTGGCCGGTCGCGGGCCAGCAGGACGTTCCCGGGCTTGACGTCCCGGTGCGCGAGGCCGGCCTGGTGCACGGCCTGTACGGCGGCGCCCAGTTCGGCGGCGAGCGAGAGGAGCGCGTTCCGGGGCAGCGGGCCACGGGACAGGACCCAGTCGGCGAGCGACGGCGCGGGCACGTACTCGGTGGCCAGCCACTGCGGGCGCTGGCCCGGGGCGCTGTAGTCCACGACGGTCACGGTCCACGGCGAGCGGACGCGGTCGCTGTTGCGTATCTCGCGGGCGAACCGCTCCTCGAATCCCGGCTCGGAGCTGAGATCGTCGCGGATCGTCTTCAGCGCGAGCAGCCGGCCCGACCCCGTACGGGACAGGAAGACCTGCCCCATACCGCCCGCACCTAGCCGGCCCAGCAGCGGATAGGCGCCTATGGAAGTCGGGTCCGAAGGCTGAAGGTTTTTCATGACGGCTGTTCCCCGGAAGTTCGGTTCGCATCAGCGCTCGAAGCACGCGCCGTGCCTCGGTTCACGCGTTGGTGAGCAGGGTGGTTCGCGGCTCGCCAGTATGCCGGACGGGTTCGGCCTTCGCCTTTCCTTCCGACTCATTGGCGCCGACCAGGAATTGTGTTCTGCCGGGGAGCCGCCGGAACCGCCAATCCTGTTCGGTGTGCCCCGAAGTCCCTCGTTCCTGCCCTTCGGGGACGGCCTTTTCCTCCCTGGAGCTGCCCTCGGGTCGCCGCGGTCGGAGACTGTCCCTACGCGCTCAGATCCCGGCGCCGCAGCCCAGCCAGCCCCGCCGCCACCAGCCCCGCCGCGATCGCCGTGAGGATCAGCACGGGCGGCCAACTCATCTGCCCGCCAGGCAACTTGGGCAAGTGCCCGAACGGCGACAGGTCCAGCACCCCCTGCGGTACGTCCAGGGCAGGTCCGATCCAGCCCACCAGCAGCGCGAACCCGGCAACACCCCAGGCCCCGACCGACAGTTGGGGTGACACCCCGTGCAGCAGGACCGCCAGTCCGCCCAGCACCCACACCGCCGGGACCTGGACCAGGCTCGCGCCGAGGATCGGGCCCAACTCCTCCCCGTACCCGAGGGCCAGGCCCAGTCCGCTCAGCAGCAGGATCAGTGCCGCGCCGCCGAAGGCGATCGCCAGGTGGCCCCCGGCCCAGCGCAGCCGGCCCACCGCGTTGGCGAGGATCGGCTCCGCCCGCTGTGAGGTCTCCTCCGTGTGCAGCCGCAGTACCGACGACACGACGTACAGCGCCGCCACCATGCCGAACATGCCGACCATCGTGGCCAGGAACGCGTCCTCGATGCCCGACTGGCCGCCCATCCGCTCGATGATCTCCCGCGTCTTGTCGTTGTCGCCGACCAGGTCCGCCGCGCCCTTCGTCAGCCCGCCGAAGGCGACCCCCGCCGCGAGGAACCCGACGCTCCAGCCGAACACGGCACCCCGTTGCAGCCGCCAGGCCAGTGCGCCCGCCGTGCCGAGACGGCCGGTCGCCGGGCCGGGGCGTGTCGCGACGAAGCTCATTCCGACATCCCGGCGGCCCGCCAACTCGTAGGCCGCGTAGCCCTGGACGACCGTCGCGGCCACGAACAGGCCCAGCACCCACCAGCGTTCGTCCGCGAACGGCCGTACGTTCTCCAGCCAGCCGATCGGCGAGATCCAAGTCAGCGGCGACGAGCCGTCGTTCGACGCGGAGTCGCCCGCCGCGCGCAGCACGAACGCCACGCCCAGCAGACCGCCCGTCAGGCCCTTCGCCAGCCGCGCGCTCTCCGTGAACTGCGCGACGATCGCCGTGAGCGTGGCGAACGCCGCTCCCACACCTCCGATACCCAGGCCCAACGCCAGTGCGCCCGAGGCGCCTTGACCCGCCAGGCCGGCCGCGATCAGCAGGGCCAGCGTGGCGTTGGCGACCAGGGCGGTGAGCAGGGCCGCTGTGAGTGGTGCCCGGCGGCCCACCATCGCCGACGAGATCAGCTCCTGGCGTCCGCTCTCCTCCTCGTCGCGGGTGTGCCGTACGACGACGAGCAGGCTCATGACGCCGGCGAGGATCGCCGCGTAGCCGCCGATGCGCCAGGCGGTCAGGCCGCCGATCGAGTCGCTGAACACCGGGCCGTACGTGGCCCGGAGCGAGCTGTTGGTGAGCATCTGGCGGGCGATGTCGGCGCGTTCGGCCGGCGTGGAGTACACGCTCTCCAGGGAGCCGGGGAGGGAGAGGACGAGGAGGGCTGTCACCGCCACCCACACCGGGATCATCACCCGGTCGCGGCGCAGGTTGAAACGCAACAGGGCTCCGGTGCCCGCCAGTTGACGCGAACCGGCGGTCCTCCGGACTGCCGGGGCCGACGTGATGGCGGCGGTCATCGGGTCGCCGCCTCGTCCTGGTAGTGGCGCAGGAACAGCTCCTCCAGCGTCGGTGGCGTCGACCTCAGGGACCGTACGCCCGACTCGGTGAGCGAGCGCAGTACGGCGTCCAACTTGTCGGTGTCGACCTGGAGTTGGACCCGGTTGCCTTGTACGTCGATGTCGTGCACGCCGGGCAGGTGTGCCAACCCGTTGGGTGCGCCCGCCAGTTCCGCCGTGATGCTCGTCCGGGTGAGGTGGCGCAGGTCGGACAGTGAACCGGTCTCCACTGTCCGGCCCTTGCGGATGATGCTGACCCGGTCGCACAACTCCTCGACCTCGCTGAGGATGTGGGAGGAGAGCAGGATCGTACGGCCCCTGTCCCGTTCCTCCTCGACGCAGCGCTGGAAGACCTCCTCCATCAACGGGTCCAGGCCCGACGTCGGTTCGTCGAGGATGAGCAGGTCGACGTCCGAGGCGAACGCCGCCACCAGCGCCACCTTCTGGCGGTTGCCCTTCGAGTACGTGCGGCCCTTCTTCGTCGGGTCCAGCTCGAACCGTTCGATCAGGTCCGCCCGGCGCCCCTTGTCGAGTCCGCCGCCGCGCAGCCTGCCGTACAGGTCGATGACCTCGCCGCCGGAGAGGTTGCGCCACAGGGTGACGTCGCCGGGGACGTACGCGATCCGGCGGTGCACCTCCACCGCGTCCGCCCAGGGGTCCCGGCCCAGGATGCGCGCGGTGCCCGAGTCGGCGCGCAGCAGGCCGAGGAGGACACGGATGGTCGTGGACTTCCCGGCGCCGTTGGGGCCGAGGAAGCCGTGCACTTCGCCGGTCGCCACGGTGAGGTCGAGACCGTCCAGGGCATGCGTCCTGCCGAACGACTTGTGGAGTCCGGACACCTCTAGGGCTGGGCTGGCCTTCGTCATGTTTCCGAACGTACGCTTACTTCAGAAATTTGTGAAGTTAAGGAAGCGTATGAATGACGGTTATGCTCTCCCTATGACGGAATCGGGTGCGGCGGGGAGCGGAACGGGACGGGACCCCGAAGCCGTGTCGAGGTTCGTCGAGAGCTTCGCCGCCCAGCTCGTCGACGCCGGGATGCAGCGCATGGCCGCACGGGTCTTCGCCGCGCTGCTCGCGTCCGACGCCGGCGCCATGTCCTCGGCCGAACTCGGCGAGCAGCTCCAGGTCAGCCCGGCCGCGGTCTCCGGCGCGGTGCGCTATCTGTCCCAGGTGCACATGGTGTCGCGGGAGCGCGAACCGGGCTCGCGGCGCGAGCGGTACCGGGTGCACAGCGACCAGTGGTACGAGGCGGTGACCAACCGCGACGCCGTGCTCAAGCGCTGGGGGCAGACCCTGCGCGTGGGCGTCGACAGCCTCGGCGTCGACACTCCCGGCGGACAGCGGATCGCCGAGACGCTCGCCTTCTTCGAGTACCTGGAGGGCGAGCTGACCAAGCTGATGGACCGGTGGCGGGAGGAACGCGCCCGGACCTTCGGTCAGGGATAAGGGACAAGGGACAAGGGCAGCGCCCCAAAGGGGCGCGGGGCTGTGTCGATATGCGGCTCCGCCGCTGGGGCGCGCCCGGCCACAGCCGACCCGCAGTTCCCCAGCGACGGTAATGCGACGGCGCCCCCAGCGGAGCGCTACCGCTCCTTGGTCTCCTCAAGGACCGTCCGGCCCAGCAGCGCGTACCGCTCGGGGGAGCGGCGCTTGAGGTACTGGGCGTAGCCCATGCCGCCCAGCGCGATCAGCGCGACGATCCACGGCGTCGCCTTCAGCAGCAGCGAACCGGACTCCGCGCCCGCCGCGACGCCCATGTTGGACACCAGCAGCACCACCACCGCGAGCATCGCGACGCCGCCGACGAGCGGGGCCGTGAAGGTCTTGAACCAGTGGCGGCTCTCGGGGTGGTTCTTGCGGAAGTAGGCGAGGACCGCGAAGGAGCAGACGGCCTGGACGACGAGGATCGCCATGGTGCCGAGGATGGCCAGCAGGACGTAGAGGGCGTTGTACGGGTCCTTGCCCGCGATCCAGAACGCGGCGATCAGTACGCCGCTCACGATCGTCTGCACCAGGCCCGCGATGTGCGGGGAGCCGTGCCTGGCGTGGGTGCGGCCGACGGTGTTCTTCAGCGAGGGGAGGACGCCCTCGCGGCCCAGGGCGTACATGTAGCGGGCGGCGCAGTTGTGGAAGGCCATGCCGCAGGCGAGCGAGCCGGTGATCATCAGCCACTGCATGACGTCGACGGCCCAGGCGCCCACGTACTGCTCGGTGGGGGCGAAGAAGAGGGCGAGCGGGTTGGCGGTGGCGACCTCCACGGCCTTCGACTCGCCCGTGCCCGAGATGGCCATCCAGGAGACGAAGACGTAGAAGATGCCAACGCCGAGGACCGAGATCATCGTCGCCTTGGGGATGATCTTCTTCGGGTTGCGGGACTCCTCGCCGTACATCGCCGTCGACTCGAAGCCGACCCACGACCAGAAGGCGAAGAACAGCCCCAGGCCGGCGCTGGTCCCCGAGAACGCGTTGACCGGGTTGACCGGGTCGAGGCTGAAGCCCTCCGGGCCGCCGCCGTGCAGGGCGACCGAGATCGCCATCGCCGCGAGGATCGTCACCTCGGTGGCCAGGAGCACGACGAGCACCTTCTCGGCGACGCTGACGCCGAACCAGGTGCCGACCGCGTTGATGGCCAGCATCAGGAACGCGAACGCCCACCACGGAACGGCAACTCCCGTCTGGTCCTCCAGGGTTGTCGTCGCGAAGACCGAGAAGATGCCGATGAGCGCCGGCTCGAAGACGGCGTACGCGAAGGTCGCCAGGAGCCCCGAGGCGAGACCGACGGTGCGGCCGAGGCCGTAGGAGATGAAGCCGTAGAAGGCGCCGGTGGAGGTGATGTGCTTCGCCATCGACGTGAAGCCGACGGAAAAGATCGCCAGGACGACCATTGCGACGAGGTAGCTCGCCGGGGCGCCGATGCCGTTGCCGGCCGACACCATGAAGGGCACGTTGCCCGTCATCGCGGTGATCGGCGCGGCGGTCGCGACGGCCATGAAGACCACGCCGAGGAGACCGATGGCGTTCGGCTTCAGCCGGTGAACTGTGCCCTCGTCGCCCGTACTTCTGTCTGCCGCCGGGGCTACGCCCTCATCCACTGCCATCGGGTGGCCCCTTCCTGACTGTTCCTGGTTGTGCTGTCGATGGGGTGGAACTCTGTATCCCGAATAAGTCGGTCAAGGGTGTCCGTGCGTTAAATGTTTGTCAACCAGACCTTTAGAAATCTGACGGCAACACGCGCCTCCTACCGTCGCCGACATGAGCACGTACACAGCCACTCTCGGCGGCCACAGCTACCGCTTCGACTCCCTCGCGCGTCTGCTCGCCGCCGCGAGCCCCGAGCGCTCCGGCGACCGGCTGGCCGGCCTCGCCGCGGACTCCGCGCAGGAACGGGTCGCGGCGCGCTGGGCGCTGGCGGACGTGCCGTTGGCTCGGTTTCTCGCCGAGCCGGTGATTCCGTACGAGGACGACGACGTGACCCGGCTGATCGTGGACACGCACGACCTGGCCGCCTTCGCGCCGGTGGCCGGGCTGACGGTCGGCGGGTTCCGGGAGTGGCTGCTGTCGGAGGCGGCGGACGCTCAGGCGCTGGCCGCGGTGTCGCCCGGGCTCACGCCCGAGATGGTGGCGGCGGTGTCCAAGCTGATGGGGAACGCGGACCTGGTCGCGGTGGCACGGAAGGTGGAGGTGGTGACTGCCTTCCGCTCGACGATCGGCCTCCCGGGCCGGTTGGCCACCCGCCTCCAGCCCAACCACCCGACGGACGACCCGGCGGGTGTCGCGGCCGCGCTCCTGGACGGCCTCCTGCTCGGCTCGGGCGACGCGGTGATCGGCATCAACCCGGCGACGGACAGCCCGAAGGCGGTGAGGGACCTACTGGAGTTGCTGGACGGAGTCATCCAGCGATACGCGATCCCGACGCAGTCGTGCGTGCTGTGCCATGTCACGACGAGTGTGGACCTGATGGAGCGCGGGGCGCCGGTTGACCTGGTGTTCCAGTCGATAGCCGGTACGCAGGCCGCGAACGCGTCCTTCGGCGTGACCCTGGGCCTGCTGGACGAGGCGCACGCGGCGGCGGGGGAGCTGAAGCGGGGCACGGTCGGACAGAACGCGCTCTACTTCGAGACCGGACAGGGCAGCGCGCTCTCCGCCGACGCGCACCACGGGGTGGACCAGCAGACGGTGGAGGCACGGGCGTACGCGGTGGCCCGCCGCTACGACCCCCTGCTGGTGAACACGGTGGTGGGCTTCATAGGCCCCGAGTACCTCTACGACGGCCGCCAGATCCTCCGCGCCGCCCTGGAGGACCACTTCTGCGGCAAGCTGCTCGGCCTGCCCATGGGCCTGGACATCTGCTACACGAACCACGCCGACGCGGACGACGACGACATCGCCACGATGCTGACGATGCTGGGAGTCGCGGGCGCGTCCTTCGTGATCTGCACCCCGGGCGGCGACGACATCATGCTCAACTACCAATCCGCCTCGTACCACGACGCGTTGTACCTCCGCGAGGTCCTGGGGCTGCGCCCGGCACCGGAGTTCGAGGCATGGCTGGACGGCATCGGGCTGCTGGACGAGCGGGGCGCGATCAGGGATGTCTCGGGTACGGCACATCCGCTGACGGCGATCGGAAAGGAGCTGGCAGCATGACGGAGCGTCAAGTGACCCCAGTCGCGGACGACTTGCCCATGTGGGCGGCTCTACGTCGGCACACGCAGGCCAGGATCGGCCTGGGCCGCGCGGGCTCGGCGCTCCCCACGCGCCACCGCCTCGAACTCCAGGCCGCGCATGCCGCCGCCCGGGACGCGGTGCACTCGCCCTTCGATCCGGAGACGGTCGCGGCCGGCCTGACAGGCGAACCGACGGTACGGGTACGCAGTGCCGCCGGCGACCGGCTCACCTACCTCCAGCGCCCCGACCTGGGGCGCCGTCTCGACGACATCGACCGTGCCCACCTCCCCGGCGGGGACTGGGACGTGGTGTTCGTCGTGGCCGACGGGCTGTCCAGCCGGGCGGTGCACGAACACGCGGCGCCGATGGTGCGGGCGACGACGGCACTGCTGGACCCGGCTCTGCGGGTCGCCCCGGTGATCCTGGCCGAGCAGGCCAGGGTGGCCCTCGGTGACGACGTGGCCCACGCCATGGGCGCCACGATGGTGGTCGTCCTGATCGGTGAACGCCCCGGCATGTCGGCGGCGGACTCCCTGGGCGCGTATCTGACGTACGCCCCGCGCCCCGGCACGACCACGGACGCGGACCGGAACTGCCTGTCCAACATCAGGCCGCCGCTGGGCCTGACGTACGAGACGGCGGCGGCGAAGTTGGCGGGGTTGATAGGGCGGGCGCGGGAGCTGGGGCTGACGGGGGTGGGGCTGAAGGACGAGCTGATCTCGCCCCCGCCGCCCCTACCCGTCCCATCCCTGGGGGCTGCGCCCCCAGACCCCCCTTCGGCCTGAACGGCCTCGTCCTCAAACGCCGGACGGGCTGGAGGGTGGTGGCAGGCGGGTGGGTGGGAAAGTCGCGCTGAACGCGCTCGTCCTCAAACGCCGGACGGGCTGGTATGTCAGCCCCTCCGGCGTTTGAGGAGCGGGGGTTCGGGGGCGGAGCCCCCGAGGATGGGACGGGTAGGGGCGGCGGGGGCGAGAAAAGCCACCCCCACCCCCCTCACCCCGGCAACGTCAACCCCCAAGCCCCCTCCCGCACCACCCACACCCGCCTCCGCACCGGCCCCGACACCACCCCCGCATCCGCCCGGTACCGGAAATCCGCCCCCGACACCGTCACCCGCCGCCCCACCGCCCCCAGCGGAGACGCCTCCGCGCCCACCGACACCGGCCGGACCTCCACCCGCGCGCCCCCGGCCTCCCCGGGGGTCAGCGTCACCGCCTCCACGGGCTGGTTCAGGTCCACGAGGGTCACCCCGTCCACCTCGACGCGGAGGCGTGACGGGCCGGGGCCGGGTACCGGAGTCACCCGTGCGCCCCGGGCCGGCCGTGCCGCCAGGGTCCGTACCAGTGACTGGCACGTCCGCAGCCAGGGGTGAGCGTGAGCCGAAGCATCCGCCTCCGCACCGACCACCACCTCACCGGCGCCAGCCGGTCCCCGTATCGCAGGAATCCGTACCGCCCCCACCACCACCCCGTCGCTGTCGTCGACGAGCAGGTCCAGGCGGCGTTCCGCGCCCTCCAGGACCGCCCTCGCCGCCGCCACCGCGCCCGTGGGGACGCCGAGGGAGCGGGTCAGGGAGAGGACTCCGGCCGCGCCCACCGGGACGACGGACAGCGCACATCCGGCCAGTTCCCGTTGCCGGTGGAGGAGGGCCACCGTACGGAGCAGGGCCCTGTCGTCGCCGATCACCACCGGCCGGCGCGAGCCCCTCCTCGACAGGGCCCGGGCGAATTCCTCGGGGCCGTCCGGGAGGCACACTTTTGTGGTCGCACCCGCGCTGAGCACGTCTTTCGCGATTCGTACAGACTCGCCGTCCGTCCGCCGGGCGACCGGGTCGATGACCACGAGGAGCTGGTCGGAAGTCGCCACCTCGGTCATGCCTCGCTTCCTCGGGTAGCATCTTTGTGCAAGAGCCCCTTGCGCTATTGCGCCAGGGGCTTCGTCTATTCCGGGGCATCCGGGTCCGACGGGTTGCGGCCGATGAGGGTCGCCGGTGTACGAGGCATGAGCCGAGAGCTCAGTCACGTACGCCCCTGGCCTTGGACATGCCCCGCCCGGAAGGGGTGTACGCGCGTGCCCGCACTTGTGCTGCTCGGTGCTCAGTGGGGTGACGAAGGCAAGGGGAAGGCCACGGACCTGCTTGGTGGGTCTGTGGACTATGTGGTGCGCTACCAGGGCGGCAACAACGCCGGCCACACGGTAGTCGTGGGCGATCAGAAGTACGCCCTGCACCTCCTCCCTTCCGGAATCCTCACACCTGAATGCACACCCGTCATCGGCAACGGCGTCGTCGTCGACCCGTCGGTCCTGTTCTCCGAGCTGAACGGGCTGAACGAGCGAGGCGTCGACACGTCCAAGCTCCTGATCAGCGGTAACGCTCACATCATCACCCCGTACAACGTCACCGTGGACAAGGTGACGGAACGCTTCCTCGGGAAGCGGAAGATCGGGACGACCGGGCGCGGTATCGGCCCGACCTACGCCGACAAGATCAACCGTGTCGGTATCCGCGTCCAGGACCTCTACGACGAGTCGATCCTCACGCAGAAGGTCGAGGCGGCGCTGGACGGCAAGAACCAGCTCCTCACCAAGGTCTTCAACCGGCGGGCCATCGAGGCGGAGCAGATCGTCGCGGAGCTGCTGACGTACGCGGACCGGCTCAAGCCTTACGTCGCCGACACCGTCCTGGTCCTCAACAAGGCCCTCGACGACAACAAGGTGGTCCTCTTCGAGGGCGGCCAGGGCACGCTCCTGGACATCGACCACGGGACCTACCCCTTCGTCACGTCCTCCAACCCCACCGCCGGTGGCGCGTGCACGGGCTCGGGCGTCGGCCCGACGAAGATCAGCCGGGTCATCGGCATCCTCAAGGCGTACACGACCCGTGTCGGTGCCGGGCCCTTCCCGACCGAGCTGTTCGACGCGGACGGCGACGCGCTGCGCCGCATCGGCGGCGAGCGGGGTGTGACGACGGGGCGTGACCGTCGCTGCGGCTGGTTCGACGCCGTCATCGCGCGGTACGCGACCCGGGTCAACGGCCTGACCGACTTCTTCCTCACCAAGCTCGACGTCCTCACCGGCTGGGAGGAGATCCCGGTCTGCGTGGCGTACGAGATCGACGGCAAGCGGGTCGAGGAACTCCCGTACTCCCAGAGCGACTTCCACCACGCGAAGCCGATCTACGAGACCCTCCCCGGCTGGTCGGAGGACATCACCAAGGCGAAGTCCTTCTCCGACCTCCCGAAGAACGCCCAGGCGTACGTGAAGGCGCTGGAGGAGATGTCCGGCGCCCCGATCTCGGCGATCGGCGTCGGCCCGGGCCGCACGGAGACGATCGAGGTCAACTCGTTCATCTAGGGCGGAAGAACAGAGGAACGGCTGAGGGGCACCCCGTCCGACGGGGTGCCCCTCAGCCGTTCAGTCGCTTCCGGGGTCAGTCCTCGTCCGGAGGGGCCTGGAATCCCGCGGTGTCGAGTTCGCAGCCGAAGGGGTCGGGGATGTAGAGCTTCTCCCCGAACGGCTTGGTGAGACGGGACTTGTAGCCGTGCTCATACGGCTCCAGGAACAGGCTGGCCTCTTCCTCCTGCATGTCGAGGACCAGGTAGACGGGGACGCCTGCCTTCGCGTAGACCTCCACCTTGTCGGTCAGATCGTCGGTCCGGGTGGAAGGGGAGGTCAGCTCGGCGACGAAGGAGAGACCTTCCCCGTCCAGACGGTTGCTGGTGCTCCGACGGGTACGCCGGTGGGCGGCGTGGATGTCGGGGCCGTAGGCACGTTCGGCGCCCGGGAACACGTACAACAAGGGGCCCCAGCTGATGCGGTGCCCCTCGGGCAGATAAGGGCGCAACTGGTCGCAGACCAGATCCATTACGTCGGCGTAGTACGCCTTCGACCACGGCGACACGACGATGTTCCCCTTGATGATCTCGGCCTTGTAGCCGTCCGGCAGGTCGAGCTGGTCGAGGGCGTCGAGCAAGCCCTCGAAGCTGGGGGGTTCCGTGCCGCTTATCGTGATCGGTCGCTCTGTCATCAACGTCATGATGCGCCTTTCACCTGAGACAAGCCAGCTGCCACTCAGCGTAGTCAATCGCGCACTGAGTGGCAGCTGTTCTTCTCACTTGGTGAAGATGAAGTACTTCCACGCCCCGTGCGTCGTCGTGTTCACGTTGTCGCCCGAGGTCCCGTCGATGTACGACGAGCGGATGCGGAAGCGGTAGCCGATGTCGTGGGCGCCGCCCAGTTCCACGCGGGAGACGCCGGCCGAGTCCAGGGCGAAGTACTGCGAGCCGCCGTCGTACCAGGCGCCCTCGTAGAAGAACTCGATCTGCAGGCGCTGCTCGCGGTTCGGGTACGCCGTCATGGACGTGGTGAACAGCGGGTTCGTGGCCTGGTGGAAGTAGGCGTACGTCTGGCCGTACACCTTCTTGTTCTTGTACTGGCGGCTGATCGTCGTCGACACCTTGACCTTGGTGTAGACCGTGCTGGCCACCGACTTGGGCGCGTAGCGCGCGTCGCCCGTGAACCGTGCCGTCAGGCGGGTGTCGCGGGTGAGCTTGTAGTTGGCCGAGAAGTCGCCGTTCTTGTTGACCGTGCCGGCCTTGACCAGCTTGTTGGGCGCGGAGCCGTACGGGTCGGCCCAGATCTCGACCTTGCGGTTCTTGTACGTCTTGCCGAGGTGCGCCGTGAACTTGACGCTCTTCGCGAAGTCGTACGTCTTCTTGTTGTTGGAGAGGCGGATCGTGGTCGCCGCGCGCGAGACGTCGACCGCGTCCGAGCCGCTGCTCGCCAGATGGTTGGCGTCGCCCGCGTACGACAGCGTGTACGTCACCCTGCCGCCGACCGGCGGGCTGTTGGTGAAGGAGTACGTGCCGTTCGACGCGACCGTCGCCGTGCCGATCTTCCGGCCGTTCGGGTTCTCCAGGTCCTTGCGGGTGATCGTCAGCTTGGCGCCGGCGGGGAGCGCCACCTTGCTGGTGATCTTGCCCTTGACCGTCAGCTTCTTCGCCCGCGCGGACTTGGTCGGGGCGGTGACGGAGATGCTGGTGACGGCCTTCGTCGGGTTGTTCAGGATGCGCAGCTCGTACACGCCCTGGTTGTTCGTCGTCACCGCGAAGAGGCGGGACCTGTCCGGTGCCCAGCCGAGGCCCGCCGGCTGGAGGACGGGGGCGGAGCCGTTCGTGTTCGGGAAGTCGTAGTCCCGGACCGAGGTCTTGCCGCCCGGCTTGTAGACGTAGATGTCCGTGCCGTTGTACTGCTGCTCGGCGCCCGCGGCGACGGTGCCGTCGGGGGCGACGGCGACCGCGTCGCCGTAGTCCCGGGTGGTGTACTTGCCGTCCGCCGTCAGGTCGGAGGTCTTGTACACCGCGTGGTACGACGGCTGCTGGGAGGCCACGACGACCTGCTTGCCGTCCGGCGTGACCGCGAGGTCCCGCAGGAGGGCGCCTTCGACGGTCGCGCGCGCGGTGACGCTTGCGGCGCCCGACTGGACGTCGTACACGCCCAGTTGGTTCGTGCCGCCGTACGGCAGGCCCGCGACCAGCGTGTTCGAACCGGGCGCCGCGTCCAGGACGGGAGCGGCGGTCCAGGGCTTGGCCGCGTCGCCGTCCAGGGTGACCTTGTGCTCTGCGTCGGCCAGGTCGACCGAGCCGATGTTGCCGGTGCCGCTGTCGTCGCTGCTGCCGTCGGTGCCGTACCCGAACCACAGCTTGCCGCCCGCGAGGGCCACGTACCGGGGATCGACGTCACCCGTCGCGTACCGGGCCGACTCCGTCGCCGTGGCCGTGTCGATGGCGAAGATCGCGTCGCCGGTGTCGCCGACGCCGTCGGGCACGGCCGCGTACAGCGTGCCGGAGTCGGCCGACAGCTCCAGGCCCTTGACGCCGTTCAGGCCGGACACTTCGCGGACGAAGTTGCCCTTGTAGTCCGTGACGAGGATCCGGTCGCTGGCCGAGTCGCTGACGAAGACCCGCTGGTGGACGCCGTCCACAACGATGTCACCGAAGGAGACGATGCCCAGGTCCCGCTGGTCGTCCGCCATGGCCGTACCCGCGACGCCGGTCGTGAGCGCGACGGAACCGAATGTGAGTGCGACCGCGAGCGCGGTCGAGAGAGTGCGTCTGTGCACGATGGTTTCGAACCCCCCGGTACGAAAGTGCCCCTGAAGCGGGGCCACTTGGTCTCTGTGTAGAGCCAGTGAAGAGAAGCGTAGGTCACACCACTGACACAAGGTTCACAGGGGGTTAACGGGACTGGTGGGGGCCCCGGTTTTCGTTGGAATTGACCGGGACATGGCCTGTCATGGCCTGTTCTTGGTTCCTGGGCGACGGGTGTGCCGCCACGCTCTACGCGTGTAGCCACCCGACTGCTCAGGAGTTCCCCCATGTCCATCTCGCCCATGAACCGCCGTGAGTTCGTGCAGAAGTCGGCCGTCACCGGCGCGGCTGTCGCCGTCGTGGGAGCGGCCGGCGCCGGTACCGCCGAGGCCGCCCAGCACCAGCCCGCCCAGCACCAGCCCGCCGGGCACAAGCCCGCCAAGCGCCCGAAGACCTGGACCTTCTCCATCCTGGGCACGACCGACCTGCACAGCCATGTCTTCGACTGGGACTACTACCTGGACAAGGCCTACTCCGACACGAAGGGCAACTCCGTCGGTGTCGCCCGGGTCGCCACGCTCATCAGGCAGCAGCGGGAGGCGAAGGGCGAGGAGCGCGTCCTGCTCGTCGACGCCGGCGACATCATCCAGGGCACCTCCCTCGCCTACTACTTCGCGCGCGTGCGGCCCATCACCGACAAGGGCGCCCCGAAGCACCCGATGGCCGTCGCCATGAACCACATGCGCTACGACGCCGCCGCCCTCGGCAACCACGAGTTCAACTACGGCATCGAGGTCCTCCGGAAGTTCGAGAGCCAGTGTCACTTCCCGTTGCTGGGCGCGAACGCGCTCGACGCGAAGACGCTGAAGCCCGCCTTCCCGCCGTACACCGTGAAGCGGATCCGCGTGCCCGGCGCCCCGGACATCAAGGTCGGCATCCTCGGGCTCACCAACCCGGGCATCGCCCTCTGGGACAAGGACAACGTCAGCGGAAAGATGGTCTTCCCGGGCCTGGTGGAGCAGGCGAAGAAGTACGTGCCCCGGCTGCGCGCGCTCGGCTGTGACGTCGTCTTCCTGACCGACCACTCCGGGCTCGACGGTTCCTCGTCCTACGGCGACGAGCTGCCGTACGTCGAGAACGCCTCGAACCTCGTCGCCCAGCAGGTCCCCGGCATCGACGCGATCCTGGTCGGCCACACCCACGTCGAGGTGCCCTCGTACACCGTGAAGAACGACGAGACCGGCGAGGACGTGCTGCTGTCCGAGCCGTACTGCTGGGGCTACCGGCTCAGCGTCTTCGACTTCGAGCTGGAACTCGTGCGCGGGCAGTGGAAGGTCACCAAGAAGACCGCGCAGACCCTCAACCCCAACACGGTGGACGAGGACCCGGAGATCAGGAAGCTCCTGGAGGCCGACCACGAGCTGGTCGTGAAGTACGTCAACACGGCTGTGGGCACCTGCACTCAGGATCTCTCCGCCGCCGAGTCCTGCTGGAAGGACGTCCCGATCATGGACTTCATCCACCAGGTCCAGATGGACACCGTCAAGGCGGGGCTGTCGACGTCCGATGCCGCCCTGCCGCTCATCTCGGTCGCCGCGCCCTTCTCCCGCACCGCCGACATCCCGGCCGGCAGCGTCACCATCAAGGACATCGCCGGGCTCTACATCTACGACAACACCCTGTACGGCAAGAAGTTGACGGGTACTCAGCTGAAGGACTACCTGGAGTTCGCGGCGAAGTACTACCACCAGGTCCCGGTGGGCACGGCAGTTGACACGGCCACCCTCACCAACGCCAACAGCTTCTGGGACTACATGTACGACACCGCCGCGGGCGTCTCGTACGACATCGACATCGCGGCGGCCGAGGGCTCCCGCATCAAGAACCTGACCTACAACGGGACTTCGGTCGCCGACGACCAGGTGTTCGTCGTCGCCGTCAACAACTACCGAGCGAACGGCGGCAGCGGCTATCCGCACATCGCCGCCGCCGACATCGCGTACAGCTCCACCAACGAGATCCGCCAGCTGATGATCGACTACGTGACGTCGAAGGGGAGTCTGAACCCCGCCGACTTCGCGGTCACCAACTGGAAGCTGACGCAGGGCGGGACGGCGGTGTTCGCCGACTGACCGGTCGGGACCGGATCCCGCTGGGGTTTCCGGTCCCTCCGCCCCCTAAAGAAACGCTTGCGTTTCGATCGAGATCCCCGTAGCTTGTCGGTACGAAACCGTTTCGTATCGATGGCTGATGGGTGAGTGGTGATGACGGCGATGGCGACCTCTCCCGTGTTCCTGGCTGTCGCGCTCTCCCTCGTCTCCGCGCTCTGCTACGCCACGGCCGCCGTGGTCCAGGAGCGGACCGCCGCCGGAACGCCGGGTCTGCGGGGCGCGCTCGTCCGCGCCTCGTGGTGGTGGGCGGTCCTGCTCAGCGCCGCCGGCGCGCTGCTGCACGTGGTCGCCCTCCGCTACGGCCCCCTGAGCCTGGTGCAGCCGCTCGGCGTGCTGACCCTGGTCGTGGCGGTACCGCTCGGCTCACTGGCCGCCCGCCGCCGGACCTCGGGCACCCAGTGGTCCGGCATGGCCCTCACACTCGTCGGCCTGACCGCCCTGCTGACGGTCACGGCCTCGGGCGGTACGCCGGACAGCGCGCTGAGCGGCACCGAGGTGCTGGTGGTGGCGCTCGCCGCCGTCACGCTCATCGGGGTGCTCGTACGCCTGACCACGGGCCGCTCCTCCCTGGCGGGCCTCGGCTTCGCGGCGGCCTCGGGCATCGCCTCCGGAGTCGGCTCGACGCTGGCCCAGAAGCTCGCCGTCGGACCGACGCTGTCGTGGAGCGCGGCGGGGATCGCGATCCTGACCGTCGCCTTCGCGGCGGGCGGGCTGCTGCTGGCCCAGAAGGCGTACGGCAGCGGCCTCGGCGGCCCCCTCGCCCTGCTGACCCTCGTCAACCCGGTCGCCGCGTCGGCCATCGGCGTCACCCTGCTCGGCGAGGGCTTCCAGTACGGCACGACGGGCACCCTGCTCGCGATCGCCGGCGCGATGGCGGCGGGCCGGGGCGTGGTCCTGCTGAGCCGCCCGCAGCCCGAGCGCCAGTACGAGCGTCCGGCCCGCTCCGACGTTCCCGTACCTCACCCGCTACCCACCCGGATGCTGACCGGCACGAGCCGTGCGGCCTGAAATGGAGAACAGCAAGATGACGACGATCCTGACGTCAATAGCCGCGATGCCCACGCTTCGGCCGCGCACCCGGACGACCGTACGCGCGGCCGAACTGGTCGACGTACCCGCGGTGGTACGCATGATCGTGGCGCCCACGCCCTCGGACGACTGGGAGCAGACACAGAGCGCGATGCGGCTGGTGCTGGCCCACTACGCCCTGGAGGAGGGCCGTATCTGGGTGGCCGAGCGTGCGGAGGGCGGTCTCCTGGCCGCGGCCGTCTGGCTGCCGCCCGGCGTCGGCGCCGAGCCCCCCGACACCCGCTTCAGCAGCCTCCTCGCCCGCGAACTCGCCACCGGCCCGCAGGACCTGCCGGTCCCGCCGATGTGGCTGAAGGACGCGGGCCCCGAGATCCCGCACTGGAAGGTGGTCATCGTCGGCACCCTGGACGACACGACCGCCTGGGACCACACCGTGGCCGCGGACCTGCTGATCCCGGGCCTGCGAGCGGTCGACGCCGAGGCGGCGACGGCCGTCGCCCTCATGATGTCCCCCCGCCATGCGGACCAACTGCGGCCCCTGGGCTTCCGCAGGCCCCGAGAGGTCCACTTCATGCCGGGGGCGAGCGCTTGGCTGACGACTCGCCGCCCCGCAGGGGCCATGGCGGGTGTGGAGGGCATGGACATGGCCAGGGCCGCCTAGGTCTCCTCCCGGGCCACCGGCGCTTCCACTTCGGATCCCGCACGATCCACGACCAGGTCAGGACCCATCGCTTCATGCGATCGCCCGACCGCCCCCTTGCCCAGGTGGGCGACATCTGGCTGCATGGGAAACGCACCAGCCTTGAACCAGCCGACGGACTCCTCGTCCTCCTCGTCACATGCGGCGACGGGAAACCACTGTGGATCACAGAGTCCGAAGGAGTTCCGGATTGAGTTCCGCAGGAAGTACGGGGAAGGGTGTCCGTGGATCCCATCGCACCTGAGTTGCTGATGGCCCTCGCCGGAGGTACGGCGGGAGCCGCCGGGCAGCAGATCTGGGCGTCGCTGCGGGACCTGGTCCGGCGTCGGCCGTCGGGCGAAGAGCCGTGCGGCGAGGGCGAGTTGACGTCCCTCGCCGATGCCGCCGACAGTCCGACGCGGGCCCGGGAACTGGCCGACGTACTCGCCCTGCGCGCCCGGCAGGACCCGGACTTCGCCCGGGCGCTCGACACCTGGCGCCGGGAGGCGGAGGCCCTGGAGGGCACGTCGACCGGAGCGGGTGATGTGCACAACGAGGTCTCCGGGGGCACGATCCAGGGGCCCGTGGTGCAGGCTCGGGACATCAACGGGCCCTTGCACTTCGGCAGTTAGCCGAGCCAGAGGGCCGGGTGGTACCGCTGTTCCTACCCGGGCGACTGGCGGCTGCCGTGTTTCCTGGAGGATGATCAGGCACGCGTGAGATGGTGGCGCCGCCCTCCTCGCGGCCGGGCCCCGCAGCGCCGCAGACCTCGAACGAACCGGGCATCCACCCAACCTCCGGGGACTCGTCACGCTCCTCAACAAGCCGTGAACGAGGGGACGTTGGGCGTGTGGTTGGCGAAGCAGAGAAAAGGAAACCCACGGTGTCCGACACAGGACGGCTGATCGCCGGCCGTTACCGCATCCTCGACCGGATCGGCCGGGGCGGCATGGCCACCGTCTGGCGCGCCCACGACGACCTCCTCGACCGCCAGGTCGCCGTCAAGAAGCTCCACCCCCAGCCGCAGCTCGACGCCGACGAACTCGCCACCCTCTTCGAGCGCACCCGCCGCGAGGCCCGCAGCGCCGCCCGGATCAGCCATCCCAATGTCGTGATCGTCCACGACGTCGTGGACGACGAGGGCCTCCCCGTCATCGTCATGGAGTACGTGCCGTCCACCACCTTCGCCGACCTGATCAAGGCGCAGGGTCCGGTCCCGCTCGGCGAGGTCGCCAGGGTCGGCCGTGGGGTGATCGCCGCGCTGCGGGCGGCGCACCGGGCCGGGATCCTGCACCGGGACGTGAAGCCGGCCAACGTGCTGCTCGCCCAGACCGGCCGGGTGGTCCTCACCGACTTCGGCATCGCCCAGGCCACCGAGACGTCCAACCTCACCCGCACCGGCCAGCTGGTGGGCTCGGTCGACTTCATGGCCCCCGAGCGCCTGGTCGGCGCCAAGCCGGGCCCGGAGGCCGACCTGTGGGCACTGGGCGCGACGCTCTACCAGGCGATCGACGGCCACTCGCCGTACCTCCGCAACACGGTGGCGGAGACGATGTACGCCATCGCCATGGAACCGCCTCCCGAGGTACGCGGCGCCGGGCCGCTCACCCCGCTGATCAAGGGCCTGCTCGCCGCCAAACCGGCCGAGCGGCTGTCGGCGGAGGACGCGGAGCGCCTCCTGCGGACAACGGACGTCAACCCGCGACGAATACGGCGAGTGGGCCACGCGACGCCGCCGCCTGCGGGCGGTGTGGTGCCCGCTGCCGCTCCGGCTCCGGCTGCTGCGGTGGCGAAGCCGGAACCGGGTTCGGAGTTGGCCCTGAGGTCGCAAGCGGCTCCGAGTCCCATGTCGGCCCCCGGTTCGGAGCTGGTCCCGAGTCCGAGGCCGAAGCCGGAACTGGAACCGGAACCTAGTGCGGAGCTGGTCCCAAGTCCGCAGCCCGCTCCGAAGCCGGAACCGAAGTCGGGGAACAGGGCAAGCGAGGCATCTGCTGCGGACCCGGCGGCAGCGGCAGCGGCAGCGCCGGCAGCCGAACGCCCGAAGCCGTCGGCGACGACCGACCCGCAGGCGTCGCAGCCCTCCGGCCGAACGGGCCGTAAGCGCGGAAAGGGCCGAACGCCTCGAACGGGCCGTCCGAAACAGCTGATCGCGCTCGCCGCGGTGGTCGTCACGACGGTGCTGATCACGATCGCGTTCGTCGTCGACACGACGACGGAGAAGAACGCCGGCGGCGCCACGACGTCGACCGACCCGCTCCCGGCCGGCGGCATCACGTCATCGCGGTCCGCGGGCACGCCCACAGCTTCTCCCACCGGCTCCCCGTCACCGAGCCCCACGAACTCGGGCGCCAAGTCGCCGACCGCGCGCAACCCGTCGCAGGAGTCGACGCCCCAGGCCGGCCAACAAGGGGACCCCGACACGGAATCCGGGGACGAGGACGCGTCCACGAACAGCGGATCCGGCTCGTCGGTCGGCGCCCCGGACACCGACTCGTCGGTCGCCCCGACCGGCCACACCCTGGTGGTCCCCGCCACGGAGAAGTGTCTGAGCGGCGGTGCCGGGACCGAGGGGATACAGCTGGTCCACGTCACGTGCGACGGCTCCACGGGGCAGCAGTGGCTCATCGGATCGGACGGGACCTTCCGGGCACTGGGGAAGTGCATGACCGTGGCCGGAGGGTCGAGCGAGGACCGGACCGAGATCCAGCTGACCGGGTGCAGCGGCGACTCCAGCCAGCGATTCCACTTCTCCGGTACACAGTTGCTGGCTGATCAGTCCCAGAAATGCGTCACCGTCTTCGGGGGCACGAGCGGAACGGTGGTGGTCCTCTGGGAATGCGACGACGGCTGGGACAACCAGATCTGGACGATCCGATGACACGGAAAGCTTCGTGTCGTCCAGGGCCTCTGCACGACGATGACCCGCATGGCAGCGATGAACCACTTCGGCATGACTCTGCGCGGCTGGCGTGAGCGGATGTCACCGCTGGACAGCGGGCTGGAGGCCGACGGGGAGCGACGCATACCCGGACTGCGCCGCGAGGAACTGGCCCGTATGGCAGGCCTGTCGGTCGACTACGTGGTGCGGCTGGAACAGGGCCGCGCCCGCAACCCCTCGGCCCAGGTGGTCACCGCCCTGGCCAGAGCACTGCGTCTCGACCCGCCCGAGCGTGACCATCTGTTCCGCTGCGCCGGCCTCGCACCGCTCTCGGCCGGGAACGTCTCCAGGGACATACCCGTGAGCGTGCAGCGACTTGTCCAGCAGCAGGGAGACATTCCCGCCGCGGTCTTCGCCGCCGACTGGACGATCATCGGCTGGAACAGGATGTGGACGGCAGCGCTCGGCCATCCCAGCGCGTACGGCTGGGACGAGGACAATCTCGTCTCCGGGATGTTCCGGGCGGGCAACGCACAAGGCCGGGACCCGATAGCGGCCTGGCCCGTCCGGTCGCTGAAGAGCAACGAAGCACAGGAGGAGGACCTCGTCGCCGACCTGCGTGTGACGGCGGCGGCCCACCCCCACGACGAACGTCTGACCGCCCTGGTCGAAGGCCTGCTCCGAACCAACCCCCACTTCGCCCGCCTGTGGCTCAACGGCACGGCCGGCCCCTACGCCGGCGACCGCAAGACCATCGAGCACCCCCTGGTGGGCCCCATCGCCTTGGACGTCGACGCCCTGATACCCGCAGGCACCGACCTCAGGATCATCACGTACGTGGCCGCACCCGAAACCACCGACGCGGAGAAGCTGGACGCTCTGCGTGCGTCCTGCGATCTGCCGCGATACGGACTGGCCCGTCCTGATTCAGAGACCGAAGGTTAGGCGCGGGTCGGCCAGGTCGCGTCGGCACCGCTCCAGCCGCTGGGCCTTGATCCAGGCGGTGACGGTGAGTTCCAGCCGTTCGAAGAGCCGGTGCAGATAGCGGGTGGAGATGTGGTGCGCGGCGGCGATACGGTCCGGCGCCAGCCGCGGGTCGCCGAGATGGTCCAGGACGTACTCCTGGATACGGCACAGCAGCACCGGAGTTGCCGCAGTTCCCGCAGTTCCTTCAGCGGCTGCCCGGTGGTCGTCGCCGAGCAGGGTCCGGACCAGGTCAGTCACCACCATGCCCAGCCGCAGCTCGTCGGAGGGCCGGTACGGGGTCGCGTCCTGCGCCAGGCCCGCCAGGAACTCCGCGGCCAGCGCGGCGAGCGCGCCACCGGACGAGCCGGCCGAGAGGGTGGGCGACAGGGTCTGTGGCAGGTGCGCGGTGACCACCGCGTTGTACGGCGCTGCCAGCCGCATCCGGAACGGCCGGGCGGTGTCCAGCAGCACCATGCCCCCGGGCTCGGCCCACGCGGTACGCCCGGCCTGGTCGAGGTCCAGCTCGCCGCTCAGCACGAGCGCGAGGTGATACCGGGGATACAGGGCCACGCGCTCGCCGTACGGTCCGGTGTCCCGTATCTCCACCGCCGGGCAGTGCGCCACGGACACCCGCACGGCGCCCAGCTCCCGCATCCAGCACACCGCACGGAACCGCTTGCCCAATTCGGCGCGTGTGCTGACCTGTTGCCCGTACAGCCCGGTCAGCACCTCCGCCCATGACTCCACACCCATCACACGCATCGGTGTCCCCCTGGATGGCCGAGTACCTATGAGACCAGGGATAACCAATGTGCATAAACGTCCGATAGACGCGGGGCCCGCATGGGCCCGCCAGGGAACCTAGGGAATCAACGGGAGGAACGCGCCCCACGCCTCGCCGGTCACCGTGAGGTTCGGGCCGGTCGGGTTCTTGGAGTCGCGGATGTGTATCGCGGTGGTGGGGGTGTGTGGGCAGGGGGCGATCTCCACGCAGTTGCCGCCGCCGTCGTCGCTGTACGTCGACTTGCGCCAGGTGTAGGCGACTTCGACGCAGTTGCCGCCACTGCTGTCGCTGTAGCTGGACTTGATCCACCGCAGTGCACCGGCGTTGCTCATGGTTCCTCTCCTGCCAGCTTCTCGATGAGGCCGAGTGAGTCGTCGGGACTCAGAGCCTGTGATCGGATCTTCGCATAGCGGTGCGCGAGTTGGGCCACCTCGGGCGGATCGCTGACTAGGAGGCCCTGGTCCTCGATCTCCAAGTAGATGACGTGGTCGTGGTCTTCGGTGACCAGAAGTTTCATGGAGCCACAGGCGCCTGCGTGCGAGCCGCGCAGCCCGCGGTCCGTCGGGAGCACTTGCAGACACACATTTTCCCGCTGCGCGTCCTCGGCGAGCGAGCTCATCTGCTCGCGCATGATCTCCCGGCTGCCGAACGGCCGCCGCAGCACGCCCTCTTCGAGGATCAGCTCGATCATCGGGGCGGAGTCACGGTCGAAGAGAGCACGCCGCGCGAGCCGCGCCTCGACGAGTTCCTCCCGCTTCTGGTCGGAGACGGCCGGAAAGCCGCCCCGGATGAGGGCCTGGGCGTACGCCTCGGTCTGGAAGAGCCCGTCGATGACGAAGGTCTCGTACGAGGAGACGGTGACCGCCCCGGCCTCCAGCCCCGCAACACCCCGGAATCGAGCCGGATACTTCTCCAGCAGCATCCACTTCCGCGCCTTCTCAAACACCCCCAGCCCGTTCCCCAGTACCTCCTCCAACTTGACGAGCATCTTGTCGCTGGCGGGCTGCGCGCACGTCTCCATCGCGCTGATCGCCGACGCCGTGTAGCCGATCAACTTGCCCAACTCCTCCTGTGTGAGCCCCGCTTGCTCACGCAGGGCCTTCGCGAGGGCGGCGACCATACGTGCCGTACCGCCCGCTTCCATCCTGTTCTCCGAACTCGCCATCCGGTCACTCCCGAACTCAACCGAACTCAACTGGTCACCACCGGCCCGCGTCGATTTCCGACAGCTACGCACCCTCGACACAGAGTTATGGAAGAAGCTAGCTCCGGCTGCCGAAACTGTCTCCATGAACACGGAAAGTGACGAGGTAAACCTCGACGAACCCCCACTCGACCCGGAAGTCTCGGAGGACTCGGAGATCCCCGACTGGGTCCCCTCCACCGGCATCCAACTCCGCAAGGCGGGCGTCCAGTTCGACGCGATCCGCCTGGACGGCGACGAGGGCAGAGCGGTCGCGGACCGGCTGGCGCGGATGACCGGCGGGGCGCCGGGGCCGGTCGTGGAGGAGGCGAGCGGGAGTCGTGCCGTCTACTTCCTCGTACCCGTGGGTGCGACGACCCGGCGGATCTGGCCACCCGGCGTCATCAGTCTCGCGTCCGGGCCGAGCTGCGTCGCGTACATCCCCGTACCCGCCCTCAACGGGCAGACGTGGCCGCTGACTTGGCGTTATCGGCCGACGGGGAGAGATCACCTCGTACACGCGTTGCTCTTGAAGGCGGCGCTTCACCCCGAAGAGTGAAGAACGCGAACTTCCGCCCGGGAAAAGGCTGTTCGGCTTGCGTTCGTCGCTCTGCGTGCCCTTAGAGTCACGGCAACAAAGAACACCCCCGCGGTGCGCCAACACCCGGGGGCTCGGCACGAGGAGCGCCAGCTCCAAACGCGAACAACTGGAGCTCCTGCATGCGCATTCATCGTACGACGCCCACGCGCGCCTTTTCCGTCTTCTCCAACGCCCTTCTCCGCGACCGGAGTCTCTCCTGGTGCGCGGTAGGCGTACTGACGTACCTCCTGAGCCTTCCGAACGGCGCCCGCGCCACCATCCGCACCCTTGCCGAGCAGCGCAAGGAAGGGCGGGCCCGGATCGCCGCCGCCCTGCATGAGCTGGAGGAATCCCGGTATCTGCGGCGGGTGGTGCGGAAGGACGAGGAGTCCGGGCAACTCTCCACCGTGTACGAGGTGTTCGACACTCCGTACGACGACGAGCCCCCTACGGGTGAATCCGAAGAAGTCCAGAACCTGGCCTCCGGCGAGTCGCGATCCGGGGCTTCGGGCGCTCTCCCTTCGGGAGAAAAGACCAGGGAAGAAGAACCTCCCTCCCCGCCGTCGCCCGGCGAGGCGGCGGCCGAGCCCGAGGCTCCGCCGGGTGAGCCCGAGGCTCCGCCGGGTGAGCCCGAGGCTCCGCCGGGTGAGCGCACCGCGCTCGCCGCGCGGTTGCTCGGGTCGCTGGCCCGTATCGAGCCCCGGCTCGAACTCGGTGCCGATGACGCGTTGCGGCTCGCGCCGCTGGTCGAGGAGTGGTGGGCCGCCGGGGCGAGCAGCGCCCAGGTGCGTGCCGCCCTGACGCAGGGGCTGCCCCGGCCGCTGTACTCGCCGCGCGCCATCATCGAGGACCGGCTGACCCGCAAACGTCCGGTCGCGCCCGCCGCTGAACCGGCCGGACCCGTCACGACCGTCGAGATCCGCAAGCCCGGTGCGGCCGGCGGCTACCGCGAGGCCGCGCGGCGCGGCGGCGCCGAGGTCCGCGCACTGCTGCTGCAGAGGCGGCGGCCCGCGTCCGCGTAGGCACCCACAGACTCCCGGCCATGCGTCCGCGCGGCCGGGCAACCCAATCGGAAGGAACCGGGAAACAGGATGACCGCATTGCTAGAGCGGCCCGAGACGGTATACCGGCGGTATACTTGCGTCATGGCTGACACCACCGTCAAGGTCGACCCCGCCGTCCGCGACCGCCTCATGGTGCTCGCCCGCGAACGCGGGATGACCATGCGTGACCTGATCGCCGAGCTGGCGGGGGCCACGCCCACCCAGGAAGAGCTGCGGAAGCGGTACGAGGAGACCAAGGCGTACTGCGAGACGCACTTCGGCGTCACCCTCACCGACGAGGACCATGACCGGGTCGAGAAGATCTGGCAGGACCTGGAGGCCGGGCGGGAGGTCGAGAGCCTGTGAGTGCCGACAAGGACAAGAGGGCGGGGCGGCCTGGACCCCCCGGATCGACCGGTGTCGTCTTCGACGAGTCGGCGCTGCTGGCCCTCGGGTCGGGCAACTCGCTCGCCTCGCAGTTCGTCTCGAACACCGAGCACGGGCCCACCCGGCATGTGTACGTGCCCGCGCTCTGTCTGGCCGCCGCCGACGGCATGCGCAAGGGGCTGGCCGAGCACATCGGCGCCCTGCCCGCCGTGGAGATCGTCGAGCTGGACTTCGCGGGTGCGTCGACCGTGGGCGCGCTGCTGCGTGACGGGGTCGAGTGGCGGCTCGGTCACGCGGTGCACCTGTCCCGGCCGACGGTGGACTGGCCCGACGGCCGGCGCGTACTGACCGTCGACCCCGATCTGTACGCGGACATGCCCCTCGTACGGACCCTCAGGCTGCCGCGTCAGCGGTAGCTCCCGGCAGAGGCCCGCGCCCGGAAACACGGGCGTGGGCCTCGAACGTGTGCGCGCCAACCTCCCCCAACAGGAATAGGCTGGAAACGCGACAAACACACCCAGAGCTCCACGTCAGGAGAAGGTGAGTGCTATGCGCGTCATGCTCAAGGCGCAGTTCGACACCGAGAAGAGCAACGAGGCCATACGCAGCGGCAAGCTTCCCGAGCTGATGAAGGAAACCCTCGACCAGCTCAAGCCGGAGGCGGCCTACTTCGGTCCCGAGGACGGTTGCCGGACCTGCTGGCTGGTCCTCGACATGCAGGACAGCTCCGAACTCCCGCCCACCGCCGAGCCGTTCTTCACGCAGTTCAACGCGAAGCTCACGTTCACCCCCATCATGAACGCCGAGGACCTGCAGACGGGCCTCTCCCGCATCCGCTGATCCGGTGATCAGCTGAAGACGATCATCGAACCCTGCGCCAGACTCCGCGTCGCCGCCGCGTTCAGGCCCAGCCACACATGCCGCTCCCGCGCGAACGGGCTCGCGTCGAAGGGCGCCGGTGCCGCCGGTTCCTCCAGGGACGTGGGGGTCGGCGGCGGGGCCGGGGCCAGCGGGGGGTTCGCCGGGTCGATGCCGATCGACGGGGCCACGAACTCCAGTTCCCGCAGCAGGGTCTGGGACGAGCCCAACGGGCCGCCGCCTTCGAGGAGTTCGTCGCTCGTCAGGGGGTGCGGGAAGTCCACGGGGACGTACGCCCCCGCGTGGTCGTAGTGCCAGACCAGGTGCGACTGCTGGGCGGTCGCCTCGAACATCTCCAGCAACTGCTCGTAGTCGCCGCCCAGTTCGCCCACCGGCGTCACCGGCAGACCGCACACCTGGAGGAGATACGCGCGGCGCAGGAAGTGCAGCGCGTCGTAGTCGAAGCCCGCGATGGGGGCCACGTCGCCGGACAGGCCGGGCATGTACGAGTACACCGGCACCGGCGGCAGTCCCGCCTCGCCCAGCACCTTGTCGTAGAGGGCGAGTTCCTCGGCGAAGGGATTGTCGGGGGTGTGACACAGCACGTCGACGAGTGGGACCAGCCACAGGTCACAGGCCAAAGGAGCACTCCTCGCATCGTCATAGGCGTCCGGGCCCTGAGGCCTCTGGGCGTCAGGGAAGCGTAGTGGGTCGTCGGGTGGTCAAGCCCCTGTGTGATGGGCCAGACACCGGCAGGAACCGGTCACCAGGCCGCCCCGTGACCCGGTCACCGGGTCATGCCCCGTCGTGCAGGTCCCACACCCACACCCCGCCCGTCCACTTCCCCGGCTTCCCCGTCAGCTGTTCCAGCGTCTCCCGCAGCACCCCGTCGTTGCCCTGCGGGGCCAGCACCAGCACGCCCGCCTTCCAGAACGCGAAGTCCTTCTTGGCCTGCGCCCGCCAGTTGTCGCCGATGGTCGGCGCGACGCCGTTGTAGCGGACGTCACGCAGCATGTTGGAGGTGAAGCGCGGCGAGGCGCCGTAGATGCCGACGCGGTCGTCGCCGTACGGGCCGTTGAAGTAGCCGCCCGGCAGCTTGAAGCCGAGGCCGGCCGCCGTCTGCCAGTGCAGCGCCTCCGCGTTGCCGGGATCGGGCAACGGCACCGGGACCAGCGACTCGCCCTTCCCCACGTACGACTTCCACATGCCGTCCGCGATGAACGGCGGCACGTCCACGCGCTCCACCGACTTCAGCGGCGCCGGGACGATCGGCAGCACCGCCAGGACGACCGCCAGCGTGCCGAAGTACTGCGTGGACAGACGGGGGGTGGCCGCCAGGCGCTCCACCGCGATGGCCAGCAGCATGCCCAGCGCCGGTGCGCAGATCATCGCCACCCGGCCCTCGATCACCGACTCGAACAGGGGCTTCTTGGCGAGCAGTGCCCACGGGCCCGGCAGCACGGTGTCGGTGAGCGGGATACGGAACTTCGGCCCGAGGGAGAGGAACGCCGCGGCCACCGCCGTGAACGCCAGCGCCTTCACCGCCGGGCGCTCCCACAGCCGTACGACGATCGCGAAGGCCAGGGCGACCAGCGGCCAGCCGTAGAAGGCGTTCTGCTCTGTCGGGTTGAGGGAGAGGGCGTTGGCCCTGTCCTCGTTGCCCGCGATCAGGGAGCGCTCGGCGAAGGAGAGCAGCGCCATCGGGCTGTTGCCCGCGTTGTCGCCGTGCAGCACGCTGTGGTAGCTCTGCGGGCCGAAGAACTGCCAGTAGAGGGGGATCGCGACGATTGGCAAGCAGACCGCCGCGCCGATCGACAAACCCCGCAGCAGCGAGCGCCAGGCCGTCCTCGCCACATCCCGGCGTACGACGGCGTACGCGAGGGCGAAGAGCACCATCCCCATCGCCGCCAGCAGCAGCGGCTCCTCGCCCAGGAAGATCTGGTACGCCGCCATCAGGCCCAGGATCACGCCGTTGCGGCGCACCCGCTCGCCCTCGCACAGCCTCAGCGCGCGGTCGATGATCAGCGGCATCATGAAGAGGATGACGAAGTTCGGGTGCGCGTTGGCGTGGCTGATCATCGGGGGTGCGAAGGTCGCCAGGGTCGCGCCGGCGAAGGCCGCGCCCCGTTGCCGTACGACCCTTTTCACGATCAGCCAGTACCAGGCCGTCGCCGTCACCGCGAGGCCCAGTGTCATCACCAGGGCCAGGGAGATCGCGGGTCCCGCGAGGAGCGTGATCGGCGCGAAGGGGACCGACAGGCCCAGCATGACCGTGTTGGCCATGAGGTTCACGCCGTCGGGGAAGCCCTGGAGGTCGGTGAAGAGGGGGTTCTGGAAGTGGCTGATGTTGTGTGCCGTGACCGCGAAGAACCACTCCCACTGGTTCTGGTCCTGGAGCGAGTCGGGGAGGTAGCGGCCGTTCGGACCGGCCCAGCGGCCCGCGTACAAGGAGACGGCCATGAGGAGGAAGAGGGTGACGGCCAACAGGTCGGCCGGGCGGACCGCGCGTGCCTTGAGGGCCGTCAGTTCGGCGAGGACGCGGGCGTAGTCCAGGGGCCGTACCTTCGAGCCGGACTGGTGGGCCCAGCGGACCGGGATCTCGGCGACCGGCCAGTCGGCGCGGCGGAAGTGCTGGAGGACCTCGACGTCTATGCCCCAGCCGTTCAGGCGGGACGCGGCGAACGCCGTACGGGCGCGGTCGCCGTCGAACAGTTTGAAGCCGCACTGGGTGTCCCGTATGCCGGGGACGGCGACCCTGCGTATGAGGAGGTTGCCGGCCCGGCCGAGGAGTTCGCGCACCCGGTGCTGGTGGTGCTCGATCGTCGACCCGGGGACGGAACGGGAGCCGATCGCCGCCGCGTGGCCTTCGCCGAGCGCCTTGTCCAGGACCTCCAACTCCTCTATGGGAGCTGCCAGATCGGCGTCCGTGACCAGGACGCGGGCGCCGCGCGAGGCGGCCACCCCGAGGCGCAGGGCGTGGCCCTTGCCACGGTTGCGCGGGCTGGTGACGAGCTGCACCCGGGGGTCGGCGAGCGCGGTGACGAGGGCGCCGGTGCCGTCGGTGGAGCCGTCGTCGACGACCACCACCTCCCAGTCGCCCCAACGGCCCTCGTTCTCCCGGAGGTGGCCGGTGATGGCGTCGAGGGTGGGGCCGAGACGGGCTTCCTCGTTGTAGGCGGGGACGACGACGGTCAGGTCGAGGGTGGCCGTCGTACGGGTGGGAGCGCTCATTCGGCGGTGTCCCCGTTCCCCTCGTGTTCCTTTTCCCCGTCCTCTTTCCCGTCCTCCTCTGTGGTGAGGACGGTCTTTTCGGCGCCGAGGTTCGCCAGACCCTCGATGAGGGTGAGGGAGTGGGTGTCGTACGAGTCGACTATCCGGTGCGCGTCGGCGAGGTCGCGGCGGGTCAGCGCGTCGACGACCTCGGTGTGGTCGGACCACAGCCGGCCGCGCAGATCGCCGATCCGGCTCAGATGCTGCACCGCGCACACCCAGGACTGCACGCGCAGCCGGTGCAGGAAGTCGGTGAGGTACGGGTTGCCGAACAGGGCGCCGAGTTCGCGCCAGAAACGCAGGTCGTAGCCGATGAGGATGTTCAGTTCACCGGCGGTCGCGGCACGTCTGGCCTCCTCGCCCCGGCGGCGGACACCGGCGAGGGCGGCGGCGGCACGCGGGTCACCGGCGCGGACGAAGAAACCGCGCGGGCCGGGGCTGTCGGCGGCGAAACCACTCGGAGCGGTCCTCGCGGCACCGCCATCACTGCCCCCGATACTGCCCTCGATACTGCCCTCGGGGACAAGCGGCAGGCCCTTCGCGAGCCCGTGGAACATGCCGTCGGTGACCAGGCCGCGGGCCTCGATCATGCCCCGGAAGTCGGCGAGCGAGTACTCGTGCACACGGAAGCCGCGGTGCTGGTCGGCCTCCAGCAGGCCCTGGGCCGACAGATCGACCAGGGCCTCGCGCACGGGCGTGGCGGAGACGCCGTACTGCTCGGCGATCTCCTTGACCGTGAACTCCTGGCCGGGCTGGAGACGCCCGGCCAGCACCTCGTCGCGGAGGGCGTCCGCGATCTGCTGCCGCAGGGTGCTACGGGTCACGGCGCCGTTGCCGCTGCTGGCGGGCATGGTCGGAACCCTCCCCCTTCGCGCGTGTGGATGACGTACTCGCATATGTCTACGAGCACGTCACCTTACGCGTTCGGGTTCCGGGAGGAGTTTCCCCTGTGCTTACCCGCCGTCCTCCTACCGTCCCTCGGTGTATTCGTCGGCGACCGACAGCGCGGCGTCGAGCGCGGCGAGCCCTTCCTTGGCCTCGGCCTCGGTCACGTTGCAGGGCGGGACGACATGCGTCCGGTTCATGTTGATGAACGGCCACAGCCCGTTCGCCTTCGCCGCGGCGCCGAACGCGGCCATCGGCGCGTTGGCCTCGCCGGCCGCGTTGTACGGCACCAGCGGCTCCCTGGTCTCCTGGTTCCGTACGAGGTCCAGGGCCCAGAAGACACCCGTACCGCGCACCTCGCCGACGCTCGGGTGCCGGGCCGCCAGCTCCTTGAGCGCCGGTCCGATGACGGTCTCGCCGGTGCGGGCGGCCTGGCCGACGATGTCCTCCTCGGCCATCACCGTGAGCGTGGCGACGGCGGCGGCGCAGGCGAGCGGGTGCCCGGAGTAGGTGAGGCCGCCTGGGTAGGCGCGAGTGGCGAACGTCTCGGCGATGGCGCCGGAGATCGCCACCCCACCCAGGGGCACATAGCCGGAGTTGACGCCCTTGGCGAAGGTCATCAGGTCGGGCACGACGTCGAACAGGTCGGCGGCGAACCACTCACCGGTCCGCCCGAACCCGGCCATCACCTCGTCCAGGACGAAGACGATCCCGTACTGGTCGCAGAGCGCGCGCACTCCGGCGAGATAGCCGGGCGGCGGGATCATGATGCCGGCGGTGCCGGGGATGGTCTCGAGGATGATCGCCGCGATGGTGGCAGGTCCCTCGAAGACGATCGTGTCCTCAAGATGCTGAAGCGCCCGAGCACACTCCTGCTCCTCCGTCTCGGCATAGAACTTGGACCGGTAGAGGAAGGGCGCCCAGAAGCGCACGACCCCGGCGGTGCCGTTGTCGGAGGGCCAGCGGCGGGGGTCGCCGGTGAGGTTCACGGCCTGCTGGGTGCCGCCGTGGTACGAGCGGTAGGCGGACAGCACCTTGGGCCGCCCGGTGTGCAGCCGGGCCATGCGGATGGCGTGCTCGACGGCGTCGGCGCCACCGTTGGTGAAGAAGATCTTGTCGAGATCACCGGGGGTCCGCTCCGCGATGAGCCGAGCCGCCTCCGACCGCGCCTCGACCGCGAAGGCGGGCGCGAAGGTGGTCATCCGCCCGGCCTGCTCCTGGATCGCGGCGACGACCTTCGGGTGCTGGTACCCGATGTTGGTGTAGACGAGGCCGCTGGTGAAGTCGAGGTAGCGCTTGCCGTCGTAGTCCCAGAAGTAGGACCCCTCCGCACCGGCGACGGCGAGCGGGTCGATGAGCTCCTGCGCGGACCAGGAGTGGAAGACGTGCGCGCGGTCGGCGGCCTTCACGGCCGCGCCCGCCTGGGGGTTGGGCTGAGGGGTCATGCCGTGGAGCGTAGGTGTCCCGGGCGACGGCGGGATATCGGCGTCCTGTCTGCGCTCGGGCGTTTTGCACGACAGGTTGTCGCGTGTCCCGACGGGGTAGTGGGTGCGGGGCGCATGACGGGGTAGGGGTGCGGGGCGCATGACGGGGTAGGGGGTGCGGGGCGCATGGGGAGGCGGGCATGGAACGGCTCGGGGACGGCGATCCGACGCGGATCGGGACGTACCGGCTGATCGCGCGGCTCGGGACGGGTGGGACGGGGAGTGCGGGTGGCGCGGGCGGGGCGAGTGGGACCGGGCCGGTGTATCTCGGGCGGTCCGAGCGGGGGCGGGCCGTCGCCGTGAAGCTCGTTCGGCGGGAGCCAGCCGGGCGGGGCGGGTTCCGGGAGCGGTTACGGCAGGAGGTCGCCGCCGTGCGACGCGTCGGGGGGCGCTGGACGGTGCCCGTGCTCGACGCCGACACCGAGGCCGCCGTGCCCTGGGTCGCCACCGGGTACGTCGCCGGGCCGGACCTGCGCCAGGTCGTCGGGCACCGCCACGGGCCGTTGCCCGAGCGCTCGCTGCGCGTCCTCGCCGCCGGGCTCGCGCACGCCCTCCAGGACATCCACGGTGCCGGGATCGTCCACCGCGACCTCAAGCCGTCCAGGGTTCTGGTCACCATCGACGGGCCCCGCGTCGTCGACTTCGGTGTCGCCCGCGCCCTGGAGGCCGTCGCCGACGGCGATCCCGTCGGCCACCCCGGGTTCCTGGCGCCCGAGCAGCTGTACGGCGACCCGGTCACCGCCGCCACGGACGTCTTCTCCCTGGGCGCCCTCCTCGCGTACGCCGCCACGGGCGCCCAGCCCTTCGGCGTGACCGGCAGGAGCGCCCTCGCCCTGCGGTTCCGCATGGTCCGGGAGGAGCCCCACCTGGAGGGGGTCCCGCGGGGCGTGCTCGACCTCGTCCGCGCCTGCCTGAGCAAGGACCCGGCCCAGCGGCCCACACCGGAAGAGATCCTGCGCCGTACGGGGGTGTCGGCGGACGCCGTCGCGGACGGCTACGAGCGGGACACCTGGCTGCCGGGCCCCCTGGTCGCCCGACTGGGGCGGCACGCGGTGCAGTTGCTCGACGTGGAGGGGGAGGCCTACGTGGAGGATCCGGACGTCCCGCCCGAGCACGCGCCGCCCGACGGGCCGCCCGCGCACCCGGCCCAGGGCCACCCCGAGCACCAGCCGCAGCCCTTCGCTCCCGTCCCCGGTGGCAGTCAGCGGCCCCCTGTCTGGCCCGGGGACCCGGCGCTCGAAGAGCTGGACGTGCCCGCCGCGTGGAGCATGTCGCCGCCCGGCACGGCCGATTCCTACCGGGTGGGGCGCGCGCAGCGGGCCGAGCCCGCGAGCAGGTCCCGCCTGTCGGTGGCGCTCATCGCCGCCGCGCTGGTCGTCACCCTCGCGGCCGGAGCCTCCGTCGTCGCCCTGCTGAACGGCGACGACGACACCGCACCCGCCAGGCCCCCCGCGCCGACCTCCACCCAGCCGGTCCCGCCACCTGCGCCGACGTACACGAAGGCAAGCTGAACGTCAGGCGAACTTCCTTCGCCCATACGGGACTTGTGGTGCCGCCGATCGTAAAGTGACCCCACCGTCCGGACTCCGGGGCTTGCGGGGGCACCCACATGGAGTGGTTGAGCGCAGAGAACGTCGTGGCCGTGGCGACCGCCGGTCTCGGCATCGTCGCGTCGGCGGTCATGATCTGGTACGAGCGCCGGGTACCGCGCCGCAAACGGGTCGGGTACCGCGTACAGATGGACAACCCGATAGGCGACGGCACGCAGGCCGGCCGGGTGAACGTCCGGCTCGGGCTGTTCGACGAGGCGCCCGGCATGCACCAGGCCACCCTCGTGCTGCTGCGCATCGAGAACGACGGCTCGCAGGGCATCGGCCACGAGGACTACACCAGCCGTGAACTGCACGGCCTCACCGTGGAGTTCACCGACCGTGCCATACACGGCGTGTCGGTCACCCAGCCGCCCGGCGTCGACCACCTGATGAGCCACTTCACCCCGCACGCGGGCTTCGGCTACGACGTCGGAGGCAACACCCTGCGCATCCCGCGCGTCCCGCTCAACCGGGGCGAGCACTTCAAGCTGCTCGTGCTGCTGTCGGGCGGCGACGTGGGCTGCGACATCCGGCTCGTCGGCGGTATCAGGGACGGCGAGGTGCACCCCAACCGCAGTGCGACACCGGACGACAAGCCGCCCCTGTTCAGCCGCGCGGCCCGGCTGATCACCATCATCCTCACCGCCTCCGTGGTCACCCTGGCGAGCATCGTCATCGTCCGCGACGACGACCCGCCCCCGCTCGGCTGCGAGAAGGGCACCCTGACGGTCGTCGGCTCGACCGCCTTCGCGCTCGTGGCCGAGGGCCTGGCGAAGGAGTACGAGAAGGACTGCGAGGGCTCCGACATCACGGTCGAGGCGCGGGGCAGTACCGCCGGGGTCAGTGAACTCGCCGCCATGGAGGGCGAGTCGAGGGCGAGACGGGCCTCGGTGGTCGCGTTCTCCGACGGCCGCGACAAGGGCGCCGGCTCCGCACTGCGGGCCGAGCCCGTCGCCCTGTCCGTGTTCACCCTGGTCGCCGACAAGGGGCTCGGCCTCGACCTCCAGCAGGGCCTGACCCTGACGCAGGTGCGGCGCCTCTACTCCGGGTCGGTCCGGTACTGGGACGACCTGGACCCGGAACTGCCGCACTGGCGGGTCGTCCTGGTCAGCCGGGACGCCGACTCCGGCACCCGGCAGGTCTTCCAGGACCAGGTGCTCGCCGGCAAGTGGGAGGGCGTACCCAGCACTTCACTGGGCTGCGACCTCCAGAGCGACACCGCGGCCCCCGTACGCTGCGAACTCGGCTCCACGGCCGACGTGTTGAAGAAGGTGGCCGCCACGAAGGGCGCCATCGGCTACAGCGAACTCGGCCAGGCGAAGCAGCACCAGCTGACCGTGAACCGGGTCGCCCTCGACGGCGCCAAGGCCGACGTGGACGCCATCGAGTACGACGACAGCCCCTACCCGTACCGCGGCGTGGAGAACGCCTACACCTACGCCGACCTGCCCGCGGGCTCACTCGCGGGCAGCTTCCTCACCTACGTACGCAACCACGGCCAGGCCGCGATCCGGCAGAACGGTCACATCCCGTGCACGGCGACGGAGGGGGAGCGGTTGTGCGACGAGTAGCCACGTCGACGAGCAACGGTTCGGATCAGGAGGCGCACGGCGGTCCCTGCTTCTCGCTCGTCTCGTCCTCCCCGTACGCACCGCACGCCACCACCGCCCGGGGACCGTCCGCCAACTGCCGCAGCAGGACCAGCGTCTTGTCGACGGGCGGCGCGTTGCTGCCCTCGGCGTAGGAGACGGAACCGGTCGCCCCGTCGAAGTGGACGCCGTTCCTGAGCTCGATGACGACGGAGTTGCGGGTGATGGCGGGGTCGCTCTGGTAGGCCTCGGACACCGCCTGGCTCAGCACGTGGAAGGCGTCGTACGAGACCGCCGAGTGGCCGTCCTGCTTCCAGGGGTCGGTACCGTCGGTGGTGTCGTCCACGAAGGACTCGTACTCCCTCACGAACTGTTTGGTCTTGGTACTCGTCCCGTCGGCGTCGTACGGCATCCGGTGCGCGGAGTAGTACAGCCGCAGCCAGGTTTTGTTCCGGAAGACGCCGGTCTGGGCCACGTTGGTCAGCTCGTTGCCGCCGAGGACGGTGATGTCCTGGCCGAGACAAGTGCCTTCCAGGTCCATGGAGTTGACGAACGCCGTGAAGTCCTTGGCCCGCGCCGACCAGTACACGACCGACTCCGGCTGCTTCGCCAGCGTGTCGCAGATCCGCCGCGCGAGAATGTCGGCGCTGCGCAGATTGTCGTCGGCGTCGGGCGCCGGGGGATCGAAGTCGCCCTCCTGGTTGAAGTTGAACACGGTCTCGTCGCCGGGGAAGTCCGCCATGAAGCGGGTGGCGAGACTGCGGCTGTAGAGGTCCGCGGAACTCTCGACCACGATGGCGTGCTCGGCGGGGGCACACTCGTCCTCGCTGCCGGGCAGGGCGACGATGTTCTTCCGGCCGGCGAAGTCCGCCTCGATCCGGGCCTCCCGCGAATTGGCCGGCGTGAACGGCCAGTAGCTGAAGCTCGCGTCGCCCTCCGACATCTCGTCGGCTGTCGCGGTGGTGCCGATGGTCGGGATGCGGGCACGTCCCAGTATCTGGAGCGCGGCCTGGGTCTCCTCCCGGCTCTGCGCGTACCCGAGCACCCCGACGATCCGGTCGCGCTCGGAGCGGCTCCGCTCTGCGCGCACCTCACGGACGAGGTCCTCGGCCATGGCCTCGGCGTTCCGGAACCCCTCGCCGGTCTCGCGGACCAGGACCTTCAGCGGTACGAGGGTGGAGTTGGAGGCCGCGGCCTCGTTGAGGGTCCGCTGCCACATCGCGATGCCGCGCAGTTCGGGGATGGTGCCGTCGAAGCGGGTCTGGTCCTCGGTCCTGGGCCTCTGGGAGACGAAGACGACGACGGACCGTACTTCTCTGCCGGTCTCGGCGTAGTCCTCGGCCCGCAGGTTCTCGGCGTCGATCGCGGCCTTGGCCGCGTCGTACCAGGCCACGACCTGTACGGGGATCTTCCCGCCGGGGTCGGAGTCCGCCACGGAGTCCGTGCCGCCGAGACAATCGGTGGGCGTTCCGATCCAGCAAGGGATGAGCACGGCGGCCGCGGTCATGGCCAGTACCGTCGCTCCGGTCATGGCCGTGGTGGGGACGTAGCGGTGGAAGGCGAACTTCTTGTCCGGCACGAACGAGCCGACGGGCGTCCCCTCGCTTCGGAGTTCCGTCTCGTCGAGGCGGACGAGGACCGGCGGGCCGCCATTGTCGGCCAGGTGTCCGGCCGCGGCGGTGAAGCTGCTCTCGACGAGACGTGCGGGCGCCTCGGGGGAGGCGGGCGTGGTTCTGGCGCCCAGTTCCTTCAGGAGGTCGTCGGAGGGTGCGCCGACGGCCAGGACCAGTGGGCCGGGCGGCTGTGCGGTGGACCGGGGGCCGTGCTGGCAGCGGTGCAGGGCGCGCAGGAAGCGCTCTGCGGCGCGGGCGCCCGGGGCACCCGGCGGGGGAACCTGCACGATCACCACGGGCCGGCAGATCCGGCGCCGACGGGCGGGCCGGAAGCGGCCGACCGGTGGTCTGCGCAGATCCTCCAGAAGGGCGCGCAGGACGAACCAGTCGAGTTCCCGGAGCGCGTCCTCGTGACTCAGGTGGTTCGAGTCCCGCAGGTGGGGGCCGCGCTGGGCGCCCACGTCGTTCATCACCTTGAAGAGGTTCTGGCCCGCCGTGGCCGGCTGCTCATTGCCGATCCAGCCACCCATCACCTTGCGGGACGTCCACCAGGACCACAGTCGGCGGGGGCCGCGCTGGACGAACGACAGCCAGGCGACCTTCGTCAGGAGGCCGGCCACTCCGCCGATCGCGTTGCCCGCCGCCGCGCCGGCCGCGGTGCTCGCCGCTGTGCTGACCGCGGTGCTCGCCGCTCCACCGATCGCCCCTTCAGGGCTGGAGGGTTCCATCTGCGCGAAGCCGAGCAGCCCGCCGCGCTGGGCGCGCTGTTCACAGGCATGGGTCCGCAGCTTCTTCTCCCAGGAGCCCTGAGTCGCCCAGTTGGCGGGATTGTCCCTGATGTACGCGACGAGGTCCCGCACGGTGTGGAAGTACGGGTGGCGGTCGGGGGTGGTGTGGTTCGTCCCGCCCTTGGTCAGCTCCGTCCCGGCCTCCTCGACCAGCAGCTGGTGGTCGTCCTCGGGGATGAGACGGGCGTACGGGAGTTGCCGGGAGTTGTCGGTCAGCATCGCGTCGATCAGCGGGTTGACGACGCGTCGCACACCGGTCTCGTACATCGTCGCCGGCACCCGCAGGACGAACAGCGGCGGGCTGCTGTCCAGGCTCTTGCGACGGCTGTACTTGGGGACCACGGTCGGCGCGAGCGCCCGTATGAAGTCGATGGCGCCGTCACCGGGGAATCCACCGGGTCTGCCGTGCCCACTGTCGGATGAAGGCATGGGGAACTCCCCCGTTTGTCGACCGAACCTGACGACTGAACCTGACGACTGAACCTGACGACTGAACCTGACGACTGAACCTGTCAACTGCACCTGACCGAAAGGAAGTTGAAGGTTACTCGGCGAACTGTGGCTACCACAACGAGTTGCAGCAGGCGCTTCATTTCCTGCACGCCCACAGCACCACTGCAACCAACCGCTACCCCTCCTATGCCCCCTTGTCCCTTGTTGACGCGTACACAACGATGGAATGCATGCGACGACCCAGCAGAAGAACCGTCCTGGCGGCAACGGCGACGACGGCAGCTGTCTCGGCTGTTTCGGTGGGGTCTGCGGAGGCTGTCACGCCGGTGCCAGCGACCGTGCAGCCACCCACCCGCGAACTCCGTGCCCTGCTACGGGAGATCGACCCGAAACGCATAGAGGCGACGGTCCGCAAACTGGCCTCCTTCGGCACCAGGCACACCCTCTCCTCCCAGGACGACCCGGTACGGGGGATCGGCGCGGCCAGGGACTGGATAGCGGCCGAACTCCGCTCGTACGCGGCGGAGTCGGCAGGCCGGATGACGGTGGACCTCCAGTCGTACATCCAGGAACCGGCGAGCCGAATCCCGACGGCGACGCGCATCACGAATGTCGTCGCCACCCTGCGGGGTTCGGTGACCCCGGAGCGCGTGTACGTGGTCTCCGGGCACTACGACTCCCGCGCCACGGACGTCATGGACGCCGTCTCGGACGCACCGGGCGCGGACGACGACGCGTCGGGCGTGGCGGTGGCGATGGAGCTGGCGCGGGTGATGGCGAAACGCCGCCCGGCGGCGACGATCGTGTTCGCGGCGGTGGCGGGGGAGGAGCAGGGCCTGTACGGGGCGGCGTACATGGCACAGCAGTACAAGTCGGCGGGCACGGACCTCCAGGCGATGTTCACGAACGACATAGTCGGCAGCCCGAAGGCGGACGACGGCACCGTGGACCCGTACACGATCCGGCTGTTCGCGGAGGGGGTCCCGTCGTCGGAGACACCGGAGGAGGCGGCGGTACGGCGCTCGGTGGGCGGCGAGAACGACTCGCCGGCGCGGCAGTTGGCGCGCTTCGTTCGCGATGTAGGGGAGAACGAGGCAACGGGAATGCGCGTACGGGTCGTCTACCGCAGGGACCGCTACCGCAGGGGCGGCGACCACATCCCGTTCCTGGAACGCGGCTACCCGGCGGCCCGCTTCACGGAACCGACCGAGGACTTCGCCCACCAGCACCAGGACGTACGGGTCGACGAGACCGGCAAACAGTACGGAGACCTGCCGGAGTTCTGCGACTTCCCGTACATCGCGCGGGTGGCGAAGGTGAACGCGGCGGCACTGTGGACGCTGGCGCAGGCGCCCGGCACACCCCGCGGCGCCAAGATCCTGACGTCGACGTTGACGAACGCGACGCAGCTGGTGTGGACGCGGGGGAGTGAGCCGGACCTGGCGGGCTACGAGATCGTCTGGCGCGAGACGACGTCCCCGGAGTGGACCCACGTGGTCGCGGCGGGCGACGTGACGTCGTACGAGCTGGCGTTGTCGAAGGACAACGTGTTCTTCGGGGTGCGGGCGGTGGGGGCGACGGGGCTGAGGAGCCAGGTGGCGTTTCCGGCGCCGGGGTAGGTTTCCTCGCCCCCGCCGCCCCTACCCGTTCCCATCCTCGGGGGCTGCCGCCCCCGAACCCCCGCTCCGGCCCTGAACGGGCCTTGTCCTCAAACGCCGGACGGGCTGAATACCCAAGCGCCGGCCGGCACCATCCAGCCCGTCCGGCGTTTGAGGACGAGGCCGTTCAGGCCGAAAGGGGGGTCTGGGGGCGCAGCCCCCAGAAGGATGGGACGGGTAGGGGCGGCGGGGGCGAAGAAAAAGAACCCTTACCTCGCCTCCGGGGGCCGCTGGCGCGGCATGTTCGGGCGGGTCCCCGGGGCGGCGATGCCGAACCGCCCCTGGTGGACCGTCGCGTCCTGGCGCGGTACCCCCATCGCCGCCGACTGCATACCCAGCGGCGCACCCCCCGCCCGGAACTCCACCATCCAGTCCGACGTCTCCGCCCGCACCAACTCCGTCACATCCTCCGAAAACCGACGCAGCACCCCCAGACACCGATCAGCCGCCTCGCTCGCCGTCCCCTCCGTCGGCCCCAGAACCTCCCGCACACTCTCCGACGCCCACTCGAACTGCAGCACCTGCAACCGCCGCTGCACAGCCTGCGCGGTCGCGACGTCCCTTATCCACCCCGAGGTGACCCCGAAGTACCGGTCCACGGCCACGCACGCCACCGCGAGCAGCAGCGCCAGGTACCCCCAGGGGGCGACCCCGCCCATCACCCCGGTGAGGTCGAGCAGAGGGAGCGCCGCTCCGGCGACCGCACCCGCCGCCGCCCCCGCACGCAGCGCCCGCGCACCCCGCCGCTTCCACACCCGGTCGGCGAGATACCACGCCGCCGTCTCCAGTGCCCCCTGCTCCACCCACCGGTACAGCTCGTCGAGGCGTGGCGCGGGCTCGCCCCAGTCGCCGAGGGGGAAGGGCCGGCCGGTGAGGTCCCCGGGCCGCAGCCCGGCGAAACCGAGCCCGGCGGGACCTTCGCTCCGCCCGTCGTGGGGCGGTCTCTGGGACGGCCCCTCGGGCTGCATCTCCGGCTGGCTCACCCGGCACTCCTTCAATCACGGTGCGTGACACCGTACGGGTGCCCGCGTGACATCTGATGCTGCTGTAAAGCTGTCGCGCCGCCCCATTCCTACCGCCCAATGGGTGGCGATGACCCTGCTTTGGTTACTTTTCCGCTCGGAAGACGTCCTTGATCAGGTAGGGCACCGGGACCGGCTCACTCGAAAGAGTGCCGGGGCGACGGCCGGGCCGACCACGTAGGCTCGTGCTGAACGCCAGAATTCGTAGGTGAACGACGCGAAAGAGGAGCTGATCGTGATCCCCGGTGGTGGCCAGCCCAACATGCAGCAGCTGCTCCAGCAGGCCCAGAAGATGCAGCAGGACCTGGCGAACGCGCAGGAGGAACTCGCGCGGACCGAGGTCGACGGGCAGGCGGGCGGTGGCCTGGTCAAGGCGACCGTGACGGGCGCCGGCGAACTCCGCGCCCTCAAGATCGACCCGAAGGCGGTCGACCCGGAGGACACCGAGACCCTCGCCGACCTGGTCGTGGCGGCCGTACAGGCGGCGAACGAGAACGCGCAGCAGCTTCAGCAGCAGAAGCTGGGCCCGCTGGCGCAGGGTCTGGGCGGCGGCGGAAGCGGCATCCCGGGCCTGCCGTTCTGACGTTCGCACCGCGCGCCCCCCGTCCCGCCTTCCTCAGGCGGCCGGAGGCCAACTACGGTACGTACAACAGGATCGAAGCACCCGTGGCAACGACATGAAAGGCAGTCCGTGTACGAAGGCGTGGTCCAGGACCTCATCGACGAACTGGGGCGGCTCCCCGGCGTCGGTCCCAAGAGCGCGCAGCGGATCGCCTTCCACATCCTTCAGGCGGAGCCGACGGACGTACGGCGGCTGGCGCACGCCCTCCTCGAAGTGAAGGCGAAGGTCCGCTTCTGCGCGACCTGCGGGAACGTGGCGCAGGAGGAGCTGTGCAACATCTGCCGCGACCCGCGCCGGGACGTCACGGTCATCTGTGTCGTCGAGGAGCCCAAGGACGTAGTCGCGGTCGAACGCACCCGCGAATTCCGGGGCAAGTACCACGTCCTGGGCGGCGCGATCAGCCCGATCGAGGGCGTCGGTCCCGACGACCTGCGCATAAGGGAACTCCTGGCCCGTCTCGCCGACGGCGCGGTCACGGAGCTGATCCTGGCCACGGACCCGAACCTGGAGGGCGAGGCCACGGCCACGTACCTCGCCCGCATGATCAAGCCCATGGGCCTCAAGGTCACCCGCCTGGCCAGCGGCCTCCCTGTGGGTGGCGACCTGGAATACGCGGACGAGGTGACCCTTGGCCGCGCCTTCGAGGGGAGACGACTCCTAGATGTCTGACGCCACGCTGCACAATACGACGCAGGACCCCGACGACTTCGCGGTCCAGATCGCCGACCAGGTGGAGAGCTTCCTGGTGGCCGTCACCGAGGTCGCCAAGGGCGAGGACCCCGACTCGGCGGTCCCCTTCCTCCTCCTGGAGGTCTCCCAGCTGCTGCTGGCCGGCGGCCGCCTCGGCGCGCACGAGGACATCGTCCCGGACGAGCGGTACGAGCCCGACCTGGGCCCGGAGCCGGACGTGGACGACATCCGCGAGCGCCTGGCGGCGATGCTGGAGCCGGTGGACGTCTACTCGGAGGTCTTCGACCCGTACGAGCCCCGCAAGGCCCCGGTCCCGGCCCGTATCTCCGACGACCTGGCCGACGTCCTCACCGACCTGCGCCACGGCATGGCCCACTACCGCGCGGGCCGCACCACGGAGGCCCTGTGGTGGTGGCAGTTCTCCTACTTCTCCAACTGGGGCTCAACGGCGTCCGCGACCCTGCGCGCCCTCCAGTCCGTGGTCGCCCACGTCCGCCTGAACCAGCCCCTGGAGGAACTGGACGGCCTGGACACCGACCAGGACCTCGGCGACGAGACCCTCGCGGAGGAGGCCGGCCGGGTGATGGCGGAGGAGATCGCGGAGCCGTTGGGGTTGCGGACGGTGAAGTAGCGTCCACGTCAATTGGATCGTGTTGCCATTCACCCGTTGAGCGGTGGAGCCATGGCTGCTCAAGCTGGCAGAGGAGGCTTGACCTCTGCCCAGCTGCTGTACTGACTCATCGGGCCTTCCCGTCCTCTCCCGCCTGGTCTGCGGCGGTCAGGTACTCCTCATAGCGGGCCTCGGCGAGGGGGACCGGCCCGCTTTCTGCCAGCTTGTCGACCGCCGCTTCGACGAGGTCCGCCGACACCGGCGGGGAGAGATCCACAACCTGGAGACGATGCGTACGTATGCGCAGGCGCTCGGAGTCAGGATCACCGTGACCATCGAGTACGGGGACCGGACCGCCGGCGTGGCCTGAGCCGGCCATCGCGCGTGTGGGGTGCGGCGAGTACGGCAACCACCGCGAGACGATCGCGTGGCTGCAACGAGTGTGCATGCAGCATCGTCCTGATCTGTGGCTGCACTCGGAGAGCGGCCTGCAGACGGAGCGCTACCGCAAAGGGCGTGCGCGTGCCGATGGGGTGCTCGTCCCGCTGGGCAGCCTCAAGGGGCATGGTGAGTGGTCCGTGGCCGATGGCGCCTTGATGGCTGTGGAGGTCACGTCGTACGACTCCGACACCCACCAGCGTGACCGGGTCGAGAAGCCCGGAGAACGGCCGCTACCGCCACGAGGAGAAGCTGCCCTTCGGTGCCACCGTCAAGCTCCCCGACCCCGTGAACTTCTCCCTCGACACCGAGTCCCTCAAGGAGTTCGTGGACTGATCCTCAGGACCGCGTTGGCCACGGCTTCCACGGACCGCCCGTCACCCGCGTCCACGACGCGGGCCGGGTCCAGGCCCAGTCCGGCGATCTCGGCCCGCATGAGGGACTGGTAACGGGCGCTGCGGGCAAGGAACTTGTCCATCAGGTACCGCTCCTCGGCTGTCGCCCGCGTGTAGCCGCCCGCCCCGTGCACCCGTTCACGTACGACCGTGTCCTCGGCCGTGAGCCATACGGCGGCCGTGTGCGGGACCGTCAGGGCCGCGACGCGGGTGGGCCAGAGGGCTGACCCCTCCAGGACCAAGCCGCCCTGCCCGTGCGCGTGTTGGGCGATCAGCCCCTCGATCCGGGGCCACAGACGCTCGTAGTGTTCCAGGACCGAGGAGACCAACTCCTCGACGGTGAGCGTGCGGTAGTGCTCGGCGACATGGGTCGGCACCTCCCACTCCGGGGTACGCCACGGGCGTCCCGGATGCCGGGCCAGCCCGTCCGTCGACCGGCACGTGAACTCCAGCCGGTCCGCGACGACTTGGGCGACGGCCGACTTGCCCACGTTCGAGGTGCCTCCGATCAGCACCACCCGAAGATCACCCATGGAGCGACCCTACGGCCATCCCCCACACCCCCCTCCCCAGCGTCGTCACCCCGCCCGCCAGAGCCAGCAGCAGGACCAGTAGGCGGGCCCGGGGCTCCGGGATGCGGCCGGTGAGGGTTCTGCCGATGAGGGAACCCGCCAACATGGCCGCGGCAGACATCGTCCACAGGGGCGTGGACAGATGGGGGAGCCCGTTGAACGCGATCGAGAACGCGTTCACCAGCACGCCGTAGAACATGGCGTTCGGCACGAACTCCCGTACCGTCCAGCCCGCGTTGACCGCGTACAGGGAGACCGGGGGACCGCCAACGCCCGCCGCCGAGTTCATGAAGCCACCCGCCGCACCCGCCACCACCGCCCCCGCCCTGCCGCGCAGGGCGGGGACCCGGGTGCCGCACAGCACCAGTATCACGGCCGTCGTCACCAGGGCGCCCATCACCGCGAGCAGCACGGGTTCGGGCAGACGGCGGGCCAGCCAGGTGCCCGCCGGAACCGTGCACGCCGCTGCGGCGCACAGCGGGACCATCGCGGCTGGGCGGACGTGCCGCCGGCCGCCCGCCAGACCGACCAGGCAGATCACTCCGGCCGCGCAGTTGGCCAGGACCACTCCGTCGGCGGGGCCCAGGAGCAGGACCAGTACCGGTACGGAGACCAGGGCGAAGCCCATGCCCGTCAGCCACTGCACGCAGGAGCCGAGGGCGACCGTCGCGGCGAGCACCAACCCCGTTGTCAACTGTCCGGTCTCCAGCCGCCGTTACTGCGAATCCACGATCCGGTACTCGTCGGCGAGCACCGACGGCTTGCCCGTCTTCGGGAGGGTGGCCAGGGCCATGCCCTGGTAGGTGTTCACCACGGTGTCGCGGTCGCGGATGTTGAAGACCGACTCCACCTCCGTCGGGGTGATGTCGTAGTTCTCGCGGTACGACGCCTTCAGCGCGTACTGGGAGGCGTGCGCGGTCGGCAGGGCGGCCAGGGCGCCGCCGTTCTCGAGGCGCAGGGCGTACACCGTGTCGAACGCGGTGGGCGTGGTGACGAACACCTTGGTCGCGTACGCCGCGCCCTTGCCGCTGTCGCGCTTCGCGTACGTCTCGATCGCGTCCTTCGCGGCCTCGGTGGTCTGCGAGATGGCCGTACCGGCCTTCTTGCCACCGGTCGTGTACAGGTCCTCGTACGCCGCCGAGATCTGGTTCGGGGCGAGTGTGCCGACGCGGGTGCCCGCGTCGACGGCGGTGGCGAGGCCCGCGTCGTCGGTGGCGATCGCGGGGAGGGGGACCTCCGAGTAGACCGCCGACATCAGCTTCCAGTCGTCGTACTCCTTGCCGAAGACCAGCAGCGCCTCGCTCTTCGACTCGCTGGCCTTCGTCGTCACCGCGAACCAGTCCTTGCCCGCCGGGATCCAGTACTTCCGGCCGGTGTACTTGAACGGCTTCCGGTACGCGGCCTGGTCCTCCTTCGACTTGGTCTCGAAGAGGAGGTAGTCGGCCCTGCTCTGCTCGTACAGCTGCCCGCCCTCGACGGTGCCCAACAGGTCCACGTCCTGCTGGGCGTTGGCCTTGTTGTTGACCGTCTCGTAGGTGTCGAGGATCTTCGCCGCCTGCGCCGCCGTGACGGCACCCTTGGCCGCGGGGCTCGCGGCGGCGCCGTCGGCGCCGTCGTCCGAGCCCGGTCCGCAGCCGGTGAGCGCCAGTGCGGCGGCGAACATGAGCAGTTTCTGCGCGGAGATCATGCCTCACCGTACTGGGGCGATTGTGCGCGTCCTGGGCGGGGCCGGTGGATCGATGGTGCAGCCAGTGGCAGCGGAGAGTGCCCTCACGCTCGCCTTGCGTGAATTGGAATCGTCCTTCCCGCCCCCTGTACGTCCCTTGCACGGGCGCTAACCAGCGGAAAGCGAGGCTGGAGTCACTTCCACCGCAGGACATGCGGAAGGGAGTAACCCACCTCATCCGTACAGGAGTTGCGATGACCCGCAAGACCCGCATACGCGCCGCCCTCGTCACCGCCACCGCCCTTGTCACCGCAGCCACGGTGACGGTCGGGGTCAGTGCGGCGGGTGCCGACGAGCCGAAGAAGCCCACCAAGAAGCAGATCGCGGCCCTGTTCGACGGCTGGAACGCCGCCCTGCAGACCGGCGACCCGGAGACGGTCGCGGACCGCTACGCCAAGGACGCGGTCCTGCTCCCCACCCTCTCCAACGAGGTCCGCACCGACCGCGCCGGCATCGTCGACTACATGGAGCACTTCCTCCAGAACAAGCCGGTCGGCAAGAAGATCGAGACGCACGTCAACGTCCTCGACAGCAACTCCGCCCTCGACTCCGGTGTGTACCAGTTCACGCTCACCGACAAGGCCACCGGCAAGAAGAACGTCGTCGAGGCCCGCTACACGTACGAGTACGAGAAGCGGAACGGCCAGTGGAAGATCGTCAACCACCACTCGTCGGCGATGCCCGAGGGCTGAGTCAGCTTGCCCGCTGTGCGGCCCGGAGCGTGATCCGGACGCACAGGCCGCCCCCGGGCGCGTCCGCCAGGGTCACCGTCCCGCCGTCGTCCGTCACCAGTTGCTTGACGACGGCGAGGCCGAGGCCCGAGCCGGAGCGCCCGGTGAGGCCCTGGCCGCGCCAGAAGCGGTCGAAGGCGCGGGACTTCTCGGCGTCCGACATGCCGGGGCCCCCGTCCGCCACCGTCAACTCCAGCTCGTCGCCCCGAGGTTCGGCCCGTACGGTGATCGTCCCGCCGTCGGGTGAGACCTCCAGGGCGTTGGACAGCACGTTGTCCAGCACCTGGTCCAGATGACCGGGGCTGGCCAGCACGAGCAGCCGGCCGTCGGCACCCCCACTCCCCCTGAGCGCGATGGTGACCCCGCGCTCGTCGGCGGCCGGCCTCCACACCGACAGACGTTCGTCCACGATGTCCCGCAGGGAGAGCGGCTCCGCCGCCGTCACCTTCGCCTCGGCCCGCGCCAGCACCAGCAGCCCGTTGACGAGACGGCTCATCCGGACCACCTCGGCGGTCGCCTGCTCCACGTCCTCCCGTACGAACTCGTCGTCCACGCCGTCCGCGATGTTGTCCAGCGACAGCCGCAACGCCGTGAGCGGGGTACGGAGTTGGTGCGAGGCGTCCGCGACGAAGATCCGCTGCGAGGCGACCAGGGTGTCCAGGCGTTCCGCACCCTGGTTGAGGGTGCGGGCCAGGGTCTGGGTCTCCGGCGGGCCGGTCACCTGCGAGCGTGCGGTCAGGTCGCCGTCGCTGAACTTGCTCGCCATGCCGTTGAGTTCGCGGAGGGGGGCGGTGATCCGGCGGGCGGCGATCGCGCCGATCGCGGCGGCCGCCGCGAGGACGAGTACGGCGAGGGCGGCCCGAAAACCCCAGATGCTCCACAGCCGTTGGGTCATGTCCGAGGTCGAGTACACGATCCGTACGGCCGCGTCCCCCTGCGCGGGGACGGTGATCGTCAGGTGCTTGCCCCAGACGAAGTCCGAACCCCAGTCGGTCGTCGTCTTGTCGTCCCGCACCGCCCGGATCAGCGCCGCGTCCGCGACGGGCGCCGGCAGGTCCGGGTCGCAGCGGCCGACCGGGGTCACCTGGACGGTGTCGGGGGTCTTGGCGTCGTACGCCTTGGCCACCTTCTCCAGGGCGTCGCACGACGCCTTGTCCCCGTTGCCCAGGAGCAGCGCCATGGTCTGGGCCTCGCGCTGGACGGAGACCTTGGTGTCGTCCCGCAACTGCTTGGTGAGCGTGAACGCCACCGGCACCGTGAACAGCAGGATGGCGACCGCGACGAGCAGGATGTAGCTGCGAATGAGCTGGCGGTTCATGAGGGATCGGCGTTCTTGTCGGCGTCCTTGTCGATCTCCAGCCGGAACCCGACCCCCCGTACCGCCTCGATCGTGATCGCGCCCTTCAGCTTGCGCCGCAGTGCCGCCACATGGACGTCGAGTGTCTTCGTCGGCCCGAACCAGTTCGCGTCCCAGACCGCCTCCATGATCTGCTCGCGCGACATTAGCGCGCCCGGCTCCTCGGTGAGGAAGGCCAGCAGGTCGTACTCCTTGGGGGCGAGGGCGATCTCGTCGCCGTCGAGGCGGACGCGGGCGGCCTTGCGGTCGATCGTCAGGCGGGTGCCGTACTGGTCGGGGCCGGACTCGGCCGTCGTACGGGGCTGGACGCGCCGCATCACCGCCCTTATGCGCGCGATGACCTCCCGTACGCCGAAGGGCTTGGAGACGTAGTCGTCGGCGCCGAGTTCCAGGCCGACGACCCGGTCCGTCTCGTCGCTGCGGGCGCTGATGACGATGATCGGGACGTCACCGCGTTCGCGCAGCGCCCGGCAGACGTCCAGGCCGTCGGTGTCGGGCAGGCCGAGGTCGAGCAGGACGACGTCGTAGGGCTCGGTGTGGCTGAGGGCCGCGCCGCCCGTGGACACCCACGCCACCTCGAAGCCGTAGCGGAGCAGGCCGCGTCGGAGTGATTGGGCGACCGGTTCATCGTCTTCCACCAGGAGTACGCGCACAGCCGAACCCTATGGCCTGGGTCCTTGAAACTTAATTCACAGCCGCAGCGCGTATCCCGTGACTGGATGGGCAGGAGCTCCGCTGAGCGGGACATCTCACCATGCGATACCCGGTAAGGGGATTTCGGCCGCTCGTTAAACTGAGCCGACCGCAGACGGACTGAGCGAGGAGTGCACGTGGGCCTTGTCGTGCAGAAGTACGGAGGCTCATCCGTAGCCGATGCCGAGGGCATCAAGCGTGTCGCCAAGCGAATCGTGGAAGCGAAGAAGAACGGCCACCAGGTGGTCGTGGTCGTTTCCGCGATGGGCGACACGACGGACGAGCTGATCGATCTCGCCGAGCAGGTGTCTCCGATGCCTGCCGGGCGTGAGTTCGACATGCTGCTGACCGCCGGAGAGCGGATCTCCATGGCGCTGCTGGCCATGGCGATCAAAAACCTGGGCCACGAGGCCCAGAGCTTCACCGGCAGCCAGGCAGGAGTCATCACCGACTCGGTCCACAACAAAGCGCGGATCATCGACGTCACGCCGGGCCGCATCCGGACCGCGCTGGACGAGGGCAACATCGCCATCGTCGCCGGGTTCCAGGGCGTCAGCCAGGACAAGAAGGACATCACCACGCTGGGGCGCGGCGGTTCCGACACGACGGCTGTGGCGCTCGCCGCCGCGCTGAACGCCGAGGTCTGCGAGATCTACACGGACGTCGACGGTGTGTTCACCGCCGACCCGCGCGTGGTGAAGAAGGCCCGGAAGATCGACTGGATCTCCTCCGAGGACATGCTGGAGCTGGCCGCCTCCGGCTCCAAGGTGCTGCTCCACCGCTGTGTGGAGTACGCCCGTCGTTACGACATCCCGATCCACGTCCGCTCGTCCTTCTCCGGACTGCCGGGCACCTGGGTCAGCAACGAGAAGCCCGAGTCGCAAGGGGACCAGCAGGTGGAGCACGCCATCATCTCCGGAGTCGCCCATGACGTCTCCGAAGCCAAGATCACGGTCGTCGGCGTCCCGGACAAGCCGGGCGAGGCCGCGGTGATCTTCCGCGCCATCGCGGACGCCGAGATCAACATCGACATGATCGTGCAGAACGTGTCGGCGGCGTCCACCGGTCTCACGGACATCTCCTTCACCCTCCCCAAGGCCGAGGGCCGCAAGGCCATCGACGCCCTGGAGAAGTCGAAGGGCGCGATCGGCTTCGAATCGCTGCGCTACGACGACCAGATCGGCAAGATCTCGCTGGTCGGCGCGGGGATGAAGACCAACCCGGGCGTCACCGCCTCGTTCTTCCAGGCGCTGTCCGACGCGGGCGTGAACATCGAGCTGATCTCGACATCCGAGATCCGCATCTCGGTCGTCACCCGTCAGGACGACGTCCCGGAGGCCGTCCGCGCCGTGCACTCGGCGTTCGGTCTCGACTCCGACAGCGACGAAGCAGTCGTCTACGGAGGCACCGGCCGCTGATGGCCAATCCTGTGGGGCCGACGCTCGCCGTCGTGGGGGCGACCGGCACCGTCGGTGCGGTCATGCTCCAGATCCTGTCCCAGCACGCGGACATCTGGGGCGAGATCCGTCTGGTCGCCTCCCCGCGCTCGGCCGGCCGCAAGCTGGCCGTGCGCGGCGAGGAGACCGAGGTGGTGGCGCTGTCGGAGGAGGCCTTCGACGGCGTCGACGTCGCCATGTTCGACGTACCCGAGGAGGTCGCCGAGCGCTGGGCGCCGGTCGCCGCCGCCAAGGGCGTCGTCGTGGTCGACAACTCGGGCGCCTTCCGGATGGACCCCGGGGTCCCCCTGGTCGTCCCCGAGGTCAATCCGCACGCGGTACGGCAGCGCCCGCGCGGGATCATCGCCAACCCGCACTGCACGACCCTGTCGATGATCGTCGCCCTGGGCGCGCTGCACGCCGAGTTCGGCCTGCGCGAGCTGGTGGTGTCGTCGTACCAGGCGGTGAGCGGGGCCGGCCGGGCCGGCGTGGACACCCTGCGCCGGCAGCTGTCCCTGGTCGCCGGTACGGAACTGGGGACCAGCCCCGGAGACGTACGACGGGCCGTGGGCGACGGGACGGGGCCGTTCCCGGAGCCGGTCGCGCTGAACGTCGTACCGTGGGCCGGTTCCGCGCGGGCGGACGGCTGGTCGTCGGACGAGATGCAGATCCGGAACGAGTCCCGCAAGATCCTCGGGCTGCCGAAACTCCCCGTGGCCGTGACCTGCGTACGCGTCCCCGTCGTCACCGCGCACGCGCTGACCGTCCACGCCCGTTTCCAGGGCGAGGTCACCGTCGCCAAGGCGCGGGAGATCCTCGCCACCGCGCCCGGGGTCGTGCTGTTCGACGACCCGGACGCGGGGGAGTTCCCGACGCCGGTGGACGTGGTCGGCACGGATCCGACCTGGGTCGGCCGGGTCCGGCGGGCGCTGGACGACCCGACCGCGCTGGAGCTGTTCGTGTGCGGGGACAATCTGCGCAAGGGGTCGGCGCTCAATACGGCACAAATCGCCGAGCTGGTGGCGGCGGAACTGTCCTGACCACGACCTCTTCCAGGTTTCCCCCTGTTGATCTTGTCGAAAATCACTCTGGCGGTGGCAGAAAACGTTTGTAGGATCCAGGTGACGACTTGGACGGCTCATGGGGCGTCCGAAGATTTTCCTCCCCGTTCTCCGCAACCGCGCGGAGGGCGGGGAGCGTCTTTGCGGACGCCCTTCAGGGGCGTTGGGGACGCCAAGGCCGTGCGGGGGACGCCGGTCACCATGGATTTAGGGGAAGAGCGGGACGCATGAAGGTGGCTGTGTCGTACGACGCAAACGTGATGCCGGATGCGTACAACCCTGAAGGGGGGAGGCGTGTCCAACATGCGTGGCAGAGGTACTCGACTTCACAGCGGCGACGCGCGGCACAGCCCTGCGTCCGCCCCGCCGACCCCGCGTGCCCGGTCCGCCCGGCGGCATGCCGGTGATCGCGCCGATGCCCGCAGCGCGGCCGGCCCGCATACCCAACCAGCGCGAAGGCACTGACGAGAGCGCGGCTGCGGGGACGACGGTCGATCACCTGACCGAGACGTACCGTGCCCACTACCGCTCGCTCCTCGGACTCGCGGCACTGCTCCTCGACGACACCGCGTCCTGCGAGGACGTCGTCCAGGAGGCGTTCATCCGGGTCCACTCGGCGCGCAAGCGCGTCCGTGACCCCGAGAAGACGCTCGCCTATCTGCGCCAGACGGTGGTGAACCTCTCCCGCTCCGCGCTGCGCCGCCGCATACTCGGCCTGAAGCTCCTTTCCAAGCCAATGCCGGACATGGCGAGCGCGGAGGAGGGGGCGTACGACCTGCTGGAACGCGACTCCCTCATCAAGGCGATGAAGGGCCTGCAGCGCCGCCAGCGCGAGGTCCTCGTCCTGCGCTACTTCGCGGACATGACCGAGGCCCAGGTCGCCGAGACACTGGGCGTATCGCTCGGTTCGGTGAAGGCGTACGGCTCACGCGGGATCGCCGCGCTGCGCATCGCCATGGAGGAACCGGCATGAGCGACCAGGGCCAGGAACGGGACAAGGACCGGGCGCGGGAGCAGCAGGGGCAACAGGAACAGCAGGGTCGGGCTCAGGAACAGCAGGGTCGGGCTCAGGGTCAGCAGGGTCGGGCTCGGGCTCAGGGGCAGGAGAACGAGGGTCCGGAGCAGGGCCGGAACGAGACCGGGGAAGCCGGCGAACAGGTCCGGGAATCGGTCGCGGAACAGGTCCGGGAATCGGTCGCGGAACAGGGCGACGCCGAGCGTGAACCGGGCGAGGAAGCGCGCCCGGGGGCACGCGAGGACGCGGGCGCGGGGACCGGCGGTTTCCGGACCGAGGAGTTCAGGGCCGGTAGGCTTCCTCTCAACGGGGCCCGATCCAACGGGAGTTGGCCGTCCGGAGTCCATGGACCCGGTCGCCACGATCAAGAGCACAAGCAATCGCACGCTGGGAACGGAATTGTGAACCACGGCCCCGACGACCAGAGCCTGGACGGGCTCGACTCGGACGAGCTGGCACTGCGCAGGATGATGCAGCAGGCGGTGGGCGGGATCGAACCCACCGACGCCGTACTGGCCCATCTCCGCCGTGCCGTGCCCGCCCGCCGCGCCCGCAAGAGGCATGCCGCCATCGGCGCGGCCGCCGCCCTGCTCTTCGTCGGTACGGCCATCCCCGCGCTGCTGGTCTCGAACGTCACCGGCTCCGAGGCCGGCCCCTCCGTCAACGCGGGCCACGGCTCGCAGACCGAGGGAGGCAAGGACAACGGCAAGGGCCCGGACGGCGGTGAGAGCACCGCCGGGGGCAGCTCAGGCACGGTCAAGGACAAGCCGTCGAGCAGCCCCTCGGGCGGTGCGACCGACCCGGACAAGGGCAGCGGCGGCGGCAGCACGAGCGGGGGCGGCGGTACGACGGACACCCCGGTGACGGCGGCCACCTGCGACGCGACCCAGCTGGGCTCGGCCACCGGTTCGGCCGGCGACGCCGACACCAGCGGCACGGTGTACGGCACGTTCCGGGTCGTCAACGTCTCCTCCGCCGCCTGTACGGTCGGCGGCAGCGGCACCGTGTCGCCGTTCGCGCAGGGCGCGGCGGACGCGACGAAGATCGGCGTCGCCGACCATGTGGCCGGGGACGCGGCGAGCGGCCTGCCCGACCCGTCGCTCTGGTCCAGCGAGCTGGTGCTGCAGCCGGGGGCGGCGTACACGGTGCAGTTCGCGTGGGTGCCCTCGGAGACGTGCCCCACGACCGGCGGCGGCACCACCGACGGCGGCAGCACGGGCGACCCCTCGGCGTCACCGACGCCCACACCGAGCGAGAGCACCGACTCGGGGACGACCACCACAACCGGCAGCGACGGCACCACCACCCAGCTGGTCACGGAGGACGGCACAGTGGCCGACGGCAGCGTGACGGTGTCCTACACGGCGGAGGCCGGTTCCCCCACGGTGTCGGCGACGGTGTCGAACGCGTGCGCGGGGACGGTGTACAAGACCGGAGTCATGGCGGAGACCGCGTAGTTCCGAGGGCGACCGTCTTGATGGACGTCCCTGCCGTTCGGTGGGTTTCCGGATGACGGACGGGTCGCCTGACGGCCGCGTCGTGACCCCCTAGCCGTTCCCGTAATGCCCGTAATGCCCGCCATTCCTGCCACTCCTGCCATTCCCGTCGTTCGCGGGTCGCTTTCGCTCACCCCGCTCCGGCGCAGCCCTCCACCTCTGTCAGGTACAGGGCCACCGGGCCCAGGGTCAGCATTCCGCCGGCGGCGCCGGCATGTTCCGTACCGGCATCGCGCAGGGAAGCCGCGGCGCGTGCGGCGGTTCCGCGCTCGCCGAGGCGTACGGCGGCGCGGGCGGTCAGGCACCACATGGCCTCCTGCATGTGGTCACGCGGTGGTTCGGGCACCGAGGCGAGGGCGGCACGGGCCTCCTCCACCCGGTCCTGGGCGAGCAGCACGAGGGGTCGCGCCCAAGGCCGGTACGGGCCCCAGTCGAGGTGCGGGTCGGTGGGCGCGGGCCGGTCGTGCAGCAGGCGCAGCCCCAGCAGGGCGAGCGGGAACAGGCCGCGGTGCAGCCCGGGCATCCCGGCCGTCCGGAGGGCGTTCTCGGCGGCGCGGTAGCGCGCCGCCGCCGTGGCGACGGTCGGTCCGCCGGGTTCGGTGCTGCGGGCGGCCGTGACCCGGGCCCGGAACCACGCGGTGAGGACGGGGACGAGGGGCGCCTCGTTGGTGGCGGCGAGTTGTTCGGCGGCGTGGGCGTGCGAGGCCGCGGAGTCGAGGTCGCCGAGGGCGGAGGCGGACTGCAGACGGACGAGCCGGCCCAGTACGGCGAAGTTCGGCAGCTCGTGCCGGGTGGCCAGGTCGAGGATCTCGGCGCCGATCCCGTCCCGTACCGCCGCGAGCCCGGGGCGGGTGAAGGACTGCAGGAACACCCCGTTGAGGGCGAAGGCGAGCAGGGCGGGATCGGCCAGGTCCCGTGCCAGCGCCTCGGCCCGCCGCGCCGCCTGCCGGGCGCGCTCCAACTCGGTGACGGACAGATCGGCGCTGCGGCTCTCGACGGCGATCGTGGCCAGTAGGCGGGCGGAGAGGTCGGCGGGGTCGTCGGGGCCGAGCGCGGTGAGCGTGCGCTCGGCGGCCGCGACGACGGCGCGGGACTGCTCGGGGTCGTCGGCCCGGCTCCACAGGGCGGGTACGTCGTAGGCGCCGATGATCCGCGCGGTCAGGGAGAGGTCTCCGGTGCGTTCCGCGGCCTGGACGGCGGCGAGGCGGTCGCGCCGCGAGTGGACGAGGGCGTCGCCACCCGCCAGTGCGAGGGTGCGGGCCAGATCCACGGTGGTGCGCGGACCGAGCCGGACACCCGGACCGGCCCACCCGGTGCGTGCGCCTCCAAGGGGAGAGGCCCCGCCGAGGATCTCCATCTCCAGGTGCTGGAGTTCGGCACCGGGGTCGAGTCCGAGTTGGTCGACGAGCATCGCGCGGGCGCGGCGGAGGGTGGCCAGCGCGTCGGCCCGGCGGCCCGCACGGTACAGCGCGCGGGCGAGCAGCCCCCAGGCCGGCTCGCGCCACGGATGCTCGGCGACGTGAGCACCCAGTTCGGCGACGAGATGGGCCCCTTCCCCGAAGTCCCCGAAGTCCCCGAAGTCCCCGAAGGCTCCGGAGGCTCCGGAGCCGAGGAGGATGCGGGCACGCAACTCCACACCCTCCAGGCGCAGTTCGTCCAGCCGGATCCGCTCGCGCTGCGCCCATCCGGAGCCGGGCACATCGGCGTATGCGGGTCCGCGCCAGGCCGCGAGTACCGCGCCGAGGTCGGTCACCGCGTCGGGATGGCGCCGGGCCCGGGCCAGGGTGTCCTGGAACCGGTGGACGTCCACGTCCTCGCGCGGCAGGCGCAGCACGTAGCCGGGACCCTCGGTGACGATGACCCGCGGCGGATCGCGGGGCGGCCGTTCGGGTTCGAGGGCGCGGCGCAGCGCGGCGACGAACGTACGCAGAGCGCCCACGGCGCGGACCGGCGGATCGGTCCACAGGTCGTCGACCAGGGTGTCGGTGGTGACCATCCGTCCCTCGGCGGCGACGAGCCGGGCGAGTACCTCGCGATGGCGGGGTCCGCCCAGTTCGACCGGGCTGCCGTCGTCGCGGAGGGCCCGCACGGCACCGAGCACGTCGATTCGCATGCGCCCAGTGTCTGTGCCAGGGACAGGCGGCGCCCAACCGCACGGATCGGCTGCTGATCGGTTGCTGATCGCCGTAACCCAGGCTGATCGGGTCGGTCCCCGCCCCCCCCCCGAAAGGACGCCCTTCCATGACCCTCACGATTCCCGGCTTCGATCACCACCGCCTGCCCGGCGCGAACGGGGTGGAGCTGGCTGCCGCGGTCGGCGGCAGTGGCAGCCCGGTCGTGCTGCTGCACGGTTTCCCGCAGACCCACCTGATGTGGCGCCACGTCGCCGAGCGGCTGGCCGACGAGCACACGGTGATCTGTCCTGACCTGCGGGGCTACGGCGCCAGCGACAAGCCGGCGGCCACCGGCCCGGATGTGTACGCCAAGCGCACCATGGCCGCCGACGTCGTGACCCTGGCGGCGGCCCTCGGCCACGAGCGCTTCGCCCTGGTCGGCCACGACCGGGGTGCCCTGGTCGCCTTCCGAGCGGGGTTGGACCACCCCGAGACCATCACACACCTGGGCATCCTCGACGTCGTGCCGACGCTCGACATGTGGAACGTCCTGCGCGGTGCCTCGGCGGCGGTCGGCTACCACCTCTTCCTCATGGCGCAGCCGCCGGGCCTGCCGGAGGCGATGATCGCCAACAGCGCGGACGCGTTCTTCGGCTCGTTCCTCGACGCCTGGGCCGACGACCCGGCCGCCGTGCCGGAGGAGGTGCGGGCCGAGTACCTGCGGGCGAGCGCGGCGGCGGTGACGTCGATCGTCGCGGACTACCGGGCCTCGGCGGGCATCGACGTCACGCACGACCAGGCGGACCTGGACGCCGGATCGCAGCTGGCCATGCCCGTGACGGTCGTCCAGCAGGACTGGGGCGCGCGGCTGGGCTACGACGCCGCCGCCGTGTGGAAGGCGTGGGCACCGGACCTGGACCACCGGCTGACCCGGGCGGGGCATTTCATGGCAGAGGAGGCACCCGACGAGATCACGGCGGCGATCCGGGTCCTCCTGACCCGCTGACCTGCTGACCCGCTGACCCGCTGACCCGCTGACCTGCTGACCTGCTGACCGCTGAGTCTCCGGCCGGTGTGCTGCCCGGCGAGGATCAGACGGTGGCGTCCTCGCGAGCGGGTTCCTCGGCCGTGGCGAGCCCCAGCTCGGCATCCCGCGCGAACTCCACCTCCCGGCGCACCAGCCGGAACCACATGAAAACGACGAACCCCGCGAAGACGAACCACTCCCCGGTGTAGCCGAGGTTCTGGAACGCCTTCAGGTCGAGCCCGGTGTCCGCGGGCGCGGTCGCCGGTACGGCCTTCATCCCCGAGTCGCCCTTGTCGAGGGTGACCCAGGCGTCGTACAGGTCGTACGGCACGAGGTTCACGAGCGAGGCAGCACTGATCGCGCCGGTCTGCCCGGCCGGGAGCCCACCGGCGGCGCTCACACCGTTCGACCCCGGGGTCTCGGACGCCTGAAGCGCACCGATGACGGTGACTTCGCCGGAGGGCGGGGCGGGAGCCTTGGCGGCGTCTGCGCGACCGGGCAGCCAGCCGCGCACGACGGGCAGGGCCTTGCCGTCGTCGGTGCGCAGGAGGGTCAGTACGAAGTACCCGTCCCGGTCATCGAGCTGCCGGTCCGGAACGAGCAACTGCTTGCCGTACCGCCCGCTGACGGTGACACGGTCCCCGGAGGTCTTCTTGTCGACGGGCAGCAGCTCGGCGAGGGGCCGGGCGGCCTCCTGCTTCTCGGCGGAGACCTCTTCGGTGGCGGTCTTGTGGTCCTGCACGCGGTCCTCGAAGCGGCTCAGCTGCCAGGACCCCATGAACACGCAGAAGGGGATGGCGAGCAGGACGAAGACGTTGATCCCCCACCAACGGGGCGTCAGCAGAAACCGGTACACGCGTTCAAAGGTACGGGGCGGTTGCGGGGGTGCGGTCCGCGGGGGCTGTGTTTTCTCGCCCCCGCCGCCCCTACCCGTCCCGTCCTCGGGGGCGCTGCCCCCGAACCCCCGCTCCTCAAACGCCGGAGGGGCTGAATACCCAGCCCGTCCGGCGTTTGAGGACAAAGGGGGGTCTGGGGGCGGCAGCCCCCAGGGATGGGACGGGTAGGGGCGGCGGGGGCGAAGTTATCCACAGGCTGGGGACCTCCGCAGCGCACCCGTGCCCCGGCCGGGCAGTATGGGCCCATGACTGAGAGCAACGGTTCCACGCCGAACACGAATACGCCGGACTGGGAGAAGCGGTTCCGCGCCCCGCGGGTGTCACTGCCGGACTGGGCGGAGGACGCCCCGGACCGCTCCCTCTTCGTGTCCAACGCGACAGGCACATACGAGCTGTACGCCTGGAACCGCGCCACGGGCAACCAGCGCCAGGCGACAAACCGCCCCAACGGCACGACGGACGGCGTCCTGTCGCCCGACGGCGAGTGGATCTGGTGGTTCGACGACAAGGACGGCGACGAGTTCGGAGTCTGGCGCCGCCAGCCCTTCAAGGGCGGCGAGGACGAGCCCGCGGCTCCCGGCCTGGAGCCCTCCTACCCGGCGGGACTGGCCCTCGCCCGGGACGGCCGTACCGCCGTCGTCGGCCGCTCGACCGACGAGGAAGGCACGACGATCCACCTCGCCGTGGCGGACACACCCCCCGTGGTGATCTACCGCCACCGCGAGTCCGCCGGCGTCGGCGACCTCTCCCACGACGGCTCCCTGATCGCGATCGAGCACACCGAACACGGCGACGCGATGCACTCGGCGCTGCGCGTCCTGCGCCCGGACGGCACGACGGTCGCCGACCTCGACGACACCAAGGGCGGCGCGGTGGAACTTGGCCTGGAGGTGCTGGGCTTCGCCCCCGTGGAGGGCGACACCCGGCTGCTGGTCGGGCACCAGCGCCGGGGCCGCTGGGAGCCCCTGGTGTGGGACGTGGCGAGCGGCGAGGAGACCGACCTCGCCCTCGACCTGCCGGGCGACGTGAGCGCGGAGTGGTACCCGGACGGTTCGGGCCTGCTCATCGCCCACAGCTTCGAGGCCCGCAGCGAACTCTTCCGCTACGACCTGACCGACCGCGAGCTGGTGAAGGTGGACACACCGCCCGGCTCGGTCTCCGGGGCGACGGCGCGGCCCGACGGCAGCGTGGAGTACCTGTGGTCGTCGGCGGCCGAACCGTCGTCGGTGCGCTCGACGACGGGGTCGGTGGTCCTGGACCCGCCCGGCCTGAAGTCCCCGGGCTCGGTACCGGTGGAGGACGTGTGGGTGGAGGGCCCGGGCGGCCGTATCCACGCGTTGGTCCAGAGGCCGGCGGGGACGGAGGGCCGCCCCCTCCCCACGGTCTTCGACATCCACGGCGGCCCCACCTGGCACGACAGCGACGCCTTCGCGGCGGGCCCGGCGGCCTGGGTCGACCACGGGTACGCGGTGGTGAGGGTCAACTACCGGGGCTCCACCGGGTACGGACGTGAGTGGACGGACGCCCTCAAGCACCGGGTCGGTCTGATCGAGCTGGAGGACATCGCGGCGGTCCGGGAATGGGCGGTGACCTCGGGCCTCGCGGACCCCGACCGGCTGATCCTGACCGGCGGTTCCTGGGGCGGCTACCTGACGCTGCTCGGCCTCGGCGTCCAGCCCGACGCCTGGGCACTGGGCCTCGCGGCGGTGCCGGTCGCGGACTACGTCACGGCGTACCACGACGAGATGGAGGCGCTGAAGGCGATGGACCGCACCCTGCTGGGCGGTACGCCGGAGGAGGTCCCGGAACGCTTCGAGGCGTCGTCGCCCCTGACGTACGTCGACGCGGTGAAGGCCCCGGTGTACATCTCGGCCGGCGTGAACGACCCCCGCTGCCCGATCCGCCAGATCGACAACTACGTGAAGCGCCTGGAGACCCGGGGCGCGACCCACGAGGTGTACCGCTACGACGCGGGCCACGGCTCGCTCGTCGTGGACGAACGCATCAAGCAGGTCCGCCTGGAACTGGAGTTCGTGGAGCGGCACTTGGGTTCTTTCAGCCCGTCCGGCGTTTGAGGACAAGGCCCGTTCAGGGCCGTAGCGGGGGTCTGGGGGCGCAGCCCCCAGGAGCGGGATGGGACGGGTAGGGGCGGCGGGGGCGAGAAAACTATGCCCCCGCCCGATCCCGCCCCCGCCGCCGACCCAACAGCTCCGCCAACCCCCGCCGAGTAGCCGCCAGCACCACCCGATCCTCCGCCCGCAGCACATACGTCTCCGGCAGATCCCACACCAGCCCCGACCCCCGCCCCTCCTCCACCGGCGCCCCCACCCCCGTATCCAACGCCAGCACCCGCCAGGCCCCCGCCCGAAACGCCTCTCCCACAGTCCGCCCCTCCAACTCCACATGCCCACCCACCCGCATCGCCGCGAACAACAACACCCGCCGCTCAACAGGAATCGTGCCGAGGATCTGCGTCTGGCGCCCCATCATCGCCCCGGCGAACGCGGGCGCCGCCAGATGGGACACGCTCCGGCTCCGGGTCGTCGCGCCGGGGTGCGCCGCGCGCAGGGTGCGGTACACGGCGGTGGCGAAGTCGTCGTCGTACAGGCGCAGGACGACGCGCAGGTCGGGCCGTACGGAACGCCCGTACAGCACCGCCTCCAGGTTGGTCGTGTCGGCGCTGGTGAGGGCGAGGAGGGCCTGCGCACGGTTGATCTTCGCGGCCTCCAGGACGCCCTCCTGGGTCACATCACCCAGCACCACCGGCACCCGAAGCCGCCGTGCCGTCGCGAGGCCCCGCGCCTCAGGGTCCGCCTCGACGCACACCACCGGGATGTTGAGTTCACGCAACCGGGTCAGCACCCTCGTGCCGATCTTGCCCAGCCCGAGCAGCACCACATGCCCGCCAAGCCCACGCGGCGGCTTGCGCACAGCGGAACCACTGCGAAAAGTCCCCAACGCCTCCAGCACCGCGGCCAGCAGCACCGGCAGCAGCAGCAACCCGACCAGCCCGGACAGGAGTTGAAGGATCTGGCGCGCCATGGAATCCCCCCTCGCCGGGTCGTTGATCGCGAAGAGGTCCAGCAGGGTCAAGTACGTCGCGTGGACGGGATGGTCGCCCGTCGCGACCGACAGCGCGACCGCGAGGGCGATCACGCAACCGGCCATCCCCGCCAGCGACCACCGCAGCCGCCGGGAGAAGAGGGACGCGAACGGCGGCACCACGCCCCGGCCCCGCCCGCCCGACATCGACGTCCCGGAGTACGCGTACGACACCTGCTGGAGTACGACCGTCCCGCGCCCCGTCGCCGCCGCGACCGCCGCCGCGTCGGGGAGCAGCCGGGGCCCCTGGTCACCGCTGCTCTCGGAGCCGTCGGCGCCGGCCGGGTCGCTGCTGGTGGCGGAGAGCAGGGCGAGTGTGTACAGGCCGGGGTCGGCGACCTCGCCCGGCGCGGGCGGCTGCCGTTCCACCGCGCGCAGCAGCAGCCCGTCGGTCTGGACGACCTTGCTGGTACCGGTGATGGCGGTGGCGGCGAGAGCCGGGGCGGCGGTGTCGGCGTCGGAAAGGACGGTGGTGGAGGCGTCGACCCTCCTGTCCGCACCACTGCCGTCACCCTCGTCCAGGGCTGCCACCGCCGCCAACGCCGAAGCCTGGTCGAGGAGTTCCTCGATGTGCTGGCCCAACCGCCGGTTGTAGAGCCGGAGTACGAGCCGCAGGCGGGGGTTGAGGCGGCGGGCGGTGAGGGCGGCGCGGATGTTGGTCTCGTCGTCGTCGTACACGAGCGCGAGGGCCGCCGCCCGCTCCCCGCCCGCCTCGGCGAGCACGGCCTCGGTCAGCTCGACGGCCTCCAACACCCCTTCGCTCAGCGCGGGTTCGGTGGTGGTCCCGTTGCCCGCCGCGCGGTTGACGACGGCTGACACCCGGTCCAGCAGCGCCGACGCCGTCCCGGCGGCCCGTACGATCACCGGCGGCCGTACGTTCCGCTCCGAGGGCGGTACGACGAGGGTGACCTGTTCGCCGTACACGTTCCGGAGTTCGTGGGCGAGCCGGTGGGCGAGCCCGTCGTCGCCGCACACGATCATGTGACCGGCCGTATCACCGGCACCCGCACCTGGCCCGTTCGGCCCGTTCGGTCCGTTCTGACTCGGAAGGTTCCCCAGGATCGCCACGAGGGAGAAGACTGCCTCACTGGGACAGGTGGTTCCCGACCGGGTCCGATGCGGCAATCATGACCTCATGCAGCGGCCCCACCCCCGCCACCCTTCCAGTGCCCACCCCCGACTCCACACCCCCGAATGGTTCACGGCCGACGACTCGGCGCTCAACGTCGCGCTGGTGTACCCGATGCAGGGTCCCGCCGGGATCTTCGGCCCGGCGTGCGAGGCGTGCGCGCGGCTGGCCGTGGAGGAGGTCAACCGGGCGGGCGGGGTCCTGGGCAAGGAGCTGCGGCTGATCGAGGTCGACGGGGGCGCCGAGCCGCAGCGGGTCGCCGGGGAGGTCGAGGCGCTGGTCGCGACCGGCGTGGTGCAGGGCGTCACCGGCTGGCACATCTCCTCCGTACGGCAGGCCCTGGCGCCCCGGGTCGCCCACCGGGTGCCGTACGTGTACACGGCCCTGTACGAGGGCGGCGAGCGCACCGAGGGCGTCTTCCTGACGAGCGAGACGCCCGCCGGGCAGCTGCGGCCGGCGATGCGGCTGATCAGCGAGGCGCGGGGCGTACGGCGCTGGTTCGTCGTCGGCAACAACTACGTGTGGCCCCGTCAGACGGCCCGCGCCGCCCGCCGGTACGCGCGCGAGAGCCGGGCCCGGGTGTGCGGGGAGGCGTACCTCCCGCTGGGCACGGACGACTTCACCGACGTACTGCGCCGCATCGAACACGCGGACGCCGACGGGGTGTTGATGCTCCTGGTCGGCAATGACGCGGTCCGCTTCAACCGGGCCTTCGGCGCCTTCGGCCTGGACCGGCGGAGTATCCGCCTCAGCACCCTCATGGACGAGAACATGCTGATGGCCAGCGGCCCCGAGGCGACCCGCGACCTGTTCAGCACGGCCGGCTTCTTCGCCTCCCTCGCCAACCAGGACACCCTGGACTTCCACGGCAGTTACGCGGCCCGCTTCGGTATCGACGCCCCGGCCCCCGGCAGCCTCGGCGAATCCTGCTACGAGGGCGTGCTGCTGCTCGCCGCCCTGATCGAACGCGCCCGCACGCTTGACGTGTCCGCGATCGGCGCGGCGGCGGATGCGGTGTCGTACGAGGGCCCGCGCGGCCTCCTGCGCCTGCGCGACCGGCACGTACGCCAGCGCATCTACCTGGCGGAGGCGGACGGCCTGGACTTCACGGTCGTGGCCCAGTTGGAATCCGGCAAATAGATGCTTCCGTGCGGAAGCATTAATTGAAGAAATTTAGTTCCGCCGGAAACTGTTCTTCAATTGCGCGGAAACGCCCTGGAAACAGTCAACTCCCAGGCTGTGGACGCTCCTTCCCTCCTCCCCAAGGGCGGTTCTGCATGTCTGGGCTCAGTATCAGCAGGCGTGGTCTGTTGGCCGGAGTTTCCGTGGTCGGCGCGTCCGCCGCCCTCAGTGCCTGTGGCGCGAAGACCGGTTCCGACACGTCCTCCGACGCCGGCGTCAAGGGCGACACCTCCGGCAGCACGGTCAAGGTCGGTCTCCTCAACTCGCTGTCCGGCACGATGGCCATCAGCGAAGTCACCGTCCACAACGCGCTGTTGCTCGCGGTGAAGGAGATCAACGCGGCCGGTGGTGTGCTGGGCAAGAAGCTGGACCCGATCAGCCAGGACGGTGCCTCCGACTGGCCGACCTTCGCGGAGAAGGCGGAGGCGCTGATCAAGGACGACAAGGTCGTCGCGACGTTCGGCTGCTGGACCTCGTCCAGCCGCAAGGCGGTGAAGCCCGTCTTCGAGCGGTACAAGTCGCTGCTCTTCTACCCCGTGCAGTACGAGGGACTTGAGGAGTCGCCGTACATCTTCTACACGGGTGCGACGACGAACCAGCAGATCGTGCCGGCGCTGGATTACCTGAAGAAGCAGGGCCTGACCAAGCTGTACCTGGTCGGCAGCGACTACGTCTTCCCGCGTACGGCCAACAAAATCATCAAGGCGTATGCGAAGGCCAAGGGCATGACGGTGGTCGGCGAGGACTACGCGCCGCTGGGCTCGACGGAGTTCTCCACGATCGTCAACAAGGTCAAGGACTCCGGCGCGGACGCTGTGTTCAACACCCTCAACGGTGACAGCAACGTGGCGTTCTTCAAGGAGTACAAGTCCTCCGGGATGACCGCGAAGAGCATGCCGGTGCTGTCGGTGTCGATCGCGGAGGAGGAGGTGAAGAGCATCGGGACGCAGTATCTGGAGGGCCAGTTGACGGCCTGGAACTACTACCAGACCACGCCGGGTGCCGCGAACACGAAGTTCGTCGCGGCGTACCAGGCCGCGTACGGCAAGGGGAAGCCGACGAGCGACCCGATGGAGGCGGCGTACATCTCGGTGTACCTGTGGAAGGAGATGGTCGAGAAGGCGGGCTCCTTCGACGTCGCCAAGGTGAAGACGGCGTCGGACGGCATCACGTTCGCTGCCCCCGAGGGCGAGGTCACGGTGGACGGGGCGAGCCAGCACGTCTACAAGACGGCCCGCATAGGCAAGGTAGGGACCGACGGCCTGATCACAGAGGTCTGGAACTCAGGCAAGCCAATAAAGCCGGACCCGTACCTGAAGGGCTACGACTGGGCATCGGGCCTGTCCTAACCATAGTTCCTCGCCCCCGCCGCCCCTACCCATTCCCGTCCCCTGGGGGCTGCGCCCCCAGACCCCCCTTTGTCCTCAAACGCCGGACGGGCTAAAAGATCAAGCGCCGGCCAGGGTATTTCAGCCCGTCCGGCGTTTGAGGACGAGCGCGTTCAGCGCGACAGGGGGTCTGGGGCGCAGCCCCAGAAGGATGGGACGGGTAGGGGCGGCGGGGGCGAGAAAAAAGGCACCCCACCCGCACCCCCGCCCCCGACCAGGAGCCGCTCCATGACGGTCATCCTCAACCAATCCTTCACCGGCATCAGCATCGGCGCCGTCCTCCTCCTCATCGCCCTCGGCCTGACCCTCACCTTCGGCCAAATGGGCGTGATCAACATGGCCCACGGCGAGTTCATCATGGCCGGCGCCTACACGACCTACGTCCTCCAGAAGTCCATCAGCAGCGCCGGCCTCTCCCTCCTGGTCGCCCTCCCCGTCGCCTTCGTCGTCGCCGGCCTCATGGGCGCCCTCCTCGAATGGCTCCTCATCCGCCGCCTCTACACCCGCCCCCTGGACACCCTCCTCGTCACCTGGGGCGTCTCCCTGATGCTCCAGCAACTGGCCAGGGACATCTTCGGCGCCCCGAACGTCCAGACCCACGCCCCCGACGTCCTCACCGACAACATCTCGGTCGGCGGCGGCATCACCCTCGCCAACAGCCGCCTGTTCATCCTCGGCCTGGCCCTCCTGAGCGTCCTCGCCCTCACGCTGATCCTGCGCCTCACCCCCCTGGGCCGCCGCATCAGGGCGGTCGTCCAGAACCGCGACCTCGCCGAGGTGTCCGGCATCGCCACCGGCCAGGTCGACCGGATGACGTTCTTCATCGGCTCGGGACTTGCCGGAGTGGCAGGCGTCGCGCTGACCCTCGTAGGCCCGATCGGCCCGACCATGGGCACCAACTACATCGTCGACGCCTTCCTCGTGGTCGTGGTCGGCGGCATCGGCCAGCTCAAGGGCAGCGTGATCACCGCGTTCGCACTCGGCGTCCTTCAATCAGTGCTCGAATACTCGACCACCGTCAGCGTCGCCAAGGTCATCGTCCTGGTGGCGATCGTCGCGTTCCTCCAGTGGCGACCGCAGGGCCTGTACACACTGCGCACCCGGAGCCTGGCATGACAACAACAACACCCCAGCCCGCCACGGCGGTTACCCCACCGCCTCCACCCAGGACCCCCCTCCTGGAACACCTCCGAGTCCCCGGCGGCTTCGCCCTCGGAGCCGTACTCCTCCTCGGCATAGCCCCGTTGGCCCTCTCCGACTTCCGACTCGCCCTCCTCGCCAAGTACTTGTGCTACGCGATCGTGGCCGTCGGCGTCAGCCTGGCCTGGGGCCGTGGCGGACTCCTCGTCCTCGGCCAGGGCGTCTTCTTCGGCCTCGGCGGCTACGCCATGGCCATGCATCTCAAGCTCGCCGACGCCGCCGACACCGGCGAGAAACTCCCCGACTTCATGCAGCTGTACGGCACCGGGGACGCCCTTCCCTGGTGGTGGGAGCCGTTCGCCAACCCGCTGTTCGCGCTGGCTATGACGGTGATCCTGCCCATGGCGGTCGCCGCGCTGCTCGGCTTCCTGGTCTTCCGGCGCCGGGTGAAGGGCGCGTACTTCGCGATCCTCAGCCAGGCGCTCGCCGCCGCGCTCTCCATCTGGCTGATCGGCCAGCAGGCGACAACGGGCGGCACGAACGGCCTCACCGACATCCAGGGCTTCTTCGGCTACTCGCTCGACGACCCGGTCAACCAGCGGATGGTGTACTTCGTCATCGCCGCCGTCCTCCTGCTCCTCATGGCCCTCGCCCGCCAGCTGTTCGTCAGCCGGTACGGCGAACTCCTCGTCGCCGTAAGGGATTCCGAGGAACGGGTCCGCTTCCTCGGCTACAACCCGGCCAACGTCAAGCTGGTCGCGTATGTCGTAGCCGCAGGAATGGCGGGGCTGGCCGGCGCGCTCTTCGTGCCCGCCGTCGGGATCATCTCCCCGGCGCTGATCGGGATCGTGCCGTCGATCGGCTTCGTCATCGGCGCGGCGGTCGGCGGCCGGGCGTCGCTCGTGGGCGCGGTGCTCGGGGCGATCGCGGTCGCCTGGACGCAGAGCACGCTGTCGGACGCGTACCCGGCCGGATGGACGTACTTCCAGGGCCTGTTGTTCGTGCTGGCGGTCGGCTTCCTGCCCGGCGGCCTGGCGTCCCTGTGGACGGTGGCCCGCAACCGCCGTACACGGCAAGTGAGTTCGGGAGGAACGGCATGAGCGGCGACGGCGGCGAGGCACTGACGATCAGCGACCTGAGGGTCACGTTCGACGGCTTCACGGCGGTCGACGGCGTCAACCTGACCGTGGAATCAGGTGACTTGAGGTTCCTCATCGGGCCGAACGGCGCGGGCAAGACGACTCTCGTCGACGCCGTCACCGGCCTGGTGAAGGCGACGGGCTCGGTCCGCTTCGGCGACGAGGAGCTGCTCGGCAAGCCGGTGCAGCGGATCGCGCGCATGGGCATCGGCCGTACGTTCCAGACGGCGACGGTGTTCGAGGAGCTGACCGTGCTCCAGAACCTGGACATCGCGGCGGGCGCCGGACGCGGCGTGTGGACAATGCTCCGCCGCCGCAAGGGAGTTCCGGAGCAGGTGACAAGGGCCCTGCAGACCACCGGCCTGACGGCACTCGCCGACCGCCCGGCGGGAGCCCTCGCCCACGGCCAGAAGCAGTGGCTGGAGATCGGCATGCTGCTCGTCCAGGACGTACGGCTGCTGCTGCTCGACGAACCGGTGGCCGGGATGAGCCACGAGGAGCGCGAGGCGACCGGCGAACTCCTCCAACGGGTGAGCGAGGACCACACGGTCGTCGTCATCGAGCACGACATGGACTTCATGCGTTCGTTCGCACGCAGCGTCAGCGTCCTGCACGCGGGCAAGGTGCTGAGCGAGGGCACGGTGACGGAGGTCCAGGCGGACCCGAGGGTCCAGGAGGTCTATCTGGGCCGCGCAACAGAGCCCGCGCCCATACCTGTTGGGGAGGAGGCGTAATGGCCGTGTCTCTGCTGGAGATCAACGACGTACGAGCGGGATACGACCGTACGACCGTCCTGCACGGCGTGACCGTGGCGGTCCCGAAGGACGGGGTGGCCGCTGTCCTGGGCCACAACGGCGCCGGGAAGAGCACGTTGCTCCGGGCGGCCATGGGTCTGCTGAAGCCGACCGCCGGGCGGGTCCTGCTGAACGGCGAGGACATCACCCGCCTCTCCCCGCACCAGCGGGTGGCGCGCGGAATGGCGTACGTACCGCAGGGACAGCAGTCGTTCCCGCACCTCACCACCGCCGAGAACCTCCAACTCGTCGCCGACGGACGGGCGGACGGAAAGGAGGCGGTCGCCGAGGCGCTGGACCTCTTCCCGGCACTGCGTGAACTCTCGGGCCGCCGGGCGGGGTTGCTGTCGGGCGGCCAGCGCCAGCAACTCGCCCTGGCGCGCGCCCTGGTGACCCGCCCGAGCCTGCTCCTCCTCGACGAGCCGACGGAGGGCATCCAGCCGTCGGTGGTCGCCGAGATAGAGGAGACGATCCTGACGCTGGCGGCGAGGGGCGGCCTCTCGGTCCTCCTCGTCGAGCAGCACGTGGGCTTCGCGATGCGGGCCGCCCAGCACTACTACGTACTGGAGGCGGGACGCGTGACCTCGTCCGGCGAGGGCGGAGCCGGGGCCGAGCAGACGGTGAGGGCGGCGCTGAGCGTCTGAACGAAAGCGAGGAAGGGCCCGGTCCGCACTGCGGACCGGGCCACCGCCTGCTACGTCGAACGAGTGGTGCGGGGCGTACCCGGGGCGGGGGCTGCCACAGCCTGACCTTCCCGGAGAACCCAGCCGCCCGGACGAGCCGAGGACATCGCGTCCTCCATCCGACCCGACAGTTCAGAAGCCCAGGTACGTGATCTGGACGACGTAGACGCGCTCGCTCCGCACGACGACCTGGTAGGTGAACATGCCGCCGGGGACGAGGATGTCGCCGCCCTTCGGGTCCAGCCCTTCGTGGGCTCGGCCGTGGACGTGGAGGGCCTCGGCTGCCCTGACCAGTTCGTCCGCCTTCCTGGCCACCATGGCGAGGAAGTCAGCCGGCGCGGTGCGAGCAGTTTCCTCCGCACCGAACGCGTACTCCCACTTCCAGCTCACTCGCGGACTGCCTTCATGGCCTCGTCCAGGACCGAAGTCAGCTCCCGCAGGGCTTCCTCGGCGGTGACCGGATCTTCGTGCTCCAGTCGGCTCTGCGCGCGGGCGTAGCGGACGGAGAGATCGGGGCGGCGCGCGATCTCGATGTTCCTGGCCCAGGCGAGGACCCAGCTCTGTACGGGGCTGAGGGACTGCCACTCGACCGCCAGGGCGAACGCCTCGTCCTTCTGGGCCTGCATCTCCTCCAGGCGTCCCGGGTCCACGGCGGCGAGGGCCGCACGCAGGGCGTCGGGGGTGTGCTCGGGACGGGGGATCAGCTCGTGTCCGTGGTCAGACTGGGTGCTCATCGTGTCCTCCTGGGGGTGCCGTCGCCAGAGTATCGACCCGGGGCGGCGGCCGAGCGAGCCTCGGGGGGAGGTGGGAGGCGCGTCGGCGGGGAATCTGTTCAGGGGTGACGAGCTGACCATGGCGGACCCTGCGTCTTTCGTGTGGTGGGGCCGATGACGTGCGCGGGCGTGCGTCAGACGGCCATGGGGACGGCGGCGGCCCGGCAGTCGCGGCAGCGGCCCGGTTCGGGGCTTCGGAATACTCGGTCGCAGCCGTCGCAGTTCTGGAACGGGTGGCGGACGCCGATGTTCTCCGGCTGCTGCGAGTCCGGGTTCCTGAAGGCGGCCGGAGGTGGTAGCTGGGCCGTCAGGCGGTGGGCCAGGAGGGCGGCCGGGCGGCGCATTCCCTCGGGTGGGAGGTCGCTGAGCAGGGCGTGCCGTACGGCCGTGGCGCTGGCGCCGCGTTCCAGCCAGGCGGCGACCCCGGGCGCCAGATGGGCCGTGTCGCAGGCCGAGAGGAGCAGGTCGGGGTCGTGGCGACTGAGGCCTGCGAGGAGTTCGGTGGCGGCCTGGAGGAGTCCCGGTCCCTTGTACGAGGGCTGCGGTACGGCGGGCAGCGGCTTGCGTGGGACGCGCTTCTTGGGCGGGGCCGGGGCCGGGCGGCTGGACCTCGCCTCGGTGTCCGCCGGGGGCTCGGTGTGGTGGCCGGGGCGGTTGCAGGAGACCGTGCGGGTGATGATGCGGCCGGTGGGGGTGCGTTCGCGGGTACGGCTCAGGTAGCCGTGGGTTTCCAGTTCGCGCAGGGCGGCGGCGATACGGTCCGGGCCCTCGGGGAACCTCTTGGTGAGGGTCTTGATGTCGACGGGGGCACCAGCGGGCAGCGACTGGATGTGGGTGGCGAGTCCGATGGCCAGCAGGGACAACTCGGGGTGCTGGGCGAGGTGGTTGCCGATCACCGTGAAACGGTCGCGGTGGCGGGCGTTGTCGTGGACGACGCCGGAAACGCCGGAATTGGGTCGCCGGGGAGGGTGGTTTTTGCCCGTGGGACGGGCTTCGGCGCACGGGGGCGCGCTAGGGTTTTGCGTGTCCATCGGGAAGCTGCTTCTTCCTTGGTGGTCAGGCCCTCGCATTGGGATGCCAGTCCCGGCGAGGGCCGTCGTCTGTCTGGGGTTGTCTGTGGTCGTGCTGCTGGGCTGAGCGTAAGGCAGGCAACCGGGCACAAATCCAGCTGAGTTGGTGATGTTCACTCGGGGGAGTGACGGGCCACGGCGGCGGGAGGGAGGGGTGGGGTTTGGTGGGGTTCTTTCCCTCTACGGTTCTTTGGAAAGAGCGCTGGTCCCGCCGGAACACGGGGAATCGGGTTCCGGTGACACATCGATTTCCGCCCACACCGTCTTGCGCGGCCGCAACCCCGGACCCCACCCCCAGCGGTCGGCCAGCGCCTCCACCAGAGCCAGGCCTCTCCCCGACTCCGCGTCCGTGGACGGGGGTTGAGGGCAGGGCCGGCGGTCACCGCACGTGTCGGTCACCTCGATACGCAGGGTGTCGGCGATGACGTACACCGTGAGCCGGAAATCGCGGCCCGGAACGCGCCCGTGCGTGACGGCGTTCGCGGCCAGCTCGCCGACGATCTGACGGGCCGGGTCCAACGGGAGCTCCCAGGAACGGAGTTGCTCGGCGGTCAGCAGCCGGGCCAGGCGCGCGCCACGGGGCGTGGGGGACAGGCGCACGCTGAAGTTGCGGAAGAAGTTCTCAAGTGGGGCCTCGGGGGCGGCGGTTTCTTGATTCACGTCACTCAGAGTGGCCGCACATGCCTACCGTGAGCAGTGACTCCGCCGTTGCGTACGGTGACTGTCCGGAGCTTGTCCGGTCGTGTCCGGGCTGTCCGCATCGGGCGTACGGGTAGGTGGCGGGGGCAGTACGGCGCGGATGACGGAGGGGCGCGGCATGAGTGTGGATGGCGACGCGGGCAGGCTCAAGACCGAGGCGGACGAGCCGGGTTGGGAGGTCGACCCGGACGACGAGTGGGGTGTGGCGGTCGTGGAGGCGGTAGGCCGCCAGCTGAAGCTGCGCCGGGAGGCGGTGGGGATGCGCGCTGCTGAGTTCGGCAGGCGGCTGGGGTACGGCGAGGACATGGTCTACAAGATCGAGGGCGGGAAACGGATCGCCCGCCCCGAGTACATGGAGAAGGCGGACGAGGTTCTCGACGCGCGCGGTCTGCTGAAGGCGATGAACGAGGACCTGGAGAAGGTCCGGTACCCGAAGAAGGTTCGGGAGATCGCGAAGCTGGAGTCGAAGGCGGTGCAGATCGGGGTGTACGTCGGGCTCAGCCTCCACGGCCTGTTGCAGACACCCGAGCACGCGCGAGCCCTGTTCGAGGCGCGCCAACCGCCGTACTCGGAGGGGGAAGTGGAGCGTCTGGTGGCCGCACGCATGGCGCGGAAGGCGGTCTTCGACAAGTCACCCGTGACTGCGCTCAGCTTCGTCCAGGAAGAGGCGGCTCTGCGCCGTCGCGTCGGAGGCACAATGGTGCGACGCCGACAGCTCGAACACCTGCTGGAGGTCGCGCAGATGCGCAACGTAACGTTCCAGGTGATGCCAACGGAGAGCGATGCTCACCCTGGGGTGGATGGGAAGATCGAGTTGCTGAGGTTCGCAGACGGTACAGCTGTGGGGCGCTCCGACGGGGCGTTCAACGGCCGTCCGACAATGGAGCCGAAGGATCTACGCATCCTGGAACTGCGCTACAGCACCATCCGGGCCGAGGCCCTCACCTCCGGGGAGTCACTCGCCTTCATCGAGCAACTGCTGGGAGAGACATGATCCGCAAGCACCTCGCCGGAGCCCCCTCCGAACTGGCGTGGTTCAAGAGCAGCTACAGCGATGGCACGGAAGGCGACTCCTGCGTCGAGATCGCCACCACCCCCGCCACCATCCACGTCCGGGACTCCAAGCAGCACATAGACGCCGGACCCCGCCTCGCCTTCACCCCTGCCGCCTGGGCCGCCTTCGTCCCGCACTCCGCCGGAGGCTGACGCGAACACAAAAGAACCCGACCGCTGGCGACGGGGGATGCACCAGCGATCGGGCTCTGGCCAAGGTTAACAAGGCTGCATGCTCAGCGGGAGTCGACTGCTCCCCTAAGAGGACCAGTTGTGATCGGGATCACTCCCATTGGCCTCCTGTTTCCCTACAACCCCGCCCGCCCCTCACTCGTCGCACGGCGGTTCGTACGAGAGCCGGGGCAGATACTCGTGCCACTTTGCCGCCGTCAGGACGCCCCGCGTCGTCGAGCAGATGTGGGTGACCGCCGTGTCGATGTCGAGGTTCCACAGCCGGACCGTGTCCGCGCCGCTCGACACCCCGACGATGCCGCCGTGCGGGCTGAACGCCAGGAAGTTGCCCGTCTTGGCGTTGGGGCTCATCGACTGGCCGATGGACTTGGCCTTCGCCGGGTCGCCGACGCGCCAGAGCCGGACCGTGTTGTCGTTGCCGCCGCTCGCCAGGACCTCGCCGTCCGGGCTGAAGGACAGTGACTCGACCGCCTCGGTGTGCCCGGTGAGCGGGGCGCCCAGGCTGTGGGCCTTCGCCGGGTCGGTCACGTCCCACAGGCGGACCGTGCCGTCGTCGCTGCCGCTGGCGAGCGTACGGCCGTCCGGGCTCCAGGCCAGTTCGTTGACCGGGCCCTGGTGTCCCCTGAGGACCTTGCCGAGGAGGGTGGCCCGGGACGGGTCGCTCACGTTCCACAACCTGACCGTGCCGTCCGCGCTCGCGCTGGCCAGCGTACGGCCGTCCTTGCTGAAGACGAACCCGTCGACGTACCCCTTGTATCCGGTGAGCTGGGAGCCGAGCGGGCGCAGGTGGGCCGGGTCGCTCGCGTCCCACAGCTGAACGGTGAAGTCCTCGTACGCCGTGGCCAGCACCCGCCCGTCCGGGCTGAACGCCACCGTGGCCGCGAACCGGGTCTTCAGCTGGACGGGATCCGCCCAGGCCACGGGATGGCTGGGATCGCTGACGTTCCAGAGCTGGACCGTGCTGTTCCCGGCCGCCAGCGCGAGCGTGCGGCCGTCGGGGGAGAACGTCGGCGTCCGTACCTCGCCCTCTCCGGGAGTGAACGGTTCGCCCAGGACCACGGGGTGGTCGGGCCGCTCCACGTTCCACAGCCGGACCTGTCCGTCGCGCGAGCCCGTGGCGAGGACCTTGCCGTCCGGGCGGAACACCCCGATGCGGCCGATCATGTCCGACGTCGGCAGCGACCACAGCCGCACCTTGCTGTCACCGCTGCCGGTGGCGAGCGTACGGCCGTCCGGGCTGAAGCCCAGTGCGTACATCTCGCCGCTGCTGCCCGCGAGGGGTTCGCCGACCTGCGAGGGGTACTCCGGATCGCTGACGTTCCACAGACTCGCCGTGCTGTCCGCGCTGGCGGCGGCCAAAGTGGTCCCGTCCGGGCTGAAGGCCACCGACCAGATCGCGTCGGTGTGGCCGGTGAGCGGCGGGCCCAACTGGGCCGCGTGGTCGGGGTCGGACACGTCCCACAGCCGGATCGTGTCGTCGGCGGCGCCGCTGGCGAGGGTGCGGCCGTCGGGGCTGAAGGCCACCGAGTGGACCAGGTCCGTGTGTCCGGTCAGTTTCGAGGCGTACCGCTTCGGAGCGCGCGGGTTCGACACGTCGTACAACCGGATCGTGTTGTCGTCGCCGCCCGCCGCCAGTTTCCGGCCGTCGGCGCTGAACGCGATCGCGCGCACGGCGGCGCCCGCGCCGGTGAGGGCGCCGATCGACCTGGGACGGGCCGGGTCGGTCATGCTCCACAGATGGACCGTGCGGTCCTCGCTCGCCGAGGCGAGGGTACGGCCGTCCGGGCTGAACGCGATCAGATAGATCGTGCCGTCATGGCCGCTCAGGGGCGCGCCGAGGGAACGCGGGCGGGCGGGGTCGGACACGTCCCAGCGACGGATCGTGCCGTCGTCGCCCGCGCTGACGAGAGTGCGGCCGTCGGGGCTGAAGACCGCGCTGCTCACCCAACTCGCGTTGGCGGCAAGGGGTTTGCCGAGCGCCTTGGGGTGCGCCCGGTTCGCCACGTCCCACAGGCGTACGGTCCCGTCGTAGCTGGCGGTGGCCAGGAGCCGTCCGTCCGGGCTGAACGTGGTGAGGTAGACGGCGCCGGTGTGGCCGTTCAGCGGGGTGGACAGCGGGGTGTTGACGATCGAGATCAGCCGGCTGCGGGTGCCCGCGTCGTCCGGGCGGAGCTGGTGGGCGACCAGGCTGAGCTGCGCCGCCAGCGACGGGTCCGAGGCCTGGACACGGTCGGCCTCGGCGAGCACGTTCTCGAACACCGCGTCGTCCCGCTGCTGCCGGGCGATCAGCGCCGCACCGGCGGCCAGCACGGCCAGCGCGACCACGGCGGCGACGGCGGCACGGCTGATCAGGACGGTACGGCGGCGCAGCCGGACCGAGGCGGCCAGGAACTGCTTCGCGCCCCGCGTCAGATAGGTGTCACCGGCGGACTCCGCCCAGGTACGCGCCTGTTCGAGCCGCGAACCCCGGTAGAGGAGCGAGGTGTCGCGCTTCGACTCCTCCCAGGACCGGCTGTCCTCCTCCACGCGCTGGCGCAGCAGATTGCCGCCCCGGTCCTCGTCGATCCAGTCGCGCAGCCGCGGCCAGGCGTGCAGCAGCGCCTCGTGGGTGATCTCCACGCTCTCCGCGTCGAGCGTCACCAGCCGGGCGCGCACCAGTGCTTCGAGCGACTCCTCCGTCTTGCCGGGGTCCGCCGACTCGGCGGCCAGCTGCCGTCGCTGACCTCGCCGCCGGGTGGCCTGGGTGTCCTCGCCCAGCCGCACCAGCCGGAGCAGCAACAGGCGCGCGGCGTTACGGGCGGCCGGGTCGAGGCCGGTCCAGGCGTGCTCGGCGGTCGCGGCCACCGCGCCCTGGATACCGCCGGCCGCGCGATAGCCGGACAGGGTCAGCCGGCCCGCCTTGCGGCGCTGCCAGGTGGCGAGCAGGGCGTGCGAGAGAAGCGGCAGTGCGCCCGCGTCGTGCGCCCCGCGCGGCCCGTCGGCGCTCACCTCGCGGACGATCAGCTCCGCGAGCCCGGGTTCCAGCTCCAGCCCGACGGCCTTGGCCGGTCCGGTCACGGCCTCCCGCAACTCGGCGGTGGTCAGCGGCCCGAGGACCATGTGGCGGTGCTGGAGGGCGTCGGCGAGTTCGGGATGGCGCAGACACTGGTCGTAGAAGTCGGCGCGGATACCGAGGACGACGAGCACGGGGGCCGACCCGTCGGCACCGGGGCCGGGGGGTGCGGCGGCGGCGTGGAGGAGCTGGATGAAGGTGTTCCGGTCCGCCTCGGGGCAGAGGGTGAACGCCTCCTCGAACTGGTCGACGATGACGACGGGCCGGGCGGATGCGCTGCCGCCGTCACGGCGGGCCCAGGCGGTGACCGTCTCCCGTACGGCGTGGGCGAATTCGGGCGTACCGGGCTCGGCGGCAGGCTCCTCGTCGCTGGGGGAGAGGAGGTCATCGAGGCCGGGTATTCGGAGGGTCAGCTCGGCGAGGGGATCGCTGCCCGGGACGAGCTGGACGACCTCCCGGGCCGGCTGCCCCGGCCCGCCCAGCACGCCCTCCTGCAACGCGGGCACCAGCCCGGCGCTCAGCAGCGAGGACTTGCCCGCGCCGGAGGCCCCGACGAGCATGACCAGCCCGCCACTGCCGGTGTCGGCGGTCTCGGCCGCGCGGAGCTGGGCGACCAGGGCGTCGGTGCTGCGCTCCCGGCCGAAGAACCACCGGGTGTCCTGCGGACGGTACGAGGCGAGGCCGCGGTAGGGACACACGGCGCCCGGAACGGCCGCGCTCTCGACGGCGGGCGCTTCCTCCTCGTCCAGGGGCCCCAGGGCCCGGTCACCCACCGGGTCGGCGACGGCCTTCTCCCACAGGCGCTGCCACTGGGCCATGTCGTACAGCCCGGGGGAGACGGGTACCGGCTGTGCGCGCCGGGCCTGCGGGACGAGGATGCTCAGTACGGCGGCGAGGGCGGCGAACTGGGCGGGCACGTTCTTCGCCCGGCGCCAGTCGCTGATCCGCTGCACGGACACCCGCACGGGCCGTCCGCGTTCGTCGACCCGCTGCAACTGGACGACGGCTTCGGCCACCCGCTTGAGGGGAGGATTTCCGGCCTCCTTGTACAACAGCGCGAGCCGCTCCGCGAAGGCCGTGCGCGCCCCTGAGTCGGAACTCAAGGTCTCCACCCCTTACTTCCCCCGCGTATGTCATCCGGTGTCATCCGGACCGGAAAACCCACTCTATACGGCTGACCTGCGGTTAAGCGTTCGCCCCGACACCGGAACCTCCTCTCCACGAGCTCTGAATGGCAGGATCATGACGCAACAAGGAACCAGCCGCGTGGCGTCCACCCGGACCACCTGCGCAGCGATCCCAGGGGCAGCTCGAAGGCCGAATGTTCTCGGCCAGCTTCGCCGGATTCGCCAGCGGGTCCTAGCCCATCGTTCGGCACCGGTCCCCACGTGGGGAGGGACCGGTGCCGAACGGCGTTTACGGGGCGGGCGTCGGCTTGAGGGGGGTTTCCTCGCCCCCGCCGCCCCTACCCGTCCCATCCTCGGGGGCTCCGCCCCCGAACCCCCGTATCGCGCTGAACGCGCTCGTCCTCAAACGCCGGACGGGCTGAAATGCCTGGGCCTGGGCTGAAAGATCAAGCACCGGCCGGCGCCACATCCAGCCCGTCCGGCGTTTGAGGACGAGCGCGTTCAGCGCGACTTTCCCACCCACCCGGCCGCCTCCACCCTCCAGCCCGTCCGGCGTTTGAGGACGAGGCCGTTCAGGCCGAAAAGGGGGGTCTGGGGGCGCAGCCCCCAGGGATGGGACGGGTAGGGGCGGCGGGGGCGAGGAAAGATAGGGCCGGGTGCTTCACCGAGCCGGGCTGCTGAGGGGAGCGGGCATGCGGGCCATCGTCGTAGGGGCCGGCATCGGCGGACTGACCGCCACCCTGAGCCTCCGCGCCGCCGGCCACGAAGTCACCCTCCTCGACCGCACACGCCACTTCACCGAGATCGGCGCCGGCATCCAACTCGCCCCCAACGCCACCCGCGTACTACGCCACCTGGGCCTCCTGGACACCGTCGCCGCCCGCGCGGCCCACCCCACCCGCCTGACCTTCCACACCTGGTCCGACGGCACCGAGATCTGCCGATACGTCATCGGCCCCGACGCGGAGTCCGAGTTCGGGGCGCCCTACCTACAGGTCCACCGGGCCGACCTGCACCAGGCACTGGCGGACCGGGTCCCACCCGAGTCGGTCCGCCTGAACACGGAGGCCGTGGGCATCGACCAGGACGACAGGCAGGCGTACGTCACGACAGCGGGCGGCGAGTGCCTGGCCGCCGACCTGGTCGTCGCCGCCGACGGTGTGCGCTCCTCGGCCCGCCAGTGGCTCTTCGGCCCCGACGAGGCCGTCTTCTCCGGCACCGCCGCCTACCGCGCACTGCTCCCGGCAGCCCAGGTGGCCGACCTGCACCTGCCGGAGTACGCGGGCTGGCTCGGCCCCGGCCGGCACGTCGTCCACTACTGGGTCCGCGGCGGCGAACTCCTCAACCTGGTCGCCGTGTTCACGGCGCGGGCGGCCCCCGAGTCATGGGCGGAGTGGACGGAGTCGTGGACGGCCAAAGCCGAACCGGGGGAACAGCTCCGCGAGTTCGCCGGCTGGGACCCCCGGATCCGCACGGCCCTGGAACGCGCCGGCCAGGTGTTCCGCTACGCCATCCACACCCGCACCCCCCTCACCCGCTGGCACCTCGGCAGGGTGACCCTCCTCGGCGACAGCGCCCACGCGATGGTCCCGTTCCAGGCCCAGGGCGCGGCCCAGGCGATCATGGACGCGGCGGTACTGGGCGACTGCCTCGCGGGCGCGACACCGGCGGACATCCCGGACGCCCTGACCCGGTACGTACACCGACGGCTGACCACCGCCACCCGGGTGCAGGCAGGTTCGGCGAGCGCGGGCGAGGTCTACCACCTGCCGGACGGTCCGGAGGCCGACGCGAGGAACGCCCGGATGGCGGCGTACGAGAACGAGAACAGGTTCGGCCCGCACGCGCTGGCGTGGGGAGAGGAACCGTAAGCGCGCTGTTCCCCGCCCTCAGGCCCGTACCCGCGAGGCAGCCGTCCGGCGAGCCAGGGAGTCGAAGATGACAGCGGTGATCAGCACTCCACCGGTGATCATGAACTGAAGCGCGGTCTGCACACCCAGCAGCGCCATGCCCGACGCGATCGACTGGATGATGAGCACCCCCAGCAGCGCCGACCAGGTCGAGCCGCGCCCCCCGAACAGACTGGTCCCGCCGATGACGGCGGCGGCGACCGCGTTGATCAGCAGCATGCCGGACCCCGAGACCTGGCTCGCCGAGGTGAACCGCGACGCGACGAACAGCCCGCCGACCGACGCCAACGTCCCCGCCACCATGAACACCGAGACCCGTACGCGCGTCACATCGACGCCCGCCCGCCGGGCCGCCTCCACCCCGCCGCCCAGCGCGAGCACCTGCCGTCCATAGGGCGTACGGCGCAGCAGCAGGTCAGAGGCGACGATGAACCCGAGGAAGATCAGCAGCGCCAGCGGCAGCCCCTCGAAGTTCCCGAGCACGGCGACGGTCGTGAACGCGACGACCGCCAGCAGCACGGTACGTACCCAGATCTCGCCCACCGGCCGGCACGGCATCCCGGCGCCGGCGCGACGCCCGCGTTCGCGCAGGGAGAAGAACAGATAGGCGGCCGTACAGACCGCCGCGAGACCGTAGGTGAAGCCGGGGGCGCTGTAGTAGCGGCTGGTCAGGGTGGCGACCAGCCCGTCCTCGCTGAAGTGGATGGAGCTGTCGGGCCCGAGCAGGTAGATCATCAGCCCGCTCCAGGCCAGCAGCCCGGCGAGGGTGACGACGAACGCGGGTACGCCGAACTTGGCGAACAGGAAGCCGTGGAGCGCCCCGATGGCCGTACCGCAGATGACGGCGATGAGCACGGCGAGCCATTCCGTCATACCGAGGTTGACGTTCAGCGCGGCGAACACCGCGCCCGCCAGCCCGGCGAGCGACCCGACGGACAGATCGATCTCGCCGATCAGCAGCACGAACACGATGCCCACGGCGACCATGCCGGTCCCGACGATGTCGACGCTGAGGACGGACAGATTGCGTGGCGAGAGGAACTTGTCGTTGAGACTCTGGAAGACCACCCAGGTGACGGCGAGGGCGAGCAGCACGGGCGCGGGCCCGAGGCCCCCTTCACGAACCCTCCGACGCACGGCACCGACGTACACCGAGACCCGCCCCTTCACGGCCACGCTGACACTGGTCTTCACGGCCACACCTCTTCCGGGCGCGGCCGGTGGGCGACGGCATGGTCGGCCGCGCCGGTGATGGAGGAGATGATCTGCTCCTGGGAGGTCGTGTTCACGTCGAAGAGACCGTTGTTACGGCCGAGGCGCAGCACGGCGACCCGGTCGGCGACGGCCTTGATGTCACTCATGTTGTGGCTGATGAGCAGCACCCCGAGCCCCTGGTCGCGCAGCTCCTCGATCAGGTCGAGGAGCTGGTTGGTCTGCTGGATGCCCAGGGAGGCGGTGGGTTCGTCGAGCAGCAGCAGCCGGGGCGAGCCGAGGAAGGACCGGGTGATCGCGACGACCTGCCGCTGTCCGCCGGAGAGACTGGCGAGCGGCACGCGCACATCGGGGATCCGGATGGAGAGGGTGTGCAGCAGCTCGCGGGTACGCCGCTCCATCTCGACCTCGTCGAGAACCCCGAAGCGGTGGATCTCCCGCCCGAGGAAGAGATTGGCGACGACGTCGAGGTTCTCGCACATGGCGAGGTCCTGATAGACGGTGGCGATCCCGAGGAGGCGGGCGTCCTGGGGATGCTTGATCTGCACAGGACTCCCCTCCCACTCGATAACCCCTTTGTCGGGAGGCCCGACCCCGGAGATCACCTTCACCAGGGTGGACTTGCCGGCGGCGTTGTCCCCGACGAGGGCGACCACCTCCCCGGCCCTGACCTCCAGCTCGATGTCGACCAGCGCCTGTACGGCGGCGAACCGTTTGGAGACACCGCGCAACGCCAGCAGAGGCTGACCGGGCACGAGCCACCTCCTTCCCGTCGGCGCTGTGGGGATGTGTGTCAGGTGAGACCGGCCCGATCGCAGGCGGACCGGAGAGCAGGCGTACAAATCTGGTCGACGGTGTACATACCGTCCTTGACCAGCGTCTCCCCGATATTGCCGACAGTCACCGAGACGGACGGCAGCAGCACCGCGGGCACGTCCTTGGTCGTCGGACTGTCGACGGTGCCGGTGGCGATGGCCCCGACCTCCTCACCGCGCCCGAGGGTGACGGCCATCTGGACGGTGGCGTCGGTCGCGCGCTTGAAGGGCTTGTAGATGGTCATGTACTGATCGCCCTTGACGATCCGCCGTACGGCCAGCAGGTCGGCGTCCTGCCCGGTGATGGGCGGCAGCGGCCGGACCTTGGCGGCATTCAGGGCGGAGACGACGGCACCGGCCATGGTGTCGTTGGCGGAGAGGACGCCGTCGATGTTCTCGCCGCCGAGTGCGGCGATGGCGCCGGTCATGTTGACGTAGGCGTTCTCGGCCCGCCATCCGACGGTGTCGTAGGACTTCCCGATGGTCACCTTGCCTTTGAGGACCTTGAGCGCGCCGTCCTTGTACCACCCGGCGTTGGGGTCGGTGGTGGCCCCGTTCATCATGACGATCCGCCGCCCGTCACCGCCGTCGGCCGCCATGGCGGTCAGCAGAGCCTCCGCCTGAAGCCGCCCGACCTCCTCCCCGTCGAAGGTGACGTACCCGGAGATCGGCCCCTGCGCGAGCCGGTCGTAGGCGACGACGGGAATCCCGGCCCGATGGGCGGACTCGACGGACGGACGCATCAGCTGGGGATCGACGGCGGCGAGGATGACCACATCGACACCCCGGGTGATCATGGCCTCGAACTGCTGCTGCTGAACCTGGGGATCGGGGGTGGCGGCGACATTGGCGGCAGGACAGTCAGGACAAAGCTCCTTGAGCCTCTCCTCGATAAGGGGCTTGTCGAACTGCCCGAACCGCGATGCCCCGCCGCCGGGAAGCAGAACCCCGACGGTGATCCGATCACCACCACCGCCGCCGTCGCCACTACCGCTGCCCCCGCCCCCACAGGCCCCGACGAGCCCGAGACCAACGGCAACGGCGACAGTGACGGCGAGAGCTCTGGATCTGGCGAGAGACCTTCGCTTTACGGCTGGCAGGCCGGCATCGGTACCCATGTCCCGTTCCTTAGAACTTTTGTGCGACATAACCGCGCAAAGGGAACTTAAAGGCAAGGGTAGTCAAGGACCTGCGTAGGCGCCCTGCGCAGGTCCTAGAGGTGGAGCAGCCGCTGGGTGATCTCCCGGTACTGCCTCAGCGAGAGCCGGAGTTCGTCGGACTGCGTCTCGGGATCGTGCCCCTGCCAGCCCTCGTGGAGAAGACGACGCCGCTCCGCGAGGGCGTTCACCAGCTGGGCGACGGCGTCGTCGTAGGCACCCTCGGCCTCCTCCAACGCCTCACGCGGGGTGTCCGCGAAGTGGTTGATGGCTCGCCCGAGCCGCCGCACGATCTCGTCCCGCTCGTTCGCCCCGAGCAGCGGCTCAGGCCCGCTGGTCCGGCGCTGGGAGCGGCCGGGAGGCTGGTCGGAAGACTGCTGGGCGCGTGTCTGGTCGTACATCTGTAGGTGCCGCTTCCGTTGCGCCCGAAGGCGTCCTCGGTCTTCCCGACGGCCTGTTCCAGGCTCTCGGAGACCCGGTCGGTCCTGCATCGACGCTGCGGTCACCTGCCCGCGGTGACCCTGCCGAGCACGGTGAGGCGAAAGCCTTGGTGGGTGATCCGGAGCGGCCCCCTTCCGCCCGGCGCCGCGCCGTGCTGCCAGTGAACGTCCGGCGAGGATCCATGTCAACGCGACGGCTGCGCTCCTCTCCCTCCAGACGGGTCAGGTCCCTCCAAGCGGGTCAGGAGACGTCGGCGCGGATCGGGTCGCCGAGGAACCCGTCGGTGAAGGTCACGTGCTTCGGGGTGAAACTGCCCTTGCCGGTGACGCTGCCGGAGATGTTCTCGCCGGGAGCCAGCTTCACGGTGTCGATCTGGTTCTCGTCGGCGGCCAACTCGGCGGCGTGCTTGGTGCCGTTGGTGTCGGTGATGGCGAAGTAGAGCGGATTCACGTCGACCTCCTGATCACCGCTGTTCGCGACGGTGACGAGCACGCTGGTGTGTTCGGTGCCATCGGCGAGAAGGCTCTTCACGAAGGCGGCCTTCTCGGCGGAGAGTGTGACGGGCACCTGCGCTTCGACCTCCGGCTTGGAGTCGCTGGAGGTACCGCGGGCCTCCTGCGCGGCGCCGACCTTGCCGCCGCCGTTGCCCCCACCGCTGCCGTCGCTGCCGCCACTGACGGCCGCGCCGAGAGCGCCGATCAGGACGAAGAGCCCGAAGACACCGGCGCAACCGATGCCCACGATCTTGCCGACGCCACGCTTCTTCGGCGGCTGCTGCAGAGGGTGCTGGTTGGGCTGCTGCTGGTTCATGTCTTCCCCCGGGATTCGACGGCCGATTGCTGCTGTACGACGTCCGGGGGAAGGGTGCGGTTGTCGAGGGCCGGGATGTTCACTCGATCGGGGAGCTGACGGGGAGCTGACCCCGCCGGGGGCTGTCACTCACCCACCGGACCGGTTCACAGACGCAGGACGATCAGGGCGGTGTCGTCGGTGGTGCCGGTGGACGGCAGGAGGTCGGCCAGGAGTGCGTCGGCGAGGGCCTCGGGAGCCGCGTGCCGGTGGTGGGCGAGGGAGTCGGCGAGGCGGGCCAGGCCGGCGTCGATGTCCTCGTCGCGGCGTTCGATGAGACCGTCGGTGTACAGCACCAGGACGGCACCTTCGGCGAAGGGCGTACGGGCCTGAGGACGAGGCTGACGCTCGGGCCGGGCGCCGAGCGGCGGGTCGGTGGCCTGGTCGAGAAAGGCGACGGTGCCGTCGGCGTGCACGAGGGCAGGCGGAGGATGGCCGGCGCAGCTGTAGGTGACGGTGTGGCTGTCCCAGTCGATGAAGGTCGTCACGACGGTGGTCGACTCGGCGCCCTCGACGGAACGGGCGTACAGGTCGAGGGCCTCCAGTGCCTGGGCGGGCCCGCCCGCGACACGGGTGGCCCCGCTCAGGGCACTGCGCAACTGCCCCATGGCACAGGCGGCGGCCAGCCCGTGCCCGACGACGTCGCCGACGGCGACCGCGAGGCCCCCGCCGGGCAGATCGACCAGGTCGTACCAGTCGCCGCACACGTTCAGCGTGCCGACGGCGGGCTGGTACCGCACGGCGGCGTCGTGCGCCCCGGTCGGCCCCGGCGGGGGCAGCATCGCCGCCTGCAGGGCAAGCGCGACCTCACGCTCACGGGCATGAGCCGCGCGCAGCCGCTCGTTGACCTCCTGGAGCTCGCGGGCACGGGTGTACAGCTCGGCCTCCAGCGCACGGTCCCGGCTGTCACCGCCCGGGCCACCGAAGGCGCGGATGAGTTCGGTGACCTCCTCCACCCGGTGCGCGATCAGTTCGACCTGCCCGTCGAGGCCGAGGACCGGCGCGTTGACCGGACTCCAGAAGTGCTCCTGCCAGTGGCCGGGCCGGTCGGGGTCCTCGATGTCGTAGCGGAGCAGCGCCATCGTGTCGCGCTCGCCGGTGGCCACCGTACGGAGCATCGACGCCTCGGTCTCCCGCATGCCGGCGGCGGCCGGATCATTGGGGTTCTCGGGAAAGACGTCGAAGATGTACCGCCCCACCAGCTCCTCACGGCTCCGCCCGGTGAGCCGCACGAAGTCGTCGTTGGCGTCGGCGTACACCAGGTCAGGGGTGAGCAGGGCCACCATGCCGGGCAGGGCCCGGAAGACCGCCGCGTAGTCGATCTGCGGTTTCCTCATGTCCTGCCTGTCTGCCTCGGCGCCGAGCGTTGCTGTGATTGCTCCACGATAGGAGTGAAAACGACACGGGGCCTGGGCACTGGTTCCTCCGGCCCCGGCGCGTTACGCGGCGGCATGGATCCTATGGGCCAGCACCCCCCGTGTCCTGAAAACACTTCATCAGCCAGCCCTTTGGGGTTGACGGTTTCGGCTCGTCAGCCGTCCGTGGGGTGCGTTCTGCTGACGTGCGAGCTTCGCCTCGGCAGTCGCCGACTCCCGGGTGGGAAAAACGTGAGGCGTCAGCGGGGCTTCAGGCCGTGGAGCAGGTGGTGGACCAGGTTGTCCACGCCGGCCAGGGCCGCCTCCGAGGTCAGCACGCCGCCGGAGATGAGGGCGGCCATGCCGTGGAGGGTGGCGCCGGTGACGAGGTTCAGCTCCTCGGGGTCGCCCGCGATGATCTCGCCGCGTTTCTGGGCGTCCGCGACGACCTGGACGAGGCTGCCCACCGTCCGCTCGAAGGCGGCGGCCATCTGTTCCGAGGCGTCGGGGTCGTGCTTGCGGGCGTACATCAGCTCCAGCAGCTCGGTGTTGTCGACGGCGAAGCCGAGGTAGGCCCGGGAGAGGGCGGTGAGCCGGGGTTCGATCGTGAGTGCCGGGTCATCGGCGGCGTCCAGGGCCAGGCCCAGCCGCTCGTACCCGGCCAGCGCCAGGTCGTTGAGCAGGGCCTGCTTGTCCTTGAAGTGCCGTCCGGGCGCGGCGTGGCTCACACCGACTTCGCGGGCGAGCTCGCGGAGTGACAGGGAGCCAACCCCCCTCTCACGCAGGGTGTGTTCTGCGGCTGCGAGCAGGGCGGCGCGCAGGTCTCCGTGATGGTAGGGGCGGCTCTGAGGCATGTGGGACATCGTAGCTCCATGTAGGCATCGCCAGCATAGTTGTCGTTGCCATCATTGTTGTCATTGACAGCATTGTTGGCGACGCCTACATTCGACTCATGGCTGAGAAGACGAAGAACAAGGCATGGGGCGCGCCCCACCTCCCCGATCTCACCGGCCGCACGGTCGTCGTCACCGGCGCCAACAGCGGCATCGGCCTCACCGCGGCCGACGCGCTGGCCCGCGCCGGCGCACACGTGGTCTTCGCCGTACGGGACCAGGAGCGCGGCCGGGCAGCAGCGGCGACGGTCAACGGCAGCACGGAGGTACGGCGCCTGGACCTCGCGGACCTGTCCTCGGTACGGGAGTTCGCGGACGCCTGGGAGGCCCGACCGCTGGACCTGCTGATCAACAACGCCGGCGTGATGATGCTGCCGAAGCAGCAGACGGCGGACGGCTTCGAGATGCAGTTCGGCACCAACCACCTGGGCCACTTCGCGCTGACGAACCTGCTCCTGCCGCACATCACCGACCGGGTGGTGACGGTGTCCTCCTTCGCCCACCGCTGGGCCGACGGACGGATCCGCTTCGAGGACCCGAACTGGACGTCCGGCTACGACCCGCGGCGCGCGTACGCCCAGTCGAAGCTGGCGAACCTCCTCTTCACGCTGGAACTCCAGCGCCGCCTGACGGAGTCCGGCTCCCCGGTCCGCGCCCTCGCCGCCCACCCCGGCTATGCGGCGACCAACCTGCAGAGCCATGCCGCGAGTCCGGTGATGCGGGCGTTCATGAAGGTCGGCAACAGGTTCTTCGCCCAGGACGACAGGGCCGGCGCCCTGCCGACGCTGTACGCCGCGACACAGGACCTGCCCGGGGCGAGCTACGTCGGGCCCGATGGACGGGGCGAGCTGCGGGGCGGACCGACGCTGGTCGGGCGGTCGGCGGCGGCGAGCGACGCGGAGGTGGCCCGACGGTTGTGGACGATGTCGGAGGAACTGACGGGCGTGAGTCGACCGGTGGAGCGGCCGACCGCAGGGCGTTAGTGCTCCTGCGACGACGTGCGCTTGGACTTCCCGTCGGCGTTCTGCGCGAGCCAGGGCCCATCAGCAGTTCGCGAACGCTCCAGAGCACGGTGTACCGGGGTCGGGTTCGGGTTCTGGGGTGGGATCAGGGACGGTGTTGGCGGGGCCGCCCTGTGGGCGCCCGGAGCGAAGTGGCGGGCAGCGGCACGCCGGACGGGCACTGATCACCGGGCCACAGCCAGTCCGCATGCCCGCGAGCAGTCGCCCACGGGCGTCAGGGCCAAGTGCGCTCAATACGGTCGTGCCGCACGGCGTACGCCGCGGGACCGCCATTCTCGACGGCCCGGTGGATCGCATCACAGCGTGCGACGAGCCGCTCCACCATCTCGGCGCTGCGAAGCTGCTGGTTGTCCAGGTAGAACAGCACCGCCTCGCGGTCCAGGACAGGCCGGATCTCCAAGTCCCGGGTCTTGATCCGCCCATCCTTCGACAGCGGGACCCAGGACCGGTCGAGACCGTGAGTGATCCACTCCTCGTCAGGAACGTCCTGCCCATCGTCCGGGAAGACGTCCCCGATGCGATGAACAGTCCACCCGCAGGTTCTCAGCCCCTCGGCGACCCGACGACCGAGATTCCGGTCGAGGAAGAACTCAGGCGACAAGGCGCACCACTGCCCGGCACAACGCGTCGACCTGCTCGGGCGTCATGTCGTAGTCGTACGCGATGTCCTCGACACTCTCCCCGGCCTCCCACAGGTCGGTGATGGCGTTGACCGCGACGCGGTTGGCGGCCACCACGGGGAGACCGTGGCCGAATCTCGGATCGATCACAACGGGGACGGAGTCCGGGTACTGCCTCAGTCGCAGGCTGGAGGGGAAGTCTTCGCCCGGCTCCCAGGTGAGGTAGCGGAGATAGTCGGAGACCACTTCCTGGATGGGGACCTGACCGTCGCGGGCTCTGCGGAGATCTCCCCAACCGTGCTCGATGAAGATGTCCACGCCGTCCGTCGCGATCCGCTTGGACACGAGGCCGTAGGGGGTGTCGAAGGCGTCCCGGACAGCGGCAGCTGCCTCCCTGATCTCGCTCATGCGGAGCCCCAGCGAGCGCAGAGAACGAAGAACATGCGCCTCGGCCACCGCGATGAACGGCACCGAAGGCTGCCCCTTGCGTACCGGCTCGACCTGGTGGACCAATGGTGCTCCGGCGGCCTTGCCCCTCAGCCACGACGTGAGAGTCGACTGCGGGATCTCAAGGTAGGAGGCCGTTTCGGTGGGCGTCAGAAGCCCGTCCTGGAACCTGTCGACCATGCTCCACCTCCTCTTGGCGCTGAGTTTCGCATCGTCGCATATCAAGGCTCCCACCTGCGGGTGGACCGCATACCCAGCCACTGGCTCAGCCGGCCGCACGGAGACGGTTCCCGGATCGACAGTCCCGGCAACGGCCCGGTTCCGCCGTGCGGAATCCCCGGTCGCAGCCGTCGCAGTTCCGCATGGGCACAACCGCCGGACGTACGGAAGGCTCTGTGCTGCTGGCCGGTGCGGGCAGGGCAAGGGGAGTCTCCTTGAGCCGGTAGGCGAGGATGCCGGCCGGGCGGGTCAGGAAATGTTCCGGGAGCCGTGCGGTGAGGTGGTCCGTGATGTGGGTGGGCAGGAGGCCTGCGTCGAGCCACCGGGTGACGGCTGGGGCGAGGCGGGCGGCTTCCTGCGCGGACAGGACAAGGCGGGGGTCGACCCGGCGCAGGGCGGCGAGTACGGCGATGGCCTGCGGGTCGGCGTCGGCGAGCGGGATCGGTGCCTCTGCCTCGACCTCAGCCTCGGTCTGTACGGGCGCGGCCACCGTTTCCTCCGCGGGCGCGGACGCGGGGGCGACCGCAGCGTCGGCGGGCTGCTTCCGGGATCGGCGGGGCTTGGGCGGCTCGGGAGGCTCGTCGGGATCCCGATCCCGATCCCGGTCGGGATCGCCGCCTGGGATGTCGTAGAAGTACGTCCGGGTGCAGATCTGCCCGGTGGACAGTCGCTCGCGGCGGCGCTCCAGGTAACCGGCCTCTTCGAGTTCTCTCAGCGCCCGCGAGATGAGGATCTCGCCCTCGGTGAAGTGCTCGCACAGGGCGGCGATGCTCACGGGGAAGCCGTCCGGCAGGGAGAGGATGTACGCCGCCACGCCGACGGTGACCGCGCTCCCACGCCGCTGGGCGAGGGTGTTGGAGATCACCGTGAAGTCGGCCGTGAGACGGGTGCGTACGTGGATCACGCCGGAGGTCGGAGCTCCGGCGTCGGCGCGCAGGCGCGCGTTAGACTGCGGCTCAGCCATTGGGAAGGTGCTTCTTCCTGATCGGTCAGGCCCTCGTGCCGGGACTGCAATCCCGGTCGAGGGCCGTTTCTGTTTGCGGTTGTTTCGGCGAACGTAACCGCCCGTATCCCGCCCCTGCAAGCCGGTCACTCGTACGGGTGACGCGGGCTGCGCGGCCGGGGAGGGAGGGTGGGTGGGTAGTTCTTTCCCCCGGTTCTTTGGGGAGGTCAGTGGCCCGCCGGACCCTCGCGGACAAGGGCCCGGTGAGCCCGCACGACGGACGGCGGCCGGGGCTCGGCCGCCTCGGGGACGGTGGTGTCAGGCCTTCAACTCGCCTATGAAGGCGGCCCAGGAGGCGGCATCGAAGCACAGCGCCGAACCCTGCGGGACCTTGCTGTCACGGACCGGGACGACGGCCCGGAACTCGTCGGCCACCTCCACGCAGTCGCCCCCCTCCTGATTGCTGTAGCTGCTCCTGCGCCAGACGGCGCCGTTCAGTTCGGGAAGGGACCTTCGCTCCACGGTGGTTGTCCTCCATCACGGATCGGATCATGTCCAGTGAGCACATCGTGCTCACCCTGGTCGAACGGCAGTACCTGCACGGTGATGTGGGGTTCCGCAGTGGTCCCCAGCAGCCGCGCCAACTGCTCGCACATCACCACCTGGCCTCCGACGGGCCGCCTGAGCACCGCCTCGTCGAGGACCGCCCACAGCTCGGGCCGATCGGGCGTGCAGAGCCGCTCCTGTCGCCCCATCCGGAGGGAGACCCGCTCTTCCAACTGCTCCTCGCTTGGGGTCAATTCCGTTGGCCAAAGCGTCACTTCCGTTCCTTACGGGATGAAAAGTAAGGCTGTGTCACCTGTCGAGCGTAGGGCGATCGGACGACTCTTGAGCACAGAACGTGACGACTCGCGTACGCCACGGGACGACTCAACTCGACAGACAAGGACGGACAAGCCGTGCCGACAGGAACGACCACCCCGGGACACGAGCCACGGCGGAGCGCCGCGCTCCTTGCGGAGACCGTCGAGCTCGTCGGTGAAACCCCCGAACTCCCATCGTTCGCAGAGCAGTTCGTCTCCTCACCGCGAGGTGCACAACTCGCCCGACGCCTCGCCGCCCGGCGCATGGAGGAGTGGGGGCACCCGCAGGCATCGGACGCGTCGTGCACGGTCGCCCTCGTGTTCTGGCTGCGATGGAGCGGGTGCCGCAGGAGCGCTGGTCGGGTCACATCTTCTTGACGACGATCGTGTCCGGGACCAGCCTCTCCAGGTCGTCGACGTCCGAGGTGAAGACGGTGACCTGGCCCTTCTGCTGTCGCGCAATGACGGCGAGCACGGCGTCGATCGCGTACTTGTGGCCGTGCAACTTGGCGTCGGCCAGGAGGCGGCGGGCCTGGCGGGCCTCGTCCTTGCCGATGTCGGTGACCTGGAGTCGGGACAGTACCCAGTCCCAGCGCTGTTCGGTGGTTCTGCCGTCGTACGCCTCGACCAGTGTCATAGGCGACGTCACCACCTCGGCCTCCCCGCGTGCCGCGAGGTCGAGCCAGGCGATCATCTTCCGATCACCGCGCACCGCGAGGGAGAGGGCTTCACAGTCCAGTACGAAGATACGGAGCGGCCGCTGTCGATGCTCACCGGCTCGCTTCTTCACGCAGCCTCTCCGGCGTTGTTCTTTCCGGCGGCTCGACGTCGCTCATGAGCGACGTCGAGTTCCTCCAGCTCGTCGAGCGCAGCCGCATGCTCGTCGTCAGTGACGGGTCCGTGTTCTTCCTGCAGCCAGTCGACCAGCTCCCGGAGTCGGTCCCGGTCGCGCTTGAAGCGCAGCGCCTCGGCGACGTACGCCGACAGGCCCCGCTCGGCCGCGTCCGCGCGGATCTCGTCCAGGAGATCCTCGGGAATCGTCACGGTTACCTTCTTCGTCGCCATACAAGAGACCATACTCTTGGTATTGCGCTCCTTACCAGTGGGCGCGGTCGACGATTCGACGGTCAGGCGGCCGTGGCGGGGCGTGGGCTGCCGTGGAAGACCTGGCTGGTGTGCCAGGAGCGGTGGATCGCCGCGACGGGGTGGGCACCCGGTTGAGGTCCGATGAGCGGGCGGTCGGCGAGCGCTATGACGTGTTCGCGGGCGGTGGGGCTGTGGCCGACGAAGCGCTGCGAGACCAGGATGCGGTGACCGTCACCGATGCCGAGGACGCCCATGTCGAAGAGCTTGTGGTGCAGCGAGCACAGGCACAGTCCGTTTTCGACGTCGTCAGGGCCGTCGAATGCCCACCAGCGCACGTGCGCGGCCTCCAGCCCGACCGGCACCGCGCCGATCCTGCCGTCGTAGCCGCAGAAGGCGCACCGGTACTCGTAGGCCGTCAGGACCCTCTCCCGCATCCGCGGATCCCGCCGCCTCCGCACGGGCGAGAGCTGTCCGATCTCCGTCGGCTCCAGCTCCAGACCGACGGCCTCGCACAGGTCGCCGTGGAGCGAAGGCGGGAAGTGCAGGTCGAGCAGGACCCGCGCCATCCGGCCGAGCAGCGCCGGTTCACGCCGCAGCTCCGCCCGCAGTTCCGGCGCCAGCCGCCCCGTGGCCCCCGCGGCCCGCAACTCCCGCACCCCGCTGCCGGGGCTGCCCGGTCCGCGATCGGTGCGCACCTCCCACACGCCGTCGCTCACCAGATGGTGGAACGGGTAGGCCGGAGTCGTCCTGTTCGGCGGACCGTACTCGGTCAGCAGCCGCTGCAGATCCTCCTCCACCGCGCTGTACCGCAGTTCGCCGGTGGCATCCTGCTGGAACCGACCGAGGGCATACAGCAACAGCAACGGCTTGTGCGGAGCGCGGGTCCCACTTCTGCTCCACTGCCTCAGCATTGCGGTGCGCTCCAGCCAGTCCATGACCGGCGATCGTAGTCGCGCCTCGCTGACCAGCGATCTGCGCATGTGCGGAAAGCCTAAGGAGTCGTGGCGCGGTGATTGCGACGTGTCATAACCAGGTGGCGCCATCGTTCGCGGGTCTGTTGTTCTCCGTCGATCCACCGTGCTCGCGCGGTGTGTTCGGGAAGCGGAAGGCCAGCCATGAAGTGGGCGATGTCGACGTAGTAGGCGTAGTCGCCGCTCCGCGTGAGTTCGCGAAGGCGGGTGATCGCGGTGGCAAGGTCGTCCTGGGCGTCGAGGACGGCGTGGTGGAAGCACAGGGCCAGTTGCAGTTTCGCCGCCGCGTAGGAAATGCCGGAGACGCCGATTTCGGCGAGCAGCACGGCCGCCCGGCCGGGCAGGTCGGCGGCGAACCCGGCATCGCGTACGAGCACGGCGATGCGGGCGGTCATTTCGCTGGAGCGCAGGCTGAGGTGGGACAACAGCCGTTCCGCCAGATCGAGTTCGTCATCGGCCCGAAGCGGATCGGAGAAGGAGACGGCGAAGGCGAGATGCGCCTGCACCATGGCGGTCTCGCCGACCACACCGTGCTCCTCGGCTTCGCTCCGGCCTGCCAGGTAGGCGGCTGTCGCCCGCTCCATGTCGCCCTGCACCCACCACACGTCTCCCAGTACCCGATGGTGCCGCCCCTCCCAGCCCAGCCTCCCCGCGGCTTCGACCGCGGTCGGGAAGTCTCCGGACAGTCGGCTCAGGTGTGCCAGGCCGCGCCGAGCCGCGGAAGCGAGCCGACCGTCGGCGGAGGCGACGCGCTGCATCCCGCGACGCGAATCATCGGTCAGACCGAGGTCTCGCTGGGCCTTCGCCAGGTAATACGTGGCGAGTTCGACGAGGTCATCGGGGAGCTGCTCCGAGGCGAGGACGGCCGAGAGCCGACTGGCCGTGCGTTCACGGTGCTCGTGCTGGCGCCGGGCGACGGCGCTCAGCGTTTCCACCAGGGCATCCGCAGCAGTCTGCAGGCCACCTGACGACGTGGCATCGGCGGCGGGAAGCGCCAGCGGTTCCCAGACGGAGTCCCCTACGTACTGGAATGCGGCATCGGCGAGCCAGTCGAGACCGAGACGGAAGTCCCGTGCGAGGAGCAGTCCTTGCTGGAGACAGCCGACGAGGACAGCTCGATCGTGTCGCAGGTCCTGGCGCCACTGTGATTCCAGAGCGTGGAAGGCTCGTTGGGCCGTGCGCTGCCAGTCCTGCTCCGACCAGCGGTCGTCACTGCCGTCGTCCGCGTTGCGAATGGCGGCGCGGATCAGGTCGTGGACATGGAAGGGCCACACACCGGAAGAGAACTCCTCCCGGATGAAGGGGCGCTCGGTCAGCCGTAGGGCGGGCGCGTCGTGGTCCATGCCGGCGGCTTGGGTGGCCAGGGGTACAGAGAACGCGCTGAGCAGGCTGACCGCGCGGAGCACGTGGCGCTCATCGGCGGTCAGGTCGCTGAGGGTACGGGCGATCAGGGCGGGGAAGTCGTGGTCGAAGTCGGTGACCTGCGGCTGTCTGCCGCCGCGTCGGAGTTCCAGGTAGCGCATGACCGACAGGTCCAGGTACAGAGGCAACCCGTGGGAGCGCTCGGCGATGATCCGGCGGACCGGTTCGTCGATCAGCGGCTGCCCGTCGCGGCTCAGCCTGCGGACCAGGTAGTCCTCGCAGTCTTCGGGAGAGAAGCCGCCGATCAGGACCTGACGGCCCGATACAGCTTGCTGCACAGTTGCCGTGTCGGCTGCTGCGAGACCGGGCCACGCCTGCGGCCCGGTCCAGTCGAGCTGCCCCTCCAGGCTCGTCTCCGCCCATTGGAGGCGGTTGCGTCCGGTGACGACGAAGAACGCGTTGGGCATCAACCACACGATGCGTTGGAGCAGACGCTCGAAGTCGCGGTGCGTGCGGTCGCCGGTGTCCTCGAAGGTGTCCAGCAGGATCACGGGTAGCGCGCTCTTGTCGGCCGGGATTTGAGCCAGGTCCCAGGCGAGGAGGTGCGGGTAGAAGCTGAGGGCTTCCAGGTCGGGCTCGGCCTCCAGGAGGTCGGCCAGGCGGGAGCAGCCGGCGAGGGCGCGTACGGACTGGCGCCGCTCGCGTAACGCCTTGATGAGCGCTCCGGCCCCGTGCCCGAGCGCGCTCCCGACGGTGCCGGGCAGGAACAGGGCCTGGGCGACGTCGCTGAGGGCGGACTGCATCTGCTGGGGCAGGGCGGCAGCGGCGCTGAAGCGGCTCAACAGTCCGCCCCGGCGCAGGTAGTCCTCGATTGGTTCGCCCGGGTGGTTGTGCTCCCAGTAGCGGCGCAGGGCAAGGTCGAAGGCGGGCATCGGCCGACCGAGCGCGGCGACGGCAAGACGGATGGTGAGGACGACGCGTTCGAAGTCCATGCCCGCAGCGCGCGCGAGATCGATACGGACCGGCAGCGTCCGCTTCTCGGGGTGGGACGGCGATTCCCATTGCGCGGGGCGGTGCTCGCTGCGGGTGAGCGATGCCTCGATCTTGCGGGAGAGCGTGGACTTGCCGATCCCTCCCACGCCGTGGAAGACGAGGATGTTGTGGCGGGGGGCTTCCAGGTCTTCCACGTCGAAGTCCGCACGGGTCACGTGCCGTAGGTGCTCGGCAAGGCCGGCCGTTACGGCCTGCCACTGTGCCTGCCGGTTCGTGAACGCCTCACTGGCGGCGATGCTCCGGTCGTTCGAGCTGAACAACGTTCGAAGGTCCCGCCCTGCCACAGCTCCCCCTGACGATCAACTGGAGCCAATCTATGCTCCCTTGAGGAGAGCCTGGCAAGTCCGCATTCAGGCATCGTCTCGCGCTCGCCGGTGGCCACCGTAGGGATCGCCGACGTGCGGTGCATGGTCCACGATGCTGCCTGCCATGTTTCACCCGCCGCGGAACCTGCGCGCGGGAGGTTGCTCGGTCGCAGCCGTCGTTCAGGTGCTTGCCGCACTGCCGAGGTCGACGTACAATTTCTTGTACGTTGGTGAAGGAGGGGTGATCGTGAAGACCATGACGTATTCCGAGTCTCGCGCGCGGTACGCCGAGGTGCTCAATGCCGTTACTGACGACCGTGAAGAGGTCGTCATCACCCGGGCCGGACATGAACCGGTCGTCATCGTCTCCCTTGAGGACTATGAGTCCTTGAAGGAGACGGCGTACCTGTTGCGCAGCCCTTCGAATGCCCGGCGCCTGCTCGCATCCATCGACGAGCTGGAAAACGGCGGCGGGACCGTACGCGAGCTGACGACCGACTGACGCGGGCCGCGAATGAAGATCACCTTCTCCTCCCGCGCCTGGGAGGACTACCTCTGGTGGCAGCTTCAGGACCGCAAGATCCTGAAGCGCATCAATACGCTCATTGCGGACATTGCCCGGAACGGCAACGAGGGGATCGGGAAACCGGAACCGCTCAAGCACGGATTCCAGGGCTACTGGTCGCGCCGCATCAACGACGAGCACCGGCTGATCTACAAGGCCACCGAGGACGGCGTCCTGATCGCGCAGTGCCGCTACCACTATGAGAACTGACGCGACACGAGCGGATCGCGCGGGCTACGCGCGATAGCGCTGCTCCCTGGGGCCATGTCGTCGGGCGGCAGGTATGGGTATCCATCGCCGAAGGGACCGACCCGCAGGAGTGGACGCCCCGGGAGTTTCGGCAGAGCTTCGTGTCGATCCTGTCTGACAACGGCCTGCTACTGGAGGAGATCTCCCGTCTGGTCGGTCACTCCAGTACGGCCGTCGCGGAAGAGGTCTACCGGAAGCAGATTCGCCCGGTGATCCAGTCCGGTGCGACCGCCATGGACGGCATCTTCGGCGCCGGTCCGAAGTGGTAGTCACGCAGTTGGTCACGCAGCACAAAATCAGGGCCACCTACTACTTCAGTAGGTGGCCCTGACCTGCTGCTTAGCTGTCGGGGTGGCGGGATTTGAACCCACGACCTCTTCGTCCCGAACGAAGCGCGCTGCCAAGCTGCGCTACACCCCGATGTCGCTGCTTGTCCTGCTTGTCGTGGCGACGTCGTTTACTTTAGCCCACCGGTGGCCCCAGGCGAAATCCGGTTTTCGTGCGGTGGTGGACCGGGTTCGGGCGGATGTGGTCGAGGGTTACGAGGGTGACGGCCAGGGCGTAGAAGGCCAGGCCGAGAAGGAGTGCGTTGGCCAGGACGCTCTTGTAGCCGTGCTCGGCCACGTCCAGGAAGCCGTACAGATAGCGGCCCGGTGTGCCGGGCAGGAGCAGCTCGCCTCTCGCCAGGGAGAAGGCCAAGTACGCCATGGGGTACAGCAGCCACGGCGCCGCCTGGCGCAGGTGCAGCCGGCCCGAGGCGGTCAGCAGCAGCCAGTTGACCAGCGCCGCGATCGGGATCGCCGTATGCAACAGCTGGTTGGTGATGGCGTGCCAGCCCGTGGACGGAGAAGGCACCGCGAACGGGCTTGATGCGTTCGCGACCAGCAAGTGGTGGACCAGGGCAGCGATCAACGCGTACAGGAGCGTGGCGCCCGTAAGGCCGGCCGGCAGCGGGCGGCGGGCCGTCCAGGCTCGGCGGGCCGAGATCGTCATGACCAGGGTCAGCAGGATGCTGCTCTGGATCGTGAAGCGGCTCAGGACCTCCGCGGGGCTGCCCAGGAGGAGTTCCATCGTGACGGCCGTCGCCGCCGTCGCTGCCGTCAGCAGGCGGAAGATCGCTGTCGCCGGGCGGCGTACCGGGGTCACCACCGCCGTCGCGGGGACGGGGGAGGGGAGCAGGGCCGCGGGTACGCCGGGGAGTGCGGGGAGGTCCGGTATGTCGCTGGGTATCGGGGCGGTCATGCCCTCACGCTAGGGCGAGGGCGTAAATCGGGCGATTCGGGCGGGCTGTGTGGGTTACGGGCCCGTCAGCGTCAGCAGGGTCGCCTCCGGGGGGCATGCGAACCTCGCCGGCGTGTAGCGGTTCGCGCCGCAGCCCGCCGAGACGTGGAGGTACGACGTCCTGCCCTCCGCCGTGTGCGTCGACAGGCCCTTGACGCGGTCCGTGTCCAGGTCGCAGTTGGTGACCAGGGCGCCGTAGAAGGGGATGCACAGCTGGCCGCCGTGCGTGTGGCCCGCCAGGGTCAGCGGGTACGCGTCCGCCGTGAACGCGTCCAGGACCCGGAGGTAGGGGGCGTGGACCACGGCCAGGGAGATGTCCGACGACGACGACGGGCCGCCGGCCACCTCCTCGTAGCGGTCGCGCTTGATGTGCGGGTCGTCCAGGCCCGTCAGCTCCACCGACATGCCGTCGATCTTCAGCGTGCCGCGCGTGTTCGTCAGGTTCAGCCAGCCCGCCGTGTCGAAGCCGTCGCGCAGCTGCTCCCACGGGTTGTGGATCACGTTGACCGCGGGCGCGTTGCCGTTGAGGCCGTGCTTGCCCTGGATCTTCTCGACCAGGTACCGGGCGGGGTTACGGGGCGTCGGGCCGTAGTAGTCGTTCGAGCCGAAGACGTACGCGCCCGGGAACTCCATCAGCGGGCCCAGCGCGTCCAGCACCTCCGGCACGCCCTCCGGGTCGGACAGGTTGTCGCCCGTGTTGATCACGAAGTCGGGGCGCAGACCGGCCAGCGAGCGGAGCCAGCGCTGCTTCTTGTACTGGCCGCCGACCATGTGGATGTCGGAGACCTGGAGGACGCGGAGCGGGCGCATTCCGGCGGGCAGCACTGGCACGGTGACCCGGCGGAGGCGGAAGAAGCGGGCCTCGAATCCGACCGAGTAGGCGAGGCCGGCGGCGGCAACCGCCGTGATTCCCAGGGGTACTCCGTATCGCGCGCGCATGCTCCCATCGTGTCAGGCGGCGAGGTGCGGTGGAAATCCGCGGGCGGTCCGCTCGCCGCACCTGCGACAATCGTTCGCATGACCACGCTCAAGTCGAAGCTCAGGGAAGACCTCAACGCCGCCATCAAGGAGCGCGACGAGCTCCGCTCCTCGACGCTCCGGCTCACCCTCACCGCGATCACCCAGGAGGAGGTCTCCGGCAAGGAGAAGCGCGAGCTCTCCGACGAGGAGGTCACCAAGGTGATCACGCGCGAGGCGAAGAAGCGCCGTGAGGCCGCCGAGGCGTTCGCGCAGGGCGGTCGGACCGAGTCGGCCGAGCGGGAGAGGGCGGAAGGCGAGATCCTCGCCACCTACCTGCCCAAGCAGCTCAGCGACGACGAGCTGAACCAGCTCGTCGCCCAGGCCGTCGAGGAGGCGAAGGCGGCCGGCGCGGAGGGGCCGCGGGCCATGGGCCAGGTCATGAAGATCGTGAACCCGAAGGTCGCGGGCCTCGCGGAGGGCGGCCGGGTCGCCGCCGCCGTCAAGAAGCTCCTCGCCGGCTGACCGGCCGCCACAGAGACCAACGCGCCTGTACGTCGATGGGGGCGCCCTTCTCAGGAAGGGCGCCCCCATTCACGTACTACGCGGCGTCTCTACGGGAAACCCCCGGTGCTGTTCCCGTTGTTGCCGCCGTTGTCGTTGCCCTGGATGAAGCCCTCGGGGAGGGAGAAGGTCGGGGTCGGGAGCGTCGTGTTGCCGCCGTCCGTGCTGTTGCCGCCGTTGTCGTTGCCCTGGTCGTCCCCGTTGTCGTCATCGTCTCCGTTGTCGTCGTCCGGCCTCTGGACGGGCGGTTCGATGATCGGTACGAGGTTGAACTGCCCGGAGTCCTTGCCGTCGAGGGCGCCGGTCATGGCGTCCTTCCAGATGGGGCCCGGGACCTGGCCGCCGTACACGAGTTCGTTCCAGACGCCGCCGATCCTGATGTTGGTCATCTTCACGTTCTGCATGGCGCTGCCGACCCAGACGGCGCCGGACAGGGTCGGCGTGTAGCCGACGAACCAGGCGTTCTTGCGCTCGTCCGTCGTACCCGTCTTACCGGCGTTGTCGCGGTCGGTGAGGCCGGCCGACTGGCCGGTGCCGGAGTCGACCACGCCCTGGAGCAGGGTGTTGATGGTGTCGGCGGTGGTCTCCGACATCGCGCGCGAGCACGTCGACTTCGGGACCTCGAGCGACTTCTGCTTGCCGTTGGCCTTCTGGGTGATCGACTCGATGGCGATCGGCGTGCAGTACATGCCCCGGGAGGCGAAGGCCGCGTACGCGCTCGCCATCGTCAGCGGGGAGATGCCCTTGGAACCGAGCGCGATGGCGGGCACCTCGGGCAGCTTGTCGCCGTTGCCCTGGGTGACGTGCAGCGCGTCGGTCATCTTGACCACCGGGCAGAGGCCGATGTCGGAGATCATCTGCACGAAGTAGGTGTTGACCGACAGCTCCATCGCCTTGCGCAGGCGGTACGGGCCCTTCTCCGTCTCGCTCTCGTTCTCGACCTTCGCCTTCTCCTGGTTGGTCCACGGACTGCCGCTGCACGTCTGGACCGGGCTCGGGTACTCCATCTCGTACGGCGCCGAGTACTCCTGGATCGCCGGGCGGCCCTCCTCCAGGGCGGCCGCCGCCACGAACGGCTTGAACGTCGAACCGGTCGGGAAGCCGTAGTTGGAGCCGCCCCGGTCGCTGCCGACCGAGTAGTTGATCTCGGTCTCGTTCTTGCCGTAGCCGTACGGCTTCGACTGGCCCATGCCGAGGATCTTGCCGGTGCCCGGCTCGACCAGCGTGACCGCCGTCGCGACCGAGTCCGACTTGTACACGTGCTCCTTGATCGACGCCTGCACGGACGCCTGCGACTGCGGGTCCAGCGTCGTACGGATGGTCAGTCCGCCCTGGTTCCAGATCTTCGCCCGGGCCTCGCGGGTCTTGCCGAAGACCGGGTTGCCGAGGAACTCCTGCTCGACGTACTTGCAGAAGAAGCCCGCGCCCTTGACCGCCGCGATGCAGCCGTTCTTGGGCTGGCTGACCTTCAGGCCGAGCGGCTTCTTCTTCGCCTCGGCGGCCTCCTGCGGGGTGATGTCACCGACCTCCGCCATCCGCTGGAGCACGGTGTTGCGGCGCTTGGTGGCCTCCGCCGGGTCGTTCACCGGGTCGTACCGGCTCGGCGACTGGACGAGACCGGCCAGGAGGGCCGCCTGGGGGAGGGTGAGGGCCTTGGCGGACTTGGAGAAGTAGCGCCGGGCGCCGGCCTCGACGCCGTAGGCCTGCTGGCCGAAGAACGTGATGTTCAGGTAGTTCTCGAGGATCTTCTTCTTGCCCAGCTCCTCCTCGACCTGGATCGCGAACTTCAGCTCCTGGACCTTGCGGCCGACGGTCTGCTGCGTGGCCTGCGCGACCTTCGTCGGGTCGTCGCCCGCCTCCTCGACGAACACGTTCTTCACGTACTGCTGCGTGAGCGTGGAGGCGCCCTCCGCGACGCCGCCGCTCTGCGCGTTCCTGTTGAGGGCGCGCAGGACGCCCTTGAGGTCGATCGCGCCGTGCTCGTAGAACCGGGAGTCCTCGATCGCGACGATCGCCTTCTGCATGTACGGCGAGATGTCCTTCAGCTCGACCACCGTGCGGTCGCGCGAGTACACCGTGGCGATCTGGCCGCCCTTGGCGTCCAGGATCGTGGTGCGCTGGCTCAGCGGCGGGCGCTTGAGGTTGGCCGGGATCTCGTCGAACCCCTCGACCGACCCCTTCGCCGCGAGACCGAGCGCGCCGACGGCGGGCAGCGCGATGCCCGCCATGACGGCTCCCGCGAGCACGCTGACACCGAGGAACTTGGCGGCCTGCTGCGCTGCCGACAGGCCACCACCCGATCGCTTGTTTGGCATGGGGGCAGCCTACGTTCTCATTCGCCGGACACGCGTACAGGCCTTGGCCTAAGCTGCTCACAACTGTCACAGCAGTGAGGTCACGTATCAATACGTCCGTGAGACCCGAATCGTTTCGGATGTAGTCCAACTTTTTTTGGTGAGTACGTGCCCGAATCCGCCTTGTGTGTCACCAGGTGTCCGTTGTGACCCAGCTGAACTGTCCCGGTTTGCCGGGATAGTCACGCATGTCGGTCGCTCACTCCCCCGGGTGATCTGCCGCTTACCCATAGTCCGTTCGGGCCATTCAAGATTGGGCCCGAAGGGGGTGTTGCGCTGTGCCCACCTTCCGTAACGTCCTCAACTGGCGGCGGTGAATATGCCGCTGCCGCCGTGGGGGAGCCTCGATTCGGGAGAGGACGGCGCCGGTATGGGCTGGGTAACCGACTGGAGTGCGCAGGCGGCCTGCCGCACTACCGATCCGGATGAACTGTTCGTTCAAGGAGCAGCGCAGAACAGGGCCAAGGCGGTGTGCACCGGATGTCCGGTACGCACGGAATGCCTGGCCGACGCGCTCGACAACCGCGTCGAGTTCGGCGTGTGGGGAGGAATGACGGAGCGGGAGCGCCGCGCACTGCTGCGCAGGCGTCCCACCGTCACCTCATGGCGTCGGCTGCTCGAAACCGCGCGAACGGAGTACGAGCGGGGGGTGGGAATCCTGCCCCTCGACGAGGAAGAGGTGTACGAGAGCTACTTGGCGGTCGGCTGAGCCGGTCCCGCTCACTCACTCGCCTCCGGCAGCTTCGTCGACGCTGACGGCTCCGGCAGCTCCGGCCGGTCGGTCGCGAGCCGGTTGCCGATGTTCCGCAGTCCCGCGAGGTCATGGACGTCGCCGGGCAGTGCGGCGACCTCGGTCACAGCCACCTCCGGGTGGAGCGCGGTGAAGCGGTCACGTGTGCGCTGCTCGCGGGAGAGCAGTTGCATACGGTCGGCGTGCAGCCGGAGCAGGCCTGCGGTGAGTTGTTCGACGGTGGGGTCGTTCGCTTCGGCCGTCGGGGCACTGTCGGTGGCGATGGGGGAGCCTTCGACGTGTTCTTCGACGTCTGCCTCAGGACCTGCGGGAACTTCGGGAGCCGGTGTCTCGGAAACTGCGGGAGCTGGTGTCTCGGAAACCTGGGGTTCTGAACTGCCGTACGTGTCGGGAGAGTTACGAAGACCAGCTTTCCCGTCCTCCTGATCCACAATGCGGGGCTCTTCAAGATTTTCCGCGGCGGCGAGTGCGCGCTCGGCCGACAGCTGGGCGGCGCCGCTGCCGTGGACCCGGTTGAGCACCAGTCCGGCGAGCGGCATGTCCTCCGCGGCCAGCCGCTCCACGAAGTACGCGGCCTCGCGCAGCGCGTCCCGCTCCGGGGCCGCCACCACGAGGAACGCCGTGCCGGGTGCCTGCAGCAGCTGGTACGTGGCGTCGGCGCGGGTACGGAAACCACCGAAGGTGGTGTCCATCGCGGCCACGAACGTCTGGACGTCCTTGAGGAGTTGACCGCCCAGCAGCTTCCCCAGGGTGCCGGTCATCATCGACATCCCGACGTTCAGGAACTTCATCCCCGCGCGCCCGCCCAGCTTCGCCGGCGCCGTCAGCAGCCGGATCAGCCGCCCGTCGAGAAACGACCCGAGCCGCTTGGGAGCGTCCAGGAAATCCAGCGCGGACCGCGACGGCGGAGTGTCGACGACGATGAGATCCCACTCGTCGCGCGACCGCAGCTGCCCCAGCTTCTCCATCGCCATGTACTCCTGCGTGCCCGCGAAGCCCGCCGAAAGCGACTGGTAGAAGGGGTTGTTGAGGATCGCGGCGGCCCGCTCACGGTCGGCGTGCGCCTCGACGATCTCGTCGAACGTCCGCTTCATGTCGAGCATCATGGCGTGCAGTTCGCCACCGCCCTCGACGCCCTTGACCCGCCGCGGCACGTTGTCGAGCGAGTCGATGCCCATGGACTGGGCGAGCCTGCGGGCCGGGTCGATGGTGAGCACGACCACCTTCCGCCCCCGCTCGGCGGCCCGCAGCCCGAGCGCCGCCGCGGTGGTCGTCTTACCGACCCCACCGGCCCCGCAGCACACCACGATCCGGGTCCCCGGGTCGTCGATCAGCGGATCGACTTCGAGCACGCGCGCAGGGGACAGCCGATGACGGGTGCCACCGTCCTGCGGGTACGAGGACGTGGGCTCCGGACTCATGACATCCCCTGCTTCCGCAGCTCGTTGGCCAGTTCGTACAGACCCGCCAGGTCCATGCCCTCGGTGAACAACGGCAGTTCGTGCGTAGGCAGCCGCAATTCACTGAGCACGGACCGCTGTTCGTGCTCCAGCGCATACCGCTCGGCGTACTCCTCGGCCTGCGTCAGCAGCGGGTCCACCAGCTTCTCGGCGTTCCCGCCGCGCCGCGCCCCGCCGAGCCCGGCGGCAGACAGGGACTTCGCGAGCGCGGTACGGGGAGCCGCCCGTACGAGTTCCAGCTCGTCCTCGTCCAAAACCTCGGGCCGCACCATGTTGACGATGATCCGCCCCACCGGCAGCTTCGCCGCCCGCAGCTCGGCGATACCGTCCGCGGTCTCCTGGACGGGCATCTCCTCCAGCAGCGTCACCAGGTGCACCGCGGTCTCGGGCGACTTGAGCACGCGCATCACGGCCTGCGCCTGATTGTGTATCGGGCCGATCTTCGCAAGCCCGGCCACCTCGTCGTTGACATTGAGGAAGCGGGTGACGCGCCCGGTCGGCGGAGCGTCCATGACGACGTAGTCGTAGGCGAACCGCCCGCTCTTGTCCTTCCTCCGCACCGCCTCGCACGCCTTGCCGGTCAGGAGTACGTCCCTGATGCCCGGGGCGACGGTGGTGGCGAAGTCGATCGCGCCGAGCTTCTTCAGGGCGCGGCCCGCGCTGCCGAGTTTGTAGAACATCTGGAGGTAGTCCAGCAGCGCCTGCTCGGGGTCGATGGCAAGGGCGAACACCTCCCCGCCACCGGGAGCGACGGCGATCTTCCGCTCCTCATAGGGCAGCACTTCGGTCTCGAAGAGCTGCGCGATGCCCTGCCTGCCCTCGACCTCGACGAGAAGCGCGCGCTTCCCCTCGGTGGCGAGGGCGAGCGCGAGCGCTGCGGCGACCGTGGTCTTTCCGGTCCCGCCCTTACCGCTGACGACCTGGAACCTGCTCACGTATTCGAGGTTAACCAGTCCGGCTCCGAGCTACGCCGGAGGCTGTGGACAACGTGCGTGCGAGGCGTCTGGCGACAGCGGCTAAAGTCGGCCGCATGACCAAGTGGGAATACGCGACCGTGCCTCTGCTCGTCCACGCCACGAAGCAGATTCTGGACACCTGGGGCGAGGACGGCTGGGAGCTCGTCCAGGTCGTGCCCGGGCCGAACAACCCCGAGCAGCTCGTGGCCTACCTGAAGCGGCCGAAGTCGTGAGCGCGGTGGAGTCCCGGCTCGCCGAACTGGGCCTGACGCTACCGGCGGTGGTGCCGCCGCTGGCCGCCTACCAGCCGGCCGTCCAGTCCGGGGTGTACGTGTACACGTCGGGCCAGCTGCCGATGGTGGACGGAAAGCTTCCGGTCACCGGGAAGGTGGGCGCGGAGGTCACGCCCGAGGAGGCCAAGCAGCTGGCCCGCACGTGCGCGCTGAACGCGCTCGCGGCGGTCAAGTCGGTCGCCGGCGACCTGGACCGCGTCGCGCGTGTCGTGAAGGTCGTCGGCTTCGTGGCCTCGGCACCGGATTTCACGGGCCAGCCCGGGGTCATCAACGGCGCGAGCGAACTCCTGGGCGAGGTACTGGGCGACAAGGGCGTCCACGCCCGCAGCGCGGTAGGGGTGGCGGTCCTGCCCCTGGACGCCCCGGTCGAGGTCGAGGTCCAGGTGGAACTGACGGAGGCGTAGCCCACTTTCCTCGCCCCCGCCGCCCCTACCCGTCCCATCCCTGGGGGCTGCGCCCCCAGACCCCCCTTTGTCCTCAAACGCCGGACGGGCTGGGTATGTCAGCCCCTCCGGCGTTTGAGGAGCGGGGGTTCGGGGGCGGAGCCCCCGAGGATGGGACGGGTAGGGGCGGCGGGGGCGAGGAAAACCGGGGCCTCGAACATGTGCTCACCACCGGATAGCCTCCGCCCATGGCAAACGGGCAGTGGTACCCACCGGAGTGGCCGGACCTCATCCGCGGACTCGCCGAAGGCACCCTCACCCCGGTCACCCCCAAACGCGCGGCCACAGTCATGCTCCTGAAGGACACAGACACCGGCCCCGCCGTCCACATGCTCCGCAGACGCGCCTCCATGGCCTTCGCAGGGGGCGCGTACGCGTACCCGGGCGGCGGAGTCGACCCCCGCGACGACGACCACCTGGTCCGCTGGGCGGGGCCCACGCGCGCGTGGTGGGCCTCCTGCCTGGGCCTGGGCACCGACGAGACGTCCGCGCAGGAGGCCCAGGCGATCGTCTGTGCCGCCGTACGGGAAACGTACGAGGAGGCGGGCGTCCTGCTCGCCGGCCCGTCCGCCGACTCCGTCGTCGGCGACACCACGGGCGACGACTGGGAGGCGGACCGCGCCGCCCTGGTCGCCCGGGAACTGTCCTTCGCCGAGTTCCTGGACCGCCGAGGACTGGTGCTCCGCTCGGACCTCCTCGGGGCATGGGCCCGCTGGATCACCCCTGAGTTCGAGGCCCGCCGCTACGACACCTGGTTCTTCGTGGCCGCGCTCCCGGAGGGCCAGCGCACCCGGAACGCCTCCACGGAGGCGGACCGCACGGTGTGGATCGCACCGGCCACCGCGGCGGCCTCGTACGACAAGGGCGAGCTGCTGATGATGCCGCCCACGATCGCGACCCTGCGCGCGCTGGCCCCGTACGACAGCGCGTCCGGAGCCCTCGCCGGGGCCCTGGAGCGAGACCTGACGCCGGTCCTGGCCAGGGCAACCCTGGCGGACGGTGAGATTGTGCTGGCGTGGCCGGGGCACGAGGAATTCACGAAGCACATCCGGCTAGGGGAAGCCCCCGAATGACCGCGACCGTGCCCCTGACCGCAACCGCAACCCCAAGCTCAACCGTGCCCCCGACCGACTCCCTGGCAGGTGCCCCCGCATGACAGAAGCCGCCGCTCTCCCCGGCCAGCCGCGCGGCGGGGTTCTCTCGGGCCCCGCCACCGCGCGCGCGGTCAACGTCCTCGCGCCCAACGCCTCCGCGATGACCCTCGACGGCACGAACACCTGGATCGTCTCCGAGCCGGACTCCGAGCTGGCCGTCGTCGTCGACCCGGGGCCCCTGGACGACGTACACCTCAGGCATGTCGTCGACACCGCCGAGAAGGCCGGCAAGCGGGTCGCGCTGACGCTGCTCACGCACGGGCATCCGGACCACGCGGAGGGCGCCGGACGGTTCGCCGAGCTGACCGGGACCAACGTGCGGGCGCTCGATCCGGCGCTGCGGCTGGGGGACGAGGGCCTCGGGCACGGGGACGTCGTGTCCGTCGGCGGGCTCGAGCTGAGGGTCGTACCGACGCCGGGGCACACCGCGGACTCGCTGTGCTTCCATCTCCCGGCCGATCGGGCCGTCCTGACGGGAGACACCGTCCTGGGGCGCGGAACGACCGTGGTGGCCCATCCAGACGGCCGCCTGGGGGACTATCTGGACTCTCTGAGGCGGCTGAGGTCCCTGACGGTGGACGACGGCGTGCACACCGTCCTGCCGGGCCACGGGCCCGTCCTGGACGACGCCCAGGGAGCCGTCGAGTTCTACCTCGCCCACCGCGCCCACCGCCTCGCCCAGGTCGAGACCGCGGTCGAGAACGGCTACACGAGCCCCGCGGAGGTCGTCGCCCACGTCTACGCGGACGTCGACCGCTCCCTGTGGCCGGCCGCCGAGCTGTCGGTACGCGCCCAGCTGGAGTACCTCCGCGAGCACGGTCTCATCTAGCCGACAGTCGGTAGCGCCTACTCGGGCCTGGGCGCTTTCACGCCGTGCACGCGCGCGTACTCCCCGGCCATCCAGGAGCCCAGCTCCTCGACGTGCGGGCGCAGGAACGCCCGCAGCACGGCCGGATCGTCCGTCGGCCGGAGGCCCAGTGCCGCCGCCTCCGCCATCCGCGGGCCCCACTCCGGGTAGTACGCGGCGAACGCCCCGGCCATCTCGTACAGGTCGCTGGTCCAGCCCTGCCAGCGCGGCATGACCAGCGTGAAGCCCGTACGCACCAGACGGCGCGAAATGCCCCGCACGCGCACGCGTACCGCCCCCGCTGGCGCCCCAGGGGCCGTCGCCTCCGCGATCAGGCGCCGCCAGCGCGGGAGGCACAGGTCCAGGTCGCCGTTGGTCTCGCGGGCGAGAAGGGAGTCGGGGCGGTAGCGGGGGAGGTGCCCGGCGAGGTCCTCGCCCAGGAGGGGCGTGCAGAGGCAGGCCACGAACCAGCCCAGGTCGTGCCGCTCCAGCTCGCTCAGCACCTGCGCCCGCGAGACCAGCAGCGTGCCGGCGCCGTCGATCTGCTCGAACTCGGCGTCGAGCCCGTCGTCCAGTGCCCGGGCCGCCGCCCGGTCCGCCTCCGTGGGCTCCTCGCGCAGCGCGAGCAGCAGGTCCAGATCGCTGCGGCCCACGCGCGCGGTGCCGCGCGGAATCGACCCGTAGAGATACGCGCTGTGCAGCCGCTCCCCGAAGAGGTCGGTGATCCGGTCGCGGGCCGCCCCGACGACGGACCGGAAAACGGGCGGCACGCGCGCGGGGGAGCCCTCCCGAGCGATGAACCCCTGCTCGTCCAGTCCAGGCCGCGGCGTCACCCCGTACCTCACTTCCAGCGGAACACGCGCACCCGGCGCGTCTCGCTCACCGCATGACACACCACGGCCAGGTGGTCGCCCCAGGCGGCGTACCGCGCGCGATAGCTGAAGCCGGGGAACCTGCGCTCCGCGACGACCCGGCCGTCGGCGGGGTCGAGGACGGTCACCCTGCTGCCGTAGCCGTTGCCCACCATGAAGTACCCGCGGTGGGACAGCGGATGGAGCGTACGGCCGTGATCGGTGCGCCACTCCCAGAGCTGTTCGCCGGTCGAGACGGAGTAGGCGTTGAGGACCGTGTCGGCGCTCTTCTCGTCGTCGTTCGCGGGTTCGCTCGGTTCCAGTCCGACCACGAAGGTGTCGCCGACGACCGCGACGGCCGGCCCGAAGTCCTTGTATCCGTCGGGAAGTTCGACGTACCACTCACCGTCCTCGCGCACCACGTACAGCCGGGGGCGGGAGCGCCTGCCGCTGTTGGTGACGGACAGGACAGGCGGGTCGGTCGCCAGGACGGAGAACGAGTCGCCCCAGCTGTCCGGGAGCGCCCGTTCCCACTGGAGGGCGCCGGTGGGCGCGTCGAGACACCGTACGGTCGGCGGCTTGTCCCGGTCCCAGGCGAGGACGGTGGCTATCCGGCCGCCGCTGACGCCCACCTCGCTGGTGCGGTGCTCGCCGATGTGTCCCAGCTGGTCCTTCCGCTGTTCGCGTGACCAGGCGACGTCCCCGGAGCCGAGGTCGAGCACGGTGAGGCGGATCTGCTCGGCGTTCCGGTCGCCGTCGTCGTGGTGCAGGACGAGGCCCAGGCCGTCCTCGGGGTCCTGGGCCACCCCGACGATCACGTCCTGGCCCGGCGGCTGCCAGGTCCAGCCGGGCTCACCGGTCGCCGGTGCGTACGCCGCCACGCGGTCGAAGCGGACCAGGGCCACCGCCTCGTCCGTCGCCCACACGCCCAGCGGCTCCCCCAGGTCGCGCTGCTCGAACTCGGACTGCCACAGGGTCTGTGCCTCCGGGTCCCGGCGGAACAGCCGCAGCCGGCGCTTCGCGGGCTCGGGCGCCGCCGCCCAGACCGACTCGGGCGCTCTGTCCTGGTCCATCCCACCCACCCCTTGAATCCGATCCGTTCATGACGTTCTCGTCACCGTGTGCTCGTCACCGCGTGGCCCCCGCCCCGGTGAACCCGGTTACCGGGTAATCCGATGAACCCGGTAACCCAATGAACGCCGGAGGGGCCCCGCCGTTCGGCAGGGCCCCTCTAGCACTTACGGACGTAGCACTTACGGACATAGCACTCACGGACGAAGCGCTTGCGGACGAAGCGTTTACAGGCGAAGCGCTTATGGACGACCCGGCTAACGCGACCGCTTCGCGAGGCGCTCCACGTCCAGCAGGATCACGGCGCGCGCCTCAAGGCGCAGCCAGCCGCGGCCCGCGAAGTCGGCGAGTGCCTTGTTGACCGTCTCGCGGGAGGCGCCGACGAGCTGCGCCAGCTCCTCCTGGGTCAGGTCGTGCACGACGTGGATGCCCTCCTCCGACTGCACGCCGAAGCGGCGCGAGAGGTCGAGCAGCGCGCGGGCGACACGGCCCGGCACATCGGAGAAGACCAGGTCGGACATCTGGTCGTTGGTCTTGCGCAGGCGCCGGGCGACGGCGCGCAGCAGCGCGGCGGCCACCTCGGGGCGGGCGTTCAGCCAGGGCTGGAGGTCGCCGTGGCCGAGGCCGAGCAGCTTGACCTCGGTCAGCGCGGTGGCCGTGGCGGTACGCGGGCCAGGGTCGAACAGCGACAGCTCGCCGATCAGCTCGCCGGGGCCGAGGACGGCCAGCATGTTCTCGCGCCCGTCCGGGGATGTGCGGTGGAGCTTGACCTTCCCCTCGGTGACCACGTAGAGCCGGTCTCCCGGGTCGCCCTCGTGGAACAGGGCGTCACCGCGCGCGAGGGTCACCTCACTCATGGAGGCGCGCAGCTCCGCGGCCTGCTCGTCATCGAGCGCCGCGAAGAGCGGGGCGCGCCGCAGAACGTCGTCCACGAGTTCTCTCCTTGTCGACCTGCTCAGGGGATCTTGTTCCCCGGTTACCGGGGACCGTGCTCCCCATCTTGCCGGACGGTCCAAACAGTGTGATCTGTCACAAGGATGCCGCACGGGTGTGCCGTGCAGTGCGGCAGGGGGCCAATTGGGCGCCGATCTCCAGGGTCCGGGGCGGATGTCAGTGCCGGGCTCTAGGCTGGCCGGGTGTCCAAATCGCCGGTGAGAGCACAGGCCAAGGGGGCTGGGCGGGTGACGGAAGGGTGCGATTCCGCTGTGGGCGAACAGGGTACGGGTGGGGGCCGGAATGCGTAGAAAGCGGCAGAGGTGATGTCGGTGGAGAAAGCCGCCAAGAACGTGACCGGGCCGGTGCCCGAGCCTGCGAAAAGGGCCGAGCCCGTGAAGAAGGCCGCCTCCGCGGCGCCGAGAAAGGCACCCGCGACCAAGAAGGCGGTGCCTTCGGCGAGCGCCCGCTCGGGGGCCGCGTCCGTGGCGGGCGGCCCTGCGAAGGCCGCGCCCTCGAAGGCCGCTGTCCCCGAGCCGGCCGCGACCAAGCCGGCCGCGACCAAGCCGGCCGCGACCAAGCCGGCCGCCCGTAGGACTGCCGCCGCCAAGACCGCCGCCCCCGGGACGGCCGTTTCAAAGACTGCCGCCTCCTCCAGGGCCGCCTCCTCCAGGGCCGCCTCCCCTAAGAAGGCCGCCGCCAAGACGGCCACCCCTAAACCCGCCGCCACCCCCAAGCCGCCCCGCAACGAGTCCCACACCGCCCTCGTGCGGCGCGCCCGTCGGATCGACCGCGAACTCGCCGAGATCTATCCGTACGCCCACCCCGAGCTGGACTTCGAGAACTCCTTCCAGCTGCTCGTCGCCACGGTCCTCTCCGCCCAGACCACCGACCTGCGGGTCAACCAGACGACACCCACGCTCTTCGCCAAGTACCCCACCCCCGAGGACCTGGCCGCCGCCAACCCCGAGGAGGTCGAGGAGATCCTGCGCCCGACCGGCTTCTTCCGGGCCAAGACCAGGTCGGTCATAGGGCTGTCCAAGGCCCTGTCGGAGCAGTTCGGCGGCGAGGTGCCCGGCCGGCTCGAAGACCTCGTCAAACTCCCCGGCGTGGGCCGCAAGACCGCCTTCGTCGTGCTCGGCAACGCCTTCGGGCGCCCTGGAATCACCGTGGACACGCACTTCCAGCGGCTCGTGCGCCGCTGGCAGTGGACGGCGGAGACGGACCCGGACAGGATCGAGGCCGCCATCGGCGCCCTCTTCCCCAAGAGTGACTGGACGATGCTCTCGCACCACGTGATCTTCCACGGCCGCCGTATCTGCCACGCCCGCAAGCCCGCCTGCGGCGCCTGCCCGATCGCCCCGCTCTGCCCGGCGTACGGGGAGGGCGAGACGGACCCGGAGAAGGCCAGGAAGCTCCTGAAGTACGAGAAGGGCGGCTTCCCCGGCCAGCGGCTCAGTCCGCCGCAGGCCTACCTCGACGCGGGTGGCATCCCGGCGCCCCCGCTGGGTGCCGGATGAGGGCCGGGGCGAGGCGCGGGGCGAGGCCAGGGGGTCGTACGGCATCACTGGAACCATCGGGACGGTCGCAGGCGTTGGAAGCAGCAGAACGGGGGTGGCGGTGACGCGCGCGAGCAACACACAGGGCGGTGAGGCGACGCTCAGCAAGGAGGGCCTGCCCGGCTGGCTCGACCCGGTGGTGCACGCCGCCGAGACGGTCGAGCCGCTCCAGCTGAGCCGTTTCCTGCCGCCCGCGGACGGCGCCGGCCGCCAGTCCGCCGTACTGATCCTCTTCGGCGAGGGCAACGGGAAGAGCGGGAACCCCGACGGCACCGGCGGGCCCGAGCTGCTGCTCATGGAGCGGGCCAGTTCGTTGCGCTCCCACGCCGGTCAGCCCTCCTTCCCCGGCGGCGCCCTCGACCCCGAGGACGGCGATCCGCTGGGCGACGGTCCGCTGCGGGCCGCGCTGCGCGAGGCCGAGGAGGAGACGGGGCTCGATCCGGCCGGCGTCCAGCTCTTCGGCGTACTGCCCAAGCTGTACATCCCGGTCAGCGGCTTCGTCGTCACGCCCGTCCTTGGCTGGTGGCGCGAGCCGACGCCGGTCGGGGTCGTCGATCCGAACGAGACGGCACGGGTCTTCACGGTCCCCGTGGCGGATCTCACGGATCCGGCCAACCGCGCCACCGCCGTGCACCCAAGTGGCCACAAGGGTCCGGCATTTCTGGTCGAATCGGCCCTGGTGTGGGGCTTCACGGCCGGGATCATCGACCGTCTGATGCACTACTCGGGCTGGGAGCGTCCCTGGGACAGGAACAAGCAGGTCCCGCTCGACTGGCGCGCGTGACAGGGTGGCCCTCGTGAACGTGCTGGACATCTTGTTGCTGGTCGCCGCCGTGTGGTTCGCGATCGTGGGCTACCGCCAGGGCTTCGTCGTCGGCATCCTGTCGGTGATCGGCTTCCTGGGCGGTGGTCTCGTCGCGGTCTATCTGCTGCCCGTCATCTGGGACGGCGTGACCGACGAGGCCGAGGTCAACACGACGGCCGCCGTCGCCGCGGTCGTCATCGTCATCGTCTGCGCCTCCGTCGGCCAGGCCCTGACCACCCACCTCGGCAACAAGCTGCGCCGGTACATCACCTGGTCGCCCGCCCGCGCCCTCGACGCGACCGGCGGGGCCCTCGTCAACGTCGTCGCGATGCTCCTGGTCGCCTGGCTGATCGGCGCCGCCCTCGCGCAGACCACGATGCCCACGGTGGGCAAGGAGGTCCGCGGCTCCAAGGTGCTGGCAGGGGTCCAGGAGGTGCTGCCCTCCGACGCCGACACCTGGTTCAAGGACTTCACCTCGGTCCTCGCGCAGAACGGCTTCCCACAGGTCTTCAGCCCGTTCTCCGACGAGCCCATCAAGGACGTCGACCCGCCCGACCCGGCGCTCGCCAACAGCGCGGTCGCCGTGCGCGCCCAGCGCTCCATCGTCAAGGTCATGGGCACCGCCACGAGCTGCGGCAAGGTCCTGGAGGGCACCGGCTTCGTCTTCGACCGGCGCCGAGTGATGACCAACGCGCACGTCGTGGGCGGCGTTGACGAGCCCACCGTCCAGATAGGCGGCGAGGGCAGGAAGTACGACGCGACGGTCGTCCTGTACGACTGGGAGCGCGACATCGCCGTGCTCGACGTACCCGATCTGAACGCGCCCGTCCTGCAGTTCACGACCGAGGTCGCGAGCAGCGGCAAGAGCGCGATCGTCGCCGGCTTCCCGGAGAACGGCTCGTACGACGTCCGTCCCGCGCGCGTGCGCGGTCGCATCACGGCCAACGGCCCGGACATCTACCACCGCGGCACGGTCCGCCGCGAGGTCTACTCCCTGTTCGCGACCGTCCGCCAGGGCAACTCCGGCGGCCCGCTGCTCACGCCCGACGGGAAGGTGTACGGCGTGGTCTTCGCGAAGTCCCTCGACGACCCGAACACCGGGTACGCGCTCACCGCGGACGAGATCCAGGAGGACATCGCCCTGGGGCGTACCGCCAACCAGCAGGTGGACAGCGACAGCTGCGCGCTCTGAGCCCCGTACGGAGGCGTGGGGCTCAGGGACGGGGGTGGCGCAGGCGCACCGAGACCCAGCGGGCCCGGCGGCGCAGGATGCGCGGGATTCCCACCCTCAGGTCCGCCCCCGCCAGCTGCGGGGAACCTCCTCGGTGGGAGCCCGGACCGTGGCCCGAGCGGCGATTGCGTGCTGCGTCACTGTAGTCGTGCGTCCAGCCCATACCCCGACGTCTGCCCCTGCCCCAAGGTCGATAACCGCCCCATGGGCCCCCAATTGGCCTATGCGCCGGGCAATTGGCTGTTCGTAGTACAGGTGTTCCAGTGTGTCGCCGGTAGCTCAGCGGTCCGGCTCGGGGTCCTTGAGCCAGTTGATCAGCTCCGTCGAGAAAGCGACCGGATCCTCCTCGTGCGGGAAGTGCCCCAGCCCGTCGAACAGACGCCAGCGGTACGGCGCCTCCACGTACTCCCCGGAGCCCGCCGCGCTGCGTGTCCGCAGCACCGGGTCGAGCGAGCCGTGCAGATGCAGCGTCGGCACCCGCACGGGCCGCTTCATACGCCGGTTGAACTGGATGCCGTCCGGCCGGGCCATCGACCGGACCATCCAGCGGTACGGCTCGATCGCGCAGTGCGCGGTCGACGGGATGCACATCGCCCTGCTGTACGCCTCCACCGCCTCGTCGTCCGGCAGCCGCGGCCCCGACCAGTCCCGGATCAGCCGCCCGACCAGCGCGCCGTCGTCCGCGATGAGCTGCCGCTCCGGGATCCAGGGCCGCTGGAACCCCCAGATGTAGGAACCGGCGGCCGTCTGCTTGACGTCGGACAGCATCGCCGAGCGCCAGCGCCGGGGGTGGGGCATCGAGGACACCACGAGCCGCCGTACCAGCTTGGGGCGCATCACCGCGGCCGTCCACGCCAGGTATCCGCCCAGGTCGTGGCCGACCAGCGCGGCGTCGGGCTCGCCCAGGGACCGGACGACGCCCGTGATGTCGAGGGCGAGGTTCGCGGGGTCGTAACCCCGGGGCGTACGGTCGCTGCCGCCCACGCCCCGCAGGTCCATGGCGACGGCCCGGAACCCGGCGTCGGCCAGGGCGGTCAGCTGGTGCCGCCAGGTCCACCAGAACTGCGGGAACCCGTGCACGAGCATGACCAGCGGCCCTTCGCCCAGCTCCGCGATGTGGAACCGGGCGCCGTTCGCGGCGACATCCCGGTGGTGCACCTCGCGCCCGCCGGGAAGGGCGAGCCGTACCGCCGAGGCGGGCTGGGTGGATGAGGGGTGCGCCGGGGGTGTGGCGGGGTCCGTCATGAGGACGAGCGTGCCACAACCTCGACCGCATCACTCACCGGGGCGGGCCGGGGGTGTGGCTTGGCCTTCTGGAGGACGCCCGCCGTCTCCTTCATGGACGCGGCGACCTTCTGCGGGCCCTTGCTCTTCTTGGCCTTCTTCGCGAAGACCACGCCGACCAGCACCAGCAGCAGGGCGAGGAGGACGTTCGCGGCGAACGACAGCAGGAAGCAGAGGGCGAGATTCCAGTCGCTCCAGGTCCGAATGGCGTACGCCAGTGCGAAGTTGAGCATCGGCAGAGAGAACACCAGAACCGTGGCGGCCACCAGGAACGCGCCGCCGCTCGTCGCGCCGCGCTTCACGTCCTGCTTGAGCTGCGCTTTCGCCAGCGCGATCTCGTCGTGCACCAGCGCGGACATCTCGGTCGTCGCCGAGGCGAACAACTGGCCGATGCTCCGTTCGGCGCCGACCGGGTTGCCGTCGGGTGCGCTCATCGAGGTCTCCCTGATTGTTTTGCCGTTGTCTTGCTCGGACGTCTGACTGTTTACGTGTCAGATCATGCCGGACCGTCACCCCCGTCGCCCGCCCCGCCCGCCACTTCGGCAAGCCGGTCCCGCTCGGCGGCCTCGAGTTCGGCGGTCCTGAGGTCGGCGATGCGCCGGTGCTCTGCCGCCTTCCCCTCGTAGATCTCGGCCATGCGCAGGTGGTACGCCGGATCGTGCTCCTCGTAGATGTCGGGGATGCCGTCCTGGTCGTCGTCGCGCTCCTCCGCCTCCCATATCCGGCGGTAGCGGGCGTTGCGGATCTTCAGCAGTACGGTCGCGGCGAGCGCGGCGATGAGGGAGCCGGTCAGGACGGCGGCCTTGACCTCGTCGGTGAGCGCGGCGTCGCCGTCGAACGCGAGTTCGCCGATCAGCAGTGAGACGGTGAACCCGATCCCGGCGAGCGAGGCGACGGCGAACACATCGGCCCAGGCGAGGTCGTCGCTGAGCGAGGCCCGGGTGAAGCGGGCCGTCAGCCAGGTCCCGCCGAAGATCCCGAGCGTCTTCCCGACGACGAGCCCGAGCACGACCCCGAGCGTCTCGGGCTGCCTGAACACGTCCCCCAGCACCCCGCCGGACACCGAGACCCCGGCGCTGAACAGGGCGAACAACGGCACGGCGAGCCCGGCGGACAGAGGCCGCACCAGATGCTCGACGCGCTCACCGGGCGAGTGGGTCTCCCCGTCCTCCGTCCGGGTCGTGCACCGCAGCATCAGGCCCATCGCGACCCCGGCGACGGTGGCGTGGATGCCGCTGTTGTACATCAGCGCCCAGATGACGAGCGCGAGCGGGACGTACACGTACCACCCGCGTATGCCCTTCCGCAGCAGCAGCCAGAAGACGGCGAGGCCGGCGAACGCGCCGCCGAGCGCGGCGAAGTTCAGGTCGTCCGTGAAGAAGACCGCGATGATCAGGATGGCGAACAGGTCGTCGACGACGGCGAGCGTGAGCAGGAACGCCCGCAGGGCGCTCGGCAGGGACGTACCGATGACGGCGAGCACGGCGAGCGCGAAGGCGATGTCGGTGGCCGTCGGCACGGCCCACCCGGCGAGCGAACCGCCGCCGGTGAGGTTGGTGAGGGTGTAGACGAGCGCCGGTACGGCCATTCCGCACAGGGCGGCGACGACGGGCAGCGCGGCGGCCCTCGGGTCGCGCAGATCCCCGGCGACGAGTTCGCGCTTGAGTTCGATACCGGCGACGAAGAAGAAGACCGCGAGCAGTCCGTCGGCGGCCCAGTGCTGGAGGGAGAGGTCGAGCCCGAGGGAGGCGGGCCCGATGTGGAAGTCGAGGACGGTCTCGTACGTGTCCTTGATCGGCGTGTTCGCCCAGACCAGCGCGGCGATCGCGGCGAGCAGCAGCAGCACCCCGCCGACGGTCTCGGTCCGCAACGCGTCCGCGACGAACGTCCGTTCGGGGAGCGAGAGCCGTCCGAGGAGCTTGCGGTTGGCAGTACGGGGGGCGACCACGGGGGACCTCCGGTCGGTGGGCAGCACGGAACGCGTGCCGACCAGACTTCCCGGCGCACCTTTGGCGATCCTCGCGGATCTTGTCGCGTTGTTGACGCGATCTTTAGCCTACCTAAGGTGCGCGGGAAGCGCCGCCCGGAGGAACCCCCAGTAGTTCTCTTCCTAGTCCTCGCTGCCCGCGGCCGGCAGCTTCGTCTGGATGAGGTCCATGACGGTGGAGTCGGTCAGGGTGGTCACGTCACCCAGCTCCCGGTTCTCGGCGACATCGCGCAGCAGGCGGCGCATGATCTTGCCGGAGCGGGTCTTGGGGAGTTCCGCGACCGGCAGGATGCGCTTGGGCTTGGCGATGGGGCCGAGGGTGTTGCCGACGTGGTTGCGCAGGTCGGCGACGAGGTGGTCGGTCTCGGTGGCGGTGCCGCGCAGGATGACGAAGGCGACGATGGCCTGCCCGGTGGTCTCGTCCGCGGCGCCGACGACGGCCGCCTCGGCGACCGAGGGGTGGGACACCAGCGCCGACTCGACCTCCGTCGTGGAGATGTTGTGCCCGGAGACGAGCATGACGTCGTCCACGCGCCCGAGCAGCCAGATGTCCCCGTCGTCGTCCTTCTTGGCGCCGTCACCCGCGAAGTACTTGCCCTCGAAACGAGACCAGTAGGTGTCGATGAACCGCTGGTCGTCGCCCCAGATGGTGCGCAGCATCGACGGCCACGGCTCGGTCAGTACGAGGTAACCGCCGCCTCCGTTGGGCACTTCGTGTGCCTCGTCGTCGACCACGGTGGCGGAGATCCCGGGCAGCGCCCGCTGCGCGGACCCCGGCTTGGTCTCGGTCACCCCGGGCAGCGGGGAGATCATCATGGCGCCGGTCTCGGTCTGCCACCAGGTGTCGACGATGGGCGTCGCGTCGCCGCCGATGTGCTTGCGGTACCAGATCCACGCCTCGGGGTTGATCGGCTCGCCCACGGACCCCAGCACCCGGAGGGAGGAGAGATCGAACTTCGCGGGGATGTCGTCGCCCCACTTCATGAACGTACGGATGGCGGTGGGCGCCGTGTAGAGGATCGTGACCCCGTACTTCTGGACGATCTCCCAGAACCGGCCCTGGTGCGGGGTGTCCGGCGTGCCCTCGTACATCACCTGTGTCGCGCCGTTGGCCAGCGGCCCGTACACGATGTACGAGTGCCCGGTGACCCAGCCGACGTCGGCGGTGCACCAGTAGACGTCGGTCTCCGGCTTGAGGTCGAAGACGGCGTGGTGGGTGTAGGCCGCCTGGGTGAGGTAGCCGCCGGAGGTGTGCAGGATGCCCTTGGGCTTACCCGTCGTACCGGACGTGTAGAGGATGAACAGCGGCTGCTCGGCCTCGAACGCCTCGGGCGTGTGCTCGGTGCTCTGCCGGTCGACGACCTCGTGCCACCACACGTCCCGGCTGTCGTGCCACTCGACGTCCTGGCCGGTACGGCGGACGACGAGCACGTGCTCCACGTTGTCGACGCGCTCGACGGCGGCGTCGACGGCGGGCTTGAGCGCGGACGGCTTGCCCCGGCGGTAACCGCCGTCGGTGGTGATGACGATCTTCGCGTCGGCGTCCTGGATACGCGTGGCGAGCGCGTCCGCGGAGAACCCGCCGAAGACGACGGAGTGCGCGGCGCCGATCCGGGCGCACGCCAGCATCGCGATCGCCGTCTCCGGGATCATCGGCATGTAGACGGCGACCCGGTCGCCCTTCTGAACCCCCAGCTCCAGCAGGGCGTTGGCGGCCTTGGAGACCTCGTCCTTGAGTTCGGCATAGGTGATCGCGCGGCTGTCGCCGGGCTCACCCTCGAAGTGGATGGCGACCCGGTCGCCGTTGCCGGCCTCGACATGCCGGTCGACGCAGTTGTACGCGACGTTGAGGCTGCCGTCCTTGAACCACTTGGCGAACGGCGGGTTCGACCAGTCCAGGGTCTCGGTCGGCTCGGTGGCCCAGGTCAGCCGGCGGGCCTGCGCGGCCCAGAAGCCGAGCCGGTCAGCCTTGGCCTGTTCGTACGCCTCCGCCGTGACGTTGGCGTCCGCGGCCAGCTCGGCGGGTGGCGCGAACCTGCGCTCTTCCTTGAGCAGGTTGGCCAGGCTTTCGTTGCTCACGACATCTCCCTTTCCCAGGGTGTCCGTTGTGTCCCGGGCCACAGCTCATCAGACCGAGGCGCCCGATGACAAGGGCCGACGGAAAATTGGTTTAGACCTTTGCGCCCTCAAGTTGTCGGACTATCAGGCCGTCAGGTCGATCCCGTCGGCTCGCCTCCTCGTGAAGGGGACAACCAAGGTCACGTGCGCGACGGTCGCCCGGTTCATCCGCCGGCGTCAGGCGGACAGTCCGGCCGCCCGCACATGATCGAACACCTCGTCCCCGCCCACCTCTCCACTGAGCAGATACGCCTGCGCCTCACCCACATGGAAGTACATCCCGTGCAGTTCGAGCGCACCCTCCCGCAGCGCCCGAGCCACCGACTCGTGCGCCCGCAGATGCTCCAACTGCTGGACCACATTGGTCAGGCAGAGCTGCTCGACCGCGTCGGCGGGCGCCCGCCCGGCGAGCCGCGCCCAGGGCCCGTCCGCCGAGGCCATCCGCTCCAGGCTCGGCGCCCCGTGCCGCAGCCACCGCCTCAGCGGCGTCCGCGCGCCGCCGGGCTCCATGCTCAGCAGCGCCTGCATGGCCCCGCACCCGGAGTGCCCGCACACTGTGATGGAACGCACCTCCAGCACGTCCACCGCGTACTCGATCGCCGCGGCCACCGAGTCGTCCCCGCTCTCCTCGCCGGGCAACGGCACGAGGTTGCCGACGTTCCGCACGACGAACAGGTCGCCGGGACCACTGGAGGTGATCATCGACGTCACGAGCCGCGAGTCGGCACACGTCAGGAACAGCTGCGAGGGCCGCTGCCCCTCACGCGCCAGCCGGGCCAGCTCACCGCGCACCAGCGGAGCGGTGTTCCGCTGGAACGCGCTGATACCGCGCGCCAGTTGGTGCCCGCTCGGCTCGACGGCACCGAGCGAATCGGCCGCGTCGACCGAGTCGGGCGAACTGGGGGAAACGATGGGACCGCCCGCCCCGCCGGACCCACTCACCGAGTCCCCTCGCCCCTGTCCGGGCTCCGGGACCTCGCACTGGTGGTTGCGCCAGGGCGTCCAGGGCCGGCAGCGGCAGTCGGAGGCGTTCGTGGGCTCGGCGATACGGGTGCCCGTGCGGCCGGTCACCTCGACGGTGCCGCCCTGCGCGGTGTGCGTGTTCTGCCAGTCCTGCAGCGATTCGTACGCCGCGTGGTCCATGAACGAGCCGTCCAACTCCACGACGGCGTCGGCCCCCCGGGGCACGAGGTGCAGGGTCCGGCTGAGCCGGGGCACCGCGAGGAACGTCAACTGTCCTCGTACGTGTACGTAATGGACTCCCTCTCTCTCGTCGCTTCTCACTTCGTAGGTGATCCGGGTGCGGGCGAGGCGGTGCAGGGCGACGGCGACGGCGACCGCGACGCCCAGCAGCACTCCTTCGAGGACGCCGAACAGGACGACGCCCAGGGTCGTCACCGCGTAGACCAGGACCTCGCGGTGGCGCGTCACCGTGCGGATGTGGTGCAGGGACACCATCTGGATGCCGACGGCCATCACCAGGGCGGCGAGTGAGGCGAGCGGGATCAGCTCCAGGATCGGAACCATCAGCAACGCGGCGACTACTACGAAAACGCCGTGCAGCATCGTGGAGTTCCGGCTCACGGCACCGGCTTGCACATTCGCCGAACTCCGCACGGCCACGCCCGCGACCGGCAGCCCGCCGAGCACCCCGGACACGACGTTGGCGGCGCCCTGGCCGAGCAGCTCACGGTTCAGGTCGGAGCGGCCGACACGGGTCGCACCCCCCGACCGCTCGGTCCGTCCGGCCAGCAGATCGGGTCGGGAGGCCACCAGCTTGTCCACGGCGACCGCGCCGAGCAGCGACTGCACACTGCACACCAGCGTGACGGTGAGCACGGCGGCGACAAGGCCGAGCACGGGTCCTTCGGGCAGCCCGGCCAGCGCGTGGCTGCGCCAGGACGGCAGGTCGACCTTGGGCAGGCTCAGCCCGGCGAGCGCGGCGGTGAGCGTGGCGCCGGTGACGGCGACGAGCGCGGCCGGCACCTTGCGCAGCACGCTCCCCGCCCGGCCGGGCAGCCGGGGCCAGAGCAGCAGCAGGGTCAGCGTCAACACGCTCATCGACACGGCGTCGGGGTCAAGACCGGCCAACTGGGCGGGCAGCGCGCGGAGGTTGTCGAGGACCGCGCTCTCCGGCGTACCCCCGAGGACGATGTGCAGCTGGGCGACGGCGATGGTCACGCCGATGCCGGCGAGCATGCCGTGGACGACGGCGGGGCTGACGGCGAGCGCCGTGCGGGCCACCCGCAGACAGCCGAGGCCGAGCTGGGCGAGCCCGGCGAGGACGGTGATGGCACAGGTCGTACGCCAGCCGTACCGCTGGATGAGTTCGGCGGTGACGACGGTGAGCCCGGCGGCGGGGCCGCTCACCTGGAGCGGGGAGCCGCCGAGCCGTCCGGCGACGATTCCGCCGACGGCGGCGGCGACCAGGCCGGCCTGGAGCGGGGCGCCGGTGGCGAGGGCGATGCCCAGGGACAGGGGCAGGGCGATCAGGAAGACCGCGATCGCGGCCGACACATCGGCGCCCGCGATACGGAAGCGGCGGGGCGGGGTTGGCGGCAGTGGTGGGCTGTGGGGCTGGTGCATGCGCTTCGTCCGAGTCGGGTCGGGGGCGCGAGTGGGGACGCAGGCAGACATGTTTCCCGTCTCCTCCGGGGCAGCGCGGTCGCGGAACAGGTGGTCCCCCGTCTGTGGCGGGGGGCGGGTCGCGGCCGTGTGGTCACGGCGTGCAGCGGCGGGATTTATCAACGCTCGGTAAATGGATCGTAATGCACAGTAAAGGCCGAGTATGGATTTTACGGGCAAATAGGGTAATGGATCACTCTGAAGGGTGAACTGGGCTTTTGATCGGCTTGTCGTACTAATTCCTTCTTTGGTCCCGTGCGACCTTGACGGCGCCGCGCCCGAAAGCGCCGGCCCGAACGAAGGAAGAGGTGGGCGGACATGGCCGTCACCAAGAGGATCGCCGCGAGCGTCGTGGCCGTCGCGGCCTGTGCCGCGTCACTCGGCGGCTGCGGGGCGGGAGGTACCGGCTCCGGTACGAAGGGAGGTGCGCCCGGGGCGAAGAAGGCGGCCCCGGCCCCGGCGCCCAGGAGCGCGGTCCGGCTGATCGGCGACGGCTCCACCGCGTACACCGGGGCCCAGCCCTACCAGCCCAGACCCGAGCGCCTCAAGCCCGGCCAGAAGCCGCCGCAGTTCGTCGTCCTCTCCTGGGACGGCGCGGGTGAGGACAGCCAGCGGCTCTTCTCCCACTTCCGCAAGGTGGCCAAGGCCAACAAGGCGACGATGACGTACTTCCTGAGCGGCGTGTATCTGCTCCCGGAGGACAAGCGCGACCTGTACCGGCCGCCCCAGCACTCACCGGGCCGCTCCGACATCGGCTTCAACGACGAGCAGGGCATCGCCGACACCGTGAAGCAGCTGCGGCTCGCCTGGCTGGAGGGCAGCGAGGTCGGCACCCACTTCAACGGACACTTCTGCGGCGCCGGGGGCGGTGTCGGTGAGTGGTCGGTGGAGGACTGGAAGGACGAGATCGCCCAGGCGAAACGTTTCGTGAAGTCCTGGAAGACCACCACCGGCATGAAGAAGGCGTCCCCACTGCCCTTCGACTACGAGCGGGAACTCGTCGGCGCCCGCACCCCCTGCCTGGAAGGGCAGAAGAACTTCATGAGCGCCGCCCGCGAACTGGGCTTCCGCTATGACACGAGCGGCGTCAACGACCAGGTCTGGCCCGAGAGGAAGAAGGGCCTGTGGGACCTGTCCATGCAGCTCGTCCCGATGCCCGGCCGCGGCTTCGAGACTCTGACCATGGACTACAACTTCTACATGAACCAGTCCGGGGCGCGGACGGGGGACAAGGCCCGGCACGAGTACTGGGGCGACCAGTTCCGGGACGGTCTCCTCAAGGGGTTCGAGCGTGCGCATGAGGGCAACCGGGCGCCGCTGATCATCGGCAACCACTTCGAGTCCTGGAACGGGGGGGTGTATATGCGCGCCGTGGAGGAGGTCATCGAGCGGGTGTGTACGAAGGCCGATGTTCGGTGTGTTTCCTTCCGGCAGCTTGCGGACTGGTTGGATGCGCAGGATCCGGAGGTGTTGGAGCGGTTGCGGACGCTTGGGGTTGGGGAGGCGCCAAAGGGTGGGTGGGCGGCCTTCTTGGCTGGCCGCCCGGCTTCGGCATCGGCCCCGGCGCCGAAGGGGGTGCCGGGGGCGCCTGCGGGTAAGAGGTAGCGGGTTGTTCGGGGTGGTTCGTCAGGTGCGGGGCGGTGGGGGCTGGTCGCGCAGTTCCCCGCGCCCCTGTCGGGGCGCTGCGCGCGCCCGACCCAGGACCCCTTCTCGCCGCCCTCAGACAGTGGTCGTCGTCATCTGCTCGCCCAGGACGAAACCGGGGTCGACCTGGGCCGCCAGGTCGACTCCCGTTCTTGCGTTGGCCCAGGAGTGGGCGTTTTTCAGGTGGAAGTGGACCATCTGGTGGGTGTAGCGCTCCCAGTCGCGGAGGTCGTAGGTGGCGTCGACGGCCGTTCGCAAGCGGCGTAGGGAGCGGCGGTTGGTGTCCTCCAGGAGTTCGAACCGGGTGGGGCGGCCCTTCTCCATGGCGCGCACCCAGTCCGAGTGGCCGACCGTTTCCAGTAGGTCGTCGCCGACCTCGGCGCGGAGGAAGTCGAGGTCGTCCTGGCCGTGCACCTTGTTGCCGACGACCTTCAGGACGACCCCGAAGTCCTGGGCGTACTCCTTGTACTGGCGATAGACGGAGACTCCCTTCCGGGTCGGTTCGGCGACGAGGAACGTGATGTCGAAGCGGGTGAACAGGCCGGACGCGAAGGAGTCCGAGCCCGCGGTCATGTCGACGACGACATACTCGCTCGGGCCGTCGACGAGATGGTTCAGGCACAGCTCCACCGCGCCCGTCTTGGAGTGGTAGCAGGCCACTCCGAGATCGGCTTCGGTGAACGGGCCGGTGACCATCAAACGGACGGCGCCGCCGTCGAGTTCCACCGGTCGCGCACAGGCGTCGTACACCGGATTGGTCTCCTGGACCCGCAGCAGCCGCGAACCCTCGCCGGGCGGGGTCGTCTTGATCATCGCGTCGGCGCAGGCGATACGCGGGTTCGTGCCGCGGAGGTACTCCTTGATCAGCTCCATCCGCTCGCCCATCGGGGGCATCGCGGCGGATTCGGTGTCGTGGAGGCCGAGTGCGGCGCCCAGGTGCTGGTTGATGTCGGCGTCGATGGCGAGGACCGGCGCCCCGGAGGCCGCGAGGTGGCGGACGAACAGCGAGGACAGCGTGGTCTTGCCGCTGCCGCCCTTCCCGACGAAAGCAATTTTCATGTTCACTAACGGTAGTGGGGCGACCGCCAAGGGTGTCCAGGGGGCGTGAGGAAGTCCACTCCTTCGTGGGTTGGCTCTCCGGAGTGCGTAGGGTCGTACTCATGAGTACGACAGGCGCGACCGCCGATCCGCTCGCAGCCCTGGGATCGCTGCCCGGGGTGGCCGACTCCGTGGAGACCGTGCGCAAGTCCGTGGACCGGGTCTACGGGCATCGCATCATGCGGCGGCGCAGCAACGAGATCACCGGCGAGGCGGCCCTGCGCGGCGCCCGCGGTTCCGCGGCCCTCTCCGGTGCCGACTGGGCCCTCGAAGAGGTGCGCAGGCGCACCGACTTCAGCGGTGACGACGAGGCCCGGGTCGTCGGCGCGGCCCTCCGGCTGACCGCGGAGGCCGGCCAACTCCTGTCCATCTGGCGCCAGTCGCCGCTGCGCGTGCTGGCCCGGCTGCATCTGGTCGCCGCCGCGGGCGCGGGCGACGAGGTGGGGCGCCCGCGCCAGGACGGCGAGCCGGTCGACGAGCCACTGGTCGAACTGCCGCTGCCGAGCGCGGCCGAGGTGTCCGGGCGGCTGGAGGGACTCGCGGAGCTGATCATCGCGGGCGGTTCCGCGCCCGCCCTGGTCACGGCGGCCGTCGTGCACGGTGAACTCCTCGCGCTGCGCCCCTTCGGCTCCCACAACGGCCTTGTCGCGCGCGCGGCCGAGCGGATCGTCCTGGTCGGCAGCGGCCTCGACCCGAAGTCGGTGTGCCCGGCGGAGGTCGGCCACGCCGAACCGGGCCGCGCGGCCTACCTGGCGGCGTTCGAGGGCTACGTCTCCGGCACCCCGGAAGGCATGGCGGTGTGGATCGCGCACTGTGGCCGGGCGGTTGAACTCGGGGCGCGTGAATCGACCGCCGTGTGCGAGGCGTTGCAGCGCGGGGCGGCGTAAAAGCGGATACGCGAGGGAAGGCAGCGAAAAGGCCCTCCGCGGAGGGCCTGCAAAGGGATGCGGCGGCACGAGGATTCGTACCGCCGCTGGCATGTCCACCCGGTTACCAAGCGTCCTCGAGATATTGCCCATCAGGTCGGGAACTTGGCCCGTCACCTGGTGCGGCTGGCCCGTAATCGACGGGTCGACGTCGCGTGGGTGCCCAGTGTCCATGCTCGGTCCGTGGGGCCAATTGCGTTATTAAGGTGATCCTTTCGGATGTCCTTGGTCTCGCGGGCCGTTAAGTCCTTTCTACTCCTGGACTGGAGTAAGCGGAAGCCCTGGCTGTACTTCTTTACTTTTGTGATCAAACGGGCAGGATTCGGGCGCCGGTGTGCCTGATGGCCCCGGACGGGGCCGGAGAGGCGGGTCAGGCGACCGTCGGGCGGCGCCTGCTCGCGTACCAGACGAGCCCCGCCGTGGCCGCCGCCGCACCTATCGCGGCAGCGGCGACCAGGGCCGGACGCGGCGGTACGGAGAGCGCGGGCAGGCGCTGCTTCAGCCGGACCGGGCGGTGGAAGTCCAGGATCGGCCAGCCGCGGGCGACCGCTTCCCGGCGCAGTGCGCGGTCCGGGTTCACGGCGTGCGGATGGCCGACGGACGCCAGCATGGGTATGTCGGTGACGCTGTCGCTGTACGCGTAGCAACGTGAGAGGTCATATCCCTCGGAGGCGGCCAGCTCCTTGATCGCCTCGGCCTTGGTGGGCCCGTACGCGTAGTACTCCACCTCGCCCGTGAAGCAGCCGTCGTCGCCGACGACCATGCGGGTGGCCACCACCCGGTCCGCGCCGAGCAGTTCGCCGATCGGCTCGACGACCTCCGCGCCCGACGTGGACACGATCACCACGTCACGGCCGGCGGTGTGGTGCTCCTCGATGAGGGAGGCCGCCTCGTCGTAGATGATCGGGTCGATCAGGTCGTGCAGCGTCTCGGCGACGATCTCCTTGACCTGCTGGACGTTCCAGCCTCGGCACAGCGCGGACAGGTACTCGCGCATGCGCTCCATCTGGTCATGATCGGCGCCGCCCGCCAGGAAGACGAACTGGGCATAGGCGGTACGCAAGACGGCCCTGCGGTTGATCAGACCGCCTTGATAGAACGACTTGCTGAACGTGAGCGTGCTCGACTTCGCAATGACCGTCTTGTCCAGGTCGAAGAAGGCGGCTGTGCGGGGCAAGGAGTGGTTTTCCACGAGCCCGAGCATAGGCGCCCACCATTCGGCGTAAGGTGTGGCGCGTGGGTTTGCCCTGGAGGGCTGTCGGGTACACCATGGAAGTCACGGATCGTTCGCGACCGTGCTAACCCGGTCCGGCTCCTCCCCCCCCGAGTCGAACCGTGGGGACGACCCCCGCTCTCCCCCCCGGCGGGGGTCGTCGCATGTCCGGGTGGGTTTTAGTTCTTCCTTCATCCTTCCTTCGCGGCCGTGGCGCCGTACGAGGCGGCTTCGGCCGCCTCTTTCGCATGCCCGCGATTCGTCACTGTGCGTAGCCGTTGTGCTGCTCTGGGGAAAGTCGTACAGCAGTCACCTGTTTGGGTGAGGGAGATATCCACAACCACTGTGTTGTCCACAGATATCGACCAAGATCCACACGATTTCCGGGTTCGCCTCATCGTGATTCCAGCGCGTCCCGCTCGCGGCGAGTTCATGGCCGGTTCGGTTTGTCGAACGCGCTTGGCCGGTTTCCGCCGGCCGTTCATATGGAGGCCGCTCGCCGGTTCTCCGCATGTCCGGGAACTAGCGAAGGGGGCCGGAAACCATGGCAGGAGCCATCACGCACGACAACGATCAGCCTGCGGCCGAGGGACGGCAGAGCGGACCGCTGATCGTCACCGAGGACGCCGGTCTGCTGGACGACCTGCTGCGCCTGTGCGCGGCGGCAGGCGCCACACCCGAAGTGCACCACGGGGTGCCCGAGCGGGGCGGTGGCTGGGAGGCCGCACCGCTCGTCCTGGTCGGCGACGACGCCGTACGGCGGGTGCGCGGGGCCGCACGCAGGCGAGGGGTGGTGCTGGTCGGGCGGGACCAGGACGACTCCGGGGTCTGGCGGCGGGCCGTCGAGATCGGCGCCGACCACGTCCTGATGCTGCCCGACGGCGAACAGTGGCTCGTCGACCGGATCGCCGACGTCGCCGAGGGCGTGGGCAGGCCCGCGCTCACCGTCGGCGTCATCGGCGGCCGGGGCGGGGCCGGAGCGTCCACGCTGGCCTGCGCGCTCGCCGTCACCTCCGCGCGCGAGGGACTGCGCACCCTCCTCGTGGACGCGGATCCACTGGGCGGCGGACTCGACGTACTCCTCGGCGGTGAGACGGCCGACGGACTGCGCTGGCCGGCCTTCGCCGCCTCGCGCGGCCGGGTCGGCGGCGGCGCCCTGGAGGAGTCGCTGCCGAAACTGCACTCCCTGAGGGTGCTGAGCTGGGACCGCGGAGACTGCGTGGCCGTCCCGCCCCAAGCCGTACGCGCGGTGCTTGCCGCGGCCAGACGGCGCGGCGGAGCGGTCGTCGTCGACCTTCCGAGGCGCATCGACGACGGCGTCGCCGAGGTCCTCGCCCAGCTGGACGTCGGCATCCTGGTGGTCCCCGGCGAACTGCGCGCCGTCGCGGCGGCCGGCCGGGTGGCGTCCGCCGTCCGCATGGTCCTGCGCGACCTGCGCGTGGCGGTACGGGGGCCGTACACACCCGGCCTGGGTGACCACGAGGTGGCCCGGCTGCTCGACCTGCCCCTGGTGGGCGAGGTCCCCGTCGAATCGGCCCTGGCACGCCCGCACGAGGGCAAGGCGCCTCCGGGAGCGGCCCCACGCGGGCCACTGGCCCGGTTCTGCACGGTGTTCTGGGAGCGGGCGCTGGCCGAGGCGGGTGGCGTATGAGCCGCGTGCGCTGGGACGAGGGGCCGGGGGCGCCCGCCGGGCTGCTGGACGGCGTACGGCAGTGGCTGGCCGAGAGCGGCGCCGAGGCGACACCCGCGCGCGTGGCGCAGGCCCTGCGGGAGCAGGGGAGGGTGCTCGGGGACGCCGAAGTGCTGGGCGCCGCCGAGCGGTTGAGGTCCGAACTGGTCGGCACCGGCCCACTGGAGCCGCTGCTCGCCGATCCGTCGGTCACCGACGTCCTGGTGGCGGCCCCGGACCGGGTGTGGGTGGACCGGGGCGGCGGACTGGAACTGGCCGCCGTGTCCTTCCCGGACGCGGGCGCCGTACGACGGCTCGCGCAGCGCCTGGCCGCGGTGGCCGGACGGCGGCTCGACGACGCCCGCCCTTGGGTCGACGCCAGGCTGCCCGACGGGACGCGGCTGCACGCGGTACTGCCTCCGGTCGCCGTCGGCTGCACCTGTTTGTCGCTGCGGGTGGTACGGCCGCGCGCGTTCACCCTGGACGAGCTGATGGCCGCGGGGACGGTACCGCCGGGCGGCGACCGGGTGCTGCGGGCGCTGCTCGACGCCCGGCTCTCGTTCCTGATCAGCGGCGGCACGGGAAGCGGCAAGACGACCCTCCTGAGCGCCCTGCTGGGGCTGGTCGGCCCGGGCGAGCGGATCGTGCTCGCGGAGGACTCGGCGGAGCTGCGGCCCGACCATCCGCACGTCGTACGCCTGGAGACCAGACCCGCCAACCAGGAGGGCGCGGGCCTGGTCACGCTCCAGGATCTGGTCCGGCAGGCGCTGCGGATGCGGCCGGACCGGGTGGCGGTCGGAGAGGTCCGGGGCGCCGAGGTCGTGCACTTGCTGGCCGCGCTCAACACGGGTCACAGCGGTTGCGGAACGGTCCACGCGAACGCGGCGGCGGACGTACCGGCGCGGCTGGAGGCGCTGGGTACGGCCGCCGGGCTCGACCGGGCCGCGCTGCACAGCCAGTTGGCGGCCGCGCTGTCGGTGGTCCTGCATCTCGCCCGCGACGGGGCCGGACGGCGCCGGATCGCCGAGGTGCATGTGCTGGAACGGGACCCGTCAGGGCTGGTGGTGACCGTGCCGGCGCTGCGGTGGGGCGAGGAGGCGTTCGCGTACGAGCGGGGGTGGGAGCGGCTGCGGGGGTTGCTTCGCGCCGGAGGCGACAAGGGGCAGGGGAGTGAGGGCGCGTGAACGGGACGGTCGAGTTGTCGATGGGGGCGGCCGTGGTGTGTGCCGGGGCGGTCTGCTGGCTGCTGGGCGGGCGGTATCCGGGGGCGCGGCGGGCGGAGTTGCTGCTCTCTGGGGGCGGGGCGGCGGGGACCGGTCCGCCTCCGTGGGAGCGGGCAGCCGGTGAACTGCGGCGGCTGCGCGGGTGGTTGCGGGCCGAGTGGTGGTCGGTGGCCGTTGGCCTTGTGGTGGCGCTGCTGGGCGCCTCCGTGGTGCCGGCCTTGGTGGGCGCGGCCGGAGTGCCGCTGCTGCGCCGGGTCAGGCTGGCCGGTGAGGTGCGTCGGGCGCGGGAGCGGCGGGGTGACGAGGTGATCGCGCTGTGCGGATCGCTCGCCGGTGAGGTGCGCGCCGGGCGGCAGCCGGGGGAGGCGCTGCTGCGTGCGGCGCGGGATTCCGGCGGGCTCGGCGAGGCGCAGGCGTCGGTGCTGGCGGCGGCCCGGTTCGGCGGGGACGTCCCCGGGGCCCTGGCCGCGGCGGCCCGACAATCGGGCGCGGAGGGGCTGTTGGGCCTCGCGGCGTGCTGGCGGGTGGCCGTGGACCAGGGCGCCGGACTGGCGGCGGGACTGGACCGCCTCGAAGGGGCCCTGCGCGCCGACCGGGACCAACGCGCTGACCTGCGTGCCCAGTTGGCGGGCGCCCGCTCGACGGCGGTGATGCTCGCGGGCCTGCCCGTGCTGGGCCTTTTCCTGGGCACGGCACTGGGCGCCGACCCCCTGCACGTGCTGCTCCACACCGGTGCCGGACTGGGCTGCCTGCTGGTCGGCGGGGTGCTGGAGGGCGTGGGTCTGTGGTGGGTGCAGCGGATCGTGCGGGGAGCGGAGGCGGCATGAGGGCCGGGGGAGTGCGTGACGGAGGCCGTCGCGGCACGGCCGTCGACCGGGGCCGGCGAAGGGAGTTGGCGTGAGCGCGGAAGTTTTCCACAGGCTGGGGGTGGTGCTGGGGGTCGCGCTGACCCTGGGGTGGCTGCTGCGGTGGATCGAGACGGTACGGCGTGAACGGCGTGTGCGCCGGCGGCTGGCCAGGCTGCTGGCACGGGAACTGGAGCGGGAACGGGGCCTGGCGGGGCGGCGGTTCGAGGCGCGGGACGCCGTACGGCGGTGGCTGCCCGTGGCGGGCGCGGTGAGCGCCGGGTGGGTGCTGGTCGGCGGCGGGGCCGGTGTCGCGGTGGGACTGGTCGCCGGGTTCGGGCTGTGGCGGTGGCGACTGCGACAAGCGGCCGGTGGCGCTGCGGCGGAGGAGGTCGACGCGGCCGAGGCGGCCCGGCAACTCCCGCTTGCCGCCGATCTGCTGGCGGCCTGTATCGCGGCCGGCGCCGGTCCGGTGATCGCGGCCCAGGCGGTGGGCGAGGCGCTGGCGGGACCGGTCGGGGAGCGGCTGGCGCGGGGCGCGGCGGAGGTACGGCTCGGCGGCGAACCGGCCGAAGCCTGGCGGAGGTTGGCGTCGATACCGGGCGCCGGACCCCTGGCGAGGCTGCTGGAGCGGGCCGACGAGTCGGGCGTTGCCGCGGCGGCTCCCGTCGCACGCATCGCCGCCGACACCCGCGCCGGCTGGGGACGCGCGGCGACGGAACGGGCCCGACGGGCGGCCGTCATGGTCACCGCGCCGGTGGGGCTGTGCTTCCTGCCCGCGTTCATCGCGGTCGGCGTCCTGCCCGTGGTGATCGGGCTGGCGGACGGGTTGCTGGGCGGGGGTGGTGGGTGACGGGAGGGGTGCGAGATCAGGAGCAGGTCATCAACAGCAGGTCACCTGTAGCAGGTCAACAACATCAGGTCATCAACGGAACTGACACTTACGGGAGTTGAGATGTTCGCAGTGGTACGGGAACGGGTGTGGGCGCTGGCGTTCAGGGCGCGTGCGGCGCTTGGGGCACGCAGGGACGCCGGAATGGTCACGTCAGAATATGCCGTAGGCATCATCGCATCGGTGGCGTTCGCGGCGGTGCTCTACAAGGTGGTGACGAGCGGGCAGGTCAGCTCGGAGTTGCAGGCCATCGTGAAGAAGGCCCTCGATGCCAAGATGTGAACGCCGGGCCCCGGAGCGGGATGTGGGGCGGTGGCGGGACCGGGGGTTCGTGACCGCCGAGGCGGCTGTGGTGCTGCCCGTGCTGGTGCTGTTCTCGATGGGCCTGGTCTGGGCGCTGTTCGTCGCCGCCGCGCAGATCCAGTGCGTGGACGCGGCCCGGGCCGGTGCCCGGGCCGCCGCCCGGCAGGACCCGCCCGACGCGGTCGCCGCCGTGGCCCGTGGTGCCGCCCCGAGCGGGGCGGAGGTCACCGTCAGCAGGGAGGGCGACCTCGTGCGCGTGGAGGTCGTGGCGCAGCCGCCGGGGATCGGTGGCCTGACCGTCGATGTGGCGCACGAGGCGGTCGCGTTGGCGGAGGAGACGGTGGGGGTGGGCGCATGAGGCGTCCGGGAGGCGGGCGGCTTGCCAGACTCTCCAGGGCTGTTTCCGGGCGTCCGGTCCACTCCGACCGTGGCTCCGCGACCCTCTGGAGCGTCGGTGCCATCGCCGTCCTCTGCGTGGTGTTCGGCGTTGTCCTCGCCATGGGGCAGGCCGCTGTGGCCCGGCATCGGGCCGCCGCCGGTGCGGACATGGCGGCGCTCGCGGCGGCGGACCACTGGACGGAGGGCGTCTCGGAGGCCTGTGCTCGGGCGGACCGGGTGGCTGCGGCACAGGGCACCCGGCTCGTTCGGTGCGCGATCGTGGGCGAGACGTCGGACCTGACGGTGATATCGGGGCAGGGGCTGTTCTCGGCGGAGGTCAGGTCGAGGGCGGGGCCACCAGGACCACCAGGGCCGCCAGGGCCGCTGGGGTCCACCGGGCCTCTGAGATCGGCCTGAGGCGGCGCCCGTACGGCCTCTGACGGCCTCTGACGGCCTCGTACGGGCAAGCCCTGGACCCATCTGCCGGGTAAGCCCTAGCCCGGCTCCTCCGGGGCCTTCTCGTCCGGTGCCCCCTGCAACAGCACCGTCAGCAGCCGCACCGCCCCCCGCTTGTGCAAGGGCTCGTTGCCGTTGCCGCACTTGGGGGACTGGACGCAGGACGGGCAACCGGCGTCGCACTCGCAGGAGGCGATGGCCTGGCGGGTGGCCGTCAGCCAGGAGCGGGCCGTGTGGAAGGCGCGCTCCGCGAAGCCCGCGCCCCCTGGATGGCCGTCGTACACGAAGACCGTGGGAAGGAGGGTGTCCGGGTGGAGCGGGACGGAGACGCCGCCGATGTCCCAGCGGTCGCAGGTCGCGAAGAGGGGCAGCATGCCGATCGACGCGTGTTCGGCGGCGTGCAGGGCGCCGCCGAGGATCTCCGGGTTGATGCGGGCGGCGTCGAGCTGGTCCTCGGTGACCGTCCACCACACGGCGCGGGTGCGCAGCGTACGCGGAGGGAGGTCGAGCTTTGTCTCGCCCATGACTTCACCGGTCATGACACGTCGGCGCAGGAAGGAGACGACCTGGTTGGTGACCTCGACGGAGCCGTAGCAGAGGCGGCCGTCGCCCCACGGGATCTCGGTGTCCGTCTCCAGGACGGCGATGGACGTCGTGTCGCGGGCGACCGTCGAATACGGCGGACTCGCCTCCTCGACCAGGGCGACCGAGTCCTTCAGGTCGAGGGAGCGGACGAGATAGGTGCGGCCCTGGTGGAGGTGGACCGCGCCCTCGTGCACGGCCGTGTGCGCGGCGCCCGCGTCCACTGTGCCCAGCAGCCGTCCCGTGCCCTCCTCGACGATCTGGACCGGGTTGCCGCCACCGCCCCGGATGTCGGTCAGGTCGGCGGCCCGTTCGCGGCGGGTCCAGTGCCAGGCCTTCGTGCGGCGGCGGAGCAGCTTCGCGGCCTCCAACTGCGGGAGCAGGGCCGCCGTTTCGGGGCCGAACAGCTCCAGGTCCTCCTCGGTCAGGGGGGATTCGGCCGCCGCCGCGCACAAGTGGGGTGCCAGCACGTACGGGTTGTCCGGGTCGAGGACCGTCGACTCGACCGGCTGGTCGAACAGGGCCTCCGGGTGGTGGACGAGGAACGTGTCCAGCGGGTCGTCGCGGGCGACCAGGATCGCCAGCGCGCCCTGTCCGGCACGTCCGGCGCGGCCCGCCTGCTGCCACAGCGAGGCGCGGGTGCCCGGGTAGCCGGCGATGACGACGGCGTCCAACCCCGAGACGTCGATGCCGAGTTCGAGGGCGGTGGTGGCGGCGAGGCCGAGCAGTTCGCCGGAGTGGAGCGCCTGTTCGAGGGCTCTGCGCTCCTCGGGGAGGTAGCCGCCGCGGTAGGCGGCCACGCGGCGGGCGAGGGACCGGTCGACCTCGGCGAGGCGTTCCTGGGCGATCACCGCGATCAGCTCGGCGCCGCGCCGGGAGCGTACGAAGGCCACCGAGCGCACGCCCTGGACGGTGAGGTCGGTCAGCAGGTCGGCGGTCTCGGCGGTGGCCGTACGGCGGACGGGCGCGCCCTTCTCGCCGTGCAGCTCGGTGAGCGGGGGCTCCCAGAGGGCGAACACCAGTTCACCGCGCGGTGACGCGTCGTCGGCGATCTCGACCACCGGGAGGCCCGTCAGGCGGCGGGCGGCGACGGACGGTTCGGCGGCCGTGGCGGAGGCGAGCAGGAAGACGGGGGAGGCGCCGTAGCGGGCGCACAGGCGGCGCAGCCGGCGCAGGACCTGGGCGACGTGGGAGCCGAAGACACCGCGGTAGGTGTGGCATTCGTCGATGACGACGTACTTCAGCGACTTCAGGAAGGAGGACCAGCGGGGGTGGGACGGGAGTATCCCCCGGTGCAGCATGTCCGGGTTGGTCAGGACGTAGTTCGCGTACTGGCGGACCCACTCGCGTTCCTCGAAGGGGGTGTCGCCGTCGTACACGGCCGGTCGCACCGCGTTTCCCAAAGGTTGTGAAAGTTCCTTCACGGAACGCCGCTGGTCGGCGGCGAGGGCCTTGGTCGGAGCGAGGTACAGGGCGGTCGCCCCGCGGCCGTTGGGGGCCTCGGAGCCGTCCAGGAGGCACGAGAGGACCGGTACGAGATACGCGAGCGACTTGCCCGAGGCGGTGCCTGTGGCGACGATCACGTTCTCGCCGTCCAGGGCGTGCTCGGCGGCCAGTGCCTGGTGGGCCCACGGGTGTTCGATACCGGCGGCCTGGACGGCCGCGACGACCTCGGCGCGAATCCGGTCGGGCCAGACGGCATGGCGGCCCGCACGTGGGGGCAAGTGCTCCGTATGAGTGATGCGCGAAGCCCGGCTCGGCCCCGAGGCGAGCCGGTCCAGGATCGTGCCCGGATCCGGCCGCGAGGCGGCGAAAGTCGAGGGTCGTTCGGATCGGTGAATATTGGCCATCGGCATCGAGTGTGTCACTGGCGTGACGGACAATGGGCCCAAGGCGTCGTGCACGCCCTGCGGTAAGTGATTGAATGCCATCGCGGCTGGCGAACCGTCCCGGGGGCTCTGCCGAGGTGTCCCTTGGGATGACCGCTCGATAGCAAGGTGCTGGAGGATCCGTGGACCTGTCCCTGTCGACCCGTACCGTCGGCGATCGTACGGTCGTCGAGGTCGGTGGCGAAATCGACGTTTATACCGCGCCCAAGCTGCGTGAGCAGCTGGTCGAGCTGGTCAACGACGGGAGTTTCCACCTCGTCGTCGACATGGAGGGTGTCGACTTCCTCGACTCCACCGGGCTCGGCGTGCTGGTCGGTGGCCTGAAGCGTGTGCGTGCCCATGAAGGCTCGCTGCGCCTGGTCTGCAACCAGGAGCGCATTCTGAAGATCTTCCGCATCACCGGTCTCACCAAGGTGTTCCCGATCCACACCTCGGTCGACGAAGCGGTGGCGGCCACCGACTGACGGCCGTTTGCCGGACGCGTGTGCGGCCACCCGTACGCACGTCCGTGACGGAAGAAGTTAACGAGGGGGGTCCGGGTCTCGGCGACCTGGCCCCCTGACCGCACGCCCGTATTCCGAGGGGGATGCATGGCCACCGTTGAACTCCGCTTCAGCGCGCTGCCCGAGCACGTCAGGACCGCCCGACTGGTGGCGGCAGCGGTGGCGCGCAGGGCCGGAGTGGACGAGGCCGTACTCGACGAGGTGCGACTCGCCGTCGGCGAGGCCTGTTCGCGTGCCGTCGGACTGCACCAGAGCAGTGGCATCCCCGACCCGGTGCGGGTGACGCTGATCGAGGAGGAGAAGCAGTTCTCCATCGAGGTCGGCGACGAAGCGCCCCGATCGGCTCCCGGCGACAACGCTCCGGGTGCCGGCGGCGACGCGGACGTCGATGCCGAGGAGGACGAGATGGGCCTCGCGGTCATCAGCGGCCTCGTCGACGACGTCGAGGTCACCGCGGGGGAGAACGGCGGATCTATCCGCATGAGCTGGCCAACCACGCCGCCGGTCACGCTCCTCCCCTGATATTCGACGCCGACCTCAACCCCGTACAGCCTCAAGGGCCCTGCTGAGCAGGGCCCTTGGCGTTTTTGTGGGCCGGTTCCGGAATTAGTGAAGCCATTCACGATCCCTTCGTGAAGCTATTCACGATCAGTCGCGCGATAATTCGATCACGAATTCGATCACGCGTGAATGCGTCTGCGGCATTACGCCATGTGGGTCAATGGATCTTCTGTCGATCATTTGCTGAATAGCATGGGGCGATCTATTCCGTTTCCGCGTACTGTTTTGATCAGCTTCCGGTACCTACAATCCGTCCACATCTTGAGCTCAGCCCAAGCGTCAAGGAGGACGAATGGCGGGGCTTTCTACCCCTCATCGGTTCGATCAACCCACAACCTTCGCAGCCGCAGTACTGACCGACGACAACCGTCTGCTCGTGATGGTCATCGGGGTCGTAGCCCTGGCGGCGCTCGTGGTCGCCGGGGTGCTGGTGCGCCAGGTGCTCGCGGCGGGCGAGGGCACCGACAGCATGAAGGAGATCGCGAAGGCGATCCAGGAAGGCGCGAACGCCTATCTGGCACGGCAGTTGCGCACGCTCGGCGTATTCGCCGTGATCGTCTTCTTCCTGCTGATGCTGCTGCCCGCCGACGACTGGAATCAGCGCGCCGGACGGTCGCTGTTCTTCTTGATCGGCGCCGCGTTCTCCGCGGCCACCGGCTATATCGGCATGTGGCTCGCCGTGCGCAGCAATGTGCGCGTGGCGGCCGCGGCGCGGGAAGCGACTCCGGCGGAAGGCGAGCCGGAAAAGGATCTCACCGAGGTCTCCCACAAAGCGATGAAGATCGCTTTCCGTACGGGCGGTGTCGTCGGCATGTTCACGGTGGGCCTCGGCCTGCTGGGCGCCTCCTGCGTGGTGCTGGTGTACGCGGCCGACGCGCCGAAGGTGCTCGAAGGCTTCGGCCTCGGCGCCGCCCTCATCGCCATGTTCATGAGGGTCGGCGGCGGCATCTTCACCAAGGCCGCCGACGTCGGCGCCGACCTGGTCGGCAAGGTCGAGCAGGGCATCCCGGAGGACGACCCGCGCAACGCCGCGACCATCGCCGACAACGTGGGCGACAACGTCGGCGACTGCGCGGGCATGGCGGCCGACCTGTTCGAGTCGTACGCCGTGACGCTCGTCGCCGCGCTGATCCTCGGCAAGGCCGCCTTCGGCGACGCCGGGCTCGCCTTCCCGCTCCTGGTGCCCGCGATCGGCGTCCTCACGGCGATGGTCGGCATCTTCGCGGTGGCGCCGAAGCGGTCCGACCGCAGCGGCATGACCGCGATCAACCGCGGCTTCTTCATCTCCGCGGTGATCTCGCTCGCGCTCGTCGCGATCGCCGTCTACGTCTACCTGCCGTCGACGTACGCCGAACTCGACGGGATCACCGACGCCGCCATCGCCGCCAAGGACGGCGATCCGCGGATCCTCGCGCTCCTCGCGGTGGCCATCGGCATCGTGCTGGCGGCCCTGATCCAGCAACTGACCGGCTACTTCACCGAGACGACCCGCCGTCCCGTACGGGACATCGGCAAGAGCTCCCTCACCGGCGCGGCCACCGTTGTCCTCGCCGGTATCTCCATCGGGCTCGAATCGGCCGTCTACACCGCCCTGTTGATCGGCCTCGGCGTGTACGGGGCGTTCCTGCTCGGCGGTACGTCCATCATGCTGGCGCTGTTCGCGGTGGCACTGGCCGGCACCGGCCTGCTCACCACGGTCGGTGTGATCGTGGCCATGGACACCTTCGGGCCGGTCTCCGACAACGCGCAGGGCATCGCCGAGATGTCCGGCGACGTTCAGGGCGCGGGCGCGCAGGTCCTCACCGACCTGGACGCCGTCGGCAACACCACCAAGGCCATCACCAAGGGCATCGCCATCGCCACGGCCGTCCTGGCCGCGTCGGCGCTCTTCGGGTCGTACCGCGACGCGATCACGACCGCGGCGCGGGAGGTCGGCGAGAAGGTCGGCGAGGGCGGGCCGATGAACCTCGTGATGGACATCTCGCAGCCCAACAACCTGGTCGGTCTGATCGCCGGCGCGGCGGTCGTCTTCCTGTTCTCCGGGCTGGCGATCAACGCGGTCTCGCGGTCGGCGGGTTCGGTCGTCTACGAGGTGCGGCGGCAGTTCCGCGAACACCCCGGGATCATGAACTACACCGAGAAACCGGAGTACGGACGCGTCGTCGACATCTGTACGAAGGACGCGCTCCGGGAACTCGCCACGCCCGGGCTGCTGGCCGTCCTGGCGCCCATCGCGATCGGGTTCACGCTCGGAGTCGGCGCGCTCGGCGCGTTTCTCGCGGGCGCGATCGGCGCCGGCACGCTGATGGCGGTGTTCCTCGCCAACTCCGGTGGCGCGTGGGACAACGCGAAGAAACTCGTGGAGGACGGTCATCACGGCGGCAAGGGCAGCGAGGCCCATGCGGCGACCGTCATCGGCGACACGGTCGGCGACCCGTTCAAGGACACCGCGGGTCCGGCCATCAACCCGCTGCTGAAGGTGATGAACCTGGTCGCGCTGCTCATCGCGCCCGCGATCGTCAAGTTCAGCTACGGCGACGACCAGAACCTCGCCCTGCGCATCGTCATCGCGGTCCTGTCGATCGCGGTGATCGTGGGCGCGGTGTACGTGTCGAAGCGGCGCGGGGTCGCCGGGGACGACGAGGAGGAGGCGCAGCGGGTGGCCAAGTCGGCTGATCCCGCGGTGGTTTCGTAGCGCAGCCGGTCAGGAATCGGCCAACAAGCGGGCGGACGGCGCGTTTTGACGCGTCGTCCGCCCGCTTGGCATGGGTTGCCGACGATTTCCGTGAGCCTTATCTCTCTTGGTGCAAATGGTGGCAATAACACATCAAGCGGATGTCCGTCACGCTGATGTCGCCCAGTTGGCGTGTATGTTCCGGGGCCGAGAGCCATGGAAGGGACCAATCCGGTGAACAAGAAGCTCGCGGTCGCACTGTCCGGCGGTGCGGTACTGGTACTGGCGCTGTCGGGATGCAGCAGCGACGACGGCAACGAGAAGCTGGATGCCTGGGCCAAGCAGGTGTGCGACGCGGTGAAACCGCAGGCGCAGAAGATCGAGGCCGCCAACGCCGCGATCCAGAAGGAGACCTCGGACAACAGCACCCCCGAGGCCGTCCAGAAGACCGACGCACAGGCCTTCCAGGACATGGCCGACGCCTACAAGGCGATCGGTACGGCCGTGAACACGGCGGGCGCGCCCAACGTCGACGACGGCGAGACGAAGAAGACGAACGCCGTCAAGGAGCTCAACGACATCTCGGCCTCCTACGCGGGCCTCAAGAAGCAGGTCGACGAACTCGACATCAAGGACCAGGCGAAGTTCGCCGACGGCCTCAAGGGCGTCGCCACCCAGCTGGACAAGCTCAGCCAGAGCGGCAACGACGCTCTGAAGGCCCTGGAGGAGGGCGACGTCGGCAAGGCGATGGCCAAGCAGGAGAGCTGCAAGTCGACGACCGCGTCCCCGTCGGCCTCCTCGGCCGCCAGCTGACCTCTGCGGGAGTTTTCCACAGGCGTACGAGGTGTCCGCGCGCGTCTGTCCACAGGCGTGCGCGGCGGAGCGGCGGGGCGGACACAATGGGAGGCGTGAGTAACGCCAGCCTGCACGCCCTGCCCTCCGCCGACCACCCCGACGTCACCCAGCGCCTCCGGGACGCCCTTCTGGCCGCCGACTTCACCGCCGACGGGCTGCTCGACCTGCTCGGCGCGCCCGCGTACGCCGCCCTGGCGCGCAGCGAGACCGTGCCCGCGCTTCGGGCCACCCGTGGCGACACGCCGCTGGAACTGCTCGTACGGCTCTTCCTGTTGCAGCAACCCGTGCCCCACGCGCGCGTGGCGGGCGTGCTGCCCGTGGACGACTGTGTGGCGAGCGGGTGGCTCGTCCCCGGGGACTCCGGGGGCGGTGGCGAGGTGGCCGCCGCCGTCGATGTACGGCCGTACAGCGGGCCGGACGGCGAGGACTGGTTCATCGTGTCCGACCTGGGGTGCGCGGTCGGCGGGGCCGGTGGCATCGGCAGCCGGGACGAGGGTGTCGTACTCGGCGTGGGCGGTGCCTCAACGACCCTCGCCGGCATCACCGTCCGTACGCCGGTCGCCGCCGCGCTCGACCTCGGCACCGGCTCCGGGATCCAGGCGCTGCACGCCGCCCAGCACGCCACGCGCGTGACGGCGACCGACCTCAACCCCCGCGCCCTGCACATCACCGCGCTGACGCTCGCCCTGTCCGGCGCCCCGGCGGCCGATCTGCGCGAGGGCTCGCTCTTCGAGCCGGTCCGGGAGGACGAGACGTACGACCTGATCGTCTCCAACCCGCCGTTCGTGATCTCGCCGGGTGCGCGGCTCACCTACCGGGACGGCGGGATGGGCGGGGACGATCTGTGCCGCACGCTCGTTCAGGAGGCGGGGGAGCGGCTGCGCGAGGGCGGGTTCGCACAGTTCCTCGCCAACTGGCAGCACGTGGAAGGGGAGGACTGGCAGGACAGACTGCGCTCCTGGGTGCCGCGCGGGTGCGATGCCTGGATCGTGCAGCGCGAGGTGCAGGACGTCACGCAGTACGCCGAGCTGTGGCTGCGCGACGCCGGGGACCACCGCTCGGACCCGGCGGAGTACCGGGCGCGGTACGACGCGTGGCTGGACGAGTTCGAGGCGCGCAAGGTGAAGTCGGTCGGGTTCGGCTGGATCACGCTGCGGAAGACGGGGGCCGCCGAGCCCTCGATCACCGTGGAGGAGTGGCCGCACCCCGTCGAACAGCCGCTCGGGGACACGGTCCGGGCGCACTTCGAGCGCGTGGACTACCTGCGCGCGCACGACGACGCCGCGCTGCTCGCCGCGCACTTCAGACTGGGGAGCGAGGTCGTGCAGGAGCAGGTCGGGCTGCCCGGCGCCGAGGACCCGGAGCACGTGGTGCTGCGCCAGCACCGCGGGATGTGCCGGGCCACCAAGGTGGACACGGTCGGCGCGGGCTTCGCGGGCGTGTGCGACGGCACGCTGAGCGCGGGACGGATTCTGGACGCCATCGCCCAGCTGGTCGGCGAGGACCCGGTGTCGCTGCGGGACCGGACGCCCGCGCAGATCCGGCTGCTGGTGGAGCTGGGGTTCCTGGAACCGGCGGGCGGATGAGCACGGCCGGTCCCGCCGTGGTGGGGCTGTCGGCTACGGCATGACGACCATAGTGGAGGGGGGTGCCGCGGCCGGGTTCGGTACGGCAGGTCGTGTACTCGTCCGCCGTACGGAGGTGGGAGGTACAGGGGCGGCGCGTGAGGCGCGGGGCAGCGCGCGGGTGGTGCTGGGGGGCCGGTTGCGGCGCCTGTGCCGTCGTAGCCCTCGCTCGTGACCGTCGTGCCGAGCGTGCGGGTGGCCGGGGCCGGGCGGCATATTCGCGCCGAGTTGGGCGGCCGGGCCGGGGCGGGCCGCGCGTACTCGGCTGTGAGATTCGCGGGGGTCGAGTCGCGACGGACCGTGGTCGGCCGGGCCGTTCGCGCGGGTGCTCAGGGCGTCCTCCGCGGGTACTCACAGGGGCGCGGGGCCGTCGTCCGTCCGGCGTTCACCTCGGGTTCGTGCGGACGCTTCCCGGACGTGCCAGCCTCCCGGGGCCGGGGACTCCCGGGCGGAGGAAAAGGGGCGGGCAGGGGTATGGAGAGCGGATCGGCGATCTTCGTGGGAGTGGTGTTCGCCCTGTTCGGGGGCGGGCTGCTGGTGTGGACCGCGGCCCGGGTACGGAACCGGGCGCCCGTCGCCCTCGGTGTGAACCCCGTCGCATCTGCGGCCCTCGCGAGCGTCGCCGCGTTGGTCGCCCTCGCGGTCGGCGCATGGTGCTTCACCCGGGTGTGAGGTGCGGGAGAGACGGCCGGGCGGCACATACGGCGGAGGGTTCGCCGGTAACTGGGAGGTCACCCTCCGGATAGGCGCGAAGGGGCAGGTCGACACTCCGGGCGGCAGGAATGGCGGTAGTCGGGTTACCGTTCGAGTGGCCGTTGCGGGCTTTTCCCGTTTGACACGGGGGCGGGATGTACCGTCACACTCCGCAGCGTCAGCATGACCCGACCCCGGGAGCACGGCAGCCGGGGGAGACCCCAGTGTCGACCGGAGAGAAGAGCGAAGTTGTCCCCGACCAGCGAGACCGCACACGGCGGCCGCCGACTCGTCATCGTCGAGTCGCCTGCCAAGGCGAAGACGATCAAGGGCTATCTCGGCCCCGGATACGTCGTCGAAGCGAGCGTCGGGCACATCCGCGACCTCCCCAACGGCGCCGCCGAGGTGCCCGAGCAGTACACCGGCGAGGTGCGCCGCCTCGGTGTGGACGTCGAACACGACTTCCAGCCGATCTATGTGGTCAACGCGGACAAGCGGGCCCAGGTCAAGAAGCTCAAGGACCTGCTGAAGGACTCCGACGAACTCTTCCTCGCCACCGATGAGGACCGCGAGGGCGAGGCCATCGCGTGGCACCTCCAGGAAGTCCTGAAGCCCAAGGTCCCGGTCAAGCGGATGGTCTTCCACGAGATCACCAAGGCCGCGATCCAGGCCGCCGTCGCCAACCCGCGCGAGCTGAACCAGAAGCTGGTCGACGCCCAGGAGACCCGCCGCATCCTCGACCGCCTCTACGGCTACGAGGTCTCGCCGGTCCTCTGGAAGAAGGTCATGCCGAAACTGTCGGCGGGCCGTGTCCAGTCGGTCGCCACACGACTTGTGGTGGAACGGGAACGCGAGCGCATCGCTTTCCGTTCTGCTGAGTACTGGGACCTGACGGGGACCTTCGCGACCGGCCGCGCGGGGGACTCGTCGGACCCGTCGTCGCTGGTCGCCCGCCTCACGACCGTCGACGGCAGGCGGGTCGCGCAGGGCCGCGACTTCGACTCCCTGGGACAACTCAAGAGCGCGAACACCCTCCACCTCGACGAGGCGAACGCCCGCGCCCTCGCCGCCGCCCTGGAGAACACCAGCTTCGCCGTCCGCTCGGTCGAGTCGAAGCCGTACCGCCGCTCGCCGTACGCCCCGTTCCGTACGACGACGCTCCAGCAGGAGGCCAGCCGCAAGCTCGGCTTCGGCGCGAAGGCGACCATGCAGGTGGCGCAGAAGCTGTACGAGAACGGCTTCATCACCTATATGCGTACGGACTCCACGACCCTGTCGGACACGGCGATCACCGCCGCCCGTGCCCAGGTCACCCAGCTCTACGGCGCCGACTACCTGCCCTCGTCCCCGCGGACGTACGCCGGGAAGGTCAAGAACGCGCAGGAGGCGCACGAGGCGATCCGCCCGTCGGGTGATCGTTTCCGCACGCCTGCCGAGACCGGCCTGACCGGCGACCAGTTCCGGCTCTACGAGCTGATCTGGAAGCGCACGGTTGCCTCCCAGATGAAGGACGCGGTCGGCAACTCGGTCACCGTCAAGATCGCCGGCACCGCCGCCGACGGCCGGGACGCCGAGTTCAGCGCCTCCGGCAAGACGATCACCTTCCACGGCTTCCTGAAGGCGTACGTCGAAGGCGCCGACGACCCCAACGCCGAGCTGGACGACCGCGAGAAGCGGCTTCCCCAGGTGAACGAGGGCGACGCCCTGTCCGCCGAGGAGCTCACGGTCGACGGGCACGCCACCAAGCCCCCGGCCCGCTACACCGAGGCGTCGCTGGTCAAGGAGCTGGAAGAGCGCGAGATCGGCCGCCCGTCGACGTACGCGTCGATCATCGGCACGATCCTCGACCGCGGCTACGTCTTCAAGAAGGGCACGGCCCTCGTGCCGTCCTTCCTGTCCTTCGCCGTGGTCAATCTCTTGGAGAAGCACTTCGGGCGGCTCGTCGACTACGACTTCACCGCCCGCATGGAGGACGACCTCGACCGCATCGCCCGCGGCGAGGCCCAGTCCGTGCCGTGGCTCAAGCGCTTCTACTTCGGTGAGGGCGCCAAGGGCGTTCCCGCCGTCGGCGGCGCGGCCGAGGCGGGCAACGGCGACGGGGACCACCTCGGCGGTCTCAAGGAGCTGGTGACCGACCTGGGCGCGATCGACGCCCGCGAGGTGTCGTCGTTCCCGGTGGGCAACGACATCGTGCTGCGCGTCGGGCGCTACGGCCCGTACATCGAGCGCGGCGAGAAGGACTCCGAGAACCACCAGCGCGCGGACGTCCCCGAGGACCTCGCTCCCGACGAGCTGTCGATTGAGCTGTCGGAGGAGCTGCTCGCCAAGCCGAGCGGCGACTTCGAGCTGGGCGCCGACCCCGAGTCCGGCCACCAGATCATCGCCAGGGACGGCCGCTACGGCCCGTACGTCACCGAGGTGCTCCCCGAGGGCACCCCGAAGACCGGCAAGAACGCCGTCAAGCCGCGTACGGCCTCGCTGTTCAAGTCGATGACCCTGGACACGGTGACCCTGGCCGACGCGCTCAAGCTGATGTCCCTGCCCCGGGTCGTCGGCAAGGACGCCGAAGGCGTGGAGATCACCGCGCAGAACGGCCGCTACGGCCCGTACCTGAAGAAGGGCACGGACTCGCGGTCCCTGCAGACCGAGGACCAGCTCTTCACGATCACCCTCGAAGAGGCGCTGGAGATCTACTCCCAGCCCAAGCAGCGCGGCCGGGCCGCCGCCAAGCCGCCGCTGAAGGAGCTGGGCACGGACCCGGTCAGCGGAAAGCCGGTCGTCGTCAAGGACGGTCGCTTCGGGCCGTACGTCACCGACGGGGAGAGCAACGCGACCCTGCGCTCCGGCGACAGCGTCGAGGACATCACGCCGGAGCGCGGCTACGAGCTGCTCGCCGAGAAGCGTGCCAAGTCCCCCGCCAAGAAGACCGCGAAGAAGGCGCCGGCGAAGAAGGCCCCCGCCAAGAAGGCGGCCACGACGAAGACGGCCGCCGCCAAGAAGACGACGGCGGCCAAGACGACCACCGCGAAGAAGACGGCCGCCAAGAAGGCTCCGGCCAAGAAGGCGACCGCTTCGAGTTCGAGGGTCACGGGTGGCACAGGCGAGGAGTGAGTGATCTTCACTTCGTCTGCGCGCGAGCTCCGTTAAATAACTGCCCCGACACCATCAGGTGTCGGGGCGGTCGCGCGTACGGACGGCAACGTCGGGCTGTCGGTGGCTGCCGATAGGCTGAAAGCATGACGCCAGCAGAGCAGCCAACGGCCATCCACAAGGCCCCCGACGACGCGTTGGTCGCGGACTCTCGCGAACGCGCCGTCCGCGCCCTGCTGCGCCAGCCCCAGCTGAAGCGGCTGTGGAGCGCCCAGCTGGTGGGCGGCGTCGGTGACGCGCTCGCACTGCTGGTCCTCGTGGTGCTCGCCCTCCAGGCGGCCATCGCCCAGGGCTCGTTCGGCGGCGGCTACCGGGGCGTGGCGCTCGCCGTGACCGCCGTCTTCGGGGCGCGGATTCTGGCCACACTGCTCTTCGGCGCGGTCCTGCTCGGCCCGCTCACGTCGCTCACCTCTCAGGAGGGCCCGCTCGACCGCCGCTGGACCATGGTCGGCGCCGACGGACTGCGCGCCGTCCTGCTGATCATCGCGCCCCTGTGGATCGACTGGACGCCGGAGAACGCCCTGGCCGTCCTCCTGGTCACCGCCTTCGTGAGCGGCGTCGCCGAGCGCTTCTGGACGGTGTGCCGGGAGAGCGCGGCGCCCGCGCTGCTGCCCACGCCTCCCCCGGAGGGGGCGACGGTCCGCCCGCTGCCGGACCACATGGACGCCCTGCGGCGCCTGTCCCTGCGTACGACCTTCGTCACGCTGCCTCTCGCGGGCGCCGCGCTCGTCGCCGCCGGGCTGGTCAACAACCTGCTGGGCACCGGCATCGACTGGTTCGGCCGCCACCAGGGGGCCTTCGGGTCGTACGTCGCGGCCGGGCTGTTCGCGGCCTCGCTGTCCGTGCTCACCGCCCTCGAACTCCCCGACGCACGCACCCCGCGCGCGCGGTCACCGCTCGAAGGCCTGCGCCGCCCCAAGTCCGGCACGGTCGCCGAGACCGGGCGTACGGGCGCGATCCCGCTGCTCGTCCTGGCCTGCGCGGCCGTCTCCGGCGCGGTCGCGGCCGCCGTCTCCGTGGCCGTGCTGCACGCCAAGGACCTGGGCGGCGGCCCGGTGACGTACGGGCTGCTCGTCCTCGCGCTGACCGGTGGCACGGTCCTCGGCATCCGTACGGCACCGAAGGTGCTGGTGTCGCTGTCGCGGCGCCGGCTGCTCGCGCTGGCCGTCGCCTTCACCGGGGTCGCGCTGCTCGCCGCCGGGCTGGTCCCGGACGTGACGACGGTGCTGCTGATCGTCGCCCTCGCGGGCATCGGCGCGGGCGTTGCCGCCAACACCGGGCACACGCTGCTCGACCAGGAGACCGAGGACCAGCGGCGGACACGGCTGACCGAGCATCTGCACGCGGTCGTACGGGTGTCCGTGGCGCTGGCCGCGCTGATCGCGCCCCTGGTGGCCGCGCTCATCGGCCCGCACCGACTGGAGAGCGGCAAGTTCGTGTTCGCGCACGGCGGCGCGGCGTTCACGCTGATGCTGGTGGGCGCACTGCTGCTGCCGGTGGCCGCGCTGGTCCTCGCCAAGGTCGACGACCGGTCCGGCGTACCGCTGCGGCACGACCTGCGGGACGCGGTGCGCGGTGGCGACGACCCCGTACAGGCGCCCGCTTCGAACGGTTTCTTCATCGCCCTGGAGGGCGGGGACGGGGCCGGCAAGTCCACGCAGGCGAGGGCGCTCGCCGAGTGGATAAGGGCCAAGGGCCACGAGGTCGTGGTCACGCGCGAGCCCGGGGCGACCCCGGTGGGCAAGCGGTTGCGTTCGATATTGCTGGACGTGTCGAGTGCCGGACTGTCGCACCGCGCGGAGGCGCTGCTGTACGCGGCGGACCGCGCGGAGCACGTCGACACGGTCGTACGGCCCGCTCTGGAGCGGGGCGCGGTCGTCATCTCCGACCGGTACATCGACTCGTCGGTGGCTTACCAGGGCGCAGGCCGGGACCTCTCCCCGACGGAGATCGCGCGGATCTCGCGCTGGGCGACCGACGGACTGGTGCCGCATCTGACCGTCCTGCTGGACGTCTCCCCGGAGGCCGCGCGGGAGCGGTTCACCGAGGCACCGGACCGGCTGGAGTCGGAGCCGGCCGAGTTCCACGAGCGCGTACGGTCCGGTTTCCTCACGCTGGCCGCCGCCGACCCGGGCCGCTATCTGGTCGTGGACGCCGGCCAGGAGCCCGAAGCGGTCACGACGGTCGTCCGGCACCGGCTCGACCTGATGCTGCCCCTCTCCGAGGCCGAGGTGAAGGCTCAGGAGGAGGCCCGCAAGGCAGCCGAGGAGGAGGCCAGGCGCAAGGCGGAGGAAGAGGCCGCGCGCAAGGCCGAGGAGGAGCGCATCGAGCGCGAGCGTCAGGAGACGCTGGCCCGGCTGCGCGCCGAGGAGGAGGAGCGCAAGCGCCGCGAGCTGGAGGAGGCGCAGCGCCGCGAGGCCGAACGCCAGGCGGAGGAGGCCCGGCAGCGGGCCGAGGACGCGCGCCGCCGCGCCGAGGAGGAGCGGGCGCGGCTGCTGGCGGAGGAGAAGGCCCGCGCCGAGGCCGAGGCCCGCCGCAAGGCCGACGAGGACCGCCGGCGCAAGCAGGCCGAGGACGAGGCGAGGCTCCGCGCGGAGGCGGAGGAACGGCGGCTGGAGAAGCAGCGGAAGGCCGAGGAGGCGCTGGTCCGGGCGGAGGCTGAGCGGAGGCAGGCTGCGGAGGCGGCGGCTTCGGCTGCTGCTGCCGCGGCTGCTTCGGCGGCGGCTGAGGCTGAGGCTGAGGAGGCTGCTTCGGGTTCTGTGGGTGCGGGTTCGGGTTCGGGTTCGGGTGGGGCTTCGGGTACGAGTGCCGGTGCGGGCAAGGGTGTGGCTGGGGATTCGGGGTCGGATTCGGGGTCGGGTTCGGATTCGGCGTCGGGTTCCGGTGACGCGGGTGGCGGGCGGTCTCGCGGTTCTGATTCGGAGGTGACGGCCAAGCTGCAGAAGCCGCCGGTGCCTTCTGGGGCTTCGGACGAGACGGCTGTGCTGCGGCCGGTTCCTCCGGGGGCCGCCGATGAGACGGCTGTGCTGCCTCCTGTGGTGCCGGGTGCGGCGGACGAGACCGCGGTGTTGCCGCCGGTTCCCTCGGGGGCCGCTGACGAGACGGCTGTGCTGCCTCCTGTGGTGCCGGGTGCGGCCGATGAGACCGCGGTGCTTCCTCCCGTACGGGAGGACAGTGCGGGTCGGCGCGGCAGTGGGCCCGCGGATCGGGTGCCGCCCGGGTTCTTCCGGGACGAGCGGGCGGACGGGCAGTCCGGGGCCGGTGAGGACCGTACGCGGGAGTTGCCCCAGGTCGATGCCGACGGGGCCCCGCGTCGCCGTCCGCGTTCCGACTGGGCCGAGGAGACTCCGCTGGACGATCTGCCGACGCTGGCCGACGAACTGCTCGGGCCGCGCGAGGACGATGGCCGGGACGAGGGGCGGGGGCGGGGCGGGCGGCGCCGCTGAGGCCGGACTGCTGTGGCGGGGCCGGTGTCGGCGAGGGACCGTGCCTGTTGCTGGTGAGGACGTGTGCCCGTTGCCGGTGAGGGTGCGGGCTTGTTGCTGGTGAGGGTGCGTGTCTGTTGCCCGTGGGGCCCGTTGTCAGTGGTGGCCCGCACAATGGACTGCGCAGGGCGAGCCGTGCGGAAACGGCCTGCCGAGGCGGTACGACGTATACGGCGTGACGGAAGGGCGGTGCTCCCATGCCGGTGTGGGACGACCTGGTGGGTCAGGAGAAGGTGAGCGCGCAGCTGGAGGCCGCCGCGCGGGATGCCGACGCCCTGGTCACCGCCGTCGCCGCGAGGGAGCCGCTGCCCGAGGCGTCGAAGATGACGCACGCCTGGCTCTTCACCGGCCCGCCCGGCTCGGGCCGGTCCACGGCGGCCCGTGCATTCGCCGCCGCCCTCCAGTGCGTGAGCCCCGACCGGGCCCTCGGCGGAGTCCCCGGCTGCGGGTTCTGCGACGGCTGCCACACGAGCACGGTGGGTACGCACGCCGACGTGCAGATCGTCCGTACCGATCTGCTCTCCATCGGCGTCAAGGAGACCCGCGATCTGGTCCGGCGGGCCCAGCTGTCACCGGCCGTCGGACGCTGGCAGGTCATCGTCCTGGAGGACGCGGACCGTCTCACGGAGGGCGCGGGCAACGTCCTGCTCAAGGCAGTCGAGGAGCCCGCGCCGCGCACGGTGTGGCTGCTGTGTGCCCCGTCCATCGAGGACGTACTGCCCACGATCCGCTCGCGCTGCCGTCTCCTCACGCTGCGCACCCCGCCGGTGGAGGCGGTGGCCGACATCCTCATCCGCCGGGACGGCATCGAGCCGAACGTCGCGCACACCGTCGCCAGGGCGACCCAGGGCCACATCGGGCGCGCCCGACGGCTGGCGACGGACGCGCGGGCCCGCGAGCGCCGGGCCGCCGTACTCAAGCTGCCGCTCCGCGTCGAGGACGTCGGCGGCTGCCTCAAGGCGGCCCAGGAGCTGATCGACTCGGCGTCCGAGGACGCCAAGCAGCTCGCCGAGGGCGTGGACGTGAAGGAGACGGAGGATCTGAAGCAGGCGATGGGAGCGGGTCAGGGCGGCCGGATGCCGCGTGGCACGGCGGGCGTGATGAAGGAGCTGGAGGACCGGCAGAAGCGCCGGAGAACGCGTACGCAGCGCGACACCCTCGACCTCGCCCTGATCGACCTCACCGGCTTCTACCGCGACGTCCTCGCCCTCCAGCTCGGCTCCCGCCTGGCGATCGCCAACATGGAGGCCGAGGACACCCTGGAGCGGCTGGCCCGCGCCGGCTCACCCGAGTCGACGCTCCGCCGCATCGACGCGATCGCCGCGTGCCGCGAGGCCCTGGACCGCAACGTGGCACCGCTGCTGGCGGTGGAGGCGATGACGCTGGCGCTGAGAGCGGGCTGACGGTGGCTCGTAGCTGGTGGCCGTGTCGGCAGCCGTAACTCGTATGAGTCATATCGTGGACGGAGAGTATCCGTGTCGCTCCTCAGGGTTACGCTCGGTGAATGCAAATGAGGCGCATCCCTCGTCAGACCTGGACCCTGCTCGCGGTCGCCGCGCTGCTCGTCTCCGCCTGTTCCACGGGGAGTTCGACGAGTGCGGCGAGTTCGTCGGCGGACACGGAGCCAGCCGGGCTCGCGCCGTACTACGCGCAGAAGCTGAGCTGGCGGTCGTGCGGAGTCCCCGGATTCCAGTGCGCCACGATGAAGGCACCCCTCGACTACGCGGCGCCGTCCGAGGGTGACGTCAGGCTCGCCGTCTCCCGCAAGAAAGCCACGGGGCCGGGCAAGTCGCTCGGCTCACTGCTGGTCAACCCTGGCGGGCCGGGCGGTTCGGCGGTCGGGTACGTGCAGTCGTACGCGGGGATCGGCTACCCGGCGGAGATCCGGGCGCGCTACGACATGGTCGCGGTCGACCCGCGCGGGGTGGCGCGCAGTGAGCCGGTCGAGTGCCTGGACGGGCGCGAGATGGACGCGTACACGCAGACGGACGCGACGCCCGACAACGCCCGGGAGACGGACGAACTGGTCGGCGCGTACAAGGAGTTCGCCGAGGGCTGCGGCAGCAGTTCCCCCGATCTGCTGCGGCATGTCTCCACGGTGGAGGCGGCCCGGGACATGGACATCCTGCGGGCGGTGCTCGGCGACGAACGGCTGACGTACGTGGGGGCGTCGTACGGGACGTTCCTCGGGGCGACGTACGCGGGTCTCTTCCCGAAGCGCGTGGGCCGGCTGGTCCTGGACGGCGCGATGGACCCCTCCCTGTCCGCGAGCCGGCTGAGCCTTGGCCAGACGGCGGGGTTCGAGACGGCGTTCGACGCGTTCGCGAAGGACTGCGTACGGCAGACGGACTGCCCGCTCGGTACGGAGGAGGGCGAGGTCGGCACGAACCTGAAGGCGTTCTTCCGCCGCCTCGACGCGTCGCCGATCCCGACGGGCGACGCGGACGGCCGCCGGCTCGGCGAGGCCCTCGCCACGACCGGCGTGATCGCCGCGATGTACGACGAGAGCAACTGGCCGCGACTGCGCGAGGCGCTGACCTCGGCGATGCGCGACAAGGACGGCGCGAGCCTGCTGCTCCTCGCCGACAGCTACTACGAGCGTGACGCCGACGGCCGCTACTCGAACCTGATGTTCGCCAACGCGGCCGTGAACTGCCTCGACCTCCCGGCGGCGTACGCCACCCCCGACCAGGTACGCGTTGCGCTGCCGTCCTTCGAGAAGGCGTCCCCGGTCTTCGGTGAGGCGATGGCCTGGGCCTCCCTGAACTGCGCGTACTGGCCGGTCCGGCCGACGGGCGAGCCGCATCGCATCGAGGCGAAGGGCGCGGCCCCGATCGTGGTGGTCGGCACGACCCGCGACCCGGCGACCCCGTACCCCTGGGCCCAGTCCCTGGCCCGCCAACTCTCCTCGGCCCGCCTCCTGACCTACGAGGGCGACGGGCACACGGCGTACGGTCGGGGCAGCGACTGCATCGACGACACGATCAACGCGTATCTCCTCCGGGGGACGCCTCCGGTGGAGGGGAAGCGGTGTTCGTAGCGGGGCGGCGGGGGCGGGCCGGACGCCGACCCTGAGGCCTCATCGGAGGCCTCAGGGGGTGTGCGGAGCACCCTCGGAAACTGTGTAGACTTACCGACGTTGCTGATCGCACCATAGTGCGGACAGCGCGCCGCCTTAGCTCAGATGGCCAGAGCAACGCACTCGTAATGCGTAGGTCTCGGGTTCGAATCCCGAAGGCGGCTCCATGGTGAACCCCAGGTCAGGACTCTGGCCTGGGGTTTCTTGTTTCTGTTGACCTTGGAATTAGGAATAAACAGACACGAGCAGGCTACGCATCGTAATGCGTAGGTCGAGGGTATGGTCTCTGTAGTGATGCCTAGGCCCTGGGCCTCTGAACTGGGCCTTTGCGGTAATGAAGGTATTGGCTGACGCGCCATCAAGGATCAGGTGTGGCCAATGTGCGGCCACGAGCGCAGCCACAGTGCTGGGACGGCCATCCGGGGCCGCTTTTCTGGGCTCAGCGCCGACCGATACCTTGTATGTATTCCACAACCAGACCAATGGTCCAACAGCATCAAGCAGGCACGGCAGCGGGAGCTGATCGTCGGCCTGAGTGCAACAGTCGCGATGCTCGGGTCGGCGGCGACATCGGAGGCATCGCGCCGCGCACTCGAGACGCCGCCTGACCTACGAGCACGACGTAATCGCCCTGTTCCAGAGGCATGAGGAGCTGGGCGCGCATGTGGGAGTCCGCCTCGGTGGCACCGTGATGGCAGACACGCACATCGTCTCCGTGACGCTGACGAACCACGGAACCAAGGACATCATGAGCGCGCAGTACGACCAGAACACTCCGCTGAGTGCGCGGCTGGGGCAGTCGATTCTGAAGGTGCTTTCCACCACGGCTGTCCCTGCCACGGCGCAGTCACCGGCCGCTGTGGTGGACGGCCAACAAACTGCGCATCGGCCGGGGCGGCTGGGAGCCGGTGCATCGGTGACATACACCGTCCTGGTCGACGGGGGCCGGCCAGCGGCTCGCCGCCCGGCTGCCGGTATTGGTCAGCGGGACGACCGTGCTGTTGAGCACACTCGTGATCACGAAGAACGGCGCGTTGAGGATGCCGTAGTAGAGCGGGCGCGGGAAGTTCGGGTTGATGGCGATCTGGAAGGTCATCGCGCGGAGATAACCGCCGTCGACGAGGAGCCCGAATATCACTGCGTCACCGATGCCGGTGATGTCGAGTGCCTCGACGAGCACGGCGCTGGTCAGCACGGTGACGAGGAGGCACACCAGCGGATCCACCATAGTGACCGCAGTTGGTGCGGGCGTCGGTGTGCCCTTGCGGCCGCCACGGCGTACGGTTTGGCGATCACGACCGCGAACCACACGTCGGCGAGCAGGAACGATGCGACGGCTGCGATCGCGACCGCCGGCCATTTGATGTCGGCGAGAACGGAGAATACGCGCAGACTACCTGCGGACGAGCGGCTCCTGTGGCCGCTGAGGGCGAGAGTCTCTCTGGCATATAGAACGCGGGTCGTGTCCGCTTCCTCGGGGAGCAGGAGCGGGGTGTGAGCGTCGGGAGGGAAGGGTTCTGGGCGGGGTGATCGCGTCGATCACCTCCCGGTGGTCCCCTCTGCGGGCGTCCCGCTTCGGTGTCTGGTCTGGGAGTAGTAGCACTCGCGGCATCCGCGTCACCCGCCGCACCCACGTGCCCACGGCTCCGCAGCCGGCTGCTCAGTCCTCCCCGGCATGTGACGGCTCCATCTGTTGCAAGCAGTAGACACACTTGGCCCCTGAGCCGACGCGCCCCATGCACCGCTTGCACACGCCGCGCTCCCGGACAGGGCCTCGGCCATCCGCGCACCCCGGGCACGTCATCACCGGCTGGCGGAAGCCGAAGCCGATCACCCAGGCGTCGCACTCGGCGACCTTGCGTGCTATCTGGGAGACCTCGTCCGCGGAGCGCTCATCACCGTCGTTGCCCGTCGTGACCGCCAGATAGACGGCAAGACAGTCATCGGTGTCGCAGACGACAGCTACCCCTGTAGGCATCGGTCCCCTTCCTCAACACGGCATGCACAGGCACGCATTGGGCTGCGCCCTGTTCCCAGCCGTACCCAACACGACCATCCCGCCGATGGGAAGCCGCACCCGCGCCGCTCTGCCGTGAAGACGCGGACAGGGGCCGTCGCCAGCACGCTCGGGTCGAGCAGGTAATGGGCGACCCGGTTGATCGCGGATGTCAAGAGCAGCGCATTCGCCCGCGTGACCTCCCGTCACTTTCCGGTCAGTGCCGCATGGCTCGCCCGGCCGCCGAGGCGGATGTCCGATCCGACGGCAGCCCAGTCCCGACACGACTTGGACGACCCCCAATCGATCACATCACAAGTAAAACCGGTGGATTCGGGTGAAAGACCGTACCGGGCAGTACCCGGGATATTTCCCCTGTCGAGGACACCCGGGAGCGGTTGACCCACCGCGTCCGACCGTGACGCAAAGCGATCGCCATCCATGTGCACAGCACGCAAGGTGCTTGTAAGGTCCACCGAGAGTTAGACCGAATGGCCGATGAATCGTTATGCCCAAGTGCAATTTCCTTAATCGAAGGCAAGCGAGGAGGAGCGGGCCATGAACAATGCGGCTACCGCATACGAAGTGCCGGAAATCATGGAGAAGGCGCCCGGGGGTGTAGTGGCCGTGGCCGTCGATCTACTCGTCGCCGATGAGACGTTACGCCTCAACGGTGTGAACGAAGGCCACGTGAAAGTTGTAGCGCAATTGGACTCTCTCCCGCCTATCTTGGTGCATCGTGGCTCGATGCGTGTCATCGACGGCATGCACCGCTTGTCCGCGGCGAAGCTGCGGGGCTGGACGACGATCAACGTGCGGTTCTTCGACGGGGATGTGGAAGCGGCATTCGTCGAGGCGGTCCGCGTCAACAGCGCGCACGGGTTGCCCCTGACCCTCGCCGACCGCAAGGCTGCCGCCACTCGGATCGTGCGGATGCACCCGGAGTGGTCGGACCGCAGAATCGCCGAGCTGGTGGGGCTCTCACCAAAGACCGTCGGAGCGGTGCGAGGACGGCTGACTGAGGAATTTCCTCAGTCCATGCCACGGATCGGGCGCGACGGCCGGGTGCGCCGGCTGCCCACCCGCCCCGTGGCCTGCGAAATCAGCCCGGCGCCGGCCTGTGGGGCCTCGGATGCCGGAGCGCCGGCCAGTCCCGACGAGCCGGCGCGAGTCACCCCGCTACCGGCGAAGAAGACCCACAGAGGGAGGCCGGTACCCACTCCCCGTGAAGAGCCCGACATCGAACGATGTCGTAAGACACTGTCGGCTTTGTCTCAGGATCCCTCCCTCCGGATGACGGAGACGGGACGCTTTCTGCTGCAGCTCCTAAGTCTTCATCTCGCACGCGGCCGGGAATGGGAGCAGTTGTTATCGACTGTTCCCGCACACCGTGCGGACCTGGTGGCGAATTTGGCCAGCGAGTGCGCCAGGATGTGGGTCGACTTCGCCAGGAAGATCGTTCCTTGAGGCGAGGCGTAGTCACGCCGCCGCAAATGGATTGCTCGCTCCCCCCGCTCCTCCCCTGTTGGGCAAGTACTACTCAGCTACGCCTATCTCTCCTAGGATTACGCCTCGTGTGGACGGTGCATCGATTGGCTGGCGCGATAAGTTCTTCGACCGGCTCGTGGCCTAGTGTCCGAACTGCCGCGCCGCCAGAGCACCTGCATTTCGATTCCTCGTGGGTCGACGTCATCGAGCATGTGCCTTCCATGCCAAGCCGATGACGTCGCTTGCTACGAGGCGTATGCGCGTGAGCACGACTGGAACGCGATGCCGAAAGGGGACAAGGTGAACAGCGGGGACTTCATCTCGGCCATTCCCGAGATCGATGAGATCAGGAAGCAGTACAGCCGATACCGGACTGCCTTCGTCGAAGGCGAGCGCATGATCCAGATTCTGTCGGCCTTCGGCAGCACCCCGGAAAGCGTGGAAAGCTTCAAGAAGGTTTCCGAAGATCTTCCGCCGGATCCGACGCTCGATTTCCGCCGTGCGAGGAACGGCCGGTTCTGCCTCGACCTCGACGCCGGCCAGGCCTACCGAACTGAATTCCAGCCGTTTGTACTCTCGGATGACGAGGACTTTGTCCGCCACGACTCGGGAAAAATCCGAGAGTTCGCCGAGATCGACGACAACACGCAGCTCAACCCCACCTTCAAGGCGCTCCTGGTATTCAAGGCCCTGATCGCGGGAGACATGCCGATCGCCCACCGGCCCGGGCTGGACTACTCCGTCGCGCAGTGGATCTCCACGGTCTTCCAGCTCCGGACCATCACCACACGTGAGCTGATAGGGGAACCCGCCCTCGAAGGGGTCCACAGCGATGGTGTCGACCATACGATGACGGTTTTCCTCGGCGGCGAGAACCTCACCGAGGACAGCGCGGTGACCTTCTATCACGACATGCGCGAGAAGAACGGGGTGCCGTGGGATGAGGTCGACCCGACTCTGCGCCTCGGCAGGTCGCAGCACCGGCACTTCCTGGACACGCTCCTCATCGTGGACCACGAGCGCAAACACAGCGTCTCGGCGGTCGAGGCACAGGACAAGGACCGGTCGGCCTGGCGGGACATGCTCATCTTCTTCACCAGGAAGCCCTGTCTGCCCGGCCATGTGTCGGCGGACCACGACTCCATCAAGCCGCATTCCGAGATGCCGATGTCCGTCGGGCTGCCGGCACCGCTGCACCGGTAGCGAGTAGGGGCCCCGTCCCCGGGATTGCCGACCGATCTCCTCGCGTCCGGGTTCCCGTCTTCGACGCGGTTCGCCGTCACAAGAAAACCAACGGAAGAGAGGCCAACCGTGCTTCGTGATTTCCTCAAACAGGCCATGCCGCGGATGTTGGTCGGCGCGGCGACGATGGAGCCCGCCAAGGGCGGACGTGTGACGTCCTCGAGCAGCACCGCGGCGCCCGAGATGCAGGCGTTGGACGTACTCCTCGGCAACTGGCGCTGCGACTCGGTGGTGTATCCGTCGGGACGAGGTCCGGGCGAGGTCGTGCTGCGAGGAACCCTCGCACCTGTCCTGGGCGGAGCCTGGTACCAGTGGAACTTCACCCAGGATCCCAATGACATCGTCCAGCCGCCTATGTCGGGCCGGTACATGTTCGGGTGGAATCCGGCAACCGCCAAGTACGTCGCCATCTACTACGACGATCGCGGCAATTACCTCCTGCAGACCACGCCCACGCCGGAATGGGTGGACGGACACCTTCGCTTCCAGGGGACGACCACGCTCGTCGACGAGGGTGAGGTGCAGTTCACGGACGACATCACCTCGCGCGGGCCCGGCCACTTCCGGAACGAGGTCACCATAGTGAGCCACGGAGAGACGCGCCTGCATGCAACGCTGGAATGCGTACACGAGGAGCCGTAGGAGCTGTCCCAGGAAACTGTTATTAATTCCGACCGGAGGACATTATGCCCCGAATCATCCTGCCAAATTTCAGAACCGACTACTCCGAACAGGTGCGGGAATGGTCAGGGTTCATGAAAGGAACGAGATCTGGCACGGACACCTCCGCCCGCTTCCTTTGGCACGCCGAGGAAGGCGATGTCCTGGTCATCCCGGACGGTATCGACCCGGATTTCAAGAGTTACGTGGGCAGTGTCGTCGGATTCACTCCGGAAAGCGTCGAGGTGTTGACCATCGACAGGCCCCTTGACGAGGCGACTCTGCTCGATGAGGACTTCGCCGGTGAGTTGCGTTCGTATGTGAAGGAGCCCGCGGAGTGGTCGCTCTTCCCCTGTGTGGTCACCGGGGGAGTGGCGGAGCTGTCGACGCGTCTTGGGCTGTACGCTCTGCCAGGCAGTGCATTCGCGCGGCAGGGTGGCATCGATCTACTGAACATGAAGTCCACATTTCGAAGGCTTGCTGCAGGCGTGGGGACTCCGATCGCGGAAGGAGTGGTGGCCCGGTCCGCAGATGAGATCGGGCGTGCGGTCAAGAGCCTGTGGGAGCAGACCAGCACGATGATCGCCAAGCAGGACCGAAGCGGCGGCGGTCATGGAAACATTGGACTGGCCGACTCCCACTCCGCATCGCTCCCGGGCACGCGGGAGACTCGCCTGCTCGGCGCCGACCTCAAGGAACTGGCGCAGGGACTGTGGGCGGATCTGAGTGACGCGTACAACCAGTTCGTGGTGGTGGAGGCATACCACTCGGCGGACCACCGGTTCTACCTCGAGTACCACCTCAGCGACGACGGCATCGACTTCCTGAACAGTGGGATGCTGCGCTACGCGCTGCCACCAGGCGCGAAGGACGGCACCCCGAAGTGGGTCGGACTGGACCTGCCGTTGCGGCTCGGCTCCCGGTCGTACACCGAAGTGATCACCCGCGCCCGCGAGTTCCTCGAAGTCGTCCGCCGGATCGGGTACCGGGGATACGTCAACATCGACGGTCTGCTGCTTCCCGACGGAAGGCTGGTGTTCCACGAGATCAACGCACGGTGGGGTGGCAGCCTCGTTTACCACGTCATCGCCGAGCGCCTCCTCGGACGGAACTACGCCGATGCGCACGTGGTCTCCTCGGTACTCAACGTCAAGCCCGGGCCACTGAGCGGCCTGCTCGAGGCCATCGGGCACGCCGGCATCGGCTATCAGGAGGGCAAGCAGGAAGGGGTCGTGGTCCTGGGCTGTGACTCCGACCTGGGCCCGGGCGCGGAGTGCCTCATCCTGGCCGCATCCGAGGAACGAACGAGGAGCCTCGAAGCGGATCTCCGAGCATGCACCGAGTACGTCTGAACCCCCTCGCGCACCGGACTTCTCCGGTGAGGGCCAGAAGTGAAGGAGAGTCGATGAACGACGCCACCGAGGTGTCCTCCTCGTCCGGCGCGAAGCTTCACTGGCGGGACGGAGCGTGTCACTGCGAGAACGTCTCGTTCTCCGTCGCGCTCACCTTGCGGCTGACCATCGTGACGTGCACCTGCGGTATCTGTCATAAGGCGGGGCACCAGGAGCTCATGCTGCCGGAGGAGCGCTTCCGACTGCACAAGGGGCAGGCGTTTCTCAAGCCCTACCGCTTCGGTGACAGAATCGCCGACCACACATTTTGCGTGGTATGCGGGATCATGCCTTTCTACAGGCCGAAGTCGCATCCGGTCGGGTATTTCAGCGTGAACGCGCGCTGCTTGGATCTGAGCTTCGCCGAGTCGATCGAATGGTCCGAGTTCGATGGCAAGAATTGGCAGGCGAGCATGGACGCCGGAATGCACCAGCAGACCGACTGACTGCTGCCCGGGCGCCGGCCGGGTGATGACACCCGTCAGACGCCTGCGGAGATGCGGCGAGCTACAATCCGGCTATGGATACTGCCAGTGAATCGTATTTAAGTGTTACAGCAAAGGCATATGACACCAGGGCCTCCGATTATGTCGCTTTTGTGCAAGGTGGTCTGAGTTCCCGGCCGTTCGACCACTCCGTGCTCACGGCATTCGCGGGCCTGGTGCGCCAGGGCGGAGCGGCCCCGGTGGCGGACCTCGGGTGCGGTCCCGGGTACATCGCAGGTCATCTGCGCGACCTGGGGCTCGACGTGTTCGGGGTCGATCTGTCGGCGTCCCTGATCGAGCACGCCCGCCGGCTCTACCCGGATTTGCAGTTCTCTGTCGGCTCCATGGCCGCGCTGCCCGCAGGCGACGGTACTCTCGGCGGTATCGTCTCGTGGTACTCGCTCATCCATACGCCGCCGGCCGAGATCCCTGCCTACCTGACGGAGTTCCACCGCCTCTTGGAGCCGGGAGGCCACCTGCTGCTCGCGTTCTTCGAGTCCGAGGGTGGGCCCGTCGTTTCGTTCGACCATGCGGTCACCACCGCGTACCGATGGCCGATCGACGGTCTTGCGGAAATGGCAGATACCGCCGGCTTCCGTGAGGTGGGCCGCATGATGCGGAAGCCTGTCGATGGGGAGCGATTCGAGCGGGGACGCTTGATCCTTCGCAAGGTGTAACGGGACCGCAGCGATGTCCGTGCACACTCGTAAAACGCTCTGGGTGGGGTGCGCACGTTCTCCCTGGGCAAGGTCGAGCCGCGGGCACGACAAAGCCGCTGTCGTGCCCGCTGGCGTCAAGTGTGGAATTTCCTCAGTCGGGGTGGGCTTCCCTGCGTGGAAACGCAATGCGATGATGCTTCGCGGCGTTATTTTTCGGACGTCATACGGGGTGGACGAACGACACTACCGGCGAGGTATAGTGGCGATCAAAAAAATCGACGTCATTCCTGATTTCAAGCCCGCGCGCCTCAAATGGTCAGAATTCGGCGAAGAGGCGATAGGCGCGGGTGCGGCCGAGATGGATTTCGGCACCGCGCCAGTCGTCCGAGACGCTATGTATGAGGCGATGGAATCGGGCGTGCACGGATACTTACCGGTCGGCATCGCAGCGGAGGTACGCGGTTCGAGCGCCCGATGGCAGTGGGAGAGTTACGGATGGGCCGTCGATCCCGACGATATTCGGCTGGTCCCGGACGCGGTAACCGCGCTGACTCTGGTCGTCGACCATTTCACGGAACCGACGATGCCGATCATCGTCCCTACTCCCGTGTATCCACGGTTTGTCGATATCGCGCGAACGCTGCGCAGGACGGTGGTGCCCGTCGGTCTGACACAGAAGCAGGGGCGCTATCGGTACCGTATCGACGAGATCGAGGAAGCCTTCGAGCGCGCCGGAGGCGGGCTCCTCGTACTCTGCAACCCGCAGAACCCGACGGGTTTCGTGGCCGATGCGAACGCACTGCTGGAAATCAGCAAGGTCGTCACCCGTCATGCCGGCCGGGTCTTCGCGGACGAGCTGCACGGCCCCTTGGTCTACGCACCGCGAAATCACGTACCGTACGCTTCCCTGTCGGCCGAATCGGCGCAACACTCCATCACGGTGGTCTCCGCGTCGAAAGCGTGGAACCTGTCAGGGCTGAAGTGCTCGGAAGTGATTCTGACCAACCCGCTCGACAAAGAGCGCTGGGACCGGTCGGACCGGCTGCGTTTGTCCGTCAACGCGACGTCCACACTGGGCGCCATCGCTGCGGCTGCTGCGTACACCAGCGGCGGGCCGTGGCTCGACTCGATCCGGAACTACTTGCGGCGCAACAGTGCCATCATCGATGATTTCATCAAGTCGGACATGCCCGAGGTCGGCTACCGGGCACCGGATGCGACATTTCTCGCATGGCTAGATTTCAGCGGCATTCGGGGTCTCTCCAGTGATCCCGCGCAGTACCTTCTCGAGCGAGCGCGAGTAGCCGTGCTGGACGGGCGGACTTTCGGGCCGGGCGGCGAAGGATTTGTGCGGTTCAACTTCGCCACTTCCCGCCGCGTACTTGTGCAGGCGTTGGAGCGAATGCAGAAATCCGTGAAGTCGCTGCCGAGAGAGTAGACAAGCAGCGAGACCCGCCCGTGTACTCCGAGTTCAGATATTTGTGGGAGTGTTCAATATGAGTTCAGAACGCAGGTCCGCACTGGGCTTCGAAGAGGGCCGGACCTCGGAGGCCGTCTGGTTCAACGAACTCACAAGGAAGCGCAGCACAGGTCCCGTCTCGCCGCAGCACCGGATCATGCCGAGGTCCGCCTCGCCCGACACGCTCGCCGTCCACGCGGGCACCTACGAGGATCCGACGACCGGCAGCGTCGGCACCCCGATCTTCCAGACCAGCACTTTCAAACTGAACGACGACAGTTACTCGGCGTTCTCGGACGGCGCGCTGCGCGATGTGCCGATCTACACCCGCTACGGCAACCCGGGCCAGTGGGCCGTGCAGGAGAAGGTGGCGGCGCTGGAGGGGGGCGAGAGCGCCGTCGTCACGGCATCCGGCATGAGTGCCATCGCCAGCACCGTCTTCACGCTGACGAACAAGGGCAGCCACATCATCTCGGGATACGACGTGTACGGGGGCACCTACAACCTCCTGAGGGAGGACATGCCTTCCTGCGGCCGAGACGTCACTTTCGTGGACCCGCTCAACATCGACGCGATCAAGAACGCGATCCGGCCCGAGACGCAGGTCCTGCTTTTTGAGTCGTTGACGAATCCGCTGCTGAAGATGCCGCCAATCGAGGCGATAGCGGAGATCGCCCGGTCCGCCAACGCTCTGCTCGTCGTGGACAACACTTTCCTCACCCCGATCAACATGCGGCCGCTGTCGCTCGGCGCGGACCTGGTGGTGCACAGCGCGACGAAATACATCGGCGGGCACAGCGACGTGACAGCCGGTTTCGTGGTCGGGCGCCGGAAGTTCCTCGACAAGATCTGGGCGCAGACCCTTCGGTTCGGTGCGACCGCCGATCCTCTGTGCTGCTTCCTGCTGGAGCGTGGCGCGAAGACCCTGCCGCTGCGGGTAGAGAGGCAGAACCGCAACTCGGCCGCGATCGCCGACTTCCTCTCGCGGCACGACCAGGTCACGCGGGTGCACTACCCGACCGTGAACGACGAGGTGGAAGCCGGCGCTTGTCAGGGGTACGGCGGGGTGGTCAGTTTCGAAGTCGCGGGTGGTGACGATCGCGCCTTCGAGGTGATGCGCAATCTGCGCATCCCCTACGTCGCCACCAGTCTGGGCGGCGTCGAGTCGCTGGTGAGCATGCCCTCGAACACCTCCCACAGTTCGCTGACCGCACGCCAGAAGGCGTTGATCGGCATCAACCCCGGCCTGATCAGGATGGCGGTCGGTATCGAATCCGTAGATGAGCTGATCGAGGACCTTGACCAAGCCCTCGGCCGAGACAACGGAGTGCGTCGATGAGGAACGGGTTCAACACCGCGGGCTTCAGCGAGGTCGTTCACGAGATCGTGAACGAACCGGCCGAGGCCTACTTCGACTACTGCGTGCACGGCCGGCGCAGTCCGCACAACGGGCTGTCCGCCCGGCTCGGCCCCGCACTGTTCGGAACGGTCAAGTCGAGCCGGGATGCCGTCATCTCCCTTCGGGACGGCCGTGATCACGCAGAGTGGTGCGACCGGACCGTGCCGACCGTGGTGGACATGGCGCTGACGGGAATCGGCTCGTGCATGCTGACGACGCTGATCGGCGGAGGAAGCACGCGAGGCGCCATCTTCGACACGGCCAGGATGGCCGTCGACTACGTGGTACCGCAGGCCGGCGCGGACGAGGAGCCGGCCGTGGAGTGCACCTTCAAGATCAGCGGCGCGTCCTCGGACGAGGTGTTCGACGAACTGGTCCGGCAGGTGCAGTCGTTCAGCCCGAACTTCGTGTCCATCCGTGAACCGATCCCGATCGTGATGAGGGTGCCGTCCGGGACAGAGTGGGCGGACTTCACCTACTCGGGAGATTCGAAGGGGCACCTGCCCGGTGTGAGTTCGGGCTGCGACCTGCGCTGGGTCAGCGGTCCCCAGAGTGAGTCCCGCCCGAGGCCCGCGACGGACGCACCGGCGCTACGCGTCGACGCACCCAAGCAACTGACCGGCGTCGACTGGGGGCCGAACCCTCAGGAGTACCTGCTGATGGGGTTGGCCGCGGAACTCGCGGGCCGACTCTTCGAACTGGCGCGGGGCACCGAGTTGGCGGGGTTGCCGTGGGAGGTGACGGCGACCGCTCGGGAGGACGTACGGGGGTTCTTCCACTCCGACGAAGGCGTGGCCGTACACCTGCAGGACGTGGTGTGCACCGTGGTGCCGCCCCGAGACGGCTTCGACGGTCTTGCGGAGCTCATCGAACGCGCGGCGAGGGAATCAGTAGTCTGCGCGCTGTTCACCGGCAGCCACGCCATCGAAGTGCGGTGGGAACCAGAGGATTTGGACGACGACGAACTCTACACGGTCTACCCGTCCTTCCGCCCGGCGATCGGGGAATGACCGTGCACGGCGGCGTCGACCGGGAACCACGGGTCCGGTGCCGTGCCGACGTCCTGGCCGTCGGCGCGGGGCCGGCGAATCTGAGCCTGGCCGCCCTGGCCGATCCGATCGACGGCCTCGACATATCGGTGCTGGAAGCGAGACCGTCGGTGGCGTGGCACCCCGGCCTGCTCTGGAGTGACTCGCGGCTCCAGGTCAGCGCGCTGAAGGACCTCGTGACGCTGGTCGATCCGACGAGCCGATTCAGTTTCCTCAACTTCCTGCGTGAGCAGGGACGGCTGTACCGGCACATCATCGCCAGCGACGGCTATGTGCACCGGACGGAGTTCAGCCAGTACTTCGGCTGGGCCGCGCAACGTATGAACGTGCGTCTGGACGAGCGCGTCGTCCAGGTGAAGCACGATGCCGACGGGTTCGTCGTGGACACCGACAGTGGGCAGTGGTTCGCGAAGAACCTCGTGCTCGGCATCGGTTCCGTGCCCGACGTCCCCGAGTTCGCCGTGGGGATGCCGCGCCAGCACGTCCGGCACGTGGCGGACTATCTGACCGGCGTCGTCTCGCTCGCGGACCAGAGGGTCGTAGTGGTCGGCGGGGGCCAGAGCGCCGGTGAGGTGATGCTCGATGTGCTCTCCGGCAACCGGGGCCTGCCGAAGTCGGTCACGTGGATCGCGGGACGGTCCGGCCTGCGGCCCCTGGACCAGTCGCCGTTCACGAACGAGTTCTTCAACCCCCTTTTCGCCCGGTACTTCCAGACGCTGCCGGAGGAACACCGCAGGACGGTTCTGGGCCAGCAGATGTCGGCGATCAAGGGCATCGCCGTCGACCTGCTGCACCGGATCTACACCAGGTTGTACGAGCTCGACTATCTGACCCCGGAGCGGGTGAAGTGCCACATCCTGAGCGGGGCGGAGCTGCGGTCGCTGAGCCAATGTCCCGGAGCGATGACCGCGGAGTTCGCGGACCAGCTCACCGGAAGCCGATGGACCGACGAGTACGACATGGTCCTGCTGGCGACCGGATTCCGGCAGGAGCTGCCCGGGTTCATGGACGGGCTCCGGGCACGCATCCCCGTCGCCGGCACGACCTATGCGGTGGACAGCGACTTCCGGGTGCCGTGGGACGGGCCGGACGACAACCGGATCTACGTCCAGGGGGTCGGCCCCGTGAACTTCGGTGTCGGCGACCAGACACTCGGTCTGGCTTCCTGGCGTAGCGCGACCATCATCAACAGCCTTCTCGGCAAGTCGCATTACGACCTGGACGGCGATGACATCTCGATCGGACTGCCGGTCCGTCCGCCGGGCTGAGCACCTACGACCAGTGGCAGCGTCGGACCGAGCGCGGGGAGTGTGGGGAAGATGAAAGACAAGCATGCGTTCTCGAACATCAAGAAGGCCGACTCGCTCGGCGCACCGTTCTGGGACGGCGCGCTCGAGGCCGGAGTGCACGGCCAGGTCTACACACCCCGTTCCCGGGCGAGGGTGGCGTTGGAGCAGGGCGAGTGCGTGAACATGTCGTCGTACTCCTACCTGGGCCTGGACGAACACCCGGACATCCGGCAGGCGGCGGAGGAGCGGATCCGGAGTACCGGCGTGCTCAACAGCTCGCTCTCCCGGGTGAGGATGACACTCACGGTCCTGGACGAAGCGGAGTCCGAGCTGTCGGACCTGTTTGGCGCGGACGTCGGAACCATCGGGTCGTGCGCGTCCGCGGCCTGGGCGATGCTGCCCATGCTCGCGGCCGGCCTGCTCACCGGTGGCACTCCGCCGTTACTGGTCTTCGACCAGCACGCGCACTTCTGCATGAACTCCATGAAGTCGGTCTGTGCCGACGAGACCGACGTCGTGACGATCCGGCACAACGACATCGAGGCGCTGGAGGATCTGTGCCGCCGGCACAAGGTGGTGGCCTACGTCGGCGACAGCGTCTACAGCACCTACGGCAGCGTGGCTCCGATCGCCGAGCTGGCGGACCTCCAGAGCCGGTACGGACTGTTCCTCTTCCTGGACGACGCGCACGGCACGTCCGTGGTCGGGCACAACGGCCGCGGCTACGCGCGCGAGATGATGGGCGAGATGAACGACCGGACGGTCGTCATCACCTCACTCAACAAGGGGTTCGGGGCCTCCGGCGGCGCTATCATGTTCGGGCCGCAGGGGGAGAAGACGGTCCGGCGTTTGGCCATCGGCAACGGCGGGCCGTTCATGTGGTCGCAACGGATCAATACCGCAGGGCTGGGCGCGATCATCGCCTCGGTTCGGCTCCACCGTTCCCCCGAGCTGCCGGCGCGCCAGCAGGCGCTGCAGAACAACATTCAGTTGTTCGACAAGTTCTACGAGGCGAATGGCTCGGGGAACGGTCTGCCGGTGCGCTACATCCCGATGCAGTCCGAGGAAGTGGCCATCAAATCATCTGAGTATCTGCTGCGGCAGGGATTCTACGTCGAACCCGACTTCTTCCCGATCGTGAAGCGGGGCGGCGCCGGTCTGCGCGTGCGACTGCGGTCGACCATGTCTCACGCGGACATCACCGGCCTTTGCACAACCCTGAATTCACTGCCGATGCTGCAGGACATCTCGGATTAGAGAGTCATTACCATTCCGTGAGCTGAGAGAGGCAGAGAAATCAGTAAGGGTAGCGAGACAGTCCAGTCGGCGGTAGGGAAGCCGTTATATACGGTCGCAGTTCTTTGCGTGTGCGTGCTCACCGTGAATCTGGACATCACCATCATCAACGTCGCTCTGGGCACTCTGGCGGAGTCGCTGGGAGCATCGACCACGGACCTTCAGTGGATCACCGCCGTCTACATGCTGGCCGCCGCGGCGTTCATCGTCGTGGCCGGCGTCGTCGCCGACCGGTTCGGTCGCAAGCTGATCCTGCTGCTGGGCCTGGTCGTCTTCACCGTCGCGTCGGCCATGGCGGCCGGTGCGGCCTCCGTGGCGGTGCTGATCGTCGCCAGGGCGCTCATGGGGGTGGGGAGTGCGGCCATACTCACCGGGAGCGTGTCGATCATCACGACGATGTTCACCGGTGCGACGCTTCGACGTGCCCTGGCCTCGTGGTCGACCGCGGCAGCACTGGGACTGCCACTGGGCCCGCTGATCGGCGGGTATCTCCTCCAGACGTTCTGGTGGGGATCCATCTTTCTGATCAACGTCTTCATCTGTGCCGCCGTGGCCGTCTGCGCGTGGTTTCTCATACCGGAGACGCGTAACAAGGCTGGCTCGAAAGTGGACTTCATCAGCGTCGGACTCATGTCCCTGGGATCTCTGCTGCTGACCTACGCGCTCATCGGAATGGAGAGCGGCGGGGTCCAAATGGGCGACCTCGTCGTCCTTGTGTGCAGCGTGGTTCTTTTCGTGCTGTTCTTCCTCCGGCAGCGTGGGCTGGAACGCCCCTTGCTCAGCTTGGCGGTCGTGTCGAAGCCTGATTTCGCCGCCCCCATGCTGACCTTGATCGTCATCTTCTTCTCGATGGCGGGCGTGCTGTTCATCGTCCCCATCTATCTTCAGTACGCCCAGCACCTGGACGTCCTGGCGGTCGGTCTGAGGATCGTGCCACTGGCCGTAGGCGTCACCGTGGCGTCACTTCTCAACGAGAGAATCCTGAGAATAGCCACGCCCAAGATGCTCATATCCTGCGGAGTCGTGGCCCTCGCCTGTGGGTTGTTGCTCCTCACCCGGCTGCATTCGGATGTGTCGGTCATCCGGTTGAGTTCAGCCTTGCTGCTGATCGGGCTGGGGATCGGTCTGGCCCAGCCGAGCGCCCTCGGTTCCTGCATTCGGTCGTTCCCTGCCGAGCAGCACGGTGTGGCTTCGGGCGTCGTCAATTCGTTTCGCCTGCTCGCCGGCTCCCTGGGGATCGCAGTGACGGGTACAGCAGCGTCTCTTTTCTACGCGCACAGCATCGCGCAGACCCACAACGCGGCGGCGATCTCCGCGGTCGATCGAAATGACCTCACGACGGAAGCCAGCATCGCCTGCGGTCGAAGTCGGGGCATCGCCGACCAGCACGACGTTTCGCACCTGGTGTGCGGTTCGTACAGCGACAGCCTGGGTGTGGTGTTCGCGTCGTGCGCGGTGGTCGCGTTGCTGGCCGTGCTTCTGATCGGTATGGCGACGCGGCAGCGCAAGGGCGCCGACGCCCCCGTTCCCAGCAGTAGTTGAAGCGTGTTTTCCGAATCGTCGATTCACGAAGAATTCCAGATAGGGGGAACGACTATGAACGAGACCCCGCATCACTCGGGCGGCCGCTGTCCGGTCGCTCACGACCGGCTGCCGGCACCTGCCCCGTTGCCGTACGTGGCGGAGGATCCGTTCCACCCGGCGCAGCGCCTCCAGGAGCTGCGTGCCGAATTCCCGGTCAGCAGACTGCTCTACCCGGGCGGTGAGACCGGGTGGCTGGTCACCCGGTACGCCGATGTGAGAGCGGTTCTGGCCGATCCGGTGACCTTCAGCTCGAAGAACCGCACCCGGTTCGACCCGCTGCGTGAAGTGCCCGAGGAAGTCAAGGACCCGCTGGTGCGGCCCGGGCTGTTCAACGGCGTGGACCCGCCGGAGCACGGCTTCTACCGCAAGCAGCTTATAGCGCAGTTCACGGCCAATCGAATGAAAAGCCTGGAACCGCGGATCGAGCAGATCGTGGCCGGTCAGCTCGACATCATGGCGGCGAAAGGGCCGGTGGCCGATCTCATAGCCGACTTCGCCCTGCCGGTGCCCTCGCTCGTGATCTGTGAGCTGCTGGGGGTGGACTATGCCGAACGGCAGAGATTCCAGGCGGCCACCGCCAAAGCGGTGAGCTTCGAATCCACGACGGAGGACGTACGGGACGCGTTGGCGAGCCTGGGTGGCTTCATGCTGGATCTGGTACACCAGAAGCAGGCCGACCCGGATGACGCGTTGCTGTCCGGGCTGATCCAGGCCCAGGAAGGCGCGGAGCGGCTGCTGACCGACGAGGAGCTGACCAACATGGTCATGTTCCTGCTGATCGCCGGGCACGAGACCACAGCGAACATGCTGGGGCTGGGCACGTTGAGCCTGCTGCACCATCCGGAGCAGTTGGCCAAACTCAAGGCCGATCCGTCCCTGGTGGACAACGCGGTCGAGGAGCTGTTGCGGTTCAACAGCATCGTCCGCGTCGGCCTGTTGCGGGTGGCCACCCGGGACGTGGAGTTCGGAGGGCAGTTCATCCCGGTCGGTTCCCCGGTGGTCGCCTCCCTTCTGGCGGCGAACCGGGACCCGGAGCGGTTCGACGACCCGGACGAACTGGATATCTCCCGTGCCGGGGTGCACCACGTCTCCTTCGGACACGGTGTGCACAAGTGTCTCGGGAAGCAACTGGCCCGGACCGAGATGCGCATCGGCTACCGCAGGTTGTTCGAGCGTTTCCCCGACCTGAGGCTGGCCATTCCGCTACCAGAGGTGAAGTGGCGGACCGACATGTCCATCTACGGCCTGCATCAACTGCCGGTCACCTGGTAAGTGCTGCTCGATCGCATCGAAAGGTTCTGTCTGCATGGCGGCCGACTCGGATGGACTGGATCACACATACCTGCCGGCCGAGGTGCTGCGGCGCTCGTCCGGCCGGGTCGCGCTGACCGGGGTGCAGGCACTCGCGAAACTCTTGGTGGAACAGCAACGAGCCGACACGCTGCGGGGATGGCGTACGGCCGGTCTCGTGTCCGGCTACCGGGGGTCTCCCCTCGGGGGATTCGACCAGGTGCTGGAGCGTCACGGCGAGCTGCTCGCAGAACACAGCATCACCTTCATCCCGGGTGTGAACGAAGAGCTGGGCGCGACCGTCGTCCAGGGTTCCCAGCTCGCCTCGACGCTGCCGGAAGCCAAGCATGACGGGGTCTTCGGCCTGTGGTATGGGAAAGCCCCGGGAGTCGATCGCTCGGCTGATGCCTTCAAACATGGGAACTGGATGGGGGCCACTGCTCGCGGCGGTGTACTGGTGGCTGCCGGTGACGATCCGGCATGCAAATCATCGTCGCTGCCCTCGAATTCGGTCATGGCGTTGGCGGAGTCGTATATGCCGGTACTGGCTCCGGCCGATGTATCGGACGTTCTGCGCATGGGACGTCTTGGTTTCGAGCTTTCCCGATTCAGTGGCGCATGGGTCGGTTTCACGATAGTCACCAACGTGGCCGACGCCTACGAAACCGTTTCCCTCGATTCCCAGATCGATATCGTCACCCCCGAGTTCGCCTGGGAGAACCGGCCGTGGCGGCCGGCGGTCAGACCTGGCATGACGATCTCCGAGGCGATCGCCCTGGAGAGCGAGGTGCTCGACGGCCGGCTCGCGGCGGCGGTCCGATTCGCCGCCGCCAATGGCATCGACCGGGTGCACGGCGCGACCGGAGCCGCTCGGATCGGTCTGGTCACCTCAGGCCACACCTACCAGCAACTCCGCCAGGCCCTCGATCGACTGGGACTCGACGAGGCGGCCTTGGGACAGCACGGCATACGGCTGCTGTGCCTGGGCCTAGTGCACCCCGTCGACCGGGAACAGCTCCGTCAGTTCGCCACGGGCCTGGACGAGCTGCTGGTCATCGAGGAGAAACGCTCCTTCATCGAGACACAGGTGAAGGACGCGCTGTACGACCTCGCCGACCATCCTCGAGTCTTCGGCAAACGCGGATCCGCCGGAGAGGTGCTGGTGCCTGTGCACTCGGCGCTGGACGCCGACCGGATCTCCACCTTCCTGACGCCATGGCTCGCGACCAGGCTCGGCGCGGAACACCTCGACCTGCGGCGCCGGCGATCAGCTCACGGCCCGGTGGATCTGACCCTCACCCCGGTCAAGCGCACCGCGTATTTCTGTTCCGGCTGTCCGCACAACAGGTCCACGGAGGTGCCGGACGGCTCGCTCGCGGGATCCGGCATAGGTTGTCACATCATGACCACCTTCATGGACAGGAGCATGGGCTTCACCCAGATGGGCGGCGAGGGCGCGAACTGGGTGGGTGCGGCCCCGTTCACCGACACCGAGCACATCTTCCAGAACCTCGGCGACGGCACGTTCTTCCATTCCGGCAGCCTCGCCGTCCGCCAGGCTGTCGCCGCGGGGACACATATCACCTTCAAACTGCTCTACAACGGTGCGGTCGCGATGACGGGTGGTCAACCGGCCGACGGATCGGTCGACCCCGTTTCCCTCTCGTGGCTGCTGTTCGGCGAAGGCGTCGGCCGCATCGCCGTCGTCACCGACGAGCCGGGGAAGTACCCGCGCAAGGCGAAGTGGGCGCCCGGGGTCACCGTGCATCACCGGGACGATCTGGACGCCGTGCAGCGCGAACTGCGCGACGTCGACGGCGTCACGGTCCTGCTCTACGACCAGGCGTGCGCTGCGGAGGAGCGCAGGAAACGCAAGCGCGGCCTGTCACCGGAGCCCGCAGAGCGGGTGCTGATCAACGAAGCCGTGTGCGAGGGCTGCGGGGACTGCGGAAAGAAGTCCAACTGCCTGAGCGTGGAACCGGTCGACACCGAGTTCGGCCGGAAGACGCGGATCAACCAGAGCTCTTGCAACAAGGACTTCTCCTGCCTGCTCGGGGACTGTCCGTCGTTCCTGACCGTCATCCCCGGCCGACACGCCGGGCGAGACCTCGACCGGGCCGGTGAACTCGGCGAACTCGCCGAGCCGTCCTCCAGACCCGCGGCGGCCGACGTGGTGATGGTGGGCATCGGTGGCACAGGAGTGGTGACGACCAACCAGATCCTGGCCACCGCGGCCTTGATCAGTGGCATGGACGCCCGCGCCCTCGACCAGACGGGCATGAGCCAGAAGGCCGGTGCCGTCGTTTCTCACCTGCGTCTCGCCCGGGAATCGCGGGAGCGCTCCGGCTACATCAGTGCCGGCACCGCCGACGTGTACCTGGCTTTCGACGCGCTCGCGGCATCGGACGCCGCCAACCTGGCACGCTGCGATCCCCGGCGGACGGCGGCCGTGGTCTCCACCAGCGAGGTGCCCACCGGCCGCATGGTGGTCGACCCCGGCAGGGTGTACCCCCGGCCCGGCGCCCTACTGGACCGGATCTCCCGGCACTCCCGGGCAGGAAGCCTCTTCACCCTCGACGCCCTGCGACTGTCGGACGCGCTGTTCGGCGACAGCGCCGCGGCGAACTTCATCGTCGTCGGTGCGGCGTACCAGAGGGGTCTGTTGCCGCTGCGTGCCGAAGCGATCGAGCGCGCGATCGAGCTGAACGGTGCCGGAGTGTCCACCACCATCCAGGCCTTCCGCGCCGGGCGCAAAGCTGTCCTGGACCCGCGGTGGCCGCGCGACGGCCCGGCCGGTGCTGTGCCCGACGACCTGCCGCGCGCACAGCACGCCGCGCGCTCGGCTGCGGATCTCCTGACCCCGGTGGAGATCACAGGGGATCTGCGTCGAGTGCTGGAGATCAGAGTCGCGGACCTCATCGGCTACCAGAGCGTCTCCTACGCCCGGCGCTACCTCGACGCGGTGCGACGGGTGCACGCCGCGGAACGAGAACTCTGCGGGGAGAGTCGGCTCACCGAAGCGGTGGTGCGCAACCTGTACAAGCTCATGGCGTACAAGGACGAGTACGAGGTGGCGAGGCTCCACCTCGATCCCGCGTTGCGCCAGCAGGTCCAGGACAGGTTCGGCAGGGGAGCGCGAGTGCGGTACCAGCTCCACCCGCCCGCGGCGCGGGCCCTGGGCATGCGGCGCAAGCTCGCACTCGGGCGTGGCGCGATCCCGCTGCTGTTAGTCCTGCGATCACTGCGGAAGGTACGCGGGACGCCGTTCGACGTCTTCGGCTACGCCGGGATGCGCCGGCTGGAACGCGAACTGGTGCGTGAGTATCTCGATGTTCTGACCGAACTCACCGTGGCGCTCGACGCGCGGAACTACGAGACGGCGGTGACCATCGCCGAGCTACCGGACGTCGTGCGCGGATACGAGTCGATCAAACTGGCCTCCGTGACGAAGTACCGGTCCTCCCTGGCCGAACTCCGAGAAGGAATAGCGCAACCAACATCTGTCCAGCGCGATTGTCGTGGGACTTCGCCGAGGAGCTGATTCACGTGATCGACCATCGACTGGCACCTGAGTACGAGGATCTCCGTAAGGCTGTGGAGCAGTTCGCGCACGACGCCGTGGCCCCGGTCATCGGCGAGTACTACGAACGCTGCGAGTTCCCGTACGACATCATCGCGCAGATGGCCGGAATGGGATTGTTCGGACTTCCGTTTCCGGAGACTTATGAGGGCATGGGTGGCGACTATTTCGCTCTGTGCCTCGCTCTGGAGGAACTGGCCCGGGTCGACTCCTCGGTGGCCATCACCCTGGAGGCCGGTGTCTCCCTCGGCGCCATGCCCATCCACCGGTTCGGTTCCGAGGAGCAGAAGCGACAGTGGCTGCCGAAGCTGTGTCGGGGCGAGATGCTCGGGGCATTCGGACTGACCGAGCCCGACGGAGGCTCCGACGCCGGTGCCACCCGGACGACCGCGCGACTGGAGGGCGGCGAGTGGGTGGTCAACGGGACGAAGGCATTCATCACCAACTCCGGCACCGAGATCACCGGGCTGGTCACCGTCACCGCCGTGACCGGACAGCGGGAGGAGGGGAAGAAGGAGATCTCCACCCTCATCGTACCGGCCGGGACGCCGGGTTTCACGGTGTCCGAGAAATACTCCAAAGTCGGCTGGTCGGCCTCCGACACCCGCGAACTGACCTTCTCCGACTGCCGGGTTCCCGAAGCCAACCTGCTCGGTCGGCGCGGCCGCGGATACGCCCAGTTCCTCAGCATCCTCGACGAGGGCCGGATAGCCATCGCCGCGCTCTCGGTAGGCCTCGCTCAAGGCTGCATCGACGAGTGCCTGCGCTATGTCGACCGGCGTAAGGCATTCGGACGCACGATCGGCACCTACCAGGTCATCCAGTTCAAGATTGCCGACATGGAGGCCCGCACACACGCGGCTCGGCTGGCTTACTACCATGCCGCTGCCAAAATGCAGTGCGGCGAACCGTTCAAGAAGGAAGCCGCGATCGCCAAACTGATCAGCACTGACGCGGCCATGGCCAACGCCCGCGAAGCCACCCAGATTTTCGGCGGCTACGGCTTCATGAACGAGTCCCCCGTGGGACGGTTCTACCGGGACGCCAAAATCCTGGAGATCGGCGAAGGCACCTCCGAAGTACAGCGCATGCTCATCGCCCGCGAACTCGGACTGCGAGGTACGGCATCGTGAAGGCGGGCGTACTCCTCGTCATGCCGGTAGTGGCCGTGCCGGGCCAGTGCCGTCCGTAGGGCGTCGCGTACGGGGCATGGCTGTCGGCGGTCCGATGGTCGGGGCGCTCGCCGACCCTCACGGTCACCACTCCATCGGGGCAGTCAGGGCAATCGCCAACATCGTTGCCCTGATCTGCCTTGTAGATGCGCGAAACTCAAGCGTCCGCTGGCTGGCCGAGCCTGAAGCGGGCGGCTTCGCCCGCACAGCGCACCCGTTGCCGACGGCAGCGGAAGGCAAGCTTGGCCACTGCGGAGACCAGCGATGCCGTCAGGGCGCGGTTCTTGCGGTGAAGGTGCACCGTCGGGACTATCCTGTTAGGAGCGTGACAACGCCGTTCTGGCGGCCAGTGCACACCATAGGTGTGGCCGTGTGCGGCCGGTGTGCGGCCGGACGCCTTTGGACGAGGTAACACAGGGCGTCACCGTAGAACTGTCCGTACGTGCTCTGATCAGGCAGAACAGCACTGGGTGGCACGAGCCGGAACCAGCCGTCACGAACCCCCGTGGTCTCGTAATGCGTAGGTCTCGGGTTCGAATCCCGAAGGCGGCTCCATGGTGAACCCCAGGTCAGGCTTCTGGCCTGGGGTTTCTTGTTTCCGTTGACCTTGGAATCCGGGCTAATCGGACACGTGCGGTCTACGCATCGTAATGCGTAGGTCTAAGGTGCAGCTTCTGTAGTGATGTCCAAGGGTATGGTCCCTGAGCTGGGCTTTTGTGGTGAAGACGGCGTTAGCTGATGGGCTGTCAAGGATCAAGTGCGGCCAATGTGCGGCCATGCGTGCAGCAATTGTGCTGGGGTGGCCATCGGGAGTCATTCTTCTGGGCTCAGTGCTGGCGGATGGCTTGTAGGTACTCGACAACCAGGCGGAGGGGTCCCGTCCCGCCCAGGATGCCCAGGGAGCGACGTGGGCGCAGGAGCGGGACGCGCGGCGGCAAGGGAACCCTGGACCGGCACGCCGTGTGGGCGAAGGAGTGCTGGGACGCGAAGGACTAACCACGGGCGTAGGTCTGGCTGCCTGCGGACACAAGCTGGCGCCTGCGTGCCATCGCGGCCCGGGTCGGCCTCCGTCCCGAACAGGTCCTCGCCCAGCTTGCCGACCATGTCCGTGTGAGCGAGGACGGCACCTATCTGTCGCCTCCTTCGCCCCACGCTGAGCTCACTTTGGCGGCGCGTCGACCGGGTTGGCCGGGTCGGCGATTGGCAGGAACAGCACGGTGAGCGCGGCCTGCAGGGCCAGGGCGATGCGGTGGCGAGGCGGGGTGTCGACCAGGTCGTGGAGGACGGTGTTGCGCAGGTTCATGCCGTCGCCTGGTCCTCCGAGCAGCGTGCGGAAGACCGCCGGCCAGGGCTCGGGGTAGCCGGCTTTCTCCATGTCCGTGATGAGGGAGCCGAGTTGGCTGACCTGGCCGGGGCGGTCGCCTTGGGCGTGCTGAATGACGGCGACGTCGGCGGCGTGGAGGCGGCGGCGCAGCATGCCTTCGATGCGTGGCAGGACCAGGGCGATGGCGACGTCATCGTCGCGGTCCCAGAAGGCTTGCAGGGCGCGGGCCAGTCCCCGCGTGCGGGTGGCCGGGGCGATCGGGGGGTGAGTGAGCAGGGTGTGCAGGTGGTCGGTGGTGGGGGTGAAGCGCTCGTTGACCTGGTCGAACTGGGCTTCGACGAGGAGTCCGTGGAGGTCCAGGGAGAGGATGCGGGTGTCGGTGGGGCTCTGCCCGACGGGGGTGTCCGTGTCCGAGACCATGGTCACCACCGGCCCGTTCAGGTTCAGGTGCGCTGACGGGAGGCGGATCAGCCCGTGCTGCTCGGCATCGATCGGATCGGCGAGGACGGGGGTGGCGGTGGCGATGGTCCGCAGCGCCTGGTCGAGGTCGGTGGCGGCGTCGATGACGGCTCGCGCTGCGTCGATGAAGTGCGTCGGCAACTGGAATGGCGTCACGGCGCGGGTCAGCTCCAGGTCTACGGGGGTGAGTCTTTGCTGGGCGCGGCGGATCTGGTCCAGGGCGTCGGTCAAGCCGTGGTCACGGGCGAAGGCGGCAGCCTTCTCAAGCCACATGAGCTTGGCGAGGCCGTCGAACTGGGCGGCGTGGCTGGCGTAGGCGGCGGTGATCCTCTCATCGATCAGGCTCTGGGTGGCCGCGTCGGGCTCAGTGCGGCGCAGGTCCTCGAGGAAATGGATGTGGGTGTGCGGATCGTGGCGGTAGCGGTCGGCGGCGCGTTCGAGTAGGGGGCGCAGCAGCGTGTGATTCCTCCTGTCTGTCAGCAGCCGTCCGGTCATGGCGTGGACGACGCCGGGTGCGGGCTCGGACCAGCCGAGCGCTGTGTCGGCGAGCTGGACCATCTCGGTGACGATGTCCGCAAGCTGCGGCTGGTTGGTCGCCGTTGCCAGGCTGTGGGCGTCGCGCAGCGCTTCGACGGCCTGCCACCGGTCGGTGACGGCGAGAGGCCCGTCGGCGGCGAGCAGGGCGGGGACGGCCTGCCGGTAGCCACTGATGGCCGCCTGCAGATGCCGGAAGGGGCGCTCGCCGTGCCTGATGCTCCACAGCAGGTGGTGCAGTCGGGCGCGCACCATCGGGTGGGCGGCCGCGTCAGCGTAGACGGACCAGAGGCCGTGGACCTCGGTCGGGAGCTGGTCCGCCTGGCGAGGCCAGGGGTCGGGCCCGGGTCCCTGGTAGGTGCCCAGGAACGTGCCGTCCGGCTGGCGGAAGAAGAGCATCGCCGCGCACAGCGCGTGCAAGTGGCCTGTCTCCGTCTCGGTGCGGCCGTCGTCGTCGACCGCGGCCGCCAGCACCGTGACCATCGCCTGGTAAGAGGTGAACGGGGTGCTTGCGCGGTCCAGGATCTCCAGAGCCGTCTCTTGTACTGCCACCATGACGCCCGATGCTGCCTGAACCGCCCCCATCTGTCGCAGGATTAAGCAGATTCCCGGCGTGGGGGCGGCTGCTTGCCCATGAGGGGCGGCCATTGTCGCGCCGCCCCTATGCCGTTACTTCCTCCAGGTCCCTTGTGGATCGCGCTCGGGCATTCGGCTCGGGTGGCCAAGCTGCCCAGTGGCGGCTTCGGCGAACCAGCCGGTCCACCTGTCGATGAACTCGTCCAGGTCCCCGACCGTGAGCGGATTGAAGGGCCAGGCCACCTGGTCCATGGCCATGCCGGGGCTGACCGCCGCACGAGCCTCGTGATGTGGGTTGAGCGCGAAGGGGTCTATCAGGGATGACACGCCGCGCAGCGGGCTTGCCATGAAGGCGGTCTCGAACCACTGGTACTGCTGGGCTGTCTGAGCGTCGGCATACCAGAGGGAGTGGCTGCGGCCCTCGTAGCCCTGTCGGTTCTGAGGGATCTTCAGTTGCAGCGCCGCGTAGGCGATCACGTCGAAGGGCGCCCGCGAATCCGTGTCCCAGTCGCTGGGGTCGACTTCCTTCGGGCTGGTGAAGGCCAACTGAGCATCGGAGAGCCGGACGGTCCAGCCTCCCTCTTTCCCCTTACGGACGTCCGCCGAGGACGCGATGTTCGTGATCGTCGTCAGGAGCTGGTCGGAGATGAAGCGGAGCGACGTGCGGGCGGCTTCCAGCAGGTCTCGTCGGCGTTCGGCTTCCGTGACTTCCGCTGACGCCTGGCGGTCGGCTTCGGCGCGTCGCGCGGCCTCGGCCCGGTTGGCTTCGGCCAGGGCAGCGGGCCCACCCGACAGGGAGGAGGCGGGAAGGCGGCGCAGCCTCTCCAACACGTTGCCGGCCGTGGGGCGGCCCTCCATGGCGCGGAAGAGGCACTCGGCGATCAGCGCTGCCAGAAGGGGAGGAGCAGTGGTGAGGGGCGGCGGGGTTCCGTGCAGGTGCTGCTCGTAGAAGTCGTGCTCGTGCGGTCCGCTGAAGGGCGGGGTGCCCTCCAGCAGCTCGTGCGCAAGGACGCCCAGGGCGTAGATGTCGCTTGCGCTCGTGGCTCGGTCGCCCTTCCAGCGCTCGGGCGCCATGTACGCGAAGGTGCCGGTGAACTTGAAGGTCTGCTGTGCGGTGGTGGCCTCGGCATAACGGGCGATGCCGAAGTCGGCGAGGCACCAGCGGCCTCCCAGCAGCAGGATGTTCTCTGGCTTCAGGTCGCGGTGGACAACTCCCCGGTCGTTGAGGTCGGTCAGCGTCTCGGCGACGTCGGACAGTACGGAGACGGCCTCGCTCAGGGACAGGGGTCTGTGCTCCTGGAGATGGTCGCGCAGGGACTTGTCCGCGCGGGGCATCACCAGCGCCCACTGGTCTTCGTGCCCGCCGCTGTCGATGATCGGCACGACGTTGCGGACACCATCCAGGTCGGTGAACAGCATTTCGCGGTCGCTGCCCGGCTCCTTGCGTACGAGCTTCACTGCCGCCTGCTCGCCCGCGGCGTTCGCCGCCTCGAACACGGCGCCGAAGCCGCCGCCCCCGATGCGGGCGCCAAGGACCCACTCCTTGTTCAGTGCCAGTTTCATGGTGCGCGTTGTCTCCATCGTCAACTGCTGTCCCTGTAAGGCGGTTTTGCCCGCTTCCATCGTCTCAGGCTCCACTGACAATCCGGTGTCCGTCCAGGGCGCGAGAGGTCGGTGGTGCCGACGGGCGCCGCGGGGCCGGTTGCGTGCCCGCCGTTTGACGTCGCCGACGCGGTAGAGGAGTTCGGTGCCGCGCTTGCCTGCCGGGGCCGGGAAGGGTGCTCCGGGATGCCAGGCGGCGCGGTGAGCGCGTGGTGCAGCGGCATGCGAGACGTGCGGGTGGGATCGCTCGATAGCATGCAGCGCCCGCTCGGCCGATACGCGCCGCTGATCATGTTTGAGGAGCCTTTGTGTCCAGCCGTGTCCAGCCGGTGCACCCTGGCGATCCTCGCCGTATAGGCCCCTACCGCGTCATCGGGCGGCTCGGGACGGGCGGCATGGGCTCCGTGTATGCCGCGCTCGGTTCCTCCGGGCTGCAGGTAGCGGTCAAGGTCGTCCACCCCGCGCAGGCGGCAGATGAGGAGTTCCGGGCCCGTTTCCGCCGGGAGGCGCGACTCTCCCAGCGGGTGGCGGGCCCCTGTCTTGTGCCTGTGCATGATGCCGACACCGACGGCCCCGTTCCGTGGTTGGCCACTCCGTTCGTGCCCGGCCCCACCCTCGACCAGCATCTCGCCGCGAACGGCGCCCTGGACGGTGCCCACCTGTACGCGCTGGCCGCCGGAACCGCGGCCGCGCTCGCCGTGGTGCACGAGGCGGGCATCATCCACCGGGATGTGAAACCCCAGAACGTCATCCTCGCCCCGGCCGGCCCCCGGCTGCTGGACTTCGGCATCGCCCACCTCCTCGACGGCACCTCGGTGACCCGCACCGGGGTGATGACCGGCACCTCCGGCTGGATCAGTCCGGAGCACTACCGCACAGGTGAAGTGGGCCCCGCAGGGGACATATTCGCCTGGGGCGCCTTGATCGCCTACGCCGCCACCGGCCGCCTCCCCTTCGGCACCGGCGCCCCCGATGCCGTGGCCTTCCGCGTTCTCTCCGCCGAGCCGGACCTGAGGGGCACACCCGAGGCACTGCGGCCGCTGGTTGTGCAGGCACTCGCCAAGGAACCCGACGCCCGGCCGACCGCCGCCGAACTCCGCGACGCCTGTACAGCGCTGCTCGCCGCGCAGGCCACGGCCGCCACTCCGCGCGATCGGGAGCAGGCGACCCTGGTGTCCGATCTGGTGAGCGCCCACTGGGACCTGCCGCCCGAGGACGGCGCCGCCTGGCCCACCGCTGCCCGGAACCGCCGCGTAAAGGTACTGGCCGTGGTCGTTGCCGTCGCGGCCGTTGCGGGCGGCGTCGGCGGAGCAATCGCCGCATCATCAGCGTCCACACCCCCGCAGGGCCGGGAAACGGCGACGTCCAGCAGCCCAACAAGGGCCGTCAGCGCCCCGCCCGCGGCGGAGTCGGCCCGCAACGGCGAGGGGGACTCCGCGTCGCCGACGCCCTCCCCCGCTACGCCCTCGGCCGTTTCCGCAGAAACCCGCACGCCGTCGCCGACGTCCCCCTCACCGTTGCAGCCCCCGCCGTTCACTTACCTGCCGGACCAGTTGGACTGCGCGCCCCGGAAAGAAGCAGAAGTCGACGGGGCCTGGCAGTACTTCGCCCCCGGCGACGTCCGGGCCGGAGACGCAGTGGAACTGACCCTGCGCAACAAGTACGGCAACATCGAACCCGTACAGACCGAGATGCCCGTCCTGGCCCGCATCTACATGCCCGACGGCACCTCACGCCTGGCACGAACAACCGTGTACTCCGACAATCCGGCCACCGCGGCCTGGCCCGGAGACTTCCCAGGAGCCGTCGCTGACTACCCACCGGGCACATACACCGTGGTCTGGTCCGTCGGCGACGGCTCACAGCGCTTCATCACCTGCACCGGGTTCGCTGCGCAATAGCCACCTGCTCCCCAGCAGCGGCCGCGTCCTGTTGATCGCCGGCATCATCACCCACCCGCCACAACCGCGCTGATCACAGTCGCTCAGGCTCGCCCGCCGTCGTGACGGGTGAGCTCGAGGACGAGGGGAGCCTCGCCCAGCGGGCCGTCAGCGATCCAGAACCGGTGGGCGGACAAGATCGTGCGCAGTGCCTGGTTCATGGCAGCCTGCTGGGCATCGCACAGCCCTACGGGCAGGTGGCGAGCGGCCGCCGGGTCCTGCTGCCACACCAGGCGCAGCGCGCGGCGGCCCTCCGGAACCAGGGCCACGCCCGTCTCCTCCCCGTCTGCGGCCGCCTCGATGTTGTACGGCGGCAGGCCGGCCAGCAGTACAGCCTCGAGGACTGCCCGCGCCAGTTGCTCCTGCGTCTCGGTGAGCGCTACGCCGTCCATCACGGCCCTGGGCGCGAAATGGCGTGCCTGCTGCTCGTAATTCCCGCCGCGTGGGTCCATGACGTTGTCCCGCTTCCCGTCCGACGGGCGGCCCGCCTGTCGCCTTGACCGAAACCAGGAGGAGCCCGAGACCGGTGAGGCCGAAGAGCAGCGTCAGCAGTGTTTCGCCCGTGATGCCGATGAGGAGGGCGAGGGCCAAGGGGCGCAGGGCGAGCAATCGGAGCAGCCGAGCCGTGTCAGATGACGATGTGTCCACGTCTTTCCTCTCAGTGAGTCAGGAGTGCTTCTCGATCCGTCGTCGGCGGTCCGTCCGGACCAGGCCGCCGGAGACCGGTGTGGTGCCGAGGTCGCTGTCGCCGTCCTCGTGGCGTAGCACCCAGTCGTCGAGGTCGAGGGCCGTTTCCAGCGGTTCCCTGGCCATGCAGACGCGTAACCGGGTCACCTCACCGGCGGCTCCGATCCCTTCTGGGAAGAGCAGTCCCTCCCGGAAGCCGGCCTCGGCCATCGCGAAGCGCACTCGCGCGGTGTGCGGGGACACCTCCAGGACATCACCGATGAGCTGCCAGTCGGCGCCGCCCACGCGCTCGAACACGGCCGCGGCTTCGAAGAACCGCTGCGCGGCCGAGAGCACTCGGGCGGCGTCGGCCAGCATGGCGCCCGGCGAACGGGTGGTGCCGTCGGGTTGCAGCTCGTGTTCGCCGATCGGGACGGCGGCACGCGCGCGTTCGGCCACCTCGCATGCCTCGTAGGCCATCACCAGTCTCGCGCGCGCAGCATCCGTGTACGGTGCGGTGGTTCCGGTGTCGCTTTCGGTCATGTCAGTCAGCCTCAGCTCCGACGACGGGGGCTGATCACCGCGGTTGCCCGCGTGGTCAGCCGCGCAGGAAATACAGAACGGTCATGATCACGGCGGTGGTCAGAATGACGCCCCGCAGCAGCCGGGCGGGCAGACGGCGGGCGAGGTGGGCGCCGGCGAAGCCGCCGGCCACCGCGCCGACGAGCATGCCGGTGAGGAGCAGTGGAGCGCTCAGCGTGTCCGAGGCGATGAGGAACAGCACGGTCGCGCTGAGATAGATGGCGGCGAGCTGCGCGATCCGCATCGGGTTGCTGACCGCGGCGTCGAGGCCGAGGCCGATGCTCCACAGGGCCAGCATCATGATGCCTACGGCACCGCCGAAGTATCCGCCGTACACGGCGAGGACGAACTGGCCGATCAGGACGGTGCGGGAACTCATGCCGACCGAGCGGCCGAGCGCGCTGTTCAACGCCTTGGAGAGGTTGCGTCCGAAGGCGAGGATCACCGTGGCGAAGGCGAGCAGCCACGGCGCCGCGGCGTCGAAGGACGATGCCGGCAGCGCCAGCAACAGGCCGGCACCGACTCCGCCACCGACCACACTGACCGTTGTCAGGGCCTTCGTGGATGTCGGCCCGACCGGGGCGAGTTCACGTCGGTAAACCCACGCACTGGCCACGGCCCCGGGTACGAGGGCGACCCGCGACAACGCGTTCGCCGTCACGGGTGAGAGGCCGAACGCGACGAGAACGGGCAGCGCCACGAACGTACCTCCACCGCCGATGGCGTTCAGCGCTCCGGCGGCGGCACCGGCCAGCAGGACAAGCAATATCTCCGACACACGCCGAGCATCACCCCGTCACCAGTGGCTCCACAATGCGTAATCGACGCACCCAGCCTAAGGCTGATCCGTAGGCTGAGACGGTGCGCTATGACTTGGACGACCTGCGGCTCTTTCTCCACATCGTGACGGAGGGGTCGATCACGGCGGGTGCTCACCGGATGCACCTGAGCCTGCCTTCGGCCAGCGCCAGGGTGCGCGCGCTGGAGCGGCACGCCGGCGTGGCGCTGCTGATCCGCGGCCGGCGGGGCGTGCGGCTCACGCCGGCGGGGACGACTCTGGCCCGCCATGCACGCGACGTGCTCGACCGGACCGCGCGGCTCGAAAGCGCCGTCGCCGCTTACACCCGGTCACCGACCGCTCCACTGACCCTGCTGGGGGGCGGTTCCGCGATGCATCGGCTCGTGCCGCGGGCCCTGGTCTCGTTCCTCCGCGCACACCCGGACGTCGACGTCACGGTGTCCGAGAGCCGCACCCCGCAGACGGTGCGCATGCTCGCCGACGGCGAGGCGGACCTGGGAGTCGTCCTCGACGACGAGGCCCGCGACTGCGGCTTGCACCTGGAGCCCCTCGGCGACGACTCCCTCGTCGTGGTCGGCCAGGCGGGAGGGGTCCTCGCCGGCCGGACCGCCCTGACCTACGGCGAGGTCGCCGAGCACCCTCTCGTCGGGCTCGACGCCGACTCCTCGCTGCGCCGCTGGATCGAGAAGCACCTCGGACCGCACGCTCCGGTGGTGCGTTACCGCACCACCGTCGCCAGCCTCAACGTCCTCGTCGCTCTCGCTGCCGCCGGCGTCGGGCTCGCCGTGGTGCCGCGTCGAGCCATCGACCTCCAACAGCCACTCGACGTGTGCGAGCTGCAGGACCCCTGGGCCCGCCGTCACCATCTGCTGGCCTGGGGCGTCAAGGGCCGGGCCTCGCCGACGGCCATTGCGGCGCTGGCCGAGCACCTGCACCAGGCGGCACTCTCCGAACTTTCCTCCCGCAACGCACACGGCGACCTCGTCGGGCGGCGGCCCTTCCCCGACGGCTGATCCAACCCTTGCTTGGGCACAGACGCTCACATCAGCAGCGTGGGGACCACCTGGTCCCGCAAGACTCTCGGTCGAACAGGACGCTGAGATCGTGGCCTCCACTGCCCACAAGGGCACGGACCGGGATCGGGCCGCTGTCCGCATCGGCGAGGACTTCACTGAACCGATCAACCAAGAAGAGACGGACGAGAACGGTGACCCCCTGCCCGGAGACATCGACGATGCCGAAGCGTCCACACCAGTTCTGGAACTATTTCAACGGGAGGCTCGGCCAATGGCTGATCGTGAGGCGTGGTTGAAGGCGTTGGCGCGTGTCGCCGAGGGCAATGACGAGGTGGCCGGCGGCCCGTGTCCGGTCTGCGGTCGGGACTGTCTTGAGGTTCGGTACATCGTCAACGACAGCAGCCGGGTCGGCTATGTGCTGTTCTGGTGCGGCGTGTGTCTGCACGGCATCAGCGTTTCCCGGGTGCGTGCTCCGGAGGGCGTTGCAACGTGGTCGATCGACGATCCGGCTTCGGTCGCGGGTGTCCCGGACTTCACCCGTGACGACTGAGGGCCGTGCCGCTGTGGGAATTCGTCGGCGCGGTACAGAGGATGGGGACAGGGAAGTGACAGGCTCACGCGCGGAACGCCGTTCCGCCGGCACCGAGATCATGCTGGACGTGCTGCTGCGCTGGGCGTGGATCCGGCGCCGTACGCCCGCTCGGGACATCGCCGACTTCGATGGCGGGCAGCCGCTGCGGGTCGTGGGGTTCACACAGAGTATCGGCGGCACGGTCAAGGTCTCGGTCGGCAAGGGCAAGCAGGTCGCTCGGCTCAGGCAGGGCTACCTGCGGTTCGCCGCCGGTGAACCGCCGCTCTGGAAAGACGCGCGAGGAGGCCGGAGCGCGACCCTTCGGGCGCCGTTCCGGCTGAAGTCGGCGGGCGGGAAAGTGAGGCTGGCGCCTAAGTTCGAGCGGTACGAACTCGTCACGGGTGCGGGGACATACGACCTCGCGGTGCCGAAGAAGGATGGGGAACTGGTGCGGCACGCGTTCGGGGCGGGGCGGGGCGGGGCTTCGGTTGAGCGGCGGGTGAGTCCCACGCGGGCCAGGGTGTTGGCGTCGAGGCACCGGCCTAGCCCGCGCGGCCGACCGAGGGCGTCCGCGACGGTCGGGCTGGTTGAGTGTGTCACTTGAGCCCGGTGGTGGCCGTGTCCGCGATGAGGTCGCGCCACACGATCGACCATGCTCGGCAAGCGCGCGCCCATCTCGCATCAGTCGCCCTCGACCCGCCCCAGCGGACTGGACTCTGCCGTCAACGCGGTGCGTTCCGCACGCCAGTCGGGCCATCCTGTTCCGGGAGGTGTGTCGTCGCTGACGGGTACGGTTCCGGTGCCGGAACAGCATCATTGCGGCTGCCCTGTCGGAGGGTGACAATGGCGTTCCGCCTGCCCGGAACACCCGTGGGTGTGGCCATGTGCGGCCACAGTGCGGCCGGACGCCTTTGGACCGGATAACACAGGGTGTCACGGCGGAACTGTTCGCATGTGCTCTGATCAGGCAGAACAGCACCGGGCGGCACGAAGTGGAACTAGCCGTCACGAATCCCGCTGGTCTCGTAATGCGTAGGTCTCGGGTTCGAATCCCGAAGGCGGCTCTTTCCAGGCCCAGGTCAGATACCCGTTGACCTGGGCCTTTTGCTTGCGCTTGACCTTGTGTGCCGGAGGCGGTGAGCACTGCTTTCCCCCGGCGAAGGTGAGGGGAGGCCGAGGGGAGGCCATTGGCGCAGCGACGGTGCGGCGGCGGCTCGACGACGGTTGAGCTACAGCCTCACGGGGCGCTGAACCGATCGCGACGAGCTGCTCCCTCTCGTCCGGATGACTTTGTAGCAGTCCAACAAAGGCCCCCTCTACGCTGGGTCCTTATGGTGGATATCAAGAGCGGCACACGGTTCAAGGCGCTGGTGGCCCAGACCACTGCAGTGCTGCTGACGCGCGGCCTTGAGGTCGAACCGGTGGCGGTCCGGGATGTGGTGGCGTACGTGGTCAACACGGCTGCCGAGAAGGTGGGGCTGGACCCCGAGGAGGCAGTCCACTTGGTCTCGCCGGAGGTGGTCGCTGACGCGATCGCGGCTGCGGCGGACGACTCCAACGAGGATGCTTCCGCTGTCCACGCCGTGCGCCCGGTCCGGCTGGATGCACGCACAGTGGAAGTGCCCACCATGGCTCTGGGACGCCTGGTGATGGCCGGGGCGCAGGCCGGAAAGTACGCGGCGGCCAACCGCGACAGCCGGTCGGCAGCTCACGTTATGGACCTGGTGACCGAACTTGGTTCCGCCACGGTGTCGGCGAGCGGCAGCGAATTGGTCGAGGTGCCGGTGGGAGTGCTGGACGAGCTTGCTGACCTCATCGAGCGTGTGCTCGGACGGGTCGACAGCGGCCACTGGAGCATCTGCCCTTGTGGGGTCCCCCACGAGCAAGAGGATCTCGATCGCCTGGTCCTCGTCGCTATGAGCCAAGACGTCGGCATCACCAGGGGCCTACGGGCCAAGGCGGATCAGTAGCTTCCACCGCAGGTTCATAGTGTATGCGTCACTCAAATGCATTGCAGCGCTTCTGAGTTGCAGTGATCCGCGAAGCGGGCTGTCGCGGCCAACCGACCAGAAGTCCGGGGCCGACCTGGCAAACTGCGCTCCATGGTCATGTCGCCGCCCAAGAACGCCGCTGACTTCCTTTTCGACGTCGCCGATGCCGTAGATGTGCCAGTAGTTGTACGCAGCGCTGGGGAGTTACGGCGTCCTCCCGAGAAGCAGTGGAAGGGGGCTGAGGCCTCATGGCCCGCCGTAGCCCAGTTGCCGACAGACGGTGACTATCTAGCCTCAACGACGTGGCGACAGATCCTGCACGCAGCCAAGGATGTCGGGCGAGATCTCGCTCCATGGCTTCGTAAGACGCCATGGCTGGCCGTGAACGAGTTCATCGCCCGGGTTGCGCCACTGCAGGCGTACCTGTGCATGAAGGACGTACCTGGGCCCCCCGCCGCTGCCGGCAGAAGACTTTTCGTCAGTGCGATCTACCAGCATGGGACCGAACGCAGTGCACACGCTGCCTTCGCCTACCACCTGGGGATGACTATGGCGCAGTGGGCGTGTGTCGGTATGTCAGGCATGGGAAACACGCGACACATCGAGGTCGGCGGCCCAGGGGACCACCCAGGCTTTCTGGACGCGAGTCAAAGTCTTCCGGACCTATGGGGCTCGCACCTCATGGAAAATCAGCCTTGGCTTATCGAGGCCAAGGCGAGACGCCACTTGGGGAAAACGGGCCTGATTGAGGGCATAGAGCAGCTGAACGGCGGCACCAAGCTCATGACCGTCCCCCATCGGCAGGTGCTCTGTGGCACGTCTCTGCCACGTCGGGACAGATGGGAGGACGACCATCTGTTCATGACTGTGGACAGCAGCGTGATCACGCCTCTATCGCCTGGGGCCGGAGGCGTGCTCTCACCACTTGGGCCGCCGCCGGACGGGGCCGAGGACCACATCGCCTCGGACACCGAGGCATTGCTGACCGTGGCTCGGTCCCAGCTAATGGCCTACCGGGCCATCGCCTTCGGAGCGGTAGAAGATCTCCGCCTCATCGCTGTCAGCCAGGCCCGCTCCGCGCGGCCCTTGCACCGCACCGGCATTCTCACTCCGTTGGAGCGCGACGAGCCGACACGGGAGATCCGACGCCGTCTGCGTTCCGAGTCGGTGTCCAGCGAGAGCGCGCTGCGATCACGCAAAGACGCCAGTGACTTCATCGCCGCCCGTCTACCTGGGACCGGCGTGCACCTGGGCATGTCCCGCAGGCTTTTCTCCGCGTGCGCCGCACTGCACCAAGCCCAGGCCGACATGCCGGTTACTGAGTCTCCATTTCCTCCGGACGTTCGTAGCCTGCGTCACCGCGCCGATGATGAAGAGAGAGAGGCGTATAGCCGTGCTGCCCGCAGCGCCTACTACGAGCAGGAGGAGGAACGTGGTCCACGTCTCCGTGCGGAGGTACGGCGCGGATTCGCGCGGGCAGACGCACAGGCTTGGGGCGACCTGCTGCACGGCCGGGAGGCACGGCTGGCACTGGAAGATCCCGAAGAAAGGGAGATTTTGGAGGGAACGACTGCTGAGACGTATCTCGCGATTGATGGCACTGAGCCTGTCCTGGCCACTGGTCGCGAGGGCGGATAGGTCGGCGAGCACGCGATCGTGGGGGTGCTGCCCCTCGCTGGCGTAGGAGCGGGGTGCTGAGCCCCGGGTTCGACGTAATTCGGTGACTTGGAGGATCGAATCTGGGCTCTGAACTGGGCGGACATGGGTGTGGCCGCCTGGAGGGCGTTTCTCTAGGCGGTGGCATTTCGGCTGGTCAGTGAGATGTGGCCTGGAGGTCGAGGACCTGCTTGGGGTGGGGGATGCCGAGCTTGGCGAGCAGGTCGGCCTGCGGCTTGGTCAGGCCGGTGACCTGCTGGAACGTGCCGGTGGGGCCGGTGAAGGTTCCGACGTGGAGGCGTTGGAGCTCGCGGCGGGCCTGGGGCCAGGTCGTGTCGGCCTGGGTCTCGATGATGCGGATGAGGAGGAGGGCGAGCCAGCACAGGACGACGTGGGCGCGGATGCGTTCTTCGAGTCGGTGGTAGACGGGCCGCAGGTCGATGATCTGCTTCATGTCGCGCCAGCCGCGCTCGACTTCGAGGAGTTGCTTGTAGCCCAGCGCGATGTCCTCGGCGCTCAGGTGGGGGTCTGAGCAGCGCAGGAGGTACTTGCCGTCGAGGTTCTCCTCCGCCTTGATCTTGGCGGTGTCGATGCGGAGCTTGCCCGCGGGGGTGGCGCGCAGGTAGCGGTTCAGTCCGGGCTTGCCGGCGATCTTTCCGCGTAGTTCGCCGCGCTTGAAGTCGCTGAGCTTGTCGGTGTCGGCGGTCAACTCGGCGAGTTGGGTGATGAGTTGCTCGCGCGTGTGCCGGTCGCGCTCGGCGGCCTCGGGGTTGTGGCAGATCACGAACCGGTCGGTGTCGCTGATCCGCACCTCCTTTACGCGCATGTTCTCGGCGATCTCGGTGTAGCGGCCCTGTCGGGACAGGGCAGCCCTGACCTCGGGGGATCCGGAGCGGAGCTTCTCGCCGATGATGTAGGCGTGGTTGCCGCTTCGCAGGTAGCGGCGGTTCTCGGCGCTGGAGAAGCCGCGGTCCGTCACCCATACGATCTTGCTGAGGGTCCAGTCCCGCATGTCGTCCTTGACCTGCCGGATCACCGTCTGGTCGGAGGCGTTGCCGGGCCAGCACCAGCAGCGGACCGGGATGCCGTCCCTCGTGACGGCCATGCCGATGACGATCTGCGGCAGGTCGTCGCGGGAGTCCTTGGACTTGCCGTAGGTGCGGAACCCGGCCTTGGCCGCGTTGTCCCCCGGCCCGTCGCCGAACGGTCGGCCGGCGTCATCGCGGGCGACGGGCTCGTCGGGCTCCTCCAGTTCGAAGTAGGTGCTGGTGGTGTCGAAGAACAGCAGGTCCACTTCCAGGTTCAGCAGGTTCGCGACCTCGTCGAAGACCTGCTTCTCCAGGTCGGCGGTCACCTCGTGGAGCCAGGCCATTGCCCGGTAGCAGGGTTGTTCGCCGATCTCGGCCAGCTGGTCGATGTGTGCGTCGTGGGTGATCCAGTCGGCGGCGGCCAGCTTGGACGACGGGGCCAGGGCCCGGTTGGCGACCAGGGCGAACAGCACACGCTCGGTGGCGGTCATGTCCCGGCGCCGGCCCCGCTTGGGCTGCCCGACCCGGCCCACGATCTGGTCGATCCTCAGCCGGTGCCACAGGCGGTCGAGCACGTAGGTGCCGCCGAACGGCACCGAGGAGACGAACTCCAGGTCGCAGGCAGCCGTCGCGGCCAGTGCGTCGCCCGGCTCCAGCAGCCTCGATAGAGACGCGACCAGGCGCTTGACCGCATCACGGTCGAGTTGGTCCTCGCGCCCGAAGGTGAACAGCACCTTCGGCACCGCCCGCCCCTTGGCCGGGTCCCACTCGTTGTGGGCCAGGTGCAGGTACCGGACCGTGCCGGACTTGTTCTCCCGCTTCGTCGTCTTCACGTACACGACTCCAGACCTTATGAGCCATGCCCAGGCCAGCGCAGGAGAATCACGAAAATCGCGTCTCTAGGCACTTCCGGGCCGTGGAACGACCGCCAACCCCGTGACCTGCACCTTCAGGCCCGCAGGACCTCCAGGGCCCCCGAATTACGTCGAACCCGGGGTTAGGCGCGGCCGGAAATCGCGGCTAACCTCCGGCGCAATCCCGCTCCGACCGCGTGCTGTTGACCGCCGTCCGGAGCGGGCCCATTCCCGTCGTGCCCTGAAAGAGGCCCCGCACATGAGCTACACGCTGCACCGAGGCGACGCCCTCACCGTGCTGAAAACCCTCCCGGACGAGAGCGTCAACGCCGTCATCACCGATCCCCCGTACAACTCCGGCGGACGCACCAGCTCGGACCGCACCGGCCGCACCGCCCGCGCCAAGTACGTCACGGCAGGATCGGCGCACGACCTGCAGAACTTCCCGGGCGAGAACCGCGACCAGCGGAGCTATCGAAGCTGGCTGACCGCACTGCTCACCGAGGCGTACCGGGCCGCGACCGAGCACTCCGTCGCCATGGTCTTCTCCGACTGGCGCCAGGAGCCCACCACGTCCGATGCCCTGCAGATGGCGGGCTGGACCTGGAGCGGAACGATCCCCTGGATCAAGCCCGCCAGCCGGCCCCGAAAGGGCGGGTTCAAGCAGTCGGCAGAGTTCATCGTCTGGGGCGTCAAGGGCAGCCTCGAAAAGGACCGGGACCTCTATCTGCCCGGCCACTTCATCGCCTCCCAGCCCCGCAAGGACCGCGTCCACATCACCCAGAAGCCGGTCGAGATCATGCAGCAGCTCGTGCAGATCTGCCCCGAAGGCGGCACCGTCCTCGATCCCTTCACAGGCAGCGGCTCCACAGGCGTAGCCGCCTTGCGCGAGGGCCGGCAGTTCGTGGGCGTCGAGCTCTCCGCGCATTACGCCGACGTCGCCGAGGCGAGGCTCCGCGCGGAGCTGACCCAGGACGACTTCGTCCTGGCAGGACCGGAGGCATGAGCGTGAGAGCGACCGGCCCAGGGCCGACGGACCGCAGACGGATGAGGGCGGCTGGTGCATCGAGAAACCGACGCACCAGCCGCCCTTCCTCTTGCGTCAGGCCGCCTCGAACGCCCGCCGAATCAGCGGCCCAGCCTTCTCCAGGTCGGCTGCCGAGACGATACGCACCTCCAGGTCGCCGGTCCCGAGGTGTCCGATACCGCGCATGTCGCGCGAGAAGCCCTCCTCCAACTCGACCGTGTCCGGGTCGACCCTGAGGTAGACCAGGATTGCCTCGTGCTTCGGACGGAAGACGACGGAGGCGACGTTCACCATCCGGCGGTAGGCGATGTAGTGCCGAAGCTGAGCCACCTCGACCTCGCCCCAGGCGGTGAGGGCCTCGTCCAACTCGGCATACAGGTCCTGCAGGCAAGCGGGAGCCGCACCCGGGGGCGCCTGAAACGAGCCGATGCCGGCACCGGCCGCCACCTCCCTCTGCCGATTCTGCTGCCGAGCCGGAGCGGGGCTGGGAGACCCAGAGGCGGACTCGACCAGCAGCAAGCTCAGCAGCCCGCCGTCGAAGACGCGGTAGCGCACCAGGTCGACCCGCTCGCGCAGGCGCTTTACCGCGACCCGGTCGTGGTGCGAGAAACTGGCCGCGATGCAGACCATCCGCGGGTTCCGCCAGTCGATCGACTCGGCGGCCTCGGAACCCAGCTTCTCCTTGACCAGCGCCTCGAACTCGTGACGTGCGGAGTCCAGCCACGACAGGTAGGAGACGGCTTGTGAGAGGACACCGCTGTCGGCGCCCTTCTTGTACTCGATCAGCGCAGGCGTGCCGTTCTCGTCCAGGCCGAGCGAGTCGACCCGGCCCCGGTGCCAAGGCCCAGTCGGGTACTCCGACGCGAGGAAACGGATGCCGAGCATGGCCTCCATGCTGGCCTCGATCCGGCGCTGTAGCTCGACCTCCAGAGCCATCGTCGAACCGCGTAGCTCGACGTCCCGGCCGTCGGCGTCGTGCCGGAACAGCTTCAGTTCGCTCACCAGCGGTTCCCCCTGTTGCGTCCGAGCCAACTACGGAACAATCCGTCAGAGCTTCGATCTATTCCTGGGGGCACGGAACCGCTGGCTGACCCTGTCAATGTCCCCGACAGGACGGCGGAGCCGATCTGTTCCTGATTCACCCGCTTGAGCAGCGTCTCGCGGGATCCGCTGCCTGAGGTTCCCCCGAGATGCGAGGAAAGGTGACAGCAGGTCAGATGGGTCTCATGAGAGGAGCCCAGACGATGCCTGCCCCGAGGAAGTACCCCCTGGAGTTGCGTGAGCGTGCGGTGCGGATGTACCGGACTGCCGAGCCGAAGCCCGTGATCCGCCGCATGGCCGAGGAACTCGGCGTGCATCACGAAGCCCTGCGGAACTGGATCCGGCAGGCCGAGGCCGATGCCGGCGAGCGGGATGACCTGCTCACCACCGAAGAGAAGAACGAGCTCGCCCAGCTGCGGCGCGAGGTGCGGGACCTGCGCCGTGCCAATGAGGTCCTGCGGACGGCCTCGGCTTTTTTCGCCGCGCAGCTCGACCCGACCCGGCCCAGGTGAGAGCGCTCCTCGACGAGCACCCGCACCTGGGGGTCGAGCCCGTACTGCGGGAACTGCACATCCCCTCCTCCACCTACTACCGCTGGCGCCAGGCCGAGAAGGACCCCTGCGAGCGAATCCGCCAGGACACCGAGCTGACCGGGCAGATCCGGCAGATCCACCAGGATTCCGGCGGGATCTACGGATCGCCCAGGATCCATGCCGTCCTGAAGCGCGAGGGCGTCCACGTCGGCCGCAAGCGGGTCGAGCGGCTCATGCGCCAGGCCGGCCTGGCCGGGATCAGCCCCCGCAGGAGCAAGGGCTTCACCCGCCGCGACCCCGGACGCCGATCTCGCCCCTGACCTGGTGCAACGCGACTTCACGGCACCCGCACCGAACCGGCTGTGGGTCACCGACCTGACCATGATCCCCACCCTGGAGGGGCCACTGTGGCTGTCGGCGATCCGCGATGCCTTCTCCCGCAGAGTCGTGGCCTGGGAGACCTCCGCCCACGCGGACGCCGACCTGGTCCTCACCTCGCTCGAGTACGCGCTGGCCAGCCGAGAGGTCGCCCCCGGCAAACTCGTCCACCATGCCGACCACGGCACGCAATACACATCCATCAAGCTCACAACACGCCTGGTCAGAGCAGGGATCCAGGCGTCCATGGGCTCGGTCGGCGACTCCTTCGACAATGCCCTGGCCGAGAACCTGTGGATGCTGGTCAAGACCGAGTGCATCCGCGGCCGCGTCTTCGCGACCAGGGCCGAGGCGAACCTCGCGCTCTTCGAGTACATCGACGGCTTCTACAACCCCCGCCGCATCCAGAAGCGTCTCGGCTACCTCAGCCCCGTCGAGTTCGAGGAGAAGCACTACGCCGACCAGGCAACGGCCGAACCAGTGAACCTGAAACCACGTCAACCCGCCCTGACCTGCTAGTCAGCCACTCCCGCACAGCGGGGGAACCTCAGCCCGAGGGCTGTCACTGGGCTGCCGTAGCCTGACTGGCATGCTGCTAAGCCGCCCCCGCGCGGCCCGAAAGGCGGCGCGGGGGCGGCTGATTTCGGCGTGGCTCTGGGGCGTAGGAACGTCGCCTGGGTGCTGCCAGCCACCCGGGTGGTCGCCAGACGATAACTCTGGATGTGATGCACCCTGCGGAAGAAGGCCGACGCGATGTGGGATGGTCTGAATAGCCGTCAGCGTAGCTACTTGCTCGCCTGCTTTCGTGAGGACCAGGAAGCGGAGCGCCGAGCCAGGGCGGCTCGGTCCACTTATCAGGACCCAGGGCCGGCCTCCGCGTGGCGCAAGTTGCCGTTCTCGATGAAAGCCGAGCTTCCGTTCGCGGAGTACACCACGATTCAGAGACGCCTTCGCGACGACGGCTGCCTCGACGCCGGAGCTGGAGCCACCCTGCACGCTCTCGCTCGCAGAGGGCTTCTGGAGATCACAGAAGATCGGATCGACGTTCCGGAGGTCGGTCTCGTTACCCGCGTCCTGGTGGAACTGACCCGTGCGGGCCGGGCATGTGCCCGTGTCGGACTAGGCATTGCCCCTGCGCCGCGCCGTCCCAAGTACATGTTGTCGGAGTGGCTGTGGGGCAACTTGGCCAGGGTCGCCGCCGCCGGTCAAGACGGGCTGCCGGAGGACGTGATGGGAGGCAAGGCCAAGTACTACCTCGGTACCGACTACCGCCCCAACGGTAAACCGAGTCGGGGTTACATCGATTGTTTCGCCGTTCGTACCGAGAAGGGGCGAGGGACGTTCGTCCGGGAGTACCGGTGGCGGATCACCGAGGCTGGAAGGCGGCACATCAACGCGTACCGCGCCGCCTATCAGACTGCTTATCCAAATGTCCAGGTCAACATCCCGGATTCGCTGTAACGGCCCCGATCGCCGCTCGATTGTCAGACCCCTGGTTTATGTTGCCAAGCGTGATGTTCACTTCCGTGACCGAGCCGATCAGTCATGACGTAGTCCGGCAGATGGTGATGCGGGCGGCGGCCATGTCCGCCGAGGCCTTCACGAACACCGAGCAGTCTCCCGAAGGCCGCCTGCGCACTCTGATGGAGGGCCACGGGGAGGTCCTCGCCGTCCGTGGACCCGGCCAGCCGCTTCCCTTTGACACCTTCCTGCAGATGCTGAGCGGCGAACTCGCCCTCCTCCTCCCCGATGGGGTGCCGCCGGAGGAGATGACTGGCGTCCACCTCATCAATGGTGACGGCCTGTTCGAAGAGGACCTGTTCGACTTGGACCATGAACAGAGGGAGGTCGCGCGAGCCGTCCGCAAGGCGACCAGGGATGGCCGGTCCACATCCCTCGCGGAACTCGAACAGGAGATGGATCAGGTCACTGTCTATGAGGGGTTACGGAAGCGAGGCACCCAAGAGGCGTACGTCAAGGGCCGTTCCGACCTTTCTCGTATGCCGGCCGGGACCGAGACGGAGGTGCGGCGGCTGAACCTCCCCAGCGTTGTCGGCCAGTTCTACCGGCCCATTAGCTTTGCCGCGCTCTACGAGCAGTGGTGGTTCGCCTGCCCCGTGTGCCGCTGGCCGATGAAGGTCACCCAACACCGTTCCCGCAAAACGGTCACTGGCAGGGTCCGCTGCTTCTACCGGCCACACGCGGAGCTGATGGGGGCCTCCTACACTTTCAAGATCCCCGGCGCCGGGAAGCCGCCGTCGCTGATCCCCGGCGCCCCGCCCCCGGCCCCTACCGGAGCGGCGTCCGTCCTCGCCCCAGACCTGCGAGGGCCCGTGCCGCAGCCGCTGCCAGCCGCCGGGTATCTCGCGCTGACGCGTGGACCGTGGCGTTACACCACCGTTCCTGGCCTCGTCGAGATCGCCCTGTACGGCGCGCTGCGCTCACGCGGTTTCGTCGCCGCCCCCGAGCCCTACATGAACCCCGTCGCCCTGGGCGTCGGGGCCGATTGTCCCGGCACGATCACCGTGTGGCCCTACCAGGATGCCTATGACCTGCACGTGGATGTGTGGCACCGCGACGACGAGACGGAGTCCTTCCTGCTCGACATCAAGGACTTCACCTCGGAGAAGCTGCTGGCGAAGAAGATCCAGGCTGACGGCGGCGATGCCGGTGGAGCGGAGTGGATTGTCGTCCCCGACCACCGCGAAGCCTCTCTTCCCCTGCTGCGCGGGGTGTGCGCGGAGTTCGGCCTGAACGTGGCCACCGCAGGTGACATGGGCGAGAAGATCTGCAGAAGGGCGGGAGTCCGATGGGCCTGACAAGCAAGCTCCGCAAGGACGACGCGGCGGTCTTCTGCGCGCTGGCGCTCGCCGCCCACTACTTCCCCGGTCCGCCTGACGAGCACGGGCAGCCCACCGCCAGGTTCAGGCACGCCGCATTCCTCCTGTCCGGCCAGTACGACAAGTGGTCGGCCTGGGCGAGCCTGCCGCACGACGAGAAGCAACGACTCGCGGACGTTCTCGTCAACGCCCCCGGTGAATTCGCCAGCGCGCCGGCCTTCACGCATGCAGCCCGTAAAAGACTGGCAACACCTCCTGCCGGGCAGGCCCCCCAGTTCGTTCCAGTCGGCGAACCGCCCGTGGCGGAAGCAGCCTCGCCCCGGGTCGGAGACGATCTCCTGGGCTATGTGGACCGCACCCTGAAACGGGTCCACAAGGATCACCCCCGTCCCAAACCTGCAACGCCCGCCGGGGCCGGGGTGTGGATGACACGCAAGCTCTACGCCGGAGGCATCGGGGAGATCCAGGGCCGCGCCCTTCTCCCCACGTTCGCGGGCACCTCCGAAACCGACCCGTGCCAGAGCCCACCACAGGTGAACACCGCCGCCCACACCCCGAACGTCGAGATCCCTACCAGCGGCCTACTCGACCTCGCCCGGCAGTTGGATCAGCGACTCAAGCCCGAAGGCCGACACCTGCACCAGGTCCTCAAGGCGCTCTTCGGCCAGCTCAACACCACGGACACCATCTCTCCGAAGGAGATGATCCGCCTCTGCGCCGGCGCGACCGAGGTCTTCAACGCCCCCACCGGTACCGGGAAGAGCGTTCTCGTCCGCGTCATGGCGTCGTGGTTCGCCATCAACAGGCGGACTCTCGCGATCGTCCTGCCCACCGTGGAGACGACGCTTGCGGCAGCCTGGGACATCAGCCAGGACCTCGCATACCTTGGCCGCCCCGAGACGTGCACACCCCTGATGTCACCGTACGGACTGCACGAGCGGGCCATGAAGGTCGCCTCCCGCATCGAGGGCTCGATCGCCGAGCAGCCGGCCAAGATCCGATGGAAGATCAGCCAGCTCTCCTACGGCTGCTCGCTGAACCGCTTCACCGAGTCCACGCACCCCTACCCGGCCGGCTCGGAATCCTGCATGAGCCTCTACCCGCTGCCCCCAGCCAAGGGAACCCGACGCTGCCCGTTCGTGCCGGTGTGCGGGAAGTACCAACAACACCACAACGCGTGCACCGCCTCTGTCGTGGTCACCAACCACCACAACTTCATGATGGGCCGGATGCCCATCGGCATCGACCTCGACGGTCGGCCCACCGACGGCCTGAGCGTGGCCGAGTTCCTGCTGCGCCGCTGCCATGCCACCCTCATCGACGAGATCGACCAGTTCCAGTCCACGGCCATCGGGAAGTGCTCCAGCGAGCTGGTCCTGGACTCCCGCCTCGACAAGAAGATCCCGCTCCAGCAGCTCCACGACGAGCTGGGCAAGCAGCCGCCCGCCACGGTCAAGGAACTCGTTCCACCTGTCACCTACGCCCGCTACCTCACCGAGTTCCTGTTGGCCGCCGTCTGCGAAGGCCAACTCCACCTGCGGCACTACGAAGGCGACGGTGGCCCCGTCGGTGACCGTGCGGGAATGAACAGCACCGGATGGCACATCTCCGGAGGCCGGGACCGCCGCCTGATCCACCTGCTGTTTCCCGAATCAGGCATCACCAACGAACACGAGATCCCGCAAGAACTGTTCGACAAGCTCAACGCGCTCAGACCGCCCAAGCCCGGCCAGGACCCGCTCGACGACCCTTTCAGCACCGTGGAACTGGAAGACCACTACCTGGAAGTCCGCGACGTCCTCGGTGACCTTCTTGGCCACCGCGGTACCGATCTGCTCACTCACGCCCAGCACCGCCTGGACGACATCCTCAGCGACATCGTCAAGAACGAGCACGACCGCGCTGAGGCCGTCGAACTGCTCATCGTCCGCACCTGGCTGTCCGAGCTGGACGACACCCTAAACGACCTCACAGGTAAGACGGCCCAACTTCGCTCCAGCGGTCTGGCATCGGCCCGCGCCCTCGCCGAACGCCTCGAACGAGGCATTGGAGCCAACATTCTCCCGTTCGGCATGCTCGGCCGCGCACTGTTCGGCTACCGCGTCACCGGCCTGGACGACCCGGCCAAGACCGGCGAGCTCACCTCCCAGAGCATCACCGGAGACCCGCACACCTACACCGCCCAGCTCGGCAGTATCGTCTCCCTCGCTCTTGCCGGCGTGGAGCGGCCCGTGATGGGCCTGTCAGCGACCGCGTACTTCCCGCAGGCCGTCCGCGAGCACATTCACAGCACCGTGAAGTGGTGGATGACCGACGCCGCGCCGGACAGCATCCGCGCGAAGAAGCACACCATCACCGACTCCCTCAACAACCCGATCCAGATCTCCGGGCTCCCCCAAAACCTCAAGGCCGCCGCCCTCAAAGCGCTCGGTGAGAACCTGTACGACACCCGCATCCACCCGGAGCTCGAACGCTTGGAGAAGGAAGACAAGGACCGCGCCCACGCCGCCGTGGTAGTCAACTCCTACCTGCACTGCCGCTACATCGCCCTGGGTATCTACAACTCCGGCAACTACACCGGCGGCCTGTGCGTCGCCGTCCCACCGGACAAGGAACGCCGCAGCGACCTGCCACCGCTACCCGCCGGCATCGTCGAACTGACACCCGAGGAGTTCGAGACCTTCCCCACCAAGGGAAAGATCCTCGTCGTGCCCATGGCACGCATCGCCCGCGGCCTGAACATCGTCATCGGCACCAAGTCAGCGATCACCCCCGTCTATTTGTGCACCCGCCCCCTGGCGCTCTTGAGCGATCCTCCGGAGATGTACGCCTCGGTCAACGCCGCCGGCCTCAACAGCCTGCCGAAGGTGCCCAGCGACGACCCCGTCACCGCTCTCACAGCCGCGCGCACCGAGGCGTGGAGACGCCTCAGCCTGATCATGCGCTCCGCGCCCGGCTTCGGGTCGACTCACAAGGTCCTGCAGGAGGAGATCGTCGCGGGCATGGTCGTGGACATGATCCAGCTCGCTGGACGAGCACGGCGCGGTGGAACTGACATGACACTGCACCTCGTGGACTACGCCTTCCACCGCGACTCGTGGCAGGCCGACCTCGCCAGCATCCTCAAGCGGATGCACGAGAATTGGGACGAGGACGAACGCCGCCGCATGAGGGACATTTACCGCGAAGCCCTCGCCGCCTTCCTTGCCTACGCCGGAATCGACCTTGCTGCATGACCTTCGAAGGAGAACCCGTCCCTATGTCCTCCCGCCCGCCCAAGGCGACCCAGCGTCTCGATCTCCTCGCCGTCCGGGTCACGCGCAGCCTCCTCTCGGACGCCTCCGTCCACGTCCGTGACTGCGGCCCGGCTGGCGTCAAGCTGTGGAACACCTTCGACAACGCCTACCGCCGACGGGCAGGGCGGGACGAGGTCCAGGCCCCACACTCCGTTGCGACGACGGCCCTTCGCGCCCTCACCGGCGGGTACGTCTGGCTCGACGCCAAGCGAGCCATCCTGGCCAGCCGGGACCCCATCGACGACGACACGGTCCGCGACGTCTTCACCCTGCTGTACGGACTGGCGACCGGCGAAGACATCGACGACATCGACCTGAACCAGCCCGTCAGTATCGCGGAGAAGTTCGCCTCCACCACCCAGGAACAGCGCGCACTGGCCGACTACCTGGGGTCTTCGCCGAGCAGGCAGCCAGACGCCCCCAACTGGGTGTATGAGACTGTCGCCTGGGACCTCGCCCGCCGGATCGCGGCCGAACCCTGGGCGATCGACGGCCTGTCCGTCCGGCTCCGCCCCGACACGGCGGGCGGCCTCGTCGCATGGGACGATCCGTGGCCGGACGAGAGCGGAACCCGGTTCGCCCTTCCACGGATCCGGCTGCGGATGAAGACCGAGCCCAATGTGAAGGACCCCCTGATCCTCGTCTCCGCCTCGGCGACCCGTATCAGCAGCTCCATGGACTTCGCCCGCACCGTCCTCGCCGAGCAAGACCGTGCAGACCGGCCGCTGGTCGAGGTCGAACTCGATGGACGGGGCCGCCTGCGCAACGTCAACAGGCTTGCCCTCCAAGCCCTCTCCCGGCTCGGCATGGGCCGCTCCGTTCTCCACGAGGTCGACCGGCAGATGCAGGCCGACAGGCTGGCCCGCCAGCAAGCCCAGGAGAATGGTGAGGAGAGGCCCGCTCCGCAGCCACTGGGCACAGTGCGGCCCATCATGTCCAAGAACTTCTACTTCCCCGTCGGCTCGGGTGTCGGCATGGATTACTACCGGGGGCTGTACGACCACGTCCAGAGCACCCTCGGTGACAACTGCCATCCGTTGTACGGCTTCTTCGAGGGCGGCAACTTCAAGCAGGCCAAGAAGGACGAAGTCCTCATGGAGCCGCTGGACGTCACCCGCTCCCTGGACGCCATGGGTCTCAAGCACCTGCGCATCGTGTGCCTGTGGGCGACCGACGAAATCCGTCAGCGGATGATCAACGCACTAGCCCGCGCCTACAGACTCGACCCCGTCGGCCTCAACCCCGCCGAAGGCAAGAGCGTCACGCTGCACGGCACCCAGGTCAGCGTCGTCTTCCACCACGTTCCCGAATTCCTCCAGCATGGCCCCGCGGCCGGCCGGTCTGCGCACACGGCCGACCTGCTCTCCTTGAAGACGGCTTCGGGGGAGATCGTCGGTGTGTGGGCGGAAACCGAGTACGGCGACGGGAAGAAGGGCTCCCCACAGAGGCCGAAGGACAGCGAAGACGCCAAGCACCAGACTCACCGCGTCCTGGCCAAAATGGACCTGGTCGTCCAGTACATCGACAGGGCTGTCCAGACCGGCATTGACAAGTCCACCGGCATGGACCACCAGAGCCTGTCCTGCCTCATGGACCTCTACCGCAATCTCGGGTTCATCGACCGGCGAATCTCCCGCGTTCTGACCAAGCCCATTGGCAAGCTCCCCGCGGACGGGGTAGCGCACTGCGGCGTTCACGTCCGCAGGCAGTCACGCCGCCCGGGCGAGAGGGACGCCCGGATCTCCGTCTCCGCGAGCGTCCTCAAGCCCCCCGCCGAGGAAGACGGTGCGTGGACGCTCCACGGATGGTCGTACACCGACCGCACCTGGAGGCCATATCACCTGGCCGAAGCCGCCTTCCATGCCGCCGACTACCCGGCAGGCAAGATGACGGAATTCATGGACAACTTCGCCGGCTACTCCAGCACCGCCAAAGTCATCGACCAGGCGCTGGAAGACCTTTCCGACTACCTGGGCGGCACCCCGTACACGGTCACGGTGGACGGCTTCGCCTGCCGACGGCTGTGGAAGGGCCTGAACAACAAGGCCCAGGGGCAGCCACCCGAGCCCAACACCACCTGGCTCCCGGGCTCCACGATCGCCCCCAAGTACCGGCCGGCCGCCGTGATTCGCCTCAACACCACCGATGAGGAGGTCCCGCGCCCGGTACAGGTGACCATCACCGACGAGAACGACAGCGAGGTCAAGACCAAGGAACGCACCACACAGGTCTTCCGGATCGACCCGGATCCGGATCTCGGCGAGCAGTGCACCTGGCTGCTGGTCAACACCACCCACCAGTTCGACGGAAACGGCGCCGGCAGGCAGGGCTCGAAGAAGACCCGCTATGGCGCACTGTCGTGGAACAAGGGCAAGAACGAGATCAAGGCGAACTACTACGCCATGACCGCCACCGAGATCTTCCCGATCGCTGTGAACACCGACCACCGCCGAGAACTGATGATGGTGGCCGCCAGGCTCTGCCACCAGGCCCTCGCCTGGAAGCACCGCACCCGCTACCCGATCCCCCTCCACGCGGCTCTCCAGATGGACAAGGACCACCCGCAATACCGACGCACCGTCACGCCCGAGGACCTCGACGGCGAGACGAACAGCGGGGCCGAGTAGCCCCGTCACCCCTTACACGTAGCCGCGGCCCCCACCACGCAGAGGAATGGCACCTGATGTCGCTCCATGTGACCCGGGTGGCGGGCCGCGTCCATGGCCTGGATTGCGGGAGGAGGGCGAGCGGGGGTGGGCCGTGCTCGGTGAGGCGGAACGCGAGCAGAGAGTGCACCGCAGGGTGTGACGACCGCGCCGAGCACGAGACCCAGAAGCCGCGCAACTTGGGCCTGCCGCCTGCCGCCTGCCGCCTGCCGCCTGCCTCTTGCCATGGCCGATGATTTCGCGTGCTCGGCTTTCGTGTGCCTTCACTGAGGAGCTGGATCCTGGGCCCCCGGACGAGGAGGCGGACGATCCTGACCATGGCTGTTCGTTCCGGCTGTAGTACTAGATCGGAAACTCCCCTCGCTGGACTGCGACTATGAATTCGAGCCACGCTCCAGCTCTGAAAACGATCATTGAGTCGTCAGGGTCTTTGGAGTCCCGGACAGGGGCCTGGCCCGGTGGGGGGGGGTAAGTATCTCCAGGCAGGCGTTCTCGTTGCCGCTGTAGCTGCTCTTACGCCAGACTCGGATGATCGTTTTGTTCAAGGCTGCGTGTCCTCGCCGGGTATCAGAATCGTTCATGTGCGCTCTTCGGTGGTGGCCAATTCGTACACCTCGCGGCAGCTGAGTGTGCCGGGATGTTCGGGGCCCAGTACGCGTGTGCTGGCCGCGAGGGTGTGGGCTACCAGATCCCGTGCCTGTCGGGGGTGCCCGGCGCCGATGAGGATGCGGGCGAGCCGGGTCTGGATGGCCAGGGTGTGGGGGTGCTCCGGCCCGAGGATACGTTCGCGGGCTTCGGCCACGGACCTGGCGATGTGTTCCGCCTCGGGCCAGTTGCCCTGGCGGAGGAGGATGCCGGCCAGGAGATCCTGGGCGTTCAGGGTTCGGGGGTGTTCTGGGCCGAGGACGTGTTCGCCGCCGGTGACAGTGGTACGGGCGAGGGTTTCGGCTTCGTCCAACTGGTCGTTCCTGGAGAGCACCCAGGCCAGGGCGATCCTGCTCTGGAGGGTGTGAGGGTGCTCGGCGCCCAGGGCGCGTTCGCTGAGCGCGAGGTTGGGACGGGCGAGGGCTTCGGCCTCCGCCCAGCGCCCCTGTTCGCCGATGGCGTCCGAGAGGCAGGCCCGGCTCTCCAGGGTATCGGGGTGCTCTGGCCCCAGGACTCGGTGGCGCCCGTCTGCCGCATGTCGCATGTGCTGCTCGTCCTCGGAGAATCTGCCGAGTCCGTAAAGTGCGAGGCCGAGGGCGTGGGCGCTGGCCAGGGTGTCGGGATGGTCGGCGCCGAGGAGGGTTTGGCGGGTGTCCAGGGTTTCCTGGTGGAGATCGGCGGCTTCGGCGAACCGGCCAACTCCGGTGAGAGTGCGGGCGAGTTCGTGTCGGTCGGCCAGCGCGTCGGGCGTCGCGTCGTCCCGTGTGGCGGCGGCAGCCGCTTCGCCCAGAGCATGGGCGGTGGCGTAGTCGCCGCGGGCGTAGCTTTGGAGGCGCAGCCCGCGGACGACGGCCAGCGCGGGCGCCAATGCCCGGCTGCTTGTGCTGGCGGAGCGCCGCAGCAGTGCCGTCGCGTGCGGAGCGAACAGGCGCAGGCTCTGGCTGTCGATGTACTGGTCGTCGCTCGTGGCCAGGAGCTGCGAGAGGAGTTCGGCTGCGGCGGTGAGCACGGTGTCGCGTTGGTCGAGCGGGATCCGGGCGGCGACGGTGTCGAGGAGCAGGGCATGAGCCTGCACGGTACGTACGGTGGGTCGGCCGGAATCTCCGGGAACGTCCTGGAGCGAGATGAGTGACTGGGACTTCAGCCCCCTGACGGCGGCGTTGGCCCGGCCTCCAGCCAGAGGAGGGTCCGCCTGCGCGAGGGCCGTGGCGTCCAGGCGGGACGGGGTGAGTAGGCCGACAGGCAGGGGATCGGGTGCGTAGCACGACAGCACCCGGAGCACCGTGGTTGCCTCGGGAAGGCCCTGCCGGTGCAGGGCGTCCAGCGACAGTTGCCAGGTGCTGCTGATCAAGCGGCGTAGATCGCGTTCGCCGGGCTCGGCGCCCAGGTCCAGGACGGTGCTCGGGTCGTGCCGCAGGCGCTGGAGGTAGTCGCGGACGGTTACCGGTTCCAGGACCTGCTGGCCCAGGTAGGTGCCGGCCAGCATCAAGGCGAGCGGGTGGCATCCCAGGCTGTGCGCAAGTTGCTCCAGCGCGGCCAGGTCCGTGTCGCCGACCTGGAAGTCCAGCAGCACATCGACGGCGTCCGATACGTCGAGTACGCCGAGGGGGTGCGATGCGGCGCCGTGCCACAGCGGAGCGGCGCCGTGCCGGGTGGTGACGAGTACGGTCCCGCGTGGGTTGGAGCGCAGCCACCCCGGTTCCTGGAAGATGGCGGGTTCGTCGGCGTTGTCGAGAACGAGGATCCAGCGTTCGTCCGAGCGGTCGAGGTAGTGCCAGACCAGGTCCGCCGCCGGGCGTCTTCCGACTCGGGCGGCGTCGACCTCGTCCTGGGAGGCGCCTCGGTCGGAGGCTACGGCGAGCATTCCGGCGCGGAACGAGGTGGTGCTGGAGGCATTCACCCACAACCCGGTGATCCCGTGGCCGCCGACCGCCTCGTCGAACACGGTCAGTGCCACGGCGGTCTTCCCGCAGCCGGGCATGCCGTGCACGATGTGGATGCCTTGTGGCTCGGGTTCGCTGCCCAGGACGGCGGCCAGGAGCGCGCGTCGGAGGTCTCGCCGGTCGCGGATCGGTGAGTGCATCCGGGCGGCCAGAGGTACGCGTACTGAGTCCGGCCCCGCCCTTTGCTGATCCCCCAGGGCGCCGAGGGTCGCGGCGATGTGGGTGTGGTACTCGGTGATGTGCTGGTCACGCTCGGCGCGGAACAGCCGACCGTGATCGCTCACGGCGGTGAGCGGCACTGACGCATCGGACGAGTTTGGTTCCACGCCCTCGGTCACCGTTCGGTGATGTGCTGGTCACGCCCGGCTTGGTACACCCGGCCGCTGCCGGAGACCTCGGCACGCATGTGGACCACTGCGCCCGGGATCTCCTGCTCTGCGGGAAGCAGAGCGCGAGACTCCTCCAGGACACGGAGCAGCTCCTGCGCGATGCCGGGATCGGCGATCAGCAGGCGGCGCAGCCGCCCCTGCCACTCACCCGCCAGAGCCTGTTCGCTGAGTGTGTCGCCTTCCTGGCGAGCAGCCAGGATCTCCGCCCGGGTCACCTCCAGCTCGTTGCCAACCTCGTCGGCCTGGGCAGGGCGCACACGGCGCCACAGGGCGACAACGCCGTCGCGCGTATGCTGCCAGACGTCGGTCGCCATCAGTGCCACGACGGTGGCGCTCGCAGTCTGCGCCATCACCGTCAACTGCGGATCCATGCTCCCCCCGAACCACCTGCACCTCGCATCTTCCCCATGATAGGCGGAGGTTGGCATGAACGGGCTGTGATCCGGCCGCAGCGCGGTAAATGCGGCTGACCTCGTGCCTGGGACGGCGGCCTACGTGCCGAAGGGTGCAGCAAGCGCGCTCGACAACTACCCTTTCGATTAGGGGCGTTGGTAGTCCGCGCCGTGCAGAGTCACCCCAGGGAGCAGTCACTCTCCGGTGGGGTGTACGGCGAGTAGTCTGTTCACGATGTCCTCGAATTCCGCGCCCAGGTCGCCAGGCAGTTCGTGGAAGCCGATGCTGCTGAATTTCCGGAGGTCCGTGTGCTGGTGTGGCGAGGGGAACCCCTCGGGACGACTCGGGGCAGCGTTCAGGAATCGTGTTGCTGCTGCCGATGTCACTTCAGCCGAGGGGCCGCTGAGTAGGACTACCAGCCGGGAGCCGTCCTGCGGTGTGAACAGGACGCGCGTTTCCCAGGAGCTCCAGGCCGACGCCACGGCGAAGCTAGGAGTCAGGACCAAGGCCGGGCCGCCGAGAATCCAGCGGACGGTGGCGGTGCACCACTCGTTTTCGGCGAACTTGTAGGTCTGTATGTCTCGGACGGAGTCGAGGACGGCGACCGACGGTTCGGTCCAGCCGGCCAGCCACTCTTGCGCCAGGCGTTGGAGGTCTCCTGTGCGGAACGTCGACATCTCGCAAGGGGACCGCCCGAGGTGAGCCTGCATGTTGTCAAAGGCGCGGTCGCTGATGGTGGCGCAGACTTCCGAGGTTGAAAGCACTTCACGGATGCGCTCAACGGGGGCGTCGGTAGGTTCCGCGATATGGGAAACGACCGCGTCGACGTCGATGAGGTGGACGAACCGATCCTTCAGGCCGTCGAGGTCCTGGTCCAAGGGTCCACCGCCGCTCCCGGGATCTCGGCAGCCTTGCCGTCCGCGTCGCGAAACAGCTTCAGATCCTTCACCGGCTCCAGCCCTCCCCTTCGCGTTCAGTGTCCTGAACAAGCCAATCGATCGGCTCCGGCATGTATTCCGGGCTGTTTTTACTTGTGCGGCCCCGGCGATGTCAGTGGCGGCGTATACGTTTCACTTCCGCGAGATTCAAGCGGTGACTGCACTTTGACCTGGGGATTCGTTATGGCTGCGTCCGGAGGCCAGTTGTACGCGCACAGTCGCAGTGCCGTATCTGGGAGCCGGCATTCGCTGGAGGAGCATCTGCGTGGCTCGGCGGCGCTGGCTTGCCGGTTCGGGGAGGTGTTCGGGGCGGGGGAGTTGGCTGCGTACCTTGCGCTGATCCACGATGTGGGCAAGGGCACTTGTTTGTGGCAGGGCCGGCTTTTGGAGGCGGAGCGCCGCGGTGGTGGCCGGGTTGGCCCTTCGCACAAGCACGCTGGCACGCTGCTGGCGCACCGCTATACGCAGTTGGCCTTCGGCGCGGTGGTGTTCGGTCACCACGGGGGCTTGCCGGACATGGACAGGTTGAAGACCGAGCTGGTGAAGGCCCAGCCCGGCGGGGAGCATGCCCAACTGGTCGAGGAAGCCATCGGGGCGGTGGAGAAGGCGATTCCGGAGATCCATCCGCAGCCGCGGCCCGCTGTGCCGGGATGGTTGATGGATCTGCCCAAGTCGGAGCGGCGGCTTGGGCTGGACCTGTTGCTGCGGATGCTGTTCAGCTGCGTGGTCGATGCGGACTTCCTGGATACCTCCGCGCACTTCGACAGCACCGCAGTCCGGTTGCGCGCGCCGGCGGACATGGACGCGTTGGTGGAACGGTACGAGGCACGACGGGCGAAGATGCTGGCCGGCCGGGAGCCGTCTCCGGTGGATGCGGTGCGGCAGTCGGTGTACGAGCAGGCGTGTACCGCGGCCCTGAGAGAGCCCGGCGTATACGTGCTGCACGTGCCCACGGGCGGGGCCAAGACGCTGGCTGCCGGGGGTTTTGCCCTGCGGCACGCGGCCGTGCACGGCAAGCGACGCGTGGTGCTCGCCGTGCCCTACGTGTCCATCACGGAGCAGAACGCTTCCGTGTATCGCGAACTGCTGGATCCGGATCCCGGCTCGGGCGAGGAGGCTGTGGTGCTGGAGCACCACAGTGGCGTGGACCTCGACGCGCACACGCCCCTGGACGGGATGCCGGCGGCGGAGCGCGCGCAGCGGGAGCGGCAGGCACATGCCGCCCGGCTGGCGGCGGAGAACTGGGACGCCCCGTTCGTGGTGACCACCACGGTGCGGCTGTTCGAGTCGCTGTTCTCGCACCGGCCGTCGCAGACGCGGCGGCTGCACAACCTGGCCGGCTCGGTGATCGTGCTGGACGAGGTCCAGTCCCTGCCGGACCGCTTGCTCACCCCGATCCTCAGCGGGCTGCGCGGGCTGGCCGAGCACTTCGGGGTCACCGTGCTGCTGGCCTCGGCCACCCAGCCGTCGTTTTGGGAGCTGCCTCGCTGGCAGGGGCTCGAGCGGCGGGCGGTCGTGGAGGACCCGTCCCCCTTGTTCGACGCGCTGCGCCGGGTCACCTACGAGTGGCGGATCGGTGAGGACGTCACCCTGGAGAGCATCGCCGGCGAGGCGGCCGGGCACCGGCAGGTACTGACCGTGACGGCGACCACCAAGGACGCGGCTCGCCTCCACCGTCACCTTGAGCAGAGAGTGGCTGAGGGGGAGGTGCTGCACCTGTCGACCCGGATGACGGGCGCACACCGCCGCGAAGTCATCGCCCGGATCAAGGAGTTGCTGGCCGGCGGCGCGCCGGTACAGGTCGTGTCCACCAGCCTGATCGAGGCCGGTGTGGACCTCGACTTCCCGCGCGTGTACCGGGCGTGGGCGCCGGCGGAGTCGATGCAGCAGGCGGCCGGCCGCTGCAACCGCGACGGGCGCCTGTCCACCGGCACGGTGGTCATCTTCCGCCTTGCGAAAGGCGGACAACCGCGCGGAACCGAGTACCGGGCGGCCGTGCAGGCAACGGACGGCTTCTTCGGGCCGGACCTCGCGCGCCCCGACGACCTGGGGGCGCTGGAGCGCTATTACCCGGTCCGTTACGCCCTACAGCCGGGGCTGGGCGAGGAGATCGAGGAACTGCGGCGCCGTCTGGACTTTCCTGCCGTCGACCACGCCTTCGAGATGATCGAGGACGGGCACAGCGTCCCGGCCGTCGTCGTCCGCCGTGAGGCGGACCGGGAAGCGATCGAAACGGCCGTCGCCCGACTGCGGGATCCGCATCGTCCGTGCGGACCGGAGGTCCTGCGCGGTCTGCAGCAGCACACGGCCTCCCTACCGCGTCACGAGGCGGAGGCGGCCCTGCGGTCCGGCTTGGCCGTGCCGGTGACAGGCGACCTGATCCTCTGGCTCGATGCCTACCACGAGCAGCGGGGCCTCGACCCGGACGAGGCAGAGGAACCGGGCGCCTTCAACCTCTAGGAGCCGAGTTCAGCACCGAAGCCGTTCTGTTCTGGACGTGCCACCATGAGCCTGTGGTCTTCTGGAAGATCACCTGGCGGCCTCGCCTAACGGACGATGTCTGGAGTGGCGGCCGAGGATCGAAACTTTGCCGGACCAGATCGATGTGGGGCCCAGGGGTGTCAGCACCTGGGCCCTTCTCATTGCTGCGTGTGCAGTACGGCGATCCACGTAGTTCTGGCCTCCTCCGAGTCGGTATTGGTAGCGGTTGTCTGGCTGCCTCACACCATCAAGCCTCCAAGAAGGAGAGCTCAATGAAGAGAGCGAGAGGGCGCGTGTAGATCGATCCGGCAACAAGTCCGGCCCTCCGACGGCCGTGGGCGTCGTTGTGATCGTCGTCATCTCCCTAGTCATGCGCGGTCGACTCAGGCTTCGCCTGGACGTCGGCTAACCAGCAGGTCAGAGGCGATGTCAGTGGCTGCCCTTACGGTGTGCAGCTACTGGCGTCGACCGGCCTGGGCGACAACACAGCGAAGTACAGGACGACTTGGGAATCCAGGAGAGGAGTTGTGTGGGCGTGGCGTCTCGTGTAGCTGCTGCCTCGCGGCGAGTTGAACGGCGGGGCAATGACGGTTGGGTATTTCCGGATCTTGTGGTGGAAGTGGCCGGTCCGCTGGCCTGCTTCACCCGGCCGGAGCTGAAGGTGGAACGGGTCTCGTATCCGGTGATGGGACCCTCCGCGGCCGTGGGGGTGCTGGAGGCCATCTTCTGGAAGCCGGAATTCCAGTACGTGGTGCGGTCGATCGAAGTCCTCGCGCCGATCGAGTGGACGGCGGTCCGCCGTAACGAGGTCAAATCCGTGATCACGGCCGGCGAGGTCGCGGCCCTGCGCAGGGACCCTGGCCGCCGCTACGACGTCGAGAAGGACCGGGACCAGCGCAACAGCATGCTGCTGCGCGACGTCAACTACCGCATCCGCACTCAAGTCGTCCTGACCGAACGCGGCCAGGGCGGGCGCGAGGAGAAGTACCGCGAGCAACTGCGCCGCCGCGTGGACAAGGGCGCCTGCTTTGCCCAGCCGTTTCTCGGCTGCCGCGAGTTCAGCGCCTCTTTCGGCCCACAGACCGACACCGCGCCCATCAAGCGGGACGAGGACCTGGGCGTCATGCTGCACTCGATCGGCTACCCGACCTCCGGCGGCGAGGAGTACCGCTGGTTCCACGCCCAGCTGCACCAGGGCGTGCTGCAGGTGCCGCTCAGGCCGCTGGGAGCGGGCGAGGTGGTCATGCCGACCGGATCCGGCTGGCGTGCAGACGGGGCCGAGGCGGGGTGAGGCGCCGATGCTGCTGCAGCGTCTGACCGAAGTCGCCGAACGGGCCGAGGCCGACGGCATGCTCCCGCCCGCCTACTACCGGCCCAAGAAGATCCAGTGGGTGCTGCGGATCGACGCCGACGGCTTAACCGCCCAGCTTCACGACCGCCGCCCGGCCAAGGGATCGAAGGACAAGCCACTTGCCAGGGACGCCCCTTACGCCTACCGGTCGGGCAAGATGCCGCCGCCGTACCTGCTGGTCGACACCGCCCAGTACGTTCTGGCGGTGCCGAAGGTTGGCACGGACGGCACTGTCAGCGAGGCGGCCAGGGCGGAAGCCATCCGACGCCACCGCGAATACACCGACCTGCTGCTGACCTGGGCCCAGAGCGCTCCGGACGATCCGTACGCGCAGGCCGTGCATGCCTTCGTCACCAGCGGTGGCCTGGCCCGCATTCCGCTGCCCGACGACATCACCTCGGCCGACACCGTCGCCCTGCTGGGCCATGACGGGACCTGGCTGCACGAACTGCCCACGGCGTGTGCCCTGTGGGCGGCGACCGTGCGGGCCCGCAAGTCCGGCAGCGGCGCGACAGGTCTGTGCCTGGTGTGCGGCGAGCAGGGCGAGCTGCTGTCCACGATCCCCGAGAGCATCAAGTCCGGGGCGATCCCCACCAGGGGCCTGGGCCGCGACTCCCAACTGATCAGTATCAACGCCGCCGCCCAGGGCCGCGGCGGGGCGTTGCAGCTGGTGAACACTCCAGTGTGTGAACGTTGCGGGAGCCGGGCCATGGCCGCGCTCAACCTGCTGCTGTCCACCGACACGCACCGTCGGCGCGGGAGCGACACGGTCACCGTGTGGTGGACCAAGGAGCCGGTCGATGACCTCTTCGGATGCCTGGACACCCCGACCGAGGAGAGCGTCGCCAAGCTTCTCGACGCCCTGCACGAGTGCCCCGACCCCATCGCCGCCGAGCGCCTGGACCCGGGTGCCTACTACGCACTCACCCTCGGCCTGAACAACGCCCGCGCGGTGGTCCTGGACTGGCTCGACATCCCCGTCGGCCGCCTGCGCAACCACCTCGGCGCCTGGTTCGAGCACCACCGGGCCTACGACGGCTGGGAGCACAAGTACCGCTACCTGCCGCTGTGGCATTTGGCCTTGGCGGCCGGCCGCTGGGACGACAAGGCTGGCCGGTACGTCGCCCGCAGCGGGCCCAAGGGGCTGGAGAACGAGCTGCTGCGCGCTGCCCTTACCCGTGGCCCGATGCCCGCCCGCCTCCTGCCCCACCTGCTGCAGCGCATCCGCGCCGACGGCCGCGTCGACCATCCCCGCACTGCTCTGCTCCGCCTCGCACTCCACCCGAACCGGAAGGACCACCAGGTGACCGGCCCCGCACCCCAACTCGAAGAACCCAACCGGGAACCCGGCTACCTGTGCGGACGCGCCTTCGCCGTCCTGCAAGCCATCCAGTACGCCGCCCTCGGCGACATCAACACCACCATCGGCGACAAGTACTTCGGCACCGCCATGACCGCACCCGCTGCCGTCCTCACCACCCTCCGCGCCGGAGCCAGCGGCCACCTTAAACGGCTGCGCCGCGACAAACGCGGCACCTACTACGCCCTCGACGCGCGCCTGGCCGAGGCATTCGCCGCGCTCGCCCAGCTCGACGACGGCATCCCCCTGCTGCTCACCACCCGCCAGCAGGCATGGTTCGTCCTCGGCTACGACCAGCAGCGTGCCGCCGACAACGCGGCCCGCGCCGCCCACAAGCAGGCCCAAAAAGCCGACGAGAACGCCAGCGGCCCGGACGAGCCCGCAACCGCGCCGCCCGCGGCCTGACCCCCGCAGCACATCCCCTCCCCATCCGATGCTGCCCTGCCCGACCCGGCAGCCCCAGACCTCACCGAGACCAGGAGAACCAGCCCATGACCGCGCCGCACCTCGACCCCAACCACAAGATCGACTTCGTGTACCTGATCGAGGCACGCGACAGCAACCCCAACGGCGACCCCGACGCCGGCGGCATGCCCCGCACCGACCCCGTCTCCGGCCAGGGCCTGATCACCGACGTCGCCCTCAAGCGGAAGATCCGCAACACCGTCTCCCTCCTCAACGAGGAAGACAACAAACCCGGCTACGACATCTACGTCGAAGCCGGCGTCGCCCTCAACGCCCAGCACGAACGCGCCTACGCCCCAGACGCCCTCGGCGACCAGGCCAGCCAGCTCGACGCCCAGCAGTGGATGTGCCAGACCTTCTTCGACATCCGCATGTTCGGCGCTGTCATGACCACCGGTAAGAAGGACCGCCAGGCCGGCCGCGTCCGCGGACCCCTCCAGCTCACCTTCTCCCGCTCCGTCGACCCCGTCACCCCCCTCGAATACGGCATCACCCGCGTCACCCCCACCAGGCAGGAAGACGTCGACGCCGGCAAGAACACCGAGATGGGCTCCAAGCACATCGTCCCCTACGGCCTCTACCGCGGCGAAGGCCACTTCAGCGCCCCCCTCGCCGCCCGCACCGGTGTCACCAGCGACGACCTCGCCATGTTCTGGCGCGCCTTCACCCTCATGTTCGACCACGACCGCGCCGCCGCCCGCGGCGAACTCAACCTGCGCGGCCTGTACGTCTTCACCCACGACGACAAGTACGGCAAAGCCCCCGCGCGCCAGCTTCTGGACCGCATCACCATCAAGGGCCCCGGTGATGCCACCGCCCGCGCGTTCACCGACTACCAGGTCGACGTGCAGGAGGCTGGACTGCCCGACGGCGTCACCCTCACCACCCTGATCGGATAACCACTAGCGGTCGCTCTCCCGGGTGGCCGAGGATCGCAACGGCTGCTCCCCGCGCAGCGGGCCGTCCTCGCCGTCGAGTGGCGGTCCCCCGCCAAGGTGACCGAGGGTCGCAACTTCCGCAGCACGGTCACTCTGACGCTGAGCATCTTCGTGGCGGTCGCCTTCCGGTGTGACCGAGGATCGCAACTGGTTCGTCCACTCCAGGTGCCCGATCACGGACTCGGGTGGCGGTCGCCCTCTGGGGCGGCTGAGGATCGCAACCACAACACACCGGGTTCGCCGTACGAAACGATCACCGGTGGCGGTCGCCCTCCGGGGTGACTGAGGATCGCAACTGCCTCATGGAGGCGTACGTCGACTGGGTCGGCTCGTGGCGGTCGTCCTCTGGGGTGACCGAGGATCGCAACATCGGTGTCTGACTCAACCTGACCTTCGGTTTCACCTAGCGGTCGTCCTTCGGGGTGGCCGAGGATCGCATCTTCGGGGACTGGGCGAGGGCACCGACCGTCATCGTGGCGGTCGCTCTCCGGGGCGCTCGAGAGCCGCAACACCGGCTCCGGTCGGCCATCGAGTACTGCCTCAAGCAGTGGCGGGCGCCCTTCGAGGCGAGCGAGGATCGCAACTCCACCGAAGACGAGCGAGCCAGGCAAATCTCCGCCGATGGCGGTCGCCTTTCGAGGTGACCGAGGATTGCAACGCGGGCATCGACTGGGTCCGCAACCTGGAGACTCCGAGTGGCGGTCGCCTTCCGGGGTGACCGAGGATCGCAATGACGGGCCGACCACCACTCCGCTGAACATCAACGCACGTGGCGGTCGCCCTCCGGGGTGCCTGAGGATCGCAACGTGGAGATCGACCGCACGATGTCCTACGCCCGGCTGGTGGCGGTCGCCCTCCGGCGTGACCGAGGATCGCAACGTCTTGGTCAGCACGACCTCTGCGGGTCTGAGCCCGCGTGGCGGTCGTCCTCCGGGGCGACCGAGGATCGCAACGAAATGAGGCCGGACGGTCTGGCGCGCGAGATCAAGTGGCGGTCGCCCTCCGGGGTGACCGAGGATCGCAACTGGGCCATCCAGCACTACTCGACCGGCGATCCCCGCGTGGCGGTTGCTCTCTGGGGTGACCGAGGATCGCAACCGGATCGGCTCGTTCAGCGGAGCGCTCAGGATGTCGTGGTGGTCGTCCTACGGGATGACCGAGGATCGCAACGAGGGTGGAGCGCACGTCCCAGGTGTCCGGCACGTAGTGGCGGTCGCTCTCCGGGGTGACCGAGGATCGCAACGCCTTGCCCTTCGGCACGCACGGCGACCGCGGCACGTAGCGGTCGTCTTGCGGAGCGGCCGAGGATCGCAACTACCTGACGACTGCGAGCGAGGCCGAGAAGATCTTGAGTGGCGGTCGCTCTCCGGGGTGACCGAGGATTGCAACGGCTACCGCCTCGCCAACGGTGTCGACTCCCTCGCCGGTGGCGGTCGCCCTCCAGGTGACCCGAGGATCGCAACGGCAAGCAGGCCGTCGACAACGAACTCGTCGACCGTGGCGGTTGTCCTCTGGGGCGACCGAGGATCGCAACTTCGCGGACTTGAGGATGACGATGAAGAGGACGATGGTGGTGGTCGCCTTCCGGGGTGACCGAGGATCGCAATTTCTACATCACGTGCGCGGGCGCGGGCGCGGGCACCGGCTCCCGTGGCGGTCGCCCTTCGGGGGGCCGAGGATCGCAACCGCAACCCGCTCGTCCCCGAAGGCCAGTGCGGGCTGATGCGGCGGTCGCCTTCCAGGGGGACCGAGGATCGCAACCCGGAACAACTCGACCCGGAGCAGCGAGCTGAGCAGTCGCGGTCGTCCTTCGGGATGACCGAGGATCGCAACTTCACGGCGTCCGGGTCGAAGGCGACCGGGGGCTTGGTGGCGGTCGTCCTCCGGGGTGACCGAGGATCGCAACACTCCGGCGCCCTGGCCAGACGGGGGCACCCCGCCCGGGTGGCGGTCGCCCATTGGGCTGACCGAGGATCGCAACGATGCCGCCCGGGCGCTCGCGTGGCTCGCCCGAGCCGTGGCGGTCGCCTTCCAGGGTGACCGAGGATCGCAACACCATCGAGCGCATCCTCAAGCCCCGGGGCATCCCGTGTGGCGGCCGCCGTCCGAGAGACGAGGATCGCAACATATCGAGTCCCCGACGTACGGCATGCGGGCTTCGGGTGGCGGTTGCCTTTCGGGGTGGCCGAGGATCGCAACCCCTTCACTGAGCCCGGCGCCACGCTGGAGGGCAACGTGGTGGTTGCCCTCCGCGGTGACCGAGGATCGCAACTTCGCGGACGGCTACGGCCGGAAGACGAAGGAGCGGGTGGCGGTCGCCCTCCGGGGTGACCGAGGATCGCAACGCCACGGCGATCAAGGCCCACGGCACCGGCCTGGGCGTGGCGGTCGCCCTCCGGGGTGACCGAGGATCGCAACTCCCGCGCCTCCAGGACCAGCAGGAGCAGCGCAAGAGTGGCGGTCGCCCTCCGGGCGATCGAGGATCGCAACCCCGTGATCGGACAGGCGATCACTACCCTGCACCGCGTGTGGCGGTCGCCCTCCGGGGCGGCCGAGGGTCGCAACATGATGGTCTGCGCGCCGTTGCGGCCCCACCGCTCCCGTGGCAGTCGCCTTCCGGGGTGACCGAGGATCGCAACGCCGACCCGTTGCGGTCGATGTGTAGCCGTCCCCGCAGTGGCGGTCGTCCTTCGGGTCGGCTAAGGATCGCAACCTCTCCCAGCGCGGCGTCATCGTCGACCAGGACAAGTGGCAGTCGCCCTTCGGGGTGACTGAGGATCGCAACGACAAGAAGGTTCCTGGGCGTGGCTCGTCGACCTGTGGTGGCGGTCGCTCTCCAGGGTGACCGAGGATCGCAACCGTACGGTCGCCACTGACTGAGACACCGGCGAGAATGTGGCGGTCGCCTTCCGGGGCGACCTAGGAGATGGTGCGGGACTACGTGCCGGACGCCCTCTGGGGTGACCGGGGATCGTAACAAGGTCCGTTCCGAGTACGGCTCGGCCGAGGTGCACGTGGCGGTCGCCCCCCCGGGGTGACCGCGGATCGCAACTACTTTCCCGTCCTCGGCGAAGACGCGGACGGCTCCGTGGCGGTTGTCCTTTGCGCCAGCCGAGGATCGCAACCGAAAGGAGCGGGCCAAGAAGCGCCGGGTGGCGGTTGCTCTTCGGGATGACCGAGGTTCGCAACGGCAAACAGGCCATCGACAACGAACTCGTCGACCTCGAGTGGCGGTCGCCCTCCAGAGTGACCGAGGATCGCAACGACGCCATGACCCGGCTGAACCGGGCCAAGCTGGACGTGGCGGTCGCCCTCTGGGGTGACCGAGGATCGCAACTTCGCAGTGCCGTGGTAGCCGATCCGGCCGTACCCGGTGGCGGTCGCCCTCCAGGACGACCGAGGATCGCAACAGCGCGGTGATCGGCGATACCGCCCCGGCTGGCGGGTGGCGGTCGCCCTCCGGGGCGACGGAGGATCGCAACGGGCCGAGGGGGAGCTACGCCTTCCCGATCGGCGTGGACGTGGCGGTCGCCCTCTGGGGCGACCGGGGATCGCAACGGCAAGGCAGCGCGCATCGCCGACGAGGACATCGACTGGCGGTTGCCCTCGAGGCGACCGAGGATCGCAACGTCATCGACCTGGACGCCGAGCGCCGCGAGGTTGAGTGTGGCGGTTGCCCTCCGGGGCGGCCGAGGATCGCAACTCCGGGAGAGAACTTGCAGAGCCGTCCCGCCACACGGGTGGCGGTCGCCCTCTGGGGCGACCGGGGATCACAACAGCACCATCAGCAGTAGCCCAAGCCGGTCGGTCGCCGGTGGCGGTCGTCCTTCGGGGCAACCGAGGACCCAAAGACGACGACCCCAATGACAGCTCGGAACGCCCCAAGTGGCGGTTGTCCTCCGCGGCGGCCGAGGATCGCAACGTCGAGGACCAGTGGCTGCACATCACGCTGGCGCAGAGTGGCGGTCGTCCTCCGGGGTGACCGAGGATCGCAACACCCACGTCGTCTACGTCCACGACCGGTGCGCCCTGTGTGGCGGTCGCCTTCTGGGGTGACCGAGGATCGCAACTTCTCCCAGAAACGGACGTGGCCGGACGGACCGTACGTGGCGGTCGCTCTCCGGGGTGAACCAGGGATCGCAACATCCACGTGGCGTGCGTGTTGCGGGCCCCGCGCATACTGGCGGTCGTCCTCCGTGGCGACTGAGGATCGCAACGGCGACGGCATCGGCACGTACTCGCTGGAGGGTGCCGGTGGCTGTCGCCCTCCGGGGCGGCCGAGGATCCCCACCGCCCGGAGGTACGCTGCCGACCGTCGCCCTATCCACACCAGCCAGAGTTGCCATTCCGAGCAGCGCCATGTGGACTCTCTACAGTCCAACCTTGCACAGCCAAAGACCGTGCCTACGACTCCGCTGGACAGCACCTTGGTGCGGACGTTGGACCCATGGGAGGCCAAGGGGAGGCCGGACGCCTCTGGACCAGGTGGACGCGATAACACCGGCCAAAAGGCCGCATGTGTTCTGATCAGGCAAAGCTGGATCCGGAGGCATAGGGTGGCAGCTCGTGTCACGATCACTAGTGTTCTCGTAATGCGTAGGTCTCGGGTTCGAATCCCGAAGGCGGCTCCATGGTGAACCCCAGGTCATGCCTCTGACCTGGGGTTTCTTGTTTCTGTTGACCTTGGAATCCGGGCCAATCGGATGCATGCTGTCTACGCATCGTAATGCGTAGGTCCAAGGTGCAGCTCCTGTGGTGACATCTAGGGTCGGGCCCTTGAACTGGGCTTTTGCGGTGGTGGCGGCCTTAGCTGATGAGCTGTCAAGGATCAGGTGTGGCCAATGTGAGGCCATGAGTGCAGCCGCAGCGCTCGGACGGCGATAAGGGGCCCGCATTCCTGGGTTCAGCGTTGACCGGCGATTTGTGGGTATTCGACAAGTAGGTGCGTGACTCGCCCCATCAAGTAGGAGCGGCGGCTGATCGTCGACCCGAGGGCAACAGCCGGGATGCTCGGGGTGGCGGCGAAGTTCGACGGCGAGTCCCGTCTGTTGCGGGATGCTTCATTTAGAGAATGTGCGACACCTGCGGTGGTGATGTGGGTTCCGGTGATTCGGGTAGTCGTCGGCGGGAGTTCCGGCGGTCATGTGCGCTCCGTCGTTGTGATGCGCAGCGCCGCTCGCTGCGACAGGTGGTGGGGCGAGAGTCGTCGGGAGCCTGGCTGGGCGGATTCGGGCGGGGTGCGATCTCCGCTGGGGGCAAGCAAGGGGGGCCCACCGCAGGTCAGCGCGTCCTTGGGGCATGGGTTGGGGTTCTTCAGGAGTAAATGGCCGAGGGCGGTGGCGTTTATGGCGGGCAGGGGTCTGGGGCGGGGGCTCTCGTACCGCCCTCTGGTGGCGTACTGCGAAGGGCAGTCGCCTGCTGGTCCGGGTGGTGGGATGAGCGGGGAGCGAGGCGTCAGCCTTCATGTCGAATTCCTTGCTTGATAGAGACTTTGCCTTTCCTTGCCGCTGGGCCGGATGGTCGGTGGGCTCCCGTTGGGTCAACTACCGCCTCCCCTTGTTCCCTTTGCGCTGAGCAGGTCTATTGATCAGCGAACTGTTTCTTTTTCTTTACTTGTTGACGATCGCCTGTGGGGCGGTTTGATTCACTTGGTCCCCTTGGGAATTAATTGACTTCGTTGACTTAAGTAAGCCCTCAGGTTTTGATCACTCGGCTGTGAACGGCAGTGAAGGATCTGTGATTGCGGGGGTCGGGCTATGTGGTGTGCCGGGAGACGGCTGAGATGGCTGGCGGCGTCTGCGTTGTTGGTGCAGTTGCTGGGTGCGGCGGGTGCTCACGCGGCTGACGACGCGCCCGTGCGGGCTTCCTCGGTCACGGACGACCCGACTGACCTGTCGCCCGAGGCGGTCGCGTCGCGCCAGGCGGCGCAGTCGGGTGTGCCCGTCGCGGTGGACGCCGAGACGACTCCCACGCAACTGGTCACGGCGAAGCCGGACGGCACGTTCACCGTCGAGTTCGATCCCGAGCCGGTGCGGGTGCGGCAGGCGTCGGGCTGGGTGCCCGTCGACACCGGCCTCGTGACCACCACCGGCGGTCAACTGGCGCCGAAGGCCGCTGCTGTTGACATCACCTTCTCCGGGGGCGGTGCGCACGACCCGCTGGCGCGGATCACGAAGGACGGCAAGACGTACAGCGTCGGCTCGCCCTGGACGCTCCCGGCGCCGGCCCTCGATGGTTCGACGGCGACGTACGCGGACGTTCTGCCCGGCACGGACCTGGTGGTGCAGGCGACGGCAGACGGCTTCAGCGAGAACCTGGTCGTCAAGTCCCGTACGGCGGCCGACAGTCCGGAGCTGGCGAGCGTGCGCTTCCCGGTCTCGGTCGACGGTGTCTCCGTGTACGACACCCACTCCGGTGGCGCGGCCTTCGTCGGCGCCGACGGCCGGCCGGTGTTCACCACCGGCGCCGCGATGATGTACGACTCGTCGGCGGCGGCCATCGCCCCGGCCGCGACCGCGCACACCGTCTCCCAGGCCTCCTACGACGTCACAACCGCTGCCGCTCGGACGGCCGTCGCCGACCAGGGCGCGCTCGACGGGCCCGCCCCGGGCGCCCGTGCGACCGCCATGGACGTGACCGCCTCCGACAGCGCGCTGACCCTGAAGCCGGACAAGGCGTTCCTCGACAACCCGGACACCACCTACCCGGTGGTCCTCGACCCGCAGACGACCAGTGCGTCGCTGACGGGGTGGACGACGGTGTGGACGAGTTCACCGTCGACGTCGTTCTGGAAGACCTCGCACGCGCTGGGTGTCGGTTACGACGCGTGGGTGGACAACAAGAAGGCCCGCTCGCTCTACCAGTTCGACACGCACGCCCTCGGTGGCAAGAAGATCCTCTCGGCGACCTTCTCGGCGCTCGAGGTGTGGTCGGCCAACTGCACCGACAAGGCAGTGCAGCTGTGGCGTACGGGGTCCATCTCCTCGGGCACCACATGGAATGCGCAGCCGTCTTGGTCCGCCCAGGTCGACTCGGTTTCCACCGCGAAGGGCTACTCGTCCTCCTGCCCGGGCGGCAACGTCTCCTTCGACGCCACCGGTGCCGTGAGTTACACCGCCGGGCAGTCCGCGTCGACCACCACGCTCGGGCTGCGGGCCTCCGACGAGAGTGACGAGATCGCCTGGAAGCAGTTCGCCTCACCGTCGGACACCAAGCCGACCCTGTCGGTGACGTTCGTGTCCAAGCCGTCCACGCCGACCGGGGTGAAGCTCTCCAGCCCGAACCTGGCCTGTGCGACGACCCGCGCCACCGCCGCCGTGATCCGGGACGCCACGCCCACGCTGGGGGCGGCGCCGAAGTCGGCGGACGGCTCACAGTCGACACTGCGGCCCAACTTCCAGGTCTACAAGTACGACCCCGATGTCACTGACCCGCTGGCCGGTTCGGGCAGCCCGTCGGCCTACACGACCTCCGGCACGACCGGCACCTGGACGTCGGCGGCGCTGACGAACGGGCAGACGTACTGGTTCCGAGCCCGCAGCGAGTACAAGTACTCCTTCAACGGCACGACCGGTTACATGTACTCGGCCTGGACCAGCGGGTGCTGGTTCCGGATCGACTCCTCGAAGCCGGTGCAGCCGGACGTCGACTCCACGACGTACCAGGAGTGCGCGAGCCCGGACAGCCCGGACGACTGCACGGCATACGGCGGTGTGGGCGTGCCCGCGACATTCACGCTCAAGGCCAACGGGGCCTCGGACGTGGTCAAGTACACCTACCAGCTCAACGACAACCCGGTGCGGACCAAGACCTTCACCGCCGCCACCACCAGCTACGCGGTGTCCCTGGCACCGAACGTGCGCGGGGTGAACACCCTGACCGTCCAGACCTGGGACGCGGCGGGCAACGACTCGCTCAGCTACACGTACACCTTCAAGGTCGCGCCCGGCGCGGGCCCCGTCGCCCACTGGTCCCTCGACGAGGGCACCGGCACCACGGCCACAGACTCGGTCAGCGGACGGACGGCGACCCTGGCCGGTTCGGCCGGCTGGTCCTCACTCGCCCGGCTCGGCAAGTCCCTCCAGGCCAACGGGACTTCGTCGTACGCGGCGACCGGCTCGTCGGTCCTGGACACCACCAAGAGCTTCACCATCTCGGCGTGGGCCCGGCTGACCAGCACGTCCCACAACTCCGTCGCCGTCGCCCAGGCCGGGGTCAACGGGTCGGCGTTCGCGATCTACTACTCGACCTCCTACAACGCGTGGGTCTTCAACCGGTACACCACGGACGTGGCGGCACCGGCCATCGTCCGCTCGATCGGCACCACCACGCCCGAAGCCGGCATCTGGACCCATGTGATGGGCGTGTACGACGCGCAGGAACAGACCATCCAGTTGTTCGTCAACGGCGTACCGCAGGGTGACCCGGTCGCCTTCACCACGCCCTGGCAGGGCACCGGCGGGCTCCAGATCGCCCGTGGCCAGTACGGCAGCGCGTTCAGCGACTACTTCCCGGGGCAGGTCGACGAGGTGACCGCCTGGAACCGGATCCTGTCGGAGGAGGAGATCGCCGACCTCCAGGCGATGACCGACGCGTCCACAGGGCAGGCACAGCCGGCGCTCGCCGCCGAGTGGAAGCTGGAGGAGACCTCGGGCACCAGTGCCGCCGACTCCTCCGGATACGGTCACACGGCCACGGTCGCCGGCGGTGCCACCTGGAGCACCGACACCGACGGCGGCAAGGGCAACGTCCTCTCCCTGAACGGCACTTCGACCGGCAACGCCACCGCGATCGGGCCGATCATCGACTCCCAGGGTGACTTCACGGTGGCGGCCTGGGCCAAGCTCGACGCGGCCTCGCTGTCCGACACCACGGTGGCCCACCACATGCGGATCGCCACCCAGTCCGGCGGCGTCCGTGACTCGTGGGGCCTGTGGTACGACCAGGCTGCGGGCTCCGCGCAGGGCATGTGGGTGTTCGGCCGTACCACCGCGGACGCCGCCGGCACCGGCGCCACGGTGGTGACCGCGCCGGCGAGCATCGCCTCGGCCCAGCTGGTCGACCCGGGGGCCTGGACCCTGTTGACCGGTGTCTACGACGGCGCTCATCACCAGCTCTTCCTGTACGTCAACGGCACCCGCCAGGGTGCGCAGGGCGACACCGACACCGATGACGACACCGGCGACGGCATCGTGTTCACCTCGCCCTGGCAGGCCACCGGCACCTTCAACATCGGGCGCGGCCGGATCAGCAACGGCACGTACAGCGACTTCGCGCACGGTCTCGTGGACGACGTACGCGTGTGGACGGGCGTGGTGTCCGACACCGACATCAACCAGATGTACGTCGACGAGTTGCCCATCCTGCTGTAGACGCCAGCGCTGGCACGGCTTTTCAAAACCTTCGACACGCGGGGAGTTCAATCATGGGCGGGCTGGGGCACAGACGGCGGATACCGCTGCGGCGGATACGGCTATGGGTCGTCGGGGCCACGGCGAGCGCCGTGGTGGCCGCCGGTCTCGGCACCGCGCCCGCCGTGTGGGCGACCCAGCGGCACGGGCACCACACCGTGGCCGCGCAGGCGGCGAGGAACGGCACGGCGGTCGCCTTCAAGGCGAAGACGGCCGCGAAGAAGGACCCGGCGAAGGCCGCCGCCGCCCGTACGGCCAAGACCCTTTCCCAGCCGGTGAGCTGGCCCACAGCCTCGGCCAAGACGCTCCCGGTGGTGGCGAACACTGCCAAGTCAACCCTGGTCGGCAGTCTCCCCATGAAGGTGACCGCGCCGGCCAAGGGCGTGGCCCCCACGAAAGTCACCGTAAGAACGGCCCCGCACCAGACGGCCACCGCCCTCGGCATCCATGGCGCAGTCCTCTCCCTCATCCGCGCCGACGGCAAGAAGACCGCCGCCAAGGCCCGCCTCACGCTGGACTATTCGGGCTTCGCGCATGCCTACGGCGGCGACTACGCCTCCAGGCTGCACCTGGTCCGTCTGCCCGCGTGCGCGCTGACCACCCCGAAGCTCAAGAAGTGCCGTACGACGACCCCGCTGCCCACGACCAACGACACGTCGGCCCGGACCCTCACCGCCACGGCCCCGCTCGCCGCCTCCGGCATCACCGCCATGGCGGCGACCACCGGCGCCACGTCCGGTGCCGGTTCCTACGCCGCGACCCCGCTCAACCCGTCCGCTTCCTGGAACGCGGGCGGCTCAAGCGGCGACTTCACCTGGTCGTACCCGCTGTCGGTACCGCCGGCCAACGGCGGCCCCTCGCCCAGCCTTTCGCTCACCTACGACGCGCAGAGCGTGGACGGCCGGCTGCCCTCGACCAACAACCAGCCCTCCTGGGTCGGCGAGGGCTTCGACCTGACCACTGGGTACATCGAGCGGTCCTACGACTCCTGTGACGACGACGGGCAGTCCGGCAAGAACGACGAGTGCTGGGCGAACGACAACGCCACCCTGGTCCTGGGCGGCAAGTCCAGCCCCCTGATCAAGGACTCCTCGACCGGCGCATGGCACCCGAAAACCGACGACGGCGAGCGCGTCACCCACTCCACAGGTGCCACGAACGGTGACAACGACGGCGAGTTCTGGACGGTAACCACCCAGGACGGCACCCAGTACGTCTTCGGCAAGAACCGTCTGCCCGGCTGGGCCACCGGCAACGCGGTCACCAACTCCACCTGGACCGCCCCGGTGTTCGGCGACGACTCGGGTGAACCCGGCTACGACCAGGGCACATCCTTCTCCGGCCGCGCGCTCACCCAGGCCTGGCGCTGGAACCTGGACTACGTGGTCGACCCGCACGGCAACGCCATGTCGTACTGGTACACCAAGGAGAGCAACTACTACGCCAAGGACGGCACCACGACCGGCAACGGCACGGTGTACGACCGCGGCGGCTACCTCAGCCAGATCGACTACGGCATCACCTCCTCCACCGTCTTCGGCACCGCCCCCGAGAAGGTCGCCTTCACCACCGCGGAACGCTGCCTCGTCACCAGCACAGAGGACTGCTCCTCCCTGACCTCGTCGACGTCCTCGCACTGGCCCGACGTGCCCTTCGACGAGATCTGCGCCTCGGGCAAGGTGTGCAGCGCCACCGGACCGACGTTCTTCTCCCGCAAGCGGCTCACGGGCGTCACCACGAGCGTGTGGGACGCGAGCCTCGCCACCCCCGCCTACCGGGACGTCGACTCGTGGGCGCTGGCCCACTCCTTCCCCGACCCGGGCGACGGCACCTCGGCCGGCCTGTGGCTGAAGTCCATCACCCGTACGGGCAAGGACGGTTCGACGACGGCGATGCCGCCGGTCACCTTCGCGGGCATCCAGCTGTACAACCGGGTGGACACGACCCACGACGACATCGCGGCGCTGGTCAAGTGGCGCGTAAGGACGATCACTTCGGAGACGGGCTCGGTCCTCACCGTCAACTACTCCGACGCGCAGTGCGTCGCCGGTACGACCATGCCGAGCGCCCCTGACTCCGACACGCTGCGCTGCTTCCCGACGTACTGGCAGCCGCCGTACACCACCGATCCCCAACTGGACTGGTTCCACAAGTACGTCGTCACCCAGGTCACCGAGTCGGACCCGACCGGCGGCTCCCCGCTGAAGGAGACCGACTACACCTACGGCGGTTCCCCGGCCTGGCACTACGACACCGACAACGTCACAGCCCCCGCCAAGCGCAAGACCTGGTCGCAGTGGCGCGGTTACGGCAGCGTCACCACGACCACGGGTGACGCGCAGTCGACGCGGACGAAGTCGGTCGCGACGTACTTCCGCGGTATGGACGGCGACAAGCAGTCCGACGGCACCACACGCAGCGTCAAGGTCGCCGACTCCACCGGCGCGTCTGTCACCGACTCCGATCCGCTGGCCGGCAACGTCCGTGAGTCGGTCACCTACAACGGTTCCGCCGAGGTGTCCGGCACGATCACCGACCAGTGGATCCACCAGACCGCCACGGACGGCACCCGCAGCGCGTACTTCACCCGCCCGGCGGCCGTGCACACCCGTACCGACGTGTCCGCCGGCGGCACGCGGAACACGCTGGTCTCGACGACGTACGACCCGACGACCGGCGCCGCGCTGACGGTTGACGACGCGGGCGACACGGCCGTCACGGGCGACGAGCAGTGCACCCGCACCACGATCGCGAACAACACCACCGACTGGCTGATGGCCTTCCCGGTGCGCGTCGAGACGGTCGACGTGGCCTGCGCCGCGACGCCGACCCGCCCCGACGACGTGGTCTCCGACGTCCGCACGCTCTACGACAGCCAGTCCTACGGCACCGCCCCGACCCTCGGCGACGAGACGTCGACACAGCGCATGTCGTCGTACAGCAGTGGCAGCCCCGTCTACCAGACGGTCTCCACCAGCCACTACGACACCCAGGGCCGCGTCGACTCCGTCAAGGACGCCGACCAGACCGTGGTCAGCAAGACCACCTACACCCCGACCACGGGCGGCCCTCTTACCAGCACGGTCACGACGGACGCCAAGAGCTACTCGACGACCACGAACTTCGACCCTGCCCGCGGCCTGGCCACCTCGGTCGTCGACCCCAACAGCAAGCGCACGGACTACGCGTACGACGGCCTCGGCCGCCTGAAGTCCCTGTGGCTGGCCAACCGCAGCAAGTCCTCGGGCCAGAGCGCGAGCCTCGTCTACACCTACGCCATCTCCAACTCGGCGGCCTCCGTGGTCTCCACGGGCAAGCTCAACAACGACGGCACGACGTACGACACGACATACGCCCTGTATGACGCGCTGCTGCGCCCGCGCCAGACGCAGACCCCTGCACCGGGTGGCGGCCGGGTCATCGCCGAAACCAAGTACGACAGCCGGGGGACCGCGGTCGAGGCGGACGCCGATTACACGGATGCGACCTCCCCGTCAGGGACGCTGGCGAACATCACCTCGGTTGTCCCGTCCCAGATGCTGACGACGTACGACGGCGTCGGCCGGCCGACGGCAGAGAACTTCTACGCGCTGGGTACCAAGCGCTGGACGACCGCGACGGCATACGGCGGTGACCGTGTCACGGTCACCCCGCCCAAGGGCGGCATCGCAACCACGACACTGACCGACACGCTCGGCCGCACGGTCGAGACCCGGCAGTACGACAACGGCACGCCGAGCGGTTCCTACACGTCGATCAAATACACGTACGACCCGAAGGGCCAGCTCAAGGAGGTCGTCGACGACGCGGGCAACACATGGTCGTACGGCTACGATCTGATGGGCCGCAAGACGAGCTCGGTGGACCCGGACACGGGCACGACGAGCACGGCGTACAACGAGCTGGACCAGGTCGCCTCCACCACGACGGCGGTCGGCACCTCCGACGAGAAGACACTCAGCTACTCCTACGACATCCTCGGCCGCAAGACCGACCTGTACGACGGCACGACGAAGGACGCGGCGCACGAACTGGCCAAGTGGACCTACGACTCGGTGGCCAAGGGGCAGCCGACGTCGTCGATCCGGTACGTCGGCGGCAGCGCGGGCTCGGCGTACGTCAGCCAGGTCGGTGCCTACGACTCCCTGTACCGGCCGACGCTGACCCGGGTGATCATCCCGTCGGTCACGGGCGAGGAGGCGTTGGCGGGCACGTACTCGTCGACGACCGGCTACAACCTTGACGGGACCGTCCAGGTCACCTCCGACCCGGCGGCCGGCGGTCTGGCTTCCGAGTCGCTGGAGTACGGCTACAACGACCTGAGCATGCCGACGACGCTGAACGGCACCACCGGCTACGTACAGAACACGAACTACTCGAAGCAGGGCGACGTCAGCCAGCTCACGCTGGGGGTTTCGTCCTCGGACACCGCCAAGTGGCTGCAGATCACCAACACTTACGAGGACGGCACCCGCCGCCTCCAGCGTGAACTGGTCACCGACGACGCCCAGTCGGCGCCCGTGCAGGACACGTCGTACACCTACGACGACGCGGGCAACCCGACGAAGGTCGCCACGCACGCCGACGGAACCGACGACGTCCAGTGCTACCGCTACGACGGCCACGACCGGCTCACCGAGGCCTGGACGGCGACCGACGGCTGCGCCGCCACCGCGTCCACGTCGGTCCTCGGCGGCCCGGCGCCGTACTGGCACAGCTACGCGTACGACGACCTGGGCAACCGCAAGACGCAGACCGATCACGCGACCACGACGGGCGGTTCCGACACGACAACGTCGTTCGTCTACCCGCCCCAGGGCACGACCCAGGCGCACACGCTGACGTCGTCGAGCACGGTCGTGGGCTCCACCACGACCACGAACTCCTACACGTACGACCACTCGGGCAACACCCACACCCGCACCCTGGGCGGCAGGACCCAGACGCTGGACTGGGACGCAGAGGGCCACCTGGCCAAGGTGACCAACGCGGACGGGACGTCGGCCTCCTACCTCTACGACGCGGACGGCAACCGGCTGCTCTCGCGCGACGACTCGGGCACGACGCTGTACCTGGGCGACACCGAGGTGCACCTCGCCAAGGGTGCGACGTCGACCACCGGCACGCGCTACTACACGTGGGCGGGCCAGACCATCGCGGTGCGCACGAGCACGGGCAGCCTGCAGTGGCAGATCACGGACGCCCACGACACGGCCGAGACTGCGGTGGACGCGACGACACAGACGATCACGCGGCGACGGCTCGACCCGTTCGGCAACACCCGTGGTACGCAGCCGAGTTCGAGTTCATGGCTGGGTGACAAGGGCTTCGTGAGCGGCGTGCAGGACGCGGTGACGGGTCTGACGCACCTGGGGGCGAGGGAGTACGACGCGACGACCGGCCGGTTCGTGTCGGACGACCCGGTCCTGGAGCTGACGGACGCCCAGCAGATCGACGGGTACACGTACGCGGCGGACAACCCGATCTCGGGCAGCGACCCGACGGGTATGGACGACTGGTACAACGACCCGACGATGAACACGTGCGCCATCGACTGCGGCAGCACACCCGCACCGGCGACGACCACGACGACGACCTCCTCCGCGTCCTCTTCTTCCTCTTCTTCCTCGCACAGCGGTGGCGGTGGCGGGGGTGGAAACTCGCACCACAGCTGCGGCTGGTCCTTCTCCTGCTACGCCAAGAAGGCCTACCACGCGGTCGAGCGGCACCCGGTGATCGCGGCCGTGGTCGCCACGGCGGTGGTGGTCGGCGCGGTCGCCTGCGTGGTGGCGACCGCCGGTGCGTGCGGAGCCGTCCTGGTGGCGGGCGCCGAGGGATTCACGGCGGGAGCCGAGATCGGCGGCCTGGGGGCCGCGGTGACGGGAGCGGCAGCCGGGGTGATCGGCGAAGGCGGGGCGGTGATCGCGGGGGCGGCGGGCATAGCCGGAACCGGGGTCGCGGCCGTCGCCGAGGGCACGAAGACGGGTACGGCGGAGGAGTCCGCGGCGGCCGGCGGCGCCAAGGCCAGTAGGTCGGCGGCGGAGGACACCGCCCGGGGCGCGAGCCCGCGCGTCGGCAAGGGGGTCGGCGCCCCGCACGCCAAGAGCGTCACGCAGCAGGGGCGTACCGACAACTCAACCGTCATCGCGGGCCACGGATACTATGTGCGCGGAGACGGGGACGCCACGGTGCCGACCGGGACGTGGGTGAAGTTCTACGTCGAAGACGGGAAGAAACTCAAGGACTCCATCGGTTTCTCCGTGGAAACGGGTGCGAACATTCCGCCCACCGAGACGTTCGGGCCGGGGCGGAGCATTCCCGACTACACCGTCGATGTCCCCGACAACCTGAACATCAGCAGCAGGTCGATCAGCGTGTCGGAGCCGACCAAACTGAGTGACATCCTGGAACCGAACATGGGCGCGTGCCACGTTGTGATCTGCCGCGAGCACATGAACCCCAGGAGGTGAGCGATGGCGTACTACAAGGACCTCAGCCCGTACGAGTACTCGGACGACGCGGACGAGACGGCTGAGGGCGTGGGCTCTGGCACTTCCCTGCTGAACGTGGGGTGGCTCGCCGACGGGCACGAGTTCCCGCAGGGCGACGTCCCCGAGAGATTCCTGGAAGACCTGCTGGAGTTGGCGAAGGACACGGTGAACGTCTACCGGGGCATGCACTTCTGCGACTTCTGCCCGACCTTCCAGGAAGCGCGGAAGAACGTCAGGTTCCGCGATGTGTTCATCGGCAGCGGAGAGGTCCATGTGCGGGGCGGCGAAGGCCGTGTGTACGCCGCCCCGGCGCTGGTCGTGCACTACGTGGCGGACCACGCGTACCAGCCGCCGCGGGAATTCGTCGACGCGGTACTGGCGACAGGGGTGGGAAAATGACGGGCGCACGCGCGGAACGCCGTTCTGCGGGCAGCGAGACCCTGGTGGACGTGCTGCTGCGCTGGGCATGGATTCGGCGTCGTACGCCCGCGCGGGACATCGCCGACTTCGACGGTGGGCAGCCGCTGCGGGTCGTCGGGTTCACGCAGAGCATCGGCGGCACGGTCGAGGTATCGGTCGGCAAGGGCAAGCAGGTCGCGCGGCTCAGGCAGGGCTACCTGCGGCTAGCCGCCGGTGAACCACCGGTCTGGAGCGACGCGCGCGGCGGCCGGAACGCGGCCCTTCAGGCGCCGTTCCGGCTGAAGCCGGCGGGCGGGAAGGTGCGGCTGGCGCCGAAGTTCGAGCGGTACGAACTCGTCACGGGCGCGGGGACCTACGACCTCGCGGTGCCGAAGAAGGACGGGGAACTGGTGCGGCACGCGTTCGGTGGCGGGGCGGGGCTTCGGTGAGTGGCGAGTGAGTCCCGCTCGGTCAGGGTGTTGGGATCGGGGCAACATCCTGGCCTGCGGCCGACCGACGGTGTCCGTGGCGGCCAGGTGAGTTGAGCGTGTCGTTTGAGCCCGGTTTCCGAGAATCGTGTCGCCGCTGAGGCTACGGTTCCGGTGCCGAAGCGTCACCCTTGCGGCTGCTCGACGCGCTGATCTCCCTGTCCACGACGGGCCGCTCGGCCGCCCTCGCCACGCTCCGCCTCCTGGCCGAGTGCCCACGCGACCGCATCTGAGCGCGCCTCAGCGGGCTGTCAGGCCGGCGTTGGTGAGGCGTCGCATCAGCGACGACTTGCCGCGGTGCTGTTCGCGCAGGTCGTGGAGGCGCCGGGCGAACTCCTCGGGGGTGCCCGCCCGGTCGTGGAGCTCGCGGAGATCCTTCAGGAGGGTGACGGCGTTGTCGTAGGGGCCGGGCTGCTTCTGCCCGATCAGGTGGGCGATGTCCTGCCAGGCTTGCTCCGTGTTCTCGGCGAGGCGGTCCAGGTGGCTCTCGCGAGCCCGCTGTTCGGCCCGGCGGGCCTGGTCGCGGGCCTGCTCTTGCTGCCGCGTGTGCTCGCTGCGCACCTCGTGGGCGGCGTCGAGGAGCTCCGCGGCTGAGCGGCGCCGGGAAGCGGTGGACGGTTCGGCCGTGTCACGGGACGCGGCGCGGTGGCGGGCCAGCAGCACGGGGCCCGGCTGTGGGGCGGTGCCCAGGGCTGCGTTCAGCAGCAGGGTGTCCTTCTCGTGTGGTGGCAGGGCGCGGATCCAGGTGGTGAGCGCGTCCTTGTCGATTGACTGGGAAAGGGCGGCACTGCTGGCGCGGGCAGCCGCGGTGAGCAGATGAGGGTCGACGTGAAGGAAGTCGGCCAAGGCCTGCTGCGGGCCGGTGAGTCGGGCAAGGCCGGCGGGTACGGGCGGCTCGACGGTGGAGGTGTACTCGTCCTCTTCGACGTCCTCCTCCAGCTCCCAGCGGGTGAGCGCGGAGAGCCAGGCCAGATAGAGGGGGCGCAGGTCGCCTGCGGCGAGTTCGGTACGCAGGGTGGTGAAGGAGGCGAGGGTGAAGGAGGTCTCGAAGTCCCACTCGCCGCCGTCCTCGGCATCGTAGGAGAAGTCGAGCAGAAGGTGCCCTTTCCTGGTCCAGCAGGTCAAGGCGTCTTCCGCGCAGTACGGTTTGGCGCTGCGGGCGGGCAGCAGTGCGGTGGGCAGGCGCAGCAGCAGACGCCGCGAGCCCCAGTTGGCGAAGTACAGATGGGCGTCGTACATCTGCTCCATCAGTTTGCGCTCATCGCCGCGGAAGTTGCCGTAGTGGTACTCGTTGACGAAGTGCGTCGCGCTGATCCGGGCCCGGCTCGACAGCGCCCGCACCCCTTCGAGCTCATCCGTGGTCAACGGTCGGTCGATGGCCTGGAACTCGTAGTACTGGTACTCGCTCACGGCCGTGCAGCCTACCGACAGGCGCTGCGGCTCATCTCACGGGACCTGGCTGTGATGCCTTGTTCGGGGCCCATCCACGGTTACGGTCCTGGCGGTGCCGTCGGGTTCGTAGGATCGAGCCGAGAACGACGGACCCGCAGGGGGCGGAGGGCAGGCACGTGGTGGTGACACCGAGGGAGCGGCTGGCTGGGCTGCTCGGCGGGGCGAAGAAGGCGGGGGCTTTCAGTGCCCGGCTGGAGGCGCCGGTGGCCGGGCTGGGCCTTGAGGTGGCCGGGGTCGGGCCGGTGCGCCTTCCGCTGCGGGCGCCCCAGGTGAAGCGGCTGATCTCGGTGGCACGGCCGGCGTTGTTCGGGCGGGGCGAACAGACGCTGAGCGACACCCGTGTGCGTGACACCTGGCAGATCCTGCCGGATCAGCTCAGCCTTGCCGGTCCTTCCTGGCCGTCGCTGTTGAGTGGCGCGCTGGAGCATTTCCGGGACGCTCTCGGGCTCCCGGCGGCGACTCGGCTGCGGGCTGAGCCGCACGCGATGCTGGTGTACGGCAAGGGCCAGTTCTTCCTTCCGCACCAGGATTCGGAGAAGGACGACGCCATGGTGGGCACGCTGGTGCTCTCCCTGCCCTCGGCGCACACGGGGGGAGAGCTGGTCGTCGAGCACGCCGGGCACCAGTGCGTCTACAGCGCCTCCAAGACGGATCTGACCCTCGTCGCCTTCTACGCCGACTGCCGGCACCAGGTCACTCCGGTCCGAACCGGGTACCGGGTGACGCTCACCTTCAACCTGCTCGCCGAGCCGGGGACTTCGGCGGAGGCGTCCGGACCGCTGGCGGAGCTGGCACACAGTCTGCGTCGGCACTTCGGCTCGCCCGCCAAACCGCGCTACGGCACCCGCGAGTTGGATCCGCCGACCCGGCTCGTGTACCTGCTCGATCACGAGTACACCCAGCGGGGTCTGAGCTGGGAGCGGCTCAAGGGCGCCGACGCGGGGCGTGCCGCTCTGCTGCGTGCCGCCTCCGGGCAGGCCGGGTGCGAGTCGGTGCTCGCCCTGGCCGAGGTGAAGGAGACCTGGGATGCCTATCCCGAAGGGGACGATCCCTGGGACGACCACGGGTACGACGGGTACGACGAGGATGACGACGGGGATGCGGGCGAGGACGGGGAGGTTGGTGATGCGGGCGAGGACGGGGACTACGTCTTCCAGGAGCTGATCGACGACGAGATCACCCTGGGCTGGTGGACCGGTCCGGACGGCACCGGTGGCGAAGAGATCTTGTTGCGGGTTCAGGACTACGAGGTGTGCGCGAGTACCGAAAGCGCGGACCTGACGCCCTACGACTCCCAGTACGAGGGATACATGGGCAACTACGGCAACACGCTGGACCGGTGGTACCGGCGGGCCGCGGTCGTCGTGTGGCCGCGTGAGCGGGCCTTCGCGGCACGCGGCGAGGCCGGATCGCGGTGGGCCCTGGAGGAACTGCGCGTCGGCATCGCGCGGGGCGACCTGGACCGGGCGCGCGACCAGGCCCGGTCCCTCGCACCGTTCTGGAAGCACACTCGTCCGCAACCCGAGCTGCTGGACTGCGCGCTGCAGGTGGCCGCGGGCCTGGATGAGGCCGAGAGCGCAGCGATGCTGCTGGAGCCGTTCCAGGTGGGCGCGCTCGGTTCGGAACACGCGGGCGGACTGGCTGCGGCAGCCGAGCGGTACGGGACCGGGTGGATGCGCCCGGTCGTCGACGCCTGGTTTGCATCGGAGCACCGCCTCCAGCCGCAGCAGGACCAATGGACCGAGCGGTTGCCGGAACTGTGCGCGGCGCTGCGCGCCCATCGGGCGCCGGCGGTGGCACGGCTGCTGTCCGCCGGGGTCTGGGCCGCGGTGGACAGCAGCCTGCGGCTGTGGACCACGACCAGGCCGGCCGAGATCCGCCGTGCGCAGCTGCAACAGCTGGCCCTGCCGCTGCGACGCGTCCTGGCGGCGGCCGACGAAGAGCTGCGGGACGGGATCCTGGCAGCCCTGCGCGAACGCGAGGACACGGTACTCGAGTGCCTGATGCCGCTGCTGCGCCACGCCGCGGAGGCGAGCACGTCGACCGAGCGGGGCGTGGCGGGGCTCGATGTCATCGCGCGGAACTGCGCGGACCGGCTCCGCGCGGTGTGCGAGCGGCCGCCGCGAGCTGCTGACGACTGGTCAGTGGCCTGGGCCGGGTGCGGCTGCGAGCTGTGCGGTGTCCTCGGCGCGTTCCTCGGCTCCCGGTCGAGGCGGGTCCTTGAATGGCCGCTGGCGAAGGAAGGGCGGCGGCATGTGCACACCAGGATCGACTCGGCCGAGCTCCCGGTGCGCCACCTGACCAGGCGGCAGGGGCGCCCGTACACGCTGGTACTGACGAAGACCCAGGAGCTGTTCACCTGTGAACAGACGGTCCGCAGTCAGGCCGCGGCGGACCTGGCATGGCTGATGTCTGTGCGTAACGGATGACCGCGGCTTCCGGCTCGGCAGCCTCGTCGCGCAGGTACGGCCCCGGCCGGCGTGCGCGGCCACGGTCACTGCGGCGGTGGAGTCGGTGCCCGCGTGCTTGAGCGTGTTGGTCCGGGCTTCCTGGGCTGTGCGGTGGACGGCGAGCTGGACACCGTTGCCCGGCGCGTAGAGATCGCCCACGGTCCAGTAGGTCACGGTCAGCCCCGCGCCCACCGGGGCCTAGTCACGACCCCTGGGCTGCGGGCTGAGTAGCCGCCGCCTTCCTGCTCCTCGCGCAGCACGCCCATAACGCGGCGTAGTTCGCCCATGGCCTGGCGGCTGGTGTCGCCCAGGATGCGCATGGCCGCGGCGGACCGCACGTTGCGGTGGGCGGCGAGGGCCACGGAGCCGTCGGCGAGACCGATCATGACCGAGAGGTTGAGGCCAACGACGTCGCGCATCTCTCGCGCGACCCGGGAGCGCTCCACCGCCGCGGTGGGCCGGACACGCTGATTGCGCTACATCTCCAGGCGGGCGGCCCGGTCCCTCCAGCGCAGTCAGGCACATCTGGCGGATACGGAGCGTCAGGCCGATGGCGGCAGTGAGGCCACGTTTGTTTGGGGCGCGGGGTGCACTCGTCTGGGTGCTCGTGTACGGCTCGGGCGCGGTTGCCCTGTGTGTGTCGCAGCCGCAGCACTCGATACGCCGACACTACGTGTGTCGTAGTATCGAAGAATGTTGTTCGCCACGCCCTCCCTGACCCCGGACGATCATCGCGTCATTGACGAGATTGAGGCGCTCCGTACCGAGTTCCGTCACCGGCTCGCCCAGCCCCGCCGTTGGGAAGGACAGCTGCGCCGCTCGCTCACTGCGGCTGCTGTGCGGGGATCAACCCATATCGAGGGCTACACGATCAGCGCCGAGGACGCCGAGACTCTGATGGCCGGCGGGGACATCTCACCCGATACCGACGAGGTAACCCGCAACGCCGTCACCGGGTACCGCGACGCCCTCACCTATATCCAGCGTGCGTCGGGCTTCCGGATCTTCTCTTGGGACCACACCCTGTTCTCGGCCCTGCACTTCATGATGGCCCGGGCTGCCGACGAAGAGGTACACCCCGGCGAGTACCGAACCAACGGTGTCTGGGTCTCCGGCGGTCCTAACCGGCCGCCCGTCTACTCGGCTCCGGCCCCCGAGCAGGTGCCCGCGCTGATGGGTGAGCTTCTGCACTGGCTCGCGGAGGAGGATACCGACGCTCCGGCTCTTGTACGCGCCTCTATGGCTCACCTCAACCTGGTCTCCATCCACCCCTGGCGTGACGGCAATGGCCGGATGTCCCGGGCCGTCCACACGCTCGTCCTGGCGCGCGAGGGCGTCCTCGCCCCCGAGTTCTCCAGCATCGAGGAGTGGCTCGGCGCGGACGACTTCAACACCCGCGAGTACTACGCCGCGCTGCGCACCGTCCAGGCCGGTTCCTGGCAGCCTCAGCGTGATGCCGCCTCCTGGATCAGGTTCTGCCTTACTGCCCACCACCTCCAGGCCCAGGAAGTGCAGCGCCGCTTCGAAGCGGCGGCACGCCTCTGGTTCCGCTTGGAGCGTCTCGCAGGCGAGCATCGCCTTGACGGGCGCACGGTCTCGGCCCTGTACGCCGCCACGCAGGGGCATCTGCGCCGTACGACCTACCAGGCCGAGGAAGCCCTCACCCGCGACCAGGCCCTCGCCGACCTCCGCACCCTGCGCCGGTTGGACCTCATCGAGCCCATCGGCCACGCCCGTACTCAGCGGTACATCGGAGGTCCCTCTCTCGGCAAGATCCGCACCGAGGTCCACACGGAGGTTCACGCCGACCTGTACCGTGAGCCGTACCGCCAGTCGTGAGAGACCGGTGCGACCGGATGCGTTGTTGGGATTCAGTGAGATTGAGTTCTACGCCTGCCGAGTGCCAGGGTTGCGGTTCCGAGCGTGGCCAAGGGGTGGCCGGACGTCTGGATTCTCTTGTGGCCTCCCGAGGCTGCGCGTCAGGTGGAGCCGATCTTCGTGGAGATTCAAGCAGGACTGCGTCGTTCTGACCGATACGGTTCCGGTGTCGGAGTAGTGCCGTTGGGGCTCGCCTGTAGGAGAGCGCCAACGTCGCTCTGGCGGGCTGGCCGATCGTGAGGTGCGGCCAGAGTGCGGCGGGACGCCTTTGGGCGGGGTAACACAGGGTGTCACGGTGGAACTGTTCGCATGTGCTCTGATCAGGCACAACAGCACCGGGCGGCACGAACCGGAACCAGCCGTCACGAACCCCCGTGGTCTCGTAATGCGTAGGTCTCGGGTTCGAATCCCGAAGGCGGCTCCATAGTGAACCTCAGGTCGGGCCTCTGACCTGGGGTTTTCTGTTTCTTTTGACCTTGGAATTCGGGCTAATCGGACACGTGCATTCTATGTATCGCAATGCGTAGGTCCAAAGTGCAGCTTCTGTAGTGATGTCTAGGGGTATAGCCTCTGAGCTGGGCTTTTTTGGTAGTGACGGCGTTAGCTGATGATCTATCAAGGATTGAGTGTGGCCAATGTGCGGCCATGCCGTGTGCAGCAACAGTGCTGGGGCGGCCTTCAGGGGCCATCCCTCTGGGTTCAGTGCTGACAGATGCCTTGTAGGTAATCGACAGCCAGGTCGAGAGTCGAATCATGCCAAGCAGGCACCGCAGCCGACAGCGAATCGCCGACCTGGGTGCGGCGGTCGTCATGCCCGGGTTGAGGCGACGCGCGGCACTGCATCTGGACCAGTAGAGCCAGTCTCCGTGGGTGTGGCGGATGTGCGCGGGCGGGTGTCCGGGGCGTGCATCCGGTGACGGTCTCTGCTCCCTGCGGATAGGGCAGGCCACCGTGCAGATCTCCCTGGTGAACGGCCAGTTCAACCTGGAGGTGCCCGATGGCCTTGTCCCAGTCTGACCTACAACGCCTGCTGGAGTCACTACGCACCGCGGACGGGATCGAGCTTGTCCGCAACGTCGCCGAGCGCATGCTGCAGGAGCTGATCGAGCCGAGCCGAGCTCAGCGGTCGGATCGGTGCGCACTGGAACGAGCACACCATGGACCGCACTGGCTACCGCAACGGCCATCGCGACAAGATCCTCGCCACCCCAGGCCGGCGGCCTGGACCTGGCCATCCCGAGACTGCGCAGCGGCAGTTCCTTCCCCAGCCTGCTGGAACGGCGCCACCGCATCGACCAGGTGTCGACTCTACGCCGTCATCATGGAGGCCCTACGTGCACGGGTGTCCACCCGCTCGGTCGACGGCCTGGTCAAGACCCTCGGGGTCATTCGCCGTTACCCGGCCGAGCAGGCCCGGTGACGGCGAATGAGACGGAGGAGTCTGCTCTGGGGCAGGGTCAATGGCCCTTACGGCATGACCGCGTGGAGTCCCCCGTCGACGTGCGGGATCTCGTCGGTGGTGGCCGGTAACCAGCCGGAGAGGATCATCGGCGGAGACCTTCGCCGACGGTTCCGGGGCGTGGACGTTCCATGAGGGGGCTCCACCGGCCCATCTCCGATACCGCTGCCCGCAAGGCGGTTCACGGTGTGACAAAGCCGATTCCATCGGAGAGAACTGGTGGGGGTCAGCGGGTCCAAGGGAGGTCTTCGTCCGGGCTGGTGACCGGGTCCGTGTCCGACGCGGTGGCGAGGCTCGCGAGGGTCGAGGCCACGGAGGTCGGGGAGCCGGTCCAGGGCAGGTCGCCGTCGCCGGAGGCGCTGGCCGGGCCGGCGAGCAGCATCACGTTCGCGTAGGCCACGCCGGCGACTACCGCAAAGAAAGCGCTCTTCTTGTACATGTGAAAGTTTCTCCCTCGTTATGCCGCGTCATCGCTCGTTCGAGCTGGGGCAAACCTTACGAGTGGCCACTTTCGCTGTTGTTCTCCGGGGATTTTCCGGGGGAGAAATCCTTGCGAAAATTCGCCAAAAGGCGTGGTCGGTACGCTCCTGGGAAAGTCGATGTCAGGGGGAACGTGTGCTCAGCGAAATCGGTTTGGGGTCCGATGCCGAATGTGCGTACCGTATGTTGCTGAAGGAGCCGAGCGTGCCGACGCAGGCGCTCGCGGAGCAGCTCGGTTGGACGGTCGACCGGGCCTGTGGCGCCCTGGACGAGCTCGTGGATCTCTCCTTGGTGCGTGCTTCGCGGGAGAACCGCGGGAGTGCGCGCCCGGTGGATCCCGAACTCGGACTCAGGGCGCTCATTCAGTCCCAGGAGATGGAACTGCTCAAACTCCAGCAGAATATTTCCCAGAGCAAGATTGCGGTTGCGCGGCTTGTCGCTGAATATCGGGAGGGTGAGCGCAGCGCCGCTTCGGGGGCGGTGGAAGTGCTCAGGGGAATGGACGCGGTGCAATCTTGCGTCGAGAGGGCTGGGCGGGAATGCCTGGAGGAGATCGAGATGTTCGTGCCCGGCGGGGCGCAGCCCGGGGGCGCCTTGCAGATCGCGCGGTCGCTGGATCTGCTGCTGCTGGAGCGGTCCGCACGGATCAAGTACGTCTATCTGGACAGCATCCGCAACGACCGCCCCACGAGCGCGTACGCGCATTGGCTTCGGTGAGCAGGGCGGACAGGTCAGGACAGTGCCGTACCTCCCGCTCCGGATGATCATCTGGGACCGGCGCACGGCGCTGGTGCCGCTCGACCCCAACGCCCCGGAACAGGGTGCCCTGTTGCTGTCGGGGCCAGGCCCGGTCACCGCTCTTCAGGCGCTGTTCGAGCAGATCTGGCAGCAGGCGACGCGGTTCGGGCAGGAGCGTGGCAGGGAGCGGGACGGCGCACTGCGCGATCAGGAGAGCGCGATGCTCGGGCTGCTCGCGGCCGGCCTGACCGACGAGGTCATCGCCCGCAAGCTGGGGGTGTCCGTGCGTACCAGCCGACGGATCACCGCGGAGCTGATGCAGAGGCTCGGGGCGCGCAGCCGCTTCCAGTTGGGGGCGCTGGCCACCCAGCGCGGGTGGCTCGCCTCCTGAGCTTCAGCAGCCTTGTGCGCGGTGGGCGGGAGCGGCGGCCTTCGGCGCGTGTGTCATCCCCGGAGGTACGCCAGCACCGCGAGGACCCGGCGGTTCGTCGAGTCCGACAGGGACAGGTCGAGTTTGGTCAGGATGGAGCCGAAGTGCTTGCTGACCGTGCCCTCGCTGACGGTGAGCGCCTCGGCCACGGACGCGTTGGACCGGCCCTCAGCCATGAGGGCGAGGACCTCCTGCTCACGGGCCGTCAGTTTGGCGAGCGGGTCGCGGCGGTGCCTGAGCAACTGGCGTACGACCTCGGGGTCCACCACGGTCGCGCCCTCGGCGACGCGTTGCAGCGCGTCGACGAACTCCTCGACGTTGCCGATCCGTTCCTTGAGCAGATAGCCGACGCTGGTCCCGTCCGAGGAGTCGAGCAGGTCCTCGGCGTAGGCGCGCTGGACGTACTGGCTCAGCACCAGGATGGGCAGCTTAGGCAGCCGCTCGCGCAGGGCGAGCGCGGCCCGCAGGCCCTCGTCGGAGAATCCGGGCGGCATACGCACATCGGTGACGACGATGTCCGGGTCGTGCTCGGCGACGGCCTCGGTCAGTTCGGCCGCGGTGCCCACTCCCGCCACCACCTCGTGCCCGAAGCGCTGCAGCAGACCGACGAGGCCCTCCCGCAGCAGCACACTGTCCTCGGCCAGCACGATGCGTAACATCAGTTCCTCGATTGATCCGGTGAACAGGGGACCTGTAGGCGGAAAACCGTGGGACCGCCGGGCGGTGAGGACATTAGCAGGTGGCCGCCGAACACCGAGAGGCGATCGGCGACGCCCACCAGCCCCGTTCCGCCCAGGGTGTCCGCGCTGCCCACGCCGTTGTCCCGCACCTCCACGACGAGCCGGCCCCCCTCGGCGCCGCCGGTCACCGACGCCCGGGTGGCGCGGCTGTGCTTCGCCACGTTGGCGAGGGCCTCGCAGACCGCGAAGTACACGGCGGACTCGATCGCCTCGTGCGGCCGGCCCGGCAGGTCGAGCCGGACGTCGACGGGGACGGCGGAGCGGTCCGCGATGTCCTCGAGCGCGGCCACCAGGCCCCGGTCGGTGAGGATCTGGGGGTGGATGCCGCGGATCAGCTCGCGGATCTCGACGAGTGCCTCCTTGGCCTCCTCGTGCGCCTTCGCGAGGACGCCACCGAGCGGCTCGCCGGGTGCTTCGAGGCGGGCCAGACCCAGCGTCATGGACAGGGCGACGAGGCGTTGTTGAGCGCCGTCGTGCAGATCGCGTTCGATACGACGGCGCTCCGCCTCGAAGGCGTTCACCAGCCGCATCCGGGAGCGGCTCAACTCCTGGACGCGTACGTCGTCCCGGCCGTCCGGGACATCGAGCAGCTGCCGGGTGACGACGGCCCGGCCGGCCGCGAACACGCTCAGGGGATAGGCGAGCAGGGGCAGCAACAGGAGTCCGGCGAGGGCCGCGGCGAACGCCCCGGGGTAGGAGTGCACGATCCATAACTTGATGACCCGCGCCTCCTCGCCGCCACCCGCGGTGGCCATGACCAGGGGGGTGGCGAGGAGCCCTCCGCAGACCGCGAGGACCGACCCCACGACGAGCGCCTCCAGCGGCCACAGCACGAAGGCGAACAGCAGGGTGTAGCCCAGCTCCCGCCAGGTCTGCCGCTCCAGGAACCGGGTCCGCAGCCAGGACGAAAGGCCGGTGCGCTCGGGGTTGCGGTGCCCGCTCGCCAGCGGCACGGCCGGGTCGACCAGCCGCAGCCGGCGCCGTTCCATGGCGGCCACCGGGATGCCGGTGAGGGCCAGGGTCAGGAGCAGGGGCACCCCTATGAGCACTACGGCCAGGATGCCGCCGGTGACCGCGAGACCCACCAGGCACACCATCGTGGCCGCGCCCAGCACCACGCTGGTCAGCAGATATGCCGCGACTCGCCACGGCCAGCCGGTACGGAGATAGCGGCGCTCCTGGAGTGCCTGCCAGAGGTTCGGGGATTGCATGGGGGCACCGTACGAGGTGCGCACCGCCCGGACCACCCACCCAACTCCACCTTTGGCACGGGTACTTGCTGCCCCGAAGGACGCCCGCCAGCTGCAATGTGCCGGGCGGGCCCCGCGCGATGTGATGGCGGCAGCGGACACCGGCCCGCTCCGGTCCGGGAGGCGGGTGCCGCGACCGTACGAGAGCGGAGGGACTCCGATGTCCTGGCTGGGGGCCGTGTTGGCGGTCGCACCCGTGTGGCTGATGCTGGTCGTGGTCTTTCTCCTGCCCACCGTGGAGCCGGTGTTGCCGGTGGTCGGCATGCTGTTTCCTTCCCAGACCGTACTGGTGGCGAGCGGTGTGCTCGCCAACCGTGGGGTCCTGCCGGTGGTGGGCGCGTTCACGGTGGCGGTGCTCGGCGCGGTCGCGGGCAATGTGCTCGGCCACGCCGTCGGCCGGCGCTGGGGCGCACGGATCTCCGCGTCCCTGCCCGAGCGGATGACCCGCTCGCGCAGTTATGGGGCCGCGCTGAGCACGGTGGGCACGTACTACGGCCGGGCGGTGCTGCTCGGCCGGTTCAACGGGGGTCTGCGCAGCCTGGTCCCCGTCCTGTGCGGCACGGTGCGGGTGCCCTGGGCCCCGTATCTGGGCTGGTCCCTCCTCGCCGCCCTGCTGTGGGCGCCCGCCTGTGTGGGAACGGGCCTGCTCGCCGGGAGTTCCTGGCAGAAGTGGGGCGGGTCGGGGGTGCTCGCGGTGGCGTCCGTCGTGCTGCTGCTGACCACCTCGCTGCCGTTGCTGCTCTCCGCGCGCAAACGCGGTGACGGTGGCACGGGCCGCGGCGGCCGGGTCACAGACGCCCGGCCAGGAACGCCACCAGCTCGGCCTCCGCTGGGACCAGATAGAAATGGTCCCCAGGAAAGATCCGCTGTTCGAACCCCGCGGTAGTCAGCCGGGACCACGACATCAGCTCGGGGACGGTGCAGCCCGGGTCGTCGGCACCGCCCACCGCCGTGATCGGGGCTCGCAGCGCGACGGGTTCGGTGGGCCGGTAGGCCTCGATCAGGCGGAAGTCCCCACGCAGCGAGGGCAGCAGCAGCGGCCTGAGGTCCGGGTCGTCGTAGACCGAGGAGCTCAGGTCGCCGAGCCGTCGGGCCGAGGCGATCAACCGGTCGTCGTCCAGGAGGTGCAGGGTGCCGCCGCGCTCCGTGTGCGGGGCGCCGCGGCCCGAGACCACCACCCGTGCGGGCACGACGCCGTGCCGCTCGTCCAGGCGCCGGGCCACCTCGTAGGCGACGGCGGAGCCGAGGCTGTGCCCGAACAGCACCAGGGGCGTGCCCAGTTCGGGCTCCAGGGCGTCGGTGATCCGGTCGGCCAGCTCCGCCATCGACTCCACGCACGGCTCCGCGAACCGCTCCTGCCGGCCCGGGTACTGCGTGGCCAGCAGCTCCACGTCGCCGGGCAGCCGCCCCGCCCAGCCGTGGAAGAGCGTCGCGGTGCCGCCGGCGTGCGGAAAACCCACGAGCCGCAGCCGGGGAACTCCGGCCGCCGCCGGGTACCGCCGGAACCACTTGCCCGCCCTGCCGGTGTCCATGACCGTCATGCCAACCCGTCCTCGTCGTCTCGTACGTACCCGTCGTGATCGTTTCCGCGTACGTATCCGTGATGATCCGCCGCCGGGCGCCGCCGTGGGACGGGAAAGGCGGGCAGGACGCTGTAACCGCAGGTTCCTGCCGCCGGATCGGCCGCCGCTACGGGCCCGGAGCGGCAAGGGTGCTGTGCAGGGTGGAGCTACCTCCACCGACAAGACTCCGCTCCGCTCCGATGTGTCGGAAGCGCGCGCCCTATTGAGTGGACACCATGAATCAAGCAGCTGTCCGGCTCCGTTCGGTCACCCGGTCCTATGGCAGGAACGACAGCGCGGTCACTGCGCTCGACGCGGTGAGCCTGGACATTCCCCGGGGTACCTTCACCGCCATCATGGGGCCGTCCGGCTCCGGCAAGTCGACCTTGTTGCAGTGCACCGCGGGGCTCGACCGGCCCACGAGCGGCCAGGTGCTCCTGGGCGAGACCGACCTGACGAAACTCAGCGAGACCAAGCTGACCCTGCTGCGCCGCAAGCGCATCGGTTTCGTCTTCCAGGCCTTCAACCTGCTGCCCTCGCTCACCGCCGAACAGAACGTGGCGCTCCCCCTGCGGCTCGCGGGACGCAGGCCCAAGAGGTCCGAGGTCCTCGACGTACTGGGGCAGGTGGGACTGCGCGATCGGGCCGGGCACCGGCCCAGCGAGATGTCCGGCGGCCAGCAGCAGCGGGTGGCCCTCGCCCGCGCCCTGGTCACCCGCCCCGAGGTGCTCTTCGGCGACGAGCCGACCGGCGCCCTGGACTCCACCACCAGCCGTGAGGTCCTCGCGCTGCTGCGCTCGATGGTGGACAACGGGCAGACCGTCATCATGGTGACGCACGACCCGGTCGCCGCCTCGTACGCGGACCGGGTGCTGTTCCTGACCGACGGCCGCGTCCAGGGCGAACTCCTCGCCCCGTCCGCTGAGCAGGTCGCCGCGCACATGACCGGTCTGGCGGCGGTCCCGTGCTGAGCCTCGCACTGAGGGGGATGCGGACCCGCTGGGTCACGTTCGTCGGATCCTTCGTCGCCCTCGCTCTCGGTGTCGGGCTGATCGCCACCACGGGGCTCGCCCTCGCGGCCACTTTCAACGCCCCGGACCGCGGGCCCGAGCGGATCGTGACGGCGCCCGTGGTGGTGCGTACGACGGACCGGCTGCGGGTGGAGACGTCCATCGGGGAACGTACGCAGCAACTCACAGACCCCCGGCCGGTGTCCGCGAAGACGGCCGACGCCCTCGCCGGCCTCGGGCGCACCGTCGTGGACCGGACCTTCCCGGTGTCCGTGCCCGGCATGGACGAGGAGACCGTCGGACACCCGTGGTCGAGCGCGGCGCTCACGCCCTACCGGCTCTCCGACGGACGCGCCCCCGCCGCACCCGGCGAGGTCGTCGTCACCGCCGGCTCGGACAGTGCCGTCGGGGTCGGTGACCGCGTGAAGGCGGGCACGGACCGGGGCACCGAGACCGTGACCGTCGTTGGCACGTTGCCGGCCGCGGGCTTCGAGAGCGCCGTCTTCTTCGACGACGCCGAAGCCGCCCGGATCTCCCCGGCGATCGACGCGGTGGCCGTGCACGCGGGGCGGGCCGCCGTCGAGCGCGCCGTCGGCTCCGGCTTCGACGTCCTGACCGGCGACGACAGGCGCCGCGCGGACCCCGACCCGGACCGTGACAAGGAGGCGCTGGTCTCCGTCAACGCGCTGCTCGGCACGGCGGCCGGCATCACCGGTTTCGTCTCGGTGTTCGTGGTGGCCTCGACGTTCTCCTTCGCCGTGGCCCAGCGCAGGCGCGAGTTCGGGCTGCTGCGCACCGCCGGTGCGACGCCGGCGCAGGTGCGGCGGATGGTGTTCGCGGAGGCCGCCGTCATCGGTGTGCTCGCCTCGGCGGCCGGCTGCCTGCTCGGCGCCGAGAGTGCGCCCAGGCTCGCCGAGTGGATGGTCGACGCGGGGATCGCGCCGTCCTGGTTCGCGATCGGCGACCAGACCTGGCCGCTGCACACCGCCTTCTGGTCCGGCCTGTTCGTGGCCCTCGCCGGAGTGGTCGCCTCCTCGTGGCGAGCCGGCCGGGTCGGCCCGACCGAGGCTCTGCGGGACTCCGCCGTCGACAGCCGGACGATGCCCCTGAGCCGTCGGCTGATCGGCGCGGCGGTCCTGCTGACCGGGCTCGGCCTGCTCACCATGGCCCTGGTCGACGATCCAGGCAACCTCCTCAAGCGCAAGACGTACCTCACCCAGCCGATGATCCTGATCGTCGGGTTCGCGCTGCTCGCACCGGTCGTGGTGGGTCCGCTGACCCGTCTCCTGACCTGGCTGCCCGCCCAGCTTCCCGGTGCGACCGGCATGCTGGCGCGGGAGAACGCGTCCGCCGGGGTGCGCAGGACGGCCGCCGTCGCCGCCCCCGTCATCATCACCGTCGCGCTCGCCGCGTCCCTGATGGGCACCACCGCCACCATCAACGAGGCGAAGTCCACGGAGGCCAGGAAGCAGACCGTCGCGGACTACGTGATCACCGCTGGTGACGGGCGGGCACTTCCCGAGGAGTTCCTGCGACAGGCGCAGGCCGTGCCGGACACCACTGTCAGTGCCTCGCGCTCCACCGGCGTGACCGTCCTCGAAGAGGGCACGGCGCTCGTCAAGTCCACGGCCAGGGCCCTCGACCCGAAGAACCTCGCCGCGGTCGCCGATCTGCCCGTCAAGGCGGGCCGGCTCACCGACCTCGACGACGACAGCATCGTCGTCAACGACGAGTGGCTGACCACGACCGTCGGGCAGCACGTCACCGTCTGGCTCGGCGACGGCCGCGAGGCGAAACTGCGGATCGCCGCGGTCATCGGAGTCGGCACCGGCAGCAACGGCGTCTACCTCACCCCGCGCAACGCCTCGGGCGCCCCGGTCGACCGGGTGGACGTCAAGGTCCGTCCGGGCGGCGACGGTCCGGCGGTCGCGGCGCGGCTGGCGGCGGCCGGGAAGGCCGCCGGTGTCGAGGTGCTCACCCGGGACCAGTGGGTGACGAAGTTCTATCCGCGCTCCAGCGAGAACACCCGCCTCGGCCTGCTGATGATCCTCGGCATCGCCCTCGTCTACACGGCCATCGCCCTGGCCAACACCCTGGTGATGGCCACCTCCGACCGGGTGCGCGACCTCGCGGCACTGCGCCTCACCGGCGCCACCAAGCCGCAGGTCCTGCGGCTGGTCGGGGTCGAGGCGCTGGTGGTGGTCGCCGTGGGAACGGTGCTCGGCGCCGTCGTGGCGGGCGTCAACCTGCTCAGCGTGTGGGGCGCCCTCGGACTCCTCGACGTCTGGTCGGCGCCCGTCGTGCCGTGGGGGACCATCGCCGCGGTGATCGGCGCGAGCGCGGTCCTGGCGGTCGTCGCCGCGGTTCTGCCCGCCGCCCTCGCCCTGCGCACGAGGCCGGTCGAGCTCGCGGGGATGCGCGAGTAGACGGCGGACCCGGAAACGGGCCGCCGACCGCTTCGACCATCCGATCGTGAGAAGGCCAAGGACGCTAAGGACGTTGATGAGCGAAACCGGAACGATCCTCCACGAACCGGCCCGGTCCCACCCGCGCATCGGCGCCGCGGCACCGGGCGCGCGCCGCCTCGCCGCGGCGGTGGCCGCGCCCGTCCCCGAGACCGGCGACCCCGTCGTGGTCGAGATCGGCCCCGGAGCGGGAGCGACCACCGCCGTCGTCCAGGAGCTGCTCGGCGGTCGCGGGCGGCACCTGGTGGTGACGGCCGACCCGCGGCTCGCGGGCCGGCTGCGGGGTCGCTTCCCCTCCGTGGACGTGGCCACGGAGGACATGGGCCTGCCCACGGCACTGCCCGCGCTCCTCGCCGAGCGCGGGCTCGGCGGGGCGGATGTGGTGATCAGCGGCCGGCCGTGGGCGGTGTTCCGGCGTGCGTCCCAGCACGAGACCCTCCACGCGGTGCGCCAGGTCCTCGCCCCCGAGGGCGTGTTCATCGCCTTCGGCCATGTGCACTCGATGCGGCTCGCCCCGGCGCTGCGGCTGCGCCGCATGCTCGGGGCGGGCTTCGAGGAGGTGGTGGCGGGGCGCACCGTGTGGGGCACCCTGCCGCCCGCGTTCGTCTACCACTGCAGGCGCCCGCGCACCCTCGTACCGCTGCCGCCGGCCGGGCCCGCCCCGGTCCCGTACGACCGGAGCGGGTACGGGGTGGCCCGCCTGGGCCAACTGCTCGCACACGGGTTTGACGGGCGGGCGCAGGCGCCGGTCTGCCGGGGTGTCTCGCGCAGGGGCACCCGGTACTGAGCCGGACGCGCGCACGGGCCGGCCGCCGCACCCCGGAAGGTACGGCGGCCGGCCCACACGTACGGTCAGCCGGCGGACGGTTCCGCCATCGCCACCGCGATCCTGCGGGGGCCGGTGAACGGCTCCCGGGCGTGTGCCGCCAGCATGTTGTCGACGACCAGGATGTCGTGCCGCTCCCAGTCGAAGCGCGTGGACGCTTCCCGGTAGCACTGGCGCAGATGTGCCACCACGTCGTCGGGGATCGGGGCGCCGTCGCCGTAGTACGAGTTGGTCGGCAGGTCCTCGTCGGCGAAGATCTCCTGCAGCCCTTCCCGGACGTCCGGGCCGAGGGTGCTGACGTGGAAGAACGTGATGTGGTTGAACCACACCGTCGCACCCGTCACGGGATGGGTGTGCACGGCGTCGCGGACCGCGGTGGTGCGCAGCCCGCCCGCGGTCCACTCCACGCCGAGACCCTTGTCCCCGCAGTACGCGGTGACCGCGGCCCGGTCGTCGGTGTTGAACGCCTGCTGCCAGGGGACCCCGAAGTCCTGGTGGAAGTTGCGCACCACCCGCCAGCGGCGCCGGGTGAACTCCTCGCGCACGTCCGGGTCGATGGCCCGGTACACCTTCCGGATGTCGGCCAGCGGGGTCGCCCCCTGGGTGATGGCCGGTTCGATGCAGTAGAAGTACAGGGCCTGCGGCCAGACGGCCTGGTAGGAGTTCTCGTTGTGCAGGAAGATCTCCTCGTCCGCCGGATAGTCGGTCGACGTGTACACCTGCCCCTTGATCGTGGAGCGCGGCGAGGAGCGTTCGGCGTACGTCAGCGGGGGCGTCCCGGACAGGGCGTGCACCGAGCCGTTGAAACCGTCCACGCCGTCGACCTGGAAGCCGCGGAGCAGTACGGCCCCGCGGTCCAGGAGCGCGGCGCGGATCTCCGGGCGGTGGCGTGCGATGAACCCGCCGACCTCGACGCCCGGCTCGGGCGCTTCGTAGACCCGCGGCAGGTAGCCGCTCGGGTCGGTTCCGACGGGCGAATGCGTGACGGTGATCGGTGAAGTGGTCATGGATGTCGGCTCCTTCAGGAGCGGAAGGGAACGAGTAGGGACGTGGAGAGGTGGCCGGCCCCGTGTTCCGGGGCCGGGCCGCGTAGCACCACGGGGCCGGTGCTGTCCGCAGGGCTGGCGAGTGCCACGAACAGATCGCCGCCGCCGGGCACGTCCCGCACCACCCAGTCGCCGCCGGCCTCTTCCGTGCCGGGGACGATCAGGGGACCGTCCAGTTCGGGGTGGACGTCGAGGGCCTTGAGGTCCGCCGTGATGCCGGTGCCGATCGCTTTCACCATCGCCTCCTTGCGGGTCCAGCATCTGAGGAACGCGGCGTGCCGGGCGCCGTCGTCCGACAGGCTGTTCAGATAGGTCGTTTCGGACTCGGACAGCACCAGGGAGGCGGCGTCCGCCGGGCTCCCGGAGCGTCCGTCCTCGACGTCGACGCCGACCTGCCCGGCGCTGGTGACCGCCAGAGCCCAGTGCGGCCCCGAGTGCGAGAGGTTGAAGTCGAGCGCGCCGGGCGGCCCGACCACGACCGGGCGGCCGTGGTCGGTGCCGGCGCACGAGGGGCAGGGACTGGTGCCGAAGCGGATCCCGGCGGGCGGGACCCCCAGATAGCGGGCCAGCACCCGTCGTACGGCGATGTGCGCCGCCGCGTACCGGGCACCCTCGGCGCGCGGTCTGCGGAGCATCACCCCGCGCTCGGCCGGGGAGAGCAGCCGCAGTTCGGCGGGGCCCGGCGGGGCGACGGTCACGCCCTGCCAGAGGTCCACGCCGCCGCTGTCGCACAGCGTGCGGTACTCGCGTTCGCTGTCGCTCATCGCGTCTCAGTCGGACATCGCCACGAGGACACGGCGCGAGCCCGTGAAGGGGCGCCGGCCGTGTGAGACGAGCATGTTGTCGATGAGCATCAGGTCACCGGTGTTCCAGTCGCAGTTCACGGCCGCCTCCAGACCGCGGTCCCGGACCTGGATGACGTAGCTGTCGGGTATCGGCGAGCCGTCGGCGAAGGTCACCGACTGGGGCAGCTCGTCGGCCGGCATGATCTGGGCGAGAGCGGCAGCGGTGTCGTCGCCGAGGCCGGCCGGGTGCCACTGGTCGGACTGGTTGAACCACACCTCCGCGCCGGTCACCGGGTGGACGGCGGTGGCGGGGCGGACCTGGCGCACCCGCAGCGAGCCGTCCGGCTTCCACTCGTAGTGGGCGCCGGTCCTGTCAAGGAACTCCTCCACCTCGGCGCGGTCCGTCGTCTCGAAGGTGTCCTGCCAGCTCTTGCCGAGGCCGTACCCGTCGTGCAGGTTCTGCTGGTAGCAGACGCCGTCCCTGAAGGCCTCGCGGACCTCCGGGTCGAGCAGTTCGAGCCAGAGCGCGGAGTCGGTGACCGGGGTCGCGCCACCCGTCTCGGCGGCCTTCTGGCAGAAGAACAGCAGGCGGGCCGGCCAGGCGGCGGCGTAGGACATCTCGTTGTGCATCGAGATGGTGAACTCCTGCGGGTACTCCGTGGAGGTGTACACGTTCTTGCCGACCTTGGTGCGAGGCGAGTTGCCGTGCACATAGGCGAGCCGGTTGGGCAGCAGTTCGTCCATCACCGGGTCCAGCTCCGCCTCGGTGACGCCGAAGCCCCGGAAGATCAGCGCCTTCTCCTTGACGAGCTGGTCGTTGACGGCCGCGGTGTCCCCCACGACCCTGAGCAGGCCCGCCGCCGATGCCTCGACGCCCGCGCTCTGCGGGGTGATGACCAGGGGGGACCAGCCGTTGGACGCGTTCATTCCTTGTCTCCTTCGGGTGCTGTGGTGGTTGTCGGGCGGGTGACCGGCCCGGATCTCATGGCTCTGTCGTTCGTACGGCCCTCGGCGGCCTCGTCCGGCGGATGGGCGAGCCGGTACTGCCGGGGAAGGTTCGAGGCCAGCGCGGTCAGCGCGAGGACGCCCATCGCGGCCCCGAGCAGGCCCGCCGAACCCGACGCTCCCAGCGCGTCGAGCAGCAGTCCGCCGGCCAGGGCGCCCACCGCGTTGGCGCCCGATCCCGCCAGCTGGAGGACGCTGTTGACCCGGCCCTGCAGGGCGTCCGGGGTGATCCGCACCTGGTAGACGCCGCCCGCGACGTTGAGGGCGCCGCCGACCAGGCTCATCGCGGCGGACAGCGCGCCCAGCGCCCACGGGGAGCGGGTCAGGGCGAGCGTGGGGACCATCACGGCCCACGCGACGAGGGCCGCGCAGACCAGGACCGGCAGCCCGAACCTGCGTGTGCTCCAGCCCCCGGCGAGCGCGCCGCATGCTCCGCCGGCTCCGCCGATCGCGGCGATCACCCCTACGGCCGCGGGCGAGAACCCGTCCTCGTACAGGACGAAGGCCGGCAGCAGCGCCAGTGCCTGGAAGATCACGTTGCTGCCCGAGACGAGCAGCGTGATCCGCCGCAGGAACCTGCGCCGCCAGAGCCAGCGCAGCCCTTCGGCTATCTCCGGGCCGATCCGGCGCCGTTCGGCCGGCCGGGCCTGTTCGTCCTGGAACGGTTTCCTGATGAGCAGCACGGCCGCCAGCGACAGCAGGTGCGCGGCGGTCGCCACCAGGAACGGTGACCAGCGGGCCAGCAGGAACGCGCCGCTGCCCACCGGCTTCCCGAGCAGTCCGGCGGCCTGCCCGCGCGCCTCGTTGCCCGAGAGCGCCGTGGTCAGCTGCTCGCACTGTCGTTCATGGGCCGACTGCTGTCCGGCAATGCTCCGCTGCGTGGTCGAGTCGGCCTCGAACTCGTGGTCTCGACCCTGGACTTCCGGCTCGCGGCCGAGTTCTGGCAGATCGACGACCTGCGCACCGCGCTGCTGACCAATGCCATCGTCGGCGGCACGCCCGCCTACCGCCGTGAGTTCACCCAGGGGGACACCCCTGCCGGGCCGGACGACTTCGACGACTGGGTCAGCCGCGCCGTGCTCAACCCCGCGCGACCGCTCTTCCGGGAGGCCCGCTACCTTCTCGCCGAAGAGCCCGAACTGCACGACACCGCGCTGTACCACTCGGTACTGGCGGCCATCGCCGCCGGCAACGCCGCTCGTGGTGGCATCGCCGACTACCTGGGCCGTAAGTCCACCGACCTCGCCCACCCGCTGAGTGTTCTCCAGGACGTCGGCATGATCACCCACGAAGCGGATGCCTTTCGCCGCAACCGCTCCGCCTACCGCATCGCCGAGCCGCTCGTCACCTTCTACCATGCGGTCATGCGCCCGGCCTGGGGCGACCTGGAACGCCCCGGGCGATCGCCCGACGTATGGCGCCGCGCGCAGTCCACCTTCCGCAGCAAAGTCGTCGACCCGCACTTCGAGCAGGTCTGCCGGGAATGGGCCCGCCGGCACGCCGCGCCCGACACTCATGGCGGACACGTCACGCGGGTCGCCGGCGGAACCATCAACGACCCCGCTGCCAGGACCAGCCATGAGGTCGACGTCGCCGTTCACGGCGAGAGCCATGAGGGTCGCCAGGTGCTGCTCGCCATCGGCGAAGCGAAATGGAGTGACGTGATGGGAGCCGGACACTTGGAACGCCTCCGGCACATCCGTTCGCTCCTGACCAGGAGCGGCACGGCTACCGAGGCAACGAGGCTGTACTGCTTCAGCGGCACCGGCTTCACCGATGAACTGCATCAGCTTGCGAAGGACGACCCCACGATTCAACTGATCGACCTGCCCCGCCTCTACCACGGAGAGTGACTCGTGGAGGACCGGTTTGCCGCACCGGCTGACGGACCCGCATGAGGAGTTCGCCGAGGCTGCCGCACAGGGGGAGCACGCAGGACCGGCGCCGATCCAACCAGGCCGGGACGGCCTGCCGTTCTCACGCGGTCCTGTGTCGCGGGCCCGTACGACGATGAGCGATCCGTCGCCGGGCGGTCAGGGTGAGCGCGGGCAGCCACCGGGACCTGCCGGCGGCATGCGGCATGCGGCATGCGGCATGCCGCTGAGCCTCGGCCGAGAGCGGTGCCCTGCGGTTCGGCGGTAGCGTGGCGAGGCGAGCAAAGCTGCGGACAGGCGGGGCGGATTTCATGCGGATGCGGTACGAAGCCGGGGCCGAGGAGGAGTTCGAGGCGGCATGCGGGCTGTTGATCGACCGGTTGGTCCGGTGGGCCGGGGAGCAGGGTCTGCCGGTGGACGGGTTCCTGGTGGAGGCGGCGTTGGACTACCGGCACCGGGCGACCGTCGACGGTCGGCTCGGGTTGTGGGAGCCACGGCATGTGGAGGAGCTGCTGCTGTCCTGGCTGCCTCAGCAGGTCACCGAGCTTCCCGGAGAGGAACGCGGCGACGGTCCGGGTACGTTGCGCGTTCTCCTGCGTTTTCTGCACGCCGTGCGGTTGGCGGACCCACGCGGCCCCGCGCTCGATGACTCCCTCGGCGCGGTGGACGCCGCCGCGGAGCGGTATCCGGCGGCGATGGCGGACCGTACCCGCTGGGGCTTGGCGAAGTTCTGGGCGGTGACCGCTGCCGAGCAGGGCGTGGACGTCATGGACGGGGCGGCGCTTCAGCGGTTCGCGGAGCGTGCTCAGCGCGGGGACGTCGCCTACGACCAGCGGGCCCTTGACGCGATCATGGACCGACGGCTGAACGGCGGGGGGTTGGCCGACGGGGCCCGGGCCGAGCCGCAGCTGCCTGTGGTACTGCCTTCGGACGGTGAACTGCGACGACGGGCCGAGGCGTCGACGATTGTGGCGCAGTTGCGGGGGCTTGCGGAGTGGGTGGGGCGCGAGGGGCGGGTGGTGACGGCCGCGGGGCGGCTGCGGATGGCCGACGCCCGCGAGCTGGTGGACGTGCTGGACACCGGCGACAGGACCGAGGGGGTGCGCTCTTCGAACGACCTGCCGCGGCTGGGACTGCTGGTCGAGTGGGCGAAGAAGGCGCGGCTGGTCCGGGTGGCCAAGGGCCGGTTGTACGCGGTGGCCAAGGCCCGGCCGGTGCTGGCCGACCCGCTCCAGCTCTGGTCGCGCGCCTTCGACGCTCTCTTCGAACTGCGGCAGGCCCTGATCGGGGCGCGCAGCGGCTGGCATGTCGAGTCGATGCTCTTCGACATCTACGACGAGATGTTGGAGGACGTACTGAACACGCTCTACAGCCTGCCGTACCCGATGCCCTGGCCGCGGCTGCGTGACTCCGTGCACCTGGGCTACCGGGCCCGCTTCCAACTGGACGCCGGCCCGGACCTCCAGCACCGGATGTGGTTCGAGCACGCCGACCGGGACCTGCGCTCGGTACTGGACGTGCTGGTGGACCTGGGCGCGGTCGAGCGTGAGCAGGGGATGGCCGATCCGGTGTTCCTGGAGGCCGATCTCTCCGATCTCGAGGATTCCGGACCTGAACTGCCCGCGGGCATGCCGCAGGAACTCGCGGAGTTGCTGGGCGTCATGGGGACGGCAGCGGATCCGGCGGCGGCGCGGGAGCGCGACCGCCGCCTGCGTGAGGAACTGACCGCCGGGCCCGTCGAACTCATCCGTGTCACCGAGCTGGGCACCCGGGCCGTACGGCAGCGGTTGCTGGCGGCCGGCCGGGACGCACCGCTGGTCGGCGAGCTGGTCCAGGCGTCGGCGGCCGGCCTGCTGGGGGTACTGGCCGAGGACTACGACCCGGACACCGCCCGCGCGGAGCTGGCCGGTTGGATTTCGGCCCGTGGGGAGCGGGATGCCGCACTACGGCAACTGACCGACGCCGTACGGACCATGGCGGGTGCGGCTTTCCGTACGCGTGCGCAGGCGATGCTCGACGCGACGGCGGCGGCGTTGCCCGACGGTGAGGGCGAGCGGCTGCTGCGTGTGCTGCGCGGCGACGCCGTACTGGCACCGCTCGCGCTGAGCGCGCTGGCGCACCGTGAACTGTTGTCCCCCGAGGACATGACCGACGCCGAGCATCTGCTGGTGCTGGCCGAGAGCCTGCTGCAGCTCGTGGAGCTGGCCGGCGGCCCAGGCGGCGCCGAGGAGGCGCTGCGTGCCCAGGGGTCCGAGGTCAGGGACGCGGTCGCCGCCGCGTTGGACTCCGCGCACCCGGACCGGGCCGGGCTTGAGGAACTCCGGAACCTTGCGGCGCGGGTCTGGCGTATGTCCGCCGTTCGCCGCGGTGGTGTCCGCGGGCGCGGGCGTGCCACGGGCCGGGGCGGGCGCAAGCGGCGTCGGTGACCAGGCGGCACCGACTGGTTCCGCGGGCGCGGGAACGAGAACCGGCGGGGGTACGGAGTGGGAACCTGGCGGTGCTCGGCGCTGGACGACTCAGCGACGCGCGTTAACGTCGAGGTCATGGCCGAGGGATGGGACGAGGACGGGCTGCGGGCCGTGCGCGGCGCGTTGCACGGGCCGGACGGGACGGCGCTGCTTGCCGCACTGCGCCGCGGACCTGTGAGCGAGGTGCTGCAGCTGGCCGGTGACGGTGTGGCCGGTGCCGCTGCTCTGGGTCTGCCGGGGGCCGCGCAGATGGCTGCCACGTTCCTCGGAGCACTGCGGGAGCGCGGTTTCCGGGGCGATGAGGAACTGGCGGACGTGTTGCGGGTGTCCGTAGGGCACGCGGTGAACGCCGTCCTTCGTCCTATCGCAGTCGATCTGGAGATGCTCGCCATGCTGCTGGAGGGCACCCCGGCCGAGTCCGGTGGTCGGCTCGATCTGTCCACCGGGGAATGCCGGCCGACCTTCACCGATGAGCTGGAAACCGGGTTCGAGACGTTCGAGAAGGCGGACGATCCCGAGCGATGGCTGTCCGTGCCGGCTCTGGGTTCCCGGGATGGCTACCAGGACATGGAGCTGTTCATCGAAGGGCTCGATGACGCCGCCCTCGCCGATCGGCTGCGGACCGCCATCCGTGGCCGAGGCGCCTTCCGGCGCTTCAAGGATGTCCTCGCCCGTGACGAGCGCGCCTGGCGCCTGTTTCACCGGCTCAGCGATGAGCGACAGCTCGGCCGGGCCCGCGCCTGGCTGGCCGAAGAGGGCTGTCGTCCAAGGCTCCCGTTCCGCGGCGGCGGATAGGGCGGTTCCGACCGCGCCGCGAGGACGGGAGGAACTGCCCGCGCCGCGAGGACGGGAGGCACTGTCCGCGCCGCGAGGACGGGAGGCACTGTCCGCGCCGCGAGCCGCTGGTCCGCATGGCCCGTGCGGGCCTCTGAGCGCCCGGTTGAAGACGCGCCGTCCATGCCGCCGAGGGGTCGAGCGAGCGGCAGAACATGACGGCCGCTGCTCCGCCGACAGTCGGCGAAGCAGCGGCCACGGGAGCCCGGGTCAGCGTCGGAAGCCCCGCTTGGGGTCCCGGGCGGGTGGGTATCCGAACGGCTCGAACCACGCTGCCGCGCGCAGGTCTCCCATGCCCAGCCGCTGATTCACGTCGCCGTCCGGGTCCTCGATGCCGTCGAGGCGTGCGTCGAAGAGCATGAGAACGTCACCGTCCTGGAAGAACAGGTCGGAGCAGGCGTCCCAGTCGTAGTCGTCGCGGTGTTCGGGCAATGTGCCGTGCGCGGTGTCGCGCATGTCGATGTCGTCCAGGTAGCTCGGCGCGTCCTCGATCGCCAGATGCAACGCCATCTCCTCTGCCGTGCATGACGGTTGGGGCCACCGCCCGTGCTCCAGGTCGTCGGTCAGGTCGTCGAAGGCTCGTGCCATGCGTCGGCGCCAGTTCCGGTCGGCGGACCAGGTGAGGGAGGGCAGGCGGGTGAACAGCTCCCAGTCGCCGGGTCGTTGCTTGGTCACGGGCTGATCGCGCAGGTCGTCGGCGGCGTCGTAGGCCTGGTCGGCCAGCACGCTCAACGCGGTCAGGAGCAGGTCGGCGGTGCGTGGGGTGAGCTGCCAGCCGCAGTCCTCGCAGTCCTCGTCTTCGCAGGAACACTCCTTGACCGGGAACAACGCGACCAGGTCGGGCGGCTCTTCCTCGGTTGGCGTGTTGGAGGCCGGCCGGCGCAGCAGCCACCCGTGGTGGAAGTGGGTTGTTACCGGGACCGGGCTCCAGTCGGTGAGTTCATCGCCGTCTTCGGCGCGTAGCAGTCCAGCCTCGCTCTGGTCTTCCAGGGTGTCCGCGCCAGTGATCCAACCACCGCTCTCGGTCAGGGTCATCACGGCGCCGATCAGATCGCGCGGGTCGTCCTCGGCCAACTCGGACGCGGGCAACGGATCCCAATCCGCATCCATCGCCGCGCGTATGAGTGCGTCCTCGTCGGTGATGTGGAACTCGCGCAGGTGGGTGATGCGTACGACCTTGCCTGGCAGATCCTTCAGACGAGCTCCATGGGGCGTTCCTGACTCTGACGCGGCGGAGGCCTCGTCGTCTTGCGTCTCCTCGTCCTCCTCAGGGTTTTCGCCGGGCGGGCAGAACGTCGTGCCTACGGGGGCGGGCCATGCTCCTGACGCTGCGTGGGCCGTAGCCGTGCGCAGCGAGCCGGCGGGGGCATCGGGTAGCGCCGAGGCAAGAGCACGCAGGTCTTCCGCTACGACGGCGGCGTCGCGGGCGGCCAGCGCTCGGCGCAGTAGCTGGACCGCTTGGTACGCGTGGTGCTTGTCCTTACAGGTCAACACTCCAGTGAGAGATCGAGAGCCGTGGTACGGACCGATCAAGGCCATGACGCGGCTCTTGCTGGGGCTGTGCTCGCACAGGAAGTCGACTACGGGCGTGAGTTCGGGCTCAGTGGCCATGCGAGAGGCTCCGGGGACGCGTTGGGTGCGCAACCTTGCGGGGCGCATGCGAAGGAGGAGATTCCGCTGGTGAGCGCGGTGCTGCCGCGCTCCCGGACGGGGAAGTGTGTGTGAGCTGCGGCTGGTGCCCCCGGTACTACCGGCGGTCCGGACCGTGCGAAAGACAGCGTACTTCAGCGCACTGACAGTGGGTGCCCCATTGGGTTGGACATAGTTGCGCTGAGCGGTAGCGAGTCGGAGGTTGCGGCTGCCCTGGCCTCGTACTGTGTCAGATCTTGCTTGGCGGCGACGATGGCGTCGAGGGTGTATTTGTGGCCGTGCAGGCCGTGCAGGCCGTGCAGGCCGGCTGCGGCGAGGAGTTTGCTCGCGTGGCGGGCGATGGCTTCGGCGGGCGGGACGATGTTGACGCGGGAGACGGCGTGGTCGAAGCGGGCCTGGTTGGTCTTGGGGTCGCGGGCTTCTACGAGGGTGACGGAGCTGGTACGGAGCTGGTGACGACGCGGATGTCCTCGGCCTCGGCGGCGGCGAGCCACTCGGTGAGTTCGGGTGCGCGGCGTACGAGCTTGGACAGACCTTCGTAGTCCAGGACAAGGGTGCCGCTCACGCGGCGTCCGCCGAGCCTGCCGTGTCGCCGCGCAGGAGCGCTCGCTTGGCATCGACCGCAGCCTGGTCGACCGGGCCGTGCTCGGCTTCGGCGTCCTCGATGAGTTCGCGGCGCAGCCGGTCGCGTTCCAGTTGGCGCTGGATGAGGGCTTCGACGTAGGCGGACATGCCTCGTTTGCCGGTGCGTGCCTTGAGGGCGGCGATGGTGCCTTCGCCGGGGGCGGGAGTGGGGGCGGGGTGGTTGCGATGGAGGCTCTATTAACAAAACTCTTGTTATCGGATGGGGTGATTCTGCGGCGTCGCCGCCCGTCAGGGGCAGGCGGTGGATCGCCTTGCTGGGTGCAGATCCTCTGTGATCACCAAGCGGGGTATGACCTTGCCAAGCGCGGCCGGTGTCCGTGCACGGTCCTGCCGGTCGGCGTCGGTCACGATGCGGTGGCGGTGTTCCTCGTCGTGGCCGCCCGGGGGTGGGAACGCCCCCGGGCGGCTGCCGGGTTGCTCAGTGCGGTAGCGCGACGTCGAGGGAGTACAGGCGGGTGATCTGGGTGTCGCGCTCGTTGTCGTCGCTGACGAGCAGGATTTTCAGGCGACCGGCGGCCGTGTGGCCGGTCACGGTGAGTCCTTCGATGTTGTCCAGCAGGGGGTTGGGCTGGGGCTGTTCGGCTGTGGCGCCCAGGGTCGGGCAGTCGGCGAGGTCGGCCAGCAGGGTCTTGGGGGCCAGGCGGGCCGGGCCGTCGGAGGTCAGGGTCGCGGTTCCGCTCACGTTGTCGGCCCGGCGTGGGTCGGCCAGGTAGAGGCGGACGGTGTTGCCGACACCGGCGGTGAAGCCGCGTTCGAGGACGAGCAGTCGGCCGTCTCCGGCCGGGGCGAGCTCGACGACTCCCAGGCCCTGGTCGGCCTGGTAGCCGTACTGGGCACCGGTCTTGAAAGGCTTGCCGACGCCGGCGCGCTGCCAGGTCTGCAGCCGCACCACGCCGGTCTCGTCGCCGGAGAGCGCGCCCTCCATGGAAGCGACGAGCGTGCGTCCGCCGGGCTGGAGCGTCAGTCCCTCGAAGGTCTGGTTGCTCACGGCCCGTCCCGCCGGGGTGACGGCGAGGGCGGCCGGTACCGGCAGCGCCTCGACCGCCGTGCCGTCGCGGTCGTAGCGGGTGACGGAGGGCTCGGTCTCGGAGCTGATCAGCCGGGTGCCGTCCAGGTCGACGGCCAGTCCCTCGGAGTCCGGTGCCGCGCCGTTCAGGTCGGTCAAAGGGGCCACCGACATCGCCTCGGCGCTCAACGTGCCGGCCTTTTCCCGTACGTCGAGCGAGTAGAGGTACGACTCGTCGGACACGGCGCTGATATGGCCGGCGCGGTCGACGGCGAGGGCGGACAGGTTGCCCACGTAGACGCCGTCCAGCGTCTTCTTGTCGAGGTCGTCGGAGAAGGCCCGTATGCGCACGAGGTCGGAGCAGTCGTGCGGCAGGGCGGATGAGACCGGTGAGGACAGGGCAGGGGAGTCGGCGTGAGCGGCACCTTGGGCCAGTGCGATACCCATGACCATGCTCATGGCGGTTACGGCAGTGATCGACGTACTCAAGCGCATGCGAACTCCTTGAGCGCCAGAACGAAGGGGGAAGGCTGTCCCGGCGCGGGTCTGCGCATGTTGGGCGTCCTCGGCCAACATGCGGGTGGCACACACGCCTTGGGCATCACGGCATGGCCGCACTGAGGTGTGCGCGACTACGAAGGAAAGGGCGTACGGCCGAGCACCGCGCGGGCTCAACAAAATGTCAATCTACAGTGCGGGAGTGCGAGTTGTCTCTACACGCGTAGCAATTGCACGTTGGGCGACTTGGGCCCCGGGAGCTCCGGAACACCCCGGGCCGTGACCGCCCATGACCGGCCCATGCTCGCCCCCGTCGACGTCGGACAGGCGCTTCTTCGCTCGCGTACGGTTTTCGGCCCGGGCTCGGCCCGCCAGTCTGTCCGACACGGTCCGGCAGGTCGGCCACACGGCGAACGTGATCGAGGTCCACCCGGCTGTCGCCCGGTGGAGCAAAGGGTTCTGACGTATCGGCCACCCGTGACTCATCAACCTCTTCGGGTGCCAACTCTCCTGACCCTGACGGCACTTGCAGGCAGCCTCCGGCATGGCTACAGCCTCATGCGTCGACGGCACCGAGGCGGGTGCCGCCAGGGCTCGTCGCCTGGGTCGCCGACGGCTCCCTGGGCGACGTCGCCGTCCCACTCGCCCCCCAAGATCACGTTCTACGGCTGGAGCAGGCCGTGTCGGGCTGTGGAGCGACCCACACGCTGTCTGCTTGTCCCGAAGAGGGATCAGGGGGGGGGAGGGATCAGGGGGAGGGGTCAGGAGATGGACCAGCGCTGTGCGGAGGTCGCTGTGTCGCCGCAGGTCGTCACCGAGATCGAGGCGTTCTTTCCGCCGGACGAGCCGCCTCTCACGCTCAGGCACAGGTTGCTGACGAGGTTGCGGATCCAGTAGGTGCTGTTCGGCCGGGGATCCAGATACCAGAGCTGGTTGTCCGCGGTCGTGGTGTTGCAGAGGCCCTCGCGGACCAACGTCCCGGACTTGACGGTGCCGTTGTAGGGCAGGTTCACGCACAGCCCGTCCGTGCTGCTCCTGACGACGAACAGGCTCGCTCCCCCCGGCCCGCCGTCCGAGTCGGCCACCGCAAGGTCCCAGAGCATGTTGTCGGTGCGGGAGCAGGCGGGGTGCTGGTTCACCGCGCCGTCGACCTTGCCCTGTCCGCCGCCGGGGATGTCGATGCACTGGCCGGTCGCGGCGTTCTTCAGCAGAACACTCGACCGGTTCGAGGCGGCGTTGGCCAGTTGCCGGGGGCTGGGCGTGAACTTCACCCCCTCCTGCACGACCGACGTTGCAGCCGGGGCAACCGTCTTCTTGGTGACGGGCGGGGGCGTCGCCTTCGCCGTGGTGGGCGCAGCGGACTTGGCGGCGGGCGCGGACGCGGACGCGCTCGGCGATGTGGATGCCGACGCCGATGCCGATGCCGAGGGCGTCGGGGACTCGGCCGTGTAGTCGGCGCGCAGGTCGTTGTCGGACATGCCGGGGTCGAGCGTCGTACCGCCGATGGGTGCCGTGCTGACCGTGCGGTCCTCGTCGTCGCCGGTCAGGGCGAGGACCAGGAACGGTACGGCGATCAGCAACGCCCCCGCGATGCCGGCCGCGGCCAGCATGGGGCCGCGCGGCCGTCCCGGCGGCGCGGCGTCGGGACCGGCTTCGTCCGCACCGTTCGCGCCGTCGCCGTTCCCGGCGAGGAGTGTGCCGACGCCTGCCTCGCGTTCCGGCTCGGCGGATGCCGACTCCGGCCGCTGTCGCGTCTGTTGCTCCTCCTGCTGCCGCTCGGCGGATGCCGGCTCCTGCCCCTCCGCGGCGGCGGACCGGGCACGCCACCCCCGGAGCCGCCCGGGGGCCGGCACGGGGGACGACGGTATCGGCACCGGGGCGGTGGAGTCGGGGGTGCGCGGGCCGAGGCCGGCGCCTGGGTCTTCGCCCGGCGCGGGCACGGCCACCGCACGGCGGACGGCGACGGACGACGGCGTCCCGTGGGCCGGGGGTTCGTGCTGAGGTGGCATGAACACTGCTCCTTGTCGAGGTGGGGGTGGTTCCGCTGGGGGGTGGGGGTGGGGGTGGGGGGTGGTGCGGTGTCAGTGTTCGCCGACGGGTCCGGCGCAGCGGTCCGGCCAGTCGCCCGTGCCGGGCGACATACGGTTTGTCAGGGCATGGTCCAACCGCGCGAGCGCGGTCTCGTCCGCGCCCTCCAGGACGTCGGAAGCCGCGTGCGACTCGGGCAGTTGGCGCAGCAGAACCAGGGGGGCCGCGCCGTCGGTACGCACGCCGAGGACCCTGAAGGTGGTGCCCGGGGGGAACACGACCTCGTCGCCGCTGTCCAGCAGTTGCCGTACGCGGCGGCCGGTGATCGACCAGATCGCGAAGCCCGCGCCCGCGATCCGGGTCTTGTCGGCCGGGTTGAGCGGCAGCCCGCTCAACGGCGCCGGATCCCGCAGCACCGCCCCGGGCCGCAGCTCGCCGTGCCCGTCCGCGCCGCCCCGGCCGCGCAGGACCACTCCGCGATACGACGGCAGCCGCCCGAGCCCGGAGGCCAGGCAACCGGCGTACGGCACGAGGTGCTTCGCGCCGGCCCGCAGCGAACTCGTCAACTCCTCGTGGTTCAGCGGAGCTTCGCCGCCCCGGAGGTACATCCGCAGCGCGATCAGGTCGATCCGGGCCGCCTCCTGTTCCTCGCCCCGCAGTGCGGGCATTCCCGCCAGCACCCGGTTCACCGCCGCGCTGTGCCGCTCCCACAACGGCTCCGCGAGCGTCCGGAAGGAGTCCCGCTCCGAGGCCGTACTGCGGTGCCGAGGCGACACCGGTACGACGGGCAGCGGCCGACCGCCGCCGGACCCGCCCGGCACCTTTGCCGGGGGCCGGGCCGCGGGGGCGGGGGCGGGGGAGTGGACGGAGACGGGATCGGGGGCGGGGTCGGGGGAGTGGTCGGGGACGACAGGACCGTCGTCCCGCTTCCGCGGGGTCTCCTCGCCCACCGGGGACGACGGCCGCGGCGCCGCGCCCCCGGAGGTCGGCACCGGGCGGGCAGGTGTGACGGGGACAGGAACGGCGGGAGCGACAGGGGCAGCAGACACGCCGGTGGCGACCGGCTCGGGACGGGGCGCCTCCGGCGCGGAGACCGGACCGGATGCCGCCTCGCGGACCGGACCGGCGGTCGGCTCGGGGACCGGCGCGGATGTCGGCTCGGGACGGGATGCCTGCGGCGCGGATGTCGGCGCGGACGCCGACTCGGAAACCGTGAGCCCGGATGCCGTCGCCTCAGCAGCCGCCACCGGGGAGACCGGCTCGGCGGTCGCCTTGGGGACCGGCCCGGATGTCGGCTCGGGACGGGATGCCTGCGGCGCGGATGTCGGCGCGGACGCCGACTCGGAAACCGTGAGCCCGGATGCCGTCGCCTCAGCAGCCGCCACCGGGGAGACCGGCTCGGCGGTCGCCTTGGGGACCTGCCCGGATGTCGGCTCGGGACGGGACGCCTGCGGCGCGGACGCTGGCCCGGACGTCGGCCCGGACGTCGGCCCGGACGCTGGCCCGGAAACCGCGAGCCCGGATGCCGTCGCCTCAGCAGCCGCCACCGGGGAGACCGGCTCGGCGGTCGCCTTGGGGACCTGCCCGGATGTCGGCTCGGGACGGGACGCCTGCGGCGCGGACGTCGGCCCGGAAACCATGAGCCCGGATGCTGCCGCCACCGGGGAGACCGGTCCGGCGGTCGACCCGGAGACCGGCTCGGGACGGGACGCCTCCGGCGCGGAGACTGGCTCGGAGACCAGACCGGTGGTGGGCTCGGCGGGCGGCTCGCCAGGTGACAACGTTGGCCTCGACGGTCCCGGTCCTCCGGCCGGGTCGCGCCCGGACACAGTGGCCGGGCGCCCCGGGGCCGCCGGGGCGGGCTCGGCCGCGCCGCCTGCCGTGACCGGTGCCCGGCGTGGCAGCGACGGGTCGGGGCGAGCGGCCGGAGGCGCGGTAGCGGTCCCCGGCGGCAGTACGGAGACGGCTGCCGCGGTGTCTCCGGCGGTGCTGCTCATCGCCATCGGGTGCGGGAGGGCCACAGTGGCCGGGCCGCCCACGGCACCGCCCGCCCGTACCGCCGTCGCGCCCCGGGGCAGCGCACGCGGAGTCCGTGCGGGCGGCGCGAAGCGGATGACACGGAGGGCGTGTTCGGCCGCGAGGGCGCGCAGGGCACGGCCGCCGTCGGGCGGGGTGGCGTGCACGTGGAGAGTGGTGCGGGCGCGCAGGTCGGGGGCGAGGCGGTCGAGGAGGCGGGAAAGGACGGGCCAGAGGGAGGCGTCGAGGCGGTCGCCGGTGCGGCCGACCTCGACGACGGGGCCCTCGATACTCACGGGGCTCAGGCTCCTCGGCAGCGGAGTGCCGTCACGGGGGCCCACCCACAGCCCGGCCCTGGTGACGGTGGCCTGCCACTCGTCGGAGAGGCGGAGCACGCCGTCGTCCGCACCGCCGGGGTCCGGCACCGGCGAGGACCAGCGCAGCAGCCGGGGAGCGGGGGCGGGAACGGGAGCGGAGGAGCCGTCCGGCCCGGAAACCGGCCCCGGGGTTCCGGCCGCATCCGGCTCGGGCAGCCTCGGGGGCAGGCACATCACGGCGTCCACGAAGGGCAGCCAGCGCGGATCGCCGTCCGGGCCGGCCAGCACGGACCGTACCCCGTACGTGCCCAGGGGGCTGTCGGCGGCGAACAGCGGGAGCCCGGTGGTGACTTCGACCTCGGCGTTCAGCAGACCGGCCACCGACTGGCCCAGCGGCAGCAGGTCCCGCCGCCCGCCGGGGGCGAGCCGGACGCCGGGGCGGACGGCGGCCGGCAGCGCGCCGAGGAGTTCGGCGACGTCGGCCGCGACGACGTCCTCGCCCCACGGCACGCCGACGACCACGGCGGGACGCCTTGGGTCGACCGGTATGGCGTGGAACAGGTCGCCGGGCCGGGGCGCGGACGCCTCGGCCGGGCGGATCAGGAGGCCCGCGGGGATCTGGTCCACCACGCAGCCGTCCGCCGTACGGACCGGCACCCGGCGTACCGCGGCCTGCCAGTCGGGGGCGGGGGCTCGCGGCCCGAGCACCTCGGGCTCCTGCCCCGGGGCGAACCGCCACCAGCCGCCGTCCCCGGGCGGCACGAACACCGAGCCGCCCGGCACCACGAGCACCGGCCCGTCGGGGGCCTCGACCGTCAGGTTCCATGACTCGGCGATCCGGCGGGCCAGGGCGGGCCGGTCCGGGCGGTCGTGTCCGGCGCCGGGTATCACCAGCCGTACCGACCGGGTGCCGGTGTCCCGCAGGGAGTCGAGCGACTCGCTCAGCCGGGGCCAGAGCGCCGCGGCCGCGTCGCCCTCGGCGACGGCGACGATGGTGACGGTGCCGCCTTCCTCGGCCCGCAGCACGCGGGCGAGGTCGGCGATGTCGGCCGGGTGCAGGGTGTCGTCCGTGGGCGTGCGGAGCAGGAGCAGTCCGTCGTGGTCCTCGACCAGTACCCGGGCTGTGCCCTGTTCCTCTCTTTCGGTGCGCGACGACGCGGCGACGGCACGGCGTCGGGCCGGACGGCCGTTCCAGCGGCTCATCCGGTCTCCGCCCGTGGCGTACTCACTTCACGCACCCCTACGCCCTCTCCTGACACACATTGCACACATGACACTCGTTGCTCAACTAACTTTGGACTACTGCTGGTTGCTTTCGAAACTCGAATCGGTAAACGTCGGGCGACGCGGGCTCATCCGGGCTCCCCCGGCGTTCCGAGTTCCAGGACCGCGCCCGCGGGGCTGGGCGGATTGACGTACAGCCGGTGCCCGGGCGGCAGTTGGGCCAGTACGTCGGCCACGGTCCGGCGCGCGAAGGCGAAGCCGCCGACGAGGCCGAGGTGGAGGTCGGAGGTGAAGACGGGGACCACCGGCGTGCCTTCGGTCGCCGTGGCGGTCACCGGCGATCCGTCGGGCAGTGTGAGCACCGCGACCTCCGCGTCGGCCAGCGCGTCGGCCACGTCCTCGGGCGGTCCGTAGCCGGTGACGGCCAGTTGGAGGGCGGCGTCGACGGCGTCCGTGGGTTCCGGCCAGCCGAGGGTCTCGGGGGAGGGGCGGTAGGCGTCGTTGTCCTCCCACCCCTCGATCTCCCCGCCGGCTCCGGAACGCCACCGGCCGACCACGGCGAAGTCCGGCGGCACGCCCTCACCGTGCCAGCCCGGATCGATCGCGCTGATCCAGTGGTCCGGGGCGAGCCGGGCGGCCTCCACGATCTCCTCGGGAGGCTCAGGCGGCTCGGGCACCTCGGATGCCTCGGGCACATCGGGCGGCCCAGGCACCTCGGGTGCCTCCCATGCCTCCAACGCGGAACTCACTGTCGCGACTCCAACGGTTCGTCGACTGGCGCGGCATCGAAGTGCCGTACCCCGCCGTCCGGTTCGGTGATCGTGATGCGGATGCCGAGATCGGCCGCGGCCAGGGTGGCGGCGATCTCCGTGACGGTGGCGCCGCGGTCGCCCCACTGTCGCAGCAGCCGGTACCGCTGGGCGAGGGAGAGCGTGAGCTCCCCGGGAGACAGCCCTCCCGCGAGCTCGCCGTACCCGCGTTGCTCGCCCCTCAACGGCACGCCCAGGGCGTCCAGTTCAGGGACGGTCGGCCTGCGGTCACCGGCCCAGCCGTCGGCGTCGAGGTGCGGGACACGCGCCGCCGCGTCGGGTGCGGCCAGCCGGGCCTCGACCCAGTGGTGCAGCGCGCCGGCGGGGTCCGGCCCGGTGAGCAGGGCGCCCAGGCCGGTTTCGTGGGCGCGGCCGGGCGCCAGGGTGGCCAGCCCGTCCGCCAGGGCGCCCGGCAACCAGTCGCCGTCATCAGTGAGGTGACGCAGGGGCAGCTCGATGTCGTCCAAGACGGCGGCGGACGTCCCCACGGGTACGGCGGGCACGGCGGGCACGGCGGCCGGCTGCGCGAGTCGCTTGGGGCGGGACGTACTCCAGTCCCCGTTCCTGTTGGACGACGTGGTGGTCATCACGAGGCTGGCCGTGTGTGTCGCCGCGTCCACCTGGAGGGCGAGCGGGTGCCGGGTCGAGATCACCACGCGGTTGACGGCGTCACGGCTCGCGAGGACGTTGCCGAACGCTCGCGTGGCCGCTCCGAGACCCACCGGGACGATCCGCGCCTGGTCGGGGGGTATCGCCAGCAGGATCGGGTCGTGTCGGAGCACTTCGGCGATCTCCTCGTAGGGCACGGACCGGGTGGTTCCGTCGGGCCACGGCCAGGCGACCGTGCCCGGCTCGGTACCCGGGACGAGGACCAGGACGTTCGGCTGGCCGAGATCGGGCCCGGCGGCCCACGGAGTCGCGTAGGGCGGCTGGGCGCTCCCGCCCCGCGGGTCGACGACGGTGTACTGCCCGGTGTCGAGCAGGCCGGAGCGGGTGCCCGGCGACCAGTTCCGCCCGATCGGGAGGCCGTTCGCCGCGAAGACGCGGTTGGCGGGGTTCAGCGCGCCGTGCCGTTCCAGGTCGTGGGCGGCGAGCGCGACCGGGTTGTGGACGTCACGGCCGACCCCCGCCGCCGCGGCCGCCGTCCACAGCAACGCCTCCTGGTGCGCGGGCGCGCGGGGGTCCGTCCCCGCCGGCAGGTGCAGCGCCCGCATCGTGAGTGCGTCCGCGTCGGGATGGTTCTCCACCGCCTCGACGGCCCTGACGGTGGCCCACAGCAGCCACTGGCGGTCAGCCGGGGTGGCATTCCAGCCGGGCGGGATGCCCAGCACCTCCCTGGCCCGTGCGTCCAGGTCACCCGTGGCCAGCAGCTCCCGCGCCCGGTCCACGGCGGGCAGGGGGACGAACCCGGACAGCGTGGCCCGGCCGTCGGCGTCCAGGGCGGCACGCGCCGCCCCGAGCGCGGCGCGCACGTCGGCCGGGTCCAGGGACGGGGGCAGGGGGGTGCCGGGTCGGGGGTGCTGTCCGGTGTGCGCCCAGGTGACCCGCTCCAGCAGGTCCAGGGTGAACGCCTCGGTGCCCGTGTGGGCCGGGTCCTGCCGTCGCAGGATCTCCAGGGCGGCGAGGTCGCGCAGCAGCGCGCGGTAGGCGTTCCGGTCGTCCTCCACGGTGACGCCGTAGACGATGCGCAGGGCGCGCACCAGCCGCAGGGTGGTGTCCCGTCTCTCCTCCACGTCGAGCGCGAGGCCGCCGAGGCCGGTGGTCTCGGCGAGGGCGTCCAGTTCGGCGTCCTCGGGTTCCGGCCGTACCTCGTCCCAGTCGGCCTGGTCCCCGTGGGCGGACGTGTAGATGCCCTGCGCGGCGCCGCCGCCGAGGTTCTGGAAGTAGTGCGTCCGGCTGGGGGTGAAGACGACGCGCCGGAGTACCTTGACGAAGTTCTGGGCGACGGACGGCGTCCCGAGCGGATCGGCGACGAAGGGCGTGGGGCTGTCGTAGGCGAACGGCTCCCTGCTGGCCCGCGCGGAACCCCAGCAGCTGATGAGCACGACCGGCACACGGGCGTCGAGCCGCTTCAGACTGGGCCGCCTGCGGACGTGCAAGGCGATGTCCTCGCTCCGCACGCTTCCGGGGGCGATGCCGGGAACGTGGACGCGCGGTACGCCGGGCGCTGTGTGCATCCACACGATGTAGACCTTGCGCCCCCGCCACGGCACGCTGATGGGCGCGCCGATCCGCATCTGGGTGACGGCGTCGGTGGGATGCCACTCGGTGGACGTCACCACGTCCGCGACGGACGTCTCGCGCAGCCACTGGTCGACGCGGTCCATCAGCATCACGCCGACGGACCGGCTGTCGAGAGCCATGGTGACGCTCGTGATGTCGCGGAGGGAGAACCGGGTTCCGTCGAGCGCCGTCACCAGGTCCTCGGGACCGTCGGACGAGTCGCTGTCGCTCCAGTCGAAGTCGTCCGGCTCGCTCACGATCCAGCTGCCCAGCGGCATCCTGGCGTCACGGTTGTCGAACACCTTGACGCGTCGGCGGGAGGGGTCCGGACCCGCGCCCAGGACGACGGTGCCGGTGTGTGCCCACACCGGCCGTCCGGTACGCGAGGCGACCATGGCGGGCAGTTCCCGCCCCATGTCGGCGGCCTTCGGCGAAGGCAGGACGACGGACACCCGGGGGTCGGCTTTCGCCAGGGCGGGATCCATGCCGGCGAGTTCGGCGAACACCCTCCGGGGAACCCACCACCGTCTGCCGTCGGGCAGCGCCAGTTCGACCCTCTTGTGGTCGCCGTCCGCGGTGGCGAACGTGAACGGGTCGGGGGAGCCGGCGGGCTCCGTCCAGGGCGCGCGGACCGGCTGGTGCGGGGCGGCGCGGTTCGCCGCGTACACCACGTCGTACGAGGAGAGGTCGACGCCGCCGCGCGTCGTACTGCCCGTCCAGTTACGGCCGCCCTGGGGAGTGCCGTCCGGCGCGGTGAACAGGGTGTCGTCCCCGAACAGGCCCTGCCGGCTCAGGTGGAAGGCCGTCAGGGCCGCCACGCTGGTGGCCTGCCCGGCGGCAGTCGCGGCGATCACGAGGTCGTACAGGGCGCGCAGCTCGTCCGGTAGGACGTAGGTGCCGGCGTCGGTGTCGCCGCCGCTGTCGGTGTCGCTGTCGGTGCCGGTGCCGGTGCCGGGGGAGACGGCGGTCGGGTCGAAGTGGGGGTGGAGTGGCACCAGGTCCGCGATCTCTTCGAGGCTCTGGGAGTCCGGCTGGGGATCGACGAGCGCCAGCTTCGGGAACAGCCGCTCCAGCGTGTCGACCGCGCCTGACAGCCGCGACCGCTCGATATCGATCACCGCCCGGCGTCGCTCGGGCCGCCCGGCCGTCGGGCCGCCCGTCGGGACGCCGCGGCCCCCGCTGAGCGTGAAGATCGGGAAGTCGTCCACGTCGATCTCCCTGCCCCGGCGCGCCCGCGCCGCGGCCAACGCCGGTCCCGACGCGGCCAGTTCCCGGGCTATCGCGGTGCGCAACGCGTGCACCACGGCCTTCGCCCGGTCCAGACCGGTCTCCCGCGCCTGCTGGACCGTGCCGGAACCGATGGCGAACCGGGGACCGTTGCCGTAGCCGGTGACGGTGACCGGGGGGACGCCGAGCCCGGCGGCGAGGTCGCGCAGCCCGTCGGCCACGAGCGCCTTCGCCAGAGCGTCGATCTTCGGGAGCTGGTCCCGGTCGAGTTCCTTGCGCGCGTTGAGGAAGTCGATGTAGGGACGGGCCGGCGCCGGCACCGGTACGGCGGCGGTCACGGAGAGCCTGTCGGCGGGGGCCGGGGCGGGGGGCGTGGTCGGGGTCGGGGCCGGTGGGGGCGGCGCGGGCAGGGGCACGTCCTCCTCGCCGGACTCCTCGCCGTCCTCCTCGCCGGACAGGGCACTGGACTCCACCGGGGCGACCGGGCCCACCGGTGCGATCGGGCCCACCGGTGCGATCGGGCCCACCGGGGCCAGGGTGTGCGGCTGTGGCCGGTACCTCCCCTCGACCTCGTCCCAGAACGCGCGGAAGCCCGCCCAGAGTTCGTGCTCCGCCTGGGTCTGCTCCACCGGGTTCGCCGGACCCGCCTCCTGCGGATCCGTGCCGAACAGCCGCTCCAGGATCGGCAGCAGGGCCGGCTCGTGCGTCCGTACCCAGGCCGCCTCGTTGTTCCGAGGCCGGCCGGTGTACTCGTCCGTCCCGGCGTTCGACCCCAGGTACGCGTTCACCGCCTGCGCGAAGTACTCGTACTCGTTCATCGAGGAGTAGTTGTTGGTCGCCTTGCCGGCCAGGTTCCGCCGTATGCCGTCCGGCCACTCCACGTCGAGCGGATCGACGCCCGGCGGCGGGTTCAGCTTGGCCAGGTAGGAATCCCTGATGACCTTCCGGTCGGCATCGTCGAGCACGTACAGGTGGATCGCGTGCGCGACCTCGTGATCGGTCGTGGAGTAGCCGTCCTCGTAAGCGTGCGCGTCCGGCACACTCGTGTCCTCACCGAGGAGGTTCTCCTCCGGCACCGTGATGGCCCGCCTGCCGCTGCTGCCCCGCTGGGTGTCCCAGGTACGCGCGTACCCCTTGGCGATCGGCTTCCCCGTGAGATGCCGGAACGCGCTCAGCGCGGTCATCGCCACGTCCTTGGGCACCACCACGACCCGCATACCGCTCTTCAGCAGCGAGGCGGCCACCCCCGGATCGACGAGCATCCGCGCGATCCGCGCCCGCGCCGCCTCCCTCGCCGACACCGGCTGATCCGGCATCGGCGCACCGGGACCGTCCTGTACGACGACCATCAACTGAGCCGCCGTCTCGGCGAACTCCTCCGCGGACAGGCCCCGCCGCAGCCCCTCCACCGACACCGGATCCGACACCAGGTCCCGCCGCTGCTCGGGCGACAGCAGCGACACCGCCCGGAACCGGTCCTCCCGCCCCATCCCCACCAGCCGCGACTCGAACTCTTGCACCGGACCGGCCACTTCACCGGTCACCACCGCGCGCGGCAGCATCCGGCCGCCCACCGGACCAGGCTGAGGCAGCCCTTCGGACACCGCAGCCTCGGACACCGGAGCCTCGGACATCGCAGCCACCGAGGCCGCAGCCCCCGAACCCGGAGCCGGCGGAGCCGAGTACACCGGCTGCTCCATGGCCCGGTACGCCGCCAGCAACTGGCCCAGCAGAGCCGGGCTCAGCTCCGTGGCCCAGCCCGCCGGCGCGGCGAAGGCCGCCGCGACCCGTGCCAGCTCCGCCCACGTCAACGGTCCCATATTGCGCTCCACCGCCTGCCGCTCCAGCGCCCCGAAGCCCAGGAGCAGCACCCGGAACTCCGGGTCCAGCGCGGGATTGGTGTCGATGTCGACGCCGTGGAGCTGCCGCATCGCCCGTATCCACCGCAGGACCCGCGTCGTCCGGTCCTCCAGGTTCGGTGGCAGCCCCGCGTCGTCCGCCCACGCCGACAAGGCGTCCGGGCCCGGCTCCGGGGGGAACGCCAGATAGTGGAACACCGGGTTGTCCGGATCATCTATCTTGGTCAGATACGGCGGATTCGTGTCCCCGGTCACATTCTGGTTCGCGTCCGAGGTGAACACCGTCCGCGCGTTCCAGGTCGCCACGACCGACGCGCCCGGCACCCGCTCCAGCGGATCGGTATTCGCCGGCAGCCTCCCCAGCTGACATGACACCGCCCACACCGGCCAGTCCGCCGGAGCGGACAACAGGGCGATCTGGCGCTCCAGGAACGCTGCCATCTCGTCGTCCGGCACCGTGTGGTTCTGCCCCGTGCTCCGCCGGGGCAGGCTCGCGCTCCCCTCTCTGCCGTGCGCCAGGATGACGATCGCGTCGGTCAGGCTCCTCGGCAGCGGCAGGAGGGGACCCGTTCTGGCGGTGGAGATCCCCGGCAGGTACTCGCTCTGGTCGACGTAGTGCCGGATCTGCGACACATTCTGCAGATCGTCCTCTCGGAGAGCCATTTCCGGGGCGTCCATCAGCACCAGCCCGGTCAGCCGCTGCCTGTCGGGCGTGGTCAACGCGAACATCTCCACGTCGTCATCCGAGAACCTCGAACCGTCCGACGCCTTCACCACACCCCGCGAACCACCCGGAACCTGCCCCGGCCGACTCGGAACCCACGCCCCCACCGGGTACGCCCCCGGGGGATCCGACTCCGCGAAGGCCACGCGCCGCCAGGGCGGGTCGGCCGAAGGCTGCAACCGGAGACTGCCGTACATGGACCAGACCCGCCCCCCGATGCGGTCGGCCACCAGACTGGGCAACGTCCTCATGCCCGCGCCCGCGTCCTGCACCAGCAGCACCACCGGAGCACCCGGCGGCCGCAGGGGGTCGTACGCCACCAGCTCCGCCAGCTCCTCGTACGGCACCTCGACCGGGTTGCCGTCCCCGTCGCGCACCACGACCATGCCCGGGTCACCGGGCTCCGCCACCACCACGTACGGCGAGCCCTGCCAGGGCGGCGGCGACCACTCCAGACCGCGCCGCTCCTCCCGCCCCACGAGGTCCACCAGCAGGTCCAGAGCCTGCCCGGTCCAGTTCCGTCCCAGGAACGAGCCGTGCCAGCCGGTCATCGCACTCGCGTCCCCCAGCGCCCCCGCCCGGTGCAACTGGTACGCCGCCACCGCGTGCAGACTGTGCGCACGCCCGGCCTGGTACGCCTCCGCCGCCACCGACAGCGCGTCGAAATACAGCGCACGCGTCATCTCCACCGAACCACGCAGGTGCAGAATCCGCCGCGTGATCCGCTTCATCTCCCGGGGGCTGTCGATCGGACGGTTCCCCCGCGCGTACGCCAGCGCCGCCAGCCCGCGCAGCATCACGTCGTACCGCTCCGGGTGGTTGGCCGGGATGTTCGCCACCGCTGACCCGAACACGTCACGCAGTATCTGAGGCACCCGCGCCCCCTGGCCCGGAGCCGGCGGCGCGGGCAACGGTATGTCCTCCTCTACGGCGGTGTCGCTCGACTCCGTCCCCGAAAGGGAAGCGGAGGCCGTGGGGACGCGAGGCGCGGGCGGCGGGGCGGGCGGGTCCGCTTCCGGCGACGGCACGATCCGTACGTCGCCCGTCGTGTCCGGCAGCGGGATACGGACGGCGGGGTCGCTGTCCGCCCCGGCCGTCTCGTCCGGCACCAGGTACATGTGCGTCCCCGCCGGGTCCACGACGAGTGTGTGCGGCACGGGTGCGGGGTCCAGCGAGGCCATCCGGTACCACTGCCCGTCCGGGTCGGCGAGGGTGCCGAGCCAGCCGCTGTCCCCGCGCAGGAAGGCGCCGTCGGGCGCGTCGGGCGTCGGCGCGTGGACGAAGTCGTCGCCGTACCGCAGCCAGCCGTCCGGTGACAGGGTCCGGGGCGGAGTGCCGTCGCCGGAGGGCAGCTCGATCTCTCCGCCGCTGTTGACCTCGTACCGGCCGTCGACTCCCGGGCGCCGGTAGGTGAACCACCGCTCCGGCTGCTTGCCCTTGCCTCTGGACGGGGACGCGGGCGCCTCCCGTGCGGGCACCTCGGTCCGGCCGCCGCGACGCGGACCCCCGACGGTCAGCCGGTGGCCGATCGGCCACTGCCGCGCGAACGGGTCCGGGGTGGTGTCCGTCGTCGTCCCGAACGCGTCGCCGGGCTCTCGGGGCGGCAGGCCGAGGTCCTGTCGAAGCTGGTCGGCGAGCGCCTGCGTGTAATCCCGCTTCCCGTCCGCCACGAGCAGATCGGCGACCTCCCGTACGGCATCGCGGAAACCTTCCCCGGCATACCGGGAGTCGGCGAGCACGGGGTGCGACTGCGACGTCGACGGCATGACCATGCCGACCGCGTCGTCCCAGGCCCGTCGGGTGGCTTCCGGGTCGGTGTCGGGCGTCCCGCTCGCGAAGTCCGCGTACGCCTGGTCCCAGATCCCCCGGGTCTCACGGGTCTCACGGGTCTCACGGGCCGGGATGATGTCGACGACCGGCGACTCCTCCGTCGTCACCACCGGGACGACCGGGACCACCGGGGCTGTCGTCACCACCGGGAACCGGGGGCCGGAGCCGGGCTCTGCCGTGGGCGGTACCAGGGAGGGCGGCGCGAGGAGGCTGCGCACCAGGATCTTGCCTTCCAGGCCGTCGGCGAGCCGCCCGGTGCCCGGGTCGACCGGCAGCATGCCGTAGAGGCCGCCCGGGACCTGCATCCGGACCGTGCCGTAGGGACCGGTGACGACGACTGAGACGTCGAACCGGTAGTTACGGTACGGCCGTTGGCCTTCCTTGTTGCGTTCGTCGGTGTCGCCCATCGCGGACGAGCGCTTGTCGCCGTCCACCCAGCTCTTGACGGTGACCGGCGTCCGGTTGATCAGGGTGTCATGGCCGACCTCCCCGCCCAGCTCGGGCCCGAACGAGACGTTCCAGCCCTTGGCCCGCTCGGACTCGTGCTTGGGCTCCTCGTCCTCCTGGGCATACCTCCGCTGCTTGATCACCGTGCCGACCGGCGGGCCCAGGATCTCGGCGCGGTCCAGGTCCAGACCGACGAGGACCTCCTCGTTGCCGACCTGCACCTTGTACTCGTGCTTCAGCAGATCCTCGATGTTCGGCCGCAGCATGTTGGCGCCGGTTGAGTGGTCGTAGCGCAGCCCGGCCCGGGTGGTGGAGTGGAGTCCGGACACATGCGGTGGCGCCGTCACGTTCGGCGGGGTGCGGTGGCGTACGGCGGTGAGGGCGGCCCAGCGCGCGATCGACGCGGCGGCCGGTACCGACCACGGGTGCAGCCCCTCCACCAGCGCCTGGGGTAGTGCCTGCCGGGGGACGGGAGTCACCGGTTGCCTTCGGCTGCCCTCGGGCGGCGGTGTCCAGGTGACGTCTGTCTCGCGCGGTGTGACGAGGTCGATGTCGGCCGAGGGCTGGTCGGTCTCGACCGTCAGGTGCCGGGGGACCAGCAGCCTGATGGTGCTGCCCTCTACGAGCGGGCTGTTGCCCTCGGTGCCGTCTCCGGCGTCGTACCAGCGGAAGACGGACCGGTCGGAGGCCGGGGCGCCGGTGTAGAGGCGGGTGATCTTCCCGGGGGCCCGCGCGGGCACGGTCAACACCTCGGGGAGTTCGGTGGAGATGCCCGTCTCGACCCGGAAGGTGATGTCGTGCTCGAACTCCTCGGACGCGTCACGCGGGTTGGCCCGGTAGATCGAGACCGTCTTCTTCGCCTCCTCGTCGGTCCTGCTCCGGGAACTGACGTAGTCGACACCGCCTTCCACGCCGCCGTGCACCGAACCGCCGGTGCCCGCACGGGCCCGGACGTCGATACCGCCGCCGCTCTCCCGCCCCGAGGTCTCGCTCTCCCCGGTCTCGTGCTCCGACTCGCCGCGCAGCGTGAGCTTGATCTCGTCGCGGGACCGCTGAGCGGTCTCGGCACCGAGCCGGGTCGCGGTGACCTTCACCCACAGATAGCGGGTGCTGCCGAACGGCCCCGGGATCGGCAGCCAGCGACTCACCCCCTGGTTCGTGGTCAGCGCGGGCGTGTCCGCATGCAAGGCGCCCGAGGAGAACGATGAACGCAGCGTCCGCATCAGCAGGTTGGGGCGTGCGGCGACCTCCGGGCCGCTCTCCGTCGTGAGCACCTTCTGCTGCCGCAGCCGGGCGGTGATCTCGTCCAGCACGCCGTCCGCGCGCAGGACTTCCGCGTGCCCGATGCCGGCGATCAGGTCGGGACTGAGATACGTCCGATGGGACGGAACCCGGGTGTCGGGCTGATCCGGCGGGGTGTTCCGCTGGTTTTCGTTCTCGTTCTCGTCGTCCGGGGGAGGCGTGATCGTGATCGACGGGATCGGCTGTGGGTCCGGGACGGGCGGCTCCTCCAGGTCCACCACCTCCGGCGCCTCGGTGACCGTGATCTCCGGAACCGGACGCGGCGTCGGATTGCCCGGAGGCTGGATGTCGGCGAGCCGACGCTCGGGGACGAGCAGGTCCAGCGCCTCGTCGGCGGTGAGGTAGCGGGTCATCTCGGTCAGCTCGTCGCCCCGCCACCGTACGTAGGTGACCTGGAACACCGGTGTCGTCCGCAGGGTGTGGACCTGACCGCCGTAGGTCGCCCGGGTGATGTCGATGCGCCCGTCCAGCTCCGAGTTGCCGCTGGTGCGGGTCATGCCCGTCTCGCCGTGGCCCATGAACGTCAGTCGGCCGCCGGGGCCGTGGTGTTCGCCGTGCGAGGCGTCGGCGCCGAACCGGAACTGCGGTCCGACGACGCCGTCGACCCCCAGCCCCAACTCCCGGTCCTTGTCCTTCGCCTGGGTCGCGGCTCCTTGCAGGTAGTGCTCGACCTCGACGTCGTCGCGGCTTCCGAGGTCGGTCGGGGCGTGGGTGTGGAGTTTGATCCGGAAGGCCTGCTTGTGGCGGCCGTCCTTGGGCAGTTCGGTCTCGTGCCCGAAGCGGCTGGTCAGGTCGTCGAAGCGGGAGCTGAGGACCACCGGGTGTGCCAGGTCCCGGATCTCCTCCGGCCAGTTCTCGGGTTCGTGCAGCCAGCTCTCCGGGAGACCGTTCCCCTGGGCGTACATGCGGGCGGCGAGCTGTGCCAGTTCCGGCAGCAGGTGGAAGGCCGGGTAGAGGCCGTGGGTGCCGGTGTCGAAGTCCAGCGACCGCTCGATCCGCGGCTCGGCCATGGTGACCTGGACGTTGCCCGCCTGCCGGGCCTGGTCCAGGTTCATCGGGACCTTGGGCGCGTGCTCCTGAGGGTTGGCGACGCGGGCGACGACGGGCAGTTTCCCGGCGAGGTACGACGGCTTGCCGGTCTCCGGGGTGACGGTCCACCACACTGTCATCGAGTACCGGTGCTCGTCGACCTTCCCGCCCGTCTCGGTGCGCCGGTATCCCTTCGACAGGCTCTTGAACTTCGCCGTCCTGCTCCACGAGGCACGGAACACGCCGCGCAACGCGCCCAGTTGGATGCGCATCGAGGGAATCTTGAGGTGCAGTGAACCGAGGTTCAGCTCATGCTCTTGAATCGCGATGAGCGCCCCGCCGCCGAACGCGATGTGTCCCTTGGTGGCCCGGCCCCGGTCGCCGGTGACCGTCGCGCCGTTCACCACACGGGCGTTGACCTTCATCTCGTACGTGTCGCCGGTCGGGTTGGTGTCCGAATTCACCGGTCCGGTCAGCGGGTTGGGCCCGTCGACGCGGTGGCCCCACTTCACCTTCGCCGAGACCTTGTAGGTACGTCCGCCCACCTCTATCCGCCGGTGGACGCCGAGGAGGGCCTGGTGCGGGTCGGACTCCAGGGCGGGGCGGCTGTAGAACATGGCCAGGTCCCGGTCGGCGGTGGCCCAGTCGCTCTTGGTCGCCTTCTTGGCGCCGACCGCGTTGTCGTGGAGTTGCCCGATGGCGTCGCGGAGGTCGCTCTGGAGGGCTTCGGTGCCCGGCAGCGCGATCGGCATGCTGAATCCGAGGCCGCGTCGCGAGGCCAGGGCGAGTGGCTCGCGCGGGTCGGGCGGGAACAGCTGGTCGCGCGGGGTCGTCCCCATGCCGAGCCGGAACGGGCGCAGCCGGCTCGGCAGGCTCCTCAGCCGCCGGGCCCGGGGCGGGGTGTACACCTTGTGCCGTGGGCCGGTCGTGTCGCCGTTCGTCGGACGCAGGTCGGCGGTCCACTGCCGGCCGACCGTCCGGTGGACGAAGTCGGCCGCCTCCCGCTGGGGCACGCTCAGTTCGGAGTCCGTGGTCACGTCCACCGGGGCGACGGTGTGGGTGCTGGACTCCACGGTCGCCGTCAGCCGCAGCCCGGTGTGGTAGCGGGACTGGTCACCGCGGATGTTCAGCACGGTGTGGCTCAGATGCCCGGTGTCCAGGGAGTAGCCGCCGCTGCGATGACTGCTGACCGCGGCGCCGAACGCCGGGACCAGACCTGTCGCCGTGACCTTCTCGTGGCCCTTCGAGTCCTCGACGTCGCCGTGGCCCCCGGAGTCCGTGACATGGCCGGAGACGGGGTCCTCCGCCGGTTCGGCGCTCAGGTTGCCGACGCCGGCCGTGTTGTAGCCGCCGCCGAGGCCACCGGTCGACGAACCCTTGCTCACCGCCGTCCGGTTGTAACCCGACCCGATGTCGTCCCGCGTACCGATGCTGCTGTCGCCGAGGTACTGAAGACTGTCGATCTCGGCCTTCAACCGCACATGGCCACGGAACTTCTTGCCCATCAGCGACCCGTGCACCTCGGTGCTGTCCGAAGTGTCCCCGCTCGACCACCAGTTGTAGCGGTTCCGGGCCGTCAGCTCACTCAGGAAGCCGGGAGCGGAGTCCATCCCCCACCCCCGCATCACCTTGCGCACCGACGGCGCCGGCAGCCCGGCCGCCAGCAGGTTCCGGTGCAGCCCGGCGATCACCGGCGTCATGTTGACCGCGTGCAGCAACTCCCGTGCCTGCGAAGGGTCGTTCCGCCGTCCCGGCACCGTCGGCCGTACCGCCACCGGCACATCCGGATCGGGCCGATGCCCGTCCGCCGACGAGTACGGCCCCGGCAACCGCACCGGCAACCGGTCGGGCACCGTAACCCTGCTGCCGGGCGGCGTCACCTCCTCGCCGCCCACGAAGACCCGCATCTCCAGACCCGCGGTGAAGTCGTTGAACTCATTGATGAACGGCTTACGGCCGGACAGGACCGTACGCGCCCAGCCACTCGCCTTCGTCTTCGCGGAGCTGATGTCCACCTGTGGCGCGGCCACCCCGGCGACCGTCGCGGCCACTTTCGCACCCAGGTTCAGGCCGGTGAACAGCAACGTCGAGAAGCCCTGGATGGTCTCCTTCGACGTCTCGCCACCGGTCTGCGTCGAACCGAAACCCACCGGGTAGTCCTTGACACCGTCGCCCTCGACGGGCGGGACGAACGTCAGATCGCGCAGCATCGGCCGTAGCCACACCAGCCGCCCGTCCACCACCACCGTGCGCCCGACCGAGAGCACGTCGTCCCAGTCGCTCGCCTTCTTCGTCACCAGCAGATCCGCGATCGCGTCCCGGATCCCGGCCCGCAGCCCGTCCGACGAACGCCCCGGCCCCGGATCGGGCAGCACCAGCCCCTGGCTGATCTGCTCCGCCCACAGGTCGGCCCACGGCCTCGTGAACTTCAGGTCCTTGACCGAGTCCGCCACGATCGCCTGGCCCATCGCGTCATGGGACAGGTACCAGGGCGTACGGTCCGGTGCCGTGCCCTCCAGCGGGATGCTGACCGCGCTGTCGCCCTCGGCCCCGGAATCCCCGGAATCCCCGGAAGCCCCGGCCGTCTCGTCCGCCCCGGTCGGCACCAGGTACATGTGCGTCCCCGCCGGGTCCACCACGAGCGTGTACGGCACGGGCGCGGACCCCGGCGCGTTCATCCTGTCCCGCAGCGCGTCCGGGTCGGCGAGGGTGCCGAGCCACCCGCTGTCTCCGCGCAGGAAGGCGCCGTCGGGCGCGTCGGCCGTCGGCATCTGGACGAAGTCGTCGCCGAACCGCAGCCAGCCCTCCGGCGGCAGCGTCACCGTCGGGGTGTCGCCGTCGGCGGGCAGGTCGATCTCTCCCCCGGTACTGACCTGGTACGTGTACTCCGGCACCTGGCCGTACGGAGTCGTGCGCCGGTAGGTGAACCACCGCTCCGGCTGCTTGCCCTTGCCCGTGGAGGGGGATGGCGGCGCTTCCGCCGCGGGCACCTCGGTGAGGCCGCCGCTCCGCGGACCGTCGAGAGTGACCGCACGGCCGATCGGCAGCCGCTGCCCGAACGGATCCCGAGCGGTGTCCGGCGTCCTCGTACCTTCGCCGGGCGGCGGGGCGGAGACGGGCGTCGGCGGCGGTGCGTGGGACGACTCCGCCGCCGACCCCGCCGGGGCGGTGATCGTGCGCGGTACGCCGCCGCCGCGCCCCTTGCCGCGCAGGCCGAGGCCCTGCCGACGCTGGTCGGCGAGCGCCCGCGCCTCGTTCCGCGTCCCGCCCGCCACCAGCAGAGCGGCGACGTCTCGTACAGCGCCCCGGAGCTCGCCCCCGGCATGACGGGAGTCGGCGAGCACGGGGTGCAACTCCAGCGGCATGACCAGAGGGACGGCCATGTCCCAGGCCTGCCGGGTGGCTTCCGGGTCGGCGTCGGGCGTCTCGCTCGCGAAGTCCGCGTACGCCTGGTCCCAGATCCGCCGGGTCGCCCGGGCCGCGACGGCGTGGAGCGCCTTGGGCCAGGTGTCGGACTCGGACTCGGCCATCACGGTCCGGACCTGGTCGACGGGATCGTCGGCGTCGTATATGCCGTCGGGGTCGGAGATGCCGAGGCCGGAGAGATCGTCCGGAAGATCGCGCTCCGTCACCTGCTCCGCGATCCACCGACGCTGCTCCTCGTCACGTTCCACCACCGGGACGATGTCGAGGGGCGGCGCCTCGTCCGTCGATGTCGTCGGCACGGGCACGGGCACGGTCACTGGTGGCGCGGGCGGAATGGCCGGGGTGGTGGTGGGCCTGAGGAGGTCCACTTGGGTTTCCAGGTCGCCGGCGAGCAGGCTGGGGCCGTCGTCGGGCCCGATGGTGGTCCGGTCGATCGGGAGCATGCCGTAGAGGCCGCCCGGGACCTGCATCCGGACCGTGCCGTAGGGACCGGTGACGACGACTGAGACGTCGAACCGGTAGTTGCGGTACGGCCGTTGGCCTTCCTTGTTGCGTTCGTCGGTGTCGCCCATCGCGGACGAGCGCTTGTCGCCGTCCACCCAGCTCTTGACGGTGACCGGGGTCCGGTTGATCACGCTGTTGTGGCCGACCTCCCCGCCCAGCTCGGGCCCGAACGAGACGTTCCAGCCCTTGGCCCGCTCGGACTCGGTCTTCGGCTCCTCGTCCTCCTGGACATACGTCCGCTGCTTGATCACCGTGCCGTCCACCGGGCCCAGCATCTCGGCACTGTCCAGGTCCAGACCGACGAGGACCTTCTCGTTCCCGACCTGAACCTCGTACGTGTGCTTCAGCAGTTCGTCGATACGAGGCCGCAGCATGTTGGCGCCGGTCGAGTGGTCGTAGCGCAGCCCGGCCCGGGTGGTGGAGTGGAGCCCGGACACGTGCGGCGGCGCCGTCACGTCCGGCGGGGTGCGGTGGCGTACGGCGGTCAGGGCGGCCCAGCGCGCGATCGACGCCGCCGCCGGTACCGACCAGGGGTGCAGCCCGTCCAGCAACGCCTGGGGCGGCGCCTGCCGGGGGGCGGACGTCACCGGTTGCCTTTGGCTGCCCTCGGGCGGCGGTGTCCAGGTGACGTCTGTCTCGCGCGGTGTGACGAGGTCGATGTCGGCCGAGGGCTGGTCGGTCTCGACCGTCAGGTGCCGGGGGACCAGCAGCCTGATGGTGCTGCCCTCTACGAGCGGGCTGTTGCCCTCGGTGCCGTCTCCGGCGTCGTACCAGCGGAAGACGGACCGGTCGGAGGCCGGGGCGCCGGTGTAGAGGCGGGTGATCTTCCCGGGGGCCCGCGCGGGCACGGTCAGCGCTTCCGGGAGTTCGGTGGAGATGCCCGTCTCGACGCGGAAGGTGATGTCGTGCTCGAACTCCTCGGACGCGTCACGCGGGTTGGCCCGGAAGATCTTGACCTTCTTCTTCGCCTCCGCCTCGACCCGGGCCCGGGAACTGACGTAGTCGACACCGCCTTCCACACCGCCGTGCACCGAACCACCGGTGCCCGCACGGGCTCGGACGTCGATACCGCCGCCGCTCTCCCGGCCCGAGGTCTCGCTCTCCTCCTCCTCGTGCTCCGCCTGGCCGCGCAGCGTGAGCTTGATGTCGTCACGCGACCGCTGAGCGGTCTCGGCACCGAGCCGGGTCGCGGTCACCTTCACCCACAGATAGCGGGTGCTGCCGAACGGCCCCGGGATCGGCAGCCAGCGGCTGACGCCCTGGTTCGTGGTCAGCGCGGGCGTGTCGGACTGCAACGCGTCCGAGGAGAACGACGAACGCAGCGTCCGCATCAGCAGGTTGGGGCGTGCGGCGACCTCCGGGCCGCTCTCCGTCGTGAGCACCTTCTGCTGCCGCAGCCGGGCGGTGATCTCGTCCAGCACACCGTCCGCGCGCAGGACTTCCGCGTGCCCGATGCCGGTGATCAGGTCGGGACTGAGATACGTCCGATGCGGCGGAACCCGGGTGTCGGGCTGATCCCGCCCGCCGTCCTCCTCGGTGTCCTGCTCGGTGTTCTCCCCGGTGTCCTGCTCGGTGTCCTGCTGGTTGTCCTGTTCGTTCTCGTCGTCCTGCGGTGGGGTGACCGTGATCTCCGGAACCGGATGCGGCGTCGAGTCGGCGGGGGGCTGGATGTCGGCGAGCCGGCGCTCGGGGACGAGCAGGTCCAGCGCCTCGCGGGCTGTGAGGTACCGGGTCGTCTCGTCGAGCGTGTCGCCCCGCCACCGTACGTAGGTGACTTGGAACACCGGGGTCGTCCGCAGGGTGTGGACCTGTCCGCCGTAGGTCGCCCGGGTGATGTCGATGCGTCCGTCCAGCTCCGAGTTGCCGCTGGTGCGGGTCATGCCCGTCTCGCCGTGGCCCATGAAGGTCAGTCGGCCGCCGGGGCCGTGGTGTTCGCCGTGCGAGGCGTCGGCGCCGAACCGGAACTGCGGTCCGACGACGCCGTCGACCCCCAGCCCCAACTCCCGGTCCTTGTCCTTCGCCTGGGTCGCGGCTCCTTGCAGGTAGTGCTCGACCTCGACGTCGTCGCGGCTTCCGAGGTCGGTCGGGGCGTGGGTGTGGAGTTTGATCCGGAAGGCCTGCTTGTGGCGGCCGTCCTTGGGCAGTTCGGTCTCGTGCCCGAAGCGGCCGGACATGTCCCCGAAGCGGGAGCCGAGGACCACCGGGTGTGCCAGGTCCCGGATCTCCTCGGGCCACCCGGACGGATCCCGCAGCCAGCTCTGCGGGAGACCGTTGCCGTTGGCGTACATGCGGGCGGCGAGCTGTGCCAGTTCCGGCAGCAGGTGGAAGGCCGGGTAGAGGCCGTGGGTGCCGGTGTCGAAGTCCAGCGACCGCTCGATCCGCGGCCGGGCCGTGGTGACCTGGACGCTACCGGCCTGCCGGGCCTGGTCCAGGGTCATCGGGTCCTTGGGCGCGTGCTCCTGGGGGTTGGCGACGCGGGCGACGATGGGTAGATTTCCGCCGATGTGCGACGGTTTGCCGGTCTCCGGGGTGACGGTCCACTGCACCGTCATCGAGTACCGGTGCTCGTCGACCTTCCCGCCCGTCTCGGTGCGCCGGTATCCCTTCGACAGGCTCTTGAACTTCGCCGTCCTGCTCCACGAGGCACGGAACACCCCGCGAAATGCGCCCAGTTGGATGCGCATCGAGGGAATCCTGAGGTGCAGTGAACCCAGGTTCAGCTCATGCTCTTGAATCGCGATGAGCGCCCCGCCGCCGAACGCGATGTGTCCCTTGGTGGCCCGGCCCCGGTCGCCGGTGACTGTCGCGCCGTTCACCACACGGGCGTTGACCTTCATCTCATAGGTGTCGCCGGTCGGGTTGGTGTCCGAATTCACCGGTCCGGTCAGCGGGTTGGGCCCGTCGACGCGGTGGCCCCACTTCATCTTCGCCGAGACCTTGTAGGTACGTCCGCCCACCTCTATCCGCCGGTGGACGCCGAGGAGTGCCTGGTGCGGGTCGGACTCCAGGGCGGGGCGGCTGTAGAACATGGCCAGGTCCCGGTCGGCGGTGGCCCAGTCGCTCTTGGTCGCTTTCTTGGCGCCGACCGCGTTGTCGTGGAGTTGCCCGATGGCGTCGCGGAGGTCGCTCTGGAGGGCTTCGGTGCCCGGCAGCGCGATCGGCATGCTGAATCCGAGGCCGCGCCGTGAGGCCAGGGCGAGCGGCTCACGCGGGTCGGGCGGCGGCACGAGCTGTCTCTGGGTCGTCCCCATGCCCAGCCGCAACGGGGGCCGCGGGATCGGCAGTTTCCGCACCTGCCGGGGGCGGGGCGGGGTGTACACCTTGTGCTGTCGGCCGGTCGTGTCGCCGTTCGTCGGACGCAGGTCGGCGGTCCACTGCCGGCCGACCGTCCGGTGGACGAAGTCGGCCGCCTCCCGCTGGGGCACGCTCAGTTCGGAGTCCGTGGTCACCACCACCGGGGCGACGGTGTGCGTGCTGGACTCCACCGTCGCGGTCAGCCGCAGCCCGGTGTGGTAGCGGGACTGAACGCCGCGGATGTTCAGCACGGTGTGGCTCAGATGCCCGGTGTCCAGGGAGTAGCCCCCGCTGCGATGGCTGCTGACCGCGGCGCCGAACGCCGGGACCAGACCCGTCGCCGTGACCTTCTCGTGGCCCTTCGAGTCCTCGACGTCGCCGTGGCCCCCGGAGTCCGTGACATGGCCGGAGACGGGGTCCTCCGCCGGTTCGGCGCTCAGGTTGCCGACCCCGGCCGTGTTGTAGCCGCCGCCGAGGCCACCGGTCGACGAACCCTTGCTCACGGACGTCCGGTTGGTACCCGACCCGATGTCGTCCCGCGTACCGACATCCGAGTCACCCACATACGCGAGACTGTCGATCTCGGCCTTCAACCGCACATGGCCGCGGAACTTCTTGCCCATCAGCGGCCCGTGCACCTCGACACTGTTGGACGTGTCCCCGCTCGACCACCAGTTGTACCGGTTCCGGGCAGTCTGCTCGCTCAGGAAACCCTTGCTGGACTCCATCTCCAGTCCCGCCATGACCTTCCGCACCGACGGCGCCGGCAGCCCGGCCGCCAGCAGGTTCCGGTGCAGCCCGGCGATGACCGGCGTCATGTTGACGACGTTCAGCAACTCCCGTGCCTGCGAAGGGTCGTTCCGCCGTCCCGGCACCGTCGGCCGTACCGCCACCGGCGCCTCCGGATCGGGCCGGTCGCCGTTCGCCGACGAATACGGCCCCGGCAGCTTGACCTGCAACCGCTCGGGCACCGTGACCCTGCGACCGGGCGGCGTCACCTCCTCGCCGCCCACGAAGACCCGCATCTCCAGACCCGCGGTGAACAGGTTGAAGTCATTGATGAACGGCTTACGGCCGGACAGGACCGTACGCGACCAGCCGATCGCCTTCGTCTTCGCCGAACCCCACAGCAGCTGCGGAGCGGCCACACCGGCGATCGTCGCGGCCGCGCGGGTGCCCAGGTCCAGGGCGGTGAACAGCAGGGAGTCGAAGCCCTGGATCGTCTCGTGCGAGGTCTCGCCACCGGTCTGGGTCGAGCCGAAACCCACCGGGTACTCATTGACGCCGTCGCCCTCGACGGGCGGGACGAAGGCCAGGCCGCGCACCATCGGCCGCAGCCACACCAACCGCCCGTCCACCACCAGCGTGCGGCCGACCGCGAGCAGGTCGTCCCACGCCGACGGCTTCTTCGTCACCAGCAGATCCGCGATCGCGTCCCTGATCCCGGACCGCAGCCCGTCCGACGAACCCCCCGGACCGGGATCGGGCAGCACCAGCCTCTGGCTGATCCGCCCGGCCCACAGATAGGCCGTACGCCTAGTGAACGCCATGTCCTTGACCGAGTCCGCCACGATGGCCTGCCCCATCGCGTCGTACTCCATGTACCAAGGCGTATGGTCGGCCGGCTCATCATCCGGCGGCGTCACCGTGATCGTCGGAATGGGCGGCGGGGGCGGCGGAGCCTGCTCGGTCACGGGCTCGGACCGGGGCTCGGGTTCCGGGTCGGGGTCGGGGTCGGGGTCGGTTCGGGGTTCGGTCTCCGGGTCGGGCTCCGGTTCGGCTTCGGGGATCACCGGCGTATCGGCGTCCGTCGACGTGGCCGTGACCGTCGGAATGGGCGGCGGGGGCCGCAGGGGCGGGGGTGGCGGAACCTGCTCGGTCGCGGGCTCGGACCGGGGCTCGGGTTCCGGGTCGGGCTCCAGGTCGGCTTCGGGTATCACCGGCGTATCGGTGTCCGTCGACGTGACCGTGATCGTCGGAATGGGCGGCGGGGGCCGCAGGGGTGGCGGAACCTGCTCGGTCACGGGCTCGGATCGGAGCTCGGGTTCCGGTTCGGGGTCGGTTTTGGGCTCCGGCTCTGGCTGGGAGTCGGTTTCGGGCTCCGGTTCGGCTTCGGGTACGGGTACGGGTACGGGTATCGCCGGTGTCTCGGCGTCCGGCGGTGTGACCGTGATCGTCGGAATGGGCGGCGGGGGCACCGGCTCGGAGTCGGTCCGGACCTCGGGCTGCGGCTCGGGGGTGGGGGCGGACTCGGTGCGGGGCCTGGGCTCAGGTGTTGCATCGGTTGCCGTGACGACCGGTGTGGGGGTCGGTACGGGCGTGGGGGAGAGGTCCGTCAGCTCCACCCACTCGGTCCCCTGAGTGTCCTCCTCCGAGCCGAAGGGCACGGTGCCGCGCGCGCCGCCACGGAGGCGGGGACGCAGGCCGAGGTCCATCCGGATACGGTCGGCCAGCACGATCGCCGCGTCCCGCCCGCCCCCCGTCACCAGTACGTCCGCGACCTGCCGTACGGCGCCCCGGAACTCCTCACCGGCATGCCGGGAGTCGGCGAGCACGGGGTGCAGCTCCAGCGGCAGCACCAGCCCGACGGCCGAGTCCCACGCACGGGACGGGTCCTTGGCCGGGTTCCCGGTCGCGTCCTCCGGCACGGACGTCGCGAAGTCGTCGTACGACTCCTGCCACACCCGCCGTGTCGCGTTCGCGGCGACGACGTCAAGCTCCTGCGGCCACGATCCGGGCCGCACCATCAGCAGCTTGGCCTGGTCGACCTGGGACAACCCGCTGCCGTGCAAGGGGAGTCGCTGACCGCTCCCGAGCTGGGCCTGCGCCCGCAGCTCGGGAGTGCTCACCCCGGCCGCGCTCAGATCGTCGAGACCGACGGTGCCGTCGACGTCGAGATCCGGCATGCCGGTGGGCAGATCCCCGGGCGACACCTGCTGGGCGATCCACTGACGCTGGCCGTCGTCACGGGGGACCATCGGAACGACGGGGGACCGGATGTCCGGTGCCTGGGCGTTCGGATCCACGCCCAGGTCCCGCAAGTGGTTCTCGATCTCGGCGACTTGCCCCCGGGCATGCTCGGCGTCGGCAGTGGCCGCTTCAAGGCCGGCGATGTCGTGGCTGCTCCCCACGCCCGTCTCGATACGGTGCCGAAGCTCCTTGACGGTGTCGACGGCGTCCGCGAACTCCCGTACCGCGTCCGCGTGTTCGTCACGTACGGCGCCGATGTCGATGTCGACGTCAGGGACGGTGCCGCCGTGTTCGCCGCCCACGATGTCGACGTCCCCGTGGAACTCCGGTTCGCGGGACTTGCCCTTGGCGTTGCCGTCGGGGGTGGCCGCGGGTGAGTTCTGTGCGCGATGACCGGTCGCGTCCGACGGGGTGGTGGTGGAGGAGGACGTGGTCACCGGGGTCGGGGACACGGCCGGGGGCGCGTTCAGGTCCTGGCCCTGGCTCTCGTTCTGGTTCTGGTTCTGGTTCTGGTTCTGGTGAGTCTGTACGTCGGTGTCGGCATCGGTGTCTGTGTCGAGGTCCGTGCTCGTCTGACTGTCCGTGTCGCTCTCGAAGCCGCTGTCGTCAGCGTCAGCGTCGCCGTACGCGTTGCGATCACCGCTGGCGGTGCTGAAATCTCCGGACAGCCCCTTGGGCGAAGCCGGAGTCGGCGTCGTGGCGTCGCCGTCCGAGCTCGTCAGGCTCTCCGTGTCGCTCTCGTAGCCGCTGTCATAGCCGCTCTCGCTACCGTCGACGTCATTTTCGCCGTACGCGTTTCGGCCGCCGTTGTTGGTGCCGGTGTCTGTGGACAGGCCCTGGGACGACCCGTTGGAGGACGTGGGAACGGAGGTGAGCGGCGTGTCGCTGCTGACCGTGGACGGACGGTCAGCGAGGTTGCCCGTCGCGGTGTCGAAGCCCTGCGCCTGCCCGGAAGAGCCGGTGACGTCCGAGACCGCCGAGGACGAGGTGACCGGGGTGACCGGGGTGACCGGGGTGCCGCTCGTGGCGTCGCCGAGGGGGGTGTCCACGTCGAGGTCGCCGTTCAGGTTCCCGGAACTCGAGTTCAGGCCTTCGGTGTTGCCGTTCAGGCCCACGGAGTTCCGGTTGACGCCGCTGGAGTTGGCGTTGCTGTTCAGGCCACTCGAACTCCCGTTGAAGCCGGCGACGTTCCCGGTGAGGCTTCCCACGTTCCCGTCGAGGCTTCCGACGTTCCCCTCGACGCCGTTGGAGGTTCCGCTGCCGAGGGTTCCGTTGCTGCCAGAGCTGCCGTTGCTGTTCAGGCCCTCTGAGGTCCCGTTGACGTTTCCGGTGTCGAAGTTCGTCTCCAGGCTCGACAGGTCGGGCGTGGACGAGGAGCCGCCCTCTGGACTGTCGGGCGTCTCGGAGCGGTTGGTCCCGTCTCCCGAGCCGCCGGAGCGGTTGCCGCCCCCGCCTCCGCCCCCGCTCCCGTCCCAGGTGTTCGTGCCCACGGAACTGCCGCTGTCGCTCTGGAACGCGTTGGACCTGAATTTGTTGGGGTTCAGGTAGTCGTGCCCGAAGTACCTGCCCAGCGAGCCCATCACGTTCGAGATGCCCGCCTCCAGGCCCCCCTCGACGCCTTCGCTGATTCCGGAACCCACGAAGGTCGTCCAGCCTGAGTTGCCCAGGACGGCCAACTCGGCCAAGTACTCGGATCCACCGTTGGCGAGGAACTGCCCGGGCTGATCCCTGATTCTCCATTCTTCGGGATCGACGAATTCGCCGTTGCTGTTGCCGCTGCCGTTCTTGTTGCCGCCCGATCCGTTCGGGAGGCCGCCGTAATTCCCGTCGATATCGTTATTGTGACTGCCGTCCGGGATGCCATCCCTGTCGCCCCAGTGGTTGTTGGGGCCGTTGATGTAGGAGCTGTCGAAATCGGTGTCCCACTTTTTCGGCGGGTCCTTCAGCGTGTTGTTGAAAATGTTGTCGATACCGTTGGTGATCTTCCTCGCGATGTCGCTGAAGATCGACCCGAACAGACCGGCCACCGCACCGAAGAACGAGCTGAACGCGACGGCCCCCCAGTCGACATGGTCGGGCCGTTGTCCTTCCGGGCCCCACTTCATCAGGGACAGCCGGACGATCAGGGTGAAGAACGCCTCCTCGACCGCCTCCGTGAGGGTCGGAAGGACATGCACACGCGTGGCGAGCTGGAGCAGGATCACCAGCATCCGGGCCCTGGCGACCATTTTGTGCATGGCGATCGCGCTGGCCGAGGTGCCGCCGGTGAAGTACGACAGCGCGGTGAGGACGGCGATCTCCACCGCCAGCCTGATCAGCTCGGCGATGAGCCCCCACTTGGCCTCGCGGACGTCCATGGCCGTCTTCCGCAGCCCGCCGGCCACGTCGTCCATGCCGATGGTGAACTGGTCGAGATACGGCAGTATCTCGTTCATCGCCTCGATGAACTGCGTCCCGATTTCCCCGGGCAGTGCCTCGCCGGCGAAGTCGATGGCCTGGCGTATCTTCGCCTTCAGGGCGACGACGCGCGCCTTGGTGGCCAGAAAGTTGACGCCCTTCTGGTTGGTTTCGTCGTCGTCCGTTTCGGGGAACAGCTCGCCCGTGAGAATGAAGAACAGGGCCCTCTGCCATTCATTCGGCATAATAGCCACGAGCTAGCCTCGCCGACCCTCGTAATCGTTCGCTTCCTGGTTGATCCAGTCGGCATTGTCGGCCTGTGTGTTCTGTGTGTCCCCCAGGTTCGAGAGGATCGCCTCACCGGTCAGCTCGAGAGACTCGGCCATACCCGACAGCGAGGCCGCGGTGGCGGCCTGGTTCGTCACGTAGTTGCCGCGGATCTGCAGTCCGATCTTGTCGTTGCCGGTCCAGTCGAGGGGGCCGCCCGTCATGCCGTTGAAGTCGTTCAGGATGTCCCAGGCGAGCGAGCTGATCTCGTCGAAGACGGAAGCGCCCTCGGTGACGCGCCCGGAGTCGACCTCGAAGGTACCGTCGTCTGCCATGTCTTCTCCGTCGCTCGGAATGCCGCGATGACACCGTTCACCGGCGGCGCGATGCCCTGTCGGACGTGTCGTCGTCCTCGTCGATCTCGTCACGCAGCCGGTCGTTCGCCGACCGCACCCCCGGCTCCCCGGGCAGCGCGTCGGCCGCGGGTCCGACGATCCGGTCCCAGTCGATCTCCATGCCGGGCAGCTCCGGCATCAGCGCGCTCGGCCGAGTGAGCGGCTCGAAGAGATCCCGTACCGCGCGGGCGTGGTGCGAACGCGCCTCCTGGACCGCGTCGAGCACGGCGTCGGCCAGCTGCGAGGCGGACATGGTCCGGTACTTGCCGTCCAGGAACCTCAGGCCCGCCAGCTCGCCCTGCGCGCCCACCGTCGCCTCCACCGAGCCGTCCCTGGACATCACGGAGGCCGAGAAGGCGTTCATCTGCCGCTCGGCCGCCGCCACGGCCGCCTGTACCGACTCCAGCCCCGCGTTCGCCTGTGCGAGCTTCTGCTCCAGCTTCTCGACGTGGTCACTCATCGCCGACTCCTGATTCTCGTGTTTCCGTCATCGTCCGATCACTGCCGGTGTCGTGCCCTCGTCGGTGCCCCAGACATCCTCGTCCTCGGTCACCCAGGCCGCCCGCGCGCGGTCGCCGTCGCTCTCGGTGGTCCGGTCCCGCTGTGCGGGCGGGGGCACCGCGGGCACGAACGGAGCGCTGGAACGCGTGGTGATCACGTCCTCGTCCACCTCTTCGTCGGCCGTCGCCCCCCGGCGGCCGGCGGCGGCCTGCGCGGCCGCCGCGGCGCGCCGCGAGGCCGCCCTGCCCATGCGGGGGCCCGGACTGGACCGCTCGCGCTCCGTCGGGGACTCGCCGCCACCGCGCATGCCGCCCATGCCGCCCATCGGCGGCATCATCGGGCTGCCGCCCCCGGAGCCGGAGCCGGAACCGCCCAGCGCGCTGGAGCCGGAACCGCTCTGGTCGCCCTGCACGAACGGGTTGCTGGACGTGCTCCCGTCGCCCGATCCGGAGGAGGCCGCGGCGGCATCGTCGTACGCGTAGCCGTCGGAGCCCGAGTCTCCCTGGTACCCGTACGAGGATCCGCCCGAACCGAGGCCCGACGAATTGCCAGAGTTCCCGGAGTAGTTGGTGTTCGTGTCGTCCTGAATCGACGCGACCTGGTTGTTGGCCTCGTCGATCGCGTCCTGAGCAGCCGCGTTGGCATCGGCGATCGCGTCCCGGGCCGCGGCGTTGGCGTCGTCGACTGCCGCGTTGTTGTCCGCGATCGCGTCCGCCGCTGCGGCGTTGGACTCGGCGATCGCGTCTTTCGCCGCTGTGTTGGCGTCGGTGATGGCCGCGTTGTTGTCGGCGATCGCGTCGGCCGTCGCCGCGTTGGCGTCGGCGATCGCGTCTTTCGCCGCGGCGTTGGCGTCGGTGATCGCCTGGTTGTTCTCGGCGATCGCGTCCGCCGTCGCCGCGTTGGACTCGGCGATCGCCTGCTTCGCCGCCGCGTTGGCGTCGGCGATCACCTGGTTGGCCTTGTCGATCGCGTCCTGGTTGCCGCCGGTGGTCGATCCGTCCGGCGACGTCACCGTCGTGCTGCCGTCCGGGGAGGTCACGCTGATGGTGCCGTCGGGGTAGGTCGTGGTGATCTCGCCGTCCGGGGACGTCACCTGCACGCTGCCGTCCGGGGACGTCACGGTCGTACTGCCGTCGGGGCCCGTCACCGTGACCGTGCCGTCCGAGGACGTCGTCGTACTGCCGCTCGGGCCGTCCACACTCGTGGAACCGTCCGGGCTGGTGATGATCTGGCCGCTCGGACCGGAGATGACCGTGTTGCCGTCCGGGTCGACGGTGATCTCGCCGATCGGACCGGAGACGATCGTCTCGCCGTCCGGGGTGGTGATGATCTGGCCGCTGCCACCCGAACCCGTCGACTGCACGCTGCCGTCGGGGGAGGTGACGGTCACGGAGCCGTCCGGGCCGGAGACGGTCACGGTGCCGTCGGGGTCGGTCTGGGTGACCGTGCCGTCCGGGTCCGTGGTGACCTCGGTGCCGTCGGGGTAGGTGGTCGTGACGCTGCCGTCGGGGTTCTGGACGGTGACGCCGCCGGTGAGCCGGCTCGAACTCCCGGAGCCGTCCGTCAGCGACGAGGAGCCTCCGAGGCCGGTGACCGGGACGATGGACTGGGAGTCGCCCTCGTCGAAGTTCGAGCCCGTCGTCTGCACAGAACCGTCGGGGCCGGTGACGGTAAAGGAGCCGTCCGGGTTGGTGACCGTGACAGTGCCGTCGGAGTCGGTCTCGGTGACCGTGCCGTCCGGGTCCGTGGTGACCTCGGTGCCGTCGGAGTAGGTGGTCGTGATACTGCCGTCGGGGTTCTGGACGGTGACGCCGCCGGTCAGCCCGTCGGAGTCCCCGAAGGAGCCGTCCCCGATCACCTCGTCGACCTGGGCGTTGGTGTCGGCGATCGTGTCTTCCGCGTTGGCGATGGCTTCGTCGACCTGGGCGTCGATGTCGGCGATCTTTTCTTCCGCGTCCGCGATGGCTTCGTCGACCTGGGTGTTGGTCTCGGTGATCGTGTCTTCCGCGTCCGCGATGACTTCGGCGACGTCGGCGTCGATGTCGGCGATCGTGTCTTCCGCGTTGGCGATGGCTTCGGCGACGTCGGCGTCGATGCCGGCGATGATCTCTTCCGCGTGCGCGATGGCTTCGTCGATCTGGGCGTCGATGCCGGCGATGATCTCTTCCGCGTCTTCGATGGCTTCGTCGACTTGGGCGTTGATGCCGGCGATGATCTCCTTCCCGTCCGCGATCGCGTCGTCGACGCCGCTGTCCCCGCTGTCCCCGCTGCCGGAGCTGCCGCTCCCGCCCGTCCCGCTGAGGTAGCTGGTGACCTCGGGCTCCAGCACCTCCTCGAGGACGCCCTGGGCTTCGATGAAGGCGAGGTTGACGTTCTCCATGGCCTTGTTGGCCGCGGGAGCCAGGTGGTCCTCCACGCCCTGGTTCCAGGACTCGATCGCTTTGGCGCTCAGACCGGTCCAGGTGGAGAGGTCGTGGAGCCAGCCGTGTCCGGGGATGAACCGCTCGGCCTCGGGTTTCAGGGCCCAGAAGGACCCCGACGTCTTCGTGTCGTAGTAGTGGCCGTCGCCTTCTTCGTCGCGCCCGTCGGCGCTCCACTCCGACTCGCTGTCGGACCACGTCTTCAGCTCGAGGTGCCGGGCGTTGTGGTTGAAGACCCATTCATTGAGACTCTGCAGCATCGACACGAGGATGCCGTAGGGGCTGGCGAGGCCCGGCAGGTATCTGTACTGGCGGTCCTCGTCGGGCGCGACGATCTCGGCGTACTCGGCGTTGGTTCCGCTCTCCCAGTCGCTCCACGCCTGGTACATGTCACGGATGGTGTGGAAGACGGTGTTGCCGGCGCCCAGGATGGCGTCGCCCTGCCTGCTCGTCGACTCGTACCAGTCCCACTTCGACTGGTGCGCGGCGGAGAAGCCGCTGGGGCGCATCTGGTCGGCGAACCCGGCGTAGTTCTTGTGCAGTCCGTCGATGAGCTCGGCGAACACCCCGGCCGCCTTGCCCTTCCAGGCCGCGGTGTCCCGTCCCAGGGACTCCTTCCACTGCTTGAGCGTCTCGGCGTGGTCCACGAAGAACCTGGCCACCCGGTCGTACGCCTGGGCCGTCCTGGTGAAGGACTCGAAGTCCATGGCCTTCTCCACGTACACGGTCTTGCCGTTCGACGAGAAGCCGATGTTGTTGTGGTCCGTGATGGCCCCGTAGCCGAGGTGATGCAGCGCGCTGCCCGCGCCCTCGACGTACTGCCCCAGGGCGTGCTTCATCCCGGTCAGCGAGCTGTCGCCGTTGTCGCTCCAGCCGAACGGGTTGTAGTAGGGGAGTTCGACGTCCGTGCCGTTCGGACCGACGAAGTCGATGACGACCCTGTGGAGCCTCGGGTAGATCTTCTCCTTGAGCTCCTCTTTGGAGTAGTCGTCGAGATCCACCTCCTCCGCGTTGTCCAGCGGCGGCCGGTAGAAGTGGATCACGAAGTCGTGATCGCCGACGTTCAGCCCCGAGTAGGCCTGGTACGCGGCCTCCGTCATGTTCATGTAGGGGATCTCCTCGATCGCGACCGAGAACAGCGGCACGTTGCCGTGGTTCCTGTCGCCATCTATGTCCGCGAACACCTCGGAGCTGCGTTTGGGCATCTCGTAGCCGGTGAGCATCTCGACAGCTATGGCCCAGTGATCAGTGTCTTCGGCGGCCAAGGGAGGACTCCGGGGTGAGGAACCGGTGGGGGAGGAGAGGCGGGGGCCAGGGGCCGGTGGGCGGGTGCGTCAGGCGCTTTCGCCGTCGGTGCTGTCGGAGCCGTTGTCGCCTGTGGAGTCACCGCTCGACGAACTGTCGTCGAATCCGGAGTCGGACATGGACGTGCTGAACTCCTCCGCCGAGATGTTGCCGAGGTTGTCGCCCTGGGTCTTGAACAGTTCGTGCAAGGTCGTGCGCAGGCCCTCGTCGATCTCGTCGAACGTGTCCTGCTGTGCCGTCAGGACGTCGACGACCGTCGAGATACTGGTCGACAGCGCGTCGGTGAAGCTGGTGCCGGTCATGAGGTCGTTCCTGTCGATCCTCCCCATCATGATCGGCTTGCCCTTCTCGATCGCGCCCGCGGTGCGGTCGGTGTAGACGCCGTTCTCGAAGTCCTTCATGGACGGGTCACCCGCGAGGATCTTCTTGAGGTCCCCGATGAACGACGCCAGGTCCCCGTCGATGAACGTCTGGATGGACTGCTTGTCCGTGTGACTGAAGTCCGCCATGGATGCTTCCCCTCGTTACGGATGTCTCCCCGGTACCGCGGTGGCGGCGTGCCGTGTGCTGTCGTGGTACCGCCCCCGGCCGACGGCGCCCTGCCGCTGCCGGAGGCGGTGCCATCACGGCACAGGGACGCGGTCACCTGCCGATGGACACCTCGGACCAGAGCTGGCTCAGGTAGTTCTCCGTGTACTTGTAGTTGTCCGAGACGTCGATGAGCAGGTCCGAGTGCTTGATCAGCAGCTGCTCCATGGTGAGGACGGCGGCGTCCCACTCCGCCTGCTTCTCCTCGTAGACCTGCGCGTCACCGCCGAACCAGGTCTCCTTGAGCTCGCTGAGTTCCATCTCCAGGTTGCTCAGGGTGCCTGCGATGGCCCGGGTCTGCTGGACCATGTCCTCGGCGGCGTTGTAGACGGGGTTGTACTCGACGTGGATGATGCCGTCGCTCGTGTCGGACATTCCAGGATCCTCATCTCTTCGGTGCCGGTGCGGTGCCAGTGGAGTCGTGTCGCCGGGGCCGCGGTCGGTGACCACGGCGGGCATGCTCAGCCGTTGAGGGCCCCGGAACCGGACAGGACGTCGAAGGCGCTCTCGCTGGCGCTGAACGCCTGGTCGATGGCTTCGCGGCCGGAGCCCTGGGCCAGATTGTGCTCCGTCAGGCTCGTGTTGAGCCTGTCGATCATGCCTTCGAGGTTGTTCAGGATGATGACCACCTGGTCGTCCCACTGGTCGAGCAGCCTGCCGTAGGCGCCACCGTCCGAACCCTGGTAGGAACTCGACAGGTTGTTCTTGGTGCCCTCCACGTCCTGAAGGATGCGCTGAACGGCGCTGTACGCCGTCTCAAGAGCGCTGATCCCGTTACGGGTGGGTCCTTCCTCTGAATGCTGGCTGCCGCTCTCGCTCAGGCTCATGTTGCCTCTTCTCTCTACGGCGGCGTCGCTGTCGCCCCTGCGGCCCGACCGGAGGGGCCCACCTGGAGGACGGTGACGGCGATCGCCGGGTTCAGTTGCCGACGCAGGAAGTTGGAGGAGTTTTGACGCAGTTCCCGACCACTCTCATTCCTCATCTGATCGTAAAGACAAGGAAGTTGCCGGTGCAACAGTTCATGACCCTTTACACACGAGCACTCATGTCAACTCGCCCTTCTTTTACCTCCTCGTCACCCACTGGCATCACTGTGAACATCCGAAAGGCGAACTCGGCGCCGCTTTAAGGGCGTTGGCGTCACGGCGTCACGGCGTCACGGCGTCACGGCGTCACGGCGGCACCGCCACCCGGCGGTGCCGCACCACCGCCGCAGCCCGTGTCGGCCGGTACCGTGCGCGCGCCCGCGGCGGCCGACGCGGCCGACGCGTCGAGGTCCGGCCCGGTCGGCAGCATCGACAGCAGCAGCGAGGGCACGGTCACCTCCTGGGCGTCGGTGTAGCCGAGGGCCTTCTCGTCGTCGGCCGTGGGCACCCGGTACTTCACGCCGGTGTCCGTGACCAGGTACCGGCTGCCGCCGACGTCACCGCCCGCGGCGCTGCCCGCCACGACCAGCGCGCCGCCGCCGGGTTCGACCACGACGCCGTCAACCGGCAGGCAGGACCGCGCGGTTGTGGTGGCCGCCGACCGGGCGACAGGGGCCAGCGCGCTCCCCGCCACGAGCGCGACGCCCACCCGCACCCCGGATCCGGCCGCCGAACCGGGCGTCACGGCGGCACAGACCCCCTGGCCCTCCTTGACACCGGCGAGGGTCGGCGGCGACTCGGGCAGCCCGGCGGACGAGCCGGTACTGGTGTCCGTGGCGGCCAAGTGGCCCTTGAGGGCGCCCGCTTCCAGCTGCCGCGCACTCGCCGGGCCGCCGTCGTACGCCTTCTCGGCGGTGTCCGGGTCGCCGAGCTGCAGCGCCGCCCCGGTGTTCGTCAGCGGCACCAGGCCGTCACGGCGCAGCAGGTAGTACTGGGACCGCGCGGACCCCGGCACGCTGGTGCGGAAGACCTGTCCGATCCGGGTGTCGAGCCCGCCGATCGCCGGTCCGGCCTCGCCCCTGCCGGGTACGTCGGCGGGGGACAGGTCCGGTCCGGCCGGCAGGGCGTCGAGGAACGCGGCGGAGACCTCGCGGGGTTCGGCCGACCCGTAGCCGAGGCCCTCCAGGGCGCTGCGGCCGGTGTCGATCCGCAGCCTCATGCCCCGCCACACCAGGTGGCGGACACCGTCCGGGTCGGCCACCAGCAGGGCGCTCCCGTCGGGCAGTGACCGTGCGGCGGCCGGCGAGGCCACGGAGAGCACGGTGGTGTCGCTGCCCGCGCCGTCGGCGGAAGCCGAACACACCAGCCAGGGGCGGGAGTCGGCGAGCGCGTCGGCATCCGGCAGTACGTCCGGGGCGCCGTCGATGCCGACGGCGGTGCCCCGGGGGGTGTCCCGCAGGGAGTCGGTGCCCACCGCCGTGGTGGTCATCTCGGCGCCGGTCGAAGCCGCGAGGAGCAGCGCGGATGCGTAGTTCAGCACGGGGCGCAGCTCGCCGCCCGCGTAGAAGTAGCGGGCGCCGGTGTCCTTGTCCACGATCAGGGTCCCCGAGGCCCGCCAGGAGTCGCTGGTGGACGGGGACATGAGGCCGAAGACGAAGGCCCCGGCCGACACCAGCAGCGCGACGACGATGCCGATCGCCAGGCCCCGGTTGGTGCGGCCGACGGGGCTCTCCGGCGCGTCCAGGTCGGTGCGCAGCAGCCCCGAGGTCAGCCGCCCCATCACGAACATGTGCGCGTGCACCTGGTCGCGTCTGTTCTGCACGTCTCGCTCCCTACGGGGTCGAAGAACTCACGGAAGAATTCACGTGGCTGGGCCGGACGCCGGGATCACAGGTCCAGCGACCGCAGGAACCCGTAGAAGCCGAGGATCCACAGCATCAGCGGCAGCAGGCTGATTGCCGCGGCGGAGTGCAGCAGTTCGGCGGCCCTGCCCCAGTACGGCACCAGCCGCCGCCCCGGCACCGTCCAGGACGCGATGGCGCACGCCGCCGCCGTCGCGAACAGCCCCACGAGCAGGGCGGGCAGGGTGTCCGGCGAGACCACGAGGGCCGCGGACACCACCAGGCCGGCCACGCCGAGCACGCCGGGGGTGATCAGCGCGAGCCGCTGCCAGAAGCTGCCCATGCCGCGGCCGTGCAGCAGCAGGAGCAGGGAGAGCGCGGCGGCCATGCAGCCGCCGGGCCATCCGAAGGGCTGGACCAGGGCGGCCAGACAGGCCGTGCAGAGCAGTCCGGCCGCCGCGAACAGCGCGGTCATCCACACGTCGGCGACCACGGTACGGGCGGCCACGTCGCCGCTGGGGTGCGGGTCGATGCCCTGCTGGAGCTGCTGGGCGTTGGTCGGCAGCGGCGGGGTGCGAAACCCCGCGAGCCGGAAGGACAGCGCGGGCACGAACGCCCCGAACAACACGGCGACCAGGGTGATCACGGCGGCCGCCTCCTGCGGCGACCAGTCCAGCAGGATCAGCAGCAGCCCGCTCAGCGCACCGCCCACCGCGACCGCGGCCGTGGCCAGGAACAGCGGGGTGAAGGCCGCCACCACCGCGAGCGCGAGCACCGCGCCGCCCGCGGCGGCGGCGGACGCGGCCAGCAGCCGGGCGCCGAGGACCTGGTGCGCCTGGTCGCCCTCGAAGGCGCCGCCGGGCATCAGCCAGCCCGCGTGCGTCCAGTACACGGTGGCCATCACGCCCAGCGCGGCTCCGGCCCCGGCGTCGCCGACGGCCCGGCTCGCCGAGGCCGCGCCGGCGAGCAGCAGCAGGCCGCCGGCGAACAGCACGCCGATGCGCAGCCAGAAGTCCGGGCCGGGCAGGGCGAGCAGCACCGAGCCCACGGCCAGCGCGGTCACCGCGAGGCCGATCAGCACCCGTCGGCCGACCGTCGGGGTCCAGACGAAGGGGCGGCGGTCCATGGTGGTGGCGATGCCGTCGACCAGGTCGTCGAAGTGCGGTTCGGGCAGCGCGTCGGCGCGCGGCCTCAGGTGGAGGGTCTCGCCGTCGCGCACCCCGGCCACGTCCAGCGTGGCCTCCTCGTCCAGGGGTACGCCGCCCAGCCGTTGGAGCACCCAGCCGCCGTGTTCGAGGCCGGACTCCTGGGCCTCCTCACCGGCGTAGTCGAGCAGCGCGGGCAACAGGTCGGCCACCGGTATGTCACCGGGGACGGCCAGGTCCATGAGTTTCGCGGGTGCTCGTACCGTGATCCGGCACAGATGTGCCACCGTGCTGTCGGTCAAGGCTCGCTCGTCTCTCCGGGTGTCGGGCAGAGGGGGGCCGTCGGGCAGTGCGGAATGAAGAGACCGTGTGGAGGTCGGGGGGCCGGGACCGACGCGCGGGAAACGGCGTCCGGAATCGGATGGCTGTACCCTACAGAACCCTTCCGGCGAGGTCCGGGGAGCCCTGCCCCGCCTACGAGTTGGCGGTCCGAGGGGTTCTACAGTTCGGTCGTTCGGTCTTCGCGCCATCCACCGAGAGGCTGTCCCTTGAGTGTGGTTCTCTTCCGTCGTCCCGCCCGCCGCCGGGCCCCGGACATGCCCGAGGGAGAGCTGAGTCTCCAGGAGCCGCCCACCCTGCAGGAGGTCGTGCCCGACACCTCGGCGGTGTGGAACTACCTGCCCATGGGCATGATGTCGGCCTCGATGATGCTGCTGTTCGTCCGTATGGGCAGCGGCAGTTCGGCGCTCGGCTACACCGCCATGGCGCTGATGGTGACCGCCTCCGCGCTGATGATCGTGGGTCAGGTGATGCGCAAGGCCAGCGAGCGCAAGAACCGGCTCAAGGGCGAGCGCCGTGACTATCTGCGCTACCTCCGGCAGACGCGGTTCCAGGTCCGCGGGGCGTTCGTGCAGCAGCAGTACGCGCTCTCCTGGCGGCATCCCGAACCCGGCGCGCTGTCCTCGCTGGCCCGCACCTCACGGCTGTGGGAACGCAGGCCGGGACACGACGACTTCGGCGAGGCGCGGCTCGCGGTGGGCGGGCAGCGGCTCGGGCTGCGCCTGGCGCCGATGTCCACCAAGCCCGTCGAGGACCTGGAACCGCTGGCCGCGCACGCGCTGCGCAGTTTCATCCGGGCCTACGCCACCGTCCCCGACCAGCCCATCGCGCTGTCCCTGCGGGCCTGGTCGCGGGTGCTGTTCCGGGGCGACGAGGACCGCATCCGCGGCGCCGTACGCGCCCTGGTGACACAGCTCGCCGTCTTCCACTCGCCCGACGACCTGTGGCTGGCCTTCTGCGTGTCCGAGGAGCGGCGCGCGGACTGGGACTGGGTGAAGTGGCTGCCGCACAGCCTGCACACCGAGGAGCAGGACGGCGCCGGACCGGCGCGGCTGGTCTTCTCCGCCATGACCGGCCTGGAGGACCTGCTGGGCGCGGAGTTCCAGGAGCGGCCGCCGCACGACCCGGAGGCCGAGCCGGGACAGGAGGAGCCGTTCACGGTGATCGTGGTGGACCACGGGAGCGTGCCGGGCGGCCACCGGTTCGACGGCGCGGGGTTCCGCAACGCCGTCGTGCTCGACCTGTCCGGCGAACTCACCTGGCGGCCCGGACGCTCCACCCTGCGCCTGGAGTTCGACGAGGACGAGCGCACAGGCCCGGGCGCGGGCCGGGACGGCTGCACCGTCAGCCTGGTGCGCACCGACCGCAACCGCCAGGAGCAGCGCACGGCGCTCGGCCGTCCCGACCACCTCGGTCCGGCCATGGCGCGGGCGGTGGCCATGCGGCTGTCCCCGTACCGTGTGGCGCTCGGCGGCGACAGCGCCGAACCGATGTCCACGGACATCGAGTTGACGTCCCTGCTCAACATCACGGACCTGCACCGCCTCGACCCGCTGGAGCTGTGGGCGCGCCGTGGCGGCGCGGCGCAGCGGCTGCGGGTGCCCATCGGCATCAGCGCCGAGGGCGCCCCCGTCGAACTGGACATCAAGGAGTCCGCGGAGGGCGGCATGGGCCCGCACGGCATGCTGATCGGTGCCACCGGCTCCGGCAAGAGCGAGACGCTGCGCACCCTGGTGCTCGCGCTGGCGCTCACCCACTCCTCGGACACCCTCAACTTCGTCCTGGTGGACTTCAAGGGCGGTGCCACCTTCCTCGGTCTGGACGAACTCCCGCACACCTCCGCGGTGATCACCAACCTGGCCGACGAGGTGGCGCTGGTCTCCCGTATGCAGGACGCCCTGCACGGTGAGCTGATGAGGCGCCAGGAGCTGCTGCGCGCGGCGGGCAACTACACCTCGGCCCTGGAGTACGAGAAGGCGCGGGCCGCGGGCGCCCCGCTCCAGCCGCTGCCCAGCCTGTTCGTCATCGTCGACGAGTTCAGCGAACTGCTGTCCGCGCACCGGGAGTTCATGGAGCTGTTCGTGATGATCGGCCGGCTCGGGCGCAGCCTCGGCGTGCACCTGCTGCTGGCCTCCCAGCGGCTGGACGAGGGCCGGATGCACCAGTTGGAGAGCCATCTGTCGTACCGCATCGGCCTGCGCACCTTCTCCGCCATGGAGAGCCGGGGCGTGCTCGGCGTGCCGGACGCCTACCATCTGCCGTCGCAGCCGGGCAGCGGCTACCTCAAGAGCGGGGTGGAGGAACTGACCCGGTTCCGTGCCGCGTACGTCTCGGGGCCCTACCAGCAGCGCAGCGGGCCGGTGGCGCAGGCGCGGGCGGCCGGCCAGGTCGTGCCCTGGACGACGGAGTGGGTCGCGCCCCGTCCGGCGCCGGACACCCCCGACGAGCCGGACGAGCCGGACGAGGAGGAGCAGCCCGGCACCGAGCGGACGCTGATGGCCACCGCCCTCGATCGGCTGCGGGGCTCGGGACCGCCCGCCCACCAGGTGTGGCTGCCGCCGCTGGACACCTCGCCGTCGCTGGACCAGCTCCTCCCCCCGCTGGCGCCGCACCCCGAGTACGGCCTGACCACCGTCGGCTGGGCGGGCCGCGGCCGGCTGTCGGTGCCGGTCGGCATCGTCGACCGCCCCTTCGACCAGGTACGGGACCTGCTGACGGTCGACCTGTCCGGCGCCGGCGGCCACGTGGCCGTCGCGGGCGGCCCGCAGAGCGGCAAGAGCACCGTCGTACGCACCCTGATATGTGCCCTGGCGCTCACCCACACCCCCCGGGAAGTGCAGTTCTACTGCCTCGACTTCGGCGGTGGCTCACTGGCCGGACTGACCGGGCTGCCGCATGTCGGCTCGGTGGCCGCCCGGGTGGACACCGAGCGGATCGGACGGACCGTCGCCGAGGTCACCGCCATCCTGGAGGACCGTGAACGGCTCTTCCTCCAGCACGGCATCGCCTCGATGCGCGACTACCGGGGCCGCCGGGCCGCCGGTGAGTTCGCCGACCAGCCGCACGGTGACGTCTTCGTGGTCGTCGACGGCTGGTCCACCGTGCGCCAGGACCACCAGGACCTGATCCAGACGTTCACCAGGGTCGCCGCGCGCGGCCTCAACTACGGCATCCACCTGATCGTCACCACCGCCCGCTGGGTGGAGCTGACCGCCGCCGTGCGCGACCAGTCGGGCACCCGGATCGAGCTGCGGATGGGCGACCCCATCGAGTCCATGGTGGACTCCCGCACGGCCAGGAGCGTGCCCGCCGCCCCGGGCCGCGGCCTGACCGTCGACAGCAAGCTGCACTACCTGTCGGCGCTGCCCCGGATCGACGGCGTGGAGAGCGCCGGGGACCTCGAGGCCGGGGCGTCCGCCCTGGTCCTGGACATCAAGGAGCACTGGACGGGCCCGAGGGCTCCCCAGGTGCGGCTGCTGCCCTCGTCGCTGTCCAGCACCGAGCTGCCGGACCCGCAGCCCACGCCCGAGGGCGGGCTGCGGGTGGCGCTGGGCCTGGAGGAGGACAAACTCGCCCCCGCCTGGCACGACTTCGCCGCCACCCCGCACCTGATCGTCGTCGGCGACACCGAGAGCGGCAAGACCAACCTGCTGCGGCTGGTCGCCCGCGCCATCACCGAGCGCTACACGCCCGAGGAGGCGCGCGTCCTGCTCGTGGACTACCGCCGTGACCTGGTGGACGCGGTCCCGGAGGAGTACCGGCTCGGGCACGCCGTCTCCGTCGACGCGCTGCGCGACCTGGTCAACGGCGCGGCACGGGCGATCCGGCTCCGGGTGCCGGGCCAGGACATCACCCCGGCCCGGATGCGGCTGGCCGACTGGTGGACGGGCCCACGGCTGTTCGTCCTCGTCGACGACTACGACATGATCGGTGCCGGCCCCGGCAACAACCCCTTCATGCCCCTCCTGGACCACCTCGCCCTCGGCTACGAGGTCGGCCTGCACATGATCGTCGCCCGCTCCGCGTCCGGCGCCGGACGCGGCCTGCAGGAGGCGTTGATGCGCCGCCTCCAGGAGGTCAACTCCCCCGGCCTCCTCCTCTCCTGCCCACCCACCGAGGGCTACCTCTTCGGCAACGTCAAGCCGCGCATCCTGCCGCCGGGCCGGGCCATGCGCATCGCCCGGCGGACGACGACCCTGGTCCAGACGGCACGGCTGGCCCCGCCCGAAGCGCCCTGAGGGGGCGGACCACCCCCGCGGGCAGGCCGGCGACGGCCCGTGCCTGCCCGCACCGGAGTGCCACGGGCGGCCTTGGTCCGGTGACGTCCTGCTTGCGTCGGACCACCGCAGACGGCTCCGGACTGGTGGCGTCACCTTCGCCTGCTCGCGTCGGGCCATCAGGGGCAGCCGGAGACCGGCGAGGGCCCGTGCCTGTCCGCGCCGGAGTGCCACGGGCGGCCTCAGGACGGCGGCCGCCACCCCCGCGCCCGGCCGCGCGGGATCACCACCGCCGCCGCGGCCACGACCAGCACCAGGACCGCCATGACACCGGCGGCCAGCAGGGCGCGGTTGCGGGGGGTGGCGTTCACCGCGGGCAGGTGGAGGGGGGCGGCGCTCGACGGGGCGGCGGGCGGGCCGGAGCCCGCCGGGACCATGGAGAGCGCCGCGTACGGGTCCAGCCGGGGCGCGTCCGAGGTGGGCGCGGCGGAGGCGGTCAGCCGCTCGGCGGTCTCGGCGGCGGTCAACTTCGGGTGGTAGGCGCGTACCAGGGCAGCTGTCCCGGCGGCGAACGCGGCGGCGGCGGAGGACCCGAGGCCGATGTAGTGCCCCGAGCCGTGCGGCCCGATGCCGACCACCGGGCCGCCGGGGGCCGCCAGATCCGCCTCGGTGACACTGGCCGCGCTGTCCAGCACGCTCCCGTCGGCCAGCACCCCGACCACCGACAGGGCGCCGGGCGCGGACGCCGGCCAGTACGTCCCTACGGGAGTGTCCGTCGACTTGGGCTGGACGTCCGGCGCGGCGGCCGCGACCACCAGGACGTCGTGGCCGACCGCGTAGCGGACGGCGGCGGTGAGCTCGTCCTCCCCGGTGGTCAACGCCGGGACCACGGCGATGACTTCGGCGCCGCGGTCGACGGCGGCCCGGATGCCGTCGGCGACCAGGTCGGCGGTGGCGGTACCCCGCCGGTCGGTGCCGCGCACGGCGAGCACCCGGGCGGCCGGGGCCACTCCCCGGAAGGCCGTACCGCTGGTCGCCGCGGCGGCGACGAGTCCGGCGGTGAAGGTGCCGTGGCCCACACAGTCCTCGCCGGCGTCCCCGACGGCCGTGACCCGGCCGGACAGCGCCGGCGCCGTGGCCGACACCCCGGTGTCCACCACCGCGACGGTGACGCCCTCGCCCCGCGACAACTGCCAGGCGTTGGGCAGCGACAGGCTCTGCTGGGCCCAGGTCGCGTACCGCGCGGTGCGGTCCGACGCGGCCGTGCACGGGGCGTCGTCGCCCAGGGCGAGCGGGATCGACGGCAGGCTCGTGCTGTCGCCGCCCCCCGACGAGGAGGGAACGGGAGACGAGGGGGAGGGCGAGGCGGCCACGGCGGGCGCCGGGACGGACGCGGCGCAGACCGTCGCCACCGCCAGCGCGCCCAGCAGCCTGGACCACCGGGGCCGGGGGGGTCGGAGAGGTCCGAGAGACCGGAGTTGCCGCATGATGCGCATGGTAGAGGGCCCATCCCGCCCTACCCGCACGGGAGTTCGTGAGTGAGCGGAACGGGCCGGAGACGAGGTGCGAGGCCACCTCTCGCTGTTTACCGCCGCATTACTGCTGTTTACTGATCTCGGCATGACGTCACTGACGGAGAGGAGAATCGAGCGTGGCACGCCAGCTGCTCACCGTTGGTCCCGAAAGGCCCGACGGGCCGGACGGCTTCCGGACGATAGGTGAGGCTCTGGCGAAGGCTCGAACGGGCGCGGTGATCAGTCTCCTGCCGGGACGCTACGAGGAGAACCTGAGGATCTCCAGGCGGGTGACCATCGTCGCCGAGGGCGCCCGTGGCAGCGTGGAGATCGCGCCCCGCACCGGCTCCGCCGTGACCCTGGTGGCCGACGCCGTGATGCTCACCGACCTGGTGCTGCGCGGCCCCGATGACGACGACGTACCGGTCGTGGACGCCTTCCAGGGGCAGGCCGCCCTCGAAGGCTGCGACATCGCGGGCACCGGCTGGACCGCGCTGCTCAGCCGCAACGCGGGCTCACTGGCCATGCGCGGCTGCCGGATCACCAACCCGGCGGGCGCCGGCGTCGTCGACACCTCGTCCGAGGAGAGCGTCATCGCGGACTGTGTGCTCGAGAACCTCGGCAGCTCGGCGATCGTGATCAGCGAACGGGCCCGGACCGCCGTACGAGGCTGCACCATACGAGACTCCCGCGGCAACGGCCTCCTGGCCAACGGCCAGACCCGCGGCTCGGTCGAGGACTGCGACATCTCCGCCACCGACAAGCCCGGCATCGCGCTGGAGCAGAACAGCGCCACCCGGGTGCTCCGCACCCACCTGCACGACCTGGCCGTCGGTGTCCTGGTCACCAGCGCCTCCCGCCCGGAACTGACCGAACTCGACATCCTGGCCACTGCGGAGCACGGCATCCTGGTCTCCTCCGGGGCCGAGCCCGTGCTGCGCCGCTGCCGGGTCCGCCGTACCAAGGGCAGCGGCCTGGCCGTCACCGGACGGGCCCGGGGGACGTACGAGGACTGTGAGTTCGCCCAGTGCGCGGGCCCCGCCGTACTGGCCACCGAGAGCGCGGCGCCAATGCTGACCCGGACCGCCGTACGGGACTGCTCGGCGACGACCGCCGTGCTGCTGGCCGGCGAGTCGGCGGCCGAGTTCGACCGACTGGAGGTGACGTCGGCCACCGGCACGGGCATCTCCATCCGCTCCGGCGCCAACCCGCTGCTCCGCCGGGCCCGGGTGATGTCCGCCGGCGGCCACGGCGTGGAGGTCCAGGGCGGGCGCGGACGGCTGGAGGACTGCGAGATCCACCAGGCGGGCGGCGCGGCCCTGCGGGTCGCCGACGACGGCCGCCCGCACGTCGGAAACAGCTCCCTGACAGCGGCCGGCGGGCCCGGCGTCCTCGTCGTGGCGGGTGGCCTGGCGGACATCCGGGACACCGTCATCGACGGCAGCGCGGCGGAGGGCATCCGGGTCGAGGAGGGCGGCGAGGTATCCGCTCTCCGCGACCGGATCACCGCCTCCGGCTCGCACGGCGTGCTCCTCGCCGCCGGCGCGCGGGCCGCGCTGAGCGGCTGCGAGGTGGTCGGCGGCCGGGCCGACGGCATCCGTGTCGACACCGCCGAGCAGGTCTCCGTCGTCGACTGCACGGTCAGCGACAACCGGGGCGCCGGACTGCGGCACACCGCCCGCGACGGCGCGCTCACCGTGGACCGGCTCTCCAGCGTGGCGAACGGGTCCCGGGACGCCTACGACGGAGCGCTGCCGCCTGCCTCGGTCGACCCGGACGACCCTGTGGCCGTCCGCCCCGGACCCGCCCAACCGGAGGGCCCCGTCGAGGAGTTGGAGGCCCTGGTCGGACTGGACGCGGTCAAGCACCAGGTCAAGGGCCTGGTCAACCTGACCCGGCTGGCCCAGCGCCGGGCCAGCCTCGGTATGCCGGCCCCGCCGATGAGCCGGCACCTGATCTTCGCGGGCGCCCCCGGCACCGGCAAGACCACGGTCGCCCGCCTCTACGGCTCCATCCTGGCCGAACTCGGCGCGCTGCGCTCCGGCCACCTCGTCGAGGTGTCCCGGGCCGACCTGGTCGCCCAGGTCGTCGGCGGTACGGCGATCAAGACCACCGAGACCTTCAACCGGGCGCTCGGCGGCGTGCTGTTCGTCGACGAGGCCTACACGCTCGCCTCCGACGGCAAGAACTCCGGGGCCGACTTCGGCCGCGAGGCCGTCGACACCCTGGTCAAGCTGATGGAGGACCACCGTGACGACGTGGTGGTGATCGCGGCCGGCTACTCCAAGGAGATGGAGTCCTTCCTCGCCGTCAACCCCGGTCTGGCGTCCCGCTTCGCCCGCACCGTCGAGTTCGTCAACTACACCGTCGACGAGCTGGTGACCATCGTGGAGAGCATGTGCCGGCGGCACCGCTACGAACTCGTCTTCGAGGCCAAGGAGGCGCTCACCGCGCACTTCGCCGAGATGCACCGGGGCCCCAACTTCGGCAACGGCCGGGTGGCCCGGCAGGTGTTCGAGGAGATGGTGGACCGGCAGGCGTTCCGGCTGGCCACCCTCCCGGAGGTCGGGGAGCATGATCTGACGCAGCTGCTGCCGGAGGACGTCGGGGAGGCCGCGGCCGCCGCCGTCAAGGCCGCCTCGTCCGGCCTGCGGGCCGCCTCGCCGCAGGACGAGCTCAACGCGATGGTCGGCCTCCAGAGCGTCAAGCACGAGGTCACCGACATGATCAACCTGCTGTCGGCGTCCCAGCGCCGCGTGGCCGCCGGCCTGCCCGCCTCCCGTATCAACCAGCACCTGGTCTTCGTCGGACCACCCGGTACCGGCAAGACGACGGTGGCCCGGCTGTACGGGAAACTGCTGCGCTCCCTGGGCGTGCTGCCACGCGGACAGCTCGTCGAGGTCGCCCGCGCCGACCTCGTCGGACGCTACGTCGGACACACCGCACAGCTCACCCAGGAGGTGTTCGAAAAGGCCCTGGGCGGCGTGCTGTTCGTCGACGAGGCGTACACCCTCACCCCGCCCGGATCGCCCTCGGACTTCGGACGGGAGGCGGTGGACACGCTGCTGAAGCTGATGGAGGACCACCGGGAGGAGGTCGTGGTGATCGTCGCCGGCTACACCGCCGAGATGAACCGCTTCCTGGCCTCCAACCCCGGCCTCGCCTCCCGCTTCTCACGGCACGTCGAGTTCCCCGACTACAGCTCGGAGGAACTCGTCACCATCGTCGGACAGCACGCCGCCGCCTCCGGCTTCGAGTGTGCCCCCGACGTGCCACAGGCGCTGCTGACGTTCTTCGAGGCCCAGCCCCGAGACCGGTCCTTCGGCAACGCGCGGCTGGCCCGGCAGACCGTCGAACGCATGGCCACCCGGCAGGCCCGGCGGCTGGCCGCGATGGACGCCCCGGGCATGGCGGAACTCCAGACCCTGCTGGCGGAGGACCTGCCCGGGCCGCCACCCGTCCCCGGCCGGTAGACGCATACCGCCGCCGGCCGGAGCGGGCCTTCGGACCGCCGGGCCGGCCGAGCTCATCCGTCTCACCGGGCCGGGCACCCGTGCGGTACGGCAGCGGCTGCCGGCGGTCGGCCTGCTGGGGGTGCCGCCGAGGACTACGCCCCGGAAGCCGCCCGCGCGGAGCCGGCCGGACGGACTTCCGCCCGAGACGAGCGGGATGCCGCCCTGCGGCAACTTGCCGAAGCCGTACGGACCATGGCCTTTCGCACGCGTGCGCAGGCGATGCTCGACGTGCTGCCGGCGGCGTTGCCGCACGACGGCGAGGGCGAGCGGCGCCGAGGGCGCGCGCGTGGTCCAGGTGCAGAAGGGCGAGAACAGCAACCCCGAAGACCTTCTGATCAAGCCGGGCACCATCACCATCACCATCACCTTCACCATCACCATCACCAGCGCCACCACCACCCGCGCGGTCGTCGACAACGTCAAGGAAACGCCCTCCCGGTCAAGCTGAACGCGGTGGAGAGAAGAACCCCGGCCGGCCCATGACGGTGGGGACGTCTTGGGCGGGGGGCTGGTGCGGCGCCGACGCCCTCACCAGCCCGGCGAGGTACTCCACCTGCCGAACGGGCCGACCCGGCACACTCCCGGGCGACCAGGCCGCCACCTGGCGGAGGGCGGCGGGCTGGGGCCTGCCGGTCGGCAGAGCCGTGCTCCCTTCGTCGGTCGGCCTATGCATGGCAGATAACGGTTTCCGCGATTCTGGGTCAGCCGCTGCCGGGCAACAGAGGTCCCGTGCCTGCCGAAAACTTTCGGATCCCTGCGCTGAGCATTCACTTCGGCGTGCGCACTGCGTACCTTCCCGATTCCAGTAAACGTTTGTCCCGTACTCCGGAGGTTCGGATGCCAGGTCAACCTGGGCTCGAAGTACGCGACCTGGTCAAACGGCTGGGTGACCACACAGCCGTCGACGGCCTCAGCTTCCAGGTCGAGGAGGGCGAGTTCTTCGTGCTGCTCGGCCCGTCGGGCTGCGGCAAGTCGACCACGCTGCGCATGGTGTGCGGTCTGGAACAGCCGGACGCGGGTCAGGTGGTCATCGCGGGGCGGGAGGTGACGGCCCTTCCGCCGCGCGAGCGGAACCTGGGCATGGTGTTCCAGGAGTACGGCCTGTATCCGGCGATGGACGTCTTCGGGAACATGGCGTACGGGCTCCAGGCGCAGGGCGGCCTGCCGGAGAGCGAGATCAAGCGCCGGGTGGAGGAGGCCGCCGAACGGCTCGGCCTGTCCGCCCATCTCGCCTCCCCGGTCACCGACTTGTCCGGCGGTGAGCAGCAACGGGTCGCCCTGGGCCGGGCGATGGTGAAGAACGCGGACGCGTATCTGTACGACGAGCCGCTGTCGAACCTCGACCCGAAGCTGCGGCACCGGGTGCGCCGGGACATCCTCGCGATGCACCGCGACAAGGGGAAGCCGACGGTGTACGTCACCCATGACCAGACCGAGGCGTTCGCGATGGGCGACCGGGTCGCGGTCATCGCGGGCGGCAAGGTGCAGCAGATCGGGCCCGCGACCGAACTCGCCGAGAATCCCGCGAACATGTTCGTGGCGTCCTTCATCGGCTCGCCACCGATGAACCTGGTCGGCGGGCGGGTACGGCAGGACGGCCCGGCCCTGTCGGTGGCGTTCGAGGACGCGGTGGTGGAGCTGCCGGAGCACTGGCGGCCGGCGCTCGCGTCGCTGGCCGACGACCGCGTGGTGGTGGGACTGCCGCCGGGTTCGTTCCGGATCGCCGCGGACGGCGGGCTCAAGGGGGAGGTCGCGGATGTCGAGGCGCTGATCGGCGAGACGGTGGTGCGGTTGCGTACGCCGGGCGGCGCCGAGGTGTCCGTCGTCTTCCAGGACGGCGAGGAGGGGGATCTCTCCGTCGGCGACACCCTCAGCATGTCCGTAATCCCGAACGACGTACGACTGTTCGATCCGCTGACCGAGCGGGTGCTGACGCCATGAACGAGTCCACGAACCGCGCGACGAACGCTTCGGCGCATGCCGCGACGCGTACCGCGTACGGTCAGCTGCACGCGGGTTTCGACGACCTGGCTCGGGTGCTGGGCGGCACGCTCGGGCCGGGCCTGGGCAAGGTGCTCTGCGCGTCCGGTGAGGACGGCAGCGAGCTGGTGTCGTCCTCCGCCGTCCTGGCCCGCCGCATCACCGAGCTGCCGGGGCGCCACCGGAACACCGGCGCGGCCCTGCTGCGCGAGACGGTGCTGCGCGTGGGCGCCCGGCACGGCGACGGCGGCGCCACCACCGCCGTACTCGCCCGCGCTCTGGTGCGGGCCGCCGGCCGGGCGGTGGCCTCCGGAGCCCATGGGGTGCGGGTGCGCGACGGTATCGGCCGGGGCGTGGCCGCCGCCTGCGACGCGCTCAAGGGCATGTCCGAGCAGGTCGCGGGCGAGCAGGAGCTCGTGGGGCTCGCGTTCGCCGCCACCGGCGACCGGGAACTGGCCGCGCTGCTCGGCGAGTTGAGCGACGTCCTCGGCCCCGACGGGGCGATCGGCGTCGAGGAGGCGATGGGCGGGCGCACCCTGCGCCACTACATCGACGGCCACCGCTGGCGGGCCCGCCCCGCCGAGCGCTCGGCCCTCGCGAACGGCGCCGCCGAACTCACCCTGGTCGAGCCGCTGATCGCCCTGGTCGAGCAGGAACTGACCAGTGCCGACGAGGTGCGCCCGCTGCTGGAGGCTGCCGGACAGCGGCCGGTGCTGCTGATCGCCCCGGGCTTCACCGGTACGGCGCAGACCCTGCTGAGCGCCAACCGGGGCCGGGCGCTCCCGGTTGTCCTCGCCACGTCCCGGACCCGGCACTCCGAGGACTTCGCCGACCTGGCGCTGCTCACGGGTGGCTCGGTGGTCTCACCCGTACTGGGCCTGCCGCCGAAGTCCGTGCGCGCCGCGCATCTCGGCGGCGCGCGCCGCGCCCTGCTGCGGCGCGGCGATCTGACGGTGGTGGGCGGTCACGGCGACCTTACGGGCGTACGGGAGAGGGCGGCCGCGCTGCGCTCCCTCGCCTGGGAACTCGCCGGCGGGACTGCCGGGCGGGACGCGGCGAGCCGTCTGTGGTGGCGGCAGGCCCGGCTGTGCGGCCGTACCGCCGTACTCACGGTGGGCGCCCGCACCGAGCAGGAGACCCAGGAACGGATGCACCTGGCCAAGCGCACGGCCCGGCTGCTGTACGACGCGCTGCGCGACGGCGTGGTGCCGGGCGGGGGCGCGGCCTATCTGGACTGCCTTGCGGCGGTACGGGCCGTGGTCCCGGCCGACCGCGACGAGGCGGCGGGCGTGGACGCGGTCGCCACCGCGCTCCAGGCTCCCTTTCTGCGCATCCTGTCCAACGCCGGGCTGCCCGCCCCGCCCCTGGCCCTCGACCGCGTCCTCTCGGCGGGCCCGGGCCACGGGGTGGACGTGGCCACCGGAGAGGTCACCGACATGCGGCGCGCGGGCATCCGCGACATGGCGGCGGTGGCGGCAGGTGCGCTGGTGGCGGCGGGCGAGACGGCGGGGCTGCTGGTCTCCGCGGAGTTGGTGGTGGGCCGTGGCTGAGGTACTCGCACTGGCGGCCGATCAGGCCGGGCTGTGGGCCGGCGGCCCGGACGGGCTGTCCTTCCTGCCGTACGGCGGCGCTCCGACCGCCACCGGGTGGACGGCACCGGTCACCGCGCTGTCCGTCACCGACGGACAGCTGCTGATCGGCGGCGTGGACACTGTCGCCAGGCTGGGCGCGGACGCTGTCGCCAGGCTGGGCCCGGACGGTTCCCCGGTGCGGCAACCGCCGGGCGGGCCCGGCGTGTTCGTCACCGGCGTCGCCCCGGATCCTGCGCGTAGGCCGGGTGGGCCGGGCATGTTCGCCACTGGCGTCGCCCCGGAGCCGGCGCGTGGGCTGGGTGGGCCGGGAGTGTTCGTCACCGGCGTCGCCCCGGATCCTGCGCGCGTGCCGGGCGGGCCCGGCACGTTCGTCACCGGCGTCGCCCCGGATCCTGCGCGTAGGCCGGGTGGGCCCGGCCTGTTCGTCACCGGCGTCGCCCCGGAACCCGCGCGCGTGCCGGGTGGGATCGGGCCCGTGTGTGCCTTCGCCGCCCTGTCGGACGGGACGCTGCTCGCCGCCACCCTCGGCGACGGCGTCGTACGCAGCACCGACGGGGGCCGCACCTGGAAGCGTTCCGGGTTCGGGCTCGCCTCGCCCGAGGTGTCCTGCCTGCTCCCGGCCGCCGACGGCACCGTCCTCGCCGGTACGGCACAGGGCGTGCACCGAGCGCGGGCCGGCGGACGAGCCTGGCAGCCGTGCCCCGGCAGCGAGGACGCACCCGTCGCCGCCGTCACCCAACTGCCGGGCAGCGAAGCACTGCTGGCCATCGCCGAGGACGGCCGCACTCTCCGCTCCACCGACGGCGGCGCGACCTGGGCCACCGCCCACGGCGCCCCCAAGGGTGCCACCGCGCTCCTGCCCGTGGACGGCGGGCTGCTGCTGGCCACCGCCGAGGACGGACTGCACCACTCCTGCGACGAGGGCACCCGCTGGCACCCACTGCCCCTGACCTCCACCGTGCACTGCCTCGCCACCGCGGCACGCGCCGTGTACGCGGGCACCGACGCCGGGGTCGTCACCGTGGCCCTCCCCATAGCCCTCCCCATAACCCTCCCCCCACTCCTCCATGCGACAGAGAAGGAGCAGTCATGATCACCAGAAGGAAGGTGCTGCTCGGCGTCGCCGCCACCGGCGGTGCGGCCGTGGCGGGCGGAAGCATCATCGCTTCCTTCGCCGGCGACGACGAGGACAGCGGCTCAGGCGGCTCCATAAGGCTCACACTGGCCAAGGAGGCGACGGGCACCGCGACCGACTGGCCGTTCCGCAGCATTCCCACCGCCAAGGAAATCAAGTCCGACCCGACGGCGAAGGCTCTCCACGAGGCGCTGCAGAGCTGGCTGGACGACAACCCGGGCGTGCGGCTGAGGAACATCTCGGTCAAGGTGTACGACCAGCAGCCACTGGTCACCGTGATCAGCGGCGGCAACGGTCCCGCCCTGTACCCCACTCTGGTGCTGGGCGGCTGGGACCAGGCGCTGACAAAGGCCGCGTTCGCGCAGGGGCTGGCCGCGGACATCACCGGTCTCTACAACAAGTACAAGTTCGACGACAAGGTCGCGGACTTCGCGGCGCCCCAGTTGCAGACCTGGCCGCTGAAGGGCCGCCAGTACGCGATGCCGGACTACTTCAACGCGGGCAACGGCATCTACTACCGCCGCGACCTCATCAAGAAGGCCGGCCTGGAGGAGCCGGAGCCGGGCTACACCTGGGACGACCTGCGGAAGCTGGCCCGGGAGCTGACCACCGGCAAGATGAAGGGCGCGGCCTTCCAGAAGTTCAGCGTCGGCTGGCCGCTGAACGCGAACGGCTGGTACCGGCTGCCGAAGGTCCCGGCCCCCAAGAACGCCTGGCACTGGACGTACGACTACACCCGGCACGCGGACATGTGGGTCAAGGGCATCGAGCTGTACCGGGCCATGGTGTACGAGGACAAGTCGGTGCTCAGCGACATCTCCCTGATGGACCCGGACGTCGTCGCGGCGTTCAGCCAGGAGCGGGCCGCGGTCTTCGGCGCGAACATCGGCGGCTACTTCGACAACCCCGACCAGGACAACACCCTCCCCAACCTGGCCAAGCGGCTGGACAAGCCGATGGAGGAGGTCGTCGGATTCATCCAGCACCCGGTGGGCGTCCACGGCAGCTTCGGCGTCTCCCAGCCCTACATGGGGCTGGCCTCCTTCTCGCCCGACCTGTCCGAGGACGCGCTGGACAAGATCGTGAGCCTCCACGACTTCATGACCTTCGGCGACGGCTTCGTCATCCGCAAGAAGGCCCGGTGGGAGGAGACCAAGGACCTGAAGAAGGTCTACAACGACGCTACGCCGATCAACGGCATGACCGAGATCGAGGGCATTCCCGGCAGCCTGGAGGATGCCTGGGGTTCGAAGATCGTCGAGGCCGCGAAGCGGTCGTCCGCGATGGGTCTGATCCCGAGCGAAGCGCAGTACATCCCCGCGGAGGAGAAGCCGGGTCCCGCCGCCACTCCGGTCGACGACGCGCAATCGCGCTGGGCCTTCGAGAAGGGCACGGTCCGCCCGCGGGCCGATCTCGCCAAGCTGAGCGACACCTTCAACCAGCAGGCGAAGAGCTTCAGTTCGAGTACCTCGGAGGAGGACTTCAGGGCGGGTGCGACCAAGTACTTCGACGCGTTGGCCGAGTTCTGGCGCGAGCAGGCGCCGGAGTACGCGACGGAGGTCTTCGACCCCTGGATGAAGGACGTCATCGAGCCGGCTCTCGAAGCCTGATCGTCGCGATCCGCGATCCGCGATCCGCGATCCGCGATCCGCCTTCCGCCTTCCGCCTTCCGTCATCCGTCATCCGCCTTCCGACGTACAGGGAGAAGTTTCATGGCTGCCTCGCAGCAGCAGACTCCGGCCGTCGAGGACGCGGCCGGCCGGGCCGGGCCCGACGGTCCCGGCGAGCCGTCCGTCAAGTCCAAGGCCGCGCCAAGGCCGAGCCGTCGGCGGCGTGTGGAGACCACGCTCTTCACCCTCCCGGCCTTCCTCTTCCAGCTCTCCTGGGGCTGGTACCCGATGATCATGGCGTTCGTGCTGAGCTTCACGGACGCCTCCCTGCGCCGCCCGGTGGAGTTCACCGGCATGGAGAGCTACCAGCGCATCTGGGACGACCCGCTGGTCGCGGAGTCGTTCCGGGTCACGGCCGTCTACACCGTCCTCAGTATCGGGCTGACCTTCTTCATCCCGATCTTCGTGGCCATCCTGCTGATGGAGATGGGCAAAAGGCACGTCCGCTGGATGATGCTGCTGTGGTTCCTGCCGCTGAGCGGCGTCGCCTCCACCGTCCTGTTCCGCTACATGTTCAACGCGCAGTACGGGCTCTTCCAGTGGGTCGCCACCGACGTACTGGGTCTGTCCCCGCAGCCGTTCCTCAACTCCGCCGACCAGGTGCTGTTCTGGCTGGTCGTGCCGGGCATCCTGTTCTTCGGCCCGGGGCTCATCTACATGGCGACGCTGCAGTCCATCCCCGCCTCGTACTTCGAGGCGGCGGAGATCGAGGGCGCCGGATTCTGGCGGAAGATGTGGACCATCTCGCTGCCCCGCTTGCGGCCGGTCATCTCCATGCTGCTGATCTTCGCGATCATCGGCTCCACCCAGGCCTTCGAGTTCCCGACGATCATGACGGGCAAGGAGGGCTCACCGGGCGGCGCGGCACGAACCGTCGTGATGTATCTGTACCTGCTGCTCCAGCAGCTGCGGTACGCCGACGCCACCGCCCTCGGGGTCTATCTCTTCCTCATCACCATGCTGCTGGTCGTCATCCAGCGGCGCTTCTTCCGCGAAGACCCCGACACCTGATCCGCCGGCCCTGAGGAGACTGACATGTTGTTCCCCCGGGTCGGGCGCAGACACCCGGCTCTCCGTATCGCGTGGTACGCCACCGTGGCCTTCCTGGTCCTCGGCATCACGCTCCATCTGTTCCCCTTCTACTTCATGCTCATCACCTCCTTCAAGAGCGGCGAGGAGGTGCTGCGGCAGACCCCCACCTGGTGGCCCGAGGATCCGACGGGCGCGGGCTGGAGGCTGGTCATCGACATCGTCAGCGGCAACACCGCCGCCGGACGGCTGATGTCCGAGCCGTTCTACGTCCACATGTGGAACTCGGTGCAGATGACCTTCTGGATCCTGATGCTCGGGATCCCGGTCACCGCGTTCGCCGCGTACGCCAACAGCAAGCTCCAGCGCGGCAGGACGGCTCGCTGGTCGTTCCTGTTCTTCATCGGGACGCTGATGATGCCGGCGGCGCTCACCCTCATCCCGATGTATCTGATGACGCTGAACTGGCCGTTCGCACTGCCCGAGGCGCCGAGCGTCGGCGGGACGCAGCTGCCCAGCGTGGAGATCTGGAACACGCCCTGGGCGGTGGTGCTGCCCCTTGTCTTCAACGCCTTCAACTACCTGCTGTTCAAGGGGTTCTTCGACACCATCCCGGATTCGGTGATCCAGGCGGCCCGGGTCGACGGCGGCAGTGAGTTCAACATCTTCCGCCGCATCGTGCTGCCGATGAGCGTGCCCGTCTTCGCGGTGACGATCTGGACGTCGTTCAGCGGTGCCTGGGACCAGTTCCTGTGGCCGCTGGTGGTGCTCCAGGACGAGTCGAAGATGCCGGCCTCCGTGATGATCTACCAGTTGCAGGAGAAGTTCATCCAGGCCGGCTCCGCGGGTGACGCCGCGGCGGCGCAGCAGTCCCAGCAGATGCAGGAGATCCTCGGCTCCGGCATGTCCTGGAACGGCCTGATGGTGCTGGGCATTCTCCAGTCCCTCCCGGTCTTCCTCGCCTTCATCGTCTGCCGCGAGTACCTGCTGCGCGGCATCAAGCTCCGCGGTCTCAAGTGAGTCCACGCTCTGAAGTAAGTCCACGCTCTCAAGCAAGGGGGTTGCGCCGACATGGCCCGTATCGAGGTCGAGAAGATCGTCAAGCGGTACGAGGGCGGCGAGGGCACGGCACTCGACACCGTCAGCCTGGACATCGCCGACGGTGAGACGATCGCCGTGGTCGGCTCGTCCGGCTGTGGCAAGTCCAGCCTGCTGAAGATCGTCGCCGGACTCGAGCAGCCCGACGGGGGCTCGGTCCGCTTCGACGGCGAGGACGTCACGGCCGTCCGCCCGCAGCAGCGGGGCGTCGGCATGGTCTTCCAGGACTACGCCCTGTATCCCTCCATGAAGGGCAAGGGCAATCTCTCGTACTACTTCCAGGTGCACGGCCGGACGGAGGAGGAGGCGCGGGCCCGCGCCAAGGAGACCGCCGACCGCATGGGGATCGGTTTCGAACAGCTTCTCGACCAGTCCTCCGACACCCTCTCCGGCGGACAGCAGCAGCGCCTCGCCATCGCCCGGTGCATCGTGCGCGAGCCGCGGCTGTTCCTGATGGACGAGCCGATCTGCAATCTCGACGCGAAGCTGCGCGAGTCGACCCGCGTCGAAATCCGCAAGCTGCTGCGGAAGTTCGGGATCTCCACCCTGTACGTCACCCATGACCAGCAGGAAGCGGTCTTCATGGGCGACCGCATCGCGGTGATGCGGGACGGGCGTATCGAGCAGGTCGGCACCTTCGACGAGCTGTACTACTCCCCGGTGAACCTCTTCGTCGCCACCTTCATCGGCTCGCCCCCGATGTCCGTACTGCCCGCGCACGCCTCCGGTGGCCGGCTGACGGTGGCGGACGCGGTGTGGTCCGCGCCGGTCGCGCTCCCGGACGGGCCGGTGCGGATCGGCGTACGCCCCGAGAGCTGGATCATCGGGCGCGGCGACGGGGCCCTGATGTCCGTCAGCCACATCGAGCGCATCCCCACCGAGCGGGCCGCGTTCGTGCACGGCCGGGTGGGCGGCGACCCGGTCGTGGTCGCCGCCCCGCTGAACCAGGCCCAGAGCGACGAACTGCGCGTCATGCCGGACACGGAGCGCGTGTACGTCTTCGCGGCCGGCGGCGAACAGCCGCTGCACACCCCCGGTCCGCTCGACCTCTTCTGACTCCTCTGTCTCTTCTGTCTCTTCTGATGGAGAATCACTGATGACTGCCATAGCTGTCGACAACCTGGTGAAGGAGTTCGGCGAGAAGCGGGCCGTGGACGGGGTCAGCTTCACCACCGGGGAGTCCGAGTTCCTCGTGCTGGTCGGCCCGTCCGGCTGCGGCAAGACCACCACCCTGCGGATGCTCGCGGGCCTGGAGCCGGTCTCCTCCGGCACCATCCGCTTCGGCGGCCGGGCCGTCACCGAGGTCCGGCCGCGGGACCGGTCCATCGCCATGGTCTTCCAGGACTACGCCGTCTTCCCGCACCTGACCGTCTTCGAGAACATCGCCTACGGTCTACGATCGCGCCGCATCCCGCGCGCCGAAGTGAGGAAGAAGGTCCCGGAGGCCGCCCGCACCTTCCGCATCGACCACCTCCTCGACCGCAAGCCGCGCCAGCTGTCCGGCGGCGAGCGGCAGCGGGTCGCGCTCTCGCGGTCGCTGGTGCGCGACGCCGATCTGTATCTGTACGACGAGCCGCTGTCCAACCTCGACGCGCAGCTGCGGCACACCGCCCGCGAGGACATCCTGTCCCTGCACCGCCGCAAGGAGCGGCCGACGGTCTACGTCACCCACGACCAGTCGGAGGCGATGGCGCTCGGCGACCGGATCGCGGTGATGGACGCGGGCCGCATCCAGCAGATCGGCACCGGCGAGGAGCTGTACGAGCGGCCGGTCAACCGCTTCGTGGCGTACTTCATCGGCACGCCCGGCATCAACCTCTTCACGATGGAACTGAAGACGGCCGGCGACGATGTGGTGGCGTCCGGCTGCGGACTCGAACTGCGGCTGCCCGACAGCGTGGCCCGGAAGGTACGCCCGTACGCCGGCCGCAGGATCGAGCTGGGGGTGCGGCCCGAGCATCTGCACGTGCCTCGCATGGCCCCGTTCGACGTCAACGAGGGCAACACCATCCACGGCCTGGTCACCGTCATCGAGCCCAGCGCCACCGGCTCCACGGTGTACCTGTCCACGACGCAGGACGAGCCGCTGGACTTCACCGCCACCTTCAAGGTGCGGATGCCCGCGAGCTACCTCGACAAGGAGGTGCCGCTCGGCATCGACCTGGAGAAGGTGCACCTCTTCGACGCCGAGACCGGCGAGTCGCTGCTGCACGGTCCGCACGGTCCGCACGGAAAGGAGTGAGCCGTGCCTTTCCTGTGGGACACCGAGCCGCGCGCGGAGGAACGCCCGCCGGTGTGGGCGGCGTTCGCCACACTCGGCACCCAGGTCGAGCGGCTGGCGCTGGCCAATGTGGCCTGGGCGGTGGTACTCGTCCCCGCTGTCGTCGCGCTCGCCTTCCCCGAACTCCACGCTCTCGTACGGATATTGCTGACCCTGACGACCGTCACAGGCCTGGCCCCGGCCACGGCCGTCCTTTACGGTCTCGCGGACGAGGCGTGCCGGGGCCGGCAGATCGACGTGGCCCTGGCGCGGGAACTGGCGGGAGAACTGACGCGCCCCGCCCTGCGCACCCTCGCCCCGTTGTCGGTGCTCTTCGGCTCGCTGATCGCCGCGACGGTGCTCCTCAGCCCGCTGCTGCTCTGCGTCACCCTGCTGCTGTCGGTGACCGCGACCTACTGGGGTCCGCTGTTTCTCGCCGACCCGCGCCGGAACAGCGTGTCCCTGGCCCGGGAGTCGGCGCGCCTGGCCCTGAGCCGCCCCGAACCGACCCTGCGCACCTGGCTGGCGTGCGGATTCGTGGCGCTCGTCGGCGTGATCTCACTCGCCGGGATCGCGCTTGTCGTACCGATACTGATCGCCCTGCTCCACACCCACCGCCATCTCGCGGAGCACTCCCCATGACCGCCGAATCCGCCGCTCGTGGCCGGCGAACGGCGACCGGCGAACAGCGAACATGGGTCACAGCGCCTGCCCGTGGCCGGCCAGGCCCATCCGCAGCGGTCGGAGCCGGCCTCGGTGAGCCGCCCGCGGACGTCGCGCTCCCGGCGGCCTGTCGGCTCCCGCCCGCGTGAGGCACGAAGCCGACGTCACTCCGGACGTGATCCCGCCGACGGCGGACCTCCGTCAGTGGACCTCCGTCAGCCGAAGGTGAGTACGGGCTTGACGGCCCGGCCCTCGCGCATCGCCGTGGCGGCCGCCTCGATGTCGGCGAAGGGGAACTCGGTGACGAGTCGCTCGACGGGCAGTCGGCCCTGCCGGTGGAGTTCGATCAGCCGTGGGATGAACTCGGCGGGATCGGAGTCCCCTTCGATCACCCCGTGCACGCTGATGCCCTTGAGGAGCAGCGGCATGATGTCGAGGGGCACCTGTGTGCCCATGCCGACCAGGGCGAGGCTGCCCCTGGGGCGCAGGGCGGCGACCGCCTGGTTGATCATCTCCGGGCGGCCGGTGGTGTCCACGACGTGATGCGCTCCGCCGCCGGTGAGGTCGCGGATCGCCGCCGCGATGTCCTCGGTCGCGGTCGGGTCCAGGGTGGCCTTGGCGCCGAGTTCCTCGGCGAGGGCGCGCCGGGAGGCCACGGGGTCGACGGCGATCACCGGGGTGCAGTCCGCGGCGACGGCGGCCATCAGCGCGCTGAGGCCCACGCCGCCGGCCCCGACCACCACGAGCGACGAGCCCTCCGCGGGGCGCAGTACGTTCAGCACCGCACCGGCGCCGGTCTGTACGCCGCAGCCCAGCGGGGCGGCGACGGCGGCCGGCAGATCCGCGGGGATCCTGACGGCGTTGCGCTCGTGCGCGATGGCGTACGTCGCGAAGCTGGACTGCCCGAAGAACCCCCCGAACACCGGCGCCCCCTCGCGGGAGAGCGGCGTCGTGCCGTCGGCGCGGCCGCCGGAGGAGTTCAGCAGCTGGAAGGCGGTGCAGTAGGCGGGGTGCCCGGTGGTGCAGGGCTCGCAGACGCCGCAGCTGTGAAAGCTCAGGCTGACGGTGTCGCCGGGGGTGAGGCCGGTCACCTCGTCGCCGACGGTCTCGACGACCCCGGTGCCCTCGTGGCCGAAGACCATGGGGGTGAGCTGCTCGGGCCACGCGGCGCGGGCGCTCAGGTCGGTGTGGCACAGTCCGGCGGCGGTGATCCGGACCAGGATCTCATCGGCCCGCGGGGCCTGGAGGTCGACGTCCCGGATGGCGAAGGAGCCGGCCGGTGACTCCGTGAGAGCCGCTTGAATACGCATGATTCAGTCCTCCTTGACCGAACGACAGCTCAGGCGCTTTCGAGGATGAAGTAGTACAGCGGGCCGCCCTCGGGGAAGCCGAAGACCTCTCCGGGCAGGTCCTTGCCGTTCATGACGCCCATGAGGGTGTTCTCGTCGACCCGCTTGAAGTGGTCGAAGACCGGCCGTCCGTCGTAGACCATCGTCGCGGTCACCTCACCGCGGAACTCGACCATCCACAGACTGGCCTCGCCCTTGCCGAGCTCGGTGTGGGAGTAGAGCTCGCCGTTCTCGCCGCGCATGACCAGGGGCTTGGCGTCCTTGACCGAGGCGAAGGTCTTGCCGTACCAGCCGGCCGCCTCCAGCTGACCGCACAGCGGGTGGCCGTTGTCGAACTCGCTGCCCTGCCACTCCCCGAGGATGTCCTCCGGTCGCACCGTCTCCAGCGCCGCCCAGATCTCGTCGAGCTCTTCCGAGGAGGCTTTCCCTCCGTTCGCGCGCAGCTCCGCGAAGCGTGTGCGTGCCTCGTTGATGTTCATGTTTTCTCCCTTTTGCGACCTTTGTGACTGTAAGTCCTCTTCACCATCCCCGCACTGACACTATAGACGATATTTGTCAGGATGAGTATCTCGGGAGAGCCCGCGCAGTACGAGGGTCGCGAGCTGGTGGACGTGCTCGACCCGCGTCTGCACCGACCGCGCTTCGATGCCGATGCCCTTGGCCCCGTAGAACAGGACGATCGCCGCGTCCTCGGTCGAGATGTCGGCCGGACCCTTCGCGTCGGAGTCCAGCACGGCGCGAAGTGCCGCCAGCGTCCGCTTCTCGAAGGCGGCCCACAGGTCGGCCGTGCGGGAGTACACCTCGTCGAGCAGTTCATGGAAGTGCTCGCCCGTGACGGGGTTGCCCGTGTAGAGATCGAGGACGGCGTCCAGGATCGCTCGCACCCGCTCCTCCGTGGGGGCGGTGGAGCACGCCGCGCCCTCGGCGTGCCGCGCCGTGCGGTCGAGGCTCCAGTCGACCGCCGCACGGAAGACCTCCTCCTTGTTGCGGAAGTACTGGTAGAGCGCGGGGCGTGACATGTCCGCCGCCTGGGCCAGCAGGTCCATCGACGTGCGTCGATAGCCGTAACGGGCGAAGCAGGCGACGACCGCCCCCAGGACGCGTTCGCGCCGGGTTTCATCGAGTACAGGCATGCTGACAACTCTAGCGAGAAATGTCAGTCACGCCCGCGGGCTGCCACGTCCTTGACGGGATCCGGGCGCGAATCTATTGTGCGACTTCTAGTCTCTATATTTAGTGGTCGAGTGACATCGCACCCTCGGGGGTTCGTCAGATGCACCCTTCAACAGCGCCCTCCGTCGACGTCCTGGATCCCGCCTTCGACCCCTGGGACCCCGCCCACCTCGCGGATCCCTACGCGGTGTACTCCGCCATGCGGGAGCAGGTGCCCGTGCACTTCAACACCGCCCGCGGCCTCTGGTTCCTCACCCGGTACGACGACGTGACGCCTGCCCTGAAGGACCATCGCCGGCTCTCCACGGCGCGGTTCCACATCGACAAGCCGCACATGAAGGAGCGGCCGGCCGACGGCAAGCGCTACCAGGCCTTCACCGGGCCGACGATGCTCACGACGGAGCCCGTCGAGCAGACCCGCCTGCGCCGGCCCGCCTCCCCCGCGTTCGCGGCTCGGGCACTCGAACAGCTGCGGGGGCCCGTCCAGCGGATCGCCGACGACCTGCTCGACCGGGCCGGAGCGGACTTCGACGTGCTCGCGGACTTCGCCTACCCGCTCCCGATCATGGCCATCGCCGAACTCCTGGGCATCCCCGCGGAGCACCGGGCACGGTTCCTCGCGCTGGCCACCTCCGAGAAGGGCAGCCCCGGCCACGACCCCGACGCCACCCAGGGCGCCCTGCGGCGCGCCGCCCAGCAGGGCGCGGGGCTGCGCGACCTGCTGGAGGACATCGTCGAGCACAAGCGGCGGCACCCGGGCGACGACCTCATCAGCCACCTGATCGTCGCCGAGGCCGGCGGCGGCCTGTCGCCGTCCGAGATGACGGACACGATCCACCTCATGATGGAGGCCGGCCACATCACCACGGTCAACCTCATCGGCAACGGCCTCGACGTCCTGCTCGACCTCGACGGCGGGATGGACCGGCTCCGCGACGAGCCGGAGCTCGCCGTGGCCGTCGTCGAGGAGTGCCTGCGGTTCGTGGGGCCCGTGCACTTCACCGGCCGCGCCGTCCTGGAGGACGTGGAGTTCGACGGCCGGCTCATCCCGCGCGGCGCGAACGTGATCCTGCTGCTCGCGGCCGCCAACCGCGACACCAGCCACCTGCCCGACGCCGAGGAGTTCGTCCTCGACCGCGCCCCCGCTCGCCACCTGGCACTCGGGGTCGGAGCCCATGTGTGCATCGGCGCCGCCCTGGCCCGTATGGAGGCCCAGGTCGCGTTCGCGACGCTCGCCCGCCGGCTTCCGGGGCTGCACCGCACGGGGCCCTCGTCCTGGGGCCCGAGTTTCGAGCTGCGCGGGCTGACGTCCCTGCCCGTCGGGGCCTGACACCCACCGTCACCACCCTGTTCCTGCCCCCATCACCGATCGGAATGCGATGCTCCGCTACGCGACGTACCTCGAGAAGCCGCATCACGAGCAGTTCAGCCTCGGTGCCGACCCCCGCGGCCTCAGCTCGGTGCTGCTGAGCTGCTGGTTCGTCGTCACCGACGCCCAGGGCACGACGTACAACATGATGCGCGGCATCCAGGCCGAGGACATGCGGAGCAGCCTCAACTTCGGCTCCTACCGGGGGACCGACGAGTTCGACCGCAACGCGCCCGCAGTCGTGCCTTTCCGCGAGCACCCGGTCGTGGAGCGGTTCCTCACCCGCTCCGGACCGGAGTCGATCACGTACGAGGGAAAGGGCTTCCGCCTCGAACTCGGCGACCGGACGGCCGACTGGACCGAGGCCGGCGGCCGGATCCGCATCACGACCGAGCTGCTCGGCGACGTGAGCAGCCTTTACGTGCCCGAGCAGGACCTCAGCCCGCACCCGTTCGTCTTCCGGAGCTACTTCGCCAAGGCGACGGGGACGATCGACGGCGAACCCGTCGAGGGCCTGTGGCAGATGGACACCATCTTCAGCCGGCCGGGCCTCAACCTGCGGGAGGCCGGGTGGGTCGACCACGTCTACCAGTACTGGCTGAACTGGCTGGTGGAGTACGAGGACGGGACGCTGGAGGGCGGGCACGTCTTCCGGGGGATGCCCGGCACCGACTTCACGCCGGCCCACCACTTCGTCGACGGTCGGAGCACCGTCCGGCACGACGCCACGATGACCTTCCACCGCACCGACCGCGGCTCGATCGACGCGATCACCCTCAGCCTCGGTGACGACCTCACCGTCGAGTTCGCCCAACGCGGCAGCTTCGACTGGCCGGCCCACACGTACGGCGAGGTCGCCTCGACCACCCGCGGCAAGACCGTGGCGCGGAGCTGGAACTACATGGAGACGTTCGCCGTCAACTGGGGCGACATCGAGGCGCTCGGGCTGGCCCACCAGAAGGTCCACGGACGGTTCCCGTCGCTCCAGAAGCTGCTGGAGGGCGCCGTCGTCCGCGACGAGCACATCGTCTGGCCGGGCTGAGCCGGGCCGGCCCACCTCCGACCCGATCGCGGTCGGGCCCCGACAGGAAGCAGGAAGCAGATGCAGATACGGAGCAGGTTCGACGGCAAGGTCGCCTTCATCACCGGTGCCGCCCGCGGACAGGGCCGTGCCCACGCCGTGCGGCTGGCCAGGGAGGGCGCCGACGTGATCGTCCTCGACGTCGCCGAGCAACTGCCGGGCGTCCCCTACGAGTCGGCGACCCCGGAGGACCTCGCCGAGACCGTGAAGCTCGTCGAGGGGGAGGGACGCCGTGCGGTCGGGATCCGCTGCGACGTCCGCGACCTCGATGCCATGGGGTCAGCCCTGGACGCCGCCGTCGCGGACCTCGGCGGCCTGGACGTCGTCGTCGCCAACGCGGCGATCTGCATACCCGCGACCTGGGACGAGACGACGCCGCAGCAGATGCGGGACACCCTGGACGTCAACGTCCTGGGCGTCTGGAACACCGTGATGGTCGGGGCGCCGCACCTGGTCGCGCGCGGCGGTGGCTCGATCGTGCTGATCAGCTCGTACGCCGGCAAGAAGGTACAGCCGTTCATGGTCGCCTACACCACCAGCAAGCACGCCGTCACCGGCATGACCCGGGCCTTCGCAGCCGAGCTCGGACGCCACCACATCCGGGTCAACAGCATCCATCCCGGCGCGGTCAACACCATGATGGGCTCGGGCGACATGCGGGCGACCCTGGCCCGCGTGGGCGAGACGAACCCGCCGCTGAACCAGATGGGCACCCCGTTCCTGCCCGCCGGCTCGGCCGAGTCCGACCAGATCGCCGACGCGATGGCCTTCCTCGCCTCGGAGGAGGCGTCCTACATCACCAGCGAGCACCTCAGCGTCGACGGTGGCGCCCAGTACTTCTGAGCTTGTTGTTCATACCTCTGAGCCCCACCCGGACGCCTCCCGGGTGGGGCTCAGAGGTACTGGGCGTCACCCGGACGCCTCCGGTCTCGTCAACGCCGGCCGTCGCGGCCGATGACGAGACCCAGGGCACGGTGGTCCCACGTGCCCTCGGTCAGGCCCCGCTCGCGCAGCAGGTGCTTCTGGATGCGGTTGACCTGGTTCTTCGGCAGCGTCTCGACGATCTCGACGTACCGCGGCACGGCGAAGTAGGGCAGGTTCTCGCGCATCCACGCGAACAGCTCCGCGGGATCGACCCGGGCGCCGGGCTCCAGGACCAGGCACGCCTTGATGTCGTCCTCGCCCATCTCGGATGCCACCCCGTGGACGCCGGCCTCGGCGATCTGAGGGTGGCGGGCGAGCCCGACCTCGAGCTCGATGCTGGAGACGTTCTCGCCGCGCACCCGCAGAGCGTCCTTCTTGCGGTCGACGAACCGGATCGCCCCGGACTCCCGCACCATCCCGAAGTCGCCGGTGTGGTACCACATGCCCTTGAAGGCCTCGACCGTTTCGGCCGGCCGCCCCCAGTAGCCGTCGAACATGGCGAACCGGTGCCGGGGCCGCAGGCAGATCTCGCCGACGGTGCCGTCGGGGACGCGATGGCCGTCGTCGTCGAGCAGCTCGACCTCCAGGTCGCGCAGCGGCTTGCCGTTGCTGTCACGGTCGCGTTCGCCGTACGGCGAGTTCAGCAACTGGAAGACACACTCGGTCTGGCCGTAGGACTCCGTCCAGGGGTCGACCCCGAACCGGTCGCGGAACGTCGGGTGCAACGAGGACGCGAGCGGTGAGACATTGAACAGCCGCAGACGGTGGGCGCGGTCGAACGGCCCCTCCGGCGTCGCGAGAAGCATCGCGCCCATCGCCCCCACCGCGTTGGCCACGGTCGCGCCGACCCGGGCGGCCGTCTCGAAGAACCCGCTCGCGCTGAAGACCGGGATCACCACGATCGGGATGCCCGCCATCAACGACGGCATGATCGAGATGAGTTGACCACCGCCGTGGAACAGCGGCAGCGGGGTCAGGAAGACGTCCTCCTCCGTCAGCCGCATCATCTCGGCCAGCGTCTGCCCGGCTCTGGTGTAGTAGCCGTGGGACAGCACGCAGCCCTTGGGCTGACCGGTGGTCCCCGACGTGTAGATGATCGCCATCGTGTCCTCGGGACCCACGTCGCTCCGGGGCGCAGTCCCGGCCGGCATCGCGTGGTACCGGACGACGGGCACGCCCGGTCGCGGGACTTCGGCGGCGCCACGGTCCTCGGGGGCGTCGAGCTCCTCCGGGTCCAGGAGCACGACGCGCTCCACGAACGGCAGCTCGGGCAGCAGCGGGCGAACAGCCTTCCAGCCGAGCGCGTCCGTGATCACCGTGGCGGCTCGGGAGTCCCGCAGCTGGTGGCTGAGGAACTCGCCCTTGAGGTAGGGGTTGAGGGGCACCTGGATCGCGCCCAGCCGGGCCACGCCGACGAACAGTTCGAGCAGCTCGTAGCGGTTCGGCGACAGGGTGGCGACGCGCTCGCCGGCCCGCACTCCCAGCTCGTGCAGCTGCCCGGCCAGCTCGGTGGCGCGTGCGTCGATCTCCGCGTAGTTGGGCGCCCAGTCGCCGAACCGCGCGAACACGCGGTCGGGTGTCTGCTTGACCAGCTCGTCGAGCCGGTCGAGTGCCGTCAGGTGGCGGATGCCTTGCCAGGACTTCATTGTCACGGCCTTCCATTGGTAGGGGTGGCGGGCATCGCGGTCGTGCCGCCTCAGACCCGGAGCGGGATCACGCGTCCAGCCAGGTGACGTCGAGCGGATCGCGTCCGGTGCGGAAGGAGTTCGCCGGGTGGGTGGTGTCCTCGTATCCGAACGACACACCGCACACGATCCGGCGGGTCTCGGGGATGTCGAAGAACTCGCGCACGAACGGCGCCGTCGAGGCGAGGGCCGCCTGCGGTGTGCAGGCCACGCCCAGGCTCGCCCCGGCCAGCAGGAAGGACTGCAGCCACAGTCCGCAGTCGAGGACCCCGTAGACACCGAGATCGGCTTCGGTGGTGAGGATCGCGACGTGCGGCGCACCGAAGAGCCGGAAGTTCTCGAGCGCCTGGGCCGCCGACGCCTGCCGGTCCTCGCGGCCGATGCCGAGCGCCTGGTACAGCGCGACACCGGCGTCCTTGCGCCGTCGGCGGTAGTCGCCGACGTAGCCGGCGGGAAACTCGAAGTCGGGCGCGGGCTTGTGGTCGCGCGCGTGGGCGTGCAGTGCGGCGCGGAAGCGCTCGGTGCCCGCCCCGCTCGTGACGGTCGCGTGCCATGGCTGCGTGTTGCACCACGAGGGCGTGAGCTGGGCCATCTCCAGCATCCGCACGATGGTCGCGTGCGGGACCTGGTCCTCGCGGAAGGCCCGGACCGAGTGACGGGCGTCGAGCAGGCCGACGAGCAGGCTCGCGGCCCGGTCCTCGGCGCTCACCGTCGTCCCGCCCAGTCGGCCAGCACGTCGTCGGCCTCCACGTCGAGCACCGCGCCGCGCAGCGGCAGCGGCCCCTCGCTGCCGAAGCGTGGCGCGGGGCTGGCGGAGATCTCCGCCTGGCCGGGCGCGAACGTCTGCCGGGCCACCAGGTGCGGGTGCTGTGCCGCCTCGGCGAAGTCGAGGACAGGCGTGACGCAGGCGTCGACGTCGGCGAAGACGCTCGCCCACTCGTCGCGGGTGCGGGTCATGAAGGTCTCCTCCAGGAGCGTGCGCAGCCGCGCCCAGTCGGCCCGGTCGAACTGGTCGCCGACCGCTGCCGGATCGAGGCCGAGCGTGGCCACCAGCTGGGCGAAGAACGCGGGCTCCAGGGCTCCGACCGCGACGAAACCGCCGTCGGAGCAGGCATAGGTGTCGTAGAAGGGTGCGCCGCCGTCGATCAGGTTGGCGCCGCGCTCGTCGGTCCAGGTGCCACTGCCGCGCATCGACAGCAGGGGCTGCTGGAGTGCGACGATCCCGTCGACCATGGCGACGTCGAGCACGACCGGATCCTGAGAGCCTGTGTCACATCCCCGGCCGGGCGCCCGCCGCCTGGCACGCACGCTCGCCGCGTTGCCGAACCGCCCACGTGACTCCGCCACGAGGGCGCTCCGGCGCCTTGCGATCGCACGCACCAGACGACGTGCGCTGATCCGGCCGGGGATGTGACACAGGCTCTGAGCCGGCCGCCGTCCGACCAGGGCGGCGAGGATCCCGGTCACCAGGAACATCGAGCCACCGCCGAAGTCACCGATCAGGTTGAGCGGGACGGGCGGCGGGGTTCCGGGCCGGCCCATCGCGTGCAGGGCGCCGGTCAGGGAGAGGTAGTTGAGGTCGTGGCCGGCCGCCCGGGCCAGCGGACCGCTCTGGCCCCACCCGGTCATCCGTGCGTAGACGAGTTCGGGGTTGACCTTGTGGCAGTCGTGAGGACCGATGCCCAGCCGTTCGGCCACGCCGGGCCGGAAGCCCTCCACCAGTACGTCGGCCCCGGCGACGAGATCGAGCACCAGGCGCCGCCCGGCCTCGGCCTTGAGGTCCGCCCGGACCTGTCGGCGCCCGCGCAGCGTCGCGTCCTGCACATCGCTGAAGGCGTGGGCCACGGTCGAGACCGGGCGTGCCACGCGGACCACGTCCGCGCCCAGGTCGGCGAGGACCATCATCGCGTGCGGGACCGGGCCCAGAGCGCCGAGCTCGACCACGCGCACCCCGTCGAGCGGGGCGCCCATCAGTACGACCTCGGCAGGTTCAGGGTGTGCTCGGAGATGAAGTTGAGGATCATCTCGCGCGACACCGGGGCGATGAGCTGCAGCCGGGCCAGGAACCAGTAGTTGGCGAGCTGGTACTCCCGCGCCACGCCGTTGCCGCCGTGCGTCTGGATCGCCCGGTCGAGGCAGAACACGCCGGCCTCCGCGGCGGCCAGCTTCGCGATGTTGCTGGCCTCGCCCGCGTCGAGCCCCGCGTCGTACAACGCGGCGGCTCGCTGCATGGCGAAGCGGGCGAGGTCGTACTTCACCTTGGCCTCGGCCAGCGGGTGCGCGATCGCCTGGTGGGCGCCGATCGGAGTCGACCAGACCTTGCGGTCCCGGGCGTACTTCGTGGCCTTGTCCAGGGCGTAGCGCGCGACGCCGAGCGAGACGGCGGCGGAGAGGATCCGCTCGGGGTTGAGTCCGTCGAACGCGACGCGCAGCCCCTTCCCCTCTTCGCCTACGCGGTTCTCGGCGGGCACCTCGACGTTGTCGAAGAAGAGCGTGAACTGCTTCTCCGGCTCCTCGAGCACGGTCTCGATCGGCTGACGGGTCAGGCCGGGGGCGTTCGGGTCCACCATCAGCAGGGTGAGCTCGCCGCGGCCGTTCGCCGACCTGCCGGTGCGGACGACGAGGCAGATCAGGTCGCACTCGTCGACACCGGAGATGTAGTACTTCTGGCCGTTGACGACGTACGTGTCGCCCTGCCGGACCGCGGTCGTCTCGAGGTTGTGCGAGTTGGAGCCGGCGTTCGGCTCGGTGAGGCCGAAGGAGAACTTCATCGACCCGTCCGCGATCCGGCGCAGCCACTTGTCCTTCTGCTCCTGCGTTCCGTGCCGGGACAGGATCGTGCCGATGATCCCCGGCGAGACGAGCAGGCCCAGGAGCGGCACACCGGCGGCCCCGGTCTCCTCAAGGACCGCCGTCAGCTCCTGGAGACCCATACCGCCGCCCCCGTACTCCTCGGGAAGGTGGACACCGAGGAAGCCGCCGTCCGCCAGCGCGCTCCACAGCTCGACCGGCGAGCGCTTCTCGCGGTTCGCCTTCTCGTAGTACGCCGGGCCGAACGCCGCCGTCAGCGAAAAGACGGTCTCGCGCAGCGCGCGCTCCTCTTCGGTCATGACCAGGCGCAGCACGGGCTCGGCCTGCTGGGTGACGCTCATGGGTTCTCCTCGGATGGAATTCCGGCGTCGGACCACGTCCTCCGCTTTTTGAACATTACCGTCTCACTATCCGCTGGACAAGCAGTTCAGCGGTCGCTCTCCCGCTCCCGGCCTCCTCCGCGGGCCAGCGGGCCGGCCCGCGCCCGTCCAGGGTTAATGTGATCCTGACGAGCCAGGTCGACAGCGCAGGAGACACCATGACGGGACCGAGCCGGGACACCGCGCCCATCCCAGCCGACGACGACGCGCCTGTGTCCAAGCGCCCGGTCGGCCGGCCGCGTCGCGAGATCGACCTGGAGCGGGTCGCCGACGTCGCCGCGCGGCTCTACGCCGAGAAGGGGTACGACGCCGTCTCGATCGAGTCGGTCGCCGAGGAGCTCGGGGTCTCCCGCGCCACGCTGTATCGCACGGTGCGGACGATGGACGACCTGCACACCCTCCTGTTCGAGCGCAGCACCCGCAACGTCGAGGTCGGCGCCCGGCGTCTGCTGCGCGAGCACAAGGATTCCCGCGAGGCCCTGATAGCTCTGATCGCCTACCAGGTCGACGCGTCGATCCGGATGCGTCAGTACGTCGGCGTCTACTTCGGATGGGGCCTCCCCGCCGAGACCTACGAGCGGTGGCGGCACTGGGCCGCGGGCTACGAGAGCCTGTGGGCCAAGACGGTCGCGCGCGCGGTCGAGGACGGCCATCTGCACGCGCAGGACCCGCTGGTCGCCACCCGGCTGATCCTCGGGATGGTGAACTGGGTGTCGCGGTGGTACCGCTCGAGCGGCACGGACACCGCCGACTCGATCGCCCTCGAGGTGATCCGCCTCGTGCTCCACGACGGTCCCGTACCCGAACAGATCCAGAACGTCGATCAGTACCTGAAGTCCATCCAGTGACCGTGGGGCGTCCACCCCATCATGAACGGGATCTCGATGCGGCACACCGGACCCTTGGTGATGTCGTGCGTGTCGAAGATGAGGTACTCGCCCCGGCGCTCCGCCCACCACGACACGGGGACGATGATGTAGCCGTCGCCCTCGGGCGACTGCGGGTGACGGGGTGCGAACGTGGCCTCGAGCACGGCCGCCGCCTCCGTGGTGCGGATCTGGTAGACCTGCTCGGCCATGGTCGCCATGTCGGTCATCACCAGGCTGTTCATCGACATGCCGTTGCGCTTGACGACGCCGCCGACCTGGAAGCCGAAGCTGTAGCCCTTGCCGTAGAACCGCTCGTCGACCTTGGGCAGTTCGGACGGCCGGTCCGAGAGCTGCTCGGTCTTGGCGGTGCCCGTGTCGAGGTCGATGGTCCAGCGGCCGAGGAAGGACCGTGAGACCGAGAAGAACAGCGCGACGTCCTCGCCCTCGGCGAAGTCCTGGGGGAAGGGGAACGGCGGCCGGTTGAAGATCGGCGCGTCGAGCGTCAGCAGGTTCCCCTCGACGTTCGCCGACATCGTGTGCATCACGTACTCGGCCGGAAGGCCGGTGTTGATCCACCGGATCTCGCCGTGCAGGTCATGGCGCGGGATGAGCCCGATCACGATCGGCAGCGACTCGTCCCACCCCCAGATGCCGAGCTTCTTCTCGGTGATCTGCTTCCTGTCCGCCGTGAACGGCTGGAACGGCATCACGATCCACTCGGGAGTCAGCCAGATGTCGTGGGCGACGGTGTTGTAGGGCGCGTCGTGCAGATCGCGCGAGTCGACGGTGCCGTCGGGGCGGACGATGTGGATCGTGACGTACGGCGCCGTGTCGCGCCAGTTCCAGCCGTAGAGCGTGCCGGTGTCGTGGTCCCACTTCGGGTGCGCGGTGAACGAGGCGTCGCCGAAGGCCGACTTCTCGTGGATCCCGGCCGAGAGCTTCGACGACCAGTTGACGACCCCCTTGGTCTCCAGCGTGATCGGGTCGATCGCGATCGGCGGGCCGCCCTGTTCGCCGGAGGCGAGCATCTCGCCGGCGAACGGGAAGATGTTGATGTTGTTGGTGCCCTGGGGCACGCCGCAGGTGAACTCGTCGCGCTTGACGTCGCCGTACCCGTGGTCGCGCCAGTCGCCGAAGCCGCCGTCGGTCCACTCGAACAGCCCCCGGCCGGCCCGCTCCTCCGCGAGGAACTTGGGAGTGCGGATCCACCGGTTGCGGAAGTCGGCGCGGCCGTTGTCCAGGACCAGGCCCTGGACCATCCCGTCCATGCTGATCAGCGGCGTGGTGCCCTGCTTGCTGGGCCGCCGCCACGTCGGACCGGTGCGGTAGAACCCGCCGGAGAGCTCCTTGGGGATCTCGCCGTGGGTGACGATGCACTCCTCGACGGTCGCCTCGAAGCGCATCGGCTGAAACGGTCCGCGCAGTGAATTGCCCTTCGGCAACGGGTAGCCCATGACTCCTCTTTTCGTTCGTGAGACCGCCGTCGACGACTCCGTCTCCTCGGCGTCGCGGCGACGCTCGCATCCGCACCATTCGACGGAAACGATCGTTCACCTGACCGTCAGAATGGACGCTACCACCACCTACTTCAGTGCAACCCTCCCCAGTGAAGATTTCCTGCACGATCGTTCTCGCGGGCGGGGAGTACGTGGGGGATCGACCTCGCCAGGTTTATGACATAGGCTGTATCAAAACAGGTGGCCGGTCGTCCGCACAGCGGTCCGGTGTGCCCCATCGAGGAGTGCCATGAGCCATGAGGTCCCCCCGTTGTCGCCGTCCGAGGCCGCTTCCTTCCGCCGTGATCTGACCGCCGCCGTGCGCGAGGCGCACCTGCCGAGCCTGCTGGCGGTCATGGTGCAGCTGAGCGGCGACTTCACGCTGCTGGACGGCCCGTTCCGACCACGCCGGGTACGCGGCCCCGGCGACCACGACGGTGGCGGCCTGCCGGAGGAGGACCAGGAGCGGCTGCGCGAGCAGGCGGTCGACCTGCTGGTGGCCCACCGATGCGGCGAACTCGCCCCGGCTCCGGACCTGTCCCCCCAGGACGTGCTGACCGTCCTGAGCGCCTGCACAGGCGAGGAGGTCCCGGCGGAGGAGGCCGAGATGCTCGCCGAGGAGCTCGGCGTGCTGAGCCGCCAGGTCCCGGCCCTGGCGGCCGCCGAGGTCGAGGACGCTCCGCACGCCCTGATCATCGGAGCGGGGTTCTCGGGACTGTGCGCCGCCGTCCGGCTCGCGCAGGCGGGCTTCTCCTACACGATCGTCGAGAAGAACCCGGAGGTCGGCGGCACCTGGTTCGAGAACACCTATCCCGGCTGCGGCGTCGACACCCCGGTACACCTGTACTCGTTCTCGTTCACCCAGAGCGCGGACTGGCCGACGTACTTCGCCCGGCAGCCCGAGGTCCACAAGTACCTGATCGGCGTCGCCGACGAGTACGGGGTACGCGACCACATCCGCTTCGGCACCGAGGTCGAGGCGGCGACGTGGGACGACGAGTCGCAGCACTGGACCACCCGGCTCCGGCTCCCCGACGGGTCGACCGAGGAGATCTCGACGCCCGTCGTGATCAGCGCGGTCGGGCTGCTCAACCGGCCGGCGTATCCCTCGCTCCCGGGCCTGGACGACTTCGACGGCCCCGTCGTCCACACCGGTGACTGGGACAACAGCCTGGACCTCACCGGGAAGCGGGTGGCCGTGATCGGCACCGGGGCCTCGGCGATGCAGCTGGTCCCCGCGATCGTGGGCACTGCGGCACACATCAGCGTCTTCCAGCGCTCGCCCCAGTGGATCATCCCGAACCCCAACACGACCAAGAGCGTCACCGCGGCGACGCAGTTCCTGATGGCGGAGGTGCCCCACTACCTGGGCTGGTACCGGCTGCGGCAGGCGTGGACCTTCGGCGACCGGCTGCACCCGATGCTGCGCATCGACCCCGAGTGGCCGCACCAGGACCGCTCGATCAACGCCGCCAACGAGCGCCACCGGGTCTTCCTGACCCGCTACATCGAGCGGCAACTCGAGGGGCGCCCCGACCTCATAGCCGCCTGCGTGCCGACCTACCCGCCGTACGGCAAGCGCCCGCTGCTCGACCACGGCTGGTACGACGCGCTCAAGCGGCCGGACGTGACCCTGGTGGCCGACGGGGTGGCCCGTGTCGAGGGCAACACCGTCGTCGCCGCCGGCGGCGAGCGGGTGGAGGCCGACGTGATCGTCCTGGCGACCGGCTTCCAGACCCTCGACATGCTCGGTCCGATGGAGATCCGCGGCCGCAGCGGGGCGAGTCTGCGCGAGACATGGGGTCCCGACGACGCTCGCGCGCTGCTCGGCATGACGGTGCCCGACTTCCCCAACTTCTTCATCCTCTTCGGCCCGAACACCAACGCCGGGCACGGCGGCAGCCACGTGATGAGCGTCGAGATGCAGGTCCGCTACGTGCTCAAGCTCCTGGTCCGGATGACCCGCGAGCACCACGGCAGCGTGGAGGTCCGCACCGAGACATTCGAGGCCTTCAACGAGGAGCTCGACCGGGCCCTCGCCCGGTCGATCTGGTCGCACCCGGGGATGAACACCTACTACCGCAACGCGAAGGGCCGGATCGTGACGAATGTGCCCTGGACCAACGCCGAGTACTGGCACCGGACCCTGGAACCCGCCCCGGACGACTTCCGCATGACCGGCCCGCGATGACGGAGGACACCAAGGACACGGAGGACACCATGGACACGGCGGACACCCACCGGACCCGAGCACTGGTCGAGCGCTTCAACCAGGCGCGCGCCGCCAACGACGTGGAGGCCATCCGCGGCCTGCTCGCCGACGACGTGGAGTGGCACCCGCCGCAGAGCGTCAGGACCCGGCCGTTCCGCGGCCGAGACCGGGTGACCCTGGCGCTGACCGGCGGCAACACCAGCGGCGTCCTCGACGTCGCCTCGATCCGCCGCGAGATCGTCGATGTCGTCGTCGACGGGGACCGGGCCGTCGTACGGCAGCTGATGACGGCCACCCGGCTCGACGGCGTGCCGTACGCCAACGACTACTGCTGGGTCTACACGTTCCGCGACGGCCTGCTCGCCACGCTCGTCGAGTACGGCGACACGCTGCTCATCGCCCGCGCGGGCTTCATCCCCCTCGACGCGCCGCCCGCCCCGTCACCCGGCACCGAGAGGACCCCGGCATGACCGACGCCGCACTGCACGACCCCCTCGACCGGCCGGCCGCGAGCCGGTCCGCCAAGCCGGAGTGGTTCGACCCCGCCGGCCCCACCCTGCTCGGCCAGACCTGCACCACCTGCCGCGCGGTCTTCTTCCCGCCGACCTCGGAGTTCTGCCAGAACCCCGCTTGCGAGGGCGAGACCTTCGACATCGTCCCGCTGAGCCGGCGCGGCACGGTCTGGTCGTGGACGACCAACCACTACAAGCCGCCGGCGCCGGCCGTCAGCGCCGAGCCGTTCGTGCCCTACACGGTGGTCGCCGTCGAGCTGGCCGCCGAGGGCCTGGTGGTACTGGGCCAGCTCAGCGACACGACCCCCGCGGTCGCGGTCGGCGACGGCGTCGAACTCGTGGCGGAGACCCTGCTCGTCGACGACCTCGGTGAGCAACTGGTGTGGCGCTGGGCCCTGGAGCCGAAGGACGGTGGAGAGCGATGAACGCCGGGAACGACGTGGTGGTGGCCGGGATCGGCATGCACCCCTGGGGCAAGTTCGGCCGCAGCTTCGTCGAGTACGGCCGCACGGCCGCACGCGCGGCCCTGGCCGACGCCGGGATCGCCTGGGCGGACGTACAGATGGTCGCCGGGGCCAACACCTGGCGCGGCGGCTACCCCGGCCTGGTCAGCGGCTCGACCTTCGCCCACGCCCTCGGGTGGAACGGCGCCAGCATCAGCAGTTCGTTCGCCGCCTGCGCCTCGGGCGCCCAGGCCCTCGCGGTCGCCCGCGCCAACATCCTCGCCGGGCTGTGCGACGTGGCGCTGGTCGTCGGCTCGGACACCACCCCGAAGGGGTTCTTCGGCCCCTTCCAGTCCGGCGACGAGAACGACCCGGACTGGCTGCGCTTCCGCCTGCTCGGCGCCACCAACCCGACGTACTTCGGCCTCTACGCGCAGCGCCGGATCGCGCGGTACGGCGCCACCGAGCACGACTTCGCCCGCGTCAAGGCCAAGAACAGCCGGCACGGAGCTCTCAACCCCCTCGCCCGGTACCGCGCGGTCGTGACGGAGGAGGAGGTCCTCGCGTCGTCGTACGTCGCGCAGCCGCTGCACCTGCTCGACGTCTGCGCGACCAGTGACGGGGCCGCGGCCGTGGTGCTGACCAGCGCGGACTACGCGCGCACCAGGACCGGGCGTCCGGTGCGCCTGCGAGCGGTCGCCACCAACACGCCCGTCTACCCGAACACGCTGATCGAGATGCCCAACTTCGCCAGCGACTCGACCTCCGTCGTGGCGGCGCCCAAGATCGGTTTCAAGACCTCGCTCGCCACCACCGCTTACGCCGAGGCCGGCCTGGGCCCCGACGACCTGCATCTCGCGGAGGTCTACGACCTGTCCACCGCTCTCGAACTCGACTGGTACGAGCACATCGGCCTCTGCGCCGAGGGCGAGGCCGAGAAGATCCTGGCCGACGGACGCACGACCCTGGGGGGCAGCACCCCGGTCAACCCCAGCGGCGGGCTTGCGTCCTTCGGCGAGGCCGTCCCGGCACAGGCCATCGCACAGGTCTGCGAGCTGACCAGCCAGCTGCGCGGGGACGCCGGCGCCCGGCAGGTCGAGGGCGCCCGGGTGGGCCTGGCCGTCAACCAGGGCCTCTTCGGCCACGGATCCGCGTCGATCCTGAGCGTCTGAGGCCGGCGATGAGCACCCGGGCACCCGCACGGGCCGCGACACCGGCCGACGACGACCTGCACCCGCCGGCCACGGACGACCCGTTCTGGACCGAGACCGCGTGGTTCGCGTTCGCCGTGCCCGAGAGACGGCTGACCGGGTTCGTCTACCCCGTCTTCCGGGCCAACCAGCGGATCTGCTCCTCGGGGGTCTACCTCTGGGACGACACCGGGGAGACCGACCTCGACTGCCTGTACGCCCACAACTACTGGCACATCCCGCTTCCCGACTCGCTCACCTCGATGCGGCTCCCGAGCGGCCTGAGCTACGACGTCCTCGAACCGCTGCGCAGCTACCGCGTGCGGTACGACAGCCACGACCTGCGGGTGGACCTGACGTACGACGGCCTGGTCGAGCCGGTCCTGACCCCGCGGGCCGACCATCTCGACCAGCCGTGCCGTGTGCAGGGTGAGATCGTGCTGCTCGGAGAGCGGATCGAGGTGGACGGGTTCGAGTTCAGGGACAAGTCGTGGAGCGTGCGCTCCGACCACTCGCTGGTCCTGCCGGACGACGTCGCCCACGGCTCCTACATGTACGGCGTCACCGCGGAGACGGCCTTCCTGGCCCGGACGACGGGTGCCGACCCCGACCGGGACCAGGTCCGGCGCGGAGGCTGGTTGCTGCGCGACGGCGTGACCTCGCCCCTCGTCGAGGGCACCCGCCGGGCGGAGCGGGAGCCGGGTCGTCCTCCCACCCGCGTGGTGGTCGAGGGCCGCGACGAGCTGGGCCGGACCTTCACCGCGACCGGCGACACCGTCAACCACTTCGCCTTCCGCTCGACCCCTGCCATGAGCCCCTGGGTGAGCGGCGTCCAGTGGACGATCGACGGCGTACCCGCCTGGGGAGAGAACCAGGAGTGGAGCCTCACCGGCCGGGCGCGGCGCGCGCGACCCCCCGCGTCCCCGTCGAGGAGCCCGGATGCTTGACCTGACCACCGGCCTGCCCATGTCCGTGGAGGCGATCGACGCCGCCTGGCTCGGCGCGGCCCTGACCTCGGGTCTCGGCGAGACCGTCCGGGTCGACGACCTGCGCGTGACCCACATCGTGTGGGGGAACGCCACCAAGGTGTGCGTCGAGGCGACGTACGGCCGGGCTCCGGCGAGCCTGCCGGCCCGGCTGTGCGTCAAGGGCGGCTTCGACGACCGGGTCGCCGAGGTCGGTTCACCCGCCCAGCTGGTCCTGGAGGCGGAGTTCTACGGCACCGTCCGCTCCCACCTCACGGCCCGCCTGCCCCGCAGCTTCTACGCCGCCGGCTCGCCGTCCGGCGACCAGGGCATCGTGATCCTGGAGGACCTCACCACCCGCGGCGTCCGGTTCGTCGACGCCGGCCAGACCCTCGGGCCCGACGAGGTCGCCTCCGGCCTGGAGGCACAGGCGGCGTGGCACGCCTCGACCTGGGGATCGGTGCCGGGATCCATCCCGGGGGTGCGGGTCGGCGGCGCCGACCGCCGAGGGGCGCGGCTGTTCTTCAACGAGAAGTACTGGGCACGCCACTTCGCCGAGGAGGGCGCCCCGAAGCTTCCCGCCGGCCTCGACGACCGGGAGCGGGTCCGCGACGGCTTCCGCGCCCTGTGGGCGTACGACGACGCCGGCGTCCACTCGCTCCAGCACGGTGACGCGCACCCGGGCAACACCTACGTCGAGGCCGACGGGACGGTGGTGTTCCTCGACTGGGCGGCGTACTTCTGGGGCCACTGGGCCTACGACGTGGCGCTCTTCCTCACCGGTTCCCTGGAGACCGACGACCGACGCCGCCAGGAGGAGGGGCTGCTGCGCCACTACCTCGACGCCCTCGCCACGAACGGCGGACCCGCCCTGCCGTTCGCCGACGCGTGGCGCGAGTACGGCCGGCACCAGCTGCGGGGCCTGCTGTGGGCGGTGTCGCCCTCGGTCATGCAGCCGTTCGAACGCTCACGACCGATGTGCGACCGCCACGCGGCCGCCGTCGAGGACCACGGGACCCTGGCCCTGCTCGGCGTGTGAGGTCGCCGCACGGTCCCACGGCCGCGCGGGCCGTCTCAGAGCCTGTCGGGTGACCTCCGGTCTGGCGCCCGCCGCCTGGCACGCACTCCCCCAGAGGGGGACCCCCAGTCGCGTTGCCGAAACGCCCTGACAGCTTCGCTATGAGGACGCTCCGGCGCCTTGCGATCGCATGCACCAGCGCCCCGTTCGCCCAACAACCGGAGGCCGCCCGACAGACCCTCACAGTTGCGCGGCGACCGCGCCGGCGTAGTCGAGATGCTCCTCGACCGTACGGTGACCCATCCACGTCGTCTGGATGGTCGCGTGGGTGCCGCCGGCGTTGCGCCAGCGCTCCAGGGCCTCGACCGCCCGGTCGACCGACCGTTCGCGCTGCTTGGCCCACGGGTCACCGGCGGGCGCCTTCGGGAGCAGGACGAGGTCGGCACCGAACGCGTCGACGTCGCGGCCGGCGGCCGTCAGGAGCCCGCGCAGCTGCTCAAGACCGGCGATGCTGCGTCCGGCGGACCCGGCGAACATGAAGCCGTCGCCCCCGGCGACCGCACGGGGGTACGCCGCCTCCCCGCCGCCGATCCACACCGGGATCCGGGCCGTCGGGTGCGGGACGAGCCCGGCACGGTCGACGCGCTCGCGCCCTACGTCCGCGGTCACCAGGTCCTCGGTCCACAGCCGGCCGAGCAGGGCCAGCTGCGCGTCGGTCCGGGCGCCGCGGCCGCGGAACTCCTGGCCCATCGCGGCGTACTCCACGCTGTTCCAGCCGGTGCCGATCCCGAGCCGGAGCCGGTTGCCGGAGAGCAGCGCGGCATCGGCGGCCTGGCGGGCGACGAGCACGGTCTGCCGCTGCGCGAGGATCAGCACACCTGTCGCGAAGGTGATCCGCTCCGTGACACCGGCGAGGAACCCGATGAGCACGAAGGGGTCGAAGAACCGGTCGTGCTCGTCGTAGGGACCCCACACCTGCTCCTCGCGGTCGTGCGAGGCGCCCAGCACGTGGTCGAAGAACGACAGGTGGTCGAACCCGCGCCGCTCGGCCTCGACGGCGAAGGCGCGTGCGGCCGTCGGCGTGCTCGGGAGCTCGTAGCTCGGAAAGACGACACCGAGTCGCATGTCCCTCCTCATCTCGTCGACGTTCGTCACCTCATCGACGCTCGTCGCGGCCGACCGACAGGCCGAGCGCCTCGAAGTCCCACGTCCGGTCCGTGACGCCCCGCGAGCGCAGGGTGTGCTTGAGGACCCGGCCCAGATGGTTCTTGGGGATCTCGTCGAGCAGTTCGACGTAGCGCGGCATCGCGAAGTAGGGCAGCGCGCCGTGCAGCCACGCGAAGAGCTCACCGGGCTCGATCGAGGCACCGGGCGCCGGCACCAGGCAGGCCTTGATCTCGTCCTCCTCGTGGTCCGAGCGGACCGCGTGCACGGCCACTTCGAGTACGGCGGGGTGCTTTCCGATCGCGGTCTCCACCTCGATGCTCGAGACGTTCTCCCCGCGCCGGCGCATCGCGTCCTTCTTGCGGTCGACGAAGGCGATCGCGCCCGAGGGACGTCGGCGGCCGAAGTCGCCGGTGTGGAACCACAGGCCCGCAAAGGCCTCCAGGGTGTCCTCGGGGCGGTTCCAGTAGCCGTCGAACATGGCGAACCGGTGCCGTGGCCGGAGGCAGATCTCGCCGACCTCGCCGTCGGCGACCTCGGCACCGTCATCGAGGAGCCGCACCTGGAGATCGAAGACCGGAAGCCCGCTGCCGCCGCGGTCGCGAGGACCGGCCGGCGGGGTGCCGAACACCGGCACGCACTCGGTCAGGCCGTAGCTCTCGGCCCAGACGTCGGTGCCGTATCTCTCCCGGAAGGCCAGCTGGTTGTCCTCGGACAGCGGCGCGATGTTGCAGACCCGGAGCCGGTGGGCGCGGTCCCACTCGGAGGCGGGCGCGCTCAGCAGCATCGTCGCCATCGCACCGACACCGTTGATGATGGTGGCGCCGACCTCGGTCGCCCGACGCATGAAGCTGGTGGGGCTGAAGGCCGGTTCGTAGATGGCCGGCGCGCCCGCCAGCAGGCACGGCATCAGGACCTTGAGCTGCGCTCCGCCGTGGAAGAGCGGCATCGCGCAGAAGAAGACGTCCTCGGGGCCGAGCTGAGTGACCCACTGGTCGACGACACCGCAGCGGTGGTAGTAGCCGTGGCTGAGCATGCAGCCCTTCGCCAGGCCGGTCGTGCCCGACGTGTAGAGGATGCCGGCGAGATCCTCGGGGAGCACGTCCGGCGCGACGAAAGCCGGGTCGTCCGGCAGCTCCGAGACGTGCCGGACCATGGGGGAGGCGTCGTCGGGACGGTCGTCGAGGGTGACCACCGCGCGCACCGACGGCAGGTCGGGAAGGAGCGCCTCGACCGCCCGCCGGCCGGCCTCGTCGACGATCACGACCGCCGGGCCGGCGTCCACCAGCTGGTGCCGGAGGAACTCGCCCTTGAGGTAGGGGTTGAGCGGGACCTGCACGGCACCCAGCCGGGCCAGGCCGAAGAACAGCTCGAACCACTCGCGGCGGTTGGGGAACAGGATCGCGACCCGCTCTCCCGGCACGACGCCGAGGCGGTGGATACGGGAGGCGAGGCTGGTCGCGAGGGCGTCCAGTTCGGCGTACGTCGCGGACCAGTCGCTCATGGCCACGGCGAGGGCGCCCGGACGCCGCCCGGCCTGCTCGGCCAGCATCGCGCCGATCGTCATCGCCGAAGGCATCGGATCGGGCGGCACGGGGACCGCGAGCTGCGTGGAGTTCGGGTGGGTGATCACGATGTCCGTTCCCGTCGTCACGGCCGATGGCGTACGCCGGGCCGGCCCGGCCACCAGAATTAGATTCCGACTGTCTCAAAACACTGGGGCGCCGTCAACAGATTATGAGATCGCCCTTCGCTTAACTCGATGGCGACGGGTCGCCCGACACCAGGGCGATCGGCTCGCAGCACGAGATCGAGTTCGTCTCAGGCACCCGGGAGTGGTCGGAGCTGACCTACCGGTTGGCGCCGGGGGGTGGCTCCGAGACGCTCCTGTCCGGCACGGGTCTCGGCCGGGCGTAGGCCTCTCGCGGCACGGGCTGCGCCGGCGGGTACGCCGACGAGCGCGGCCTCGGCGCGCCACACCCGGTCACCGTCGAGTGGGACGCGCTCGACCTGAGCGTCCCCGGACAGGTCACCCGCGGCGGAGAGCCGTACGCGCCGGGCCACCGCGAGCAGCCTGCCCGGGTGGTCATCGACGGTCGGCCGGGCGCGGGGCACCTCGCCGTGATCTCGTCGGGCACGATCGCCTGCTGCGGACTCCGGCCGCGCCGGGACCGCCGACCGGCACGGTGTACGGCGGCGGGTCAGCGGCCGGTCGTGAGCCGAGGCGGGGCTACGCCGAGGTCGGGGCGTTCGTGGACCAGCCAGTCCCACATCGGGTCGAGGCCCGCCTCCAGCGTCGCTGTCCCGAGGGCGGCGCCCAACTGTCCCTCGGTTCCGAGTTCGTCGCGCCAGGCCCAGATCCGCAGTGAGCGCCGGTGCAGCCCGTGTTCCTGGGTCGTTCCCATGGCGCCGAGCACCTGGTGGGCCGACTTCACGACCGCGCTCGCGGCCCGCGCGGTCACCAGGGCCCCGGCGACCGTGCGCCAGGCGGGCCCGAGCTCGGCACACTCACGCAGGGACTCCTCGGAGGCCGTCTCGGCGAACGTCACGTCCGCCTTCATGCGGGCCAGGTGGTGGCTCACGGCCTGGAACCGGTCGATCGTGCGACCGAACTGGGTGCGGGTGCTCGCGTGTTCGAGCGCCAGGCCGCAGGCACCCCGCATCGCACCACACAACGCGGCGTTCCGCAGGGCGAGCAGCTCGCCGCGTGCCCTGCCGAGCGCCGACTCGTCGGCGACGAGCGCGGCGACGGGCACGCGCACCTGGTCGAGCAGCAGCGCGTCGCGCGGCTCGCCGGCGATGTTCACGCCCGGCTCCCAGCCCACCCCGCGGGCGGTCGTCGGCACCCGCACGAGGATCTCCCGGTCGCCGTCCTGGGCGCGCACGAGTAGCGTCGCCGCCGACCGGCCCCACGCGACCCGTTCCTGCCGACCGGCGAGGACCACCTCGCCCTGCTCCACGTGCGCCGTGACGCCGGCCCCGAACGCGGTGACCGCGAGCGCGGCCGGGTCGAGCGGCTCCTCGGGAGTCGCCAGGACGCGGTACGCGACGACGTTCTCCGCCAGCGGCAGGGACCAGCCCGCCTCGGCGACCTGGGCGACGACGGCCGCAAGGTCCCCGAGCCCCCCGCCGGAGCCGCCCCGTTCCTCCGCGACGGCGATCGAGTTCCATCCCAGCCCGGCGAGGTCGGTGCGGTGCTGGTCGTGGTCCTCGACCGCGGACCCGGCGTGCTCCCACCCGGCGAGGACGTCGCTCACGAGGCCGCGGAGCTCCGCTCCGGGGGGCGCCGCGGTGGCCGCCCTGGAGATGATCGACAGCAGCATCTCGGTCGTCCCACCGCGGATCGTCGCTCCCGGCGAGCGCACGAGGCCCTGGGCCAGGAGGCGCTCGGCGATCGATCCTGCCGGGTCGGGCGGGCCGACGACGCGACGGGCGAAGTCGACCACGTCACCCTCGAAGGCGGTACCGAGGAACTTGAGCATGCTCGACTCGGCGACCGGCGCACGGCCCCTGTCCATCGCGTCGGCGACGGTCCTCGCCATCGCGCGCAGTGTGTGCAGGCGCGCGACCAGGACGCCGAGCTCGGCGTCCGCGGTGTCCGGGACCAGGCCGTCGCGCAGCAGTACGGCGAGGAGCGGGAAGGTGCTGAGGACGCGCTCCATGCCGCCGCGCTCGAAGGACAGCTGCTCGGTGACCTGGCGCCAGCCGCCGCCGACCTCGCCGATCACGTTCTCGCGAGGCACGAGGACGTCGGTGAACGTGACCTCGTTGAAGTGGTGCTCGCCGCCGATGTCCAGGATCGGGCGGACCTCGATGCCGGGGGTCGCCATGTCGAGGACCATCTCGACCAGTCCGTCGTGCTTGTCCTCCGACGTCCCGAGCCGGGCCAGCACGTAGGCGTGGGTCGCGTGGTGCGCGTGGCTGGTCCAGATCTTGCCGCCGTTCATCCGGAAGCCCCCGTCGACCTCGGTGAGCCGGGTGCGCACGGCGGACAGGTCGGAGCCGGACTCGGTCTCGGACATGCCCAGGCAGAAGCTGATCTCGCCGGACCGGATCCGCGGGAGGACGGCCTGGCGCAGCTCGGGCGAGCCGTGGCGCAGGAGGGCCGGGCCGATCTGCCGGTCACCGATCCAGTGCGCGGCGACCGGGGCACCGATCCGCAACAGCTCCTCGGTGACGACCTGTCGCTCGGCGTTGGTCACCGCGCGACCGCCCACCTCCTCGGGCCACGTCAGCCCGATGAAACCGCCGGCCCCGAGATGACGGCTGAAGGCCGGGTCGAAGCCGAAGAGCCACGAGTCGATCGTGGTGTACGACGCCGTTCCCGACTCCTGGATGGCGGCGCGGATCTCCTTGCGGATCGACACGGTCTGCTCCTGGCTCATGCGGCGCACCGCGATCGGGTGTCCGCTGCGGCGACATCGAGGTGTTGCACGAGTTCTCCTCCCGGCCGCGCCGCTGCCCGGGTGTGCGAGAGCCCGGCGCCGACGCCGGGCGCACCGGGGTCGGAGGCGGAGAGCGCGGATCTTGTCCATCTGGCCGACCTGCGGTGGCGCCGGGTCCGCAGCCCGTTCGGGCGATCCCGACACCAACCCAGTAATTTGAGAATCCTAGGCTCATAATTATGGCCGGGGGCTCCGATGTCAACGCCGACGAGGAGCCGGAGGCGGAGTCGGGCCGCCTGCGTCAGGCCGGCTCGACGGGCGTACTGACGGGCGTACTGACGGGCGTGCCGCGTGTCGGCACCCAGGTGCCGTGGGCGGCGGTCGTGACCTGGCCGCCCGAGGTGATCGTGACGTCGACGAAGACGAGCGACCGCGCGAAGCGGGCCACCCGGGACTCCACCGTCAGCGGGAGGCGCGCCGGACGGAAGTACTCGAGGTGGAGCGTGCCCGTGACGGCCGAGACCCCCGGCTCGAGCTTCGGCAGGATCGCGAGCGCCCCGGCCTGGTCGGCGATCGCCGCCAGCAGGCCGCCGTGCACCGCGCCGTTCGGGTTCAGGGGCACCACTGACCGCGTCACCTCGACGACCGCCACACCGTCGCCCACGTCGAGCGGGGTCATCGCGTAGGCCACGCACCCGGGATTCTCCGCCATCCAGGTCAGCCACTCGTCGCGATCGCGCGACGTGGGCGGGGCCACGTGGCGGTGCCCGTTCGGACCGAGCAGCAGGTCGACCTCGGTGTCACTCACCGGCAGCACTCCCTCGCGTATGCCTCTGACGAGACAGAACGATCGTTCACAACCTGGACCGAAAGTAGCACGGTCATGCCCCGTCGAGCGGGGCGACCGTGCGTGGAGGGGGCGCCTGTGGGCCTCCGCAGGTGCGTGACCGGTCGTAGACGACCGGAGTGCGAGGGCGGTGCCGCGAGAGGCCGGGCGGTCATTAGACTCCGACCATGTCCCGCGAACATCCGACCACGTCCCGCGAACAGCAGATCCTCGATGCCGCCCTGTCACTGTTCGCCGAGCGCAGCTTCGACGGCGTCGGCGTCGATGCCATCGCCGCGAAGGTCGGGGTCACCGGGTCGGCGATCTACCGCTACTTCTCCAGCAAGGACGAGATCCTCGCCGCCGCCTTCCAGCAGTTGACCGACCACCTCCTCGTGCGCCTCGGCGACCCGCTCGACGATCCCCGCGCCGAACTCGCCCGTCTGATCGACGTGTACGTCGACGTGACCCTGGCCAATCCCGAGATGACGACGGTGTGGAACCGCGAGCAGCCCGCCCTGTCGCAGGCCTACCAACGCTCACTGGCTCGCCGGCAGCGTCTCTACACCGATCGGTGGACCGCCGCCGTGAGCAAGGTCTATCCCGGGCACAGTCACGCCAAGGTGGCCGCGACCGTCCGTGCGGTGCAGTCGCTCGCGATGTCCGACATCCTCCGCCCGGCGTCGGTCCGTCGCCTGGACGACCTCGCGGACCTGCTGAAGTCGATGATGACCCAGGCGCTGGAGGCCCTCGCGAAATCGCCGGCCTGAGGCCCCGCCCGGGGCCAGGCCCTGTCGTCGAAGTCCCTCGCCCCGGACTCCGTCCGGGAGTTGCCCCCAGCCCCCCAGTCCCGCGGCGTTTGGCACCACACCACACCACACCTCGCCTCGCCCCGCCTCGCGACGCAACGCCCGCCGCGCCGACGGCTGATGTCACCGCGACGCCGCGGGCCCCGCCCTTAGGGCCTGTTCTGAGTTGCCCCGCGGCGTCGCGACACCCGGTACGCACTCCCCCAGAGGGGGACCCCCAGCCGCACCGGCCAAATGCCCAATTAGCTCCGCTACTAGGGCATTCGTCCGGCATGCCGATCGCACGTACCGAACGCCGCTCCTTCTCCCACGGGGCAACTCAGAACAGGCCCTAGGGCGCCGGCGCTACTTCGACGACAGGCCCTGGGGAACGTCTCGCAGGAAGTCGAGCAGCGCGCGATCGAACTCGTCGGGCCGCTCCAGCATCGGGTAGTGCCCACACCCGTCGAGCACCACCGACCGCAGCCCCGGGATCCGTTCCCGGAGCCAGGCGGCACCCCGCATCGAGAACACCGGGTCCTGGGTCCCGTAGATCTGCAGGGTCGGCACCCGCAGCTTGTCGAGCCGATCGGCCGAGCACGAGCGCAGCAGGGTCTCGGAGATCGCGAGAGAGGTCCACGACGGCATCCGCAGGGACAGGTGCAGCAGCCACGTCACGACATCCGGGTCGGGGGGTGATCCGAACGACATCGTCAGTCCGGCCCGACGTGCGTCGAGGCGGTCCGCATGTTCGGCGGCCAGCAGACCGGGCAGCAGCGCGTCGGCGGTCGCCCCGAACGGGAACGCGTCCGTGCGCGCCGCCGCGACACCGTTCGAGCTGACGAGCACGAGCCGCCCGATCCGCGGCTCGCCGTCCACCGTGAGCCGCAGGGCGACCTGGGCCCCGAGGGACCAGCCCACCACCGTGGTGTCGCGCAGGTCCAGGGCGGCGAGCACGGCTGCGAGGTCGCCGGCCAGGACGTCCAGCCCGTATCCGTCGAACGGCTTGTCGGAGGCCCCGTGCCCCCGCTGGTCGACGCAGACCACCCGGTGGCCGGCCGCCGCGAGGACCCGGACCTGCCGGTCGAAGACGGCGTGCGTCATCCCCACACCGGGGACCAGCACGACCGGCGGGCCGGCGCCGACGTCCTGCACGTCGAGCCGGATCCCGTCGGCGACCTCCAGCAGGGTCATGCCGGCGGCCCGGCGAGCATCGCGGCGGTGTCCCAGTAGTAGGCCGAGAGCGTCTGGAGGCGCCCGTCGCGGAAGGTCCACCACTCGACGGCGGTCGTGGGCGTCGCGTCGTAGGTCAGGGCGAGCCGGACCACGACGTCGACCTGGTCCTCCTGCCGGCCCGTGGTGACGGACTCGACGCGCATCTCCGTGGCGTCGACGGGGCCGTCGACGACGGTCGCCGCGAAGGCGAAGAACCGCCCGATCCGGCGCGCCGAGACGGTGCGGCCACCGCCCGGGAGGCTCTCGGGCCGGTGCAGTACGGCGTCCTCGTGGACGTGCGCGGCCACGAGCTGCCCGAGCCGTTCCACGTCGCGCTCGCGCAGGGCGTCGTAGAAGGACCGTACGACGCGCTCGCACGTCTCCTGCGTCTCGGCTGCGTCGGTCATGACGCCACCGGGGCGTCGAGCAGGTCGCGGGCCACCCGCTCGCGATGCTCGTCGGTGCCGCCCCACGCGTTGAGAAGGCTCCAGATCCGCATCAGGTAGAGATGCAGGTCGGCCTCCATGGTGTACCCGATCGCGCCGTGGCACTGCAGCGAGGTCTTGGCGGCCAGCCGGCCCGCCTTGTTGGCGCTCACCTTCGCCATCGAGCAGAGCCGCGACGCGTCCGGTGCGTCCGTGCTCATCGCCCAGGCGGCCGCCTCGACGAGCGGCCGCGCGAACTCGACGGCGACATGGGCGTTGGCCAACTGGTGCTTGACCGCCTGGAAGCTGCCCACCGGGACACCGAACTGGAGGCGCACCTTGTCGTAGTCGACGGTCATCTCGATCGCGCGGGCCGACAGCCCGACCAGCAGGGCGGCGGTGCAGAGCGCCGCGCGGTCACGGGCACGGGCCAGTTGGGCGGCCACCTCGGCCCCGGACGCCAGCACCCTGGCTCCCGCGCGCTGGTCCGGCGAGATCCGCACGAGCATGCGGGAGCCGTCGAGCGAGTCCACCACGGAGGCCGCGGCGTCCAGTGCCGACCCTTCCACGAGCAGCAGCCGCTCGTCCTCGAGGAGCAGGACGCCGGACGCCCGCGCGGCGTACGGCACCAGGTCGGAGGTACTGGCCGTGAAGACCCCCGATGTGTCGGCGAGCAGCTCCGGTGCCAGTGCCGCCAGGAGAGGCACGGCGACCGCCGCGTGCTCGACCACGGGCCCGGGGGTGCAGGCCCGGCCCAGCTCCTCGATGGCGCTGACCAGTTCCAGCTCGCTCCCACCCCCGTCCGGGGCGAGGAGGGAGAGCAGGCCGACGTCGTCGAGGGCGGCCCAGAGAGCCGCGCCGGCCGGCTCGTCGGACGCGGGTGCCCAGGCCCGGCGTACCTCGTCGGGACCGGCCAGCCGGGCACTCAGACCGGCCACGACCTCGGCGAAGAACTGCTGCTCGTCGGTGCGTGCGAAGCGCATGTCAGCTCCTCGGCAGGCCGAGCACGCGCTCGGCGATGATGTTGCGCTGGACCTCGTTGGTGCCGGCGAATATGGGCGTGGCCATCGAGGTGATGAAGCCGTGCGACCACGGCCCGTCCAGCTCGGCCTCCTCGCCCAGCAGGTCGAGCGCCGTCTCGTGCATGTGGACGTCCATCTCGGACCAGAAGATCTTGTTGCCGCTCGACTCGGCCCCGATCGACCCGCCGTCGGCGAGCTTGGTCACCGTCTTCATGGACGAGAACCGGTAGGCCTGAGCCGCGATCCAGGCGTCGGTCACGGCCGCTCTGGATGCTCCGGAGGGGGCCTTCTGGCCGCGGTAGAGATCCACGAGGCGGTCGGCCGCCGCGACGAAGCGTCCCGGCGAGCGCAGGATCAGTCCGCGCTCGGAGCCGGTCGTCGCCATCGCGACCTTCCAGCCGTTGCCGGCACCGCCGAGCACGTCGGCGTCGGGCACGAACACGTCGTCGAAGAAGATCTCGCCGAACCCGACCTCCCGGCCCAGCTTCTCCACGGGTCGCACCGTGACCCCGGGAGCGTGCAGGTCCATCAGCAGGTAGCTCAGGCCGCGGTGACGGGTGGAGCCGGCCTCGGTGCGTACGATCGCGAAGAGACGGTCGCAGAAGGGGGCGCGGGTGCTCCAGGTCTTCTGACCGTTGACCCGCCAGCCCCCGGCCTCGTCGTCACGGTCGGCGCGGACCCGGATCCCGGCGAGGTCGCTGCCCGCCTCCGGCTCGGACCACCCCTGGGCCCACATGTCCTCGACGCCGGCGATGCGCGGCAGGAGCTCCGCCTTCTGGGCGTCGGTGCCGAACTCGAACAGCGACGGAGCGAGCAGGAAGAGGCCGTTCTGCGCGGCACGCGGGCCGAGCCCGGCGGCGAAGTACTCCTCCTCGAAGATCATCCACTCCCACAGGCCAAGCCCCCGCCCGCCGTACTCGACGGGCCAGGAGACCGCCGCCCAGCCGGCCTCGAAGAGCTGTCGCTCCCACTCACGGTTGCGGGAGAACCCGTCGGCCGTGTCGGGCGATCCCAGCGGCCGGTCCGGCTTGTGGCTCGCCAGCCAGTCGCGCGCTTCGAGGCGGAACTGCCCGTCCCGCGGGCTCTCGCTCAGATCCATGTGAAACAACGTATCTCAAAACTATGAAGAGCGGCCAGGGCCGGTACGACCGCTCACCGCGACCACCTCGAAGGGCACGCCCCCCGTCGCCTTGGCGGCCACGAGGAGGCGTTCGTCCCCGGGCCCCCTGGAGACCCGGGCGACCCCGGCGCCGCGGGAGGCGAGGTCCGCCTCGACGCCGGCGAGGTCGCCGCTCCCGAGCACGATGGCGTGCGGCCCCGGGCCCCACTGCCCGGCGTACCGGCCGAGGTCGCTGTCGGCGTCGAGCGGCTGGACGAGTTCGAGGCTCGCGCTGCGCGACATCGCCATCTCGTACGTCGCCACCACCGAGTCCCGCCCGCGCGTGACCGATGTCGCCACCAGCCCGAGGTTCGACTCGAGCGTCCGCGCGGACGCCTCCGCGTCGACGACCAGGAAACGTCTCGCCACGACGCGGTCCAGGAGGCCGGCCGGCGCCTCCTCCTCGGCCGGCCGGACCGGGACCCCGGAGTGCGCGGTCGGCACCACCTCGGTCCACAGACCCGCGTCGGTGCCCGGGTCGTATCCGAACGGGTCGTCGTCCGTGACGCCGACCCATACGCGCGGGAAGTCGAAGTCCTCCGACGGGGGCGTGACCCGGTGACGGACCCGGCCGCGACGGAGCCGGTCGAGGACCGCCTCGACATCTCCGGCGAGAACGGTCGCATGCGTGCGGACCGGACGGTCGCCCTGGGCGAGGACGCGCTCCTCGACGTAGTCGTGAGCCTCGGCCCTGGGGCGGTGCCCGATCAGCTCGATACGGGTGGGAGCGTGCTTGAGCGACGGTCGGATCCGCAGCCACACGGCACGGAATCCGTGCCCCTCGGGCTCCAGATACGCCTGTGGGCGGGGCTCCGGCAGGCCGAACAGGTCGATCAGGACCCGCGCTTCCTCGTCGGGCCGCGCGGTCACGATGTCCGCCGACACAAGGGCGTCATACATCCCCGGTCCACCTCTCCTGACGGTCGGAGCGAGGGTCGGACGACACCTCGACGTGAACGACCGTTCTCTTCTTGTGGCTACTATGTCAAACCCGAGCCGAGGAGTCGCCATGCCTGACGCCGTCATCGTCGCCGCACACCGCACCCCGATCGGGACGGCCTTCAAGGGCACGCTCCGCGCCACGGAACCCGCCGACCTGGCAGTCCCGGTGCTGCAGGCGGTGCTGCGGTCCGCCGGCATCGCGCGCGACCTGGTCGACGACGTGGTGCTCGCCGAGTCGCTCCACGGCGGCGGCGTCATCGCCCGGTACGCCGCCCTCGAAGCCGGGATGACCCAGGTGCCGGGGCTCGCGGTCAACCGGCACTGCGCGGGTGGGCTCAGCGGCATCATCACCGCCGCGGCCGGTCTCCACCTCGGCGACCGCGCCGTCGTCGCCGGCGGCGTGCAGTCCTCGTCGACGGCCCCGGTCCCGATGAACCGCGCCCACCCCGACCGGCCATGGCTGTTCGAGTCGCACCGCCCCACTCCCGACGCCCCCGCCGACGACATGTCGATCACGGTCGGGTGGAACGCCGCGCGCACCCAGGGCATCAGCCGCGAGGAGCAGGACGCCTGGGCGCTGCGCTCGCATCGGCGTGCGGTCGCGGCGATCGCGGACGGGCAGTTCGACGACGAGCTCGTGGCCCTCCACCTCAAGGGGGAGGACGGATCGGTGACCGACTTCTCCGTCGACGAGCACCCCCGGGCCTCGACCAGCGCCGACAAGCTCGCGTCCCTGCGGGTGCTCCACCCGGAGATCGAGGGCTTCAGCATCACCGCCGGCAACGCCAGCGGGATCAACGACGCGGCGGCGGCCGTGCTGGTCGCGCGCTCGGACGTGGCCGCCGCCCACGGCCTGCCGGTGCTGGCCAGGATCGTCACCGGCGCCTCCGTCGGCGTCGATCCCGCCCAGACCGGCACCGCCGTCCCGGCGGCCGTCCTCAAGGCCCTGGACCGCGTCGGCCTGACACCCGCCGACATCGACCTGTGGGAGATCAACGAGGCGTTCGCCTCCGTCCCGATCGCCGCCTGCCGGACACTCGGGCTCGACGAGTCGATCGTCAACCCGTTCGGGAGCGGGTGCTCGCTCGGACACCCCGTCGCCGCCACCGGCGCGCGCATGGTCACCACCCTCGCCCACGAGCTGCGCAGGCGGGGTGGGGGCACCGCCGTCGCCGCGATGTGCGCGGGCGGCGGGATGGCGAGCGCGGTCGTCCTCACGGCCGCCTGAGCACCGCCCCCAGGACCCGCACGACCGTCCGACGACCCCTTTGGGAGAGATACCAGTGGCTGACATCCGACTGACCAGTGACGACGGCGGCATCCGCCACCTGACCCTCGACGCGCCCCAGCGCCGCAACGCCCTCGACACCACGATGCTCGCGGAGATGGCCGCCGCGGTCCGTGAGGTCCGCGACGACCGGGACGCGCGGGTCCTGGTGGTGAGCGGCAACGGACGGTCGTTCTGCGCCGGGGCCGATCTCTCCAGCCTCTTCGGCGATCCCACCCGCGCACCCGCGGCGATCCGCGACGATCTCAAGCAGGTCTACGCGAGCTTCCTGGGCATCACGGACCTCACGATCCCGTCCATCGCGGCCGTGCACGGCCAGGCGGTCGGCGCCGGCGTGAACATCGCTCTCGCCTGTGACGTCGTCGTCGCGGCGCCCGACGCGTCGTTCGCCGTCACGTTCGCCGAGATCGGCCTGCACCCGGGAGGCGGCTGCAGCTGGTTGCTGACACGGCGGCTCGGCCCGGGCAAGGCCCTCGACGTGATACTCAGCGCCGATCGCCTCAGCGGGACCGAGGCCGCCCGCCTGGGTCTCGTCACCCGGCTCTCGGACGATCCCGTCGGGACGGCCCAGGAGATGGCCAAGGTCTACGCCGGCCGCGAGCTAGGGATGCTGCGGAACATGAAGCGGGCGGTGACGATGTCCACGGAAGCGAGCCTGGCGACCGTGCTCGAGTTCGAGTCCTGGGCCCAGGCCTCCTCGGTCAACGGCGAGCGGTTCCACGACTTCCTCGCCCGGTTCGCCCCCACCCCGAGCAGCCCGGCTCCCTCTGCGCCTTGACGTAGCTGTTGATGTGCGCGGCGTCGCCCGCGAGGTGGACCCGACCGATCCGGTACCGGTCGGCCGGCACGCCTTCGAGGATCCAGTGGCTGACGGTGTGCACGGTCAGTTCGAGGTCGGGCAGCTTCAGGAGCGCGCGCAGCCGGGGAAGGGTCGCTTCTTTGTCGAAGCGTTCCGGGTCGTCGGGCCTGAGGGTGAAGTGGATGACCCACTCCTCGGAGTGCCGGCCCCACGTGGGTCCCATGGTCGCCATGGCGCCGCTGCCACAGGACCCGGCGCCCGTTCACAGCCGGGGTATGCCTGACCGTCCGGTCACCGGCTCCGGCGGAGTCCGGCCGCCGCCCGCGCCTGTCAGGGCCTGGTGTTCGCGCAGCCGCCGTCCGGCTCGATGCGGCCGAGGATCTCCTCCGTGATGGCGTGCAGCTGGCGGAGCTGGGTGGGGGTGAGGGCGTCGATCACGAGGTCTCGGACGGTTTCGACGTATCCCGGGGTGGAGGCGGCCATCTTGGCCTGTCCCTCGTCGGTGAGGATGGCGTTGGTGCAGCGGGCGTCCTGACTGCAGATCTCGCGGCGGACCCAGCCGCGCTGCTCCAGCCGCTTGACCACGTGCGACAGCCGGGACAGCGAGGCCCTGGCGAGGACGGCGAGGTCGCTCATGCGAAGCGTCTCCCCCGGGGATTCGGACAGCCCGGCCAGGACCAGGTACTCGAAGTGGGACAGGCCCGCCTCGCGCTGCAACCGGGTGTCCAGCGCGGCCGGCAGCTTGAGGAGGACGCCCGCGAGTGAGATCCAGGCGTCCCGCTCGTCCCCGGCCAGACACCGGGGAGCGGCCTTCATCGCATCGGCGTCGGCGTGCCCGTCGGTCCGGTCCATGAGACGAGTATAGGCAATCGCTTGACGCTTCAACTAGTCCCGCCTAGCTTAGTTGAAGCGTCAAGCGTTGCGCCCGGAACGGTGCGGTGTGCGGTGGCGAATTCGCTTGCCAGCCCTTCGCCCGCAGCTCGTGCGCCCTCATAAGACCGTCGGATCCCGCACGAGACCCGTCGGATCCCGACACATACCTGGAGACCACCGATGACCGAACGCGCCGACCAGACGATCAACGCCCTGCGCAGCGGCCATGACGCACTCGCCGAGCTGGTACGAGGCTTCGCCGCCGACGACCTCACCCGCCCCTCCGCCGCATCGGAATGGGACGTGTCGCAGGTCCTGAGCCACCTGGGCAGCGGCGCCGAGATCGGCCTCGCCACCCTCGAAGGCGCTCTGAACGGCACCGGCAACCCCGGCGGGGACTTCAACAAGACCGTCTGGGCGCGGTGGGACGCGATGTCACCCGCCGAGCGCGCCGAGGGCTTCCTGACCGCCGACGAAGCCCTGGTGCGCCGCTACGAGGACCTCGACGCCCGGACCAGGGCAGACCTCCGTATCGACCTGGGATTCCTGCCCGCGCCGGTGGACGTCGCCACCTCCGGTGGCCTGCGGCTCAACGAGTTCGCCCACCACTCCTGGGACGTCGAGGCCACCTTCGACCCGGCGGCGACGCTGGCCCCGGCCGCGACCGAGCTGCTGTTCGACACACTCGCCATCCTCATCGGGCACGTCAGCAGGATCGACGCCCTGGACGGCCGCCGGGCGACCCTCGCGGTGCGGCTCACCTCCCCGGAGCGCTCTTTCGGACTCGCACTGCACGACGCGGTCGCACTCACCGACGAACCCTCCGAGTCCGACGGCGTCCTCACCGCCCCCGCCGAGTGGTGGCTCCGCCTGGTCACCGGCCGCCACGCCCCTCGGTACACCCCGTCGACGGTGGCACTCACCGGGGACACCATCACCCTCGACGACCTGCGCCGGGTCTTCCCCGGCTTCTGACCCGGGCGCCAGGACTCCACCGGCCTCTCCCACGCCACACCTCGGCGTGGGACGCGGAGCCCGGGGTGCCGAACCGGCCGCACTCGGCCCCAGGGGCGCTGCCCGCCGTCGTGAGTCCCGTATGACAGCCGCCGATACGAACAACCTGAGGATCACCTGATCATGAGCAACGTCCCCGTCATCACCCTGAACAACGGCGTCCGGCTGCCGCAGCTCGGTTTCGGCACCTGGCCGGTCCCCGCCGAGGCCGTCACCACCGCCCTCGAAGCCGGCTACCGCGGCATCGACACCGCCGCGATCTACGGAAACGAGAAGGAGATCGGAGGGGCCATCGCCGCCTCCGGCGTGCCCCGCGAGGAACTCTTCGTCACCTCCAAACTCTGGAACGCCGACCAGGGCTACGACTCCACCCTGCGCGCCTTCGACGCCTCGCTGGACAAGCTCGGGCTCGACCACGTCGACCTCTACCTGATCCACTGGCCGCTGCCCGCCCGCGGCCTCTACCCCGACACCTGGCGCGCCTTCGAGAAGCTCTACGCCGACGGCCGTACCAAGGCCATCGGCGTCTCCAACTTCCCCGTCGCCCAGCTCCAGCACCTCCTCGACGAGGGCTCCATCGTCCCGGCCGTCAACCAGATCGAACTGCACCCCAACTTCCCGCAGGCCGAGCTGCGCGCCTTCCACGCCGCCCACAACATCGCCACCGAAGCCTGGTCCCCGCTCGGCCAGGGCAAGGGCCTCCTGGAGGACCCGGCACTCGCCGGCATCGCCGCCAAGCACGCGAAGACGCCCGCGCAGATCGTGCTCCGCTGGCACATACAGCTCGGCAACATCGTCATCCCGAAGTCCGCCACGCCCACCCGGATCGCCGAGAACCTCGACGTCTTCGACTTCGAGCTCGACGCCGAGGACCTGGCTGCCATCGACACCCTCGACACCGGCACCCGCATCGGCGAGGACCCCTCCACCTGGGACTACGTCGGCTGACGAGCACGATCTCCCGGGCCGGCCTCGCCCTCGGCAGCGCCGGGGCGACCGGCCGGCCCGCCGGGGCAGAACAACACCTCGTGAGGACTGGGCAGTTGCGTGCCGGCAGGCCTACCCAGGACTTACTGCCGTTCAGCGCTCAACGTCACCACCTGGTCAGGAGGAGTCCTTTTCCAGCTGGTCGAGGATGCGGTCCGAGATCCGGCCGAGCATGCTGATCTCCTCGGGGGTGAGGTGGTCGATGGCCAGTCGGCGCACGGCTTCGACGTGGAGGGGCGCGGCGGCTGTGATGGCCTCGCGGCCGGCCGGAGTGATGACCGCGAAGAATCCACGTCCGTCGTCCAGGCACTCCTCCCGGATGACCAGGCCCCGCTTGGTCATCCGGCCGATGTGGTGGGACATCCGGCTCTTCTCCCACTCCACCGCCTTGGCCAGTTCCAGGAAGCGCAGTCGGCCGTCGGGCGCGTCGCTGAGGTGGGCCAGGACTGTGTAGTCGGCGGTGGACAGGTTGGAGTCGGCCTGGAGTTGGCGTCCCAGACGTCCGAGGAGCTTGCCCTGCATGTCGACGAAACTGCGCCAGGCATGCCCCTCCGCCGCGGTGAGCCAGCGCGGTGTCTCGTTCATACCCTCAGTGTAGTTAGTGGTTGATGTGTCATCTATCACGCGTGCCCACCTCCGGTCCCCGCCGGGCCAGGTCGGCCGGGGGGTGGCTGCCGTGGGCAGGTGGGAGACCCTGGCCGATGATGTCGAAGATTTCCGCCAGGGATGTCACTTGTTCGGGCGTGAGGCGGTCGAACACCGCCGCTCGGATCTGCGCGGTGTAGCCGGGTGCCGCGTCGGCGATGGTCCTGACTCCGTCATCGGTCAGGACGGCGAGCCGTCCGCGGAGTTCGTCGGCCACGGTCTCGCGGGCCACCCAGCCCTGTTCCTCCAGGCGGGACACCGCGTGCGAGAGGCGGGTGCGGGTGATGTTCAGGCGCTGGGCCAGTTCGCCCATGCGCAGACGTCTCCCGGGAGCCTCCGACAGGATCAGCAGCAGGTGGTAGTAGAGGTGGGACATTCCCGCGTCGCGCTGCAGTCGGCGATCCAGGGCGTACGAGACGAGCTGCGTGCTCGCGGTGTAGGACCGCCAGGCGTGCTCCTCTTCGGCGCTCAGTCCGCATGGTTCAGGAGTCGGAGCCGAAGTCGTCATGGGTCCGGGGCCGTTCATGCGAGGGGGGCGGGCGCGATGGGGAAGTTGTTGCGGAAGACGTTGTCGGGGTCGTAGGCGGCCTTGACGCTCCGCAGCCGCTCCAGGGTCGGGGACGGGAAGGCGTTGGCCAGCGCGATGTCGTCACCGTGGGACTCGAAGCTGAGGTAGATGCCGCCGTCGGCGAGCGCGGACCATGCCTTCTCCGTCGTCTCCCGGTGGCTTTCGTTGACGTTGGCGGACAGGGCGAAGTTCTGGGTGCGGTGGGCGTAGGCGGTGGCGTCGGCGGGGGTGTCGTTGACGGCGCCGCCGACCGAGCGGACCTGGAAGAAGCTGATGCCGCCGTCGGCGAACAGGCCGGCCACGACGTCCGCGGTGCGGGCGTCCAGGTGCTCCACGAGTGCGGAACGGCTGCGCATCCGGGCCTGCCCGTAGTGCGCGTTGTTCGCCCGGGCCATGATCCCGGCGTAAGGGGTGAGCATGGCCTGCTGGCTCAGGACAGGGGCGAGCTCCAGGAACGGCTGGATCGCCGCGGTGGCCGCATCGGCGTCGTCGCCCGCCCACACCACGTACGTCTGGGCGATGTTCCTGCCCTGCTGGCGTACCAGGGTGAGGAACGCGGTCAGTTCGCGTGGGCTGTTCTCCACCAGCCGCCCCCACTTCCGCAGGAAGTCGGAGGTCCGGGAGGCGTCGTGGGCGAAGACGGCGAAGACGACGTCGCCGATCTCGGCGGCCTCGATGTCCAGGGAGGTGACGATGCCCATGTTGCCGCCCGCGCCGCGCAGCGCCCAGTACAGGTCGGGGTGGTGCTCGGCATCGGCGCGTACGGTCCGGCCGTCGGCCAGGACGACCTCGGCGCCCCGGACGTGGTCGATGGTCAGCCCGTAGGAGCGGGCGAGGAATCCCTGTCCGCCGGTGGTGGCGAGTCCGCCGACGCCGACGTCGCCGTAGTCGCCGGAGCTGATCGCCAGTTGGTGCGGGGCGAGCGCCTGGGCGATGTCGCCCCAGCGGGCGCCGGCCCCGACGCGTACCAGGCGGCGTTCGCGGTCGATGACCTCGACGTGGTCGAGGGCGCCGAGATCGATGACGATCCCGCCGTCGTTGGTGGAGCGTCCGCTGATGCCGTGGCCCCCGCTGCGCACCGCCAGCGACACGTCCTGCGTACGGGCGAAGGCGAGGGCGTCCGCCACCTGCCGCGGGTTCTGCGGGCGAAGGACCACACCGGGCGAGCCGGCCCACACGTAGGTCGAACGCAGACCGTCGTACGCGCGGTCGCCGGGCTCCACGGCCCGGTCGGCGAGGGAGGCGGGTACGGCGTCGTAGTCGATGCCTTCCCGGCGGCGGGCGAGAGCCGCGGCCGGGCGGACGGGGGCGGTGGGTACGCCGAGGGCGGTGCGCTCGGCGGCGACGGCTTCGCGCAGTGCGGGCGCGACCTCCTGGGCGAAGGTCTCCAGTGCCGCCGGGTCGTCCGAGCCGAGGATGAAGGTGCTCACCCCGTCCTCCAGAACCAGCGGCAGCAACTGCGCGACCCATTGCTCCGGCGGGCCCTGGAACGGCCCGCCGGTGGAACGGAAGTCGCCCGTGACGTTCAGCAGCCGCCGGATCTCGCGCGGGTCGCGCCCGGCGGTCTCGGCCTCCTCGTCGATGACCTTGTTGCCCTCGCGCAGGGCCCCCGCGGACCGCAGATAACTGAGGCTGGGCAGCCAGCCGTCCGCCTTCCGGCCGATCAGCCGCAGCATGCGCGGCTTGTAGGCGCCGAGCCAGATCGGCACCTCGTGCGCCGGCGCGGGGCCGCGCTGGGCGCCGTCGACGGAGTAGAAGTCGCCTTCGACCCGCAGGGGGCCGCGCTCGTCGGCGGCCCAGATCCCGCGGATGACGTCCATGGCCTCGCTCAGCGCCTGGACACTCTCGCCCGGGGTGAGCCGAGGGCCGCCCATGGCGGCGATGGCGTCCCAGAAGGCGCCCGCCCCCAGCCCGAGGTCCACCCGCCCGCCGGACAGCAGGTCCAGGCTGGCCACCGAGCGGGCCAGCACCGCCGGCGGCCGCAGCGGCAGATTGGTCACGTTGCCGGACAGATGGATGGTCTCGGTACGCGCGGCCACCCAGCTCATCAGCGTCCAGGTGTCCAGGAAGCCGTTCTGGTACGGGTGGTCCTGGAAGGTGACGAGATCCAGGCCCACCCGCTCCGAGTGCAGCGCCAGTTCCACCACGGCCTCGGGGTCGCGGTTCTGTGGGGTGAGGAACGACCCGAACCTCAGCTCGTGACCGTAGTCAGCCATGGCATCCTCCAAGTAGTTGATGCGTCAACGATACGCCTGATAGGTGATACGTCAACTATTGGCCTGGGGCCGGGCCCCGCCAAGGGACCGGCCACCGTTCCGGTCGAGCGCGTAGAGCAGGCCGGCGGCGACAGCGGTCCACGCGCCGAGGACGGCGATGCCGCTGACCAGGCCGTCGTTGTGGAGGTACGCCAAGCCGTTGACGGCACGCACACCGACCCCGACCGGCAGGACGGACGAGAGCGGATGCAGCCAGGCGGGCAGGAACTCCGGGGGGAGACTGCCGCCGCTGGTCGCGTTGCCGAGGGTCATGAACACCACGGCGCCGATGCTGGACCCGGCCACACCGAAGGCGCGTAGCAGCAGCATCGTCGAGGATCCAACGGCCATGGCCACCAGGGTGACCAGGCCGGCGATGCCGAAGAACGGCGCAGGCAGAGCGTCGAACCCGAGACGGACGATGCCGGCGATGACCAGACCCCCGAGGACGCCGAACGTGGCCAGGCTGGCCAGCCGCTGTCCGATCGTGATGCGGGGCGCCAACTGGTACGTCATGAGCCCGAACAGGTACCCGGCCAGCACCAGGCCGAAGGTGGTGTAGAAGACGACCAGTCCGCGGGTGTCGGCGGGCGATGCCGGTACGACGTCGACCGCGTCGAGTCGCTGGCCGCCCGCTCGCGCCACGTCGCCGAAGGTCTCGCCGACCAGGGAGGTGACGGAGGGGCCGTGGGCGCCGGCGTAGAGCAGCTTGGGCGTTCCGTCGCCGGGGATGTAGGCCGCGAAGAGATCCCCGTGCTCGATCGCGGAGCGGGCGGACGCTTCGTCGGGCAGTGCCCGGACCTGGAACGCGTCCGCCGGGTCGGTGGGCAGTTGCGCCCGCACCTGCGCCGCGCGGGCCTCGCTTCCGACCACCCCGACCGGCAGGTCGTGCGGCCTCGGTGCGTGGAACGCGGCGAGGTACACGCTGATGAAGATGGCACCGACGGCCAGCACGATGGCCACGGGTGCGAATATCGCGGCGCCGCCGGCAAGCCCGCTGCGTGCGGGGACGGCGTCCGGCGGGTTGATCCGGTGCGACGGCGAGTGCCCCTTCGGGCCGACCAGGTCGACGGGGGCGGGCGTCTTGGGCATGTCGGGATTTCCTCGCCTCTGTGTGTGGGCCTCTGTGCGTGTGGCCACGAAGGGGTACGGGCCGATGCGCATCCATGAGTGAATATGGTTCGTTGAGCAACGAACCATATTGAGATACGGTGACGCGGTCAAAGGGCTCCCCCAGGGAGCCGGGCTCACTCCAGGCGATCCGCCCCGACGACCCCGACCGACCCCGACCGGCTCCGCAGGAAAGGCTGGCTCTCAGTGCCCAAGTACGACGCTCTCGCGCCCAACCCCCAGGGAGAGGCGCTGGTAAAGGAGCTGAAGTGGGTCCACGACATGATCCGGGGTGATCTCGCGACCCTCGGCACGCTGGCCGGAAAGATCCGTGACGGCCTGGCGCCCTTCGACGCGGCGGCCACCGTCCGGGGGCTCGCGACGAACGGACCGCTCTGGCAGATGCGATCGAACTGCCTTCGGCACTGTCAGTTCGTGGAGTCGCACCACATGGGCGAAACGCATCACTGGTTCCCGGAGCTGCGCCGCTCCAACCCCGCGCTCGGCCCGGTGATCGACAAGCTGGACGCCGACCACGTCGTGATCGCCGATCACCTCGAGGAGGTCGAGGCGGCGGCCAAGGCCCTCGGCCACCTGAAGACCGCCAAGGAGCGGTCCCGGCTGATCAACGCCATCGAGTCCCTCTCGCGGGACCTGCTCGCGCACCTGGCCTTCGAGGAGGAGCAGGTGAACCCAACCTTGCGCACCTGGACTCGCTGGCCGCACATGTAAAAAGCGCCGTTCCCGTCCATGCACGTGCTCAGCAGGCATGCCGGCGCCTGAACGACCCGTTCACCACCCTTGCGCGACTGGTGCCGCAGACCCGCCGGGGTCTGCGGCACCAGTCGCGCACAGCCGCCCGGGAGCGGCCGGCCATCCGTCCGCCGGGCTACTCCGGTACGGTTCCGGGCTCGTCGAGACTGACCGCCGCCCAGATCTCACCGAGTGCGGTGAGCTGCGCGTCGCTGAGTTTGTCGAGGAAGCTCTCCCGCAGGTGGGTCAGGAAGACCTTCTCCGCGCGGCGGAACACCTTCCGGCCTTCGGGTGTGAGTACGGCTTCGAGCCCCCGCCCGTCCTCGGTGCACTTGTGGCGTTCGACGTAGCCGCGGCGCTCGAGGTCGTGCACGATGCGGGTCAGCCCGCTGCGGCTGACGAGCAGCATGGACGCGATGTCCTTCATCCGTAGCCGGTGCCCGGGCGCCTCGGCGAGCTTCATGAGGACTTCGTAGGACGAGAGCGGGATCCTCTCGGTGGCTTCGAGCTCCTCGTCGAGCTTGCGCAGCAGTTGCGTGTGCGTGCACAGGAACCCGGCCCAGGCATCGCGTTCAGTCGCGACGAAGGGGCGGGAAGACGCCCCTCTCCGAGCCTGAGCCCGGCCTCCTGTCCCGTCGGGCAGCTCTTCGACGCATGCGATGGCCTGATCGCCGGTGGGCGCGCTCACGGTCCCTCCTGTCATTCGTTTCATTCGTTCTGCAAGCAACAATTTTCGTCTCCCGAGTGTATCCGTGCCGCGCGGTCGAGCGGGGCGGGTGACGTATGCCGTATCGCCTGCGGTCGGGCAGGCGCGACGCGGCGTTCCAGTGAGTCGACCGGGGTGGCCGCCGGGTCCGTCGCCACGCATCAAATTCGTTCGCCAACTAACTATATCTGGTTGACGGAGCTCTCGGGGTGTGCATATTGTTCGTTGCGCAACGAACGAGTTGCTGGAAATCGGATCGCACCCCAACCCCGTGCGATTGATCGAAAAGCCGCGCACAGTCGCCGCTCGCTCTTCGCGAGACGGCTCGACACAGCCGAAGACGGCTGCCGCGGGAGAGGCAGGGAAAGAAATGGCCATCGACATCAGGGCGGCCGTCGCCGAGGAGAAGGGCAAGCCCTTCACGTTCGACGAGCTGGAGCTCGACGAACCCGGCTCCGGCGAAGTGCTGGTCAAGATCGTCGCGTCGGGAATCTGCCAGACGGACGCGCACGTCTGGCACCAGCACCTTCCGACCCCGCTGCCGGCGGTGCTGGGGCACGAGGGTTCGGGCATCGTCGAGCGCGTCGGTTCCGGGGTCACGTCCGTGCGGCCCGGTGATCACGTGGTCCTGTCGTACCAGGCGTGCGGACACTGTGAGCCGTGTCTCGCCGGGCGCTACCCGTACTGCGACCAGGCGATGGCGGCCAACTTCTCCGGCGCGCGGCTCGACGGAACCGTCGGGGTGCACCGCCGCCCGGGCACGCCGCAGGGTGAGCCCGTCCACGGGCACTTCTTCGGGCAGTCGTCGTTCGCCACGTACGCGCTCACCACCGAGCGCAACACCGCGAAGGTTCCCGGCGACCTGCCGCTCGAACTCCTGGCGCCGCTCGGGTGCGGACTGCAGACCGGGGCCGGAGCGGTCCTGAACTCCCTGAAGGTCGAGGCCGGTTCGGCGTTCGCGGTGTTCGGCACCGGCGCCGTCGGGCTGGCGGCCGTCATGGCGGCCGGGATCGCGGGCGCGAGCACGATCATCGGCGTCGACGTGAACGAGCAGCGGCTCGAACTGGCGAAGGAACTGGGCGCCACCCACACCATCAACGCGCTCAAGTCGGATGTGACCGAGGAGATCCGGCGGATCACCGGACGCGGCGTGAACAACTTGCTGGACACCACCGGCCGCAACGACATGCTGCAGCACGCCGTCGAGTCGCTCGCCCCGCTGGGCGAGCTCGGGCTGGTCGCCTCGGCCGGCACGGACGCCACGGTGCCGGCTACGGCGCTCTCGTTCGGCAAGTCGGTACGCGGCATCGTCCAGGGCGACGCCGTCCCGCAGCTCTTCATCCCCCAGCTCGTCGAGCACTACCGGGCGGGCCGGTTCCCCTTCGACAAGCTGGTGCGCTTCTTCCCCTTCGAGGAGATCAACGAGGCCTTCGCCGCCGCGAGCAGCGGCGAGGTCATCAAGCCGATTCTCCGCATCGCACAGCCCTGACGACGCTCCCCCCGAGCACTTTCAACACCCGTAAGAAAACAGGAGCAAGACCATGGACGAGACCAAGTTCAACCCGGCCGGCCCCTTCGGCTTCCCCAAGGCGGACGTCGCCGACCACCCCGCGGAGCCGGCGCACGCCCGCCCCGAGTACCTGGAGCGCGGCGAGATAGAGAAGAAGGGCTACCACGTCGAGGAGATCGGCAGCGGCAGCGGCTTCTACTGGGTGACCAACAGCTTCTACGACGCCGCGTTCGTCCGCACCGGGCAGGGTGTCATAGCCATCGACGCCCCGCCGAACCTCGGTGAGTTCATGCTGTCCGCCATCGAAGAGGTCACCGACGAGCCGGTGACCCACGCCATCTACAGCCACTGGCACTCCGACCACATCGGTGCGGCGGCCATGTACGGGCCCGACGTCAAGATCATCTCGCACCAGATCACCCACGACCTGCTCAAGCGCTGGCCGGACCCGCTGCGCCCGCTGCCCACCGAGACGTTCACCGACGAGGCCACCCTGGACGTGGGCGGCGTCAAGCTCGAACTGTCGTACAAGGGCGAGAACCACTGCCCCGGCAACATCTTCATCTACGCCCCCGAGCAGAAGGCCCTCGCGGCGATCGACATCGTGAGCCCCGGCTGGTCGGTGTTCTTCCACTGCGACGCCTCCGAGAACATCACCGGCTGGATCGACGCGCACGACCAGATCCTGGACTACGACTTCGACGTGATCGTCGGCGGTCACCAGACGCGGTACGGCACCCGCGAGGACGTCCTCGCCCACCGGGAGTACGTCCACGACATCGTCGACCACTCCTGGGACGTCCTGCGCGAGGAGCTGGGCAACGAGCTGATGGCCGAGGCCGGCCCGCTGAACCGCTGGACGTGGGCGGAGAACCAGTTCAACCACATGGCGAACCTGGTCACCCACCGGACGCTCACCAAGGACACCTCCACCGGGCAGAAGTGGAACGAACGGCTCGGCGGCGCGAGCAACATGACGAAGTACCACGCCTGGACGATCATGGAATCGCTGCGCCTGCACCGCGGACACGACGACTACCAGCGACGCGGCCCCGAGCAGCCCAAGTTCATCTGGTAACCGCTGCCGCCCTCCCCGCCCCGCCCTTCGCGGAACCCGGCATGCCCCAACTTCCCCGACTTCCCCAACATCACCCTGACAAGGAACAAAGGAACAGCAGACCGACATGACCAGAATCGCCGTCATCACCGGCAGCACCCGCCCCGGCCGCAACAACGCCACCGTCGCCCATTGGATCCACGACATCGCGGCCAAGCGCGGCGACGCGCAGTTCGAGGTCGTCGACATCGCCGACTTCAACCTGCCGCTGTTCGACGAGGCCATGCCGCCGTCCTTCGGCCAGTACGCCAACGAGCACACCAAGGCCTGGTCCGCGACGATCGCCGAGTTCGACGGATTCATCATCGTCACGCCCGAGTACAACCACTCCACCTCCGGCGCGCTGAAGAACGCGCTCGACTACCTCAGCGCGGAGTGGAACAACAAGGCCGCCGGATTCGTCGGCTACGGCAGCGTGGGCGGCTCCCGTGCCATCGAGCACCTGCGGGCCATCATGGCCGAGCTCCAGGTGGCCACGGTGCGCAACACCGTGATGCTGTCGATCTTCACCGACTTCGAGAACTTCTCGGACTTCAAGCCCGCTGCCTTCCAGGAGGAGACGGTGAACCCGATGATCGACCAGGTCATCGCCTGGAGCGACGCACTCGCTCCGCTGCGCGCGTCCGCCGCCTGAGCGCTCCGCCGGAAGCACAGTCATGAACCCGCGGGCCGGTGGGGGCTGGTCGCTCCCGCACTCTCGGCTGCGCTCGAGCGGGGGGACCCCCATCGCGGCGGAGCCGCATATCGATACAGCCCCGCGCTCCTACGGGGCGCGAACCGGGGCCGCCCTCGCGGACCCGCTACGTCCTCGCGGCCCGCGGTGAGGCCATGGGCCCAGCGCTTCAGGGACTGTCCCGCTGGGCCCGCGCACAGCCGGCCGCCCGCCACGCGACCCCGGCCGGGCAGCCGGCCCACTGACAAGGGATCCGCGTCGTCCCACCCCAGCAGCCCATCGCTCGGCTCCCCGAAGGGGCCCGGCACATTGGAGACCACCCCTATGTCCCCCATCTCCGGTACCCGGACGGGCACCCGCAACTTCATCGGCGGCGCCTGGCGCGACTCCGCCAAGCACACCGAATCGATCAACCCCGCCACCGGCGAGGTGCTCGGCACCTTCGCCGACGGCGGCACCGACGATGCCCGCGCGGCCGTCGACGCGGCCCGCGCTGCCTTCACGACCGGTGACTGGGCGCGCAACCGCGATCTGCGCGCCAAGGTGCTGTTCGAGATGGCCGACCGCCTGGCCGAGCGACGCGACGAACTGGTCGCGCTGCTGTCCCGGGAGAACGGCAAGACCCTTCCCGAGGCCGGTTTCGAGGTCGACGCCGCCATCCCGAAGCTCCGTTACTACGGGGCCCTCGCCCTCACCGAGTCCGGCCGCGCCGCCGAGGTCAAGCCGCACGTACTCGATGACGCTGAAGCAGCCGGCCGGTGTGGCCGCCGTCATCGCCCCCTGGAACTCACCGGTGGTCCTGGCCGTCCGCTCCTTCGCCCCCGCGCTCGCCGCGGGCTGCACGGTCGCGATGAAGCTGCCGGGCCAGACCGGCCTGACCAACGGCCTGCTCTACGAGATCATCGCCTCCACCCCGTCCCTGCCCCCGGGGGTCCTCAACGCCTTCACCGAATCCGGCAGCGCCGGCGCCCGGTTGATGGTCTCCGACCCCGACGTGGACGTGATCAGCTTCACCGGCAGCACCAGGACCGGACGGAGCATCATGTCCGATGCCTCCCAGACGCTGAAGGGCATGTCCCTGGAGCTGGGCGGCAAGACGCCGATGATCGTCTTCGACGACGCCGACCTCGATGCGGCCGTCCCCGTCCTGACCCGGGCGATCACCACCTTCACCGGCCAGTTCTGCATGACCGGCAGCCGCGTGCTGGTCCAGCGCGGCATCGCCGACGAGCTGCGCGGCCGGCTCTCCGACGCCCTGGAGGCTGTCCGCGTCGGCCCCGGCGACGATCCCACCATCCACATGGGCCCGCTGATCGACCAGGCCAACGCCGACCGCGTGGACCAGTTCGTCGCCGACGCCGCCGACTACGCCAAGATCCTCGTCCGCGGCGGCCGGGTCACCTCGGGTCCGCTGGCCGCCGGGGCGTTCGTCCGGCCCAGCCTGGTGGAGGTCGACGACGTCAGCGCGCCCATCGTCCAGCAGGAGGTCTTCGGCCCCGTCGCCACGTTCGAGGTCTTCGACGACGAGGCGGACGCCATCTCCCGTGCCAACGCTACCGATTACGGCCTGGCGGCGAGCGTGTGGACCCGCGACGTCGAGCGCCCGCTGCGCGTGGGTCGCGAGTTGGAGGCCGGCACGGTCTGGACCAACACCTGGGCCGCGATCTTCGACCAGATGGAAGAAGGCGGCTTCAAGCAGAGCGGCGTAGGACGGCTCCACGGAATCCGTGCCCTGGAGGAGTTCCAGGAGATCAAGCACTTCGTCCAGCCGGCCCCCCGCCACGGCTGAAGCACCAGCCCCCCACCGACACAGAGACGAATCATGACAGCCGAAATCAGCGCCCCGCCCGTCGACGCCGAGGACTTCCTCGCCCTCGACCCCGCTGCCTGCCGCTTGCTGTTCACCGGCGCCCGCACGGCGAACACCTTCAGCGACGAACCGGTCCCGGACGAGCAACTGCGGGCCATCTGGGAACTGGCCCAGTGGCCGCCGACCTCCGCGAACACCAACCCCCTGCGGGTGCTCTACCTGCGCACCCCCGAGGCGCGGGAGCGACTGATCCCGCTGCTGGCCGAGGGCAACCGCGCCAAGGGCGCCTCGGCACCGGTGAACGCCGTACTGGCGTACGACACGCGGTACACCGAGCACACTCCGCGCCTGCTGCCCTTCCGTCCCGAGATGAAGGAGCTGCTGGAGGCCGACCCGGACAACCACCAGTCCCAGGCCCGGTTCAACTCCGCCCTTCAGGCGGCGTACTTCCTGCTCTCGGTGCGGGCCGCCGGCCTGGTCGCCGGTCCGCTGGGCGGCTTCGACGCCGAGGCGGTGGACCGCGAGTTCTTCCCCGACGGCCGCCTGCGCTCCTTCCTCGTCGTCAACATCGGCAAGCCGGGTGAGAACCCCTGGTTCGAGCGGCTTCCCCGCCTGGACTACGAGGAGGTCGTCAGCCTGATCTGACCCGCCATGGGGCAGCCCGGCCCCACCGCTGAACGGAGTCAATCCCGCAGGGCCACGACCGGACAGGTTCTCGCCGTGGCTGATGGTCCATCGATCCGCCGCGTCATGGCCACGTCGGTCGTCGACCAGGTCACGGCGGAGATACGGCGGTCGATCCTCTCGGGGCGCGCTGCGCCCGGGGCAGGAGTTCTCCCTGCGTGAGGCCGGTCTTGGTGCTTCATCCGGCCGGTGAGTGTCTGAGCGACGTTGGGCGAGGTCGTGACCGGTGAGGCGTACGGGATCTTGTCTCCTGGGCAACCTGTACGGGTTCGACAACCGCTGCGTGCCAGAGTTGAGGTGCAGCGGAGCCGGCCGGAGTGGCCAAGGGGTGGCCGGACGCCTTTGGACGGTGCAGCACGAGGTACTGATGTTGAGCATGGTGCAGGTGGTCTGATCAGGCACAACATCATCCCGCAGGATCAGTCGTCACCAGGCGACACGATCACTCGTGACCTCGTAATGCGTAGGTCTCGGGTTCGAATCCCGAAGGCGGCTCTGTGGAAGCCTCAGGACTCACTCGCCGTGACCTGGGGCTTTTGCTTTTCCTTGGCCTTTGGGAGCCTGCGGCTGAGAGGTCACAGAGCCTCTTGCGTGAGCGATGAGTGGCTTCCGGGGACGCACCGGGGACACAGTGCATCAGCTTTGTCATGATCTATCCGCTATGCGTAGATCATTGTGGAGACCGGCCAAGAGGCGTATGCGGTACCGCCCGGTTCGCGGGTAGGGCATGCTGGTGAACATGAGCAGCAGGTACGCCGAGGCGAAGCCGTACGCATTGCCGACGTCGCTCGCCGACCTGGATGGCCCGACGAGTGGCTCTGTCGAGCTTCCCCGGTACATCGACTGGGGTCCTCGCTACCTTTACGACCTTGCGGACGAGGCCGACGTGTTGTTGATGTACGAGCGGGTGATCCGCGAGGCTCCGGCACAGGGCGATCTGCAGGCGTACCTGAACGCGGGGCTGCTGCGGCGCCTGTGGACGGATCTGTTCCTTCCGCTTTCGTTGCGTGCCGCCTGGCAGGCGAGGTTTCCCGAACTCGGCGCCATGGGGGCTGCCGCGTAGTGGACGCACTGCACCGCCGCCTCATCCGGATCGGACTGGACGCACTGGCGGAGGACTTCGGCTACGCGTTGGCCGGCGGCTACGCGGTCCAGGCTCACCAGTTCACCAACCGCATCAGTGACGATGTCGACTTGTTCGCGCCGATCGATCGGGCAACTGGTGAAATGACGGCCGCCGCGGCGCGCGTGACTGCCGCCTACGAGGCCGCCGGGTACCTGGTCGAGATCACCCAACAGGTCCCCACGTACACCCGGTTGAGCGTCACGGACCCGGCCACCGGCTCACACAGCTAGGTCGAACTGGTCGCCGAGTTTCTGCACCACCCGCCAGTGGCCTCCGAACTCGGCCCTGTGCTGCACCCGGATGACGTGGCCGCAGGCAAGACCGGAGCTCTGTTCAGCCGGGCGGAGGTGCGGGACGCGGTCGATGTCGACGGACTGCTCAGGGCCGGGTACACCCGGGAGCAACTGATCGAGCTCGCCGCACGGAACGATGCAGGGTTCGACCGGCGTATGTTCGCCGACGCGCTTGCCCGCATCCAGCGATACAGCGACAGACAGTTCGCCGCGTACGGCCTTGACTCTCATGCCGCAGCAGCCATCCGCGAACAGTTCGCCCACTGGCACCAAGAACTCACCCGCTGATCGCGGTGGCGCTGCGCGGACGGGGCAGCTACTGGTCCTGCGACGGCAGCCGTGCCCGGGCTGCGGCAGCGCGTCGGTCGGACACGCCTGCTAGGCAGCAGACTTCCGGGGACACGGAAGTACGCAGCGCCCGAGTGGCAGTGCGTAGGCCCCGAGAACCGCACCACGCCCGACAGCCGCGGCGTCGGCGGGACTCCTTCCCGGCAGGCCATCGCTCCCGGTTCCACGCGGGACCGTCGGGGATGCTCCGGGGACAACGGGACCCACGGAGACACCCCGGGGACGGAGTGTTCGAGAGCGGCCAGGAGCGATAGGGATCGGCCGGGCACTCAAGGGCTGGAATAGCTGCAGGTCAGCGGCATGGTGGGGGTTCAGATCGGCAAAGCCGCAGGTGAGCCCCATGATGGGGTCCGGCGACAGAAGCGGAGTCTGTGCGCGGTGGTGGCTCCGTGCTTGTGGCTACTCGAGCAGCTCGTGCGAGGGTCGTGCGACCTGGCGGAGGATGCCGACCTCCGCGTGTTCTATGAGAGCGTCATTCGATCCCGATGAGTGCCGCCGTGTTGCATGCGCGGGCTCGGATCGGATGCGCAACGCTCTCTGGCCTTCACTGCTGGTGCTCCTGGACGAGCGTGGCAAGCTCATCGCCTAGGACGCGGAGTCGCTGTGCGTGGTGGTCGAGGGCAGCGGCGAGTCGGTGCAGTTCGTCAGGATCGTGCGGGTAGTGGTCGCCGTCGATCTCGACGTTGATGAATACGCCTCGTCCCGGATGCCGTTCGGTGAAGGGGCGCTGTTCGAGAGCCGTGGTCATGGCGGTGACGCGTCCGCGGCTCGTCTCGATGGGCAGCGGCACATCGGGCCCGTAGTGGCTGATGTCGATCCGGTAGCCGTCGCTGGGGTGCTCTCCTGCGCACCATGGCGGTTCGGGGATGGTGACCTCGCCGTAGTCGACCGTGGAGATCGTGACTGTCCGGTTCATCGCTCGCGCCCTTCTGACACCTGGGCGATGCTGTCCACGTTCTGCCTTTCTTGTGTGTGCGTGCCATTGAGTGAAGTGGCACCTGCGTTCCGAACAACGCGTCGGAGGAGGCTCGGTGGAGCCTCATGTCTGGCTCCACCGAGGCGATCACATGCGTTCGGGTTTCCCCTTCTCTGTTCTCGTGATCCAGGACTGGCAGCCCCATTGAGCAAGTCCGCCCACTGCGAGGGACACGAGAATTGCTCCCCAGTCAATGACGTGCGGTAGCCCGGGGAAGAAGGCGAAGAAGGCGAGTGTGGCAATGAGGCCGACGAGGAACGCGGCGATACCGGCCCGGCGCCGCCGTGTTTTCCACGCCTGGCCGGAATCTGGTCCCTGTTGATGCGCGATCATGAACAACTCACTTCGTGATGTGGTGGCACTGCTTCACACGCCGCACTCCGCTGACGTAGAGGTGGGCGCATGCCTTGCCATAACGAGGCAGCGTCTGGGGAGAGTTGTTCCGCATCGGGTCGATCTTGCACTCGCTGTGCGTCTTGCCGCGAGATGTACGGTAGGGCCGATTGTCGGTGTCGGCATAGGTGAAGTCGATACGCCAGTTGCAGAAACCGCTGCTCAGCGCTCCGACGAAGGCACAATCGACTCCGGCGTTCTGGTACGTGATCTTCCTGCCGCTGCCTCGGATGACGTGCGTGAACATACAGCCCGTCGGAACCTTCATCGTGACACCGCCCACGCTGTACTCGAATGTGCGCACGGGAGTTGACCCGATCGCGCCAGCATGCGCGCCGGTGGGCGTGCCGAGGACAAGTGCCCCTGCGGCGGCCAGAGCCGTGGTGAGGCGCGTGACGTACTGCATGGCCAACGCAGTCCCTTTCGGTGATCTTTTGAATGAGTACCTGGGACAACCACGTCCTTAGCGGCCAGTTACAGGATTACTTATCGATTCACTGCCATGTGTGATCAGAGAACGACAGGCTGACCAGAAGAAACGTTCACGGCCTCCTGGATTTGCGGTTCAGCTCTCATCTCGACGGACATGGCCCGGTACGTGCTGACCCAGACCGTTCCGCGTCCAGGCGCGCCGCCATCCGGTGCGCCCGTGAGAGGTTCGTCGTCCACACGCCCGCCGCGAGCCCGTACTCATCGAGGGCGCCGCCGCCCGTATCCCCGCCTGGCGTGGCCGTGTCGCGGAGATCGACCTGCTCGGACGCAATCTGCGCGAGGCCGACGAAGCGGTGGCCCGGACGGCCGGGTGGGGGTTCGCACGCCTACGGTCGATCGAGCTGGGGCGTCACCAGGCTCACGGGGAGCTTCCACGGCGGAAATCTCTCCGTAACGCCGCAGAGGTCTACTCGTATGCAACAAGGATTCACCACAGTGGACACCCTAAGGAGGGGCCCATGGTGACCGCAGCCCCCGATCCCGCCGAACTCCCCGAACTCCCCGATCTCGCCGAACTGGTCCGCGCCGACGGCATCGAGTTCGTGCTCGCCGTCTTCGTCGATCTGACCGGCAAACCGTGCGCCAAGCTCGTCCCGGCCCAGGCCGTCGAGGAACTCCGTGACGAGGGCGTCGGGTTCGCCGGGTACGCGGCCGGTGCGCTCGGCCAGCAGCCCAGCGACCCCGATGTCATCGCCCGCCCCGACGCGTCCTCGTACACCCCCGTCCCCTTCGTCAAGCCCGGCCTCGCCCTCGTCCACTGCGACCCGTACGTGGAGGGGGAGCCCTGGCCCTACGCCCCGCGTGTCATCCTGCGCCGGCTGCTGGAGCGGGCCGCCGCGCAGGGGCTGTCGCTGTCCGTGGGCGCCGAGGTCGAGTACTTCCTCGTCAACCGGGACGAGCACGGTGTGCTGCGGGTCGCCGACTCCAGGGACACCGCCGCCCAACCCTGTTACGACGCACGCGGGTTGACCCGGATGTACGACCACCTCACCGCCGTGTCCAGCGCCATGAACTCCCTCGGCTGGGGCAACTACGCCAACGACCACGAGGACGGCAACGGCCAGTTCGAGCAGAACTTCAAGCACGCCGAAGCCCTGACCACCGCCGACCGGGTCATCACCATGCGGTACCTGGTGTCGATGCTGGCCGAACAGCGGGGCATGACGGCCACGTTCATGCCGAAGCCGTTCACCGACCGCACCGGCACCGGCATGCACATGCACATGTCGCTCTGGCGGGGTGACCAACCCGCCTTCCCCGACGCCGCCGACGAGCGCGGCCTCGGACTCTCCCCGCTCGCCTACTCCTTCGTCGCCGGGATCGTCGAGCACGCGCGGGCGTTGCAGGCGGTCATCGCGCCGACCGTCAACTCCTACAAACGCACCGGCGCGGTCAACACCCGCTCGGGCGCCACCTGGTCACCGCGCGTCGCCGGGTACGGCGGCAACGACCGCACCCACTTCGTACGCGTCCCCGACGGCAACCGCATCGAACTGCGCGGTGGGGACGGCGCCGCCAACCCCTACCTCGCCGCTGCCGCCGCCCTCGCCGCAGGCCTCGACGGCATCGAACGCGGCCTCGACCCGGGCGAGCCCGGCGCGGCAGGCAAGGGCCCGGAACTCCCGCCGACCCTGCTGCACGCCGTCGAGGCACTCCAGGCGGACGAGGTGATCAGCGGCGCGCTGGACGCGGTCGGGGCCGGGGTGAGCCGGTACTTCGCCGATCTCAAGCGCGAGGAGTTCTTCGAGTGGCACGCGACGGTCGGGCCCTGGGAGCTGGACCGGTATCTGACCGCCTTCTGACCTGACTGCCTTCTGACCTGACTGCCTTCTGACCCGACTGCCTTCTGGCCTGACTGCCTTCGGACCGACTTCCGTCTTCTGGCCGCCTTCTGAAGGGACTTGAGATGTGCGGAATCGTCGGGCTCCACCTGCGAGAGCCCGCACTCGAACCCCGGCTCGGCGAACTGCTGGCCGCGATGCTCGGCCAGGTCGTCGAACGCGGCCCCGACTCGGCGGGCGTCGCCGTCTACGGCGACCCGCGGCTGTCCCCGCCGGGACGGACCGTCGTGTCGCTGCTGGGCACCTCGAAGGCCGAGGTGGAGGCCGTGCTGCCGGGCACGGTGGCCATCGACGCCGACGCCACGACCGTGGTGCATGCGGGCGTCGGCCAGCTCGCGGCCGCCTTGCCCCACGCCACGGTCATCGGCTCCGGCGAGGGGTTCGCCGTGCTCAAGGGCACGGGAAATCCGGTGCAGTTGGCGGACGCCTTCGGGCTTGCCGACGTCACCGGCTGGCAGGGCGTCGGCCACACCCGTATGGCCACCGAGTCCGCCGTGACGCCCGAGGGCGCCCACCCCTTCTCCGTCGGCCCCGGACAGTGCCTCGTGCACAACGGCTCCTTCGCCAACCACGCCACCATCCGGCGTCAACTGTGCGCCCAGGGCGTCGAGTTCGACAGCGAGAACGACTCCGAGGTCGGTGCGCGGTTCGTCGCCCATCAGCTGGAGCAGGGCGCCGATCCGGAGAAGGCGCTGCGGTTGTTGTGCGAGCGGTTCGACGGTTTCTACACGTTGCTGGTGTCCACCGGTGACTCCTTCGCGGTCGTCCGTGACGCCATCGCCTGTAAGCCGGCGCTCGTCGCCGAGACCGACGCGTGGGTGGCCATGGCGTCCGAGTACCGGGCCCTCGATGTCCTCCCAGGCATCGAGAACGCCCACATCTTCGAACCCGAGCCGGAAGAGGTGTACGTATGGCGACGTTGATCGACCTGGCGGAGTCCCCGGTACGGGAGTTGAACCAGGCGTTGCATTCGCCTGGCGGCGTGGATGTCTGGCGGGTGGTGAATCCGCGCGGGGCGCACGCTGTTGCGTGCGGTATACGGGAGGAACTCACCGTCGATGTCGAGGGGCACGTCGGCTATTACTGCGCCGGGATGAATCAGCGGGCGACGGTCACTGTTCATGGCAACGCTGGTACGGGGGTTGCCGAGAACATGATGTCCGGGGTGGTTCGGGTGCGGGGGAATGCGTCGCAGTCGGCCGGGGCCACGGCGCATGGGGGGCTGCTGGTTGTCGAGGGGGACGCTTCTGCTCGGTGTGGGATCTCCATGAAGGGGGTGGACATCGTGGTGGGGGGTGATGTCGGGCATATGAGTGCGTTTATGGGGCAGGCGGGGCGGTTGGTTGTTTGTGGGGATGCGGGGGAGGCGCTGGGGGATTCGCTGTATGAGGCTCGGATTTATGTCCGGGGGGCGGTGAAGTCGCTTGGGGCGGATTGTGTGGAGAAGGAGATGCGGTCCGAACATCTTTCGGAGTTGGGGGAGTTGCTCAAGGCGGCTGAGCGGGACGAGGATCCGGTGGAGTTTCGGCGGTATGGGTCTGCTCGGGCGCTTTATCACTTCAAGGTTGATAATTCTGCGGTGTATTAGCGATTTTTTCGGCTGTCGGCCGGTGGGGGCTGGTCGCGCCCGCGCGGCGGAGCCGCAAATTGACACAGCCCCGCGCCCCTGAAAAGCAACCACTCGCCCCCTACTCAGAGGAGTGAACCTTGGAAGCCGCATCCCGTGGTCTGCGCGAGTCCGCTACCTTCGACCGCGCCACCATCCATGCCATCCAGCGTGCCGCCGAGACCGGGATCTATGACATTCGGGGGTGGGGCGCGAAGCGCCGACTCCCGCATTTTGACGACCTGTTGCTGCTCGGGGCCTCCATGTCCCGCTATCCCCTTGAGGGTTACCGGGAGCGCTGCGACACCGACGTCGTTCTCGGGACCCGGCATGCCAAGAACCCTCTCCGCCTCTCCACGCCCGTCACCATCGCCGGAATGAGCTTCGGGGCCCTCTCCGCGCAGGCCAAGGAGGCCCTCGGGCGGGGTGCCAGCGAGGTGGGTACCTCCACCACCACCGGGGACGGGGGCATGACGCCCGAGGAGCGAGGCCACTCCAAGCACCTCGTCCACCAGTACCTCCCCTCCCGCTACGGCATGAACCCGGACGATCTGCGAGCCGCCGACGCCATCGAGGTCGTCCTCGGGCAGGGGGCCAAGCCCGGTGGTGGGGGCATGCTGCTCGGGCAGAAGATCACCGAACGGGTCGCCGGTATGCGGACGTTGCCCGTCGGGATCGACCAGCGCAGCGCCTGCCGGCACCCCGACTGGACCGGCCCCGACGACCTCGCCATCAAGATCCTCGAACTGCGCGAGATCACCGACTGGGAGAAGCCGGTCTATGTGAAGGTCGGTGCGACCCGGACGTACTACGACGTCAAGCTGGCCGTGCATGCCGGCGCGGACGTCGTGGTCGTCGACGGGATGCAGGGCGGTACCGCCGCCACCCAGGACGTCTTCATCGAGCACGTCGGTATCCCCACCCTCGCCGCTCTGCCCCAAGCCGTCCAGGCGCTCCAGGAGTTGGGTGTTCACCGCGAGGTCCAGCTGGTCGTGTCCGGCGGTATTCGCTCGGGCGCCGACATGGCCAAGGCCCTCGCTCTGGGCGCGGACGCGGTCGCCATCGGCACGGCCGCGCTGATCGCACTCGGCGACAACCATCCGAAGTACGACGCCGAGTACCGCGAACTCGGCTCCGCGGCGGGCTACTTCGACGACTACCAGGACGGCCGCGACCCCGCCGGCATCTCCACCCAGGACGAGGAACTCGCCGCCCGCCTCGACCCCGTCGACGCCGGACGCCGCCTCGCCAACTTCCTGCGCGTGATGACCATGGAGGCGCAGACCCTCGCCCGCGCCTGCGGCAAGTCCCACGTCCTCCACCTGGAGCCCGAGGACCTGGTCGCGCTCACCATCGAGTCCGCCGCCATGGCCCGTATCCCGCTCGCCGGCACCAACTGGATCCCCGGAGCCGGCCTGTGATCGCCGTCCTCGGCGCCGGGCTCATGGGCGCGGCCACCGCCTGGCAGTTGGCCCGCGCCGGTCACGAGGTCACCCTCATCGAGGCGTACGACATCGGCCACCGGCACGGCAGTTCGCACGGCACCTCCCGGATCTTCCGGCGGGCGTACGCCGACCCCCTCTACGTCGGGCTGACCGGGCAGGCGTACGAGCACTGGCGCGAGCTGGAGCAGGACAGTTCAACTCCCTTGCTGCGTACGACCGGTGGGCTCGACCTGGGGGAGGGGCGCGACCCGGAGGGGCTGGCCGCCGCACTGGGCGCCGCCGGAGTCCCGTACGAACTCCTCGACGCCGAAGCCGCCGCCGAGCGCTGGCCCTACATCCGGTTCACCGGCCCGGCGCTGTACCACCCGGACGCCGGTGTCGTCGACGCCGACCAGACCGTCGCCGCGTGTGTGCGGCGGGCCGTCGAGCACGGCGCCGACGCGCTGATCGGCGTACGGGTCGAGCGAGTTGAGGTCGGGGAGAGGGTTCGTCTGCACACCGACGACAGGCGGGAACTCGTTGCCGACACGGTGGTCGTCGCCGCCGGTGCATGGCTGCCCGATCTCCAACTGCCCGTCCCTCTCCCGCCGTTGCGCGTCACCCAGCAGCAGGTCTTTCACTTTCCGCAGCGGGAGCGGGACGTGCGGTGGCCGATCCTGGTCCACAAGGACGAGGCCATGCAGGTGTTCGGGCTGCCGTCCGGTGCCGACGCCGGGCCGCTGCCCGCGGTCAAGGTCGCCGAGCACGACCGGGGGACCGTCACCACCGCCCGTACCCGCACCGGTGTCGTCGACCCGTCGTCGCGTGCGCGGGTGAGCGACTTCGTCCGGGAGCGGCTCCCCGGACTTGTTCCCGAACCGGTGGCCGAGACGACCTGCCTCTACACCACCACCCCCGACGAGGACTTCGTCCTCGACCGCCACGGCCCCTTCGTCATCGTCTCCCCGTGCTCCGGCCACGGCGCCAAGTTCGCCCCGCTCATCGGCGCGATGGCCGCCGACCTCGCCACCGGCCGCATCGAGCCCCACCCACGCTTCCGCCTGGAACGCGCGAGCTAATATGCGCCGATGACCGAGCACCACGAAGACGGCGGCGACTCCGGCGACCCCGACGACAAGGCGCTGGAGCGGATCATCGCGGTCCGGGCCCGTGAGTACCGGCAGGCGGCCGGGCTGTCGGTCGGGGAGATGGCGCAGCGGGTCGGCATCTCGAAAGCGATGCTGTCGAAGATCGAGAACGCCCAGACCGCGTGCAGTCTCACCACGCTCTCCCGGCTCGCGCGCGGTCTCGACGTCCCGGTCACCGCTCTGTTCCGGGGCATGGACGACGAACGCGAGGCCGTCTTCGTCCCGGCGGGACACGGCGCGCGGATCGTGCGGCGGGGTACGAAGGTCGGCCACGAGTACGCCCAGCTCGGCTCGCTCCGGGGCACCCACAAGCGGATGGACGCCCTGCTCGTCACGCTCACCGAACAGAGCGAGGTCTTCCCGCTCTTCCAGCACGCCGGCACCGAGATCATCTACATGCTGGAGGGCGTCATGGCCTACGGCCACGGCAAGTCCAGCTACACCCTGCGCCCCGGCGACGCCCTCCAGTTCGACGGCGAGGCCCCGCACGGGCCAGAGCGACTGCTCGAACTCCCGATCCGCTTCCTGACGGTGACGGCCTTCGGGGACAGCCCCCAGCACTGAGGCGCGCTCCCTGCGTCAGTTCTTGGCCAGCCCCCGCAGGAGCAGTTCGACCAGGCGGCGCGGGTCGTAGCGCGGGTCGTTGTCGTGCCCGATGCACAGGTTGCCGATGCCGCGCATCAGCTCGTACGGCTGTGTGCCGGGCCTGATCTCGCCCGCCCCGGCCGCCGCGTCGAGCAACTCCCCGCAGACCGGCACCAGTCGGTCGAGGAAATAGGTGTGCAGGGCCTCGAAGCCGCTGCTGTCGGACTGCATCGCGTTGGCCAGGCCGTGCTTGGTGACCAGGAAGTCGACGAACAGGTCGGCCCACCGGCGCAGTGCCGTGAGCGGCGAGTCGGCCTCGGCCAGCAGGGTCGGGCCCGCCTCGGCGCAGGCCTCGACCTGGTGGCGGTAGACGGCGACGACGAGATCCGCCCGCGTCGGGAAGTGGCGGTAGATCGTGCCCATCCCGACGCCGGCCCTGGCCGCGATCTCGCGGATCGGCGCGTCGACACCCGAGGTGACGAAGACCGCGGCGGCGGCGGTGAGCAGGGTCTGCTGGTTGCGCTGCGCGTCGGCCCGCTTGCCCCGGGCGGGTACCTCCCCGGACTGGCCTGAGCTGGCCATCACGTCTCCCTCCGGCTCCCGTTGACTAAACGGAACAGTGCTCCGTATATTAAGCGGAACGTTGTTCCGTTTATTGCCTCAGTCTAGGGGAAGCCGCATCATGAGTGAAACTCCGATCCTGTCCGTCGCCCCGATCGTGCTGCCGACTCCCGACCGAGCCGTTGACCTGCGGTTACGGGTGACAGCTCCCATCGAAGGGAGCGAACTGCCCGTCATCCTCCTCTCGCACGGCCAGGGCTACTCGAACAACCTCTCCTCGCTCAACGGCTACGCGCCCCTCGTCCACCACTGGGCTGCGCAGGGCTTCGTCGTCATCCAGCCCACGCATCTCAGCTCGACGACCCTGGCCTCGACCCTGCCTCCGGACACCCCCGGCGCGCCCCTGTACTGGCGCTCCCGCGCCGAGGACATGACACGCGTCCTCGACCGGCTCGACGAGATCGAGGCCGCCGTCCCGCAGCTCCCCGGGCGCCTGGACCGCGCCAGGGTCGCCGTGGCCGGGCACTCGATGGGCGGCCACACCGCCAGCCTGCTGCTGGGCGCCCGGCTCACCGACCCGGACGACGGGACGGAGGTGGACCTCACCGAGCCCCGGATCAAGGCGGGCGTCCTGCTCGCCGCGCCCGGCCGAGGCGGCGACGCCCTCACCGGGCACGTCACCGCGAACTGGCCCTTCTTCTCGACCACCGACTTCTCCCGGATGACCACACCCGCGCTCGTGGTCGCCGGTGACAAGGACACCTCCGCCCATCTGACCGTCATGGGCCCGGACTGGCACACCGACCCGTACGTCCTGGCCCCGGGCCCCAAGTCCCTGCTCACTCTGTTCGACGCGGAGCACGGACTCGGCGGGATCTCCGGGTACGACGTCGCCGAGACCACGGACGAGAACCCCGCCCGGGTCTCCGTGCTCCAACGCCTCACCTCGGCCTACCTCCGCACCGAGCTGTACCCCGGCGACCCCGCCTGGCGGACGGCGCGCGAGGAGCTGGCGGCCGGGCCCGACCCGCTGGGCCAGGTCGAGTCCAAGTAGCAAGCAAGTAGGGCGAGTTCAAGTAAGCGGGTGGGTCGGCGGCGACGCGTCGCCACCGTGGAGGGCCAGCCCGAGGCCGACATCGTCGTACCGAACGCGCCTTTGCCGTTGCCCGGGATGTAGCTGATGACACCGGACGGCTTGAGGCCGACCACGTCGCCGATGCCGTCGGCGGGCGGGGCCGTCAGCTTGAACGTGTACGCGCCGTTGGGGACCATCGCGCCCGCGCCGTCGCGCAGGTTCCAGCGGACCGTCGGCGCGCTGTCCACGAGGCGGCGGGCTTGCTCAGCACTCCGCGGCTGTGTCCCCCAGGACAAGCACGTCACACACGACAAGCACACAATAAGCGCCACGAGATTAACAGCAGTCCCACGGCCATCAGGGTCAGGGACTGGCCAAACATCATCCCGGAACCGCTCGTGGACGCGGCTCCGCTACCAGCTCCGCTACCCGCCCCGGCTGTACCGCGCCGCCACCAACGCGATGTCGTCCTCCGGATCGTCGGGGGCGACCCGGTCGAGGACCAGGTCGAGGAGGTCCTCGGGGGCCGGGCAGCCGCGGATGCGGGTCAGGCGGCGCAGGGAGGCGTCGATGTCCTCGTGGCGGCGTTCGATCAGGCCGTCGGTGTAGAGGAGCAGGGTGTGGCCGGGCTCGCAGGGGGCCGTGAAGGAGACGTACCGACTGTGGCCGGTGCCCAGGGGCGGGCCGGGCGGGACGGGGAGGAGCGTGGCGCGGCCGTCGGGGCGGAAGACGACGGGCGGGAGGTGTCCGGCGCTGGCGTAGGTGCAGGTGCCCCGGCCAGGGTCGGCGATGGCGATCACGCAGGTCGCGGGGCGGTCGGCGGCGGTGGTGTGCAGCAGGTGGTCGAGTTCGAGCAGGATGCGGTCGGGGCTGGGTTCGCGGGCGGCGACGACGCGCAGCATGGCCTGGTAGCGGCTCATCGCGACGGCGGCCTCCAGACCGTGGCCCATCACGTCGCCCAGGGCGAGCAGGGTGCGTCCGTCGTCGAGGGCGACCGTCTCGTACCAGTCCCCGCCGACCAGGACACCGCGTCCGGCGGGCCGGTAGCGGTAGGCGACGTCGACGTCCGGGTGTGGCTGCCCCGGCTCGGCCAGCAGGGCGCGCTGGAGCTGGACGACGGCGTTGTGCTCGGTGGTGTAGCGGCGGGCGTTGTCGAGGCTGATCGCGGCCCGCCCGGCCAGGTCCTGGGCGATCACGGCGTCGGTCTCGCCGAACAGGGGTGAGTCGCCCGCGCGGACCATGGTGACGGTGCCCACCTGCTGGCCGCGCGCGGTCAGCGGCACGATCAGGGCCGAGTGGATACCGGCGGCCAGATAGGCGGCGACGTTCCCGGTGTGGGGTGCCGAGCGGGCCATCTCCTCCTCGTCCATCAGGTTGTCGATCACCGGGCGTCCGGACTCCAGACAGCGGACGAGGGACGAGCCGGGCCGGTGGTCGACGTACTCGCCGGGCCGGCCCAGTGACCGCATCGCCGGCTCCAGCTCGGGCGTCGCCGCCAGCGAGGCCCGGCGCAGCCGCAGCGAGCCGTCGCGGGGCGCCCGGCTGGTGCCGTGCTCGGGGAGGATCTTCACGGTGGCGGCGTCGGCGAGCTTCGCCACCAGGAACTCGGCCAGCTCCTGGCAGGTGGTGTCCATGTCGAGGGTGGTGCCGACCCGGGTGGCGGCCTCGTCGAGCAGCGCCAGCCGCTCGCGGGCCCGCTCCAGCTCCCGCTGTTCCTGCCGGGCGGCCGAGATCTCCAGCGCGACGCCGACGATGCCCAGGGTCCGGCCGTCCTGCCGCAGCCGGTGGTAGGCGCCGTGCCAGTAGCGGCGTTCCAGTGGGGAGTCGGCCTGGGTGTGCCCGCTGGAGATCGTCTCGCGCGGGATGCCGTCCGCGATCACGGCCCGCAGCACGTCCTCGCGGGGATCGACCCCCGGGACGACCTCGGCGACGGTACGCCCGATGTGGTCCTCGGCCGGTACGCCGTTCATGTCGGCCAGGGTGGCGTTGACGTACCGGAAGCGCAGCTGGGTGTCGAGGACGGCGATCGCGGCGGGCGTCCCGTCGAGAAGCTGCCCGAGCAGCTCACGCACTTGCGCGGACCAGGCGTGCGGGAAGCCCTGATCGCCCTCCGGCGGCCCCACGCCGGTGGCCTCACGCTCACCGTTGCCCGCGCCCTCGTCGCCGGCCCGCTGCCGGTCCACCCAAGCATCCGACCACGAGTCGGGGGCGAGCGCATGCGGAGTTACGGAGGGCTGCTCCGGTTGTGGGGGCCGGGGGCCGGGGGCCGGGGGCCGGGGGCTCGGGAGCCCTGGAGCCGGGGCGCCGGGGGCGGCTCGACGACCTGGCCGCCGAACTCACTGCGGCGCACGGCATCGAGGCCACGGCCACGGCCATCCTCCTCGATCTCGGCCCCTCGATCTCGGCCTGCCCGCACCGGGGCGCAGCGGCGTGCTCCGAAATTCGCTGCCTGATTGTCGGATCATGGTGATAGACAGCCGGAGTGGAAAAGACTCTGGCCTTCCCCGACCTGCTGCGGCTGATCGACGAACGGTCGGCCGCCTTCCGTACGGCGGTCGCCTCCGCGCCCAGCCTCGACGTGCGGGTGCCGACCTGCCCCGAGTGGACGCTGTTCGATCTGGCGCAGCACATCGGCGAGGGGCGCCGCGCCTGGGCCGCCACCATCGCCGCAGGCCCTGCCGCGACGGCCAAGTCCGAACCGGAGAACGCCCCGGCGGCCCCTCGGGAGCGCGAGGCACTGTCGGCCTGGCTGGCCGCGTCCACGCAGGAACTGGTGGACGCACTGCGGGAGGCCGGCCCGGATCGCGGTTGCTGGACATGGTGGGGCGCGTCGCAGTCGCCGAAGACCTGTGGCGCCGTAGCCCGACACCAGCTCCAGCAGATCACGGTGCACACGTACGACGCCCAGGTCACCGTGGGTACCCCGCAGCCGCTGCCGGCCGAGGTGGCCCTCGACGGTGTCGAGGAGTTCCTCTCCACCTGCGTCGCCACGACGAGCGCCTGGCCGCACAAGCCCACGGCTTTCGACTTCCACGCCACAGAGGGCCGCTCCTGGCGCCTCACGCTCGACGGCAACGGCGCACGCGTCGCCGTCGCCGACGAGACCCCGGACTCGCCCGGCGTCGCCGTCCACGGCACGGCCAGTGAGCTGGTCCTCTTCGTGTACGACCGCATCCCGGCGGACGCGGTGCGGATCGACGGAGACGCGACTCTGTTCGACCTGCTGCGCGAGTGGGAGCCGGAGGAGTAGGACGCGGTCAGGCCCGGGTGGAGCGGCCGAACTCCTCGGACCTGGCACCACAGAGGAGCCGTACCGACTGCCGGGCCGAAGGTGAGCATCGGGCGGGCGGGTCTCCGCTGTCAGTGCTCTGTGCCATCATGCGGACGCGTCTCAGGGGAGCGGGCCGCGGTCTACGGGTTGCCAGGGGGTTGGGGTTGGGGATGGGGATGGGCGGGGGCAAGGAGCCGGATGGCTCGTCCAGGTCCGACGAGGAGTGGGACCGGTTTCTGCGCGAGTCGGTGGCGGGTACCGCCGATTCGCCCAAGGAGCCGTCGGCGCGGGCCCGCGAGGTGACGAAGCGGCTCCGCGCGGAGCCCGGCCCCGGCCCGGAGGGCTGGCGCAGCTACACGCCCGCGCGGCCGAAGCGGCGCACGGGCTGGTACGTGGTCGGACTGCTGGCCTCGTTGATGCTGCTCGTGGTGGCGCTCGCGCCGGGACGGATAGTGGACCTGTTCGCCGGCGACGACTCTGCCTCCCCGCCGCCGGCGCCCGAGACCGCGAGCCCGACCGAGGCACCCTCGGAGGTGGCGGCCCAACGCCCCACCCTGGACGAGCCGTTCCGTGGTTCGCCGGCGGCGAGCTGGGCGAGCGGAGCGGCGGGGATCACGGTGCCGAAGGCCGGGGCGGTCGGCTGGATGAGCGCGGCCGATGTCGGGCAGGCCCTCGCCCAGAGCCGGGACTTCCTCGTCGAGTCCGGCCTGGACAGCGGGGTGCTGCGGGGCGAGCGCCCCGAGAAGGCGATCGCACTGATCAACCCGCACCAGAAGGACGTCCAGGACTTCCTGAAGACCTCTTTCCGCACCCCGAGCGAGAAGAACGACCCCCTCTTCCTCTTCAGCCGCTTCCAGCCCTCCCGCACCCAACTGGTCGGCGACGTCGTGAAGACCCGGGGCCGGCTCACCTACCGGGAGGGCGAGCGCGGCGCGCTCCAGGTGACCGCCGACGTCACCTTCGTCTACCCGGTCACCCGCGCGGACGGCGGCGGCGACGAGATCGTGCGCACGATAGCCCGGCGCGAGCTGGTCCTGAACTGGGACGACCCGGACAAGGTGATCACCGAGCCGGGCACGTTCTCGATCGTCTCGTACAAGTACGACGTGACCAACGGCGGCTGCGGCGTCCCCACGGGCTACTTCACCCCACCCTTCGACACGGACGACCAGACGGCCGAAACCGGCACGGAGATCGACCCGTACGACCGCAGCGTGCCGGTCGGGCAGGCCGGGTCCGCCGGGGACGAGTGCGTGAGGGCGACGCGGTCGTAGGGCGGCCTTGACCGGTGGCCGCGTGGTGAGGCGTATCGGCTCCAGGTATCTCCAGCCTTGGTGACCAAACGGGTGGCTGGGTCGTGGAGGGACGCCGATCTCCCGCAGATGGACTTGGAGGCTGACCGGGTTCATCGGCTGTCCGGGCAGGTTCGGCAGGACAGCACTCGGCTCAGCCAGCGCCTGGAGCGAGCCGAAGACGACCTCGCGACGGCGCGAACCAGCCTCCGCCGCATGATCCGGGACGAATGCCGTACCAGTGGCCGTTGGCCAGGTGCTCTCCGTTGCCGGGCGCCTCTGCCGAGGCTCTACTCATGATCGGTCGATTCGTGGGAGCCGAGCCCGTGAGCCCAGGCTGTGGCTGCTGCGAGGTCGGGGGCAGTACCGACAGGGACGTAGGCGAAACCGTCCCACTCCTCCAAGGCCCTGGGCTCTTCAGGCCGACAGTGGCCGGCACCGCCGTGCAGCGGCCGGTAACGCCGGTACTGGTCCATCGGAGGACGGCGCCGCTTGGTGTATGCGGCGAGCGGGTCGTCGGCATCGACGCGCGGGAGAGCGCGCGACGGCTGGTTCGGCGGTCCGGGACGGCTGTGCTTGCCCATGCGCTCGATGGTCTCAGGCCGCGATGGTGGTCGGCCGGGCGGTGGCGAGGTCTTTCGCCCTCGTACGCACCGCGTCGACGACGGCTGTTTCGTGCGGGCGGGCCGCGTCGAGCAGGGTGTTGAGCCGCGAGACCACCAGTGTGGAGTCAACCCGAGCGGCATCGTCGAGCGCCCGCTGGGCCGCCGCGGCGCCTGTCTGGGCCTCACCCTCGTCGAACAACGCGGCGGCGAGACCAACGCGGTCCATGACGCGGACGCGGTCGAACCCCGGCCTCCTGAGTTTCAGCGCATCCTCGAAGTGGCGGCTCGCTCGTTTGCGGGCACGGCCGAGCCCCGTGAGATCCCGGGCGGAGACCGCGCGGGCACCGGCGTGCTCGGCAGCGTCGAAGTACGCGACCCATTCCGGGACGTCCTCACCCAGCCCGTCGGCCACGAGTTCATCGGCGTCGCCGAGATGCTGCTCGGCCTGGCGCTGGTCGCCGAGGGCCGCGTGCACCCGACCTGTCTGCGAGGCGACCAGCGCCTTGACCGCGGGCAACTTCGCCTTCGCCGCGGCGACACCGAGGAGACCGAGAGCGTCGGCAGGGCGACCGAGAAAGATCATCTGATGTGACATGCGGGTGACGATCTCCACTCCGCGATCGCGCTGCCCGGCCTCACCGGCCGCGTACACGCCGTAGCTCCAGTACCGCTGTGCCGTCGGGTACCGGCCGCAGTCATGGCTGACCCACCCGGCGAGCGCCGCCAGGTCGGCCGTCGCCGCGAACACCCGGGGTCGCAGACTCTTCGGGATGCCGTCCTGGATTCGACGGGCGGCCTCGGCGAGCTGGGCGACGATCGCCGAGCGGTACAGGCCGCCGCCCTTGGACGCGTCCGCCCTGGTGAAGAAGGCGGTCACCTCCTCCAGCGCGGTGACGGTATCGGCGTCGAAGCCCTTACGGCCGTGATTCAGGGTGCGGGCGGTACCGCCGAGCATCCGCTCGGCGGCGAGGATCAGCGGGGCGCCGACGGCGAGCTTCAGGGTGTCGCGGCGGCTCATGAACAGGTCCATCTGCGTCCATCCGGCCAGGGTCTGGGCGGCTGCCTCTGTCAACAGCGGGAGCTGGATGCCATCCAGCTCCGGGCCCGTGGCCGTCAGGCCGAGATCACCGGGAGTGAGCGGTTGCCCGACCGCCTCCGAAAGGACCTCCGCGAGCAGGGCGGGCACCGGAGAGCGGGGCCGCTCGCCGTCGACCCAGCGCCGGATGCGGGTCGTGTCCGGCGCGACCTGGCGATGGCCTTGGGCTTTGGCCGTCGCGGCGATGCGTCGGGCGATTTCGCCGTGGGACAGCCCGGTCGCCACGATCCACAGCGCCAGGTGCGGGTTGCTGGATCTGCTGCCCATCACTGCCTCGCCTTCCCCGCCTGCATATACGGAGCGTGGCATTTTCGCCACGATTCGCGACCTCTACGGTACTGGTCAGGGCACCGGGCGGGCACCGATTCTGTGCAGGCGGGAGCCAATCGGCTACCGCGCGGCGTACAGGGGAAGGAACAACGCATGGCGACGCTTGCACCCAGGGTTCCGTGGGCGATGCGGCTGGTCACCGACCGGCTCCCGGTCGGCCCGCCGTCGTACGCGGCGGTGACGCTCGATCCGGTCACACAGACCGCGCGCTACACCGACAGCGCCGGCCACCTGGTGGAGATGAGCAAGCACGGCACCAGCAAGACCACCGGCACCGCGTCGATGTCGGGTGGCGGCGACGGTCAGAACCCGCAGCCACAGACCCAGGACGACCACACCACCGACTACGAGTCGGACTGACCGATGGCCTCCACCGTCCTGGTCGTCACCGCGCTGGAAGACGTCACCGCGGACTGGGTCGTCGCCGCGCTGAACGAGCGTGAGGTACCCGTCGTGCGCGTCGACCCCGCCGACATCGGGCCAGGCCTGACGTTCTGCGCCCGCATCGGTCCGGACACTCCGACATGGGGCGGGCGGCTGCGCACGGCGAGCCGGGAGGTGGAGCTGGGGGAGGTGGCGGCGGTCTACTACCGTCGCCCCACCCCCTACGCCAGCCGGTACGAGCATCTGCCCGCCCAGCAGCGGGACTTCGCCGCCGCTGAGGCCCGGCACGGGCTCGGCGGCATCCTCAACAACCTGCACAGCGCGCTGTACGTCAACCACCCGGCTGCCGTGGCCCGCGCCGACTTCAAGCCCGCCCAATTGCAGAGCTTTGCCGGACTCGGGCTCCGGATCCCGCCGACGGTGATCACCAACGACGTTGAGCAGGCACGCAAGTTCGCGACCGAGCACGAGCACGTCATCTACAAGACGTTCCGAGGCCTGCCCCGAGGCGAGGACGGGCACACCGGCGCGATCTGGGCCCAGCGCATCGATCCGGAGACCTTCGACGACTCGCTCGGGGTGATGCCGCACCTGTTCCAGGCAGAAATCCCCAAGATCGGCGACGTGCGGGTGACCGTGGTCGGCCGACGCGTCTTCGCGAGCCGGATCGAGTCACCGGACGGCGCCTTGGACTGGCGCCGCGGCGACTGGAACGACCTCACCCACACTCCCGTAGCTGTCCCGGCCACGATCGAGGTGGCTCTGCACCGCTATCTGGCGTCGTTCGGCCTGGTCTTCGGCTGTTTCGACTTTGCTCTGACCGGCCCCGAGAGCATGACCGGATCCTGGACGGCCATTGAGTGCAACAGCAACGGGCAGTGGGGCTGGCTGCCCGACGCACCAGCCATTATCGAGGCGTTCGCCGACATCCTGACCAGGAAGGAGACGGTGGACCATGACCACGCCCACCGACCTTGAGACCGACGCGGCCCGTCTGCGCGAGGCCATGGTGAAGGCCCTCGCCGAAGACGGAGCTCTCACGGATCCGGCCTGGCGACAGGCGGCGGAGAAGGTGGCGCGGCACCCGTTCGTTCCCGGCTTCTACCTGCCCGCCGATGAGCGCGACGGACAGGGCCTGACGGTGTGGGACCCGGTCACCGCCGAACTCGACCATGACCGATGGCTGGCCGCCGCGTACTCGGACACCACGCTCATCACACAGTTCGATGGCGATGAACCCGACTGGAAGAACCCGGCGGAAAGGCATGGCGGAGCCCCGACGTCGTCCTCCACGCTGCCCTCGCTCGTCCTGCGGATGTGGGCCGACGCCGACCTTCAGGAGGGACACACGGTGCTGGAGATCGGCACGGGGACCGGCTACTCGACGGCGCTCGCATGCGAGCGCCTCGGCTCCGCCGACGTCACCAGCATCGAGGTCGACCCACACCGACTGGAGACGGCGGCGAGCGCACTGTACGGCTGCGGCTACACCCCCACACTCGCCGTGGCGGACGGGCTGTACGGCTACTGGCCCGAGGCCCGCTTCGACCGGATCGTGGCCGCCTGCTCGTTCCGAGCTGTACCGCCCGCGCTGCCCGCCCAGACCCGGCCGCGAGGGAAAATCCTGCTCACCCTCAGCGGCTGGCTCTACGGATACGCCCGCGTCCTGCTGACCGTCGCCGAGGACGGCACGGCTGAGGGCCAGTTGCTGGGCGGCACAGTTTCGTTCATGTCCGCGCGTGCCCACGCGGCGCCGACGTTCGGCAACCCCGCCCACTGGGCGGCCGGCCTGCCGGAGAGACCGCGGACCGGTCGACACAGCCCGCAGCGGATTACCGACGTCACCGAGGAGGCGTTCCACCTGCGGTTCCTCGCCCAGAGCGCGGTGCCGGACACGCAGATGACGACGGTCGGCGATGTCGTGCACCTGGTCGACGTGGTGACCGGCTCAGCCGCCACCCTCACCCCGTACGACGGCGGTTGGCAGGTGCGCGAGGTCGGCCCGGTGCGGTTGTGGGAGCGCGTCGAGCGCGTCCTGGACGCCTACGACGAGGCAGACCGGCCGGGACCGGAGACATTCACCCTGCACGTCCACGAGGGCGGACAGCACCTGCGACACCCGCAGATGCCAGGTCTGCCGTTGCCAAGGCTGTTCTGATCCATGTCCCGGAGCGCGAGCTGTACCGCCAGTTCTGTCCCGTGCCCTTGTACTCGGCGAAAGCGCCGCCACGATCTACCGGGCCTCCGCGGTCTCTTGTGGCAGTTCGAAGCGCTGTCGTCGGCGGCGGACGGCGTGGTCACTGACCTGCTCCTCAGTGAGTGGAGCGGCCGAACTCCTGGGCCTTGGCCCCACCGAGGAAGCCGTGCCAGCTGCCGGGGCCGAAGGTGAGCATCGGGCCGGCCGGGTCCTTGCTGTCGCGCACGGCTCGGCCGCCGGTGGTGGTGTCGGCGACCTCGACGCAGTTGCTCTGCGTCCCGGAGTACGACGACTTCCAGAAGGGGCCTGCAACCTCGGTCACGGTGTGTCTTCCTTGGTGGTCCGCAGTACACGCCGGATGAGTCTCGTACTCGCGTCCGGTGCCAGTGCTGCCGAGCGTAGTAGGTCGTACGCGTTGGCGTAAGCGGTTAGATCCTCGGGCCCTTCGAGGACCGATGTGCCTCGCAGGTTCTCCAGGGTCACGGCCTCGACCGTTGGTTCCGCGTCAAAGCTGAACGTGGAGAAGGCAGAGGTCAGCGCCGCCAATGCACCCGCGCTGAACGGCAGCACCTGCACGGTGACGTTCTTCCGCTTACTGATCTCCAGGATCGCGGACAGCTGATCCCGGTGAACCTCGGTGCTCACCAAGGGATGCGTGATGACGCCTTCCCAGAGGATGGCGCTGTACGTTGCTCCGCCCTCCTCGATCTTGACCTGTCGCGCCTTGCGTACCTTCAGCAGGTCAGCGACCAGTTCTGGGGCAACGTAGTTGGGATCGGCCGCGATGTTCCCCTCCGTGTAGGCGGGGATCTGCAGAAGTCCCGGCACCAGAACCGGCTGCCACTCGCGGATGTACGTTGCGTCGTCCTCCAGCGCGATGTGGTCGAGGTAGTCCGGACGCAGGTGCGCCGCATGTTCGAGCCACCAGCCGCGCCGGTTCGACTGCTTGGCCAACTCCTCCAGTTTCAGGCGTACTTCGGGTTCGTCGTTGCCGTACGCCTTCAGCATCGCCCGGATCTCGATGGGGCGGGCGATGACGTGTCCAGTCTCGATGCGGCTGACTCGGGTCTGGTGTGCCGCGATCACCTCGGCAGCCTGCGGCTGGTCAAACCCGGCCGCTTGCCGGAACCTCCTGAGCGCCGCCCCAAGTCGCCTGCTGCGCACGGTCGGTCGTCCCCCTGCGGGCATCCCGAATCCCCTCTCTCGCAACTCCACTGTAGGGCAGGGCAGTTGTCGCACATTAGTAATACCGCATGCATGCGACCTTTCTGCTTGCGGTTGTTTCTCATGTGGCTCTAGCCTCAGTGCACACGCTCCACTACAGAGCGCGAACATGACCGAGCGTCAGGGGGTACCGCCATGCCCGAACCCACCACCTTCCGCATCCCCAAGCACCCCAGAAGCGTCCCCGAAGCCCGAGCCCAGGTCCGAAAGGCCCTCGCCGACTGGGGCCTGCCCCCTGAACTCGCCGCCGACGTCGCCCTCGTGGCCACTGAGTTCGTCACCAACTCCGTACGGCACTGCGAGGTGACCTTCTCCCTGGTCGAGGTGACCCTGTCCCTCCAGGACGGCCAACTCCTGCTGGAGGTCTCCGACCCCGACAAGGAGAAGACCCCGGCACCCCGCACCGCCGGTCAACACGACGAGAACGGGCGCGGGTTGGCAGTCATCGCAGCCCTGACCAACCAATGGGGATACGACGTACGCCGCTTCACCAAGTGCGCCTGGGCCACCTTCCCGCTGCCGGAAGTCGCCCCCGCATGCTCCGGCTGACGACCCGACTGCTCACCAGGCTGACCGCCGTACTCCACCCCCGCCCACCAGCCGCCCCCACACCCACCTCGCCACCACGCACCCCCGACCCCTACGTCTGGACCCTCCCCAACCCCCACCACGCCCGCTGGCGCCGCTGGCACCGACGCACCCAACACACCCCACCCCAGGACCGAACCTCCCCCCTCCTCCCCGAGGAACCCTGCTGGCAGCAACCCGCACCCACCCCGCCCCGCCGCCCCTTGAACCGCGCACCGCACGACGACCCCGTACGCCTCTACGTACTCCAGGCCCTCGGCGAGGAGTGGTGACGCCAGGATCTAGGCTGCGGTCAGGACCTTGGAGGGGGGGCCGGAATGGGATTTGAGGGACAGATCTGGCGCCTGGAGCGGGACCGGCAACTCCTCGGCGAGATCCTGATCGACGACGCCGACTTCCCCTGGCTCAGGGGCCGCTTCGCCCCCGAGCCCGCGTTCGTCGAGGTCGAGCCCTGGTTCGTCGAGCTGCTCGCGCTGGTCGAGACGGAGGAGCACGAGCGGTTCGACGAGGTGTACGACCGGATCGCCCGGGCCCTGACTCTGGTGTCGCCGTCGGGGCCGGTCGCGGAGTTCCTCCTGCACGTCGAGGGCGACCAGGCCTGGTTCCGCTGGAGTGACGAACCGTTCGAAGACTTCGAAGACGTGGCTGAGATCAGACCTTGATCACTTGGGCACCCGTGCCGCACAGCATGACGAGATCCTCGGGGTCCGAGGTCAGGACGGTCACCGGGGCCGGTGACGCGAGCGCGGTGGCCGCGACGATCGCGTCGAGGGCGTGCTTGTGGCCGTGCAGCCCCGCCGCGGCCAGGAGCTTGCTCGCGTGGCGGGCTATGGCCTCGGTGGGCGGGATGATGTTGACGCGAGAGACGGCGTGGTCGAAGCGGGCCTGACCGGTCCTGGGATCGCGGGCCTCGACGAGGGTGACGGAGCTGGTGACGACGCGGATGTCCTCGCCCTCGGCCGCGGCCAGCCACTCGGTGAGTTCGGGCGTACGGCGCACCAGCTTCGACAGACCCTCGCAGTCCAGGACAAGGGTGCCGCTCACGCGGCGTTCACCGAACCTGTGGCGTCGCCGCGCAGAACGGCTCGCTTGGCCTCGACCGCTGCCTGGTCGACCGGGCCGTGTTCGGTTTCCGCGTCCTCGATGAGCTCGCGGAGCCGCTCGCGTTCCAATTGACGCTGGATGAGGGCTTCGACGTACGCGGACATGCCTCGCTTGCCGGTCCGCTCCTTGAGGGCGGCGATGGTGCCCTCGTGGAGGGAGACAGAGACCGGGCGGACGGGGCCTTCGCCGGGGGCGGGGGATGCGGGGGGTGTACCCATGGGGCCATTTTAACAAGAGTTTTGTTATCAAGGTGTCGCCAACGCATCGCCCCGACCGCGGCACGATCAGGAACAGAACCCTCCGTATTCCGTCGAAATCCGATCCCTTTCGCTCTACAACCCTTGAACTGACCCAGAAGTCTCTTTGCGTGAACCATGAGGTTCTACGGTGTTCGCGGGTTTGCCGTGGCTCTTGATGGGCAAGCGCTCGCCGTTCCGCTGTCGGCTGCTGACGCCGTTCCAGGGGCGCAGACGGTCGGTGCGGGCGAGCTTTCCGATGGGGGAAAATCAGGTGTCGATGCAAGGTGCGGACAGTGGGCCGCCGATGCGTGGGCGGGTCACGGCCGGGATGCAGAAGGTGATCCCGTCTCCGAGGCAGCCGCTCCCGCTGGCCACTACCGAGCATGTGCCGGGGCCTGCGGGATCCGCAGGGGCGACGAAGAAGCCCACCCGGACGACGGCGAAGCACGCCGCCCTCCCGGGGCGCGGCGACCGTCGGCTCTACGCCATCGACGGGCTCCGTCTGCTCGCCGCCCTCGTCGTGGCCCTGCATCACTACGCCGGGACCTGGAGGGTCAACCAGCCGGACAATGCGATCTGGGGCCGGGCGGTGTCCGACATCATGCCGACCTGGTTCCGGTTCTCCGCGTACGGCTGGCTCGGCGTCGAGATCTTCTTCGTCATCAGCGGGTTCGTCATCTGCATGTCGTGCTGGGGCCGCACCCCGCGCCAGTTCTTCACCTCCCGCGTGATCCGGCTCTACCCCGCGTACTGGTTCGCCATCATCTTCACCTCGGTGGCCCTGATCGTCCTGCCCGGGGTGTGGCCGCGGCACCGGGCACGCGACGTCCTGCTCAACTTCACGATGCTGCAGTCCGGTTCGTTCGTCGCGAACGTCGACAGCGTGTACTGGACCCTCTGGTCGGAAATGCGCTTCTACCTGCTCTTCATGGCCGTCGTCGTGACCGGGCTGACGTATCGCAAGGTCGTGGTGTTCTGCTGCCTCTGGGGCGCCGCCGCGATGATCGCCCCGGCGGCCGGCTTCCGCCCGGCGACACTGATCATCAACCCGGAGGGCGCCTGGTACTTCATCGCCGGCCTCGCCCTCTACCTCATGCACCGCTTCGGCCAGGACCTGCTGCTCTGGGGCATCCTCGCCATGTCCTGGCTGATGGGTCAGCGGGAACTGGGGCATCGCATCGACACGGTCGAACGCGTCTCCAGCTGGCGCGGAAGCGTGCTGATCTTCACCCTCTTCCTGCTCCTCATGGTCGCCATCGCGCTCGGCTACACCGACCGCATCCGCTGGAAATGGCTGGTCACGGCCGGTGCGCTGACCTACCCGTTCTATCTGATGCACTACCTGGTCGGTACGACGGTCATCAACCGCCTGCGCGACACCATGGACGCCCGCCTCCTGGTCGTCTCCGTGATCGCCGGCTTCCTGGTGCTGAGCTGGTTCGTCCACAAGTTCGTCGAAGCACCCCTGGCGCGGATCATGAAACGGGGCCTGGACACGTCGTTCGCACGACTGCGCAACGCCTCGTCCATGCACTGAGCCCATGCACTGAGTCCATGCGCTGACCGGCCGACCGCGCCCCCTCCGCCGAAACCCCGGGTCACCCTCCTGGCCCGGGGTTTCTCGGTGTTCGCGGACGGCCAACCGACGTCCGCCTCGCGGGCGTTGACCCGCCCGGGGCTACTCGTTCCTGCGCGGCGATCGAGTAGTGATCGAGTAGTGCTGGAATACGGCCGGACAACAAGGGAGTGCGCCGCACGACGACCGTGCGGCGCACCCAAGCAAACTGAAGGACAGTCAGGCAGTGGCCGCAGCCGCCGCCCTCCCCGCCTGCCGCCCAGAGAACAGACACCCCCCGAGGAACGTCCCCTCCAGCGACCGGTACCCATGCACCCCGCCACCCCCGAACCCCGCGACCTCCCCAGCCGCGTACAGCCCGGGAATCGGCGCCCCGGCAGCATCGAGAACCCGCCCCGACAGATCGGTCTGGAGCCCGCCCAGGGTCTTGCGCGTCAGGATGTTGAGCCGCACGGCGATCAGCGGCCCGGCGGACGAGTCCAGGATCTTGTGCGCCGACGCCGTACGGCTGAGCACGTCACCGGGATACGACAGCGCGTTCCGGATGCCCATGACCTGCGCGTCCTTGCTGTACGCGTTGTCGATCTCCCGGTCCCGCGCCTCGATCTGCCGCTGCAGCGAGGCCAGGTCGATCAGACTCGTCCCGGTCAGCTTGTTCATGCCCCGGACCAGCTCGGACAGCGTCTCGGAGACGATGAAGTCCTCGCCGTACTTCTTGAACCGCTCCAGCGGTTCCGGCGTCTGCCAGATGCGCGAGAGCAGCATCCAGATGTCCTTATTTGTTAGATCAGGATTCTGTTCGGACCCGGAGAGCGCGAACTCCTTCGCGAGGATCTTCTGGGTGGTCACGAACCACGAGTAGTCGTAACCGGTGTCGGTGATCGACTTGAGGGTGTGGAGGGTGTCGTAGCCCGGCATGTCGGGCGCGGAGAACCGCTTGCCCGTCGCGTCGAACCACATCGAGGACGGCCCGGGCAGGATCCGGATGCCGTGGCCCGCCCAGATCGGGTCGTAGTTCTTGATCCCCTCCGTGTAGTGCCACATCCGGTCCGGGTTGACGATCCGCCCGCCCGCCTTCTCGGTGATCCCGAGCATCCGCCCGTCCACGTGCGCGGGCACACCCGTGATCATCGACTTGGGCGCGGTGCCCATCCGGGCCGGCCAGTTGGCCCGTACGAGATCGTGGTTGGCGCCGATACCGCCGGACGTCACGATCACCACCTCGGCGCTCAGCTCGAAGCTCCCGACCACCGTCCGCGAACTGGCCTTGCCCCGCGCGGCTGTACTCGCTTCGAGCACCGCGCCGCGGACGCCGGTGACGACACCGTTCGTCCGCACGATCTCGTCCACGCGATGGCGGTGCTTGAACGTCACCAGCCCGTCCGCCACCGCCGCCCGCACCTTCTTCTCGAACGGTTCCACTACGGCGGGACCCGTACCCCAGGTGACGTGGAAGCGCGGTACGGAGTTGCCGTGGCCGTCCGCGAGACCGCCACCGCGCTCCGCCCAGCCGACCATCGGGAACCACTGCATGCCGAGGCCCGCCAGCCAGGACCGCTTCTCGCCGGACGCGAAGTCGACGTACGACTCGGCCCACTTATAGGCCCAGTAGTCCTGGCCGAGCGGGTCGTCGATGCCCCGGTCGAAGCCGGCCGTGCCCAGCCAGTCCTGCCAGGCCAGTTCCGGCGAGTCGTTGACGCCCATCAGGCCCTGCTCGACGGAGTCGACGAAGAACAGCCCGCCGAACGACCAGAACGCCTGCCCGCCGAGGTTGGTCTCCGGTTCCTGGTCGAGCAGCAGCACCTTGCGGCCCGCGGCGGCGAGTTCGGCCGTGGCGACCAGCCCGGCGAGACCGTGGCCGACGACGATCGCGTCGGCGGTCGTGGCCGCCGCCGAGGCCCCGAAGGCCGTACCCGTCTGGGTGAGGGCGGTGGCGGCGACCGCGCCGCCGGCCAGGGTCAGTGCCCGGCGGCGGCTGACCGGGTCAGTCAAGTGCTCCATGGGGGTGCCTTCCGGGAGGACGTACGGCGGATGCGGGTGCGAATGCGTGATCGGACGCGGGATCGGATGCGCGTGCACGGGCGCGTGGGGCGTCCGCGCGAAGGGTGTGTTTCTGGCGAGCCTGGGGTTACCGTCGGTAGCGCCCAGGGAATCAGGTCGGTACGACAGCGCGGTAGTAGCCGGGAGCCAACGCATCCGCCCCTCCGTTGTGTCCCGGCGACACCGCACCGACGCGGAAGGGAGAGGCCCATGACGGTCCTCACCGACGTCTCCGAGCGGTCCGGACGGCCCGACCGCGAGACCGTCGCCGAGGTGCTGCGCGCCATGGCCGCCGACGCGGACGTCCAGGGCGAACTCGTGCACGCGGCCCGGTCGCACTCTCCCGAGGTGGCCCGGCTCGCCGAGGCGGAGACCCACTGGCACGTCACCGCCATGATCGACGCGGCCGGCGCCTGGCTGGGCGACACGAACCTCGATGAAGGCGGCCTCCGTATAGGGGACAGCGACGAACTGGGCATCGACACCCAGGACTTCGCCGCCGCCCTCCTCCTCGGCGCCGACCGCGCAGCCCAGGGCGTGCCGATGACCGCCGTACTGCGCGGAGTTCAGGCCGCCCACACCCGCGCCGTCGAGATCACCGTCGACCGCTGCCGCTCGGCCGGCGTCCCCGACGCCGCGCTGCTCACCGCCGTCCTGCGCCTCAAGGAGTACGGCGACGCCCTGCAACGGCACGTCGTGCACGGCTACCGCGCCGCCGAGTGGGACACCCCGCGCGCCCTGGGCGAGACCCGGGCGCGACTGCTCCGCCGGCTCCTCGTCGAGGGCGAACCACCGCCCGCCGCCGAGGAGTTGACGCGCGCCGGGCTGCGCCAGGACGCCGTACGCCACCTCCTGGTCGCCCGCCCGGGCGGCGACCCCGCCCGCACCCGGCGCCTGACCCACCGCCTCGCCGCCCTGCGCGGCTGCCTCTTCGGCATGCTCGACGGCCGCCTGGTGGGCCTGTACCCGCAGCTGCCGGCGGGCGAGCGCATCGATGACGGGGAAGGAGAGGGGGAGGGGGAGTGGGGCGAGAACGGTAGCGGTAGCGGTAGCGGTACGGAGGGCGCCGGGCCGCTCGTCGTGGTCTCACCGGCCGTCCCCCTGGACGACCTCCGGGCGGCGTACGGCCTCTGTGTCCGCGCCCTGGACCGGGGCCCGTGTCTGCACCCCGGCGTGTACGAACTCACCGAGCTGGCCGCCGAGATCGCCCTCGCCGACCAGCCGCTGCTGGGCGCCTGGCTCAGCGCCCGTCTGCTCGCGGACCTGGACCCCCGGGACGACTTCCACCGCCAGATCGCGGTCACCGCGCTCGCGTTTCTCGATCACGGTCGCCGCCTGGACCGGACGGCGGCTACCCTGTTCACCCACCCCAACACCGTCCGCTATCGCCTGGCCCGCCTCCAGCAGCTCACCGGTGAGTCCCTGACCGATGATCTGCCGGGCGTCTCCTCCGGACCGCTGGGAACGTTGCACTGGTGGTGGGCGCTGCGGACGTGGTTGGAATCCGGCTCCGACTGAACGCCTTAGGGTGTTTGTGCAAGGGTGTTATGCAGAAGAGACGTACTCAATGCGTACTTAATACATCCTTACTGTAAACAGATAACATCCGACCGCGATGGTGGACGTCGGCGGCCGGAACGAGGTGGGTCTGGTGGGTGGCATGACGGTGGAGCCGCGTATCGCGGTGGCCGTGGTGACCATGGGAAACCGGCCCGCCGCGCTGAACGCGCTGCTGGAGTCGGTCGCCAAGCAGGACCTCGCCCCCGACCGCGTCGTGCTCGTCGGCAACGGCTGTCCGCTGCCCGAACTCCCCGGCCTCTCCGGCGAGGTCACCACCATCGAGGTCGACGAGAACCTCGGCTGTCCGGGCGGCCGAAACGTGGCGCTGGCCCGGCTGCGGGAGTTCGGCGACATCGACGTCGTGGTCGACCTCGACGACGACGGCCTCCTCGTCGACCCCGATGTGCTCACCCGCGTACGGGACCTGTACGCCGCCGACCCCCGGCTCGGCATCGTCGGCTTCCGCATCGCCGACGAGAACGGCGTGACCCAGCGCCGGCACGTGCCCCGGCCCGGCGCCGGCGATCCGATGCTCGGCGGGTACGTCACCCAGTTCCTCGGCGGCGGCCACGCCCTGCGCATGGAGATGCTCGACGAGACCGGCGACTGGCCGGCCGCCTTCTTCTTCGCGCACGAGGAGACCGACCTCGCCTGGCGGGCCGTCGACGCCGACTGGAAGATCCTCTACGAACCCAGGCTCCTGCTGCGCCACCCCAGCACTTCACCTGCCCGCCACGCCATCTACCACCGGGTCACCGCCCGCAACCGGGTCTGGCTGGTCCGCCGCCGACTGCCGCTGCCGCTGATCCCGGTGCACCTGGCCGTCTGGATCGCGATCACCGTCCTGCGGGCCCGCTCCACGGGCGCACTGCGGGCCTGGTTCGCCGGCTTCGCGGAGGGCCTGCGCGAACCGGCGGGCGAGCGCCGCCCGATGAGCTGGCGAACGGTGTGGAGACTGACGAGACTGGGCCGCCCACCGATCCTGTGAACCGGCGAATCCTGTGAACCGGCGAACCCGCGGACGTCGTGCCTAGGCAGCCCTGAACCGCCTGGTCTCCGTAGCCCTCCTCAGCCCTCCTTGTACGGCCACTACGCACCCACGACCTGGTCCGGGACTTCGCGCGTGAACCGGCCGCGGCCGAGCAGGCGGCCGAAACAGCGGGCGAAGAGACGGCCGCCGCCCCAGCCACCCGGCGCGGTTGACGCGCGTCACTTGGCGTCGGCATAGCACTCCACCACCGCCGTACTGAACGGAAACCGCACCGGCGTCTCCCCGAACGTCAGCCGCCCCGCCAGCTCGGCCGCCTCCCGGATCGCCGCCACGACCGTCTCCGCCTCCGCCTCGGGACAGTGCACGATCACCTCGTCGTGCTGGAAGAAGACCAGCTCGGCTGCCATCCCCGCACAGGTCCGGCGCAGCGCGGCGAGCAGCAGCAGCGTCCAGTCGGCGGCGCTGCCCTGGACGACGAAGTTCCGCGCGAAGCGGCCCCGGGCACGGGAGTTGGAGGAGGCGTACCCCGGCACCCACTCCTGCGCCTCCGCACTCGCCGGCCCGCTGCCCTCGTCCTCCGAGAGCGGGATACCGGCCTCCTCCACCGAGTCGTCGCCGGTCCGCACGGCCGGGGGACACGTACGCCCCAGCCAGGTCCGTACGAGCCGCCCCTCCTCTCCCGCGCGGGCGGCCTCGTCGACGTACGCCACCGCCTTCGGGAACCGGCGTCTGAGTGCGGCGAGGTTCTTGAGGCCGTCCCCGGACGTCTGTCCGTACACCGCGCCCAGCACGGCGAGCTTGGCCTGCTCCCGGTCGCCGGAGAACGCGCGCTCGGAGACCGACTGGTACAGGTCGCTCTCCCGCCCCGCGACCTCCATCAGCCCGGGGTCGCGCGAGATGGCGGCCAGCACCCGCGGCTCCATCTGGTCGGCGTCGGCGACCACGAGCCGCCACCCCGGGTCGGCGACCACGGCCCGCCGGATCACCTTGGGGATCTGCAGCCCGCCCCCGCCGTTGGTGACCCAGCGCCCGGTGACCGTCCCGCCCGCGAGGAACTCGGGCCGGAACCGCCCGTCCCGCACCCAGTCCTGAAGCCAGGACCAGCCATGGGCGACCCAGATCCGGTACAGCTTCTTGTACTCGACAAGCGGCTTCACCGCAGCATGATCAAGACTCTCGATCTCCCATCGCCGCGTGGACCGCACCTTGATCCCGGCCTGCGCGAAGGCCTTGACGACATCGGCGGGCAGATCGGGCCGTACCCGCCGCCCGAACGCCGCCGACACCTCGTCCGCCAGCTCGGCGAGCCGCCGGGGCTCACCGCCGCCCGCGTACCGCTCGCCCAGCAGCTCGTGGAGCAGCTCCCGATGGACGTCCGCCCGCCACGGCAGCCCCGCCGCGTTCATCTCGGCGGCCACCAGCATCCCCGCCGACTCGGCGGCCGTCAGCAGCCGCATCCGGTCCGGGTGCGCGGTCGCGTCGTGCCGGCGCTGCTGATCGGCGTACACCTCCAGCAGATCCGCCAGCGGCAGCCGCACGCTCTGCGGTTCGAACAGCGGTGACTGCGCGCCCGGCTCGGCGGCCCGCTGGGGCGGATCCGGCGGTACGGGACCACCGCGCAGCCGGCCGAGGGCCGCCGCCGCGGACCGGGGCTCACCGAGCCGCCCCTCGTGCCCGAGTAGCAGCGTCTCGGCGTCCTCGATGTCGTAGCACCGCTCGACTCGCACCCCCGTGGCGAGCAGCCGTGGATAGACCTCGGCGGTGGACCGCCACACCCACCGCGTGACCTCCGGCCGGTCACGGACGGCCGCGCCGAGATCCCCCTCCCGCCGCACCGGCCCGGCGGGCAGCCCGTCCGGACCGAGGGGGGCGATCTCCACGCCGCCGTCCTCGGCCGGAGCGAGCGCCCAGCGCTCGGCGGTGTCCGCCATCCCTGCCATGTCCGAGAGTGTGGCAGGAGGGTCTGACAATGCGCCTGACCTGGACTTTTCAGCCCTTCTCCGCGCCCTTGCCCTCGCCCTTCCCCTCGAAGTCCACCTTGATCTTCGCGAGGGCCGCGACGACGTACTCCTCCGTCGCCGCCTTGGTGAGACCGGCGCCGGAGAGCACTCCCTCGCCGTTCTCGAACTCCAGCAGGGCGAGCAGGATGTGCTCGGTACCGATGTAGTTGTGGCCCAGGCGCAGGGCCTCGCGGAAGGTGAGTTCGAGGGATTTCTTCGCGTTGGCGTCGAAGGGGATGAGGGCGGGGTCGTTCTCGCCCCGTGGCGGGAGGTCGGCGGTCGCGGCCTCGCGCACGCTGTCCAGGGAGACGCCCTGCGCGGTGATCGCCTTCGCCCCGAGGCTCTCCGGGTCGGCGAGGAGGCCGAGGATCAGATGCGCGGTGCCGATCTGGTCGTTGCCGGCGGCCTTGGCCCCTTCCTGGGAGAGGACCACCACGTTCCTGGCCCGTGGCGTGTAGCGGCTGAACCCCTGGCTCGGGTCGAGGTCCGACTCGCCCTTCGGCACGAACCGCTTCTGCGCGGCCTGCCGGGTGACGCCCATGCTCCTGCCGATGTCGGTCCAGGAGGCCCCGGAACGCCGGGCCTGGTCCACGAAGTGCCCGATCAGATGATCGGCCACCTCCCCGAGGTGATCAGCGGCGATCACCGCGTCCTGGAGCTGTTCGAGGGCGTCGGTGTGCACTTTCTTGATGGCCTCGATGAGGTCGTCGAGACGTACGGAGGCCCGGACGGGCTGATTGGTCGTCATGTGTCAACCGTAGGTTGGCAGTGGTGGACTGTCAACCAAGAGTTGACGCTCGAGGTGGCGGACATGGCACGATCGACAGGTGACCAGCAGCACCAACAACACCAACAACGCCGGCGACACCGTCGAACAAGCCTTCAAGGCGGCCCTGTACGCCGACACGGACACGACCCTCGACACGGGCGCGTCTCTCCTCGCCGCCGATCCGACGGCGGACGCCGAACTCGCCCGCCGAGGCGAGGAGTTCGTGGCGTCGGCCTGGCGCCGGGGCTGGCAGCCGGCAGATGTCGTACGCCTGGTCCGCCGCGAGCTGGACGAAGCACACGTACGCGCGGTGTCGACCCTGATAGTCGCCCAGGCCCGCAACGACCGCGCCCGGGACCACCGCTGGACGGCACAACTGACCGACCTGCGTACGGAGACCACGCACCCCGCGGCCCGCACGGACCGCTTCACGCACGCGACGACGATCTTGGAGCTGTACCGCCTCCTGCTGACACTGCCGACGCTGGAGCCCTTGGACGGCGGTTCGACCGGAGGCGCGGTCCGCCCGGAGTCCCGAATGCTGCCCCGTATCCGCGCGCTGCTGGCGAAGGCGGAGGCGACGGGCTTCCCGGAGGAGGCGGAGGCGCTGAGCGCGAAGGCCCAGGAACTGATGGCCCGGCACAGCATCGACGAGGCCCTGCTGGCGGCCGGCGCCCCCGCACCCGACGCCCCGCGCGCGTGCCGCCTGGGCGTGGACGCGCCGTACGAGGAGGCGAAGGCGGTCCTGCTCCACGCGGTGGCCGACGCGAACCGCTGCCGAGCGGTGTGGAACGAGGCGCTGGGCTTCTCGACGGTGGTGGGCTTCGAACCGGACCTGGAGACGGTGGAACTCCTGTACACGTCGCTGCTGGTGCAGGCCACGACGGCGATGACGAGGGCGGAGGCGGCGCAGCGGGCGCAGGGTCGCAAGCGCACAAAAACATTCCGCCAGTCCTTCCTGGCGGCGTACGCCTACAAGATGGGCGCACGCCTGGAGGAGGCGGCAGCAACACAAAGTCCGGCGCCCGAGACGGCCGACTCCCTGCTCCCGATCCTGGCGACCCGAGACCTGGCGGTCACGGCCCACCTGACCCACCTGTTCCCGACGACAACGACAACGCGCCTGAGGGGCGTAACAGACGAGGCAGGCTGGACAGAAGGCACACGAGCGGCAGCCCAGGCAGCGCTGCACGACCGCCGACGCCTACCGGGCGCCTAGGGGGCCTTGTCCAGCCGCGGCGGCCCGGCGACGGCTGATCGCGCAGTTCCCCGCGCCCCCGAAAACGCCGCCTGTCCCGATCCGTCTGTCTGCGGCCCGGTGGGGGCTGCTCGCGCAGTTCCCCGCGCCTCTGAAAACGCCGCCTGTCCCGATCCGTCCGTCTGCGGTCCGGTGGGGGCTGGTCGCGCAGTTCCCCGCGCCCCTGAAGGGGCGCCCCAGCGGCCCGGAGTTCACAGGCACCGAGCCGCGCGACCAACTCGCCCGCCGCCTCCCGCCCAGCCGCGGGCATGCGCGCCGTTGGGCGGCGCCCATCAAACCCGCATAGCTGCGGGCATGCGTGCCGCTAAGGGCGGCACGGGTGGGCGCAGCGGCACCCCGTACAGCGCCGGGCTGCGCGACCCACCCCGAGGTTCACGTCAACGCCGGGTGCCTTGGACGCCGCCCGCCCCCGAGGTCCACGTCAACCAGGGGCGCCGTGGACACCGCCACCCCCCGGAGGGACCCCCTCAGGACCCCAACCCCGCCGTAGGCAACCCCGACGGCAGCTGGCCGCCCTCCGCCTTCGTGTACGTCTCCGTGCCGAGACCGCTCTCCCACGTCACCTTCATCGACGTCGCGTCAACGGAGTCGACCATCCCCTCGGCCCGGTCCTTGTTCCCGTCGGAGCATGTGAGCCGGATCATCTGCATCCCCGTCTCCTTGCCCGCCGTACCGCTGCAGACCATCCCCCCGGTCGCGAACAGCCCGGCCTTCGCCCCGGTGACCACCAGCGCCACAGCACTGCCCTTGCTGGTGGTCAACCAACTGCCCGCCAACGCCGTGTCCGCCGCGGTCGTACCCCCGCTGCCCGAGCCCGAGCCCGATCCGGAGTCGGAGGGCGACGGCGAAGAGGACGCGGCCGACGAGCCCGTACCCCCGCTCCCCGCCCCGTCGTCCGACCCCCCGTCACCACTGCACCCGGCCAGCAACACCACCCCAGCCACCCCGGCCACCGAAGCCACACCAGCCCTGCGCAGCAGCCCGCGCGCGTACGACACCGAAGTCACCGAAGTCACCGAGTTCAGCGAAGTCACCGGGAAGCTCCCAACCAGTAGCCGTCGGCAAGAGCCGTCACGACCGCACGACAGGACCGCAGCAAGCTACCAGGAGGACTTTCGAACCCCTGGGAGGAACCCTGCATGCGCCTGTGAACGCAAGCTCACCCGCGACAGCCCGAACGCCCGGAAGTACCCGCGGGGCCGCCCGTCCACCTGGTCCCGGTTCCGCACGCGCGTCGCGCTCGCATCCCGAGGCTGCCGTTCCAGCTCCCGCCGCGCAGCAGCCCGCTCCGCCTCCGTCGACCCCGGCCGCCGGATGATCTCCTTCAGCTCGGCCCGCCGCTCCGCGTACCGCGCGACGATCTCCTGCCGCTTCCCGTTCTTCGCGATCTTGCTCTTCTTCGCCATGTCGCTACTCCCTTACCCCTTCTGCCCTTTCCGCCCTTTCCGTCCCCTCAGACCCTGACTCCACGCGCCCGAATCCGGGCCACCGCCGCCTCGACCCCGATCGTGTCGACGGTCTTGATCCCCTTCGTGCTCAGCCGCAGCCGCACATGCCTGCCCTCGCTCGGCAGCCAGTACCGCTTCGACTGGATGTTCGGGTTGAAACGGCGCGACGTACGCCGGTGCGAGTGGCTGATGTTGTTGCCGAAGCCCGGCTGGGCGCTGGTCAGCATGCAGTGGGCGGACAAGGTGACGCACCTCTCTCGGTTGGATCTCGTTCAGGTTATGCAAATGGAAGTCGTTTTCAGTAAGATACCAGCATGGCTCGCAACGAACTCCGGCCGGTCATCAAGCTCCGGTCCACGGCCGGGACCGGCTACACGTACGTCACCCGCAAGAACCGCCGCAACGACCCGGACCGTATGACCCTGCGCAAGTACGACCCGGTCGCCGGCCGTCACGTCGACTTCCGAGAGGAGCGCTGATCAGCCGCCATGCGTAAGGGAATCCACCCGGCGTACGGGCCCGTCGTCTTCCGCGACCGGGCCGCGAACCACGCCTTCCTCACCCAGTCCACGATGACCAGCGAGAAGACGGTCGACTGGGAGGACGGCAACACCTACCCCGTCGTCGACGTCGAGATCTCGAACATCAGCCACCCCTTCTACACCGGCACGGCCCGAGTCCTGGACACGGCCGGCCGCGTGGAGCGCTTCGAGCGCCGGTACGGCAAGAAGGGCTGAGGGGCCACACGTGCAGGCGCACAAGCATGAGCATGAGCACGAGCCTTCGGGAACGGCTCGCAACCTCTCCGTGGCGATCGTCGGCGGACTCCACGCCGACGCCCGCAAGGCAGCCGTCGCCCGGCTGCTCGTCGACGTCCCCGGCAGCGTCGTACTCCACCACGACCTCGCCACGGCCGTCGCCGGCACGGTCGTCCGGACCGTCAGCGACGCCGGCGGCATCCTCTCCGCGGGAGAGGCGCCGCTGGTCAACGACTGTGCGTGCTGTGCCCTGCGCGAGGACCTCGTCCCGGAGCTGCGGCGGCTCGCGGACGCCGGGCTGACGCGGCTGGCGATCGTCGAACTGTGGGACTCCGTCGAGCCCAAGGCGATGGCCGAGGTGGTGACGGCGGGCGGCCTCACGGTCACCGGCGTCATCACCGCCGTCGACCCCGCGCTGCTGCTGCCGTACCTCGGCAACGGCGACGACCTGGCCGAACGTGGCCTCGCCGCCGCGGCCACCGACCGGCGCACGGTCGCGGACACCTTCGCCCGCCAGCTGGAGTACGCCACCGTCCTCGCCCTCGTCGACTCCCCGGAGGCCGACGACGAGGACCGCGAACTGCTCGCCCAGCTCCACCCGACAGCCCGCCAAGTCCCCGTAACGGGCGGCCACCCAGGGGACTTGGCGGGCCCGGCATCAAGGGAGACGGCGCCGCTCTCCCCCCTCGCCTCCGCCGCCCTCGCCGGATTCGACGTCGAGGCCGCCGCCGCTGCCCAGCACCCGGCGTGCGCCCTGCTGCCCGCCGAGGCCGACGCGCACGGCGTGTCCACCTTCGTCTGGCACCGGCGCCGCCCCTTCCACCCGGAGCGGCTGTACGAGGCGCTGGAGGACCTGACCTGTGCCGCAGCCCGCAGCCGGGGCCGGTTCTGGCTCGCCGACCACCCGGACACACTGCTCCACTGGGACGCGGCGGGCGGCGCTCTGTGCGTGGAGAGCGCGGGCCCCTGGCTCGCCTCCCTCCCGGACGCCGCCTGGGACATGGTCCCGCCCGTACGCCGGGCCGCCGCCGCCCTCGACTGGCACCCCGAACACGGCGACTGCTGCCAGCACCTGGTGTTCACGTCCCCCGGCCTCGACCGCGACGGGCTTGCCGAGCTCCTGGAGTCGTGCCTGCTCACCGACGCCGAGTACGAGGGCGGGCGCGTCGCCTGGAAGCGTCTGCCGCCCGCCTTCGACACCCTCCTGGAGGTCTGACCCCGCCATGGCCCGCAAGATCGAACGCAAGCCCGTCAAGGCCCGCCCCAACCCGCTGGACGCCGCCAAGATCACGTACATCGACTACAAGGACACGGATCTGCTGCGGAAGTTCATCTCCGACCGCGGCAAGATCCGCAGCCGCCGGGTCACCCGCGTCTCGGCCCAGCAGCAGCGGATGCTCGCCCGCGCGATCAAGAACGCCAGGGAGATGGCGCTGCTGCCGTACGTGTCCCGCTAGCCCCACGCATACCTTCAGCCCCGTACCCCCGCCTCCATTTGTCCCAGGAGGTGGGGGTACGGGTGTGCTGGGGGCCCGTGGGGGAACGCGTAGGGGCGCGCGTGCGTCAAGGTGTGTAGCGGCGCGAACACCCCGCGTGCACGTGCATCTGACCGTGCGCATGCGCATGCATACGCCCGTGCATACGTCCATGCGTCTGCACGTGAACAGAGTTATGATCCGGGTCAGTTGACCACTGCAGCAATGGCCTCACCAGCCAGTGCACCACCAGGGAGCGACCTGTGGACCACGACGTGTACGACGTTGGCGTAGACGATGAGTCCGGCGTGTACAACGGCATGGCCGCCGCGCGGCTGGACGGCGTCGCCGCCTGGCAGAAGAGCCGGCACAGCAACTCGCAGGGTTCCTGCGTGGAGTTCGCGCGGCTGCCCGGCGGCGAGGTGGCGGTACGCAACTCCCGCTTCCCCGACGGTCCGGCGCTCGTCTACACGCGCGCCGAGATCGAGGCGATGCTCCTCGGCATCAAGGACGGCGAGTTCGACCATCTGATCGCGAGCTGACCGCCCCGCTTCCGTTCCGGCGCCGAAGCCGGTCGAAGCGGGGCGTAACCACTGTTCAACTCACGGTGACGCGCGTAGAACCGAGACGCGAGAAAACGCCCGCCTCACTCCGCGGGGTGCAGCCGGAACAGCGCCCAGACGACCTTGCCGCCCAGCGAGCCCGAGAGCGGGTGCCAGCCCCAGCTGTCGCTGAACGAGTCGACCAGGAACAGCCCGCGCCCCGACTCGGCCGAGAAGTCCTCCGAGAACTCCTCGGCGTCGTACGCCACCGGACTCTCCCGGCTCGGATCGCGCACCGCGCACACCAGCCGCTCGGTCCAGCGCATCAGATGCAGCCGTACGGGCGGCTCCTGGGCCGACGGGAGCGAGGTGTCCGCGGGCACCGCGTGCCGCAGGGCGTTGGTGACCAGCTCGGAGACGACCAGGCAGACATCGTCGAAGCGGTCGCCGACGTCCCACTGGGCGAGTGTTCTGCGGCTGAACTGCCGTGCCTCGCGCACCGCTTCGTAGCGGGCGGGCAGCGCGCACGACGCCGCGTTGGACACGGTGGAGGGATCCAGTGGCGGAAGGCCCTGCCTTAACGGCTCGAGCATGGTTGATCCATTCGTCCCCATGCGAGGCACTCCCGGGAGATCGCGGTCGTTGCGAAGCAGTCATTGCGTTGCAGCGGTGGCGCGAGACCATGGTTTCCGATGCGTACGGCGGATGCAAGGGCAGATGCACGTGCACGCGCCCCAATTGGACCCTCCCGTACCGCTTCTTGGTCATTTTTTCCGCCAACTTTTCACCTCTGGCTGGTCTTCCCCTTGCCCCAACCTGTGCGTACGCTCTGACGTCTTCCCATTTGAGTAACCGGACGAGTACTGCTCGGAGTGATTTAGTGGCAGACTGCGGCCCCTGGAGAGGTTGGGGAGGTTGTCGAACGTGAGCGCGGGAGAGCCGGGATCGGTGGTGCGGCGCATGCTGCTCGGATCACACCTGAGGCGACTGCGTGAGGCGCGGGGGATCACGCGAGAGGCGGCGGGTTACTCGATCCGTGCCTCCGAGTCGAAGATCAGTCGTATGGAGCTGGGACGGGTGAGCTTCAAGACGCGGGACGTCGAGGACCTGCTGACGCTGTACGGCGTGAGCGACGAGGCCGAGCGCAACGCGCTCCTCTCCCTCGCCAGAGAGGCCAACGTCGCGGGCTGGTGGCACAGTTACTCGGACGTCCTGCCGAGCTGGTTCCCCACCTACGTGGGCCTGGAGGGCGCGGCATCACTGATCCGCGCCTACGAAGTCCAGTTCGTGCACGGCCTGTTGCAGACCGAGGCGTACGCGAGTGCGGTCGTCGGGCGCGGCATGAAGGGCGCGAGCCCCGACGACATCGAGCGCCGGGTCGCGCTGCGCCTGGAGCGGCAGAAGAACCTCCTCTCCGACGGCGGCGCGGAGTTCCATGTCGTCCTGGACGAGGCGGCCCTGCGCCGGCCGTACGGCGACCGCGAGGTGATGCGCGGCCAGCTCCAGCATCTGATCGACGTCTCCGAGCGGCCCAACGTACGGCTGCAGATCATGCCGTTCGGCTTCGGCGGACACGCGGGCGAGAGCGGCGCGTTCACCATCCTGAGCTTCCCGGAGTCGGACCTGTCCGACGTGATCTTCCTGGAGCAGCTCACCAGCGCGCTGTACCTGGACAAGGCGGAGGACGTCACCCAGTACGAGAAGGCGATGAAGGAGCTCCAGCAGGACAGCCCCGGGCCGGGCGAGAGCCGGGACCTGCTGAGGGGTCTGCTGCAACTGTCGTGACCGGCGAGCCGGTTGATCCCCCAACTCCCTTGGAACGCACGTACGATGACGTGCGATCAGACCGTGATAAGGGCTTTACGGTATTGAGGGATTGAGGGATCACATGCCAGCACCTGCGTACTACTTCACCGACCTCGCGCAGCAGTACATCGGCGGTGAGTGGCGCCCGGGCACCGGCTCCTGGGACATCATCGACTTCAACCCGTACGACGGCGAGAAGCTCGCCGCCATCACGATCGCCACGGTGGACGAGGTCGACGAGGCGTACCGTGCCGCCGCCGCGGCCCAGAAGGAATGGGCCACGACCAACCCGTACGCCCGCCGCGCGGTCTTCGAGAGAGCCCTGCGCATCATCGAGGACCAGGAGCAGGAGATCGCCGCGGCGATCATCGCCGAACTCGGCGGCACCCACCTCAAGGCCGGCTTCGAACTGCACCTCGCCAAGGAGTTCCTGCGCGAGTCGATCCGCCTGGCGCTGACCCCCGAGGGAGAGATCATCCCCTCGCCGGTCGACGGCAAGGAGAACCGCGTCTACCGCGTCCCGGTGGGTGTGGTGGGCGTGATCAGCCCCTTCAACTTCCCCTTCCTGCTCGCCCTGAAGTCGGTCGCCCCGGCCCTCGCGCTCGGCAACGGCGTCGTCCTCAAGCCGCACCAGGACACCCCGATAGTCGGCGGCTCCCTGGTGGCGAAGATCTTCGAGGACGCGGGCCTGCCGCCGGGCCTGCTGAACGTGATCATCACGGACATATCCGAGATAGGCGACGCGTTCATAGAGCACCCGATCCCGAAGGTCATCTCCTTCACCGGCTCGGACAAGATCGGCCGCCACGTCGCGGCTGTCTGTGCCCCCCTCTTCAAGAACGTGGTCCTCGAACTCGGCGGCAACAGCGCCCTGGTGGTCCTGGACGACGCGGACGTCGACTACGCGGTCGACGCGGCGGTCTTCAGCCGGTACGTCCATCAGGGCCAGGTCTGCATGGCCGCCAACCGGGTCCTGGTGGACCGCTCGATCGCCGCCGAGTTCACCGAGAAGTTCGTGACCAAGGTCAAGTCCCTGAAGGTGGGCGACCCGAGCGACCCCACCACGGTCATCGGCCCGGTGATCAACTCGTCCCAGGCGGAGGCGCTCTCGGGCGTGGTGCGACGGGCACTGGAGGACGGCGCGACGGCGCTGCTGCACGGCACGACGAAGGACAACCTGGTCGAGCCGTCGGTCCTGACCGACCTCGCCGCCGACTCGCCCCTCCTCCAGCAGGAGATCTTCGGCCCGGTGGCCCTCCTCGTCCCCTTCGACGGCGAGGAGGAGGCGGTCCGCCTCGTCAACAACACGCCGTACGGCCTCAGCGGCGCCGTCCACACGGCCGACGTCGAACGCGGCATCGCCTTCGCCAAGCAGATCGACACGGGCATGTTCCACGTCAACGACGGCACGGTCCACGACGAGCCCCTGGTCGCCTTCGGCGGCGAGAAGTCCTCGGGCATCGGCCGCCTGAACGGCGAGGCGACGGTGGCGGCGTTCACGACCCAGAAGTGGATCTCCGTGCAGCACGGGCGGAGCGGCTTCCCGTTCTGAGCTGTCGGTTCTGCCGCTCTGCGGACATGCGTCCAGGGTTGCATGTACATATGGACGTATGTCCGCTACGTATCCGATCGCCGAGGCGAGGGGCGAGCTCGGTGATCTCGTGCGCCGGGCCGCCCAGCACGAGCGCATCACTCTGACCGATCGGGGTGTCCCGGTGGCCCTCCTCATGTCCCCCACCGAACTGGCGGACCTCGAGGGCGCGCTGGCTCTGGCTCGCCTGGAGCGCGACCGTGCCCTCGGCTGCCCGGAGGCTCGCGTCCCACACGAAGAGGCGCGCCAAGCTCTGCTGGCCCGGGAGCGGGCCGCTTGACGTCGGGGTCCTAATGTGGCCGCATGTCAGCGATTCGTCTCCTCGTGCTCGGCGCGGTCCGTCAGCACGGGCGGGCCCACGGCTACCAGGTGCGCAACGACCTGGAGTACTGGGGCGCGCACGAGTGGTCCAACGCCAAGCCCGGCTCGATCTACCACGCGCTCAAGCAGATGGCCAAGCAGGGGCTGCTGCACGCGCACGAGATCGCGCCCTCCACGGCCGGCGGCCCGCCCCGCACGGAGTACGAGATCACCGACTGGGGCACCGACGAATTCCTGCGCCTGCTGCGCGAGGCCCTGACCTCGTACGACCAGAAAATGGACGTCAAGTCGGCGGCCATCGGCTTCATCGTCGACCTGCCCCGCGTCGAGGCGGTCACCCTCCTCAAGGAACGCACCCGGCGCATCGGCGAGTGGCGGGCCTCCGTCACCGAGCACTACGTCCCCGAGGACGGCCCCGAACAGCTGGGCCACATCGGCGAGATCATGAACCTCTGGATCCACACGGCCGACGCCGAGGCCGAGTGGACGCTGGGCCTGATCGCCCGGATCGAGGGCGGGGCGTACACCTTCGCGGGGGAGGGCGAACCGTTCATCGGCGTCCTGTCCGAGGGTGAGGCGAACCCGTACGCGACGGGGGAGAAGCACCCCGAGGACGCCAGCTAATCAAGTTTGACCAATTACTCCGGGCGGGTTACCTTCGACATGTAATCAAGTTTGACTAGCAAGCTGGCTTTGCCTAACGAGGAGGGCTCCGTGGCCGACGCGGCGATCACCGTCGAAGGCGCACACAAGAAGTACGGCGACACCCAGGCACTGTCCGGACTCGACCTCCTGGTCGCCCGCGGCACGGTGCACGGCGTGCTCGGGCCGAACGGCGCGGGCAAGACGACCCTGGTCCGCATCCTGTCCACCCTGCTGCGACCCGACGGCGGCCGGGTCGAGGTGGCCGGCCACGACGTGCTGACGGAGGCCCGGCAGGTCCGCTTCCGCATCGGCCTCCTCGGCCAGCACGCCGCGCTCGACGAGGAGCTGAGCGGCCGGCAGAACCTGGAGATGTTCGGCCGCCTCTACCACCTGGGCGCCCGCCACGCGCGCGTGCGGGCCGGTGAACTCCTCGCCCGCTTCGGACTCGCGGACACCGGCCGCAAGGCGGTCCGGCACTACAGCGGCGGAATGCGCCGCCGCCTCGACCTCGCCGCCTCCCTGATCACCGACCCGGAGGTGCTCTTCCTGGACGAACCGACGACCGGCCTCGACCCGCGCGGCCGTACGGAGGTGTGGACCGCGGTCCGCTCCCTCGTCGGCGGCGGTACGACGGTCCTGCTCACCACGCAGTACCTGGAAGAGGCCGACCAGCTCGCCGACCGCGTCTCGGTCGTCGACCGGGGCCGGGTCGTCGCCGACGGCACACCGGACGAGCTGAAGGCCCGCGCGGGCGGCGACCGCATCGACGTCGTCCTGCGCGACGCGGGCCAACTGGGCGCGGCCGTCGCCCTGTTGCCCGTACCCGCCGACGGCGTCTCCGCGGACCCCGACCGGCGGCTGCTGAGCGCCCCGGTCACCGACCGCATGGCGGCGCTCTCCGGGGTCGTACGGGCCCTGGAGGCGGCCGGGATCGAGGCCGAGGACATCGCCCTGCGGCGCCCGACGCTGGACGAGGTGTTCCTGGACCTCACCGGCGGCGACGAACGGACGAAGGAGCCCGCGTGACGACGTGCGAGACGTACAAGGTGACCGGTGGGCCCGGCACGCGCGCGTTGAGCGACTGCTGGACCATGACCCGCCGTGAACTCGCCCATTGGGCGCGGCAGCCGGTCCAGGTGGTGGTCGGGCTGGTCTTCCCGGTGATGCTGCTGCTGATGTTCGGCTACCTGGTCGGCGGCGGCCGGGAGGTGAGCGGGGACTACGTCGACTACCTGGTCCCCGGCATGCTCGTGCTGACCATGGCCTTCGGCCTGGAGGGCACGATGCTGGCCGTCACCCAGGATCTCAACAAGGGCGTGATCGACCGTTTCCGGTCGATGCCCATGGCCAACGGCGCGGTCCTGGTGGGCCGTTCGGCCGCCGACATGCTCCAGTCGGCCCTGGGGCTCGCCGTGATGCTCGCGGTGGGGTACGCGATCGGCTGGCGCGCCCACGGGGGCGTGGCGGCCCTCCTGGGGGCCGTGGGCCTGCTCCTGCTGTTCCGCTTCGCCATGCTGTGGATCGGCATCCAGCTGGCCATGGTGGCCGGGAAGCCGGAGCTGGTGCAGGCGGTCCAGATCCTGGTCTGGCCGGTCGGCTTCCTGTCCAACGCCTTCGCCACCCCCGAGTCCATGCCGGGCTGGCTGGGCACGGCCGTCCAATGGAACCCCATGTCCCAGACGGCCACCGCGGTACGCGACCTGTTCGCCAACCCGGGCGGCGAACCGGGCCACCTCTGGGCGGCCGTCGCCTGGCCCCTGGCCCTGCTGGCGGTCTTCTTCCCCTTGGCGGTACGGAGGTTCGGCCGCCTGAGTCGGTAACTCGGCGTCCTAGTGGTGGAAACCGGTGGCCGCGTCCTTGTCCCGGGTGGACGGGCGCGGCTGCCGGCGCAGTTCCGGCAGCAGTCGTTCCAGGTCCTCCACGAACAGTTCGGCGAGGTCCGCGGAGAAGCCGTTGCGGCACACGACCCGGAGTACGGAGAGGTCCTGCCGGTTCTCCGGGAAGGTGTACGCGGGCACCAGCCAGCCCCGTTCGCGCAGCCGCCGGGAGACGTCGAAGACGTCGTACGCGGTCACGTCCGCCCCGGTCGTGAAGGCGAAGACGGGCAGCTCGTCGCCCCGGGTGAGCATTCGGAAGTCGCCCAGCTCCTCGATCCTCTTGGCGAGGGAGCACGCCACATCGCGCGTGGACTGCTGCACCGCCCGGTAGCCGTCGCGGCCCAGCCGCAGGAACGTGTAGTACTGCGCGACCACCTGGGCTCCGGGACGCGAGAAGTTGAGCGCGAACGTCGGCATGTCGCCACCCAGATAGTTGACGCGGAAGACGAGTTCCTCGGGGAGGGCCTCCTTGTCCCGCCACAGCGCCCAGCCGACGCCCGGGTAGACCAGCCCGTACTTGTGCCCGGAGGTGTTGATCGAGGCCACGCGAGGCAGCCGGAAGTCCCACACCAGGTCCTCGTCGAGAAAGGGCGCCACCATGGCCCCTGAGGCCCCGTCGACGTGCACCGGGATGTCGAGCCCGGTCCGCTCCTGCAGGGCGTCCAGGGCCTCGCACAGGCCCGCGACGGGCTCGTACGACCCGTCGAAGGTCGACCCGAGGATCCCGACGACCCCGATGGTGTTCTCGTCGCACAGCTCGGCCGCCGCCTGCGGATCGAGATGGAACCGGTCGCCCTCCATGGGCACCAGACGCGGCTCCACCTCCCAGAAGTTGCAGAACTTGTCCCAGCAGACCTGCACGTTGACGCCCATGACGAGGTTCGGCCGGACGTCCCGCCCCGGATACCGGTCGGCGTTGCGTGCCGCCCACCGTCGCTTCAGCGCCATCCCGGCGAGCATGCACGCCTCACTCGAACCGGTGGTCGAACAGCCCACCGCGGCGGCCGGATCGGGCGCGTTCCACAGATCGGCAAGCATCGCCACACAGCGCCGCTCCAGCTCGGCGGTGCGCGGGTACTCGTCCTTGTCGATCATGTTCTTGTCCCGGCACTCACCCATCAGGACACTTGCCTGCGGCTCCATCCAGGTGGTGACGAAGGTGGCCAGGTTGAGCCGCGAGTTGCCGTCGAGCATCAGTTCGTCGTGCACGAGCTGGTACGCCGTCGTCGGCGGCAGTGGCGCGTCCGGCAGCCGGTGCGTGGGCGGGGCCTCGGTCATCCCGCCGACCGGATTGGCCTCCCCGTAGAACGGGTTGACGGCGAGCCTGCGCCCGTCGCCCTTGTCGGCCGGTGTTCCGCTGTCCCCTGGGTGCAGTGGCATGCCTACGACGGTAGGTCCGGGCCGTGGGACTTGCACCTCACGCCACGTAAGGATTCATCGTGAAGGGCGTACCCAGAAGGGAGCGGAGATGAGCTACTCGGTCGGCCAGGTCGCCGGTTTCGCCGGCGTCACGGTGCGCACCCTGCACCACTACGACGAGATCGGCCTGCTCGTACCCAGCGAGCGCAGCCACGCGGGCCACCGGCGCTACGGCGACGCCGACCTCGACCGGCTGCAGCAGATCCTGTTCTACCGGGAGCTCGGCTTCCCGCTCGACGAGGTCGCCGCCCTGCTGGACGACCCGAAGGCGGACCCGCGCGCGCAGTTGCGCCGCCAGCACGAGCTGCTGACCGCCCGGATCGAACGGCTCCAGAAGATGGCGGCGGCCGTGGAGCACGCCATGGAGGCACGCAGAATGGGCATCAACCTGACACCCGAGGAGAAGTTCGAGGTCTTCGGCGACAAGGACCCGGAGGCACACGCGGAGGAGGCCGAGCGCCGCTGGGGCGGCACGGAGGCCTACGCGGAGTCGCAGCGCCGCGCCGCCGCCTACACCAAGGACGACTGGAAGCGCATGCAGGCCGAGGTGACCTCCTGGGGCGAGCGCTACGACGCCCTGATGGCCGCCGGTGAGCCCTCGTCCGGCGAGGCCGCCATGGCCCTGGCCGAGGAACACCGGCAGCACATCACCCAGTGGTTCTACGCATGCACGTACGAGCTCCACCGGGGCCTCGCCGAGATGTACGTCTCGGACGAACGCTTCAAGGAGTTCTACGACTCCATGCGCCCGGGCCTCGCCGAACACCTCAGGGAGGCGATCACGGCGAACGCGGCCCGGCACACCGCATAGGGATCTCCTGGTCCGGGACTACTCCCGGACCAGGACCACCGCGGTCCCGTACGCGCAGACCTCCGTGCCCACGTCGGCCGCCTCGGTCACGTCGAAGCGAAAGGCGAGGACCCCGTTGGCGCCACGCGCGCGTGCCTGCTCGACGAGCCGCTCCATGGCCTGATTGCGGGTCTCCACCAGCGTCTTGGTCAGCCCCTTCAGCTCGCCGCCGATCATCGACTTCAGCCCGGCCCCGATCTGGCTGCCGAGATGCCGCGACCGCACGGTCAGCCCGAAGACCTCACCGATGACCCGCTCGACCCGGCGACCGGGTACGTCGTTCGTCGTCACGACCAGGACGTCCGACTCAGGTCCCTGGCCGCCGCCGTACTCTTCGATGCCCATAACCTCACAGGGTGGCCCCAGTTCCCGCACAGCGCACCCTGGAGTGGCGCATGGAAGCTGTTGGAACCTGGAGGGGGCACGATGCGTTGATAGCTTTGCCCCACTCAATTCTCTGCTCATCTCTGCCAAGCACCAGGAGCCCGGAACAGTGACGACGCTTGCCCTTGGACCGAGCTGGCTGGACCCGGACTATCTGCTGGACCAGTTCGGCATCTGGGGCCTGCTCCTGATCGTGTTCGCCGAGTCCGGCCTGCTCATCGGCTTCTTCCTGCCGGGTGACTCGCTGCTGTTCACGGCGGGCCTGCTGATCACCTCGGGCACGCTGGACTTCCCCCTGTGGGGGGCGGTCGCCCTGATCTGCGTCGCCGCGATCCTCGGTGACCAGGCGGGCTACATGTTCGGCAAGAAGGTCGGACCGTCGCTCTTCAGCCGCCCGGACTCCCGGCTCTTCAAACAGGAGAACGTCACCAAGGCCCACGAGTTCTTCGAGAAGTACGGGCCGAAGTCCCTGGTCCTGGCCCGCTTCGTGCCCATCGTGCGCACGTTCACGCCGATCATCGCCGGCGTCAGCGGCATGAAGTACCGCTCGTTCCTCATCTTCAACGTCATCGGCGGCGTCCTGTGGGGCGCGGGCGTCACCGTGCTCGGCGCGGTGCTCGGCGACATCGAGTTCGTGAAGAAGAACATCGAGCCGATCCTGCTGCTGATCGTCTTCATCTCGGTCGTCCCGATCATCATCGAGTTCGCCCGAGCCCGCAGCAAGGCCAAGAAGAACCCGCCCCAGCAGCCCCCGGCTCCGCCGACGCCGATGGACGACGCGACAACCCAGCTCCGCCGAATCCCCCCGGCCCAGCAGCAGAACGACGACCAGGGCTACGCCCAGCAATACGCCCAGCAGTACCCGTACAACCCGGACTACGGCTACCAGCAGCAGCCCCAGCAGCAGTACCCCTACGGCAACCAGAACCAGAACAACGGCTACCCCCAGAACTGACCCGCGCCGGGACGCGCCCCAAAGGGGCGCGGGGAACTGCGCGACAAGCCACAACGCCCCCGCACCCGCGACACAACAGAACCCCCCGAGCTCCTAGGCGCCCGGCATCAGAACCCGCGGGTTCGCTTGGCGGCCCTGCGCCCCCCAGCGGCCCCGCTGGGCAACCTCAGGAACAACCGCGAGATCTCCGACCCCAGATTCACCCCGATGGCAATAGCCATCGACAGCGCCGCCGCTTTCGCCAACGACACCAACCCCGCGTCCATATCGTTCTGCGCGATCGACAACAGCCCGAAATACGTGGCCGACCCTGGCAACAGGGGCCCGATCGCCGCGGTGGTGTACGGCAGCGCCGACGCGAACCGGTACCGCGACAGCAACTGCCCGAACAACCCCACCAGCCCCGCCGCGACGGCGGTCGACGCCACCGGCGAGAACTCACCGGTGTCGTGCATCGCGCCGTACACGGTCCAGGCGACACCCCCGTTGAGCGTCACGACGAGCACGGTGGATCGTTCCTGCTGGAGCATGACCGCGAAGGTCAGCGACAGCAGCATGGAGGCGCCGATCTGCAACAGCGGCTCAGCCGTCCCCAGTGCGGCGTCCGGATTGAGCTCGGCGCCGAGCTCGACCCCGAAGTACAGAATCAGCAGCACCCCGACGACGATGCCCACGAAGAAGTACATGACCTCCAGCAGGCGCGCGGACGCGGTGATGTAGAACCCGGTCAGCCCGTCCTGCACCCCGGCCACCAGCGCCCGCCCGGGCAGCAGCGCGAACAGCCCGCCGGTGATCACCGCGGACGCCTTCACGTCCACGTCCGCGAGCGTCAGCGCGACCCCCATCGCGGCCGGCGGCATCGCGGCCACCGTGAACTGGTAGAACTCCGGCAGCCCGCGCCCCGCGCACAGCCACGCCAGCCGGTCGCCCAGCATCGCGCCGAGCGCCGCCGCCACGAACACCACCAGGTCGCCGCCGACGAGCACGGAGGCGGCGCCCGCGAGCAGCCCGGCGGCCACGGTGAGCCCCCAGCCGGGATACGGGTGCCGGTTGCGCCGGATCTCCGCGAGGCGCCCGTAGGCCTCTTCCAGCGACGGGGCGGTCTCCGGGTCGCTCAGGTCGTCCACGAGCCGGTAGACGGCCGCCAGGCGCGTGTAGTCGGTGCCCCGGCGCCGGACCGTCCGTGACGCCGTCACGGGGTCGTCGACGAGCGAGGGCTGGTACGAGATCGACAGCAGGGTGAAGGTGACGTTCGGCTCGCAGCGGTCGAGGCCGTAGGACCGGCAGACGGCGAACATGGCCGCCTCCACGTCCTCGGCGCCCTCGCCGCCCGCGAGCAGCAGCTCGCCGATGCGCAGCGTCAGGTCGAGCACGCGCGGGACGGCCGGCCCGCCCTCCTCGGCCGCCTTCTGCAGCCGCTCCGGCGCGGGCCGCTCGGCCACCGGCATCCGCAGCATCGTGCGCATCCGGTCCTGCCAGGGCACGTCCTTGGTGAGACTCACCACAGGGATCCCGCTGGGCGGTGTGAACGCGGGCGCCCGGTACGTACGCGGGGTGCTGAAGGCGGAGCCCTCGCTGTCGCCGCCCGGCGGATGCGGGACGTCGAGCCCCTCCGGCAGGGCGAACTCGGAGGTGGTCTCGGACTCCCCGGCGACGGGCTTCGGCGGAGCCAGCCCCTCGGGAAGCGCGAACTCGGAGGTCGTGGACGAATCCCCGTCACCACCGCCGGTCGTACCGCCCACGAGGGGAACCGTGAAGACGCCCCTGGCCTCGTCCGACGGCGGCTTGCGGTCCTCTTCCGTCACTCCGTATCGCTCCCTGCGCACGCCCTTTCAGTACGCCTCAGTATGCGCACAGACACACGAACGGGCCGCACGCGCACGCGTGCGGCCCGTTCAGCGTGACGGGGCTGGAGGGGCCTCAGTGGCCGCCCTGCTCCTTCAGTCGCTTGTACGACCGCTCGATCTCGGCCTCGGCGTCCGCGCGGCCCACCCAGTTGGCGCCCTCGACGGACTTGCCGGGCTCCAGGTCCTTGTAGACCTCGAAGAAGTGCTGGATCTCCAGCCGGTCGAACTCCGACACGTGGTGGATGTCCCGGAGGTGCTCCACGCGCGGGTCGTGCGCGGGCACGCACAGCAGCTTGTCGTCGCCGCCGGCCTCGTCCGTCATCCGGAACATGCCGATCGCACGGCACTGGATGAGGCACCCGGGGAAGGTCGGCTCGTCCAGGATGACCAGCGCGTCCAGCGGGTCGCCGTCCTCGCCGAGGGTGTTCTCGACGAAGCCGTAGTCGGCCGGGTAACTGGTCGAGGTGAAGAGGCGACGGTCCAGGCGGATCCGACCGGTCTCGTGGTCCACCTCGTACTTGTTCCGCGAACCCTTCGGAATCTCGATCGTGACGTCGAACTCCACCGGTGGCTCCTCCATGATCAGCACATAGTTCTGGTGGTTAAGTGTCCCTCACGCCGGAGTGTGATCGCGAAAGGGGCTGGTGTTCGTGCCAGAGCTGAGGCCTTGGCGGGCCGCGAGGCCGCGTGTGGCGCGGCTGGCGCGGACCGTACGACCGCGTCTCACCCGTGCCAGGGCAACGGTGAAACCGCAGCTCGTACGGGCCAGAGCGGCTGTGAAGCCACAACTCGAACGAGCGACGGCGACGGTCAGGCCACAACTCGAACGGGCCGGACGAGCCACAGCCGCCGTGAAACCGCGGGTCACGCGCATCACACGGGCCGTGGCACCGAAGCTCGCCGCTCTCCCGAGGCCGAAGAACCTCAGGACACTGACGACACTGCCGCGGACCTGGCAGTACACCGCGGGCGCCGCCACCGCCGGACTGGCGTTGACCGCCGGCGTGGTGACCGCCGCCGGCCCCTGGGACTCCTCCGGTCAGCGTACGGCGGAGCGGGACTGGGCGGCCGTACAGGAGCGATCTGGTGGTACAGATCACGGTCGTAATTCTGATACGTCCGATACATCCGGTACCTCCGGTACGTCGGCCGGGGCGCCCGCACCCGCGCCGAGCGCCCCCTCCGTGCTGGCAGGCCTCGGCAGCGCCACCGGCACCCTGAAGGCGGCCCCTGCGGGAAGCGCCCTCGCGGCCGTTCTGGACCCGCTGCTGAAGAACCCGGCGCTCGGCACCCGCCGTACGGCCGCCGTCGTCGACGTGGCCACCGGGAAGCGCCTGTACGGCCTGGGCGCCGGGGAGGCGCTCGTCCCCGCCTCGACCACGAAGATCGCCACGGCTGTCGCCGCGCTCTCCGCGATGGGCGCCGACCACCGCCTCACCACCCGGGCCGCCCTGGAGCCCGACACGAACGAACTCGTCCTGGTCGGCGGCGGCGACCCCACCCTGACGGCCCGTACGGACCCGGAGGGCTGGGCCAGTCTGCGTACCCTGGCCGACTCGACGGCCGCCGCCCTCAAGAAGCGCGGCGTACGCCAGGTGACGCTGTCGTACGACACCACGCTCTACGCGGGCGAGGAACTCCACCCGATCGGGGTCAACGACAACCTCGCCCCGGTCAGCGCCCTGATGGCCGACGAGGCCCGCACGGACGACTCGACGAGCGGACCGGCGCCGCGCGTCACCGACCCGGCGGCGGCCGCGACCCGCACGTTCGCGGCCCTGCTGGCGAAGCACGGCATCAAGACGACGTCCCCGGGCCCGTCCAAGGCCACGGGCCGCGCGGGCACCCTCGCGAAGGTCTCGTCACCGCCGCTCTCGGCCCTGGTCGAGCGCATGCTGACCAACAGCGACAACGACCTCGCGGAGGCCCTGGCGCGTCAGACGGCGCTGGCGACGAAGACCCGGCCCGACTTCGCGGGCGGCGCCAAGGCGATCCACGCCCAACTGAAGAAGCTGGGCCTGCCCATGACCGGTGCCCGCTTCGCGGACGGCAGCGGCCTGAACCGCGCCGACCGCCTCACCCCGGACCTCCTCACGGCCCTCCTGGCCAAGGCCGGCGACCCGTCCCGCCCCGACCTCCGCGCAGCCCTCACGGGCCTTCCGGTGGCAGGCTTCACAGGCACCCTCAGCGCCCGCTACACGGACGGCGCGGCAGGCGTCGTACGAGCCAAGACGGGCACCCTGACCGGCGTGAACGCCCTCGCGGGCACGGTAGTGGACCGAGACGGCCGCCTCCTCGCCTTCGCCTTCCTGGCAGCGAACACGACCAGCCCGACAGAGGCCCAGGCGGCCTTGGACCGCACGGCTACGGCACTGGCGGCGTGCGGCTGCGGGTAGCTTCGCCGGCTGGGCGGTTCTTCGTCCGCGGGCCGGTGGGGGCTGGTCGCGCAGTTCCCCGCGCCCCTAAGGGGCGCTCCTGCTGGCGTGCGTGAGTCCCGCACCCGGCGCGGGCAGCACCCGGTCCTCACCGCCGTGGGCAGCGCCTGGTCCGCACCGCTGTGGGCAGCGCCCGGTCCGCACCGCTGTGGGCAGGCGTTCCGCAGGGCGGAACGGGTGGGCACAGCCTGCAACGCCGGGTGCAGCCCGAACAGACCCCGGCCCCTGCCCACCGAACTGCCCTGCCCCCGGAGGGCACCGCTCACGTACCGTTGACGCATGACGAGCATCGGTGGTGCGGCATCTGCTGGGATGGTCGACTGGAATCTCGCGGTGGCGACCGCGACCCGGCTGGTGAGGCCGGGCCCGGAGGTGAGCCGTGACGAGGCCCGGGCCATCGTCGCGGAGCTGCGGCGGCACGCGAAGGCGTCCGAGGAGCACGTCCGGGGGTTCACCCGGATGGGGACCGACGCCGTTCATGACACTCCCGTACTCGTCGTCGACCGCCCGGGCTGGGTGCGGGCGAACGTCGCCGGGTTCCGTGAGGTGCTCAGGCCGCTGCTCGGCAAGATGGAGGAACGGCGCGGGAGTTCACCGGGCGGGGCCGTGCTCGGCGCGGTCGGCGGCAAGGTCACCGGCGTCGAACTGGGGATGCTGCTGTCGTTCCTGTCGTCGCGGGTTCTCGGCCAGTACGAGACCTTCGCACCGGCCACCCGCGAACTCCCGGCGGGCGCCAATGGCGGCGGCCGGCTGCTCCTCGTCGCGCCGAACATCGTGCACGTGGAGCGCGAACTCGACGTACAGCCCCACGACTTCCGGCTCTGGGTGTGTCTGCACGAGGAGACGCACCGCACCCAGTTCACCGGCGTGCCCTGGCTGCGCGACCACCTGGAGGGCGAAATCCAGTCGTTCTTGGGGGAGACCGACGTCGACCCCATGACGTTCCTGGAGCGCATCAGGGAGGCTGCGCAGTCCCTCGCGGGCGGCCGGCCGGAGGGCGAGGAGGACGACGGCGGACGTTCCCTGGTCGAGCTGGTGCAGACGCCGGCCCAGCGGGAGATCCTCGGCCGGCTCACCGCGGTCATGTCCCTCCTGGAGGGGCACGCCGATTTCGTGATGGACGGAGTGGGCCCCGCGGTGGTGCCCTCCGTGGCCGAGATCCGGGAGAAATTCCAGCAACGACGGGCCAAGGGCGCCTCCCGCCTGGACCTCGCGCTGCGCAAGCTGCTCGGTCTCGATGCCAAACTCAAGCAGTACCGGGACGGCGAACGCTTCGTCCGCGCGGTCGTCGACCAGGTCGGCATGGACGGCTTCAACCGCGTCTGGACCTCCCCGAACACCCTCCCGACGAAGGCGGAGATCGCCAAACCGGCGGACTGGGTCGCGAGGGTGCACCGCAAGGCGGAATCGTGAGCCCATGGGGTACGTGGTGAACGAATCCGGCCGACGGCAGGTGAACGCCCCTTCAATCACCCGTCCGAGGGACCGTGGGGCATGGGTAGGCGTGCAATGCTCGGGGAACGGCCCGTTTCTGTCACCATCTACACACTCTGAGTGACCGGAATCGGCTCACCCCCCGAAAACTTCATGAAGGGAACCGGACATGGGTCCCCATCCTGCGGTCGCGGCGATACGCCTGGCGGTTCGCCGCGCCCTCCACGACATCCTCAACGGGCACACCTCGCCCAACGCTCTCCTCCCCGCCCCCACCACCTCAGGCGAGTCCTCCCCGCTCGTCCTCGTGGCGTGCTCCGGCGGCGCCGACTCCATGGCGCTCGCCTCCGCTCTCGCGTTCGAAGCGCCCAAACTCGGCCTGCGCGCCGGGGGCGTGACCGTCGACCACGGCCTGCAGCCCGGCTCCGACCTCCGAGCCGACGAGGTCGTCCTGCGGTTGACCGAACTCGGCCTCGCCCCGGTCGAGTCGATCGCCGTCACTGTCGGCCGTGAGGGCGGCCCCGAGGCCGCCGCCCGCGACGCCCGGTACGCCGCCCTGGACGCCGCCGCCGAGCGCCACGGCGCCGCCGCGGTCCTCCTCGGCCACACCCGCGACGACCAGGCCGAAACCGTCCTGCTCGGCCTCGCCCGCGGTTCCGGCATCCGCTCCCTCTCCGGAATGGCCGCTGTTTCCGGGGGTCCGGGGGCCCCCGGCCGTTACCGACGGCCCTTCCTGCAGCTCGACCGGCAGACCGCCCGCAAGGCGTGCATGGTCCAGTCCCTCCCGGTCTGGGACGACCCGCACAACGCAGACCCGGCCTACACCCGGTCCCGGCTGCGCCACGAGGGCCTGCCCGCCCTGGAGAAGGCCCTCGGCAAAGGCGTCGTCGAGGCGCTCGCCCGTACGGCCCAGCTCTCCCGCGACGACGCCGACGCCCTCGACACCTGGGCCCGCCAGGCCGAGGCCTCCGTACGGGACGCGGCGGGCCTCCTGGAGTGCGCCAAGCTGTACGCCCTGCCGCCCGCCGTACGCCGCCGCATCCTGCGCAGCGCCGCCATCGAGGCGGGCGCTCCGGCCGGTTCGCTGTTCGCCCGCCACATCGAGGAAGTCGACCGGCTGATCACCGGTTGGCGCGGTCAGGGAGCCATCAATCTCCCCGGCCGGGTCGTCGCCCAGCGGCAGGGTGGCAGACTGGTGATTCGGCAAGGCTGAATCCCACCCCCTTCCGAGCGGGGCCGGGCAGCAGGTGGGACGACCGAAAGTGATGCGGGTGGACGCGAAAGACATGGGTGCCGACCTCAAGTCGGTGCTCATCACCAAGGAAGAGATCGACGCGAAGCTCGTGGAGCTGGCGGCGAAGATCGACGCGGAGTACGCGGGCAAGGACCTGCTGATCGTCGGTGTCCTCAAGGGCGCGGTGATGGTCATGGCCGACCTGGCCCGGGCGCTGTCCACCCCCCTCACCATGGACTGGATGGCCGTGTCGTCGTACGGCGCGGGCACCCAGTCCTCCGGTGTGGTGCGGATCCTCAAGGACCTCGACACCGACATCAAGGGCAAGCACGTCCTCATCGTCGAGGACATCATCGACTCCGGGCTGACCCTGTCCTGGCTGATCTCCAACCTCGGCTCCCGTGAGCCCGAGTCGCTGAAGATCTGCACCCTGCTGCGCAAGCCGGAGGCCGCGAAGGTCGCCATCGACGTGGAGTGGGTCGGCTTCGACATCCCGAACGAGTTCGTGATCGGCTACGGCCTCGACTACGCGGAGAAGTACCGCAACCTTCCGTTCGTCGGTACGCTCGCGCCTCACGTCTACGGCGGCTGAGCCAAAGGGCCGGTCCTCTCGGACGTCCGGGAACCCCGGAGGGTTCCGCGCCGTTGGAGCATGCGTAGACGGGATTGCCAGCCCGCCCGTGAGCCTTCGGGTGACAAAGCTGGGGTACCGTCCGAAGAGCAGTCTTTAGAACAGTCTTTATCAAACTCACTATGGCAGGAGGGACGGGGCGGCACCGCTCCGTATGGATGGACGTGAAGCGATACTTCCGTGGGCCGGTCATGTGGATCGTGCTGGCCGTCCTTGCCGTGGTCGTGTTGATGCAGGTCGTCGGCTCGTCCGGCGGCTACAAGACGGTGGACACAGGCCAGGTCGTCCAGGCGATCAACGACAACAAGGTCGAGCAGGCCAAGATCACCACCGGTGACGAGCAGGTCATCAAGGTCCAGCTCAAGGACGGCCAAAAGGTCGAGGGCAGCTCGAAGATCCAGGCGAGCTACATCGGCGACCAGGGCGTCAACCTGGCGAACACTCTCCAGGACAAGTTCCAGAACAAGCAGATTCCGGACGGCTACACGGTCTCCCCGACCAAGCAGAACGCGTTCGTGGGCATTCTGCTGTCGCTGCTCCCCTTCGTCCTCATCGTCGTCGTGTTCCTGTTCCTGATGAACCAGATGCAGGGTGGCGGCTCCCGAGTCATGAACTTCGGGAAGTCCAAGGCCAAGCTCATCACCAAGGACACCCCGAAGACGACGTTCGCGGACGTCGCGGGCTCGGACGAGGCCGTCGAGGAACTGCACGAGATCAAGGAGTTCCTCCAGGAGCCGGCCAAGTTCCAGGCCGTCGGCGCCAAGATCCCCAAGGGTGTGCTCCTCTACGGGCCTCCCGGTACGGGCAAGACGCTGCTCGCGCGTGCCGTCGCGGGCGAGGCGGGCGTTCCGTTCTACTCGATCTCGGGTTCCGACTTCGTCGAGATGTTCGTCGGTGTCGGTGCCTCCCGGGTCCGTGACCTCTTCGAGCAGGCCAAGGCGAACGCTCCGGCGATCGTCTTCGTCGACGAGATCGACGCGGTCGGCCGCCATCGCGGCGCCGGCCTCGGCGGTGGTCACGACGAGCGCGAGCAGACGCTCAACCAGCTGCTCGTCGAGATGGACGGCTTCGACGTCAAGGGTGGTGTGATTCTCATCGCAGCCACCAACCGTCCCGACATCCTCGACCCGGCGCTGCTGCGTCCCGGCCGCTTCGACCGTCAGATCGCGGTCGACCGCCCGGACATGATCGGCCGACTGGAGATCCTCAAGGTTCACCAGAAGGGCAAGCCGGTCGCTCCGGACGTCGACCTGTCGGCGGTCGCCCGTCGCACGCCGGGCTTCACCGGCGCGGACCTGAGCAACGTCCTCAACGAGGCCGCGCTGCTCACCGCCCGAGGCGACAGGAAGCTGATCGACAACGCCGCGCTGGACGAGGCGATCGACCGCGTCGTGGCGGGCCCGCAGAAGCGGACCCGGATCATGTCGGACAAGGAAAAGAAGATCACCGCGTACCACGAGGGCGGCCACGCCCTGGTCGCGGCGGCCTCCCCGAACTCCGACCCGGTCCACAAGATCACGATCCTGTCCCGCGGCCGGGCCCTCGGTTACACGATGGTGCTCCCGGACGAGGACAAGTACTCCACCACTCGCAACGAGATGCTCGACCAGCTCGCCTACATGCTGGGCGGCCGGGCGGCGGAGGAACTGGTCTTCCACGACCCGACGACGGGTGCCGCGAACGACATCGAGAAGGCCACGGCAACGGCCCGCGCGATGGTCACGCAGTACGGCATGACCGAGCGCCTCGGCGCGATCAAGTTCGGCGGCGACAACACCGAGCCCTTCCTGGGCCGGGAGATGTCGCACCCGCGCGACTACTCGGAAGAGGTCGCCGCGCTCGTCGACGAAGAGGTCAAGAAGCTCATCGAGAACGCGCACAACGAGGCCTGGGAGATCCTGGTCGAGAACCGCGACGTCCTCGACGCGCTGGTGCTGCAGCTGCTGGAGAAGGAGACGCTGAGCAAGGAGCAGATCGCCGAGGTCTTCGCTCCCATCGTGAAGCGCCCGGCCCGCCCCGCGTGGACCGGCTCCTCCCGCCGTACGCCGTCCACCCGCCCGCCGGTGCTCTCCCCCAAGGAGCTGTCGCTGACGAACGGGGCGAACGGCTCGGCGCCGGCGATCACCGCCAACGCCGGAGCCACCGAGTCCGTCCCCGCGGCGGAGTCGGTGCCGGAGGACCGCACGGAGAGCTGATCCCGGCTCTCCCGCCTCCTCCCGCTCAGTGGGCCCGGAATGTATGCCGTGTCCCTCAGGTTCTAGCCTGGGGGGCGCGGCATTTCGGTATGTCCGCACGTGCGACGCGTGGTCCACACGCGTGACAGGTACAGGAACGAGGCACCAAATGACCGACCCCGTGACGCTGGACGGCGAAGGCACGATCGGCGTGTTCGACGAGAAGCGGGCGGAGAACGCCGTGCGCGAACTGCTGATCGCGGTCGGTGAGGACCCGGACCGCGAGGGCCTGAGGGAGACGCCGGGGCGGGTGGCGCGGGCGTACCGGGAGATATTCGCGGGGCTGTGGCAGAGGCCCGAGGACGTCCTGACGACGACGTTCGACCTGGGGCACGACGAGATGGTGCTGGTGAAGGACATCGAGGTGCTGTCTTCCTGTGAACATCACCTCGTGCCGTTCGTCGGGGTCGCCCACGTCGGCTACATCCCGTCCGTCGACGGCAAGATCACCGGGCTGTCGAAGCTGGCTCGGCTGGTGGATGTCTACGCCCGCCGGCCGCAGGTGCAGGAACGACTCACCACGCAGATCGCCGACTCCCTGATGGAGATCCTGGAGCCGCGTGGGGTGATCGTCGTCATCCAGTGCGAGCACATGTGCATGTCGATGCGGGGGGTTCGGAAGCCGGGGGCGAAGACGATCACTTCGGCGGTGCGGGGGCAGTTGCGGGATCCGGCCACCCGTAACGAGGCGATGAGTTTGATCATGGCTCGCTGATGTAGTCCGGTTCTTCGTCTGCGGGTGCGTTGTGGCTGGTCGCGCAGTTCCCCGCGCCCCTTTGGGGCGCTCCTCATGAGGCCTGTCTACGCCGCAGGCGCCGTGCCCGCGTTGTTGTCGTCGTCCTCCGGGAGTTTGCAGACTCGTTCCAGGAAGAAGGCTGCCGCTATGACCGCGATGCCTGCCAGGACCGAGAAGCCGGCGTAGATGGCCTGGTCCCGGCGGGCGGGGATGTCCAGGGACTCCAGGAGGAAGACGCCCGTTCCGCCGTACATTCCGGCGACCAGGGCGGCCACCAGGGCGCTGGCCTGGCCGAAGACGACCGCGCGGGCGGCCATCAGGGGGTCGACCCCCTTTGCGCCGGGGCGGCGGTCGCGCTGGGCCTTGAGGCGGGCGCGGAGGGAGAGGGCCGTGGCCAGCAGGACCGCGGCGATCAGGGCGAGGACGATGGGGGCGGCCAGTGGGACGCTCGGGAGTGTCCCCACCGAGTTCCACAGCCGGGCGCCCGCCCAGGAGAGCACTCCGGCGACCACGAACACGCCGGCCAGCATCTTGACGTGCAGCTCTCTCACGGTGTCCCTTCAGCTCCCCGGACCGGACCACCGACCTGTGGCCGTCATGACCTTAACGGCTATTCCGGCAGCTGGAGTTCCAGGTCGGCGCGGGGCGCGACACTGTCCTGGGCGAGGGTCTCCAGGAGCGCCGCCACCGGGCCGCGGCCGGGCAGCTGGGCCTCGGGGTCCACGTCGTGCCAGGGGGCGAGGACGAAGGCCCGCTCGTGGGCGCGCGGGTGGGGGAGGGTGAGCACCGGGTCGTCGGAGACCTCGTCGGCGTACGCGACGATGTCGACGTCGATCGTGCGCGGGCCCCAGCGCTCCTCGCGGACGCGGTGGAAGGCCTCCTCGACGGCGTGGGCGCGCTCCAGGAGCGAGGACGGGGGGAGTGTCGTCCGCAGGACGACCACCGCGTTGAAGTACGACGGCTGGCTGCCCGCGGGGACGCCCCACGGCTCCGTCTCGTACACCGGCGAGACCGCTTTGACGCGGACGCCCGGGGTGTCCTCCAGGGCGTCGATGGCCCCCTGGAGGGTCTCCAGGCGGTTGCCGAGGTTCGAGCCGAGGGAGATCACGGCGCGCTTCGGGTTCTGCAGGGTGGTGTCGGCGGCGTCCACCTGCTGGACGACGGAGGCGGGCACCGGCTGGACGGTCGGGTCGCTCTGACTCTCGGTGAACGAGGCGGTCATACTCGGCTCCGGGTGATGGTGATGGTCACGTCGTCGAAGGGGACCGTGATCGGCGCGTCCGGTTTGTGGACGCACACCTCGACCTCCTGGACCCCCTGGTGCTTCAGACAGACCTGCGCGATGCGTTCGGCGAGCGTCTCGATGAGATCGACGGGCTCGCCCTCGACGACGGCCACGACCTCCTCCGCCACGATGCCGTAGTGCACGGTCTTCGCCAGGTCGTCGTCGGCCGCGGCCGGACGGGTGTCCAGGCCGAGGGAGAGGTCCACGACGAAGGTCTGGCCCTCTTCCCGCTCCTGCGGGAACACGCCGTGGTGTCCACGGGCCCTCAGGCCGCGCAGCGCGACACGATCCACGCGAATCACTCCTGCAATCGTCGTTGGCGGCCGCTTCGGACCGGGTGCGCCCGGCCCGGCAGCCACTTCCGAATCTACCCGCGGGCACTGACAGTGCCCGCCCCACGAGGGGCCCGTCCACGTGATGGTCAAGAGGGTTCATCGGGTGTTTCCCCGTGGGAACACGGCTGCTCACGGGCTGGTAGCCGCACTTACCCCATGTTCGTGATTCCAACCACGTTCGGCGCGCTTCGGCCACGTTCGGCTCACGAGGGTGTGTCGTCGGTCTCGTCCTCGTCGGTCTCGGCGAGGACCGGGGAGGCGTGGTGCGACCAGAGCTTCCAGCCGACGGGCGTACGCCGGAACACGTTGGTGGCGACGACCAGCTGCCCGACCAGCGGCCCCAGCTCGTCGCTGTCCTCGGGGGCCGGGCCGCCGCTGAGGATGTTCTCGGTGCAGGTCACCAGGGCGGTGTCGCCGGTCACGGAGACGTGCACGTCGGTCAGGAAGAACTGGATGTACTCGGTGTTCGCCATGATCAGCGCGTACGAGCGCAGCACCTCGCCGCGTCCGGTCAGCACCGGCCAGCCGGGGTGCACGCAGGAGACCACGCCGGTCTCCGCCGGGTCGTGGTACTCCTCGTCGACGCCCAGGTCGGCGGGGGTCAGCCAGAGCGAGGACACTTCGTCGAAGTCGCCCTGTTCCAGCGCCTCGTAGAAGGCGCGGTTGGCGAGGTCGACCTGCTCGACGTCGGTGTGGGGCGCGCTCACCGGGCTCCCTCGGCGCTGCGGACGGCTTCCGCGTCGCGGGCCCACTCCACCGCGCGGGCGACCCGTACGGCGTCGGCGGTGGCGCGGACCTCGTGCACGCGGACCGCCCAGGCGCCCTGGTGGGCGGCGAGCGCGGAGACGGCGGCGGTGGCGGCGTCGCGCTCCCGCGCGGGCGGCGGGGGGCCCTCGGGGCCGGCCAGTACGCGGCCCAGGAACCGTTTGCGGGACGCGGCGACCAGGAGGGGGTGGCCCAGGCCGTGCAGCCGGTCGAGGTGGGCCAGGAGGGCCAGGTCGTGATCGGCGCCCTTGGAGAAGCCGAGACCCGGGTCCACGACGATCCGGTCGGGGGCGACACCGCCGGCCAGTACGGCGTCCACGCGCGCGTGGAGCTCGTCGACGACCTCGGAGACGACGTCCTCGTACACGCCCTTGATGTTGCCGCCCTCCAGGAAGCCGCGCCAGTGCATGACGACGAAGGGGGCGCCGGCGTCCGCGACGACCGGGATCATCGCGGGGTCCGCGAGGCCGCCGCTGACGTCGTTGACAAGTGCGGCGCCCGCCGCCAGGGCCTGCTCGGCGACCGAGGCGCGCATGGTGTCGACGGAGACGGTGACGCCCTCGGCGGCGAGGCCGCGGACCACGGGGACGACGCGCTTGAGTTCCTCGGCCTCGTCGACGCGGGTGGCGCCGGGGCGGGTGGACTCGCCGCCGACGTCCACCAGGTCGGCGCCCTCGGTGACCAGGTCGAGGCCGTGTTTGACGGCGTTGGTCGTGTCGAACCAGCGGCCGCCGTCGGAGAAGGAGTCCGGGGTCACGTTCACGACGCCCATGACCGCGCAGCGGTCCCAGGCCGGGAGGCCGGCGACCCGGCCGCGTCCGCTGTGGTTGTTCATGCGTTCAGCGTAGGCCCCCGGCGGTTGGACAGGGTCTTTGGTGCGGGTGCGTTGTGGCTTGGGCCTTTTGTTTCCCACCCACCCACCCGTCTCGGTTCGTCGATCAGTTCGATCGAAAAGCATCTCGGCCCGGTCGAAAAGCAGCCTCGGCGCCGTCCGGGCCTGGTCGTGGGGCCGGCCTATGCCGCGCGTACCGTCCCTCTGTCCGACACCCCGTGGGCGCACGGGCGCCGGGACGCGGTGCGGCGGTGGAGGATCCGGGGGAGGGCGAGGTTCACGAAGCCCTCTGCCTGCATGGCGGCCAGGCCGATGCGGGGGAGGTCGCTGGAGGTGCGGTAGACGACGAAGCGGGGTTCCCAGCGGGGGCGGAACTTCGCGTTGAACTTGTACAGGGACTCGATCTGGAACCAGCGGGACAGGAACACCAGCAGGCCCCGCCAGGCGCGCAGTACCGGTCCGGCGCCGATCTTCTCGCCGCGGGCCAGTGCCGAGCGGAACATGGCGAAGTTCAATGACACGCGGGCTACGCCGAGGCGGGGAGCGGCCTCCAGGGCGGCCACGATGAGCAGTTCGTTCATGCCGGGGTCGGCCGAGCGGTCGCGTCGCATCAGGTCCAGGGAGACGCCGTCGGTGCCCCACGGTACGAAGTGCAGGATCGCCTTGAGGTCGCCGTACGGGCCGGGCTGCTCGTCGGCCTTGTGGGCGGTGGCGATCAGGCAGTCGCCGTCTCCGGGGTCGCCGATGCGGCCCAGGGCCATGGAGAAGCCGCGCTCGGTGTCGGTGCCGCGCCAGTCCTCGGCGGCGAGCCTGATCCGCTCCAGCTCGTTCTCCCCGAGGTCACGGATGCGCCGTACCCGGGTCTCGTAGCCCGCGCGTTCGATGCGCTTGACCATCTGGCGCACGTTTCGCATCGCGCGCCCGGAGAGGGAGAAATCCGCGACGTCCACCACCGCCTCGTCGCCCAGTTCGAGGGCGTCGAGGCCGGTCTCGCGGGTCCAGACCTCGCCGCCGGTCTCGGAGCAGCCCATGACCGCGGGGGTCCAGGAGTGGGCCTTGGCCTCGTCCATGAAGCGCTCGATGGCGCCCGGCCAGGCCTCCACGTCGCCGATCGGGTCGCCGCTGGCGAGCATCACGCCGGAGACGACGCGGTAGGTCACCGCCGCCTTGCCGCTGGGGGAGAAGACGACCGCCTTGTCGCGGCGCAGCGCGAAGTGGCCGAGGGAGTCGCGGCGGCCGTGCTTGTCGAGGAGGACGCGCAGCCGGTCCTCGTCCTCCTGGGTGAGGTGTGCGGCCGGGTGTTCGGGGCGGAAGGCGAAGTAGATCGTCGTGATGGCGGTCAGCAGGCCCAGGGCGCCCAGCGAGTAGCCGACGGTCCAGGAGGTGGGCCCGTCGTAGTCGACGGGGCCCTCGAAGCCGAACAGGCCGTACAGGACGTGGGTGATGCGGTCGGCGAGGCTCGGGTCGCCGTACATGCGGTCGCCGTGGGCGCTCACTATGACCAGCCCGAGCGCGAGCGAACCGGCGCTCATCAGCACGAAGTTGGTGAGCGCGCGCCAGCGGCTGCGCGGGTCGGGCAGCGCCTCGAACTCGGTGCGGTGGCGCAGCAGCATCACCAGCAGGAGGACGGAGATGACCAGCCCGACGAGCGAGTGTCGGTAGGTGAACTGGGCCACGGCGCCGGCCGGCAGCAGGGCCACGGCTGCCCGCCAGGCCCGGCGCTTGCGGCGCCTGAGGCCGTGCGCGAGGAGCAGCAGCAGGACGCCGGTGCTGAGCGAGAGCGCGGCGGCGAACGGGCCGAGCGCGCCGGGCAGCACCTCGGCGATCGCGTGCATCCGGCTGTGCCGGAAGCGCGGGAACACCCCGGCGGCGATGTCGACGAGACCCACGAGCGCACAGGCCCGGGCGACCACCGTGGGGACGGCCTCGGGACGCGGGCCGCGCAGTACGCGTCGTACTCGGCTTGATCGTCCCGGAACCCCGGTCGACATTTCACCATCTGTCCTGACAGACATCGCATCCCGTAGTTCTGCGAGAGACCTGGAATCCGGAGCCAATCCGGCATCCGGCGACATTGCGCCCTCTAGGACGGTGTCTCGGGGGAACAGGTTCACTCCCCCGTGGAAAGCCGTTTCAAAGGACACCCAAAGTCCGGGGCAAGCCGCTGTGAAGGAACGTGAGCGCGGCGGCCGGCGCCGGGGGAGAGAGCGGGCAACAGCAGTCATGGGTCTCACGAGCAGGACAGTGCTGGCGCTGGCGATCCTGGCCGCCGCCCTGTTGTTCATCGGCACGATCGCGTTCTGGCCCCGGCTGGCGCGCCGCAACTGGCGGGCCGTCAGCGGCAGGGCGGTGCTCCTGTTGGCCACTCAGGTCGCGGTGTTCGCCTCGGTCGGTCTTGCCGTCAACCAGAGTTTCGGGTTCTACGCCTCCTGGGACGACCTCCTGGGCAAGGAGACCGACCAGGGCGTGGTCGTCGACCAGAGCAGCGGGGCGCACGGCGGTTTCCAGGTGCTGTCCACCCAGTCGGTGCGGGTGCCGGGCGGTCATCTGCCCAGGGTCGGCGGCCAGATCCAGAAGATCGGCGTCGTCGGCAAGAAGACGGGGATCACCTCTCCGGCGTACGTCTATCTGCCACCGGAGTACTTCCAGCCGCAGTACGCGAAGCGCACCTTCCCGGTCGTGGTCGTGCTCACCGGCTATCCGGGGACCTCCGAGTCCCTCATCACGAAGCTCAACTTCCCGCACACCGCGCACGAGTTGGCGCGCGACGGCAGGGCGCAGCCGATGATCCTGGTGATGCTGCGGCCGACCGTGGCGCCGCCCCGGGACACCGAGTGCGTGGACGTGCCGAACGGGCCGCAGACGGAGACGTTCTTCGCCCAGGACCTGCCCAGGGCCATCGCCGGCCACTACCGGGTGGGGTCGAGGCCCGGCAGTTGGGGCATCATCGGCGACTCCACGGGCGGCTACTGCGCGCTGAAGCTCGCGATGCACCACCCGCGCGTGTACACGGCCGCGGTGGGCCTGTCGCCCTCCTACAAGGCGCCGATCGACGCCACCACGGGAGACCTCTTCCAGGGCGACAAGAAGCTGAAGCGCCACGCGGACCTGGAGTGGTACATCAGGCACATGCCGCCGCCGGACGTCTCCCTGCTGGTCACCACCAGCAGGCACGGAGAGGCCAACTACGGTCCGACGATGCGGTTCGTGGACCTCGTGAAGACGAAGGCCCCGACGAGGATCTCGACGATCGTCCTGGAGAGCGGCGGCCACAACTTCAACACCTGGCGGCGGGAGATCCCCGGCTCGCTGGAGTGGCTGAGCCAGCGGCTGACGGACCGTTGACGTCGCACACGCGCGCGGGAGGGGCGCGTCGAGGCCCGAGGCCAAGGGCCGTACGGCCTGTGAAGGGTCTGGGACGACTGTGTTTTTACCGGGCGGGGCACCAAGATTCGCCTACGCGCGGTAAGTTTCTGGCCATGCCACGTGGACGTCACCGCCATTCACCACCTCTGCACCGGCTGCTGCCTCCAGCGGCGATCGCGGGCGTCTCGCTCGTCTGCGCCCTGGGGCCTTGGGTGTTCACGGATACCGGCGTCCTCCGGGTGATCGCCGCGTTCGCCGCGGCGATCACCGTCGTGGGCGCGGCGGTCATGCGCCGCTGGGACATGGAGGCGGGCAAGCAGGTCGCCGACCTCACGCGCGCGCGTGCGAGCGACGACTGGCGGCACGAGGAGCGCATCGCCGAGCTGGAGACCGACCTGGAGGAGTCCCGCGAGCTGCGCGTCAAGCTGGAGCAGAAGCTGCGCGGGAAGCGGGCCGAGCTGCAGGGGCTGCGCAACGAGCACGCGGCGCTGCTGCGGCGGTACGCCACGGCGGAGACCGAGCGGGCCAGCGCGCTGGAGGGCCGGCGCCTGCTGGAGCTGGAGGCCGCGGTACCGGCCCAGGGTTCGGGCGAGGACGTCGACGTGGACGTGGACGTGAAGGCGGGTACGGGGTCGGCGCGGGCGCTTCCGGTCGGTTCCGGCGAGTCGGCGGACATCGCGGACGAGGCCGACGTGGTGGACTCCGACGCGGCCGCGCTGGACGCGGCGGCGGCCGGTGTCTCGGCGGCCCTGGGCGCGGTCGGCGCGCAGGCCACGGGCGACACGGCAGAGACGGCCGACGAGACCGACGAGACCGACGAGGAGACCCCGGCGGCACCGGCGGTCTTCTCCCCGGAGGGTTCCTCGCTCTTCCTGCGCGCGCGGGCGGCGCTGGCCAGGTTCGACGGCGAGACCCGGACGAAGACCGAACCGGCCCCCGCCGACGTGAAGACGGCGAAGACGGTGAAGACGGCGGAGATACCCGCTGACGTCGTGGTGGCCTCCGAGACGGAGGCCGTGCAGGAGGACGAGGCGAAGGGGAAGCCCGAGGCGGCCCGTGGGCACACGAGAGCCGCCGCAACTCCCGCCGAGGCCAAGCCTGCCAAGCCCGTGCGCGGCACCGGGCACTACACCGTGCCGACCGCGGTGGCCGTCGTACCGACGACCGCCCCCATGCGCAGGCCCACCGCCGAGGGCGGGTTCGACTTCTTCGGTACGCAGAAGGAGACGGCGTCGGCCGCGCTGGAGTCCGTGCAGAACGAGGACCTCGCCGACGTCGTCGGGCAGGAGGCGCTCGCCCTGCACAAGGCCGAGTCCGAGGCGCAGTTCAAGCCCGCGGACGAGGAGTCGCGCGGGGTCGGCATCGGTCAGGTGATCGACCTGACGGCGCACGACGAGACCGAGCACATCGACCTGCAGGGCCTGCGGAGCGCGGTCTCCTGACGGCAGGTCATGCCCCGCCCGTAGGTACCCGTCACGCCATCCACCGGTCCGGTCGCGCGTCCCGCCGTCCGGTCCGGGACCGCTCCGCCTGACCCCGGAGCAGCTCCGCGGCCTCCTGTGCGTCCCGTAGACCGGCTGTGACGGTCTTGTTGGCCCCCGTGTCCACATGGACGTCCGCGAGGCCCTTGAAGCGCGCCCAGGGCCCCTGCTTGAGCCGTACGGACTGGACCTTGGCGTGCGGGACCAGGGCGAGGCTGCGGCGCAGCAGCCCGTGCCGGGAGACGAAGACGCTGTCGGTGACGGCGATGCCGTAGCCGCGCCACCAGAACGGCAGGCACCAGGCCGCCCGGCGCGGCGGACGCGACAGCGAGGCGGGCACCTTCACCCCGGGCAGCACCTGGCCTATGACCGCCTCCGCGATCTCGCGCGGCGCCACCGGCACCAGCACCGAGTTCGACGAGCCCGCCACGTCCAGCTCCACCCGGACCCACCCGCGCCGCCGCCACAGCAGCGGCTCCACGATCCGTACGGTCTGCACGCGCCCGGGCGGCACCGTCTCGTGCGTACGGTCGAGGAGGCCGTGGTCGATGCGCAGCCCGTCCGGGGACTCGCCGACCGTCCAGTCGTACTCGGCGACGAACCGCCCCACGCTGCTCGCACCCGCCGCGCCGAGCAGCGGCACGCCGGTCGCGAGCACCGTCCACAGGCTGTGGGTGGCGAACCAGAGCAACGGCGGTACGACGAGGGCGGCGGCCAGCGAGCCCCAGGTCGCGCCGGTCAGCACCAGGGAGACGGCGAGCACGCGCGCGGGGATGTGCAGCAGCTGCCGCACGGGTGCCTCGCCCACCTCGTGCGCGGTCTCGGGCGCGAAACCGGCCGCGCGGGCGAGCAGTTCGGCCCGCAGGGCACGCGCGTGCCCCTCGCCCAGGTAGGCCAGCTCGTCCTTCTTGTCCGTCCCTACGACGTCCAGCTTGAGCTTGGCGACGCCCGCGACCCGGGCCAGCAGCGGCTGGGTGATGTCGACGGCCTGGATGCGTTCGAGCCGGATGTGCGCGGTGCGCCGGAACACCAGGCCGGTACGGATGCGCAGTTCGGTGTCGGTCACCGCGAAGTGGGTGAACCACCAGGTCAGAAAGCCGTACAGGGCCCCGCCCACGACAGCCACGGCGAGCCCGAGCAGCAGGGTCGTGGTCGTCAGCCGGGTCAACTGGCGCTGCGCCTGGTCGGGGTCGTGCACCGCCCACCCGATGAGCACGGCGACCGGCGCCCACGCGCGCCGCAGCGGCGTCACGGGATGCAGCCGCTGCTCGACGACCGGCTGCCTGCCGTTCTCTATGGGTACGTCCGTGTCGGTGCCGGGGGTCGTCACAGCCCCGCCGATCGGGCCTCGCCGAGTTCGGTGAGCCGGTCGCGCAGCCGTTCCGCCTCCGCCGGTTCGAGGCCGGGGATGAGCGCGTCGGTCGCGGCGGCGGCCGTGTGCAGCTGCACGCTGGCCAGCCCGAAGTGCCGGGCGACGGGACCGGAGGTCACCTCGACCAGCTGCATCCGCCCGTACGGCACGATCGTCTCCTCGCGCCACAGCACACCCCTGCTGATCAGCAGGTCGTTGGCCCGCTCGGCGTACCGCCAGGAGGCCCAGTTGCGGCCCAGCATCGGCCAGCCCCACAGCAGCAGGGCGAGCGGCAGCAGCGCGAAGGCCGCCCAGGCGGGGCCGCAGAGCAGGCCGAGCAGCAGCCCCGTACCGACCGTCAGCGGCACCAGCCAGACCACCAGCAGCAGTCGGCGCATCCGCAGCAGGTCTCGTGGCAGCCCGGTCCACACCGGCTCGCCGTGCGGTTCGCCTCGCGTTTCGCCCGCGGTCTCCGGGCTCCCCGTCTCCATGCCGCAAGCGTACGTACGACAGACTGTGTCCATGAGTCTCACGACGGGTCCCACGGAGACCGTGGTCGGGGTCGGCGGCGCCGCGGAGAGCACCGACATGGTGCTCAACATCGGGCCGCAGCACCCGTCCACGCACGGCGTGCTGCGGCTGCGGCTGGTGCTCGACGGTGAGCGCATCCAGCACGCGGAGCCGGTGATCGGCTATATGCACCGCGGTGCGGAGAAGCTCTTCGAGGCGCGCGACTACCGTCAGATCATCATGCTGGCCAACCGGCACGACTGGCTGTCGGCGTTCTCCAACGAACTGGGCGTGGTCCTCGCCGTGGAGCGGATGCTCGGTATGGAGGTCCCCACGCGCGCGGTGTGGACGCGCACGCTCCTCGCGGAGCTGAACCGGGTCCTCAACCACCTGATGTTCCTGGGCTCGTACCCGCTGGAGCTGGGCGGGATCACCCCGATCTTCTACGCCTTCACCGAGCGCGAGGAACTCCAGCACGTCATGGAGGAGGTCTCCGGCGGGCGCATGCACTACATGTTCAACCGCGTGGGCGGCCTCAAGGAGGACCTCCCTGCGGGCTGGACCACGCGCGCGCGTGCCTCCGTCGCGTCCCTGCGCTCGCGCATGGACCGGTTCGACGACCTGGTGCTCGGCAACGAGATCTTCCGGGGGCGCACGCGCGGTGTGGGCGCGCTCTCGGCGGAGGCCGTGCACGCGTACGGCGTGAGCGGGCCGATCGCGCGCGCCTCGGGCGTGGACTTCGACCTGCGCCGCGACGAGCCGTATCTGGCGTACGGGGAGCTGCAGGACACCCTGAAGGTGGTCACCCGGCAGGAGGGCGACTGCCTGGCCCGCTTCGAGTGCCTCCTGGAGCAGACGCACAACGCCCTGGACCTGGCCGACGCCTGCCTCGACCGCATCGCCGAGCTGGAGCCCGGCCCGATCAACCAGCGGCTGCCGAAGGTCCTGAAGGCGCCCGAGGGGCACACGTACGCGTGGACCGAGAACCCCCTCGGCATCAACGGCTACTACCTCGTCAGCAAGGGCGAGAAGACCCCGTACCGGCTGAAGCTGCGCTCGGCCTCCTTCAACAACATCCAGGCGCTCACGGAACTGCTGCCCGGGACGCTGGTCGCCGACATGGTGGCGATCCTGGGGTCGCTGTTCTTCGTGGTCGGGGACATCGACAAGTAGGGCAGAGGGCCGAAAGGCGGGTCCTCAGAGGAGCGGGTCGGGGATTCCCGCCGGCTCCATCAGCCACCCGAAGTCCCCGAGCCCGCCCGTCGCCGTCAGCTCGGCGGCCTCTCCCGCGCCCGCCAGGGCCCGTACGTACGCCGCCGGGTCCGTGGACGCCAGGGACAGCGGAGGGCGCCCGCCGGCCACCCCGAGGGCGTGCAGGGCCTCCCGCTGGGTCAGCAGGCGGGCTCCCGGCCCCGCGCAGGCGTCCAGCGCCACATGGGCGGTCAGATCGCACGAGCCGTCCGGCACGGGCGCGGTCTCCCGGCCGGCCCGGAAGCCGGTGAGCGTCCCGAAGGGCGGCCGGGCGTCGGCCGGGTGCGCGTAGTCGACGGCGACGGCGAGACCCCGGCCGACCGTGGCTCTGGCGGCGGCCCAGGCGGTGTCCCGGGGGAGCCCGATCTCGGCCCGCGTCCCCGGCTCCGGCGGCAGCGGCCACCACCGCGCCAGCCACTCCGCGTCCGCCCCGGAGACCGGCTCCCCGAGGCGCTCGGTGCCGTCCCGTCGTACGAGAACCAGGCGCGGTACGCCCGCCGGGTCCACCTCCGCGACCTCCACAGGGACGTTGTCCAGCCACTCGTTCGCGAACAGGAGCCCGGTGAGGCCGGCGGGGGGCTCGGTCAGCCACTCGATGCGGTGATCGAGGTCCACGGGGCGGTCGGCCAGCTCGACGGCGTACCCACGCGCGCGTGCCGCTACTTCAGGGGGCAGCGCCCCGAGGACGCCGGTGACGAGTTCGCCCCGGCCCGCGCCCATGTCGACGAAGCCGAGCGACGCGGGACGGCCCAGCGCCTCGTCGACCCGGCACAGCAGCCGGGCCACGGCACCGGCGAAGAGCGGCGACGCGTGGACGGACGTACGGAAGTGCCCCGCAGGGCCCTCGGGCCGCAGGTAGAACCCCTGTTCGCCGTAGAGCGCCTCCCGCGTCGCCGCACGCCAGCCGAGCCACTCGCCCGCTGCTGCGCCCGCCGCCGTGTCCACCGTCTCTCCTGCCACGGGGTCAGGCTAGGGCGCGGACTCCCGCCACCCAGGGGACGGGGTCTCCACCTTGGGGAGTACGCCGGGGCGTTGCGGATCGACCCTCCGGTTGACCCCCGCGCACAGAACGCTTCCCTACTCTGGGTTACGTGCAACGCGTCTATGACTTCCTTCGCAGACACCCGACATGGGTCGACGGCTTCTGGGCCGTCTGCCTGTTCGGGATCTCCGTGCTGGGCGGAGCCGTCGGGAGTGAGACCGGGGACTCACAACCCCGGGTGGCGATCGTCCTGGTGTCGCTCCTGCTGTGCCTGGTGATCGCCCTGCGCCGGCGCGTGCCCGAGCGGATGCTCGTGCTGGCCGCCGTGGTCGGGGTGGTGCAGCTGGCGCTGGACGTCGAGCCGTTGCCCGCGAACTTCGCCATGCTGGTGATCGTCTACACGGTCGCGGTGAACGGGCCCCGCTGGGCCTCGCGGTTCGCGCTGATCGGCGGTCTGTGCGCGGCCCCGCTGTCCCAGCTGCGCTGGCCGGAGAAGGACGCGAGCACCGCGGGCAATCTCGCCCTGGTGGTCTTCCTGGCGGTGCCGTTCGCCCTCGCCTGGGTGCTCGGCGACTCGTTGCGCACCCGCCGCGCCTACTTCGCCCAGCTGGAGGAGCGCGCCGCCCGCCTGGAGAAGGAGCGCGAGGCGCAGGCCAAGGTGGCGGTCGCCGCCGAGCGCGCCCGGATCGCCCGCGAGCTGCACGACGTCGTCGCGCACAACGTCTCCGTGATGGTCGTCCAGGCCGACGGCGCCGCCTACGTCCTCGACTCCGCCCCCGAACAGGCCCGCAAGGCCCTGGAGACCATCTCCGGCACCGGCCGCCAGGCCCTCGCCGAGATGCGCCGGCTGCTCGGCGTGCTGCGCACCGGCGAGCACAAGGAGAGCGGGGAGTACGTTCCGCAGCCCGACGTCGAGCAGATCGACGACCTCGTCGAGAAGTGCCGTGGCGCCGGTCTCCCCGTCGACTTCAAGATCGAGGGCACCCCGCGCCCGCTGCCCAGCGGCGTGGAGCTGACGGCGTACCGCATCGTGCAGGAGGCGCTCACCAACACCCGCAAGCACGGCGGCCCGAACACCGGAGCGAGCGTGCGCCTGGTCTACTTCGACGACGGGCTCGGCCTGCTGGTCGAGGACGACGGCAAGGGCGCCCCGCACGAGCTGTACGAGGAGGGCGGCGCCGACGGACAGGGACACGGCCTGATCGGCATGCGCGAGCGCGTCGGCATGGTGGGCGGCACCCTGGACGCGGGCCCGCGCCCGGGCGGCGGATTTCGCATCAGCGCCCTGCTGCCGCTCAAACCCGCTCACTGACACGTGCACGTTCGATATGGGTGTGCATGTTCGATCTACCGGAGGACCCCGCCATGCTCATCCGCGTGATGCTCGTCGACGACCAGGTGCTGCTGCGCACCGGGTTCCGGATGGTGCTCGACGCCCAGCCGGACATGGAGGTCGTGGCGGAGGCGGGTGACGGCGTCGAGGCCCTCCAGGTGCTGCGGGAGACCGAGGTCGACGTGGTGCTGATGGACGTACGCATGCCGAAGCTCGACGGGGTGGAGACCACCCGGCGCATCTGTCAGGGCGAGAACCCGCCCAAGGTGCTGATCCTGACCACCTTCGACCTCGACGAGTACGCCTTCTCCGGGCTGAAGGCCGGCGCCTCCGGCTTCATGCTCAAGGACGTGCCGCCCGGCGAACTCCTCACCGCCATCCGCTCCGTGCACAGCGGCGACGCCGTCGTGGCGCCCTCGACGACCCGGCGGCTCCTCGACCGCTTCGCGCCCCTGCTGCCGAGCACCGGCACGCAGCCCCAGCACAAGGAACTCGAACGGCTCACCGGACGCGAGCGCGAGGTCATGATCCTGGTCGCCCAGGGCCTGTCCAACGGCGAGATCGCGGCCCGGCTGGTGCTGTCGGAGGCGACCGTGAAGACCCATGTGGGCCGCATCCTGACCAAGCTGGGCCTGCGGGACCGCGTACAGGTGGTCGTCCTCGCCTACGAGACGGGGCTCGTGCGCGCGGGCGGGGCCGGCTGAGCACGCGCCACGAACTCCGTCACCGCCGCCTTCACGTCGTCCGCCGTCCACTCCAGGCCGGGGGCGCCGACGGTGACCTCGGTGACGGCCAGGCCGGGACCGCCGCGGTCCCAGTAGGCGGCGAACAGATATGTCCCCGTCTCCTCCGCCTGCCGCACCGCCGCCTCCGTCAGTGCGTCGGGGTCGTACGGCAGCCAGACCTGGAATTGATGGGTGTGCGGCTCCTCGGGGTGCACGCGCGCCCACGGCACACCGGCCTCGGCGAAACCCTCCCGCAGCGCGGCGGCCACCACGCGCGCGTGCCGCACGTACTCCGGCAGCCGGGGCAGCTCCCGCTCCAGGCCGACGAGAGCCGACAGCGTCGTGGGGAACTGCTGGAAGATCATGCCGCCGTACCGGTGCCGCCAGGTCTTCGCCTCCTCCACCAGCGTCTTCGGGCCGGCCAGCGCCGCACCGCCAAAACCTTCGAGGGACTTGTAGAACGACACGTAGACGCTGTCCGCCAGGCCCGCGATCTCGTCCAGGGGGCGGCCGAAGTGGACGGTGGTCTCCCACAGGCGCGCTCCGTCGAAGTGCACCACCGCGTCGCGCTCGCGCGCCGCCTCCACGACCTCGGTGAGCTCCTCCCAGGTGGGCAGGACGAACCCGGCGTCCCGGAGCGGCAACTCGAGCATCAGCGTGCCGAAAGGCTCTTCGAAGTCGCGCACCTCGTCGGCTGTGGGCAGCCGGGGCTCGCTGGTCAGGCGTACCGTACGCAATCCGCTGACCTGGCCGAACGCGTTCCGTTCGTGCACTTCGGGGTGGGCCAGGGCGTGCAGGCCGACCGTGGGGCTGCCGGTGCGGGCCGCCCAGCAGCGCAGGGCCACCTGCTGGGCCATCGTGCCCGTGGGGAAGAACGCGGCGCTCTCCGTGCCCAGCAGAGTCGCGACACGTTCCTCCAGGGCCGCCACGACGCCGTTGCCGTACATGTCCGCAGTCTCGTCGACGTCGTACACCTCGGGCGCGGCCTCCGCCAGCAGCGCGAGCCGCTGTCGGATGGTGTCGGCGAACCCTCCGCGCCACAGCACACGCGGTGTCTCCCGCACTGCGGCCCGGCGCCGCTCCCGCAACCGGTCCTCCGCCGACTGCTCCTCCGTCTGCCCCGCCGCATCGCTCATGCTCCGGATCATCCCGCCCGCCCCGCCGCGCGGGCATCCGTATTTCCGTACCGGACACATGTGCGCGGCCCGCGACAACCCACAGCCTGTGGACAACCGGACGCCCCTCGGACCGATCGCGTTAACATGACGAGAAATCGTCCGGTACATCGTCCGGTACCCCGAGCGGACTGGAACGGGAAGGCCGCCGTCGAGTGAGTACATTCCAACAGCCAGACCCCAGGGACCGCCCCGCACGGCTCACCGTCGGCGTCGTCGGCGCCGGACGCGTGGGCCCCGCACTGGCCGCGTCCCTGCAACTCGCCGGGCACCGTCCGGTGGCCGTCTCCGGGGTCTCCGACGCCTCCGTCCGCCGCGCCGCGCAGCTCCTCCCGGACGTGCCCGTCGTCTCGCCCGCCCAGGTCATGGAGCGCGCCGACCTGGTCCTGCTGACCGTCCCGGACGACGCCCTGCCCGGCCTCGTCGAGGGCCTCGCGGAGACCGGCGCCGTACGGCCGGGACAGCTCCTCGTGCACACCTCCGGGCGGTACGGCGCGAAGGTCCTGGACCCCGCACTGCGGGCCGGCGCGCTGCCGCTGGCCCTGCACCCCGTCATGACCTTCACCGGCACTCCCGTGGACGTCCAGCGGCTCGCCGGGTGCTCCTTCGGGGTCACCGCGCGCCCCGAACTGCGGCTGGCCGCCGAGGCCCTCGTCATCGAGATGGGCGGCGAGCCCGAATGGATCGCCGAGGAGAGCCGCCCGCTCTACCACGCGGCCCTCGCCCTGGGCGCCAACCACCTGGTCACCCTGGTCGCCGAGTCCATGGAACTGCTGCGCACGGCCGGCGTCGAAGCCCCCGACCGGATGCTCGGCCCGCTTCTCGGGGCCGCCCTGGACAACGCGCTGCGCTCCGGGGACGCGGCACTCACCGGGCCGGTCGCGCGCGGGGACGCCGGTACGGTCGCCGCCCACGTGGCGGAACTGCGCAAGCACTCCCCGCAGAGCGTCGCCGCCTACCTGGCGATGGCCCGCGCGACCGCCGACCGTGCCCTCGCCCACGGCCTCCTCAAGCCGGAGCTGGCCGAGGACCTTCTCGGAGTGCTCGGCAACGGCACCGAGGGAGGCGCCCGATGACCCGCCTGCTGCGCACGGCAGCCGAACTGAACGCCCGCGCGTCAGAGCGCAGCCCTGACAAGGACGAGGCCACACAGCACGCACGCACGCGTGCCGTCGTGATGACCATGGGCGCCCTGCACGAGGGCCACGCCACCCTCGTCCGCACCGCGCGCGAGATCGCCGGCCCCGACGGCGAGGTCGTCGTCACCGTCTTCGTGAACCCCCTCCAGTTCGGCGAGGGCGAAGACCTCGACCGCTACCCGCGCACCCTCGACGCCGACGTGAAACTCGCCGAACAGGCGGGCGCGGACGCCGTGTTCGCCCCCTCCGTGGACGAGGTCTACCCGGGCGGCGAACCCCAGGTGCGGATCAGCGCGGGCCCCATGGGGGAGCGGCTCGAAGGGGCCACCCGCCCCGGCCACTTCGACGGCATGCTCACCGTCGTCGGCAAGCTCCTCCACCTCACCCGGCCCGACGTGGCCTTCTTCGGGCAGAAGGACGCCCAGCAGCTCGCGATGATCCGCCGGATGGTCCGCGACCTGAACTTCGGCGTGGAGATCGTCGGCGTACCGACCGTGCGCGAGGCCGACGGCCTGGCCCTGTCCAGCCGCAACCGCTACCTCTCCCCGGAGGAACGGCGTACGGCGCTCGCGCTCTCCCAGGCCCTGTTCGCCGGCAGTGACCGGCACGCCGCGCAGGAGGCGCTGCGCGCGCGGGCCCGCGAAGTGCCCGCCACGCACGCGCGTGCCCAGGCCCTCAGCGCCATCGGCGAGTCCCGGGCCGCCGCCGACGCGCACGCCGTCGCCAAGGTCCCCGGTGGCGGTCCCGCCGCCGTCCGGGCCGCCGCCCGCCTCCTCCTGGACGACGCGGCCCGCCTGCGGCCCCCATTGGTCCTCGACTACCTCGCCCTGGTCGACCCCGCCGACTTCACCGAGATCCCGGACGACTTCACGGGCGAAGCCGTCCTCGCCGTCGCAGCCAAGGTCGGGACGACCCGGCTGATCGACAACATCCCTCTCACTTTCGGAACCCCCGGAGCCGCCTCGTGAGCACCACAGGCCCCACCGCCAGCCGCGCCACCGGCATACGGCTGCACGCCCCCGCCCCCGGCTGGGCACTCGCCGCTGACGTCGTCGTCGTCGGCTCCGGCGTCGCCGGACTCACCGCGGCCCTGCGCTGCGACGCGGCCGGCCTCAGGACGGTCGTCGTCACCAAGGCCCGCCTCGACGACGGCTCCACCCGCTGGGCCCAGGGCGGCATCGCGGCGGCCCTGGGGGAGGGCGACACCCCCGAACAGCACCTGGACGACACCCTGGTGGCCGGGGCGGGCCTGTGCGACGAGGAGGCCGTACGGATCCTCGTCACGGAGGGCCCGGACGCCGTACGACGGCTCATCGAGACCGGCGCCCACTTCGACGAGTCCTCCGAAGGAGGACTGGAGCTGACCCGCGAGGGCGGCCACCACCGCCGCCGGATAGCGCACGCGGGCGGCGACGCGACCGGCGCGGAGATCTCCCGCGCCCTCGTCGAGGCCGTCCGCGCGCGGGGCCTGCGTACGGTCGAGAACGCCCTCGTCCTGGACCTCCTGACGGACGCCGACGGCCGTACGGCGGGCGTGACCCTGCACGTCATGGGCGAGGGGCAGCACGACGGTGTGGGCGCCGTCCACGCGCCCGCCGTGGTCCTGGCCACCGGCGGCATGGGCCAGGTCTTCTCGGCGACCACCAACCCGTCCGTGTCGACGGGCGACGGAGTCGCCCTCGCCCTCCGCGCGGGCGCCGAGGTCAGCGACCTCGAATTCGTCCAGTTCCACCCCACGGTGCTCTTCCTGGGGGCCGACGCCGAGGGCCAGCAGCCGCTCGTCTCCGAGGCGGTACGCGGCGAGGGCGCCCACCTCGTCGACGCCGACGGCGTGCGCTTCATGACCGGTCAGCACGAACTCGGCGAACTCGCGCCCCGCGACATCGTCGCCAAGGGCATCACGCGCCGCATGCTGGAACAGGGCGCCGAACACATGTTCCTGGACGCCCGGCACTTCGGCGCCGACATGTGGGAGCACCGCTTCCCGACGATCCTCGCCTCCTGCCGCGCCAACGGCATCGACCCGGTCACCGAGCCCGTCCCGGTCGCCCCCGCCGCCCACTACGCCTCCGGCGGCGTCCGCACAGACTCCCGGGGCCGCACGACCGTCCCCGGCCTGTACGCGTGCGGCGAGGTCGCCTGCACCGGCGTCCACGGCGCCAACCGGCTCGCCTCCAACTCGCTCCTGGAGGGCCTGGTCTACGCCGAGCGCATCGTCGCCGACATCACCGCGAGCCACGCCGGAGACGGCCTCCACGCGCGCGTGCCCGCCCCCGTCCCGCACCCCGAGAAGCCCGCGCACCCGCTCCTCGACCCCGCGACCCGCTTCACGATCCAGCGCATCATGACCGAGGGCGCCGGCGTCCTGCGCTCCGCCGCCTCCCTGGACACCGCCGCCGAGGCCCTCCAGCGGCTGCACACCGACGCCCGCGGCGCCCTCGACGAGAACGGCAAGACCGCCGAGCCCGGCGTCGACACCTGGGAGGCCACCAACCTCCTGTGCGTGGCCCGCGTCCTGGTCGCCGCCGCCCGCCTCCGCGAGGAGACCCGCGGCTGCCACTGGCGCGAGGACCACGCCGAGCGCGACGACACCACCTGGCACCGCCACATCGTCGTACGACTGAATCCCGACCGGACGCTGGCCGTACACACCACCGACACCGCAGACTTCCCCCCGACCCGGCCGCATCAGCCGGAGCACCGTCCCCAGGAGCAGTGACAGACGTGAGCACCCCCGACCTTCCCCTCGCCCAGAGCGGCGGCTGCGGCGACGGCTGCGCCTGTGGCGCCGACCCCGACACGGCAGACGACGTCTACCTGGAGTGCGGCCTCGACCCCGCACTCGCCGCCCTCCTCGCCGACGCGGGCCTCGACCCCCTTGAGGTCGAGGACATCGCCAACGTCGCCATCCAGGAGGACCTCGACCACGGCGTCGACGTCACGACGGTCGCGACCATCCCCGAGGAGGCCCGCGCCACGGCCGACTTCACAGCCCGCGAGGGCGGGGTCGTAGCCGGTCTGCGGATCGCCGAGGCGGTCGTCTCCGTGGTCTGCACCGACGAGTTCGAGGTCGAGCGACATGTCGAGGACGGCGACCGAGTGGAGGCGGGCCAGAAGCTGCTCAGCGTCACGACCCGCACCCGCGACCTCCTGACGGCCGAGCGCAGCGCCCTCAACCTCCTGTGCCGGCTGTCCGGCATCGCGACCGCCACGCGCGCGTGGGCGGACGTCCTGGAGGGCACCAAGGCCAAGGTCCGCGACACCCGCAAGACCACTCCCGGTCTGCGCGCCCTGGAGAAGTACGCGGTCCGCTGCGGCGGCGGCGTCAACCACCGCATGTCCCTGTCGGACGCGGCCCTCGTCAAGGACAACCACGTGGTCGCCGCCGGCGGCGTCGCCCAGGCATTCAAGGCCGTACGGGACGCCTTCCCGGACGTACCGATCGAGGTCGAGGTCGACACCCTGCACCAGCTGCGCGAGATCGTCGACGCGGGCGCGGACCTGATCCTGCTGGACAACTTCACTCCGGGTGAGTGCGACGAGGCGGTCGCTGTCGTAGACGGCCGTGCCGTCCTGGAGGTCTCGGGCCGGCTGATCCTCAAGAACGCCAAGGAATACGCCGACACCGGCGTCGACTTCCTCGCGGTCGGCGCCCTCACCCACTCCTCGCCGATCCTCGACATCGGTCTCGACCTGCGAGCGGCGGAGTAGGTACCAGGCCATGCTGCTGACCATCGACGTGGGAAACACGCACACCGTCCTCGGGCTCTTCGACGGCGACGAGATCGTCGAGCACTGGCGCATCTCCACGGACGCGCGCCGCACCGCCGACGAACTCGCGGTCCTCCTCCAGGGCCTCATGGGCATGCACCCGCTCCTCGGCGACGAGCTGGGCGACGGCATCGACGGGATCGCCATCTGCGCGACCGTGCCGTCGGTGCTGCACGAGCTGCGTGAGGTGACGCGGCGGTACTACGGCGATGTGCCGGCGGTGCTGGTCGAACCCGGCGTGAAGACGGGCGTACCGATCCTCACCGACAACCCCAAGGAGGTCGGCGCGGACCGCATCATCAACGCGGTCGCCGCGGTCGAGCTGTACGGGGGTCCCGCGATCGTCGTCGACTTCGGTACGGCGACCACGTTCGACGCGGTGTCCGCGCGCGGGGAGTACGTGGGTGGTGTGATCGCGCCCGGGATCGAGATCTCCGTCGAGGCGCTGGGGGTGAAGGGGGCGCAGCTTCGGAAGATCGAGGTGGCTCGGCCCCGGGCGGTGATCGGCAAGAACACGGTCGAGGCGATGCAGGCGGGGATCATCTACGGGTTCGCCGGTCAGGTGGACGGCGTGGTGACCCGGATGGCGAAGGAGCTGGCGGAGGACCCGGACGATGTGACGGTGATCGCCACGGGTGGGCTGGCGCCGATGGTGCTGGGCGAGGCCTCGGTGATCGACGAACACGAACCGTGGCTGACGCTGATCGGGCTGCGGTTGGTGTACGAGCGGAACGTGTCGCGTATGTGAGTTCTTCGCCCCCGCCGCCCCTACCCGTTCCCATCCCTGGGGGCTGCCGCCCCCAGACCCCCGCTGTCGGCCTGAACGGCCTCGTCCTCAAACGCCGGACGGGCTGAAAGACCAGGCGCGGGGGTTCGGGGGCGGAGCCCCCGAGGATGGGACGGGTAGGGGCGGCGGGGGCGAAACACAATGCCTGCGCGCGGCCACCCGGGTGGCTTCCTGCGCCACACCCCCTCCGCAATGCCGAGTTTGTCTGATTAGCGCGTATCGTCGCCGCATGCCCACGCCATTCGGATCTCGCGGCGGCATGGCGTTCGGTGCGGAGGAGCTGCGTGTGCTCCGCCGTGCTCTCGCCCTCGCCCTCCACCCCGGCCCCGCCTCCGCGGAGGACGTCCAGGACTGTCTCCGGCTTGCCGAGTCCGTCGACGAGGCGGCGCGTGAGGGAGCCAGGCTGCGCGCCTTCCTCGTGGCGGACCTCGCCCGCTACCGCGCCGCCCTCCCCGGCACCGCCGCCGGCTACCTCACGCTCCTGGAGGAGGCCCTGGGCGCCGGGTACCGCCCGGCCCCGGACGACCTCGCCGCCCTCCGGGCCCTGCGGGGCAACCCGGTCGCCGCCGCCCTCCTGGACCGCTGTCTGCGGCACGCGGAACGGAACGTACGGGCCCGGCTCGGCGCCAGGGTGTCCGGCCGGGCGCCCGTCACGCCGACGGTGCCCGCCTCCCGTACCCGGCTCCTGGCCCTGCCCGGCGGTCTCGCCGCCCAGGATCCCGGCAGGAAGCCCGGCGAGAAGAAGCCGGGCGAGCGTCCCGCCCCGGCGCCCCGGCCCGCGCCCGACGCCCCCAAGCCCGGGCGTCCCATCCCCACCCCTGGTGAGGTCTTCCCGCGCCGCAAGCCGACCCCGCCCGCGAATCCCCCGCAACAGCTCGCCGCGGGGTGAGTTGAACGGAGTACGACCCACAGAGGCCCGGGCCCCCCGCCCGGGCCTTTCGGCTGCCCTGGCTACTCTGGTCGCATGGACTACGTCTCCGCGCTCGTGCCCCCGGTAGTGATGGCCGCGCTCTTCATCGGTGTGATCGTGACGATGGTGAAGAGTCAGGGCGGTGCCAACAAGGCCAAGGAGGACGCCGTCGTGGACGCCACCCTCGCCAGGGCCGAGCAGACCCGGCAGGCCGGACAGGATCACACCACCTTGTAAGGGTTTGAGCAGGTAAGCGCACGTCCTTCGCGCTATTCACCCTTTCTCCCACTACTGTGCTGAGTTGTGCCTCGCCCATTGGGAGAACTCGAAGACGCGGTCATGACGCGGGTGTGGAAGTGGAACCGCCCGGTCACCGTTCGAGAAGTCCTGGAAGACCTTCAGCAGGAACGGTCCATCGCGTACACCACGGTGATGACCGTTTTGGACAATCTCCATCAGAAGGGCTGGGTCCGTCGCGAGGCGGAAGGCCGGGCCTATCGATATGAGGCGGTCTCCACCAGAGCCGCCTACGCGGCCGCCCTGATGAACGACGCGTGGTCGCAGAGCGACAACCCCGCCGCCGCTCTCGTCGCCTTCTTCGGCATGATGAGCGAAGAACAGCGGCTGGCCCTCAGGGATGCCGTTCGCATCGCCCAAGGGCCGGAACAGGCGGAACAGGTCGAACAGCACGGGCAGTCGGAAGCCGCGGAACATACCGCCGGCGAGAAGCCCGCCTACGAGAACCCCGCCTCGGCCGAGGGGCCCACAGGGCGATAGCGTCCGCTCATGTCAGCGATGCGTCCCGAAGTCACAGCGAAAGCCATCACCGTCCGGCGGGCCAGGACCAGCGATGTCCAGGCCGTACGCGGACTCCTTGACTCGTTCGTCCGGGGCCGTATCCTGCTCGACAAAGCGACGGTGACGCTTTACGAGGACATCCAGGAGTTCTGGGTCGCGGAACGCGACGACAACGGCGAGGTCGTGGGGTGCGGCGCACTCCATGTGATGTGGGAAGACCTCGCCGAAGTCCGTACTCTCGCGGTGAACCCGGACCTGAAGGGTTCCGGTGTCGGGCATCAGTTGCTGGAGAAGTTGCTGCAGACCGCCCGCTGGCTCGGCGTTCGACGCGTTTTCTGTCTGACCTTCGAAGTGGACTTCTTCGGGAAGCACGGCTTCGTGGAGATCGGTGAGACGCCTGTTGACACTGATGTCTACGCCGAGCTACTGCGTTCCTATGACGAGGGCGTCGCGGAGTTCCTCGGTCTCGAACGGGTGAAACCGAACACCTTGGGCAACAGTCGGATGCTTCTGCATCTGTGATCGGGCATCGGTGATCGGGCATCGGCAATTCCTGTGAGCCGCCTGCCCAGGTTCCCTATGTCCGAAACGCGTACGTTTCCGGTCGGGGGAAGGGCCGTCGGTCTCTCCCGGGGGTTTGTGTTTTTCCGGCAAAAGCGGTTTGCTTTCCGACGTACTGCAGTACTGCATATAACAGGGGATGCGAAACAGCGGCGCACGCCGTGGGCATCGGCTCCCACGTTATCGATGAAAGGAAATCCGGTGGCACAGAAGGTTCAGGTCCTTCTTGTCGACGACCTCGACGGCGGCGAGGCGGACGAGACCGTGACGTTCGCGTTGGACGGCAAGACGTTCGAGATCGATCTCACGACTGCCAATGCTGACAAGCTTCGTGGTCTTCTCGAGCCCTACGTCAAGGGCGGCCGCCGTACTGGAGGCCGTGCTTCGGGTGGGCGTGGAAAGGCGCGTGTCGCTTCCGGCGGCAGCCAGGACACCGCGCAGATCCGTGCTTGGGCGAAGGAGAACGGTTACGAGGTCAACGACCGTGGCCGTGTTCCCGCGTCCATTCGTGAGGCTTACGAGAAGGCCAACGGCTGAGCGCACGCGCGCCGCAGTCGGACGCGATGGCACTGTGTCGCCAGCGTGTCCACCAGCCGTACGAGATCGGGGGCGCCTCCGACGCCCCCCAGGGCCGACATCGTCGGCAGCGGGACCGCCGTCCCGCACCCTGTTTCAGGGGGCCGCAGCCAGACAGCGGCCCCCTGCGGATTTGTCCGGCCCTGGGTGATGCCCTGAGCGCCGGGAGAGCTGCCCGACGGGACGGGGGAACCGGGCGGCCCGGGCGGTCTCGGCGGCAAGGGAGCCTCGATGTGGCCGCCCACGCCGATCGCCCTCAGGTCCGGTACGAGCCCGCCCCACTCCAGCCAGTCCAGCAGCCCCGGCAACTCGTCCGCGCTGCCCGCGGCCACCAGCAGCAGCATCCGGTCCCCGTGCAGGACCACCGGGGAAGCCGGCGCCCGCACCTGGCCCCGGTGCCGCAGCGCCGCGAATCCCGCCTCGGCCGGTACGTCGAGCACGTCGAAGCTCCGGCCCACGACCAGCCGTACCGGAAGGCCCCCGGATCCGGAACCGGGCACTGTCGCCCACCCCAGTTCGTTCTCGTACCAGTGCAGGACATCGCTCGTGGTGTCGCCCGGGTCGAGAGGGCGGCGAGGAAGGGGGACAGTGGGAACCATGCGAAGCCAACCACCGCGAAGGGCCGCGAGTTACGCTGGGTGCCCTTGCGGGCGCGCGGAGTTCCGATTTCAGGGATGCGCGGAGCGGTTCGGCGGCGCAAGGTTGTTCGCCCGTAGCGGAGGGAACCGGTGCATCCGGCATGGAGTGTCGGTCCGTACGGGTAAGACATCCCTAGTGGGAGGGGGCGACACGCAGAAAAGGCCGTCTCACGTTCGCCATCGGCGTACTGATAGTGAGGGTAACTGCCTGGCCTGCGGGAACATCGTCTCGCACGATCGGGTTGGAGCATATGTCGGCGTTCAGGGTCAGGAGGCTGTGTTGGTTCTCGGTCCGGTGTCGGCAGTTGGAATGAGCGGTCCCCGCTTGCGGGACTAAGCTGCGGAAGGACAGGGAGGGGAGCGTCCCCTTACTGCCTGACCGCTCTGAGGAGCGATTAACGATGTTCGAGAGGTTCACCGACCGCGCGCGGCGGGTTGTCGTCCTGGCTCAGGAAGAAGCCCGGATGCTCAACCACAACTACATCGGCACCGAGCACATCCTCCTGGGCCTGATCCACGAGGGTGAAGGTGTCGCCGCAAAGGCCCTGGAGAGCCTCGGCATTTCGCTTGAGGCGGTCCGTCAGCAGGTGGAGGAGATCATCGGTCAGGGCCAGCAGGCCCCGTCCGGGCACATCCCCTTCACCCCCCGTGCCAAGAAGGTCCTGGAGCTGTCGCTCCGCGAGGCCCTTCAGCTGGGCCACAACTACATCGGCACGGAGCACATCCTGCTCGGCCTGATCCGTGAGGGCGAGGGCGTCGCCGCCCAGGTCCTGGTCAAGCTGGGCGCCGATCTCAACCGGGTGCGGCAGCAGGTCATCCAGCTGCTCTCCGGTTACCAGGGCAAGGAGACCGCCACCGCCGGCGGCCCCGCCGAGGGCACCCCCTCGACGTCCCTGGTCCTCGACCAGTTCGGCCGGAACCTCACCCAGGCCGCTCGTGAGTCCAAGCTCGACCCGGTCATCGGGCGCGAGAAGGAGATCGAGCGGGTCATGCAGGTGCTGTCCCGCCGCACGAAGAACAACCCGGTCCTGATCGGTGAGCCCGGCGTCGGCAAGACCGCCGTCGTCGAGGGCCTCGCCCAGGCCATCGTCAAGGGCGAGGTGCCCGAGACCCTCAAGGACAAGCACCTCTACACCCTGGACCTCGGCGCGCTGGTCGCCGGCTCCCGCTACCGCGGTGACTTCGAGGAGCGCCTGAAGAAGGTCCTCAAGGAGATCCGTACCCGCGGCGACATCATCCTGTTCATCGACGAGCTGCACACGCTCGTCGGCGCGGGTGCCGCCGAGGGCGCCATCGACGCCGCTTCGATCCTGAAGCCGATGCTGGCCCGCGGTGAGCTGCAGACCATCGGTGCCACCACGCTCGACGAGTACCGCAAGCACCTCGAGAAGGACGCGGCTCTCGAGCGCCGCTTCCAGCCGATCCAGGTGGCGGAGCCTTCCCTCCCCCACACGATCGAGATCCTCAAGGGCCTGCGCGACCGGTACGAGGCGCACCACCGCGTCTCGATCACCGACGAGGCCCTGGTGCAGGCGGCGACGCTCGCCGACCGCTACATCTCGGACCGGTTCCTGCCCGACAAGGCGATCGACCTCATCGACGAGGCCGGTTCCCGGATGCGCATCCGCCGGATGACCGCTCCGCCGGACCTGCGCGAGTTCGACGAGAAGATCGCCGGCGTCCGCCGGGACAAGGAGTCCGCGATCGACTCGCAGGACTTCGAGAAGGCCGCCTCTCTCCGTGACAAGGAGAAGCAGCTCCTCGCCGCGAAGGCCAAGCGGGAGAAGGAGTGGAAGGCCGGCGACATGGACGTCGTCGCCGAGGTCGACGGCGAGCTGATCGCCGAGGTCCTCGCGACCGCCACCGGCATCCCGGTCTTCAAGCTGACCGAGGAGGAGTCGAGCCGCCTGCTGCGCATGGAGGACGAGCTCCACAAGCGGGTCATCGGCCAGAAGGACGCCGTCAAGGCGCTCTCCAAGGCGATCCGCCGTACGCGTGCCGGTCTGAAGGACCCGAAGCGTCCCGGTGGTTCGTTCATCTTCGCGGGCCCGTCCGGTGTCGGTAAGACGGAACTCTCCAAGGCCCTGGCCGAGTTCCTCTTCGGTGACGAGGACGCGCTGATCTCCCTCGACATGTCGGAGTTCAGCGAGAAGCACACGGTGTCGCGGCTCTTCGGTTCGCCCCCCGGTTACGTGGGCTACGAAGAGGGCGGCCAGCTGACCGAGAAGGTCCGCCGCAAGCCGTTCTCCGTCGTCCTCTTCGACGAGGTCGAGAAGGCCCACCCGGACATCTTCAACTCGCTGCTGCAGATCCTGGAGGACGGTCGGCTGACCGACTCCCAGGGCCGGGTCGTGGACTTCAAGAACACGGTCATCATCATGACGACCAACCTCGGCACGCGGGACATCTCCAAGGGCTTCAACCTGGGCTTCGCGGCCTCCGGTGACAAGAAGTCCAACTACGAGCGCATGAAGAACAAGGTCTCGGACGAGCTGAAGCAGCACTTCCGGCCCGAGTTCCTCAACCGCGTCGACGACGTGGTCGTCTTCCCGCAGCTCACGCAGGACGACATCCTCCAGATCGTCGACCTGATGGTCGGCAAGGTGGACGAGCGCCTCAAGGACCGGGACATGGGCATCGAGCTGTCCCAGGCCGCCAAGGAGCTGCTGTCCAAGAAGGGTTACGACCCTGTCCTGGGCGCGCGCCCGCTGCGTCGCACGATCCAGCGCGAGATCGAGGACACGCTCTCCGAGAAGATCCTCTTCGGTGAGCTGCGCCCCGGTCACATCGTGGTCGTCGACACGGAGGGCGAGGGTGAGGCGGCGACCTTCACCTTCCGCGGCGAGGAGAAGTCGGCACTGCCCGACGTCCCGCCGATCGAGCAGGCGGCCGGCGGTGCCGGACCGAACCTGAGCAAGGAGGCGTAAGCCTCACGGCTGCGTCAGAAAGGGGCCGGTGCTTTCGCACCGGCCCCTTTCGCATGCCCGATGGGGCCCGACGGGGTCGCCTACGACAGCTGGCCGTCGTAGTCCGGCAGCTTGTACGTCTTCTCGGCGTGGCCGCCCGAGAGGTCGGTGGCGCTGTTGCCGATGTTGGCGATGATCGTGTAGCCCTTCGACTCGATGTCGACGCGCTGCGCGGTCTTGTAGTCGGCCACGTTCCTGAAGAGGTCGATCAGATTGCGGACGTACAGCCCGCTGACGTCGTACCCGACGTACGTGAGGTTGTACTGCGTCAGGGGCTTGATGATGTCCGGGCGCGCGCTGACGAAGAAGAGGGCGACGCCGTGGTCCTGGGCGTACTGGGCCACCTTCAGCACGGGCGCGTTGGCAGGCGACGGGTAGCTGAAGCCGAAGTCGGTCTCCAGGGTGGTGTTGTCGATGTCGAAGACGATCGCCGGCTTCTCGCCCGTGGAGGCGGCGGCGATGCGCTGCTGCAGGTAGGGCAGTGCCTGGTCCATCACGGCCTGGCAGTCCGCCTGCCAGGTGGCGTAGTCGACGTCCGCGGCGGCCGACACGGACGTGGTGGACGCGGTGGTCGCGGCCTGGGCGGTACCGGGGCCGACCAGGGTCACCGCGGCGACCGCTGCGACCGCGGTCAGGCCGATTCGGCGGGTCCAGGGCGTCCAGGAGCCTCTTGTCATCGGGATCGGGGTCCTCTCACGTAGGTCCGTGCGGTGCCAGGGCCTGCAGATGTCAGGGGCATGCTTGCGGGAGTGAGTGGCGCGGGCGGGAAGGGAACATTACTCACGGGTAGCGGCGGGATGCCAGTAGTCGGAGGGGGTTTGTTCGGCCTGGGATCGGGGTGGCGCAGGTCCCGTTGTGCGCGTCACAGTGACGCGTCTTCGGACCTCGCGGCCGGTGACATGATGCACAGGCGAAATGTCCGTTACTAGGGTGAATAGTGGGTGACAGGGTGGGTGAGGGATGGTTTGCGTGGTGTGGTGGCTTGGGTTGCTTTGTCAATAAGTAGGTAAATTTATGGGTAACTACTACCTTGTGCAGTAGAGCAGGGGTTTGGGGATGGGTGGGGGGTGGGGGTACCAAGGGGTTTCCCATCCGGCGGCGTCGCCTGTGCCGGGTGGTTTTTCTGTCCCCGTCCCCATGAGGTTCTGATGTTCCAGCGCGCCACCGCCCGTGTTTCCCGCATCTCCGTTCTGGCCGCAGGGCTCGGGGTCTCGGTCGTACTGGGCACGGCCGGGATCGCGGCCGCCGCCGACACCGGTACGACGGCGAGTGCCGTCCAGGTCAAGGCCGCCGCCAAGAAGGCCGCCTCCTGGGTGGACCCGGTCAAGAAGTACACGCTCAGCGCGAGCTTCAACCAGGCCGGCAACATGTGGTCGTCCACCCACTCCGGCCAGGACTTCGCCGTGCCGAGCGGTACGAAGGTCTTCGCCGCGCATGGCGGCACCGTCGTCAAGGCCGGCGGCAACGGCGCCGGTGACGGGTCCGCGTACGGCAATGCCATCGTCATCAAGCACGGCAACGGCACGTACTCGCAGTACGCCCATCTGTCGAAGATCAACGTGAAGGTCGGCCAGGTCGTGGCCACCGGGCAGCGCATCGCCCTGTCGGGCAACACGGGCAACTCCAGTGGCCCGCACCTGCACTTCGAGATCCGTACGACCGCGAACTACGGCTCCGCCGTGGACCCGGTGGCGTTTCTGCGGGCCAAGGGCGTGACCGTCTGACGGAGGCCTGAGGGGCCGTGATCTACGGCTGTTCCGTGCCCTCGTGGGCCTGGGTGACCAGGCCGATCGCCACCTCCAGGACCGCCTTGCGCTTCTCGTCCGCGTCGCCCGCCAGGTCCTGGAGGACGAACATCCCGGCGTGCAGCGTGAACATCGCGCTGATGCAGCGGACCTGGTCGACCAGGGCGGCGTCCGGGTCGATGATGATCTCCCGCATACTGAGCATCCGCGTCTTGAACGTGTCGCCGATGCTCAGGTCCCGTACCGTCGCCTGGTTCTCCTGCATGAAGCGGAAGAGCGGCACCGCCTCGCCGAGCGCCTCGCTGTAGCGGCGGACGATCTCCTGCTTGGTGTCGAGGGTGTGCGGCTGCTGCCTGCCCCACTCGATCAGATCCTCGATCGGCTTCGTCAGGTCCTCGAACAGGCTGACGATGATCTCTTCCTTGGTCTTGAAGTGGTAGTAGAGCGCCGCCTTCGTGACGTCGAGCCGCTCGGCGATCTCCCGCAGCGAGGTCTTCTCGTAGCCCTGTTCGGCGAAGAGTTCGAGCGCCACGTCCTGGATGCGCTGGCGGGTGTCCCCGCGGCGGCGCTGCTTGGTGCGGTCCATTGCTCGTACTCCTGCTTCTGAATGCCCTGGTGGGCGCCCTTGGGGCAAAACTTACTTGACGCCCGGCTAGTTACGGGTCTAGCTTCCCCAGTGTAGTCAACTTGCCGGGCGGCAAGTAAGCGGGAGTATGTGGGGGAGTGGGTCGGAGACGATGGCGGACGCACAGGTAGCAGGGGACCGGCCGGACGGGGTCGACGGTCAGGGCGGGCAGGGCAAGCAGCCGCGGAGTGTGCGGGTGGTGCTGCTCGCGCTCATGATCGCGATGATGCTCGCGATGCTGGACAACATGATCATCGGCACGGCGATGCCGACGATCGTCGGTGAACTGGGCGGGCTCGAACACCTGTCGTGGGTCGTGACGGCCTACACGCTCGCGACCGCCGCCTCCACCCCGATCTGGGGCAAGCTCGGTGACATGTACGGGCGCAAGGGCGTCTTCATGACGTCGATCGTGCTCTTCCTGATCGGGTCGGCGCTCAGCGGTATGGCCCAGGACATGGGGCAGCTGATCGGCTTCCGGGCCGTGCAGGGGCTCGGCGCCGGTGGTCTGATGGTCGGGGTCATGGCGATCATCGGGGACCTGATTCCGCCGCGTGAGCGTGGCAAGTACCAGGGCATGATGGCCGGAGTGATGGCGCTCGCCATGATCGGCGGACCGCTGGTCGGCGGGGCGCTGACGGACCACCTGGGCTGGCGCTGGTCGTTCTACATCAACCTGCCGCTGGGTGTGGTCGCGCTCGTCGCCATCAGCGCGGTGCTGCATCTGCCGAAGAAGCGGGCGCAGACGCGGATCGACTATCCGGGTGCGGCGCTGCTGACCGTCGGTATTACGGCGATCGTTCTGGTGACCACCTGGGGCGGTACGGAGTACGCGTGGGGCTCCGCCATGATCATGGAGCTGATCGGGATCGGCGTCGCCTCGCTGGTCGGGTTCGTGTTCTGGCAGACCAAGGCCGCCGAGCCGATCATGCCGCTGCACATATTCCGCAGCCGGAACTTCTCGCTGATGTCGGTCATCGGCTTCGTCACCGGGTTCGTGATGTTCGGGGCGGTGCTGTTCCTGCCGCTGTACCAGCAGTCCGTGCAGGGTGCGTCCGCGACCAACTCGGGGCTGCTGCTGCTTCCGATGCTCGGCGCGATGATGGTCGTGTCGATGATCGCCGGGCGGGTGACCACGAGCAGTGGCAGGTACAAGGTGTTCCCGGTGGTCGGCAGTGTGCTGATGATCCTGGGGCTGTTCCTGCTCGCGCAGATGGACACCGGGACCTCGCGGGTCACGTCCGGTGTGTACATGGCGATCGTGGGTGCCGGTATGGGCTGTCTGATGCAGATCACCATGCTGGTGGCGCAGAACAGCGTCGAGATGAAGGACATGGGCGTCGCGTCCTCCGGGGCCACGCTGTTCCGGACGCTCGGGGCGTCGTTCGGGGTCGCGATCATGGGGGCGCTGTTCAACAGCCGCGTCCAGGAAGTGATGACCGAGCGGGCTGGGGCGCTGGGGTCCAAGGTGACCGAGCAGTCGGCTCAGCTGGATGCGGCGAGCCTGGCGAAGTTGCCGGCGGCGGCGCGGGAGGCGTACCAGTACGCGGTGTCTTCCGGGACGCACTCGGCGTTCCTGCTGGGGGCTGCGGTGGCGGTTGCGGCGCTGGTGGCGGCGGTGTTCGTGAAGGAGGTTCCGTTGAAGGGGGCGGGGCCGGAGAAGGGGGACGGGGACGAGGGTTCTCGTCCCGGGGCGGCCAAGGGGGCTGTGGCTGAGGTGGTGTGAGGTTCGCCCCCGCCGCCCCTACCCGTTCCCATCCCTGGGGGCTGCGCCCCCAGACCCCCCTGTCGGCCCTGAACGGGCCTTGTCCTCAAACGCCGGACGGGCTGAAAGACCAACCCCGGCCGGTGTTCGAAGACGAGGCCCGTTCAGCCCGCCTCTACCCACCCAGGCCAGCCCCCTCCAGCCCGTCCGGCGTTTGAGGACGAGGCCGTTCAGGCCGACAGGGGGGTCTGGGGGCGCAGCCCCCAGGGATGGGAACGGGTAAGGGCGGCGGGGGCGAAACTCAGGGCTTCGGGCGGGGCATCATCGGGTAGCTGCCCGTGTTGGTCGGGGCGTGTTCCGGGAGCCACAGGACTGCTACCGCGCCCTCTGCGGGGACGTCCTCCGGGGCGCCCGGGGGGCGTATGTTGCGGAACGTGAGGCGGGCGCCCAGGACTCGGGCCTGGCCTGCGGCGATCGTGAGGCCGAGGCCGTGGCCGTGGCCCGAGCGGTCGCTGCTGCCCGTGCGGAAGCGGCTCGGGCCGTCCGCCAACAGGTCCTCCGGGAAGCCCGCGCCGTGGTCGCGCACGCGGATGACCCGACCCTCCACCGACACCTCTATCGGTGCCTTGCCGTGCCGCGCAGCGTTCGCGAGGAGGTTGAACAGCACGCGCTCCAGGCGGCGCGGGTCCGTCGTGACCTCCGACTCGTGCACCACGTGCACGGCGATCTCCGGGTCCTTCGCGATCACCCGCCGCGCCACGAACTCACCCAGCATGATGTCCTGCAACTCCGCCCGCTCCGACGCCCCGTCGAGCCGGGCCACCTCCAGGACGTCCTCGACCAGCGTGCGCATCGCCTTCGCCCGGTCCAGGACCAGCTCCGTCGGCCGGCCCGGAGGGAGGAGTTCGGCGGCGGTCAGCAGTCCCGTCACCGGCGTACGCAGCTCGTGCGCGATGTCCGCCGTGACCCGCCGTTCCGCCTCAAGACGCTGCTGCAGGGTGTCCGCCATCGCGTCCACCGCCCGGGCGAGGTCGTCGGTCTCGTCCCGTACGACACCGCCTATGGCGTCCCGTACTCGTACGTCCGTCTCGCCTCTGGCGACCTGGTTCGCGGCCGCCGCCGCCTTCCGTAGCCGGCGCGACAGTTGCGCGCCGATCAGCACACCGAGCGCGCTGCCTCCCAGCACGACCGCGATCGAGCCGATGATCAGCGCCTGGTCGAGGTCGGCCATGATGTCCGTACTGCGGTCGGTGAACCCGGTGTGCAGCGACATGATGTGGCCGTCCTTGAGCGGCACGGCCGCCCAGATGTCCGGCACCCCGTCCGGCCGGTCGGTCACATAGGTCGCCCGGCGGCCCTCCGCCGCCTTCTCCCGCAGCTCCTGCGGCAGGTTCGGGTCGTCGACCTTGATGCCGGGGAAGTTGGGCCGCCCCGACAGGTTGTAGTTGCTCTGCCCGATCAGGACGCGTTCGTCCGCGAGATCGCGCGCGCTGTCCAGCATCGAGACCCGGGCCGCGTTGTGCACGACCAGGCTGAGCGTGATCGCCACGAGTGCGCCGACCAGCGCGATGGCGGCGCTCAGCTTCCATCGGAGCCCCGTGTGGATCCCCGTAAGGCCTGTGATGCCCCTGAGCCTGAGGCCCTTGATCCTGGTTCCTCTTGCGCCCATGGGTCCGCTCAGGCCTTCAACTTGTAGCCGAAGCCGCGGACCGTCTCGATCCGGTCCTGGCCGATCTTCGTACGCAGCCGCTGCACATGGACGTCGACGACGCGGGTGTCGCCGCCCCAGCCGTAGTCCCACACGCGTTCGAGGAGTTTGTCGCGGGAGAGGACCGTGCCCGGCGCGGACGAGAACTCCAGCAGCAGCCGCATCTCGGTGGGTGTCAGGGCCACCGGCCGGCCCTCCTTGCGGACCTCCATGCCCTCGGTGTCGATCTCCAGGTCACCGAAGACGAGCACCCCGCCGGTCACGGGCGCCCCGCCCTCCGCACCCGCCGCGTTCGGGCCGCTCGCGTGACCGAAGCGGCGCAGCACCGCGCGGATCCGGGCGACCAGGACGGCACCGTCGAACGGCTTGGTGACGTAGTCGTCGGCGCCCGCCTCCAGGCCCAGGACCACGTCGATGGAGTCGGCGCGCGCCGACAGCATGATCACCGGCACGGTGGACTCGTCGCGGATACGGCGGCACAGGCTGACCCCGTCGAGGCCCGGGACCATGACGTCCAGCAGGGCGATGTCGGGGCGGTCCGCGCGGAACGCCGCCAGGCCCGACAGCCCGTCGGGCATGGCGGTGACCGCGAAGCCGTCCCGCTCCAGGGCGAGTTGGGTGGCCTCGCGGATGACGTCGTCGTCCTCGACGAAGAGGACGTGGGTCTGGTCTGCCATCCCGGTGCTCTCAGTTCTCGTCTTATGCGTCTTGTGCGTCTTGTGCGTCAGGTCGTGCGTCGGGTCAGTTGGGGTCCGTCGTCGGCGCGGTGTCGCCGTCGACCGCGCTGCTGTACTCGTTGTGCGTGCGGTACTCCAGGGTGAAGCGGCCCGCCGTCCACCGGTAGGTGATCACATTCTCGCCCGACGGGCTCGTCACCGGGTCGTCCTTCTTGTACACCTGTTTGGTGACCACCAGGTCGCCCCGGTCTATCTCCGCGTAGACGGGGGACTCCTCGGCCCGGAAGACGTTCCGGTAGCCGGTGCCGCTGCCCGACTCGCGGTACACGTACGACCCGACGCCGACGGCATCGCTGCACGTCATGACATTGACGACGACGTCGTCCGAGGCCCCGCCGGTCAGATCGCCGTACGACACGTCGACGGGGTACTCGTCCCCGACGCACGGCTTCAGCGCGCGCTTGACCGAGGCCGCGACCCCCGGGTCGTCCATGACGAGCTGGACCCCGTCCACGTCGTCCGTCGTGGCGTACGCGGAGGGCGAGGGCGTGGGGTTCAGCTTGCCCGCGGCGGCGTCCGCGCCGGCCGGACCCTCGTCACGGGCGCCGGTGCCGCCGGTGGCGCAGGCGGTGACGAAAAGGGCGAGGGCGGCGAGCACGGCCGTAGCCGTGATCACCGCCTGAAAGGCCCGCCGGGCAGGGGTGGACGGAGTCGGGTGCGTGAGCAGCCCCGAGCCGTGCCCCTGCCACCCCCGTGAGCCAGCACCCGGATCGGGACCGCCACCCGGACCCGGACCCGAAGACGGGTCCGCGTCCGAATCCGTCCCTGCGCCTGTCCCCGTCCGTGCCCGTGGGACCCCGGGACCGGTCGCCCCTGTGCCTAGGCCGCGCAACGCTCCCGCTCCTCATGCTCCAGCGCGCGTGCGTCCAGATCGCGGGCCTCCAGCTCCTCCCGGAGCCGGGCGAGCGCCCGGTGCAGCGTGCTCTTGACCGTTCCGGCCGACATGCCGAGGGCGGCGGCCGTCTCCTCCGTGGACATCTGCTCCCAGTGTCGCAGCACGACGACACTGCGCTGCTTGGGTGCGAGCACCTTCATGACGTCTATCAGGAGGGCGCGGTCCGCGTGCTGTTCGGTGGAGTCGTCCACACACGCGTCCGGAAGCTGCTCGGTGGGCACTTCCTCCAGCTTGCGTGCCCGCCACCACTCGGTCCGGGTGTTGATCATCACCCGGCGGAGGTAGGCGTCCGCGAGCCGCTTGTCCGCTATGCCGTCCCAGCGGCCGTACGTCCGTACGAGCGCCGTCTGCAGCAGGTCCTGGGCGTCGACGGGGTCCGGGACCAGTCGACGGGCGCTGCGCAACAGCGCGTCCTGCCGTGTGCGGACGTACTCCTCGAATTCGAGCACCTCGCCCTGCTGCGTCATGTCCAACCGCCTCCGATCCCCGTTTCCGACCCGCCTGCCGGCCGGCTTTCACTGCCCTGTGGTCTGTACAGGGATGAAGCTACGGAGGGGTTGTCACGGAGCTGTCCGAGCCAGCCTGCGGGGAGCGCGCGGCTGTCCGTCGGTTGTGTAACGGAAGTAGGGAAGGGGTAAGCGGGAGGGGTAATTGGTGGTGGTGTGGGGTGATTTGGAGGGTGGGGGAGGAGTGTTTGACGCGTTACGGAAGGCCGAGTCTGTGTCCCGGGATGTGTCTCAGCTGTGCGGCAGGCGGTACAGCCCGCCCGGGAGGGGCTCGACCAGACCGTCCGAGACGAGTCCGTCCAGGGCCCGGGCGCGCTGCACCGGCTCGTGCCACACCCGGTCGAGCGCCGCCTGCGGTACTGGGCTGTGGGCCTCGCGGAGTACGGCGAGCAGCTTGCCGCGCACCTGGCGGTCCGTGCCCGCGTACGTCTGACCGCGGCGGGCCGGGCCCTCGTGCTCGGGCTTCCCGGCGAGCCGCCAGGCGCACTGGGCGGCGATCGGACAGCTGTGGCAGGTCTCGTTCCTGGCCGTGCAGACGAGCGCGCCGAGTTCCATGGAGGCCGCGGCCCAGCGGGCGGCCGTCTGCTCGTCGTCCGGCAACAGGGCGCGGGCGAGCTTGCGTTCGGCGGCGGTGGTGGCGTTCGGGGGGTACTGGACGCCGGTGACGGCGCGGGCGAAGACCCGGCGGACGTTCGTGTCCAGTACGGCGTGCCGCTGGCCGTAGGCGAAGGAGGCGACGGCGGCGGCGGTGTACTCGCCGATGCCGGGCAGGGCGAGCAGTTGGGAGTGGTCGGTGGGTACGTCGCCGCCGTGGCGTTCCGTTATGGCGACCGCGGCGCCGTGCAGGCGCAGGGCGCGGCGGGGGTAGCCGAGGCGGCCCCAGGCGCGGACGGCTTCGCCGGGGGCGTCCTTGGCGAGGTCGGCGGGGCGGGGCCAGTTGGTGAGCCACTGCTCGTAGACGGGCAGTACGCGGCTGACGGGGGTCTGCTGGAGCATGAACTCGCTGACCATCACGCCCCAGGGGCCGGCGTCGGGGCGGCGCCAGGGGAGGTCTCGGGCGTGCTCGTCGAACCAGTCGATGACCGGGGAGTGGAGGTCGGTGGCGGGGGTGTCGGCGTCGCGGTGCGGGGGTTTCGTGGGCGCAGTCATGGCGGGTTCGATCCTGCCATGTGGGGGTGCGGGGGTGTGCGATGCGGTGCGGTGCGGACGGGTTTGTTTCGCCCCCGCCGCCCTTACCCGTTCCCATCCTCGGGGGCTGCCGCCCCCGAACCCCCGCTGTCGGCCCTGAACGGGCCTTGTCCTCAAACGCCGGACGGGCTAAAAGATCAAGCACCGGCCGGCACCCCCCAGCCCGTCCGGCGTTTGAGGACGAGGCCGTTCAGGCCGACAGCGGGGGTCTGGGGGCGGCAGCCCCCAAGGATGGGACGGGTAGGGGCGGCGGGGGCGTGAACTGCCTGCTCCTCCGGAGGAGTTCGCCGGGATGATGATCCGGAAAAGTTGTGCACCCGGCGGCGGGTGGGGCGAGTGCACGGGCCGATCTCTCGTACAGTTTGCGCCGTGGGATCTATGCGCAATCCGGTCGGGCCGCTTCCCTCCTCCATCTACTGGCGACGGAGGGCCGTTCTGCTGTCTGTGCTCGCCCTGTTGACGCTGCTGGTCGTCTGGGTCGTCGCCTCCGGCGGCGGAGGCGGGAACAACGGCACGGACGGTGCCAACGGCAAGAACCCTGTGCAGACGATCACCCCGGGCCCGTCCGGTTCGGGCCCCGCGATCAGTCAAGCCCCGGGCGGACGCGACGAGTCGGGGGACACGGACACCAGCGGCGGCGGCTCGGGCACCAGTTCCGGCTCTGGTTCTGCTTCCGGGGGCTCAACTGGCTCGGGCGGGTCGGAAGGTTCGGCCGGTTCCGGTGGCGGCAGCGGGTCCGCCGGGACCGGTGGCGGCACCGGCACGGACGACGGCGTCAACGGCAGCGTAGGCAGCGGCGACACCCTTCCGGCCGGTTCCACCCTGCCCAACTGCACGCCCGGCATCGTCCAGTTGAGCCTGCGCAGCGTCCAGAACTCGTACGCGCCCGACGAGACGCCCACCTTCCAGCTGGTCGCCAAGAACTCCTCCGCCAACGACTGCAAGATCGACCTCGGCCCGGAGTCGGCCGTGGTGACGATCACGCAGGCGAGCAGCGACGACGACATCTGGTCCTCGGACGACTGCCCCAAGGACACGTCGGGTCTGCTGTTCCGGGTCTCGGCCGGCGACAGCATCACGTACACCTTCGAGTGGGACCGCAAGGCGAGCGCCCCCGAGTGCGCCACACCGGAGGCGGGGACAGCGACGGCGACGGCCGGCACCTACCTGGTCGAGGCGCAGGCCCAGGGGTTCACCAAGGCCCAGACGTCCTTCGTGCTTGACAACGACTGAGCAAGCCCCCCGGGCCCAGCTACACGTACCGCTCCAGGATCGACGACTCCGCCAGCCGCGAAAGCCCCTCCCGCACGCTCCGTGCCCTCGCCTCGCCGACCCCGTCCACCGTCTGGAGGTCGTCGACGCTCGCCGCCAGCAGCTTCTGCAGGCCGCCGAAGTGTTCCACCAGGCGGTCGATGATCGCGCCGGGCAGGCGTGGCACCTTCGCCAGGAGGCGGAAGCCGCGGGGGGAGACCGCCGAGTCGAGGGTCTCGGGTGAGCCCGTGTAGCCCAGGGCCTTGGCCACCGTGGAGAGTTCGAGGAGTTCGGCGTGGCTGAGGGCGTCGAGTTCCGCGAGCGCCTCGTCGACCGTGCGGGAGCGTTTGGCGGTCGGCTCGGGGACGTAGTCCCGGACCACCAGCTCGCGTTCCGGCTCCACGCCCGCGATCAACTCGTCCAGCTGGAGGGCCAGGAGGCGTCCGTCGGTGCCCAACTCCAGCACGTACTCGGCGATTTCCGTCGCGATGAGGCGGACCATCTCCAGGCGCTGGACGACCGCGGAGACGTCCCGGACCGTCACCAGGTCCTCGATCTCCAGCGCGGAGAGCGTGCCCGCGACCTCGTCCAGGCGGAGCTTGTAGCGCTCCAGGGTCGCCAGGGCCTGGTTCGCGCGGGACAGGATCGCGGCCGAGTCCTCCAGGACACGGCGCTGGCCGTCCACGTACAGCGCGATCAGGCGCATGGACTGGGAGACGGAGACGACCGAGAAGCCCACCTGCTTCGACACACGGTCGGCGGTGCGGTGCCGGGTGCCCGTCTCCTCGGTGGGGATCGTCGGGTCGGGGACCAGCTGGACACCGGCCCGCAGGATCTTGGACAGGTCCGACGAGACCACGATGCCGCCGTCGAGCTTGCACAGCTCGCGCAGCCGGGTCGCCGAGAACTCGACGTCCAGGACGAAACCGCCCGTGCACATCGCCTCGACGGTCTTGTCGGAGCCGAGCACGATGAGTCCGCCGGTGTTGCCGCGGAGAATCCGTTCAAGCCCGTCGCGCAGGGCCGTGCCAGGTGCCACGGCGCTCAGTGAGGCGCGCATCAGGCCATCGGCACCGGAGCTCCCACCGGACTTTCCGGGAGCTGCTGCCCGGTCGTTGGCTGCCACTGCACTCCTCCGGTCGCAGGTTCTGGGGTGCCCCCGTTTCGCACACTGGGTTCGTACGCACGGGCGAGACCTGGGCAAAGTCTACCGGCGGTCCTCCGCCTCCCGTGGGGCCTCTCGCCTACGCGACCTCGGGAGCACCTGGAGAGCATCCCCCATGTCGGCGACTTCGATGACCTTCATACCGGCGGGGATCTTGCCGGGATCGGACGGAACGAGGGCGTGGGTGAAGCCCAGACGGTGGGCCTCGGCCAGTCGGCGCTGGACCCCCGTCACCCTTCTGACCTCGCCCGCGAGGCCCACTTCGCCGATCGCGACCAGGTTTTTGGGCAACGGGGTGTCGCTCGCGGCGGAGGCCAGCGCGAGGGCGATCGCGAGGTCCGCGGCGGGCTCGGAGAGCTTCACTCCGCCCACCGTGGCCGAATAGATGTCCCGCTTTCCGAGGGCGCTGATCCTGCCCCGTTGTTCGAGAACCGCGAGCATCATCGAGACCCGGGACGTCTCCAGGCCCGAGGTCGTCCGCCGGGGGGACGGGATCTGCGAGTCGACAGTCAGCGCCTGCACCTCGGCGACGAGCGGGCGGCGGCCCTCCAGGGTGACGGTCAGACAGGTCCCGGGCACCGGCTCGGCGCGCCGCGTCAGGAACAGGCCGCTCGGGTCGGCGAGGCCCGTGATGCCCTCGTCGTGCAGCTCGAAGCAGCCGACCTCGTCCGTCGTGCCGTAGCGGTTCTTGACGCCCCGCACGAGGCGGAGGCGCGCATGGCGGTCGCCCTCGAAGGACAGGACCACGTCCACCAGGTGCTCCAGGAGGCGTGGCCCCGCGATCGCGCCGTCCTTGGTGACATGCCCCACCAGGAGCGTCGACATCCCGCGCTCCTTGGAGGCGCGGATCAGCGCCCCGGCGACCTCACGGACCTGCGCCATGCCGCCCGCGGCGCCGTCGATCTCGGGCGAGGCGACGGTCTGGACGGAGTCGAGGATCAGGAGGGACGGCTTGACGGCGTCCAGGTGGCCCAGGACGGCCGCGAGGTCCGTCTCCGCCGCGAGGTACAGGTGGTCGTCGATCGCCTTGATGCGGTCGGCGCGCAGCCGGACCTGGCTCGCGGACTCCTCACCCGTGATGTAGAGCGTGCGGTGCTCGTCGCTCGCCGACTTCGCCGCCACGTCGAGGAGGAGGGTCGACTTGCCGACGCCCGGTTCACCGGCCAGCAGGACCACGGCCCCCGGGACCAGTCCACCGCCGAGCACGCGGTCGAACTCGGGTACGCCGGTGGAGCGGGCGGTGGCCTGGCGGCCGTCGACCTGGCCGATGGGGAGCGCGGAGGTGGTGACACGGCCCGGTGCCGTCGTACGGACCGCGGGCGCGCCGTACTCCTCGACCGTGCCCCACGCCTGGCACTCGGAGCAGCGGCCGAGCCACTTGACCGTCTGCCAGCCACACTCGGTGCAGCGGTAGGACGGTCGGTCCTTCGCGGTCTTCGTACGGGCAGCCATGGGACGAACCGTATCCGGCACCACTGACACCGCGGACCCGGGTCACCGACACCGGCCTCGCACCGCGCTCGGCGACCGGTGCCGGAACGTGCGCCCCCGGCGTGAATCGGCCACGTCACATCGCGAACGAGCCACGGAATCCGGGGTTCCTGTCCCCTATTGAGGGATCGTTTCACCCGTACGGATTAAATGTGCTCAAGGTGGGAGAAGGGGTCGTCGTAAGACGCCTACGGTCGCACGGATGATGAGCAGCAGCCCGGAGACCCCGACCCGCAGCACCGGCGCACACCGGGCGCACCGTGAGGCGCGCGACCGGGCGGCGGGGCGCACGCTGGTCCAGCGCCCACCCGCGCGCTACGAGCCGTATCTGGACGGCCTGTTCACCTACTGCCTGTCCGTCCTGTGCGACCACGACACGGCCACCGCCGCCCTCGGCGACGTCCTCGCGCTCGCCGAACGCCGCAGCCCGCGCGACCCGGAGTCCTCCGGCGACCGCAGGGCCTGGCTGTACGCCCTGGCCCGCTGGGCCTGTCTGCGCAAGCTGGCCGAGGCCAAGCAGAAACGTCAGAGCACGCACGCGGCAGGCCGACGCGGGAAGCGGCAGGCGTCCGCCGCCCCCGCTCCCCAGGAGGCATCCTCCCCGGTCCCCGTCTCCGAGGAGGCCCAGGAGGAGCATCGCCGTCAACTGGCTCAGCTCGCCTGGCCGGAGGCCGCCGGCACCACCCCGGAGCAGCGCGAGGCGCTCGAACTGGCCGTACGCCACAAGCTCGCCGCCCACGAGGTCGCCGCCGTCCTGGGCATGGACGCCACCGCCGCCCGCGAACTGCTGGCCTCCGCCGCCTGCGAGGTCGAACGCACCCGCGCGGCCCTCGCCGTCGTCGAGACCGGCGCCTGCCCGAGCGTCGCCCGCCTCACCGGCGACCACCAGCTGGTGCTCAGCAGCGCCCTGCGCCGCGAACTGGTCCGGCATGTCGACGACTGTCCGCGGTGCCGCCGTACCGCCGAGCGGGCCGTCCCCGGCCACTGGCCCGGAGCCACCGTCACGCCCGCCGAACTGCCCGTACTGGAGGCACCCCGCGCGGCCCTGCACGTCGCCATGGCCCACCTCCCGCGCGCGCGGGGCGCCGCCGCCCCGCGCTTCGACCGGCGTGGCTTCCCGATGGACCCCAAGGACCGCGCCGCCCGAAGGGACCGGCTACGCGCGCGTGCCGTCACGACCACCGTCGTCGCCACCGTGGTCGCCGCCCCCGTGCTCGCCCTCTGGGCGGCCTACCGCGGGGCCCCGATGACCGTCGAGGGCGGCCCGGGCGACCGGTCGGCCACCGCGAGCGAGGCACAGCGCCCCGACATCCTCGACGGCGAGGACACGGGCGGCGGCTACGAGAACGCCGGGAACGCGGGCAACGCGGGCACCGGCCCCGACGCCGGCCTCCTCAGGAAGGACGCCGGGTCACCGGACGTCTCCGTGGAGGTCGTCAGCGCCGTCCCCGGCGCGAAGGAGAGCCCGGGCCTGCTCACCGTGGAGGCCACCAGCGACGGCGACACGACGCTCATCACCCTCACCGCGTCCGGGCACACACCGGTGCGCTGGACGGCGTCCACCGGGGCGTCCTGGCTGTATCCGAGCCGCTCGACGGGAACGCTGCGGCCGGGCGAGTCGTTCACGATCAAGGTGTACGTCGACCCTCTGCGCGAACCGGCAGGTCACTGGAGCGCGCGCGTGTCGATCGCACCCGCGTCCGCCGTCGTCTCCATCGAGGGGTACGGCACCGCGCCCACACCCCCGGACCCGACCCCGCTGAACCCACCGGCACCCGCCCCCGGCCCGCCCCGCCCGAGCGCCCCGCCCCCGAACCCGCACCCGACGACCTCGGCGCCCGCCACCCCGCCCCCCAGCGACCCGCCACCGCCCTCACCGGACCCGGAGCCCACCCCGACCCCCACCCCTACGCCCTCGGTGACCTCGACCCCGGCAGACCCCGGGGGCACGTCACCGCCACCGAGCGACAGCGAGACCCCGAGCCCCGTGATGTCCTGACCAGCCGTTTGTCAGTGAACGGGATCGGCGGGATGCGGAGCCAGCAGCGGCAACTGCGAGGCCAGCCGCTCCTCGCACAGCTCGACCAGCCGGTCGTACCCCGCCTTGCCCATCAGCTCGACCAGCTCCGGCCGGTACGACACGTACACCGGGTCGCCCGCGCCGTGCGCCGAGGTCGCCGACGTGCACCACCAGTGCAGGTCGTGGCCGCCCGGACCCCAGCCGCGCCGGTCGTACTCACCGATCGACACCTGGAGCACGCGCGTGTCGTCGGGCCGGTCGATCCAGTCGTACGTCCGCCGCACCGGAAGCTGCCAGCAGACGTCCGGCTTGGTCTCCAGCGGCTCGCGGCCCTCCTTCAGGGCCAGGATGTGCAGCGAGCAGCCCGCGCCGCCCGCGAACCCCGGCCGGTTCTGGAAGATGCAGGAGCCCTGGTAGGGCCGGGTCTGTCGCGAGCCCTCCTCGTCCTCCGAGGTCCAGCCGGACTTGGTGCCGACATCGTGCAGCTGCCAGATGTCGGGCGTGAGTCGCGCCACATGTCCGGCGACCCGCTTCTCGTCGTCCTCGTCGGAGAAGTGGGCACCCAGCGTGCAGCAGCCGTCGTCCGCACGGCCGGCCTGGATGCCCTGGCAGCCGCTTCCGAAGATGCAGTTCCAGCGAGAGGTCAGCCATGTCAGGTCACAGCGGAAGACCTGTTCGTCGTCCGCAGGATCAGGGAACTCCACCCACGCGCGCGCGAAGTCGAGCCCCTTCTCGTCGCCCGCCGTGGCCGACTTCGAAGATTTTGTGGATTTCGGGGACTTCGCGGAGGGGGCTGACGTTGCCGACTTGTCGGCCTTTGCCTTTTTCGTCTTTGGCACGCGTCCAGGGTAAGTGGCCCGGACCCCCTTCCGGCACCGCTCCGGGGACGGATGCGGTCTCGGCTGGCAGTAGCGTTTCGTACATGAGACTCGGTGTCCTCGACGTGGGATCGAACACGGTGCATCTGCTGGTGGTGGACGCACACCCTGGCGCGCGCCCGCTGCCCGCGCATTCGCACAAGGTCGAGCTGCGGCTCGCCCAACTCCTCGACGAGGCCGGGGCCATCGGCCCCGAAGGGGTCGACAAACTCATCGGCGTGATCCAGGACGCACTCCAGGCCGCCGAGGACAAGGGCGTCGAGGACCTGCTCCCGTTCGCCACCTCGGCCGTGCGCGAGGCGACCAACGCCGACGACGTCCTCGCGCGCGTGCAGGCCGAGACAGGCGTCGAGCTACAGGTCCTGACCGGCGCCGAGGAGGCCCGCCTCACCTTCCTCGCGGCCCGCCGCTGGTTCGGCTGGTCGGCGGGCAAGCTCCTCGTCCTCGACATCGGCGGCGGCTCCCTGGAGATCGCCTACGGCATCGACGAGGAACCCGACACCGCCGCCTCCCTCCCGCTCGGCGCCGGCCGCCTCACCGCGGGCTGGCTCCCCGGCGACCCGCCCGACCCCGACGACATCAGGTCGCTGCGCCGCCATGTACGCGCCCAGATCGCCCGTACGGTCGGCGAGTTCAGCCGCTTCGGCGCCCCCGACCACGTCGTCGCCACGTCGAAGACCTTCAAGCAGCTCGCCCGCCTGGCCGGCGCGGCCCGCTCCACGGACGGCCTGTACGTCCAGCGCGAACTCAAGCGCGAGTCCCTCCAGTCCCTGGTCCCCGAACTCGCCTCCATGACGACAGCGGAGCGAGCGGCCCTCCCCGGAGTCTCGGAAGGCCGAGCGAACCAGCTGGTCGCGGGCGCCCTGGTGGCAGAGGCGGCGATGGACCTCTTCGCCGTAAAAACCCTGGAGGTCTGCCCCTGGGCCCTCCGAGAGGGCGTAATCCTCCGCAGACTGGACCACATGGGCACCCACTTGGGCACGGAGTAGCAGTACTTGTCGAGTGACCTGGGCGGTCCCCACCCAGGGGCGCCGGGCCGTGTCATTGTGCGGCTCCGCCGCGCGGACGCGACAAGCTCCGGCCCTTCTGGGGCGACCTGGGCGGCACCTACCTAGGGGCGCGGGGAACTGCGCGACAAGCCACCCACGGCCCGCACCCGCCCAACCACCGAACCCCGGCGGCGAATAGGCACCCCAACACCGGCCAACCTACTCACCCCGTACCCTGTCCCCGTGGCAGAACCAGTCGTACGCATCCCGGATGCGAAGGTCGCCCTGTCCACGGCCTCCGTGTACCCGGAGTCGACGGCGACGGCCTTCGAGATCGCCGCGCGACTCGGATACGACGGCGTCGAGGTCATGGTCTGGACGGACCCGGTCAGCCAGGACATCGAAGCCCTGCGCAGACTGAGCGACTACCACCAGATCCCCATCCTCGCCATCCACGCCCCCTGCCTCCTCATCACCCAGCGCGTCTGGTCCACGGACCCCTGGACCAAACTCCAGCGCGCCCAGGCGGCAGCCGAGAAACTCGGCGCGACGACAGTCGTCGTACACCCCCCCTTCCGCTGGCAGCGCCAGTACGCCCGCGACTTCGTCACCGGCATCTGGCGCATGGCCGACGAGACGGACGTCCGGTTCGCCGTCGAGAACATGTACCCGTGGCGCTACCGCGACCGCGAGATGCTCGCGTACGCCCCCGACTGGGACGTCACGAAGGACGACTACCGCCACTTCACGATCGACCTCAGCCACACCGCGACCGCCCGCAGCGACGCCATGGAGATGGTCGACCTCATGGCCGACCGCCTCGGCCACGTCCACCTCGCCGACGGCAACGGCTCCAACAAGGACGAGCACCTCGTCCCGGGCCGCGGTACGCAACCCTGCGCCGAGCTGCTCGAACGGCTCGCGCACACCGGTTTCGACGGCCATGTCGTGATCGAGGTCAACACCCGCCGCGCGATGTCCAGCGCCGAGCGCGAGGCCGACCTCGCCGAGGCGCTCGCCTTCACCCGCCTCCACCTGGCCTCGACCGTCAGAGCTGTCCCCGGCGGGGGACCGCGCCCATGACGAGCGCGGCCCCCCGCCGCGGCCGGGGACGACCCTCCCGTACGGACTCCGCGGACGCCCCCGCGGCCCGCGACCGCATCCTGACGGCGGCCCGCGAGGAGTTCTCCGAACGGGGGTACGACAAGACGTCCGTACGCGGCATCGCGAAAGCGGCGGGCGTGGACTCGGCGCTGGTCCACCACTACTTCGGCACGAAGGAGCAGGTCTTCGAGGCGTCGATCGAGGTGGCCGTCGGCCCCCTTCTGAGCGCCCCCGGCTCGATCGCCGAGGGCCCCCTCGACGGCGTCGGCGAGCGCCTGGCCCGCTTCTTCTTCGGCGTCTGGGAGAACCCGGCGACCCGCAAGGCCCTCCTCGCGATCGTCCGCTCCGCCGTGAACAACGAGGCAGCGGCCGGCGTCTTCCGCCGCCTGATCTCCACCCAGCTCCTCCGCCGAGTAGCCGCCCAGCTGGACCTCCCGGACGCGGAACTCCGCGCCGAACTGGCAGCGGCTCAACTGGTCGGCATCGTGATGCTGCGCTACGTGATCAAGATCGAACCCCTGGCCTCGGCGAACCCGGAGCAGATCATCGAACGGGTGGCTCCCGCGATCCAGGCCCACCTGGCCGGGCCCCAATAGGGGGCGGGGGCTGAGCTTCCAGCGGACGGCGCGATGGGCTGGCCTTAGGGGCGCGGGGAACTGCGCGACCAGCCCCCACCGGACCCGCACCCGCCCACCAAGCTCCGCACCCAAAAACGAGACACTCATCCCGCATTCCGGACACCGTGTCGGCAACCGGAACACCCGGCGTACGCTCGACGTGAGTCAAAACTCTCCGAAGGAGCGAGCGACGATGCCCGAGCTCAGGTCCCGCACAGTCACCCACGGCCGCAACATGGCGGGCGCCCGCGCCCTAATGCGCGCCTCCGGTGTACCGGGCGCGGACATCGGCCGCAAGCCGATCATCGCGGTCGCCAACAGCTTCACCGAGTTCGTGCCGGGCCACACCCACCTCCAGCCGGTGGGCCGCATCGTCAGCGAGGCCATCAAGGCCGCCGGCGGCATCCCGCGCGAGTTCAACACGATCGCCGTCGACGACGGCATCGCGATGGGCCACGGCGGCATGCTGTACTCCCTCCCCTCCCGCGACCTCATCGCGGACTCGGTCGAGTACATGGTCGAAGCCCACTGCGCCGACGCCCTGATCTGCATCTCCAACTGCGACAAGATCACCCCGGGCATGCTGAACGCCGCCCTGCGGCTCAACATCCCCACGGTCTTCGTCTCCGGCGGCCCGATGGAGTCCGGCCGCGCGACCCTCGTCGACGGCACGGTCCGTACGCTCGACCTGGTCGACGCGATGTCCGAGGCCGTGAACGAGAAGATCTCGGACGAGGACATCCTCCGTATCGAGGAGAACGCCTGTCCGACCTGCGGTTCCTGTTCCGGCATGTTCACGGCCAACTCGATGAACTGCCTCGCGGAGGCCATCGGACTCGCCCTCCCGGGCAACGGCTCGGTCCTGGCCACGCACACGGCCCGCAAGGCCCTGTACGAGAACGCGGGCCGCACGGTGATGGACATCACCCGCCGCTACTACGAGCAGGACGACGAGACGGTCCTGCCCCGCAACGTCGCCACCTTCGCGGCCTTCCAGAACGCCATGGCGCTCGACATCGCGATGGGCGGCTCGACCAACACGATCCTGCACCTGCTGGCCGCCGCCCAGGAGGCCGGAGTCGAGTTCGACCTGGACGACATCAACGAGGTCTCGCGCCGGGTGCCCTGCCTGGCGAAGGTCGCGCCGAACGTCGCCAAGGACCGCACGTACTACATGGAGGACGTGCACCGCGCCGGCGGCATCCCCGCCCTCCTCGGCGAACTGCACCGCGCGGGCCTGCTCAACGAGGACGTGAACTCGGTTCATAGCCCGTCCCTCGCGGACTGGCTGAAGACGTGGGACGTGCGCGGCGGCTCGCCGTCGCCGGAGGCCCTGGAGCTGTGGCACGCGGCGCCCGGCTGCGTCCGCTCCGCCGAGGCCTTCTCCCAGTCGGAGCGCTGGGAGGCCCTGGACACGGACGCCGCCGGCGGCTGCATCCGCAGCGCGGAACACGCGTACTCGAAGGACGGCGGCCTGGCCGTCCTCAAGGGCAACCTCGCCGTCGACGGCTGCGTCGTGAAGACGGCCGGCGTCGACGAGTCGATCTGGACCTTCGAGGGCCCCGCGGTCGTCTGCGAGTCGCAGGAAGAGGCCGTGGAGAAGATCCTCACGCAGCAGGTCAAGGAGGGCGACGTCGTCGTCATCCGCTACGAGGGCCCCAAGGGCGGCCCCGGCATGCAGGAGATGCTCTACCCGACCTCGTACCTGAAGGGCCGCGGCCTCGGCAAGGCCTGCGCCCTGGTCACCGACGGCCGCTTCTCCGGCGGCACCTCGGGCCTCTCCATCGGCCACGCCTCCCCCGAGGCGGCCTCCGGCGGCACGATCGCCCTTGTCAAGGACGGCGACCGCATCCGCATCGACATCCCGAACCGCACGATCGAGCTGCTGGTCGAGGACGACGAGCTGGCCCGCCGCGAATCCGCCCTGAACGGCGTCTACGCCCCCGTCTCCCGCGAACGCAAGGTCTCCCAGGCCCTGCGCGCGTACGCGGCGATGGCCACGAGCGCCGACCGGGGCGCGGTCCGGGACGTGTCGAAGCTGGGCTGACGCCCGCAGCGTCTGTAGAGAAGGGCCGCTCCTGAGGAGCGGCCCTTCTTCGTACGATTCTTGGCTTCTGTACGTGTTTTCAGCCGCCGCCCGTCACCAGCGCGCCGGATCGCCCGCGTCCACCGCGAAGACGGAACCGTCGGGAGCGCTCGCGTACACACGCCCGTCGGCGACGACGGGGGCGGGCAGCGAGGCCGCGATCGTGTCCGAGGCCGCGTCGAGCCGGGGCGAGGTTTGCCCGACGAGTGTCCCCGTACGGGCGTCGACCGCGATCAGCCGACCGTCGGCGGCGGTGAAGTACACGTACCGCCCGTCGACGGCCGGCGCCGAGCCGAGGCTCACGGACGTCTGCAGCGACCAGAGTTGCTTCCCCGCCGCCAGATCCACGGCGGTCAGCCCACCTCCCGCCGCCATCAGATAGACGACGTTGCCGCGCACGGCACCCTGGGCCCGCGTGAGCGGAACGGTCACGTCGACCCTGCGCGTGGCCCCGCTCTCCGGGTCGTAGGCGACGACGGCGACCGTGTCCCCGTACTCGCTGTCGAGAGCCGCGAAGAAGACGGAGGCGCCCTCGGAGGTGGTGCCGATGGGCCTCAACTCCCCGTCCAGCCGTTCCTGCCAGCGCACGTCACCGGTGTCGGGGTCCAGCGCGGCGACCCGGGTGCTCGCCCCGCCCTCGTCGGGGCTCGTGGCGTACGCGAGCTGGTCACCGGCGAAGCCGAACAACTGCGGCCCGCTCAGATCGGCGATCCGCCGGTTCCACTTGCTGTCGCCGGACGCGCTGTCGACGCCGGTGACCTTCCCGTCGGCGCCGACGAGCAGGGTCATTCCGCCGGCGTATCCGAGGCCGACGCGGTCGGACGAGGTCTCCTGCCAGCGGATGCCGCCGGTGCGGGGGTCGAGCGCCTCCATCCGGGGGCCCTCGTTCTGCGGGGGGTGCACGAGCCCGCCCGACAGGACGGGCGGGCGGCTGGCAACGAGCGTGGCGTCGATCGGGTGCCGCCACAGGACGGTGCCGTCAGCGGGGTCGATGGCGGAGACCAGCCCCTTCTGCGCACAGAACAACTTCCCGCCGCCGTACGAGCAGAGGGGCATCCCGGCGTCGTCGCCGGCCGGCCGTACCGACCAGCCCCGGAAAGCTGCGGCAGTGGTCGCCGTACCGCCACCGGAGGAATCCCCCTTGGGCGAGGCGGCCGGATCACCGCCGAGCACCTGCACCGAGGCGAACACACCCCCGGCGACGAGAACGAGCGCACCGGCGGCGAGGAGGACACGCTTGCGCAGCCGCCGCCGATCCGAACGCCGCTCGGGGGATGGGGAGTTGGGGGAGGACGAAGGGGAAGCGGGGGAGCCGGGGGAGACGGAACCGGAACCGGAACCGGTGCTGGAGGCACTTCGCTGCTCGGGTATGAACGACTGCGTGTCATAAGAGGCGGCAACCGACCTGAGCGCCCGCATGAGTTCATCGGGAGTGGGCCGGTCCTCGGGTTCCTTGGCGAGGCAACGGAGCACCAGCGGGGCGAGGTTGGTCGGCACGCCGGTCAAGTCCGGCTCGTCGTGCACGACTTGGTAGGCGACGACGTACGGACTGTCCGAGTCGAACGGCCCGCGCCCGGTCGACGCGTGCACCATCACCGACCCCAGGGCGAAGATGTCGGCGGCCGGCCCGACCTCCCGGGGCCGCCGGAACTGCTCGGGCGCCATGAACGGCGGCGTACCGATCAACTTGCCGGTCTCGGTGCGCAGTTCGCTGTCCTTCGGCCGAGAAATGCCGAAGTCGATGACCTTCGGACCGTCCTCGGCGAGCAGCACATTGCTCGGTTTCAGGTCCCGGTGGACGACCCCGACCCGGTGAATGTCCCGCAGCGCCTCGGCGAGCCCGGCCATCAGCCGCCGCAACTGACCGGCACTCATGGACCCGTTCCGCTTCACCTCCTCGGCGAGGGTCGGCCCGGGAATGAACAGGGTGGCCATCCAAGGCCGTTCGGCATCCGGGTCGGCATCGACGACGGGCGCGGTGAAGGCACCGCTGACGCGCCGGGCGGCGGCGATCTCCTGCCGAAAACGCCCCCTGAACTCAGGATCCTTGGCGAACTCACCATGAATGACTTTCACGGCGAGCTTCATCCCGGAGGTACTCCGGGCCAGATGCACCACGCCCATGCCGCCGGAACCCAGCCGTGACTCCAGACGGTACTGACCGGCGTACTCCGGAAGTTCCGCTTCCGCGCCGGGTCCGGAGTTCCGCTGTGGCGTCATGGACTCACCCCCGTGCTGTTCGGCCGCGCGCGCGACGGACGGAGCCTAGTCGATGAGGTTGACGGGACAGAGGCGGCTTGCTGACGCGGGTGTACGAGTTACGTACATGTGTTTCATGGCGTGTTTTAGGGGTATCAACGGGACCCCATGGCAGTCATGGGGGTCCAACGGGGGAGGTTTTTTCATGTCCACAGACCACATCGGGGAGAGAACGGCCGACGAGGCGAACGAGGCGATCGAGACGAACGGGGCGGGCCGGACGGAGCTGAAGATCACGACCGCGGCGGCGGCAGCGGCCGTGCGCTACTACTCGGTCGCCCCCGGCTACCGCCTCAACGTCCGCAGCGGCCCCGGCACCAGCTACACCATCGTCCGCGTCCTGTCCGAGGGCGCCAAGATCCCGATCTACTGCCAGCGCCCCGGTGAGTCGATCGCCGGTCCGTACGGTACGTCGAACATCTGGGACAACATCGACAACGGCCAGTACGTCTCGGACGCGTACGTCCTGACAGGCAGCGACGGCTACGTGGCACCGCGCTGCTCGTGAGCGTGTGATCCACCCGGGTACCGGCACCGGCATTCGGTGCCGGTACCCGGCTGGCGATAATCGAGGGGTGAGCGACAAGAACGCCGGGGGCGGCGACACAGGCCCCAGCCCCGAGCCCATCCGCTTCTTCGGCACGACGTGGGTGGAGCGCGACGCGGGTTACACGGCCCGCCGGTTGGGAGTGGCCGTGGGCTCGCTGCTCGCAACGGCGGCATCCTGCCTGATCCTGCGCTTCGCGTACGAGGGCCTACGAATAGGGCAGGTGGGCGGGGTCGTGACCCTCCTGGTGGTGATCATGTTCGCCACATGCAGCGCGCTGGCGTTCGGCCACACCTGGGGCGCCTTCACCAAACGCCCGGACCCGACCCGCCAGGCCACCCTCCGAGGCCTGCTGACGATCGGCTTCGTAGGCTCCCTGGCGGCGTACTTCCTCCGCTCCCTGCGCGAGGCCCCCGGCGAGTCCCTGAACCGCCAGGAATACGAGACGGCCCGCGACCAACACACCCGCAAAACAACCCGCCGAACAGGCAACCCAGCAAAGAGGCAAAGGCCCTGAGGGGGGCCGGCTGCATTTCTTTCGCCCCCGCCGCCCCTACCCGTCCCATCCTTCTGGGGGCTGCCGCCCCCAGACCCCCGCTCCGGCCCTGAAGGGGCCTTGTCCTCAAACGCCGGACGGGCTGAGTGCGTTGTGGCAAACCGGATCTTGTTCGGGCGGCAGCGGGTGACCATCTGGACGGAGGTTCGGGTGCGGTCGCGGGCATGAGAGAACGGGCCCCTTGGTAGTGACGCGGTTACGACACCAGCACGACCAAGGAAGCCCGTTGCCTGATCAGTTGAGCACTGTCTCTGCGTATGCGTCCACCGCGGTCACCCCTGGGTGTGACTGCTACGTGCACCGGTTCGGTTCGCTCACTCCGGGACGGCGGGCAGGCTGCTATCCGAGTGACATGACGGATGCGGAGTGGGCCGAGGTCCGCGCCGCGATGCCGGTGCCGGCCTGGCTCCTCAAGCGGGGCGGGCGTCCGGAGGCGTACTGCCACCGGACAATGCTCGACGCGGTGCGCTACCTGGTCGACAACGGCGTGAAGTGGACGGCTCTGCCGGTCGATTTCCCTTGCTGGCGGGCGGTCTACGACTTCTTCCGCCGCTGGCGGGCCTACGGCTATGTGCGTGAGCTGTACGAACGCCTGCGACGTTCGGCGAGAGAACGCGCAGGCCGCAACGCCGAGCCCAGCGCGGGGATCATCGACAGTCAGTCGGTGGACGCCTCCGAGACCGTCGGCGAGGACAGCCGCGGATACGACGGCGGCAAGTCACGTGACGGGCGCAAGCGTCACATCCTGACCGACACCGACGGTCTGCTCCTGGAGGTGACCGTGACCACGGCCGATGTGCACGACTCCAAGGCCGCCCCCGCACTGCTGGAGACGTTCATGCAGCAGCCGGGACGGCTGCTGAAACTGGTGTGGGTCGACAGCGCCTACCAGGGTCCGGCGCTGGCGAAGGCGTTCGCCCGTCACGGAGTGCGGACCGAGGTCGTGCGCCGCTGTGACGGACAACGCGGATTTGTCGTACTGGCCCGCAGGTGGGTCGTGGAGCGAACGCTGAGCTGGCTCGCCCGCTCACGCCGCCTCAACCGCGACCACGAACGCCGCCCCGACCACCACGCCCAGATGGTGTGGTGGGCCGCCGTGATCAGACTGTCCCGGCGCCTGGCCGCAGACGCTCCGCGCTGGCCGGAGAAACGCCCCGCCCGACTGCTCCGGGCGCGGGCATGAACCGTCCGTCCTGCGCCCGCACCAGCCAGCCCCGCTTCTCCAGCACATAGGCACGGTGCCGGATTTTCTCCACCTCGTTCTTGATCTCCGCTTCCCGGCCCACCGCCCGCGTCAGCTCCACTCCGTTCACCGGCCCCGAAGCGGCCACCACCGCGGCGAACACCTCCCGATACAGGCCGCCGAGCACATCCTCACCCATACCCGACCGCCACACCGGCGGCCTCTCGCCATACCCCGCGCCCAAGCCGCCCGACCCCACGGCGGCAGCCATCTCACCACCAGACGGCACCGGAACCGGCGTATTCACCGGGCTCTGCCCGGCCAGCACCGACACAAGCTCCTCACGCCCCACCCGGGCCCGCTCAACGCGCTCCCGCGCGGCATCCACCTCCGCCTGAGCCTGCTCCAGAACCTCCGTCCAGGACTCCAGATCCTGCCTCGCCCGCGCCTCACGCTCTTCCATCAACCCCAGCACCGACGGCATCGCACCCTCCTCGATCCACAACAAGCCGTCCGCTGCCTGCCCCTACACCGTCGCCGTCATGCCCCACACACGAAGAAGCCCCTGCTCATCGAACAGGGACTCCCTTTGCCACAACGCACTGAGTAGTGCCGGCCGGGGCTTGATCTTTCAGCCCGTCCGGCGTTTGAGGACGAGCGCGTTCAGCGCGACTTTCCCACCCACCCGCCTGCACCCCCTCCAGCCCGTCCGGCGTTTGAGGACGAAGGGGGGTCTGGGGGCGCAGCCCCCAGGGATGGGAACGGGTAGGGGCGGCGGGGGCGAGAAACACCCCCACCCAAGCCCCAACTCTTCTCCAAACCCCTACCCCCCACCCACACCCCCCGCCACCATGTCCACATGACGGCCTCCACCCAACCCCCCAGCCAGTCCCCCTCCCCGTCTCCCTCCCCCTCCCGAGCCGCCTCCTTCAACACAGCCGCATCCCAGTACGCCCAAAACCGCCCCTCCTACCCACCCGCCCTACTCGACGCAATAGAACACCTGGCCGCCCACCCCCTCACCGGCTCCCGCGTCGCAGACATCGGCGCCGGCACCGGCATAGCCACCGCCCTCCTCCACGCCCACGGCGCCCACGTGATCGCAGTCGAACCCGGCGACGGCATGGCAGCCCAGTTCCGCCGCACCCTCCCCGACGTCCCGATCGTCCGAGGCAACGGCAACGCCCTCCCCCTGGCCGACGCCTCCGTCGACTTCCTCACCTACGCCCAGTCCTGGCACTGGACCGACCCGGAACTCGCGATCCCGGAGGCCCTCCGCGTCCTGCGCCCGGGCGGCGCACTCGCCCTGTGGTGGAACACGTACGCCATGAACATCCCCTGGATCGCCGCCCAGGCGAACCGCATCCAGTACTTCTTCGGCATAGACACGGTCGTGGAGCAGAACGGCGCCTACATCCGCGCCGCAGACCCCTCGGGCCGCCTCGACTTCACCCGCCGTCAGCTCCGCTGGAGCCGCCGCGTCACGATCGACACCCACCTGGCCAACCTCGGCAGCCACTCGCTCTTCCTGGTCCACGACAAGGAGGAAGCCGCGGCCTTCCTGACCGAGGAACGCAACCTCCTGCTCAAGCTCTTCCCGTCCGAAACACTCGAAGAGACCTACGACGTAGACCTACTGGTAGCGAAAACCTCAACCACCTGACCCGCCCCCGGCACCACCACCGGCACCCGCACCCGCACCCGCACCCGCACCCTGATCCACCCCCCGCCCTCGCCCCCGCCCAGCAACCCACCCCTCCAAAGCTGCCGCACACGCATGATCCACATGCCGAAGCCCACCCAACTCCAGCCGAACCTCACGCCTCCGAGGCAATGCCTCCAACGCATCCAGCAACTTGGGCAACCGCAAGAACGTCGCATGCCCGACGACCCGTACGACAACAACACCGTCACCACCGTCACGGCCGTCGCCCTGCTCACCGCCCTCCACATGCACATACACATGACTGATATCCCAGGCGACCTTCCCCACGGCCAGCGCAAGCCCGACCACCACCCCGGCGATCAAATTCCCCACGACAACGGCCCCGGCCGTCACCACCAGCACCACCACCTCCCCCCGATGCCCCCGCCACAACACCCCCACCTCCCGCACAGGCATCAACCCGCACCCGGCGCAGACAAGTAGCCCGGCCAGCGCGGCCACGGGAATCACCCCGAGCACCCCCGGCACGACCACCGCGAAACCGAGCAGCCACACCCCGTGCAGTACCCGTGACACCTTCGTACGGGCCCCGGCCTCGATATTCGCCGCACTCCGTACGACCACCGCGGTCATCGGCAACGCCCCGAGCACCCCGCACACCGCGTTCCCGGCCCCCTGAGCCATCAACTCCCGGTCGTAGTCGGTCCGCGCCCCCTGATGAAGCCGATCGACGGCCGCCGCACCGAACAACGACTCCGCGGACGCGATCAGGGCGAAGGCGACGACCGTCCCGATCACCCCCACCTCCGCGAGCCGCCCGAAATCCGCCGCCTCGGGCACCCGTACGGCAGCCAGCAGCCCCCGCACCTCGACCCGCCGCACATCCAGGTCGAACCCCCAGGTCACCCCCGTCGCGAGCACCACCGCCACCAACGGCCCGGGCACCAGCCGCGTCCCCCACGCCCAACGCCGCCACAACAGCAGTACGGCGATGGTGCCGCCCCCGACAGCCAACGCCACGGGATCCGCGTCCCCGGGCAGCGAGACCAGCCCGCCCACCTTCCCGAGCGCACTCGCGGGCGCGCTCACGTCACCGAGGGCGTACACCTGCCCGGCGACCAGCACGATCCCGATCCCGGCGAGCATCCCCTGGACGACGGCCACGGACACCGCCCGGAACCACCGCCCGAGCCGCAACGCCCCCAGCCCGACCTGCACCACCCCGGCCGCGAACACGACCACCCCGAGCACTTCCAGTCCGTACGCCCGCACGGCCTCGTACACCAGCACGGTCAGCCCCGCCGTCGGCCCGCTCACCTGCAGGCTGCTGCCTGGCAGCGCCCCCGCGACCAGCCCACCGACGATCCCGGTGACCAGCCCCAGCTCGGCGGGCACACCGGAGGCGACGGCGACGCCCACGCACAACGGCAGCGCGACGAGAAAGACGACGAGCGAAGCGAGCAGATCGGCCTTGCGCACACGAAGGCGCATGACGAACACACCTCCGACAGCGAACGGAAGCGGGGCGGGGGAGCCGTACGGCGAATGAATCCCATTGTCGGCAGATCGGACAGGCGCAGCGCCCGCATCGCACGGCCCCCAGCCGAAAACCGGAGTCAATCGAAGCCCCCGGAGTCACCCGAACCGAACGCCCCTCCTCCGATCACCCCACCACGCGCCTGCGCCCCCACCCGCTCGACGCACCACCTTGACGAGCCGCCGAACGACGAGCATTATTCATCACATGATGAATTACACCGACCCCCCTCCCGGAAGGGCGGTCGAAGCCGTCCGGGCCGAAGCCCTCACTGTCGTACGAGGAACCCGAACCGTCCTGCGCGCCCTCGACTTCACCGTCCCGCGCGGCCAGATCACCGGCCTGCTGGGCCCCTCGGGCTGCGGAAAATCGACCCTGATGCGCGCGATCGTCGGCACCCAGGCCAAGGTCACCGGCACCCTGGAGGTCCTCGGCCACCCCGCCGGCCACCCGACCCTCCGCAACCGCATCGGCTACGTGACCCAGGCCCCGTCGGTCTACGACGACCTGACGGTCCGCCAGAACCTCGCCTACTTCGCCGCGATCCTCGACCCCGGCCGCGCGGCAGCCGACCGCCGCCACGAGAACGTCACCCGAGCCATCGCCGATGTCGACCTCACCACCCACGCCGACACCCTCGCGGGCAACCTCTCCGGCGGCCAGCGCAGCCGCGTCTCCCTGGCGGTGGCCCTCCTCGGCGCCCCCGAACTCCTGGTCCTGGACGAACCGACGGTAGGCCTGGACCCCGTACTCCGCCGCGACCTGTGGGCCCTGTTCCACACGATCGCGACGACCCGCGGAGCGACGTTCCTGATCTCCTCCCACGTCATGGACGAGGCCGAACGCTGCCACCGCCTCCTCCTCATGCGCGCCGGCGAACTCCTGGCCGACGACACCCCGGAGGCCCTGCGCACCCGCACGGCGACGGAGACGGTGGAGGAGGCGTTCCTGCACCTGGTGGACGAAGCAAAGAAGCCGCAGACAGAGCAGACAGAGCAGACAAAGAGGAAGCAGCCCCAGCAATGACCACCTCAACGGCCGCCCCGACACCCACCCGCCCCCGCCCCCGGACAACGGCCCTGAACGCCTCCCGTACGACAGCCACGGCAGCCCGCGTCCTGGCCCAACTCCGCCACGACCCACGCACCATCGCGATGCTGATCGTGCTCCCGAGCCTGCTCCTGCTCCTCCTCCGCTATGTCTTCGACGGCAGCGAGCGCACGTTCGACGGCATCGGAGCGTCGCTCCTAGGGATCTTCCCTCTGATCACGATGTTCCTGGTGACCTCGATCGCCACCCTGCGCGAACGCACCTCGGGCACCCTCGAACGCCTCCTGGCCATGCCCCTCGGCAAAGGCGACCTCATCGCCGGCTACGCCCTGGCCTTCGGAATCCTGGCCATCATCCAGTCGGCCCTGGCCACCGGCCTCGCGGTCTGGCTCCTGGGCCTGGACGTGACGGGCTCCCCCTGGCTCCTCCTCCTGGTGGCCCTCCTCGACGCCCTCCTGGGCACGGCCCTGGGCCTCTTTGTCTCGGCCTTCGCGTCATCGGAATTCCAGGCGGTCCAGTTCATGCCGGCGGTGATCTTCCCCCAGCTCCTCCTCTGCGGCCTCTTCACCCCCCGCTCCGAGATGCACCCGATCCTGGAGGGAATCTCGAACGTCCTCCCCATGTCCTACGCGGTGGACGGCATGAACGAGGTCCTCACCCACACAGACATCACCACCAACTTCGTACGAGACACCCTGATCGTCGCGAGCTGCGCCCTCCTGGTCCTCACCCTGGGAGCAGCAACCCTCCGCCGCCGAACCACCTGAGTGTCCTTGTCCTGGACATCCCGCCCACCGGACACCCACCCCACCCCTCACCCCCCAATGCGAGGATGACCCCGGACGACGCAACCCCCGGAGGGCACCGCACCATGACCCAGAAAGTCGCAGTCCTAGGCACCGGCAAAATCGGCGAAGCCCTGCTCAGCGGAATGATCCGAGCCGGCTGGGCCCCCGCCGACCTCCTGGTCACCGCCCGCCGCCCGGAACGAGCCGAAGAACTCCGCACCCGCTACGGAGTAACCCCGGTCACGAACCCCGAGGCCGCCAAGATCGCCGACACCCTGATCCTCACGGTCAAACCGCAGGACATGGGCACCCTCCTCGACGAACTGGCCCCCCACGTGCCCGCCGACCGCCTGGTCATCAGCGGAGCCGCCGGCATCACCACCACCTCCATCGAGGCCCGCCTCACCACCGGCACCCCGGTCGTCCGCGTCATGACGAACACCCCGGCCCTGGTCGACGAGGCCATGTCGGTCATCTCCGCCGGCAGCCACGCCACCGCCGACCACCTCGCCCACACCGAGGAGATCTTCGGCGCCGTCGGCAAGACACTCCGCGTCCCCGAGTCCCAGCAGGACGCCTGCACCGCACTCTCCGGCTCGGGCCCGGCGTACTTCTTCTACCTGGTCGAGGCCATGACGGACGCCGGCATCCTGCTCGGCCTGCCCCGCGACAAGGCCCACGACCTGATCGTCCAGTCCGCGATCGGCGCCGCCGTGATGCTCCGCGACAGCGGCGAACACCCGGTGAAACTCCGCGAGAACGTCACGTCCCCCGCGGGCACCACGATCAACGCCATCCGCGAACTGGAGAACCACGGCGTACGAGCCGCCCTCATCGCCGCGCTGGAAGCAGCCCGAGACCGCAGCCGAGCCCTGGCCTCGGGCAACAACACCTGACGCCTACCGAGGCCCCGCGCCCACCACAGCCCACCGCCGCATGGCCCCCAGGTAGTTCCCCAACGTCAGATGCCCGGTCGGCTTGATCCCACTGAAGACCCGCGTCATCTCTTCCCCATCTCCTGCTCTTCCGGTCGAGACCACCGCACCCGGCCGGCCGACCCCTCAGGAGGGAGAAACAAGAACGGCCGCCGAGGCGGCGGCCGTTGAGTACATACGTGTGTACGGCCGCCGTCAGGCGGCCCACCACTGCTGGGTGCACGTATGCGTGGTCATGGGCACGAGAGTACGCCGCGAGGCCCCCCTCCGACACCGAGTTGACACACCCCAGACCCATACGTAGTGTTCTCCGAGTTGTCCGACGTGAGCGCCGACCCCGGTCGGTCCCCGGACAGCCATTCCGCAGGTACCTAGCAATGGTCGACGACCTGTCGTCGTGCGCCGTTGGCGTGTCATTGGCATGCGTATTCGCGAAATGAGGAATCCGCGTTCGAAAGGACGCACCCCCCGATTAGCTCGGGGGCAGGGAATCCGCTAAAGTCTCACTCGTCGGAACGGCCCAACGGCCGGGAAGACAAGCCCCACTGACTGGGAATCAGGCCCGAAAGGATCTGATAGAGTCGGAAACGCAAGACCGAAGGGAAACTGCCCGGAGGAAAGCCCGAGAGGGTGAGTACGAAGGAAGCGTCCGTTCCTTGAGAACTCAACAGCGTGCCAAAAATCAACGCCAGATATGTTGATACCCCGGCTCACAGGCTTGTGTCTGTGGGTTGAGGTTCCTTTGAAGCAGTAAACACAGCGAGGACGCTGTGAACGGTCGGGCTTATTCCGCCTGACTGTTCCGCTCTCATGTGTGCTGACCCGATTACGGGTTGACATTCACGGAGAGTTTGATCCTGGCTCAGGACGAACGCTGGCGGCGTGCTTAACACATGCAAGTCGAACGATGAACCACTTCGGTGGGGATTAGTGGCGAACGGGTGAGTAACACGTGGGCAATCTGCCCTGCACTCTGGGACAAGCCCTGGAAGCGGGGTCTAATACCGGATGATACTTCTGCTCGCATGGGTGGGGGTTGAAAGCTCCGGCGGTGCAGGATGAGCCCGCGGCCTATCAGCTTGTTGGTGAGGTAGTGGCTCACCAAGGCGACGACGGGTAGCCGGCCTGAGAGGGCGACCGGCCACACTGGGACTGAGACACGGCCCAGACTCCTACGGGAGGCAGCAGTGGGGAATATTGCACAATGGGCGCAAGCCTGATGCAGCGACGCCGCGTGAGGGATGACGGCCTTCGGGTTGTAAACCTCTTTCAGCAGGGAAGAAGCGCAAGTGACGGTACCTGCAGAAGAAGCGCCGGCTAACTACGTGCCAGCAGCCGCGGTAATACGTAGGGCGCAAGCGTTGTCCGGAATTATTGGGCGTAAAGAGCTCGTAGGCGGTCTGTCGCGTCGGATGTGAAAGCCCGGGGCTTAACCCCGGGTCTGCATTCGATACGGGCAGACTAGAGTGTGGTAGGGGAGATCGGAATTCCTGGTGTAGCGGTGAAATGCGCAGATATCAGGAGGAACACCGGTGGCGAAGGCGGATCTCTGGGCCATTACTGACGCTGAGGAGCGAAAGCGTGGGGAGCGAACAGGATTAGATACCCTGGTAGTCCACGCCGTAAACGGTGGGAACTAGGTGTTGGCGACATTCCACGTCGTCGGTGCCGCAGCTAACGCATTAAGTTCCCCGCCTGGGGAGTACGGCCGCAAGGCTAAAACTCAAAGGAATTGACGGGGGCCCGCACAAGCAGCGGAGCATGTGGCTTAATTCGACGCAACGCGAAGAACCTTACCAAGGCTTGACATACACCGGAAACTGGCAGAGATGTCAGCCCCCTTGTGGTCGGTGTACAGGTGGTGCATGGCTGTCGTCAGCTCGTGTCGTGAGATGTTGGGTTAAGTCCCGCAACGAGCGCAACCCTTGTTCTGTGTTGCCAGCACGCTCCTTCGGGGGTGGTGGGGACTCACAGGAGACTGCCGGGGTCAACTCGGAGGAAGGTGGGGACGACGTCAAGTCATCATGCCCCTTATGTCTTGGGCTGCACACGTGCTACAATGGCCGGTACAATGAGCTGCGATGCCGTGAGGCGGAGCGAATCTCAAAAAGCCGGTCTCAGTTCGGATTGGGGTCTGCAACTCGACCCCATGAAGTCGGAGTTGCTAGTAATCGCAGATCAGCATTGCTGCGGTGAATACGTTCCCGGGCCTTGTACACACCGCCCGTCACGTCACGAAAGTCGGTAACACCCGAAGCCGGTGGCCCAACCCCTCACGGGGAGGGAGCTGTCGAAGGTGGGACTGGCGATTGGGACGAAGTCGTAACAAGGTAGCCGTACCGGAAGGTGCGGCTGGATCACCTCCTTTCTAAGGAGCATCTAGGCCGCCAAGCACGCTTGGTGGTCCAGGGCCATTACGTCGGCACACGTCCGGCGGTGGTTGCTCATGGGTGGAACGTTGATTATTCGGCACACTTGATCGTCTTCTCCTTCCAGTACTGTCCTTCGGGGCGTGGAACGAATGAGGGAAGCGGCGAGTGGGCCGGGCACGCTGTTGGGTGTCTGAGGGTACGGCCGGTATGGCTGCCTTCAGTGCCGACCCCGGTAAAACATCACGTAGTGGTGTGTGACGGGTGGTTGGTCGTTGTTTGAGAACTGCACAGTGGACGCGAGCATCTGTGGCCAAGTTTTTAAGGGCGCACGGTGGATGCCTTGGCACCAGGAACCGATGAAGGACGTGGGAGGCCACGATAGTCCCCGGGGAGTCGTCAACCAGGCTTTGATCCGGGGGTTTCCGAATGGGGAAACCCGGCAGTCGTCATGGGCTGTCACCCACATCTGAACACATAGGGTGTGTGGAGGGAACGCGGGGAAGTGAAACATCTCAGTACCCGCAGGAAGAGAAAACAACCGTGATTCCGGGAGTAGTGGCGAGCGAAACCGGATGAGGCCAAACCGTATACGTGTGAGACCCGGCAGGGGTTGCGTGTGCGGGGTTGTGGGATCTCTCTTTCACAGTCTGCCGGCTGTGAGGCGAGTCAGAAACCGTTGATGTAGGCGAAGGACATGCGAAAGGTCCGGCGTAGAGGGTAAGACCCCCGTAGTCGAAACGTCAACGGCTCGTTTGAGAGACACCCAAGTAGCACGGGGCCCGAGAAATCCCGTGTGAATCTGGCGGGACCACCCGTTAAGCCTAAATATTCCCTGGTGACCGATAGCGGATAGTACCGTGAGGGAATGGTGAAAAGTACCGCGGGAGCGGAGTGAAATAGTACCTGAAACCGTGTGCCTACAAGCCGTGGGAGCGTCGGATATGTGCTTGCACATATCTCGTGACTGCGTGCCTTTTGAAGAATGAGCCTGCGAGTTTGCGGTGTGTTGCGAGGTTAACCCGTGTGGGGAAGCCGTAGCGAAAGCGAGTCCGAATAGGGCGGTATAGTAGCGCGCTCAAGACCCGAAGCGGAGTGATCTAGCCATGGGCAGGTTGAAGCGGAGGTAAGACTTCGTGGAGGACCGAACCCACCAGGGTTGAAAACCTGGGGGATGACCTGTGGTTAGGGGTGAAAGGCCAATCAAACTCCGTGATAGCTGGTTCTCCCCGAAATGCATTTAGGTGCAGCGTCGTGTGTTTCTTGCCGGAGGTAGAGCACTGGATAGGCGATGGGCCCTACCGGGTTACTGACCTTAGCCAAACTCCGAATGCCGGTAAGTGAGAGCGCGGCAGTGAGACTGTGGGGGATAAGCTCCATGGTCGAGAGGGAAACAGCCCAGAGCATCGACTAAGGCCCCTAAGCGTACGCTAAGTGGGAAAGGATGTGGAGTCGCAGAGACAACCAGGAGGTTGGCTTAGAAGCAGCCACCCTTGAAAGAGTGCGTAATAGCTCACTGGTCTAGTGATTCCGCGCCGACAATGTAGCGGGGCTCAAGCGTACCGCCGAAGTCGTGTCATTCATACAACAGGGCCAACGCCTGTATGGATGGGTAGGGGAGCGTCGTATGCCGGGTGAAGCGGCGGCGGAAGCCAGTCGTGGACGGTTTACGAGTGAGAATGCAGGCATGAGTAGCGATACACACGTGGGAAACGTGTGCGCCGATTGACTAAGGGTTCCTGGGTCAAGCTGATCTGCCCAGGGTAAGTCGGGACCTAAGGCGAGGCCGACAGGCGTAGTCGATGGATAACCGGTTGATATTCCGGTACCCGCTGTGAAGCGTCAAACATCGAGCCCATTAATGCTAAAGCCGTGAAGCCGTTCCGGACCCTTCGGGGAAAGGAAAGTGGTGGAGCCGCTGACCCAAGGTGGTAGTAGGTGAGTGATGGGGTGACGCAGGAAGGTAGTCCATCCCGGGCGGTGGTTGTCCCGGGGTAAGGGTGTAGGACGAACGGTAGGCAAATCCGCCGTTCACATAGTCTGAGACCTGATGCCGAGCCGATTGTGGTGAAGTGGATGATCCTATGCTGTCGAGAAAAGCCTCTAGCGAGTTTCATGGCGGCCCGTACCCTAAACCGACTCAGGTGGTCAGGTAGAGAATACCGAGGCGTTCGGGTGAACTATGGTTAAGGAACTCGGCAAAATGCCCCCGTAACTTCGGGAGAAGGGGGGCCATCACCGGTGATTGAATGTACTTCATGAGCTGGGGGTGGCCGCAGAGACCAGCGAGAAGCGACTGTTTACTAAAAACACAGGTCCGTGCGAAGCCGTAAGGCGATGTATACGGACTGACGCCTGCCCGGTGCTGGAACGTTAAGGGGACCGGTTAGTCCAACTTCGGTTGGGCGAGGCTGAGAACTTAAGCGCCAGTAAACGGCGGTGGTAACTATAACCATCCTAAGGTAGCGAAATTCCTTGTCGGGTAAGTTCCGACCTGCACGAATGGCGTAACGACTTCTCGACTGTCTCAACCATAGGCCCGGTGAAATTGCACTACGAGTAAAGATGCTCGTTTCGCGCAGCAGGACGGAAAGACCCCGGGACCTTTACTATAGTTTGATATTGGTGTTCGGTTCGGCTTGTGTAGGATAGCTGGGAGACTGTGAAGTGGGCACGCCAGTGTCTGTGGAGTCGTCGTTGAAATACCAGTCTGGTCGTGCTGGATGTCTAACCTGGGTCCGTGATCCGGATCAGGGACAGTGTCTGATGGGTAGTTTAACTGGGGCGGTTGCCTCCTAAAGAGTAACGGAGGCGCCCAAAGGTTCCCTCAGCCTGGTTGGCAATCAGGTGTTGAGTGTAAGTGCACAAGGGAGCTTGACTGTGAGACCGACGGGTCGAGCAGGGACGAAAGTCGGGACTAGTGATCCGGCGGTGGCTTGTGGAAGCGCCGTCGCTCAACGGATAAAAGGTACCCCGGGGATAACAGGCTGATCTTCCCCAAGAGTCCATATCGACGGGATGGTTTGGCACCTCGATGTCGGCTCGTCGCATCCTGGGGCTGGAGTCGGTCCCAAGGGTTGGGCTGTTCGCCCATTAAAGCGGTACGCGAGCTGGGTTTAGAACGTCGTGAGACAGTTCGGTCCCTATCCGCTGCGCGCGCAGGAACATTGTGAAGGGCTGTCCCTAGTACGAGAGGACCGGGACGGACGAACCTCTGGTGTGCCAGTTGTTCTGCCAAGGGCATGGCTGGTTGGCTACGTTCGGGAGGGATAACCGCTGAAAGCATCTAAGCGGGAAGCCTGCTTCGAGATGAGTGTTCCCACCCCCTTTGAGGGGTTAAGGCTCCCAGTAGACGACTGGGTTGATAGGCCAGATCTGGAAGCCCGGTAACGGGTGGAGGTGACTGGTACTAATAGGCCGAGGGCTTGTCCTCAGTTGCTCGCGTCCACTGTGTTAGTTCTGAGACAACGAACAGTTGTCGGCTAGAGCTTGAACCACACAAAAGAAAAGTGTGCTTGTTCGCTCGAAACCATTAGGGTTTCGGTGGTCATAGCGTGAGGGAAACGCCCGGTTACATTCCGAACCCGGAAGCTAAGCCTTACAGCGCCGATGGTACTGCAGGGGGGACCCTGTGGGAGAGTAGGACACCGCCGAACAAATATTGAGAAAACCCCCGCACTTTCGAGTGCGGGGGTTTTCTGCGTTTCCGGAGTTATTTAGGGTCTCTGCTATGCGCTATGACCTCGTCATCTTCGACAACGACGGTGTGCTCGTCGACAGTGAGTCGATCTCCAACACGCTCCTCGCCGCCTATCTCACCGAGCTGGGGCATCCGACCTCGTACGAGGACTCCATCCGCGACTACATGGGCTCCGCCATGCACCGCGTACACGATCTGGTCGAGGAGCGGAGTGGGCGGCGGTTGCCGGGGGACTTCGACGAGGTCTTTCATGCCCGTGTGTTCGCCGCCTTCGAACGGGAGTTGGAGCCGGTGGCCGGCGTGGTCGACGTACTGGAGAAGTTGAGGGCCGACGGGGTGCCGTACTGCGTGGCTTCCTCCGGGAGCCATGAGCGGATTCGGGTCGGGCATCGGGCCGCCGGGCTTGAGCGGTGGTTCGAGGGTGGGCGGGTCTTCAGTGCGCAGGACGTGGGGCGGGGGAAACCGGCGCCCGATCTGTTCCTCTATGCGGCGGAGCGTATGGGGGTGGAGGCGGGGCGGTGTGTGGTGGTGGAGGACAGTCCGCTGGGGGTGCAGGCCGCTGTTGCCGCTGGGATGGATGTGCTCGGGTTCACCGCGATGACCCCTGCCGAGCGGCTGGTCGGGGCCACTCGACTCTTCGGCGGCATGGAGGAGTTGGGTGAGCTGCTGATGGGTCGCGTCGAAGTTGTCGAAGATGAGGAAAATTCATCTTCTGATTCATCTACCCACGGGTAGGCCTGGGCCCTACGCTCGCGGCCATGACAGATGTGCTGCGGCGCGGTAGAGCCTCGCTGGCGTTCAGCTTCTTCGCCCAGGGCGTCGCCTTTGCGCTGCTCGTGACGCGTATCCCCGCCATCCAGGACCGGTACGGGATATCCGACGCGCTGCTGCCCGCCTTCCTGGCCGCCGTGCCGGTGCTGGCCGGAGTCGGCAGTGTCTGCACCGAGCACCTGGTCAAGCGGGTGCCGCCCAGCCTCGTACTGCGGTGGTCGCAGCCCGTCGTACTGCTGGCGCTGCTCGCTGTCGGCGCCGGTGACCATGTGGCCGAAGTCGCTGTGGCGCTGGGGGTGTTCGGGCTGGCGGTCGGTGCGCTCGACGCGTCGATGAACATGCTCGGGGTGAGTCTGCAGCGGGCGTACGGGCGCAGCATCATGCTCGGGTTCCATGCCGTGTACAGCCTCGGTGGGATCTTGGGCGCGTCGCTGGCCTGGGTCGGCGCGCACTGGCATCTCGATCTTTTTGTGTCCTACCTGCCTGTTGTGGTTGTGCTGTTGCCGGTCGTGCTGGTCGGGAGCCGGTGGTATGTCGATGCCGGTGAGGCGAAGGAGGACGTGGGTCCGGGTGGGGCGGGGGACGCGGGTGCTTCCGGTGGCATCGTCTTCAAGATGTTGTTGCCGCTGTGTCTGGTGATGACCTTCGCCTATATCGGGGACTCGACCGTCTCCAACTGGAGTGCGAAGTATCTGCAGGACGTGCTCGGAAGTTCCGAGCAGCTCGCCACGGTGCCGTACAACGTGTACATGGTCACCACGCTTGTCGGGCGGGCCATCGGGGACCTCGGGGTGCGGAGGTTCGGGGCCGTGGCCGTCGTACGGGCGGGGGCGCTTGTGGCTGCGCTCGGGTTCGGTGTCGTGGCTGCGGCGCCGGGGGCCTGGGTGGGGATGCTCGGGTTCACCTTGCTGGGGTTCGGGCTGTGTGTGATCGTGCCGCAGACCTTCGCCGCCGCCGGGCGGTTGTTCCCGGGGGCCTCGGATGCCGCTGTTGCCCGGCTCAACATCTTCAACTACGTCGGGTTCTTGATCGGTTCGCCTCTGGTGGGGGCTCTGGGTGATCTGTGGAGCTACCGGGGGGCGATGCTCGTACCGATGGTGTTGGTCCTGGTGACGTTGAGGTATGCGGGGTCGTTCGATCCTGGACCAGCCAGATACGGTGACGGGCATGAGCGGGCGCGCACAGCTGATGTGGGACGAGGCAGTAACGGGGTATGACTTCGGGCCGGACCATCCGATGGATCCGGTTCGGCTCGCCCTGACCCGGCGACTTGTCGATGCCTTTGGGCTCGACCGGGATGTGGAGGTCGTCTCGGCGAAGCCGGCCGGGGAGTCGACGCTGCGGCTTGTGCACCGTGAGGACTACATCGAGGCGGTGAAGGCGGCTTCGGTTGATCCGGGGGCGGCTGACTCGGCGTACGGGCTCGGGACCGTTGATGATCCTGCTTTTGTCGGCATGCATGAGGTGTCCGCGTTGATCGCGGGGCAGTCTGTGGGGGCCGCGGAGGCTGTGTGGGGTGGGGAGGCTCTGCATGGTGTGAACTTCGCGGGTGGGTTGCATCATGCGATGCCGGGGGCTGCTTCCGGGTTCTGTATTTACAACGACGCCTCGTTGGCCATTGCCCGGTTGCTTGAGCTGGGGGCCGAGCGGGTCGCCTATGTGGATGTGGACGTGCATCACGGGGACGGGGTTCAGGCCGCGTTCTGGGAGGATCCGCGGGTTCTGACGATCTCGCTGCATGAGCATCCGCGTACGTTGTTTCCGCAGACCGGGTGGCCTGAGGAGACGGGGGCGGCTGGGGCTGCGGAGGGGAGTGCCGTCAATGTGGCGTTGCCGGCGGGGACCGGGGATGCCGGGTGGTTGCGGGCGTTTCACGCTGTTGTGCCTGAGCTGATCGCGGATTTTCGGCCGCAGGTGCTGGTCACTCAGCATGGGGCCGATACGCATTTTGAGGATCCGCTTGCTCATCTTGCCGTGTCGTTGGATGCGCAGCGGGCTGTGCAGGTTGCCTGTCATGAGCTTGCGCATGAGTACGCGGGTGGGAAGTGGGTTGCGTTGGGGGGTGGGGGATACGCGGTGGTTGAGGTTGTGCCGCGGTCCTGGACGCATCTTGTGGCTATTGCGGCGGGGCGGGCTGTTGAGCCTGGGGCTGTGATTCCGGAGGGGTGGCGGCAGGAGGTTTTCGCTCGTACTCGGCAGTTGGCGCCGGCTCGGATGACTGATGGGCGGTGGCCGGTGGCCTACGCGGACTGGGAGTCGGGGTATGACCCCGCCGACCGTCTTGACCAGGCGGTCATCGCTGCGCGGCGGGCGGTTTTTCCGTTGCGGGGGTTGTTGGCCTAGGTCGGGTTTTTCTCGCCCCCGCCGCCCCTACCCGTCCCATCCCGTTCCTGGGGGCTGCGCCCCCAGACCCCAGCTTGTCGGCCTGAACGGCCTCGTCCTCAAGCGCCGGACGGGCTGGAGGGTGGTGCGGCGGGTGGGTGGGAAAGTCGCGCTGAACGGCCTCGTCCTCAAGCGCCGGACGGGCTGGTGGGTGGTGCAGCGGGTGGGTGGGAAGTCGTGCTGAACGCGCTCGTCCTCAAGCCCCGGACGGGCTGGAATGCCCAGGCCTGTGCTGAAGTGCGGCGGGGGTGGGTGGGCTGAAATGCCAACCCCGGTGCTTGAGATGCCCTCGACCCCCGCTGATCGGTTGGCAGTAAACGGGTGGGTGGGCGGGAAACGCGACCCCCACTGAATTGGGGTCCCGTTCCTGTCCCGTTGCGCCAACTGTGGGGTGTTTTTGGGGTTTTCGGGGTGAGGGTGAGGGGAGTCCGGCAGCATCACTCGCGTGTTGAGTGTGGGGGCCCTGCGGGCCCATCTGTTGGCTGCTCGGATTGCTGGGCCCGTGGCCACCTCTCGGGAGGAGAGTCTGCGGAATTATCGGCTTTTTGCTGCCCGGGATCCTCGGGTGCTGATCGGGCTCGATCCCGAGTGGACCTGGCGGCAGCGGGATCTGGTCGGGTTGATGGCCGACAAGTGTGGGGTCTCGGCCGATCCGCAGTGCACTGCCGGGTGTGATGTGATCGACCCGGAGCGGACGCTCGCGGCCCTTGATGCCTTCGCTGAGCGGCTCTCCGCAGTCGCTCGGAGTAAGGCGCCGGTACTCCTGGGTACCGGTCACCCGCATCGACTGCTCGGTTTCTACGCCGCTCTCGCGGACGCCCTGTCGGCGGCGGGGTGTGCCGTTCTCACCCCCGCGCAGGGTAGCTCTGTCGACATAACGACCCGGTTCGGTCTACGCACGTACAACCTTGACTACGTACGAGGAGTCGCGCTCGTCCGTGAACCGGGCCTCCTGGCCGCCGGGCGTGAGCCGGGCGCACACACGCACTCCCCCCTCCCGGTTCGGACCGTTCTGGGTGCTGTTGCCGACGTCGGCGGGGTGCTGCCGGAGCTCGTGATCGGGGACCACGGGTGGGTCTGCGGTGCAGGTCAGCTGGGGTTCGAGGCCATTGGGCTGGCCGATACGGACGACCCCGCGCTCTTCGTGGGGGAGGCGGAGGGATCCGTGTCCGTCGTCGTTCCACTTGATGACGCTGTGCGGTCTGATTACTACCGGCCGATTACCCGCTACGTACTCAATCGAGCGTGTCTGTCACAGTAGGCCGCCGATGGGTGCACCTCTTCCCCACTCGCATCACCCGCCCCTACATTGGGGAGTGAGCACGCAGCGACGAAGAGTCACCGGAAGGGGAAGCCGGTGGCCGGGTCGAGTGCGGAAGGTTCAGGTGTGTCATGGCTGCAGCTGGCGAGAGGCCTCTGAACGAGGTTCAGTTCCTTACCGTGGCGGAAGTCGCCTCGGTGATGCGAGTGTCGAAGATGACCGTGTACCGGTTGGTGCACAGCGGTCATCTGCCCGCGATTCGGGTGGGGCGGTCCTTCCGTGTCCCCGAGCAAGCGGTTCACGAGTACCTCCGCGAGAGCTATGTGGGGGTGGAGACAGCCTGACGGCGGTCGAGGGGGGCGTGGATGGGGACCCTCGGGTCCCTCCCTGAACTCCTCGGTTGTCCTCGATTACGACCTCAGCGCTCGGACGGGTAGGCTGGCCCCTTGTAGGTCGTATGGGCCCATGGCGCCCAACGCCGAGTGATGAGAAGTGAGCGAGGGTAGTCGTGGGCTCTGTTATCAAGAAGCGGCGCAAGCGGATGGCTAAGAAGAAGCACCGCAAGCTGCTTAAGCGCACGCGTGTTCAGCGTCGCAACAAGAAGTAGAAGTAGTAGCTGCAAGGCACTGCTTGCTGTGGCCCTCCACCGGTATTCGGTGGGGGGCCACAGTGACTTCATGCATCCGGCGGTCATCACAGCGCAACAACAACCCGCTAGGTTGGGCTTCACACACCGAAGGAAGGCGCTGATCTTGGGCAAGGTCGTGCTTGTGACCGGAGTGGCCCGTCAGCTGGGGGGCCGGTTCGTACGACGGATCCAGCGTGACCCGCAGGTCGACCGGGTCATCGCGGTGGACGCGGTTCCGCCCGAGCACCACCTGGGCGGCGCGGACTTCATCCAGGCCGACATCCGGCAGCCCACCATCGCGCGTGTGCTCGCCGAGACGAACGCCGACACGGTCGTCCACATGGACGTCACGGGTATCGCGCTGGGCAGCGTCAGCCGGGCCACGGTCAAGGAGACCAACGTCATCGGCACGATGCAGCTGTTGGGCGCCTGCCAGAAGTCGCCGACCGTCAAGCGGCTGGTCGTGAAGTCCAGTACGAATGTGTATGGGTCCGCTCCTCGTGACCCGGCCGTCTTCACCGAGACCACCCCGCCCAAGTCGCTGCCCAGCGGCGGCTTCGCCAAGGACGCGGTGGAGGTCGAGGGGTATGTGCGCGGGTTCGCGCGGCGGCGGCCCGACGTCGCCGTGTGTGTGCTGCGCTTCGCCAACATCCTGGGGCCGACCGCGGACTCGCCGCTCGCCCAGTACTTCGGGCTGCCGGTCCTGCCGACCGTGTTCGGCTACGACCCCCGGCTCCAGTTCGTGCACGAGGACGACGTGATCGAGGTCCTGCGCATCGCCTCGCACGACCCGGCACGCGGAACGCTCAACAGCGGCACGTTCAACATCGCCGGCGACGGGGTGCTGTTGCTGTCGCAGTGTTCGCGGCGGCTCGGCCGACCCACCGTGCCGTTGCTGCTGCCCGCCGTCACCTGGGCCGGCTCGCTGGTGCGTACGCTGGGCATCACGGACTTCTCGCCCGAGCAGATCCGGCTGCTCACGCACGGCAGGGTCGTGGCGACGAACCAGATGCGCGAGACGCTGGGCTACCGGCCGAAGTTCACGACCGCCGAGACGTTCACGGACTTCGCGCGTGTCCGCGGTCCCGGTCTGCTGCCGCCGGAGGCCCTCGCGGGGGCCGTCGACCGGATCGCGGCACTGCCCTTCGTACCCTTCCCGGGCGGTGGCGGTACCCCGGTCACGACAGCCGTGACACCCACGACAGCGACCTGACGGAGACGGCCTGAGGGTCAACCGACGCAGAGCGCCAACCGAGGAGCGCATCAACGATGGCGGATGCCAAGGTCATTCCGTTCGACGACGACAGGTCCCGCGCGGGCACCTCCCCGCGGCCGTCGCGCCGCCGGGGCTCGGGGAGCAGCCGGCGCAAGGGCGAATCGGCGGTAGTACGTGAGGTCCAGCCCCTGCCGGGACTGGCGCGCCCGCAGGATGATGTTCGTGTGACACGAGAGCAACAGCCGTCCCAGCCGCCCAAGGAACAGTCCGGGCAGCAGCCGTCTCCGTCGACCTCCCCGCACGGCGGTGTCGTCGGTGGTCTGGAGCGGCGGGTCGCGGGCGGTCTGTCCTTCCTGCGGCGCCGGCTCACCGGGGACTACGAGGTCGACGACTTCGGCTACGACGCCGAACTCACCGACCAGGTCCTGATGTCGCTGGTGCGCCCGCTGTACGAGAAGTACTTCCGGGTCGAGGTCAAGGGCATCGAGAACATCCCGACCGACGGCGGCGCCCTGATCGTCGCCAACCACTCCGGGACGCTGCCGCTGGACGGCGTGATGATGCAGGTCGCCGTGCACGACAACCATCCGGCGGGCCGGCATCTGCGGCTTCTCGCGGCGGACCTGGTCTTCATGCTGCCGGTGGTCAACGAGCTGGCCCGCAAGGCCGGTCACACCCTGGCCTGCGCCGAGGACGCCGAACGGCTCCTGGAGCGCGGCGAACTCGTGGGTGTGATGCCGGAGGGCTTCAAGGGCATCGGCAAGCCGTTCAGCGAGCGGTACAAGCTGCAGCGCTTCGGGCGTGGCGGCTTCGTGTCGACGGCGCTGCGGCAGGGTGCGCCGATCATCCCGTGCTCGATCGTCGGGGCGGAGGAGATCTACCCGATGATCGGCAACGCCAAGACGCTGGCCCGGGTGCTCGGTTTCCCGTACTTCCCGATCACTCCGACGTTCCCGTGGCTGGGCCCACTGGGCGCACTCCCGCTCCCCACGAAGTGGACGATCCAGTTCGGCGAGCCGATCCCCACGGACGGCTATCCACCGGAGGCGGCCGAGGACCCGATGCTGATGTTCAACCTGACGGACCAGGTCAGAGAACAGATCCAGCACACGCTGTACAAGTTGCTGGTGGAGCGGCGGTCTGTGTTCTTCTGACGCCGGTTCGTCTTCGGCCGGCGCTTGTACGTCGTTGGGGGCGCCCTTCCTGCGAAGGGCGCCCCCAACTGTCGTACTGCCTACTGCTCTAGCTCGCGTCCTCGCTGTCGATGCCCAGGCCGGGCAGCAGGCCCGGGAGGAGCGGGGGCAGGGTGACGTCCGGTTCGGTGGCTGACGGGGGCGTTGTCGACGGGGATGCCGTGCCGCTGTCCTCGGGTGGGTCGAGGAGGCCGCCGGTGTTGCCGCCGAGCAGGCCGTCGTCGACGGTGTCGGAGGTGGACGGTTTGGGGTTGCCGCTGCTGGACTCGCGCCCCTCGGTGGAGTCGCCGCCGGTGTCGCTGGGGGCGGCCGACCTGTCGGCGCCGGACGAACTCGTGCCCGACTCCGGTCCGGTGCCCTGCCGTTGGCCTCCGCCCGCACCGCCGCCGCCCGGACCGCTCTTGGCGGGGGGCTTCGGGAGCAGGGACTGGAGGGGGGCGACCTCTTGGTCTATGGCGTCGAAGACCGACGAGACCTCCTGGCTCACGTCCCCGAGCTGGACCGGGAGGCGGTCGCGCAGGGCGCCCCAGGCTTCGCGGTGGGAGCGGGAGAAGGCGTCGAGTGCCTGGATGGGGCCCAGGGAATCGGGGTCTCGCTGATATGCCTCGTGCAGCAGGCGGTGGCCCTCCGATGCGTCGTGCCGCATGCCGGACAGGGCACGGCGGATCTCGCCGAGCGACTCGTGGTCGAGCTGTCCGGCGCGGTCGCGCTCCATGAGCCTGCGGGCCTCGCTGAGCCTCGTCGAGGCCTGGTCGAGGTAGACATTGCCGCGTTCGCTGTCGCCGTCGGCCAGGTAGTTGAGCTTGATGTCCTCGATGCCGCGCTTCAGGCCGTACAGCGAATCACCGGGCAGGGCGTCGGAACTGGCAGCGGCGACGCCGCCGAAGGCTCCCGCGGCCACGCCCACGCTGAGCCCGCCCGCGGCGAGACCCTTCGTCAGCCGTGAACGCGGTCGCAACTTCCCCAGCCCGCTCGCCCGGTGCGCGCCCCTGGCCCGGGAGCGCTGCTCGGGCACCAAAGGGTCCGCCGCTTCGCCTCCCGGCACCGTGCCGTCCCGCAGCATGGCCTCCATCGCGGCCACCAACTGGGCCCGGTGGACGACCTTGACCGCGGGGTCGAGCACCGGCTTCGGCAGCTCGCCGAGACCGGTCGCGAGGGCCACCAGTCGGTTCGGTTCGGTGCGTTCCGCCCTGTGGTCCGCCCGGGGGTCCGTCCGTTCCTCGGCTGCCGGGGACGGCTCCGGGTCAGGGTCCGGTGCCGGTCCGTCGGGCTGCTCTGCCGCCGAGTCCCGGTCGGACAGCTCCTCCAGGGCCTGGGCGAAGGCGTTCGCCCGCCGGTGCGCCGAAACGTTCGCGATCACTGGCGGCACCTCCTCTCGTCATGACGGTCGACTCCCCAGGGGGTCCTGAGGGTTGCACGCCCCTGACCGCATCCACACGATCGAGTGATCGGAGACGGCCAGGGAGTGACCACAGGGAGCCTGTATCCCGCACAACGAGTGGCGCGGCACTTGGGTTACGGACGGCGGATGATCGGACCGCGAACTCAACGGACTTTCACGGAAGGTGAGTTGGCGGTCGCTGAGGGTGCGGTCGGTGGGTGTGCGAAAGCCCGGTGGACCGTGGGGAGCGGGGTGGGGTGCGTGGGGTGCCGGGTCGCTTCTTCCGGCTCGGGGGTGGTGCGGGCGTGCGCGGGGTGTTTCGTACGGCCCTTCAGCGCGCGTCTTCCGGGAGGAGCCGGGCGAGGGTGCGGACGGCGCGGTACTGGAGGGTCTTGATCGCGCCCTCGTTCTTGCCCATGACGCGGGCGGTCTCGGCGACGGACAGCCCCTGGAGGAAGCGCAGCGTCACGCACTCCTGCTGCTGGGGGTTGAGGCGTCGTACGGCGTCGAGGAGAGCGGCGTTCGAGAGGGACTCCAGGACGGAGTCCTCCGGTGAGCGCTCGACCTCGTTGGCGTCCAGCATCTCGCCGGTGGTCACTTCGAGCCGGAAGCGGCTGGACTTGAAGTGGTCGGCGACGAGGTTGCGGGCGATGGTGACGAGCCAGGCGCCGAAGTCGCGGCCCTGATAGGTGAAGGTCCCGATGCGGCGCAGGGCGCGCAGGAACGTCTCGCTTGTCAGGTCCTCGGCGGTGGCCTTTCCTCCCACGCGGTAGTAGATGTACCGGTACACAGTGTCGCTGTACTGGTCGTAGAGGCGGCCGAAGGCGTCGGCCTCGCCGGCCTGGGCGCGTTCGACAAGGTCCATCATGCGGGCGCTGTCGCTGTCGGCGGCGGGGCGTCGCGCGGTGGCGGCGCCGGCGCCGGCCGCGCGGCCTCGTCTGCCGACCGCGGCGGTGCCGTCGGCCAGGGCGTAGCACGGGCCGAGTGGTGCGGCGGTGGCGAATGCGGGTGCGGCGTACGCGGTGGGGACGAAGCCGCGCAACAGGTCTAGGACCGTTGCGCGCAGCGTAGCCAGGCCCGAGGCGTCAACCCCGACGTGTGGGTACACGGGACTCCCAGAGGCAGAGCTTCCATCACGTGCAGTGCGGGACCGTTCACCCGTCGTAGCGACGGAGGGGTACCGGTTTGCGTCTGAGGAGAATAACGCTTCGTACAGGCACTGCTACACCCGGTTGCTCAAATCATCGATTACGTCGCTTCTGTTACCTATTGGCGCCCGTTCAAGTGGCGCAGTGTGAGCGGTTGTTGATCGGATTCGGCCGAGTTGAGGTGTGCTTGGGGCGTGTTGTGGGTGCCGTGGGGGTGGGGGCGGGGGTACGTGGGTACGACGGCCCGAATACCTGTTTTCGCCCCCGCCGCCCCTACCCGTTCCCATCCCTGGGGGCTGCGCCCCCAGACCCCCCTTGTCGCGCTGAACGCGCTCGTCCTCAAACGCCGGACGGGCTGGAAGATCCAGCCCGTCCGGCGTTTGAGGACAAAGCCCGTCGAGGGCCGTAGTGGGTGGTCAGCGGCGGCGGCGGTGCAACGCGATTGCCGCTGCCGTGCCGCCCGCTACTGCGCCTACTCCGGCCGCCGCCGGGATTCCTACCTTTGCCGCCTTGCGGCCCGTGCGGTAGTCCCGTAGGCGCCAGTCCAGTTGGCGGGCGTGTTTGCGGAGTTTGGCGTCCGGGTTGATCGCGTAGGGGTGGCCCACCAGGGACAGCATCGGGATGTCGTTGTGCGAGTCGCTGTATGCCGCGCAGCGGGACAGGTCCAGGCCCTCCGCCGTCGACAGGGCGCGGACCGCTTCCGCTTTTGCCGGGCCGTGCAGGGGTTCTCCCACCAGCTTGCCCGTGTATACGCCGTCCACCGACTCCGCGACCGTGCCCAGCGCGCCCGTCAGGCCCAGGCGGCGGGCGATCACTGTCGCGATTTCGACCGGGGCTGCTGTTACCAGCCAGACCTTCTGGCCCGCGTCCAGGTGCGCCTGCGCCAGGGCTCGGGTGCCCGGCCAGATGCGTTCGGCCATGTACTCGTCGTAGATCTCCTCGCCGATCGACATCAGTTCGGCGACCCTGTGGCCCTTGACGATCGAGAGAGCTGAGTCCCGTGCGTCCTGCATGTGCTCCGGGTCTTCTACGCCGGCCAGCCTGAACCACGCCTGCTGCCAGGCGAATCGGTAGAGGTCGCGGGTCTCGAAGAACTTCCGCTTGTAGAGGCCCCGGCCGAAGTGGAAGATCGCGGCGCCTTGCATGACCGTGTTGTCGAGGTCGAAGAAGGCGGCGGCCCTGTCGTCGCCGAGGACCGGGAACGCCGGCTCCTCCTCGGTGCCCGGCGGGGCCGGGGCAGGAGTGAGTTCCTCCAGCTCCTGGGAGGATTTGCGCGCTGCCTCCGCCGAGGCCTCGCCTGCCAACACGCTCCGCGCGGTGGCGGAGCGCCTACGGGGAGTGAGCCATCCGAGAGCGGCCATGGCGTGAGCATAGCCAGTTTGTTCGGTGCTTCCGGAGTCGCGAGGTTTGGAGGCTGTGAACTCTCCGCGACCGCGCAGTTAAACAAGCGGGACAATGGGTTCATGAGTCCCCTCTTTCGGCGCAGTGAGTCGTCCGCTTCCCCCGAGTCCCAGCAGCCTCGACTCGTCACTCTCATCCGGAAGCCCGGGTGTCATTTGTGTGATGACGCACAGGGAGTTGTCGAGAAGGTGTGTGCCGATCTTGGGGTCCCCTGGGAGCAGAAGGACATCACTCAGGACGAGGAACTCCACCGTCAGTACTGGGAACAGATCCCCGTGGTGCTCATCGACGGGGCCCAGCACACCTTCTGGCGTGTCAACGAAGAACGTCTTCGCAAAGCCCTCACATAGATTCCCGGTCGATTGCCGAGTGGTCGAGTTCTGACCAAGTACTGACCGAGCAGTCCAGGTGGTCCGGAAAGTCGCTTAGGATCGAGGGCGGTTCAGATCTCGGGGGCGGGATTCATGAGGAGTGTGTGCGGTTTTGCCCCCGAACGGTGCCTGTGACGGCGAGGGACGGCGGTGCTTGTGCGCCGGTTCCATACGCGTGCGCCGGGGGTGCGTGACCCCGGTCACGTTGGCCGGGCAAATCGGACACCATCTTTGTGCACGCGTTCACAAAGACATAGCCTGCATTCGACGGGGCGGTCTAGGTACGTGTGACCGCCTGCAGCCCCGCGCTACCCGCAGGAGCACCGTGGCAACTGGCCGAACTCACCGACCGGCGACCCGCAGCCGAGGGATTCCCGAGGCCACCGTCGCCAGGCTTCCGCTGTATCTGCGTGCCCTGACCGGGCTGTCGGAGCGCTCGGTACCCACGGTCTCCTCCGAGGAACTGGCCGCCGCCGCGGGCGTGAACTCCGCGAAGCTGCGCAAGGACTTCTCCTACCTCGGCTCCTATGGGACGCGTGGTGTGGGGTACGACGTCGAGTATCTCGTCTATCAGATCTCGCGTGAGCTGGGGCTGACCCAGGACTGGCCGGTAGTGATCGTCGGTATCGGTAATCTCGGCGCCGCCCTCGCGAACTACGGCGGCTTCGCCTCCCGTGGATTCCGGGTGGCCGCGTTGATCGACGCCGATCCCGCGATGGCGGGAAAGCCCGTCGCGGGTATTCCGGTGCAGCACTCGGATGATCTGGAAAGGATCATCGCGGACAACGGCGTGTCCATTGGCGTTATCGCCACCCCCGCCGGTGCCGCTCAGCCCGTGTGTGATCGGCTTGTCGCCGCCGGGGTCACGTCCATTCTGAACTTCGCGCCCACCGTGCTGACCGTTCCGGACGGTGTCGACGTACGCAAGGTCGATCTCTCGATCGAGCTGCAGATCCTGGCTTTCCACGAGCAGCGCAAGGCCGGTGAGGAAGCCGATGCCCTCGCCGCTGCCGCCGACTCCGCTCCGGCGGTCGTCGCGGCCAAGGGCCAGGCCGGCAGCGACGGAGACAGCGGTGACGGCAGCGGTCGTGGCAAAGGGACTGACGGGGACGTTCCCGCCGTGATGCCGGCATGAGTCTTCTCGTCGTCGGGCTGAGTCACCGCAGCGCTCCTGTGAGCGTTCTGGAGCGCGCCGCGCTGTCCCAGGACGCGCAGATCAAGTTGCTTCAGGACACCGTCGCCGCCGAGCCGGCCGCCGAGGCCGCGGTGCTCGCCACCTGCAACCGCATCGAGCTGTACGCGGACGTGGACAAGTTCCACGCGGGTGTCGCCGAGCTGTCCACGCTGCTCGCCCAGCACAGCGGGGTGGGCTTGGACGAACTCACCCCGTATCTGTACGTGCACTACGAGGACCGGGCCGTCCACCACCTGTTCTCCGTCGCCTGTGGGCTCGACTCCATGGTCGTCGGCGAGGGCCAGGTCATCGGGCAGATCAAGGACTCGCTCGCGCTCGCGCAGGAGCTGCACTCCGCCGGGCGGCTGCTGAACGACCTGTTCCAGCAGGGCCTGCGCGTCGGCAAGCGCGCCCACTCCGAGACCGGGATCGACCGCGCCGGACAGTCCCTGGTCACCTTCGGGCTCCAGCAGCTGGCCGGTGTGCGGGGCGCCGGGGTCTCGGTGGAGTCCTGGGCCCTGGGCAAGAAGGCCCTGGTCATCGGGGCCGGGTCCATGTCCTCCCTGGCCGCCGCCACGCTCGCGCGGCTCGGGGTCGCCGAGATCGTCGTCGCCAACCGGACTTCAGAGCGTGCCGAGCGGCTCGCCGAGATCATCAACGAGAACAGCGGCGAACACGGGGAGGTGTTCGCCCGCGCGGTTCCGATGGAGTCGGTGCCGTTCGAGCTGACACGTGCCGATATAGCCGTTTCCTGTACCGGCGCGACGGGGGTCGTCCTCGGCGCCGAGACCATCGCGGCGGCCGTCGAGGGCCGGGTGCCGGCGGACGACGAGGCCGGACTGTCCCCTCGTACGACCATGACGAGTGACGTACGGACGGCGCTGCCGCCCACCAGCATCGGCACCGACGACGGGTGCCCGCTCGATCTGTCCGCCGCGCAGGCCGGGCAGGCCGTGCAGGAGTCGGCCGGGTTCTCGGTGATGGGTGAGGCCGCCGTCGCCGGGATGGACGCCGCGACGCTGGAGCAGCACGCGGCCTGGGTGGACAACGGGACCGTCGACCGGCGGGACGCCGCTCGTCGTACGCCCGACGACGACCGTGAGCTGATCGCCGCGCTCGCGCGCACCGCGGCGACCGTCGGGCGGATTCCCGAGCGGCGGCGGCCCGAGATCGTGGCCGGTGTGCCGCTGCCCGCTCCCGTGCTGTTCCTCCTCGACCTCGCCATGCCTCGCGACATCGACGCCGCCGTGCACCGGCTGGCCGGGGTGCGGCTCGTGGACATCGAGTCGCTGGCCGAGGCCTCCGCCGACGCGCCGATGGCGGCCGACGTCGACCAGGTCCGGCGGATCGTCGCCGACGAGGTCGCGGCCTTCGGCGCGGCCCAGCGGGCCGCGCACATCACGCCCACCGTCGTCGCGCTGCGCGCCATGGCCGCCGATGTCGTCGCCGGTGAGATCGCCCGGCTCGACGGGCGGCTGCCCGGGCTCGACGAGAAGCACCGGGCCGAGATCACCCAGACCGTGAAGCGTGTGGTCGACAAACTGCTGCACGCGCCGACCGTACGGGTCAAGCAGCTCGCGGCCGAGCCCGGCGGCGCCGGGTACGCGGACGCGCTGCGCACCCTGTTCGACCTCGACCAGGAGACGGTCGCCTCCGTGTCCCGGGCGGACGAGAATACCGAGACAGACGCCGAGAACCGAGGGCGAGCATGAGTGAGCCAGTACAAGGGGCGCTGAGACTGGGGACCAGGCGAAGTCAACTCGCCCTGGCCCAGTCCGGGCAGGTCGCGGACGCCGTGCACCGGCTGACCGGACGCCCCGTCGAGCTCGTCGAGATCACGACGTACGGCGACGTGTCCCGCGAGGACCTCGCCCAGATCGGCGGCACCGGCGTCTTCGTGACCGCCCTGCGGGACGCGCTGCTGCGGGGTGAGGTCGACTTCGCGGTGCACTCGCTGAAGGACCTGCCGACCGAGCAGCCCGACGACCTGGTGCTGGCTGCCGTACCGGAGCGCGAGGATCCGCGTGACGTACTGGTGGCGCGCGAGGAGCTGAAATTTACCGACCTGCCGCGCGGTGCGCGGATCGGGACGGGTTCGACTCGGCGCACGGCCCAGCTGAACGCGTACGCGCGTGCCCATGGGCTGAGCGTCGAGGTCGTACCGGTCCGGGGGAACGTCGACACCCGGATCGGGTTCGTGAGAAGTGGTGAGCTGGATGCCGTCGTCCTGGCCGCGGCCGGGCTCAACCGCATCGGGCGCGCCGACGAAGTGACCGACTTCCTGTCGGTCGACATGGTTCTGCCTGCCCCTGGCCAAGGGGCCCTGGCGATCGAGTGCAGAGCGGGGAACACCTCCCACGACTCCGACCTGATCGCGGCACTCGGCGAGCTCGACGACCCGTACACTCGGGCCGCCGTGACCGCCGAACGGTCACTGCTCGCCGCCCTGGAGGCCGGTTGCAGCGCCCCTGTGGGCGCGCTGGCCGACCTGCTGGCCGACGGGCAGATTGTCAAGGAGATGCGCCTGCGTGGCGTCGTCGGCACGACCGACGGCTCGACGTTGGTGCAGCTGTCCACCACCGGTCCCGTGCCCGAGACGTACGACCAAGCAATGGCGCTCGGCCGTGAACTCGCAGCCGAGATGCTTGCCAAGGGCGCGGCCGGTCTGATGGGGGAGCGAGCACAGTGAGCCCCACCACCCTTCCCGCCGGTCCGGACCACGGGCACGTCACCTTTCTTGGTGCCGGACCCGGGGATCCGGGACTGCTGACCCTGCGCGCCGTCGAGGCGCTGGCGAACGCGGACGTACTGGTCGCCGAGCACGAGGTGCTCGACGTCGTACGCGCGCACACCAGACAAGGCGTCGCCGTACTCAACACCGAATTGGACACGCCTATTGGCAGCACGTATCCAGGCACAGGCACGCCTCAACTAGCGGTTGTTGACGGCGCGTCAACGACCGCTGGTGTACCCGCTGTGCGGGATGCCGCACATCTTGTCATGGAGGCCGCGCGGGGCGGCAGGCGGGTCGTGCGTGCGGTGTCCGGGGATCCCGGGCTCGACGCGTACGCCGCCGAGGAGATGCTCGCGTGCGCCCGCGCGGGAGTTCCGTTCGAGGTGGTCCCGGGTGTCGCGGCCGCCGTGGGCGTGCCCGCGTACGCGGGTGTTCCGCTGCGGGACGCGCAGGGCGCGGACGTCCGGTTCGTGGACGCCCGGACCGCTTCCGACCGGTGCTGGACCGAGGTCGGGGCGTCCGACGGGACCGTTGTCGTCTCGACGACTTTGGACTCGGTTGCTTCGGCGGCCGGTGAGCTGGTCGCGGCTGGGCGTAAGCCTGATACGCCGTTGACTGTGACCGTGGCCGGTACTACTACTCGGCAGCGGACCTGGTCCGCGACTCTGGGGACCATCGCCCAGACGTTCAAGCAGGGCAAGGTGCTGCCGTCCCCGGATGGGGGCCGGCCGGTGATAGCCGTGGTCGGCGAGCGGTCCGCCGCTGCTCAGCGTGAGCAGTTGTCGTGGTTCGAGAACAAGCCGCTGTTCGGGTGGCGGGTTCTGGTGCCGCGTACGAAGGAGCAGTCGGCGACGCTCTCCGACCAGTTGCGGTCGTACGGCGCTGTGCCGCACGAGGTGCCGACCATCGCTGTCGAGCCGCCTCGGACGCCTCAGCAGATGGAGCGGGCCGTCAAGGGGCTCGTGACGGGGCGGTACGAGTGGATCGCTTTCACTTCGGTCAATGCGGTGAAGGCTGTTCGGGAGAAGTTCGAGGAGTACGGGCTTGATGCTCGTGCTTTTGCCGGGATCAAGGTTGCTGCTGTGGGTGAGCAGACCGCCAAGGCGTTGGTTGCCTTTGGGGTGAAGCCTGATCTGGTGCCCAGTGGGGAGCAGTCCGCTGCTGGGTTGCTGGACGACTGGCCTCCCTATGATCCGGTTTTCGATCCGATCGACCGTGTTTTTCTGCCTCGGGCCGATATCGCCACCGAGACGTTGGTGGCGGGGCTGATCGAGCTGGGGTGGGAGGTTGATGACGTTACGGCTTACCGGACTGTGCGTGCTTCGCCGCCGCCTCAGGAGACCCGGGAGGCGATCAAGGGGGGTGGCTTCGATGCCGTTCTCTTCACGTCGTCTTCGACTGTGCGGAATCTGGTGGGTATCGCCGGTAAGCCTCATAACGTGACGGTGATCGCGTGTATTGGGCCTGCCACGGCGAAGACCGCTGAGGAGCATGGGCTGCGGGTCGATGTCATGGCTCCGGAGCCGTCCGTGCACAAGTTGGCTGAGGCGTTGGCGGACTTTGGGTTGCGTCGGCGGGCTGCTGCGGTTGATGCGGGGGATCCTGTTACTCGGCCGAGTGAGCGGCGGCCGGGGGCGCGGAGGCGTCGTACTACTCAGTGAGCTGAGCTGAGCTGGTTGGGGTGGGGCGGTGGGGGCGGTAGTTTTTCGCCCCCGCCGCCCTTACCCGTTCCCATCCCTGGGGGCTGCGCCCCCAGACCCCCCTATCGCGCTGAACGCGCTCGTCCTCAAACGCCGGACGGGCTGATATGTCAGCCCCTCCGGCGTTTGAGGAGCGGGGGTTCGGGGGCGGAGCCCCCGAGGATGGGACGGGTAGGGGCGGCGGGGGCGGATCAGGTCCGACGTCGCGTCGGCAAAGGGGGGTGTGGGGCGGGCGTAGCGTGGTGGGTATGTCGAAGTACGGATCCTTTCCCGGTACGCGGCCCCGGCGGCTGCGTACCTCGCCCGTCATGCGCCGCATGGTCGCCGAGACCCGACTGCACCCCGCCGACTTCATCCTCCCCGCCTTCGTGCGGGAGGGTGTCAGTGAGCCTGTGCCGATCTCCGCCATGCCCGGTGTTGTGCAGCACACCCGGGACAGTCTGAAGAAGGCCGCCGCGGAGGCCGTTGCGGCCGGGGTCTCCGGGATCATGCTCTTCGGGGTGCCGGAGGAGGGGAAGAAGGACGCCCTCGGGACTCCCGGTACCGATCCGGACGGGATTCTCCAGGTCGCCATCCGGGATGTGCGTGCCGAGGTCGGCGATGAGTTGCTTGTGATGTCCGATCTGTGTCTCGACGAGACCACCGATCATGGGCACTGCGGGGTGCTCGATGCCGAGGGGCGTGTCGACAACGACGCCACCCTTGAGCGGTACGCCGAGATGGCCCAGGTGCAGGCCGATGCCGGTGCTCATGTGGTCGGGCCCAGCGGGATGATGGACGGGCAGATCGGGGTCGTCCGTGACGCCCTTGACCAGATCGGGCGCGAGGACGTCGCCATCCTCGCCTACACCGCCAAGTACTCCTCCGCCTTCTACGGGCCCTTCCGGGAAGCCGTCGGTTCCTCGCTGAAGGGGGACCGGAAGACGTATCAGCAGGACCCCGCCAATGTCAGGGAGTCGCTGCGGGAGCTGGCGCTCGACCTGGAGGAGGGGGCCGACTTGGTGATGGTCAAGCCGGCGGGTCCCTACCTCGACATCCTCGCCCGGGTCGCCGACGCCGTGGACGTGCCCGTCGCCGCCTATCAGATCTCCGGCGAGTACTCGATGATCGAGGCCGCCGCCGAGAAGGGCTGGGTCGACCGCGAGCGGGCCATCCTGGAGACCCTCACCGGCATCAAGCGGGCCGGCGCGCAGAACATCCTCACCTACTGGGCCACCGAGGCTGCTCGTATGTTGTGAGCCGTCGGGGGCTCGCCGGGTTCGCCGGGTTCGCCTTCGTGGTGCGCCGACGTTGTCGACGGGCCCTCGTCCCGTACGCCCTTGCCGTCCTCGCACGCCGTCAGGGTGGTGAGCGCGACGAGCGCGATCGCCGTGGCGGCGAACAGACGCGTACGGGAGGTGCGTACGGACATGGGGGTGCCCTTTCCGGAGGGAGGGGGGAGGGGGTGGTGGCCGGTGTTTGTTGCTCGGCCGGCATCAGCTTGTGCCGTGAGTCGTCCCGGCGCCATGTTTCTCGGGGAATCCGGGACGCCCGTCGACCCATCACCTCGGGGACCTGCGCAGACGCCGTCCCGTTCGGGGACGGTCCGGGACGGTCCGCGTTCGGTTTTCGATTCTCGAACATCAACTCCGGTCGGCGGCTAGGTTGTTGTTCGTTGAAGTTACTGCTCCCCAGAAGAGGCCTCATGAGCGGCGATGCTCTCAGTCAGGACCCCGCCGAGCTGAGAAGGAGGATCGACACCACCAAGGCCCATCCGGCTCGCGTGTACGACGTCTTCCTCGGCGGCAAGGACAACTACCCGGCCGACCGCGACGCGGCGGCCGCGGCGCTCGCCGCCAATCCGCGCGGGTACCTGGACGTGCGGCACAACCGCGACTTCATGCGCCGCGCGGTGACCACGCTGGCGGCGGACGACGGCATCCGGCAGTTCCTCGACATCGGTACCGGCCTGCCCACGCAGGACAACGTCCACCAGATCGCGCAGCGCATCTACCCGGACGCCCGGGTCGTGTACGTCGACAACGACCCGATCGTCCTCGCGCATGCGCGTGCCCTGCTCACCAGCGGGCCCGAAGGGCGTACGGACTACATCGACGCCGACTTCAACGACCCGGCCCAGATCCTCGAACAGGCCCGCAAGACCCTCGACTTCGATCAGCCGATCGCGCTCGTCCTCGCGGCGATCCTGCACTTCGTGGCGGAGCCGGAGGCGTACGACATCGTGCGCGAGCTGGTCGACGCGTTGCCGTCGGGGAGCCGGCTCGTGCTCAGTCACCTCACCGAGGATCTGAACCCCGAGAACATCCGCGCGGTGCAGCGGACGTACACCGAGCGTGGGTTCACCTTCGTGCTGCGGTCCCAGGCGGAGGTGGAGCGCTTCTTCGAGGAGAACGGGCTCGCCCTTGACGAGCCGGGTGTCGTTCCCGCCCATCGGTGGCGGCCCGACGGCAACGCGCCGGTTCCGGAGCAGGTCGAGGCCTCGTACTTCGACTCGCTCGACGACATTGAGAAGGTTCGTTATCGGGACATCAATGATGTTACGGACGCGGACATCAATGTTTACGGGGCCAGTGGGCGTAAGGGCTGATTCGGTCCGGGGGCGTGGTTTGTCGGGCGCGGGCCCGGTGGGGGCTGGTCGCGCAGTTCCCCGCGCCCCTTTCGGGGCGCTGTTCCTGGCCCGCGTTCAGAAGTTCTGCTAGTCCCACCAGAAGGACCAGGTCTGGGCGTTTAGGAGCTCCTGTTCGGCGTATGCGCTCAGGGTGTTGTGGGGGCCCTGGGTGATGTTGTCCGGGCAGAACGCGAAGTGTTCGGCGGCCACCGCCTCCGCCTCGGTGAGGGTGGTGGGCGGGGCCGCCACGGACAGTGTCAGCTGGTTGAAGGTGAGCGCTAGGACCCGTATGCCGAAGCGGTCCTCCCAGGAGCGCAGTACCGCGCAGAGGCGGGCCGTGTCGCTCTCGTAGTTCGCGGGGCCGGACCAGCCTATGGCGGCGGGGACGTCGGCCGAGCGGCGGGCCGGGACGAGGGCCAGGCGTGGTTCCTTGAAGGCGGAACCGGCGGCCAGGAGCGCGTCGGCGAGCTGGGCGGCCAGTTCGTCCGCGTCGGCCTGCCCGGCTTCGGTGGCGGGGGCCAGGCCGGGCCAGGCCTCGTCCTGTGCCGCGTACTCCTCCCAGAACTCGGTGAGGACCTCTTCGGCGTCGTAATCCCCGGGGTACGAGGTGTCGGCGGGCATCAACTCCCAGTCCTGCGGCCCGCCCTGGCCGCCGCCCACCTCTATGACCACAGGGACGAGGCCGGCCGCCCGGTACGCGTCGTGGTGTGCGGCCCAGTCGCCGGGGGCGGAGGGCGCGTCGGCGTGCCAGAGGAGGGGCTCGTGCCACGGGCCCTCGTCCGTCGTGTCGATCAGGCTTCCGGCGGGGAGCGCGAGGCCGAGCGTGCCGCCGGTCGGGTCGGCCGCGAGGTGGGGCAGCGGATTGGGAAGTGTCGCCATGTCGGTGACTGTAGGGCCTGCCACTGACAACGGGCCTGAGCAGGCCTGTTGGGTGGGCGGAGGGCAACGGTTCGAGATCATTCCGGTGTCGGCGCGGCCTCGATGTTGCGTCGGACTGGCGTCGGACAGGCGTCGGACAGGAGTAGAACTCGCGTAGAACCGGCAATGGAACGGCCATGGTTCGGTACACCGTCGATGATCTTGCGGTGGTCTGTCCTGGAATCGACGGTGGTGGATCGTCATCTGCCCTGTATGGAGGGTGGATTGCTACCCGTGAGCTGCAACGACCAACCGGATTGACGAGTTCCCGACAGTCTCCGTAGCTTCTCCCCCTGGCCTGATCCGCTCGGTAGGGCCCACAACGTTCCCTGGGGGGATCCCATGAACTACTTCCTCGATGTGCTCAAGAAGTACGCGGTGTTCAGCGGCCGTGCGCGGCGCAAGGAATACTGGATGTTCGTGCTGTTCAGCGTGATCATCAGCATCGCGCTGACGATCGTCGACTCCTTCATCGGCTTCCCGATCCTCAGCGCGGTGTTCAGCCTGGGCCTTCTGGTGCCCAGCCTGGCTGTCTGCGTGCGCCGACTGCACGACACGGGCCGCTCGGCCTGGTGGCTGCTGTTCGGGTTCGTCCCGCTCGTCGGCTCGATCACGCTGCTGGTCTTCACCTGCCTCGACGGTGAGGCGGGGGAGAACAAGTACGGCCACAGCCCGAAGGCCGTCCCCGCGTTCGCCTGATCGTTCGCACCGAGGGCATTGTCCCCATGCCTTCGTGCCCCTGCGCCCTGGCCGCCCGGGATTCCTCCGGGCGGTCTTCGCGCTTCCCGGGCACCCTTGGAAACCTTGTGCAGGCCGTGACCGTCGGGCCGTACGTCGTCGCGGTGCTCACCGGGTTCCGGGGCGCCGAGCCGGACGGCACGGGCCGCTATCGCTTCTCGGCTCGACTGGCCGGGTTCACCAGCGACCTGGTCACGCCCGTGCAGGTCGTACGCACGGACGTACCCGGTGCGGCCGAGGCGCGGCGCCTGCTGGGCAGGCGCCTCGACTCGGAATCCGGAGGGCCCGTCGCGTATGTGCGGAGCGGGGCCATTGGGGGGCGGTGATCAGCGGGCGGCGTAGCACGCGCTGCCCTCGTCGTTGCTGTGGCTGGACTTCCGCCAGGTGTACGCGACTTCGAGGCGCCGGCCATCCGGGCCATCCGGGCCATCCGGGCCGCCCGGTTTCGTTCGGGTGGCCTTCGCGTTTTTCTGAGATGTCCCGCTGAGTTCGCGGTATTTACCCGGGCACGGTTCACGCTGGGCGCTTCCGTCGGCTCTTGGAGGCACAGGGGTTGGCGATCGGCGCGGCCCACGGTGGGGAGGAGCGGCGCATGGATCCGGTCACGGGGTCGGTGCTGACGGCGCTTGTCGGCCTGGGAGTTCACGTCGTTGCCGTGGTCCGGCAGGAGGTGGGGCTACGGTGGCAGGCGCGACAGGAGAAGGAGCGTCGGCATCAACTCGCTCTACTGGCAAGGGTGTTGCCTCCTGGATGCCGGTTGGTCGAGGTGCGGGGGGACGGCAGCGAGGTGCAGTTGGTGATCGGGCGCGAGGGTGGCGACGGTGACGGTGACGCGGGCGGTCAGACAGGGAGGCCGGCGGCGTGACGACGGGGTTGGAGCCGCCGGCTGACGATGACGATCCGTTCCCTCTTGTTCCGGTGCCGGTGGGAGGTGGAGCTGCTCCGGAGGGGCCCGAACCGGTGCTGGTGGGTGCGCGGCCGGAGCAGTACGCGGAGGCGTTCAGCTGCTTCTACCGTGAGTTCGTCGCGAGGCTGGTCGCCTACATCGTGCACCAGGGGGCCTCGATGGACCTGGCCGCCGACATCGTGCAGGACACGATGATCAAGGCGTATCGGAAGTGGCCGGAGATCGAGTGCCACAAGGCGTGGGCCTACAAGGTCGCCTATCGGGAGTACCTGCGGCACGTCATGCGCGTGGTCGAGGCTCCCGTCGCCGAGATCTCCGAACCGACTCCGCTGCTGCCCTGTCCCGAGGAGGCCGAGGCCTGGGCTCAGGAGCAGGAGATCGTGCGGGTGGTGAGGGGGCTTCCGGGGCGGCAGCGGCAGGTCTTCGCGCTCTTTCTGGATGGCTGGACGCCTGCGGAGATCGCGGGCCTCTTGGGTATTGAAGGCCCGGCGGTGCGTTCGAGTCTGCGGAAGGCTCGGGTTGCTGTTGGTGCTGAGCTTCGGAGGGGCGAGGGCGATGAGAACGGGGAGATCGGGGAGGGGGAGGCATGAACGACGAAGCGGCTGATGAGCCGTTCGACGATCAGGACGATCAGTACGGCGACCTGCTCTCAGGGCTGGCACGCTTCCTCGACGCGGACAGTGGGTTGCGGGAGGCGCGGAGGCTCGCTGACCAGGGGGATCTGGTGCGTGGGCTGGATGTCGAGGGGGGGCTTGCGGCGGTTCTGGGGTCGGGGAGTGGGGGGACTTCGGGGGCTGGGGTTTCCTCCGGGGAAGACAATGGAGGGGGACGGACTGATGCGGCTGCGGCTGCGGCTGCGGCTGTCCGAGGTGTCGATGCGAGGACGTGGCTGGCTGCGCGCAAGGAGCCTGTTGTTGGCTGTGTTGTCAGCTGTGTTGTCAGCGAGCTTCTTGTGCGGACCGTGGACATTGCCCGGGAGATGCTCGATCCCCGGCGCCCCGACTGGGACTTCTACCCCGTTCGCCTTCGCGGCCGCGCCCTCGATCTTGTCAGTGACCTCGGCCTCGCCCGCGACCTCGCCCGCGCCCTCGCCCCCGCTCGCGCCCACGCCCTCGTTCTCGCCCACGCCCGCGCCCTCCTCTTCGCCGGCGACTTCGCCCTCGACCGCGCCCGCGACCTCGCCGGCGACCTCGCCCGCGCCCTCGCCCTCGACCACAGCCTCGTCGTTGACCACGCCCTCGCCCGCGACCTCGACCGCGACCACACCCGCGCCCTCGCCAGTGCCTGTACGGGCCTAGCGAGTTACAACCTCAACCTGAACTACGCAGAAGGCCTCGCCGCCGCCATCCTGGACGGTGCTCTGAACGACTTCACCGACGCCGATCTGACCGACGCCGACCTCACGAACGTCAACCTGTCAGGTATCCAGTGGTCGGAGAACACCCGGTGGCCGCCCGATACCGACATCGAGGCGATGCGGAGGAGGTCCCAGGAGACCTCGCCGAACTCAGGCGTCTATGTCGTCGAGCCGCATTCGGGAGGCACGGACCGTGACAGCAGCGACGTACGCTTGTAGCCGCCGCCAGTCACACCGAGCCCGCGAAGGCCTTCCAGGCACCCGAGTTGACCTGGAAGGTCGGCCCGTTCGGGTTCTTGGAGTCGCGGACGTGGATGGAGTGGGGGCAGGCGGCGACCTCCACGCACTGGCCGCCCTGGTCACTGCTGTAGCTGGACTTCCGCCAGGTGTACGCGACTTCGAGGCACGCGCCGCCCTCGTCGCTGCTGTAGCTCGACTTGAACCACTCAAGTGCGGTGCTCATACATCTCCTAGCAGGCGGTCGAGCAGGCCCCTGGACTCCCGTGGTGACAGGGCCTGTGACCGCAGCATTGCATATTTACGGGCCAGGATGGACACCTCATCCGGGTCGGAAACCCACTGGCTGCCGCGCTGGCTCTCGGTGTAGGCGACGTGCTGGTGGTCGGGTGTCTCCAGGAGCGTGAAGGGGCCGGCGAGACCGGCGTGCGAGAGTGAGTCCGTCGGCAGGAACTGCAGTGCCAGGCCCGGGAGTTCGGCGCATTCGCGCAGGCGGAGGAGCTGGTCGTGGCGGATCTCCGGGCCACCCACGCCGATGTGCAGTACCGGCTCCCAGACGACGAAGCTCATCGTCGGCGGACACTTGCGCTGGAGGATCTCCTGGCGCTTGATGCGGCCCGCTGTCATGGCCTGGAGGTTGTCCTCGTCGTACGCCGGTACGTGCTCGCTCATCACCGCGTACGCGTACGCCTCGGTCTGGAGCAGGCCCGGCAGGACCGCGTTGTCGTACCAGGACAGGGAGATGGCCTCGCGCTCGTGGTCCATGTACTCCTCCGCGAACAGCGGGAACTGGTCGATCTCCGGGAGCTCTTCGACTCCGGCCACCAACATCCCCTTCAGGTCGAGGAGTTGGTCGATCTGCTCCGCCAGGTCGTACATCAGAGCGCGGCGGCCCTGTTCGATCGAGGCGATCGTCTCCTCGTCGAGCAGGAGTGCCTCGGCCAGGGTGCGTTGCGTGTAGCCCGCCGCCTTCCGGGCCGCCTGCAACTGCTTGCCCAGCATCCTCATCGCCGAGTAGTTCTTCTTCCGCGAGTTCCGCGAGCGGTTTCCGTTTCCGTGACTCATGTACCCCAACTCCCCACGCCTGCCCGGCCCCGACCCTGGATGAACCCGTACAAAAAATCTGTACGGGTTCACGGGGTGATCCACGGTAGTCACTCTGCGCAACTCTCGTCCCGTGAATGAGACGACCCAACCCTGTCCGCTGCGCAAGAGGTTCTTCCGGCGCGAACGTCGTTCCGTGCCCGCCGCCAGGAAGTTGGCGTACGAGTTCCTGGCCGACTGGGGGCTCGCCGGTACCGAGCGGGGCGACGACGTGTTGCTGTGCGTGAGTGAGCTGGCAACTAACGCGCGTGCGCCATGAGGCGCTCTGTTGTATCCCCGGTTGAGCCGGGAGGAACTGAAGGGAGGTTCTTGGGCCTGATGACTTACCTGGACTCGAAAGGGGAAGGGGACCGCAGCATGTCAGGAAACCAGCGATCGTGTTCAAGTGTGGAAGCGATGCGCTGGGGGGCCCGCGCGATATGGCGAAAGCTGGATTGCCTGAACCCCAATCTCCAAAGGATGAAATGTGTCGCATCCGCCGGAAACCTGCACTTGCCACCGGCGCCGCATCCTGCGGTGGAGTAAATGCGTATCCACCGCACCCTTCGGATAGCGGAATGATTCCCAATGAGGGAATTCAAGGAGATGAGTGGGGCGCCTAAGTCGCGCTAGACACGTACAACAGAGACGAACATGGGATCACCTAAAGGATGCGAATCCCAAGGTGACGGAGGCCCCGTAGTAGTCGCAGGAGTAACGACCTGCCAAGGAGGACGGGAAAGCCGTCTACAGGGCGAAGGGGGCCAGGTGATTCGGACATCACGATGCTGGGAGGTATGCGTAATGCAGAGCGCCGAAGCGGTACTTGATGTCCTGCGTGAACGCGGCAGGCGCGGCCTGCCGTGCGATGAGCTGTATCGACAGCTGTTCAACCCGAACCTGTATCTGCTGGCCTACGGGCGCGTCTACGCCAACCATGGCGCGATGACCCCCGGGGCCTGCGGGGAAACCGCAGACGGCATGTCCGAAGCCAAGATCGGGCACATCACCGAAGCCATGCGCCACGAGCGCTACCGCTTCCGTCCGGTACGGCGCGTCCACATTCCAAAATCCAACGGAAAGACGCGCCCCCTCGGCCTGCCGTCCTGGTCGGACAAACTTGTCGGCGAAGTAATGCGTCTCCTGCTGGAGGCATATTATGAGCCGCGGTTCTCCGGCCGCTCCCACGGTTTCCGTCCCGGCCGGGGCTGCCACACGGCACTGTCCGAGGTGGCACACAAATGGACCGGGACAACCTGGTTCATCGAGGGAGACATCTCCGACTGCTTCGGCTCGCTCGACCATGAGGTCCTGCTGGCCATCCTGTCGGAGAAAATCCGCGACAACCGGTTCCTCCGCCTCATCCAACAGATGCTCAAGGCGGGATACCTGGAGGACTGGAAATGGCACGCCACCCTGTCGGGTTCCCCGCAGGGAGGTGTCCTCTCTCCACTCCTGTCCAACATCTATATGGACCGGCTGGACACCTTCGTCGAAACAGTTCTCATCCCGGAATACACCCGAGGGACCACCCGGAGGAAGAATCCGGAGTACCAGAAGCTGGAAAACGCGATCTGGAACACCCGGCAGCGGCTCGCCAAGAGAAAGGAGCACACCGAGTCCGCTCAAGTCCGCCAGTGGCGCAAGGAGTTGCGCCGTCATCCGGTCGGTGATCCGCATGATCCCGGCTACCGGCGGCTGCGCTACATCCGCTACGCGGACGATCACCTCCTCGGGTTCACCGGTCCCAAGGCCGAAGCCGAGACGGTCAAACAGCGCCTGGCCGCGTTCCTGCGTGACGATCTCAAGCTGGAGCTCAACCAGGGCAAGACGCTGGTCACCCACGGCCGCACCCAGGCGGCCCGCTTCCTCGGCTACGACATCACCGTTCAGCACGCCGACGCCAAGGTCTCCCGGGGCGGCCGTGTCAATCGCGGCATGCGCTCCATCAACGGGAAGGTGTCGCTCCGCGTGCCCAAGGACGTGATCAAGGCCAAATGCGCCCCGTTCCTCAAGCGCGGCAAACCCGCGCACCTGGACCCGCTGACTGGATGCACACCCTTCGACATCGTCAGTCTCTACGGAGCCCAGTACCGGGGCATCGTCCAGTACTACCTGCTGGCCGGCGACGTCTGGAAACTCGACCGGCTCAAGGGGGTCATGCTGACCTCCCTGCTCAAGACCCTGGCCGCCAAGCACCGGTCAAGGGTGACCTCGATGGCCAACCGCTACAAGACGACTATCAAGACACCCCAAGGACCGCGCAGGTTGAGGGGCCTCGCGTTTTCCGGACAGGTGTCTGACCGTCTGTTTCACGCGGTAATTCGCAACTTCTCGTATTCGGCGTGGACTTCGCGCGGAGGGCGGTAACCCACTGCCGAGTGGAGGCGTTTGCGATTGTACCAGAATTCGATGTAGCGAGTGATGTCCTGCCGGGCGGCCTCGCGGGTCAGGTAAGTCACCCTTGATGCACGCTCGTTCTTCAGGGCGCCGAAGAATGATTCGGCCATGGCATTGTCGAAACAGATCCCGGTGCGGCCGGAAGATCTGCGGAGTCCGTACCGGTCGAGCGTCTTCCCGAACTCGGCTGACATGTAGTTGCTTCCGCGGTCGGAGTGAAATATCGCGCCGGCCGAGAGGTTCCTGTTGCGTGCCGCGTTGTGGATCGCCCTGGATATCAGTGGGGTTTGGTAGTGGTCGTCCATTGCGTAACCGATGACTTCCTTCGTGCAGCAGTCGATGACCGTTGCGAGGTACAGCCAGCCTTCCCCGGTCGAGATGTAGGTGATGTCGCCGACGAGTTTTTCGCCGGGCGCATCCGCGGTGAAGTTGCGCCCGACGAGGTCCGGCACCTGGCCGGCCGCGGCCTTGGTGAGGCTGAACCTCTTCGGCTGCGGCTGGCAGGGCTCAAGGCCCAGCTCGCGCATGAGCCGGCGGACGAGCTCCAGTCCCGCGGTGACGCCCCAGCGGTGCAGCTGGGCCTGGATGCGCCGGTGTCCGTAGGTGCCGTCGGACATGTCGAAGGCTTTCTCGACGAGCAGTTTCAATTCTTCGCGCCGCTGGGTCGTCGCGGATTCCGGGCGGGATCGCCAGTCGTAGTAGCCGGATCTAGATACGCCGAGTCGGCCGCACATGAACTCGACGCTGTATGCGTACTCCTCGGTGTCGAGCCGCATCTCGTCGATGAACTCGTACTTGCTTGCTACCGGGGATCCTTCGCGAAGTACGCTGCGGCTTTTTTCAGGAAGGTAACTTCCATCTCCAGCTCGCGGTTGCGTCGTTCGAGTTCCTTCAGGCGCGCCCGCTCGGTTACCGTCAGTTCGGCGTCGGGAGCCGGTTCCTGCTGCTTCTGGTGCTTCTTGACCCAGCCGCGTAGTGTCTCCGGGTTCAGCTCAAGCTCCCGGGCGACTTCGGAGATCGTCTTGCTTGACCTCAACGCGATCTGGACGGCTTCCTCGCGGAACTCCGGCGAGTACTTACTGGGTGGCGCCACTTCTTCCTCGTTTCCTGTTCAGGACAACCCTATTGGGTCCCCGTCCGGAAACTTCGTGGCCCCTCAGGTGCTTCGAGGCCAGAATCGAACGAGAAGGCAGGAAACCACTGGTCGCACGGTTCGGTGGAATTCCCCTCACCCGGAAACGGACGGCCGTCCTCGACGACCTTCCGTCCACTATGTTCACCCCGCGCAGCCGCCCGCGCGGCAGCCAACTCATCGATCGGCTCCAACGCGGACGGTGTGAACTCTGCGAGAGGCGAACTGAGGTGCAAGTACACCAAGTTCGTTCCCTCGCGGAGCTACACGGCCAGAGAGAACAGCCAGCCTGGACGCTACTGATGCTCAAGAAGCGGCGCAGAACGCTCGTGGTCTGCCCGCCTTGTCACGGAAGCATCCATGCATGACCCGGGTGACGAACACGCAGTAGTCACTGGAGAGCCCGCTGCACCGAAAGGGTGCACGGCGGGTTCGGGCCGGAGGCCACTGGAAAAGGACCCGCACAGCGGAAACCTCGCCAGTGGCCTACCGGTACTGCTGCACGGCGTACCGCCCGGACGGCAGTTCATGCTGTTCCTGCGGTACGACGGGCGGGAGTTGAGGGTCGCCGTGCACGACAGTGGGCCGGGGGTGCCCCTTGTTGCCGAGCGCGCCGACGAGGGTGCCCACGAGGGCGGGCGCGGGTTGCTGCTCGTCGCCGCGCTCAGTGACAAGTGGGGGGTCGGGGAGCGGGAGCTGGGAAAGGTGGTGTGGTGCGAGTGGGACCTGCCGATCGACGAGGTGGTCGGGGCCGTGGTCAGTCCGTCACCGTCACGATCACGATGACCGCCGCCACGATCGTGTCGAGGACCAGGCAGAACTCGGCGAGCGAGCGTGTCACCACCTTGTCTATGCGGTAGTGGTACGCGTCCCACGCGGCGTGGGCCAGCAGGCCGCCCGCCACGAAGTACGCGCCCACCGTCTCCGTCACGCCCAGGGCGATGGCCGCGGCCGCTCCGAACGCCGCCATGGCGATCAGGTGGTACGGCCAGCCGCCGTACGGGGGTGGGGTGTCGGGGCTGCGGCGGCCTTGCAGCAGGCCGTGCGCCAGGAACGGGACGGCCAGCGCCAGGATCACCCAGGTCGGGTCCACGTCGCCGCCGCCCAGTAACTCGGTGGCGAAGATGACGACGACCGAGCCGAAGAACAGCGGCCATACGGTGGACGGTTTCCGGAGGGCCGCCGCGCCGAAGTAGACGAGCGCGGAGGCGGCGAGGGCGGGGGCCGCGTCGATGCCCTCGGACATGTCGAGCCCGATCAGGGCGGCTGCCGCGATGCCGGCCAGGATCGGCCAGTGGTCGGCGATGCGTGGGGTCGTGGACGGCTCGGACGGTGGGGATTCGGGGCGGTGCTCCGGGAGTTTCGTCATGGCTTCAACGTACGTACCCCTGGGGGGTATGTATAGGGATTTAGACCGTGCTCGAAATGTCGGGCTCTAAGGCACGCGGCCGTCGACGCACTCCCGCTCGCCGTTCGTCGCGGGTTCGAAGCAGACGCGGACGGTCGTACCGGGGCGGGTCGCTGTCATCGCGGTGTAGACGTAGTTCTTCGCGTCGATGTCGTCCTTGATCTCGGCACGGTAGGTGGCGCCGTCGGCGGTCACCTCGACGCGGTCGCCGACGCTCGTGTGCCATGTCCGGGCCCAACTGGCCCCGCACGCCTTGTCGTAGCGCACCGACACCCAGGCTCCGGTTGCCGTGCGGTGCTCCAGGAGCGTGTCGGGGGGACTGCCGCAGTTCATGTTCCACGGGTCCTGGCCCTCGCAGGCGGCTCCTTGGCAGCGGGCGCCGGGAAGGGGTGCGGCAGGAGACGAGGGGGAGGGGGGCGGCTGCGGTTCGTCGTCGTTCGGTCCTGGTAGTAGCAGGACGGCCAGCGCCACGATTCCGGCCGTCGCGGCACACGCCGACACCAGCGCTGCCTTGATCGCCGTACGCCGGTTACCGGTACGGGTGTCCTCCACCGGAGGTGGCGAGGGCGGGGGTGGTGTCGCCGGGCTTGGGGCGTCCGTCGGGCGCCAGGTCCACTCCGACTCCGCGATCTCCCACAGTGCCAGGCACCGGCTCTCCGGTTCACGGGCCAGGGCGCACAGTTCCTGGACCGCCTGGCGTGGGGGGAGTGCCTTGCCGTTGAGGTAGCGGTCCCAGGACGACTTGCTGTACGTCGTCTGTTCCGCCAGGCCCGCCAGGCTCAGGCCCGTGCGGTCCTTCAACTCCCGCAGTGTGGCGGCCAGTCGGGTGCGTTCCGGTGAGGGGGATGGTGGTGGCGATGGCATCGGGCCCGGTGTCGTCCCGCTCATTTCGCCGTGGCCCCCGTGTCGCGCCGCAGGGCCCCCCAGGTGTGTGGGCCGATGATGCCGTCGACAACCAACTCGTCCCGTTTCTGGATGCGTTCGACCGCCCGCTGCGTCAACGGGCCGAAGATGCCGTCTATTTCGCCGGCCGGTATGCCCGCCCGGCGCAACAGGCACTGTGCCTCGGCGACTTCGGGCCCTGCCTGGCCGGCGGCCAGGATCGTGTCCTGGGTGCGGCTGTTGCCCGAGTACCAGCGGCCGTCGATCCGCTGTATCCGGCAGGTGTACGTGATCGGCGACGCCGACGCCGACACCGACGCTGACGCCGACGCCGACGACGACGTGGTGGGCGATGTTCGGGGGGACGCCGTCGCGCCGCCGTCGCCGTCCCGGAGTTGTACGACCGCGATGACCGACGCGGAGGCGATCAGTACCAGGGCCACCGCTCCCGCCACGAGCGTGGTGCGACGCGGACCGTCTTGCGGCCGGGGCTCCTGTTCCAGGGTCTCCCGTGCTTCTTGTGCTTCTTGTGCTTCTTGCGTCTCTTGTGGTTCGGGCGTCTCTTGTGCGGGAGCCCCTGCGAGTCTGCTGCTCCACGCCTCCGTCGCCACCTCGTGCAGCGCGAGCAGCCTGGTCGCGTCGTCGCCGCAGGTCCTGGCCATCGCCTCGACGGCTTCCCCGGGCGGCAGCGACCTGCCGTTGAGGTACCGGTCCCACGACTTCGCGCTGTACCCGGTTTTCGCGGCCAACTGCCGCATGCTCAGCCCGCTGCGGTCCTTCAGCCGGCGTAATCGCATCACCAACTGGTGGACGCGGGGATCCAGTTCGGCCGGCAGCTCTTTCCAGCGCGGCATGTTCCCCCTACTTGCGTATCACGTACTCAGGAACTCAGGAACTCAGGAACTCAGGTGCTCAGGTGCTCGCGTTCTGGGCGCGGTCGGTGGTCGTGGTCGTGGGCTCCCGCGCCCCTTCGCATTCTGCAACAGGGTCGACGGCCCCCACCGGAACACGGTTCCCGCACGGGTAGGGAATCGGCCACCCGCCCGTCCCGGCCGTCCCGCCGGACCGTCCCGGCGTACGGCGTCCCAGCAGGTCAGCGGGCGGGGCGTCCCATGAAGACGTCACTTTCGCGGCAACTGTGGCAGCCGCTTCCGTTCACTGAGCATTCTCGTGTTGCCAGACCGGCGGCATGACCGAGCCGCCGCACTACCCCAAGGGGGAACAATGCGTCCGAACATGTTGACGAGGACCGCCATCAGCATCACCGCCGTAGTCGGGCTCGCGGCCGGCACGGTGGCGGCGGCGGGTACCAGCTTCGCGGCGTCCCAGTCGGCCGCCACCACCGCGGTGAGCGCCCAGGACGTCTCCATCCTCGCGGTGAACAACCTCGGCCTGGACACGGCCCGGGCCAAGAACTGGCAGTGCTGGCTGCGCGACACCGGTTACAACCCCGGCACGATCGACGGGCGGCTCGGCACCGACAGCTGGAAGGCGGCGCAGCGGAAGTTCAACGACCTGGGCTACAACGCCGGCACCGTCGACGGAGCGGTCGGCCCCAACACGATCAGGGCGCTGCAGCGCTACCTGAACACCTACAACTACAACCTTGCCGTCGACGGGGACGCCGGACCGGCGACCAGGGCCGCGTTCTGGGACTTCAACTCCATCGGCTGCTGAGCAGGCCTGACAGACCACCCCGGTAAAAGCCGCGGCCCGTCCTCCCTCGGGGGAGAGGACGGGCCGCGGGCAACTCTTGAGGCGTTTCAGGCGCGCAGGCGTTCAGAGCCGCTCGGGCGTCCTGATGCCCAGCAGGGCCATGCCCTGGTGGAGCGTCTTCGCCGTCACGTCGCAGAGGAACAGGCGGTTCTCCACCTGCTGTGCTGTCTCCGCCTTCAGTACCGGGCACTTGTCGTAGAACGTCGTGTACAGCGACGCCAGCTGGTACAGGTACGCCGCCAGCTTGTGCGGCGCGTACTCCGTCGCCGAGTCCGCCACCGTCTCCGCGAACCCGTCCACATGCAGGGCCAACGCCCGCTCCGCGTCGGCCAGTTCGAGTTCCGGATGCGGCTTCGGGCGTACCTCGCCGGCCTTGCGCAGGATCGACTGGATACGGGCGTACGCGTACTGCAGGTACACGCTCGTGTCGCCGTTCAGCGAGACCATCTGGTCCAGGTCGAACTTGTAGTCCCGGTTCGCCGACGTCGACAGGTCCGCGTACTTCACCGCGCCGATGCCCACCTGGGCGCCGCGCTCGGCGACCTCGTCGTCGGAGAGCTGGGACTGCGTGTCCTTCTCCCGTACGACCGTCGTCGCGCGGTCCACCGCCTCGTCCAGGAGGTCGACGAGCTTGACGGTCTCGCCCTCACGCGTCTTGAACGGCTTGCCGTCCTTGCCGAGGACCGTGCCGAACGCCAGCTGGTACGCCTTGACGTCCTCGTCGTTCAGCCAGCCCGCCCTGCGCGCCGTCTCGAAGACCATCTTGAAGTGCAGGGACTGACGGGCGTCGACCACGTAGATCAGGTTGTTCGCCTTCAGGTTGAAGACGCGGTCCCGGATCGCCGAGAGGTCCGTCGCCGCGTAGCCGTAGCCGCCGTCGGTCTTACGGACGATCAGCGGGACCGGGTTGCCCTCCGGGCCCTTGATGTCGTCGAAGAACACGCACAGCGCGCCCTCCGAGCGGACCGCCACCCCGGACTCCTCCAGGAGGCGGCATGTCTCGTCCAGCATGTCGTTGTAGCCTGACTCGCCGACGATGTCCGCGTCCTGGATGACCATGTCCAGCTTCTCGAAGACCGAGAAGAAGTAGATCTTCGACTCGTCGACGAACCGCTGCCAGGTGGCGAGCGTCGCGGGGTCGCCGGCCTGGAGGTCCACCACCCGGAGACGCGCCCTCGTCTTGAACTCCTCGTCGGAGTCGAAGAGTTTGCGGGCCGCCTTGTAGAGGCGGTCGAGGTTCGACATCGCCTCCTCGCCGGTCGCCTCGGTGTCCGTGATGGTTGTTTTGTGGTCCAGCTCGTGCGGGTGCTCGTCCAAGTACTGGATGAGCATGCCGAACTGCGTTCCCCAGTCGCCGATGTGGTGCCTGCGGATCACGTTCTCGCCCGTGAACTCCAGGAGTTGGGCCACCGCGTCGCCGATCACCGCCGAGCGGAGGTGGCCTACGTGCATCTCCTTCGCCACGTTCGGCTGGGCGTAGTCGATGACCGTCGTGCCGGGGTGGGTGGCGGTCGGTACGCCCAGGCGGGCGTCCGGGTCCGCTGCCCTGGCCGCGAGGTTCTCGATGATCGCGCTGTCGGTGAGGGTGATGTTCAGGAAGCCGGGGCCGGAGACCTCGATGTCCTTGATCACGTCGCCGGACACGACGTTGGCGACGACCTGGGTCGCCAGGTCGCGGGGGTTGGCCTTGGCCTTCTTGGCGAGGGCGAGGATGCCGTTCGCCTGGAAGTCCGCACGGTCGCTGCGTCGCAGCAGCGGGTCTGCGGGGGCCTCCGGCAGGGTTGCCGTGAGGGCGTCCGCGAGGCGCTGGTGGACGGTGGCGGTGAGGGACTTGACCGGGGCCATGGGAGTGGGTGCCGTTCTCCTGGTGGGTACAGGTTGATGGGGTCAGTATCCCATGGGGGGTAAAGGGGTTTTCTTGCGTGCGGGTGTGTGGGTGGGTGTGTGGTCTGTTTGTTCTCGCCCCCGCCGCCCCTACCCGTCCCATCCCTGGGGGCTGCGCCCCCAGACCCCCGCTTATCGGCCTGAACGGCCTCGTCCTCAAACGCCGGACGGGCTGGGGGGCGGGCCCTCCGTCCTCAGACGCCGGGCGGGCTGGGGGGTTGCCCTCCGTCCTCAGACGCCGGGCGGGCTGGGGGGTGGCCCTCCGTCCTCAGACGTCGGACGGGCTGGAGGGGGTCCCGGAAAGGCGTTTTCGTGGTTCTGGGGGGACCTGGGAGAATGGGGCTGTCAGTCGTTGACCGTACCGGCTGATCTTGAGGAACTCTTAGAAAAAGAGGACGTGCCGATCGTGGCTCAGAGCACCGAGACCACCGACTGGGTCTCCCGTTTCGCGGATGAGGTCATCGAGGAGTCGGAGCGTCGAGCCCCTGGCAAACCTGTCGTCGTCGCGTCGGGGCTCTCGCCCTCCGGGCCCATTCACCTGGGGAATCTCCGCGAGGTCATGACCCCGCATCTTGTCGCCGACGAGATCCGGCGGCGGGGGCGCGAAGTCCGGCATCTCATCTCCTGGGACGACTACGACCGCTATCGCAAGGTGCCCAATGGGGTGGAGGGGGTCGACGGCTCGTGGGCCGAGCACATCGGGCGGCCGCTGACCGCGGTACCGGCGCCGAAGGGGTCCGCCCATCCCAACTGGGCCGAGCACTTCAAGGCCGCCATGGTCGACGCCCTCGCTCAGCTCGGTGTCGAGTTCGACGGGATCAGTCAGACCAGCCAATACACCTCTGGTGTCTATCGGGCGCAGATCCTGCATGCCATGAAGCATCGGGGGGATATTGACGCGATTCTCGATCAGTATCGGACCAAGAAGGCCCCTGCCAAGAAGCCTCAGCAGTCTCAGAAGGCTCTTGACGCCGCTGAGGTCGACGCCGCCGAAGGGTCCGGGGCCGCCGCTGAGGACGACGGGAGTTCCGGGTCCGCCGGGTACTTCCCGTACAAGCCCTTCTGCGGTGGGTGCGGCAAGGACCTCACCACCGTCACCGCCTATGACGACGACACCACCGAGCTGACCTACACCTGCACCGCCTGCGGATTCTCCGAGACCGTCCTGCTGAGCGAGTTCAATCGCGGCAAGTTGGTGTGGAAGGTCGACTGGCCCATGCGGTGGGCTTATGAGGGGGTTGTCTTCGAGCCTTCTGGGGTTGATCACTCCTCTCCCGGTTCCTCGTTCCAGGTCGGTGGGCAGATCGTCGGGCAGGTGTTTGGTGGCAAGCAGCCCATCGGGCCCATGTACGCCTTCGTGGGCATCAGCGGCATGGCCAAGATGTCCAGCAGCAAGGGTGGCGTGCCCACGCCCGGTGACGCGCTGAAGATCATGGAGCCGCAGATCCTGCGCTGGCTCTACGCCCGGCGGCGGCCCAACCAGTCGTTCAAGATCGCCTTCGACCAGGAGATCCAGCGGCTGTACGACGAGTGGGACAAGCTCGACGCCAAGGTCGCCGACGGCACCGCGCTGCCGGCCGACGTCGCCGCGCACGCGCGTGCGGTACGTACCGCCGAGGGCGAACTACCGCGTACGGAACGGCCGTTGCCGTACCGGACGCTGGCCTCCGTCGCCGACATCACCGCCGGTGCCGAGGACCAGACGCTGCGGATCCTGAGCGAGCTCGATCCTTCCGATCCGCTTGCTTCGCTGGATGTCGTTCGGCCCCGGCTTGATAAGGCCGAGGCCTGGATCAATACTCAGGTTCCCGCTGATCAGCGGACCATCGTGCGTAGCGAGCCCGACACCGAGTTGATCAAGTCCCTCGACGAGCAGGGGCGGCAGTCGCTGCGGCTTCTCGTGGACGGGCTTGCCAGTAACTGGTCCCTTGACGGGCTTACGCATCTTGTCTACGGCGTGCCCAAGGTTCAGGCCGGGTTCTCGGCCGACGCCACGGCCAAGGAACTTCCCGCCGAGATCAAGGTCGCCCAGCGGACCTTCTTCGCCCTGCTCTACCACCTGCTCGTCGGGCGGGACACCGGGCCCCGGCTGCCCACCCTGCTCCTCGCTGTGGGGCAGGAGCGGGTGCGGGTTCTCCTCGGGGAGTAGGGCGGTCGTACCTGTTGTGCGTGAGGGGCGCCCGGCTTGTGCCGGGCGCCCCTTTCCGTCGTACTCGCACCGCTGGGTATTACGCGATGTGGTCTTCCTGGAGTTCCGCCGTGTGGCGGTTGGTGAAACGGTTGACCATGCGGTCGGCTTCGCGCTGCGGGAGCTTGGTGCCGTACGTCGCTTCCACATCGCCCCTGAACTGGCCCGAGGTCGGGTAGCTGCCGTCTATCGACTTCTTGAAGACCAGGTAGAAGTCCTCCTCCGTCGGCTCCGGGGGACCACCGCCCGCACCCATCTCACGGGTACGGCCCGGGCCGGCCGGGATCGGGAAGGTACCGGTGTCCTCCGGGGACGGCTCCGGGGCCTCCTCCTGGGCGGAGGCCGGCGGCTCCTCGAACTGCTGCGGGAACGTCTGCTGCTCGAACCGCAGCCGCTCCTCGTACTGCTGCCGCTGCGCCTCGAACTGCCGCTGGGCCTCGTACTGCTCGGCCTGCTGCTGCTCCTCCATCCACTGGATGTAGGCGGGGTCGTTGGCCGGGTCGTAGGTCGGGTCGTAGCCGCCCTGATACGCGATGGCCCGGGGGTCCCGCATCTGGAGCCATGGATTCTGGGGCTCGGCGTAGTCGCCCAGTTCCTGGGGGAGTTCGCCGCCTTCGGGGGCGGGGCGCTGCTGCTGCTGCGCCTGCTCCTGGGCGGGCGCCGCGTTGTTCTGTACGGCGGGAGGCGCGACCGCCTTCGTGGCTGCGGGCTCCAGTTCCGGCTGCGGGGCCGGGGCCGGTGGCAGCAGGGCCGGTTCGATGCCCGCCGCCGCCAGGCCCGAGGGGGCCGTCTCCGCGAGGGGGACGCCGTAGCGGGCCAGGCGCAGGGGCATCAGGGACTCCACCGGGGCCTTGCGGCGCCAGGCCCGGCCGAAGCGGGCGTGCAGGCGGGCCTGGTAGACGAGACGTTCCTGCTCCAGCTTGATGACCTGGTCGTAGGAGCGCAGCTCCCACAGCTTCATCCGGCGCCAGAGGAGGAAGGTGGGGAGGGGGGAGAGGAGCCAGCGGGTGAGGCGGACGCCCTCCATGTGCTTGTCGGCCGTGATGTCGGCCATACGGCCGATCGCGTGCCGGGCCGCCTCCACCGCGACCACGAACAGCACCGGGATGACGGCGTGCATGCCGACGCCCAGCGGGTCGGGCCAGGCCGCCGCGCCGTTGAACGCGATCGTCGCCATCGTCAGCAGCCATGCCGTCTGCCGGAGCAGCGGGAACGGGATGCGGATCCAGGTGAGGAGAAGGTCGAGGGCGAGCAGGACGCAGATGCCCGCGTCGATGCCGATCGGGAAGACGTAGCTGAAGTTCCCGAAGCCCTTCTGGAGGGCCAGTTCACGGACGGCCGCGTACGACCCCGCGAAGCCGATCGCGGCGATGATCACGGCGCCGAACACGACCACTCCGATGAGCACCCGGTGCGTTCGTGTCAGTTGGATTGGCGCGGACACCCGTACTCCCCTCCCTGTGCGTGCTGTTGCGCGCAACAGGGTGGCACATGTGTGCGGCGTACGTATTGCCGAGACAAAGTCAGTTCTTCTTCGTTGCCGAAGAGGAAGGTGACGTGGAAGTGGACTTCGAGGCGGACTTCGAGGCGGACGCGCTCGGCTTCGCCGACGAACTCGCCGACGAACTCGCCGAGGAGGAAGGGGAGTTGGAGGGGGCGGAAGTGCCCGCGTCCCCGTCGCCGTTCGTCGACGACACCTTCGCCACGGCTTCCTTGACCGCCTTCACCGCGGCCTTCGACAGGCTCTCCGCGCTCGGCGTCTTCTCGCCGGCGAGCCCGGCGCCGTTGTAGTCGAGGGTCACGACGACGTTCTCGATCCGGACGACCACCGTCTGCTGCCGGAAGGCGCCTTCCTTCTTCTTCAGGTCGTAGCGCACCGACGTCGCGTCGTCGCCCACCCCGGTCACCGGCTCCGAGGCGACGTTCTTCGCCCCCGACACCGACTGGGCGTCGTCCACCTGGGTCTCGTAGTACGCCTGCGCCAACTCGTCGCCGGAACCGCGCGTCACGTTCGACTCGAAGCGCAGCAGGGACACGTTCAGCCAGCGGAACTGGGAGCCCTTCACCCCGTTGTTGGTGAGGCTCGTCCAGGAGCAACTACCGCGCGTCGACGTGTCGTTGGAGGAACCCTCCTTGCCCGACTTCACACCCTTCGGGACAAGTTCCTTCAGCGTCTTCGTCGTCAGCGCCGTACACGGCTCCGGAATCTTCTGGTACGCGGCCGCCTGCACGGTCGGAGACGCGCTCACCGTCTCGCCCGCACCGGTGGCGTCCGTGTCCTTCGCCGCGTTGTCGGCGGAGCCGGCCGACCCGGAGTCGGATCCCGAGTCGGAGGAGCAGCCTGCAGCCACGAGGAGGAGGACGGGGACTGTGGCGAGGGCGGCGAGGGCGCGGTGCAGCCGCTTCGGCGTCACGGGGGCGGTCCGGCTGAGCTGGTCGTCTCGCTGTTCTCGCTGGTCTCGCTGTGCGGGTCGGTGCATGGTTCCTTCACTCATCGCGCTGTGGTTCCTGCGGCTCTCGGTTCCTGCGGTCGGATCGGGTCCGAGGGGCCACGGTACGCGGTGAGGGGCGCGCGGTGCCTGGCTTCACTCCCTTTGCGGAGGGCCGCCGGGAGGATGCTCGGGGCGTCTCTCAGTCGAACGCGCCGGCGAGCTGGGAGGCCAGTTTCCGCGCCCTGTCCTGCATTTCCTTGCTGTCCGGCACGGTGCCGAGAGTCGCCGGCTGCTCGACGTACTCGATGGTCACGATGACGTTGGACGTGCGGAACGCCACAGTCACCGTGCGCTGCTGGGCCGTTGAACCGGCGCTGCTCAGCTCGTCGTCGAGGAACGCCTCGTCGCCGAGGCCGTCGAGGAGGCGGGGCTGGAGGGCGGCGGCGGATTCGGCGTCGGCGCTGGCGTCCGGGGAGGCGGAGGTCGAGGTGGAAGCGGAGGCCGTGCCGGTGGGGGTGGAGGTGGAGGTGGCGGAGGAGGAAGGGGAGGCGGAGGCGGAGTCGGACGGAGACGCGGACTCAGTGGCGCTGGCCGAGGCGATGGGCTCCGGCAGATCGGCGGCCACGACCTTGGTCGCGAAGAGGTCCGTCGCCTGGCTGTCGTCGCTCACGGAGTTGTCGTACGACACGACCCGCTCGAAATCGACGAGGAGATGGTCGGTGGCGTCCGTGGACTCCACCTTCCAGCGGCAGCCGACCTTGCGGTCCGTGTTGTAGGTGAGGGTCGACTCGCCCTCGTACGCCTGCTCCTGCTGCTCCTCGTCCGTGAGCTGCGTGATGCCGGGCAGCAGCGAGTCGAGGGTGTCGTGACTGACCGCGCTACAGGGCTCGGGGAGCGTGTCGTACCGGCCGGGCTGGGCCGCGGCGGTCGTGGTGCCGGTGTCGCCGGGCTTGGCGTCCTCGGCGGTGTCGTCGCTGCCCGAGCCGCCGGTGCAGCCGGCCAGCAGCGCCGCGAGGAGCACGGCGACACCGGGTACGTACGCCTTGCGCTGCACGGTCGGTTCCTCTCGACGATGTGAACTATGAGCTATGTGAACGATGCGGACGATCTTTGTGGGGCGGTGCCGGTACCAGTGTCCCCGCTGGTTAATCGCTTGCCGCACAGGGGCGTCCCCGGCAGACAATGTGTATCGCACGCACCACCGTGAACGCCGGTCCGGCATCCCTTTTCGCTGACCTTGGCGCCGGTTTTGCGATTTGAGACTTCTGTTGGTTTTTCTGGGGGATGAGGGCGTTATGTCGTACGTAGAAGTGCCGGGTGCGAAGGTTCCCATCCGTATGTGGACCGACCCGGCGTCGGTCGAGGACGTCGCGATGCAGCAGCTGCGGAACGTGGCGACCCTGCCGTGGATCAAGGGCCTGGCGGTCATGCCGGACGTCCACTTCGGCAAGGGGGCGACGGTGGGGTCGGTCATCGCGATGCAGGGGGCTGTGTGTCCTGCGGCGGTGGGGGTCGATATCGGGTGCGGGATGTCCGCCGTCAAGACGTCGCTGACGGCGAACGATCTGCCGGGGGATCTGTCTCGGCTGCGGTCGAAGGTGGAGCAGGCTATTCCGGTGGGGCGGGGGATGCATGACAGTCCTGTTGATCCGGGGCGGCTGCATGGGTTCGCTACTGGGGGGTGGGACGACTTCTGGGGGCGGTTTGACGGGGTTGCTGAAGCGGTCAAATTCCGCCAGGAGCGTGCAAATAAGCAGATGGGGACGCTCGGAAGTGGAAATCATATGATTGAAATCTGTCTTGATCAGGCAGATTCGGTCTGGCTCATGCTGCACTCCGGATCCCGGAACATCGGCAAGGAGCTGGCCGAGCACCACATCGGCGTTGCCCAGAAGCTCCCGCACAATCAGGGCCTGGTCGACCGTGACCTCGCGGTGTTTGTCTCGGACACTCCGCAGATGGCCGCGTACAGGAACGATCTGTACTGGGCGCAGGAGTACGCCAAGTACAACCGCGCGATCATGATGGGGCTCCTGAAGGACGTCATCCGCAAGGAGTTCAAGAAGGCGAAGCCGGCCTTCGAGCAGGAGATCTCCTGTCACCATAACTACATGGCGGAGGAGAGGTACGAGGGCATGGACCTGCTGGTAACCCGTAAGGGCGCGATCCGCGCGGGCTCCGGTGAGTTCGGGATCATTCCGGGCTCGATGGGCACCAGCTCGTACATCGTGAAGGGGCTCGGGAACGAGAAGGCCTTCAACTCGGCTTCGCACGGCGCGGGTCGGCGTATGAGCCGGAACGCGGCGAAGCGGCGCTTCACGGTGCGGGACCTGGAGGAGCAGACGCGAGGGGTGGAGTGCCGTAAGGACTCCGGCGTGCTCGATGAGATTCCGGGTGCCTACAAGAACATCGACCAGGTGATGGAGCAGCAGAGCGATCTGGTTGAGGTCGTGGCGAAGCTGAAGCAGTTCATCTGTGTGAAGGGTTGACGTACGAGGCCCCCGGTCGGGTACCGGGGGCCTCGCTCAGCTGGTCATCGGTCGATCGGCAGGGGGACTTTGCCGGTCCGCAGGCGCCAGAGGCGGATGTAGCAGCTCTTCTCGGTTCGGCCGAGTTCCTTGGCTGCCGAGGCATCGTTGTTCAGTTGGAGCAGCATGCGGTCTTCCTGTGCCGTCCAGCGACGGCGGTCGGGTGCGACCCTCATGTCCGCCGGTCGGATCCATGCGCTCAGGGAGTCGGCGGCGGTCTGCTTGCGCTGGAGGGACAGGCAGTCCTTGTAGTAAAGGTCGGCTGCCAGCTCCTGGGCGTTCTCCTTCGTGTAGAGGATGTTGTAGATGCCGTCGCGGGCGTTGCGTTTGAGGGTTCGCTCGGCTCCTGTGATCTTTCCTGCGTAGAAGCAGAGGTAGGCGGCGATGGCCGTGCTGGCTGTTGTCAGCGAGACGAACGGAAAGCCCTGGCTCGTGTTGCCCACGGAACCGTCGGCGTCGATGACGCCACGGAGATAGTCGCGTCGCGAGAACTCGACGTGAGGCGGGGCGATTGTCTTCGATTTGCGGCCGTACGGCAGGCCGAGCTCATTGAGCCTGGTCCTGGCTTCGAGGGAACACAGGCTCCAGGTGGCCGAGCGGTGGGTCTCGGCGAAGTTAGTCGACCGAGTGCGCTCGGTGACGCTGCTGTAGTACGGCGTGAGCTTCTGGAACTTGCGCAGAAGGTCGATGTCTCGGGCGTTGATTTCGACGCTCAACCGGCCCTTCTTTCCGGGCCCTTGCTTTAGATGTCCGTCCGCCTGGATGAAGCCGAACATGTACGCGTACTCCGGGACCGCGAGGTCCATGAACCGGTGAGCGCTAGGCTCGCAGTCAGCCACAGGGAAGCTCCACTTCCGTGTTGGTCAGGCCCTTGGCCGGGATCGCACTCCCGGCCGGGGGCCGTCGTGTTGAGGTTGTGGCGTGAGCCTAGGTCGGGAGTTCTTCTGCCGTTCGGGTGATCGAGGATCACCACCCCTGTGGGCTAATTTGCATATAAGTCAATGTGACCTCGGCCACGGATGCATACCGTCAGGTTCCTGTCCGGGAATTGTCAGGAAGCCGCGATTCGATGGCGCCGCACGTCCTTGTCCCCCCACCACGAGGAGCGCCGGCGTCGTGACGACCCCCATCGCAGACTTCCCCATGCCCCGCGATTCCGCCTGTCCCTTCGATCCGCCCCCGGCTCTGCGGCAGCGGGATGCCGAGGAACCGGTGTCCAAAGTGCGGCTGTGGGACGGGAGTACGCACTGGCTTGTCACCCGGTACGAGGATCAGCGGGCCCTCTACGGTGATCAGCGGCTCAGTGTGGATACGACCCGGGCCGGGTTTCCGTATCTCAATGAGGCGTTTCGGGAAGTTGCGGCCAAGACGCCGCCCTCCTTTCTCAACATGGATGATCCCGATCATGCTCGTATCCGGCGCATGGTGACCGCCCCGTTCGCCATCAAGCGGATCGAGGCGTTGCGGCCCGCCATTCAGCGGATGACGGATGAGCTCATCGACAAGATGCTCGCCGGGCCCAAGCCCGTCGACTTTGTTGAGGCGTTGGCGCTTCCTTTGCCCTCGCTCGTCATCTGTGAGCTGCTCGGGGTTCCTTATGAGGACCATGACTTCTTCCAGAGCAACAGCAAGGTCGGGCTGCGTCGGGACGTGACCCCGGAGGCCGTGCGGGCCGCCAGTGGGGCCCTCTTCCAGTATCTGGACCGGCAGTTGGACCGGAAGATCGCCGAACCCGGCGACGACATGCTCTCCGAGCTGGGCGCGCGGTTCCAGGCGGGTGATCTCACCCGCCAAGAGGCCGTCATGCTGGGGCAGTTGCTGCTCGGTGCCGGGCATGAGACCAGCGCCAACATGATTGCGCTGGGGGTTCTGGCCTTTCTGGAGCATCCTGACCAGCTCGCCATCGTGCGCGACACGGACGATCCGAAGGTTCTCGCCAGTGCCGCGGACGAGATGCTGCGCTACCTCACGGTGGTCCACAACGGCCAACGGCGCCTGGCGCTGGAGGATTTGGAGGTCGGTGGGCAGGTTGTGCGGGCCGGGGAGGGGGGGCATCATCCCTGGCGCCACCGGGAATTGGGACGCCGGTCTCTTTCCCGAACCCGAGAAGCTGGACGTCAGCCGTGACGCACGCCGGCACATGGCCTTCGGGTTCGGGATTCATCAGTGTCTGGGGCAGCCGCTTGCCCGGCTCGAACTCCAGGTGGTCTACGGCACGTTGTTCCGCCGCGTTCCCGAACTGCGGCTGGCTGCCGAGCTGGAGAAGATTCCGTTCAAGGACGACGGCATCGTGTACGGGGTGTATGAGCTGCCCGTCACCTGGTAACGGTAGAACGGTAACCGGCAGCTCCCGCAGGGGAGTTACTTCGCGTGCTTCACCGCGTAGATCATCACGAACGCCACCAGGTGGATGCCGAAGAGGAAGTACGCGAGGTAGTACCAGACGTACCGTTCGCGTTTCTTCTCCAGGGCCAGGAGCTGTTGTTCCTGCTCCCGGTCCCGGTCCTGCTCCCGGTCCCGGTCCTGCTCCCGGTCGCGGTCGCGGGCGCTCGTGTCCTCCGCCTTTTCGGTCTCGTCGTCCGTCATCACACGTCCCGGTGGACCTTCGTGTTGGACGCCTGCGCGCGGGGGCGCAGGACCAGCAGGTCGACGTTGACGTGGCTCGGGCGGGTCACCGTCCAGGTGATCGTGTCGGCTACGTCGTCCGCCGTGAGGGGCTCGGCCACGCCCTCGTAGACCTTCGCCGCCTTCTCGGGGTCGCCGGAGAAACGGGTCAGCGCGAACTCGTCCGTCCTCACCATGCCCGGCGCGATCTCGATCACCCGGACCGGGGTGCCGACGATCTCCAGTCGCAGGGTCTCCGCCAGGACATGGGCGCCGTGCTTCGCGGCCACGTAGCCTCCGCCGCCCTCGTACGTGCCGTGGCCCGCCGTGGAGGAGACGACCACGATCGTGCCGTCGCCGCTCGCTGTCAGGGCGGGGAGGAGGGCCTGGGTGAGGTTGAGGGTGCCGATGACGTTCGTCTCGTACATCTGGCGCCAGTCGGCCGGGTCGCCGGTGGCCACCGGGTCGGCGCCGAGTGCGCCGCCCGCGTTGTTGATCAGGACGCCGATCGTCTTGAAGGCGGACGAGAATTCGTCCACCGCCTCGCGGTCGGTGACGTCCAGGGGGTACGCCGTCGCCTGGCCGCCGGTCGCGTTGATCTCCTCGGCCAGCGCCTCGATCCGGTCCTTGCGGCGGGCCGTCAGGACGACCCGGTAGCCGGCCGCGGCGAGCCGGCGGGCCGTCGCGGCACCGATTCCGCTGCTCGCGCCGGTGACCACGGCGATGCGGGAGGCGGCGGACGGGGCGGCGGCGGTTGCCATGGGACTGCTCCTCAAGGTGCCTGGGGTGAGATCGGGGTGCGGGTTCGCGCTGCCCAGGATAGGCAGGCGCGGCCGGCCGGTGGCGGGGTGTCCGGAGGGTGGGCTCCTGTGCGGGGCTGCCGGGGCCCGGCAGTGGTGGGAAAATGAGGTGGGTGATCCGCGGCAGTGGAGGTGGATCATGGGAGAAGCACGTGACGTCATGGACCGGCTCACGGAGGCGCTCACCACGACGCCCGACCTCAAGTCCGTCGCCGAGCTGTACGCGTCCGACGCGGTCGCCGTCACGCCCGACGGCGGGGAGATCCATGGGCGCGACAACATCGTCGAGTACTGGCGGCAGATGACCGACGCGATGCCCGAGGCGACGTACGAGCCCGTGCACTCGTACGAGATCGGTGACACGGCCGTCGACGAGGGCTACTTCACCGGGCGGAACACCGGGCCGATCCAGCTGCCCTCCGGCGAGCATCTGCCGGCGACGCAGAAGGAGGTCCGGGTCCGGGGGATCGACATCGCGACGGTCCGGGACGGTCACATCGTCGACTACCGGCTCTACTTCGACCAGATGGAGTTCCTGGGGCAGCTCGGGCTGTTGCCGCCCGACCCGCTCGGCTGAGGAGGTCCCGGTTCAGTTCCCTCGCGGGGCGTACATGATCACGGCCATGCCCGCGAGGCAGATCAGGGCGCCCGTCACGTCCCAGCGGTCGGGGCGGTAGCCGTCCGCCGCCATGCCCCAGGCCAGTGAACCGGCGACGAAGACACCGCCGTACGCGGCCAGGATGCGGCCGAACTCCGCGTCGGGCTGGAGGGTGGCGACGAACCCGTACGCGCCCAGGGCCAGCACGCCCGCGCCGATCCACACCCAGCCGCGGTGCTCCCGTACGCCCTGCCAGACGAGCCAGGCGCCGCCGATCTCGAACAGGGCGGCGACGACGAACAGGGCTACGGAGCGCAGGACGGACATGCGGGCAGCCTCGCATGTCCGTTCGCCAGGCATATCGGTTCACCCGTCACTCCGTTCACCCGTCACTCCGTTCACCCGTCACTCCGTTCACCGTCACCTGTTGGAGGGCGCCTGCGGGGCGCGTCAGGTGGGATACATCGCTTCGACGACGGTGACGGTCTTCTGGGCGAGGAGTGGGTTGGGTATGGGTATGCGGGTTTGGGTGCGTGGGCTGGTGGCCGGTGCGATGGCGGTCGGTGTGGTCGGGGCGGGGGGCTTCGCCGGGGCCGACAGTGGTGGGCCCGAGGCCGATCTCGCCTATCACGGGTCCGTCTCGCTGGATCGCGGGCGGATCGATCTGCGGGTGACGCCGCGCAATCACGGGCCGTCCGCCGTCGCCGACGCGACCGTGCGGCTGACCTGGTCGGCCCCGCTGGCCGCCCGGCAGCAGCTGCCGGACGGGTGTGCGCGGCTCGGGGCGCGGGTGGTGGTGTGCCGTACGGGGGCGTTGGCCGCCGACGGTGTGGGCGAGCAGCTCGGGCTCAGGATGCGGCTGCGGGGTATGCCCGCCGAGGTGACGCTGGAGATCGGTACGGTCTGGAGCGGCGGTGTCGTGGACCGCAACCGCGGCAACGACCAGCAGCGTGTGCTCGTCCTGGACACCGGGGACGCGTACTACTTCTGACGTCCCCTACCTCCCCCACCTCCCCTACGGGTTCCGGCTCGCGCGCGGCGTCACCGTCACCTCCGGGATGGTGCCGCCGCAGCGCAGTACGGCGTCCAGGGCGCGCAGGAACTCGGACACGTCGAGCAGGTCGCCGCGGAGATAGCCGCGTTGCCGCCAGACCGGGACGACCTCTGCGGCGTACGTCATGTCCCAGCCGTTGTTGAACTCGGTACGGGAGTCTCCCTCGCCGCCGCCGCAGTCCCTGACCGCGAACCGGGTGAAGCCGATCTCCGGGTGTTCGACGCGGTACGCCTCCACCAACACGACTCTCATCGCGGGCGCGGTCATGGAAGAACCTCATTCTCGCGAAGTGGAAATCTCCCTCCGTCGAGTTCTAGCGCGGGGTGGAATGCATGCGGAATACCTCGGGAAGGGGCGCGGTTGTCGCACGCGGACGCTATAGTTGAAGAGTAAACAACCTGGAGGGTGAGCGACCATGCAGTTCGGGATCTTCAGCGTCGGCGATGTCACACCGGATCCGACCACGGGACGTACGCCGACCGAACGCGAGCGCATCAAGGCCATGGTCGCCATCGCGCTGAAGGCCGAGGAGGTCGGCCTTGATGTGTTCGCCACCGGTGAGCACCACAACCCGCCGTTCGTGCCCTCGTCCCCGACGACGATGCTCGGGTACATCGCGGCGCAGACCGAGAAGCTGATCCTCTCCACCTCCACCACCCTCATCACCACCAACGACCCGGTGAAGATCGCGGAGGACTTCGCGATGCTCCAGCACCTGGCCGACGGGCGCGTGGACCTGATGATGGGGCGCGGCAACACCGGCCCGGTGTATCCGTGGTTCGGGCAGGACATCCGGCAGGGCATCAACCTCGCCGTCGAGAACTACGCCCTGCTGCGCCGGCTGTGGCGCGAGGACGTCGTGAACTGGGAGGGGAAGTTCCGTACGCCGTTGCAGGGGTTCACCTCCGCCCCGCGGCCCCTGGACGACGTACCGCCGTTCGTCTGGCACGGATCGATCCGCTCGCCCGAGATCGCCGAGCAGGCGGCCTACTACGGCGACGGCTTCTTCCACAACAACATCTTCTGGCCGGCCGACCACACCAGGCGGATGGTCGAGCTGTACCGCTCCCGGTACGCCCACTACGGGCACGGGACGGCTGAGCAGGCCATCGTGGGGCTTGGCGGGCACGTGTTCATGCGGAAGAACTCGCAGGACGCGGTACGGGAGTTCCGGCCGTACTTCGACGTCGCGCCGGTGTACGGGAACGGGCCGTCCCTGGAGGACTTCACCGACCAGACCCCGCTGACCGTCGGGTCCCCGCAGCAGGTGATCGAGAAGACGCTGGCGTTCCGGGAGTACGCCGGTGACTACCAGCGCCAGCTGTTTCTGATCGACCATGCGGGGTTGCCGCTCAAGGTGGTGCTTGAGCAGCTTGATCTGTTGGGTGAGGAGGTTGTGCCGGTGTTGCGGGAGGAGTTCGCGAAGGGGCGGGGTGTGGGGGTGCCGGATGCGCCTACGCACGCGTCTTTGCTGGCCGCCGCGCAGAAGGAGGGGGCTGGGGTGTGAACCTCGGTTTCGTGTCGGGTGGGGGAGCGCCGTAGCGGGGTGGGCTGTGTGGGCGGGTGCGGGTGCGTTGTGGCTGGTCGCGCAGTTCCCCGCGCCCCTGGGTGGGTGTCCCTAGGCCTGTTGTCTCAGAGGCCGCCCAACCGATCCACCCGCCTGACCGATTCACCCGGCCAACCGATCCACTCACCCACAGGACTCGCTCCCGAACAGTGAGAGGCGAGTAAGAGGGCGCCTTGGCACACTGGGCGGGTGTCCCAAACTGTGCTGCTCGCTGAGGACGACCGTGCCATTCGTCATGCCCTGGAGCGGGCGCTGACCCTGGAGGGCTACCGGGTCACCGCGGTCGCCGACGGGGTCGAGGCGCTCGCGCAGGCGCATCGCACCCCGCCGGACGTGCTCGTCCTGGACGTGATGATGCCCGGCATCGACGGGCTCCAGGTGTGCCGGGTGCTGCGCGCCGAGGGGGACCGTACGCCGATCCTGATGCTCACCGCGCTCGTGGAGACCGCCGACCGGATCGCGGGCCTGGACGCGGGCGCCGACGACTACGTCGTCAAGCCGTTCGACGTCGAGGAGGTCTTCGCCCGCCTGCGGGCGCTGTTGCGGCGCACCGGCACCGGGGAGCGCCCGGCCAAGGGCGCCGCCTCCGTCGGCGTACGCGCCTCGCACGTGACGAAGGAACCCGCTGTTCCCGAGCGGCAGCTCGCCGCCGCCGGGCTGCGGATGGATCTCCAGGCGCGGCGGGTGTGGCGCGGGGCGCGGGAGCTGGAGCTGACCCGGACCGAGTTCGAGCTGCTGGAACTGCTCGTGCGCAACGCCGGGATCGTGCTCGACCACTCCACGATCTACGACCGTATCTGGGGCTACGACTTCGGTCCTGGGTCCAAGAACCTCGCCGTGTACGTCGGTTATCTGCGCCGCAAGCTCGACGAGCCGGGCGCGTCGCAGCTGATCCACACGGTGCGAGGCGTGGGTTACGTCCTCCGGGAGGACTGAGTGACCTTGCGGAGGGCGGGACTGGCCTCGCTCCGGACCACCTTCGCCGTGTCGTTCGCCGCGGTCGCGGCCGGGGTGACGGTCCTTGTCGGGTTCCTGTCGTACGACGCCGCCGCGCGGCTGGTCCGGGTGGACCAGCAGTCCGCCTTCGCCGAGGTCGTGCAGGACCTCCAGGACGAGGTGCGGCACAACACGATGACGCCGCAGGACTTCTCGTCGTCCGAGCCGGGGCACGACATCGTCCGGCCCAGCCGTACCGATGTGCAGGTGCTCGGGGCGGCGGGTGAGGTGGTCGACAAGGGCAGTCCGGGACTGCCCGTCACCGCCGAGGACCGGCGGATCGCCGGCTCCCCGGTGGCGGGGCTCGCCGTGCAGCACAAGGACGTCGAGGTCGGCCAGGACGTCTACCGCATCGCGACCGTCGCGCTCGGCGACGGGCGGGGTGCTGTGCAGGTCGCGCAGGAGTTCAGCGATACGGAGGATCTGCTCCGCGAGCTTCAGCAGCGGACGGTCCTGCTGGTCGTCGCGGTCGTCGTCGCGGCCGGGCTGTTCGGGTGGTGGCTGGCCCGGCGGATCACGCGCCGGCTGCGCATCCTCGCGTCCGCCGCCGAGGATGTCGCCCGCACGCGTCGGCTCGGCATTCAGGTGCCGGTCACCGGGTCCGACGAGGTGGGGCGCCTGGGCCGGTCCTTCGACCGCATGCTGGGGCGGCTCGCGCAGTCGGAGGAGGACCAGCGGCGGTTGGTCCAGGACGCGGGGCACGAGCTGCGTACGCCGCTCACCTCCCTCCGTACGAACATCTCGCTGCTGCGCCGCATCGACGAACTGCCGCCCGCGACCCGGGAGGAACTGGTCGCCGACCTCGCCCTCGAAGCGCGTGAACTCACCGATCTGGTCAACGAGTTGGTGGATCTGGCGGCGGGGCAGTCGGACACCGAGCCCAAGCAGCGGCTGGATATCGCCGATATCGCGGATGAAGTGGCTGTGGTGGCACGGCGGCGGACTGGGCGGGAGGTCGTCGTACGGGCGGTCGGCGACACGTCCGCCGACGCGCGGCCGGCGGCGCTTCAGCGGGCGATCTCCAACCTTGTCGAGAACGCGGCCAAGTTCGACCGGGGTGGGACGGTTCCGATCGAGATCGCGGTCACTGGGGCGGAGCGGGGGCGGCAGGGGGTGATTCGGGTGGAGGTGCTGGATCGGGGGCCGGGGGTTGCGGAGGGGGATCTGTTGCGGTTGTTCGATCGGTTTTATCGGGCTGCTGATGCTCGTAGCTTGCCTGGGTCGGGGCTGGGGTTGTCGATCGTGCGGGAGGTGGCTATCGCGCATGGTGGGGCGCCGTTTGCCAATCGGCGGGAGGGGGGTGGGGCGGTTATTGGGTTCACTGTGGGGGGTCGGGGGTGAGGGGGTGTGGTTTCGGTGGGTGGGCTGTGTGGGCGGGTGCGGGTGCGTTGTGGCTGGTCGAGCCCACGCGGCGGAGCCGCATATCGATACAGCCCCGCGCCTCTGGGTGGGTGGGGTGGGCCCTCGTCGAATAGATCGGCCAGGACGCTCCCCGAAAAGCGACCCGGCCGCCCCTCGGCCGGAAGTCCCCTCGGCCGGAAGTCCCCCCGGCCGAAAGGCCCGTCGGCTCGGTTGGTGGCGAGGGATGGGTGTGATGCGGGCAGAGGAATTGGCGCATCTTGTGTGGGCCGAGCAGCGGGGCGTTGGTGGGCGGCCTGGGGCCGGTGTGCGGGTCTTTCGGCTGGGGACTGCCGTTGCTGTGGCAAGTCCGGGGCTGTCTCGGCGGGATCGGATCGTGGTCGCCGGGGAAGTGGGCGATGTGGTTCCCCTCGTACGGGATGTGCTGGCCGAGTTGGGGCCCAGCTATCGGTCGTTCGGGGAAGCGCGGTTGATTGATGCCGTTGTGGCGGGGGTGCCGGGGCTTGTGTCGTTGGCGCCGTTTTTGTGGATGGAGACCTGCTCCCCGGTCGGCGGGCCCTGCCCCGGCCCTGATGTGCGGTGGCTGGACACCGCCGCCGAGCACGAGGCCCGCCCCCTCTTCGACCTCTCCTTTCCGCACTCGCACGCTCAGCCCGGGCGGGTCGGAGTGCGGCGCTGGGCCGGGGTTCGTGATGTGGACGGTGGTCTTCTCGCTGTGGCGGCCGATGCCTGGTCCGGGGTCGGGTGTGGGCTGTTGGGTGGGGTTGTGGTTCATCCCGGGGCGCGGGGGCGGGGCCTGGGGGCGGCCGTTTCGCGGTTCGTCGTCGAGGCGCTCGTACGGGATTACGGGCGCGCCGCGCTCGTGGTCGACGCGGACAACGTGCCCGCGATCGTCGCGTACGAGCGGATCGGGATGCGCGGGGTGTTGTTCGGGGCGGCGGCGGTGAGCCGGCCGACCTGAGCGTCGTCGGCCGGCTCGCTCGCGGTGTCAGCTCTTGCCGAGGAGCTTGGTCATCTCGGTGATCTCGGCGTTCTGGGTGCGGATGACGTCGTCGGCCATGGCGGTGGCGGGGCCGTACGCGCCCTTGGCCTTCTCGGTCGTGGCCATCTTCACTGCGCCCTTGTGGTGCTCGATCATCATGGCGAGGAACGCCTTGTCGAAGTCCTCGGCCGCCGAGCCGTGGTTCATCCCCGGCATCGCCTCCATGGACTCCATGGACTCCATTCCGGGCATCGACTCCGTTGACGTCGGGACGTCCTCGCCCCATGTCTTCAGCCACCCGGACATGGTCTTGATCTCCGCCGTCTGGGCCTTCTCGATGCTGGCCGCGAGGGACTTGACCTCGGCCGACGAGGCCTGGTCCGTCGCCTCCTCCGCCATCTCCAGGGCGCCCTTGTGGTGGGGGATCATGCCCTGCGCGAAGGTGACGTCCTGGGCGTTGTGGTCCTCGGTCTTGCCGGCGCTGTCGGCGGCGGCACCGCTGCTCTCGCTGCTGTTGCCGTCGTCGCTGCCGCAGGCGGTGAGCGTGACGGCGAGCGCGGCGGAGGCGGCCATGACGACGAGGGTCTTGCGGGTCTTGCGCATGCTGGAACTCCTGTGTGGGGAAGGGGATCGAGGTCGCGGGCACGCGTGAGGCGTGCGGTGCCCCTAGATCCGCAGGAGTTGGAGTTCGGCCAGGGACGGTGGCGCTCTGGCGCCCTCGGGTGACCGGGGGAGGGAACGGCCGACGCCGTGGGCCAGGGGCGGGGCGCCGGCCGGGTCGGGCGTCAGGGCGGGGAACCTATGCCCCGCCGGGATCGCACCGGACGCGCAGGTCGCGTCCGCGTGGTGGACGTGGCCGCCGGGAGAGGCGGAGCCGTGGCAGACGGTTTCGTCGGCGGGGCCCGCCTGTGCGCTCATCGGCTCGGCCTGGTGGTGGCCGCTGCCGTTTCCGTGATGGGCGCCGCTCGTTGTCCCGCCGCCCGGCGCGAGGCCGTGCATCGCTACGACGCCCGCCAGCAGCCCGAGCACGACGAACGCACGCGCCCACCAGGAGGGTGGGTGCGCGCGCCGTAGTCGTCGCGATCGCTGTGCGCGGGCTGTCACGCGGGCCATGCTAGCCCGGCGAGCACATAGGGATACGGGGTACCCGTATATCCGTACCCCCTTCTATTTCTATCCCTACCCTCTTCGGCCGTACGTCAGGAAGTACGGCCGAAGCAGCGCTCCAGCTCATCCAGGTCGTAGAACTTGCTGCCCTTCGACACCGGACGGCAGCCCGCCTTGAAGGCGGTCTCCTTCTCGTTGTAGAGCATGCGTACGAGCGTGGTGTCGCCCTTGCGGAACACGTCCCACTGGATGTTCGAGGCCATCGGCGCCACGGCCGCGCCCCGCCACGGGTTGCTCGCGTACGTGTACGGCTTGGCGGCGGTCACCCCCTGCGTACTGCCCGGCAGGCCCATCAGCGCGGCCAGCGGGATGATCTCCTCGGCGTGCGTGAAGCGCAGCTCGGCGCCGAGGGTGTTGGTGCCGCTCTCGGCTCCCTCGGCCTTCTTGAAGAAGTCGTCGAGCAAAACGTCCGCCATCTTGTACGTGATGTCGCTGTCGGCGAAGCCGGGACCCTTCTCGTAGAAGTCCTCCGCGTCGCTCAGGTACCCGAACCAGGCGGCGTCCTGCTGCGAGATGTACCGGTTCATCTGCCAGCCCTTGCCGTCGGGGCTCTCGTCGCTCATCGCCGGGGCGATGCCGTACAGGTTGTAGACCGCCTCGGCCGCGTCCACCGCGCTGCCGATCGACGAGAACTCGCCGTCGACGACGCGCTGCGTGAACGACCGCGTGAAGATCTTCCGCAGTACGTCCGAGGCGGCGCTGTGGGTCTTCGGCTGGTCGGTGATCGACTTCAGGGTGGCCGCGAGACGCGTGTCGTTCGCGATGTAGGCGCGGTAGGCGGCGCCGCCGTCGGCCTTGTGGAAGTAGAGCAGGTCCTTGTCGGTGCGGGCCGCGCCGATGAGCGGCTTCAGCGCCGGGTCGGTCGCCGCGAGGGTGTCCGCGAAGAGCTGTCCGCTGTCGACGGCGCGGCCCTGTCCGGAGCTGACGACGTCGATCTTCTCGCCGTTCGCGGCGATCGCGTCGAAGAGGCCCGGCAGCCGCTGCTCCATCCGTACGGCCGTGCCCGCGATCTCGCTCCTGCCGCGCCCGCTGAGGTTGCCGTAGCCGACCTTGGACATGGCGGCGAGCAGGGCCCGTACCTTCGGGCCGAACTCCTTGCCGCGCGCGGTGAGCTGGCCCTCGCTCTCGGCCTGGTCCCACAGCTTGAGGATCAGGTCGCCGTCGGAGCTGTCGGTCGCGGCGCGGGAGCCGTGCCGGGAGACGTTCTCCGTGAACACCGGGACGAAGCCCTTCGGGGGCTTCTGGTAGCTGCGGAGGTTCTGCTGGGGGGCGTACGAGCCCTTGGTGCCGTAGCTGTCGGCGGTGGTGGAGCGGTCCGCCGCGTGGGCGGGAAGCGTGGTGGCCAGTAGGACGCACAGGGGTGCGGCGAGGGCGACGGTGGTGCGTTTCATGCGCGCATCGTGGGTGCCGTGGGTGAACCCGGGGCGTATGGGGCGTGGCGGGCGCGGGGCGTAATGGGCATGTCCGGGGCAAATGACCACGGAGAGTTTTGGTTGATTGATTCACCTTGTGCTGGAGTTTTGGTGACTTCTATCATCTAAGTCTTGTCCGTGAGACCCCAGAGGCGCCCGATGCAGCAGCATGAGTACTCCCTCGACGAAGCCGTCCACCGGTGTCTCGTCGCCGGATTCGACGGCACCGCCGGCGTCCCGCACACCCTCAAGCGGCTCATCGACCGGGGCCTCGGCGGCGTCATCCTCTTCACCCGTAACGTGCGCGACGCGGACCAGCTCCGCCGGCTCACCGACGAGCTGCGCGCCCTGCGCCCCGATCTCCTCGTCGCCATCGACAACGAGGGCGGCGGCATCGGCCACCTGGTCGCCGCGGGCGCCCCCGAGGTCCCCGGCTCGTACGCCCTCGGCGTCGTCGACGACCCGGACCTCACCGCCCGCTGCGCCGACGCCCTCGCCGGTCACCTCGTCTCGGTCGGCATCACCGTCTCGTACGCCCCCGTGGCCGACCTCCAGCACCACCCCGACAACCCGATCGTCCGCACCCGCTCCTTCGGTGCAGATCCGGAACTCGCCGCCCGTCATCTGCGGGCCTGGATCACGGCCACCGAGGCACGCGGTGTCGCCTCCTGCGCCAAGCACTTCCCCGGCCACGGCGGCACGGTGACCGACAGCCACCACGAGATGGCGGTCGACCGGCGGTCGTACGACGAGATCCGCGCCGACGTCGAGCCGTTCCGGGCCGCCGTGGCCGCGGGCGTGCCGATGCTGATGAGCGCGCACGTCGTGTACCCGGCACTCGATCCGGAGCGGCCCGCGACCCTCAGCCGTCGCATCCTGAACGACCTGCTCCGCCACGACCTCGGTTTCGACGGCGTCCTGGTCAGCGACGCCCTGGAGATGAAGGCGATAGCCGACCGGTACGGCGAGGCGGCCGGCGCCCGGCTCGCCCTCGCCGCGGGCGCCGACCAGGTGATCGTGGCCGTACCGGACCTGGCGGTCACGCTGGCCTGCCGGGACGCCGTGATCGAGGCGCTGCGCGACGGGATGCTCCCGGAGGAGCGGGTACGGGAGGCCGCCGGGCGGGTGCGGAAGCTGGCGGAGCGGTATGCGGGGGCGGTGGCGGAGGGCGCCGGTGGGCCGTGGGACGCGGAGGCCGGGCTCGACGCGGCTCGGCGGGCCGTACGGGGTGCGGGAGCCGGTGGATTTCCCGGGCTGCCCGGCGCCTATGTCGTCGACCTGTTCCCGCCGCCGCATCCCGCGCTGAACTGGGGCGGCGAGGACCTGCTGAGCGAGGTGCGCGCGCTCGACCCCACGGCGCTGGGCGTCGCGCTGAACGAGGCGCCGGTGGACCAGGAGGCCCTGGTCGCGGGCGTGCTGCGGCGGGCGGCCGGATCGCCGCTGGTGGTCGCCACGTCGGATGCCGGGCTGTATCCCTGGCAGGCGGAGCTGCGGGCGGCGCTGGTGGCGGGGCGTGGGGACGCGGTGCGCGTCGACACGGGACTGCCGGAGGGCGGCGCCCTGTGTTCGTACGGGCGCGGGAAGGTCAATCTGCGGGCGCTGGCCGAGGTGCTGGTGGGAGGCGCCGCACTCTGAGGCAGCTTCCTCTGAGGCAGCTCCCTCGAGGCAGCTCCCTCTGAGACTGCTTGCTCTGAGGCTGCCCCCGTTCCTTTCGGTACCGGCGCCGGTACCGAAAGGAACGGGAACAGAGACGTGACCTCTCAGGGCGCGGTCAGTCGGAGCAGAGCGTCAGGTTGATGGTGGCGCCGATCGGCACGGCGGTCGGGCTGTGCGGGGAGACCCCGGTGATCGTGTTGGGCTTGCCGAGGTTGTGGCAGCGCGTCTCCTCGACGTGACGGGCCCCGCATCTGCTGCACGGGCGGGATGTGAGCTGGGTCATGCGGCCAGTGGGGGTTATGCAGTCGGCGGGACCGTCTCCTTGATGCCCCGAGCCGCCAAGTACCCCTCGTCCTCGGCCCGTTCAGCCAGCACCACCGCCGGGCGCACGCCCTCTGCCCGCAGTCGCATCCACGCCTCGAAGTACGCGCCGCCAGGACCCGAGATCGAACGGTTCCCCGGGGTGCAGTCCAGCACGAGGGCGGTCGTACGGGGTTCTGCCGGGCGGGGTTCGGTGCGCAGCTCGGCGACCGTCTCCGCGAGGGCCAGCGCGATGGGCTTGGGCTCGCCCGAGGAGTCGAACAGGCCGAGCGTGTACTCCAGTTCGGGGAAGTCCGCGAGGGAGCGGTCCACGTCGTGGGAGCACCACCAGGTGACTCCGTACAGGCCCGTGCACTCGGCGGCGTTGCGTACGGTCGCGCGGGCGAAGCCGGGGGCGTCGGCCGCCGGGATGTGCGGTTCGGGGGCGCCGGTCTCCTGGACCCAGACGGGCCGGGCGGGGTCGTCGGCGTACGCCTTGGCCAGCTCCACCCCGTACTCCGCGAGATGCTGGACCTGCGGGGAGCGGGGGCCGTAGCGGCCGGCGCAGTTGGCCGAGAACACCCAGGGGTGGACGGTCGTCAGGTCGCCCTTGCGGGCCGAGGCCTCCGGGGTGAAGGGGTGGTCGTCGCTGTACCAGGCGGCGTCGTACGCGGAGTGCGTGACCAGGCCCGCAGTGCCTGTTGGACCCGCCGGGCCCAGTCCGGTGCGCGCGGCGGCGAGCAGCGTGTCCAGGTAATGGTCGATGTCGCTGACCGTCACAGGGTTGTGTTCGACCAGGTTGTTCAGCTCGTTGCCGAGTTGGAGGCCGAGGAGGTTCGGGCGGCCGGCGAGGGCGCTGCCGAGCGTGCGGAGGAGGGTGGCCTGTGCCTCGATGGCGTCCGGGTCCGTGAAGACGTTGCGGTGGTGCCAGCTGCGGGTCCACTCCGGGTAGAAGTCGAAGCTGGAGAGGTGGCCCTGCACGCCGTCCACCATGACGTCGAGGCCCGCCTGGCCCGCCACGTCCACGAGCTGCGCCACCTGGTCGACTGCGGACGCGCGGATGAGCGTGCGGTTCGGCTGGAGCAGCGGCCAGAGCGGGAAGATCCGTACGTGGTCCAGGCCCAGCCCGGCGATCTGGTCGAGGTCCTCGCGGGCGCGGGCCGCGTCGAAGTCGTACCAGGAGTGGAACCAGCCCCTGCGCGGCGTGTAGTTGACGCCGAAGCGGGGAGCGGAACGGGGGGCGGGGGGAGTGCTCACGTGTCCTCCTCGGACGTGCGTGACTGCGCCGGGCCGCGAGTCGGGTCTTGTCCTCGGCGAATGTATGAACCACCATAGTGCGCGATGAGCAATGAATTGAACCAGGATTCGGGTCGGGATTCGCGTCGGGATTCCGGCCGGGCCGAGGGCGGTCCTTCCGTGCGCGGCGCCCTCGTCGTCGGCCTCGACGCCGGCGGCACCCGTACGCGCGCGGTGCTGGCGTCCGCCGCCGACGGGCGCCCCCTCGGCGAGGGCGTGGCCGGGCCGGGCAACGCCCTCACCGTGCCCGTGCCGCAACTCACCGAGCACCTCGTCGAGGCCCTCACCCTGGCGGTGCCGGTGTCGGCCCGGCCCCGGGTCGTCGCCGTCGCGGGCGGCTTCGCGGGCGCCGCGGGTACGGCCGACGAACCCGGCCGCGTCAACGCGCTCACCGCACTCACGGAGGCCCTGCGGCGGCTCGGGATCCCGGCCGGCGACGGAACCGGGGCTGGTGGTGGCATCCGGATCTGCAGCGACATCGAGGCCGCCTTCGCCGCCGCCCCGGACACCCCGGCGGACGGTCTGTCCCTCGTCGCCGGTACGGGCGCCGTCGCGATGCGCATCACCGCCCGCCACTGCGAGAAGACGGTCGGCGGCGACGGCTGGCTCCTCGGCGACGACGGCGGCGGCTTCTGGATCGGCCGGGAAGCGGTCCGGTCCGCGCTTCGGATGGCCGACCGCCGGGGCGGCGACACGGCTCTGGCGGCGCTGGTGGGGCGGGAGTTGGGGGTGCCGGAGGCGGTTCTGACGTACGGGAGTGAGGCCTTGCCGGATGAGGGTTACGAGGGTGGGGGTTACGAGGGTGAGGGTGGCGCCCGTCTGCCCTGGCCCCGGTCCGCCCGCGAGGCCTACCGGCGGCACGTCCTCCCCGCCGTCATGGGTGAACCGCCGGTCCGGCTGGCCCGGTTGGCCCCGCTGGTCGCCGAGGCGGCCCGGGCGGGGGACGCCCTCGCGCGGGCCATCCTCGACGCGGCGGCCGGTCATCTCGCCGACTGCGTACGGGCGTTGGAGCCGACGCCGGGCGAGGCGCTGGTCGCGACGGGCGGTCTGCTCGGCCCGGACGGCCCGCTGACCGAGCCCCTGGACCGGCACCTGTCCGCCCTCGGCCTGGTGGCCCACTGGGTCCCCGACGGCAGCCGGGGCGCGGTCGCCCTGGCCCGACTCGGCCAGGGCCCCACCCCGCACCCGGAGACGAGCCAGTGACCGCCGTGACCCCCCTCTACCGCGACCCCGCCGCCCAGGTCGACGCCCGTGTCGCCGACCTGCTGGCCCGGATGACCCTGAGCGAGAAGGTCGGCCAGCTCAACCAGCGGATGTACGGCTGGGACGCCTACCGCCGCACCCCCGAGGGCGAGTTCGAGCTGACGCGGGCCCTGTACGACGAGACCGACCGCTTCGAAGGCCTCGGCGCCCTGTACGGCCTCCTCCGCGCCGACGCCTGGTCCGGCGTCGACCACTCCACCGGCGCCGGAGCGGAGGACGGCCCGATCCTGGCCGACCTGGTCCAGCGCCACGTCCTCGAACGCAGCCGCCTGGGCATCCCCGCCCTGTTCGTCGAGGAGGTACCGCACGGCCTCATGGCCCTCGACGGCACGGTCCTCCCCGTCAACCTGGCGGTGGGCGCCACCTGGGACCCGGACCTGTACGAGCGGGCGGCAGCCCACGCCGCCGCCGAACTCCGCGCCCGGGGCGGCCACTTGGCCCTGGTCTCGGCGCTGGACATCGCCCGCGACCCCCGCTGGGGCCGTACGGAGGAGTGCTTCGGGGAGGACCCGTATCTCGCCGCCCGCCTGACGGAGGCGCTGGTGCGGGGCATGCAGGGTGAACCCGCCGGCGCGGCGGGGGAGTTCGCGCCGGACAAGGCCCCGGTCGTCCTCAAGCACTTCGCGGGGCAAGGCGCCACGGTCGGCGGGCGGAACTCCGCCGAGTCGGAGCTGGGCCCCCGGGAACTCCACGAGATCCACCTCCCCGCCGCCCGGGCGGGCGTAAGGGCGGGCGCCGCTGCGGTGATGGCCGCCTACAACGAGGTGGACGGCGTGCCGTGCTCGGCCAACGGCCCTTTGCTGAACGGGTTGTTGCGCGACCGCTGGGGCTTCGAGGGCCTGGTCATGGCGGACGGGCTGGCGGTGGACCGGCTCGCACGCATCACCGGGGACCGGGTCTCGGCGGGCGCCCTGGCCCTCAACTCCGGTGTCGATCTGAGTCTTTGGGACGAGGGCTTCACGCATCTGGAGGAGGCCGTGGAACGCGGCCTGGTGAAGGAGCCGGTGGTCGACGCGGCCGTGTCCCGGGTCCTGGCCCTGAAGTTCCGCCTGGGTCTTTTCGAGCGCCCGTATGCGGCAAGGGAGTTGGCTCCCCCTTCACCGGAGGCCGGCCGGTCGCTGAGCACAGCCCTGGCGCGCTCGGCCGTCACCCTCCTCCACAACAAGGCGGGCACGCTGCCCATCGACCCGGCGCGAGTCTCCCGCATCGCCGTCATCGGCCCGCACTCCGCCACCACGGCCCACCAGCTCGGCGACTACACGGCCCCCCAACGCCCCGGCACAGGAACCAGCGTCCTCGCCGCCCTCCGCCAACTGGCCATCCCGGGCACGGAGATACGCCACGCCCAGGGCTGCTCCCTCACCGGCGACGCCCTGTCCCGCATCCCCGAGGCGGTGGCGACGGCAGCCGCCTCCGACCTGGCCGTACTGGTCCTGGGCGGCAGCAGCGCCCGTACGCCGGACACGGAGTTCGACGCCAACGGCGCCGCCCGGACGATCGTCTCGGAGATGACCTGCGGCGAGGGCGTCGACCTGGCCGACCTGCGCCTGGGTCGAGCCCAGCACGCCCTGCTGGACGCGGTGACGGCGACGGGCACACCCACGGTCGTCGTCCTGATCCAGGGCCGCCCGCACGCGGTCCCGGAGGCGGCGGACCACGCGGCCGCCCTGCTGACGGCCTGGTATCCAGGCCCGTGGGGCGGCGAGGCGATCGCGGAAGTCCTCCTGGGCCACACGGCCCCGACCGGCCGCCTCCCCGTCTCGGTCCCGCGCTCGGCGGCCCAACTCCCCGTCTACTACAACCACAAGGACACGGAGTACGGGTCGTACGTGGACGAGGACTCCGAGCCGCTGTACTCCTTCGGCCACGGACTGACGTACACGACCTTCGAGTACGGCGTCCCGAACATCGCGGGGGATGGCGCCAGTTGTGCGGTCGAGGTGACCAACACCGGGGAACGGGCGGGGCGTTCGGTCGTCCAGCTGTACGTCCGGCGGCTGCGGACGAGCGTGTGGCCGCGCACTCTCGAACTCCGCGCCTTCGAGGCCGTGGACCTGGCCCCCGGGGAGAGCCGTACGGTCGTGTTCGCGCTCGGCGAGGACCAACTCGCGCAGGTCGGGGCCGACTTGGAGACGGCGGTGCTGGAGGGGAGCGTGGAGATCCGGGTGGCGGGGTCGGCGCGCGGGGCGCTGGACGCCGTACCAGTCGTCCTGGACAGCGAGGGCTGATCGTCATGTCACAGAGGGACGGTCTCCTGTAACAGAAACCGCCGGTTCATCCTGGCTGTGCAACAGGGTGGACGATCAGTGAACCGGCTTGTCCCGTACGGCATTTGACAGGTTGAGAACGACGGGGAAACAACGCCGAGAGGGCAACCTGACATGTCTTTCAGCCACACCAGCACCAGCACCAGCACTCGCACCAGCATCCGCGTCCGTACGCTCGCCGCTGCCGGTCTTCTGGCCGCCACCGCTCTCTTCCTCACCGCATGCAGCCCCGACAGCCCCAGCAAGACCCCCAGCGCCGCGTCCGGTTCGAGCACCGCGACCGACGCCGGTACCGGCGCCACCGGGGAGGCCACCACCGACCCCAGCGGCGACGCCGGTGCGGCCACTCCCGGCTCTTCCGGCACGTCCACCGAAGACTCCGCCGCCACTCCGGAGGCCAGCACCGGCACCATCGGTACGGACACCGGCACCGGTACGGGCGGCACGAAGGCCACCGTCGACAACCGGGTGGACGGTACGGTCTCCGGCACGCTGACCTACCTGGCGCCGGGCAAACTGGAGGTCGGCGGCCGTCCCTTCTACGTCGCCGTCGACACGGCGATCCAGGGCGGCGACATCTGTGGCGACCCCGAGAACCAGGTGGCGGAGAAGTGCACCGCCGACGAGCTGGACGCGGCGGCGAAGGGCGGCAACCTGACCGTCGAGGTGACGATCAAGAAGGGTGTGGCCGAGCGGGTCGCGCAGGCGTCGGTCTAGGAGCGGTGGGCGGCACGGCAGGGTACGTACACCTGCCCGCAGTTGAGTACTCGTACTCATGTCCGAAGGCGCCCTTCGGTCCACCGTGGAGAACACCGAACACCACCACCCACGGACCGAACGAACCGAAGGGACCCGAGATGGCGAACGCCTCCCGCCCGCGCCGACTGCCACGCCTGCGCCGGATTCTCGCGCTCGCCACGGACAACTGGCCCGCCCGTGGCTATCTGACCGTCTTCGCGGCCTCGGTCGCGGTCATGTTCCTCTTCCCGGACAGCGGAATCGCCTCGAGCCCAATGCTGCTCACGGCACCGCTCTCCCTCCTGAGCATCGCCCTCCCCTTCGGCCCCGGTACGCAGGGCAGCTCGGCGCTCGAGGTACTGGCCGTCGGCTACTGGGTCGTCTGGCTGCTGGTGTGCGCCCTGGTGAACGCCGCGGTGATCGGCGCCCTCGCGACGAGGACGGCGCCCGGTGCGGCGGGGCCCGGCCCGCGTTCGCTGCCGCTGTCGCGTCCGCAGGGGATTCGGGGCCTGCTGACGCCCGCGTTCGACAACTGGCTCGCACGTGGGTACCTCGCGGTGGTCGCGGCGGCGGTGGGGTCCTTCCTGTACGCCTCCTACCTGGGGCCGGACCCTGGGTTCGCCGCGATCTGGCCCGTCATCGTCACGGCACCGCTCGGCATCCTCGCCCTGCTCGGCTCGCTGGCGGTGACACCCGACTGGGACTCCTCGTACGCCTGGGTGAGCCCCCTGGTCTTCTCCATCGGCGCCACCCTGTCCGGCCTGGTCAACGCGGCACTGCTCGGCCACCTCGCCAAGATGCTGAGGACGCCCGAGCCGCGTCCGGCGGCGTGAGGATCCGGGCGGCGATGGCCCGTGCACACTCCAGGGACTCGGTGCGCGTCGTATCGACCTCGAAGTCATAGACCACGCCCTCGTGAACCGAGTCCGCCTGCGCAGCGGCCATTCCCGGAGCCCGGTCGCCCCGGGCGACCTCGCGACCCGCGGCGACCGCGCTCTCGCACCGGACGCCGACCCAAAGAACGTCAGGCTCCCTCAGGTTCCCGAGGGCCTTCCGCCACCGCTGCTGGGAAGCGGCTCCGCCGAGGAAGACATCGTCGATGACGACCCGGGCACCTGCCCGGACCATCGCGACAACCCCTTCCCGCCAAGCGGCCTCCAACGCGAGGAAGTCCGCCCCGACGCTCACCCCACCGTCCGCCGCGAACACGATCCCGCCGTCCGACTCCCGCATCCTCGCGGGCAGCGCATCGACGAACGAGTCACACCCGAACGCCAGCCACGGCTCCGGCAACACGGCTTGCAGACACCGTACGATCCCGGACTTCCCCGAGCTGGAACCACCATTGAGGATGATCATCTGGGTTGTCGCGGCGCCAAGATAGGGCGCTTGACGCATACGCCGGCCATCATGGACGAAAGCGCCGTGAACGCAGGCGAAGCCCACGCTCACCTCGCCGACTTCAACGCACTGGAAGACGCGGCCGACGAACTGCTCGCCGACCTGTTCATCGAGCGGGATGCGGGTCGGGATGCGGGCCGGGACGCGGGCGCGACGTGAAGTGCGCGTTCCGATTCACGGCGGTGGCGGTCGGCGACCGTCGGGACGGCGGTCGCATCATCCGACGAGCGGCTTCCGGGCCAGCAAGGTGGCGAACGTTCTGTTCGCCGTCGCTCCTTCGGTGCGCTCCTGCACCAGCTGTGCCGTGACCGCGAATCCCGCCCGTCGCAGCAGCTCGGCGATCCGCTCGGTCGGGATCAGGTGGGACTCGTAGGACACCGGATGGTCGCCGTACGCCTGCGTGGGGAACAGGTGCACCTGCTCGTCGACTGTCGCGTGACCGGCCAGCATCAGGAGGCCGCCTGGGGTGAGGGTGCGGTGGAACTCGGCGTACAGGGTGGGGAGTTGGGCCGGTGGGGTGTGGTGGGTGGAGTAGTAGGCGAGGACGCCGCCGAGTGCGTTGTCCCGGATCGGGAGGGCTGTCATCGAGCCCACGGTGAAGTCGAGGTCCGGATAGGCGTCGCGGGCCAGCTCGGTCATCTTCGGGGACAGGTCGATGCCGAATATGGGCACTCCCAGGGCTGCCAGGTGCGCGGTGACTCTGCCGGGTCCGCATCCCAGGTCCGCGACCGGGCCGAGGCCGGCCGTCCGTACGGACTCGGCGAACGCCGTCAGCATCGCGCGTGACAGTGGGTCCAACTCCGCCGGGGTCTTGACCAGTTGGACGTAGTCGGCGGCGACCGTGTCGTACGAGGTGCGGATCGCGGTGAGGTAGGTGGGGGAGGGGTTGTCGGTCATGCGGCGACTGTAGAGGGGGCGGGGTAGCTGCGGAGGGGAGTGTTCGCGTCGGTCCGGCTGTGCCACCTTGACCGTATGCCCGTAAAGATCGCGCCGCCGGTGAGCGCCCGAGAGCGGACCCAGCGCATGGTCGCCTTGCGGAGGGCGGCCAGTTCGTGTCCTCGTTCGGCGTCGATCATCTCCGCCTTGATGGCGTCGATGCGTTCGCGCTTCTCGGGGGTGATGTCAGCCGTCAGGTCGGCCATGGTGCCGAGGTTCATCTGGCCTGCCCTTCCTTCTTCTCCTGCTGAAGTGCCTCAAGGTAGGCCGTGTATTTGTCGTCCGCTTCCTTGATCGCCCGGGGACACCAGGCTGCCCACCGTCGCCCGGCCGCTTTGTTGCCCGCCACCAGGAAGATGGCTCGACGCTCGGGGTCGAACACGAACAGCAATGTTGCGGTAGCGGCTTCTTTCGATCGCACCGACTGTCGGGCGGCGCAGTGCTGGACCCACCATTTGGAGCCGGTTCGACCACAGCAGGAAATCAGCGCGTCCTAATTTTCGGGCAAGCGGGATGCGCTTCGAGTCGCCAGTTGGGCCGGCAGTCACGTGAGCGACGGCCACCGATCGGCGGCCCACTCCGGCCAACCCGACCAGCCAGGAGGCGGACCGTCCACCTCGTGCCCATCAACTTCCCTGGCGTCGGGTTCCTCGAACAGCGTCCTCCCGTGCGAGAGGTCCGCCTCGCTCATCTGGAAGGTCTGCTCCGGGGCGGTCGACTGGCGATGGGCGATCCGAGCACTTTGGGTCTCAGGGTCCACCGGCATGTACACGAGGCGACAGGAAGCGCCCGCGGCCTCCACCAACCAGCGGATCGCGGACCTCTCGTCACGAGACCAGCATCCGTAATCCAGGATCACGTCGGTGTCAACTCCCAGCGCCTCCAGGCCGAGCCAGAGCAGCCGTCCTTCCAGCACATCGCGCTTCCCGGCCGGCTGCGGATCGCCGAACAGCGGGAGCATCCACTCATCCGGCGTCAGCCGCAGCGCGTTGTGCTCCTTGGCCAGTTGCCGAGCCCTCGTGGTCTTTCCGGCCCCTGGCAGGCCGACAATCAGGAACAACGTCGTCACACCCGGATCGTTCAAGGAAACGAGACGGAGGGCAACTGCTTTCTTCTCGGAGACCGTCGGGACCTTTTCGCGTCTCGGCGGCATGGCGACGAGCGTGACCTCGCCTCACTTCGCTGTCACTGTCGTGAGCCGTCGATCAGCTTCTGCACGGCGGGCGGAAGCTCGGTGCCGGAGCGGACAGCGACAGCGACGAGTACGGCTTCGTCCGGTGTCTCTCCGACCGCGACGGCCGCCTTCGGGGAGATTCCGTGCACCGCATACACGGTCAGCTTTGTGCCTGACCCGCCGGCTTCGTCCTGGCCACCGGTGTCGTCGCACGGTGGCAGGGTGGCGTCGCCGAGCTGCTGGCCGATGGTGAACTCCGCGTTGGCGACGTCCTGGTAGGTGCGGCCTTCGTACAGGATCTGGTACGCGCAGGAAGCAGACCCCTCGTCGGTACTACTTCCCTGCGATGTACACGCGGTTGACGCCATGGCGGCGATTGCCAGTACAGCGCTCATGGATCGTCCGACCCAGCTCATCGACAGCCTCCGGATGAACGCGGCGAGACGCGAGGACGCGTCTCTTGCCGACTGCCCCCACCGGCCTGGACGCGATCGACGTGAAGATCAAGTGCCGGGTGACCGAGGTGACGCGGTACGCGTCGTAGTCCGCCCGCGTGTTGTTCTCTTTGTTCCCTGTACTGCTTTGGGCGCGAGCGCGTCACGCGCCCGCGCCCCCAAGGGAAACCGTTCTCAGATCTTCACCGCCCCCGAAGCCACCCCCCGATAGAACCACCGCTGCGTGATGACGAACAGCACCAGCACAGGCACCACAGAGATCACCGACCCCGCCATGACCATCCGCTGGTCGTAGCCGAACGACGACGACTGGAGTCGTGAAAGGCCCAGCGTCAGCGTCATGTTGGCCTCGGAGCGCAGCACGATCAGCGGCCACAGGAAGTCGTCCCAGGCGCTGATGAACGTGTTGATGACGACCACCATGATCGCGCCCCACGCGGACGGCAGATACAGGTACTTGAAGCGCTGCCACTCGTTCGCGCCGTCCAGCATCGCCGAGTCCTCGATCTCGCGCGGGACCGCGAGGAACGCGCCGCGCATGAGGAGGACGTTGATCGCGCCTACGAAGCCGGGCAGCCACACGCCGGCCAGGCTGTCGACCAGGCCCAGGTCGCGGATGCTGATGAACAGCGAGACCATGATCGACTCGAAGGGGAACATCATCGAGGCGATCAGCACCACCCAGACCGCCTTGCGGCCCTTCCAGGAGGGCTTGGAGAGCATGTAGCCGGCCGTCGTGGAGAAGACCAGCTGGCTGGTGATCGACAGGGTGACCACGATCAGGCTGTTCTTGATGTACGACCACACCGGCACCTGGTCGAAGACCGTCCGGTACGCGCGCAGGGTCGGGTCGTGCGGCAGCAGGGTGGCGTTCGCGCCGAAGACGTCCTCGCTCGTGCCCTTCAGGGAGGCCAGCAGCTGCCAGAGGAGTGGGCCCACTGTGAGGCCGAGGACCAGGAGCAACAGCAGGTAGCGGACGAGCAGTTCGCGCGGGCGGCCGTAGTCCCGCCAGCGCGGCATCAGTCGTCGGCGCTTGTCGACAGCGGCCGTGCTCACGACTCGTCCTCCTTCGTCAGACGCTGTGCCAGCAGGGTCAGCCCCAGCGTCAGCGCGAACAGGGCCACGCTGACGGCCGAGCCGTATCCCGCGTTGCCGGTGATCGGGTCCAGGCCGACGTCCCGGATGTAGAACGGCAGGGTGCGGTCGGCGCCGCCGGGGCCGCCGGTGGAGCTGCCGAGCATGTAGATCTCGGTGAACACCCGGAGTGATCCGATGCCCGTCAGGGTGCCTACGAGCATCATGGCCGTCCGGACGCCGGGGATCGTGATGTTCCAGAAGCGGCGGATCGCGCCGGCGCCGTCCATCTGCGCGGCCTCGTGCAGTTCCTTGGGCACGTTCCCGAGGGCGGCCAGGTAGAAGACCATGTACCAGCCGAGGCCCTTCCACAGGGTCAGGCCCATCGCGGAGAGCAGGATCAGCCACGAGTCGGAGAGGAAGGGGATCGCCGACCTGATCAAGTGGGCTTTCTCCAGCCAGGTGTTGACCAGGCCGTCGTCCGCGAGCAGCCACTGCCAGCTCAGGCCCACGACCACGCTGGAGGCCAACACCGGTGTGTAGAACGCCGATCGGAAGAAGCCGATGCCGGGCAGGTTCTTCTCCACCAGGACGGCCAGCATCAGCGGCAGCAGCACCATCAGCGGCACGACGATCACCGCGTACAGGATGCTGTTGCGGGTCGCGAGCCAGAAGTCGTCGTCCTGGAACATCCGTGTGTAGTTGTCGAGTCCGACGAAACTCGCGGCACCGCCCAGCGGCTTGGCGTTGGTGAACGACAGCAGGACCGTGTTGAGGAACGGGAACACCCCGAAGACCACCGCGCACACGATCGCGGGGGCGGTCCACAGCCACGGCAGCCACCAACGGCGGTACATGGCCGCCCCGTTGGCCCCGGGAGCGGGACCGGGCAGCGCGGCCCTGGCGAGTCGGCGGAGGCGGGAAGGAGGAGGGGACGGGGCCGGGGCCGGGGCCGGGGCCGGGGCCGGCGTGGAGGCCAGGGCCTCCACGCCGGACGCCGGGTTCGTGATCTGTGCCGTCACCGTCAACTGCCCTGCTTCAGCAGCTCGTTCGACTTCTCCTGGGCGTCCTTCACGGCGTCCGCCGCGCTCTTCTTGCCCTGCATGGCCAGCTGCACCTGGGACACGATGGCGTTCTGCACGGCCGGGGAGAGGCTGGTCTGGTTGGTGGAGGCCGTCTTGAGCTGGTCGGCGACGAGCTTGCGGGCCTGGGAGAACGGGTCGGTGCCGGTGACGTTCTGGAAGAACGGGTCGTTCAGCGACTCGGTGGTGGTCGGGAAGATCACCACGGCCGGGTCCTTGCACCAGGCCGTCTGGTTCTCGGCGTTGGTGAGGAACTCCGCGAACGCGAGCGCCACCGGGGCGTGCTTGCTGGTCGCGGCGACCGAGATGAACTGCGGGGCGCCGGCGGAGGCGACGCCGAGGGCGTCGTAGGGCTGCTGGCCGACGGCCGTCTTGGCGTAGACCGACGGGCTGTTCTGCTTCACGAACCGCACGAAGCTCGGGTTCGTCGAACCGTAGGCCACCTTGCCCTGGCTGTAGAGCGTGGACGGGTCGTTGCTGGAGGACAGCGAGTCCTTCGGCATCGCGCCCTCCTTGTACAGCTTCGCCATCCACTCCACCCACTGGGTGGTGCGCGGGTCGTCGCCGAAGACGGCGGACTTGCCGTCGGTGGAGAGGGTCTTGATGCCCATCTGGTCGAAGTCGGAGGGGATGCGCCAGATCGGGTTGGCCATCGTCGCGAAGTACTTGCCGTCGGCGGCCTTGGCGACCTTCTCGTAGTCGGCGAAGAGCCCGAAGATGCTCGTCGGAGGCTTGGCCGGGTCGATGCCGGCCTTCGCCAGCAGGTCCTTGTTGTACGTCAGCAGGACGCCGCCGGTGTACCAGGGCAGCGTGGTGTGGATCGACTTGCCCGAGGCGTCCGCGAAGGTGGCGGTCTTCCAGAACGACGGGACGAAGGGCTTGGAGGCGGCCGGGTCCTTGGTGCCGATGTCGAGCAGGTAGCCGGCCTTGGTGAGGGCGGTCGCCGTCGGCGCGTTGACGTTGATGACGTCGGCCATCGTGCAGGCCTGGGCGTCGGCGACGGTCCGGCTGGTGAAGGTGTTGTCGCCGGGGTCGTCGATCCACTTGACCTTGGTGCCGGGGTTGGCCTTCTCGAAGTCGGCGATCACGCCGTTGAAGAAGTCGCTGAAGTCTTTCTTCAGGTTGGTGGTCTGGAAGGTGATCGTGCCCTTGACGTCCCCGGTCAGCTTCCCCGACCCGACGTTGCCCTTGTCGACCTTGCAGGCACCGGCGGTGGCGCCGCCGTCGTCGGAGCCTCCGGAGAGGCCGCATCCGGCGGCCGTCAACGTCAGTACGACGAGACAGGACAGGGATCCGGTCAGTCTTCTTGCGCGCATTGCTGCTGCCCTCCTGGAGCATCCTGGATGTCCTGGATGCTGGTTCAATTCACCAACTTTGACTCCGATTGATGAAAAGGTGGACCAGAATTCATCGGAGGTCAATGGGGTGCCGTGTTGCTTTTGTGTTCCGGAACGGGTGCGCGCCGCTTCAGTGGCGGTGTTCGTGGTCCGGGTGGGACGGGTCTCCGGGGTGCTCGTGGCCGGGTGCGTACACCACGTCCGCGCGCGCCAGATCGAGCCACGAGAAGAAGGCACGCCGGCCTGCGGCCTGCCTCAACTCGGCCTCGATGCCTGCCTTTACGTGCTCGTACGGGAGGAAGTCCGCGTCTGTCGCGGCGCCGAAGGGGTCTGTGCCGGCGCGTAGCGCGTCGGCTGTGAGGAAACGGTCCCTGTTGCGGTCGTAGTACTCGCGTACGGCTGCCTCGGGGATGTGCTGGCGGGATTCGAGGTGGGTGAGGAGGGTTCGGGCTGCGGGGGAGTAGGCGAGGGTCACGGCGACGATGCTTCCTAGGCCGGCTACGTCGGCCTGCGGTACGGCGGGCAGCTGACGGGTGAGCGCTTCCGGAGGTTTGAGGCCTCGGTCCTCGCATGCCCGTCTTGCCAGTACGTCCGCCACGACCACCTGTGTTGCCCAGCGGCGGCGTTGTCGCTCCGCGGAGGGGGTTGTGTTTCGGCTGCCGGGTGGTGGGGGCTGGTCGCGCAGTTCCCCGCGCCCCTTCAGGGGCGCGTCACCGCGGCCCCCGCCATCCCGCACCGGCACTGCTGCCAGGACCGCCTCCACCTCCTCCCGGGGTATCGGCTCGCCGCCTACGACGGCGCAGGCGTCCTCGTGTTGGTTCACGGGGTCACCTCCAGGACCACTGCCTCCGTGTACGCGACGCAGCCGTGCCAGCCGACCTTCGCCATCAGCCAGTACGAACCCGGTTGCAGGGCCCCGCCGTTCACCTCGATCCCGTACTCCACCGACTCCCCGGCCGGTACGGCGAACCCCTGGACCCCGGGACCGACCCCCGCCCAGGTCCCCCACGAGGACACGGCCCACAAGGTGCCGTTGATCTCCCCGAGGGTGGTGTTGTGCAGGCTCACCGGGACTCGTACGCGCTCTCCGCGCCGCACGACGACCCGGTCAACCCCCAGCGCTGTCACCAGAGTTGGGCCGACGAGCCCGCCGCCCGGCACATCCAGGGCCACGGCGTCCTCGTAGACCTGGCCGCCGTACGGCAGGCGTGCGGTGAGCCAGTGGCGGCCCGGTCGCGCGTCCGGGGGTGGGGTCACCGTGACCTCGGTGAGGGTGAAGCCGGCGGGGCCGAGGGCGTACGGCAGTTCGGCCGGTTCGGCGGACCAGCCGGGTGGGACGCCGAGGGACAGCGTGCCGGAGACCGGGGAGTCCGTCAGCTCGGAGCTGATCCGGACCGTCGCCGTGACCGGCCCCGAGGCGGTGAGGGTGGTCGGGGAGAGGTACACGGCCACGGGCAGGTTGCCGCGTGGCGCCGGGCCGGAGTTGTGCAGCCAGTAGCGGGTGTGGACGGGCTGCGCGGGCTCGTACGCGTCGACACCGGCACCCGGGTCAACGGCCGCCTCCCCAGCGGGAGTTGCGAGTACCGTCGCTACCTCGAAGCCGGTCAGGTGGGTGCTGAGACCGCCGTCCGGGGCAAGGGGTAGCGGCTCTCCGGGCCGCTCCAGTACGTCCGTACGGGCGCCGTCCGTCCACGGCAGCGGGCCGCGTATCCGCGCCGCCGTCGACCGGCCGTTGACCTCGTGCATCCGTACGACGACACCGCGCCCGGGGTCGGCGGGCGCCACGCTCCCGCGTGCCAGCGGCGAACCGGCCGGCTTGAGCGCGTCGAGCAGCACCTCGCCGGCGGGTTCGAGGCTCAGCAGGGTGGTGGTGCGCGGCAGGCCGCTGCCGTCCTCCGGTGGTTGCTCCCGCAGCCGTGCCCGTAGCGGGTGGTTGTACGCGTGTCCCGCCCGCGGCAGGCGCAGCTCGCGCCAGTCGCCCGTGCCGCCCAGCACCGCGTACTCGAAGGTGTGCGACCAGCGTTGGAGCTGGAAGCCCGAACCGTCGGGGGTCGTACGGCGCGGCGGGTCGACCCAGATGCCCGACGGCCAGCCGGTGCAGGAGCGCATCAGGGACATGTAGAGGTCGCCGGACGGGGTGACCACGCAGCCGGGCGTGCCCCGGTTGAGGACGGCGAAGCCGGTGCCGTCCCAGGTGTCGCCCGGCGGCAGTGCCTCGCCGCCACCCGCCGCCGTGGCCTGCACGACGGCGTCGCCGAGGTCGGCGATCAGCGCGTCCACCGCCTTGGCGTCGTCCTCCGGGCCAGTGCCCGCCACCACGAGCAGCGGCAGCCGTTCCAGGTCGCGGAGGTCGGCCCCCGGTATCCATTCCTCGCGCAGCCCCGCACGCGGTGCGACCCACACCGACGCGATGCCCGACTCGGCCAGCTGGCGCCGGAGTTCGCGTCCGGCGGCCGGGTCCATGGCGAGGGCCTCGGCGACCACGGAGTTGCGTTCGGGAGCGCCGACGGCGATCCGGATGTCGGGGAGGTTGGAGTCGACTTCGAGGTCGCCGTAGCGCTGGCCGCCCGCGATCGTCGAGGTGGCCGTGACGCCCACGCGTACGAGCGCGGCGGCGAGTTCGGCACCGAGTTCGCCCGCCTCGGTCCAGGACGGATAGATCAACTCGGCGACACCGATGGCCCGTTGGCCGAGCAGCGCGCCGGAGTCACTGTGCACCGCCACCCGGGCGGTGCTTCCCAGCCCGAACCAGTTGTTGGCCGGGTTGTCGAGCGTCCAGGGGAACTCCTTGCTGTCCACCTCGACGAACCCGAACCCGCGCCCGATGACCGCGTCGGCCACCTCGTGCACGGGCAGCCCGCCCTGGACGTTCGACGGCCAGCGGATCCGGATGAGGCGGTCGGAGCCGTCGTACCCGTCGATGGTTGTCGTGAGGTCCAGCCGGTCGACCTCCTTCCACAGGGTCAACTGCTGGGTGTAGGTGAGGAGTTCGCCGAGGGGTGCGGTGACCGTGATGCGTGACCCCGCCGCCGAGTGCTCCACCTTCACCGAAGCCGTCACGTCTCCGCTGCGGGCGGCCGTCGTGCCGGTCGGCGTGAGGTGCCAGGGCCCCTCGCCGAAGCGCGGGTGTCTCGAATACTCCTCCTGCACGACCAACTCGTTGCCGATGTCACCGGCGCGGAGCAACTCCCGTCCGCTGTCCGTGAGTTGGCGCAGGCTGCTGACCCCACCGCCGCGCTCGGGATCGACCGTCACCTCGTAGAACTCGTTGCGGATGACCAGACCCTCCCCGGGGGTCCAGTCGGCGACCGTTCCCTCGGCGAGGGGGAGTGCCTTGAGGCCCAGCCCCGGCACCTCCGGTACCACCACCCGCAGTTGACCGTCCGCCTCCCGAACTGCCGGAAGCGGCAGGCCTGTTGTCTCGTCGACCGGTATGAGTCCGTTGGGGAGGTCGGTGGTGAGGGTGTCCCGGCGTTGCCAGGTCGCGGAGTTGAGGACGACGAGGTCGGGGCCGCCGCCGGGCAGCGGGGTGACGCGGTCGGCGAGGGCCTGGGTGGCGTCTGCGTGCACGGACTCGGCGAGGTCGTACAGCTCGCGCCAGCCCGTCAGCAGGTCGATGTAGACCTGGTCGGACTCGGAGCCGGTGATCGCGTCGTGGTGGGCGCCGTAGACGAGCTGCCGCCAGGCCTTGTCCAACGCCGCGTCCGGATAGGGGTGTTGGGCGACGAGGGAGGCGAGTGTCGCCCAGGCCTCGGCGTCGGCGAGGAGTGTCTCGCCGTACCGCTGGGCCTGCTTGGTGTCGATGTACGAGACGTCCTTGCCGGTGTAGATCGGGTTCATGTCCCGGGTCTGCGGCGACGCCTTGCGTCCCTCGGCGTCGAGTTCGGCGCGTACGGCGGCGAAGAAGTCGCGGGGGATCGCGGAGACGAAGCGCGGCCAGACGTACCGCTCGTTCCAGTCGCGGTGGATGCCCATGACCCAGCGGCAGGGCGGCGCGTAGTCGCCGCCGACGGGGAGCAGCACATTGCGCGTGAGGGCGACCTTCTTCAGCCCGGTGAAGAGCTTGAGGGCGGCGGCTTCCGCCTCCGGGAGCGTGGGCGCGTTGTCGATGGCCCAGCCGGCGCCGTAGTGATTGACCATGTACGCGGTCAGCAGCCCGCGTCCGGAGGGGGCGATCCAGTCGAACTCGGCCTGGAACTGCATCCGTTGGGGGTCGCGGGGCGGCTCGCCGAAGACGTTCAGGGTGGGCCCCCACTGGTGGAAGGGCCCACGAGCCCAGGAGCTGGACGACAGCCCCGCGTCGGCCATCAGGCCCGGGAACTGAGGATCGTGGCCGAAGGCGTCGAGCTGCCAGGCGGTGTGCGGGTCGGCGCCGAGGATTCCGCGCTGGAAGCCGTCGCCGTAGAGGGCGTTGCGTACGGTCGCCTCGGCGCCGGTGAGGTTCGTGTTCGGCTCGTTGTACGTGCCGCCCATGATCTCGACGCGCCCGGTGCGCAGCAACTGCCGCAGAAAGGCGCGCTCTTCGGGGAACGCGTCCCAGTAGGGCTTCAGGTAGTCGACCTCGGCGAGCACGAAGGTGTACGCCGGGTCGCGCCGCGCGAGATCGATGTGCGCGCGGACGAGGCTCATCCCGGACTGGCCGCGGGAGTCGAAGGTACGGGCGGGGAGACCGGAGGTGGCCGGGTCGTCGGCGACGTCCCAGGTCTCGGTGTAGGCGGCCTGGGTGTTCCACCAGACCGGGTCGTAGTGGAAGTGGCTGACCATGAACATCGTCCAGCCGGGCTCGGCGACGAGGAGGGCGCCGGTGAGGGATGCCTGCTGCTCGGGGTCCTCGGTGTCCTCGGCGGTGACCGTGACGTGGGTGCGCTCGCCGGGAGGCAGGTCGCAGAGCACGGGTATCTCGACGCGGAGGGTGCCGTCGTCACCGACGGTCGAGCGGATGTCCCCGTCGGAGCGGACGCCGGGGCCGTCGGCGGTGAGGCGGACCGTACGGCCGGCGGTGTGGCCGATCTCGGCGGTCACCACCTGACGCGGGTGCTCGGCGCTGCCGACGAACAGCTCGGTCGACTCGACTGAGGTGACGCGCATGGGTCTCCTACGAGGCCTACGAGGGAAACAGATCGATATGGCGGGGCCCCATCGTGGCACCGTTCGGATGGTTCAAACAACCATCTTCAAGTTTCCTTGGTGGTTCATCCATGCAAAAGCCGCCTCCGGATGAGTCATCCCGAGGCGGCTGCGGTCGGCTGTAGTGGTGCTCAGCGAGTGCGGCGGGACTTCACCGCGTGCTCCCTGGCGATGTGGTCGGTGAGGGCGAGGGAGGCGCTGGCGCGCTGGTAGGAGAGCTGGGCGACCCGGACGTACAGGCAGTCGATGAGGACGAGTACCGAGTGCCGGGCGCCGATGCTCTCGGTGCGGAAGCTGGTCTCGGAGGAGGACGAGATCAGCCGTACGTCGGCGGCGCGGGCCAGCGGGGACTTCGGGTCGGCGGTGATGGCGACGGTGGTGGCGCCGCGCTGCTTGGCCAGTTCGAAGGGCTCGATGGCCTCGCGGGTGGAGCCGGAGTGCGAGATGCCGATGGCGACGTCGGCGGGGGTGAGGAGGGCGGCCGAGGTCAGGGCCGCGTGCACCTCGGTCCAGCCGCGCACCTGGCAGCCGATGCGGAAGAGCCGCGTCTCGGTCTCCTGGGCGACCGCGCCGCTGCCGCCGACGCCGTACACGTCGATGCGCCGGGCGCGGGCGACTGCCTGCCCGGCACGCTCGATGGAGTCGAGGTCCATCCGGTCGATGGTCTGCTGGATGGCCCGCAGATCGGCGCTGCCGACGACCTGGACGACCCGCTCAAGGCTGTCATCAGGGGAGATGTCGGGCCCGATCTCGGCGGTGCCCCAGTCGGAGACCTCGCCGCGCCCGCGCTCCTGGGCCAGCTCGATGAGCAGATGCTGGTAGGAGTCGAGGCCGATGGCACGGCAGAACCGGGTGACCGTGGCCTGGGAGGTGCCGGTACGGCGGCCCAGCTCGGCGGCCGAGCAGTGGGTGACGGCGGCGGGATCCTCGAGGATCAGCTCACCCACCTTCCGGAGGGAGCCGGCGAGGCGAGGCAGTTCCGTACGGATGAGGGTGGTGACGTCGGTCGGGGGCATCCCGTTGCCGGAGCCGGTCCGTTCCATGGGGTACCCGATCTCCTCGGTGCTGTACTGGTAGTGACGACGAATGTATCAGCCACCGTCTATTGGGCAGTTTGAATTCCAGGACCAGGAAGGCTGCCTGTGGCGGTCCTGGGTCTCCGACCGTTGCTCGCGGCCCGTACACTGTGATTTATTGATTCACCGATAGAGCTAGAGCGGGTGGTTTCATCCACCGGTGGGGAGTGTCGAGTGTCCGTCGAGTCCGTCAGTGCCCAGGGCTTCGTGCGTGAGAGCCGGGCCGTGCTCGACCGCATCACCGGGTCGGAACCGGTCCGGGAGTCGGTGGCCCGCGCCGCCGAACTGATCGCGGACTGCATCCGCGCGGACGGCGTGATCCAGGCCTTCGGTACGGGCCACTCCCAGGCCCTGGTCCTGGAACTGGCGGGCAGAGCGGGCGGCCTCGTCCCCACCAACCGTCTGTCGATGGCCGACCTCGTCCTGTACGGAGGCGACGACCCGAGCGCCCTCGACGACCCCCTGCTGGAACGCAAGCCGGGCATCGCCGAGCGACTGTACGACCTGGCCGCCCCGCAGCCGTCCGACCTGTTCGTGATCATCTCCAACTCGGGCGTCAACAACGTCATCGTCGAGATGGCCCTGCGCGCGAAGGAACGCGGCCACAAGATCCTCGCGATCACGTCCCTCACCCACACACGGACGGTCCCGGCGGGCCACAGCAGCGGCAAGAAGCTGGCGGACATCGCGGACGTGGTCCTGGACAACGCGGCCCCGACGGGCGACGCGCTGCTGGAGCTCCCGGGCGGGGGCGCCGTATGCGCACTGTCCACGCTGACCGGCGTGATGCTGGTCCAGATGACGGTCGCGGAGACGGCGGCGGTGCTGATCGGGGCGGGGGTGCGGCCGCCGGTGTACGTGTCGGCGAACGTACCTGGGGGGTTCGAGGGGAACTTGGGGCTGGAGCGGCATTACGGGGGCAGGATTCGGCGGCCGGCTAGCTGAGTTGGACTGAGCTGAGCTGAGGAGACCTGGGGACGGGGCATCTCCCGGTCCCCGTCCGACTTGATCTTCGACTTCGGCTGCAGGAAAAGCAGTTGCTGAGCCGACGCCGGTCATGGACGATCCCGGACCGTGACGACACCTGCAGAAGAAGCCCGCCCTGCCCGTCCGCTGGCCCTGGTCACCGGGGTGGGCCGCACTGTGGGTATCGGTGCCGGGATCACCCGTCGGCTGGCGGAGTCGGGCTGGGACATCGCCTTCACCTACTGGACCCCGTACGACGCACGCATGTCCTGGGGCACCGAGCCGGGCGCGACGGAGGAGATCACCGCGTCGCTGACCGCGCTCGGCGCCGCGAGCACGGCGATAGAGGCGGACCTCGCGGACCCTTCGGCTCCGGCGCAGATCTTCGACGAGGTCGAGCGCGGAATGGGCGGCGGCGGTGCCGGGGTCACGGCACTGGTGATGTGCCACTGCGAGTCGGTCGACTCGGGCCTGCTCGACACGACCGTAGAGAGCTTCGACCGCCACTTCGCCGTCAACGCCCGCGCGACCTGGCTGCTGATCCGGGAGTTCGGCCGCCGCTTCACGGCGCCCCCGGGAACGGGCCGGATCATCGCCCTCACCAGCGACCACACGGTGGGCAACCTGCCGTACGGGGCGAGCAAGGGGGCCCTGGACCGCATCACCTTGGCGGCGGCCCACGAACTCTCCCACCTGGGCGTGACGGCGAACGTCATCAACCCCGGCCCGGTGGACACGGGTTGGATGACGGAGGAGGGCAGGATGAACGCCATCCGCCACACCCCACGGGGCCGCCTGGGCACTCCGAAGGACACGGCACGCCTTGTCGACTTCCTGTGCTCCGGGGAGGGGGAGTGGGTCAATGGGCAGTTGTTGATGAGTAATGGGGGGTTTGGGTAGGCCTGGCCCGGTCGAGTGGGAGGACGCGAGGACGTGGACGTGTATGAGGCCGTGGACAGTCGCCGGGCTGTGCGGGCGTTCAGCGATGAGCCGGTGTCCAAGGAGATACTCGAACGAGTGCTGAGCGCGGCGACGCGGGCTCCGTCGAGTGGGAACCTCCAGCCGTGGCATGTGTACGTCGTGACCGGCGGGCCCCTGGACAGACTGAAAGGGCGCACCACGGCCAGGGCACTGGCGGGAGACCCGGGTGATGACCGGGAGTATCCGATGTACCCGGCCGAACTGGACTCGCCGTATCTGGACCGGTTTTCCGCCGCGCCCGCCTGCTGTGTACCTCACCGCTGAGGCGGCTTCGGGAGTCAGGTGAACTCCGAATCCTTCGAGGCCGGAAGCGCCCGCCCCAGGCGTGCGAGCGGGGACAGGGCCATCACCACCGGGGACAGCATCATGGCCGCGGCCGTCACCAGGAGGCTGGTGCGCAGCCCCCACGCCTCCGAGAGCAGTCCGCCCAGCAGGGAGCCGAGCGGAGTCAGCCCCATGCCGACGCACGTGATCGTCGCCGCAGCGCGGCCCTGCATCCCGTCCGGAGTGACGGCCTGCCGGACGGCCATGACCGTGACGTTCACCAACTGGCCGCCGGTCCCGAACACGAAGCTGACGGCCAGGAGCGCGGAAACCGTCACCGCCGACGAGCCGTGCAACGCGGGCACCCACAGGAACGCGCCGTCGCCCAGTGCCGCCGCGGCCACGAGCACGGCACCGTAACCGAACCGGCTCGGCAGACGCGCGGCCAACACCGAGCCGAGGAACGCGCCGGGCCCCGTTGCCGCGAGCGCCAGTCCGATGGTGGTGCCCGACAGGTGCAGTTCCCGTGGCAGGAAGAGCAGGTAGACGGTCATCATGGCCGCGAAGGAGAACTGGAAGGCGGCCGAGGCGAGACACACGGTCCGCAGCGAGGTGTCGCCGACGACGAAACGGAGGCCCTCATGGATCCGCCGCCAGACCTGCGGGGGACGTTCCGAGTGTTCTGGAATCGATTCGATCCGGCGGATCCGTCGGATCGACAGGGATGACAGCGCGAAGAGCAGCGCGCTGGAGGCGGCGGCGATCGGCGCCGACAGGAGTGACACCAACGCACCGCCGAGGGCGGGACCGCCGATCTGGGCTGCGGAGCGGCTGCCCTCGAGCGCGCTGTTGCCCCGCACCAGCTGATCGCGTTTCACCAGCCTGACGAGAGACGTCTGGTAGGCCACGTCGAAGAACACGGACAGCGCTCCCACGGCGAAGACGACCACGAACAGCGTCGACAGGCTGAGCCGGCCGAAGAGGGCGGCCACGGCGGCGGCGCCCAGTGCCAGGGTCCGGCCGAGGTCCGCGAGCACCATGACCGTACGGACCCGCCACCTGTCCACCCACGCACCGGCGAAGAGCGAGAGCAACAGGATCGGTGCCTGCCCCACCGCGCGGAGAACGCCCAACTGGTCGGCACCGGCGTCGAGTGTCAGGACGGCGAAGAGCGGTAGAACCACCAGGCATGCGTGTTCGCCGAGTTGGGAGGCTGTCTGCCCCACCCAGAGGCTGCGGAAGTCGCCGTCCCGCCACAGGGCCGGCGGGGCGGGCCGCCTGGATCCGGATTCGGCAGGGGAAGCAGAGGAAGCAGAGGAAGGGGACGGCACGGGGGATCCCTTGGTCGCCGACGACAAGGCTCCGCCACCCGGCGCACGTAAGGCGCGCCTACGGTTCAGGCGGGGAGGGCTCGCTGTGCCGCAACATCAAGGGCAGCACGCGATGACGGGCCGATCTCGGCCAACAACGTCAACGCGCGCTCGGACGACCGGGCATGTCTTCACTCCTCGTGGGCCACTCGCTGCACCTGGACACTAGCCCTCGGCGGCCTGGCGCGAAAGGTGATTGAGGACGGTGGCGGGCTGGCTCCGGGTGCCTGCGAAAGGCCGCCCCCGCGTCAGGCCGCGGCACTAGGTTGTGCCGATGACCCGCCCCCTGCCACCTGGCGGCACTGTGCTCGATGCGGACGAACTGGCGGCCCGCTGGGCGGACGCCTGGCGTCCGGAACAAGTCGCGGAGCGGTTGGGTGGGGTCGGTGCGCCCTGGTGTGTCGCGGCGGGGTGGGCGCTGGATCTGTTCCGCGGGCAACAGTCGCGGCCGCACGGCGACCTGGAGATCGCGGTGCCTGCGGCGGGGTTCCCGGAGATCCGGCGCCGCTTCCCCGAGTGCGTGTTTGACGCCGTGGGTTCGGGGCGGGTCTGGCCGGGGGCGGGAGCCGAGGCGCTGGCGGCCACGCACCAGACGTGGCTGCGGGATCCGGCGAACGGGCGGTTCCTGTTCGACGTCTTCCGCGAGCCGCACGAGGGCGGGACATGGATCTGCCGGCGGGACGAGAGGCTGCGGCTGCCGTACGACAGGATCATCGAGCGAACGGCGGACGGAATCCCGTATCTGGTACCGGAGTTGGTGCTGCTGTTCAAGGCCAAGGCGCCACGGCCCAAGGATCAGGCGGACTTCGCCGGGGCGCTCCCGCTGCTGGGCCGGCCGCGGCGGGATGCCCTGAGCGAGTGGCTGGAGCTCGTCCACCCCGGGCATCCATGGCTGGCGGAGCTGGCGGGATGAGGATCTGGGCGGGGGTGGGCCGGGTTACAGGGGGATCAGGCCGGCATCGGTCGGCCGGAAACCGCAGGCATCGAAGTAGAAGGAGCGGAGGTGCTCCTCGAAGTCCACGTGCAACCACTCGCACTTGGCGGTACGGGCGTGCTGCGCGGCGGTGGCGATGAGAGTGGCGCCGATGCCCTGGGACCGGCAGCGCCGGGCCACGACCGTATCGAGAACGAAGGCGTGAACTCCGCCGTCCCAGGCGACGTTGACGAACCCGATGAGGGAGTCGCCGTCCCAGGCGCAGACCCAGCCGAGGCTGTGGCGTTGCAGCCGGGCAAGCCAGTCGATGTTGCCGAGTGGTCCACCGAAGCCTTCAGCGTGAAGGGAGTTGAGGGAGGCGTTGTCGAAGTCGCCGCGCCACTCGTACCTCGTCGTCACGCGGTCTCACCACCTTCATGATTCAGTGCGGCGGGTACGACGACCGACCGTGCTCGTTCACGCACCTGCGGTGGCTTGAATCAGAGCAGTACTCTCGAAATCATGGCAGAGCACTTGGGGGACCGGCTGAAGCGGCTTCGCCGTGTGGCCGGTCTGACGCAAGAGGGCCTGGCGGAGAAGTCGAACCTGTCCGTCGACACGGTGAGGAAACTGGAACAACGGCAACGGCACTCCGCGTCGTTGCCCACGCTTCACGCCCTGTCGGGGGGCCTCGGGGTCGAGCTGACCAGCCTTCTCGGCGATCCGCCCGGAGTGCCCTCGAACGGGGAGGCCGATCCGCCTCAGCTGGTCGCGCTGCGTCGCGCGATCATGCCCCCGATGTTCGCTCCTCCGCCGGAGCCGTCCGGCGTCGAGAAGCTGACACTTCCCCTTCTCCGCAAGGAGATCGCCGCCGCGTGGACTCTCTACCACGATGCCGAGTTCGCGGCCCTGATGGAGGTTCTGCCGGGCATCGTCAACGATGCACGGTTCGCGGCGGCCGTGGGTACCGGCGATCAACGGGCAGAGGGCCAGGCCGCGTTGGGGAAGTCCCTTCAGCTGGCCGGCCATCTCGCCATCCGCCTGGGGAAGACCGATCTCGCCCTCTCCGCCCTCGAACGGGCCATGAACGCGGCCGACGACTCCTCGGATCCCCTCCTGGGGGCCATGGTGACCAACTCCGTGGCGTGGAACTACCAACGCCAGAACCGGCTGGGAGACGCCGAACACGCCGCCGTGTACGCGGCTGATCGCGTGGAGCACGAGAACAGCTCGACGGCCGAGGGCGTACGCGTGTGGGGCGGGCTGGTCATGTCGGCGGCCACCAGCGCGGCCCGCAGCGGCGACTACGACAAGGCCTCGGACATGATGCGGACGGCCGAAGACGCGACCAGGCAACTGGCGAAGCTGCCCCCACCCATCGACGGGAAGATGGTGAGCGTCTTCAGCCGGTCGTCGGTACGCATCGAGCGCGTCCGTCTGGCCGTGCAGCACGGTCGCCCCGACGAGGCCCTGAGCCTGGCCAAGGGGATGCGGCTGAGCGCCGACACTCCGCCCTCGTGGCGTACGTGGCTCCTCCTGGACGTCGCTCGGGCACACACCGACCTCGGGGACGCAGAGGGGGCGGTGAAGGCACTCGAACGGCTTCACCGGATCGCCCCCGCATGGATGCGACACCACACGCTGGCCGTGGCCATCGTGACGGATCTGTGGGCCGGCCCTTACCGTCCACCGGGTCTGCGCAAGCTTGCCGAGTTCCTGGGAGTGGCCGGCTAAGACCGCAAAAGGGGGACACCGCGTCCCTGTCGTCGCACGCACTCCGGCGGAATCATCGCCCCTGCCAGCGAGTCTGAGGGGCGAACGATGATCAGGCAGAGTCGACACAACGCGGCTGAAGCGCGCGCGGCGGTTGCCCGCGCCGAGTTAGTCGGTTCCGAGCACAAGGGCACCTTCTGGCTCCTTTTCTGGCTCCTTGTGCCTGAGTGCGTCCCACGGGAGTTCGCTCCTCCAACTCGCCCCCTCATACACCGAGTCGAAGCCGGTCTTCGCCGTATGGCCGGGTCATGAGCGGACAGAAGACTTCGTTCGGCATCCCGGTCCTGCACACGCCCGGCCTCGAGCCCGTGGGCGTCGAGGGGTGCGATGTGTGCGGTGCCCTGGTGGGCCAACAGGAAGCCGCTCGCGAAAGGGGCGCGCGCGACGCCGTGTCACGCTGCAACGCCGAGCTTCGCGCACACCCGCACCCCGATTCATGACGGACCCACCGAAGCCTCGGGCAGGTCGCCGCCGCAACGATCCGGGGAAGCCGAACCTTGTCGAATTCCTGAACCGGCTACCGGGTTACTGCGCCGCGTGCGCGGGCTGGCGCGAGGTCTGGTGTCCGCACTGCTGCGGCTTCGACGGCTGCGCGGGTTGCGCGTACACGTTTCGCGTTCGGTGTCCGACCTGCGCGGGCGGAGACGCGGAGCCGATCCGATGGTGAGGCTCGCGCACCACCGCGACCGGCAACCTCTGAGCCCCCGCCCCGACAGGTTCGAGAACCCTTGGACAGGTCGCCTGCCGGGGCGGGTTCCACCCCACCCACAAGGAAGGGGCACAACCAGTATGACCGTCGCACTAGAAGCTCTGAGCGGCACGATGTACCGCGACCCTCGGGAGTTGCTGAACGCGGTACGCCCGTACGTCACCGAGAAGACGACGACATCGTCGATGCTCCCGGTGCCGAGGGCATCGACCTGTGGGAGCGTGAGGTACGGCTGTTGCTGCGCGACACCGTCGCCGTACGCAGCCTCGCGGAGCGCGCCCTTGGCCAAGCCGTCGCCTACCTGGTCACGGCGATGGAGAGCCCCGGCGTCGACATTGGACCGGGCTACACCGTCGACCTCGGCATTCACCAGATCATCCTGGACACGCCCGTCTACTTCGCGTTCTGTGAGGTGTACAGCGGCGGCGCGTACAAGCACCACGCTCCGCTCGTCGAGCGGCGCCGCGACGGGACCGTCATGCGCACGGCCGACGTGATCCGCGAACACGGCTTCGAGATCGACGACGAGCTGTGGCAGGTCGACGCGGCAGACTGCGGGCCGTGTGACGACAAGGTGCCCGACAGCCACTGACCAACCCGACAGGGTGCCCGGTTCCTGCTCCCCCGTGGGAGCTGGGCGCTCGTCTCAGTCCGCTCAACTACGCACCGAAGGAAGCCCGTTGGCCGCTCAACACGACTTCGACGACGAACGCGCGGTGTGGGACACCTACGCCGAGTCGACGTGGAAGGACGTCTGCGACTCCGAGCCGGTGTTCCGGTGGACTCAGTACGCGGGGCACGGGCCCGGTCCCGAAGTGCTCGGCGAACCCGAGAGCGCGCCGGAGATCGGCTGCGGTACGGGCCGCGCGCTCGCGTTCCTCGCACGGCAGGGCGTGAAGGCTCGCGGGGTGGACATGTCGCCGGTCATGGTGGCCAACACGACGCAGCGCTGGGGGTCCCTCGGGGTCGAGTTCGTGTGTGCCGAAGTGCTCGACTTCCTGAAGCGCGACACCCAGACCTACGACGCCGTGTACTCGGTCTTCGGCGCCGCCTGGTTCAGCGACCCCCGGAAGCTCTTCCCCCTGGTCCGCCGACGACTGAACCCCGGGGGCGTGTTCGCGTTCTCCCAACCACCGGCCATCCCCGGGGCGTACGGGCCGCAGGGCATGTACAAGGGCGGCTTCGCAGGCCCGGCCAGATACACCTACCGCTACAGCTACACCCCCGCTTCCTGGCGGAGCCTTCTCGTGTCGGCAGGCTTCATGGAAGCGGTGGCGGTCGTTCTCGATGCACTTAAGCCCGACCACATCGGGACGTTGAGCGTGCGGGCCGTTGCCCCGTAGAGGGCCGTCCAGCGTGATGTGTCAGAATTCTGAGGGTTCGTGGGCGGATGTGATGACGGTCTGACCGGTTCTTCCACCGGCTGATCTCTTCACGTAGTCTCCCCCTGCATCACAGCAGCATGTTCACGCCACGGTTGGGGGGCCGTATGCGGCACCGTTCTACTCCACTTGCCACCACTCTGGGTGGGGCGGCGCTGGTGTGCTTGGCCGGTGGGTTCGGTGCGACGGTCGTGCGGTACGACGCGGACACCCCACGGCTGGACATCCTGGTTCCACTGGCTTTGGCGGCCCTGTTTGTCGGCGGTTGGGTGCTGGCTGTCCGAGCGGCGCCGCTGGTGGAGCGGCTCGCTCCGTCTCCGGCCCGGGACGGGATACCCAGCACGCTGCGGGCGATACGCCGCGACTGGGGGCATGTCGCAGCGGCGTACCTCACCATCTGGGCCCCGTACGCCGCAGCTCGCGCCGCATTCGGCACGGGCGGGTCGGTCGTCGGCAGTGCGTTCTGCGCGCTCACCCTGCTCTTCGCCGTCGTGATGTCCCTGTACGCCACCGGTCTGCTCACCACTCAGCTCGGTGCCGCGCAGCGGATGCTCAGGGAGGACGCCGTCTCGGGAAGTGTGCACGCGGTCCGGGTCCGGTTCGGCCCGGCGGTGAGGGAGGACTATCGGCGGCCCACCGGAACCGGGGTCGGCTCCATCACGACCACCAGCTCGTACTACGTAGACCTGTTGTCTGAGGGTGATTCCGACGGGCAGAAGGCCATCCGGCTCCGGTCTATGGACGCCGGCGCCAACTTCCGCATACCGATCGGTGAGAAGCACCTGTCCTACGCAGCCGCCCAGTTGTCCGGTCACTCCGGCTGGCTCTGCTGGCCCAAGCGGTGGAAGGACATCGCGGGCACGGACAAGCAACGCCAGGTTTCCGCCGCCTTCGTCGCCGACACCGGCCATGTGGTCTGGGGCCGGACGGCAGAACGGGACTGGGAACCCTGGCTGCGTGGCGAGGCGGCGCCGGTGCGCGAGACCGACAGCGGGCTCGCCGCCGAACCGCTTCCCCACCCGTCCCGGTTCCGCCCCGAGGCGCACACCGCAACCCTGCTCATCGCGGCGGTCGCGGCCCTCACCACGGTCCCCTACCTGCTCGGTTCCGTATCGTATGTGGTGGGCCTGGTACTTGGCGCGGTCGCGGGAATCCTGGCACTTGCCGCAGGGGTACGTCTGGGTTTCATCGGCGTCCAGAAACAGAACATGGATCCGGAGCTGTGGACGGTGCGCGAAGAGGCGCATCCGTCGCTGCGCTGAGTTCCGTTTGTCGGCTTTTCGGCGAGTGCCCCGGGAAATTGGGGTGCTGGCACCGGGCCCGCATCCCTACCCTCGGTCCATGCGCCCCGAATCCGCCGCCCTCCTCAACGTCATTGACGTAGAAGCGACCTGCTGGGACGGACAGCCGCCGCCCGGTTCCGTGAACGAGATCATCGAGATCGGGCTCACCGTCGTGGACGTGTCCGCACGCCGCCGAGTGTCCCGGCACCGGGTTCTGGTCCGGCCCGTCCGGTCGAGGGTGAGTGAGTTCTGCACCGAGCTGACCGGCCTGACGCAGGCCGAGGTGGAACGGGGCGTCAGCTTCGCCGAGGCGTGCCGGGTTCTCGTCGAGGAGTACGGGGCCGGGGAGCGCCCCTGGGCGAGCTGGGGCGAGTACGACCGCCGTCAGTTCGCCCGGCAGAGCCAGGCCGACGGGGTGGCCTACCCGTTCGGTTATCCGACGGAACGCACCCACACCAACGCCAAGGCCGTGTTCACGGAGGCTTACGGACTGCGCAGAAAACCCGGCATGAGCCAGGCCCTCCAGATCGCTGGCCTGCCGCTGGAGGGACGCCATCACCGGGGTGAGGACGACGCGTGGAACATCGCCGCGCTCGTTCTTGATCTGGTGGGGCGTGGGGCGTGGCCGGTCACGGACGCGGTCGTCTAGGGCGGTGGTCAAGGACTCAGCCTTTTCCAACCTGAAGTTGCAGGTCGCCGGGCTGGTTCTCGACGCACCGAGGCCCGACCACCTAGGGACGTTGAGCGTTCGGGCGGTGGCCCGTAGGGGGCGTGCAGGCTTTGCCGGGGCGCTCCACGCGACCAGCTCGAAACCGGATACTCAGAATCGAGCTGTCCCGGGCCCGGGCTACACCTTCTTGACGGTGACGGTCTCGGGAAGCAGCCTCTCCAGGTCGTCCACGTCTGAGGTGAATACGGTGACCTGCCCTTTCTGCTGACGTGCGATGACGGCGAGCACGGCCTCGGCCAGGAGCCGCCGAGCCTCTTCCTTGCCGACCGTAGCGACGCCAACGCGGGAGAGCACCCAGTCCCAACGCTGCTCGGTGGTCCGTCCGTCGTACGCCTCGACCAGCGTCATCGGCAAGAGGGTAGGGGCGTGGCCGTCCGAATCCCGGCCCGCAAGGTCCCGGCGCGACCTCGGTATCACGATCAGGATCAGTAGCGGTGGTTGGGCCAGTGCGGGTCCTCCAGCGGGCGGGGCCGGTGAGGCCCATCAGCCGTACCCGGTGCAGGAGTTCCTCGGTCTCGGCCGTCGCGTCCTGGGTTCGCAGCCGTGCGGGGGCATGGTGGACCAGCCAGGCCCTCAGCTCGGTGCGCATGGCGTCCGCGTTTTCGTCCTCCCACATCCGCCAGGGAAGTTCGTCTCCCAGCAGGTCGTGCTCCCAGTGGTCAGCCGCCTCCGCCAAGTGCCGGTCGGCCACCGGGTGATCGAGTGCCTCCCAGACCGTGAGCCAGGGGCTGATGGTGCCCGAGGCCTCGGCGCACAGTCCGAGGAGTTCGTGTACGGGGACGACGGGGTCCGGGTCGGTGAGGCTGTACGCCCACCAGGCGTGCAGGAACTCCTCCACAGCCGTGCTCTGGCGCACGGGCCACCGGTGCCAGCCGCCCTGCGAGAACGAACGTCCGACCTCGTCTATGAGGTACGGCTCCACGAGGCCGCCTGTCAGCGCTCTGGCGAACTGGGGCAGGATGCGGCGCAGTACAGCTCCGTGGTCCTTCCAGTCGAAGGCATACCAGGTGCGGTACAGCAGGTCCGGGTCGAGTTCCACGTCCGGGACCTTCAGCAGTGCGAGTTCTGCCTCGCTGCCCCAGTGGCAGTCGCACTGGACCTCGTCGGCGCGTGCGGTCGTACCGCGAAAGGCGACGGCCAAGTCGTCCAGGGCACGATCGAGCCGGAGTCGGGCGGGAGCGGCGTTGTCGAGGTTCGTCGTTGCCGGGTCCGTGGTCGGGTTCATCGTGTCGGCACAGCCTCAGGGGACTCCAGGTGGCTTCCGCCAGCCGAAGATTGCGATTCTAGTCCCTGACTACCGCCACCCGGCCAGCGATATTTCCAGCCCGCCACCGCCCAGATAACTACGAAGCGCCCCCGCACTCGACCGCACGAACTCCCCCGGCAACGCGTCCACTTCCGCCCAGCAGACCTCCGCGTGCTTCTCGGGTTCCCGGTTCTCCGGCTCGCCCGTCCAGGTGTGGGTGGCGAAGACGACCGTGAGGTAGCCGTTCGGGGTCTCGGCGCCCTGGGCGCCGTGGACGAGGTGGGCTACCGACAGGGACTCCGGGGGCACCCGCAGGCCCGTCTCCTCGTACAGCTCGCGTACCGCCGTCTCGGTGATGGGCTCGCCGGGTTCGCTCTTGCCCATGGGGAGGTCCCACATGCCCTGGCCGAACCTTGCGTTCGGGCCGCGCCGGAGGAGGACGACCCGGCCCGCCGCCCGGTCGTGGACGATGACCGCCGCGACGAGCACCGTCATCGAACCGAGGGGCGGCTTCAGGGTGTTGAGGGTTGCGGGGTCGTTGTTCGTCATGGTGCGGCGGAGTCTAGGGCCGCCCACTGACATCGCCCCCGAGAGCCGCCCACCCCGGGCTCACGCCCGCCGCGACATCGGCCGTTCCACCACCACGTACGACACCAGCGCCGCCACCCCCGTCGCCGCCAGGCCCGCCGGGAGCAGGTGGTCGTCGGTTACGCCCAGGTCCGAGAGGAGGCGGATGACGGGGTAGTGCCACAGGTACATCCCGTAGCTGAGGTTGCGGCCCACCCAGGCCAGCGCCGCGAGCGACAGCAGGCGGGAGGGCCAGGAGCCTGGGGCCAGGTCCAATGCCGCCACCACCGTTGCCGAAAGGACCGCGGCGACCATGAAACCGGCCGTGTACCAGACGGGGTTCCACGCGCTCGCCCCCGCGATCGGGATCTGCCAGGCGATCAGGCCCAGCAGGGCCAGCGCCGGCCAGCACAGGCGGTTCGCCCAGCGGCGCAGGAGTGCGAGTCGGGGGTCGTCGGCTCGTAGGCGGGCCAGGAGTACGGCCAGCAGGGCGCCGATCAGGAGCTGGTCCGCGCGGGTGTCCGGGCCGTTGTAGATGCGGTGCGCCGCCGTGGGGTCCCAGAGGGCGAGGCGCCACAGCAGCGGCAGTACGCACAGTGCCGCGACCCAGGCCAGCACCTTCCGTGCCGTGGTGTGCCGTAGGAGGAACAGGAGGAGCAGGGGCCATGCCAAGTAGAACTGCTCCTCCACTCCCAGGGACCAGGTGTGGCTGAGAGCTGAGGTGACGTCCGAGTACGGGCCCGGCTCTCCCGCTCGTACGAGGTTGACGATCGACAGCGCCGCCAGCGCCGCCGCCGTCCACGCCCCGTCGAACAGCGGCAGCGGCAGTGCCAGGGAGAGGAGTGCCGTGACCGCGCACATCAGCAGCAGGGCCGGGCCCAGCCGCAGCCAGCGTCGGCGGTAGAACCTCCGCAGGCCGATACGGCCCGTACGGGCGTACTCGGCGATCAGCAGGCGCGTGATGACGAAGCCGCTGAGCGTGAAGAAGACGTCCACCGCCACCGAGCCGCCGGGCAGCGGGCCCGGCGCCACGTGGTACACGATCACCAGGACGACAGCGACCGTCCGCAGCCCGTCCAGCCCCGCCACCCGCCCACCACCGCGCAACGCCGACGGAAAGCCCCGCCCGCCACCGCCGGATCTGCGCCGCGGCTCGGCCGTACGTACGGTCGCGGTCCGCGGGCTCTGCTTGGCGGCCTCGTCCGCCACTTCTGGCGCTTCTGCCTCTTCTACGGTGCTCGGGTCGGTGGGAGTGCTCATAACGACCGCGCCTGCCCAGCCCCGGCGGCGTCACACAAAGTCTTATGGTCCCCACAGCTTCTGCGCGGCTTTCCGGCCACCGCGCCTCCACCTGTCCTCCACCCTCCCTTTCCTCCACCCTCCCTGTCCTCCACCCTTCCTTCGCCCACGCTTCCCCCGACCGCTCAACCCCACGGGTCCCGCGCAGGTCTACTCTGTCGCCGCGGACAGCGGTCAAACGCGTGAGCGGAGACGAAAACAGGATGAACAGCCCTACGGGAGCACCTCGAGGAGTCGGCGGCGGCCGCACCAGGCAGCCGGGGCGGGCGGGGCAGCAAGGTGCGCGGATACACCGCGTACACCGCACGCGTACGACCGTGCGTACCACCGGTGTGCCCACGAGGACCCCTGCCCCTGCCGACAGCCGTGGCGGCGGCCCCCTCTTCTCGGAGCCCGCCCGGCGCATCGCCGCCGGAAGCGTGCTGTTGCTCCTGGTGAGTGGTGTGATCACCGTGGGTGTGTGGTTCTGCATCACGTTCCAGACGGCCGTCACGCCGGTGCTGCTCGCGCTGCTGCTGTCGGCCCTGCTCGGGCCGTTCTACCGGCGGCTGGTCGCGATGAAGTTCAACAAGTCCCTCGCCGCCGCGCTGACCTGCGCCGCTGTGATCCTGGTCATGGGCGGGGCCGCGTACATCGTGGTGAACGCCCTCGTCGACACCGGTGACCAGATCATCGACTCGGTGCGGGACGCGGCGAAGGACCTCAGCGAGCGCTTCGACGTGGTCGGCAACTCCCTGGACGACCTCGCCGCGAACGCCAAGAACCTGCTGTCCAACTTCGGCGGTACCGCGGTCTCCGGGGTGCTGAGCGGCGTCAGCCTGATCACCGAGGTGATCGCCACCAGCACGCTCGCGATCCTGCTCCTCTTCTTCTTCCTCCGGGACTCCGACCGGGCCGTCGCCTCCATGCACACCCTCGCGCCCCGGGGCACCGGCCCGACGCTGGAGGTCATGGCCCGCCGCGCCTTCCAGGCGATCGAGGGCTTCATGCTGGGCACGACGATCGTCGCGTTCATCGACGCCGTCTGCATCACCGTCGGTCTGCTGATCATCGGGGTGCCGGGCGCCGTCGGGCTCGGGGCGCTGGTGTTCATCGGCGCGTACATCCCCTACCTCGGAGCCCTCCTCTCGGGCGCGGTCGCGGTCCTCGTCGCCTTCGCGGACGGCGGGCTGACCACCGCGCTGTGGGTCCTCGGGGTGGTCGCCCTCGTCCAGGTCCTGGAGGGCAACGTGTTCCAGCCGATGATCCAGAGCCGTACGCTCCAGATGCACCCGGCGGTCATCCTCCTCGCCCTCACCGCCGGCGCCTCCCTCGCCGGCATCCTCGGCATGCTCCTCTCCGTACCGCTGACGGCGGCGGCCTTCGGGGTGCTCTCGGAACTTCGGGGGCGGTACGAGTCCGCCGGCGACCAGGGCGGCTCGCCGCTTCGCTCATGACGGACGGGAAGCGGCGGGCACGGTGACGAGCATGGAGACAGCGAGGCTACGGCTCCGCCGGTTCACCCCGGCGGACGCGCCCGCCCTGGCCGCGTACCGCTCGGACCCCGAGGTGAGCCGGTACCAGTCGTGGGAGTCGCCGGTGCCGTCGGCGGAGGCCGAGCGGCTGGCGGCCACGCTCTCGGCCGGGGATCCGCGTGATCCGGGGTGGTTCCAGTACGCCGTCGAGCGGCTGGACGTACCGGGACTGATCGGCGATGTCGGGGTGTGCCGGAGCGACGACGGGCGCCAGGCGGAGCTGGGTTTCACGTTCGCGCCGGAGTTCCAGGGGCGGGGGTACGCGAGCGAGGCGGTCGCGCGGACGGTGGAGTTCCTGCTGGTGAAGGAGGGGCTGCACCGGGTCTCGGCCGCCTGCGACGGACGTAACGTCCGCTCGGCGAGGCTGCTGGAACGCGTGGGCTTCCGCCGCGAGGGCCACCTCGTGCGGAGCACCTGGATCAAGGGGGAGTGGACCGACGACGTTCTTTTCGGCCTCCTCGCGTCGGAGTACCCGGCGCGGACGCGGACGCGGACGCGGGCACGGAAGGACGGACACGGACCGCCATGACCACCACCCCGCACGCCATGACCACCACCCCGCACGCCATGACCACCACCCCGCACGCCATGACCACCACCCCGCACGTACTGATCCTCGGCGGCACCGCGGAAGCCCGCCGCCTCGCCGAACTGCTGCACCCCACCCCCGACTTGACCCTGACCAGCTCCCTCGCCGGACGCGTGGCCGGCCCCCGGCTGCCCCCCGGCGAGGTCCGGATCGGCGGCTTCGGCGGAGCGGAGGGGCTGGCCGCGTGGCTGCGCGAGCACCGGGTGGATGTGCTGGTCGACGCCACGCACCCCTTCGCCGCCACGATGAGTCTCCACGCGGCGCGTGCCGCGGCCACGGCCCAGGTCCCGCTCCTCGCGCTGCGGCGCCCCGGCTGGACCCCGGTGGAAGGGGACGACTGGCACGAGGCCACCTCCCTGGAAGAGGCCGCGACCCTGCTGCCCGCCCTCGGCCGACGGGTGTTCCTCACCACCGGGCGCCTGGGCCTGGCCTCCTTCGCCGCGCTCGACGACCTGTGGTTCCTCGTACGTTCCGTGGATGCACCGGAGCCCCCGCACCCGGCCCGGATGGAGGTGCTGCTCGACCGCGGCCCGTTCACGCTCGACGGCGAGCGCGAGCTGCTGCTCGGCCACCGCATCGACGTCGTGGTGACCAAGGACAGCGGGGGAGCGGCCACCGCACCGAAACTGACGGCGGCGCGGGAGGCGGGGCTGCCCGTGGTCATGGTCCGCCGGCCACCCGTACCGGAGGGCGTGCCGGTCGCGGCCGACCCGGAGACGGCGGCGGGCTGGATCGGCGAACTGCTGAGACCTGCCTGACGGAAACCTTGCACGGGCTTTGCCGCCCTCTTCTTCTACTTGCAACCTCTATGCAGAAACCTGTGGTGTGCGGCTGAAGGCGGCCGTCCCGTCGACAGGTAAGGCCCGTCCCCCATGACCACCGCTCCCCGGCAGCGCATCCGCACCTCGATGACCCGCAAGGAGTGGACGAGCCTCGGCGGGATGGCCGCGTTCATCCTGGCGCTGCACGTCATCGGCTGGTTCACGCTGGTGGTGATCGTCGCCCCGGAGCACTACAGCCTGGGCACGAGGACCTTCGGCATCGGCATCGGCGTCACGGCCTACACGCTCGGCATGCGGCACGCTTTCGACGCCGACCACATCGCCGCGATCGACAACACCACCCGGAAGCTGATGAGCGAGGGCCAACGCCCGCTGTCGGTCGGCTTCTGGTTCTCGCTGGGCCACTCGAGCATCGTGTTCGCGCTCGCGTTCCTGCTCTCCCTCGGCGTCAAGGCCCTGTCGGGCCCGGTCGCGGACGACAACTCGGACCTCCACAACGTCACCGGCTGGATCGGTACGACGGTCTCCGGGACCTTCCTCTACGTCATCGCGATCATCAACATCGTGATCATGGCGGGCATCTGGAAGGTCTTCCGCCAGATGCGCACCGGCCACTTCGACGAGGAGGCCCTGGAGGAGCAGCTCAACAACCGGGGCTTCATGAACCGCCTCCTGGGCCGCCTGATGAAGTCGATCACCAAGCCGTGGCAGATGTACCCGCTGGGCATGCTCTTCGGCCTCGGCTTCGACACGGCGACCGAGATCGCGCTCCTCGTCCTCGCGGGTTCGGGCGCGGCCTCCGGCCTGCCCTGGTACGCGATCCTGTGCCTGCCGGTCCTCTTCGCGGCCGGCATGTCGCTGCTCGACACGATCGACGGCTCGTTCATGAACTTCGCGTACGGCTGGGCCTTCTCCAAGCCGGTCCGCAAGGTCTACTACAACCTCACGATCACCGGCCTGTCGGTCGCCGTCGCGCTCATCATCGGCACGGTGGAGCTGCTCGGCCTGATCGCCGAACAGGCGGACCTGCACGGCCCGTTCTGGGACTGGGTCTCCGGCCTGGACCTCAACATCATCGGTTACGCCATCGTCGGGCTGTTCTTCGCGACGTGGGCGCTGGCCCTGCTGGTGTGGAAGGTCGGCAGGATCGAGGAGAAGTGGACGGCGGGCCTGGCGACGCAGCCGACCCCGGCGACCGAGAAGAGCTGACAGCCCACTCCGCTCACTCCACCTCACTCGCGATGGCGTTGATCGCGGCGGCGGCGATGGCACTGCCCCCGCGACGCCCCCGTACGACGATGTGCTCCAGCCCCGACGGATGCGCGGCCAAGGCCTCCTTCGACTCGGCGGCACCGACGAACCCGACCGGGACGCCGATGACGGCGGCGGGCCGTGGCGCACCCTCCTCGATCATCTCCAGCAGCCGGAAGAGCGCGGTCGGCGCGTTGCCGACAGCGACAACCGCCCCCTCCAGCCGGTCCCGCCACAGCTCCAGGGCGGCGGCACTGCGCGTGGTCCCGAGCTTCGCGGCCAGCTCGGGGACGGCCGGGTCGGTGAGGGTGCACAGCACGTCGTTCCCGGCGGGCAGCCGCTTGCGGGTCACGCCGCTGGCGACCATCCGTACGTCGGTGAAGATCGGCGCGCCGCCGCGCAGCGCCTCACGGGCGCTGGCCACGACACCGGGCGTGTACGACAGATCCCGTACGAGGTCGACCATCCCGCAGGCGTGGATCATCCGGACGACGACCTGACTGACGTCGGCCGGCAGCCCCGCGAGGTCGGCCTCGGCGCGGATGGTGGCGAAGGACTGACGGTAGATGGCCGCGCCGTCCTTCTCGTAGTCGTACGTGGTCACGGCGCTCTTCTCACTGCGTCAGGGTCGTCGGATGTGCGGTATGGCTGCTGTCACATCTTGCCTCTGGTCGTCGTGGGGCGGGATCACGCCTCCCGCTTCGCGCCGTCGATCTCGGCGATCAGGGCCTCGATACGGTCCCTGATCTCGTCGCGGATGGGGCGCACGGCCTCGACGCCCTGGCCGGCCGGGTCCGCCAGGTCCCAGTCGAGGTACTTCTTGCCGGGGAAGATCGGGCAGGCGTCGCCGCAGCCCATGGTGATGACGTAGTCGGACGCCTGGACGGCCTCGGTGGTGAGGATCTTCGGCGTGGCACCGGCGATGTCGACACCGACCTCCCGCATGGCCTCGACGGCGGCCGGATTGACCTGGTCGCCGGGGAGGGAACCGGCGGAACGGACCTCGATCCGGTCGCCCGCGAGGTGGTCGAGGAAACCGGCGGCCATCTGCGAGCGCCCGGCGTTGTGGACACAGACGAACAGCACGGAGGCGAGCGGGCTGAGCGGGCTGGAGGACATGGGCCCTTCTTTCATATGTGCGTACTTCATGGTGCGCGTCTTCACATGGGCATATTCGGAGTGATGTGAAAGTATCAGTCCATGCTGAAGTCAGTCGACACTGATCTGATGCGGGTTCTCGCGGATCCGCTCCGCCTCCGGATCGTCACCCTGCTCGCGAAGGAGACGCTCTGCAGCACCCACCTGATCGAGGAGACGGGTGCCAGACAGACCAACCTCTCCAACCACCTGAAGGTGCTGCGCGAGGCCGGGGTGGTGGAGACGGAACCCTGCGGCCGGTTCCTCTACTACCGCCTCAAGCCCGACGTCATCGCCTCCCTCGCGGGCCAGTTCGCCGACCTGGCGGAGACCGCGCGGGCCACCGCCGAGAACAACATCAAGAGGTCCTGTCCTTGAAGACGGCAACGACGGCAACGACGGCAACGACAGCCCCGACGGCGCCCGCGACGAGCCCGCTGATATCCAGGGCGGCAGCCGAACTGCTCGGCACCGCACTCCTCGTCGCGATCGTGATCGGCTCGGGCATCCAGGCCACCGAGCTGACGACGGACGTAGGGGTGCAACTGCTGGCGAACTCGATCGCCACCGTCTTCGGCCTAGGCATCCTGATCCTGCTGCTCGGCCCGGTCTCGGGCGCGCACTTCAACCCGGTCGTCACCCTCGCCGAGTGGTGGACGGCCCGACGCGGTGGCGGCGCCGGCGTCACGGCTCGCGAGGTCGCGGTGTACGTCCCCGCGCAGATCGTCGGTGCGATCGCGGGCGCGATCCTCGCCGACGCGATGTTCGGCGAACCGCTGGTGGAGTGGTCCACGCACGACCGCTCGGCCGGTCATCTGCTGCTTGGCGAGGTGGTGGCCACCGCCGGCCTGATCCTCCTGATCTTCGGCCTGGCCCGCACCGACCGCCTCCAGTACGCCCCCGTGGCCGTGGCCTCGTACATCGGCGCCGCCTACTGGTTCACGTCGTCCACATCGTTCGCCAACCCGGCGGTGACGATCGGCCGGACTTTCAGCGACACGTTCGCGGGGATCGCGCCGGGGTCGGTGGCGGGGTTCATCGGTGCGCAGCTCGTGGGCGGGGTGGTGGGGTTGGCGCTGGTGGAGGTCGTCTTCCGGCGCAGGCGAACTGATTAGATAGCTATCTATGTTGACGCTTGTCGAATCAGGTGGGATGCTGGGCCGCAGGGAATTGATAGATATCGAAGTAAGGCGTCTGGGCGTCTGGGCTCCTGGGCTCCCACGCAATCAAGGAGATTCGTCATGTCATCCCGCGTACAGCTCGCTCTCCGCGTCCCCGATCTCGACGCGTCCATCGCCTTCTACAGCAAGCTCTTCGGCACCGAACCCGCCAAACTCCGCGACGGCTACGCCAACTTCGCGATCGCGGAGCCGCCGCTCAAGCTCGTCCTCATCGAAGGCGCGGCGGGCGAGGCGACGCGCATGGATCATCTGGGGGTGGAGGTCGAGACGACCGAGGCGGTCCACGCGGCCACCGCCCGCCTGGGCGAGGCCGGTCTCGCCACCGACGTGGAGGACGACACCACCTGCTGCTACGCCCTCCAGGACAAGGTCTGGGTCCACGGCCCCGGCCAGGAACCCTGGGAGGTGTACGTCGTCAAGGCCGACGCGGACAACCTGGCCAAGCAGCAGGGCAGCACCTGCTGCTGATCCGGGCGGCGAACGGAGCGATCGTGATCGGAACGGTGGGCAGCCGGTGCCGCTACCCGGTCAAATCCCTGCTGGGCGAGGCGATCACGGCCACGGAGGTCACCGGGCACGGCCTGGCCCACGACCGTCGGCTCGCCCTCGTCGACACGGAGACGGGGAAGATCGCCAGCGCCAAACACCCACGCCGATGGGGCCGTCTACTGACCCTTACCGCCCAACTCGGCGCCGGGGCGGTCCGTATCACCGCCCCGGACGGCGAGGTGTGGCACTCCACCGACCCGGACGCGGACCACCACCTGTCCGACTTCATCGGCCGCGACGTAACCCTGACCGACACCCCGCCCGCGCAGCCGACCCTCGACCGAGCCCGCCCGGACGACCTCCTGCGCGGCGCCACGGACATCGGCATCGACATCAGCCACATCGGCAGCGCGGCCCCGGCCGGCACATTCGTCGACTACGCGCCCGTCCACCTGCTCACCACGGCGGCCCTGGCCCGCATCGACACCCGCGCCCCGGGCGCCGCCGACGCCGTGCGCTACCGCCCGAACATCGTCATCGACACACCCGACGACACCGGCTTCCCCGAGAACGACTGGCCCGGCCGCACCCTCCACATAGGCGACGACCTCACCCTCCACGTCATCGCCCGCACCCCACGCTGCGCGGCCCCCACCCTCGCGCACGGCCCCCACCCTCGCGCACGGCCCCGTACCGCCGAACACGGCCGCCCTGCGGGTGCTGGCCGAGCACAACCGGGTCGTCCCGCTGGACTCCATGGCCCCGATGCCCTGCGCCGGAGCGTACGCACAGGTCGTCGCCCCGGGTCGGATCAGGCTCGGCGACACCGTTCGGTGGGCGTGACCAAGAAGCTGCCGTTGCCTTCGTAGAAGGGCTGCCTCCGATCAAGGGCAACCCTTACCGCGGCACGGTCACTGCCAGAAGTTTGCCGTCCCCGAGGTGGAGCCAACCTCGGCCTGGAGTGATTGGGTTGCCGATGACGGAGTTTCCCGTCCTGATGCCGATCCAATCACCGGCATGGCGGTCTTGAGGAGACAGGAGGAGGCCGCGGTGGGCTTTCCGCGCCCCGTCCAGCCAGCGGTAGCTCGTCCGGAGCTTGTCTTCATCGCCTGCCAGGAGCAGCGCCGTACCTTCGTCAAAGCCGTGCTCCAAAAGGTTTCGCAGAACTCGCCAGGCACTGCACTCACCCAAGGATTCCGCGTCGTCCATCACGACGACTATCGGCCGTTCAGCAGACGCCACAGACACTCGGCTTTCAAGCTCGTCCTGCCCGATGTCGCCCTGATCGAAGTAGGCCAGCACGCCCTCCTGGCCAGTCAGCTCTCGTAGAGGCGACGGCCTGGGCGTGGCCAACACGAGCGGAATGCCAGCTTTCAGCAGAGAGCGTGCCATGGTCACCAGCGCCGTGGAGCGACCTGACCTTGCCGGGCCGGCCACGACGAACGCGGGGGCTGTACCAGAGGCCAGATCAGGGCCATGCGCAGCCAGGTTGTCTCCTCCGACACCCGCAAGTGCCCACAGCCTCGGTGCAGCCGGGTCGCGCATGGCCCATGCCTCGTTGAAGCTGATACTCGACGGCAACGCGTCAGAGCGTTTCTGTACCTCCAGGGCATCATGGGCCGCGTCCCACAAGCCGAGCAACAGAACGTGATCTTCTAGCGTCAGCCGCGCCACGTGAGAAAACGCGACGATCGCCTCACGCACGGGCAGCTCATCGTGGGTGTGCCAGCGGATCCACGCATCTGACGAGACGCCCGTCTGCTTCTCCAGGTAGGTGAAGGACCACTTGAGCTTCAGCCTGTGTTCGTCAAGACAGCGATGCAGCGTGACCAGCTCTAATCGCGCCGGAGAGTCGGGCACCTCGAACTCTCTGCTTCTTACACCGTAGAAAGTCGCGTTCGCCGGCCGTCGCTCCTCTGCGGCATCAGCCATCCTGGCGAAGCCCTTACTGCGGCGCACCACACCGAGAAACACTCTCAGCGCATCCTTGTCGTGCCAAAGGGCCTGTGCCGCGTTGAGGATCAGCCCCTTCAAGGATTCCTCCGCGTAGTTGGACTGCGCAGTGCCCCGGCCAGGGCCGGAATGCGTCTCCGTGCCAGCCGATTGCTCTTCCGCTGCCCGTCCGCTTGAATCCTTGGCTTCCTGCTTGGGTGAGTCCTCGGACGAGCCAGTCGTGTCGTCCGCGTCGTCGTTGACGGCAGGCATCGTGCTGTCTGCTGGAGGATTGAGGTTCCCCCGCTGTGCGGGAGTGGCTGACTAGCAGGTCAGGGCGGGTTGACGTGGTTTCAGGTTCACTGGTTCGGCCGTTGCCTGGTCGGCGTAGTGCTTCTCCTCGAACTCGACGGGGCTGAGGTAGCCGAGACGCTTCTGGATGCGGCGGGGGTTGTAGAAGCCGTCGATGTACTCGAAGAGCGCGAGGTTCGCCTCGGCCCTGGTCGCGAAGACGCGGCCGCGGATGCACTCGGTCTTGACCAGCATCCACAGGTTCTCGGCCAGGGCATTGTCGAAGGAGTCGCCGACCGAGCCCATGGACGCCTGGATCCCTGCTCTGACCAGGCGTGTTGTGAGCTTGATGGATGTGTATTGCGTGCCGTGGTCGGCATGGTGGACGAGTTTGCCGGGGGCGACCTCTCGGCTGGCCAGCGCGTACTCGAGCGAGGTGAGGACCAGGTCGGCGTCCGCGTGGGCGGAGGTCTCCCAGGCCACGACTCTGCGGGAGAAGGCATCGCGGATCGCCGACAGCCACAGTGGCCCCTCCAGGGTGGGGATCATGGTCAGGTCGGTGACCCACAGCCGGTTCGGTGCGGGTGCCGTGAAGTCGCGTTGCACCAGGTCAGGGGCGAGATCGGCGTCCGGGTCGCGGCGGGTGAAGCCCTTGCTCCTGCGGGGGCTGATCCCGGCCAGGCCGGCCTGGCGCATGAGCCGCTCGACCCGCTTGCGGCCGACGTGGACGCCCTCGCGCTTCAGGACGGCATGGATCCTGGGCGATCCGTAGATCCCGCCGGAATCCTGGTGGATCTGCCGGATCTGCCCGGTCAGCTCGGTGTCCTGGCGGATTCGCTCGCAGGGGTCCTTCTCGGCCTGGCGCCAGCGGTAGTAGGTGGAGGAGGGGATGTGCAGTTCCCGCAGTACGGGCTCGACCCCCAGGTGCGGGTGCTCGTCGAGGAGCGCTCTCACCTGGGCCGGGTCGGGTCGAGCTGCGCGGCGAAAAAAGCCGAGGCCGTCCGCAGGACCTCATTGGCACGGCGCAGGTCCCGCACCTCGCGCCGCAGCTGGGCGAGCTCGTTCTTCTCTTCGGTGGTGAGCAGGTCATCCCGCTCGCCGGTATCGGCCTCGGCCTGCCGGATCCAGTTCCGCAGGGCTTCGTGATGCACGCCGAGTTCCTCGGCCATGCGGCGGATCACGGGCTTCGGCTCGGCAGTCCGGTACATCCGCACCGCACGCTCACGCAACTCCAGGGGGTACTTCCTCGGGGCAGGCATCGTCTGGGCTCCTCTCATGAGACCCATCTGACCTGCTGTCACCTTTCCTCGCATCTCGGGGGAACCTCAGATGTACCGATGCTTGGGCGACTGTTTCACTGACGACTTGCTTCCACAGGCCCTTGAAACGGTTGACCTCGCCGTCTACGTCGTTGTGCCGACCGACTTCTGCCAGGGCGCGGACGACGGCGTCAAGGCGGCCCCACGGCGGGAGATCCGGCTTCTGGAAGGCATCCAGCACTGCCTGATGATTCACGATCCAGTAATCCTGCGCGTCCTTGCCGATGTGGTCGCGAATGGTCCGCGCTGACGGGAGCCCCGCGTCCAGCCGCAGATCGTGGAGTTCATCGTTCAGCTTCTTCAGATCAGGCCGGGCAGCCAACTCGGGCCGCTTCCATGGCTGGGCAACCACCGTCTCTGCTCCCTTGATGGCTCTGTGTCAGGTCCTGTGGATCAGGCGCGTCGCCGCCCGCGCTCACAGCGTCAGGATCTGTCACGCTCGTCGTTCAGCGGCTGTTCTTGGCCGATGTCGTCAGCGATCGTCTTGGGCCGTCAGGGCCGTTCGTGAGGCACCCACGCTGGATGCACAAGAGTCAGTGCCATCAGTGCCACACGGAAGGTAGATCCTCATGGAACAGATCAGTGTGCGCCTCGTAGTCCTCCTGCTTGTCGGAGTCCTCGTCGCCGCTCTGACCCTGCATTCACCCGAAGTCGGGGCGGCCTTGGCGGTAGCCACTGCGGTGGTGGCACTACTTGCCCAACTCATGCGTCGTGAATGACTCCTGATCGAGCGGAGGTTGAGGCGACACCACCGGCAGACTCGTCACCGTGAGTGGTCAGCTTCGGAGGCTCTTGGTCATGACTGCGTACACCGGCGAGTCGGCGAAGGGTTGTTGTTCGCCCACTTTGGCGTACCCCCACGACTCGTAGAGCGCCTGCACCTTGGGGTGGGTTACGTCGACCAGGAGTACTGCGAGGTCTTCGGTGCGCTCCTTCAACAGGGCTTCGTGAAGGCGTTCGGAGATGCCCTGCTTGCGCCAACTCGGGCGCACCATCACCTCGGACACGGCGTAGGTGGAGGAATGGCCGTTGTTCGGTTCGTACGCGGTGGAGCGCCACCATTCCCGTCCCGGGGCGAGCGGGGCGCCGTACGCGAACCCGACGGGTTCGTCGGCGTCGTAGGCCACGACGCAGGAGAAGCCGTCCATGCCCGACCAGTGGTCGACGAACCAGGCGAAGCGTTGGTGGAAGGGGTCGTCCAGCTGGTCGGCGTAAGCGTCGGCGTGGACGTCGATGAGCAGCTGCCGGAAGCCCTTGGGGAGGTTTCCGTGCTGGAAGTGACGCAGGTCGGTCACGCTCGACTCCAATCGGTTCGCATACGGTCCGCCCAGTCCCGGGCGTAGGAGGCAGAAGGAGCCAGGACGAACAGGCCCCGGTGGAAGTCGCCGATGAGCGTGCGCATACGGCCGGGCAGGGGATCGCCACCCATGATCGTGAAGACGTCGGCGGCGGTCACCACGGCCTGTTCGGCGTCACCCTGGTGCAGTTGTGCGAGGGCGAGCTGGGTTGTGGCGAGTGCCCTGTTGCGCCGGAAGGCGGTCGGGATCTTGGCCAGGGCGCGGTACGCCATGGCCTCGGCGTGGGTGTGGTGTCCGCTGTTGTAGTGGACAACGGCGCCGAGGTGGTCGAGTTCGGCCTGGCCGTAGAAAGCGGTCCAGCGCGGGCGCTCGCGTTCGGGTGTCCTGGTGAATGCGTCCTGGGCGGCGCCGAGGGACCGTACTGCGGTACGGCCGTCGCCGAGCGCCGAGTAGGCGAGGGCGGCACGGGCCCGAGCCAGCGAGTCGAAGAACGGGTCTCGACGGGCTGTCGAGGAGGCTTGCGCGGCCTGTGCCGCCGCGAGCGCTTCGGGCCAGTTCTGCCGCTGGTAGGCGAGCATCGAGAGGTTGACCCACACCCGCATCTCGGTCGGGCCGTCCTGGGAGAGGCCGGCGTATGTCGCGGATTCGTTGAGGTGTCGCTGCGCCTGGTCGAGGTTGCGGGCGTCGATGCAGGACCAGGCCGCGATGGTGGAATACTCGGCGGCCAGTGCGTACAGGGCCCGGCGGACGCGTTCGCCGGCATTGCGCTGCTGCAACTCCAGCACGCTGTTACGGCCCTTGACGGCTGCCTTCTCCAACTCCCCATGCCCGCCCTGGCGATCGTCGGCCTCGACGAGTGCGTTCATCCCGGCAGCCGCTCGGGCCACGTCCGCCATACCGACCGCGCGGCGCTGGGCGATCAACGGAACGGCAGCGGCAGCGGCTGCGGTACCGGTGGCCGAGGCGATGAAGGTGCGACGCCGCACAGGGTCCTCCTGCGGGTGGTGCATGGTGCGTGGTGCGCTGAACCCTAAGTCCTCGACAGGGCACCCGAACACCCGCTCCAGCGCCGCACATGTACGTCCGATGGGACGACGGGAGGTTCCGTTCAGCAGGTTACGGACCGTGCGGGCGGAGACATCGCCGGGTCTGCCAGTGATCTCTGCCAGTGCGGAGTTCATCCGACCTGCCAATTCTTCCTGGGTGAGCCCGAGTTCTTCCATCCGGCTCTTGAGGATGGCGTTCGCTCCCATGCAACCGACCGTAGACGGGCGGTCACCGACCGAACCAGACCTCAGGTCACGGGGACGCAAAGTCTTCCGGTTCGGTGCGGCCGGTGGGAGCCCGACCCTTCCTGTTCCTCCGGGGCCGCAGGTCGTTGACTCGGTATCAGCCCGTCGAGGGGCGGGAGTCCATCCCGGAGGGATGTGCCATGACCACGACCACAGCCAGACCTGTCGAGTCCGGCAGGCCCGGCTACACCGAGACGATGCCGTGCGAGCCGCTCTCCGCTCGTCGGGCCCGTCTGCTCGTCTCCGCTGCCCTGAACGCCTGGGGCATAGGGGAGTTGGCTGAGGTCGGGGTGCAGATCGTGGCCGAACTCGTCAACAACGCCATCGACCACAGCCGGTCCCGCCACGTCCGCGTCCTGGTCACGCGTCCGACCGAGAACGCCGTGCGTATCGGGGTCGCCGACACCTGCAACGAAGGCCCCGAGACGGGCCGCCCTGGTGAGGACGCCGAGGAGGGGCGAGGTCTGCTCCTTGTCGAGGGCATTGAGCCGGCGATGGGGATACGACCGGAAGCGCTGGGGCAAGGTCGTGTGGGCCGAGCTGGAGGTGCCGGGCGAGCAGTAGGGCAGTCGACGTAGCAGCAATTTCCGAAGCGAAGGGAAGACCGTGTTCAACTACATGGATCGCTTTCCCACCGGCAGCCCGCTGCCGCAGGGACACCTGACCGCGGCCCCTTGGGGCCTGCGCCGCATCGCCCCGTATCCGCCCGCTGAGGCCGCCGACCACGCGAGGGTGGAGCTGGATCCGGTGACGCAGAGCGCCCGGTACTTCGATTCCTCCGGGGCGCCGGCCATGTCCCCGGGGCACGGCACGTCATCCGGCACGAACCCCGCGACCGGCACCACGGGTCAGGGGGACCGTGCCGGCGGCGACGCCCCCGACAGCGACACGGGGAACGACACCGACCAGTGACGAACGACGACCGTCCGGTCCTGGTCCTCACGAACCTCGACGACCCGACCGCGGACTTCGTGATCGCCGAGCTGTACGACCGGGGTGTCCCGGTCGTGCGGTTCGACTCCGGTGACTTTCCCGCCTCGCTGTCGTGTTCGGCCGCCATCGGTGGCTGTACGGACAGTTGGAGCGGAAGCGTGCAGACGCCGAGCCGACATGCCGCACTGGGTTCGGTGCGGTCCATGTACTACCGGCGCCCCTCCGGGTTCTGCTTTCCCCACCTAGACAAGCAGGACGAGCGGTTCGCCGTGGCCCAGGCCCGCTACGGGCTCGGCGGCATCCTGACCTCGCTGCCCGGCTGCCTGTACGTCAACCATCCCAACCGGATCGGCGATGCCGAGTACAAGCCCGCCGGGCTCGCCGCCGCCGTGGCGGCCGGTTTCGTCGTGCCGCCCACTCTGATCACCAACGTGCCCGACGACGCACGGGAGTTCATCGAGGAGCACGGCCCGGCCGTCTTCAAGCCGATCTCCGTTCCGCTCCTTGTAGTCGACGGCAAGGCCCAGACGGTACCGGTGGCCGAGGTGGTCGCCGAGGAGATCGACGACTCCGTGACCGGCACCATGCACCTGTTCCAGAAGCGTGTGGACAAGGTCGCGGATGTCCGTGTCACGGTGATCGGCGAGCAGATCTTCGCGGTGCGGATCGACTCCGGGCTCCTCGACTGGCGCACGGACTACGGCACTCACACCTACACGCCTCTGGTCGCACCGCCTGCTGTGGAGCGGGCGATGCGTGCCTATCTGAAGCACTTCCGGCTTGTCTTCGGGGCCTTCGACTTCGCCCTGACCGACGCCGGCGAGTGGGTCTTCATCGAGTGCAACCCTTCGGGACAGTGGGCATGGATGGAGCCACCCACCGGTCTGCCCATGACATCCGCACTCGCCGATCTCCTGGAAGGAGGACTCCGTGACGAGTGAGCCCGATATCGAGGCGGTCGCGGCCGACCTCCGGCGGCAACTCGCCCGGCGACTGGAGAGGGACGGTTGGATCCGGTCGCCGGAGTGGCGGGCCGCCGTGGAAGCCGTGCCCCGCCATGTGTTCCTTCCCCGCTTCTACCGGGAGAGCGACGCTCCCGGTGTCACCGCCTGGGAGCCGGTCACACCGGAGACCGTCGGCCAGGAGGAGTGGCTTCGGCTCGTCTACACCGACGAGACGTGGATGACCCAGTTCGACGGCAGGGACATCGACTGGTCAGACCCGAAGCCGATCAGCAACGCGGCGCCCACCTCCTCGTCGACACTGCCGGGCCTCGTCGTCCGGATGCTCGAAGACCTGGATGTGCACGAGGGCATGAACGTCCTGGAGATCGGGACGGGTACCGGTTACTCGACAGCGCTCATGTGCCACCGACTCGGCGCTGAAGGCGTGACCTCGATCGAGACGGACGAGGGCGTGGCACGGCGAGCCCGCGATGCTCTCGCCACGTCCGGCCGTTCCCCTCACCTGCTGGTGGGCGACGGCCGCGTCGGCCATCCGGACGGTGCCCCCTACGACCGGCTGATCGCCACCTGCGGCTTCCGCAACATCCCTCCCGCCTGGCTGGAACAGGTGGTGCCCGGCGGCGTCATCCTCACCACCCTGCGCGGCTGGATGCGCTCCCTCGGCCTGGTCAAGCTCATCGTCACCGGCGACAGCGCGAGCGGCTGGTTCAGCGAGGACGACCCGAGCTTCATGATCGCCCGCCAGCAGGACGCGCCGGAGAGCCTCGGCATGATCCCTGGGCCTGACGACGGAACGACGAGGCAAGCCACGTACGGGCCGGGGGTCCTCACCCGCTCCGGACCGGGCTTCATGGCGCAGCTGGCGGCGCCGGACGCCCGTTTCTTCTCCATGCCGGTCGACGCCGGACCGGTGAGCACGTACGTGCTGGACGCTGTCACCGGGTCCTTCGCCGTCCTCGCTCCCACGGACGGCGGCTGGCAGGTCCGCCAGGGTGGCCCGCGTCGTCTCTGGGACGCGGTCGAGTCGGCGGTGGCCATCTGGGAGAAGTACGGCTCACCGAGCACCGCCGCGTTCGGCGTCACGGTGTCCCGCGACGCACAGGCCGTCTGGCTCGGGAACCCGAGCGGCCCGCAGTGGCCGCTACCCTCCTGAGTCCTGAGACAGTCACCCCCGACAACGAGGACGCCAGGATGGACGACGAACCGCTGAAGGACTGGGCGGAACGCCGCGACGCGCGGATCGGCCGACTGCGTGCCGTGCCGGTCGTCTCCGGCGACGGTCCCGGCGGATCGCATCTGCACCCGGAGGCGCCCCGAGCCATCGAGCGGTGGAACGGCCACACATGGGAGCCGTACGGGTTCGCCGCGAACCTGGCTGCGGCGAAGGCACTTCTCTACCCGGAGTCCGGCGAGCCCCCGACCTCGACGCCGGGGCGGGAGAGGAAGCCGCTCGGTTCCGGCACCGGCAGGCACCGCAAGCCACAGGCCCCCAGGCCGGAAGGCGATGGCCGGGCGCGATAGCGGCGACGCTCAGGCGCAACCAGCAGGCGCACAACAAGGGCGTGACCTGAAAGCCCCGCCCGCCACCAGTGAAACCCCTAGTCACGGCCAGTTGTGCCCTCGCCTACGGCGTCGGCGCGGGCTGTTCGCCCGAGCCGCGGACGATCAGGCGGGTGGGGACGGTGATCGTGCGGGCGCGGGTGCGGTCGCCGTCGAGTCGGGTCAGGGCGGTGGTCGCCGCTGTCCTGCCGAGTTCTTCCGCGTCCTGGGCGACGACCGTCAGGGCCGGTTCGAGTGCCTCGGCGAGCGCCACGTCGTCGAAGGCGACGACGGCGACGTCCTTGCGTTTGCTGCGGGCGAGTTCGGCGACTGTCCCCAGCGCCATCATGTTGTTGCCGGCGAACAGGGCCGTGGGAGGATCGGACAGGCCGAGGAGTTGGGCGGTCGCGGCCTCGGCGCCCTGCTGGTCGTGGGCGTTGGTGACGAGCGCGCGGTCGTAGGGGATGTCGGCTTCCTGGAGCGCAGAGCGGTAGCCGGCCAGGCGTTCGCGGCGTGTGTACAGCTTCGGGGGCAGGTCGCCGACGAAGCCGATGCGCCGGTGTCCGTGGGCGATCAGGTGGGCGACACCGTCGTGGGCGCCGGCGCGGTTGGAGCTGACGATGCTGTCCGTGGCGAGGCCGACTCCGGGTCGGTCGAGGAAGATCACCGGCAGTCCCGCCGTACGCTGGGACTTGAGGTGGGAGTGGTCCGCGCCGACGGACGGTACGACGATCAGGATGCTGACGCGGCGGGCGAGGAACTTGTCCGTCAGGGCGCGTTCGCGTACGGGGTCGTCCGCGGAGGAGCCCATCAGCAGGGTCAGGTTCCGGTCGCGGACCGTGTCCTCGATGCTCCGGGCCACGGCCCCGAAGAAGGGGTTCCCGAGGTCCGGGATGACCAGTCCGACCGTGGTGTCGGGTCCGCCGACGCGGATGTTGCGGGCCATCAGGTTCGGCTGGAAGCCGAGCTTGGCGACTGCGGCCAGTACCTGTTCCCTGGTCCTGGCGGAAGCGGGCCCGTCCTCGTTGAGGACTCGGGAGACCGTCTTGGCGCTGACACCGACTTCTCGGGCGACATCGGTCAGGGTGGGGCGGCGGTTCGCTGCCATGGAGAAACCGTCCTGTGGGCTCTCGGTTCCGGCCGCGGCCTCGGCCGGACACCAGAAGAGCCGGGTTGTGCTGTCAGGTGGCCTGGACTCCCGCGGCCTTCGCCGCCTCGGAATCCGCTACGACAGTATCTCCGGCCGCGTCCACGGTGAGAGCGCCGGTCATGATGGCGACGACCTCGGCCATGGAGTAGTCGGAGGGCTTGATCACGGCGGCGCGCCGGCCGAGGCGGTGTACGTGGATCCGGTCGGCGATCTCGAAGACGTGCGGCATGTTGTGGCTGATCAGGACGACCGGCATGCCCTTGTCACGGACCCGGCGGATCAGGTCCAGGACCTGGCCGGACTCCTTGACGCCGAGCGCGGCGGTGGGCTCGTCCATGACGACGACGGAGCTGGCCCAGGCGACGGAACGGGCGACCGCGACGGCCTGCCGCTGACCGCCGGAGAGGGTCTCCACCGACTGCGTCAGCGAGCGCAGACCGATCTTCAGGTCGGCCATGTGCTCGGCGGCCTCCTGGCGCATGCGCTTCTTGTCGAGCATGCGGAAGACACTGCCGAGGACGCCGGGGCGGCGGAGTTCGCGCCCGAGGAACACGTTCGAGGCGATGTCCATGGACGCGGCCACGGCGAGGTCCTGATAGACCGTCTCGATGCCGTGGGCGCGAGCGCTCTGCGGCCCCGAGAAGGTGATGGGCTCGCCGCCCAGCCGTATCTCGCCCGCGTCGGGGGTCACGGCACCCGTGAGCGCCTTGATCAGGCTGGTCTTGCCCGCGCCGTTGTCGCCGATGACGGCGAGGACCTCACCGGGCAGCAGGTCGAAGTCGGCGCCGTCGATGGCGGTGACCTGGCCGTACCGCTTGACCAGACCGCGGGCCTGAAGGACAGGGGTGGGGGTGCCGGTGGCGGTCATCGGGCCTTCTTCCGGGAGAGCTGGTCGACGGTCACCGCGAGGATCACCAGGACCCCGGTGATCAGGGTCTGGTAGATGGACGCGACGCCCATCAGCTGGAGCCCGTTGCGGAACACACCGACGATGAGGACGCCGATGAAGGTGCCCAGCACCGACCCGCGTCCACCGAAGAGGCTCGTGCCGCCGAGGACCACCGCGGTGATGCTGTCGAGGTTGTCGGTCTGCCCCGCCTGCGGATCGCCCACTCCGGTACGGGAGATGAGCAGCAGGGCGGCGATGCCGTACAGCAGGCCGGCCACGGTGTAGATGCCGATGGTGAGGCGGGAGGTACGGATGCCGTTCAGCCGGGCGGCCTCGGCGCTGTTGCCCAGCGCGTACACGTGCCGGCCCCAGCCGGTGCTGCTCAGGGCGTAGGCGAAGAGCAGGAACAGGGCGATGGTGACGAGGGAGCCGTAGGTGATGTCGGTGTGGCCGAGGGGGAAGGTCTCGCCGAGGGCGGTCAGCGGGCCCGGCAGATTGCTGACCGTCTGCTCCTCGGAGTAGATGTGGGTCAGCGCGAACGCCACGTTGAGCATGCCGAGGGTCACGATGAACGGCGGCAACGGGATCTTCTGCACCAACAGCCCGTTGAGCAGCCCGAACCCACCACAGACGCCGATCCCGAGGGCGATGGCGACGAGCGGGGGCAGAGACCCCTCGGCGGCCATCTTGGCGATCACGATGCTGCCGAACGCCATCACCGCCCCGCACGACAGGTCGATCCCGGCGGTCAGGATGATCAGGGTCTGCCCGATGGCGAGGGTGCCCACGACCATGACCTGCTGCACGATCAGCGAGAAGTTCCCGCCGGTCAGGAACTGATCGGTCGAGAGCGAGAAGAAGGCACAGGCCAGGAGAAGCGCGACCAGAGGCCCGGTGGTCGGCGCCGTAAGCAGTCTGCGAGCCGTGCTGGGTGCTTTGAGCTCCGAGTAGGGGGAGGAGGCGCCCGGGGGTGTGATCGTGGCTGTCATGCGAATTCCTTGTCGGAAGACAGATGTCCGGGTCGGCGAACGGCGGACGGGGGTGGGGGTGGGGGTGGGGGTGGGGGTGGGGGTGGGGGGGGCGAGGGACGGCGGATTGGGGCGGCTCTGGTAAGTCGGGCGCGCGACAGCGCCCCGACAGGGGCGCGGGGAACTGCGCGACCAGCCCCCACCGGGCCGCAGCAAACTCCGCGCCCCCCAGCGGAGCGCTCTGCTCAGCCCCAGCAGTTCTCCAGGCCATAGACGGTGTCCTTCGACGCCACCCCGCCCTGCGCCTTGTCACTGATCAACGTGACCCCGGTGTCCGTGTACCCGGACGCCTTCGTACCGTCCTTCGCGTACGCCACGACCGCCTTGACACCCTCCGCGGCCATCTTCAACGGATACTGCTGCGAAGTCGCGGCGATCTTGCCGTCCTTGACGGCCTGCGTGCCGGTGCAGCCGCCGTCGACGGAGACGATCAGTACGTCCTTCTCCCGGCCCTTGGCCTTCAGCGCGGTGTACGCGCCCAGCGCGGCCGGCTCGTTGATGGTGTAGACGACGTTGATGTCCGGCTCCTTCTGGAGACAGTTCTCCATCGCCGTCTGGCCCTTGGCCTGGTCGCCGCCCGTGTCCTGGGCGCACACGACGTCCTTGTCGGTGGCGCCGAACCCCTTCAGGAAACCGTCGTGGCGCTGGACGCCGACGGAGACGCCCGGCGCGAGGTCGAGCGCGGCTATCTTCGCCGTCTTGCCCGCCATCGCGGCCTTGGCGTACTCGCCGATCAGCTCACCGGCCTTGAGGTTGTCGGTGGCGAAGAGGGCGTCGACCGCGCTCTCCGGCTCGGTCGGGGTGTCCAGGGCGATGACCAGAACCCCCTTGGCGCGGGCCTTCTCGATCGCGGGCACGATCGCCTTGGAGTCGCTCGGGGTGATCAGGATGCCCTTGACCCCGGCGGCGACCATGTTCTCGACGGCGGTGACCTGCCCGGCGTTGTCCCCGTCGAACTTGCCCGCCGCGGTGGACAGTTGGACGCCGTTCTCCTTGGCGGCCTTCTCCGCGCCCTCCTTCATCTTCACGAAGAACGGGTTGGTGTCGGTCTTGGTGATCAGACCGACCTTGATCTCGCCCGAGCCGGAACTCGACGAGCTCGATCCGGAGCCGGACCCGCAGGCCGTCAGGGTGAGGGCCGCGACGCCCGAGACGGCGGCGACTCTGAGGAGGGAGGAGGACAGGCGAGTGGTACGAGACATCATCGGCTCCTGTGGATAGCGAGCGGCACGGAAGTGGGATCGATCAGAGCACACCGCCCCGGAGTGTCATCGTTGACTTATGTCATCGTTGACACCGCCTGGCGAGGATGATGGACTCCGCCTCCCGGAAACGTCAATGCCCCGCGCTCGTCACAAATTGGCAAACACCCGCGGCGGGCACCCACCGTGACTGTCCGTCAGCCGCCCTCCCGCGTGACCGGGGTGCCCGTACGCCCGTCAGAGAAGCAGCTCGCTGCAGCCGACCGCGCCTGACGGGCGAGCGTGCCGCTCAACAGGCCATCGTGGCCGAACCGTTGACGCGTCGGCCGGATTGCCTCCATCATCGGGCCACTCGATGTCAGCGATGACACAAGTCAACGATGACACTCCTCGCCTGAGCCGGTGCCGTGGGACGACGGCACCAGCGAGGCGCTACTTCAGCGGCCGGATCCGCGCCGGGCGGCAGGCTTCGCTGCCCGGACGGCCGCAGTACAGGAGAGCCCATGAGCGCTGCACATGTATCCCGGCATGCCCGCATACGGATGATCGCGGCGGTGGTGACGGTCTGCGCCCTGTCCGCCGCCCCGCTCGCCCCCCAGGCCGTGGCCGCCGACGCCTCGCCGTACTCCGAGACCTACCGGCCCCAGTTCCACTTCACGCCGGAGAAGAACTGGATGAACGACCCCAACGGCCTTGTGTACTACGAGGGCGAGTACCACCTCTTCTACCAGTACAACCCGAACGGCAACTCCTGGGGCGACATGTCCTGGGGCCACGCGGTCAGCACGGACCTCGTGCACTGGACGGAACTGCCGCTCGCCCTCTCGCACGACGACAACGAGATGGTGTTCTCCGGCAGCGCGGTCGTCGACCGGGACAACACCACCGGCTTCGGCACGACGGAGAACCCGGCCATGGTGGCGATCTACACCAGCCACAACAAAACGACGGGCATCCAGGCCCAGTCGCTCGCCTACAGCACCGACCGCGGCCGTACCTGGACGAAGTACCAGGGCAATCCCGTCCTCGACATCGGCTCCAAGGACTTCCGCGACCCGAAGGTCCAGTGGTACGCGCCGACGAACAGCTGGCTGATGACGGTGTCGATGTCCGCCGATCACAAGGTGCGGTTCTACTCGTCGAAGAACCTCAAGGACTGGAACCTGCAGAGCGAGTTCGGTCCGGCGGGCGCGACGGGCGGGGTGTGGGAGTGCCCGGATCTGTTCCCCCTCGCGGTCGACGGGGACACGAACAACATCAAGTGGGTCCTGGTCGTCAACATCAACCCCGGTGGTATCGCGGGCGGTTCGGCCGCCCAGTACTTCGTCGGCGACTTCGACGGCACGAAGTTCACCGCCGAGGACAAGGGCACGTACGTCCCGCCCACCGGCACGGTGGTGCAGGACTTCGAGGGCACGGACTTCGGCTCGTGGACGACCACGGGCAGCGCGTTCGGCCAGGCGCCGGCCGCCGGGGCGTTGGACGGCCAGCAGGCGGTCTCCGGCTTCGAGGGCAAGGGCCTCGCCAACAGCTTCCACTCGGGCGACGGCACCACCGGCACCCTGACCTCGCCCTCCTTCACCGTCGACAGCAAGTACCTGAACTTCAAGGTCGGCGGCGGCCGGCATCCGCACGCGGACGGCACGGTCCTCGCCGACTTCGAGGGCGGCACCTACGGCAACTGGATGACGACCGGGAACGCCTTCGGCACCGCACCGGCCACCGGCACCCTCCCCAACCAGCAGGAGGTCTCCGGCTTCCTGGGCAAGGGCCTGGTCAACTCCTACCTGAACGGCGACACCACCACCGGCACGCTCACCTCGCCCGAGTTCACCGTCGACAAGGACTACGTCAACTTCCTTGTGGGTGGCGGCTACCACCCCGTCGGCTCCGGCAACCCGACCGCGATCGAACTGCTCGTCGACGGCCAGGTGGTCCGCAGCACCACCGGACAGGACAACGAAGCACTCGACTGGGCCTCCTGGGACGTCAAGGACCTCGCCGGCGAGCAGGCGCAGATCAGGATCGTCGACGACAACACCGGCGGCTGGGGTCACCTCAACGTCGACCACATCACGCTCTCCGACACCCAGGCCCAGCCCGCCACCCAGGAGACGTCCGTCAACCTGATCGTCGACGGCGAGGTCGTCCGGAGCGCCACCGGCTCCAACAGCGAGACCCTGGACTGGGCCTCCTTCGACCTGCGCCCCTACGCGGGCAAGCAGGCGCGGATCCAGCTCGTCGACATGAACAACGCCGACTGGGGCCACGTCCTCGCCGACCGGTTCACCGAAGCCGACACCGCCGCCAAGTCCGTCGTACAGCGCGCCGACTGGGCCGACTACGGCAAGGACTACTACGCGGCGGTGTCCTGGGAGGACGCGCCCGACGGCAAGCGGTACATGATCGGCTGGATGAACAACTGGGACTACGGCGGAGCCGTCCCCACCTCCCCCTGGCGCGGCGCGCAGAGCGTCCCCCGGGAGATGGCCCTGCGTACGGTCGACGGCCGGATCCGGCTGACCAGCGAGCCGGTGAGCAGCCTGGAGTCCCTCCGGGCGGAGCCCCCGGCGACAGCGTCCGGTGTCACCGTCGACAGCACCACGCAGACCCTGATCGGCCCCGAGGCCGAGGGCAAGTCGCTCGACATCGAGGTGACCTTCTCCCTCGACGACGCCGCCCGCTTCGGCCTGAAGGTGCGCACCGGCGCCGACGGCGAGGAGACCGTCATCGGCTACGACACCACGACCCAGGAGCTGTACGTCGACCGCACCCACTCCGGCGCCGTCGACTTCAACAGCACCTTCCCCGGCGTCCAGACCGCACCCCTGAAGGCCGAGAACGGCAAGGTCAAGCTGCGGATCCTCGTCGACTGGTCCTCCGTCGAGGTCTTCGGCGGCAACGGCGAGGCCGTCATCACCGACCAGATCTTCCCCGACCCCGCCAGCCAGGGAGTGCAGGTCTTCGCCGAGAACGGCTCGGTGACGCTGGACGAGGCCGAGGTCTGGCACCTCGACTCCGCGCACAACTGACACCCACGACCGACGCCTGCGACGGACAAGGACACAAGCCCGTGAAGAAAACCCTGCTCGCCGAGTTCACCGCCCGCGAGGGCGCCGAGGACGAGGTCGCCCGCCTGATCGGCGACTACGCCCTGAAGGTCCGCGAGGAGGAAGGCAACCTCGCCTTCGACGTCTACACCAAGGCAGCCGCCCCGCGCGCCTTCTGGATCTTCGAGGTGTACCGCGACGAGGACGCCTTCCAGGCGCACTTGAAGGCACCGTACGGCGGCCCGTTCAACGCCGTCCTCACCCCGCTGATCGAGGAGGACGCCTCGGTGCTGAAGTTCCTCGATCCGGTGACCTGACCCGACCCCGCCCGATCCGGTGACTGACGCCGGCCGGGCCTGCGCCGCGGGCCCGGTACCGGCGCATCGTCATGCCGCTGTCCGGTCCGGCGACCGAGTCGGCCCTCCAGGACCCCACCTGGGAACGCTCCGGCCACACCGTCCGAGGCCGCGACGGCTGCCGAGTCCCTCTCCCCTGGACCGCCGACACCCCCCACTTCGGCTTCAGCACAGTCGGGTCCACGACCCCCTGGCTGCCCCAGCCCCAGGACTGGAAGTCGTACACCGCAGCGGCCAACCAGGCCGACCCCACCTCCATGCTCCACCTCTACCGCTCCGCCCTACGCCTGCGCCGCACCAACCCCAACCTCCGAGGCGAGCAGCTCCGCTGGCTGGACAGCCCACCCGACACCCTCCTCTTCGAACGCGGCACCGGCCTCCTGTGCGCGGTCAACCTCTCCGACCGTCCGATGCCACTGCCCGAGGCCTGGAGCCCTCTCCTCACGTCGGGCCCTCTGACCAATACGGGGATGCTGCCCCCGAACACGACAGCCCTCCTACTGGACTGACCACCACCCGACGCGTCCCGCGCCGCCCCATACGCCAGGGCCTGTCCGGTCCCATCCCCGCTGACCGGACGGGCCCTGGTCCTTGGAATCATGGGCGACCGGTTCGACCGGTTCGACCGGCTGTCTGGCCTCGGCCGAGCGACGCCAGACAACCGAGGGCCGTACACCACGGCTGATATCCGCCCGTAACCAACACATGGCAGCATCCACAACCGCCGGACTCCGAGTCGTCCACAGAGCCCCGAGGCGGTCCCGCATGACAATGAGCACCGCGCTGTGGTCCTTCGCCCTGGTCGTCGGGCTTCTCGTCGTCACCCCCGGCCTGGACACGGCGGTCATCCTGCGCACCGCGGCCGTCGGCCGGCGCACCCGTGCCTGGGGGGTGGTGCTGGGGATCCAGACCGGCACGCTCGTCTGGGGCGCGCTGACCTCGCTCGGTGTGACCGCCCTGGTGACCGCGTCCCACATCCTGTACGAGATCCTGCGCTGGGCCGGCGCGGCCTACCTGCTGTGGATGGCCGTACGCATGATCCACGCCACCTTCCACGGCCACCTCACGGACACCACCCCCGACGAAGCCGTGACCGGCGACGACGACACCCTGGCCGGCGGCTGGCGCCAGGGAACCCTGACCAACCTCCTCAACCCCAAGATGGGCGTCTTCTACGTCGCGGTCCTGCCCCAGTTCATCCCCGCCGGCGCCCCGCACTTCTCGACGGGCCTGCTGCTGACCGCCGTACACATCGTCGTCGCCGTCCTCTGGTGCAGCGTCCTCATCGTCTCCGTGTCCGCCCTGGGCACCTGGCTCCGCAGAGCCCGCGTCCGCCGGACCCTGGACCGGGTGACCGGCACCGTCATCGCGACCTTCGCCGTACGCCTGGCGCTGGATGACCGGGTGACGACGTAGAGGCGGCATGGAAAAGGGCGAGGTCCGAAGACCCCGCCCACTACCTGCTCACGAACCCCCGGCTCACGGCCACACAAGGCAGTACGGCTGATGCCCCGCCTCATGCAACCGATGGCTGAAGTCCTGCCACTCATGCAGCGAATGAGAGGGGGAGGGGGCTGACCTGGGGTTTCGTAGGGAAAGTGCGTTGAACTGGGGAAACTCCTCTCCGTAGTTCTCATGGGTCAACGCCGTTTCCCAGGTTCATGTGCCCTGGATGTGCCCTCGCGGACGGCTGTACCCGGAGGTCCTGCAGTCAGCGCACTTATCTCAGATCAGTATGTCGCTGCGCACGGACGTCGATAGCCCGAGGAAAAGGACGGGCTCCGGGCAGCGGTCGCACGAGAGGCGGTGTTACCGCTTCTGCTCGGTGGTTCTCCACGGCCCAGGGCGCATTCTGGTGCACTGAGTTCTTGACCCCCATCTCGGCCCGTACGGATACGGTGTGAACTGCAGACCCATGCAAGGTCGATGGGATGACAACAGGGGGACGGATGGCCGACGGCTCGGTGCTCGCGGACCTGCACTTCGGGCGCGAGGATGCCGAACGAGACGTAACGGAAGGGTTGCTGTTACGCGGTGGGTTTCTGCCCAACGCCGCGTACCGCGCGGCGGTGAGCGGACGCAAGATGCTGATCATTGGCCGTAAGGGCGCCGGAAAGAGCGCCATCTGCATGCAGTTGATGGCGGACAGCGCGCACACCACCGGCAAGATCCTGGTCACCCCGGACGAGACGGCGGGGGAGGAGATCCGGCGGTTCGAGCTGCAGGGGCTGCCCGGAGATTCGGCAAAGGCGTTGATCTGGCGGTACGTTTTTGCCGTACATGCGGCCCGCCACGTTGTGGCCCACGCCAAGGACGCGCACGGTAGGAGACCTGACTCAGTCAAGGCGCTGGTTCGCTTCCTTAAGCAGAATGACGAACTGCCGGGCGAACGGCTTGGAGACCGGCTGGCACAGGGGGCGAAGGGACTGCAGACCTCCCTCGCCCTGGAGGCGTTCGGCATCAAGGCTGGCGTGGATCTCGCGCAGTCGCCGTCGGAGGGCGCACGGGCCGCCCGCCAGTTGGAGGTGGTGGAGCAGGGCGTGGCCAAGGCCGTCGCCGATCTCGGGTGCGACGCCGCGCACGGGCCGCTGCTGTTGATGGTCGATCAGCTGGAGCAGGTGTGGTCGGCGGAGCCTGACAGCAATTCCATGGTGATCGGCCTGCTACTGGCGGCGAAGCACGCGGCAAGCCTCTACGGGCGGTTCGTGCGGTTCCTGCTATTCCTGCGTTCCGACATCTACGACTCGCTGTCCTTTGGCGAGGGCGATAAGTTCCACGGCGACGAACTACGCATCACCTGGACGGAACAGGCCCTGAGAGACCTCGCTCTGGCCCGCGCGCGGGCCTCTGCCGAAGAGGACTTGAGCATCGAGGAGCTTTGGCGGGAGATCTTCCCGCCGACCATCCGGGATGAGGAGACGGCGACGTACCTGTTCAGCCGCTGTCTGCTTCGGCCCCGGGATGCCATCCAGTTCCTCAACCTCTGCCAGGAGACCGCCTGGCTGATCCATGGCAGGGACCGGATCACGGAGGCGGACGTCCTCCAAGCCAGTCGGCAGTTCTCCGCGTGGAAGCTGAAGGACCTCACGTTGGAGTACCTGGTCGCGCACCCCTTCCTCAAACACCTCTTCCCTCTCTTTCAGAACAGCGGATACGTGGTCACCCGTCCTGTGCTCGCCAGCCGCTTCGAGGCGGCCGTCGAGACGCTCCATCGGCTATTCCCCGCGTACGCCGACGTGCTGACTCTGTCCGGGGTTGTCGACATTTTGTACGGGGTGGGCTTCCTCGGAGTGCGTCGTGGCAACGACGTCGTGTTCGCAGGTGGCGATGAGCTGCCGGTGCAGCCGCACGAGACGGAGTTCCAGGTCCACCCCTGCTTCCGCGAGGCGCTCGGTGCCACCAGCGCGATCGACCTGCGCCGCTATGAGCCGCAGTTGGCGCAGGCCCGTATCGCCTCGGGGTACATCCACGCGGATGCACTGGCGGCGAGTTCCTTCAACCGCGACGACCGGCTGCTGCGCGAGGCCGGCCGGTCCTGCCACTCAATCCTTGCCCAGGTTGGCCGGGCGCTGGGGCTGGCGCAGGACGCCCGGGACGAGATCATGGAGCAGATCACCCGCGTGCTGGACGACGCGAACAGCCTCTCGGCGAGTATTGGCGCCACGGATGTGGAGGACCATCTCCTCGCTACCGCTCACTACTTCAATGCTCTTGCCGCGCAACTCCACGCCAGCGGACTGGACGACATCGCGGGCGCCGGCGGCGTCGCGCATCGCATGGAGGAAGAGGCGCGGCGACTTCGCCGCCTGGCGGGTGGGTCCTTTGGGAGCTCGGGTGACTCGGGGGGAACCTGAACTGTGGGTGGAGGAGTGATACGAGTGAAGGAATTCGGGGCACGACCGTAGCGCCACGATGGCAATCCGCCAACCGGGGAGGGCAGGGATGCAGGGCGTACTGCTCGCTGAGCGCTATCGGATCAAGGACCGCCTTGGCGCGGGTGGCATGGGTGAGGTCTGGTCCGCGCAGGACGAGCGCATGCGGCGTGAGGTGGCGGTCAAACTCGTACATGCGGTGCCCCGCATTGGCGAGGCGGAAACGCAAGCCAGATTCCAGCGCGAAGTGCAGTTGGCGGGGTGCCTTTCCCACCAGAACATCGTCACCGTTCATGACTTTGGTGAGGTTCCGGTTAGGGGGCATCAGACGCTCTACCTCGTGATGGAACTCGTTCCCGGTATCTCCCTTCGCCAGCGGCTGAAGCAGTCGACGCCACCCTGGCCGATGGCTGTCGCGTGGGCTACACAGATTGCTCAGGCGCTACACGCCGCGCATCTTCAGGACATCGTCCATCGGGACATCAAACCGGCCAACGTCCTTCTTACGCCCGAGGGGAGGATCAAAGTTCTTGACTTCGGTGTCGCAAAGTTTATAGGCGACACCGTAAGCGTCCATGCCCTCACCGCTACAGGTGCCGTGCTGGGCTCCCCGCCGTACATGTCTCCGGAACAGGCCGAAGGTGTTCGGGAGATCGATCGCCGCAGCGATCTCTACTCGTTGGGATGCCTCCTCTACGACACAGTGACGGGTCGCCCACCGTTTGACGGCCACCACCCGATGGCCGTGCTCCGCATGCATCTGGATGAAACGCCAACCGAGCCAGGTACTCATGTCGAGGGCCTGCCCGGGCCGCTAAACGACCTCATCATGAGCCTGCTCGCCAAACGACCGGATGATCGCCCGTCGGACGCAGCCGCCGTTCACGACGCCCTGAGCACGGTGTTAATCGATCATGCCACCCGGCTGCCGGGCGGCAATCTGCTGGACGTCGTCGAGCTGGGGCATACCGACTCCCTGGCCGCACGGGTTCTGAAGAAGTCTTGGCAGGTCTGGCTGCGTACCCAGAAGGACAGTGCGTCCAAGTTGGAGGAGGCCGACGCCCTCTTCGCGGAAGCTGACGTTTACTTCAACGAGACCCGTACCAAAGCCGCGGAAGCGGCCTCCGAGTTCGAGGCTCACCTCGCCAAACGCCGCAAGCAGGCTGAACAAACCGATCGCGACCTCGTAGTCCGGCAGGCCAAGGCTGAGCAGCAGTTGGCCGAGACCGAGTACCGCGCTGAGCGACTCCGCCTGGGGATCGAGGAGATGCACACTGATGCCGAGCGCCAGGCTCAGCGGATCATGGAGAACGCCCGTCTGCAGGCCGCAGATATCGTCGCCGCCGCCGATGCAGAGGCTCTCCAGATCCGCATCAAAGTCGAGCGTGAGCGCACAGCTCGTAGCAGCGTCGTCAGCCATGGCACGGATATCTCGTCTTACGGTTTCGAGCTCGTGCGCCGGGGCTACGATCGCGCGCAGGTGGACGAGTGTATTTCCAATCTCACCTCCGACCGCGGCAGTGCACTGGCCCACGTGACCACGCTGGAAGAGCTGATCAGGAATCTGCACGTCGCGTCGATGGGTGCTGAGCGGGACAACGGCCAGGCTGTGGAAGCGCGACGCCGAGCCGCAGACATCATCGCCGACGCCAACGCACGAGCCCGGCGGGCCAGCAGGATCAGATCGCCCTCCGACTTCGAGCTCGTGCGACGGGGCTACGATCGCGCGCAGGTGGACGAACGCATTTCCAAGCTCGTCTCCGACCGAGACAGCGCGATGTCTCGCATCGACACGCTGGCAAAGCGTATCGAGGAGCTGTATTCGCCACAGGTGTGATGAAGGCGTAGGTGCAAGCAACCTGCTGTCAGATTTCCTAATTGATTACGAGTTGGACGTTCGGGGTTTGCTGCCGTTTCGGGGATCAGGGTGGTGAGGCTTTTGTCTACGAGCTTTGTCCGCGTTGGCTTCGGTTTTCGTCCTGTCCCCTGAGAAACGGCCACGGCCCCCTCAGGTCAGTTCTCCGGCCAGGGTACAAAGAGCGGGGACGAGTTCGGGATGGTCCCCGCGCGAAGCCGATTGCAGCAACTCGGTGACAACGATGATCTGTGCGACGCGTCCGGCCTCCGCCTTAAGCACGGGAAAGGCGTCCCGGACACACTGTGCGAAGCCGGGGGTGAGCAGCGAGTAGGCCAGCAGGATGGCTGCGTCGTAGCCGGTCGGCGCCAGGCCGAAACCCTCCCAGTCGAGGAGGTAAGGGGTGGTGCCGGTGAGGTTGGCGGTGTGCAGGTCTCCGTGGGCCGTCGCCCAGTCCGTGATCCGGGGGCTGGGCATGTCGAGGTAGCGCGGGACGCTGCGGTCCACCCACTCTTGCCGTACGGCCACTCGATCCGTAGGAACTGTGCTCACGTACTCCAGGTCGGTGCGGAGCGAGTCCCACCATGCGGTCGGCGGATCCGGGTCCAGGCGCATGACGGGGCTGGGGGAGAAGACAGGTTCGGCGACGTACTGGTGCAGCTCCGCCAGGTAGGCGTAGCCGTCGCTTCTCGCTTCCGTGGTGTCGTAGAGCAGTGGTTTGTGGACGCATCCGTCGAACAGGGCGGCGGCCTGGAGATTGCCGTCCCAGATCTTTCCTGCGGCTTTGTCCTGCGGTGTGGAGAGGAGCCGCAGCCAGCAGGCGCCTCGGTCCGGGTGCTGGACGCGGCTGCTGAGGGTGCGTCCGTGCCAGCCCCAGACTTCTGGACCGGTGGTCGTGGTGCCCAGCGTCTGAGCAGACTGCGTGAATGTCCGACGCATACGGTGCTGGTCGGCGGGGTCAGTCGGCGGCGAGTACATCCAGCACCTTTCGCAGCGTGGGGACTGGGATGGCCGGGCTTCGCAGAGCCGTTTGTGCCTCGGTCCAGTGTGCCGGGGTGGAGGTGGAGAGCAGAATCCGCGTCACTCCCGGGCAGGAGGCCGTGGCGAGGAGGCATGCCTGGGGGACGGTGAATTCCGGGCTGAGGAGTGCGGTGAGTTCGGGTGTGGCCAGGTGGGGAAGTTTCCCGCCGAACAGGGGTGCTGAGGCGTACACCTGCCATCCGAGTTCGGCTGCCTGAGCGATGGGACCATCTCCGTCCAGGGCCTGGGCGAATGCGGTGGCGGTGACGAGGGATACGGGCAGTTGGATGGCTCGCAGGTGGTGCTGCTCCGTGCCGGCGACTTCGATGGCCAGCTGGCGCAGGGCGGGGATGCTCAGGGCGCCGGTGTCGAAGCCGTCCCAGGTAGCGACGCCGTATGACGTGAGGGTTCCGGCTGCTGCTTCCGCTTCGAGGGCAGTGAAGGCGTCGCGCAGGGCTTCGTACGGGTCGCCTGTGGCCCGCTCGGGGTTGTGGGTGAAGACGAGGTCCAAGTGGTCGCGGCCGAGTTCGATGCGGTTGCGGGCGCACTGCCAGTGGACGTACGAGGCGCTGAGGCAGTGTCCACGTTCAGCGTCTTGGACAGTAAGGGCTCCGTCAGAGACGGCATCCTTGGCTGCCTTTTCGGTCAGGAATCCGACCTTGGTGGAGACCTGGATGGGCAGCAGAGCAAGAGCCGGAGCGAGCAGCGGCTGGGCCTGCCCGTTCAGGTAGTTGGGCGCGGTATCGATCCACGCGGTAGCGGGGTCGGCAGCCGCGCGGGCGACGGCCTCGGTCAGCGCGGAGGGGCGGACGCGGTGGGTGCCCAGCCCGAGAGAGGCCGTTGTCATCGCTCATCTCCTTCTACCGTGATCGCTTGGCCGTCCATCAGCTCGAAGACGACGGCTGCCACGTCCGCGACGGAGATTCCAGCGGCTGCTGCCAGCTCGCCGAGGGACACCGCGCCGGGTGCGGCGGACACCAGGCTCTGGAGCAGCGGCATGGCCTCCTCCGCCATCTCCCACTCGTTGTCGCAGGCCCGGAACACCAAGCCGTCCCCGTTGGCTGCGTGCTCCAGGTGGGCACGGGCGGTGGTCAGCCTGACGCGGACGTCCGGGTCCGCAGGGACGCCGGCGATGTGGGGGAGGCCCGGCTGCAGGCGGGTGAGGTCGGTGCCGTCGCGCATCGCTGTGTACCGGCCGATGAGATCCGGGTCTTCCAGCGCGGCGGTGACTTCCTTGCGTAGCCGTTCCAGGTAGGCGGCCTGCTGAGCGGCGGTCGCGTGCACGGGCAGGTCCTCGCGCAGAACATCGTGGCGGCGCAGGTCGTCGGCGAGCCAGGACAGTAGCTGGGCGCCGGTGGTGGCCTGGATGCCGAAGGTGAGGTGCAGGGAGTGCTCGCCTTCGGAGGCGGCCACCGAGTGCCACCAGCCGCGAGGGAGATAGAGCATGTCCCCTGGGCGCAGGACCAGTTCCGCGACCGGTTCCTCCGGCGGCGGTTCGGGTTCGTCGGTGTCCTTGTACATGGGGGCGGTGCGGGTGGGGCCGTACAGCTTCCAGCGTTTGGTGCCGTCGATCTGGATGACGACGACGTCGTGGTCGTCCCAGTGCACGCCGAAGCCCTCGCGCGCGGTGAACGACGCATACAGGTTGGTCTGCACGCCGGTGCGCAGCCACTGCTCCAGTTCCATGGCGGCGCGGCCGATAGGTGGGTGGAGTTCGTCGACGGCGTCGATGACGAGGGAGGCGCCCTCGGCGAGTCGGGCGTGCAGTTCGGCGGGGTGCACGCGCTGCCAGACGGTGTGGCGGCGGGTGGTAACGGGAGCGGTGTAGCGGTGGGCGGGCAGCATCTCCCCGTTCGCAGAGAGGCGGAAGCGGGGCGGCTCCAGGCGGTGGGTCGCCAGGATGGTGTTGACGTCGTCCCAGGTGATCAGCTCACCTGGGTGTGGGATGGCGGCAGGGATGTGGCGGTAGCGGCGGTGGAGCACCTGGGCCAGGAACTCGTCCTGGCCCAGGTGAGCCGCCAGATTCAGCGGCGACAACGCTTCTCCTCCTGGATCAGTCGTTGCCGTCGGTACGGCCGGTGCTGCCGCCGTCGGACGGGGTGACGCCCCGCTCGCGGGCGGCCTGGATGCGGCGACGTGCCTTGATCAGCCCGGCCTGGGCCTGTCCGGTCGCCGGGGTGGTGCTCTCGTTCGGCATTGATCCTCCTGGGGTTCGGGATGAAACGGCATTGCGGACCCGCCCCGGACGGCGCTTGACCTGTCCAGGGCTCGGGCGGTTGATGCGCCCGGGGCGGGGGCTTACGACCCGCCCCTGCCGGGGCTTCTCGGGTGGGGGAACCTCTCGATCGGTCACGTCCGGCAGGGACGGGAATTCAAGGGCCGGCTGGGGCGGTGGAGACCGCAACGCCGATCACGAAGCCGCATGAGGCGGCGATTAGCACGATCGGAAGCGGGCCGTGTAGCGCGCCAGTCGACTCACGGCACGGCCTGTCACGGCTTCCACCAGGCCCGCCATGGCCGGGTGATGATCTCCCGGTAGGTGTGGTGCGACGGGTTGCGGCCGCCGTGCCCGAACACCCAGTCCTGCGGTTCGGCGAAGTCGATGCTGGGTCGGGAGGTTTCGCCGCAGACGGCGCATTGCATCGCGTACGTGGTCGGCTCCGCATCCGGCTCCCGGTCGGGCTGGATGGTCCACTCCATGTGGCAGATGACTGCGCGGGTATTCACCGGCCTGCCTCTTCGAACTCGGTCTGTCTGCGACAGGCGCCGGAGGGCTCCTCCTGGCCGGCGAGGACGTACGGATGGGACAGTGCGGCGCGGAGGGTGTCGACGTCCGTGAGGGTGTTGTCGTCGGGCAGTTCGCACCAGCCGCCGAACCAGTCGTCCATCAGCTCAAGGCCAGGGGCCACCAGCCAAGAGTTGCTGGAGAGATGCCGAACGGGCAGGTCGTCCCAACTGCCGAGGGTGCCGGTCCTGATCGCGTAGTAGAGGCGTTCGTTGGGCTTGTCGTACAGCACGGGGCCGATCATTGCGCCAGTGGCGCGGAGGTGAGCCAGGGCCAGGAGGCCGATGTCCGCGGGGGTCCGTACGAGGTCCCAGCCGACGCCGACTTGGAGCAGGCGCAGTCCGGGCACATCGTTGACCATGAGGGCGCTCCGCAGCGCTTCGCGTAGGAACATCACGTGCCTCCTTGCCGTTGGAGGTTGGAACTCGCGCCGAGCGAAAGCGAGGGACCAGTGGTCGCTCTGGTGGAACGGACCACGATCAGACGGGTGCTGGTCGCGGTTATCCGCCGCTTCCGCTCGTTGGCGGTGCGCTTGGGGCCGAGGTGGCTGAGGACGGGGATCACGGTGCCGTAGGTGTCGGGGAGTTCCAGGGCGTCGAGGAGGCCGACGAAGGCGGGGGAGCGGACGGTCACAGTCGCCTCGCGGTCGGTGAAGACACCGCACAGGGTCAGTTCGTGCCGCCGGCAGTACTCGGTGAGGCAGTCGACCAACGCCGCGTGTCGGGCCCGTCCACCGGTGACGTGGCGTATGTAGCCGAAGACGTGTGGGCCGGTGACTGGGCGGCGTTCCGTGATGAGTTCCTCGTCCATGCCCATAGCGTCGGCCGGCGCGAACGGCCTCGAAATGACCTGCTGTTGTACTTCCGTTGCACTTCTCGCCCTGCGCCGTCACAGAGGGTGCTTACATACCTGACGGAGGGGAGGTAATCCGTGGTCAGCGTGCAGCAATGGACAGGCCGGGAGGCGAGCGCTCTGCGCTCTGCCCTGCGGATGAGCACGCGCGCCTTCGCCGAGCACTTGGGCGTCGCCCTGCGTACGGTGGCCAAGTGGGAGAGCCTGCGCGCCGAAACGCAGCCGAGGCCCGATACCCAGGCGATCCTCGATACCGCGCTCGCTCGTGCCGATGCTGCCGCCCATGCCCGGTTCGAGACGGTGCTGTTCCCGGAGCGAAAGAGCGCGAGGCCGGCGGACTACGAGACCTGGACCGAGGACATCGAGCGGGCCGTGGTCTGCGTCAGTCGCCAGAACTTCTCCTTCGCCTCCACCTTGTTGAACCGCTGGCTGGGGAGTCACGACCCGCACCGCTTGGCGGACAAGGGTCTTTATCTGTACGGCCGTTCGCTCGTCCTCCTCGGTGACCTTCAGCGGGACCAGGGCGCGATCCTCGGCCCGCTCTCCGCCCTTCACTCCTACCGGACCGCCCGAGGCATGTTCACCGAACTCGACATCCCGCGCCGGGTGGCACAGATCGAGCTGTCAATCGCCGTCGTACAGGAGATGTCCGGCCAACTCGAAGCCTCCGCCCGCCAGTACGAACTCCTAGCCACCGACGAGCGCCTGAGCCCTCGCGACCGCGCCAGGGCCCAGCTCTGGGTGGGTACGGCCTTGAGTAAGGAGGGCAACAACGAGTACGCCACCAACGTGATGGTGGACGCTACTCAAGCGTTCGAGGACCTGGGCGAGCCGGAGGACTGGTCGGTCGCCCACCAGAAGCTGGCCCTGGCCCACCGTGGCGCCGGTGATCTGAAGCAGGCCCTGCACTACATCGATATCGCGCGTACCACCGGCACGGTTGACTCTCCGATGCAGCGGGTGCGGTTGGACACCGCCTACGGGCACATCCTTCTGTCGGATGCGGCGACCCGGAATGATGGGCTGTCCGTCCTCGATCAGGCGGCACAAGTGGCTCAGCAGTTCGGGCTGAGCCACCAGCTGCGCAGCATCGAGGGCATCCGTAGAGGCCAGCAAAGATGAGCCAGGGAGTGCACGTGCCGGAGCACCAGCAGCGCCAGATTACCGACGAGCAGTTCCACGACGCGACGTTGATCTGGAACTACCACCAGATGGGCCACGAGCAGCGGCCCTGCTCGGCGGCGATCGGCCTGGGCAGCCACGACCTGGGGGTGGCCACCACGGCCGCCGACCTCTACCGCGCCGGCCTCTTCCCCGTCGTGGTGTTCAGCGGCGGCAACAGCCCCACCACCCGAGCCCGCTTCCCGCGCGGCGAGGCCGTCCACTTCCGCGAGCATGCGCTTGCCCTGGGTGTGCCGGACGAGGCGATCCTGGTGGAACCGAAGGCGGCGAACACAGGCCAGAACATCACCTTCTCCCGCGAGCTGCTCGCCGACGCCGGCATGGAGGTGGAGTCACTTCTGCTGATCTCCAAGCCGTACATGGAGCGCCGCTCGTACGCGACCTGCCGCAATTTGTGGCCGGAGGTTGAGGTGGTCTGTGCCTCCGAGCCACTTGAGTTGGACGACTACATCAAGTCCATCGGCGACGAGAAGCTCGTCGTCGACATGCTCGTCGGAGACCTGCAACGGGTGATCGAATACCCGAAGCTCGGCTTCGCCGTTGAGCAGGCCGTACCGAGGGATGTCCATGACGCCTACAAGCGCCTTCTACAGGCCGGATTCGACAGCCGCCTCATCAGCACCTGAATCACCCCGCGTCGGTCCGTCGGATGGCGTGTGCGCGATTCATCAACCGAACTTGTTTCCACGGCTGTCCACATTGGCGAAGCTCTTCGCCGCCGACCGCTGGATCGTCCTCGACGATGTGCAGTTCGCCCGGCGCGACTACCAGCACCGAGCCCGTCTCGCCGCCTTGGACGATCCTGGTCGGCAGCAGTGGCTCACGCTCCCGACGCACCTTCCCCAGGGGCGCGCGACCAGGATCAGCCAGGCCCGGCTCGTCGATCCCCGCCGCTCGCGACGGACGGTCGAACTGCTCGTGCGCCAGTACTACGGCCACAGCCGCTACTGGGATGCCGCGCGTGAGGTTCTGGACGCGGTCTTGTGCATGCTCGACACCACAGACCGCGTGGCCGACCTCACTAGAGCATCGACAATCGCCCTGCTCACCGCTCTTGGCTGGTCAGGAGAAGTGCTGCTCAGCAGTGAGATTCCGACCCGTCAAGGCCGGTCCGAGCGCCTTGCCGATCTCGCGGCAGCCACCCGCAGTACCCACTATCTGTGCGGCACTGGCGGGCTGCGCTACCTCGACGCTGATCCGTTCGATGCCTGCAGCATCCCGGTGCTGCCTTTCCGTACACCTGTGGATGCGGATGATCTGCTCTGGCAGTGGGCCCGGAGGACCAGCAGCCTCTGGGCCTTGAGCAAGATCGGTCCCGAGGTGTTGGCGAACAGGCTGGCTGCCCAACGAGAAGCTCGCTTCCTTGCAGCCCGGGCGTGACGAGGCTGAATAACTCGGACAAGAAACCCTTCCCGCGTGTCCTGAGCACGGTTACCCACGTCCGCCCGGCGCGTGCACCCGTGGATCCGTTCCTCGGAGCGCGGCAGACTCCAGGTTGAGGTCGTGGCCGGGCGGAACGGCGCACGAGCTGCCTACTACTGCACGAGGCGTAGGACCGGCCGCTGTTCCTGGACGTCGAGCAGTTCACGAACGCGCTGGGGCGTCCAGGCCAGCTCATGGGCCAGTGTCGCCACCGACAGATCCGCTTCCTTGTGCGCCAGTTCGAAGGCTTGGCGCAGCAGTGACGGCTGTTCACCGGTGTAGTTCGATACCGACTCGGGGATGAAGCCGGGCTGGCCATCCAGCGCGCGAAGGCGTTGATATGTGCGGCTGGTCGTGGCGTCGGAGATCAGGCCGAGTTCACGGCATCGGTAGACGAGCGAGTGGATGGAGACGCCCCAGACCTGCCTGAGCTCGGCCAGGCGCGCTAGGTCCATCCGCTTGGGCAGGTGGGGAAGGACGCTGTCCTGAGGGGTGAGGAACTCGGCGGCGAAGGCGTCGGCTTCCTTCTCCTGACGGCTGTCACCGGTGGCGTCGCTATGGAGTACGAGGTGCCCGAGTTCGTGGGCAGCCGTGAAGCGGTGGCGGTAGACGTCATCGGCCCGATTGGCAGTGAGGACTACGAGTGGGCGTGCAGCCCTGGTGGAGAACGCGTCCACGGTCGCCGCCGAAGGATCGGACGCGGGGGGCATCACGACAACGATGCCGTGGGATTCCATGCGTCGGATGAGGTGGGTGACCGGCCCGTCTCCCATACCCCAACGCCGCCGCAGCTCGCGCGCTGCCGCTGCCGGGTCCGTGGGCAGTTCGGCTCCAGGGTGGACCTCACCGCCGGCGAAGCCGGGCAGGTTCACGAGGGGAAGCTGAATCCGCCGTTCGAGGGCGTAGGTGAGTTCCCACACCTGTTCGGCGAAGGCTAGGGCCCGTTCCCTCTGGGACTTCGGCGTGCTGCGAAGGCTGCGGAAGTGGGCCATGGAGGAATCGAGTCGGCTTGCCGGACGGCCGACCAGGAAGAACGTAGCAGGTACGCCGAGTGCTTCGGCGAGGCGGGGGATGAGGTCCGGGCGAGGGCGGGAGACCCCCGTCTCGTACTGGCCCACGGCTGCCGGGGTCACCCCAAGGGAGTTCGCGACGTCCTTCTTCGTCATCTCGGCCAGCCGACGAGCCTGCGTCAGCCGGGCGGGATCGAAGCCGTCGGAAATGGCGCGGGGCGTGGTGCCCCGCTCCTCCAAGCCCGGGATGAGGTCTTGCTTAATCGTTCGCATCGTCTTCGCTGGTCTGGTCCTCGCGTAGCTCTGCTTCGGTCAGGGGCGGAACGTCGCGCTGCTGATCAACGTTCCCACGCGACGACAGCGTAAGGGTCGGCTCTGCTCCACCGTCGAAGCTCGTCAGCTCCCGCTCGGACGACGTCGACTGCTTGGTGATGCTCCTCAGATGCTGCCCGTGGAAGGTGACGGTGTCAGGCAGCGTAAGTGCCTCGGGGAGCGTCGCCCACTCCAGGCGTCGGTCCGCACCCAGCGCGGCCATGCCCCAGTGAGCCTCCAGCAACTCGGAGGCGTTGCAGGCGAAGGGAACCAGGACCAGGCGCGTGCCGGGCGGCACGGTCGCGAGACCACCTCGCGGCTCCATCACCTGACCGCTCTGGTCGAGGTCGTCGAAGTCGAACGCGCCCTGCACCTCGGCCGGGTCGGGCGCGAATGTGAACAGCTCCTTCACCAACCGGGACTCACGCGGGATGCGGGCTGTGCGAACGTCCGACGTGGTCTTCGAGTAGAGGAACGGATAGAGCAGGCCGTTTCCGACGATCATGAGTTCGAAGGGGAACCCGAACGGCTTGACGGGAGTGGAGCCGGGCAGATCCTTCAGTTCCTCCCACACTCGCTCGAACTGGCCCTGCCAACGGGCCGAGCCGTAGGTGTGGTTGGTACGCGAATCGGCCTGTTCCTGAGCCGCCTGGGCGTTGGCCTGCATGTTCCGCAATGCCTGCCCGAGGCCCACGCGGACCGCGGACGCCTGCTTGCCGAACACCTCGGTCGCCCAGGATGAAAGAGGCACACTCATGCGGACGACTCCTCTGGTCGGGCTTCGCATTGGAGCACTTAACTGCCAGGCAGACTTTAGTTGATGTAGGAGTTTTTGCACAAGTGCTTCTCTGTAGCGCGTGATCTGCTCGATTGCTGGTCGCCGCAGGGGCGACAACCGCCAGTCCATCGCGCATGGTTCATTGGCTCGGAGGCTGCGTTCGGGCCGTCAACCGTAGGTCACCGGCGGCGTTGGCCACTGGTAGCGGTCTGCTGCGCGAAAGGCTGCCGTGTCGATGTGGGCGGGGTGCGCCGGGTCGAAGCAGAGTCAAGAGTTGGTGTGCTGGGTTCTGACGGCGCCGTGAGACGTTGGATGCGCCAGATCAGGACGCGTGCGGCAGAGCCTGCGTCGTCCAAGGCCCGCTGGTCGGCTGCCTGCTGGAGGATCCGCTCCGGGTCGTGTCCGGCTGCTTCTGCCTCGGCGAGGGCGGTGGTGAGGGCCGTGAAAGCGGGGTCTGTGATGACCTGCTCGGCGTGGTCGGGAACGACCTGGCGTAGGCGGCGGATCTGCCGCTCCACGGCCTGCTGGGGCGGTTGGCGCTGGGCGAGGGCGGCCAGCGGCGCGGCGGCGGCGTGGTCGTAGGCGGCCTGGAGGTATAGCAGGGTTTGGTGGGCGGCGGTGACTTGCTGGTCGTGGCGGTGGAGTTGGTGCCAGCGGTCGGCGGCGATGACGACGAGGATCGCGGCGTCGAGGAACATCGCCACGACAGCTCCGTCCCTGGGAGCGGGCTCGCGGACCATGGCTCGCACGGCGCCGCGAAGAGCACGGGCGTGGTGGTGTTCGGCCCGGATGCGGGAGCGGGTGGCACGCTCGAACGCGCTGGCTGCCTCTCGGAGTTGAGGCCGAAAGGTCTGGGGTGCGAGGAGGGGGAGGGCGTCGAGGGCTTCGCCGAAGGCGGTGAGGTGGGCCTGGGAGGCTTCGTCGTCAGCCTGGTCGAGGTGGTGGGGGATGCGTTCGGCGGTGGCCGTGGCCTGGTGCCAGGGGTTGGGCCTGCGTCTGCCGGGCTGGTTGGTCGGCTGCGGCTCGATGTTCTCCAGGCGTTCCTGGATCCTGGGGAAGGACAGGTCCGGGGCGAGTTCGGAGCCGGAGAACCAGACGGGCTCCTTGTCGGCAGTGGTGGTGTCCTGGCTGGCGACCTTGTAGCCGCGTACGTCGCCGGAGGGGAAGTGGACGACCTCGACGAGCACGCCGTCGGTGTGGTTGAGCAGATGGATGAATTCCTCGGTGCTGGTGGCGGCGGCCACGGCGGCGCGGATGGTGGCGCGCAGGCGTTCGCGGGCGGGCTTGTCGTGGCCGGCGCGGCGGGCCTTCTCCTGCTCGGCGCGGGTGGGGCGCTTGGCGGCGGTGCGGTCTCCGCGTACGACTTGGAAGAGGCCGTAGTCCTTCTCGATGGCGGCGAGTTCGCGGTCGGCGGTGAGGTAGTCGTTCCAGTGGCGTGCGGTGCTCAGGTCGGCGCGGACCTTGGTGGCGGCGATGTGGATGTGGTCGGGGGCATGGCGGACGGCCACCCAGCGGCAACCGTCCGGATCGCCTTCGGGTGCGATGCCGGTGGTGGCCACGATGCGGCGCGCGATGTCGGCCCACTCCTCGTCGCTGAGGTGGCGGTCGGTTGTGGCGGCGCGGATGGAGCAGTGCCACGTGTGCTTCTCGGGGGCACGGCCGAGCCGCCGGGCCTGCTTGACGTGCAGGTTGAGGTCAGCCACGAGGAGCTTCTTGGTGGCGTCGAAGTCGTCGGTGCGGCCGGGGTCGGGGGCGAAGCCGTCCCAGGAGGCGACGAGGTGGGGGTCGGTGTGGTCCTTGGCCTTCTTCGTGTCGAAGAGGTACCGGACCAGGCCCGCGGTGTCTTGGCCACTGCTGATCTTCGCGATCATCGGGCTGCTTTCTTGCTGACGGCGTGGTTCGCGGCTGCCGCGATGTCCCTCACGGTCGTACCGACCGCGCCCAAGGTACGCCCGGCCTGGTTCAGGACGGCGGTGTCCCCAGAGTGTGAACGGTCACCGGAGTTGAGCTTCTTGGCGATCTGGTTGATGTTGTGGCCGATCTTGGCGACCTCGCTGCGCAGGGCGGTGAGTTCGTCGATGTAGTCGTCGAGCGGGGTGCGCTGGCCTGGCAGGGCGAGGTCGCCGTGGATGTGGGCCATGACGACGGCGCCGACGTAGTGGGCGCCGGCGATGTTCAGCGACCGGGCCTTGCGCAGGATCGCGGTCTTCTCGTCGACGCTGTAGCGCACGTCAACACGCTCTTTGCGCTGCACGGCTTCGCGCTTACGGCGGCGGGCGACACGGTGCAGCGCGGCGGCGTCAGCGGCTCGCGACAGCGGAACGGCAGCGGTGTCGACGGGCTGTTCCCTCTCGGGCACCCCCTGGTGCCCGAGCACCTCCGCCACCCCCGGGGCGGAGGCTTCCCCGTTGGGCCGACCCTTGGACGGTCCAGCGGGATACCTTGCTGCGCTGTTAGGAGTGATGGTCATCTCCTGTTGGGTGGTGGGCAGTTCGTGGTGTGGGTCGCGCATGGGGCGGCTCTCCGTGATGCGTGGGTATCGGGATGGGGAGCGTTTCGGCGCGTCTGGGCCTTGGAGGCGGCTGACCGTGGTGTTCTGGCTGCCGTACTTGAAGGAGCAGGGTGCGGCGGGCTACCGGAAGTCCGGAAGTAGGTCCGGACTTCCGGTAGCCCGACTGCGGGGACGTCAGGCGGAAGGCAGGAGCGAGGATGACGCCGCTTCGTGCTCCTCCGCGAGGAGCGCGGTCACCTTCGTCAGGCGCCCGTTGGAGACCTTGCGTCCGTGCACGTCCCGGATCTCCTCCGCGATTGCGTCACGGTCGACCTCGCCCATGCGCTCGACCACAGGGCGGGCCATGGCCAGCAACTCTTCGAGCGACGCATTTGGCGGCCGACCGGTACGCCGGGGTGTCGGAGCGGTCTGCGCCGGAACCTCATCGCCGGAATCCGGCGAGGGGGCAGCGAACACGCCGGGGTGGTCTTCGGTAGGAGTCGGGGGCTGGACGCTGTCCCTGCCGATGTGGCGGTGGACGGGGGCTTCCTGGCTGTTGCCGGTGTTGGCCTCCTGGGGGTGGGAAGCGGGCTGGCGTCGGATGACGATGTACAAGTGGACGGCGCCGGCCAAGGCGAGCGGGGGGATCGCGGACAGGACGCCCACGGTGACGTCGTCGAGTCGGAGGCCGTCGCCTGCGCGGGTCTGCTGGTTGAGGCGGACGGCGTGCAGGGCGTTGGCCCAGATGCTAGTAGCCGTAGCCAGGCCAACGAGCGCCCACACGTACGCGCGTGAGAGCCGTGGTGCGTTGCCCAGCATGAGCAGGGCGGCGACGCCGATGGCGATGAACCCGTCGATCACGAGTGGGAAGGCGTAGGTGAGCAGCCCGCGGATGTGGATGGCGACGGCCATCTGCCGCAGGGCGTCGTAGGAGAGAGCGAAGGCGAACGCGGCGAGCAGGGCGATGCCGGCGCGGATCGCGGAGTGCGCGGTGACGGTGGGGAAGACCAAACGGAGGTACTCCAGGTGAGGTTGGGCGGTGGCTGTCGGCGCGGGCAGGGAGGCCGCCGTGAGGTGTGGTGTCTCGTACCACTCGTCGCATGCCTGGTCAGAGCAGGTACGAGTGGCGTGGTGATGTCGAGACGACTCGTTGCGGGCTTGTCACTCGTCCCCGCGCTGACCTGGGCGGGGACGAGTGCGACGAGACAAGTCGGGTCAGGCCGCGCTGTCAGGAAGTGGCTCGGCCTCTGGCCGGGTGGGCTCGGCCAGCGGCCCCGGTTCGGGGCAGTAGCGGGCCCAGGTGTCGAGGAATTGGTTGCGGGCGAAGCCCTTGGCCTGGGTGCCGTCGGGGAAGCGGCGGTTGGCCGAGCCGATGCCGTAGGGCTGCAGCAGCAGTTGCAGGCCGCGCGGCGTCAGGCCGTGGGCGCCGTACTCCGCCCACGGTGCTTCCTTGTCCGCGTTGAGGTGCTCCAGCAGGCGCCTGGTGCCCAGCACCGCGGGGTCGTTCTCGGCGGCGAAGGCCCGGCGGATACCAACCAGAAGGCGGGTGCGCAGACCGCCCTCCTCGTCCTGCCCCGCCTCGTAGTCGGTCATGACGCGGCAGGCGGTGCGGGCGAGCGCGGGCCATTCGCCTCCGGCGAGATCGGCGATGACTACCAGGGGTTCCCAGGTGTCGGCCGCGCGGTCCTCGACTGGCATGAGCGGCTCCATCTCCAGCGCCCACTGGTACAGCGGCTGGAGCCAGGCAGAGAGCCGGTCGCGGATCGCGTGCAGGGCGGGGGTGTCGCGGTGGGTGCGGAAGTACGCCACCTTCTCGCCTCCCGCCCGGCGCCGCATCCGGATGACCACCGACCGGTCCATCACCGTGTCGGGCAGATCACCGATCCCGGCAAGCGCCGCCATGGCGAACGTGGGGAACGCGGTGGGCTTGTGCTCGGGCCCGGTCACCCGGAGCGTGGGCCGGTTGCGCTGGTGACCGGCGTTGATCAGGCCGCGCACCTCCTCGTTCTTCTCCGCCGCCTTGACGGTGCCGAAGAGAGTGTCGGCCTCGTCCACTAGGAGGCTCGGCGGGTTCTCGTCGTCGATCGAGCGGAAGATCGCCGCCGGGCTGGCGTTGACCGTGATCAACGGGTTGCACACGGTCTCGGTCAGCACGTCCAGCAACCGTGACTTGCCGCACCGCTTCTCCGGAGCCACGATCGCCAGACGCGGTGCGTGCTGCCACGCGCGCTGCAGGTGCGTCGCCGCGATCCACAACGTGACCGCAGTGAGGGCTTCCTCGCTCGGCATCACCACATACCGCTTGATTTGCGCCCGCAGGTCAGCCAGGATCTGCGCGCCCTCGGGCAGCGGCCCTGCTGAGGACGCGTCGTCCCGGTCCCCGTCTGCGGGAGGTGCAGCGGGGACGGCCAGCTGGCCGGCGATGGCGACGACGGGCGGCAAGCCGGGCGTCGAGGATGAGGTGGGGGCGGTGGAGGACGTAGGTTCGTCCACAGGCGTTCCTCCCTGGTGGGCCGGACGGGCAAGCCCGGCCCACCGGATCGATCATTCATGGGTGATGGGGCAGGGACTCTGCGGCTCTCGGCGGTGGCTCGCCGAGGGCCGTTTCGTTGTCCCGGAAAGGTGGCTTCAGACGGCGAGGCGGTACGCGGACTGGGAGTTCACCCAGGCGTCCACCTCGGACCAGCGGTAGCGCAGGTGACGGCCGACCTTGTGGACGTTGGGGCCGATGCCCCGGTACTTCCACTGGTAGAGGGTCTTCACGGGCACGCCGAGGTAGACGGCGACCTCGGCCGGGCTGGCGAGCGGGCCGCGCCTGGCAGCCTCGGCGATGGCAGGGGCGTTGGTATTGCGGGAGGAGGTATTCGGCACAGGGCTCCTTTTCGGTCTTGGACATCGGGCCTGGACAACACAGCCACACCCCAGGCGGAAAAGTCCAGAGTTGGTTCTTAAACTCTCCAGCACTTCTCTGTGTTACCGGCGATTCCAAAACAGTAAGTGCGGATCCCCGGTTGCCGAAATCGCTCCGGCGGATGCAAAAATTTTCTGCGGCGAACCGACCGCCGGAAGGGTCGGAATCCGGCACCTCCGCAGCTCAGAGGTTATGAATGGCAGTCGTAGGTGACACGGCCAGCCCACCAGGCATCGCGTCCGAAAATAGTTCAAATCGCCCAAATCTGGGATGCGGAGGGAAGGTAGCACGGCCTTCCAAGTGAAAAGGCTCGCGATGTACCGGAATTCAATGAGACGAACACCACTTTGCCCCGGAGTGACTTTTGGAGAGTTTAAGAACCAACTCTTGCCATAACGCCCGGCTGTAAGTTACAGCTATCTGTCATGGTATCCCGACCTGTCGAAATAGGCCCCGCCGGCCTCCACTCCGCCCGCGCTATCGAGTGCATACGCCTCACGCGCGGCCTGACCCAGCACCAGCTCGCCGCCCGCTGCACCGCAATGGGCCGCCCGATGACCAACACCGCCCTCAGCCGTACCGAACGCGCCCGCCGCCGCTGCGACATCGACGACCTCGTCACGATCGCCGCGGCTCTCGGTATCGCGCCGGTGGCCTTGCTGCCGGTGTGGGCCGCTCACGGTCCCGTGTCCCGCTTCGGTGGGTCCCCCGACGACATCCAGGGGGCCCTTCTTGGCTGACGTGTACGACCGCTGGCACAAGTCGCACCCCAAGCCCACCGAAGTCGAGTGCGGCGAGCACAAGAGCCGTACGAAGCGGATGGTCCCCACCGCCGATCACGGGATCGGCAAGCGCTGGCAGGTCCGTTACCGCGACCTGGACGGCCGTCAGCGCAAGGAGAACTTCCACACGAAGGCCGAGGCGGACAACCGTGCCGCCGAGGTCGACGTCGAGATTCGACGCGGCTCCTACGTCGTCCCCGCCGAGACGAAGCAGACGCTCGGGGCCTACGCGCAGAAGTGGCTCGACGCGAACTCCGTCGGCCCGACGACCGCCCTCCGCTACGAGGCGACCGTCCGCAACCACATCGTGGAGCACCTCGGTCGGCGCGAGCTGCGGTCCCTCAATCAGCCCTCGATCATCCAGGGTTGGGTCCGTACGCTCCAGGACAGCGGCCTTGAAGTGTCGACGATCGAGGGCATCTTCGACATCCTCTCCGGCATCCTCGGCGCGGCCGTGGAGGACGGGTTGCTGCCGAAGAACCCCTGCAAGGCGAAGTCGGTCAAGCTGCCGACGGCGACCAAGAAGAAGGTCATCCCTTGGTCGTTGGAGCGCGTACGCGCCGTCACCGCCGGTCTGCCGAAGCGCTTCCAGGCAGGCGGCAAGCTCGCCTTCGGCTGCGGCCTGCGCCAGGGCGAGGTGTTCGGCTTCGCCGTCGAGGACATCGACTTCAAGGGCGGCTGGATCCACGTCAACCGCCAGGTGAGGCTGGTCGGTACCAAGCCTGTTTTCGCCCTGCCCAAGGGCAACAAAATTCGGTCAGTGCCCTTGCCGGCTCAACTTGCCGCCGCCCTCAAGGCCCACATGAAGGAGTTCCCGCCCGTCGCCGTCACCCTGCCCTGGGCCAAGCCGGACGGCGAACCGACGACCTTCCGCCTCCTCTTCGTCGACGAGAAGAGGCGGGCCTACAACCGCAGTGTCTTCAACATGGGCGCCTGGAAGCTCGCCCTGGCTGCCGCCGGCGTGATCCCTCCCCGCGAGCGCGGTGCGAGGTATCTCCAGGCGGCCCCGGAAGACGGCATGCACGCCCTCCGGCACGCCTACGCCTCCGTGCTCCTGGACGCGGGGGAGAGCATCAAGGCGCTCTCCGAGTTTCTGGGCCACTCGGACCCCGGCTTCACGCTGCGCACGTACACGCACCTGCTGCCGTCCAGCGAGACCCGCACCCGCAAGGCGATCGACGACGCCTTCACGGAAACGGAAGCTGAGGCGGAAGACGACGGCGACCCGCCCGTAGCCCAGGGCACATCAATGCCCCCGCCGAAACCCATGTGCCCTCAATGTGCCCTGGCCGCCTGACGGCCCCTCTGGGGACATGAAAAAGGCGGGGTCCGAAAACCCCGCCCGCACATCACGAAGCCCCAGTTCAGGGCCAAACCAAGCAATAAGGCTGATGCCCCGCCTCATGCAACCGATGGCTGAAGTCCTGCCACTCATGCAGCAGTTGATACACATTGAACGCATCCCGAGGCCCACCCCGGTCCGGCACCGTAGACCAGATGAACGCCGCCGCGCCCACCGCCTCCTCGCCGATGCCCCGCAACGGGTCGACGACCGTCATCGGGAGTTTCACCACCGCGTAGTCCGGGTGCAGGACGACCAGTTCCAGTGGCGGCACCTTGTTGAGCGGGACGCCCTCGATGCCCGTGAGGACCATCGCGGCCATCGTTTCGGGCTTGATCTTGGTGAACATGCCGTTCATGCCGAGTTCGTCGCCGCCGAGTTCCTCGGGGCGCATCGAGATCGGGACGCGGGCTGCCGTGGCGCCGTCCGGCGCGCCGAAGTATTTATACGTCACCCCCACCCGACCACCATTCCCACTCGCCGCCCGGAGCCGCTCGACCCTCCGGTCGAGGCCCTCGGGCACACCGTTCGATCCCGGGCCCTGCCCAGGACCCGTTCCCGTTCCCTGTCCCTGCCGTGCCGCTTCTGCCGCTGCCGCTTCCTCCGCGTCGCGTCGGTGCCTTCCCCGCTGCGCACGTCGAGGACCCAGGCCGTCGGTCCCCTCGCCCAGTCCGCCACCGCGATGCATATCTCCACCCGACTGCTTTTCTAGGACGCGCGAACCCCTCCGCGCAACCCGATCATCGTGTCAGTGACCTCCCCCACGTCCGCCCGCCGAAACGTGCGGTGAAACACCTGTCCGCAGGATCTTCGCAGCCTCTGAACACCATCGTCCGCCCATCGTCCGTATGTACGGGCAGATGAGCCGTGTGTCTCTGTGTGTCCCTGTGTGTGTCCGGTCCCAGTTTCGCAGACGGGTGGGGCCGACGGGCCGCTGTCCGGCCGCCTACCCTGAGGGGGTCACTGGCAACCGGAGTCCGAGAAGTCGGAGAAGTCGCAGGTCATGAGCGAAACGTCTAGCGAAATGTCTAGCGGGGCAGCCAGCGGGATGGCTGGTGGGTTGCCCTATTCATATGAAGCGCCCGTCTCGCAGGGCCTCTTCGACCGTGCGACGGCCGTCACACCCGGCGGAGTCAATTCGCCGGTGCGTGCCTTCCGTGCCGTGGGCGGTACGCCCCGGTTCATGGTGTCGGGGCGTGGCCCATATCTCACCGACGCCGACGGGCGTGAATACGTCGACCTCGTCTGCTCCTGGGGGCCGATGATCCTCGGCCACTCCCGCCCCGAGGTCATCGCCGCCGTCCAGGACGCCGTCTCGCGCGGCACCTCCTTCGGTACGCCGGGGGAGGGGGAGGTCGCCCTCGCCGAGGAGATGGTCGACAGGATCGCCCCCCTTGAGCAGGTGCGGCTCGTCTCCAGCGGGACCGAGGCCACCATGTCGGCCATCCGACTCGCTCGTGGGTTCACCCGGCGCGCCAAGGTGATCAAGTTCGCCGGGTGTTACCACGGTCACGTCGACTCGCTGCTCGCCGCCGCCGGCTCCGGTGTCGCCACCTTCGCGCTGCCCGACACCCCCGGCGTCACCGGCGCCCAGGCCGGCGACACCATCGTGCTCCCCTACAACGACCTCGACGCCGTGCACGCCGCCTTCGCCGCGCACCCCGGCGAGATCGCCTGCCTCATCACCGAGGCCTCCCCGGGCAACATGGGCGTCGTACCGCCCCTGCCCGGCTTCAACCAGGGGCTGAAGGACGCCTGCGCCGCCAATGGTGCGCTGTATGTGTCCGACGAGGTCATGACCGGGTTCCGTACCAGTCGTAGCGGGTGGTTCGGGATCGACGGCGTACGGCCCGATCTCATGACCTTCGGGAAGGTCATGGGCGGCGGCTTCCCCGCCGCCGCCTTCGGTGGGCGTGCCGATGTCATGGCCCACCTCGCGCCCGCCGGGCCCGTCTACCAGGCCGGCACCCTCTCCGGTAACCCCGTCGCCACCGCCGCCGGGCTCGCCCAGCTGCGGCTGCTCGACGAGGCCGCGTACGTCACCGTCGACGCCGTCTCCGCGCAGCTCCAGGCGCTGGTCTCCGACGCGCTGAGCAAGGAGGGCGTCGCGCACACCGTGCAGAACGCCTCCAACATGTTCTCCGTGTTCTTCACCGACCAGCCGGTGCGCGACTACGAGGGCGCCAAGGCGCAGGAGTCGTTCCGCTTCACCGCGTTCTTCCACTCCATGCTGGCGAGCGGCGTCTACCTCCCGCCCTCGTCCTTCGAGTCCTGGTTCGTCTCCACCGCGCACGACGAGCGGGCCATCCAGAAAATCGCCGACGCCCTCCCGGCGGCGGCCCGTGCGGCAGCGGAGGCCACGGCAGCATGAGCGACAGCAGCAACCAGAGCAACGAGGACATCACCGTCGTCCACCTCATGCGGCACGGTGAAGTCGCCAACCCCGACGGGGTGTTGTACGGGCGGCTCGCCGGTTACCACCTCTCCGAACTCGGGCGCCGCATGGCCGACCGCGTCGCCGAGCACCTCGCCTCCCGTGACGTCACGCACGTCGGCGCCTCCCCGCTGGAGCGGGCGCAGGAGACCGCCACGCCCATCGCCAAGGCGCACGGGCTCGACCTCGCCTCCGACGAGCGGCTCATCGAGGCCGACAACGTCTTCCAGGGCAAGACCTTCGGCGTCGGCGACGGCGCCCTCAAGCGTCCCGAGAACTGGAAGCACCTGGTCAACCCGTTCAAGCCGTCCTGGGGGGAGCCGTACGTCGATCAGGTCGTACGGATGATGGGGGCGCTGGACGCCGCCAAGGACGCCGCCCGTGGGCACGAGGCCGTGCTCGTCAGTCACCAGCTGCCGATCTGGATCGTGCGCAGCTATGTGGAGCGGCGGCGGCTGTGGCACGACCCCCGCAAGCGGCAGTGCACGCTCGCCTCCCTCACCAGCTTCACCTACCGCGGCGACAAGATCGTGTCCGTCGGTTACAGCGAGCCCGCCCGCGATCTCGTCCCGGCCCACCTCCTCGCCGGCGCCAAGCCGGTGAAGGGGAAGGACAAGGCCTTCGGGGCGTAGTGACACGGTTGTTGCAATTGTTCCGAACCGCGTAACAACGGGAGGAACCTCCCCATCCGTCCCGCCCTCTGACTGGGTGACCACCAGCGGGTACGACGGATGGGGAACACATGCACGTCAAGAAGGGTGCCGCCGGCTTCAGCCGACGAGGTGCGCTCGGCCTCGGTCTCGGGGCCGCCGCCGCGCTCGGTACCGCCGGCTGCGGAACCGTCCTGCAAGAGGGGGCAGGAGGGTCCGGAGGTTCCGGGAACGACCGGTCTTCTGCCAAGCCGTCGCCCACCGCCACCGCCAAGCCCATCGGCGACGGCTCCACCTCCTTCACCGGCAAGCAGCCCCACCAGCCCGGCAAGCCCGTACCGCTGGAGGCAGGCCAGACCCCGCCCCAGTTCGTGATCTTCTCCTGGGACGGCGCCGGTGAAGTCGGCAACGGGCTCTTCCCGCGCTTCCTGGAACTCGCCAAGACCCACGGCGCCCACATGACCTTCTTCCTCTCCGGGCTCTACCTCCTCCCCGAGTCGCAGAAGCGCAAGTACCTCCCGCCGAACAACGCCCCCGGCGCCTCCGACATCGGCTACCTCACCGACGAGCACGTCAAGGCGACCCTCACCAACGTCCGCCAGGCCTGGCTCGACGGCCACGAGATAGGCACCCACTTCAACGGCCACTTCTGCTCCGGCTACGGCACCGTCGCCAACTGGACGCCCCAGCAGTGGCGCAGCGAGATCGACCAGGCCAAGGGGTTCGTCAAGGAGTGGCGCACCAATACCGGGTGGACCGACCTCCCGGCCCTCCCCTTCGACTACGACAAGGAACTCATCGGCGGTCGTACGCCCTGCCTCCTCGGGCAGGACAACCTGCTCCCCACCGCCCGTGAACTCGGCTGGCGCTACGACGCCTCCTCGCCCGGCGGCCGGCAGGTGTGGCCCACGAAGACGAACGGCGTCTGGGACCTGCCCCTCCAGGCGATACCTTTCCCCGGCCGCCAGTTCGAGGTCCTGTCCATGGACTACAACATGCTCGCCAACCAGTCGATCAACTCGACCAACGCGCCCGCCTACAACTACCCGGCCTGGCGCGAGCAGGCGGCCGGCGCCTACATCGCCGGTTTCCAGCGGGCGTACGAGACGAACCGCGCCCCCTTCTTCATCGGCAACCACTTCGAGCACTGGAACGGCGGCATCTACATGGACGCCGTCGAGGCCGCCCTCAAGCACATCGCGCGGGAGAAGGAGAAGGGTGAGGACATCAGGCTCGTCTCCTTCCGGCAGTACGTCGACTGGATGGACGTACAGAAGCCCGAGGTGCTGGAGAAGCTGCGGACCCTCGATGTCGGGACGCAGCCGGTGGGCGGCTGGAAGGAGTTCCTCGCCGATGCCGGGAAGACTGTCGGGAAGACTGCCGGGACGGCCTCCGCGTCGAGTACCTGAAACGCCGCCTGAAATGCGCGTTTACGCCTGCAAGGGGGGTGCGCAAGATCCTCGGAACGGACATGCGAAACTTTTCACATGAGTGCCGCCAGCCGCGCCCCCCTGCGCTCGAACCGTTCCCGAGGCCACGCCCGTAACCGTCGGGCGGTCTCCCTCGCCGCCACGGTCGTCGCCTCCGCGTTCGCCCTGACCGCGTGCGGTTCCGGTGGTACGTCCGGGGGCTCGGGCGACACCAACTTCGTCACCGGGACCGACGGGATCGCCACCGTCGCCAAGGGCGAGCGGGTCGCCGCCCCCGATCTCTCCGGCCCGACCATCGACGGCAAGCAGCTCGACGTCGCCGACTACAAGGGCAAGGTCGTCGTCATCAATGTGTGGGGGTCCTGGTGCGGGCCCTGCCGGCTCGAAGCCAAGAACTTCGTCGCCGTCTCCGCCGATCTGAAGGGCCAAGGGGTCCAGTTCGTCGGCATCAACACCCGTGACACCAGCACCGGTCCGGCGGTCGCCTTCGAGAAGCAGTACGGGGTCACGTACCCGAGTCTGTACGACCCGACCGGCAAGCTGATGCTCCGCTTCGAGAAGGGCACGCTCAACCCGCAGGCCATCCCCTCCACCCTGATCCTCGACCGGGACGGGAAGATCGCCGCCCGTACGCTCCAGGCGCTCAGCGAGGACAACCTCCGCAAGATGCTCAAGCCCGTTCTCGCGGAGAAGTGACGTGTCCGGCATCACCGGTGCGCTCACGCTGGCCGCCTCCGTGCCCGAGGCCAACCAGACCGTGCTGAACGGCGCCCTGATACTGGCCCTCCCCATCGCCCTGCTCGGCGGCCTCGTCTCCTTCTTCTCGCCGTGCGTGCTGCCCCTCGTACCGGGTTATCTGTCGTACGTCACCGGCGTGACCGGTACCGATCTCGGAGAGGCCCGCCGGGGGCGGATGGTCGCCGGGGCCTCGCTCTTCGTGCTCGGGTTCACCGCCGTGTTCGTGTCCACGGGCGCCCTGTTCGGGTACTTCGGGCAGACGCTCCAGGAGCACCAGGACACGCTGTCCAAGGTGCTCGGCGTGCTCATGATCCTCATGGGTGTCTTCTTCATGGGCATGATGCCCTGGCTCACCCAGCGCGAGTTCCGCTTCCACAAGAAGCCGGTCAGCGGCCTGCTCGGCGCTCCCGTCCTCGGCGCACTGTTCGGTATCGGCTGGACGCCCTGCATCGGCCCGACCCTCGCCTCCGTCAACAGCCTCGCCTTCGACCAGGCCAGCGCCGGGCGCGGGGCCATCCTGACGGTCGCCTACTGCGTCGGCCTCGGCGTGCCCTTCGTGCTCGCGGCGGTCGCCTTCCGCAAGGCGCTCGGTGCCTTCGGCTGGGTCAAGCGCCACTATGTCTGGGTCATGCGTATCGGCGGCACGATGATGATCCTGACCGGTGTCCTGCTCCTTACCGGCGCGTGGGACCGTCTTGTGCAGGAGATGCAGACCTGGTCCAACGGCTTCACTGTGGGGATCTGATCCATGAGCAACACCACCGCCGACAGCAACACCACGGCCGACAGCAAGAGCGACGAGCAGGAACTCGGCGCCGCTTCCTCCCAGCTGTCCACCGCCCCCCAGGAGGAGGCGCCCGGCCTGCCCGCCCTCGGCGTCATCGGCTGGTTCCGCTGGTTCTGGCGGCAGCTCACCTCGATGCGGGTCGCGCTGCTGCTGCTGTTCCTGCTGTCGCTCGGGGCGATCCCCGGCTCGCTGATCCCGCAGTCGGGGACCGACGAGACCAAGGTCGCCGACTTCATGCAGCGGCACGACTTCCTCGGGCCGATCTACGACAAGCTCGGGCTGTTCCACGTCTACAGCTCGGTCTGGTTCTCGTCGATCTACATCCTCCTCTTCGTCTCCCTCATCGGCTGCATCGTGCCCCGCACCTGGCAGTTCGTGGGCCAGCTGCGCGGCCGCCCGCCGGGCGCGCCCAGGCGCCTGACCCGGCTGCCCGCCTACACGACGTGGCGTACGGAGACCGAGCCCGAGCAGGTGCGTGAGGCAGCCCTCGTACTGCTGCGGAAGCGGCGTTTCCGTGCCCACCTCGCCGGGGACGCGGTCGCCGCCGAGAAGGGCTATCTGCGCGAGGTCGGCAACCTCGCCTTCCACATCGCGCTGATCGTGATGCTGACCGCGTTCGCCTGGGGCCAGCTGTACAAGTCCGAGGGCAACAAGCTGATCCTCGAAGGCGACGGCTTCTCCAACACCCTCACCCAGTACGACGACTTCAAGTCCGGCACCCTCTTCGACACCGACGACCTCGACCCTTTCTCCTTCACTCTGAAGGACTTCAAGGGCACGTACGAAGAGTCAGGGCCCAACCGCGGCACTCCGCGCACCTACGAGGCCGACGTCAACTACAGCGTGGGCGCGTACGGCAAGGACGAGAAGACGACCATCAAGGTCAACGAGCCGCTGGTGATCGGCGACTCGAAGGTGTACCTCACCGCCCACGGCTACGCGCCCGTCATCACCGTCCGCGACGGCAAGGGCAAGGTCGTCTACAGCCAGCCCGTGGCCCTGCTGCCGCTCGACTCCAACGTCACCTCCTCCGGTGCCATCAAGGTCATGGACGGCTACCGCAACGCCAAGGGCGTCGAGGAACAGCTCGGCTTCCAGGCCTTCTTCCTGCCGACCTACGTGCCCGGCAACGAGATCGCCTCGCAGTTCCCGGCGCTCGACAACCCGGTGCTGAACCTGATCGGCTACCACGGCGACCTCGGGGTCAACGCGGGCATCCCGCAGAGCGTGTACCAGCTCGACAAGAGCCACATGAAGGTGTTCAAGGACGCCAAGGGCAAGGAAGTACGGGAGAACCTGAAGCCCGGCGAGACCATGACCCTCCCGAACGGCGCCGGTTCGATCACCTACGAGGGCACCCAGGAGTGGGCCAACTTCCAGGTCACCCGGCAGCCCGCCAGCGGCTGGGCGCTCGGCGGCGCGATCGTCGCCATCTTCGGCCTCGCCGGTTCCCTGTTCATCCAGCGCCGACGGGTGTGGGTGCGGGCGGTGCGCGGCTCCGACGGCGTGACCGTCGTCGAGCTGGGCGGCCTCGGCCGCAGCGAGTCCGCCAAGGTGCCCGAGGAACTCGGCGACCTCGCCGGAATCCTGTACGACCAGACCAGTCCCGTTTCCGCCTCCGATACCCCCGACCCCACTGCCGTACCTGCCGAAGGGGCTGAGAAGTAAATGTCCGCTCTCGCCACCGCGACGACCCTCGCCGCCGCGACCAACGAGAACCTCGCGAACATCAGCAACACGCTGATCTACTCCGCGATGGCCGTCTACACCCTGGCCTTCTTCACCTACATCGCCGAGTGGACCTTCGGCAGCCGCAGCAAGATCAGCCGTACGGCCGCCGCGCTCACCGCGAAGCCGGCCGGGGCGGCCGGGGCGGCCGGGGCGAAGGCGCCGGAGGTGACCGTCAAGAAGGCCGGCGGGACCGCCGTACTGGAGCGGCCGAAGGTCGTCGTCCGGGCCGCGGCCGGGGCCCGGGACGTGCCGGACGGGCCCGGTGCCCATGGCGGGGACGAGCAGGGCGACCTCTACGGGCGGATCGCCGTGTCCCTCACGGTCGTCGCGTTCCTCGTCGAGTTCGCCGGGGTGCTGGCCCGCGCGCTGTCCGTGCAGCGGGCGCCGTGGGGCAACATGTACGAGTTCAACCTGACCTTCTCCACCACCGCAGTGGGCGTGTACCTCGTCTTCCTCGCGCTGAAGAAGGACATCCGCTGGCTGGGCCTGCCCCTGGTCACGTCCGTCCTGCTCGACCTCGGACTCGCGGTCACCGTCCTGTACACGGCGAGCGACCAGCTGGTCCCGGCGCTCCATTCCTACTGGCTGTACATCCACGTCTCCACGGCGATCCTCTGCGGTGCCGTCTTCTACGTGGGCGCGGTCGCCACGATCCTGTACCTCTTCAAGGACTCGTACGAGAACAAGCTCGCGTCCGGCGGCAAGCCCGGCACCTTCGCGACCTCCGTCATGGAGCGCCTGCCCGCCTCGGCCTCCCTCGACAAGTTCTCGTACCGCGTCAACGCGGCCGTCTTCCCGCTGTGGACGTTCACGATCATCGCGGGCGCGATCTGGGCGGGCGACGCCTGGGGCCGCTACTGGGGCTGGGACCCCAAGGAGACCTGGGCGTTCATCACCTGGGTCGCCTACGCCACCTACCTGCACGCCCGCGCCACGGCCGGCTGGAAGGGCCGCAAGGCCGCGTACATCGCGCTGATCGCCTTCGCGTGCTTCCTCTTCAACTACTACGGCGTCAACATCTTCGTCAGCGGCAAGCACTCGTACGCCGGAGTCTGAGGCGTAACTCGATTGCACCGAAGGCCGGTTGCTGTGACTCAGGTCACGGGAACCGGCCTTCGGCGTACGGACAGGTAAGTGGGCGTGGACACGAATCTGCGGAAACGGATCCGCGCGGGGGACCACGACGCCTTCGGCGAGCTCTTCGACGCGTACGCGCGCTCCGTCTACAACCACGCCTTCCGGCTGACGGGGGACTGGTCGGCGGCCGAGGACGTGGTCTCGCTGACCTTTCTCGACGCCTGGCGGCTGCGCGCCAAGGTCGACGAGGAGGGCGGCTCGCTGCGGCCCTGGCTGCTCGGCGTCGCCACCAACGTCACGCGCAACACCCGCCGCGCCGCCCGAAGACACGCCGCCGCCGTCGCCCGGCTGCCCCGGGACGAGGTCGAGCGGGACTTCGCCGACGAGGTCGCGGGTCGCCTGGACGACATCGACCAACTCGCCCTCGTACAGACCGCGTTGGCGCTGCTGCGGCGGCCCGAGCGGGAGGTGCTGGCGCTGTGCGTGTGGTCGGGGCTCGACTATCCGGCGGCGGCCGAGGCGCTGGGGGTGCCGGTGGGGACCGTACGGTCGCGGCTGTCGAGGGCCCGTACAAAGCTCGCGAAACATGTCAAAAACCTGGAACCGCCGACCGGGCGCGGACAGATGAGAGGTGACCGCATCACCGCGGTCGGGCCCATGAGGGAGGGAAGCCGATGAGCAAGCCGATGAGCACACCCCCCGGACTTTCCGGATTTTCCGAGCGAGACCTTCCGCCGGGCCGTCACCGACTCCTCAAGGAGCATCTGATGACCGAGATCCGGCACGAAAGCCAGCACGAGGACGAGAAGAAGCGCGCTCCGCGGCGCAATCCGTGGCTGCGGCCCGCGCTCACCGCCGGGGCCGTCGCCACCGTCGCCGCGCTCACATTCGTCGTCCTTCCGGGCGGCGGCGCGGACGGTACGAGTGCGACGAACGGCCGGTCCGCCGTGACCCTGCTGGAGAACATCGCGCTCGCCGCCGAGGGCACCGAAGTGCCCAGCGGTATCCGCGACGACCAGTTCGTCTACGTCAAGAGCCGCATCGCCTACATGACCTACACCAACGGCGGGCCCGGGAAGCTGGACCCGGTCCACGACCGGGAGATCTGGCTGTCGGTGGACGGCGTCCGGAACGGACTTCTGGAGGAGGACAAGCAGGGACTCCGGCACCAGGTGCTGAGTCTCGAGGAGGGCCCTCTGGGAAAGCCCAAGACCCCGTTGGCCACCAGCTACCGTTCCCTGTCCAAGCTGCCGACCGACCCGGACAAGATGCTCGACTGGCTGTACGAGACCGTCGCCAAGGAGGTCGACGACGAGCAGCCCGACCAGGACTACCGGGCCTTCGTCCTCTTCGGCGACCTGATCCGGGAGACCCTGATGCCGCCGAAGGTGGGCGCCGCGCTCTACCGGGCTGCCGCGAAGATCCCGGGCGTCGAGGTGGTCCCGGACGTGCGGGACACGACGGGCAGGACGGGGATCGCGGTCACCAGGACCGGCGCCGACGGTGAGGAGGAGCAGCTGATCTTCGACAAGAAGACGTACACCTTCCTCGGCGAGCGGGTGCTCGACGACGGCAAACTGGTCGGCAGCAGTTCGGTCCTGGAGCGGGCGGTGGTCGACCGGGCGGGCCAACGCCCGTAACGGTCACGACGGCGGCAGGCAGTCCTTCTCCGGGGGCTTCCCGGTAGGCCAGGCGATCTCGACGAAGCGGGCGTGCCGGTCGGGGGTCAGTTCCACGATCGGTACGGCCTTGTCGTACGGGTTGCCGTAGTTGTCGAGGCAGATCCAGCCGCTCGCGCCGTTCACCCGCCCCGAGGAGCCCTTGATGAGGGTCCACTCGTCGCCCACGTCGGCGAGTGTCGGCGCGGACCGGCCACGGGGCGTGGCCTCGCGGATGCCCTCGACGGTGAGCCGCATCGCGTCGTACGCCACGATCAACTGGCCGTCCTCCAGGTCGACTTCGCCGATCGGCAGGGGACTGTCGGTCTTGGCGGTCCTGTTGGCCTGGGCGGCGGTCAGCAGGTCGGCCAGGTCCTGGGCGTCGGCTGCCGAACCCCCGGTCTTCGGGGGGTTCTTGATCCAGGCGTCCGGGTGGGCGAGGGCGCTGTAGCGGACCGAGATGCCGTGCTTGAGTGCCTCGGGGTCGAGCTTCGCGTCGCCGGTGAGGTAGGAGGCGTCGTCACCGGTGAGGATGGTGAACTCGCGTTGCTGGCAGCCTCGTTCGCCAAGTGCGTTGATGAACTGGCGCAGTTGGGTGTGGCGGCCGGCGAACAGGATGGTGTCCACGGCGGACGCGGTGTCGCACACCAGCTCCCTGATCTGCCGGAAGTCGTTGGCGGTGGTGCCTTCCTTGCTGCGGTCGGCGAGCGGGGTGAACGGCCACGGCTGGTAGCGCGAGCCCTTCAGCAGCTTCTCGAACGAGGCTTGCAGGGTGAGCGTGTACGGGTCGCCCGGATCGTCGTACACCAGCACCGCCTTGTCGGCCGCCACCTTGGCGAAGGAGCGCAGGGCGAGGGCCTCGTCGGTGTTGGTCGGCGCGACGCGGGCCAGCCCCGGGAAGGGCATCATGCCCTGGGGGTTGCCCTGCTGGCCGTTGGCGAGGCTGTCGGCCGTGATGGAGGTGCCGATGACGGGGATGCCACGGCTCGTCAGCTCCTTGACGGCCCGGGCGTTCTCCTCGGTGCTGAGCCCTATCCCGGTGACCGCGCGCAGCCGGTCCGAGGTGGTCGTCATCTTCTCCAGCTGGTCGACCGTGTGCTCCCAATGGGCGCCGGCGTGGCCCGGGTTGGCGAGCACCAGCCGGATCGGCGGGCCCTCGCCGTTCGCGTCGTGGTTCACCTTCCACTGGGCGAGATACGCGCCCTGCAGTTCGTGCAACACATCCCCGATGTTGTCCGCGTCGGTCGCGGTGAACGGCTCGAACAGGGCGACGGTGACATAGCCCTTGTCGTCCTTGCCGTCGGTGAGGGAGTCGTTCTCGCGGTCGATCGCCGTGATCGTGTCGGCGAGCTGCTTCCGCCCGAAGGAGTAGCCGGTCGTCGAGACGCCCACGCACTCGTCGCTGCCCGCCGGCCTGACCACTCCGGGCGCGCAGGAACGGTCGTCCTCGGTGAGCTTCCGCACGGTGAAGCCGAGCCCGGTCACCAGCGCCGCCGTGACCAGCAGGGCCAGATAGCGGCGCAGCGGGATCGCCCAGACCCCCTCGCGCAGCCACCGGCCGACACCCCTGGACCCCGTACCTCTGGAACTCGTGCGGGTCATCACGCGCCTCCGTCGGTCCGGTTGTCGTCGTCGGCGGAGTCCTCATCGCCCGGGACGCGCAGCGGGCGCCCGGCCAGCGCGTCCTCCGGCCACTCCTGCGAGGCCTGCCACAGCAGCGCGTTGCTGGCCAGCGGGTCGTTGGACAGCTGCTCCAGCTCGTAGCGCAGCCGGTCGCACAGTTTCCGGTCGGGCAGCACCAGCGGATCGGTCAACTGCCAGACGGCGTGCAGGAGTCGGCGTACCCGCAGATGCAGTACGGCGTCCACGTCGTCCGGCGGCAGCTGCTCGGCGTCGGTGTGGCCGAGGGCGATCCGGGCGCGGAGGTGGTCGCCGCCCGCGAAGTCGTGGCCCTCGGTGTCGTGGGCGTGGAAGTAGGGCGCGGACGCGACGAACAGGAGGGTGTCGAGCCAGGTGCGGGTGTCGAGGGTGTGGAAGGTGTCGCGGAGGTACGCGACCGCCGGTCCGGTGTCGCCGAGGGCGAGTTCGTGGTGGAGGCGGTAGCGGGCCGCAGACGGCTCGGGTCCCTCGTAGTGCTGGATGAGGGTCTCGTGGACGTCGCGCCACTTGCCGTGGTCGGCGTGCCGGTGGTGCAGGCGCAGCAGGAGCAGGGTGCGGACGAAGGCGTCCCCGACGAACTGCCCCGGTACGGCGGGCAGTCCCTCCGCCGTGAGCCGGGTCTCCAGGGCGCGGACGCTCGACGGGCCGAAGTCGTCCGGGAGCCCGGCGGCGGCGAGCAGACAGGCCGAGTCGTGGTCGTGGGCGGCGGCCAGCACGGTGAGTTCGTCGAGCCGGTCGGCGGGGACGAGCCGGTCGAGGAGTTCGCGGTAGGCGGGACGGCCGTCGCGGTCCTCGGACAGGACGAGGTCGGCGGTGAGCAGGGCGCCGAAGGGCGCGGTGGGCGGCAGTTGGGGGAGGTTCTGCCGGGCCGACTCGGCGAGCAGGGCGATGCCCAGCGGGTTTCCGCACGTCAACCGGTGGGTGGCGGGCGGGAGTTCGGCCGGTACGGGCACCGCCGTACCCGTGCAGACCGCGTCGACGATGTGCAGCGTGTCGTCGGAGGAGAGCGGCGGCAGCGACACCAGCAGCGCCCGGGAGGCGACCGTGTCGGCCGGGGTCCAGCGGGTGCGCTGGGCGGTCTCGCGCAGGTCCCGGCGTACGGCGTTGCGCAGCGAGGACTGACCGCCGCTGCCGCGCACGGCGGCGATGAAGGCGACCTGGTCGGCGATCCCCTCGGACCGGTCGCGCAGCACCTGCTCGATCAGTTCGCGCCCCGGCGCCCCCTGCGCGTTGTCGACGAGGACGAGCGGACGGCCGAGCCGCTGCAGATGCGCCCGCATCCCGCTGTAGGCGTCGGTGAGGTCGGCGCGCAGGGCGCGGACGAGATAGCGCTCGGCGTGCTCGCGGGAGGTGCCGCCGGCCCTGAAGTGGTCGGAGAGCAGCCGGAGTCCGAGTTCGGCCCGGTCACCGGCGTTGGGGTAGGTCCGGTACCAGGTGGACGCCCGGCGCTGCCGCGCCCCCGAGGAGCGTTCCGTCATGGCCTCCAGCGTCGCCTCGATGACCGCCGACACCAGCGGGTCGTCGCTGATCGCCGCCGCGACCGCCTTCGCGGCCACCCGGCCCGCCCAGCGCGCGGCGAACCCGCTGAACCACGAGCCGCTCTCGTTGAGCAGCAGCATCCGCTGGACCTCCCACCGGATGCGCTCGGTGTCGGCGTTGCCCCAGCCGCCTGCGGCCACCGCGATCAGCCCCGACATCAGCCGGGGGAAGGCGATCCGCCGGGCGCCGGTGACGGGTTCGGCGAGCTGCTCGGCGATCACGAGCAGCGCCTGCGCGAGCGGCGACCAGGCCTGCGCCGGGCGCGACTCGAACGACCCGGTGAACTGCGGGTCCTCGCAGTCGATCAGCGCGATCGGGGTGTGCCCCTGGTAGGCGGCGCGCAGTTCACGTAGGACGGCGCTCTTGCCGAGCCCGCGCCCGGCGGTGAGCACGACGAACGGCAGCTCGCGGGGGTGTTCGAGGGGAGCGGCGATGTGGTGGTGGGGCCGCAGACCGATGAGCCGGGGCGCGAGCCCCGGCGGCTCGGTGTCGAAGAGCGCCCCGCGTCCGTGCAGCCGTCTGAGCACCGCATCCCTCCCCCTGGCGCGGTTCGAAGTGCTGTGCAGCAGCGCTGTTCAGTCTGCTGTGTGTCGCAGCAACACCAGTGTAAGAAGAGGGAGTTGCATCGGACCAGATAGTGAGATGTCCGTTGAGTTACGAAATTGTTGGCCCGATGCTCAGCTTTGTACGGCCCTCAATCGACAGCGGTCAGTCGACGGTGATCGAGTCCAGCTGACCCCGCAGATAGACGTGCGAGTCGAAGGGCTCGTACGCGACCCGGCCCACCGGCGCGGGCACCGACTCCACGATCGTCCCCGGGGTGCACTCACCGAAGTACACGAGGGACATCAGCTCCTCGGCGGGCGCGTCGGCGGGCGGCGGCAGCACCCGGTGCCGCCCCGACCTCCACCGGTCCCCGGTCCAACGGGCCATCAGATCACCGATGTTGATGGTGAACGCCGCCGGATCGAAGGGCGCGTCCTCCCAGCCGCCCTCGTCCGTGTAGACCTGCAACCCGCCCTTCCCGGCCTGCCGGTCGAGGATGGTGACCGTCCCGAAGTCGGTGTGCGGCCCGATCCGGAACTGCCCCGGCTCCGGCTCGCCGACGACCTCGATCCCCGGATACCAGTTGATGTTGAAGCCGTACGTCGGATGGTCCATGTGCCGGGAGAAGAAGTCGGATTCGAGCCCGAGCGCGTCACCGAGCAGGGTGAGCAGCTCCTTCTCCAGCTCGCCCATCCGGTCGAGATACTCCTCGCACAGCGCCCGCAGCTCGGGCGCCTCGGCGGGCCACACGTTGGGCGCGTACCACTCGGCGTTGACGACCGGGTCGTCGAAGGGCTCGTGGGTGGCGAAGGACAGCGACTCTTTCAGATCGGGCGGAGTCTCGGTCCCTTCCGAATACCCGTTGGCCTCGGCCCCGGGCCCCAGCCACCCCCTCCCCCCGACTTTGGCGGCGTACCGCTCCTTCACGTCGGCGGGCAGCGCGAAGAAGGCCCGGGCCGCCTCCCGGACCCCGGCCCGCAGGGCGGGATCGACGCCGTGCCCGGTGACCAGCAGGAAACCGGCGGTCTGGAGGGCCTCGTCGACGGTACGGGCGATGGCGGCGCGGGTTTCGGGGTCCCCGGAGAGCCAGGGGCGCAGGTCGACGGTCGGAATGCGGGGGCCGGCGGGGGCTGCTGCCGACGTGGGGTCACTCACCGATGTCCTCGTTCCACAGTGCGGGGTTGTTGTTGATGAAGTCGCGCATCAGGGCAGTGCACTCGGGATCGTCGAGCAGCACGATCTCGACGCCGTGCTCGGCGAGCCAGTCGTGGCCGCCGTGAAAGGTGACGGCCTCGCCCACGACCACCCGGGAGATGCCGAACTGCCGGACCAGACCCGAGCAGTACCAGCAGGGCGAGAGCGTGGTGACCATGGTCGTCCCACGGTACGAACGCTGCCGTCCCGCGTTCCGGAACGCGGCCGTCTCGCCGTGTGTCGAGGGGTCGCCGTCCTGGACGCGCCGGTTGTGCCCACGCCCGAGGAGCGTGCCGTCGGCACCGAAGAGCGCGGCACCGATCGGGATACCGCCCTCGGCGAGCCCGGCACGGGCTTCGGAGACGGCGACGGCGAGCCACGATCGGGCCTGTGCAAGATCCAGCTGATCCACCTGATCTCCCCGCTCTCCCTGATCCATGGGTCCACTCTCCTTCGACGGAAACACCGGGGCAACGTGCGGAAAGTACTCTCCGGACATCCCGCAGCAGGACGAAGTGTCAGCGCCCCTGGAGGCACCCGTGCCCGCACTCACCCTCCGTGAAGTCCTGACCCTGGACCCGGTCCGCGCAGCCGACCCCGAACTGCTCACCGGCCAGTCGGCACTGGACCGTCCGGTGCGCTGGGTCCACTCCAGTGAGGTGTACGAGGGCGCGAACTTCCTGGACGGCGGCGAGCTGCTGCTGACCAACGGCTTCGGCCTCACCGACACGGACGAGGAGGTACGGCGCCGGTACGTCCGTGAGCTGACCGCCCGGGGTGCGGCGGGCCTCGCGGTGGAGATCGGCCGCTCGCTCCCGGCGATGCCGCCCGAGGTGACGGACGAGGCCCGCCGCCTGGGCCTGCCCCTGCTGGCCCTGCGCCGGGTCGTCCCCTTCGTACGCATCACCGAGGCCGCCAACCGCGCGATCGTCGCCCGGGGACTGTCCGGCCGTACGGTGGTCCGCCCCTGGGGCGACGACCACACCGCCGCCCTGCTCGCCGACCTGGCCGACGCCCAGCCCCTGAACCAGCCCGAGGTCGAGGCGCGGGCAGCGCTCTCCGGGTTCCACCCCGGCCCCGGCGCCCGCCTGATCGGCGTCTCCGTGCACGGGACGCGGGAGGTCGGGGCGGTGGACCGGGCGGTGCGGACCCTGGGCGGGGCGGCGCTGCGGGCGGCGTTCCCGGGGGATGTGCTGGCGCTGGTGGCGGTGCTGCCGGGGGCGGGACCGAAGACGGGACGGGATCCCGTACGGGCGGTGCAGGACGCCTTCCGCACGTCGGCCGCCGCCCCTGGCCTCACCGTCGCCGTGGGCCACGCAGTCGACGCCGGCAGCGGCTGGCTGCGCTGGAGCGAGACGCTGCGCGCGGCCCGTACGACGCTGGAACTGGCCCTGACGGTGCCGCCCCCGGAGCCGAACGCACCCCAGGACCCCCTGGTGACCTCGTCCCGCGCCCTGGCCCTCGAACGGGAACTGACCCGAGGCGGAGTCGACGCCAACCACGACCGCCTGACCCGCCTGGTCCAGCACACCCTGGGCCCCCTGCTGGCCTGGGAGGCGGCCCACCCCAGCGACCTGGTCCGCACCCTGGAGGTCCACCTCCGCAACGGCTGCTCCCCGACCCGCACGGCGTCGTTGTTGCACATCGGACGCCAGTCCCTCTACCAGCGCCTGGAACGCATCGAGTCCCTCCTCGGCCTGGAGATCGACGACCCGGACCTGCTGGGCGAGCTGCTGACGGCGGCCTGTGCGTGGCGGGTGGTACGGGGGACCGGGGCGGCGGGGGCGGGAGTGGGGGGCCTGCGGACGGTGGCGTAGCAGCCGCTAGTCGAACGCCCGGAGGGTGACCTGGCGCGGCGGGTTGTACTCGGACATCGACAGCACGGTCTTTGGCGTCCGCAGCCCGTCCTCCTCGGCGAAGAGCTGCCGAGCGGCCTCGAACGAGACGTCCTCGGGAGCGTCGGGGGCGACGACCAGTGAGACCCGGTCGTACAGCTCACGGAGGGGCTCGGTCATGGTCGTCCGGCCGTCCTCCTCGGCCTCCGTTCCCCAGATGTCCCACAGCAGGGTCTCCACCTTGTTCAGCGCGGCGAGGTCGAGCCGCACGTTGCCGGCCACGAACCACTCGCCGTTCAGCGGACCCTCCTCCGGCGGGTGGAGCCCGAAGGTGGCGGGGTCGGCGTCCCCGGCCCGGATGTCCCGCCAGGCCCGGCCCGCGACCAGGAAACGGTCACGGGGTACGTCCAAGGGGTCGAAGTCGACGTTCCAGGCGGCGGCGATGCCGGGATCGGTGAGCTGCGCGTCGGCGAGCAGCCAGCCGCGCGCCTCGTCCCAGTACTCGGTGACGACGTGGTCGCAGTGGAAACCGTCCGTCCCGAAGTAGTCGGCGAACCCGGACCGCACCCGCGCGGGAACGCCGCTGTGCCGCAGCAACGAACAGTGCAGCAGCGCGAAGTCCCGGCAGACGCCCACGAACCGGTCCCCGGCCGCGCGCCGCCGGTTCAGCGGGGAGCCGTCGCGGGCGATGACGATCCGCAGGATGTCGTCGAGATAGCGGGTCTCGGCGTCGAGCCGCAGCCGCTCGGCGGGGTGCGTGTGCCGGAAGAGGTCGCCCTCAAGTCTGTGAATCATCAAGTCGCGTGCCGTACGGGCGAGTTGGGCGGCGGAGGACGGGAGTTCGGCGTACAGCGGGGCGAGGTCGCCGGGGTCGGAGAAGGTGCTGTGGGTGCGGTAGAAGGCGGCGACTTCGGGGGTGAGACCGGGATGGACGGACGGCACGGCGGGACTCCCTCGGGCGCGGAGCCCGTCGTTGGGGCTCGGGGGCGGGGCTCAGGGTTCCGAGTCCGGGTTCGGTCGTACGTTCGAATGCCGGCGGACTCGCACCACCCTGTCAAAATTCACCGCACATTGTCCAGATGTGACGCTCGGCGGACATGGACAGCCACTCGGGTGCCGTTGTCCTGCGGGGAGCGAAGCGGCGCTCGCGGGTCCGCCGCTCAGTAACCGGGCGGGATCCGGTCCTGCGGCCCGCCGGCCGACTCCACGGCCGGGTCGGCCGAGTCCGAGATCAGCTCCGCGATGCGCAGGGTGCACTCCCACTCCGACAACCTGCCCTTGATCACCACCAGGTACGACTCCTGGTCGGTGAAGCGGTACACACGGCGCCGCTTCTCGATGATGTTCTTGCTCGGTACGTATGTGTGGACGGCAGCACGGAGCTCCTCCAGCGCCTGGTCCTTCGTTTCCCGCCCACGGCAGATGAACTCCGTCCGGTGCGACTCACCGTAGAAGTACTCAGCGATCACGACCCAGTTGCCCATACCCACCCCCTCGTCGAGGGCTACCTACCCCTCGACATACGCGATGTACTCCGCCAGCCGCCCCGCCCCCGCCAGCATCGCCCGAGTACGCCCCGCCAGCGCCTCCCCGCGTGCCGCGACCGCCGCCCGCAGTTCCTCCGTGCTGCCCTGCTGACGCAGTTCCTCCAGTACCGGGCGGATCTGGTCCAGGGGGTAGTGGCTGCGTCGGAGGGTCTGGATCAGGCGGGCGTCGCGGATGTCGTCGGGGCCGAACTGCCGGTAGCGCGTGCCGCGTTCGCGGTCCGGGGTGAGCAGACCGGCCGCCTCCCACACCCGCAGTGCGGACGTCCGTACGCCGAGCAGCGCGGCCACCTCGCCGATCCGCAGGTCGGCCGTACGGGGCGTCGCCGCCGGAGTCCGCCGGGTGGCCAGCGCCTCCAGGGCCTCGCGTGTCGCCCGCAGCGCCGTCCGCTGCTCGTGCAGCCCGGCGTGCGCCGCGTCGACGAGCGCGAGGGCGCCCGGTACGTCACCGTCGTGCAGGGTCCGCATGACGGCGGTCGCCGCCAGGGGCCCGTACCCCGGTTGCAGGGCCCGGTACGTCAGCAGCGCGCGCCGGTGTACGTCCCCGAAGACGCGGTATCCCGACTCCGTCCGCGCGGCCGGGGGCAGGACGCCCGCGTCCTCGTAGTTGCGGATCTGCTGCGTCGACAGTCCCGACAGCCGGGCCAGGTCGACGGGACGGAGTCGCGACTCGTGGTTCATCACGGATTTGAAGCTTAGGGGCAGTGCGGCCCGGTGTTTCTGCCTAAAAGGCTCAACTGGAACTTCAATGAAAAACTTGAAGGTATGGATGAAGACACGGCTGGCCGAAGTTCCGTGATGCACATCAAAGGCGCCCGTCTCCACAATCTCAAGAACGTCTCGCTCGCGATCCCGAAGCGGAAACTGGTCGTCATGACCGGTCTCTCCGGCTCCGGCAAGTCCACGCTCGCCCTCGACACCCTCCACCGGGAGAGCCACCGGCAGTACATGGAGTCGTGGGGCGTGGCGACCGCCGGTGTCAGCCGGCCCTCCGTCGACTCGATCACCGGCCTGTCCCCGTCGGTCAGCGTCGACCAGCGCCCGGCCGGGCGCGGCCCGCGCTCGACGGTCGGCACGGCGACCGAGGTCTTCACCTACCTGCGGCTGCTGTGGTCCCGGATCGGCGTACGGCCCTGCCCGAGCTGCGGGGAGCCCGTCCCTGGCGTGGACTGTCCGCGCTGCTCCGCCTCCGTACCCGAACTCGTCATGGGTTCCTTCTCCTTCAACAAGCCCGCCGGCGCCTGCCCGTCCTGCACGGGGCTCGGCGAGATGATCCGGGTGGACGTACGGACCCTGGTGGACGAGGAGTTGACCGTCGCCGCCGGTGCGGTGCGCGGCTGGCCCCGGCAGCTCGTCGAGCGGAACCTGCCCCTGCTGCGAGCCGCCGCCCGCCACTACGGCCTCACCTTCGACACCGACACACCCGTGGCCGAACTGACCGCCCCCTCAAGGGACTTGCTGCTGTACGGGGTCGAGTCGCCGGAGTTCCGGAGTCACTTCCCCGATGCCGTGATCGAGGCCCCGGCCACCGTCTCCGCAGGCCGTTTCGAGGGGGTCGTCACCGCGTTCATGCGGCGCTACGCCGATCGCGTCGACGACACCGACTACCGGCAGAAGGCCGAGCGTTCGATGGTGAAGGAGGTCTGCGGGGCGTGCGCGGGCACCCGGCTGCGGAGCGAGAGCCGGGCCGTGACCGTGCACGGGCTCGGGATCACGGATGCGGCCCGTATGCCGTTGACCGAACTCGCCGACTGGGTCGGTGAGTTGAAGTCGCAAGCCGTCGGCGACGAGTGGCGGTTCGCCGAGCCCGTCGTGGCCGACCTGGAGGAGCGGGTACGGCGGCTCGTCGACACCGGGGTCGGCTATCTGACCCTCGACCAGTCGAGCACCAGCCTCTCCGCCGGGGAGTCCCAGCGGCTGCGCCTGGCCGCGCTGCTCGGCTCCGGCCTCACCGGCATGCTGTACGTCCTCGACGAGCCGACCATCGGACTGCACCCCGCCGACACCGCCCGCCTCGTCGACGTACTGCGCCGCCTGCGCGACCTGGGCAACACGGTCCTCGTCATCGAGCACGACCTGGATGTGCTGTGGGCCGCCGATCACGTCGTCGACATCGGTCCGGGCGCGGGCCGGGACGGCGGCCGGGTTGTCGCGGAGGGTACGCCGGAGGAGGTGGCGGCGACGGAGGGATCGGTCACCGGGGCGTATCTGTCGGGGCGGCTCCAGCACCCCGTACGAAAGGAACGTCCTTCGACGGATACGGATGCGGAGTTGGTGATCCGAGGGGCTCGTGCCCACAACCTCCGGGACGTCACCGTACGGATTCCGCTCGGGCGGCTGGTGACGGTCACCGGGCCTTCGGGGTCGGGCAAGTCGACGCTGATATTGGATGTGTTGGGGCGGGCGGCACATCAACGCCTCGACTCAGCACGGGTGTTGTCGCCGGGGGAACATGACGGTATCGACGGCTGGGAGCATCTCGACAAGGTCGTCACGATCGACCAGGAGCCGATCAGCCGCCTGCCGCGGTCGAACGCGGCGACGTACGCGGATGTCTTCACGCCGGTGAGAGAGCTCTTCGCCGCGCAGGACACGGCAAGGTCCAGGGGGCTGACTCCCGCCTCCTTCTCCTTCAACGTGCCGGGCGGGCGCTGCGAGCGGTGCGAGGGCGCCGGTGTGCTCGCCGTGCACATGCACTTCCTGCCCGCGGTGGAGGTGCGGTGTCCGGGCTGCCGGGGCCGCCGCTTCCGGAGTGAAGTACTGGCGATCCGCTACGACGGGTACGACATCGCCGAGGTGCTGGCCGCCACGGTGGACGAGGCGCTGACCGTCTTCCGGGGCGTACGGCAGGTCGCCGCCCGGCTGCAACGGCTCTCGGACGTGGGCCTCGGCTACCTCCCCCTCGGCCAGCCGGCCACCACCCTCTCCGGTGGCGAGGCCCAACGCCTCAAGCTGGCCAAGGAGTTGGGGCGCCGCGCGACCGGCCGTACCCTCTACCTCCTCGACGAGCCGACCACAGGCCTGCACGCCGCCGACACCGCCCGCCTGCTCGACGTACTCCAACGACTCGTCGACGCGGGCCACTCGGTCGTGACGATCGAGCACAACCTCGACGTCATGCGCGCCTCCGACTGGCTCGTCGACCTCGGCCCGGAGGGCGGCGCCGGGGGCGGGCTCGTGGTGGCGGAGGGGACGCCGGAGCAGGTCGCGGAGGCGGGTGGCTCTTTGACGGGTGGGTTTCTTCGGGGCACTTGATTCCCTGGTGGCGGCGCCCGGTGATCACGGAGGATGGCCTCGAACGCTTACTGGGGGAGGGGCAGTTGATGCGTCGGGTGGGCTCGTTGCGGCCGTTGGCGTGGCTGGCTCTGGCCTTTGTCTCCTTGTTTCTGCTGGGGGTGACGTACTTCGTCGGGATGTTCTCCGGCGGTCATGAGCTCGACGAGACCTGTGCTTCTGTCGGTCAGTGGGTGGACGAGGAGTACCGCGCCGAGCACTGGCGGGAGCCGGGGCAGGGGTTTCCGCTGCACAACAAGTGCAACGCCGACTACGACCTCGTGCCGGTGTGGGTCAATCCGGGGATCGTCGTTCTGGGGGTGCGGGTCGCCGTATGCGTGGGGGCCGGGGTGTGGTCGGCGGCGACCACGGCTCGTCGCTGATGGCGTTCGTCAGTGGTGGGGGCCGTGGCGGCCGAGGGTCTGGACGGGGGTCGCGTCCGGGCGGGTCCACTGGGGGACCGGGCGGCTGGTCGGGCCCCAGGTGGGGTTGCCGTCGGCGTCCGAGCGCCAGGACCAGCAAGGGACGTTCCCCTCGGGCCAGCCGTCGGGCTTGTCCTCCCAGGCCTCGCCGCGGCCGTACGGGGTCATGTCGAGCAGGCCCAGGGAGCCGTTCGCCCGCTCGGTGCCACGGCCCGTCGTGGAGTAGGTGAGGAACACGCGGTCGCCGTCGCGCAGGTAGGAGGTGAGGTAGCCCATGTCGCCGCCGGCCGGGCCGGCCACGTCGCGTACCGAGTACCAGGGCTGGGTGTAGCCCATGAACTCGACGAAGGAGGCGACCTCGTCCCACGGGCCCGTCGTCACGACGGCGAAGGAGACGCCACGGGCGTTGAGGTAGACGGCGTCCTTCAGGTGCCAGGCCGTGGTGGTGCAGCCCTCGCACTGGCCCTGGTGCGGCGCGCCGTCGTACCACATGTGTTTGTACACCACAAGTTCGTCGCGGCCCTCGAACAGGTCCAGGAACGGGACCGGGCCGTCGGGGCCGACGACCTCGACCGTCCCGTCGAACTCCACCATCGGCAGTCGGCGGCGGGCCGCGGCGATGGCGTCGCCCTCGTGGGTGTGGGCCTTCTCGCGGACCAGCAGCTCGTCGCGGGCGGCCTGCCAGGTCGCCAGGTCTACGACGGGCGGGCGCCCCGGCAGAGCCGCTGCGGTGGCGGTCGGGTCACTCGGCGTGTTCGTCATGTTGTCCTCCGTACGTACCTTCTCCTACGACGGTCACCACAACAGACTCCCGACCCGGTCGAAACTCATCGCGGCCCGACCCCTTACGTCTGCGGTTCCAGTACGGAGTAGTCGGCGAAGCAGCGGCGGTAGCGGGTGTGGCGGGTCTCCTGGGTGTGCAGCCGCTGCCACTCCTCGACCTCGGCCGGGTCCGCGTGCCGTCCCGACACGGCCCCGCAGTCGTGCTCGTCGCCCGAGACGCAGCGCGCCTCGTACTCGGGCTCGGCGGAGCCGTCCTGGACGATGGAGTACGGGACGTACCGGAAGATCCGGCGCCGGGGCTTCTCCGTACCTTCCCCGCCCGCTGGATGCGCCTGCCGCTGGTGGCGGCGGAGCAGCACGTTCGCGTCGGCCTCGCGGCTGCGGTCGGCCTCGGTCCGGGCGGTGCGCCGCATCTCGGCCAGCTCGTCGCAGGTGGCGCAGCCCGGGACGGGGGCGGGAGGTGACGGATAGATCGTGGCGGGGAGCAGGTTGAGCCCCGAGTGGTGGATGGCCGTCCGCCGGCTCGTCGTTGTCCCCGGCTCGATGTGCTGTTCGTCGGTCATGCGCCAACTCCGTACGTAGGTCATTGTTCGTCATTACTCTGGGTGTAGCGAGGGTGGCTGAGGGGAACGGTCCGGTTCAATGCCTGAGGCGTGCGAACGGGGCACTGGCACATGAGGGCACACGAGGAGGACGCGTGGCGCGACGTAACGCGGAGGACGGTTCCGGGACGGGAGTCAGCAACGCCGCCCTGTTCGGCGAGGTGTTGCGCCACTTCCGCGAGGCCGCGTTCCTGACACAGGCGGCGCTGGCCCAGCAGATCCCGTGCGACCGGTCCCATGTGGCGAAGGTGGAGGCGGGGATCAGCGTCCCGCAGGACACGTTCGCGAAGACGTGCGACGAACTGCTCGGTACGGGTGGGGTGTTGCTTCGGTTGTGGAAGAAGGTGGACTGGTATCCGGAGGTCGAGCATCCCGACTGGTTCGAGCGCAGGGCGCAGATGGATGCCGAGGCCGTCGCCTTGTACGCGTACCAAGGGCACGTCGTGCCAGGTCTGTTGCAGACGTCGGACTACGCGCAGGCGCTGTTCGGTCGACGCCTCACGAAGGCCGACGAGGTGGAAGAGCGGGTCCGGGCTCGACTGAGCCGCCAGCAACGCTTCTTCGTGGAGAACGGTCCGATGTATCTCACCGTCCTGGACGAGAGCTGCCTGCGGAACATGGTGGGGGACGCGGACGTCATGCGGCGGCAGTGCAAGCACCTGCTGACCGTGGGGCGCCTTCCGAACGTCCGTATCCAGGTCGCTCCGTTGGACCGCCCGGACATCGACCTTCCAGACACCGCCCTGTCGTTGATCACGCTGCCGGACGGGCACCGATGGGTGTACTCGGAGTCCCTGGACCGTGGCCATTTCAACGATGATCCGGCCGTCTACCAGCGCCATCTCCAGGCCTATGATGTGCTCAGGGCGGACGTTCTGTCAGCCCGCGAATCCGCCGCTCTGATCAGCGACGTGATGGAAGGGTACGAGCATCATGGGCAGGCACCAGCTGACCGCGGCGACCTGGATCAAGAGCAGCTACAGCGGAGCAAACGGCGGCGACTGCATCGAAGTGGCCCCCGGATTCCCCGGCGTCGTCCCCGTCCGTGACAGCAAGGTGGCTCCCGGCGGTCCGGTGGTTGTCGTAACCCGCACCGCATGGTCGGCGTTCGTGGGGTTCGCGGCCCGCTGACGATCGGATCAGGGCGGTGGAGGGGGCAGCATGTGAGTCAACCCCGCTGCCGTCGTCCTGGCGGTATTGGTCGTCGTGTGCGTGGGGCTGCGGTGTGGTCGGCCGCGGGCTGCCGGAGTCGGCGGCCCGGCGCTGTCCGCCGTATCCTGACCGCACACGGGAAGGAGCAGGCCATGAGTGTCGACGCGATCGTGCACACCGAGTTCCCCAAGGGGTACACGGTCCTGTTCGGGGCCGACGGAAAGGTGATCATGACCCCGCAGAGCGAAGAGCACTCCAGCACCATCAAGTCGATGCAGATCGACACCGCTCACGCCCTCGGCCGTCATGCGAAGGTCACCTCCGACGTCTACATCGACTTCCCCGCCGACGAGAACTCCGCCCCTGACCTGGCCATCCTGCGTGAAGACGCCCGCAAGGAAGGCAAGCGCTACAGCTTCGAGGACGTCCTGCTGATCTCCGAGGTCGTCTCGACCTCCTCCGCGCGCAAGGACTACGACGACTGCACCGCGAAGTACGGCCGCTACGGCATCCCGATCTACCTGGTCGTGGACCCCTACGCCCACGAGGTCGTACTCCACACGCAGCCGACCGGCACCGGTTACATCGCAGCGCACACCCACAGCTACGGCACGGGCAAACTTCCCATCCCTCTGGCCGACGGCCGTACCTTCACCCTCGACCTCGACGAACTCCCGCGCCCCGAGCCCGAGGGCGACGCCCACTGACGCTCACCGGTCGGCGTTGAGGCGGGCCGCCTGGCGGGTCAGGTGGTTGCGTTCGGCGAGGTTGGGGGCCTTTTGGGCGGCCTCGGCGTACAGGCGGGCTGCCGTTTTCGTGTCGCCGTCGCGTTCGTGGAGGTACGCCGCTGCTGCGGTGTGGCGGGGGAGTGAGGCGTCCAGTTTCGCCAGTGCTGCCAGGCCCGCGCGTGGGCCGTCCGCCTCGCCTACCGCCACCGCGCGGTTCAGGAGGACCACCGGGTTGTCCGTCAGGCGGGCCAACTCGTCGTACCACTCCACGATTTGGACCCAGTCCGTCTCCTCGGCGGTCTGTGCGTCCGCGTGGAGGGCCGCGATGGCCGCCTGGGCCTGGAACTCGCCCAGGCGGTCTCGGGAGAGGGCGGTCTGGAGGATCTCCACGCCCTCGGCGATCGTCTTCGTGTCCCAGCGGGATCTGTCCTGTTCCGCCAGTGGTACCAGGTCCCCGTCGGGGGTTGTCCGGGCCGCGCGCCTCGCGTTGTGGAGCAGCATCAGGGCCAGCAGGCCCGCAACCTCGGGGTGGTCGATCGCGGTGGCGAGCTGGCGGGTGAGGCGGATGGCCTCGGCGGCCAGGTCTATGTCGCCGGAGTAGCCCTCGTTGAAGACCAGGTAGAGGACGCGCAGCACGGTGGCGACGTCGCCGGGCTGGTCCAGCCGTACGCCGGACACCGTGCGCTTGGCCCGGCTGATGCGCTGCGCCATCGTCGCCTCGGGGACCAGGTAGGCCTGGGCGATCTGGCGCGTGGTGAGCCCGCCGACCGCGCGGAGCGTGAGGGCTACCGCGGAGGAGGGGGTGAGGGACGGGTGGGCGCAGAGGAAGTAGAGGTGGAGTGTGTCGTCCTGGGCCGGGGCGGGGCCCGGTGTCGGCTCCTCGTCCAGGCGGTCCTCGCGTCTGCGGCGGGCCGTGTCCGCCCGGGTCGCGTCCAGGAACCGGCGCCACGCCACCGTGACCAGCCAGCCCTTCGGGTCCCGGGGCGGGTCGGCCGGCCAGACGCGGATCGCCTCCACCAGCGCGTCCTGTACGGCGTCCTCGGCCGCCGCGAAGTCGGCTCCGCGGCGGACGAGGACGGCGAGGACGTTCGGGGTGAGGCTCCGGAGCAGGGCCTCGTTCATCGACGGGTTCGATTTCGATGAGGTGGACGGGGTCATTAGTGCGGGCACTCCGGGATGGTGGGAGGCGCGGCCAGGAACGGGCGTACCTCCAGCCACTCGTGGATCGGCTTGCCGCCCGCTCCGGGGGCGGCCGACAGTTCCCCGGCCAGTTCGACGGCACGGTCGTAGGTGTCGACGTCGATGATCATCCAGCCGGCGATCAGGTCCTTGGTCTCCGCGAACGGGCCGTCGGTGACCGGCGGGCGCCCCTCACCGTCGTACCGGACCCACGCCCCCTCGGGGGCCAGCGCCTCACCGTCGACGAACTCGCCCGTCTTCTCGAGCCGGTCCGCGAAGTCCCGCATGTACTGGATGTGCGCCGTGATCTCGTCCTGCGTCCACCGGTCCATGGGCACGTCGTTGACGGCGGCCGGGGCGCCTCGGTAGTGCTTGAGCAGCAGGTACTTGGCCATGGTGTGTCTCCTGGGATGTGCTGGTGCGGCCCATTCTGGTCGCGTTCACACCTGGGACGGAGCGGGGCGCGGGTTCTCGACATCGTCGGCCGAAGTTTTTTTGCGGCCGTTTCATCCGACCGCGTCCGCTGCTTCTGCTTCTGCTTCTGCTTCTGCTTCTACTTCGCGTCACGGTCGAACAGTGACTTCGACCAGTAGTAGCCGAGCGCGGCCAGCGCCAGGCACCAGGCGACGGCGATCCAGCCGTTGTCGCCGATCTCCGTGCCGAGCAGCAGGCCGCGCAGGGTCTCGATGGCCGGCGTGAACGGCTGGTACTCCGCGACCGGCTGGAACCAGCCCGGCATCGCGTCGATCGGCACGAACGTACTGGAGATCAGCGGCAGGAAGATCAACGGCATCGCCGTGTTGCTGGCCGCCTCGGGGTTCGGGCTGGACAGACCCATCCCGACCGCGATCCAGGTCAGCGCCAGGGCGAACAGTACGAGCAGTCCGAACGCGGCCAGCCATTCCAGGGCCGTCGCGTCGGTGGAGCGGAAGCCTATGGCCACACCGACCGCGCCGACCAGGACCAGGCTGGCGAGCACCTGCAACACGCTGCCGACGACGTGCCCGATGAGCACGGATCCGCGGTGGATCGCCATCGTACGGAAGCGGGCGATGATCCCCTCGTTCATGTCCATGGAGACGGACACGGCCGTGCCGATCGTGGTGGAGCCGATGGTCATCAGCAGGATGCCCGGCACGAGATACGCGATGTAGGCGGAGCGGTCCGACCCGCCACTGCCCATACCCGCGCTCATCGCGCCGCCGAAGATGTAGACGAAGAGCAGGAGCAGCATGACCGGTGTCAGCAGCAGGTTCAGGGTGAGCGACGGGTAGCGGCGGACGTGGAGCAGGTTGCGGCGCAGCATCGTGTTCGAGTCGCGTACGGCGAGGGTGAGGGCACTACTCATCGGACGTTCTCCTTGGTGGAGTGGGCGGCGGGGCCCGTCAGGGCGAAGAACACGTCGTCCAAGTCCGGTGTGTGCACGGTCAGTTCGTCCGCCTCGACGCCGGTCGAGTCCAACCAGTCGAGCAGGGACCGCAGTTCGCGCTGGCTGCCGTCGCTGGGGATCTGGAGGGCGAGTGCCTCGTCGTCGCGGGTGACTTCGCGCAGGGCGGTGGCGGCGGAGCGGTAGGCGTCGGGGTCGGTGAACCGGAGGCGGACGTGCCCGCCGGGGATGAGCCGCTTCAGCTCCTCCGCGGTGCCCTCGGCGGCGATCTTGCCGTCGTTCAACACCGCGATGCGGTCGGCGAGTTCGTCGGCTTCTTCGAGGTACTGGGTGGTGAGGAAGACCGTCACCCCGTCCGCGACCAGCCCGCGGATGATCTGCCACATGGTGTGCCGGGAACGCGGGTCGAGGCCGGTGGTCGGCTCGTCGAGGAAGATGATCCGCGGGTTGCCGACGAGGGTCATGGCGAGGTCGAGGCGGCGCTTCATGCCGCCGGAGTAGGTGGAGGCGGGCTTGGTCGCGGCTTCCGTCAGATCGAACCGCTCCAGCAGCTCGGCGGCGGCCTTCCGCCCTTCCTGCTTGGGCAGGTGGTGGAGGTCGGCCATGAGGAGCATGTTCTCCTCGCCGGTGATCAGGCCGTCCACGGCGGAGAACTGGCCGGTGACGCCGATCGCGGCCCGGACCCCGTCCGGTGACGTGGCGATGTCGTGGCCCGCGACCTGGGCCTGTCCGCCGTCGGGGGTTATGAGGGTGGAGAGGATCTTTACGGCGGTGGTCTTGCCGGCGCCGTTCGGGCCGAGGAGCGCGAAGACGGACCCGGTGGGGATGCGCAGGTCGATGCCGTCGAGGACGGTCTTGTCGCCGTACGACTTGCGCAGACCGAGGGTGGAGATGGCGGCGGCGGTAGCACTGGACGTATCGGATGCATTGGACGTGGGCATGACAGATGAAGGCATGTGGCCCTCCTGGGAGAAGGCTGAAGTGGTGGGAGTGAAGCGGGAGTTGGGGGTGTTGGGGGTGTTGAAGGTGCTCAGGCCTTGGCGCGGCGGACGTCGATGTTGCCGTACCGGGTGCGGGCGCGGATCCTGACGGTGTCCTCGGTCTGCCCCGGGCTGTCGGACGCGGTGAGCGTGTTGCGTACCTGGCCGGAGGTCGAGCTGACGTCGAGCCAGGCGGCCGTGCCCTCGCGTACGCCGATGTCGATCGCGCCGAAGGCGGTCTCCAACTGGACCTCGCCACGGGCCACTTCGTCCACGCGCAGGGTGCCGTGGGCGGTGGTGGCGGTGACGGAGTCCTCGGCGCGCCGGATCTCGATGTCGCCGTTGGAGCCGTTCACCCGCAGTTCGCCGGTCGCGGCGCCGACGGTCGTGGTGCCGTGCGAGTTCCTCAGGACGGCGGAGCCGTCGACGAGGCCGACGCGCAGACTGCCGGAGCTGGTGGTGATCTCGGCCGTGCCCTCGATCCGGTCGACGGTGATCGAGCCGTGCGCCGCGGTCAGGTGCAGTGGGCCGGTCGTGTCGAGGCGGACGTCGCCGGCCGAGGTCTTCACGCGGACCTCGCCGAGCCGGCCCTCGCCGAACACCTGGGCCCAGGAGCCGGTCATGTCGACGCGTGAGCCCGTGGGCAGGTCGACCGTCACGTCGACCGTGCCGGTACGGCCGAGGCCGAGCAGATTGCCCTTGGGCGTACGGACGGTCAGTGTGCCGCCCGCGTACGTGACCTCGGTCTGGTCGGCCGCCTTTACGTCCAGGTCCTTCTTCGGGTCGCGGGGCCGCACCTCGACGACCGTGTCGAGGCGGTCGCCCGCGGTGAACTGGATGGAACCGGCCTCCACGCGCGCCGTGACCGAGATCGCTTCGGGAGTGTCGAAAGAAGGCATGGCTGTCCCGTCCTCTTGGGTCCTGGAGACGTCCCCGCTGGTGGGACGTGGTGTGGGTGAGGTGATGTAGGTGAGGTGAGGTGAGGTGATGTGGGTGCGGTGGTGTGGGGTGCGCGTGGGAACGCGGTTAGCGCACCCAGCCGGTGAAGCTCTGTCCGACGGTCTGGGCCTTCTCCGGTGTACGTGGCCGGGTGCCTCCGTCGACCGCGGCCGACACAGCGCGCACCAGCCACGCGTTGACCGACAGGCCCTCGCGGGTCGCGGCCTCCTCCGCGCGGGCCTTGAGGTGGGCCGGCAGTCGCAGGTTGACGCGGGCGATGCCGCCCTCGTCGCCGTCGGCCGGGGCCCTGAGGGGTTCGGCGGGTGCGGCCGGTTCCTCGGGGGCGCGGTCGTAGGCGGGCGGCAGCGTCACCACGAAGTCGGGGTCGAGGCCGCGCAGCCGTACGTCGACCGAGCCGGGGGCGAGTTCACGGGTGATCTCGTCCATCGCGGCGGAGAGCACGTTGAGCATGGTCAGCCGGGTCGCCGACTGCAGGGGCGCGGTCAGCCTCTCGGCCAGCTCGCGGGCTTCGTCGCCACCGGCTTCGGCGGCCACCGCGAGTTCGCGGCGGAGGGAGTCGACGTACGGTGTGAGGTCCATGACGCCATTGTGGCACCGATGTGGCACCTAGGCAAGTGTTGGTGGTGTCGAGTGGCACCACTTGGCGTCACATGGCACCACGCGGCGCCACGATTGCGCTGGAAGAACTGGAAGAACTGGAAGAAGGTGTACTCCACACCTCCACATGTGGCGGCTCGCGCGTTGTTCGTGTTCGAAGCCTGGTGTCGAACAAACAAGTCCTGAAAAATGCGACGCGCCGCGCGAGCCGTGACACGGGGGAACGGGGAGTCACGAGGAGCTGCGGGGACCATCGGGGAGGTGCGGCGATGCCGCGCAGGGAGCGACCGCTGGACGCGGGGGACGGTCCGTTAGTCGAATTCGCCGCAGGACTGCGGCAGTTGAGACGGAAGGCGGGGAATCCGCCGTACCGGAGACTGGCGGAGCAGGCGCACTATTCGATCTCGACGCTGTCCTCAGCCGCCTCCGGGCAGCGGCTGCCGACACTGGCGGTGACGCTGGCGTACGTGCGGGCCTGCGACGGGGACGTCGAGGAATGGGAGCAGCTCTGGCGCGAGGCGGCGGTGCTTCTCGGCGAGGAGTATCCGGCTTCCGGCCCGGCGGAGGAGGACGACCAGCCTCCTCCGTACGCCGGACTGCGGTCGTTCCGGGAGGAGGACTCGGAGTGGTTCTTCGGGCGGGAGCGGCTGCTGGAGGAGTTGGTCGGGCGGCTGGAGCGGCAGCGGTTCGTGGTGGTGATCGGGGCCTCGGGCTCGGGCAAGTCGTCGTTGCTGCGGGCCGGGCTGGTCCCGCGTCTTGAGGCCGCCGCCGCGACGACGGTGGTCGTACTGACGCCGGGGGCACGGCCGTTGGAGGAGTGCGCCGTACGGCTCGGGGCGATGGCGGGTCTCATGCCGGGTGCGCTGTACGGGGAGTTGAGGGAGAACCCGGAGAACCTGGGGCGCCTGGTACGGCAGATCACCGCGCTGCGGCCCGGTGCGGCCGACGGCGAACTCGTGCTGGTGGTAGACCAGTTCGAGGAGACGTTCACCCTCTGCCAGGACACCGCCGAGCGCGACCGTTTCATCGAGGCGCTCGTCTCCGCCACCTCGGATGCCAGTGGCCGATGCCGCGTCGCCCTGGGAGCCCGCGCCGACTTCTACGCCCACTGCACCCACCACGCGCCCCTGGTCGAGGCGATGCGCGACGCGCAGGTACCGGTCGGGCCGATGAGCCTGGACGAGCTGCGCCGTGCCGTGGTGCAGCCCGCGCAACGGGCCGGACTGACCATCGAGGGCGCCCTCCTGACGACCCTCATCGCACAGGCCCACGGCCAGGCGGGCGTACTGCCCCTCCTGTCCCACGCCCTGCTCCAGACCTGGCGGCGCCGACGCGGCAACGCGCTGACCCGGGACGCGTTCGAGGCGGCGGGCGGCCTGGAGGGCGCCCTGGCGCGCACGGCCGAGGAGTTCTACCAGGAACTGGCCCCGGGGCGGCAGCAGTTGGCCCGCCAGGTGTTCGTACGGCTGACGGCGCTGGGGGACGGCACGGAGGACACCCGGCGCCCGGCGCGGTTGGAGGAGCTGGACGGGTTGGCTGGGCCGACCGGGGCGGCGGGGGCGGCGGGAGCGGGTGAGGGCGGCGGGGTCGGTGACGGCAATCGGGCCGGTGGCGAGGGTGAAGGCGGGGGCGGGGGCGGGGGCGGAGATGGGGCTGGTGCGAGTGGCGGCGGAGGCAGGGCTGGCGCTGGTGGTGCCGGTCGTGGCGGCGGAGGCAGGGTTGGCGCTGGTGGTGCCGGTCGTGGCGGCGGTACCAGCGCCGGTCGCGGCGGTGACACCGGTGCTGGTGGTGGCGCCAGTGCAGGTCGTGATGTTGGCACTGGCACTGGCACCGGTGCCGACCCCTGCGTCGGCGAGATCCGTGCCGTACTCGACCTGGCAGCGCGCGCACGCCTCCTCACCCTGGACCGCGACCGCGTGGAGCTGGCCCACGAAGCGCTGATCCGATGCTGGCCCCGGCTGCACGGCTGGCTGACCGAGGACCGTGAGGCCACCCGGACCGCGCGTCGTCTCACCGACGCGGCCCAGACCTGGGAGGCGCTCGGACGCGAACCCGGAGCGCTGTACCGAGGTACCCGTCTCGCCCTGGCCGCCGGACTCGACCGTACGACGATGTCCGTACCGGAGCGGGAGTTCCTCGACGCAGGTCTGGCCGCCCGGGCGGCGGAGCACGCGGCGGTACGGCGCCGGGCCCGGTTCCGGCGCCTGGGCGTGGGGCTGCTGAGCGTCCTGCTCGTGCTGACCACGACGACAGCGGCACTGGCGGTACGGGCACAGCGGGCGGCGGACCAGCAGCGCGACGTCGTCGGTTCGCAGCGGGCCGCCGAACGGGCGGCCGCACTGCGCGGAGTCAACCCGGCCCTGGCCGCCCAACTCAGCCTGGCCGCCTACCGTTTGTCGCCCACCCCCGAGGCGCGCGGCAGCGTACTCAGCACCTTCGCGACCCCGTACGCAACTCAGTTGACGGGCCGTCAGGGTGCCGTCACCGCACTGGCGTTCAGACCCGACGGCCGCGTCCTGGTCACCGGCGACGCCGACGGGACCGTGCGATTACAGGGCGTGCCCGACCCGCACAGACCGGCCGAGCCGGTCACCCTGGGCCGCGTCGGCGGCACCGTACGCACGGTCGCCGTCAGCCCCGACGGGCGGCTGCTGGCAGCCGGGGGCGAGGAGGGCACGGTAGGGCTGTGGGACATCGGCGACGTACGACACCCCCGGCTCGCGACCCGCCTGCCGGGCGGCGCCGGTCCGGTGGTGGGGCTGGGATTCGCCCCCGAAGGCCGCAGCCACACGCTCACCCTCACCACCGCCGCCCGCGACGGAATCCGGGTCTGGCAACTGTCGAACCCCCGCAGCCCGCACACCCTTGCGACCTTGGACGCGGGCCCCGACATCACCGCCGCCGCGTTCCACCGGGACGGCCGCACCCTGGCCACGGGGCACGAAGACGGCGCGGTACGTCTGTGGGAGCTGGCGGAGTCGAGCGGACAACCACGCCTACGCCGACTGTCGACGACACCGGGACGGACGGGCCTGCCCGGCGAGGCAGGCGGAGCCGACTGGGCCGACCAGACCGCCCCCACACCCCAACCTGCCCCCACACCCCAACCTTCCCCCGCCTCCCAAGCCACCCCCACCGCCCACACCGGCCCCGTGAACGCGATGGCGTTCGCCCCCGACGGACGTCAACTCGCCACCGGCGGCGCCGACTTCACCGCGCGGCTCTGGGACGTGGGGCAGGCCACTCGACCCCGGCAGACGCAGGTGCTCGCCACGCACACCGATGCCGTCAACGCCGTCGCCTTCAGTCCCGACGGGCGGCAGCTGGCCACCGGCGGCACCGACGGCACCGTACGAAGATGGGACATCAACGGTGACGATGACGGGTCCGTTCGGGAAGCGGCCGTGCTCACCGGGCACACCGGGAGCGTCCGGGCGCTGGCCTTCGGGCCCGGCGGGCGCACGTTGGCCAGCGGCAGCGAGGACCAGAGCACCCGGCTCTGGGATCTGCCCGGCCCTGCCCTGACCGGCGCCACCAGCTCGCTCTACTCCGTCGCCTTCAGCCCCGACGGCCGGCTCCTCGCCACCGCCAGCTACGACCGCGTCGTACGCCTCTGGAACCTCGCCGACCGGAGCCGCCCACGCGAACTCCCCCCGCTCACCGGCCATACCGGCCCCGTCAACTCGGTCGCCTTCCGCCCCGACGGCCGCACTCTCGCCAGCGCCAGCGCCGACGGCACCCTCAGGATGTGGGCCCCGGGAGCGGACGCCCCGTCCCGGCTCCTCAGCGCGGTCCCCGCCCGGATCGATCACGTCAACACGCTCGCCTTCAGCCCCGACGGGCGCACCCTCGCCACCGGCGGCGAGCAGGGCACCGTACGCATCTGGAACACCACCGACGTACGCAGCCCACGCCCGCTGTCCGCCCTGCGGCTGACCGGCGCCGTCGACTCCGTGGCGTTCGCGCCCGACGGCCGCACCCTGGCAGTGGCCGGCCGGAACCGTACGGCCACCCTCTGGAACGTCACCCGCCGACGCCACCCCGCCCGGCTGTCGGTCCTCACCGGCCACACCGGCGCCGTGAAGTCGGTCGCCTTCACGCCCGACGGCCGCACGTTGGCCACCGGCAGCGAGGACCGCACCGTACGACTGTGGAGCATCGACGACCCCCGCCACCCCCTCTCCTACGACCGTCTCACCGGCTACACCGACGGCGTCATGTCCGTCGCCTTCGCGCCGAACGGCCGGACGCTGGCCGCCGCGAGCGCCGACAAGAGGGTGCGGCTGTACGGGCTTTCAGCCGGCGGCGAGGTCCGCGAACCGGTGCTGCTGGCCGCCCACACCAAGCCGGTGGACACCCTCGCCTTCAGCCCCGACGGCCGCACCCTCGCCACCGGCAGCGAGGACTGGACCGCCCTCCTCTGGGACCCCGACATCGACCGCGTCGCCGAACGGATCTGCGCCACGGCCTATCCGACGATCACCCGCACCGAATGGCGCCAGTACTTCCCACAGTGGAAGTACCGGCCACCGTGCGGGAGTTGAGGCCCCTACGGCACCGTCGTAGGCATCGGCGTCGGGCGGGCGACTCCGACGACGAAGTCTCCCCGGGGGCGGACGTCCGCCGACCAGCCGAGGGCGGCGAGCCGGTCGGTGAGCGTGTCCGGGGAGTGGAGGACCTTCTCGATACGGAACCGGCGTCCGTCGTCGAGCCGACGGACCTTCGAGGCGACCTCCTCCGGTGTGACCTCGGCGGGACCCTCGTCGACGAAGACCGCCCTGCCGTGCGGTGCGAGTGCGGAGGCGACGGTGTCCCAGAAGGCGCCCAGCCGGGACAGCGGCACATGGGAGAGCCAGAAGGCGAAGAAGACCGTGTCGTAGCGGCGCGGCGGCTGCCAGTCGAACACGTCGGCCGGGGCGAACCGGACGTTGGCGAAGGCGGCCCGTTCCCGGGCGATCTCCAGTACCTCGGGCGAGGAGTCGACCGCGGTCACCGAGCGCGCCCGCGCGGCCAGCACCCGGGTCCACTGACCCGTTCCGCAGGCCAGCTCCAGGACGTCCCCGGTGATCGGGAGGCCGTCGACCTCGGTCAGCAGCTGGCGCAGGTCCTCGCGCTCGGCGTAGACCCGGTCGTACTCGGGGGCGCGGGCCCGGTAGTAGGCAATCTGCTCGGCCAGAAGGGCTTCGTCCTCGATTGTCATGCCCTCGAAGCTAGCGGTTCCGGCAGACCGGGTTCCAGGCCGGCTACCGGCCGGAATCCAGGAAGGGGTTCACCGGGGTCGCGCGGGGCGGCAGCGTCGCCGCAGATGATCGCGGCGGCCGGGCCGCCGTAGTGCGAACTCGCCGCGTCGAGCACGAACCGCAGGGTCCTCGACCACCGGCAACCGCCACCGTGAACCGGTTGTCCAGATTTGCCAAGCCCCCCAGGCCCTCTGGATCACCTGGTCCTGCGGGCCACACCCCCGTAGATGCCGATCTCCTCGGACCCCTCCGTCGGCGGGCCGTCGGGGCGCCAGAACGGGACCTGGGTCAGGCCGGGTTCGACCAGTTCGAAGCCGTCGAAGAACCGCTCCACCTCCGCGCGCGGGCGCAGGTTCAGGGTGGCGGTGGCCTTTCTGCTGTACTCGGCCTGGGCGTCCGTGCGGTCCGCGAAGTCGCCCGTGGCGTGCGAGAGGACCAGGAAGCTGCCGGCCGGCAGTGCGTCGCGCAGGGTGGCGAGGATCTCCCCGGGCTTGTCCGCGTCGGCGAGGAAGTGGACCACGGCCACCAGGAGTAGCGCGACCGGCTCGGCGAAGTCGATGATCCGGCGGACGTCCGGGTGCTCCAGAACGGCTCGTGGGTCGCGCAGATCCGCGAGCGCCGTGCTGGTCCCGCCGCCCGAGCGGCTGAGCAGCGCGTCGGCGTGTGCCTTCACGATCGGGTCGTTGTCGACGTACGCGACCCGCACCTCCGGCACCAGCCCCTGGGCCACCTCGTGCACATTCGGTGAGGTGGGCAGGCCGGTGCCGATGTCGAGGATCTGGCGTACGCCGTTGCCGACCACGTGCCGGACCGCGCGCCGCATGAAGGCACGGTTGGCCCGCAGCCCGATCCGCACCTCGGGCGCGGCGGCGGCCAGCGCCTCCCCGGCCTGCTGGTCGACCACGTAGTTGTCCTTGCCGCCCAGCAGATAGTCGTAGATCCGGGCAGGGTGCGGCCTGCTGGTGTCGATGTCCTCGATCCGGACGTGATCCTGGCTCACCCTGCGGTCCTCCCGGTCGGCTTCGGTGTCGACTTCGGTGTCGGCTTCTGTATCGGCCTCGGCCTCAGTTTCAACTTCCGTTTTCGTGAGGGTAGTTCACGGCGACAGGGACTCGACGAGGCACGTCGGCATCGCTCCGGCCTCTCCCTGCCGTCGCCGTCTCCACCGCGCGCCGACGTATTCGATCGCCGTCGGCACCCGACCCGCTCGCAGCGGACCCGCTCTGCCCGGATCTCTTCGGGCGCCGTCTCGCCAGCCTCCGGCCCAGTGCCTGCCCCGGTGCCTCGATGTACCGGTAGCTCAGTACGCACAGCGGCAACAGGACGGCGAAGAAGGCCACTTCGAGCAGGGGAGTGTTGTGCCGCTGTCGGCCGATCGTGCCGTCGCTCGCCATCAGCAGCAGTGGGTGCAGCAGGTAGACCGAATAGCTGATCGTGCCCAGGCCGATCAGCAGGAGCGGTACACGGCGGTGGCGCAGCGCCAGTCCGGTGCCGAAGGTGAGGACGGCCAGCAGGAACGCCGTGATCCAGCCGCGCCGTGTGAACTGGGACCCGTCGCCGTGCCCGTACGCGCTCCCCACGGCGCAGACGACGACCACGACGGCCATACAGGCCGCGTACCACCAGCTGCTCCGGCCGTGTTCGGCCCGGTGGACGACCGTGCCGAGGAACATCACGGCGAGGATCACCAGGCCCTCCCACACCGGGACCGTGCCGTTGAAGAGGACCAGCACGAGGGCGAGGGCCGCGCCCACCCCGCCCCCGAACACCTGGAGCCGGGGCGACCTGGCGCTCGTACAGCAGATGGCTGCCGTCAGGGCGATCGCGGTGAGCGTGACCAGGGTGCCGGTGCCGACCGCGTCGGAGAGGGCGGAGACCGGGAGCACGACCCCGGTCGCCACGCTCACGGCGGCGAGCACGGCCAGGGTGACGGCGACCGGCGCCGGCCGTTCGTGCCGGCGGACCGTGAAGAGGGCGACGACCAGGAGGTAGAACGCCATCTCGTAGGAGAGCGTCCACAGCACGAGGAGGAGGTTGGGGGTGCCCAACAGCTCCTGGAACAGGGTGAGATGGGCGAGGGCGGTGGTGGCGGCGCCGAGGTCGGTACGCGGCTCCGCGATCCCGAGGAGGCCGAGGACGAGGACGGTCGCGATGGCCGCCACGCACAGGGGGTAGATGCGGAAGACCCGCCCGATCCAGAACGTCCGTACACTGCCCCGGCGTTCGAGCGACGCCGGGATGATGTAGCCGCTGACCAGGAAGAACACCATGATGCCGTACCGGCTGGTGTTGAACTCGGGGACCAGCTCCCGGCGGAACTCCGGCAGGAACGAGTACGCCGAGTGGTCGAACACGACGACGAGCGCCGCGATGCCCCGCAGGGCGTCCAGCCAGCCCAGTCGGCCCACCCGCCCCTGCGACGGGCTCGGCGGGGCGGTCATGGGGTGGGCTTCACGGGGACGCAGGGCTCGGACTCGGTCTCGGTCGTGGAGGAGTCGAGCGTGTACCGGTCGATCTCGTATGCGTGTACCGCCTGCGGTTCGGCGCTGCCCTCACTGTTCTCGAAGACCAGCACGTTCCCCCGGCTCAGGGTGACCCGCACGGGCACGGTCCAGGAGTGGACGGGTGCACTGACGATGTCGTCCTTGCCGACCGACACGAGCCGGAGGGCGGCGGCCTTGCCCCACGGCTTGCAGGTGTACCCGGGCGGGAGCAGCTCCACGTCCACCACGATGCCGTTCGGGCGCAGTTCCCGCGCGAGGTCGTACTGGGCATCGAGGTCGATCCCGCCCTGGAGGGTGAGCGTGACACTGCCGTCCCCGTGGCTCTCCACCGCGTACGCCACCGAGTCGGTCGGTGAACCGGGCACGACCACCGCGGCGAGCCCGGCCACCGCACAGACCGCTGCGGCGAGGGAGATCCGGCGGGGGGTGAGCAGACGCCGTACGGAGGTGGTCGCCCCGCCCTCACTCGTTTCGGCCTCCGTCGACACGCTCTCCCGCAGCTCGATCTCCCGCTGCAGCTCCTTCAGCAGCCGGTCCTCGAACGACGTCCTCCTCGTGTTCATGCCTCGCCCTTCCTGACGTACAGCAGTGATGTGTCCGGCGTCGTCTCTACAGCCCTCCGGCCCGCCTCCCCGCGCAGCGCCTTCCGCGCCCGGTGCAGTCGGACCCTGGCCGTGACCGGGCGGATGCCCAGCGCGGACGCCGCCTCCGGGATCGTGAGCTGGTCCACCACGATCAGCTCCAGGACGGCCCGCTCGCCCTCGGGGAGCCGTTCGAGAGCGGCCAGTGCGCGTCGACCCGGACTCTCCGCGTCGAGCCTGTCCTCGATGCGGGCGATGTCGTCGGCCTCCAGCAGCCGCCGCCCGGAGAACCGACGGTCCCGCTCCGCCTCCCGGGCGACCCGGCGCCGCTCCGACGACACGACGTTGCGCGCGATCCCGTACAGCCAGGCCGTCTCGCTGCCCAGGCGCGGTTTGTACGTGTGGGCCGAGTCGAGCACCGCGAGGAAGATCTCGGCCGTCAGGTCGGCCGCCGTGTGGGGGTCGTCGACCCGTCGGGCCACGAACCGCAGCACGGCGTCGACATGACGCCGGTAGAACGCCTCGAAGAGCGCCGGGTCATGGACGGCATCGGAGGGCCCACTCCGTAACCTTTCCGCCTCCGCACCATCCACTGGCATCTCCTTCGCGTCCTGCTCGTAGCGGCCTTCGCTCTTCACCTGTTCTTGGACGGAGATCCGAAAAGCGTTACAAGCCGCCCACCGGCAAACGCCCACCCACGCCGACCCACGTCCACCGACAACGCCCGTCGGCAAACGCCCACCGCCAACGCCCATCGACAGCACTCACCGGCAACGCCCATCAGCAATACGGATTCCGGCCGACATCCGACCGGTATCCGGCTGGCGTCGGACAGGCCCGGAGGCGGTGGATCCGCCCCGGATCCGTTCCGTTCCGCCCCTCGAACGAACCTGTCGATGACACCACGGGCCACTCTGGAATCCCGCGTTCCGATTCACTCGAACTGGATTCCGGTTAGCGAAATCCGGACCCCCGTGAAGGTCGATCTGGCGTTCGAAGGCGGTCTAATCGCCACTGCCGCACTTCGGCCGATTCCTGTCCATTAATGCCGCATATTCGGCAATTTCTGAAGTGCTCCTGGTCACTATTGGTTGATCCTAGAAGCACAATGGGCATCTTGATCATCATGACCACCGAGACACGCACACCCCATCCAGTCCTCGATCAAGCCACCATCACGAGCCTCCTCTTCCGCGACGGTTCGGACGGAAACAAGATCCACGGCCGCTGGCGCAAGGCGGTCTCGAACGACCTGTTCCGGTACCGTCCCGGACTCGGGACCCAGCAACGCTGGCAGCTCGCCTACGAACGGCTGCGAGCGCTGAACGACGAGGTTTCCTCGCCCGAGGAATTCGCCAGTGACCCGCGCGGACTTGCGGCGTTGCACGAGTGGACCTGCCCGGTGGACGGCGCCACCGTCACCGTGGCCGGGATTCACTACAACCTTTTCCTCGGCAGCGTCGTCGACGACAAGGTGTCCCCGCCCCGCGAGTTGACGGACTTCACCTCCATGACGCGCATGGGCACGTTCCTGTGCACCGAGCGCGCGCACGGGAACGACGTACCGGCGCTGGAGACCGTAGCCCGCTACGACCGGGAGAACGACGAGTTCGTGCTCCACACCCCGCACCCCGGGGCGCAGAAGTACATGCCCAACACCAGTTCCTCGGGCGGCCCCAAGACCGCTGTGGTCGCCGCGCGGCTCATCGTCGACGACAAGTACCTGGGCGCCTTCCTCTTCCTCACCCCGCTGAGCGACGAGTACGGCACCCTGCCCGGCATCACCGTCACCCAGCTGCCCGAGCGCATCGGCACCTCGGTGGACCACTGCGCCACCAACTTCGACCAGGTACGGCTGCCCCGCAGCGCCCTCATCCAGGGTGCCCACGGACAGCTCCTGCCCGACGGATCCCTCGTCAGCTCCGTCGGCAGTCCGCGAAAACGGTTCATCCACGCCATCAGCAGAGTCACGGCGGGCAAGCTGTGCATGAGTGCGAGCGGGCTCGGAGTGGCCCGTACGGCACTCGCCATAGCCGTCCGGTACTCCTACACCCGGCACATCTCCGGGCCGGTCGCCGGGCAGCGCGTCCCGCTCGCCGCCCATCGCAGCCACCACTCCCGCCTCCTCGACCACACCGCCACCGCCTACGCCATGACCTTCCTCCACCGGGCGGCCACCGAACGCTGGGTCACCCACACGCCCGAGGGCCGCGCGGACGCCGAACGGCTGGTCGCCGTCACCAAGGGGTGGGTCACCTGGCAGGCCCGCGAGATAGCGACCGAGAGCCGGGAACGGTGCGGCGCGCGCGGGCTGTTCCTCGTGAACGGGCTCGCCGACCTGGCCGGCAACATGGACGGCGCGATCACCGCCGAGGGCGACAACCTGGCGATCTGGTGCAAGGCCGGTGCCGAGATGATCTTCGGCCACGAGCTGGCGCCCGAGCCCGTCCCCGCCACCGGCGACGAACCGCTCACCGACCCCGGCCTGCTGCGCCGTGCCCTCACCGCCGCCGAGCGCTACTGGCACCTCGCCGCCCGGCGCGACCTGCGCGGCGGAGACGGCGGCGACGCCCTCGGCCGCTGGAACAACGCGTCCGACGCCGCCCTGAACCTCGTCGAGGTGTACGCGGTCGGCCAGGCCGCCGACGCCTTACTCACTGCTTGCGCCCGCGTCTCCGACCCGATCACACGTGCCGTCCTGGAGGACCTCGGCGCGCTCTTCCTGCTCCGCCAGGTCAGCGCCCGCAGCGGTCTGCTGCTCGCCGAACAGGCCCTCACCGCCGACCAGGTCCGCGCGATCCCGGCGACCCTGAACACCCTGACGACCCGGCTCGCCCCGCACCTCAGCACCCTGACGCAGGCCTTCGACGTCCCGGAGGAGCACCTGTCGTCGCTGCCGATGCTGAGCGGTGTGTGAGCCTTCCGGTCCGCGTTCTCGAACCGCGACGAGGCGGCTCCTGACCTAAGAATGACGTGCGCATGACTCTCGGTTGAGGCAGAGGCTCAATTGAGGCAGAGGCTCAGTTGGGGTAGAGGCTCAGTTGGGGTAGAGGCTCAGTCGGGGCAGACGCTCGACCGAGACAACCGATCAAGCGCGCCGGGCGTGTGGGGGATGTACGCCCGGCCGTTCGTGAGCGGAGCTCAGTCCGCCCGCCGCAGCACCCGGTACAGCGCCGCACTCACCGCGAACCCCACCAGGCACGTGATGTCACCGAAGGCCGGCCACTGTTCCGGCACCCAGCCCACGTACTTCTCCTGGTTCGAGAAGAGCGGCACCGACACCGCGATGCCCGCCAACAGGGCGCCGATCCCAGGCCAGTTGGCGAAGGACCGGTCGGACAGCCGCGCTTCCAGCGTCTCCACCGGCGTCCGCGCCTGAAGCCACCGCTCCACCAGCACCACACCGAGCCACGGCCCCACCCAGTAGGCGATCACCAGCAGAAACGCCTCGTACGCGTGCCCCGCGTCCTCCAGCGCCGACCAGGCCGCCGCCGTACCCGCGAGCCCGCACAGCACGACGATCGCGCTCCGTCCCAGCCAGACGGGCAGTCGCAACCCCAGAGAGGTGATCGACATCGCCGACGAGTAGACGTTGATGGCGTTCGCCGAGACCGCGCCCAGGATGATCGCGAGCAGCACCAAGTTGCTGAGCCAGCCCGGGAGATGACCCGTGAAGGCCCCCGTCGGGGACGCGCCCTCGGGAGCGACGATCGTCGCCGAGGCCGCGCCGATCAGCGCCACGACGGCGACGGACACGAACAGGCCCACCGCCGGGTAGAGCACGGTCCGGAAGCGGTCGGCCGTACGGGGAAGGTAGCGGGAGTAGTCCGAGGCACCCGGGTTCCAGCCGGCCGTGTACCCCCAGGCCGCGCTGAACGCCAGCAGGAACCCGCCGATACCGCCGCCCGCGCCCGGCGCGCCCAGGTCCGCCTCCTTGAACGTCCAGACACCGGCCAGCAGGAACACGACCGCCAGCGCCGGGAACGCGTACTTCTCGAAGGCGTGGACGAAGTTGTGGCCGATGAAGCCGATCACGATCTCCGCCGCCACCACCAGCAACAGAGAGGGGAGCGGACGCAGTCCGGTCAGCGTGTTGAGCGCGAAAGCGGCGCTCACACTGTTGACGGCGAACCAACCGACGCCCGCGACAAGCGCGTTCACACCGGCGGGCAGCAGATTCCCCTGGAACCCGAAGGCGAACCGGCCGATCGCCATCTGCGGTACGCCGAACCGGGGCCCGTCGAGCGAGAGGATCCCGTGCGTCAGCGAACCGAGCGCGGTGCCCAGCAGCAGGGCCGCGGACGCCTGCCAGAAGTTCAGCCCGAAGAAGAGGACCGAGATCACACCGATGTAGACGGTCGCGAACTCGATGTTCGGCGAGGCCCAGGTCCAGAGCAACTGGAGCGGACCGCCGTGCCGTTCGGCGTCCGGAATGGGTTCCGAGCCCGCCGTCTCCACGGCGATGACCTTGTCGCCGTACGCGGGGGCAGGTGGGGGACTGGTGGTGCCGGCGGGAGCAGTCGTCATGCGAGGTAAGTGTCCGGCCCCCGTCCCCTCTGGCCCAGGGGCGCATTGTCCGCTTCGGGGGGCTCGTCGGCGTACAGCTTGTACGGGGGCTGCCGGCAGCCCCCGTGGGCATCAGTCCTTCGGCTCCTCTCCGTTCTCCTTGCGCTTCAGTTCCTCCTCGCGGCGGCGCAGGTCGGCCTCCCAGTCGCGGAGGTGGGTGTCGTCGTCCTCCACCGGCTCGGCGGGGTCGGATTTCTCGGCCTTCTCGTCCTTGAGGGACTTCAGGAACTCCGGGTTGTCGTCCGGGGCGACCCACTGGCCGCCCGAGGCGGAGCCCATGCGCCGGGAGGTGGCGCGGTCGCGGCCGATGATCAGCCAGGAGATGGAGCCGACCAGCGGGAACAGCAGGATGAGCAGGGCCCATACGGGCTTGGGCATGAAGCGGACGTCCTTCTCCTGCGTGGTGACGCAGTCGATGAACGCGTAGATGCTCAGTGCGAGAGGCACCAGGATGAGCAGCACCCGGAGCATGTATCGGTCCCCTTGAGTCGCTGTCCGGGCGCGCTGACGGTCGCGTCCGGCCCCCGCTGACGGGTCCAGGGTAGTCCGTAACGGATACTGGAACGCATGGCTTACGACGATCTTCGCTCCCTGCTCAGGGCGCTGGAGCGCGAGGGTGACCTCAAGCGCATCAAGGCCGAGGTGGACCCGTACCTGGAGGTCGGGGAGATCGTCGACCGGGTGCAGAAGGCAGGCGGGCCCGCGCTGCTCTTCGAGAACGTGCGCGGGTCGGCGATGCCGCTGGCGATGAACGTGTTCGGCACCGACCGCAGGCTGCTGAAATCCCTCGGACTGACGTCGTACGAGGACATCAGCGACAAGATCGGCGGGCTGCTGAAGCCCGAGCTGCCGCACGGGTTCGTGGGCGTGCGCGAGGCCTTTGGCAAGCTCGGCGCGATGACGCACGTACCGCCGAAGAAGGTGAAGTCCGACAACGCGCCGGTGCAGGAGGTCGTCCTCAAGGGCGACGAGGTGGACCTCGACCGACTGCCCGCCCTGTTCACGTGGCCGCAGGACGGCGGCTCCTTCTTCAACCTGGGGCTGACGCACACCAAGGACCCGGAGAACGGCGTACGCAACCTCGGGCTCTACCGCCTCCAGCGGCACGACAAGCGCACGATCGGTATGCACTGGCAGATCCACAAGGACAGCCGGAACCACTACCAGGTCGCCGCGCGCAAGGGCGAGCGGCTGCCGGTCGCCATCGCGTTCGGGTGTCCGCCCGCCGTGACGTACGCGTCCACCGCACCCCTCCCCGGTGACATCGACGAATATCTGTTCGCCGGGTTCATCGCGGGCAAGCGGATCGAGATGGTCGACTGCAAGACGGTGCCCCTGCAGGTGCCGGCGCAGGCGGAGGTCGTGCTGGAGGGCTGGCTGGAACCGGGGGAGATGCTGCCTGAGGGTCCGTTCGGTGACCACACGGGTTTCTACACCCCGCAGGAGCCTTTCCCGGCGCTCACCATCGACTGCGTGACCATGCGGCGGCGACCGCTGCTCCAGTCGATCGTCGTCGGCAGGCCGCCGACGGAGGACGGCCCGCTGGGCCGGGCCACGGAGCGCTTCTTCCTCCCGCTCCTGAAGATCATCGTCCCGGACATCGTGGACTACCACCTCCCCGAGGCGGGCGGCTTCCACAACTGCGCGATCGTCGCGATCGACAAGAAGTACCCGAAGCACGCACAGAAGGTCATGCACGCGGTCTGGGGCGCCCACATGATGTCCCTGACCAAGCTCATCGTGGTCGTCGACTCGGACTGCGACGTCCACGACCTGCACGAAGTCGCCTGGCGGGCCCTCGGAAACACCGACTACGCCCGCGACCTGACGGTGGCCGAAGGCCCCGTCGACCACCTCGACCACGCCTCCTACCAGCAGTTCTGGGGCGGCAAGGCGGGCATCGACGCGACCCGGAAATGGCCCGAGGAGGGCTATACACGGGACGGCGGCTGGCCGGAGATGGTGGTGTCCGACCCGGAGACGGCGGCGACGGTCGACAGACGCTGGAAGGAATACGGACTGTGAGTTCTGCTTCTGCATCCGCTGCACTGCCCCAGCCGGGCCGGACCAAAGCGTTCCTGCGCCTGGTCATGATCGAGCACTCGATCTTCGCGCTGCCCTTCGCCTACATCGCCGCGCTCACGGCGATGTTCCAGGCGGACAAGAACATCCACTGGGGCAGGCTGCTGCTCGTCACGATCTGCATGGTCGGCCTGCGGACGTTCGCGATGGCCGTCAACCGGATCATCGACCGCGAGATCGACGCCCGTAACCCGCGTACGGCCCACCGCGAGCTGGTGACCGGCGCGATGTCGGTGAAGCACGCCTGGACCGGCGCGCTGATCGCCGTCGTGATCTTCCTGGGCTCGGCGGCCCTCCTGAACCCCCTCTGCCTGGCCCTCGCCCCCGTCGCCGTGATCCCGATGGTCGTGTACCCGTACGGCAAGCGGTTCACGAACTTCCCGCAGGCCATACTGGGTCTCGCCCAGGCCATGGGCCCGGTCGGCGGCTGGCTGGCGATCACGGGGGAGTGGTCCTGGGACGCGGTCATCCTCGGCCTCGCCGTCGGCATCTGGATCGGCGGCTTCGACCTGATCTACGCCTGCCAGGACGTCGAGACGGACCGCGAGACCGGCGTGATGTCGGTGCCCGCGCGCTTCGGCATCCCGGCGGCGGTGTGGGGCGCGCGCGCCTGCCACACCGTCACCATGACACTCCTGGCCTGGTACGCGGTCGCCACCGACGCCGGTACGTTCCTCTGGGTCGGCCTGGTGATCGTCGCGGGCGCGTTCCTGTACGAGCACAACATCGTCAAGCCGACCGACCTGTCGCGGCTCAACAGAGCGTTCTTCAGCGTCAACGGGTTCATCGGGATCGCTCTTTTCGTGTGTGCGCTGCTGGACCTGCTGGTCCGGGGCCTCACGCCGTAACGGTTGGCCTGCGCGCTGCCTACTCGGGTTCACGCGCCGCGTGTACGGCGGGTTCGCCGAGCAGCGCGCGCAGCTCCGCCGCCTCCCGGGTGCCGTAGCGCCGGAAGGCCCGTAGCGCCTCCCGCCGAAGCCCCCCGCCGCCGAAACACAACCGCCGCCCCCACCCCCGCTATCAGCCCGATCAAATGCCCCTGCCAGCTGACCCCCGTCTGGGTCGGAGCCAGGCCCGCCAGGAAAGTTGTGCCCCAGACGGCCGCCACGAGCAGACCGACCACGATGCCCAGTGGTCGGCGCTCCACGAAGCCCGTCACCAGCAAGTAGCCGAAGAGGCCGAAGATCAGGCCGGAGGCGCCCGCCGTGTTGGTGTGTGCCGGGGCTATGAGCCACACGCCCAGTCCGCCGACGACGATGATCACCGCGCAGACCACGGCGAACCGGCGCAGGCCGCCCAGGGCCGCGAGGAAGCCGAGGACCAGCAGCGGGACGCTGTTGGCGGCCACATGGGCGAAGCCGAAGTGGATGAAGGACGCCGGGACGACATCGACCAGCTCGGAGGCCGTACGGGGTGTGATGCCCAGGCCGTCCAGCGCATGGCCGCTCACCGCGTCGACGGCCTCCAGCAGCCACAGCAGCGCCACCCAGGCGAGCATCAGCTTGGCGGCGGCCTTCGCGCGGTCACCGCCGGACGGGCGGGTGTCGGAAAGACGGCCGCCGGGCAGGTCAGGGCCCGCACCGGACCGGCCCGTTCCCGCCGGATTCCACTTCTCCCACATGGCAGACCCCCGTCCCGCCCATCACGGACGAATCAACTCGTCCCTTCCAGGGAACGCCCGAGCGCCCTCCCCCGGTTCCCACCCCACGATGCCGGATAAGCTCGGACCCGTGAACCCACTCAAGCCAGGAGAGACGCCGCGCGCGCCTTGGATCGTGGGGGTGTCCGGCGCCTCCGGCACGCCATACGCCGCTGCCGTCCTGCGTGGCCTCCTCGACGCGGGCGAGAGCGTCGACCTCGTCGTGTCCCGGGCCTCCCGGCTGACGCTGCTCGACGAGACCGGGATCTCCTTCCGGGACGCCCACTGGCAGGACGACCTGCGCGAATGGCTGACCCGGGGCGCCGACGGCAAGCCGGGTACGTTCGATGTGGACCTCGGCGGCGTACGGCACTGGGCTGCCGGTGACCTCGCCGCGGGGCCGTCCTCCGGGTCGTACGCCACCAAGGGGATGCTGATCGTGCCCGCGTCCACCGCCTGCGTGGCCGGGGTCGCGCTCGGGCTGTCCAAGGATCTGTTGCAACGGGCGGCCAGTGTGACCCTCAAGGAGCGGCGCACGCTCGTCGTCGCCGTACGGGAGTCCCCGCTCAACGGGCAGACGCTGCGGCACCTGGTGACGCTGGACGACGCCGGCGCGAGCGTCGTACCGGCCTCGCCCGCCTTCTACGCCGGCGCCACCCACATCCAGGACCTGGTCGACTTCGTCGCCGGGCGCGTGCTCGACGCGGCGGGCGTCCCGCACGGGCTGTACCGCCGGTGGGAGGGCGAACTCGGCGGCGGGGCGTCGTCGCGTACGTCCCGTCCTGATAACGGCTGAGTCCTGGGCCGTATCAGTAATCCGCGGTGCCGCTCATCACTTCGAGCACCGTCAGCACCATCAGCACGACCAGTACTTTCAGCGGTTTCAGCAACATCGGCAAACTTCAAGATTCTTCATCGGAAGGCTCGATCGCATGGACGCGGTGGACAGGCAGCTCATCCAGGCCCTGAGGGAGAACGGCCGGGCCTCTTACGCCGAGCTGGGGCGCCTCGTCGGTCTGTCGGGACCCAGTGTCACCGACCGCATCAACCGGCTGGAGGCGGCCGGTGTCATCACCGGGTACCGCGCCACCGTCGACTCCGCCTCGCTCGGCCTCGGAGTCATCGCGCTCATCGGAATCTCGCTGTCCGACGCGGCCGACCACGAGGACGTGGCGCGCAGGCTCCGGGACCTCGGGGAGATCGAGGACTGCTGGTTCATCGCGGGCGACGACTCGTTCATGCTCAAGGTGCGGGCGAGTGACGTCGACGGTCTGGAGAAGACCATCCGGCGGCTCAGCGGGATCCAGGGCGTCTCCAGGACCCGTACGACCGTCGTCCTCTCCACGAAGTGGGAGAACAGGGTCGGAGACCTGCCCGAAGAGGTCTGAGCGGGCTGGTCGTACGGTTGGGCGTGTTGGCGGATTGTCGGGTTGCCGGAGAAGGGTGTGGGTCGGTATGGACGTCGGACTCAAGCGCGAGCTGGAGCAGAAGGTCAGGGCCGGTGAGCGGCTGACCCGCGAGGACGGCATCGCGCTCTACGAGTCGGACGATCTGGCCTGGCTCGGCGGGCTGGCGCACGAGGTGCGGACGCGGAAGAACGGTGACGTCGTCCACTTCAACGTCAACCGGCATCTCAACATGACCAACGTGTGCACCGCCTCCTGCGCCTACTGCTCGTTCCAGCGCAAGCCGGGCGAGAAGGACGCGTACACGATGCGCATCGAGGAGGCGGTGAAGCTCGCCAAGGCGATGGAGGGCGAGAACCTCACCGAGCTGCACATCGTCAACGGGCTGCACCCGAGTCTGCCGTGGCGGTACTACCCGCGCTCCCTGCGCGAGCTGAAGGCCGCACTGCCGGACGTCTCGCTCAAGGCGTTCACGGCCACGGAGATCCACCACTTCGAGACGATCAGCGGGCTGTCGGCGTCGGAGATCCTCGACGAGCTGATCGACGCGGGTCTGGAGTCGCTGACCGGCGGTGGCGCCGAGATCTTCGACTGGGAGGTCCGGCAGCACATCGTCGACCACCGCACCCACTGGGAGGACTGGTCGCGGATCCACCGCCTGGCGCACGAGAAGGGGCTGAAGACCCCGTGCACCATGCTGTACGGCCACATCGAGGAGCCCCGCCACCGCGTCGACCACGTGCTCCGGCTCCGTGAGTTGCAGGACGAGACGAACGGCTTCCAGGTCTTCATCCCGCTCCGCTACCAGCACGACTTCGTCGACATGAAGGACGGCAAGGTACGGAACAGGCTCCAGGCCCGTACGCAGATGGCGACTGGCGCGGAGGCGCTCAAGACCTTCGCGGTGTCGAGGCTGCTGTTCGACAACGTCCCGCACGTCAAGGTCTTCTGGGTCATGCACGGCGTCCAGACCGCGCAGCTGGCGTTGCAGCACGGCGCCGACGACATGGACGGCTCGGTCGTCGAGTACAAGATCACGCATGACGCCGACAACTACGGCACGCCGAACAAGCTGACGCGTGAGGATCTGCTGGACCTGATCCGGGACGCCGGGTTCCGGCCGGTGGAGCGCAACACGCGGTACGAGATCATTCGGGAGTACGAGGGGCCGGATCCGGCTCGTCGGGAGTCGCCGCAGCCGATGCGGGTCTGAGTCTGCGGGAGGTTTTCGGCCGCGGGTCCGGTGGGGGCTGGTCGCGCAGTTCCCCGCGCCCCTGGGGAGAGCGGGGCTGCGCCCCAGCTCTCCCCAGGCGCCCCCAGGGATGGGACGGGTAGGGGCGGCGGGGGCGAAAGAAGACCAAGGGTAATGGTTACTATTGCCATGTGGCTCTTACCTTCACCCTCGACCCCGCCATCGACACCCTCCTCCGCGACGGCATCCTCGACCTCTGGACCGATGTCACCAACGCCGGCGGCGCCGTCGGCTTCGTGGCGCCTGTCACGCGTGACGAGATACGGCCGGAGTTGGTGAGACAGTTCGTGAACCTCGCCGCGGGCGCCGCCCGGCTGCTCGTCGGGCACGACGAGGAGGGGCGGGTCGCTGCGACTGCGTTCCTCAGCTTCAACGCCCACCGCCTGCGGACACACTGGCTGTCGGTCTACACGGTGATGGTCCACCCAGAGCACCAGGGCAAGGGATACGGCCGCGACCTGATGGCGGCCGTCGCCGACGCCGCCCGTGGGCTCGACGGTATCGAGGCGATACGGCTCGGCTGCCGGGGCGGACTGGGCCTGGAGCGCTTCTACGGCTCCTGCGGCTACAAGGAGGTCGGTCGCGTGCCCGGTGCGATACGGGTCGCCCCGGGGGACGACCGCGACGACGTCACGATGCTGCTGCCGCTGCACTGAGGGCTCTGCTGGGTACTCCGCCGAGTACCCCACTGCAAGATCGTGACCTGGGCGTGTTTCACTGGATGACGCCCGTTATTGGCAATGTTCGGACCGGAAGAAGAGTGGATTGAGATGCTCCGCTACACGCTGATGCGCTTCGGGATCCTGGTGGCCTGTCTGCTGGTCGTCTGGGGCGCCGTCTACTCCGGTATCGCTCCGCGCGGCCTGGGCAGCTCCAACGGCATGTGGGTCATCCTGCTCTCCCTCGTGATCTCCGCGCCGATCAGCTTCGTGGTGCTCCGCAAGGAGCGGGACCGGGCGTCGGTGCAGATCGTCGAGAAGGTGGACCGCGTCAAGGCCAACCTGGACGCGAACCGCAGCCAGGAGGACGAGGCGGTCGACGAGGTCGCCCGCGCCCAGGCCCAGACTCAGACCCAGGGCCAGCCCTCCTGACCCACGCCACAACTACCCTTGCCCTCATGGGTGCTGTGAAGAACAAACGGATGCCGCGTGCCGTCCGTGAGCAGCAGATGCTGGACGCCGCCGTACGGACCTTCGGGCAGCGTGGCTACATGGCCGCGTCGATGGACGAGATCGCCGAACTCGCCGGTGTCTCCAAGCCGTTGGTCTATCTGTATCTGAACTCGAAGGAAGAGCTCTTCACCGCCTGCATCCGGCGCGAGGCGAGGAGACTCACCGAGGCCGTCCGCAGCGGCGTCGAACCGGCGCTCCCCGCCGACCGTCAACTCTGGGACGGCCTGCGGGCGTTCTTCACGCACACCGCCCAGAACCCGGACGGCTGGTCGGTACTGCACCTCCAGGCCCGCACCCACGGCGAGCCGTTCGCGGCCGAGGTCACCGTGATGCGCGAGGAGATCGTCGCGTTCGTCACGCAGCTGATCGTGATCGCGGCCCGCGAGGCCCACCGCGACCCTTCCCTCCCGGAACGAGAGGTCGCCGGCCTGGCCGAGGCCCTGGTAGGCGCCGCCGAGTCCCTGGCAGCCTGGGCCAACGCAACCCCTGGCGTCACCGCCAAACAGGCAGCGACAACCCTGATGAACTTCGCCTGGTCGGGCCTGAACAGCCTGATGGCAGGCACCCCGTGGACACCCCCGACCGAGACTTCCCACACGGAGGCCTAGCCGCCCTTGATGGGGCCGCAGGCCCCTCCAAGGGGCGCGGGGAACTGCGCGACCAGCCACGACGGCGCAGCACCGCTCCAAACAACCCCTCACACAGCCCGAACCTCCCCCAGCAAATGCACCCGCCCCCCACCCCGCAACTCAAAGCTCCCAAACCCGTCCGCCCCATAGCCCACCGCCCCCGGCAACAACACAGGCGCCCTGAACTCCCCCCGAACCAGAGCCGATTCAGGCGCACCATGGGCGGCAAGGCACCGCGCAACGGTCCACATGCCATGAGCAATCGCCCGCCGAAACCCGAACAGCCGCGCGGCGACCGCATTCAGGTGGATCGGGTTCCGGTCACCGGACGCGGCGGCGTACCGCCGACCGACATCCCCACCAAGCCGCCACTCGGCAACAAGAGGCAACGCCTCATGCTCACCGCGAGAGTCCAGCGCCCCGCCGGCCACGCCGCTCCGATGCCGAGCCAAATACGTACTCCGCGACTCCCACACCAACTCCTCCCCCTCCCGCACCTCCGTCTGCACCGCCGCCTCCGTCCCCCGCCGATGAGCCGCCAACTCATCGACGTACACGGAGAGTTCGTACAGCCCGGTGGCAGCCAGCGGCCGCCGGCGGACGATCTCCACCGACGTGTGCACCAGCCCCAGCAGCGGCAGCGGAAAGCTGCGGTCGGTCATCAGGCGCATGGCCAGGGGGAAGCCGAGGACGTGCGGATAGGTGACGGGGAGGGCGTCGTCGCCGACAGGGCCGGGGACCGGTCGAGGGTGCGAAGGGAACGGTCGGCCATGGTCAACTCCCACCTCGGTACCGTACTTACTCCGGAGTCAGGTTACCGGAGGTAAGCCTCCTAACGCCCATAGGTGCCGATGAGTAGAAGGTGTGAAGAAGGCCTAGGAAGGCGCATGGGGCGGGTGCTAACGTGAAAAACGCTCAGGACAGGGCAAGTTGACGCATCGGTAACCTGTATGACGCCTGAGCTTGCACACCCCCGCCGCCCCATCACCCCCGAACCCGCACGAACCCCACACGTGCGAGCCGTACGATCCGGTTCCTAACCAGCGGTAACCGCCGTCGTCGTACACCCGTGGCGAACGCCACCGGAGGTGCGCCCCGGAAGGCCGCTGCACGCCACAGGAGCCGCCCGTGTCCTCGTCGTTCCCGCCCTCTACCCCGTCCTCGCCACTGCCCGTGTCCGCCGTCGGCTACGACGGCGAACCCCTCCTGGTGGAGCCCGAGATACGGCGGTTGGACGGGGCCGTGCGCGAGGTGTCCGTGCCGGCGATCGTGACGTCTGTGACCTACGGCTCGCTCGCGGACATTCCGTTCGACAACGCGGACCAGGCGCCCGCGGCGACGGTCCTCAGCCGCCGTACGCCCGACGGGAGTTGGGCGCATCTGACGGCGGCCGAGTTCGCCGAGCAGGTGCTCGCGGTGGCCAAGGGGCTGATCGCCGAGGGCCTGATGCCGGGCGACCGGCTGGCCATCATGGCGCGGACGACGTACGAGTGGACGCTCATGGACTTCGCCGCGTGGGCGGCCGGTCTCGTCACCGTCCCTATCTACCCGACGTCCTCCGCCTTCCAGGTCCGCTGGATCCTCCAGGACTCCGGCGCCGTGGCCCTCGCCGCGGAGACGGTCGCCCAGGCCGCCGCCCTCGGCCCGGAGCGCGACCGCATCCCCGACCTCCAGCACATGTGGGTCTTCGAGAAGGGGCATGTCGAGCGGCTCGCGGAGCTGGGCAAGGACGTGCCGGACCAGGAAGTCGCCGTACGGCGTGGGGTGTTGGGGCCCGACACGCTCGCCACCCTCATCTACACCTCGGGCACGACCGGCCGCCCGAAGGGCTGCGCGCTCACGCACGGCAACTTCTTCGCCGAGGTCGACAACGCCATCGAACTCCTCTACCCCGTCTTCCGGGACCGGACGAAGGAGGAGGCGTCGGTGCTGCTGTTCCTGCCGATGTCGCACGTCTTCGGCCGGATGGTGGCCATCGCGTGCCTCCGGGCGCGGGTGCGGCTCGGCCACGCCCCGAGCCTCAAGTCCGAAGACCTGCTGGGGGACTTGGCGGAGTTCAAGCCCACCTGCCTGCTCGCCATCCCGTACATGCTGGAGAAGGTCTTCAACACGGCCCGCGCGAGGGCCGAGATGGGCAAGCGGCTCTCGTCCTTCGACCGCGCGGTGAACGTGGCCCGCCGGTTCAGCGAGGCGGTGGAGGACCAGCGGCACGGCACCGGGCACGGCCCCAGCCGTGCGCTGCGCACCGCGCGCACCTTCTACGACCCCCTGGTGTACCGCCGTATCCGCAACGCCATGGGCGGCAGGGTCCGTTACATGATCTGCGGCGGCTCACCCCTCGGCCGGCCGCTCGCCGGGTTCTTCGCCGGGGCGGGCATCGAGATCTACGAGGGGTACGGCCTGACCGAGTCCACGGGCGCGGCCACGGTCACGCCACCGCTCAAACCCCGGGTGGGGACGGTGGGTTGGCCCATCCCCGGCTCCCGGGTCCGGATCGCCGCCGACGGCGAGGTGGAGCTGGCGGGCGAGAACATCCTGCGCGGCTACTGGGACCCGAGCGCGGGCGGCGTCGTCCCGGCGGCCCCGGACGGCTGGCTCGCGACCGGTGACATCGGCTCCCTGGACGACGAGGGCTATCTGACGATCACCGGCCGCAAGAAGGAGATCCTGATCACGGCGGGCGGCAAGAGCGTGGCCCCGGCGCCCATGGAGAACTGGCTGCGGGCCCACCCCCTGATCTCCCAGGCGATGGTCCTGGGCGACGGCCGCCCCTACATCTCGGCCCTGATCACCCTCGACCAGGCGGGCCTCACCCACTGGCGCCAGATGCAGGGCAAGCACCCCGTACCGGCCGAACTCCTCATGGAAGACGCCGACTTGAGGGCGGTCATCCAACGCGCGGTGGAGGAGGCCAACAAACTGGTCTCCCGCCCGGAATCGATCCGCCGCTTCACCATCCTCCCCGTCGACTTCACAGAGGAGGCCGGCCACCTCACCCCCTCAATGAAACTCCGCCGCTTCGAAATCATGCGGGACTTCGCGGCGGAGGTGGAGGGCTTGTACGAGCGGTGAGGAGTCGCCTTTAGGGGCGCGGGGCGCGGGGCGCGGGGCGCGTGGCAACGGGGGCGACGGAAACGCCCTGCTTTTAGGGGCGCGGGGAACTGCGCGAGAAGCCCCACCGGCCCGCAGCCGACGAACGACCCCACCCAACCCCCTCCCACCTATCCCCGGCAACTGTCAGAGACAGTCTCCGCGAACGCCCGCGCCAGCGGACTGAGCGCATCCCACCTCCGCACAGCCCACCCCACCGCCAACGGCCGCAACCCCCGAAGCGGAAGCAACCGCACCGGCCCATCACCCCCCGGCACCGCCAAGTCGGGCACAGCAGGCACAACCGCATACCCAAGCCCCAACTCGGCCAACAACAAAGCCGTATCCCAGTCAGCGACACTCGTGTCGAACACCGGCCGCACCCCCACCTCAGCGAACGCCGCATCCAAATGCGCCGCAGACGTGGAGTTCGGCGGCAGCCGAATCAACCGCAGATCACGCAGATCCTCCACCTTCGCGAAGTCCCGCCGCGCGAGCGCCTCCCCCGCCCCCACAGCAAGCACCCACGGCAACTCCATCACCACCCGCTGCTCGATCCCCCGCACAGGCGCCCCGATGGTGATCCACGCAAGATCCAGCTCACTGTCGGCAAGCGCGGCGAAACACCCCCGACTGGAATTCTCCGTACGGAACTCCAAGCTCACCTTGGGGTGTTGACGCCGAAAAGCAACAACCGCCTCCGCCATGAAGTGCCGCACGGTCGTCGCACCGGTGGCAACCCGTACCGACCCGCTCTCCCCGTCCACGAGATCCTTGAGCTGCCGCAAGGCAAGATCCAGCCCGGCGATCCCCTCCGACGCGGCGGCCTGCAACACCCGCCCGGCCGCCGTCGGCACGACTCCCCGCGCATGCCGCTCCACCAGGCTGACGCCCGTCTCCCGTTCCAGCCGCTTCACATGCTGGCTCACGGCCGACTGAGTGCACGCGAGATCACGGGCCACCGCGCTCAGGTTCCCCGCCCGGCACACGGCCACGAAGACACGCAGGTCATCCAGGGTCACAACACCCAAGCTAGCACTTGGAGTTGGTGACAGAACCTTAGGATTGACTGGGTACGGGCGGTACGTCACGATCGGTGCAGGGCCCAGGCGGCAACCCGTCCCGCGCCCCCGCCGGGGTCCGGACCGAGGGCGGGAAGCGGACGGGTGCCGACCTTTCGCGCACCGAGAGGACGCCACCCCATGTCCGCTTCCCCTCCCTCACCCTCAACGTCTCTCCCTCCCCCCACTCCCACTCCCGCTCTCGCCCCGTCCCCAGCCGCCCAAGCAGTGGGATTCCTACGGGAGTTGGGCGCCGAACAGATCGCGCACCCTGGCGGCACCCTGCTCGCCCACCTCTGCCGGGTGTACCGACTGCTCGCCGCCTGGGAGGCCAGGCCGGCTCTCCGGCTGGCGGGCCTCTGCCATGCCGCGTACGGCACCGACGGCTTCCCCACCGCCCTGCTCTCCCTCGACCGCCGCGCCGAACTGGCGAGGGTGATCGGCCCGGAGGCGGAGGAGATCGTGCATGTGTACGCGGCCATGGACCGCAAGGCGACCTACCCGGGCCTGGCCGCCCCGGACGCCGTGTTCCACGACCGTTTCACCGGCCGCGCCCGGACCGTGCTCCGGAGCAGGTGCGAGGACCTCGCCGAACTGACGGCCGCGAACGAACTCGACCTGGCCCGCGTGAACCCGGTCTTCCGCGACCAGCGGGGCTCGGACCTGCTCGCCCTGTTCAACGGTTTCCGGCCACTGCTGAGCGGACGGGCGTGGGAGGAGGTGGGGTCGCTGCTGGGCCGCCGGGACCGCCGCCGGGAACACTGAGAATCACCCACTGTGAGCGGTTCGGTGCCGTAGTGCCAGGTTGTGCCTGGGTTGAGCCCGGGTTGTGCTCGGGTCATACGCCGGACGGAGTACCGTGGGTGCTACCGAGCGCACCTCGCATGCCGTCATCCATTTCGGCGTCGCCCTCGGGGAACGGCAATGCCGGAGCACCTCGTGCCCGGCCGGAAACGAGCCGCCCCACATGAGCCTCATGAGTCTCGGAGTACTCGCCTCCTCCCGCAAGGAGAACGAGTTCCGCCTTCCGCTGCACCCCCGTCACCTCGACCGGATCGCCCCGGACCTGCGCGGGAAGATCTTCCTCGAAGAGGGCTACGGCCGACGCTTCGGCATCGCCGACGACGCGCTGCGACCACTCGTGGCCGGGCTGCGCTCGCGTGAGCAGCTCGTCGCCGAGTGCGACGCCGTACTGCTGCCCAAGCCGATGCACGACGACATCGCCGAACTGCGCGAGGGCCAGGTCCTGTGGGGCTGGCCGCACTGCGTGCAGGACGAGAAGATGACGCAGACCGCCATCGACCGACGGCTGACCCTGATCGCCTGGGAGGCCATGAACCACTGGACCGCCGCAGGCGCCTTCAGCGTCCACGTCTTCCACAAGAACAACGAGCTGGCCGGCTACTGCTCGGTCCTGCACGCCCTCCAGCTCGGCGGACTGACCGGCCACTACGGCCGCCGCCTGCGCGCGGTCGTCATCAGCTTCGGCGCCACGGCACGCGGAGCGGTCACGGGCCTGGGCGCGATGGGGGTCACCGACGTCACGGTGCTGACCCAGCGCGCGGCGGCGGCAGTAGCCTCGCCGATGCCCTCGGTCGTCATGGCTCACTTCGAGGAAGAGCAGGACGACCCGACACGCCTACGGGCGGTGACGGCGGCAGGCTCGATGCCCCTGGCGGAGTACCTGGCCGGCTTCGACATAATCGTCAACTGCGTCCTCCAGGACACCGACGCGCCGCTCATGTTCGTCACGGACGAGGAACTCGCCCAGTTCCGGCCGGGCACCTTCTTCGTCGACGTCTCCTGCGATGAGGGCATGGGCTTCACCTTCGCCCGCCCGACCACCTTCGGCGAGCCCATGCACGAGGTGGGCCCCGGCTGCCACTACTACGGCGTCGACCACAGCCCGTCCCACCTCTGGAACTCCGCCACCTGGGAAATCAGCGAGGCGCTCCTGCCGTACCTGCGCAAGGTCATGAACGGCCCGTCGGCCTGGGACGCGGACATCACGCTCCGCAAGGCGATCGAGATCCGCGACGGCGTCGTACAGAACCCGAAGATCCTGTCCTTCCAGCACCGGTCGGCGACCTACCCGCACGGTCCCGAGGATCAGTAGGCGTTCCGGAGGAAGCCTGACCAGGCGGCGGGGGAGAGGGTGAGTTGAGGGCCGGTGGGGTGCTTGGAGTCGCGGATGTGGATGGCGTGGGGGCAGGTGGCGATCTCCAGGCACTCGCCGCCTTCGCCGCTGCTGTGGCTGGACTTGCGCCAGGTGTAGGCGACTTCGAGGCAATCGCCGCCCTCGCCGCTGCTGTAGCTGGACTTGAACCAACCGAGGACCTCGCTGCTCATAGCTCCTCCAGCTTCTTTTCGATCAACGACCGGGATTCGCGGGGCGAAAGCGCCATCGCCCGCATGATCCCATAGCGGTCGGCAATCTTCCTGACCTCTTCCTGGTCGGTGATCAGACGGGGGTAGCCCTGCGCTTCCGTGTACGCGACTTGGCCGCGCCCTTTGGGGGTCACGAGGTTGAACGCGCTGTCCAGGTTGGGGTGTTCTTCCCGGCGGGTGGACATCACCTGGATCTCGACGTTGCGCATGCTGCCGACGCGCAACAGATTGAGCAGCTGGCCCTTGAAGATGGCGTCCCCGCCGATCGGCCGGTCCAGCATGACCTCTTCGAGCACGTAGCTCACGGCGGGCGGTGGCCACCGGTCGAAGACTTGCTGCCGGTCGAGCCTGTCGGTCACCCGCTGCTCGATAGTCTCCTCGCTCAGCAGTGGGCGCCGGTTGCGGAACACGGCTCGTGCGTAGTCTTCGGTCTGCAGGAGCCCCGGCACGCCCTGGTTGGCGTAGAAGTGCAGCTCGATCGCTGTCTTCTCCATCTCGGCATGGCTCCGGTACCACTCGGGATGACGCGTCCGCGCCCTCCTCATCGCCTCCTCGACCTCGGGGATCGCCTGCTTCAACAACCCACCGGCGTCGAGGATTTCGTCCGCCTTCTCCAACAGTTCGGGCCTCGTGATCCGAACCCCCCGCTCCATCGCGGAGATGGCATCGGGCCCGTACCCCACCATCACCCCGAACTCCTTCTGCGTCAGCCCCGCCTTCTCCCGCAGAAGCTTGAGCATCTTGCCGAGCGCCGTGAACAGCCCCGTCGTACCCGCTTCCTCCGCCGGAGTCTCCGGCCTCCGCACCGCATCCTCAGTCACTCACGCCACCCACCTTCACGTCGTCCCAGTCACGGCCGACAACCCGTACCCCTAACCCACCGCACCCGTACGGATACCCGGAGTCCACCAGTCGCCCCTGGTCAGATTAGAACCGGACGACCACGCTCGGTAACGTGAACTCGGAAATCGCCACCCCCACCGACGAACTGACCCAGCGCCTGAGCTCAACTCCGCGCGGCGCCCGCCTCGCCAGAAGACTCGCCGCTCAGCAGCTCGCCGAGTGGGGATACCCGCACGACAGCGATGTGAACGACGCCGCCCAGCACGTCGTCGCCGAACTCGCTGCGAACGCCGTCACGCACGGACGCGTACCTGGACGGGACTTCGAACTGCGGCTCCTGCTGCTCCCGGAGGGCACCCTGCGTATCGAGGTGAGCGATACGCGCGGCGACCGGCAACTGCGGATCGTGCCCCGGTGGGAGGCCGAGGAATACGGCCGGGGACTGGTCATCGTGTCGGTGCTGGCCCGTACGTGGGGCGTGGCAGAGCGGGACATCGGCAAGACGGTGTGGGTGGACATGACCCTCAAGGGCATCAGCTCCAGCGTCGATGACCGGGACCGGCTTCCGGTTGAGTAGGTTGTAATACGCGTCATACACTGGCTTCATGCCTAGGACCAGAACCAGGATCAGCATCAGCCTTGAGCAGGAGCAGGCCGATCGCATCAGGCGGCACGCGGAGCGGGCGGGGCTGGATGTCTCGGCGTACCTCGTGCACGCCGCGACGCGTCAGATGGCGGAGACCGAGGCCATAGAGGAGCAGTTCTCCGGAGTCGACGCTCTCATCGCCCGCGCGGAAGCCGAAGCGGCGGCGCTGTCGGCCGAGCAGGACGACGCCGCCCCGGAACTGACCGAACAGGAACGTAGGGATGTCGAAGTCGCGCTGAATCTCGTCTACGGCGAAGACCGCAAGACCGCCCGCTCCGGGCACGCGGCGTGACGGTAAGGGTGCCGGTGTACGACACCGGAATGCTCATCGCCCTCGCGGACCGCAAGGCGAAGGCCGTCGCCCTGCACAGCGGTCTCAGGGTCACGCCCCATCGTGCACTCATCCTCGGTCCGGTCCTGGCCCAGGTCTGGCGCCCCCGTTCGGCGGTCATTCATGCCCTGGCCGGCGTTCTGAAGGACTGCACCGTGCCGGGGGCTCGCGCCTCCGAACCGTCCATGCGTGCGGCCAGGGCCGGTCAGCCCGAGTGCATGGCCTGCGCGATCGGCCCTGACCTCACCGACTGGCGCCGTGTCGGTGCGGCGCTGGGCGAGGCGCGGCTCCCCGCCAAGAAGAGACCGGACGCGGTGGACGCCTGGGTTGCGCTGTCCGCCGTCAAGCACGGCAGTGCGGTGATCTTCACCAGTGACCCGGAGGACATCGAGGCCTACCTGGGCGTACTCAACCCCAGAGATGTCCACGTCGAACGCGTGTGATCGCGAAGCGTGCCCCCGCAAAGGCAACTGGTCCCCGTCACATCCTACCAAGGTGACGCGACGTCACGACCGCCCACCGAACTGCCAGTCGTGCACCTCGACGTCGGCGTACCGGTCCGGCGTCAGGAGGACGGCGCGTGCCGTCTCCGCATCCGGGGCCCGGAGCAGCGCCGCCGTGCCCAGCCAGGTCGCGCCGTCGTCGGAGAGCAGCGGACCGTAAGCGATCAGGTCGTCCCGGTCGGCCGGTGGGGTGAGGTCGGCCGCCTGGCTCGTGTCGCGGCCGAGGCCGAGTACGAGGTACCGGTTGCCGTCGGTCGGGCCGCCCGGGAACTCCCATATCGTGCGGCCCAGCGTGTTGCGCCACCGGCGCAGCAGCACGTCCCGGTAGACGCCGGCCTGGTAGCCCGGCTCGTCGAAGGCGAACGCGCGGGCCGTGGCGGGGTCGGGCAGGTCGAGGATGTGGACGCTGCCGGTGGGTGTCTCGCCGTCGGCGGCGAGGGTCGGGCCCCGGGCGATCATCTCCTTCGCGTACCCGTCCATGTAGGACCAGTGGTCTTCGAGCAGTTCGTAGCGCAGGGCCAGAGAGTCGGGACGGTCGCGGTGGTAGCAGAGGAACTCCATGCGCCGAGGATCTCTCCATGGGGAGACGCGGTCGAGCGGTTTTCACCGTCAGTCAGGCATGGGCCTTGACTTCACAAGACCCAAGCAGGACATTCCCGCCCCATGAACCCAGAATCGGACTCCGCAAGACATACCCAACTCCCTTCCAGACGAGGCGTGTTGGCAGGCGCCGCCGCAGTGGCGGGTGTTGCGGTCGGGGCGGGCGGCACGGCCGCCCATGCCGACGCCCCGCCCCTCCTCGGCACGTACGACGTCGTCGTGATCGGCGCCGGTGCCGCCGGGATGACCGCCGCGCTGACCGCCGCCAAGCAGGGGCTGACCTGCGTCGTCGTAGAGAAGGCGCCCACCTTCGGTGGGTCCGCCGCCCGTTCCGGTGCCGGGATCTGGATACCGAACAACTCCGTGATCCTCGCCGCCGGGGTGCCGGACACGCCCGCCAAGGCCGCCGCCTACCTCGCGGCGGTCGTCGGACCGGAGATCCCCGCCGCCCGCCAACAGGCCTTCCTCGCCCACGGACCCGCCATGCTCTCCTTCGTCATGGCGAACAGCCCCCTCCGCTTCCGCTGGATGGAGGGATACAGCGACTACTACCCGGAGTTGCCCGGCGGGCTCCCCAACGGCCGTTCCATAGAACCCGATCAGCTCGACGGCAACGTCCTCGGCGCCGAACTCGCCCGCCTCAACCCGCCCTACCTCGCCGTCCCGTCCGGCATGGTCGTCTTCAGCGCCGACTACAAGTGGCTGGCCCTGTCGGCCGTGAGCGCGAAGGGCGCGGCCGTGGCTGTCGAGTGCCTGGCGCGGGGGACCAGGGCCGCGCTCCTCGGCCAGATACCGCTCACCATGGGGCAGGCCCTCGCGGGCGGACTGCGCGCGGGGCTGGCCTCGGCGGGAGTGCCCGTCTGGCTCAACACCCCCCTCACCGACCTCTACTCGGAAGCCGGTACGGTCACCGGCGCCGTCGTCACCCGCAACGGCACCCCCGGTCTCCTCCGCGCCCGGCGAGGCGTGATCGTCGGCTCGGGCGGCTTCGAGCACAACGCGGCGATGCGCGACCAGTACCAGCAGCAGCCCATCGGTACGGAGTGGACCGTCGGTGCGAAGGAGAACACCGGCGACGGAATCCGCGCGGGGGAACGGGCGGGCGGTTCCCTCGCCCTGATGGACGACGCCTGGTGGGGCCCGGCGATCCCGCTCCCCGACGAGCCGTACTTCTGCCTCGCCGAACGCACCCTCCCCGGCGGCCTGTTGGTCAACGCGGCCGGCTCCCGCTTCGTCAACGAGGCCGGTCCCTACAGCGACGTCGTCCACACCATGTACGAGCGCAACGCCACCGACCCCGACATCCCGGCCTGGCTGATCGTCGACCAGAACTACCGCAACCGCTACCTCTTCAAGGACGTCGCCCCGACCTTCGTACTCCCGGCGGACTGGTACAACTCCGGTGCCGCGTACAAGGCGTGGACCCTCGACGCCCTGGCGGCGGCGATAGGCGTCCCGCCGGCAGCCCTTCGCACCACCGTCAGCCGCTTCAACTCCCTTGCCCTGAACGGCGACGACACCGACTTCGGGCGCGGCGACAGCGCGTACGACCACTACTACACGGACCCGGCCATCCTCCCGAACTCCTGTTTGGCCCCGCTGTGGCTGCCCCCGTACTACGCCTTCCGGATCGTCCCCGGCGACCTCGGAACGAAGGGCGGCCTGCGCACCGACGCCCGCGCACGGGTCCTGCGCGCCGACGGCACACCCATCCCCGGCCTGTACGCCGCCGGCAACGTCAGCGCCGCCGTCATGGGCCACAGCTACGCGGGCGCGGGCTCGACGATCGGCCCGGCGATGACGTTCGGGTATGTGGCGGCACTGGCGGCGGCGGGGGTGCTGTGACCGTCGCTCCGTCACCGTTATTTCTGTGCGTTCGGCATGAACATGACCTAGGGTCATGCTGATTGCTGGGGAGGCAGGAAGTGCGAAACAGGGGGATGGCCGCGGTGTGTGCGGCGGCTGTGGTGGGCATGTCGCTCGTCGCGGGGTGCGGGCAGCGGTACGCGGAGCCGTACGACAGCCTGGCGCAGGTGCCGGAGAAGCTCGCGGCGAACGGCACGACCGTCACGGTCGGCGACCCGACCGCCGACGTGACCGTGCACCTGTACGAGGACATGCGCTGCCCGTACTGCGAGGAGTTGGAGACGACCGGCGGCGGCCCGGAACTCCAGCAGGCCGTGCTGCGGCGCGAGGTGAAGGCCGAGTACACCCTGGCCTCCTTCCTCGACGACAGACTCGGCGGCAGCGGCTCGAAGAAGGCGGCCAACGCGCTCCGGGCCGCCCTGGACGCCGACAGGTTCGCCGAGTACCACGAGGTGCTCTACGCCAACCAGCCCGAGGAGGCGGTCGACGGCTTCACCGACGCCCGCCTCCTCGAACTGGCCGAACAGGTCCAGGGGTTGCGCACCCCGGCCTTCGAATCGGCGGTGAGGACCATGAAGTACCGCTCCTTCGTGACCGCCTCCGAGCACGCCTACGAACGCGTCGGCACGGCGGAGCAGAAGAGGCAGCACAAGGGCCCGGGCACGCCCACCGCCGTGATCAACGACGTCCAGGTCCCCGAGGAGATCGGCGGGGTGCTGTACGACGGGAAACTCTTCGGCGAACTGCTGCAGGCGATCCAGGACCGGCCCGGGGAGTGGCAGGAGTACAAGGACTACCAGCCGCCCCTGGACCCGGAGGACTACGGCTACTGAGCCGGCCCCCTGACGCCTACGGTTTGCGGGCCATCAGGAACGCCTGTGGGGACGACTCCCCGGTCTCCTCGTTCGCCTCCCGCACGGTCTGCGAGGTGAGGGTGAACCCGGCCGCCGTCAGCAGTCCGGCGATCCGGTCGGGCCGGCGGCGCTGGAAGTCCATGGACACGGGGCGTCCGAAGGGCTGGTCGAAGTGCTTGGGCTCGTCCCCGACCTGGAAGCCGAGCAGCAGATGCCCGCCCGGTGCTAAGACGCGGCGGAACTCGGCGAAGAGGGCGGGCAGGCGATCGACCGGGGTGTGGATGGTCGAGTACCAGGACACGACCCCGGCGAGTGCCCCGTCCGCGAGGTCCAGCTCCAGCATCGAGCCCTGCTCGAACCGCAGCCCAGGATGCTCCCGCCGGGCCACCGCGAGCATCGACTCCGACAGGTCAAGGCCGAACACCGACAGCCCGAGCGAGTCGAGGAACGCGGTGACCCACCCCGGCCCGCACCCGAGATCGGCGACCTGTCCACCACCGCCCCCTGAACCCCGTACGAACTCGGCGTACGCGGCGAGCACGGCCCGCTCCAGCGGCTGGTCGGCGAGCCCGGAACGGAAGCGGGAGAAGTAGTCCTCGGCGATGGCGTCGTAGAAGACGCGGGTCGCGGCGACGAAGTCGGTGTCAGTGGTCATGGGCGGGAGGTTAGCGGGACCCACTGACAATGCGGCCGGGGGAGGGACTGGGGCAAGGGCTGGGGGAAGGACTGGGGGAAGGAAGGGCCGGAAAGGGCAGGAGCTCCGATGCCGGATGGCTCGGAGCTCCTTGGGTACTGCACACGTTCCGGATCAGAGTATCTGGCTCAGATGAGCCGGGGACTCAGATGAGCCGAAGACCTACAGGGGGGTGACGTTCTCCGCCTGCGGGCCCTTCGGACCCTGCGTGACGTCGAAGGAAACCGCCTGGTTCTCTTCGAGGGAGCGGAATCCGCTCGCGTTGATCGCGGAGTAGTGGACGAAGACGTCCGGGCCGCCGCCTTCCTGGGCAATGAAACCAAAGCCCTTTTCGGCGTTGAACCACTTCACGGTTCCGGTAGCCATAAGCCCTCCTTGGGCCCAAAGGGTTGCCCTGCTCCAGAACCTGCAAGGTGTAAACAAAAACTTGTAAACAACTGCATTCATCTGAAAACGACGAGAGCCCGCGGTCACATGCTCCGCAGGCTCTGTACTGCAAGGGAAACCAAACTGCAACTTGCGGTGAGCTTAGCACTCGGGCAGGCGAATGCAATAGAGGGCAAGATCACGTCACCCGGACGTTTGAGAGGCGGCGCGCGGTCTTGACAGCCCTACGGGCAACCCCCGAGAGGGTGCACCGTACCCCACGCCCGTTAGCCTCGCGATGTGGACAATTCTCGCACCCGGCCGCGCGTCGGCCACATCCAGTTCCTGAACTGCCTGCCCCTGTACTGGGGGCTCGCGAGAACGGGCACGCTCCTCGACTTCGAGCTGACCAAGGACACCCCCGAGAAGCTCAGCGAGCGGCTGGTGCGCGGCGAGCTCGACATCGGGCCCATCACGCTCGTCGAGTTCCTCCGCAACGCCGACGACCTGGTCGCCTTCCCTGACATCGCCGTCGGCTGCGACGGCCCGGTGATGTCATGCGTGATCGTCTCCCAGGTCCCGCTGGACCGCCTGGACGGCGCACGGGTCGCGTTCGGCTCGACGTCCCGTACCTCAGTACGCCTGGCCCAGCTGCTCCTTGCCGAGCGGTACGGCGTACAACCTGACTACTACACGTGTCCGCCCGATCTCAGCCTGATGATGCAGGAGGCGGACGCGGCGGTCCTCATCGGGGACGCGGCCCTGCGCGCCAACCTCCTCGACGGCCCGCGCTACGGCCTCCAGGTGCACGACCTGGGCGCGCTGTGGAAGGAGTGGACGGGCCTGCCGTTCGTCTTCGCGGTCTGGGCTGCGCGGAGAGAGTATTTGGACCGTGAACCGACCCTCACCCGGAAGGTCCACGAGGCGTTCCTCGCCTCCCGCGACCTCTCCCTGGAGGAGGTCGGCAAGGTCGCCGAACAGGCGGCCCGCTGGGAGGAGTTCGACGCGACGGTCCTGGAACGCTACTTCACGACCCTCGACTTCCGCTTCGGCGGCCCGCAGCTGGCGGCCGTACAGGAGTTCGCCCGCCGGGTGGGCCCGACGACGGGCTTCCCGTCGGACGTGAAGGTGGAGTTGCTGGAGCCGTAGGCTGCTGGTCGCGCGCGGTACCGCGAGGTGTTGTACGGGGGAGAGGTGGGGGTCATGCAGCCGCTTGACGTCGGTGAGTCGGCCGTCGTGGGGCCCTACCGGCTGCTGGGGCGGCTCGGTGCGGGCGGGATGGGCCGGGTCTATCTGGGGCGCAGCGCGGGCGGCCGTACCGTCGCGGTCAAGATCGTGCACCCGCATTTCGCGCTCGACGAGGAGTTCCGGGCCAGGTTCCGCCGCGAGGTCGAGGCGGCGCGGCGGGTGGGCGGGGCGTGGACGGCTCCCGTCCTGGACGCGGATCCGGACGCCCCGGTGCCGTGGGTGGCGACGGCGTACGCGGCCGGCCCCTCGCTGACGGCGGCGGTCACGGAGGACGGCCCACTGCCGCTGGATTCCGTACGGGCACTGGGCGCGGGGCTGAGCGAGGCGCTCGCGGCTGTTCACGCGCTGAACCTGGTCCACCGGGATGTGAAACCGTCGAACGTCCTCCTGACTCTCGACGGTCCACTCCTCATCGACTTCGGGATCGCGCGGGCGACGGACGGTACGGCGTCCCTGACGTCGACGGGTGTGTCGGTGGGCTCGCCGGGCTACATGTCCCCGGAACAGATCCTCGGCAAGCCGGTGGAGGGAGCGGCGGACGTCTTTTCGCTGGGCGCGGTACTGGCGTACGCGGCGACGGGCAGATCTCCCTTCCCTGGCGATTCGTCGGCGGCGTTGCTGTACAAGGTCGTGCACGAGGAGCCCGAACTCGACGGCTTGGGTGGGGAGTTGCGGGAGGTGCGGGAGGTGGTGGAGGGGTGCCTGGCGAAGGATCCGGCGTCCCGGCCGACCCCTGGTGAGGTGGCTCGGCGGCTCGCTCCGGAGGGGGCGGCGCGGCTGGTGGCGGGTGGGTGGCTGCCGGGGGCGGTGGTGGAGCGGGTCAGCAGGGGTGCGGTGGCGTTGCTGAACCTGGAGGTTGCGGAGACGGAGGTGTCATCGGCGGGAGGGGCAGGAGGGCTGGGGGAGTTCGGGCCGCCGCCGGTGATGCCGGGGCAGGTCCTGCCGGGGCCTCGGGACGCGGAGCCGGAACGGGAGCCTGTGCTTGTGCCTGAGCCTGAGCCGTCCGACCGTACGCCTGGCAAGGTTTCCGTGAGCGTGGCGGCGGCCTCGGTGCCGGTGGCCGGCGGGCGTGGACGGAGGCTGAGCTGCACGGTCGCCCTCGCGGTGGCGGGCGCGCTGGCGGCGGTGACGGTGGGTTCGGTGTTCGTGTTCGACCTGCTGCCGGGCGGAGACAAGAAGGGGCACTCGGTGAGCGGCTCCGACTCGGCGGCCGACAGCGACTCCGGCCAGGCCGAGAGCAGCCCGGCACCGAGCACGGTGCCGGATCCGGCGAGCGGCACGATGACCGTCCCCACGTCCTACGTCGGCACCTGGGAGGGGCCGGCCGTCGCGCTCGACGGCACGCTGCCGATGGGGACGTTCCGGGTGACGGTGCAACAGGCCGCCGTGGGCGCCAAGTTGGGCACCTTCCGGCAGACCGACCAGATCGGCGGCATCTGCGACGACGAACTGATCCTCAAGGAGGTCACACCGACCCACCTGGTCGTCACGTCGATCGCCGACGAGTCGAACAGGGACGTGTGCACGACGGGTTCACACCAGGTGCTGCTCACTCCGGTCGGCGACGACCTGAAGTACGAGACGGACAACCCGGAGGCGGGGGATCCGGTGGCTCGGATGTCGCGGGTGGAGTAGGGGACGTCCCCTGGGGGCTGCGCCCCCAGACCCCGCTACGGCCCTGAACGGGCCTTGTCCTCAAACGCCGGACGGGCTGAGTCACTCAGCCCGTCCGGCGTTTGAGGACAAGGGGGTTCGGGGGCGGAGCCCCCGAGGATGGGACGGGTAGGGGGGGCGGGGGCGAAAACCCTTACCGCCCGCACCCCCCACCTCACCCAGGGATGACGACCGTACGCAACTCCCCATCCCCCAGATGCAACATCCCCTTACCCGGCGCGACCTGCCCACCCACCATGCTCCGGTTGATGCGCACCCCGATCAGATCCCCACTCGACGACTCCTGCGGAGACAGCAGAATCCCCCGCCGCCCCTTCTTCGCATCGACCTGCCAGCCACTGAACCCGCTGCAGACGTCCTCCTCGTCACCAGCGATGACCAGCCCGAGCCCCCGCTCCGCCCCCCGCGACACGATCTTCTTCATCTGGCTCGCCGCGTCGCAGTCCTCCAGGATCTCCCCGTCGTCGATGAGGACCACGATCGGCTCCTCCAGCGACGCCTGGTCGATGATCTCCTCGAAGTCGTCCTCGTCGATGTCGTCGCCGGTGTACATCTTCAACACCCCATCCATGCCGTCCAGTTGACGGAGCGGCGACTGACGCGGCGCGGCGATGACCAGACGTACACCCTGCGACAGATACGACTGCGCGAAGTTCATCAGCACCGTCGAGCGGCCCGATTTCGCAGGCCCCGCGATGACGAACGTCGGTACGCCCGCCGCGAGATCGGGCCCGAAGCCCGTGATGTCGTCGCCGCCGATGCCCACGAGGCCCCACAGGCGGGAGCCTGACGTCTCCGGGTCGCGCATGCCCCACGCGTCCGCGAACGAGATCCGCGACGGCAGGCTGTCGACGCGGAACGGCCGCCGGGAGCGCGGGACTTGGGCGTCCCGGGCAGCCGCGGCTTCGCCGATCGCCGTGATCGCCGCCGCCTGCCCCTGCCCGGTCGTGTCCTCCGACAGCAGCGCGAACTGGGTCTCGATACCGGACTCGTTCTTGTAGCCACGGCCCGGCGGAATCTCCTCCGGAACCTTGCGGTGCGGGATACCGAGCGTCGAGAAGTCGCTGCGGTCGGCGAGCCGCAGCCCGTACTTGTCCTCCGTGAGAGTCGCGATCCGGCCGACCAGCAGCGTGCGGTCACCGGTCAGGACGAGATGGATACCGACGCTCGCACCCTCACGCATCATCGTCGTCAACTCGTCGGTCAGCGACCCGTGGTCGACCTCGCCGAGGGTGGGCACCCAGCCCTCCCACCGGTCCAGCAACACCACGATGTGCGGCAGACGCTCCTCCTCCGCCGACGCGGCCCGCTGCTCACCGATGTCCGCGAACCCCTTCTCCGCCAACAGGTCCTGGCGGCGCGCCATTTCACCCTTCAGCCGGTTGACCAGCCGAATCACCCGCTCGGTCTGGTTACGGCTGACGACAGCCCCGCAGTGCGGCAGCCGGCTCAGCGCGTTGAGCGCGCCGTTGCCGCAGTCGATGCCGTACAGGTGGACGTCGGCGGTGGAGTGGGTGCGGGCCAGCGAGGCCGCGATCGTACGGAGGATCTGCGAGCGTCCGCTGCGCGGGGCGCCGCCGATCATCAGATGGCCGAAGGTGGAGAAGTCGACGACGACCGGGCGGCGCGCCTGGGCGGCCGGCAGGTCCTCGATGCCGTACGGGACGGGCGCGAGCTTGCCCGTGCCGTGGTCGGCGAAGGCCGGGACCTCGATCTCGTCGAGCAGCAGCGTCTCGGAGAGCGCGGGCAGCCAGGGGCTGTGCTGGGGCGGGATACCGAGCGACCGGTTGGCGTCGCGTACGGCGTCGACGAGCACCTTGAGGTCGGTGATCTCCTCTTCCTCCCGCGCCTCGACCTTGGGCTTCTTCAGCGCGGCTCGCCCGAGATCATCCCAGGCCAGCGGCCCCGACCAGGGCATGAGCACCGCCGGGTCGGCCGCTCCGGGGCGGCGTCCGCCGACACGTCCGGACTGGAACGGGACGAGGGAGGCGTGGCCGAGTCGGACGTACGCGCGACCGGGGGTGTTCTTGGAGATGTGCCCGGCCTCGGGCGAGTCGATGACGTCCGACGACTCACCACCATCGGTCACCCGCAGCGCGATACGGAGGTTGGTGTTGGCGCGGATCTCGGGGGACACGACACCGGAGGGCCGCTGAGTCGCGAGGAGCAGGTGAATACCGAGGGAACGGCCTCGCTGGGCGATGTTGACGAGCCCGGTGACGAAGTCGGGCAGGTCACGCACCATCGACGCGAACTCGTCGATGACGATGAGGAGTCGGGGGACGGGAGCGTGGGACGACGGATCCCGACGCACGAGATCCTGGTAGTCCTCGATGTCCTTGGCGTCGGCGGCGGCCAGGATGTGCTCGCGGCGGTGCAACTCGGCGCCCAGCGACTCCAGGGCGCGCTCGACGAGGTGGGCGTCGAGGTCGGTCACCATGCCGACGGTGTGCGGGAGATGCACACAGTCCTTGAACGCGGCGCCACCCTTGTAGTCCACGAGCACGAACGTCATGTTCTCGGGGGTGTTGGCGACGGCCAGCGCGGCCACGATGGTCTGCAGCAGCTCCGACTTACCCGAACCGGTCGTACCCGCGATGAGCCCGTGCGGCCCGTCTTTCCGAATATCGATGCCGAAGGGCCCGTCGTACGACTCCCCGATGACCGCCATCGTCGACTGCCCGCCCATCCGCCAGCGCGCGGAGATCGCGTCGGGCGTAGGCGGCTCCAGCTGAAGCACGTCGAGCAGCCGACTCGACCCGGGCAGCGCCGAGTCCTCGGTCTCGCCGCTGATGTCGCGGAGGGCGGACAGGGACCGGGCCAGGCGCAGACACCAGGCGGCGGAGACGAAGTCGGGCCGTACGTCGGCCAGTCGCTCCGCGCTCTCCTCCTCGACGCGCAGCCGCAGCTTGTCGGCCCGGGCACGCTGATCGGGCTCGCTGCCGGTGTTGTGCCAGGCGTGGAAGGAGGGGAACCCGCCCGCGACAGCCTGCGGTTGAGACTGGGCCTGGTGTGCCTGGTCGGCGTACTCCTCGGCCTTGGGCTCCGCTACGACGAAGGCCTGGCACTCACCGGGCAGGAACCGTTCCTCGGCGTCGAGGCAGAGGGCGTACATCGCCACGTCCGGCCCCTCGCGCAGCAGCTTCACGACGCCGGGCAGCGACCGCAGCCGCCGGGACCCGTCCCACACCACAACGATGTCCGGGTCGCTGAACGACGCCCGCTGCCGCTTGTTCTGCTCCAGGGCCTTCTTGCGCGCGTCGAGGATCTGCGTCAGCTCGCCGATGCGCGCGCCGACGGTCTCCGCGTCCGTCCCGATGAGGACGTTGACGTCCTGCCCGCCGGACGGCCTGGTGTGCGGCAGCCAGCGGACCCAGTCCCAGCTCTCCTGCGCCGTACTCTCGCTCAGCACATAGAACTGGACGTCCATGGGGCTTTGGAGGGCCGCGGTCTGGGCGATGGCCCACCGCCCGAGGGCGCGCGCCGAATCGCCGGGCCCGGCCATGCCAATAACACCCAGCGACCTGAGCGACAAGGCAACAGGCGCATCCTCGATCTTCCAGGTCACCTGACGCCGGTGGTCGTCCTGCTCCGGGTCGTCGAGCACGACCTCGGACGGCATCTGCCCGGTACCGACCCGCAGCAGCAGATGGTCGCGATCGGTACGCCGCCGCTCCCACAGCCGCGTACGGGGCCCGGTGCCGAGGGAGAGGACGGTGGCCGGGTCAGGGATGGCATGCCGCCGGTCCTGCCTCTCAGCCACAAGGGCGTCCTGAGCGTCCTTCTCGATCCGCTCCTTCTGCTCCTTGTACTCCTTGACCTGCTTGGCATGGGACTTGCGCCCGTGCTTCTTGTCCATGAAGTAGTTGGCGAAGAGCATGATCGGGCTGAGGCCCGCCATGATCAGGTAGTACCAGCGCCCGAAGATGGCCACGGCCACGATCGCCCCGACGAGCGGCGTGAGTGCCATCAGCCAGGGCAGCGGCCGGGCCTCGAAGTCACGCGGCGGCGACGGCAGCCGGAACTTGGTCTGCCGGTCGGGGGCGCGAAGGCGGGGCGGCCGGTTGTAGTCGAGTCCGACGCCGTCCTCGGACCACTTGAGGGCGGCGTTGGGCGGGGTGTAGCGGGCGAGTTCGACGAGGGAGTTGCCGATGGCGATCTGTCCGCCGAGGGGCCAGGAGTCGCCTTCGACGTCGGCGATCGCCTTGCCGTCGAGAGTGACGCTTTCCTTGTCCCCGTGGACGGCGACTTGGCAGGTGCCATCGGTTGCAACTGACAACGTGAGGGCACGGGCGTCGACCTCGGGATCGTCGATCCTGATGTACGAGGCGGGCCCGCTGCCGATGTCGTACCGCCCGACCCCGAGCCGGTGCACGAACCCGGCGACGGGCCCGCCGACGACCCGCAGCTCGACGAGCCCGGTCGGCTCCCCGGGCAGACACCCGGCCGGATCCTGCAGGCTGACGACGGCACCTTCGCGCAGGGGCGACCCGACGACGTTGGCGGCCGGATCGACGGCGTACCCATCGACATACACAAGTGGGGAGTTGTTGGCGGGCACCTGTCCGTGATGCCCGAGCGGAATGATCTGGGCACCGCTGTGACCGACCTGTTTGGCCAGTTCCTGTGCGATGTCCCCGACGGTGGACTCGGGATCCGCGTCGAGCACGACGTCGGCGGTACCCCCGCCGAACGGATCGACGACGGTCAGAGTCAGGCGCACGGTTGTCCTCCCCAACGGCCCCCGTGGCCGCTTCCGCAACGCCGGCCACCGTAGGGAGTGACGATATCCGCTCGGTATGACAGAAGGGCAACGGGTAGGGACTGGGCTCTTCCCTGGCTCTTCCCTATGGTGAATCGGTGACGGAACGGTGTTGAACAGTCTTGTTCCAGAACCGAGATGTCTCCACTCGTGCCACACCCGTAAGCTGCTGCCTCAGCCAGTTGGAACAGGGAAGCCACGGGGGTTGGCCCTGCGGCACTTTCACGAGGGAGCGGCTTCATGGCCAAGGACCTTGATGTCACATATCAGGACATGCGGGATGCTGCCAAGCATGTCGTGAAGGAGAAGGAAAGGCTCCAGGAGAAGCTGGACGGCCTGCGCAAGTACATCGCGAACCTGGTCGAGTCCGGCTACGTCACGAAGAGCTCGTCGAAGGCCTTCGACGAGAACTTCGAGGAGTTCACGCGCGGCGCCAAGGACACGCTGGACGGTCTGGACGGCATGGGCGACTACCTGACCATGGCCGCGGACAAGTTCGAGCAGATCGACGAGGAACTGGCGAAGTCGGCGAAGAAGTAGCAGTAGCCGAAGCGCGGTTCAGGGGCACGTCCCGCGAGGCGCCGTCCTGGTGCGGCAGCGTTGCTGTACGCACCGGGCCGGCGCCCGGCCGTGTTCCTGCTCCCGTCAGCTGAGGGGCTGCCGGAGCACGTGCATGTGGAGTTCGCTGCGGAGTTCTTCCGTCTCGACCCGCAGCCAGGACCCGTCCCGAAAACGGATCAGCAGCAGCCTCGTCTCGAACTCACCGGAGAACGGGTCGACGAGCGTCGCTTCGTCGGCGGCCAGTCGGGCGACGATCTCCATGTGCTTCTCCCGCCCCACGCTGACCCGCTGCGGCGGAGCCGCCAGCACGATCCCGTCCTCGGTGGTGAGCAGCAGTCGCTGGTGGTGGGTGGAGGCCGTACCAACGCAGCAGGAACTGCCCGGCGTTGGCGCCCCAGTCCCCGTCGAAGACCTTGTCGAGGCATTGCTGGACGATGAGGGCGTCCCGACGCTCACAGTCCTTCTTCCTGGCCCGCCGCCGCTCCTTCTCCTCCTTCGAGCCCAGGGCCCGCTTGACGGCTTCCTCCGCGTCGGACAGCAAGCTCAGTAGCATGACGAGGAGTATGAACGGCGCACCGAGCACCGCTCCGACCATGCCCAATGGGGGCAATCCGGCGGGGCGGAGGCGGGGGTTGGGGGCGGCCTGGAGCACATCCGTCGGCGGGCGCGGGATCTTGTCGATCCAGCACCAATCGGCTGCTTCGGCGTGGATGCCGAGGCGGTCCGTAAGCAGGCGCTGCTTGCCTCTGGATGTCACGTTGCGGGGTCTCCTTGCCGACGTGGACGGGCTGCCCACCGCCACGATCCTGCTGTCGCGCAGGCCTGGGAACCAACAGTCCCACCCGTAAGATCCTGCTCATATGGATGGCTGAGAGACGCACGCAACGCAGCCATGGAGGACGCGGGAAGTCGGCTCCGGTCGCGCTCCGCGAGGCTTCTCAACAGGGGGAACCATGTCGGACCAGACTGCCGATGTCACGCGCATCAAGGAGAGCGCACGATCACTCTCCAAGATCCACCGGGAGTTCACCCGGAACGCGAATCCGGCTGACGGTCTCGGTGTCGATGTGATCGGCGATCGGAGTCTGGTCGAGACCTTCGATGACTTCGGCGACAACTGGAAGATCCATCGAGAGCGACTCACGGACGAGATCGAGAAGCTCTCGAAGATTCTTTCCACTGCGGCCCAGGCCTACGAGGACATCGATCACCAGCTCGCAGAGGCACTCCGCGGCACGGACAAGCAGGGTAAGAGCGGTAGCGGGGGTGCGAAGTGACGCGCCCTCGGACTGATGAGTGGACGGTGATCGGGGAGTCGTCGGATCCGCTCCCCGGCGATCCGGAGCAAGTCGCCAGCCTTGGCCGCGACTTCCGTAGGACCGCAGAAGCGATCAAGAAGCAGGCGGACGAGATCAAGGCGCTTTCGTCTGTCGCTGCCTGGACGGGCAAAGCGGCCGACGAGTTCCGTGGGCAGGCCGAAGAGGCCGAAGGGAAGCTGCGGAAGGCTTTCAAGCGGTACGACGCGGCGGCGGACGCTCTCGGTGAGAAGGTGATGGAAGGCGGCTCCTCGAAGGAGTACGCCTCGGAGCTGCATCGCGCACAGACCATGGCGGACAAGGCCCTTCGTGACGCCCAGGACGCGGACGCAGATCAGAAGGCGAACACCGGCGCGATCGACGGGCTGCCCAAGGACACGGCGGACGACGACCCCGACCGCAAGAAGCTGGAGAAGCGCCAGGAGGCGGCGACTTCGGCGATGGAGCGGGCGAAGAGAGATCTCGAAGCGGCCAAGGATGTCCGCGATGCCGCGGTCAAGCGTGCGCGTGAGGCCATTCGGACCGCGATCGACAATGACGGTCTGAAGGACGGCACCTGGGACAAGTTCAAGGACTGGGTGCACGACAATGCCGGCTGGATCAAGCAGTTGGTCGACGTTCTTGGCTGGGTGGCGACCATCTGTGGAACTCTGTCCCTTGTGGTGGGATGGATTCCCATTGTTGGGCAGGCGCTTGCGGCAGTTCTCGGCACGATCGCACTGATCGCCACAGTTATCTCCCTGGTTGGCCACATCGTGCTAGCCCTTGCGGGAGAGGGGAGTTGGTTCGACGTCGCGCTGGATGTCGTGGGGCTGGCCACATTCGGCATCGGCCGGGGGGCCATCGCCGGGGCGCGGGGAGCCGCGGCGGGAGCGAAGGGCGTCGCTCGCTCGGCTGCGTTCCGAAACGCTATGGCGGGGGTGACCGCGAAGCGGGGGACTGCCGCGTACAACAAAGCAGTTCAACGGGCGTGGAAGGAAGCCAACCGGCTGAGCGGCGGCGCTTTGCGCGGCAAGGCGGGTGCGGAAGCGATCGCCAATGCTCCCAAGGGATGGTTCCCGGGCGCGGGGCGGTTGGCCGAGGCGTTCAGCCCCAAGGCTATCGGCAAGGAAATGGTCGACAGTTTCAAGGATCTCAAGGCGTTCAAGGATGCTGGAGATCTCTTCAAGGGGAATACCTGGACCGAGGCGTGGAATCGCGGTATGCGTCCCAAGTTGGGCGATGCGGGACTTGACTCCCTGAGCAGAGGGATTGACGATATCGGCCAGTCCTTGCGGTCCAGCGACGGGGTTTCGAGTCTGTCTGATGTCTTCAAGACGCAGACGCGAATCTGGTTTGGTTCGACTGGTATAGCCTCGGCCACAGACGCAATGGACAAGGGCGAAATTACGGGCTGGGTCGGTGACCGTCTCGGCATCGACGGACTGGATGACGGTGTTTGGTCGGCAACCGGGATCAAGGATGCGTGGGCCACAAGTGATGGCTGAGCAGTCGAAGAGCACGACGGCGCCCCGAGAGCCGGTGCTACGGCCCAAGGGCATGAGAGCCCCCGGCCTCGACGTCGTGCGCAACGCGCGTGTCTTCGCCGACGGAAACAACCTGGTCGTACGGAATCGGCGCGGACGCGAGCGCCGCTACCCGGTCGGCGACGGTGGAATCCGGCAAGCCGTCTTCTTTCCGCCGGCTGACATCTGGGAAACCACCACGAAGTGGCCCACGGCACGTTGGGGCGTTGTCGTCTTCCAGGACGCTGAGGGACGCTATGTACTTCGGGTTCCCCTCGCGCAGTGGCTACCCGAGGCGGCATCCACGGGGACGGCGGATCTGAGTCCACAGGACTGCCTCAGCCGTACCGGAATCAAGCAACTGTCCGACCGTCTCGGAATTCCCCTGTCGGAGAGCGCGAAGCCCTGGGGCCGAGAAGTGATAGGAAGCCCCGGAGGCGGGCGCTACGACTCGGCGAGCGAAGTCGATCTGCCGTTGTGGAACGGCTGGGCCCGAGGGATCGGCATGTTCGGCTGGCTCATCGCTCTGGTCGTCTCGTTTACGCTGGAAGGCACCGGCAGTTGGGGCCTCGTCGTCGCGGCGGCGGCCCTTTTTCTCCTGCCTGCCAGTGATGTCGTCGTGCGTGCTCTCGCCTGGTGGCGCAAGCGAGGCGACGCGCGGCTCGCCGATGCCGTCGTCATCACACCTTCACCTGAACCGGGCGCCGGTGCTACTCGTCGGTTCCTGGAGACTGCGGCCGTGCGGGTACTGCCCGGCGATGTGGTGCTGACCAACACCTTGGGCGAGGAGCGATGGTATGCGCGGCGTGGGGCCCATGGCATCGCCCGGCTGGTGCGGCTGACACATCCGAAGACGGGCGCCCACTTGGGCGTTGAGCTGCGGGACGGTGCCGGCCAAGCGCGCGCGCTGTTGCCATGGCGGTACTGGTTCGCGGGTCCGGACGGTGAACGGCGCTGGTCCGAGCTTGTGGCGGCCCTCGAACTCCCTGTGTCCGAGGAGAAGTTCAAGCCTGCGGGAAACGTGGGGCGGCGCACGGGCACTCCGGAACTCTGGTACCGAGCACATGAACTCGCGGGCGATGCCAGGAAGATGGCGCCGATCGACAGCAAGGCTGCTCGCAGGGCGACCAGTTGGAACGAGTCGGTGATCGGTGGCGGCGAGGTGATTGTGCTCCCGATGTTCAGTGCGCTCCTCTTGGCCGGCCTTTTCTCCGACAGAGCGCCTGGTCAAGCCGCGGGAGTCCTTTCCGCCCTGACCATTGTCGCCGTGTGGGGCCCGGCCGTCGCACACCAACTCGCCAGCCGCCTCACCCAGGATCGTCCCTGTGTATCGGAGACGTCATGACCTTGACGCCTCAGAGCGAACTCGGACCACCTGCGGACTACCAACTGCTTCTGCCGGAAGGCTGGTTCCGGGTTGATATCGAGCCGGACAGACGTCGGCAGTCTGTCGATGCCCTGGTGGAGAGACAGTTCAAGGGCATCGACAACGCTCCTCAGCTCAAGGCACAGCTCCGACAGGAAATGACGGGGCAGGCGACCAGGGCCTTCGAGGAAGGCGGCATCGAGCTCTATCTCAGCCTCCAGCAAGCAGGCCAGTTCACTGTTCCGGCTTCATTGCTGGTCGCCTTGGGTCTTCCGCCTCAGGGCGGGCGACTCCCGGCTTTGGATGACATCGCCGCTCGACTGGCCGCTGAGGAGAAGATCGGCCGGGAGATGTCGGTCGTCGAACTTCCCGTAGGACCGGCGCTTCGAGTCCGCGAAGAATTCGATCCGGCCCGTGACCGCCCGGCGGCAGAGGCGCAGAAGGAAGCCGACTACGCGCTGCCGTCCGTAACGCTGGACTATCAGGTGCAGGTACCGAGAGCCGAGGCGATCCTGCTCCTCACCTTCTCCACTCCACTGGTCCAGATCGCCGATGCCATGGTTGACCTCTTCGACGCGGTCGCCGGATCTCTCAGTTGGACGGACGCGGCATGAGTGAGCTACGGGAATGCGGAATCGTCTGCCCCACGGACTGGGTGGAGCTCGCGATCGAGCCGACCGACAACGTCAAGCACTGGGCCAGGAGTACGGCTGCCGATCTTCGGGAGCGGAGCAGGGCAGCGGGACACGAGATCGACGCGAAGGTGCTGGAGAAGGATCTCCGAAGGCAGGCCGAGGACAGCCGACGACGCGACCCCTTCTACGCCTTCGCCCTCTACCCCGACGGCTTCGACAACGCGTTGGCCACCCTGGAGATCGACCTCATCCACCCTGACGCCTCCGTACCCCGGATCACCCTGGACTGGCTGGCCGAGACCTTCAGCGCCCACGACTTCGGGCCGCCACTGATCACCCGTACGGAATTGCCCATCGGGCCCGCTGTCCGCATCCGGCAGAACTTCGCCGCGGGCGGCGCCTCACCCGGCGGCCCCGGCATCCTGCTGGAGACGCTCATGTACGGAGTGCTGCCGACCGGTGCCGAGAGCGCGGTGGTCTTCCTCATGTCCTGGACCGTGCCGGGAATCGCCGACGAGATGGAGCAGGCCGCAGCCGACATGGTCAAGACGCTGTCTGTGGCGTTCTGAACGGACCGTCGATGGGTCTGTTCCACATACAGGGGGAGAACATGACAGCGAACATGTCGCGGACCGAGGTACAGCCAGGGCCCGGGGAGGAGGTTTCCTGGCGACGGATCGCGATGATCCGCTGGTCGCTCTGCAGCCTTGCGTGCGCCGGCGGCTCCGCAGGACTGGCTTGGCTCGTCCCCGCAGCACCTCTGCCGAACCCCTTGGGCGCTGCGGCACTGCTACTGGCCTGGATCGTGCTGCCGCTCGCGACGGTCCTGGTCCCCGTGCTGTGGCTGCGCGGGGTTCCGCGCAAGCGGCGAAAGGTCGCGTGGCAGTTTCTCGTGCCCGTGATCGCGGGGGTGGTACTGGGCGTGCTCGGCAAACTGGCGGGCGATCAGGCCGCTCTGGCGGACCGCGGCCGGTGGACCGAAGCCGTGGTCGTGCACAAGGACGAGGGCAAGACCGACCAGTGCACGATGCGGGCGCCCGGCGGGCAGGAGATCTCGCCCTCGCTGTCGGAGGGAGACGGCTGCGGAGAGTGGGTGTCGGAGGGGGACACCCTGCGCGTCCGGTACGACCCCGAGGGCGTCGCGAGCCCGGTCGAGGACGTGGACACGACCTCATACGGGATGCTGCTCGCGTATCTCATCGTGGCGGCCGTGGTGATGGGTACGTGGGGTGGCGTACGGCAGAGCCGATGGGACCGCGAGTACGACGCCGGGGGCGGGCGGGGCTGACGCGTCTGCGATCAGCACGTCACGCTGCGACGAGGTCGCCCCACACGTATTTGCCCTTGATGCCGCTCCTGCTCAGCGGCTGCCAGCCCCACAGGTCGGCGCAGGAACTGACCAGGGCCAGACCGCGCCCCTCCTCCAGGTGCGTGAGCTGCGTCAACTCCCCTGCCGAGGGCGGCGGTTCGGGCGGTTCGGGGTCGGCGTCCCACGCTCCGACCCGCAGGAAGCCGTCCCGCATGTGCAGGCGGAGGGCGACGGGGCCCTTGGTGTGGCGTACGGCGTTGCTGACCAGTTCCGTCGCGAGGAGCTCGGCGACGTCGGTGAGGCGGATCAGGCCGTGCATCGTGAGGACGAGGCGGACGGTACGGCGGCAGACTGTGACGGCGCGGAGGTCGTGGGGGATGTGGAGGACGTACTCCCAGGTTTCGTTCGCGGTGGGGGTGGCGATTCCTTCGAGTTCGGGCATGCGTGAACTCCGTTTGTGGGGAGGGGAGTTGAGGTGAGGTCGGCGGGTGTCGGGCGGTGGCAGTGCCGCAGCCGTCGTGGCAGGACGGAGTGGTGCGCTTCCGGAGGTCCCGGGTCCGCAGGGTGTGCGTTGCGTCACTGACAGTAGAGACCAAAATTGGTCTCACGCAACTCGTTGTCGTAATCTGCCCTCGAACGAGGCCACCGTCCAAAGCCGTTGAAACGAGGAGAGGCCCATGGCAAGGAGGCGGCAACCCACCGCGCGTCAGATGCGCCTCGGTGCTGAGCTGCAGAAACTGCGCGAGGCCGCGGGACTCAAGGGGCGCGAGGCCGCTGCGGCCTTGGGGACGGACTCGGCGCGGTTGAGTCAGATCGAGTCCGGGGTCGTGGGTATGAGCGAGGACACCGTGCGCCGCCTTGCCGCCAACTACGTCTGTACCGACGAGGAGTTGACGGAGGCGCTGGTGGCGATGGCGACCGACCGGACGCGTGGTTGGTGGGAGAAATACCAGGGCCTGCTACCGGTCTCGTTCCTGGACATCGCCGAGCTGGAACACCACGCCACGTACCGCTTCGACATCGAGTTCCTGCATGTCCCTGGCCTCTTTCAGACGGAGGCCTACGCTCGCGGCGTCTTCTCGTACCGTGTACCCGAACTCCCCGACAACGACCTCGCGTTGCGCGTCAGTCACCGCATGGAGCGCAAGGCGGTCATCACGGGCCCCAGCCCCGTCCCGTACGAAGCTGTGATCCATGAGGCTGCTCTGCGCATCAGGGTCGGCGACCGGGTCACCGCGCGCGCCCAGCTCACCAGCATCCTGGAACTCTCCGAGGCGGACCACATCACCGTGCGCGTCATCCCCTTCGACCTGGACGACTTCGGCGGAGCCTGGAGCACGATGACGTACGCGGGTGGCGTCGTACCCAAACTGGACACCGCACTTCGCGACACGGCTCACGGCACGGCCTTCATCGACTCCGATGCCCAACTCGCTGCCTTTCGAACGCTCTTCCGTAAGGTGGAGGCTGTGTCACTCGAACCGGCAGGTTCGCGTGACTTCATCCACAGGCTGGCGAAGGAACTGTGAGGCGCGCTGTGACCACCCCAGACATCTGGCAGAAGTCGTCTTACTCCGGCGGTGCCGACGGCAACAACTGCGTGGAGATAGCCCCTCTGCGCACGCAGGTGGCCATACGCGATTCAAAAGCCCCGGCCTACGCCACACTCACCGTCCCGCTCGGAGCCTTCACAGCGTTCGTCGGGGCACTCAAGGCCGACATTTCACGCGCGGCTGCCTGACCGCGACGCTGTGGCGTCTCAGATCAGGGAATCCAGATCGCCAGGGAGTGCGCGAGGTTCTCCAGGTCCTCGGAGGCGCTCATGAGACGGGGGATGTCCTCGGTCGCGGTCCACATCACGACGTCGGCTCCGTGCTCCTCGACCTGCCACGCGTACCGCACACAGGCAAGCAGATGCGGCGAGTCGTCCTGGGGGACGTACCGGAAGGTCGTCAGGCCTTCCCCCAGCCGCTCCGCCTTGAAGCGCTTGACGACCGGAGGTTCGACCGCATCCGGGTCGTCCGCCAGGGTCAGCGCCCGAAGAGTCTCCTCGCGGGGGCATTGCGCCGGCCCGATGGCCGCGCAGACGGGGATCGGGAGGTCGGTGGGGTGGTCGAGGTGGAGGGAGAGTCAGTGCTCCGAACCGGGTGGGCAGAAGGATTCGGCGCAGCGGGTGAGGGTGGTGCCGACGAAGTCCACGCCGTTGGGACCGGGGTCGAGCTCGCGGTCCAGCCACAGGTCTTCGGCTCTTTCGTGGCACCACGCCTGGATGTCGTCCCACTCCTCCATCGGGGCCAAGGGCCCGCCGCGCGGCGGAAGAATGACCCACGGATAGGCATCGACGTACTCGATGTCGATGATGGGCCAGAACTCGCTCATTCCTGTCTCCAGCGGTAGTTGGCCATCACTGCGTCGAACCGTTCGGCAACGGCCTCGGCTCGCGCGCGGGACACCGCCCCCCCCTGTTTTCCCTGCCGAATCAGTTCAATGCGGTCCGGGACGACTCCTCGGCAGGGTCTACGAAGGACACCGTCTGCAGGATGGCCGCCGTCATGTCGCAGAGTTCCCCCCAGTGATCCATGGCTGCCGTGTCCAGAGTGAAGACCGCCACGAAGGGAGCTTTCGGGAAGGGGACGAAAACCTGGATCTGACCGGTGAGGAGTCTGCCTTCCTCGCCCGTGGCAGTGAGTTCCGGGCCGATGGTGATCTCGCGGAGCGTGATGTTCGATACGGCGGGGCCGCAGGGCAGCGTCATGCGGCGGCTGTCGGTGAGCGGATCGCGGGAGAGGCCCTGCTCGATCACCTCGGCGGCGTCCTCAGGCCTGGTGTGTGAGGATTCGACGGCCCCCACGGTGAACGAGCAATGCACTACGCCGCCGTTGTCGTCGCCGAACACACACATGGCTGAGTACACGATGCCAACGTCCGCGAAGACTTCGGTGAGGCCGGCATAGAAGGGCGCTGCGGACTCCCAGAGGTTGGCGTCGCCCTCGGGGAACAGCCCACGTGCGAACTCGGTGGCGGCGGCTGACCTGTCGTCCGGGTCCGCGTCGACGGGTAGGGAGTGGAATCCGTCCGGTGCTACGAACCACATGGGTGGGACGGTCGGATCGTCGATGACCGTCGGGGTGTCTGACGAGCCTGCGCTGCTGGTGTTCACGATCAGGCCTTGCCCTGTCCTATGTCTCCGGAGTGCGGCGTCGCGTCCCGACCGGCGTCGTCCATCACGAATCCCCGTGACTCGGAGACCACCCCCGGTTTGCTGCCGGCCACAGTCGATCGGACCCGCACGAGTCCGCTGGGCAGCCGGGTGAGGACGGGCGGCGCGGCCCCCGAGGGCAGGGTCGCCGTGAAGCGGGAGATCCGTTCCTGCTGTTCCGCCGAGAGCTCGGCCCCGGACAGGCGGCGATGGCTTCCCGTGAGCAGGCCGAGCAACTCCGTCGTGTGGTCGGAGACGCGCGTGGTCAGCCGTACCCAGGACCCGTCCTGGAAGAGGATCCGGAAGTCCGACTGACCGATGCTGAACCGGCGGGGTGTCGCTTCGGCGATGCTTTCTCGGGATGTTTCCCACAGCATCGTGCCCGAGCCCGTGACGAGAAGGCGTCGCGTGGTCAGCACGATCTCCGTGGAGTATCCCGAAGGACGTCGGGAGGGGTCGAGCTGCCAGGGCAGCGTACGGGCGGTGTCGCCGGCGTCCGCCCACATGACCGGGAAGTCGTCGACCTCGTTCTCCCGCTCCTCCAGCTTCCCGCGCCCCGGCTCGGGATTGACCGTGCTGCCGCCCAACAGGTCGGAGAGGATGCCTCCGACCACGGCGAAGACACCTGAGACTCCGGTGCCCACATGTACTCCGGCTTTCCCCGGGAGCCCGCGGACCGAGAACGTCGGTCCGGCAGGCCAACCCGGCAGCTCGGGCTCGATGTCGTTGCGCCGACGGTCGCGGAAGGAGCGTCTCCCTTCCACGGACGCGGCGGTGCCGGTCGCGAACGAGACCGGGTAGCGCGCCAGTTCCGTCTCACCGGATTCCGGGTGCCAGTCCACAGGGTTGTCCGTTCTCATCAGGAGGCGACCGCCGATTCGAAGCGGTCGCCGGGGTGAATGGCGTCACCGATGTGTGTGGGTATCGACCAAAGCTTGGGAGCGATCTTGATACCCGCGTCGATACCACGGCCCAGGTTACTCATGGGGTCGATCGACCACCTGCCCCCGCTCGCAAGACGCAGACCACGGGTCCCGAGCCACTGGCCGTTGTGGACGGTCTGCTCGGCAACCATGGTCATGCGCCCCATGAGCCCCTCAGCCTTGATCAGGCCGCCATGCTTGAGGCCCCACAGGCCGATGGTCTTGCCCCTGACGGTGTAGTTCACGGCGCCTGCGACGTTGTCGCCGATACCGACGATGTTCCGGCCGATCGTGGTGACACCGCGGACCCCCGAACCCAGCCGCGTGGCCCGGGCAGCCGCAACCGCTCCATCGGCGACCTTGACTCCCTTCGCGAACGCGCCGACGCCCGGGATGGAACCGAGCGCGTCCAGGCCGATGCTCAGCCAACTGACGTCGGCACCGCCCGCCTTGGCCGTGAGATGACTGAGGAGTGCGAGGCCGCTGGTGATGACGGCCGCAGTCGCGAAGATCGCTCCGAGGGGCGGGAACGGCATCGTGATGATGGCCAGCATGCCGAGGATTCCGCTCAGATCGCCGAGGAAGTCGCCGATCATCTTGAAGAGCTCGGCGTTGTCGGAGACCCATCCCTTCACGTCGTCCCAGAAGCTGTCCTCGATGGCGTCGTCGAGTTGGTCACGGATCTTGCTCGCGAAATGGTCGCCCCGCTCGTCCCGCTCCGCCTCTATGCGGAAGAGCTGAAGTCGGTACTCGCTCAGCGGATCATGGTCCGTACCGCTGGGGGAGGGACTCGGCTCGCCCGGCTTGGCCTTCTCGGAAGCCTTTCTTTTCTCGGCATCCGCCTCGTCCTGTGCCTGCTTCGCATTGGCGAGGACCCTGTCGGCCTGTCTTTGGAAGTCCTCCAGCTCGTCGGCCCAGCTGTGCAGATATCCGTGCACGCGCTCGTAGCGCTCCGCCACTTCGCGCAGCTTCTTCTCCAGCCCTTCGGACTCGCTGCGCAGGGCGTTGACGTACTCGCCCTTGAGCTCGTTGTCGTCGCCGATGCCCCGGAGCAGCCGGGCCTGTTCGCGGAGCGAGCTCGCGACGCCCTTGATGTGCCTGACCTCGGCGCGTATCTCGTCGGGATCCCCCGGGACCGGGTCCGATTCCGCAAGCGGATGCCAGTCGCGGGGGCGAGCCTTTGGGGCCGTCGTCACTTCTTCTTTCCCTTGCGTAGTTGCTTGGCGAGCTCGGCGTCCAAGCCCGTGAATCCGTCGATGGTGGCCTTGACCAGTTTGCCCACGACATCGATGTTCTCGAGCAGGGCTTTGCGGTAGTCGTCCCAGTTGTCCACGAATTCATCCATGGCATCGGTGATACCGCTGCTGCCCCAGTGCTCACGTATGCCGTCGTTGCGTGCTTCCAGGTTGCCGAATTCCTTCTTCAGTTTGCGGAGTCGGGACTCCGACTCCACGAGAAGGTCGACATTCACCTTGAGGTCTGAGTCGTTCGCCATCTTGATCTCTCCGGCGGGGCTGGTGATCCCGAGCTGACAACTCGGCTCTCAACGGTTGACGGCCTGGATCTCCTGGACGGCGATCGCCTGTTCGCTGCCGAATGTGCCGTTCGGGAGGTCGCCGCCCGTGCCGCCGGTTCCGGTCCAGGCGATGTCCCAGGTGATGGTCGCGCGCAGGTTGTAGGTGCCGTCGCCTGAGGAGCGGAGGTACTTGAGTCCGCACGGTGGGGTCTGGCTCGCCTTGCCCTGGGTGTAGGGCTCGCCGATGGAGCCGTCGGCGTTGATGACGCACTCGCCGGAGGCCGGGTAGGTCTCGGCGTCCGTCGTGCCCGGTTCCAGTTTCAGGGACACCGGCTTGGCGGTGGTGGTGGCCTGGATGTTGAAGCCCGGGACGTTCAGGGCCGCCGTGGCCTGGACCTCGTCGAAGACGGCCTTGTCGAGCCAGGCCCAAGTCGGCAGGTTCACCTTGGTGTTGGCCGCCGGGGCGAGGGTGACCTTGGTGTCGGGGAGGTGCATGTGCTGGTAGGCGAGGCCCGCGAGTATCTCCGGGCTGATGGCCTGTTCGTGCTGGGGCGGCGGGGCTTCGCCGTTGTCGACCCAGAAGGGGAGGTCGGTGCAGGACGTCCGCTTGAGTACGTCCGGCTCGTTGGGGTTCTCGACAGCGGCCCAGAACATCCCCTCGCCGTCCTTGTCGACGTTGTAGTCCTTGTAGCCGGGGGTGTCGGTCCAGCCGTAGTCGTCCTCGTAGTGGCGCTGGACCTCACCGATCGCCGAGCTGGCGGTGCCGCCCATGCCGGGCTTGTTCAGGGCTTCGTCGAGGCTCCCGGACATTTCTTTTTTGAAGTCCTTGGCGCCGAGGTACGGGGCGTACCAGCAGGGCGGAGGCGTCCAGTTGACGTCGGCGGACGTCACGTTGCCGGTGGCGCCGCCCTTGGCGACGGATCCGGAGTACTGGATCTTGGCGGCTGCGTAGATGCCTGTGGTGTCGCTGCCGCCCTGCTGTTCCGAGTCGGCGCCGTCGTCGAAGGCCGATGGTTCCTCGGAGTAGGCCGGATGCGCGAGGGCGACGATGCCGAGGGCCAGCGTCAGCGCTGTGGCGCGGAGAAGGATGCGTCGCGACCTGCTCACTGGCACTGAGCCGCCTTCGTCTCGACGAATACCTTGGACGCCTGCCACAGGCTGTCACCCGTAGGGAACTTGACCATAATGATCTTGAAATAGGCGAAGTCCGAGATGCTGGGCGTGGTCTCCAGGACCTTCCCGGTCTTGACCTCCTTGCCGTAGAACTTGCTTGAGTCCACGCAGAACGCGACCTCCACGGCGTTGCCGTTTGAGGTGGCCCTGGTGGTGGCCTGGTACTGGCGCCGGGTGCCGGTGGCCGTCCAGTCGCCCTTGAGTCTGCTTTCGATCTGTGTCTTCGCGTAGGTCAGTCCGCCACCGGTGGAGTAAGTGGTCACGGCCGCGTCGTCGGCCGTTCGCTTGTCGACGCCGTGGTAGATCGCGCGGATGAAGTTCGCGGCGTCGTCCATCGCCGCCGCCTCGTTATTGTTCGTCGACTTGGTCCAGTCGAAGACCAGGTTGATGTCCTTGGGCAGAGACAAGTCCACCCCGTCCGGGTTGTTATCTGCCGCCGCCGCTGACGGTTCCGCCGACTTCGTCGGTGTCGCCGTGCTCTGTTCGGCGCCGACGATCTTGTCATTGGCGGTGGACTTGTCGTCACCGCTGCCGCAGGCCGTCAGCAGTAGGGCTGCGGTCGCGGTGAGCGCGGCAGCAACGGGCAAAGGGCGGCGCTTCAAGGTGGGCTCCCCGTGAGATGTCGATACAGCTGAGAGCCCTGACGGTATCTGTGGGGCTTGTGGTCTCGCCAGGCAGGACTTCCTTCAGAGCGCGGGTGTTTGTGAATCTTCTGGTGCAAATTCGATGCGTCCTGTGTCCTGATCGTGTCCACCTGGAGATGCACTTGGCCACGGATGGTGGGGCAGGGTACCGGGGCCACACTGTCTCGCCTGCCTTCGCGGCAGCTATCAGGGCCGGTGGGGTGTGCGGCACCTCAGGCACACGCCGACTGGGAAGGCCAAGGTCTGTCCCCTCACGCTTCCCGCGTCGGGAAGGTGCTGGTGTCGATCTTCACGCGTTCTCCGGTGGCCAGGGTGAAACTGACCGGTTCCCCGTATGGAGTCTCGACGGCACGCCCGTAGCCGGAGGCGTACGGCTCCGACAGCAGCGTGACCGTCTTTTTGAACGGGTCGGCGATCATGTAGAAGTCGATGCCGAACCGCCCGTACTTCTGTACGTTCCTGACGTAGTCCTTCTCGTCCTCCGGCTCGGACGGGACTTCGACGACGGCGAGTACGTCGATGCAGGAGTAGCTGTTCTTCCGGCGCTCGGCGTCGAAGCCGACGATCGTCAGATCCGGCGCCGCGTCGTTCTCGCCCGGGAAGGTGACCAGGACGTTGCCGAAGACGCGCTCCCGCGCGATGCCTGCGGCTTTGACCGCGTCCTTGACGTCAGACACGGTCCAGTCCTGCTCCGGGCTCTGCGGGGTCATGATCACCCTTCCGTCGAAGATCTCAACCTTGTACCCCTCGGGGATACCGCCTCGCTCGATCAGATCGCTCATGACGGTCATGGCAGCTCACCTCCTGTGAGCATTATGGCTGGCCGGAGCGGAGCCGCGTCGACGTATCGGCACCCCGGTCGGCACATCGAGATCGCGCGCTCCACCCCAACTTTCAGGCGTGCACTTCCTGCGTATCCTACAAACTGTAGGATTTGCTCCATGGACGCCTCTTACACGCTCACGGATGCCCGGAACAACCTGGGCAAGGTCGTCAATGAAGTCCGTCACGGTGGTCGGACTGTGGAGATCACAGATCATGGCACTCCCGTAGCAGCTGTGATCCCCATAGAGTTGCTCGACTACTTCCAGCAACTCGAAGACGAGCGTGATCTTGCCGCTGCGGAGGAGAGCAAGGCCAGCGCCACGCGCTGGGCGTCCCACGCGGATGTGGCTGCGCGATTCGGCCTGAATCCTGACGGGACGCGCAAGCAGTGACCTACGAGATCGTCTGGTCGGACGGTGCCATCGACCAGCTTGCCGCTCTCAACGAGAGGTATGAGGACGCGGCGATGCTGATCACGGCTGCGGTGTACGACCTCGCGGACAACCCACACCCCACCAACTCCACCCGCCTCGGAACCAGCGGCATCTGCCGGTTGCTTCTCGGCTTCTACCGCGTCATGTACGAAGTGCGGGACAAGACAGTGACCGTCCTCGGCAAGTCGGTAAGTCGGTAAGGCTGTTGAGGCTCGGCATCCGCTAAAGGAACGGCGTCCCCGCGTCCAGCCCCGACAGCACCCGCCCGTACAGCTCCAGGTTGGTCGTCGGGTTCACGAACGAGTGGAGGCTCAGGGCGTGGATGTCACGGACCGTCCGCTGGATGGGGACCTCGCGGTGCAGGGAGGACGCGCCGGAAGGCGGAGGCTAGGAGGTCCACGGCCTCCTTGCAGAGGCGGGTCGTGTAGCCGCTCTGCTCTGATCCTGGCTTGTTCCTCCGGGGTGTACGGCGTCCCTGTCGCTGCCCTTGACTCGATCTTCGCTACGAAGTCGGCCGTCAGGAGTTCGGCGCACGAGATCTTCATCGCCGCCTCGGCCGCCTGGAGGTGGGTGACTGTCGCCTCGTTCTGGCGTTCGTGGAAGGTGTACGTGATGCCCCGGTGGTGGATGCGTTCCGTGAACTCGGTCAGCGCCGAGCGGGCCAGGCCGAGGGCGTTTGGGGGCGTCCAGGCGCAGAAGAGGAGCAGTACCGGCATGCCGTAGAAGGGGTCGTCGGCGTTGGTCTTCGACGCGATCGTGCCGTCCAGCAGGGGGCCAACCGACAGGACGCGGTGCGCCGGAACCACGACGTCGCGGGCGACCACGCTGTTGCTGCCGCTGCCCGCCAGCCCCGACACGTACCAGTCGTCCAGGATCTCCAGGTCGGTCATGGGGATCGCGGCCCAGAGGAGGGCCGGAGGCTCGGGTGGGTTGTCGGACGTCGCCCTGGACTCCGGCTCGACGCGGACCGTCAGCAGGTGCCAGTCCGCGTCCTGGTAGCCGGTCGCGAAGGCCGAGGTGCCGTTCACGATGTAACTGCCGTCGGGGCGCGCGACCGCCGTCGCGTCAGGGATGAGGGTGCCGCCGACCCGTACGACGGGGCTGGTGAAGATCTCGTCCTGGGCCTCGTCCGGGAAGAGCGCCGCGATGTACGCGCAGCCGACCTGGATCAGGGCCATGAAGGCGGCCGAGCCGCACGCGGCCGCTATCTCGGTCAAGGCGTCGACCTGGGTGCGCAGCGGGGACTGGTAACCGCCGTACCGCCGGGGGACGTTCATCCGGTAGACGCCGGCGTTCGTCAGGGCCACGACCACCTCGGGCGTCACCCGCCGCTCCTGCTCCGTGCGGGGCGCGTGTTCGCGGATGAGCGGCTGTAGCGCCCGTACGCGGTCTACGAGGCCGTCGGCAGCGGGGCCAGAGGTTGCGGGCGGAGCCATGGGCGACCTCCGGGTGCTCCTGGTACTCCGGGCACGACGAAGTTCTCACCGTCGCGCGGGGTGGACTGGCTGTCAACAGGCCCTGTTGCGGCAGTAGTTGACGCTGCAGTCACTCGTGTGATCAAGGGGGCATTTACTCAGCCCGCCATTCGGCGCGCCGCATTGACATTCTTTGCTATCGCTGTGGAAGCCGTACTGCGTAGAAGATTGGTGGTTGAAGGCTCGTCTCAACGCAATAGGGATCAGGGCGAGTCGAATTCCCGCCCCTGCGGCATTTCAGAGATTCTGAATGGATAACAACTTGATAACGTCACTGATTCAATGGCGGGCGAGTTGGCGTAAACGGAATATTTCGGGCCTTGATCTCCGAGTGACATGTACATCAAAGTTTCCCCACAGGTCGTGCGCTGAGTGACCAGCGATGCGCACGATGTATCTGGGGTGGGGGAAGCGTGTTGACCTCTGTGCATTCACGTGCGCGCATTTTGATCATGGCGTTGGTGCTGTCCGTGGTCGCGGGCGGTGGCTGGCTGAGTCAGGTGGAAGACGCGGTATCCGACGAGGGTTTGACAACCGTCGCGTACCGGGGGCCGCAGCCTGCCGCGCATCAGAAGCCGGTGTCCCTTGCGGAGCGGCGGGAGCAGACTCGCGGCCGGGCGAAGCCGACGAAGCCTCATGACCTGCCGACCACGCGGAGCAAGCCGGCCACGGCTGAGCAGATCGCGCTGCTCCGGCAGAACCAGCGGCAGTTGCACGCTGCGGGGCCGAAGGCCGCTGGCATGCCTGCTGGTTCTGGTGACACGGTCAGCCAGGCTTCCTTCACGACAGGTGCCGCCGAGGCGGCTGCGGCTTCGTATTCGAGTGGTGCCCTGTACCAGGTGACGGCCGATCCGTTCGGCAGCACCGCCGCGCAGCAGGGCGGGTTCCTGATGACCCTGGGCAACTACATCGGTGCGGCGGTGCCGGGTGAGCCCTTGCAGATGTCGGCTGCGATCTGGCAGACCGGGGGCACGGACGAAGAGGTGCATCCGGTCAAGGTGCGCTGGAAGGTCGACTATTACGGCTGCCGTCTGAGCAATGACGACGTTCAGTACGTCGACTTCGGGCAGACAGTGCAGGCGCCGACGTTGAACACCGACAAGGTATTCCCGGTGGTGAACGCGTCGTTCACCGTGCCGACCACGGAGTGCACGCAGCAGGTCCCCTCCTACACCGTTTCGGTCTGCACGACGGTGACGGACGATGCCACGGACACCGAGAGCTGTGGCTCGTACAACATGTTCTACATCGTTCCGGCTCTGCCAGAGGGCGCCGAGTGCAGCGCCACCTGCGGGGACGCGAGCGATTCGGCGGGTACGACGGTGATGCGTGCCGACCCGGTCAACACGGCGACGGGCGCGTTCACCGAAGCGTTCACGGACGCCCAGGTGCCGGCCCCCGGGGTGTCGCTGACGGTCGGGCGGGTCTATTCCTCGGACAACGCCCTTACCGGTGCGCTGGGCAAGGGCTGGCAGCTGCCGTGGGAGACGCGGCTGCAGTTCGAGTCCGACGGTGACGCGGTGTTGGTGGGTGAGGGTGGCACCCGGCACACGTATGCCAAGAAGTCCGACGGGACGTTTACGGTTCCGGGGGAGTCCCGCTCCAAGCTGGCCGTTGACGGCAGCGGCTACAAGCTGACCAAGGCCGACCGCTCGACGTACGGGTTCAACTCATCGGGTCGGTTGACGGCGGTGAAGGACCGTACGGGCAAGGGCCTGACCCTGACGTACACGGGCAGCCAGCCCACGACGATCACGGACGCGGCCGGGCGCCCGGCTTCCCTGGCCTACGCAGGAGACCGGCTGGACAAGCTGACGCTCGCCGACGGCCGGGTGGTGGACTACACGTACACCGGTGACCGGCTGACCAGTGTGACGTCGCTGGACCACAGGACCGAGGCATACGGTTACGACGCCTCCGGCCGCATCGACAAGGTCACCGATGCCCGTAACAAGGTCGTCACTGCGAACGTCTACGACGCTCTGGGCCGGGTGACTTCCCAGACGGATGGGCGGAACAAGACCACCGACTTCGTGTACTCGAAGAACGGATCTTTCGCCCAGACCGATGTCACGGCCCCGGACGGTGGTGTGTGGACGGACATCTACTACAAGAACGTCCTGTTCACACAGATCGATCCGCTGAACAACAAGGTCATTTACCGCTACGACAAGTTCTTCAACCGTACGAGCGTGGTCGACGCGGAGATCCGCAAGACCGAGTCGACGTTCGACAGCACGGGCCGCATAACCGCCCGGTCGAACGCGGCGTCCTATGCGTCCTGGACGTACGACAGTGCCGGCAACGTGGCCACGTCAACGGACGGCGAGTCCAACAGGACCGTCTACGGCTACAACCCCAACGGCCAGCTCCTCACCGTCAAGGACCCGCTGAACAAGACGACGGTGTATGGCTACAACGCGACCACGGCTCTGCTGGAGACCGTCACCACCGCGCGCGGCAAGCTCACCCGTTATGGGTATGACGCGGACGGCAACCTGACGTCGGTCACCACGCCCAAGGGCAACAAGACCACGTATACGTATGACGCGTCGGGCCGGGTGCAGACGGCCGTCGACCCGCGGGGCAACGTCAGTGGTGCGGACCCGGCGGCGTACACGACCTCCTACACGTACGACGACGCCGACCGGGTCAAGACGGTCACCGACCCACGCCGCAACGTCACCTCCTACGGCTATGACGAGGTCGGCAACCTCACCACGGTCACGGACGCCCTGAAGCGCGTCACGACCTACGCCTACGACGCCGCGAACCGCCTGACCTCAGTCACGGACCCGGCCCAGAAGCAGACCATCCTGGACTACGACCCGGTGGGCCGCCTGAGCAAGGAGACCAACCGGCTTGGCGCGAGCACCACGTACGAGTACGACAAGGCGGGCAACCAGACCAAGGTGGTCAGCGCGCGCGGCAACGCGAGTGGCGCGGACGCCACGAAGTACACCTGGGCGATCGGTTACGACAAGGTCGGCAACCGCAAGACGGTCACCGATCCACTGAGTAAGACGACGGCCTTTACCTGGGATGCCGCCAACCGCCCGCTGTCGGTGACCGACCCGCTGAACCACATCCGCAAGGTCACCTACGACGACAACGGCAGCGTCACCCAAACCAGCGACGGTCTAGGCCACGGCACCACGCTGGCCTATGACGACCTGGGCCGCCTTGCCTCGTCGAAGAACTGGTTCAATTACGCCACCACCTACGAGTACGACGACGACAGCCACCTGACCGCCGAGGTCTCCCCGGAGACCGAGCGCATCACCTACGGCTACGACGATGACGGCAATCTCACCACCGCAGTTGATCCGCGTGGAAATGTCTCCGGCGCGGACCCGGCGAAATACACCTGGGCCTACGGCTACGACCCCGCAGGCCTGCCGATCTCCGTCACCGACCCGCTCGGCAACCGGCGCACGACCGGCTACGACGCCGTCGGCAATGTCACCTCGGTCACCGACGCCCGCACCAAGCGGACGGCTTACGAGTACGACGAGCTGAACCGTCCCAAGAAGGTGACTGCTCCCGACACCGGCACCACCGGGTTCACCTACAACACCGCGGGTCTCCTGGAGACCAGCACGGACGCCAACACCCGCACCAGCACCTACGGTTACAACGCCGAAGGTCAGCTGACGTCGGTCAAGAACCCGCTGAACAAGACCGTCGCGTACGAGTACGACCTCGACGGCAACCGGACGAAATTCACCAACGCCCGCGCGCAGACCGTCACGACCACGGTCGACGCCCGCAACCTGCCCACGAAGATCGCCTACTCCGACGGCACCGCGGCGGAGACCTACAGCTACGACGACGCGAGCCGTCTCACTGGTGTCACCGACGCGACGGGCAGCCGCACCCTGGCCTACGACAACGACGACAAGCTCTTGTCGATCACGTCGCCGGGCGCGACCAATCCCTTCAGCTACGTCTGGAACGCGGACGACACCCTCAAGTCGCGCACGTACCCGGACAGCCGGGCCACTAGCTACACGTACGACAAGGTCGGCCGGATCAAGAGCCAGACCACCAACAGCAAGGCCATCGGCTACGTCTACGACAAGGCCGGAAATCTCACGTCGGTCACGCTGCCCACCACCACGGCACGCACCGAGACCCGTGCCTACGACGAGGCCGGCCGCCTGGCCTCGATGACCACGCCGACCGGCAGCAGCACCTACACCTACGACGAGAACAACCGCCTGGTCGCCGACAAGTTGGGCACCGGCTTCCCGGCCCGTTACGGCTACGACGACGCGGGCCGCATGACCCGGGCCTGCACCGACACCTCGGCCACCTCCTGCCTGACCGGCACCACCGGCTTGACCTACACGTACGACAAGGTCGGCAACCTCAAGAGCGACGCCAAGTCCGGCGGTACCACGACCGCGTACACCTATGACGCCGGCGACCAGCTGACCACGACCACGGTCGGCACGACGGCCACCAGCTACACCTACGACGCGGACGGCAACCAGACCAAGGACGACGACGGCACCTACGTCTACGACCCGGCCAACCGCCTCAAGTCCGCCACCATCGGCAGCGACAGCTACGCGTTCCTCTACGACGCCGACGGCAACCGCACCACCACCAACAAGAACAGCGCGCTGGCCGGCACCGCCCGCTGGGACATAGTGGGCGACCTCCCCACGCTCGCCACTGCCACGAACGCCACCGGTGCCCTGACCGGCGACTACCACTACGACCCCGACGGCACGGCCCGCTCCATGGACCGCACCACGGGCCCCTTCTACTTCACCCAGGACCGCCAGAGCTCCACCAGCACGGTCTACGACGCGGCGGGCGTCGACAACTACCGCTACACCTACGACGCCTGGGGCATCCAGACCGGCAAGCCCACCATCACAGGCGGCCAGCCCACAGTCTTCGGCTACACCGGCCAGTACAACGACCAGTACCTTCCCGATCGCCTCCAACTGCGCGCCCGCTCCTACGACAGCACCCAGCACCGCTTCACCACGCAGGACCCGGTCCCAGCTGCTGGCGACAACCCCAACCAGTCCCCGTACAACTACGCCGACAACGACCCGGCCAACCTGTCTGACCCATCGGGCAACTGCCCGATGTGCATCGGCGCAGGCCTCGGAGCCATCGTCAGCGGCGGCGTCTACGCCTACCAGCACCAGGATGACTTCGACTGGGGCGACTTCGCGGCAGCGACCGCGACCGGCGCTGTCATCGGAGCGGGCGCAGGCTTCCTCGCCCCGGCCGGCATGGGGCTTGCTGGCTCCCTTGGCCTCTCCGGAGGCCGCGCCCTTGCCGTCGCAGCCGTCACCGACGCGGCCATAGGCATGGGCTACACCTGGGCCGTCAACACGGCCCTGTGCAAGCCCACCACGCCGATGGACCTCCTCATCGGAGCCGTTACCGGCGGACTCGGGCCTCTCTTCGGACCAGCCTGGCAGTGGGGCAAGGGACTCTTTGGTGGAAGCCGCGCAGTCACCATGGCTGCCAATAGTCACACGGCGGCTGGTAGTGCAATTAGATGGACTAAGACGTCGACAGCCATGGGCTCAGACGACGCAACTCTGAGTGTTGAGGAGTTGATTAAGAATTCTGGACATCATGATGTGATTGTCCATGGAACCAAGGATGGTTATATCGGTGTAGACGTCCATAAGACGAATGCCGGGCAAATATCTGAAGCCGTGACAGCAAACCCCAACTATGCAGGAGGATGCCTCAGGTTGCTTGTTTGTCACTCGGGTGTCTCAGGTGTTGGGCAGCAAGTTGCTGACGCTATGAACGTGCCGGTATGGGCTCCGACTACTAGGGTAGGTGTAATGAGGGGGAAGGGCCCAGGCCAGGAGCCAATTTTGGATGTGGGAGGATACTGGCGGCTGTTCCTGCCGATCAATGATCCTAGATAGTGGTGGACGGAATGAAGAGGTTCGGTTTCTATCGAGAGCATTTTTCTGTACCCACAGAGCTTCCCAGTATTCATGATATTCCCCTCAGCCTAGATTCTGTGATTGAAGATATTCTGGGCTACCTGGAAGGCAACCCGACTGCGGTGGACTACACCGAAGCGAGTGACTGCCTCCTTGGTTGTGGAGCTTTGCTAGTTGGATGCTCATCGGTGAAGACGGATGGTGAATGGGTTTGGCGACACGATACTCACCATTATGTGAGTGAGCATGGCTTGAGTGTTCCGCCAGAATTTATGACCTGGGGGGAGGATCGCCGATGGGTAGTAGTGAGAGGGGAATGGGAAAATGTAGAAATTTTCGACGAAGCCCTGGCAGTCTCCCGTTCTCTTGAGTAGAGGGTGCTGGGCGCGGAGGCCAGGAAATTGTACCGGTATCATGCGGGCTCCGATGCGGTTCACGCTTTTCTGTCATGTAAGTATCGGATCTCCGTAGGTGTGACCGGGAGATTATTATCCTCTATAATTGCGCCTACGTCGGTGTCTCGCTCGAAATCCATTTGAAGAACCATCTCCAGTGGCACAAGAGGAAGAAGTCGCTATGAAGCGCACGTCAACAGCAGTTACGGTCATCGCACTCGCACTCGCCTTCGTGGGGATCGGAACATCAACCGCCAGTGCTCGCTCGGTGATGCTCTACCAGCACAAGAACCTCTCGGGCGGGTACTACAACTGGACCGCGCAGTACGGGAACCTTTCTGGAAAGAGTTGGTTCTTCGAGCCCGGCTCTATCGATAACGCCATCTCCTCCTTCGATAACCCATCGAGTACTGAGTGGTTTTTCTTCGATGGTGCCGGCTGCACCGGGGCCTATTACTTTGCGAAGGCGTATTCCGAGGATGCGGACTTGTCGAGCAACTCGGGAAATCCTTCCAACTTCGACAATAAGATAAGCTGTGTGACTATCTAAGGTAATTCTGGTGGGCGGGGTTGTGGAAACTCACAACCCCGCCCTTCGCTGCGCCAACGGAGGGGTATCAATGCGGAAACTGTCAACTCTTTCACTCTTGCTTTCTTTTTTCTTGATAGAGGGTTGCGCCTCTGGGGGATCTGACAAATCGGATGAGGTTGCTGAGCCTACCGCTCGCGCACGTGCGGAGTGGAAAATTGATCTGCCATTCGATGAATATCAACTGTCGTCGAGTGAAGGTGCGGTTGTATTCGCGGCGCAAGAAAGACTTACTGCGGACTGTATGCGGTCGACTGGTGCGAATTGGAAGGAGATTCGGCCTGGGGTTGAGGAGGTTTCCTCCAGAAATAAGCGGCGGTATGGAGTGATCGATGAGGGCATCGCCGCCTCTTATGGATATCATATGCCGCCACCTGGCCCGGAGGTTCTCCAGCGACTTAAGGAAGAGCAGGAAAGGGAAAAGGATCCTAATTCCAAGATCTATCTGAAAGCTTTTGGGGAAGATGGGTTTGGAGGGTGTGCAAGATGGGCTTATGAAAATCTCCTGGAAGGTGCGCCAGGGGCTGACCTTGATCTCTACAACGAACTTAATCGGAAGAGTTTTCGGATGTCCATGGAGACTCCGAAAGTGGAGAAGGTGATGACTGAATGGAGGAAATGTGTAAGTCGCGGAAATTATCGCTATGTGAGCCCTATTGAAATGTCCAGCGACTCTCGATGGTTCTCGGGAAAGGCGATATCCGGTAATGAAAAGAAGGCCGCTGTGGTGGATGCGAAATGCAACAGAAAGGTTGGCCTTGCGGCTATTTGGGTGCAGCAAGAAGCGAAAATTCAACGAAATCTAATCGGCGCGAATGTGAAGTACTTTGATGACTTGAAGGAGATCAGGGAGATTAATGTGAGCGCAGCACGAAAAGTGTTGCGAGCGGAATGATGAGTTGAGTGTGATTGCGGCTGGCTGATGGTGCGGCGAGTTCTAGGGTCTTGTGCGCTGCGAGACGGTGGCGCAAGTCTTGTGAACGCCTGGTGTCGACCTAGTGTTGCAAATGTGATGCCCCTGTTTGCGTGCACATAAAGCAAGATGGGTTTACCCGGCAGGCTTGGTCGCGCGGAAGCGGCATGGTTGGAGTTGCGTGTCGAGCCCTTCCGGTCCCCGAGGGGATCGTGACGTCGGGTGCGCCTTGAGGGGCTTATGTGCTGCTGATACGGTGCGATGGCTTGACGCCCGCGCCTGGGCTGGATATCTACCCTAGTTGCCTTGTGTAAACATCTATAGATGTGGGCGAGATGTCCTATTTTGGCGAATAGGTAAGTTTTCCTGGGTGTAACGGGGAGCGGTTGCGTGAAGATCCAAGAGCGTATGGGGACGGCGCAAGGTCGCCCCGCAGCGCCGGCTCAGCCGATGGCCGGCGATCGGCTGCCTGCGCCGCCTCGTGAGCGCAAGCCGGCTCTTGCCGCTCTTGCGGTGCTTTTGATCCTGGTCGGCGCGCTGGGCGCGACGATGCTCGTGCTGCGGGCGGGGGACCGGATCGAGGTCATCAAGGTGACCGACGAAATCCCGGCCGGGGGGTCCGTCAGTAAGGCCAACACGACGTCCGTCATGGTCGCTGCCGACACTGGTATCAACTATGTCGAGTGGACCCAGCTGGACACCCTCAAGACCCTCAAGGCCAGGTCCACGATCTACGAGGGCACGGTCGTCATGGGACAGATGTTCGGCTCCGACGGAGGCGTCGCTGCCGGGCAGGCCACCGTCGGACTCTCCCTCAAGGAGGGGCAGTACCCGAACGGACTCAAGGCCGGAAGCTTCGTCGCCGCCTACCGCGTCGGCAATACCACCGGCACCGGCTCTACCACCGGTTCCAGTGACTCCTCCTCGTCCGGCGCCAGCACCAGCCCGATCGTGGACAAGGCGAAGGTCACTTACGTAAAGCCGGCGGCGAGCAGTGGTGACGTCATAAGCAGCACCAACCTCCCCGTCACCCTCACCGTGGACAGCACCAAGGCCGCCGACCTCGCTCAGGCAGCCGCCGCAGGCCAAGTGGCTCTCGTGCTCATCCCCAGCAGCTGAAGGCGGCCCCAGAACCATGGCGCTCATCGTTCTTGCCGCCGACAAGGGTTCCCCCGGCGTGACCACCGCGGCCGTCGCTCTCGCGGCGGTCTGGCCGCGGCGGGCCCTGCTCGCCGAGACCGACCCGGCCGGCGGTGACCTCGTGTACCGCAGTGCCGCCGCGCACGGCGGGATGCTCAACCCGAACACCGGCATGCTGTCCATCGCAGCGACCGCGCGGCGTGGGCTCGTTCCCGATCAACTCTGGGACCACGTACAGCCGTTGAGCGGTGGGCTCGAAGTGCTCGTCGGGCTCGGCATCGCCGAGCAGGCCGCCGGGCTCGCGGGGCTCTGGCCCACCCTCGGCAGCGCCTTCGCGCAGCTCGCCGACTCTCCGAACGCGCCCGCCGACGTCATAGCCGACTGCGGACGCATCAGCGGGGACACGCCTGTCGTCGAACTGTTCCCGCATGCCGCCCTCGTGCTGCTCATCTCGCGTACCGAGCCCGAGGCCATCGCTCGCGTGCGCGATCGTGCCGCCGCTCTCTCCACCAAGCTGCACGGTGGTCCGCGCGGGGCCGCCAGCCTCGGTACGCCGTTCATCGGGGTCGTCCTGATCGCCGATCCGAACAACTCGGGCAAGCTGGTCAACCAGGTCAACGACATGCTCGTACACGCGCAGACGGGTGCCCGTGTCGTCGGCACGCTCGCCGAAGACCCCGCCGGGGCCGAGCAGTTGGCCGGGCGCAAGCGCGGGCGGCTCGACAAGTCGATGCTCATCAGGTCGGCCCGCAAGGTGACTTCGGATCTGTATCAGCAGTACGGCGCCGCATGGTCCGTACCCGGTCAGGGCCACCAGGCGCAGCAGATCCAGCAGCCGGGCGGTCAACAGCCCGGCCACGCGGGCTACTCCGGCCATGCCGGAGCCGGCCGATGACCGCTGTCGACCACTCGCTGGTCAAGCGGTTCCGGCAGGACGCCGGTGACCGGATCTCCGAGCAGCGTCGGCTCGACCAGGCCTCGAACGTCACGCCGATGTCCGGTGAGGACGAGCGGCAGTACGCGCGTGCCGTCATAGCCCAGATCCTCGAGGACTACGCCCGGACCGAGATCAACGCCGGGCGTACGCCGCTGGATGCCGAGACCGAGGAGCAGTACGCGGCCGCCGTGCACGCCGCGCTCTTCGGTGTCGGGCGGCTGCAGCCACTGCTCGACAACCCCGACGTCGAGAACATCGACATCAACGGGTACGACCAGGTCTTCGTCGGGTACTCGGATGGGCGTGAGGTTGCCGGTGATCCTGTCGCCGAGAGCGATGAAGAGCTGATTGAGCTCATTCAGGTTCTTGGCGCCTACTCCGGGCTCTCCTCCCGGCCCTTCGACTCCGCCAATCCGCAGCTCGACCTGCGGCTGCCGGACGGGTCCCGACTGTCCGCCGTCATGGATGTGACGCGTCGACCCGCGCTCTCCATTCGTCGTGCGCGCATGGGGAAGGTCTTCATCTCCGACCTTGTCGGCAACGGGACCGTCACCCCCGAAGTCGCGCACTTCATGGCCTGTGCCGTGCGCGCCCGGAAGAACATCATGATCGCGGGTGCCACCAACGCCGGTAAGACGACGCTGCTTCGGGCCCTCGCCAACGAGATCCCGCCGCACGAGCGCCTCATCACCGTCGAGCGTGCGCTGGAGCTGGGCCTCGACCAGTTCCCCGAACTCCACCCCAACGTCGTGGCGTTCGAGGAGCGGCTGCCCAACTCCGAGGGCCAGGGCATGATTTCGATGGCCGAGCTGGTGCGGCGGTCGCTGCGTATGAACCCCTCGCGCGTCATCGTCGGTGAGGTGCTCGGCGACGAGATCGTGACGATGCTCAACGCGATGTCGCAGGGCAACGACGGCTCGCTCTCCACGATCCACGCCAACAGCTCGCACGAGGTCTTCAACCGTATTTCCACGTACGCGCTCCAGGCGACGGAACGGCTGCCCATCGAGGCCAGCCAGATGCTCGTCGCGGGCGCCGTGAACTTCGTCGTCTTCATCACGCGGCGCAACAACTTCCACACGGGCGGCCGGCTCCAGCGCATGGTGACCTCGGTCCGTGAGGTCAACGGCGTGGACGGCCGGGTGCTGTCCAGCGAGGTCTTCGCCGAGACCCCGGACGGCCGCATCGTGCCGCACGCGCCCATCTCCTGCCTCGACGATCTGGTCGCGCACGGGTACCGGTTGCCCGGCGGGAACTGGGGGTGACCATGATCATGACTACAACCAATAGTGCGTCCGGTGACACGTACTCGGCGGCCGTCGGCTCTCTCGGCTCCATGGGCGGGCTGTTCTCCACCGAGGTCCTCTACTCGCTCGTGGCCGGTATCGCCGTCGGCGGCGGGCTCGCGCTGCTCGTCGTCGCGATCCGCGGGCTGCCGGCCAAGCCGGAGCACGAGAAGCAGAAGGCCAGCGAGCGGGCCAACGAACTCATCCGGTTCGCGGGGCAGCGCGGTTCGCTCGCCGCCCTCGTCGGACTCGCCGTGCTGGTGCTCACCCGGTGGGCGGTGGCCGGTATCGCGGCCGGCGTCCTCGTCTTCTTCTGGGACCGTCTCTTCGGCGGCGCGGCGGAGGAACGGGCCGGAATGCGGCGCGTGGAGGCCCTCGCCTCCTGGACGGAGTCGCTGCGCGACACGATCGCCGGCGCGGTCGGTCTGGAGCAGGCGATCCCGGCGTCGGCGCGCGCGGCGGCACCGGTACTGCGTCCGCACCTGGACGCGATGGTCGACCGGCTCCGCTCCCGTACCCCGCTCCCCGAGGCGCTGCAGCAGCTCGCCGACGAGATCGACGACGCGTCCGCCGACATCATCGTCGCTGCGCTCATCCTCAACTCACGGCTGCGCGGCCCGGGTCTGCGTCAAGTCCTGGGCGCGCTCGCCAAGTCGGCGCGCGAGGAGGTCGACATGCGGCAGCGCGTCATGGCGCAGCGGTCGTCGACTCGGCGGTCCGTACAGATCGTTGTGGCGGTGTCCGTCGCCTTCGTCCTCGGACTCGCCATCTTCAACCGGGAGTTCGTCGAGCCGTACGGCACACCGATCGGCCAGGTCGTACTCGCCGGCGTCTGCGGCCTGTTCGCGCTCGGCTTCTGGTGGCTGCGCAAGCTGTCGACCATCGAGACACCCGAACGCTTCCTGGTACGGGACGACGCGTCCGTGAAGTTCGTACGGCCGCCCCAGGTGCCGAACCCGGGTGCGCAGGGACAGCCGCCGTACGGCGCCGAGGAAGGGGTACGTCGATGAACGACCTGACCATGCCCGTGCTGGTCGGCGCCGTCCTGGGCCTCGGTATCTACGTCCTCGTACGGGCGTTGATGCCGTCGAAGCGGAGCGCGGTCGCGCAGGTCGCGCGGATCGACGCGATGCGGGCGCGGGGAGCGGCGTACGAGTCGGCCCATCGCACGCAGGATGCCGGGCGGATCGGTTCGTTCCGGGCCCAAGTGGGCGTCCGGGTCTCGGACTTCTACTTCCAGCAGGGCTGGGAGCAGCGCTCGCTGCGGGCCGATCTGGCCGTCCTGGACCGGAGTTGGGAGAACTTCCTCGCGACGAAGGTGCTGCTGGGGGCGGCCGGTCTGTTCTTCGGCCCGTTCCTGTTCGCCATCGTCTACACGCTGAGCATGGCCAGCAGCCCGGCCATCCCGGTCTGGCTGGCGCTGCTCTTCGCGCTGGTCTTCTTCTTCCTGCCCGACCTGGAGGTACGGCGGGACGCGGCCGACAAGCGGCGTGATCTGCGGCGGGTGATCGGGGCGTATCTCGACCTGGTGTCGATGAGCCTGGCCGGCGGCCGGGGTCTGCCGGAGGCGCTGATGGCGGCGGCGGAGGTGTCGGACGGCTGGGCCACCCAGCGCATCCGCAACGCGCTCGCGGACGCTCGTATCACCGGCACCAGCCAGTGGCAGGCGCTGGGTTCGCTGGGCGAGGAGCTGGGTGTGGAGGAGCTGAAGGATCTGTCGGCCTCCCTCGCGCTCGTCGCCGACGACGGAGCGAAGGTCCGTGAGTCCCTCGCCTCCCGCGCCGAGACCATGCGGCACCGCGAACTCGCCGAGATCGAGGGCAGCGCGGGCGAGAAGTCCCAGTCGATGCTCGTGGCCCAACTGCTGCTCTGCGCCGGCTTCCTGGTGTTCCTGATCTATCCGGCGGCGATGCGTGTGTTCCAGGTCTGAGTCATTTCCAGTGCTGATTCCAGTACTGCCCATGCCCCAAGATTCTTTTTGATTTGAGAGGACAACTCACCATGAACGGACGGAACTTCAGCACCGGGATCCCGGCAATGGACTTCCTGGTCACCTTCTTCCAGGCCCGGGTGGAGCGTGCGCGCTCCGGCGAGCTGGACCGCGGTGCGTCCGCGGTCGAGTGGGTCATCATCTCCGCGGTCGTCGTGGCGATCGTCGGCGTGGTCGCCGCGATCATCAACACCGCGCTGAGCGACGGCGCCAACAAGGTCGGCGACTGCATCAAGGGCGCCAAGGCGAGCGGCACCTGCTGATCGTCGTACGAAAACGGGGTGTACGGGGTCGAGTCGGTTGACGGGGTTGTTGCTCGTGGGTGGCGCAGGCAGATGGGTACGCCGAAGGGTGGAGGCCGCACGGGAGTCGGCGTCCGCCCGCGGTGACTCCGGCACGTCCGGCGCCGGTAGGTCCGGGGCCGGCAGGTCCGACTCCGGCATGACCGCGATCGAGTTCGTGCTGCTGACGCCCGTACTCTTCTTCATGATCTTCGCGACGGTGCAGTTCGCGCTGTACTTCTTCGCGGACCATGTGGCCCAGGCGGCGGCCCAGGCAGGCGCCCGCAAGGCCCGCGCGATGGCCCACGATCAGCCGGGCGCCTGGCGGGGCGAGGCGCAGGACGTCGTGGACAGCTACATCCAGCAACTCGGCCCGAGCCTGGTCCTGTCGCCGAACGTGACGATGCTCCAGCCCGAGGTGAACACGGTGGGCGTGGAGATCACGGCACGGGTGCCCACGGTGTTCCCCGGGTTCGATCTGACGGTGCACGCGCAGTCGGTGGGGCCGGTGGAGCGGTTCGTTCGGGAGGGGGAGAACTGATGAACTCGCCTTCTGATGTACGGAGTCGCGGCGTGCGGGAGTACGGCGACCGTGGCCTGTCCACCATCGAGGTGGTGATCCTCGCCCCGGTGATGATCATGTTCATCCTGGTGCTGGTGGCCTTCGGGCAACTGGTCGACGGGCGGGGTGCTCTTGACGGGGCTGCGCGGGACGCAGCCCGTTCGGGCTCCTTGCAGTGGGAGGAGGGCCTCGCCATGGCGGAGGCCCGCGCGGCGGCGGAGGCCGACCTGACGGACATCTGCGACGGCCCGGTGACCGTGACCAAGACGAGCGCCGGCTTCGCGGACGCGGACCTCTTCTCGGTCGACGTCAGCTGCGAGGTACGGGGTCTGGCCATGCTGGGCCTGGACATCCCGACGCGGCTGACGGGTTCGTTCACGTCGCCGCTGGACCCCTTCAAGAGGAAGGCAGGGTGAGCCGGATGGACAGCTCTGTCGGAGCGGTCGTGGGCACCTGGTTCAGGTCGCGCCGAGCCCGCCTGGACGACCGCGGCTCGGGTGCCGGCGCCGTGATCATCTTCGCCCTCCTCTTCCTCTCCCTCTCCGCCTTCGTGATCGACGGCGGCATGTCCATCTCGAAGCGGGAACGCGCGGCGGACATCGCGGAACAGGCGGCGCGTTACGCCGCCCAGGACATCGACCTCGAAGCCCTCTACGGCAACGCGGCGGGCGGCGCCCCGATCAACTTCCAGAACTGCGACGCCCGCGTGAAGGCCTTCGCCCAGGAGATGGGCATGTCCGCCGCGGACACGGGCGCGTCCCACTGCGTGGCGGCGAACGCGGACGAGGTGCAGGTCGAGGTGCAGTTGACGTACTCGCCGGTGTTCACGGGGCTGTTCTACGGCGGGGATGTGACGGTACGGGGCGAGGCTGTGGCGGAGAACGAGGTGGGGTGAGGGGGGTACGGGGGCCGCTCAGCTCACTTGTTGCCGCCGCTGCCACTCTGGCCGCTGCCCCTGGTGTCCTTGGTCGTCATCTTCTCGTTGACCTGCTTGGCCAGTTCGTCGTCCAGCTTCTTGAACTCGCGGACGACGGCGTCGGACATGCTCGCGAGGGCGTCCAGTTGCTGGGTGATGTCCTCGCGCCCGTCCTCCCAGTTGGACTCGAAGTCCTCTAGGGCGTCGTTCACGCTGCCGTCGCCGATGTCGTCCCGGTAGGACTCGAAGAGCTTCTTGGTGTGGTTCAGCCGGGTCTTGATGGAACGCAACCGGCTGCCGTAGTCCTCGAGTTCGCTCAGCGGGAGCGTGAGGTCGGACTTGCCCTTGCCCATGTGTGAGTCCCCCGGAGTGCCTCGTAGTCTGATCAGTGTCTGATCGGCACCGTACAACGGAACGATGTCGGCACGGGAGATCGAGTCAACGGGGTGGAGTGAGGACATGGCCCGCTACAGCGAAGCGCAGACGGTCGAGCGAGGTGGGTTCCGGATCAAGGTGCCCGAGTCGTGGTGGGAGTTCGACGTGCGCCCCGAGTCACGCGACGACTCCATCCGGCGGATGGTGGACGAACGGGTGCGGCAGCGCGAGGAGTTGGCCCCGTACCGCGACACGTACACCGCGTTCCTCCGGAAGGCGGCGGCGGACGCGTGGAAGTCGGGTGCGCTGTACTGCGGTTGCATGGCCGAGAGCTTCGGCGGCGACACCCCGATCACCGGCTCGGTGACGGTCTCGATGGTCGGCGGCCGGGCCCAGGACGGCACGCCGCTCTCGACCGAACCGGCGGCCATCGTGGCCCAGTTGGCGGTCAAGGAGGCGAAGCGGGAAGGGGACAGCTGGCGGAAGGTGACGACCGTCGACATCCCCGGCGTCGGCCCGGCGGCCCGTACGTACGGCGTCGAGGACATCGCCGTACCGGGGGACGAACTCGGCCGCACCATCAGGGCTGTGCTGATGCAGACGTTCATCCCGGTGCCGGGCCAGGAGGGCAAGGTGGCTCTGGTGGCGGGCAGCAGCCAGGTGCTGGACCTCGCGGAGTCGTTCTTCGACATCTTCGACGCGATCACCTCGACATTCCGGTTCAGCGACTGATCTCCTTCACTCCGAACGGCCGTTCCTTGTAGGTTCACGTGTGCACATGGTTGTTGGTGGCGCGCAGGTGACGGGGGTTGCGGGATGGCGGGGTATCGGCCGGCGGATTGGCATGTGCTGGACCTGGACAAGGACCCGACGCCCGGTGACCCGCACCGAGTCCGCCAACTCGCCCGTACCTTGCATGACTTCGCCGATGACGTGTCGGACGCGCTGCGGTTGATCAAGGGGATGGCGTCGGAGAACGAGACGCTGGAGTGGGCGGGCAAGACCGCTGAGGTGTTCCAGGACGAGTTCGCGGATGTGCCGAAGAATCTGAAGAAGCTGAAGCGGTCGTACGACCTGTGCGGTGACGCGCTGGTGGATTACTGGCCGAAGCTGGAGCGGGCGCAGGCGCTGGCGGACAAGGCGCTGGCCAAGGGGCGGGAGGCGCAGGCGGACCTCTCCTCGGCCAAGTCCCGCCTGTCCTCGGCCGATTCGTGGGTTACCCGCGCCACGAAGGAGTCGGACAAGTACAAGGACGACCCCACCGGCAGCAAGGCGGCGGAGCCGCCGGACGAGGCGAAGGTCCGGGCCGCGACTCGGGATGCCCAGCACGCCAAGTCGGCGCAGAGCACGGCCCAGTCGGACGTCTCCAGTGCCCAGTCGGCGCTGGACGCGGCGAAGAAGATGGCCGAGGACGCGCGGAAGATGCGCGAGGAGGCGGCGGGCGAGGCGAAGCGGAGGATCGACGAGGCCTCCGATGCCGGTATCCAGAACCGGAGTTGGTGGGAGGAGGTCGGCGACTGGTTCGTCGACAACTGGGACAGCATCGTCGCCGTGTGCAAGATCGTCGTCGCGGTGCTCGGGGTCGTCGCGATGATTATCGGGGGGCCGATCCTGGGCGCGATCGTGCTGATCGCGGCGCTGGTGGTGCTGGCGGACACGCTCTACAAGTATTCCAAGGGACAGGCGTCTCTGTGGGATGTGGGATTTGCCGCGCTGGACTGCATACCGGGGATGAAGGGGCTGACGACCCTCGGCGGCCTCGCCAAGGGCATGAAGGTCCTGGGCAAGGGCGGTCTCAAGGCCATGGCCAAGGGCCTGGGGAAGAAGGGCCTGCGTAAGGAAGCCGACGACGCTGTGGCGCACGCCAAGCCCACCAAGGGCCGCTGCAAGAACGGCGACCCCATCGACATGATCTCCGGCGACATGCTGATGGAGGAGACCGATGTCGACCTGCCGGGACTGCTCCCGGTGGTGCTGCGCCGCACGCACCTCTCCTCCTACTCGTACGGCCGCCTCTTCGGGCCGTCCTGGGCCTCCACCCTGGACGAACGCCTCGAACTGGACGAGGAGGGCGCCGTTCTCGCCGCCGAGGACGGCATGCTCCTCTTCTACCCCGTGCCCACACCGGGCACCTCGGTTCTGCCACTGGAGGGCCCGCGCCGGCCGCTGGACTGGGACGGTGCCCCGGGTGCTCCCGTCAGGATCACCGACCCGGACACCGGCATCACGCGCCACTTCGCCGCGAGCAGGACCCCGACACCGGTCGACGAGACGTTCGCCCTTCCCATCGTCGCGATGACCGACCGCAACGGCCTCCGTATCGACTTCGACCGCGACGACGACGGCACGCCGGTGGTCGTACGGGATTCGGCGGGCCGCCGCGTGTACGTCGACACCGAGAACGGACGCGTCACCAGACTCCGGGTCCACCACCCGGAGGACGGTCCCGACGGCACGGTGGTCAGGCGCTTCGGCTATGCCGCCGACGGCAACCTCACCGAGATCCACAACTCCAGTGGGCTGCCCCGGAAACTGACGTACGACGCCCGCGCGCGCATCACGTCGTGGACCGACCGCAACGGCTACTCCTACCGCTTCACCTACGACGCCCTGGACCGCTGCACCGCAGGCGAGGGCGACGACGGCAGCCTTTCCTGCACGGTCGAGTACGACAGCGAGAACCGCGAGACGCGCTACACCGACGCACTCGGCGGCACGACGACGTACCGCTACAACGACCTCCACCAACTGGCGGCCGTGACCGACCCGCTCGGCCACACAACCCACTCCGAGTGGGACCGCTACGGGCGGATGCTCTCCCGCACCGACGAACTGGGCCACACGACCCGATTCACCCTCGGCGAGCACGGCGAACCCGTGCGCATGGACCGCCCCGACGGCACCAGCATCCACGTGGAGTACGACGCCGACGGCCAGCCCATCGCCATCACGGAGCCCGACGGGGCGCGTTGGGAGTGCGCGTACGACGACCGGGGCAACCTGCTCAGCAGCACCGACCCGCTGGGGGCGGTGAGTTCGTACACTTACGACGAACACGGGCACCGGATCGCGCAGACCGACGCGCTCGGCAACACCATCCGCTTCGACACCGACGGGGCCGGCCTTCCGGTGCGGGTTGTGGATTTGCGCGGAAGTGTCGCCACCGTACACAGGGACGCGTACGGCCGTGTCGTGCGGATCGACGACCCGGTCGGCGGGAGCGTCCGTCAGGGCTGGAACCCCGAGGGCCTGCTGCTGTGGCGGGAGCGCGCCGACGGCGGCCGCGAGTCCTGGTCGTACGACGCCGAGGGCAACCTCACCGAGCACCGCGACGCGGGCGGGTTCACCACCGCCTTCGAGTACGGCGCCTTCGACCTGCCCAGTGCCAGGACCGACCCGGACGGCACCCGCTACGTCTTCACCCACGACGCCGAGCTCAGGCTCACTGTGGTGACCAATCCACTCGGCGCCGAGTGGAGTTACCGCTATGACGCGGCGGGCCGCCTGATCGGCGAGACGGACTTCAACGGGCGCACGCTCACGTACGGCTACGACCCGACCGGTCGCCAGGTCGAGCGCACGAACGGTACCGGCCAGGCCCTTCGGCTGACCCGTGACGCCGCAGGTCGGGTGCTGACGTCGCGTACCCACGACGGCGCGGTGGCGACGTCTCTGCGCTACGACGCGGCGGGCCGGCTGGTCGAAGCCGTGAACGCCGACAGCAGGGTCACGTACGACTGCGACGCGGTGGGCAGGATCGTCGCGGAATCCGTCGACGGCCGTACCGTCACGAGCGAGTACGACCTGCTGGGCCGAAGGACTCGGCGGACCACCCCCTCCGGCGCCACCTCGCACTGGTCGTACGACTCCGCGGGACTCCCCACCGCCCTCGTCACCGCGGCCGGTGAACTGACCTTCGCGCACGACGCGGCCGGCCGGGAAACCGCCCGCGGCCTGGGCGGCGCGGCCACGCTGACGCAGTCCTGGGACGCGGGCCACCGTCTGGTCGAGCAGATTATCCGGACGGGAACCGCCGAGGACCAGGCCGGGCCCGGCAGCCCGACCGTCCGTCAGGCCCGCTCGTACACGTACCGTGCGGACGGCCACCTGATCGGGATCGCCGACCTGCTGGGCGGCTCCCGTCGCTTCGACCTCGACCGCGCGGGCCGCGTCACCCAGGTGTCGGCCGAGGCCTGGACCGAGTCCTACGCCTACGACGAACTCGGCAACCTCACGGCCGCCGCCCACCCGGCGCCGGGCAGCCAGGACGCCCAGGGACCGGCACGGCACTCCGGGACGAAGGTCACCTCGGCCGGCCGTACGACGTACGAGCACGACGCCCAGGGACGCGTGGTCCGGATGATCCGGCGGACGCTGTCCGGGCTGCGTCGGATCTGGACGTACACCTGGGACGCCGAGGACCATCTCACCCAGGCCGAGACGCCCGACAAGGGGGTGTGGCGCTACCGCTACGACGTGCTGGGACGGCGTACGGCCAAGCAGCGTCTGGACGAGCACGGCTCGGTCACCGACGAGACCCTCTTCACCTGGGACCTGGCCAATCTCGCCGAGCAACAGACGCTCCGGGACGGCGTGGTGCAGACCGACACCTGGGACTGGGAGCCGGGCACGCACCGCGCGGCGGCACAGTCGCGCACCCGGTGGCGAGCCGAAGAACCGGCCGCGGTCGACCGTCAGTTCTACGCGATCGTCACCGACCTGGTCGGCACGCCCACCGAACTGATCGGCGAGGGCGGGGAGATCACCTGGCGGTCGGCCACCAGCCTGTGGGGACGCCCGCTGTCCGCCGAGGACGACGGTGACCTGTGCCCGCTGGCCTTCCCGGGCCAGTACCGCGACCCGGAGACGGGCCTGCACTACAACCTGTCCCGCTACTACGACCCGGACACGGCGAGCTACCTCTCACCCGACCCCCTCGGCCTGGTCCCCGCCCCGAACCACCACGCGTACGTCGACAACCCCTTGCGCTGGACCGACCCGCTCGGGCTTGAGGGCGACGAGCCGGAGCGCGTTTACGACGACTCGGAGTACACGAAACACGGTTCAGGCAGCAGTTCCTCCGCCAAGGGCGAGGTGAGCCGTGCGCCGACCGATGGCCAGGCCGCGTTGGACCGGTCCCTCCCGTTGGGCGATCCGAACAATCCGGACAGATTCCGGCGCGTCGGCGTGGACCACGTCAACAACGAGATCGTGGTCCTGGACCGGCATCGCAAGATCCTGGACAAGGACGGCAATATCGTCAAGGAGATCTACCATGGCCACGTGCAGTCCTCGTACCCGTCGCCGGCTGTCAAGGAGAACGATCTGACCGCGCTGGTGAAGGCCAAGATGATCAACAACAAGAAGAAGCAGAAGGTGCTCCCGCCCCCATGCGATGGGTGACGGGCATACGGAGGAAGACCGGCCATGGCGTCCGAGTGGGACTGGGAAAGCGGCGAAGGCCTGCTGGGCATCGACGACCCCGCAGAGTGGGACGCCGCGTTCGAGCGGGGCGAGCGGCATCTCGGTACGGCGGCGATCGGCTTGGCGTTCCAGTGTTCGTTGGACGAGGCATCGCCTCGGATTCTCAGAGCGATGCAGTTGCCGGACCGCGATGAACGCGGGTTCGCGTTCACCGCGGCGGGAACCGCGGCTCGGCTCAACGGCGGTTTGACGCCAGAGCTGTACGCCGCACTGCGGGCGGTGGGCCATCGCGGCCTCGCCGAGACCGCCGTCGATGACACCCTGACGTTCGTGCCGTTCAGGGATCTGCCGCCGTGGTTCAAGTGGCGGAAGATCGCGTCAAGGGTGCGGGACAAACTGGAGACTTGGCGGTCGAGCGTCAAGTACGCGGTCGAGGACGCCTGGCAGGCGCTGCGCGGACGCCGCTCCTGAGCGGGTGTGAGGCGAAGCGGCTTGGGGTGGGGAGCGGCCGGTGTCACCGAAATCAGCGGGATGGCATCGGACTTGGCGGACACGACGGTTCGGTAATTCATCCGTACGGAGAGTTGATCCATCGTGAGGACTGCGGAGTTTCTCGTCGAACTCGACGGGGGAATGCTCGACTATTTCCGTGAGATCGCCGAGGAGATGGTCAGCCGGTTCGGAATCTCCCGAGCCGAAGCCGTGGCCAGGATCAACTCGACGTACGAGGGTGTGCAGATCGAGCCGTACCCCGACCTCATGTGTCATGAGATGCCGGAGTACTGGGCCTACGGTCTCTACTTCGAGCCACGGGACGGGCGGTTGCCTTACGGTGCGCCCGGTGAGGATCTCTCCGTATGGGAAGTGAGGCCGGCTCCCTCTGGGAACTCGTATGTCTGGACGCTCAAGGCGTGAGCCTTCGAGCTCCTGCCGCTGTGCGGCGGGCAAAAGTGAATGAAGGTCGGGTATGGCGTCCGGGCACGACTGGGAAAGCGGCAAGGGCCTGCTGGGGCTCGATGACCCCGCCGAGTGGGATGCCGCGTTCGAGCGCGGAGAGGATCGTCTTGGTACGGCGGTGATCGGGTTGGCGTTCCATTGTTCGCTGGAGGAGGCGTCGCCTCGGATCGTCAGGGCGATGCGGCTGCCGGATGCCGGCCAGCGGGGCTTCGCGTTCACCGCAGCGGGGCACGCGGCCCGGCTCAATGGGGAGTTGACCCCGGAGCTGTACGCGGCCCTGCGCGCCGAGGGGCCTGGCGGCATCGCCGAGCACCCCATCAGAGACACGCTGGGGTTCGTACCGTTTCGGAAGCTGCCGCCATGGTTCAAGAGGCGGTGGGTGCTTGTGACTGTTCGCGACAAGCTGGAGAGCTGGTGGCTGCGGTCCGGGGAAACGGTTGAAGACACCTGGCGGGCGCTGCGCGGACACCGTTCCTGACCGGGTGTGCCGGCCGTGGGCGCGTGGGTCGGGAGAGGGCCGCTGAAGTGGCGGTCGAGGACAACATGAGCAGCACCTTCAAGTACCGTTTCCAGAGCCCTCTCGGCGGTCTGGCCGCCGACCTGACAGCGGAGTACGCCCTGCCGGGCGCCGACGATGAATTCTTCCTGCGGGTTGACCGACACGTGAGCCTGTCGCTGCCCCAGGGCGTCAGTTGGAGGGATGCGGCCTGGCTCTCCTTCGGTCTGGCGGCGCACGCACCTGACCTGGCCCTCCGGAACCCTCAAGGAATACGCGTCCGAGTCACGGCTCTTGAGTTCCCGCTCGCTCATTTCCGGTCGGAGGTCGCGGCGTTGGCCATGGACGGGTGGATACGGCAGGAACTCTCCCTGCCCGATCACGGGTTACGAGCTGTCTTCGACGCCGAACAGAGAAGCTACGGATTCCATTGGGGAGAACAGCCAGAGCCGTTCTCGGACGATCTCCTGAAGTAGATTTCGAGAGGACATGGCTGAACGGTATGGGCGAGCAGATCGACCCCGATTCGCAAGTACGGCTCGCGCGAGCGGTGTTCGGGCCGCTCGGGGGAGTGGTGGAAGTCAGTGCGGTGAACGCCACAGGCACCTGGGCGCTCGCTGACGTCTCTGTGGGCGATTTCCTGGCCCGCAGGCAGAGCGACGTGGAGCGCCTGCTCGACGGCATCCGGTCGGTCTGCCGATTCGGCGACGCGGCCATGGCGATCGTCGACGAGCTGGGCCGGTTCCGCGACCATGAAGTGCCTGCCGCGTTCCTGCTCCTGTGGTCTGCGGGTGTCACGGGAGTTCCGCAGCCTCTCGAGAACCTCGAAGAACCACCCGTGGTACGACGCATGTGCCGGATGGCAGCGGACCTGCAACTGACGTACTTCCTCCAGGCCTTGATCACAGCCGCCCTCGCGACCGGAACGGACCCCCACCAGGGAGCGCCGAAAGTCGCCGAACTCCTCGCAACCGCAGCGGACTTGGCGGACGGAACGGGCGGCAGCGCCCCGCTCGACATCTTCAGGATGTGGCGAGTCGCCCATCTGCCGGGCATCCTCCGCCCGGAGTCGGACGCGCCGGAGAGCGGAAAGGCAGGCTTCCGGGCGTACGACGAACTATTGGAGAAACTGCTGGAGGAACTCTGAGGGCTACAGCCTGAGATCCCAATCCAACGAACGCGCCATTGTGTTCCAGGCTCCGCCGGAGCCGTCCCGTCCGAAGGGAAGATTTCGTCGATGCCACAGGACACTCGACCGACTTTGTCGTGGACTCGTCCTTCCCGACGGCGATGGGACGATTCGTCCGATGCCGGCACCGGCGTCGGCCGGGTCTGTTCTTGCACGGTGAGCCGCTCACGGCCGACAGCCTGGCCGACTGGAGTCTCCCGGCAGCGGACGAGGACGGCTACTCGGGCATAGTCACATTCTCCACGGGCCAGGAGATGGAGGACTTCTGGGAGGAGAACGGCTACGTGCTGGACGCCTTGGGCGAAAGGCCGTTCTCGGTGTTCTACCGGCTCCACGCACAGGCGTTGCGGGCTCGGACCGTCGCCGGAGTGGAGTCCGTGTCGGCCGAGGGCGCCCTGGCCGTGGAGGGGACGGGCCTTCTGCTGTCCGAGTACTTCGCCGTCAGCGTGCTCACACCGGAGGATCCGGCGTCCGACCCGTTCTCGGCGCGTGTCCTGAGCGACTTCGTCGAGGCTTTCGGCCTGTTGGCGCGCTCATGACGGACCGGTCCTCAGGTATCACCGGAGTTCATCGAGCACGTGCGGGGCTTCGGCTCTCCCGTGGCGATCGACCGAGGCTGTGCTCGGACTCGAACAGTGAGCAGACACAGGCAAGGCAGAGTTCGATGGAACGGATCCTGGCCCAGGAACGAAACCGACCACAGGGCAACTGGACCAAGCCCCGGAAGCGGCGGTGTCCCTGAGTCGACGTGAGATCAGACGGTCGTGTGCGCAGTTTCTGCCTTGAGTGTCTCGACGAAGGCGGTGAAGGCTCGGAGTGGAAAGGAGAGGGCGCCGCGGGCCGGTTCCTTGGAGTCGCGGATGGCGATGCGGGTGTGCAGTTCGGCTATCTCGACGCACGCGTTGCCCTCGCCGCCGCCGGAGAAGGTGGACTTTCGCCAGTGCAGGGCCTGGGTCATGCGACGCCTCACAGTTCCTTTGACAAGCGGTGGACGAAGTCCCGGGACGCCGTGGGGTCCAGCGCCGCCTCCTCCACCCTACGGAACAGCGTTCGAAGGTGGCTCAGTTGAGGTTCCGGGTCGATGAAGGCGGTCCCGGTTGGGCCGTCCCGGATTCCGGTGTCCAGCCGAGGCACGGGGCCGCAGACGTACAGCATCGACGCGTCGGCGCCGCCGAAGCCGTCCTGGTCGGTGGGGATGACGCGTACGGTCACGTGCTCCTGCTCGATCTGGTCCAGGATCTGCCGGAGTTGAGCGCGAGTGACCTGGCGATCGGCCACACGGATGCGTAGGGCGAACTCGTGGACGATCGTCTCGTACGTGGTGGGGGCGTCGCCCTCGATGACCGTGTGCCGCCGCATGCGGAATTCCACTCGGGGCGTCACTTCGCTCTTGGGCAGCTCCGGGCGCATGTATCCGAAGACGGCGCGTGCGTAGTCCGGGGTCTGGAGGAGCCCGGGAACGTGGGTGACCACGACCTCGCGCAGGAAGGTCGCGTGGTGCTCCGCCTCGGCCACGTCCAGGTTCACCGGGGGCAGAACTCCCCGGAAATCCTCCCACCAGCCGCGCGTGCGATCCGTTGCCATCGCCGCCAGCGCTTCGATCAACGCCTCGTCCGTGCAGGCGTAGTTCGCGGCGAGGCGGCGGATGCGTTCAGCACTGACGCCGACGACTCCGGACTCGATCTGGCTCATCTGGACGGAGTCGGCTCCGAGTAGCGCCGCGGCCTCGCGGGCCTTCATGCCTGTCGCCTCGCGCAGCCTGCGCAGTTCGGTGCCCAGCCGCACTCGGCGGGCCGTGAGATGCCTCTTCGGCGGCACCGGTTCCTCCTCGTTCCAACTGCCTCGCGGGTATGCCCCGTTCGGGGGTCAGAGTACGGCAACGGGTTGCACATTCCTAAAGTTAGGAAATACCGTCAGTGCTGCGACGCACACGCTGCGGAATCACCGGATCCCTGGAAGCGCGCTGCTCCGCCCTGTCAACTCCCCTCCCCGCCAACGGAGTTCAACGCATGCCCGAAACCGACTGGGAGTACGTCCTCCACATCCCCCACGACCTCCGCGCGGTCACCGTCTGCCGCCGTACCGTCCGCCTCGTCCTCACGATGCACGGCCTGATCCGCCTCACCGACGTCGCCGAACTCCTCGCGACGGAGCTGGTCTCGAACGCCGTACGCCACACCAAGGGCCCCGTCGCCCTGCGCCTGCGCATGCGGGACGGCTTCCTGCGCGTCGGAGCATGGGACGCCGACCCCGAACCGCCCCAACCGCCGCCCTCCGCAGAGGCGTTGGCGCAGCTCACGCAACTGGAGGAAGGGCGAGGCCTGGCCCTGGTCAGCACCTGTGCCGACCTGTGGGGCTGGCAGCCGCTGAGCAGGGACGGACGGCGAGGCAAGTACGTGTGGGGTGACCTCCTCGCGGCCTAGCTCGTTGATCGATCCGAACGGAAGATGGAAAGGAGAGCGGATGGTCGGCTCGTCGCATGAAGGCCTGCACCGGATCTGACCGAGATCGAGCCGATCGAGCGGCGCGTGGACACGTTGCTGAGAGCGGAGACGGACGAGGGCACGTACCTCTTGGTCGTCGAGTCGCAGGGAAAGCAGGACGAGAGGAAGCGGGGCAGTTGGGCGTACTACCTCAGCTACCTGTACGCGAAGTACCGCTGGGAGCCGGTGCTGATCGTCCTGACCCAGAGCAGGGCCACGGCCCGCTGGGCGGCACAGCCGATCCGTCTGGGCCTGCCCGGCTGGCACTCGCTCACGGTACGGCCGCTCGCATACTGAAACCGCTGGCGGCAGCGCTGGAGACCACCGACCCCGAAGGCGCGGGGATGCTCGCGCAGTTTGTCGAGTCATGTCTGGGCGATGCCCAGGCCAAGCAGATCTGGAAGGAACTGATGATGCCGGTCAACTACTTCTTCCGCCACGAGGTCGCTGAGAAGGTCCGGGAAGAGGGGCGAGACGAAGGCCGAGGAGAGGGCATCGGGAAGGAACGCGCATCGATGGTCCTCCGGATCCTCGACTGGCGCGGTATCGCGGTGCCGGAGTCCGTACGTGGCCGAGTGGAGGCCTGCTCCGACCTCGGCCAGCTCGAAATCTGGGCCCAGCGGGCCGTCAGCGCGACGAACGCCGAGGATCTGTTCGGCGGCGGCGACGCGGGCTGATCCGCCCAGGCCGCCGCCGGGACTCGGCCCGCGTCAGCGGTTGACCGACTGGATCTCCTGGACCGCGATCTCCTGCGTCGTCTCGAACGTCCCGTTCGGGAGGTCGCCGCCCGTGCCGTCGCTGCCCTGCCAGGTGATCTCCCAGGTGACGGAGGCCTTCAGCTGGTAGGGGGTGCCTTCGGTGGCCCGGAGGTACGTGATCCCGCACGGCGGAGTCTCGGACGCCTTGCCCGCCGCGTACGGCGTACCGATCGAGCCGTCCTCGTTGATCGTGCAGTCGCCCGAGGCCGGGTAGGTCGTGGCGTCGGTCGTGCCCGGGGCCAGGTGCAGGGCGACCGGCTTGGCTGTCGTCTCCGCCCACAGGCCCGTGTTGGGGAGTTCGGCGCGGACCTTGACCTCCTGGAAGGTGCCCTTGTCCAGCCAGACCCAAGTGGGCAGGTTGACCGTGGACTTGGCGGTCGGCCGCAGTTCGATCTCAGTGCTGGGGACCTCGATCTTGTCGTAGGCGTACTCGGCCAGGTGAGGGGCCACGAAGTTTCCGGACGGGGACCCAATAGGGTTGTCCTGAACAGGAAACGAGGAAGAAGTGGCGCCACCCAGTAAGTACTCGCCGGAGTTCCGCGAGGAAGCCGTCCAGATCGCGTTGAGGTCAAGCAAGACGATCTCCGAAGTCGCCCGGGAGCTTGAGCTGAACCCGGAGACACTACGCGGCTGGGTCAAGAAGCAGCAGGAACCGGCTCCCGACGCCGAACTGACGGTAACCGAGCGGGCGCGCCTGAAGGAACTCGAACGACGCAACCGCGAGCTGGAGATGGAAGTTACCTTCCTGAAAAAAGCCGCAGCGTACTTCGCGAAGGATCCCCGGTAGCAAGCAAGTACGAGTTCATCGACGAGATGCGGCTCGACACCGAGGAGTACGCATACAGCGTCGAGTTCATGTGCGGCCGACTCGGCGTATCTAGATCCGGCTACTACGACTGGCGATCCCGCCCGGAATCCGCGACGACCCAGCGGCGCGAAGAATTGAAACTGCTCGTCGAGAAAGCCTTCGACATGTCCGACGGCACCTACGGACACCGGCGCATCCAGGCCCAGCTGCACCGCTGGGGCGTCACCGCGGGACTGGAGCTCGTCCGCCGGCTCATGCGCGAGCTGGGCCTTGAGCCCTGCCAGCCGCAGCCGAAGAGGTTCAGCCTCACCAAGGCCGCGGCCGGCCAGGTGCCGGACCTCGTCGGGCGCAACTTCACCGCGGATGCGCCCGGCGAAAAACTCGTCGGCGACATCACCTACATCTCGACCGGGGAAGGCTGGCTGTACCTCGCAACGGTCATCGACTGCTGCACGAAGGAAGTCATCGGTTACGCAATGGACGACCACTACCAAACCCCACTGATATCCAGGGCGATCCACAACGCGGCACGCAACAGGAACCTCTCGGCCGGCGCGATATTTCACTCCGACCGCGGAAGCAACTACATGTCAGCCGAGTTCGGGAAGACGCTCGACCGGTACGGACTCCGCAGATCTTCCGGCCGCACCGGGATCTGTTTCGACAATGCCATGGCCGAATCATTCTTCGGCGCCCTGAAGAACGAGCGTGCATCAAGGGTGACTTACCTGACCCGCGAGGCCGCCCGGCAGGACATCACTCGCTACATCGAATTCTGGTACAATCGCAAACGCCTCCACTCGGCAGTGGGTTACCGCCCTCCGCGCGAAGTCCACGCCGAATACGAGAAGTTGCGAATTACCGCGTGAAACAGACGGTCAGACACCTGTCCGGAAAACGCGAGGCCCCTCAAGGGTCTTGGGGGTGGGAGCGTGGGCGATCTTGGGGATCACGCCGGCGGGCTCCCAGAACATGATGCGGTTGCAGTCCCAGGAGAAGGGGTCGGTGGTGTCCGCTGCGACGCCGCGCCAGAAGTAACCCTTCTCGCCCAGGTTGTAGTCGTCGAAGCCCATGACCGTTCCCGCGGTTCCATCAGTGTCGTCGTAGTAGTTGAACGTGGACTTGCCGTCCCGGAAGAAGTCCGTCCACAGCCTCGACCCGTACCACCCGATACGGGTACTGACGTCGCCCGAACCCACCGTCTCCGAGAAGGTCTTGAGCTGCTCGGGCGTGAAGCCCGGTTCGTACCAGCACGGTGGTGGTGTCCAGGTGGTGTTCGTCGACGAGAGGGCACCGCGCTTGCCGCCGGTCGGGCCACTGACCTGGGTGACCTTGATGTTGGAGTAACTGGCGGACGCGTACAGCTCCTTGCCGTTGGCGCCGCCCTTGGAGGGCGGAGGCGTTGAGTGGTCCCCAGGAAGGTCGGCCTGCGCGATGCCGCCGGTCCACAGCACAAGGGCGGCAGCCAGAACCGGACCCAGGCGCAACGAGTGAGTAGACGTCCTCATGCGGCCTTGCACTCCTCCGACTTGCCCGCGACCTCGATGACCATCGCCTTCCAGGTCTTGGAGGACGCGGACGGCGGGTTCATGAGCAGGGTGTACTTCTCGTAGCTGGCCAGACTTTCCTCGGTGCGGAGGATCTTGCCCGTCTTGACTTCTTTTCCGTAGAACTCGGCCTGGTTCCGGCAGAAGGTGACGACGATGTTCTTGTTGCTCAGCGTGGTGGCTTCAGCGTTGTAGTACTCGTCGGTGCCGTTGACGGTCCAGCCGCCCTTCACCATGGTCTGGATCTGAGACTTGGCGTACTGGGCCGCAAGCCCCTCGGAGTAGTACTTGTACGCAGGGTCCTCTGGGTCCTGTTGGGCCATGCCGTGGATCAGCGCTCGGATGTAGTTCTCCGCGTTGGTGAGCGCGGCGGCGGAATTCGCGTCGGAGGGCGCATCGAAGTCGAAGACGAGCTTCACGTCGGACGGCACACTCACATCCGGCGCCCCCGCAGCCGCCGACACCGAAGCGGAAGCCGAAGGGCTACCCGCCCCCGACTCCGCCCCCTTGATGTCATCCGGCGACGAGTCACCGTCACCCCCACCGCACCCGCTGACCAGAAGAGCCGCTGTCGCGGTGAACGTAGCTACGGTGACGGACAGGGCGCGGCGGGCCACGGTTGATCTCCCCCGGGGTTGGCTTGTGTACGGCAGAGAACGAAGCTATCAGCGGTGCGTAGAGGGCATTTGCGTGCCGCCAGGGGATTGTGTGGGGACCGTGAGGAGTGTGTCGTGGCGGTTGCGAACGGTACGCATGCCGGGCGCCGCCGGGACCCGGCGGTCACCCTCGACCCGGACTCCGCCCCTCACTCCGCCCCTGACTCGACCCGGACTTCGCCCACCGCCCCTCCACGCCCGAAATAAGATCCCGATAGGCTCAGCACACCCCCGCGCCCTTCTCCCACCCCACACGACACAAACCCAGGACACCCGCCATGCCGCGACGCAGCACTTCAAGCCGGACGGGAAATCCGACGGGCAGCCCGACGGGAGGCTCGTCGGGAACCGGGACTCCCCGGAACCGGACTCCGCAGCCTCTGCCCCGTCGGCGCCGCAGCTTCGGTGACTTCGTCAAGGCGTTTCTCGCGTTCGTCGCCCTCGTCGTTCTGCTCGTCGGGGTGCCCTACGCGCTCGCCGTGACCATCGGCTGGCCCTTCCCGGGCGGCACGCCCTCCCTGGACTGGCTGCAGGAAGAGATCACGGTCAACACCTTCCTCGGTGTGCTCGGGGTCATCGTGTGGATCGCCTGGGCGCAGTTCACCGCGTGCGTCCTCGTCGAGATCAAGGCCGCGCTGTCCGGCGTCGGCATGCCGGGCCGGGTGCCCGGGGCCGGGCCCAGCCAGCTGCTCGCGCGGCAGCTCGTCGCCGCGCTGCTGCTGGTCGGAGCCACCGCCGCGTCCCTCACACCCGGGCTCTCGCAGCTCGGGAACAGCTACGACGGCAACCAGCGGGGCACTGTCGCCTCCGCCCAGGCCACGCCGGGCGGTTCACTGAGCGGGATCTTCGCGCAGCAGCAGGAGCAGGCGGCCGGTACCGCCGCCGCGATCGGCCAACAGGCCGCCGACGCCGCCAGTCACGCCGAGGTCGGGGGCCCGTCGGTCAAGTCCGAGAACACGAAGTACTACCGGATCCAGCCTCCCGAGGGGCGTCACCACGACTCCCTCTGGGAGATAGCCGAACGGCACCTCGGCGACGGACGCCGGTACGGCGAGATCTACCAGCTCAACAAGGACCGCGTGCAGCCCGACGGTTCACGCCTCTCCGAGGCCAGCCTCATCCGGCCCGGCTGGATCATGCAGATGCCCGGCGACGCCCGCGGCGGCGACCTCGTGGACATGTCCAGCACCGCCGCCGCCCCTGACGCCGGCCCCGCCGTCTCCGCGCAGGTGCAGCAGCAGATCAACACGTACGCCCAGACCGGCGACCACGCCCAGGGCACCGGCGGCGGCACCGCCTCCCTCGACAACAGCACCACCCGCATCAGCGTCCCCAAGCAGCAGACCCCCACCACCACCCCCGCCGTGCACCACGAGCAGCACGCGGCCACCGCCACCGAAACCGCCTCCGAGTCCGCCTCCGACGCCGGTTTCTCCTTCGGCCTCCCCGAAGCCCTCCTCGGCGCCCCGCTCCTCGCCGCCGGTCTTCTCGGCGCCCTCGGCCGCCGGCGCCGCCAGGCCCTGTGGCAGTCCGCGCTCGGTGCGGTCGGCGGGCGGCGCGGTATGGAGCCGCCCACGCCGACCGGCGCCGCCGCCGACGCCCAGGACGCCCTCCTCATCGGCGCCGACCCCGAAGGCGTACGCCTGCTCGACCGCTCCCTGCGCGGCCTCGCCGCCTCCCTCGCCGGCGAGTCCCGCCCCCTCCCCACCGTCTACGCCGCCTGGCTCAGCAACGGTGACCTGCATCTGCAACTCGCGCAGCCCGCCGGGAAGCCGCCGGCCCCCTGGCAGCTCGGCCAGGACCAGACCTTCTGGCTGCTGTCCCGGACCGACGCCGAGCGGTACGAGGATGTCGACACCGCCGCTCCCTACCCGGGGCTCGTCAGCCTCGGGACGATGGACGACTCGCGGCTGCTGCTCAACCTGGAGTCGGTGCCCGGCATCGTCTCGCTCAGTGGCAGCGAGTCCGACCGGGCAGCCGTATTCGCCTCCGTAGCAGCCGAGTTGGCCACCAACGGGTGGTCCGACCGCATGACCATCACCCTCGTCGGCTTCGGCCAGGACCTCACCCCCCTCGCCCCCAACCGGCTGCGCCACCTCGACGACATCGAGGCCCTGGTGGAGACCATGGAGGCCGAGACCCGCCAGCGGCGCGGTGCGTTGGGCGCGGCCGGCCACGACTCCGTACTCACCGGACGCACCGGGCCTGCCCAGCACACCCGTTGGGCCCCGCACCTCGTCCTCCTCGCCGCCTCACCCTCCGCCGACGACGCCGTCAAGCTCGCCGAACTCGCCGCCGACGCAAGCCGGTTGGGCATCGGATACCTCGTCGGCACCGACAGCGGCGATCTGCCCGGCGCCGCCTGGGAGATGGAGATCACCAGCGAGGGCAAGCTCCTCGCGCCGCTCCTCGGGCTCGAACTCGACGCCCAGACACTCCCTGTCGCCCAACAGCGCGCGATCGTCGAGCTGTTCGTCGACGCCGACCCCGAGCGCACTCCGGACGGACCGGCGACCACGCCCCCCTTCCTCGTCGACATCAGCGAGCAGGGGCGGCCGGCGGTGTACGCGCGGCTCGTGGGCCCGTACGAGATCATCGGCCTCGACACCCCGGACGGGGAGCGCAGCCCGCTCCAACACGAGGCGCTCGCCCTGCTGTTGCTGCACCGCGAGGGCGTGCACCCGCGCGTGCTCGCCTCCGCGCTCTGGCCGCGCGGCGTCACCGACGACGTACGCGAGGCCCTCCTCGAACGGCTCCGCGTCTGGCTCGGCACCGACCCCGACGGCACCCCCCGCCTCGCCACCGACGCCAACGGGCGGCTCACGCTCGCCCAGTCGGTCGTGTCCGACCTCGACGTACTGCGCTCCCTCTACCACGAGGCCACGCAGGGCAGGGGTGTCGACAGCCGGGTCGTCCGCGGACGGCTGCTCACCGACGCGCTCGCGCTGGTGCGCGGACCGCTGCTCGCCGACCGTCCCGAGGGCCGCTACGGCTGGCTCACGCACGAGATCATCGACGCCCAACTCCCGCTCCTGGTCGCGGACATCGGGCTCGCGCTCTCCGAGTTCCACCTCGTGAAGAACCGCGCCGAGCGGGCCATCGAGGCGCTCAACGCCGCGCTCAACTCCGCCCCCGGCGACGAGCGCCTGTGGCACGAACTCCTGCGCGCCACCCACTCCACCGGCGACACGGACAAGCTCCAGCAACTCGCCGCCGACCTGATCCGCCGCAGCGGCGCCCGCGGCCTGCCGCCGCGCACCGAGGCCCTCCTCGACGAACTGCTGCCGACGTGGCGCGACGGCACAGCGGCAGTGGGATGAGAGCTGTGGGAATGAGAGCTGCGGGATGAGCATCGACCAGCTGCTCGTCGTGGTCGCCGCGCTGTGGGGCGCGGCGGCCGGGACCCTCGTACCCCGCGCCGCCTACCGGTTCTCCGTCCCGCCCGAGGAGCCCTGGCAGGACAGCTGTCCGCAAGGGCACTCCCTGGGTGGCTGGCTGGGCCGGGCGCGCTGCGCGGTCTGCGCCGGAGGCGAGCCCACCCGGGACGCCGGGCACCTCGCGGCGGACACGACAGCACCCTCGTACGACAAGAGCGCCGCGTACGGCCCCAGCACCCCCCTCCTCGCCCTCGTCACCGCGCTCGTCTGTGCCGCCCTCGCCGCCGCGACCGGTACGCGGCCCGAACTGGGGGCCTGGCTGCTGCTCGCGCCCGTCGGGGTGCTGCTGGCGGTCGTGGACTTCCGGGTGCAGCGGCTCCCCGACCTGCTGACCCTTCCGCTGGCCGGCGCCACCCTCGTCCTGCTGGGCGTGGCCGCGCTGCTGCCCGAACACGCGGGCGACTGGCTCACCTCCCTCCTCGGGGCGCTGGTGCTCGGGGGCGCGTACTTCGTGCTCTTCCTCATCAGCCCCAACGGCATGGGCTTCGGCGATGTGAAACTCGCTCTGGGGCTCGGGGCCGTCCTGGGCTGGTACGGCTGGGGGAGTGTCGTGCTCGGCACCCTTGCGGGGTTCCTGTTCGGCGGCCTGTACGGGCTCGGCCTCGTCGTCGCTCGACGGGCCGGCCGCAGGACATCCATCCCCTTCGGCCCGTTCCTGATCTCGGGCGCGTTCGTCGGGCTGCTGATCGGTGCGTACGCGGCCTGACGTGAGGCCTGGCAGGGCGCTGACGTAGGCTGGAGCGGTCCGCCCCACCCCTGCCGAAGGGACGCCCGGTGACCGAGAACGCCGACCTTGTGCCGTTTGATGTCGCAGCCGTCCTGGACCGTGCCGCCGCGGGCGGGCGGATCACCCCCGAAGAGGCGCTCCACCTCTACCGCGACGCCCCGCTGCACGCGCTCGGCTCGGCCGCCGACGCCGTACGCCGCCGCCGGTACGCGGGTACGGAACACATCGCGACGTACATCATCGAGCGCAACATCAACTACACGAACGTGTGCGTCACGGCGTGCAAGTTCTGCGCCTTCTACGCCGCCCCCAAGGACAAGGCCAAGGGCTGGACCCGCGACCTCGACGACATCCTGCGCCGGTGCGCGGAGACCGTCGAACTCGGCGGCACGCAGGTCATGTTCCAGGGCGGCCACCACCCGGACTACGGCGTCGAGTACTACGAGAAGCACTTCGCCGCGATCAAGGCCGAGTACCCGCAGCTCGTCATCCACAGTCTGGGGGCGAGCGAGGTCGAGCACATGGCCCGGATCAGCAAGGTCAGCGTGGATGAGGCGATCTCCCGTATCCACGCGGCCGGTCTCGACTCCTTCGCCGGCGCCGGCGCGGAGCTGCTCCCCGCGCGCCCCCGCAAGGCCATCGCGCCCCTCAAGGAGTCCGGCGAGCGCTGGCTGGAGATCATGGAGACCGCGCACGGGCTGGGCGTCGAGTCGACGTCCACCATGCTCATGGGCACCGGCGAGACCAACGCCGAGCGCATCGAGCACCTGCGGATGATCCGTGACGTACAGGACCGGACGGGCGGCTTCCGCGCCTTCATCCCGTACACCTACCAGCCCGAGAACAACCACCTCAAGGGCCGTACACAGGCCACGATCTTCGAGTACCTCCGCATGATCGCCATCGCGCGCCTCTTCATGGACAACATCGCCCACATCCAGGGCTCGTGGCTCACCACGGGCAAGGAGGCCGGCCAACTGTCCCTGCACTACGGCGCGGACGACCTCGGCTCGATCATGCTGGAGGAGAACGTCGTCTCCAGCGCCGGCGCCAAGCACCGCTCCAACCGTATGGAGATCATCGACCTGATCCGCAAGGCGGGCCGCGTCCCCGCCCAGCGGACCACGACGTACGAGCACATCGTCGTCCACGACGACCCGGCGAACGACCCGGTCGACGAGCGTGTCATGTCCCACATCTCCTCCACCGCGATCGAGGGCGGCACGGCCCACCCCGAGCTGAAGCTCCTCACTTCCAACTGACGTCCCCGTGCTGACGATTCACGCCGCCGACGGGGTACGCCTGGACTGGGCCGCGGAGCCCCTGAAGGACGCCGCCGTCGCCGTCGACGGCACGAGGATCGCCGCCGTGGGCCCGCTCGTGGAGCTGGCGGAGCGGTTCCCGGGGGCGAGAGTGCGCGAGTGGCCGGGAGGCGTCCTGGGCCCGGCCCTCGTCCACGAAGGCCCACTCCCAGCCGCCCCGACCCCACGCGAACGCGTCCACGCCCTACTGAAGGCGGGCGCGGTGGCGGTCCTGGAGGAGTCCGTCACCTCCCCCGACCTCCGCTCAGCCGCCGCGCGCAACGAGGTCCTCGTACTCCGGCACACGCGAACCCCGGAAATCGTGGAGGGCGAGCGAGCGGACCTGGCGGTGTTCGACGGGGGCGGGGTGTGCATAGCAACGGTATGCAGTGGACGTCTTGTACACAGACGCCGGTGAGCTGTCGCTTTTAGGGGCGCGGGGCTGTGGCATTGTGCGGCTCCGCCGCGTGGGCGCGACAAGCCCCCACAGCCCCGCACCCGACAAACAACCAATCTCACCCCGAAAACGCCACCCCAAACGCCCCCGCCTCCTGAGAAACCCCACTGCAATCGGTCGCCGCATCATCAGACGCCGAATTCCCGTCCTCACACTCCTGATCCCGAAATGTCGACCACATAGACACCCACGCAACCCCCTTCTCCTCCGCGAATGCCCGCACTTCCGCCGCATCCGCCAGCGAAAACGTCTCATTGTCGACGTCGTTCACACCGATCATGGAAGTAAGAGCCATCCCCTTCCACGCCCCCTCGTCCGACAACCCGAAGACGTCGGCGAGCTGATCATGCGTAGCCGTCGCGGACGTGATCGCGTACTGCCCCATGTCGTCGGTGTATTCACTCCCGTAGTTCATCGTCATGATGTTGACGGTGGACACCTGCACGGAGTTGTTGTTCGCCGAGTCGAGCAGGGACACGCTGTCGTCGTCGAGGCCGCTCGGCATGACGGGCAGGGTGAAGGAGACGCTGACGTCGCTCCGCTCCTGCTGCAGCAGCGCGATCGCCTTCGAGCGCAGCTCGACCGAGTCGGAGTCGGTGAGCGCGTCACCCTCGACGTCGAAGTCGGCCTGGGTCGAACCGGCCGCGTCCAGGGCCGCGCCATAGGCCTTGGCCAGCGCGGACGCGCTGTCGCAGACCTCGGCCAGCTCCTTGCCGGAGGCGCCGCCGAAGGAGACCCGGACCGAGCTGCCGCTCGCCGTGAGCGCGGCTATGCGGGACTTGACGGCCGAGTCGCCGATGGCCGTCGTACCGTTCCACTTCGGCGTACAGGTCGTACCGTCCGAGATCACGAACGCGAGGTTGTACGTCGACGGTGAGCCTGCGCTGTCGTTGTCGTTCGCCTCGGTGGCGCTGACGTACGGGGCGAACCCGGTCGTCGACTCCGTGCTCTCGGAGGACGAGGCGCTCGGCGAGGCCTGTTTGGAAGGGGCCGCGGACGCGGCGTCGGAGCCGCTGTCCGCATCGCTGTCCGAGCCCGATGAGCACCCGGCGCAGGTCAGGGCAACCAGACATGTGAATCCGGCGGCCGGCCTCAGGAAACGCCTCATGGCGCATGCACCCGCTTTCGTGATTTCCGTCTCAGGATGGAAACGTCTCAGGATGGAAACAAAGTGTGTTTCCGAAGTGGATCCGGAGTGGAAAGGTCTCACACGAGGCTGTCCTTCATGAGGTCGATGAACGCACAGCGGACTCATGGACAGTGCACCGTGAAGGGCGCGAATGGGGCAAGTAAGTCGGACAATCGAGCCCTTTCCATCAGGGGCGGGTTGCGCAGGCTTCCGGGGAATCTCTCAGAGGATGCACAGGTTAAGGAGTTTCTCATGGGCGTCTCACATGAGAACCAGAGTTTCAATCACATAAACGCCTCCTAATGTCCGGGGAATGCATTCCGAGCCTGCCATCGAAAACCGTGCCGCCAGTAGCGGCGGCCGTCGCCGTAAGAGCGGCAACGGGTCCAACGGGTCCGCAGAAGGTCCCGTGTTCGTTGACAACTCCGGCCGCCGGGCGAAGCTGCTCCGGCGGTTCGGCACCTTCGTGGGTGTCGTCTGCCTTGGGTATGCCGTCGTGCTCGGCATGGCCTTCATGGGCTGGGGCACCTCGCTCACCCCGTCCTCGCTGCTGCCCTTCGGGGGCGGCGGCCCCGGCGGCAGCCAGGGACCGGGCGGCAACCAGCAGCCGCAGGGCGGCATCGGAGCGGCCCCCACGGGCGCTCCCACCGGAGCCGCCACCCCGCCCGCCCAGCCCTCCGGCATCCCGCCGGCGGGCGTTGCCACGGGCGAGCCGCCCGCTTCGGCACCGACCGCGACCGCCACCGCGTCCGCCTCCGCGGCCGCCAACTGACCGGAACGCAGCCACCACATGACTACGACGACCACCTCGCGCGGCCGCAGGCGCGCCCCCTCGAAGGTGCAGCGGGCCGCCGGCAAGGCCGCGGCGCTGCAGAAACCACGAGTCATCCTCGCCATGCTGCTCCTGCTCGCGCTGACCAGCGTGATGCTGCTCGACGGCTATCTGCGCGCGGAGGTCGGCGGCGACCAGCGCGTACGCACCGGGGCCAGCGCCAGCGATGTCCCCGACGAGGTCATCGACGGCGGGCCGATCCTCAGCTTCCGCAACGGACAGGCCGTGAGCCAGTCCGTGCCGGACAAGACGATCGCGCTCACCTTCGACGACGGCCCGAACCCCACCTGGACGCCCCAGATCCTGGAGATCCTGGAGGAGTACGACGTCCCCGCCACGTTCTTCGTGGTCGGCTCGATGGTCTCGCGCTACCCGAGCATCGTGAAGACGATGGTCGAGGACGGCAACGAGATCGGCATCCACACCTTCACGCACGTCGACCTCTCCTACCAGAGCGACGCCCGCGTCAACCGTGAGATGGAGCAGACCCAGCTCGCCCTGGCGGGCGCGGCCGGCATCACGACGACGCTGTTCCGGGCGCCGTACTCGTCGGAGGCGGACGCCATCGACAACTACAGCTGGCCCGTCTACAAGAAGCTCGGCGAGGAGGGCTACACCAGCGTCTTCGTCGACACCGACAGCGACGACTGGAAGCGCCCCGGCGTCTCGAAGATCATCAAGTGGGCCACGCCGGAGGACGGCGCGGGCGCCTCGGTGCTCTTCCACGACGCCGGCGGTGAGCGCTCGCAGACGATCAAGGCGCTGCCGACATACATCAAGAAGATGAAGGCGGCGGGCTACACCTTCACCACCATCAGCGGCGCGATCCAGCAGGAGCAGTCGAGCGCGCAGCAGGCGGCCACCGGTACGGCCGGCTCGGACGCCAGTGCCAGCCCCAGTGCCAGCCCCAGCGCGAGCGCCACCGCGGGCACGGACACCGCCACGAGTGCTCCGAGCACCGCCGAGGGCCAGCAGCCCGGCGGGGCGCCGGTAGGCCAGCAGGGCAACGGGCAGCAGCAGGGCAACGGCCAGCCCGGCACGGGTCAGCAGGGCAGTGGCCCGGGAGGCGCGGGGACCGTGAACCTCCTCCAGGCCGCCCATCGCACCGCCACCGGCGCGACCCTCTACGAGGGCAAGGCCCTCATCGCGGCCGTCGCCGTCGCCGAATGGGCGGTACCGGGCCTCGCGACCGGACTGGCGGTGGTCGGGTTCGCCGTCATGGGCCGGTTCGGGATGATGCTGATCCTCGCCCGCCGCCACTACCGGCAACGCAACCGGAAGCGCGGCAAGGGCGGCAAGTTCAGCTGGGGGCCGACGGTCACCAGGCCGGTGACCGTGATCGTGCCCGCGTACAACGAGAAGGAGTGCATCGCCAACACCCTGGAGTCACTGGCGAAGAGCACCCACCCGATCGAGATCATCGTCGTCGACGACGGCTCGGACGACAACACGTCCCAGATCGCCCGCGACGCGGCCATCTCCTTCGGCATGACGAACGTACGGGTCATCCGCCAGGAGAACGCGGGCAAGCCGGCCGCCCTCAACAACGGTGTCCGCAGCGCCAGTTACGACATCGTCGTGATGATGGACGGCGACACCGTCTTCGAGCCGGACGCCGTGCACCAACTCGTCCAGCCCTTCGCGGACCCCGAGGTCGGCGCGGTCGCGGGCAACGCCAAGGTCGGCAACCGCAACACGATCATCGGCGCCTGGCAGCACATCGAGTACGTGATGGGCTTCAATCTCGACCGCCGTATGTACGACCTGCTGCGCTGCATGCCCACCATCCCGGGCGCGATCGGCGCGTTCCGTCGCGACGCGGTCCTGGAGGTCGGCGGTATGAGCGAGGACACGCTCGCCGAGGACACCGACATCACCATCGCGATGCACCGCGCGGGCTGGCGGGTCGTCTACCAGGAGCACGCCAGGGCCTGGACGGAGGCTCCCGCCTCGCTGAAGCAGCTGTGGAGCCAGCGCTACCGCTGGTCGTACGGCACCATGCAGGCCCTCTGGAAGCACCGCAAGTCCCTTACGGACAAGGGCCCTTCGGGCCGCTTCGGCCGCGTGGGCATGCCCCTGGTGGTCATCTTCCAGATCATCACGCCGATCTTCGCCCCGCTGATCGACCTGTTCACCGCCTACTCGATGATCTTCATCGACTTCCAGGCGGCCCTGCTGGCCTGGCTGGCGGTCCTCGGCATCCAACTCGTCTGCGCGGCCTACGCGTTCCACCTGGACAAGGAGCAGTACAGGTATCTCCTCATGATGCCGCTGCAGCAACTGGCGTACCGCCAGATGATGTACCTCGTCCTGATCCACTCCTCCATCACCGCCCTCACCGGCGGCCGCCTGCGCTGGCAGAAACTGAAGCGCACGGGCGAGGTAGGCACCCCGGCGGGGGCGAACTGATGAGCTGGGGGACGGATCAGCAGGGCTACGGCCAGAACGACGCCTACGGCAACAACCATGGCTACGGCTATGGGTACGAGTACGGACAACAGCCGTATCCGCAGGAGCCGTACCCCCAGCAGTACGTCGAGTACGGCCAAGTCGGCCATGGGCAGCAGGAGTACGCGACGCCCGACGTCAACGACACCAAGGAGACAGCGCTTCCCGAGCCCGAGTCCCAGCCCGAGCCCGACCTCCCGCCGAAGGCGCAGAAACCCGCGGGCCGTGACCGCTACTTCGACGCCCTCCGGGCCGTCGCCCTCGTCCGCGTCGTCACCTACCACACCTTCGGCTGGGCCTGGGCGGGCATGGTGTTCCCCTCCATGGGGGTCATGTTCGCCCTGGCCGGCACGCTGATGGCGAAGTCCCTGGAACGCCCGGCCCTCAAGGTGATCAGGAGCCGGATCCGCCGGCTCCTGCCCCCCTTCTGGTTCTGGGGCTTCTTCGTGATCGTCGCGATGATGGTCCACGACTGGATGCCGGGCTGGCAGATCGTCTTCTGGATCGTGCCGCTCGGCGATCCGCCGGGCAATGCCTGGGGCCAGCAGGCCTGGGAGATCCTCTGGTACCTGCGCACGTACCTCTGGTTCGTCCTGCTGTCCCCGGTGCTGCTGCGGGCGTTCCGGCTGGCCCCGGTGGCCGTCCTGCTCCTCTCGCTGGCCCCGATCGTGGTGTTCCACAACTTCTGGGAGCCCCCGGACAACCGCTTCGGCAGCGCCCTCACCGACCTGGCCACCTTCCTCTTCTGCTGGATGCTCGGCTTCGCGCACCGCGAGGGCGTCCTGCAGCGGCTCAAGCCGGCCCTGGTGGTCCTCTTCTCGCTCGCCGCCATCGGCTTCGGCGGCTGGTACGCCTTCACCCACCAGGCCGAGACGGGCTCCTACGACCTCGACGACATCCCGCTCGCGCAGGCGTTCTGGTCGGCGGGCTTCGTGACGCTGCTGATGTACGCGAAGGCCCACTTCGAGATCGACTTCGCGTGGCTCACCCGCTTCAAGCGGCTCGACCGGATCGTGACGATCTTCAACGCGCGCGCCGTCACCCTCTACCTCTGGCACGAGATCGCGCTGGTCCTGGCCGTCCCGCTGATCGACCAGTTCTGGAACATCCCGGCCTTCGAGAAGTACCTGCCGCTGGAGAGCCAGTGGTTCATGTTCGGCGTCGGCTGGATCCTGATCGCCGTGTTCATCCTGCTCTGCGGCTGGGTGGAGGACGTGGCAGGCAAGAAGAAACCGAAACTGCTGCCGTAGGCGGCCGGAGGGTGCGACGACGGGCCGGGCGCTTCGGGTACGTCCGGCCCGTACTGCCACAATGGGCACGTGACCCGCGCATCCCTGAACAAGCAGCCGCACGAAGTCGCCTCGATGTTCGACGACGTGGCGGAACGGTACGACCTCACGAACGACGTGCTGTCGCTCGGCCAGGACCGCGTGTGGCGCAAGGAGGTCGCGAAGGCGGTCGACGCCCGCCCCGCGCAGAAGATCCTCGACCTGGCCGCCGGCACGGCCACGTCCTCCCTGCCCTTCGCCCGCACGGGCGCCTACGTCGTCCCCTGCGACTTCTCCCTCGGGATGCTCAGGGTCGGCAAGCGCAACCACCCCTGGCTGCCCTTCACGGCCGGGGACGCCACCAAGCTGCCCTTCAAGGACGACACCTTCGACGCGGTGACGATCTCCTTCGGGCTGCGCAACGTCCAGGACACCGACGCGGCACTGCGCGAGCTGTACCGGGTCACGCGCCCCGGCGGACGGGTCGTGATCTGCGAGTTCTCACACCCGACCTGGACGCCCTTCCGCACGGTGTACACCGAGTACCTCATGCGCGCCCTGCCCCCGGTCGCCCGCGCGGTCTCCTCGAACCCCGACGCCTACGTCTACCTCGCCGAGTCCATCCGCGCCTGGCCGGACCAGCCGGCCCTGGCGGAACTGCTGCGCGAGGCCGGCTGGTCCAAGGTCGCCTGGCGCAACCTGACGGGCGGCGTCGTGGCCCTGCACCGGGGCTTCAAGCAGCCCTGACCCCCACCTTCCCGTATGGGGTCCGACACGGGATCCGATCGACTCGAACGCTTCCCCGGGCCGGTCGTGCTCGCGCTTCAGCCCACCCCTGGGCGGCTTCGGCACGCGCGGCTCACGCACCCCCGCGCCCCCGCCGCCCTCCCCGTCCCCGAAGTCGAACCACACGGTGACGACGGCACCGCGCGGAATCTCGACGCCGGGCGGCGGGTACTGCCGTACGACGTAGTCGACGACGGCGAGATGGAACTCGGGCCGGTCGGGCGCGGCGAGCAGCACCCCGTGTGCTCTGGCCCTCTCACGCGCGTCCATGGCCATCAGGCCGACGAGCCTCGGCACGCGCGCCTCGGGCATGTTGGGTGTTGAGTGCACAGACGTCACCCCCAGCGGTACCGGCAGAGTAACCCCGGCCGAGTACCGCCCGGAAGCGCTAAGTATTTTTCTGCGCCAAATAACTACTGTGCGTCACAATTTTGGATCTCCATCGGGAATCAATCGGTCGAAGTCGGTCAGAGGTCAAGCCGGTAGCAGTGCCCCTCCTGCTTCGACGTAGGCGTCCTGAAGACCTCGACGAGTCGCATGCCCAGCCGCCGGGTGACCGCGATGGACCGCTCGTTGCGGGCGTTGACCATCGCGACCACGCTGGGCACGCCCGCCGCACGCACCCGCTCCAGGGTCAACTCGGCCGCCGCGGTGGCGTACCCCTGGCCCCAGTGGGCCCTCCCGAGCCGCCAGCCGATCTCGATCTCCCCCTTGGGCCCCCAGTCCTGCGGCCACGGCTGGGCGCCCGTGAAGCCGATGACCTGGTCCGACTCGTCGAGCATGGTCCAGAAACAGAACCCGTACTCGGCGTCGTGCCGACGCTGGCGCGCGGTGAGTTCCTCGTAGGCGGACACTTCAGCCGATCTGCCCCCGTGGAACTCCATGACATCGGGGTCGTCGAAGACCCGGTGCCACGCGAAGGCGTCCTCGTCGGTGGGAACACGCAGGCGTACTACGGGGAGCGCTCGGTTCACGGGGCAGCCCTTCAGCCGGGTGATCAGTACTGCTGAATAGACTGCCCATGTCCAGTGCCGGTCGGCACACAGATTTGAGAGTCTTGGGGAGAACCCGCCGTGACCGAGCCCCTCTCCGAAAACACCGCCGATGTCATCGTGGTCGGGGCCGGGCCAGCCGGTTCCACCACCGCCTACTACCTGGCGAAGGCCGGACTCGACGTGCTGCTGCTGGAGAAGACCAGCTTCCCGCGCGAAAAGGTGTGCGGCGACGGCCTGACACCCCGGGCGACCAAGCAGCTCGTCGCGATGGGCATCGACATCTCCGAGGAGGCCGGCTGGCTGCGGAACAAGGGCCTCCGCATCATCGGCGGCGGCGTCCGCCTCCAGCTCGACTGGCCGGAACTCGCCTCCTTCCCGGACTACGGCCTCGTCCGCAAACGCGACGACTTCGACGAACAACTCGCCCGCCAGGCCCAGAAGGCGGGCGCGCGCCTGTACGAGCGCTGCAACGTCGGCGCCCCGATCACCGACGACCGCACCGGCCGCATCACCGGCGTGCACGCGAAACTCGGCGAGGACAAACGCGAGGTCACCTTCCACGCCCCGCTGGTGGTCGCCGCCGACGGCAACTCCACCCGCCTCTCCCTGGCGATGGGCCTGCACCGCCGCGAGGACCGCCCGATGGGCGTCGCCGTCCGGACGTACTTCACGTCTCCCCGCCACGAGGACGACTACCTGGAGTCCTGGCTGGAACTCTGGGACCGGCGAGGCGCCGAGGACCGCCTGCTCCCCGGCTACGGCTGGATCTTCGGCATGGGCGACGGCACGTCGAACGTAGGTCTGGGCGTTCTGAACACCTCGGACTCCTTCAAGGAACTCGACTGGCGCGAGGTCCTGAAGGCCTGGTGCGCGTCAATGCCGGAGGAGTGGGGCTACACCCCCGACAACATGACCGGCCCGATCCGCGGCGCCGCCCTCCCCATGGCCTTCAACCGGCAGCCCCACTACACGAAGGGCCTGCTGCTCGTCGGCGACGCCGGCGGCCTGGTGAACCCCTTCAACGGCGAGGGCATCGCCTACGCCATGGAGTCCGGCCAGATCGCCGCCGACGTCATCGTCCAGGCCCACGCGCGGGCCACCCCGGCCCAGCGGGAGATCGCGCTCCAGCGCTACCCGCGCGTGCTCAAGGACACCTACGGCGGCTACTACACGCTCGGCCGCGCCTTCGTGAAGCTCATCGGCAACCCGAAGGTCATGAAGATCGCGGCCGAACGCGGCCTGACCCACCCCCTGTTGATGAAGTTCACCCTGAAGATGCTGGCCAACCTGACCGACCCGACGGGCGGCGACGCGATGGACCGCATCATCAACGGCCTGAGCAAGGTGGCCCCGAAGGCGTGACCGGCAGAGTTTCCTTCAGCGGGTGAGGCCCTCTCGTGCTCAGGAGCTGAGGGCCTGCTCCTTGGCGGCCCGTCGCGCGAACACCGCCTCGCGACGGTCCGCCACCTGCCGCAGGGCTTCCTTCCGCTCCCGCCTGGAGAGCCGGTCGAGATACACGCGCCCGTTCACGTGGTCCGTCTCGTGCTCCAGACACCGGGCGAAGTACCCCGTCCCCTCGACGACCAGAGGGTTCCCGTCCTGATCGAACCCGCGCACGACGGCACGGTCCGGGCGGGGTACGTCCATCATGGCCCCCGGCACGGACAGGCACCCCTCGCCCTCGTCGAGGAGGCGCCGGTCGCCGGCGTCGAGCGGCTCCAGCACCGGGTTGACGATGTGCCCGACATGGCGGACACCGTCGTCGTCCGGGCAGTCGTACACGAACAGCCGCAGATCGACGCCGACCTGGTTGGCCGCGAGCCCGGCCCCGTCGGCCACCTGCATCGTCAGGAACATGTCGTCGATGAGCGCCGCGAGTTCGGGCCCGAACTCGGTCACGTCCCGGCACGGCTTGTGGAGCACCTCTTCGCCCACTTCGGTGATCCGCCGCACGGCACCACGCCGTGCCTCGGGCGTGAGCCGCGGATACGAGTCGACGGGCCTGCCCTGTACGAAGACACGAGGCATCGCTGTCTCTCCTTCTGCTGTGTGGAGTACCGAGGAGGTACCGGGGCATCAGCCTCACACAGCCATCCCCCGCAGGGGGCGGAGACAGGGAACGGAGAAGGGCCGCCGCCGACCAGCGGCAGCGACCCTCATCCACCGCTCGCTCAGAGAACGCGCACCGCACCCGTCGCCGGGTAGCCCGAAAGGTCCTGAATGACAACGCCCTTGGACGGGTTCGCCGCGTCCAGGTACTGGCCGTTACCGACGTACACCCCGACGTGGTACGCCGAACCCTTCGCACCCCAGTACAGGATGTCGCCGACCTGGATGTTCGACAGGGAGACCTCGGTGCCCTGCATCGACTGGTCCTGCGAGACCCGGGGGAGATCCACGCCGACCTGCTTGAACGCGGCCTGGACCAGGGAGGAGCAGTCCCACGCGTTGGGGCCCGTGGCACCCATGACGTAGGCGTCGCCCAGCTGAGCCTTGAGGAAGTCGACGACGGTCGCGACGCTGCCGCTCGCGGGGGCGGTCACCTGCGACGAGTCCGAGCTGGAGGCGGACTCCGAGGAGGTGTCGGATGCCGCCAGCGTGGCGCGCTCGGCGGAGCGGGACACAGCGGCCTCTGCGGCCGCCTTGCGGGCGGCCTCGGCCTGCTTCTTGGCCTCCGCCTTCTTCTTGGCCTCCGCGAGGTCCTTCCTGGCCTCCTGGGCCGCCTTGGCGGCTGCGGCGTCACGCTCGGCCTGGAGCTCGTAGTTCGCGGCGGCCAGCTGCGTGGCGTCCGCGGACTCGGCGATCTGAGCGGCCAGGTCGGCCGTGAGGGTGGGCAGTTCGAGTGTCTGCGTCACAGGCTGCTCGGCGGCGCTCGCCGCACTGGACGCACCAGCCACTGCCAGGGTGCTGAGAACGCCACCGGCGACTCCTGCGCGCATGGCCAACGACGAGTTGCCGGCACGCCGGGGCTTCCGGTGGCTTCGTATGTGAGCGGTAGCGGTGTGGGACATGGGTACTAGCGGTACCAGGGGCTCCTCCATACCTTCAAGAAACGTGTGCTGCGCCACAGTTGTTCAATGGAGCGCCCAAATTCCCCGAGCGTCACTCTTTATTGACGCCGTAACGGGCATTGCGGACAGTGGCGATCATGCCTGTGATCATGCGCTTTCATCGGTACGCCCGAATTGCCCGCTGCTTACCATCGGTTGCGGTCCGTGGCCAACCCCCGATCTTCACAGACCTTCACAGGTGTGGCGCAGGTCACGGAAAGGTTACCGGTCGGGGAGCGTCACGCGCGTAGATCGTCGACCGGCCGCCGCTCGTGAACGCGTGCACGCACGGGCGGGCATCCACATTCACCACTCGCCCTCTCTGGAGTGTGAACGCGCTCCACTATCAAGCCGCCCTGTCCATCTCCAATTTGCATGCAGGGGAACTTTCTTGATATGGAGACGCCGCTTGTGACCAGCGGTAACCGGCGAAAATGTCACCTCTGGTGATCGCGTGGACGCTTCGAGTGTGAAGATCACCGCTCATCCGACTTCATGATCCTTCGTCAGGTGGTGGAGATCACAAAGGTTCGGCAATACCTCGTGTCGCAGATCACAGACCGGCGGGCATAGGATGCGGGGCAGTTGGGCTTGTGACCTGCTTCACATGTTCTCGATCTTCGCCGGGACGGGCGGGGTTCGCGGGGCGGACGGGGCGGGGGCTCCGGCCCGATGCAATCGCCAGCAGTCAGTGCCGACTGAGAGGAGCGAGGAGCGGTGAACGCGTATGCGCCCATCCTCGTACTGGGAGCCCTCGGGGCAGGCTTTGCGATCTTCTCCGTGATCATGGCTTCGCTGATCGGCCCGAAGCGTTACAACCGGGCCAAACTCGAAGCCTATGAATGCGGGATCGAGCCGACACCCACGCCGGCCGGCGGTGGGCGATTCCCCATCAAGTACTACCTGACGGCGATGCTCTTCATCGTCTTCGACATCGAGATCGTCTTCCTCTACCCCTGGGCCGTCACGTTCGACGCCCTGGGTGTTTTCGGGCTCGTGGAGATGCTGCTCTTCGTGCTCACCGTCTTCGTGGCGTACGCGTACGTATGGCGGCGCGGCGGCCTGGAATGGGACTGAGGGGCCTCTAAGACATGGGACTCGAAGAAAAACTGCCGAGCGGATTCCTGCTGACCACCGTCGAGCAGGCCGCGGGCTGGGTGCGCAAGGCGTCCGTCTTCCCCGCCACGTTCGGACTCGCCTGCTGCGCCATCGAGATGATGACCACCGGCGCCGGCCGATACGACCTCGCGCGCTTCGGCATGGAGGTCTTCCGCGGCTCGCCCCGCCAGGCGGACCTGATGATCGTGGCCGGCCGGGTCAGCCAGAAGATGGCGCCGGTACTGCGGCAGGTCTACGACCAGATGCCCAACCCCAAGTGGGTGATCTCCATGGGGGTCTGCGCCTCCTCGGGCGGCATGTTCAACAACTACGCGATCGTCCAGGGCGTCGACCACATCGTCCCCGTCGACATCTATCTGCCCGGCTGCCCGCCACGGCCCGAGATGCTGATCGACGCGATCCTCAAGCTCCACCAGAAGATCCAGACCTCCAAGCTCGGCGTGAACGCCGAGGAAGCCGCCCGCGAGGCGGAGGAGGCCGCGCTCAAGGCACTCCCCACGATCGAGATGAAGGGGCTGCTGCGATGAGCGACGCGAACGGCACCGGAGCAGGCGGGGCGGGCAACGGGGTCAACCCCGAGAAGGACCTCGCCTCCTCCAACCTCCCCGGCCAGCGCGGCGACGGCGGCGAGGAGATCCGCGTCCAGCGCGGCATGTTCGGCGCCACCAACGGCGGCGACACCTCCGGCTACGGCGGCCTGGTCCGCTCCGTCCGGCTCCCGGGAGCCTCGGCGAGGCCCTACGGCGGCTGGTTCGACGAGGTCGCCGACGAACTCGAGGGCGCCCTGGAGGAACAGGGACTGGTCCCCGAGAACGTGATCGAGAAGACGGTCGTCGACCGCGGCGAGCTGACGTTCCACGTCGAACGCGCGTACCTGCTCCGGACCGCCCAGACCCTGCGCGACGACCCCGCCCTGCGCTTCGAACTCTGCACGGGGGTGAGCGGGGTCCACTACCTGCAGGACAAGGGCCGCGAGCTGCACGCCGTCTACCACCTGCGCTCGATCACCCACAACCGGCTGATCCGCGTCGAGGTCAGCGCCCCGGACAGTGACCCGCACGTCCCGTCCCTGGTCTCCGTCTATCCGACGAACGACTGGCACGAGCGCGAGACGTACGACTTCTTCGGGATCGTCTTCGACGGTCACCCGGCCCTGACGCGGATCATGATGCCGGACGACTGGCAGGGCCACCCGCAGCGCAAGGACTACCCCCTCGGCGGCATCCCCGTCGAGTACAAGGGCGCCCAGATCCCGGCTCCGGACCAGCGGAGGTCGTACTCATGAGCACGCAGCACGCAACTCCGCGCGAGACCACCGAGGGCACCGTATACACGGTCACCGGTGGCGACTGGGACGAGGTCGTCCAGTCCGCGGCCCGTGCCGACGACGAGCGCATCGTCGTCAACATGGGCCCGCAGCACCCGTCCACCCACGGTGTGCTCCGTCTCATCCTGGAGATCGACGGCGAGACGGTCACCGAGGCCCGCTGCGGCATCGGCTATCTGCACACCGGCATCGAGAAGAACCTCGAGTTCCGCACGTGGACGCAGGGCACCACCTTCGTCACGCGCATGGACTACCTGACGTCCTTCTTCAACGAGACCGCCTACTGTCTCGCCGTCGAGAAGCTCCTCGGCATCGAGGAGCAGATCCCGGACCGCGCCACCCTCATCCGCGTGCTCCTGATGGAGCTGAACCGGCTCTCCTCGCACCTGGTGTGCATCGCCACCGGCGGTATGGAACTCGGCGCCACCACGATCATGATCTACGGATTCCGTGATCGTGAAATGATTCTCGACATCTACGAGCTCATCACGGGCCTGCGGATGAACCACGCCTACATCCGCCCCGGCGGACTCGCCCAGGACCTGCCGCCCGGCGCGGTGGACCACATCCGCGAGTTCGTGAAGAAGATGAAGAAGAACCTTCCCGAGTACGACAAGCTCGCCACCGGGAACCCCATCTTCAAGGCCCGTATGCAGGACGTCGGCTACCTCGATCTGTCCGGCTGTATGGCCCTCGGTGCCACCGGCCCGATCCTGCGCTCCACCGGCCTCCCGCACGACCTGCGCAAGAGCCAGCCGTACTGCGGCTACGAGACGTTCGACTTCGACGTCCCCACCGCCGACTCCTGCGACTCCTACGGCCGCTTCCTGATCCGCCTGGAGGAGATGCGGCAGTCGCTCAGGATCGTCGAGCAGTGCCTGGACCGGCTGCAGCCCGGCCCGGTCATGGTCACCGACAAGAAGATCGCCTGGCCCGCCCAGCTCGCCCTGGGACCGGACGGTCTGGGCAACTCCCTGGACCACATCAAGAAGATCATGGGCACCTCCATGGAGGCCCTGATCCACCACTTCAAGCTGGTGACCGAGGGTTTCCGCGTCCCGCCGGGACAGGCCTACGCGGCTGTCGAGTCACCCAAGGGCGAACTCGGGGTGCACGCCGTCTCCGACGGAGGTACCCGCCCCTTCCGGGTCCACTTCCGGGACCCGTCCTTCACCAATCTGCAGGCCATGGCGGCGATGTGCGAGGGCGGCCAGGTCGCCGACGTCATCGTCGCCGTCGCGTCCATCGACCCCGTGATGGGAGGCGTCGACCGGTGACCACCACCCCCGAGGGCGTCAGCCTGGGCATGCCCCAACTGCCCGCGCCCGATTACCCGGACGACGTTCGAGCCCGGCTCGAAGCGGACGCCCGCGAGGTCATCGCCCGCTACCCGGACTCCAGGTCCGCCCTGCTGCCGTTGCTGCATCTCGTGCAGTCGGAGGAGGGCCATGTCACGCGCACCGGGATGCGGTTCTGCGCGGACGTACTGGGCCTGACCACGGCCGAGGTCACCGCGGTCGCCACCTTCTACTCCATGTACCGCCGGGGCCCCTCCGGCGACTACCAGGTGGGCGTCTGCACCAACACCCTCTGCGCGGTGCTGGGCGGCGATGCCATCTTCGAGACCCTCCAGGAGCACCTCGGCGTCGCCAACGGCGGGACGACCGAGGACGGCAAGGTCACCCTGGAGCACATCGAGTGCAACGCGGCCTGCGACTTCGCACCCGTCGTGATGGTCAACTGGGAGTTCTTCGACAACCAGACCCCGGCCAGTGCCAAGCGCCTCGTCGACGACCTGCGCGCGGGTGCGCAGGTCGAGCCCACGCGCGGTGCCCCCCTGTGCACGTTCAAGGACACCGCCCGCATCCTGGCGGGCTTCCCCGACACCCGGGACGGGGCCGTCGAGGCGAGCGGCAGCGCCGGCCCCGCCTCGCTGACCGGGCTCCGGCTGGCCAAGGGCGAGAGCCCCGCGCGCGTGGTCCACCCCAGGGGCGCCGCTCCCAAGGGCACGCAGCCGCACGACCCGTCGCCCGCCGAGCACCTCAGTTCGCACGACGCGCCGCAGGACACGGCGGCGTCCGACCCCTCCCACCCGGCGGGGCCCGTCACCGAGGAGGGGGAGTGATGACATTGGCACCCGAGATCAACGAGACCAGCCCCGAGAAGCTGCTCGCACCCGTGCTGTCGGCCTTCTGGGACGAGGACAGGTCCTGGACGCTGGACGTCTACCGAAGGCACGAGGGTTACGAGGGACTCCGCAAGGCCCTCGCGATGACACCGGACGACCTCATCGCGTACGTCAAGGAGTCCGGTCTGCGTGGCCGCGGCGGTGCGGGATTCCCTACGGGAATGAAATGGCAGTTCATTCCTCAGGGTGATGGAAAACCACACTATCTAGTTGTCAACGCCGACGAATCGGAGCCGGGAACCTGCAAGGACATCCCGCTCCTCTTCGCGAACCCGCATAGCCTCATCGAGGGCATTGTGATCGCGTGTTATGCCATCAGGTCTTCGCATGCCTTCATCTATCTGCGCGGTGAAGTCGTACCAGTGCTGCGGCGGTTGCACGAGGCCGTACGTGAGGCCTACGCGGCGGGCTACCTCGGCAAGAACGTGCTGGGCAGCGGACTCGACCTCGAACTCACCGTGCACGCGGGCGCGGGCGCGTACATCTGTGGTGAAGAGACCGCACTGCTCGACTCGCTCGAAGGCCGCCGGGGTCAACCGCGGCTCCGTCCCCCCTTTCCTGCCGTCGCGGGGCTCTATGCCTGCCCAACTGTTGTGAACAACGTCGAGTCGATCGCGTCGGTTCCCGCGATTCTCCAAAAAGGAAAAGAATGGTTCCGGTCGATGGGCAGCGAGAAGTCCCCGGGCTTCACGCTCTACTCGCTCAGCGGCCATGTCACCAATCCCGGCCAGTACGAGGCCCCGCTCGGCATCACGCTCCGCCAACTCCTCAACATGAGCGGCGGGATGCGCCCTGGCCACCGGCTGAAGTTCTGGACACCGGGCGGCTCCTCGACACCGATGTTCACCGACGAGCACCTCGACGTCCCTCTTGACTACGAAGGAGTGGGCGCCGCGGGTTCCATGCTCGGCACGAAAGCACTCCAGTGCTTCGACGAGACCACCTGCGTCGTCCGGGCCGTCACCCGCTGGACCGAGTTCTACGCCCACGAGTCCTGCGGCAAGTGCACGCCCTGCCGCGAAGGGACGTACTGGCTCGTGCAGTTGCTGCGCGACATCGAGGCCGGCAAGGGCGCCATGTCCGACCTCGACAAGCTGAACGACATTGCCGACAACATCAACGGCAAGTCCTTCTGCGCCCTTGGCGACGGCGCCGCCTCGCCGATCTTCTCCTCCCTCAAGTACTTCCGCGAGGAGTACGAGGACCACATCACGGGCCGGGGCTGCCCCTTCGACCCGGCCAAGTCGACGGCCTGGGCCGACCGCACGGAGGTGAACGCATGACGGTGACCACGAGCGCCCCCTCCGGAGGAGGCGACGCGGCGGTCCCGCCGGAAGATCTCGTCTCGCTGAAGATCGACGGCATCGACATCAGCGTGCCCAAGGGCACCCTGGTGATCCGCGCCGCCGAACAGCTCGGCATCGAGATCCCGCGCTTCTGCGACCACCCCCTCCTCGACCCGGCCGGCGCCTGCCGCCAGTGCATCGTCGAGGTCGAGGGCCAGCGCAAGCCCATGGCGTCCTGCACGATCACCTGTACGGACGGGATGGTGGTGAAGACTCACCTCACCTCGCCCGTGGCCGAGAAGGCCCAGCACGGTGTGATGGAGCTGCTGCTCATCAACCACCCGCTCGACTGCCCGGTCTGCGACAAGGGCGGCGAGTGCCCCCTGCAGAACCAGGCCATGTCGCACGGCCAGTCCGAGTCCCGCTTCGAGGGGAGGAAACGGACCTACGAGAAGCCGGTCCCGATCTCCACACAGGTCCTGCTCGACCGCGAACGCTGCGTGCTGTGCGCCCGCTGCACCCGCTTCTCCAACCAGATCGCGGGCGACCCGATGATCGAGCTGATCGAGCGCGGCGCGCTCCAGCAGGTCGGCACCGGCGAGGGCGACCCCTTCGAGTCGTACTTCTCCGGGAACACGATCCAGATCTGCCCGGTCGGCGCGCTGACCTCGGCGGCGTATCGCTTCCGCTCCCGCCCCTTCGACCTGGTGTCGTCGCCGAGCGTGTGCGAGCACTGCTCCGGCGGCTGCGCGACCCGCACCGACCACCGGCGCGGCAAGGTCATGCGGCGCCTCGCGGCCAACGAGCCCGAGGTCAACGAGGAGTGGATCTGCGACAAGGGACGCTTCGGCTTCCGGTACGCGCAGAAGCCGGACCGGCTCCAGACCCCCCTCGTACGCAACGCCGCCGGCGTCCTGGAGCCCGCCTCCTGGCCCGAGGCGCTGGAGGCGGCGGCCCAGGGACTCCTCGCGGCCCGCGGCCGTGCGGGCGTGCTCACCGGCGGCCGGCTCACCGTCGAGGACGCCTACGCGTACAGCAAGTTCGCGCGTGTGGCCCTCGACACCAACGACATCGACTTCCGCGCGCGCGTGCACAGCGCCGAGGAGGCCGACTTCCTCGCCGCCCGGGTCGCCGGACACGGACGCGACCTCGACGGTACGGGTGTCACGTACACCTCCCTGGAGAAGGCCCCCGCGGTCCTCCTGGTCGGGTTCGAGTCCGAGGAGGAGGCGCCCGGCGTCTTCCTGCGGCTGCGCAAGGCCTGGCGGGGACACGGGCAGAAGGTCTACTCGCTCGCCACGCACGCGACCCGCGGCCTGGAGAAGGCCGGCGGCACGCTGCTGCCCGCCGCCCCCGGCACCGAGACCGAGTGGCTGGACGCGCTCGGCAGCGGGTTCGGCCTGGAGGAGAGCGGGGCGAAGGCCGCCGAGGCGCTGCGCACCGAGGGCGCGGTGATCGTCGTAGGGGAGCGGCTGGCGGCTGTGGCGGGCGGGCTCACCGCCGCCGTACGGGCCGCCTCCACGACCGGCGCCCAGCTGGTGTGGATCCCGCGCCGGGCCGGGGAGCGCGGCGCCGTCGAGGTCGGCGCGCTGCCCTCGCTGCTGCCGGGCGGACGTCCGGCGACCGACCCGCGCGCGCGGGACGAGGTCGCCGTCGCCTGGGGCGTGGCCGAGCTGCCGCACCGCTTCGGCCGCGACACCGGCCAGATCGTCGAGGCCGCCGCCGCAGGCGAGTTGCGGGCCCTGGTGGTCGCCGGCGTAGAGGTCGCCGACCTGCCCGATCCGGCACGCGCGCGTGACGCCCTGCACGAAGTGGGCTTCCTGGTGTCGCTGGAACTGCGGCCGAGCGAGGTCACCGAGCACGCCGACGTCGTACTCCCGGTCGCCGCGGTCGCCGAGAAGGCGGGCACCTTCCTCAACTGGGAGGGCCGGGCCCGTCTCTTCGAGGCCGCGCTCAAGCCCGACCAGATGACCCGCCGTCTCGCACCGTCGGACGCGCGCGTGCTGCAGATGCTGGCCGACGCCATGGACGTACACCTGGGCCTGCCTGATCTGCGGACCGCGCGGCAGGAACTGGACCGGCTCGGGGCCTGGGACGGGGCGCGGGCCACCAACCCCCTGGAGATCGGCGCCCAGTTGCCGCGTCCGGCCGCCGGAGAAGCGGTGCTCGCGGGGCACCGGCTGCTGCTCGACCAGGGGCGTCTCCAGGAGGGCGACGACGCGCTCGCCGGGACACGGCACGCCGCCCACGCGCGCGTGTCCGCACCCACGGCCGCCGAAGCCGGTGTGAAGGACGGTGACCTGCTCGCCGTGACGGGTGCCACCGGGACGGTCGAACTCCCCCTCAGGGTCACCGAGATGCCCGACCGCGTGGTCTGGCTGCCCCTGAACTCCACCGGAGGCGGCGTCGCCTCCGACACCGGGGCGCTGCCCGGCGCACTCGTCCGCATCGGCCCGGCGACGTTCGCCTCCGAGGCCCCCAAGGAGGTGGAGGCATGAGCAGCCCGTACCTCGCCGCTGAAGACCTCTCCATGTTCGGCACCGACCCCTGGTGGCTGGTCGTCGTCAAGGCGGTCTTCTGCTTCGCCTTCCTGATGATCACCGTGCTGTTCTCCATCGTGTGGGAACGCAAGGTCGTCGCCTGGATGCAGCTGCGCATCGGTCCGAACCGGCACGGCCCCTGGGGCATGCTCCAGTCGCTCGCCGACGGCATCAAACTGATGCTCAAGGAAGACCTGGTCGTCAAGCGCGCGGACAAGGTCGTCTACATCCTCGCGCCGATCGTCGCGGCCATCCCGGCCTTCATGGCGATCGCGGTCATCCCCTTCGGACCGGCCGGCAACGAGGTCTCGATCTTCGGCCACCGTACGACGATGCAGCTCACCGACCTGCCGATCGCGATGCTCTACATTCTCGCGGTCGCCTCGGTCGGCATCTACGGCATCGTGCTCGCGGGCTGGAGCTCCGGATCCACCTACCCCCTGCTGGGCGGACTGCGGTCCTGCGCGCAGATGATCTCGTACGAGATCGCCATGGGCGCCGCGTTCGCCTCGGTGTTCCTCTACTCCGGGTCGATGTCGACCTCGACCATCGTCGAACAGCAGCACGACCGCTGGTACATCGTCCTGCTGCCGGTCTCCTTCGTGATCTACATCATCACGATGGTCGGCGAGACCAACCGCGCCCCCTTCGACATGCCTGAGTCCGAGGGCGACCTGGTCGGCGGCTTCAACACCGAGTACTCGTCCATCAAGTTCGCGATGTTCATGCTCGCCGAGTACGTCAACATGGTGACCGTCTCGGCTGTGTCGGTGACGCTCTTCCTGGGCGGCTGGCGGGCCCCCTGGCCCATCAGCACGTTCTGGGAGGGCGCCAACCACGGCTGGTGGCCGATGGCCTGGTTCGTCCTCAAGGTGCAACTGCTGCTGTTCTTCTTCATCTGGCTGCGAGGCACCCTCCCGCGCGTCCGCTACGACCAGCTGATGAAGCTCGGCTGGAAGGTCCTCATCCCGGTTTCGCTGGTCTGGCTGATGCTCGTCGCGACCGTACGGACCCTGCGCAACGAGAACTACGACTTCGCCGACATCGCCCTCTACGTCGGCGGCGGTGTCCTCGTCCTGCTCCTGCTCTCCTTCGTGGCCGACATGTTCCGCGACCGCGGCAAGGCACCACAGACAGCCGACGACGAGCCCGTCGCCTTCGACCCGATGGCGGGCGGATTCCCCGTACCGCCACTGCCGGGACAGGAGGCGCCGGCGGTGCCGCGGAGGAGCCCACGCCGTGAGCGCGAGCTGATTGTCAGTGGTGGACCGGATACTGGCAGTGACGGATCTCTGGATGGAAAGGAGGCGTCCGATGGCTGAGGAGCCAAAGGAGACCGGGCAGACGAAACCTGGCTTTCAGAACCCCGTGGCCGGCTTCGGCGTGACCTTCAAGGCCATGTTCAAGAAGCGGCTGACCGAGCAGTACCCCGAGCAGCAGAAGACCACCGCCCCACGGTTCCACGGACGGCACCAGCTCAACCGCCATCCGGACGGCCTGGAGAAGTGCATCGGCTGCGAACTGTGCGCCTGGGCCTGCCCCGCGGACGCCATCTATGTGGAGGGCGCCGACAACACCGACGAGGAGCGCTACTCCCCGGGCGAGCGGTACGGCGCGGTCTACCAGATCAACTACGCCCGCTGCATCCTGTGCGGCCTGTGCATCGAGGCGTGCCCCACGCGCGCGTTGACGATGACCAACGAGTTCGAGCTCGCCGACAGCAGCCGCGCCAACCTCATCTACACCAAGGAACAGCTGCTCGCCGGACTCGAGGAGGGCATGGTCGACTCGCCCCACTCGATCTTCCCGGGCACCGACGAACAGGACTACTACCGGGGGCTGGTCACCGAGGCCGCGCCCGGCACGGTGCGTCAAGTGGCTGTCTCCAAGGGCGAGAAGCCCGAGGACGAGGAGGTGGGGGCATGAGCGCACAGCTCGCCGCCTACTCCACCTCCACTGGTGAGGCCTTCCAGTTCTGGGTGCTCGGTACCGTCGCAGTGGCCGGGGCCCTGTGCACTGTCTTCATGAAGCGGGCCGTGCACAGTGCGCTCTGTCTTGCCGGAACCATGATCATCCTGGCGGTGTTCTACCTCGCCAACGGCGCCTACTTCCTGGGCGTCGTCCAGATCGTCGTCTACACCGGCGCGATCATGATGCTGTTCCTCTTCGTGGTCATGCTCGTCGGTGTCACCGCCGCGGACTCCCTCAAGGAGACCATCAAGGGCCAGCGCTGGCTGGCCCTGGTGTGCGGGCTCGGCTTCGGCATCCTCCTGGTCGCGGGCGTCGGGAACGCCTCCCTGACGGAGTTCACCGGCCTCGGCCAGGCCAACGCGAACGGCAACGTGGAGGGCCTCGCCACCCTCCTCTTCACGAAGTACGTGTTCGCCTTCGAGATCACCGGCGCCCTGCTGATCACGGCCGCCGTCGGCGCCATGGTGCTCACGCACCGCGAGCGCACCGAGCGCGCCAAGACCCAGCGCGAGCTGGCCGAGCAGCGCGTACGGGACGGCAAGCACCTGCCGCCGCTGCCCGCCCCCGGTGTGTACGCCCGGCACAACGCGGTGGACATCCCGGGCCTGCTGCCCGACGGCACCCCGGCCGAGCTGTCGGTCATGCAGACGCTGCGTCAGCGCGGCCAGATCCGCGATGTGTCCGCCGAGGCCATCAGCGACCTCAAGGCCCTGGAGCAGCGCTCCGAGGACCGCCTGGAGCGCACCAACAGCGGCCCGGGCAGTGGTTCAGCCGGTGGCTCGAACAGCGGGGAGGCGTCGAAGTGAACCCGGTCAACTACCTCTATCTCGCCGCCCTGCTGTTCACGATCGGCGCCACCGGCGTCCTGATCAGGCGTAACGCGATCGTCGTCTTCATGTGCGTCGAGCTGATGCTCAACGCCTGCAACCTCGCGTTCGTCGCCTTCTCCCGGATGCACGGCAACCTCGACGGCCAGGTCATCGCCTTCTTCACGATGGTCGTCGCCGCCGCGGAGGTCGTCGTCGGGCTCGCGATCATCGTGTCGCTGTTCCGTTCCCGCCACTCGGCCTCGGTCGACGACGCCAGCCTGATGAAGCTGTAAGGGGTCGCTGAATCGTGGAGAATCTGATCGCGCTGCTGGTGGCGGCGCCTCTGCTCGGAGCGGCCGTACTGCTGTGCGGCGGCCGGCGGCTCGACGCCGTCGGCCACTGGATCGGCACAGCCCTCGCCGCCTGCTCCTTCGTGATCGGCGTGATCCTCTTCGCCGACATGCTGGGCAAGGACACCGAGCACCGCGCCCTGACGCAGTACCTGTACAGCTGGATCCCCGTCGAGGGCTTCCAGGCCGACGTCGCCTTCCAGCTCGACCAGCTGTCGATGACGTTCGTCCTGCTGATCACCGGCGTCGGCTCACTGATCCACGTGTACTCGATCGGGTACATGGAGCACGACGAGCGGCGCCGCCGCTTCTTCGGCTATCTGAACCTGTTCCTCGCGGCGATGCTGCTGCTCGTCCTCGCCGACAACTACCTCCTGCTGTACGTCGGCTGGGAGGGCGTGGGCCTCGCCTCGTACCTCCTGATCGGCTTCTGGCAGCACAAGCCCAGTGCCGCGACCGCCGCGAAGAAGGCCTTCCTGGTCAACCGCGTCGGCGACATGGGCCTCTCGATCGCCATCATGCTGATGTTCACCACCTTCGGGACCTTCGCCTTCGGGCCGGTCCTCGAAGCCACCGGTGAGACGAGCGAGGGCAAGCTCACCGCCATCGCACTGATGCTGCTGCTCGCGGCCTGCGGCAAGTCCGCCCAGGTGCCGCTGCAGTCCTGGCTCGGGGACGCGATGGAGGGCCCGACCCCGGTCTCGGCCCTCATCCACGCGGCGACGATGGTGACCGCGGGCGTGTATCTGATCGTCCGCTCCGGGGAGATCTTCAACGCGGCGCCCGACGCCCAGTTGGTGGTCACCGTGGTCGGCGCCGTCACGCTCCTCTTCGGTGCGATCGTCGGTTGCGCGAAGGACGACATCAAGAAGGCGCTGGCCGGCTCGACCATGTCGCAGATCGGCTACATGATCCTCGCGGCAGGCCTCGGTCCCATCGGCTACGTCTTCGCGATCATGCACCTGGTGACGCACGGCTTCTTCAAGGCCGGGCTGTTCCTCGGTGCCGGTTCGGTCATGCACGGCATGAACGACGAGGTCGACATGCGCAAGTACGGCGGCCTCAGGAAGTACATGCCGGTCACCTTCGTGACCTTCGGTCTCGGGTACCTCGCCATCATCGGCTTCCCGGGTCTGTCCGGCTTCTTCTCCAAGGACAAGATCATCGAGGCGGCGTTCGCCAAGGGCGGCACCGAGGGCTGGATCCTCGGAAGCGTGGCCCTGCTCGGCGCGGCCATCACCGCGTACTACATGACGCGCGTGATGCTGCTGACGTTCTTCGGCGAGAAGCGCTGGCAGCCCGACGAGCACGGCCACGAGCCGCACCCGCACGAGTCGCCCAAGTCGATGACGATCCCCATGATCGTGCTCGCCTTCGGCTCGGTCTTCGCGGGCGGGTTCTTCAGCATCGGCGACCGCTTCCTGCACTGGCTGGAGCCCGTCACCGAGCACGCGCACGGAAACCCGCCGGTCAGCGCCCTCACGGTCACGCTCTCCACCATGGTCGTGCTCGTCATCGGCGCAGGCCTCGCGTACGTCCAGTACGGGAGCCGTCCGGTCCCGGTCGTCGCCCCGCGCGGGTCGCTGCTCACCCGGGCCGCGCGGCGCGACCTCCTCCAGGACGACTTCAACCACGTCGTCCTCGTACGCGGCGGAGAGCACCTCACGCGCTCCCTGGTGTACGTCGACCACACCCTGGTCGACGGGGTCGTCAACGGTACGGCGGCCTCCATGGGCGGCCTCTCCGGACGGCTCCGCAAGCTGCAGAACGGTTACGCGCGGTCGTACGCGGTCTCGATGTTCGGCGGTGCGGCGGTCCTCATCGCCGCGACCCTGCTGATGAGGGCGGTCTGATACCGATGTCCTTTCCCCTCCTGACAGCGACGGCGGCGCTCCCGGCCCTCGGGGCGATCGCCACGGCGGCCGTACCGGCCGCGCGGCGCACCGCCGCCAAGTGGCTGGCGCTGATCGTCTCGCTCGCCACGCTGGTGCTCGCCGCGATCGTCCTGGTGCGCTTCGACCCGGACGGCGACCGCTACCAGCTCACCGAATCCCGCGCCTGGATCAAGGACTTCGGGGTGCGGTACGAACTGGGCGTGGACGGCATCGCCGTGGCGCTCATCGCACTGACCGCACTGCTGATCCCGTTCGTGATCCTGGCCGGCTGGCACGACGCCGACCCCCTGGAGACCGGGAACACACGCTGGCGGCCCACCCAGGGCTTCTTCGCGCTGATCCTGGCCGTCGAGGCGATGGTGATCATCTCCTTCGAGGCCACCGACGTCTTCCTCTTCTACATCTTCTTCGAAGCCATGCTCATCCCGATGTACTTCCTCATCGGCGGCTTCGGGGACCGTGCCCACGAGCACGGCGAGGAAACGGCGTCCACCCAACGCTCGTACGCGGCCGTGAAGTTCCTGCTCTACAACCTCGTCGGCGGTCTGATCATGCTGGCGGCGGTGATCGGCCTCTATGTGGTGGCCGGGAACTTCTCGCTCACGGAGATCGCCGCCGCGCGGGCCAACGGCTCGCTGGACATGGCGACGAACACCGAACGCTGGCTGTTCCTCGGCTTCTTCTTCGCCTTCGCGGTGAAGGCGCCCCTGTGGCCGCTGCACACCTGGCTGCCCAACGCCATGGGGGAGGCCACCGCGCCGGTCGCCGTGCTGATCACGGCAGTCGTCGACAAGGTGGGCACCTTCGCGATGCTCCGCTTCTGCCTCCAGCTGTTCCCGGAGGCGTCGAAGTGGGCGACGCCCGTCATCCTCGTACTGGCGCTGATCAGCATCATCTACGGGGCACTGCTCGCGGTCGGGCAGCGGGACATCAAGCGGCTGGTCGCGTACGCGTCGATCTCGCACTTCGGGTTCATCATCCTGGGCATCTTCGCGATGACCAGCCAGGGCCAGTCGGGCGCGACGCTGTACATGGTCAACCACGGGATCTCGACGGCCGCGCTGATGCTGGTGGCAGGCTTCCTGATCTCGCGGCGCGGCTCGCGGCTCATCGCCGACTACGGAGGCGTCCAGAAGGTCGCTCCGGTGCTCGCCGGCACCTTCCTGATCGGCGGCCTCGCGACCCTGTCGCTGCCGGGCCTCGCGCCGTTCGTGAGCGAGTTCCTGGTCCTGGTGGGCACGTACGCGCGTTACCCGGTGGTCGGCATCATCGCCACCTTCGGCATCGTCCTCGCCGCGCTCTACACCCTCGTCCTCTACCAGAGGACGATGACGGGCCCGGTGAAGGCGGAGGTCGCCAAGATGCCGGACCTCAGGGTGCGTGAGCTCGTGGTCGTGACGCCGCTGATCGTGCTGCTGATCTTCCTGGGCGTCTATCCGAAGCCCTTGACGGACATCGTCAACCCGGCGGTCAAGCAGACCATGTCCGACGTCCAGAAGAAGGACCCCCAGCCCGAGGTGGAGGCGGCCAAGTGAGCGCATCAGCCGTCCACAGCCTGTGGACAACGGCGGCCGACCCGATCTCCAAGATCGACGCGCCGAAGATCGAATACGGGCAATTGTCGCCCACCCTGATCGTTATCGGCGCGGCGATCGTCGGGATCCTGGTTGAGGCCTTCGTGCCCCGCAAGTCCCGCTACTACGTGCAGTTGTTCGTGTCCATCGTCGCCCTCGCCGCGGCCTTCGCCGCGGTCGTGGGGCTCGCGGCGAGCGGGTACGGCACCACCAAGGCCGGCATCGCGGCGATGGGTGCCATCGCCGTCGACGGACCCGCGCTGTTCCTCCAGGGCACGATCCTGCTCGCGGGACTGGTCGGGCTGTTCACCTTCGCCGAACGGCGGCTCGACCCGGAGGCCCACGGCAACCGCGTCGACTCGTTCGTGGCGCAGGCCGCGTCCGTACCGGGCAGCGACAGCGAGAAGGCCGCTGTGAAGGCCGGGTTCACCACCACCGAGGTGTTCCCGCTGCTGCTCTTCGCGGTCGCCGGCATGCTGATCTTCCCCTCGGCCAACGACCTGCTGACCCTGTTCGTGGCCCTGGAAGTCTTCTCGCTCCCGCTGTACCTGCTGTGCGCCCTGGCCCGCCGCAAGCGGCTCATGTCGCAGGAGGCCGCGGTCAAGTACTTCCTGCTCGGCGCCTTCGCCTCCGCGTTCACCCTCTTCGGCATCGCCCTGCTGTACGGCTACTCGGGCTCCATGTCGTACGGGACGATCGCCCAGGTCGTCGACGGCACCGTCCAGGAGGTCAACCCGGCCCTCGCCGACACCATGGGCAACGACGTGCTGCTGCTCATCGGCGCCGCGATGATCGTCATGGGCCTGCTCTTCAAGGTGGGCGCCGTCCCGTTCCACATGTGGACGCCCGACGTGTACCAGGGCGCGCCCACACCGGTGACGGGCTTCATGGCGGCGGCGACGAAGGTGGCGGCCTTCGGCGCGCTGCTGCGGCTGCTGTACGTCGTACTGCCGGGCCTGAGCTGGGACTGGCGGCCGGTCATGTGGGGTGTCACGGTCGTCACCATGCTGGGCGGCGCGATCGTCGCGATCACCCAGACCGACATCAAGCGGCTGCTGGCGTACTCGTCCATCGCGCACGCCGGGTTCATCCTCGCCGGTGTCATCGCCATGACACCGGACGGGATCTCGTCCGTGCTCTTCTATCTGGCCGCGTACTCGTTCGTGACGATCGGGGCGTTCGCCGTGGTCACGCTGGTGCGGGACGCCGGGGGAGAGGCGACCCATCTGTCCAAGTGGGCGGGGCTGGGGCGCCGGTCGCCGCTGGTGGCCGCCGTGTTCGCGGTGTTCCTGCTGGCCTTCGCCGGCATTCCGCTGACCTCCGGGTTCGCCGGGAAGTTCGCCGTGTTCAAGGCGGCGGCGGAGGGCGGCGCGGGCGCGCTGGTCGTGGTCGGTGTGATCTCGTCCGCGATCGCCGCGTTCTTCTACATCCGGGTGATCGTGCTGATGTTCTTCAGCGAGCCCCGGCCCGAAGGACCCACCGTCGCCGTGCCGTCGCCGCTGACCATGACGGCGATCGGGGTGGGGGTGGCGGTCACGGTGGTGCTGGGCGTGGCGCCGCAGTACTTCCTCGACCTGGCGAACCAGGCGGGCGTCTTCGTGCGCTGAGCAGGTCGTTTAGCGGATCGCGCTGGGCCCCGGTCTCCTTGTGGGACCGGGGCCCAGCGCGTGTTCGGGGTCATCGGGAACGTCAGGCGGCCGGGCAGCTCACAGTGGGGTTCCAGCGGGCGAACATGCCGCTGGGGTTCTTCTTCCAGACCCAGGCGTGCAGGTCGTAGTGGATCGGCATACCGGGCTCGTGGCCGAGCATCGGGCCGTTGAAGGGGACACCGAACAGGCTGGGGCGGTCGTCGTCGGTCGTCAGATCCTGGTCCTTGTCGACCACGATCCACTCCGCGGCGACGAGCCTGCGCGACTCGGAAGGGGCGCTCACTGTGGGGGCGCTGCCGTCGAGCGCGTCCAGATCGTCGAGCCAGCTCGTGTCGGACGCCTCGTCCATCCAGTCCTCGTTGACCCGGTCCTCGTACAGCAGAGCGGCCGGTTTCGCCGGATCGAGTGAACCGTAGAGGTTCTTGTTGATGTAGTGGTGGCCCATCCCGCCGAGCGTCGGACTGGCCGAGCAGAAGGCGGGCTTGTAGCCGTCCGTGACGGCGAACGGAGCGTACTGGTACTTCGCCGTGCCTTCGAGCGTCTTGGCCAGCTCGGTCCAGACCCCGGGGTCGACGGGATCGCTCGGCGCGGAGTGCGCGGGGGCGACGGCCAGGGAGAGGGACGCGGCGGCGGCCGTGGCGAGGGCGACGGTGACCTTGAGCCGGCTGCGGGGCATGTGGGGACTCCTTGAACGGGAGAGGCGCCCCGGAGGGCGCCGGTCCGAGAGGCGCGCGCGGGGCGCCGGTCCGTTGTACGGGCCTCCCCCTCGTCCCGCCCGAGCAGCATGTCCCGGGGTATTCGGGGCCGCCACGCGAAGCGGCCATTGGGCTGAACACCCCGGTTCGGCGGCGGGCGCCGGTGACACGGGCCGCAGGTGTGGCGGGACAGCCTGTGGATAACTCCGGGGCTGTCGGTGCGGGCCCCTATGGTGGACGCAGTGGTCGAGGCGCGACGTACGGGGGACACGACGATGAGCGCGATGAGCGTGATGGGCGGGTCGGGTGTGATGACGGAAGCGGGCGAGGGTCCGGGCACGGTCGTCGAATCGGCGGCCGGGGCGGGGGACAGCGAAGCGCTGGCCACGCTGCACCGGGTCTTCGGGTACGACTCCTTCCGCGGCGAGCAGGCGGCGGTCATCGATCATGTGGTGGCGGGCGGCGACGCCGTCGTCCTCATGCCGACCGGTGGCGGCAAGTCGCTCTGCTACCAGATTCCGTCCCTGGTCAGACCGGGTACGGGGATCGTCGTCTCGCCGCTCATCGCGTTGATGCAGGACCAGGTGGACGCGCTGCGGGCGCTCGGCGTGCGGGCCGGGTTCATGAACTCCACGCAGGACTTCGGCGAGCGGCGGGTGGTGGAGGCCGAGTTCCTGGCCGGGGAGCTGGACCTCCTGTACCTGGCTCCGGAGCGGCTGCGACTGGATTCGACCCTGGACCTGCTCTCCCGGGGGAAGATCGCCGTCTTCGCCATCGACGAGGCGCACTGCGTCTCGCAGTGGGGTCACGACTTCCGGCCCGACTACCTGGCGCTGTCGCTGCTGGGCGAGCGCTGGCCGGACATCCCGCGGATCGCGCTCACGGCGACGGCCACGCACGCGACGCATCAGGAGATCACCCAGCGGCTCGGCATGCCGGACGCCCGTCACTTCGTGGCGAGCTTCGACCGGCCCAACATCCAGTACCGCATCGTGCCCAAGGCCGACCCCAAGAAGCAGCTGCTGACCTTCCTGAAGGAGGAGCACGACGGCGACGCGGGCATCGTCTACTGCCTCTCGCGCAACTCCGTGGAGCGCACGGCGGAGTTCCTCGCCGCCCACGGCGTCCGGGCGGTGCCGTACCACGCGGGCCTGGACTCGGGCACCCGCGCGGCGAACCAGTCGCGCTTCCTGCGCGAGGACGGCCTCGTCGTGGTGGCGACCATCGCCTTCGGGATGGGCATCGACAAGCCGGACGTCCGGTTCGTCGCCCACCTCGACCTGCCCAAGTCGGTCGAGGGCTACTACCAGGAGACGGGCCGCGCCGGCCGTGACGGACTGCCGTCCACGGCCTGGATGGCCTACGGTCTGAACGACGTCATACAACAGCGCAAGATGATTCAGGGCAGCGAGGGCGACGAGGCGTTCCGGCGCCGCGCGCAGGCGCACCTGGACGCGATGCTGGCGCTGTGCGAGACGGTGCAGTGCCGGCGTGGGCAACTGCTCGTCTACTTCGGCCAGGACCCGGTGCCGGGCGGCTGCGGCAACTGCGACACCTGCCTGACCCCGCCGGAGAGCTGGGACGGCACGGTCGCCGCGCAGAAGGTGCTGTCCACGGTCTGGCGGCTGGAGCGTGAGCGGCGGCAGAAGTTCGGCGCGGTGCAGATCGTCGACATCCTGCTGGGGCGGCGCACGGCGAAGGTGATCCAGTTCGACCACGACCAGCTCTCCGTGTTCGGCATCGGAGAGGAACTGTCCGAGGGCGAATGGCGCGGTGTCGTACGGCAGTTGCTCGCCCAGGGGCTGCTCACGGTCGAGGGCGAGTACGGCACGCTGGTGCTGACCGAGACGAGCGGTGCCGTGCTGGGGCGCGAGCGGGAGGTGCCGCTGCGCAAGGAGCCGAAGAAGGCGACGACCGCACGGTCGGCGACCGGTGGCGGCCGGAGTGAGAAGAAGGCGAAGGCGGCGGCTGTCGCGTTGCCCGAGGAACTGCAGCCGGCATTCGAGGCCCTGCGCGCCTGGCGCGCCGAACAGGCCCGCGAGCAGGGCGTTCCGGCGTACGTCATCTTCCATGACGCCACGCTCCGGGAGATCGTCAGCGTCTGGCCCCGGTCGGTGGCGGAGCTGGGCGGAATCAGCGGGGTGGGCGAGAAGAAGCTCGCCACGTACGGGGAGGGCGTGTTGGGGGCGCTTTCGGCACTGGGCGAGGCGCCTGAGGTGTCCGCGGCTGCTCCACAGGTCCCGGAGACCGGCTCGGCGCCCGGCTCCAAGTCCGGCTCCAAGTCCGGCTTCAGGTCAGGCTCTTCGGGCAGTGACAGCGGCCGGGGTGCGGGATCCGGGCCGAGGGACGAGCAGTTGGGGCCGGACGACTGGCCCGAGATGGAGATGGAGCCCGAGCCGGAGGACTGGATGTAGGGGGCTGGATGTAGAGGGGGAGACGCGGGGCGCGACGGTGTCCTCCTGGTCGGGGCCGGACCGACTGCCCCGCCCGTTGCCCGACGCGTTGCCCCGCCCGCTGCTCCGGACCCGCTGCTCCGGGCGCTGCGCTCAGCCTGCCGGAGTGATCCTGCCCGTCACCTCGCCCAGGCCTACGCGGGTGCCGCCCGGACCAGGGGCCCAGGCGGTGAGGGTGACCTCGTCGCCGTCCTCCAGGAAGGTGCGCTTGCCGGTGGGGAGGTCGATGGGGTCGGTGCCGTTCCAGGTGAGTTCGAGGAGGGAGCCGCGTTCCCGTTCGGTGGGGCCGCTGACCGTGCCCGAGCCGTAGAGGTCGCCGGTGCGGAGGGACGCGCCGTTGACGGTCATGTGGGCGAGTTGCTGCGCGGCCGTCCAGTACATCGTGGAGAAGGGGGGCTCGGAGATGGTGTGGCCGTTCACGGCGACGGAGATACGCAGGTCATAGCCGCCCGGCTCGCCCTCGGCGTCGTCGAGGTAGGGGAGCAGGGCGTGGGTGCGGGCGGGCGGGGAGACCCGGGCGTCCTCCAGGGCGTCCAGCGGGGTGATCCACGCCGAGACGGACGTGGCGAAGGACTTGCCCAGGAACGGGCCCAGCGGGACGTACTCCCAGGCCTGGATGTCGCGGGCGGACCAGTCGTTCAGCAGGCAGAGGCCGAAGACGTGGTCCCGGAAGGCGGACAGGGGCACCGCGCTGCCCATGGGCGACGGTGTGCCCACCACGAAGCCGACCTCCGCCTCGATGTCCAGGCGGACCGACGGGCCGAAGAGCGGGGCCGGGTCGGTGGGCGCCTTGCGCTGGCCCGACGGACGTACGACCTCCGTGCCGGAGACGACGACCGTGCCCGAGCGGCCGTGGTAACCGATCGGCAGGTGCTTCCAGTTGGGGGTCAGGGAGTCCGCGGCGTCGGGGCGGAAGATCTGGCCGACGTTCCGGGCGTGGTTCTCGGAGGCGTAGAAGTCGACGTAGTCCGCGACCTCGAAGGGGAGGTGCAGGCTCACCGAGGAGAGGGGGTGGAGGAGCGGGGCGACGGTCTCCTGGTGGGACGGGACGGTGACCCAGGCGGTGAGGGCGCGCCGGATGTCGGACCAGGTCGTACGGCCTGCGGCCAGAAGGGGGTTGAGGGTCGGGCGGGCCAGTACGGAGACATAGGGGGAGCCGAGCGCGGCGGCAGCGGCACCCGCGTCCAGGACGTGGTCGCCGAGCCTGACGCCGACCCGGCGGTCCGTGGAGCCGGCCGGGGTGAACACGCCGTACGGGAGGTTGTGCGGGCCGAAGGGGTCGCCCTCGGGGACATCGAAGGGGGGCATGGGGTGCTGCCTCGCTCTCGTGTGTCGTGCCGTGTGGCCATGTGGTCGCGCCACAGGTTACGGGTGAGTTGCGGGCTCGGGGCAGTGTCCCCAGTGTCTAAAGAGTTCGTAATGTCCGGATAGGCCTTGTCCGGAGCGGATGATTCCGGCTTAGCGTCCTTTGGGGGGACACGGACGGGGTGGGTCCGGTCCGTAGGGGGGACACGTGGGGGGACCCGTGGCCAGGAGCAGCACTGTGCCGTTTTCGGCCGACCATGCCGTGCCGGCGCTGATCGTGAAGTTCGGTGACTATCCGCTGCACCACGGAGGCGTCGGGGCCATCCGCAGTCTGGGACGGCTGGGCGTTCCGATGTACGCGATCACCGAGGACCGCTGCACGCCGGCGGCCGCCTCGCGTTATCTGCGGCGCGCGTTCGTCTGGCCGACCACCGGGACCGAGGAACCGGAGCGGCTCGTCGAGGGGTTGCTGCGCATCGGGCGGCGGATCGGGCGTCCCGCTCTGCTCGTTCCCACGGATGAGGAGGCGGCCGTACTGATCGCCGAGCGGCAGGAGGAGTTGGGGGACGCCTTTCTCTTCCCTCGTGTGGAGGCGGCGCTGCCGCGTCGACTCGCCAGCAAGCAGGGGCTGCACGAGTTGTGTGTGGAGCACGGCATACCGACTCCGGCCGCCGCGTTCCCGCAGTCGTACGAGGACATCGAGCGGTTCGCGCGGACGGCCCGGTTCCCGTTGGTGGCCAAGAACCGGGAGGCGTTCGTGCGGCGCGCCCGGCCCGCCGTCAACGGCACTACGCGCATCGCGAGTCGGGAGGCGCTGCTGTCCCTGGCCCGCGACTGGGGTGAGCGTCCCGGTGTGATCCTTCAGGAGTATCTGCCCCGGGAGGAGGCCGAGGACTGGATCGTGCACGCCTACTTCGACGCGGACTCGAATCCGCGCGCGTTGTTCACGGGCGTGAAGGTCCGTTCCTGGCCGCCGCACGCGGGAATGACGGCAAATGCGTACGTCGTCGACAATCCGGAACTCGCGGACCTTGCCGTACGTTTCATCAAACAGATCGGCTTCACCGGCATCATCGACCTCGACCTGCGCTTCGACCGGCGCGACGGACAGTACAAGCTTCTCGACTTCAACCCGCGGATGGGCGCCCAGTTCCGGCTCTTCGAGAGCGAGTCGGGGGTGGACGTCGTGCGGGCCATGCATCTCGATCTGACCGGGCGCACCGTTCCGGAGGGGGAACAGCGCGCCGGGCACCGGTACATCGTGGAGAACATCGACCTGCCCGCCCTCCTCGCCTACCGGCGCAGCGGCTATACGACGCCGCACGCGCCGGCCCGGGCGAGCGGGACGGAACTGGCCTGGCTCGCGGGTGACGACCCGCTGCCGTTCCTCACGATGCTCGCCCGCTTCGTACGGCCGGGCGCGAAGCATCTGTATCAGCTGTGGCGGGCCGGCCGTCGTGGCGGCAAGGCGTAGGTATCAGGCGTAGTGGCGACAACCTGCTGACCGGTTGGGCGGCAGCAGCAGAGCAGTAGAACAGCGCGAAGTGGCGAAGCAGCGTCCTGGGGAGGGGACTTCGTGAATCATCCGGTAGCGGTAATCGGCGCGGGACCGTTCGGTCTGTCAACCGCCGCGCATCTGCGGGCGCGTGGCATTCCGGTGAGAGTTTTCGGCGAGCCCATGGTGAGCTGGCGGGACCACATGCCCGCCGGGATGCTCCTGAAGTCGACGCCGGTGGCCTCCAACATCGACGCCCCGCAGCGGGGCCACACGCTGGTCGACTACTGCGACGCGGCGGGGATACGCCGGCTGGTCACGGACGAGGACATCGTCCCGGTGGAGACCTTCATCGCGTACGGCGAGTGGTTCCAGCAGCGGCTCGTGCCCGAGTTGGAGCGGGTCCGGGTGGTGTCCGTGGACCGGCGGCAGCACAAGGGCGCGGGCAGCGGCAGCGATGGCAGCGGCGGTGGCTTCGAACTCAAGCTGGACTCGGGTGAGTTGTTCACCACGAGAGCGGTCGTGGTGGCGACCGGGTTGTCGGGGCTCGCGCATCTGCCCCCGGAGCTGGCCGGCGCCGCGCCGGACGGGCCCTCGCCCGCGGGTCCGGTGTCCCACAGTTCGCAGCACCATGATCTGGGCCGGTTCGCGGGCCGGGAGCTGATCGTCGTCGGTGCGGGCCAGTCCGCGCTGGAGACGGCGGCGCTGGCGGCGGAGGCGGGGGCACGGGTTCGGGTGGTGTCGCGGGGGCGCGGTCGCGTCGCCTTCGGCGCGCCTCCGTGGCGGCAGCCCAGGCTGCGGCCCGAGTCGCCGTTCGGCAACGCGTGGTCACTCTGGGCCCTCACCTACTACCCGCACCCCTACCGCCATCTCCCGGCCCAGGCCCGCCACTATCTGGTCCGCCGGGTCCTCGGACCGCTCGGGGCGTGGTGGCTGCGCGACCGGTTCGAGGGGAAGGTGCAGGTGAGCGAGGTCGCGCGGATCGTAGGGGCAACGGGGGACGCACGGGGGAGCGGGGCTGCGGGGGGCTCTGCCGGTGGGCGGCCCGTGTTGACCGTGGAGGAACTCGGCGGCCGTACCCGGGAGTTGTCGGCCGACCACGTCATATCCGCGACCGGCTACCGCGTCGACCTCGCCGCGATGGACTTCCTCGGGCACGAGCTGCGTACGGAGCTGGCGGTGAGCCGGGGCACGCCGAGGCTCGGTGCCGGGTATGTGTCCTCCGTACCGGGGTTGTACTTCACGGGGTTGCCGGCGGCGGCTTCGTACGGGCCGGTGATGCGGTTCGTGTGCGGTACGGAGTTCGCGTCACCGAGGCTGGTGGGGCATCTGGCGGCCGCGCACGGATAGGGCGCGGACGGGGGTGGGCGACAACGGGTGCGGACCGCGATCTCATGCCGTTCGGGCCTTCCCGGGGCGGGAGTTGGGACAGGCTGGGAGGCTGTTGCTGCCGGGATGCCGAACGTCGTCCGGTTCGGGCGGAGACCGATGTGCCGAACGATCCGTATTCTCTGGATCATGGCCGCTCCCACCTCATACGCACTAATCGCCACGGACCTGGACGGAACGCTCCTGCGTGCCGACGACACGCTCTCCGACCGGTCGCGGACCGCGCTGGCGCGTGCCACGGCCGCCGGCGCCCAGCACTTGGTGGTGACGGGACGGCCTGCGCCGAGAGTCCGGCCGCTGCTCGACGACCTCGGGGCCGGGGGGCTCGCGGTGTGCGGACAGGGCGCGCAGTTGTACGACGCCGGCGCGGACCGTCTGCTGTGGTCGGTGACCCTGGACCAGGAGCTGGCGGAGACCGCCCTCGGCAAGATCGAGGCCGAGGTCGGGCAGGTGTACGCCGCCGTGGACCAGGACGGTGTCGACGGGCTGACGCTCATCGAACCCGGGTACCTGATGCCGCACCCGACGCTGCCCGCAGTACGGGTGCCGCACCGGGACGACCTGTGGGCAGCGCCCATCAGCAAGGTGTTGCTGCGTCACCCGTCCCTGTCCGACGACGAGTTGGCGTCGGCGGCGCGTGGCGCGGTCGGTTCGCTCGCGACCGTCACCATGTCGGGGCCGGGCACCGTCGAACTCCAGCCATGCGGCATCACCAAGGCGACGGGGCTCGCGCTCGCCGCCGAGTACCTCGGGCTGGCCTCGTCCGCCACCATCGCCTTCGGCGACATGCCGAATGACATCCCCATGTTCGACTGGGCGGCCCATGGGGTGGCCATGGCCAACGCCCATCCCGAACTCAAGGCGGTGGCGGACGAGGTCACCCTCTCGAACGAGGACGACGGGATCGCGGTCGTGTTGGAGCGGTTGTTCGGAGCCGGGGACGGCAACGAGCACTGGAACGCGCCCGGGGTGTGGCGGTGAGGGCGGGTCGGCCTAGTAGGCGCCGTACACGTTGTCTATCGAGCCGTATCGCGCCGCCGCGTAGTTGCAGGCCGCTGTGATGTTCGCGATCGGGTCGTAGGGGTCGTACGAGGTGCCGGCGACGTGGTAGGCGGCGAAGGTCGGGTCGATGACCTGGAGGAGGCCCTTGGAGGGGGTGCCGGCTGCCGCGTTCGAGTCCCAGAGGTTGATGGCGTTCGGGTTGCCCGACGACTCGCGGATGATGTTGCGGTAGATGCCGTTGTACGTGCCCGGGATTCCCTTCTGCGCCATGATGTCGAGCGATTCGCGGATCCAGCCGTCCAGGTTGTTCGCGTAGTTCGTCGCCGACGCCACGGACACGGCGGACGACGGTGCGGCTGATGCCGTCGTCGCGGTCAGGAAGGGAAAGGCCAGGGCTACGGCGGCCGTTCCGGTGATGGCGAGTGTGCGCGGGAGTGTGAGCGGGCGGCGGGTGGTTCTCGCGCGGTTGTGCTGACCTCGTGCGGGCATGGTGAGTCCTCTCCGACGCCTACGAGGTGAGCTGTCGGGTTCGGGCGGGAGATGCCCGGCCGGGCGCCTGCTTCGGCGCACGACTTCACCCCCAGCCGCTCCGGCGTCGTGCCCGGACCGGCGGCTTACCTGGGTCCCCCGCTCCTGCCTGCGTGAGTCACGTGTGGGTGGGTGGGATGGTGCTCTGCGGGCGGTGGCAGGATTCGGCGATCCGCCCGGCGTGGCGAGAACGTATGCGAGAGCACACGGGTGGAACAAGGGGCGGAAGCATAGGACTTGGTCATTTGGGGCGCACGTTGGGGACAAAACGGGCGGGCGTGTGGAGTGGGTGGTGAGTAACTTGCCTTTTGCGAACGGGGAGTTTGCGGGGGAGGGGGTGGCGGGCGTCGGAATTTGGAGTGACTCGAATCACGGGGTGGGGGTAGTCGTGGTCTGGGTGAGATGAGTGGGGTAAATAGGGGGGTTTTAGGGTTTTTAGGCTTCTTGTGGGCGTGTCTGTCGGGAGGGTGGAACCTCTCGCACGATGCGCGTCGTTGTCGTAGTGACGGGTACGGCGGGTGCCGTCAGGGAGGTGGTGGCGTATGCGCGGGTGCGATCACTGGTGTGACGGGTGGGGCGCGGGATGTTTATGAATGTCCATACTTATGGACTGATCAAAAACATTCCGGTCGTGATCCGATACCGCCTGGCCTGGACGGGCGGGCGCTCGTGGTGATCGAAACGTGACCGGATACGCTGACTTGAGTGATGGCAGCGACCTATTGACACACCGTGTGACCGCCAGTAGACACCAGCAGACAGGAGATCCCTCGTGACCGTCGTCGGGCCGTTCGGGCTGAGCGTGCGGGACCAGGCTCTCGAAGCCGATGTCCAGGCCGGATTGGCGGCTGTCGAGGAAGGGTTGCTCGAAGCAACCAAGAGCGAGGTGCCCTTCATCACGGAGGCCGCGCAGCACCTCGTACGGGCCGGCGGGAAGCGGTTCCGGCCCTTGCTCGTGATGCTCGCCTCGCAGTTCGGGGACCGGCACGCGCCGGGGATCGTGCCGTCGGCGGTGGTGGTGGAGCTGACCCACCTCGCGACGCTGTACCACGACGACGTCATGGACGAGGCCGAGGTGCGGCGCGGGGTGCCCAGCGCCAACACGCGCTGGGGGAACTCCGTCGCGGTCCTGACCGGCGACTTTCTCTTCGCGCGCGCTTCGCACATCCTTGCGGACCTCGGGCCCGAGGCGGTGCGGGTGCAGGCGGAGGCGTTCGAGCGGCTGGTGACCGGGCAGATCCTGGAGACGGCGGGGCCGACCGACGGGCGGGACCCGGTCGAGCACTACCTGGACGTACTGGGCGGGAAGACCGGGTCGCTGGTGGCCGTGGCCTGCCGGTTCGGGGCGATGATGTCCGGCGCCGACGACAGTGTCGTGGACGTGCTCACCCAGTACGGGGAGCGGCTCGGGGTCGCCTTCCAGCTCGCGGACGACGTGCTGGACATCGCGTCCGACTCCCACGAGTCCGGGAAGACGCCCGGGACGGATCTGCGGGAGGGCATTCCCACGATGCCCGTGCTGCGGTTGCGGGAGCGGGTGGCCCGGATGGGGCTGGCCGAGGATGTCGCGCTGTGCGAGTTGCTGGACTCCGATCTGAGTGACGATGCGCGGCATGCGGAGGCGTTGGCCCGGCTGCGGGTGCATCCTGCGTTGACGCAGGCTCGGCGGGACACGGTGCGGTATGCGGAGGAGGCGCGGGCTGCGTTGGTGCCGTTGGCGGAGTGTGATGCGAAGGTGGCGTTGGGGGAGATGTGCGATGCGGTGGTGCATCGGGCTGGGTAGGGTTTTCGCCCCCGCCGCCCCTACCCGTCCCATCCCGTTCCTGGGGGCTGCGCCCCCAGACCCCCCTTTCGCGCTGAACGCGCTCGTCGTCAAACGCCGGACGGGCTAAAAGCACCGCGGGCTCCTCGCCCGGCACCATCGTGGGCGACCCCTACGGGTCGGGGGAAGCTCCGCCTCCTCATGTCATCCCGTAGCAGTACGCGGAGTTGAGACCAAGGTCTGACGATTCCTCTTCGCCGATTTGGTGAGATGGAAAGCACCACTCCTCACCGGTTCGGGTGAGAATGGCGGCTCAGGGTGGACAGGTGTGGGACTGACAGCCGCCGCCGACGACGGAGGTAAGGCACACATGGCACCGTACGAAGAGGCCAAGTCCGGCAACCGGATCGAGGCCGAGATCGAGATCGAGGCCGAGGACGTGCCGTCGCGGCGCCGCAAGGCCGCGCGGTATGCAGCACCGGCCGTGGTGATCGGTCTGACGGTCGCGACGATCGGGCTGGTACCGGCGTTCGCCGGCTCCGGTGACCCCGATCTACCGAAGATCAGCGCGCAGGAACTCATCGAGAAGATCGCCGCGTCGGACACCCAGCAGCTGTCCGGCACGGTGAAGATCAGCACGGACCTGGGGCTGCCCGACCTCGGCGGTCTGGAGAGCGGCCTGCTCTCGGGCGGCCTCGGCGGGGGTTCCGACGATTCGGGGTCGGCCGCCGATCCGAGCGCCAAGCTCCTCGAGCTGGCCTCCGGCACGCACACGGTCCGGGTCGCCGTCGACGGCCCCGACAAGCAGAAGGTGTCGCTGCTGGAGAAGGCCGCCGAGTACAGCGTCATCCACAACGGCGACGAGGTGTGGGCGTACGACAGTTCGTCGAACGAGGCGTACCACGCGACGGCCCCCGCATCCGAGGGCGGCAAGGACAAGGCCGACGGCAAGGACCAGGCCCTGCCCGACGACGTGCCCGCCACGCCCAAGGAGTTCGCCGAGGAGGCACTGAAGGCGGCCGACGGCACGACCTCCGTGACCGTCGACGGCACCGCCCAGGTCGCCGGCCGCGACGCGTACAAGCTGGTCATCAAGCCGAAGGAGTCCGGGTCCACGGTCGGGGCGATCAGTATCGCGGTCGACTCGAAGACCGGTACGCCCCTGAAGTTCACGCTCACCCCGGCGAGCGGCGGCGCGGCCGTCGTGGACGCCGGCTTCGTCGACGTCGACTTCGCCAAGCCCGCCGCCTCGACCTTCGACTTCACCCCGCCCAAGGGCACGAAGGTCACCGAGGAGGGCTCGGGCACGGCCGAGGAGGACTTCGGCGGCGACTCCGGCAAGAAGTTCGAGGAGGACCTCAAGGGACTCGAGGACCACGAGGGGGCAGTGGACGGGCTCGAAGGCGATGACGTCAAGGTCATCGGCGAGGGCTGGAACTCCATCGCCGCCTTCGACTCGGGCGCCGAGAGCGGCCTGCCGTCGGCCGGTGACTCCCCGGACGCCGGCGCGTTCGGCGGCTTCCTCGACTCCTTCGGCGACAAGGTCTCCGGCGACTTCGGCTCCGGCACGGTCTTCAAGACCCGCCTGATCAACGCCCTGATGACGGACGACGGCAAGCTCTACGTCGGCGCCGTCACGAAGGACGCGCTGGTGAAGGCGGCGAACGCGGCCCAGTAACTCGCGTAACTCCCGTTCGGGAACCTTCGGACGAGAATCCCTGTTGTACGAGTAGACGATCGAGGGAGCCGGGGGAGCCCATGGAGGAAGCGTCCGCCGCGGAGCGGGGAGAGCCGGAAGAGGTGCACCGGGGTGACGATGGCGCGGTCATCGTCACCCGTGCCCTCACCAAGCGCTACCGCGGTGGACAGCTCGCCGTCGACGCTCTCGACCTCACCGTCCCGGCGGGCAGCGTCTTCGGTTTCCTCGGGCCGAACGGCTCAGGCAAGACGACCACCATCCGCATGCTGATGGGCCTGATCGAGCCGACGTCGGGCACGGCGCGGGTGCTGGGGCGGCCGATGCCCCGCGCCACCCGCGCCGTCCTGCCGCATGTCGGCGCGCTCATCGAGGGGCCCGCGCTGTACGGCTTCCTCTCGGGCCGCGACAACCTCGTCCGGTACGACGCCGCCGACCCGACCGCCGATCCGCGCACCCGGCGTACACGCGTCGCGCACGCCCTGGACCGGGTGGGCCTCACAGCCGCCGCCGGCAAGAAGGCGAAGGCGTACTCGCTGGGCATGAAGCAGCGGCTCGGTCTCGCGGCCGCGCTGCTCCAGCCGCGCCGCCTGCTCGTCCTCGACGAGCCGACCAACGGGCTCGACCCGCAGGGCATGCGCGAAATCCGTTCCCTGGTAAGGGAGTTGGCCTCCGACGGCACCACCGTCTTCCTCTCCTCCCACCTCCTCGACGAGATCGAGCAGGTCTGCACGCACGCAGCCGTCATGGCACAGGGCCGGCTGATCACCCAGGGCCCGGTGGCAGAGTTGGCCGCCGGCACACGCGGACGCCTCGTCGTCACGACACCGGACACGACGGACGCGGCCCGCGTACTGAAGGAGCAGGGCGCCTCGGACATCGTCATCACCGAGGACCAGGTGACCGCAGAACCTCCGGACCGCGAACTCGCCGACGTGAACGCCGCGTTGGTGACGGCGGGGGTACGTGTCCGCGGCTTCGGCCTCAAACAGGCCTCCCTGGAGGACGCGTTCATGGCACTGACGGGGGAGGGCTTCGATGTCGCAGGCTGAGGTTCGGGTAGGCGCCCCAAAGGGGCGCGGGGCTGCATCGGATGTGCGGCTACCGCCGCGTGGCCGCGACCAGCCACTTCAGACCGTCAGCCGCCGAACAACCGTCCGAGGCACCCTCTTCGGCAACGAACTACTCACCACCTTCCGCCGCTGGCGCACCCTCGCCCTCCTGGGCGTACTGGCGGCGGTACCAATCCTCATCGGCATAGCAATCAAGATCGAGACCGGCGACGGTTCGTCCGGCGTCGGCGGCGGCCCGGGCGGAGGCGGCGGTGCCGGACCCGCCTTCATCTCGCAGATCACCAACAACGGCCTCTTCCTGGTGTTCACGGCCCTGGCCGCAACCCTCCCCTTCTTCCTCCCGATGGCCATCGGCGTCATCGCGGGCGACGCGATAGCCGGCGAGGCAAGCGCGGGCACCCTTCGCTATCTGCTGGTCGCCCCGGCCGGCCGCACCCGCCTGCTCCTCACCAAGTACGCGACCACGCTGACGTTCTGCCTGGTCGGGACGCTGGTGGTGGCACTGTCGGCGCTCACTGTCGGCGCCCTGCTCTTCCCGCTCGGCGATCTGATGACGATCTCCGGTACGAGCATCAGCTTCACGGAGGGACTGGGGCGGGCGCTGCTGATCGCGCTGGTCGTCGCCGCGTCACTGATCGGGGTGGCGGCGCTCGGCCTGTTCATCTCCACCCTGACGAGCAGCGGCATCGCGGCGATGGCGACGACCGTCGGACTGCTCATCACCGTCCAGATCCTCGACCAGATACCCCAACTGCACGCGCTCCAGCCGTACTTCTTCTCCCACTACTGGCTGTCCTTCGCCGACCTCATGCGCGAACCGGTCTACTGGGACGACCTGGTGAAGAACCTCGGCATCCAGGCCGTGTACGCGGCGGTGTTCGGCTCGGCGGCCTGGGCGCGGTTCACGACGAAGGACATCACGGCCTGAAGTCCCCTCGCCCGAATGGGCCGAACCGGCCGGACTATTCGAAGAACGTCTTCGCGCGGGTGAGCGCGCCGGTGTCCTTCAGTACGTCACCGGGCTTGCTCCCGTTGCCGAGCAGCACCCCGCCGAACCGCATCCCCATGTACGCGGCCGAGTTGCGGAGCGTACCGACCAGCGGGTCGGCGAGCGCCGGGTCCGGGTCGGCGAGGACGGTGACGCCCCAGAGCGTGCGTCCGGCGAGGGTGGCCTTGAAGTCCAGGCCGGGAGTGCGCAGCCAGCCCGACCAGTAGTCGAGATAGCGCTTGACAGGGGCGGACACCGAGTACCAGTACAGCGGCGAGACGATCACGATGTCCGTGGCCGCGAGCGTCGCGTCGAGCAGGAGGGCCGTGTTGTTTCCGGTGGGCCGGACGTGGTCCGCGTCATGGCGCAGATCCTCGAAGTCGGGCAGTGGATGCTCGGCGAGACTCAGCCAGCGCTGCTCGACCTCGGCGGGCAGCTGTTCGGCGGCCCGGCGGGCGAGCGCCTCGGTGTTGCCGTCGGTGCGGCTGCTGCCCAGGAGGAAGAGGAAGCTGCGGTTCATGGTGGGCCCCCGGTGCGGTTGGCGTACGGCAGGTGTGGCGCGCACGGTGATTCAATGCGCGCACGGTATATGCGTGTGCATTAACGGCTGGCCTGTGCATTAACAACTGGCCAGGCCCGCCTGTTCCTCGGCCTCCGCCATGACCCGCAGCAGCATCTGTTCCTCGCCGTGGCGTGCCACCACCTGGAGTCCGACCGGGCAGCCGTCCGGGCCGAAGCCCGCCGGAATGCTCGCCGCCGGGTGCCCGCTGAGGTTGAACGCCCAGGTGAGCGCGGTCGAGTACCGGTCGCCCGGGCCCTCGTGGCCGTGCGGCGGGTTCGGCGTCGTGGGGGTCAGGAGCAGGTCGGCCCGGCTGAACAGCTCCGCGAGCCGCCGGTCGTTGGCGGCGCGCAGCCGGTACGCGGCCGCCGTGTCGCCGCCCGTGTCCGCACCCCTAGTCCGACCCCCACCCGCACCCGGCGCCCGCAGCGCCAGCCAAGCCGGCCCCGGATCGTCGAGGCGCACGAGGGCATCGTCCGTCGGCAACAGCCGTACGACCCCGGCACCGTCGAGCCGCAGCGCGGCCCCGTGCGCGACGAGGGCGGGCCCGGAATCGGCGCGGGCGAAGCCGAGGGAGTCGGACCAGAGGGCGGTGAGAGGCCGCCGTACGCACGCGCACTCCTGGTCCCCCTCCTCCGTCACGCACCGCCAGTACGCCCCCAGGTCAACCGCCCGCCGAGCCACCGCCCCCACCGCGCTCAACCCCGTCCGGTCGGGATGCGGCAGGCGCCCGTTCGTCGCCTTGAGCCCGAACACTCCGCACCAGGCGGCCGGGATGCGTATGGACCCGGCGCCGTCCGCGCCGGTCGCGAGAGGGACCAGGCCCGCAGACACCGCCGCCCCGGCCCCCGCCGACGAACCGCCCGGCACCCGGTCCGCCCGCCACGGGTTGACCGTCCGTCCACCGGCCCCAAGCCCCCATGTCTGCCAGGGAGTTCCAGGCGCGGGTACGGACGTGGCGCCCACCGGTACGCACCCGGCGGCGATCAGCCGTGCCGCGTCCGCCGCCCGTTCCCCGTACCGCCCCTTCACCGCGAGCGGAACGCCCGCGAGCGGCAGCCGCTCACCCGCCGCGACCCTGACATCGACCTCGCGCGCCCGCCGTACCGCCGCCTCGACCCACACCTCCCTGAACGCGCACAACTCCGGCTCCACGGCGGCGATCCGGGTGAGCGCGGCCGTGACGACCTCGACGGCGCTCACGTCCCGCGCCCGTACGGCGGCGGCGATCTCCGAGACAGGGGGGAGGCCGCTCAACTCTCCACGCGCCCCGAGACCCGAATCCCGCCGCCCTCGATCCAGGTGAGGAAGATGCCGGCGCCGACGGGCGTGTACGCGGGCGTCTCCGTGCCGGTCGGCAGGGCCTTCGGGGTGCCCGTCGAGGCCGGGATCTCGACGGCGACGCGCGGGTCCGAGCCCGGGACGGTGCCGTACGCCGTGCCGTCGTCGCGCACGGAGGCGATCAGCATGTCCTTGCGGCCCTCGTCCCCGCCCACACCCTTGGCGAGACAGACCACGGAGCCCTTCTGGAGGTCGAAGAGCATCCAACCGTACGAGAGATAGCGGCCGCCCGGGGAGACGGAGGTCAGGACGCTGTCGCCGAGGACGGTGTCGTCGTTGTCGAACGTCTGCGTGAGCGTCCGGTCGCGGCACTCGGCGCGCAGCAGCACCTTGCCGGTCGAGGCGTCGTGCACGGTCCGTACCGTCTCCTCGCTGCCGTCCGCGTTTCCGGCCCCGGAGGGCGTCCAGGAGGCGACGACCTTGCCGTCGGCGACCGTCTGGGCGGTGCCGTTGAGCAGGTCGGTGCCGAAGCCGACGGACTGCTCGGGGGCGGCGCCCTCGGGAGCCACGTCCGCGCTGGACCAGCCGCCTGACGCACCCGACGACGCCTGTGACACGCCGAATCCGCCGCCGGAGGCGTTCGCCACGGGCCCCTGCTCGCTCATCCCGACGACCGAGCCCGCCGCCTCACCCTCATACGTCGTGACCTTGCCGCTGGTGACATCGATCGCCGCGTCGTGGCCGCGGTAGCCCTCGGCCCAGCCGACGAGGGCCTGGCCGGCGCCGCCGTCACGGACGACGGCCTCGCCCTGCGCGGTGCCGTTGGCGGCCGCCACGGGGACGTCGACACTGCGCAGCGGCGCGACCGAGTTCCCGGAGGCGTCGGCCGCGTACACCTGGGCCTGGACGATCTCCTTGCCGTCGTGCAGCTCATCCCGGCCGGCCAGCCCGTGCGCCCACGCGACGAAGTACTCGCGCCCGCCCGCGCTCACGGCGGTCACCGAGGCGGGTGCGGTGAGCGCGGGGTCGTAGCCCGCGGAGTCGTCCAGCGACCCCGGCGGGGTCCAGGCGGCGCTGGTCCACAGCACCTTGCCCGTCGTCGCCTTGCGCACCTGGACGTACATCTCGGCCTGGTCAGCGACCACGTACGCGACGGTCCCGGAGCCGGGTGCGACGGCGACGGGCGCGGTCTCGGCGCCCTCCTCGACCCACCCGAGCTCCTGGTCCCAGCCGCGGCCGGCGTCGTAGCCGGCGGGGACGGTCAACTCGGCGAGCGAGCCGCCCGATCGACCGTCCCCCTTGGGATCACTGGCGTTGGCGGCCTTCTCGGGCTGCGCCGATTCGGCACAGCCTCCGCATCCGACGAGGACCAGCCCCGTCACGACGGCCGCCATCACCCTCGTACCCGTGCTCACTCTCGTACGCGTACCGCGCATGGAAACGTTCCTTCCCCCGTACCAACTGACGCCAACTGACGCCGACCGACGATCTGCTGAACGATCTTGGCATCCGTACGATGCCATCGCCGGTGCGGTACGGGGGAGTTGGACCACGGACTGCGCGCGTTACTCCGACAACTCCCACACCGCGTACGCCGCCGCGTCGCTGTTGCGGTCGAGGGCGGTGTCGTTGATGTTGGCCGTCGTGTCGCAGGACGAGTGGTAGCAGCGGTCGAACGCCTGGCTCGACGTGCCGCCCCACTTGGCCGCCTGCGCCGCCGACTTGGTGTTGCTGGCGCCGGTGAACAGACCGCCGACCGGGACGCCCACGTTCTTGAAGGGCGCGTGGTCGGAGCGGCCGTCGCCCTCGGTCTCGATCTCGGTCGGGACGCCGAGGCCCGCGTAGTAGTCCTTGAAGGTCTGCTCGATGGTCGGGTCGTCGTCGTAGACGAAGTAGCCCGGGTTCGGCGAGCCGATCATGTCGAAGTTCAGATAGCCGTCGATGCGTGCGCGGTTCGCGGTGGAGAGGTTGTTGACGTAGTACCGGGACCCGACCAGACCCAGCTCCTCCGCTCCCCACCAGGCGAAACGCAGATGCTTCGTGGGCTGGTACTGGGCGCGGGAGACCGCGAGCGCGATCTCCAGAACGGCGGCCGAACCACTGCCGTTGTCGTTGACACCGGCGCCGGAGGTGACGCTGTCGAGGTGCGAGCCCGCCATGATCACCTGCTCGGGGTCGCCGCCGGGCCAGTCGGCGATCAGGTTGTAGCCGGTACGGCTCGACGCGGTGAACTGCTGGATGGTCGTGGTGAATCCGGCCGCGTCCAGCTTGGCCTTCACATAGTCGAGCGAGGCACGGTAACCGGTTCCGCCGTGCGCCCGGTTGCCGCCGTTGGCGGTGGCTATGGACTGCAACTGGGTCAGATGCGCTTTGACGTTGGCCAGCGGCAGGTCGGGCGCGGCGGCCAGCTTTACGGACGAGTCGGGTGCGGGGGCCGCGCCGGCCGCCGTGCTCGTGGTGAGGAGCGCGGTGGTGGCGAGCACGGTGACGGCCACAGCGGTGGCTGTGGCGCGTCCGGGAACCGAGAGCTTCATGTGGGGGGCTCCGAATTCCTTGGGAATCACAGGGATTCCACAGCGGATAGGTGCCTGGATGGTGAAGCTCTGGCCAACTGTTCGTCAAGAGCGCTATCTGGACAGGGAGTTCGCATACCGGATGAACATGGACATGACTAACGCGCCCGTGTGTTCGGTTCAGTGGACGCAGAACTCGTTCCCCTCCGGGTCCGCCATCACCACCCACTCACCGCCCATCTCCTGCACCTCCCGCAGCACTCTCGCCCCCAGCTCGGTCAGCCGCTCGACCTCGGGCGTGCGCAGGTCCGGGCCCGGGTGCAGATCGAGGTGGAGCCGGTTCTTGCCCGCCTTCTGTTCCGGCACACGCTGGAACAGCAGCCGCCGCCCGAGCCCGGTCCCGCTCTCCTCCTCGTACGGATCACCGGGATGCCGTACGGCGGCCAGGTCCCGCCAGGCGCGCCGGCCGTCCACCTCGACGGTCAGCTCGTCCGGCACGGCACCGATGCCCAGCAGGCGCTCGACCAGCGCACTGTGGTCCTCGACGGTGTACGCGAGCGCGGCACCCCAGAAACCGGCCTGTGCGTGCGGGTCCGCGCAGTCGACGACCAGCTTCCAGTGGACGGGGGTGGGCGTGGGGACGGGAGCGGATTGGGTGGATCCGGGCGTCAGTGTCATGGAAACCACTTATAACGTGCCGCACTGACAACGCCCCGCTTCGGCGACGGACGTCCCGCGTGTTCAGGCGGACGTCCCGCGTGTTCAGGCGTGCATCCCGCGTGTTCAGCCGCGTACGTCCTGCGTGGCTTCCGCCGTCCGGGGAGCGGGGATCGCCTCGGCCCCCGCCCTGAGCGCCCGAGCCCCCCGCCGAGCCGCCCGCAGCGCGTCCCATGTCAGCAGGGCGAGTGCGAGCCACACGAGGGCGAAGCCGGCCCAGCGTTCCGGGGGCATGGCCTCGTGGAAGTAGAAGATGCCGAGGAGGAACTGGAAGACGGGGGCCAGGTACTGGAGCAGGCCCAGGGTCGACAGGGGCACCCGGATCGCCGCCGCGCCGAAGCAGACCAGCGGGAGGGCGGTCACGATGCCGGTCGCCGCGAGGAGGGCCGCGTGCCCGGCGCCCTCCGTACCGAAGGCCGCCTCGCCCCGGCTGCCCAGCCACAGCAGATACGCCAGCGCGGGCAGGAACTGGACCGCGGTCTCGGCGGCCAGGGATTCGACCCCTCCCAGGTTGACCTTCTTCTTGACCAGGCCGTACGTGGCGAAGGAGAAGGCCAGGCAGAGGGAGATCCAGGGCGGCCGGCCGTATCCGATCGTCAGGACGAGCACGGCGGCGAGACAGACGCCGACCGCCGTCCACTGCACCGGCCGCAGCCGTTCCTTCAGCAGGATCACGCCCATGGCGATGGTGACCAGCGGGTTGATGAAGTAGCCGAGCGAGGCCTCGACCACGTGCCCGGTGTTCACCGCCCAGATGTAGACGCCCCAGTTGACCGTGATGAGCGCCGCCGCGACCGCTATCAGCGCCAGCCGGCGCGGTTGCCGCAGCAGTTCGCCCGCCCAGGCCCAGCGGCGCAGCACCAGCAGTGCGATACCGACGAAGGCCAGGGACCACACCATCCGGTGGGCCAGGATCTCGACCGCCCCGGCCGGCTTCAGCAGCGGCCAGAAGAGCGGGACGAGGCCCCACATCCCGTATGCCGCGAAGCCGTTCAGCAGACCCGTGCGCTGCTCGCTCGTGGGCTTCCCGGCCACCGGTGCCTCCCCCTCGTATCAGCACATCAGCAGATGGACGTGCGTCCCTGACGGTAACGCCGAGCACCCCCGGCTGTCATGCTCGTATCGCGATACGGTCATGACAGCTGGGGGTGGCGTCCTCAGGGGCGCTACGGGGGAGTGCGCGCCCCTGAGTGCTCTGGGGTCTGTCCGGCAGGTCAGGCCCTAGCTAGGGGTTGCGGGTGACGTCAGGCCTTGAGCGCGGCGGCGATCGACTCGGCGATCGGCGTGGTCGGGCGGCCGGTCAGGCGGGACAGGTCGCCCGGGGTGCCGGCCAGCTGGCCCTGCTCGATGGACACGTCCACGCCCGCGAGGATCGCGGCGAAGCCCTCGGGCAGGCCGGCGCCGGTCAGGATGCCGGTGTAGACCTCGACGGGAACGGCGTTGTAGGCGACGTCCTTGCCGGACTGCTTGGACACCTCGGCCGCGTACTCGGCGAAGGTCCACGCCGTGTCGCCGCTCAGCTCGTACGTCGAGTTCTCGTGGCCCTCGCCGGTCAGCACCGCGACAGCGGCGGCGGCGTAGTCGGCGCGGGCGGCCGAGGCGACCTTGCCGTCACCGGCGGCCTGGGTGACGCCGTGCTCCAGGGCGACGGCGAGCTGCTCGGTGTAGTTCTCGTTGTACCAGCCGTTGCGCAGCAGCGAGTACGTGATGCCGGACTCGAGGATCGCCGCCTCGGTGCCCCTGTGGTCGTCGGCCAGTGCGGCCGTGAAGGCGCCCAGGGCGCTGGTGTACGCGAGCAGTGCGGCGCCCGCGGCCTTGGCGGCGTCGAGGACGACCTTGTGCTGGGCGACACGGCCCTTGTCGAACTCGTTGCCGGAGATGAGCAGCACCTTGTCACCGGCGGCTATGACACCGTCGAAGGTCTCGGGCTCGTTGTAGTTGGCGACGGCGATCTTCACACCGCGGGCCGCGAAGCCGGACGCCTTCTCCGCGTCGCGCACGACGGCGGTGATCTGGTCGGCCGGAACCTTCTCCAGCAGCTGCTCGACGACGTGACGACCGAGGTGGCCGGTGGCTCCGGTGACGACGATGCTCATGATGTGAATCTCCTTGTGGGATGCGGGCTGGCGCTAACCCTAGGAGAAGCGCTAACTCTTGGAAAGTACCCACTTTCAAGTAAGGTACTTACATGACAGTAAGTTCGGCAGTGAGCGGCGGGGCCGAGGCCAGGGGCAAGTACGCGACGGTCGACGCCGAGGGCAGGTGCCCGTACCGCCTGGTCATGGAGCACGTCACCAGCCGCTGGGGTGTGCTCGTCCTCATGGAGCTGCTGGAGCGCTCGTACCGCTTCAGCGAGCTGCGCCGGGCCATCAGCGGGGTCAGCGAGAAGATGCTGACGCAGACCCTCCAGACGCTGGAGCGCGACGGCATGGTCCACCGGGACGCGAAGCCGGTCATCCCGCCCCGCGTCGACTACTCGCTCACCGACCTCGGCCGCGAGGCCGCCGCCCAGGTCAGCGCCCTGGCGGTCTGGACGAAGGACCGCATGCAGGACGTGGACCGGGCCCGCGAGGCGTACGACGAGGCCCGGGCCGAAAAGACCCGGGCCTCGTAGTCGCTCGCGAACAGGTCAGCCGACGACGGTCCAGGTGTCGCCGCCCGCGAGCAGCGCGCCGAGGTCGCCCTTGCCGTTCTGGACGATCGCGGTGTCGAGCTGCTCGGCCATCTGTGTGTCGTACACGGGCCGGTCGACCGAGCGGAAGACGCCGATGGGCGTGTGGTGCAGGGTGTCCGGGTCGGCGAGCCGGGAGAGCGCGAAGGCCGTGGTCGGGGACGCGGAGTGCGCGTCGTGCACGAGCACGTCGGCCTCGTTGTCGGCGGTGACGGCGACCACCTTCAGGTCGCCGGTCGCCCGGTCCCGTACGACACCCTTGGCGTGGTCGGTGCCGAAGCGGATCGGCTGCCCGTGCTCCAGCCGGATCACCGCCTCCTCGGCCTGCTGTTTGTCCTTGAGGACCTCGAAGGCGCCGTCGTTGAAGATGTTGCAGTTCTGGTAGATCTCGACGAGCGCGGTACCGGGATGGGCGGCGGCCTCGCGCAGCACGCTCGTGAGGTGCTTGCGGTCGGAGTCGACGGTCCGGGCGACGAAGGACGCCTCGGCGCCGATCGCCAGCGACACCGGGTTGAAGGGCGCGTCCAGCGAGCCCATCGGAGTCGACTTGGTGATCTTGCCGACCTCGCTGGTGGGCGAGTACTGGCCCTTGGTCAGCCCGTAGATCCGGTTGTTGAAGAGCAGGATCTTGAGGTTCACATTGCGCCGCAGGGCGTGGATGAGGTGGTTGCCGCCGATGGAGAGGGCGTCACCGTCACCCGTGACGACCCACACGCTCAGGTCGCGGCGGCTGGTGGCGAGGCCGGTGGCGATGGCGGGCGCGCGGCCGTGGATGGAGTGCATCCCGTAGGTGTTCATGTAGTACGGGAACCGGGAGGAGCACCCGATTCCGGACACGAAGACGATGTTCTCCTTCGCCAGCCCCAGTTCGGGCATGAAGCCCTGTACGGCGGCGAGGACCGCGTAGTCCCCGCAGCCGGGGCACCAGCGCACTTCCTGATCGGACTTGAAGTCCTTCATGGACTGCCTGGCCTCGGCCTTGGGCACCAGAGTGAGTGCCTCGATCGCGCCGGTACCGGAACCTTCCGTGGACGTCTCAGCCATCGATGGCCTCCTTGAGAGCCGTGGCGAGCTGTTCGGCCTTGAACGGCATACCGTTGACCTGGTTGTACGAGTGGGCGTCCACCAGGTACTTCGCCCGGATCAGCGTGGCGAGCTGGCCGAGGTTCATCTCGGGGATCACGACCCGGTCGTAACGCCTCAGCACCTCACCGAGATTGCGCGGGAAGGGGTTGAGGTGGCGTAGATGGGCCTGCGCGATCGGCTGCCCGGCCGCCCGCAGCCGCCGTACCGCCGCGGTGATCGGCCCGTAGGTGGAACCCCAGCCCAGCACCAGGGTGTTGGCGGCGCCCGACGGGTCGTCGACATCGAGATCCGGTACGTCGATGCCGTCGATCTTGGCCTGGCGGGTACGGACCATCAGGTCGTGGTTGGCGGGGTCGTAGGAGATGTTGCCCGTGCCGTCCTGCTTCTCGATGCCGCCGATGCGGTGTTCGAGCCCGGGGGTGCCGGGGATCGCCCAGGGGCGGGCGAGGGTCTGCGGGTCCCGCTTGTAGGGCCAGAAGGCCTCGCTGCCGTCGTCGAGGGTGTGGTTGGGCCCCTGGGCGAACTGCACCTGGAGATCGGGCAGTTCGTCGACCTCGGGGATGCGCCAGGGCTCGGAGCCGTTGGCGAGATACCCGTCGGAGAGCAGGAAGACGGGGGTGCGGTAGGTGAGCGCGATCCGGGCGGCCTCGATCGCGGCGTCGAAGCAGTCGGCGGGCGTGCACGGGGCGACGATCGGGACCGGGGCCTCGCCGTTGCGCCCGAACATGGCCTGAAGGAGATCGGCCTGCTCGGTCTTGGTCGGCAGCCCGGTGGAGGGCCCGCCGCGCTGGATGTCGATGACCAGCAAGGGCAGTTCCATCGAAACGGCCAGCCCGATGGTCTCGGACTTCAGCGCCACCCCCGGCCCCGAAGTCGTCGTCACGGCCAGCGACCCGCCGAAAGCGGCGCCCAACGCGGCCCCGATACCGGCGATTTCGTCCTCGGCCTGGAAGGTCCGGACCCCGAAGTTCTTGTGCTGGCTCAGCTCGTGCAGGATGTCCGAGGCGGGCGTGATCGGATACGACCCCAAGTACAGCGGCAGATCGGCCTGTTGACCGGCCGCGATGAGCCCGTACGACAGGGCCAGGTTCCCGGAGATGTTGCGATAGGTCCCGGTGGGGAACGCGGTCGACGCAGGAGCGACCTCGTACGAGACGGCGAAATCCTCAGTCGTCTCCCCGAAGTTCCAACCGGCCCTGAACGCGGCGAGGTTGGCGGCGGCGATCTCGGGCTTCTTGGCGAACTTGGCGGCCAGGAACTTCTCGGTACCCTCGGTCGGCCGGTGGTACATCCAGCTCAACAGCCCCAGCGCGAACATGTTCTTGCTGCGCTCGGCCTCCTTGCGGGAGAGCGCGAACTCCTTGAGCGCCTCGACGGTGAGAGTGGTCAACGGCACCGGATGCAGGCTGTACCCGTCGAGCGAGCCGTCCTCCAGCGGGGAGACCGGATACCCGACCTTCTGCATGGCCCGCTTGGTGAACTCGTCCGTGTTGACGATGATCTCGGCGCCGCGCGGCACATCGGCGATGTTCGCCTTCAGCGCGGCCGGGTTCATCGCGACGAGCACGTTGGGCGCGTCACCGGGCGTGAGGATGTCGTGGTCGGCGAAATGCAGCTGGAACGAAGAAACGCCCGGCAGTGTTCCTGCGGGCGCTCGGATCTCGGCGGGGAAGTTCGGCAGAGTGGACAGATCGTTCCCGAAGGACGCGGTCTCGGAGGTGAAGCGGTCCCCCGTGAGCTGCATTCCGTCCCCGGAGTCCCCCGCGAACCGGATAATCACCCGATCGAGTCGACGTACGTCCTTTACGGCGGCTGGGTTGCGCTGCTCTCCCACGACGGATCCGACGGCTCCGACGTCTGCGCCGGCCTTCTTCGCTGACCCGTCCGCTGAACCGTTCGCTGAACTGTCCGCTGGACTGCTGACCTGGCTGGTCACTGAACTGGACCTCCTTCGAGGCGGCGGCCTGGGGCGGTCCTCCCGCGGACCTTCCCAGGATCAACAGTACGTCGGTAAGGGTCGCCTTCCCTGGACCGATCGCATGATGGACGCCATTTTGAGACGGCTCGGCGCCCTGACTTGTCATGATTTCCTGCCCCGCAGCGCTGACTCGGTAGACGCTCCCGGCCGGTTCTCCGGTTCTGCCGCAGACCGCGCGCCTGCAGCCAGGCCCTGACGGGATGTCAGGCGATCAGGAGTTGAGGTAGGTCAGAACAGCCAGAACCCGCCGGTGATCACCGTCACTCGGCGAAAGCCCCAGCTTCAGAAAAATATTGCTGACGTGCTTCTCGACGGCACCGTCACTCACGACGAGCTGCCGCGCGATGGCCGAATTGGTCCGCCCCTCGGCCATCAGCCCCAATACCTCCCGCTCCCTGGGCGTGAGCCCGGCAAGCACGTCCTGCTTACGGCTGCGCCCCAGCAACTGGGCCACGACCTCGGGATCGAGCGCGGTACCCCCCTGGGCCACCCGCACCACCGCGTCCACGAACTCCCGCACCTCGGCGACCCGGTCCTTCAGCAGATACCCGACGCCTCGGCTGGACCCGGCGAGCAGCTCGGTCGCGTACCGCTCCTCGACGTACTGCGACAGCACGAGCACACCGAGTTCCGGATGTGATTTCCGCAGCTGTACGGCGGCCCGGACCCCTTCGTCGGTATGCGTGGGCGGCATCCGCACATCCGCGACGACGACGTCCGGGAGCTCGTCCTGTGCGGCCAGCTCGGTAATGGTCTTGATCAGCGCGACCCCGTCACCCACACCGGCGACGACGTCATGCCCACGGTCGGTCAACAACCGGGTCAGGCCCTCCCGAAGCAGCACTGAATCCTCGGCGATGACCACCCGCACCCTGTCCTCCACGATTCCCCGGCCCCCCATACCCCGTCCGAACACCAGGCTCCAGCATCCCAGTATTCGGACGAGGAAGGGGGTGTTGTCGAGGGGTTTCCTACGCCCCGGGGAGTTGTCTCGCCCCCGCCGCCCCTACCCGTTCCCATCCCCTGGGGGCTGCCGCCCCCAGACCCCCGCTACGGCCCTAAAACGGGCCTTGTCCGCAAACGCCGGACGGGCTGACTACCCAGCCCGTCCGGCGTTTGAGGACGAGCGCGTTCAGCGCGACAAAGGGGGGTCTGGGGGCGCAGCCCCCAGAAGGATGGGACGGGTAGGGGCGGCGGGGGCGAAAAAACCGCCCCCGCACCACCACTCACCCCCGCCAAGGCAACTCCGCAGTAACCCGAGTAGGCCCCCCCACCGGAGAATCCACCACCAAAATCCCATCCACCGCATCAAGCCGCCCCGCCAACCCAGCCAACCCCGAACCGCCGGAGGCATCCGCCCCGCCCACCCCGTCATCCACCACCTGCAACATCAACCGGTTCTCCACCCGCCACACATCCACCGACGCCGACGCAGCCGACGCATGCTTGCTCACGTTCTGCAGCAACTCCGACACCGTGAAGTAAGCGATCCCCTCGATCGCGGCAGCAGGCCGCGCCACCAGATCCACCTCCACCTGCACCGGCACCGCACACCGAGAAGCCACCGCCGACAGAGCAGCGTCCAGCCCCCGATCCGTCAGCACCGCCGGATGAATCCCCCGCGCCAGATCCCGCAGCTCCTGCAACGCCGTCTTCACCTCCCCGTGCGCCTCGTCCACCATCCGCGCAGCAGCCTGCGGATCCTCCGTGAGCTTCTCCTTCGCGAGCCCCAGATCCATGGCCAGAGCCACCAGCCGCGCCTGCGCCCCGTCATGCAGATCCCGCTCGATCCGCCGCAGATCGGCCGCCGCCGTGTCGACGACGACCCCCCGGTCGGACTCCAGCTCGACGACCCGCGTCGCCAGCCGCGACGGCCCGAGCAGCCCCTGCACCATGACCCGGTCGACCAGGGTCAGCGCCCGCACGATCCAGGGCGTGGCCATGGTGAACAACAGCCCGACCAGCGCGGTCACGGTGACCTCGAACGGGTTGTCGAGGTAGATCCGGTGAGTCTCGTCGCCGTACAGCTGAAGGCCGTCCTGGCCGCCGTACATCGGAAAAACCCAGAACCACAGCGGGTACGTGAGCAGCGCCCACCCATAAACCCAAAAGATCACCGCAACCAGGAACGAGAACATCGCCCAAGGCAGATGCAGCACCGAGAACAGCAGGTGCCGCCACGAGGTACCGCTCTTGAGCACGCCCCCCATCCAGGCCGCCGCCCCCGACTTCCCGGTCCGCACCGGCTCCGGTTCGGCAACGTCGGCGCCGATCAGCGCCCGCGCCATCTTCCGTTCCAGCACACCGAACCCCCGGCACCCCGCCAGGGCCACGGCCAGCACCGGAATCCCGAGGAAGGTGATCAGCAGCCCCGCACCGGTGGAGGCCATGGTGACGGCGTACGTGAACACCAGCACGCTGACCGGCAGGCTCAGCAGCACATACGCGAACTCACGCCAGCTGCGCGCCTCGACGGGCGCCCGCAACGCGGCCGGCAACCGAAACCGCCGCCCCCGCCCGGCCTCGTGGAATCCGGCCCCGGGCCCGCCCTGCTGCCCGTACCCCTGTCCGTACTCCATGGCCATCGCCCCAGTCCGTCCTACTAGTCCTACGAGTCCCAGTCGGCGCGCCCGCCGCTGCCCTGTTCGCCTGCCATCAGCCTGCTCGCCCCGACCCCCACGGACCATGGAGCACGTAGGCGTCTTCCCCCGGGGGTTTTCCCTACCAAAACCCTGAAAAGAAAGCCCTGCCTACGACTGCTCGACCCGCTCCCGCCAGGGCAACTCGGCCGTGACCGTCGTGGGTCCGCCCTCGGGCGACTCGATGACGAACAGCCCGTCCACCGCGCCCAGCCGGTCCGCGAGCCCCGCCATCCCCGTACCGCCGTCCAGCCGCGCACCGCCCCGCCCGTCGTCCCAGACCTGGATCAGCAGCCGGTCCTCGGTACGCCACACATCGACGGAGGCGTTCCGCGCCCCGCTGTGCTTGCTGATGTTCTGGAGCAGCTCGGAGACCGTGAAGTAGGCGATGCCCTCGATGGCGGCGGCCGGCCTGGCCGGCAGATCGGCCGTGACCTGCACCGGCACCGTGCACCGCGAAGCCACCGAGGACAGCGCGGCATCCAGCCCCCGGTCCGTCAGCACGGCCGGATGGATCCCGCGCGCCAGATCGCGCAGCTCCTGCAGCGCGAGTTTCACCTCGCCGTGCGCCTCCTCGACCATCGCCGCCACGTGTTCGTCGGCCTGGCCCTCCAGCAGCTTCTCCTTGGCCAGCCCGAGCCCCATCGCGAGGTTCACGAGCCGGGCCTGCGCCCCGTCGTGCAGATCGCGCTCGATCCGCCGCAGATCGGCGGCGGCAGTGTCGACCACGACCCCCCGGTCGGACTCCAGTTCGGCGATACGGCGTTCCAGCTCGTCGGAGGGCGACAGCAGCCCGCGCACCATCGCCCGGTCCACGTTGGTGAGCCCCCGCGCCACGAACGGCAGCACCGGCCACAGCACGAACAACGACACGAGCACGACAGTGAAGGTGAGGACGGCCCACGGGAGCCGCACGAAGTCGTACAGGATGGTCCGCCAGCCGACCGGGTCCTTCAACGCCATCCACAACTGCCCGAAGAACCCGAGCTCCTGGCCACGGGCGCCCCGCCCGGCCAGCGGCAGCGGACTCGGCTCGTCCACCCGCACCCCGAGCAGCACCCTGGCCCGCGCCCGTTCGATCCGGCCCAACTGGCGTGCGCCCATCAACCCGGCGGCGAGCAGCGGGACGCCGATCACCGTGAACGTGAGGAAGAACCCCGTCGACACCACGGTCACCACGTACACAAAACCGAACAACGCCATCGGCAGGTTGGCCAGGAGATGGGCGATCTCCTTCCAGGTGTGCGGGTCGAGGGCGAAACGGGCAGGGGGCAGTCGGTCGCCCTCGGTTTCCGCGCTGGTGGCGGTGATACGTGCGGTCATGTTCGCCAGCCTGCCCGCCGCCGCGCCCCGGCGCCATGAGGCGGACCGCCCGCCGACCCGGGGGAAAACCCCACCTTGCACATCACTTCGGGCATGGCCATGCGTGACGGGCTGCTTACGGTCTCTTTAGCAGGCCCTAGACTCCCGTCCGTACAGATCGCCGAACGCCAGGGGCGAGACGTGACGAGGCCAGGGAGCGAGGGACGGACGTGCAGGCACCGACCGCCACCGCCGCGACGGAGCACACTGAACACATGGGGTACATCGCGGCGTCGGAGTACTTCCAGTCCTACTCCGTCGTCGGCCTGCTCGCCGTCGTGGGCGTGCTCTTCGTCGCGGTCGCCTTCGGGGCCGGCCGCCTGCTGCGCCCCGTGGTCCCGACCCCCGAGAAGCTCATGACGTACGAGTGCGGTGTCGACCCCGTCGGCGAGGGCTGGGCCCACACCCAGGTCCGCTACTACGTCTATGCCTTCCTCTACGTCATCTTCGCCGTCGACTCGATCTTCCTGTTCCCCTGGGCCACCGTCTTCGCCGCCCCGGGCTACGGCGCGACCACCCTCGTCGAGATGTTCATCTTCCTCGGCTTCCTGGCCGTCGGCCTGCTCTACGCATACAAGAAGGGCGTCCTGACATGGACGTGACGCCAGAAACGAATTCACGGGAATCGGTTCCCGTTCTGCTGCCGGAGCCGAAACGGCTGGGCGCCCTCGCCCGCCTGGCCCCCGAACCGATGAAGGTGGTCCTGAACTGGGGCCGCCGCTACTCGCTCTGGGTCTTCAACTTCGGCCTCGCCTGCTGCGCCATCGAGTTCATCGCCGCGTCCATGGCCCGCCACGACTTCATCCGCCTCGGCGTGATCCCCTTCGCCCCCGGCCCCCGCCAGGCCGACCTGATGGTGGTCTCGGGCACGGTCACGGACAAGATGGCCCCTGCGGTACGCCGCCTCTACGAACAGATGCCCGAGCCGAAGTACGTCATCTCCTTCGGCGCCTGCAGCAACTGCGGCGGCCCCTACTGGGACTCCTACTCCGTGACGAAGGGCGTCGACCAGATCATCCCGGTCGACGTCTACGTCCCCGGCTGCCCACCCCGCCCCGAGGCCCTCCTCCAGGGCATCCTCAAACTCCAGGAGAAGATCGCCCGCGAGTCCCTGGGCGAGCGGTACGCGTCCGCCCGATCGACCCGCCCGTCCCCGGCCGCACTCCAGAGCCCCCTGGTGCAGCCGCCGGCCGCAGGGGAGTCGAACAGGTGACGGCAACCGGCTGGCTGCCCGCCCCCACCGAGGACCTCTTCGGTACGGAGGCCACGGCCGAGGAGTCCTACGACGTCCTGACCGTCGACGTACCCCCGACCTCCTGGACGGCAGCCCTGGAGACAGCGCGCGACCGCCTCTCCTGCACCTACTTCGACTGGCTCAGCGCGGTCGACGAACCGGGCACCGGCTTCCGCGTCGCAGCCCACGTGGTCGCCCTCTCCCCGGTCCGCCGTCTCCTCGTACGCACGACAGTCCCGCACGAGTCCCCCGTACTCCCTTCCCTCGTGGACGTCTACGCGGGCGCCGCCTGGCACGAGCGCGAGACCCACGAAATGTTCGGCGTACGTTTCGAGGGCCACCCGGGCCTGGACCACCTCCTCCTCCCGGAAACCTTCGAGGGCCACCCCCTCCGCAAGGACTTCGTACTGGCGGCCCGTGTAGCCAAGGCATGGCCGGGCGCCAAGGAACCGGGGGAGTCGGAGCACGGCGGCCCCAAGCGCCGCCAGATGCTCCCACCGGGCGTCCCCGACCCCAACGAATGGGGCCCCCTGAAGGGCCAACTCCCCCCGGCCCCGACCCGCCCGCCCCGAGCAGCCGCCGGCCGCACGCCCACCGACCGCCCGGCACGCCGCACCCGCACGACCTCGGAAGGCTCAGCAAGCCAGGCCTCGGCGGGCCAGTCCCCGGCGGGCCCGGCAAGCCAGTCCCCGGCGGGCCAGACCCCGGCGGGCCAGACCCCGGCGGGCCAGGCCCTGGCAGGCCCGGCAAGCCAGTCCCCGGCAGACCCGTCCCCGGCATCCCCGGCGGGCCAGTCCCCGGCATCCCCGGCGGGCCAGACCCCGGCAGGCTCGCCCCGGGCAACGGAAGGCACCCCCGCGGAGGCCGCCCCGTCGGCCACCCCCCGCCGGTCGCGCAGCGCAAGCCAGGGCTCGGCATCGCAGCGCCCCCAGACACCGCCGACCGAGGCCGCCGCTCCCGAGCCCCCGCCGACAGAGGCCCCCAAGCCGCCCCCCACGGCGGACGCCCCCTGGCACCACGCCCGCCCCGCCTTCGACGAGCCCACCCCGAAGGCCCCTGAACCGACCGAGGCCTCCGAACCGACCAAGGCCCCTGCACCGACCGAGGCCCCTGCACCGGAAGCCCCTGCCCGGGAAGCTCCTGCACCAGAAGCGCCCGCCCCGGAAACCCCGACCCCGGAGGACCCCGCCCCCGAAAAGGGCACCCCCGAGAACCCCTCAGGAGGCTCGCAGTGAACGACGCGCTCGACGTCGCCCTGCGACTCCTGATCGTCTTCGTCGTCTTCCTCACCTTCCCCCTGATCGTCGGTCAGACCGAGCACAAGGTGATGGCCCATATGCAGGGCCGCCTCGGCCCGATGTACGCCGGTGGCTTCCACGGCTGGGCCCAACTCGTCGCCGACGGCGTCAAGTTCGCCCAGAAGGAAGACATCGTCCCGGCCGGAGCCGACCGCCGTATCTTCCAACTGGCCCCGGCCGTGGCCCTCCTCCCGTACCTCCTCGTCCTCCTCGCCATCCCGATCGGCCCGGGCGAGGGCGCCGTCGGCGAGGTCGTCGACGCGGGCATCTTCTTCGTCCTCGCCGTCATGGGCGTCGGCGTCCTCGGCTCGCTGATGGCCGGCTGGGCGTCGGCCAACAAGTTCTCCCTCCTCGGCGGCCTGCGCACCGCCGCTCAACTCCTCGCCTACGAACTCCCGATGCTGCTGACCGCCGCCTCGGTCGCGATGGCCGCCGGCACGGTCTCGCTCCCCGGCATCGTCGACGCCTTCGAGTGGTGGTGGCTGCCCTGGCAGATCGTCGGCGCGATCGTCTTCTTCGTCGCCGGCCTCGCCGAACTCCAACGGCCCCCCTTCGACATGCCGGTGGCCGACTCGGAGATCATCTTCGGCGCCTACACCGAGTACACCGGCCTCCGCTTCGCCCTCTTCCTCCTCGCCGAGTACGCCGGGATCGTCGTCCTGTGCGGCCTCACCACCGTCCTCTTCCTGGGCGGCTGGCACGGCCCCTGGGCTGCCGACGGCCTCGGCTGGGTCTGGACCCTCCTCAAGACAGCCGTCCTCGCCTTCGTCGTCATCTGGCTGCGCGTCACCTACCCCCGCCTGCGCGAGGACCAGCTCCAGAAGCTCGCCTGGACCCTCCTCGTCCCCCTTTCCCTCGCCCAGATCGCCCTCACCGGCATCGTCAAGGTGGTGATCTCCTAGTGGCCCCCATCCCTGGCTCAGGACTGGCCAAGGGCCTGGCCGTCACCCTCCGCACGATGACGAAGAAGACCGTCACCGCGCAGTACCCGGACGCCCAGCCCGACCTCCCGCCCCGCAGCCGCGGAGTCATCGGACTCTTCGAGGAGAACTGCACGGTCTGCATGCTGTGCGCCCGCGAGTGCCCGGACTGGTGCATCTACATCGACTCCCACAAGGAGACGGTCCCGGCCGCGGCCCCCGGGGGCCGCGAGCGCAGCCGTAACGTCCTCGACCGTTTCGCCATCGACTTCTCCCTCTGCATGTACTGCGGTATCTGCATCGAGGTGTGCCCCTTCGACGCCCTCTTCTGGTCCCCGGAGTTCGAGTACGCCGAGACCGACATCCACGAACTCACCCACGAACGCGACAAGCTCCGCGAGTGGATGTGGACGGTCCCGGCCCCGCCCGCCCTCGACCCCGCAGCCGAGGAACCGAAGGAGATCGCGGCGGCCCGCAAAGCGGCGGAGAAGCTGGCGGCCACCCAGCCCGAGCCGCAGGAGACCGGACCTCAGCAGCCCGAGCCGCAGGAGGGGAACTCGTGAGCCTTGCCGCAGCCGCCGCGACGGCAGCACGCACCACGACCGCCGCCTCCGACACCCACGGCTTCCTCTCCCCGACCGGCGTCGAGATCGCCTTCCTCCTCGTCGGCCTGGTCACCTTCGGCGCCGCGCTCGTCACCGTCACCACCCGGCAGCTGGTGCACGCCGCCCTGTGGCTGGTGGTGACCCTCGGCGGCCTCGCCGTCGAGTACCTCCTCCTCACAGCCGAGTTCATCGCCTGGGTACAGGTCCTCATCTACGTCGGTTCCGTCGTCGTCCTCCTTCTCTTCGGTCTGATGCTCACCAGGGCCCCCATCGGCCGCTCCCCGGACGCCGACTCCGGCAACCGGTGGGCCGCCCTCGCCGTTGCCCTCTCCTCGGCCGCCGCCCTGGTCTGGGTCGTCGTCGACGCCTTCCGCACGACCTGGATCGACCTGGACGGTGCCGCAGCCGGCTCCACCGCCGTCACCGGTGCGAGCCTCTTCCAGAACTGGGTCCTGCCCTTCGAGGCCCTCTCCGTACTTCTCCTCGCGGCCCTGGTCGGGGCGATCGTCCTGTCCCGCAAGACGAAGGCGGAGTCGAGTTCTCCCCCTGTGAACTCCCGAGCCGCGACCGGTAGTTCCCCCTCTGTCCCGGATTCCCGGAATCACCCGATCGAGCTAAACAACCCGGCAGAGCAGGAAGGTGCCCTCTGATGCACCTCGCCTATCCCGCCGTACTCTCCGCCCTCCTTTTCTCCACCGGCCTCTACGGCGTCCTCGCCCGCCGCAACGCGATCCTGGTCCTGATGTCCGTCGAGCTGATGCTCAACGCCGTCAACCTCAACCTGGTCGCCTTCGACGTCTGGCTGAGCAGGACCGCCCGCGAGACCCTGCACTCCGGCCAGGCCCTCACCCTGTTCACCATCGCCATCGCGGCCGCCGAGATCGGCATCGGCCTGGCGATCGTCCTCGCCGTCCACCGCAACCGCGGCACCGCCGACATCGACAAGCTCCGCGACACCGCCGAACCGCACGGCCCCGACGAAGCCACCGGCACGGACGCCGCAGACGGCACGGAAACGGAAGACGAGAAGGCTGAGGCCACCGCGTGACCACGACCACCCTCGCCGTCCTCGTCCCCCTCCTCCCGTTCCTGGGCGCCGCGGCCGGCCTGCTCCTGGGCCGCACGGCCCCCGGCTTCGTACGCCCCCTCGCCGTACTGCCCACCCTCACGGCACTCGCCCTCGCCGTGGTCGTCGCCGTACGCCAGGGCGGCGACCGGGCCGTCGACGCCGCCACCGAGCTGACACCCACCGGCTCGGTCCCCGTCGAACTCGCCCTGCACATCGACGGCTTCGCCGCCCTCGTCGCTGTCCTGGTCGGCCTGGTCGCGACCTGCGTGCAGATCTACTCGACGGGCTATCTGCGCGACGACCCGCGCTACCCCTCGTACGCCGCTCTCGTCTCCCTGTTCACCTCCGCGATGCTGCTCGTCGTCTACTCCGGCGACCTGATGGTGCTGCTGGTCGGCTGGGAGATCATGGGCATCTGCTCGTACTTCCTGGTCGGCCACTACTGGGAGACCCCGGAGGCCCGCGCCGCCTCCCTCAAGGCCTTCCTCGTCACCAAGCTCGGTGATGTCCCCTTCCTGATCGGCCTGTTCGCGCTCGCCACCGACGCCGGGTCCTTCCGGATCACGAAGATCCTCGGCACCGTCGCGACCGGCGGCCTCGACCACCCGACACTGGTCGCCCTGCTGCTCCTGGCCGGCGTGGCGGGCAAGTCGGCACAGTTCCCGCTGCACACCTGGCTCCCCGACGCTATGGCGGGCCCCACCCCCGTCTCCGCGCTGATCCATGCCGCGACGATGGTCGCCGCCGGTGTCTACTTCGTCGCCCGGCTCCTCCCGGTCTTCGCGGCCTCCTCGGCCGCACTGGTCGTCCTCGCCGTCATGGCCGCCGTCACGATGGCCGGCTCTGCCCTCGCCGCCCTCGCCCAGGACGACATCAAGCGCGTCCTCGCCTACTCGACGATCGGCCAGCTCGGCTACATGACCGGCGCCCTCGCCGTCGGCGACCGCGGTGCCGCCGTCTTCCACCTCCTCACCCACGGCGCCTTCAAGGCGCTGCTGTTCCTCGCGGCCGGCGTGATCATCCACGCCGCCGGCACCAACTCACTGGCCGCCATGTCCCGTATGGGCAACCTGCGCGCCCGCGTCCCAGACGCCTACTGGACGATGACCGTGGCGCTCCTCGCCCTCGCCGCGATCCCGCCCTTCAGCGGCTTCTTCTCCAAGGAGTCCGTCCTCGGCGCCGCCGAACACGTCACCACCGGCCACGCCGAGGGCATCCCGGACGCCGCAGGTTGGATCGTCCTCGTCGCCGGCCTGGTCTCGGCCCTGCTCACCGCCGCCTACGCGATGCGTCTGTGGCTGCTTGCCTTCCGCGGCAAGGGCGCCGAGGCCCCGGACCACGGCAGGCAGCCCGTCGCGATGACCGCCGTGCTCTGGGTCCTCGCGATCCCCTCCCTCGCCCTGGGCGGGCTCGCCTACGGCAGGCTGCCCGACTGGTTCGACGGCCACGACCTGACCCCGACCCTCACCACTTCCGTCCTCGGCACGGGAGTGGCGCTGGTCGGCGGCATCGTCACTTACGGAGCCTGGCGCCACACCACCGCCCTGGCGGCCCGCGTCCCCCTGGGCGCGGTCGCGGCCCACCCGGACGCGGACGGCGGCCTGGTCGAGGCCGAGGCCATCGCCACCCACACCCCCGCCTACGGAGACATGGCCGGCGCACCCGACCCGGCGGACCCCGGCCGACTCCTGCTCGGCCCGCTGCATCGCCACGCGGCTGTCGGCTTCCACCTGGACGCCCTGTACACGGCGCTGTTCGTCCGCCCGGTCCAGGCCGGCGCCACCCTCGTCCGGTTCCTCGACCGAGAGGTCGTCGACACCTACGTACGCGGCGCGAGCGCCGTGCCCCGCCTGCTGGGTGCCGGCGTACGGCGCGCCCAGACCGGCAACGTACAGACCTATGTGAGCGCGCTGCTCGCCGGCACCGTCGTCCTGGTGGTCGCCGTCCTCCTCGTCGCCACGGGAGCGTGAGCAGGCGTGATCGATATCAACGAGTCAGTGATGCAGTTCCTTCTGGCATTCCTCGTCGTGGGCCCGCTCATCGGGGCCGTCGCCGCTCTTCTGCCGGCCCCGCCCGGGCTGAAGGGGAAGTCGCCGGAGCAGGCCGTGCTGCGGCACGGCGTGACCGTCACCGGTGCGGTGCTCATCGCCGCGATCGTTCTCGCGCTCGGCTTCGACCATGACCATCCGTCGAAGATGCAGGCCACGACCGACATCAGCTGGATCCCGGCACTCGACGTGCGGATCCACCTCGGCGTCGACGGCATTTCCCTCCCCCTTCTGGTCCTGACCGCGCTCCTGACCTTCCTCTGCGCGCTCTACTCCTACTTCAAGCTCCCCGCAGGCCCGTCCCCGAAGGCCTTCGTCGCGCTCCTCCTCGTCCTGGAGTCCGGCACCCTCGCGACCTTCGCCGTCCTCGACCTGCTGCTGTTCTTCCTCGCCTTCGAGATGGTGCTCATCCCGATGTACTTCCTCATCGCCCGCTGGGGCGGCGAGCAACGGACCCGGGCGGCCTGGAAGTTCATCCTGTACACCCTGCTCGGATCCGTCGTCATGCTGCTGGGCCTGCTCCTGATCGGGATCAAGGCGGGCACGTTCGACATCATGGCACTCGCCACTGACAACGGCCCCGGACTGAGCACATCCGTGCAGGTCACCGCCGCTTTGGCGATCGGGATCGGGCTCGCGGTCAAGACGCCGATGTGGCCGCTGCACAGCTGGCTGCCGGACGCCCACACCGCCGCCCCGACCGTCGGCTCGGTCCTGCTGGCGGGCGTCCTGCTCAAGATGGGCACGTACGGGTTCGTGCGTATCCTGCTGCCGATCACACCCGACGGATTCCGGACCTTCGCGCCCTACCTCGCCGCCTTCGCCGTCGTCGGGATCATCTACGGCTCCCTGGCCTGCCTGGCCCTCGCCCGGCAGGGCGCGAAGGGCGACCTCAAGCGGCTCATCGCCTACTCCTCCGTCGGCCACATGGGCTTCGTGCTCCTCGGCATCTCGACCATGACCCCGACCGGCGTCAACGGCGCGCTCTTCGCCAACATCGCCCACGGCCTCATCACCGGCCTCCTCTTCTTCCTGGTCGGCGCGCTGAAGGACCGCACGGGCACCTCCGACCTCGACACCCTCGCCGACCGCACCGGCGCCGCCCTCTACGGCCGGGCCCCGCGCCTCGGCGGCCTCGTGGCCTTCGCCGCCGTCGCCTCGCTCGGACTGCCCGGCCTCGCCGGGTTCTGGGGCGAGATGCTGGCCCTGTTCGGCGCGTTCGACCCCGCCGACGACCTCAGCCGCCCCGCCTTCCTCACCTTCACGGCGATCGCCGCGTTCGGCACCCTGCTCACCGCCGCGTACATGCTCGTCGTCGTACGCCGCGTCTGCATGGGCGCCGCCCCGCAACCGGACGCCCCCCAGCTCGCCGACGTACAGACGTACGAATTCGCGGCCTGGACCCCGCTCGTCGCCCTCACCGTCGTCGCCGGACTGTGGCCGAAGGCCCTCCTCGGGCTGACCGACCCGGCCGTGCAGCAGCTCCTTTCCGGAGGCCCCCGATGAGCGCCCTGGCCCAGTCCACGGCCCAGTCCGTCGTCCAGTCCGTCGACTGGCTCGCCATCGCACCGCCCACCCTCGCGGCCGTCGTTGGGCTCGCCGTGCTGGTCGCCGATTTGTTCATCGGCGGCAACAAGAAGGCGGTCCTCGGCTGGACCTCGGTCGTCGGCCTCGCCGCCTCCGCGCTCCTCCTGCTGCCCCTCCTGGACGGCGACCGCGCCACCTTCTGCCTCACTGGCAGCTCGGACGCCTGCAGTTACACGGCGGACCGCTTCACGCTCGTCATCCAGTTCCTGGTGCTCGGCGGCGCGCTGCTCGCCGCCCTCCTCTCGGTCACCGCCCTCAAGGACGCCGACCGAGGACTCCCCGAAGGGGAGTACTGGTTCCTGCTGCTGTCCTCCGCCGCCGGAGCGGCCCTCCTGCCCGCCTCCCGCGACCTCGCGACTCTGATCGTCGCCCTGGAGGTCGCCTCCCTGCCCGCCTTCGCCCTCGTCGGCATCCGGCACGGCGACCGCAAGTCCTCCGAAGCGGCCCTGAAGTTCTTCCTGTCCTCCGTGACGGCCACCGCGGTCAGCCTCATGGGCATCAGCTTCGTGTACGCGTCCACCGGCACCCTCTACCTCACCGAGATCGCCGACCGTATCCAGGACGTCAACCCACAACTCCACACCCTCGCCCAGGCGGGCGTCGTCCTCACCCTCATCGGCTTCGCCTTCAAGACAGCCGCTGTGCCCTTCCACTTCTGGGTACCCGACACCTACGTGGGGGCGCCCCTGCCCATCGCCGCCTACCTGTCGGTCGTCGGCAAGGCCGTTGGCTTCTCCGGCCTGATCCTCGTCACCGTCGTCGCCTTCCCGTCGTACGCCGACGTCTGGGGCCCCGCACTGGCAGCCCTGGCCGCGCTCACCATGACCGTCGGCAACGTCGGAGCCCTGCGCCAGCAGGCCACGCGCGCGTACAGCGCGGTACGCCTGCTCGCCTGGTCCTCCGTCGGCCAGGCCGGCTACCTCCTGGTGCCGATCGCCGCCGCCGCGTACTCCGACGACGCCCAGAAATCGATCGGCTCCACCGTCGCGTACGCCCTCATGTACGCCGCCGTGAACCTCGGCGCCTTCGCCGTGGCCGCCCTGGTGGCCCGTACGAAGCCCCTGAACCGCGTCAGTGACTACCGCGGTCTGTACGCCACCCGCCCCCTGGCAGCGCTCGTCCTGGGCTTCTTCCTGCTGTGCCTCGCCGGGCTGCCGCCGGGCATCATCGGCCTCTTCGCGAAGGTCACCGTCTTCTCCGCGGCCGTCGACGCCGGACTCGGCTGGCTGGCCGTGATCATGGCCGTCAACGTGGTGATCGCCCTCTTCTACTACCTCCAGTGGACGGCCCTGCTCTTCCGCGTCCCCGAGGGAGCCGAGGAACGCCACCGTGCCCCGGCCCCCCTCACGGCCGCGATCGCCCTGACCGCCGTCCTCGGCATCGCCCTCTCCGGCGCACCCCAATTGGTGCTGCGTTTCGCCGACACCGGACTCTTCTGACCCGCCGCGACCGCACGCGCGCGTGACCCCTCACCCGAACGGCCCACGCGCGCCTGCGCGCACGCAAGGGAACTGCGAACCCTCGCCTGGCGTTGACCAGTACAGAAGGGTCCACTGGACCTGACACCAGGGTTCCCCTGCCGCACCACTTGGAGGGCGTACCGTGCACCGCCGGCACAACGGGCTCAGGACAGCCGTACTCCTCGGGGGACTGTCCGCACTCATCATCGTCATCGGCAGCTTCTTCGGCCGTACGGGACTGGTGATCGCACTCTTCATCGCGATCGGCACGAACGCGTACGCGTACTGGAACAGCGACAAGCTGGCTCTACGCGCGATGCGCGCCCGCCCGGTGAGCGAATTCGAGGCCCCGGCCCTGTACCGCATGGTCCGTGATCTCTCCACCCAGGCCCGCCAGCCCATGCCGCGCCTGTACATCTCGCCGACCGAGGCACCGAACGCGTTCGCGACGGGCCGCAACCCGCGCAACGCGGCCGTGTGCTGCACCGAAGGCATCCTGCGCATCCTGGACGAACGCGAGCTGCGCGGCGTCATCGGCCATGAGCTGAGCCATGTCTACAACCGCGACATCCTCATCTCGTCGGTCGCCGGCGCCCTGGCCTCCGTGATCATGTTCCTGGTCAACTTCGCCTGGCTGATCCCGATCGGCCGCTCGAACGACGACGACGGCCCCGGCATCCTCGGCATGCTGTTGATCATGATCCTGGGCCCGCTCGCGGCCTCCCTCATCCAACTGGCCATCAGCCGCTCCAGGGAGTACGAGGCCGACGCGTCGGGCGCCCAGCTCACCGGCGACCCGCTGGCCCTCGCGAGCGCCCTGCGCAAACTGGAAGTGGGCACGAAACAACTCCCGTTGCCCCCCGAGCCGCGGATCGAGACCGCGAGCCACATGATGATCGCGAACCCCTTCCGCCCAGGCCAGGGACTCTCCAAGATGTTCTCCACGCACCCGCCGATGGCGGAGCGCATCGCCCGGCTCGAAAAGATGGCAGGTCGCCCCCAGTGAAGACAATCCTCAACATCATCTGGCTCGTCCTGAGCGGCTTCTGGCTGTTCCTCGGCTATGTGCTGGCGGGCGCGCTGCTCTGCATCACGGTCATCGGCATTCCTTTTGGCATCGCCGCTTTCCGTATCGGCGTGTACGCCCTCTGGCCCTTCGGCCGCACGACGGTCGAGCGCCGCGACGCGGGTGCCCCCTCGTGCGTCGGCAACGTGCTGTGGCTGGTCCTCGCGGGCTGGTGGCTCGCGCTGGCCCATGTCGTCACCGGCGTTCTGCTGTGCATCACGATCATCGGTATCCCGTTCGGCTTCGCCAACTTCAAGCTCATCCCGGTCTCGCTGATGCCGCTCGGCCGCGAAATCGTGCCGACGGACCAGCCGTTCAGCTCGCGCTGGTAGTCCGGCCGGGGGAGGGGAAGCGGTCGGCGCCCTACCCGACCGTTTTCCACAGGCTGCCGGTGGGCTCCCGTCCCGGCCCGCCGGTTATCCACAGGCCCGCCCGATTGTCAGTGGCGGCCTGCATGATGAATCCATGACCGAGATCGAGCAGTTGCTGACACGGGTGGCGGCCGAGGCCCGCAACACCCGGCCGTGGGGCTGGCCTTCACTTCCCGCACCCGTGGACACGGCCACGCTCGACCGCGCCGAGACCGCCCTCGGCTTCCCCCTGCCACCACTCCTGGCCGCGCTCTATCTCCGGATAGGAGACGGCGGATTCGGCCCGGAGTACGGCCTGTTGCCCCTGCTCGACAGCGCGCCCGCAGGGGAGCCGGCCGTCGTCGCCCAGTACCTCGCCAACCGTGAGGAGGCCCGCAAGGACCCGGACTGGCCCTGGCCCGAGGGCATGCTGCCGATATCCCACTGGGGCTGCGGAATGTACGCGTGCGTGGACTGCCGTACGCCCGAAGGCACCGTCCTGCTCTTCGAGCCGAACGCCGACGACGCCGACCACGCGTGGTACACCGACGCCCCGGCCCTCGCCGAGTGGCTGCGGTCTTGGCTCGACGGCACGGGCTGGTACGAGGAACTCAACGCCGACATGGACCTGGAGCCCTGGCCCGACCTCCGCATACGCACGGCGACAGCGACACCGCCGGCCCAGGCCTCGTAGCCGGCTGACCGAGTAACCGACACGAGTTCCGTCAGCGGTGAGGTCAGGCCGACGACCCCGAAGCCGGCCACCACCGTCGCACGCCGTACACGACCGCCCCCAGACCCAGCACACCCGTGCCCACGACCACCGACACCCCCGGAAGCGCGAACGCCAGCGTCACACAGCCGAGAAGCCCCACCGCCGGCACCACCCGAGACGTCGGCGCCGAACTCAGTGTCCAGGCGGAGGCGTTGGCCACCGCGTAGTACGCCAGCACCCCGAAGGAGGAGAAGCCGACAGCACCCCGTACGTCCACCGTCGCGGCCAGCACCGCGACCACCGCACCCACGGCCAGCTCGGCCCGGTGGGGCACCTGGAAGCGCGGATGCACGGCGGCCAGGGCGCCGGGCAGATGACGGTCACGGGCCATGGCCAGTGTCGTCCGTGAGACGCCCAGGATCAGGGCGAGCAGCGAGCCGAGCGCGGCCACGGCGGCACCCACCCGTACGACAGGAACCAGCCCCGGCACGCCCGCCGCACGGACCGCGTCGGCCAGTGGGGCGGTCGCCTGCCCGAGACCACCTGACCCCAGCACAGAAAGGACAGCCACTGCCACCGCCGCGTACACCACCAGCGTGATGCCCAGGGCCGACGGGATCGCGCGGGGGATGGTGCGCGCGGGATCCCGGACCTCCTCGCCGAGGGTCGCGATCCGGGCGTACCCGGCGAACGCGAAGAACAGCAGCCCGGCCGCCTCGAGCACGCCGCCCACACCACCGGAGGCCCCGACGTCCAACCGACCGGCGTCGGCGGCGTCCGAGCCCAGGCACACCACCACGACGGAAGCGAGGACAGCCAGGACCACTGCCACGATCGTCCGCGTCAGCCAGGCGGCCTTCTGGACGCCGAGGTAGTTCACCGCGGTCAGTGCCACCACGGCCGCGACCGCCACCGCGTGCGCCTGACTCGGCCAGACGTACGCGCCCACGGTGAGCGCCATAGCCGCACAGGAGGCCGTTTTCCCGACGACGAACGACCAGCCCGCGAGATAGCCCCAGAAGTCGCCGAGCCGCTCACGCCCATAGACATAGGTACCACCGGAGGCGGGATAGCGGGCGGCCAGCCGGGCGGACGACATGGCGTTGCAGTAGGCGACCACGGCCGCCGCGGCGAGTCCGAGCAGCAGCCCGGACCCGGCCGCGCGTGCCGCGGGTCCCAGGGCTGCGAAGACGCCGGCCCCGATCATCGAACCGAGCCCGATGACCACGGCGTCCCCGACGCCAAGGGTGCGTCTCAGTTCGGCGGTCGATTCCGCTCCGGGCTGTGTCATGGGCCGCACCCTACTGACCGGTGCAACCGCCGGGCAGCGCGTTGACGTCGTGTACAGCAACGCGACACCAACAACGCACCAACACGAACGCACCGGCACCAGCCCGGCGAAGTCGACCGGCGGTATCACGCCACCCAAGGTCGACGAAGTCACAGTGCCGGGACAGTTCGAGCACAGCGCAGAGGGGCAGGTTCACGGCATGAGCATCATCGGCTGGATCATCCTGGGGCTGTTGGCCGGGGCCATCGCCAAGTTCCTGCTGCCGGGGCGCGACCCGGGCGGCTTCATCGGCACGACGGTCATCGGCGTCGCGGGCGCGTTCATCGGTGGCTGGATCTCGGCGCGCTTCCTCGACCACCCCATCAGCAAGGACTTCTACGACGGCACCACGTGGGCGGCGGCGATCGGCGGCTCGCTCGTGCTGCTGGTCGCGTACCGCATCCTGTTCGGCAACTCGCGCGACTGAGCGCACACCGGGTCCGCAGTCGGCAATGAGGGAAAAGCAGGGAGGGGCGGGCGCCCTGGAACGCCCACCCCTCGTCACCTCGTCAGTCCATCAACCACTCGTGGACTACCGGTAGTTCACGAACTGCAGCGCGAAGTCGAAGTCCTTGCCCTTGAGCAGTGCCTGCACGGCCTGAAGGTCGTCGCGGCTCTTCGAGCTGACGCGCAGCTCGTCGCCCTGGACCTGGGCCTTCACGCCCTTGGGGCCCTCATCGCGGATGATCTTCGCGACCTTCTTCGCGTTGTCCTGGGAGATGCCCTCCTCGATCGAGGCGAAGAGCTTGTACTCCTTGCCGGAGAGCTGCGGCTCACCGGCGTCCAGGGCCTTCAGCGAGATGCCGCGCTTGATCAGCTTGGTCTCGAACACATCGAGGACCGCTTTGACCCGCTCCTCGGAGTTCGCCTCCATGAGGATCTTCTCGCCGGACCACGAGATCGAGGCACCCACGCCCTTGAAGTCGTAGCGCTGGGAGATCTCCTTGGCGGCCTGGTTGAGGGCGTTGTCGACCTCCTGCCGCTCGACCTTCGAGACGATGTCGAAACTGGAGTCGGCCATGTCCTGTGGCTCCTTGTATGGGGTGCTTGTCGGGATCTGTGGGTTGCGATTCGGCATGCGTGGGGACAGCAGCCGAGCCCGGCGTACGTCCCGGGCCGCATCCGCATAAGCCTAGCCACCCCCTACCCCCCGAGCGCCGCTCAATCGAGTGGCGAAGCACCCCTGTGCATCGGGTATCGTTTACGTCGTTGCCACGGAGCACCGCCGAAAAGCGGTTCGAAGGGCAGCAAACCTTGGCGGTGTGCCCGAGCGGCCAAAGGGAGCAGACTGTAAATCTGCCGGCTCAGCCTACCCAGGTTCGAACCCTGGCGCCGCCACGTTGAAGGCCCTCTTTTCTCTGCGGGAACGTAGAGAAAAGAGGGCCTTTTCGTTGTCAGCGCGTGCCTGGGTCATGAGGGAGAGTGGCCCCATGTCATCGATGTCACGACCGTCGTTCGCGTCGTCGTCCCGTCGCCGGCACTGTCCCGAGTGCCGGCGGGAGATCGCTGTCGTCGCCGGGAGATTCGCTCGGCACGATCCGCCGGGGGCCCGGGGGAGTGGTGAACTCGTCTCGTGCCCCGGGTCTCGGCGGCAGGCGGAACTCGGGGCGGCCCAGCCCGCGTTGGACGGGTACGTCGTCCCGGAATTCCCCGGCCAGCTGCCCCTCTTCTGACCTGTCACCCGCTTCTCTCTTCTGCCCCCTCGCCCTCGCCCACTTCTCAGTTGCTGGCCACCGACTTCACCGACACCGACACCGGCATCGAGCCGCCGATCAGTTCCAGCGTCAGGCCCGCCGTCGCCGGGGTGTCCAGGAGTTCCGTGAGGACGGCGGCCACGTCGTCCCGGGGGATCGCGCCGCGACCCGTGTCCGCCTCCAGGCGTACGCGGCCCGTGCCGGCGTCGTTGGTCAGGGCGCCGGGGCGCAGGATCGTCCAGTCGAGCGCGTCCAGGCCGCTGACGTATGCGTCCGCCTCGCCCTTCGCGCGCAGGTAGACGTCGAAGACGTCGTCGCCCGGGTGGGCCGGGTCCGCGCCCATCGACGACACGACCAGGTGCCGGCGTACCCCCGCCCGGACCGCCGCGTCCGCGAACAGCACCGCCGCTCCCCGGTCCACCGTGTCTTTGCGGGCCGTGCCGCTGCCCGGGCCCGCGCCCGCCGCGAAGACCGCCGCGTCGGCGCCCCGCAGCAGCTCCGCGACCTCCTCCACCGACGCCGACTCCAGGTCGCACACGACCGGTTCCGCGCCGGCCGCCCGCAGGTCGTCGCCCTGTTCGGGGCGGCGGACGATGCCCGCGACCTCGTCACCGCGCCCGGCGAGCAGACGCTCCAGCCGCAGCGCGATCTGACCATGACCTCCAGCTATGACAATGCGCATGCTTTCGACCGTACGCCCGGAGGGACCCCTACGCCCGGACAGACCCTTCGCCGCACAGCTCCCACAGGGGCCGCACTCACCTCACGACAGCTCCGTACGCCCCTGCCTCGGCAGATCCAGGGCCGCCGCTGCCGGGGTGTTGCAGTACTCCCGTACCGCGCTCGTCCGTGCCACAACGCGCCCCCTGTGCACCACGATTCGGCTGTAGGCCAGGGACAGCGCGCCGGCCAGGCGGTCGCCCCGGACCGCCAGGAGTTCCGCCGGGAAACCCGCCTCCACGCGGACCTCCGGCAGGCCGAGCACCGCCCGCGCAGACGTGCTCACGGCGTCGTACGCCTCCTCCGGGCGCAGACCGTGACGGGAGGCGAGCAGATACGCCGCCTCCAAGGGGTCCCCGCGACCCACCGGGTTCGCCACGTCCCGGAGCGCGCCGCTGCCCGCCGCCACCCGGACCCCGGCCGCCCGCAGCAGCCGTACCGGAGCCGTCGCACGGCGCTCAGCGCCCCCGCAGCCGCCCTGCGGGAGGCACGCCACCGTCACGCCCGCCGCCGCCAGCTGGTCCGCGGCCCGTGAGGCCACCTCGGCGGGCAGTCGGCCGAGGCCGCCGCAGGGGCCGATCGTCACACCGGGACGCAGACCGCCCGCCATCGCCGCGAGGCGGGCCAGCCGGGCCGGGTCGTCACCGTCCGTGTGCAGATCGACCGGGCAGCCGTGCTCGGAGGCGACCTCCAGGACCGCTTCGACATAGCCGGTCGGATCGGGGTCGCGGTCCGGGCAGCCGCCCACCACCGACGCGCCCATCTTCACCGCGTCCCGCAGCATCGCCAGCCCGTCCGCCCCGGCGGCGCCGGTCAGCACCCGTGGCATGGCCACCGCCGTCAGCTCGGCGAGGCCGCGCAGCGCCCGTCGTGCCTGCAGTACGGCGGCCAGCGCGCCAAGGCCCGGTACGTCGCCGATTCGCACGTGTGAGCGCGACGCCGTGGCCCCGTGGCCGAGTTGGAGCAGCGCGGCCTCGGTGGCCCGGCGCTGGACGTCCTGCGGGTCGTACGAGACCGGGCCGTCGGCGTCGGCGGACAGGGCCGTGTCGCCGTGCGCGTGCGGTTCGGCGGGGGCCGGCAGGAGGAGGTAGCCGCTGAGGTCCACGCAGGTGGCGTACGCGCTGAGGCTGCCGACCGTGCCGACCGCCTCGATACGACCGCCGCCCAGCCGTACGTCCACGGTCCGGCCGTCGGTGAGACGCGCGCCGCAGAGGAGGAGCGCCGCCGGATCGCCCGAGGAAGCGGGCGACGAGGAGTGGGGCGGCTGCGGCTGGCTGTCGGGCATCGCGCTCCTGTGCTCGGGGGCGGCTGCGCGCAAGATGGGGACACAAGATCACGCAGAGTGAGTCGAGCCTAGGGCGGGCATCCGTCCGTGTTGCGGAGGAGCGGAATAGTCGTACCGGTGTGGTCCGCCGGACGGGAAAGATCCCTGGCGAGGGGGGTGTGGGGGCGGTTTCGGGAGGGGGCTTCGGGGCTGTTGGGGGAGGGGTTTTCGGCGTCCGGGAGGAGTGCGGATCGGGGGCCGGAACAGGGCGGGACGGGGGCCGCGAAACGGATTTGGGTGAACGGCAGCCGAGCGTGTAATGTCTTCATCGCTCGCCCCAATAGCTCAGTCGGTAGAGCGTCTCCATGGTAAGGAGAAGGTCTACGGTTCGATTCCGTATTGGGGCTCTGGTGTGAGAGGTCCCCGTCGCAAGGCGGGGTCCGATCGCATCACAGCGGTGTAGCTCAGTCGGTAGAGCAAGCGGCTCATAATCGCTGTGTCACCGGTTCAAGTCCGGTCACCGCTACTGACAGTAGCCGATTGCGGGGTCGGTCCTTCGATCGGCTACTCTTTTATGCGTTCATCGTCCCATCCGTTCGTCAAGGAGCACTCCTGTGGCTGCCACCGACGTCCGCCCGAAGATCACGCTGGCCTGCGTGGAGTGCAAGGAGCGGAACTACATCACCAAGAAGAACCGGCGTAACAACCCGGACCGACTGGAGATGAAGAAGCACTGCCCGCGTTGCAATGCGCACACCGCGCACCGCGAAACGCGATAGTTACATCAGGCTCGTACGTCGAGGCCGTCCCCTGTTGGTTGGGGGGCGGCCTCGCGTCGTTGCATCACTCAGAACGTCGCTCAGGACATCACTCAGGAGGTGCCGAGTCCATGGCGCTCGACCAGTCCTTCGTGGGGCGGTCCTACCCGCCCACCGAGCCCTATGAGGTCGGCCGGGAGAAGATCCGCGAGTTCGCGGTCGCGGTGGGTGACACCAACCCGGTCTACACCGACCCGGAGGCCGCCAAGGCGCTCGGTCATCCCGATGTGATCGCCCCGCCCACTTTTGTGTTCGCCATCACCTTCAAGGCGGCGGGAGACGTCGTGGCGGACCCGCGGCTCGGCCTGGACTACAGCCGAGTGGTGCACGGGGACCAGAAGTTCGCCTACGTCCGGCCCGTCCGCGCGGGCGACCGGCTCACCGTCACCTCGACCATCGAGACCATCAAGTCCATGGCCGGCAACGAGATCATCGACATCCGCGGCGAGGTCCACGATGAGGCGGGCGAGCACGTCGTGACCGCCTGGACCAAGCTCGTCGCGCGCGCGGCGGTCCCCGAGGAGGGCGAGGCCTGATGGCGACGCAGATCGCTTACGACGAGGTCGAGGTCGGCACCGAGCTGCCCGCCCAGACCTTCCCCGTGACCCGCGCCACCCTCGTCCAGTACGCGGGCGCCTCCGGGGACTTCAACCCCATCCACTGGAACGAGAGGTTCGCCGTCGAGGTCGGTCTGCCCGACGTCATCGCGCACGGCATGTTCACCATGGCCGAGACGATTCGCGTCGTCACCGACTGGGTCGGCGACCCGGGCGCGGTCGTCGAGTACGGCGTCCGCTTCACCAAGCCGGTCGTCGTCCCCAACGACGACCAGGGCGCGACGATCGAGGTCAGCGGCAAGGTCGGCGCCAAGCTCGACGACAACAAGGTCCGTGTCGACCTCCTCGCCATGTGCGCGGGACAGAAGGTGCTGGGCATGTCCCGGGCCGTCGTCCGGCTGAGCTGAGTCCGGCAGTCGGGCACTGTCAGTGGGGTCTCGTAGTCTTGGGCGCGTGCAGGAAATCCACGACGCGCCCCTCGCCCCGCTGACCACCTTCCGGCTCGGCGGCCCCGCGGACCGGCTGATCACGGCGACGACCGACGCCGAGGTGATCGCCGCCGTCCGCGAGGCCGACGACTCCGGGACCCCGCTCCTGATCATCGGCGGCGGCTCCAACCTGGTCATCGGCGACAAGGGGTTCGCGGGGACGGCTCTGCGGATCGCCACGACCGGCTTCGACCTTGACGGCACTGGGCTGGAGCTGGCCGCCGGCGAGGTGTGGACCGACGCCGTCGCACGCACGGTCGAGGCCGGGCTTGCCGGGATCGAGTGCCTCGCCGGGATCCCCGGCTCCGCCGGTGCGACGCCCATCCAGAACGTGGGCGCTTACGGCCAGGAGGTGTCCTCGACGATCACCGAGGTCGTCGCCTACGACCGGGTCGCCCGCGAGACGGTCACCCTCACGGGCGCCGACTGCGCCTTCTCGTACCGCCACAGCCGCTTCAAGGCCGACCCCGAGCGCCATGTCGTCCTGCGCGTCCGCTTCGCCCTGGAGGACGCGGACGGGCTGTCGGCGCCCCTGAAGTACGCCGAGACGGCCCGTGCCCTCGGCGTCGAGCCCGGCGAGCGGGTGCCGCTGGACGCGGCCCGTGAGACCGTGCTGAAGCTCCGCGCGGGCAAGGGGATGGTCCTGGACCCCGAGGACCACGACACCTGGTCCGCCGGGTCCTTCTTCACCAACCCGATCCTCACGGAAGCCGAGTTCGCCGCGTTCCACGCGCGCGTGGCGGAGCGGCTCGGCGCCGACGCCGTACCGCCCGCCTACCCGGCGGAGGAGGGCCGCACCAAGACCTCGGCGGCCTGGCTGATCGACAAGGCCGGCTTCACCAAGGGGTACGGCACCGGACCCGCCCGTATCTCCACCAAGCACACCCTGGCCCTCACCAACCGGGGCCAGGCCACCACGGAGGACCTGCTAGCCCTCGCCCGCGAGGTCGTCGCCGGGGTCCGGGACGCCTTCGGGGTCACCCTCGTCAACGAACCGGTGACGGTCGGCGTCAGCCTGTAAGGCCCGTACGAGCTACGAGGCCAGCCAGTCGTCGATTCCCGCCAGGAGCTTCGCCCGTACACCCTCCGGCGCCGCCGAACCCCGTACCGACTGCCGGGCCAGTTCGGCCAGTTCCGCGTCCGTGAAGGCGTGGTACTGGCGGGCGATCTCGTACTGGGCCGCCAGGCGGGAACCGAAGAGGAGCGGGTCGTCGGCGCCCAGGGCCAGCGGCACGCCCGCCTCGAAGAGCTTGCGCAGGGGCACGTCCTCGGGCTTCTCGTACACGCCCAGGGCGACGTTCGACGCCGGGCAGACCTCGCAGGTGATCTGGCGGTCCGCGAGGCGTTTCAGCAGGCGCGGGTCCTCCGCCGCCCGGACGCCGTGGCCGATCCGGGACGCGTGCAGGTCGTCCAGGCAGTCGCGGACCGACGCCGGGCCCGTCAGCTCACCGCCGTGCGGGGCCGACAGCAGGCCGCCCTCGCGCGCGATGGCGAAGGCCCGGTCGAAGTCCCGGGCCATGCCCCGCCGTTCGTCGTTCGAGAGCCCGAAGCCGACGACACCCCGGTCCGCGTACCGCACGGCCAGCCGGGCCAGCGTGCGCGCGTCCAAGGGGTGCTTCATGCGGTTCGCGGCCACCAGGACCCGCATCCCGATGCCGGTCTCCCGGCCCGCGGTCTCCACCGCGTCCAGGATGACCTCCAGCGCCGGGATGAGACCGCCCAGGCGAGGGGCGTACGAGGTCGGGTCGACCTGGATCTCCAGCCAGCCCGAACCGTCTCTGCGGTCCTCCTCGGCGGCTTCGCGGACCAGCCGCTGGATGTCCTCGGGCTCGCGCAGACAGGACCGGGCCGCGTCATAGAGCCGCTGGAAACGGAACCAGCCCCGCTCGTCGGTCGCCCGGAGTTTCGGTGGTTCGCCGCTGGTGAGGGCGTCGGTCAGCGCCTCGGGCAGCCGCACACCGTACTTGTCGGCCAGTTCCAGCAGGGTCGCGGAACGCATCGACCCGGTGAAGTGCAGGTGCAGATGGGCTTTCGGCAGTTCAGAGACATCACGTACGTGCTCCATTCGAGGATCCTGCCGTACCTCTCGCCCGGATCGGTAGCGCTTTCCCTGAACGTGGTCTTGCTCGCACTGAGAGACGAAAGAAGGCCGCTTCCCGGAGGGAAGCGGCCCACTCACATCACGAGGTTCAGTCCGTCGCCTCGGCCAGCAGCTTCTGTACGCGGCTGATGCCCTCGACGAGGTCCTCGTCGCCCAGGGCGTACGACAGACGCAGATAGCCCGGTGTGCCGAACGCCTCACCCGGTACGACGGCCACCTCGACCTCGTCCAGGATCAGCGCGGCCAGCTCGACCGAGTCCTGCGGGCGCTTGCCGCGGATCTCCTTGCCCAGGAGGGCCTTCACCGACGGGTAGACGTAGAAGGCGCCCTCGGGCTCCGGGCAGACCACGCCGTCGATCTCGTTGAGCATGCGCACGATGGTGTGGCGGCGGCGGTCGAAGGCCACCCGCATCTCCGCGACCGCGTCCAGGTTGCCGGAGACGGCGGCGAGGGCGGCGATCTGGGCCACGTTGGAGACGTTCGAGGTGGCGTGCGACTGGAGGTTGGTCGCCGCCTTGACGACGTCCTTCGGGCCGATGATCCAGCCGACCCGCCAGCCCGTCATGGCGTACGTCTTGGCGACGCCGTTGACGACGATGCACTTGTCGCGCAGCTCGGGGAGGATCGCGGGGAGCGAGGTGAACTTGGCGTCGCCGTAGACGAGGTGCTCGTAGATCTCGTCCGTCAGCACCCACAGGCCGTGCTCCACGGCCCAGCGGCCGATCGCCTCGGTGTCCTCGGCGCTGTAGACCGCGCCGGTCGGGTTGGAGGGGGAGACGAACAGGACGACCTTCGTCCGCTCGGTGCGGGCCGCCTCCAGCTGCTCCACGCTGACCCGGTAGCCGGTGGTCTCGTCCGCGACGACCTCGACCGGGACACCGCCGGCGAGACGGATCGATTCCGGGTACGTCGTCCAGTACGGGGCCGGGACGATGACCTCGTCGCCCGGGTCGAGGATCGCGGCAAAGGCGTTGTAGATGGCCTGCTTGCCGCCGTTGGTGATCAGGACCTGGGAGGCGTCCACCTCGTAGTTCGAGTCGCGGAGCGTCTTGGCGACGATCGCGGCCTTCAGCTCGGGGAGACCACCGGCCGGTGTGTAGCGGTGGTACTTCGGGTTCGAGCAGGCCTCGACGGCGGCCTGGACGATGTAGTCCGGGGTCGGGAAGTCCGGTTCACCGGCGCCGAAGCCGATCACCGGGCGCCCGGCGGCCTTCAGGGCCTTGGCCTTGGCGTCCACGGCGAGGGTGGCGGACTCGGAGATCGCGCCGACTCGGGCGGAGACCCGGCGCTCGGTGGAAGGGGTTGCAGCGCTCATGGTGCCCATCGTTTCAGACCGGAAACCTCCACGGCACACGGGTTTCACGTATTGGTCAGACCGGATACCGGAGTGGATCACCCAGGGGGAGAAGAATCAGGTGCCGGGCGGGGCGGAAGGCTGAACAAGCGTCCGGATCCGGGGCCCGGGCTGGGCGATCTTCCGTCGGCAACGCCCCAGCGGGTGCTTTCTGTTCGACGATCGTCGCTGGAGCACGTACACTCTCACCTCGTTGGCCTTCACCGGCCCGCGCTCATCCGGTGCACACCGAGCTTCCGGGCGAGTACGGTACGTTGGGGTAACCACCAAAGGGTCGTAGCTCAATTGGTAGAGCACTGGTCTCCAAAACCAGCGGTTGGGGGTTCAAGTCCCTCCGGCCCTGCTACACACGCCTGTCACCAGGCTGTGTGCGCATGTACGTACTGCATTGCATCGCCGTGCGGCTCAGACCGGGCGCGGCACGGCCACGACCCGGGAACAGGTGAGGATGAATGGCGGACGCCGTGGGCTCCATCGACATGCCTGATGCCCAGGACGAGGCGCCCGAGTCGGACAAGAAGACTCGCAAGGGCGGCAAGCGTGCCAAGAAGGGTCCGCTGAAGCGTCTCGCGGTTTTCTACCGCCAGATCGTCGCGGAACTCCGCAAGGTCGTTTGGCCTACGCGTAACCAGCTGACGACGTACACGACCGTGGTGATCGTCTTTGTGGTCATCATGATCGGCCTGGTGACTGTGATTGACTTTGGCCTCGACAAAGCCGCCAAGTACGTCTTCGGCTGAGCCAAGAGCGAAGGGCGCCGGGTGCGGCGCCCCTTTCGCATGTTCCACCCACATGTATCCAGGAAGAAGCAGCCACCGTGTCTGACCCGAACCTGAACGACGCCATCGTGCCGGACGAGTCCGTGGATGACGAGCTGGATATCGTCGAGGGCGCCGATGAGGTCGAGGACGAGGTCGACGCTGCCGACGCCGCCGTGGGGGAGCCCGCCGAGGAAGACGCCATCCACATCGAGGACGATGAGGACGCCGACGTCACCGAGGTCGGCACCGACGAGGACGAAGAGTCCGCCGAGGCCGAGGTCGAAGAAGAGGCCGAGCCCGTCGACCCCGTCGAGGCCCTCCGCGAGGAACTGCGCACGCTCCCCGGCGAGTGGTACGTCATCCACACGTACGCCGGTTACGAGAACCGTGTGAAGACCAACCTCGAACAGCGTGCCGTCTCGCTCAACGTCGAGGACTTCATCTTCGCGGCCGAGGTGCCGCAGGAAGAGGTCGCGCAGATCAAGAACGGCGAGCGCAAGACGGTCCGCCAGAACAAGCTTCCCGGGTACGTTCTCGTCCGCATGGACCTGACGAACGAGTCCTGGGGCGTCGTCCGCAACACCCCCGGTGTCACCGGCTTCGTGGGCAACGCGTACGACCCGTACCCGCTGACCCTGGACGAGATCGTCAAGATGCTCGCGCCGGAGGCCGAGGAGAAGGCCGCTCGTGAGGCCGCCGAGGCCGAGGGCAGGCCCGCTCCGGCCCGCAAGCTCGAAGTGCAGGTGCTGGACTTCGAGGTCGGCGACTCGGTCACCGTCACCGACGGCCCGTTCGCGACGCTGCAGGCGACCATCAACGAGATCAACGCCGACTCGAAGAAGGTCAAGGGCCTCGTCGAGATCTTCGGCCGCGAGACCCCGGTCGAGCTGTCGTTCGACCAGATCCAGAAGAACTAGCACGTCACCAGCTTCCGTCCAGGTCAGGTCGGCTCTCCCGGAGCTGGCCTGACCTGCTCGGTTTCACGCCTCGCCACGGTGTCCTTTATCGTGGTGCGGTTGCCTGGCTTCTGTCGGGCACAGCGAAGACCAACGAAGATAGAGGACCCGGAATGCCTCCCAAGAAGAAGAAGGTCACGGGGCTTATCAAGCTCCAGATCAACGCCGGTGCGGCGAACCCCGCCCCGCCGGTCGGCCCCGCGCTCGGTCAGCACGGCGTCAACATCATGGAGTTCTGCAAGGCGTACAACGCCGCGACCGAGTCGCAGCGTGGCTGGGTGATCCCGGTGGAGATCACGGTCTACGAGGACCGCTCCTTCACCTTCATCACCAAGACGCCGCCGGCCGCGAAGATGATCCTCAAGGCCGCGGGTGTCGAGAAGGGCTCCGGCGAGCCGCACAAGACCAAGGTCGCCAAGATCACCGAGGCGCAGGTCCGTGAGATCGCCACGACCAAGCTTCCCGACCTGAACGCCAACGACCTGGACGCCGCGTCGAAGATCATCGCCGGCACCGCCCGTTCCATGGGCATCACGGTCGAGGGCTGAGCCCCAACCTCGTATAAGCCTTCAGTAGTACGTGGCAGGGCCTGCTCGGTCCGTTACCACGACTCCTCAGAACAACATCAGGAGCAGTAGTGAGCAAGCGCAGCAAGTCTCTCCGCGCTGCGGACGCCAAGGTCGACCGGGACAAGCTCTACGCCCCGCTCGAAGCCGTGCGTCTCGCCAAGGAGACCTCCACGAGCAAGTTCGACGGCACCGTCGAGGTCGCCTTCCGCCTGGGTGTAGACCCGCGCAAGGCCGACCAGATGGTCCGTGGCACCGTGAACCTCCCGCACGGCACCGGTAAGACCGCCCGGGTCCTGGTCTTCGCGACCGGTGACCGTGCCGAGGCCGCGACCGCCGCGGGCGCCGACATCGTCGGCTCCGACGAACTCATCGACGAGGTGGCGAAGGGCCGGCTGGACTTCGACGCCGTCGTCGCCACCCCGGACCTCATGGGCAAGGTCGGCCGCCTCGGCCGTGTCCTCGGCCCGCGTGGTCTGATGCCGAACCCGAAGACGGGCACCGTGACCCCGGACGTGGTCAAGGCCGTGACCGAGATCAAGGGCGGCAAGATCGAGTTCCGCGTCGACAAGCACTCGAACCTGCACTTCATCATCGGCAAGACGTCGTTCGACGACACCAAGCTGGTGGAGAACTACGGCGCGGCGCTGGAGGAGATCCTCCGTCTGAAGCCGTCCGCCGCCAAGGGTCGGTACATCAAGAAGGCCGCGATCAGCACCACGATCGGCCCCGGCGTTCCGCTCGACCCCAACCGCACCCGCAACCTCCTCGTCGAGGAGGACCCGGCCGCCGTCTGAGCCCTCCGCTCACCCCGGTAGCCGCGCGTACGCGTTCTGTACGACGGGCCCCGCAACCTTTCGAGGTGCGGGGCCCGTTGTCGTAGGGACGGGTTAGCGTGAAGATCACGGGGTGTACTAGGGGGTAGGGGCGCGGATGAGGCACAGCGGTGTACGGGGCATACGAGGCGTACGGCGGACGGTCCGGCCGGTCGCGGTGACCGCCGCGCTCGTGGTGGTGGGCGTGGCCATGTCGGCGTGCAGTTTCTCCGGTGACCCCGACGACGGGGACGCCGAGCAGACCCGGGGCACGGCCAGCCTGGACGCCCGTACGGCCGCCGCGCTGCACGCCGTCGAGAAGGCCACCGACCTGGCCGGGTCCGCCCGCGTCAGCTCGTCCTCCGTGATGGGCGACCTGCTCTCCATGCGGACGGCCGGTGTCCTCGGCTGGGCCGGCGAGCCGGTCGGCAAGCTCAGCATCACCTACACCGGCGGTGAGCTGGCCGATTCGATGCGGGCGCTCAACAGCTCCTCCATGGAGGCCCGGCTGCTGCCCGACGCCTACTACGCCAAGGTCGGCGACAAGTTCGCCGCCCAGATGCAGGGCAAGCACTGGATCCGGTACGACTACGACGACCTGGCGGACCTGCCCGGCGGCTCCGGGACGTATCTGAAGGACCAGCTGCGCAACACCGCCCCCGTGCAGCCGGTGAAGCTCCTGCTGGCCTCCGGTGACGCCCGCAGGGCCGGGACGGAAACAGTGCGTGGTGAACGTACGACGCACTACTCGGGCACGGTGGACGTGGCGGTACTCGCCGACTCCGCCCTCAAGGAGCAGCTCGTCCAGGCCGGAGTCGCCACCGAGACGGTCGACATCTGGGTCAACGAGCGGAATCTGCTGGTCAAGAAGGTCGAGAAGGGTGAGCTGTCGAGCGGGCGGATGTCGTCGACGGCGTACTACAGCGCGTACGGCGTGAAGGCGGAGGTGGTGGCTCCGGAAGGCAGGGACACCGCGGACTTCAAGGAGCTGTTGGGGAATTCAGGAGCCTCATCCGCCTCACCGGGTTAGGCTCACGGTCGTTTCTGTGAATCGACCATGTGTTCACAAAGTTCCTTGGGGGGAATCGTGGGTGCTTCTTCTTCCGTACGTGTCGGGCTCGCCGTGCTGCTGCTCGGCACCGGTGCCGTCGCGTGTGCCGAGGGGGCGTCGGAGGAGTCGCCGAAGATGACGCCGGCGGCCGCTGTCGCCAAGGCGGCGAAGAACGTGGAGGACATCACCTCCCTCAGCTATCGGATGACCGGCCGCACGCCCGAGGAAGGGCGCGTCAAGGCCGACGCCAAGATGCGGCTCAAGCCCGACGTGGCCATGAGCATGAAGATCACGGCCCTCGACCAGGGCGCGGACGGCACCGCCGAGATACGTCTCGTCGACAAGGCGATGTTCATAGGTGGGGGCGCGGCGGCGGCCAAGGAGATGGACGGCAAGAGCTGGATCAAGTTCGACCTCTCCGCGCTGGGCGCCGCCGGCGGCGAGTCGCTCGGGGCGGCCGGGCAGGCGGACAAGAACCCCGCGCAGGAGTCCACCTTCCTCACCGGCTCGAAGGACGTGAAGGAGATCGGCAGCGAGACCGTGGACGGGGTGAAGACGACCCACTACCGGGGCACGGTCACCCTCGACGAGTTCAAGGCCTCCCTCGAGAAGGAGACCAAGGCGACTCGTGAGGCGCGCGAGAAGAGCCTTGAGCAGTACGAGAAGCTCGGCATCGACAAGTTCACGATGGACATGTGGATCGGTGAGGACGAGCTGACGAAGCAGTTCCGGATGCGGGGCAAGGGCGACAAGGGTCCGCTCGACATGACGATCACCTTCGACGACCTGAACAAGCCGGTGACGATCACCGCCCCGCCCGCCAAGGACGTCGCCGACCTGGCCGAGATGTTGAAGGGCGCATAGGCGATTTGCCTGGCTGTTGGTCCCTCGCGTAGTCTCCTCTAGAAGCCAAAGACCGCTGGTCGTTGCTGTGTCCTCGTTAGGGGGCTCGGTGGCCGAAGGATCCGCTGAACTGCGGACGACCCGCGTAGGTGACTGTGGAAGTGCTCCTGGACGGAATCCGCTCACGGAATTCGTTTGGTCGAGTTCACGCCCCGTGCGCCTGCGCCGGGGCGTTTCGTTTTCCTCAGCCCCTTCTGAGCGGTCCTCATCACCCGGAAGGAGGCCGACGCTCTATGGCAAGGCCCGACAAGGCTGCCGCGGTGGCCGAGCTCGCGGAGCAGTTCCGCAGCTCGAACGCCGCCGTGCTGACCGAGTACCGGGGTCTCACCGTGGCGCAGCTCAAGACGCTGCGTCGTTCGCTCGGTGAGAACGCCCAGTACGCCGTGGTGAAGAACACGCTGACCAAGATTGCGGCCAACGAGGCCGGGATCTCTACGCTCGACGACCTGTTCAACGGTCCGACGGCGGTCGCCTTCGTCACCGGTGACCCGGTGGAGTCGGCGAAGGGTCTTCGTGACTTCGCCAAGGACAACCCGAACCTCATCATCAAGGGCGGTGTCCTTGACGGTAAGGCGCTGTCCGCCGATGAGATCAAGAAGCTCGCGGACCTCGAGTCCCGCGAGGTTCTGCTCAGCAAGCTGGCCGGTGCCTTCAAGGGCAAGCAGTCTCAGGCTGCCTCGCTCTTCCAGGCGCTGCCGTCGAAGTTCGTCCGCACCGCGGAGGCGCTTCGCGTCAAGCTCGAAGAGCAGGGCGGTGCCGAGTAACTCGGCTCGCACTCTGACCGCCGCCTGACGCGGTGGTCGACGCGGGCCGAACGTACGCCCGCCGACACGTACATCGGCACCTGCCGAATTGACTGGAAGGATCGCCCATCATGGCGACGAAGCTGTCCCAGGAAGAGCTGCTCGCGCAGTTCGAGACCCTCACCCTCATCGAGCTCTCCGAGTTCGTGAAGGCGTTCGAGGAGAAGTTCGACGTCACCGCCGCCGCGGCCGTCGCCGTTGCCGGCCCGGCCGCCCCCGGCGCCCCGGTCGAGGCCGAGGCCGAGCAGGACGAGTTCGACGTCATCCTCACGGGTGCCGGCGAGAAGAAGATCCAGGTCATCAAGGTCGTGCGTGAGCTGACCTCCCTGGGTCTGAAGGAGGCCAAGGACCTCGTGGACGGCGCCCCGAAGCCCGTTCTCGAGAAGGTCACCAAGGAGGCCGCCGAGAAGGCTGCCGAGTCCCTCAAGGCCGCCGGCGCGGGCGTCGAGGTCAAGTAACACCCTTGGGAGCCCGCTGAGGGCTCTCGTGGCAGCTGACGTGGGGCTCCTGAGAGCCCTGTAACGCTGACGCAGTGAAGAGCGATCATCCATCTGGGTGGTCGCTCTTCGGCGTTCGAGGGGTCGGGTCGTGGCTGCCTTGCAGGCGTGGTGACGGCGAGTAAGGTGATCTTCGTCGTGCCTCCGAACGCCCCTGGTGACGTGCCGTACGTGACGATGACAGCACCGGGTCGGGGCATGGAGGCCTTGACGAACTGCACGTAGCGCGCAATTCTCAGGACGCGTCGTCACAACGATCCGAATCCGAGGCATGGATCGGTGGCGAAGAGGGAAGTATCGATGTGCATCGAGGGCGTGGCTTGCAGCAGGGGTTGAGAGCAACGAGGGTCTTCAAAAACCCGCACTGGACATCAGTGAGCCTAGTGGCTACACTGACCCTTTGCGCTGCCTGTTAGCTGCCTCCTGCCCGTCACCAGGGGCATGCCCTCGCTTGAGCACCGACGATCGGACCTTCTCCGACCTGGCCTTTTACGGCTGGTCAGTGGAGCGCCTGTCTCTGTGCCCCGGTGAGGGGCCGGTACGCGCGTAGTGAGTCCGAGCCCTCGGAAGGACCCCCTCTTGGCCGCCTCGCGCACTGCCTCCGCGAATACGAACAACGGCGCCAGCACTGCCCCGCTGCGCATCTCTTTTGCAAAGATCAAGGAGCCCCTCGAGGTTCCGAACCTCCTTGCGCTGCAAACCGAGAGCTTCGACTGGCTGCTCGGTAACGCCGCGTGGAAGGCTCGTGTCGAGGCGGCTCTGGACAGCGGACAGGACGTCCCCACCAAGTCCGGTCTGGAGGAGATCTTCGAGGAGATCTCCCCGATCGAGGACTTCTCCGGGTCGATGTCCCTGACGTTCCGCGACCACCGTTTCGAGCCTCCGAAGAACTCGATCGACGAGTGCAAGGAGCGTGACTTCACGTACTCCGCGCCCCTCTTCGTCACGGCCGAGTTCACCAACAACGAGACCGGCGAGATCAAGTCCCAGACGGTCTTCATGGGCGACTTCCCGCTCATGACCAACAAGGGCACCTTCGTCATCAACGGCACCGAGCGTGTCGTCGTGTCGCAGCTGGTCCGTTCGCCGGGTGTCTACTTCGACTCCTCCATCGACAAGACGTCCGACAAGGACATCTTCTCCTCCAAGGTGATCCCCTCCCGGGGTGCCTGGCTGGAGATGGAGATCGACAAGCGCGACATGGTCGGTGTCCGCATCGACCGCAAGCGCAAGCAGTCCGTCACCGTCCTCCTCAAGGCTCTCGGCTGGACGACCGAGCAGATCCTGGAGGAGTTCGGCGAGTACGAGTCGATGCGCGCCACCCTGGAGAAGGACCACACCCAGGGCCAGGACGACGCGCTGCTCGACATCTACCGCAAGCTCCGTCCGGGCGAGCCGCCGACCCGTGAGGCCGCGCAGACGCTTCTGGAGAACCTGTACTTCAACCCGAAGCGCTACGACCTCGCCAAGGTCGGCCGTTACAAGGTCAACAAGAAGCTGGGCGGCGAGGCCCCGCTGGACGCCGGTGTGCTGACCGTCGAGGACATCATCTCGACGATCAAGTACCTGGTGAAGCTGCACGCCGGTGAGACCGAGACCGTTGGCGACAACGGCACGTCGATCGTCGTCGAGACCGACGACATCGACCACTTCGGCAACCGTCGTCTGCGCAACGTCGGCGAGCTCATCCAGAACCAGGTCCGTACGGGTCTGGCGCGTATGGAGCGAGTCGTGCGTGAGCGCATGACGACCCAGGACGTCGAGGCGATCACGCCGCAGACCCTGATCAACATCCGGCCCGTCGTCGCCTCCATCAAGGAGTTCTTCGGCACCAGCCAGCTGTCGCAGTTCATGGACCAGAACAACCCGCTGTCGGGTCTCACCCACAAGCGCCGTCTGTCGGCTCTTGGCCCGGGTGGTCTCTCCCGTGAGCGGGCCGGCTTCGAGGTCCGTGACGTGCACCCCTCGCACTACGGCCGCATGTGTCCGATCGAGACCCCCGAAGGCCCGAACATCGGTCTGATCGGCTCGCTCGCCTCCTACGGCCGGGTCAACGCGTTCGGCTTCGTCGAGACGCCGTACCGCAAGGTCGTCAACGGTGTCGTCACCGACGACGTCGACTACCTGACCGCCGACGAAGAAGACCGCTTCGTGATCGCCCAGGCGAACGCGATCCTCTCCGAGGACATGCGCTTCGAGGAGTCCCGCGTTCTCGTCCGCCGCCGTGGCGGCGAGATCGACTACATCCCCGGCGACGACGTCGACTACATGGACGTCTCCCCGCGCCAGATGGTGTCCGTCGCGACCGCGATGATCCCCTTCCTGGAGCACGACGACGCCAACCGTGCCCTCATGGGCGCGAACATGATGCGCCAGGCCGTGCCGCTGATCACCGCCGAGGCCCCCCTCGTCGGTACGGGCATGGAGTACCGCTGCGCCGTCGACGCCGGCGACGTCATCAAGGCCGAGAAGGCGGGTGTCGTCCAAGAGGTCTCCGCGGACTACATCACCGTCGCCAACGACGACGGTACGTACACCACGTACCGCGTCGCGAAGTTCTCGCGCTCCAACCAGGGCACCTCGGTCAACCAGAAGGTTGTCGTGGACGAGGGCGACCGGATCGTCGAGAACCAGGTTCTCGCCGACGGGCCGGCCACCCAGGAAGGCGAGATGGCGCTGGGCAAGAACCTGCTCGTCGCCTTCATGCCGTGGGAGGGTCACAACTACGAGGACGCGATCATCCTGTCGCAGCGCCTCGTGCAGGACGACGTCCTCTCCTCGATCCACATCGAGGAGCACGAGGTCGACGCCCGTGACACCAAGCTCGGCCCCGAGGAGATCACCCGGGACATCCCGAACGTCTCCGAGGAGGTCCTCGCCGACCTCGACGAGCGCGGCATCATCCGTATCGGTGCCGAGGTCGTCGCCGGTGACATCCTCGTCGGCAAGGTCACGCCCAAGGGTGAGACCGAGCTGACCCCCGAGGAGCGCCTGCTCCGCGCGATCTTCGGTGAGAAGGCGCGCGAGGTCCGCGACACCTCGCTGAAGGTGCCGCACGGCGAGATCGGCAAGGTCATCGGCGTACGCGTCTTCGACCGTGAAGAGGGCGACGAGCTGCCGCCGGGCGTGAACCAGCTGGTTCGGGTCTACGTGGCGCAGAAGCGCAAGATCACGGACGGTGACAAGCTCGCCGGCCGCCACGGCAACAAGGGTGTTATCTCGAAGATCCTTCCGATCGAGGACATGCCGTTCCTCGAGGACGGAACTCCGGTCGACATCATCCTCAACCCGCTGGGTGTCCCGTCCCGAATGAACCCGGGACAGGTCCTGGAGATCCACCTCGGCTGGCTCGCCAGCCGCGGCTGGGACGTCTCCGGCCTCGCGGACGACTGGGCACAGCGCCTCCAGGCCATCGAGGCCGACGTGGTCGCCCCCGGCACGAACGTCGCCACCCCCGTCTTCGACGGTGCGCGTGAGGACGAGCTGGCCGGTCTGCTCAACCACACGATCCCGAACCGCGACGGCGAGCGCATGGTGCTCCCGACCGGTAAGGCGCCGCTGTTCGACGGCCGCTCCGGCGAGCCGTTCCCGGAGCCGATCTCGGTCGGCTACATGTACATCCTCAAGCTCCACCACCTGGTCGACGACAAGCTGCATGCGCGTTCGACCGGTCCGTACTCGATGATCACCCAGCAGCCGCTGGGTGGTAAGGCCCAGTTCGGTGGCCAGCGCTTCGGAGAGATGGAGGTGTGGGCGCTGGAGGCTTATGGCGCCGCGTACGCCCTCCAGGAGCTGCTGACCATCAAGTCCGACGACGTCACCGGCCGCGTGAAGGTCTACGAGGCCATCGTCAAGGGCGAGAACATCCCCGAGCCCGGCATCCCCGAGTCCTTCAAGGTGCTCATCAAGGAGATGCAGTCTCTCTGCCTCAACGTGGAGGTGCTGTCCAGTGACGGTATGTCCATCGAAATGCGTGACACCGACGAGGACGTCTTCCGCGCGGCGGAGGAGCTCGGCATCGACCTGTCCCGGCGTGAGCCGAGCAGCGTCGAAGAGGTCTGACGGGAGTTCGGAGGCCTTCACCATGAAGGCCTCCGGCCCCAGGACCCCCGTATCAGACCCCATGACTTACAACCCTGAGAGGGATTGACGCATAGTGCTCGACGTCAACTTCTTCGACGAGCTCCGGATCGGTCTGGCCACCGCTGACGACATCCGTCAGTGGAGCCACGGCGAGGTCAAGAAGCCCGAGACGATCAACTACCGCACGCTCAAGCCCGAAAAGGACGGACTCTTCTGCGAGAAGATCTTCGGTCCGACCCGGGACTGGGAGTGCTACTGCGGCAAGTACAAGCGTGTCCGCTTCAAGGGCATCATCTGTGAGCGCTGTGGCGTCGAGGTCACTCGCGCCAAGGTGCGCCGTGAGCGGATGGGCCACATCGAGCTGGCCGCTCCCGTCACCCACATCTGGTACTTCAAGGGCGTTCCGTCGCGTCTGGGCTACCTGCTCGACCTCGCCCCGAAGGACCTCGAGAAGGTCATCTACTTCGCGGCGTACATGATCACGTACGTCGACGACGAGCGTCGTACCCGTGACCTGCCCTCGCTGGAGGCGCATGTCTCGGTCGAGCGGCAGCAGATCGAGAACCGGCGTGACTCCGACCTCGAAGCCCGCGCCAAGAAGCTCGAGAGCGACCTGGGCGAGCTGGAGGCCGAGGGCGCCAAGGCCGACGTACGCCGCAAGGTGCGCGAAGGTGCCGAGCGGGAGATGAAGCAGCTGCGGGACCGTTCGCAGCGCGAGATCGACCGCCTCGACGAGGTGTGGACCCGGTTCAAGAACCTCAAGGTCCAGGACCTGGAGGGCGACGAGCTGCTCTACCGCGAGCTGCGCGACCGCTTCGGGACCTACTTCGACGGTTCGATGGGTGCCGCGGCGCTGCAGAAGCGCCTGGAGTCCTTCGACCTGGAGGAGGAGGCCGAGCGCCTCCGCGAGATCATCCGTACCGGCAAGGGCCAGAAGAAGACCCGTGCGCTGAAGCGGCTGAAGGTCGTGTCTGCGTTCCTGCAGACCTCCAACAGCCCCAAGGGCATGGTTCTCGACTGCGTCCCGGTCATCCCGCCGGACCTTCGCCCGATGGTGCAGCTGGACGGTGGCCGCTTCGCGACCTCCGACCTGAACGACCTGTACCGCCGTGTGATCAACCGGAACAACCGTCTGAAGCGGCTTCTCGACCTCGGTGCTCCCGAGATCATCGTCAACAACGAGAAGCGCATGCTTCAGGAGGCCGTTGACGCGCTGTTCGACAACGGTCGTCGTGGCCGTCCGGTCACCGGTCCCGGTAACCGCCCGTTGAAGTCCCTGAGCGACATGCTCAAGGGCAAGCAGGGTCGATTCCGTCAGAACCTGCTCGGCAAGCGTGTGGACTACTCCGCGCGTTCCGTGATCGTCGTCGGTCCGCAGCTGAAGCTGCACCAGTGCGGTCTGCCGAAGGCGATGGCGCTGGAGCTGTTCAAGCCGTTCGTCATGAAGCGGCTGGTCGACCTCAACCACGCTCAGAACATCAAGAGCGCGAAGAGGATGGTCGAGCGCGGCCGTACCGTCGTGTACGACGTTCTCGAAGAGGTCATCGCTGAGCACCCGGTTCTGCTGAACCGTGCGCCCACGCTGCACCGCCTCGGCATCCAGGCCTTCGAGCCGCAGCTGGTCGAGGGCAAGGCCATCCAGATCCACCCGCTCGTCTGCACCGCGTTCAACGCGGACTTCGACGGTGACCAGATGGCCGTCCACCTGCCGCTCTCCGCGGAGGCGCAGGCCGAGGCCCGCATCCTGATGCTGTCCTCGAACAACATCCTGAAGCCGGCTGATGGCCGTCCGGTCACCATGCCGACCCAGGACATGGTTCTTGGTCTGTTCTTCCTCACCACCGATGGTGAACTGCGTGACGTCAAGGGTGAGGGCCGCGCGTTCGGCTCCTCGGCCGAGGCGATCATGGCGTTCGACGCCGGTGAGCTGGCGCTCCAGTCGGCCGTCGACATCCGCTTCCCGGTGGGCACCATCCCGCCGCGCGGCTGGACCCCGCCGGCCCGCGAGGAGGGCGAGCCTGAGTGGCAGCAGGGGGACTCGTTCCGTCTGCGCACCACGCTGGGCCGCGCGCTCTTCAACGAGCTGCTGCCCGAGGACTACCCGTTCGTCGACTACTCGGTCGGCAAGAAGCAGCTCTCCGAGATCGTCAACGACCTCGCCGAGCGCTACCCCAAGGTCATCGTGGCGGCGACGCTCGACAACCTGAAGGCGGCCGGCTTCTTCTGGGCGACCCGCTCCGGTGTCACCGTGGCCATCTCCGACGTCGTCGTTCCCGAGGCGAAGAAGGAGATCGTCAAGGGCTACGAGGCGATGGACGAGAAGGTCCAGAAGCAGTACGAGCGCGGTCTGATCACCAAGGACGAGCGCACGCAGGAGCTCATCGCGATCTGGACCAAGGCGACCAACGAGGTCGCCGAGGCGATGAACGCGAACTTCCCCAAGACGAACCCCATCTTCATGATGGTTGACTCGGGTGCCCGAGGAAACATGATGCAGATGCGGCAGATCGCCGGTATGCGTGGTCTGGTGTCGAACGCCAAGAACGAGACGATCCCGCGTCCGATCAAGGCCTCCTTCCGTGAGGGCCTGTCGGTGCTGGAGTACTTCATCTCGACTCACGGTGCCCGTAAGGGTCTCGCCGACACCGCCCTGCGTACCGCCGACTCGGGTTACCTCACCCGTCGTCTGGTGGACGTCTCGCAGGACGTCATCATCCGCGAGGAGGACTGCGGCACCGACCGTGGCCTCAAGCTGGCCATCGCCGAGCGCGACGAGGCCGGCGTGCTGCGCAAGACCGAGAACGTCGAGACGTCGGTGTACGCCCGTGCGCTGGCCGAGGACATCACCATCGACGGACGTGTGCTGGCCCCGGCCAACACCGACCTCGGTGACGTCCTCATCGACGAGCTGGTCAAGCACGGTGTCGAGGAGGTCAAGACCCGCTCGGTCCTGACCTGCGAGTCCGCCGTCGGCACCTGCGCCATGTGCTACGGCCGCTCGCTGGCCACCGGCAAGCTGGTCGACATCGGTGAGGCGGTCGGCATCATCGCCGCCCAGTCCATCGGTGAGCCCGGTACCCAGCTGACGATGCGTACCTTCCACACCGGTGGTGTGGCCGGTGACGACATCACCCAGGGTCTGCCCCGTGTCGTCGAGCTCTTCGAAGCTCGTACGCCCAAGGGTGTCGCCCCGATCTCGGAGGCGGCCGGCCGCGTCCGTATCGAGGAGACCGAGAAGACCAAGAAGATCGTCATCACCCCGGACGACGGCAGCGACGAGACGGCGTTCCCGATCTCGAAGCGCGCCAAGGTCATGGTGCGTGAGGGTGACCACGTCGAGGTGGGCCAGAAGCTCACCTTCGGTGCCACCAACCCGCACGACGTGCTGCGGATCCTCGGTCAGCGCGCGGTCCAGGTCCACCTGGTCGGCGAGGTCCAGAAGGTCTACAACTCGCAGGGTGTGTCGATCCACGACAAGCACATCGAGATCATCATCCGGCAGATGCTCCGCCGGGTGACGATCATCGAGTCCGGCGACGCCGAGCTGCTGCCCGGCGAGCTGGTCGAGCGTGGCAAGTTCGAGACCGAGAACCGTCGTGTGGTCCAGGAAGGCGGCCACCCGGCCTCCGGCCGTCCGCAGCTGATGGGTATCACCAAGGCCTCGCTGGCGACGGAGTCCTGGCTGTCGGCCGCCTCCTTCCAGGAGACGACCCGAGTCCTGACGGATGCGGCGATCAACGCCAAGTCCGACAGCCTCATCGGCCTCAAGGAGAACGTCATCATCGGTAAGCTCATCCCGGCCGGTACGGGTCTGTCCCGTTACCGCAACATCCGGGTGGAGCCGACCGAGGAAGCGAAGGCCGCGATGTACTCGGCCGTCGGCTACGACGACATCGACTACTCGCCGTTCGGCACGGGCTCCGGCCAGGCCGTTCCGCTGGAGGACTACGACTACGGTCCGTACAACCAGTAAGGCGTACGTCTGCTGAAGGGCGGCCACTCCGTTTCGTACGGGGTGGCCGCCCTTCGGCGTGTTCAGCGGGCGTCAGCGGGCGGTCAGTTCCCAGGCCGCGACGGCCACCGTGGCCATGCCCGCCAGGGCGCCGATGCTGGCGAGCGGCCAGCGGGAACGCTCCAGGGTGTCCAGTCGGTGCTCGTGGTCGGCGAGCTGTTTGTCGGTCTGGTCGCTGCGCTGCACCAGCAGGGCGAGCGATCCGTCGACCCGGGCGAACCCGGCCTCGACGGTGCCACGCAGCCGCTCCAGTTCGAGGGCTACGGCGGCCGGGTCGGAGAGTGCGGTGGCGGGTTCGTTCACGTGTCGCTCCTTTCACCGGCCGGGGTGTCCGTGCGCAGCCACGCGGGCAGCAGGGCCTGTGCACCCGGCAGCGCCATGACGCGGGTCAGGCCCGCGGCCACGCCCAGTGCCCCCGCGACCCGGGGCAGGGTGTGGGGGAGCCCGGCCGCGTCGATGATCGTCGGCAGCAGGACGCACAGGCCGACAGCGGTTTGCAAAACAGTGCGGAGGGTCCGCTTGGCGGCCTCTGACATGGTGAAACCTCACAATTCCGGGCGGTCAGGAGCTGTACGGGACCTTCAGCGCCGCCCAGGACTTCGCGCCCGGCCAGCCGTCGGCTGCGGAGCCCGTGTAGCCGAGCTTGCGCTGCCACTTCGCGTACGACGCCTTGTCGGCCGCGGTCCACTGGGGGCCGGGGCCGGACGCGTAGGCGGAACAGCCGACGGCTACCAGGCGCTTGCCCATCGCTGTGACGACGGGGGACCTGGGGGTGTTCTTGAACCAGGGGGTGCCGGGGAAGGGGTGGTACTTCGGGGTGGCCGAGGTGGTGGAACCCGTGGAGCCCGTGGAGCCCGTCGGTTTCGTGCCGAGTCGGTCGGCGATCCGGGTGCGCATCGCCGCCATCGAGAAGCTCGGGTCGATCTTGCGCGTCGTCCACTCCTTGTGAGCGATGACGCGGTCCGCGTCCCAGCCGTGCGCCCGGCAGACCGCGGCGGCGACCTTTTCCACGGCCTCCAACTGGACTGCCGGGTAAGGGTCCCGGCCGTTGCCGAGGTTCTCGATCTCGAAGCCGTAGAAGTGGGCGTTGCCGTCGACGGCGTCGGCCCCCGGCCTGGCGGGCAGCGCGGTACTCGCGCGTACGGCGTCGTAGACGGCCCGGGAGCCGAGGCCCGCGTGGTTCGTCCGGCCGTAGCCGACCAGGTGGACCGTGCCGTCCTTCGCTATGACGGCGACGCACAGCGGACCCGGCAGGTCGGAGCGGCCGGTGCGGCAGAGCGCGACGCTGTTGGTGCCGGCGGTGTGGTGCAGCATCACGCCCTGGGCCGGGCCCCAGGAACCGACACTGTCGCGGTTGTGGGTGGACCAGGTGCCGTGTTCCTTGAGGGTGACGTTCTCGGCCCGCAGAGCGGCGGCGAAGGCCGTCGCGGAGAGGGGAGTGGGCATGGGGGTTCCTTACGTGCGCGTGGGTGGTGAGGTCCTGTGCGTGGGTGGTGAGGTCCTGTGCGTGGGTCGGCGGAGGTCAGCCCGTGCCCGTGTCCGTGCCCGTGTCCGTCTCGGTGGATGTCTCGCCGGTGCCGCCGTCCGCGGGTTCCTCGACTGTGACGGTCTCCGTGACGGTCACCTCCACCGGAGTGACGACCACTACCGACTTCTCCTCCTCCTTCGCCTCGAAGTACGCGGTGAGGCTCGTGGCGACGGCGGTGGCCAGCTGAAGGAGCTGCTCCTCCGCCAGCACGACGGGCACGGTCTCCGTGCTGGTCTCAGACATGCGCGGACTCCTTGATCTCGCCCCAGGTCAGTCCTGACGCGGTGAGTGCGGCGAGGGTCGCGAAGGTGCTCGTGACGGAGGCGTACGTGGCATACGTCACCGGCGCGGGGTCGCTCGGCGCGTCCGGGGCCAGCTCGAAGTCGGCCGGGTCGGGAACGGGCTTGATGGCGCGCAGGGTCAGTGTCTGCTGGACGCCGCCGTCGGGCGTGGCGCCGGTCCGGATGCCGACGACCCAGGCGAGGGTGTCGAGCGTGGCGCCGGACGAGTCCACCACCCGTACGACATCGCCCAGTTGGATGCGCGGGTCGTACAGCACCTCGACGTCGCCGATCACCGGGACCGGCAGGACTCCCGCGGCGCGCATCGCCTGGGCGAGGGCTGCCGCGCCGGCCGCGTTCTGGACCCAGTCGGTGGACTCGGCGGTGTACTCCTGGCGGCCGTAGTACTTCTCGCTGGCGACTCCGTCCTTGTCGTTGACGGTGTCCTTGAGCAGCGCGACGGCGTTCCGCTCCACCGGGTCGGCGGTCGGCTTCAGCGTCTCCAGGTAGAACGACGCCTTGCCGGCGGTCGTCGCCGTGTAGAGCGTGGCCGCCTTGCGGTTGGTGAAGCGGACCACCAGGTAGCCGTCCTCACGGCGGACCATGAGGTCCACGGCTCCTTTGACCGCGGTGGTCCCGGCCGCCGTGGTGGCGAAGCGGACGTTCGTGCCCGGGGTGGCGCCGGTGTCGTCGTCGGTGGAGGGGGGGGGCTGACGTCGTACTCGTCGTCCGACATCAGGTACGTGACGGTGGTCGTCGCATTGCCCGGGATGGTCCGGACGTTCTCGTCCTTGAGTGTCGTGCCCGTCGCGGACCTGATCCCCGTCCAGTCCTTGTACGGCTGGACACAGTAGTTGCGGCAGGCGTCGATCTCCTCGGTGGCGGTCAGGGACGCGATCTCGCGGACACTGGTGAGGGTGAGATCGGCGGTCGTCGGCTTCGTGGTGAAGCGGGTGTAGTTGCGCCAGTGGAAGACACCGCGCTCGTCGAGCTCGGCGGTCGACATACTCGCCTTGGCGATCTGCGAGATCACCTCCCACTGTGACCCGCTGACCCGGGGTACGGCGTACAACGGCAGGATCACGTCGTCGAGTTCGACGCTCTTGGTCCAGCCGGTCTGGGCGAACTCGGCCGGGGTCGGCATGGCTGCCAGCCCGCTCGTCACCTGGACGCACTCGGTGGGCATGTCGGTGATGAGGGTGACCTGGTGGAGCTCGGCCGCCTTCTGTATGGCGGAGTCCTCCGTCAAGGTGGACGGATCGGGCCGGAGCTGTGTGCCGTCGGGAGCGGTCAGCTGGGGCTGGACAGTGGTGCCGGTCGACGTGCAGTTGAAGTGGGCACCGAGGTGCCAGACACCCCGCAGGCCGAGGACACCCTTCAGGAACGGGTTGTCGCTCCAGGACCACTGCTGGAACCAGCCGCCGACGGCCGAGTCGATGGAGGCGAGCCGCACCCAGCCCTCGGCGAAATCGGCCTCCAGCTTGAGATGGCCGGTGGTCGACCCGTTGCGGTTCAGCTCCAGCTGGAGGACGACCTGGTCGTTGTTGGCGGGGGCCTCGGCGGTGCCGTCGAGGTCGCCGTACGAGACCGCGTTGTTGACCCACACCTCGGCGAAGAGCCGACTGGTCGACACGGTGGCGCTGCCCGGCACGGTGACGCGGCTGCGCGGGAACCAACTCACCTTCGTCTGCTTCTGCTTGGGTACGAACGCCATCTCGTGCGGCGCGCCCTGGCGGCTGAAGACGTACGTGTCCGGGTCGGGCAGGGTCTCCGGCTGGCCGTACGGCGTGCTGAAGCCGCCGTGCAGCGTGGCGTACACGAGGGTGATCGGCTTGCCGTCCTCGAAGTCCGGGTAACGGGCCGGCGGGCAGGCGTACAGGCCGCCCTGGCGCAGCAGTTCGGACACGCACCAGGTCGCGGACGACACCGGGTAGCCGTAGTTGAATCCCGCGTACGGCTTCGGAAGTACGGCGGGCCCGCGCAGCCGCTCCGCCCCGTCGAGGGCGGTGATCTGCACGGAGTCCGTTCCGGAGGCGGCGGAGCGGGAGCGGACCGTCCCGCGGAAGGCGGGCAGCTTCTCCGCGGTTCCCACGCCGTTTTCGTGGACGACGGACTGTCCGGGGCGCGCGATGTCGCCGGTGGTGCGCGCGGCCCAGGGTGAGTAGAGCTCGGGTGCCGACTTGCCTCCCGTACCGGAGAGCTGGACCTGAAGTTGCGCGGCGGAGGATCCGGAGAACGCACGCATCGCGGCGGGCAGATCGGTGGCGTACGACCGCTCCAGCTGCCAGGACTGCACCTGCGCGGAGACGTCCTGGCCGCCGAGCCGGGTGGTGTGCGTGGTGGTCCGTTCGCCGGCCGCGAGCGCGGTCTCGGTGGCGTCGTCAGCCTGCTGCACCGGACACCTCCACGAGGTCGAGGCCGATGCTGCGGTAGGGGAGCGGGCGGCCGGGGGTGTCGCTGTAGTTGGTGACGGACATCGGGGGGAGACCGTCGCCGGGGACGCCGTTCTCCGCCGTGCCGCCGTAGGTGAGGCAGGCGCCGGCGAGGGAGTAGGTCCCGGCGGTACCCGGTTTGGCGGTCGGGGTGGCGTAGGCGGCGGTCGCCGGGGCGGTGGCGGAGACGAGGGCGCCCGCGGTGTTGGTGTCGGAACTGATGTAGGTGCCGTCGGACTTCTTGAAGTCGATGCCGACGCTGACGGTGCTGAGCGCCGCGATCGCGGTGGGGGCGCGGAAGGACACCTGGAGGCCGGGGGAGACGGGGAAGTTGCCCCCGGTGCCGACGCAGCGCCAGGCGACGGAGCCGGTGGTGTCGACGGCGGTGAACAGGAAGGTGCCGGGGGCGGTGGTGCTCTCGGCGACCGTTCCCGTCGTCGTCTTGAACCATTGGGTGAGGCCGGTGATGCCGGTGGCCCCGACGGCGCCGAGTCCGGCGGCCTGGCCGGGGCTCAGGACGTTCCCGGCGGCGGGGTCGACGACGAACACCGTCCGGGAGCCGTCGACACGGCGGGCGATGCGGTCCAGGGCGCGGGCGTGCGCCGGGGCGAGCAGGTCCCAGGCCAGCTTGAGGCGGCGAACGGGGGCGAGGGTGCGGGTGAGGGTGACTCGGCCGCCGAGCGACTTGAACTCGCTGATGCCGAGGTCGGCGGTGCGGTCGAAGGACTTGGCGGCCTGGTCGATCTCGGTCATCGAGCCGGGTGGGCCGATCCAGAGGTTTCCCATGGGGGCTCCTGGGGTGGGCGGTGGGTGGGTGGGTGGGTGGTGGTGGTGGTGGGGCGTGCGCGGGGATGCGCGGCATGCGCGGGTATACGGGTGTGGAGGCGCGCGGGTGTTCGAGGGCATGAAAAAAGCCGGCGGCGGGTGAGCCGTCGACTGAAGGGTGGGGGCGGTGAGGGAGCGGGGTGGGGCGGCGTGAACTACCGGCGGGCGAGCTGTCGTTGTCCCAGGAACACGGCTCGGGCGATCTCCTGTGAGTCGACCTGTACGACGACGGGGCGGGCGGCCAGCTTCTCCACGGCAGCGGTGAGGTTGCGCAGCCCGCTGCCGGAGCCGATCATCCGGTCGAGCTTGGACAGCGGGATGACGGCCTCGTGCTCGCCGGCCTCACCGAGGAGGGCGAGGGTGCCGCCGTGGCGGGCCTGGACCACGCCACCCGTGGCGAGGCGCGGGACCGGGACACTCAGGCGGGGGAAGGAGAAGCCGCGACCGCCGTACTTGGGCACCCAGTCGGGGATCTCGATGCGGATGCCGGCCAGGATGCCGAACAGGGAGTTCAGCGCCATGGCGAGGCCGGTCCACGGTGAGAGCAAGGCGTTGCCGAGGCCCTTCAGCAGCGGCCCCGCGTTCTTCACCAGCGAGCCGAGCGCCGAGCCGATGTGCTTCATGGCGATCTCGAAGCCCTTGCGCAGGACCGCGGTGATCTTGTCCATGTTGACGAACTGGGCGATGAGCGGCGTGAGCAGCGTCATCAGCAGCCCGAACGGGCTCGCCGCCATCGCGAGGTTGAGCCCCTTCTGGGCCAGGGATGCGCCCTTGAGGCCCTTGCCGAGGTTGCCCATGGACTTCCCGCCGGTATCGGCGTTCTTGGCTGCCTTGCCTACGGACTTCTCCACGGCGTCGGCCTGCGCCTTGACGGTCTTCAGCTCGCCGTGGGCGCCCTTGGCGGCGGACTTGAGCTTGTCGAGGGAGGACTTGAGCTTGTCGGAGCCGGTACGGGCCTTGCCTAGGCCGCCGTCGGCGTTTGTTGCGGCTGTCTTGATTCTGGCGATGCCGTCGCTGCCCTGAGCGGCGGAAGATTTTAGCCTGCCGAGGGCTGTATTGCTTTTGTCGGCCGCGGTGCGCAAGTTACCGACGGCAGAGCTCGCCTTCTGCGAAGCCTGCTGAATACCGGGCACGGCGTTGCTTGTGCGGCTTATTGCGTCACGAAAACGATGGATGGTTTCCGTGGCCTTGCTGAACGATGAATTAATGCTCACAGAGACTCCCTTTAGCGAATTTTTCGGAAGGTGATCAGGATATTGCTGAATCCAGCTCCCGCAATTTGACTCGAAGTCCGTCGATCTTTGAGCTCATGGCGCCAAGTGACTGTTCCACTCTCTTGCGTTGATCTTCCGTAGCCTTCTTTTTCTCTTCCGCATCGTGTGCCATTTTCGTGATGGATCGATACACGTCCACTGTTTCTTTGAAAGTTTCGCCAGCCTTCTTCTGGGATTTTTCGGCGCGCTTCATCTCCGCATCGGTCGCCCAGTTGCCTGTTTCTCCTGCGTTGCTCTGGAGCCGTTGCGCCATGGTTATGGCGCGCTTCGCATCCTCGGCCGCCTTTTCCGTCTGCTGGTCCAACTTGAGCAGCTTTTTGTCAGCAGCCTCAAGTTTCGCCTTTTCGTCGCGCGCATGGCGCCATGTCCACTTCTGGACGCCGCCGAACACTATCCCCTTCTCGTCCACCTTGAGGATCGCTGCGTCGATTTTGAGCGGAGTGAATCCGATAGCTGCTACCCCGGCTGCTATCTTTAGGATGTCTACCGAAGTGCTGAGTCCATTAAGCTTATGTTTGAACTTGTCGGCTTCGTCCTTCGTCCAGAGATATCCGACGCTTTCATTGCTGCCAGTCCCAGCTGTTGCTGCCACTTCCATCTCCAATCCATAAGCTGGGCTTGTCGCCCAGCGGTGATGTATGTCACGATCATCGAATGGATGCTCTGGGGTGGGTCTGCTTCTGTCTAGTAATCTTTCCGATTCCCTTTTTGTTCTGGTTTGGAATGATTCCTCTGTGGGTTGACCGAAGATTGAGGCGGTCTGGCGAGGAAACCATAGGGCGATGTCGGAACGTCTCAACTTCGGAGGGGCGATACTCGACCAGCTTTGAATTCTCGACGCACTCAGGAGATCGGATCATCTATATCTCTCCACTCAGCGGCAGTGTCTGGGGTACACCTGGGGAAGAGGCTCTGCTGGTGTACGACCCCAGTTCTCCGTGGCGGAGGGTTCGCAGTCGGCGAGAGCTGGATTCTCGTTCCGAGGCGTGGGCTTCTCTCTGGTGGGGCATCTTGCTGGAGGCGATTGTGGTGACGGTTTTTCTTCTTTATCTGACCTACTGAACCCGGATCCATCGGCTTGATTCCGGAGCGATCGTTTCGGGGTTGTGCGGGCGGTGTTGTGGATGGGCTTTGGTGATACTGGCCGGCCGACGCCAGGTGATCCACCAGTTCTGCCGTGGTCGGTGACATCGGGTCATGGACGACGAAGAGTGGTGCCCCCGGTGCCAGGGAAACGGATGACGTGGGAGTCGACTCCGCGTGATGCCGGGTGCCCTCCGGGAGGAGATAGAGGAAGTGCACAGTGACGTCGTTCTCGTGCATCCACAACGGCGTGTACTGGCGAGGGAGATAGTGTGCCAGTCGTGGTGCAGGGGGCGCGGGTTCTGCGAGTGGGGATTCATGGGGGCTGAAGTGGCCGATGGCAGAGTGCCGTTGACCGTCAACGCGGATTCGGACGGGTGGTTGTGGACCCTGCGGGCCGTGGGCGGTGAGCTGGAGCAGCCTGTTGTGGTGGGCGGGGCTGTGTATGTGGGAGTGCCGGGTGGGCGGATCGCGGCTCTCGATGCCGGCAGTGGGCAGGTGCGGTGGTGCAGTGTCGAGATCGCGAAGGCGTCGCCGAGGCGGTTGGTCGGTGCCGGCGAGGTGGTTGTGGTTCCTGTCGGGCGGGAGCGGGAGCGCAGTGGGTTCACTGCGCTGGAGGCGGCTACCGGCGAGGTGCGGTGGACGCGCCGAAAGAGCCCGCTGCATCGGGTCGTCGGCGTGGGCGACTCGACTCTCGTCCTGTGGAACGACAGTGACGAGGAACGCGGGGCGATCGCCGGCGTCGACGCGCTCACCGGCGAGACGCTGTGGGAGGACGAGTTCACGCGGATCAACGGGCTCGTCGTGCGCGGGGAGCGGGTGATCCTGGACGCCGGAGGCTTCCGGGCACTGGATGCCCGTAGCGGTGAGGAGATCTGGGACGGGGGAGTCGGCCACCTGGTCGGCCAGCACGGAGAGACCGAGGACGCGGCCGTCTTCCTCAGCTGGGGCAGTTTTCTCAACACCCTTGCCGTGCAAGCCTCGGACACCGGTAAGAAACTCTCCGAGACCCGGTTCCCCCACCGGAAGGCCATGAAGCACTTCTGGAGCCGGTCTGCTCTCGTCGACGGAGGCCGGGCGTTGCTCTCCGAGTCTTTCGGGCGCAGGGTTCGGCTCTTCGCCTATACGGGTCTGGACCAGGCCCAGTCCCTGGGAAGTTGGCGGCTGGGCCGTTGGCGCCTGAGTACCCTCCGCGAGGCGGTGTGTGTCGGTGACTGGGTGTACGTGCGCACCTGGCGCCACAAGGTGTACGCCGCGCAGGTCGGCCCGCGTCGTGGCCTGCGGCGGTTGACGTTGGCAGCCCCGGATGGGCGGTCCGTGCGGAGGCCCTTGAACATCACTGCCGGGCCGGGATACGTGCTCGGGTGGGATACGGAGGCGGTGTCAGTGATCCGGGACGGTCGCGTGTTGTGGGCTGCGGCGACCGACATCCTCAGTCTCAGTGACGGTCCGGTGCCACTTGGCGACGACCGTGTGCTCTTTCGGGCTCGGAGTGGGAAAGGGACCGAGGTTCGGCTGTACTGCGCCGATGTGGCGACAGGACGACGGCTGTACTGAGGTGACTGCGGGGCGGTGGGCACGGCTTGCCTGTGATCAACTTCTCAACTGCCCGCCGACCGCATGTTTTTACCTGCTGTCTGGCCCGTAATGCATTGTGGCGCGGGCTGCGCTGTGCTTCCGCCGGTCGCGCATACACCTCCTTTACCCCTCGCTCCCGCAACTGCCAAAGCTTCTTCCGGCAATCCCTTAACACCCAACTATGCAGGTCAGCTCCCTACTGTGGTGCTGATCCTTCCCGAGTTCGTCGACGATCCCCAGGACTGATGATGGTGGATCCCGGCGGAGGGACCGCCGGGATCCACTCGACTACTGACACTGAATTCGTTTGCTGATCCGCTGGAGTGGGCTGCTACGAGGGTTCGTCACCGGGCGGGACCGGATGTCCGGTCGAGTGCCAGGCCGAGTGCCCCGTTGATGCGGGTGAGGGCTGTCGTTGGTGGGGGAAGGGCAGGATCTTCCCCTCCTGGTCGCCGGCGGTGCGGGCGGCCTTGGCGCGGTGCGCCGCGTGTTCCACGTGGTCGCGCCAGCCCTGCCCGTACGCCGTGAACTCCCGGGTCTCGATCTCGGCCCGTGTCGTGATCACCAGGTCCGCCGGAAGGGCGTACCCCAGTTGTCCGGTGAGTACTCGCCGTAGCTCGGCGGTGCCGAGTTGTTCGCCGCCGCCCTGTGCCATGCCGTCGTCGTCCTTCGTCATGCAACCCCACCCCTCCGTGCCGGCCGAGTTCTCGACCGGTGGCCGTACTGCCGTCTCTCTGCCGAACTCCTGAATCGAACGTATGAGCGATAACTCTTCAGGATCCTACCTGAGTCGCCTGTGAGTGGCAGGGGAGAAAACGGGCCGGTCAGGCCACCTCGTACGTCCCGTTGACCCGGATGAAGCTGCCGTCGGCGAAGGCCGTACCGAACAGCCCGCCGCTGCCGATCTGAGCGATCGCGGAGGACGTGGTCGTGCCCTGGCCCCACAGGGTGTAGGTGGTGGCCCCGCCAGTGCCGGAGGGCATGCAGGTGATCTGCCCGCGGCCTCCTCCGCTGAGCGCCATGCCGTTGAACTGGATCAGCCCGCCTGTCGGGCCGGTGGCGACGGGGAGGCTGAGGGAGTAGCCGCCGCTTCCGTACGTCGTCGTGGATCCGAACGCGGCGAATGCCGTGAAGTGGCAGACCTTGCCGACCACCGCGTACCGGCCCGTGAGCGTGCCGTTGCCGATCGCCGGGGCTGTCAGAGCGGCCGTCCATACCGGGGTGTACGAGTTCCAGGCGCCGAGGGCCACCCAGGCTGACCCGGTGTAGTAGCTGAGCGTGCCGGGTGTGGTGAGCCAGGCGACCATGCCGGCTGCCGGGGTGGTGACGGCGGCGTCGCGCGCGGCGGCGGTGGCGTACCGCAGGACCGTGCGGGCGTCGATGCCCTCGGCCAGGGACTGGAGATGGAGAGGGAGGTCGGCGGTGTCCGTGGGCGCCGGGTAGGGGAGGCCGTTGAGTGGGGTGTAGTAGGTCACTGGTGGGGTCCAACTCCTCGGTACGGGAAGGTTTTCAAGGGAAGGGATGCGAGGGGTTCACGAGAAGAACTGGGCGAGTTCGACGGCGCTCGGGTTCTGTTCCGTCCGGGTGTCCGGCGGGGTTGCCGAGGGCCCAGGTGCGGGGGTCGGGGCGTGTGTTCCCGGGCGCGGCACCGGCTTCGGGTAGTCCAGCGGGTCCGCGTCCTCGTCCCGGTTGACCGTCGCGAACATCCAGTTCGCCTCGGCGAGTTGGTCGACGGCCGAGGCCAGCAGGTAGTCGGTGACCGACCACTGCGCCGCCTCGCCGTGGATGCCGCCCAAGGTCGCGCTGTCGCGTGGCAGGTGCTTGACGAGCACCGCGAGCCGGCGGGAGGAGAGCCGGCCGCGGTGCCAGTCGAGCAGGTCCACGCCGTAGTGGCGGAGCAGGTCAGCCTCAAGGGCCTCGGCGTGTTCGTCCACGAACTCGCCGAGGCTCAGCCTTCCCCCAGGCCCAGCCCCGTCTCCTTGCCGTACGCCTCCATGATCGCCGCGATGTCCTGCATCGTGACCTCGTGGCGGTCGAAGCGCGCGAACTGGGCGTCGCCCATGAGCGCGCGCAGCAGTCCGTCCACGTCGTTGTCGTCCAGCTCGCGCAGAGTGCGCGCGGTCTTGCGGGTCAGCTCGGTCGGGAGCGTGAAGGTGTCCTCCTCGATGGTGAAGGACCAGGCGCGGCCGAGCGCCTCCTGACGCTGAGCGCGCGCGGCGCTGACGTCGAAACTTGCCATGGAGCAACTCCTTTGGGTGGCAGGGGAGATGAGGATGGAGAAGGGGGAAGGGAGGAGGGGATGGGGGGATGGGGGGATGGGGGGATGGGGGGATGGGGGGCGGGCAGGGCCGGGGGGTCCCGGCCTTGCCCGCTCTGCCCGGAGGGGTGGATCAGGGGTGGGTCAGGAGGCGGTGCTGTACGCCGGGTCCTTCATCAGGAAGGTCGCCAGTGGCTTGGTGCTGTCGACCGCGAGCGCGGTGAAGGTGACGCCGAGCTTGATCGAGGCGGTGCGGGTGAGCGACAGCTCCTCGGTCTCGGTGACCTGGCCTCGGGCGACGATGAAGCGGTACGTGATGGCCGAACCGTCGGTGAACTCGACGCCCAGGGCCTTCTCGTTGAACTTCGGCTCGGAGGACAGGTCGTACTTGTAGATCCCGGAGCTGGTGGCCGTCTCCGCGGTCGCGTCGCCGCCCATGAAGAAGGGCAGCGTGTCCTCGTTGAGCTGGAGCATCTGGAACTTCAGGGTCAGGTCGCGGTCCGAGTAGATGAAGCGGGCCGGGGAGACCGACTGCCAGGTCTCGACCGGGTCCAGCTTGTCCTTCTTCGACAGCTTGATGCCGTCCACCGAGGTGTAACCGAGGTCCTTCCAGCCGGCCGCCCAGGCGGTGGTGACGTCGGTCGGCGCGGTCGTACCGACCGGGGCGACCAGGATGCGACCGGCTCCGGCGACGCGGATCTCGCTGGCGTTGTTGCCTGCCATGGGTAACTCCTTCTAAGGGGTGGCGCGTTGATATGCGCCTGGGTGTGGGGTAGGTGCGGATATGGCGAAGGCCCCGCCGGACGGCAGGGCCTTGATCAGGGGAAGCGCGGGTGCGCTCAGGCGGTGGGGCGGATGTGCAGCCGCACCGTGGAGTAGTAGCGGTTGGCCGCCGACCGGTTCCAGTCGGGCAGCCAGCGCGGTCCGTCCGCCTCGACGACGTCCGAGACGTACGCCGTTCCGTACGTCGCGCCGCGCAGCGCGAGCAGCGCCGAGCGGACCGAGAGGGCCAGGGTGTGGGCGCTGGTCTTCGTCGGGCCGTACACCTCGAAGTCGACGAGGGGCTGGTCCAGGTGCTGGTCGTCGATCCAGGCTCCGCCGGCGCGGGAGACCAGGACGACCTGCTGGGTGCCGTCGAATCCGGAGGGCGGAACGTTGTCCACGGTGGCGGCGGCGAGTTCGGTGCGGTCGGTCAGGAAGTCGACGACGAGTTGTTCGACGTCGGGGAAGGTGACCGTTGGATCGGCCAAGGTGCGGCCTCCCTTCTTGAGGGGCGGGCGGGGTCGCGTAGGGGAGTGGGGAGCCCTGTGACTTCTACGGCTCTACGCGAAACGGCGGGGCCGGTACCCGGTGTCGGGCACAGCTCCGCCGCTGCACCAACTGTGACACGTTGCGTGCGTGCGCGCAACCAGTGGGGTGTGTGGGGTGCCGGGAAGTGCCGGGGACGGCAGTTGCCCCGCCGCACCGGAGGGCGCGACGGGGCAACTGGGGAGCGGCAACCGCCGCCTTGCTCCTACGGTTCTCTTCGCGGTCGGCTTGTTCCCACGGCGTCCGTGAACGCGGTCCAGGTCTTGTGGCTGACCGTGGCCCAGGGGAGTTCCGGGTGCTTGGAGTCGCGTATGGCGATGAGGTGGTCGGCGGTGGCGACTTCTACGCAGTTGTTGGCGGAAGCCTCGGAGTACGAAGACTTGCGCCACTTCGGCTCGGGCAAGACGGCTTCCTTCATAGATCCCTGATGATGTCGAGGACGGCATCCCTCGACTGAATGGGATTCAACGCCACTTGTTCGATTGCGTCCAGGCGTCGACGGAAGTTGGCCAGCTGTGTGGAGGAGTCGAAGAAGACGGCCCCGATGGGCGAGTCCACCTGGACCGTGTCCAGGTGAGGGCTGTCGGCGGCCGCGTAGAGCACGGAGTCGCCCGCCATCGGGAACCCGCCGGCGCTGAACGGGATCACGAGCAGTGTGATGTTGTCGCGTTCGCTCTCCTCCAGCAGGCGGTTGAGTTGCGCCTTGGCCACGAGGCGGCCCCCGACCTGCATGCGCAGTGCTGCCTCATGGATGATCCCTCGGTATTCCACCGGCGGATTCTTTGTGATCACGGAGTGGCGGGCCAGGCGCTGGGCGATGCGCAGCTCGACCTCCAGGCGTGGCAGCGCCGGGATGAACAGGTCGAACAGGGCTCGGGCGTGTTCCTCGATCTGGAACATGCCTGGGAGATGGGCCGTCTGGAGAGTGCGTAGCGAAGTTGCGTGATGCTCCAACTCGGCCACGTCCAGGAAGTCGGGCGGGATTTTGCCCCGGTACTCGTCCCACCAGCCCTTCGTGCGTCCGCCGGTCATCGCCGCGAGGGCGTCGATGAGTTCGGTGTCGTCGCACTCGTAGATGCTCGCCAGGCGGCGTAGCCGCTGCTCGCTGATGCCGAAGCGGCCGGACTCGATGTTGGAGATCATCGTCCGATCTGCACCGAGCCGTTCGGCCGCGACCGGAGCGGACAGGCCTGCCGCCTCCCGCAGTCTGCGCAGTTCGGCTCCGAAGCGCCGTTGGCGGATGGTGGGTTTCTGTCGGGGTGCCATAGATCAACTCCTCGCTCGCGCACACAGTTTGCCGAGGTGTGTGACGAGCGTCCATCGAATCCGAAGGTAAGACTCGTTCGAGTGAAGTACGTAGCACGTGTTTTAAGTTAGCCGGTAGCTTATGGGTAGATCGCTCGGGTAATTCGTCAACTCCCCACGAGGTGAACGATGGACACCGCACCCGCCCCCTTCGACGCAACCCCCACCCGCGTCGGCTGGGACGCCTCCGTCCTGGACCCGCACCGACCCGTCGCCGAGGCCCGGCACAGGACCCGCGTCTGGCTTCAACAGCACTGGAAACTGGCCGACTTGGCGGACCCGGTGGAGCTCGCCGTCGGTGAGCTGTGTACGAATGCCGTACGCCACGGGGGTGGCCTCGCCGGGCTGGAGTTGGTCCTTGGGGCCGGGCGGGAGTTCGCGCCGCCCTTGCTGCGGGTGCTGGTGGTCGACCATGCCCCGGACCGGGCGCCCGAACTGCCCACGACCGCCGACCCGTTCGGTGAGGGCGGTCGGGGGCTGCGTCTGGTCGAGGCGCTGGCGCGGCGGTGGGGATGGCACCGTACGGGCTTCGATGAGAAGCAAGTCTGGTGCACGTTCGCCCTCGCGCCGGGATCGGAGGATCCGTGTCACCCCCGGCCCCGGTGAGCGGCCGTGCCCGCCGCGTCTCCGGCATGGGTGCTCCGCGATGGTGTACCGCCGGGGCAAGGTCAGTCGGAGCCCGGGGCCGTCCCCGTCGCCGCCTCGGTCCCAGTCCCGGTCCCGGTCCCGGCTCCTTCCTCCGTTTCGTCCGGCAGGAACTGCTCCACCACCCTGACGAACATGTCCCGCCGGTCGGCGGGTACGCCCAGCAGGTCGGCGACCTCCTCCAGGGTGGGGCGGCGGCCGAACTCCGCGCTGGGGGCGGGGGAGGCCAAGTGGTCGCGGGGGTCGGCCAGTTCCTCGGCGGTCAGGCGGCCGGAGCGGATGAGCAGGTCGCGGACCGGTACGCCGAGTACGCGGGCCAGTCGGCGGGTGGTTTCGAGGTCGGGCATGCTCTGGCGCTGCAGCAGACGGGTCACGGCAGCCCGGTGGATGCCCGCCGCGTCCGCGATCCGTGACTTTCCGCCACCGCGCGGGCTGTCGATGTCGTAGCCGCGCTCGCGCATCAGGGCCTCGACCCATGCCGCGAACGCGTCCAGATCCTGGGTGGTCATGTCTGCTCGCTCTCTTCTGGGATGAGGCGAGCTTAGCTTGCTTGCGCGCGCAGAATTACGTGCTCTCGTGCAAGCAATGTGGAAAATCGTCGCTGTTCGGGTGGTTGCGTAGTCAGACATGATCGGAGAGTGGTCGAAATTTATTGCGAGCGCGCACGCAATCTGTAAGGTGGGGCCTTCACTTCGTACGGCTTGTTCACGCCGACAGGGAGGCTCTCTTGCCCGACGACCGCCCCACCACCCACGCCGCCCTCTGGATCAACACCCTCATCCAGCAGTTCCCGGAGCTGCCCGCCGAACTCGTTCCCGGCCGCACCTCACCGGCCCACCGCTCCTCCACCCCCGCCCCGCTGCCCGCCGGACTCGGCGCCCGGCTCCGCGAGGAACGTGAGGAGGCACTGTTTCTCCAGCAGCGGCATGGCCTCGTCGCCCCAGGCCGCAGCTCGGCCCCCCTCCGTCTGCATGTCTCCGACGCCATCCGGGACATCACCGACGGGGTGATCGAACTGGAGGAGGCCGTGTGCGAACGGCTCGGTCTGCCCCGGCCGCGCCGTTCCCCCGTGCCCGAGCGGTTGCGCCGTATCGAGGCCCTCCTGAACGACATCGCGGCCGACGCGGTCCTGACCGCGCACGTACGTGACGAGACCCGGCGCATGGCCCGCCGCTGTGCCCGCACACTGGGGGACACCGAGACCGTCGTACGAGTGTCCGGACGTTGCCCCTGGTGCGACTCCGTCTCCCTGAGGGCGTTTCCCGACCGCCGAGCCGTCCTCTGCGTCAATCCGGCGTGCCGTTGCGCCGACCCCGACTGCGGTTGCCACGACGATCCCGCCCATCGGCATACCTGGGCCGAGGGGGAGTGGGAGCGGGTCGCCGCCGCGGGCTCCGCATCGGGGGCCGGCCGATGAGTACGTCGACGAATACGCCTGTGGGCACGCCGTACGACGGACAGCCGACCCTGATCACCGGGGAGCTGGCCGCCCGGGAGACCGGCGTCGCTCCGGCCACCATCCGCAAATGGGTGCAGCTCGGCAGGCTCACCGCCGCGGGCCGGACCGGACGCGCCCTGCTGTTCCGGCTGGAGGATGTGTTCGCTGCGGAGCGTGCGACGCGGGCGGCGGCCCGGCGGTCACGGGAACGTTGAGACGCTGAAGAGGCCGAGGATGTTGGAGGGCGGTCACCCGGACGCAGGGTGACCGCCCTTAAGCCTGTCGTCCCGTCCTCAGCGCTGCTGCTGGAGGTACGGCTGGAGGTGGTGCAGCCGGGTGTGGTAGTCCGGGTGGGACGAGAGCAGCTTGCTCAGCGGGCTCTCCTCCGGCGCCACACCGCCGTTGAGCGCGGCGAGCGCCGCCGTCTGTGCCTGCTCGTCCTGGTGCAGCTTGTGGAGTACGGCGGCCAGCATCGGCGCGAAGCCGAGGGCCGCCGCGTGCTCGTCGGCGCGGAGTTCGGCGCGGCGGCCGACGGCTGCGAGCGCGTACGGCACGCCGAGGATCAGCAGGGGCAGGCCGTACAGCGTGCTGATGGTCGCCAGGGCGATGCTGCCGAGGACGAGCACGACGAAGGCGACGCCGAAGCAGGAGAAGGCGCGGGACACCTTGAAGACGATCACGGAGAGGGCGCGCAGGACCCGCCAGGCGATCCGGCCGGGCTGCGCGTACCAGTAGCCGAGGAGACCGGACCAGGCGTGGCCGCCGACGTGGTGGCCCAGCTCGTGTGCCATGACGGCGGCGAGTTCGCCGTTGGGGAGCTGGTTCATGGCGAAGCGGGTGACGCCGACGATGTGGCCAGCGGCGGCGACCGCGTTCAGGCCGTCGCTGTCCTCGACCCAGAGTTCGTAGTTGCGCCCCTCGACTCCCGCGCGGGCGGTGACCTCACGCCAGACCGGTTCGAGTTTGGCTCGTTCTTGCGGAGTGGGGTAGCGCAGATGAAGCAAACGGCGCGCGAGGGCGCTTTCGGTGGGCCGGTGGAACACGAGTGCGCCGCTCAGCAGCCAGAGGATCACGACGAGGAACGCGAGTTCCTGGAAGAAGAGGGAGAAGAGGCTGACGACGAGGAGGCTGCAGAGGAAGTTCGGGAGATAGAGGAGCAGGTTCCCCACGGCGGTGGCGTCGGTACGGCGCTGGTGGGCGGAGATGTGGACGCGCTGGCGGTCGGTGGGGATGTGGTGGGGGTGGTGCTCGGCCGGGGGTGCGGGAGTTGGCGGCGCGGGAGCGGTCGGGGGTTGCTGCGGGGGCGCGTACTGCGGGGGGACCGGCGGCTGGGCGGTGGCGGCCTGGGGGTAGGACGGCGGGGGCTGGGCGGGGGCCGCGCCCGGGTAGGCGGGGGGCGGCTGGGCCGGGTTCAGGGGCGAGCCCGGGTAGGTCGGGGGTTGGGCGGACTCGGGGTATGCGGGTGCCGGTGCCTGGGGAGCGGCGGCGGGATAGGAGGGCGGCTGGGCGGCGTCTGCGTACTGGGGTGGCTGGGCCGGGTCCGGGTACGAGGGTGGCTGGGCCAGGTCCGGGTACTGGGGTGGCTGCTGCGGGGCCTGCGCCGCCTGCGGGTACGCGGGAGCGGACTGCCCGGGGTACGGCGGCGGGGCCGAGGAGTGGGCCGCAGCCGACCCGGGGTATGCGGGCGGGGCTGACGGCTGGGCCGCTGCCTGTCCGGGGTACGTCGGCGGACTCGGGGGCCGGGGGGCGGGCTCGGGGTGTGCCCGCGGGCCCGGAGGTCGGGGGGCGGTCTCGGGGTACTGCGGCGGGAGTGGGGTCTGGGCGGTGGGCTCGGGGTAGGACGGCGGGGTCGGAGGCTGGTGGGTGGTCTCGGGGTAGGACGGCGGGGTCGGAGACTGGTGGGCGGTCTCGGGGTAGGACGGCGGGACCGGAAGCTGGTGGGCGGCGGTCTCGGGGTATGTCGGCGGGGACAGGGGCTGCTCGGCGGGCTCGGGGTACTCCGGTGGTGACGAGGGTGGCTGGGTCATGGTCTTCCTTCACGTGCGGGGACGGTGACTGAGCGGTCCGGTGTCCGGTGTGATCAGCCGATGAGCAGCGAGGTGGGGAGGAGGAGCGTGCCGGTGCAGAAGGAGATCAGGCCGGCACGGATCCACTGGTGCTTGCGTGTGGCGATACGGCTTGTCTCGGTGAGCGCCGAGGTGAGCGCGGCCGTGGGATCGCGCTGGGTGTCGGCAAGCGCCGCCTCCAACTGGCCGAGCCGTACGGCGTGTTGGATGTCGGCGAAATAGGAGAGGGGCTGGCCCGGAGTCCACGGTTCGGAGCGGTGGCGGGGCAGGACGGCGAGGAGCAGCGCGAACAGCGACAGCACCAGGGAACCGGCCCCGGCGCCCCAGACGACCGTGCCGAAGGTGCTCAGCGCGCCCGGGTTCCAGTTCCGCCCGGCGAGCAGCCCGCTGAACACACCGGCGGTCATCCCGAGCGCGGCGACCAGGACGGACGCCTTGCTGTCGGCACGGGCGATCTCGGTACGGAGGTCCGCGAGCAGGCGCTCGCAGAGCTGGGTCGGGTCGGCGGGCGTGTCCGGCGGGAGCGGCGTCGGCGTGCGGTGCGGATCGAGCGTGGTCATGCGCCGCCGCCTGCCCTGTCCTCCCCTGTTTCGTCCCCGTCGGCCGGCTCGTCCGCCGCTGCGTTCTGCTGCTCGGGGAGGGTCGGGGTGCTGCCGTAGCCGGGGGGCGGCTGCCAGGCGGGGGCTTGGGGAGCGGCGTACGGCTGCTGGTACGGCGCACCCGTCGGGCGCGTGGCCGTGGCCGGAGGCGTGTACGCGGCGGGCGGCGCTCCGGGTACATCGGCGGCGCCCGGGACGCCGTACGAGGGAGCGGCCCCGTACGGCCTGGCAGCACCCGGCATCGGGGCCTGCGCCGCAGGCGCCTGCGGGGCAGGCGGATACGGGCTAGCCGGGGGCTGCGTGCCCCAGGCGGAGGCGGCCGGCGCCTGGCCGGCCGCGACGCCCGGAGGCACCGGCGGCTGGGCGGCCTGGGCCTGCGCCGGGGTCGCGTCGCTGGGAAGTCCACCCGGGGTCCCGTACACGGAGCCGGGCTGCCCCGGGACGGGGCCCGGCTGTCCGGGTACGTGTCCTTGCGGGCCAGGGACGACCCCCGACTGCCCGGCCACCCCAGCTACCCCGGGCACCCCCTGCCCGTACCCCGCCCCGTAAGGGCCACCGTACGGATCGCCGTACGGGTCCCCGGGAGCCGCCTCCCCGCCCGGCAGCGACGGCGGGTTCTGCGGTACGCCCGGGAGGCGTTGGGTCAGGATGTCGCTCACTGTGCGCAGGGCGAGCTGCTTCGGGCCCTCCAGCTCGAACTTCTCCGCGTTGTCGCCGTGGAGAAGGTCCTTCACCAGGTCCATCTGGGCCTGGATCATGCGGAGTTGATCGTCGCGCATGCTCGTCATGACCAGGCGGGAGTCCTCCGGGTGCTGGGCCAGGTGGAGGGCCCACTGCTGGACGCCGCCCTGGGACAGGTGCCACTGGTAGTAGGCGATCTTCTCCGCCTCGATCTTCTGCAACTCCAGTTCCTGGTGGCCCTGTTGGATGGCGAGCTGGTGCTGCTGGCTGCTCTGCAGGGCCGCCTGTTCGTAGTCCCAGCGCTGTTGTTGCAGGGCCAGGTGCTGCTGCTGGGTGCCGTACGACATCGCGCGCTCGATCTGGAGGGCGTCCTGCTGACGGTTGCGGCGGTCCACCTCCACGTCGACCTCGGAGCCGCGCTCGGCCGCCCGTACCTGCTCGGTCGCCGAGTGGTCGATCGCCTGGAGGCGGCGCTGGTGGTCGATGTTCTCCTGGTCGCGGCGCAGGCGCAGGGTCCACGTGGTCTGGAGGCCCGCCGGGGCGCCCAGTGGGCCCAGGACGTTGATCGCCTGGAGGAGTTCCCCTTCGGCCGCCGCGCTCTCCGCGATCGGGAAGCGTCGGCTCACCGGCCGTGCTGCGCGCTGGAGTTCGCCGATGAGCAGGCCCGGCACGTCCCGGTGGCCGCTGCCCACGAACCGCTCCGGGTCGACGACCTGCCAGGACACGTCGACCTCGGCCGAGAACTCGAACGCGTCGTTGTCGCTGGGGAGTGTGAGCGTGCCGGAGAACGGGTGCACGCCCATGTCGACCTCGTACACCGCCGTGTAGTGGCGGGCCGCGATCTCGCTGCGCGTCGGACGGCGGGGCGGGAGGTAGGCCTCGTAGCCGCCCTTGGCGGTCGAGAAGACGAGCGCGTGGTCGATACGGACCGTCGACTTCAACGAGAGTTCGAAGCGCGACAGTTGCCGCACGGTGAGGACCGGGTCGATCAGCTGGGTGTGTCGGTCCGCGGACTGCTGCCACTCGGGCGGGCGGTGGAAGGCGGGCATCGTGCGTTGCTCCTCGGTGAGCGTGAGCGTGAGCGTGAGCGTGAGCGGTATGTGGCTTGCTAGCGGAGCGGGAGTGTCGTGAGGAGGCGGGCCGCCACCGCCGGTGGGGCCGCGCCGTCCTCGCCCGGCATCGTCCGCAGGAGGTGGCCCAGGCGCTGGTACTCCGCCTGGGTGGTGACCAGGGTCGGGAGCAGATGCGCCAGGGCCCATTCCGTGGTCGTCGAGCGGTCGGCGATCAGGACCCACTCGCGCAGTACGTCGAGGGCGTACCGGGTCGTGTTCGGATCGCCCAGCGCCGCCCGCCACAGGAACGGGACGCCCTGCGCGCCGGCCGTGCGGTCGGTGACCGACCGCACGTACCAGCCGAGGACCAGCGGATGGCCGTACCGCTCGTCGTCCTGGGTGCGGCGGCAGGCGCTGACGAAGCCGCCGATGGTCAGGTCGTGCACCGGACGGTCGTCGTCCAGGTGCGTGCGGAGTTCGGCGAGGACGGTGTCACCGGCCTCGGAGAGGAGCAACAGGGCGACGGCCTCCCGCAGTTCGTCGGCCATCTCGCGGTCGAAGGCGTCCCGGTCGCCGAGGTTGTCGTACAGACTGCGGGCCGCCGTACGCAGCGCGGCCAGGGCCTGCTCGGGGCGTTCGGGGCCGATCAGCGCGTACGCCCGTACGGCCACCCAGCGCAGCCGCCGGTCCTCGTGCCTGGACCACTCGTCGAGGATGCGCGGGATGTTCGGCGTGTCGATGAGGTGCGCGAGGGTGAGCGAGTTGACGGCCACCAGCCGGTGCCGGAAGCGGTTGGAGGTCGCCCAGGGTTCGATGACCAGGGCCATCGCCGAGGGCAGGTCCGTGCGGGCCAGGACGGCCACCGTGGACGCGGCCCGGGTGCGGACCAACGGGCGTCCGTCGTCGGCCAGTTGACGCAGCCAGCTGATCAGCGCGGGGCGCGCGGAGGGATGGCCCGTCCAGACCTCGCGCAGGAGCACTAGGGAGGCGCGGTCGTCGATGAACCGGGCCTTCTGCTGGGTCACCGGACCCCACTCGGTGTGCTCGTCGTCCTCGTACCGCTCGGCGCGCGCGAGTTGGAGCCGCTTGCCGATGTGCGTGCCGAAGACGGGGACCTCGGGGACGCCCACCGGGTTCTGCGTCTTCTGCAGGAACCGGTAGAGCAGATCGCTGAGTTCGGCGGTGAGGGCGTACGGGCCGTCGTCGAACGCGGCCAGCGCGACCAGGAACGCCTTGTCGCGCAGATGGATCGACGCCTCGTCCTCCTCGAACCACTCCTGGACCTGGTTCTCCAGGGATATGAGGGAGAACTGGGCCACGGCGTCCTCGGTGACCTCGCCCGCCGCGTGCCGGCCGAGCAGCTGGGCGAAGGCGGCGACCTCGCGCAGCTGGTGACTGCGGCTCAGGAACTCGGTCACGTCCGGGAGTTCGAGCAGTTTCCTCGCGGTCTCCTCTTCCTCGACACGGGTGCGGAGGTGTGCTGCGAGTACGTCGGCTGCGGGCGGCGCGTGCCATTCGGCGACCGGTACGTCCTCCAGTACGGCCGTGTGGCCGACGGTGACGACGAGGTATCCGTCCTGCGCGGCCAGGCGGTCGCGGGCGGCGAGGAGGTGGTGCTCGCGGAGCGGGCGGTCGCGGCGGGTGGCCAGGTCGGCGAGGACGTAGCCCCGGGGCGTTCCCTGGGGGCGTTCGCCGGTTTCCCCCGTCGCCGTGGCTCTCTCCGCCAGCGTGGCCGGGTCCGTGTCGCGGTCGAGGGTGTGTACGGGGGCCGCCCCGAGCCGGTGCAGGAGGGTCAGGGCGGCCGTACGTCTGCCGGTGAAGCGGGCGCCGGACAGGACGAGGACTCGGTCGCGGCGCAGCCGGGCGAGCAGGTCCTCGACGGTCGCCTCGGCGGCGACGAACGAGGCGGCGAGCCGGTCGAGGGTGGGCTGAGGGACCTCGCCGGAGGCGGAGGCAGCGGCGGACGGGGCGGAGAACCCGGATATCGACCACTGGTGGATCTCCGTCTTCGTGCCCATGATCACGTCGCCGGTGACCTGTCCGCCGCTGACGCCGTGCTGGTCGCCGGCGATCGCGCTGCCGCCGATGCGGGCATCGCCCCCGAAGCGCATCGTCCGGGGGCTGTGGTCGATCAGGTCGCGCCGGGCCGACCAGGCGGTCTGCGCCTGCTCGCGGTCCTCCGACCCCTCGGCGCCCTCGGTCTCCTTCGCCTCCTTGGCGGCACCGTCTCTGCCGTCCTTGCCGTCGTCGGAGGCGGCCGGGTCGTCGGCGGGCCCGGGACGGGTGGCCTCCGCCGCGTCCGGTGTGCTCACGAGCCGTCACCCCCGTTGCGGCCGCCCATGTTGACGTCCCCGGTGACCTGTCCGCCGCTGACGCCGTGCTGGTCGCCGGCCACGACGCTGCCGCCGATGCTGACGGCCCCGTTGAAGTTGAAGACGGGGCCCGGGGCGGGGCGGCTCTCGGGTGCGGGCGAGGTGCCCTGCGCGGGGACCCTCGGTTCCGGCGTCCCCTTCGTCTCTTTCGTCTCCGGTGACTGCGGGGTCTGCGGCGCCGGGCGGTCCCCCGAACCGCCCGGCGCCTCCCCCGCCCCCGTGTCACGGTGGTCCTGGTCGGCCGTGCCGGCCGGGGCCGCCTCGTATCCGCTGGGCAGCGGTCCGTGCAGCCAGGCCTTCATCGAGCCGTTCTTGGTGTCGACCCCGACCGGATGGAACTCGTCGGCCGGGATGCCGGGGTGGTTGTGCCGTACGACACCCCCGTACAGGGAGTCCGAGACGATCAGCGCGAAGTCGTGGGGGCGTTCGCGCAGGGCCGCTCGCAGCAGCTGGGCGTCCAGCAGCCGACAGGCGTTGTTCAGGTCGGTGCCGACCCAGCCGTCGTGCTCGTCCACGGCCACGTACCCGGTGGCGACGACCCCGCGCAGCCGGATCTGGGCCGAGCTGGACGCCATGCGGTTGACGGCGCGCAGCTGGGCCGGGACGTCCACGAGCAGGGCGCGCAGCAGGGCGGTGACCGGGGCGTTCGCGTCGATCAGCTCCATCACGGAGTCCCCGCGGTCGGCACGCAGGCGGCGGGTCTCGTCGATGCCGGCGCTTTCGAGCGCGCGGTCGGTGATGTCGTACAGCATGCGCCGCAGGTAGGCCTGCTCCACGTCGTCCCGGTCGCTGAACCTCTCTATGTCCAGCAGCAGGATCGTGCGGCTCACGGGGTCGGTCATGGTCGCCCTTCGACATGCGTGTGGGGGTTGCTTGCAGCAGCGTGGCGGGTGGGGACGGTGCGGTGTGAGGGCGGATGACGCAGTCGGAGTGTGTAGGGGTACACATAAGGGGGTTGGTGGCTGCGGGAGTTGAGGTGAGCGTCGTACCTGGGGGCTGCCGCCCCCAGACCCCCGCTTCGGCCTGAACGGCCTCGTCCTCAATCGCCGGACGGGCTGGAGATGCGGGCCGGCGCTGAAAGGACCCCCGCAGACACGAGCCGCCCCACCCGCAACCCACCGTCCGCCCGGCTAACCCTCGGCCGCCGCGATCCTCCGCAAAATGTCCGGCCTCCGAATAAGCAGCGCCCGCCTCCCCGTCTCCACCGCCTCCTTCTCCCGCAGTTCCCGGAGGAGCCGCTGGACCATCTCCCTCGACGCGCCCACCGAGCCCGCCAGCTCCTGCTTGCTCAGGGGGACCGAGAGTTCGATGCCCTCGGGGGTGCGGCGGCCGTGGGTGCGGGCGAGGTCGAGGAGGAGGATCGCGAAGCGTTCCCGTACGTTCATGGACGCGAACTCCAGGCGGCGGCGGTCGGCGGCCCGGGTGCGGTCGGCCGTGAGGCCCAGGAGGGCGAACGAAACAGCCGGTGAACGGCCCAGGAAGTCTTTGAAGCGTTCGTGGTCGACGGCCACCGCCCGTACCGCCTCCAGCGCGGTCACCGTGGCGGACCGGGGGCGGCCGGTGAGCGCCGCCGACTCGCCGACTATGTCGCCGGGGCCGCGCAGGGCGAGCAGGGCCTCGTAGCCGTTGGCGGCCGAGGCCGTCACCTTTGTCCAGCCCTGGACCAGGAAGAGGACGTGGGAGGAGGGCTCGCTCTGATGTATCAGGGCCACCCGGGTGGCGAAATTCAGTTCGCGGCCCAGAGACAGGAGGGCCGTGCGGTCCTCCTGTTCCAGGCGGGCCAGGAAGGGCACCCGGTCGTCCAGGCCCCCGTCGTCCAGTGAATGCGCCGCCGTCCTCATCACGCTCTGCCCCCGAATCGTCGCAGCGGACGGATCAAGGTACTGAACGGGCAAGTCCACGGGGCTGTAAAGGGCGCGAATCAGCCACCTTGGCCAGCAAGCCGTGCGTAAGGCATGCAAAGCTGCTAGAAGCAAACAAACGGTGGCTCGGGCGCCGCCCGGAGCGCGGCAGGTCGTACCGGCGTCCATTTGTTTTGACCGAAGTCGTTGAGGTAGGTACGCTCAGACCTTGTGCCTGGGGTGTGCCCTGGCCCTCGTGCGTGCCTTCGAACCGTACGGGGAGCTGTAAGCGGCCACCGCAATCTGCGCCCTTTTCGCCTTGCCGGCGGGAGTCTGCAGTATTCGACACACCCGACCGCGTGGGTCGGCGATGTTCCAGGTTAGCTTCACCATCGGCACACAGAAACCGGAGAAGTAGTGCCTACGATCCAGCAGCTGGTCCGGAAGGGCCGGCAGGACAAGGTCGAGAAGAACAAGACGCCCGCGCTTGAGGGCTCGCCCCAGCGCCGTGGCGTCTGCACGCGTGTGTTCACGACCACCCCGAAGAAGCCGAACTCGGCCCTGCGTAAGGTCGCGCGTGTGCGTCTGACCAGCGGGATCGAGGTCACGGCTTACATTCCGGGTGAGGGACACAACCTGCAGGAGCACTCCATCGTGCTCGTGCGTGGTGGCCGTGTGAAGGACCTGCCCGGTGTTCGCTACAAGATCATCCGCGGCTCCCTTGACACCCAGGGTGTCAAGAACCGCAAGCAGGCCCGCAGCCGCTACGGCGCCAAGAAGGAGAAGTAGAAAATGCCTCGTAAGGGCCCCGCCCCGAAGCGCCCGGTCATCATCGACCCGGTCTACGGTTCTCCTCTTGTCACCTCCCTGATCAACAAGGTGCTGCTGAACGGCAAGCGCTCCACCGCCGAGCGCATCGTGTACGGCGCCATGGAGGGCCTGCGCGAGAAGACCAGCAACGACCCGGTCATCACGCTGAAGCGCGCGCTGGAGAACATCAAGCCGACCCTCGAGGTCAAGTCCCGCCGTGTCGGTGGTGCGACGTACCAGGTTCCGATCGAGGTCAAGCCCGGTCGCGCCAACACGCTCGCGCTGCGCTGGCTGGTCGGTTACTCCCGCGCCCGTCGCGAGAAGACCATGACCGAGCGTCTGCTCAACGAGCTGCTCGACGCCTCGAACGGCCTCGGTGCGGCCGTGAAGAAGCGCGAGGACACCCACAAGATGGCCGAGTCCAACAAGGCCTTCGCGCACTACCGCTGGTAGTCGCAGCCCCCATCGAGACCGAGAGAAGACCGAAGCCTTATGGCTACCACTTCACTTGACCTGGCCAGGGTCCGCAACATCGGGATCATGGCTCACATCGACGCGGGTAAGACGACCACCACAGAGCGGATCCTCTTCTACACCGGCGTCAGCTACAAGATCGGTGAAGTCCACGACGGCGCCGCCACCATGGACTGGATGGAGCAGGAGCAGGAGCGTGGCATCACGATCACCTCTGCTGCCACCACCTGTCACTGGCCGCTTGAGGACAACGACTACACGATCAACATCATCGACACCCCCGGGCACGTCGACTTCACGGTCGAGGTGGAGCGTTCGCTCCGCGTCCTCGACGGTGCCGTCACCGTGTTCGACGGCGTCGCGGGTGTCGAGCCGCAGTCCGAGACGGTGTGGCGTCAGGCCGACCGTTACGGCGTGCCGCGCATCTGCTTCGTCAACAAGCTCGACCGGACCGGCGCGGAGTTCCACCGCTGCGTCGACATGATCCGGGACCGCCTCGGTGCGGTGCCGCTGATCATGCAGCTTCCGATCGGTGCCGAGATGGACTTCAAGGGCGTTGTGGACCTGGTCCGCATGAAGGCGCTCGTGTGGTCCGCCGAGGCCGCCAAGGGCGAGATGTACGACGTCGTCGACATCCCGGCCACGCACGTCGAGGCTGCCGAGGAGTACCGCGGCAAGCTCGTCGAGGCCGTCGCCGAGAACGACGACGAGATCATGGAGCTGTTCCTGGAGGGCCAGGAGCCCACCGAGGAGCAGCTGTACGCCGCGATCCGTCGCATCACCATCGCGTCCGGCAAGTCCACCGGCGTCACGGTCACCCCGGTGTTCTGTGGCACCGCGTTCAAGAACAAGGGCGTCCAGCCCCTGCTCGACGCGGTCGTGCGCTACCTGCCGACCCCGCTCGACGTCGAGGCCATCGAAGGTCACGACGTGAAGGACCCCGAGCAGGTCGTCAAGCGCAAGCCGTCCGTGGACGAGCCGCTGTCCGCGCTCGCGTTCAAGATCATGAGCGACCCGCACCTCGGCAAGCTCACGTTCGTACGCATCTACTCCGGACGCCTGGAGACCGGCACCGCGGTGCTGAACTCCGTCAAGGGCAAGAAGGAGCGCATCGGCAAGATCTACCGTATGCACGCGAACAAGCGTGAGGAGATCGAGGCGGTGGGCGCCGGTGACATCGTCGCCGTGATGGGTCTGAAGCAGACCACGACCGGTGAGACGCTGTGCGACGACAAGGCCCCGGTGATCCTGGAGTCCATGGACTTCCCGGCGCCGGTCATCCAGGTCGCCATCGAGCCCAAGTCCAAGGGTGACCAGGAGAAGCTGGGTGTCGCCATCCAGCGTCTCGCGGAGGAGGACCCCTCCTTCCACGTTCACTCGGACGAGGAGACGGGCCAGACCATCCTCGGCGGTATGGGCGAACTGCACCTTGAGGTGCTGGTCGACCGTATGAAGCGCGAGTTCAGGGTCGAGGCCAACGTCGGCAAGCCGCAGGTCGCGTACCGCGAGACGATCCGCAAGGCCGTCGAGCGTCACGACTACACGCACAAGAAGCAGACCGGTGGTACCGGTCAGTTCGCCAAGGTGCAGATCGCGATCGAGCCGATCGTGGACGGCGACGCCGCGTACGAGTTCGTGAACAAGGTCACCGGTGGCCGTATCCCGCGGGAGTACATCCCGTCGGTGGACGCCGGTGCGCAGGAGGCCATGCAGTTCGGCATCCTGGCCGGCTACGAGATGACTGGCGTCCGCGTCATCCTTCTCGACGGCGGCTACCACGAGGTCGACTCCTCCGAACTGGCGTTCAAGATCGCCGGCTCGCAGGCCTTCAAGGAGGCCGCGCGCAAGGCCAGCCCCGTGCTCCTGGAGCCGATGATGGCCGTAGAGGTCACCACGCCCGAGGACTACATGGGTGAGGTCATCGGCGACATCAACTCCCGCCGTGGTCAGATCCAGGCCATGGAGGAGCGTGCCGGTGCCCGCGTCGTGAAGGGCCTCGTGCCCCTCTCGGAGATGTTCGGCTACGTCGGTGACCTCCGCAGCAAGACCTCGGGTCGCGCAAGCTACTCGATGCAGTTCGACTCCTACGCCGAGGTTCCCCGGAACGTCGCCGAGGAGATCATCGCGAAGGCCAAGGGCGAGTAACACACACCGTTTACACGCTTTAGGCTTGACACCGACCGCCGGGGCTCACCCGGGAGGGCAGAGCCCGGCGGGCGGCATCCCAGCAAAGATCACCTGGCGCCGATGAGTAAGGCGTACCAGAACCACTCCGCAGGAGGACCCCAGTGGCGAAGGCAAAGTTCGAGCGGACTAAGCCGCACGTCAACATCGGCACCATCGGTCACATCGACCACGGTAAGACGACCCTCACGGCCGCCATTACCAAGGTGCTGCACGACAAGTACCCCGACCTGAACGAGGCCTCGGCCTTCGACCAGATCGACAAGGCTCCGGAAGAGCGCCAGCGCGGTATCACCATCTCCATCGCGCACGTCGAGTACCAGACGGAGGGTCGTCACTACGCCCACGTCGACTGCCCGGGTCACGCGGACTACATCAAGAACATGATCACCGGTGCCGCCCAGATGGACGGTGCGATCCTGGTCGTGGCCGCCACCGACGGCCCGATGCCGCAGACCAAGGAGCACGTGCTCCTGGCCCGCCAGGTCGGCGTGCCGTACATCGTCGTCGCCCTGAACAAGGCCGACATGGTGGACGACGAGGAGATCCTGGAGCTCGTCGAGCTCGAGGTCCGTGAGCTCCTCTCCGAGTACGAGTTCCCGGGCGACGACCTGCCGGTCGTCAAGGTCTCGGCGCTCAAGGCGCTCGAGGGCGACGCCGAGTGGGGTCAGTCGGTTCTCGACCTCATGGCCGCCGTCGACGAGGCGATCCCGACCCCCGAGCGTGACGTCGACAAGCCGTTCCTCATGCCCGTCGAGGACGTCTTCACGATCACCGGTCGCGGTACGGTCGTCACCGGCCGTATCGAGCGTGGTGTCCTGAAGGTCAACGAGACCGTTGACATCATCGGCATCAAGCAGGAGAAGACCACCACCACGGTCACCGGCATCGAGATGTTCCGCAAGCTGCTCGACGAGGGCCAGGCGGGCGAGAACGTCGGTCTGCTCCTCCGTGGCATCAAGCGCGAGGACGTCGAGCGCGGCCAGGTCATCATCAAGCCCGGCTCGGTCACCCCGCACACCTCGTTCGAGGCGCAGGCCTACATCCTGTCCAAGGACGAGGGCGGCCGTCACACGCCGTTCTTCAACAACTACCGCCCCCAGTTCTACTTCCGCACCACGGACGTGACCGGCGTCGTGACCCTCCCCGAGGGCACCGAGATGGTCATGCCGGGCGACAACACCGAGATGAGCGTCGAGCTCATCCAGCCCATCGCCATGGAAGAGGGCCTGAAGTTCGCCATCCGTGAGGGTGGCCGGACCGTGGGCGCCGGCCAGGTCATCAAGATCAACAAGTAAGTCTTGTTGGCTTGACAGCCTGACCCGGTACTTCGGGCAGTTCTTCAGAGGGGCCCGTACGACTTCGGTCGTACGGGCCCCTTTGCTGTGCCCGGTTTGCTGGTCACTGTTACGAAACTATTCGGCGCGTACGACCCGTTGTTCACTCCGCGCACTCGCCCCACTATTTGTCATGCCGCTGACCAAATTCGCGTGGAGGGGTGTGCCATGTCTGGGGCCGTCAGTCGTAGAGCTGTTCTTGGGGCCGGTCTTGCCGCGGTGCCGGTGCTGTCGGGGGTGGCATGGGCAGGGGCCCGCCGCACCGACGCCGGCGGGTACATCTCGTTCACCGGCGGGGCGTTCGCGCTGGTCGGCGCCCCGGTCGTGGTCAGCACGGACGACCACCCCGGAGTCGTACGAGTGGCCGCCGACCTGCGGGACGACATCGAACGCGTCACAGGTGTACGTCCGGGCGCGACCGTCGCCCGAGAGGTGATCCTCGTCGGCACGATAGGCCGCAGCCCGCTGATCGACGGTCTGGTCCGCGCCGGCAAGCTGGACGTCACGGGCATCGCGGGCCGCTGGGAGACCTCGCTGCAGACGGTCGTGGAGCGTCCGATGCCCGGGGTTGAGCGTGCGTTTGTCATCGCGGGCAGCGACCCGCGCGGCACGATCTTCGGGGCGTACGACGTCTCGTACGGCATCGGGGTCTCGCCCTGGTACTGGTGGGACGACGTCCCGCCGGTCCACCGGGACGCGGTGTACGTCCTGCCGGGCCGGTTCACGCAGGGCACCCCGGCCGTGAAGTACCGCGGGATCTTCATCAACGACGAGAACCCGGCGCTGGGCACCTGGGCACCGAGGTTCTTCGGCCCCGGGAAGGCGCCGGGCCACCCCGGAGGCTTCAACGCGGCCTTCTTCGAGCGGGTCTTCGAGGTGCTGCTGCGCCTGAAGGCGAACTATCTCTGGCCGGCGGTGTGGGGCAGGGCGTTCGCCGAGGACGACCCGGAGAACCATGCTCGGGCGAAGGCGTACGGCATCGTCATGGGTACGTCCCACGAGGCGCCGATGATGCGGGGCATCGAGGAGTGGAACCGGCACGCGGTACCGGCGGTACGCGACAGCGCGGGGAACATCGTGACGCCCGGCCGCGACCCGTACGGGGGCACGGGCGAGTGGTCGTACCGGCGGAACGCGGCGGCGGTAAGGGCGTATTGGCGCGACGGCATCCAGCGCATGGTCGACGAGGACTTCGAGGGCGTCGTCACGCTGGGCATGCGCGGCAACGGCGACACCAGCCTGCCGGACGGCGACGGCATCGAGCTGATGCGGGAGATCATTGAGACGCAGAGGGGGATCATCGCTGAGGTGACGGGCAGGCCGCTGTCGGAAACCCCGCAGGTGTGGACCCTGTACAAGGAGGTCCAGCGGTACTGGGACCGGGGGTTGAGGGTTCCGGGCGACGTCACGGTTGTCCTGACGGACGACAACTGGGGCAACATCCGCAAGCACCCGGACCCGGCGGAACCGGCGACGAGCGGCGGCTACGGCCTGTACTACCACTTCGACTACGTCGGCGTCGGCCGCAACTACAAGTGGGTGGACACGGTCAACCTCCAGAACCTCTGGGACCAGCTCCACCAGGCGCACGCGTACGGGAACCACGGCCTGTGGGTGACGAACGTGGGCGACCTGAAGGGGAACGAACTCCCGACCGAGTTCTTCCTCAACTACGCCTGGAATCCGGATCGTTGGGACCTGTCCAGCCTGGAGGAGTGGGAACGGCGGTACGCCCGCCAGAACTTCGGGGCCGAGCACGCGGCGGCGATCGCGTCGGTGCTCGCCGAGTACGGGCAGCTCCAGGCCCGGCGCAAGCCGGAGTTGCTCAACCGCCGTATCACCCTGGACCCCGCGAAGGACCCGACGAAGGACGAGTCGGCGATCGTGTACGACGACCAGGAGACGCCTTTCCGCTTTGCCCACCGGGAGTTGGAGCGGGCGACGGAGGAGTGGCGGGGGCTGGCGCGGGAGACGGAGCGGGTGGGGCGGAGGCTGCCCCCGTCGGCGCAGGACGCGTGGTACGAGCTGGTCGGGTACGAGGTGACGGCGACCGCCAACCTGTACGCCCTGCGCGAGGCCGAGTTCAAGAACCTTCTGTACGCGGCTCAGGGGCGCGCGGCGACCAACGACCGCGCGGCGGAGGCGGAAGCCGGCCTGGAACGGGACTTCGCGCTCGCCGATCACTTCAACTACGGGGTGGCCGGCGGCAAATGGGAGGGCTTCCAGACCCAGCCGCACATCGACTACGGCGACGTGGAACGGTACGGGCCCAACGCGCCCTGGCAGCAGCCCGAGAAGGACAACGTGGCAATCCCGGACGTGCTGTTCCCGGCCGTGCGGCGGGTCGAGCTGCCGGTGGACGGGGAGTTGGGGGTGTCGGTCGACGGCGCCGAGGACTCGGGGGAGTGGTGGCCGGGGGGTGCGGATCGGGAGGCCGTGCTGCCGGTGTTCAGTCCCTACCAGACGCGGCCCGACCAGTACGTCGAGGTGTTCAACCGGGGGCGTACGCCCTTCGCGTACCGGGTGGAGTCGTCGGCGCCGTGGCTGGTGGTGGATCGGCCGAGCGGGCGGGTCGAACAGCAGGTGCGGCTGGCGGTGGCGGTGGACTGGGAGCAGGTGCCGGACGGTCGCACGGAGGCCTCGTTGACGGTGTCGGGCGCGGGGGCGTCGGTGGTGGTCGGGTGCGTGGTGGAGAAGCCGTCGCGGAGGGAACGGCGGGGGCTGCGGGGGTTCGTGGAGGCGGGGGGTTATGTGGCGATCGACGCCGACAACCACTCGCGGGCGGTGGGGAGTTGGCGGCGGCTGGACCGTATCGGGCGGACGGGCGCGGGGATGACGCCCTGGCCGGTGACGGCTCCGCGCCGGACGCCGGGAGGGGGTTCGGCGCGGCTGGAGTACGAGGTCGGTTTGCTGTCGGCGGGTGAGGTGACGGTGTGGGCGTATCTGTCGCCGCGCAACCCGACGCTTCCGACGGGCGGGCTGCGGTACGCGGTCTCGTTCGACGAGGGCGAGCCGCAGCAGGTCGACATCCACGCCGTCACGGGCGCGGACGACGGCCTGATGAACAAGCAGTGGGCACGGCACACGTCCGACAACGTGAATGTGACGGCGACCAGGCATGCGGTGGCTGCGGCGGGGGTGCACCGGCTGAAGTTCTGGGTGGTCGATCCGACGGTTGTGGTGCAGCGGCTGGTGATCGACACGGGTGGGCTGACGCCGACGTATCTGGGGCCGTTGGAGAGCCGCCGCATCCGCTGAAGAGGTAATACACCGAGTGAAGGGACCGCACATGAACGGCTTCCGCATGCCCGTTTCCGCCGTCGCGCTGGTGGGCGTGGCGCTTCTGATCACCGGCGCGGGTGCGCAGCCGGCGTCGGCGCACCCGGACCCCGTCCCGCTGAGGGCTTTGGCGGCCGGTACCGGCGTACGCATCGGCACTGCCGTGGACATGGCGGCGCTGGCCGACGATACGACATATCGCCGAAAAGTCGCACGGGAGTTCAATTCAGTTACCGCCGAGAACGTGATGAAGTGGGAATCGGTCGAGCCGAGTCGGGGGACGTACGACTGGGGGAAGGCCGATGACCTGGTGCGTTTCGCGCGGGCGCACGGGCAGGCGGTGCGGGGCCACACGCTGGTGTGGCACAGCCAGTTGCCGGGCTGGCTGACGACAGGGGTGGCGGACGGATCGATCGGGGCGGAGGAGCTGCGCGGGATTCTGAAGGCCCACATCACGAAGGAGGTGAAGCGGTACAAGGGCAAGATCTATGAGTGGGACGTGGTGAACGAGGTCTTCGAGGAGGACGGTTCGCTGCGCGACTCGATCTGGCTGCGTGAGCTGGGTCCGTCGTACATCGAGGACGCCTTCCGCTGGGCCCACGCGGCCGACCCGAAGGCCAGGCTGTTCCTGAACGACTACAACGTCGAGGGCGTCAACGCGAAGTCGACGGCCTACTACGACCTGGCGAAGCGGCTGCGGGCAGAGGGCGTGCCGGTACAGGGCTTCGGCATCCAGGGGCACTTGGCGATCCAGTACGGCTTCCCGGGCCAGGTCACCGAGAACCTCGCGCGCTTCGAGAAGCTGGGCATGCAGACGGCGTTCACGGAGGTCGACGTACGCATGATCCTGCCCGTGGAGGAGGCGAAACTGGCGGCGCAGGCGACGTACTTCCGGGGGCTGCTGGACGCCTGTCTGAACGCCCGGCGGTGCACGTCGTTCACGGTGTGGGGGTTCAGCGACAAGTACTCGTGGGTGCCGGGGGTGTTCGCCGGGCAGGGGGCGGCGACGCTGATGGACGAGGAGTTCGGGCCGAAGCCGGCGTATGCGGCGGTGGGGGAGGGGCTGGCCGCAGGCTGACTCTCGCGCGGCTCGCGGCTGGCGGCTGGCGGCTGGCGGCTGTTGGCTCGGCGGCTCAGCGGCTCGGTTCGTAGGCGAGCTGTTTGATCTGGCGGAGGGCCAGGGTCGTTTCGACGGAGTGGACGCCGTCGAGGACGCCGATCCGCTCGGTGAGGTACGTGTACAGGGTGCCTGTGCTGCGGTTGCTGACGGCCGCGACGATGTTGGACTGGCCGGTGGTCGCCGCGGCGAAACTCACCTCGGGGTGTGCCGCGAGCGACCGTCCGACCGAGTCGAGGGCGGACGGCTTCACGGTCAGCCAGAGCAGCGCGGTGACGCCCTGGCCGAGAGCCGCGTTGTCGATCTGGACGTCGAAGTACAGGGCGCCGGTGGAGCGCAGTTGCTCCAGCCGCCGTCGGACGACGGACTCCGACTGGCCGGTGCCGGCCTGGAGTTCGGCGAACGTGGCCCGGCCGTCCCGCCGCAGCAGGGCGAGCAGCGCTTCGTCGGTCTCGTCGAGGAGTACGGGCGTGGCCGGTGGCTCGGTCCGGGGCGGACGCAGGGCCTCCTCCTGCGCCGGCTCCAGCGCCCGGTTCTTGTTCAGCCAGCCCAGTGCGCCGCCGTAGAAGTGGTGCAGCAGACAGTGGGCGCTGACGGAGACGACCCGGGGTGTGCGCTGGAGGCGGTCGAAGAGCAGTTCGTCCCGCTCCTTCTGGCTGCGGGGCCGCATCGAGCACACCACCTCGGTCCCGCCCGAGACCAGGTCGATGTACGAGGTGTCGGGGCGCCGGGCCAGGGCGTTCGCGAGTTGTTCGGCCACGTCGGGGGTGCAGCGCAGCCGCACGATCCAGCTGGTCCGGCCGAGCACACTCGCGTCGGTCATGCCCAGCACCCTCAGGCTCGCCGTCGTACGCAGCCGCCGGAAACGCCGGGCCACCGTCTGGTCGGAGACTCCGAGGACCTCGGCGATACGGCTGAACGGGGCCCGTCCGTCGATCTGGAGCGCGTCGAGCAGCTTGAGGTCGAGGGCGTCGAGGTGGTCCGGGGCAGTGGGGGTGGAGTGCTCCACCGGGACTCTCCTGCTGTGGGTGGGAGGCGGGGCGGTGACCTGCCGAAAGGGGGTCATCGTTGATCGAGGGGGTCGTCTTAGCGTAGGCCGCCCTCGGACGCGGTGTGGCCCAGGACCCGGGGGATCGGTCCCGGGCCACCCGGGAGGCGGCGCCGCACCCGTCCCCACGGACGGCGCCGGTACCGGCAGGCCCGGGGTCATCCGATCCGCTCAGGGCCGTGCCGCCGGTACGTCGGGTGTCGCGGCGCCGGTGGTGGCGTGCGGGACGGGGGCCGGGGTGCCCTGGGCGGTGACCCGGGGTGTCGTGTGCTGCTGGCGGCGCAGCAGGGCGGCTCCGACAGCGGCGGCCAGCAGGGCCAGTACGGCCGAGACGATCAGACAGAGCCGGAGTCCGTCGACGAAGGCCTCGGACAGGGCGGCCATGACCCGGGGTGTGTCCGCGCCGAGGTCGAGTCCGCCGACCGCACTGAGCCCGCCGCTGTCCGCGACCGCGGTGACATGCCGGACCGTCGCCCCGGTCAGACCCGCGTCACGGAGATGGTCGGGCAGGGCGTCGATGGCCCTGGAGGTCAGCAGGGTGCCGAGGACGGCGGGACCGAGGGCGCCGCCGACCTGCCGGAAGGCGTTGTTGCCGGCCGCGGCCATACCGGCCTGGTGGAACGGCACCGAACTGACGGCCGTGGCGGTCATCGGCGTGATGACGAAGGACAGACCGAAGCCGAGCAGGGCCAGCCGCCAGGCGAGCGAGCCGAACGAGGTGTCCGTACCGATGGAGGTGAGCGACAGCAGCGCGGCGGCGCTGATCACCAGGCCGCCCGGGATCAGCAGCCGGGGGGAGACACGGTGCATCAGACGTCCGACCGGGGCGCCGAGCAGCAGCGGGACCATGCTCACCATCACCAGCCGGTAGGCCGCTTCGAGGGTGCTGAGCTGCTGGACGATGCCGAAGTAGAGGCTGAGCGCGAAGAAGAAGCCGATCAGACCGAGGAAGCTGATCATGGCGATGAGGGTGGTGGCGGTGAAGGCCGGGCTGCGGAACAGCGTCAGGTCCAGCATCGGGTCGGCGCTCCGGCGCTCCACGATGACGAACGCGACCGCTCCGACGGCGGCGGTGGACAGCGCGACCATGACCTTGGGGTCGGTGAAGGAGGTGACGCCACCCTCGATGATCCCGTACACCAGGGCGGTGATCGTCAGCGCGGCGGTGGCCTGGCCGGGCCAGTCCAGGCGGCGGGTGCCCGGGGCGCGGGAGTCGGTCAGCAGCTTCGCGGCGAAGGCCATCGCGAGCAGCGAGACCGGGATGGGCAGGAGGTAGATCCAGCGCCAGGCGAAGTGTTCGAGGATCAAGCCGGCGATGAGGGAACCGATGGCCAGCGCTGACATGAGGGCGGTCGCCCACAGCCCGATGAACTTCCCGCGCTCACGCGGGTCGGGGACGGCGTGGCTGATCAGCGCGAGCGTCGTGGGCAGCAGAGCGGCGGCCCCGAGCCCCGCGAACGCCTGTCCGACCCACACAACCTCGACGGACTGCGCGCACAGCGCGATCAGAGCGCCCAGAGCACTGAAGGCCAGCCCGGCCTGGAACACCTTCTTCCGGCCGTGCACGTCCCCGAACACACCGGCGGTCAGGATGAGGGCGGCCATGGGCAGCACGAACGCGTCGGACACCCAGGACAGTTGCGAGGTCGAGGTACCGAGGGCCCGCTGAATGGCGGGCAGGCTGGCCGAGACGGTGGTCACCGGCAGATAGGCGACGAACACGCCGAGACAGGCCATGACGAGCGTGGCCGCTCGCCGCTCCTGCGGCACTTTCACCGTGGACGTGACGTTGACGTTCACGAAACTCTCCCTTGGGGGCGCCGGGCGCGGCGGTAGCTGACTTCGGGCGTCACTTTCCGCTGGGTGGGGCTCCTGGACCCAGCCACGGGAGCTGGATACCGGGAATCCGACATAAAAGGCGTCGATGGGGGAGAGTTCCGACACTGGCTGGCTTGCGTCAGGGGAAGTGCCGCTGGCGAGGGAGGGCGCGGGGGCAGGGAGGCCGCCGTGTGCGGCTCGATCCCCAAGAATTCACAAACCCCGTTCCTGCCGAGCGGGTTCGGTGTGGCGAAGACGCGGACCCCACCGATAACTTCGGTGTTTTGATCGCACTTTTGTTTCACGGGGGAACCACCATGAGTGACCTGCGCCTCGACGACACCATATTCGCGGACCTGAAGAAGACGTTCTCCTCGATCAGTGACCGCATGGAGACGACCCGCCGCAGCCTGCGCAGCGCGGACGCCTCGTGTGTCGGCGAGAGCGGACTGGTCGAGGACGTCCAGGACTTCGCCGACGACTGGGGCTACGGCATCAAACAGCTCGGCAAGCACACCCAGGGTGCTGTGAAGATGATCAACAAGATCGCCGAGACCTTCGACGGACTCGACCGGGAGCTGGCCGAGTCCCTGAAGTCCGCCAAGGCCGCGAAGAAGGGCAAGTAAGGTGGCCGGCCAGCGGATCGTCCCGCCGAGCATCGGCTGGGACCCCACCCCCGGGAATGTCGAGGACACCAGGGAACTCGCCAAGCGGCTCGGCAAGCTGGCGAGCGAACTGGGCACGGCTCTCGGGGAGTTGGAGCGGATCGAGTGCGGCGCCTGGAAGGGCAAGGCCGCACTCGCCTTCACCGAGTACATAGGCGAGGACGTCACCCCGCTGATCCGCAAGAGCCACGAGTCCTTCGACAAGGCCTCACGCGCGCTGCATCGCTGGGCGGGCGAACTCCAGGACTTCCAGGACGAGACGGACCGCCTGGACAAGTCCGCCCAGGAGAAACTCGACGCCAAGTCGGAGGCCGAGGCAAAGGCCGACGGCAAGGGCAGCGAGGACCTGGCCAAGACCTCCAGCGCGGTGAACGGGGTCATCCAGAAGGTCCACGAACTCGAGGAACGCTACCGGCGGGCCGCCGGCCAGATCAGCAAGGAACTGGACAAGGCCGCCGACATCGCTCCTGACGAGCCCGGCTTCTGGGACAAGCTGGGTACGGGAATCGCTGATGCGTGGGGGGCTACGGGGGACTGGCTCAAGGAGCACGCGGACCTGATCAAGGAGATCGGCGATGTACTGAGCATGGTCAGCAGTGCCTTGGGGGTGCTCGCGATCATCACTGCTCCCTTCGAACCGATCGGCGCGATCTTCGCCGCCGCAGCGATGATCACGAGCGGGGCCGCACTGCTGACGCATGTGGTGGCGAAGGCGGCGGGTGCGGATGTGAGCTGGGCGGACATCGGGTTCGATGCGCTGGGCATCCTGCCGGGGGTCAAGGGGCTTACGGGGACCGCGGCACTGGCCAAGGGGACCAGTGCCACCGCGCGTGCCGCCAAGCTCGGCTCGGGTTATCGCGGCGTGACGGACATCAGCAAGACGTTCATTCTCTTCGGCCCGTTGAAGGCCACTCCGGTCGTCAAACTCGGCGAGGGCGGCAGCCGTCTGGCTCTCGCTGCCGAGAGCGGACTGCAGAACATCCGGCAGGGGCAATGGCTCGGTACTCAGGGAGTCAACCTGATCGGGTCGAAACTGCCGTTCGTCAAGAGCGCCGAGGACATCATCGCGCCGATGAGCAACGCGGGCCGCGCCCTGGACGCCACCATCAAGTCGGCGCTCACCGGAAACAAGGCCCACACCATCGCCACCAACGACTACGGGAACTGAGCACCACGGTATGGACAACGCCGAGGAACTCCGGGTGCTGGGGGTGGAGCATGGCGCTGCCGCCGATGAGCATCAGCCTGCCCGAGGGTATGCACGCGATCGAGGTCTCCCTCGACGAGACCGAACGGACCGAAGCCGTACGGAAGTTGGTCCAGGACATCTACCCACGGGGCGAGGAGCCCCTGTGGGAGGCCATGAGCGGTCTGTACGGCGCGACGGCACAGGAGATGCTGGCGGGCGGTGTCTCGTTCTTCGGCATCGGTCTGTACGACATCGGGGACGGCGGCGGGGTGGCGCACTGTTCGCTCACTGTGGCCGTGTTCGAGTCGGGAGAGGCGGACCCGGACACCGTCGCCCAGGGAATCTTCGCGGTGCTGAGCCCCGACCCCATGCGGGATGTGACCTGGCTCGACCTGCCCTGCGGTCCGGCGGTCTCGGTGATCGCCTTCCGTAAGCTCGTGGTGGACGGCCTGTACACGAAAAGCGGTAATGACGAGGAACTGGTGATGGGGCAGATCCAGGTGCACATTCCGTTCCCGACCGGCCCGTTCACCGCCGTGATCACTTTGGACACGGCTTCCGTAGAACAATGGGAAGAGTTCACGCACGCCATTGCAGGAATCGTTGGCTCGCTGGAATTCACGTAGGAGAGAGACGTACTGATGGACTGGTATCCCGCAGCCGACGAAGACCTGCTCCTCCGGGCCACGGCCAAGTTCGCCACCGGTGTGGCTCCCGCGGTCGCGGGCAGCAGATGGTTCCGGGGCCCCGAGCGCGACGACATTCAGGACGAGTTGACCGGCTGGCCGTCCGGTCCCGTCTACAGCCCGCATGCGGTGGGCGACCAGACCGCTCGCCGTGCAGGCCGTGCCTTTCTCGTCGGTATCCCGTTGATCGCGAACCTCATCGCCAACATCGGAGGAGCCTCCGGCTCGCCCTTCGGGGACGTCCCCGTCCGAGGGAAGCCGGAGGAACCGGAGAACGAGGTCGACGACTTCCCCGTGATGTGGGCAGCCCCCGGGACCCTCGCGCGTACGGCACCGTGGCAGCTGGATCCGGGGCGGCGTCCGGAGGGATACACCACGGATCTGGCCCTGACCAGTCGGCGGTTGCTCTTCCTCGGCACCCGGAGCGGCACTCTCGACAAGGCCGATGTGCTGGGCGAGTACGCGCGGGAGTCGATCGCCGGAGCCCGGCGCATGAAGTTCAGCGAGGTCGGCGCGGATGTACGCATCACCTTCGCCGACCAGTCCTGGATCCGTCTCTTCACGGGCAGCCCCGACACCGCAGAGCGCCTCGCCGAGTTCCTCTCGGGCACAGCGCAGGGACTTGCCGAGAGCGCCCTGTCCGACGCACAGCGCGAGCGGGTGTCCCGCTTCATGGCAGACCTCCCCGAAACTGCGCAGCCGCCTGCGTATACGAGGCTGACCAGCGGGATCGTCCTCGTCGAAGCCCGCGTCCCGGCGAAGGCGGGGAAGGGTCTCTTCGAGACGCATTCCATCCTGATGGACGACTCGGGTGCTCCCACGCAGCCGAAGCCGGGCGATCTGTAGCACCGGTATCCACAGCCGGCACGAGGAAAGAACCATGCTGATATGAGCGTCTGGGAGCCTGACGAGGGTGAGGTACTTCTTGCTCGCGCTCCGGTCACCTTCGCCAGTGGCGCGGTCATGCGCGTCAGCGGGATGAGGTGGTTCCGCGACCAGGACCGTCACGACATTCAGGGTGAACTCGTCGGCTGGCCGGCGGGCCCGACGTACACAGCGCATTCGACGAGTGGCACGATCGCCCGGAACACCGTCAAGGGCGTGGCGATTGCCGCAGGCGTCGCCGTCTTGGCATTCCTCTCCGCCCATGGCGGAAACCTCACCGGTTATGTGGACTCCGGGGACGGCAGCGACACGTCGTCGGACGACCCTGCGGACGAGGTCGAAGACTTCCCGGTGATATGGGCTGCGCAGGGCACCGTGGCCCGCACCTTGCCCTGGCAGCTGGACCCCGGCCGCTCCTCCGAGAAGCGGTATCGAACGCACGCGGTCGTCACCGACCGTCGGCTCGTGATCGTGGGCTTCCCCAACGTCAAAGGGAATCGCTATCGAGTTGACGACGAACTCCTCTGGGAAACCCCTCGGTCCACCATCGAGAGAGTTGAACTGCGGAGCTTCCAGGCAAGTCGTGACGTAAAGATCGTCTTCACGGACGGCTCATGGTGCAGGCTGAACAGCGTCAGCCGAGAACGGCTCACCCAGTTCCTGATCGAGCCTCCCGACTTCATCCCGCTGGACTCCCTCACCCCTGCCCAGCGGACCACCGCTGAGGATTTCGCGGAGGCCCAAGCGCCGGATGCCGAGCTGCCGCTCGTGACGCGGAACCCGTGCGGCTGCTTCCGGGTCGAAGTGCTGGCACTGAGCGAGGTCGAAGCGCTCTTCGGCCACTCCGGCCTGAGCATGGTCATGGACGGGAACGGCACCGAACTCAAGCACATGGAGTACCACCCGGAGGACCTCCGGAGCTGACCCCCGCCCGCACGGCAGATCGAACCCTCACCCCACTCCACACTCCGCCCACACCGTCTTCCGAGGACGCGGCCCCAACTCCACCCCCCACCGGTCCGCCAGGGCCTCCACGATCACCAGTCCCCGTCCCGACTCGCTGTCCGGCGCTGCATCCCGTACCCCCGGCAGCAGGTCGTCCCGGGTGTCCGTCACCTCGATGCGCAGGGTGGTGGCGACGACGTACAGCACCAGCCGGAAGTCGCGGCCCGGTACGCGGCCGTGGGTCACGACGTTCGCCGTGAGTTCGGCGACCAGGTGTTGCGCGGGGTACAACGGGAGCCCCCAGTCGCGGAGTTGCTCCACCGCCAGTCGACGGGCCTGCCGGGCTCCGCGGGGCGTGGAGGGCAGGAGGGCACTGAAGTTGCGGACGGGGCCGGTGTGTTGGGTCCGGTGATCGGCGGTTTCTTGATTCATGTCACTCAGCGTGGCGGAACATGCTTGCCTTGACGTGCGGTGACGCCTGTGCGTATCCGCGCTGTCCGGTTCTTGTCTCGCTCTGTCTCGGCTGTCTCGGATGACGTGCGGGTACGGGTGCGCGTTGGAGGTGGGTGGGCATGAACAGCGAAAACGAAGGTGTGGACGAGTCCGGCTGGGACCTCGAACCCGGTGACGAGAGTGCGCCGTTGGTGGAGGCCGTCGGGCGGCTCATCAAGTTCTGTCGTGAGCAGGCCGGGATGAGGGTGGCCGACTTCGCCCAAGTCATGGGCTACGGCGAGGACATGATCCGCAAGATCGAGCGCGGGGCGCGGATCCCGAGGGTGGAGTTCCTGGACCGGGCTGATGATGTCCTGAACGCGGGCGGGCATCTGAGGGCGTTCATGGAGGACATGGAGAGGGCTCGGTATCCGAGGAAGGTGCGTGAGCTTAAGGAGTTGGAGGATCGGGCGGTCGAGGTGTTGCTGTACAGCAACCACAACATCCATGGGCTGTTGCAGACACAGGAGTACGCGCGGGCGTTGCTCGAGATGAGGAAGCCCGCGTACACGCCTCAGGTGGTCGAGCGGGGAACCGCCGCGCGTATGGCACGCAAGGCGATCTTCGAGCGGGAGCCTGCTCCCACGCTCAGTTTCGTCCAGGAACAGGTGACGCTGGAACGCCCCTATGGGGGGAAGATGTTGTTGCGTCGACAGCTCGAACACCTGCTGGAGGTGGGGCGATTGCGCAACGTCACGCTTCAGGTCATGCCGACCGATCGTGAGGAGCATGCTGGGGCGCAAGGCCTGATCGAAGTGCTGAAGTTCGCCGACGGTACAGCGGTCGGACGCTCCGAGGGAGCGTTCAACGGCCGCCCGGTCTCGAACCTCAGGGATCTTGGGATCCTCGAACTGCGCTATGGGATGATCCGGGCACAGGCTCTCCCGCCGAGGGAGTCGCTGGCCTTCATCGAGCAGGCGCTGGGAGAACTATGAGCACTGCGGAACTCCACTGGTTCAAGAGCAGCTACAGCAGCAGCAGTGAGGCCGACGACTGCGTCGAAATAGCCACCGCCCCCGGCGCCGTCCACGTCCGCGACTCCAAGTCGGTGGCCCAGGGCCTCCGTCTCACCCTCGCCCCCGCCGCCTGGGCCGAGTTCGTCCCCTACGCGTCCGGTAGTTGATCAGACTGGTGTAGCCTTTCCGATCCCTTTACTCGTCGGAGAGGTGTGCATGAACCGAAGACGTACCACCGCCGTGATCGCGACGGCCGGAGCCCTCGCGCTCTCGGTGCTCAACGCCCCGGCCGCGCAGGCGAAGGACACGGGCATCGTCGTGTCGAACCTCGTGTTCAACAACGGTAAGCCGATCGTGGTCGGCACATCGAAGGTGTCGGAAACTCCCGTTCCGTTTAACATCGCCCTGCCCTCCGGGTACACAGTGGACGGCATCGGCCGCTGGCGCATTTCCCCTTTCCTTTACCGGGGAAATCTGAAGGACGTGGCCAAGGGCACCGCAAAGAACTCCTTGTGGACGATTCCGTACGAATGTTATGAGCAGGGCTCCCAGAGGGCCCGTTGTGAGGGCTCCCTCTTCATCAACCCCGATCCGTACATGGAGGAGGTCGACTCCAACAGCGACGCCACCACGTGGAAGATCGGCGTGTACCTCGCTCTGTTCCCGGCTGGCGACGGCCCTGTCCTGGCCGAGGAATACGAGTCAAGGTCCGGAACCGTCTCCCTCCGCCGAGCCGCCAAACTCGCCACCGCCGACGCCACCCCCGAGCCCGTCACCAAGGGCAAGAAGCTCACCCTCAAGAGCAAGCTCACCCGGGCGAACTGGACCACCAAGAAGAACGACGCCTACGCCGGTAGCACGGTGAGCCTCCAGTTCCGCGCCAAGAACGCCACCTCCTTCAAGACGCTGAAGAAGGTCAAGACGAACAGCGCGGGCGCCCTGAGCACCTCCGTCACCGCCACCACCGACGGCTTCTTCCGGTGGGTGTACTACGGCAACACGACCACCGGCACCGCCACCAGCGGCCAGGACTACATCGACGTTCGCTGACCCGGCTGCCCGTCTGGCCTGGGCGTACCGGCATGAAGCGCGCTCGTGACGGTCCCTGAGTGCCGTGTGCCCGCCCCTCTCAAGGGTGGGCACACGGCACTGGGACTGCTGCTACCGGTCCGTGAAGATCTCCGCTGCGGAGGTGGCGGTGAGGGCGCGGGTGAGCCGGGCGCGCAGGGTGGCGGTGTCGTCGCAGCTGGTGATCCGGTCACGGATCTCGTCGGTCACGTCGAGGCCGCGCTGCTCCAGGACGAGCACCAGTTTCCTCCAGAGCTTCCTGGCCGGGCTGTCGCCCAGTCGGGGGAAGTGCTTCTGTCATGTGCCTAAGGGGTCCCGCTGTGAGCATAGGAGTCCCATGCGGGCTGGCGGCGGCCGAGTTGGCGGGGTTCACCCTGAGGGATGACGGTCTGTGGTGGCCGGTCCGCTGTGGAGTCGGCGGCAGTCGCGGCAGCGGCCTGGTTCGGGTGAGCGGAAGACGCGTTCGCAGCCGTCGCAGGTCTGGAGGGGGTGCCGGACGGTGGGGGGCGAGGCAGGCGCACGGAACGGTGGCAGGGCCGGTAGCTGGGCGGTGAGGCGGTGGGCGAGGAATGCGGCTGGGCGGTGCATTCCCTCGGGTGGGTGGTTGCTGAGGAGGGCGTGGCGTACGGCGGTGGGGCTGACGTCGCGCTCCAGCCAGGCGGCGACGCCGGGGGCGAGGTGGGTGGTGCCGCAGGCGGAGAGGAGCAGGTCGGGGTCATGGCGGCGGAGGCCTGCGAGGAGTTCGGTGGCGGCCCGGAGGAGAGCTGGGCCTTTGTACGAGGGCTGCGGTACGGCGGGGAGTGGCTTGCGCGGGGTGCGTTTCTTGGGCTTGGCCGGGGCGCAGGGGGTGCGGGCGGGGGGCTCCTCGTCGGCCGGACCGTCGGTTGCCCCGGCCCCGGCTGTGGTGCTGGCGCCGGCGTTCGCGGGCCGCTCGGCGTGGTGTCCGGGGCGGTTGCAGGAGATCGTGCGGGTGACGATGCGACCTGCCGGGGTGCGTTCGCGGGGTCGACTCAGGTAGCCGTGGGCTTCCAGTTCGCGCAGACCGGCGGCGATACGCTCCGGGCTCTCCGGGAACTTCCTGGCGAGGGTCTTGATGTCGACGGGAGCACCGGCGGGCAGCGACTGGATGTGGGTGGCGAGCCCGATGGCGAGCAGTGACAGCTCGCGGTGTTGCGCAAGGTGGTTGCCGATCACCGTGAAGCGGGTGGTGTGGCGGGCGTTGTCGTGGACGACGCCGGAAACGCCGGAATTGGGTCGCCGGGGCGGGTGATTTTTGCCCGTGGGACGGGCCTCGGCGCACGGGGGCGCACTAGGATTCTGCGTATCCATCAGGAAGTTACAGCCTTCCTCGGTGGTCAGGCCCTCGCATTGGGATTGCAGTCCCGGCGAGGGCCGTCGCATGTCTGGAGTTGTCTGTGACGTGGTCGTGCTGCTGCGCTGAGCGTAAGGCAGGCAACCGGGCACGAATCCAGCCGAGTTGGTGATGTTCACTCGGGCGAGTGAGTGCACGCGTCGGCGGCCGGGAGGGAAAGGGTGGGGCTTGGTGGGGTTCTTTCTCTCCCGTGTTTCTTTGGAAGAGCGCCGGGCCCACCTGAGCGCACGCCACCGGGACTCACGTTTCCGGGATCCGGTGTGGCCTGTGCGTTCGGGGTGGGCGTCAAGGCGACGGGCGGCGGAAACGAATCGGGGATCTCCGTTCCGCGGGAGGGGCCGGCAGGCAGGGGAGGGCGCGTCGCGGACACGGACGCGTCCAAGAACAGTAGACCGGGCCACTGACAACAGGCGGCCATCAGGCCATCAGGCCGTCAGTCGCCCGGGGCTCACTGCATGACGTCGTTGGTGGCCTCGGCGCTTCGGGGACTGGGGATGATCCCGTCCGCAACCAGCTCCGCCACGGCGTCACCGTGGTTGCGGACCAGGTAGTCCATCGCGTGCTCGGTCGAGGACTGGTACTCCAGCTGCGCACTGTGGAACCGCAGTCGCTCCTGGCAGTCCTCGATGATCTCGCCCCAGGTCTTCACCATGATCCGGAAGCGTGGGGTGGATACCGCGCACCCAGGTACCCGGTCCACCTGGTGGGCCAACTGCCGCAGTGCCTTGTCCATGGCGTTGCCGACGAGCCAGAAGTCCCACGTCACGGTCGGGTCGCGGAATCGGTCGTCGGACATGACGGCCTCCGCGTAGCTGCTGATCTGGCTGAACTCGACCATGCCGAGAACCACACTGGGACGCTTGAGTTCGACGATCAGGTGGTGCCGTTCGCCTTTCCTGTGTCGCGCGACCCGGGACAGCATCAGGTCGACCCTGCCCGTGCGTCCGTCCTCTCGCAGAACCGGTTCCGGCGTCGGAATGTCGCGACCGAGCAGTCGGCAGTGCTGCGTGAGCACCGCGTTGAGGCTGCGGTCGCTGACGTGCAGTGCGTACTCCTCGCCGAAGACCCAGCACTGGCTTTCCAGGATGCGGTGCAGTTCATCCCGCTCGGTGACGCGTGACCTGGTGTCCGGCGCGAAGACGAGGTGTTCCAGAGCGGTGAGGAAATCGATGCGGTTGGCCGCTGCGGTCGACGCCTTGATCAGTGCTGAGAGCGTCGTGCGTTCCAGGAGGCGGTTCAGCTCTTCTCGCTCCTGCTTGGAGAGCGTGAACAGGTCGTTCGCGATACGCAGTATGTCCGAGGGCTCGTGCGCGAGCACCGATCGCAGCAGTGCGAAGGTGGTCCTGCGTGTGGCCTGAGACCTGGGAAGGTGCCGGAAGACAGTGGTGGCCACCGCGTCGAAGGTCTCGCGCTCGGCTCGTTCCTTCTCGTCGGCGGCGTCACCCGCGTAGGGGTAGATCCCCTCCCCTTGCCACTCGGCGACCTGCTCCCGTCGGCGCTCGTCCACGCGGGCCCGGAAGTGGACCTTGAGCTGGTCTCGTGCCGCTGCGAGTACCTCGGCGTGCGGTCCGCGCGATGCCCAGTCGGTGAAGGCGAGGTCCTCGGCGTCGACATCATCGAAACCGGCCCAGGTGAGATGCGCGGTGAACTCGAAGCCGGGAGCCTGGATACCCGGCTTGAGGTGAGCCCGGGACATGCTCTGGCCGTCGCAGAGGAACAGCGCCCGGGTTACGGACCTGCGCCACTCCACGACCTTCAGACGCGCCGGCTCGCCGCTCCAGCCGGACGGCGACGGCAGGACGTAGTCGCGTACGTGGAGTTGCTCCGCGGCCGGATCGAGGTCCTGGCCGTCGTACTCGATGCGGACGTCCGGGTACTTCTCCAAGTACGTGGCGAAGGCAGTGGTGAGCGAGGCCCTGGCTCGCTCGTCGGCGAGCAGGTCCAGCTGCTCGTCACCGCCGAACGCCTCGAAGAGTGTGCCGGTGGGGTCGGCAGCGGGTTCCGGGTCGCCGATGTCGAACTCGTCCATGGAACGTCGGTCTGCTTCGATCACCAGCTGCTGCCGGTCTCCGAACGCGTCACTGACGCTGGTCCAGCGCACCTGGGTGCCGAGCGCGAAGGCACGTACCCGGCCTCGCCCGTTCTTCCCGTGCAGAGCGCGCTTTTTCACAGGGCTGCCCTGTGCACGCTTCTTCCAGGAGGCACCGATGGGCCGGAAGTACTCCTCGCAGTGCTCGGCAGACATTCCACCGCCGTCGTCCTGGACACGGACCCTGTCCACACCACCCAGGTCGTTGCGCTCCAGGACGACGACGACGCGTTCGGCGTCGGCGTCCACGGCGTTCCAGACCAGTTCCTCGATGGCACCCACGGGATCCCGCAGCCGAGCCAGCTCTGCGACGTGCTCACGGCTGGTCTCGAGCCGCACCTTGACCATGACGGGAGCCTCCTGACACGTGTGTCCCTGATCAAGACGGCAAACTAGTCGGTCCTGAGGAGGGCGAAGAGCGAAATCACGGGAAATCGCCCGACCGGGACGAGCGGGACCGCCGACACGGCCCGGTCGGCACCGTGTTTGACCTTCGTCACCCCCGGGGTATTCTCTCCGGCCCGATTGGCGGAGGCCCTGCCCCGTATGGCAGACTGTCGGAGTTGCTCGGTCGAGCGCCGATGCTGCGCGCCTCCCGTCGGGAGGACCGGAAGCGAGTCCCACAGTACTCGTCGCCTCAACTGCCGTAAGGCAGCGCTGGGGCGGACGTACGGGAATCTTTCGGGAAGTGTCAGCGGGGTGCAGGCCAGGCGCCCGGTGGGTGTCCATGCCCCCCGGTCCTGCGGTTGCTTTCGGGCGGGCCGCGTCCCTCGTACGTAGGGGAATCCGTTGATGGATTAGCGGATATCTGTGCGGCAGGAGCGCGACACACCCGACCGCGTGGGTCGGAGGACGGGGACGCGAACCCCCGGGTTCCAGAGCGTTTCACTAGACAAAGGACTACTGAGTAGCCATGGCGGGACAGAAGATCCGCATCCGGCTCAAGGCCTACGACCACGAGGTCATCGACAGCTCGGCGAAGAAGATCGTCGAGACGGTGACGCGAACTGGTGCGTCGGTCGCGGGCCCGGTGCCGCTGCCCACTGAGAAGAACGTGTACTGCGTCATCAAGTCGCCGCACAAGTACAAGGACTCGCGCGAGCACTTCGAGATGCGCACGCACAAGCGCCTGATCGACATCCTCGACCCGACGCCCAAGACCGTTGACTCTCTGATGCGACTCGACCTCCCGGCCGGTGTCGACATCGAGATCAAGCTCTAGGGAACGGTGATCTGAGAATGGCTAAGCAGATCAAGGGCATCCTGGGCGAGAAGCTCGGCATGACGCAGGTGTGGGACGAGAACAACCGTGTTGTTCCCGTCACCGTCGTCAAGGCGAGCACCAACGTCGTCACCCAGGTCCGTACGAACGACACCGACGGCTACGAAGCGGTCCAGATCGCCTTCGGCGAGATCGACCCCCGCAAGGTGAACAAGCCCCTCAAGGGTCACTTCGCCAAGGCCGACGTCACCCCCCGCCGCCACCTCGTCGAGATCCGCACCGCGGACGCCTCCGAGTACACGCTGGGCCAGGAGATCTCCGCTGAGGTCTTCGAGGCCGGCGTCAAGGTGGACGTGACCGGCAAGAGCAAGGGCAAGGGCTTCGCCGGTGTCATGAAGCGTCACAACTTCAAGGGCCTCGGCGCCGGTCACGGCACCCAGCGCAAGCACCGCTCCCCCGGTTCCATCGGTGGCTGTGCCACCCCGGGCCGCGTGTTCAAGGGCCTCCGCATGGCGGGTCGCATGGGCAACGAGCGGGTCACCACCCAGAACCTGACCGTTCACGCCGTTGACGCGGAGAAGGGCCTGCTCCTGATCAAGGGCGCGGTTCCTGGTCCGAACGGCGGCCTCGTCCTGGTCCGCACCGCGGCCAAGGGGGCCTGAGGACTCATGAGCACCATTGACATTCTGTCGCCCTCCGGCGACACAGCCGGGACCATCGAGCTCCCGGCCGAGATCTTCGACGTAGAGAAGATCAGCGTTCCGCTGCTTCATCAGGTCGTCGTCGCACAGCTGGCCGCCGCCCGTCAGGGCACGCACAAGGTCAAGCGTCGTGGCGAGGTCCGCGGTGGTGGCAAGAAGCCTTACCGCCAGAAGGGCACCGGCCGCGCCCGTCAGGGTTCGACCCGTGCGCCGCAGTTCGCCGGCGGTGGTGTCGTTCACGGCCCCACCCCGCGCGACTACTCGCAGCGGACCCCCAAGAAGATGAAGGCCGCGGCCCTGCGCCACGCCCTCACCGACCGGGCCCGCAACGCTCGTATCCACGTCATCACCGGCGTGATCGAGGGCGAGACCCCCTCCACCAAGGCCGCCAAGAGCTTCCTCGGCAAGGTCAGCGAGCGCAAGAACGTGCTCCTGGTCATCGAGCGCTCCGACGAGGCCGCGCTGCTTTCCGCGCGCAACCTGCCCCAGGTGCACATCCTGGAGCCGGGCCAGCTGAACACGTACGACGTTCTCGTCTCGGACGACGTGGTCTTCACCCAGGCCGCTTTCGAGTCCTTCGTGTCCGGCCCCAAGGCCACTGACACCGAAGGGAGCGAGGTCTGATGGCGATCCGTCACCCCGCCATTGCCTCCAAGGCGGCCAAGGCCGCCAAGGCCGCGCGCGTCGCCAAGGCGAAGCGCCACGAGGCCGAGGGCAAGAACACCGTCGTCACGCCGATCAGCAAGTCGTTCACGGACCACCGTGACGTCCTGCTGAAGCCGGTCGTGTCGGAGAAGAGCTACGCGCTCATCGACGAGAACAAGTACACGTTCATCGTCGCTCCCGGCAGCAACAAGACCCAGATCAAGCAGGCCGTCCAGGCGGTCTTCTCGGTCAAGGTCACCGGGGTCAACACGATCAACCGCATCGGCAAGCGCAAGCGCACCAAGAGCGGTTTCGGTAAGCGCGCTGACACCAAGCGCGCGATCGTGACCCTCGCAGAGGGCGACCGTATCGACATCTTCGGCGGTCCGTCCGCGTAAGCGGGTCGGATCGTCCGATATCGGACGAGGACTGAGAAATGGGAATCCGCAAGTACAAGCCGACTACGCCGGGCCGTCGTGGCTCCAGCGTCGCCGACTTCGTCGAGGTCACGCGGTCCACGCCGGAGAAGTCGCTGGTCCGCCCGCTGCACAGCAAGGGCGGCCGTAACAACGCCGGTCGTGTGACCGTTCGCCACCAGGGTGGCGGACACAAGCGCGCCTACCGAGTGATCGACTTCCGTCGTCACGACAAGGACGGCGTGCCGGCGAAGGTCGCGCACATCGAGTACGACCCCAACCGCACCGCGCGCATCGCGCTGCTGCACTACGCGGACGGCGAGAAGCGCTACATCCTCGCCCCCCGCAACCTGTCGCAGGGCGACCGCGTCGAGAACGGTCCTGGGGCCGACATCAAGCCGGGCAACAACCTGGCGCTCCGCAACATCCCGGTCGGTACCACGATCCACGCGATCGAGATCCGTCCCGGTGGCGGCGCCAAGTTCGCCCGCTCCGCAGGCGCCTCGGTGCAGCTGCTGGCGAAGGAGGGCACGATGGCCCACCTTCGTATGCCCTCCGGTGAGATCCGTCTGGTCGACCAGCGCTGCCGCGCCACGGTCGGCGAGGTCGGCAACGCCGAGCAGAGCAACATCAACTGGGGCAAGGCCGGGCGCAAGCGCTGGCTGGGCGTCCGTCCGACCGTTCGCGGTGTGGCGATGAACCCGGTTGACCACCCGCACGGTGGTGGTGAAGGCAAGACCTCCGGTGGACGTCACCCGGTCTCGCCGTGGGGTCAGAAGGAGGGTCGTACTCGTTCGCCGAAGAAGGCTTCGAACAAGTACATCGTCCGCCGCCGCAAGACGAACAAGAAGCGCTAGGAGCGGGTTTAGATGCCGCGCAGTCTCAAGAAGGGGCCCTTCGTCGACGACCACCTGATCAAGAAGGTGGACGCCCAGAACGAAGCCGGTTCCAAGAACGTCATCAAGACCTGGTCCCGTCGCTCGATGATCATCCCGGCCATGCTCGGCCACACGATCGCGGTGCACAACGGCAAGACCCACATTCCGGTGTTTGTCACCGAGTCGATGGTCGGCCACAAGCTCGGCGAGTTCTCGCCGACGCGCACCTTCCGGGGTCACGTCAAGGACGACCGGAAGTCGAAGCGCCGCTAACGCGGGGTGGAATGACCATGACAGACACTGGAAGGACAACCATGGAAGCCAGGGCCCAGGCGCGGTACATCCGCGTTACGCCCATGAAGGCCCGCCGCGTGGTGGACCTTATCCGTGGCATGGATGCCACGGAGGCTCAGGCGGTCCTGCGTTTCGCCCCGCAGGCCGCGAGCGTGCCGGTCGGCAAGGTGCTTGACAGCGCCATTGCCAACGCCGCGCACAACTACGACCACACCGACGCCGGCAGCCTCGTCATCACCGAGGCGTACGTCGACGAGGGTCCGACCCTGAAGCGGTTCCGGCCGCGCGCCCAGGGCCGTGCCTACCGGATCCGCAAGCGGACCAGCCACATCACCGTGGTCGTCAGCAGCAAGGAAGGTTCCCGGTAATGGGCCAGAAGGTAAACCCGCACGGGTTCCGACTCGGCATCACCACCGACTTCAAGTCGCGTTGGTACGCCGACAAGCTGTACAAGGACTACGTCGGAGAAGACGTCGCCATCCGTCGGATGATGACGTCCGGCATGGAGCGCGCCGGCATCTCGAAGGTCGAGATCGAGCGCACCCGTGACCGCGTCCGCGTCGACATCCACACCGCGCGTCCGGGCATCGTCATCGGCCGCCGCGGCGCCGAGGCCGACCGTATCCGCGGCGACCTGGAGAAGCTGACCAAGAAGCAGGTCCAGCTCAACATCCTCGAGGTCAAGAGCCCGGAGACGGACGCTCAGCTGGTGGCCCAGGCCGTCGCCGAGCAGCTGTCCTCCCGCGTCTCCTTCCGTCGTGCCATGCGCAAGAGCATGCAGGGCACGATGAAGGCCGGCGCCAAGGGCATCAAGATCCAGTGCGGTGGCCGTCTCGGCGGCGCCGAGATGTCCCGCTCGGAGTTCTACCGCGAGGGCCGTGTGCCCCTGCACACGCTCCGCGCGAACGTCGACTACGGCTTCTTCGAGGCCAAGACGACCTTCGGCCGTATCGGTGTGAAGGTCTGGATCTACAAGGGCGACGTCAAGAACATCGCCGAGGTCCGCGCCGAGAACGCCGCTGCCCGTGCGGGTAACCGCCCGGCCCGTGGCGGTGCCGGTGGCGGCAGCGACCGTCCGGCCCGTGGTGGTGGCCGTGGTGGCGAGCGTGGCGGCCGCGGCCGCAAGCCGCAGCAGGCTCCCGCTGCCGAGGCCCCCAAGGCCGAGGCTCCGGCGGCTGCCGCTCCGGCTGCTGAAAGCACCGGAACGGAGGCCTGACCGACATGCTGATCCCCCGTAGGGTCAAGCACCGCAAGCAGCACCACCCCAAGCGCCGTGGTATGGCCAAGGGCGGTACGACGGTCGCGTTCGGCGAGTACGGCATTCAGGCCGTCACGCCGGCGTACGTGACCAACCGTCAGATCGAGGCCGCCCGTATCGCGATGACCCGCCACATCAAGCGTGGCGGCAAGGTCTGGATCAACATCTACCCGGACCGCCCGCTCACGAAGAAGCCTGCCGAGACCCGCATGGGTTCCGGTAAGGGTTCGCCGGAGTGGTGGATCGCGAACGTGCACCCGGGCCGGGTCATGTTCGAGCTGTCCTACCCCAACGAGAAGATCGCCCGTGAGGCCCTCACTCGCGCAGCCCACAAGCTGCCGATGAAGTGCCGGATCGTCAAGCGCGAGGCAGGTGAAGCGTGATGTCGGCCGGTACCAAGGCGTCCGAGCTGCGCGAACTGGGTGACGAGGAGCTTCTCAACAAGCTCCGCGAAGCCAAGGAAGAGCTGTTCAACCTCCGCTTCCAGGCGGCGACCGGTCAGCTCGAGAACCACGGTCGGCTGAAGGCCGTCCGGAAGGACATCGCGCGGATCTACACCCTGATGCGTGAGCGCGAGCTGGGCATCGAGACGGTGGAGAGCGCCTGATGAGCGAGAGCAACGTGACCGAGACTGAGAACGCAACCGAGGCGCGCGGATTCCGCAAGACCCGTGAGGGTCTCGTCGTCAGCGACAAGATGGACAAGACCGTCGTCGTCGCTGTCGAGGACCGTGTGAAGCACGCGCTGTACGGCAAGGTCATCCGCCGTACGAGCAAGCTCAAGGCGCACGACGAGCAGAACGCTGCCGGCATCGGCGACCGTGTCCTCCTCATGGAGACGCGTCCGCTGTCCGCCACGAAGCGCTGGCGCATCGTCGAGATCCTCGAGAAGGCGAAGTAGCCAAGTAATTCCTGCGGGGGTAATCCCGCAGGGCAGTTCCGCCAGGCTCCGATACGGGGTTGCACAGACAACCCCGTATTGGGGAACCGGCAGACAATCAGGAGATAGACGTGATCCAGCAGGAGTCGCGACTGCGTGTCGCCGACAACACTGGTGCGAAGGAAATCCTTTGCATCCGTGTCCTCGGTGGCTCCGGTCGCCGCTACGCGGGCATCGGTGACGTGATCGTCGCCACCGTCAAGGACGCGATCCCCGGCGGCAACGTGAAGAAGGGTGACGTCATCAAGGCGGTCATCGTTCGCACCGTCAAGGAGCGCCGCCGTCCGGACGGCTCGTACATCCGTTTCGACGAGAACGCCGCTGTTGTTCTGAAGAACGACGGCGACCCTCGTGGCACCCGTATCTTCGGCCCGGTGGGCCGGGAGCTGCGCGAGAAGAAGTTCATGAAGATCATCTCGCTCGCGCCGGAGGTGCTGTAAGCATGAAGATCAAGAAGGGCGACCTGGTTCAGGTCATCACCGGTAAGGACAAGGGCAAGCAGGGCAAGGTCATCGCGGCCTTCCCCCGCGAGGACCGCGTCCTGGTCGAGGGTGTCAACCGGGTCAAGAAGCACACCAAGGCCGGCCCGACCGCGAAGGGTTCGCAGGCCGGCGGCATCGTCACGACCGAGGCGCCCGTCCACGTCTCCAACGTCCAGCTGGTCGTTGAGAAGGACGGCAAGAAGGTCGTCACGCGTGTCGGTTACCGCTTCGACGACGAGGGCAACAAGGTTCGCGTTGCCAAGCGGACGGGTGAGGACATCTGATGACGACCACCACCACTCCGCGTCTCAAGACGAAGTACCGCGAGGAGATCGCGGGCAAGCTGCGTGAGGAGTTCTCGTACGAGAACGTCATGCAGATCCCCGGCCTCGTCAAGATCGTGGTCAACATGGGTGTGGGCGACGCCGCCCGCGACTCCAAGCTGATCGAGGGCGCCATCCGCGACCTCACCACGATCACCGGTCAGAAGCCGGCCGTCACCAAGGCCCGCAAGTCCATCGCGCAGTTCAAGCTGCGTGAGGGTCAGCCGATCGGTGCCCACGTCACGCTTCGTGGCGACCGCATGTGGGAGTTCCTGGACCGCACCCTGTCGCTCGCGCTGCCGCGCATCCGCGACTTCCGTGGTCTGTCTCCCAAGCAGTTCGACGGTCGTGGCAACTACACCTTCGGTCTCACCGAGCAGGTCATGTTCCACGAGATCGACCAGGACAAGATCGACCGCACCCGGGGTATGGACATCACCGTGGTGACCACGGCGACCAACGACGCCGAAGGCCGCGCCCTTCTCCGTCACCTCGGCTTCCCCTTCAAGGAGGCGTAAGCGAGATGGCGAAGAAGGCTCTGATTGCCAAGGCTGCTCGTAAGCCCAAGTTCGGTGTACGTGGCTACACGCGCTGCCAGCGCTGCGGCCGTCCGCACTCCGTGTACCGCAAGTTCGGCCTGTGCCGCGTCTGCCTTCGTGAGATGGCTCACCGTGGCGAGCTGCCGGGCGTGACCAAGAGCTCCTGGTAATCCCCTAATTCGGGATTCCGGAAGCTCTCGGTAAGCAAATGGGTTGGTCAGGTGCCCACCCCTCCATGGCTTAGGCTAGGAGGGTTGGGCGCCTGACGCCCGTACGACTTACTACGCCGTAGGTCCCCCGCACCGCACCCGTCCCGCCACTGAGTGAGTGGGGAGAGGGATGGCGCATCCAGGAAACCCCGGCGAGAGAGGCCGAAGGCCAATTCATGACCATGACTGATCCGATCGCGGACATGCTGACTCGTCTGCGTAACGCGAACTCGGCGTACCACGACACCGTGGGTATGCCGCACAGCAAGATCAAGTCGCACATCGCGGAGATCCTCCAGCAGGAGGGCTTCATCACGGGCTGGAAGGTCGAGGACGCCGAGGTCGGCAAGAACCTCGTTCTCGAGCTGAAGTTCGGCCCGAACCGTGAGCGCTCCATCGCGGGCATCAAGCGGATCTCCAAGCCCGGTCTCCGGGTGTACGCGAAGTCCACCAACCTGCCGAAGGTGCTCGGCGGCCTGGGCGTGGCGATCATCTCCACGTCGCACGGTCTCCTCACCGACAAGCAGGCCGGCAAGAAGGGCGTAGGCGGAGAAGTCCTCGCCTACGTCTGGTAGAAGGGAACGGAGGAAACAGCTATGTCGCGTATTGGCAAGCTCCCCATCACGGTTCCCGCCGGCGTGGACGTCACCATCGATGGCCGCACGGTCCAGGTGAAGGGCCCCAAGGGTTCCCTCTCCCACACCGTCGCTGCGCCGATCGACATCGCCAAGGGTGAGGACGGCGTTCTCAACGTCACCCGCCCCAACGACGAGCGTCAGAACAAGGCCCTGCACGGCCTGTCCCGCACGCTGGTGGCGAACATGATCACCGGCGTGACCACGGGTTACGTGAAGAAGCTCGAGATCAGCGGTGTCGGTTACCGCGTGGCGGCGAAGGGCACGAGCCTCGAGTTCGCGCTCGGCTACAGCCACCCGATCACCGTCGAAGCGCCCGAGGGCATCAGCTTCAAGGTCGAGAACCCGACGCGGTTCTCGGTCGAGGGCATCGACAAGCAGAAGGTCGGCGAGGTTGCGGCCAACATCCGCAAGCTGCGCAAGCCCGACCCGTACAAGGCCAAGGGTGTCAAGTACGAGGGCGAAGTCATCCGCCGCAAGGTCGGAAAGGCGGGTAAGTAAGCCATGGCATACGGTACGAAGATCGCTAAGGGCGACGCTTACAAGCGTGCTGCCATCAAGCGGCGTCACATCCGGATCCGTAAGAAGGTCAACGGAACGGCTGAGCGTCCCCGCCTGGTTGTGACCCGCTCCAACCGCCACATCGTGGCCCAGGTCATCGACGACATCCAGGGTCACACCCTGGCGTCGGCGTCGACCCTGGACGCCTCGATCCGCGGTACCGAGGGCGATGACAAGTCGGCGCAGGCCGGCAAGGTCGGCGCACTGGTCGCCGAGCGTGCCAAGGCCGCAGGCGTCGAGGCCGTTGTGTTCGACCGTGGTGGCAGCCGGTACGCCGGTCGTATCGCCGCCCTGGCCGACGCCGCCCGCGAAGCCGGGCTCAAGTTCTGAGCCGCCCGTCGCGCTCGCGGCCTAGTGCCGCGGCGCAGCGTAGCTAGCGGAAAAAGAGAGAGGTAATCCAATGGCTGGACCCCAGCGCCGCGGAAGCGGTGCCGGTGGCGGCGAGCGGCGGGACCGGAAGGGCCGTGACGGCGGCGCTGCTGCCGCCGAGAAGACCGCGTACGTTGAGCGCGTCGTCGCGATCAACCGCGTCGCCAAGGTTGTGAAGGGTGGTCGTCGCTTCAGCTTCACTGCGCTCGTCGTAGTGGGCGATGGCGATGGCACCGTCGGTGTCGGTTACGGCAAGGCCAAGGAGGTGCCGGCCGCGATCGCCAAGGGTGTTGAAGAGGCCAAGAAGCACTTCTTCAAGGTCCCTCGTATCCAGGGCACCATCCCGCACCCGATCACGGGCGAGAAGGCCGCGGGCGTCGTCCTGCTCAAGCCTGCTTCCCCCGGTACCGGCGTTATCGCCGGTGGCCCGGTGCGTGCTGTCCTGGAGTGCGCCGGCGTTCACGACATCCTGTCGAAGTCGCTCGGTTCGTCCAACGCGATCAACATCGTGCACGCGACCGTGGCGGCCCTCAAGGGCCTGCAGCGTCCCGAGGAGATCGCGGCCCGCCGCGGTCTGCCCCTTGAGGACGTCGCCCCCGCGGCTCTGCTTCGTGCGCGTGCGGGAGCGGGTGCGTAATGGCTCGCCTCAAGGTCACGCAGACGAAGTCGTACATCGGCAGCAAGCAGAACCACCGTGACACCCTGCGGTCCCTTGGTCTCAAGGGGATCAACACCGTGGTCGTCAAGGAGGACCGCCCCGAGTTCCGCGGAATGGTTCACACCGTCCGCCACCTCGTGACGGTTGAGGAGGTCGACTGATCATGGCGGAGAACAACCCGCTCAAGATCCACAACCTCCGTCCCGCCCCGGGCGCCAAGACCGCCAAGACCCGTGTGGGTCGTGGTGAGGCGTCGAAGGGTAAGACGGCTGGTCGTGGTACCAAGGGCACGAAGGCCCGTTACCAGGTTCCGGAGCGCTTCGAGGGTGGCCAGATGCCCCTCCACATGCGTCTCCCGAAGCTCAAGGGCTTCAAGAACCCGTTCAAGACCGAGTACCAGGTCGTGAACCTCGACAAGCTGGGCGCGCTGTACCCGGAGGGTGGCGAGGTCACCGTCGAGGGTCTCGTCGCCAAGGGTGCCGTTCGCAAGAACAGCCTCGTCAAGGTCCTCGGCCAGGGCGAGATCTCCGTGGCGCTGCAGGTGACGGTCGACGCCGTCTCCGGCTCCGCCAAGGAGAAGATCACCGCCGCCGGCGGTACCGTCACCGAGCTCGTCTGAACACCACAGGCGCCTCGATGACTTGAGCGATCCCTGCCGGGGATACCCCACATATGGGGTATCCCCGGTTGGTCGTTCCAAGGGAGGCATGGTCGCCGGTAAGGTGGCCAGCACTGTCAATTTGAGTCCGTTGTGCTCACGAGGAACTCCGGACCCCTCTTGGCTGTTAGTTATCTGTCCGCTTATTCGTCGAACCTCAAGACCGTCACCTCTGACGCAGTAGCGCGGGGGTCGCAGGAGGCACCGTGCTCACCGCGTTCGCCCGGGCGTTCAAGACGCCCGACCTGCGCAAGAAGCTGCTCTTCACGCTCGGCATCATCGTGGTCTATCGGGTGGGCACGCACATCCCGATCCCCGGTGTCGACTACTCGAACGTCCAGACGTGTATCGATGTGGCGAAGGGCAACCAGGGCCTGTTCGGTCTGGTGAACATGTTCAGTGGCGGCGCGCTGCTGCAGATCACGATCTTCGCGCTCGGCATCATGCCGTACATCACGGCGAGCATCATTCTCCAGCTGCTGACCGTGGTCATCCCGCGTCTGGAGGCCCTCAAGAAGGAGGGCCAGGCCGGTACGGCGAAGATCACGCAGTACACCCGTTACCTGACGGTGGCCCTGGCCATCCTGCAGGGCACCGGCCTCGTCGCCACCGCCCGCAGCGGCGCGCTCTTCAGCGGCTGCCCGGTCGCGAGCGAGATCGTCCCGGACCAGTCGATCTTCGTCACCATCACCATGGTCGTCACCATGACCGCCGGAACCGCCGTCGTCATGTGGCTCGGTGAGCTGATCACCGACCGCGGCATCGGCAACGGCATGTCGATCCTGATGTTCATCTCGATCGCCGCCACCTTCCCGTCCGCGCTGTGGGCCATCAAGACCCAGGGCGACCTGGCGGGCGGCTGGATCGAGTTCGGCACGGTCATCGCCGTCGGCCTCGTCATGGTCGCGCTGGTGGTCTTCGTCGAGCAGGCTCAGCGCCGTATTCCGGTTCAGTACGCGAAGCGCATGATCGGCCGCAGGTCTTATGGCGGCACCTCTACGTACATCCCGCTCAAGGTCAACCAGGCCGGCATCATCCCTGTGATTTTTGCCTCCTCGCTGCTCTACATCCCCGCGCTGATCGCGCAGTTCTCCGGCGGCACCTCCGGCTGGAAGACGTGGATCGAGCAGAACCTGACCAAGGGTGACCACCCGATTTACATCACCACGTACTTCTTGCTGATCGTTTTCTTCGCGTTCTTCTACGTCGCCATCTCCTTCAACCCCGAAGAAGTAGCCGACAACATGAAGAAGTATGGTGGCTTCATCCCGGGCATCCGGGCTGGCCGGCCAACCGCTGAGTACCTGAGCTACGTACTCAACCGGATCACCTGGCCGGGTTCGCTGTATCTGGGTCTGATCGCTCTCGTCCCGACGATGGCGTTGGTTGGTTTCGGGGCAAACCAGAACTTCCCGTTCGGCGGGACCAGCATCCTCATCATCGTGGGTGTCGGTCTTGAGACCGTGAAGCAGATTGAGAGCCAGCTCCAGCAGCGCAATTACGAAGGGTTCCTCCGCTGATGCGAATCGTCCTCGTCGGGCCGCCTGGTGCAGGAAAGGGAACGCAGGCCGCGTTCCTGGCCAAGAACCTGTTGATCCCGCACATCTCCACGGGCGACCTGTTCCGGGCCAACATCAGCAAGCAGACGGACCTCGGGAAACTCGCCAAGTCCTACATGGACGCGGGCAACCTGGTACCCGACGAGGTCACGATCGCCATGGCGAAGGACCGCATGGAGCAGTCCGACGCGGTGAACGGCTTTCTGCTGGACGGCTTCCCGAGGAACGTCTCGCAGGCCGAGGCGCTGGACGAGATGCTCAAGGCCGAGTCCATGAAGCTGGACGCGGTGCTCGACCTGGAGGTCCCCGAGGACGAGGTGGTCAAGCGCATCGCCGGCCGCCGGATCTGCCGCAACGACTCGGCGCACGTCTTCCACGTGACGTACCAGCCGCCGAAGGCCGCGGGAGTCTGCGACGCCTGTGGTGGCGAGCTGTACCAGCGGGACGACGACTCCGAGGAGACGGTGCGCAAGCGGCTGGAGGTCTACCACACCCAGACCGAGCCGATCATCGACTATTACAAGGCCCAGGGCCTTGTCGTGACGATCTCGGCGCTGGGCAAGGTGGAGGACGTCACCGGTAAGGCGATGGCCGCGCTGAAGGGCGATGACGAGTAGTCTTTTTCGTTTGTACGTGCGTACAGCCGCGGTTTCCTGTCAGGGGACCGCGGCTGCTGCGTCGGGGCAGGTCCCCGTATCTTTGGGTGTGTTCGTTCGCTCCCCGGTCCAGGAAGGCCGTAGTTCCCATGGTGCAGATCAAGACCCCCGAGCAGATCGCCAAGATGCGCGAGGCGGGGCTTGTCGTCGCCGCCATCCACGCGGCCACTCGTGAGGCGGCCGTGCCCGGCGCCAGTACGAAGGATCTGGACCAGGTCGCGCGGAAGGTGCTCGCGGAGCACAACGCGAAGCCGAACTTCCTTGGGTACGGCGGGTTTCCGGCGACCATCTGCACGTCCGTCAACGAGGTCGTCGTTCACGGCATCCCGTCCGACGAGGTCGTGCTGAAGGACGGGGACATCATCTCCATCGACTGCGGCGCGATCATCGACGGGTGGCACGGGGACGCGGCGTACACGGCGTTCGTGGGGTCGGGGCATGCGCCGGAGCTGATCGAGCTGTCTCGGGTGACCGAGGAGTCGATGTGGGCGGGGATCGCGGCCATGAAGCAGGGGAACCGGCTGGTCGATGTCTCGCGGGCGATCGAGACGTACATCCGGCGTCAGCCGAAGGCTGGGGGTGGGCGGTACGGGATCATCGAGGACTATGGCGGGCATGGGATCGGTACCGCGATGCACATGGATCCGCATCTGCTGAACTATGTCGAGCGGAAGCGGGGGAAGGGGCCGAAGCTGGTTCCCGGGTTCTGTCTTGCGATCGAGCCGATGGTGTCGTTGGGGACGCCGAAGACGGAGGTTCTGGCGGACGACTGGACGGTCATTACCACGGATGGGACCTGGTCTTCGCACTGGGAGCATTCTGTGGCGTTGACTGAGGCTGGGCCGCTGGTGCTGACGTCTCCCGACGGGGGGAAGGCGAAGCTGGCGGAGCTGGGCGTGACTGCGGCGCCGGATCCGCTGGCGTAGGGCTTTTCTCGCCCCCGCCGCCCCTACCCGTCCCATCCCCAGGGGCTCCGCCCCTTCGACCCCGCCAGGGGGCGCTGCCCCCTGGACCCCCGGCGGGGCGCTGCCCCTGCACCCCGGTGGGGACTGCGTCCCTTGCACCCCGCTCGGGGCTGCGTCTCCTGTACTCCGGTGGGGGCGGCGTCCCCTGCACCCCTGCGGGGACTGCGCCCCCTGCACCCCTGCGGGGACTGCGTCCCCTGCACCCCGCTCGGGGCTGCGCCCCGGCCCCTGGTGTGTTCCCTGCGTCCCGTCTCGGGGCTGCGCCCCTGGCCCCCCATCGGCCTGGACGGCCTCGTCCTCAAACGCCGGACGGGCTGAAGTTGTCGGCCTGGGCCTCAGGTGTGGGCTGCGGCCCCGTGCCCTGTTTCTGGCTGCCCTGGGCCTTGTCTCTGAAGGGTGCTGGGCCTTGTTCGTGTGGCCGGGCTGGTTAAGGATCATGGGTGTGGGGCATTCTTCCTCGATTCGTCTTTCCGGGTGCGCTGACGTAGACTGACTCGTCGGCTCTCGTGCACCCGCATGTCCGCATGCGCCTCGTGAAGAGGATGCAAGGGAGTCGATCAAGGTAGTCGATTCGAAGGGCGAAGCGTGGCCAAGAAGCAAGGTGCCATCGAGATCGAGGGCACTGTCGTCGAGTCTCTTCCGAACGCCATGTTCAAGGTTGAGCTCCAGAACGGCCACCAGGTCCTGGCACACATCAGCGGCAAGATGCGTATGCACTACATCCGCATCCTCCCTGACGACCGGGTCGTGGTGGAGCTGTCTCCGTACGACCTGACGCGTGGCCGGATCGTCTACCGGTACAAGTGAGCTTGGGCGGGTCCCGTACTCGCCCCGGCGGCCGGGAGGGTCGTTGCCGGACAGGTCTCACCTGTCAAACTCTCCGGAGCGATCCAGGGGAGAGTCTTTCTGACCAGTCAGATCAGTCAGGAAGAGAACTCCAACGATACAAGTAGATCTTTGCCCTTGCCCTCCGCCTGCATCTCGGCGTGGGGCACTGACCCGGAGAACCTCACCCCATGAAGGTCAAGCCGAGCGTCAAGAAGATCTGCGACAAGTGCAGGGTGATCCGCCGTCACGGTCGGGTCATGGTCATCTGCGAGAACCCGCGCCACAAGCAGCGCCAGGGCTAATCGCTACAGGCCGTACCTTCTGCATCCGCAGAGATTCGCGCGACGCGAGCAGTAGTAGCAGTACTTGTTCATACGCAGGGTCCAGGTGTGTACGTTCGCGCCTGATACCCCCGGTCGGAGGCCGGGGACCCAGTTCGTACCTCGTACGGCGAGCCGGGAAACGACCTTGTGGAAGACCTCCGAACGACAACTGGAGCCATTGAATGGCACGCGTTTCCGGTGTTGACATCCCGCGCGAAAAGCGTGTGGAGGTCGCCCTCACCTATGTGTTCGGCATCGGCCGGACCCTGTCCCAGCTGACGCTGGCGGAGACGGGCATCGACCCGAACACCCGTGTTCGGGACCTCTCCGAGGAGCAGCTCGTCGCGATCCGCGAGTACGTGGACGCCAACATCAAGACCGAGGGTGACCTCCGTCGCGAGATCCAGGGCGACATTCGCCGCAAGATCGAGATCGGCTGCTACCAGGGTATTCGCCACCGCCGTGGCCTGCCCGTCCACGGCCAGCGCACCAGCACGAACGCTCGTACCCGTAAGGGCCCGCGTCGCGCCATCGCCGGCAAGAAGAAGCCGGGCAAGAAGTAGTCCGCAGCGGACAACGCTTCATCAGCGGTCTTCGCTGTAGGACCGACCACCTCCCCGTAGGAGATTTAGATGCCCCCCAAGGGTCGTCAGGGCGCTGCCAAGAAGGTGCGCCGCAAGGAAAAGAAGAACGTCGCTCACGGGCACGCTCACATCAAGAGCACGTTCAACAACACCATCGTCTCGATCACGGACCCCTCGGGCAACGTGATCTCCTGGGCCTCCGCCGGCCACGTCGGCTTCAAGGGCTCGCGCAAGTCCACCCCCTTCGCCGCGCAGATGGCCGCCGAGTCGGCCGCCCGGCGCGCGCAGGAGCACGGCATGCGCAAGGTTGACGTCTTTGTGAAGGGTCCGGGTTCGGGTCGTGAGACCGCGATCCGTTCGCTCCAGGCCACCGGTCTTGAGGTCGGCTCCATCCAGGACGTCACCCCCACCCCGCACAACGGCTGCCGTCCGCCGAAGCGCCGTCGCGTCTGATCTTCGGATCAGCTGGTTCGACGTGCGGTTGTCTTAGGTTTCGGGCGGTATGGCTCTTCGGGGCCGTGCCGCCCGTACCCTTGTAGTACTAGTCGGGCATCAAATAGTGGGTGTCCATGACTGAAGGAATCACGACATGCTGATCGCTCAGCGTCCCTCGTTGACCGAAGAGGTCGTCGACGAGTTCCGCTCCCGGTTCGTCATCGAGCCGCTGGAGCCGGGCTTCGGCTACACCCTCGGCAACTCCCTCCGCCGGACTCTGCTGTCCTCCATCCCCGGTGCGGCTGTCACCAGCATCCGTATTGATGGCGTTCTGCACGAGTTCACCACCGTGCCCGGTGTCAAGGAAGACGTCACCGACCTCATCCTCAACATCAAGCAGCTCGTTGTCAGCAGTGAGCATGATGAGCCCGTGGTCATGTACCTGCGCAAGCAGGGGCCCGGTCTCGTCACCGCCGCCGACATCGCGCCGCCGGCCGGTGTCGAGGTGCACAACCCCGACCTCGTCCTCGCCACGCTCAACGGCAAGGGCAAGCTGGAGATGGAGCTGACCGTAGAGCGCGGTCGCGGTTATGTCTCGGCTGTTCAGAACAAGCAGGTGGGGCAGGAGATCGGGCGTATTCCGGTCGACTCCATCTACTCGCCGGTTCTCAAGGTCACGTACAAGGTCGAGGCGACTCGTGTCGAGCAGCGCACCGACTTCGACAAGCTGATCGTCGACGTCGAGACCAAGCAGGCCATGCGTCCGCGTGACGCCATGGCTTCGGCCGGCAAGACGCTCGTCGAGCTGTTCGGGCTTGCCCGTGAGCTCAACATCGACGCTGAGGGCATCGACATGGGTCCGTCCCCGACGGACGCCGCCCTCGCCGCTGATCTGGCGCTGCCGATCGAGGAGCTCGAGCTCACCGTTCGGTCGTACAACTGCCTCAAGCGCGAGGGCATCCACTCCGTGGGTGAGCTCGTGGCTCGTTCCGAGGCTGATCTGCTGGACATTCGTAACTTCGGTGCGAAGTCCATCGACGAGGTCAAGGCCAAGCTTGCGGGTATGGGGCTTGCGCTCAAGGACTCGCCTCCCGGCTTCGACCCGACCGCCGCCGCTGACGCCTTCGGCGCCGATGACGATGCTGACGCCGGTTTCGTGGAGACTGAGCAGTACTGATCCGTTTTCGGCTGCGGGGCCGTTGTGGCTGGTCGCGCAGTTCCCCGCGCCCCTTTGGGGGCGCGGATCCTCCGGGGCACGCTGTAACAGGCGCCCCGGATCTTCGACAGGCGATCGCCTGCTCGGACACTGACCTCGGTACCTGATACGGCCGGGGCAGACACCTAGGAGAAAGACCATGCCGAAGCCCACCAAGGGTGCCCGTCTGGGCGGCAGTGCCGCGCACGAGAAGCTGCTTCTTGCGAACCTCGCGAAGTCGCTCTTCGAGCACGGTCGCATCACGACCACCGAGGCGAAGGCGCGCAAGCTGCGTCCGTACGCCGAGCGTCTGATCACCAAGGGCAAGAAGGGCGACCTTCACAACCGCCGTCAGGTGCTTCAGGTCATCACGGACAAGAGCATCGTGCACACGCTCTTCACCGAGATCGGCCCGCGCTACGAGAACCGTCCGGGTGGTTACACCCGTATCACCAAGATCGGTAACCGTCGTGGCGACAACGCGCCCATGGCTGTCATCGAGCTTGTGGAGGCGTTGACTGTTGCGCAGGCTGCGACGGGCGAGGCCGAGGCTGCGACCAAGCGTGCCGCCAAGGACGCCGAGGCTGTTGTTGAGGCTCCGGTCGAGGACGCCAAGGTTGATGTGACCAAGGCTGACGAGGCCGAGGAGTCCAAGGAGGCGTAAGCCGTCCTTTGGCTGCCGGTCCGTCGTGGCTGGTCGCGCAGTTCCCCGCGCCCCTGAAGGGGCGCGTTAGAGCGGGCCTGTTCCTTATCGGAGCGGGCCCGCTTTTCCGTACCTGAGAGGATCTCTGTGTGAGTGACGATGTGCAGCCCGGGTTCGTACGGGTGCGGCTTGACCTTTCCTATGACGGGACCGGGTTTTCCGGGTGGGCCAAGCAGGCCGGGGGGCGGCGGACCGTGCAGGGGGAGATCGAGGATGCCCTGCGGACTGTGACGAGGTCCGGGAGTGCCTCGTACGAGCTGACCGTTGCCGGGCGTACCGATGCTGGCGTGCATGCCCGGGGGCAGGTCGCTCATGTCGATCTGCCTGTCGAGGTGTGGGGCGAGCATCAGGAGAAGTTGCTCAAGCGGCTTGCCGGGCGGCTCGGCAGAGATGTGCGGGTTTGGCGGGTTGCCGAGGCGCCCGTGGGGTTCAACGCCCGGTTCGCTGCTCTGTGGCGGCGGTATGTGTATCGGGTCGGTGATCGGGAGGGTGGCGTCGATCCTCTGCTGCGTAGTCATGTGCTTTGGCACGACTGGGAGTTGGATGTCGTGGCGATGGACAGCGCCGCCAAGTCCCTTGTTGGGGAGCATGACTTTGCCGCCTACGCCAAGAAGCGTGAGGGCGCTTCCACCGTTCGCGAGATTTTTGACTTCGGGGTCCGGCGGAGGCTCGACGGGGTCGTTGAGATCGAGGTGCGGGCCGACGCCTTCTGTCATAACCAGGTGCGGTCCATGGTGGGCGCGTTGTTGTTCGTGGGGGATGGGCATCGGGGGGTGGAGTGGCCTCGGCGGGTGCTCGACGCCCGGGTGCGGGACAGTGCCGTTCATGTGGTGCGGCCGTACGGGCTGACGTTGGAGGAAGTCGCCTATCCGGCGGACGAGTTGCTGGCCGAGCGGCAGCTTCAGGCCCGCCGGGTTCGGGGCGAGGTGCACGGGGTCAGCCGGCCAGGACCTTCTTCAGGGTCGGCTCGAGGTGGGGGATGACCGTCTTGGCGTAGCCCGAGGTGATGTGGCTCGCGTCGTAGTAGACGACCTGCTCGCCGATGATCGCCGGGCAGACGTCCCGCGCGCAGAACACGGGGACCGTGTCGATGATGTAGGCGCCGTGTTCCTCGGCCACGGCCTGTTCCATCGCCCGGACCTTCGGGAACTCCAGCGCCTCGCTCTCCTTGCGGTTGCAGGCGGTCACGTCGTCGGTGTGGGTGGCCAGGCAGTCCGGGATGTTCTGGCCGGGCTCAGGGGTGTCGGTCAGGTAGACCAGCTGGGCGCCGTTCTTCTCCAGGACCTCGAACAAAGCCTCGGCACCCTCCCGGTTCGCCTCACGGCGGGCACGGTCGGAGACGACGATGACGTCGGGCTTCAGCTCGGACAGCGCAGTGAAGGCCGATTCGCGCCAGCTGTTGCACTCGGTGTACTTGCGGTTCAGCTCGGGGTTGTTGATGTCGTACACCTGCGGGGAGCAGCCGCCCTTGGACATGACCAGGACCTTCGCCGCCAGGTCCTTCCCGATCTCGTCGAAGGCGTCGCTCCACTGCCACGCGTGCGAGTCCCCCATGAGGACGATGGTCTGCTCGGCGTCGCGGTCCCCGAGTACGCAGGCGTCCTCCGCGTCGAACCGGGTGTCGGTGGTGGAGTCGATGCAGGTCTTGCTCGCGTGGTCGTCGGGGGACTTGCGCAGCGAGGCCAGTGCGGTGCTGGACAGCCGCTTCTGCATCGCCGCGTCCTCCACAGTCGCCCGGTTACTGTACCCACTGGCGACCGTGCTGCTGCTGGTCACCGTTTCGAGGTTCAGCGGCAGGATCGTCATCGCGAAGGCCGCGGCCCCCGCTGTTCCGGTCACGGCCGTGCCGCCGGCGAAGACGCCCTTCCAGGGGCGGGCCACCAGCTGGGCGTTGTTCCGGAAGCGGAACTCGACGATGTGGTACATCGCGTACGCCAGGATCAGCGACAGCGAGGCGACCCGGAAGCGGTCCGAGTAGGAGAGCTCGTGGCCGGTGATGTCCGGCCAGAGGATCAGGATCGGCCAGTGCCAGAGGTACCAGCCGTAGCTGACGTTGGCGACGGAGTTCAGCACCGGGTTGTCCAGGAGCCGTTCCACGCCGAAGGTGGGTGCGGCACAGCCGCCCGCGATGATCATGGAGGCGCCCAGGACGGGGCCGGCCACCGCGTACCCGGGCAGCGGGGTCTCCGGGGTGATGAGGAGCGCGGTGCCGAGGGCGGTGGCCAGGCCCAGCCAGGAGACGAACGCCGCGAAGCCGCGGTTCATGCGGGAGAGCAGGGGTGCGCTCAGGGCCAGCAGGATGCCGAAGGCCAGTTCCCAGATGCGGGCCTGGGTGCCGAAGTAGGCGAGGGGTTGGTTTGATTTGGTTTGCGTTATCGAGAGGTAGAGGGAGCCGGCCACGACTGTTATCAGGAACAGGCCGACCAAAACGCGGTTGCGGAAGATCTTGCGGCTGAGCCACGCGGTGACGAGCAGGACGATCGGGGCGGCCAGATAGAACTGCTCCTCGATGCCCAGCGACCAGAAGTGCTGGTACGGGGACTGCGTGCCGTCGTTGGCGAAGTAGTCGGTGCCCGTCTCGACGAGCCGCCAGTTCATGACGCTCAGCGAGGAGGCGAAGCCGTCCTCCATGGTGTCGCGGAACCGGAGGGGGCTCGCGTAGATCCAGGCCAGGACCGCGGTGACGAGGATGACGACGGTCATGCCCGGGGCGAGTCGGCGGAAGCGGCGGGCCCAGAACTTGGTCAGCGAGACCTTGCCGGTTCTGTCGATCTCGGCGAGGAGCTGGCTGCCGATGAGGAAGCCGCTCAGGACGAAGCTGACGTCCACGCCTCCGTGGATGTCGAGTATGCCGCAGTGCATGCTGACGACCATCATGATCGCTACGGCACGCAGGCCCTGGATGTCCGGCCGGTATTTGCGCAGGCGTTCTGTGCTCTCGGGGGCCGATGAGCGGTGGCGGGTCACGGTTCTCCAGTAACTGTCCGGGCGGGTCGTTTTTGTACCTGCGGGCCGGTGGGGGCTGGTCGCGCAGTTCCCCGCGCCCCTTTCGGGGCGCCCCCGGTGCCGTTGCTTCAGTGGGTCGTCAGGCAGGCGGCGGCCGTGGCGCTGACGCGCATCCCTTGGGCGGGGACGCGGATGCCGCATGACAGCCGTAGCTGGGCTGGGAGTTCGTTCTGGGCGCCGACGTGTGAGTGGCAGCCGACCACGACCTCGCGGAGGAACGATTCGGCGCCGATCGAGGAGTCGTGGTCGACCACGGACTCATGGATCCGGGCGCCCTCCTCCACCGTGACGTTGCCGCCGATGATGGAGCGGTCGACGACCACGCGGGGGCCGATGACGGCGTACGGGCCGATCGTCGAGCCGCCCGTGACACGGGCCGTCGGGTCGATGGCCGCCGTGGGATGGATCAGGGCCTCGGCCGGTGCTCCCACCAAGGGCGAGGCCGCCAGGCCGGTGACCAGGTCGGCGGAGCCGTGGACGAAGGCCAGCGGGGTGCCGAGGTCACGCCAGTAGTCGTCGGTGGTGTGGCCGAAGACGCGGCCGCCGCGGGCGACGAGCTGGGGGAAGGTCTCCTGCTCGACCGAGACCTCGCGGTCGGCCGGGATGGCGTCCAGGACGGACCGGCGGAAGACGTAGCAGCCGGCGTTGATCTGGTCGGTGACGCACTCCTCGGCCGTCTTCGGCTTCTCCAGGAACGACAGCACCCGGCCGGACCCGTCGGTGGGGACCAGGCCGAAGGCGCGCGGGTCGGGTACCCGGGTGAGATACAGGGTGACGTCCGCTTCCCGGGCTTCGTGCTGCTCCAGGAGGGCCGGCAGGTCGACGCCGGACAGGATGTCGCCGTTCAGGACGAGGACCGGGGCGTTCGTGGACGGGCCGCGCAGCAGGCGTGCGGCGTTGCGGATCGCGCCGCCCGTGCCGAGCGGGACCTCCTCGACGGCGTACGAGATCTTCAGGTCCTGGGAGAAGTCCTTGAACTCCTCCTCGAACAGGCCGGCCAGGTACGAGGTGGCGAACACCACGTGCTCGACGCCCGCGTCCATCAGCTTGGCGATCTGGTGCCGGATGAAGGACGAGCCCGCCACGCTGAGCAGCGGCTTCGGGGTGTGGTTGGTCAGGGGGCGCAGACGAGTTCCCTTGCCGCCCACCAGAATGATGGCTTCTTGCATGATTGCCTCGCTCCGTCAGCTTGCGGTGTCGGTCCCGGGCCCCGCGTACGCGGAGGTGAAACAGGACTTGATGGCCTTCTCGGAGAGAGGGCGTCCGGCGAAGTCGAGCCGTGAGGCGACCTTCTCGTCGGGCTTGGTGTTCGGGTCGTCGTCGAAGTAGACCGACCACCAGTACACGCCGCTCATCTTCCGTTCCTGGACCACCTGGCAGACGGCCGTGTACCAGTTGGCCTGCACCTGCGGATTGACCGCGCGCTTGGTGTAGAAGTCGCCGGGCGCGTGGTAGGCGCCGTTCATCGCGCCGATGCCGGCCTCGGCGATGGTGATGTGGGGCAGTGGTCCGGTGGCCTTGCGGTCCAGCCACTTGTTCCAGCCGTCGACCAGCGTCTTCACGGGCGCGGTGTCCGGGACCTTCACCGGGAAGTAGGCGTCGATGCCGAGATGGCTGACCGGCATGTCGATGCGGCCGGAGACGTAGTTGTCCCAGTTGGCGTCGTAGGAGACCTCACCGGAGAAGGTGCTCTCGGCGGAGTCGACCAGGGCCTCCCAGCGGGGGTCGCCCTCCATGGAGTTCAGCTCGGTGCCGATGGTGAAGGTCGTCGCCCCCGCGCCGTGCGCCGCCTTCAGATAGGGCGTCAGGAACTTCTCGTACGAGGCGAACCAGGCGTCCCGGTCGGCGGGGTCGATCTTGCCGCGCCAGCCGCCGTTCGCCACGTCCAGGGACTCCTCGTCCATGATCGGCCGTACGGTCGTGCGCAGTCCGGCCTCGTGGAAGATCCGCAGGACGCGGGCGAGCCGGTCGGGGGTGGGCGTCATGTCGCCGCCGCTGATCTTCGTCGACGTGAGGTCGCCGGTGTAGAAGGGGAAGCTCACGCTGACGGAGTTGGCGTGCAGGCCGACCAGGTAGTCGGAGTGCAGCTTGGCCTGTTTCTCGACGTATTCGAGGTCGTGGTCGGGGTTGTCCTCCCAGTAGATCTGGACGCCCCACTGCGGCATGCCCTCCTTCCACTCCTTGGCCACCCGGGCGGTCCCGGCGGTGGACGTGTCCGTGGTGCTGGGGGCCGTGGTGCCGTCGGCGGCCGACGACGCGGGGGCCTTCGACCCGCCGGTGTCCCCGCCCTTGAGGACGAGGGTCGGCATCAGCGACCCCGACTCCCAGCGCAGCGGATGGTCACCGGCGACGAAGGGGACCGCGATCACGAAGGAGATGACGGCGACGGGCAGCACGGCGAGCATGGGCAGACGAGCGCTCTTCATGAGATGTCGGTCTCTTCCGGATCAGGCGGGCTTGGCGATGACGACGAACTTGTTCTCCTCGCGGCGGATGAACTTCCACAGGCCCTTGATGCCGCCGAGCCCTTCGACGAAGGAGAACAGGGGCAGCATGAGGATCACCGCGATGGGCTCCCACCATTTCCGCCTGCCGTTCGCCGAGGCGATCGCGTTGAGCCGCAGCCCTTCCCAGTACGCCCAGATCACATAGGCGAAGCTGATCGACCACAGCAGGACGACCGACTGGGTCACGGGCGAGGTGTTCATGTCGCCGATGAACCAGGCCACGAAGATGATCGTGCCGACGTGCTGCAGCGGGCCCAGGATCCAGCTCGTCACACAGATCGTCAGGAACCAGCGGTAGCGCAGCGGCACATTGCGGTTGAAGCAGAGGGCGACCAGACCCCAGGCCCAGCGCTCGCGCTGCTTGACGAAGTCCTTGGTGTTGGACGGCGAGGCGCCGTAGCAGCGGCCGTTGAACCAGTCGCTGCGGCCCGGGTAGATCCGGCAGAACGTCAGCGCCAGCCGGGCGTCCTCGACGATCTCCTTGGGGCCGAAGTCCCAGCCGATCTCGGCCTCGATCGACGCGCGTAGTACCAGAAGCTCACCGTGCACACCCGCCGCAGGCGTGCCCAGGCCCGTGAAGGCGCGGAACCGCGCGATGTCGTCCGCCGGGCGGATGGCGTCGGCGAACCACGTGAACATGCTGACCGCGTTCTCCCGCGGGTAGGCCAGGATGCCCTGCGCCATGTGCTTGACCTCTTCGGGCGTGGCACGGCGCTGGCGGTTGATGAACTGGGCGAGCGAGGACGCGGTGTCGGGGCCGACGCCCGTGTCGTCGTCCATGTGCAGCACCCAGACGTTCTCCAGGGCCTCGCCCTCCTCGATGCGCAGCTCGTGGGCGTAGTTGTTGGCGCGGGCCTTGAAGCGGGTGCCGTTCTTCGTCTGGTACGCCTTCGGGACGGTGACCACGCGGATCCACGGGTGGCTGGCGGCCAGCGCGTCGATCCGCTCGGCGGCCTCGCAGCCCTCCTCGGTGAGCACGTCCACGCGCATGTACGGGAACCACTCCGGGAGGTGCTCCACGTAGGAGAGGACGGACCGCTCCAGCGCCGGGTAGGTGTCGTGGCGGCCGATGGTCGGCACGAGCGTGATCAGGAAGTCCTGCTCCACCGGCGCGGGCGGGGTCATCAGATGGGCCCTGCGGGTCCGGCGGCGGATCAGCGCGAAGCCCTGGATCGACACCAGCACACCCGGGACGGGCAGTGCCCACGCGATGGTGATCAGCCAGGCCAGCGGGGAGTCGCTGGGTGTGTACGACCAGAGGCTGAAGGCGGTCAGGCCCACCAGCGGGATGAGGAACGGCAGGATGCCGGGGTTCCACGCGGCGGTGCGTTTCGCCAGTTTGGCGTTGTGCCGCGAGAGCGGTACTCCATCGTCAACACCTGTTGAGGACATGGCTGCTGCGGAGCTCCCCGTGAGATCGGTGGCGCGTTGAGGCATCACCGATCCCGGCCCGTGGCACGCCGAAGCGCGCCACGGCACGGTCACGACGGGTTCCATGCCCCCCAACGCCTTCATTGGCGTCATCAGCCACTTCCGGTTCAGACGCCCCCCCGGGCACCCAGAAAATGGCTGAATAGAAGCGCGATCCTCGCACGTATGTCCAGTGCATGGAACGTTTGTGAGGGCGATGTGCCCAAACGTTAACCAAGTCACTGTTGGGGCGCGGTGGTGATGGGTTGTTACGTCCTTTTCGCGCCCTCCGCCCGTCCGCTACGCCGGTTCCACGATGAGCCAAGCCACGGTAGAGGTGTCGCCCGCGACCCCCTTCACGGAGAACGACGTACCGGCCGTACGGGCCGAGACATACGCGATTCCGGCCGGGGTGCCGCCGGGAGCCTGCACCGTGAGGAAGATGCGGCTCGTTGCCGTGACCGCCGTCGTGGCGACGGTGACCGCCGTGGCGCCGTTCAGGGTGAGGGTGCCCATCTTGGCGTTGGTGCCCTCCCTCACCCGCAGGCCCTTTCCGGCCAGGCCCGCCACGAGGTCCGAGTCGGTGCTGCCGATCTGGGCCGCGCCGAGGCGGCCCCAGCTGGTGTCCCGGCCCGTGGAGCCGCCGGGGCCGAAGGTCTGCGTACCGGAGATGTCGACGGCGAAGCGGTTTACCGAGTCGCCGGTGACCTGGGACTGGAAGGCGCGGGAAGCGGTGTCGGCGCCGGTGACCGCGTAGCCCTGTCCGGCGGCGCGGGTCTGGACGAGGTTCACGCCGGGGCTCGCGGTTGCGTTGACGACCACGCCGGGGCTGGTGCCCGCCTGGCCGAGGGTGATGCGGCCGGTGGTGCGGCTGACGGTGACCGGGGTGTCGAGGGCGGTGCCGTCGTCGGCGTACCGCACGAGGGCGAAGTCGGAGCCGTCGCCGGAACCGGACTCGGCCGCGTCGGTGGTGCGCAGGGCCCAGCGGCGGTTCTTGCCGCGGGACCAGAACTGCACGTCACGGGTGGTGCCGGCGGCCCCCGACACCATGTGCGCGTCGGACTTGTCCCAGACGATGCCGGCGTCGGTGCGGGTACCCGCGGTGACCCCGCTGTGCCGTACGACGACCGCGCCGGCGTCGTTGAAGGGGGCCGTCGTGCCGACGTACTCGCCGCCGACGACCGAGACGCAGCTCGCGGAGTTCAGGGCCGAGGTGGTGATGCCGTACGCGGGGGAGAAGTCGCCCGTGTTGTCGTCGTTGCGGCCGATCGAGGTGGAGCAGCCGGTCAGGACGACGCCCTCGGCGGCCTCGCCGGTGACGCTGAAGCCGGCGGAGTCCGTGGCGCTCTTGCCGTCCCGTTTCGCGAGGCAGCCGAGGAGTTGGAGGAAGCGGCCACCGGCGGAGGTGGCGAGGTGGAAGCCGTCCTTGCCGTTGCGGTCGGTGTTGCAACCGACCATGACCATCGAGTAGTTGATGCCGGTGACGTGGTAGCCGTACTGCGTGTTCCACTCGGCGCGGCAGTCGACCATGGTCACGGCGTTCGGGTTGAGGATGTCGAAGCCGTGACCGCCGTTGCCCTGCGAGTAGCACTGGAACAGGTCGGCGTCGACCAGGCCGCCGCCGGTGCCCGCCGAGTCGCCCCAGGTGAAGCCGTGGCCGCCGGCGCCCGTGCAGTGCACCTGGTTGAACTGGAACGCGGCCCCGTTCTGGGCGTTGACACCGTCGCCGGAGAACCGCCAGATCGTCACCTTGTCCATGCCGACGTCCTTGACGCCGGGGTTGATCCGGACGGCCGTGATGGGGCCGTTCTCCGTGTTCACGATCCGGTTGCGCAGCCCGTCGCATCCCTTGAGCGCCAGGCCGTACAGGCGCGGCCCGCCGCCGTGGGCGGAGTCGTAGTACGTGTCCTGCACCGGGGCCGGGTCGACGGTGATCAGGGCGTCGCCCACGAAGTAGCCGACAGCCGGCCGGATGTAGGAGCCGGTCATGTTGGTGCGGTCCGGGAAGTGCGGGTTCCAGTCGCCGCGGAGCGTCACGCCCAGCGTCAGCTTGAGGGGCGCGGCGATGCGGTACTTGCCCGGCGGGAAGTAGACGGTGCCGCCCTGGCCTGCCGCGTCGATCGCCTTCTGGATCGCGGGCTGGTCGTCGGCGGCGTCGTCGCCGAGTGCTCCGTACGCCGCGTCCCGTACGTTCAGCCAGCCCGCCGGGGTCTCCGCGGCGGCCGCCTCGCCCGCGCCGGCCACCGTGGTGGCGAGGGCGGCGGTGCCGATACCGGCGGTCGCGGCGAGCATCCGGCGTCTGGACGTGACGGAGTCGTGCGTGGTCATGAATGGTCCCCCTGGGCCTGATCCGTACGCGATTCGGTACGCGATTCGATACGCGATTCGGTACGCGAGACAGTTCGCGAGTGACCAACCATCGGCGATTTTCGGCCGACGATCAATGGCCGACGATCAGTGATCGTCGGCCATTGAAAAGGGGAGTGCCGCGTTCCGGCTCGTCCTACTGACTGGCCGCCGAGGCCTGGGCCTCGCCGCGCCGCCGGATCTGGCGGAAGGCGAACTCCGCGAGGTCGTCGCCAGTGGTGAAGACGGCCGTGCTCTTCGTCGTCACGTCCTTGCCGTTGGTGAAACCGGCGATCGTGAAGTAGGCGTAGCGGCCGTAGGAGTTGGTGGTCGAGCGGCAGATCGCCGCGCGGCAGAAGGTCGGGACGCCGCCGCCGGACAGGGACTCGACGATGCTCTTCTTGTCCGCCGTGGTCTTGACCTTCGTGGCCTGCGCCTCGGTGTCGAAGACGGCCACGCCGACCGTCACCGCGACGCCGTCCTTGCTGTACGTGACACGCAGGAAGCGTGTGCACCTGTTGTCCGTGAGGATCTTCGGGAGGGTGCCCTTCGCGGCCGACGCGCAGCTCTTCGTGTCCGCGGTCGGGCCCTTCTTGTAGAGGCGCTCGCCCATCGTCAGCTGCGTACCGGGGAAGAGGATCTCCGGAGCCAGGGGCGCCGTGTCCTTCTTCACACTGGCTATGAAGTCCTTCGGGTCCAGCGGCGGCGGCGCGCTGGTCGGCTCGAACGACGGCGCCGCCGAGGCGGTGTCGCTCGGGATGTCCGCGGTCGCGGGCAGGTCGGAGGTCGGTTTGTTGGAGGCCGTGGTGTTGCCGTCCGCGTTGACCACGGCCATGGCGACGGCCGCGCCCACCCCGACGGTGGCCACCGCGGCCCCCACGATCAGCAGGAGCCTCTTGCGTCTGTTACGGGTCTCGGACGCCTCGGCGAGCGCCGCCCAGTCGGGGGCGTGACCGGCGTTCTGGCCACCCCACGGCTGCTGTGGCGCCCGGCCGCCCTGGTCGTCCCACGGCTGCTGCTGGGTATTCGGTTTCCAGGGATCCCACTGAGGTCCCCCCTGCCCAAAGCTCATGCGCGCATCCTAGACGCCGTACAACCCTTGTGCCGAGGCGTCTCATACGTATCAGCCCGCACCTCGTTTTGACCCGTCCGGGGCAGCGCGGGTAGCCTGGGGTTTCTTATGCGTATCGGCTTGGTCGTTCTTGGACGAGAGCCCCTACGTAGGTTCCCTGGAGCAGTTACCAGTGGGCGGCATACGGGCATCGTTCCCGGCACTGTCGTCCCCAGCTGCACGATCGCTTCAGTGATGCCATGTGTCAGGACCCATCCACTGAAGAAGCGAAGGCTACGAAGTGCGTACGTTCAGCCCTAAGCCCGGCGACATCACTCGCCAGTGGTACGTCATCGACGCCCAGGATGTCGTCCTGGGTCGTCTTGCCACCACTGCCGCGAACATTCTGCGGGGCAAGCACAAGCCGATTTACGCCCCCCACGTCGACGCCGGTGACTTCGTCATCATCATCAACGCGGACAAGGTGCACCTTTCCGGCAACAAGAAGACCCAGAAGCTGGCCTACCGCCACTCCGGTTACCCGGGCGGTCTGCGCTCCGTCCGTTACGACGAGCTGCTGGCGAAGAACCCCGAGAAGGCCGTCGAGAAGGCCATCAAGGGCATGATCCCCAAGAACACCCTGGGCCGTCAGTGCCTGTCGAAGCTGAAGGTCTACTCGGGCGACCAGCACCCCCACGCTGCCCAGCAGCCGGTGCCGTTCGAGATCACCCAGGTCGCGCAGTAGTTCCGGCCACCCCCTAAGACGTAGAGAATTCTGAGGAGAATCGTGGCCGAGACCACTGTCGAGCAGCCGCTCGACGAGAACGCCGATGTCGAGTTCGAGAACGCCGACGTCGAGAGCTACACCACCGAGTCCGAGGCGCCCGTGGCCGAGGGCGAGTACACCGAGGCCCTCGACGGCCGCTTCGGCGACCCGCAGCCGGCCGCCGGCCTGGGCCGTCGCAAGAACGCCATCGCCCGCGTCCGGATCGTCCCGGGCACCGGCAAGTGGAAGATCAACGGTCGCACCCTTGAGGACTACTTCCCCAACAAGGTGCACCAGCAGGAAGTCAACGAGCCCTTCAAGGTGCTCGAGCTCGAAGGCCGTTACGACGTCGTCGCTCGCATCTCGGGTGGCGGTGTCTCCGGTCAGGCCGGTGCCCTGCGCCTCGGCGTGGCCCGTGCGCTGAACGAGGCCGACGTGGACAACAACCGCGGCGCCCTCAAGAAGGCCGGCTTCCTCCGTCGCGACGACCGTGCGGTCGAGCGCAAGAAGGCCGGTCTCAAGAAGGCCCGCAAGGCCCCGCAGTACAGCAAGCGCTAAACGTCGCTCCGCTGTTCCTGCTTGTACGCATCGCCCCGGCGGCACTTTCCGTGCCGTCGGGGCGGTTCGTTTACCGGGGGCTTTACTTATCACAGGCTTACGGCACAGGTGGGCGGAACGGTCCCGACAGCTTGGAAACAGGCACAGGGGATATACGTAGGCAGGTCCGGCATGGACACTCGGCAGAAGCCGCACCCGACACGGCCCCACAGTGGATGAGCCGTACGTACAGTGCATGAGCCGCACATTTTCCAGCATCTTCGGAGGACACCAGTGGGACGACTCTTCGGCACGGACGGCGTGCGCGGTGTCGCCAACGCGGACCTGACGGCCGAGATGGCACTCGGCCTGTCCGTAGCGGCGGCGCACGTGCTCGCCGAGGCGGGTTCGTTCGAGGGCCACCGGCCGGTCGCCGTGGTCGGACGGGACCCACGTGCGTCAGGGGAGTTCCTGGAGGCCGCGGTCGTCGCGGGCCTCGCCAGCGCGGGCGTCGACGTCCTGCTGGTCGGCGTGCTGCCCACACCGGCGGTCGCGTTCCTCACCGCCGAACTCGGCGCGGACCTCGGCGTGATGCTCTCCGCCAGCCACAACGCCATGCCGGACAACGGCGTCAAGTTCCTGGCCCGCGGCGGCCACAAGCTCGACGACGACCTGGAGGAGCGGATCGAGGCGGTGTACGAGGAGCACCGCACCGGCGCTCCCTGGGACCGCCCGACCGGCGGCGGCGTGGGGCGCGTACGGACGTACGACGAGGGCTTCGAGCAGTACGTCACCCATCTCGTCGGCGTGCTCCCGAACCGCCTCGACGGTCTCAAGGTCGTGCTGGATGAGGCGCACGGCGCGGCCAGCCTGGTCTCGCCCGAGGCGTTCACCCGGGCCGGCGCCGAGATCGTCACGATCGGCGCCGAGCCGGACGGCCTCAACATCAACGACGGCTGCGGCTCCACCCACCTCGGCAAGCTCCAGGCCGCTGTCCTCGAACACGGCGCCGACCTCGGCATCGCCCACGACGGCGACGCCGACCGCTGCCTCGCCGTCGACCACACCGGCGAGGAGGTGGACGGCGACCAGATCATGGCCGTACTCGCGCTGGCGATGCGGGAGCGGGGCGTACTGCGGGCCGACACCGTTGTCGCGACCGTGATGTCGAACCTGGGCTTCAAGCTGGCGCTGGAGCGGGAGGGGCTGTCCCTGATCCAGACGGCGGTCGGGGACCGGTATGTGCTGGAGGAGATGAAGGAGCACGGGTACGCGCTGGGCGGCGAGCAGTCCGGGCACGTGATCATCTCGGACCACGCGACCACGGGCGACGGGACACTGACCGGGCTGCTGCTTGCGGCCCGGGTCGCGCAGACCGGTCGTACGCTGAAGGATCTCGCGGCGGTGATGGAGCGGTTGCCGCAGGTGCTGGTGAATGTTCCGGACGTCGACCGGACTCGGGTGGGGTCTTCTGCGGAGTTGGCCTCCGCGGTCGCCGACGCCGAGCGTGAACTCGGGGCCACCGGGCGGGTGTTGCTCCGGCCTTCCGGGACCGAGCCGTTGGTCCGGGTGATGGTCGAGGCCGCGGACATCGACCAGGCCCGGTCCGTGGCCGGGCGGCTGGCTGATGTGGTGAAGTCCGCGCTCGGTTAACCCGGTTGAAGAGGGACCGTCGGCGATCCCGGACGCCTGGTCGCGACGTGTGTGCGGAACGGTCTGCCAGGGCGTTGGCCTGACCGTGTACCGGCTGGTGCGGGAGGTGCCGGCCGACGCGGTCAAGCGCGGGGGTCCTGGAGTGGCCGCGTGGTCGTGTGCCTCGACCGGTACAGGGTCGGCGGTCGGGTGAGGGCCGAGGTCGGCGATGACGGGCGGGGCACCCCGGCGATCGTCCGCTCCGAACTGTCCACCGGGCACGGGCTGATCGGGCTGCGGGAGCGGGTCGCCGTCTGCGGCGGCACGTTCGACGCCGGTCCCACCAGGGACGGCGGCTTCCGGGCGCCGCCACCCTGTCGGCAGCGGACAGCTCCGGCCGGAGGCCGCATCATGATTCAGGTGCTGTCGGCGACGCCCAGGCGCTGGTGCGTTCCGCGCCCGCCATGCTGCTCACCGGCGAGGACGGCATCGACGTGGTGGGCGAGGCCGCCGACGGCGCGGAGGCCATGGCCCTCGCGGCTGAACTGCGCCCCACGGTCGTCGTCACGGACGTGCGGATGCCCGGCGCGGACGCCGCGGCCCTGACCCCGGTCATGGATCGTTTTCCCTGCACGTGTCACACGGTGGCCGTTACGATCACCCGGTCTGATCATCGACGTCATGCGTGAACCACAGGGGGCCGGTATGGGTACGGAGCAGCAGTCGAGCGGTGTCGCGAGACGGCGGGCGTTCTTGACGGGGGCCGTCGGAGCGGTCGGCGCGGTCGGCGCGGGGATCGTCGTGGGGGCGGCGACGCCTGCCGCCGCCGGCGTCGCCTCGGACTGGTTCGACGTCAAGGAGTACGGGGCCGTCGGGGACGGCGCCACCGACGACACCGCCGCTGTCCAGGCCGCGATCACGGCGGCCGTGGCGGCCGGGGGCGGGACCGTCTACCTGCCGGGGGGCAAGTACCTGGTCAAGCCCTCCGGCGACACCCCCGCACTGACGGTCACCGGGAACAACGTCCGGCTCGTGGGCGCGAACAGCAAGGCCGCGATGCTCGTGAAGGGCGCTGACGGGCTGTTGCTGCGGATGTCGGGCGCCGGCGCCGACAACACCGGTGCCACACACCGGCGTTACTGCTCCGTCGACAACCTCGGCTTCAACGGCAACGGCAAGACCGGGAAGCTGCTGGAGCTGTACTACGCCGACAACTGCTACTTCCGTGACGTCTTCATGACGAGCAATCAGGACATCTGCATCGACGCCGTGGAGTTCTGGGACTCACGGTTCTACAACCTGGTGATCGAGGCGTGCACGGGGCCCGCGGGAAGCACCGCCCACCCCAACATATGGCTGCGCAACACCTCCACGGCCACCGCCGGAGCCTGGGGGCACAGCACCGACAACATCAACCAGATCCACTTCACCGGCTGCCGCCTGGAGGCCTTCGGCACCGGCGCGCTGTGGATCACCCAGGGCCCGGCGGGCACCAACAACCCCAACGGGGTCCATCTGACGGACTGCAAGTTCGAGACCTCGCAGATGCAGGGCGGCCCCCACCTCAAGGCCGACGCCTCCTGCAAGCACGTCCACGCGAGCAACATCTACGCCTACGCGGGCGGCTTCGCCACCGGCTACTCCACCCCGCAGAACATCATCTCCTGGGCCGCGACGGCCAGTTCGCTGGAGAACGTCCTCATCGCCAACGGCGGGACGGCCACCGTCAACTCGGGTGTGCTCGTCTACGCGGGGACCGGCGCGACCGCCGTACTCCGTGACGTCGTCGGTCTGTACGGCACCAAGCCGACCGGTACGCACCTCTACTACGAGGCGAGCAGTACGGGCGACTTCCTGGTGGAGAACTGCTACGGCAGCACCGGCGGACAGGCCAGCGGCACCATCCCCACCCGCAACCAGCCGGGCCCGCCGCTGCGTCTGGTCGCCGGACCCGTCACCGACGCCTCCTTCACCAGGACGCCCCTCGACGGGACCATGGCGGTGGACACCGCCTCCGAGCGGCTCTACGTGCGCGTGGGCGGCGCCTGGATGTGGACGCAGCTCAACGGGTAGTCCCCGTCTCTTACCGGGCCTCTTACCGGGTCTCTTGCCGGGCTTCGGCTTCGGTTTTCCGGCGCTGCCTGGTCCAGAGCCACTTCTGGGCCAGGAGCGTGAGGGTGGCGGCCAGGATGATGCCCAGGAGGTTCAGGAGGAGCTGGACCGTGGAGCCCCAGGTCTGGTTGGTGTCGCCGTAGCTCAGGGCCACGGCCGCGTTCGCGGCGGCCGGGACCGTGGTCACGGAGATGGCGACGCCCACCAGGGCGCCGGACTTCGCCGAGGTCAGGGAGAGGGTGCCGGCGGCGCCGGCCAGGACCGCCACGACGAACGAGAACCAGTCGTAGGCGTACACGAAGCCGGTGTTGGGGCGGTCCGCCTGCAGCTGGGCCTCGGTGAACAGACCGACGGCGTCCATGAAGAAGCTGAAGCCGACCGTCACCGCCATCGCCGCCGCGAAGCCCACGAGCAGTGCGGTGAGCGAGCGCGCCGCCAGTCTCGGCCGACGTCGTACGAGTGCGGTGCTCAGACCGGCCAGCGGGCCGAACTCCGGGCCCACGGCCATCGCGCCCACGATCAGGATCGCGTTGTCGAGGACCACACCGCAGGCCGCGATCATCGTGGCGAGCGTGATGAAGGCGACGTACGTGATCGAGAGCGTCGACTCCTCGTGCGTGGCGTCCGCGAGGTGCTCCCAGAGGACCGCGTCCGCGCCCTCGCCGGGTGCCTCCTCCGCTGCCTTGTCGGCGCGTTTGGAGAGCGACAGGTCGATGTTCTCCACGGCGATCGAACCGGTCGTGTCGAGGTCCAACGCCCGCAGCCCGCCGATGAGTTCGTCGCCCGCTTCCCGGGCCACGTCACACATCACGACGTCCCCGGCGGGGTTGCGGGCGGCGCCGGGGACGACGACCAGGTGGGTGGCGCCGACCGTCTTCTCGATCAGGCGGACCACGTCGTTGGTCCGGTCGGCGGGGGTGATGAGGCGTAGGTGGAGCATGAGGGCAGGGTACGGCTACGGCCCTATGTCTCTACAGCTTGCGCAGGCTGAGGCGCTGCACCTTGTGGTCCGGGCCCTTGCGGATGATCAGGGTGGCGCGGCCCCGGGTGGGGGCCACGTTCTCCAGGAGGTTCACCTTGTTGATGGTGCGCCAGGTGGTGCGGGCGTAGTCCAGGGCCTCCGCCTCGGACACCTGGGTGTACTTGCGGAAGTACGAGGAGGGGTTCTGGAACGCCGTCTCGCGCAGCCGCCGGAAGCGGTTCAGGTACCAGCGCTCGATGTCCTCGGGTCGGGCATCGACGTACACGCTGAAGTCGAAGTAGTCGGCGAGGCCCACGCGGGTGCGGCCGTCGCTGCCGGGGAGGGCGGGCTGGAGGACGTTCAGGCCCTCGACGATCAGGATGTCGGGGCGGCGGACCGTGAGCTTCTCGCCGGGGACGATGTCGTAGATGAGGTGGGAGTAGACGGGGGCCGTGACCTCGTCCTTCCCGGCCTTGATGTCGGCGACGAAGCGGGTGAGGGCCCGGCGGTCGTAGGACTCGGGGAAACCTTTCCGCGACATGAGGCCGCGGGAGGTCAGCTCGGCGGTGGGGAGCAGGAAACCGTCCGTGGTCACCAGTTCTACGCGCGGGTGTTCGGGCCAGCGGGAGAGCAGGGCCTGGAGGAGACGGGCGACGGTGGATTTCCCGACGGCCACGGACCCTGCGACCCCTATGACGAACGGGGTGCCGGTCTGGGTGCCCTGTTCGCCCAGGAAGGTGTTGAGCGCACCTCTCAGCCCGTCGGTGGCGCCGATGTACAGATTGAGGAGCCGGGAGAGCGGGAGGTAGATGTCCCGCACCTCGTCGAGGTCGATGACATCGCCCAGACCACGCAGCTTCTCGACCTCCTCGGCGGTGAGGGGCAGCGGCGTCTTGTCGCGCAGCGCACTCCACTCGGCACGGGTGAGGTCGACGTAGGGAGTCGCCTCCGGCCGCTGCCGGTGGGCGCTCCGGGGCATCGAGGAGACCGGAGAGATCACAGTCCATTGTTACGGGAGTGTGGACGGGGTGGGGGGTGGGGTGCGTCACGCCACCCCCCACGTCCATGGTTCCGGCTGGTCAGCCGACCGCCCCCTTCTCCGTCCAGCCGCTGCTCACCACCGTCGTGTACGCGCCCACCGCCGTATTGCCGCCCCGGTAGAAGCGGACCGTGCCCAGGTCGTCGTTCATGACCGCCCACATGTCCGGGATGCCGTCCAGGTTGACGTCCGGCCCGCCCATCAGCAGCCGGACGCTCGATGTCGTCCAGCCGGAGGCCGCGTACTCGGTGTCCGAGCCGTTCAGCGAGCTGGTGGAGACGGCGAGCGAGTCGAGGGAGGTGCCGCCGGCGCCGTCGGACGTGCCGTAGCGGAGGAGGAGGCGGCCGGAGGGGACGCTGCGGTAGAGCAGGTCGACCTCGCCGTCCGCGTTGTGGTCGCCGAGGGAGACCAGGTCGCGATCGGCCCAGGCGGTGCCCTCGTTCTGGAGGACGGCGCGGGAGAACGTACCGCCCGTGTAGCCGAGGAAGGCCCAGTACTGGTTCCCGGCCAGGGCGAACAGGTCGGGCCGCTTGTCGTTGTCGATGTCGCCGACGGCGAGGATCTGGTCGAGGTCGGCCGGGTCGGGGGCGTCGGCGGGGAGCTGGATCTCGGTCTGCCGGTTGATGTCGACGCTGCCGTAGCCGTCGCCCGGGTAGACGTAGAGCTTGCCGTCGGGCATCCGGGCGACGAGGTCCTGGATGCCGTCGCCGGGCAGGAAGTCGCCGTTGTGGGTGATGAGCGCGCCGGTCCAGTAGCTGTCGTAGGCGTCGTCCTCCGCGAGGACCGCGCCCTCGTCGTGCGCGGCCGGGAGCGAGGCGTGGATGTCGCCGTTGCTGGGGGCCGGGTACAGGCGCAGGTCGTCGAACTGGTCGATGACGAACAGGTCGGGCTTGGCGTCGCCGGTGACATCGCCGGGTGCGTCGGCTGTGTCGCGCGGCTTGACGTAGAACACGTACTTGAACGCCTCGGAGACGTTGGAGGCGGCGTCCACGGCACGGACGTACAGCACGTTGGGCCCCGCGGAGGGCGGGGTGAGCGTGGCCGTGGCGGTGCCGCCCGCCGTGGCCGGGGTCGCGCTGTGGTTGAAGGTGCTGTTGTTGTACGAGAACTCGTACTTCACGGTGTCCGTGCTGCCCTGGGCGTCGAAGGTCGCGGCGCCGCCGGTGCCGAACGGGACGCTGCTCCAGACGGCGCCCGTGCCGTCGTCCTCGGGGAAGACGGTCGATGTCACGCCGGGGGAGTTGGGGCGGGAGGCGTCGTAGACGAAGCCGCAGTTGCCGTCGCCCTTCGGGGCGTACGAGGAGCCCGCGCCCGTGGCGTCGAGGCCGCGCACACGCCAGTGGTACGTCTTGCCGTTGACGAACTTGCTGCTGGAACCGTCGATGCCGTCGAGGGTCACGCTGGCCTTGCCGGTGGAGGTGACGGTGATGTTGGCGTCGTGGATCATCGTGCTGCTGCCGGACTGCCAGACCTCGAAGTCCAGGTACTTCAGGTCACTGTCCGGGTCGGTACCGGTGGCGTCGAAGGTCAGGTCGGCGGCGCCGACGGAGGCGTACGGGGCGGTGGTGTCGCAGTCGGGGCCCGGGGTCATGTGGAGCTTGGTGGGCTCGGCCGGCTTGCGGGTGTACGTCATGACGAGCTTAGGCGCGGCTTCGCCCTCGGCCTTGAACTTCTTCCAGGAGTAGGAGGAGGACTCGTCGGTGGCTCTCAGCCCGATGAACAGGCTGACCCAGCCGGCGTCGGCGGCGTCCTGGGCGACGGACTTGGCGTCGTAGGTGACGTACGCGTCCGGGCAGGAGGAGTTCCAGCCGTGGGCGAAGGACTTGGTGCCGATCTGGCTCGCCCAGCTCGGCTGGTTGTTCCAGGTGGTGGCGGAGGAGATGGCCCCGGTGCGCCACAGCTGCATCTCGCGGGCGGTGCAGGACCAGGCGTAGGTCTGCTGCAGCCGGATGGTGGCGGTGTTGATGGTGGCGCCCTTGAAGCTGGTCTTCCAGCCGAGACGGAAGAAGGTGCGGGACAGACCGCCGGTGGTCGACTCGTATCCGACGCGGCCCTCGGTGGTGCCGGTGTTGTAGTTGGCGCCGTCGTAGAAGCTGGAGGTGGGGTGCTTCTTGTAGACCGTGGTCCAGTTGGTGGTCTTGCCGGTGATCGACGGGTCGACGAATACGGGGTAGACCGTGTCCTCGCCCGTCAGCAGGGAGAGGTCGGGGGCGACGGTCAGGGTGGCCGAGGTGGTTCCGGGGCCGTCGAGGGCCGAGGTGCCGACCGCCCGGTGGGTTCCGGGGTGCGGGCCGGTGAGGCCGGGCAGGGCGAACACCTCGGCGGGGGCGGGGCTGCTCACGGTGGTGGCGGTGCCCGTGCGGTACGCGGACTGCTGGGTGGTGCTGGTTCCGGTGCTGTCGCTGTCGCTCGGGCTGGGTTCGGCTGCCGGGGACTCCGACGGCGACGGTGACGGCGCGGTGGGGTCGTCCTCGGGGTCCGGTGCGGCCGTGTCCTCGGTGTCGGCGCCCGTGGGGTTGTCGGACGGGGCCTCGCCCGGCTCCTCGGAGTAGGAGGGGGAGGGCTCGTCGGTGGGTTCGGCGGGCTCGGGATCGTCCCCCTCGGTGACGGCGGGGGTGCCTGCCGAGTCCCACAGGTACGGGGTCGGGGAGACAGCGATCTCCTGGCCCTCGGCATCCCGGGCGGTCACGACGTCGGTCACCGGATCGAGGTGGAAGGTGAGATCCGGCGAGGTCAGACGGTAGGAGAGCGAGGCGAGCGCGGGATCGGCGGCTGCCTCGGCGCTGTGCACGACCAGGACGTGGCTGAAGCCGCTGTCCCGGGCGGTGAGCAGCAGGTCGACGCCGTCGAACACGCCCTGGTAGAGGGCGCTCGAACCGTCGATGACGGGGGTGGGGAGGGTGCCGGGCCAGCCCATGGTGATCTCGTGCGTGCCGCTGGTGAAGGTGACCAGGTCGGTGTACGTGGTGGTGTCGTCGGCCACGGGGGTGACTGCGGTGCGGTTCGTGCGCGAGGCGCGGGACACGGTGTACGCGACCGGGCGCGCGGCGCTGGAACGGTCGCGGCCCGCCGAGAAGACCACCGGCGAGTTCGTGGCCCTGGGGGCCCAGCCCTCCTCGGTGCGGGAGAGGGCGGTGTCGATGGGCCGCCACGCGTCGTCGACCTTGGCCCGTACGGGGGCGCCGTGCGCCGTCACTTCGAAGCTGCCGTTGGGCAGGGCGTAGGTGGTGGAGGTGGCGTCGCGCAGGGCGGTGACCTCGACCCGCTTGCGGGCGTTACGGGCCTGTGTCTGGGCGGCGGTCTCGGTCAGGGGGCCGGCGGCCGCTTTCGGGTGTTCCTTGCTTCCGGCGCTGTCCGGCTCGCCCCATTCCGGGGCCGTGAGGAGGGTGATGCCCAGGGCGGCGGCGACCAGGGCTGCCACCCCTGTGAGACGACGACGGTCCACGGTGCTGAATTCCCCTCCCCGTAACGACATCGCGCGGGCGTTGTTGAGCGTTCCGTTCCGCGCGGCCGTATTCAATACCGAACCGATGAACCTGTGAATTGCCAATGAAGGCGAATTCGACGTGGTTGGTTCGACGCCGTTGAGCGTGCGCGAGCAGCATGCCGGATCAACGCTTCGTCAGTAAAGGCCTGTTCGCAGGGTTGTGCGATCGGGGGCGAGTTTCATGATGAAGGCGGATTTGGCGCCAAAATCCACCGTGCGAGCCGAGTCGGATGTTTTGGTGAAGTTAAAGCGGAAGTATATGTGAGGTAAATCACCCACCTCAAAAAGTGATTGACCGCATGCGAATTAATGGCAGAAGATCCGCCCGTCACCGGATCGAGCTGGGGGGCTGCGGCCGTCGTGTGGGGATCGCTTTTGCGCAGACGTCTGAGAATGCGGATCGGTGTGATCGTCGCGCTGGTCGTGGCGCTGACCGTGGGCACGCTGAGCGGCGCAAACGCCGTGCCGCCGCCCAGTGACGACCGCAACGGCGTCGAGCTGGTCGACCTGCCCGTCGCCGAGGAGACAGAGGGCGAGGACGGCGGCGCCCTCGCCGACCTGACCACCGGCGACACCCAGCCCGAGGTGGAGTACGAGCCGACCAAGGTCGCCGAGCCGGCCGCCGCCACCGCCACCGAGACGGTGTCCGGCCTGGCCGCAGGCGAGACCGTCCCCGTCGGCACCCTCCCCATCGAGGTCGGCGCCCCAGACGACGCCACCACCGCCCAGGCACAGGCCCTGGAGGGCGCCTGGCAGGCCACCCTCGTCGACGAGACCACCCTGGCCGACCGGGACATCAACGGCCTGGTCTTCCAGGTGGACCCGCCGGACACCGCCACCGGCGACGCGGTCGTCGCCCTGGACTACACCCAGTTCGCCGAGCTGTACGGCGCCGACTGGGCGGACCGGCTGCAGTTCGTCAAGTTCCCCGCCTGCTTCCTGACCACCCCGGACACCAAGGGCTGCTCCGAGCCGACCGAGGTCGACACCCGGAACGTCATCGAACCCACCACCACGGATGTCACCGGTGACGGTGTCCTGGACGGCGTCCGGCGCGTCGAGGCCGTCCTCGACGTCACCGAACTCACCGACTCGACCTCGACCAGCACGGCCGGCACGGCCGCCGCGACGGACGAGGGCGTGATTACCGACGGCGTGTACCGCAAGACGGGGACCGACGCAGGCGCAGGAGCACGCACCGCCGCCGTCGATTCCGAGGCCTCCGTGTTCGCCGCCACCTCCTCCGGCAGCGGCGCCAAGGGTGACTTCTCCGCGACCCCGCTGGTCAGCGCGGGTTCATGGGCGGCCGGCAGCAGCTCGGGCTCCTTCAGCTACACCTACGGACTCCAGGCCCCGACCGTCCCCAACGGCCCCTCGCCCAGCATCGTCTTCGGCTACGACTCACAGGTCGTCGACGGCCGTACGTCCGCCACGAACAACCAGGCCTCCTGGATCGGCGACGGCTGGGAGTACAACCCCGGCTCGGTCACCCGTACGTACCGCGCCTGCCGCGACGACCTGGCGGACGGCGCCAACAACGCCAACCGCAAGACCGGCGACCTGTGCTGGGGCTCCGACAACGCCACCCTCACCCTCGGCGGCACCACGACCGAGCTGGTCAAGGACGACACCACCGACGACTGGGTCACCGCCAACGGCGACGGCTCACGCGTCGAACTGCTCACGAACACCGCACTCGGCAACGGCGACGCGGACGGCGAGTACTGGAAGGTCACCACCCGCGACGGCACCCAGTACTACTTCGGCAAGCACAAGCTGACGTCCACCGCGACCGAGGTCACCGACTCGGTGCTGACGGTGCCGGTGGCCGGTAACCAGTCCGGCGAGCCCTGCCACGCCACCGCCTTCGCCGACTCCTTCTGCGCCCAGGCCTGGCGCTGGAACCTCGACTACGTCGTCGACCTCCACGGCAACGCCATGACCCTGTGGTGGGACAAGGACAGCAACTACTACGCCAAGAACCTGAAGTTCAAGGCGCCGGTCAAGTACGACCGTGACGCCCACCTCACCCGCATCGACTACGGCCAGCGCGAGGACACCCTGCTCTCCGCCGAGCCGATCGCCCGCGTCACCTTCACGGTCGACGAGCGCTGCTTCACCGAGGACGGCATCGTCTGCACCGAAGACAACTTCACCTCCGGCGACTGGGACAAGACCCACATCTGGTACGACACCCCGGCCGACCTGTACTGCTCGGGAGCGAGCGGCAAGGAGTGCTTCGTACCGGTGCCGACGTTCTGGTCGCGCAAGCGCCTGGCGCAGGTCACCACGTACACCCAGCGCACCCAGGGTTCCACCGCTCTCTCGAAGGTCGACTCCTGGACCCTCCAGCAGTCGCTGCCCGCCGAGCGCACCGACGAGGGCACCGCCCTGTGGCTGGAGTCCATCACCCGCACGGGCTTCGGCGCCGACGGCTCGGGGCTCGCGCTGCGCCCGGTGACGTTCGTCGCCAACACCGAGTCCATGCCCAACCGGGTCAAGGAGGGCGCGAACGACCCGGCCCCGACCTTCGACCGGCTGCGCATCGAACGGATCGTGAGCGAGTACGGCGGCGAGACCCTCGTCGACTACAAGGAGCCCACCGGCTCCTGTGCCTCGGGCAGCGGCTTCCCCAAGCCCGAGGAGAACACCGGGCTGTGCTTCCCCGCGTACTGGCACCCCGACCCGGACAAGGCCGACGAAAGCATCGACTGGTTCAACAAGTACGTCGTCGCCAACGTCCAGGAACTGCCCGCCATGACGGGCGTCCCGACGATGACGACCTCCTACGAGTACGTCGGCGGCGGCGCCTGGGGCCTGAACCAGGCGGAGTTCTCCAAGAAGAAGACCCGCACGTACGACCAGTGGCGCGGCTTCTCCCTCGTACGCACCATCGGCGGCGCGGACAACACCGAGCAGTACGTCGGTACCGAGCGCTCGATGACCGAGACCCGCTACTTCCGCGGGATGGACGGTGACCCGCTGCCGGACGGTACGACCCGTTCGGTCACCGTCACCGACTACGCAGGCGCGACGATCGCCGCCGACAAGCTGCCCTACGCCGGTCGCGTCGCGGAGACGATGACGTACACGAAGTACGGCGGCGAGCTGCTGACGCGCTCGGTCGACCGCCCGACGCACACGGTGCTGGCCACCCGCACCCGCGACGGCGGCATCCCCGCGCTCAGGGCGTACCGGGTCCTGGACGACCTGAACGTCTCGGTGACCCGGTCGTCCAAGACGGGCGACGACAAGCGTGAGTGGCGGACCGTCAGGTCGACGACCGCGTACGACGAGTACGGCCTGCCCGTGCGGGTCGAGTCGGAGGGCGACACGGACCGCACGGGCGACGAGTCGTGCACCGTCTCGTCGTACGTCCACAACACCACCGACTGGCTGATCGGCCTGCCCCTGCAGTCGCGGACCACCCCGGGCACCTGCGCCGCCGCGGCCACGGCGACCGACGCCGACCTGATCGCCGGCTCACGCGTCGCCTACGACGGCGGCGAGTACGAGGACACCCCGACCGGCGGCCTGGCGACCACCACCTGGGACATCGACGGGAACGGCGCCTGGAGCCGGCGCGGCACGCTCACCTACGACGACTTCGGCCGAGTGAAGTCCACCACCGACGCCCTGGACCACACCGACACGACCACCTACACACCCCCGACGGGCCAGGTGTACTCGGTCACCACGGCCAACGAACTCGGCCACGAGGAGACGACGGTCGTCGACCCCGCCCGTGGCACCTCCCTGAAGGAGACCGACGCCAACGGCCACTACAGCGCGTTCGCCTACGACGCGCTGGGCCGCACGACGGCCGGCTGGAGCGACGCCACACAGACGACGTCCACCGAGCCCGTGGTGAGGTTCGCGTACAACACCTCGCCCGGCGAGCCGGTGTCCGTGGTGACCTCCGCGCTCAACGACCGTGGTGTGTACGAGGATTCGGTAGTCCTCTACGACGGCCTGGGCCGTGAGCGGCAGCGGCAGGAACCGGCGGTCGGCAAGGGCCGCCTGATCACCGACACCCACTACAGCGCGAACGGCACGATCGAGCGCACCGACAACGCCTACTACGCGCCGGACGACCCGAAGACGGTGATGTTCGAGGTCGAGTCGGATTTCCGCGTCCCCAACGCCACGCTGTACGCGTACGACGGCTTGGGCCGGACCCTGTCCGAGACCCCGTACGAGGCGGGCTCCACGAAGCCCGAGAAGTCCACGCGTTACCAGTACGGCTACGACTACTCGACGGTCATCGAGTCCAACGGCGCGGCAGCACAGCGCAGTTACAGCGACGCCCTCGGCCGCACGGTCCGCGTCGACACCTTCACCGACGCGCTGCGCTCGGCCTACCGCGCCACGGAATACACGTTCGACGCGCGCGGCGACCAGGTCGGCGCGACCGACAGCCAGGGCAACACCTGGTCGTGGACGTACGACGCCCGGGGCCGCCAGCTCACGGCGACGGACCCGGACACCGGCACGACGACCATGACGTACGACGTCCTCGACCGCCCGGTGACGACGACCAACCAGCTCGGCGTGAAGGTGTGGACGGGCTACGACGTACTGTCCCGCCCGACCGAACAGCGACTGAACTCGTCCACGGGCGAGAAGCTGACCGAGACGACGTACGACGGACTGATCGGCGCGGTCGGCCTGCCCTCGAAGTCGACCCGCTACACCGACGGCCTCCCCTACACCACGAAGGTGATGGGCTACACCGACGACTACCAGCCCACCGGCACCCAGCTCTCGCTGCCGCCGCAGGTGGCGCAGCAGCACGGCCTGGCCGAGTTGTACGCGTACGCGTACGAATACTCGCGGATGGGCCAGCTCACCTCGGTGACCCTGCCGAAGGCGGGCACGCTGGACGCGGAGCAGGTCGTCACCCGCTACAACGCGGACGGCCTGCCGGTCTCCACGTCCGGCCTGGACTGGTACACGGCGGAGACGGACTACAGCCCGTACGGCGAGGTCCTGCGCACGGTCAGCGGCGAGATGCCGACCAGGGTGTGGACCACGAACCTGTACGACGAGTCGACAGGCGAACTCACCCGCTCGATCGTGGACCGCGAGTCGATCACGGACACGACGGGCGTGGCGGGCCACCGCGTCAACTCCCGTACGTACGCGTACGACAACGCGGGCAACGTCACGAAGACCGAGGACACGGTCGACTCGGTGACGGACCGCCAGTGCTTCTCGTACGACGTGATCGGCCAGCTCACGAGAGCATGGACGGCGAGCGACTCTTCGTGCGCGACAACTGCTGACGGCACGCCCACGGGGGTGACGGCGGGTGCGCGGGGCGACGGCTACCACAAGAAGTACGAGTACGACGAGGCCGGCAATCGCAAGAAGCTGGTGGAGTACGACCCGGCCGGGAACGCGGCGCTGGACGCGACGACGACGTACACGTACGGCAAGTCGGACGGCACCCAGCCGCACACCCTGACCGGGATGTCGCACACGGCGGGCTCAGCTCCGCAGGTCACCGAGGCGGCGACGCTGACGTACGACGCGACGGGCAACACGGAGACCCGTACGTACGGCGGCGACGAACAGGCCCTGACCTGGACGTGGGACGGCCAGGTCGAGAAGGTCACCGGCTTCGGCGAGAACGGCTCCGGGGCGTGGGTGGGGCTGGAGGGCAAGTGCCTGGACGTGCAGTCGGGAGCGACGGCGGCGGGCACGCCGGTCCAGTTGTACGACTGCAACGGCACGAAGGCGCAGAAGTTCCGCATCGACGCGGCGGCGGGGTCGTCGGACGCGTCGACGGGGGCGCTGAAGGTGCTGGGGAAGTGTGTGGTCCCGTCCGGCACGGCTGCGGTACTCGCAACCTGCGACGGCAGTGCGGGCCAGCAGTGGACGACGATCGCGGCGGGCCACAAGCTCAAGCACGCCTCGTCGCAGAAGTGCCTGGACGTCCCGTCCTCCAACTCGGCGTCGGGCACGGACCTCCAGCTGTACACCTGCGACACGGACGGCCAGGCCCAGACCTGGGCACCGGCCAACGAGACGACGTACGTCTACGGCCCCGGCGGCGAGCGCCTGATGGCGCTGAGCGCCGCGGAGAACGTGCTGTACCTGGGCGACACGACGGTGGCTCGGACTGCGAGCGGGACGGCCGCGTACACGGAGCGGTACTACGCCCAGCCGGGCGCCCCTGCTGTCATGCGGCACGCCCAGGGCAGCGCCACGACCTCGACGCTGCACGCGCAGATCACCGACCAGAACGGCACGGCGTACGCGGATGTGTCCCTGGCGGCGGGCAACGCGGTGGTCTTCTCGCGGACGGACCCGTTCGGGGTGCAGCGCGGCACGGAGTCCAACGGGTGGCGCTCGCACCAGGGTTACATCGGCGGGGGCGACGACGCGGCGAGCGGGCTGGTGCATCTGGGGGCGCGGGAGTACGACCCGTCGACGGGGCGGTTCCTGTCGGCGGATCCGGTGCTGGATCTGGCGGACCCGGTGCAGATGAACGGGTACGTGTACTGCGAGAACAATCCGGTCACGTACGCGGATCCGTCGGGGCTGGCGTCGGATGCCGGTGGGGGCGGGGGTGGCGTCAGCAGCGACCCGTCGGCCTCGGAGGTCGCGGAGGCGCGCAGGACGATCGACACGTCGGTGTCGCAAGTCATCCTGTCCATGGGCGGGGAGATGCTGAAGGAGTTCGTCGGCTGGAAGGAGATCAAGAACTGCTTCTCGAGTGGTGATCTGTGGTCCTGCGGCAAGATGATCGTCTCGGCCATCCCGTGGACCAAGTGGGGGAAGATCCCCTCAGTGCTGGCGACGGCGGGCAAGATCGCGAGGGCGATCATCGGGCTGAATGCCGCGAAGGCCAAGGCCCACAAGGTCATCGAGGCTGCGAAGAAGGCCGCGGAGTTGGCCCGCAAGGCCAAGGAGGCCAAACGCAAGGCCGCCGAACGGGCCGCACAGATCAAGAAGGCGGCACAGCAGGCCAAGACCAGAGCCACGAAGGCGGCGGCGAAGAAGACCGGCAACGCCGTCCAGAAGGCGAAGAAGACGATCGCCAAGGCCGGCGAGGCGATCAGGACCGGTTACCAGAAGGTCAGGGCCAAGCTGGGAGGCAGTTGCAAGACCAGCAACAGCTTTGTCTCCGGCACGCTCGTCCTGATGGCCGACGGCACCACCAAACCCATCCAGAACGTCACCAACGGCGACAAGGTCCTTGCCACCGACCCCGAAACCGGCGAAACGGCCGTGGAAACGGTCACCGCCGAAATCACCGGCGAGGGCGTCAAACACCTCGTCAAGGTCACCATCGACACCGACGGAGACAAGGGCGACGCCACGGCCTCGGTGACCGCGACCGACGGCCACCCCATTTGGGTCCCGGAACTCGACGACTGGATTGATGCGACGGACCTGAAGTCGGGCCAGTGGCTCCAGGCCGGCGCCGGAACGTACGTCCAGATCACGGCGGTTGAGCGGTGGACGGCCCAGCAGGCGACAGTCCACAACCTCACCGTCAGCGACGTGCACACGTACTATGTGCTGGCGGGCGAGGTCTCGGTCCTCGTCCACAACTGTGGTGGGTCACAACCCGGGCACTCCGAGCTTTGTAGGTGCGATCCGGAGAATCCCCGCAGTGAGGTCGTCTTGGACGCAGGCTCGTTCGAACAGGCCAGAAACCAGGCCATGGACATCGTGGGACCCATTGATACCGGTTCGTGGCAACGACGGCAGGGGACGATGGAGTCTGCGGTCGATACTTTTGGTAGGGATACGGGGTTCACTGCGACCAGTGGCGGGAATTACAGATCGTTCCGCCTGGACACCGACCCGAGAATTGGCACGCACATCAATGTGATGACGGGTAAGGGTGCGTTGGTTCGCAAAACGGCGATAAGGTTCCCCGGTGGGAGCATTTTGACTTGGCTGAGGCGGAACGTATGACCGAAAGTAGTTCCTATGCGAGTCACCCGGAATACCTTCCGGACTTCATGAACGACCCCCGCGACGATGACGGTCGCCAGGTTGTGAAGTTGGATCTCGCCGAGAACCGTGGACTGACGGCAGCGAGCCTGAGCAGGTTTCCGGCCGCCAGGGGCGACGTAATCGACTTCGAATCTATTTCGTACGAAGACCGTCTCTGGTGGGACGACGAGGAGCATTGGACGAGGATGGCGGCAGAACTGCTTTCCTCGTACGTACAGCGGGGGGAGCGGATCGCCATCATCTGGGGAAATTATCTGATGCCGACCGTGACCATGCCTGCAGATGTCGCAGTGCGACACGCGCAGGACATCCTGGACGCCGGGCCACACTTCTGGATCCACCCGCTTGGTGGTTCGGTGCTCATTGAATGCCTGATGGATGGGCAGGTGACGGTCGCGACGATTCCGTCCCCCTAGTACTACAGCCGATCGTTCACGTGACGTGATGATTGGACTCGTTGATGGTGGATGGGCAGAGCGACTGCAAAGTTCGTTGATCGTGCGTTGACGGGTCAGTCGCTGATGGCGCAACGGAGAAAGTGAACGCAGTACATAATGAAGAGTTCTGGTATAGGTCGCCGCACTCGTAGCGGCGCCTTCGTAACCCTGGTTCTTCCCTTCGCGCTGGTCGCCGGATGTGGGAACTCCAGCGGTTCCGGCGGCGAGAGCGGCGCAAGCGCAGGGGGCGAGACTGCCGCCTCCGTTGTGAGTACCCCGAGTTCCCCGAGCGCGTCCGAGGCGCGGGCCGCCGCCGAGTTGGACAAGCTGGCCCTGGCGGAGAGTGATCTCAAGGGGTTTGCCGTCAGGAAGCTCAAGGCGGTCGAGGTGCTCACGCAGCATGACGTGCGTACGGCCGAGGAGGACTGCGCTCCGCTCAGCCAGGCCGAGCACGGGGTGGCCATGGGGGACCCGGTGGCCACCGCGCAGCGCCGGGTGACGTTCGAGTTCGACGCCGACGCGATCGCCGCCGCGGGCTCCGAGGAGGAGTTGGACGCGGTGTTCGCGACCAGTCATACCGCGGTGACCCTCGCCTCGTACGACAGCCCGGACCAGGCTCGGGCGGTGCTCAAGGCGCTCAGGAGCGGACTGGCCACGTGTGAAGGCGGGTTCTCCTCGTTCGGCGTCGACAAGGTGAGTACGGACACCGCGCCGAAAGCGGGTGACGAGGCCGTCGCGTTCACCGTGACACCCGGTCAGGACGATGCCCTGGTAGGTCCGACGAAGGCCGTGGTCTTCCGGCATGGCAGCACCATCGCCCAGTTCGGCACCGAAGACCCTTCCGCCACCGGACCCACCGACGACTTCGAATTTCCGACTGCCCTGATCGAGGCCCAGGAAGCGAAACTGGGCTGACGGTTCACAGTCGGAATCGAACCCTCCAAATGGCAGTGCGACGATGCCGGCCTCGTTTTGGTTGCGTGATTGCGGGATTTTTTTGTGTCGCGCGGGTGGTTTCGGTCATGGAGCTCGGTGTGGCTTTTCGGGTACTTTCTGCCGGAGTTGACCTGGGTGGGAGGCGTAGCTATTGCCCAACTTCTCTCCATTCTGGGCGGTATGCGGATTTCTCGGGTCGGGTCAATCAAGGCTCGATTTCAGGCAATCGATCACAGTGGCGTTGCGATCGGATATCGGCTGGTGCCTCTGTGAACTCCCGCTGTTTTCTGTTGCGTAAAGTGCGGATAAAGTGATGGCGCTTCGCTGGTTACCGCAAGGGTGACCGTGAGGTGCCGTCGGCGCTTCCTTGAAAGAGAGAGTTCTCGACGTGAGATCCACCGCTGTCCGCCGTACCGCCCTCGCCGCCTCCGCCGCTGCCCTGGCGCTTCTCGTCACCGCCTGTGGTGGTTCGTCCGACGACGGCTCCGGCGACAGCGCCAGCGACAAGGCCGGCGGCAGCAGCGAGAGCACCCAGGCAGGCAAGACGGCCGCCGGCAAGGCGCTCACCTCCGCCGACTTGACGAAGGCCGCCCTCGTGCAGGCCGACGTCAAGAGCGGGACCCTCACCGAGAAGGTGCCGGCGAAGGACGACATCGCGCAGGCCAAGGTGACGTCGGAGGACGCGGCTTGTGCGCCGCTGGCGTATCTCCAGTCCGGTTCCTACGTCGGCAAGCCGGCGGCCACGGTGAAGCGGACGTGGAAGGGCGATGCCGCGAAGCCCGCCGCCGGGGCGAGCGAGGAGGAGCAGTTCCTCGCCGCCCTCGACCTGGAGCAGGCCATCATCACGCTGGCCTCCTATGCGGACGGCGGGGCCGAGCAGGCGATGAAGGACCTGAACACGGCCGCTGAGAAGTGCGCCGCCGGGTTCTCCTACACGGTGGCCGGTACGGCGACCAAGGCCGCGAACGTGGTCACGACCGCGGCGCCCGAGGGAGCGGACGAGGCGCTCGCCCTGACGGTGAACGTGGACGCCGATGGCGTGAAGGCGCCGATGAAGGCCGTGATCCTCCGCAAGGGCGCCACCGTCGTCTACCTCCCCGCCGCCAACTTTGCCGCCGGGGCCACCGGCAAGGACTTCGACTTCCCCACGGAGCTCGTCGACGCGCAGCTGGCCAAGCTCAGCTGACCCACCGGGGTTCCGTTTCCGCCGGGGGTCCGCGTACCTCGTACCTCCGGCGGGAATTTCCGATATCGGGCACGCGGTGCACGAGCGTGGTGTGTGTTCGATCGTAGGCTGCGGGACATGTGCGGAATCGTGGGTTACGTGGGGTCGCAGTCGGCTCTCGACGTCGTGATGGCCGGGCTGAAGCGGCTGGAGTACCGGGGGTACGACTCGGCCGGTGTGGCTGTGCTCGCGGACGGTGGGCTGGCCGCCGCCAAGAAGGCCGGGAAGCTCGTCAACCTGGAGAAGCAGCTCGTCGAGCGGCCGTTGCCGAGCGGGGGCACGGGCATCGGGCACACCCGGTGGGCCACCCATGGCGGGCCCACCGACGCCAACGCCCATCCGCATCTCGACAACGCCGGGCGCGTCGCCGTCGTCCACAACGGGATCATCGAGAACTTCGCCTGTCTGCGGGCGGAGTTGGCCGAGCGTGGGCATGAACTCACCTCCGAGACCGACACCGAGGTCGTCGCCCATCTGCTCGCCGAGGAGTTCTCCGCGTGCGCCGATCTGGCGGAGGCCATGCGGCTCGTCTGCCGGCGGCTCGAGGGTGCGTTCACGCTGGTCGCCGTGCATGCGGACGAGCCGGATGTCGTGGTCGGGGCGCGGCGGAACTCGCCGCTCGTGGTGGGCGTTGGAGAGGGCGAGGCCTTTCTCGCCTCGGACGTCGCCGCGTTCATCGCCCACACGCGGTCTGCGATCGAGCTGGGTCAGGACCAGGTGGTGGAGCTGCGCCGGGACGGGGTCACGGTGACGGGCTTCGACGGCAGTCCGGGGGACGCGCGGTCGTATCACGTCGACTGGGATGTGTCGGCCGCGGAAAAGGGGGGCTATGACTACTTCATGCTCAAGGAGATCGCCGAGCAGCCCAAGGCTGTCGCCGATACCTTGCTGGGGCGTATCGACGCGGCCGGTTCACTGACGCTGGACGAGGTGCGGATTCCCGCGAGTGCGTTGCGGGAGGTCGAGAAGGTCGTGGTGGTGGCGTGCGGTACGGCATTTCATGCCGGGCTGATCGCCAAGTACGCCATCGAGCACTGGACGCGCATTCCGTGCGAGGTGGAGTTGGCTAGCGAGTTCCGGTACCGGGATCCCATTCTCGACGCGCGGACCCTCGTCATCGCCATCTCCCAGTCCGGCGAGACCATGGACACGCTGATGGCGCTGCGGCATGCGCGTGAGCAGGGTGCCAAGGTGCTGGCCATCTGCAACACCAACGGTTCGACGATCCCGCGCGAGTCGGACGCGGTGCTGTACACGCATGCGGGGCCCGAGGTTGCGGTTGCCTCCACCAAGGCGTTCCTGACGCAGCTGGTGGCGTGTTACCTGGTCGCCCTGTACCTGGGCCAGGTGCGCGGTACCAAGTGGGGTGACGAGATCCAGGCCGTCGTGCGCGACCTCGCGGACATCTCCGGTGAGGTCGAGCGCGTACTGGAGACCATGGAGCCCGTGCGTGAGCTGGCACGTTCGCTCGCCGACAAGAACACGGTGCTGTTCCTGGGGCGGCATGTGGGGTATCCGGTGGCGCTGGAGGGTGCGCTGAAGTTGAAGGAGCTTGCCTATATGCACGCGGAGGGGTTCGCGGCGGGTGAGTTGAAGCATGGGCCTATTGCGTTGATCGAGGATGACGTGCCGGTGGTCGTGGTTGTGCCTTCGGCGCGTGGGCGGTCCGTCCTCCACGACAAGATCGTGTCCAACATCCAGGAGATCAGGGCTCGGGGTGCGCGGACGATCGTCATCGCGGAGGAGGGGGACGAGGCGGTCGTGCCGTATGCGGACCACCTGATCCGCATTCCGGCTACGCCGACCTTGCTGCAACCGCTGGTGGCTACCGTGCCGTTGCAGGTGTTCGCGTGTGAGTTGGCGACGGCTCGGGGTAACGAGGTGGATCAGCCTCGGAACCTGGCGAAGTCGGTGACGGTGGAGTGAGTCGACTTCAGGGTGGCTAGGAACGGCGCGAAGGCTTCGGCAGGGAAGGTGAGGGTTGCCCTGGCGGGGGCTTTCGAGTCGCGGACGGCTATGTGGGTGAGGGAGTTGGCGATCTCCACGCAGTCGTCGCCGTCGCCGCCGGCGGAGTAGTAGGACTTCCGCCAGTTGTTGGGTGTTGCCTGAGACAGACTCACAGTTCTTTCGCCAATCTCTGGATGAGGTCACGTGACCGTTCCGGGGTGAGTGCCATGGCCTTTACCTCCTGGAAGCGGGCTCGGTACGTGGACAGTTGGTCTTCTGCGTCGACGTAGACCGCGCCGGTGGGGGTGTCGCGGATTACGGTGTCCAGTTTGGTCACGTCGCCGCCCAGGTAGGCCATGGTGCTGCTGCCCCAGGAGAAGCCCTCCAGGTCGAAGGGGATGACCCTCACGGTGATGTGTTCCGCGTCGGAGAGTTCCAGGATGCGGGTGAGCTGAGCGCGTGACGTGGTCCGGGTGCCGACCATGATGCGCAGTGCTGCCTCGTGGATCACCGCGTCGAGGGGGATGGGCGAGGGCCCGTCGATGATCACGCGGCGCGCCACGCGGTGGCGTACGCGCAACTCCAGTTGGTCCTCCGTGAGTGCGGGAATCCTCGTGGAGTACACGGCACGGGCATAGTCCTCGGTCTGTAGGAGGCCTGGTACGAACAGGATGGCCACGTTGTACTGAAACCGGGAGTGGTGATCCAGCTCGGACAGGTCCATGAACGGCGTGGACAACAGGCCCCGGTACTCCTCCCACCAACCCCGTGTCCGATCGGTGGCCATCGTGACCAGGGCGTTGATGAACTCCTCGTCCGTGCAGGCGTAGTGGGACGCGAGTCGGCGGAGTCGCTGCTCGCTCACGCCCGCGAGTCCGGTTTCGATGTGGCTCATCTGGACGCGATTCGCCCCAAGCAGTGCTGCTGCCTCGACGGCGCTGAGCCCTGCCGCCTCGCGGAGCCTGCGCAGCTCGATCCCCAAGCGCAGCTGACGCGCCGTTGGTTCGCGCCTCAGGACCATCCATTGCTCCTTGTTCAACACGCCTGCCGGTGCCGCTCGTTCGAGGGCAGATTACGCGATCGGGTTGCTCGGTATTACAGGTTAGACGTACCGTCGGTGATGCAACGTACACACTGCGGAAGCGCACCGCGCCGTCCTGCCATGACGGCCGCGACAATGCCACCGCCCGCTCGCCGCGCCCCCACCACCGAACGGGAGTTGACGCATGCCCGAAACCGAGACCGACCCCGAGTTCACCTCCGATCCCGACTCCTGGGAGTACTCCCTCTACGTCCCCAACGACCCCCGAGCCGTCACCGTCAGCCGCCGCACCCTCCGTCTGATCCTGACCATGCACGGACTCATCGGCCTCGTCGACATCGCCGAACTCCTCGCCAGCGAACTGGTTTCCAACGCCGTACGGCACACCAAGGGGCCCGCCGCCCTACGTGTGCGCTGGCGGGCCGGCGTACTCCGCATCGGGGCCTGGGACGCGGACCTTCGACCGCCGGAGCCGCCACGGGAGTTGGGGCAGCTTGGTCAGTCGGAGGAGGACGGGCGTGGGCTGGGGATGGTGGTCGCCTGTGCCGATCTGTGGGGGTGGCAGCCGTTGAGCCGGTTCGGGAATCGCGGCAAATTCGTGTGGTGCGAGCTGACTTCGGCGGCCTGAACGTTTTGCCGCTGCTCGAAAGAGTGAACGCATCTCGATTGCCCCGAACTCCTCCCTCCGCGAAGGCGACCGTGGACGCCGTCACCACGGACGTGACGGAGACCCGGCCGTTGGAACGGCGCGTCGACACCGTGCTGCGCATCGGTCCGTCCGACGGCGAGGACTTCCTGCTCGCCATCGAGTCACAGTCCGGCAAGGTCGCGGGCAAGGAGCGGAGCTGGGCGTACTACGTCGGCTACCTTCAGGCGAAGTACGAACTGCCCGTGCTGCTGCTCGTGGTCTGCCAGGACGCGGCCACGGCCAAGTGGGCGGTCGGCCCCTTCGGTTGCGGAACGCGTGGCTGGACAGCTCTGCGGGTGTATCCGCTGGTCGCCGGGCCGGACAATCTGCCAGTGATCACGGACACCAGGACCGTGGCGAAGAACCTCCCACTGGCCGCGCTCTCCGCCCTGGCACACGCCCGCAGCCCTGAGTGCGCCGCCATACTGGAGGCGATCAGCAGCGCCCTTCAGGAACTCCAGGAGACCGACCCCGACACCGCCGAGTACTTCTTCGACTTCCTGGAAGTCACCCTGGGTAAGACACCAGCCGGAGAGAAATGGAAGGACATCATGTCGTTCGTCAGCTACTTCCCTGGCCGGGGCACGGTCCGTGAGACGGCCTATCTCGAAGGTGAGGTCAAAGGCACGGCCAAGGGGGAGGCCAAGGGGATCCTGTTCGTGTTGGAGGTGCGCGGCATCCCCGTGTCGGCCGATGCGCGCGAACGCATCACGTCCTGCACAGACCTCGACCGTGTCGACGCCTGGCTGGAGCGGTCCCGCACGGTCACGCGTGCGGAGGACCTGTTCGCCGAGGACTCGGAGGCCGCGCCGGGCGCTCCTGAACAGGAGTGATCGGCGGGCGTTTTCCCCGCACCGTCGGCGATGTCAGTGGCCGCGTCTAGGGTGCTTCGCATGACCGACTGGATACACAGTCCCTTTCCGGGCCAGGACGTGAACGTCGTCTTCGCGCGGCGTATGCCTCTCGGCGTGCTTACCCAGGCGCTGAACACCTTGCACCGCGAACCCCTCGCGTACGGCGAGGCGGACGGGTGGGTGTGGGCGGTGCACGAGATGCACAACTGGGAGATCGAGGACTACGAGTCCGTCAACTACCGGGATCTGTGTCCGCGCGGCGTGGAGATCGTCGTGTTCGTCGTCGATCCGTGCAGTGCGAAGGCGTTCCCGCCCGACTTCGCGTACTACCGGGACGGCCGGTTCGTCCTCGGCTTCAGTTTCGAGAGTATTGGGCAGCGGGTCGGCGACAACCCGGACTACCTGTCGCAGGAGCTTCTCGCCGCGAATCTCATCGGTCCCGATGCGGTGTACGACGGCCGTGACGATCACGAGCGCCTCGTGCAGACGATCGCCGACTTCTTCGAACTGCCTTCTCTGACGGTGGCCTCCCTGGCAGCCGCATCCTCCGGGGCGGTGAGAGAGTGAACTGGCTCGCCCCGAACACGTTCGTCACCTTCTGCAAGGGCATGACCATGCCCACCGTGGCCGGCATCTTCGGCGAAGCGGGACGTCTTCCCCGTGCCTTCGGGGAGGCCGACGGGTGGGTATGGGTGATGCAGGACGCCTACGTCGGCCCGAGTTCGAGAGCGGTCGGACAGGCTGCCTGGGAACTGGCACGGAGTATCACGGGTCGCAGGGGGCACATTCATTACGCCGAGCGCGCCAGTGATCCGGATCGCGTGGAGACCGTGTTCCTGGCCTCCACGCCCGCGTGCACGTGCCCGCACGGGCAGAACTACTTTGTCCCGCACTGTGCCGAGCACCCGTTCCAGTTCCTCTACAGCCGGGGCGGGTTCGAGCAGACGCTGTTCAACCTGGGTGGGCGCCGCGAGTCACGACGTTCCGGAGGCATGGCCGATCTGCTTGTGCGTGAGCTGCTGGACGCCGGGATCATCGGCCGGGACACGCCGAGGTACGACTCCGAGTCCGGCTTCAACGCCGATGGCGCTCACACCGTACGGATCATCACCCAACACTTCGGGCTCCCCTCACCGCCACTCGAATCACCGGCACTCGAACTCGGGCCCCGGCAGATCTAGCAGTCCGGGCCGATGTTCAGGCGCGGCCTCGCCGCAGAGTGGCGTACAGCCTGCGGGTCCAGGGCCGTCGGCGGGCGGACGGGACGTTCTCGTGGCGCTGAGGTTGGGGGATCTGTTCCGGGGCGCGTGGTGGCATGCGGACGATCGCCGTCGGCGGTACGGCCGCGTCCAAGGCCGCGATGCGGTCCGCGGTGATGCCCCGGTACAGCGTCGGTTCCACCGTGACCGAGAAGCCGTCCTGGCCTGTGAGGGTGCGGGCGCCGTCCGGGTGGGACGTCATCGCCGCGGTCGTTGTGCAGTGGACCGTCACCGGGCCGTCCGGTGTTGTCAGGGTTACGCCCTCCTCGCCGATCGTCAGGGCGATCTCGGGGTCCTCCAGGGACTGGTGGCGCGTGCCGGTCACCGTGTTCGTCGAGTACTGGGGGGCCAGGGTCAGGCCTGCCCACTCCGCGCCTCGGCCCGGTATCTGGAGCAGACCGTTCGTCCAGGCCTCGCGGGCGGCATCGCGCAGGTCGGTGACCGTCAGTGAGGCCAGCTCGGCGCGGTGGTCGTCGGGGGAGAGGACACGGTGGCCGAGGAGGACGTTCAGGGCGTACGACGGCAGCATCGCGGCGCCGAGGTCCGGGGCGTCGTACCGCTTGAGCAGCTTGGTGCGGGCCGAGTCCAGTTCGTGCTGTTCGATGCGGCCCGCGCGCAGGCGCGCGAATGTGTCGACGAAGCCGCCCACCACCGCGCCCTGCTTGTGCGGGAGGGCGTCGGCGTACGCGGTGAGGACGGCGTGGTCGGCGTCGCGCGGGGTGTAGTCGGCCTCCGCCGAGTACGAGTAGCCGCCCTCCTGCCGCAGGTCCTGGAAGAGCGCCCGCCCGAGCACCTCGGCGAGGACGGCGGCGGCCGTGGAGCGGCGTACGACCGCGTCGAAGACGACATGGCCGCCGGGGCCGTGGATGTACGCCGGTGTCACGGGGAGCGCGCTGGTCGCGGTGGGGGGTGGGGTGTGGCTGCCTGTGGGGAGGGTGAGGTCCAGGCCCTGGGGCACGGTGTCGCCGGTCAGCCACAGGACCGCGTTCTCCCGGGTGAAATGGGTTCGCGCCCAGTCGCGGACCTCGTCCGCGGTGAGCCGCCAGGTACCCAGCTCGTCGTAGGCCGTGAGGCCGTAGCCCTGGGCGCCGTAGCGCCACAGCGGGAGTTGGCGGTGCGGGCCCTGGCCACGGCCCGCCGCCTCCGTGCGCAGGATCTCCTTCTCCGTCTCCAGGCGCTCCAGCGGCAGGTCTCGCAGCGACGCGCAGACGTTGTTCAGGTGGGCTACCACCTCGTCCTCGCTGCCCGTGACGTGGAAGAGGGTGTACGTGGTTGACGTCGCGCCGTTGTAGTGGTGGGGGCTGGACGAGGCCGACCTTCCCACGCGGTGCAGGGCCAAGTGTTCTACGAGGTGGGTGATTCCGGCTGTGGCCAAGGTCTCGTCCGCGCGGCCCACGCGGAAGAAGAGGCCCGCGGTGATCTCGGCAGCAGCCTTGCTGCGGGGCGACGGGAGCGTGTGGAGGGTGCGGATGCCCTGGGTCGTGGTCGTGCCTATCAGGCCTGACAGCGGGGCGAGTTCGAAGGTTTCTGTGGTCATGTCCGTGCGCCTCAGATCGTCGCCGTCGCGGACTTGCGGTATTTGAGGAACGCCGTCGACGGGTCGGGTACGTACGACCACACGGACGCGTCGGCCCGGTCCCCGAGCGCGCCGAAGTGCAGCAGCGCGTCCTCGAAGTGGCCGCCCATCGAGAACGCGAGCGCGAACGCGCTGTGCGCGCCGATGCCGTGGAAGCCCGGCCGGTAGTCCCGGTGCAGTACGGACACCCGGGCCGCGAAGCGCAGGTCGTCGCGGACCGGCACGCCCCGCAGGTAGGCGTAGGCGGCCATCGGCTCCAGGTCGGCGACGTGCTCCAGGTGCGCGAGCGCGACCAGTGCGCCGGAGTGCGAGCCGTCCGGGGAGGCGCTCGCCGCCCCGCGCGCGAAGTCGTGCGCCGTCTCCCAGGAGCCGCCCCACTTGGGGCACAGCTGCTGGAGGAGCTGTTGCTGCGCCGGGTAGTGGTGCGGGTGGTGGGCGGAGAGCCGGTCGTAGCGGCGGCGGACCTCGGCCTGGTCCAGCTCCAGGCCACGGGCGGTGAGCAGACGTACGGTCCAGGCGGGGACGTACGCCGGCTGCTCCGCGCACACATCGATCAGGATCTGCTCCGCCTGCTCCAACCAGCCATGGAACCGGTCGAACTGTTCGCGCGAGACGCTGTCGGCGAGGGCGCCGGTACGGATGTCCCAGCCGATGCCGACGTAACGGTGGGCGAGGAGCGTGCGGGGCAGTGGCGCGGCCGGCTGCTCGGCCACCGCCTTGCGCAGCATGTCCTCCACGCCGGGGGTGTCGGCGACGAGCCCCGAGACGAAGGAGATCTTCTCGGCCGAGTCGAGGGTCGAGAAATACGCCTGTACGGCCGTCCAGTCGGCGTTCGTCAGCGCGGTGCGCAGCGGGGCGAGTTCCGGCAGGGTGTCGTACGGATCGAAGTACGGGGGACCGGACCTCGCGCTCGTTCCGCCGCTGCTGCCGGCCGCTCTGCCGGGCCTCCGGGTCATGGCTCCGCCCCCGCTGATGTCATGAACTTGGTGAAGTCGCCGCAGGCTAACAGGCGGCGAGTGGCGGGCGCGCGGGGAAAAGGGGTGCCCGCCGTAGGGTGCTCGGCATGAGCATCATCGGAGTCGGCATCGACGTCGCCGAGATCGAGCGGTTCCGGGCCTCGCTGGAGCGGACGCCCGGGCTGGCCCAACGGTTGTTCCTGGGGGGCGAGTTGCTGCTGCCCAGTGGGGAGCGGCGCGGGGTCGCCTCGCTGGCCGCGCGGTTCGCCGCCAAGGAGGCGCTCGCCAAGGCGCTGGGCGCTCCGGGCGGGCTGCTCTGGACGGACGCGGAGGTCTGCGTCGAGGACAGCGGGCGGCCTTGGCTGCGGGTGACGGGGACGGTCGCCGCGCGCGCGGAGGAACTCGGGGTGCGGTCATGGCATGTGTCGCTCAGTCATGACGCGGGGGTTGCCTCGGCAGTTGTGATTGCCGAGGGGTAGGCCGTTCGCAGCGGACGGCGGGCTTCGTCACTTGCCGCACGGTGGGTCGTACGGCAGGTCCGGGGAGACGTACTTCCTCCACTGGTCCGGCGTCATCGCCGTGGACGTTGACGCGCAGAGGAGGGTGCGGGCCCTGGCCGGGTCGGTCTGCCAGAGGCGTACCGTGCCGTCCGCGCCGCCGGTGATCAGGGTGCCGGAGCGGGGGCTGAACTCCAGCGCCGAGACGAGGCCGCCGTGGCCGGTGACAGGGAGGCCGTAAGCCGTGGCGCGGGCCGGGTCGGTGGTGTCCCACAGGCGGATCTGGCCGATGCCGTTGCCGCTCGCGAGCAGGCCGCCGCCCGGAGCGAAGTCGAGGCTGTTCGCGATTCCGCCGGTGAGCAGCGGTTTTCCCAGCGGGGTCGGGGCGGTCGGGCGGGACACGTTCCAGAGGCGGACAGAGCTGTCCCCGTTGCCCGTCGCGACGACCCGGGTCCGTGCGTCGGCGGCCAGGGCGATGACGATCTGGCCGGTGCTGATCCGGCCCGTCTCGGTGGGCACGGTGCCGTCCGCCGTTCGCCAGACGCGCAGATTGCCGCCGTAGACCTCGCCCGTGTAGACGTAGCCGCCCTGCGGCGCGGCGGCAACGGCCCGGACCGGAAGCAGGTATCCGCCGAGCGGGCCGTCGCCGAGGGTGGTGGGGCGGGCCGGGTCGGAGACGTCCCAGGCGTGCAGGCTGCCGCTGAAACCGCTCTGCAGTTGCAGTGCGCCCGCCAGCAGCGTGTGTCCTGAGGCGTCGAAGGCCAGCCCGCCGACCGGTATCCCCAGGCCCGGCCGCACCGCGCCGGTCTCCAGCGGGCGGGCCGGTGCCGACACGTTCCAGAGCCGGATCCCGCCGCCGAAGTCGCCGACGGCCAGCAGGCGTTGCCCGCTCCGCCCCGGCCGGAAGGCCAGCGCGTTCACCGACGTACGGGCATCGGGGAGCCGGCCGACCTGGGTGAGCCGGGACGGGTCGGAGACGTCCCACAGGGTGACGGACGGGCCGGAGGCGACCGCGAGCAGGCGTCCGTCGTCGGTCAGGGACACCACTTCGGCCGCGTAGCCGCCGGTGGTGACGGCGAGGGTCGGGGGCAGTCGCCACAGCAGGATCCTGCCGTCCCCGCCGCCGCTGGCGAGGGTGCGTCCGGTGCTGTCGAAGGACAGAGTGGTGATGTTGGCCGTGTGTCCTTGCAGGGCCGGGCCGAGGGTCCTGGTGGTACCCGGGGCTCCGACGTTCCAGAGGTACACGCTGCCGGAGTTCTCACCGGTGGCGAGCAGCCGGCCGTCCGGGCTGAACTCGACCGACGAGGCCGGGCTGCTGAGGAAGAGCCGGCTCGCCACCTTCGGCCGGCGCGGCTGCGAGAGGTCCCAGACGACCACCTTGTTGTCGCTGCCCGCGCTGGCCAGCACCGGTCCGACCGGGCTGAACACGACATGGTTGACGACGGTGGAGTGACTGCCCAGCTCGCCGCCCACGGCCTTCGGGCGGGCCGGGTCCGAGACGTCCATCAGGCGTAGGCGCTGGACGCGTTCGGTCCCCGGGGTCGTGCCGCCGCAGATGGCGAGGAGGGCGCCGTCCCGGCTGAAGGAGAGGGACGAGGCGTTCTGCCCGGGAATGGACGCGATGGTGCTCAGCCGCCGCGGTCGCCGTGGCTCCACGACACTCCACAGCTGCACCTCGCCGGACATCATGGCGCCGCCCGACTGGACGGTGCTGACGAAGGCCAGCGTCCGGCCGTCGGGGCTGAACCGGAGGAGGGGCAAGGATCCCTTCGAGACCTGGATCCAGTCCGAGAGCGGTACGGGGTGCGCGCCGTCGGAGACGTCGAAGATCCGCAGGGCGCCGTCCCCGCCGCCCACCGCCAGCAGACCGCGCTTCGGGCTGTACACCGACGACACCCGGGTCCCCGCCCGGCCGGCGACCGGGGAGGTCAGCGGGGCCGGACGGGTCGGGTCCGCCGCGTTCCAGAACCGCAGCGCGTCCCCGCCGGTGGCCAGCCGTCCCTTCGCGCCGAACGAGACCGAGTGCACGGCGCCGAAGTCCCCCGGCAGCCGCGTCGGCATCACCGCACCCGCCTCCTGCATCAGCCGCGTCCGCAACGCCGCCGTCGGCCGCATCCGGTACGCCACCAGGTCGAGTTGGGCGGCGAGCGCGCCGTTCGTGTCGCGCTGGCGGTCCGCCTCCGCCGTGACCCGGTCGAAGACCGCGTTGTCGCGCTGCTTCAGGGCGTCCGCGCGGCTGTCGAGGGCGAACACGGCGAGCCCGGAGGCGAGCAGTGCCAGGACGGTGATGACGGCCACCGCGCCGCGCCGTAGCAGCTTGCTGCGGCGCTCGTGCCGTTGGGAGGCGCCGAGGAACTCGGTGACCAGCTCGGTGAGGTCCTCGTTGCCGTCGCCCACCGCCCAGGAGCGGGCCAGTTCGAGGCGCGCGCCCCGGTAGAGGGAGGCCGTGTCCTTGCGGCCGGTGTTCTTCCAGGCGACGGCCGCCTCCTCCAGCTCCTGCCGGACCGGTACACCTCCCTTGCCGAGCGCCGCGATCCAGGTGCGCAGGAGTGGCCAGGCCGTCAGCAGCGCCTCGTGGGTGATCTCGACGGTGGCCCGCTCACGCTCCACGCCCTGGGTGAGCAGCCGGGCGTGGGTGAACCGCTCGACCAGGTCCGGGACGGCCTTCGGGTCGGTGGTCGTCAGCAACAGGTCGGCACGGGTACGGCGGCGCCGGACCACTTCTCCGTTCTCGCCGATCCTGACGAGGCTGAGGAACAGCTGCCGGGCCGTCCGTTGAGCGGCCGGACCGAGCCTGTCGAACTCGGTGTCGGCGGTTGCCTTGACGGCGCCGTCGATGCCGCCGGTGTCACGGTAGGTGCCCACAGTCATGGTGTCGCCGTTGCGGTTCAGCCAGGTGACCCGCAACGCGTGCGCGAGCAACGGCAGCCGGCCGGCCTCGTACGCACCACCTGCGGCGGCGGTGTCGGCGGCGGTCTGGCGGGCGCTGCCGCGCAGATCGCCCAGGACGACGTCCACCAGTCCCGGCCCGAGCCTGAGCTTGCTGCGCATGGCGGGCCGGGTCACGGCCTGGCGTACGTCCTTGTCGGTCATCGGGCCGACGATCAGCTGGCGGTTCTCCAGGGCGTCGTGGAGGTGGGGATGGGCGACACAGGAGCCGTAGACATCGGCGCGCAGGCCATAGACAGTCAGGGCGACAGGGGCCTGCGACGCGTCGGCGCCGGTCAGAGCCGCGAGTACGGCGACGAAACGCAGGCGGGCCGACTCGTCCTGGCAGAGGGTGAACAACTCCTCCAGCTGGTCCACGACCAGCAGCACCCGTGCGTCCGGCGGCAGCGCGAGCCGTTCCCGTACGAATCGGACGACGTGGTCCGGGCCGCTCTCCACCGCCGCCGCGACCACCGACTCCTCGGCCCTGGTGAGCAGGGCGAGACCGGTGGTGAGGGTGGCGAGCGGGGTGGCCGTGGGGGTCAGCAGCAGCTGGGGCCAGTGCTGTGAGCCGGACAGCTGTCCCTTGGCGAGCCCGGGCAGCAGACCGGCGCGCAGCAGCGACGACTTGCCCGCTCCGGACGGTGCGACGACGGCGAGCGGACGGTGGTCGCCCAGAGACCGGTCGAGCAGGTCGAACAACTGGCTGACCAGGGTCTTCCGGCCGAAGAACCACTCGGCATCGCCCCGTCCGAACGCGCGCAGCCCCGGATACGGGACGCCCTCGCCCCCTGCCGGGACGGTGGTCCGCTCGTCCTCGTCCTCGTGCCCGTCGTCGCCGGAGTGGTAGTGCTCGTGCAGGTGCTGGATCAGGTCGCCGTGGACGACGATCATGCTTTCCAGCGACTGGTAGACACTGCCGTGGTCGGTGGCCCAGGCGTGCAGCTCCGCGCTGCTGACAGCCTTGGCGGGTCCGGCCTTGGCAGGTCTGGCGGCAGGCTCCTCGCCGGCTCTCGCGGACGTGCCTTCGGGGCCGGGGTCGGAGCCGGGAGCGGATTCGGGGGCGGATTCGGGGGCGGATTCGGAATTCCGCGCGTCGTCCTCGGGATCCAGGTACGCCGTCATAAGGCGGCCACCGTCGTCGGCAACGCGGTCAGCTGTCCGTCCATGGGGATCCCCCGATTCCCTTGGCACATGCGTCGTGCCGTGTGTCGTGGGAAAAAGTGTGAAGATGCGGACGGTCCGTGACCAGACGGTCGCTGTATGGATTTGGTGAATACGGACGGATGGACGACGGTACGGGAGACTCGGCGTATGCGAACTGCGTACAGCGTGGAGACGGTACGGGCGGCCGAGCGTGAGCTGATGGCACGTTTGCCGGAGGGTGCGCTCATGCAGCGTGCGGCGGCCGGACTGGCCGTCGCCTGTGGGCAGTTGATGGGGCGGGTGTACGGGACGCGGGTCGTCCTGCTCGTCGGCAGCGGTGACAACGGCGGCGACGCCTTGTACGCCGGGGCCCGGCTCGCCCGGCGTGGGGCGGGCGTGACCGCGGTGCTGCTCGTGCCGGAGCGCGCGCACGCCGGAGGGCTTGCGGCGTTGCGGCGGGCGGGCGGGACGGTCGTGGGCGCCGATACTGCCGAACAGGTGATCCATCGCGCCGACCTCGTCCTCGACGGCATCGTCGGGATCGGTGGGCGGGGTGGGCTTCGGGATGATGTCCTGCCGCTCGTGGAGGCTGTGCGGGAGTCGCGGGCCGCTGTGGTCGCCGTCGATCTGCCCAGTGGGGTCGACGCCGACAGCGGTGAGGTGCGGGGGACGGCGATCCGGGCCGATCTGACCGTCACCTTCGGGACCCACAAGCCGGGGCTGCTCATCGACCCCGCGCGCGAGTACGCCGGGACGGTACGGCTCGTCGACATCGGCCTCGGCGAGGTGCTGCCCGAGCGGACCGAGCTGGAGGCGTTGCAGCACGCCGACGTCGCCCGGCTGTTGCCGGTGCCCGGAGGCGAGAGCGACAAGTACCGGCGGGGGGTCGTCGGGATCGCGGCGGGTTCGGCCAGGTATCCCGGGGCCGCCGTGCTCGCCGTCGCCGGGGCGCTGCGCGGCGGCGCCGGAGCCGTGCGGTACGTGGGCCCGGCCGCCGACGCGGTCATCGCCCGCTTTCCCGAGGCGCTCGTGTCCGACCAGGGGCCGCACAAGGCGGGGCGTGTGCAGGCGTGGGTGGTCGGGCCCGGGGCCGGGGAGGACGCCGCGACGGTCGCCGAGGTGCTGGAGGCGGACGTACCCGTGCTGATCGACGCGGACGGGTTGCGGCTCGCGGACCGGGAGACGGTGCGGGGGCGTACAGCGCCGACGCTGATGACTCCGCACGCTGGTGAGGCCGCCGCGTTGCTCGGCGTGACCCGGGCGGAGGTCGAGGGTGCCCGGTTGTCGTCCGTGCGTGAACTCGCCGCCCGCTACGGCGCGACCGTCCTGCTCAAGGGCTCGACCACGCTGGTCGCCGGCCCGGCGGGGGGTCCCGTACGGGTCAACCCGACCGGTACGGGGTGGCTGGCGACCGCCGGCAGTGGGGACGTGCTGTCGGGGTTGTGCGGGTCCTTGCTGGCGGCGGGGCTCTCGGCGGTGGACGCGGGGAGTGTGGGGGCGTATCTGCACGGGCTGGCAGGGAGGCTGGCGGCAGAGGGGGCGCCGGTGGGGGCGCAGGATGTGGCGGAGGGGGTGGGGAAGGCCTGGCGGGATGTGCGGGATGTGCGGGGCGTTTGAGGCGCACGGTCGGGTGACCCCGCCGCGCGGCTAACCCAGGAGGCGTCAACCCCGCGTTCTCCTGATCGCATGATCAGTCGACCTTTCCTGTCCCGAGGGCTCACCGCGCTGCTGGTCGCGGTGGCCGTGCTGCCCGTCGGCCCCGCCGTCGCGGTCCCCGCGCCACCCGCTCCCGCCCCCGGCTCCGCCCCCGCTCCCGGCCTCGCCTCCGGCCCCGGTCCCGCTCCCGGCCCCATGGGCGACCTCGTCCCCGGCGTACGCCCCGCCCCCTCCCAGCCCTGGTCCTTCGACACCCCGGACCAGGTGCTTGCCCCGCAGGTCTACACCCCGTCCAAGAAAGAGGACGCCGTCGAGCCGGCCGACGCCTTGCAGGGGACGTACGACCTCATCGAGTACGTGCCTCTGAATGACGCCGCTCGCAAAGTCGCCTGCTCCAAGCTCACCGGGCCCTATCAGCGGCAGGTCGAGTACTGGCTGAAGCTGAAGGTGGACGGGAAGCAGTCCGCCGCCGACTGCCGGGCCATCCGCGCGTTCCAGCTCAAGCACAAGATCAAGCCCGCGATCGGGTTCGCGGGGCCCGTCACCTGGTCCCGGATGCAGTTGCTGTCCGCGCGGAAGAACCCGAACGCCGCCGGCAAGTGCCCCGTACGGACCTACCGTGTCACCTGTGTCGATCTCGGGCGGCAGCTGACCTGGGTGCAGAAGGGGAAGAAGGTCGTCTACGCGCCTGTGCCCGTCCGGACCGGGCGGGCCGGGTACGCGACCCGGGGCGGGTGGCACAAGGTGTACTGGAAGCACAAGAACCATCACTCGACCCTCTACGACACCCCCATGCCCTACTCCCAGTTCTTCAGCGGCGGCCAGGCCTTCCATGCCGTCTACGGCAGCATCTACACCACCGTCGGCTCCATGGGCTGCGTCAATATGCGGCTCGCCGACGCACGGAAGCTGTGGAGCGTGCTGAAGACCGGCGACCGGGTCTACGTGTGGGGACGGCGGGCCGCGGGGTAGGCGCCACCGTGCTCCTGAGTCCCTCTGAGACACTGGGAGCGCCATGAGCATGAGTGAGACAGCAGCCCCGCCTCCCGCAACCCTGCGTGCCCGCGCCGAGATCGATCTGGCCGCCCTGCGGGCCAACGTACGGACCCTGCGCGCCCGCGCGCGCGGCGCGGCCCTGATGGCCGTCGTCAAGTCCGACGCGTACGGCCACGGGGCGCTCCGGTGTGCCCGGGCGGCCGTCGAGGCGGGTGCGGAGTGGCTCGGCACCGCCACGCCCGAGGAGGCGCTCGCCCTCCGGCAGCCGACCTCCGGGATTCCTCGCGATGTCCGGATCATGTGCTGGCTCTGGACGCCCGGCGGGCCCTGGCAGGCCGCCATCGAGGCCGACATCGATGTGTCGGTGGGTGGGATGTGGGCCCTGCGGGAGGTTGTCGAGGCTGCCGCTGTCGCCCATCGGCCCGCTCGTGTGCAGCTCAAGGCCGACACCGGGCTCGGGCGTGGTGGGTGTCAGCCGGGGGACGACTGGTGCGCGCTCGTCGCCGCGGCCCTGCGCGCCGAGCGGGACGGGCTGATCCGGGTCACCGGGCTCTGGTCCCATCTCGCCTGCGCCGACGAACCCGACCACCCCTCCATCGACGCCCAGCTCACCCGCTTCCACGACATGGTCGCGTACGCCGAACGGCACGGACTGCGGCCCGAGGTACGGCATCTCGCCAACTCGCCCGCCGTGCTCAGCCGTCCGGACACGCACTTCGACCTCGTACGGACGGGGGTGGCCGTCTACGGCATCTCGCCGAGTCCTGAGATCGGGACCTCCGCCGACCTGGGGCTGCGTCCCGTGATGACGCTGGCCGCCTCGCTCGCGCTGGTCAAGCACGTACCGGGCGGCCACGGCGTCAGTTACGGGCACCACTACGTCACCCCCGGCGCCACCACCCTCGGCCTGGTGCCCGTGGGCTACGCGGACGGCATCCCGCGCCACGCCTCCGGTACCGGTCCCGTACTGATCGGCGGCAAGTGGCGGACCGTGGCCGGGCGGGTCGCCATGGACCAGTTCGTCGTAGATCTGGGGGGCGACGAGCCCGAGGCCGGTGCGGAGGTTCTGCTCTTCGGGCCCGGCGACCGCGGCGAGCCCACCGCCGAGGACTGGGCACAGGCGGCCGGGACGATCGCGTACGAAATCGTCACGCGCATCGGAACCCGAGTGCCCCGCGTCTACGTGAATGAGCAACAAGAGGGGTAGTCGCCCGAGTGGTCGGCCGAAGGGCTGAAGGTCTCATTGGCCGGCGGCACGAGTCACCCCGGCAGCAGCCCCATCAGTCACTCAGTTATTCCAGAGTTACTTCAGCGAGGAGCAGTACGTGAGCGAGAGCAGTGCGGAGGTCGTCGCGAGCGCCGCCACGGCGGCCGTGGCCTCCGTCACGGGTGGGTCGGCCGGGAACTGGCGCCGGGCGACCGGCATCGTCGGCGTCGCCATAGGAGTGGTGGCCGCCGGTGCCGCCGCGGGTGTCGCCGTCGAGCGGATGACCGTGGGACGCGGGATGCGCGAGAGGGCGCGGCTCGCGCTCGACTCGACGGGCCCGTACGGCTCGCTGCGCGGCACTCCGGGCAAGGCGTACGCCGACGACGGCACCGAGCTGTACTACGAGGTCGACGACGTCGACCCGGCTGCCGCGCCCGCTCTCACCCCGCGCCGGCGCCGCCTCTTCGGGCGCAAGGCCCCGGCCCCCGTCACCGTCGTCTTCAGCCACGGATACTGCCTCAACCAGGACTCCTGGCACTTCCAGCGGGCCGCCCTGCGCGGGGTCGTACGGAGCGTGTACTGGGACCAGCGCAGCCACGGCCGGTCCGGGCGCGGCGCCGCCCAGGTCAACGACGGCACGCCCGTCACCATCGACCAGCTCGGGCAGGACCTGAAGGCCGTCCTCGACGCCGCCGTGCCCGAGGGGCCGATCGTGCTCGTCGGGCACTCCATGGGCGGGATGACCGTCATGGCCTTCGCCGACCAGTTCCCGGACGTCGTACGGGAGCGGGTCGTCGCGGTCGCCTTCGTCGGTACGTCGTCCGGGCGGCTCGGCGAGGTCAACTTCGGGCTGCCCGTCGCGGGCGTGAACGCCGTACGGCGGGTGCTGCCCGGCATACTGAAGGCGTTGGGGCAGCAGGCCGAGTGGGTCGAGCGGGGGCGCCGGGCCACCACCGATCTCTTCGCCGGGATCATCAAGCGGTACTCGTTCTCGTCGAGGGACGTCGACCCCGCCGTCGCCCGGTTCGCCGAACGGATGATCGAGGGCACGCCCATCGATGTCGTCGCCGAGTTCTACCCGGCCTTCACCGAGCACGACAAGACCGAGGCCCTCGGCCACTTCAAGGACCTGCCCGTGCTGGTGCTGGCCGGGGTCGGCGACCTCGTCACGCCCAGCGAGCACAGCGAGGCCATGGCCGACCTGCTGCCGGACGCCGAACTGGTCCTCGTGCCGGACGCCGGGCACCTGGTGATGCTGGAGCACCCGGAGGTCGTCACCGACCGGCTCGCCGACCTGCTCACCCGCGCGGGTGCCGTGCCGACAGGGGCTACCGTTTCCGGTTATGGAAGCACCAGCGGCAGCGCACAACCAGGCTGAGTCCCCCTTGTCCTCCCCGGCCCCTCAGTCCTCCGGTCACTCCTTCGAACTCGTCGTCGACTCGCCTGACGAGATGCGGGACCTGGGTCTCCGGCTCGCCAAGCTCCTGCGGGCCGGCGACCTCGTGATGCTCACCGGTGAGCTGGGCGCGGGCAAGACGACGCTGACGCGCGGGCTCGGCGAGGGGCTCGGGGTCCGGGGTGCCGTCACCTCGCCCACCTTCGTGATCGCCCGCGTCCACCCCTCCCTCGGCGACGGCCCGCCGCTCGTCCACGTGGACGCGTACCGGCTGGGCGGCGGTCTCGACGACATGGAGGACCTCGACCTCGACGTCTCGCTGCCCGAGTCCGTGATCGTCGTGGAGTGGGGCGAGGGCAAGGTCGAGGAGCTGACTGACGACCGGCTGCATCTGCTGATCCACCGGGCTGTCGGCGACACCACCGACGAGGTGCGGCACGTCACCCTCACGGGGGTGGGGGAGCGGTGGGCGGCGGTTGACCTCAGCTTGATCTGAGCGCCGGACGAACGTTTGCGTGAATGTTCCGACAATCGGTCGGCAAGATGTTGCGTTGGGTGTCTTGCGCGTGGTCACATGGTATCCAGTTCGTGGTTAGGTTTACCTAACTACGTCCGCCCCCGGACCTCAGGAGGCGTCCATGTCGGCTACCGAGAGCACGTCTGCGCCCAAGCGCCGCGCGGTTTCCGGGGTGTCCATGCGTGAGCTGTTGGCTGCGGGCGCGGCCGCCCGTGCGGTGTCCACGCCCCCGCGTGTGCCGGACGCGCCCCTCCAGCAGCGGCCCAAAGCTGCTTGAGCGTTTGGCTGCGGCGCCGTCGTGGCTGGTCGCGCAGTTCCCCGCGCCCCTGAAGGTGGGGCTGCGCCCCCCTTCAGTGGATTACTACGACCCTTTCTCCGATCGTTGCGAACTCCCACATCGCGGTTCCGTCCGGGCGGGTTTCCCGGATGCCGCCTGTGCGCATTTCTGGGTCCGGTTCTGGTTGTGTTTGTGGAGCCGAGTTGTCCACCGCCGCGCTGAAGCCGATGGCCACGCCGTCCACGCCCGTGAAGCGGACCACGTGCTCGATCGGGGTGCCGTCGGTGCCCGTGATGGAGTTCGAGCGGGACGTGACCAGGTAGCTGCCCGGTGCCGGGTCGACCGTGCCGGGTGTGACGGTGAAGGTGCGGAGCACCTTGTTGTTCGTGGCGACGATCCACACCCGATCGTCGTCCAGGGAGTACACGACCCGCTTGCCCTTGCCGGTGCCGCGTGGCAGGGCGTCGGGGTGCCGGGTGTCCCGGGGGACCTTCGAGGTCGTCACCGGAGTCGAGGAGGACAGGCGCTCGGCCTCCGGGCGCGGGGCGTTCGCGGAGGCCTGGTAGGCGAGGACGCCGACCGTGGCGAGGGCCGCCACGGTGAGCCCGGCCACGAATCCCGAGCTGCTCCTGGTCACCGGCGCCCACCTCTTCGTCTCGTACGTCCCGTTTTGTGGCGACGGTAGCAGCAGCCGTACCGCCGACCGGGGCGGCCGTACGGGGGGCGCGGGCGCCGTAGGCTGTTCGCGTGCTCTTGCTCGCTCTGGATACCGCCACCCCGGCCGTCACGGTCGCCCTGCACGACGGGACGGCCGTCGTCGCCGCGTCGAGCCAGGTCGACGCGCGCCGGCACGGGGAACTGTTGCTGCCCGCCGTCGACCGGGTCCTCGCCGAGGCGGGCACGGGCCTCGACGCCGTCACCGGTGTCGTCGTCGGCATCGGCCCCGGCCCCTACACAGGCCTGCGCGTCGGCCTGATGACCGCCGACACCTTCGGGCTGGCGCTCGGCGTCCCCGTCCACGGCGTCTGCACGCTGGACGGCCTCGCGTACGCCGCCGAGGTCGAGGAGGCCACAGGGGGCGGCCCCTTCGTCGTGGCGACCGACGCCCGCCGCAAAGAGGTCTACTGGGCGCGCTACAGCGACTCCCGTACGAGGGTGACGGAGCCGTCCGTCGACCGGCCGGCGGACATTGCCGACCAGGTCGCGGGCCTGCCGGCCGTCGGCGCGGGCGCCCTGCTCTACCCGGACACCTTCCCGGACGCGCACGGGCCCGAGCACGTCTCCGCCGCGGCCCTCGCCGCCCTGGCCGCCGAACGGCTGGCGGCGGGCGTCGAACTCCCCGCACCCCGGCCCCTCTACCTGCGCCGCCCCGACGCCCAGGTCCCCAAGAACTACAAGGTGGTCACCCCCAAGTGACGACTGCCGTGCTGCGCGAGATGCGCTGGTGGGACATCGAGCCCGTGCTGGAGCTGGAGAAGGACCTCTTCCCCGAGGACGCCTGGTCCCGGGGCATGTTCTGGTCGGACCTCGCCCACGCGCGGGGACCGGAGGCGACCCGGCGGTACTTCGTCGCCGAGGACGAGAGCGCGGACGGGAGTCGGCGGATCATCGGGTACGGGGGGCTTGCCGCCGCCGGTGACGTGGCCGACGTACAGACGATCGCCGTCGCCCGCGAGCACTGGGGTACCGGGCTCGGTGCCACGCTGCTGACCGAGTTGCTGCGGGCGGCGACCGCGTTCGAGTGTGCCGAGGTCATGCTGGAGTGCCGGGTGGACAACGTGCGCGCGCAGAAGCTGTACGAGCGGTTCGGCTTCGAGCCGATCGGGTTCCGGCGCGGCTACTACCAGCCTGGGAACGTCGACGCCCTGGTGATGCGCCTGCGTGACCCGGCGGCATCGGTCCCTGAAGCACCCTCGGCCCCCTCGGCCCCCTCGGCCCCTTCAGCCCCTTCAGCACCTTCAGTACAAGGAACCGAGAGCAATGGCTGACTCCAAGGACGTCCCGCTCGTCCTCGGCATCGAGACCTCCTGCGACGAGACCGGCGTCGGCATCGTCCGGGGGACCACGCTCCTCGCGGACGCCATCGCGTCCAGCGTCGACGAGCACGCCCGGTTCGGGGGTGTCGTGCCGGAGGTCGCGTCCCGTGCGCACCTGGAAGCCATGGTGCCGACCATCGAGCGGGCGCTGAAGGAGGCGGGAGTGAGTGCGAGGGACCTCGACGGCATCGCCGTCACCGCCGGTCCCGGGCTCGCGGGCGCGCTGCTGGTCGGGGTCTCGGCGGCGAAGGCGTATGCGTATGCCTTGGGGAAGCCGCTGTACGGGGTGAATCACCTCGCCTCCCACATCTGCGTCGACCAGCTGGAGCACGGGCCGCTGCCCGAGCCGACGATGGCCCTCCTGGTCTCCGGCGGCCACTCCTCCCTGCTGCTGTCCTCGGACATCACCTCCGACGTACGGCCCATGGGTGCGACCATCGACGACGCGGCCGGTGAAGCCTTCGACAAGATCGCGCGGGTGCTGAACCTGGGCTTCCCCGGCGGTCCGGTCATCGACCGGTACGCCAAGGAGGGCGACCCTCGCGCGATTGCCTTCCCGCGCGGGCTGACCGGGCCGCGCGATCCTGCGTACGACTTCTCCTTCTCCGGGCTCAAGACGTCCGTGGCCCGCTGGATCGAGGCGAAGCGGGCGGCGGGGGAGGACGTGCCGGTGCGTGATGTCGCCGCCTCCTTCCAGGAGGCGGTCGTGGACGTGCTGACCCGGAAGGCGGTACGGGCCTGCAAGGACGAGGGCGTCGACCACCTGATGATCGGCGGGGGCGTGGCCGCCAACACGCGGCTGCGGGCGCTCGCCCAGGAGCGATGCGAGGCGGCTGGTATCCGACTCCGCGTGCCCCGGCCCAAGTTGTGCACGGACAACGGGGCGATGGTGGCGGCGTTGGGTGCCGAGATGGTCGCCCGGAACAGGGCCGCCTCCGACTGGGACCTGTCGGCGGACTCGTCGTTGCCGGTGACCGACCCGCACGTACCAGGTCGTCATTCACATGCGGTGAGTGAGGGGAACCTGTACGCGTGACTGTCGCGTTGATGTGGGAGGCGCGGGCCGTCGAGGGGCGCGGGGACGAACTCCTTGCCTGGGCACGGGCGCAGGCGCAGCTGCTCGCGGTGGCTCCGGTGCGCCGGGAGGTGCTGCGGGCTCCGCAGGACCGCGTTCTCGTCATGACGTGGTGGGACGCGGAGTTCGACGCCGAGCTGCCGGAACTTCCCGAGCCGGGCGCGGAGTTGGTGACGCGGGCGGTGCACCGGTGGCGTTTTGAGGTGGTGAGCGAGTGATGTCCCCATTTCCCGTCAAGGATTGGGCAATCCTGACTTTGCCCGTATGAGGGGGAACGGGGTGGATGAAGTGAGCAAAAGGTGCAGTCGGCGGGGCCGGTTTTCCTCACTCATCCCTGTCCTTTGAACCCGCTTTATGTTCCCTGGGGCCGCCGTTGAGACGATCTCCGCCCGCGTCCGCGCCGCCCCTGATGATCAAGCCGCTTTTGCCTGTGTGACCGCACACGGGCATGAAGGGGGCTGATCATGCATCAGGGACAGAGACACAGACGCAGACAGAGAAACGTGCGCCGTACGGCTGTGGCCGTGCTGGTGGCACTCGCGGCCCAGGTCGCACTCGTGGAGCAGGGCAGTGGGCTGGCGTTCGCCGCGGACACGGGTTCGCGGGCGAAGACGTCCACGGCGGGCAGGAAGTCCGCCACCAAGGTCTCCGGGCCCGCCGAGGCACAGGACGAGGCCTCCGCCGTACTGATGGCCCGTCTCCAGCACCGGAAGGTCGAGGTGCTGTCCGCCCGTACGGCCGATTCGACGACATACGCGCTGCCTGACGGGCAGTTGCAGACGCAGGCCTATGCCGGGCCCGTCCGGACGAAGGTCGACGGGGTCTGGAAGAACATCGACACCTCGCTCTCCGACACCGGCGCCGATCTCACGCCCGCCGCCGCGCCCGCCGATGTGGCCGTCTCCGACGGTGGCGACACGCACCTCGCGTCGGTCAGCAAGGGCAAGCAGTCCTTCGGACTCGGCTGGGGCACGAAGTTGCCCACCCCGTCCGTGAAGGCGAACACCGCCTCCTACGCCCTCGGCAGCGGCCAGACCCTGTCGGTGAGCGCGCTCGCGCAGGGCTTCTCCGAGAACATCCGCCTCGCCCACAAGCCCGCCGACGGGACGGTCTCCTACCGCATCCCGCTCGACCTTGCCGGGCTGAAGCTGTCCCGGGCCGCCTCCGGGCACCTCCTGCTGAAGGACACCAGCGGCAAGCTGGTCGCCGAGGCGCCCGCGCCCATGATGTGGGACGCCAGTATCGACAAGGCCTCCGGCGAGTCCGCCCACCAGGACCAGGTGGCGACGAAGGTCGAGACCGCCGCCGACGGCGCGCAGACCCTCGTACTGACTCCGGACGCGTCCTTCCTGGCCACCGCGGCCTACCCGGTGACCGTCGACCCGACGACCACCCTCGCCGTCACCACCGACACCTGGGTGCAGAACCCCGACTACACCGACTCGCAGATCAGCTCCGAGGAGCTGAAGTCGGGGACGTACGACGGCGGGACGGACACCGCGCGTTCCTATCTGAAGTTCGACGTGTCGAAGTTCGCGGGCAAGCACATCACCGCCGCGACGATGTCGCTGTACAACTACTACTCGGCGACCTGCTCGACCTCCGGTGCGGCCACCCTCGCCAAGCGGATCACCTCCACCTGGACGTCCTCGTCGATCACTTGGGGCGCACAGCCGACCACCACGACGACCGGTGACGCCTCCAACACCGGGCACTGGGGCTACGACTCCTCCTGCGCCGCGAACTGGTCCAACTGGAACCTCCAGGCCATCACGCAGGCGTGGGCGGACGGTTCGACGAACTACGGGCTCCAGATCGCGAGCGCGAGTGAGACGGACTCCACCACCTGGCGGCGCTTCCGGTCGGCGAACTACTCGACGGCCGGGTACGCGCCGAAGCTGGTCGTCACCTACAACTCCTACCCGTCGAGGCCGACGGGCACGGCGATCGCCCCGGCGCAGGTCAACGCGTACAACGGCAAGCGGTACGTCACCTCGCTCACCCCGACCCTGTCGGCGGCCGTCGCGGACCCGGACGGGTCGGCCACCAAGGCCCAGTTCGAGGTCACGGCGGATCCGGCGTACGCGGACACCACCTACTCGTACACGGGGACTTCCGCCTCCGTGGCGTCCGGGGCGACGGCCAAGCTGACGATCGCCTCGGCGAACGCGTTCCCGGCCGGCTCGCACCTGCGGTACCGGGTGCGGGCGTACGACGGGACCGACTACGGCTCCTGGACCGGCTACACGACGTTCGTGCTGAACACGGCCAAGCCGAACGCGCCGACGGTCACCTGTGACACGTACACGGAGAACGGATGGACCGCCAAGGCCGCCGACGCGGTGTCCTGCACGCTGGACACGGACTCCACGGACGGGGCCGGCTACTCCTGGGGCCTCGACGACTCCTCGGTGCCGGACAAGAAGCTGGACACGACCAACGGCACCGGCGGTGACGCGCAGACGGTCAGCATCGACCCGGCGAACGGCTGGCACACGCTGTACGCGCGGACGGTCGACTCCGGTGGCAATCTGTCGACCGCCACGACGGCCTACAGCTTCGGCGTGGGCGCGGACGGCGCGGCGATCCTGTCCCCGCAGAACGGTGACACCACGGCCCGCCGGCTGACCCTGTCCGCCAAGGGGCTGTCCACCTACACGGGTGTGACCTGGCAGTACCGGCGTGGTGAGACGGACTCCTGGCACACCGTGCCGGTGGGTGACGTGACCGCCTCCGGCGCCGCCGTCTCGGCCTGGCCGGTCGCGGTCAGCGGCGGGACCGCCACCAAGCTGGTCTGGAACACGGTCTCGACGCTCGCCGAGGACGGGGTGATCGAGCTGCGGGCCGCCTTCACCGACGGCACCACCACCGGGAACTCGCAGACCGTCGACGTGACGCTGGACCGCGACGCGGGCACCGCGCCCGCCGCCCAGGTGGGTCCTGGCCAGGTCAACGAACTCACCGGCGACTACAAGCTGTCGGCCACGGACGCCTCGGCGTTCGACGCGAGCGTGGAGCGGACGTTCTCCTCGCGGGCCAACAGCACCGCCACCGAGGGCCAGGCGAAGATCTTCGGCCCCGGCTGGACCTCGTCCGTCACCGGGCAGGCGAGTGACTACACGCAGGTGCGGAAGACCTCCGACACCTCCGTCGAGGTGGTGTCCGCCGACGGCGGCACGGTCGCCTTCACCGCGACCAGCGCGGGCGGCTGGGAGCCGCAGACCGGCTCCGAGACCCTCACCCTGACCGGCACGCTCACCGGAACGGCCTTCACGCTGACCGACACGGACGCCGACACCACGGTCTTCAGGAAGGCGGCCACCGGCGCGACGACCTGGACGCTGTCCTCGTACGCCTCGGCGGTCGACGACTCGACCGTCACCACGGTCTCCGAGACGGTCACGTCCGGCAGCACGACCCTGGCCCGCCCCAAGTACGTGATCTCGCCGACGAGCGGAGTCACCGAGGCCACCTGCCAGGCCACCCCCGCCACGAAGGGCTGCCGGGTCCTGGAGTTCGTCTACGCGACCTCCACCACCGCCACCTCCGGTGCGCCGGGCGACTACACGGGCCAGGTCCAGGCGGTCAAGCTCTGGGCCACCACCCCGGGCGCCTCGGCGGCCACCGCCGAGACCGTCGAGTCGTACGCGTACGACACCTCCGGCGAGCTGCGCCAGGCGTGGGACCCGCGGATCAGCCCCGCGCTGAAGACGCAGTACACCTACGACTCGAACGGTCGGGTGGCCACGTACACCGAACCGGGTGAACTGCCCTGGACGTTCACGTACGGGCAGGCCGGCTCGGCACTGACGGCCGGTGCGGGCATGCTGCTGAGCGCGTCGCGTCCGCAGCTCGCCGAGGGCTCGACCAGCACCACCTCCGGTACGGCGACCACCACCGTCGTGTACGACGTGCCGCTGTCCGGCAGTACGGCCCCGTACCAGATGGACGCCGCCACCGTGGCGACCTGGGCGCAGGACGAGGCGCCGACGGACGCGACCGCCGTGTTCCCGGCCGACTCCGTCCCGTCGTCCAGCACGGGCGGCGACCTGGCGGCGACCTCGTACGGCCGTGCGACGGTCACGTACATCAACGCCGACGGCGAGCGGACCGACACCGCGGCCCCCGGTGGCGCGATCAGCACCGCCCAGTACGACGAGTTCGGCAACACCGTCTCCGAACTCACCGCGGCCAACCGTGCGTTGGCGCTCAGCGCCGGCGACGACCGGCTCGCCGAACTCGGCCTGTCCGACCTGCCGACCGCCGACCGGGCCCGGCTGCTGTCCACCGTCTCCGTGTACTCGGCCGACGGTACCCGGGTCACCGACACCTACAGCCCGCTGTACCAGGTCACCCTCACCCAGGAGGTCACCGGCTCCACCGCCGACACCACTCTTCCGGTGGGGACGGTGATCCCGGCCCGGGCCCATGTCGCGTCCGCCTACGACGAGAACCGGCCCAGCGACGCGGCGGTCTCCGGCCTGGTCACCTCGACCGTGACGGGCGCGGCGATCCCGGGCTACGCGGCCGACGCCGACACCCGTACCGTCACCACCACCTACGACTGGTCCACGGGCCAGGAGAAGGCGACGACGGGCGGGCAGAGCACCGACACGGTGACGACGTACGACAGCGACGGGCAGGTGGCCACCACCCGTACCGCCGGCTCGTCCGGCTCGGACGCCGACACACTGGCGTACACCTACTACACGGCGGGCGCCTCCGGCACCTGCGGTTCCGTGGAGTGGGCCGGGTTGCTGTGCAGGACGGCTCCGGCGGCCGCGATCACGGGCGGCGGGGGCAACCCCACCGAGGCGGTCACCACCGTCTACACCTACGACCGCTGGGGCCGGCTCGCCACCAAGGCCGAGACCGCGAACGGCACCACCCGCACCACCACGAACACCGTGGACGGCGCGGGCCGGCCGACCCGGACCGAGGTGACCGGCGGCACCGGCACGGGCACCCCCGTCACCACGCTCACCTACGACCAGGGCAACGGCCGCCTCGCGTCCCAGACGACGAACGGGCAGACCGTCGCCGTCACCTACGACGCCCTGGGCCGTCAGGCCACGTACGACGACGGCGCGGGCAACACCGGCACCACGTCCTACGACGGTCTGGACCGGCCGGTGAAGACCACCGACTCGGTCCCGTCCACCGTCACCTACGCGTACAACGCCACCGGTGACGTCACGACCCTCACGGACTCGGTCGCGGGCACCTTCACCGCCTCCTACGACGCGGACGGCACCCTCACCTCCGAGACCCTGCCCGGTTCGTACACCCTGGACGTCGCCACCGACACGGTGGGCCGGCCGACGGGACGGACGTACACGGCCTCGGACGGCACCACGGTCGCCTCCGACACCGCCGGATACACCGACACCGGGCTCCAGTCGGGGCACACGCAGACCGCGGGATCCACCACCGAGTCCGACTACACCTACGACAGTGCGGGCCGCCTCACCAAGGCCGCCGACACCACCGCGAGCGGCTGCACCACCCGCGCCTACACCTTCGACGCGAGCAGCAACCGCACGGGTCTGACCACGTCCACGGACGACTGCGACAGCAGCACCGCGGACACCACGACCACGTCCGTGAGCAACACGTACGACTCGGCCGACCGGCTGATCGACTCCGCTCACGTGTACGACGCCTTCGGCCGCACCACCACCGACGGTTCGGCCACGCTCTCGTACTACACCAACGACCTGGTCCGCTCGGAGACCGTGGGCACCGGCCGCAGCACCTGGAGCCTCGACGGTGCGGGCCGGCTCGCCGTCCTGACCTCCGAGACCCAGGCCACGGACGGCACCTGGAGCACCAGCTCCACCACGACCAACCATTACGGCTGCGGCTGCGACAGCCCGACCTGGAGCATCAGCGGCTCGACGGTCAGCCGTGACGTGTCGGACCTCACCGGCGTCCTCGCGGCGACCACGACGGCCACCGGCGACACCGTCCTGCAACTCACCGACATCCACGGCGATGTGACGGTCCAGCAGCCGCTGGACACGGCCCAGGCCCCGGTGGTCCAGCAGTACGACGAGTTCGGCAACGCGCTGGACGCCACCGTGGCCACGACGTACGGCTGGCTCGGCGGCCGGCAGCGGGCCGAGGCGCCCCTGTCGGGGCTCACCCTGATGGGAGTGCGGCTGTACGACCCGACCGCCGGCCGGTTCCTGTCCGTGGACCCGGTGCTGGGCGGCGGCGCGAACGCGTACGACTACGCGGGGCAGGATCCCGTCAACGCGTACGACTACGCGGGCACCTTCCGGATCTACCGCTGGAAGTGGGGCCAGTGGCACTACGTCCAGGTGTACATGAGCAGCACCTTCCAGCGTGACCTCGCGCAGGGTGCGATCTGGGGGCTGGCCGGCGGGATCGCCTCGTTCTGCGGCGGCTTCGGCTGCTACTTCGTCGTCGGGGTCATCGCCGGAGTCATCAGCAACCATGTCTCCGACTCGTGGCACCCGCGGGCCAAGTGGCTGCTGTTCGCCTGGAAGTGGCCCGGCAGCCACCACTGGTGGACCGTCTACCGTATCCGGGCGACCTTTGTGGGGTGGTGGTACGCATGACAGAGCCGAACCCGAACCCCGGGAGACCCTTCGTGAAACGTGTGGCCTACGCGCTCGTGTTCGCCGCGGCCGGCATGACCGCCGCGACCCTGGGCGCCGGTGACGGGCTTCCGTCATGGGCGGCGATCGTGACGTTCCTGGTGGCCGCTTTCCTGGTGATCGGGCTGATCTCGCTGGTGCGAGTGGGCTGGCGGAGAGCGCGCAAGTAGTACCCACGATCAGGGGCGGTACCGGGGTTCCGGTGCCGCCCCTTCCCGGGTCCGACCGCACCGGACCAGAAATTTTTCCGCACCCCCTTCAACCTTTCCGCCCCGAACACGCTCAAGAACAGGTGAGGGCGAGACCTGTGAGGCGTGTGAGGGGTGTGATGCGTATGAGGCACGTGAGCCATAGCAACTGCCATCGCCACAGCCTCAGCGATACGCATGACGGGAAACGGGAGGGTGGATGTCGGCGACGGTCCGGCAGCGGGACTTCGAGGAGTACGCGCGGGCGGGCCGGCAGCGCCTGTACCGGACGGCGTATCTGCTCTGCGGCGACCGCGAGCACGCCCGCGACCTGGTGCAGTCCACGCTGGCCCGCCTCTTCCAGCACTGGCACCGGGCGAGCCGGGCCGACCACCTCGACGCCTACGCCCGTACCGTCCTGACCCGGCTGTTCCTGCACGAGCGGCGGAGGCGGCTGCGCGATCTGCTCGCCCATTCCCGTCCCGACCCCGTGCCCGCCGCGCCCAGACCCGATCTGCGCGTCACGCTCATGGCCGCGCTCGGTGAACTCCCGCCCCGGGCAAGGGCGATGGTCGTCCTGCGCTACTGGGAGGACCTGAGCGTGTCGGAGGTGGCCGCGCAGCTGCGGTGCAGCGAGTCCACCGTCAAGAGCCAGTGCTCGCGCTCCCTGACCCGGCTGCGCGCGGAGCTGGGCGACGCCCATGTGTACACCGCCGAGTACTGACTCCCCGGCCCCCTGTCCCCTCGTACATCGCCCGATCTGCCGCGTCAGAGAGGAACTTCCGTGCACGACACGCCACCCGGCCGCCCGCACGGGCCCGAGCCGGACGCCGGGCCCGACGACGCGCTCGTCGGGGAGCTGAGGGAACTGATGGAGCGGGCCGCCGCCGGACTCGCGCCGCTGCCCGATCTGACACAGGAGGCGGTACGGCTGGGCAGGCTCCGCCGGATCCGGGCGCGGCTCGCCGTGGTCGGCGCGGTCGTCGGGGTCCTGGCGGTCGGGGGCATCGGCTCGGTCGCGTTCGGCGGCCTGGGCAGCGCCGCGTCGCAGCCCGTCAGCCCGGCGGCCGCACCGCCCAGCGCGTCCCGGGCGTCGGCCGTGCCGTCCCCCGCCCCCTCCATGACAGCGCCGACGCCCGTGGCCTCGGCCTCGGAGGACGCCGTTCGCGGGGCGCGGACGGCGGAGGCCCTGACCCGGGCGCTGGGCGACCTGATCGGGACCGTCACGCCGGACGGCGCGGACCGCTTCGCCGGGCGGCTGAAGGGCCACATCTTCCCCGTGACGTTCCAGGTCATGCCGGGAGGGGGCAGCCTCGCCGAGTGCTCGGACCTGCCCGAGACGGCCACGACCTGCAGTACGGCCTTGCTGCCCGACGGGAGCGAAGTGCGGGTCATCGTGTCGGGCGACACGCTGTGGGGCGGCCAGTCCTTCAGCGTCAGCTACCGCTATGCGGAGAGCACCGTGAACCTGACCGTCACCCCGGACGCCGACGCCAAGGTCTCCCCGCCCGTCACCGTCGACCAACTGGTGGCCGCGGCGGGCACCAAGGCACTGCTGACCGAGGTGAAGTACCAGGCGCAGTACGCGGCGGAGGCTACGGCGGACTCCTCGGACGAGGCATCCGACTCCCCGTCCTCCCCGGCCTCCCCGGCCGAGACCGCGCCCGCCACGGCCGAACCCTCCACCGCCGAGCCCTCCTTGGCAAGCGATCCGACCGGTACCGACAGCACGAGTGAGACAGGCGGTTCCTCCCGATGAGTGAGCAACGACGCGCAGTGAACGGTCCGGGTGGCCGGATCGCCTTACGGCGGCGACGCAAGCAGCGGGTCCGGCTCGGCGCGATCGGCGCCACGGTCTGTCTCGCCGCGCTCGGTACGGCGGCGGTGCCGCTGCTCCTGCCCCGGCTGCTGCCGGACAACGCGTCGCGGGCCAGTTCCCCGGAGGCGGTCCGGACGACGACCGAGCCCACCCCGGACCCGGGAACGTCCGCGACGCGGGGCGCCACGAGTTCGCCCCCCGACGACTCCACCGTCGCCGGGTCCCCCGACCCCTCCGAGTCGCCCAAGGCCCCCAAGTCCCCGAGCGCCACCGGCACTTCGGGGGCGGAGAAGGGCTCCGGGGCCGGCTCGGGGAAGGGCTCCTCCTCGACGCCCACCATCCCCGCCTCCGGCCCCGGCACCTTCGACACGGCCCCGGTCGTCGTCACCGGGCCCGCCTCCGGTACGCCCTTCCGCGTCCAGGTCGAGGACGGCGCGGGCGTCGACCCGAAGGACGCGGCCCGCCAGATCGGCGCCATCCTCAACGACCAGCGAGGCTGGCGGCAGGCGGGCGCCCGCTTCCGCCAAGTCACCGGCGCGGAGGCCGAGTTGACGTTCAAGGTCGCCACCGCGGCCACCACCGACAAGCTGTGCAACGTCCAGCAGCCGGAACACATCGGCGAGGTCAACTGCCGGGCCGGCGTCAACGTGGTGATCAACCTCAAGCGCTGGCAGCTGGGTTCCCCCCAGTTCGACGGCCCGGCGACCGAGTACCGCGCCCTGATCGTCAACCACGAGGTCGGCCACTGGCTGAACCGAGGCCATCTGACCTGCCCGGGTCCGGGCCAGCCCGCGCCCGCGATGATGCAGCAGATCGACGGCCTCAAGGGCTGCGTCTCGAACGCCTGGCCGTACGACACAGAGGGCCGCTACCTGGACGGCCCCGCTGTGCCGTAGCGGAGACGGAGGAGAGGGGACCGGCCCGCTAAGGGCCGACCTCCGTCTCGCACCGCAGCCGCCGCTCCGCCCCCAACTCCCTTACCGCACCCACCAGTCGCACCCGAACCGTGTGCCGTACATCCGCACTCGACGCCCCCAACCGCAGCTCCAGCGCCCCCGGTTCGACGACCCGCCGCCCCGCGCGGTCCGTGAACGCCGACAGATCCGCGTGGAACCGGAACGTCACCCGGCGCGCGGCCCCCGGCGCCAACTCCAGCCGCTCATAACCGATCAGCCGGACATCGGGCCGGGTCACCGAGGCCACCGGATCGTGCAGATACAGCTGCACGACCTCGGCCCCGGCCCGCGCCCCCGTGTTCCGGACGGTCACCGACACGTCGTACGACCCGTCCGTCCCGATCTCGGCAGGACCGCCCTCATCGAGGTCCTCCCAGGCGAACGAGGTGTACGAGAGCCCGTGCCCGAAGGGATACAGCGGGGTCGGGTCCAGGCTGCTCACCTCGCCCGCGAGCCCCAACGGCGGCTGGAGATACGTCCACGGCTGGCCCCCGCGCTCCCTCGGCACGCTCACCGGCAGCCGCCCCGACGGGGTGACGCGGCCCGACAGCACTGCCGCGACCGCCGGGCCGCCCTCCTCCCCGGGGAAGAACGCCTGGACCACCGAAGCGAGTTGACCGTGCCAGCGCCCCAGCGCGTACGGCCGCCCGGTGAGCAGCACGAGCACCACCGGAACCCCCGTCGACACGAGCACGTCCAGCAACTCGGCCTGTACGCCCGGCAGTTGCAGGTCGGCGACATCGCACCCCTCGCCGGACGTACCCCGCCCGAACAGACCGGCCCGGTCGCCCAGTACCGCCACGCACACATCCGCCTCGGCGGTCCGCGCCACCGCCTCCTCGAAACCGCCCGTGTCCGGCCCCGAGGTGTCGCAGCCCTCCGCGAACGTCACCTTGGCATCCGGGAGTTCGGCGCGCAGGGATTCCAGGAGGGTGGGGATGTCGAGCCCCACCGGGGTCTCCGGATGACTCGGCAGGACATGCGAGGGGAACGAGTAGCACCCCAGCATGGCCAGCGCGTCCGCCGCCCTCGGCCCGACGACCGCGATACGCGTGTCCGGGGCGAGCGGCAGTAGCCCGTCCGGGTTGTCGAGCAGTACCACCGACTCCTCGGCCAACCGCCTGGCCAGCGCCCGGTTCCCGGCCGAGTCCAGATCGATCGGCCCGCCGGCAGGCTCGGGCTCCCATCCCTCGTCCAGCAGCCCCAGCTCGCACTTCTGGGCCAACACCCGCCGCACCGCCCGGTCGACCAGCGACTCCGGTACGTCTCCCGCCTGTACGGCCGCCACGAGCGGGTCGCCGTAGCTCCGGATCGTCGGCAGCTCGACATCGATGCCGGCGGCCAGGGCGACATGGGCGGCCTCGGCCGGCGTACCGGCGACCCGGTGCAGGGTCTCCAGGAAACCGATGCCGAAGTAGTCCGAGACGACCGTGCCTGTGAACCCCCAGTCCTCGCGCAGAAGTTGGGTTAGCAGCTGCGCATCGGCGGAGGCCGGGACTCCGTCCGTCTCGTTGTAGGCGGCCATCACGGAACGCGCCCCGCCCTCGCGCAGCGCCATCTCGAACGGGGGGAGTGTCACGTCCGCGAACTCCCGCACGCCTGCCCGCACGGGAGCGAGATTGCGGGCCCCGGCCGAGGACGCGTACCCGGCGAAGTGCTTCAGCGTGGCGATGATCCCCGCCGACTCAAGACCCCGCACGTACGCCGACCCGATCGTCCCCACCAGATACGGGTCCTCGCCGATCGTCTCCTCGACCCGGCCCCAGCGCGGATCCCGTACGACGTCCAGGACCGGGGCGAGGCCCTGGTGGACGCCGACCGAGGCGAGGTCGCGGCCGATGCGGGCCGCCATCTCCTCCACCAGCTCGGGGTGGAAGGTGGCGCCCCAGGCCAGCGGGACCGGGTACGCCGTCGCCCGCCAGGCGGTGAAGCCCGCCAGGCACTCCTCGTGGGCCAGCGCCGGGATGCCGAAGCGGCCCGCCTCCGCTATCCGGCGCTGGGCGCGGGCCAGTGCCTGCGCGCCCAGCGCCGGGTCCACGGGGGCCGTACCGAAGGGGCGCGTGAGCTGGCCCAGACCTCGGGTGATCAGCTCGTCCCACTGGTAGTCGGCGGTCATGTCGTGCTGGTGCGGGGCGACGCCGTGGCCGTCCGTCGAGGCGCCCACCCACACGCCGTACAGCTGGGCGGTCTTCTCCTCCAGGGTCATCCGGGAGAGCAGGTCGTCGACACGGGCGTCGACGGACAGGGCGCGGTCACGCCAGGGGGCGGTCGTCATGAAACTCCTGTCAGAGTCACGGGCACGTTGGTCTGGGTTCACTTGCCGCCCACGCCCATCAGGCCGCCGATCAGCGCTCGCCGGGCCACCAGATAGACGGCGAAGATCGGGATGCCGGAGAGGACGACCGACGCGAGCAGGGCGGGGATGTTCACGCCGAACTGGCTCACGTAGTTGAACAGGCCGAGGGTGAGGACGCGGGGTCCGTCGGACTGGGTGAAGATCAGGGGGAAGAGGAAGCCGTTCCAGGCCTGGAGGGCCGCGTAGATCACGACGGTGCTGATACCGCCCTTGGCCAGGGGGATCGTCAGCTGGAACAGCATGCGCAGGGGAGAGGCGCCGTCGAGGGCCATCGCCTCGTACAGGTCCTCCGAGATGTCCCGCAGGGTGCCGGTGAGGACCAGCACCGAGACCGGCATCGCGAAGGCGGCTGTCGGCAGGATCACCGCCAACAGGCTGTCGTACAGGTCGAGTTTGGCGATCAGGAGGTACAGGGGGACCACGACCGCCTGGGCCGGGATCGCGACCCCGAGCAGGAACAGCCGGAAGGCCGCGCCCGACCAGCGGGTGCGGGTGCGCACGGCCACGTACGCGAGCGGGACGCAGAGCCCGAGGACGATGGCCACGACCGTGACGGCCACGATCACCGTGTTGCTGAGCAGATGCCCGAAGCCGGAGTTGAGGACGGTGTTGTAGTTGTCGAGGGTCGGATCGGTGGGCGGTTTCAGGGGGTTGCCGGTGAGGGCCTTGTCCGGGCCGGTGAGCGAGGCCGACAGCATGGCGTAGATCGGGACGAGGACGATCACCAGCCAGACGAACGAGCCCAGGCCCGCGAGCGGATTGGCGCGCCTGGTCCAGTGCCGACGCCGCCGAAGACTGTCCGGCTGCGGTCGCTCCGGACGCTTGTCGGTGGCCGTCGGGCGGGGGAGCGTATCGTGTGACACTCCGTCACATCCCTTCACGCGTACTGCGCATGCCGCCGAAACCGGTCAGCCGGACGAGCAGCAGGGACAGCCCGGTGGCGGCCAGCACGAGGGCGGACGCGATGGCGCTCGCGTAGCCGAAGTCGTACGTCTTGAAGCCCGCCTCGTACATCAGGTACGGCAGGATCGCCGTGTCCGTGCCGGGCCCGCCCTTCGTCAGGATGAGCACCGTCTCGAAGTACGTCAGCGAACCGACGACGATCAGCACGGTGGACGTCGTGATCGTGTGCCGCAGCTGCGGCAGCGTGATCGAGAAGAACTGGCGATAGCGTCCCGCGCCGTCAATTGCCGCAGCCTGGTACAGCACTTGGGGAATCTGCCGGGCCCCGCCCTGGTAGATCAGCGTGTGGAACGGGATGAACTGCCAGCCGCCGACGAACACGATGGCGAGGAACGCGCCGCTGGAAGAGCCGAGCGTGTCCTTCTGGATGATGCCGAAGTTCGGGTCGAGCAGCGCGTAGAACAGCACCGAGATGGCGGTCGAGGAGAGCAGGAACGGCACGAAGAAGATCGCCGAGAGCACCGCCCGGTTGCGTTGCCGGCCCGCCGCCCACACCCCGAGCAGAAGTGCCACGACCGTCTGGAACGCCCAACTGGCCGCCGTCAGAAGGACAGTGAGGGTGAGCGACTGGGTCAGCCGCGGATCGTCCAGCAACTTCTGCCAGTTGGCGAGCCCGATCGGCTTCGGGTCGCCGAGACCGTCCCACTTGGTGAAGGAGAGATAGAAGGCCAGGGCCATCGGGACGACCGCGAAGAAGGTGAAGAAGAGCACCGCGGGCAGCGCCCAGACGGCGCTGGGCCGCCCGGCCCGCACACCGCTCGCGGCCTTGTCCGCGACCCTCACTTCAACCCCTTGCACGCCGACACGAACTGACTGGGCGTCGACTTGCCCGTGAAGAGCTTCCCGATCTCCGTGTGCATCTTGGTGCCCAGCTCGTCGCCGAGTGCCTGGTCCCAGGAGAGCGTGAACGCCGGTGCCTGCTGGACCATGTCGTACTGGAACTTGGCGTACTCCGGATTGGGCGCGGAGGACAGCAGGGCCGCCGCGTTGGAGGTGGTCGGTACGTCTCCGAGGGCGACCAGGTCCTTCGCGTACGCCTCGGACGCGCAGTCCTTGAGGAACGCGATCGCCGCGTCCTTGTTCTGTGTACGGGGGTTGATGGACCAGTAGTTGGTGGGGTTGCCGACGACGTTGCGGACGTCGCCGACGCCGTCCTCGATCTTGGGGAAGGCCGCCCAGCCCAGGTTGGCCTTGGCGAAGTCGGGGAACTTGCCGAGCTGCGTCGAGTACTCCCACGAGCCCATCAGATGCATCGCCGCCTTGCCCTTGGCGAAGACGGCCGGGGCGCCGCCGTTGACGTACGACACCGAGGTGAACTTCGACCCGAACGCGCCGTCGTCGATGAGTTCCTTCACCATCTCGGCGGCCTTCAGGACCGCCGGGTCGCCCCAGCCCTCCGCGTCGCCGTCCTGGATGCGCTTGAAGACCTCGGGCCCGCCGATCCGGTCGACCAGGTACTCCAGCCACATCAGCTCGGGCCAGATGTCGGAGCCGCCGAGGGCGAACGGAGTGATCTTCGCCTTCTTCAGCTTGGTGTTGATGTCGAGCAACTCGTCCCAGGTGGTGGGCGGTTGGAGTTTCTGCTCGGCGAAGACGGACTTGTTGTAGAAGAGGATCACCGGCTGCATCCCGCGCATCGGTATGCCGTAGTGGCGGCCCTTGAGGTCCCCGGCGGCGAGTACGGAGGGCAGGAAGCCGTTCTTCAGCACCGGGTCGTTCTCGATGGTGTCGGTCAGGTCGACGATCTTCCCGGCCGCCTCGTACGCCTTGATGGAGCCGCCGCCCCAGTTGAAGAAGACGTCCGGGGCACTGGGCGAACCCATCGCCGTACGCAGCTTGGGCAGATAGTCCGAGCCCGGGATCTTCTCCAGCTTGACCTTGCCCTTGGCCGTCTTGCTGGCGGCGGACTTGTTGAACCGGTCGACGGCCGCCTGCTGCACCTTCACGGCGTCGTCCCCGTACACGAACGCGGTGATGGTCCCCCCGCCCCCGCCCGAACCCTCACCCGAGCCGCACGCGCTCAGCCCGGTGGTGAGCAGGGCGGACGCACCGGCACCGAGCACCCAGCGCCGACTGAACGCCGTACCACCGTTACCGATGGCACCGCCGGTACCGGTGGACCGCCCTCTGTTGGACTCCATGACAGCACCTCTCGCGAATGTTCTGACCGAAACCTGACTGAGTCTCTGTACGAATCTTTCGGGTGGTACTTCGAATGTTCCGGGAACTTATGGCGGGACAAGGTCTTCGTCAAGAGGTCGCGCAGGGATACGATCGCGGCCATGAGACCCTCGAAACCAGCTGAAACGCAGACGACACCGCAGTCCACCCAGACCGCGACGCTCGCCGAGATCGCCCGCGAGGCAGGCGTCTCCGCTCCGACTGTTTCGAAGGTGCTCAACGGTCGCGCCGACGTCGCGCCCGCGACCCGGACCCGCGTCGAGGACCTGCTGCGGGCGTACGGCTACCGGCGCCGCCGCGCCGAGGCGACTCGCTCACCACTCATCGACCTGGTCTTCCACGAGCTGGAGAGCGCGTGGGCGATGGAGGTCATCCGGGGTGTGGAGAACGCGGCGCGGGAGGAGGGGCTGAGCGTCGTCCTCTCCGAGAGCGCGGGCCGCCTCACCCCCGGCCGCACCTGGGCCGACCAGGTCGCGGCCCGCCGCCCGCACGGCGTGATCCTCGTCCTGTCCGGCCTGGACGAGTCCCAGCGGGCGCTGCTGACCAGCCGTTCCATCCCGTTCGTGGTGATGGACCCGGCGGGCGACCCGGGCGACGACGTGCCCTCGGTAGGCGCGACCAACTGGCAGGGCGGTCTGGCGGCCACCCGTCACCTGGTCGAACTCGGCCACACCCGCATCGCGTCGATCAGCGGCCCGTCCCGCATGATGTGCAGCCGCGCCCGCGTGGACGGCTACCGCGCGGCCCTGGAAACGGCGGGCCTCCCGGTCGACCCCGACCTCCTCAAGGTGGGCGACTTCCACCACGAGACGGGCTACCGAGCCGGCCTCGAACTCCTCCGCTCCCCGAACCGCCCGACCGCGGTCTTCGCCGGCAACGACCTCCAGGCCCTGGGCCTGTACGAGGCCGCCCGCGAACTGGGCCTACGCATCCCGGAGGACCTCAGCGTCGTCGGCTTCGACGACCTCCCGATCGCCCGCTGGGTAGGCCCCCCACTGACAACGGTCCGCCAGCCCCTGATGGAAATGGCAGAAACGGCAGCCAAGCTGGTCCTGGACCTGGGCCGAGTGGAGGGCACCCCAGGCGCAACCAGGGTGGAACTGGCAACAAGCCTGGTGATCCGCAACAGCACGGCAGCGCCGCCAGCTGTCTAACTGGGGGCGCGGTGTCCCACCCAGGGGCGCGGGGAACTGCGCGACAAGCCACAACGCACCCGCACCCGCACCCGCACCCGACACACAACCCATTGACGCCCAACGCAACTCCCCCCACACTGCCCCGAAGTCAATCGGTACCCCAACCGAAACTTTCGGAGGCACCCGCATGAGACCCTCCAGAACAGCCTTATCCCTCCTCACCGCCGCACTGCTCCTCGCCGGGACGGCAACCTCGGCACACGCCGAAGACCCCCCACTGCGCGACCTCGCCACAGCCAAGAACAAAGTCATAGGCACAGCAGTAACCGGCAGCAAACTCACCGGAACCTACGGCGACATAGCCGGAACCCAGTTCAACTCCCTCACCCCCGGCAACGCCATGAAGTGGGAATCCGTAGAGCCCACCCAAGGCACCCACAACTGGACCGAGGCCGACCAGATAGTCACCTTCGCCCAGGCCCACAACCAACAGATCCGCGGCCACACCCTGGTCTGGCACAGCCAGAACCCCAGCTGGCTGACGAACGGCACCTGGACCCCGGCCCAGCTCAGCACCATCCTCCAGGACCACATCACCACCGAAGTCACGCGCTACAAGGGCCAGTTGGCGGCCTGGGACGTGGTGAACGAGCCCTTCAACGAGGACGGCACGTACCGCTCCACGCTCTGGTCCACCAACCTCGGCACCGACTACATCGCCCAGGCCCTGACCTGGGCGAGGGCGGCCGACCCGACCGCGAAGCTCTACATCAACGACTACAACGTCGAGGGCGTCAACGCGAAGAGCACGGCCCTGTACAACCTGGTCAAGTCCCTGAAGGAGCGCGGAGTACCGATCGACGGGGTGGGGCTCCAGGCCCACCTGATCCTCGGCCAGTACCCGTCGACCCTCCAGCAGAACATCCAGCGCTTCGCCGATCTGGGCGTGGACGTGGCGATCACGGAACTGGACATCCGTATGCAACTCCCCGCCACAGACGCCAAGTTGACCCAGCAGGCGGCCGACTACAAGGCCGTGATGGACGCGTGCGTGGCCGTGACCCGGTGCACCGGCGTGACCGTCTGGGGCTTCACGGACTCCGACTCATGGATCCCGGACGTGTTCGACGGATACGGCGCGGCGACCCCGTACACGGAGTCGTTCACCCCGAAACCGGCGTACTACGCGATAGCCCAGGCCCTCGGCGGCACCCCTTCCACGGAGGGCTGCACGGCGACGTACACGGTCCCGAACCAGTGGAACACCGGCTTCACGGGCCAGGTGACGATCGCGTGCTCGGGCAGGTCCCTGTCGTCGTGGCGGGTGACCTGGCCGTACGGCGCGGGACAGCAGCTCACGCAGGCCTGGAACGCCACCTGCACCCAGTCGGGGACGGCGGTGACCTGCGTGAACGCCTCGTACAACGGGACGGTGCCGAGTGGCGGTTCGGTGAGCTTCGGGTTCAACGGGACATGGAGCGGGAGCAACCCCGTACCAACGGTGACGCTGGGCTGATCCCGGCCTGATCTCGGGCTGATCCCGGGCTGATCTTGGGCTGAGAAGTGTGAGATTTTCCGAAGAATGCCGGGCACGGGCCTCCGCTCGTAATAATTCGGACGTACGTTCCTCCCTGTGATGGGAGAAGAGGAACAGATGTCGGACGACGACGGGGGCGCGGAGAGACAGACGGCCCGGCAGACGGGCCGGCGGCCGTCACGGTGGTTGAAGGCCGTCGGTTTCACGCTCGCCGGCACCCTGGTGCTCGCAGCGGCAGCCGGGGGCTACGCCTACTGGCACCTGAACCGCAACATCAAGAGCGTCGACATCAACAGCGCGCTCGGCGACAACCGCCCGGCCAAGACACAGGCACTGCCGTCGACGGGCGCGTCCGCCTCGGCGACACCGCTCCCGAGCGAGGCGCTGAACATCCTGGTCCTGGGCTCGGACTCGCGCAGCGGCAAGCGGAACCAGGCACTCGGCGGCGGCAGCAGCGAGGGCGCGCGGTCCGACACGGCGATGGTCGTCCACCTGGACGCGGGCCGTACGAAGGCGACGATCGTGAGCATCCCGCGCGACACGCTGGTCACACGTCCGTCCTGCCCGCTGTCGGACGGGGGTTCGACGGCGGAGGCGTACAACGTCATGTTCAACACGGCGTACTCGGTCGGCGGCCCGGTCTGCGCGGTCAAGACGGTGGAGTCGATGACGAACGTGCGTATGGACCACTACCTGGAGATCGACTTCGCCGGTTTCGCGGACCTGGTGGACGCGCTCGGCGGCGTCACGGTCACCACGGACGAGGACATCCACGACGACGACAGCCACCTAGACCTGACGGCGGGCGAACACCACCTCGACGGCACCCAGGCCCTCGCCCTGGCCCGCACCCGGCACGGCATAGGCGACGGCAGCGACCTGGGCCGAATTGGCCTTCAGCAGAAGCTCGTCAAGGCCCTCCTCCAGCAGGTCTCCTCGACGAACCTGCTGACCAGCCCCGCCAAGCTGTACAAGGTCGCCGACGTGGCGACGGGCAGCCTGACCACGGACACCGGCCTGGACTCCCTCAGCGAACTGATGAGCCTGGGCCAGAGCCTGCAGGGCCTGTCGGCGGACGAACTGAAAACGGTCACGATGCCGGTGGTGACAGCGGCGTCGGACGCCAACCGGGTGGTCGCGGAGGAGCCGGAGGCGGCGGAGTTGTGGGCCTCCTTGAAGTAACGACTCTGAAGTAGGGGGAAAAGTTTTCCGGAGGCCGTGTCGATCCGGGCCCTCCCCGTTCGACGCAGTGGTGAGAGCCCGGAACGGACCCGGACTCCGCCACACCCCAGGAGGAACCCCATGCCCCGTTACCTCTCCCTCGTGAAGATCGACGAGGCCACCGCCCCCGCCGAAGGCCCCAGCCCCGAGCTGATGCAGCGCATGGGCGAGCTGATCGAGGAGATCACCAAGGCCGGGGTGATGCTCGACAACGCCGGCCTGACCCCCACCGCACAGGGCACCCGCGTGCACTGGCAGGACGGCAAGATCTCCGTCACGGACGGCCCCTTCACCGAGTCCAAGGAGATCGTCGGTGGCTACCTCATCATGCAGTGCAAGGACAAGGCGGAGGCCCTGGAGTGGGCCAAGCGCTTCCTGAAGGTGCACGAGGAGTACTGGACGGTGACCTGCGAGGTGCGGGAGATCGCCGGGGGCTGAGCGGCCGGCGTTCCTTGGCCCCGAGCCCGCGAGGGGTGTCTGATGGTGGGTTGTGACACCAAAGCGCACACAGCCCACCCACCCCACCACGGACCCGAGCGAACCCATCGAGACCGTCATCGAGACGGTCTTCCGCCTGGAATCCCCCCGCATCATCGCGGCCGTCACCCGCACCGTCCGTGACATAGGCATCGCCGAGGAACTGGCCCAGGACGCCCTGGTCGCCGCCCTCGAACAGTGGCCCCGCGACGGCGTCCCCGACAACCCGGCCGCCTGGCTCATGACCACCGCCAGACACCGAGCGGTAGACCTGATCCGCCGCCGCGAGACGTACGCCCGCAAACTGCGGGAGATCGGCCGAAACCTGGAAACAACGGTCGAGCCCCCCGAACCCCCCACCCCCGAAGACATCGACGACGATCTCCTCCGCCTGGTCTTCACGGCCTGCCACCCGGTGCTGTCCGCCGAGGCCCGTATCGCCCTCACCCTCCGCCTCCTCGGCGGCCTCACCACACCCGAGATCGCCCGCGCCTTCCTGGTCCCCGAGGCGACAGTCGCCCAGCGCATCGTCCGCGCCAAACGAACCCTCGCCACGAAGAACGTCGCCTTCGAGGTCCCGTACGGCCCCCAGCGCGAGGCCCGTCTCGGCTCGGTACTGGAGGTCATCTACCTGATCTTCAACGAGGGTTACGCCGCCACAGCAGGCGACGACTGGCTGCGCCCCGCCCTCTGCGAGGACGCCCTGCGCCTGGCCCGCGTGCTGTCGGGCCTGATGCCGAAGGAACCCGAAGTGCACGCGCTGACAGCCCTGTTGGAGCTGCAGGCGTCCCGCTCGGCGGCCCGCACGGGCCCGACCGGAGAACCGGTGCTCCTCAAGGACCAGAACCGCTCCCGCTGGAACCGCATGCTGATCGCCCGAGGCTTCACGGCCCTGGCCCGAGCGGAAGCGGCCGGCGCCACGACATCGACATCAGGCCCAGGCCCGTACACCCTCCAGGCCACCATCGCCGCCTGCCACGCCCACGCCCACTCCTACGACACCACGGACTGGCCCCGCATCGCCGCCCTGTACACGGCCCTGGCCACCCGATCCCCGTCCCCAGTAGTCGAGTTGAACCGAGCGGTGGCCGTCTCGATGTCCGAGGGCCCGGCCCAGGCCCTCCAGATCATCGAACCCCTGACAACCGACCCAACCCTCCGCGACTACCACTTGCTCCCCAGCGTCAGAGGAGACCTACTCCAACGCCTGGGCCGGACAAAGGAGGCAAGAGTGGAATTCCTAAGAGCAGCAGAACTAACCCAGAACGAACGAGAACGGCACTTGCTGCGTACGAGGGCGAGCGAGTGCGCCCGATAGGGGCGCGGGGCTGTATCCATCTGCGGCTCCGCCGCGGGGCGCGACACTCCACCCTCGCACGAGCGCGCCCGATAGGGGCGCGGGAAACTGCGCGACAAGCCCCCACCGGCCCGCGGACTCAATACAACCCACCCCGCGAAGCCCCCGACACAGGCTGACCAATCAGCATCGCCGGCGCCCCCGCCACCCGAGTAAGAAAAACCGTCGCAGAGTTAGGCCCAGAAAGCTTCACCTTCTTCCGCAACTCCTCCGGCTCAACAGCAGACCCCCGCTTCTTAACGGTCAACACCCCAACCCCCCGCTCCCGAAGCACCGCCTTCAACTTCTTCACCCCGAACGGCAGTTGATCGGTGATCTCATAAGCAGAGGCAAAGGAAGTGGCCCGCAACTCATCCCCCGTCACATAGGCGATCGTCTCGTCGACAAGCCCCCCACCCACCTCCTCGGCAACCTCCGCCACCAGATGAGCCCGAATAACAGCCCCGTCAGGCTCGTACAAGTACCGCCCCACAGAACGCACTTCAGGATCAGGCAACCCCCGCCCGTCCAGAACACGCGGCCCCGGCAACAGAGTTGCCCGCACAGACCCACCCCCAGGCCCCGCCCCGAACCACAGCACCGCCTCCTTCACATCCCCGCCGTCCGAGATCCACTCGGCCCCCGCCTCACCGGGAATCGCCTCGTGCGGCACCCCGGGAGCGATCTTCAGCGCGGCCAGCGGAGCCTTCCTGGCCGCCCCCACGGCCCACGACAACGGCGGCGAGTACGCCTCGGGATCAAAGATCCGACCACGCCCACCCCGTCGCCCCGGATCGACGAACAAGGCGTCGTAGGCCGAGACGTCGACCTCGGCGACATCCGCCTCCCGCACCTCCACCAACTCCCCGATCCCCAGCGCCTCGGCGTTCGCGCGCGCGACGGCGACGGTGAGCGGATCCCGGTCCACGGCGAGAACACGGACGCCCGCCCGGGCGAGCGCGATCGCGTCGCCCCCGATCCCACAGCACAGGTCGGCGACCGAGGTCACGCCCAACTCCCTGAACCGTCCCGCCCGGTACGCGGCCACACTCGCCCGAGTCGACTGCTCGACCCCGTTGGGCGTGAAGAACATCCGCCCGGCGTCCTCGGCCCCGAACTTCGCCACCGCCCGCTGCCGTAGCCGTTCCTGCCCGAGCGCCGCCGAGACCAGTTCGGCGGGATGCGTGCGGCGCAGCCGGGTGGCGACGGCCAGTTCACGGGCCGGCTCGGTACCGCGCACCTCGTCGAGGAGGGCGCGGCCCACAGGGGTGAGCAGGGCGGCGAAGGCGGAGAGGGGAGTGGCGAGGTCGTTCACCGCCTCATTGTGGGCCAGCCGGTGGACGGCGCGCTTCCGGCGGCGGTGTCGGCCGTACTCCATGGCCACGCCCTGGGAAGATCCGGCACCATGCGAACAGTAGGACAAACATACAAAAACCGGTCCATCGCCCGCGCCGGAATTCTCGCGCTCGCCGCAGCCGCCCTCGCCTCCGCCTGCGCGGAGGGCGCCGCCCCGCCGAAGAACGCCCGCCCCGCCCCCGGCCAGGAACTCCGCCTCCACGCACCCCCGGCCCGCGCCCTGGACGCATACGCCCGAAAACTGGGCCGGGCACAAGCGGCCCGCACGGCCCCGGCCAAGCGCTGGGGCCTGACCGCACCCCCACTCACCGCCCTACGGCAACTACGGCGAGGACAGCTTGCGCGCCACGTCGTGCGGCGTGAAGCACGTACCGTTCCTGTGGACCGAGCAGGGGTGAGCCTGTTCAGTCGCGCGCCCCGAACGGTCTTGGGCGTACTGGTCCCCGGCGTACTCGACCCCGGGGCGGCGACACGCATCCTGTGCGTGGTCCGGACCCGGGAGGCCGGTTTCCTCACGACCTGGCCGGTTGGGTACGGCCAGAGGCGACGGGGAGGCCCTGATTCATCCTCTGGTGGAGCAGGGGCCCTGCACGCTGGCACCGCACCTCGTGGCCCAGATCGCACAGCCACGCTAACCCGGACGGCCCAAGACACCGCAAGCCTGGAAGCCGACCATCACACGATCGAGCTAAAAAGACCTTGTTCGCGCTCCTCCGCAAGGAAGATGCCACCTCTCTGGAACGAGGAGGTCTTCGCCGACCGCTGGGACTACCGCGAGTGGGACCGGGACATCCACCCCGGCGACATCGTCCTCAGCCACTTCCGGGGCGAGGGCGACTGGAAGGGCACGATGCCCGACATGGTCCGCCGCTTCATGAAGCTCGTCACCGCCAAGGGGTACGCGGTGGCCCGCCTGGAGGACTACCTGTGACCGCGCGCCCCCTGGCCGCCGCCGCACTCGCCGCCGCGCTCCTGGCGACGACGGCCACCGCCTGCGCCCGGCCCGTGGCCCCCATCGAACGCCCGGTCGAGAAGGCGGCACACGCCGACTCCGCGCCCGACGACCCCCAGGCCTACCGCCGCTGGGGCCTGCCGGCCCCGTTGCCCCCACCCCCGCCCGCGCACCCGAGGGCCCGCCTCCGCACGGCGGGCCCGGGCCTCCCCCCGGTCGTCGACCACATCCCGACCCACGACAAGGTCGTCTTCCTCACCTACGACGACGGCGCCGAACGCGACCCCCGGTTCGTCGACCTGGTCCGCGAACTGCGCCTCCCGGTCAGCATGTTCCTCACGGACAGTGTCGTGGGCCCGGGCTACGCCCACTTCGCCCGTCTGCGCGAGGTCGGCGCCAACGTCCAGAACCACACCCTGGACCACCAGTCCCTGCGGGGCCTGCCGTACGCCGGCCAGCGCGCCGAGATCTGCGGCCAGCAGGACAAACTCCGCGAACGCTTCGGCATCCGCCCCCGCCTCTTCCGCCCGCCCTACGGCACGTACGACACGACCACGCTGAGGGCAGCGGCGGACTGTGGCGTATCGACGGTGCTCCTCTGGACCAAGGGGGCACCCCTCCGCCCGGGCGCCATCGTCCTCGTGGGCCCACCCCAGGTCGAACAGACACTGAGGCTGCTCAGGGAGACGCAGGAGAGAGGCCTGAGCGTGGCCCGCCTGGAGGACTATCTGTAGGGCTGCCCGCGGCGCCTTTTCGGTGCACCGCGTCTCATGGAATTAGCAGTCCGCTTGACCGAGTGCTAATCGCGGTCATAGTCTCAGGTCTGGCACTCCCCCCTGGAGAGTGCCAACAGCGACGGGCAGGTCCGGCACCCGCGACGACGGATCCACCTGGTCGCCACCTCAGACAGTTAACCCCGTGAGATCTCCGAAGGGGGAGGTCGGATCGTGACGACCACCAGCTCCAAGGTTGCCATCAAGCCGCTCGAGGACCGCATTGTGGTCCAGCCGCTCGACGCCGAGCAGACCACGGCCTCTGGCCTGGTCATCCCGGACACCGCCAAGGAGAAGCCCCAGGAGGGCGTCGTCCTGGCCGTGGGCCCGGGCCGCTTCGAGAACGGCGAGCGTCTTCCGCTCGACGTGAAGACCGGCGACATCGTGCTGTACAGCAAGTACGGCGGCACCGAGGTGAAGTACAACGGCGAGGAGTACCTCGTCCTCTCCGCTCGCGACGTGCTCGCGATCGTAGAGAAGTAATTCACCCGGTGATACCGGCACCACCGGTATTGCCAGATTCACCAGCATTGCAGTGAACTGCGCCCCTGGCCCCCGCGACCTCAACAGCCGGGTGCCGGGGGCGCAGTTCGTTCTCCCAATTTTCCGAGAGGGCTGAACCGCTCCCATGGCGAAGATCCTGAAGTTCGACGAGGACGCCCGTCGCGCCCTTGAGCGCGGCGTCAACAAGCTTGCCGACACGGTCAAGGTGACGATCGGCCCCAAGGGCCGCAACGTCGTCATCGACAAGAAGTTCGGCGCTCCCACCATCACCAACGACGGTGTCACCATCGCGCGCGAGGTCGAGCTGGACGACCCGTACGAGAACCTCGGCGCCCAGCTGGTGAAGGAGGTGGCGACCAAGACCAACGACATCGCGGGTGACGGTACGACCACCGCCACCGTGCTGGCCCAGGCGCTCGTCCGCGAGGGCCTGAAGAACGTCGCCGCCGGCGCCTCCCCGGCCGCCCTGAAGAAGGGCATCGACGCGGCGGTCAAGGCTGTGTCCGAGGAACTCCTCGAGACCGCCCGCCCGATCGAGGAGAAGTCCGACATCGCCGCCGTGGCCGCGCTCTCCGCGCAGGACACCCAGGTCGGCGAGCTGATCGCCGAGGCGATGGACAAGGTCGGCAAGGACGGTGTCATCACCGTCGAGGAGTCCAACACCTTCGGTCTGGAGCTGGACTTCACCGAGGGCATGGCCTTCGACAAGGGCTACCTGTCCCCGTACATGGTGTCCGACCAGGAGCGTATGGAGGCCGTCCTCGACGACCCGTACATCCTGATCCACCAGGGCAAGATCTCCTCCATCCAGGACCTGCTGCCGCTGCTGGAGAAGGTCATCCAGACCAACTCCTCCAAGCCGCTGCTGATCATCGCCGAGGACGTCGAGGGCGAGGCCCTGTCGACCCTGGTCGTGAACAAGATCCGCGGCACCTTCAACGCGGTCGCCGTCAAGGCCCCCGGCTTCGGTGACCGCCGCAAGGCGATGCTCGGCGACATGGCCGCGCTCACCGGCGCCGAGGTCATCGCCGAGGAGGTCGGCCTCAAGCTCGACCAGGTCGGCATCGACGTCCTGGGCACCGCCCGCCGCGTCACCATCTCGAAGGACGACACGGTCATCGTCGACGGCGGTGGCGACACCGGCGCCGTGGCCGGCCGCGTCAACCAGATCAAGGCCGAGATCGAGAACACGGACTCCGACTGGGACCGCGAGAAGCTCCAGGAGCGCCTCGCGAAGCTGGCCGGCGGCGTGTGCGTGATCAAGGTCGGCGCCGCCACCGAGGTGGAGCTGAAGGAGAAGAAGCACCGTCTCGAGGACGCCATCTCGGCGACCCGCGCCGCGGTCGAGGAGGGCATCGTCTCCGGCGGTGGCTCCGCGCTCGTCCACGCCGTGAAGATCCTCGAGGGCAACCTCGGCAAGACCGGCGACGAGGCGACGGGTGTCGCGGTCGTCCGCAAGGCCGCCGTCGAGCCGCTGCGCTGGATCGCCGAGAACGCCGGCCTGGAGGGTTACGTCATCACCTCCAAGGTCGCCGAGCTCGACAAGGGCCAGGGCTTCAACGCCGCCACCGGCGAGTACGGCGACCTGGTCAAGCAGGGCGTCATCGACCCGGTCAAGGTCACCCGCTCCGCCCTGGAGAACGCGGCCTCGATCGCCTCCCTCCTCCTCACGACCGAGACCCTGGTCGTCGAGAAGAAGGAAGAGGAAGAGCCGGCTGCGGGCCACGGCCACGGCCACTCCCACTAGTCGAGGCACCGGCCAGAACACCGGCCGACGAAGAAACCCCCCGTTCCTGGCTGGAACGGGGGGTTTCTCCCTTCGCGGGCGGTCACATGACTACTGCTCCAGTGCGTCCAGCGCCCCCAACTGCCCCATCAGCCCCAGCCGGTCGTACTGCCACCAGCCCTCGACGATCTTCCCGTCCGTGTCGAACCGGAAGATGGTCGCGCCGGTCATCGAGGCCTTCCTCCCGCTGTTGGGGATCCCCAGGAACTCGCCCCGCTGGGTCCCGTTCCATGTCCAGCGCGTGCAGACCCGGTCGCCCTGGGCGATCTGGTCCTCGACGGTGAACGCGAAGTCGAAGGACGCACGCCACATCTGCATCTCGCGCCGCGCCGCGTCCAGCCCGAGGTTGTCCTGCTCGTTGGACGGATCGTGGTCGTGGTAGTGCTCCACGAACAGGTCGTTGAGCGGAGGCAGTTCACCCCGGGTGGCGATCACCTCGAAGAACCGCCGCGCGGTGTCCGCGCACAACTGCTCGTCCCGTACGACGTCCAGGTCGGTGAACGTCGGCATCTCGTCGCACAGGGCGACCATCTCGCGGAAGATCCGGTCGGTCTCGGGAAGGTTCGAGTTCCGCATCGCCTCCTCGTACGACGGGAACTCCACGATCTCGACGAAGTGCGACGAGTCCGAGAGATCCTTGCCGATCAGTGTGTGCGTCGCGGTCCGCTTCCCCTTGGTCTGCTCGACCCAGGTGTCCATCAGCCGGTTCATCTCGTCGAACCGACTGGTCTTGCAATCGATCAGCTGTACGAATGTCATGGCGCCGCCTCCGGCCCCCCTGGGTCCGGTACCTCTCTCCATACTCCCACCGGAGCGACGACGACACCTCTGCCGGAGACCGCGGAGGCCACCGGGACCGCTGAGGTTACTGAGGCCCGTACTTGCGCCCCGTCTTGGACGAGATCCCGCCCAGCAGCGCGCGGGGCGTCACCTTCACCACGCCCATCAGCGCCTTGTAGCGCGGGTCCGGAATCGACAGCGACTTGCCCCGGGCCAGATCCGCGAGCGCCGCCGCGACCAGCTTGTCCGCGTCCAGCCACATCCAGTTCGGGATGTTGTCCGTCCCCATCCCGGCCCGCTCATGGAACTCCGTACGCACGAACCCGGGCGCCAGCGCCATCAGCCGCACCCCGCTCCCCGCCAGGTCCTTCGCCGCCCCCTGCGTGAACTGCACGACCCACGCCTTCGACGCCCCGTACGTACCGCGCGGCACGAAGGCGGCGACGGACGCGACATTGACGACACCCCCGCGCCCCCGCTCCCGCATCGCCTCGGCCGCCGCACCGGTCAGCCGCAGCACCGCCTCGCAGTGCACCTTGAGCATCCTCAGCTCGTCCGCCATCGGTACGTCGAGATAGCGGCCCTTGTTGCCGAAGCCGGCGTTGTTGACCAGCAGGTCGACGGGGTTCTTGCGGTCGCCGAGGCGCGCGGCCACCGCGTCGATGCCGGCGTCCGTCGCGAGGTCGGCGCTCAGCACCTCCGCCTCGATGCCGTGCCGGTCGTGCAGTTCGGTCGCCTGCTCGCCGAGCCGTTCGGCGTCGCGCGCCACCAGGACGAGGTTGTGGCCGTCGGCCGCCAGCCGCCGCGCGAACGCGGCACCGATTCCCGCGGTCGATCCCGTAATCAGAGCCGTTGTCATGGCGCAAGATTAGTGACCCGGACTGTTCCCGTCCCTTCCCGTCCGCCCCCTGCACGCTCCCTCCAGATCGTGAAGTCCCCGCCCGGACCTCCGACGTAATGCCTTGTCAGCAGCCGTGCCGCGTCCGCGCGTCAGCCGTGTTTCTTCACATATTCGTGAGCCCTCGCCGCCGCCTCCGAATGCAGGGCCGCACCGGCCGTGAGCAGCCGGGGCATCAGGGCCCGCTCGGTCGTCAGCGCCCGGAAGTACAGGGCGACCGTCACCTCGTGCTCCGGCCGGTGCACGATCTCGACCTGGTCGCCCGCCCGTATCGCACCCGGCTCGATCACCCGCAGATAGGCACCCGGCGCACCCCGCTCCGTGAACCGTTTCACCCACCGTTTCTCACCCAGATGGCCCTGGAAGGTCGCGCAGGGAATACGCCCGCTGGTGACTTCGAGGACCACCTCGGACCCGATCCGCCAGCGCTCGCCGATCAGCGCGCCGGACACATCGAGGCCCCGAGTGGTGAGGTTCTCGCCGAACATCCCGTCGCGCAGCGGGCGGCCCAGCTCGCGCTCCCAGTCGTCGAGATCCTCGCGCGCGACCGCGTACACCGCCTGTTCGTCGCCGCCGTGGTGCTCCTTCGAGCAGATGGTGTCCCCGGCCAGACCGCTGCCGCCGATCCCCTTGAGCCCGGGCGCCGCCACCCGCACCGGCCCGTCCACCGGCCGCTTGTCGATACCCGTGCCCTGCGGATGGTCCGTGTACGGCACGGACTGCGCACGACCCACGTTCACGGACAACACCTTCATCACAGCACTCGCCCCCGTATCCGCCCCAGCATCCATGACCCCACGCTAAATCAGACTTGCCCAAAGCGTCGACGTATTATTCTCCCCCATCCCCAAGAATCACTTATGATCGAAAAATGATCGAAGCCCGTCACCTCCGTGTCCTGCGCGCCGTGGCCACCACCGGCTCCTTCTCGGCGGCGGGCCGCGAACTGGGCTGCACCCAGCCCGCCGTGAGCCAGCAGATGAAGGCACTGGAAGCCTCGGTCGGCACCCCGCTGCTCGTCCGCAACGGCCGCGAGATGCGCCTGACCCAGGCGGGCGAGGCCCTGGTGCGGCACGCGGCCGGCATCCTCTCGGGCCTCACGGCGGCGGAGGAGGAGGTCGCCGCGATCGCCGGCCTGCGCGCCGGGCGGGTCCGGCTGGTCTCCTTCCCCAGCGGCAGCTCCACCCTCGTACCGACCGCCCTCGCCGCTCTGCGCGCCGCCCACCCCGGCACCCGGGTCTCCCTGGAGGAGGCCGAACCCCCGCACTCCGTCGAACTGCTGCGCGAGGGCGACTGCGACGTGGCCCTCGCCTTCCGGTACGAGGGCGCGGCGGGCGCCGGTGAGTGGGACGACCTGGTGGTCCGCCCGCTCCTCACCGACCGGCTCGTCGGCCTCGTACCCGAGGGGCACCGGCTGTCCCGCGCGGAGTCGGTCGCCCTGGGTGAACTCGCCGCCGAACCATGGATCGCCGGCTGCCCGCGCTGCCGGGGCCAGCTGGTCGAGGCCTGCGAGAGCGCCGGCTTCACCCCGCGCATCGACTTCGCGACCGACGACTACCCCGCGGTGGTCGGCCTGGTGGGCGCGGGCCTCGGCGTGGCCGTCCTGCCCCAGCTCGCCATCGACTCCGTACGGCCACGGGGTGCGCGTGCGGTGACGCTGGAACCGGCGGTACGGCGGGAGATCGTCGCGCTGACCCTGCCCGACCTGGCGAAGGTGCCGGCGGTGGCGGCGACGCTGGACGAGTTGGCGCGGGCGGCGGCGCGGGCCTGAGGTGAGGCGGGACCGAGATGGTCCCCAGCCTCAGAAGAAACGTTCCTTCAGTTGTTCGAGCCGAGGTCCCCGGCACCGGCCGACGCCGACACCAACCGGTGACGGGCCCGCCCCATCAGCTCTTCGCGTTCGTCCTCGGTCAATCCGCCCCACACGCCGTACGGCTCGCGCACCGCCAGCGCGTGCGCCGCGCACTGCGCGCGGACCGGGCATCTCATGCAGACCTCCTTGGCCGAGTTCTCACGAGCGCTCCGTGCCGCACCGCGCTCCCCCTCCGGGTGGAAGAAGAGCGAGCTGTCGACCCCGCGGCAGGCCGCGAGGAGCTGCCAGTCCCAGAGGTCCGCGTTCGGACCGGGAAGGCGGGAGAAATCTGCCATTACATGTCCCCTTGTTGCCGTTCTGGGCTGAGGTGATGCCTCCGACCGTACAACTACGATCTAAGGAGATGAAAATATGACTCATTGCGAATCTAGCCTCAGACACCAACAAATGGGAAGAAAAACGGCTGAATGGGGCATAGGTTGTGATGAAACGTTGAGGGTCTGTTGTGCATGTCTGCACCGTGTCCACGCCCTCACGTAGAGTGCCGAAGACGACACACAGCCCCGTAACTCTTTCGAGTGACCATCGTTGAGAGTGCGGAGGCGGTTGGAGGAACAAGCGCTCGGACGGGCGGCAGTACCCACTGCCGGGAAAATCGGTCGAGCGTCAACCGCACAGGTGACGATTAGTACCAGCCTGGAGGCTCAAGGTGACGCGCATCAGCTGCGGAGGGCGGCCATGACATCCGTCCTCGTCTGCGACGACTCCCCGCTTGCCCGAGAGGCGCTCCGCCGCGCGGTCGCGACCGTGCCCGGTGTCGAGCGCGTGACCACGGCGGCCAACGGCGAGGAAGTCCTCCGCCGCTGGGGTGCCGACCGTTCGGACCTGATTCTGATGGACGTACGCATGCCCGGTCTGGGCGGCGTCGAGACGGTCCGGCGGCTGCTGTCCGCGGACCCCGGAGCACGCATCATCATGCTCACCGTCGCCGAGGACCTGGACGGCGTGGCGCTCGCCGTCGCCGCCGGCGCCCGCGGCTATCTGCACAAGGACGCCTCGCGCGCCGAACTGCGGGCCACGGTGACGCAGGCACTGGCCGACCCGACCTGGCGGCTCGCGCCGCGCCGGCTGCGCTCGGCCGAGATGGGCGCCGCGCCCACGCTCACCGCGCGTGAGATCCAGGTCCTGGAAGGCATGAGCCACGGCCGGTCGAACGCGGAGATCGGACGCGAGCTGTTCCTCTCCGAGGACACGGTGAAGACGCACGCCAGGCGCCTTTTCAAGAAGCTCGGCGCCTCGGACCGCGCGCACGCGGTGGCGCTCGGTTTCCGGTGGGGTCTGGTCCGATAAGTGGGCCTCAGCGGGGGTGAAGAAGTCCCCGCCTACCGCAAGGTGGGCGGGGGTGGCAAAACGGCCCGCCGGACGCCCGCTGCTCGTTTCGCCGCGGATGCCGCATCCTTGAGGTGTGGAGTTCCTCGGGGACGAGTCGGTCGAGCGGAAGGGGAGGGCGCAGGATATGAGTTCCGGCGCACCTGCTCATAACGCTTCGGTGCACAACAACGGACGCGGTGCCACGGAGAGAGCGGCGCCAAGGCACCATGGTCCGATGCGCGACGACGAGGCGGCTTATGCCCATGGGGTGATTGGTGGTCTCGTCCACCGTGCCGTCGACGGGGACGAGCAGGCCACGCACGACCTGCTCGCCCATGTCCACCCCCTCGCCCTGCGCTACTGCCGCACCCGGCTGTCCCGACTGCCGGGCGACGCGCGGCACTTCGTGGAGGACCTGGCGCAGGAGGTCTGCGTCGCCGTTCTCCTCGCTCTGCCGCGCTATCGCGACACCGGACGCCCGTTCGAGGCGTTCGTCTTCGCGATCGCCGCGCACAAGGTCGCCGACCTCCAGCGCGCCGCGATGCGCCACCCCGGTTCGACGGCCGTCCCCTCGGACGAGATGCCGGAACGCCCCGACGACTCCCTCGGCCCCGAGGAACGCGCGTTGCTGAGCAGCGACGCCGAATGGGCCAAGAAACTCCTGGCCAACCTCCCCGAGAACCAGCGCGAACTGCTCCTGCTGCGCATCGCGGTGGGTCTCACCGCCGAGGAGACCGGCCAGATGTTGGGAATGTCACCTGGAGCGGTGCGTGTCGCGCAGCATCGCGCGCTCAGCCGCTTGCGGGCGCTGGCGGAACAGTAGTCCTGGCGGCGGAACAGTGGTCCTGGCCGCGGTCTGAACGGCCGGGGCGTCGATTCCGTACGAACATACGAAGCCTGAGGGTGCCTCGCACCGTGGAATTCGGGACCCGTGCTTCCCGTTAGCATGGACATCCGCACCGATCAAGGCCATTTGGGGAAGGTGTCATGACTGCCAACGTCGACGGAGTGCCCGCCAAATTCGCGACCCTCGGGCTCACCTACGACGACGTGCTGCTGCTGCCGGGCGCATCCGAGGTGCTGCCCAACGCGGTCGACACCTCGTCCCGCATCTCCCGCAACGTCCGGGTCAACATCCCGCTGCTCTCCGCGGCGATGGACAAGGTGACCGAGTCGCGCATGGCGATCGCCATGGCCCGGCAGGGCGGCGTCGGTGTGCTGCACCGCAACCTCTCCATCGAGGACCAGGTCAACCAGGTCGACCTCGTGAAGCGCTCCGAGTCCGGCATGGTCACCGACCCGATCACGGTGAACCCGGACGCGACGCTGGCCGAGGCCGACGCGCTCTGTGCCAAGTTCCGCATCAGCGGCGTCCCGGTGACGGACGGCAACGGCAAGCTGCTCGGCATCGTCACCAACCGCGACATGGCCTTCGAGACCGACCGCTCGCGTCAGGTCCGTGAGGTCATGACGCCGATGCCGCTGGTCACGGGCAAGGTCGGCATCTCCGGCAGCGACGCCATGGAGCTGCTGCGCCGCCACAAGATCGAGAAGCTTCCCCTGGTCGACGACTCCGGTCTCCTCAAGGGCCTCATCACGGTCAAGGACTTCGTCAAGGCCGAGAAGTACCCGGGTGCCGCCAAGGACTCCGAGGGCCGGCTGCTGGTCGGCGCGGCCGTCGGCGCCAGCCCCGAGGCGCTGGAACGCGCCCAGGCGCTCGCCGCGGCGGGCGTGGACTTCCTGGTCGTCGACACCTCGCACGGGCACAACAGCAACGCCCTGAGCTGGATGTCGAAGATCAAGTCGAACGTCCACGTCGACGTGATCGGCGGCAACGTCGCCACGCGTGACGGCGCCCAGGCCTTGATCGACGCGGGCGTCGACGGCATCAAGGTGGGCGTCGGCCCCGGCTCCATCTGCACCACCCGCGTCGTCGCCGGCATCGGCGTACCGCAGGTCACGGCCATCTACGAGGCGGCCCTCGCGGCCCGCGCCGCCGGCATCCCGGTGATCGGTGACGGTGGCCTCCAGTACTCCGGCGACATCGGCAAGGCGCTCGCCGCAGGTGCCGATTCGGTCATGCTGGGCAGCCTTCTCGCCGGCTGCGAGGAGTCGCCCGGCGAGCTGCTCTTCATCAACGGCAAGCAGTTCAAGTCGTACCGCGGCATGGGGTCGCTGGGCGCCATGCAGTCGCGCGGCCAGGCGAAGTCGTACTCCAAGGACCGCTACTTCCAGGCCGACGTCGGCTCCGACGACAAGCTCGTCCCCGAGGGCATCGAGGGCCAGGTGCCCTACCGCGGCCCGCTGGCCGCCGTACTGCACCAGCTCGTCGGCGGCCTGCGCCAGACGATGGGCTACGTCGGCGCGGCCACCGTCTCCGAGATGGAGTCCAAGGGCCGCTTCGTCCGCATCACGTCGGCGGGGCTCAAGGAGAGCCACCCGCACGACATCCAGATGACGGTCGAGGCGCCCAACTACAGCCGTAAGTAGGCGCGCGCGGTAACCAGGCGGGCGAGGGGCGGTCCCGGAGGTACTCCGGGACCGCCTCCGTCGTGCCCGTCGGGGATACTGGGAGGCGCAGAACCGAAGAGGGAAAGGCCACACACGTGACTGAGATCGAGATCGGGCGCGGCAAGCGCGGCCGTAGGGCGTACGCCTTCGACGACATCGCCGTCGTCCCGAGCCGTCGTACGCGCGACCCGAAGGAGGTCTCGATCGCCTGGCAGATCGACGCCTATCGCTTCGAGCTGCCCTTCCTGGCGGCCCCCATGGACTCGGTCGTCTCCCCGGCCACCGCGATCCGCATCGGCGAGCTGGGCGGCCTCGGCGTCCTGAACCTGGAAGGCCTCTGGACGCGGTACGAGGACCCGCAGCCGCTGCTCGACGAGATCGCCGAGCTGGACGTGGACAACGCGACACGCCGCCTCCAGGAGATCTACGCGGCCCCCATCAAGGAGGAGCTGATCGGCGCGCGCATCAAGGAGGTGCGCGACTCGGGCGTGGTCACCGCCGCCGCGCTCTCCCCGCAGCGCACGGCCCAGTTCTCCAAGGCCGTCGTCGACGCGGGCGTGGACATCTTCGTCATCCGCGGTACGACGGTCTCCGCGGAGCACGTCTCCGGCGCCGCCGAGCCGCTGAACCTGAAGCAGTTCATCTACGAGCTGGACGTCCCGGTGATCGTCGGCGGCTGCGCCACCTACACCGCGGCCCTGCACCTGATGCGCACCGGCGCGGCCGGTGTGCTGGTCGGCTTCGGCGGCGGCGCCGCGCACACCACGCGCAACGTGCTCGGCATCCGCGTCCCGATGGCCACCGCGGTCGCCGATGTGGCCGCCGCCCGCCGCGACTACATGGACGAGTCCGGCGGCCGGTACGTGCACGTGATCGCCGACGGCGGCGTCGGCTGGTCCGGCGACCTCCCCAAGGCGGTCGCCTGCGGCGCCGACGCGGTCATGATGGGCTCCCCGCTGGCCCGCGCCACGGACGCGCCCGGCAAGGGCCACCACTGGGGCATGGAGGCGGTGAACGAGGAGCTGCCGCGCGGCAAGAAGGTCGACCTCGGCACGGTCGGCACGATCGAGGAGGTCCTCACGGGCCCGTCGCACATTCCCGACGGCTCGATGAACTTCTTCGGTGCGCTGCGGCGGGCTATGGCCACGACTGGGTACAGCGACCTGAAGGAGTTCCAGCGAGTTGAGGTCGCGGTGGCGGACTCGGTGCATCAGCGGTAGTTCGTAGGACGCAATAATCGGGGCCCGAAAAGGGGGCCGGTCACCTTGGCAGGTGACCGGCCCCCTTTTGGCTGTCCGGCGCGGGGGCGCGTGGTGTGGGGCGCGGGCGCGCGGTTGCGTTCGGGGTGGATACGGGCTGGTCAGGGGAGGCGTGGGGGCTAGCGTGTGTGTCGGCGCCCCAGTTCTCTGGAGCGCCCCCTTCCAGGGACATGGTTCCGGACCCCCGCCCGTCGGGGCCCGGCCCGAGTTCCAGCAAACCGCCCACCGGGTCAACTGGGCGGCATCGCGGAAGGGGGCGCCCATGGGTCGCCACCGCAAGCCCACCCGCTGGGATCGGATCCGTCTTCGGGCGGTCAAGTTTCAGAGGAGGTGCGTCTTGTGGATCTATGGACGGTGAGCGGCCGCCCCTATAAGAGCTAGGGGCGGACACTCCGCTATCCGTTCGGAGCCTGCCGCAGTGACCGCTGCGGTGGGCTCCACCTCTTTGTACGGTACCGGGTTCGCCGTCGGGCGGCCCGGTACCGTAGATGGTGCATCTTGTGGACATACGGAAAGCGAGCGGCCACCCCCAAGAGACATAGGGGTGGACACCTCGTTCACCTTCAGGAGCCCGCCGCAGTAAAGCGCTTACCCCCTGCGATGGCCTCCACTCCGTACGCTACCGACGCAAGCACCCCCCGCGCCACCAGCCCCGGAGGCGCAGCCAGCCGCACGCGCCCCCCTTCACAACCGATGCGCCGCCCCCGTAGGCGTAGCCCCCCGCGTGTCCAGCAGCAGCTGCGCCTTCACCGACAACCCCTGGAGGTCGTACGTCCGGTGCTGCTGGAGGAGGATCGTCAGGTCCGCGTCGGCCGCCGCCTCGTAGAAGGAGTCCGCGCGCGGGACGGGGCGGTTCAGGACGCTCCAGGACGGGACGTGGGGGTCGTGGTAGCTGACGGAGGCGCCCAGTTCCATCAGGCGGATCGCGATCTCCTGGGCGGGGGAGCCCTGTTGGTCGGCGAGGTCCGGCTTGTAGGTGACGCCCAGGAGCAGCACGCGGGCGCCTCGGGCCGACTTGCCGTGCTCGTTCAGAAGCGTGGCCGCGCGCTGGATGACGTACTGGGGCATGTGGTTGTTGACCTGCTGGGCGAGTTCCACCATGCGCAGGGTGCGGCCGGTGTGGCCCCGGAGGTCCTGGGGGACCGCGTGGCCTCCGACGCCCGGGCCGGGGCGGAAGGCCTGGAAGCCGAACGGCTTGGTCTCCGCGCAGCGGATGACGTCCCAGAGGTCGACGCCCAGGTCGTTGCAGAGGACGGCCATCTCGTTGACGAGGGCGATGTTGACGTGGCGGAAGTTGGTCTCCAGAAGTTGGACTGTTTCCGCTTCCCGGGGGCCACGCGCGCGTACCACCTTGTCGGTGAGCCGGCCGTAGAAGGCGGCGGCCGACTCGGTGCAGGCGGGGGTGAGGCCGCCGATGACCTTGGGGGTGTTGGCGGGAGTGAAGTCGCGGTTGCCGGGGTCGACCCGGCTGGGGGAGTAGGCGAGGTGGAAGTCGCGGCCCGCGCGGAGGCCGGAACCCTCTTCCAGGAGGGGGCGCAGGAATTCCTCCGTCGTGCCCGGCTGCACCGGTGACTCCAGGATCACCGTGGTGTGCGGGCGCAGGCGTGCCGCCAGGGTGCGGGCGGCTGCCTCGACCTGGCTGAGGTCGAGCGTTCCGTCGGCGCCGCGCGGGGTGGGGGCGCAGATGACCGCGGTGCGTACGCGGCCGAGTTCGGCGGGGCCGGCCGCTGTCCGGAAGCCTCTGGAGAGCATCCGGCGCAGTTCGGCGGCGGTGAGGGAACCCGCCTCGGGGCCGGTCTTGTACCCCAGGGTGGGGATGCCGGCGGCGACGGCGGCCTGGGCCAGCGGCAGGCCGAGATGTCCGAGTCCGATGACGGCGAGATCTGCGGGCATGCGTGGGCCGTCCTTCCCAGTAGCCGAAGCGGGACAGGTGCGCAAGCCCTGTGGACTGGACGGGCGAGCGCAATGTCAGACTAGGAGTAAATATGACCGATATGTGGGATTGGGTGGGCGAGTTTCCACAGGTGTTTCCGTGGAGGTTGTCCACAGGCTGAGGGCGGGTGGTGGCCGAAGTCGGGCAACCCGGTCAGAATTCGGGCAGGGGGATCAGGGCAGGCGCAGCCGTACGACGGGATGCAGACAGCCGGTCGTACGGACACGGCCGGCGCGACCGACAGCGGGAGGCAGCGATGAGGACAGCGGCACTGGGACCGGCGCAGCGCGACGAGTCACTGGCAGCGATGGCCGAGCGCGAGCTGGACGTGCTGGTCGTGGGCGCGGGCGTGGTCGGCGCGGGCACCGCGCTCGATGCCGTGACCCGCGGTCTGTCCACGGGGCTTGTGGAGGCACGTGACTGGGCGTCGGGCACGTCGAGCAGGTCCAGCAAACTCATCCACGGCGGCCTGCGCTATCTGGAGATGCTCGACTTCGCCCTCGTACGGGAGGCGTTGAAGGAACGCGGGCTGCTGCTTGAGCGGCTCGCACCGCATCTGGTGAAGCCGGTGGCCTTCCTGTATCCGCTGCAGCACAAGGGCTGGGAGCGGCTGTACGCCGGGTCGGGCGTCGCGCTCTACGACGCGATGTCGATGGCCCGCGGGCACGGGCGGGGCCTGCCGACGCACCGCCATCTGAGCCGCCGTCACGCCCTGCGCGTCGCGCCCGCCTTGAAGAAGGACGCGCTGGTCGGAGCGTTGCAGTACTACGACGCGCAGATGGACGACGCCCGCTATGTGGCCACCCTGGTGCGCACGGCCGCCGCGTACGGCGCGAAAGTCGCCAACCGCGCGCGGGTGACCGGCTTTCTGCGGGAGGGCGAGCGGGTGGTCGGCGCCCGGGTGCAGGACGTCGAGGCCGGTGGGGAGTACGAGATCCGGGCCCGCCAGATCGTCAACGCCACGGGGGTGTGGACCGACGACACCCAGGGGATGGTCGGCGAGCGCGGCCAGTTCCACGTCCGGGCGTCCAAGGGCATCCATCTGGTCGTCCCCAAGGACCGGATCCACTCGACGACCGGGCTGATCCTGCGCACCGAGAAGTCCGTGCTGTTCGTGATCCCCTGGGGCCGGCACTGGATCGTCGGCACGACGGACACCGACTGGGACCTCGACAAGGCCCACCCGGCGGCCTCCAGCGCCGACATCGACTATCTGCTGGAACATGTGAACTCGGTGCTTGCCGTGCCGCTGACCAGGGACGACGTCCAGGGCGTGTACGCGGGGCTGCGGCCCCTGCTCGCCGGTGAGTCCGACGCCACCAGCAAGCTGTCGCGCGAGCACACCGTGGCGCATCCGGTGCCGGGGCTCGTGGTCGTGGCGGGCGGCAAGTACACGACGTACCGGGTGATGGCGAAGGACGCCGTCGACGCGGCGGTGCACGGGCTCGACCAGCGGGTCGCCGAGTGCGTGACGGAGGACGTGCCGCTGATCGGAGCCGAGGGCTACCGTGCGTTGTGGAACGCCCGGGCACGGACGGCCGCGCGCACCGGCCTGCACGTGGTGCGCGTGGAGCATCTGCTGAATCGGTACGGCTCACTGGCGCAGGAGGTCCTCGATCTGATCGCCGCGGACTCCTCGCTCGGCGAGCCGCTGCAGTCGGCGGAGGACTATCTGCGGGCGGAGATCGTGTACGCGGCCTCGCACGAGGGGGCGCGGCATCTCGACGACGTGCTGACGCGGCGGACCCGGATCTCCATCGAGACGTTCGACCGGGGGACGCGCAGTGCCCGCGAGGCGGCGGAGTTGATGGCGCCGGTCCTCGGCTGGGACAAGGACCAGATCGAGCGAGAGGTCCAGCACTACGACAAGCGGGTGGAGGCGGAGCGTGAGTCGCAGCGTCAGCCGGACGACCTGGCGGCGGACGCGGCGCGGCTGGGCGCGCCGGACATCGTGCCGCTCTGACACCGTTTCACGGCGACGCTCTCGAACTCCCGATCGTCACTCGAACGAGTGTCGTGAGCTGGGATCTTTGTCCGGCACTTGTCCGTTCTACGGGGTGCGGGGGCGGAACTCGGCGGCGGGCGGGGCCGGTTCGGGGTCGGGTCCCGCGCTCTTGTCCGTGTTCATTCGGAGGTCGTTCCGAGGTCGTTCGGAAGGTGAGGAGGCACCGACCGCAGGTGGGGCGGTGGAACGCGTGCTTCACGCGGTCCCTCTTCCCACAGGCCACCGTCCGTCCCGAGGGGCACCCGGGGCGTCGGCCGCTTGTCGGGTGAGGGACAATGGAGGTTCTGTCAGGGCGGGTTGCATGAGGGGACGCATGTCGGAGGCGGAGCGGGCGGGCGCATCCCGTGAGGACAAGAGCGAGCGTCTCCTCGCCGGGCGGTACCGGCTGGGAGGGGTCCTCGGCCGCGGCGGCATGGGTACCGTCTGGCGCGCGGAGGACGAAACCCTGGGCCGGACCGTCGCCGTCAAGGAGCTGCGGTTCCCGGGGAGTATCGACGAGGAGGAGAAGCGGCGGCTGATCACGCGGACGCTGCGCGAGGCCAAGGCGATCGCGCGGATCCGCAACAACAGCGCCGTGACCGTCTTCGACGTGGTCGAGGAGGACGACCGGCCCTGGATCGTCATGGAACTCGTCGAGGGCAAGTCGCTCGCCGAGATGATCCGTGAGGACGGGCTGCTGGAGCCGCAGCGCGCGGCCGAGGTGGGCCTCGCGATCCTCGACGTGCTCAGGTCCGCGCACCGTGAGGGCATCCTGCACCGCGACGTGAAGCCGTCGAACGTGCTGATGTCCGAGGACGGCAGGGTCGTCCTCACCGACTTCGGTATCGCGCAGGTCGAGGGCGACCCGTCGATCACCTCGACCGGCATGCTCGTCGGCGCGCCCTCCTACATCTCGCCGGAGCGGGCCCGAGGCCACAAGCCCGGCCCGGCAGCCGACCTCTGGTCGCTCGGCGGCCTGTTGTACGCGTCGGTCGAGGGTGTGCCGCCGTACGACAAGGGGTCCGCGATCGCGACGCTGACCGCCGTGATGACGGAGCAGCTGGAGGAGCCGAAGAACGCGGGCCCGCTGAAGGACGTGATCTACGGGCTGCTCACCAAGGATCCCGCCAAGCGGCTCGACGACGCCGGTGCGCGCACGATGCTCAACGCGGTGATCCACGCGCCCGAGCCCAAGGAGGCCGAGCCGGAGCCGGCGGACGTCACGAAGGTCGTGCCGTTGCCGCCTGTGCCGGGCAAGGGCAAGCGGGCGGACAAGGGCGCGGAGAGTGGGAGTCCGGCGGACTCGGGCTCCGGGGGCAAGCGGGGCGAGGAGGCCGGCGAGCGGTTCCGTGGGGCGTTCCGGTCCGTGAAGAAGGCGGCGGCTGTCGCGGCGGGGGCCGGGGCTGGGGCGGCTGTTCGTACGAAGGGCGCCGACTCCGCCGGGACCCCCGGTACTTCGGAGTCCGGGGGCGCGGCAGCGGCCGGGCCCGGTGCGGGTGTGGGTGCCGTGTCCTCGGGAGGCGCGCCCTCCGGGAGTTCGGCCTCGGGCAGCGCGGCCTCTGGGGGTGCGTCCTCCGGGAGTTCGGCTTCCGGGAGTTCGGCTCCCGGCGGAGCGTCCTCCGGCGGCGCGGGCTCCGGGAGTGCTGCTTCCGCCGGGGTGGCGGGTGAGGCTGCGAAGAGTGGGGGTGCTCAGGGGGCCGTTGTTCCCGGGGCGCGGGACGGCAAGACTCGGGAAGCCGGGGCTCCGGCGGGTAACGCCGGTACCGCGGGGCGGAGTTCGGGGTGGCCTGTCGTGCCGCCGCCGGATCTGCCGCCTCGGCCGGTGCCCAGGGCGCCGATCACCGATGTGGTGCCGAAGCGGACGCTGGTGATCATCGGGGTGGTCATCGCGGTCATCGTGCTCGGCGTGGTGCTGGCCCTCGTGCTCGGGGGTGACGACTCCGACGACGCCGCCGGCGCGAAGAGCGGTGGCGGCAAGGTGACTTCCTCCGCCTCCGCCTCTGCCTCGTCCTCCGCCGAGACCAAGGAGGACAAGGACGACGGCACCCGTACGGACGGCGGGCAGAGTGCCGGCGCCTCGAAGAGCGCCGAGGCGGGGACCGGCTCGGGTACGGGGACGGGCACGGCGAACTCGCCCAGTGCGACGGCGAGTGAGTCCAGTGGTGTCACGGGTGTGTCCACTTACACGAGTGGGCAGGGGTTCTCCATCGGGTTGCCCACCGGGTGGAAGTTCGAGTTCACAGGGGCCGCGGGTGCCCGGTTCGCGGGTCCCGCCGGGCAGAAACTGCTCGTCGGGTGGACCACTACGCCCAAGTCCGATCCCGTGGCGGACTGGGAGAACCAAGAGCAGTACATGACGCGTTCGCAGTACGACAGGATCCGAATAGCGAAGGTGAACTACCGCGGCTGGAACACGGCCGACTGGGAGTTCACCTATGCGGACGGCGGGACGACGTACCGGTCGGTGGACCGGGGGTTCGTCGTCAACAGCCAATCCGGGTATGCGCTGATGTATACGGCGAAAGCGTCCAATTGGGGCACCGAGCTGCGCAAGGAGACATGGCGGACGTTCACCGAGACGTTCGAGCCGAAATCGTGATGTGCGCGGTTCCGAGTTGAGGCCGTGAGATCTCGCATCCTCTCTTTGTGACTTGCCTCCGGCACGTATCGTGAGTGGTTGCGGACCGTACGCATCCAGAACGGGACGTATGGCGAACGGAATTGAGCAGCCGACGGCCCGGGGGAGGCATCGTGGAGGAATATGCGGGGCGGGTGCTCGCCGACCGCTATCGCCTGCCGCTGCCGCCGTCCGATGAGTTCGAACTCTCCGAGACCCGGGCCTGGGACACCTACAGCGGGCAGGAAGTCCTGGTCAGGCAGGTGCCGTTGCCCGAGGTCGTCGAGGCCGAGGTGCTCGACTCGGACGGGCTGCCGGACGGGTTCGTGGCGCGGGACGGGCGTCGGGCGCGGGCGTCCGACACGCGGTCCACGGCCACGCGTCGGCCCAGCGATCCGGCCGTACGGCGTGCCATCGAGGCCGCGCAGGCCGCCGCGTCCATCCCCGACCACCCACGGCTCGACCAGGTCTTCGACGTGTTCGCGCAGGGCGGTTCGCTGTGGATAGTGAGTGAACTGGTGCCGGCGCGGTCGCTGGCGTCGCTGCTCGCCGAGAAGCCGCTGACGCCGTACCGCGCGGCCGAGGTCGCCGCCGATGTCCTCATGGCACTGCGCGTGCTGCACGCCCATGGCTGGGTGCACCGCAACATCACCGAGCGCACGGTGCTCGTCTGCGACGACGGGCGCGTGATGCTCACCGGGCTGGCGGCCGGAGCGGCGGAAGAGGCGCTGTGCGGGTACGACCCGGTGCCGGGCCGGGACACGTCAGGGGCGGCCGGGGCACATGAGGGCGCGAAGGCCCTAGGGGGCGCGGCAGTTGGCGCTCCGGGGGCCGGTGGCGGCGCGAGGCCGGGTTCGGCGGGCGGCAGTGGCGGGGGCGGAGGGTACGGGCAGTCACCGGCTCCGTTGCCGAGTGGTCCGGGTGCGGCGGGGCGCCAGGGGCTGCCCGGCGGTGGGGTCGGCGTTTCGGGCCACCCCGGCGGGGTCGGCAACTACGGGGCTTCCGGTGGGACGTTCGCCGGTGGTACCGCCGGGGATCCCGAGGCTGCCCGGCGTGCCGCCATTGAGGCGCGGACGGGTGGCGGGGCCGGTCGTCCTGGCGCGGGCGGGGGTTACGGCGTTGCCGGTGGGACGTTCGCCGGGGGTTCCGGAGGGGATCCCGAGGCCGCTCGGCGTGCCGCTGTCGAGGCACGGGGCGGTGGGGCGTCCGGAGCCGGTGCCGGTGGAGGTTACGGAATTCCCGGGGGGACGTTCGCCGGGGATGCCGCCGGGGATCCCGAGGCTGCCCGGCGTGCCGCCATCGAGGCGCGGGCCGGTGGCGGGGTGCCCGGGACCGGCGCCGAGGGAAGCGGCGGAGGCTCCGCCGGGGGTGAGCGGCGGGCGTTGGAGACCGGCGGGGACATCCGGGCGGCGCGGGCCGGGGCGATCGCCGCGTACCGGGCGGGGGCGCGGGCCGCGGCCCGGGTCCAGGAGGCCGAGCAGAGCGGGCGTACAGCACTGCCAGGTGCCAGGCCGTCGATCGAGGCGGGCGGCGCCGGTGGCGGTGCGCACGGCACCGGTGTGGAGCGTGGCCCGGCCGCCACTCCGCCTCCGGGGCAGATCGCCGACCCCTACGGCGTGCGTACGCCGGCCAGCTGGAACGGTGGCTTCGCCCCCGCGACGGGGATTCCCGGTCAGGCGGGGCACGCCGGACAGGCGCGCAGCGCCCTGCCCGCCGCAGCGAACGGCGCCGCGACGAGCGGGGTCGCCGACAGCGTTCCGCACCAGCAACACCAGCACCAGCACCAGCAACAACACCGGCAGCCTTGGCCGCCGACTCACGCCCAGCCCCAGGACGCGCCCCAGGACATGCCCCGGGACCAGGTCCCGCCCGCCGATCGTGTCCCCGGCCGGACCCCGGGCCGCTGGGACGACGTGGTCGCCGGCGGTGCCCCCCGGCGTGGGCCCGCGACCCCGCTGGCCGCCGAGCGGGCACGGCAGGCGCGGATGGCCCTCGTAGGGGCGGTGACCGAGCGGTGGGCGCCCGAGCAGGCCGGTCCCGTGCACGAGAACTGGCAGCTGGCCCCGCCCATCGGTCCCGCGACCGACCTGTGGGCGCTCGGCGCGCTGCTCTTCAGGGCCGTACAGGGCCATGCGCCCTACCCCGAGGAGTCGACGGCCGAGCTGGTGCAGCTGGTGTGCGCCGAGCCGCCCGCCTTCGCCGAGGAGTGCGGACCGCTCAGGCCCGTCGTGGAGTCACTGCTGCGCCAGGACCCCACCGAGCGGCTCGACTTCGAGGAGCTGAACGGCTGGCTGCGCTCCCTCGTCCGGTCGGCGCCGGAGCCCGAGGCCGGTCTGTACACCGTCGCCGCGCCACCCACCGATCCGCGCCGGCTGCCGATCGTACGGCGCCGGGGCGAGCTGGTGCGCAGGCGCCGGGCACGGCTGCCCGCGACCGGACCGCACGGACGGCACAAGCGGGGCAGGCAGGAGAAGCGGGCGCCGCGCAGACTGGGCCGCAACCTGCTCGTCCTGATACTGCTCGCGCTGGCCGCGGCGATCGCGTACGCCATGTTCTTCATGCCGAAGGCCAAGAGCAGCGGGGATCAGGACGGGGAGCGGACCGGTTCCGCCGGAGAGGTGAGCACGGCGCCGGAGCAGTCGGCCGAGAACCCGGACGCGAGCAGCGAACCGCGGCCCGAGCAGACCTCGCCCGGCAGCGGGAACGGCAACAGCGCCTCCCCGTCGGCCGGTTCGTCGGAGACGGAGACGACCACCGGGCCCGATGTCGCGGCCGGCTTCACCGTGCGTACCGACCCCGAGGGCTTCCGGGTCGCCGTCGCCAACGGCTGGGACCGGGCGGCGAAGAACGGGCGCGGCCAAGTCGTGTACTCGCACGGCTCGTTCGAGCTGATCGTCGTACCGGGCCGGGACACCACGCAGCAGTACGGCGCCGATCCGATGGCGTACCAGCGGGAGCGGGAGTACGAGCTGCAGCCGTTCCGCGACTCGACCTGGGCCACGTCCAGTGGGATGCGGACCATCGAGGTGGGCGGACGGACCATGGCCGAGGGGCAGTTCACCTGGCAGAACAGCTCCGGCAGCGAGGTGTTCGTACGCAATCTCGCGATAGTCGTCGACGGGCGGTACCACGTGGTCCAGGTGCGTGGGCCGGAGGCCGAGCGGGACGAGGTGACGCGCCTGTACGAACAGGCCGCGGCCACCTATCAGTTCACCGGCTGACCCCAACGGGCCAGCGGCCGACCTCGGGGGCAGGCCTGACGGGCAGAACCGTCACAGTGCTGTCCCCGTAAGCACCCCTGCGGTTCCCTCCGGCGAGGGGGCTCCTTAGTCTTGCCCCTGTCAAGACCATTGCGGGGAAACGTGAATGAGATGCAGGGCCTGCTTCTCGCGGGCCGCTACCGGCTCGTCGACGTCATCGGCAGCGGCGGCATGGGCCGTGTGTGGCGTGCGCACGACGAGCTGCTGCACCGTGCCGTCGCCGTCAAGGAGCTGACGGCCGCCCTGTACGTGTCCGAGAGCGAGAAGGCCGTCCTGCTCGCCCGGACCCGGGCCGAGGCGCGCGCGGCGGCGCGGATCAACCACTCCGCCGTCGTCACCCTGCACGACGTACTCGACCACGACGGCCGGCCGTGGATCGTGATGGAACTCGTCGAGGGCCACTCGCTGGCCGACGCGGTCAAGGAGGCCGGACGGATCGAACCGCGCGAGGCCGCGCGGGTCGGCCTGTGGGTGCTGCGCGCGCTGACCGCCGCGCACGCCGCCGGCGTACTGCACCGGGACATCAAGCCCGGCAACGTCCTGCTCTCCCAGGACGGCCGGGTCCTGCTCACCGACTTCGGGATCGCCCAGGTCGAGGGGGACACGACCATCACGCGCACGGGAGAAATCGTCGGCTCGGTCGACTACCTCGCCCCCGAGCGGCTGCGCGGCGAGGACCCGGGACCCTCCTCCGACCTGTGGGCGCTCGGGGCCACGCTGTACACGGCCGTCGAGGGCCGGTCCCCGTTCCGCCGCACCTCCCCGCTGACCACCATGCAGGCGGTCGTCGAGGACGAGGCCGACGAGCTGCGGTACGCCGGTCCGCTCGCGCCCGTCATCACGTCCCTGCTCCTCAAGGATCCCGCCGTACGGCCCGGAGCGGCCGAGGTCGAACAGATGCTCGCGGAGGCGGCGGAGGGGCGACGGCCCCGCGCGGCCGAGCAGTACGTGCCGACGCTTCACACGGGGGCGATGCGGGCGACTGCGGAGGGGGAGGTCGGGACCTTCCGGATGGGCGGGGCCGCGGTCGGCTCCGCCACGCCGGTTCAGGGGACCTTCGGTCCGGTCATTGGTCCGACCCAGGTGGGTCCTGCCGCCCCGGCCGGGCCGCGCCGCCGGGGTCGTACGATCGCCCTCGTCGCCGCGCTGGTCGTGCTCGTCGGCGGGGGTGGGGCGTTCGGGCTGCACCAGTGGAACTCCGGTTCGAAGAACGCCGGTTCGGCCGTCTCGGCCTCGCCGTCCGCCACGCCCTCCGGCTCTCCCTCCGTTACGGCGAGTGCGAGTGCGCAGCCCTCCGCCGTGCCGGGCACCGTGCCGAAGGACTGGGTGCGGGTCGACGATCCGGCCGGTTTCAGTCTCTCGCTGCCCCAGGGGTGGACGCGGACGGAGACGAACGGGCAGATCGACTACTCGCCCGACGGCGGGGAGCACTTCCTCCGTATCGCCATCGACGAGTCCCCGGACTTCGACGACCCCTACCTCCACCAACTCGACCTGGAACAGCAGCTCCAGAAACTCAGCGCGTACAAGAGGGTCAGCCTGGAGTCGAACGTCTACCGCGACCGCAAGGGTTCGCTCTGGGACTTCACCTGGACCGCGCTGGCGGAGGACGGGGGGTTCCCGGGGCCGCGGCGGGCCATCGAGCAGGCGTATCTCGGCCGCGACGGCGCCGAGTACCTGCTCTACATGTCCTCTCCGGCGGCCGACTGGGCGACCGCGCGCGAGCAGTTCAGCGCGGTACTGCGGGGCTGGCGGCCGAAGGCCGGCTGACACCGCCACGCATACGGCACGCCTGGTAGGGCGGTTGTCGGTCATCCGCTGCTCGGCGCCCCGGAGTCCTGTCCTCCGGTGCGGCATGATGAGGCTCATGGGGACCGAGGGGGACAGCTTCCGTGTGATCGCCGGGCGGTACCGCCTGGAGGCCAGGCTCGGCCGGGGCGGCATGGGCGTCGTCTGGCGGGCGACCGACCAGCTGCTCGAACGGCGGGTCGCGGTCAAGGAGTTGACGCAGGACACCTCCCTCTCGGCGGACGAGGCCCGGCTGCGGCGCGACCGCACCCTGCGCGAGGCGCGCGCGGTCGCCCAGCTGCACCATCCGCACATCATCGTCGTCCACGATGTCGTCGAGGACGACGAACGCCCGTACATCGTCATGGAGCTGATCGACGGCGGCTCGCTGGCCGACCGGATCTCCGGGGACGGTCCCGTCGACGCCGACGAGGCCGCCCGGATCGGCATCGCCCTGCTCGGCGCCCTGGGCGCGGCCCACGCCGCCGGTGTCCTGCACCGGGACATCAAGCCCGCGAACGTCCTCCTGGAGGACGGCACCGACCGGATCGTCCTCACCGACTTCGGGATCGCCCAGGTCGCGGGCGCGACCACCCTCACCGAGAGCGGCTCCTTCGTCGGCTCGCCCGAGTACACGGCGCCCGAGCGGATGTCCGGGACCAGGACCGGGCCGGAGTCCGACCTGTGGTCGCTCGGCGCGCTGATCTGCACCGCGCTGAGCGGTGAATCCCCGTTCCGGCGCGACTCGTTGGGCGGCATCCTGCACGCCGTCGTGATCGACGAGGTACGGCCACCGGCCCAGGCCGCGCCGCTCCTGCCCGTCGTACGGGGGCTCCTCGAACGCGATCCCGAGCGGCGGCTCGACGCGGCACAGGCGGAACGGATGCTGCGGGCGTTCCGGGCGACCGGGCGTACGCCGAAGCTGTCGGCCGGGTACTCGCCGGCCCGGCAGCAGGACCGGCGGGGCGAGGACTCCGGCGGGAAACCGGCGCCGACGCCGTCACCTCGCACCCTCTCCCTGCGGCGCCCTTCATCGCGTATCTCATCCCCTCGTACCTCATCCCCTCGTACCTCATCCCCTCGTACCTCATCCCCTCGTACCTCTTCTTCTCGTACGACGGATCAGGCGTCGCGGCCCTCCGGGCGGGCCGTGCTCATCGCCGCGGTGCTTGTCGCGGCGCTGGCCGGGGCAGGGGTGTCCGCGGCGGCACTGCTGATGAACTCGGGGGACGGCGGGGGTGGGAGGCCGGGGAGCACGGCGACGGCGACGGTGTCGGGGGCGACGGAGGTGTCGCCCAGCACGACCGGGCCCACTCCCACTCCCACTCCCTCTACCTCCAGTAGCCCTTCCTCCCGGACCGCTCCCTCCGGCTACCGCCTCGCCCAGGACCCGCGTGGCTTCTCGCTCGCCGTGCCGGACGGTTTCACGCGGACCGAGCAGAAGGACCGGGTCTTCTATCTGTCACCGGGGGAGACCTTCCGGCTCGGGATCAGGGTCGTCGACCCCCAACCGGGCGGCCCGCTCGGGGTGATGAGGCGGGCGCACGCCAACGGGCCCTCCTCGAACCCCGGTTACCGCGACGGACGGGTCACGGAGACCGTGCACGGTCAACAGGCCGCCGCGCTCTGGGAGTTCACCTGGGACGGCTTCAGCACGGCCGAGGGACCGCGCCACACCTACGACCTGTGCTGGGAGGAGGACGGCCGGATGTACGACGTATGGGTGTCGGCGCCCGTCGGGAAGGTGCGGGAGGCGAAGGAGTATTTCGACGTCGCCCTGGACACGTTCGCCAATTAGCGAAGAACGCGGCGATTCAGGAGACCGGGAGCCGCCCTGAGAAGTCCCGCTTTCCCGGTCCGCCCCACGCGCAGCGCGAACCCGCCCTCCGGCCTGAAAACCGGCTTCGCGTACCAGAGTCCGCTTCGCCGCCACCACTTGGCCGCACCCAGTTTCTTCGGCGGCTGTGGCAGCGGCAACGTTCTTTCCCCGAGCCGGAGTTCACCGCTCCACACGCCGGGCGCCAGCTCGGCGACGGGTATGTGTACGGTGAACTGCTCGCCGTGCGGGGGCCGTACGGCGGGAAAGACGGCCGTGGTGCTCGGCTCGTCCTCGTTGGTGAGGTGCACGGCCAGCGCCCCGCGCGGGTACGCGCCGAGTGTGCAGCGGCCGGTGACCAGCAGCTCGGTGGGACGGCCGGCGTGCCAGCGGACGGCCCCGAAGGTGAGCCGCTTCAGCACCGGGTGCTTCCGCTCGCCGAGGTCGATCGTGTAGTTGCCGTACGGAACGGTCGTGTAGAGCGTGACGGCACGCCGACCTCGTACGGTCTCCGTGATCCGCACGTCGGGACGGCCCGCCAGCCGCTCGGCCCGTCTGCTGCCTATGCGCACCTCGCGCGTGAGCCCCTGAGCGCCGACGGCCAGGGAGATGTCCCACAGCCCGTCGTCGAGGGGCGAGCCGTCGGCGAGGGTGTCGATGTCGAAGGCGGCCTCGAACCCGGCCTTCTCGTACACGTACTGCCCCTCGTCCTCGTCGGCGCCGAGGTGCGGGGACGCGGTGTGGGTGACGGGCAGCCGGTACTCCGTGCCCGTTTCCCTTTCGCGCACGACGAGTTCGGTCGTGACGTCGTGCGTCTCCACCCGGTGCAGATAGGCATATCCGGCCAATCGCACCCGGGTACCGCGAAGTTCGGCCCGCGAGACGTAATGTCTTATCTCTATTTCGTCCGTTCTGTGCGTTTCGCGCTGTCTCGGGGCATCCGTTTCGGGCACGGTCATCGTCACGTTCTCCAAAAGTGCGAGGGGTCGAATGCGAAGGGCGAAATGTGGAGGGTGAAGTGCGAATGCGTGCGCCGTTTCGGATATGCGTGGCGACTGAGTGGTGAAGATACCGTGACCCGATCGTGCCTTCAAGGAAAGTCCACCGTGATCATCCTGTTCAGCGGGGGGCTGGGTATGGGGAGATCACGAACTCTGCTAGAACGTCGACATGGACATGGGTACCGGCGTGGGCATCGAGCTGTTCGGGCGTGCGCATGCCCGGCAGCGCTGGGCGGCGCGCGGGGCGCTCGGGGCCGCCGGGCTGGCCGTGCTGCTGCCGATCGGATACGCGGGCATGGGCAGCCTGCTGCTCGGCGTGGTCGGAGCCGGCGGGGCCGTGCTCACCGCCTCCGGCCTGTGGTGGGCGCTCGCCCGGCGCGGCCTCGTACGGGGTGTGGGGGCGGTGCTCGCCGTGGCCACCCCGATCGCTGTCGTCGCCCTCTTCGCCACCGCCAACCTGCTGGGGCCGGCGCTCGCCTCCATCGTCCTGTGGTGCGTCGCCGTGTGGGCCGGGAAATTCGCGCTGAGCAGCACCAAGTCCCATGTCGTGCCGGTCCGTGAGTACGAGGTGCCGGGGCCCCGCCAGCCCTTCCTCCTCATGAACCCGCGCTCCGGCGGCGGCAAGGTCGAGCGTTTCCGGCTGCGCGAGAAGGCGGAGCGGCTCGGCGCCCGCGTCCATCTGCTCGACCCCGACAAACCCGAGCCCGAGGACGTCGTCGCCCTGGCCCGGGAGGCGGTCGCGGCCGGCGCGGATCTGCTCGGCGTGGCCGGCGGCGACGGCACCCAGGCCCTCGTCGCGGGCGTCGCCGCCGAACACGGCCTGCCCTTCCTGGTCGTGTCCGCCGGTACACGCAACCACTTCGCCATGGACCTCGGCCTCGACCGCGACGACCCGGCGACCTGCCTCGACGCCCTCACGGACGCGGGCGGGGTGGAGCTGCGCGTGGACCTCGGCTTCCTCGACACCCACGTGGGCGGTACGGCGGACAGCCGCCCCTTCGTCAACAACGCCTCCTTCGGTGCGTACGCCTCGATCGTGCAGAGCCCCGCCTACCGCGACGACAAGGTCGGCACCACCCTGGACCTGCTGCCCGAGCTGCTCACCTTCGAGCGCGGCGCGACGCTGACCGCACGGGCGTACCCGCAGGCCGACACGCACGACGGGGAGACCACCGTCCACGCACCGCAGGCCCTGCTCGTCAGCAACAACCGCTACCGCATGGACGACCTGGCCGGCCTCGGCCGTCGCGAGCGCCTGGACGCCGGTGTCCTCGGCGTGCTCGGCATCAAGGTCGAGGACGCCGCCCAGGCCGCCGAACTGCTTCTGGGCCGGTACGCCACCGGCCTGACCGTCGTCACCGCCCACGAGGTCGTCGTCGAGGCCGACCTGCCCGAGATCGAGGTCGGCCTCGACGGCGAGGCCCTCGTCCTGCCCACCCCCGTCCGCTGCCGCGTCGAACCGGGCGCCCTGCGCGTCCGCGTCCCCCGGAACCGGCCCGGCGTTCCCGCGCCGACGCCACCCATGGACTGGCGCCGGCTGCGCAAACTGGCGGCGACGGTCGGACGTACGGCACTGCCCCGCCGTACGACGGACGCCCTGAACCGGCGTCGACAAGCGTCGTCCCCGCAGGGTAGGGATGGGGCATGAGCAATGGCGGGGACAGTGGAGGGAACAGGGGTACGGACCGGGGGAGCAAGGGTGACGAGGGGCGGCTGGTCGGCGGCCGGTACCGGCTGACCGAGCGCATCGGCTCCGGCGGCATGGGCACCGTGTGGCGGGCCCAGGACGAGCTGGTCGAGCGTGAGGTCGCCGTCAAGCAGCCGAGGCTGCCCGGGGACCCGCAGGACGCCGCCCATCAGCGGATCGCCCACCGCCTCCACCGGGAGGCGCGGGCCGCCGCGCGCGTCGACCATCCCTCCGCCGTCTCCGTCCACGATGTCGTCGTCGAGGACGGACTCCCCTGGATCGTCATGGAGTTGGTGCGCGGCGAGTCCCTGCACGAGGTGCTCCAGCGCGGCGCCATCGAGCCCGCCGAGTCCGCGCGCATCGGCCTCGCCGTGGTCGGCGCGCTGCGCGCCGCGCACTCCGTCGGGATCGTCCACCGGGACGTGAAGCCCGCCAACGTCCTGCTCGGGCAGCACGGCCGGGTCGTCCTCACCGACTTCGGCATCGCCCACATCATGGGCGAGGAATCCCTCACGATGAGCGGGGAGTTCGTCGGCTCCCTCGAGTTCATCGCCCCCGAGCGCATGTCGGGCCGGGGCGCCGGTCCCGCCTCCGACCTGTGGTCGCTCGGCGTACTCCTCTACGCGGCTGTCGAGGGCTGGTCCCCCTTCCGCCGTACGACCCTGGAGTCCACGCTCGCCGCGATCCTCGCCGCCGAGACACCCCAGCCCCAACAGGCGGGCCCGCTCGGCCCGTTGCTCGTCCGGCTGCTGGTGAAGGACCCCGCCGAGCGCCCCGACGCGGACGAGGTCACGGCGGCCCTGGAGGCGGTGGCCAAGGGCTGGCCGCTCCCGAAGGCGCCGGAGCGCGGGGAGTTGACGGTCGCTCAGGAGTCGTCCGGGATAAGGGAGTTCGCGGACGACGCCGGAACGATGCGGTTGCGGGGGGACGGCGCTTTAGAGGAGTCCGAGTCCGAGACACCGGTGCCTGGGACACCCGTACCAGGCACACCCGTACCCGAGCCCTCCCCCGAGACCCGCGCCACCTCGTTGCCCGCCCCGAAGCCCGCGCGGCGTCGGCGTCGGCTGCGGGTGGCCCTCGCGGTCCTGGCCGGTGCTGTCGTTCTCGTGGGCGTGGGCATGGTGTTCGAGGGCACGATCGTCGAGACCAGTGACGGGGACGCGGCGGTCGCGGGGGCGCCCGGGACCCCGTCCGTCGTACCCCCTGCTGTACCCGCCACCGTCCCCGCGCCCACCGAGGCCCTCCCCACCCTCGACAGTTGGCTGGCCCACGAGGAGAAGGACCTGAAGGCGGTGCTCGCACTGCCCCGCCAGTACGTCCGCTTTCACGAGCAGGGCGACGCCGACGACCAGCCCCGGATGGCGCTCTACGACAACGACGAGGTCATCCAGGTCCGCCTCACCATGTGGGACAGAGCGCCCAGCTCGCCCATGGGCCGGGCGAAGGAGTCCGCCGAGATCTGGGCGGGGTACGGGGAGTCGACCACCCAGTACACCAACACGACCGTCGACGGCTACGAGGCCGTCCAGGCCGACACGACGTACGAGACCGAGGGCAGGCTCGTCCGGGTCATGCAGGTCATGATCCTGACCGACGACAGCCGGCTGTACGAGCTGCGCGTCGACATGCCCAAGGGGACACCGGACGAGAAGCGGGGCACCGAGGTCTTCAAGGGGGCGCGGGACCAGCTCGAAATCGAGAAGCAGTGACTTCAGGTCGCGCCCAACGCCCTGATCAGCGGATTCGTTGCCAGTGCTCACTGGCGGCATGCCGGTGAGAGCCGGCGGCTTGTGCGTAGACAGTGAATCCGGGTTACCCATGGGTACCCAAAGCCTCCGAGCCGTCATACCCTGCGGCTCATGACGGACTCGCAGGCCCCGGTAAAGCCCGGCACCGACGCCCCCACCGGTACGAACCCCCTGGCCCCCGCGCCCACAGGCGCCCGCACCGCCGCGGACGTGGTCACGCCCGAGCTGATCGCCCAGCTCACCAAGGGGGTCGTCGGCTCCGGCCGCACCGCCAACCACACCCCGTTCACCGGCGAGAAGCTGGCCGACCTGCCCGAGTCCACCCCCGAGGACGTGGAGAAGGCGTACCAGCGGGCCCGCGCCGCGCAGGCCGTCTGGGAGCAGACCCCGGTACGGCAGCGTGCCGCCGTGCTGCTCCGCTTCCACGACCTGGTGCTGGCCCGCCAGGCCGAGGTCCTCGACCTCATCCAGCTGGAGACCGGCAAAGCCCGTCTGCACGCCCACGAGGAGGTCCAGGCCGTCGCCGTGGCCGCCCGTCACTACGGCCGCATGGCACCCCGCTATCTGAAGCCGAAGCGGCACGCGGGCGCGATGCCCACCCTCACCAAGGTCACCGAACTGCGCCACCCGCGCGGGGTGGTGGGCCAGATCGCCCCCTGGAACTACCCGCTGGAACTGTCCGTCGGCGACGCGATCCCGGCCTTCGTCGCGGGCAACGCGGTCGTGATGAAGCCGGACACGGAGACCTGCCTGACGGCCCTGTGGGCCCGGGACATCCTCATCGAGGCCGGGCTGCCCGCCGATGTCTTCCAGGTCGTCCTCGGCGAGGGCCCGGTCGTCGGCCCCGAGGTCGTCAAGCACGCCGACTACGTCTCCTTCACCGGCTCCACTCGCACCGGCCGCGAGGTCGCGCAGGGCGCCGCCGCGCGTCTGGTCGGCGTCTCGCTCGAACTCGGCGGCAAGAACGCCATGTTGGTCCTGGAGGACGCCGACATCGAGAAGGCGGCGGCGGGCGCGGTCCGGGCCTGCTTCTCCTCCGCCGGCCAACTCTGCATCTCCATCGAGCGGTTGTACGTCCACGAGTCGATCGCGGACGCGTTCGTCGAGCGCTTCGTCGCCCGTACGAAGGCGATGCGGCTCGGCAAGTCCCTCGCGTACGGCGCCGACATGGGCTCGCTGGTCGGCGAACGCCAGCTGGAGACGGTCACGCAGCACGTCGACGAGGCGGTCGCCAAGGGCGCGAAGGTCCTCGCGGGCGGCACGGCCCGCCCGGACATCGGCCTGTACTTCTACGAGCCGACCATCCTCGACGGCGTCGAGACCCCGATGGCCGTCTGCTCGGAGGAGACCTTCGGCCCGGTCGTCTCCATCTACCGCTTCAAGACGGACGACGAGGCGGTGGCCCTCGCCAACTCCACGCCGTACGGCCTGAATTCCTCGGTCTGGACGAAGAGCGCCGCCCGTGGCCGCGCCGTCGCCGCCCGCGTCCGCTGCGGCACGGTCAACGTCAACGAGGGCTACGCGTCCGCGTACGGCAGCGTCCAGTCACCCATGGGCGGCATGAAGGACTCCGGCCTCGGCCGCCGCCACGGCTCCGAGGGCATCCTCAAGTACACCGAGGCCCAGACGATCGCCCAGCAGCGGCTGCTGCCGATGGCGCCGGCACTGGGGATGACCGACGAGAAGTACGCCCAGTTCATGACCCGCAGTCTGCGCGTGATGAAGGCATTCCGGCTGAGGTGATCGGCCTTCTTTAGGGGCGCGGGGAACTGCGCGACCAGCCACAGGCGGCCCGCACACAACACTCAACGAGGAGAAAACGTGTCGCAGGACGGTTACGACTACGACGTCCTAGTCGTCGGCTCCGGCTTCGGCGGCTCGGTAACCGCCCTACGCCTCACGGAAAAGGGCTACAACGTAGGCGTCCTGGAAGCGGGCCGCCGCTTCACACGCGACACGCTCCCCCGGAACTCCTGGGACCTGAAGAACTACCTCTGGGCCCCCAAGCTCGGTATGTACGGCATCCAGCGCATCCATTTGCTGGGCAACGTGATGGTGCTGGCGGGCGCGGGCGTCGGCGGCGGTTCGTTGAACTACGCCAACACCCTCTACGTACCGCCGAAGCCGTTCTTCGACGCCCCCCAGTGGCGCGAAATCACGGACTGGCAGGCGGAGTTGAGCCCGTACTACGACCAGGCCCGGCGCATGCTCGGCGTACGGCTCAACCCGACGATGACCCCTTCGGACGTCCACCTCAAGGCGGCGGCCGAGCGGATGGGCGTCGGCGACACCTTCCACCTCGCGCCGGTGGGCGTCTTCTTCGGCGACGGCGAGGACGCGGCGGGCGGGGTGAAGGCGGCGCCGGGGGAGCAGGCCCCGGACCCCTACTTCGGCGGCGCCGGACCCGCGCGCAAGGCGTGCACGGAATGCGGTGAGTGCATGACGGGCTGCCGGCACGGCGCGAAGAACACCCTCAACGAGAACTACCTCTACCTGGCCGAGAAGGCGGGCGCGGTCGTCCACCCCCTGACAACGGTCGTGTCCGTCACGGACGACTCACGCGGCGGCTACGCGGTCGCCACGCTCCCGACGGACGCGAAGAGGAAGGGCAGGGGCCGTACGTACACAGCCCGGCGCGTGGTCCTGGCCGCAGGCACCTACGGCACCCAGACCCTCCTCCACCGGATGAAGGCGGGCGGTCAACTCCCGTACCTCTCCGAGCGCTTGGGCGAGCTGACCCGTACCAACTCGGAGGCGCTGGTCGGCGCCCAGACCGACAACCGCCGCTACCGCAAGGTGACGGGCGAGACGAAGGTCGACTTCACGCGCGGGGTCGCCATCACGTCCTCGATCCACCCCGACGAGAACACCCACATCGAACCGGTCCGCTACGGCAAGGGCTCGAACTCGATGGGCGGCCTGTCGATCCTCCAAGTCCCGTACGCGGAAGGCTCGTCGAGGGTCCTGGGCTGGCTGGCGAACGCGGCCCGCCACCCGCTCCTGGTCCTGCGCTCGATCTCCAACCGCCAGTGGTCGGAGCGGACCATCATCGGCCTGGTGATGCAGTCGCTGGACAACTCCCTGACCACCTATCTGAAGCCGAAGGGCGCGGGGAAAGGCCTGTTGACGGCTCGTCAGGGCCACGGCGCCCCCAACCCCAAGCAGATCAGGGCCGCGACGGAGAGCGCGTCCGCGATCGCCGCCGAGATCAACGGCTTCGCCGGCAGCAACGTCGGCGAACTGATGGGCATGCCGCTGACCGCCCACTTCCTCGGCGGCTGTCCGATCGGCGACTCACGCGAGACGGGCGTGATCGACCCGTACCACCGCCTCTACGGCCACCCCGGCATCTCGGTCGTCGACGGCGCCGCGGTCTCCGCGAACCTGGGCGTCAATCCGTCCCTCACGATCGCGGCCCAGGCCGAACGGGCGATGTCGTACTGGCCGAACAACGGCGAGGCCGACCCGCGTCCGGCCCAGGGTGCCGCGTACGAGCGTCTGCAGGCGGTCGAGCCGAAGGCACCGGCGGTCCCGGCGGAGGCGTTCGGCGCGCTGCGGCTGCCGTTCCTGGGGATACCGGCGGTGCCGAAGAAGGCTCTGTAGTTCTGTAGGGCAAAGAGGTCGAAGAAGGCTTGCAGAGCAAAAGAGAAGGACCCGCACCCCCCTCCGAGTGCAGGTCCTTCCCTTGTTCATGCCGGAGGCTTACGCCTCCGTGCCCGCCTTACGACGACGCATCGCGAACACCGCACCCGCACCGGCGACGACGGCGACCCCGCCGACGAGGCCGATCATCGGCAGGGCGGAACTGGAGCCGGTGTCGGCGAGGTTGCCGGTCGGCAGCTCGGAGACACTGCCCTGGGGCTTCTTGACCGAGTCCTTGGAGCCGCCGTCGCTCGGCGTGGCCGAACCCGGGTCGGTGTTCGAGGAACCGGCCTCCAGTACCTGGAAGTCGTACTGTGCCCAGCCCTCGGCGATGCAGTCCTGGCCGTCGACGTTGTCGATGTAGGCGCCGGAGCCGAAGGAGTAGGCGTCGCCCGCGGGGGCCTGCTTGTCGATGCTGACGCGCAGGTCGACGGACTGGCTCGCCTTGGCCTTCAGCTTCTCGACGTAGAAGAAGTAGTCGCCGGCCCACTCGTCGTCGCCGATGCGGTCCCAGGAGCCGGTCTCGGGGTTCTTGAACTCCAGGTCGACGTACGGGCTGAGGAACTTCGCCTCGTCCAGCTCGTAGTTCTCGATCTCGGCGTAGAAGGCGACGCCCTTGAGGTCGACCGTCGAGTCGTTGGTGACGACCAGCTTGAAGGCGTGGAAGCCGTCGCCCGCGACGATCTTGCCCGGCAGGCCCTTGATGTCGGCGGACACCTGGGCGTTGCTGTAGTTCTCGTCGAGGTCCTCGCAGAACGGGACGTCCGGGTCCGTCGGGTCCTCGCTCGGCTCAGCGGAGTCGGACGGGGAGGCAGAGTCGGACGGGGAGGCCGAGGTGGAGTCGCTCGGGCTCGCGCTCGCGCTCGTCGAGGCGGTGGAGGACGCCGTGTCGGACGGCAGGCCGGTGTCGGAGGGCACGGTGTCCGAGGGCGTCGCCGACGCGGTGTCGCTCGGCGTCTGCGAGGGGGTCTCCGTGGCGGCCGGCTCGCTCGGCGTGGCCGAGGTCGAATCGTCGGCGAACGCGACGGGCGCGGACAGCAGCGCCAGCGGGGCTATGACAGCCGTCACCGCTGCTGCGGCCATGGCTCGGCGAAGCTTCATGAAGACCTCACGACCTCGAAACGTCCAGATGCGGGGCACGGATGTGACCCCTGGTTCTGAACGTGTGACATGCGACCGCTGTGAATGGTTGCTCTTCACTCACGCGAAATTTATGTGTGCTGGGTCACATGTGTCGTGGGTCCTGTGGGTCCTGTGGGTGCCCGGGCATGGCAAAGGGCCCCGCGGGACGGAGCCGCGGGGCCCTTCTCCGTCAGCACCGGCGTCAGGGCAGCGCCGGTGCCTGGGGGAGCGGCGCCGGGGGGTTGCGCCGCGTTGTTGGTCTGTGTCCACCGGTCGGCGCCCCGGCGTACGGGGGGCGCACGCCCGGTCTGGACCAATGGCAGTCAGTGGTCATACGTCAATGCGGTTGTCTGCTATGGGACTTGGGGTCGCTCTTGCATCGTGCTGGAAGGCCGTCGACTACGCAACCTTTTGACCCAGCGTTGTACTTTTTGACCTTGGTCCAGGCTCGGGCTGTCCTGGCCTTGAACTTTGCCGGCCGACTCCGGGCGTCCCCGGAGTCGACCGTTCTCGGGGGTGACCGGGCTGCTGTCCCCTGCCGTCCGGTCACAACCCTGGAGCCACGCGTGGTTTGTGCGGGCCCGCCCCTGGCTGGCACGGACACCGGTACCAACGAAGACCGCGGGCGACGGTCACGCGCCGGACGGGTGAGACGGCGCCCGAACTCAGATACGACCCCGGCACAGCTCCAGCAGGGTCATCGCGAGGGAGGTGCCGGGCTTGCCCAGCGCCTCCCGGTAGTGACCGAGAACCTCCATCTCCCGGGACAGGCTCACGCGTCGCCCGCCCGAGGAGATGCGCGCCTCCTGGACGACCGCAGACACGGCCATCCGTTCCTGGATGAGACCGATGATCCGGTCGTCGAGCGCGTCGATGCGCTCACGTGCGTCGGTGATCACGTCAGTGGTGGTCATATGGGGCTCCTCGTCGGACGGGACGGTGTGCCCCGGACCGGCAGACCCGGAAACGCCAGACGCCCCGGGCCTTGTCGGCCCGGGGCGCCTGGGAAGTCGCTTGTCAGTTGCTCAAGCAGCACGACCATGGCATCCGGCGGGCCGGTTGCCATAGGTAAAGAGGAAGGTCGGGTGCGTGAGCATGGGGGCAGTATGCCACGTCGCTGCTGAGGCTGGGGCCTGCATCTCCAGCCCGTCCGGCGTTTGAGGGCGAGGCCGTTCAGGCCGACAGCGGGGGTCTGGGGGCGGCAGCCCCCAGCAGACGGCAAGGTGTCCTACCCCCACCCCGGTAGAATCACCCGTACAGACCCCCGCCCAACCGCCGGAAGGCCCCCGTGTCAGCAGCGACCCCCGCCCCCGACACCGTCCTGGTCGTCGATTTCGGTGCGCAGTACGCCCAGCTCATCGCCCGCCGAGTCCGCGAGGCCCGGGTCTACAGCGAGATCGTGCCGAGCACCATGCCGGTCGAGGAGATGCTCGCCAAGAACCCGGCGGCGATCATCCTCTCCGGCGGCCCCTCCTCCGTGTACGCGGAGGGCGCCCCGGTTGTCGACCGCGCCCTCTTCGAGGCCGGCGTCCCCGTCTTCGGCATGTGCTACGGCTTCCAGCTGATGGCGACCACCCTCGGCGGCACGGTCGACAACACCGGAGCCCGCGAGTACGGCCGTACGCAGCTGACCGTCACCAAGCCGTCCTCCACCCTCTTCGAGGGCACCCCGGCCGACCAGTCGGTGTGGATGTCGCACGGCGACGCCTGCTCCGCCGCCCCCGAGGGCTTCTCGGTCACCGGGTCCACAGACGTCGTCCCGGTCGCCGCCTTCGAGAACGACGAGAAGAAGCTGTACGGGGTCCAGTACCACCCCGAGGTCATGCACTCCACGCACGGCCAGCAGGTCCTCGAACACTTCCTCTACCGGGGCGCGGGCCTGACCCCCTCCTGGACCACCGGCAACGTCATCGACGAGCAGGTGGCGCTGATCCGCGAGCAGGTCGGCGACAAGCGCGCTGTCTGCGGTCTCTCCGGCGGCGTGGACTCGGCGGTCGCCGCAGCCCTCGTACAGAAGGCCATCGGCTCCCAGCTGACCTGCGTGTACGTCGACCACGGGCTGATGCGCAAGGGCGAGACCGAGCAGGTCGAGAAGGACTTCGTGGCCTCGACCGGCGTCACGCTGAAGGTCGTCGACGCCGAGGAGCGGTTCCTGAACGCGCTCGCCGGGGTCTCCGACCCCGAGGAGAAGCGGAAGATCATCGGGCGCGAGTTCATCCGCGTCTTCGAACAGGCACAGGCCGAGATCATCGCGGACGAGGGTCCCGAGGTCGCCTTCCTGGTGCAGGGCACCCTCTACCCCGACGTGGTCGAGTCCGGTGGCGGCACCGGCACCGCCAACATCAAGTCCCACCACAACGTGGGCGGCCTGCCGGAAGACCTCGAATTCCAGCTGATCGAGCCTCTCCGCAAGCTCTTCAAGGACGAGGTCCGGATGGTCGGCCAGGAGCTGGGGCTTCCGGACGAGATCGTCCAGCGCCAGCCCTTCCCCGGCCCCGGCCTCGGTATCCGGATCGTCGGCGAGGTCACCAAGGACCGCCTCGACCTCCTCCGCGAGGCTGACGCCATCGCCCGCGAGGAACTGACGGCCGCCGGCCTCGACCGCGACATCTGGCAGTGCCCGGTGGTCCTCCTCGCCGACGTGCGCAGCGTGGGCGTCCAGGGCGACGGCCGGACGTACGGCCACCCGATCGTCCTGCGCCCGGTCTCCTCAGAGGACGCGATGACCGCCGACTGGTCCCGCCTCCCGTACGAGGTCCTGGCGAAGATCTCCACCCGCATCACGAACGAGGTCGCGGACGTCAACCGAGTCGTCCTCGACGTGACGAGCAAGCCGCCGGGCACCATCGAGTGGGAGTGAGCCCTTCTTAGGGCCCTGGGGGTTCAGGTCCGCTTGAGAGTCCGCACCGGCTCTCCGGGCGTCCAGACCTGGACGACCAGATACTTCTCGTCCTCGACACAGATCCGTACGACCTCCGTCAGCTCGGTGCGGAAGAGGTGGAACGGCTCCGGCGGTTCCACCTCTTCGGCGTACGCGGCCTTGGCGGCCGGATCCTCGACCTCGTACGCCCGCCCGCTGACCCGTACATCGCCCCCGCCCATGTCCGTCCCCGCCCCGGGGTTCGCCTGGAGGGCGAAGCGGGGGTCGCGGAGCAGATCCCGTGCCTTGAGCGAGTCCGGCATCATCGCGAGCCACAACTCGCCGTTCAGGAAACGGACTTCGAGGCCGGAAGTGCGTGGCGAGCCGTCCTTGCGGAGGGTGGCGAGAGTGTGGTGGGTGAAGGCGCGGAAGCGCTCCTCGACGGTTTCGGCCAGTTCGGGTTCCGTGGTGGTGAACACTGCCCAGTTCATGGGACCGAGTCTGACGCGGATACCCGACATCCTGTGACGTGTATTCGCTGGTGTCCGGTAGGTATCTTGCTGTCATCCCGCAGGCTTCCCGTGGGTGTCTCGTATTCGCCGCTGTCCGGGGCTCGGCCGTGTCTCGGGTGGGTCTCGGGACCCTGTCTCCGGTATCTCTTTTATCTCTTCTCAACCTCTTCTCAACCACCCCTGTTCTCCTGCGCGGACCGACGGTAACTTCCGCTCCGTAAAGGAACCCAGTGCTGGAGGACCTATGCACGGGCCCACTCCGCCCCTGCCGCTGCCCACCGACCAGCTGCAGTTCGCGATGCCCCCGATGTACGAGTCGCTCGACGACGAGCGCAGGCACCGCAAGGAACGGCTGGCCGGTGCCCTCAGGCTGTTCGGGCGGCTCGGCTTCGAGGACGGTGTCTCGGGGCACATCACGGCGCGCGACCCGGAGTACAGCAACTGCTTCTGGGTGAACCCGTTCGGGATGCCCTTCAAGCACGTCACCGTCAGCGACCTGGTCATGGTCAACCAGGACGGCCAGGTCATCGAGGGCCGCTATCACATCAACCAGGCGGCCTTCACCGTGCACGCCCAGGTGCACGCGGCCCGCCCGGACGTCGTCGCCGTGGCCCACTGTCACTCGGTGCACGGCCGCGCCCTCTCCGCCCTCGGCGACCTCCTCGACCCGATCACCCAGGAGAGCTGCGCCTTCTACGAGGACCACGCCCTGTACGACGCGTACACGGGCGTTGCCGTGGACGCCGACGAGGGCCGGCGGATCGCTTCCGCGCTGGGCACCCGCAAGGCCCTCGTCCTGCGCAACCACGGGCTGCTCACGGTGGGCGACTCGGTGGACGCGGCGGCCTGGTGGTTCCTGTCGATGGAACGGTCGAGCCAGGTCCAGCTGACCGCGAGGGCGGCCGGCCGCCCCATCCTCATCGACCACAAGCAGGCGGTCTCGACGCGCGAGCAGCTCGGCGGCGACCTGGTGGCCTGGATCAACTACCAGCCGCTGTGGCGGGACATCAGCAGGAGCGAGCCGGACCTGCTGAGCTGACGACGACCGGGGGTGCCGGTGGGCGTGCCGGGCCGGAGACTCCGGGTGCCCCGGGTGTGGCCGAGTTCGATCAGGTGCCGGGTGTGCCGGGTGTGCCGGGTGTGCCGGGTGTGCCGGGTGTGCCGGGTGTGCCGGGTGTGCCGGGTGTGCCGGGTGTGCCGGGTGAGCCGGGTGAGCCGGGTGAGCCGGGTGGGTCAGAAACCTCGTAGGACGGCCGCCTTGGTCGTCGCGAACTCCTCGTCCGTGAGCACGCCCTCGCGGTGCAGCTCGCCCAACTCCCGGAGCCTGCGCAGGAGTACGTCGTGATGGTCGGACTGCGGCGGGACCGCGGGCGTCAGCCGGGGGCGCTCCACGTAGTCCACCGCCCGGGTGGAGGGGTGCGGCAGCCGGGCGGTGACCGCGGTCGCGACGAGCGCCGTGAGCAGATCGCGGCGGGCGCTGCCCCACAGGTCGAGGGCGTACGGGTCCTTCTCCGGCGGCAGCTTGGAGAACACCGTCTCGCGGGTCACGAAGCGCATGAACCCGTCCTCGTAGCCGGAGTTGGGCAGCCAGTCGACCTGCACGAGATCGTGCACGGAGACGATGCGGGGCCCGGTGGCCCGCTTGACCCGGTCGGAGGTGTCGGCCCAGTCGATACGGACCTGCGTACCGTCGAACGACACCATGCCGTCGCTGGACCGCACCGACACCGGCACCGGCGGACCCGGCAGCAGATACGCCTTCGCCGGTTCCTTGGGCACCTGGTCGAGGAGCAGGGCGTGCCGGATCTCCTCGGCGATGTACTCGGCGACTCCGGACCGGTCGATGTCCACCGTCAGCCGGTACGGGTCCGCCGCGTCGGGCAGCCGCCCGCCCGTCGCCTGGAGCAACGGGTCGGCGCCCTCGCGGAGCCGCAAGCGCAGCCGCCCACGCTTGCGTTCGGGCTCGTAGACGATCCCGGAGACCGCCTCCAGAGGCACGGCGACCTCGCCGTACGTCTGCCGGAACAGCGGCACGGAACGGTGGAGCCCCGGCGTGATCCTGACCGTGCTGCCGTCGAAGGCCCAGGTCCCGTCGCGCTGGATGATCTCGGCCATACGCAAATTCTCGCAGCCGGGTCAACACGGGGGTCACGGTTTCACTCGCACTTTCCCCTGCCGGGGCCGACCTGCCGTACGCGGAGGGTGTTGCGTAGGGCACAATTCGCTCTCGTCGCGGGGGAGTTGCACGGCGGTCGATTGAGCGGTTCGGGTGTGCGGTTCGGGTGGCGATCCGCGCGTGTGTGGTTCGGGCTTCGGGTGCGGGAAGGCAGGCGTCGGGCGTGGCGGTGCAGGAGGCGAGACAAGGTGTGCTGCCCGGGGAACACGGGGGCGGCTGCACCTGCGGGGACTGCCCGCACGGGGCACGTACGGGACACCGGCGTGCGGTCGCCGAGTTCCTGCTCATGCGGGACGGGTTCGCGGCTGGACAGGGGCTGCCGGCGGCGGTGGCCCATTCGGCCTCGGCCTCCCGCCAGTGGGTCTCGGACGAACTGACCCAGTCCGCGGCGGTCGTCGCCGAACGCGGCCGGGCCGAGGGCGAGGTGTGGCTCGCCCGGCTGTGGCGCCGTACGGCGTTCACGGTGTGGGCGCTGATCGGCGTCCTGCTGCTCGTGCAGGCGCTCACGGCGATCGGGGCGGGCTGGACGTCCGCCCGGACGGCCGGACTTGTGGCCGCCGTACTGTTCGGCGGCGCGCTGACCGCCGCGTCCTGGTTCCACCGGGCGCGGGGCGGGGCGCTGGCGCCCCTGATCGGCGAGGACAACCGCCTCTCGACGTCGCGTGTCGTGGCGGCGGTCTGGGTGCTGTTCGTGGCGTACGCCGTGCTCGTGCTGGTCGGCCGGCTCGCCGCGGCCTCCGGCCACGAGGAACGGGACGCGCTGATCGCCGGCCTCGAACTCGCCTGCGGCGCGGGCGTCGTGACCGTCCTCGCGGTCGTGTGCGCGATCGCGGTGCTCGTACGCAGGGTGGTCGGCCTGCGTGTCCTCGGCCAGCGCCTCCAGAAGGTGCGCGCGGACCGGCCCCGCGCGGCCGACCTTCTGACGGACGACTCGGGCCGCGGCACCTTCGCGGACATCCAGTACGTGATGATCGGCACGGTCGCTCTCCTCTTCGCGGTCGTACGGCTGGCGCGGCGCCCGGATCAGTTGCCGGATCTGCCGTGGGGGCTGGCGGTGGTGGTGCTGGTGTCGGCGGCGACCTATGTGGCCGGCAAGTACGCGGAGGGCGGCCGGCCGGTGATCCTGTCGGTCGTCCGGTCCCGGGAGGCGGGCGACCTGGACGCCCCGATCCGCACCGGCGACGACATCGAGATCCGCGGCGCCGGCTTCGTGCCCCCGGGTGCGGGCACCGCCGACCGGCTGTCCCGCATGGTCGTCCGCATCGGCCCGGTCCACGTCCATGTCCCCCTGGTCCCGGTACCCGGCGGCTTCAGCAACCCTCGCGACGACGTGCTGACGGTGCCTGTACCGGCGGATGTGGAGCCGGGACGGGTCGAGGTGCAGGTGGTCACCGCGGCGGGCGTGGAGACGAACCGGTGCGTGATCGATGTGACGGACTGAGGGGCTGCCTCCTGATGGTGGTTGCGTAGGCCTGGCGCTCGGCCGCTGCTTCTTCCCGGCCAAAGGCGGAAATTTGGCGTACCGGAAGTGAGCGAGGTCACGTCCGCGTACGTATCGTCTGTTGAGGGGTCAACGTATGGCGGGCGAGAGGCGGCTAAGAGCGATGACTCACAGCACTCGAACGGACACGCACTCTCCTTATCTCGACGGCGAACGGGACTGGCGGGACACCGCCACTCGCTATGCCCTACTGCCCCTGCGCGTCTTCCTCGGTGTCACCTTCGTCTATGCCGGCCTGGACAAACTCACTGACAGCTCCTTCTTCGCCGACTCCGGATCAGGGTCGATCGGTGATCTGATGCGCACGGTCCGGGACTCCTCCGCCATCCCGGCCCTGGTGGACCTCGCCCTCAAGAACCCCGCCGGCTTCGGCTACGCCATCGCCTTCGGTGAGCTTGCCGTCGGCATCGGCACGCTGCTCGGGCTGCTGGCCCGGCTGGCGGCGGTCGGCGGCGCGTTGATCTCGCTCAGCCTCTGGCTGACCGTGAGCTGGGCCTCCGACCCGTACTACTTCGGCAACGACCTCCCCTATCTGATGGCCTGGCTTCCGCTGGTTCTTGCCGGTGCGTCCGTCTTCTCCGTGGACGCCGCCCTGCGGGGGCGACGGCGGCAGCGGTCCGAGGGATATCGGTAGCAGCGGCGGTAGCGGGTGGTTGGCCGGGTCATCGAGAGTCGGTCAGTTCGGTATCTCCGGGGGCCTTGAGGGGGCTACCGCCTCCGGTGTGCCGGCCGAGGGCGTCGGCGAGCGGCGGGTCTTCCTGCGGCGGCGTATCGCTCCGGTCAGGAGGGCCACGGCGCCTGCCAGGGTGAGGCCGAAGACGAGGAGCGGGATCACCGCGAACCAGGGTGTCTCCCAGGCGTCGCCCGCGTCGCCGATGTAGGTGATGCCGGCGATGGTGACGAAGATGCCGGCGATCAGCTTTCCGGGCTGGAACTCATGACGTAGCACGGGTCACCTCCGCCTGTCCCAGGCCGACCTCGAGGTCGAGGACGACCGTGCCGGTGCCGGCACCGCCGTTCGTCGGTGACAGCGTGACCTGCTTGTGCTTGCCCGGTGCCACGTCCACGTCCTGTTTGTCGTCGCCGGGCAGCTGGATGTCACCAACCCCCACCTCGATGTCCGCCTGCACCGTCGCGTTCTTCGGCACGATCACCTCGATCCGGCCCACGCCCACCCCGATCGACGTCGTCACCGTCTGTCCCTTGGCGAGGCGCAGCCCGGTCAGATCGAGGGTGGCTTCGCCCGTGCCGAGGTCGTACCTCGGCTGGACGGCTGCCACCGCGGTCGGGGTCCACTCCGTGCGCACCCAGTGGGTGCTGACGTCCTTGGGCAGCGCGGCCGATCCTGCCAGCAAGGCCGCGGTGATGATCGCCAGGAAGACCGAGCCGGCTCCGGTACGGCCGAGGAACGCGCTGACGGCTATGCCGACGCCGAACACCGTGAGCGCGCAGGCCAGACCGGTCTGCAAGCTGGTGGCGAGTGCCTCGTCGTCCCATTTCGCGGCTGTGCCGACGAATCCGGCGAGGAGGGCGAGCAGGAGGATCCAGCCGCCGATCCAGCGTGGGCCGCGCGGTTTCGGTGGGCGGGGCCAGGCCGCCCGGACATCCGGGCGTTGGCCGTTGTAGTTGCCGTGGGTGATGTTGACCGCTGCCGAGATGTCCCGGTCGCGGGTGTCGTGGGGGCCCCACAGATAGCCCGTCCCGCCGACGTGTGTGCCGTCCTTGACGATGGGGTCGCGCCACCACGAGGGGTAGGCGGAGGGGGCCGGGGGCGCCTGGGCCTCCGGAGGGGCGTCTGCGACGGCCTGGGCGGCCAGTGGGTCGGGGTCGGGGGCGCCGCGGTTGCGCGACCAGTAGCCGGCGCCCGCGAGAAGGATGGACAGTATGACGGCGAAGGACAGCACCCCGCCGTTCTTCAGCATCGTCAGGAACACACCGCAGCCGACCAGTGCGAAGAGCACGGCAGTCAGCGCCTGGCCGTCCACTCGGCCGGTGAGCAGTTTGCGGACCTCGTTCTCCTCCTCGTCCTCGTACGGCACGAAGAGCCAGGCGAAGCCGTAGAAGATGAGGCCGATGCCGCCGGTCGCGGAGAGCACCGCGAGCGTGATCCGGAAGATCACCGGGTCCATGTCACAGGTCCGCCCGAGCCCGGCGCACACCCCGCCCAGCATCTTCTGCCGCCGGTCGCGCCGGAGCCTGGCCGGCAGCTGCTCGTCGGCTGCGGCAGCCGTCGCCGCGTCCGTATGCTCGGGCGCGCGCGGTTCCCCTTTCTCCGTGGGCGGTGGAGTTGCCGCGGCGGGTGCGGCATCCTGCGGCCCGGCGCCCGATGAAGGGCGCGGGCCGGAGCCGGGTCCCGGACCCGTCGCGGCGTGTGCGTGATCTGTCATGCGTCCATGTTGGCGCTTGAGGCGGCTCGGCGGCAGTCGGGATGACCCTGGGCGAACCCTGATATCGGCCCTGAGGCGGGGCGGGGGAAGCGTTCGAGGGCAGACGGGCCTGAAGATCAGGGGAGTCTCGGGGGCCGACCCTGATGCCCGGGCCTGCCGCTCGTGTGAACATCGATGGCATGCCGGAAGCCGCAGCGTTGCCACTCGTCGAACCGCGGCCCTCGCGCAAGCTCTACCGCAGCAGCGACGGACGCTGGCTCGGAGGCGTGGCGCGAGGGCTCGCCGGGCATCTCGGGCTGCCGGTGATCTGGCTGCGCCTCATGTTCGTCGGCCTGTTCATGGCGGACGGGCTCGGTGCGCTGCTGTATGCGGCCTTCTGGTTCTTCGTGCCGCTCGGTGTCGGCGGCGTCGATGCCCAGCGGCCCCCCTCCCTCGTCAGTGCGGAGACCTCGCCGGACGGCCGTCGCAGACTCGTCGCCCGCAAGCCGGACAAGGGGCAGATCGTCGCCCTGCTCCTCATGGTCGTCGTGGCCATGGTGTTCGTCGGCAATGTGAATCTCGGCGGGGGCGCCAAGGCCTATCTGTTCCCGACCGTGCTCGTCGCCGCGGGCGTCGCCCTGGTCTGGCGCCAGGCGGACAACGCACGGCGGGCCCGCTGGATGGAGGTCGGCAGCCGCAGGCGCACGCTCACCCTCGTCCGTGCCGCGGCCGGCGTCATGCTGGTCACGGCCGGAGTGTCCGGCATCTTCGTCCTGCAGGGCTCCGCCGCCCACCTCGGCTCGGTCCTGCAGGCCGCGCTCGCGGTGCTGGTCGGGATAGCGCTGCTGGCCGGTCCGTATCTCGTCCGGATGACCCAGGACCTCTCCGAGGAGCGCCTGATGCGCATTCGCGCCCAGGAGCGTGCGGAGGTCGCCGCCCATGTGCACGACTCGGTGCTGCACACCCTGACCCTGATCCAGCGCAACGCGGAGAGCGCGAACGAGGTGCGCCGGCTCGCCCGCGCCCAGGAGCGCGAACTGCGCAACTGGCTCTACAAACCGGAGGGCACCGGAAAGGAAGAGGCCGACGAACCCGACACCCTCGCCGAGGCGGTGCGGCGCAGTGCGGCGGAGGTGGAGGACAAGCACGGTGTCCCCATAGAGGTCGTGGTCGTCGGCGACTGTCCGCTCGACGACAGAACCGGCGCACAGATGCAGGCCGCGCGGGAAGCGATGGTGAACGCCGCCAAGTACGGTGGCGAGGGCGGTGCGGTGCAGGTCTACGCCGAGGTCGAGGGCAGGACGGTCTTCGTGTCCGTCCGGGACCGCGGACCCGGCTTCGACCTCGACTCCATACCCGCCGACCGCATGGGCGTCAGAGAATCGATCATCGGCCGCATGGAGCGCAACGGCGGTACGGCGCGGCTGCGTGCGGTACCGGATGGCGGCACAGAGGTCGAGCTGGAGATGGAGAGGGCGGAGAGTACGTCATGAGCGAGGCACAGGGGGAGAACAGGCGGACCGGGTCGGCCGGTTCGGCGGAGTCGGCCGAACCGACAGCTGCTGCCGAACCCACCGCCGCACCTGCCGAGGGTGCACAGACCGGTGAGCCTGCCGGCAGCGGCAGCCCCACCGGTGATGCGGTCGGACGGCGGGTGCGGGTGGTGCTCGTCGACGATCACCGTATGTTCCGTACGGGGGTTCAGGCCGAGATCGGGCAGACCGAGCGGACCGGTGTCGAGGTCGTCGGTGAGGCCGCCGACGTCGACCAGGCGGTCACCGTCATCACCGCCACCCGGCCCGAGGTGGTCCTGCTCGACGTGCATCTGCCGGGCGGCGGCGGGGTCGAAGTCCTGCGCCGCTGCGCCCCGTTGATGGCCGATCCCGAGCAGCCGGTCCGTTTCCTGGCGCTGTCCGTCTCGGATGCGGCGGAGGACGTCATCGGCGTGATCCGTGGCGGTGCTCGGGGATACGTCACGAAGACGATCACCGGCACGGATCTCGTCGACTCGGTCTTCCGTGTCCAGGACGGCGACGCGGTGTTCTCGCCGCGGCTCGCCGGGTTCGTCCTCGACGCGTTCGCGTCCACGGACGCACCGCCGGTGGACGAGGACCTCGACCGCCTCACCCAGCGCGAGCGGGAGGTACTGAGGCTGATCGCCCGGGGCTATGCGTACAAGGAGATCGCCAAGCAGCTCTTCATCTCCGTGAAGACGGTGGAGTCGCATGTGTCGGCGGTCCTCAGGAAGCTCCAGTTGTCGAACCGGCACGAGCTGACGCGGTGGGCCACGGCGCGACGGCTGGTGTAGTCAGGCCACCCTCGTGGCGCCCGCGAACGGCATCTCGTCCAGAGGTGCCACCCGTACCGGCGCCGAGGGGTTCGGGGCGTGGATCATCTGGCCGCGGCCGACGTACATGCCCACATGACTGATGCCCGAGTAGAAGAACACCAGGTCGCCGGGGAGGAGTTCGGACCGTGAGACACGTTGGCCGGCGTTGATCTGGGCGTAGGTGGTGCGGGGCAGGGAGATGCCCGCGGAGCGGTAGGCGGCCTGCATGAGGCCCGAGCAGTCGAAGGCGTCCGGGCCGGTGGCGCCCCACACATAGGGGCTGCCGAGCTTCTGGTAGGCGTAGGAAACGGCCGCCGCCGCACGGGAGTTGGGCGCCTCGGCGACTCCGGAGGTCCCGGACGCCCCAGTGGCGTCGGCGACTCCCGCCGCCTCCAGCCCGTCCCGCGCGCTCCCCGAGGACCGCGAAGCATGCGCCCCGCCCCAGCTGCCACTGCCGCCGTCCGTCGCGGCGAGGCGGGCACGTTCCTCCGTGCTGAGGCGGGACAGCAGCTGGCGGGCCTCGCCCAGCTTTCCGGTCACCGTCTTCTTGTGGCGGTTCAGCTCGGCCTGGCGTGACTTGAGGGTGGTCAGCTCGACGTGGGCGGCCCCGCGCAGCTGCTCGATCTCCCGCAGCTGCCTGCGTACGCGGGTCACGTCCGACGCCTGTCTGCTGTCTGCCCGTTCGGCGAAGGCGGCGCCGGCCAGATAGCCGTCGGGGTCGTCGGAGAGGGCGAGTTGCAGCGCGGGGTCGAGCCCGCCGGAGCGGTACTGCGCCGCGGCCATCGAACCCAGCGCCTCCCGCGCCGAGTTGAACCGGTCCTCCTTGCGGGCCGCCTCGTCCCGCAGGTTCGCCAGCCGCCGCTCCGACCGCTCGGCCCTCTCCTTCGCGCCGTTGTACTTCTCGGTGGCGACCTCCGCCTCCTCGTACAGCTTGTTCACCTTGGCCTCGACCTGGGCCTGGGTGAGCTGTGGCTCGGCGTACCCGATGCCGTCGAAGCCGGTCGCCGTCGCCGCGCCCGCGAGGGCGATCGTGGCGGCGGTGCGGGCCGTATTGCCGTTGAGCGAGCGCTGTCGGGGCTTGCGGTGCGCTGCCACCGGGGCGTCACGTCCTTTCGTACGACCGCCACTGCGTCGACCGCCGGAAGGCTGCCTGGGAAGCGGACCCAGGAGGGCGGTGGCGCGTCCGGCGGCGGCCCGCACAGGGGGAACGGTCCGCCGCCGGACTTTCTCGGCGGTGGTGTCCGACTGCCGCCCCTGGCCCGGGCGGCGGTGGGGAGCCGGTCACCTGGTGGAGGACGCTAAACCGGAGTGTGACGTGGGGGTAACGCCATGTACGGAACTGGCGTGAGCCGACCACCGCGTGACCGCATCCGACCGTGATCGCGCTCCGGCGCCGCCGACTTCACGCAGACGGCTGACCGATGAGGAGGTTTGGGAGGCACGTGGCGATTACACGGTGCTATGGGGTGCATATATGCGAGGTCCCGGAGTGCGGTGCGAGGCATGCTGGATGCCTCGCGAACGCCGTTCGCCCAGCCCGGTGTCATGCGGCACGGGAGCCTCTGATTAGGCTCCGGGCCCATGTTGCGTCCTGAAAGCTGGTCCAGGCTCGCGGGTGGAAGTCCCGTCCGGGTAGGCACCGGAGTGCCCGGTAGCAGGTCCCGGTTCGTCGTGGAGACGCGGCGGGCTGAGCGGGATGTCAAGAGCCTCATTTTGGAGGGAGCAAGCACGCGGGCCGTAGCGTGAAGCGAACCTTGCAGCCTCGTCAGAGTCAAAGCGGAGAAGCCGAGCCCCTCATGTCCGGGCGAAGGCCATGTCCTGGGGGCCCTGTTCCGGGGTCAGCCTCCGGGGTTCTCCCGGGGTACGGAGGGCGGCACGTGTGCACAGTCTGGGCCGGAACAGGAGAGACCCGTCTGACCACGCCTGGCATCGGGCAGGAGACCGGACGTATAAGCCGATGGTGAAGTCGTCCGGAGGGCAGCGGGAGTCCGAGGGGGCCGTAGTACCGCTGATCGGCGTGCAACATAACGCGCCGGGAGGGAAGGACCCCCACTTTGATCACGTCCGTAGCGAGGGTAAGCGCGAGGGCATGGCCGGGTCTGCCCGGTCCAACCACCCCGGCGGGGCATCCCCCGTCGTAGTGGACGGGCATGCGTCCGTCTCGAAAGTGCGAAAACTTCAACGCGGGCTATGGACTGCGGCCAAGCAGTCTCCGGAGCGGCGTTTCCACGCCCTGTACGACCGTATCCACAGAGGTGATGTGCTGTGGGAGGCGTGGGAACGGGTCCGGGCCAATGGTGGAAGTGCTGGGGTGGATCGGGTCACTCTGGTATTCGTGGAGAAGGAATACGGGGTCGGGCGGTTGCTCGGTGAACTCCAGGCTTCTCTGCGTGCAGGCACGTATCGTCCCGCGCCCGCCAGGCGTGTGGGCATCCCGAAACCGCAGGGTGGCATCAGGCCGCTTTCGATTCCTGCTGTCCGTGACAGAGTGGCCCAACAGGCGGCGAAGATTGTTCTGGAGCCGGTTTTCGAGGCGGGGTTCTCCCCGTGCTCGTATGGATTCCGTCCGAAACGGTCGGCGACGCAGGCGATGGAACGGCTTCGAGTCGGCTTTGTCAAGGGCCGTCACTTTGTCGTGGAGTTTGACATCCGGAGCTTCTTCGACGAGATCGACCACGGTCGGCTTCTCGCCGAGGTGGGGCGTCGGGTGTCGGATCGCAGGGTTCTCAAGCTGGTCCGTCTGTGGTTGCAGGCGGGGGTGATGGTGGACGGTGAGGTCCGGCGGACGGTCGCCGGGACGCCTCAGGGCGGGGTGATCTCGCCCTTGCTGGCCAACATCTACCTGCATGTTCTGGACTCCGAGCTGACGAGGCAAGGGGTTGGTGAGCTGGTGCGGTATGCCGACGACGGAGTCGTTCTGTGCCGTTCGGCCCGCCAGGCCGGAGCTGCCCTGGATGCGGTCGGGGAGATCCTCGGCTCGCTGGGGCTGCGACTGCACCCGGACAAGACGAAGATTGTTGACCTCAGAGAGGGCCGGGAAGGACTCGACTTCCTCGGCTGCCACTTCAGAGCCCGTTTCTCAGGCAGGTCGTGGGAGAAGTACGGGACAGTCCGCTTCTACCTGCACCGCTGGCCTTCGAAGGCGGCGATGAAGAGACTCCGGGACAAGGTCCGGGAACGGACCGACTGCCGTCGGTCGGGATGGGATGTCCGTGATGTGATCGCGGATTTGAATCCGATCCTGCGCGGCTGGGGCAATTACTTCCGAACCGGGAATGCCGCCGAGAAATTCCAGAACGCTGACAGATATGTGGTGTGGCGACTTCGCAGACTGATGGTCAAGAAGCGCGGGCGCAACCTGCGGCAGGGTCAGTGGCGGGAATGGACGGAAGAGTGGTTCAACGGGCACGGCCTGTATCGACTGCGTGGCACCATTCGCTATCCGAAGGCTGCGTAATCCTGTCAAGAAGATCATCGGTAAGCCGTGTGCGGGAAAACCGCACGCACGGATTGAAAGGGGACGGAGGAAACGGGCCCGCAAGGAGCACCGCGCCTCCAACTACCAATGGACGTACTCATCCATCTCTTCGTCGGCCTGCACATCATCGGCATCGCCTCGCTGCTGGGCGGGTTCCTCACCCAGATGAAGGCGATGGGGCAGGGCACGGCCCGCTTCGTGCCGGCGATGCTGCACGGCGCCTTCACCATGCTGGTCACCGGCGTCGCCCTGGTGGGCCTCAACCAGGCCGACGACCAGACGGTGAACAACGTCAAGATCGGCGTGAAGCTGGCCCTGCTGATCGTGATCCTCGGCCTCGTCTACGTGAAGCGGGACGACGAGACCGTGGACAAGCGGCTGTTCGGCCTGGTGGGTCTGTTCACCACGGCGAACATCTTCATCGCGGTGCTCTGGACCTGACGAGAGCCGCCCGACCTGCCTGTCAGGCCGGGCGCAGCACGCTGTGGATCGCCGACTCGCCGTCGTAGAAGATCGATTCCTCACGGACGTACGCACCCGGCTTCGGGGCGTGGATCATCATGCCGTTGCCGATGTAGAGGCCGACATGGCTGATGTCGTCGTAGAAGAAGACCAGGTCACCGGGTTGGATGTCGGAGAGGGAGACCGTTGTGCCCGCGTTCACCTGGTCGTAGGTGGTGCGCGGGAGGGTGACTCCGGCGGCCTTCCAGGCGGCCTGGGTGAGGCCCGAGCAGTCGTACGAGTCCGGGCCGGTCGCACCCCAGACGTACGGCTTGCCGACCTGTGCGCGTGCGAAGGTGAGGGCCTTCTCGGCCTTGGCGGCGTACGAGGAGTCGGTGACCGTTGTCGTCGACGTGTCGGAGGAGGTGCTGCCCGTCGACTGCTGGGCCGCCGCGGCCGCCGCCGCTTCCTGCTGGCGCTGCTGCTCCGCCGCCTGCTGCTGACGGGCGAGTTCCTGCGCCTGGCGGCGGGCCTCCGCCTGCTTCTGCCGCTCGATCGCCGCGAGCCGTAGCTTCTCCTCGGCGGTGAGGCGGGAGAGGAGCTGGCGGGCCTGTGCGAGCTTCGTCTGGACTGTGGTCTTGGTCGTCTGCAGGTCGTCCTGGGACTCCGTGAGCGATTCGAGGCTCGCGGTGGCCTCCTGGCGCATCTGCGTCGTCTCGGCCTGCTCCGTGACGTACTCGTCGACCGCGTCCTTCTGGCGGGCGGTCAGCCGGTCCATCAGCTGGTTCTGGTCGAAGTAGTCCTGCGGGTCGTCCGCGAGCAGGAACGTCGCCGTGTCGGGGGCGGCCGACCCGGTGCGGTACTGGGCCGCGGCGAACGAACCGAGCTCCTCGCGCGCGTCGTTGAGCTTCTGGGTGCGCTGGGCCACGTCGTCCATCAAGGTGTCGACGCGCTTGCGCTGCTTGGAGGTCTTCTCCTTGGCGGCGTTGTACTTGTCGGTGGCCGACTCGGCCTGGCGGTAGAGGTCGCCGACCTTCGCCTCGACCTCCTCCATACTCGGCTTGTCGTCGGCCGAGGGCGCCGGGGGAGTGGCGGGCTCCGTGGGCGCGGCGTTGGCGGTCTGGGACAGCAGGGCGACGGAGGTCAGGGCCGCCGTGGCGAAGGCGGGGGTCCGTATGCCTGCTACGCGCGTTCCCGTAGGACGCGACTTGCGGTGCGACGACGCCAAGGGAGGCGACTCCTTCCACGTACCGCCTACCGGGTTAGCTGTCGGGTTCGGGCGGGTGGTTCGGAAGGGTTGCCCTACGGTCCTTGCCCTGGACGGCAGTCGGACCGATTCACCCCAAGTTTTCGGTGGGTCCCCGGTTCCTGCCGCACAGGGCGGCACGATCGGACTCGGCGGAGGCCGCGCGGCCCGGCGATGTTCGCCGGTGGGGGTCGAGCGGCCTGGAGGGCACGCTAGCCAATTCGTGTTGCCCCTGTGAAGGTTGATGACCGCTATGCCCGATACGTTTTTGTGACCTCAACCCTAAACGCGGGTCACCGGAGTCGATCTGGAGGAGTGTGTGACGTTAGGTCCGCACTTGACGTGTTCATCCTGATCAGTGATCCGCTGTCCGGACAGCACGGAGGATGTTTTCGGGGTGGCGGCCGGTTGTCAGTGGGGGAGCCTAGACTCGGAGAGCGATGAGCAGCCTCTTTGACGACAGCTTCCTGGCGGACCTCCAGGGCCCTCGTGCCCACGAGGAGGAGCCCCCGCCGCCGCCCGAGGACGAGCATGCGCCGGAGCCCGTTCCGGACGACCTGTTCGGCGGGCAGTTCGACGCGCCGCCGGACCGGGACGCGTACTACCGCGACGGCGCCCCACGCCCCGTGGTGGACCCGGCCGCGCTCCTGGACGGGCTGAACGAGAACCAGCGCGCGGCCGTCGTGCACGCCGACACCCCCCTGCTCATCGTGGCGGGCGCCGGCTCCGGCAAGACACGTGTGCTCACGCACCGCATCGCGTATCTGCTCGGCGAGCGGGGCGTCCACCCCGGCCAGATCCTCGCGATCACCTTCACCAACAAGGCCGCCGGCGAGATGAAGGAGCGCGTCGAGCAGCTCGTCGGCCCGCGCGCGAACGCGATGTGGGTGATGACGTTCCACAGCGCGTGCGTACGGATCCTCCGGCGGGAGAGCAAGAGGCTCGGCTTCACGTCCTCCTTCTCGATCTACGACGCCGCCGACAGCAAGCGGCTGATGGCGCTCGTCTGCCGCGACCTGGACCTGGACCCCAAGCGCTTCCCGCCCAAGTCCTTCAGCGCGAAGATCTCCAACCTGAAGAACGAGCTGATCGACGAGGAGGACTTCGCCGCCCAGGCGAGCGACGGTTTCGAGAAGACCCTCGCCCAGGCGTACGGGATGTACCAGTCGAGGCTCCGCGAGGCCAACGCCCTCGACTTCGACGACCTGATCATGACGACGGTCAACCTGCTGCGCGCCTTCCCGGATGTCGCCGAGCACTACCGCCGCCGTTTCCGGCACGTCCTCGTCGACGAGTACCAGGACACCAACCACGCCCAGTACGCGCTCGTACGGGAACTTGTGGGCACCGCTGAGCACCCGGTGGACGTACCGCCCAGCGAGCACGACCTGCGCCCCGCCGAGCTGTGTGTCGTGGGTGACGCCGACCAGTCGATCTACGCCTTCCGGGGCGCGACGATCCGCAACATCCTCCAGTTCGAGGAGGACTACGCGGACGCGACGACGATCCTGCTCGAACAGAACTACCGTTCCACGCAGACGATCCTGAGCGCCGCCAACGCGGTCATCGAGCGCAACGAGTCCCGCCGCCCCAAGAACCTGTGGACCAACGCGGGCGCGGGCGCGCAGATCACCGGCTACGTCGCCGACACCGAGCACGACGAGGCACAGTTCGTCGCCGAGGAGATAGACCGACTGACGGACGCGGGCGACGCGAAGGCGGGCGACGTCGCCGTCTTCTACCGGACCAACGCCCAGTCCCGTGTCTTCGAGGAGATCTTCATCCGCGTCGGCCTGCCCTACAAGGTCGTCGGCGGCGTCCGCTTCTACGAGCGCAAGGAGGTCCGGGACGTCCTGGCCTACCTGCGTGTCCTCGCCAACCCGGAGGACTCGGTGCCGATGCGACGGATCCTCAACGTCCCCAAGCGGGGCATCGGGGAACGCGCCGAGGCGATGATCGACGCGCTGTCCCAGCGCGAGAAGATCAGCTTCACGCAGGCGCTGCGGCGGGTGGACGAGGCGTACGGGATGGCGTCGCGTTCGACCAACGCCGTCAAGAAGTTCAACACGCTGATGGAGGACCTCCGTACGATCGTGGAGTCCGGCGCGGGCCCGGCGACCGTCCTCGAAGCGGTGCTCGAACGCACGGGCTATCTCGCCGAGTTGCAGGCTTCCACCGACCCGCAGGACGAGACACGCATCGAGAACCTCCAGGAACTCGCCGCGGTGGCCCTGGAGTTCGAGCAGGAGTCCGCGCAGGCGGAGGATTCCCAGCAGCCCGCCGAGGGCGAGGCGGCGGCCCCGGCCGGGCTCGCCGCGTTCCTGGAACGGGTCGCCCTTGTCGCCGACTCCGACCAGATCCCCGACGAGGACGACGACGGCTCCGGCGTCATCACCCTGATGACCCTGCACACCGCCAAGGGCCTCGAGTTCCCCGTGGTGTTCCTGACCGGCATGGAGGACGGCGTCTTCCCGCACATGCGTGCCCTCGGCCAGGTCAAGGAACTGGAGGAGGAGCGGCGGCTCGCGTACGTCGGCATCACACGCGCGCGTGAGCGGCTGTATCTGACCCGGTCTTCGCTGCGCAGCGCGTGGGGGCAACCCTCGTACAACCCGCCCTCGCGGTTCCTGGAGGAGATCCCGGCGACGCATCTGGAGTGGAAGCGCACGGGCGGGATGGCTCCGGCGTCGTCCTCGGGCCCCGTCTCCGGGGTGGCGTCCTCGCTGTCGTCCTCGCGCTCGCGCTCCGCGGCCTCGGGGGCGTCGGGCTTCGCCACGCGGCGGGGTGGTGCGGAGAAGCCGGTCGTTGCTCTGGCTGTGGGGGATCGGGTCACGCATGATCAGTTCGGGCTGGGGACCGTGGTGGGTGTGAAGGGGACCGGTTCGAATGCGGAGGCGACGGTGGACTTCGGTGAGGAGAAGCCGAAGCGGTTGCTTTTGCGGTATGCGCCAGTGGAGAAGCTTTAAGGCTTTGTCGGAGGCGCGGTGATGGATCTGCGGGCCCGGTGGGGGCTGGTCGCGCAGTTCCCCGCGCCCCTGTCGGGGCGCCCCTTGCAGGGCGCGATACGGCAGCGGTCCTGCTACGTCGGGTCCAGGCCGTGGCTGCGGAGCCAGGGGAGGGGGTCGATCGCTGAGCCGCCTGCTGGGCGGACCTCGAAGTGGAGGTGTGGGCCGGTCGAGTTGCCGGAGTTTCCGGAGTACGCGATGGCGTCGCCGGCCTTGACCGTCGTACCGGAGGCGACCTGGTAGCTGGAGAGGTGGCAGTACCACGTCTCCGTGCCGTCCTTGTCGGTCACGATCATCATGTTGCCGTACGCGCTGTTCCACTGCGTGCGGACGGTGCCGTCGGTCGCGGCCATCACCGTCGTGCCGTACGAGACCGGGAAGTCGATTCCGGTGTGCACGGACATCCAGTTGATGCCGGCTTGGCCGAAGTAGGCGCTGAGGCCCTTCTGCGCGACGGGCAGGGCGTACTTGGGGCGCAGGCGCTCCTTGCGGGCCGCCTCCGCCGCCGCTGCCTTCTTGTCGGCGAGCTGCTGGGCCTTGAGATCGATGCGTTCCTGCGTCCGGCTGGCCCGGTCGGCGAAGTCGTCGGCGCCCGCGGAGAGGCTCTCCAACTGGGAGTCCAGTTTGTTGTTCGCGGTGGACGGCTTCACGGCGACGCCGTCCGAGGCCGACGCCGTCGTGTTCTGCTCGTCGTCGCTCATGCCGCCCACGGAGGCGGCGGCGATGCCCGCGACCCCCATCACACAGGCGGACGGAACGGCGACGGTCAGCAGGGCGGAACGTTTGGCCGGGGTACGACGCCGGGACCGGCCCGCGTTGCGCGCCGCCGTACGGGACGCCGCGCGCCCGCCGGTGGGTGCCGTGCTCGGGGCGGTCTCTTCCTGGCCGTCGAGCAACGGGGCCTCGGCAGGCAGTTCGCCGTCGGCGACGAGGTCCGACTCGTCGTGGGCGAGAGCGTGCTGGTCGTACTCCTGTACGTCCGGCACGTCCGCGATCTGCTCGAACATCGCGGTGGCCTGCTGGTCGTACTCGTGCTCCCGCTCGTGGTCGTACTCGGCGGACGTGCCGCTCGGGCCGCTGTCCGAGTTCCACTGCGTGGCGTCGTACACACCGGTGTCGGAGACCTGTGTGCCCCACGCCCACTGCTGCGTCTGGTCGGCCGGGCCGGGCTGCTCGGGCTGGAGCCAGGCGTTCGCGTCCCTCCCCCAGAGGGGGGACCCCCAGCCGCTGGTTTCGGCGCCCGGGGGCGGCGACTGGGCGGGGATGTCGGCGAGTTGCTGGTAGCCGGGCGCCCAGGTGGTGGTGTCGTACGCCCCGGTGTCGTAGGCGGCGTGGTGCTGGGCCGCGTACGGGTCGTAGTTCAGGGTGTGGTGACTGCCGGTGGACCACTGGGAGTTGTCGTACGAACCGGTGGTGTCGTCGGCCGGCATGTTGCCGAAGAGCGGGTCGGCGGCGAAAGTGCCGGTACCGGTACCCGTGCCCATACCCGCGTCAAAACCGTTGGCGAAGGTGGGGTCGTACGTGGTGAAGTCACCGAAAGGGACTTCCTGGGTGCCGTACGACGCGTAATGCGCTGTCGCGGCATCGGAAGCCGGAGCCGGGGTGATCATGGTCCCCGACGGGTGACGTTCGTTCACCAACTTCTCTTTCGCCTCGACAACAGGGGCTGGCAGAGCTGGCAGAGCAGTGCGGCGACTGTACCCGGCGGTATGCGGGCGCGACAATCTTCCGCAGGTTTCGTGCCTGCGGGAAACGGGCATTCGGCCGTGTTTCGGGGGACTGCGGGCACGGGTTTGGCCTGGCGTTCGAAGATTGTTCGAATTCTGGTGGTGCTGAGTCGCCTTGTCGGTGGTGCTGAGCCGCCTGTGCGCGGGGTTACGCCACGGTCAGTCCGCCGGTCTGCGCTCCGGCCTGTGCTCCGGTGGCGACGGGGGTGTCGCTCTGGTCGAGGGCCTGCCTTATTCCGGTCGCGACGGCGGGGTGCACGGGCAGGGCGAGATGCCCGACGCCGGTGACCTGCACGTTCTGAGCCAGCAGGTCCGGGTGGTCGATGCAGGCCGTCTCCGGCGGGTCCATCAGCTGGTCCAGGTCGCTCCAGAAACTGACGAAGCGCGTACGGCAGCCGGGGGCGGGCAGGCGCAGTTCCTCGAGGACCTGCGAGCCGGGGCGCATCTGGCGGACGATCGGGTGCGCGTCGGCCAGCGGGGCGACCCGGGTGCCGGAGTGCGGGGTACCGAGGGTGACGAGCGTACGGACGCGGAAGTCGCCGCCGAGCCGCTGCACGTAGTAGCGGGCGATCAGGCCGCCCAGGCTGTGCCCGACGATGTCCACCTGCGGGTGGCCCGTGCGCCGGCATATCTCCTCTATGTGCCGGCCGAGCAGCTCGGCCGCGGTGCGGATGTCGCAGGTCAGCGGGGAGTAGTTCAGCGACTCGACCTGCTGTCGGCCGTGCTGGGCGAGGGAACGGCGCAGCAGGACGAAGACGGAGCGGTTGTCGATGAAGCCGTGCAGGAGGACGACCGGGGGTTTCGGCTGCGTCGGCAGATGGGTGGTGGTGGGGGTCTCGGGGAGTGTGGAGGGGGTGGCGGGGTCCGTGGCCGTGGCCCGGCGTTCCTGGGAGATGCCCGACGGATAGAGGAGCAGATGTCCCGCCAGGATCGCGATCTCCAGGGCGGTCGCCTTCAGGAGGGCGATGGAGAGCCCCGCCAGCCTGCTCGGCAGGACGTGCTCGCAGAGCGGCAGCAGCGGCTGTACTGCCCGGATGACCTTCATGGCCGACCTCCTGTCGGCACACGGGAGGACTTCTCTGTCCCCCGTGTGCCCTAGTGGGGGTCGCGCCGAGGGCGGCCGGTGGTGGCGTCGGTGGTGTACGAGGGGGCGTGCGGCGTGTGTGACGCCGAGGGGCGGAGAGCCTCCTTGCCGTATGGCGACGAAGCTCCCCGCTGTCGTGCCCTTTCCGCCCTTCGTGCCATCTCCGAGCCACCGCACCGCCACGGCGCGCGGCTCGCGGCGCGGTGGTGCGACTACCTCGATGCGGCTCCCCTTGCTCCGCTCCGGTGAAGGCAACGGTGCGCGGCGAACGTGTCCCACCGTGTGATTTCCCCCTCGCCGATCGTCGTGAAACTGCGGGTTGCGGGATGCTGGACATAACGTTCGTTCACTTCATGTATTTCATCTCGTGCACTTCATGGAGGCAGTGATGGGTGTGGCCGGGGGTCCGATCCGTGTCGTCGTGGCGAAACCGGGGCTCGACGGGCACGACCGCGGCGCCAAGGTGATCGCGCGGGCGCTGCGGGACGCCGGTATGGAGGTCATCTACACCGGGCTCCACCAGACCCCCGAGCAGATCGTCGACACCGCGATCCAGGAGGACGCCGACGCGATCGGGCTGTCCGTCCTCTCCGGGGCCCACAACACGCTCTTCGCCGCCGTGATCGACCTCCTGGCGGAGCGGGACGCGGCCGACATCAAGGTCTTCGGCGGCGGGATCATTCCCGAGGCGGACATCGCCGCCCTGAAGGAGAAGGGGGTCGCGGAGATTTTCACGCCTGGCGCGACCACGGCTTCGGTGGTGGAGTGGGTGCGGGGGAATGTGCGGGAGTCGGCGGGGGCGTAGGTCTCGAGTGGGTTCGGGGGGCCAGGTTCGGCGTCCGGGGGTCCAGGTTCTGCGTCCGGGGTTCGGGTGGTTCCTGGTCGCGGTTCAGGCATCTTCCTTCCTCCCACCCGTCGCCAGTTCCTCCGCCATGGCCGCGCGCAGGCGCAACGTGCCTACGAGGCGCTGGAACGCCTCCGCCCAGTAGCTTCCCGCGCCCGGTGACGCGTCCTCCCCCTCGTCCGGGACCGCCAGCAGGCCGTCGAGGTGGCCGGCCTCGGAGGGGTCCAGGCAGCGTTCCGCCAGGCCCATCACGCCGCTGAAGCTCCAGGGGTAACTTCCGGCGTCCCGCGCGATGTTGAGCGCGTCGACCACTGCCCGCCCGAGCGGCGGAGCCCAGGGCACCGCGCACACCCCGAGCAGCTGGAACGCCTCCGACAGGCCGTGCGTCGCGATGAACCCCGCGACCCACTCGGCCCGTTCGGCGGAGTCCAGCGTCGCGAGCAGCTTCGCCCGCTCCGCCAGGGACACCGCGCCGGGCCCTCCGGCCTCAGGTGTCGAGGGTGCGCCGAGGAGAGCCCGGGACCAGCCGGCGTCCCGCTGCCGGACCGCCGCCCGGCACCACGCGGCGTGCAGTTCGGCCCGCCAGTCGTCGGCCACCGGCAGTGCCACGATCTCCTCCGGCGTACGTCCGCCGAGCCGCTCCGACCAGGAGCCGAGCGGGGCTGCCTCCACCAACTGGCCCAGCCACCAGGACCGTTCGCCGCGTCCCGCCGGGGCCTTGGCCACGACGCCGTCGCGTTCCATGCCGGCGTCGCACTCGTGCGGTGCCTCGACGACGAGCGTGGGCCTGTCCTTCGTACCGCCGGCGCCGGCGCCGCCGTCGCGTTCCTTGCCTGCGTCGCGTTCGTGCGATGCCTCGACGACGAGAGAGGGTCCGCTACTCGTACCGGGTCCGCCGACCGTGTTGTCGGTGTGGCTGGCGCTGTTCGTGTGGTCGACGGCCACGCATGCTCCTGCCCGGACCGCCATCCGCGCGGCGAGCGCCGAATCCGGCAGCGCGGACAACAACTCGGCCGCCGTCGCCCGGACGTTGCGGCTGCGGTCGGCCAACGCCCGCTCCAGGAACGGCTCGTCCTCGGCGGACAGTCCTGTGCGGAGCGAGTCGAGGAACATCAGCCGGTCCTCGGCCCGTTCCGTCGGCCAGGTCGTCTCCAGCAGTTCCCGGGCGGCAGCGGGCTCCCGCGCGCGTATCGCCGCGAGGAGGGAGACCCGCTCGGCGAACAGGCCCTCCTGCCACAGCTGTTGGATGCGTTCGGTCTCGTCGGCGCCGGGCAGGACCGTGCCCCCGCCCGGGGCGGAACGCAGGGCGAACCGCCAGTCCGTGTTCAGCCGGGCCAGCCACAGGGCGCGCGGGCCCGCGAACTCCAGCGCCGCCGGACGCAGGTCCGTACGCCCCCTGGCCGCGTCGAGCAGCGCCGGCAGCGTCTGCGGAGGGGCCGCGAAACCGTGCGTGTTCGCCGCCGCGAGCCACTGGGGCAGCAGCTCCATCAGATCCGGTGCCGTGCCCCGGCGACCGCTGCCGCCCGGGGTGCCGGGACGGTCGGCCAGCAGCATCGCCAGCCTGCGGGCCGCCGCCGGAGGCAGCGGCGGCCGTGGGTCCGCCACCGCGGGCTCGGGACGTGTCACGGCGCGGGCCGGCCGCAGCCCCGCCCGCCGCCGTACGGTCTCCACGGCCGCCGCGTCGAGCAGCGCGACCGGAGCGTGTACGCCCGGCGGGCAGCTCGGGGGAGTGCGCCGCTCTGTGCCGAGCAGCGCCGCGGTGACCAGTTCCTCCCAGGTACCGCCCGCTGCGAGTGTGCCGGCGGTAGGCGTGCCCTCGGGGGCGGAGGCCTTGCTGCCGTTCATGAGGTGCCCTTTCGTCGGGTGGGGGTCGTGGGAGTCGTGGGAGTCGTGGGGGCGGGGAGTCGTGGGAGGGCGCGCTCCCCCAGTACAAGGGGACCGCCTGGCCTGCCGTCCCCGGTGACTGCATTCGCCGGAGGAGATGACGTGGTCACCTGGGAGGGCGCTGGGTTTGTTGGGGGTCGTGAGGTGTCGGGTCGCCTCAGTACAGGGGGACTGCCTGTCTCGGTGTCCCCTGTGGCCAGGGGGGCAGTGGAGCGAAGCTCTGGTGACAGGGGACGCCGAAGGAGGCGACGGGTTTTCTGGGGGCCGTGGAGAGTCGTGGAGAGTCGTGGCCGACAGGAACCGTGAAGTGTGTCGCGTCGCCTCAGCACAGCGGGACCGCCTGTCCCGCTGCCCCCTCCGGCCAGGCCGTCAGGGGAGTGAAACCCCGGTGGCCGCACTCGCCGAAGACCGTCACCGGGGCGCCGCCCGAGAGGGCGACCAGGCGCCACAGGCCGGGGTGGGTGATGGCGGAGGGGGACAGGGGAAGCGCCATGTCGGTGTCGGCGTCTGCCAGTTGCCAGGAGTCGTCGGCCGGGATGGGTATGACCCGGGCCAGTGTGACCGGGACGGAGTCCAGCCAGGGATCGTCGCGGAGTGCCTCCCCGTAGTGCTCCGCCGCGCGCGTGGTTGTCGTTCCCGGCGGACGTACGTTTGTCGGTGCGGGTGCGGTGAACCGCTCGCCCAGGGCCGAGCGCAGTTGTCCGGCGCCGGGGTACGCCGACACCTCCGCCTCGAACGCCAGGCCGACCGGCAGCGTCAGTTCGGGGGTGCGGCCCGCCGGACCGAACGAGAGGAGCAGGGCGGTGCGGCCCGACTCCGCGCCGTGCAGCCAGATTCTGCGGGTCGTCAGACGGGCGTCGGCCGTCTCGTACTGGGCGAGGACCAGCCACTGGTCGCGCACCGGCGGGCCGTCCGCCGAGCCGGACAGGCCGACCCGGGACCGGACCGTCGCCGCCAGACCCTCCGGCAGCTCCTCCCGGCGCAGCCAGCCCCGGTCGAGGAGGTGAAGCAGCGCGCACTCCTCCAGCAGCCTCATCGGCCAGCCCGGACCGGACGCCGGGATCGCCCCCAACTCTCTTACGCGCGAGGCGAGTCCGGGGGCCTGGGCGTCGACCATGCGGGCCGCCGTCTCCTCCCACAGCCCGTACCCCGCCTGCTCCGCCGTGGCCAGGCCGCCGCGCAACAGGTCGGCGAGGCGCTGCTCAAGCTCCGTCGCCCCCGCCGTGATCCGCTCGGCCCGGCGCTCCGCCCTGCGCCGAGCCGCCTCCGGATCAGCGGACCCGGAGCCACCTGCCTCCGCCGCCCGCTTCTCTCCCGCACGCTTCCGCCGCCCCGCCAGCCATTCCTCCGCCCAGCCCGGCGCCTCTCCTCGCGGCACCGCGCCGTCCCCGCCCGCCCAGAGCAGCAGCAGCCCGAGGGCGTGCTTGCACGGGAACTTGCGGCTCGGACAACTGCACTTGTACGCGGGCCCGGTGGCGTCCGCGATGTCGACGACCGTCTGATACGGCTTGCTGCCACTGCCCTTGCACAGCCCCCACACCGTCCCCTCGTCAGAACTGCCGGCCTCGGACCACGGTCCGGCCGCGCCGAGTTTGCTTCCCGCTTTGCGTGACGAGACATCAGGCGCCAGTGCCAGCACCTGATCCGCCGTCCAGCGCACCCCCTGCTGAGTCATGACATCGAAGGTAGGTCCCGGCACTGACAATCGGTCCTCGCAGCGATCGACGGTCCGCCTTCGAAATGGCGTTTTCGCAGGTCAGAACGCGTTGTCAGTGGCGTGGTGCAGTGTGGTCACCAGATCCGAACGGGCCAAGACCGGCCGAGCTGGAGGGGGACCGAGCCATGCCTGTTTCCGCTGAACCGACATCCGTCGACCCGAGTCGAGAGCAGTCCGCTCACGCGAACAACACGGAGGAACTGCGGCCGCACGCCGAGGACGCCTTCGCCGCCGAACTCGCGGCGCTGGCAGCGCAGGACGACCGCCCGCGCCCGGCACGCTGGAAGCTGTCGCCGTGGGCCGTGGCGACGTATCTGCAAGGCGGCACCCTGCCGGACGGCACGGTGATCACACCGAAGTACGTGGGCCCGCGCCGCATCGTCGAGGTCGCCGTCACGACCCTCGCGACCGATCGCGCCCTGCTCCTGCTCGGCGTGCCCGGCACGGCGAAGACCTGGGTGTCCGAGCATCTGGCGGCGGCGGTCAGCGGTGACTCGACGCTGCTGGTCCAGGGCACGGCCGGCACACCGGAGGAGGCGATCCGGTACGGCTGGAACTACGCGGAGCTGCTCGCGCACGGCCCGAGCCGCGCCGCCCTCGTCCCCAGCCCTGTCATGCGGGCGATGGCGGAGGGGATGACGGCCCGTGTCGAGGAGCTGACCCGTATCCCGGCCGACGTCCAGGACACGCTGATCACGATTCTGTCGGAGAAGAACCTGCCGATACCGGAGTTGGGGCAGGAGGTGCAGGCGGTCCGCGGGTTCAACCTGATCGCGACGGCCAACGACCGCGACCGGGGGGTCAACGAGCTGTCCAGCGCCCTGCGCCGCCGCTTCAACACGGTCGTGCTGCCGCTGCCCGAGAGCGCCGACGCCGAGGTCGACATCGTCTCGCGCCGGGTCGACCAGATCGGCCGCTCGCTCGACCTGCCGGCCGTGCCGGACGGCGTCGACGAGATCCGCCGCGTCGTGACCGTCTTCCGCGAACTGCGCGACGGCATCACGTCGGACGGACGTACGAAGCTGAAGTCGCCCAGCGGCACGCTGTCCACCGCCGAGGCGATCTCGGTCGTCACCAACGGCCTGGCCCTGGCGGCCCACTTCGGCGACGGCGTCCTGCGGGCCTCCGACGTCGCAGCGGGCATCCTCGGCGCCGTCGTCCGCGATCCGGCGGCCGACCGGGTCGTCTGGCAGGAGTACCTGGAGGCGGTGGTCCGCGAACGCGACGGCTGGAAGGACTTCTACCGGGCGTGCCGGGAGGTGAGCGCGTGAGCTGCATGGCGGGTGCGGGTGCGGGTGTTCGGGGGCGGGTGTACGGGATGTCGGTGGAGGTCGGTGCGGTGAGCAGGGTGTACGGCGACGGCGACACGCTGTGGCCGAAGCCGAAGAGGGGGCTGGTGTGACAGTCGTCGAGGGGGAGGACCGTGGGGGGAGGTCCGGCAGCGGGCCCCTGTTGCTCGGCGTGCGGCATCACGGGCCCGGGTCGGCGCGGGCGGTGCGGGCCGCGTTGGCGGTGGCGCGGCCGGCGGTCGTACTGATCGAGGGGCCGCCCGAGGCCGACGCCCTGATCCCGCTGGCCGCCGACGAGGACATGCGCCCGCCGGTCGCCCTGCTGGCCCACGCGGTGGACGAACCCGGCTGCTCGGCGTTCTGGCCGCTGGCCGAGTTCTCCCCGGAGTGGGTGGCGGTCCGCTGGGCCCTGGAGCACGGGGTACCCGCCCGCTTCATCGACCTTCCCGCCACGCACACGCTGGCGTGGGGGAGCGAGGAGGAGAAGAAGGAGGAGGAGGAGAAGGAGAAGGAGGGCGAGACGAGGGAGGAGGGGGACGGCGTCGGCGATCCTGTCTCCGACACGGATTCCGATGTCGAGGTGCGGGTCGATCCGCTCGCCGTGCTCGCGCGGGCCGGCGGTTACGACGATCCGGAGCGCTGGTGGGAGGACGTCGTCGAGCACCGGGGGGTGGGGGAGGGCGGCGCGTTCGCTCCCTTCGAGGTGCTCGAAGAGGCCATGGGCGCGTTGCGGGAGGTGTACGGGACCGGGGGCCACGACCGGGATCCGGTCCGGGAGGCGTACATGCGGCTCCAGGTGCGGGCGGCGCAGCGTGAGTTCGGGGACGCGGCGGTGGCCGTGGTGTGCGGGGCCTGGCATGTGCCCGCGCTGCGGCGGAAGAGTGCCGTCGCCGCCGACCGGGCGCTGCTGAAGGGGTTGCCCAAGGTCAAGGTGGACGTGACCTGGGTGCCGTGGACGCATCGCAGGCTCGCGCGGGCCAGCGGGTACGGGGCGGGTATCGACTCGCCAGGCTGGTACGGGCATTTGTTCGGGGCGCGGGACCGGCCGGTCGAGCGGTGGATGACCAAGGTGGCCGGGCTGCTGCGCGACGAGGACAGGATGGTCTCCTCGGCGCACGTCATCGAGGCGGTGCGGCTGGCAGAGACGCTCGCCGCGATGCGGGGGCGCCCGCTGCCGGGGCTGACCGAGACGACCGACGCCGTGCGGGCGGTGATGTGCGAGGGGTCGGACGTACCGCTGGCCCTGGTGCAGGACCGGCTCGTCGTCGGGGACGTGCTCGGGGAGGTCCCGGAGTCGGCTCCCGCGGTGCCGTTGCAGCGCGACCTGACGCGGCTTCAGCGTCGGCTGCGGCTCAAACCGGAGGCGCTGGAACGGGAGTTGGAACTCGACCTGCGCAAGGAGACCGACGCCGCGCGCAGTCGGCTGCTGCACCGGCTGCGGCTGCTCGGCATCGGCTGGGGTGAGCCTGCGGCGTCGCGTGGCAGCACGGGTACCTTTCGGGAGACGTGGCGGTTGCGGTGGGAGCCGGAGTTGGCGGTACGGGTCGCCGAGGCCGGTGTGTGGGGGACGACCGTGCTCTCGGCGGCGACTGCCAGGGCGGAGGCCGACGCCGTCGGCGCGGGCTCGCTGGCCGACGTGACCGCACTCGCCGAGCGCTGTCTGCTCGCCGAACTGTCCGACGCGCTCCCCGTGGTGATGCGCGTCCTCGCCGACCGCGCGGCCCTCGACGCGGACGTGGGCCACCTCGCCCAGGCCCTGCCCGCCCTGGTCCGTTCCCTGCGCTACGGCGACGTACGCGGCACGGACACCCAGGCACTGGCCGAGGTCGCGGCAGGCCTCGCCGAACGAGTCTTCGTCGGCCTGCCCCCGGCTTGCGCCGCCCTCGACACGGACGCGGCGGACGAGATGCGGCGCCATGTGGACGCGGTGCATGGGGCGGTGGGGTTGCTCGGCGAGGCGGCGGCACCGACTCCGGCTCCGACGCCGGATACGGGCACGGCTTCGGCACCGGGGCTGTCTCCAACGGATGGTACGGCTGCTTCTGGGGCCTCTGGGGCCTCTGGGGACGGCGTACCCGCGGGCGGCGTTGCCGAGATCCCCGCGAGCATTCCCGAGTCCGGGGAATCCGAGGAGCCCGAGGCTCCTGCGGGCGGTTCTGCGGATGCCGATGCGGACAGGGTGGCGGGTGCCCCCGTGCCGGGGCAGCGGGGCGAGTTGCGGCGCCGTGGACACGATGATGGTGAGGCCGAGGATGGTCTCGCGGGCGGCGATGCGGATGTTGCCGCGTCGGGGGATCGCCGCGAGCCGGGGTGCCGTGGGGACGGCGTTGAGGCCGAGAGGGGCTTCACGGCAGGTGCTGCGGGCGTCGATGCGGACGCTGCGGCGGAAGTCGCCGCGTCGGGGGACCGTGGCGAGTTGCGCTCCCGTGGGGACGGCCTTGAGGCCGAAGAGGGTCTCGTGGGCGGTGCTGTGGACGCCCGTGCGGGTGCTGCGGGTGATGTTCCCGCGCCGGGACACAGCAGCCAGTTGCGGCAGCGCTGGCACTCTGTGCTCCGGGTTCTGTCCGCGCGGGACAGTGTGGCCGGGGTTGTGCGTGGGCGGGCCGTGCGGTTGCTGTTGGACGACGGGGAGTTGGGGCAGGACGAGGCGGCCGTGCTCATGGGGCTTGTGCTGTCTCCGGGGACGGCGCCGGGGGACGCGGCCGCGTGGATCGAGGGGTTCGTCGGGGGTGGCTCCGGGGGCGGGATGCTGCTCGTGCACGACGGACGGCTGCTCGGGCTGGTCGACGCCTGGCTGACCGGGGTGCTGGCGGAGGCGTTCACCGACGTGCTGCCGCTGCTGAGGCGCACCTTCTCGGCGTACGAGCCCGGGGTGCGCAGAACGTTGGGGGAACTGGTCCGGCGCGGCCCGGGCGAGCGGGGGAGTGCGGTGGCCGGTGCCGCCGGTGTGCCGGGGTTCGCGCCCGACCTCGACGTCCGGCGGGCGGATGCCGTGTTGCCGGTGCTGCGACTGCTGCTGGGGGCCGGGGAGCTCTACGACAACGACCTTGTGGGGGTGGGGACATGACGACGGTGACCGAGTCGGTGGATCCGGCACAGGAGCGGCTGCGGCGGTGGCGGCTCGTGCTCGGGGGCGACGCGGCGGACGGTACCGGGTGCGCGCTCTCCGGGCAGGACGCAGCCATGGACGGGGCGCTCACCGCGCTCTACGGCAGAGGGGACGGGATCAAGGGGCGAGGGGGGCGGGAGCGTTCGGCGGGGCTCGGGGCGTCCGCGCCGTCGGTCGCGCGGTGGCTCGGCGACATCCGGACGTACTTCCCGTCCTCCGTCGTCCAGGTCATGCAACGGGACGCCATCGACCGGCTCGGGCTCTCCGCCCTGCTGCTGGAGCCCGAGATGCTGGAGGCGGTCGAGGCGGACGTCCACCTCGTCGGCACGCTGCTCTCCCTCAACAAGGCGATGCCGGAGACGACGAAGGAGACGGCGAGAGCCGTTGTGCGCAAGGTGGTTGAGGATCTCGAGAAGCGGCTCGCCACTCGGACCCGGGCCACGCTCAGCGGGGCGCTGGATCGCAGTGCCCGGATCGGCCGGCCGCGCCATCACGACATCGACTGGAACCGCACGATCGCGGCCAACCTCAAGCACTACCTCCCGGAGTACGGCACGATCGTGCCGGAGCGGCTCATCGGCTACGGGCGTGCCTCGCAGTCTGTGAAGAAGGAGGTCGTCCTCTGCATCGACCAGTCCGGGTCGATGGCGGCGTCGGTGGTGTACGCGTCGGTGTTCGGGGCGGTGTTGGCGTCCATGCGGTCGATCGACACGCGGCTCGTCGTCTTCGACACGGCGGTCGTCGACCTCACCGACCAGCTCGACGATCCGGTGGATGTGCTGTTCGGTACGCAGCTCGGCGGCGGTACGGACATCAACAGGGCGCTCGCGTACTGCCAGTCGCAGATCACCCGGCCCGCCGAGACGGTCGTCGTGCTGATCAGCGACCTCTACGAGGGCGGCATACGCGACGAGATGCTGAAGCGGGTCGCCGCGATGAAGGCGTCCGGGGTCCAGTTCGTGACGCTGCTCGCGCTGTCGGACGAGGGGGCGCCCGCGTACGACAGGGAGCACGCGGCGGCACTCGCGGCGCTGGGCGCACCGGCGTTCGCCTGTACGCCCGATCTGTTCCCGGACATCATGGCCGCGGCGATCGAGAAGCGCCCGCTGCCGATACCCGACACCGAGTGAGGCGAGTGAGGCGAGTGAGCGGGGGCGCGGCTCGGGTGGCAAAACGGACATGAGTGAGCATCGGTACGGGGGGCTTGCGCGACCTCGGGAGGGGCGTGCGAGGATCGGCGCCCACCCAGTCTTGCCGCCGCCCGGAGGCCCCTCCTCTTGAACTGGCCAGCCGCCCTGTCCATTGCCGTACTGCGCGTGACGCGTACGGCGGTGGGGCGGCGTGCGCTGCAAGTGGCCGTGCTGGTGAGCGGGTTGTTCGTCTTCGGGTTCCTGTGCGGGGAGCGGGCGCATGCGGCGGAGGGTGCGCCGGTGCCTCTGGGACAGGTTCAGCGGCAGATTCAGGATCCGGTTCGGGATCAGGTTCAGGTTCAGGTTCTGCGGGTGACGGATTCGTTGGCTGAGCCGGTCAAGCCGGTTGTGCCGTCCGCCGTCGAGGACACCGTCGGCAAGGTCGTGCAGCCGGTCGGTGGGCTGGTGGAGACCGTCACCGAGGAGCTGGCGGAGGTAACGGCGCAAGTACCGACGCTGCCTGCGCTTCCGGAAGTCCCGGAGCTACCTGTGCTCCCCGCGCTTCCGGAGCTTCCCGGTGTGCCCGCGTCGCCCACCGTCCCTTCTTCGCCGGCCTCGCCTGCCCCACCGCCCGTTTCTCCCGCGTCGCCCGCCTCCCCAGCTTCTCCCTCGTCGCCGGACAAGACCCCGCCGACGACCGCTCCCCGGACCCACCAGGGCGGCGGCGTCGCCTACGGGCCTCGGTTCGTCGGTCGTGTCGGTGGGGCCGGCGAGACCGTGGCCGGCGACCGGGGTGGCGTACGCGTCTCGCGGGCGGCTGTGCGGCAGGCGCCCGGTGGGCTGCCGGGCGGGGTGTCGCACGGGGCACTCGGTGAGCGGGCAGTCGTAGAGGCCGGTAGCTCCCGGCATGGTGGTGGGCACGGCGACGCGCATGCCGTCGCGTTGAGCCAGCGGGCGCCGGTGCGGCTCGTACCGGGGGTTGCCCCGGTCGCCGCCGGTGCCGAGGTCAGGGACAGGTACCAGGCCATTCCTGTCTTCCCCGGTTAGGACCGGGCTCCTCCTCCGTTCCTCCGTTCCTCCGTTCCTTCGCCGTGCGCGTCGATCCGTGCCGTGCGTGACGTGACGTGACGTGAACGGAGCCTGCGGCGACTGCACGGAGTGCCAGTCCGGTGACCGCCTTCCGCGTACCCGGCCTTCGCACACCCGACATCAGCGCAGCAGGCCTCCGCGCGCATGGCCTCCGTACACCTGACGCCTGCATACCTGACGCCCCGCACGTCTGACGTCCCGCACACACGACCCCTGCACGCCCGACTTCCGCGCGCCTGACGTGCGGATCTTTCGGACTCCGCCAGGCAAGCCCCGTACGGCCGAATGCCATCGGTCCGGGCGGGGCGTGCCCGGCGGACGGCGGTGAGCGGCTCCCATAGGGGTGGGGACCGCTTGCCGGAGGACCGTCAAAGCCACTGGCGGGCCTTCCAGAGGCCTCACCGGGTCTACCCCAGCCCGGTGAGGCCTCACCTTTGCACCCGTAACCACATCTAAGCCCCTCCCGAGCACCCTCGCAGGGGTCGGGCGGCGGCCGTGGATGGCACTCTGTGACAGGTATCACCGCTCAGGTGTGATTCCTGATTTAGGGACCTGCGGGGTGCGGCGATAACCTGCGAGACGGACATGCCGCGCGCTCGGACACCGTGTGCGCCACCCTTGTGACACAGCGGACGTCACGTTGCCCTTCGCGGCACGCCCACGCATCCAACGAACCGCGAGATCACTGATAGGGACGGACGCGCGTGGACCTGTTCGAGTACCAGGCGAGGGACCTCTTCGCCAAGCACGGTGTACCGGTGCTGGCCGGTGAAGTCATCGACACGCCTGAGGCGGCGCGCGCGGCGACCGAGCGCCTGGGCGGCAAGTCTGTCGTCAAGGCGCAGGTGAAGGTCGGTGGGCGTGGAAAGGCCGGCGGCGTGAAGCTCGCCGCCACCCCGGACGAGGCCGTCGCCCGCGCGACGGACATCCTCGGCATGGACATCAAGGGCCACACGGTCCACAAGGTGATGATCGCCGAGACCGCGCCCGAGATCGTCGAGGAGTACTACGTCTCGTACCTCCTCGACCGCACCAACCGCACCTTCCTCGCCATGGCGTCCGTCCAGGGCGGCGTGGAGATCGAGGTCGTCGCGGAGGAGAACCCCGAGGCCCTCGCGAAGGTCCCGGTCGACGCCAACGAGGGCGTGAGCATCGAGAAGGCCCGCGAGATCGTCGCGCAGGCGAAGTTCCCTGCCGAGGTCGCGGAGCAGGTCGCCGAGATCCTCGTGACGCTGTGGGACACCTTCATCAAGGAGGACGCCCTCCTCGTCGAGGTCAACCCCCTCGCCAAGGTCGCCTCCGGCAAGGTCATCGCCCTCGACGGCAAGGTCTCCCTCGACGAGAACGCGGAGTTCCGCCAGCCGGACCACGCCGCGCTTGAGGACAAGGACGCGGCCAACCCGCTGGAGGCCGCCGCCAAGGCCAAGAACCTCAACTACGTCAAGCTCGACGGTGAGGTCGGCATCATCGGCAACGGCGCGGGTCTCGTCATGAGCACCCTCGACGTCGTCGCGTACGCCGGTGAGGCGCACGGTGGGGTCAAGCCCGCCAACTTCCTCGACATCGGTGGTGGCGCCTCCGCCGCCGTCATGGCGAACGGCCTGGAGATCATCCTCGGCGACCCCGACGTCAAGTCGGTCTTCGTCAACGTCTTCGGCGGCATCACCGCGTGCGACGAGGTCGCCAACGGCATCGTGCAGGCGCTGCAGCTGCTCGCGGACAAGGGCGAGGAAGTCTCCAAGCCCCTCGTCGTCCGCCTCGACGGCAACAACGCCGAGCTGGGTCGCAAGATCCTCTCCGACGCCAACCACCCGCTGGTCCAGCGCGTGGACACCATGGACGGCGCGGCCGACAAGGCCGCCGAGCTCGCGGCTGCGAAGTAAGGGACGAGGGAAACAACCGCCATGGCTATCTTCCTCAACAAGGACAGCAAGGTCATCGTCCAGGGCATGACCGGTGCCACGGGCATGAAGCACACCAAGCTCATGCTGGCCGACGGCACGAACATCGTCGGCGGGGTGAACCCGCGCAAGGCGGGCACGTCCGTCGACATCGACGGCACCGACATCCCGGTCTTCGGCACGGTCGCCGAGGCGATCGAGAAGACGGGCGCGAACGTATCGGTTCTCTTCGTACCGCCGGCCTTCGCCAAGGCCGCGGTCGTCGAGGCGATCGACGCGGAGATCCCGCTCGCGGTCGTCATCACCGAGGGCATCGCCGTCCACGACTCCGCCGCCTTCTGGGCGTACGCGAAGTCGAAGGGCAACAAGACCCGGATCATCGGCCCGAACTGTCCTGGGCTCATCACCCCGGGTCAGTCGAACGCCGGCATCATCCCGGGCGACATCACGAAGCCGGGCCGCATCGGTCTGGTCTCGAAGTCGGGCACGCTGACGTACCAGATGATGTACGAGCTCCGTGACATCGGCTTCTCGTCCGCCGTGGGTATCGGTGGCGACCCCGTCATCGGTACGACGCACATCGACGCGCTCGCCGCGTTCGAGGCCGACCCCGACACCGACCTGATCGTGATGATCGGTGAGATCGGTGGCGACGCGGAGGAGCGGGCCGCCGACTTCATCGCGAAGAACGTGACGAAGCCGGTCGTCGGTTACGTGGCCGGGTTCACCGCGCCCGAGGGCAAGACCATGGGCCACGCCGGTGCCATCGTCTCCGGCTCCTCCGGTACGGCCGCCGCGAAGAAGGAGGCCCTTGAGGCCGCCGGAGTCAAGGTCGGCAAGACGCCGACCGAGACGGCGAAGCTGGCGCGCGAGCTGCTTGCCGGCTGACGTTCCTTGAGCTGAACCTTTGTGGGCCCGTTCCCTTCGCTGGGGGCGGGCCCACTGGCGTCGGTACAGGTGCCGTGGGGTTACCGGGCACCCGGCGTTGGTGGCTGTGCCCACCCGTTCCGCCCTAGCGGAACGACTGCCCACAGCCAGGTGCCGTCAAGGCTCACCTCACCTCCGGTGTCACCCTCTCCGGGCCGTTCTCAGCCTCGCCCTTCAGCTTTTTACGGAGGTTCTGTTCCGTTCGGGACAGGGGGCCCGGGGCCGGGATCGGGGGGATTCCCTGGACCGATGCCCCCGGGGCCACTACTGGCTCGTAGTGGGTGGGGGCCGTGTGGAGGGTGAACGTCGTGGCGCCGATCAGGGCGATGGTGAAGGCGATTGCCGCGTGGGTCCAGTTGCGGGCTCGGCGTTCGCTGCCCGCGCGGACGGCTGACGGGCGGGCGGCTCTCAGGCGGGCGTGGGTCGCCAGGCCCGACAGGCGGGTCGAGAGGTCGGTCGGGTCCGCCAACTCCGGTAGCCGGGCCGCCACCGCCTCGCGGGCGTGGAGGATGCGGTTCGCCGCTGCCGGGGTGCTCGCCTCCGTCTCCGCCGCCGTTTCCGGCAGGCCCAGGCCCACGCCGTCGTACAGGAGCAGGGTGCGGCGGTACGGCGGGGGGAGTTTCAGGAGTACGGAGAGCAGCGCGCGGTCGGTCGGGTCGGCGGGCGGGGCCTCCGGGTGGCGGTGGCGGGCGCGGAAGCGGTGCCAGGGGGAGAGGGCGCAGTCGTACGCCGTGGCGCGGATCCAGCCCGCCGGGTCCGGGTCCACCGCCACCTCGGGCCAGCGGTGCCAGGCCAGCTGGAACGCCCGTTCGACGGACTCGCGCGCCAACTCCCGCCGCCCGGTGAGGAGATAGGTCTGCCGTACGAGGGCGGGCGCGCAGAACGCGTAGAGCGCGTCGAAGGCCTGAGCGGGGGTCAGGGCCGTCATGTCCTCAACGGGCGTCGCCGCCGGCGCCGCCGCCAGCAGGCTCGCGTACGTCTGTGCCTTGCGTCCGCGCGGTGTCGTACGGCCGGTCTCCCACGCGCGTACCGTCTCGCGGCTGACACCCACCCGTTCGGCGACCTGAGCCTGCGTCAGCGACAGGGACTCGCGCAGGCGTCGGCGCTCGCCGGGCGGGGGCAGCGGGATGGTGGGGCTCTGCGTCACCGGGGGCCCCTTCGGACGTAAAAGTACATAAAACGTATATTGAGTGACACGTCGTAGGTTCGCCTGTTACAGCCGGAAAGTGCGTGTCGTTGGGAGCATGGCGCTCGTGACCCAGACGAACGGCCGCCGGCTTCCCTTCCTGCCACTGCCTCTCTCCCCGCGCCTGCGCGTCCGGGTCCGGGACCGGGTTCGCGACCGGCTGCGTGACCGGTCGCCCGGACTGGGCGCGGGTCTGCTCGGGGGCGCGGTCGCGGCCGGGCTCGGGCTCGGTTCGTTCGCCGTGCTCGTCATGGTGCTGTGGATCAGCTCGCCCTACCCGGACAGCGGACCCGACGGCGCACTGCACATCGCCGCCGCCCTCTGGCTGCTCGCCCACGGCGCCGAACTGATCCGCGCGGACGGCCTCACCGGCGCCCCCGCCCCCGTCGGCGTCACCCCCCTCCTCCTGCTCGCCCTCCCGGTCTGGCTGCTGCACCGCGCCGCCCGTGACGCGGCCGAGGGCCCGGAGGAGGAGGGCGCGACGGGGGACGCGCCCCCCGTCCCCGCCCGCACCGCCTGGCTCGGCGTCGTCGCCGGGTATCTGGCCGTCGGCGGGGGCGTCGCGCTGTACGCGGCCGGGGGCGGGCTGCGTCCCGACTGGGCCTGGACGGCCGTATGCGTACCGCTGCTCGCCATGGCCGCGGCGGGCGCCGGGGTGTGGACGGCGTACGGACGCCCGCGCGCGCCCCTGTCGCCACGGGTGCTGTATCTGCTGCCCAGGTGGGTACGCCGGCGCATCCTGGACCCGGAGGTGCGGGGCCGGGTCCTGGCCGTCGGGCGGGCCGCCGGGGCCGGTACGGCCGTGTTCGTCGGGGGCGGGGCGCTGCTCGTCGCGGTGTCGCTGGTGGGGCACGGTGGGGCCGCCCGGGCCTCCTTCCTCCAGCTGACGGAGGCGTGGTCGGGCCGGATCGCCGTGCTGCTGCTCTGTCTGGCCCTGATTCCGAATGCGGCCCTGTGGGGTGCGGCCTACGCCCTCGGCCCCGGGTTCGTGCTCGGCGCGGGCCGGGTCACGGGGCCGCTGAGCTCCGACCCGGCCCCGATGTTGCCGCCGTTCCCGCTGCTGTCGGCGGTACCGGACGCCGGTCCGGGCACCCCGCTGACCTGGGCGGTCGCCGGGGTGCCGGTGGCGGCCGGGCTGACGCTGGCCTGGTTCACGGCACGGGCGGCAGCCCCCGGCGGCGGAAGGGCGCCCTGGTCGGGCCGGCGTACCGCCGCGAACGCCGGCCTCGCCGCCCTCCTGTGCGCGGGTGCGCTCGCCGCGCTGGCCGGGCTGGCGGGCGGACCGCTCGGCACCGACGCCCTCGCGCACATCGGGCCGGTGTGGTGGCAGACGGGCGCGGCGACACTGGCGTGGACGGCGACTGTCGCCGTACCGACGGCCGTCGGGCTGCGGGCGTGGCGGCTGCGCAAGCGCCGCCCGAAGGCCACAGCCACCGGCACCCGCAGCAGCACCGACATCGGCACGCTGAAGCTGAGGCCCTCGGCGGCGCCCGCCGGGTCGAAGAAGCCGCACGAGACAGCCGCCGCGGATGACGCGTACGAGGCGAGCGACCCGTACGAGGCGGAGGCCGCGTACGACTTCCTCCCCATCGATCTGCCGTCGCCGTCGCCCGCGTCGTCCCTCTCGCCCTGGTACGACACCGCGTCCCGAGAGGCCCGCTGGGCGGCGCTCAAGGAGGCGTCGGCGACACCGCCACCGGAGGACCCGGATGAGCAAGAAGAGACGCAGCCGTAGCTGTAGCCGTATCTGTGGCTAGCTGTTCGTGCCGAACACGTCCCGCAGTTCCTTCGGGAGAAGGTCGTCGCAGGCCTTCTTCGCGGTGTTGGTGAGGGCGTCGTTCGTGCACGTGTAGTAGTCGCGGTAGACGAACTGGAGGCTGAAAGTCACGGCGACCATGGCGAGGGCCAGGGATGCCGTGACCAGGCCGCTGATCGCGGCCGTCCGCTGCTGCCGGCCGCTGCCCGGGCCCTGCGTCGGCGCCGGGGTGTCCGGGTTCGGGGTTCGGGGCTTGGCGCGCAGGGCGCTGATGCCCCAGTGCAGGGCGAGCGCGCCGAGCAGCAGTGCCACGTACGGCCAGCTGAAGAGGGCGAAGAAGAAGGCCCACATGCCGCACAGCAGTGCGTACCGTGCGCGGCGCTGGGCCGGGTCCGTCGGGTCCCAGCGCGGGTTGGAGCCCTGGCCGTCGCCCGGTCCCTCGGGGCCGCCCTGTCCGCCCTGACGGCCGGAGCGGTCGCCGAAGCCGCCCGGGGAACGGCCGGGCTGCCGGTCGCTCCACTGGTTGCCCCACGGGGAGTGACCACCGCCGGACCCGCTGGCGGACCCGTCGCCGGACGAGTCGTCGCCCGCCGGACGCCGGGGCTGCCAGGGCTTGTCCGGGGTGCCCTCGGGCGGCGGGGCGAACGGGTTGTCGTCCTGGGCCGCGCTCTCCTGCCCGTCGCCGGTCGCACCGGTGTCTCCCTGGTCGCCGTTCTTCTTGCCCGAGGGCGCGTCGGGCGGCGACGCGGGGCGCTCCCGCAGCAGCACCGACTGCGGGGTGAGCGTGAGGAGTCGCAGGCTGCGGTCCGACATCAAGTGAGCGTCTTCCCCTTGTTGATTACAGCTTCGGTTGGAGCAAGGGCTGTTTCGGCGTGAGCCGTCACCCAGTGAACGCACCGTATGACGAGCGCGTTCCCGGACCGGCCCCTCCCAGACGCTACCTTCCGGCCACGCCCCCGTCCCGTGGGGGCTGTCCGGTGTGCCGGTATCGTTGCTGGCGGTCGGCCGCTTCGTAGACTTCCCCGTATCCGGGGGCGCGAAGCATTCGTACGACCGCACAAACGCTCCCCCGAGAAAGGGCCCCGCCGTGGCCGAGTCCCAGGCCGCCAAGCCCATGACCAGTGCTGCCAAGCGCCTTGTCGTGCTGGTCTCCGGATCCGGTACGAATCTTCAGGCGCTCCTCGACGCCATCGAGGCCGTCGGCGCCGGGGCCTACGGGGCCGAGATCGTCGCTGTCGGGGCCGACCGGGACGGCATCGAGGGCCTCGCGCGCGCGGAGCGGGCCGGGCTGCCGACCTTCGTGTGCCGGGTGAAGGACCACGCGACCCGGGCCGAGTGGGACGCGGCACTCGCCGGGGCGGTGGCCGCGTACGAACCCGATCTGGTCGTGTCCGCCGGGTTCATGAAGATCGTGGGCAAGGAGTTCCTGGCCCTGTTCGGCGGGCGCTTCGTCAACACGCATCCCGCCCTGCTGCCCAGTTTTCCGGGGGCCCACGGCGTGCGCGAGGCGCTCGCGTACGGCGTCAGGGTCACCGGCTGCACCGTCCACTTCGTCGACGACGGCGTCGACACCGGATCGATCATCGCTCAGGGCGTGGTGGAGATCCGGGACGAGGACGACGAGAGCGCTCTGCACGAGCGCATCAAGGAAGTCGAGCGAAGGCTGCTCGTCGATGTCGTGGGGCGGCTCGCCCGCAACGGCTATCGCATTGAGGGACGAAAGGTAGTTATCCAGTGACCGCCGACATCACTGTCACGGCCGAGAGCAACAAGCGGGTCATCCGACGGGCGCTCGTCAGCGTCTACGACAAGACGGGCCTCGAAGACCTCGCACGCGGCCTGCACGAGGCGGGCGTGGAGCTGGTCTCGACCGGGTCGACCGCCGGGCGTATCGCCGCCGCCGGCGTCCCCGTCACCAAGGTCGAGGAGCTGACCGGATTCCCCGAGTGCCTGGACGGCCGGGTCAAGACCCTGCACCCCAAGGTGCACGCGGGCATCCTCGCCGACCTGCGCCTGGAGGACCACCGCGACCAGCTCGCCGAACTGGGCGTCGAGCCCTTCGACCTGGTCGTCGTCAACCTCTACCCGTTCCGCGAGACGGTCGCCTCCGGCGCCTCGCCCGACGAGTGCGTGGAGCAGATCGACATCGGCGGTCCGTCGATGGTCCGCGCGGCGGCCAAGAACCACCCGTCGGTGGCCGTGGTCACCAGCCCGGCGCGCTACGCCGACGTCCTGAGCGCCGTACAGACCGGCGGCTTCGACCTCACCACCCGCAAGCGGCTCGCCGCGGAGGCCTTCCAGCACACGGCGTCGTACGACGTGGCGGTCGCCTCCTGGTTCGCGTCCTCGTACGCCCCCGTCGACGAGTCGCAGTTCCCCGACTTCCTCGGCGCCACCTGGGAGCGCGAGAACACCCTCCGCTACGGCGAGAACCCGCACCAGCCCGCCGCGCTGTACGTCGACGGGACGGGTGGCGGTCTCGCCAAGGCCGAGCAGCTGCACGGCAAGGAGATGTCGTACAACAACTACACGGACACGGACGCCGCGCGCCGTGCCGCGTACGACCACGCCGAGCCCTGTGTCGCGATCATCAAGCACGCCAACCCGTGCGGGATCGCGGTCGGTTCGGACGTCGCCGAGGCACACCGCAAGGCACACGCGTGCGACCCGCTGTCGGCGTTCGGCGGCGTGATCGCCGTCAACCGGCCGGTCAGCAAGGAGCTGGCGGAGCAGGTCGCCGAGATCTTCACCGAGGTCATCGTCGCGCCGGACTACGAGGAGGGCGCCCTCGAAGCGCTCGCCAAGAAGAAGAACATCCGCGTGCTCAAGGCGGCCGGCGCGCCCGCCAACCCCGTCGAGGTCAAGCCCGTCGACGGCGGTGTGCTCCTCCAGGTGACCGACCGCCTCCAGGCCGACGGCGACGACCCGGCCAACTGGACGCTCGCGACGGGCGAGGCGCTGTCCGCGTCCGAGCTGGCGGAACTCTCCTTCGCCTGGAAGGCGTGCCGGGCCGTCAAGTCCAACGCGATCCTCCTCGCCAAGGACGGCGCCTCCGTCGGCGTCGGCATGGGCCAGGTCAACCGCGTCGACTCGGCGAAGCTGGCGGTCGAGCGGGCGGGCGAGGAGCGGGCCCGGGGTTCGTACGCGGCCTCGGACGCGTTCTTCCCGTTCCCGGACGGCCTGGAGATCCTGACGGCCGCCGGCGTCAAGGCCGTGGTGCAGCCGGGTGGTTCGGTCCGGGACGAGCTGGTCGTGGAGGCCGCGAAGAAGGCGGGCGTCACGATGTACTTCACGGGGACGCGGCACTTCTTCCACTGAGCGCGGTTGAACCGACCGTGGCCTCCGGCCCTCCCCGAGGGGGCCGGAGGCCACGGTCGTGCGTGCGTACTACGTGGTGACGCGGTACGCGCTGACCCACGGGCCGATGTTGCCGGTGAACGCATGGCCGGTTGGCCACTGGTTCGCGTGCACGCGTCCGGGATTCGTGTGGACGTGTGAGTCGCGGTCGTACCGTCGGGTCTCATGAAGCTGGTGGTGCAGGTGAAGCTGCTGCCGACGCCCGTACAGGCGGCGGCGCTTGAGGCGACACCGCGCGCCTGCAACCGGGCCGCCGACCACGTCGCCCAGGTGGGCTTCAAGCGCGGCGTGAAGGATCGCAACGGGTTGCAGAAGCTGCTGTACGCCGAGGTCAAGGCCCGCTTCGGGCTCTCCGCACAGCCCGCGGTGCGGGTGGTGAAGAAGGTCGCCGACGCCTGCACCGCCCGCACGGCACAGGCGAAGGCCGGGCGTCCGGGGATCGATCCGGCCTATACCTCGCAGCGCTGTCCGCGCTGTGGGCACACCGAGTGGGCCAACCGGTCCGACCGGGACCATTTTCGTTGTCGTCGATGTGGCCTTGTTGACCCCGCCGACCACGTCGCCGGGGTCAACGCGCGCAACCGCGCACACTCGGTGTGGGCCTTTGTCAACAGGCCCGTGTGAACGCAACCGAGTGCACAAGCTCGGTCGCGTTCACGGCCGAGGAGTTGACGGCCAGGTAGTCGATGTTCCACTGCACCGAAGTGCGGGAGGCGGCGGGCCAGTTGGGGCGCAGCTGGTCGACGACCTGGTCGACCCTCGGCAGCGGCGCGTGCGGGGCGCCGCGCAGGCGGGGCTTGCAGAGGGCGGCCAGGACCGCGAAGTAGCGCTTCGTGCGGTCGACGGAGAAGGCGGGGGCCGTTGTGGCGCCGGTCGGTCCTGCGGACGGGTCGCGGTAGTCGTGGCGCGGTGCCCACACCTCGATCGGGAGCAGATCGCCGGCCGCCGGGAGCACGATCCGGGAGAACTCGAAGGGGATCGGCGCGTCCAGCCGCCCCGGGCCCACCTTGATGTGCTCGCCCGCGCCCTCCGGGTTCTCGACGACGTACGTCTGGGACCCGCTGTGGTTGCTGAGTATCCAGAAGGCGCCCTGCGCGGTGATCTCACCGGCGGCGCGGGAGACACCCTCGTGCGGGATCTCCAGGTCGTTGTCGGTCGCGGACCGGCCGAACGTGAGGCGTTCGCCGGGCGCGAGCCGGAATCGGGTGTTTCGTCGCTCGTCCTCCGTGGTCGGCGGAGGTACCACGATGATGCTGTACAAGGTGCGTCTCCCCGGGCCTCGCAGCTTTCGGAGCCAGGGTAGGGCGACGCACCAGGGCCGTGTCTCCCCTTGTGTGTGCGGGTGAGACACGGCCCTTGACGGTGAATGGCGTGAACTCGCCGACGCCCCGTGCTTACTGGTGTGCCGCGGGGTACTTCGCCCGGTTGAACCAGGCCGCGCCCTCGGACTTGCCGACGAACACCGCGATGAGGATGCCGAGGACGGTGTGCACCAGGCCGACCACTATGAACGGGTAGATGCCGAGGACGGCGGTGATGATCGCGAACACCATGGTGGTGATACGGATGCCGCTGCCGCCGCTGCTGAACTTCGTGCCCAGGACGATCGCGAAGACGCCCCAGGCGAGGACGATCGCGGTGACGGCCCACAGGGCGCCGGCCGAGTAGTCGGCGAGCTGCTGGAAGTCGACGTCGTCCTTCAGCTGCTCGTCGTTCTTCGCGGCGCTGATCGCGACGGCGGACAGCGCGATGAGGATCGCGCCGATCACCTGGAAGCCCGCGATGACGTAGAGCATCACGCGGGCGGCCTTGACGTTGCCCGGCATCGTGAGCGGGCCGCCGGGGTAGCCGCCGTAGCCGGGCTGTCCGTACGCCTGCTGGCCGAGCGGCGGGGCCGCCGGGTAGCCGTAACCGGGCTGCTGGGGCGGGGTCTGCTGGGGGTAGCCGTAGCCGGGCGCCGGCTGCTGGGGCTGCTGCTGGGGCGGGCCGTAGGGGTTGTTCGGGTCGCCGAAACTCATGGCGGGTCTTCCTCCGTTTGCGTCAAGTGCGGGGACGACGCGAGGCACCGAACGGAGGAAGGTGATGCAGATGCGGTACGCCCCCCGGCCCTGCCCGCGGCACTGTGCTGCTCAGCTTTTTATCGTTCTTTAGTTCGCTCATACTTGTCCAGCCGCCTAGTGCATGTGTTGTGCAAGTGCAACATCCGCGATCATGCGTATCAGGTCGTAGGGCACCCGGATTGGAACCGGGAGGCGGTCATCCGCGAGGATGTGGGTATGAGCGCCCAGATTCTCGATGGCAAGGCCACCGCAGCCGCGATCAAGTCCGATCTGACCGCCCGCGTGGCGGCGCTGAAGGAGAAGGGTGTGACGCCCGGCCTCGGCACGATCCTGGTGGGTGAGGATCCCGGCAGTCAGAAGTACGTCGCCGGCAAGCACCGTGACTGCGCGCAGGTGGGCATCGCCTCCATCCAGCGCGAGTTGCCCGACACGGCCACGCAGGAGGAGATCGAGGCGGCGGTCCGCGAGCTGAACGAGGACCCGGCCTGCACGGGTTACATCGTCCAGCTGCCCCTCCCCCGGGGCATCGACGAGAACCGCGTCCTCGAACTGATGAACCCGGACAAGGACGCGGACGGCCTCCACCCGATGAACCTCGGCCGCCTCGTCCTGAACGAGCCGGCCCCCCTCCCCTGCACCCCCAACGGCATCCTCACCCTCCTCCGCGCGCACGGCGTGGAGATCAAGGGCGCGGAGGTGGTGGTCGTTGGCCGCGGCGTGACGATCGGCCGCCCCATGCCCCTTCTCCTCACCCGCCGCAGCGAGAACGCGACGGTGACGCAGTGCCACACGGGTACGCGTGACCTGGCCGCCCACCTCCGCCGCGCCGACATCATCGTCGCCGCGGCCGGCTCGGCCCACCTCGTCCGCCCCGAGGACGTGAAGCCGGGCGCCGCCGTCCTCGACGTCGGCGTCTCACGCACCGCCGAGGGCAAGATCGTGGGCGACGTCCACCCGGGCGTCACCGAGGTCGCCGGCTGGATCTCCCCGAACCCCGGCGGAGTCGGCCCGATGACCCGCGCCCAGCTGCTCGTCAACGTGGTCGAGGCGGCGGAGCGAAGTGTCGCCTGAGGCGGAGGACCGGCGGGGGCCGGAGAGCGGACGCGGAACCTTCGGCGGCGGTACGACCGACGCAGGGGCGTCCGAGTCGGCTGAGGTGCGTGATTTCGGCGGGGTGCCGGATTCTGGCGGGGTGTCGGGGGGTGGTGTGGTGCCCGAGTCCGGGGGAGCGTCGGGGGCGGGTGACCGGGCGGGGGCGTCTGAGGTGGCTGGGGTGCGGGAGTTCGGCAGGGCGGCGTCCAGTTCTGGTGGGGTGTCCGGGGGTGGTGTGGTGCCCGAGTCCGAGGGAGTGTCCAAGTTGGGCGACCGGGCCGGTGGCATCGAGGCGGCTGGGGTGCGGGAGTTCGGCGGGGCGTCCAGTTCTGGCGGGGCCTCCAGGAACGGTGTGGTGCCCGAGTCCGAGTCCGAGGGAGCGTCGGGGGCGGGTGACCGGGCCGGTGCCGTCGGCTCGGGTGGTGGCGCCGAGTCGGACGGTGCCGTGGACTCGAACGGTGCCGTGGACCCCGTCAGCGCGCCCGATGCCGCGGGGCGGCCCCGGCGTACTACGCGGCGGTTTCCGCTGTTCACTCGGGACACCGCGCGGCCCGAGGGCGGTGGCAGGGCGGCTCCCGGGGATGCGTCGGCGCCCGCTCGGCAGTGGCCGATCCTGGCCGTGCTGAGTGCGGTCGGGCTCGGGCTGTTGCTGACCGCGCTGGATGTGTTCCGGTACGGGACGCTGCTGATCGGGGCCGCGTTGCTGGCCGGTGCGGTGCTGCGCTGGGTGATGCCGGACGTCGGGATGCTCGCCGTACGGTCCCGGTTCACGGACATGGTCACGTACACGGTGCTGGGCACGGCCATCGTGCTGCTGTCGATGATGGCGCAGCCGAAACCCTGGCTGGAGATCCCGTTCCTGGACGACACCCTGCACTACACGATCCGCAGCCACGGCGGTCTGTAGGCGCACGTCGGCCCCGGCGGGAACCGACCCGCCGTCCGACGCCGTCAAATGCCTCGGATCGGCCGTGGTGCGCCGACGTACGCCGACGAAGGTCGACGAATGCCGAGGAGGATGCGCGATGAGCGCCTGGCAGCCGCTGCCGGACGATCTGCCGCCGGAGGTGCGGCACTTCGTGGAGCAGGTGCGGGGTCTCAAGGACCGCACCGGGCTCAGCCTGGCCGCGCTCGGCGCGCGCACCGCGTACAGCAAGTCCTCCTGGCAGCGGTACCTCAACGCGACCCAGCCGCCGCCCCGGCAGGCGATAGCCGCGCTGTGCCGGGTCGCGGGGCTCACCCCGGCGGACGCCGAACGCTTCGGAGTCCGCTGGGAGTTGGCGGTCCAGGTCTGGCCCCGGCCACCGGCGCCGGTCGCGGAGTCGGCGCGGCAGGACGGGGTGTACGGGGTGTACGAGGAGGAGGTGCCCACTCTTCCGTGGTGGGTCGAGTCCGAGTCCGCCGGGGACGCGAGGGACGCCCGGGCCTCCGGGGACTCCTCCCGGCGCGTGCTGCTCGTCGCCGTACTCCTCGTGCTGGCCCTCGGGTTGCTCGCAGTGGTCGGCGCTGTCGCTTTTGGTTGAGGCCGCTGGGGGAATGTGACAACACTGCGTCCGGTGTGACCGCTCTTGTGCTTTCTGTGTGGCGATGTGTCGATAAGTTCGAGGAATTGCAACCGGCGCGCAACGCGTCACGGCTAATGTGGGCAATCGGGACGGTCCGGGGCGTCCCGTGCACCATCCAGGGGTTCTGTCCGGCCGGGAGGGCTACCGGTGGAACACTGGACCGCAAGCCAGGGGCGTGCAACGGTGCACCTCCAGGCCTGACAATGCTCCCGTGCGCCCCCACCCCGGGAACCGAGATCCTGAATGGGTGCATCCGTTTGGGTAGCCAAGACACTCAAGAACAGACTCGGCGAGGGATCCACGGCACTACGCACGGGAGAACAGCCAGCACGACCGGGGGGAATGAGGGGGGAAGCTATGCCTCGTTGGAGGGCCTTGCCGGATGATCTCGATCCGCAGGTCAAGGAGTTCGCGAGCCAACTGCGCAGGCTCGTGGACCGCAGCGGCCTGAACATCGCGGCGGTGGCCGACCGCACGGGCTACAGCAAGACGTCCTGGGAGCGATATCTCAACGGCCGTCTTCTCGCACCCAAGGGCGCGATCGTCGCCCTGGCCGAGGTCACCAACACCAATCCCGTTCATCTGACGACGATGTGGGAATTGGCCGAGCGCGCCTGGAGCCGCTCGGAGATGCGTCACGACATGACCATGGAGGCGATCCGGATCTCCCAGGCGCGCGCCGCGCTCGGGGAGTTCGGGGCGCCTGCCGCCGACACGAAGAACGGGAGCGGCAAGAACGGGCGGGCCGCCCGGAGCGCGACGGTGACTCCGGGGATCGCCGGCCCCGCCGGTGTCTCCCCGACCGTGCCGCCACAGCCGACCCCGGAGACCCGGGACTCGGTGGGCGACGTACGGGCGGGTGCGGCGCGGGGCGGTGCCTCCGGCGGCTCGGTGAGTTCCGCGAGTTCCGCAGGCTCCGTGAGTTCTGCAGGCTCCGTGAGTTCTGCCAGTTCCACCTCTTCCGCCGGCTCGGCCGGCTCCGCGAGTTCGGCCTCGGCCGAGGGCAACTCCTGGGGCCTGGCCGGGTATCAGGGGCCGGCGGCGAGGGGCGGCGCCGGGGGGCGCACGGCCACCCCGCCCTCGGGATCGCCCAGTGTGTCCGGGGCGTCGGGGGTGCCCGGATATTCGGGCGGGACGCCTTGGACTCCCGGTACGCCCGTACCGACGCCCGGCGGTGGCCCGCAGGACGCCAGGCCGGGCGGCAGCGGCGATCCCGGTGGCTCCGGTGGCTCAGGCGGTTCGCGGCGCAAGCGGCGGCTCACGATGTTCCTTGCGGGCGTCGTGGGGGCGTCGGTGGTGGTCGCGGCGGCCCTGTTCTTCACCAACCAGGGGGACGACACACCGGCGGCGAGCAAGCCGAGCCCGTCCCCGACCACGTCGGCCGGCACCGATCCCGACCTGCCGGTCGGGGTGGAGTGCAGCGGCGACGCGTGCACCGGCCAGGACCCGGAGAACATGGGCTGCGGCGGCGAGTTGGCGCAGACCGCCAACAGCGTCACCGTCGGCACCACGCTCGTCGAGGTCCGCTACAGCAAGACCTGCCAGGCGGCCTGGGCGCGCATCACCCAGGCGGCCCCCGGCGACAAGGTCGACGTCACCGCCTCCGGCGGCGCGAAGCAGACCGGCGCGGTCGACACGGACACCGACGCGTACACCCCGATGGTGGCCGTAAAGGACGCGGGCGACGCGACGGCGTGCGTCACCCTGGCGACGACCGGAGAGAAGGGCTGCACGCAGTAGGGGGGGCAGGGCCGCGCGCGGCGGGGGTGAGTCGCGCGCGGCGGTGACGGGGCCGCGCGCGGCAGGTGCGGGCCCGCGCCGCAGGTGTGGGCGTCATGCCCCTCGTGTGGCGGAGTCCGTTCCGCCGGATTGCGTTCAATCGGTATGTGAGGGGAATGCCCGGCCCGGTTCTGGGCAGGCGGTGAAGTACCCCCACGGGATCCGGCGTGATCGGTCCCCGGGCGGCGGTCGCCCGTCAACACCTCTCCCGGACGGGTGGCCGCCGCTTCCCCGGCCCGTGGGTGCGGCTCTGTGGGGCGGGCCACATGGGGCCCGGACGTCCGGGATCCCGGATGCGCGATAGCCTGACGGCGGATCTCTCTTGATGCCAAGAGATCGATCATCCGAACCGGGGCAGCGACGCCCCACCGCCAGCTGTCATACGGAGAACGCCATGACCCGCACTCCCGTGAACGTCACCGTCACCGGCGCGGCCGGCCAGATCGGTTACGCCCTGCTCTTCCGCATCGCCTCCGGCCAGCTGCTCGGCGCGGACGTGCCGGTCAGGCTCCGCCTCCTGGAGATCACCCCGGCGCTCAAGGCCGCCGAGGGTACGGCCATGGAGCTGGACGACTGCGCCTTCCCGCTGCTCCAGGGCATCGACATCACGGACGACCCGAACGTGGCCTTCAACGGCGCGAACGTGGGCCTGCTGGTCGGCGCCCGCCCGCGTACCAAGGGCATGGAGCGCGGTGACCTCCTGGAGGCCAACGGCGGCATCTTCAAGCCGCAGGGCAAGGCCATCAACGACAACGCCGCGGACGACATCAAGGTCCTCGTCGTCGGCAACCCGGCCAACACCAACGCGCTCATCGCGCAGGCCGCCGCTCCGGACGTACCGGCCGAGCGCTTCACCGCGATGACCCGCCTCGACCACAACCGCGCGCTCACGCAGCTCGCGAAGAAGACGGGCACGACCGTCTCCGACATCAAGCGGCTCACCATCTGGGGCAACCACTCCGCCACCCAGTACCCGGACATCTTCCACGCCACGATCGCCGGCAAGAACGCCGCCGAGGTCGTCAACGACGAGAAGTGGCTCGCGGAGGACTTCATCCCGACCGTCGCCAAGCGCGGCGCCGCGATCATCGAGGCCCGTGGCGCGTCCTCGGCCGCCTCCGCCGCCAACGCCGCCATCGACCACGTCCACACCTGGGTCAACGGCACGGCCGACGGCGACTGGGCCTCCATGGGCATCCCGTCCGACGGCTCGTACGGCGTCCCGGAGGGCATCATCTCCTCCTTCCCGGTCACCACGAAGGACGGCGTGTACGAGATCGTCCAGGGCCTGGACATCAACGAGTTCAGCCGCGCCCGCATCGACGCCTCCGTGGCCGAGCTGGCGGAGGAGCGCGAGGCGGTTCGCGCGCTCGGCCTCATCTAGTCAGGACCAGCCCCAACCGCTCTTCTCCCGGGCCCCGTTCAGGCTTCTGCCGGACGGGGCCCGCGTGCGTCCGGTGCCGCCGGGGACAGCCTCTTCTCGAACCAGTGCCCCGCGTAAGGGTTGTCGTCGTAGCGCGGGATCTCCGTGTAGCCGCACGCCAGGTACATCGCCTGCGCCTCCTTGAGGACCGCGTGCGTGTCCAGTCGTACGACCGTCAAGTCCCGTACGGCGGCCTGCTGTTCGAGGCCGTCGAGGAGGCGCCGGGCGAGGCCCAGACGGCGGGACCCGGGGTGCACCCAGACATGGCGGATCTCGCCGACCCCCGGTTCGAGCCGCCGCAGCGCCCCGCAGCCCACGGCACGCCCCTCCTCGTACGCCACCAGGAAGGCGCCCGCGTCGCCCGACACCTCGTGCGGCGGTACGAGGGCAGCCGGATCGAAGCCCTCGGGGAACCGTTCGCCGATGTCGGCGGCGTACGCGGCGAGGCAGGCGCGGGCGTCGGGGCTCGCGCCGTCGACGGTCTCGACGGTGATCGCCGCGAGGCGCAGCAGCCGTCGGGCGGTGTCGAGGGCGGCGGTCAGTTCGCCGCGCCGGGTGTCGTCGAGGCCGGCGAGGAGGCCCGCCGCCAGGGCGTCGGCCCGGCGGTTCTGCTCCGTCAGCTCGGCCTCTCCGGCCGGTGTCAGCTCCACGACCCGTGACCGGCTGTCCCCGGGATGCACCCGCAGCCGGACCAGCCCCTGTCTGTCCAGGGCGCGCACCAGTCGGCTCAGATACCCGGCGTCCAGGGTGAGCCGGGTGCGCAGCTCGCGCAGCGAGGCGCCGTCCCCGGCCTCGGCGATCTCGAACAGCAGCCGGGCCTCGCCGAGCGGCCGGTCCTGGCCGAGGTAGTGGTCGTCGAGGGCGCCGATGCGGCGGGTGAAGTACCGGTTGAACTGCCGGAGGGTGTTCACATCGTTCACAGCGTCGTCCATGATTTCTTTGACTTTAGTCAAAGAACCGGCGAGATTCCACAGGGTTCCACGCCAGGGCCCCGCGAATTCGGTGAAACCCGGTGTCGGGCAACTCCCTTGTGTGCACGCTCAGTGCATGGGCGACTACAGAGATGATGTTCCGGCGTATCTGACGATCAGGGTCACCGCGCAGGAGGGCCCGATCGCGGCCTTCGCGGAGCAGGAGGCGGGAGAGGCCGCGATGCGGTACCCCGACCTGATGGGGGTGGGCATCCCCGAGTTCTTCCATGCCAAGGAGCGCGAGGCGGGCGGCTGGGAGCTGTTCGGCTACGGCAGCGACACCCCGCAGGGCTCCCGGGACTCGCTCGGCTCGGTGTTCCGGCTGCGGGCCACCGAGGCCGAGAAGGTGGGCGACGAGGGCGCCCGGCGCAAGTGGATGGCGGCGGCTCTGCGCATGGACCGCGAGGTCGTGAACGACCTGCGGGTCCGCGGCGAGAGATTCCGGATCGTGCGCGCCTCACGCTTCGTCCGGATGGGGCCGAACGGGCCCGAGCCACCCCGCCCGTCCGACCCCGACCCGGCGGAGGTCGGCGAGGCGTACAAGGTGGGGCCGCGTACGAAGGGTTTCGTGGTCGATCCCGTCACCGGTACCGGGCTGTCCGACGGCATCCTCAAGCTGGACCTGATCCAGTTCGTGGGCATCGCCCCGGGTGCGCCGCAGGCGGTTCGCGACGAGGCGCGGCGGGCGCTGCACACCCACCCGGGCGGGGTGCTGCTGCCCGCCGTCTACATGATCTCCGAGCGGGTGGACGGGAGTTGGCGGGCGCACAACCCCGGCGCCTCCGACTCCACACCCCAGGGCGCGCGGGACTCCCTGGCGTACTGGCTGCGCGTGATGGCCCCCTTCACGCTCCGGCTGAGCGAGAAGAAGGCCGCGGAGTACGCCCTGATCGCCGACCGAGTCGACGAGAAGCGCTTGAACGTCGCGACCGTCGACGGCATCCGCTACCGCGTCACCCGCGTCGAACGCCTGATCAGGGTCGGCCCCGACGGCCCCGAGGGCCCGCGCCCCTCCGACTTCGACCCGGAACCGCCGGTCGAGGTCCAGACCCGCGAGCTGAAGGCGAAGGGCCTGTGGAAGGAGGAGGACGACGAACCGGCCCCGCTCAGCGAACGCACCCTGGAACTGAAACGCCGCTGGGAGGCGGAGGAGGCACGCCGAACGGCGGTACGAGAGGGGAGGAGGAAGGCGAAGGAGGCGGCGAAGGAGAGGGTGACGGGGCAGGTTCCGGGTCAGGTGGAGGGGCCGGGCGGGGGGCAGGTTCGGGGCCAGGAGGAGGGACGGGGCGAGGAGGATGGACGGGGGCAGGGCGAGGGTGTCGGCGAGGGGCCTGCGCCTGCCTGAGTCCGGCCCTGCTTCAGGCCTCGGTCCCGGGTCCGGCCGCGGTTCAGGCCTCGGTCCCGGGCCCCGCCCCGCTTCCGCCCGCGATGAACCCCGCCGCTCTCCCCCGCAGCGCCTCCGCCGTCCAGTGCAGGAAGCCCGGGCCGAAGGTGACTCGGGTGGCGCCCAGGGTGCCCAGTTCGGCCGGGGAGGGGCCGTCGAGTGTGGCGAAGACGTTGAGCGGACCGCTGATGGCTGACCGCAGCAGCGGAAGTGCGGCGAGCGGTGCCTCGATGGGGTACACACAGTCCGCGCCGGCCGCCACGTACAACGCGGCCCGCTCGATGGCCTGTTCGGGGGTCTGGTCGCCGTATACGAACGTATCGACGCGGGCGTTGACGAAGAGCCGGTCGCCCGCCGCGTCCCGTACCTCTGCGAGCCGGTCGGCGTGGGCGTGCGGGTCGGCCAGGACGCCCGCGTGGGAGTCCTCCAGGTTGCAGCCGACGGCGCCCGCGGTCAGCAGTCGGTCCACCAACTCCCTTGGCGCCAGGCCGTATCCGTCCTCCACGTCCGCCGACACGGGTACGTCCACGGCCCGCGCGATGCGTGCGATCGCCGCGAACATCTCGTCGGCGGGCGTGGCCCCGTCCTCGTACCCGAGCGAGGCCGCGATCCCGGCGCTGGGTGTCGCGAGCGCGGGGAACCCGGCGGCGGCGAACTCCCGTGCGCTGACCGCGTCCCAGGGGCCGGGCAGGATCAACGGGTCGTCGGGCAGGCGGTGTTGGTGCAGGGCTCGGAAGACGTCCACGCTCACTTGGCGCCGCCGGTCGCGTACTGGCCCGGCTTGTAGTGGCCGGGGACCATACGGGTCGTCACCGCGAAGCGGTTCCAGGCGTTGATGACCGTGATCCCGGCGATCAGGTGGGCCAGTTCCGCCTCCTCGAAGTGGCGGGCGGCGTGCTCGTAGACCGCGTCCGGGACGAAGCCGTCGGTCAGGACGGTCACCGCCTCGGTCAGCCGGAGCGCCGCCAGCTCCTTCTCCGTGTAGAAGTGCGCCGACTCCTCCCACGCGCTGAGCTGGACGATCCGCTCCACGCTCTCGCCCGCCGCGAGCGCGTCCTTGGTGTGCATGTCGAGGCAGTAGGCGCAGTGGTTGATCTGCGAGGCCCGGATCTTCACCAGCTCCCAGAGGACCGGGTCGAGGCCCTGTCTGGCCGCCGAGTCCAGCCGGATCATGGCCTTGAAGACGTCGGGGGCGAGATCGGCCCAGGGGAGACGGGGGGTCTTCTCATCGGTGGTCATGCCAACGACTCTAGGTGGCCAGTAGCCCAAGGGTATGGTCCATTTTCATGGCTGAATCCTGGGCCACTTCGGGGGTCGACCTTCATCTAGAACCAGCCGGTACCGGCGTGCGCCGGGGGCTGACGGACGCGATCCGGGAAGCCGTGCGCGGCGGCAGGCTGGCGCCCGGTACCCGCCTGCCCTCCTCCCGCTCCCTCGCCGCAGACCTCGGCATCGCCCGCAACACGGTCGCCGACGCGTACGCCGACCTGGTCGCCGAGGGCTGGCTCACCGCCCGCCAGGGCTCGGGCACCAGCGTGGCGGAGCGGACCGTACCCCGCCCGTCCGCCGGGCCGACCCGGCATCCGCGTTCACCGTTCCCGCCGGTGCACGACCTGATCCCGGGCAGCCCTGACCTCTCCCTCTTCCCCCGCGCCGCCTGGCTCAAGGCATCCCGCCGCGCCCTGACCAGCGCCCCCAACGACGCCCTCGGCTACTCCGACCCGCGCGGACGCGTGGAACTCCGTACCGCCCTGGCCGGCTATCTGGCCCGCGCCCGGGGCGTCCGCGCCCACCCCGACCGGATCGTCATCTGCTCCGGCTTCGTGCACGGGCTGATGCTGCTGGGTGGGGTCCTGCACGCCCGGGGGCTCACCTCACTGGCCTTGGAGTCGTACGGACTGGACGCCCACTGGCGGCTGTTGGAGCGCGCGGGGCTACGGACGGTACCGCTCGGCCTCGACGAACTGGGCACCCGTACCGAGGAGTTGACGGGAGAGGAAGGGGAACTGGCTGACGTACGGGCCGTGTTGCTGACGCCCGCCCACCAGTTCCCCATCGGCAAGTCGCTGCATCCCGACCGGCGGGCCGCCGTCGTGGACTGGGCGCGGCGCGGGGACGGGCTGATCCTGGAGGACGACTACGACGGGGAGTTCCGTTACGACCGGCAGGCGGTGGGCGCGCTCCAGGGGCTGGACCCCGACCGGGTGGTGTATCTCGGTACGGCGAGCAAGTCGCTGGCGCCCGGGCTGCGGCTGGGCTGGCTGGTGCTGCCGCCGTCCCTCGTCGGGGAGGTCGTCGCGGCGAAGGGTCGGATCGACTGGTCCTGCGGGGTGTTCGATCAACTGACCCTCGCCGAGTTCATCGACTCGGGTGCGTACGACCGTCAGGTGCGCGCCGCCCGGCTGCGTTACCGGCGTCGACGGGACGCGCTGGTCGCGGCCCTGGCTGCCAGAGCACCCCAGGTCCGCGCGACCGGCATCGCGGCCGGTCTGCACGCGGTCCTCCAACTCCCGCCCGGCACCGAGGAGTCGGTCGTACGGGCAGCGGCACGGCGGCGACTGGCGGTGCACGGGCTCGACCTCTACCGTCACCCCGAGTCGACCGTCGAGCGGACCGACGCGCTGGTCGTCGGGTACGGGACACCGGCGGAGCATGGGTGGGCGGGGGCGCTGGAGGAGTTGTGCGCGACGGTTGCTCAGGCCGGTTCCTAGTGTTGTGACCGCATAGGTTCACCAGGTTGGGTCTGCGCGCGTTCGGATGTGCCATGACGTCCGATCCGGACCGGGACGGCGATATCCGACATCAGCGGGTCGGTGATCCATCAACCACTATCAGGGCGGACGGCGCCCTGTTCGCCGACTGCTCGGCCCCGGGGGCTCAGCCGGTGAATTCGTTGACGCCGAGGGCGAAGTCCCAGTGGCCAACCCCGTTGCCGGCGAGCCCCATCGTGACCAGGCCCATTCCTTCCAGCCAGTGCGCCATTTTCAGGCCGCCGACGTCCAGCGGGCGCAGCCCGAGGCTCTCGATGAATGCCGCCACGCCCGCCTTGGCCTGCGCATTGTCGCCAGCGATGAAGACGTTGGGGCGGCCCTTCTCCAGGACATTACGGAAGATGGTGTTGAACGCCTTCACCACGCTGGCGCCGGCCGGGGCCACCCTGGCGACTTCCTGCGCGATCGAGGTCTCCTCGCTGTGGGCCAGTCCGTCGAACGTGGCGTTGAACGGGTTGCTGATGTCGACGACGACCTTGCCCGCGAGGGCGTCTCCGTACTCGGCGACGACCGGAACGACACCGTCGGACAACAGGGCCGTGATGACGATGTCCCCGGCCGGGACGGCGCCCCACTTGCCCGTCGTCGCGCCGCCGCCCAGAGTCTTGGCCAGGTCATCGGCCTTGGACTGATCGCGTCCCATGACCTCGACGGTGTTGCCGCCCGCCACCGCGAGCGTGCCGATGGTACGGGCCATGTTCCCCGTACCGATGAGGGTGATGCTGCTCATCAGGTGTGCTCTCTTCCTGTTGTGTGTGGTTCAGATGGCGGTGGTGCCGCCGTCGGTGACCAGTTCCAGGCCGTTGACGTAGCTGGAGTCGTCGGAGGCGAGGAACAGGGCGACGGTCGCGATTTCATCGGGGCGGCCCATCTTTCCGCGGGGGATGAGGGACTCGAATGTGGCCTTGGTTGCCTCGTCGAACAGTTCTTCCTGTTTGGCGGTGGCGACCTGACCGGGGGTCAGGACGTTGACCCGGATCCTGCGGTCGCGCAGTTCGTTGAGCCAGACGCGGGCCCAGGCCTGCTGGACGGCTTTGCTTCCCGCGTAGAGGCTCCAGCCGGGGAAGGCGCCGAGGGAGGCGTTGGATCCGGTCATGAGGATCGAGCCGTTGTCGTTGATCAGCGGCAGTGCCTTCTGCACGGTGAACAGGGTGCCGCGCGCGTTGAGCCAGAATGCGCGGTGGAACTGTTCCTCGGTGATCTCGCCGAGGACGGCGGGTTCGCCCATCCCGGCGCTGGCCCACAGCACGTCGATCGAGCCCTTTTCCCGCTTGACGGTGTCGTACAAGCGGTCCAGGTCGTCCAGTTCGGCCGCGTCACCCTGGACGGCGGTGACGTTGCGGCCGATCAGCTTGACGGCGTCGTCCAGTGCTTCCTGCCGCCGGGCCTGGATGAAGACGTGCGCTCCTTCCTCGACGAACAGTTTGGCGCCGGCCAGTGCCATGCCGGTGGATCCGCCGGTGATCACCGCTACCTTGCCATCGAGCTTTCCCACGATCACTCCGTTGAATTGATGGGTATCCGAATTCTCATGCCGAATTCGCTTCGGCCCCATTAGGTACCTGTTCAGGTTGTCATTGGCCTGAGTGGGTGTCCAAGACCTCTTTTAACGGCGGTGATACCCTGAAGGCATCACCGGACTGGGAGATGCCATGGATCTGGACTTGCGCAAATTGCGTTACTTCGTCGCCGTGGCCGATCGGTTGCACTTCGGCCGCGCCGCCGATGAGCTGCATATCGCGCAGCCGGTGCTCAGCCGGCAGATCCGCGCGCTCGAGCAGGATCTCGGCGCCTCGCTGTTCACCAGGGATCGCCACGGCGTAGCGCTGACCGACGCGGGCCGACAACTGCTCGACGACGCCGGTCCGCTGCTCGCCTCCGCGCACGCGGTCCGCCGCCGGGTGTCCGTGGCCGCCCGTGGCAGCCGGCGGCTGACGGTGGGTTTCCGGGCCGGCATCCCGGTTGTCCCGGCGGCGCGGGCGTTCGAGGCCCGGCACCCGGACGTGGTCGTGGACGTGCAGCGGATCGAAGGGGACGACCAGGCCCCGATGCTGCTCGACGGCCGCATCGACGTCGGCTATGTGCGGCTGCCTATCGACGGGACGGCCTGCGTGTCACCCCGCTGTACACCGAGCCGCGGGTGGCGGTGCTGCCCGCCGGCCACCGGTTGGCCGGCAAGGAGGAGGTCACCGAGGCCGACCTGGCCGGCGAACCACTGGTCTGGCATGCCGACCCGAGCACGCAGCCCACCAGGCGCCCGCACCCCAACGCCGGGTACCTGGTGCGCGGGGTGGACGAGACGCTCGAGCATGTCGCGGCCGGCCGGGGCATCTCGTTCCTGGCCCGTTCGGCGACCGTGTTCTACTCACATCCGAACATCATCTATGTGCCCATCCCGGATCTGGCACCCGACCAGGTCTGCCTCGCTGTGGCGGCATCGCGCACCTCGCCAGTGGTCGACGACTTCCTCACTGCGGCTCAGGAAACGGCCGAGATCACGGCAGAATGTGGAAACTATGAAATGTGGCAGTTTGGAGGCGATGCCGTTTCAAAGCGCGGTTGAGCAGCCCGACTGCTCGGGGGTGGAGGCGATGTTGGCGCACAGTGAGAATCGACATCATCACGCGGCCGTTTCCAGGATGATGGAAATCATGATCTCGCTGATTTCGCCGTGACTATCACCAACGGCGAGCACTCGCTAACGCTCGCTAGACCGGTTCCTGAACCTGTGCCTTCCGCCACGCGACTTCCTCGGCACGCAGTGGGCCGTGGACGCTGTACACGTCGCCCACCCGCAGATTGTCCGGCGTTTCGTGCTCGCCGTAGGTGCCGATGACGGTGATGGCCACACGGGAGTCGGGCTGCCAGAACGTATGGAAATACGGACCGGTCCCCGTGATCTCGGGGATCTCCACCAGGGGCACGCCGCGCCGCGTCAGCAGACGCTGCAACTTCTCGAACCGGAGCCTGGGGGTGAACCGCCCGTACCGGGCACGAAGTACGTCGTGGACGTCGGTGCGGTTCCGGTGCGCGAGCCGGTGCAGCTGGAGGGTGAAGTGGTGGCCCGACCAGGGGTCGTCGGCGGAAGCACGGTCCCAGAAGAACTCGACGAAGCCGTAGCCGAGGCACATGCTGGGCATTGGCGACCTGCTCGGGAGAATCCGCGGGGCCGCCCACGCCGAGCACGGTGCCGGTGGTGACGACGTCCACGTAGAACGCCAGGGAGTGCGGGGTCACTGGAGGGTTCCGTCCGGTGCCTACTTCCCCTTGACCTCAGCGAGGAAGGGGGCCCAGGCGGCCGAGGCGAAGAGGATGGCGGGCCCATGGGGCGCCTTGGAGTCTCGGACGGGGACGACGCTGGCGATACCGTCCCCGACTTCGAGGCACTCGCCGCCGTTGGGGCTGCTGTAGCTGCTCTTGCGCCATGCAACGGGCAGTTCGCTCGCGCTGATCATGTGCCTAGCTCCTTCAGGTGCCTGCCGATCAACTCGGCCGACGCGTCGGGTGACAGGGCCATCGCCCTGAGCAGATCATAGGTGCGGTCCGCCTCGGCCACTTCGGCATGGTCTGCGGTTGTCCGTCCCTGCGAGAAGCCGTCCACGTGAAGCACATCCTCGCCCTCGTCGAACCCGAGAACTGTGAACGGACCTTTCAGCCCAGGATGCGCGGCAATCGCGCGGGGGATCAACTGGATTACCGTGCGGGGATGTTGGCCCGCCTCCAGCAGATGCTCGAACTGGGCACGCATCACGGCCTCACCGCCGATGTGCCGCATGAGGACGTACTCGTCGATGATGAACCAGGTGCGAGGGCGGTCCTCGCGTTCGAAGATCGACTGCCTCGTCATCCGGGCGGCCAGCAGATCGTCGAGGTTGTCCGGTCGGCCTGCGGCCAGGATGATGCGCGCGTAGTCCTCGGTCTGCAACAGGCCGTGAAGGATCTGGCCCTGGAACGACCGGATGGACACGGCAATCCGTTCCAGTTCCACGAACGGCAGGAACCAGGACGGATACGCGTAATGGATGACGAGCGGGTACAACCGTTGAAAGTGCCCGTCCGTCTTCAACGCGATGTCCAGGTCGCGCGCCAGGTCCTCCGAGGGGACCCTCTTCGCCGCCTCCACCTTCGAAATCATGGACTGGGTCGTGTGGGCCAGCTTCGCGAGCTTCTCCTGGGACAGCCCCGCCTTCGTGCGGATACGGGCCAACTCCGTCCCGAAGAAGGCCAGAAGGGACTTGGTGGGGTCGGGGGCCGGGTCGGTCTCGACGGTCATGCGCAAACCTCCTCCGTCATGACCGGGAGGCGGTCATGGCGACCTCCCATGACCTCGGTCAGGTCATGGCGTTCTCCCTGGTGAAGCTACCCAACGGAGCGCAACGCTGTCTCCACAACCGGTAGTTGCCCCCCGAAGGAGAAGCGCGTGGAGACCGACAAGTGTGCGGGTACGGCCCCGGAGGCCGGAGCGGTGCTGTACGACGGGGAGTCGGGGAGAGTCGGGGAGTACCGGGCCAAGGCCGGCCCGTATCTGCTGCTCCGCCCGCTTGGGGGCGGCCGGGAGTGGGAGGCGGACCCCGGGGACGTACGCCCCGCGACCCCCGCCGAGCAGTTGAGCGCCAAGGTGCGGGCCGCGAACGACCAGGGGACGCGCAACCGGGCGGAACCGGTGAACGCGCCGCAGCACGAGGCCCGACGCCCGCCGGTGCCTGTCCCGGGCTGTACGGAGTGCGCCGAACTCGGTGCCCAACGCGCCGCCGCCCGCGCCGGGTTCGACTGGAGCGGGGAGACGGACGCGAACGTACTGCTCCGCTCCCACCAGCGACGGGACCACGACGCATGACCCGCCGTATCTTCCGCTATGTGCCGGAGCCCGATTGCCCGGTGCAGTAATTCCGTCAGATTTCCGATCCTGGAGTACTCTTCAGCAGTTACAGTATTCCCATGACCACCACTGAACCGATATCCCGAGTCGCCCTCAAGAAAATCACCCCGGACGTCTCCGCGTCGATGGGTGCCCTGCACGGCGCCGCCGTTTCCGCCGCGCAGGATGCCAAGGTCGAACCCGAACTCCTGGAGCTGATCAGGATTCGCGCGTCCCAGATCAACGGCTGTGCGTTCTGCCTCGACATGCACACCAAGGACGCTCGCGCCCAGGAGGAGACCGAGCAGCGGATCTACGCCCTCAGCGCCTGGCGGGAGACCCCCTTCTTCACCGAACGGGAGCGCGCCGCACTGGCGTTGACCGAGGCAGTGACCCTGGTGCACGACGGACACGTGCCCGACGACGTGTACGCCGAGGCCGCCGCCGTCTTCGACGAGGCACAGGTCGCCGCGCTGATCTGGGCGGCCACCGTCATCAACGCGTACAACCGGATCGCCATCGCGACGCGGATGGTTCCGGGGGCTTATCAGTCGGCGGCGAAGAAGAGCAGCTGAACGAAGATCAGCTGAATTTGGGCGTGAAAAGGTGGGGCGGGGCGAATTCGACGCCCTGCCCCACCTTTCTTCAGTTTACGTTTCTTTGTTTATTGCAGCGGCTCCATCAGGTCCTCCAGCCATTGCCGCCATTCAGCTGCCCGCTCCGCTCGTCCCGCCCGCAAAAGCGGTTCCTCCGATCCTTCGCCCGCCGTCCATTCCGTCACCGGGCGGATTCCGTGCAGCGCGTTCACCAGCCACACCTCTCGGCCGTCCAGGTCGGCGAGGACGCGTTCGCGGTGGGCGATGCGGATGCCGGTGCGCTGGGCGCGTTCCTGGATGAGGGAGAGGGTGACTCCGGCCAGGACGGGGAGCTGTGGGGAGGGGAAGCACAGGGTGTCGCCCTCCCACCACAGGACGCTGGACGTTGCGCCCTCCAGGACCACGCCCGTGGGTGCGATCAGCACCGCCTCGTCCGCACCCGCGCCGGCCGCCCGCTGTCGGACCCGGGCCAGGATGTCCAGGTCGGGGCCCTTGCGGCGGGGGACGGTACGCGGATCGGACTGGGCCGTCGCCCAGACCCGTACGCCCGTGCCGAGCGGCGGAGCGTGACGGAGGAGAAGTCTCAACTCCCTTGATTCGGCGCCCAGTTCCACCCGGGGGAACCACTCCCCGGTGCGTGGCAGTGCGGCGGTCATGTCGCGCCAGAAGTCCACCAGGTGGCGCAGCGAGGGGCCGCCGGAGTCACCGCAGGCCCGCAGGAAGCGCTCCCGGTGGCGGGGCAGGCCCCGTACCCGGCCGTCGCGCAGCAGCCATGAGTCGGCGACCGCCAGCCGTTCGCCCACCGTCGGTACGGAGTCCGTGGCGCCAGGACCGGTCAGCCCACGGCGCGGTGACCAGGCCAACAGTCCTTCCGCGGCTGCTGCTTGTGTTGCTGGGTGCGTCATCAAGTGCTCTTTCTCGATGCTTTGGTACCTCGGTGCCTCGGTCAGTACTTGCGGCCGGCCACCGCCGGTGCCCCGTTGCGCGGCCCGTACGGCGCGTGCTCCAGCCATGATCCGCACCACGGCAGGACCGGTGCGAGGGCCGCCGCCGCGCGCTGCTTGGCCCGGACGATCCGGCGGTGGGGGCGGAGGTGGTCCAGCGCCGTACCGGCGGCCGCGCTGTTGAACAGGGCCGCCGCACGCCGTACTTCGGCGAACTCGGCGACCGCTCCCACCAGCCCGGTTCTGGTCACCGCCGCGATCGCCTCCGCCGCTGCCGCCGCGTCCGCGATCCCGCTGTTCATGCCGCGCGCCCCGAACGGCGGGAACAGATGCGCCGCCTCCCCGACGAGCAGCACCCGCCGGTGCGGATCGGTGAACGCGTCCGCGACCTTGCGCAGGAAGCGGTACGTCGACACCCACAGGATCTGCGACCCGTACCCGGGTGCCTCCAGGACCCTCGGCAGCCAGTCCCGTACGGCCTCCTCCGTGCCGTACGCCTCCTGCTGGTCGTCGTCGCGGCACTGGAGGTCGACCTGGAAGCCGCCGGTGAAGGGCACCCGCATCACGCTCCGGCCGCCCACACCTGGGTGTTCGTAGTGGAAGACGCGTTCCAGGGGGAGTTCGGCGCCGGGGATGTCGGCGACGTCCACGACCACATGGAAGCCCTCGGAGCGCGTCCCCTCCATGGCGATCCCCAACTCCGCCCGGACCGCGGACCGGGCGCCGTCGGCCGCGATCACATGGGTGCCGTGCCAGACGCCCCCGTCGAAGTCGGTGAGCGTGACCCCGGTCGGTGAGGACCGTACGCCCGTCACGCGCACGCCCCACGCGAACTCCACGCCCGCGTCCCAGCACGCGGCGCGCAGAAAACGCTCGGTGTCGACCTGGCGCAGGCTGGTGAAGGGTGGGGTGGAGACAGGGGGGTTGGGCGTCTCGGGGAAGGTGCGGGAGTAGACCTCGCGGCCCCGGTACAGCGTGCGCCGGGTGTGCCACGTGCGGCCGTACGCCGTGAACTCGGCGGCCAGGCCCGGGCGCATCGCGTCCAGCAGGCGCAGGGTCTCGCGGTGCACGAACAGGGCGCGGCTGCCCGGGCGTTCACGGTCCTCGGGGTCCAACTCCAGGACCACGACGGGCAGTCCGTGGGCCCGCAGACCGAGGGCGGCGGAGAGGCCGACGGGACCCGCCCCCACCACAAGGACCCGCTCCGAGGTGGTCACGCGCGTGCGCTCTCGGCCAGCATGCGGCTGATCTCCACCCGCTTCACCTTCCAGGTCGCCGTCATCGGCAGCTCCTCGAACCGCCACTGACGCGGTTCGGCCATCGTCGGCAGGTCGGCGGTCGCCTGCTTCCAGCGGTCCGGGTCCAGCGGCACCTCGTCCCGTACGCAGATCACGGGCACCGGCTCACGGTCGGCGCCGGGCACGATGACGACCTCGCGCAGTTCCTCCAGCCGGTCCATCAGCGTGTCCTCGACCTCCAGATTGCTGTGCACGGAGTCGATCTGGTCGATCTCGCGGTCGATGAGATAGAGCGCGCCGAGCCTGCTCCGGTAGCCCATGTCGCCCATCTGCCACCATCCGCCGCCGTCCAGCTGGCGCTCGTACTGCTCGCGCGCGCCGAGGTAGGTGAGGATGCGTCCGCGGGTACGGGCCTCGATCCGGCCCGGCTTTCCCGGGGCGGCGGGCTGCCCGTTGTCGTCCGTGATCCGGACCCGCGTGAAGCCGGGGATCCCGATCCCGACCCGCCGCCCGTCCGCCTTCGCGGCACTGCGCCGGGTGAACCACTGGAAGGCGACGGGCCCGGTCTCGCTCTGCCCGTACAGCTGGATCAGCCAGGCGTTACGGCGCTTCGAGGCGCCCAGCAGCCGCTTCACGGTACGCGGGTGGATCGCGTCGAACGTCGACCCGTACGACCGTACGCGCGACAGGGGTTGACCCGGCGCGTCCGCCAACTCCTCCCACAGGACGAAGGTGTTGGGGTGCGTCTCGACGATGCCCGGGCGATGGCGGGCGAGGAGCGGGCCCACGCTGGCCGGGGTCGGGTCGGTGATCAGGAGCAGCGGGCTGCCGAAGTGCAGGAGCACGCCGAGGAGATGGTAGAAGCGCGAGTGCACGAAGGACATGTGCAGCGCGGCCGTTTCCCCGCGCGTGGGCCAGCCCATCGCCTGCTGCGGTACGAGCCTGTTCCACATGGTGTTCGCGCAGTGCACGGCGAGTTTGGGAATGCCGGTGGTGCCCGAGCTGTGGGTGATCAGGGCGGGTTCGCGGGGGTGGAGCCGGACGGGCGCGGCGGGTTCGGCGCCGGCGTGCTTCTCCAGCGGTTCGGCGTCGGCCGCGGTGGCGCCGGCGTCGACGGTGAGGGTCCGGCGTACCAGCGGAGAGAGGTCCAACTCCTTGAGCGGGCCGGTGAGTTTGGTGCTGTCGGTGAGCAGCCAGGGGCGCTGCAGGCGCTCCAGCAACTGCCCGACGACCGGTCCCGCGAGGGCGGGGGAGAGCAGCACGGGGACCGCGCCGATCCGGGAGACGGCGCAGGTCAGCAGCACGATGTCGACGTTGTCCGTCTTGTGGACGACCACCTGCTCGGACGGCCGCACCCCGGCCGCCCACAGCCGGGCCGACAACTCCTCGACGAGATCGGCCAGTTGGCTGTAGCTGAGGTCGACCCCGAGGTCCGGGCTGACATCCAGCGGCCGGTCCAGGGTGACGAAGACGGCTCCGTGGCGGTCGGCGGCCCGCCGGAAGATCGGGCCCAGATAGAAACCGCGGTCGGCGAGCAGGGGCTGCTGCTGTGGCATGCGCCCGTTCCCTTCTGAAGTACGGCAGGCGGTTGTGACGGTTGCGGTGGTGGTACGAGTCACCAGGCGCCCTGGCGGACCAGGTGGCGGCGGAGTTTCCCGGTCGAGGTGCGGGGCAGCGACGGGACGAAACTGACGCTGCGGGGGGCCTTGAAAGCGGCGAGCCGGGCCCGGGCCAGCTCGATGAGTTCGGTCTCCAGGCCCGCCCGGGCCGGTCCGACGGGCACGACGAAGGCGCGCAGTCTGCTGAAGCCCCGCTCGTCGGTGAGCGCGGCGACGGCGACCTCCCTCACCGCCGGGTGGGTGCGCAGTACGGCCTCCACCTCCAGCGGGGAGACCGTGATGCCGCCGACCATCTCCATGTCGTCGGCGCGGCCCAAGTGCCGGTAGGTGCCGTCCGGTTCACGCACCGCCCGGTCCCGGGTGGCCAGCCAGCCGCCGACCAGTGAACGGGCCGTCTCCTCGGGCCGGTTGAGGTACCCGGACGTCACCGTGGGCCCACGGACCCAGAGTTCGCCCTCCGCGCTCCCCTCGGGTAACCGGACCCCGGCGCGGTCGCGCAGCTCCACCTCGAACCCGGGGACGGGACGACCGACCGTACCGGGGTGGTTGTGGTCGAAGCTGTTGGCGCAGAAGGCGTGTCCGGCCTCCGTCGAGCCGATCTGCTCCAGCACCGGCGCCCCGAGCAGCTCCTCGATCTGCTGCCCGAGCCCCTCCGGCAGTCCCTCCCCGGCCGACACGGCGGCCCGTACGGAGGCGAAGCAGGCCTGGTGGCCGCTGCCCCGGTCGGAGACGAGGGACGCGTACGCGGACGGCACGGAGTAGATCAGCGTCACCCGGTGCCGGGCGACGAGTTCGTCGACGGCGGCCGGGGTCGGACGCCGGTCCACCAGGACGGCCGACGAGCCGGAGAAGAGCGGGAAGACGAAGGCGTTGCCGAAGCCGTAGGCGAAGAACATCTTCGAGACGGAGAGGGTGACGTCGTCCTCGGTGATGCGGAGCAGCCGGCGCCCGATGAGGTCGTGGTAGGTCTTCGGGTCGCCGTGCGTGTGCACAACTCCCTTGGGGCGCCCGGTCGTTCCGGACGTGTACTGCACGTAGAGGGGTGTATGCGCGTCCACCGGGTGGGCGGTGGTGGCCGGTTCGGCGGTGGGGGCGAGGGCGGAGAGCTGATCGGCGCCGAGGAGCGGGCGGCCCGCGAAACGCTTCTCGTCCGCCTCGCCCTCCTCCAGCCAGGGACCGGTCACGCACAGCACGGCTTCCGCGTCCTCGGTCATGAACGCGTGGTCGGCGGGCGGCAGTTCGGGGTTGACCAGGACGGCCACGGCACCGAGCCGGGCGATGGCGAGGAAGGCGGTCACCCAGGTGATGCCGTCGGGCAGGGCGAGGAGCACCCGGTCCCCGGCGCGCACGCCGTACCCGGCGAGCACCGTCGCCGTACGGGCCGCCAGCTCGTGCACCTCGCCGTGCGTCCAGGAGCGGTGCCCCTGGTGGCTCTGGTGGAAGGCGGCCCGGTCGCGCCAGCCGCGCCGCTCGGCGAGGGCGGCGAGATGGGCGGCGAGGTTGCCGGGGGCGTCGGCGTCGGCAGGGGTGGGGGGAGCGGTTGTCCTGGTCGCCTGGTGGAGCGTCATCGGGTGGCCTCCTCGGCGGTGGCCGACAGCGACGAGGACTCCTTGTGCTGCTGCCGGTACTCGTCGTAGGCCCGCATCTGGGCGGCCGTCTTCAGCAGCATCTCGTCGTACTCCGCGACCGGGTCGGAGCCGAGGACGATCGCGCCGCCGGCCCCCAACTGCATCTCCCCGTCGGCGAGTACGGCGGTTCGGATGACGATGCTGAGGTCCGCGCCGCCGCTGCACCCCAGGTAGCCGAGGGCGCCGGAGTACACGCCACGGGCCTCGGTCTCCAGCGAGTCGATGATCTCCATCGTGCGGAGCTTGGGCGCGCCGGTCATGGAGCCGCCGGGGAAGCAGGCGCGGACGGCGTCCACCGCGTCGGTGCCCTCGCGCAGCTGGCCCTCGACGTAGGAGACGAGCTGGTGCACGGTGGCGTACGTCTCGGCGACCATGAGCCGGGAGACCCGGACCGTGCCGGTGCGGCAGACCTGGCCCAGGTCGTTGCGGAGCAGGTCGACGATCATCAGGTTCTCGGCGCGTGTCTTGTCGTCGGCGGCGAGCGAGTCCCGGAGGGCGTCGTCCTCCTCCGGCGCGTGGCCGCGCGGGGCGGTGCCCTTGATGGGTCTGGCCTCGGCCATGCCGTCCCGGGTGATGCGCAGGAACCGCTCGGGGGAGGAGCCGGCCACATCGAGGTCCCCGAAGCGCAGGAAGGCCGCGTACGGCGCCGGGTTCACGCGGCGCAGGACGCGGTAGTAGTCGTACGCGTCCGGCGGGGCGGGCATCCGGGCCGCGTTGGTGAGACAGACCTCGTAACTCGTACCGGCCTTCAACTCCCGCTGACAGGCGGCGATGTCGGCGAGATAGGTGTCCCGGTCGCGCACCAGCCAGGGCTCGGCCGCGGCCGGGTCCGGCTCGACGGAGGGCACGGACGGGAGCGGCTGTTCCGCGACGACGAAGGTGAGTTGGGCCAGCGCGGTGTCGAGCCAGTCGGCGGCCTCCAGCGTGGCCTGCGGGGTGTCCTCGGCGAGACAGACCGCGTACGTGTAGCCCTCCTGGTGGTCCACCGCGATCAGCCGGTCGGCGAACAGCCAGCAGGCGTCCGGGGTTTGGGCCTGGTGGACGTTGGGCGAGGCGCCGCAGTCGGCCTTGGTCTCGTACCCGAAGTAGCCGACGTATCCGCCGGTGAAGTCGAAGGGCAGGCCGGTCGCGTCGACCTGACGGCTGATCAACTTCCGCTTCAGATAGTCGAAGACGCTCGCCTTCACCTTGCGCGAAGGCCGTCCGGCCCGCTCGATCTCACAGACGCCGCTCGTGACGTCGTACCGCACGAACTCGGCGAGCGGTCCTGACCCGTCCCCGAAGAACGAGAACCGCGACCGCCCCTCCTCGACCTGAGAACTGTCCAGCCAGAACGCGCGCGGCGAACCGGCGTACATCCGGCCGAAGGCGGCCTCCGTGTCCACGGCGGTGGCGATCCGGCGGGTGTGGAGACGGTGGGTGGGGCGCTGCGGTGAGGAGCGGCGCTGGGCGGGGATGCGGGGCATGCGCGCCGGGGAGGCCGCGGACGCCTCGGGCATCGCCGCGGCCCGGCGGGTGACGGCGGTGTTCTTCGTACGGAGCTTGTGGGCGCGGTCCGCCGTGAGGTTGCGGAAGTTCATGAGCATGCGGCGGCCGTACTCGGTGAGGACGGACTCCGGGTGGAACTGCACTCCCCACAGGGGGCGGGTGCGGTGCCGCAGGCCCATCAGGACGCCGTCCTCCGACCAGGCGGTGGCCTGGAGGGTCTCGGGCAGCGGCTCGCGCACGGCGAGGGAGTGGTAGCGCACGGCGGTGAAGTTCTGCGGGAGCCCCTTGAAGAGGTCCTGCTCGTCGTGCCGGATCGTGGAGAGATGCCCGTGACGAGGCTCGGGGGCGGGCACGATCCGGCCCTGCTCACCGAGCGCGATCCCCTGGTGCCCCAGGCAGACGCCCAGTACGGGGATCGGGGACTCGGCGAGTACACGTGCGCTGATCCCGAAGTCGCGGGGTGCGGCGGGGTGGCCGGGCCCGGGGGAGACGACCACGTTGTCGAATTCGGCAAGAGTGTCGAATGCGCTGGTCGGTGCGTCGTTGCGGATCACCACCGGCTCCTCGCCGTTGACCTCCGCGATCAGCTGGAAAAGGTTGTACGTGTACGAGTCATAATTGTCGATGAGCAGGGTCTTCACCCGCCCACCTCCCTTGCATCGTTCATGCCGTCGATCAGGTCGTCGTTCAAGCGGTTCGCCGTTTGTGCCGTCCACGGAGTGCCTGGAGCGGCGGATACAGCCATTTCTTGAAGAAGCGCTGGAGGCGCGGCATGAGGATATAGGTGACGATTGCCGTCACGGAAAGGCACAGCAGTAGAGTGCGAATCAGCGGATTGAGGCCGCCGAGGTAGGGGAGAATGGTCAGATTGAATATGAGCACCGGTGGAAAAACCGCGCTCATATTCACGAACCAGAGCTTCCATTTCTCCGGCGGGCGGGGCGGAGCGGGCGGTGGAGCGGTGGCCGGCGTGTCCGTCTGGGACTCGAACCACGTCCTGGATCCCTCGACGCTGCGGCGCCCGGTCTCCCGGGCAAGTGTCTGCGCCTTGGCCGTCCACTGGGCCCAAGTGACGGAGTTCTCCCAGGCCAGGCCCGAACTCTCACTGTCGAAGCGGTAGACCACATGCCAGTCCGCCTCTCCGTCGACAAGCACACCACCCCCCAGAAAACCCGGCTCACGCGCGGTCGCCCGGAGCATGGCCCACCCCCAGGAGTGGAACTCGGTCTCGCGGCCCGGGATCACTTGATACGCCACCGTGACGGTGACGGGATTCCTGGTCACCCCGTCCTATACGGACCAGGATCCGGTCACGCTCAAATCTTCAACGAAGATTTTCGAAACCCTCGACCGAATGTCCGGAAGGTGGCTGTTTATCGTTCTTTGGGGTGGCTTTCGGTGTTGTTTCGATCGATACCTGAGTGATACTCGGGGTAACTTTTCTGGAATTCAGGAAAGGGCTTGCCGGGAGGGTCGGTAAAGCTGCACGATCGCCATTCGACCAACGCGAGGGAGATTTCATGTCCAGGTACGACTGGGATATGACCCACGAGGGAATCGAGCGGGCCCGGTCCGTGATCGAACCGGCACGAAAAGAAGTGACCGCCCACCCGATTTACCAGCGGATAAACACCCGGGAACACATGGCGACGTTCATGGAACATCATGTGTTCGCGGTGTGGGACTTCATGTCCCTGCTCAAGTCGCTGCAGCGGGAACTGACCTGTGTCGACGTCCCCTGGGTGCCGCGCGGGTCGGAGGTGAGCCGCCGTCTCATCAACGACATCGTGCTCGTCGAGGAGAGCGACGAGCTGAACGGGGGCTTCACCAGCCACTTCGAGCTGTACCGGGCCGGCATGGCCGAGGCGGACGCCGATCCGACGCGGATCGACACGTTCATCGGGCTGGTGGGGGAGGGTCACGAGGTGACGTCGGCCCTGCGGGTGGCCCAAGTGCCGGGCCCCGCAGCCGAGTTCGTCCGCACGACGTTCGAGATCATCAACGACCGCCCGCTGCACTGTCGCGCGGCGGCGTTCGCCTTCTCCCGGGAGGACCTCATTCCGGACATGTTCGACCAGGTGATCAAGAAGGAGGGCACGGACCGCTTCCCCCTGTTCTGCGACTACCTGTCCCGGCACATCGAGGTCGACGGCGAGGAGCACACTCCGATGGCCATGCAGATGGTCGCGGACCTGTGCGGGACGAGTGACAAGCACTGGGCGGAGGCTGCGGAGACGGCGATGGACGCGTTGGAGGCGAGGGTGCGGTTGTGGGACGGGGTGGTGGGGGCGATGGGGTGAGTTGTTCGCCCCCGCCGCCCCTACCCGTCCCATCCTTCTGGGGGCTGCGCCCCCAGACCCCCCTTTGTCGCGCTGAACGCGCTCGTCCTCAAACGCCGGACGGGCTGGTTTGTCAGCCCGTCCGGCGTTTGAGGACAAGGCCCGTTCAGGGCCGTAGCGGGGGTCTGGGGGCGGCAGCCCCCAGGGATGGGAACGGGTAGGGGCGGCGGGGGCGAGTCTCACTCCGGGGCCTCGCCGAACCGGGCCAGCACCAGCGCCCCCGCCACAGCCACCCCGAACCCCACCACCGCCAGCCACCCCAACCCCTCCCGCGTGCGGTCCCCCAGCCACACCACCCCGATCACCGCCGGCCCGATCGTCTCCCCGATCACCATCCCCGCCGTCGGCACGGTCACAGCCCCCCGCTGCAACCCCGACGTCAGCGCCAGAAACGCCGCCCCACCCCCCACCACCAGCGCATACGTCGCCGCGTTCGCCACCAACGCCCCCACCGACACCTCATCGATCAACCGCACCGACACCTCGACCACCCCGAACCCGAACCCCGCCCCCAACCCGAGCACCAACCCCCGCCCCCGCTCCGGCAACCGCCCGCCCAGCAGCCCCAGCACCAGCACCCCCACGGCGGTCGCGAGCATCGCGTACCTCAGCGCGTCCGACCCCGCCCGCTCCCCCTCCGTCCCCGAGGAGAGCCCCAGCATCCCCAGCCCCGCGCACACCACCCCGACCGCGCCCCACTCCACCCCGCTCAGCCGCACCCGCAGCAACCGGGCGGCGACCACCGCGGTGACGGCGAGACTCGCGGCCAACGCCGCGCCGACCGCGTAGATCGGAACGGACCGCAGCGCGGCGACCTGGAAGACGAAGCCGAGCCCGTCCAGGGCCAGCCCGGCGATGTACCGCCACTGCCGCACCGCCCGCAGCAGCAGCGCGGCGTCGCCACCTCGGCCGGGGGCTTCGGCAGCCGCCCGCGCGGCCATCGCCTGCAACACCGTCGCCGTACCGAAGCAGACCGCCGCGCCGAGCGCGCACACCATTCCAAAGAGCACAAAGTGACTCTAGGTGGACGGGAGACACAGGGGGGTGGGCGTACACCCGTCCTTGAACGATCTTTAAGCTGGGCGGACTTCAAGCCGGGCGAGACACCAACGGGGAGACACGACCATGGCCGACGCACGCAGACAGTCACGCGGACAACTCCGCTCAGGCACCGTCGTACTGGGCGGCATGGGCCTGCTCGCCGCCGCCCTCACGGCCTGCTCCTCGGACGACCCCGACAAGCGCTGCGTCGACCGCGACAGCTACAAGGCCGCCAAGGGCTACAAGGTCGTCGCCGACAAGAACTGCAAGACCGTCACGAGCACCAACGGCGCCTACTACTACGGCGGCAAGAAGAAGTCCGGCTGGGTCAAGGGCGGCTCCTTCAGCAAGTCCGGCAAGAGCAGCGGCAGTTCGGGCAGCGGCGACGGCACCGGTGGTGGCACCGGTGTCAGTCGTGGCGGCCTCGGCGGCGGCGACACCAGCTCGGGCGGCTGAGCCCCGACATGCAACGCCGCACGATCGAACCCCGCCCCGACTGGCAGCGAACCGTCGAGGAACAGGGGCTGATCTACCCGCTCACCCGCCACCCCGACGGCACCCTGCGCCCCTACTGGGACGAGAGCGCGTACTACGTCTTCTCGCTCCCGGAGGTGGAGGCGCTGGAGGAGGTCGTGGAGGAACTCCACGGCATGTGCCTCGCCGCCGCCGAGCACATCGTCAGCGCGAACCGCTTCACGGACCTCGGCATCACCGACCCGCACATCGCGGCAGCGGTCGCCGAGGCCTGGCACCGCCGTGCCGAACTCCCGTCCGTCTACGGCCGTTTCGACCTCCGCTACGACGGCCGCACGGGCGGAACAGACGGCTCGGGCGGTCCCGCGAAGCTCCTCGAGTACAACGCCGACACCCCCACCTCCCTCGTCGAGGCCGCCTCGCCCCAGTGGTTCTGGATGGAGGACCGCTTCCCGGGCGCCGACCAGTGGAACTCCCTCCACGAACGCCTGATCGCCGCCTGGAAGAAACAGGCCGCCCTCCTCCCGCCCGGCAGCCCCCTCCACTTCGCGCACTCCGCCGCCGACGAACTCGGCGAGGACCTGATGACCGTCGCGTATCTGAAGGAGACCGCGGAGCAGGCGGGCCTCGACACCGACTGGCTCGCCGTGGAGGAGATCGGCTGGGACTCCCTCTCCGGCCGCTTCGTCGACAACCAACTCCGTTTCATCCGCAGCTGCTTCAAGCTGTACCCCTGGGAGTGGCTCACCACCGACAGGTTCGCCGGCCATGTCCTCGACACCCTGGACAACGGCGGCGGCACGGGTACGACGCTGTGGATCGAGCCCGCCTGGAAGATGCTGCTCAGCAACAAGGCACTCCTCGCGATCCTCTGGGAGCTGTACCCCGGACACCCGAACCTCCTCCCCGCCTACCTCGACGGCCCACGGGAACTGGCGCACACGACCGGTTACGTGAGCAAGCCGCTGCTGGGCCGGGAGGGCGCGGGCGTCATCGTCCACGAGCAGGGCGCCGCAGCCGTCGTACGCCAAGAACCCTGCTGCTACCAGGAGTTGGCCCCCCTGCCCGACTTCGACGGCAACCGGGTCGTCCTGGGCGCGTGGGTCGTGGAGGACGAGTCGGCGGGACTCGGCATACGCGAGTCCTCGGGCCCGATCACGGACGAGTACGCCCGCTTCCTGCCCCACGTGATCCTGTAGCCCCCGGCTCTCATCCGCTCAATACGCCCCGCAACTGCGCCAGCCCCCAGTCCAGGTCCTCCTTGCTGATGACGAGGGGCGGCGCGAGGCGGATCGTCGGGCCGTGGGTGTCCTTCACCAGGACGCCCCGGTCCATCAGCCGCTCGGAGACCTCCCGGCCCGTGCCGTACGCCGGTGCGATGTCGATGCCCGCCCACAGGCCCCGCCCGCGCACCTCGGTCAGCGCGCCGGTGTCGGCCAGCGCGCGCAGCTCCCGGTGCAGATGCGCGCCCAGTTCCGTGGCCCGCGCCTGGTACTCGCCGGACCTGAGCATCGCGATCACCTCCAGCGCCACCGCGCACGCCAGCGGGTTCCCGCCGAACGTCGACCCGTGCTCACCCGGCCGGAACACCCCGAGCACCGCACGCGATGACACCACCGCCGACACGGGCACGATCCCGCCGCCGAGCGCCTTCCCCAGAACGTAGACGTCCGGCACCACACCCTCGTGCTCGCACGCGAAGGTATGTCCCGTGCGCCCCAGCCCCGACTGGATCTCGTCCGCCACGAACAGCACGTCCCGCTCCCGCGTCAGCTCCCGTACGCCCCGCAGATAGCCGTCCGGCGGCACCCGTACCCCCGCCTCGCCCTGGATCGGCTCCAGCAGCACGGCCACCGTGTTCTCGGTGACAGCGGACCGCAGGGCGGTCAGATCGCCGTACGGCACGATCTCGAAACCCGGCGTGTACGGGCCGAAGTCCGCGCGCGCCGCCGAGTCCGTCGAGAAGCTGATCACCGTCGTCGTACGGCCGTGGAAGTTGTCCGCCGCGACCACGATCTTCGCGATCCCGTCCGGCACGCCCTTGACCCGGTACCCCCACTTCCGGGCGGTCTTCACCGCGGTCTCCACGGCCTCCGTGCCCGTGTTCATCGGCAGCACCGTCTCCATGCCGCACAGCGCCGCCAGCTCCGTGCAGAACGCGGCGAACCGGTCGTGGTGGAAGGCCCGGGACGTCAACGTCACGCGCTCCAGCTGCGCCTTCGCGGCGTCGAGCAGCCGCCGGTTTCCGTGACCGAAGTTGAGCGCGGAGTAACCGGCCAGCAGGTCCAGATAGCGGCGGCCCTCGACATCCGTCATCCAGGCACCGTCCGCGGTGGCGACCACGACCGGCAAGGGGGCGTAGGTGTGCGCGCTGTGCGCGTCGGCCGCCGCGATGAGCGCTTCGGTGGTGGTCACGGCACCTCCCGGGGTACGAATGCCCACCGGCCCCCCTCTCTTCCATGGTCGCTCGCATGGTGGACGCGGCACCTTGGGCCCATGTCGTGCCCGGTAGGCTGGCCGACGGGCCGTGACTGGCGCGCTGGGCCCGGTCGTCCCCTTCCCGTCGTCCGCCCGGAGGGCGGGCTCCGCGGCGCCTGGTGCGTGCGATCGCAAGGCGCCGGAGCGTCCTCGTGGCGGAGCCACGCGGGCGATTCGGCAACGCGGCGAGCGTGCGTGCCAGGCGCCGCGGAGCAGACGGGAAGGGGACGACCGGGCCCGAGGATGGGACAGACCATCGGGGAGCGGCCCACGAGCAGTAAGAGTGCCGTGCGCCTGGGCCGAACCGTGACCCCGTGACCGCTTTCCAGCACCCACGCCACCCGGAGGCCGACGACATGTCAGAGCAGCAGCCCCTCTCCACCGAATCCACCGCCTTCCGCGCCGCCCTCGACGTGATCCGTGCCGTCGAGCCGCGCGTCGCCGACGCCATCGGCCAAGAGGTCCACGACCAGCGCGAGATGCTCAAGCTGATCGCCTCCGAGAACTACGCCTCCCCGGCCACCCTCCTCGCGATGGGCAACTGGTTCAGCGACAAGTACGCCGAGGGCACCGTCGGCCGCCGCTTCTACGCAGGCTGTCGCAACGTCGACACCGTCGAGTCCCTCGCCGCCGAGCACGCCCGCGAACTCTTCGGCGCCCGGCACGCCTACGTACAGCCGCACTCCGGCATCGACGCCAACCTCGTCGCTTTCTGGGCCGTCCTCGCCGACCGCGTCGAGGCGCCCTTCCTGGAGAAGACCGGCGTCCGCCAGATCAACGACCTCTCCGACGCCGACTGGGCCGAGCTGCGCCGGGCCTTCGGCAACCAGCGCATGCTCGGCATGTCCCTGGACGCCGGCGGCCACCTCACCCACGGCTTCCGCCCCAACATCTCCGGCAAGATGTTCGACCAGCGCTCCTACGGCACGGACCCGGCGACCGGCCTGATCGACTACGAGGCGCTGCGCACGTCGGCCCGTGAGTTCAAGCCGCTGATCATCGTGGCGGGCTACTCCGCGTACCCCCGTCTGGTGAACTTCCGGATCATGCGCGAGATCGCCGACGAGGTCGGCGCGACGCTGATGGTGGACATGGCCCACTTCGCGGGCCTGGTCGCGGGCAAGGTGCTCACGGGTGACTTCGACCCGGTTCCCCACGCCCAGATCGTGACGACCACCACCCACAAGTCGCTGCGCGGCCCGCGTGGCGGCATGGTCCTGTGCGACGACTCCCTCAAGGACCAGGTCGACCGGGGCTGCCCGATGGTCCTCGGCGGTCCGCTCCCGCACGTGATGGCGGCGAAGGCGGTGGCTCTGGCGGAGGCCAGGCAGCCCGCCTTCCAGGACTACGCCCAGCGCATCGTCGACAACTCCCGCGCCCTGGCGGAAGGCCTGATGAGCCGGGGCGCGACCCTGGTGACCGGCGGTACGGACAACCACCTCAACCTCATCGACGTCGCCTCCTCCTACGGCCTCACCGGCCGCCAGGCCGAGACCGCCCTCCTCGACTCGGGCATCGTCACCAACCGCAACGCCATCCCGTCCGACCCGAACGGCGCCTGGTACACCTCGGGCATCCGCATCGGCACCCCCGCGCTCACCACGCGGGGCCTGGGCACGGCCGAGATGGACGAGGTGGCCGCCCTGATGGACCGGGTCCTCACCGCCGCCGAGCCGGGTACGACCAAGTCGGGCGCCCCGAGCAAGGCGTCGCACGTCCTGGACGAGAAGGTGTCGGAGGAGATCGCCCAGAGGGCAACAGACCTGGTGGCAGGCTTCCCCCTGTACCCCGAGATCGACCTGGGCTGAGGTTTTTTAGGGGCGCGGGGCCGCATCTATTTGCGGCTCCGCCGCGGGGCGCGACCAGCCACATCCGGCCCGCAGCTCCCCGCGTACCGAAACCACCCCCCACCTCTGAGACAATAAAAAACATGGCCTCAGATCGTCCCCGCGTGCTCTCCGGAATCCAGCCCACCGCCGGCTCGTTCCACCTCGGCAACTACCTCGGCGCCGTACGCCAGTGGGTCGCCCTCCAGGAGACCCACGACGCCTTCTACATGGTCGTCGACCTGCACGCGATCACGATCCCGCAGGACCCGAAGGAGCTGACGGCCAACACTCGCCTGGCCACCGCCCAGCTCCTCGCCGCCGGCCTCGACCCCGAGCGCTGCACGCTGTTCGTCCAGAGCCACGTCCCCGAACACGCCCAGCTCGCCTGGATCATGAACTGCCTCACCGGCTTCGGCGAGGCCAGCCGTATGACGCAGTTCAAGGACAAGTCCGCCAGACAGGGCGCCGAGAGCGCGAGCGTCGGCCTGTTCACGTACCCGATCCTCCAGGTCGCGGACATCCTGCTCTACCAGGCGGGCGAGGTCCCCGTCGGCGAGGACCAGCGCCAGCACATCGAACTGACCCGCGACCTCGCCGAACGCTTCAACGGCCGGTTCGGCGCGACCTTCACGATCCCGAAGCCGTACATCCTGAAGGAGACGGCGAAGATCTACGACCTTCAGGACCCGTCGATCAAGATGAGCAAGTCGGCGTCGACGCCCAAGGGTCTCATCAACCTCCTCGACGACCCGAAGGCCACCGCCAAGAAGGTCAAGAGCGCGGTCACGGACACGGACACCGTGATCCGCTTCGACCCCGCCGAGAAGCCCGGCGTCAGCAACCTGCTCGGCATCTACTCGACCCTCACGGGCATGGACATCGCCGAACTCGAGCAGAAATACGACGGTAAGGGCTACGGTGCGCTCAAGGTGGACCTCGCCGAGGTCGTGGTCGACTTCGTGACGCCGTTCCGGGAGCGCACCCAGCAGTATCTGGACGACCCGGAGACACTCGACTCGATCCTCGCCAAGGGCGCGGAGAAGGCACGGGGGGTAGCCGCGGAGACGCTCGCCCAGGCGTACGAGCGGGTCGGCTTCCTCCCGGCGAAGCACTGACCCGTACCGCCACCCGCACCGCCACCCGCACCGGCATCCGAATCCGTACCACCGCACGGCGCACGACGCGGCATCAGAGCGCTGCACATCACTACGCGTGCGCCTGCCCGCAGACCCGCCCTGCCCGTACAGTCGATAGCCGACTGACATGAGCAACACCGAGACGACGAACAGGAGACGACGTGGGGACCGTAACGATCGGTGTGTCGATCGCGGTCCCGGAGCCTCACGGCAGCCTGCTCCAGGAGCGGCGTGCGGGCTTCGGCGACGCCGCTGCTCACGGCATCCCCACCCACGTCACCCTGTTGCCGCCCACGGAAGTCGACTCGGCGGCGCTGCCCGCCATCGAGGCGCACCTGGTGGAGGTGGCCGCAGCCGGCCGCCCCTTCCCTCTCCGTCTCTCCGGCACCGGCACCTTCCGGCCGGTGTCGCCCGTCGTGTTCGTCCAGATCGCCGAGGGCGCGGAGGCCTGCACCTGGCTACAGAAGCAGGTCCGTGACGCCTCCGGTCCTGTGGCGCGCGAACTCCAGTTCCCGTACCACCCGCATGTGACGGTCGCGCACAGCATCACCGAGGAGGCGATGGACCGCGCCTACGCGGAACTCGCCGACTACGAGGCCGACTGGCCCTGCACCGGCTTCGCGCTCTACGAGCAGGGGGCCGACGCGGTGTGGCGCAAGCTGCGCGAGTTCACCTTCGGCGGGACCGTCGTACCGCCGCAGGCGGCGCATGTGGAGCGCGGCACCCTTCCGACCAGGTAGAACCTCCACACGGACAGGCGTTTCCGGGGTAAAAGGTCCCTATGGACTGGCTGAAGAAGCTCCCCGGCGTCGGACCGATCGTCGTCCGCCTGATGGCCACGCACGCGTGGCGGTCGTACGAGCGACTGGACCGCGTGAAGTGGACGCGGCTGGCGGCGGCGATGACCTTCATCAGCTTTGTGGCACTGTTCCCGCTGCTCACCGTGGCCGCCGCTATCGCCGCGGCGACGCTCAGCACCTCGCGGCAGAACGAGCTGGAGGACAAGATCGCCGAGCAGGTACCCGGCATCTCCGAGCAGCTGAACATCGACGGGCTGGTCCAGAACGCGGGCACGGTCGGGGTGATCGCGGGGGCGGTGCTGCTGTTTACGGGGATCGGGTGGGTCGGCTCGATGCGGGAGTGTCTGCGGGCGGTGTGGGAACTTCCGGACGACGAGGGGAACCCCGTCCTGCGGACGGTGAAGGACACCGGTGTGCTGGTAGGACTGGGCGGTGCCGTCCTCGTCACCCTCGCCGCGTCGACGGTCGCCTCGGCGGCGGTCGGCTGGATCGCGGGGGGGCTGGGGATCGACGAGGCGGGCTGGGGTGCGGTGCTCCTGCGTGTCGCCGCGTTCGGCGTCGCCGTACTCGCCGACTTCCTGCTCCTCCTGTACGTCCTGACCCTGCTGCCGGGTGTGGAGCCGACCCGGCGTCGGCTGCTCGTCGCGGCGCTGATCGGCGCGGCGGGTTTCGAACTCCTGAAGCTGCTGCTGAGCAGCTACATGCAGGGCGTGGCGGCGAAGAGCATGTACGGCGCGTTCGGCGTCCCGGTGGCCCTGTTGCTGTGGATCAACTTCACATCAAAACTTGTCCTGTTCTGCGCGGCGTGGACGGCAACGGAGTCGACCGAGACGCCGAGCACCTGAAGCGTTTCTCGCCCCCGCCGCCCCTACCCGTCCCATCCCTGGGGGCTGCCGCCCCCAGACCCCCGCTTCGGCCTGAACGGCCTCGTCCTCAAACGCCGGACGGGCTGAAGTGGCGGGCGCGGGTGGGAGGGTCGCGCTGAACGCGCTCGTCCTCAAACGCCGGACGGGCTGAAAGATCCAGCCCGTCCGGCGTTTGAGGACAAGGCCCGTTCAGGGCCGTAGCGGGGGTCTGGGGGCGCAGCCCCCAGAAGGATGGGACGGGTAGGGGCGGCGGGGGCGAGGAAAAAAGCCCCCAACTACCGCCGACGCCGCACCAGTTCCGGCAGCGGCCACCGTCGGTTGATCAGGAACGCGCCCCCCGCCAACAGCACCAGCACACCCCCGGTGATCCCCAACGCAACCCCGATCCCACCCCCGTCCGCCTCGGCCGACGCGTTCGCGACCGGCGACGCGGAACCGTCGGCCTTGCCGGCGCCCCCGTCCGACGCCCCGCCCCCTGCCTCACCGGAGTCCGTGTCACCGTCGGTCGAGCCGGGCTGAGGGCTCGACCCCGCCGCACCCTGGGGCGCCACCAGCTCGCCCACCGGCTGCACCTTCCCCGCCGCCTTGAACCCCCAGTCGAGCAACCGCGCGGTCTCCTTGTAGACCTCGTTGTGCTCCTCCTCCGACGGATTCATGACCGTGACCAGCAGCACCTTGCCGCCCCGCTCGGCAACCCCCGTGAAGGTCGCCCCCGCGTTCGTCGTGTTGCCGTTCTTCACGCCCGCGATCCCCTGGTACACCGAGACGTCCGAGTCGCCCGCCAGCAGCCGGTTGGTGTTCTGGATCTCGAAGGTCCCGCGCACCGTCTTGCCCTGCTTGTTCTTCTTCGTCTCGCCCGGGAACTTGGCCGTCACCGTCGAGCAGTACTCACGGAAGTCCTTCTTCTGCAGCCCGGACCGCGCGAAGAGCGTGAGGTCGTACGCCGACGACACCTGCCCCCGCTCGTCGTAGCCGTCGGGGCTCACGACGTTCGTGTCGAGGGCCTGCAACTCCTCCGCGTGCTCGTTCATCTCCTTGACCGTGGCCGCGACGCCCCCGTTCATGTGGGACAGGACGTGCACCGCGTCGTTCCCGGAGCGCAGGAAGACACCGAGCCACAGGTCGTGGACCGTGTACGTCTCCTTCTCCTTGATGCCGACCATGCTGGACCCGGCGCCGACGTCCGCCAGCTCGGCGGAGGTGACCTTGTGCTCCATGGTCTTCGGGAACTTCGGCAGCACGGTGTCGGCGAACAGCATCTTCAGCGTGCTCGCCGGCGGCAGCCGCCAGTGCGCGTTGTGCGAGGCGAGGACGTCGCCGGACTCCGCGTCCGAGACGATCCACGAGCGGGCGCTGATGTCCTTGGGGATCACCGGCACCCCGTCGGAGAGGTTCACCTGCGTCCCGGCCTTCCCGAGCCGCTCCCCGCCCACGGTCGACATGTTCGCCGGGGGAGTCGCCGACGGCGTGGCACTCGGCGTCGGAGACGGCTTTGGGGCCGCGAACGCCGGGACGGGCGTGGTCAGCGCGGCGGACAACAGGGCGGCGGAGGTGACCAGCAAGGAGCGCTTGGCGGTCTTTTTGGAGGCGGACACGATCGAGAACGTACATGTAGTAGCCCGCGAAGTCGCACGGCCCTCCCCACCCCGGCCGAGGGACCCAGCACAGGGCGGCGATACTGGACCCATGAAGCTCAGCCGCCCCGTCTCCTGGTTCCTGCTCGCCTTCGGGGTGTGGAGCTGGGTCATCTGGGTCACTTTCATCAAGAATCTGGTCACGGACGGCAGCGGGCTCGCGTTCGACGACGCGGGCAATCCGACGGCGTACTTCTGGGTGCATCTGGTGCTCGCGGTCGTCTCCTTCGTATTGGGGACGATCGTCGGGGGCATCGGGTTGCGCGGACTGCGCGCTTTGCGCCAGACCTCATAACGCCCGATCTCGTAACACCGGATCTCGTAACACCGGATCTCGTAACACCCGATCTCGCAACGGGAACAACCCGACCTCACAACGGGAACAACCCGACCTCACAACGGGAACAACGGGAGACACCCCCGCATGGTCATCGTTTTCCTGCTCGTCGTGCTCGCCGCCCTGGTCGGCCTGCACTGGTACGTCTGGCGTCGCCTCGTGCGCGACACGACCGTCGGTCCCGGCCTCGCCCGCCGTATCGGCACGGCCGTGTTCGTCGCCTGGCCGGTCCTGATGATCGGGGCCTTCGTCGCCGAGCGCGCCGGCGCGCCCTTCTGGCTCCAGCAGACGTTGGCCTGGCCCGGCTTCCTGTGGCTGGCCCTGTTCATCTACCTCGGGCTGGCCCTGATCGCCGGCGAGGCCGTACGGCCACTGCTGCGACGGTTCCTGGAGCGGCGCCGCCCGGCCGAGGCACCCGCGGAGTCCCCCGTACCGCTCCGGAAGGCGGAGACCGTACCGCCGGGCGTGCCCGAGACCCCGGACCCGGTCCCCGACCCGAGCGCCGGCCCCCGTCTCCTCGCCGCCCCGTCCCGCCGGCTCTTCGTCTCCCGGGTCGTGGCCGGTGCCGCCGCCACAGCAGCCGTCGGGACCGTGGGATACGGCACCTACGGCGTCGTACGAGGCCCGCGCGTGAAGCGGGTCACCGTGCCGCTGGCCAAGCTCCCGCGCGGAGCCCACGGGTTCAGGATCGCCGTCGTCAGCGACATCCACCTCGGGCCCGTCCTCGGGCGGGGGTTCGCGCAGAAGGTCGTCGACACGATCAACTCCACCCAGCCCGATCTGATCGCGATCGTCGGCGACCTCGTCGACGGCAGCGTGAAGGATCTGGGACCGGCCGCCGCTCCCCTCGCCCAACTCCGCGCCCGTCACGGCGCGTTCTTCGTGACCGGGAACCACGAGTACTTCTCCGGCGCCGAGGAGTGGGTCGAGGAGGTACGGCGGCTCGGGCTGCGCCCGCTGGAGAACGCCCGCGTCGAACTGCCCGCCTTCGACCTCGCCGGGGTCAACGACGTCGCCGGTGAGAGCGAGGGCCAGGGCCCCGACTTCACCAAGGCGCTCGGCGACCGGGACACCTCACGGGCGAGCGTGCTGCTGGCCCACCAGCCGGTGCAGATCCACGACGCCGTCGACCACGGCGTCGACCTCCAGCTCTCCGGCCACACCCACGGCGGCCAGCTCTGGCCGGGCAACTTCATCGCCGACCTCGCCAACCCGACCCTCGCGGGCCTGGAGCGGTACGGGGACACGCAGTTGTACGTCTCCCGGGGCGCCGGCGCGTGGGGTCCGCCCACGCGGGTGGGGGCGCCGTCGGACATCACCGTGGTGGAACTGGCCTCCGCACAGGCCTGATCACCGCCAGTGATGATCACGAATCGGTAAAGAATCCGGGTGGGTGGAACCCCGGTGGCGGTCCGTCGATCAGCCCTCGGTCAATGGGAGTTGGCGTCCGGGTGTCCCATTCGCCTTGATCGATCCACAGGCGTGACACAGGGGAGTGGAATCTTCCGCATGGCCGAAACTCGGTGATCGTTTTCCAGTCAAGTGTCTTGAGGGAGATCTGAGGGTAACTGTGAGCGACATCTGAGGGAATGGTGGAGGTTCCCTCACGAACCCCTGCTTTGATCACGTCCGTTCATGGCGCACCAGGCGTCATGGCGTGATCACAGGAGTCGTTCTTGAGAATCAAACGGGGAAGGGCGAGAGCCGTAGGCATATCGCCAAGACGCACCGCGCTCGCCGTCGCAGCCGTGCTGGCGGCCGAGACGGCGCTGGTGTCGCTGGGGACCGGGCAGGCCTTCGCCGCCGCGGACTCCGCCACCGCGTCGCAGGTGACGTCGACGGCCGCCAAGTCGGCCAAGTCGGGTGCGTCGTCGGCGGATTCGACGGCCGCGGCGCTGCTGATGGCCCGTACGCAGGGCCGGAAGATCGAGGTGTTGTCGGAGCGTTCGGCCAGCTCGACGACGTACGCGCTGCCGAACGGGCAGTTGCAGACGTCGACGTACGCGGCACCGATCCGGCAGCAGGTGGATGGCGTCTGGCGGAACATCGACACCGCCCTGTCCGATGAAGGCAGCGCCCTGGAGCCGGAGGTCGCGGCGGCGGACATCGCGGTCTCCGACGGTGGGGACACCGCGCTGGCGTCGGTGACGAAGGGTGCGCGGTCGTTCGGGATGGGCTGGGAGTCCAAGCTCCCCACACCGTCGGTGAAGGACGACACCGCCTCCTACGACCTCGGTGACGGCGAGACCCTGACCGTCACGGCGCTGTCGCAGGGCTTCAGCCAGAACGTGGTCCTGGAGAAGGCACCCGAGGGGCCCCTCGAATACCGAATACCGATGCGGCTCAAGGGACTTGTCCTGTCGGTGGCCGATTCCGGGCACCTGTTGCTGAAGGATTCGGCCGGGAAGCTGGTCGCCGAGGCGCCCGCGCCGATGATGTGGGACTCCTCCAAGGACCGTAAGTCCGGCGAGTCGAAGTATCAGGCCAGGGTCGAAACGAAGGTCGAGACCGCCGAGGACGGGTCGCAGACCCTGGTTCTCACCCCGGACGCCGACTACTTCACCGAGAACAAGCTGACCTACCCGGTCACGGTCGACCCGACCACCACCCTCGCCGTCACCACCGACACCTGGGTCGCGACGAACTACACCGACTCGCAGATCTCCTCGGAGGAGCTGAAGTCGGGGACGTACGACGCGGGGACCACCAAGGCCCGCGCCTACATGAAGTTCGATGTGTCGGCCTTCAAGGGCAAGCACATCACCGACACCAACCTGGCGCTGTACTCGTACTACTCCTCGACGTGCGACACCTCGGGCGCGGGTACGCAGGTGCGGCGGATCACCGGGTCCTGGACCTCGTCGGCGATCACCTGGGGCGACCAGCCCGCCACCACCGCGACCGGTGCGGTCACCAGCACGGCGGCCAAGGGCTACAGCGACTCCTGCCCGGCCGGCACGGTCAACTTCGACGTCGACGCCATCGTGCAGGCGTGGGCGGACGGTTCCACCAACCAGGGTGTGCGCATCGCGGGCGCCTCGGAGACCGACTCCACCACCTGGCGCCGCTACCGCTCCGCCAACTACGTCTCCGGCGACGGCTCCACCGAGCCCCACCTGACCGTGACGTACAACTCCTACCCGGCGGTGCCGAGTTCGGCCGCGATCGCGCCCTCGCAGGTCAACGCCTACAACGGCAAGCGGTACGTCACCTCGCTCAACCCGACGCTGTCGGCCAAGGTGACCGACCCGGACGGGTCGAAGACCAAGGCCCAGTTCGAGATCACCCCGGACCCGACGTACGCCGACACCACGTACACCTACACGGGTACGTCCGTCTCGGTGGCCTCCGGGTCGCAGGTGCCGTTCACGATCCCCTCGGCCAGCGCCTTCCCCTCGGGCAGCCATCTGCGGTACCGCGTGCGGGCGTACGACGGGACCGACTACGGCTCCTGGACCGGCTACACGACGTTCGTGCTGAACACGGCCAAGCCGGTCGCACCGACCGTCACCTGTGACACGTACACGGAGAACGGCTGGACCGCCAAGGCCTCCGCCGCCGTGTCCTGCACCCTCGACACCTCCTCCACGGACGGGGCCGGCTTCCAGTGGGGCCTGGACGACTCGTCCCTGCCCAACAAGAAGCTCGACACCACCAACGGCACCGGCGGCGACTCCCAGACGATCAGCATCGACCCGGCCAACGGCTGGCACACGCTGTACGCGCGGACCATCGACTCCGGCGGCAACCTGTCGACGGCGACCACCGCTTACTCGTTCGGCGTCGGCGCCGATGGTGCGGCGATCCTGTCTCCGGCCGCCGGTGACACCACCGCCCGCCGCCTGACCCTGTCCGCCAAGGGGCTGTCCACCTACACGGGTGCCACCTGGCAGTACCGGCGTGGTGAGACCGACTCCTGGCACACCGTGCCCGTGGGCGACGTGACCGCTTCCGGCTCCGCGGTCTCCGCCTGGCCGGTCGCCGTCACCAGCGGCACCGCCACCAAGCTGGTCTGGAACACGGTCTCCTCGCTCACCGAGGACGGGGTCATCCAGCTGCGTGCCGCGTTCACCGACGGCACCACCACCGGGTACTCGCAGACCGTCGACGTCACGCTCGACCGTGACGCCGGTACCGCGCCCGCCGCCCAGGTGGGTCCGGGCCAGGTCAACCAGCTGACCGGTGACTTCACGCTGTCGGCCACGGACGCCCTCGCGTTCGAGGCGAGCGCGGACCGCACCTACTCGTCGCGGGCCAACGACACCGACACCGAGGGCCAGGCGGAGATCTACGGTCCCGGCTGGACCTCGCTGATCGACACCTTCGGCAGCGCGTACACGCAGGTCCGCAAGACGTCGAGCACGTCCGTGGAGCTGCTGAGCGCGGACGGCGGCGCCGTCGCGTTCACCGCGACCAGCACCGGCGGCTGGGCGCCGCAGACCGGGGCCGAGTTCCTGACTCTGACCGGCACGCTCAGCGGGTCGTCGTTCACCCTGACCGACACTGACGGCAACTCCACGGTGTTCGCCAAGGCGGCCACCGCCGCGACGACCTGGACGCTGTCCTCGTCGGCGTCGGCGTCCGACAACACCACCGTCACGGTCGCCTCGGAGACCGTCACGGTCGGCACCGAGACGCAGGCCCGTCCGAAGTACGTGATCTCGCCGACCGGCGCGGTCACGGCGGCCACCTGCCAGGCCACCCCGGCCACGAAGGGCTGCCGCGTCCTGGAGTACGTCTACGCGACGGCCACCACGGCCACCTCCAGCGCGCTCGGCAACTACGCGGGCCAGGTCTCCTCGGTCAAGCTGTGGACCACCCTCCCCGGTGGATCCGCCGCGACCGCCGAGACCGTCTCGTCGTACGCGTACAACACCTCCGGCCAGCTGCGTCAGGTGTGGGACCCGCGCGTCAGCCCCGCGCTGAAGACGGAGTACACCTACGACTCCGACGGCCGGATCGCCACGTACACCCAGCCCGGTGAACTCCCCTGGACGTTCACCTACGGCAAGGCCGGCTCCGCGCTGACCTCGGGCACCGGCATGCTGCTCAAGGCCTCCCGCCCGGGTCTGGCCGAGGGTTCCGCGAGCACCACGTCGGGTACGGCGGCCACCACGGTCGTCTACGACGTGCCGCTCTCCGGCACCACCGCCCCGTACCAGATGGACGCCGCCACCACGGCGACCTGGGCGCAGGACGAGGCACCGACCGACGCCACCGCGGTCTTCCCGGCGGACTCGGTCCCGTCGTCCAGCACGGGCGGCGACCTCACCTCGACCGCGTACTCGCGGGCGACCGTCACCTACATCAACGCCAACGGCGAGGAGACCAACACCGCGGGCCCCGGCGGCTCGATCACCACGACCGAGTACGACGACTACGGCAACACCGTCGCCGAACTCACCGCCGCCAACCGTGAGTTGGCGCTCGGTACCGCCTCCGGCGCGGCCGACGAGCTGGCCGGGCTCGGTCTGACCGACCTGTCCACCGCGGACCGCGCCCAGCAGTTGGCCACGGTCTCGGAGTACTCGGCGGACGGCAAGCAGCTCACCGACGAGTACGGCCCGCTGCACGAGGTCACCCTCGCCGCCGAACTGACCGGCTCCACCGCCGAGTCCACCCTGGCGGCGGGCACCGTGATCCCGGCCCGTACGCACACCGCGTACACCTACGACGAGAACCGGACCAGCGGCGCGGCCGTCTCCGGCCTGGTCACCTCCGCGGTGACGGGCGCGGCGATCCCCGGCTACGCCACCGACGCCGACACCAGCACGACCACCACCACCTACGACTGGACCACCGGCGAGGAGAAGGCGGTCTCGGGCGGCAACGCCTCGGCCGTAGTCACGACGTACGACAGCGCGGGCCGGGTGGCCACCACCCGCACCGCCGCCTCGTCCGGCTCGGACGCGGGCACCCTGGCGTACACCTACTACAGCGCGGACGCCACGGGCACCTGCTCCTCGGCGATCTTCGCCGGGCTGCTCTGCAAGACCGCTCCGGCGGCGGCGATCACCGGTGGCGGGACCAACCCCACCGAGGCGGTCACCACGGTCTACACCTACGACCGCTGGGGCCAGATCGCGACCAAGGCCGAGACCGCCAACAGCGTGACCCGCACGACCACCAACACGGTCGACGCCGCGGGCCGGCTGACCAGCACCGCCGTCACCGGCGGCACGGGCACGGCCACCCCCGCCACCACCTTCACCTACAACACGGCCAACGGACGCATCGCCGCCCAGACCGCCAACAGCCAGACCATCGCGTACGGCTACGACTCGCTCGGCCGTCAGCTCACCTACACGGACGGCGCGGGCAACACCAGCACCACCTCGTACGACCTGCTCGACCGGCCGGTGAAGACCACCGACTCGGCACCCTCCACCGTCACCTACGCCTACAACACCGCAGGCAGCCTCACCACGCTCACCGACTCGGTCGCGGGCACCTTCACCGGCACCTACGACGCCGACGGCACCCTCACCTCCGAGACCCTGCCCGGCGACCACACCCTCACCGTCAACACCGACCCGACCGGCCAGGAGACCGGCCGCGAGTACACCACCGCCGACGGCACCACCATCGCCTCCGACACCGCCGGCTACACGGCCACCGGCCGCCAGGCCGGTCACACCCAGACCGACGGTTCGACCACCCAGACCGACTACACCTACGACAGTGCCGGCCGCCTCACCAAGGCCGCCGACACCACCGCCAGCGGCTGCGCCACCCGCGCCTACACCTTCGACGCGAACAGCAACCGCACCGCCCTGACGGCCACGTCGGACGACTGCGACAGCGCCACGACCGACGACACCACCACGGCCACCACGTCGTACACCTACGACAGCGCCGACCGTCTGGTGAACTCCGGCTACGTGTACGACGCGTTCGGCCGCACCACCGCCAACGGCACCGCGACCCTGTCGTACTTCACCAACGACCTGGTCGCCTCCGAGACCGTCGGCACCAGCCGCAACACCTGGACCACGGACGGAGCCGGACGCCTCGCCGTCCAGACCGCCCAGACCCAGGCCACCGACGGCACCTGGACCACCAGCGCCACCACGACCAGCCACTACGGCGGCGACGGTGACCGCTCCACCTGGACCAAGACCGGCGACACCGTCAGCCGCAACGTCCGGGACCTGTCCGGAGACCTGGTCGCCACCACCTCGGCGAGCGGCTCCACGGTGCTCCAACTGTCCAACATCCACGGCGACATCACGGTCCAGCAACCGCTGGACACCACCGTCGCCAGCACCGTCCAGCACTTCGACGAGTACGGCAACGCACTCGACGGCACGGTCGCCACGGCCTACGGCTGGCTCGGTGTGCACCAGCGCGCGACGAGCACGGTCGGCGGCCACACCCTGATGGGTGCCCGGCTCTACGACGCCACGACGGGTCGTTTCCTGCAGACCGACAGCGTCGTGGACGGGTCGCCGAACCACTACGGCTACCCGGCCGACCCGGTCACGGGTCATGACCTCGACGGCAAGCGCTGGTGGAAGAAGGCGTCGAAGAAGCTCACGGACAAGAAGGCCAAGAAGATCGGCAAGGCGCTGAGCAGGGGCGGAACCTCGCTCACGGTCTTCGCCACGACTCTTGTCCCGTCCGGCTACGCCGCCATCCTGGCCGCCGCGGTGAGCGCGATCGGCCTGAGCGTGAAGGCCTTCGGCACGGCGCTGATCGTGGCGGCGGCCCTGCCCAAGCCCAAGGTGAAGATCACCATCGGCATCAAGGTCTCCTACGGCTGGCTCTACTACCCGTGGCTGACCATCAAGCCGAGCAGGTAACACCAGCGGTACCAGCTCTATGTGAGTGAACGTCAACTCGCCGGGCGAGGCGGAAACGCCTCGCCCGGCTCGTACTTCCAGGGGTGCGCAGTGATTTCGATCGTGTTCGTCGCTCTGCTCGCGGTGCTCGCCTTCCTCGCGGTCAGGTCCGCCAAGGCCGTCAACAGCCTGTGGTTCGAGGCGGGAGTCCTCGTGGGCGCCTGGGCCGTCGTCCTCTTCGACGGGTTCCCCGACATGGACTGGGTCGAGGGAGCGCTCCGCGCCTATGTCCTGCTCGGCATCGCGCCCGCCGCCGAACGCCTCGCGGGCCTGTCCAGGGGCAGTACAGGCCAGGCCCCGTTCCGGGACGTGCGCTGGTGGGCGGCTCTGGTCGCAAGTGCCCTTGCGGGAGCGGTAGTTGTCGCCGTCAAGCTGTGACGGCGGCCGGTGCCCCCGGCTGGGAAACCGGCCGGAAACAGACCGTCGGTAACGTCTTTCCCATCTCGCAAGAAGTCCCTTCCCCCACCCGAAACTCCTGTGGTTAGGTGATCTACACCACAGGGGAGTGACCTGTGCAGGGGGTCCTGGGGAGGGCACACCGATGCGCTCGGTACGCATACGGATTCTCGCGGCGTTTCTCATCGTGGCCGCCGCGGGCGCGGTCGCCTGGCAGCTGATGCCGGACGGTGAGGACAACGACAGGACGATCACCGTCGGTACGACCGACGACGTGACCTCCCTCGACCCGGCCGGCGCCTATGACGCCGGCTCCTGGGCCCTGTTCAGCAACGTCTTCCAGACACTGCTCACCTATGAGCCGAGCGGGTCCACCCCCGTCCCGGACGCGGCGAAGAGCTGCTCCTTCAAGGGCTCCGACCTGCGCACATACGTCTGCACCCTGCGCGACGACCTCATCTTCCCGAGCGGCCGGAAGATGACCGCCGAGGACGTGCGGTTCTCCTTCGAGCGCGTCAAGCGCATCAACTCCGACGTCGGCCCCGCCTCCCTCCTCGGCACCCTCCGCTCGGTCGACGCCAAGGACCTCACGGTCACCTTCCACCTCAACTCGCCCGACGCCACCTTCCCGTTCAAGGTGGCCACCGGGGCCGGTGCGATCGTCGACCGCGAGCGCTACCCGGAGAACGGCCTGCGCACCGACACGGGCGCCGACGGCACGGGACCGTACGTCCTGAAGTCGTACACGAAGGAGAAGCAGGCCGTCCTCGACCCCAACGGCAGCTACAAGGGCGCCGTGCAGAGCACCGGCCGGCCCATCCTCCTGCGCTACTACGCCGACCCGACCGCCCTCGACAAAGTATGGAAGGCGAAGAGCATCGATGTCGCCACCCGCCAGCTCCCGCCCAAGGTCCTCGCCGGCCTCTCGCCCAGCGACCCGGGCCAGCGCGTCATCGAGGACGACAGCGCCGAGACCCGCAACCTGATCCTCAACGTCCGTACGAGTTCCCCCCTCCACGACCCGCTCGTCCGCCGCGCCCTGGCCTGGCTGATCAACCGGGAGGAACTCGTCAGCACGGTGTACGAGGGCACGGCCGACCCCCTCTACTCACTGATCCCGGCGGGCATCACCGGCCACACCACCTCGTTCTTCGACGCCTACCCCCGCCCCAGCGTCACCCAGGCCCGCGCCCTGCTCACCGAGGCCGGCGTGACCCTCCCGGTCCGCTTCACCTACGGCTACGCCGAGGGACGCGGCGCCGCCGCCGAGGAAGCGGCCCTGCTCAAGCGGCAGTTGGAGACGGGCGGCCTGTTCAAGGTCACCGTCAAGGGCTACGAGTGGACCGACTACCAGAAGCGGTACGCGGCCGGAAAACTGGACGCCTACGCAGTCGGCTGGGTCGCCGACTTCCCCGACCCGGACACCTTCACCGGCCCGCTCGTCGGCACCGGCAACAGCATGAAGAACGGCTACGCCAGCAAAACGGTGGACCAGCTCATCCTGGACAGCCGCCGCTACGCCGACCGCACCCGAGCCGCCCAGGACTTCCGCTCCCTCCAGCAGGAGATCGCCCAGGACGTCCCCGTCATCCCGCTCTGGCAGCGCAAGGAATACGTCATCAGCAGCGAGGACGTCGGCGGCGGCCAGTACCTCTCGGACGGCACCGGGGTCTTCCGCCTCTGGAGCCTGGGCTGGATCTGAGACGAGACTAAAGGGCGCCCCGAAGGGGCGAGCCCTTCAGGGGCGCGGGGAACTGCGCGATCAGCCCCCACCGGGCCCGCGGCCGGGCGGGCTTTTAGGGGCGCGGGGAACTGCGCGATCAGCCCCCACCGGGCCCGCGGCCGGGCGGGCTTTTAGGGGCGCGGGGAACTGCGCGATCAGCCCCCACCGGGCCCGCGGCCGGGCGGGCTTTTAGGGGCGCGGGGAACTGCGCGATCAGCCACAACGCACCCGCAGGCGAAGACCGGCCCGATAAGGGGCGCGGGGAACTGCGCAAAAAGCCACAACGCACCCGCACCCGACAACCGAACCCGCACCCGACAACCGAACCCCCCTCAGCAAACCCCCCGCTCCGGCAAGCTAACCGTCACAGCCAACCCCTCCCCAGGCGCGGTCCGCACATCCAAAGACCCCCCATGCGCCAGAACAACCCCCTGCACGATCGCCAACCCCAACCCACTCCCAGCCCCACCCCCCGCCCGAAAGAACCGATCAAAAATCCGCCCCGCATCCTCCTCCGCCACCCCCGGCCCCTCATCCGCAACACACACCCGCATAACCCCACCCACCCGCTCAACCCCCAACCGCACAGCCACATCCCCAGCCGTATGCGTCCGCACATTCCCCACCAGATTCCCCAACACCTGCCGCAACCCCGACTCATCCGCCCGCACCAGCAACGCCCCCTCCGCGGACACACTGATCGGCCGCTCCGGCTCCTGCACCCGCAGATCCTCCGCCACGTCCCGCACCAACCGGCTCAGATCCACATTCCGCAACCGCAGCTCGGGCCGCTGATCGAGCCGAGCCAGCGTCAGCAGCTCGTCGACAAGCCGCCCCATACGATCCGCCTCACCGTTCATCCGGTCCCACGCCCGCCGCCGCTCCACCGGATCCGTCAGCATCCCCTTGTCGTACAGCTGGAGATAGCCCCGTATCGCGGACAACGGCGTACGCAACTCGTGCGAGGCGTCGGCGACGAACCGCCGCAGCTGGGCCGCACTGCGCTCGCGCGTGCGATACGCCGACTCGACCTGATGGAGCATGGTGTTGAGGGCGACCCGCAACTGCTCGACCTCAAGGGTGGCCTCCCGACTGGACGGCACCCGCCGGGTCAGATCGCCCTCGGCGATGGCCGTCGACGTCTCGACCATGTCCTCCAGAGGCGCCATCCGACGGCTCACGCTGAACATCGTGAGCACGGCGAGCAGGGCCAGCAGCAGCGTCCCGACGGCGAGATCGAGCTTCAGCGCCTTGCCGAGGACGTCGTGCAGAGCGTCCGTCGAGGTCGCCAGGAGCACGGTCGAACCGTCGGCGAGATGGGCGGCGGTGACACGGTACGGAGCGTGCCGCACACGGATGTCGTGCGGCGCGTCGTCACGGGCGAGGGCGGCCGGGTCGGACACGGCGGCGACGAGGGCCCGCTGATCGTCGGTGGGCGCGAACCCGGCGACGGTCATGGCCCGCCCGCCCTTGCCGATGACGACGAAGATGCCGTCGGACACAAGAGAGTCGGCGTTGGCGGACCCGACCCCGGACGAACCACCGCCACTGTCCCCGCCCCCAGAGACGGACCGATACCTGTCCGTCAGCGCGGCGAACGCGGTAAGCGAGTCGATCTGCTCCAACGTGACCCGCGACCCCCCGATCGAGTCCCGCGTGCTCATCAACTGCGTGTCGACGCTGTCCAGCAGATACAGCCGCATCCCCATCACACTCACACCGCTCGCCACGACGATGCCGAGCGCGAGCAGCGCCACATTGGCCAGCGTGAGCTTCACGCGCAGGGAGTGGATCCCGCGCTTGCACTGGAAGGTGCGCCCCCAGCCCGGCCCCAAGGCCCGCCCCCACCTCGCCCCGATCCCGAAGAGGCTCATGCCAGCCCGTACCCGACACCGCGCCGAGTGGTGATCACCGGCGGTCCGAGCGCGTCGAGCTTGCGCCGCAGATAGCTGATGTACGTCTCGACGACCGTCGACTCGGGAGGCGTGTGCTCGTACTGCCAGACATGCCGCAGGAGTTGCTCCTTCGGCACGATCCGCCCGCCGTTGCGCACCAGGAACCGCAGCAGCGCGTACTCCGTGGGCGTCAGCTCGACCGTGCCGCCCGCGCGGTGCACGCTGTACGTCGACTCGTCCAGCTCCAGATCGCCGTACCGCAGCGGAGGCCGCTGCGGCAGCACGTCGACGGGCCGGGTCCGCCGCAGCACGGCGGTGATCCGTGCGACCACCTCATCGATGTTGAACGGCTTGGTGATGTAGTCGTCGCCGAAGCCGAGGGCGCCGACGATCTCGCCCGGAGCGTCCCGCGCGGTGAGGAAGACGAGGGCCAACTCGGGCCTGCGGGCGTGCAGTTCACGCCCGAGGGCCCGGCCGTCGCCGTCCGGCAGCATGATGTCGAGCAGGGCGACGTCCGGGCGGGTGCGCTCGGCGAGCGTGAGCGCCTCACGGACGGTGCCCGCGACCATCACCTCGAAGCGGTGGTAGCGCAGGGCGATGGCGAGGACGTCCGCGATGCTCGGTTCGTCCTCCACGACCAACACAGTGCCTGTGCCCGTTCCTGCGCCTGGAGCCGTCATGCCCCCAGTATCGGCGGGCCCACCGACAGCAGGGCCCTGTTCGTGCTTTGGAGTTCCTTGAGAGTCATGGCCGGCCGGTGTCCCCACCGGCCCCCGCCCCCCAATTCTGTTGCCAGGACCTGGGGGACCAACCGAATCAACTACTCATGAGTGAGGGGCTGTTGAGCGTGGCGGCATTGGCACGGTGGTGCTATCGGCACCGACTGGTGGTCCTGTTGCTGTGGGTGGGGGCCGTGTTCGGACTGGGCTTCGCGGGCTCCGCCGCGGGCACGGACTACGCGAACACCTTCTCCCTCCCGAACACGGACTCCACCCGCGCGTACGACCTGATGGAGAAGGCCTTCCCGCAGACTGCGGGTGACACCGACACGGTCGTCTGGAAGGTCGACGAGGGCTCGGTGAAGGACGAGTCGGTACGGTCCCGGATCGAGCCGAAGCTCGAAGAGATCGGCAAGATGGCGGGCGTCGGCGAGGTCACCAGCCCGTACGCCGCCGACGGCACCGGCGCCGCCCAGATCAGCGAGAACGGGCGGATCGCCTACGCCCAGATCACCTTCACCGAGCAGGCGAACTCGGTGCCGAAGGAGACCGTCGAGGACGTCGTCGACACGGCCCAGGCCGCCGAACGCGACGGACTCCAGGTCGAGTTGGGCGGCCAGGCGATCACCAGGACCCAGGAACCGCCCACCGGCGTCGCCGAGTTGGTCGGCATCCTGGCGGCGGCGGTCGTCCTGTTCCTCGCCTTCGGTTCGCTCTTCGCGATGCTGCTGCCGCTGGTCGTCGCGATCGCGGCCCTGGGCACCGGCCTGATGGCGACGTCCCTCCTCAGCCATGTCACCGACGTCCCCGAAGTAGCCCCGCTGCTCGGCTCGTTGATCGGCCTGGGAGTGGGCATCGACTACGCGCTGTTCATAGTCACGCGCCACCGCCGAGGAATCCTGCGCGGCATGAAGCCCGAGGAGTCGGCGGTCACGGCCCTCAACACCTCAGGCCGAGCTGTGCTGTTCGCGGGCGGCACGGTGTGCATCGCGCTCGCCGGCATGCTCGTGATGAACATGCGCTTCCTGGACGGCGTGGTCATCGCGACCTCCCTCACGGTGGTCCTGAGCGTCCTTGCCGCCACAACCCTCCTCCCGGCCCTCCTCGGTATGCTCGGCATGCGCGTCCTCAGCCGCAGGCAGCGCCGCAAGCTGGCCGCGACGGGCCCGGAACCGGCCGAGGCGAGCGGACTGGCGGCGCGCTGGTCGTCGTACGTGGAAAGGCGCCCGCGCTCGACGGTGGCAGTAGCTCTGCTGGCGATGCTGATCCTGGCCCTCCCCATCCTGTCCATCCGCCTCGGTGCGACCGACCAGGGCAACCACCAGGAGTCGACGACCACCCGTCAGGCGTACGACCTGCTGGCGGAGGGCTTCGGCCCAGGCTTCAACGGCCCGCTCCAGGTGGTGGTCGCGGAGGGCGACGCGAACGCGCTGGTCTCGACGATCCGTACGACGGAGGGCGTGGCGCAGGCAGCGGCGGCGCCGCCGTCCCAGGGCATCACGGTGATCCAGGTCGTCCCGACGACCTCACCCCAGTCGGAACAGACGGACCAACTGATCGACCGCTTGCGCGACGAGGTCATCCCGGCATCCGGAACAGAGGCCCACGTAGGCGGAGTCACGGCGATCTTCAAGGACTTCGCGGCGGTGACGGGAGACCGTCTCCCGTACTTCGTGGCGGCGATCATCTCGCTCGGCTTCCTGCTCCTGCTGGTGGCATTCCGCTCCCTGGTAGTCCCGTTGACAGCTGCACTGATGAACCTGATAGCGGCGGCGGCCTCGTTCGGCGTGCTGGTCGCGATCTTCCAGTGGGGCTGGGGCACGGAGCTGCTGGGCATAGGAAAGGAGGGCCCGATCACGGCGTTCCTCCCGGTAATCATGCTGTCCCTCCTTTTCGGCCTCTCGATGGACTACCAGGTGTTCCTGGTGAGCCGTATGCACGAGGAATGGGTGCATACGAAGGACAACGCGAGGGCGGTCCGAGTAGGCCTCGCCGAAACAAGCAGGGTCATCAACTGCGCGGCCCTGATCATGATCTGCGTGTTCTCGGCCTTCGTCCTGAGCGGCGACATGGAGGGCGCGATGGCGGGCATCGGCCTCGCGGCGGCGGTGGCGCTGGACGCGTTCATCCTCCGTACGGCCCTGGTGCCGGCCGCGATGCATCTGCTCGGCAACTCCAACTGGTGGCTGCCGGCGGGCCTGGAGAAGCGCCTGCCGCATCTGGCGGTGGAGCCGAAGGAGGACACCCCGGAGACCGGGGAACCCGCCGGCCCGGCGGGCGGTGCCTCGGTGGTCCACGGCTTCGTCCGTGACGCGGAGGGCGCGCCGGTCGAGGGCGCGGCGGTGAGCCTCCTCACCAAGGGCGGACGCCAGTTGGACCGGGTCACGTCCCTGGCGGACGGCTCGTACATCCTCTCCGTCCCCGCCCCGGGCGCGTATCTGCTGTCGGCGACAGAACCGTCGTACGGCTCCCGGGCCCGGCAGGTGACGGTGGAGGACGGTCCGCTGGCGTACGACGTGGAACTGAGGGAGGCATCGGAGGCGTCGGAGGACGAGATGGACACGGTGAACTGAACCGACTCACTTCTCGGTGGCCGAAGCGCCCTTCCCACCCTCCTCGGGAAGGGCGTTGGTCATGCCGGGCAGGAAGTCGCTGAACAGGTCGTGGACTTCGCGGACGAGCGGACGCAGCACCCGGAACCGGGCCAGGGTCACCCCGCGCGCGGTGAGCCGGGCACCGCGCCCGGCGAGCCGGTAGGTGCGCTCACGCCCCTCCGTACGGTCGTAGATCCAGTACATGACCAACCCCATCTGGGACAGCCACATCAACTCGGGCAGTACGTCCTTGAGTTCCTCCGGCACCTTGGCCTTGGACCCGGCGAGCACCTCCCTGTGCACCTCGATGGCCTGCACGCGCGCGTGCTCCGACTCGGCGGAGAACGGGCTGAGAGGGCTGTTCGGATCGGCGGCGGTCTTGAAGAACTGCACGGCGAACTCGTGGTAGGGAGCGGCGACATCGAGCCAGGCCCGGTGCACCCCGGCGAGCCGGGCCTCCAACTCGGTCTCCCTGTCCAGGACTTGCCGAGCGGCCACCTGGTACTCAAGGGCCAGCTGGTCGTAGAAGCCCTGGATCAGGTGCTCCTTGCCGGCGAAGTAGTAGTAGGCGTTGCCGACGGAAACCCCGGCCTCCTGAGCGATGGCCCGCATGGTCGTCTTGTCGTACCCGCGCTCCTTGAACAGCCGCATGGCCGTCTCCAGGATGAGCGCACGGGTCTGCTCGCTCTTGGGGCTGGGGCTGGGACTGTCTTTGGCTGCTGCTGGCACGGAAAGGAGCCTAACCAGTGGAGCAGGCGCCGCTGTCACAGCCGGGCGGGCTGTGGATCCACCCGAGGCTGGGATCGTACGACCATCCGTCGGGCCGCTGGTACCCCCGCCGACCACCCCTGTGGTTGTCCTTCTTCGCCCCGCGCCACTTGGCGGCGGCCAGGGCGGCGGCCTTGGCGACCCGGGCCCCGGCCGGGGTACTGAGCCGATGGGCGAGCGGCCGATGCTCGCGCAGCGCCCAAAGGACGACAACCCAGGCACCGGCACCCCGGTAGACCTGCCCTCCGTCCCCGACGACGGTGATGTCGGCGAGGGTGGCGGAGTGATCGAGGGTCGGGAAGAGCCCCCGAGCCCGCTCGGACCCGGCAGGAACCAGCACCAACGGCACGAGCTGAGACTGCCGCGTGAGCCACTCCCGCACGAAGGCGCACAGCTCGCAGTCGGCGTCGTACAGGACGGTGAGCCGGCGGACCGGCACGCCCCCCGTGGCGTGCCGGTCCGCGCGGGCGGTGGTGTCGCCCGACCCCACCGCGTCCAGTTGGCTCATCCTGCTCACGCCCCGGCGGTGGGAGCGACCCACCCCTGCGGCGCGACGGGCGGCACCTGCTCCCGCTCCATGACACCCCGCCGCCGGATCTTGCTGAGCACGAACACGTTGGCGAGGTGCATGACACCGAGGACGAGCAGCACGACCCCGAGCTTGGTGGAGAGGGCCTCGAAGACCTCCCGGGTGCTGCCGATGTCCCCGTCACCGCTCAGATAGAGGGCGACGAACCCGAGGTTGACGAGATAGAACCCGACCACGAGCAGATGGTTGACGGCATCGGCGAGCTTCTCGTTCCCCCGCAGCACATCGGCGAGAAAGATCCGCCCGTTGCTACTGAGAGTCCGCGCGACCCAGACGGTCAGCGCGACGCTGACCAGCAGATAGATGACGTATGCGACGACTGTGAGGTCCATGTCTCTTCGTCCTTGTCCCCGTGTGCCTTGCACCATCTGAACGACTTGAACGCGTTCAAAAGCGCTTACGGGGAAGACTGTAGACCTGTTTTTGAACACGTTCAAGTCGTAACTGGGGTTGAGCTGGTCGCGTTGAGTCGAGGACGGGACTCGGTCTTGGAGGGGGAGGCAGCCGTGAGCGCCGCGCACGAAGAGCGAGAGGAGTGGTTCGACGCCGAACCGCCGTACCGCTGGCCGATCCCGCCCCCGGGAGGCTGGACCGCCGACGACCTCGACCGCATCCCCGGTCTCCCGTCGCACACGGAACTGCTCGACGGGAGCCTCGTCTTCGTCAGCCCGCAGACACGGTTCCATTCCCGCGCGCTGCGTCTGCTGGAGCGTGCTCTTTGGGGGCAGGCCCCGGACAACCTTGATGTCCTGTCCCGGATGACCGTCAAGCTGGACACCAGGAACCGTCCCGAACCGGATGTCATGGTCTTCCCGGAGACGGCGAACACCGGCCCGGACCAGACCTGGTACGAGGCGACGGACATCCTCCTGGCCGTCGAGGTCGTTGCCGCCGACACCTTGGAACGCGACCGCGAGGTCAAGCCCCGCAAGTACGCGGCAGCCGGGGTGCCGCACTTCTGGCGGGTCGAGCAGGACGGCGACCAGGGGCTCCCGGTCGTCTACGTCTACGAACTCGACCCGGCCACCAAGGCCTACGCACTCACCGGCATCTTCCACGACCGCCTGAAGGTGACCGTGCCCTTCGAGATCGACGTCGACCTGACGGCGATCAATCGCCGACCGGGGTCATGACCGCCCGAGCTCCGGCCGCTTCCGGTAGTCCGTGAAGCCGATGACGTTGCCCCAGGGGTCGGCGATCTCGACGGTCCACCCGGTGGCGACGGAGAGCGGCGCGTCGAGCGGGGTGATGCCGGCCGAGGCCATGGCACGGGCCGCCGCCTTCGCGTCCGGCACCTCCAGCCAGATCCGGGGCGAGGCCCACGGGGGCGGCCGGTGGCCGAGCGCCTCCTCGACGCGCAGCAACAGGCCCGGGGTCTCGGGGCCGACCCTCAGTACGGCGATCCCGGCCTCGTCGAGCCGGGCGGTGATGCCGAACCCGGCACGCTCGTAGAAGGCGACCGCCTCGGCGAGGTCACCGACGGGCAGCAGCACGTTGTCGAAACCGAGCAGTTCGTACGACTCGTCATCTGACATGGCGTCAGGGTAAGGGGATGGTCGGTCGAAATCGGGCATCTCCGACGCGCCGGTGATTGTCAGTGGTGCCTCGTACTGTCGTCGGCATGGGAATGGTGACGTTCGTCGACGAGACGACAAGCGGGGCCCGGGCCGAGGGCTGGGGGCTGGAGATCGCCGAGGAACGGCTCGCGCTGCGTGAGCTGATCCGGCGGCGGGTGTTCCAGGAGGCCGCGGAGTACAACGCGCGTACGCCGGAGGTGTTCCAGGGCCTGGTGCAGCCGGAACACGCGGAGCGCGTGCTCAACGGCTACGCGCTGCGCACACCTCGCCGGATAGACCCCGAGGCCCAGACCGAGCTGGCACTCCGCGCGTTCGCGGGCAACGGCTTCCTGGTGCTGGTGGGGGAGCGCCAGGTGACCGACCTCGACGAGGAGATCGAGCTGACGCTCGGCACGGAGGTCACGTTTCTGAAGCTGGTTCCGCTGGTGGGTGGGTGACGGTCATGCGCCTTTACGGATTGGCAGGAGAAGTGCGCCGCCGGATCGCCGAGGGCGACATGGAGCTGACGGCGAAGGCCGCCCTGAGCGCCATCAGCGCCCGCGACGGCTACTGGGAGGAGGCATGGGACGCGGTCCTCGACGTGCTGACCAGGCTGGGTCCGGTGGAGCGGCGCCGTCTCGTCGACGTGCTGGTCGAGGGCTTCCATGAGCGCGGACAGGACCCCGACCACCGGACGGACAAGCTGACCCTGGTCAGTGCCCTCTCCGGGGACTTCGCCGACGATCCGCTCGCCGCCGAGCGCTTCGAGGAACTGGCCTACTTGGGCAGGGTGAACCACTACTACTGGTACGGAGCCCGGCTCGACCTCCTCGCCAAAGCCGAGATCACCAGGGGCAGGGTGCTCGCGCCCGCCGTCGTCGCGTTCTTCCGCCGCTCCGGCCTCACCGGCTACGAGCCCCACCCCGCACCCGAGGGCACCGACCGGCCCGTACTCAACGTGGGCGAGGAATGGGCGGAGCGTGCCATGGCGGACGCCACCGGCCCCGGCTGGGAAGCCCTGCTCGCCCACCTCACCACCGCCACCGCCTCCCGACCCACGGCCACGTGGGACAAGAGGGCCCGCACCCTCGCCGACACGCTCGGAGCAGACCAGGTACGCGTGACGGCACTCCGCTGGCTCACGCTGGTCGGCCGTCCCCGCACGTTCCCGCTGGAGTGCGGCCCGCACGACCCGGATATCAACAGCGCCCTCGACCCTTACAACGCGAACGCGCTCCGAGGCCTGGCCTGGCTGCTCTCGCTCCTGCCCCCACACCCGGACACGGCCCGCGCGCTCGGCACCCTCGTCGAGACCTCCCTCAGAAGGGTCGCGGGCATCGGCCCGCGCAACCCGAAGGTCGCCAACGCGGGAGTGGTCGCCCTCTCCCGTATCGACGGCGACGAGGCCCTCGCCCAACTCGCACGCCTGTCCACCCGCATGACGCACAAGAACACGGCGAAGCTCCTCGACACGGCCCTGCGGACCCGGGCCACCGCACTGGGCCTGAGCCGCGAGGAGATCGAGGAACTGGCGGTCCCGGCCTACGGCCTGACGGAGGTGGGCCGCTCGACCCACCACCTGGGCGAAGCAACGGCAGAGCTGACGACGGAAGGCACAAGAACCCACCTGACCTGGAAAAACGCGGCAGGCAAGCCGACGAAGACCGTACCGGCGTCGGTCCGGAGGGACCACGCGGACGACCTCAAGGAGCTGAAGGCGGCGGCCAAGGACATCGACAAGATGCTGACGGCCCAGCGCGAGCGCCTGGACCGCCAGTTCCTGGCCCGCCGCACGTGGTCGTACGAGACCTGGCGAGAGCGCTACCTCGATCACCCCCTGGTGGGCACCCTGGCCCGCCGACTCCTCTGGACGGTGGACGGCACCCCGACCGGCTTCGCCGAGGGCGAGCTGCGCACCCTCACGGACACCCCGGTGACGACGGGCACGGAGGTGACCCTCTGGCACCCGGTGGACAGGGAACCGGCCGAGATCATGGCCTGGCGGGACTGGCTGGAGCGCCACGAGATCACCCAGCCCTTCAAACAGGCCCACAGAGAGCTGTACCTCCTCACGGACGCGGAACGCACGACATCGACCTACTCCAACCGCTTCGCGGCCCACGTCGTACGCCAGCACCAGTTCAACTCCCTCGCGGCGATCAGGGGCTGGCGCCACAAACTCCGCCTGTGCTTCGACGACGATGCTCCACCGGCGATCCGCGAACTCCCCGAGTGGGGCCTGCGAGCCGAGTACTGGATCGCGGGCGACGGCGAGGAGTACGACGTGGACACCACGGAGTCGGGCACCTACCTCCGCCTGCGCACCGACCAGGTCCGCTTCTACCCGCTCGGCGCCCCCGCGGACCCCCTCCCCCTCACCTCGATCCCACCCCTGGTCCTCTCCGAAGTCCTGCGCGACATCGACCTGTTCGTGGGCGTGTCCAGCATCGGCAACGACCCGACCTGGCAGGACGGCGGCCCCGACGGCCGCTTCCGCGAGTACTGGACGTCGTACGGCTTCGGCGACCTGTCCCAGAGCGCCCAGACCAGACGAACTCTCCTGGAACGCCTGATACCCCGCCTGGCGATAGCCGACCGCTGCACCCTGGAGGGCCGCTTCCTGCACGTACGGGGCGAACGCCACACGTACAGAATCCACTTGGGCTCGGGCAACATCCTGATGTCTCCGGGCGACCGGTACCTGTGCATTGTCCCGAAGAGCAACCCCGAGCCTCACCAACACGGTTACCTCCCCTTCGAGGGGGACCGGATGCTGGCGGTGATTCTGAGCAAGGCGATGATGCTGGCGGACGATGCGAGGATCACGGATCAGTCGATCCTGAGCCAGTTGTAGGCGGGGCCCAGGCTCTCGGCAGACGCCGGCCGACACCGAAGGGCCCCGCTTCCTCGGAAGGAAAACGGGGCCCTCGGCTTCCGGCCGTCCCCCTACTGCGGAAACTCCGCCCGAACCCCCACCTCACTCGCAGCCCCCACCGTCACACCACTGGCCCCCGCCGCCCGAAGCAGCACGTTCCCGCTCCTGCGCCCGCTTCCCGCTCGCAACGAACTCTTCGGGTACGGCGTCGCAGTCGCCTACTTGGAGGCCTCTGGCGAGCGTCTGGAAACGAAGTTCGAGCTGTGGCGCGACCTGATCAACGACATTCGCGCTCTGGGTCTGGACTCGTACGGCGTCGCCGAGCGGCTGCGGTCGTGGCGAACGCTTTGACCGTCCTGGGCCCGGAAAGTCCACCTCACTACGACGGTGCCGGGTGCGGGGGAGCGGCTCGGTCTCCGCGCTTGAGGCTTACTCGTTCCCCTGGGGCAAAGGTGAGAGGCCGAGGTCTTCTTCCGGTTCGTGGGTGAGGCGGGTGAGTATGGCCAGCGGAGCGGGATACGCGTAGATCCCGGCGCTGTGACGCCACTGGGTCAGCAGGAGTGCGATGGGGGCGAGGTTGTCCAGGGCCACCGCGCCGCGTGCCGTGTCCACCAGCTCCGCGAGGAGCGTGTCAACGTCCTCGGCAGGCAGGAACGTGCTCCACGGCAGGGCTTCGGGAAGGGCTTGGCGCAGAGCCTCGATGTTCTCGGTGCGGACCAGTCCGGCGAGCGGACGTGAAGTGAAGTCCACGACTGAGGCATCCCGCTCCATCTGGTCGACCCGCATCAGTGCGAGGTCCCCCGCGTCGCGCCGTCGCAGCAGCAGTGCGCGGACGGCGTCTGGCCTCCGCGTGGTCGCAGCCGGGTGGTGGAGCAGTTCGCTGAAGGGCACGTCCTCGTAGGCCTCAGTCATGACATCCACAGCAGCTCGGATGTTCTTCGGGTGACAGTGAAACCGGAGGAAACGGGCTCTCTGGGGGCTGGGTTCCCGTGGCGATCGCTTTCAGGTCCTCGGCGTCGAAGACCAAGAGGACGGCTTCGCTGCCGGTCCCAGCCCGACGAGCTCCTGGCGGTCTCCATCCGCCTCGGCTGGATCGAGCACAGGGCGGCGGGCGATACAGCCCGGCGCTACGGTGGAAGGCGCGACACGCTCTGTAACCAGTGGAGGACCGTGGTGACCATCATGACCGAGCGTCCGACAGCCATAGACGACGTAGAGGCCCCTGCGACCGGGTCCTTCGAGGACATGCTCCGGATTGTCGAGGAGATGGACACACCTGCCGGCTACAAGGCCGAACTCATCCGGGGGAAGATCGTCGTGTCGCCGTGGTCGAAGCTGCGCTACAAGAGGGTGATGAAGGCTCTGCGGCTGCAACTGGAGCCTCACGCCCCGGAGGGGCACGACGTCGACGTAGCGCCCTTTCTCTTCAGGTTCCCTGGATCCGAGCGCGGCTTCGGGCCCGACCTCCACGTCGCCGACGAAGCCGCCTTTGACGACGAAGGCCGCCACGCCGATGGAACCGCTCTCTCCCTTGCCGCCGAGCTGACCTCCGACTCCACCAAAGATGTCGACTGGCTCGACAGGCTGGACACCTACGGGCGGATCGTGCCCGTGTATCTCCTGCTCGACATGAAGATGCAGGAAATCAACGTCTTCTGGGATCCCTCTCCGAAGGGGTACCGGTCGCGGACCAGTGTGCCCTTCGGGCGGCCGGTACGTATCCCCGCCCCGTTCGACTTCGAACTCGACACATCGGCGTTCATCGTCGCGGCCGATGCGGAAGCCCAGGGAACAGCCGACGGGAACGACGCGGGTAGGAGCACACCAGACGCCTGACATACGCACAGGGCCCCGCCCCGGCGCGTAACCGGGAAACGGGGCCCTGACCGCAGTAGCGGAACCGGACTGGACTCAGAAGCGGCGCGTGATCAGCGCCCTCTTCACTTCCTGGATCGCCTTCGTGACCTCGATGCCGCGCGGGCACGCGTCCGTGCAGTTGAACGTCGTCCGGCAGCGCCAGACACCGTCCCGGTCGTTCAAGATCTCCAGCCGCTGCTCACCCGCCTCGTCACGCGAGTCGAAGATGAAGCGGTGCGCGTTGACGATCGCCGCCGGGCCGAAGTACTGGCCGTCGTTCCAGAACACCGGGCACGACGACGTGCACGCCGCGCACAGGATGCACTTGGTCGTGTCGTCGAACCGCTCGCGGTCCTCCGCCGTCTGGAAGCGCTCGCGCGTCGGCTCGTTGGTGTCCTTCGTGATCAGGAAGGGCATCACGTCGCGGTACGCCTGGAAGAACGGCTCCATGTCGACGACGAGGTCCTTCAGGACCGTCAGGCCCTTTATGGGCTCGACCGTGATCGGCTTGCCGGGGTTGATGTCCTTGATCAGGGTCTTGCAGGCAAGACGGTTCTTGCCGTTGATCCGCATGGCGTCCGAGCCGCAGATGCCGTGCGCGCAGGAGCGACGGAACGTCAGCGAACCGTCCTGGTCCCACTTGATCTTGTGGAGGGCGTCGAGGACGCGTTCCTTCGGGTCGATCTCCAGCTGGAAGTCTTCCCAGACCGCCTCGGCCGCCAGCTCCGGGTTGAAGCGGCGGATGCGGAAGGTTGCCGTGATGTACGGGGAGTCGGCGAAGCCGGGCTCGGGCTCGCCGGCCGCGTCCGCCTTGTCCAGAACAGGGGTTGCCATCAGTACTTACGCTCCATCGGCTGGTAGCGGGTCTGGACGACCGGCTTGTAGTCGAGACGGATGGACTCGGTGCCGTTGTCGCCGACTTCGCGGTACGCCATGGTGTGGCGCATGAAGTTGACGTCGTCGCGGTTCGGGTAGTCCTCGCGGTAGTGACCGCCGCGCGACTCCTTGCGGGCCAGGGCCGACACCGCCATGACCTCGGCCAGGTCGAGCAGGTTGCCCAGCTCGATGGCCTCCAGCAGGTCCGTGTTGAACCGCTTGCCCTTGTCCTGGATCGACACGTTCCGGTAGCGCTCGCGGAGTTCCGCGATCTTCTCCACCGCCGTCTTGATCGTCTGCTCGGTACGGAACACCATGACGTTCGCGTCCATGGTCTCCTGCAGTTCCAGGCGCAGCGCGGCGACCCGCTCCGTGCCCGTGGAGTCGCGCAGGTGCTCCACCTGGGAGATCACCAACTCCGCCGGGTTCTCGGGGAGTTCGACGAAGTCGGCCTTCTGGCTGTACTCCGCCGCCGCGATCCCGGCCCGCTTCCCGAACACGTTGATGTCCAGGAGACTGTTCGTGCCCAGGCGGTTGGCGCCGTGCACCGACACACAGGCGACCTCGCCGGCCGCGTACAGGCCCGGGACGACCGTCGTGTTGTCGGACAGCACCTCACCCTCGACGTTCGTCGGGATGCCGCCCATCGCGTAGTGCGCGGTGGGCTGGATCGGGATCGGGTCCGTGTACGGCTCGATACCGAGGTACGTCCGCGCGAACTCCGTGATGTCCGGGAGCTTGGCGTCCAGCTGCTCCGGCGGGAGGTGGGTCAGGTCGAGGTAGACGTGGTCGCCCTCGGGACCGCAGCCACGGCCCTCACGGATCTCCGTGTAGATGGACCGCGAGACGACGTCACGCGAGGCCAGGTCCTTCATCACCGGCGCGTACTTCTCCATGAAGCGCTCGCCGTCCTTGTTGCGGAGGATGCCGCCCTCACCACGGGCGCCCTCCGTCAGCAGGATGCCCATGCGCCAGATGCCGGTCGGGTGGAACTGGAAGAACTCCATGTCCTCCAGCGGCAGCCCGCGCCGGTACACGGCCGCCTGGCCGTCGCCCGTCAGCGTGTGCGCGTTCGACGTCACCTTGAAGAACTTGCCGCAGCCGCCGGACGCGTAGATCACGGCCTTCGCCTGGAAGACGTGGATCTCGCCGGTCGCCAGCTCGTACGCGATGACGCCGGCCGACCGCTTCACGCCGTCGACCTCGACGATCAGCTGGTCGAGGACGTAGAACTCGTTGAAGAACTCCACGCCCTCCTTCACACAGTTCTGGTACAGCGTCTGGAGGATCATGTGACCGGTACGGTCGGCCGCGTAGCAGGAACGGCGGACGGGCGCTTCACCGTGGTTACGGGAGTGGCCACCAAATCGCCGCTGGTCGATCGTCCCGTCGGGCGTCCGGTTGAACGGCAGGCCCATCTTCTCCAGGTCGAGGACCGAGTCGATGGCCTCCTTCGCCAGGATCTCGGCGGCGTCCTGGTCGACCAGGTAGTCACCGCCCTTGATCGTGTCGAAGGTGTGCCACTCCCAGTTGTCCTCCTCCACGTTGGCGAGCGCGGCGGCCATACCGCCCTGCGCGGCGCCCGTGTGGGAGCGGGTCGGGTAGAGCTTCGTCAGTACGGCGGTACGGCTGCGCTTCGTCGACTCGATCGCGGCGCGCATACCGGCGCCGCCCGCGCCGACGATGACGGTGTCGTATTTGTGGATCTTCATCAGGAATTCCTCAGTCCCTCAGTCCCTCAGTCCTCAGCACCGTGGCCATCAGACTTCTAGCGGATGTTCGGGTCGAAGGTGAAGATCACCAGCGTGCCCAGCAGGATCGTGAACACCGTGGCGGTGTAGAGCAGGCCCTTGAGCCACAGCCGGGTGTTCGCGCGCTCCGCGTAGTCGTTGATGACGGTGCGCAGGCCGTTGGCGCCGTGCAGCATCGCCAGCCACAGCATCAGCAGGTCCCAGACCTGCCAGAACGGGGAGGCCCAGCGGCCGGCCACGAAGGCGAAGCCGATCTTGGAGACACCGCCGTCCAGCACCAGCTGGATCAGGAGGTGGCCCAGGACCAGCACGACCAGGACGATGCCGGACAGCCGCATGAACAGCCAGCCGTACATCTCGAAGTTGCCCCGGGTGGACTTGGGGGTCTTCTTCGTACGCTTGCGCGGGGCCTCGATCAGGGGCGCCGGGTTGTCGACGCCGTAGCCGGAGAACGCGCCCGCGCCCTCGACGGGGCCGATGCCCGAGGCGGTGGATTCAGTCGTCGCCATGTGCGTCAGCTCCCGAACAGTTCACGAGCGGCGTGGCCGAGGACGGGGTAGATCGCCCCGATCATCAGCACGACCCACAGGCCGACGACGGTCCATAGCATCTGCTTCTGGTAGCGCGGGCCCTTCGACCAGAAGTCGACGGCGATGACGCGGAGACCGTTGAGCGCGTGGAAGAGGATTGCGGCGACGAGGCCGTACTCCAGCACGGCGACGATCGGCGTCTTGTACGTGGCCACGACCTTGTCGTAGGCCTCGGGGGAGACACGGACGAGAGCGGTGTCCAGGACGTGTACGAACAGGAAGAAGAAGATGAGGACGCCGGTGACTCGATGAGCCACCCAGGACCACATTCCTTCCCGGCCGCGGTACAGCGTTCCAGCCGGCACGGAAAACCCTCCGGGAGCGGGGATTGGGGCCGCGCCGGCTCGGTGTGTCGGACGGGCCCGGCCGGGTACGGTCCACCGGCCCCGGCCATCGTAGCGACGACTTGTCGGAACGCTTACAGCGGGCCTACTGATGTGATCAAACAGGCTTCTTACGGGCTACTGGGGGAGGGGGTGCGGTGTGTGTGCCGGGTGCGGGCCGTCAGTGGCTGGTCGCGCAGTTCCCCGCGCCCCTGAGCACGCCTACCAACCGTTCCCTTGCCAGGCGGCGGAGTTCCTCTGCCGCCACCACCCGTTCCTCCTCCGGATCGTTTGTCAAACGTGACCGGATGCCGGTCAGGACCTGGTTGAGGGCCCCGTCCGGGGAGGGGCTGTCGACGCAGATGACGAACACGTGTCCGAAACGGCTCTCGTACGCCGCATGCGCCGCCCCCAATGCCGTATGCGCCGCCGCGTACACCCCGTCCGGGAGGTCGGGCAGGGACTCTGCCGCCAGGGCCTCCGACAGGTCGGCCGGGGTCAGGTCGTACGCCGCCTCGTCCGCTGCCGCCAGCAGGGAGTCCAGGTCCGGGTAGGGGCGGTGGTCGGTGAGGCGGCGGGCCCAGCGGAGGCTGCGCAGGCAGGTCAGGAGTGCGCGCTCGATGTCCGCGGCGGGCTCGGTGTTGAACCGCTCCAGGCTTGTCGGCGTAGGAGAGGGGGACTCGGCGCGCGTCTGGGCCGGCATGGCGAGCCGGCCGGTGAGGTGGGGAAGACGGTGCGCGGGCAGCGTGAGTCCTCGGAGTTCTGAGTTGCCGTGTGAGAAGTACCGCTCACACTATCGAGAGTGGTCAGGAGCTGTCCCTCGGGTGTCTGAATTTCACCCGAACGGGAGAGTTTCGGAACGTACCGTGGACGATCCCGGTGGGGTGACGTCGTAGGTTCAGAGGTGGAGGGGACTGAGGAGGTGCGTGGCATGCGGGTGATACGTGAGGCTCGGACAGGTGGGAACCGATGACCGGGCGGAGGCGACGGGTCCCCGATCGGAACCCTGACCGGAAGACGCACGGACAGGGGTCCCGGTTGCTTCTCGGGGCCGGTGTTCTCGTCGCTGTCGGTGCTGTCGGAGTGACCGTCGCCCTCTGGCCGGTCGGCGACACCGGCCCGGACACCGGCAGCGACACCGCGTCGACCGGTGCGGCCCGCTCCTCGGACGTACCCGGAGCCACCGCCTCCGCCCCCGACGCGGCCCGCGCCCCTTCCGCCGCCGCACCCTCCTCGACCGCCTCCTCCCGCGTCTACCCCCTCTCCAAGACGCCCCGCACCATCCCCGCCGTACGCGAGCACATACCCGCCCGGGGTCCCGGCTGGCGCCCCGCCTCGACCGCCCGGGTGGTCGTCACCGCCGGTGCCCTCGCCGACGAGGGGAAGCTGCTCGCCGGTGAGCTGAAGATGGCGTACGGCGGGACTGCCGGCGCCCGTGCCGGAGACGTCCAGCTGAAACTGGACCCGGGGCAGGCCAACAAGGGCGCCGAGTCCTACACCCTCACCGTCACGAACGGCCGCGTCACCGTCGCTGCCCCCGCCGAGGCCGGCGTCTTCTACGGCACCCGCACCCTCAAGCAGGAGGTCAGCGGCGGGAGCACCGCCCCCGAGGGAGTCGTACGCGACCGGCCCGCCAAGGCGCAGCGCGGGCTGATGCTGGACATCGCGCGCAAGCACTTCACGGCGGACTGGATCAAGGACCGCGTCCGGGAACTGGGCGACCTCAAGTTCAACGAGCTGGGCCTGCACTTCTCCGACGACCAGGGCTTCCGGATCGCCTCCGACAGCCACCCCGAGGTCGTCTCCGCGCAGCACCTCACCAAGGCCGAGGTCCGCGACATCCTCGCCCTCGCCGCGAGCCGGCACATCACCGTCGTACCCGAGATCGACTCCCCGGGACACCTCGGCGCGGTCCTCGCCGCCCACCCCGACCTCCAGCTGACCAACGCGCAGGGCACGGCGGCCGACGGCGCGATCGACATCTCCAAGCCCGAGTCCGCGAAGATCGTCGACGATCTCCTCAACGAGTACGCCGACCTCTTCCCCGGCGCCTCCTGGCACCTCGGCGGCGACGAGTACCGGGCCCTGACGGTCTCCAGCCCGGCCGCCTCCTACCCGCAGCTCGCCGCCGCGGCCACCGAGAAGTACGGGTCCGGCGCCAGCGTCTCCGACCTCGCGACCGGCTGGCTCAACGACCGCGCCGCCACCGTCCGCGCCCACGACCGCACCAGCCTGCGCGCCTGGAACGACGGCTTCTACCAGTCGAGTTCGGTCCAGCCGGACAAGGACATCCAGGTCGCCTACTGGACCGGCAAGGAGATCGGCGCCCGGCAGCCGGCCGGGTATCTGAGCGCGGGCCGCGAGGTCGTCAACTACAACGACGAGTACCTCTACTACGTGCTCGGGCAGCCGAACACCTTCGTCTATCCCACCGGCGAGCGCATCTACAAGCAGTGGACCCCGCGCGTGCTGCGCGGCAGTACGGCCGTCTCCTCGACGTACGACGACCAGATACTCGGCGGGGTCTTCGCCGTCTGGTGCGACCTCGCCGGCTCGCAGACGCAGGCCCAGGTGGCCGATGGCATACGCATGCCGCTCCGGGCGACCGTCCAGAAGCTGTGGGACCCCCGGGCTCAGCCGTCCCTGTCCTGGAACCAGTTCAGGACGCTGGCGGACCGGCTGGACTGAATCCGGGTGGACGGACGGGCCGGGCGGACCGTAAGTTCCGCGTAAGCGACGCCAGTCGAACACTGGTCGCACGGATATTCGTATGCCGGGCGTGCCCCTGGGGAGGGGGCGCGCCCGGCTTCTTGTCGGGGGATCCACATGTTCAACGATCACAGCCAGTTCTCCGCGCCGACCGGGCCTGTCGTCCAGCCGCACGGCCCTGCCTGGCTCCGCTCACCGGTCGGACTCGGCAAGGCCGTCGCCGTGCTGCTCGGCGTGGTCGTCGCCGTCGACCTCTTCGCCGTCTACGCCGACCTCACCATGTACGACGTGATGGGCTCCCTCGCGAACGACGGCGACGACTACGACGCCTACCTGCGCGACGCCGACCACGCGGACTCGCTCTACGTCGCCGCCGGATACCTGCGGTCGGCGTCCTTCGTCGCCACGACCGTCGTCTACCTCGTCTGGTTCCTGCGCGTACGCGTCAACGCCGAGGTGTTCAACCCGTTCGGGCACAGCAAGAAGCGCGTCTGGGCCGGCTGGGGCTGGTTCGTGCCGTTCGTGAGCCTGTGGTTCCCGCGCCGGATCATGCTGGACATCTGGGACGCGAGCAGTCCTGCGGGCACCCGCGCCCCGCACGGGCTCGTCAACACCTGGTGGACGCTGTGGCTCGTCGCGCTCTTCACCAGCCGGGACCAGTTCACCGGGTACGACCGTGCCGAGTCGGCCGGCGAGATCCAGGACGCAGCCGCCATGATGCTGCTCTCGGACCTCACCGACATCGCCGCCGCAGTCCTCGCGATCCTCGTCGTGCTCCGGCTCACCCGGATGCAGCACGAGAAGGCGCTGCGCGGTCCCGCCCCCGTGAGCGCCTGACACGCCCGGCGCGTCGGATCACTGGCCAACTCCCTTGCGGCTGTGGTGTATTCGGCGCGGGTAGAGCGAAGAGCGGTGGAGCGAACAGAACCGCGGAACCGCAGAGCCGAAGAGCGAGCAGGACCGAAAGGCCGGGGGGAAGGCATTGGGTTACTGGGGCTACTTGATCGTGGGCAGGAGCGAGCGGCCGCTCGCCGAGACCGACGCCCTGCGCGCGGTGCGCGACGGGCTGACTCCGCGCGAACGGCGGGACGACGGCTGGCAGGTGTGGGAGTACCCGAGCGGCGACGGTGACGTCGGCAGCATGAACACGCTCGCCCTGGAGACCGGCGCGCCCGCGCTCTTCGGGTACGTCATGGACAGCCGCTGCGTGGTGCTGGAGGCAGCGGCGCCCGAGAGCGGCGCCTGGACCACCTGTCTGGCCCGCGAGGCCATGGCCGAGTACCTGGGCGCCGGACAGGACGAGGGCGACGAGGACGGTGAGGAGGACGGCGGGCTCGCGCTCGACGACTACTTCCTGGAACCCGCCGACGCGGCCGGACGCGCGGTCGACTGGGCCGCCGAGGCCGGCCACACGGTGAACGCCGGGCCGCTCATCGACGTACTGACCTCAGACCCCGACCCCTTGGCCGAAAACCTGTTCTTCCGGTTCCTTGACCGACTCGGTGTTCTGCCACTGTGACGCGCCGGGTACGTTGCACGCAGTAAGGGAAAGCGCGGGCTCAGTAAGGGCCGGCGCCCTGGCGAGGGAGGCGTGCATGAGTCTGGTGGACCTGATCGCTCGGGCCGACGAGCGCGGCCTGACAGCCAGCGGACTGGCTTGTTTGGATCGGTGCGTCGCCCTTCTGGGCGGCGACGACGAGATCCTGCGCCCCCTGTGGGCCAGCCTCGCCGACGGCACCGACGCCGGCGAGTGGACGGCCCGGCTGGAACAGGCCCGGCTCAAGCTCGACCTCGACGAGCCGGACGTCCTGACCGTCTCCGGCGCCTCCGCCGAGGGCGAGGCCACCCTCCTCGCCCGGCGGATGCTCGCCGCCGCGCCCGCCACCCGGTCCGCCGCCGGGGTGCGCGAGTGGGCCGACGCCTGCTCCGTCGCCGCGCTCCGCATCCACCGACTCCTGGATGCCTCGGCCTCCGGTGCCTCCTCGATCGACCCCCACCGGGAAGGCCGTACGGAGGGCATGTCGCCCCTCGTCGCGGCCGAACTGCGGCGCCAGACCAGGGTCCTGGAACTGCTCGCCGAGCACGGCTCCGGCGGACTGCGGCAGGCGATGGCCGTGTCGACGGAGGGGCGACGCGTCCTGCGCGCGGTGGTGTCACGACGTGCCCGCGGCCGGGCCTGAACCCCGGAAACGGGTAACTCCTGTGACTGTCCCGTGGTCGTCCTGGGGTGGTCCCGCACCGATCCCGGGCAGTCGCCGAAAACGAGTGACACCTGCCGTCACCTGCACGCTTTCCTGAAATGTGACAGCACACCGAGCAGCAGAACACGCAGCCCGAACAACCCGCCCGCACGCCGCCGCGAAACCCGTGCGCTGGGCCGCCGACACCGTCGCGACGATGCGCGAGGGTGCCCGGCTGCGCCTCGACTACTCGACCCAGAGCCTGTGGCGCGTCGACCGGATGATCGAGGAACTCCGCCGCGAACAGCCGCCGTACGCCGCCGTGGAGTCGGTGCTGCGCGGCTTCGGGGCGTACGCGGGCGAGGTCATCGTCCGGCGGGCCGGGGGCGCGGCCGAGTGGCTGGAGGCGGGCGGCGGGCACTGGGTCCGTACGGCCGACGGGCGGCTGTGGGACCCGGTCGAAGAGGCCCGCCGCTGTTTCGCCGGACACGGTTCGCTGCGGCTGCTGTGCCGGGACGCGACGACGGTCTGAGCCGACGTGAGCTGTGACACTTCCGCGCCGGGCGACGCAGTTGCCCATGAGGACAGGCGGTCGAACACACGCCCGTACTCCCACTCGGTACGCCGGTACGGACGAGGACAGCGCTTGGGCCAGGGACGACGGGGAACCCGCCGAGTACAGGCGTACGACGAGGAGCTGGGCGCGGCCGTCGCGCGGGCCCAGGACGGCGACGAGGCGGCCTTCGCGGTCGCGTACCGGATCGTGCAGCCCGGACTCCTCGGCTATCTGCGGGGGCTCGTCGGCGACGAGGCCGAGGACGTGGCGTCCGACGCCTGGCTGGAGATCTCCCGCGACCTGGGCCGGTTCAAGGGCGACGGCGCCGGTTTCCGCGGCTGGACGGCGACCATCGCCCGCAACCGCGCCCTCGACCTGCTGCGCCGAAGACGGGTACGGCCGCAGGGGACGGCGCTCGAAGAGGACGTACTGGAGCTGCCCGGCCCGTACAACACCCCGGACCAGGTCCTGGAGACCCTCTCCACGGAGTACGCCCTCGGGCTGATCGCCGGACTCCCCCGCGACCAGGCCGAGGCGGTCCTGCTCCGCGTGGTCGTCGGCCTCGACGCCTCCGCAGCCGCCCGCGTCCTCGGCAAACGCCCAGGCGCGGTACGTACGGCCGCACACCGGGGCCTGAAGCGCCTCGCCCGGCAACTGGGGGAACCGACATGAACGGCGACGACACGGCAGGCACCCGCCGGGCACGCGAGCGGGAACTGGCGGGGCTGCTCGCCGCCGCCCTGCGCGCGGGTGCCGGCGAAGGGGAACGGGCGGCGATCGCGGCGTTTCTCCTGGCCAGGGACTCCGGTGCGCACAAGACGGCACCCACCCGACGCCAGGACGACTGGCGGTGAACGGGGGTCTCGTACCCCCCGAGGGGCCCACTGACGGCCCGCCGATGGCAACGGCCGGAGCCGCCACTCCTGGCCGGACAGAAGCATGAAGGGCATCTGACCAGGCATTTTGTTGTCCTGGTACAGGTTCTCGCTTCCCATCTGGATCGGCCCTCATCCATGTGTTTCTGGCTGTTCCTGACCGCTACTGGTCGCGCGCTGGTCACCTGTCTGGGGTGCATTCCAGTACGACGGATAGTGTCGAAGTAGACTTAGACGCATTCCGTCGAAGTAGAGGTGTGGGAGGGCGAAGTGAAGGAGGGGCTGCCGGCCAAGCCGGACGATGTGGTCGACCGGGACAGGGAGTGGGATCTGCTCGCGCGGTTTCTCACCGATCCGGACCCGGCAATGCGGCTCGGCATCGTGTCGGGACGGCGGAGGCACGGAAAGTCGTACCTCCTCCAGGCCCTCTCCGAGCAGGTTGGCGGCCTGTACGTCACCGCGGTCCGGGAGGAGGGGCGGCTGCCCGCGATCCAGCGGTTCAGTGACGCGGTCGCCACGCATGCCGGTCTGAGGCCGGGGAGCCTGCGCCTGACAGACTGGCGCGACGTCTTGTCCAACGCCCTGGATGTGACCGCCCGTTCGTCGCACCCGCTGCTGGTGATCGACGAGTTGCCGTACCTGCTCCAGCACTCGCCCGAGATCCCGGGACTGCTTCAGCAGCTCTACGACGAGCGCCAGCGCGGTGCCCAGCCGGGTGCCGGGCCGGGGCCGCGGCTGATCCTGTGCGGCTCCGCGATGAGCGTCATGCATGAACTGCTCTCGGGGACCAAACCACTGCGGGGACGTGCCGTGGTCGATCTTCGGCTCGGGCCCTTCGACTACCGGGACAGCCGGGCCTTCTGGCAGATCACCGACCCGCTGACCGCGCTCAAGGTGCACGCGGTCCTGGGCGGGGCCCCTGGCTACCGGCCGGTCGCCGCCCGCCCACATCCTGACGACGGCTTCGACGCCTGGCTCGCCCGGACGCTGCTCGACCCGGGCCGGGCTGTGTACTCGCGGACCGAGACCGAGTACCTGCTGCGTGAGGATCCGAGGATCACGCAACACACGCTGTACTACGACATCCTCACCGCGATCGCGAACGGCGCCACCACCCCCAGCAAGATCGGTGCCGCCCTGGAGCGCCCGCGCAACGCCGTCGCTCACCCCCTCGGGATCCTGGAATCCACCGGCTACATCCGGCGGGAACAGGACATCCTGCGCTCCAGGCACCCTGTCATCACGCTCGCCGACCCCGTCATCCGTTTCAACCAGCTCGTCACCCTCCCGCAGGCCGCCGCCGTGGAACAGGGTTTCGCCGAGCAGGTCTGGCAGCAGGCCGCCCCGACCTTCAACTCCAAGATCCTCGGCCCGCACTTCGAGGACCTGGCCCGCGACTTCACCCGCCGCTACGCCCACCCCCTGCTCCCCGGTGGACTGCCCGGCCCGGTCGGCACCACCGAGGTCGCCGACCAGGCCGCCCGGACGAAGCACGAGGTCGACGTCATCGCCCTGGCCGCAGGCGAGCGCCCACAGGCTCCCCGCGCGAGGATCGCACTGCTGGGCGAGGCCAAGGCGACGGCCGCCCGCCGAGGGACCGGTGACCTGGAGCGCCTGGAACGTATCCGTGGTCTGCTCGCGGATCAGGGGTACGACACTGAGGCCACCACGTTGGCCCTGTATTCCCTGCACGGCTTCTATCCCGACCTGGTCGAACTGGCCGACCGTCGTGACGACCTCCTCCTAGTCGATCTGCCCACCCTCTACAACAGCTGACACCAAGAGTGCGAGCAGCGTCGGTGCGGATGCCAGCGGCGCGGAGAAGCCCGACCACGCCCCCAGATAAGAAGGCGCGCCCTCAAGCAAGAAGGCGCGCCCGACGCCAGAGGCGAACCAGGCGCGTGCGGTGGCCTCCGCCTCTTCGGGCAGATCGTCGAGGAAGACCACAGCCAGGCCGTGTTGGGCTCGTGAGCAGCTGACGTAGAAGAGGTTGCGCGAGCGCTGGGAGCGGTCTGCGGAGTCGGTGCCCGCGAGCATTTTGCTGATGCTGTACATGTTCCAGAGACGATCGTCGATGACGACGACTACGTTTTCGAACTCGTCACCCTTAACACCGTGTTGGGTCGAGAATGGCTTCCTGGAGGCCCACATCGCCGCACTGCTGGAGGCCCACCCTCTCGCGAAGGTCCTGACCTCCATGCCCGGGGTCGCGGTCAGGACCGGTGCCCGCATCCTGGCCGAGGTCGGCGACGCCGGCGCGTTCCCCACCGCCGCCCACCTGGCCTCCTACGCGGGACTGACCCCCACCACCCGTCGATTGGGTACCTCCATCCGCGGCGAAGGACCGCCCCGCGGCGGCAACAAGGTGCTCAAACGCGCCCTGTTCCTGGCCTCGTTCGCCTCGCTGAGCAGCCCCGAATCGCGGGCCTACTACGACAAGAAGCGCGCGGTCGATGTGAGGTACTGCCCGCAGGACGCCACCAAGGCCGAGTACGGCAAGCACCGGGGTGAAGGGGCCCATAGGCGGATGTCCAGGACGCCTCAGGGTGTCGTGCTGGATAAAATCGCATGAGGCGTCTGGCCCGCTGGTCACGGAACCTGCGCAAAGGCCCAGGTCATGGCCCTAAAACCCGGGCAACGGCCGGAGCCGCCACCCCCCACAGGAGAGGCCCCGGCCGTCGCGCGGCACGGGCCGCGCGGCGGCCCGTATCTCCTACAGCGCCGCGCGTGCGTTTTCTGTCACACCCTCACCTCGTCACGGGTTGGTTGCACGTTGTACGGACATGGACGAGCAGCGGTTTCACGCCGTAACGTGCCTTTCGCTACAGGCTGCGGACGACAGGAAACTGCATCCACTGAGGTCTTGAGGTGTGCTCGGTGCAGGGGGACGACGCGGAGTTGACCACCGCGGTGCTTGCGGCACAGGCCGGGGACGAGACCGCGTTCCGGACTGTGTACCGCTCGGTGCACCCACGGTTGCTCGGGTACGTACGGACGCTGGTCGGCGATCCGGACGCCGAGGACGTGACGTCCGAGGCCTGGCTGCAGATCGCCCGTGACCTGGACCGCTTCAGCGGGGACGCGGACCGGTTCCGGGGCTGGGCCGCGCGAATAGCCCGCAACCGCGCCCTCGACCACATACGGATGCGCGGGCGCCGCCCGGTGATAGGCGGCGACGAGACCGAGCTGTCCGGCCGGGCCGCCGAGTCCGACACGGCCGGCGAGGCCATGGAGTCCCTGGCCACCGACCGCACGCTCTCCCTCATCGCCCAGCTGCCGCAGGACCAGGCCGAGGCCGTCGTCCTGCGGGTGGTCGTCGGCCTCGACGCCAAGACCGCCGCCGAGACCCTCGGTAAACGCCCCGGAGCCGTACGTACGGCGGCGCACCGCGGGTTGAAACGGCTCGCGGAGTTGCTCGGGGCGGACCCGGAGGCGACCGCCGCGCTCGACGCGCTGCCGCCTCAGCGGGAACCGCACGGACGTGCGGTGACGTCGGCCGGTGTGACGCATATGCGTTCGCGGACGCAGAAGGACATGTGATGGCCGACGACGACCGGTACAGGTGGCTGGACCGCGCCACGGCGGAACGTTTGCTGAGCGGGGAGTCACTGGAGGCTTCACTGGCGTCCGCCGGCCCCGAGGCCCGCGACCAGGCAGAGCGGCTCGCCAAGACCCTGGGCGCCCTCTCTGTGGACGCCCCGCCGAACGATGCCGAACTCCCCGGCGAGGCCGCCGCCCTGGCCGCCTTCCGCAAGGCCCGCCCGACCCCGGACACGGCCGCCGTGTCCGACCTGGGTCCGCAGGCCGGGCGGGACATGGGGCTCGTACGCGTGGGCGGCTTCGGGCGTTCCGGCTCCCGCGCCCGTCCGGCCCGCTGGGGCCGCCCCCTGCGCCTCGGGCTCAGCGCCGCGCTGGCCGTCGGCATGTTCGGCTCGGTCGCGGTGGCCGCCGGGGCCGGAGTCCTGCCGAACCCGTTCCGCGACGACGAGCCAGGTCGTCCCGCCGCCACCGTGTCGGCCGCCGAGCGCGACCCGATGCTGGCCTCGCCGTCGCCGGACGCCTCCCGGGGCAAGAGCGCCCCGTCCCTCAGGCCCGACAGCACAAGCGGGGGCTCCGTCGACAACGGCTCCGCCGGGCACGATGAGGCCCAGGAGGACACGACCGACTCGGAACAGGGGTCGCGCTCCGACAAGAGCCTGCCCGGCGACTGGCGCAGCGGCCTCGCCTCGTCCTGCCGCGACATGCGCAGCGGCAAGAAGCTGGAGGCGGAGCGCAGACGGGCCCTGGAGAAGGCGGCCAAGGGCTCCACGACGGTGTCGCAGTACTGCGAGGACACCCTGAAGGACGACTCGGCCGCCAGTTCGAACTCCGACACCGGTACGGACCCGGGACCGGGCGAGGGCGACCAGAGCGGCGCCGGTGACACCGGCGGCAAGGGCAACGCCGTGACCGGCGACGACAAGGGCAGCGGCGGCGGTGGAGGGCGCGGCAACGGGAGCGGCACGGGTCGTGGCGACCGTGCCGCGACGAAGCCGACGCCCGAACCGACGTCCTTCGCCACCGTCAAGGCGGACGACCCCCAGAACGAGCCGGCGCCGGAGGCCTCCGACCCGTCGTACGGCATCCTGCCGCTGCCGACGGCCACCTGACCCCCCCCCGGACGAACTCCGTACGGTCTCCGTACGCCCCAGGGGCCCCACCCTGCCACCGCGCCGCGATTGACCGCCGTGCACCCCACTGACCTGTGAAGACACGCGCCGGTGAAGTTCTCACGTGCCGGGTGTGACATTTTCCGCGGCGCCGACGCAGTAGTCAGTGAGCCGACTGGTCATCGGTTCCTCGCACAGAGCCGAGGGTTCCCCCCGTACCTACGGCTCGTGCACCTGGCGCGGGCGGGACACGTTCCCCCGGTCCCGTCCGCGCCCCCCAATCACCCTCTCCGCCGCCTCACCAGTAGACGACGACCTTGTCGCCGACACTCACCTGGGCGAAGATCGAGGCGATCGCCAGCTCGTCCCGGACGTTCACACAGCCGTGCGAGGCGCCGCCGTAGCCACGGGCCGCGAAGTCGGCGGAGTAGTGGACCGCCTGGCCGCCGCTGAAGAACATCGCGTAGGGCATGGGGGAGTCGTAGAGCGTCGACACGTGGTGCCGTGACTTCCAGTAGACGCTGAAGACGCCTTCCCGGGTCGGTGTGAACTGGCTGCCGAACCGCACGGCCACCGTCGAGACGGTCCGGCCGTCGACCATCCAGCGCAGTGTCCGGCTGGTCTTGCTGATGCACAGCACCCGGCCCGTGAGACAGCGCCGGTCGGGATAGGCGGCCGGCTGCCCGCCCATCAGGAACAGCTCCCACTGGCCGGGTTCACGCGTCATCCGCAGCAGCCGCTGCCAGGTGACGGTGTCGGTCTTCCCGGTGCCTGGCAGCCCGCGCTTGCCCTGGAAGCCTCTGACGGCGGTCTCGGTCAGGTCGTCGTACGACCCGGTCGGCCCGTCGTAGAGCCAGGCGATCTGACGCAGCCGGGCCTGGAGCTCGCGCACGTCACGCCCGCTGTCGCCGCGCGACCAGAGGACGGCGGGAGGGGGCGTGACGGGGGCCGCCTTCTTGGGAGTCGGCGCCGGTGTGGCCGTGGCGGCGGGTTTGTCGTCGGTGGGCGGGTGCGAGACCCGGATGTGCACGGGTGACCTGGCGTCGCCGTCCGTGCCGGTGGTCTGCACGGTGCAGCCGCCCAGGGCGAGAGCCGTGAGAACAGCAAGAATCGCCTTTCGCATGCCTGTAGTACGCAAGCCGGACCCCCGAAGCTCATGATTGTTGTGTACGGCGACTGGCAAGCTACGCGGAGGTACACACCATGACGCGTGAGTCCGAGTCGGGACTACCCATCGAACCGGCGTACGGACCCGGCGCACTCGTGAACTGGGATCCGTCGGAGAAACTGGGCGAGCCGGGCGCGTACCCCTTCACGCGGGGCGTGTATCCGACCATGTACACCGGCCGCCCCTGGACAATGCGCCAGTACGCCGGTTTCGGCACGGCCGCGGAGTCGAACGCGCGCTACCGGCAGCTGATCGCCCACGGCACGACGGGCCTGTCCGTGGCCTTCGACCTCCCCACCCAGATGGGCCACGACAGCGACGCGGCGATCGCCCACGGCGAGGTCGGCAAGGTGGGTGTGGCGATCGACTCGGTGGACGACATGCGGGTCCTGTTCGAGGGAATCCCGCTGGACAGGGTCTCGACGTCGATGACGATCAACGCCCCGGCGGCGCTTCTCCTCCTGATGTACGAGCTGGTGGCCGAGGAGCAGGGAATCCCGGCGGCGCAGCTGACTGGCACGATCCAGAACGACGTACTGAAGGAGTACATAGCGCGGGGAACGTACATCTTCCCGCCCGCACCCTCCCTCCGCCTGACCGCGGACATCTTCAAGTACTGCGGGTCCGAGATCCCGAAGTGGAACACGATCTCGATCTCCGGCTACCACATGGCGGAGGCGGGTGCGAGCCCCGTACAGGAGATCGCGTTCACGCTCGCGGACGGCATCGAGTACGTCCGCACGGCGGTCGCGGCCGGTATGGACGTCGACGACTTCGCCCCACGCCTGTCCTTCTTCTTCGTGGCCCGGACGACGCTCTTGGAGGAGGTGGCGAAGTTCCGCGCGGCGAGAAGAATCTGGGCGCGGGTGATGAGGGAGGAATTCGGAGCCCGGAACCCCAAGTCATGGATGCTGCGCTTCCACACCCAGACGGCGGGCGTCCAACTGACGGCTCAGCAGCCGGAGATGAACCTGGTCAGGGTGGCGGTCCAGGCCCTGGCGGCGGTACTCGGCGGCACGCAGTCCCTCCACACGAACAGCTTCGACGAGGCACTGGCCCTCCCCACGGACAAGAGCGCCCGCCTCGCCCTCCGCACCCAGCAGGTCCTCGCCTACGAGACGGACGTGACGGCGACGGCGGACCCCTTCGCGGGCTCGTACGCCATCGAGAAGCTGACGGACGAGGTCGAGGCGGCGACGCTGACGCTGATGAGGCGGGTCGAGGACCTCGGCGGCGCGGTGACCGCGATCGAACACGGCTTCCAGAAGACGGAGATCGAGAACAACGCGTACCGCATCGCCCAGGAGACGGACGCGGCGGAACGGGTGGTGGTAGGTGTCAACCGCTTCCAACTCGACGAGGAGGAACCGTACGAGCCGCTCCGCGTGGACCCGGCGATCGAGGCCGAGCAGGCACAACGGCTGGCACGGCTACGGGCGGGGCGGGATCAGGGGGCGGTGGGCGCGGCCCTGTCCGCTCTCACTGAGGCGGCTGCGGGCACGGCCAACGTCCTGTACCCGATGAAGGACGCGCTGCGGGCCAGGGCGACGGTGGGGGAGGTGTGCGGGGTGTTGCAGGGGGTTTGGGGGGTTTATGCGCCCTCCGATGCCTTCTGAGCTGGGCGGTTCGTCCGAATGGGTGATCGGAGGTGGAAAGCGTCCATGCCCGGTTACGCTCGTGGAGAGTGTTCCCGAAAGGAGGGTGCCGTGGCTGTGATGCTGCACGAGTCGTCGCTTACTGAGGCTGCCGACTGGCTCTGGGAGGAGCTGCCCGGGCACCGGGTGGAGATCCTCAACGGGAGCATTGTTGTGACACCGCCGCCCGACGGGCCGCATCAGGAGACGTTGACCTGGCTCATCGAGGAATTTTTGAGGGTCAGGGCCCGGGAAGCAGGGCTCAGGTATGTGCAAAACATCGGTTTGTGGCTGCCGACCGGGCCGGACGACTACGCGGTGCCGGACTTCTCAGTCGTCGACGCTGACTACAAGAACGCACTCGTCGAGAAGAATTGCTACGCGCCGCATGTCTTCCAGCTGGTGCTGGAGGTGACTTCCTCCAACTGGACCAACGACACTGCCACGAAGGTCGATATCTACGCCCGGGCGGCGATCCCCGCCTATCTCATCGCGGACCGTAAACACGACGAGGTCCTGCTCTACACCGACCCGGTCGACGGCAAGTACCCCGACCCTCAGCGCTACAAGCGAGGCCAGTGCGTCCCCGTTCCCGAGTCCGTCGGCGTCAGCCTCGAACTCTCCGTGGACACCCTCCTCGACGGCGACGACTGACCCTCGATATTCAAACCCGGAATGTCGTACCCCCGTGCGACACTCGCCCCGTGTTCGGCGTAACTGACCTCCCCACGTATCTCACCGGCCTGGTGCTGATCGTTCTGCTTCCCGGCCCCAATTCGCTCTACGTCCTCTCCGTCGCCGCCCGTCGAGGTGTCCGCGCCGGATACACGGCCGCAGCGGGTGTCTGGTGTGGGGACGCCGTGTTGATGACCCTTTCCGCGGCCGGGGTGGCCTCGCTTCTCCAGGCGAACGCTCTGCTGTTCGGGATCGTGAAGTACGCCGGCGCCGGTTATCTGACCTGGCTCGCGATAGGCATGCTCCGGGCCGCCTGGGGCATGTGGCGTTCGCGGCGGGAAGAGGCCGCAGCCCAGGACGTGGCCGTCGGCGCCGACGAGCGGCCCTATCGCCGTGCTCTCGTCATCAGCCTCTTCAATCCGAAGGCGATCCTGTTCTTCGTCGCCTTCTTCGTGCAGTTCGTCGACCCCGGATACGCCTACCCGGCCGTCTCCTTCGTCGTCCTCGGTGTCTTCGCCCAGTTCGCGAGTGTCCTCTATCTCAGCGCGCTGATATTCGGCGGAACCAGGCTGGCCGCCGTCTTCCGACGTCGTCGGCGTCTGTCGGCGGGGGCGACCTCGGCAGCGGGCGCGCTGTTCATCGGCTTCGCCGTGAAGCTGTCGCTGGCCAGTAGCGTCTAGCCAAGTCCTAGCCGAGTCCCCTACCTGAGGGCGCCCATGGCCTCCGCGTACTCCACCAGCCCCTCCGCCGTCGCCCCCGCCCAGCCCACGTAACCGTCCGGGCGGATCAGGAACACCCCGGTGCCGTACGCCTCGTACGAGAGCAGGCGGACCGTGGGGATCGGGAGCGGTGGCAGGGGCGTTGCCGTGGCCACCGTCAGCAGGGTCCAGTGCGGGCCGCGGAACGTGTCGAAGAGGCGTACGCCGTCCACCGTGCCGTCCGGTGCGCGGTCGCCCGCGTGGACCGGGCCCGGGGTCGGGCGGGTCTCCGCCGTCAGGGACGAGTCGCGGTAGCCGAGGCCGAGCTGGCGGGTCGCCTCGCCGCGCCTGATCTCGCCCCGGTGGACACCCGTCGAGATGCCGAGCATCTGCGCGGCGATCGGCCGGCGCTCCTCCTCGTACGTGGCCAGCAGGGACTCGGGCGCCCCACGCCTCAGTACCGCGCCCAGCTTCCAGCCCAGGTTGTACGCGTCCTGGACGCTCGTGTTCAGGCCCTGGCCCCCGGCGGGGGAGTGGACGTGCGCCGCGTCCCCGGCGAGGAAGACCCGGTCGGCGCGGAAGGCGTCCGCCAGAGCCGCCCTCGGGCGGAAGTCCGAGGCCCAGCGGACCTCCGTCACATCCTCGGGGGCAAGATGCGAGCGGGCGGTCACCGTCTTCCGTATGGCCTCCAGGGACACGTCCAGGTGCTCCCCCTCCGGGAACTGGGCCACCAGCTGGAAGTCCTCCGTCCCGGCCAGCGGGCAGATCGCCATGAAGCCCGCGCCCTCCCCGCTCGGCGGGAAGACGTGCCAGTTCTCGCGGTCCAGGCCCGTGATCCGGACGTCCGCCACCAGGATCGGGTTCGGGTCGACCGTCTCGCCGGTCATGCCGATACCCAGCGCCCGGCGGATCGTCGAACGGCCACCGTCGGCCGCGACCACATACCGCGCACGAACCGGCGCACCGGCGGTGAAGCGGACCGTCACGCCCTCCTCGTCCTGGTCGAGCCCCACGACCTCCCTGCCGAACTCCACCCGCCCGCCCAGTTCCCTCAGCCGCGCGAACAGGATCTCCTGCGTCCTCCACTGCGGCACCATCCACGGCTCGGCCCCGTAAGGCGACGCCCCGACCTCCTCGGTCCCCTCCGCCTGGTCGAACATCCGGTGCTCGCCCACCCGTTCGCCGTTCTGCCAGATCATTCCGACCGGGTACGCACCCCCGGCCGCCCGGATCGCGTCCAGCACCCCGAGGTCGTCGAAGACCTCCATCGTGCGCGACTGGATCCCCTTGCCCCGCGACCCGGGGAACAGCCCCTCGGCCCGCTCCACGACCACCGCGTCCACCCCGCGCCGCACGAGGTCCACGGCGAGCGCCAGTCCGGTCGGCCCCGCGCCCACGACAAGTACGTCGGTCCTCATGACCACTCCACTCTCCTTAACGTTGTTAAGTAGCCCTGCCCTCCGAGAGTGGACTTAACGGTGTTAAGTTGTCAAGCGTGAGTACGGAACGACGAGTCCCCCTCGACCGCAAACGCGTCGCCGACACCGCCCTGAAGCTCCTGGGCGAGGTCGGTCTCGACGGCCTCACCCTGCGGGCCATCGCCAAGGAGCTGGACGTCAAGGCACCCGCCCTGTACTGGCACTTCAAGGACAAACAGGCCCTGCTCGATGAGATGGCGACCGAGATGTACCGGCGGATGGTCGCCGGTCCGGCTCCGGGTCCCGACGTCCCGTGGGACGAGCGGCTGCTCCTCGCCAGCCGCGGGCTGCGCGACGCCCTGCTCGGCTATCGCGACGGCGCCAAGGTGTTCAGCGGCTCCCGTTTCACCGGTGTCGAGCACGCCGTCCAGATGGAGGCGAACCTCCGCTGCTTCGTCGAGGCCGGCTTCACCCCGGCCCAGGCCGTCCGCGCGAACATGACGGCGTACGTCTATACGATTGGCTTCGTCACGGAGGAGCAGGGCGTGCAGCCGCTGCCCGGTGAGCGCCGGGAGGGGTACGACGTCGAGGAGCGGGCCCGGCGGATGGCAGACTTTCCTCTGTCGGCCGCGGCCGGCGCCGAGGTCTTCCAGGACTACGACCGACAGTTCGAGGAAGGGCTGAAGCTGGTGCTCGCAGGAATCGGGGCGACGTACGGAATGACGTACGGAAAGTCGTCATGAGGCAGCGTGTGTGCGGCTCGGCCCTCATCTTTCGAGTGCTGTCCGGTCGGGACCGAGTTGACATCCGGCGCCGAATAACTCTTACTGTCGCGGAATCTGCAGCTGAGAGAGCCCAGGTGTACGCGTGACCAACCGTCCCCCGATACTGTCCGTCGTCGTGCCTTGTTACAACATCGAGACCTATGTCTCGGACACCGTGACGAGTCTCGTCAACAACGACCAGGACGACTTCGAGTTCATCTTCGTCGAGGACCGCTCGACCAAGGACAAGACCTACGAGGCGTTGCTGGAGCTGACGAAGCGGCTGAAGAACGGCAGGGTGATCCGGCACGAGCAGAACGGCGGTCTGGCCACCGCCCGCAACACCGGCATCGACGCGTCCGAGGGCACCTACATCACCTTCCTCGACGGTGACGACTGGCTGGGCCCGGGTTATCTCAAGGCCCTCGTCGACTCCGTCCAGCGCCATGACGTCGACTTCGTGCGTACCGACCACGTACAGGTCAACGGCATAGAGCGGGCCGTCCACCGGGCGCCCGAGGGCCGCCGGAACGTGCCGCTGGACCCGCGTACCTCGATCCTCCCCGTCGACGACACCACGATGGTCGACTACCCCTACGCCTGGGCCGGCGTCTACCACCGCCGCCTCCTCGACAAGGGCATGCTGCGCTTCCACGACGGCCTGAAGACCGCCGAGGACCGACCCTGGATCTGGGACCTGCACCGCAGGGCCGACTCCTACCTGGTCGCCAGCCTGCGCGGGGTCTTCTACCGCCGGGGCGTCACCACCTCGCTCACCCAGATCGGTGACGTCCGCCAGCTGGACTTCTTCCGGTCCTTCGACCTCGTACTCGCCGAACTCGCGAGCGACCCCGAGGTCGGGCTGCTGCGCAAGAAGGCGCTGCGCAACTACTGCGTCGTCATCGCGCACCAGCTGCTCCAGCGCAGCCGCTTCGACCGGCCGACCGCCGCCAAGCTGCGGCAGATGAGCGCCGACGCGCTGAACAAGATGTCCGAGGACGAGCTCCAGGCCGCCCTCATCGGTATGGGCGAGCAGCGCGTACACCTGCTGCGGCGCGTGCGCGGCGGTATGAAGGGAATCGCGGCATGATCCAGATCTTCTTCTCGGCGACCCAGTACGCGGCGGCGACCGTCACGGCCGCGATCCGCGCCGGGCTCTTCGGCCCGCGCGAGGAGCACCGCCGCATCCTGGTCGTCAGCAACACGGCCGCCATCCCGGAGGTCGGTACCCCGCTCGACAGAATGCCCGGCTTCGAGAAGCTGCGGCCCGAGTTCGACGAGGTGCGCTCCTGGAACGAGTTCATCTCCCCGCACCACCCGGCCGGCTGGTCCCCGCGCGCCCAGGACGCCATCCTGTGGGAGAAGGCCGTACGCCTGGCCTGGGACCTCGGTGACGAGCCCGTCGAGATCGCCTGCGAGTCGATCCAGGCGAACCCCTCGCGCGCGGTCGCCGAGATCTTCGCCGACAGCCCGATCCACGTGTACGCGGACGGCCTGATGAGCTACGGCCCCACCCGCAACCGCGTTCCGCACGGGATGAGCAGCCGCATTGCCCGCGTGCTCCACCTCGACCTCATACCGGGACTGCGGCCCCTGCTCCTCGCCGAGTACGGCGTGGAGCCGGTGCCGATCCCGAACGAGCCGATCGTCGAGGTTCTCAACGAGATCGGGGAGCAGGGGTTCGACCTGCTCGCCGCGCGCATCCCGGCCGAGAACCGTCCGACGGCCGTGCTCCTCGGTCAGTACCTGTCCGCCATCAACCTCATCACCCAGGAGGAAGAGGAACAGCTGCACGTCCGGATGCTCCGGGCCGCGGCCAAGGCCGGCCACACGGCCGTCCTGTTCAAGCCGCACCCGAGCGCCCCGGCCGCCTACTCCACGTCCCTGCAGACCGCCGCCGCGGAACTCGGCGTGCACCTGAGCGTGCTCAACGAACCGGTGCTCGCGGAGACGGTGTTCGCGTACCTGAAGCCGCAGCTGGTCGTCGGCTGCTTCTCCACCGCGCTGATGACCGCCGCGACGTTCTACGGCATCCCGGTCGCCCGCGTCGGCACGGAGTCGCTCCTCGACGCCATCACGCCGTACGAGAACAGCAACCGCATCCCGCTCACCATCATCGACGCGGCCCTGCCCGACGCCGAACGCGACCTCGCGTCCAGCATCGGTGTGCCGTCCGACGACCCCGGGCTCGTCGCGCGGCTGGAGCCGCTGGTGAAGGCGGTCGGGTACTGCATGCAGTCCCGCAAGCACCCGCAGCTGCGTGAAGAGGTCGCGGCCTGGCTGTCGGTCCATCTGTCGGAGAACGCCCACTACTTCAAGCGCCGCCGCCTGACCAGCCTCCGCCTCCCCGGCGGCAGCACGGTCCGCGCGGAGACGCTGCGGCGCAACCCGACGGTCCGCAAGGTCGTGAAGAAGGTCAGGGCCGCGCGGTCCTGACAGGCAGTGGTATGTGAAAGGGCCCGGGGTCGGAATCCGACCCCGGGCCCTTTCACACACTCAACTCACTTGGCCTGCTTGAGCTTCTCGCCCAGCTGCTTCGACTGCAGCGTCATCGTCCGCTTCAGACGCGGCCCGAACGGCTTCTCGACGAACTTGTGCATCAGCCAGGCCAGCGTCAGCAGGCTCGCCACCGACGCGAGGATCGTCAGATAGGGGTCGAGGCCCCAGCCGCGGTGCAGCACCCGGATGAAGAACCAGCCCAGGTGCTCGTGGATCAGATAGAAGGGGTACGTCAACGCGCCCGCGATCGTCAGCCAGTTCCAGTTCGCCCAGCGCGTCCAGCCCAGCGCGACCACCGCCACGGAGGCGAAGGCGAGCAGCACGATCAGCTGGATCACGTACGGGTTGCGGGAGAAGTCGCCCTGCGGGCCCGGGTGCCAGAGGGCCGTCACCGAGTAGCGCTGGCCCAGCAGGAACGACATGCCGACGATGCCCCACAGGAGCAGGTCGCTGCCGTAACGGTGGATCAGGTAGAGGGCCAGGCCGCCGATGAAGAAGGGGGCGTGGTCGCGGAAGGTCAGTTCGGAGATCAGCGGGTTGTCGGCGACCCGGGCGAAGGCACCGGCCAGCGTCCACAGGATGCAGAAGGTCACCACACGGCGGTAGGTGACGCCCTTCCAGACCACGAACAGCGCGAACAGCACGTAGAACTTGAGCTCCACCCACAGCGTCCAGCACACGCCTAGGACACGCGGCACGCCCAGCGGCTGCTGCATCATCGTGAGGTTGACGAGGAACTCGTCACCGCGGACGTGGTGCACGACCACCGGCATCGCGAACGACGCGGCGGTGACCATGACGATCGCGACCCAGTACGCCGGGTAGAGGCGCGCGATGCGCGAGCGGAAGAAGTCGCCCAGCGTCTTGCCCCAGCTGCTCATGCAGATGACGAAGCCGCTGATGACGAAGAAGAACTGCACCCCGAGGCTGCCGTAGGTGGCGAACCGGGACAGGGTCGGGAACATCTCACCGGGCGACTGGTGCCAGGACTCGGCGACCTGACCGTTCTTGCCGGCGAAGTGGTACATGCAGACCATGAGCGCGGCCACCAGCCGCAGTCCGTCCAGCGCCCTGAGCCGGCTGACCGGACGGGCGGCCTTGGCACCCTCGGCGGAGGGCGGAACGGCCGGTTCGGCACTCCCGGACCGCGGACCCGGCGGGGGAGCCGGGAGTGGGGGTGCCATGGTCTGGTCGGCCGCGGTCATCGGGTGGCCTTTCGCAACGGGGACAAGAGAGGGGGGAGCGAAGCTGACTCATCGACGGTAACCAGGAGAGCCAGTGGCAACCCAAAGAGGTAGCACAGAAAACGCGCGAACTGATAAACGATCAGCTCATTGGCGTATCAACGGAGTTGGCCGGTTGCGTGCAGACGGACCCGCGGTTGCGTGCAGACGGATGCACGGTTGCGCAGACACGAACGCGCCGCCCCCCGGTTCCGTATACGGAACCGGGGGGCGGCGCGTTCGGCGAATCAGATTTTCGCGGTGCCTGTGGTCAGCGCGTTACCTCTTGACCGTCCTGCTCAACGCCCGCGCCCGGCGCGCGATCCGGCGCACGGTCGCGTTGCGCGGGATGAACGACAGCTGGGACGGCAGCGCGCCGGGCAGTGCCAGCGAGGTCAGGCGGCGGCGCTTGAAGTAGCGCCAGGTCTGCTCGGTGAGGTGCTTGGAGAGATATGCCTCCGCCTCCGGGCGCAGCCTCGGGTAGATCCGGGGCTGCATGCAGAAGCCGATCGCCTTGACGAGCCCGGCGAGTTCCTTGCCGACCTGCTTGCGCGACGGCATCGACCAGTTCTGCACGGCCTTGGCGTCCGCGAGGTCCGGCAGCAGCACGTCCACGATGGTCAGCGGCACGCGGTTGCTGTTCTGGTACGGCGTGATCTTCTCCAGCACGGTGTCCGTGCCGACCCGGGCGACCGGGATGCCGTACAGGCCCGCCGCCGTGAACAGGCCGGTCGAGAAGCAGCCGACGACCAGCGCGGGGCGCAGCCGCTGGAAGAGGACCTCGGCGAGCACGGGCCGGTCCAGGACGGTCAGTTCGGCGCCGAGCTTCTTCGCCTCCGCCTCCAGCGAGCCCGACCAGGCGGCGGGCGCGGTCGGGTGCGGCTTGAAGACGAGCGCGCGGTGCCCGGCCTTCACGGCACCGCGCACCATGCGCAGGTGCAGCTCCTCCTCCTCGGCGGGGGTGAGGATGTCGAGCGCGGAGAGGTACTGGCCCAGCAGCAGCGCGGGATGTTCCTTCGCGTCCTTCGCGGGGGCCGCCGCGATCTCCGGCTCGGCCTCGGCGAGTTCGCCCAACACCTTCAGGAACGCCTCGGTCGGCACCAGTTCGGCGGGCACGGCGAACTCGGTGAGCAGCAGCGGGGTGAGGCCCGGGACGAGGTCGAGGTGGAGCAGCCGCCCGATACGGGTGCCGACCAGCGCGTCGATCTTCTCGCGTGTGGGGCCATAACTTATGAGGCCGTCCGCATAGACGTCGACAGGGGCGCCGGTGAACAGCTGACACAGTGCCAGGGCCGGGTTGACCTGCACGGACTCGACGGTCAGCTGGATGTTGTCGTCGCCGAGGTTCCACAGCATCCGCAGATGCCGCTCCCACAGCGGGACGTCGTCGGCGCGCGGGCCCCAGCCGCTGGGGTGGAACGGGGCGATCGTCTCGTTCCAGGACAGCACCTCGTCGAACCGCTCGCGCACCCGGTCGAAACCGGACATCGCGTCGACCCCGGTGGTGATCTCGGGGTTGGCCGCGTTGTTGGTGATGAGCAGGATCCGGCGGTCGGCCGGCTCGAAGAGCCCCGTGTCGAGGGCGGCGGCCAGCGTGGCGGCGCCGTACAGCGTCGACGCGCAGTAGATCTGGGTGGTGCGGGTCTGGTTGCTGGCGGGCATCAGACGGACACCGTCCCGGCGGACGCGGAGACGGGCCTGCGCCGCACCTTCCGCAGCCGGTTGGCCCGCTGGGCGTCCATCGAGTCGATGGCCTCCGCGAGGACGTCCTGCGGCATCCGCTTCAGCGCGGCGGCGCTCAGCGAGCGCAGTTTTCGGGCCACGGCGGGTTCGAACCTCTCGATCGCTCCGAGATGATGAGCCATGATCGCGCAGTAGGTGCGCACTGCTTTCGGCAGCAGCCTATCCGCCTCGGGGTCCCGGGCCGTCTCCTCGATCACCTGGTCGAAGGCCCGAATGAAGTCGAGTTGGCGAACATCACCGATTTGGGTGAGCGAGGAGGCGACACCACGCCGGTAGAACACGCCGAGCAGCCCCACGGCGGCGAACGACTTCGCCTCCCGGTGCAGCTTCCAGATCCACGGCCGGTCCTCCGCCGTACGCAGCCCGTCGGTGAAGTGCAGGATGCCGCGGTCGACGAGCCGACGGTGGTAAATGCCCGCCCAGGCATAGGCGTAGTCGACGGAGGTGGAGCGGTCGGTCGGCAGGATCGCGTCCCGCGGCGACATCACCACCCCGCGCCGGCCGTGCGGAACCCGATGGATCGCACGCGCCCTGTTGGTGCACTGGACATGATCCGTACGAACGAAATCGCAGCCCAAGTCCTCAATAGCGGCGAGGAGTTGAGGGAAATAGCCGGGAGCGAGCCAGTCGTCGCCGTCGAGGAACGTGAGGTATTCGCCACGCGCTTTGTCGATACCGGTGTTACGGGCGGTGGCCAGGCCTCCGTTCTTCTCGTGGCTGACCAGCACGGCGCCCGGCAGCTCGCGCTCTGCGCGCGCGAGGATGTCCGGAGTCTCGTCGCGCGAGCAGTCGTCGACGAGGATGAACTCGAAGTCCTCGCGCGCGTTGGCGCGCAGGCTCTTCAGAGTGTCGGGCGCGTATTGCTGCACGTTGTAGAACGGCACGATGACGGAGAGCTTGACCACGCGTCCGAGGTTAGAGCCTCTCCGGTGGTCTCACTTTACCCGGGGTTTGATGTCGGGTGAACTACATGTGTCGAGCCGGTGAATCAAGGGGGTTTCTGCACGTTTGACGTCTTGATTCAAGCCGACGCGACCTTTTGTTAACCCTTTGTTGCCCCCGGATTCGGCGGAAGCCCCCCATGTCCGCTTAAGGTCTTGGGCGTGCCAGCCAGTACCACGAGCCCCATGAGGGTCGCCGTCCTCGCCGATTCCGACACTCGGTGGAAATGGGGTGCGCTCACAGCCAGCCGTATTTCTCCTGATAATTCGGACATTCATCTTGACGGCTACCTCCTCAGAGGCCGGGCCACCCCCACCGCCCGCCAGCTCCAGGAGGTAGGGGTCAAGGCGGACTCCCTGCGTGAGGTGACCGCCCTCGAGTTCCTGCGGGCCATGGGCCAGGAGGAGCCGTACGACATCCTCGTGCTCGCCCTCGTCGGCGGCGGCGTCCAGGCGATGCTGCACGGCCTCGGGCACGTGTGGGAGGACCAGGCGCTGCGCCCCGTCGTCGTCACCGGCTATGTCGGGGTCGTCTACGAAAAGCTCGCCGACGGTCTGCTGCTGCGCCACGGCGCCGACCTGGTCCTCGCGAACTCCCGTCAGGACGCCGACCGTTTCAAGGCCGTGTACGACGGAGTCGGTGCCGATTCGTCCTCTGTGACCGAAGTCGCACTCCCCTTCCTGGGCGGCTCGACGTACACAGGTGAGCATGGTCACCCCTACACGGTCGTCTTCGCCGCCCAGCCCTCCGTCCCGGAGAGCCGCAAGGACCGTACGTATCTGCTCGACCGGCTCGTGCAGCACGCCCGGCTGCACCCCGAGCGCGAGGTGCTGCTCAAGCTGCGCTCCAAGCCCGGCGAGCACACCACGCACATCGAGGAACTGCCCTACCAGAAACTGGCCCAGCGCGCAGACCTTCCGCCGAACTTCAAGCTCGTCTACGGGCACATGGGCGAGGTGCTCGACCGTACGGACCTGCTGGTCACGGTCAGTTCCACGGCCGCCCTTGAGTCCCTGCACCGCAGCATCCCGACCGTCGTGCTGAGCGACCTGGGCGTGCGCGAGGCGCTCGGCAACCACCACTTCGTGGGCTCCGGCTGTCTTGCCTCCTGGGAGCAGTTGGACGCGGGCCACAAGCCCGTTCCTGACGCCGAGTGGGTCGCTCGCCAGGGCGTTGCCGCAGATGGCTCGTACGAGACTGCCTTCGACGCGGCACGCGACAGGATCGACCGTCTTCTGGGATCCTCGAAGCTTCCGCCCCTGGCCCCGTACTACACACCGATGACGGCTCCCGGATATTTGCCGGGTATTCTCGCTCGGCACCACCTCGGCCCCGACGGCGTCCCGCTGCCCGGAGCCCCGGCCGCCGACAAGGAGCCGGGAGCGGTGCGGCAGATCGTGCGTCGCGCGGCCCGCGGCGCCTACCGGCACGGCGTGCAGCGCGTCGCGCCCGTGATCCGGCGCATGGGGGAGCTGTGACCGACCGGGTTTCCCCTCAGGCACGCGAACGTCAAGCACGCGAAGAGCGTCAAGGAGTACAGGCAATGTCCAAGCCGGAGTCCAACCCGCAAGCGGGCCGAGCGACCGCGCGGCCCCGCGTGCTCGCGGTGATCCCCGCGAGAGGCGGCTCCAAGGGCGTGCCCGCGAAGAACCTGCTGCCCGTCGGCGGGGTCCCGCTGGTGGCCCGCGCGGTGCGCGAGTGTCTCGCCGCCAAGCTGGTCACGGACGTCGTCGTCTCCACCGACGACCAGGCCATCGCCGCCGCCGCCCGCCAGGCCGGCGCCGAGGTCGTGCTGCGCCCCGCCGCCATCGCCGGTGACACCGCGACCTCCGAGGCCGCCGTCCTGCACGCCATGGACGCCCACGAGACGCTGCACGGCGCCAAGGTCGACGTGGTCCTGCTCGTGCAGTGCACCAGCCCGTTCATCATCCGCGAGGACGTCGACGGCGTCGTCGGCGCGGTCGTGAACAACGGCGCGGACAGCGCGCTGACCGTCGCCCCCTTCCACGGCTTCATCTGGCGCGACGCCGCCGACGACCCGCAGCCGGCACCCGACGAGCACACGGCCGTCGAGGGCGGCGACGACACCGTCACCACCACCGAGACGGTGACTGTCGGCGGCGGCTATGGCGTAAATCACGACAAGTCCTTCCGGCCCCGCCGCCAGGACCGCCCCCAGGACCTCCTGGAGACCGGCGCCGTCTACGGCATGGACGCGGCGGGCTTCCGTAAGTCGAAGCACCGTTTCTTCGGTCACACCGAACCCGTGCGCACCGACCCGGCCCGCGTGCTGGAGATCGACGACCCGCACGACCTCGCCCGCGCCCGGGCCCTCGCGACGCTCTTCGACGCGGAACGCCCCGGCGCCCTCCCGACCGCCGACGACATCGACGCGGTCGTACTCGACTTCGACGGCACCCAGACAGACGACAGGGTGCTGATCGACTCCGAAGGACGGGAATTCGTCTCCGTGCACCGCGGAGACGGACTCGGCATCGCGGCGCTGCGCAAGAGCAGCCTCAAGATGCTGATCCTGTCCTCGGAGCAGAACCCGGTCGTCGCCGCCCGCGCACGGAAGCTACAGCTGCCCGTGCTGCACGGCATCGACCGGAAAGACCTCGCGCTGAAGCAGTGGTGCGAGGAGCAGGGCATCGCGCCGGAGCGCGTGCTCTACGTCGGCAACGACGTCAACGACCTCCCGTGCTTCGCCCTCGTGGGCTGGCCCGTGGCGGTCGCGAGCGCCCACGACGTTGTGCGCGGCGCCGCACGCGCGGTCACCACCGTTCCCGGCGGCGACGGCGCGATCCGAGAGATCGCCAGCTGGATCCTCGGCCCCTCTCTCGACCCCCTCAACAAGAAGTAAGGAACCAAAGTCATGACCTCCACCCGCTTGCGCTCGTTCGGTTCGAAGACCGCCGGCCCCGGTCAGCCCGTCTACATCTGCGGCGAGATCGGCATCAACCACAACGGTGACCTTGAGAACGCCTTCAAGCTGATCGACGTGGCCGCCGAAGCCGGCTGCGACGCGGTCAAGTTCCAGAAGCGCACCCCGGAGATCTGCACCCCGCGCGACCAGTGGGACATCGAGCGCGACACCCCCTGGGGCCGCATGACCTACATCGACTACCGCCACCGTGTGGAGTTCGGTGAGGACGACTACCGCCAGATCGACGAGCACTGCAAGAAGCGCGGCATCGACTGGTTCGCCTCCCCGTGGGACACCGAGGCCGTCGCGTTCCTGGAGAAGTTCGACGTCCCGGCCCACAAGGTCGCCTCCGCGTCCCTGACGGACGACGAGCTGCTCGTCGCCCTGCGCAAGACCGGCCGTACGGTCATCCTGTCGACGGGTATGTCCACCCCGAAGCAGATCCGTCACGCGGTCGAGGTGCTGGGCAGCGACAACATCCTGCTCTGCCACGCGACGTCGACGTACCCGGCGAAGGCCGAGGAGCTCAACCTCCGCGTCATCAACACGCTGGAGAAGGAGTACCCGAACGTCCCGATCGGTTACTCCGGCCACGAGACCGGCCTCCAGACCACCCTCGCGGCGGTCGCCCTCGGCGCCACCTTCGTCGAGCGTCACATCACCCTCGACCGCGCGATGTGGGGCTCCGACCAGGCCGCCTCCGTCGAGCCGCAGGGCCTGACCCGCCTCGTCCGTGACATCCGGATCATCTCGGAGTCCCTCGGCGACGGCGTCAAGAAGGTCTACGAGTCGGAGATCGGCCCGATGAAGAAGCTGCGCCGTGTCTCCGGCGTCATCGCCGACGCGGAGATCGCCGCCGCGGCCGGTGAGCCGGTCACCGCCTGACCCGCGTCATCTCAGCGGCTTTACCGGCGTCAGCCGGTAACCACTCCGTCCACGCGGATCCCCCAGTCCGTACTCACGGAAGCGACGGTCGTACGTCGATGAGCCCTCGCGCCGGTACCACCGGCCCCCAAACTCTCGCCTTCGTCGAGAGTCCGGTCCAGCTCCTGAACGTGCTGGAATGGGCGCATGTGCATGCGCATGCGCTCAGCCCGGAGGGGGCCGGCGGTCCGGCGTCGGCTGTTTCCGCCCGCGAAAAGGGCAACGTCCCCGGGCAGGCGTCCCGCCGCTGGCGCAGAGGCCAGAGGCGGCCGACGGTCCATCGGGAACCCGCCGCAGGCGGCCTGACCCTGGTGGTCCTGTCCCCGGTCGACCCGATGACCCGGGGCCAGCTGCGCCGCATGGCCGAACTCGCCCGCGACGAAGGCCACGAGGTCCGCTGGGAGGACGCGCGCGCCGGTACGTCGGCCCCGTTCCGCACGATCGGCGGCCTGGCGCCCTTGCTGCGCCGGACGCAGCGAATCGTGATGGGAGACCCGTTCTCCCGCTACGTACAGGTACTTCTCAACATCACCAAGGCCCGTGACCTCGTCGTGGTCGACGACGGCACGGCGACCATGGAGTTCGTCTCCCAACTGGCGCGCGGTGAACGCCTGGTGCGCTGGCACCGCAAGTCCCGCCGCCCCGGAGCGCGGGACCTGCTGTTCATCCCGGTGTCCTCGAAGGCCCGCCGCCGGCTGACCCCGGGCGGTAAGCGCCGGGTCGAGATCTTCTCCTCGATGCCGATCGAGGAAACCCCCGAGGGCGTCGAGGTCACGTCCAACGACTTCGCCTGGACCCGCTCCCGCTTCGGCCCCCCGCACATCTCCGAGGGCGCCGACATGGTCGGCACGTCACTGGTGGAGACGGGCGTGGTCGACGCCGATCGCTATCGCGAAGCGGTCCGCACCCTGGCCAAGGCCCACGGCGTGACGCGTTACTTCGCCCACCGCCGCGAGAGCCCCGAGAAACTCCACGACCTGGCGGCCTGCACGGGCCTGGAGGTGGTCCGCCCGGACCTCCCCCTGGAACTGATCGCCCGCAGAGGCCCCATCGGCCGTACGATCCTCAGCTTCCCGTCCACGGTGGTCCACACCCTCCCCCTGGCCCTGGCGGGCACGGACGTCAAGGTCGCGGTCTGCGACATCGACCCGGCCTGGCTGACGGCGAACGCCTCGCCGAGGGCCCAGGGCTTCCTGTCGGGCGTCACGGGCTCGGCCCGGGACGTACAACGGGTGTCGACGGAGTCGGACCACCCGGCCAAGGAAGCGAAGGCGACGGGCTGACGCCCGTACTCCGTAACTCCGGTACCTGGTCTCCCGCTGTTCGTCGCGTGCAGAGCCAGCCCCTTCACGCGCCCTCCGCCGCACAGAAGTTGATGCCCTGAGGGGCACCATGATCGGGACCTCCCTCACGCGGCTCCACCAGCACCGTCGGGTCGTCCTCCGGGCCGTCGATGCCCAGCGCCCGCAGCCGGGCCAGTTCCGCCTCGTCGTACGGGGCGACGGCGTATCCGTCGAGGGCGGCGGCCCAGAAGCGGGCCAGCGCGGCGGGGTGGGCCGAGTCGATGACGATGTCGCGGAGGCGGGCCATGCGGTCATGGTGCCGGTCGGGGTCCCTGAGGCGGGTGGGTGATGTGCATCACAGTCGTTTCGCGGTCGGGTGGGTTCGTGTTCGCGCAAATAAGGGTCGGAAATCTCCCTTTTTGACAGATGGGCAGCTGAGTCGGGGTGGCGAAGCCTGGCGGACGGCGTGGCGGATCATGGTGGTATGCGTCAGCAAATCGTCGGATGATCTGTAGGTAGAAGGAAGGTCACCTTCCGTTAGAAGCGACAGTTGGGTGGACTGCACATTTCGGTGGGGCGATCCGATTGTCTGTTCCCTGGAGCAACAAGGCTCCAGGTGCCTTCCCGACCCGAACGGGGGACGGAACGGTCGGGCGCCGCCGCGAAAGAAGGAAAACGAACACTGTGAACTACGACGTAGCCGGCTTCGTGCTGGCCCTCGCCGCCGCGGCGCGATCCTTCGCGCCCGACGTGTGGTTCTTAGTGCGGCGCCTCCTCGGTGCCGGAGTACGGATCGGGGCCGACGCCCTGATCGAGCATCGGTCCCCCTCCGTACAGCCCCCGTCCCGGTCCGCGCAGCCCCCGTCCGGACCGTCCCCCACCAAGGTCTCCCTCGACGAGGGAGGCCGCCGATGACCAGCCCGCCACCCGAACCCGCAGGACATACGATCCGGCAACCCGGCGCCCGGACCCCGGCCTCGTTCTGGGACTTCCACGCCCGCTACGACCAGCCCTACTACGAGTACAGCCGTATCCACCTCGGCAACGACAAGGCCGCCCGCCGCCTGGTCAACGGCGTCTTTCTCTACCTGGCGGTCATCTGGCCCCGGCTGGAGCGCGGCAACCGCGGTCCCTACGCCTGGGCCCTGCTCAAGCAGCGGGTCGCCGGTGAACTGGCCGTGCTGGGCCGCAGCCCGGCCACGACCACCGAGACCCTGGCGTTCGCCCGGGCCATACGGGCCGCCGCCGCACCCCTGCTCGACTCCTTCCGCGCCACCTTCCGTGCCGAATACGACAGAGAGGTGACCGAACTCGAAGAAGGTCTGGGTCTCTACTCGCGGATGGCGCGGCTGAGCGAACGACAGTTCGACGTGCTCGTCCTCCGGGACGCGCTCGGCTTCGACACCAGGCGCACCGCCCTGATCATGGGCATCAGCGAAGCGACCGTCCGCTCCACCCGCCGCACCGCCAAGCAACGGCTCGCGACCGCCATGGGCTACCACCTCGACGAACACACCGACGACAAGGAGTGATGAGCCCGTGAACCGCACCCCGCGCAGCATCGACGAGGCACTGAGCCGTGCCCGCGTCTTCCAGGGCGAGTACGGCGAGGCCGACCTCGAAGCAGCCCGGCACAGCATCGCCGGCGAACTGCACGAGCTGCGCTGGGTGCGGTTCCTCTCGGCCCCCGTCCCGGCCCTCGAACTGCCCCCCGCTCTGCACGAACAGGCCGCACAGGACCTTCGGGTGCTGTGCCGGGGCATCGTCCACGATCACGACGCCGCACTCCACATCACGGCCTTCGACACCGCGCGCGAACCCGACGGCGCCCTCACCTTCGCCTGCCTCCTCTTCCTCGCCGACAAGGAGGAAGGCGCCCAGTTCTGGTGGCAGTTCACCGCCGGCGCCGGCAACGTCACCGGCGCCCTGTGTCTGCACCTGCTGCACCTGCTGCACAGCGAACTGCGCGACGCCCAGCACTGGGCCAGACAACTGCGCGTACTGAAACGCCTCGACTGGAGCTCCTACACCCCCGTCGACCACGACGCGGACCTCGCGTGCGTCGGCTCGCCGCTCGGCCCCACCGTCCGCTACGCCCTGCCCGCCACCGACACGGTCGTGCCCGAAGCGGCCGTCAAGGACGCCGTCGACGACCTCGTCGAGGCACCCGCCGACGAGGACCACGGACCGATCCCCCAGCCCAGTCCGGCCCTGGCGGACAACTGGGAGACCCTCATCACCGCGTGAGCCGTCGGGCGCGGGTCCGCACGGGTCTGCATGGGTCTATTCGACCGGCTTGCGCGCCAGCAGGAACGCCCGCTGGCGGGTCTCCTCCTCGTACGGCTCCCGGATCGTCTGCGCCTGCACGGTCAGGCCCGCCTTGGTCAGGAGTTCGGCGACCCGGTCCGGCGTACGGAACCAGTAGTCCAGCGACATCTCGTGGCCGAAGCGTTCCGAGAGGTGCAGGTGGCCGTCGTCGGTGCCCGCCTGGAAGCCGAGCAGGACATGGCCGCCGGGGGCCAGGACCCGGTGGAACTCCGTGAACACCGTGGGCAGATCGCTGTCCGGGACGTGGATGATCGAGTAGAGGGCCAGGACTCCGCCGAGGGTCTCGTCGGGGAGGTCCAGGGACGTCATCGAGCCGACGTGGAACCGGAGTTCGGGGTGGGCCCGGCGGGCCAGCGCCACCATGCGCGGGGACAGGTCCACGCCGAACACCGGGACGCCGAGGGCATGCAGTCTCGCGGTCACATAGCCGGGCCCTGAGCCGACGTCCGCGACGGGCGCGGAGCCCTCGGCCCGCACCATCTCGGCGAAGGCGGCGACGAGGGCGCGGTCCAGGGGAAGCTCCGCCAGGTGGTCCGCGTATCGCTCTGTGTAGTCGGCGGCCATGGCGTCGTAGGACGCGCGGGTGGCGTGGATGAAGTCATGGGTCGGGGCGGTCACGGAGGTGCACGTTACCCGGGGCCGGTGCGGGGAAGGGGGCGTTTCCACGGGCCGCTGCGAGTGTGGGCGAGTGTTCACGCGGTGTGCCCTCGGCCGTTCATGTGCCGTGACCGTGGTCGTTTCGGTGGGTGGACAGAACCGGCGGGGCGACCGGCCGCGTGGCATCGTTGAGAGGGGTGGACGGACACGGGTGCCCGGAAAGTGCCCGCATGATCCGAATCAGCCGGAAAGGCGGGCGAGTCTACCCACTCCAGTGCACGAACATGCCTCCGGCGGTCAGATTTTCTTCCCCTATCGGGTTGAACTTTTGTTGATCGTGGGTCAGTTGGCCGCCCGGGCGTCCTACCCTCCAAAGGGTGAACCAATTGATGTCCCGAGAGTCCGAGGCCGATCTCCCCGGGGAAGCCGCGCTTCCCGGCACACTGCCGGACGCGTTGCGCGCCGAACTCGTCGCGTTCCGGCGTGACTTGCACATGCACCCGGAGCTGGGCAACCAGGAGTTCCGTACCACCGCCGCGATCAAGGAACGGCTCGAGAAGGCCGGCCTGAAGCCGCGCGTGCTGTCCATCGGAACCGGGCTCATCTGTGACATCGGAGACATCGGTGCCGACCCCGAGGGGCCGGGCAGCGGAACCGTTCCGCCCATGCTGGCCCTGCGCGCCGACATCGACGCCCTGCCCATCCCGGACACGAAGAGTGAGTGCGCGTACCGCTCCACCGTGCCCGACCGCGCCCACGCCTGCGGCCACGACATCCACACGACCGTCGTCCTCGGCGCCGGACTCGTACTCGCCGAACTGCACAGGCAGGGCCGGCTGCCACGGCCGGTGCGGCTGCTCTTCCAGCCCGCCGAGGAGATCCTGCCCGGCGGCGCCACCGACGCCGTCGAGTGCGGCGCCCTCGACGGGGTCGGGCGGATCATCGCCGTGCACTGCGACCCGAAGGTCGACGCCGGGCGCATCGGACTGCGCCATGGGCCCATCACCTCGGCCTGCGACCGCCTGGAGGTCTCGCTCGACGGCGCCGGCGGCCACACCGCGCGCCCCCACCTCACCACCGACCTGGTCACCGCCGCCGCCCGGGTCGTCACCGACGTGCCCGCGCTGGTCGCCCGGCGCGTCGACGCCCGCAGCGGGCTCGCCGTGACCTGGGGCCGGATCGAGTCGGGCCACGCCTGCAACGTGATCCCGCAGCACGCCGAACTCTCCGGGACCGTGCGCTGCCTCGACCTCGACGCCTGGCACCAGGCACCCGACCTGGTCCACGCGGCCATCGACGAGATCGCCAACCTGCACCGGGCCAAGTCCGAGATCAACTACGTGCGCGGGGTGCCGCCCGTCGTCAACGACCCGGTGATCACCGAGCTGTTGCGCGACGCCATGACCGCCCGGCGCGGCGCCCACTCCGTCGAGACCACCGAACAGAGCCTCGGCGGCGAGGACTTCTCCTGGTATCTGGAGCAGGTGCCCGGCGCGATGGCCCGGCTCGGCGTGCGCAGGCCGGGGGAGCGCGGGGTGCGCGATCTGCACCAGGGCGACTTCGACGCCGACGAGCACGCGATCACGGTGGGCGTGGAGCTGTTCACGGCCGCCGCACTGATCGACGGACAGCGGTAGGAATGCCCGCGGAGGGGGTGCTGACAGACGCTCCGCTCGGCACCCCTCCTCGTATCCCTTACGTCCGCCTTCGTCCCTTTGTTTCACCCCGGCGTAACCCCGAGTGGACAAACGTAACCCCCCTCGGCACGAATCGATAACGGCCTTTCGAAACCCCGTTCCCCTCCCTTTCTACGCGCGTTACTGTGCGCCGCAATCGCCGCCGTAGGTGGCGTATTGGGTAAGCGGGCCGGGGACGGTGCCGTGGGGATGAAGGGGTGCCTGCTGTGCGTCTTATTTCTCGGAGGACTCGGTTCTCACAAGCTGCGGTGACCGTCGCGGTCATCGCCCTCACGGCTGTCGGCTGCGGTGAGTCGAGCACCAGCTCGGGCACCTCCGACGACGAGTCCGGCAAGTACACCGGCAAGGGCATCGGCCTCGCCTACGACATCGGCGGCAAGGGTGACCAGTCCTTCAACGACGCCGCCTACGCCGGCTTCGAGAAGGCCACCACGGAGTTCAAGATGGGCGGCCGGGACATCGAGCCGCAGGACGGCGAGTCCGACGCGGACAAGGTCCAGCGCCTCACCCAGCTCGCCCAGGCCGGCTACAACCCGGTGATCGGCGTCGGCTACATCTACGCGCCCGCCGTCAAGGAGGTCGCCGCCAAGTTCCCGAAGGTCACCTTCGGCATCATCGACGACGAGCAGGTCAGCGCGGAGAACGTCGCCGACATGGTCTTCACCGAGGAGCAGGCCTCCTACCTGGCCGGTGTCGCCGCCGCCAAGGCGACGAAGAAGAACCACATCGGCTTCATCGGTGGTGTGGACATGCCGCTCATCCACAAGTTCGAGGCGGGCTTCGTCCAGGGCGCCAAGTCCATCACCCCGAACATCAAGATCGAGTCGCAGTACCTGACCGAGACGGCTCAGGAGGGCGGCTTCTCCAGCCCCGACAAGGGCAAGGGTGCGGCCAGCGGGCAGATAGAGGCCGGCGCCGACGTGATCTACCACGCGGCCGGCCTGTCCGGTCAGGGCGTGATCTCCGAGGCCGCGAGCAACAAGGTCTGGGCGATCGGCGTCGACTCCGACCAGTACGGCCAGCAGGCGCTCGCCGAGTACAAGGACTACATCCTCGGCTCGGCCCTGAAGAACGTCGGCGGCGCGGTCTACGACCTGGCCAAGTCCGTGTACGAGGGCAAGCCGCTGTCCGGCGTCCAGCGCGGCGACCTCAAGTCGGGCGGCGTCGGGTTCGCCGACACCAACCCGAAGTACAAGGCGATGACCGACGTCGTGGCCGCGGTCGACAAGGCCAAGCAGGACATCATCGCCGGCACGGTCACCGTCAACACGAAGTGACGCCGTCGGTTCCGCGGACGTGACCTGACGTCGGCGCAACCGGGCCCGTACGACGAGCGGCGCCCCGGCCTCACGGTCGGGGCGCCGCTCGTCGTACGGAAGAAGCGGACTCGTTCCGCAGAGGCCGGTCGTGCTGTGCACGACCCACAGTTCCCTCGCACCGGTCGGGAAGGGCGGCGAGGCCTCTGGGGGCATGGGTCAGAACGTAGGGCAGGCTTGGCCGTGTCTGTACTCGGTCAGCCTTCCGTCGGCTTTGGTCAACCTTCGGTCAGCGGGCCGCCGTACCGCCGGCCCTTGATACACCCGGCCGGGCATCGTTCCTGCACATACGCCCCTTGCCTCCCGTGAGGCGCGCGTTCCTGTCCGTAATGTGGGCCGCGACTGCGGCCACAGCTCGATAACGGACCGGACAGTTGGGGTTTTCCGTCTGGTCTACGCGCGTTACGCTGCGGCGGAACCAGCGCCTGGTATGGGCGCTTGCACAAAGGAGTCTCGTCCCATGCGCCGGCTGTCCCGAATCGCGGTTGCGGGTATCGCGTCCGCCACCCTCGCCGTCATCGCCACTGGCTGTGGCAGCTCGTCCTCCTCCTCAAGCAGCAGCGACAGCGAAGGCAAGGGCCTCGCCCTCGCCTACGACGTCGGCGGCAAGGGCGACCAGTCCTTCAACGACGCCGCGACCGCCGGCATGGACAAGGCCGACGCGGAGTTCGGCTACAAGAGCACCGCCGTCGAGCCGCAGGACGGCGAGTCGGACGCGGACAAGGCCCAGCGCCTGGAGCAGCTCGCCAAGCAGGGCTACAACCCGGTGATCGGCGTCGGCTACGCGTACGCGCCGGCCGTCAAGGAGGTCGCCGCCAAGTTCCCGAAGGTGACCTTCGGTGTCGTCGACGACGAGCAGATCAAGGCCGACAACGTCGCCGACATGGTCTTCACCGAGGAGCAGGGCTCCTACCTCGCCGGTGTCACGGCCGCCCTCACCACCAAGACGAACGTCGTCGGCTTCGTCGGCGGTGTGGACATCCCGCTTATCCACAAGTTCGAGGCGGGCTTCAAGCAGGGCGTCGAGGACACCAAGAAGGGCATCACGGTCAAGTCGCAGTACCTGACCGAGACCGCCCAGGAGGGCGGCTTCGCCAGCCCCGACAAGGGCGAGAACGCGGCCGAGGGCATGATCGACAGCAAGGCGGACGTCATCTACGCCGCCGCCGGTCTCTCCGGCCAGGGCGTCATCAAGGCCGCCGCCGCGAACAAGATCTGGGCGATCGGTGTCGACTCGGACCAGTACAAGCAGGACGCGCTGGCCAAGTACAAGGACTCCATCCTGACCTCGGCCATGAAGGACGTCGCGGGCGCCGTCTACAACCTGGCCAAGTCGGTCAAGGACGGCAAGCCGGAGACCGGTGTCGTCCGCGCGGACCTCGCCTCGGGCGGTGTCGGCCTGGCCGACTCCAACCCGGTCTTCAAGGACAACGCGACCCTGCAGGCCGCGCTGGAGAAGGCCGAGGCCGGCATCAAGGACGGTTCGATCAAGGTCAAGACCTCCTGACGTCAGGGGGCTTGAGCGTGGTCCACGAGGCGCTGTAACAACAGCGTTACGGCCATGGAACGGGGCGCGGAGAGGATGGCCAATCCGCGCCCCGTTCACGCGGCAGAATGCTCGGAACGGATCGGTACGGATCAATCAGTAAATGATCAAGCCCGGTCGGATCCGGGCACTATTTAAAGCAGGGGCGCTACGCGCGTAGAGAGGCCCCTTTCCCAAGGAGAGTGCGCCATCGACGCGTCCAGCAGCCCTCCGCTCACCGCTCAGTCGACGACCGCGGTCGAGCTGACGGGCATCACCAAGCGGTTCCCCGGTGTGGTCGCCAACCACGACATCCACCTCGCGGTCAAGAAGGGCACCGTGCACGCCCTCGTCGGTGAGAACGGGGCCGGCAAGTCCACCCTGATGAAGATCCTCTACGGCATGCAGAAGCCGGACGAGGGCACCATCGAGGTCGACGGTGAGCAGGTGGCCTTCTCGTCGCCGGCCGACGCCATCGCGCGCGGCATCGGCATGGTCCACCAGCACTTCATGCTCGCGGACAACCTCACCGTCCTGGAGAACGTGGTCCTGGGCAGCGAGAAGCTCCACGGCATCGGCGGCGGCGCCCGCCGGAAGATCAAGGAGATCTCCGACCGCTACGGGCTGAACGTCCGCCCGGACGCCCTCGTCGAGAACCTCGGCGTCGCCGACCGCCAGCGCGTCGAGATCCTCAAGGTCCTCTACCGCGGCGCCAGGACCCTCATCCTCGACGAGCCGACCGCCGTCCTCGTCCCGCAGGAGGTCGACGCCCTCTTCGAGAACCTGCGCGAACTCAAGTCCGAGGGCCTGGCCGTCATCTTCATCTCCCACAAGCTGGGCGAGGTCCTCTCGGTCGCCGACGAGATCACCGTCATCCGGCGCGGTACGACGGTCGGCACGGCCGTCCCCTCCCAGACGACCCCCCGTCAGCTCGCCGAGCTGATGGTGGGCAGCGAACTGCCGACGCCGGAGACCGCGGAGTCGACGGTGACGGACCGGCCGGTGATCGAGGTCCGCGACCTCACCGTCATCGACAAGGGCACGATCCAGCTCAGCAACCAGGCATCGGCCGGCCTGCTGATGTCCGAGGTGGAGCGCGGCTCGGTGAAGCTCGCCGTGGACAACGTCTCCTTCACCATCCACGCGGGCGAGGTTCTCGGTATCGCCGGCGTCGAGGGCAACGGCCAGACGGAGCTGATCGAAGCCCTCATCGGCCTCAAGAACGCCGACTCCGGCACCATCGCCCTGGCCGGCGACGAGATCACCCCCTGGCCCACCCGCAAGCGCCGCGAGCACGGCATCGGTTACATCCCCGAGGACCGTCACCGCCACGGCCTGCTCCTCGAAGCCCCGCTGTGGGAGAACCGCATCCTCGGCCATGTCACCGAGAAGCCCAACAGCAAGGGCAAGCGCGGCTTCTGGCTCGACCCGAAGGGCGCCCAGGAGGACACCCGCCGCATCGTCGAGGCGTACGACGTCCGCACACCCGGCATCGACGTCACCGCCGCCTCGCTGTCCGGCGGCAACCAGCAGAAGCTGATCGTCGGCCGCGAGATGACCCACAAGCCGCGTTTCCTGATCGCCGCCCACCCCACCCGGGGTGTGGACGTCGGCGCCCAGGCACAGATCTGGGACCAGATCCGCGAGGCCCGCCGCGAAGGACTGGCCGTGCTGCTGATCTCCGCCGACCTGGACGAGCTGATCGGCCTGTCGGACACCCTGCGCGTCATCTACAACGGCAGGCTGGTCGCCGACGCCGACCCGGCCAGTATCACGCCGGAAGAGCTGGGCTCGGCCATGACGGGTGCCGCGACCGGCCACCTGGAGCACGTCGAGTCCGGGGAGGACGAGGCCCGATGAAGAAGTTCGACAAGGAGCGGCTGCTCCTGGCGGTGGCCGGGCCGGTCATCGCGCTCGTCGCGGCGATCGCCCTGACCTCGGTGGTGCTGCTCGCCTCGGGCCGCAACCCGTTCGAGCCGTACTCCCTGATGCTGGAGCAGGCGTCGTTCTCCGACGTCCAGGTCCTCATCGTCAACCAGGCGTCGATGTACTACATCGCCGCCCTCGCGGTCGCCCTCGGCTTCCGGATGAACCTGTTCAACATCGGCGTCGACGGCCAGTACCGCCTCGGCGCGATGATGACGGCCGCGGTCGGCGCGAACGTATCGCTCCCGTCCTTCCTCCAGATCCCGCTGCTCCTCCTGGTCGCCATGCTCACCGGCGCCTTCTGGGCCGGTATCGCGGGCATCCTGAAGGTCACCCGGGGCGTGAGCGAGGTCGTCTCGACGATCATGCTGAACGCGATCGCGACCAGCCTCATCGGCTGGCTGATGCTCTCCGACAACTGGGGCGTGCAGGTCGGCAACAACAACACGACCGGTGTGATGAAGGAGTCCGGCTGGTTCCCGGGCATCGACCTCGGCGCGGACGTCGGCGAGATCTACGGCCTGGTCTTCCTCGCCGTCCTCCTCGGCATCCTGTACTGGGCCGTCCTCAACCGCACCCGCTTCGGCTTCGACCTGCGCGCCACCGGTGAGTCCGAGTCGGCCGCTGCGGCCTCCGGCGTCGACGCCAAGCGCATGGTCCTCATGTCGATGCTGATCTCCGGCGGTGTGGCGGGCATGTCCGGCCTGCCGCTGCTGCTCGGCGAGGTCCACACCTACAGCCTGAGCTTCCCGGCGGGCCTCGGCTTCACCGCCATCGGCATCGCCCTCCTCGGCCGCAACAACCCCGGCGGCATCGCGTTCGCCGCGCTGCTGTGGGCCTTCCTCGACAAGGCGTCCCCCGCCCTCGACTACGCGACCCCGGTGGCGTACGAGAAGGAGATCGCCACCATCATGCAGGGCCTGATCGTCTTCGCGGTCGTCATCTCGTACGAGGCCGTACGTCAGTGGGGTCTGCGCCGCCAGCAGCGTCAGGTCGGCGCCGAACTGGCAGCGGCCGCCGCCGACAACAACTCCACCCAGAAGGAGGTGGCGGCCCGATGAGCACCCAGACCATCGCCAAGCCGCAGGCGCAGCAGCCCGGCAAGGGCAGCCGCCGGATCTCGCTCCCGGTACTCCTGCTGATCATCGCGGGCGTGCTGGTCCTGACGTCGGTCGTGCGCCTGATCACCGGCGCCGACGGCATCACCTCCACCGGCCAGATGTCCACGGCCCTGCGCCTCGCCGTCCCGATCGGCCTCGCGGGCCTCGGCGGACTGTGGGCCGAGCGCGCGGGCGTCGTCAACATCGGCCTCGAAGGCATGATGATCCTCGGCACCTGGTTCGGTGCCTGGGCCGGTTACCAGTGGGGCCCGTGGGTGGGCATCGCCTTCGGCATCATCGGCGGGGCGCTGGGTGCCGTACTGCACGCGATCGCGACCGTCACCTTCAACGTCAACCACATCGTCTCCGGTGTGGCCATCAACATCCTGGCCCTCGGCACCGCCCGCTACCTCTCGAAGTTCACCTTCGAGAACGCCGAGGGGGGCTCCTCCAAGCAGTCCCCGCCGATCGACTCCCTCGGCACCTTCGACATCCCAGGGTTGTCGAGCGGGCTGGACACACTCAACCAGAAGCACTGGTTCCTGATCTCCGACATCGGAGGCCTCCTCGGCGGTCTGGTCACCGACCTCTCCCCGCTGACGGTCATCGCGGTGGCCCTCGTACCCGGCACCTGGTGGGTCCTGTGGCGCACCGCCTTCGGCCTGCGCCTGCGCTCCTGCGGCGAGAACCCGGTGGCGGCTGAGTCGCTCGGCGTCAACGTCTACAAGTACAAGTACCTCGCCGTGATCATCTCGGGCGGCTTCGCCGGCCTCGGCGGCGCGTTCCTGTCGATCGTCGCCTCGAACGTGTACCTCGACGGCCAGACGGCCGGGCGCGGCTACATCGGTCTCGCCGCGATGATCTTCGGCAACTGGATGCCGGGCGGACTCGCCCTCGGCGCGGGCCTGTTCGGCTACACCGACAGCCTCAACCTGCGCGGCGGCACGACCAACGTGCACGCGCTGATCCTGCTTCTGGCGATCCTGCTGGTGGTCGGCGTGGCCTACCTGGTGTGGAAGAAGCGGTACGTGCCCGCCGTGATCACGGCCGTCATCTCGGCGCTGATGTTCTTCTGGTACGCCGACACGAACGAGGTCCCGCGTCAGCTGGTGACGGCGGCGCCGTACATCGTGACCCTGCTGGTCCTGTCCTTCTCGGCGCAGCGCCTGCGGATGCCCAAGGCGGACGGCATGCCGTATCGCAGGGGGCAGGGCAAGTGAGCGTCGACGGGGTGGAGTGGGAGAAGCTGCGGGCGGTGGCGCGGGACGCGATGTCCCGGGCGTACGCCCCCTACTCCGGCTACCCGGTCGGCGCCGCGGCCCTGGTCGACGACGGCCGTACGGTCTCGGGCTGCAACGTCGAGAACGCCTCGTACGGCATCGGGCTGTGCGCCGAGTGCGGCCTGGTCTCCGAACTCCAGCTGACGGGCGGCGGCCGGCTGACGCACTTCACGTGCGTCGACGGCAAGGGCGACATCCTCGTCCCGTGCGGCCGCTGCCGACAGCTGCTGTACGAGTTCGGGGGCGCGACCCTGCTCCTGGAGACCCCGGCGGGCATCCTGCCCCTCTCGGAGATGCTGCCCCAGGCCTTCGGCCCGGACCATCTCACCAAGTAACTCCCGTACGGCCCCCTGGAGTTGGTCGAGTACCTACTCCGGGGGGCCGCACAGTTTCGCAGAACGACCGGTTCTCAGAACTACTGGAACCACCGGAAGGAAGCCAAGCCATGGCCATGGACGTCATCTCCGTCATCCGCACCAAGCGGGACCGCGGTGAACTCGGCGACGACCAGATCGACTGGGTCATCGACGCGTACACGCGCGGCGAGGTCGCCGACGAGCAGATGTCCGCGCTCGCCATGGCGATCCTCCTGAACGGCATGAACCGCCGCGAGATCGCCCGCTGGACGGCGGCGATGATCGCGTCCGGCGAGCGCATGAACTTCGACGCCCTGTCCCGCCCGACGGCCGACAAGCACTCCACGGGCGGGGTCGGAGACAAGATCACCCTGCCGCTGGCTCCCTTGGTGGCGGCGTGCGGTGCTGCGGTACCCCAGCTCTCGGGCCGGGGCCTCGGCCACACGGGCGGCACGCTGGACAAGCTGGAGTCGATCCCGGGCTGGCGCGCCCTGCTCTCCAACGAGGAGATGCTGCACGTCCTGGACACGACGGGCGCGGTGATCTGTGCGGCGGGCGACGGCCTGGCCCCGGCCGACAAGAAGCTGTACGCGCTGCGAGACGTGACGGGCACGGTCGAGGCGATCCCGCTGATCGCCTCGTCGATCATGTCGAAGAAGATCGCGGAGGGCACCGGCTCGCTGGTCCTGGACGTGAAGGTCGGCACGGGCGCCTTCATGAAGACGATCGAGGACGCGAGGGAGTTGGCGTCCACGATGGTGGGCCTGGGCACGGACCACGGCGTCAAGACGGTGGCCCTCCTCACCGACATGTCGACACCGCTCGGCCTGACGGCGGGCAACGCGCTGGAGGTACGGGAGTCGGTCGAGGTCCTGGCGGGCGGCGGCCCGGCCGATGTGGTCGAACTGACGCTCGCCCTGGCCCGCGAGATGCTCGACGCGGCCGGTGTGAAGGACGCCGACCCGGCGAAGGCGCTGGCCGACGGTTCGGCGATGGACGTCTGGCGCCGCATGATCGCGGCCCAGGGCGGCGACCCGGACGCCCCCCTCCCCGCGTCGAAGGAGCAGCACGTCATCAAGGCCCCGGCCTCGGGCGTCCTGACCCGCCTGGACGCGTACGGCGTCGGCGTCGCCGCCTGGCGGCTCGGCGCGGGGCGTGCGCGCAAGGAGGACCCGGTGCAGGCGGGCGCGGGTGTGGAACTCCACGCCAAGCCGGGCGACACGGTCACGGCGGGCCAGCCCCTGCTGACCCTCCACACGGACACCCCGGAGCGCTTCGAGTACGCCCTCCAGGCGGTCGAGGGTGCGTACGACATCGGGGCGGCGGGGACGGACTTCGCGGCTTCGCCCGTTGTGCTGGAACGTATCGTCTGACCTGGGTTTTCCCCTTTCAGGTGAACGGGATCGGTGGACCGCCGCCGGTCCCGTTCGGCATGCTGGGATCGGTGACGTACCGATTGGAGACACCGCCATGAGCGCACTCAGTGCCAAGCCCGAGTCCCCCCGGGGTACGGGTTGGGACGAGGTCGTCCGTGTCTGGGAGGAGACCGACGCTCCCGAGGGCAGCAAGGTGGAGATCATCGAAGGGATCGTCACCGTGCCGCCGCCGCCGTCCGAGGAACACAACGACACAGCCGAACTCCTTCAGCAACGTCTGTACGGATCGATCCCCGCCGACTGCGACTGGGGCATCTACCAGACGCTCGGGCTGACGCTCGCTGAGACGGCCGGACTGTTCGTGCCGGACCTGTGCGTGGTGCCGAGGGCTGCCCTGCGCCGCCGGAAACGCGTACCCGCCGACGAGGCCGAACTGGTCGTCGAGATCACGTCCCAGAGCAACGCCAATCACGACCGCATCAAGAAGACCCACGGTTACGCTCAGGCCGGGGTGCCGCTCTACCTCCTCCTCGACCCCTGGCACAGCGGTCGGCCCACGGCCACGCTCTACGGCGAACCGCGGAACGGTACGTATCGCGTCCTCGCATCGGTGGAGTACGGCGAGAAGCTCACCTTGCCGGAACCTTTCGGCCTTGATCTCGACACCGGCGAGTTTCCCCTCAACTGAGGCAGGTCAGCCCAGCAGCGCCGCCACGACCACCAGCACCGGTACGGCCAGGATCGTCGACAGCAGGATCGACTCGCGGGCCAGGGTCTCGCCGACGCGGTAGCGGCCCGCGTACGTGAAGAGGTTCTGGGCGGCGGGCAGCGCCGAGGTCACCACCACGTCGAGCAGGGGCGCGCCGTGCAGCCCGAAAACCCCTGCGCCCAGCGCCCAGGCGACCGCCGGCTGCCCCACCGACTTCAGGGCGACCGACAGCAGTACGGGAGTCCGCTCCGAGCCGCGCAACGGCAGGGTGCTGCCGCACAGCGAGATACCGAACGCCATCAGCACCGCCGGGACGGACATGTTGCCGATCAGGGTCAGCGGGTCCATGACCGGCGCGGGGACGGTGAGCCCTGTCGCCGCCACCAGCACCCCGGCGAGCGTGGCGACGGCGATGGGGTTGCGTATCGGTGTGATCAACTGCCGCCACAGCGGGCCCTTCTCACCGATGCCCGTCAGATCGAGGACGGTCAGCGCGACCGGCGTGACCACGATCAGCTGGAACAGCAGCACCGGCGCGACGAGCGAGGCGTCCCCCAGCACGTACACCGCGATCGGGATACCCAGGTTGCCCGAGTTGACGTAGCTGGAGCAGAGGGCGCCGATCGTGGTACGTCCGGCGCCCCAGCGGCGTACGACACCCACCGCGATGAAGACACTCGCCGCGGCGACCGTGCTCAGCGCGGTGATCAGGAGCCGGCTGGAGAAGATCACCGACAGGTCGGCCCGGGCGAGCATGGTGAACAGCAGGGCCGGGGTGGCCACGTGGAAGGCGAGCTTGGTCAGGACCTCGCGTCCGTTGTCCCCGAGATAACCGCGCAGCCCGATCGCATAACCGACGCCGATGACCACGGCGATCACCGCGAACCCGGTCAACACCCCCTGCACGGAGCCTCCTTCGCGGGCGGGGAGGAAAGGAGGCCGTGGGGTATCGCGGGCGGGACCGGTTCGTGGGGCATACACGCAACTCTCCGGGGCGGGAGCGGTGCGAGTCAAAGCGATCTCAACGGGTGGGCGAGAGCGGAGGCGGGGGCGGGCGATGAGTTACGGGTGGCTGCCCGGTCTACCGATCGTGGATGCCATGACACCGGCTGTACTCGTGCTGACCGGCCCCGTCACCAGGGATGAGGTGCCGGGGCTGTGCGAGGACGTGCGGGCGCTGCTGGGCGCCGGCGGGAGCGGGGTGGTGGTGTGCGATGTGGCGGGGCTGGGCCCGCCGGGCCTGGACGCGGTGGAACTACTGGCCCGCCTCCAGCTCACGGCCCGCAGGTCCGGAGGCGGATTCCGCCTCCGGGACCCGACCCCCGCCCTACTCGCCCTCCTGAACCTGGTCGGCCTCTCCTTCGCCATCGAGGGGGAAGTGGAGGGGGAGCCCGAAGAGCGGGAACCAGCGCTTTGTGTCGAGGAAGCAGTGGAACCCGGTGATCCGGCCGTCTGAGATCTCCAGCACCTGGACCGCCCAGGGGGAGAAGCCGCCCGTCTCCTCGTCCGGCTTGTACTGGGCGAAGCCCGGCAGACCGTTGACGGCGACCGGCACGAGGTGCGAGCCCGCGCAGGCGGCGCCGAGCGTCGTCATGAAGCCCGTGATGTCCTCGGGCCCGGTCAGCCACAGGTCGAACGGCGGCATCGTCATGACGGCGTCCTCGTGCAGCAGCGCGGTGAGGGCCGTCATGTCGTACCCCTCGAACGCGGCGACATAGCGCTCAAGGAGCTTCTGCTGCTCCTCGTCGAGGGGGTCGGAGACGGTCGCGTCGGCGCCGCTGTGATCGCGTTCCGCGAGGGTGGCCCGGGCCCGCTGGAGGGCACTGTTGACGGACGCGACGGAGGTGTCGAGCAGCTCGGCGACCTCGCTCGCCTTCCAGGCCAGCACTTCCCGGAGGATCAGCACGGCCCGTTGTTTCGCGGGGAGTTGCTGCAGGGCGGCCATGAAGGCGAGCCGGACGGACTCCTTGGCCACGGCTGCCTCCGCCGGGTCCTCGACGGTGGGCAGCACGCGGGCGTCCGGCATCGGCTCCAGCCAGGTGTTGTCCGGGCGGGGGGAGAGGGCGGCGCGGGCGAGGGGGGTGGAGTCGGTGAGGTCCATGGGACGGGCGCGCTTGTTGCCGGCGGTGAGCATGTCCAGGCAGACGTTGGTGGCGATGCGATACAGCCAGGAACGCAGACTGGACCGCCCCTCGAACTTCTCGTAGCTCCGCCAGGCACGGACCATCGTGTCCTGCACGGCGTCCTCGGCCTCGAAGGAGGAGCCGAGCATGCGGTAGCAGTAGCCGGTCAGCTCGACGCGGTGCCGTTCGAGTTGCAGATCGAGGTCTGTAGTAGCAGTAGCAGTGCCGTCACTCATCGCCAACCCACCCCTTGGCTGTCTCCGTCGCCCCATCGCGACCCAACACGACGAAGCTAGCGCAGGCCACTGACAACGGCGCGTGGAGTGGGGGAAGGTGCAGGTCGGGGAGGGTTTCTTCGCCCCCGCAGGCCGCCGGTGGCGGACGGCTCGCTATCGCTCGATAGCTTTGAGTCCTTGGTATGCCTCCCTCAAATCCGCGCTCTCTGGCAGTTGTCGAGCCTCAACGGCTTTGACGACTTCCAGGGCACGCCAATGATTTGAGGGGACTACACGGCCCGACAGTATGGCACTTTGCGCCGAGCCACATGCTTCGTCCAGCCGGTTTCCCTTCAACAGGACCAGCGCCAGATCGATGTTGGCAGACGCCACTCGCCTGGGCCACATAGTGACATCATCGCTGGGACTGAGTTGCTTGATGATTTCCCGCGCGTAGGGCTCAGCGGCCGAGTCCCCCAGCCAAGCAAGAGTCGTTGCCACATAGGAGAGTGATTTACCGGGGTCGTACCGGTAGTGATGCTCCGGGGTGTCAGGTGTGCCGAGTGAAGCTGACATTTCCTGCACTCGTTCAATAGCGGCGTATGTCTCGGCCGCGTTTCCCAATCGTGCGTGTGCGCGGCCCTCTTGAGCCGTTGCCTGAATCAACGCTGAAGTACCAGAGGGGGCTATTTCCTGAGCCGCCCTGGAAAGGTCCACCGCCTGAACATACTCCCCGTCAGTGAGGACCCGCCAAGCTTCAGTTTCATAACACCAGGCTTCGATATCCGGGAATCCGGCTTCCCTCGCCAGGGTTGCGGCTGTCTCCAGCCGGGCCGTAGCCGCATCGTCCTGCATCAAGTCGATATGGACTGTCGCTCCGAGCAGGGAAAGCCATCCGCCGAGAATCAACAAGCGGCGGTGTTCAGAGAGAGTCTTCCGACCGTCCAGGAGCTTTACGACGTAACCCGAATGCTTGCGCACTTGGCGCAACAAGTCCGCAGGATTCGACTTCGGGTAAGCCATGGCCAAGCTGTCAAAGGTGAGTTCAAGGCGTTCAAGGGTGGCGTTCCCGACATCACTTGCCTGCACTCGACGAGCAAGCTCCCAAGCGTCCATCTCGTCATCTTGGGGGCCGCCGGCATCTTCCACCGTGAGTGACAGGCCGAGGTATTCGTTGACGGCTCGGATTATTTCCGAAGAGGGAGGCTGCTTTCCGTTGATGACTCGGCTCAGGTATGCGACGTCATAATGCAACTCTCTGGCTGCACCCCTCAGGCTCTTGCCCTGAGCCTTGAGTGCCGCCCGCACTTCAGTACCGAAGTCGATCATAAAACCGCTCCCGTTGACTGTTGACTCTCATCGTAGTCAACGCTGGTCAACTCCCGTGTGGCCTTGCTGAGCATCAATGCTGGTCAGCTGATGGAGAGACCCCCGCGCCGTGCGACCGGCCGGGGGCGTGGTCCACCAACTGAACGGGAGTTGATGAACATGGCCGAGCGTAGCGCGGCTGCGCTGCACTGGCTTTGGGTGCCCCTGGCTGTCTGGGGGCTCACTCGCCTGTTCCCGCCGACCGGTACCCGCCGGAAGGCGTCGACGGCAATTCGAACTGTCGTGACCAGTAAGAACGCAAACGATCGTGCGCATCTGGTAACGCGGGTGCCTGCTCAGCGCCGGTCGCCGTACAGCACCGACCGCGCATCCCTGGACGGTTCCGCGTCCCGTCTGTCACGGCCCTACCTCCCTGCCATCGCCGACATGATGTCCGGGGCGACCGTGAGTCCGCGTACGGCGCGTGTGCAGCCGTACTGGACGGCGCGGGAGCGGGTCACCCGATGGGGCAGGCGCACGACGATGATGCTGGCCGCTGACTTCGGCCTCGACCTGGACACCCGCGACATTCACGCCGTGCTGGACGGGGTGAGGGTCCGATGACCGGCGCGCGGGTCAGAGCGACCGTGAGGCCGGCCGAAGACGCCATGCTGCGCGCCTACCGGCTGTGGCACGAGCACACCCGCAGATGCTCCGACGGCTGCAAGGACGTACGTAAGGCGCTGGACGGCTGCGACAGCGGGCGCGAACTGTGGGCGGCTTACCGCCGTGCGTACACCGGGGGGTCGCGATGACGACACCGGCGAACACGGACCGGTGCGGGAGGGTGCGAGCCTCCCTGTTCTACGGCGCCCCGATCCTCAGCGAGACAGGCGCGTGCGTCCTCTCCACGGGGCACAAGGGGGACCACGAGGACCGGCGCGGCGGAACGTGGGGCGTGATCCCGCTCTACCCCATGACCAACACCGGCAAGGGGGCGGACGAGCGGTGAACTCCCCAATGGACAAGGAGAGTTGGATGCCGGAATCCCCGTACGTGTCTGGGCGCTGCACCATCGGCACCCATGACCGGTGCCGGGACGCGGAGCCCCGCGAGAGCGGTGTTCCCGGACTGCGGTACCTCGTGTGCACGTGCTGCTGCCACCGGATGACTCCGGCTCTGGTGAAGGGAGCGAGCGGATGAACTCCCCGGACACCAAGGCGACTTGGTACCGCGAGTGCTGGGAGACCACCCGGGACGGACGCGCCCGGGAACAGGGCACGCTCACCGGGCGGGACGTACCCAGCATGCTCATGAGTCTCCGTGACTGTCTGCCGGTGGCCGTCACGGACCCCGAAGCGGTACGCGCTGCGGCCGACACTCCCGAGGGGTGGTCGTACGAGTCGGATGCCTTGGCTGTCCACACTCACCAGACCCCGTCGGAGGGTTCGTGGCTGCTCTGCCTCGGGTGCCCGAACCGATGGGCAGGGGGAGACTCCGTGATGTCTCACAGGGCCCGCAGGAAGCGGCTGGCGTCGGTCAGCTTCACAGCAGGCCCTCATGGCGGCGTGGGCCGTCGTAGTCATCGCTGCGGACCTGTGCGGGTCGGTGCCCTGCTCCGGGGCGCCGGTCCTGTCGACCAGCGGCGGGAAGGACCCGGCCTTCGTATCTGTTCTGCTCAAGTAGTGATCCCCAGGATGCCGGACAGAAGGGGCGAGGTTGTGTCAGAGCTGTTCAACGAGCAGATACGCAAGCTGCTGGACGGGAGGAACTTCGCCACCGTCGCGACGCTGAACCGGGACGGTGGGCCGCATACATCGCTGGTCTGGATCGCCAGGGAGGGGGACACGGTGCTGTTCTCCACAACGGCCGGGCGCCAGAAGGGGCGGAACCTCGCCCGGGATCCGCGGGTCAGCCTCACGGTCTTCGACACCGCGAACCCGTACCGGACCGTGGACATCCGCGGCACTGCCGAACTGATCGAGGACCCGGAGAAAGCGCTGCCGCACGAGCTCTCGCAGAAGTACCTCGGCGAGGACCCGCCGCCTGAGCCGGAGGAGGTGCTCCGGCTGATTGCCCGGGTGACCCCGCAGAAGGTCACAGGCTTCCACATCTGAGCCTCGCGGACGTCCGGTTGCCCGTCGTACCAAGCACGGCGGGCAATCGCGTATATCCGGTCCAACCGCGTACTTCCGGTCCACGGCTGGACGCCGAGGTCAAGCCGCAGCCACCCGCACACCCCGCGCCGCCCGAGACCCCAGCACCGTGATCCCCACAACCCCCAGCACCGCCAGCAGTCCCATCCCCACGGTCCCCGACCAGCCCCCCGCGTGGAACGCCACCGCGCCCACCGCACTGCCGACGCTGGAGCCCAGGTAGTACACCGACTGATACAGCGCCGACGCCTGCGCCCGCCCCTCCTTCGCCGTGTGGCTCACCGCCGACGACGCCACCGCGTGCCCTGCGAAGAACCCCGCCGTGATCAGCACCAGGCCCAGCAGAACCAGCGCCAAGGTGTCCGACAAGGACAACAGCAAGCCCGATGTCGTCGTGCCGCCCGCCAGGTACAGGGCACCCCGCCGGCCCAGGCGCGCCACCAGCTTCCCCGCCGTCGACGCCGACACCGTACCCACCAGGTACACGAGGAAGATCGAGCCGACCACACCCTGCGGCAGGCTGAACGGGGCCTCCGTCAGGCGGTAGCCGATCACCGTGTAGACCCCGCCGAACACCGTCATGAACAGCGCGCCGATCGCGTACAGCCGTCGCAGCAACGGGTTCGACAGGTGCGTACGGACCGTGCGCGCCAGGACCCTCGGGCGCAGCGAACCCGTACGGAAGTGCCGCGGCGCCGGCAGCAGCAACCGGAACGCCACCGCGCAGCCAACGGCCACCACACCGATCACGGCCACCGCCGCCCGCCAGCCCCACTCCTGCGCGACCCAGCCCGTGATGACCCGGCCGCTCATCCCGCCCACGCTGTTCCCGGCTACGAACAGACCGATCGCCGTGATCAGTGCCTTGGGCCTGACCTCCTCGGCCAGATACGCGGTCGCCGACGCCGGCAACCCCGCCAGCGCAGCGCCCTGTACCGCCCGCAGCGCGATCAGCGCGCCCAGCGACGGGGCGAAGGGGACCAGCAGCCCGACCGTCACCGCGACAGCCAGCGACGCCGTCATCAACGTACGCCGACCGAACCGTTCCGACAGCGCGCTCATCGGGAGGACGAACAGGGCCAGCGCGCCGGTCGCCGCCGACACCGTCCAGCTCGCGTCGCTCGCCGCCACCCCGAACTCGCCGGAGATCAGCGGCAGCAGTGCCTGCGTGGAGTAGAGGAGGGCGAAGGTCGCGACGCCCGCGAGGAAGAGCGCGAAGCTCATCCGGCGGTAGCCGGGCCCACCCGGGGCCATACGGGAGTCGGGGACGGGGCGTGAAGGAGAGGCGGCGCCCACAAGCGTGGACGCCTCGGTACTGGCAGCAGGCATGTCTCGAAGTTACGTACGCCCCCGTTCATCCGTCCAATGCACGGAAACCCCATAATCGTTCCCATGGTGCATCAGCAGAGGTCAGCAGCTCGCCTGTCACCGTCCAGTGACACAGAAGACATCGTCACCCTCCTCGCCCCACGGCTCTCCTACTTCGCCGGAGTCGCCCGCACGGAGCACGTCACGCGCGCCGCCCAGGAGATGCAGGTACCGCAGTCGACGCTCTCCCGGGCGATGGTCCGCCTGGAGCAGGATCTGGGCGTCGATCTGTTCGCCCGTCGGGGGCGGACCGTCTCCCTCACCCCCGCCGGGCGTACGTTCCTCGGCTCCGTCGAGCGGGCCCTCGCCGAGATCGAACGGGCCGCCGACGAAGTACGCGCCGACGCCGACCCCGCCACCGGCAAGGTCGCCTTCGGCTTCCTGCACACCATGGGCGCCGAGACCGTCCCGGGCCTGCTGCACGCCTTCCGCGCCGACCATCCCCGCGTCCGCTTCACCCTCGTACAGAACTACGGCGAGGCGATGATCGAGCGGCTGCGCTCCGGGGAACTCGACCTCTGTCTCACCTCCCCCGTCCCGGACGCCCCCGACCTGGTCGCCCGGCGCCTGGACGAACAGAAACTCCGGCTGGTCGTCCCCGCCGACCACCGCCTCGCCACCCGTCGACGAGTCCGCCTGGCGGAAGCGGCCGACGAAACCTTCGTCACCCTCGAACCCGGCTACGGCCTCCGCCGCATCACCGACGACCTGTGCAAGGAGGCCGGCTTCCGCCCTCGCATCGCCTTCGAGGGTGAGGAGGCCGAGACGTTGAGGGGGTTGGTGGCGGCTGGGCTGGGGGTGGCTCTCCTGCCTCCACCGGCCGTCCCCCGCCCGGGAGTTGCAGAGCTGACGGTCACATCCCCACGAGCGGCGAGGGAAATTGGAGTGGCTTGGCTCGACGGTCACCCCGACACCCCACCGGTGGCCGCCTTCAAGAAGTTCCTCTTGGCAAGAAGGGGCAACCTGCTGCCCTGAGAAGGGGCAACTCGCTACCTGCGCAAGGGTGACGGGTCTGCTTTTAGGGGCGCGGGGAACTGCGCGACCAGCCCCCACTCACCCGCACCCGGAACACAACCCCAACCACCCCGAACCTAGCGCCGGAAAGACTGCCCGAACCCCGCAGCCAACGGCATCCTCAACCCCAACGGCGGCGGAGCCACCAGCGCATCCTCGACCGGCCGAGAAAACCCCCGCCCGAACAAAACCCCCATCACGAAGTCCTCGGCCAACGCATGCACTTCCTGCCGGTACTGATGCAACCCGTGCCCGTCCGCATGCACTTCGAACCGACAGATGTCCCGGTTCGCCTTCTTCGCCCGCGCCGCGAACCGGAACGACAGTTCGGGATCGGTCCGTTCGTCGTTCGTGCCGTGCACGATCAGGACCCGCCGCCCGCTCAGCTGCCGTACCGGTTCCGGCGGCGCCGCCATGTCGTCCTCGGGCAGCCAAGGCGCCAGCGCCAGTACGGAGTTGACGGCCTCGTGATCCGCCGCGCGCAGCGCCGCCCGGCCGCCCATGTCGACTCCGGCGAGGCACACGGAGACATCGCCGTACCGTCGGACGATCTCGTCGGCGGCCCAGCGCGCGTCGTGCGCGAGCTGCGCCTCGCTGCCGTTCCAGCCGCGGTAGCGGTAGTGGACGACGTGCACGGCCAGTCCGTCCGTACGGCCCGCGCGGGCGAGCCGGCGGCCCAACGCCCTTACGGAGGCGGTCGCCAGGACGGGCGACGGCCTGCGGCTCGATACCTCGTCACCGGCGGGAAGCAGCAGGACGACGCCGCTGACCGAGGCCGGCTCCGGTCCCAGTGCCCTCCCCAGCCGGGCCTGTCGCACCGGCGTCACTTGGTGTGCCATGACAGAACAGTGTCAGAAGCAACGGAGTACGAGACCGGTCGGCACGGTCACCATTGCGTATCGACGGAAACGTACAGGCGAAGAAACGGCAAACAGGACAGATGATCTACGCGCGTAGGAGTTAGAGTGCGGAAATGACGAGCGAGAGTGATCGGACGACGAGTCAGACCAGTCAGCGGACGACCCAGAGTGCCGGCGCCAGCGCCGGCGCGAACCCTGGTCCCGGGCCCCGCCCCACCCCCGACCAGATCCGCCGCGCCCCCAAGGTCCTCCTCCACGACCACCTCGACGGAGGCCTGCGCCCCGGCACCATCGTCGACCTGGCCCGGGAGACGGGTTACTCCCAACTCCCGGAAACCGACCCCGACAAGCTCGGCGGCTGGTTCCGTGATGCCGCCGACTCCGGTTCCCTGGAGCGGTACCTGGAGACCTTCGCCCACACCTGCGCCGTCATGCAGACCCGCGACGCCCTCGTCCGGGTCGCCGCCGAGTGCGCCGAGGATCTCGCCGAGGACGGTGTCGTCTACGCCGAGGTGCGGTACGCGCCCGAGCAGCACCTCGAAGGCGGGCTCACCCTCGAAGAGGTCGTCGAGGCCGTCAACGAGGGCTTCCGGGAAGGCGAGCGGCGGGCCCGGGAGAACGGTCACCGGATTCGGGTCGGGGCGCTGCTCACCGCCATGAGGCATGCCGCCCGCGCCCTGGAGATCGCCGAACTGGCGAACAGGTACCGGGATCTGGGCGTCGTCGGCTTCGACATCGCCGGTGCCGAGGCCGGCTTCCCGCCCACCCGGCACCTCGACGCCTTCGAGTACCTCAAGCGCGAGAACAACCACTTCACCATCCACGCCGGCGAAGCCTTCGGGCTCCCCTCCATCTGGCAGGCCCTCCAGTGGTGCGGCGCCGACCGGCTCGGCCACGGGGTGCGCATCATCGACGACATCCAGGTCCAGGACGACGGCACGGTGAAACTCGGCCGCCTGGCCTCCTACGTGCGTGACAAGCGCATTCCGCTGGAGCTGTGCCCCTCCTCCAACCTCCAGACCGGCGCCGCCGCCTCCTATGCCGAGCACCCCATCGGGCTGCTGCGACGGCTGCATTTCCGTGCGACCGTCAATACCGATAATCGGCTTATGTCGGGTACTGGAATGAGTCGTGAATTCGAGCACCTTGTCGAGGCGTTCGGTTATACGCTCGACGACCTGCAATGGTTCTCGGTCAATGCTATGAAGTCAGCATTCATTCCTTTCGATGAACGACTGGCGATGATCAATGACGTCGTCAAGCCCGGATACGCCGAGCTGAAATCCGAATGGTTGTTCCGGCAGACCGCCTCCACCAGCGGTTCTGTCGGGGAGTAGGGCTGATCGAGGGCGGGTGGAAAGCGGTCGGTCCGTACGACTCGGCCGCTTTTCGCTGTTTGCGGCGGGCGGCCCGGCATGTTTACGGTCTTGGACCGCTCACATCCCCGTCATCGCATTCAAGGACGCATTCACTATGAAGCAGTCTGCTGCCAAGACCCTCGGTGTCGCCGCTCTCGGTGCCGCCTTCGCCGCGGCGGGTGCGGGTGCCGCCAACGCCGCCCCGGCCATCCCCGCCCTCCCGGACTCCGCCGCGCTGGGCACCGTGACCCAGACGCTGCCCGTGGAGAGCGCGTCGCAGGCACTGCCGGGTGCCGCCGAGGCCGTCGCGCAGGGGCAGACCGCGCTCGGCGCGGGCGTCGAGGCCGCGCAGCCGGTGGTCGCGAAGCTGGTGTCCGAGGGCCCGACCGCGCCGGTCGCCGGTCTGCTCGGCGGCCTCCCGCTGCAGGGGCTGCCCACGCACGGCCTACCGGTGAACGGCATTCCGCTGGGCTGACCCACCCTGTGAACGCGCCGATGGGGCGCACCTCCGTAGCCCGGGGGTGCGCCCCATCGGCGTGTGTGCGGGTCGACTACCAGGCGGCTCGGGCCTTGTCCTGGTACTTCTCGGAGGGGAGCAGGATCCACATGCCTATGTAGAGCAGGAACTGCGGGCCGGGCAGCAGACACGAGAGTACGAAGATCACGCGCATCGTCGTCGCGGACATCCCGTAGCGCCGTGCCAGCGCGGCACACACTCCGCCGATCATGCGGCCGTTGGTGGGGCGGGCAAGGCGGGCCATAACGTCTCCTATGCGAGGTCGAGTCCGAGTTCGAGTTCGAGTTCGGTGAGTGACAGGGGCTGCCCGGCTGTCCGGGTGCCTCATCTGTACTCAACGTTACGGACGCACAGGGGACGAAGCGTCGCTCTACGGGGCGATCCCGACCCTGGGAATCGTCGGGGTGCGACCCTGAGTCGCTTCCTCCGTACGGATGGTCGCCCGGCGCCTGCGGTCGTTCCTGCGGCGCAGCCAGGACCGTACGGCGGGCACCACGGCGACATGGGCGAGGCCCACGCCCACCGTGTTCAGGAGCAGCGAGTCGACGTCCACGACCTGACCGGGTACGCCGGTCTGCAGCAGCTCGATGCCGAGCGACAGCATGGCGCCCGCCATGACCGTACGGAAGAGGGAGCCGAGCGGGGACGCGTCGAGCCGTCCGCCCGCCATCGGGAGCAGCACACCCAGTGGGGCCAGCAGTGCGAGCCCCTCCGCGATGCGCCGGGCCGCCTCCTGCCAGCCGAGGGCCAGGTCGGCCCGTATGCCCGCGAAGGGGCGCAGATTGGCGGGCAGCTGCCACGGGACGTCGAGGGGGCGCAGCGTGAGCCAGGCGACGAGCGCGAGATGGGCGACGAGGAGGACACCTCCCGCCACGCGGATGCGGATCGCGGCGCTTTGGCCGCCCGAGCGTTGACGCTGCACGTCCCCCAAGACGCGGGGGTCGGCACGATCGGTTCCGGGGTGCGCTGGGGGAGGGGGTGAGTCATGTGCCACACGGGGGTGGGTCGTGGGTCATTCGTTGGCTGCGGGCCGGTGGGGGCTTGTCGCGCAGTTCCCCGCGCCCCTGTCGGGGGGCGCTGCGCGCCTCCCCTCCTTCGCCAGGACCGGTCAGCTGCCGTCTACCCCCGACGACGGGGGTACCTGGGCGCCCGGGCGGGAGCGGACCTCCGGTGTGCAGGTGTAGCGGCGTAGGGGGGCCGTGTTCGGGCCCCCCAGAACTACCGAGCCGTCTCCCTCGGCTGCTGCCGAGTCGGAGAAGGTGCAGACGATCTGGGCTAGGGCGTAGGAGGCCAGGTCGTCCGGGGACGTGCTCAGGCGGAGGGTGTCCTCGGGGTCCTGTGGGCCGGGGCCGGTCACGCTCATGCCGTCGCGTACGTCCGTCGTGTAGCCCGCCTCGGTCTCGTCGGCGGACGGGGTCTCCGCCAGCTCGTCCAGGAGGCCCTGGGCCACCAGGACGCGCCGCTCGGCCTCCCCCGTACCGTCCGGGACGCGCACCGAGCGGTCGACGGTGACCAGCTGGGAGGCGCACAGGAGGAACACCTGGACGGGGACGCCCCTGGCCGACTGTGCGGCGGCGTCCGACGCGGAGGGCGCGGCGACGTCGGTGAGGGAGCACGGGACCCGGGAGGGCGCCGGACCGAAGTCCGTCGGAACCTCGGTGGCGCGGATCCCGCAGCCGGTGAGCAGCGCGGCGAGCAACGGTACGGCCAGCCCCCGGCGCACGCCCCGCGCGGACGGCAGGCCTCGCGCGTCCCGCAGGTCGTGCCGGCCCAGCGCGGACCGCAGGCTCAGCGCGGACCGCAGGCCGTGCACGCTCCGCGCGAACCGCTGGCCCAGCACGCTCCGCGCACCCTGCGCGCCCTCCAGGCTCCGCGCGCCCGGCGCGAACCGCACGTCCAGCGCCTCCTCCACGCCCAGCGCCTCCTCCACGCCCTGTGCGCCTTCCACGCCCCGCACGCCCTGTCCACCCCGCACGCCTCGTACGTTCGTCACGCGCCCTCCCCGTTGCCGTTCGCGTCGTTCGGGTCGGGTGAGGGCTCCGTCAGGGTTGACGGGTCCCTCGGTAGGCGCAGGGTGAACACCGCGCCGCCCTTCGGGGAGTTGGCGGCGGTGATCTCGCCGCCGTGGATGTGGGCGTTCTCCAGGGCGATGGACAGGCCCAGGCCGCTGCCCTCGGAGCGGGGGCGGGAGGCGCTCGCCTTGTAGAAGCGGTCGAAGACGTGCGGGAGGACGTCCTCGGGGATGCCCGGGCCGTGGTCCTGCACCTCGATCAGCAGGTCGGAGCCGGCGCCGTCGTTGTCGGACACGCGCACCGACACCCGTACCGGCGAACCGCCGTGCTTGAGGGCGTTGCCGATGAGGTTGGCCAGGATGACGTCCAGGCGGCGCGGGTCGAGCCGGGACATGATGCCGCGCTCGGCGTCCAGGTCGACCGCGTCCAGCCAGGCGCGGGCGTCGATGCAGGCGGTGATCTGGTCGGCGATGTCGACGTGGTCCAGGACCAGCCGGGCGGTGCCCGCGTCGAAACGGGTGACCTCCATCAGGTTCTCCACCAGGGAGTTGAGCCGCCGTGTCTCGCTGACCACCAGCTTCACCGCCGGTTCGATCATCGGGTCGATGCTGCCGGTCTCCGCGTCCAGTTCCTCTTCGAGGATCTCCGTAACGGCGGTGATCGCGGTGAGCGGCGTACGCAGCTCGTGGGACATGTCCGCCACGAACCGCCGCGAGGCCTCGTCCCGGGCGCTCATGTCGGCCACCCGCGTCTCCAGCGCCTCCGCCGTGTGGTTGAACGTCCGGGCCAGGTCGGCCAGTTCGTCCGTGCCCGACACTCGGAGGCGTGTGTCCAGTTTGCCCTCGCCGAGTCGGCGGGCCGCGATGCCGAGGCGGTGCACCGGCTTCAGTACGGTCGTCGCGGCGGCCTGCGCGAGCAGCGCCGAGCCGATCAGCGCGAGGCCGGTGGCGATACCCAGCGACCAGGCAAGCGAGTTGAGGTCCTTCTCCTCGGGCTCCAGCGACTTCAGCATGTACCCGGCCGGACCGCCGCCGATCACCTTCGTACCCGCGACCAGGTACGGCTTGTCGCCGTCGATGATCCGCTGCCAGTACAGGTGGTACGGGTACTTGTTGCTCGACGTGATCGACTGCTCCTTGCCGACCGCCGTACGCAGCGACTTGGGCACGTCCGTCAGCGAAAAGGTGTCCAGTGCCCCGGAGTTGCCGACGACCGTGCGCCCGCTGCCGTCCTCGGCGACCAGCAGCACACTGAACCGCTGGCTGCTGGCGGCCATCTGGCCCGCCGTGTGCTGGAGTTCGTCCTGCGTGGGGTGGGCCGGCAGCGCGCCCGCGCGGTTCTGCATCTCCTGCTGGAAGTCGCGCAGCACCGCGTCCTGCGTACGCGTCAGCACCGCCTCGCGGTTCAGCCAGTACGCGATCCCGGACGCCGACACGGCGGCCGTCAGCGCCACCAGGCCGAAGACGACCACCAGGCGCAGCCGGAGGCTGGTGAAGCGGAGGCCGGAAAGTATCGCTCTGCGCGCCGCGGCCCAGCCACGGAGCTTGTCCTGCGGTTTCGTCACTGAGGCGAGTCCAGCCGGTAGCCGACGCCACGGACGGTACGGATCAGCGTGGGCGACGACGGCACGTCCTCGACCTTCGCGCGCAGCCGCTGCACACACGCGTCCACCAGCCGTGAGTCGCCCAGGTAGTCGTGCTCCCAGACCAGCCGCAGCAACTGCTGCCGGGACAGCGCCTGACCGGGCCGTCGGCTCAGCTCCAGGAGCAGCCGCAGCTCGGTGGGCGTCAGCTGCAGATCCTCGCCGTTCTTCGTCACCGTCATCGCCGAGCGGTCGATGACCAGCGAACCGAAGGACGCCGAGTCGTTGGACTCGCGCTCCCCGCGCCGCAGCACCGCACGGATACGGGCGTCGAGCACCCGCCCCTGCACGGGTTTGACGACATAGTCGTCGGCGCCGGACTCCAGCCCGACCACCACGTCGATGTCGTCGCTGCGCGCGGTGAGTAGGATGATCGGCAGCTGGTCCGTGCGCCGGATGCGTCGGCACACCTCGAATCCATCGATTCCGGGCAGCATCACATCCAGGACGATCAGATCAGGCCGCTGCTCACGCAGCAGTTTCAGACCGTCCTCACCGGTGGCAGCGGTGGCTACCCGGTGGCCCTGGCGCGTCAAAGACAGCTCCAGTGCCGTACGGATGGCGTCGTCGTCCTCGATCAGCAACAGGGAAGGCACGGATGCATTCTGGCCCATGGCCGGGCCGGGCTGCGACTGCCAGGCGATTGTCGGGTCATTGTCCGGCGATTGTCGGGTGATTTCGGGGCACCCCGGGTACATATCGCCCCTCACTGTGGGCCCGCTGTGCGTGCGCTGAGCCGTTCCTGCGGAAGAGGCCCTGTTGCACGCCTGTGACAGTCGGCGGACACCGTCATGAAGTGGCTTGGGCAAGCTTCTCGGCACAGGCAAGGAAGCACCACGAACCAAGCCGGAGTCCGGGTAAGTCCACGACGGGGGGCGCGAGATGAACACGCTGCACAGCACGAGCGCGAACGCAGTGATCACGCGTCTGCACGACGTCACCCGGGTCACTGAGAAGTCCGGTGTCGTGAACGGGCGGGGGTGCGTTCGCGGCACCGGGCGTCAGCACACCACGTACATGTCGGTGGTTGACGCACACACGGGGGGAAGCGGCAGCGGTACCACGGGGGGTACGGGGGCCGCGTACAGGGAGGAATCCACGGGGGAGCGCCGTTCGCTGTCGGAGGCGGAGTTCACCGCCTACGTCCAGGAGCGCCGCGCCTCCCTGTACGCAACCGCCTACCACCTCACCGGTGACCGCTTCGAGGCCGAGGACCTGCTCCAGAGCGCGCTGTTCTCGACGTACCGCGCCTGGGACCGGATCAGCGACAAGGCCGCGGTCGGGGGCTACCTGCGCCGCACCATGACCAACCTGCACATCAGCGCGTGGCGCCGCCGCAAGCTGAACGAGTACCCGACCGAGGAACTGCCGGAGACGCCCGGCGACACGGACGCGATGCGCGGCACCGAACTGCGCGCGGTCCTGTGGCAGGCGCTGGCCCGGCTGCCCGAACTCCAGCGGACGATGCTGGTCCTTCGTTACTACGAGGGCCGCACCGACCCGGAGATCGCGGAGATCCTCGACATCAGTGTCGGCACGGTGAAGTCCAGCATCTGGCGGTCGCTCCGCCGGATGCGCGAGGACGAGGTCCTCAGCTTCGGCCGTGACGAGGAGGAGTCCTTTGGGGAGCTTGTCGCCTGAAGGTCCGGGGGGCACCGTTCGGGGGAGCGGTGAAGACGGGGGAGTAGTAGACGGGGGAAGCACGGGGGAGCACCACCAGGGGGAACCACCGGGGTCGGGGGGCCGCGGGGGAGCACCAAAAAGGGAGCGGGGCTGGAGGGCCGGGGGGTCCATCCAGTCCCGCTTTGGTGTGTCCGGGTGTCCGGGTGCCGGTTGTCTATGTGGTGCGTACGTAGGTTCTGGTGCCCGCCGCCGCGTCCGCGAGCCTTCCCATCGCCTCGTCGCGGTCGCACGCGTGTGTGCCCAGGGCCGTCTGGCGGGCCACGATGGAACGCTCCGCGCGCATCAGCCGCCAGCCGCGGCGCAGCAGGAACGGCACCGACTTGCGGCCCTCGCGCAGATCCCGCAGGAAGCGCCGGCGGAACGTCTTGACCGGGCCCCGGCTCAGGCACAGCGCGTCCGCGAGGACACCCTCCTCCTGGCAGCGCTCCACGATCTCGGCGGCGAAGATGCCCTCCGCGATGAACAGCGGCGTCCGGCCGATGTCGACGCTCTCCTCGCCGGTACGGGCGCTCAGCGAGATGTCGTACACGGGAACGTTCGTACGACCCGTGCGGCACAGCTCGGTGATCGCGGTGACCGCCGTGTCCGCGTCCCACGACTCGGGGTGGTCCCAGTCGATGTCGGTGCTTCCCAGGACCTGCGGCAGCGTCGGGTCGGTGCCCTCTTTGTAGAAGTCGTCGAGCCGCAGGACCGGGAGGCCGGAGCGGGCGGCGACGAGGGACTTGCCGGAGCCGGAAGGGCCGCAGAGCAGCACGACTCGCGTGGGTATGGGCGGGTGGGAGGTCACGAGACACCAGTGTGAGGCATCGGGCGCCCCCCTGCCGACCCCGCGGGTCGGCTTTGAAAGGTGCGTCACACGTCAACTACCCTTCGTGTCGACCTGATTACCCGGCGTACCAGAAGGTGGAAACCAGTCATGGCACGACACGCGTCCTCCCAGAACCAGACCGCCCAGACCGCCCAGCGTGCCCTGATCGCCCTCGCGACCGCGGGCGTTGCCCTCGGGGCGGGCGCGGTGACGGCCGCCGCGGCCGAGGGGGGACCTGCGGTGGATGTCATGCGGGCCAACCCCAGCACCTCGTTGGGGCAGATCGACCCGCAGGCGGGGTTGGCGGCGCTGACCGGCTCGGTCGGGTATGTCACGGGCGCGGTGCAGGGGCTCAAGCCGAATCCGTTGGCGGGTACGGGGGTTGACCCGCTGGACAACGGGGTTGCCACGCAGTTGTCCGACTTTCAGCCTCTGGCTTCCCAGGCCCTGACCGCGCCTGTTGCGCAGGCGCAGTCGATCGGGCGTATTCCGGTGGTGGGGGAGGCCTTGGGGGTCTTGGGCGGTTGAGGTGCGGGGAAGGGGCGGGGAGCTGCTGACCGTTGCCGGGTGCGCGTGCGTCGTGGCTGGTCGCGCAGTTCCCCGCGCCCCTACTAGGCGGCCTGCGGCCGGCCTAGTAGGAGGAGCCCGATGTGCCCAGTGCGCCCGTGGGGTGCCAGACCGTCTTTGTTTCCAGGAAGGCGGTCATGCGTTCCGTGCCTGGGGTGGCGAACCATTCCGCGTTGTCCACAGGCTGTGGACGGAGGACGCGCTTCAGGTTGTCGGCTGCCGCGATCTCCAGTTCCTTGGCCAGTGCCTCGTCCGCGCCCGCCAGGTCGATCGCGTTGACGTCCTGGTGTGCGGCGAGGGACGGGGTGATCTCCGACGTACGGCCGGAGAGGATGTTGACGACTCCGCCGGGTACGTCCGAGGTGGCCAGGACCTCGCCGAGGGAGAGAGCCGGGAGCGGGGACTTCTCGCTGGCGATCACGATCGCCGTGTTGCCGGTGGCGATCACGGGGGCCAGCACCGACACCAGGCCCAGGAACGAGGACTCCTGGGGGGCGAGGACGACGACCACGCCGGTCGGTTCGGGGGAGGAGAGGTTGAAGTAGGGCCCTGCGACCGGGTTCCCGCCTCCTACCACCTGGGCGATCTTGTCGGTCCAGCCCGCGTACCAGACCCAGCGGTCGATCGCCGCGTCGACCTGGGCGGTCGCCTTCGGCTTCGACAGGCCCTCCGCGTCGGCCACCTCGCGGACGAACTGCTCCTTGCGGCCCTCCAGCATCTCGGCGACGCGGTAGAGGATCTGGCCGCGGTTGTACGCCGTGGCCCCGGCCCAGCCGCCGAACGCCTTGCGCGCGGCGACGACCGCGTCACGGGCGTCCTTGCGGGAGGAGAGGGGGGCGTTGGCCAGCCACTTGCCCTTTGCGTCGCTCACCTCGTACACCCGGCCGCTCTCGGAACGCGGGAACTTCCCGCCCACGTACAGCTTGTAGGTCTTGAAGACGGACAGACGCGGGTCCGGCCGTGTGTCGTGGCGCGGGTCCACTCGGGGGTCAGACATCGAGGTACGCCTCCAGGCCGTGGCGACCGCCCTCGCGGCCGAAGCCCGACTCCTTGTAGCCGCCGAACGGCGAGGTGGGGTCGAACTTGTTGAACGTGTTGGACCAGACGACACCGGCGCGGAGCTTGTTCGCGACGGCGAGGATCCGTGAACCCTTCTCCGTCCAGATGCCCGCCGACAGGCCGTACTGGGTGTTGTTGGCCTTGGCGACGGCCTCGTCCGGGGTGCGGAAGGTGAGGACCGAGAGCACCGGGCCGAAGATCTCGTCGCGGGCGATGGTGTGCGCCTGGGTGACGTTCGTGAAGAGCGTCGGGGCGAACCAGTAGCCGGAGGACGGGAGTTCGCAGGCCGGGGACCAGCGCTCGGCGCCCTCCGCCTCGCCCGCCTCGACGAGCGAGGTGATCCGGGCGAGCTGCTCCGCGGAGTTGATCGCGCCGACGTCCGTGTTCTTGTCCAGCGGGTCGCCGACGCGGAGCGTGGACAGGCGGCGCTTGAGCGAGTCGAGCAACTCTTCCTGGATCGACTCCTGTACGAGGAGTCGGGAGCCCGCGCAGCAGACCTGGCCCTGGTTGAAGAAGATCCCCGTGACGATCCCTTCCACCGCCTGGTCGATGGGGGCGTCGTCGAAGACGATGTTGGCGCCCTTGCCGCCCAGTTCGAGGGTGACCTTCTTGCGGGTGCCCGCGACGGTGCGGGCGATCTCCTTGCCGACGGCCGTGGAGCCGGTGAAGGCGACCTTGTTGACGTCCGGGTGCGCGATGAGGGCGGCGCCCGTGTCGCCGTACCCGGGAAGGATGTTGACGACGCCCTTCGGGAGGCCCGCCTGGCGGCAGATGTCCGCGAAGAAGAGGGCGGAGAGGGGGGTCGTCTCGGCGGGCTTCAGGACCACCGTGTTGCCGGTGGCGAGCGCCGGGGCGATCTTCCACGCCAGCATCAGGAGGGGGAAGTTCCAGGGGATGACCTGGCCGGCGACGCCCAGGGGCTTCGGGTTCGCGCCGAAGCCCGCGTGGCCGAGCTTGTCGGCCCAGCCCGCGTAGTAGAAGAAGTGGGCCGCCACCAGGGGGAGGTCCGCGTCGCGGGTCTCCTTGATGGGCTTGCCGTTGTCGAGGGTTTCGAGGACGGCGAGCTCGCGGGAGCGCTCCTGGATGATGCGGGCGATGCGGAAGAGGTACTTGGCGCGCTCGGCGCCCGGCAGTGCCGACCACTTCTCGAAGGCCTTGCGGGCGGCCTTCACGGCACGCTCGACGTCCGCCTCGCCCGCCTGGGCGACCTCGGAGAGGACCTCTTCGGTGGACGGGGAGACCGTCTTGAAGACCCTGCCGTCGGCGGCCTCGGTGAACTCGCCGTCGATGAACAGGCCGTAGGAGGGGGCGATGTCGACGACGGAGCGGGACTCGGGCGCGGGCGCGTACTCGAATGCGGATGACCGCTTTTCGATCTTTTCGATCTTTTCGATGGTCATGGTGATCAGTCCACCGTCACGTAGTCGGGGCCGGAGTAGCGGCCCGTGGTCAGCTTCTGGCGCTGCATCAGCAGGTCGTTGAGGAGCGAGGACGCGCCGAAACGGAACCAGTGGTTGTCGAGCCAGTCCTCGCCCACGGTCTCGTTGACCAGGACCAGGAACTTCACCGCGTCCTTCGTCGTACGGATCCCGCCGGCCGGCTTCACGCCCACCTGGACACCGGTCTGCGCGCGGAAGTCCCGGACGGCCTCCAGCATGAGGAGGGTGTTCGCGGGCGTCGCGTTGACGGCGACCTTGCCGGTGGACGTCTTGATGAAGTCCGCCCCGGCGATCATGCCGAGCCAGCTCGCGCGCCGGATGTTGTCGTACGTCGACAGCTCGCCGGTCTCGAAGATGACCTTGAGCCGGGCGGACGCCCCGCAGGCCTCCTTCACGGCGACGATCTCCTCGTACACCTTCAGGTAGTTGCCCGCGAGGAACGCGCCCCGGTCGATGACCATGTCGATCTCGTCGGCACCGGCGGCGACGGCGTCGCGTACGTCGGCCAGCTTGACGGGGAGTGCGGCGCGGCCGGCCGGGAAGGCGGTGGCGACGGAGGCGACCTTGACGGTCGACCCGGCGACGGCCTCCTTCGCGACGGCCACCATGTCGGGGTAGACGCAGACCGCGGCGGTGGCGGGGGCCGTGCGGTCGGTCGGGTCGGGGCGGACCGCCTTGGCGCCGAGGGCCCGGACCTTGCCGGCGGTGTCCGCGCCTTCCAGCGTCGTCAGGTCGACCATCGAGATGGCGAGGTCGATGGCGTACGCCTTCGCGGTCGTCTTGATGGAACGCGTGCCGAGGGAGGCGGCGCGCGCCTCCAGGCCGACCGCGTCGACGCCGGGGAGTCCGTGGAGGTAGCGGCGTAGCGTGCTGTTGGACGCGGTCACGTCTTTGAGCGGGAGTGCGGTTGATGCAGTGGTGGGCATGGTCACAAGCCGAGCATATCTACGCGCGTAGCGGCTGTACAGGGGTTGTTTTCGCCCCCGCCGCCCTTACCCGTTCCCATCCCGTTCCTGGGGGCTGCGCCCCCAGACCCCCCTTTCGGCCTGAACGGCCTTGTCCTCAAACGCCGGACGGGCTGGTTTGTCAGCCCGTCCGGCGTTTGAGGACAAGGGGTGGCGGCGGGGGCGAAACAAGGCTTCTCGGACCCGCTCGGGGCCACCGGCCGGGCTCCCCCGCCGCGTCGGGCAGAATCGGGGCATGACCACCCCGGACCATCCGTCGCCCGCGCAGGGGCCTGCCAAACCCGAGTCTCCCGACCGGGCCTACCGGTCACCCTCCTCGATCGTGGCCGGCGTGCTGCTGCTCGGGCTCGCGGGCTGGCTCGGTGGCGACGCCGTGATCGTCGGGCACGGGCGGACCCCGTGGCTCGCGCTCGCCGCGCTGCTCTGCGCCGTACCGCTCGTGATCGCCTTCACCCTGCGCCCCGGCGTGTTCGCCAACGACCACCGGCTGCGGGTGCGCAATCCCTTCCGGGTGGTCGTGGTGCCCTGGGGCGAGGTCGCCGGGTTCCGGTCCAGCTTCTCGAACGAGGTCGTCGTCGAGTCCGGCGCCAAGTACCAGCTCTGGGCCGTACCGGTCTCGCTGCGCGCCCGCAAGCGTGCCAACCGCGCCCAGATGCGTGAGGCCCGCGAGGCGGGCGGGGGCCGGCCTGGGCTGTCCATCGTGCCTCCGGGGCCCACCCGCGCCCAGACCGACCAGATCATGGACGACCTGTCGCAGCTGTGGGAGGCCAGGGAGAAGGCCGCCACCTCCCAGGGCGAGGTGACCGTGAAGTGGGCGTACGAGATCATGGCGCCCGCCGCCGCGGGCGCCGTACTGCTGGCGATCCTGCTCGCGGTCGGCTGAGCCGCGTGACCTTCCCCGACGAGCCGCTGCGGCTGCCCCTCACCGCCATACCCGACGGCTGCCAGGACTGGACCACCGTCCGCGCGGCCCGCTGGTCCGCCGCCCTGCCCCCGCGCTGGACCTTTCTGCGGGTGCGCCGCTCGGTCGCGGCCGGCCTCGCCACCCTCGTGCTGTGCGTGGGCGCCCTGGTGGCGATGGCCGGCGGCCTGTGGCCGTTCGTCGCGGCCGGGTTCGCCGTGTACGTGCTGTGGGTGCTCGCCCGGCCCGAGCTGGTGTGGGCCGGCGCGCCCCTGCTGCTGCTCGCCCTCGCCGTCGAGGCCTCCTCGAAGTCCTGGGCGCTGACCGCCTTCGGCGTGCTGGTCGTACTGGGCTCCTGGGCCGTCGTGGCCGTCCGGCTGCGAGCCCGGAGCGAGCAGTTGGAGCGGGCCGTGGACGCCGCCGGGGGCGTCGCCGTGCTCGTGCCGGGCGCCGGGGCTCCCGTACGCCGTGGGCGGGTGCTGTTCGCCCTGGGGTTCGTCGTGCTCGCGCTCGGCGCGCTCACCGGAGGCACCGCCGGTCTCTGGGGCTCGACCCAGGACCAGCAGGGCGCCTGGGTCGTCACCGTCTTCCTGGCCGGCCTCGGCGTGACCGCGCTGGCCTCGGCCTGGCTCGGCCGGCAGCGGGCGGGCGCCCTGCGCGGGGCTCCGGTCCCGGTGCTCCGCGTGCTCGTCCGGGATGACGCGCAGGGCGGTACGGAGGTGTACGCCGCCGACGATCCCGCCGCCGAGCGACCCCTGTTCACCGTCGACCTCGCCTCCTTCGACGAGGACGACGAGGGCGACGAGGACGATGAGGACAGCGACGAGGATGAGGATGAGGATGAGGTACAGGACGAGGGCGACTCCCTTCAGCGTGTGCTTCTCGGGCTTGACGACGACACCTTCGGGCCCGTCCGGGAAGCCGTTCTCTACGGTGCTCCCTTCGACGGCGCCGAGGTTCTCGTCGTCAGCGCCGACGAGGATCCCGAGCAGCCTCCGCTGACGGAGTGGTCGGAGGGGCCCGTACGGCCGCTGTCGCCGGACGCGGGTCGCCGACGTGCCGCCCGGCAGCGTGAACAGGCCGCCGGCAGTCTCCAACTGGAGCTTCAGGGGCGGGAGTTGGCCGAGCGGCAGGCGGCCGTCAGCAAGGTGCGGCACTGGCGGGCGGGGTGGCTGGACTGGTTGGCCGCCGCGTTTTTCGTGTGGTGGGGGCTGTGGCTGAGCTGGGCCTGGTTCGGTGACTCCGGGCTCTCGTCGTGGAAGCTGGCGCTCATCCCGCTGCTCGGGCTGTACGGGGCCGTGCGCATCCCCCAGAAGCTTGCCTGGCGTATCACCGCCGACCGGTCCGGTCTCTGGGTCGCCGGGCTGCGCGGGCCCCGCCATGTGCCCTGGGACGACCTCCGGTTCGTACGGCGGCGGTCCCTGGAGCTGAAGATCGACTGGCGGGGCGGCGGCTGGGCGGTCTCCGCACCCCGCTGGGACCGGCTCCAGCGGCGCTGGGGGCTGACCCATCCGTACGACGCGCTGGCCGCCGAACTCACCGCCATGCGCCTCGACCCCGAGCTGCGGCCGTCGGGGGAGAGCGGCGTGGCCGAGCGGGGGCGGGCCGTCTGGCCGGTGGCCGCCGTGCTCGCGGGCGCGTGGGTGGTGGCGCTGGTGGCGTGGAGCTGACCGGGCGGCGTCGCGGCAGGGTGCTTCTCCCGTAAATTCCGTCTCAAATGGCGACTACGGCTGCTGTGGCAACGTTGTCCTGGTAGCCGCAGCGAGCACTTTCCCTGTGGCTGTCCTAGGGGTTTCCTAGGGACCACTTCGAGGTGAACCGTGTCATGGGCCGACAGTTTCCTCTGTCAACTGCCTCTGACCGCTCAGTAGATTTGCTGTCGCCGCCCCACATCGCCGTACCTGCGGTTTTCTCTCATCTACGGGCGGCGGGGGTGGGGACATGGAGCGGTCGGGCAGAGCGGGCGCGGCAGGGAGAGCGGGGCGAACCGCCGCCGTCGCGTCGGGTATGAGATGTCAGATCGACATCAACGGGGAGGGCCGGTTCGGCTGGCGGTTAGTCGCGCCCAACGGGCGGGCGGTCGCCGTGTCGGTGACCTTCCAGGACACACACGCGCGCTGTCGCGCCGCCTTCGTCAGGCTGTGCGCCTATCACGCGGACACCTCGGGCGGAATCCAGCACAGCGCCGGGGGCGGCGGCTGGGTGTGGGTGCTGTGGGACGGGCAGGGGCGTCATCTCGCCGCCTCCGCACGGACGTACGAGCGGCACGCGACCTGTCGTTCCTCCTATGAGCGCTTCCGCGGGATGCTGCCCGAACTGAGCACCGTGGGACCTGAGTTGTGGGGCGAATCCTGACGTAAGCGCGAACGGAAGCGGTGCTACCGGGGGCGGTGCGGCGGAAGTTGCCCCCAGGGCACCTCTCGTTAACCCTTCAGGATGCGCATGTCAATCGGGGGCTCGGAACGTCTGAATCGTGCCCTTGCCGAGAAGAACCAGACAGCCGCAGCCCGCGCTCGCCGCGGCGGGCTCGGCCGACGACGTGCCCAGACGGCTGTACGCCGACCCCGGGCTGCCCGACCGTGTCTTCCGTGCCGTCCTGCGCTCCGGCGGCGGGCTCGTGCTCACCGTCATGCTGCTCGTGGGCGGCTTCCTGCTGTACCGGGCGTGGCTGGCGCTGGACAGGGCCGGCTGGTCGTTCCTGACGACCGCCCAATGGGCGCCGGACAGCGGGCGGTTCGGGATCGCGGCGGTGCTGGTCGGGACCGTCCTGATCGCTTCCGTCGCCGTCTGTGTGGCCGTACCGCTCGCCACGGGTGCCGCCCTGTACATCTCCGAATACGCTCCGCCCCGGCTCAGACAGACACTGATCAGCGTCGTCGACCTGATGGCCGCGGTCCCGTCCGTGGTCTACGGCCTGTGGGGGGTGTTCTTCCTCCAGGACAAGGTCCTGCCCGTCTCCCGCTGGATCTCCGCCTACTTCGGCTGGATCCCGGTCTTCGACGTCCAGGGCGCCGACCCGAACGACCCGTTGGCGTCCGCCAGCGTGTACACCTCCTCGACGTTCATCGCCGGGCTCGTGGTCGGGATGATGATCGCGCCGATCGTCTGCTCGATCATGCGCGAGGTCTTCTCGCAGGCACCGGCCGGTGAGCGCGAGGGGGCGTACGCGCTGGGCGCGACCCGCTGGGGCATGATCCGCAGCGTTGTCCTGCCGTTCGGCAAGGGCGGCATGATCGGCGGCACGATGCTGGGGCTGGGCCGTGCGCTGGGCGAGACCATCGCGGTCCTCATGATCATTTCGCAGACCTTCGACATCCAGTGGCATGTCCTGCAGGCCGGCACCAGTTCCGTCTCCTCGCTGATCGCGCTGCGCTATGGCGAGGCGAGCGAGTTCGGTATGTCCGCGCTGATGGCGGCGGGGTTTGCGCTGTTCATGATGACCCTCGTCGTCAACTTCGCCGCGTCGTCGATCGTTGCTCGGTCGCGTTCGGGTGCGACGAGTGACGCGTGAGGTTTCGCTGGGGTGCGCCGATGTGCCGTCCGTCCGCTGTCTGTCGTCCGCGCCGCCGTCGTGGCTGGTCGCGCAGTTCCCCGCGCCCCTTTGGGGCGCGGTCGCGTGCCCCCCTCTTCCCAGCTCCCTTCAGGAATGAGTTCCATCATGACCGTTGCTCCTGAAGCGCCCGGGGCGCGGCAGGTGTCGAGGCGTTCGCGTACGGTGCTGCCCGGTTCGTCGCGTGCCGCCGATCCGGGCGGTGAGCGGCGTCGTGCCCTCACCTCGTTGCGTGACACCGATGTGTACGCCGTGATCGGGGCCGCTTCCGCCGCGCTCTCGCTGACCTGGCTGCTGTTCGTGTGGCTGCTGCCGTTCAACGGTCCGGTCGGGTTCGTCGTGATGGCGTACGGCCTCTTCCTGCTGGTGTACGCGCTGCTCGTCTCCCTCGACGAGGACGGCCCGGCCGTGGTGGACCGGATCGCGGCGGCCATGGTGCGGTCGATGGGGTTCCTGATGGTGGCGATCCTCGTGATCGTCGTCGTGTACGCGCTCGTCCAGGGCCGCACGGCCCTGGTGCACCTGAACTTCTTCACCGAGGACATGACGCTGGCGGGCCCGCTGGAGCCGCTCACCATCGGCGGTGCCCTGCACGCGGCGGTCGGCACCCTCATCATGATCACCATCGCGCTGGCGATCACCGTGCCGGTCGGCCTGGTCTGCGCGGTGTTCCTCACCGAGGTGCCGGGCCCCTTCTCGCGCTTCGTCCGCACCATCGTCGAGGCGATGACAGCGTTGCCGTCGATCGTCGCGGGCCTGTTCATCTACGCGACCGTGATCCTGAGCCTCGGCGTGGATCTGGGCGGCTTCGCCGCGGGGCTCGCCCTCTCGGTGATGATGCTGCCGATCATCATCCGCGCCGCCGACGTCGTCATCCGCCTGGTGCCAGGCACCCTGCGCGAGGCGAGCTACGCCATGGGTACGTCCCGCTGGCGCACGGTGTGGCACGTCGTCCTGCCCACCTGCCGCTCCGGACTGACCACTTCGGTGATCCTCGGCACCGCGCGCGGCATCGGCGAGACCTCCCCGGTGATGCTGACCTCGGGCATGACCCAGGAGCTGAACCTCGATCCGTTCCACGATCCGATGCTGGCCCTCTCGTTCGCGACCTTCGAGTACGTCAAGTCGCCCGAACCCACCATGATCGCCCGCGGGTTCGGTACGGCGTCGCTGCTCATGGCGCTGGTGCTCGTGCTGTTCGTGGCCGCGCGCGTCATCGGGGGCCGCGGACCAGGGCAGTTGACCCGCCGCCAGGAACACCGCCGCGTGGTCGCCTCGCGACGTGACGCGCGTCGCTTCGCCGAGCGGGCCGAGCGGTCCGAGCGGGCCGAGCGAGCGACGCCGGCCACGGCACCGGCCGCCCCACCCACTCCGCCCGCCACCTTCCGTACGCAACCGGGGAGTTCGTCGTGAAACCCGCCGCTCGTTTCCGTCTGGCGGCCACCGTGCTGTCACTGCTGTGCGCGCTGTTCGCCGTACAGACACCACCGGCCGCAGCGGCCACCTACGCGAAGATCACCGGCGCGGGGTCGACCTGGAGCTCCAACGCCGTCCAGCAGTGGGTCCGCAACGTCAAGGCCAATTACGGCATGACGGTCAACTTCACCGCCAACGGCTCCTCGCAGGGCCGTGAGCAGTTCAAGAACAACACCGTCGACTTCGCGGTCTCCGAGATCCCGTACGGCCTGAAGGAACAGGGCATCACGGACCAGCCGCCGACGCGCGACTACGTCTACATGCCGATCGTGGCCGGCGGTACGGCGTTCATGTACAACCTCAAGATCAACGGCAAGATGGTCACCAACCTGCGGCTGTCCGGCCCGGTCGTCGCGAAGATCTTCACCGGGAAGATCACCCGGTGGAACGACTCCGCGATCCGCGCGGACAACCCCGGCTTGACCCTGCCGGCCCGCCAGATCGTCCCGGTCGTCCGCTCCGACGGCTCCGGCACCAGCGCGCAGTTCACCACCTGGATGTCCAAGCAGTACGGCTCCATCTGGAGCGACTTCTGCGGCCGTACCGGCCGGGGCAGCGGCAACTGCGGGATGACCTCCAACTACCCGCTGCTCAGCGGCTCCGCCATGGTCTCCAAGTCCGGCTCGCTCGGCGTCTCCGGCCATGTGCGCCAGCCGTCCGGCGAAGGCGCCATCACGTACGTCGAGTACTCCTACGCCAAGAACACCGGCTTCCCCGTGGCGAAGGTGCTCAACAAGGACAACTACTACGTCGAGCCGACCGCCGCGAGTGTGGCGGTGGCCCTGACCAAGGCCGAGATCAACCAGAACAAGCAGTCCGTCAACTACCTGACCCAGATCCTCGACAAGGTCTACGCCAACCAGGACTCCCGCACCTACCCGCTGTCCAGCTACAGCTACATGATCATGCCCACGAAGGAGGAGGCCGGCTTCACCGCGGCCAAGGGCAACTCCCTTGGCACGTTCAGCCGTTACTTCCTGTGCGACGGCCAGCAGCAGGCCGAGCAGCTGGGCTACTCGCCGCTGCCGAAGAACCTCGTCGAGGCGGGCTTCCAGCAGATCCGCAAGGTGCCGGGCGCGCCGACGGCCTCGATCGACATCACCAAGTGCCGCAACCCCACCTTCTCGGGCGGCGTCAACACCCTGGTCAAGAACGCCCCCTTCCCCAAGGCCTGCGACAAGAAGGGCCCCACGCAGTGCTCCACCGGCACCGCCGGCGCCGCGAACCAGGAGACCCCGGTGAAGCCGGGCGCCACCAGCGGCGGCAGCGGCAGCGGCAGCGGCGGTACGTCGTCGACCGGCGGCTCCGGCACGGGCGGCACGGGCGGCAGCGGTACGAGCGCCAGTGGCGGCACGACCGGCGGTACGGACACCGACGGTGACGGTACGCCCGATGCCGCGACCGGCGCCGCGGCCGGGGGCACCTCCGGCGGCACGGTCGACCCCGACACCGGCGAGCTGGTCAGCGCCGACGGTACGGGCACCGGCGGCGACACCTCGATCGTCGCCAACCCCGTCAGCCTCGCCTCCGGCGACTCCTTCGGGCTGCGCGGCGCGCTGATGGCGCTGTCGGCCGTCCTGCTCGTCGCGGTGGTCGTCGGACCGCCGCTCACCGCGCGGGCCCTCGCGGCACGCACCCGCCGCAAGGGGGAGTACTGATGAGCCGGCCGACGACACGAATACCCACGGTGGGGCCACCCGTGTCCCCCGGCCGCCGCCGACGGCTCACGCTGGGCATGGGAGCCCTGCTGGCCGCCCTCGTCCTCGCCCTGCTGCCGCTGCCCGAGGGCGCGGACCAGGCGCGGGCGGCCACCGCCGAGAGCTCGGCGGTGACCAAGAGCGGGGCGGCGGGCAGGTACGACGACTTCTCGGACCTCAAGGTCACCGTGCACCAGACGAAGGGCCTGCGCTGGCAGGGCGTCAAGGTGTCGTGGACGGGCGGGAAGCCCGCGCCGGTGCTGGGCAAGTTCAACTTCCTGCAGATCATGCAGTGCTGGGGCGACGACCCGGACAAGGGGCCGGACCGCAGACAGTGCGAGTTCGGCAACGAGGCCAGGATCCCGCCGGGGACCAGCCGGGACGTCTCGCCCACGACCGACCCCCAGGAGACGGACGACTTCACGACGGACCCGCGCGGGAACACCTTCGTTCCCTTCCGGCCGGTGTCCGGGCCGTCGACCACGTCGAGGCTCGACACCACCTACTTCAGCGCCGGGGACACCAACTCCCTCTCGTGGCTGCCCAATGACGGCAAGGGCGAGGGCGAGGCGGTCTTCGAGATGAAGTCCTCGCTGGAGTCGGAGTACCTGGGCTGCGGGGCGCGCACCACGGCGTCCGGCGCGGTCCAGCCCTGCTGGCTGGTCGTGGTGCCCCGGGGCGAGCACGAGCCGGACGGGGTCTCGGACGTCAGCAGGCCGACCCTCACCTCGGCGCTCAGCCGGTCGAACTGGAACCAGCGGATCGTCTTCCGCCTCGACTTCGAGCCCGTCACGAACACCTGCGACCCGGACAAGCCGGAGCGCGTGATCATGGGCTCCGAGCTGGCCACCGACGCGACCACGGCATGGCAGGGCGAGCTGTGCAGGACCGGCACCCACCGGTTCACCTACACCCAGTCCGGTGAGGAACTCGCCCGGAACGTCGTGCTGGCACCGAGCGACTCCTCGGCGGGACTCGCCATGACGCTGGATCCCGTCCAGGCGCCGGAGGGGACGGCACCGGTGGTGCACGCACCGGTCGCGGTCAGCGGTCTGACGATCGGGTTCGTCTGGATGTACGAGAAGGGGACCTTCAACTACGCGCCGTTCAAGGAGGTCAGACTCAACCAGAGACTCCTGGCCAAGGCGCTCACCCAGTCCTACGCGAGCACCATGGTCTCCTCACAGGACGCCGTTCCCGACTACCTCACCGGAAATCCGAGATACATCGGCGGGGACCCGGAATTCCTGAAACTCAATCCCGCTTTCGACGGGAACGACTTCAATTCTCCGATCGGCCTCGTCATCACCTCGGAGAACACCGACTCGGCCCGCATGATGTGGGAATACATTCTGGCGGACCCGGCGGCGCGGGAGTTCATCAACGGGGAAAAGGACCCCTGGGGAATGAAGGTCAACCCGGAATACCTCAAGGACGGGGTGATCACGGACTCCCTGGACTACTTCCCCAAGGCGGACCTCACCCCCACGACCGTCGAGTGCAGCGGCGGGGCCGCCGGCCTCACCATGGCCCGTACCGGACAGGAGGTGGTCCCGTACGCGACGGACATGCACGAGGCGGCGGTGAAGATCCGCCGGGGTGACATCGGCACCGCCTACGAGTGCACCGTCAACCAGAGCATCACGAAGTGGGCGACCGTCGAACGCGCGACCCCGGTGACCCAGCGCCAGATGGGCATCGTGGACAACGCGTCCGCCGTGCGGTACCAGCTGAACGCCGCCGCCCTGCCGAACGCGGACGGGGAGTACGTCAAGCCGACCAACGACTCCCTGCTCAAGGCGGTCGCCGAGATGCCCGACTCCGAGGTGGCCGGCGTCAAGGCGGCCGACCCCGCCAGGATGACGGACGGCGCCTATCCGCTGGCCGCCGTGGTGTACGCGGCGGCCTCACTGGGCCAGGCGAAGGACGCCCGGCAGGACTACGCCAAGGTGATCAGGTACGCGGCCGGCGACGGCCAGACCCAGGGCACCGCGAGCGGCCAACTGCCGTACGGATACGCCCCGTTGCCCGCCGCCATGCGTACACAGGCCCAGCAGGCCGCCGACCGCCTGGAGAAGGGCGTCGTCGCGTCCGCGGAGTCGCCGGGCGCCGGTACGACCGACCCTGAAGGCGAGTCGGGCGGAAGCGGCGGTACCGGCAGCGGCGGGGGAGCCGGCGGCCTCGACGGCGGTACGGACACCGGCGGCACGACCGGCGGCGACTCGGCGGGGACGGCGGGCGCCGCCGCCCCGGACCCGGACGCGTCGGACACCTCCCGGCCCTCCGTCGCCCAGACGGATCCGGCGAAACAGAACGTGGCGCAGTCCGGCGGATTCACCCCGTCGGACATGCTCGGGCTGATCCGCTGGGTGCTCCTCGGAGTGCTGATCGCGGGCGGAGTGGCAGCTCTCGCCGGCCCGGTCATGCTGCGGCTCTCCGTCCGGCGGGGGACGGCGGGGGCGACGGCCCCGTGAATTCCCTTGGTGTCACGTAGGAAACCGATTCGTCATCTGACGAGCGGCTGGAATTGGTGGCCGCCGGTGCGAATTCATGGAATTTTCTTACCTGTCGGCCGACGGGTCGGCCGCGGAAAAGAATCCGGATTCTGCTCGACCGTTTCTTGCCCGACCGTCATTTGCTCGACCGTCCTTTGCTCGCAATCCGTTTCCACGGAGGAGATCAGAAGTGAACGTCAAGTCTCTCGCATTCGCCGGTGCCGTTGTCGGTGCCGCCGCTCTCGGCCTCAGTGTCATGGCCCCCGTGGCCTCCGCCGACCCGGCCGCCGGCGACTACCGTGTTCTCGCCGGCGTCGGCTCCGACACGACGCAGGACGTTCTCAACGGCCTTGGCGACTCCGTCGACGGCGGCACCCTGATCGCGTCGTACGACGCGACCCCCGCGGGGAACATCAAGACCCGTGCGAACGGCTGCACGATCGCCCGTCCGAACGGCTCCTCACAGGGCGTCACCGCGCTGAACAACGACATCGACACCAGCGCGGGCTGTCTGGACTTCGCCCGCTCGTCCCGTGGTGTCGTGACGGCCGGCGACGACCTGACCTGGATCCCGTTCGCCTCGGACAAGCTGACGATGGCGGTCCGTGCGGACAGCCCGCTGAACGACACCGACGGCCTGGACGTCAGCACGGCCCAGCTCAAGGCCATCTACGAGTGCACCCAGACCACCCTGAACGGCTCCCCCGTGACCCCGCTGCTGCCGCAGAGCGGCTCGGGCACCCGCAGCTTCTTCCTGGCCCAGATCGGCAACCCCACCCTCGGCACCTGCGTCGGCACGATGCAGGAGCACGACGGCCGGGCGCTCACCTCCACCGCGCACATCGCCCCGTACTCCGTGGCGAAGTACGTCAGCCAGACCGGCGGTCTGGTCGAGGACGTGCACGGTGACACCGTCCTGGGCACGATCGACGGCGGCGAGTACAGCCGCACCGTCTACAACGTCGTCGAGACCGACCGGCTGGGCGAGGCCGGCATCGCCGACACCTTCGTCGGCGCCGGCTCCAAGGTCTGCGCGGACACCTTCACGATCGAGCTCTACGGCTTCGGCACCGTCACCAACTGCGGCAGCACCGCCCTCACGGGCGAGAACTGATCGCCACGCACCAACCCCGCACAACGGCCGGGCACCCATCGGGTGCCCGGCCCGGCGGCGTATCCGCCCGTACCGAGAAGAACAGAAGTGCACCCGAAACCCCGTGGGGGGACCATCACATGAACCACCGACTGGCACAACTCAGATCACCGGTAGCACTGTTGACCTGCTGCGCGCTGCTGTGCGCCGCCCTGGCCGGGATGGTCGCCTTCGCGGGCCGGGCCAGCGCCGCCGCCGAGACCATCGGCACGTTCACCCTCAGCCCGGACACGGGCTCGATCTCGGCCGATCTCATGGCCACGTCCGCGACGTCGAGCGCCGGCTGCCCGGACCCCGCAGCCGGCCAGACCGCGAACCAGCCCCTCCTGTGGGCGCTCAACCCGGCCAACCTCGCCCAGGGCCTGAAGATCGCCGACGCCACGGCCACGATCCCGACCGGCACGGCTCCCTTCACGTCGAGCCTCAAGGCCGCGGCCCCCGTGAAGAGCCTGGAGACGGCGCTACGGGCCTTCGTGAAGACGGAGTCGCTCGACGGCACGTACACGCTGGGCCTGGCCTGCCGCAGCGGGCTCACCACGTCGGCCCGCTTCCTCGCCAAGATCCGGATCGTCGGCACCACCTGGACCCTCCTCCAGCAGAAGACCACCTCCGTCGCCCTGAGCGCGGCCGACGGCGTGTCCGTGGGCGGCGACCTCAAGCTGAGCGCCACCGTGACGCCCGCCGAGGCGCCCGGCACCATGGAGTTCAAGGAGGGCGAGACCTCGCTCGGCACGGCGAACGTGACGGGCGGCACCGCCGAGACCACCATCAAGGCACCGGCGGTCGGCGGCCCGCACACGTACACGGCCGTCTTCAAGTCCAGCGACCCCGAGGCCTACAGCGACGGCCAGGGAACCGACCCCGTGAGCATCGGCTACCTCCTCACCGCCAAGGACGCCGACGGCAAGACCCTCGGCGACAAGCCGACCCTCACCGTCGGACAGACCGTGAAGATCACGGTCAAGGGCTTCACCCCGGGGTCCACGGTCAAGGTGGTGCAGTCCCCGGGCACCGGGGCGACGTTCGCGGACGCGACCGCCGACGCCGACGGGGCGGTCGTCGACTACGCGTACACGGTCCCCGACCGCACCCTCGCCGGTGACACCCAACTGCTCCTCGAAGAGGGCGGCTCCGCCAACAACCGGGCGACCTTCACCTTCGTCAGCGCCGACGCGGAACCCTCCCCCGACCCCACCACCCCTGCCGACCTGGAGGTCACCGACGAGGACGGCACAGTCCTCGACGCCAACCCCAACCTCGCCGCCGGCCAGACCGTGAAGATCACCGCCCGCGGCTACACCGAGGACGCCGCGGTCAAGGTCACCCTCGCCGACAGCGAGGAGACCTTCGAGAACGCCAAGGCGAACACCGAAGGGACCGTCGAGGGCTACGAGTTCACCGTCCCGAAGAAGATCGAGGACGGCGACCACGTACTGACCCTGGCCGAGGACAAGACCGACGGGAAGAGCGTGGAGTTCGCGTTCACCACCGGGGATGTCGCCGGGGAGAGCCCCGAGCCCTCCCCGTCCGACTCGGCCTCGGACGGCACCACCGACGGCGGTACGGACAGCGGCGGCACGGACACGGGTGGCACCAGCGGTGGCGACACGGGTGGTACGGGCGGCGGCACCGGCACCGGCTCGATGGCCTCCACCGGCGCCCAGGTCGGCGCGATCGGCCTGACCGCCGTCGCCCTGCTCTGCGCCGGCTCGGCCCTCGTACTCCACATGCGCCGCAAGGGCCTGCTGACCTTCGGCACGGACACCCCACAACACCACTGACCGACCGAGCGGCTTGGCTGCGGGCCTGCGTGTTTCGCCCCCGCCGCCCCTACCCGTCCCATCCCTGGGGGCTGCGCCCCCAGACCCCAGCTGTCGGCCTGAACGGCCTCGTCCTCAAACGCCGGACGGGCTGAACTACTCAGCCCCTCCGGCGTTTGAGGAGCGGGGGTTCGGGGGCGGAGCCCCCGAGGATGGGACGGGTAGGGGCGGCGGGGGCGAAGGAAACACCCCGTCGGCGTACCAACCGCCCCCCTACGAGGAGCACACCGAAGTGACCACGCTCGCCCCACCCCCGGCCGCCCCGTGGGCACCCCCGCCCGGCCCACCCGCCGAAGAACCGGGAAAGCCCACCCCCCGACTCCCCGCCCGCCCCGGCCTCGCCCTCGCCGGAGCGGCCCTCTGCGTCCTGGCCGCCGTACTCCTCGGCTTCGCCGCGAACCTCACGATCGTCGGTCACCTCCAGCACGCCCGCGACCAGCAGACCGCCTACGACGAACTCCGCCGCCAACTCGCCCTGGGCATCGCCCCCGTGGGCCAGCTCGACTACGAGGGCAAGCTCCTGGAGCCGGGCGCGCCCGTGGCCCTGCTGAGGATCCCCGCGCTCGACATCAAGGAGGTCGTGGCCGAGGGCACGACGTCCGAGGTGCTGATGTCGGGACCAGGTCACCGCCGGGACACCCCGCTGCCCGGCCAGGCGGGAACCACCGTCCTCATGGGCCGGCAATGGGCGTACGGCAGCCCCTTCAACCACCTCCACAACCTGCCCGTCGGCACCCGCGTCGAGCTGACGACCGGCCAGGGCAAGGCCGTCTACGAGGTCACCGGCATCCGCCGGGCAGGCGACGAACTCCCCGACCCGCTCGCCGACGGACAAGGACGGCTCACCCTCCTCACCGCGACCGGAGCCCCGTACACCCCCAGCGGAGTGCTCCGCGTCGACGCCAGACTGATCACACCCGTGCAGCCCAGCCCGCCGCGTGAGCTGCGTCCGGGCTGGATCGCCGCCTCCGAACAGGCACTGGGCGGCGACGACAACGCCTGGCTCGCGGTCTTTCTCTGGACCCAAGGGCTGCTGCTCGCCGCGCTGCTCGCGGTGTTCGCGTACCGGGTGTGGGGGCGCTGGCAGACCTGGATCTGCGCGGGCCCCCTCCTGCTGGCGCTCGGGCTCGCGGACTCCCGGGCGATCACCGCCCTCCTGCCCAACCTGCTGTGAACCACCCGCCCTTGTGCCGTCCTCCCTCGTACTGGCCTTCCTCGTACCGGAGTTGAGATCACCATCATGTCCACCAACACCACCGACACAACCGAGAACGCCGCGGACTCCTCTCCCGAGGACGCGAACCCCGACCTCACCGACACCGTCCTGCAGCCCCGGATCACGGCCGGACAGCTCTCCGGCCAGGGCCCCGCGACCCTGCGCGCCGACTCCGTCTCCGCCTGGTTCGGCGACCACAAGGTCCTCGACCGGGTCTCCCTCACCATGCCCGCGCGCGAGGTCACCGCGCTCATCGGCCCGTCCGGCTGCGGCAAGTCGACGTTCCTGCGCATCCTCAACCGGATGCACGAGCTGATCGCCTCGGCGTCGCTCGGCGGACGCGTCCTCCTCGACGGCGAGGACATCTACGACCGGGGCCGCCGCATCACCCAGGCCCGCCGCCAGGTCGGCATGGTCTTCCAGAAGCCGAACCCCTTCCCGGCCATGTCCATCTACGACAACGTCCTCGCCGGGCTCAAGCTCAACGCCATCAAGGTCTCCCGGGACGGCAGGGACGACCTGGTCGAGGAGTGCCTGACCAAGGCGGGCCTGTGGAAGGAGGTCAAGGACCGGCTGCGCCAGCCCGGCGGCGCGCTCTCCGGCGGCCAGCAGCAACGCCTGTGCATCGCGCGGTCGTTGGCGGTACGCCCCCGGGTGCTCCTCATGGACGAACCGTGCTCGGCACTCGACCCGACCTCGACCCGGCGCATCGAGGAGACCATCGCCGAACTGAAGTCGGAGGTGACCATCGTCATCGTCACCCACAACATGCAGCAGGCCGCCCGGGTCTCCGACACCTGCGCGTTCTTCCTGGCCTCCCAGGGCACACCGGGCGTCATCGTCGAACACGGCGACACCGACGCGATGTTCAACTCCCCGCAGGACGAACGGACTTCGGACTACGTGAACGGGCGTTTCGGATGACGGGACCACTCCTGGCGCGCGCCGCGCGGACCGCCGCAGGGCTGTGCGCGGCGGGCGCCCTGCTCACGGCGTGCACAACGGGCGCCGGTCAAGGGCCTGTTGGACCGCTGGCGGACGGCCCCCGCTCGCCAGCTCCCTCACCGGGCGTCCCACGCGAGGAACGGGCGTCAACACCCGTCGCCCCGCCCGAAGTTCCCACCAGGCCGACCCCCACGACCACCCGCAAGGCGCCCGACCCGAGCAGCACGCCCGCGTCACCCACCCGCCGGACACGCGGCGGCCTCGATCTCTCCCGAAGCCCCAAGCCCGCTCGTACGAAGGCCACTTCGGCGCCGACCCCCACCCCGACCACCCGGCGGAACACGGCGGTGAGCGGCGGCACCCGCCCCACCGGGACGACGATCCGGATCGGCACCTGGACCGAGGACATCGTGCGCGGTGGCCAGGAGGAGGTCGACGCGTGCCGGGACGCCGTGCAGTGGAGCGGCCCGACGCTCGGCACCGAGGACGGCTACAAGATGAGTACGGCCGTCCTGGTCGGCCACGACTACTGCGGCTTCGACCGCTTCGCGACCCTGCCCGTGGGCACCCGCGTCACCGTCAGCTCCCCGCGCGGCACCTGGACGTACAAGGTGTACGCGAACTACCTCACCCCCGGCCGTGGCGCCCCGGCCGCCGGCCTGTACTGGGGCGACCTCACCCTCCAGTCGTGCGTCGGGCCGGACACGGGCTTCAGCTACCTCATGCGCCAGTGAAGCGCCGCGCCCGACCCGTACGGGCACCTCATCGGGGGCGAGTACGGCTACGGCTCAGATACCCGCCGCCGCGGACAGGTCCCGCTTGATCGTCTCCAGCAGGTCGGCCGCCTTCGCCCGGGCCGCCGGGAGGTCCGTGTGCGCGGGCACGGGGATGACGACCTCCAGGTAGCACTTCAGCTTCGGCTCCGTACCGCTGGGGCGGACGATGACCCGGGCACCGTCGAGCGTGTAGCGCAGGCCGTCCGTGGGCGGGAGCGTCTCCGTGCCCTTGGTGAGGTCCTCGGCCTTGGTGATCGCCAGCCCCGCGAGCCGGGTCGGGGGCCGCTCGCGCAGCCGGCGCATGGCGTCGGCGATGACGGACAGATCCTCGACGCGCACCGACAACTGGTCCGTGGAGTGCAGCCCGTGCTCGACGGCGATGTCGTCGAGCAGATCGAGGAGCGTACGGCCCTCCTCCTTCAGCTCGGAGGCGAGTTCCGTGATCAGGAGCGCGGCCGTGATCCCGTCCTTGTCCCGTACGCCGTCCGGGTCCACGCAGTAGCCGAGGGCTTCCTCGTAGCCGTAGCGCAGGCCCTCGACGCGGGCGATCCACTTGAAGCCGGTGAGGGTCTCCTCGTAGGGGAGGTTCGCCTTCTCGGCGATCCGGCCGAGGAGGGAGGAGGAGACGATCGACTCGGCGAAGGTTCCCTGCGCGCCGCGCCGGACCAGATGGGTGGCGAGGAGGGCGCCCACCTCGTCGCCGCGCAGCATGCGCCAGCGGTCGGCCGTCGGTACGGCTGCCGCGCAGCGGTCCGCGTCAGGGTCGTTCGCGATGATCAGATCCGGACTGGTCTCGCGGGCCTTGGCGAAGGCGAGGTCCATCGCGCCGGGCTCTTCCGGGTTGGGGAAGGCGACGGTCGGGAAGTCCGGGTCGGGGCCGGCCTGTTCGGCGACCAGGGTGGGGGCCGGGAAGCCCGCGCGGGCGAAGGCGGCGAGGAGGGTGTCCCGGCCGACGCCGTGCATCGGCGTGTAGACCGTGCGGGCGGTACGGGGGGAGCCGGGGGCGAGGACGGCGTCCGTACGGGCCAGGTAGGCGTTCAGGACGGTGTCGTCGAGGGTTTCCCAGCCGCTCTCCGGGCGCGGTACGTCGTTCAGCGTCCGTACGGCGTCGATCTCGGCGGCGATCTCGGCATCGGTGGGCGGGACGATCTGCGAACCGTCGCCCAGGTACACCTTGTAGCCGTTGTCGCGGGGCGGGTTGTGGCTTGCGGTGACCTCCACGCCCGCGACGGCGCCGAGATGCCTTATGGCGAACGCCAGTACGGGGGTGGGGAGGGGGCGGGGGAGGACGGCCGCCCTGAGTCCCGCGCCGGTCATCACGGCGGCGGTGTCCTGGGCGAAGTCGGCGGACTTGTGGCGGGCGTCGTAGCCGATGACGACGAGGCCGTCGGTCCGGCCCGTGGACTTGAGGTATGCGGCGAGGCCGGCTGCGGCGCGGATGACGACGGAGCGGTTCATGCGCATGGGGCCTGCGCCGAGTTCGCCTCGCAGGCCTGCGGTGCCGAACTGGAGGGTGCCGGTGAAGCGGGCGGTGAGTTCGGGGAGGTCCTGGGCGTCGATGAGCTTGGCGAGTTCGTCGCGGGTTTCCGCGTCGGGGTCCTCGGCCAGCCACGCCTTGGCCCGTGCGATCAGCTCGTCGTCGTGCACGTCGGTGCCTCTCGGTGTGGTGGTGGTGCGGGTGCGTGGTCGGGTGCGGGTCCATTGTTTCTCGCCCCCGCCGCCCCTACCCGTCCCTCCCCCAGAGGGGGGACCCCCATCGGGGGCTCCGCCCCCGAACCCCCGCTCCTCAAACGCCGGAGGGGCTGGGTAGTCAGCCGAGGACAAGGGGGGTCTGGGGCGCAGCCCCCAGGGATGGGAACGGGTAGGGGCGGCGGGGGCGAGGAAAAAAGGGCCTACAGGCGGTCCAGGACCTGGGCCAGCAAGGAGCCCATGCGGGTTGCGCTGTCGCGGCCCGCCTGGAGGACCTCCTCGTGGTTCAACGGTTCCCCCGTCATCCCCGCCGCCAGGTTCGTCACCAGCGAGATGCCCAGGATCTCGGCCCCGGCTTCCCGCGCCGCGATCGCCTCCAGAACCGTCGACATGCCCACCAGGTCCGCCCCGATGACCCGCGCCATCCGGATCTCGGCAGGAGTCTCGTAGTGCGGCCCGGTGAACTGGGCGTACACGCCCTCCTCCAGGCTCGGGTCGATCTCCTTGCACAGGGCCCGCAGCCGAGGCGAGTACAGATCCGTCAGGTCCACGAAGTTCGCGCCGATGATCGGCGACGTCGCCGTGAGGTTGATGTGGTCGCTGATCAGGACCGGCTGCCCGGGACGCATGTCGGCGCGCAGGCCGCCACAGCCGTTGGTCAGGACGATGGTCTTGCACCCGGCGGCCACGGCGGTACGGACACCGTGCGCCACGGACGCGACGCCCCGGCCCTCGTAGTAGTGCGTGCGCCCCAGGAACACCAGCGCGCGCTTGTCGCCGATCCGGTACGAGCGGATCCTGCCGCCGTGGCCCTCGACCGCCGGCGGCGGGAATCCGGGCAGCTCGGTGACCGGGAGGTCGGCCTCGGGGGTGCCCAGGGCGTCCACGGCCGGGGCCCAGCCGGAGCCCATCACGAGGGCGACGTCGTGGGTCTCGGCGCCCGTGAGCTCCCGCAGGCGGGCGGCGGCGGCGTCGGCGGCGGAGTGGGGGTCGCCCTGGATGTCGTCCGGAAGAAGAGATGCGTTCACGCTCAAGAGCGTATCCGGTCGGAGCCTACGCGCGTAGATGACAGAGGTCACGGGATGGCGATCGTTGTCTTGTCGTTTCCAACCAAGGACGGGGGCACCCGCCCGCTGGACCTGCCCGCTCTACCTGCTCAACAGGGACGTTTTCTCAGTTCCATCACATAGTCGTGCGGAGCCCCCGCCGACTCCGCCGCGTCGGCGATCTCGCCCAGGTTCCGGGCCGACGGCAGCCCGCCCTCGTACCCGTTGAGGACGTACACCCACGCCGGCTCCTCGCCCTCCAGCGTGTGGACGCGCAGCCGCATCCGGCGGTAGATGTCGAGGCCCACGCCCTCCCAGCGGTCCAGCGACTCCTCGTCGGGCGGGGCGATGTCGTACAGGGCGACGAAGACCTGCGAGCGCGGGGCCTCCACGATCGTCGGGAGGGCGCCCTCCCAGCCCATGTGCTCGCCGCCGAACGTCAGCCGCCAGCCGGTCAGCCAGCCGGTGGCGCGCAGCGGCGAGTGCGGTGCGCGGCGCGTCATGAGCCGCGCGTCGAGATTGCCGGCGTAGGCGGCGTAGAGCGACATGGGTCGAGAGTACGGCAGCGGACACGGCCGTCACTCCGACAGCACAGGACCCTCCCGCACCCGTACAACCGTGCGCCCGCACCGGTCGCGTACGCCCACACGTGACCCGGGGCGCAGACACCTCGGGGCATGCGGGACAATGGAGCATGTGACTCGGATCGTGATCATTGGTGGCGGACCCGGCGGGTACGAAGCTGCGCTGGTGGCAGCACAGCTCGGCGCGGAGGTGACCGTCGTCGACTGCGACGGTCTGGGCGGGGCGTCGGTGCTCACCGACTGCGTACCGTCGAAGACCCTGATCGCCACGGCCGAGGTGATGACCACCTTCGACTCGTCGTACGAGGAACTGGGGATCATCGTCGCCGACGACACCCCGCCCGAGCAGCAGGCCGCCCGTGTCGTGGGCGTCGACCTCGACAAGGTCAACCGACGGGTCAAGCGGCTCGCCCTCGCCCAGTCGCACGACATCACCGCCTCCGTCACCCGGGCCGGCGCCCGTGTCCTGCGCGGCCGTGCCCGGCTCGACGGCATGCAGGCCATCGACGGCTCCCGGAAGGTCGTCGTACGGGCGGCGGACGGCACCGAGGAGACCCTCGTCGCCGACGCCGTGCTGATCGCAACCGGCGGACACCCGCGCGAGCTGGCCGACGCGCAGCCCGACGGCGAGCGCATCCTCAACTGGACCCAGGTCTACGACCTCACCGAGCTGCCCGAAGAGCTGATCGTGGTCGGGTCCGGTGTCACCGGTGCCGAGTTCGCCGGTGCCTATCAGGCGCTCGGGTCCAAGGTCACCCTCGTGTCGTCGCGCGACCGCGTGCTGCCGGGTGAGGACCCGGACGCCGCCGCCGTCCTCGAAGAGGTCTTCCGGCGCCGTGGCATGAACGTCATGGCCCGCTCCCGCGCCGAGTCCGCCAAGCGCGTCGGCGACCGCGTCGAGGTCACCCTCTCCGACGGGCGTGTCATCACCGGCTCGCACTGTCTGATGGCCGTCGGCGCCATTCCCAACAGTGCCGGCATGGGCCTTGAGGAGGCCGGGGTCAAGCTGCGCGACTCGGGGCACATCTGGACCGACAAGGTGTCCAGGACGACCGCCCCGGGCGTGTACGCCGCCGGTGACGTGACCGGCGTCTTCGCCCTCGCGTCCGTCGCCGCCATGCAGGGCCGCATCGCCATGTACCACTTCCTCGGCGACGCGGTGGCCCCGCTCAACCTGAAGACCGTCTCCTCCAACGTCTTCACCGACCCCGAGATCGCCACCGTCGGCTACACCCAGGCCGACGTCGACGCCGGCAAGATCGACGCCGTGGTCGTCAAGCTCCCGCTGCTGCGCAATCCGCGCGCGAAGATGCAGGGCATCCGCGACGGCTTCGTCAAGCTCATGTGCCGGCCGGGTACGGGGATTGTCGTCGGCGGGTGTGTCGTGTCGCCGCGTGCCTCCGAACTCATCCACCCGATCTCGATCGCGGTCGACAACAATCTGACGGTCGAGCAGATCGCGAACGCGTTCACGGTCTATCCGTCCCTTTCCGGATCGATCGCAGAGGTCGCCCGGCAGCTCCACACGCGCAAGGCGACGGGCGAGGCCTGAGCGTCCGGAGCCGGTGGGGAGCGGAACTTCCCGCTGGTCACGGGGAGTTGCGGCCCATTCGTACGGCATAGGCGGAGCGGATAGGCGCGTATACCACTTCCCGTACCCCCATGCGAACAACTTCTGTTATTCGGCGCAAACTGCTGAAAGCAGACGGTCGTTGGGGTTACTGTCAGTTTCGTGTTCGCTGCAGAACGTCGTCAATTGATCCTCGAAATGGTGCGAGCGAATGGGGCCGTGTCGCTCCGTGAGCTTGCCCGCGTCGTCCAGACCTCCGAAGTGACCGTACGGCGGGACGTGCGCGCACTGGAGGCAGAAGGACTCCTCGACCGCCGGCACGGCGGTGCGGTATTGCCGGGCGGCTTCACGCGGGAGTCCGGCTTTCCGCAGAAATCCCATCTCGCGACCGCCGAGAAGACGGCCATCGCCGACCTCGCCGCGAGCTTCGTCGAAGAGGGCGAGGCCATCGTGGTCGGGGCGGGGACCACCACGCAGGAGCTGGCACGCCGGCTCGCGCGGGTCCCCGGGCTGACCGTCGTCACCAACTCCCTGTTGGTGGCTCAGGCGCTGGCCCACGCAAACCGGGTGGAGGTCGTGATGACCGGCGGCACTCTGCGCGGTTCCAACTACGCCCTGGTCGGCAGTGGCGCCGAGCAGTCCCTGCACGGGCTGCGGGTGTCCAAGGCCTTCCTCTCCGGAAGCGGGCTCACCGCCGAACGCGGACTGTCGACCTCCAACATGCTGTCGGCGTCCGTCGACCGCGCGCTGGTGCAGGCCGCCGCCGAGGTCGTCGTGCTCGCCGATCACACCAAGCTCGGTACGGACACCATGTTCCAGACCGTGCCCACGGACGTGATCACCCGCCTCGTCACGGACGAACCGCCCGTCCACGACGACCGCGCGGGTACGGAACTCCAGGCCCTGGCCGACCAGGGAGTCCAGATCGCCGTCGCCGGATCGTCCGGCTCGGGGAACAGCTCCCAGGCGACCGGACCGGGCGGCGGCGATCAGGTCCCGGCGCGCCAGCAGCGCCGGGACGTGCCGCTTCCCAACCCACGCCGGGGCCAGCTGCCCGGCGGCGCGGCGGGCCATCCGCTGCGCGGCACGATGCTGGGCGAGCAGCCCGGCGGCCCGGGTGAGCGCGAACGGGAACGGGAGCGGGCCCGGGTGGCGGATCTTCGCCGCCGCTGATCCGTCGTCTTACCGGGTCACTGGGTTACTGGGTCACCGGGTTGCTGTCGTATGTCCGGTATCCGGGTTGCCGGCAGTACACCGGCTTATTGCGGTACGGCCTTCAGGCCCCGCAGTGTCAGGGTCAGGAGGCGGTCGGCGAGGCCCGGGTCGTCCGGGGTCTCCTCGGCCGCCAGCGCGATGGCGTTGGTGAGCTGGAGCAGGTCGCCGATGGAGACGTCGGTGCGCAGGGTGCCGGCCTGTTGGGCGCGGGTGAGCAGGGCCGCGCCCGCCGCCCGCATCGGGTTGCTGCACCTGGCAAGCGCCGAGTCGGCGTCGTACGACACCGACATGAGCGCCCGTGCCAGGCCGCGGTACTCACTGGCGTGCGTGACGATCTCGCGCAGCCAGGTGACCAGGGCGGCGCATGGCTCCGGGTCGGTGAGCAGCTCGCGGGAGCGGGCGAGCAGGTCGTTCACCGCGTCCTCGAAGACCGCGCTCATCAGGGCGTGGCGGTTGGGGAAGTGGCGGTAGAGGGTGCCGATGCCTACGCCTGCGCGGCGGGCGACGTCTTCGAGGGAGGTGTCTGTGCCGTGTGCGGCGAAGGCGGCGCGGGCTTCTGTGAGGAGGCGCTCGTAGTTGCGGCGGGCGTCCGCGCGGAGGCCTGCCGGCGGGTGGGCCATGGTTCACCTGCCCTTCGTTTGCTTGGTCCGTGGGTTCAGCATGCCATCCGGTGGTTGTGTGCCGGGTGCGGGCCCGGTGGGGGCTGGTCGCGCAGTTCCCCGCGCCCCTGAAAGACGGGCGCTTGCCCGCACCGTCCGTCTGGAAACGAAGCGCCTGACGGGCCGAAATAAAGGGGCGCTTGCCAGCGCCGGAAGCCTGCAAGTGAAGCGCCCGGTGGGCTGATCGCTCAGTCCGCCGGGCGCCTTTGATGTCGTACCGCTGGTCAGTCCTTGATTTCGCAGATGGGGGCGCCGGAGGTGAGGGAGGCGCCTACCTCTGCTGCTAGGCCCTTGATGGTGCCGGCCTTGTGGGCGTTGAGGGGCTGTTCCATCTTCATGGCCTCCAGGACGACGACCAGGTCGCCCTCCTTGACCTCCTGGCCCTCCTCGACGGCGACCTTGACGATGGTGCCCTGCATCGGGGAGGCGAGGGTGTCGCCCGAGGCCACCGGGCCGGACTTCTTGGCCGCGCGGCGCTTGGGCTTGGCCCCGGCGGCGAGGCCGGTGCGGGCCAGGGACATGCCCAGGGAGGACGGGAGGGAGACCTCCAGGCGCTTGCCGCCGACCTCGACGACGATGGTCTCCCGGTCCGTGTCGTCCTCCGCGTCGGCGTCGGTCGGGGCGGCGAAGGGCTTGATCTCGTTGACGAACTCGGTCTCGATCCAGCGGGTGTGGACCGTGAATGGAGCCTCGGAACCCGTGAGTTCGGGGGCGAAGGCCGGGTCGGCGACGACCGCGCGGTGGAAGGGGATGGCGGTGGCCATGCCCTCGACCTGGAACTCCGCCAGCGCACGGGCGGCGCGCTGGAGGGCCTGCTCGCGGGTGGCGCCGGTGACGATCAGCTTGGCGAGGAGAGAGTCCCACGCGGGGCCGATGACGCTGCCGGACTCGACGCCCGCGTCCAGGCGAACCCCGGGGCCGGACGGCGGGGCGAAGGTGGTCACCGTGCCCGGGGCGGGCAGGAAGCCGCGTCCCGGGTCCTCGCCGTTGATGCGGAACTCGAGGGAATGGCCGCGCAGTTCCGGGTCGCCGTAGCCGAGGTGCTCGCCGTCGGCGATGCGGAACATCTCGCGCACGAGGTCGATGCCGGAGACCTCCTCGGTGACCGGGTGCTCGACCTGGAGGCGGGTGTTGACCTCCAGGAAGGAGATCGTGCCGTCCTGGCCGACGAGGAACTCGACGGTGCCGGCGCCGACGTAGCCGGCCTCCTTCAGGATCGCCTTCGAGGAGGCGTACAGCTCGGCGACCTGGTCCTCGGAGAGGAAGGGTGCCGGGGCCTCCTCCACCAGCTTCTGGTGGCGGCGCTGGAGGGAGCAGTCACGTGTCGAGACGACGACCACGTTGCCGTGGGAGTCGGCCAGGCACTGGGTCTCCACATGCCTCGGTTTGTCGAGGTAGCGCTCGACGAAGCACTCGCCGCGTCCGAAGGCGGCCACCGCCTCGCGGACCGCGGAGTCGTACAGCTCCGGGACCTCTTCGAGGGTGCGGGCGACCTTCAGGCCGCGTCCGCCGCCGCCGAAGGCGGCCTTGATGGCGATGGGCAGGCCGTGCTCCTGGGCGAAGGCGACGACCTCGTCGGATCCGGAGACCGGGTCGGGCGTGCCGGCGACCAGCGGGGCACCGGCGCGCTGGGCGATGTGACGGGCGGCGACCTTGTCGCCGAGGTCGCGGATGGCCTGCGGGGGCGGGCCGATCCAGGTCAGGCCGGCGTCGAGGACGGCCTGGGCGAAGTCGGCGTTCTCCGAGAGGAAGCCGTATCCGGGATGGATCGCGTCCGCCCCGGCGTCCTTGGCGGCTTGCAGCACCTTGGCGATGTCGAGATAGCTGGTCGCCGGGGTGTCACCGCCCAGGGCGAACGCCTCATCCGCGGCGCGGACATGCAGAGCGTCCCGGTCCGGGTCGGCGTACACGGCCACGCTCGCGATTCCGGCATCCCGGCAGGCCCGGGCAACGCGGACAGCGATTTCGCCACGGTTGGCGATGAGCACCTTGCGCACGATTGAGGCTCCCTCCTTGAAACAAGCCGAGTTTAGGGACTGCCGACACGGCGCATCGACCCGTCCCCACTGGTGAGCTTGCCCACACGGAGCGTGATACGAGGCTCGCTCGACCCGCGAAATCCCTTGTCGCACCTACGTACGCAGGACTCCTTGCGGAAACCCTAGCCCCCTGATGTGGTCAAGGTCTCTGTGAGAGCGTGCTGCGGCCCACTCCGTTTCTTTGTGGAATCCCTACGAACGGCCCAATGATTCTTTGCCCGTCGAGCAACCTCGGGCGAACCCTTGTCCGCGCGTTTACCCGTTAGTAGCGTTCACGCTGTACCGAACGTAGTACCAACCGAACGTAGTACTAGCCGCACGCGCGGCAGTCGAAAGTGGGTGGGGGCCAGTGGTCCGCAGACCGGTGGCTTGGATCGTCGCGGTCGTCCTGTTCGTGGAGGCGTTCGGCGTCGCCGCGCTGAACTGGTTCCTGGGGACGGTCGTCGACAACCAGCAGATGTCCCTCGCCGGCCTCGACCCGGACATGATGTCCGTGTCCTCGAAGATCGGCGGCCTGGTCTTCGGCGCCTACTTCGCGCTGTGCGGGGTGGTGGCCCTGCTCGTCGCCCTGCGCGACCGCTCCCCGGCCGGCCTTGGCCGCATCCTGCTGATCAGCGCGGCCGTCGTGCACGCGCTGCTGGGGGCGTTCGCCTGGGGCCTGGTGGGCTGGACGGCGTTCCTGACCATGGTCGTGGTGATGACGCTGGTGGTGCTCCTGCTGATGACGTACGACCAGCAGAACGGCACGGCGGCGGCCCAGGGCCCCGAGGACGGCACGGGCGGCGGTACGGGGGACACGGGCGGTACGGGCGAGAGTGGCTCTCCGGCCAAGGGGAACGGCGGCGGCTCGCCGCTCACACCCCCGCCGACCCCCAGCACACCGTGACCATCGGAGCTACTTCTCCCTGGGCGTCCACAACTCGGTGATCCCGACGCCCAGTTCGGCGAGCAGCCTGCGTACGAGGGGCAGGCTGATGCCGATCACGTTGCCGTGGCCGCCGTCGATGCCGTCGATGAACGGTGCCGAGCGGCCGTCGAGCGTGAACGCCCCGGCGACATGGAGGGGCTCGCCGGAGGCGACGTACGCGGCGATCTCCTCGTCGGTCGGCTCGCCGAACCGCACGACCGTGGACGCCGTGGCCGACACATGGCGGTTGTTCGCCGTGTCCCAGACGCAGTGGCCCGTCTGGAGCGTGCCCGCCCGGCCGCGCATCGACTTCCAGCGGGCGGTGGCCTCCTCGGCGTCGGCGGGCTTTCCGTACGCCTCGCCGTCCAGGTCGAGGACGGAGTCGCAGCCGATCACCAGCGCGCCCCGCACCTCGGGCTTCGCGGCCACCACGGAGGCCTTCGCCTCGGCGAGGGCGAGGGCCAGTTCGGCGGGGGTCGGCGCCGTCACGGCGTCCTCGTCGAAGCCGCTGACGATCACCTCGGGGTCCAGTCCGGCCTGCCTGAGCAGGTTGAGCCGGGCGGGTGACTGGGAGGCGAGCACGAGGCGGCGGCGTGGCTGATCGGTCATGCGGTCAGGGTATCGGCGTGCGCCTCCGGCGAGGGGCGGGGCTTCGGTGAGCGGCAGGTCTACAGCACCCCGAGCACGATCATCGCGAGCAGCATGGCCAGGGCCATGAGAAACCCGAGCCGCCGAAGCATCTGCTGCGCTTCGCGCAGTTCCTTCGGCGGCTCGTTCTCAGGGTCGGACCACAACATGCCATCCAGCGTGACGCTCCGCGGGTTGGGGCGCCTGAGTACGCGTACTTAACTTGCGGCTGCGATGTGGGTTGTTTGCTGCGGGCCCGGTGGGGGCTGGTCGCGCAGTTCCCCGCGCCCCTTTGGGGCGCTCAGCTCGGCCAGTACGTGCGGGTCCATGATGTCGGGCTCGGTTGGGGGATGTGGTGGGCCGCGATCCTTGCCGGGTCCGACCACGCGTCCCTTGTTCGCGGTGCGCCGGGGGCCGTGGTGGACGCTGCCACGGCTCGGGCTCGGACCACTGCCAGGGCGGCGGCCAGCTCCTCGGGGGTCGGGTTGCCCCGTATGACCTTGATGTTCACAACGGCTCCTGAACGGCGGTCGAGACGGTCTAGAGGGGGATGTTGCCGTGCTTCTTCGGGGGCAGGGACTCGCGCTTCGTGCGGAGCTGGCGCAGGCCCCGTACGACGTGGCGGCGGGTGTCGGACGGGAGGATAACCGCGTCGACGTAGCCGCGTTCGGCCGCGATGTAGGGGTTGAGGAGGGTGTCCTCGTACTCCTGGATCAGACGGGCGCGGACCACGTCCAGCTCCTCCCCGTTGGCCTCCGCCTCGGCGATCGTGCGGCGGTGCAGGATGTTGACCGCGCCCTGGGCGCCCATGACGGCGATCTGGGCGGTCGGCCAGGCCAGGTTGAGGTCGGCACCCAGGTGCTTGGAGCCCATGACGTCGTAGGCGCCGCCGAAGGCCTTGCGGGTGATGACCGTGATGAGCGGGACCGTGGCCTCCGCGTAGGCGTAGATGAGCTTGGCGCCGCGCCGGATGATGCCGTCGTGCTCCTGGTCGACGCCCGGGAGGAAGCCGGGGACGTCCACGAAGGTGAGGACCGGGACGTTGAAGGCGTCGCAGGTGCGTACGAAGCGGGCGGCCTTCTCGCTCGCCGCGATGTCGAGGCAACCCGCGAACTGCATCGGCTGGTTGGCGACGACGCCGACCGGACGGCCCTCCACCCGGCCGAAGCCGGTGAGGATGTTGGGCGCGAACAGGGACTGCGTCTCGAAGAACTCGGCGTCGTCCAGGACGTGTTCGATCACCGTGTGCATGTCGTACGGCTGGTTCGCGCTGTCCGGGATCAGGACGTCCAGCTCGCGGTCCTCGTCCGTGACGGCGAGGTCCGCCTCCTCGGGGAACAGCGGGGGCTCGCTGAGGTTGTTGGACGGCAGGTACGACAGCAGCTGCTTGACGTACTCGATGGCGTCCTTCTCGTCGCCGGCCATGTGATGGGCCACGCCGGAGGCGGAGTTGTGGGTCCTGGCCCCGCCCAGCTCCTCCATGCCGACGTCCTCGCCGGTGACCGTCTTGATGACGTCGGGGCCGGTGATGAACATGTGCGAGGTCTGGTCGACCATGACCGTGAAGTCGGTGATGGCCGGGGAGTAGACCGCGCCGCCGGCGCAAGGGCCGACGACGAGGCTGATCTGCGGGATGACACCGCTCGCGTGGGTGTTGCGGCGGAAGATCTCGCCGTACGCGCCGAGCGACGCGACACCCTCCTGGATGCGGGCGCCGCCCGAGTCGTTGATGCCGATGACCGGGCAGCCGGTCTTCAGCGCGAAGTCCATGACCTTGACGATCTTCTGGCCGTACACCTCGCCGAGAGCGCCGCCGAACACGGTGAAGTCCTGGGAGAACACGGCGATCGGACGGCCGTCGACGGTCCCGTAGCCGGTGACGACACCGTCGCCGTACGGGCGGTTGTTCTCCAGGCCGAAGTTGGTCGAGCGATGCGTGGCGAACTCGTCCAGCTCGACGAACGAGTCGTCGTCGAGGAGGAGTTCGATGCGCTCACGGGCCGTCAGTTTGCCCTTGGCGTGCTGCTTCTCGACAGCGCGTTCCGATCCGGCGTGCGTCGCCGCGTCGACGCGGCGCTGCAGGTCCGCGAGCTTGCCAGCGGTGGTGTGGATGTCGATCTGCTGCGGCTTTACCGGCTCGGCCATCGGGATGTGGCTCCCTGCAAAGAGTGACGTGCTCAGAAGGGGGATTGGCTACTCATCCGTAGCGTAGTGGGGTGCCTACCCATCGGCAGTGCGGCGTTTACCACATCTAGTGTGGCTTGCATGACGCCGCGAGATGACTCAGAGGGTTCAGCAGGATCAGAGGGTTCAGCAGGATCAGCAGGTTCAGAGGGTTCAGCAGGAAACGACGGGCGCTGGTCCGATCTCGACCGGCCGCCGCTCGGCGCCGGTGCGCTGCGGCGGGCGCTGGTCCGGGAGGGCGGGCTCTGGTCCGGGGTCGAGGTGGTTCGCAGTACGGGGTCCACGAACGCCGATCTCGTCGCCCTCGCGAGTGCGGGCAAGGCGGAGGAGGGGTTCGTCCTGGTCGCCGAGGAGCAGACCGCCGGGCGCGGGCGGCTCGACCGGCAGTGGACGGCGCCCGCCCGCTCCGGGCTGTTCTTCTCCGTGCTGCTGAAGCCGACGGAGGTGCCGGTGGCCCGCTGGGGCTGGCTGCCGCTGCTGACCGGGGTCGCGGTGGCGACGGGGCTGTCGCGGGCCGCGGGCGTCGATACGTCACTCAAATGGCCCAATGACCTGCTGGTGAGCGTGGGGGGCGCGGAGCGCAAGGCTGGCGGGATCCTCGCGGAGCGGGCCGGTGCGGACGCGGTGGTGATCGGCATCGGCATCAACGTCACCCTGCGCGAGGACGAGCTGCCGGTGCCGACGGCTGGGTCGCTGGCGTTGGCGGGGGCCGTGGGGACGGACCGGGATCCGTTGCTGCGGGCGGTGCTGCGGTCGTTGGAGCAGTGGTATGTGCGGTGGCGGGCGGTGGAGGGGGATCCGGTGTTGTCGGGGCTGCAGGAGACGTATGCGGCGGGGTGCGCGACGTTGGGGCGGACTGTGCGGGCGGAGTTGCCGGGGGAGAGGTCTGTGGTGGGGGAGGCGGTTGCTGTGGACGGGGACGGGCGGTTGGTGCTGGCTACGGGGGAGGGGGTGCAGGAGCCGGTGGGGGCGGGGGATGTGGTGCATCTGCGGCCGGCGTGAGGTGTGTTCTCGCCCCCGCCGCCCCTACCCGTCCCATCCTTCTGGGGCTCCGCCCCAGACCCCGCTCCTCAAACGCCGGAGGGGCTGAAATGCCCAGGCATATCCAGCCCGTCCGGCGTTTGAGGACGAGCGCGTTCAGCGCGACAAGGGGGGTCTGGGGGCGCAGCCCCCAGGGGGTCACACCAACACCGGGTGCGTTGTCGCTGCTGGACCTAGCGGAGCGAGGCCGTATCGTTGATGGCGGTCGATATCTGACCGTGACAGATCGGAAGGGCAGCAGGCGTGACCGTCGACGACACGGGCTCCGGCACGGCGGGCGGCCGGGTGGACGGGCAGGACGCCGACCCCGGTGAGGACCCGCTCGCCCTGCGTCTCGAACAGCTCATCCTCGGGGCCGAGCGGCGCTACACCCCCTTTCAGGCCGCCCGCAGCGCCGGTGTCTCCATGGAGCTGGCCTCCCGTTTCTGGCGGGCCATGGGCTTCGCCGACATCGGGCAGGCCAAGGCGCTGACCGAGGCGGACGTCCTCGCGCTGCGCCGGCTCGCCGGTCTCGTCGAGGCGGGGCTGCTGAGCGAGGCGATGGCCGTGCAGGTGGCGCGTTCCACGGGGCAGACCACCGCCCGGCTGGCGGAATGGCAGATCGACTCCTTCCTGGAGGGGCTGACCGAGCCGCCCGAGCCCGGAATGACCCGCACAGAGGTCACGTATCCGCTGATCGAACTGCTCCTGCCCGAGCTGGAGGAGTTCATCGTGTACGTCTGGCGGCGCCAGCTCGCCGCCGCGACCGGACGGGTCGTACAGGCCGCCGACGACGAGGAGATGGTGGACCGGCGGCTCGCGGTCTGCTTCGCCGACCTTGTCGGGTTCACGCGGCTGACCCGCCGTATGGAGGAGGAGGAACTCGGCGAACTCGTCGAGGCCTTCGAGACCACGGCCGCCGACCTGGTCGCCGCGAACGGCGGGCGGCTCGTCAAGACGCTCGGCGACGAGGTGCTGTACGCGGCGGACGACGCCGGTGTCGCCGCCGAGATCGCCCTGCGGCTGATCGAGACGATGGCGCACGACGAGACGATGCCCGAGCTGCGGGTCGGGATGGCCTTCGGCACGGTGACCACCCGTATGGGTGATGTGTTCGGGTCGACGGTGAACCTGGCCTCCCGGTTGACGTCGATAGCGCCACGGGACGCCGTGCTCGTCGACGGGGCGTTCGCGGAGGAGCTGATCCGTACCGGGGACGCGCCCGCCTCCGAGGCGGAGGCGGCCGAGGCCGCTGCCGCCGCGGAGAAGGAGGGCGAGGAGCCGCCGGTGTACCGCTTCGCGCTCCAGCCGATGTGGCAGCGGCCGGTGCGCGGGCTGGGCGTGGTCGAGCCCTGGCTGCTGACCCGGCGGGCCGGCCCGGTCGCGTAGGACCGCCCGCTCGTCCACCTCCCTGCTGCTCCCGCTCAGTGGCGGTGGTTCAGCGCGTCCACGCACAGGCCGATCAGGGGTACGCAGACTCCGCCGGGCGCGGGGGGCTGCGGGGCCGGTGCGGGGGGCTGGGGCGCCGGGGCCTCCTGCTGTGGGGGTTCGGGCGCGAGGGGTGCTGGGGCCGGTGCCGTGGCCGGCGGCTGTTCAGGGGTGGCGGTCGGTGCCGGTGTGTCGGGCCGCTGCGGGATCGTGGTGGCGTCGGAGGCGGTTCCGGGTGTCGGGGGGTACGGGCCCAGGGGCTGGGGCCGCAGAGGGCCGGTCCCGCTCGGGAGAGCCGTCGGGAGTGCGGTCGGGGGCGGGGTCGGTGCGGGGGTCGCGCCGCCCATGGGGGCGCTTGCCGACGGGGTCGGCGTGGGGGTCGTCCCGACGGTGGCCGCCGTGTTGTCGGTGCGGTCGGCGGAGGCGTCCCCGTACGCGGCACCGCCCGTTTCCGTGCCCGTGTTCGTGTCCAGGTCGGACTGCGCCTGGGTGTTGCCGACGCCGCCCACTCCGCCGTCGGGCGCCAGCCGTACGAGGCTCAGGACGCCGGCGGCCAGAGCGAAGCCGCCCGCCGCGAGCAGGACCTTGCGGGGGCGGGGCTTGCGGTGCCGGCCCCGGGGGCGGGTGACGAGAGGGACGGGCGGTGGCTCCGGGGGAGGCGTCCAGGTACGGGCGGGGCCCGTGAACTGGCGTGGGACCTGGGTGTGCCTCGGTGTGCCTGTCTCGACCGGCCTGGTCGCCGTGTCCGTCATCGCGATCCCTCCCCGTTGCGCTCGCGCCCCCGATGCGCCGAGGCGGTGCGCACGTTATGCGCTCCCCGGGGCGGGATTTCGGGAGATCGGTGCGATGTCACCCGAACGGGGAGAGGGATCCGTTCTTCCCCCGGGTGGGCAGGGCTGCGATGATCGGGGCGGTCGTAGTTAACCCGCGTTAACCGGGAGGGTGTCATGGCTGAGGAACGGTCCGAGGAACGGTCCGAGGAGCGGTCCGAGGAGCGGTTCGGGGAGTTCGTCGTGGTGCGGCGGCATGCGTACGTCGCCGAGCTGGTCCTCGACCGGCCGAAGGCCATGAACGCGGTCTCCTCCGCCATGGCCCGGTCCATCGCCGGCGCGTGTGCCGCGCTGGCCGCCGACCGTGCCGTACGCGCGGTGGTGCTGACCTCCACCCATGAGCGGGCGTTCTGCGTCGGGGCCGACCTCAAGGAGCGGAACTCGATGACCGACGCCGAACTGGTCCGGCAGCGGCCGGTGGCGCGGGGTGCGTACACCGGTGTACTGGAGCTGCCGATGCCGGTGATCGCGGCGGTGCACGGGTTCGCGCTGGGGGGCGGGTTCGAGCTGGCGCTGTCCTGCGATCTGATCGTGGCGGACGGTACGGCGGTGGTGGGGCTGCCCGAGGTGTCCGTGGGCGTGATTCCCGGGGGCGGCGGTACGCAGCTGCTGCCCCGGCGGGTGGGGGCCGCGAGGGCCGCCGAGCTGATCTTCACGGCGCGGCGCGTGGAGGCGGCAGAGGCGCGGGAGCTGGGCCTGGTGGACGTACTGGTGGAGGAGGGGCAGGACCGGGCGGAGGCGCTGGCACTGGCGTCCCGGATCGCGGCGAACTCCCCTGTGGGGGTACGAGCGGCCAAGCGGGCCTTGCGAGTGGGCTTCGGGCTGGACCTGCGGGCCGGGCTAGAGGTGGAGGACGCCGCATGGCGTGCCGTTGCCTTCTCGGGCGACCGGGCGGAGGGGGTGGCGGCGTTCACGGAGAAACGGACGCCCGCCTGGCCGGGCGAGTAGCCATTGCGCCTCCGGCGCGCGGGGCTTCACGGCGTCTGGGCCTTGCGGTGCCCCCGGGCTTTGAGGCGCGCCGGGCTTTGCGGCGCTGTGCGCCGGATCTGCGGGCCGGATCCCCGGGCCGGGTCTCCGTGATGGGTCTCCGTGATGGGTCTGCGGGCTGGGTCTCTGGACCGGGTCTGCGGGCGGGATTCCCGGGCCTGGTCTCCGTGCCGGATCTCCCTGCCGGGCTCTCCGCACCTTCGGTGCGGTGTTTTGCGCCTGGGTCGTCCTGCCCGGGCGGGTGAGGCGGGGGTGCTGGGGGAATTCGTCCGGTGGCCCTCGGACCCGGTGACTCGCGCCCACCCCCTGTTCGCCCTTCCAATGTCTCAATTCCTCCCAAACCTTCCTAACCTGGATCAATGGGTGAGGAAAGCCGGCTCCGCGCCGTCGTGACGCTCGCGCAGGGTATGGCCGCCGCGCACAGCCCCCGCGACTCCTGGCGTGCCGCCGCGTTCGGGGCCTGTCGTGCGCTGACCGGGAACTTCGCCGCGCTGTCGGTCTGGGAGCGGGAGCTGGGGCGGCTGCGGGTCCTCGCGAACGTGGGGGAGCTGGCCGTCGACGAGGAGGAGTTTCCGGAGGGGGAGGCGTACCCCGTGCACCAGTTCCCGGAGATCACCGAGTTCCTGCATGAGCGATGGGCGGGCGGGGGTGAGCCCAACGCCTGGGTCGAGACCGCCGAGGGGCCTGCCGACGGGGCCTTCGAGGGGCGGGCGGGGTACTGCCATCAGCGGGTCGCCGCCCTGCGCCGCCGGGGGCGTGGCTGCTGCGTCGTCGCCCCCGTCGTGCTGCACGGGCGGGCCTGGGGCGAGCTGTACGTCGCCCGGCCCGCCGGTGCGCCCGTCTTCGACCGTGCCGACGCCGACTTCGCCACCGTCCTGGCGTCCGTCGTCGCCGCCGGGATCGCCCAGACCGAGCGGCTGGAGGAGGCCCGGCGGCTGGCCTTCACCGATGCGCTGACCGGGCTCGCGAACCGGCGGGCCGTGGACGCGCATCTCGACGAGGCGATCGAGCGGCATCGGCGGGACGGGGCGGTGGTCAGTCTCGTCGTCTGCGATCTGAACGGGCTCAAGCGGGTCAACGACACCCTGGGGCATTCCGTCGGTGACCGGTTTCTCGAACGGTTCGGGTCCGTGCTGTCGCTGTGCGGGGCGATGTTGCCGGGGGCGTTGGCCGGGCGGCTGGGTGGTGACGAGTTCTGTCTGCTGGTGGTCGGTGCGCCTGCCGATGATGTCGTGCGGGCGGCGGATGAACTCTGTCGTCGGGCTGCTGGGTTGGAGTTGGGGGAGGGGGTTGCTTGTGGGGTGGCCTCGACGGCTGATGCGATCGGGGCGGTGCGGACGGCTCGGCGGTTGTTTCGGCTTGCGGATGCGGCGCAGTACCGGGCGAAGGCGCTTCGCGCGGATCGGCCGGTCGTCGCGGGGCGCGAGGGTCCTGACGATCCGGTGGTACGGCTCGCTGACGCGAGGCCGTCCCTGGAGGGGGCTGTCGAGCGGCGGCGGTTCCGTGGGCGCCGGCCGTGAGGTGGGGGGTTTGTTTCGCCCCCGCCGCCCCTACCCGTCCCATCCCGTTCCTGGGGGCTGCGCCCCCAGACCCCCCCTTCGCGCTGAACGCGCTCGTCCTCAAACGCCGGACGGGCTGACTACCCAGCCCGTCCGTTGTAAGGGGTGTACCGGCCACCCGGTAGTGACATCTGGGAATTCACTGCGTACGCTCCTGAATATGGATATGCACACTGTGGTGGTGGGGACGTCCGGGGTGACCGCGGACGACGTGCTCGCCGTGGCGCGCGGTGGCGCCCGGATCGAGCTGTCCGGTGAGGCCCTCGCCGCCCTCGCGAAGGCCCGCGGCGTCGTCGACGCGCTGGCCGCCAAGCCCGAGCCCGTGTACGGCGTCAGCACCGGGTTCGGTGCCCTCGCGACCCGGCACATCAGCCCCGAACTGCGCGCCCAGCTCCAGCGCAACATCGTCCGCTCGCACGCCGCCGGCATGGGCCCGCGCGTCGAGCGCGAGGTCGTACGGGCCCTGATGTTCCTCCGGTTGAAGACCGTCTGCTCGGGCCACACCGGCGTACGCCCCGAGGTCGCCCAGACCATGGCCGACCTGCTCAACGCCGGCATCACCCCCGTCGTCCACGAGTACGGCTCCCTCGGCTGTTCCGGTGACCTCGCGCCGCTCTCCCACTGCGCCCTCACCCTCATGGGCGAGGGGGACGCCGAGGGGATCGATGGCGTGGTGCGGCCTGCCGCGCAACTCCTCGCCGAGCACGGCATCGTCCCCGTCGAGCTCCGCGAAAAAGAAGGCCTCGCCCTTCTCAACGGCACCGACGGCATGCTCGGCATGCTGATCATGGCCCTCGCCGACCTCGACACCCTCTACAAGTCCGCCGACGTCACCGCCGCGCTCTCGCTGGAGGCGCTGCTCGGGACCGACAAGGTCCTCGCGCCCGAGTTGCACGCCATCCGGCCGCATCCGGGGCAGGGAGCCAGCGCGGCCAACATGCTTGCCGTGCTCAAGGGTTCGGAGCTGACCGGGCATCACCAGGACGGCGCGCCGCGCGTTCAGGACGCCTACTCCGTGCGCTGCGCCCCGCAGGTCGCCGGCGCCGGGCGGGACACCATGGCCCACGCGCGGCTCGTCGCCGAGCGGGAGCTGGCCTCGTCCGTCGACAACCCGATGGTTCTGCCCGACGGGCGGGTCGAGTCCAACGGGAACTTCCACGGGGCCCCCGTGGCCTACGTCCTCGACTTCCTCGCCATCGCCGTCGCCGACCTCGGGTCCATCGCCGAGCGCCGCACCGACCGGCTCCTCGACAAGAACCGCTCGCACGGGCTGCCGCCGTTCCTCGCCGACGACCCCGGTGTGGACAGCGGGCTGATGATCGCCCAGTACACCCAGGCCGCCCTGGTCAGTGAGTTGAAGCGGCTCGCCGTGCCTGCCTCGGCGGATTCCATTCCCTCCTCCGCCATGCAGGAAGACCACGTCTCCATGGGCTGGTCGGCGGCGCGCAAGCTCCGTACGGCCGTCGACAACCTCGCCCGGATCATCGCCGTCGAGCTGTACGCGGCCACGCGCGCCATCGAGCTGCGCGAAGGGCTGACACCCGCGCCCGCGTCCCGGGCCGTCATCGACGCCGTACGGGCCGCCGGTGTCGAGGGTCCCGGTCCCGACCGGTTCCTGTCGCCCGACCTCGCCGCGGCCGACGCCTTCGTGCGGGGCGGGCACCTGGTCACCGCGGTGGAGCCGGTGACCGGCCCGCTGCAGTAGGCCCAATAAGCCGGGGCCCTGTCCGACTCGATCCTCGTGTCGGACAGGGCCCCGGAAACAGGGGGATCTCCCGGTTACTTCAGCTTCGCCGTCTGTGCCGTCACCAGCGCCGCCGGGACGTCGTACGTCTTGCCCGTCATCATCGCGCCGAGGTTCAGCGTGTAGTAGCCCGCGACGAGGTTGCCGCTGCGTACGACCTCGCCGTGCAGCGCGCCCGTCTCGCCGGTCTCCTCGTCGACCACGCCGGTCACGGAGAACGCCACCGCCTCGTCACCGGCGTCGGCCGCCTTCTCGGCGGCGACCTCGGTCAGCTTCTGCGGTTCCTTGTCGTCGGTCACCGTGAAACCGCTGGCGCACGCCGTGAGCGCGTCCGAGACGGACTTCATCGTCTTCTCCGCCGCGTCGCCCTCGTACGAGGACAGCGACACGAGGGTGACGTCGACGTCCATCAGGGACTCGCCCGTGAGCTCGGCCAGGTCCTCCTCGGACGTGGGAGTGGCCGACGGCTTCGCGCCGACGACCGAGCGGTTCGTCGTGGCCGCCTCGTCGCCCGGGGCCTGGCCCGACAGGACGTCGGCGAGCGGACGGCACTTCTCGTCGGACAGCTTGAGGCCGGCCGCGGAGACCTTGGCGGACGCACCCGCCGCCTCGACCGTGGAGCCGGGCACATCGGCCGTGGCGACGATCAGCTTCTCCAGCTCGGCCTTCGTGGCCGCCTTCGCGGCGGCCACCTCCGAACCCGTTGAACTCTTGTCCTTCGACCCGGCCGAATCCGCCGAGTCCTCGCTGCCGCACCCCGTGATGAGGACGAGCGACAGTGCGCCCACGGTCGCCGTGGCGCACAGGCGCGCCCTCGATGATCTCTTCATGCGCGGACTATGAACTGATGTTCAATTAAACGTCAAGTTCGTCAAAAGATTGTCAGAATCCCAGGCGTTCGCGTCGCAGCGAATACACCACGAAGCCCGCGCCGAGGCCGAGGCAGAGCGTGCCGCCCACGACGTACGGGGTGGTGTTGAAGCTGCCGGTGTCGGCGAGGCGGGTGCCGTCGCCGGTGCCCGAGTCCGAGGTCGTCGTGGCCGCCGTACCGCTGCTCGTACTCGTACTCGTACTCGTGCTCGTGTTGGTGCTTGTTGTGGAGACCTGGCGCGTGAAGTCGGACATCGTGGACAGGGACGTATCCGCTCTCTGCTGCTGTTCCACCGACTTCTCCACCGGCTTGTCTCCCGTCGCGTTGGCGGACGGGACGAACCAGAGGGCACCCAGGAGGGTCCCCGCTGCGGTGGCGGTCAGCAACGACCGACGTGCGGATGACACGGAATATCGATCCCCTTGTGGCTCTGGCGAATTGGCCGTGGACCCGATGCTAATGACAGGCGCGGGTCGTGGGAAAGTTGCGGGAGCTGTGAGCCGTACGCTCTCCGACCATGAGTACTTCAGAGACATCACGTTTTGTACGGCTTCGGGTGGAACTGGTCGTCGAGGTCGACGACCCGGCCACCCTCACGAAGGCCGCGTTGCGGCGGATCGCCGAGGACACCGAGATGCCCGCCGACGAGCGGGTGCACGCCGAGGACGCTGTGACGGAAGACACCGCGGAGGCGCTCGCGTACCTCGTGGACCCGTTCGACCTGGTCGGCGAGGTGCCGGGGATCGAACTGGCGCAGGCATCCTGGAGCAGCGAGGAGATCGACTACGACCCGGATTCGCCGGACTGGGATCTCGACGAGGATGATGAGGTGGACGGCGACGAGATGGTCGGGGAGCGGGTCGGCGGCTGAGGGTCTTGGAAAAATCGTGACCCCGGGCGGCAACCGCGGCCCGGGGTTTCTTCGTCTGAGGGGGAGCAGTGACCGGCAGCGGCACCACGCGACCCGGTGGAGTGCGGGACGGGCGGAACGCCCCCTGTGACCCAGGCGACGTGGTGTGCCCCACACATCGAGCGAATGTGGAACGGGACGAACCGGTCGTAGCGTTGAAGTGGGTTACGGGGACTTGCATGTTCGGTTCGGTATGGGGACTCGTGGTCCCGACGGTTCGGGGATTCGGCAACGATGGAGAAGCGTGTGATGACGGACAGTAGGCGGCGCAAGGGTCTGATGGCCGCGTCCGCCCTGCTCGGTGGCGTGCTGGTGCTCTCTGCGTGCAGCGGGGGCGACAGCGACAGTGCCTCCAAGGGCGACAGCGGCACCGACACCTCGCAGGCCAAGGCCGACGAGGCGGCGGCGGCGAAGACCTCCGAGGCCCAGATCAAGATCACACCCGGGGACGGCTCGAACAACGCCTCCATCAACAACGCGGCCCAGGTGGCGGTGACCAAGGGCACCTTGACGTCCGTGGAGATGACGACGGCGGACGGTACCGCGGTCGCCGGTGAGATATCCGCCGACAAGACCAGCTGGAAGCCGAGCGCCCAGCTGGAGCGCGCCACCACCTACAAGGTGACGGCGGAGGCCACGGACACCGAGGGCCGTACGGCCCACGAGAACGCCTCCTTCACCACGGTCTCCGCCGGGAACAGCTTCGTCGGCTACTTCACCCCCGAGGACGGCTCGACCGTCGGTGTGGGCATGCCCGTGTCGATCAACTTCGACAAGGCGATCACCGACAAGGCGGCCGTGCAGAAGGGCGTCACGGTCTCCTCGACCAGCGGGCAGGAGGTCGTCTGCCACTGGTTCAACGACACCCGCATGGACTGCCGGCCCGACGACTACTGGCAGGAGAACTCCACCGTCACGCTGAAGCTGGCGCTCGACGGCGTGGAGGGCGCGAGCGGTGTCTACGGCGTGCAGCAGAAGACGGTCACCTTCAAGATCGGCCGCAACCAGGTCTCCATCGTCGACGCCAAGACGAAGACGATGAAGGTCATGCACAACGGCACGGTCATCAAGACCATCCCGATCTCCGCCGGTTCGCCCGAGAACAAGACGTACGAGGGCAAGATGGTGATGTCGGAGAAGTTCAAGGAGACGCGCATGAACGGCGCGACCGTGGGCTTCACCGACGACGACGGCAAGGGCGAGTACGACATCAAGGACGTGCCGCACGCCATCCGCCTGACCACCTCCGGCACCTTCGTGCACGGCAACTACTGGAGTTCCAGCAGTACTTTCGGCAGCGCCAACGTCAGCCACGGCTGTGTCGGCCTGGACGACACCAAGGGCGCCAACGACAAGAGTTCGGCGGGCTACTGGTTCTACACCAACTCGATCATCGGTGACGTCGTCGACGTCCGGAACACCGGTGACAAGACCGTCGACCCGGCCAACGGGCTCAACGGCTGGAACCTGAGCTGGGCGGACTGGAAGGCCGGTTCGGCCGTCTGACTCTCAAGCAGTTCACAGCTTTCCGGTGCCGCCCCCAGGGGCGGCACCGGTGTTTCTGGGGTTCACCACAGCCTTCTCATGCATCTCTTATCCGGGGCTTATCCCGCCATCACACGGTGTACCTAGCTTGCGGCCATGTTCTTCACCTACCTGAGGCGCGAACTGCGCCGCCGCAGAAAAGCGGCACTCGTCGTCGCCTCCGGGCTCGCACTGGGCATCGCACTTGTCATCGTGGTCACGTCCGTGTCCTCGGGCATGTCGAAGGCGCAGGACAAGGTCCTGGAGTCGCTGTACGGCCTCGGTACCGACATGACCGTCACCAAGGCCGCCGCGGCCCAGACCGGCACCGGTGACGCCCAGCGCCCGCGCTTCGAGTTCGACGCCCAGGACAACGACTCGGACGCCGAGCAGAGCAGCGACCGGGTGATGGTCCAGGGCTTCCAGACCCTGGCCGCCTCCACGGTCACCAAGGTCGGTACGCAGAAGGGTGTTTCGGACGCCGTCGGCGGACTGAGCCTCCAAGTCATCAAGGTGAGCGGCCAGTTCAGGCAGGGCCAGTTCCAGCAGGACGAGAGCGCCAGTGGCGGCACCGGCGACCAGCAGGGCGGCGGCCCCGGTGCGGGCGGCAACGGCGGCTCAACGGGCGCTCCCCAGGGGCGCGTTGAGGGCGGCGGCGCCGAGTTCGACGTCAACAACTACTCGGTGTACGGCACCGACGTCACCAAGCCGGAACTCGGCCCGCTGACCTCCTCGAAGATCACCAGCGGCCGTACCTTCACGACCTCCGAGACCGACGCCAAGGTCGTGGTCGTCGACGCCTCCTACGCCAAGGAGAAGAAGCTCAAGGTCGGCAGCACGGTCACCATCAAGAGCGTCAAGTACAAGGCCATCGGCATCGCGACGCCCGAGAGCGGCGACGCGGCGGCCAACCTCTACATCCCGCTGAAGCAGGCCCAGACCCTCAGCGACTCCAAGGACAAGGTCACCACGATCTACGTCCAGGCGACCGACTCCCAGCAGATCAGCGCGGTCAAGTCGACCATCCAGAAGAACATCTCGGGTACGACCGTCACGACCTCCGCCGATCTCGCCGACACCGTCTCCGGCTCCCTCTCCACCGCCTCCGACCTGGCCTCCAGCGTCGGCAAGTGGCTGTCGATCGCGGTGCTCATCGCCGCCTTCCTGGTCGCGGGTCTGCTCACCTCCTCGGCCGTGTCCCGCCGCGTGCGCGAGTTCGGCACGCTGAAGGCGCTCGGCTGGAAGTCGGGCCGGGTCACCCGGCAGGTCGTCGGCGAGGCCATCGTCAACGGCCTGGTGGGCGGCGCCCTCGGTATCGCCCTCGGCCTCGCCGGCGCGTACATCGTCACCGCGATCAGCCCCGAACTCCAGGCGGAGCTGGGCAGTTCGGGCGGCAACGGCGGCGGTCCCGGCGGTGGCGGTGGCGGCTTCCCCGGCGGCGGAGGCGGCCCCGGCCGCCAGGCGGCCTCCCAGGCCCTGACGGTCGCCCTCACGGCCCCGGTCGCCCTCTCCACCATCGCCCTGGCGGTAGGCCTCGCAGTGGCCGGCGGCCTGATCGCAGGAGCCTTCGGCGGCTGGCGAGCATCGAGGCTCCGCCCGGCGGACGCGCTGCGCCGAGTCGAATAGCGAGGGGTTCGCCTGGGGCTTTTAGGGGCGCGGGGAACTGCGCGAGAAGCCCCACCGGCCGGCAGCCGACAACAACGACGCACCACCCCCGAACCCACCCAGGAGCCACCACCATGTACGAACTAAAGGGTGTAACCAAGACCTACACCCGAGGCAAGAAAACAGTGGACGCCCTCGCCGGCATCGACCTCACCATCGCCGACGGCGACCGCCTCGTCATCCAGGGCCCCACAGGCGGCGGCAAGTCCACCCTCCTCCAAATGCTCGGCGGACTCGACCGCCCCACAGGCGGCAGCATCGACCTCGACGGCACAGATCTCGCCAAACTGTCCGAGAGCCGCCTCACAAAAGTCCGCAGCGAGAACATCGGTTTCGTCTTCCAGAGCTTCAATCTCATTCCGACCCTGTCGGCCCAGGAAAACGTCGAGACCGCTCTCGTACCACTCGGCGTGAAGACCAAGGAGCGCCGCGAACGAGCCGCCGAGGCACTGAAGTCGGTCGGCCTCGGTGAGCGCCTCGGGCACCTCCCGGGCGAGATGTCCGGCGGCCAGCAGCAGCGTGTCGCCATCGCCCGTGCCCTGGTCAAGCAGCCGAAGGTGCTCCTCGCCGACGAGCCCACCGGGAACCTCGACGAGTCGATGCGGGACGAGATCATGGACGTACTCGAAACCATGTGGAAGGAGCTGGGGCTCACCTTCATCATGGTTACGCACGATTCGGCGATCGCGAAGAAGGCCCCGCGGCTGGCCACCATCCGTAAGGGGAAGATCACCGTGAAGGAGAACGCGGGCGCGTAGGAAAGTGACCACCGGCGCGTAAATGGAGAAAACCGGCGCGCAAGGTTTCGTAACTGCCTCGTAACAGCCCACTCTTGAGAGCTCAGTCTATTGAGCGGCTGATCACCCCTCGGCATAATTCACGGTCGGGGGGTGTACGCCTCTGCGTACGGGACCGCCCCCAGCCGGAAGAACGGGGAATTTTTCCGGCACCTCAGCCACGGGCTCCAGGGGGAGACTTGCGCAAACAAGTGAAAAGAGCATGTGCGGCAACCGTAGCCACGGCAGCCGCAGTTGCCCTCGCGGCGGGCATGACCGGCCCGGCGTCCGCGAAGGGCGAGGTGAAGGTCGAGCAGCAGCGTGTGACCGACGCCGCCCAGAAGCTCAAGCCCGCGCACCGCATCACCCTCATCACCGGTGACCGGGTCGCCGTCGACGCCAAGGGCCGTGTCATCGGCCTGGAGCGGGCGGCGGGGCGCGAGAAGATACCCGTACAGATCCGCAAGATCGACGGGCACACCCTCGTCATCCCGGCCGACGCGGCCCGGCTGGTCTCCAGCGGCAAGCTGGACCAACGGCTGTTCGACGTCACGGAGTTGAACAAGGCGGCGACCCGCAAGTCCCAGCAGAAGGGACTGAAGGTCATCGTCGGCTACACGGGGGCCGCGGCGGCCACCAAGGCCGATGTCCGCGACGCGGGCACCCTGCGCCAGACACTGAAGTCCCTGAACGCGGACGCCGTACAGACACCGCAGAAGGACACTCCCGAACTCTGGGACGCGGTGACCAACGGCGACAGGACCGCCGCCGGGATCGCACACGTCTGGCTCGACGGCACCCGCAAGGCCAGCCTCGACAAGTCCGTGCCGCAGATCGGCGCGCCGAAGGCGTGGGCGGCCGGGTACGACGGCAAGGGCGTCAAGATCGCCGTCCTGGACACCGGTGTCGACGCCACCCACCCGGACCTCAAGAGCCAGGTGATCGCGGCCAAGAACTTCACCCCGGCCGCCACCACCGACGACAAGGTCGGCCACGGTACGCACGTCGCGTCCATCGCGGCGGGCACCGGGGCCAAGTCCGGCGGCAAGTACAAGGGTGTCGCACCCGGCGCCAAGATCATCAGCGGCAAGGTTCTCGACGACAACGGCTTCGGCGACGACTCGGGCATCCTCGCCGGCATGGAGTGGGCGGCCGAGCAGGGCGCCCAGGTCGTCAACCTCAGCCTCGGCGGCCAGGACACCCCCGAGGTGGACCCGCTGGAGGCGCTGGTCAACAAGCTGTCCGAGGAGAAGGGCATCCTCTTCGCGATCGCGGCGGGCAACTCCGGTCCGGAGACGGTCGGTTCGCCGGGCAGCGCCGACAAGGCGCTCACCGTCGGCGCGGTCGACGACAAGGATGTGCTGGCTCCCTTCTCCAGCACCGGCCCGCGCATCGGCGACGGCGCCATCAAGCCGGACGTGACCGCGCCCGGCGTGGACATCACGGCGGCCTCCGCCAAGGGCAGCGCCATCGAGCAGGAGGTCGGCGAGAACCCGGCCGGCTACCTCTCCATCTCGGGTACGTCGATGGCGACTCCGCATGTGGCGGGCGCGGCGGCGATCCTCAAGCAGGAGCACCCGGACTGGACGTACGCCGAGATCAAGGGCGCGCTCACCGGCTCCGCTAAGGGCGGCAAGTACACGCCGTTCCAGCAGGGTTCGGGCCGGATCCAGGTCGACAAGGCCATCAAGCAGACCGTGATCGCCGACCCCGCGTCGGTGAGCTTCGGTACGCAGGCGTGGCCGCACACCGACGACACCCCGGTCACCAAGCAGCTGACGTACCGCAACCTCGGCACGACCGACGTCACGCTGAAGCTGGCGGCGACCGCGACCGACCCGAAGGGCCAGGCCGCTCCGGCCGGCTTCTTCAAGCTGGCCGCGACGACGGTGACGGTCCCGGCGGGCAAGAGCGCCTCCGTCGGCTACACCGTCAACACCAAGCTGGGCGGCACCCTCGACGGCGCGTACTCCTCGTACGTGACGGCGACGGCCGGCACACAGAGCGTCCGTACGGGCGCGGCGGTCAACCGTGAGGTCGAGTCGTACGACCTGACGGTCAAGCACATCGACAAGGCCGGGCAGCCGACGGGCGAGTACAACACGATCGTCGCCGGTTACACCGGCCTGGCCGCCGACCGCGGTTACCAGGTCCCGACCTCCACCACCGGCACCACGACCATGCGTCTGCCCAAGGGCACGTACCTCCTGGACGCGTGGATCGCGAAGGACTTCACCAAGCCCGACCTGGGCGGCGAGGGCCTCGACTGGGTGGTCCAGCCGAAGCTGGCGGTCACCAAGAACACCTCGGTGACGATCGACGCCCGCACCACCAAGGCGGCGGACATCACGGTGCCGGACGCCGACGCCAAGCCGCTGGGCGCGATGATCAGCTACATGTACGACGAGGCGGGCATCGGCATCGGAGTCGGCCTCGACTCCTTCGCCAACCTGCGGATGGCCCACCTCGGCGCGGAGACCCCCGGCCTCTCGCAGACCTGGTTCGGCCAGTTCAGCAAGGGTGCGGGCGCCGAGTACGACGCGATCACGACCGCCAAGGTCAAGAAGATCCAGGGCGACAAGGTCCGGCACTTCAAGGCGAGCGAGTTCGCCACGGTGTCGAACAAGCTCGGTGCCGGATCGCCGGGCAAGACCGGCGCGCTCGGTGCGATCGCGTTCCTGCCCGAGGACGTCGCCTTCGGCGGCCTCGTCGAGCAGGCGCTGCCGGCCACGCGTACGCAGTACGTGTCGACGGGCGAGAAGGTCCAGTGGCTGTTCGACTTCACCCAGTTCAAGGGGAAGGACGCACAGGGCTTCTCGATCCCCGAGGCCTACTACACGCTCGGTTCCGCGCAGACCCTGAAGGGCGGCGGCAAGTACTACCGCACCTTCAACACGGCGGTCTTCGGTCCCCGACTCCTCCCCGACTACGGCCTCTTCCGTGACGGCAACTACATCTACGGCCTGATCCCGCTGTTCTCCGACGGCGCGGGCCACCCCGGCTCGTCCGACTTCACGTCGGTCGCCACGACGCTCTACCGCAACGGCAAGAAGGTCGCCACGACCGACGACCCGCTGTTCGCCGAGAAGCCGTTCACGGTTCCGGCGGGCGACGCGGAGTACAAGCTGACGACGTCGGTGAAGCGCAGCGTCAAGGTGGCGCAGGCGTCCACGCGGATCGACGCGAGCTGGACGTTCCGGTCGAAGAAGCCGGGGGAGGACGGGGCGCAGCTCCCGGCGTCCTCGGTGCGCTTCAACGCGCCGGTCGGCCTGGACAACAAGGTCGCGGCCGGTACGAAGGTCACGTTCCCGGTCGTCGTCGAGGGCTCGGCGCGCGGCGGCAACCTGAAGTCGCTGTCGGTGTACGCGTCTTACGACTACGGCAAGACGTGGAAGAAGCTGACGGTGAAGGGCGGGAAGGTGAGTGTCGTGAACCCGAAGAAGGGGGAGGCGATCTCCTTCCACGCGAAGATCACCGACAAGAAGGGGAACAAGTCGACGATCTCGATCTATAACGCGTATTACGGCAAGTAAGGGTCGTAAGGGTCAAGTAACCCTCGCCGTACGTCGTAGGCAGCCGGCCTGGCTGGGACTCCGTGTCCTGGCCAGGCCGTTGTCGTGTGCCGCCCAACTCGCACCAGACCGTTTTGCGGTCCGCTCCCTGCTCCACGCCCCACCGGTGGGTGAGGGCGTCGAGGAGCGCTATACCCCGGCCCGACTCGTCCGTGGCGGTGGCACGCAGGAGGACGGGGAGTACGCGGGGATCTGGATCGGTGACTTCGACGCGGGTACGGCCGCAGGGGGTGCCGGTGACCCGGACGGTGACGGGGGTGCCCTCGCCCAGGTGGTCGATGACGTTGGTGACCAACTCGCTGACGCACAGCCGTACGTCGTGGGTGTGGTCGCGGAGCCGGTGGCGCAGTTCGGGGACGGCCTTCGGGGTGGCGAGGAGGGTGAGTACGAAGCTCACCGCTCGGCCGACTTCCGGAGGGCGGCGGCGAGTTCGCGGGCCGTGGCGGTGTTGCAGTTCCCGAGCGCGACGAGGCCCGGACGGTAGGGGGAGGCGAACGTCGGCAGGTCCACCGCGAGCGAGGGCAGCGTGATGTCGTGCAGGGCGAGGGCGGCGTGGAGTTCTTCCACGCAGAGGATCGTGTCGTTGGGGGTGGTGGTCATGGGCGATACATCTCCTGTGCGCTCTGTGACGATTCGCTCACAGACTGGCGTTCCGCTGGCTACCGTGGAAGTGGGTTCGCGTTCGCGATCCGGACAGCGGAGGAGGGTGATCGGTGGCCCGGGGCAAGGACATTGACGGCTCGATGAGCGTTCCGACGTTCTACGGCAAGGAGTTGAGGTGGCAGAGGGAGGCGGCGGGGCTGTCGCTGGAGGCGTTCCTTGAGGGCATCTTCTTCGGCAAGACGTACCTCAGTGACATCGAGCGCGGGGAGCGGCGGATGCCGATCGAACTGGCTCGGCACGCGGATCGGGTGCTCAAGACGGACGGGTTCTTCGAGCGGCATTGTGAGGATGTGCGGAAGGCGCGGAGGGGCGCGCATGCCGCGTACTTCGAGAAGGTGCTGGAGGCGGAGAAGTACGCGGAGTGCATTGAGGAGTGGTGCGCCGCCGTCTTCCCTGGGCTGCTCCAAACCGCCCCGTACGCACGGGCGTTGGTCCGGTCGGCCCACCCGGCGGCCCTGGACGAGTGGGTCGAGGCGAAGGTGGCGGCCCGGCTCGCCCGCGCCCGTCTCTTCGAGGACGACCACTCGACCCCGGAGTACTGGGCGGTTCTGCACGAGTCGCTGCTCACCGACCCGATCCTTCCGCCGCCGGAGATGGCCGAACAGCTGGACCGGATCGTGGAGTTGGCCGAACGGCGCCGGATCACTCCGCAGATCGTTCCGCGGACATGCGGCCCGTTTCCTCTGATGGCTGCCTCCATCAAGGTCATGACCTTCCCGGACGCGCCGCCACTGATCTACATCGAGTCGTCGTACAGCGGTGACACCATCGACGATCCGGCCCTCGTGAAGCAGTACCGCAAGGCATACGATCGGCTCAGGGCCGTGGCGCTGTCCCCGGACACGTCCCTGGCGATGATCAAGGCGGCGGCAGAGGATTACCGAAATGGCAAGCAACCGGACCGACTTGAGTGACGCGCTCTGGTTCAAGAGCAGCTACAGCAACGGTGACGGCGGCGACTGCGTCGAGGTTGCCGACAACATCCCTGGTCTCGTCCCCGTGCGTGACTCCAAGGTCTCCGGCGGTCCTGCGCTACTGCTCACCGCCGGTGCGTGGGTGCCGTTCGTCGTGGGGCTCAAGCGCGACGGGGCTCAGGGGTAGGTCACCTGCATGATGTAGAGGCGTTCGTGGCGGGGAACGACTAGGTAGTTGAAGAAGCCGCCGGGTACGTGGGCGAACGCACCTTTCGGGCCCTCCCCCTGATAGCCGGTGCCGCCCAGATAGAACGCGGCTGCCGCACGGACCAGTTCGTTCGCCATCTTCTCCACCTCGGCGATGAATGCCGGGGGGGCATCGCCGATCACATGCCGCCCGTCCGGGTCGTACTCCCACTGCCAGCCCATGCGGACACCGCACGGGCGGCTTCGGCCTCGATCGCAGCCAGTGCATTCATGTTCCGCCGGAATGCCGGGTCGCCCTTGTCGTTCGTGCCGTGGACGGCGGTGAGAGCTGCCTGGTGGCGGGTGTGCAGGTCGGGGCGACGCTCGATCTCGACCTGCACGTGCCAGTGGGTGAGCCATGCCTGGAGGTGGCCGATTCTGCCGTCCTGGATCGCGGTGGAGAGGGCTTGCTCCTTGTGCCGCTCCATGTCGTCCAGCCTGTGTGGGGCAATCCGGGCGAGGGCGGTGCGGACGGCTTCGGGGGTTCGTTCGGGGCGGGGAATCAGGTCCTGCATGCCATGGTCGGGCTGAGTGGTCACGCGCATCCTCCGAGTCGCTCTCCGGGGTCCAACGGTACCGGTGACACGTCTAGGGCAGCAGGGGCCAGTTCCAGTGGTAGGCGCCCCAGCTCGCGCATACCGCGATCAGCCACAGCAGCAGCCCGAGTGAGGTCCGCAGGTGCAGATACCGCCCGGCCTTGACGATCAGTCCTGAGCGGTCCAGCCGGAAATCCCAGGTGAGCGGCTCGTCGTCCGGCCTGTCGGCGCCGGTTCCGTTCGTGTCCTTCGTGGTCACTGTCGTCGTCCTCTCTCGCGTTCCGCCGTGGACGCTACTGTGCCAGTTAGGTCTATGTCTACCTAGGTGGAGAATGTGAGGCTACCTAGGTAGACTTCGAGCATGAGTGGACTCCGAATGACCCTGCAGACGCAGTTGGTCCTCAAGGAACTGCTCCAGAACCCGACCCAGGCTCAGTACGGCCTGACGATCGGGCAGGCGGTGGGGCTGCAGAGCGGAACGATTCACCCCATCCTGGCCCGGCTTGAGCGTGCGGGAATACTGGAGAGTTTCTGGGAGGACCCCAAAGAGCACGAGGCCGCCGACCCTCCGAGGCCGCGCCGCCGGTACTACCGGTTCACTCCGGACGGGGCGGAGCAAGCGCGGCTGGCTCTTGCGGCTGCGTACGAACGACAGCCCAAGAGTGCCGACCGGATTGCGGCCCGGCCAGCGACCGACTCCTGAACGGATGCCGACAGCGCATGGAAGTCTTCTTCGTATTGTCCGCTGTGATCATGAGCGGGCTCGTACTGCTGGTCGGGCTTTGGGCAGTCTGGGAGAGCAGAAGGGGAGCGCGCATCGTCAGGGAGATTCGCCGACTGGAGCGGGAGCTCGACCACGGATTTTTTGATGGCCCGCTCGTCGCGGCCGAGGACGAAGAGCGGCAAGCGCGGATCGACTACCTGGAGGCACGCCTTGTGGCGGGGGAGGCTCGCCTGTCCTTCGAATTCCTGGGCCTACGTTTTTCTTGGCGCGCCTCCCCGCGACGGACAAGCGAGAAACTGATCAACCGCAAGTGCTCCCTGATCTCCCTGATTCTCCCCGCACCGCAGCGGGCGCGTTATGCGGAGGAGTGGAAGGACGAGTGGTTGGCGATGAGGCGGGGCGACATCCCGAAGCAGCGTTTCCACGCGCTCAGGCTGGTCCGTGGAGCCGTCGTCCAGTCGTACGAGGAGCGGACCGAGGTGCGGAAGCAGGTCGACTGACATGTCCGGCCGGCTTCAGGTGCAGCCCCTCACGCAGGTGGCGCCTGAAACCCGCTGCCCGCCCTCGTCGCGTCCCGCCCCCAGCTCGCCAGCAACCGCAACGCCTCCGCCGAAGGTGAGGCCGGTTCTGCGTGGTAGACGATCAGCATCTGGTCGCTGTCGTCCGGGAGGCTGAGCGACTCGAAGTTCAGGGTGAGTTCGCCTACCAGGGGGTGGCGGAAGCGCTTCACGCCGTGGCTCTTCTCCTTGACGTCGTGGGTGGCCCACAGGCGTCGGAACTCCTCGCTCTTCACGGACAGTTCGCCCACCAGAGCGGCCAGCTTCGGGTCCTCCGGATAGCAGCCCGCGTCCATCCGCAGATGGCAGACGATGTCGATCGCCTTCTGCTCCCAGTCCAGGAACAGGTCGTGGTAGTCGGGGCGAAGGAACGTCAGCCGGGCCCAGTTCCGTTCCTGCGGAGGCAGCTCGGCCCAGTCGCCGAAGAGGGACGCGGCCATCGCGTTCCACGCCAGGATGTCCGTACGCCGCCCGGCAACGTACGCCGGGACGCCGTCCATCGTGTCGAGCAGCTGCCGCAGCGTCCCGCGTACGACCTGCGCCCGCACCGACGGCTTCTTCTTGTGCTGCTTCGGCTTCGCGAGGTGGGTGAGGTGGGCGTGCTCCGCGCCCGTCAGCCGCAGGGCGCGGGCGATGGCGTCCAGGACCTCCGCGGAGACGTTCCGCCCGTTCCCCTGTTCGAGCCGCGTGTAGTACGCGACGGACACCCCGGCCAGCTGGGCCAGCTCCTCGCGGCGCAGCCCGGGCACCCTGCGGTGCCTCCCGAAGTCCGGCAGCCCGACATCCTCCGGCTTGAGCCGGGCCCGTCGGGTGCGCAGGAACTCGCTCAGCTCGGCACGCCGGTCCAGGGCTCCACCGGTGTTTCCGGCGGTGGGGCCCGCGGCGTGCTCTTGTTCGTCCATACGGTCCAGTATTCCCGGTCGTACGAACACGAGCCTGACCCCGCCAGTGGTAGGACCGGCCGACGTACGCAGAAGCGTGGGCTGGGTGAAAGGCGGAACGTTCGGCAGACTGATCGTCGTGCCCGGTCAGAAGGCGGCCGGGGACGGAATCCCCCTAGGAGACCCCCGGCATGACCACTGTCGCTGCATACGCCGCCCCCTCCGCCAAGGCTCCGCTGGAGCGGACCACGATCGAGCGTCGTGAGGTCGGCGAGTTCGACGTCCTGATCGACATCAAGTTCGCCGGTATCTGCCACTCCGACATCCACCAGGCCCGCGAGGGCTGGGGCGAGGCCATCTTCCCGATGGTCCCCGGCCACGAGATCGCCGGTGTCGTCGAGGCGGTCGGTTCCGGTGTCACCAAGTTCACGGTCGGCGACCACGTGGGCGTGGGCTGTCTCGTCGACTCGTGCCGCGAGTGCGAGAACTGCGCGGCCGGCCTGGAGCAGTACTGCCTCAAGGGCGGTGTCGGCACGTACAACGCCCTCGACAAGAACGGTGAGCCGACCTACGGCGGCTACTCCGAGAAGATCGTCGTCGACGAGAACTACACCGTCCGCATCCCCGACGGCCTCTCCCTCGACGTGGCCGCGCCGCTGCTCTGCGCCGGCATCACCACGTACTCCCCGCTGAAGCACTGGAACGCCGGTCCCGGCAAGAAGGTCGCGATCCTCGGCATGGGTGGCCTCGGCCACATGGGCGTCAAGATCGCGAGCGCGCTCGGTGCGGAGGTGACCGTCCTCTCGCAGTCGCTGCGCAAGAAGGAGGACGGGCTGAAGCTGGGTGCGTCGTCCTACTACGCGACCAGTGACGAGGCCACGTTCAAGGAGCTGCGCGGGACGTTCGACATCATCCTGTCGACGGTGTCCGCTCCGCTGAACCTGGACGCGTACCTGTCTCTCCTCAAGACGGACGGCGCGTTCGTGAACGTGGGTGCGCCTGAGGAGCCTGTCGCGCTGAACCTGTTCTCGGTGATCGGCGGTCGTAAGACCCTTGCGGGGTCTGGCATCGGAGGGATTCAGGAGACCCAGGAGATGCTGGACTTCTGTGCGGAGCACGGGTTGGGGTCGGAGATCGAACTGATCAGTGCGGAGCAGATCAATGAGGCGTATGAGCGGGTGCTGGCGAGTGATGTTCGGTACCGGTTTGTGATCGACACCGCGACGATCTAGTTCCGTCGGGGGGTGCGTAGTCGGCTGCGGGTGCTTCGTGGCTTGTCGCGCCCACGCGGCGGAGCCGCATATCGAATACAGCCCCGCGCCCCTAGGGGACGACGGGGCTGCGCCCCTGTCCCCTAGGGGCTGCCAGGAGCCATAGCAGGTATGGGCCGCCCACCAGTGCTGTTAGTGCCCCTACTGGGATTTCCAGTGGGGGCATTAGCGTGCGGGCCGTCAGGTCGGCCCCGACCAGTACCACTGCCCCCGTCAACGCTGAGCCCAGTAGCGGCAGTTGAGGTGTGCGGGTGAGGCGTTTCGCCAGTTGGGGTGCGGTGAGTGCGATGAAGCCGATCGGGCCGGCGGCGCCGGTCGCCACGGCGGCCAGGACGACCCCTAGGACGGTCAGGCCTAGCTGCGTTCGCTGTATCCGTACGCCTAGCGCGGCGGCTGTGTCGGTGTCGAGCCCTAGGGGGCGCAGCGCTCTGCTGGCCCATATCAGGCCGGGGAGAGACAGCAGCAGTACGACGGTCAGCGGGCCTGCCTGTTCCCAGCCGCGTCCGTTCAGGCTGCCCGTGAGCCACAGTTTGACCTGCTCGGCGGCCTCCAGCTCGCTGTCGGTGAGGTAGAGCTGGACCACCGCCGAGAGTGCCACGCCGATTCCGACCCCCGTGAGCACGAACCGGCTCGCCTGCATTCCGCGCCGCCAGGCGAGTACGTACACCAGCGCGGCAGCCGCGAGCCCGCCCGCGACGGACACGGCGGGCATGGCCCCGGGCGAGGCTACGGCCCCGGTGGCGAGCGCCAGTACGGTCGCGGCGGCGGCCCCGTGACCGACGCCGATGACGTCCGGGCTGGCCAGCGGATTGCGCGTCACGCTCTGCACGAGCGCCCCCGCGAGCCCGAGGGCGGCCCCGACGAGCGCCCCGAGCACGATCCGGGGCACCCGCAGCTCATTGACGACGAGGTCGTCGGGGCCGCTGCCGCTTCGGACCGTCGCCCACACCTCACCGGGTGAGATGTACGTCTGCCCGACACAGGCGGAGACCGTCATCACCAGGGCGAGCAGCACGAGAAGGGCGACCGCGACGAGGGCCGACCGTCGGTGCAGGAGGAGGGAGAAGCGGGGCCCGGGTCGCAGTACGGCGACCCCGCGAGGGAGGGAGCCCGGAGTGCTGGTGGTCACGTACTCGCCACCTTCCGCCGTACGAGCACCACCAGCACCGGCACGCCGACCAGTGCGGTCATGACACCGGCCGGGACCTCGGCGGGTGCCCGTACGACCCGCCCGGCCACATCGGCGGCCAGCAGCAGCGCCGCGCCGAGGAGGGCGGAGAGGGGGAGGATGCGGCGATGGCTGCCGGGGAGGATGCGCCTGGCCAGGTGGGGTACGGCCAGGCCGATGAAGGCGATCGGGCCGGCGGCGGCGACCGCGGCGGCCGTCAGCAGGGTCGCGCCGAGTGCCGCGGCACCCCGTACGACATGTACCCGGTGCCCGAGTGCGCGGGCCGTGTCGTCGCCGAGCGCGAGGGCGTCGAGGCCGGGGGCGCAGGCGAGTACGAGCAGGGCTCCGGCGACGAGGAACGGCAGCATCCGCGCGACCGTGTCCGCGTCCCGTCCGCTGAGCGCGCCCACCTGCCAGAAGCGGAACTGGTCGAGCGTGGCCGAGCTGGAGGTGAGGACGACGGTGGTGGCGCCGCCGGTCATCGCGGCCAGCGCGGTGCCGGCGAGGGCGAGCTTCACGGGGGAGGCGCCGCCCCGGCCGCGCGAGGCGATGGCGTACACCAGGCAGGCGGCGACTACGGCACCGGCGAAGGCGTACCAGACGTATCCGCCGAAGCCGTTCGCGAGGCCGAGCGCGATGGCGAACACGACACCGGCCGCCGCGCCCTGGCTGAGCCCGAGGATGCCCGGGTCGGCGAGCGGGTTGCGGGTGACGGCCTGGAGCGCGGCCCCGGCGAGCCCGAGGGCGGCCCCGGCGGTGAGCCCGATCTCGGTCCGGGGCACCCGGAGCGAACGTACGACCAGCGCGTCCGGCGTGCTCCCGCCGTGCAGCAGCGCGTCGAGGACGGTACCCGGCGGCACGGGCCGGGTACCGACGGCGAGGCTGAGGAGGGAGACGGCGGCCACCACGAGGACGGCCGCCGGCCAGGCGAGGCGCGCGCCCATACGGGGGCTCACTTGCCGATGTGCTCGGCGAGCTGCCGTACGACGAGACGGGCGGCGGTCGGGCCGGCGTTGAGGTACCAGGGGTCGTCGTCGACCTTGACGGCGTGACCGGCGGTGACGGCCTTCATGGACTTCCAGAGCGGCCCGGCGACGACGCTCGCGGCATCGGTCTTGCCCGCGTCCCCCTGGATGGAGTAGAAGATCCAGTCGGCGTCGGCGGTGTCGATGCTCTCGGCCCCGATGTCCTCCGAAATCGCCCTGAACTGCTGGGACTTGGGCCGCCCGAGCCCCATGTCGACGGCGATGGACCCGGTGAAGGAGGAGACGCCGAACATCCGGGTGCGGTCGGGGGTGAAGCGGACCATGGAGACGGTGGTGGAGCCGAGGGGCGTGCCTTGCTTGGCCGCATCGGCGGCGATGTCGTCGACCATCTCCTGAGCGGCCTCGCCCTTACCAACCGCCTCCCCGACGAGCAGGAGATCGCGCTTCCAGTTGATGCCGTTGCCGGCGGTGACGACGGTCGGGGCGATCTTGGAGAGCTTGGGGTAGAGGTCGCCGAGGGAGTCGTTGGCGAGGATGAGATCGGGCTTGGCGGCGGCGAGGGTTTCGAGGTTCGGCGCCTGCCGGGTGCCCGCGTCGGTCATGGCGGCGAGCTCCGCCTTGTCCTGCGGGAAGGCGTCGGCGAGGTAGTCGGGGACGAGCCCGGCGTTGTCGGCGCGGGTGGTGGCGGCCGGGACGAGCCCGAGGGAGAGGAGATCGTCGAGCTGACCGGTGCTGAGTACGGCGATCCGGGTGGGGGCGGTCTTGAGGGTGGTCGTGCCCTTGAAATGGGTGACGGTACGGGGGAAGGTGCCGTCCGTGCCGACGTCGGAGCCCATTCCGTCTGCGAGCGCGGAGGGGGCGGCCGAGGGCCCTTCGGAGGCGCCCTCGGAGGCACCCATGACAGGGTTGCGGGCTTCCGCGCCGGCCGCCTTGGCATCGTTGTCGGAGGCCGACGAGCAACTGGTCAGCAGCCCTCCGGCGAGGATCGCCGCCACGACGGCCTGCCACTTCAACGTACGCACTTGTCACTCCACAACCGGTCAATTTCTAAGGCAAGCCTTACCTTATCTTGCCTGCTGGGCGGGGCGGACGCGGGGTCGTAGCGTGGAAGAAGGCATGAGAAAGAGCGAGAAGGCGCGAGAAGGAGACAAAGGGGGTCCACGGATGACAGTCCAGCTGAACCACACCATCGTTGCCGCGCACGACAAGAAGACCTCGGCGCGATTCCTGGCCGACATCCTCGGCCTGGAGGTGAGCCCGCAGTTCGGCCCGTTCGCCCCGGTCGCGATACCCAACAGCGTGACCCTGGACTACATGGACACGGAGGGCACGATCACGCCCCAGCACTACGCGTTCCTGGTCTCGGAGGACGACTTCGACACGATCTTCACCCGCATCAGGGATACGGGCCTCATGTACTGGGCGGACCCGTTCCATCACCGCCCGCAGGAGATCAACAGGAACGACGGCGGCAGGGGGACGTACTTCGAGGACCCGAACGGGCACAGCTTGGAGATCCTTACTCGGCCGTACGGGAGCGGGAGTGAGGGTGCTGGGGGCTGAGCGGCTCGCGTGTCAGGGCTGCTCGTGCGCGGTGTCGCCGACGAGTAGGACGAACTGGGCGCGACCCTCCCCGCCGTCGGGCAGGCGCCAGCCGGCGGTGATGTGCCCCTGAGCCTCCGTTGCGCCGGACGCCGGGTCCTGCTGCTCCGGCGAGAGGACGCGCGTCACTTCGAGTGTCAGGGTGCGCGCAGCGGTTTCCACGGCTACGGCGGTGCCGTGCTGCCCATCGGTGACGGCGAGGGAAGTGACCTCGGCGTCGACCTCGGCTCCCGTGAAGTGACGGGTGACAGAGGTGTCGAGGGTGTCGGACACGCTCTGGGCCTGCGCTTCGGTGCTGCCCTGGAGGAGGGAGAGCAACTGGGCGACGAGGACCGGGTCTTGGGTCCCGTCGTATACGCAGCGCTTGCCCAGCACGCCGTGCTCGGACGTGCCCACGAGTGCCTCCTCGGCTCCGTCGAGCGGGGCGCCGCGGTAGCTGAGGGGTACGTGGTAGGAGAGCGGTGTCCTGCCTGAGGCGTCCGTGACCACCATGAACTCGATGCCCACCTCCCCCTCCGGATCGTCGAGCCGGAACCCGCCGACCTTGGCCAGCTCGGGCGTACGCCCCGTGCCGACGTACCAGGGCCGCGTGGGCAGCCAGGTGGTGAGCAGTTCCAGCTTGCCGGGGGACATGGTCGTGTGGTGGATGACAGCCATGCCTCGTGAACTTCCGCCGTCAGCCGATGATTCCCCTGCTGCGCTGTTGGTTGTTTGGAGGTGGGTCGTTCCCGCCCTAGCCTGGCCACCGTGAGCGGCGGTGACAGGCCGCGAAAGGGGACTGGCACAGTGGAACTCGCCTTCGCAGGCCGGGTGATCGAGTGGCGCGGACCGGCGCCGTACTACTTCGTCCCCGTACCGGACGAGGAGTCCGCCGACATCCGCGAGGTGGCCGCGATGGCTTCGTACGGCTGGGGTGTGATCCCGGTCGAGGCACGGATAGGCGAAGTCGTCTTCGAGACGTCGCTCTTCCCGAAGGACGGTGGCTATCTGCTGCCGCTCAAGGCCGCCGTACGCAAGCGGCAGGACATCTCGGCGGGGGACGATGTCGCCGTGGAGATCGCTGTTCGCCTCTAGTTTCTGGTCCCCAGGCAGTCGTCGGAGTCAACCTCCCCTCAGTCGCTGCCGCTCCCACCGCCACAGCTGAAGGCGCTGCCCGAGCCTGCGTCCGAGTCGGGGTCGGAGTCGGAGTCGTGGTCGCGGTCCAGGGCCATGCGGATCAGGGTTCGGCCCAGGCCTGACGGGATCGGCCGTGCGTTGACGACGCCTCGTCGGACCGGGCCGTGCGGGAGGGTGGCGGGGCCGCTGAAGACGTACTCCGGTAGGCCCTTGGCCCGTTCGGCTGCCCGCAGTTGCTGTTTGCCCAGCCGGGTCGGCCGGCGCCGAGAACCCGTCACCAGTTTCCGCGCGGCAAGTCGGCGGGCCATCTCCTCGACCTCCGGGGAGTGTTGCAGGGCGGTGAGTACGGAGGCGGTGTTCCTGCTGCGTGGGCATGAGGCGAACAGGGCGCCCTCGACCGGGTGTTGAGGCCGCGTCTCACCCACGGCACGTACACGGGAACCGCCGAGCTTCAGCAGGCCGCGTTCGGACAGCGCGATCAGCGCGCTGTCCGCCACCCTCTGGGGCCCGCCCGCCAGGAAGGCGATGTCGTAGGCGTCCAGGGCAGCCCCGGGCTCTGCTGTTGCCTCCGTTGCCTCCGTAGCCTCCGTCGTCGGGACGGATCGCCGAAACGCTCTTCCCATGCCGAGCCCCCTTCGGACGCCTTCTCTGCCCGCAGTGTCGCCCGGCGCGAGTGCGCACAACCCTGTCCCCTGCCCCTTCAGAGCAACACTTGAGCTTTCAGGGGCCGCCCGCGGGCGAAAAAACTCCGATGCGCCGGTTCGCCCCTCTCTGCGACCATCCCGGAATGGCGCACAGTTTCGAATCGCTGGTCATCCGGCACACCCACCGCGTTGCCTCCCCCAAGGGCTCCCTCGGGGCTTCCGCCGGTCAAGGGGCCGCCGCCGCGCGGCAGTTCGACGTGGCGCTGGCCTCCGTGGGCTTCAAGCTCTCGGCGGAGTTGCTGGAGCGGCTGTCGGGGCTGTCCGAGGCCGCGGTCCTGCACACCGCCAGGCGGACGCTGCGTACCGTGAGCGAGATGGTCGGCGACCACGTCCGGCACAACACGTACTTCATCGACTTCCCGGCGAACGTGCCGGACACCGAGGAGTTCTGGACGCGGTGCGTGGCGCAGGCCCTCGGCGACGAGAAGTCGCGGCAGGGCGTGCTCACGCAGCTCGCGCACGGCGTGCTGGATCTGCTCAGCCTCCCCACGTACGGGCGCTACCAGCACACGTACGAGGAGATGCTCGCGGCGCAGGACGAGCTGATCGCCTCGGCGGGCGACCGGGTCACCGTGCTGCACCTCGGCCGGGACCTCGATGCCGAACTCACCGACCTGTACCTGGCGTTGGCGGGCAGCACGACCCCGTTGGGCGAGGACGACCTGCGCGACCTCAAGGCCCTCGCCGAGCGGTGCGCGCTCGGGCCGCAGCCGGAGGCGATCCCGGTACGGGAGATCCGCGCGGTCGTGAACGAGGCCCGCGTCGGCGCCGGTGCGGACCTGCTCCTCGACACCGTCACCGACGTACTGCGGCTCGCCTGCGCGCTGTCGGGCGGTGACGTGACCCTCCAGGAGCCGACCCCGTTCCGGTCGCTGTCGCGGCCGGTGCGGCGGGCGCTGCTCGCGGGCCTCGACGCCGTGATCGCCGCGAACCCGGCGAAGCTGGCCGACGTACACGCGTACCGCGAGCCCTTCAAGCGGCTCGGCGAGCGGCTCCACCCGCACGAGTACCCGCGCTGGCCGCACGCCGCCGACGTGTTCGCCGTCGCGCGGGGCGAGAAGGAGGCGCGGTCCTTCGACAGCCGGGTGGACAAGCTGCTCGACGAGTTCGACGTGCTCGGCGCGGTGAAGCTGCTGGAGTCCGCTCCCGGCAGGCTGTTCCGCGCCCTGGACCTGCTGCTGCGCATCGCCGCCGACCAGACGGAGCGGGACGCGGTGGTGGCCGCGGCGGTACGGGTCGCTCCCGAGGTCGCCGGACGGGTCGTGCTCTCGGTGCGCGAGCACTTCCACAACCGGGAGCGGGAGACCGGCGCGCCCCGCATCTTCGTCAACCGCCGGGCCCGCGCCTGGGTGACCCCCGACCACCGCCCGACCGTACCGGCCGCCGACCGCGACCGTCTGATCGCCGCCCTCGACGCCGAACTGCGCCGCCGGCTCCCGGCACCGGGCCGGCTCCTCGTCGACCCGGACGTCCTCGACGTGGCGCTTCCGCTCAGCGGCAGGGCGACCGCGGCAGGCCTCGGTGTGCTGCCCCGGGGTTCCGTCTCCGCGGTCGACGGCGAACGGCTGCGCTTCTTCGTGTACTGGAAGGAGAAGGAACGGCGGACCGACTACGACCTGTCGGCGCTCCTCCTCCACCCCGACTACAGCACCGACACCTGGCTCTCCTACACATCCCTCACGGCGGTCGGGGGCCGGCACTCGGGCGACATCACCGAAGCACCCGACGGGGCCTCGGAGTTCATCGACCTGTCCCTGGACCGCGTACGCAGCACGTTCATCGTTCCGCAGGTCAACATCTACGCAGGCGAAAGCTTCGAGGAGGCCGAGGAGTCGTTCTTCGGCTTCATGCTGCGCGACGACGACCAGAAGGGCCGGCCGTTCGAGCCGCGCACAGTACGGACGAAGTCGGAGCTGCGTGGGGTGGGCCGGGTCGCGTTGCCGCTGGTGTTCCGGCGTGAGGACGACGGCCGGTGGCGTGCGAAGTGGCTGCACCTGTATCTGAAGGGCATCTCGGACGCCAACCGGGTCGAGGAGAACCAGGTGTCGGTGTCGAAGGTGGTGCGCGCCGTCGTGGAGCGCGAGCAGCTGACGGTCGGGTACCTGATCGACCTGATGTCCGCCGACAGCACGGTCGTCGACCTGTGGGACGGCCGGTCGGGCGAACCGGTCCCGGCCGAGCCCGTGACGTACGTCGGCCTCGAACGCCCCGAGGGACTGCACCCGGACTCCCGGATCATCACCCTCGAAAACCTGCGCGACCTGATCCCGGCCTGAGTGCTAGCGTTGCCGACGGCGAGGCCATGAAGGGGCTTCCTTCTCATTCACTCCAAATGAACTCAAGTCCTTTCGCTTTCCTCGCCGTTCACGTCGCTCCGGGCGGCGCCCGCGCTCACCGCGCGAGCGCCGCCCGAGCCGTTTTTCCACCACGGCAACTGCCCTGACGGCACGTCGAACGCCCCGAAGTCCACGGTGACGTGACCGTGCGCGTGCCCTGCAGTCCCTGGCCGGTCCGGAACCCGTCCGGCGATACTCCGTACGCATGAGCCGTGATGATCACCACGGGGGACGTGATGCCCACGACTCGTTCACGTTCTCGTGGTTGATCCCCACGGCACAGCGCGGGTCTGATGGCACATCACCGCTCACCGCGCCCCAACTCACAGCGCACAGCTCAGAGTTCAGAAACGTTCTGGAGACAAACCCGATGAAACTCGCCAAGCGAATCATCCTCACCACCACGGCTCTCGCCGCCGCATCCGCCGCCACGCTCCTGGGCGCGACGGTCGGCCAGGCCGCTCCCGTGCAGACGGTCCGCCCCGTCGTCGACGCTCCCGCCGCACTGAAGGTCCCGGACGGCAACAGACTGACCGGCGTCTTCTCCGCCGAAGGCGTCCAGACCTACACCTGCACGGACGGCGCCTGGAAGCTGCTGGAGCCGGCCGCCACCCTCTGGGCCAAGAACGACCACTCCCGCCGCACGGTCGCCCTGCACTCCCGCGGCCCGGTCTGGGTCTCCACCATCGACGGCAGTGCGGTCAACGCCGCCGCCATCGCCAACTCCCCCAAGACGGGCACCATCCCGGAGCTCCTCCTCCAGTCCACCGCCACCCGCGGCACCGGCGTCTTCGCGGACGTCTCCTACATCCAGCGCCTCAACACCCGGGGCGGCGTGGCCCCGACCACGGCCTGCACCGGCACGGACCAGGTCAGCGTCCCGTACTCGGCGACGTACACGTTCTACAAGCCCGCCAAGTAGTCATGGGCCGTCGACTCCCTCGGTCCCAGGGCCGGAAGTGACGTAACGCGAAGGTCCCCGGTGCCATCAGGCGCCGGGGATTTCACGTACCCTCCGGGCGTCGGAATCGCCCGGCGGCCTCGTGCGTTGAGGAGGGTGGGCAGGGATTGCCGGTGGTGTGCGAGCCGAGCAGCCCGAGAGTGATCGAGCCGACAGAGAGTGGAGGGCCGCAATGGCTGCGCAGACGCAGAGGGCCGTGCTGGCTGGTGGATGCTTCTGGGGGATGGAGGAGCTGATCCGCCGGCTTCCGGGCGTGACGGCGACCCGGGTGGGATACACCGGCGGGGACGTGCCGAACGCGACGTACCGGAACCACGGCACGCACGCGGAGGCCATCGAGATCCTTTTCGACCCCGAGGCCACCGACTTCCGCGCGATCCTGGAGTTCTTCTTCCAGATCCACGACCCCAGCACCAAGAACCGCCAGGGCAACGACATCGGGCTCAGCTACCGCTCCGCCATCTACTACGTGGACGACGAGCAGAAGCGGATCGCCGAGGACACGATCGCGGATGTGGACGCCTCCGGACTGTGGCCGGGCAAGGTCGTCACCGAGGTGGAGCCGGTCGGCCCCTTCTGGGAGGCCGAGCCCGAGCACCAGGACTATCTGCAGCGTTACCCGAACGGCTACACCTGCCACTTCCCGCGCCCCGGCTGGCGCCTGCCGAGCCGCACGGCGGGCTGACGACCGGACCGCACGCGGGCGGTGGAGAGTCTCAGCCGTCCGCGCCGGCCACGGCGGAGCGGTACTGGGTGCCGCCGTCGTTGCCCTGGCGGAAGCCCTGGGCCGGGGTGTGGGACTCCCAGGAGAGCTGGAGCAGACGTTCGTACGAGATCTGCCGGGGGTCGAAGACCACGCGGACCGCCTCCGTGTGGCCGGTCAGGCCCGAGCAGACCTCTCTTCGGCCCGTCGGCTCAGCTCGCCCCGGCCTCCGCGGACTGCCCCTCCGTCGCCGACGTCACCGCCAGCGCCGCCAGGTTCCGTATCCGGCAGTACCGCGCCGCCATCTTCGTGCCGCGATACCGCCACGGCAGCGCGTTCACATACCCGTCCACCAGCCTGAACTGCTCGACCGCCGCCTCGTCGCGGTCCTGGAGGGCGAGGTAGTACGCCAGCAGGTGGCGCAGTTCCGGGAGGCGCGGGTGGGTCGGGTCGGCCGCGGCGGCGTCGGCGAGGCCGGCGTTCACACGGGCGATCATCTCCGGGGTGCGGTCGGTGGCACTGTCGTCCGACTCGTCGTGCTCGAAGTGGGCGATCAGGGGGAGCGCCGTCAGCAGGCTGCCCAAGGGCGCGGTAGCCGCCGCGCGTTCCGCGAACTCCATCGCCAGCTGCTCCGAGCCGCGCCACTTCTTGCACCAGTACTGCAGCGCCGCGAAGTGCGCCTCGTAGTGGTACGGGTCGCGCGCGGTGAGTTCCGACCACAGCTTGTCCATCTCGGAGTGCGGGTATCCGAGCCCGAGCGCGGTCCAGATCTCCGTGACGTACGGGGTCGGGTCCTCGGGGTTGAGCGCCGCGGCCCTGGCGATCTCCTCGCGGGAGCGCTGCAGCAGCCGGTGGAAGCCCGCGAACTGTTCGCCCGTCGTGTGGGTGGCCCGATTGCCGCCCCGGACGTTCCAGGCGAGGCTCACCGTGCTCCGGGCGCGGACCAGAGCGGTGTCCGGATCATCGGGACCGCCGGGCCCGTCGGCTTCCCAGGCCAGCAGCCAGCCGTCGTCCTCGGCCGCGATCTCCGCCAGCAGAGTCGTGGCCATGGAACGGTGTTTCCAGTCCCGGCCGATACCGCGCAGCAGCTCGGCGGCCGTCTTCCAGGCGTCCCTGTCACCGCCGCGCACCGTGTCGAGCGCCGCCTCCCAGCCGGCCGGCAGCGGTCCCGCGGACTTCGTGCTCTGCCGCTCGGCGGGCAGCAGCCCGAGCTGCTCGGCGGCCGCCGCACCGCCGTCACCGTCATCGTCGCCACCGGTCCCCGACATCTGCGTGAAGAACTCCTTGACGAACACCCCGCCCAGCCACAGCGCGAAGATCAGGGTGGGCACGGCCAGGATGCCCAGGATCCACAGCAGTACGGTCATCGGGGAGCGTCCGTTTCTCGGGAGGAGCGGGGAGCGGGGGGAAGCAGGGCGCGCAGCGGAGCGGTGTCCGGGTGGTCGGCCAGGGCCCTGTCCACGGCGGCGCCGATCGAGGCGTCGAGTTCGGAGGCGTCGTCGTCGGGGGCGCTGCCCGGCGCCGGGAGCAGACGCGCCTTCGCCGACTGCTCCCAGGAGAACTCCCAGCGCATCCGCGACCGCGCGCTGAACTCCGCCATCACCATGCTGTGCAGCGAGTTGTGCAGCGTCGGGCGTACGAACTCACGGAACGCCCGCCCCTTCGCCGCGACCGCCTCGTCCGACAGGGGCAGTCTGCGCGCCAGTTGCCACAGCTGGCCGTCGTCGATGAGGGTGAGGAGGGCCGGAAGAGTCGGACTGGCCTTCGTGTACAGGGCCAACGCCCGGTGCAACGGGGTGTTCAGCGCGGCCAGGTTCCCCGCCATCGCGCCGTCGAGGAGTTCCTGCCAGTCGGCGGTACGCCTGAACTGCCGTACCTCGTCCGTCAGTACCGCCTCCTCCAGCGCCGCGTACGCCCGCTCCTCGTCGGCCAGGAGCGCGATCGCCGCGCCGTGGGCCTCGTCCGCACGCCCGTCGGCGGGGAGCAGCTCGATACGGCGTACGCGGTCGGCGATCGGCGGGTGGGAGTCGTACGGGGATATCGGCTCCGTCGGCAACTCGCTGCGCAGGCCCGCCAGTTCGAGCTGCCGGGCGGAGAGCATCCGGCCGAAGCCGCCGAACACCTCACCGGGCGGCGGCAGCAGCCGGGCTTCGCTGCCCAGGGTGGCGTAGCAGCGGACGTAGAACCCGAACGCGCCCTCCAGGACCGGGATTTCGCGCAGTGCGGACGCGGTGGCGTCGCGGCCGGCGATCCGGGCGGCCGAGGCGTCGGCGGCGTACTCCTGGCGGCGGGAGTCGGCGAGCGTGGCGCGCAGGTACAGCTTGGCGTACGCGGTGTAGATCCGGGCCATCGCGCGGTACGTGACGCCCGCGCGGCCCGTGTCGACCTCCTGCGCCTCCTTGCCCTTCGCCTCGGCCTTGGCGTTCCTCCGCTCCTGCCGGGCGCGCTCCCGGGCCTCCGTGCTGCCCGCCCGCTCCTCGAAGTTCCTTATGGTGCGCAGGAGTTGGGTGCGTCCGCGCAGGGTGAGGGCGGCGAGGCGGGTGTCGGAGCCGGCGTAGTGGCCGAGTTCATGGGCGAGGACCGCACGCAACTGGGCCTCGGTCAGGCCCTGCATGAGGGGTACGCCGAGATAGAGCCGGCGCGGCCCGGGGAACAGGCCGAGCAGCCGGGCGTCCTCGCTGACGGCGGCGTTGGTGTCGCCCATCAGGACGATGCGGGACGGGGCGCGGGTGCCGACCTGGTCGGCCAACTCCCGCACGGTACGCCAGAGTTCGGGCTCGTCGGCCTCCGTGACCGGCAGACCCGAAGGCTCCTCGCCCTTCGGCGTACGGAGCATCAGCAGCCCGCGGACCAGCGGAATCGCCAGCAGTACGGAGACGACGGCCAGCTTCGTCGCGACGGCCGCCGGGGTGTGCGCGAAGAGCAGGTAGTCGGTGCCGGCGAGCACCGCCAGCAGGAGCACGCCGAGCAGATAGAAGCCGGCGAGCAGTACGAGAGCGCGCAGCGCGCGCAGGGTCGAGCCCATCGGGCCGGGATCCCTCCACGGGGAACGGGGACGGTGGAAAGGGTGCGCGGCCGAGCGGTGGGGTCATGACCGGCGGGTGGGGGAAAGCGGAGTATCGCGTACGGGCACGCTGGCAGGCAAGACATGGCCATGCCGCCGGACGCTCATGTCCCGCGTGGGCGTATATGGGCGGCCCCCAGGCCCCTGTCTCACCCCACCCCTACCCCCACCCCCACCTCTCACCTCACCGCAGCAGCGTCGCCGGGCTCCCCCCGTTCGCCTCGTACCCCGCCACCGCCAGCGCGCGATAGATCGCGAACTCGGCCGCAGGGTCGGCGGTGAGGGTCCACGGGAGGGCGCCCACGTGGCCGTCGACGTGCACCAGCTGGTTCATGGCCTCCGCCCAGCGCTCGGAGCGCACCAGGAAGAAGATCAGCAGATGGCGTACGTGGGCCAGCATCGGGTCGTCCGGGCGGGCCGCGTGCACCGCGAACAGCGCGCCGTGGACCGCCTTCGTCACTACCTCGCTCTGGTAGAAGCCGCTGACCAGGTTCACCTCGGGCAGATGCTCGAAGACCGCGAACAGGGGCATCGCCGCCAGCAGCGAGCCCTGCGGGGCCCGGGCCGCCGCAGCCTCCGCGAACGACATCGCCAGCTCGCGCGAGCCGTGCCACTTCTCGCACCAGTAGTGGAGGGCCGCGAGATGCGCCCCCATGTGGTCCGGGGCGCGGTCGAGGATCTTCAGCCAGAGCTGCTCGAACTCCGGCTGGGAGTACGCCAGTCCGCGTGCCACCGACAGCTCGACGATGTACGGGACCGGGTCACCGGGGGAGAGGAGCGCCGCCTCGCCGCACGCCGACCTCGCCTCCTCCATGATGATCCGGAACTCGTCCGTGCCGGGCGTCGACGTCCGCCACGCCTGCTGCACCAGGAACTCCGCGTGCACGGCCGCGCCGCCCGCGTCCTTGGGCGCCTCCGTCCGCCACACCCGCAGCCACTGCCCGCCCGGCGACTCGCTCACCCCGCCGGGGCGCTGCCGCAGCTCCAGCGACGCGGCGCCCGCGAAGGCCTGCACGCGCTGCCAGCGCCGCTCGCCGTCCTTCTCGGTGCCGACGAGCAGCTGCGACGCCGCTCTGTAGTCCTGCGAACGCTGCACGACGTCGAGGACATCGAGCAGATCCTGGTCGGGGCCGGGCATCCGGATGTCCAGCGCCTCCTGCCGGACGAACCCGTAGTTCGCCGGGTCCGCCGCGTCCGGGTCACCGGGCGAGACCTGCTGAATACCGGCACGGCTGCGCCGCACGAACGGCAACACCACGAAGCCGAGCATGACCAGCGCCATCAGGACCCAGAGAATCTCCATGCCACAAGCGAACCAGACGGGTCTGACAATTGGCCAACCCGGTCCCCCGCACCGGCCCCGGGCGGCCGTCGGCCGTCACCGATCCCGTGGGCGGGCTACGCTCGGTCCACATGAGCGACAGGCACATCAGTCAGCACTTCGAGACCCTCGCGATCCACGCGGGCAACACCGCGGATCCCCTCACCGGCGCGGTCGTCCCGCCGATCTACCAGGTCTCGACCTACAAGCAGGACGGCGTCGGCGGGCTGCGCGGCGGTTACGAGTACAGCCGCAGCGCCAATCCGACCCGTACCGCCCTCGAAGAGAACCTCGCGGCCCTGGAGGGCGGTCGCCGTGGTCTCGCGTTCGCGTCCGGACTGGCGGCCGAGGACTGCCTGTTGCGTACGCTGCTCAGCCCCGGCGACCACGTGGTCATCCCCAACGACGCGTACGGCGGCACGTTCCGGCTCTTCGCGAAGGTCGTCGCCCGGTGGGGCGTGGAGTGGTCGGTCGCCGACACCAGCGACCCCTCCGCGGTACGGGCCGCGCTCACCCCGAAGACCAAGGTCGTCTGGGTGGAGACGCCCTCCAACCCGCTCCTCGGCATCACCGACATCGCCGCCGTCGCCCAGATCGCCCGCGAGTCCGGCGCCCGGCTCGTCGTCGACAACACCTTCGCCACGCCCTACCTCCAGCAGCCGCTGGCGCTCGGCGCGGACGTCGTCGTGCACTCGCTGACCAAGTACATGGGCGGCCACTCGGACGTCGTCGGCGGCGCGCTGATCACTGCCGACGCCGAACTCGGTGAGGAACTCGCGTACCACCAGAACGCCATGGGCGCGGTCGCCGGGCCCTTCGACTCCTGGCTGGTGCTGCGCGGCGCCAAGACGCTCTCCGTCCGGATGGACCGGCACAGCGAGAACGCCACCAAGGTCGCCGACATGCTCACCCGGCACGCGCGCGTGACGCGCGTTCTGTACCCGGGGCTCCCGGAGCACCCCGGTCACGAGGTCGCCGCCAAGCAGATGCGGTCGTTCGGCGGCATGGTGTCGTTCCAGGTGCAGGGCGGCGAGGAGGCGGCCGTCGAGGTCTGCAACCGCGCCCAGGTGTTCACCCTCGGCGAGTCCCTCGGCGGCGTGGAGTCCCTGATCGAGCACCCGGGACGCATGACGCACGCGTCCGTCGCCGGGTCGGCCCTGGAGGTGCCGGGCGACCTCGTACGCCTCTCCGTGGGCATCGAGAACGTCGACGACCTCCTGGAGGACCTCCAGCAGGCCCTGGGCTGACCTGCCCCCGCCTCACCAGCCTGTCAGGGGCGGAGTCGTCTCCGACGGCGGCTCCACCCAGGGCTGGACCGTCGCCGCCCACACGGCGAAGACGACCACCGCGACGGCCAGCAGCAGCCACATCAGCCGCCGTACCGCCCGCCTGCGCCGCAGCATGCGGCTGCCGCGCCGTACGGCCTCCACGTACAGGTCGGGCGGCACCGGAGGCGGCGTGCCCTCCATGAGCCGCCTTGCGGCGGCCTCCCGGTCCCGGCGGCTCACGACGGCACCACCTTGCGCCCGGCCACCGTGGGCGCCGGGCTCCGCGGCGGATGCAGCAGCGTCGCCGTCGCGCGGTCGCAGATCGCGTGGACGCGTTCCGTGGGCAGGCCGAGCAGCGCCGCCGTCTGCTCCTCGCCGACCCCCTCGTACAGCCGCAGGACCATGATCAGCCGCTGCTGCGGGGTGAGCACGGCCAGGGCGCCGCCGGGATGCGCGCGGGCCCGGCCGAGACCGCCGTACTGGTGCCACGCCCCGCGCGCGAAGCGCACGGCCAGATACTGACGGGCCCTGTCGTACGGGTCCTCCCCGCGCATCCGGTCCCAGCACGCGTACGTGTGGGCCAGGGCGTACGTCAGCAGGCGCCGCGCGCGCGGGTTGTCGTGCGGCGCCTCCGCCGTGAGCAGCGTGGCGGCGTGCAGCAGCCGGCCCGCCGCTCCCGCGACGAACGCCTCGAAGTCCCTGGCCCGGCCGGCACCCTGGGACACCTGCCGTTCTCGCACCGCGCCTCCCGCCGTACGACAAGGACCCGGTCTCATCTGAGGCCAGATGCCGCCCGCCGGTCAAGAGCCGGGAAGCACGCGGTGGTCAGGAGGTGGACTCCGGTTCCCCCACCGAGATGCCCTGGGCGGCCTGACGGGCCGAGAGCGCGGTGTTGAAGCGCGTGAGGAGCGTGCAGAACGCCTCGCGCTCCTGCGGAGACCACTCCTGCGTCAGCTCCGCCATCAACTGACGCCTCGACGACCGTACTTCCTCCAGCCGCGACAGCCCGCGCGGGGACAGCTGCAGGACCACCGCGCGCCCGTCCTCGGGGTGCGAGGTGCGCTTGACGAGGCCCGTGTCGACGAGCGGCGCCACCTGCCGGGTGACCGTGGACGAGTCGATGCCCATGCTCGCGGCGAGCGCCTTGACGCCCATCGGGCCTTCCTTGTCGAGGCGGTTGAGCAGCAGATACGCGGCGCGGTCCATCGAGTTGCGCACCTGCCCGACTCCCCCGAGCCGGGTCTGTTCGGCACGGCGCGCGAACACCGCGACCTCGTGCTGCAACGTGTCGAGGAGACCGGTGTCACCGACGGTCGTCATGTCCATCGACATTTCAGGTGTTGTGGGCATGGCCGGGGGCTCACTTCATGAAAGGGGGTGCTGGGTTGGGGGACAGGGTACGCGGCCGGAAGGCGGGCCGTACCGACGCTGAGGAAACCGGTCTCGGAGCTTGGTCACACCGCGAGTTCGCGCCTGTGAACTGCGAGACTTGAGTCATGAGCTACAGCACGGCTGACTCCTTGCACTCCCTCAAGCCTGTCACTCTCGACGACGTACGCGGTGCCCAGAAGATGCTCCAGGGCGTGGCGCGGATGACCGCCATGGAGGGCAGCAGGCATCTGACCCAACTGGTCGGCGCGCCGGTGCACCTCAAGTGCGAGAACCTCCAGCGGACCGGATCCTTCAAACTGCGCGGCGCGTACGTCCGTATCGCCGGACTGTTGCCCGAGGAGCGGGCCGCCGGTGTCGTCGCGGCCAGTGCGGGCAACCACGCGCAGGGGGTCGCGCTGGCATCGGCGCTGCTCGGAGTGCGTGCCACGGTGTTCATGCCGCACGGCGCCCCGCTGCCGAAGATCAGCGCCACCCGTGAGTACGGCGCCGAGGTGAGGCTGCACGGACAGGTCGTCGACGAGACGCTGGCCGCCGCCCAGGAGTACGCGGAGCGGACGGGCGCGGTGTTCATCCACCCCTTCGACCACGCCGACATCATCGCCGGGCAGGGCACGGTGGGCCTGGAGATCCTGGAACAGTGCCCCGAGGTACGCACGATCGTGGTCGGGATCGGCGGCGGCGGTCTGGCCGCCGGGATCGCGGTCGCCGTGAAGTCGGTGCGGCCCGACGTACGGATCGTGGGCGTGCAGGCGGCGGGCGCCGCCGCGTATCCGCCCTCGCTGGCGGCCGGGCGGCCGGTGTCGGTCGCGAACCCGGCCACGATGGCCGACGGGATCAAGGTCGGGCGGCCCGGCGCGGTGCCGTTCGGGATCATCGGCGAGCTGGTGGACGAGGTCCGCACGGTCAGCGAGGACGAGCTGTCGGCCGCGCTGCTGCTCTGCCTGGAGCGCGCCAAGCTCGTCGTGGAACCGGCGGGGGCGAGCCCGGTCGCGGCGCTGCTGAGCGAGCCGGGGGCCTTCGAGGGACCGGTCGTCGCGGTGCTGTCCGGCGGCAACGTCGACCCGGTGCTGCTGGAGCGCATCCTGCGCCACGGCATGGCGGCGCAGGGCCGCTACCTGGCGGTTCGGCTGCGGCTGACGGACCGGCCGGGTGCCCTCGCGACGCTTCTCGGGGTGTTGTCAGTGGTCGACGCTAATGTCCTCGACGTGAGCCATGTCCGGACCGATCCGCGGCTGGGGCTCACGGAGGCGGAGGTCGAACTGCACCTGGAGACGAAGGGCCCGGAGCACTGCGCCGAGGTCGGACTGGCGCTGCGCGAGGCGGGTTACACCGTCATCGACTGAGGTCAGAGGGGTGATCTCACTCGGACGAGTGGAGCCGGGAAAAATGCATTGAGAGACGCGATACATCGCGTTATGGTGTGTGTCACGCGAAGGCTCTGCCCGCACATGCTCCTCCTGCTTGCCGGGCGGGGCAAACGAGAAAAATCTAGGCTTCTTGCGGTAATCCCCAACGACGTGGAGAACAGATATGCCAGGCGCCATCTATGCCGAAGGCCTGGTGAAGACCTTCGGCGATGTAAAGGCTCTGGACGGCGTCGATCTGGACGTCCCGGAGGGCACGGTCCTCGGCCTGCTCGGGCCGAACGGAGCGGGCAAGACCACCACGGTCCGCTGTCTGACGACCCTGCTGCGGCCCGACCGCGGCTCGGCGGTCGTCGCGGGCATCGACGTCCTGAAGCACCCCGACGCCGTCCGCCGCTCGATCGGCCTCTCCGGCCAGTTCGCGGCGGTCGACGAGTATCTGACCGGCCGCGAGAACCTCCAGATGGTCGGCCAGCTGTACCAGATGAGGGCGAAGGCGGCGAAGGCCCGCGCGGTCGAACTGCTGGAGCAGTTCCATCTCACGGACGCCGCAGACCGCCCCGCGAAGACCTACTCCGGAGGCATGCGCCGCCGGCTCGACCTCGCGGCGGCCCTGGTCGTCTCACCGCCGGTGATGTTCATGGACGAGCCGACGACCGGACTCGACCCGCGCAACCGCCAGCAACTGTGGGGGGTCATCAAGCAGTTGGTCTCCGGCGGGACGACACTGCTGCTGACCACCCAGTATCTGGAGGAGGCCGACCATCTCGCGCACGACATCGCGGTGGTCGACCACGGCAAGGTCATCGCCCGCGGCACCTCCGACCAGCTCAAGGCCCGCACCGGCGGCGAGCGCGTCGAGGTCGTCGTGCACGAGCGCGAACACATAGCGACCGCGTCCGAGGTGCTCAACGCCTTCGGCAAGGGCCAGGGCGAGGTCACCGTCGAGGAGCACATGCGCAAGCTCACCGTGCCCGTCACCGGCGGCGCCAAGCTCCTCGCCGAGGTCATCCGGGAACTGGACACCCGCGGCATCGAGATCGACGACATCGGCCTGCGCCGCCCCACCCTCGACGACGTCTTCCTCTCCCTGACGGGCCACCTGGCCGAGGCCAAGGACGAGGAGAACGGAAAGGAGACCGCCAAGTGAGTGCCGTCACCGACGCGCTGCCCGCAGCGGTGCCCACGAACCCCTTCAGCCAGCTGATCCGCGACTCGCTGGTCGTCGCCAAACGGAACCTGTTGCGGATGTCAAGGATTCCCGAAATGATCATATTCGGGTTGATTCAACCAATCATGTTCGTGGTGCTGTTCGCCTACGTCTTCGGCGGCTCCATGAACATCGGCGGTTCGACGGACTCCAGCACCTACCGCGAGTTCCTGATGGCCGGCATCTTCGCGCAGACCGTCACCTTCGCCACAGCGGGTGCCGGCGCGGGCATCGCCGACGACATGCACAAGGGCCTCATCGACCGTTTCCGCTCCCTGCCCATGGCACGCGGCGCGGTGCTGACCGGACGGACGCTCGCTGACCTCGTCCAGACAGCGCTCACCCTGCTCGTGCTGGCGGTGGTCGCGCTGCTGGTCGGCTGGCGCACGCACACCAGCCTCGGTGAGGTGCTCGGCGCCTTCGGGCTGCTGCTCCTGGCGGGATACGCGTTCACCTGGATCGGTGCCCTGATCGGCCTGTCCGTGCGTACCCCCGAGGCGGCGACGTCCGGCGGGCTGATCTGGCTCTTCCCGGTCACCTTCGTGTCCAACGCGTTCGTGGACTCCAGCAACCTGACCCCCTGGCTGCAGCACGTCGCCGACTGGAACCCCTTCAGCGCCACCGTGCAGGCCTGCCGCGTACTGTTCGGCAACCCCGGTGTCTCGCCGTCGGACGCCTGGCCCATGCAGCACCCGGTGTGGGCCTCGGCCATCTACTCGGTTCTGATCATCCTCATATTCAGGACCCTGGCGGTCCGCAAGTACCGCTCGGACACGGCATGACGGCGCCCCCGGCGTCTTGGGACGCCGGGGGCTCGCCAGGGACTTGAGAGGTCAGCTCTGGTAGGGCACGGCCTTCAGGATCTTCACGGAGGCGAGCTTGCCGTTCGGCAGTTCGTACTGGGCGTCCGAGCCGACCTTCTTGTCGCTCACACCGCGGCCCAGGGGGGACTGCGGGGAGTAGGTCTCGATGTCGGCGCTGGCGTACTCGCGGGAGGCGAGCAGGAAGGTCAGCGTGTCGTCCTCGTCGCCGTCGAAGGCGATGGTCACGACCATGCCGGGCGCGACCGCGCCGTTCGCCGCCGGAGCCTCGCCGACCTTCGCGTTCTCCAGGAGCTGGGTCAGCTGGCGCACACGGAGCTCCTGCTTGCCCTGCTCCTCCTTGGCCGCGTGGTACCCGCCGTTCTCGCGCAGGTCGCCCTCCTCACGCGCAGCGGCGATCTTGGCGGCGATCTCCGTGCGCGCAGGACCAGTAAGGTGCTCAAGCTCGTCCTTGAGCTTGTTGTACGCCTCCTGGGTCAGCCAGGTGACGTTCTCGCTGGTCTGGGTCACAGGTGCTCCTCGTAGGTACTGGGAATACAAAGCATCGCCCTACCCAGAAGAATGTTCCTTCTCGGATGGGCGAAACCACGAGCCTAACAATTCAGCGGCGGCAGGGGGAGGACATAAGCCATCAGAAAAACATCGACGCAGGTCAGTGCTTATGTGATGAGAGTGACCCCGATGACGGCCCTGGTCCAAGCCCTGGGCCAAGTTCTGGGGGCGTCCTCAGTCGGCGTGACAGCCGAGCAGCTCGGCTGTGGTGCCCTGGGACGTCGTACGGAGGGTGACGACCTGGTCGATCCGGGTGGCGTCGCCGTCGAAGCGGAAGTCGGCGCGGCCGACCTCGGCGCCGTTCTCGGCCTGGGAGCGGACCGTGCAGTAGCCGTTCGCGCCCGAGTCCTTGCGGACCTCCAGGTGAACCTTCACCGACGTGCTGTACGTCTTGAAGGTGATGATCTCGGCGCTGATCTTGTTGCCGACGACATAGTGGTAACCGAACCAGCCGAGCACGACGAGCAGGACGGTTCCGAGTACCGCGGCGGCGACCCTGAGCCTGTGATCGGCGCGCTCGTCCGTGGAGCGGCCGTACCGTCCCTCGGGCGGTCGCGTGGTCGCCGTACTCATGATCGTCCCCTCCGCGAGGCCCCTGGAAAGCCGGGCCCCGGAATTATTGGCCGCTCGGTTCGGTCACTATAGAAGCCGCCCACTGCACCCGCTCACACCGGGCGCCGACCTACGAGGATTGAGTCTTGACTGACCAGCTGCGACTGATGGCCGTGCACGCGCACCCCGACGACGAGTCGAGCAAGGGTGCGGCGACCATGGCGAAGTACGTGTCCGAGGGGGTGGACGTGCTCGTCGTGACCTGCACGGGCGGGGAGCGCGGCTCCATCCTCAACCCGAAGCTGCAGGGCGACAAGTACATCGAGGAGCACATCCACGAGGTACGCAAGAAGGAGATGGACGAGGCCCGCGAGATCCTCGGCATCAAGCAGGAGTGGCTCGGCTTCGTCGACTCCGGTCTGCCCGAGGGCGACCCGCTGCCCCCGCTCCCCGAGGGCTGCTTCGCCCTGGAGGACGTGGACAAGGCGGCCGGGGAGCTGGTCAAGCAGATCCGCTCGTTCCGTCCGCAGGTGATCACGACGTACGACGAGAACGGCGGGTACCCGCACCCCGACCACATCATGACCCACAAGATCTCAATGGTGGCCTTCGAGGGCGCGGCGGACACCGAGACCTACCCGGAGTCGGAGTACGGCCCGGCGTACCAGCCGCAGAAGCTGTACTACAACCAGGGCTTCAACCGGCCGCGCACCGAGGCGCTGCACAACGCGCTCCTGGAGCGCGGGATGGAGTCGCCGTACGGGGACTGGCTGAAGCGGTGGTCGGAGTTCGAGCGCGCCGAGCGCACGCTGACCACGCATGTTCCGTGCGGGGAGTTCTACGAGATCCGCGACAAGGCACTGCTCGCGCACGCCACCCAGATCGACCCCGACGGGGGCTGGTTCCGGGTGCCGCTGGAGATCCAGCGGGAGGTCTGGCCGACGGAGGAGTACGAGCTGGCGAAGTCGCTCGTGGACACTTCCCTCCCCGAGGACGACCTGTTTGCGGGCATCCGCGACAATGCCTGACATGAGCGCAAGCGCAAGCCTGGCAATGACGCATCTCGTCCCGCTCGCGGCAGAGGTCGACGAGGACAAGGTGACCCCCGGTGTCCTCGGCTTCATCGTGTTCGCGGTGATGGCCCTCGCGGTGTGGGGCCTGATGAAGTCCATGAACAAGCAGATGGGCAGGATCGAGTTCAAGGAGGCCGAGGACCCGAAGGGCGACGTCGACTCCGAGAAGACCCCGGCCGAACCCAAGGCCCGGCAGGGCTGACGCGACCCGCGGAGCCCGCCCGCGCTGTGCCTCCCTCTCACCGGCAGTGGTCGGCCAGGGACAGCAGCAGATGGGCGGACTCCGGCCGCAGGTGGTCCGAGTGGGCGCCCGCGGGGCCGTGCCCGCGCACGAAGACATCGCTCGCGTCGACACTGACGAAGCGGTGGTCGAGGGCGGCCAGCGGATACGGCTCGTCCGGCGACAGCATGCGGATCGTGGAGACCGGGGCGGGCGCGGTGCCGATGCCCGCGTACCCGATGCCGGCCCGCTTCTCGGCGCGCAGATGCCAGAACCCGGTGGCCCGGTCGTGCTGCGAGTACGTCGCCACGACAGGGCCGCGCAGCGGGGCTCCGGCGAGTGCGGTGAACGTGTTCGCGAAGGCGTCACGGGGCGCCGCCATCTGCAGCAGCAGCATCGAGTCGACGGTGAACGGCCGGCCGGCCGGGCTCGGCGTGCTCCAGCCCAGAGTGAGCGGCTCCTCCCGCGCCGACCACTGGACGGCCTCGCACAGCAGCCGGCAACCGAAGGAGTGCCCGACCAGGTGCAGATACTGGCCGTCGCGGTTGGCGAGCACCGGTGGGGCGGCCGGGTCGGTGCGGTGGGTGTCCAGGTAGCCGAGGAGGCGGCCGATGACGCGGGCCGCCTCGCCCAGTTCGCCGGGCTCGTCGACCAGGCAGCGGGCCAGCCTTCTGTCCATCTGCTCCGAGATGCGACGACGGTCGCGGACGCTGTACCGGGCGACCTCCTCTCGTACCGTGGGTCGCAGCTCGTACCAGCCGGGGCGGGTCTGTTGCAGCAGTTGGTGTTCGTGCAGTCGCTCGATCGAGCGGCGTCTGTCCGAGGCGGTGCTCCTCGCGCCGTACAAGGGCATGTCCGGCGAGAGTTCGGTTCCCCGCCACGAGACGAGAGCGTCGAGCAGGGCGGTGTCGTACTCCGTCAACTGTGCGTGGCGCTCCGCGACCCACCGCTGTGGGGAGAACCCGTCGGGCGTGGCCACCTCATGGAGCACGATGTCCGGATCCTCGGCCCACGCCACATGGCTGGTCCTGGCCGTGACGATCAGGATGTGGCGCGTGCGCCTGAGCAGTTCGGCGGTCAGCCTCAGGAGGTTTTCTCCGGGTAGGGCGTCGAGCACGAACAGCGACGGTATGGCCTTGGGCCAGTTCTGGCTGGCGGCGTAGGCCAGAGGGGCCAGACGATGATGCCCGCCCCGAAGCGCGTCGGACAGTTCGCGGGGCGGAACCTCCCCCGCCCGCTGGAGCACCCGTAGCAGCAACTGCTCCGGTTCGGCGTCGTGGTAGCCCAGCGCGAGCCAGTGGAGGGGAATGTCGAGTGAGGCCGCCAGCTCGGTGGCCAGCCTGCGTGCCAGCGTCGACTTCCCCGCGCCCGGCGGGCCGTGGAGCACGAGGACGCGCCGTCGGCCCGGGGCCGACAGCTCCTCCAGGACAGACGTCAGCCGCAGCATCTCGGCATCCAGGTGCCGTGCCTCGGCATCCCGCGCCGTCCCCGGCAGCCACTCGCTCACCCGCGCCCCTCCCTCCGCCCGCCGGGCCCTGGATCCCGCACCCTTCAGGAAGCCGCCGCCACCGCCACGCCCATGATCTCCCGGGCATGCCTCCCCGGGATCATCCCCAACCGCCAAGCCTGCCACCCCGATTCGAGTCTCACACCGCGCTCCAGGAGAAGCTGGTAGGCGTCGGCGAAGTCGTCGAGTTTCTCGTCGCGGGACGGGTGGCGGGCGCGGATGAGCTGGGACAGTTCCTCCTGGGCGACCGCTGTGCCGATCTCGACGCCGCCGGGGGCCGCGTACGGCAGCAGGGTGCAGCGCAGGAAGCTGGCCCAGTCCTCGCCGCGTCGGTCGCCGTACGAGGTGAACAGGGCGATCGCCTCGTCGCACAGGGCCAGTGCCTGCTGGGTGCGGGCGTTGCCCGCGTCGACCACCGCCAGTTCCAGGCAGGTCCAGGCCTCGCCGTGGGCCACCCCGATGCGCTGGAAGTCGGCGCGGGCGTCCACCAGGAGCTGCCGGGCGAAGCCCGAGTTGCGCAGCGAGCCCGTCTGGACCGCCCGCTGGTCCCGGGTGACACGGGCCGAGTGGTGGCGGGCGCAGGCGAGGCCGTAGACGTCACGGATGCGGGAGAACATCGTGCGGGAACGTTCCAGCTCGCGGACGGCCAGATCCAGGTTGCCGGTCTCCTCCAGGGACTGGCCCAGGTAGTAGACCGACCAGGCCTCGCCGCGCGCGTCCTCGTTGTCCCGGTGGACCGAGGCCGCCTGCCGCAGCCCGTCCACCGCCGCCGACGCGTCCCCGGCGACCAGCCGGGCCCGCGCCAGCTGGGTCAGCGCCCAGGCCTCGCCACGGGAGTCGCGCGTACGGCCGTACAGATCGAGGGCGGTGCGCAGTTCGGTCTCGGCGCGCGGTACGTCGCCCATGCGCAGGCCCAGTTGGCCGAGCTGGAAGTGGGCCCACGCCTCGCCGTGGATCGACTCGCCCTCGCGGTGCAGGACCAGGGAGCGGGTCAGCAGGTCCCAGGCCTCGGCGAGGCGGGAGCGGTCGCGTTGGACGGCGGCGAGGGCGTGCATCGTCCAGGCGCGGTCGGTCGCCAGTTCGGGGGCCTGCTGGAGATCCAGGGCCTCCTGGAGCTTGGCCGCCGCCTCGACCAGGTTGCCCTGGTGGTGCAGCGTGATGCCGAGCGAGCACAGGGCCCGGGCGGCGCCCGCGTCGTGATGGGCCTCCATGTACAGCTCGACGACCGAGGTCAGGGTCGTGCGCGCCTTGTCCAGCTCGCCCAGCTGCCGGGCGGCGATGCCCGTACGCCACTGCACCGAGCGGACCAGCAGCCCCTCGTCGACGGACTCCGCCAGCTCGCTGATCTCGCCGAGCCGGTAGAGGTCGCCGCGCAGCAGGCAGTAGTCGCACAGGGCGCCGAGGAGATTGAGTACGGCGGCCTGGTTGACGCCCTCCGCGTGCCGGAGGGTCGCCGTGATGAAGCTCGACTCGTCGTCCAGCCAGCGCAGGGCCTCGTCGAGGGAGGTGAAGCCGTGCGGGCTGAAGCGGTCCGAGCGGGTCGACATGTTGCCGTCGACCAGCCGCAGCACCGAGTCGGCCAGTTCGCCGTAGTTCACGATGAGACGTTCCTGCGCGGCCGTGCGCTCGGCCGGCTGCTCCTCGTCCAGGAGACGGGCCTGCGCGAAGGCGCGGACCAGGTCGTGCAGCCGGTAACGGCTGCCCCGGACATGGTCGATCAGACCGGCGCGGGCGAGTGCGTCGAGCTGCCGGGTCGCCTCCGTCTGGTCGGTGCCGAGGAGGGACGCGGCCGCGGCGGTGCCGAGCGAGGCGCGTCCGGCCAGCGCCAGCCTGCGCAGCAGCCGCCGAGCCTGGTCCGACTGGTCGGTGTAGCGCAGCCACAGCACCCGCTCGACCGGCTCCACGGGCCCGTACGCGCCCAGGTCCGCCGCCAGTCGGCGCGCGCTGCGCGGGCCGAGCGCGGAGCCCGCGATGCGCAGCGCGAGCGGCAGCCCGCCGCACAACTCCCGTATGCGGGTGGCGGATTCGGCGTCGGGCGGCCCGGATTCTGTCTGCGCGGACGCGCTCAGCAGTTCGTCGCTGCCCGCCGCGTCCAGGGCCTCGACGGGCAGCTGATGGACCCAGAAGGGCAGGTCGGCCGGGAGGTCGAGGGGCTGTCGGGTGGTGGCGATGACAAGGCTGTCGGAGCGCTCCGGGATGAGGGTACGGACCTGCTCGGGGTCCTGGGCGTCGTCCAGGACGATGGTCACCGGGACCCTGGTGAGATGCTGGTGGTACAGCTCGCCCAGCCTTCTGACCTGCTGGTCCGGTGACGAACGCTCACGGAAGAGCAGCTGCTCGCGGGAGGCGCCGAGCCGGTTCAGCAGGTGCAGGAGGGCGTCGCGGGTGGGCAGCGGCGGCTCCTCCTGGCTGTCGCCGCGCAGATCCACCACGCACGCGCCCCGGAACTGGTCCCGCAGATCGTGCGCCGCGTGGATCGCCAGCGCGCTGCGGCCACTGCCGGACGCGCCGTGCAGGACGACCAGGGTCGGCCGGGTCTCCGTACTCGCCCGGGCCGCGTGCACCCACTGCCGGATCCGGGCCAGCTCCTGGCGCCGGCCCGCGAACGGCTCGTCCGGCTCCGGGAGTTGGGCGAACGACTGCTCGAGGACGCTACGGCTGCGGGCCGCCGCACTCTTGTCGGTGCCGCGCAGCTGCGGCCCTTTCTTCTTCGGCCCGGTGGACGCGCTGAGCACCCGCTGCTGGTCGAGGAACGGGCGGATACCGCGTACCTCCAGCGCCGTCAGCCAGGTCAGCCGCAGCTGCTCGGGACCGCCGGGCTGGCTCACGGCACCGGCGCGATGGTGGGCGGCGGGGAGGTGCGAGGCGGTCACCTTGAGGACGGTCGCTGCGGCGCCGACGACGCCGACGGTGAGCGCGGTGCCGGCGGCGGTGCCTGCGCCGGTGCCGAGCGCGAGGTCGGCGACGCCTGCGGCCAGGGCGGCAACAGCCGCCACCAGCAAGGGAGTTCCGGCTCCCTCGCGGGCGTAGCGCTGCCCGAACGTGAGCTGTCCGGCCTTCGCCTCGTCGAGCGCCCGCGTGTACGCCTCGTACTCCTCCGCGGACGACTGCGCCATGGCGTCCAGCGCGCCGCGCGCCCGCGTGAGCAGCACGCCCCCGTCGGTACGTCCGCCGGACCGGCGCACCTCTTCCTCCACGGCCCGGACCAACAGCCGCTCGGCTTCCGCCCGGTGGCTGTCCCGCATGGTGTGTCCCCCTCTGGCAATGACGGCTTCTGCTTGGTCAAGTGTCCTGCGTAGGGGGCATTCGGGCGAGGGGGCGTCGGGGGTGGGCCTACTCGTCGTTCGGGTGTCTGTTGTTTGGCGGGTGCGGGCCGGTGGGGGCTGGTCGCGCAGTTCCCCGCGCCCCTAAAAGCGGGGCGCGTTCTGCTGGGGCAGGATGGAGGCCATGCCGAACCGACTGGCCCATGAGACGTCCCCTTACCTCCTCCAGCACGCCGACAACCCCGTCGACTGGTGGCCGTGGTCGGCCGAGGCGTTCGAGGAGGCTCGGCGGAGTGGCAAACCGGTGCTGCTCAGCGTCGGGTACAGCAGTTGTCACTGGTGTCATGTGATGGCGCACGAGTCCTTCGAGGACCAGGCCACCGCCGACTATCTCAACGAGCACTTCGTCAGCGTCAAGGTCGACCGTGAGGAGCGGCCGGACGTTGACGCCGTCTACATGGAGGCCGTCCAGGCGGCGACCGGGCAGGGCGGCTGGCCCATGACCGTGTTCCTCACGCCCGAGGCCGAGCCCTTCTACTTCGGTACGTACTTCCCGCCCGCGCCCCGCAGTGGCATGCCCTCCTTCCGGCAGGTGCTGGAGGGGGTCCGGGCCGCCTGGACCGACCGGCGGGACGAGGTCGCCGAGGTCGCCGGGAAGATCACGCGGGACCTTGCCGGGCGGGAGATCGAGTACGGCGCCGCCGAGGCGCCCGGCGAGGAGGAGCAGGCGCGGGCGCTGCTCGGGCTCACCCGGGAGTACGACGCCCAGCGCGGCGGATTCGGTGGGGCGCCGAAGTTTCCGCCGTCCATGGTGCTGGAGTTCCTGCTGCGGCACGCGGCCCGTACGGGGGCCGAGGGGGCGTTGCAGATGGCCCAGGACACCTGTGAGCGCATGGCCCGGGGCGGGATCTACGACCAGCTCGGGGGTGGGTTCGCCCGGTACTCCGTGGACCGGGAGTGGGTTGTGCCCCACTTCGAGAAGATGCTCTATGATAATGCGCTTTTGTGTCGCGTGTATGCCCACCTCTGGCGCGCCACCGGCTCCGAGCTCGCCCGGCGCGTCGCCCTGGAGACCGCCGACTTCATGGTGCGTGAACTCCGTACCAATGAAGGGGGGTTCGCTTCCGCGCTCGACGCCGACAGTGATGACGGGAGCGGTAATCATGTCGAGGGTGCTTACTACGTCTGGACGCCGGCCCAGCTCGCCGAGGTGCTCGGGGCCGAGGACGCGGAGCTTGCCGCGCACTACTTCGGGGTGACGGAGGCCGGCACCTTCGAGGAGGGGGCCTCTGTTCTTCAACTTCCGCAGCATGAGGGTGTGTTCGACGCCGAGAAGGTCGACTCCATTCGGGTGCGGTTGCTCGATGCCCGTGCCGCGCGGCCTGCTCCCGGGCGGGACGACAAGGTGGTCGCCGCCTGGAACGGGCTCGCCATCGCCGCGCTTGCCGAGACCGGCGCGTACTTCGAGCGGCCCGACCTTGTCGACGCCGCGCTGGCCGCCGCCGATCTTCTCGTACGGGTTCATCTGGACGACCGGGCGCATCTCGCCCGTACCAGCAAGGACGGTCAAGTCGGGGCGAACGCCGGGGTGTTGGAGGACTACGCCGATGTCGCCGAGGGGTTCCTCGCGCTGGCCTCCGTGACGGGGGAGGGGGTGTGGCTGGAGTTCGCCGGGTTGCTGCTCGACCATGTGCTCGTGCGGTTCGTCGATGCCGAGTCAGGGTCCTTGTACGACACGGCGAGTGATGCCGAGCAGCTCATTCGGCGGCCTCAGGATCCGACCGACAACGCGGTGCCCTCCGGGTGGAGTGCTGCTGCGGGGGCGTTGCTCGCGTATGCCGCGCAGACCGGGGCCGAGCCTCATCGGGTCGCTGCCGAGCGGGCGTTGGGGGTGGTGAAGGCGCTTGGGCCGCGTGTGCCTCGGTTCATCGGGTGGGGGCTTGCTGTTGCCGAGGCGTTGCTCGACGGGCCTCGGGAGGTTGCGGTCGTCGGGCCGGACCTCGGTGATCCGGCCACAATCGCTCTGCACCGTACGGCGCTTCTCGCTACCGCTCCGGGGGCTGTTGTCGCTGTGGGGGTTGCGGACAGTGACGAGTTGCCGTTGTTGGCGGGGCGGCCGCTGGTTGGGGGTGCGCCGACGGCGTATGTGTGCCGGAACTTCACGTGTGATGCGCCGACGACTGATCCGGAGGGGTTGCGGGTGGCGCTGGGTGGCTGAAACGGGCGGTGCCTGTAGCGGGCTTTTTTCGCCCCCGCCGCCCCTACCCGTCCCATCCCTGGGGGCTGCGCCCCCAGACCCCCCTTTGTCCTCAAACGCCGGACGGGCTGGTTTGTCAGCCCGTCCGGCGTTTGAGGACAAGGCCCGTTCAGGGCCGTGGTGGGGGTTCGGGGGCGGCAGCCCCCGAGGATGGGAACGGGTAGGGGCGGCGGGGGCGAAGAATGTCAGTCCCCCGGCAGGCCATGCTCCAGGACGTTCAGAGCCCGGTTCGCCAACTCGCCCAAGTCGTCCTCGTAGTTGTTCTCCGCCCAGTAGATGCTGACCTCCGCCAGGCCGCCGATCAGGGACATCGCGTAGACGCGGACCTCCAGGTCGGTGGAGTCGCGGCCGGTGCGTTCGGCGATGACGCGGCAGAGGAGGCGGCCCGTTACGGACATGCTCTCGATCATGCGGGAGCGGACCGCCGGTACCTGCAGCATCAGTCTGCTGCGCAGGCGGGTGATCTCGGGCTCCTCGGCCCTGGCGGCGCCGATGGCCTTCGTCAGGACGTACCGCACGGAGTCGATCCAGGTTTCGTCGGCCGGACGGGTACGCAGCTCCTCCTCCATCATGGCGTCGTACTCGTCGGTGAGCACGATGTCCTCCTTGGTGGGGAAGTAGCGGAAGACCGTCGACTGCGACACCTCGGCGCGCTCGGCGATCTGCTCGATCGTCGTGGCGTCGTACCCCTGGTCCTTGATCAGTTCGTACGTCGCGGACCGGATCGCCATCCGGGTCTTGATCTTCTTCCGTTCACGGAGGCCCAGCTGGGGGCGGTCGGTGAGGGAAGAGGTACGTGCGGCCGTCATACGCGTCATTGTCGGCCATCGGGCCGGTCGGCTGCCATGTCCGGGGTGTTCGGGAGAAACGCTCCTGCCAGCAGGGCCGCCGCCAGCGCCGCCACTCCGCTCACCAGCAGGACCACGCCCATGCCATGGACGTACGCACTGTTCGCCGACTCCAACAGATGCGCCGAGCCTGTCCTCTCCGCCATCAGGTGTGCCGCCACCACCGAATCCCCGGCCGTCTCCGCCGCGCCCGCCGGCAGGCCCGTGACGTCCAGGCGGTCGCGGAACGTGCCCGCCAGCAGGCTGCCCAGCAGCGCGATGCCGATCGCGCCGCCCACCTGCCGCAGCGTCATCAGGAGCCCGGAGCCGCTGCCCGCGCGGTCGGCGGGCAGGGCCGCCAGGGCGCCGTCCATCGCCGGGACCACGGCGAAGCCGAAGCCGAAGCCGGCGATGGTGAGCCACAGGGCCGTGTAGCCGTAGCTCGCGTCGACCGTCGTACGGCTGCCCAGGATCGCCGAGAAGGCCAGGATCACCAGGCCGGCGGTGACCGTCGCCCGTGAGCCGAACCTGGCCCCCAGCGGCTGTGCCGTCCGCGCGGCCACCATCAGGCCGCCCATCAGCGGCAGCAGCCGTACGCCCGTGCCCAGCGCGTCGCTGCCCAGGACCGCCTGGAGATACGGCGGCAGGACGAACATCAGCCCGGACAGGACGAACATCACCAGCGTCGCCGCGACCGTGTTCAGCAGGAAGCCCCGCTGGGAGAGCAGCGTCATGTCGAGCATGGGGCGGGTGGCGCGGCGTTCCCGGAGGACCAGGGCGGTGAGGAGTACGGCCGCCGCTGCGAACAGGGTCAGGACCAACGCGTCCGTCCAGCCCCGGGTCGGGGCCTCGATGATCGCGTAGATCAGCGCGCCCAGGCCCGTCGCCGTCAGGGCTGTGGACACCACGTCCACCTTGGGGGAGGCCGGGTCGCTGGTCTCCGGGAGCAGGAACACACAGGCCGCGATGCCGATCGCGACCATCGGGACGTTGATCAGGAAGACCGAGCCCCACCAGAAGTGGTTCAGGAGCCAGCCGCCGATGATCGGGCCCAGCGGCATACCGAGCGCGGAGGCCGCCGAGATGACGCCGACCGCCTTGGTGCGCTCGTGGGGCGGGAAGAGGGAGGGGAGCACCGAGAGGGCCAGCGGCATGACCAGGGCCGCTCCTACGCCCATCAGTGCTCGGGCCGCGACCACCCAGTTCACGTCGGCCGCCAGTGCGCCTAACAGTGAACCGGCCAGGAAGACGCCGAGGCCGGCGATCAGCATCCGGCGTCGTCCGAAGCGGTCGCCCAGCAGGCCCGCCGGGAGCATCAGGGCCGCGAACACGACGATGTACGCGTCCGCCATCCACTGCTGCTCGCCCGTGGTCGCGCCGAGCTGCGCGGCCATCGTCGGCAGCGCCACGTTCAGGATCGTCATGTCGAAGCCGAGGACGAGCATGCTCGCGACCAGGGCGCCCAGGGCCCACCAGCGGCGGGGGTCCAGGGGTGGGGTGTCGGCCGTACCTGCGTCTGTGTTGGTGACAGTAGCCATGAAATGAGAGTAGCTCTCAAAAGGTGGCGAGTGTCAAACTTCTTGCATTGTCCGGGCATGAAAAATGGCCGCGGCTCGGAAGCCGCGGCCAGCAGGAGGAGACGAGGGGACTAGTGCTGGTACGCCACCAGCGAGATCCCCACGTAGTGCGTCACGAACGCCGCGAGGGTCAGGGAGTGGAACACCTCGTGGAAGCCGAACCAGCGCGGTGACGGGTTGGGGCGCTTGATGCCGTAGATCACGCCGCCCGCGCTGTAGAGGATCCCGCCGACGATGACCAGCACCAGGACGGCGATGCCGCCCGCCCGCATGAAGTCCGGCAGGAAGAAGACCGCCGCCCAGCCCATCGCGATGTAGCAGGGGGTGTAGAGCCAGCGCGGGGCGCCGACCCAGAACACGCGGAAGGCGATGCCTGCCCCGGCGGCCCCCCAGATGCCCCACAGGAGCCACTGGCCCTTGCTCTCCGGGAGCAGCAGCATCGTGAGCGGCGTGTAGGTGCCCGCGATGATCAGGAAGATGTTCGCGTGGTCGAGCCTGCGCAGGACGCCGTCCATGCGCGGGCTCCAGGTGCCGCGGTGGTAGAGCGCGCTCACGCCGAACAGCAGGCAGGCGGTGAGGGTGAAGATCCCGCAGGCGATGCGCGCCCTGCTCGTACCCGCGAGCGCGGTGAGTACCAGCCCGGAGATGAGTACGGCCGGAAACATGCCGAGATGCAGCCAGCCGCGCAGCTTGGGCTTGATCTCATCGGAATGTGGCAGCGAGAGCGCCATGGGGCCACGGCCGACAGCCGGTGAGTCCAGAGGCGCGTCGGGGACGGACGCAGTCATGACGGGCATCGTACCTACGTAACCGTAAGTTACGCGTCAGTGCGGCGTGGGGAGGGGCTGGAAGTGGCCATCCTCTCACGTGGTTTGGGAATTCCGGCACTGCAGGTGAATGCGTGGTGACCCGGAGGAAACTCTAGAGGGAGTAAAGGGTGAGTGGCAATGGTCACGTCGCTCAGGTGTGGGGCCCTCTGGACAGATGGGCGCTCCAGTCGGATGATCAAATGAGTGCGGTCGGCACCGGATGAGCGCCAGAGATCAATTCCGTGAAGCATCCGGGTCGCGGCCCCCAAGGGGCAGTCAACAAAAAACCCTCATTCAAGGAGCAATCGTGGCGCGCGACATCGCGGCTCCCGTTCTCTCTGACCCGTCCCTCTCCGGCACCGTCCCGACCAACCACAAGCAACTGGTCTCGTGGGTGAACGAGATCGCAGAACTGACGCAACCGGACAGCGTGGTCTGGTGTGACGGATCCGAGGCCGAGTACGAGCGACTGTGCGAGGAGCTCGTCCAAAAAGGCACCTTCACGAAACTGGACCCGATCAAGCGCCCCAACTCCTACTACGCGGCCTCCGACCCGACCGATGTCGCCCGTGTCGAGGACCGCACCTTCATCTGCTCCGAGAAGGAGGAGGACGCGGGTCCGACGAACCACTGGAAGGACCCCGCCGAGATGCGGGACATCTTCGCGGGGGACAAGGGCGTCTTCCGCGGCTCCATGAAGGGCCGGACGATGTACGTCGTCCCGTTCTGCATGGGCCCGCTCGGCTCGGACCTCTCCGCGATCGGCGTCGAGATCACCGACTCGGCATACGTCGCCGTCTCCATGCGCACGATGACGCGCATGGGGCAGCCGGTCCTCGACGAACTCGGTACCGACGGTTTCTTCGTGCGTGCCGTGCACACGCTCGGGGCGCCGCTGGCCGAGGGCGAGGCCGACGTGCCGTGGCCGTGCAACTCCACGAAGTACATCTCGCACTTCCCGGAATCCCGCGAGATCTGGTCGTACGGCTCCGGGTACGGCGGCAACGCGCTGCTCGGCAAGAAGTGCTACGCCCTGCGCATCGCGTCCGTCATGGCACGCGACGAGGGCTGGCTCGCCGAGCACATGCTCATCCTGAAGCTGACCCCGCCGCAGGGCGAGTCCAAGTACGTCGCCGCCGCCTTCCCGTCTGCCTGCGGCAAGACGAACCTCGCGATGCTGGAGCCCACGACTCGCGGCTGGACCGTCGAGACGATCGGCGACGACATCGCCTGGATGCGCTTCGGCGAGGACGGCCGGCTGTACGCCATCAACCCCGAGGCCGGTTTCTTCGGCGTCGCGCCCGGCACCGGTGAGCACACCAACGCCAACGCGATGAAGACCCTGTGGGGCAACTCCGTCTTCACCAACGTCGCCCTCACCGACGACGGCGACATCTGGTGGGAGGGCATGACGGAGGAGACTCCGGCCCATCTGACGGACTGGAAGGGCAATGAGTGGACGCCGGAGTCCGGAGTCCCGGCCGCCCACCCCAACGCCCGCTTCACCACCCCCGCCGCCCAGTGCCCGATCATCGCGCCCGAGTGGGAGGACCCCAAGGGTGTGCCGATCTCGGCGATCCTGTTCGGCGGACGGCGCGCCACCGCCGTACCCCTCGTCACGGAGTCCTTCGACTGGAACCACGGTGTCTTCCTGGGCGCCAACGTGGCCTCCGAGAAGACGGCCGCCGCCGAGGGCAAGGTCGGCGAGCTGCGCCGGGACCCCTTCGCCATGCTGCCGTTCTGTGGCTACAACATGGGCGACTACATGGCCCACTGGATCGACGTGGCGAAGGACAAGGACCAGTCCAAGCTGCCGAAGATCTACTACGTCAACTGGTTCCGGAAGAACGACGAGGGCAAGTTCGTCTGGCCCGGCTTCGGTGAGAACAGCCGCGTCCTGAAGTGGATCGTGGACCGGCTGGACGGCAGGGCCGAGGGCGTCGAGACGCCGATCGGTGTGCTGCCGGCCAAGGGCGCGCTCGACACGGACGGTCTCGAACTCTCCGAGGCCGACCTCGACTTCCTGCTCACGGTCGACAAGGACGTGTGGCGCGAGGAGGCCGCCCTGGTCCCCGAGCACCTCAACACGTTCGGCGAGCACACCCCGAAGGAACTGTGGGACGAGTACCGGGCGCTGGTGCAGCGTCTGGGCTGACGCCCACAGCCCGCAGAACTCCGCGGCCGGTCGGACTTGCCCTGACCTGCGACGTCGTCACGGCCGGCCGCGGTGACCTCCATCCCCACGGGTCTCGTTGGTCGTACATTCGCATCGTCGATCACCCGTGGTGATGGTTTTTCGGCGGCCAGAGAGCGCAATGCGGCCCTCGGGCGGGTGGAACGCCGTGTGTTCGGCGCATAGCTGCCGACATGCTCACATCTCATGTACGACCGGCCTGGCGCCGGTCCCGGGAAGGGCGCCGCAGATCATGGGCGGCCCGGACCGGCGTCGTGGCGACCGTCGGACTGGCGCTCGTCCTCGTTCTGCCCGGCACAGCGATCGCCGCCCCCGGCGACCTCGACCCCACCTTCAGCAGCGACGGCAAGGTGCTCACCGACTTCGCCGACGGCGACCAGGCCCGCGATGTGGCGGTGCAGCCCGACGGGAAGATCGTCTCCGTCGGCGCCTCCACCGACGAATCGCTGCTGGAGAGCCGCTTCGCGCTGACCCGCCACAACGCCGACGGCACCCTGGACACCGGCTTCGGCGGTGCCGACGGCGACGAGCCCGGCACGGTGACGACCGCCGTCAACAACATGGGCCCGAGCCTCCAGTGGAGCGAGGCCAACGCCGTGGCGCTGCAGGCCGACGGCAAGATCGTCGTGGTGGGCATGAGCTGGCGGGAGTACGAGGACTGCTGCTGGTTCGTGGTCGCCCGCTACAACGCCGACGGCACCCTGGACAACACCTTCAGCGACGACGGCAGGGTCTTCGCCGACATCGCCGGCCCGACCGAGGCCCGCGACGTGGAGATCGACTCCAGCGGCAGGATCGTCGCGGCCGGCTACACCGGCGGCCACATGGCGGTGCTCCGCCTCACGAGCGACGGCACTCCGGACACCACGTTCGGCGGCGACGGCACGGTGACCGCTAATCCGGCGGGGCCGGTCCTCCAGGAGGGCGGTGACGGCCGTGCCCTGGCGTTGCAGCCCGACGGGAAGATCGTCGTCGGGGGCCAGGTCGGTTCGACCCGTTTCGACTTCGCCCTGATGCGCTTCAACACCGACGGCAGCGTGGACACGGGCTTCGACGGCGACGGCATCGTCCGCACCGACTTCGGCGACTACGAGTCCGTGGAGTCGCTGGCGCTCCAGCCCGACGGCCGCATCATCGCCGCCGGAGGCGACACGCTGGCCCGCTACAACACCAACGGCAGCCTCGACCCCACCTTCAGCGGCGACGGCCGGGCCTTCCTCACCGGTGCCTGGGCCGGCGACATGGCGCTGCAGCCCGACGGACGGATCGTCCTGGTCGGCGGCAACGGACCCGGCGGCGACCTGGCGGCCGTACGGCTGACCACCAACGGCAGTCCCGACCCCGGCTTCGGCACCGGCGGCCTGGTCACCACCGACTTCGGCGGCAGCGACGCGGCCCGAGGCGTGGCGCTCCAGCCCGACGGCAGGATCGTCGCCGCGGGTTGGGGCGGACCTGACGTGGACTTCGCGCTGGCCCGCTACGAGGGAGGCGGCGCCGTCGAACCGCCCAGCGCGGACCTCTCCGTGACCAACACCAACTCCGGGCCGGCCACCGTCGCCCTGGGCGACCGGGCCACCTACACCGTGCGGGTCACCAACGCCGCCGTCTCCACCGCGTCCGCCACCGGCGTCACGCTGACCGACACGGTCTCCGGAACCGGCGCGACCCTCGTGTCGGCCACGACCACCCAGGGCAGCTGCACCACCACGGCCACCAGCGCCAACTGCTCCCTGAACACCCTCGCCCCGGGCACGACCGCCACGGTCACCGTCGTCGTCGAACCCCGGCTCACCGGCACCCTCACGAACACCGCCACGGCCACCTCGACCCCGAGCGACCCGGCCCCCGGCAACAACACCGCCGTGGCGACCACCGCCGTGAACAACTCCCGGGGCTGCACGATCACCGGCACCAGCGCCTCCGAGACCCTCAACGGGACCGGCGGCAACGACGTGATCTGCGGTCTCGGCGGCAACGACATCATCCGCCCCGGGTTCGGCAACGACACCGTCCACGGCAACTTCGGCAACGACAACATCGACGGCGCGTCCGGTGCCGACACCCTGAACGGCGGCCCGGGCAACGACACCCTGACCGGCAACATCGGCAACGACCGCCTCGACACCCGCGACGGCGTCGGCGGCAACGACACCGCCAACGGCGGCACCGGCTTCGACACCTGCACCACCGACCCGGGCGACACCCGCATCAGCTGCCCCTGACGACCGATCGCGTACGTCAGTCGCCCAGCCCGCCGCTGCGGGGCCCCCGGCCCTCCAGGTAGCGGGTGTGCGACTCCTGGCGGCGGGCCTCGATCTCCCTGAGGCCCGCCGCCAGCGCCTCGGCCTCGTCCCGCAACAGCCCGAGCTGCCGCTCCAGATGCCGTTCCGGCGGCTCCTGACCCGGCGCGAGACGCGTCCACCACCGTGTCCGTACGAAGCTGTCGACGGCCTCGGGCAGGTCCTGCCGCACGATCCGCGACAGGGCGTGCACGCCCTCCGGGTCCTGCGCCAGTACGTCCGTCACCCACCCGGGCTCCAGCAACGCACCGACCAGCCCGGACAGTTCGGTCACCTGGCCGGCCGCCGCGGGCGGCAGCTCGACCTGGCCCAGATAGGCGCCCAGCCGCTCGAAGTCCCCGCGCAGCTCGTCGAGTTGGGCCGTGAGCTGCGCCGACGGGTCCGGGAAGTCCGGCAGCGGCTGATGCTCCGGCGGGGCGATCAGCGCGCCCGCGCCGTACAGTCCCGCGACGACGACCGGCCAGTAGGGCCCCGCCACACCCGTGAATGTCAGGACCAGCCCCACCAGCCCGCACACACTCCCGGCGATGTTCTTCCGGGACTCCAGAAACCCCACGAATCTACTGGTAGCCACGGATCTCCTTGAAGGCGCCGTCGAGCGAGCCCTTCTGGGCGTCGAAGAGACGGCCGCCGGTCAGCTCGGCGATGTGCGTCAGCTCGGCGCGGTCGGAGTCGCCGAAGAGGATGGGGAAGACGGGGATCTCCCGCTGCCTGGAGGAGAGTTGGCGGTAGAAGTCGTCGAAGTCGTCGGCCTTCGCGCCCGCCGTGTTCTCGCCGTCCGTCATCAGCACGATCGAGGTGAACATGTCGCGGTCGGCGCTGAGTTGCTCGTACGCCTTCTCCAGCGAGGTGAAGATCGCGGTGTCGCCCTCCGCTTCGAGGGCGTCGCTGTCCCGGCGGATCGCGTCGAGCCCGGTCTGCGGATCGGTGGGGTTCACGACATGCGTCGACACGCTCTTCACGTCCGACCCGAACGGCATCAGCGTGACCTCCTCGCGGTGCCGGAAGTCGCCGACGAGCCCGTTCAGCGCCTCCTTCAGCCCGGCCAGACGGTCGCCGTCCATCGAGCCCGAGGTGTCGAGGACGTACACGGTCCGCGAGGGACGGCGCAGCTTGTTCTCGTACGCGTCGAGCAGACCGTCGGCCACCGATCGGCTGCCGGGGAAGGGGAGTTCGCGGCGGCGGGAGGTGTCGAGGCCGGTCGCGGGCGGTACGGAGGCGACGACCGGACGGCGGTGGGTCGTGCTCGTGATCTGGCGCTGGGTCGCCGGGGTGCGCAGGGCCTCCGTCAGCCGGCGGACGTCCTCGCGGGTCGCCGCGTCGGTCGACGCGAGGGAGGTGATCGGGTAGTCGGCGGTGACGACTCCGTCGCGCGGGCGGATCACCGTCAGCTCCGGGATGCCCTTGAGGACGGACTCGTAGTTGAGCAGGGCGTCCACGGTGCCGCGCCGGTCGTATGCGGCGGCCAGCCAGCCCGACGAACTGCCCGTCAGCTTCTGCCCCTTGAAGAACTCCTTCAGGCGCGGCGACGCCTTCTGCACATCCGCGTCGGTGAGCGCGGACTGCGCTCCGGACAGCCCCGAGGCCACCGAAACCAGCGTGGAGAAGCCGGAGTTGGAGCGCGCCGGGTCGGTCATGCCGTACGTCAGCTTGCCGTCCCGTACCGCCTGCTCCACCTGGGACCAGGTGACTTGCTCCGGCTGCCAGCCCAACTCCTTGACGGTGGCGGGCTTTACGCCGATGGCGACCGGGCTCGACATGATCGGCGTCTCGGACACGACCTTCTTCGCCGCGTCGGGACGCAGCCGCAGATAGTCGTTGGAGGACAGCCACAGGGCGTCGTACCGCCCGTCCGTCTTCCCGTTCGCCAGCATGTCGATGGCGTCGAGGGTGCCCATGTAGGTGGGCCGGACCTTGATGCCGGTGTCCTTCTCGACCTTGTCGAGGACGGGCGTCATGTCGGACAGCTCGCTGGAGGCGAGGACGCGGAGGGTGCCGGGTTCGGGGGAGCCGTTGTCGAAGAGCTCCTCGGGCTCCTGCTGTGCCGTGCAGGCCGTCAGGAGGGCGGTGGCGGCGAGTGCGACGGCGGCCAGTCGGCGTCTGATGCTCATATCTGGCCCCCGTCGAGCGCGCTCTGCGCGCGGCTGCGGTCCAAGTAGGCGCTGGCGTGCTGGAGTTCGGAGGTCAGCGACTCCACGGTCGCCGCCATCGCCTCCGTCGCCTGGACCTTGTAGGTGTCGATGGTGTCGAGGGTGCGGTAGATCTGCTGGAAGGCCGTTCGGAGGGTCTCCGCCCCCACGGCCGGGTCGGCGGCGATCCGCTGGATCTCGCCGCTCTGCGTGGCGAGCATCTCGGCGTTGCCCCGGATGAGGTCCTCGGTCGTGCCGCGCAACGCGTTGACCTGCTCGATGACCTTCTTCTGGTTGTCGAGGGCGGACGCCAGCATCACGGAGATGCGCAGCGCGGACACGGTCGTGGTGGCCGCGCGGTCGACCCCCTTGATCAGCTCGTCGTTGTTGCGGCGTACGACGTCCATGGCCAGGTAGCCCTGCGCGCACACCGCGAGCTGGGTCAGCAGGTCCTGGTGCTTCTGCCGGACCGGGAAGAGGACGTCGGCGCGGAGGTGGTCGGCGGCCGTCGGATCGGTCAACTCCAGGCTGCCGATGTGCTGTTCGACGGCGGAGTCCAGGGCTTCGGTCAGGACGACGTACTCCTGGAGCTTGCCCATGGTCTCCCAGAGGCGGACGCGTTCGGTCTGGAGGGCCGCGCTGTCTCTGCGCAGCTCGTCCTGTCCGCCGCGCAGCGAGCCCACGATCTTGTTCAAGGTCGCCTGCGAGGAGGCGTACTTGGCGACGTGGTCGCGCAGTTTGTTGCCCCCGGGCAGCCTGGACAGCAGCTTGCGCCCCTTGCCGGCGGGCAGGTCACGCGGGTCCAAGTCCTCGACCACGCGCCGGAGTTCGACGAGCGAGCCCGCGACCAGCGACTGGGCGTCCCCGCCCTTGCCGGGCAGGCTGCGCACGGCCCGTTCCAGCATGCGATTGGACTGCGCGGCGGCGGTTCGCATCTCACCAGCACCCAGGCCGGTGATCTCCCCCACCCGGCCCGCGAACTCGGGCGAGCGGGCGTCGAGGGAGGCGAGCTGTCCGACGTACTCGGCGGCCTTGCGGGCCATGTCCGTACGGACACTGTCGTCGACGGGGACGAGCCCGCCGGCCTTCTCGCGCGGCACGGCCGCGACGGGCTCGGGCGCGGTGAGGGTGAAGACGTCGTCGCCGCTGAGGCTGGTGTTCTGACTGCTGTTCTGATTCGGAGCGTAGACCGGATTCTGGCCCGGATTCTGGTTCGGATCCTGGTTCGACTTCTGGTAGTTCACGTGCGATTCCCCCTGGTTACGACTGGCTCCGGGCCCGGCGCGCCATCTCGCGCAGCACCGCGGAGGTGGGCACGGGCGCCTGCCGGACGCCGGTCAGCTTCTGGTTGAGGTAGGCGGCGTCGGCCGCGGTGGCCGCGACGAACTCGGCGGCGTCGCCCTGCGGCCGGAACCCGTGCCGGACGGCGAGCTTGCGCAACACCGGGTCGTCGCTGAGGAGTTCACCGAGCGCACGGCCCTCCTCGGTCAGCGGTACGACGCTGTGGTCGCTGTTGGCCGTGGTGTCGGGGTAGAGGACGGTGAGGTCACCGGCGCTCTGCTGACCGCTGTTGTCGCCGAGCAGGGAGGCGACCTGTGACTCGTACACCAGCACCAGCGGATTGCCGGCGCCGCTCACGAAGTCCCGGAACGCCGCGTCGGAGCTGGGCTGTTGGGCGCCCTGGACGCTGATCAGCTTGTGCATGAGGGGTGCGGTGCGGTTCACGTCGGCGCTGCTCGACACGACCCGGCCGCCGTTCGCCACGTAGCTGGTCGCGGCGAGGTAGAGGGCACCGGAGCTGGAACTCTCCGGGTCGGTGGAGGCGATGTAGAGGGTGCCGGTCAACTCCCCGTATTTCTCAGCCCCCTTGAGCTGCTGCCAGGTGCGGTCGTCGCCCGCTGCCTTGACGTAGGCGGCCATCTTGAGGGTGCCGCGATGCTGCCCCTGGTCGAGCGTGGCGAGTCCGTTGGCGGCCAGCACCTCGGCGGCGTTGCGGTGGGCCACGACGACGAGCGGCGAGTAGAAGGGCCTCGGGAGGGGCTGGCGTGCCTTGTACTTGGCGGCCAGTTCGTCGGCGGGGGCCTGGCTTGACGGGAACGCGAAGTCGTAGTCCTTGAGGTCGAGACCCTCCATGGCCCACGACCCGGAGGTCTCCGTCCGCACGGTGTAGCCCTTGGCGGCAAGGGCCTTCACCACGTCGGGATCGGCGAAGAACTCGGCCTTCTCCGACCCGATAACTCCGTGCACGGTCTTCGTTGCCGTGCCTTGGTCCCCGTTGTCCCGGCCCGCCACGACAGCTGCCACCACGCCGCCGATCAGCAGGACCGCGAGGACAATCCCTGCGATTCGTCTCACGCCGGGAGCGTGCTCCCGGAATCCAACGTTCCCTGATTAAAAGGATGAACGGCGAGTGAAGCACCGGTCCCGGAACGCAACGGATTCCAGCCAACGCGGGGGACTGCACCCCCCTGAGGGACTGCACCCCCCTGAGGGGCGGTAGCCCCTAAGGGGCGCGGGGAACTGCGCGACCAGCCACAGACAACCCGCAGCCGCACACAACAGAAGCCCCCACGGCGCACCGCACCGCACCGCAACTAACGGCACTTCACAACCCGGCGCAACAAGAACCCCCGCTCAAGCCAACGCAGTGCGTGGCACCCGGTCCGCACGTCGCTGGGAGCGCGCGGACCGGGGCCGTAGGGGGAGCCCCGGAGGGGGCTAGCGGGACGCGAGCGCGCGAGGCCCGCTGGCCTCCGCGTGGGCGTCCATACGTTCGGCGGCGAGGATCGCGGCGGCCGTGTCGGCCCGCGAGGCCGCGACGACCAGGGCTCGCCCGGCGAGGGCGTGGGCCCGCCGGTGCAGCGCGGTGACTTCGGGCGCGGCGCTGCGGGGCGCCGATGCGCGAGCGGGCGTACGCCCACGCCGCAACCTGCTCACCTCGGCGGTGAGCCGCTCCGCAGCCGTGTCCAGGTCGGCGGAGGGCGCGACGGCGCGCAGCTCATCGGTCGCGGTGAGGAGCGCGGCGAGGTGACCGGCCAGCTGAATGTCCAGCTCTTCCTCGCGCGACCGGTGGGGAAAGTCCGGGGCGGCGCCGGCCAGCGTGCTGTGGACCGACGGGGTGCGGATCGGTTCGTACATGGGGAGATGGCCTCCTGTGCGCTGACAGGAAACCATCCTAGCTTAGATTCTGTCTAAAGTTGACCCCGGTCGCGGAGGGTGAGCCCCCGACTACTACGGCTGGCTGTAGCCGTCCAGGAACGTGCCGATACGGGTCACCGCGTCGCGCAGATCGCTGACCGTGGGCAGCGTCACGACGCGGAAGTGATCCTGCTCGGGCCAGTTGAAGCCCGTACCGTGCACGACCATGATCTTCTCGCGGCGGAGCAGGTCCAGGACCATCCGCCGGTCGTCCTTGATCTTGAAGACGTTCGGGTCGAGGCGAGGGAAGAGATAGAGCGCGCCCTTGGGTCGTACACACGTCACGCCCGGAATCTGGGTGAGCAGCTCGTACGCGACGTCCATCTGTTCCTTGAGCCGCCCGCCCGGCAGCACCAGGTCGTTGATCGTCTGGCGCCCGCTGAGCGCGGCGACGACACCGTGCTGGCCCGGCATGTTCGCGCACAGGCGCATGTTCGCCAGGATCGTCAGGCCCTCGATGTAGGAGTCGGCGTGCGCGCGGGGGCCGGAGATCGACATCCAGCCGACCCGGTAACCGGCGACGCGGTACGCCTTCGACATGCCGTTGAAGGTGAGCGTGAGGAGATCGGGGGCGATCTTCGCGGTCGAGGTGTGCGTGGTGCCGTCGTACAGGATCTTGTCGTAGATCTCGTCCGAGCAGACGAGGAGGTTGTGGCGCCGGGCGATGTCGGTCAAGCCCCGGAGCATCGCATCGTCGTACACCGCGCCCGTCGGGTTGTTCGGGTTGATGATGACGATCGCCTTGGTGCGGTCGGTGACCTTGCGCTCGATGTCCGCGAGGTCCGGCATCCAGTCGGCCTGCTCGTCGCAGCGGTAGTGGACCGCCGTACCGCCGGAGAGGGAGACCGCCGCCGTCCACAGGGGGTAGTCGGGGGCCGGGACGAGCACCTCGTCGCCGTCGTCGAGCAGGGCCTGCATCGCCATCACGATCAGCTCGGAGACGCCGTTGCCGACGAAGACGTGCTCGACGTCCGTCTCGATGCCGAGGGTCTGGTTGTGCATGACGACCGCCCGGCGCGCGGCCAGCAGTCCCTTCGCGTCGCCGTAGCCGTGGGCCGACGACACGTTGCGGAGGATGTCCTCCAGGATCTCGGGCGGAGCCTCGAAGCCGAAGGCGGCCGGGTTGCCGGTGTTCAGCTTGAGAATGCGATGCCCTGCCGCCTCCAGCCGCATCGCCTCTTCGAGAACCGGGCCCCGGATCTCGTAACAGACGTTGGCTAGCTTGGTCGACTGGATCAGCTGCATGGCGGTGAGTTTACGGGGCCGTAATGCGTGGGGCTTCGTGTTATCCGCCACGTGGGACGGGGGCGGGGCGCGGAGGGGACGTGGGTGTGGCGGGTGGGTGGCTTGCTGCCGGGGTGACTCAGGACCTGGAGATCGTCGCCTTCGCATCCGCCGGGGCCCCCGAGGTGGAACCGCAGCGGGATCCCGTACCGGGTCCAGGAGGCCGAGACCCGTGCCCGCCGGATCCTCAGACCTTCATCTGCGGTCAGCGTGGACTTGAGCACCAGGGAGCCGCTTATGCTCTACTCCAACGCGCTCGAAGAGTCGGTTCATCCAAGAAATCCCTTGGACCGACACCCCTTCTTGGATGGCCATTCCGTTTATGTAGAATCCTTCATCCCAGGAAACCCCAAGTGTAATGCCAGGATTCTTTCTGTGGAGGGCAACCAGTTGCGGTGCTCCGCCGCTGCGCCTGTCTTTTCTCTCCTTTAGTGCGTCGCAGAAGGAACTGAATTGGGCTCGACTGGTGCCGCCGGAGTCGGATTCAGCCCACTTGGCCGACGCGCTCTTCAGGTGGCCTTCCCCGCTGCCGAGAAAAGTCAAGTGTGAGCTGCTGGTAGGTATTTCAATTCGTTCAGATTCTACTGTGCCGGATTTGGCATCAAGTTTGAGTATCTGGAAGCCGAATTCGCAGCGGACGCCTTCGCCCACTCGTGTCGCATGAACGATTGAAAGATCGTACCGTTCCTTTGGGGGGAAGCTGGACCAGACGTGCTCGATAATGCTGCGCAGGTATTCTTGGCGAGTGGTCACGCTGTTGTTTTCCCTGGCCTCCTCCAGGCTGAGTATTTCAATGACGGTGGGGAGGAACAGTGCAGGGAAGAATACGTATCCTACGTAGCCGAAAATGTCTGGGGACTCGTGGCAGGCGAAAGTTTTCCTTGCACTGTCCCAGGAATGAGTATTGCCCCAGGAGATTCTGCTGTCTGTGGCAATGTACAAAGATGCGGGACCTCTCGAGTCCACGCCCACCCACGCAGCCAGGCTGGTCACCCAGTAACCTCCATGACTTGACAACGCCAGTCTTCTGCCCGACCCTCTTCTTGCAACTCCGGGAGCCTCCACCACATGGGGGCGGCGAGGTGCCCACGGTGGCATACGCCAAATTTTTGGCAGATGCCTTTCATCCGTGTCTCCGGTCTTGGGGCCGGCCACTTCCTCGTGGTCGGCCACCCCACTGCTTCGCGGCCCTCAGCCGCCGAATTCTCCGTCATTGACGCCGGTGCTGAAGGCATTCCACTCCGTCGGGGCGAAGAAGAGGATTGGGCCTTGAGGGTCCTTGCTGTCACGTACCGCTCGGCCTCCGTCGGCGGTGTGGGCGACTTCTACGCAGTCTGCGCCATTCGCAGTTGAGGCACTGGACTTTGTGAATTCGGTGACAATGTCCTGATTCTTCATTCCGCTTCCTTCTCTCCATCCTGGACTTCCTCGATCGCTTTCCTGATGAAGGCCAGGCTTTGGTTCGGGGGTAGTGCGGCAGATCTCAGGGATTCGAAGATCCGCGCGTGGTAGGCCATCTCGTTCAGATCTTCGAGGACCACCGTGCTCGTCGTGGTGTCGTACGCGACGGCTTCAGGTGCCGGTTCCGGCCCGAAGCTGAACATCACGAAGTGGGATGTCAGGTGTGCGGCCCGCCACTCGGAGAACGGCAGCACCTGAATGCTTACATTCTGCCGCTGTGCGACGTTGAGAATGTGGAGCAATTGTTCACTGTGAATCTTCGCGGACGGCATGGGGGCGGTGAGCGCGGGTTCCCAGATGACGGCGGCGTATTGCGTGCCGCCCTCCTCGATGAGCTGTCGACGAGTTTGCCGAACCGTCACCATTTCGTCGATGGCCTCGGGGGTACTCGTGGTCGGACCTGAACTTACGAGGGTCCTGACGTAGTCGCCCGTCTGTAGCAAGCCGGGGATGAACACCGGGTGGTACGTGCGGATGTAGGTGGCGTCCGCTTCCATGGAGACGAAGTCGGCGTACCACTCCTTGTCCGACGCCTGGGGGTACTTGAGCCACCAACCTCGTTTGTTGGAGTCCCGCGCGAGTTGCTCAAGCTTCAGATAGACGTTGCGGTCTTCAACCTCGTACAGGTCGAGCAGGACGCGCACGTCTCCCACGCGGGCCGCGCTGATGCCCGTCTCAACTCGGCTGATCTTCGCCTTGGAGCACCCCAGCACCTCGGCGGCGTGCTCCTGGTCGAGTCGAGCTGCGAGCCGGTACTGCCTGAGCGTGGCGCCAAGGCGCCGGCTGCGCACCGTGGGCTTTCCACCTGCGGGCATGCTGCCCCCCTTCACCTCCGTGCCAGTCTGCACGGTAACGGACCGTACACGCCAGGTCGTTGCATCCAGGCTCAGGTTGCAAAATTACATCCAAAGATCTGTTGCAAGTTGAGTGGGTTGAGGTCTAGCTTCAATGCGTCACGCTCCGCACTTGCTTGAGGGCGGTGGGTGATTCAGATCCCGCCTGTCCACGCACCCTTGGGGGACCCATGTCCGGGCGCACGCACAGCAACAGGTTCCGGTTACGCAAGGATTCGGTGCCGGTCGCCCGGGACCATGTCCGCGCGATATTGACCCTCTGGCTCCTCGGCGAACTGGCCGACGACGCCGAGTCGATCGTGGGTGAGCTGGCGGCCAATGCCGTCGTGCACGCCAAGGGGATCGGCGAGTTCTTCGAGGTGGGGCTGCGTCGCCGGGACGGCGTGCTGATCGTCGAGGTGTCCGACTCGTTCCAGTGGCGGATGCCTGAGAGACGAGATACGGACCTCGATGACTGCGACGGGCGCGGGCTCGTCATCGTCGAGGGGCTGTCCGACGCGTGGGGCGTGCGACCCAGGGAGACCGGCAAGACGGTCTGGGCTCATCTGGTCATCAACCGTGGGGATGCGGCGTGTTGAGTGCGCCGAGGTCCGCGCCGCCCGGCGAACCGGTCGCGCCGTCCGCCGCCTTCGACGCCGACTGTGTGGCGTACGCCGTCTCGGGTCGCTCGCTGTACGGGCTCGGCCGCTGTCGCTCCAACTCCGCCTGGCTCGCCATGTTTTGGCTGCTACGGCGGGCCGGGCACATCGCGGACCAGCTCGATCCGCCGGCCGCCGCTCCGGTGCGGGCGTGGATGTCCGACGGCTGGGAGCATGCCCGGGCCTTGCTGCGGCTCGCGGGGCACGAGACGTACACGTACACGATCTGTGACGGCGACGTCCGGTACGTACTGGCCGTCGCCCCCGTTGTCTTCGTGCGCCGTGATGCCGACCAGGAGGCGACATGTGCCGCAGCCTGATGCACCGCCCCGCGTCCGTCGGTCGTCCTGGCTGGTGGTGCGAGTTCACCGCGTACTCGATGGCGGACGGCGGTATCGGTGGGACGGGACTCCGGACGAAAGCAGCCGATACTCCGGAGCAGGCGCTGGTATGGATGCGCCTCGCCGTGCGCGTGCTGCTGTCCGCGTTCGATCCTGAGGACACCGAACGTGCCTTCCGGTGGCTCGACCATGGTCAGTGGGAAGCGGTCATGCGGCTCCGGGCCGGTGAACCGTACGCGTTCGTCGCCTCCGCAGGAGACACGCGTGTCGAGTGGGCCGCCCGGCCTGTGTTGTTCCTGCCCTTGGCCCGCGCCGACCACGGTCCGCAGTGTCCATGTCCGCGCTCATGACTTTTGAGTATCGATGAGGTCCTATCTCACGGCAGTCTGGCAGCCGGCATCCGCGGACTGCCCGTGCAGGTAGCGGGACTGTTCCTGAGAGGTGAGAGAGGCGTCGACGGCCTCGCAAATGTTGCGGATCGCGCGGGCCGGGTCGGGCAGGTCGACGTTCCACAGGCCGACGGAGTCGCCCGTGCCGATGGCCAGGGTCCGTCCGTCCGGGCTGAACGCCACTGCTGCGAACGAGCCGGTCGGCAGGGTGCTTCTGGTCTGGCTGGTGGCGAGGTCCCACAGCTGGACTCCTCTTACGGTGCTTATGGCCAGGGTGCGTCCATCGGGGCTGAAAGCCGGCGACGCCGCCTGACCACTGACACTGAAGCTGTCTTGGAGCTGACCGGTGCGCGCATCCCATGTCTTCACCAGTCCGTTGCCGCCGGCCACGGTGGCCAGCATGTGTCCGTCCGGGCCGAACGCCAGGGACAGCGGGCTCCGGGCGCCCGGGTCGATGGTGCGCTGGGTGCGGCCGGTTGCTGCGTCGAGCAGCGTGATCTGCTCGCCGTCGGCCTCGATGTCCACGACGGCGAGTGTGCGGCCGTCCGGACTGAACGCCACCGCCCGGACGGGTTCGCCGTGGCCGTTGCGGGCGGTGCGAAGTACGCCGGTTGAAAGGTGCCAGATCCACACCGATCCCTCCACGCCGAGGATGGCGAGCCGCGTCCCGTCGGGGCTGAAGACCGCCGTGCCGACGGCGCCCAGGGCACGGCTCTGGCGAAGACGGCCCGTGGCCACGTCCCGGACCTCGACCACCTCTGTCCGCCCTTTTCGCACGGTCCTGACGGCCAGGGCGCGCCCGGTCGGGCTGAACCCCACGGCCCCGAGGCGGGAAGCCGTGAAGGGCAGTTGCCTTCCTCCGGGTGCCGGGTCGGTGTCGAGCGCCAGTGCGGCCTCGCGACCGCCGGTCCTGACATCCCAAAGCTCGACCGACCCACGGCCGGGCGGCCCTTGGCGAACCGTCGCCATCGTCCGTCCGTCCGGACCGAATGCCATGTCGGCGATGTACGTGCCGGCAGGGCCGGGCAGAGTGGTCTGTGGGGGATCGGCGGGCAGGCCGTGGACGCGGACGGCGGGGTCCAGGTTGCTGCCGGTGACCAGGGTGCGGCCGTCCGCGCTGAGCGCCACTTCCATGGCCCCCCGCCCGTGGTGACCGGTGGTCACGGTGCCCCGCGCGGTGCCGGAAGCGGTGTCCCACAGCCGCACCTTGTCCCCCTGACCCGGGATCGCGAGGGTCCGGCCGCCGGGCGCGAAGGTCACCTCGTGCAACCCGGTGGGACCGTCCCGGACGGTGCGCCGGACGATGCCGGTGGCCGTCTCCCGCAGTTGCACCGAACCGTCGGCGCGCACAACCGCGTAGGTTCGGCTGTCCGGGCTGAGAGCCACCACCTGGCCGTCGATCCGGCCGTCGTGGGCGGTCCGGGTGCGGCCGGTGGCCACGTCCCACACCCGCACCAGTCCGCCGAGGCTCACCGCGGCGACGGTACTTCCGTCAGGGCCGAAGGCGACCGCCTGCGGGTCGGGGTGGCCGGTGAAGCCTTGCCGCTTGCGGCCGGTGGCCACGTCCCACAGCCGTACAGCCGTCGCGGAGGCGGCGGCCACGGTACGACCGTCAGGGCTGAAGGCGATCCCACGTACCGAACCGCCGGGGATGGTGAGGGTGCCGCGTTTCCTGCCGGTGGCCGGATCCCACATGCCTATCGCCCCGCCGGTGGAGACAGCGAGGGTGCGGCCGTCGGGGCTGAACGCCGCGGTCGTGACCTCGCCGGTGCTTCGGCCGGGGAACGTGTGCCGGAGCCGGCCCTCCGGCAGACTCCAGATCCGTACTCCGCCGTCCGTGCTGTGGGCGGCGACGGTGCGGCCGTCCGGGCTGAGGGCGAGGGAATCCACCGGTTCGGTGCCGCTGATCAGACTCTTGCGCGGTGGTAGCGCCGCGGCGGCATAGAGGGCGGCGGTGGCTTCGCGGGTCGGGCTGGTCCGGTAGGCATGGACGGCGAGTAGTGCGGCGAGGTCGGGTTCGGAGTCCAGCAGTGCGCTGGACTGGGCGGCCAGTTGCCGGGACTCGGCCAGGCGCTGGGCGGCGACCGCGCTCTGCCACTGCCCCACGGCGAGGCCGGCGGCGACGAGGGCTAGACACAGGGCGGCGGTGACCGCGGTGAGCACCAGCCGGTACCGGCGACGGCCCTTCTGCTCGTGGTCGAGTCCGGCGTGGAGGAAGGCGCGCTCCAGGTCGGTCAGGTCCTCGCGCGGTGCGCCGCCGAAGTGTTCCTGGGCGGCGGCGAGTCGGCTTCCCCGGTACAGAGCGCCCTTTTCGCGGCGCAGGTCCTGCCAGGCGTGGGCCGCTTCGGTCAGGTTCCGGTGCACACGCAGGCGTTCGCGGTCTTCCTCGATCCACCCGCGCAGCCGGGGCCAGGCCGTGATCAGGGCCTCGTGGGCCATCTCGACCCTGTCGCCGTCCAGGGTGAGCAGCCGCGCCCCGGCGAGTGCCTCCACCACTTGGGTGGTGTCGTCCCGGCCGGTGCCGGTCAGTTCCGCGCGTCCGACGGGACGGCGGGTGTCGGGCGTGCCGTCACCGGGAATGACCAGGCGCAGCAACACCCGGCGGGCGGCAGCCGCCTGGTCTGCGGTGAACCGGCCGTAGATCTGCTCGGCGGTCTTGGCGATCGCGCCGTCCAGGCATCCGGCCGCCTCGTACCCCGTCATGGTCAGTGTCTTGCCGCGGCGGCGGCGCCAGGTCTCCAGCAGCGCGTGGGACAGCAGGGGCAGCCCACCCGGCGCGTCGGCGACCTCCGTGACCAGCCGGGCGGTGAGGGCGCGTTCCACGGTCAGTCCGGCAGCCGCGGCCGGCTTGACGACGGCATCGCGCAGTTCCGCCCGACTCATCGCTCCGGCCAGGAGGTTGGCATCGCGCAGTGCGTCGGCCAGGTCGCGGTGCTCGGCGCAGCGGCCGTAGAAGTCGCCGCGCACCGCCAGCAGCACCCGCAGACGGCTCCCGGGCTGCCGGGCCGTCAGCAGCAGATCGATGAAGCGGGTGCGTTCGGCCGCGTCGTGGCAGAGAGTGAAGACCTCCTCGAACTGGTCGACGATCACGAAAGTGTCCGGCCCTGCGCTGCCGTCGCGGGGAGTCGCGGGCGCGAGGAGAGGGGCGTGGCTGCGGGCCGGGCGTTCGCCCGGTGTCAGGATCCGGATCGCGGCCGGGCGCAGGCCGGGCTCCTGAGCGTGCCGGAGGACGGGTAACAGGCCGGCCCGCAGCAGGGAGGACTTGCCGCTGCCGCTGGGGCCGAAGACCGCGGCGAACCGTCGGCGGCGCAGCAGGTCGAGCAGGTCGGCGGTGAGCTGTTCCCGGCCGAAGAACAGGCCGCTGTCCCCGGGCTCGAACCGAGCCAGACCCCGGTACGGCGTGAGCGATCCGTCGTCGTCCCGGGAGTCGTCACCGGCGGACTCCTCCACCGCTTCCTTCCACCGGGCCTCCCATTCCGCCAGGTCTCCACCGCACGCCCCGGCATAGGCCAGGGCCACCGGCAGCGTCGGCAACTGCTCGCCGGCCGCAGCCTGCGACAGCGCGGTCACCGAGTAGCCCGCCCGCTGAGCCAGCGACCGGTAGGTGATCCCGTCCGCCTCCGCCCGCAGCTTGCGCAACTCGAACGCGAACCGCTGCACCGGACCCGCCGCCGGATCCACCGGCATCTCACGACGCCCCGCCACAACTCACCCCCGCCAGTCGCCGGTTCATTGTTCAGCCGCCAGAACGGTACTGCCGAACAATGCACCGGCCACTGAACTCGGTGATGCCCCCGCCGCACGGCGAGCCCGGCGGACATCTCACCGAAGAGGACTCTGGCCACGCATGCAATCCCCACCCCGCGTTCCTGCTTCACCGGCGCGCTCGCCCTCCCCCGCATCGCGGTTGGGCTGGCTGGACGCGTCGCGCGGCCTCGCCGCACTCGTCGTGGTGTTCGACCACTCCTCGTACACCTTCATGGCGGACTTCCGGCGGGAGCTGATGCCGCAGTTCAACACCAGCCGCTACGGCATCATGGTGTTCTTCCTGGTGAGTGGCTACATCATCCCCGCATCGCTGGAGCGCCGGGGCTGCGTCCGGACGTTCTGGATCGGACGAATCTTCCGCGTGTACCCGCTGTGGGCGGCTGTCGTCACCGCGCTCCTCGCCCTCGACCTCCTGGGCATCGCGGAGATACGTGACTTCGGCCAACAGAGCGTGGTCACCGTGGCGGTGGCCCACGCCACCATGCTCCAGGAGTTGCTCGGGACGCCCAGTCTCCTGCTCGTCCTGTGGACGCTCTCGTACGAGATGTCCTTCTACCTGCTGGTCGTGGCTCTTTTCACGGTCCGCCTTCACGGGCGGTCCGCGGCGGTCGCGGTCGTCCTGGCAGTGCTCGCCGCCGCGAGTGTGATGGCAGGGGTGGCGCTGCCGTCCTCTGCCCTGTCCGGACTGGTCGGCACCGGCCCGCTGATCGTGTTCGCGTCGATCGCCATGGGGGTCGCCATCTGCTGTGCGAGCGCCGCGTCACCCGTGCTCCGGGTATTCGGGGGTGTCCTGGGCGGGGTGCTGGCGCTCGTCCTGGTCCCGTTCAACGGCACGGTCCCGCTGTGGGAGGACCTGGTGATCCTCGCCGTGATGTTCCTCGGCACCGCCGTCCACCGTGCCGAGAACGGTCAGAGCACCTGGCGCCGTGCGGCCGGTACCGCCGTCACAGTGGTTGCCTGTGCTGTAGGGAGTGCGTACTGGTACGGCGACGGCGACCACTTCACCCGGCGCGGCTGGATCGTCGCGTTCCTGCTGGCTGTACTGACCTTCGGCGCCGGACTGCTGTCCCGCCGTCGGCGCATACCGCGGATGCTGACCGGACTGGGAACGATCAGCTACTCGGTCTATCTGCTGCATCCGGTGCCGCTGGCCGTGATCGACAGCACGATCGGCCGACGGCGGCAGGACAGTCCTGCGCTCGAAGTCGCGTTCTTCGCCGTGCTGCTGCCCCTGTGTCTGCTGACCCACCGTTACGTCGAAGCACCGAGCCAGGCATGGGGCCGCAGGCTGGCACGCCGTGTGCAGCCACCGTGACGATCCCAAGATGCCCTGACCCTGGGTATGTTGACCTTCTCGATCAGAGGGAAGGGAGCGGCCGGACGCATGAGGCTCTCGCTGCTGAACGACGAGCCCGTGACCGTGCCGGAGGATGATCTGCTGGGTGCCGGGCGGGCCGCGCGGGAGCTGGCCCGGCTGTTGCACGACTCCCGGACCGCGACCCCCTTCACGCTTGCCGTCGACGCCGGGTGGGGGATGGGCAAGAGCAGCCTCATGCGGCTCGTCGAGGCCGAGTTGCGGCAGCGTCAGGACGTCGAGATCGTCTGGTACAACGCCTGGACCTCCTCCGGTGGCGACGCGCTGGAAGGGCTCATCAAGTCGGTGCTGATGAAGTTCGACCGGCGACTGGTGCGGCGGATGATCCACGGCGCGTCCGAACGCGGGACCTTGATACGGGCCCTGCGGGAGACGCTCACCATCGCCTCGGCGCCGTTCGGCGCGGCCGGGCTCGTCGACCAGTTCTGGCGTGACCTGTCCGTCGATCCCAAGGCCCGCAACGAGATGCGGGACGCGCTGCGCGACCTCGCCACCGAGTGGGCCGACTCGGCGGAGTACGAACCGCGCCGGCTGCTCGTCGTCTTCGTCGACGACCTCGACCGCTGCTCGGAGGAGACGGTCCTCGCGGTCTGCGAGGCGGTGAAGGTCTATCTGGACGTGCCGGGGCTGGCCTTTCGTCATCGGCTGCGACCGGGCCGCGTTCGTCGCGTCCTTGGGAGACACGCGTGTCGAGTGGTCCGGCCGCCCGGTGCTGTTCCTGCCTTTGGCCCGCGCAGACGACGGTCCGCAGTGTCCGCGTCCGTGCCTGTGACTTCCGCGTCTGTGCTTGCGGGGTAAGCGTCAGTGTCTTCTTCGCGGAGAGGGAAACGCCGTTCACGCTGTGCCTTGCCCAGGGGATGGGACACAGGCCTTCATGCCCCAGGTCCGGGCACAGTGCGTCCACCAGCCGGTCCATGAGTTCCTCGTGCTTGGCCGGTGTCGCGACCAAGGCGGTTTTCACCTGCCGCAGCCTCCCAACCCCTGCCGGCTGCCATCACGAAGGGGCCGTCGGCAAGCCGACGGCCCCTCATGAACGATCGAGGCCAGGGTCAGGCTAGGGCGCTACCTGCGGGGCAGGTGCCAGCGTCGCCAGGCTCATCGCGTACTTCGGTGCTTGGGTCTGCAACAGGTCCATGAATACCGGCAAGGTGTCGAAGTTCTCGTACGTACGTTGGAACTCGGCAGCCAGGGAAAGCCAGCTCCGCGGAACTACGCCGAGCTGCGTGAGCCGGGTAAGGGCAGCCTGGTGGATCTCCGGGTTCTCGTCCGCTGTCGCGTCGACGACCACTGAGACCGAGTAGTCCCGCCGAAGCGCGCCGAGCGCCGTGTGATGCACGCACCCGTCCGTCATCAGTCCGGCAAGCACCAGGTGCCTGACGCCTGAGTCCTCTACCGCCTGGGCGAAGCCCGGGAAGTCGAAGGCATCGAACGAACCGGAACGGTGAATCACCGGGTGCTCGCCGATGACGGACCGGAGTTCGGGATACAGCCCTCCTCGCGGATCGCCCTCGGGGCCGCTGGTGACGATCAGCGGCGCACCGAAGCCGAGCGCCGTCTTCGCCAGCGCGACAGCACCGTTGACGTTCGCCTCGATGGTCTGCGACCGGAAGATGTTCGCGAACCCGGTGATGTAGTCGATGAGCACAATGGCTGTGTTGGCCGGCGTGCGCCGCTCGACGTCCATGGTCGTGACTCCTGACTTTTGGATGTGTCTGCCGCGCGATGCCACCCTGGCGTCCGGATCGGCACGCAGGGCGTGAACATCCGCGTAGAGGGCTCCTGTATTGGATATAGGAAGCCTACGCCGAAAGTAGCACGCGCCAGCAGGGCGCGTTGATGGAGGATGGAAAGATGAGCAGCAGGCCGCATGGTCAGCCACGCCCGTACCGTGCCGGCAGACGCGCCGAGACGGCCGCGGAGACGCGGGCGGCCATCCTTGAGGCCGCTCTGCGCCTGTTCCTCGAACGCGGCTATGGAAAGGTCACCGTCGGCGACATCGCGCGGGAGTCCGGGACGGCCGTCCCCACGGTGTACGCGAGCACCGGGGGCAAAGCCTCGATCCTGGCCCACTTCATCAGCGAGGGCATCGGCGACCCGATCGTCGACCAGACCCTCTCGGCGGTGAACGCCTGCCGCGACCCCCGTGAAACGGTCGCTGTCGCCACGCATGGGGTGCGGGTCGACAACGAGCAGTACTTCGCCCTGCTCCAGGTGCTGAACACGGCAGCCGCACTGGACGAGACGGCCGCGGAAACCCTCGCCCGCGCCAACCGCGTCTACCGCGAGGCCCTCGCGGTCGTGGCCGGGCGGTTGGAGGAACTGGGCGCCCTGAGGGCGGGACTGACGCGGGGCCGCGCAACCGACATCCTGTGGTTCTTCCTCGGCCACCCCTCCTGGCGTCTGTACGTGGCGGACTGCCGCTGGTCGTGGAACGAGACCGAGCAGTGGCTGGCCCAGCAGGTGTCGGCCGCGCTGCTGGACGACGGTATCGGCTGACCGCGCAACCGGTGCCGCGCAGGACTCCTGTGCAGAAGTCGTGGCCGCCGTCGCCCGCGCGCAAACCCGCCAACTCCCGGCCGGAAACAATTCCTTGCCTCAACCACCCCTCCCGCATCACAATGCGCATGACAAAAAGTGAGCGGCCGGAAGATCTCCGGTCGCTCTGTCGTACGAGGGGACCCCCACATGAACAAGCCTCTCCTTGCCGCGCTCACAGCCCTGGTGATCACCGGGGCCGGCGCGGCACCCGCGGTCGCCGCGCAGGCCGACACGGCCGCGTCCGTCGGGAAGAGCACCACGGGCACAACGGGCGCCACCGTCAAGACGGCTGCCGCGCCGGCCATCCAGGCCGTCAACTTCGCCGGCACCGTCTCGCTCTCCAACTGTTCCGGCTCGCTCGTCCGCTTCCCCAGCTCCGAGTCCGACGACCCGGCGCTGGTCATGTCCAACGGGCACTGCCTGGAGACCGGCTTCCCGGCCGCCGGCGAGGTCATCGTCGACCAGGCGTCCACCCGTACCTTCGGGCTGCTCAACGCCGCAGCGACCCGCGTCGGCACCCTGCGCGCCAGCAAGATCGCGTACGCGACGATGACCGACACGGATGTCTCGATCTACCAGCTCACGACCACGTACGCGCAGATCGCCAGCAGCTACGGCATCAGCCCGCTCACCCTCAACGACACCCACCCGGTCGCCGGTACGGCGATCACGGTCGTCTCCGGGTACTGGAAGCAGACGTATGCCTGCAACATCGATGGGTTCGCCTATCGACTGAAGGAGGGGGAGTGGACCTGGAAGGACTCGGTCCGTTACACCTCCGCGTGCCAGACCATCGGGGGTACCTCGGGGTCGCCGGTTGTCGACAACGCGACGGGGAATGTCGTTGCCGTCAACAACACCGGTAATGAGGACGGCGAGACGTGCACCGACAACAACCCGTGTGAGGTTGATGCGAGCGGCAACGTGACTGTTCGTGAGGGCATCAACTATGCGCAGGAGACTTACCAGATCCCGGCTTGCTTTGGGCTCGACAACAAGTTGGATCTGAGTCGTAGTGGGTGTGTTCTGCCCAAGCCGTAGCGCTCCGTGGGGGGTGGGGCGGTAGTGGTGCGATCTGCTGCGCCGTCGTGGCTTGTCGCGCAGTTCCCCGCGCCCCTTAGGGGCGCGGGGTTCGCCTGATCGACTTGCCTGCCAGTACGTCTGTTCGGCGGCCGTCCTCCATCACGAAGCGGCCGTCGATCAGTACGTGCGGGATGCCCGTCGGGAGGGTGCGCGGGGTTTCGAAGGTGGAGCCTGCCGCCACCGTCGCCGGGTCGAAGAGGACCAGGTCGGCTCGGTAGCCCTCCCGGATCAGGCCTCGGTCCGGGAGGCGTAGGCGGGCCGCCGGGCGTGACGTCAGGTGGGCCACGCACTCCTCCAGGGAGAGGATCCCCAACTCCCTTACGTAGCGGCCGAGATACTGGGGGAACGTGCCGTATGCGCGCGGGTGCGGTTTCGTGCCCTGGAGGATGCCGTCCGAGCCGCCCGTGTGGACGCGGTGGCGCATGATCGTGCGGACGTTCTCCTCGTGGCCGACGTGCTGGAGGATCGTCGTGCCCAGGCGGTCGGTCAGGAGGAGGCGGCGGGCCGTCGTCCACGGGGTCTCGGCTCGCGCGTTCGCCGACTCCTGGATCGTGCGGCCCACATAACCCGTGAGGTCAGGGTCCGTCACGCCCGAGATCTCGATCGTGTCCCACTCGATGGGGACGCCGTGGCAGCCGTCGGCGCCGATGACCTCCATGTGGTGGCGGATGCGTTCGGCGGTCGTGTCGGCAGTCAGGCGCCGGAGGATCTCTTCCGGGCCACCCTCGCTCGCCCAACTCGGCAGCATTGCCACCAGCGTTGTGGAGCCGGGTGTGTAGGGGTACGTGTCCAGGGTCAGGTCCGCCCCCGCCGCCAACGCCTCGTCCAGGAGCGTCAGCAGCTCCGGTGCCCTGCCCTCGTTCACGCCGAAGTTCATCGTGGCGTGGGCCAGGTGGAGCGAGCAGCCGGCCTCCTTCGTCAGCTGCACCATCTCCGCGTACGCCTCCAACGCGCCCGCCCCGTACGAGCGGTGGTGCGGGCAGTAGTAGCCGCCGTACCGCGCCACCACCCGGCACAGTTCCGTGAGTTCGGAGTCCTTGGCGTACATGCCGGGCGTGTACGTGAGCCCGGACGACATGCCCACCGCGCCCTGTTCCATCCCCTCCGCGACCAACTGCCGCATCCGGTCCAGCTCTTGGGGTGTCGCCTCGCGGTCCTCCCAGCCGACGGCCAGCATGCGGACCGTCCCCTGGGGGATGAGGTAGGCCGCGTTGACCGCGATGCCCTCCCCTCCGAACCCCCGGTCCAGCCGGTCGAGATACTCGCCCACCGACCGCCAGTCGAAGTCGATGTCGTCGCCGTTGCCGTTCCAGCCGGTGATCGCGCGGCGGACCTCGGCGAGGGTGCGGTCGTCGACCGGGGCGTACGACAGCCCGTCCTGGCCCAGGACTTCGAGGGTCACCCCCTGTGCGGCCTTCGCACTGTGGTCGGGGTCGCGGAGGAGGGCCAGGTCACTGTGGGCGTGCATGTCGATGAAGCCGGGGGAGAGGGCGAGCCCGGAGGCGTCCAACTCCCTCCGCGCCCTTGGGCGTTGACAGCCCGCTGCCGCCGCCTCCTGGACGATCGAGACGATCCTGCCGCCGTCGACCACCACATCCGCGCGGTACGACGGGCCGCCCGAGCCGTCCACGACGTCCGCGTCCCGAATGACCAGCTCTTCCATACCCGGCCTCCTAGAAGAACGTGCGGATGTAGTCGACGACCGTGCCGTCCGCCTCGGCCAGCGGGATCAGCTGCCACTTGTCGAAGGACGTGCACGGGTGGGACAGACCCAGGCCCAGCCAGTCGCCGACCTCCAGATCCGCCCCGGGGTCGGTATGCAGCCAGGCGTGCTGGTCGGAGAGGCCGGTGACCGAGATGCCGGTGGCGGGCCGTTCCTCAGTGCCCTCCCTCCGTACGACCTGGGCGAAGGGCAGATCCAGGTCGTAGGCCGCGTCGCGCTTGCCCGCGTTCGCGAAGGCCTGCTCGGGGGACGGGCGGGACACGACCTGCGTCCAGAGGCGGAAGGCGGGCTCCAACGCCCCTTCCTCCGGGACCCGGTTGAACGGGGTGACATGGCGATAGTGGCCGTCGTCGTGCGAGACGTACGCGCCCGAGCGCAGCAACTTCAGTACGGGGAGCGACAGTTCGGGGATCTCCACGAACACGTCGGCGACCGCGTCGAACCAGGCGCTGCCGCCCGCGCTCACCACGATCTCCTCGACGGAAGGGGCGGCGAACCGGCCCGCCTTGTCGAAGTCCGCCGCCAGCGCGACGAGTCGCCGCAGCCACGTCCGCACCCGCTCCGGGTTTGCCTGCGGCACCTCGCCCTCGTACCCGGCGACCCCGACCAGCCGTAGCGTCGGTACGGCGGCCACCGCGTCCGCGACCGCCGCGCACTCCGCCTCCGTACGCGCACCGGTCCGGGCGCCCTCACCGGCGCCGAGTTCGACGACCACGTCCAGCGGGCGGGTCACGGCCCCCGCCAGCGCCGCGTCCATCAACTCCACTCCGCGCACGGAGTCGACGTAACAGATGAACCGGAAGTCCGGGTCGGCCGCCAGCTCCGACGCGATCCAGCGCAGGGCGGACGGGTCGACGAGTTCGTTGGCGAGGAAGACGCGCTGGATGCCGAACTGCCGTGCCACGCGCACCTGGTGGGGGACCGCGAGGGTGATGCCCCAGGCACCGTGGTCGATCTGGCGCCGGAAGAGCTGGGGGGCCATGGAGGTCTTGCCGTGCGGGGCAAAGGAGAGGCCGTGGCGGGCCGCGTACGTCTCCATCAACTCCAGGTTGTGGGTGAGGTGCTCGGCGGAGAGCGTGAGTACGGGGGTGGTGAAGCCGCCGGTGAAGAGGTTGCGGCGCTCGGCGGTCAGCTCGCCGACCGTGAGGCCGTCGGCGTCCGGCGGGAGGCCCTTGAAGCGGGCGTCGACCCGGTCGGTGGCCAGGCGGGCGAGCGCCCCCGCGCTCTCGCTGCTCTCGGTGCCCATGGAACCTCCCTGATTCGGCTGCGCCGCACTGTAATGCGCCGCACGGGCATGCATTGCAACATGTGCAATCGGCATTGCGTATATCGCTTACCGCTGTCTAACATCTCGCCAACGCGGGGTCAACGGAGCCGCCGCCTCCCCCGCATCACCTAGGAGCTACGACGATCGTGACCGTCACCGGACCCTGCAATGCCCCCGACGTCGTCGATGTGGTCGATGTCGTCGCGCTTGGCGAGTCCATGGTCACGTTCCTTCCCTCCCGGCCGGGCCGCCTCGCCGACGTGCCGTCCTTCGAGCGGACCATCGGCGGCGCCGAGTCCAACGTGGCCTGCGCGCTCGCCGCCGGCCACTCCGTCCGCTGGATCAGCCGCGTCGGCGCCGACGGCTTCGGCGACCACCTCGTCGAGACGATCGGCTCGTACGGGGTGGATGTGACGTCCGTACGGCGTGATCCGGCGCGTCCGACGGGCGTGTACTTCCGTACGGCGGGCGACCGGGCGACCGACGCGCACGAGGTCGCGTACTACCGGGCGGGCTCGGCGGCCTCCGTGATGTCCGCCGGGAACCTGGACCTGGAGGCGGTGCGCGCGGCGCGTGTCCTGCATCTGTCCGGGATCACGGCCGCGCTGTCCGGCAGCTGTCTGGACCTCCTCTGGGAGCTGACCGAGCCCCGGCCCGGCAGGCCGCTCGTCTCCTTCGACGTCAACTTCCGGCCGGGGCTGTGGGCCGACGCCGAGGGTCCCCGGGTGCTCCTCGACCTGGCCCGGCGGGCCGACCTCGTCTTCGTCGGCGCCGACGAGGCGCGGGACGCCTGGGGGCTGGAGGGCGTGGGGGCGGTCGTGGACGCGCTGCCCGAGCCGGGGCTCGTGGTCGTCAAGCAGGGCGGCGGCGAGGCAGTCGCCTTCGGCGAGGACATCGACGAGGCCGAGGCCGTACGTGTCCGTGCGCCCCGGGTCGAGGTCGTGGCCGCCGTCGGTGCCGGCGACGCCTTCGCCGCCGGGTTCCTCTCCGCCACCCTCAGGGGTCTCCCCGTACGGGACCGCATCCGGCACGGCCACCTCATGGCCGCCGCCGTCCTCACCGCCCCCGGCGACCTCGCCGCGCCGCCCGCCCGCGACCACGCCGACCGGTTGGTCGCCCTCGACGACAGGGCGTGGGGGACACTTCGACTCGGCCCCGGCTGGACGCAAGCCGAGCAGGCCCCGGAGGAGGTACCCACCCCATGAGCCAGACCGTCGACCGTGCGCTGAGCATCCTGCCGTTGCTCGCCGAGGGCCCCGCCGACCTCGGCCAGGTCGCCGACCGCCTCGGCGTCCACAAGTCCACGGCCCTGCGCCTCCTGCGCACCCTCCACGAACACGGGATCGTCTACCGCCAGTCCGACCAGCGCTACCGCCTCGGCGCCCGCCTCTTCGCGCTCGCCCAGGAAGCCGTGGAGAACCTCGACGTCCGGGAGATCGCCCACCCCCACCTCGTACGCCTCAACGAGCAGTGTGGGCACACCGTCCACCTCGCCGTGCACGAGGAGAGCGAGGTCCTCTACATCGACAAGGTCGAGAGCCGCTACCCCGTGCGCATGTACTCCCGTATCGGCAAACCCGTCGCCATCACCGTCGCCGCCGTCGCCAAGCTGCTGCTCGCCGACCTGCCGGAGAACGAGCGACGCGCTCTCGCCGAGAAGCTCGACTACCCGATGTACACCTCCCGCTCCACCCCCAACTCCCTGGCGTTCCTACGGGAGTTGGCCAAGGTGCGCGACCAGGGCTGGGCCACCGACCTCGGCGGTCACGAGGAGTCCATCAACTGTGTCGCCGCCCCCATCCGGGGCACCGACGGCCGCGTGGTCGCCGCCATGTCCGTCTCCGCCCCGAACGTCGTCGTCACCGCCGACGAACTCCTCACCCTGCTCCCGCTGGTACGCCGTACGGCGGACGCCATCAGCGGCGAGTACTCCGGACGAACCCCAGCAGCCCCCCAAACCTAGGAAGCCACCCGATGACCGAGAAGATCGCCCTCACTCCGAAGACCCACACCACCCCGCCCGCCAAGTTCTCCCACGGCGTGAAGAAGGGGAACATCCTCCAGGTCGCCGGCCAGGTCGGCTTCCTGCCGGCGGAGGAGGGCAAGCCCCCGACACCGGCCGGCCCCACCCTCCGCGAACAGACCCTCCAGACCCTCGCCAACGTCAAGGCGATCCTGGAGGAGGGCGGCGCGACCTGGAACGACGCGATGATGATCCGTGTCTACCTGACGGACGTAGACCACTTCGCGGAAATGAACAGCATCTACAACGAGTACTTCGAGGAGCAGGGGCTGACTTCTCCCCCCGCCGCGCGCACCACGGTGTACGTGGGCCTCCCGGCAGGCCTCCTGATCGAGATCGACGCACTCGCGGTACTGAACAGCTAGGGCTCACAGCAACGCGCCCCGTTTTTAGGGGCGCGGGGAACTGCGCGAGCAACCACAAACAACCCGCACCTGGCCACGAATGCGCTCCCCCCTGCCCAAATTCCCCCCGCGACTGAACAACAGAGGACCCCCACATGTCCGAAACCCCACCCCACACCGGCGGCCTACTCCTCCTCATAGACGGCACCGCAGGTCTCCTCACCGTCGCCGCCCTAGGCATAGCCCTGCTCCTGATCCTCATCATCAAGCTCCGCCTCCAACCCTTCGTAGCCCTCCTCGCCGTCTCGATAGCCGTCGGCCTGGGTGCCGGCCTGAGCGTCACCGAACTCTTCGGCACAGTCCAGCGCTCGGACGCCGTCTCCGTCATCGAGTCCGGCATGGGCGGCATCCTCGGCCACGTAGCGATCATCATCGGCCTCGGCACGATGCTCGGCGCGATCCTCGAAGTCAGCGGCGGCGCGGAGGTGTTGGCGTCCAGACTCCTCAACCTCTTCGGCGAGAAGCGGGAGCCTCTCGCCATGGGCCTCACCGGCCTCGTCTTCGGCATCCCCGTCTTCTTCGACGTCGGCATCTTCGTCCTCGCACCGATCGTGTACGCCGCCGCCAAGCGCTCCGGCAAGTCGATCCTGCTCTACTGCCTGCCTCTCCTCGCCGGCCTCTCCGTCACGCACGCCTTCCTGCCGCCGCACCCCGGACCGGTCGCCGCCGCCGGGCTCCTGCACGTGGACCTCGGCTGGGTCATCCTGATGGGCGTCGTCTGCGGACTGCCCGCCGTGCTCGCCGCGTGGGTGTGGTCGGCGTGGATCGGAAAGCGGATCTTCGTCCCCGTACCGCAGGACATGCTGGAGGCCGCGGAGGAAGCCAAGAAGGCGGTCCTCGACGAGCAGCGCGAGGCCGGAGTGGCCCCCCAGGAGACACCCGTATCGCTCGGCACGGTCCTCGCCATCATCGGTACGCCGCTGCTGCTGATCCTCGCCGCCACGTTCTCGTCGATCGCGCTCGACCCCTCCACCTTCCGGTCGGTCGTCACGTTCCTCGGCAGCCCGTTCGTCGCGCTGACGATCGCCCTGTTCATGGCGTACTACCTGCTGGGCCTGCGCCGCGGCTGGTCCCGCAAGTCGCTGGAGACGGTGTCCACCGCGTCCCTCAAGCCGGTCGGCAACATCCTGCTCGTCGTCGGCGCCGGCGGGATCTTCGGCGCGATCCTCAAGGCCAGCGGGGTCGCGCAGGCACTCTCCGACACCTTCAACGACGTCGGTCTGCCGGTGATCGTCCTCGCCTATCTGATCTCCGTGGTGCTACGGGTCGCCCAGGGCTCGGCGACGGTCGCCATCGTGACGACGGCGGGCATCGTGGCGCCGCTGCTCAGCGAGGGCGACCACTCGCAGGCGTTCGTCGCCCTCGTCATCATGTCCATCTCGGCGGGCTCGATCTTCGCCTCGCACGTCAACGACGGCGGCTTCTGGATGGTCGCCAAGTACTTCGGCATCAGCGAACGGGACACCCTCAAGACGTGGACCGTGCTGGAGACGGTGCTGTCGGTGGCGGGGTTCGTGGTGGCGGCCGTACTGAGCCTGTTCGTGTAGCACTCCCTCGTACAGGCTCGTGAGGCCCACGGTTTCCGGTCTCCGGATCTCTCTGGCCCCTGCTGTCCCATGACACAGCAATGTCCGCCATACTTCCGACTGTGGAGCAGCGCATAGGTTCGAGCAGCAAGCCCCTGGAAACCGCCGCGGTCGACCCAGCGGCCATCCCCGGGCTCACTTCACCCGTGCCGGCTGAGCCGGAGGACGGGACCCCGGACCCGGTGGAGGAGGCGGGAGCGGAGGCGGAAGCCCCCGAGACCTCTGAAACCTCTGAGGCAGAGGCCGAGGCCGAGGCTGAGACCCCTGAGGCTGAGACCTCTGAGGTCGAGACGGAGACCCCCGAGGTCGAGGGCCCCGTCTTCGAGGCGTCCGACCGCCGGGCGAAGATCATCGCCGACCACAGCGGCGTACGCCTCTCCCTGGACGACCAGGAGTGCGAGTTCCGCTGGGACGAGATCGGCGCCGTCGAGACGGAGACGTCCCGCTTCGGCAAGCGGTTCACGGTGACGGTCCACACCCCGGACCGCCGCTGGTACCCGGTGGAGATCGAAGCGAAGGCGAAGTCCCAGCACCAGGAGTGGGAATCCGACCTGGACAAGGTCCTGGACACCTACTTCGAAGACGAGTTCGAAGACGAGAAGGAGCCTGAGGAGAGCAGCGCCCCCTAAGGGGCGCGGGGAACTGCGCGACCAGCCACAACGGACCCGCAGTTCCCCACTACCTCAGAGGCATTTAGCAGTACTGCGCCTGCTTGCCGATGGACCGGTACATACAGTCCGAGTTCTCCAGCAGCTGCAACACCGCATCCCGGTTACGCGCGGTCTCCCGGTCGATCACCTCATCGGGCGGATAGAACCCCCCACCCGAGCTGGACGACGGATACATCTCGAACGTGTACGCGAAGATCTTCTGACTGCCCCAGAGGTAGTCGTCGATCGACCCGTCGGTGATGTACAGGTCGCTCGACTGCTCCGGCGTGTACCCGTTGCTGGCCGCCATCTTCCCGCCGACCGTCGCGAACGCGTCCCGGTCGTCCTGGGTCATGCCCGTCGTGGTGTTGGCGGTCGTGTACCCGAAGGGCCACAGCACCAGCTCGCTGTACGTGTGGAAGTCGATGCCCGTCTTGATCTGCTGGACGCCGCCGACGACCCGGCTGCGGACGAAGTTGGCGACCACCTTGACCTCGGGGGCGGACTCGGGGGCCGTACCCCGGTAGGTCTCCGAGGACGTCGAGCCGGAGGAGCCGCCGCAGCAGCCCCACTGGTAGTTCCAGTTGCGGTTCATGTCGGTACCGACGTACGACGAACCGGAGTTGGGCTGCCGGTTCTTGCGCCACGAGCGGTACGAGCCGGTCGCGATGTCGTACTCGCCGCCGTCCGGGTTGAGGTCCGGCACGATCCAGATCTCACGGGAGTCGAGCATGGCCTTGACCCGGGAGTCGGTGGCGTAGGTGGACGTCAGGTTGCGCAGCAGGTAGAGCGCCATCTCGACGGTGAGGTGCTCACGGGCGTGCTGGTGGTGCGTGAACAGCACCTCCGGCTCGGCCTCGTCGGTGCCGACGTTGTCGCTGAGCTTGATGGCGACGATGTTCCGGCCCGAGTACGACGTACCGATGACCCGCTGGCTGGCGATGGAGGAGTTGGCCGAGACGAGGGAGTTGATCTCCGTCGTCATCTCCGCGTAGTTGTGATAGCTGGAGTCGGCCGTGGGGAAGTCGAGCAGCCGTACGTCGTCTGCGCTGCTGGAGCGGTCGGGGACCTGGCCCAGCGGCGTGATGTCGTAGCCCTGGGCGCGCAGCTTCTGGATCTGGTCCGCGCGGCCGGAGACGGTGACGCCGTGGCCGTCGGTGTCGTCGATGGACACGCCCGCCTGCTGGAGCTTGGTGCGGTCCTCGACGGTCGAGTGCATGTGGATCTCGTACTGGCGGACGTCGTCCGCCGAGGCCGCCGGGCGCTTGGCGCTGGTGGCGGTGGCGTCGGGTGTCGTGGAGGTGACGCCGAGGGCGAGAGCGAGGGACAGCAGGCCGAGGACGGCGGCGGACCGTTTGCCGCTGCGGGCGCCTGAGCCTCGTATGCGAAGTCGCATGAAGTCTCCTGATTTCTCCGGGAGTTCCGGGATCTCCGGAAGCTGGGAGTGGAGCGGGGGGTGGTTCTTCGGTGCGACGGACTGGTGCGGGTGTGGCGCTCATGGTGTGGCTATGGCATGAGCAGGTCAAGAGTGCCTAAAGGGCGTGGCGCGAACCGGCTGGCCGTACGGGCCGGAAACGGTCGCTCGTACGAGGGGGACGCGGAGGATACGCGCCTCCGCCCCGCCCGTCGCGGCTCCTCGGCAAGTGCACACGTGTGTGTGACCGCGTGTGTGTATCTGCGGGGGCCTGTTGGAAGGTACTGATCATGGGCGGATCAGCGCCACGAACGGACTGCGGATCACCGGCCGAAGGCCGATCACCGGCCGCACCACCAGCATCCGAGACCACGAGCTTCGTCGACCGCCGCGACGAACAGGCCCAGGTCCGGGCGCTGTTGGCCAGAGCCCGGCTGGTCACGCTGACCGGCCCGGGCGGCGTCGGCAAGACCCGCCTCGCCGCCCGCGTCGCGACCCGCGTGGCCCGCGCCTTCCCGGACGGCGTCCGCTTCGTGCACCTCGCCGACCTCGACGACCCCGGCCTGGTGGCGAGGGCCGCCGCCACCGCACTCGACCTGTACGGCGACCACGCCACGCCCCGCCGACCGGAGACCCCGGACGCCCTCGCCGACCGGCTGAGCGCCCGCCGCCTCCTCCTGGTCCTCGACAACTGCGAGCACCTGCACCGGGCCTGTGCCGAACTCGCCGGCGCACTCCTGCACCGCACCACCGGCGTACGTGTCCTCGCCACCAGCCGCCACCGGCTGGGCCTGACGGAGGAACACCTCCTGGACGTACGCCCGTTGCCGCTCCCCGACCCGGACGGCGACCTCTCCGCGACCCACCGCCACCCGGCCCTCGCCCTCTTCGCCGACCGGGCCGCCGCCGCACTCCCGGGCTTCACCCTCACCCCCGCCAACCGCAAGGCGGTGGCCCGCCTCTGCCACCGCCTGGACGGCCTCCCCCTCGCCATCGAACTGGCGGCGACCCGCATGGGCGAACTGGGCGACGAGGACATCACCGAACTACAGACCCGCATCGACGACGAGCACACCCGTGCCGGCCGTCATGGCACCCTGCGGGCGACGATCGACCTGAGCCACCAACTGTGCACGCCGGAGGAGCGGTTGGTGTGGGCGCGGGCGTCGGTGCTGCCCGGAGACTTCGACCTGGAGACGGCGGAGGCCGTGTGCGGGGAGGGCACCGACGACGTCCTGGAAGCGGTGACCGGGCTGGTCGGCAAGTCCGTACTGAGCCGGGAGACGGACCCCGACGGCGGCGTACGCTACCGGCTGCTCGACACCCTCCGGCAGTACGGCCTCGACCGGCTGAGGCAACTCCCCGGAGCGGAACAGGCCGCCCGACGCAGACACCGCGACTGGACCCGGACCAGGGCGACGACCTACGAACAGGCCTGGTTCGGCCCCGGCCAGCGACAGTTGGCCACCCGCCTCCGCGCCGACCACGCCAACCTCCGCGCAGCACTGGACTTCAGCCTCGGCAGCTCCGGCAGCTCCGGCAGCTCCGGCAGCTCCGGCAGCTCCGGCAGCTCCGGAGGCTCCGGAGCGGAGGTCAGGACTGGCGGAGGGGCCTCCGACGGTTGCCGCGCCGGGCTCGGTGTCGACCGGGCCGACCTCCGTGGCGAGTTGGGCATCAGCTCCGGAGGCCCCGGAGCGGAGGTCAGGGCCGGCGGAGGGGTCCCCGACGACCGCCCCGCCGGCCTCCGCGTCAACCTCCCTGCCGCGTTGGACTTCAGCCCCGGACGCCCGGGACGCCTCGCAAGCCCCGGAAGCCCCGGAAGCCCCGATACGGAGATCAGGACCGGCGGGGAAGCCCCCGACGACCCCCGCGTCGGCCTCCGTCTCGCCGGCACCCTCTGGTTCCACTGGTACGCGTCCGGCGTACCCGGCGAAGGCCGGTACTGGCTCGACCGCGCCCTCGAAGCGAACCCCGAACCGAGCCGGGAACGGGCCCGCGCGCTGTGGTCCGCCGGACTGCTCGGGCTGCTCACCGGCTCCCCCGACGAACTCACCCTGGGACGGCGGCAGGCCGAGGAGGCGCGTGCCCTCGCCCGACGCCTCGGTGACGCCGCCGAGGCCGCGCACGCCGGGTACGTCGTGGGGGTCGGTCTGCTGCTCGGCGGTGAACCGGCCGCCGCCCTGCGGCACTTCGAGGACGCCGTGGCGCGGGGACCCGTACCCGGCGGTCATGCCGCCCTCGCCGGGCTCGAACGCGTCCAACTCGCCCGTGCGCTCGCCTCGTTGGGCGAGGCGGACCGGGCCGTCGCCCTCTGCGAGAACGTCCTGCGGGTGTGCGGGGAGTACGGCGAGCAATGGGTGCGCTCGTACGCCCTGCGCGCGCTCGCCCTCGCCCACGTCATCCGCGAGGACCCGCAGCGCGCCGAACCGCCCGCCCGCGAGGCCCTGCGCATCGCGTACACCCTGCACGACGTCCTCGGCATCGCCCCCGCCCTCGACCTGCTCGCCCTGATCGCGACCGCCCACCACCACGCCCACGAACACGCCGCCGTCTTGCTCGGCGCCGCCGACCGCGTACGGTCCACCCCGTCCGACCCCGTACGCCAGGACGCCGAGACCGGGGCGCGCGAGGGCCTCGGACGACGGGCGTACGAGCGGGCGTACCGGCGGGGAGCGGGCATCGGCCTCCCCGGGATCGTCAAGTACGCGCTGCGGGAGGAGAATTCGGGGGACGGAAACGGAAACGGAAACGGGAGGAACGGGAACGGGAGACCCGAACCACCCTCCAACACCCGCGGCTCGAGCGATCGAGGTACGCGTCTCACCCGCCGCGAGACCGAGGTCGCCGCGCTCGTCGCCGAAGGCCTCGCCAACCAGCAGATCGCCGACCGGCTGGTGATCGCCCGCCGTACCGCCGAGGGCCACGTGGAACGCATCCTCGGCAAACTGGGCCTCAGCAACCGCACCCAGATCGCGGCCTGGGTGACGACAACGCATCGCTGACGATGCGTGCGTGCAAGGTGCCGGAAACAGGTATTTCTACCCGCGCGCGGGAGCGCCCGTGGAGGCGATCCTGAAGGCATGCTGCAACTCTCCGGGGGCTCCGGGGGACACGTCCCGGATCCCGTCCCTCGGTATGGCTCGTACCCCCAACCCCCGCTGGGGGCAGGCCATCTGAGCATCGAGTACGACCCGCGCCCCACCGCGGCCCGCGAGGCACGGGCGGAGGTGCGCAGGCAGTTGGAGGAGTGGGGTCTCACCGACCGGGACGACCTGACGGTCAAGGACGATCCGAAGGGCCGGGATGACCCGACAGGCCGGGACGACCCGACAGGCCGGGACGACCTCCTCGACGTCGCGGAACTGCTCGTCAGCGAACTGGTCACCAACGCCGTGCTGCACGCCGCGAGCCGGTTCCGGCTCACCCTGACGGCCGCACACGGCATCCTGCGCTGCGAGGTCACCGACACCGGCCGCCGTACTCCGCGGGTACGGCACGCGGGCGCCGCGGAGAGCGGCCGGGGGATGTTCCTGGTGGACGCGCTCGCGAGGCGCTGGGGCTGCCACCAGGAAGGGCCGGGCAAGACCGTGTGGTTCGAGCTCGGCACCTGCGGGTCCGACGGCTGTGGTCGGCGACAGCCGTAGCGCCCCGCAGGTCCCAGTTCCGGACGCCGGATGCCCTGGCTGTCCACCTCCGGCTCCGGAACGCCCTCTTGTGCGACCAGCCCCTTTGCGCTTTCTTGACCTACATGGCGGACACCACAGGAAACTCTGGAATCACCACGGAAACAGGGACCGCGGGCGTCGCTCCAGGCGCCGATTCCACTCCGCGCAAGTCCAGTTGGAAGTTCATCGGCCCGGGAATGGTGGTCGCCGCGACAGGCGTCGGCGCCGGCGACCTGGTGGCGACGCTCATCGCGGGCAGCAACTTCGGCTACACGCTCCTGTGGGCCGCCGTACTCGGCTGTCTGGTGAAGATCTCCCTCGCCGAGGCGGCGGGCCGCTGGCATCTCTCCACCGGCCGCACCCTCTTCGACGGCTGGGCGAGCCTCGGCCGCTGGACGACGTACTTCTTCGTCGTGTACGTCGTGGTCTGGGGCTTCGTGTACGGCGCGGCGGCGATGTCGTCGAGCGCGTTGCCGCTGCAGGCGCTGTTCCCGGACGTCATGGACCTCAAGTGGTGGGCGATCGCCTGCGGGTTGTCGGGTCTCGTCTTCGTCTGGTTCAACAAGTACGAGGTCTTCGAGAAGGTCATGACGGTGCTGGTGGGCGTGATGTTCGTCGTCACGGTCTACCTGGCGATCCGGGTCACCCCGAACCTGGGTGACGCGTTCGCGGGCCTGCTGCCCGTGCTCCCCGACGAGAAGGACTCGATCCTCAACACACTGGGCCTGATCGGCGGCGTGGGCGGCACCATCACCCTTGCGGCGTACGGCTACTGGGTCAACGCGAAGGGCTGGACGAACACGGGCTGGATGAAGGTGATGCGGTTCGACAACCGGGTCGCGTACGCGACGACGGGCATCTTCGTGGTCTCGATGCTGTTCGTGGGAGCGGAGTTGCTGCATTCCGCGAACGTGTCGATCGCGAGCGGCGACAAGGGCCTGATCCAGCTGAGCGACATCCTGGAGGACAAGTACGGCACGGCGACCGCCAAGTTCTTCCTGATCGGCTTCTTCGCCACCTCCTACACGTCGTTGATCGGCGTCTGGCACGGCGTGAGCCTGATGTTCGCGGACTTCGTCGAACGCTTCAGGCGCGGGACGGAGGGGACGACAGGCGAGGAGATCGCCTCGGGCGCACGGGAACGGTCGTGGCCGTTCCGCGCGTACCTGCTGTGGCTGACCTTCCCGCCCATCGTCCTGCTCTTCCAGGGCCAGCCCTTCCGGCTGATCATCCTGTACGGCGTCCTGGGCGCCGCCTTCCTCCCCTTCCTGGCCGGCACCCTGCTGGTCCTGCTCAACTCCTCCCGCACACCCGCCGAATGGCGCAACCGGCTGCTCAGCAACACGATGCTGGTGATCGCGGGCCTGCTGTTCCTGGTGCTGTGCGTGAAGCAGATCTGGGACCAGCCGTGGTCGGAGTTCTTCTAACCCTGGGTCGGTTCGGAGCCGACGCTCGGCACCAGCTCGCGCCACTTCGGGCTGGTGGCGATCGCCTTGAGCTGGTCGAGGGTCAGTGCGGGAGTGGCACGGGTCGGACCGGTGTTCTGGCTACCGGAGTTGAAGGCGCTGACGACCACCCGCATACCGTCGGTCCTGATGGTGTCGGCGGTCCGCATGATCAGCCCCAGCCCCTTGTCGTCGCCGATGCCCTCCTTGACAACGACCTTGGTCCCGTCGGCCAGGGTCTCGGGGTTCCTGTCGGGACCGAAGAGCTGGTCCTCGACGTCCGACATGTCGGGCTGCACATTGACCTGGACGAAGCTCCTGCCCTTGCCGTCGTCGACGACGACGTACCCGTACTCGGCTTCCTGGCTGCCCGTGGACACCACGTCGAGGCCGGAGGGGAGCAGACCGGTGAGCGTCGACACGACGGATCCGCCCTCGACCGCCGGAGGCGGGGACGACGCGGGCGACGCGGACGGCGTCTCGGCCTTCGGCATGCGGTCGATGGTCACGGTCCACGCCCCGTGGGTGACCAGGGTCTTCAACTCCTCGCTGTCCAGCGGAGGTTCGGCCCGGCTGATGGGCGCGTCCTTCTCGGCGGGGGCGTTCCACTCCATCACCGACACATGCTCCCCTTCGGGTGTGACAAGGTCGGCCGTCCACAGCTTCGTGTCCACGCGGCGGTCCGGATACTCGTATCCCTTGAGGATCCTGAGCACCCCGGCGTCGGACAGCGTGCTCGACACGCAGTCGTCGTACGGCGTCAGCGTCCTGTCCGGGCAGTCGGTAGCCTCCCGGGCCTGCTCGCTGCCCGGCTCGACCCGCCCGAGGCTGACGGAGAGAGCGGCGGCGCCCTTCCCGTCGTCGTACACGGCATACACGTACGGCCCCGGTGCGGAGTCCGTGCCGCGCGCCGACTCGTTGCTGAACCGCCCGCCCTTGGGAAGCAGGTTCTTGAGGATGTCGATCATGTCGTCCCCGGTGGTGACCGTCGGGGTGGCGGTGCCGGTGGCGTCACCGGGTCCGACGGTAGTCCCGCCGGCCCCCACGGCGCGCTGCCCTGTCCCGTCCCCTCCCCAGGGCGCGACCAGGGCGCCGCCCACCCCCACCAGCGCGATCGCGACGGCACCGCTGACGACAGCGGTCCAGCGGCGCGTACGGAGCCTGCGCCCCCGGCTCTCGCCACCGGCGACGAGGGCGGCGCGATCGACGTCGAAGGCACCACCGGCGCTGCGCAGGGCGGAGCCGAGCCGCTCCTCGAACTGGTCGTCTCGTTGTTCAACGGGCATGGCGAACCACCACTTCTGCTGTGTAGGGAGTGTGTATCGGAGCACCGGAGTACTGGACGGGCGGGAGGACGAGTCAGCGGGCCGCGTACTCGCCGAGTTCCTCGCCGAGAAGGGCACGCAGCCGGGCGAGGGCACGGACACAACGGGTGCGTACGGCGGCCGAGCTGACGTTCATCGCGCCCGCGGTCTCCTCGATGGAACGGTCCTCCCAGTAGCGCAGGACGACCACCGCCCGGTCCTTCGGCGGGAGTTGGGCGAGCGCCTCGACAAGGGTGAGCCGCATGGTGACATCGCCCCCGGCGGAGGGAACGGGGACCTCGGGCAGCACGTCGGTGGCCCGCTCGGTACTGCTGCGGCGCCGCTGATGCGCGAGGAAGGTACGGGTGAGCACCGTCTGCGCGTACCCCGCCGGGTTGTTGGCGCGGGAGACCCGCCCCCAGTTGACGTACAGCCGCCCGAGCGTCTCCTGCACGAGGTCCTCCGCGAGATACGTGTCCCCGGCGGTGAGCAGACACGCGGAGCGGTACAGATACCCCGCCCGCGCCACCGCGAACTCCGCGTACTCGTCCGCGCGGACCTTTCTCATACGTTCCCCCTGTGCCTGCGACGCACCGACGACCTCATGCGTGTGTGGACTGTCCTCACCTCTTTGATGCGGTGGGCATGGGGAAATGTTTCACGATGGTCGTTGAGAATCTTCTCGTGAAAGTCTCGGACCTCGATGAAGTCAGGATCAGATCGATCAATCTGAACTGGCGCGGCCCCACGGTGACGCTCCGCGTCGACCTGTCTTCCTTTCCCGCCTCGCCACCGCAGGAGTGGATCGACGCGGGTATGGACACGGTGCAGTGCCAACTCCAGTTCCTGGCAGCGGAGAACATCTCCCTCAGCGACTGGAACCCGCCGTTCGTCGGCCGCATCGAGATGTCGCCATCGGGCAGGGAGAACCGCATTCGGGTAGTCGTGGACGGCCAAGGGATGACGCTCCGATTCGACTGCAGTGAGTCCGTACGCGTAAACCATGTGAGCGCGTTCCGCATCCAGGCCGACGGATCGGACAACGGACCGCATCTCTTCACGAGCAGGATCGACGCCCGACGGCACACCTTCCTTCCCCCGACCGACGAGAAGACGTTCTATGAGCGCTGACTGGTCGCAACTCCTCGCATCGACCGAATACTTGGGGGAGCTGTACGAGGGTGTTCCGCCCCCGACCGAAGCGTGCGACCTCTTCTACGTGCACATCGACGAACGGGAGAACTCGGTGACTCTGGGCTTCGACACCAGAGCCTTCCCGGTGAACCCCCCTCCTGAATGGAAGGGGCAGGGCAAGGACTTGAACGCCGTCGAGTTCCATCTGCTCTTCACGGGAGTGACCGGTCTGCAGGTCACAGGCTGGGGGGCTTCCGAAGCCAGGGCGATCGATCTGACCGCCCACGACGGAGGACACATCGACGTGGCCCTCGGCTCCGAGGCTTCCGGCATCACGTTCCGTGCCGCTGCGGCCCGCCTGACCAGAACGCGGGCCTATCTGGCTTCGAACAATCCCTGACCCTGAAAGCCACCCCTCCACACCCAATCGAACCTCGCATCGGCGGCGAAGACGGATTGGGTGGGAGGAGCAGACAAGGGCTGATGGAGAGCGAGGTTGGCTCAGCGATTGACGGCCTGGATCTCCTGAACGACGACAGCTTGCTCGGCCCCGAACTCACCGTCGGGCAGGGGCTGTTCCTGGGCGACACCGGTACCGGTCCAGTGGATCTTCCAGGTGATGGTGGCGCGGAGCGGGTAGGTCCCGTCGCCGGAGGAACGCAGGTACTTCACACCACAGGGCGGAGTCTGGCCGGCCTTCCCGGCGGCGTACGGCTCCCCGATACGCCCGTTGACGAACGTGCACACACCGGACGCGGGGTAGACCTGCGCGTCGGCGGTACCGGGCTCGATCCTCAGGGAGACAGGCTCGGCGACGGTGGTGGCCTCCATCCCCAGAACCGGAACGGACGCGGTCACGGAGACAGGCTTGAACTGCGCCGCGTCCAGCCAGGCCCAGGTGGGAAGGTTCACCTTGGTTTCGCCGGCGGGGGCGAGGGTCACTTTGGTGGAGGGGACGCGGATCTCGTTGTAGGCGAGTCCGGCGAGGATTTCCGGGGTGATCGTGTTGGGGATGTTCGCGGGCGGGTCGTCACCCGTGTCGACCCAGAAGTAGTCCTCGGTGCAGGAGTCCCAGCCCGGCGGGTAGGACTTGTTGACGTACGAGCCCCACCAGTAGCCCTTGCCGGTCTTGTCCTTGTTGAAGTCCTTCGTGGGATCGTCCTTGTTCAGGTACTTCGCCCGCTGCTCGGCATCCCACTCATACCCCGTGGACTCCGCCTCCCAGACCGGCTCCTTGACCTTCTGGAGCTCCGCGGGGCTGTACGTCGGGGCGTACCAACAAGCGGGCGGCGTCCAGCTGGTGGAGGCGGTGACAGGCCCGGCGGACTGCCCGGACCCGTTGTTAGAACGGTCGTAGACGACGGCTCCGGCGGTGGCGGAGAGGGTGTCACCATCGGCGTTGCCGCTCGGTCCGGTCGTGCCGGGGTTCTGGGCGTTGCCGTCCAGTGTGTCGTCGGCGTGTGCCACTCCGGGAAGCGACAGGAGTGGTACGAGCGCTGCGGCGGCTATCGCGGCCGACAGGGTCCACGGTTTGCGCATCAGGGCTGGCACTTGGCACTCCCCACTTCAGAGACCATGTCCTGGATGACCCAGACGCCCTTGCTGTTCCGCTTGAGGGACGTGTGGTAAATGACGTAGCTGTCAGCGGTGACCTCGGTCTTCTTGACCTTGTTGGTCTCCAGGTACTTGACGTATGCCTTGCCCTGGTCCTCGCAGTAGCTGAGGGAAGCAGTTCCGTCGTTGTCGACCTTGAGGTCGGGGTCGTAGAAGCGATAGGCACCAGTGATGCTTGCCTTGGCATCCACGTACTTCTTGACGAACGTCTCCGTGCCGGCAGCTGCCTCGCCCTCGTAGTAGTAGAGGTAAGCCTTGTCCAGGGCGTCCTGGTTCACGATCGCGAGGTCCACGGCCTTGATGGACTGCTCGCTGTCGGCCAGGACAGCGTCCTTGTCCGCGTCGCCGGTCTTGGGCCATTCGAAGGTGTACGTCAGATCCGACGGCAGCTCGATCTTCGGCCGGTCGGCGGAGTCGGCCGAGGCCGAGGCGGACGCTGTCGGCGATGCCGAGGTCTCGCTCCCGGTGTCGGCCCCGGCGATCTTGTCGTTGTCCTTCGACTCGCTGTCGTCGCCGCCACAGGCAGTCAACAACAGGGCCGCGGACGCGACGAGCGCGGCAGCAACGGGCAAAGAGCGGCGCTTCACAGTGGAACCCCCGTGAGACAGATGTGCTGGCAAAACCTAGACGGTATCGGTGGGGCCGGTGGTTCCGCCAGGCTGCCAAGGTTGCGCTGTGGCAACGGCAAAGGTTGACAGCCGTACCGGCGGTCGCCGCCCCTCTCTCGTTCAGTCCCGGCGGGCCCGCCTGCCCGTCCTCAGGGCTGGCATACAGAACTTCCCCGCTGGGATGTGAGGGTCTCCGTGATCCAAATTCCGTGCTCGTCGACCCGCAGTCGGCTGCTGTAGAGGACGTAGCTGTCCTTCGACGCCGCGGTCACGTCGGTCTTGCCGGTCGTGAGGCTCTTGTCGTACGCCTTGCTCTGATCCTCGCAGTAGACGAGACCGGCGGTTCCATCACCGTTGACGTTCACCTTGGCGTCGAAGTACCGCTTGGCGCCCGTGATGCGGCTCTTGTTGTCCACGAACCACTGGATGAACTTCTCACTCCCTGCCGCCGCTTCCCCTTCGGAGTAGAAGAGGTAGGCCTCGTTGAGCGGCTCCTGCACAGCGATGGCCATGTCCACAGCCTTGATGAACTGCTTGCTGTCGCTCAGGACAGCGTCCTTGTCCGTGTCACCCGTCTTGGGCCACTCGAAGGCATACGTCAGATCGGACGGCAGCTCGATCTTCGGCCGGTCGGCGGAGACGGCCGAGGCGGAGGCCGATGCCGCAGACGATGCGGGTGTTTCACCCGCGGTGTCGGCCTCCGCGACCTTGTTGTTGTCCTTCGATGTCGATGCGCCGTCGCTGCCGCCACACGCGGTCAGCAGGAGCGCCGCCGTCGCGACGAACGCGGCAGTAATGGGCCGATCGTGGCGCTTCACATTGGACTCCCCGTGAGACAGATGTGCTGGCAAAGCCCATACGGTATCGGCGGTCTCGGACAATCTCCGTCCGAGGACCTTCCGGTCTGCCCGGCACCAGCTCACCGACGCGAAGCACCTTCACCTCGAACTCCCGTATCAAGTAAGTTCGCGCGTGCGTACGACTGTTGTCGTTGAGGTCGGTGTGACGGGGGTTGCAGCATGGCGGGGTATCGGCCGACGGATTGGCATGTCCTGGACCTGGACAAGGACCCGACGCCTGGTGACCCGCACCGCGTGCGCCAACTGGCCCGTACGTTGCATGACTTCGCCGATGACGTGTCGGACGCGTTGCGTCTGATCAAGGGGATGGCGTCGGAGAACGAGACGCTGGAGTGGGCGGGCAAGACCGCTGAGGTGTTCCAGGACGAGTTCGCGGATGTGCCGAAGAATCTGAAGAAGCTGAAGCGGTCGTACGACCTGTGCGGTGACGCGCTGGTGGACTACTGGCCGAAGCTGGAGCGGGCGCAGGCCCTCGCCGACAAGGCGCTGGCCAAGGGCCGGGAGGCCCAGTCGGACCTGTCATCCGCCAAGTCCCGTCTCTCCTCGGCCGATTCGTGGGTCACCCGCGCCACGAAGGAGTCGGACAAGTACAAGGACGACCCGACCGGCAGCAAGGCGGCGGAGCCGCCGGACGAGGCGAAGGTCCGGGCCGCCACCCGGGACGCCCAGCACGCCAAGTCGGCGCAGAGCACGGCCCAGTCGGACGTCTCCAGTGCCCAGTCGGCGCTGGACGCGGCGAAGAAGATGGCCGAGGACGCGCGGAAGATGCGCGAGGACGCTGCGGGCGAGGCGAAGCGGAGGATCGACGAGGCCTCCGACGCCGGTATCCAGAACCGGAGTTGGTGGGAGGAGGTCGGCGACTGGTTCGTCGACAACTGGGACAGCATCGTCGCCGTGTGCAAGGTGGTCGTCGCTGTCGTCGGGGTCGTGGCGATGATCATCGGGGGGCCGATTCTCGGCGCGATCGTGCTGATCGCGGCCCTCGTCGTGCTCGCGGACACGCTCTACAAATACTCCAAGGGACAGGCGTCTCTGTGGGACGTTGGCTTCGCCGCGCTGGACTGCATACCGGGGATGAAGGGGCTGACGACCCTCGGCGGCCTCGCCAAGGGCATGAAGGTCCTGGGCAAGGGCGGTCTCAAGGCCATGGCCAAGGGCCTGGGGAAGAAGGGCCTGCGTAAGGAAGCCGACGACGCTGTGGCGCACGCCAAGCCCACCAAGGGCCGCTGCAAGAACGGCGACCCCATCGACATGGTCTCCGGCGAGATGCTGATGGAGGAGACCGACGTCGAGCTGCCGGGGCTCCTCCCATTGATTCTGCGCCGTACCCATCTGTCGACCTACCGGTCAGGGCGATCGTTCGGCCCGTCCTGGGCATCCACCCTCGATGAGCGCCTTGAGCTGGACGACGACGGTGCGGTGTTCGCCGCCGAGGACGGCATGATCCTGCTCTATCCGGTGCCTGAACCAGGCGCCTCGGTCATGCCGCTGGAAGGTCCGCGCTGGCCGTTGGAGTGGGACGGTACGCCCGGTGCTCCCCTGCGCATCACCGACCCGGCCACGGGTCTTGTCCGTCACTTCGTTGCTCAGGAGACCCCGGCAGCAGCCGACGGCGTATTCACGATTCCCCTCGCCGTAATCACGGACCGCAACGGTCTACGGATCGACTTCGACCGTGACGCCACGGGCGTCCCCGTCGCCGTACGTGACTCCGCCGGCCGACACCTCCACGTCGACACCGAGGGCGAATGTGTCGTTCGACTACGTCTGCGCACCCCGCAGGAGAGCCCCGAGAGCACGGTCCTCCGCCGCTACGCGTACAGCTCCGACGGCGACCTCACCGAGATCTACAACTCCAGCGGTTTGCCACTGAGGCTCACCTACGACAGCCAGGCACGCATCACGTCGTGGACGGACCGCATCGGTTGCTGGTACCGCTTCACCTACGACGATCAGGACCGCTGCATACGAGGCGAGGGGGCCGAGGGCCGTCTCTCCTGCACCATCACCTACGACACCGCCAACCGCGAGACGCACTACACCGACGCACTCGGCAACACGACGACGTACCGGCACAACGAACTCCATCAACTCGTCGCGGTCACCGACCCGCTCGGCCACTCCACGTATTCAGCGTGGGACCGCTACGACCGGCTGCTCTCCCGCGCGGATTCGCTCGGCCTGACGACCCGCTACGAGTACGACGAGCAGGGCGCCCCAACGGCTGTCATCCGGCCGGACGGCAGCCGGGAGCACGCGGAGAACAACGCGTACGGCCTGCCCGTGTCGGTGACCCAGGCCGATGGCCACGTCTGGCGCATGGAATACGACGAGCGCGGCAACCTGACGTCGGAGACGGATCCCACCGGCGCTCGCATCTCCTACGAGTACAACGAGATCGGCGCACTCACCGCGGCCACCGACGCCGCCGGGCGTACCGCATTGCTGGAGTCCGACGCGGCGGGTCTGCCGGTCGGCACCACCGACGCCGAGGGCCGGACTACACGGTACGAACGGGACGTGTTCGGCAGGATCACCGCGGAGACCGGACCGCACGGGGCAGTCACCCGGTTCGGCTGGACGCCCGAAGGAAGGCTCAGCAGGCGCACCCTCCCCGACGGCAGCACAGAGCGACGTGTCCACGACGGTGAGGGCAACCTCATCGAGCACACGGACACCCTCGGACAGGTGACACGCTTCGAGTACAGCGGCTTCGACCTGCCGGCAGTCCGCATCGACCCCGACGGCTCCCGTCTGGAATTCGCCTACGACGGTCAGTTGCGTGTCACATCGGTCACCAACCAACTCGGCGCTGCCTGGCGGTACTTCTACGACGAGACAGGCCGACTGGTTCGTGAGCAGGACTTCGGCGGACGCGCACAGAGTTACCGATTCGACGCGGCCGGTCGTCTCGTGGGACAGACCAACGGCGTGGGTGAGTCCATCGACTACATCCGTGACGCCTTCGGCAAGGTGGCGCAGCAGCACACGCCGGAAGGGATCACCACATACACGTACGATCCGGTGGGAAACCTGCTCCGGGTGGTCGACGGTCAGAACGAGCTGACCTACGAGCGGGACGCCCGAGGCAGGGTCCTCGCCGAAACGTGCAACGGCGCGACCGTACGCTCGGCCTACGACGTGCTGGGCAGACGTATTCGCAGGGTGACCCCGTCGAACGCGGAGAGCGTCTGGGAGTACGACGGAAGCGACCGGCCCACGTTGTTGCGGACGGCGGGCAGGACCGTCACGTTCGCGTACGACGCGGCCGGGCGCGAGATCGAGCGCCGCACAGGTTCCGCCGTTCTGAGCCAGGCCTGGGATGCGGACGGAAGGCTCAACTCGCAGACGCTGACGGCGAGTGCCGATCCGACGGGGGCAGTCGAACCGCGACGTGTCCAGCATCGTGCGTACCGCTACCGCCCCGACGGAACGGTCTCGGCGATCACCGACCTGCTCAACGGTGACCGCCTTGTCGATACCGACGGCACCGGGCGGGTCACCGGGGTGCGGGCGGCGACGTGGTCCGAACGCTACGCGTACGACGCGGCAGGCAATCTCAGCGGGGGTGAGTGGCAGGCGGATCTGTCCGCTCGCTCCGCACAGCCTTCCGAGCGCGGTTCCGTCCGCAAATCCGGGGACATCCGCTATGAGTACGACGGTCAGGGCCGGGTGGTGGTCAGACGGAAGAAGCGTCTCTCCCGCAAGCCCGATGTGTGGCGCTATGCCTGGGACAGCCAGGACCGTCTTGTCGGTGTGATCACACCCGACGGTACGAAGTGGGCCTATCAGTACGACCCTTTCGGCCGCCGCACATCAAAACGACGGTTCGCACCGGATGGCGAGACCGTGGTGGAGGAGGTGACCTTCGCATGGGATGGATTTGTTCCGGCCGAGCAGATTTCGCGGGGCGGCGGCGAGATGCCCTCCTGCACGGTGTGGGACTGGGAACGGGACCGCTTCAGCCCGGTTACTCAGGTGGACAGGGTCCCCGTCGGGGAACTTTCCCAGGATTGGGTGGACGACCAGTTCTATTCCATCGTCACCGACGTCGTCGGCACTCCGACAGAACTGGTCGACGACCGCGGAGAATTGGCGTGGAGGGCGCGAACGACCGTATGGGGCGCACCCCTCGACGACCCTGGCCCCGATGGTGCGTACTGCCCTCTGCGCTTCCCGGGCCAATACCACGACCCCGAAACAGCGCTCAACTACAACTACCACCGTCACTATGACCCGGAGACAGGCCAATACGTCTCCCTGGATCCCCTCGGTCTCGCACCTGGGCCGAATCCCCGGGCATACGTCTCGAATCCGTTCACCGCCGTCGACCCGCTCGGGCTGTCGCCGGCCTGTGAGGAAGCAGCGAGTGCTGCCGCAAGGCGGAGAGCCGACGAGGAACAAGCACGGCCAGGAGCAAACAAGCACACCAGGCCCACAAGTGCGGCCGGGTTGTCGGTGCCGGGACATGAGACGCCGTTCAACGGTGCAAGCGTCAAGGGCGGAGGCGACCACGACCTGCATCCGGACATCCGAGCCGCCTACGATCAGGTTCCGCAGGCCATCAAGGAGAGTGCCGGAGGTCAGCACGGGAGGTGTGGTGAGGCGGAAGCGCTCTCGAACGCCATGAAGGCCGGGGTCGATCCCCGAGGCGGAGTAATGGCGGCGGTGAACGTGCGCGCGCCGGGCAATCCCATGCATGGGGTGCCGAAGCCCATTTGCGACTCCTGCCAAGATGTTCTTGATCGGTTGGGGATTCGAGGGGTGTCCTAGATGAGTGAAGAAGCGCGGCGTTGGTCCACAGAGACCGACCAAGTACTGCGGAGGGCCGGGTGGCAGCCAGGCCGTTCGGTGCCCACCGCCACGTGGGAGTGGATTCTGCGTGAGCGTGGGGAGTTCGAGGTCCACGAGGCCGCGCGACGGTTCCTCGCCGAATTCGGAGGCCTGGTGACCTACGGCTGGCCGGCGGACTCGATCCTGACCCGGTCAGCCATCAGGTTCGACCCGCTCAAAGCTGAGTGGGACAGCGCAACCTTTGCCAGGCTGAGTGAGGAAGCCGGGACACAGCTGTGTCCCATCGGCCAGGCCGACAGCGGAAACAGCTATCTGGGCATCGCAGCCGACGGAGCGGTCTATCTCGCCAGGGAACATGTGGAGTTGCTGGCTGAGACCGTCGACCAGGCGCTCGATCGACTCGTGCAGTTGCAAGGAACCCAAGCGGGCGTCTGGGCGCCTGACGTTCCGGTGGGAGCTCACTCGTTCTGGGACCGGATCGAGGCCGTCGGTCCAGGTGCCGATGCTGAGCGGCGTTGGCCCGCGGAGACGGACCGAGTGCTGCGCGCGGCCGGCTGGTACCCCGGCCGCTCGGTTCCTACAGCCACGTGGGAGAGCATCCTGCGCCAGCAGGGCGAATTCGAGATGCATGAGGCAGCACAGCGGTTCCTTGCCGAATTCGGGTGTGTGGGGATCCCGCATCGGGAGCCGAGGGATTCGATGCCATGGGGAGAATTCCGGCTCGACCCGCTCTTGGCCATGTGGGACGACGAGATCTTCGATGATCTCAGTGAGCAAGCAGGTACTTATCTCTACCCTGTCGGCATGATTGATCGAACCAATCAACACGTTGGCGTTGCGGAGGATGGTGCGGTTTATGTCGGGATGGACTCGGTGAGGCTGCTCGCAACCACACCTGATGAGGCGCTGAAGGCGCTCACGAGAAAAATTCGGTAGCGTGGCCAGCACTTTCAAATACCGCCTCCGTGGCCCCTTCGGTGGTTTGGCGGCAGACTTGACGGTGGAGTACCGCACGCCTGATCCGAGCGAAGAATTTCGCCTGCAAGTTTACCGTAATGTTTGTTTGACGCTTCCAGATGGGGTCAATTGGCGTGATGCCGCATGGCTTTCATTCGGACTCTCGGTCCATGCCCCCGATCTGTCCGCCGCTCACCCGGACGGCTTGACCGTCAAGGTCACATCACTTTCCTTCCCCCTCGCCCATTTCCGCGCAGAAGTGGCGGCACTGGCGATGGACGGATGGGTTCGGGAGGAATTCGGGCTTGTTGATCGAGGCTTTCACGCCGTTTCCTGTGAGGGAGGAGAGGGTTACATTTTTCGCTGGGGGGAGCATTTCGACCCCTTCTCGGACGACGGCTTCAAGTAGGCCAGCTGCCATATTCCGAATCCAGGCCGACGGATCGGACAACGGACCGCATCTCTTCGTGAGCAGGATCGACGCCCGACGGCACGCCTTCCTTCCCCCGACCGATGAGAAGACGTTCTATGAGCGCTGACTGGTCACAACTCCTCGCATCTGCCGAATACTTGGGGGAGCTGTACGACGGTGTCCCGCCGTCGACGGACGCGTACGACCTCTTCTACGTGCACATCGACGAACGGGAGGACTCGGTGACTCTGGGCTTCGACACCAGGGCCTTCCCGGTGAACCTGCCGTTCCACCTGTTCTTCACGGGGGTGACCGGTCTCCGGGTCACGGGCTGGGGGGCTTCCGAAGTAAAGGCGATCGATCTGACGGCCCACGACGGAGGACACTTCGACGTGGCCCTCGGCTCCGAGGCTTCCGGCATCACGTTCCGTGCGGCTGCGGCCCGTCTGACCAGAACGCGCGCCTATCTCGCTTGGGGCAACTCTTGAAACCGAGGGAAAAGCGCCCAGGCACGGGGACCTTCGTCGGTGGCGTTGCCGCTCGGTGCGTTCGTGCCGGGGTTCTGGGCGTTGCCGTCCAGTGTGTCGTCGGCGTGTGCCACTCCGGGAAGCGACAGGAGTGGCACGAGCGCTGCGGCGGCTATCGCGGCCGACAGAGTCCACGGTTTGCGCATCAGGGCTGGCACTTGGCACTCCCCACTTCAGAGACCATGTCCTGGATGACCCAGACGCCCTTGCTGTTCCGCTTGAGGGACGTGTGGTAGATGACGTAGCTGTCTGCGGTGACCTCGGTCTTCTTGACCTTGTTGGTCTCCAGGTACTTGACGTATGCCTTGCCCTGGTCCTCGCAGTAGCTGAGGGAAGCAGTTCCGTCGTTGTCGACCTTGAGGTCGGGGTCGTAGAAGCGATAGGCGCCAGTGATGCTTGCCTTGGCATCCACGTACTTCTTGACGAACGTCTCCGTACCGGCAGCCGCCTCGCCCTCGTAGTAGTAGAGGTAAGCCTTGTCCAGGGCGTCCTTGTCCGCGTCGCCGGTCTTGGGCCATTCGAAGGTGTACGTCAGATCCGACGGCAGCTCGATCTCCGGCCGGTCGGCGGAGACGGCCGTCGCGGATGCCGTCGGCGATGCCGAGGTCTCGCTCCCGGTGTCGGCCCCGGCGATCTTGTCGTTGTCCTTCGACTCGCCGCAGGCAGTCGACAACAGGGCCGCTGACGCGATGAGCGCGGCAGCAACGGGCAAAAGAGGTGACCGCCGTACATGCTCTTCGACCCGTCCGTCTCCGGTATCTGCTGCGTCACGGCTGGCACCTGTCCAGATCAACGGGGGAACTTCACCCTTGACCCCGGAATCCCCGAAGCACACCTGGAAGGAACCATGGATCTACAGGCCACCCTCGCCGGTTTCCGTAATGCCGCCCCCCTCGAAGGCCTGGACGGGGCATGGCGGTGGAGTCTCAATCCGGTACTGCACTTCGCGGGTGCTCTGACCGACGACGGAAAGCGGCTCCTCCAGACCAACCAGCGTGGCAAGCACGACGAGAACCTTGCCCGTGAGGTGCTGTCCTTCGCTCGCGCTCACGAGCAGGAGTTGTTGGGGGAAGGGCGTTTCCTCGGTTCCGCGGAGGGCTTGCGCGTACCTGACCACGAGTTCGACGCCGTCGCGGCAGCCGTCCCGGATGTCCACGGCCATCACAAGGCACAGAATCCCGACCTCATGGCGGTGACGTACATCGTCTTTCCCGCGTATGCCTGCGAGTTCTCCGGGCACGAGACGCTCGCCGAAGCTGAAGCCAGGTACACGAAGATGCTGCGGCCCGCCGAAATCGGGCGCGAGCCGGTGCCGTTCGTGAAGATGAGCTTTGACAATCCCCGCTCAGGTGGCGGCAGCACCAATCCCGGGCGCGCACTGACATACCCGCGGATCGTCCGTCAGGAGATCCCCGAGCTGGAGAACTCCGCCGGCGGATTCGTGGAGTTCGAGAACCGCTTGGGCAAGGTCTGGCGAGTGGAGTGGGACGGTGGCTGGAATGTTTCGAGGGAAGGGGAACCGGGGCGACGGGAGTTGGGCCTGGACGAGGTCCTGGAGTTCTTCGAAGGAACGCTGCGGGAAGGAACGGCCTCCGCGGGAGGACGGACCGCCTGACTCCCCTCGTGCGACAGCACCCGCTCAAGGGGATCCAGGTGAACTTTCCCTCGGAAGGTGTACTGATCCGTAGTGGTCAAGTTCCGTCAACTCCCCTCCCGCGCACCCGACTTGTGGCATATTCGCCTCACTCTCCGTCGATCAAGCTCCACCTTCCGTTAGTTGATCTAGAAGATTCAGTGTTGAGCGGGCCATGCCGTGGATAAGGTGCTGATGCAAGAGGACGTCACAGGGGCGATCTGAGGCGGTGGCCGACCACCCCGCCGCAGTGAACGGGGTGGTGTGCAGCGTGCCGACCGCGATAGCCGTCACCAGTACTGATCTGGTGCTCCCACCGCATGACCGGCAGACCCCGCCCGCCGCTGTCCCGACCCTCGACAGCCTCGACGGCGCCCTCATGGGGATGCACACGCTCATCGAGCAGCACGGGTACGTCATCGCCCTCTACCCGGCGTCCACGGACCCGGCCGTCACCCGGCGGCTGCACACCGTGCGTTCCGTCCTGGAGAGCGACCGTATCGCGCTGCTCGGCGTCGATCTGCCGCCCCTCGGACTCGCCCTGCTCGCCCAGCAGTTGCGGCAGCTCTCCATGTGCGACTTCAGCCCGGGCGTGCTCGCGTCCTCCGCCCGGCTCCTCGCCCACTACATCTACGCCGGCGCCCTCCTCGGCTCCGTCGCCAAGCTGGACCGGGTGCCCGTCTCGCTCAAGTCGCACGCCAAGTCCTGGGTGCCGGGCGCCCAGTTCGCCGTACTGGCCAATCCGCGAGCCCAGCTCGTACGGGTGGGCCAGGAGGAGCTGACCGGGCCCGAGTTCGGGACGCGGCTGCTCGTGGCTCAGGGGCAGCCGCCCTCCGACTGGGTCACCTCGACCCTCGCACCCGCCTGGCGCGTCCAGGGAGTCGCCCCCGTGCCGCTGCCCGCGGAGTCCGTGCGCTGGTGGGGGACCGGGAAGGTCGTCGAGTTCGCGGCCGGGCTGCACGACGTCTCTGTGCTGTACCAACTGGTCTCCTCCGTGCGGCGCGAGCAGTGCCACTGGTGCGGCCTCGAACTCATCGGCGACCGCTGCGGATTCTGCGCCGCACCACTCGCCCGCCCACAGGAGCTTCCCGCTGCCCTCGGGCGGGCAGGAACCCCAGCAGGGGCTTCAGGAACACCAGTGCGAGCAGCACTGCCCCGAGGCACGACGTAAGAGACGTAACAGACGCACGAGTTGCAAGAGACGCAAACATGTAGAAGACGTGTCCGTCCCCACCCCGATCGAGGTTGTCCGCGTCATGAACTCACGCCAGCGCCGCGGCGTCATCCTGCTGGTCCTCTCGACCCTGTGCGCCATCGGCGCCTTCGTCGGAGTGCTCTCGGTGATCCGCGACGTGAACTCCAAGGTCGGCCCGGAGGTGACGGCGTACCGCCTCAAGAGCGACATCGCGCCCTACAAGGAGCTGTCGGCCGACCAGTTCGAGAAGATCTCCATGCCGGAGCGCTGGCTGTCGGCGACCGCCGTCACCAAGGCCTCCCAGATCCAGGGCAAGATCGCGGTGACCCGGCTGGAGAAGGGCTCCCTGCTGCAGACCGACATGATCGTCGACCGGCCCGAACTCGCCGCCGGTGAGCAGGAGATCGCGATCATGATAGACGCGTCGACCGGTGTCGCCGGAAAGATCAACCCGGGGTCCCTCGTCAACATCTACGCCACCTTCGAGTCGAAGGACAGCGAGAAGGGCGTCGACGAGGTCAAGCTGCTCGTCACGAACGCGCGCGTCATCGACGTCGGCAAGCTGACCGCCCTCGAAGCGGGCCAGTCGAGCACCGAACGCCGGCGTACGGCCACGGAGGCCGTGCCGATCACCTTCGCGCTCACGACGCCGAACGCCCAACGCGTCGCGTACGCCGAGTCGTTCGCCGAACACGTCCGGCTGTCCCTGGTCGCGGGCGGCGAGCTGACGACCGTCCCCGGTGACAGCGATCGTACGTACACCCTCGACAAGGACAAGTAGGAGGCCGGGCGATGAGGTCCGTACGTACGAAGCCGCAGCCACGGTCGCAGACACATGCGCACCCTCGGCCGTGCCCGGCGAGGGTGTGCCGATGACCATCCGCATCCTCCCCGCCACCGCCGACATCGAGTCCGCCCGCGCCCTGAGCACCCTCCTCAGCAGGCTCCCCGACGCCGAACCCGCCCCGCCCGTCGCCGACTCGACCGCGCTGCTCGACACCCTGGCCCGGCTGGCCGCCGAGTCACTCGACGAACTGCCCGAAGTCGTCCTCATCCACGAGCGGATAGGGCCCGTCCCGGCCCTCGATCTCGTACGCGACCTCGTGCTGCGCTTCCCGGCCGTCGGGGTCGTCCTCATCACCGCCGACCCCAGCACCGGCGTCCTCACCGCCGCCATGGACTCCGGCGCCCGCGGGATCGTCCAACTGCCGCTCACCTACGAGTCCTTGGCCGAGCGGGTGACGGCCGCCGCGTCCTGGTCGTCCGGCATGCGGCGCCATCTCGGCAGCAGCGCGCCGGAGTTGTACGCGGGCCCCGGCGGTACGGTCGTCACCGTCACCGGCGCCAAGGGAGGTGTCGGCGCCACCGTCACCGCTGTCCAACTCGCCCTCGCCGCACGGGCGTCGGGCCGGACCGTCGCCCTGCTCGACCTGGACCTCCAGTCGGGGGACGTCGCCTCCTACCTGGACGTCCAGTTCCGCAGGTCGGTCGCCGACCTGGCCGCCATCACGGACATCAACCCGCGTGTCCTCCAGGACGCCGTCTTCATCCACGACACCGGCATCGGCCTGCTCCTGGCCCCCGCCGAGGGCGAACGCGGCGAGGAGGTCACCGACCGGGCGACCCGCCAGATCGTCGCCGCCCTGCGCTCCCGGAACGACGTCGTCATCGTCGACTGCGGCGCCCGGATGGACTCCGCCACGGCCGCCGCCGTCGAGATGGCCGACCACGCCCTGCTCCTCGTCACCCCGGACGTCGTCGCCGTACGCGCCGCCAAACGCATGGTCCGCCTCTGGGACCGCCTCCAGATCCGCAAGGCCGAAGAGACGTTGACGGTCGTCAACAGGCAGTCGAAGGGTACGGAGATCCAGCCCGCCCTCGTCGAGAAGGTCACCGGCACCAAGGTCGCGCGGGCCTCGATTCCCGCCGCCTTCAAGGAACTTCAGGGCGTGGTGGACGCGGGCAGGCTCCAGGACCTGGACGCCCGGTCGACCGTCAAGCAGGCACTGTGGGCCCTGGCAGGGGAGTTGGGCCTGGTAGTCGTCCCTGAAGGGGGCGGCGGCAAACGACGCAAATCCTCGGCGTCCTCGGACCGGGGCGCACTGACCCTGCGCCGACGAGGGGAGCGCGGCGACCGAGGCGCCGTGACCCTCGAATTCGCGGGCATGTTCCCGCTGTTGCTCGTCGTGATGAGCATCCTCTGGCAGTGCGCGCTGTACGGCTACACGTACTCGTTGGCCGGGAACGCGGCGGACGAGGCGGCTCGCGCGGCCACAGCGGCGTACGCCCTCGACTCCGGCGGCTACGAGGGAGCCTGCGAGAGCGCCGGCGGCGAGCACCTCCCCGGAGCCTGGTCCGGTGCCACCATCGACTGCGGACCCGAGGGCGAGGTCATGAAGGCCACCGTGAGCGCCCAAGTCCCCTTGTTCTTCCCCGGGTTCGACGTCAACTGGACGGTGAACGGCGAGGCGGGCGCGGCGCTGGAAGGGGACGGGGACTGATGAGGGGGCTGATGAGGAGTCTTCGGGACCGTCTGGCGAGCCGTCTCCGGGAAGCGAGGGGGCGGGGTGACCGGGGCGCCTCCATCCTGGAGTTCGCCGGTTTCCTCCCGATCCTCATCGTCGTCGGCCTGGCCTGCATCCAGCTCGGCCTGATCGGCTACGGCATCAACCAGGCCGGGACGGGGGCGCGTGCGGCCGCCAGGGCCGCCTCCCTGGACGGCGACGGGGAAGCGGCGGGCGTCGCCTCCGTCAGCGACTGGCTCGACCCACAGGTGGACGCGCCGCTCGGCGCGGGCGACACGACCACCGCGACCGTGACCGTGACCGTCCCCGCGATCATCCCGATCTTCGACGCCTGGCCCGTGACCCGCGAAGCCACCATGCCCAACGACGACGACGGCTGACCGACAGCCGACCGATAGCCGACCGAGATGATCCACAACTCAGTGTGACTGGAGAGGAGTTGAGACCGAGACCATGAGCCTGCGCTCCCGCATAGCCTCCCCCGACGACAACGGCAACGGAACCGCGCGCGAGGACGGCCACCTCGTCGCCGTCTACCGTGCCAAGCTCCTCGAAGAGATCGACCTCGCGGAGATGTCCAGCCTCGCGGCGGCCGAACGCCGTGTCCGACTCGAACGCGTCCTCGGCCACATCATCAGCCGCGAGGGCCCGGTCCTCTCCTCCGCCGAACGCTCCCAGCTCATCAGGCGGGTGGTCGACGAGGCCCTCGGCCTGGGCGTCCTCGAACCGCTCCTCGCCGACGCGTCGATCACCGAGATCATGGTCAACGGCCCCGACTCGATCTTCGTGGAACGAGCGGGCCGGGTAGAGCAGTTGCCGATGCGCTTCGCGTCGAGCGAGCAGCTGATGCAGACCATCGAGCGGATCGTCTCGACGGTCAACAGGCGGGTGGACGAGTCGAATCCGATGGTCGACGCCCGCCTCCCCACCGGCGAACGCGTCAACGTCATCATCCCGCCGCTCTCCCTCACCGGCCCGACGCTCACGATCCGCCGCTTCCCCCGCGCCTACACGCTCCCGGAGTTGATCGGCCTCGGCTCGCTGGACGAGCAGATGCTGATGCTCCTCGCGGCCTTCGTCCGGGCCCGCTTCAACGTCATCGTCAGCGGCGGTACGGGCACCGGCAAGACCACGCTCCTCAACGCCCTCTCCGGCCTGGTCCCGTCCCACGAGCGCATCATCACCATCGAGGACTCGGCCGAACTCCAGCTCCAGCAGGAGCATGTGATCCGCCTCGAATCCCGTCCGCCGAACGTGGAGGGCAAGGGCCAGATCACCATCCGCGACCTGGTCCGCAACAGCCTGCGCATGCGCCCCGACCGCATCATCGTCGGTGAGGTCCGCGGCGGCGAGACCCTCGACATGCTCCAGGCGATGTCCACGGGCCACGACGGCTCCCTGGCCACCGTCCACGCCAACTCGGCGGAGGACGCGCTGATGCGTCTGCAGACCCTGGGCTCGATGTCCGAAGTCATGATCCCCTTCGAGGCGTTGAAGGACCAGATCAACTCGGCGGTCGACGTGGTGGTCCAACTGGCCCGCCACGCCGACGGATCCCGCCGTATCGCGGAGATCGCCCTGCTGGTCTCCCACGGCCGCGAACAGTTCCGCATCGCGACCGTCTCCCGCTACGTCTCCCGCCCGTCCGGCCCCGACCGGGTCGCCCAGGGCCACTTCCAGCACCTCCCGCTGCCCCGCCCGGTCGCCGAGAAGCTGTACCTGGCGAACGAGTCGCTGCCACCGGCGTTCGGCGTGGCCGAGGTGCTCGACGTACTGGACACGAGGCAGGCGATCGGATGAACACGCGGACCACCACCAGGATGATCGGGCGGAGCGAGCAGCCATGAACAACTCGGTCCCGCTGGCGTTGGGCGCCACCATGCTGTGCGGCACACTCGCCGTCGCGGGCGTGCACACGTACGCCACCGGCCGCGCCCAGCGCCGGGCACTCGAAGACCGCCTCTCCGGCGGCGGCGCACTCCACACGGTGGCAGGCCGGGTACGCCGGTTCGCGACCGTCGACCGACGCCTCCGCCGCACCCGCCTCGGCCGCACGATCCACCTCCGCCTCTCCGCGACCGGACTCGACCTGACAGCAGGCGAGTTCTTCACGTACGTCACCGGAGTCGGCGTCGCCCTGTGGCTGCTGGCGGCCGCCGTACTGGCCCCCTTCTTCGGCCCGATCGCCGCACTGGTGACGGTCTGGGGCGCGGCGATCTTCCTCAACTGGCAACGCCAGAAACGTATCGAGGCGTTCATCAACCAACTCCCGGACGTGGCCCGGCTGCTGGCCAACGCCACGGCGGCCGGCCTCGCCCTGCGTACGGCACTGGCGATGGCGGCGGAGGAGCTGGAGGCCCCGGCGGGCGAGGAACTGGCCCGGGTGGCCGACCAGTTGACCCTCGGCCGTACGGTCGACGACGCACTCGGCGAACTGGCGGAACGCCTCCCGTCCCGCGAACTCGTCGTACTGGTAACGACGTTGGTCCTGGCGAACAAGGCGGGCGGCTCGGTCGTCAGCTCGCTCCGCAACCTCACCCAGACCCTCGAGGACCGCAAGGAGACGCGTCGCGAGGTCCGCACGATGCTGTCGGAGGTCAACGCGACGGCCTTCACGGTCCCCTGCCTGGGCCTCGGTTCCCTCCTCCTCATCAACTCCTCGAACGAGGGCGCGCTGGAGAAGGTGACCGGCTCCGGCCTCGGCCAGGGCCTGATCCTGCTCTCCCTGGGCCTGTACACGGTCGGCTTCTTCGTCATCCGCCGCCTCGGCAAGATCGAAGTCTGAGGGGAGTGGACGAACCGATGCTGCCTCTCCTCCTGGCCCTGCTGATGGCGATCGCCGTCGCGGGCGCCCTCCTGGGCATCCGCATGATCCGGGCGGACGCCAAACTCCCCTCCGACCTGATGCTGGCCCTGGAGGTGGGCGGCACCCGCGTCTCGAAGGCGGACTCGGCGGTGGACCGCATGGGCATGCGGTTCGCCCCCCTCGTACTGCGCCTGATGGGCCCCCGCCGGGTCGACGCGAAACGCCTGCGCATCGACATGGCGGGCAACCCCGGCGGCCTGACCATCACCCGCTACGCGGCCCGCCGCGCCGTCTACGTCACCTTCGGCGTCCTCCTCGGCCTGATCTTCCTCACGAACGGCCAACTCGTCCTCGCCGTCATCACGTTCGCGTTCGGGGTGACGGCGGCGGACGCGGCGATCTGGCAGGCGGTACGGGAACGCAAGGACGTCATCGACCGCACGCTCCCGGACTTCCTGGACGTCCTCGCGGTCGTCGTGTCGGCGGGCCTCGGCTTCCGCCAGGCCCTGGACCGCGTGGCGGAGCGGTACGAGGGACCGTGGGCGGACGAACTCCGCATCACGCTCCGCCAGATGGACATGGGCGTGAGCCGCCGCCAGGCCTTCGACGAACTCCGCAGGCGCAACTCCTCCGAGCAGGTTGCCCAGTTCGTCTCGGCGCTCCAGCAGGGCGAGGAACTGGGCGCCCCGATCGCGGAGACCCTGATCCAGATCGCCGCGGACATGCGCCGCACCGACGCCCAGGAATCCCGCCGCCGCGCCGCGAAGACGATCCCCAAGGCCACCCTCGTCACCCTGGTCTTCATGCTCCCGGCGACGATGATCCTCATCGCGACGGGCATGTTCCTCGGCTCGGGCACCAACTTCGGCTCGATTCTGGGGCGTTGAGGACGATGAAGGCGTGGGTGACGAGCATGCGACGCCGTGGGAAGCGGAGCCGGGGCTACGACCCGACCGCCGGCTATCTGGCCGACGACGCCCCGCCCCCGGCCAGCGTCCGCCTCCAACTGAACGCCCTGCAGGCCCTGTGCCGCCAGGCGTTCGCCGTACGGATGACGATGCTGGCCCTGGGCACGCCCTTCGCGATGACCAACACGGCGGAAGGCCCCCCGCGTTACATGGTCCTGGCGGCTGCCGTCCTGGGCATCACGGCCTCGTACGCCATGTACCGCGACTGGGACCGCCTGGCCCCCCGCCTCCTGGCTCATCCCACCCTGATGGCAGCGGACTTGACGTTCGCGGCGATCCTCCTGCTCACAGCATCCCCAGCCTCCCCCCTGGCATACGCCACGGCATGCACCCCCCTCCTCGCGGGCCTCCTCTACGGCTGGCGGGGCTCAGGAGTCTTCACCGGCCTCCAACTGGCGGTCCTCCTCACGGTCTACCGGGCCTGGGAACACCGCCCGGGCACCGGCACGAGCACCCTCCTCATAGCGGGCTTCTGCGTCGGGGCCGGCATCATCGGCGTCACGCTGCGCAACCTGATGTTCCGCTTCGGCACGGCGAGCGAGGCACTGGCGGAGGCGAACTCCAGGCTGGCGGTGGCGGAAGCGGTGGAGTCCGAACGGGCGCGCCTGGCAAGGCAGATGCACGACTCGGTGACGAAGACGCTGCACGGCCTGGCCATGGCGGCGGAGGCACTGGCGGCGACCTCGGCGGCCGACGCGGACCCGGACACGGTCCGACGCCAGGCATCCCTGGTGGCCGGGGCGGCCCGCCGAGCGGCAACGGAGTCCCGCGACCTGCTGACGGACCTGCGCCACCACACGGACCTGACGTCCCCGGACGTGGACCTGGTCGCCGAACTGGCGCGGCGGGCGGCGGAGTTCGAGCAGAGCACGGGAATCCGCACAACCGTGGAGTCCCCGCCCGGACGGATCGCCGCCCTCTCCGCCCTCCCGCACCGGACGGCACACCACCTCCTGGCGATCGTGTCGGAGGCCCTGGAGAACACGCGCAGGCACGCGAGGGCGACGAGGGTGAGGGTGGAGGCGGAGCCGTCGGGGGCAGGTGCGGAGGGCGTGACCCTGCGCATCCGGGACGACGGAGTGGGCATCCCCCACCCCCTGAACCTCGAAGAGACAGCCAGATCAGGCCACTTCGGAGTGCTGGGCATGGTGGAACGGGCGAGGTCGCTGGGCGCGGTGATTCACGTGGGCCGAGGCGAGGAAGGGGGCACGGAGGTCCGCGTGGACGTGGTCCCACCAGGACTCGACTACGTACCGATGCCCAGGCCCCGCCCCCGAAAGGAGGCGGAGTCGCATGCCCACCACAGATGAACGACGGCGCCCGGATCTGCTGCGGGTGCTGGTTGCGGACGACAACCCGGTGGTACGCGCGGGACTGTCGGCGCTGCTCGGCGGCCACCCGGACATAGAGGTGGTGGCGGAGGCGTCGAACGGCACGGAGGCGGTGTCGGCGGCGGAGCGGATGAGCCCCGACGTGGTGCTGCTGGACGTACGCATGCCAGGCACGGACGGCCTGACGGCGCTGCCCCAACTGGCGCTCCTGGCACCGGTGATGATGCTGACGTACAGCAGCGAGCCGGAGGTGGTGCGGCAGGCGCTGCGCCAGGGCGCGTCGGGGTATCTGGTCCACGGAGGCTTCACGACGGAGGAGTTGACGGAGGCGGTGCGGGCGGTGGGGAGGAAAACGAGGGCGGCGGATTCGCTCGTCGTTTCCTACGAACCGAGCGAATGCTCTTCGCATATGCAACCGTTTATGGCACTCTTGTCAAAGAATCCGGAGACTCCAGAAACTAGGCTAGGCCACGCGACGACACTCGCCGCCCGCGCCCGCAGTCGACCGGACTTCGGCCTGAGTTCAAGGGAGGTGGAGGTCATGGATCTCATCGCAGCCGGCATGAACAATCGCCAGATCGCCGCCACCTGCTTCATCAGCGAGAAGACCGTCAAGAACCACATCAACCGCATCTTCGCAAAGCTGCACAGTACGACACGGAGCGAATCGATCGCCCGGTGGCTGGGTACGGCTCGGGAGGGGTGGGAGTGATGGGGCGTGCTGTGGGGGGGAGTTGGGTCCCTGGACCCACGCGGAGTAGGCGGGTTCTCACATACTGTGCTGAGGTCGGTAGTGGTGTCGGGCGGGAAGGCGCAAGCCATGATGAAGGTCAACAGGTGGGCGCGGACCGTTGTCTCCCGGATGCGCGGGAAGGGACGGGACGCGGGGGCCGGGTTCGTGGAGTATGCGGGCCTCATGATCATCATTGCGGGGATCTTTACGCTGATCGACGGGTTGGGGCTGGACGGGTTGATCTCGCAGGCGATCCTGACAGCCGTAACCAACGTCATTGGCGGCTGAGGGTTCCCGAACCACGCGACGACCGAGGACAGACTCTCCCCATCTACATCTGGCTGACAGGGATTCTGCTCTTCGCGGCGGTCGCGTTCTTCGTGTTCGCCCAAGCAGCGTCCGTCCGTAATGGAGCTCAATCCGCGGCGGACGCTGCGGCGTTGGCGGCGGCGCAGGACGCCCGGGACGAACTGGTGGACTCCCTGACGGGTGCGATCGGACAGGGCAACGACTGGCTCGACTGGCTGGACGGCCAGGATCCACCGGGCGTCGGGGCCACAGCGGCTGCGCAGGCACTGGCCGTCGAGAACGGCTCGACCGTTCAGGGCGGCGCTGAACCTGTCGAGAGGGATGGTTTCCCCGGGTTCCGGGTCGCAGTCGAGACCAACAATACGGTCGGCGCCTCGATCATTCCGGGCACGGAGGGCATGCACGCCAATGCCGACGCCATCGCCGTCATCCAGCCGCGCTGCGATTTCGATCCCGATGCGGATCCCACGCTGCCGGTCGATCTGAACTGTGACGGCCAGATCGTGACCATCGACCCCGGAAACTTCAATCCGGCCGACTTTCCTGACGCATCCGTGCTGTTCTCTGTGTATCTGGCCGAGTGAGAGGAAGCCGTACCGATGGATTTCCGGCGCACCAAGAAGAGCCGCAGGGCGCTGTCGACAGTGGCGATCACGACGGGGTTGCTTCTCGCGGTGGCCGGCTGCGGCGGCGGAGGCGATGACGACAAGGCGTCGAGTACGGGTTCTTCCTCCACCCCGTCCGCCAAGGACCAGGGAGATGCAGACAAGGAAGAGTCCCAAGCCCCCGCAGCAGACCCGGTGTTGGCCGAGGTCAAGGCAGGAGGCCTGACGCTCCAGGTCATGTCGGCTTCTCGCGACGAAGGCGGCTTCGTCACCGTTGAAGGCAAGGTGACCAACGGCACTGGCGCGCCGTGGGTCGGTGCGGATTGGCGCGGTGACGAGAACGAACTCGTCAAGAACGGCGGGTCGATCGCGGGCGCGAGTCTTCTCGACACGGCCGGCAAGAAGAAGTACCTCGTACTGCGTGATACGGAAGGGCGCTGCTTGTGCACGAGGTTCACCGGAGGCGTCGGAACGGGTGACACCACGGAGTGGTTCGCCCAATTCCCCGCTCCGCCCGAAGGCACGACCAACGTCGACTTCCAGGTCGGTTCCATGCCCCCGGCGTCCATCGAGATCTCCGAGGGCGAGTGACGATGACTCGCAGCTACCGCCTCACGGCGACCACGGTCACGGCCCTGGCAGTCCTGGCGACGCTCACATTGGCCACCCCCGTGGCACAGGCCGACGATGACCCAAGCGCACCCCCAGGCAGCGTCACAACATCCCCACCCCCGGAAGTGGACCCCAACAGCCCCGGCCTGAAACTGGCCGACGGCGCCACGCTCGCCGCCGCCAAGGTCCTGGACATCAAGTCGATCGTGGAGGACATGGGCGGCGAGGAACGCCGGGTGGACACGAACGAAACCGTGACGTTCGCACTCCAGGCAGAGGTCCTGTTCCCCAAGGACAGCTCGAAACTCAACCCGGAGGCCCGCTCCCGCATCCAGGCGATCGCCGACGAGATCAAGGCCCAGAAGGCCACGAACGTCAGAGTCTTCGGCTTCACCGACAACCTCGGCTCGTACGCCCACGGCCTGACCCTCTCCAAGAACCGCGCGGAGGTCGTCCACGACGAACTGGCCGCCGGCCTGGGCGGAGACGTCACCTTCCAGGTACGCGGCTACAGCGAGGACTACCCGATCGCGGACAACACCTCGGAACAGGGCAGGCGCAAGAACCGGCGGGTGGAGGTGACGTTCCAGAAGGGGGAGTGAGGCCGACAGCTTCGAGTGACAGGGGATGCGGGGCGGCAGATGCCACTGCTGGACACACTGGTGACAACGGCCGCCGGAGCACTGGCCGCAACGGCCGGGGTCCTGGTCGGCGGCATCGTCACGCATCGGGCCCAGGACCGTCAGTGGCTGCGGGACAAGCAACTGATCGCCTACCAGGAACTGATCAGCCACTACGCCAAGTTCACGATGATCCTCAGCCGCGCCCACGCCGGCCGACAGGGATGGGATTACGACTGGAGCGAGTGGAGCGCGGCCCTGACCCGCGCCAGCCTGGTCGCCCCCGCGGCGGTCGCGACGGAGATCGACAACTTCGGCAAGGCGATCGGTACGTTCCTGGACCAGGTGGCACGCGACCCGGCACGCGATCCGTCACGAGACCCACTGAGCGTGGAGGAGTTCGCCGAGGCCAACAGAGCGCCGGCCGAGGCGCAGGTGCAGTTGGTCAACGCGATACGACGGTCACTGAGCAAGGAACAAAAGGAGCTGGCTTTCTGGATAGGGGGATCCTTCGCGGGCAGACCGGACGACACGTGATGGACGCGGCATGGTGTGAAAGCGTCATACCAGGTGGTCCGCCTTCCCTGCCTTGATGTCCCGGACCAGCGCGAGGAGGGCCTCGCGGCTGTCCGTCAGATAGCGCTCTTCCTGACCCGCGACGGCTATGTAGGCGTTGCCGTCGTCGTCGGTACCAAGACGGAAGCAGTTGTTGCCCTCGCCGCAGAAGGGCTCTTCCCAGTGGATGCCGGTCACGATCTCTCCCCTAAAGGTCGCGGGCGATCTGGTGGATGAGGTCACGGGAAGCCACCTGCGCCAGCGCCGCGTTGTCCATCCAGTCCAGGTGGACACGGTACTTGCTGAGCTGCGCTTCGGCGTGCGTGAATTCGGGCCCGTGTGCGGAGTCGAGCTGCACGGTGTCGAGTTGAGCTGTCACCCCGTCTGCGTACAGCAGCGCATGCCCCGCTCCGGGAAATCCGCCTGTGCTGAACGGAACGACCCGCACCTCGACGTTCTCGCACTCGGACTGCATGCACAGCTGCTTGAGCTGCTCGCGGGTGACTCCGGTGCCACCGAAGGGCATACGCAGGGCGGCTTCGTGGACGAAAGCGGCGTACGACAGGGGTGTGGAACGCTCGAAGACCTGTTGACGCTCCATGCGGTGGGCGACGCGCAACTCGATCTGTAGTCGGGTCAGGGGCGGTAGGACTGAGGCGAAGACAGATCGGGCGTACTCCTCAGTCTGGAGCAGGCCAGGTACGTGCATGACCTGGACGGTGCGAACACGGGTGGCGAACCACTCCAACTCCGCGATGTCCAGCAGACCTGCGGGCAGGCTGCCCCGGTGCTTCTCCCACCACCCGCGTTCCTTGCTGCCGACCGTGTCGGCCATGGCTGAGAGCGCCTCAACGTAACGCGCGTCCGCGCAGGCGTAGTTGCAGGCGAGTGTGCGGACGCGCTCTGCTGAGAACGGCCGGATCCCGGACTCCATGTTGGACAGCCTGGTCCGGTCGATGCCGAGCAGCCCGGCTGCGTACTCGGTCGTACATCCGGCCGCGAGACGCATCTTGCGCATCTCGGCGCCGAGCCGCTTCTGCCGCTCTGTTGGCGTGGTCCTGGTCGACATGCCATCCCTTCTGGCCCTGGATGGCTCACAGTCTGCCCATTGAGCCTCCTTCCGGTCCACTCCTTGGGGGTAATTATCCCTGAAGTAATGGACACTGTGACTTCTAGAGATCTACCTTCGGTGACGTAGTGACTACCTACCGCACTGCCGGAAGTGCATCGCGCGAGCCTGCCCGTACCTCCTTCCCTGGGAGGGGCGGGCCCGCGTCAGGGAGACGGGCCGCCGGCTGTACGCACTCGCACCCGCGTCGAATCGCCTCGAACGTGCCACTCGAGCAATGGAGTTGCCGTGACCGCACCTGCACCTGTACCCGCGACTACTTGCCCGCTGCCCATCGACCCCCTGCCCACCTCGGCACCCGGGCCGGAGAAACTCGCATACAGCCTCACCCTGCCCGCCGCGCCGACGAGCGCGGCGATCGCGAGGGCGGCTGCCCGTGCGGTGCTGCACAGGCATGGCCTGCACGACATGACCAACGCGGTCGTCCAAGTCGTGAGCGAACTGACGTCCTGCGCCTGCCGTTTCACGACTGCCGACGACATCTACGTCTCGCTCCGCTACCGCGACGGGGCGCTGCGCGTGATCCTCTACGACGCCCACCCCAGCCACACCCACCCCCGTTTGTCGGCGGCCTGCGACGCCAGGCGCCGCGCGACCCTGCGCGTACTGGCATGCGTGGTTCGCACCTGCCAGGGCGACTGGGGCTTCGACGCCGCCCGGGAACCGGGCGGCGGTACGCGTCTGTGGGCGGTGTTGCCGAGGTCGGGGGCGCGGACGTACGGGGCGGCGGTGGAGCGCGCGACCGGGTGAAGTGGGACTGGGCGTGGCAATGTCGACCCGGGGAGCCCCCTCGGAATGGCCTCCCGACGCGGTGGGGTCGCTGGAACTGGGTGGGCATGCTGCTTGTCACTGCTGACTTGCTGGCCCAGTTGGCTTGAGTACTGGACGTCACGGTGAATCTGCATGCGGCGGTCGACGGCGTCAACGCCGTGACCTTCGGCTAGTGGGTGGCGTAGGTCGCAGGAGCAGGTCTTCGCCCATTTGCGGTGCAACCGCTAAACGGCCTGCTCATCGCGTAGTGCGGTGAGCAGGCTGCCGCGTTATGTAACTGTTGCGGGCCAAGTGGGCGAGCTACTGGCCGGTTTGAGTCAGTACGTCCCGCTGGTTGACAGGCTTCAACCTGGTCTCTCCAGGCGTTGGCGGATAGCGTTGCTTCGCCAATGAGAAGCCTCGCCCCACCGGGAGTTGACCGTGACCCGCCGTCCCATGCTGCTCGCAGCGATCGCGCTGACCGCTGCCGCGGCTTTGTCGCTGTCCGCATGCGGGAGTGATGACAGCTCCAACGACAAGGACAACGACAAGATTGCGGGAGCCGACACCGGGAGCGAGACGCCGGCGTCCCCATCGTCGAGCCCGAGCGCGTCGGACTCCGTCGACCGCCCGAAGATTGTCTTCCCGTCCGACGCGAAGAACGTCTTCGAGTACGAGAAGACGGGCGACGCGAAGAAGGACGCTGCCCTCGCTGACAGTGCGCAGAGTGTCAACTCTGTGGACGAAGCGATCTTTGAGGGGAGTACGGGCACGAAGGCGCTGGGCTTCTACAACGCGGACAAGGCTCTGGGCGCGTACATCACATACGCGCAGAAGTACATCGACGATGGCGAGACCTGGGTCGGGGAAACCCGGTACTTCGACTACAAGGTGACTCTCTCCGGAGACAGCAAGGCCTACGTCACATACTGCTCCGACGAAAGCAAGTCCTACATCAAGGACAAGAAGACAGGAAAAGTCGACAGGTCCCCGGCAACGGCGAACGCCTACGTGCTCTACAACACCGGCCTCACCAAAAATGCCGACGGTGTTTGGCAGACCACCGCTATTGTCTCGAACAGGGGGGACAAGGCATGCCAGCCGTAAGGAACTCGGCCAGGATGGGAACGGTCCTTGCACTGGCATTCACTTCTCTATTTGCTTCCGATGCAGCTTTTGCAGAGCGAGGCGAGAACGGAAACGCCTCCCAGCCGACCCAGAAGGCCAATTCCGACGCAGAGGGCAACCTCTTCGTGTCCGTGGGCGACGTCCAGTTCGACCGTTCGAAGAACGGCAGCGGCAGTTCCACGGGCGTACTGACGTCGACAACGCCCTGGACGCCGCCTGCGTGTTGGTATGCGCCGACCTATACGCCCGCCGAGTTGGAGGAGGTCAAGGTACCGGTCTGGGAGGCGGGGTCCACGGGGAACGAGTGGGATGTCGCGCAGCGGAAGAAGTACCTCAACGAGGACGATCCCTCGAAGGACTTCAACAAGGACAAGACCGGCAAGGGCTACTGGTGGGGCTCGTACGTCAACAAGTCCTACCCGCCGGGCTGGGACTCCTGCACCGAGGACTACTTCTGGGTCGACACGGGTGACGACCCGCCCGCGAACATCCCCAACACGATCACCCCGGAAATCCTCGCCGGACTCGCCTACAACGAGATCCGCGTCCCCTCCACCAAAGTGACCCTCGCCCCCGCCGGCGAAACCAAGGTCAACCTCCCCACTTGGGCCTGGCTGGATGGTGCTGACTTCAAGCCGGTCTCCGTCACGGCGTCCGTACCGGTGCTGGACATCTACGCGACTGCGACGGCAACACCAATGTCACTCAGGATCGAGCCAGGCACCGCTGATGCGATGACGTACCCGGCTTCCGGCGTCTGCGAGATCAACAACGGCAGCATCGGCGAGCCGTACGCTGCGGGCAAGGCCGCCCAGACCCCGCCTTGCGGTGTGAAGTACCTGCGTTCCTCCGGTGACGGCACGTTCCCCCTCAGGGCAACGGTCACTTGGAAGATCACCTGGACTGGTTCCGGCGGCGCGGGGGATGACCTTCCGGACGGCAACTTCGGCGCGACCCAGGATGTCGTCGTCCAGGAAATCCAAGCTGTCAACCGCTGAGCGTCGTGAAGGAACTGTCGCGAGATGCCCACTCCCGTGCAGGAGGCGGGCATCCATGCGATGTCTCGCAAGCGGAACGGTTAGAGTTCCCTGCCGGTGCCCTACTCGTGGCAGCAGGGGACAGGGAGAGGGGACGAGCGCGTGGCGGACCGGTTGGCCGTTGATGACGATGAGCTCGCGCACTTCATGAAGTTGCTCAAGAAATCCAGTACTTCATTGAAGGGTCTGCGTAAGGCTTTGAGCGATGCCAATGTCAGCGGACTCGGTACGGACGACCTGGACTCCGCGTGCCAAGACTTCCAGGAGGACTGGAAGTACGGCACAGAGCAGATCGGTGAGCAGACCGAGAACCTTGCCAAGATCATCGGAAAGAGCAAGGACAGCTACAACGAGGTGGACAAGGCGCTGGAAGAGGCGCTGAAGAAGGCCCAGGAGGGCAAGGGCAAAGGGGGAGATTCGAAGTGACCTACCCTTCTGGCATCGAGCAGTCGAACGGGCTCCTCGACTCGCAGGCCCGCGCCGACCTTGACAAGCCCCAAGGGCTCAAGTCGCATCCGGGTGTCTCGGGCGTTGCTTACCCGAACCTTGGCTTCAATCCTGCGCCGGGCAGTACAGACATCGTCCACGGCCTCTATGCCAAGCTCGCCAACTGTGCCAAGGTCCTGGAAGACTCCCATGGCCTGGTGACCAAGCTGATGGACGGTAGCTATTGGCAGGGTGACGCGGCCGTGGCCTTCCGGGAGGAGCTCGACGGCGGTCCGTTGCCGCTCAATCTGAAAAACGCTGCACATTCCATCCGCAAGGCCGCCCGGCAACTCGACCGGTGGGAAGGCGAACTCGAAGACTTCCAGCGCCGAGCCAAGCGTTTGGAGGCGGATGCGAAGGACGCGCAGGATGCTCTGGACACGGCCAAGGGCCGGGCGACCAAGGCGGAGGCCGACCCGGATCTGGACAAGAAGGGTTCCCGCCATGATGAGGCACAGAAGTCTCTGACCCATGCGAATACGGCCATGGAGGAGGCGCAGGCTGCCCTTGACGCGGTCATCGGCAAGGCGAAGAAGCTCGCTGAGGAACACGAGGACAAGGCCCGGTACCGGGCAGGCAAGATCAGTGACGCGACGGAGAAACTGGCGCCTCACGAGCCGGGGTTCTTCGACGAAGCATTGGACTGGGTCACCGACAACCTGCCGGACATTCTCAGTTGGGCTGCGGCTGGGCTGGGCATCGCGATCCTTTTCGTAGCCACAGGCGGAACTGCGGCGGCTGTACTGCTCCTGGCCGCGGCTGCGCTGAGCGCGGCGGCTGTCGCCACCAAACTGACGATGAAGCCAGAGATCTGGGCGTCGCTCAAGGACGGGTTCACCAAGGGGGAGCTCGACGCCGACTTTTGGGCGAACATGGTCGGTTTGACGGCAGACGCTCTGGGCGCTTTGCCGGGAGTCGGAGCTGTGGTGAAGGGGGTGCCCGTCGCCCTGCGCGGTGTCAGCGCAGCGGGCGAGGCGCTGACGCTCGGTGAGCGTCTGGCGGCGGCAGGAGGAAAGTCGATGGAAGCTGCCAAGGAATTCACCGGCCTGACGAACCCGTTCACGGAATGGGTGGTAACGAAGGCCCCTCGCCTGGCCACTACTGTCGATGTCGCCGAGGCAGCCGCACCTTGGGCCGGCTTCGCCACAGCGACCTACGGGTTGTCGGCCAGCCTCGTCGACTCATTGGAGAACGATGCTGCTGGAAACGTTGCCACGTCCGTCGACGGCACGTTCCTGGGGCCGATCGATGTCGCCGAAACCGTTGATCTGGCCCGACGTATCTTCCAGTAGCAGGATCAGTAACGTCACATCCACCCCCTCCGTCGGATAGGAAAGCATTCCCATGGGCCCCTCCGATCACCCCACTGCCTGGGATCATGAAGCCACCCGCTCCGCCTGGACAAGGCACATGACGATGAACGTTCTCGGGCAGATCGGATGGACTGTTGCTTATCCGGGTCTGTTCTACATCTTGATCGTCTTCACGTCTCAAGCGTTCGTCTTCCTGTTCCTTCCGTTTATTTTGTATTCCTTGTACCGGTTCGTCGTTCAGATCACTTACTTCCCTGCGGCTCTCCGTATGCGTCGCATCCTGCAGACGTACCCATGGCGGCTGCTCAAGACGGTACCCAGTGGCCTTGGGAAGCATCCGAATGCTGAGGACGACGGAATGTGGTTCGAATTCCGGAACCCGTCCAATTCTGAAGAGAAGATCCCTATGGTGTTCATCAAGCATCAGCGTTCGCATTGGTGGTTGAAGCGCCTCGACGGACCTCGCACCAAGCCACACCGCAGAGCAGAGATCGAGCCGCTCTGGTTTGCGGGTGACCCGCGCTTCCTCGCGGTTGTCGCGGCATCTGACCGTGGTGGCGAGGCACCCAAGCGACTCCACATGCTCTATCAGCGTCCGGTTTTCGACAGCCGCCGCACGCTTGAGACCTGGGATGCGAACAGTGTCGACATCGAACAAGCTCGTCGTGCTGGCGCCCAGTACCTCGACAGCACTTCTCAGCCCCGCGCGTAGCGAAGAGTGCATAGGCAACAGAACATGACGACGCGTACATCGAACCTGGCTATCCACCCGAGCGTCAGAGAACCCGGTGATGGAATCTGGTTCGCAACGCCTGCGGGATTCACGGCCCTGCCACTTGACGCGCTTCTCGCGCCTCCAAATTCCGTCGAGTCGACAAAATTCAGAGAAGCCTTGGACCCTGTCCTGAGTTCGGCTCCGGACGAGGCCTCCCGCCAGCGATTCATCGCCACCTTGGTCGCTGCCCAACGCATGTTCTACCCCATGCGTGCGGAAGGGACAGTCCATTGCTCTTTGGGCGTCCACGGCGATGACACGGACAACGGAGACGGCAGCGTGCTGATTTCCTTGTTCACCGTCACGTGGGTTGATACCTCCTGGGCGCCACGCGGGGTGACCGCGGCTCGGGCCATTGCGGATGCCGAAGGCCTCACGCACATCGAATACACCGAACTCCCCGGTGGCCCGGCTTCATTCAGCGAGACCATCCGCACTCCGACCGCAGAGTCAGGCTTCCCCCAGGAGCCCCTGCTGCAGGTCCATGCTCACCTTCCGCACCCGGATGGCAAGAGCTTGGCGCTTCTTACGATGAGCACGCCTGCTGTTGCCCGGCGCGAGCAGTATCGGGCAATTCTCTGCAAGGTGGCGGAGACAGTCAGCTTTGAGGATCCGTTCGCCCCCGGAGCGAGCGCCGAGGAGGCGGGCAGGGAAGGGAAGACTCGGTGAACGGGCTTCCCTGGGCCCTGGGTGACTCTGGTGCCCGCCGTTACGAGTACAGCCAGCTCTCGGCGTGGGGTCTTCAAATACCGCTTGACCGTTCGTGCTCTGGACATTGTTCGATTCGCTATCACGATGTGGTGTGCCGTGTGACCGCAGCCCGATACCGCCCCTCCACCACCGCATGAAACCGACGCCCCCGCCGAGTCCCAGAAGCAAGCCGCCGAGCCTCCCCACTCACCGCCCAGAACGCTCGACCCGGTTCCGTGCCGAAGACACTGTCGGCGCCCTGGCGTAGGTGTTCCTCGGGCAGGGTGCCCAGTTCGAACATCATCTCCCAGTGGGACAACACCAGGTTCAGGTACAGGTGTTGGCGTCGGGCTGTCACGGACGCGTTGCCGTCCAGGCGGCCCCAGCAGGCCATGAGGTCCGGGTCCGTCATCGCCATGCGTATGAGTTCGGTGTGTGCGGTGCGTACGCCCTGCTCGCGGTTGGCCTTGCTCTCCCTGGCCTGGAGGAAGAGGGACGCCCCGACACCCACAAGCGCGAGCCCGGCGATCAGTGCGGACGCGGCGCCGTACGCCTGGGCGATGTTGCCGACGCGCTGCCAGTCGCGGTCGGAGCCGGGGCCGCTCGGGCCGAAGGCGCGTAGGGCGAGGGGAGAGAGGAGGACGAGGGCTGTGGCGGAGATCAGGGCGAGGACGGTCAGGGAGATACGTACGGTGGGGGACGACCACCGTATGCGGCGTCGGCGTCCCACGCTCTGCGGCGTTTCATCGCTCATCTGCCGGCCTCCGCTCTGCCCGGGCGGTCAGCAGCGGGGCGGTCACCCGGTCGTGGAAGGTGAGCAGCTCCTCGCTTGTGGCAAGGAGCTGCTCGAAATCCCGGCGGCAGGCCTCGATCAGCTCTCGATCGGTGTGACGCACCGCGCCGTCGAGATCACCCTCGTGCGTGTACCTCAGCTCGTACAGAGCGGTGGTCCCGAGGGCCACCAGTTCCGGCATATGCGCTGGGGGGGGGTGTTGCATGCTGGACCGGTTGGGACCGGGCCAGCCATCCTCGGCGGTAATACCAGATGAAATACCAGCTGATGTGATGACGCCGATCTCCTCGCCCAGTTCCGCGCGCAGCCGCAGGATGCTCATCTCCCACAGTACGTAGTCGGACGGCGGGAGTTCGACGATCCGTACGCGGCGGAGTCGGCAACCGCGGGCAGCGGCCTCCTCGTACTGGCGTGCCAGGGCGGGGCGTTCCTCCTCGGCGAGGCGCAGGGCCTCACCCCAGTTGCCCCGCTGGGCTGCCTCCCATGGTGCGTATCCGGGTTCACGGAACCTCTGCCCCGCCTCCAGCTTGTCGACCTGAGAGCAGCGCGGGTACTCCTCTCGGAAGCGGACAAGGTAGTCCGCGCGAGACAGCCGGAGGCCGGATGCCCGTGCCCCCGCGAGGTTGGAGATGGCCGTCGGAGGAGTGCTGTCAGGCATCGGGGATGTCCCGCTTCGCGGACAGAAGTGTGGAGCGGGGGATGATTATCACGCGCTCGTCGGGCGCCACCGAGACGCCTGCCGGCAGTCGGCCCGCGTACGCGTCCGTCGCTTCTCGGCCTATGCAGGCGAAGTCACCGTTGTTGAGTTCCCACATGTCGGGGCAGCTCTCGGTCGCACTGGTCAGTCCCAGCTCCTGCGGTGACTTCCCCAGCCTTCGGGTGAATCCGGCGGCGAAATCCGCTTCCCACGGGCGTTCGGGTGTTCCCATTAAGCTCATCTCCATCTCCCCTGAGGGGTACGAGAGTTGATCATTCGGGCGTGCGTGAGGCTAACAACGACAGACAGGCGCCACAACGGGGCTCACGGACCCGCAGACGGATGGCTTGGGTGAACCTCCGTTGGTTAAGTCGCCCGCATGTCCCTCCGTCTTCGTATGCGTCAAGCCCTCCCCGAAGCCATGCGTGCCCGGGACAAGGTCGCCGTGAGTGCCCTCCGCGCGACCCTCGGTGCCTTGGACAACGCCGAGGCCGTGCCCGTAGACCACACCGCGCTTCGTGGCGTCGCCATTGAGCAGGCGCCAGTTGGTGCCGGTGCCACCGAAGCGGTCCGGCAGGAGCTGAGCGAGAGCGGTGTGGAGGTTGTCGTACGTGCTGAAGTCGCCGAGCGGCTCGACGCTGCCGCCCAGCTAACCTCGTCGCCCGCACACGCCGACCGGGCCGCGCAGCTCCGTGCCGAGGCCGCCGTGCTGCTTCGCTTCCTCGACGAGCCCGGCAGCGTGTAGCCGGCCCCTTCTGTCTTCCCCGCGTTGTCAGTGGCCCCTGCCAGACTCCCCACCATGACGACCGACATCGACGTACAACTCCGCGACGTCACCGAAGCCGACCTGGAGTTTCTTCTCGCCTATGAGCACGATCCCGAAGCCGTTCGGCGGGCGCGGTTCACGCCTCGGCCGCGGGACGCCTTCATGGCGCACTGGAAGTCGAAGATCCTCGGCGACAGCACCGTGTTCGTGCAGACGGTCACCGTGGACGGCGAGCCCGCCGGCAGCATCGTCGCCTGGTGGGACAGTGATCCGGACCTCGGTGAGCGGCGGTTTATCGGGTACTGGCTCGGGCGGCCGTACTGGGGGAGGGGGGTTGGGAGTATCGCCCTCGGGCTGTTTCTGCGGCGTGAGACCAATCGGCCGCTGTACGCCGACCCGTTCGCCGAGAACACCGCCTCCGTCCGCCTCCTCGAAAAGCACGGCTTCCGTCCCACCGGGACGGTCCGTTACGGCGACAACGAACACACCTTGCTCGTCCTCGACGTTCCGGATGCCCAGAACATCCATGACATCCAGGACTCCGCAACGTCATGACGGCCCGTACTCTCCCGTCGCCCCGTCGATCAGCTCCCGCACGATGTCCATGTGCCCCGCATGCCGTGCCGTCTCCGCCGTCATGCGCACCAGGACCCAGCGCAGCGAGCACTCGTCGTCCCGCCAGGCCGGCTTGCCCAGGGTGTCCAGGGGGAGTTCCGTCAGTACGCGGTCGGCGGCGGCGCGGGCCCGGGCGTAGAAGTCGGTGATCTGGGTCTTCGTCTCGTCCGGGGCGGCGCTCATGTCCTCCCCGACGTACGGGTCGAACCAGAGAGGTTCCGTCTGCCTCCCGAACGTCTCCACGAACCAGCCGTACTCCACCGACGCCAGATGCTTCACCAGCCCCAGCAGACTCGTCCCCGACGGTGTCATCGGTCTGCGGACCTGCTCCTCGTCCAGGCCCTCCAGCTTCCACAGCACCGCGTCCCGCTCCTGGTCGAGCTTCGCGCGCAGCGTCGTCACCTCGTCATCGGCGTACAGCATGTCCCGGACCGCCTCTCCTTCTCCATCTCCCGCTTCCGTCTTCGCGGCGGAAATTATCAGCGGCCACCGACAACCGCCTGCGAATATCACCCCCATGGCCACGCCCAACCCCATCCACGCGCCCGCTCTCGCCCCCACTTTCGAACAACTCCTCGCCGAAGGCGCCTCCGTCCCCACCGATGGATGGGACTTCTCCTGGTTCGAGGGGCGGGCCACCGAGGCGCGGCCCTCCTGGGGGTACGCCCGGGCCATGGGGGAGCGGCTGGCCCGGGTGTCCGCCGCGCTCGACCTGCACACCGGTGGTGGTGAGGTGCTCAACACCGCCCCGACGCTGCCCCCGCTCACCGTCGCCACCGAGGGCTGGCCGCCGAACGTCGCCAGGGCCACCGCGCTGCTCCACCCGCGCGGCGTCGCGGTCGTCGCCGTACCGGACGACGCGCCGCTGCCCTTCGCCGACGGCGCCTTCGACCTGGTCGTGAGCCGGCACCCCGTGTCCCCGCCCTGGGCCGAGATCGCCCGCGTCCTGCGACCCGGCGGTACGTACTTCGCCCAGCACGTCGGGCCGTCCAGCGTGTACGAACTCGTCGAGCACTTCCTCGGACCGCAGCCGGACGAGGGGCGCAACGCCCGCCACCCCGACCGCGAGCGCGTCGGCGCGGAAGCCGCCGGGCTGGAGATCGTCGAACTGCGGGCCGAGCGGCTGCGGATGGAGTTCCACGACATCGCCGCCGTCGTGCACTTCCTGCGCAAGGTGATCTGGATGGTCCCCGGGTTCACCGTCGACGCCTACCGGCCCCAACTCCGGGCCCTGCACGAGCGGATCGAGGCCGAGGGGTCGTTCGTGGCGTACAGCAGCCGTCATCTCTTCGACGCCCGCAAGCCGTCCGGCTGACCCGGCCCGTACGCCTCCCACGCCTCTCCCGCGGCGGCCGGTCGACCACGACCTACCGGAGGACCTGCTTCCGCCGCCCTGCCCTCGCCTTTCCCCCGCCCTCCCGCCGCAGCCGCAGAACTGGCGAGTAACTGCCGCCCGGGCCGCCGCGAGCCGCCTTGCTCCGGGCTGCCCTTCCGCGCCGCACCCTCAAAAAATGCGCATCAAACGTCACATCTCATCTCTTATCATCCGCAAACTTCCGGATATCGTTCACCCCCGTCCGAATATTGGCGAAATCTCGGCGAAGCGGATGTGGCCCCGCTTGTCGCCTGCGAGACATGTGTACGTATGCCCGAAAAGGCTTCACGAGGTTTCCACATCGTTATCGCGGAGGTTCGCGAGCATGGGTCGGTGTCGCGTAAATTTAGGTAAAGGTAATTCGCGTGAGCAAAGTGGCGCGGGCGGTACCGCGCAGAGGAGGGGCCTGCGCGGTGCCCTGCCCACCCCTTCCGCACTCGTCGGTGAGCGCCCCGCTCCTGCTCAGCCGTCCTCCGGCGCCGCGTCGTCCGCCCGGATCGTGAGCCGTACGCCCCGCCGCACCCCCCACCTCTCCAGCGCCCCGGCCTCCGCCTCCAGGACCGACCGCACCCAGGGGCGCGGGAGTCCAACTCGCCCCGGACGCATGGTTCTTACCGCCCGGACCCGCGCCTTTCCGTCCAGATAGGCGACGTCGATCGCGAACCGCATCCCGAACGTGTGCACCGAACTCGCGGGCGTCAGCAGCAACGCGCCCTCGATTCCGTCCCGGCCCAGCAGCCCGCGCCGGCGGGACCGGCCCGACTCGGCAAGCTCCAGCGGAACCGGCTCGGGTGTCTCCGAAGTGGTGAACGTGGCCATGGCTGCGAAGTTAGCGACGGCGTCAAGCGGGCGTTCGCGACAGGGTCGCCCTTGGGAGGGATGCCGGGCCCGGGACCCCTCCGTGACACGTCCGGTGCCCGAATGGCCCTGGAGTGGGACGGGTGTGTTCGCAAGAGGGGTGAAACCCGCCGGATCCCTATGGATCATCCCGGATCCCGGGTTTTTTCCTGGGAATCAGCTGTTTTCCGGCCATGATCCCACCAGGAAAACGGGCTCCGGGGGCCATCCGCGCGTCGCCGGGCGACTTCGGAGAGTAGTTGTTCCGCGCCGATGTACGCGGCATCACTCACGAAGGGTTATGGTGGAAGCCCCCCCTCGGGCCGGTCCGTCTCCCCCCCACGGACCGGCCCGTTTTTTGTGCCCGGCCGGAGCAGCCGGATACCGACGCTCCCCTCCCGCCCGGATCGCCCGGACACCCACCCGCCGTCCCCGCCCCGGACACCGGCCCGCCCCGCCCCCTCCCGGGGGCAGTCCCGCCCCGCCCCCTCCCGGGGGCCGCAGGGCGCCCGTTCCCCCGGGCGCAGGACCCCCCGCCCCGCAGCGGTACGCTTCCCCTCCGGGGATCGCCACCCAAGCCGCCCCCGAGGACCACCAAACGGGCAGCGAATCGCGCCAGGGGAATGCGCCCGGCCGCGCCTGTCCGATCCGTACGGAGGGGCTGACAAACACGTGAACCTGCGCGACAACCTGCGCCGGCTGCTGGTCAGGGTCTACACACGCAGGGTGGAAGGCCACCTCGACCACGACCAGGTGCCCAAGCACATCGGCGTCATCGTGGACGGCAACCGGCGCTGGGCGAAGGCCGCGGGCTCCACCACCGCCCAGGGGCACAAGGCCGGCGCTGACAAGATCGAGGAGTTCCTCGGCTGGTGCTCCGAGACCGACGTCGAGGTCGTCACCCTCTGGCTGCTCTCCACGGACAACCTCACCCGTCCGCCGGAGGAACTGGCACCGCTGCTCGGGATCATCGAGGACGTCGTGACCTCCCTCGCCGCCGACGGCCGCTGGCGTGTCCACCACGTCGGCAACCCCGATCTGCTCCCGGGTCAGCTGCAGGCCCAGCTCAAGGAGGCCGAGGAGGCCACCGCGCATGTGACGGGCGGAATACTCGTCAACGTCGCCATCGCGTACGGGGGCCGGCAGGAGATCGCCGACGCCGTCCGCTCGATGATGCTCGACGCCCACGACAAGGGCACCTCGCTGGAGGAACTCGCCGAGAACGTCGACACCGACCTGATCGGCAAGCACCTCTACACCAGCGACCAGCCCGACCCCGACCTCGTCATCCGTACCAGCGGCGAGCAGCGGCTGTCCGGGTTCATGCTCTGGCAGACCGCCCATTCGGAGTACTACTTCTGCGAGGTCTTCTGGCCGGCCTTCCGCAAGGTCGACTTCCTGCGCGCCCTGCGCGACTACGCGGCCCGTCACCGGCGTTACGGCAGCTGAGCCGGGACCGGGTGCGTACCCGGTCGTAATGTCCCGATGAGGTGAAAGTCACCCCCCTTGGGGCGGAAGTAACAAGGAGTTCACCAGCGCGCCGCCATGCGGCGTGGCATGGCGGCGCATGTTCGAGGGCATAAGCCAAGCAGGTCGACACCCGAACCACGGGTGTCGTATCTCAGCGGACGGCACGGGGCCGTCCGCCCGGGAGGCCCTTTGCACCAGCCCGACCGTGTGGTCACAGCACGGGCGAACAGGCGGAGGGCCGGTTCTCGGCCCGCGCACTGCGGCCGTCGACCGGTCCAGATCTCCTTCGTCGCTCCCCGACCTCATCCGAGGGGGTACGTCCTTCCGTGGTGACCAGCACAAAGCGCCGTATGCCAGACCGGCGCACCTATGTTCTCGACACCAGCGTCCTGCTGGCCGATCCAGGCGCTCTGAACCGCTTCGACGAGCACGAAGTCGTGCTGCCGATCGTCGTGGTCACAGAACTGGAGGCCAAGAGGCACCATCCCGAACTCGGGTACTTCGCCCGGCAGGCCCTGCGCCTGCTGGACGAGTTCCGGGTCCGGTTCGGTCGCCTCGACGCCCCGATTCCGATCGGGGAGCTGGGCGGAACCGTCCGTGTCGAGCTCAACCACTCGGACCCCAGCGTGCTGCCAAGCGGCTATCGCCTGGGGGACAACGACTCCCGCATCCTCGCGGTCGCCCGCAATCTGCAGGCCGAGGGGTACGACGTCACCGTCGTGTCGAAGGACCTGCCGCTCAGGATCAAGGCCTCGTCCGTCGGACTCCTCGCCGAGGAGTACCGCGCGGAGCTGGCCATCACGGGCTCGTCCGGCTGGACCGGAATGTCCGAACTGACCCTGGCCGGCGAGCAGGTGGACCTCCTCTTCGAGGAAGGGCACGCCTACGTCCCCGAGGCAGCCGAGATGCCGGTGCACACCGGTCTGACGATCCAGTCGGAGCGCGGCAAGGCCCTGGGGCGCGTGACGTCCGAGGGCAATGTCCGCCTCGTACGAGGGGATCGCGAGGTCTTCGGTATCAAGGGGAGGAGTGCGGAGCAGCGGATCGCGCTCGACATCCTGCTCGATCCGGACATCGGGATCGTGTCCATGGGTGGCCGGGCCGGCACCGGCAAGTCGGCGCTCGCGCTCTGCGCCGGACTCGAGGCCGTGCTGGAGCGGCGGCAGCACCAGAAGGTGATGGTCTTCCGGCCGCTGTACGCGGTGGGCGGGCAGGAACTGGGCTATCTGCCCGGCTCCGAGTCCGAGAAGATGGGCCCCTGGGCCCAGGCGGTCTTCGACACGCTGTCCGCGGTCACCAGCCGCGAGGTCATCGAGGAGATCACCGCACGCGGCATGCTCGAAGTGCTGCCGCTCACCCACATCCGCGGCCGCTCGCTCCACGACGCGTTCGTGATCGTGGACGAGGCACAGTCACTGGAGCGGAACGTCCTGCTCACCGTGCTGTCCCGGATCGGCTCCAACTCACGGGTGGTTCTCACCCATGACGTGGCACAACGGGACAATCTGCGAGTCGGCCGGTACGACGGTGTCGTCGCCGTCGTCGAGAAGCTGAAGGGACACCCGCTCTTCGCGCATGTCACCCTCAACCGGTCCGAACGGTCCCAGATCGCGGCCCTGGTGACCGAAATGCTGGAGGACGGGCACATCTGACCCGAGAGTTCACCTAGTTGGTGAGTTGTTGGCGCCGTCCGGCAAAGGCGAAGAGCCTAGCCGGGCGGCGCTTCCGCGTCTGCGGCTTTCCTCAAATCACCTGGGGCAAACGAGGTGTGAGCTTTCACACTCAACTCAGAATTGCCACCCGGCGTCCGGGTACGGCTAGAGTCTCACTCCTGTCAGGCCCCGCATACGACACATCTGTGCCCCCAGCGATACGGCACCACAGCAGCATCACAGTCAACTCCATACTCCCCGTCGTATGCCGCCCGTGCACCACGCGGCACTCCCCGCAAGGGAGTTGCCCACCGGGCCCGCGTCTCCCGTGACCCCGCAGTTGGGAGGCCAGCGTCTTGGGGCAAGATTGCGTCCGCCAGGGTCACCGAAGCGGGCGATGCTGGAAGGAAACCGTGTGAGCCGGATTTCGGTCCGGGGACTGGCAGTGGCCTCGGCCACCGCGGTCACCGCTGTCGGCGCAGTTACAGGTGTGGCCTCCGGCCAGACCGGCACTCCCAACGACGCCGAGGCACTGGTAGGCGACACCACGCTGCTCACGGACATACCCGTGGGCTCCCAGGCCCAGGTGCAGACCGCGTCCCTGACGCAGCAGGCCGATGTCCAGGCCATCGCCGCGGACGCCACCGCGAAGAAGGACGCCGAGGAGTCTGCGCGCAAGCAGGCCGCCAAGGACGCCGTGGCCAAGCAGAAGGCCGCCGAGAAGGCCGAGGAAGAGGCCAAGGCGCGCAAGGCCGCGGAAGAGGCGGCCAGCCGTTCCGCGACGCGCGACGCGTCCAGCTTCCCGCAGCAGGCCTCGTACACGATCGCCGAAGTCCAGGAGATGGCGCGCCAGATCGTCCCGGCCGACCAGTTCCAGTGCTTCAGCAACATCGTGGACCACGAGTCCAGCTGGAACTACCAGGCGGACAACCCCAGCTCCGACGCGTACGGTCTCGTCCAGGCGCTCCCGGGTTCCAAGATGTCCTCGGCAGGCGCCGACTGGGCGACGAACCCGGCCACCCAGATCAAGTGGGGCCTGAGCTACATGAACGACCGCTACGACAGCCCGTGCGGTGCGTGGAACTTCTGGCAGGCCAACAACTGGTACTGAGCCCTTCCGCATCTCCAGGCTCAGTTCTCTCAACCTTTCCGAGCCCCTCACCGTCCTTAGGTGAGGGGCTTCGGCCATGTACGGTCGGACGCGGACCGCAGAGGGAGCGATGGGGGGACGAGGGCGCATCATGTCGCGAGTGCCGCAGTGGCTCGGCCGGATCGGCACCCGGCTGACCGAGATGGGCGAGCGGTTGGACGAACGCCGGGCCGAGGTGGAGAAGGAACACACGGACGACACCCCCTCCCCGCCGCCACCGGAACCGGCCCCCGAGCACGACGAGCCCTCTGCCGCCCCCACCAGCTCCACCACCCCCGTAGTGCCCGCGATCCGCCCCGAACCCGCCTCCGTGGTCCCCTGGGGCGTACGGGTCGCCGCCGAGGCGGGCTGGCGCCTGCTGGTCCTCGCGGGGACCCTCTGGGTGCTGATGCGGGTCATCAGCGCCGTCCAACTCGTCGTCTTCGCCTTCGTGGTGGCGCTGCTCATCACCGCGCTGCTCCAGCCGGCGGTCGCCCGTCTCACCCGGTGGGGCATGCCGCGCGGGCCCGCGACCGCGCTCACCGCGATCCTCGGCTTCGTCGTGATGGGCCTGATCGGCTGGTTCGTGACCTGGCAGGTCATCGAGAACACCGACCAGCTCTCCGACCAGGTCCAGGACGGCGTCGACGAACTGCGCAACTGGCTGCTCAACAGCCCCTTCCACGTCACCGACAAGCAGATCAACAAGATCGCCGAGAATCTGCGTGACGCGATCGGCGCCAACACGGACGAGATCACGTCGGCGGGCCTGGAGGGCGTCACCGTCATCGTCGAGGCGCTGACCGGCATCCTGCTCGCGGCCTTCTCGACGCTCTTCCTCCTCTACGACGGCAAGCGCATCTGGGAGTGGTCGCTGAAGCTGGTTCCGGCGGCGGCCCGGCCCGGTGTCGCCGGCGCGGGCCCGCGAGCCTGGCGCACGCTGACGGCGTACGTACGCGGCACGGTGATAGTGGCTCTGATCGACGCCATCTTCATCGGCCTAGGCATCTACTTCCTGGACGTCCCGATGGCCGTCCCGCTGGCCGTGTTCATCTTCCTGTTCTCCTTCATCCCGCTGGTCGGCGCGGTCGCCTCGGGCGCCCTGGCGGTGGTGGTGGCACTGGTGACGCAGGGCGTCTTCACGGCGGTACTGGTCGTCGTCGTGGTCCTGGCCGTACAGCAGATCGAGGGCCACGTCCTGCAGCCGTTCATCCTGGGCCGCGCGGTCCGGGTCCACCCACTGGCGGTGGTCCTGTCGGTGGCGGCGGGCGGCATGGTGGCGGGAATCGGCGGCGCGGTGGTAGCCGTACCCCTGGTAGCGGTGACGAACACGGTGGTCGGCTACCTCCACTCGTACTCCCAGGCCCACCCCCAGGGAGGAGCAACGGCCCTGGGAAGTGGCCCTGAGGGGCCGCAGGCCCCGTAAGGGGCGCGGGGAACTGCGCGACCAGCCACAGCGAACCCGCAGACGAAAGTCAGTTGAGCACCTTCAACGCAGGCCCCAAAGCAATCAGCAACGGAACCAACGGGGCCAGCGCGGCAGCCAAAAGCGCAGCAGCGCGATACCCCGCATCCAGCCGAGGCGGCGGCGCCAACAACCGCTCGACCCGATCCCCCAACTGCCCGCGCGTACACGCGCAGGACAGCACACCCCGATGCCGGTTCAGCTCGATCAGCGCGACCGCGGTCGTACGGTGACCACACCGCCGCGACGCCGTGTCGTCCGCGGCCAGTTCGACCAGCCGATACGTCTGGTCCCGGAAGTGCGCGAAGACAGGAACCCGCGGAAACCCGGACGCCAGCGCCTGCGACAGATGCAGCAGCCAGTCGTGACGGGCCCGCGCATGACCGAGTTCATGGGCGAGCACGGCGTCCAGCTCATGGTCGGACAGCCGCCTCAACGCACCCGTGGTGACGACGAGTTGAGGAGTCGGCCCCGGCTGCAGCCAGGCGTCGGGATACTCGTCCTCCAACACCAGCAACGGCCCCCGCGCCGCCGGAAACCCGGCAGGCAGATCCGGCGCTCGCTCCCGCAGATGCAGCCGCCGCAGCCGACGCCGTCTGCGCGCCTCGGCGAGTTCCCGGGCGAGCATGGCGACCGTCCAGGCCGCCCCACAGGCCAGCAGCAGCGTCAGGACGGTGAGCCAGACGGGCGCGGGCCCCAGCCCGTACGCGGCGCTGACGGCGTCCGGCGCCGGTGCGAAGGCATGGGCCCGTACGGTCCCGAAGGCGGCCGCCGTACCCAGCAGCAGGGCGGCGAGGCAGCACGCCAGCACGGTGGCGACCAGGCACTGCCAGACCCACAGCCCGAGCACCGGCTCCCGGTCGGGCCAGCCGGCCCGGGTCAGCACACGCGGCAGGACAGCGGCGGCCGTCAGCGCGACGGCGGCCATCAGCACCAGGACGACGGTCATTGCGGTGGCTCCCTCAATCGGAGAAACACGGTCCTCGCGGCCGGTACGACGAAGGCGGCGACGAACGGAGTGAGGGTCCGCCCATTGTCGGACGTACCGCCTGCCGCGTCCAGTCGCCGGAGCCGCTCACCCCTCAGCGCTCGGCGAGAATCTCCTCCGCGTCCAGCGTCGTGCCGACCGCCTGCACGACCGCCGCGATCCTGAACGCCTCCTGGACCGTCTCCCGGTCGACACCCGACCCGCGCAGCACCCGCTCGTGCGCGTCCAGGCAGGTGCCGCAGCCGTTGACCGCCGACACCGCCACCGACCACAGCTCGGCGTCGGTCCGCTCGACGCCCGGATCGCCGAGCACGTTCGCCCGCAGCCCGGTGCGCAGCCGGGCGTACTCCGGGTCGGAGAGCTGATGGCGGGTGCGGTGGAAGACGTTGTTCATCGCCATGACGGCCGCGGTGGACCGGGCGGCCGTGTACGCCGCCGGCGAGAGCCGCGCCCTGGCCTCAGGCCCCAGCTCGCGCAGCACACGCGGCGAGCGGGACGCGATCGCGGAGACCAACAACGTGCCCCACAGCTGCTGCGGGGTGAGCCGGGAGCGGTCGACGACCGAGCCCAGGTTGAGGCGCAGGTCCGCCGCGAAGTCCGGCAGGGCAGACTTCAGTTCCGCGATGCCCATACCCACTCACCACCATTGATCAGGTGAATCACTACACTCATCCATGTTGATCCGCAAAAACTATCAGCGAAACCCAGAAAACCATCGGTCGGGAGTCGGGAGTACGGGCATGGCCGCCGCCAAGACCACCGACGGGCGCCGTCGCCCCAGTCTCGCCCAGCTGCGCGCCTTCGTGGCCGTCGCGGACCACCTGCACTTCCGGGACGCCGCCGCCACGATCGGCATGAGCCAGCCCGCCCTCTCGGGTGCCGTCTCGGCACTTGAGGAGGCCCTCGGCGTCACCCTCGTCGAGCGCACCACCCGCAAGGTGCTGCTGTCGCCCGCCGGTGAGCGGCTCGCCGTACGCGCCCGGGCCGTGCTCGACGCGGTCGGCGCGCTGATGGAGGAGGCCGAGGCCGTGCGCGCGCCCTTCACCGGGGCGCTGCGGCTCGGGGTGATCCCCACCGTGGCGCCCTATCTCCTGCCCGCCGTCCTGCGCCTCGTCCAGGACCGCTACCCGGCCCTCGACCTCCAGGTCCACGAGGAGCAGACCGCCGGACTCCTCGACGGCCTGACCACCGGCCGCCTCGACCTGCTCCTGATCGCCGTACCGACCGGCCTGCCCGGCATCCTCGAACTCCCCCTGTTCGACGAGGACTTCGTGCTCGTCACGCCCCTCGATCACCCCCTCGGCGGGCATACGGACATCCCGCGCGAGGCGCTGCGCGAGCTGGACCTGCTGCTCCTGGACGAAGGGCACTGTCTGCGCGACCAGGCGCTCGACATCTGCCGTGACGCCGGGCGCGCGGACGCTCCGGTCACCACCACGGCCGCCGGTCTGTCCACCCTCGTCCAGCTCGTGGCCGGCGGCCTCGGCGTGACGCTGCTGCCGCACACCGCCGTCAGGGTCGAGGCGGGCCGCAGCGACCAGCTCCGCACCGGCCGCTTCGCCGCCCCGGCCCCGACCCGCCGGATCGGCCTCGCGATGCGCGCGGGCGCCGTGCGGGGCGCGGAGTACGAGGGACTGGCGGTAGCTCTGCGGGAGGCGCTGCGGCCGTTGCCCGTACGGGTGCTGGGCGACTGAACCGGTCACCGAACCGGTGACCGTTCGGTCAAATGAGCGTCGAACAAAGACCGTTCAGTGACGCTTCGGCGGCGAGAGAATTCAACTTCCGTCAGGTAGCGAGACCCCGGCCGGAATATGCGCCCGGACTGATACACATACCCCCTCAGTGCTACGCGTCAGGCGTATGTGCGAAATGCCCAGGTGAATTGGCAAGGGGAGTGATGTCGGTCATCCGCGATTCCGTGTCCGAATCCGACGCCGATTCCCTCGGCCGGATCGGCTACCACGTGCTGCTGGGCGCCCTGGCCGAGTGCGGGCGCGAGGAGTTCACCGGGGCGCTGCGCGCGGCCGGCAGTCCCGGCGGGACCTTCCACTTCCGCCGCGGACTCGTCGTCGGCGCCGAGAGCCCGGGCGCCCCGGGCCCCGAGGCCCTGCTGCTGCGGTCCCGCCGGATCAGCGGTGAGGAGTGGGCCGAGCTGGTGCGCGAGGCCGGGGGAGCGCGCTGGCCCGGCACGGAGCTGATCAGGCACGGGTACGCGGGCGCCGCCCAGTTACGGGTCGTCTGCATGATGGCGTTACGGGACGCCGTCTTCGCGGTCGTCGCCGGCCGCGTGGACGCCTGCGAACGCGACCCCGGGGCCGAGGCGCCGGCCCCCGTCCCGGTGGGCGAGGGCCCGGTCCGCCTCCTCCAGGACGCCAACCGCAAACTGGCCGCCCTCGCCGCCCTGCCCCACCCGGTACGCCCCAACCGCGAGCGCCCGAGCCCGGGTTCGGCGCCGGCCGCCGTGGACGAGGGGCGACTCACCCCCGTACAGCGGGAGTTGATCGCCGAGGCCGACGGCCGTCGCACCGCCCGTGACCTCGCGTTCCGTACCGGTCGGGGGGTGTACACGGTGACCGTCGAGGTGGCGCGGATGCTCGGGGCCGGGCTTCTGGAGTGCGCCGAGGGACCCGCGCCCCTGCCGGTCGTACGGGTGCCGGCGGAGGGCCTACGGCAGCGCAAGCCGCCCCCGCCGGCACCTCCTCCATCACCGCTCCCGCCACCACCGCCCCTGCCACCCCCGTACGTCGACCCCGCGGTCGTCACCGCGCTGGCCGCCGTCCTCGCCTCCGACGCGCAACCGGTACCGAAAGGTCCTGCTCCCGCACTGCCCCGCCGTGAACCCGGCGCCAGTGGCATCACCGAATCTCTCGCCCCGGAAAAGCGTGGGACGAGCTGGAAAGGGTTCTTCCGCATGCGGAACGGAACTCATGGAAATTCATAGAAGCCCATAGGGGAGTTGAGTGCATGGACCACAAAGCGCTGGCCATGGAAATGCGCGACCTGCGTGAACAGGTGGACGGAATAACCGATACGGCCGTCGCCGCCACCGACGGACTGCTCATCGCGGCGGACACCGCCGAGTCGATCGACCCCGAGGGCCTCGCCGCCCTCGCCGCCGCCGGACTCGGCCTCGCCCGACGGGCCGCCCAGGCGACCGGCCGGGGCACCCTGCGCCAGACGGTCACCTACGGCAGCCAGGGCTGCGCCGCCTTCTACGCCGTCGGCGACACCGCGCTGATGGTCGTACTCGGCGACGAGGGCGTCGACCTCGACCGGCTGCACCGGGCGACCCAGCCGGCGCTGCGGCGCATCGGGTCGATCCTCACCGCGACGGACTCCTCCGTGGCGACCGAAGGAGTGTGAAGGAAAGGATGGGGACGAAACGCATGACCACAGGTTTCTCCGACCAGGTCATGGGCCTGGTCAAGTCGCTCCGTACCGATGCCCCCGAGTGTGTCGCCTCGGGCGTCGTCGACATGTCCACCGGGATGCTGCTCTCGTACGAGACGGTCGACAACCATCCGCCCGAGGTGCTCGACCTGCTGGCGGGCGCGACCCTCGACCTGTTCCAGGGCCGTACGGTCGTGATGATCGAGGACGTGTTCAAGGAACGCCGGGGCGTCCAGAGCGACCAGCACTTCTTCCAGGAGATCCTCGTCAACAGCGAGAACCTCACCCACCTGTTCGTGCGGCTGAACGAGCAGCAGGACGTCGTCGCCGTGGTCGTCTGCCGCAAGGCGGTCAACGTCGGGATGCTCTTCGCCCAGGTGCGACGGGTGGTCAAGGAGTACAGCCTCTGAGCGGAACGGGCGGAACGCCGACGGGCCCCTCGGGGGGAGGGGCCCGTCGGCGTGCGTGCGCGGGGAGCGTCACTCCGTACGCAGGCCGTCCGCGCGCATCAGCCGCAGCAGCGGCGGCAGGCTCAGCAGCGTCACCAGGAAGACGACTCCCGCGCCGATGCCGGTCATCGCCAGTACGGCGGTCCAGTCGACGTGGATCGACGTGCTCGTCATCTTCAGCAGGACCGCACCCAGGGTGAGCCCCACCGCCGACGCCAGCAGCAGCCCCAGCCCGATCGGGATCGCCGTCTGCCACAGCACCGACAGGCTCAGGGTGCGCCGCCGGGTGCCGAAGGCGACCAGGGACGACAGCAGCTTCCTGCGTTCGCGCAGCTGCTCCAGCTGGGAGACCAGCAGGCTCACCCCGATCAGCAGCAGGACACAGGTGGCGCCTACGAACAGGCCGGTACGGATCGAGTCGAACCGCTCGGAGCGGTCGCTCGACGTCCAGGTCATCGGCTCCGACAGCCGGTCGATCTTCATGGACGTGTTCCGGACCAGGTCGCGGGCGTCCGCCACCTCGGGGTCGAGGCCGATGTAGATCAGTCCGGGGGCCCGCGCCACGATCTCCTCGGGCAGGGCGCCCGGCGTGGCGAGGATGCCGCCGCCCACGACCCCGGACGGGTCCTCGATCGCGTCGGCCTGCTGGACGTTCGCCGGCACCGTCCAGGCGACCGCTGGGTGCTCGCTCTCGGTGTAGGTCGGGCTGATGTACAACGTGCGGCCCGGCTTGACCAGTTGGGGCGTGTCCGCGTCGTACCCCTCCCGGCCGCCCCGCGTGGCGAAGGAGTCGCCGTCGCGGCACGAGGGGAGATTCCCCACGGCTCGCAGCGCCGTGCAGTCGCCGATGGTCAACTCGATGTACTTCTCCGGGTCCTTGGCCTTCTCGCTCACCGAACCACGGGACAGCACGGTGACCTTGCGGACGCCCTTGGTCTCGGCGAGCTGCTTGCCCGCCTCCGTGAGCAGGGCACCGTCCGGCAGGTCGATCTCCATCTGGGCCCGTGTGAGGTCCTGCTCCGCAGGGGTCGTGTAGGCGCCGGAGACCCCCGAGAAGAGCATCTGGAGGGCGATCGCCCCGGCCACCGCCACCGCGATGCCGCTCACCGTACGGGCCGCCATGCCGCTGCTCAACTGGAGCCGCCGGACGGCCAGTTGCCAGGCAACCCCGCCGGAGCCGAGCCTGGCGACCACGGCCTCGATGACCCAGGGGAGGAGAGCGGTCACCCCGATGAGCAGGAGCATGACACCGGTGACGACGAGGAGGTCGTTGAACTCCCCGCTGTTGTTGCCCTGTCCGATCATGGGGTAGAGCGCGGCGATTCCGCCGAGCGGCAGCAGCAGCCGCCACCACAGCCGGCGCCGCGGCGGCCGGGCCGTGCGCACCACGCCCAGCGGCTCGATCACCACACCGCGCAGCGTGAACAGGGTGACCAGCACCGCGGCCACCGGCACGGCGACCCCGACCAGGACGGCCAGCGCGGGCGACGGGTTCAGATCACTGGGGAACACGCTCTTGTCGAGGATCTCGACGGAGCCCGCGGCCTGCCGGCCGATCAGGAAGAAGGCGGCGCCGAGGACGAGCCCGACCGCGGCGCCCGCGAAGGCCTCGCCCGCCGCGATCCGCCGGGTCATCCGGCCGTCGGCCCCGACCAGCCGCAGCGCGGCCAGCCGCCTGTCACGCCGCTCACCGCCGAACCGTACGGCCGTGGCGATGAAGACGCCGACCGGCATCAGCAGCACCACGAAGACGACGAGGGTGAGGAGCAGCAGGACGGGGTCCATGCCCTCGGACGACGGATAGAGATCCCCGAACCGGTCGATCCGGGTCACCGCACCGTTGTCGAGGTGCTTCCCGAGATCGTCGGCGCCCCGGTAGAAGGAGAGTTCGGCCGGTCCGAGGAGCCCGGCCTCGCCGATGGTGCCGACGATCCGGTCCGGCAGCCGCTCCCGCAGCAGCTCGCCCTCGCCGGACTTCAGCAGCCGTTCGAGAGCGGGGGAGGCGATCATCTCCCCGACCGCCGGGAACCTGTCGATCCCCGGGGGCAGGGGCGCCCGCGCTCCCTCGGGTTCCAGTTCCCGGCCGCGGATGTCGTCCGCACGGAAGGTCGTGTCGACCATCGCCACGATCACCGTGTTGTCGGCCTTCGGCATCTGCGTCTCGACGTACATGACGTTCGAACGGTCGCTGGCGCGGTCGCGCCGGTCCGCCAGGGCGCTCGGGACGGCGGTCGTCAGCAGCAGCAGCGCCACCCCGAGCCCGACCCCGACGGCCGTCAGCAGGACCCGCATCCACCCCTCGCGCCCGCCCGAGAAGGCGAACCGGACCCCCATACCCAGGTCCCTCGTCCACTGGCGCACGCTCATACGACGCGCTCCATGTCCCGCGACTTCCCGTCCCGTACGACGATCTCGCGGTCCGAGTAGGCGGCCACCCGTGCCTCGTGCGTGACAAGCACGACGGCCGCGTTGGTCGACCGGGCGGCCTCGGTCAGCAGCTCCATCACGCGCTCGCCGTTGAGCGAGTCGAGCGCGCCGGTCGGCTCGTCGGCGAACAGCACCCGGGGGTTGGTGACCAGCGCCCGCGCGACCGCGACGCGCTGCCCCTGCCCGCCGGACACCTCGCCGGGCCGCTTGCCCTGGAGGTCGTCGACCTCCAGCCGCTCCATCCAGGACAGCGCGGTCCGCTCGGCCTCCTTGCGGGAGGTCCCGCTGAGCCGCAGCGGAAGGGCGACATTCTCGACGCACGTCAGTTCGGGAACGAGTTGCCCGAACTGGAACACGAACCCGAACTCGGAGCGCCGCAGCTGACTGCGCTGGGCGTCGCTCATCCCGGCCAGTTCACGCCCGTTGTACGTGATGGAGCCGGAGTCGGGCGGCACGATCCCGGCGAGACAGTGCAGCAGGGTCGACTTGCCGGACCCGGACGGGCCCATCACGGCGACGACCTCGCCGGCGTGGATCGAGAACTCGGCGCCGTCCAGCGCGTTGGTCGGACCGTAGGCCTTGCGCAGCTCGCTCGCGGCGAGCAGGGAACCGGTAGGAACAGTGGTCATCGGGCCGTCACCGCCAGAGCGAGCTTGTCGAGACGCGCGGCGGTCAGTTCCAGCCAGCGCAGATCGGCTTCGAGATGGAACAGGGCGTGGTCGCAGACGAGTTGGTCGGCGAGGTCGCCCTTGCGCTTGCGCTCGGTCAGGATGCGCATCATCCGCAGATGCTCGGAGCGCTGCGTGTCGAGGATGTCACCGGCGTTCCGGTGCGTGAGCAGGGCGAGGACGACCTTGGTGTAGAGGACCGACTGCAGATACGGCTCGGGCTTCTCCGGCGTCGCGAGCCACCGCTGTACGTCGGTGATCCCGGCGTCGGTGATCGCGTACCGCTTGCGCTCGGGACCGTCGCCGGCCTCGATCCCGTCGACCTCGACGAGCCCGTTCTTCAGCAGCCGGGACATCGTCGAGTAGACCTGCCCGTAGTGCAGCGGGCGATCATGACCGAACTTCTCGTCGAAGGCCCGCTTCAGGTCGTAACCGTGCCGGGGGCCGGACTCCAGGAGTCCTAGAAGGGTGTGACCGATGGACATGGGCAGGACTATACACAGTGGGTATACGTCGCGTGTATACCCACTGTGTATAGGGTCGATTTTCCTTAGCCTGTTGGGGGTTGGGGTCTGGGGGCGGAGCCCCCAGGGGGACGCCCGCGCCGAGGAATGGGCCCCGCCTCCCCAGGCAGTCGACCGGCCTCGGCCAACGCCCGCCGCAACACGAACTCGATCTGCGCGTTGGCCGAGCGCAGCTCATCCCCCGCCCAGCGGGCCAGCGCCTCGTACACGGCAGGGTCCAGCCGCAACAGCACCTGCTTGCGCTGTTGCTGCGGCCGGCGCTGAGGGGCCGGCTCCTCGGAAGGAACGGTCACTGGTACAAGGACCCCGTGTTCAGGACCGGCTGCACCGCACGGTCACCGCACAGCACCACCATCAGGTTCGACACCATCGCCGCCTTACGTTCGGAGTCCAGCTCCACGATGTCCTGCTCGGTGATCCGGGCGAGCGCGGCCTCGACCATGCCCACCGCGCCGTCCACGATCTGCCGCCGCGCCGCGACGACCGCCCCCGCCTGCTGCCGCTGGAGCATCGCCGAGGCGATCTCGGGAGCGTACGCGAGGTGGGTGAAGCGGGACTCGATGATGTGGACGCCGGCCGCCTCCACGCGCGCGTGCAGCTCGACGGCCAGCTTCTCGGTGATTTCCTCGGCGTTGCCGCGCAGCGAGAGCCCGTCCTCGTCATGGGCGTCGTACGGGTACTCGATGGCGATGTGCCGGACGGCCGCCTCGGTCTGGGTGGCGACGAACTCCAGGAAGTCGTCGACCTCGAAACTGGCCTGGGCGGTGTCCTGGACCTTCCAGACGACGACGGCGGCGAGTTCGATCGGGTTGCCGTAGGCGTCGTTCACCTTGAGGACGGCGGTCTCGTGGTTGCGTACCCGCGTCGAGATCTTGGAGCGCGAGGTGAGCGGGTTCACCCAGCGCAGCCCGTCCTCGCGGATGGTCCCCCGGTACCGCCCGAAGAGCTGGACGACCCGGGCCTCGCCCGGCGCCACCATGTTCAGACCGCACATGGCGATGAAGGCGGAGAGGCTGATCAGGATGCCCAGGACGATCAGGGCGGCCTTGGCGCCGCTCCCGGTCACCGCCGTCGCGCCGACGATCATGCCGACGCCGATCACGACGCCGAGCAGTCCCATCAGCAGGGCGAGCCCGCCCCCGATGCTGTGGGCCTGGAACTCCCGGACCTGGGGATCGGGCATGTCGGGCAGATCGGTCGTCGGTGTGGAGTCGTGCGCGGAGTCGTGTGTGGTCATGGGTGGTGCCCCCGTTTCTCGGCTGTCACGGCCAGAGCCTAGCAAGTCGCTAACTAAGTGATATCACTTTAACCTGCTCGGCAACCTTCCGCAGCCCCTGGTAGTCGGTTCCAGTGAGGCTGGTGCTGATTGTCACGTCCGTAAAACACCGGATCGGAATCTCGTCGTCTTATCCGACGGTGTTAGTTTTCGGAGCTGACCTGTGCCACGAGCCTGTGTGACGTACGAGACGGAACACAAGAAGGAAGCGGAGCGAAGCGACCCATGGGACGAGCGGAAGAGAGACGAGCGCGGCAGCATCGCGGTGGCCGCCGCGCGGCGCCCAAGCGCTCGACCAGAGACGCGGCGACCGAGACCGAGACCGAGGCCGGGACCGAGAGCGCGACCGGCACGGCCACCGCGACCGCGACCGCCACCGAGACCGAGCCCATGGGCAGGGCGGCGAGCAGGGCCGCGGCACGCGGCAGAAGTGGCAAGGCGGGCAAGGGCGGTAAGAAGGACGGTAAGAGTTTCTTGCGCCGCATGTTCACCTGGAAGAAGATCCTCGGCACGTTCTTCGGCTTCCTGCTGCTCGGCATGGGCGCCTTCGTCGTGCTCTACGTGATGATCGACGTGCCCGCGGGCAACGCCGCCGCGGAGAAGCAGAGCAACGTCTACAAGTACAGCGACGGCACCGTCCTCGCCCGTACCGGCACGGTCAACCGCGAGATCGTGGACCTGGCCGACGTGCCCAAGAAGGTCCAGCTCACCTTTGTCGCCGCCGAGAACAAGTCGTTCTACAAGGACGCCGGCGTCGACTTCAAGGGCACCACCCGAGGTCTGATCAACACGCTGTCCGGCAAGGGCAAGCAGGGTGGTTCGACGATCACCCAGCAGTACGTCAAGAACTACTACCTGGACCAGAACCAGACCATCACGCGCAAGCTGAAGGAACTGGTCATCTCACTGAAGGTCGACCGCAGCAGGTCCAAGGACTACATCCTCGCCGGCTACATCAACACCAACTACTACGGCCGTGACTCCTACGGCATCCAGGCCGCCGCGCAGGCCTACTACCGGGTCGACGCCAAGAAGCTCAGCGTCGAGCAGGGCGCCTACCTCGCCGCGCTGCTCCAGGCGCCGAGCCAGTACGACTGGGCCGTCGCGTCCCCGACGAGCAAGAAGCTGGTCACCGCCCGCTGGAACTACGTACTCGACAACATGGTCGAGGAGGGCTGGCTCGACAAGACCGAGCGCGACGCCATGAAGTTCCCGGTGCCGAAGGATCCCAAGGGCGCCCCGGGCCTGGAGGGCCAGACGGGCTACCTCGTCGACGCCGCGAAGGCCGAGATGGCCAAGCAGCTCGTCTCCCAGGGCACGGCGGACGACACCAACAGCGCGAACGCACTGATCGACGCGGGCGGCTGGACGATCACCCTCAACATCGACCGGAAGAAGCAGACCGCGCTGGAGTCGGCCGTCAAGAGTGAGCTGACCAGCAAGCTCGACGCGAAGAAGCGCAAGGTCGACGGCAACGTCCAGGCCGGTGCCGCGTCCGTCGACCCGAAGACCGGGCGGGTGGTCGCGCTGTACGGCGGCACCGACTACTTCAAGCACTTCATCAGCAACGCGACCCGGCGTGACTACCAGCCCGCGTCCACCTTCAAACCGATCATCCTCGCGGCGGCCATGGAGGAGAAGGCGAAGACGCAGGACGGCGACCTGATCGACCCGAACACCATCTACGACGGCACGAGCGGCCGGCAGGTCGTGTCCGACGGCAAGAAGGTCGGCTTCGCCCCGCCGAACGAGGACGACGACGACTACGGCGACGTCACCGTCCAGGAGGCGATGAACAAGTCGATCAACTCGGTGTTCGCACAGATGGGCGTCGACGTCGGCATGTCCGAGGTCATGAAGGTCGCCGACGAACTCGGCCTGGACACCGAGGGGTTGCAGGCGGTGCCCGCACAGACCCTCGGCACGATGGGCGCGAGCCCGCTGGAGATGGCCGGCGTCTACGCCACCCTCGACAACCACGGCCGCAAGGTCACCCCGGCCGTCGTGAAGTCGGCCGAACACAAGGACAGCACGGTCGAGATGCCCTCCCCGCTGGGCGAGCAGATCATCACCCGCGAGGCCGCCGACGCGGTCACCTCGGTGCTGACGGGCGTGGTCGACGACGGTACGGCCAAAGCCTCGGTGGCCCAGGCTGCCGGCCGCAAGGGGCAGCAGGTCGCGGGGAAGACGGGTACGTCTGACAAGAACAAGTCGGCCTGGTTCACGGGCTACACGCCGGGCCTGGCCACGTCCGTAGGTTTGTTCGGCGAGGATGTCAAGATCCCTGCTCAGGTTCCGCTGTACGGGGCGGGAGGCTTCCCCCGGGTCAACGGCGGTGGCTACCCGGCGAAGATCTGGGCGACGTATACCTTCGGCACGATGGGCAAGGTGACCAAGTTCGACCTGGACACCACGCTGGGCGCGGGCGTGAAGGCGACCCCGACACCGACTCCGACCCGGTCGGAGACGCCGACACCGACGCCGACTCCGACCGAGTCGGAGACGCCGACCCCGACACCGACCCCGACCCGGTCGGAGACGCCGACCCCGACACCGACTCCGACCCCGACGACCTCGGCACCGACGACCTCGGCACCGACGTTCCCGGAGGAGACCCCGACGGGCGGGATCACCCTGGATCCCCCCGATCCGGACGAGGACCAGTAGCGACGTACCGCACATACGAGAGGGGGCTCCCGGTGATCACCGGGAGCCCCCTCTCGTATGTGCGGTCAGCCGCGTCGCGGTCCGGCGGACCGTGTGTCGTGCGGTTCCGCTCGCCACCGCCGCCATGCCAGCGCGAGGCCGATTCCAGTGATCAGCACGGGTACGGCCAGCACCGTTGTGAGGACTTCGACCCAGCCCGGGTTCAGTTCCGATGTCGCTCCACTCCGGTACGCACAGGTCGCCTGGGGCGGGAAGAGGCTGTAGTCCAGAGTTTGCGGCGGATAGGACGCCCACTCCCCTCTGGCGGAACACGCCGATGACGGGCCGGTGATCAGCGGCCATGCCGCCAGTCCATAGACCAGGAAGAACACGGACGCGGCGACGAAGAAGGCCGTTCCCGTGCGACGCAGCTTCCTGACCGGGGAGACCCTGGGGAGCGCGGTGCCCGGGGGACCAGGCGATCGGTAGTGCCCGGAGTGGGCGGATCGGTCCATTCGACCAGTAGCCCCAGCAGTACGGAGACGGTCAGGCACACCACGCTCAGCCAGACCACGGCACCGAGCACTCCGGTGGCGCCGGCGGAGACGTCCCCCTGCTCGTACTCGCAGATGACGGCTGGGGGAAACGTCTGCCGCCGAATGTCCAGCAGTCGCCCGGGGCCGTCGACAACGCCCTGGTTGCACTGTTCGTCGAACTCCAGCGAAGTCAGTAGTGACCAGCCCAAAGAGATGAACAGAACTACGAGCGACGTACCGGCCGCGGTCCACCAGCGGACGGTACGGAAGACGCCGTGCGGAAGACTTTTCGGCATGTGCGGAGCATATCGGACCGCGCGGCGATTCAATTCTGGATATTATGGGGTCAAGGTTGCCATAAGGTGCACTTCTTGATGTCGAGATTAAAAGCGTGGACACCTCACTCCCGACCTCATAGTGTGTGCATAGCGCCACCCTGTGGGGGATGATTCGAAATTTCGAACAAGGGGGATTGCGTCATGCGTAGGAATTCGGCCAGGGCAGCATTGATTTCGGCTGCCGCGCTGGCTCTGACCATGATTCCGCTCGCGGGTACTTCGTACGCCGCGAGCTGTTCCGGAACCGGTTGTGACAACAAGGGGCCGGTTACCTATAACTGCGACGCCAGTGTCAGCACGGTGAGAACGCTCGAAAGTAACAGTCGGGTCGCGCAGCTCCGCTGGTCGCACGACTGTGTCGCGGCCTGGGTGCGGATCACGAACAATGCGAGCCCGTCCGTCTACACCTCGTACGCGACGATCGAGAAGTACGACGCCGCAGGAAACTTCATCAGGTCTCTTTCGGTCACCACTCCTGGCTATGGCGGCTCCGACTGGTCGAACATGCTCGGCGGCTCGGCGTACTACTACCGCATCTGCATTCGCTTTGACGACGATCTGTATCCGTTGCAGTGCAGCACCAAGTGGTAGGTGCCGACGCTTTGAAGGCGCGACACGTCGCCAAGTAGTGCTCATTTTTCAAACCCATGGGAACTCTCCACCGAGAGATCGAGGGGGATTTCCCGTGGGTGAATTTGGTGACGCCGTCAGTCATGTTAAGTTCTTTCATTCTCGGATTTTTAGGGCTCCTTATTTGGAGGAATGAGGGAATTTGATCCTTCCCGTGTGACGTCAACTCGTGCGGGATGGAACCTGATTGGCGCTATCAATTTTTCCTGCCCTTGTTCTATGGTCGAGGGAAACCGGCTTTGCTTTGGTCTGCCGTTTCGTTTAGTCCAGCGTGTTGTTCGCGTGGGCTCAGCCGTGCCCCTATCTGTAACCATCCCACTTAAATCAGGAGGAGATTCGTGGCGGACGAGAAGGTCCTTGAGGCGCAGAAATGGGTGAACACGACTTACGGCAACGTGTCCGGCTATGTGGAGTGCCCCGAGGACGGTGTCACCGGCTGGGCCACCATGTACAGCCTGATCATGGGTCTTCAGCATGAATTGGGCATCAGTCCGGTCGTTGCCAATTTTGGTGACGGAACCCTCTCCAAGGTTGCTGCCCTCGGTGCTATCGGCATCGGGTGGGACAACAATGAGAATATCGTCAAAATCATTCGTCACGGGCTTTTCTGTAAGGGCTACTGGGGTGGCGACACAAATGTTGTCAGCTTCGACTCCGTTGCGGCATCGTCAGTGGATCAGATCAAGGGCAACATGGGAATTTCCCAGGATGGCGGTGTTGTCCAGCCCAAGGTGCTAAAGGCGATTCTGAACATGGACGCCTATGTTGTCGTCGCCGGCGGTACGGAAAAGGTTCGCTCCATCCAGCAGTGGCTCAATGAGCGCTATTGGCAAAAGAGCACCTTCTCCATTGGTCCCACGGACGGCAACTTCTCTCGTGACGTGCAGCAGGCCCTTATGAAGGCCGTGCAGATCGAGATCGGCATTCCTGAGGGCCAGGCCACCGGAAACTTCGGTTCGGGTACCCAGGCGGGCCTGAAGGCCAACCCGGTCGGTCCGGGCTCCTCGGGGGTCCTCATGCAGTTGTTCTCCGCCGCATGCGTCTTCAACGAGCCGGTCGCGAGCTCACTTGAAGAAGATCAGCGAACCCACTTCACCGATGCCTGGGACTCGGACATCGACGGCTGGATACGTGGCTTCCAGAAGTTCTCTGCCCTTACCGACAGCGCTGGCAACGTAAGTGGATTGGGCGACTACGCGACCTGGGCCCAGCTGCTGGTGTCCATGGGTGACCCCGACCGGACGGTCACGGCGTCGGACACCGCCTACACGATCACTCCGTCGCGCGGCCAGAGGATGTATGCCGACGGCTATCGGTACGTCGGCCGCTATGTCAACGAGTCGTCGTCGGGTGGTGGCTCCAAGATGCTCGAGGAGGGTGAACTCGCTGACATCTTCGCCGCAGGCCTGCGCGTATTCCCGATCTTCCAGGACAACGCCCGGGATTATGCCGACTTCAACTGGTCTAACGGCTACGCGCACGGCCAGTGGGCCCACGACCAGGCTGTGCACTTCGGCTTCAATCGCGGGACCATCATCTACTTCGCCGTTGACTACGACGCCACTGATGCCGACATGCCCAAGGTCATCGAGTACTTTCAGGGAGTTGCCTCAGGTCTGGCGAGCAGGGGTAAGCGCTACACGTACGGCGTCTACGGTTCGCGTAACGTGTGCGCCCAGGTGACAAACGAGACCTATGCGGCCTTCTCCTTCGTATCCGGAATGTCCTGGGGTTTCTCGGGGAACCTCGGTTTCCCGCTGCCGGGAAACTGGTCTTTCAATCAGATCAAGGAATTCCAGGTCACCAACGGATCCGATACGTTTTGGCTCGACGCCGATGCCCATCGGAAAGGATCGGACGAAGGTCAGAAGAGTGTCAATCAACCAACGTCTCCCGCAGACGGGTTCGTATCCTACATTTCCGGACTGTACGACCTGGCGAATGCGTACGGCGAGGGCAATCCGAACCAGCTGGTGATGGAGTACATCCGCCACAAGCTGTATGGCGACTGGCAGTGGCGGATCCTGATCGGCGACCCCGACCAAGGCTTCATCGACTATGCCGAGGAGCACGGAGCCTCTATTATGGCCGAATTCACGGATCCCTTCTCCGGCATCGCACTCGGCACCGAGCATCTGATGGCCACATGCAACGCACATTTTGTCAAGCCTCAGCCGTCCGACCCTGGTGCTGTGAACGTCGGCGACGTCGGCGGATGGGGAGGTGACCTGTTCACATTCTACGGAGAGTGGCGGCGCGACAGTGAGAGTTACTCCTCCGGCTACACGTATTGCACTGAGAAGCTCGGGAAGATCGGAGTGAACTCCACTTTCTCCTTTTCGGATCTGGTCGAGGACGCCGACGGGTATCTTCTCGCCAGAAAGGTCCACGACGGAGCGACTATCGTCGAAGCGGTGCGGGACCAATACACCGGTACAGGTGGTGCGAAGCGGTTTCAGAACTACTACTCAGACCGGTTCGGTGGATCCGTCGCGCAGTCGGCTGCCCTGGCCCGCGAGATGCTACTCACCGACGAGGAGCCGATCGCTGCCGGGCGCACGGCGCTGTTCAAGAAGTACGCTGGTGCGTTGTCCATCGGACCTGGGGCTCTGCCGTCGGACAAACTGAACGAGTTCTGTCAGGGCTTCGCCGAGGTTCTGGCGGGCCATGTACAGGTCGAGTAGCAGCTGAACCGAGGTCTGGTCTGCTCGGTGAAAGGAGATGCATCATTCTTATCGTCGTCTTGACCACTACCGTCCTGGCCATCGGTGTTCTGATCGCCAAAGCCATCTGTATCAGGTGGACCAAGCGGGCTCTCCTGATGAGCGAGGCCTACGGAGCCTTGCTGGAGGCCGCAGCGCTGCTGGCGAGCGTTGCTTGGTTGATCAACATATACGGCGTGGTTTCGGTGCTCGCGGACCGCGGTGAAGCCGTCTCCTTTCTTCCGGTCCGGCAGGTCCTCCACACGGACCACGGTGCCATCGAGCTTGTTCCCGCCTGGATTGCGCCCACCGTGGTGGCACTGTTCGTAACCAGTGGCCTCTGTCTCGTCCTTGCTGTGGGCTCAGCTGTACGGAGCGGGAAGATCCCATTCATCAGTTGGAAAGGATCCATGCGTTGAGAAACGCGTTCACAGGCCACCCCAGCCGTCGTCACGTCCTGACTCTTGGGGCGGGCCTCGCCATCGGGACCGCTCTCGCGACAACTCCCGCCGTAGCCGCCTCGGCCGCTCCGCAGATGAAGACGTGGGATGGCTCCCGATCGGCGAACGGTTGGCCCGTCGTCGACCAAGCCTCGAAGGAGCGTCTGGAGGGTGCCGGCAACGTTCACGTTTCCCTGGTGGACGGCGACGTGGCCACCGTACTCTTGTATGTGGCTCGCCGGTTCTCGTACGAGATCGACATGTTGCGCCCCGGCGACGTCCAGAGCCACACCATCGACCGGCACATCGGTGCCCGCTTCGAGTCGAACTACCTCTCCGGCACCGCGCTGGCGATCCGTCCGCTCTTCTACCCTCTTGGCGCGGACAAGGCCACTGGTATGACGGAACAGGAACGCACGATCGTGCAGGACATCCTTGCCGACTGCGGGGACGTCGTCGCCTGGGGCGGCGACCTCGACCCAGTGAAGGAGTCACACTTCCAGATCGATGTCCCTCCGGGCGATGCCCGTCTGTCCCGTCTCGCTCAACGGATCCAAGGCTGGGACGCCACGCCGGGCCAGGGCGCCGGAAGTATCGACGCGTTCGCCCCGGCGCGCGTCCGCCGTGCCAGGAAGGCAGCGGCGGCTCGATGAGGAACCTGGGCGCTTCCCGTGTCATCGACCGCTTATCACCGTCCCGGCGCTGCCTCACTCCGCACGGTCAGTGATTCCCCGTCGACCATGGCACTGAGCAGCGATACAGGTGAAGACCCGGGGCCTGGTCGCCCTGGTGGTGAAATCCATCGTCTCGTTCGTCAACTTCCGAGAAGTGGCCGAGAAAGACACTTCCTTCGACATGCCCGCGCTGACGCACGCTGCTTCGCGGATGCCCTCGGAGATGGTGCCCGAGACCTCGACGACTGAGGAAGCGACGGCCCCGGAGACGGCCCCCACGGGCTGGATGGCCCCCAGATCCGGACGCCCCACAGTAGGCACGTACGAGGAAGGGCTCCCGGTGATCACCGGGAGCCCTTCCTCGTACGCGTGCGAGTACGCGACATCGTGACCGCTCACCTACACCTGCACCGCATGCGGAAACGTGTCCCCACGGGACAAGAACTCCGCACATGTCATGCTCGTCCGGGCTGGTCTCAACCCGGCTGGCGCTGATGGCAGAAGACCTCCTGGAGCGCTGCTCCAGGAGGCGGCCTGAGCCAGGAATCCCCTCCCCCTTCAGGGAGGGGATGATTCATGTCCGGTTCAGCTCGAACCAGACCACCTTCCCGGTGCTCAGCCGGGTCGCGCCCCAGCGCCGGGCCAGCCGGTTGACGAGATACAGCCCGCGCCCGCCCTCGTCCGTGGCCCGCGCCTGCCGCAGGCGTGGCAGCTGCGGCACGTCGTCGCCGACCTCGCAGCGCAGTACGTCGGTCCGCAGCAGCCGGAGGGTGATCGGCCGGGAGGCGTAGCGCACCGCGTTCGTCACGACCTCGCTGACGAGCAGCTCCACCGAGTCCGTCAGCTCCTCAAGACCCCAGCGGGACAGCGCGCGCCGGGCGAGCCGGCGGGCCCGGCCGGGCGCCGCGTCCTCCGGGTCCAGGTACCAGTACGCGACATCGCTCGGCGCGATGCCGTCGAAGCGGGCGGCGAGCAGCGCGATGTCGTCGTCCCGGTCGCCCGGGCCCAGCATGTCGAGGACCTCGTCGCACAGGGCTTCGAGGGGCGGCGGATGGTCGGGGCCGGTCAGCTGGGCGGTCGCGGCGAGCTTCTCGCGCAGCTGCTCTATGCCGGTCCAGACGTCCCGCAGCCGGGACTCGACCAGGCCGTCGGTGTAGAGGAAGAGGGTGGCGCCGGCGGGCGCGTCCAGCTCCACGGCCTCGAAGTCGACACCGCCGACCCCGATGGGCGCGCCGGACGGCACCTTCAGCACCTCGGCCCGGCCGCCCAGGTGCAGCAGGACGGGCGGCGGATGGCCGGCGTTGGCGATGGTGATCCGGTGCGATACCGGGTCGTACACCGCGTACAGGCAGGTCGCCATGCGGTCGGTGCCGAGGCGCTGGGCCTGTTCGTCGAGGTGGTGCAGGACCTCCTGCGGGGGCAGGTCGAGCCCGGCGAGGGTCTGCGCGGTCGTCCGGAGCTGGCCCATGATGGCCGCGCTGGTCATGGAGTGCCCCATGACGTCACCGACGACGAGGGCGACGCGGCTGCCGGGCAGCGGGATCGCGTCGTACCAGTCACCGCCGACACGGGCGGTCTCGGCGGCCGGGAGGTAACGGGACGCGAGCCGCACACCTGTCGGCCGCGGCAGGGTCTCCGGCAGCATCGTGCGCTGCAGCTCGTCGGCGATGTAGGCCTCGCGGCCGTACAGCACCGCCTTGTCGATGCCGAGGGCGCTGTGCGTGGCGAGTTGGGCGGCGACGAGGAGGTCGTCCGTCTCGAACGGGATCCGCTCCGGGCGGCGCAGGAAGAGCGCGGCCCCGATGACCCGGCGCCGGCCGCGCAGCGGGGCGAGGATCGCGCGCTGGCCGTCCGGTACGTCCAGATCGCAGCCCTCGCCCAGCAGTTCGGGCAGGGCCGCGCGGGCGGCGGGCGCGTCCGCGAAAACGGGCCGTACGCCCCGCAGCACCTCGGCGAGCGCGCCACCGGGACGCACCTCGCACAATTCGGCGCTGACCGGGGACAGCTCGGGGGGCTGCTGGGGGACGGCAGAGGTGGCCAGGAAGCCGTTCTCGGAGTCCCGCTCCTGCGGCAGCCGGTCCGTACGGCGCAGCCGCAGCACCAGCGGTCCTGTGGGCCGCTCGTCGCCGACGGGCAGCGGGTCGCGCAGATAGACGAGGATCGTGTCGGAGAAGGTCGGCACGGTGGCCCGGCACAGCCCCATCACGATCTCGTCGAGGTCGATGCCCCGGGCGATCCGCCGGGTGGCCGCGCCGACGAACCGCAGCCGGTCGCCGTCCCGCCGCATCGGCAGGGGCGTACCGGTGGGGCTGCCCTGGCCGGAACGCCGCTCCTTGCCCACGAGGGCGCCCGTGGTCGGGTCGATGTCGAGGGTGTCGGAGGGCGGGTCAATGGCCGTGTGGTTCTCGGCGCCCGGCTGGGCCGGGATGCTGTCCGGCGCCGGACGCGGGCGGTGCGCGTCGGGGCCGGTGGAGGACGGCTGGTCGGGCTGCGAGTGCTCGGGCCCTGGGGTGGCCGGCGGACCGGTGGGGTTGGGGCCGGTGGAGCCGGACGTACCGGTACCAGTACCCGAGCTGGATGCCATCGCGCCTGTTCCCGCCTCTGTTCCCGCTGTTCCCGCGTCGTGCGCGGTCCTACCGGTCCTACCGGTCGTACCGGCGCCGCCGACGGTCTCGGGGCTCTCGGAGCCTGTCACGGAGCAGACGGCGGCCTCCGGTCCACCGGCACCCTCGCCCTGCCCTGTCGTTTGCTTCGGCAGAGGCAGAGCCGCCGCCTCCGGGGAACGCAGAAGCGCCCCGCGGGTGTCCGCGGGGGTGTCCGGCCGGCCGGTGCCCGGCCGACTGCGCTCGTGCGAGGTGGGTTGCTCCGTCACGCGTGTCGAATCCATCCGTCCGGGGCTGCGCGCTGTACACGCAGTTGGTCCCGCCGACTTCCCGATACCCGGTATACATGCCCCAGGAACGGAAAACCGGCGTGGTCAGAGGTTGTTCCTGTTACACCGGCGGGCCCTGGTCGGCCCGGACCGGTGTTGCCCTCGTACCCCTCGCTCACGTCCTGCCGCCCCTCGGTGACGTATGGTCAAGCCCAGCGCATGTTCCGGGAGTTACGGTTGTGCGCCCTTGCGGAGGACGATCCTACGGTTGCGCACCGGGGGCGCATCAAGGGTCTCATGACGACATGTGCGCGGGCGTACGGTCCCAGTCCTCCGGCAGTGACGGTACAGCCCAGGACGGATCCGGTCGCCAGTGCTGCCAGCCATCCGCGAACGGCGCCCCCCACGCGCGGATGACCTCGACCGCCGATCGCCCCGCTTCCCTTACCCGTTCGGCGAGTTGGGCGTCCATCAGTCCGGCCTGCTGGGCCTGCGCGAACTCGTCCTCGTCACGCCACTCCCAAGTCCGGTCGGGATTCACGGTGATGTCGAGGAAGTGATCCTCGGAATCGACCCCGCCGGCCCAACGGACCAGCGGTTCCTCCAGGTTCACGTACCAGTTCTTGAACTGCCAGCCCGGTTCCCAGAAAAGCCACACAGACCACGGCTCACCGGGCCGAGCGAGCTTCAGCACCCCGGTCCCGAACCACCGATCCCTCTGCACGGTACGGGGCTTGGTGTACCGCGACTCCAGCGGTTCCACGTGGACGGGCGTACCGTCGGCGAGCACGGGCTTGACGCACTCGGTACCCGGCGCCATCCACACGGCCAGCACCTCGGAATCATCCCGCACGACGGTGACGGGACGCACGATGTGGAAGCGGTCGCCGGAGTTCTCACGGTACCGCCACAGAATCTGACTGCCGGGGGACCAGTACGCCGCCGATCCGCCCGCTTCCACTCGTCTCACCGCTCCGTCGTCTGTCATGGAGAGATATTAGGTGCCCCGGGCACGTGACGCTGCGGTGCGCGTCACCGTTCTCGCCAGTGGCCGAATGACGTTACGGGCGTGTCATCCGCAGGACATCAAGGGCCGTGTCGAGCTGCTCGACGGTGAGATCACCGCGCTCCACGTACCCACCCTCCAGGACGACTTGGCGAATGGTCTTCTGCTCGGCGAGCGACTTCTTGGCCACCTTGGCGGCTTCCTCGTACCCGATGTACTTGTTGAGCGGTGTGACCACGGAGGGCGAGGACTCGGCGTACTCCCGGGCCCGCTCCCGATGCGCGACGATCCCGTCGACGGTCCGATCGGCAAGCAGCAGAGAGGCATTGGCGAGGAGCCGAACGGACTCCAGCACATTCTTGGCAATGACGGGCAGCATGACATTGAGCTCGAAGTTCCCGGCGGCACCGGCGGTGGTGACGGTGAGGTCGTTGCCGATGACCTGCGCGGACACCATGAGCACGGCCTCGGGAATGACGGGGTTGACCTTGCCGGGCATGATGGACGACCCCGGCTGAAGATCGGGAAGGGAAATCTCGGCAAGCCCGGTCCGAGGTCCCGAGGCCATCCACCGAAGATCGTTGGCGATTTTCGTGAGCCCCACGGCAATGGTCCTGAGCTGCCCCGAGGTCTCGACGATCCCGTCCCTCGCGCCCTGGGCCTCGAAGTGATCGCGGGCTTCGGTGAGGGGCAGCCCGGTAGCCCGCGCCACCTCCTCGATAACGGCGGCGGAGAACCCGGGAGGCGTGTTGATGCCGGTCCCGACGGCGGTACCGCCGAGGGGCAGCTCGGCGAGCCGGGGCAGGGAGGCCCGCAGCCGCTCGACGCCGTACCGCACCTGAGCGGCGTACCCCCCGAACTCCTGTCCGAGCGTCACGGGCGTGGCATCCATGAGATGCGTACGCCCCGACTTCACGACGTCGGCGAACTCCTCGGACTTGCGGGTGAGGGAGTCGGCGAGGTGGTCGAGAGCGGGGATCAGATCACGGGTGACGGCGGCGGTGGCGGCGATGTGGATGGAGGACGGAAACACGTCGTTGGAGGACTGCGACGCGTTGACATGATCATTAGGGTGTACGTCCCTGCCCAACCGCTCACTCGCAAGGGTGGCGATGACCTCGTTGGCGTTCATGTTGGACGAGGTCCCGGACCCTGTCTGGAACACGTCAACGGGAAAGTGCGCGTCCCACTCCCCGGCGGCGACCTCCCCGGCGGCCTCCTGGATCGCCCCGGCGATGTCCTTGTCGACGACCCCGAGATCGGCGTTGACCTTGGCGGCGGCGCCCTTGATGTGGGCGAGGGCCTCGATGTGCGCACGCTCGATCCGCTGCCCGGAGATGGGGAAGTTCTCGACGGCGCGTTGGGTCTGGGCCCGCCACTTGGCGTGGGCGGGGACGCGTACCTCGCCCATGGAGTCGTGCTCGGTGCGGTACTGGCCAGTGGTTGTCATTCGTCGTACCTCCGGAAGGGACAGCGTGGGGTCGGAGGGACGTATTCCCTTGCGGCCAGGGCAGCGTTTCCTCGCCCCCGCCGCCCCTACCCGTCCCATCCCTGGGGGCTGCGCCCCCAGACCCCCGCTATCGGCCTGAACGGCCTCGTCCTCAAACGCCGGACGGGCTGAAATACCTGGGCCTGGGCTGAAAGATCAAGCCCCGGCCGGCACCATCCAGCCCGTCCGGCGTTTGAGGACGAGCGCGTTCAGCGCGACAAGGGGGGTCTGGGGGCGCAGCCCCCAGGGATGGGACGGGTAAGGGCGGCGGGGGCGAAAACCCCTACACCAGCCCCGGCCCCCGCACCGGAATGCTCGTGAACGTAGGCGCCGGTGCCGGGTCTTTGAAGAAGTCGTTGCCCTTGTCGTCGACCACGATGAACGCAGGGAAGTCCTCGACCTCGATCTTCCACACCGCCTCCATGCCCAACTCCTCGTACTCGACGACCTCGACCTTCTTGATGCAGTCCTGAGCGAGGCGCGCGGCCGGGCCGCCGATCGAGCCCAGATAGAAGCCGCCGTGCGCGTCACACGCGTTCGTGACCTGCGCCGACCGATTCCCCTTCGCCAGCATCACCTTGGACCCACCAGCCGCCTGGAACTGCTCGACGTAGGAGTCCATACGGCCGGCTGTCGTCGGGCCGAAGGAGCCGGACGCGTAGCCCTCGGGGGTCTTGGCCGGGCCCGCGTAGTACACCGGGTGGTCCTTCAGGTACTGCGGCATCTCCTCGCCCGCGTCAAGGCGTTCCTTGATCTTGGCGTGCGCGATGTCACGCGCCACGACCAGCGGCCCCGACAGCGACAGCCGCGTCTTCACCGGGTACTTGGTCAGCTCGGCGAGGATGTCGTCCATCGGCTGGTTCAGGTCGATGCGGACGACGTCGGCGGACTCGTCCAGGTGCTCGTCGGTCGTCTCCGGCAGGAAGCGCGCCGGGTCCGTCTCCAACTGCTCCAGGAAGACGCCCTCGGCGGTGATCTTCGCGACGGCCTGCCGGTCGGCCGAGCAGGAGACGGCGATGGCGACGGGGCAGGACGCGCCGTGGCGCGGCAGACGCACCACGCGCACATCGTGGCAGAAGTACTTGCCGCCGAACTGCGCCCCGATCCCGATCTTCTGCGTCAGCTCGAAGACCTTCTCCTCCAGCTCCTTGTCCCGGAACCCGTGCCCGAGCGGCGACCCCTCGGCCGGAATCTCGTCGAGGTAGTGCGCGGAGGCGTACTTGGCGGTCTTGAGCGCGTACTCGGCACTCGTGCCACCCACCACGATCGCCAGGTGGTACGGCGGACAGGCGGCCGTACCCAGCGACCGGATCTTCTCCTCCAGGAACTTCATCATGGAGCCCTCGTTGAGGACGGCCTTGGTCTCCTGGTACAGGAACGACTTGTTGGCCGACCCCCCACCCTTGGCCATGAACAGGAACTTGTACGCGCCCCCGTCCGTCGCGTACAGCTCGATCTGGGCCGGCAGGTTGGACCCGGTGTTCTTCTCCTCCCACATGGTGAGCGGAGCCATCTGCGAGTAGCGCAGGTTCAGGTTGAGGTAGGCGTCGTAGATGCCACGGCTGAGCGCCGCCTCGTCGCCGCCCTCGGTGAGCACGTTCTGCCCGCGTTTGCCCATGACGATCGCCGTACCGGTGTCCTGGCACATCGGCAGCACACCGGCCGCCGCGATGTTCGCGTTCTTCAGCAGGTCCAGCGCCACGAACTTGTCGTTGTTCGAGGCCTCGGGGTCATCGATGATCCGCCGCAGCTGCGCCAGGTGGGCCGGCCGCAGATAGTGCTGGATGTCGTGGATGGCCTCGGCGGCGAGCTTGCGCAGCGCCTCCGGCTCGACCTTGAGGAACGTGCGCCCGTCGGCCTCGAAGGTGGAGACACCCTCGGAGGTCACCAGCCGGTACGGGGTGGTGTCCTCTCCCATGGGGAGCAGATCGGTGTACGCGAACTCAGGCATCTCGCCCATTCCTCACTCGACGAAGACAGCGGCCTGCCTTCATTGGCGGGCGCCCACCAGCGTATGACTTGCCGGAAGCGCGGAGCTTGTTAGGTAAGACTCAGTTGAGAGGGTCCCGGCTCGGACGAGGGGGCGACTTCCGCTTGTCCACACCCCTAGTCGCGATCTATCGCGTTTGGGTACGCTGCTTCCGTGGACCTTCAGAAGCACACCGAACCGCGTGCCCCCGAAGCCGGGGTCTCGGAACTCCGCGCCTCGGACGCCGACCGTGACCGCGTCGCCGACCTCCTGCGCGAGGCGCTGGCCGAGGGCCGCCTCACGCCCGACGAGCACGCCGAGCGCGTCGAGGGCGTGCTCAGTGCCAAGACGGTCGGCGAACTGGAGGTCTTCGTACGGGACCTGCCCGCCGGCCACCAGTCCTACCGCCCCCACACGACCCGGGGATACACCCCCGCGCCCAACCGCCCCACCCCGGGCGCGATCCCGATGGACCCCGACGAGAACGTGGTGGCGGTCTTCAGCAGCGCCGTCCGCAAGGGCCGCTGGCGCGCGGGCCGCCGTATGCACGCGTACGCGGTCTTCGGCAGCGTCGAGATCGACCTCAGCGAGGCGATATTCGAGTACCAGCAGGTCGTGATCAAGGCGATCTCGGTCTTCGGCAACGTCGAGATCCGCGTCCCGGAGAACATCTCGTTGCGCGGCACCGGCGGTGGTGTGCTGGGCAACTTCGAGGTGAGCACGCTGGATTCGGGCGAACCCGACGCACCCGTGGTCTATGTGGACGGACTGGCCATACTCGGCAATGTCGAGGCGAAGCCCAAGCGGGGCAGGATGATCGAGGACATCCTCGACCGCGTCTCCCGCAAGGTCGACCGGAGTTTGCGCAAACACCTGGATCGTTGACGGTTGTGAATTCGGTCGCACTCGAAGAGATCCCGAAGAGATCATGAAGGGATTCGGTCAGGTCACGACGCCCCGACAATGCCCTGGAACCTCAGCGGTTGGGAACTCAGTGCATAGGCGCGCGCACAGCGGGTAGGGCTTGCTGCATCGTCTCTTGGAGGGTGCCGTGGGCTTCACGCGGAACCCGGTACGCCCGGCACGCGCGCGCCTTGCGATCGCACGCCCCGGACGCCCCGGACCCGTCGCCCCGGTCCACGTGGGCCCCACGGCTCCCTCCAGCTCGCGAAGCCGTCGTCAGGAGTAGACCGTGCTGCAACCGCCGCATTCGTCCCTGCAGGTCGCTGCCGTTCCGCCCCAGCGGGTGCCAGTGCGAGAGAGGGACCAGGACGCCCCGTGGCACACCGAGGCGGTGTGCCGGCGCGACGAGGCCGGTCTCTTCTTCGCCCCCTCCAAGGAACCGACCGCGGCCAGGCTCTCCCGGGAGGAGGCGGCCAAGCGGGTCTGCGGAGGCTGTCCCGTCATGGTCGAGTGCCGCGAACACGCCCTGCTGCAACCCGAGCCGTACGGAGTCTGGGGCGGCCTCACCGCCGCCGAACGCCGAGTCGTCCTCGCCAGGCGCCGCCGCCGCGAAATGGAACTCAAGAAAACCGCCCGCGGCACGATAGCGGCAGCGGGCTGACTCGGGTTGGTCATGGTGAAGGGGCGCCCCTTCTGCCGCATGATCTTTTTCGGTACGGGGGTCAGACGCGAGCGCATCGACAGGCGCGAGCCGGGCTGCTTTTAGGGGCGCGGGGAACTGCGCGACCAGCCCCCACCGGCCCGCAGCGACCCACAACCTGAAGTCCCCAAACCAAACCGAACCGAACCGACGGACCTACTTGGCCCGGTCGAAGTCGATCGCGCTATAGGCCCGCAACTTACTAAGCCGATGCTCGGACGAAATCTGCCGAACCGTCCCCGACTTCGACCGCATCACGATCGACTCAGTCGTAGCCGTCTCCGACCGATAACGAACCCCGCGCAACAACTCCCCATCGGTGATCCCGGTAGCGACGAAGAACACGTTCTCCCCGGACACCAGGTCGTCGGTCAACAGCACACGATCGAGATCGTGCCCTGCATCCACCGCCCGCTGCCGCTCCTCGTCGTCCTTGGGCCACAACTTGCCCTGGATGGTGCCTCCGAGGCACTTCACGGCACAGGCCGAGATGATGCCCTCGGGCGTGCCGCCGATACCCAGCAGCAGATCGACGCCGGTGCCCTCACGCAGCGCGAGGATCGACCCGGCGACATCGCCGTCGGAGATCAGCTTCATCCGCGCGCCGGTCTCCCGGATCTCCTTGATGATGCCCTCGTGGCGCGGCCGGTCGAGGATGACGACGGTGACGTCCTCCGGCGTGACCCGCTTGGCCTTGGCGACCCGGCGGATGTTCACGGAGACGGGCGCGTTGATGTCGACGAAGTCGGCGGCGTCCGGCCCGGTGACCAGCTTGTCCATGTAGAAGACGGCGGACGGGTCGAACATCGAGCCGCGGTCGGCCGCCGCGAGAACCGCGATGGCGTTCGTCATGCCCTTGGCGGTGAGGGTCGTACCGTCGATCGGGTCGACGGCGATGTCGCACTCGGGCCCGGTCCCGTCGCCGACGCGCTCCCCGTTGAAGAGCATGGGCGCCTCGTCCTTCTCACCCTCACCGATGACGACGACGCCGTTCATCGAGACGGTCGAGACGAGGGTCCGCATGGCGCGTACGGCGGCACCGTCGGCGCCGTTCTTGTCACCGCGGCCGACCCAGCGGCCCGCCGCCATCGCGGCGGCCTCGGTCACCCGGACGAGTTCCAGGGCCAGGTTGCGGTCGGGGGCTTCGGAGGGCACTTCGAGTTCGGACGGCAGATGATGATGCTCGGTCATCGAGACGCACCTTTCTGATACGACGACGGCCGGATGAGGGTGTTGGCCCCGACTCTATCGTTAGGCAGACAAAATGAGCAGGGGGCCCCACGGATGAGCGGCCAGGTACACCTGCGACGATAGGGGTGTGGCAGGCTCGAACAGCACGACCGGCAGGACCGGCAAGCAGAAGACGGCCCGGGACATGATCTTGTCCCTGGGCCTCATCAGTCTCGCGGCGGGAGTGATCTACCTCTTCATCCCGCACGACGACTCCGCTCCCGACCTCAAAAGGGTCGACTACCGCGTCGAGTTGCTGACCGCTCGCCGCGCCGCGAGCTACCCGGTGGCCGCGCCCCAGGGCCTGTCGGCCGACTGGAAGGCGACCTCGGTGCGCTTCTCGGGCGAGGACTTCGACGCGTGGCACCTCGGCTTCCATGACTCCGAGGGTGAATACGTGGCGGTGGAGCAGTCCGCTCAGAAGCCGTCCGTCTTCATCGACGAGAAGACCCAGAGCGCCCAGGAGACGAAGGTCACCCAGCGCATAGGGGACGCGACGTGGACGCGGTACGAGGGCGACAAGTACGACGCGCTGGTGCTGCGCGAGAAGGGCTCCACGACGGTGGTGACGGGCACGGCGCCGTTCGACCGCCTGACGAAGATGGCCCAGGCCCTGAAGACGACGTAAGCGAACGCGGGCAAGGCGGGCCGGCCGCCGGAGAGGTCACTCACCTCCGGAGTCGACCCGGCCCTCCTGACCCTCCGCGCCCTCCGCATCGGACTGCTCGTGTTCTTCGGCCAGGGCCGCGTCGAGCCGCTTGCGCGCGCCCTCCAGCCACTGCCGGCACACCTTGGCCAGCTCCTCGCCGCGCTCCCAGAGGGCGAGGGATTCCTCCAGCGTCGTCCCGCCCGTCTCCAGCCGCCGTACGACGTCGATCAGTTCGTCCCGCGCCTGCTCGTAGCCGAGCGCCTCACTCACGTTGCTGCTGGTCATGCGCCCACCCTAAACATCGACACCATCGACAACATCGGCTCGGACAGTGAACTCACCCTCGGCGACCCGCGCCCGCAGCACCTCACCGGCCGTGACGTCACCCGGATCCCGGACCACGTGCCCGTCGGCCTGTTGCAGCACCGCGTACCCGCGCCGCAGGGTCGCGGCGGGGGAGAGGCCCACCACGCGCGCGTGGGTGTGGGACACCTCGGAGTCGGCACGGTCGAGAAGATGACCGAGAGTCCGCCGTGACCGTTCGACGAGGGCGGCGACATGGTCGGCCCGCTCGTCGATCATCCGATGCGGATCCTCTATGACGGGCCGCGCGAGGGCGTGCGCGAGCCCGCGTTCCTCCCGGTCCACGAAGGCGTGCACGGACCGCCGGGCCCGGTCGAGCAGCAGCCGCACGCGCTCGTACTCCTCGCCCACGTCCGGTACGACCTTCTTGGCGGCGTCGGTAGGGGTGGAGGCCCGCAGGTCCGCCACGAAGTCGAGGAGCGGATGGTCGGGCTCATGACCGATGGCGGAGACGACGGGCGTACGACAGGCGGCGACCGCCCGGACGAGCTGCTCGTCGGAGAAGGGCAGCAGATCCTCGACGCTCCCCCCACCCCGAGCGACGACGATCACATCGACCTCATCAAGATCGTCCAGCTCCTTCACGGCCTGGACGACCTGCGAAACGGCGTGCACACCTTGCACGGCGACGTTGCGCACCTCGAACCGGACGGCGGGCCAGCGGCGCCGGGCGTTCTCGAGAACGTCCCGCTCGGCGGCGGAGGCACGCCCGCACACGAGCCCGATGAGCTGGGGCAGAAAGGGCAGCGACTTCTTCCGCTCGGCGGCGAACAGCCCCTCGTTGCCGAGGGCCTTCTTCAACTGCTCCAGCCGGGCGAGCAGTTCCCCGATCCCGACAGGCCGTATCTCGGTGGCCCGCAGTGACAACTGCCCCCGGGGCGCGTACCACTCGGGCTTGGCGAGCAGGACGACCCGAGCCCCTTCACTGACCACATCGGCGACGGCGTCGAAGACCTGCCGATAGCAGGTGACGGCGACGGAGATGTCGTGAGAGGGATCACGCAACGTCAGAAACACGACACCGGCGCCGGGCCGCCGCGACAACTGGGTGATCTGCCCCTCGACCCACACGGCCCCGAGCCGATCGATCCACCCCCCGATGAGCCGCGACACCTCACCAACAGGCAACGGAGCATCAGCGGACGTATTGAGAGCCATACAGCGAGACTATCGGCGCCCACTGACAACACCGGGCACCTTCCAGCCCGTCCGGCGTTTGAGGACGAGGCCGTTCAGGCCGACAGCGGGGGTCTGGGGGCGCAGCCCCCAGGGATGGGACGGGTAGGGGCGGCGGGGGCGAAAACCCCACAATCGCCACCCCACCCACCGCGCACGTACGATGGTGAACATGACCGCTTCGCCTGGCCGCCGTGTCCTGCTCGCCGCCCCCCGAGGCTACTGCGCGGGCGTGGACCGCGCCGTGATCGCCGTCGAGAAGGCCCTCGAACAGTACGGGGCCCCCATCTACGTCCGGCACGAGATCGTGCACAACAAGTACGTCGTACAGACCCTCGAAAAAAAGGGCGCGATCTTCGTCGAGCGGACCGCGGAGGTCCCCGAGGGGTCGATCGTCATGTTCTCCGCGCACGGCGTCGCCCCCGTCGTCCACGACGAGGCCGCCGCAGGCAAGCTCGCGACCATCGACGCGACCTGCCCCCTCGTCACCAAGGTCCACAAGGAAGCCGTCCGCTTCGCCAAGGAGGACTACGACATCCTCCTGATCGGTCACGAGGGCCACGAGGAGGTCATCGGCACCTCGGGCGAGGCCCCGGACCACATCACCCTCGTGGACGGCCCCAAGGACGTCTCGAAGGTCGAGGTCCGCGACCCGTCGAGGGTTGTCTGGCTGTCCCAGACCACCCTCTCGGTGGACGAGACGATGGAGACCGTCGACGCCCTCAAGGAGAAGTTCCCGCAGCTGATCTCCCCGCCCAGCGACGACATCTGCTACGCCACACAGAACCGCCAGCTCGCCGTGAAGCAGATGGGCGAGGAGGCGGATCTGGTGATCGTGGTCGGATCCAGGAACTCGTCCAACTCCATCCGGCTGGTCGAGGTGGCGAAGCTCGCCGGCGCCCGCGCTGCGTACCTCGTGGACTTCGCCGACGAGATCGACGAGGCCTGGCTGGACGGCGTGTCGACGGTCGGCGTCACCTCGGGCGCGTCGGTCCCCGAGATCCTGGTGGAGCAGGTCCTGGAGTACCTGTCGCAGCGCGGCTTCGAGGACGTGGAGTTGGTCAAGGCGGCGGAGGAGTCCATCACCTTCTCGCTCCCGAAGGAACTCCGCCGCGACCTGCGCGCGGAGGCGGCGGAACTGGTGGCCCAGCGCATGGGGGTTGCCCCCGCCACCCCGACCGCCACCACCACTACACCCCCCTCGGGCGAGTGACTGTCAGTCGTACGCCGTAACGTAGAGCCATGCACATCTTTGGCGTGGACATCGGCGGGTCAGGGATCAAGGGCGCCCCTGTGGACCTGGACAGGGGCGACCTCGCGGAGGAGCGCTTCAAGGTGCTGACCCCGCACCCGGCCACGCCCGACGCGGTGGCGGACGGCGTGAAGGAGGTCGTCGGCCACTTCGGCTGGACTGGCCCGGTCGGCATCACCTTCCCGGGCGTCGTCACGGGCGGCTCGACGATTCGTACGGCGGCGAACGTCGACAAGAACTGGATCGACACGGACGCGCGCGCGTTGCTGAGCGACCGACTGGGCGGCCTCCCGGTGACGGTGCTGAACGACGCGGACGCGGCGGGCGTCGCCGAGATGCAGTTCGGCGCGGGCCGCGACCGGCGAGGCACGGTCGCGCTCCTCACCTTCGGTACGGGCATCGGCAGCGCCCTCTTCTGCGAGGGCGTCCTGGTCCCGAACACGGAACTGGGCCACCTGGAACTGCACGGCCACGACGCGGAGACCCGCGCGTCGACGAAGGCCAAGGACGACAACGAGCTGACGTGGGAGCACTGGGCCCACCGCGTGCAGAAGTACCTGGAGCACGTGGAGATGCTGTTCTCCCCGGAGCTGTTCATCATCGGCGGCGGAGTCAGCCGCAAGTCCGCCAAGTTCCTGCCGCTGATCGAGGGCATCAAGGCGGAGATCGTCCCGGCGCAGCTCCAGAACAACGCGGGGATCGTGGGCGCGGCGATGCGGGCGGCCAAGCAGGCGTAGGAGGCGCAAGGGGCGGCGGTCGGGAGCGGCCAAGGACCTTGCGGTCCTGCAAGCCGGGAGCGGCCAAGGGGGCCTACGCGGTCCGGCCGGCCCGGTTCCGCCCCGGCCGCCGGTTCATCAGACGCACCTTCCGCACGATCACGATGACGCCCGCGACGAGCGTTCCCCCGTACAGCCACCCGGCCTGGGTGGCGAGTGCGGTGACGATGCCCATCAGGCGGCCGAAGACGCCGTCTCCGTCGGCCACGGGCAGCAGGCCCACGGTGAAGGCGATGGGTACGACGACGGGCGCGGTCACCAGGTCCGCGCCCCGCACCCAGGCCGCGGTCAGCACGCACACCGGCAGGAACAGCACGCCGTACGCGGTCAGGGACGCCCCGAACAGCAGCTGGTCGAGACTGCCGAGCACGAACATCAGCGCCGCGCAGAACAACCCGCCGCCGAGCCCGGTGAGCCGGGGGTTCGGCATCCGCCGCAGGGTCTGCACGACCGGGGGAGCGGGCCGCCGGGCGGGGGCCGTGGGGCGCCGGGATCCGGCCGCCGCTTTCCCGGTGCCTCCCCTGGCGCCGCGTACGGGCCGGGCCGGGCCGGAGTGCGGGGGACGGTGTCGGATCCTGTGTTGCTCCACTGGACCAACCTAGGTCGGCCCGTGCGGGGACCGGCCCTTCAGACACGCCGAAGAAACGCCCGTAGACTGAGGGATCGTCTCCACCCTCCTCACCCTCCTCTCGTACGGGAAGTCGCAACGTGTCGCTCACGATCGGAATCGTCGGTCTGCCGAATGTCGGCAAGTCGACCCTGTTCAACGCCCTGACCAAGAACGACGTGCTGGCGGCCAACTACCCGTTCGCCACGATCGAGCCGAACGTCGGCGTGGTCGGCGTCCCCGACCCGCGTCTGACGAAGCTGGCCGAGATCTTCTCCTCGCAGAAGATCCTCCCGGCGACCGTCGACTTCGTCGACATCGCGGGCATCGTGAAGGGCGCGTCGGAGGGCGAGGGGCTGGGCAACAAGTTCCTCGCGAACATCCGTGAGTCGGACGCGATCTGCCAGGTCATCCGCGCCTTCAAGGACGAGAACGTCGTCCATGTCGACGGCAAGGTCTCGCCGAAGGACGACATCGAGACGATCAACACCGAGCTGATCCTCGCCGACCTCCAGACCATCGAGAAGGTCCTGCCGCGCCTCCAGAAGGAGTCGCGCATCAAGAAGGACATCGCGCCCAAGGTCAAGGCGGTCGAGGAGGCCAAGGAGATCCTGGAGAGGGGCGACACCCTGTTCTCCCAGGGCATCGTCCAGGGCTCGGGCAGGGAAGAACTCCTCCACGACCTGCACCTGTTGACGACGAAGCCCTTCCTCTACGTCTTCAACGTCGACGAGGACGAACTGGTGGACGAGGACTTCAAGGCGGAGCAGCGCACCCTGGTCGCCCCCGCCGAGGCGATCTTCCTCAACGCCAAGCTGGAGCAGGACCTCGCCGAACTGGACGAGGAGGACGCGATGGAACTCCTGGAGTCCGTCGGCGCCGAGGAGCCGGGCCTCACCACCCTCGCCCGCGTCGGCTTCGACACCCTGGGCCTGCAGACCTACCTGACGGCCGGCCCCAAGGAATCCCGCGCCTGGACGATCAAGAAGGGCGCGACGGCCCCCGAGGCCGCGGGAGTCATCCACACGGACTTCCAGAAGGGCTTCATCAAGGCCGAGGTCATCTCCTTCGCGGACCTGGTCGAAACAGGCTCGGTCGCCGAGGCCCGCGCCAAGGGCAAGGCCCGTATGGAGGGCAAGGAGTATGTGATGCAGGACGGGGACGTTGTGGAGTTCCGCTTCAATGTGTGACCAAGGTGTTACTGAACGTTAATACGATGGGTTCGACGTGTGGATTCGGGCCGAGTTCTCTTCGTGGACTCGGCCCTCCGTCGTTCCCGTGCGGGCTCGACGCCGTACGGTCGGCGGGAGTCTGACGTATTGACGTAATGTTTGCGTCATTCTATGGTGTGGGCATGCTTTTCCCCACGCCTCCTCTCGGTGCCGAGGACCAGCGTGTTCTCGGTGAGATCGACGATCTCCGTCACTCATTGCGCCTGCAGGTCCGGTCCACTCCGACGAAGTGGGCTGAAGGTTTGCGCAAGTTCCTGACCGCCGACGCGGTGGCGGCTTCCAACTCGATCGAGGGCTTCAAAGTGTCCACGGTCGACGTCGAGGACCTTCTGGAGGGCGAGCGGGATGTCGACGTGTCCGAGGAGGACCGGGAGGAGACGCTCGCGTATCAGCGGATGATGACCTACATCCAGACGCTGCACGATGTCGCGGACTTCCGATACAGCAAGGAGCTGCTCAACGCGCTCCACTGGATGCTGCAGGGACACCGGCATACCCCGCGTAAGCCGGCCGGGCAGTGGCGCCGCGGAGCGGTGTACGTAACGGACGCCCGCGACCCCAGCATCGCCGCCTACACGGCGCCGGACGCGGCCGATGTGGCTGCGTTGACGGGTGAACTGGTCGAGTGGCTGAACAAGGATGACGGCACTCACCCGCTGGTACGGGCCGCCATGGCGCATCTGCACCTCGTTTCCATCCACCCGTGGGCGGATGGAAACGGCCGTATGTCCCGTTCCCTCCAAACACTCATGATCGCGAGAGAGGGGGAACTGGCCCCAGAGTTCTCCTCGATCGAGGCTTGGCTGGGGCGCCCCGGCAACACCTGGGAGTACTACCGCGAGCTACAGCGTCGGGGCGCCACTTACCGCCCCGACCAGGACGTCTCCGACTGGGTTCGTTTCAACCTCACTGCGTACCACCAGCAGGCGCAGACCGTACGCAGTCGCTTGGATCGTTCGAGCCAGGTGTGGCTTCTGCTCGGTGAGTTCGCGGAGGCCGGGGGGCTGGAGGAGAGGGTGGTTTCCGCTCTGCATGACGTGGCGATGTCCGGGCGGGTGCGTCGGACACGCTACGAACGGGCGGAGGGTCTGGGCCTGCAGCGGGCCCAACGCGACCTGCGGGACCTGACAGCGGCAGGCGTCCTGACACCAGTGGGCCGTACCCGTGCCCGCTTCTACACCGCCGGCCCCGCCTTTCCGGAGCCGGCCCTGGAAGCGGCTCGGACGCCGCTGCCGCTGGCCGATCCGTACACACGCTGAGGGTGTCTCGCGTCCGTGTCCGCCGACCTGCCGGAACTGTCCGGAACTCGCGACCGCGCAGGTTGCGGCAGAGGCAAGCCTCGTGCCCTGTCACAACGCGTTCCGTCGGCTGCTTCGCTGCGGCGCGTGCCGCCTTTGGTCAGGTGCTGAACCAGCTGCCGCAGCAACGTGGCGCAGCCGGGAGCGGCCCGGTGCTATTTGGCGAGGCTGCCGTCCGCCTTCACCGCGAACCAGGTGCCGCCGACGCCCTGGCCGTTGGTGTCGCCCGGGGTCTGGTCACCGGTGAACCAGTAGAGCGGCCAGCAGTCGAGGGCGAGTTGCTCGGTTCCGTCGTCGGGGCGGGTGTAGGTGCTGAGGAGCTTGGGGTCGATGCCCTCGACGGCGCCCGCGTCGACCGGCTTGGCGGGCTTCCACTTGTCCAGGCAGGCGTCGACGCAGTTGGACTTCATCGGCCAGTCGGTGTCCTTGGTGAAGCGGTACAGGGTGCGGCCCTCGCCGTCGCGGACGATCTCGCCGAGGTCGGCGTTGTCGACGGTGGAGAGCGGCGGGAGTTCTTCGGTCTGCCCGGCATCGGCATCGGCACCGTAGCCCGAGCCGCTGGCCGTGTCGGCGTTGGCCTTGGTGCCGTCGGGGGCTGCCGCGAACCAGGTGCCGCCCACGCCCTGGCCGTTGCTCTGGCGCGGCTGGGTGTCCTTGGCGAAGCGGTACAGCGGCCAGCCGGCGAGGGTGAGCTGTTCGGTACCGTCGGCGCGGGCCACCTTGCCGAGCAGCGAGGCGTCCATGCCGTCCGCGGCCGAGGCGTCGTCGGCCAGGACGGGCGGCCAGGTCGTGGCGCACTCCCCGGCACAGTTGGACCGCGAGGGCTGGGCGGTGTCCTTGTCGAAGCGGTAGAGCGTGAAACCCGCGCTGTCGGTGACGACCGGCCCCAGCTCGGCGCTCTCCCAGATGCTGAGCTTGCCCGCCGCCGACGGCGCCACGTTCGCCACGCCTCCCACAACGGTGCCGGCGCCCGCGCCTCCCGGTGTGGCCGCCGCCCCGCTCGGGGCCACGCTCACCGCGGCGCCCGCGGGCGCCGCCCCGTCCTGCGACCCCCCGCAGGCTGACGTCAGCATGATCGCCGCCGCCGTGACCGCGATCGAAATGCTCTGCCACTTTCGCATGACTTTTCCTCTTCCGTTTCCGAATCGGGGCGCGTTTCGCCGCGCCCCGGTTTTCGATGAATGGGTGTGAACGAGGTGTACTCAATGAGCGGGGCACCGCCCCGGCGGCCGTGGAGGAGGACCAGACAACCGCCGGGACGGAGTTCTTCGCGGACCGGCCGTTATCCGGTCACGGAATTCCTTCCGGGGCTTTCCTCCGGGACTTTTTCCCTCCGCCGCTCTTTTCCGCTGTATCCGCTGCTGCCATCAACACGGCCCCCGCGGGAAGGGGGTTCAGTTCCAGGATATTTGTTTCGAAGATTTTTTACGGGTCACACGCGGCCGGAGCCGATACCGGCCAGGGCCTGTGTCGGGACCGTCACCCGCAGGCCGAGAACGCCCAGATCCACCGTGCCGTCCGGCTCGGCGTACCAGCGCCAGTGCGCCCCGGGCACATCGCCCACCGTGAGGACGATCCAGCCACCGCCGTCCGGCGTCGCCAGTTCCGCGAGCGCCCGCGCCTCGTCGCCCGTCGAGGGCTGAAGCAGCATGATCAGCCCGGTCGCCTCGCCCGTACGGCCCGCGCCGCGCACCAGGCCGACGCCCAACTCCTCGGCGGCGCTGAGCACTTCGGCCGGGGCCCGGCCCTTGACCTCCGCCACGGAAGGGACCCGGACCAGACCGTGCACGCCCGGCAGCACGGTCGCGTTCGGGTCCACCGCCACCACCACGGTACCCTGGCGGGGCAGTTCCAGCAGTCCGCGTACGAGCATCGCCACCGTGTCCTGGGCCACGCCGAGGTCGCCGCGCACGCTCAACGAACCATTGATCTGGCCGAGGTCGACCATGACCTGGGCGCCGCGGTCGTTGATGCCGACCCGGGCGAGCAGCGGGAGGTCCGGTGCGTCGTCCGGGCTGTCGGCCTCGATGACCGTCGGCAGCCCGGCGCGCTCCCAGCTGGTGGGCGCGACGGCGGTCCACGGCGACGGTGCCTCGGCCGCGCCGGACACCGAGGCCAGCAGCTTGGCCGGCTCGGCCTGCACGCTGTAGACGCGGACCGGGCCGCCCGCGCCCGGCTGGTCGGCCCGTACGAGCTCGCGCAGCGCCTGACGCACCATCACCGGGGTGCGGCTGTCCGCCGCCAGCCGCCGGGCCAGTACCCCACGCCTGCGGCGGCGCAGCGCCAGGGCCATGCCGCGGGGCAGCCGGGGACGCAGCACCCGAGCGCCCCGGGCGATTCCGGATCCCGTCCTTCGCGCGGCCCGGCCGAGCGGCCGACGGGCGACGATCATCACGGTCAGCCCGGCGACGCCGCCGACTCCGCCGATGAGCACCGGCAGGGACACCCGGTCGCCGATGGACGCGAAGGGGTTGGCCGACCGGGAGTTGTTCACGGCGGTGGCCGGCGCGGACTGCGCGGGCGAGGGTGCCGCCGACGGGTTCTGCGCCGGGGCGCCGGCCGTGTCTCCCGCCACCGGTTCCTCGGGAAGTACGCCGAACTGGACGTCCGGGCCCTCGGCGTCGGCGGGCAGCAGCAGTGCGAACCCCGGCGTGGTCTGGTCGGGGCTCGCGAAGATCTCGCCGTTGGGCAGCACACGCCCGGTGTTGAGGACCAGGATCTCGTCGAACCGGTTGCCGTCGCCGAGCGTCCTGGCGGCGATGTTGAACAGGATGTCGGGTTCGCCGCCGTTCTCGGCCGGAGTCTTCACGACGTAGAACTTGGTCACTTCGTCGGCGACCCGCAGCACGGCGCCGGGCCGTCCGCCGGCGGCCCGTACGGCAGGCAGCGCCGCCGGCAGCGTGAGCGGCCGTGCCTGCGACAGCTCGGCCGGCCGTGCCGACGCCGACGGTACCGACAGGCCCGTCGGCGCGAGCGCGTACGCCGTGGCGGGCAGCGCCATCGAGGCGGCCAGCGCGAACCCGCACACCATGGCCAGCCGCGTCGAGTCGCGCCGGCGGCGTGCGTCGGGCATGGCCGGTGACGGCTGTGTCCGGGGCATCGTCCCCGGGTTCGGGGGGGTTGGGGCGTCTCGCATCTTTCTCGTCCTCCTCCAGCAGTTCCGCGGACGCGCACTCCCGGCGCGTCGGCGAGCACACGGCCGGGGGACCCGAGTCGGTTCAACGCCGGAGCGATTCCGTTTGAACCAGGCGGCTCCGACACCCGTTTCTGGCACCGCTGAGTCGATTGATGAGCGGGGAGGACGGAAATGGCGCGACGACACCCGACCGGGTGGGAGGTTCTGGGGTTCTCCGAGGACCCCACCCCGGGCGATCCGGAAGCGATCCGAAACCTGTCGAGGAACTATCGCGAACTCGGGGACGGCGCAGGTGAGGCGCTCGGCCTGCTGCGCGACGACGGGCGGATCAGACAGGGCAAGGGGCAGGCCATGGACGCTCTGAAGGAGCGGATCAAGGAGCTGCCGGGGATGCTGGAGGACACCCGGGACTCGTTCCAGCGTGCCGCCACCGCGTACGACGACTACGCCAACACGCTCACCGAGGCGCAGTCGATGCTGGACCGGGCGATCGATCAGGGCCAGGAGGTGGCGGCCACCGCGAACGCGGAGCCTCCGGCACAGGCTCCGCCGGACGCCACCCCGGAGCAGGTCGAGGCCCGCGAGGGCGAGGTCAACCGGATCAACGGGGCGAAGCAGCAGCTCTCGGCGGCGCAGTCGCTGGGGCGGGACGCGGAGCGGCTGCGGGAGGACGGGTCCCGCCGGGCGTCGGTCGTCCTGGACGACGCGGCGTCGAAGTCCATCCCGGAGCGGGGGTTCTTCAAGAAGATCGGGGACTTCCTCGCGGACAACCCGTTCCTGGAGATCATCGCGGGCATCCTGGTCGGGATCATCTCCGTCTTCCTGCCGTTCGTGGGCGTCCTCCTGGGCGCGATCGTGTTCGGCCTCACGCTCATCAGGATGGCCTCCCAGGGCAAGTTCGACGTGGGCGAGATCGTGATCGGCCTGCTGACCCTGGTGCCCGGCGGGGTGCTCCTCGGCGGTCTCGGCAAGCTCGGTCTCACCGGAGCCAAGCTGGCGAAGATCGCTCCGGCCCTGGCCAAGCTGGGCAAGGGGGCCGGGACGATCTCGGCGGGTCTGACGAAGATCATCCAGGGATCGACCCTCATCCGGAAGGTCATCAACCCGCTGAGCAAGGGGCTCGCCGGGACCGGTCTCAAGATCACCCCGGGGCTCGCGCTGGCCGGCAAGGTGGGCATCGACGTCGCCACCGACTTCGGGCTCGGCCTCGCGGCCGCGGGTATCACGGCGGCGGCCGACAAGAAGAAGTTCGACATCGGCGGCGCCGCGCTGGGCGGGCTGATCGGCGCGGCCACCGGCGGTGTGCTGGGCGCCTTCGGCGGCACGAAGTTCGCCAACAGCATCAAGAACGCCTTCACCATCAAGGGCAAGTTCAAGAGCAACATCGACAAGGCGTTCTCGCCGCAGAGCCTGGGCATCACCAACGGTACGTTCAAGCCCGGCGACATCCTGTTCGTCAACGGCCTGGAGCTGCCCCAGAAGATCGGCTTCAACGGCATCAACAGCAGTACGACGGTGGACGCGGGGACCGGGGCACTCAAGACGAAGGTCTCCACCCCGGACGGCACGAAGACCGAGACCAAGATCACCCCGGCGGCGCAGAAGCCGGACCTGGTCGGTGACGGGCTGCCGTTCTTCGAGCCGCCGGACCCGGTCACCTCGACCAAGACCACCACGCCCGACGGATTCACCTCCGAGACCACGGGCGGCGCGAACACCATCAAGAGCCCGGTCGGGGACATCATCACCTCGAACGGCACACAGACCACGATCACGACACCGCTCGCCGGGCCGGGCCTCGGCCAGAAGACGAGCGACGTCGTCTTCGCCCCCTTCGCCCCGGGCTTCAAGGACAAGCCCACGATCGACACCGAGCTGACGCCGGGCGGCGGCTTCAAGACCTCCGGCTCGTTCGGTGACATCTCCACCGTGGGCAACGGCGGTCCGACGGTGATCAACCCGCCCACCGTTCCCGGCGCGGACCCGGCGGTCGTGATACCGCCGAACTTCACCATCGACGGCAACGGGATCACCACGCCCAGCGGTATCACCGTCAACGACCAGGGCGCCTTCACCACCGTCTCGGGCGACGGCTTCTCGATCGGGAACGGGAACAACACCACCTCGGTGTTCAACAACCCGAACCCCGCGAACGGCGTCGCGCCCGTGATCACGCACGACCCGGCGACCGGCGTCATCGACATCGATCTGGGCAACAACACCGCGATCAACGCCAACACGGGAATCGGCAACGGCTCGATCACGGTGAACGGCGGCAGCCCGGTCGACATCGACAACGTGGGCAACATCACCGTCACCAACAACCAGGGCGGCAACCAGACCGTCACCGTGCCCCCGGCGAACAGTGCCGCGCCGGTGACCGTGGTCGACGGCAACGTCACCACCAGTCTCCCGCCGGGCGGCGGCGCCACCATCACGACCCCGAACGGGGCCGGAAACATCACGACGACCCTCGACAACACCGGCTTCACGGTGAACACGGGGGCGCCCAACCCCAGCACCGTCCAGTTCAACGGCCCCGCCGGAACACTCGACGTGACGCCGGGCACCGGTCAGCCGATCACCGTGAGCCCCAACGGCGGCGTGCAGGTGGACGGCATCACGACCACCCCGAACGGCGGCGGCACCATCGAGGCGGCGGGCAAGTCGATCGCCTTCACCCCGGACAAGGCCACCTTCACCACGAACGACACCTCGTTCGACGTGGGTACGAACGGTGCCTTCGACATCGGCAACATCTCGCAGTCGCCGACCGGAACGATCACCACGCCCACCAGCACGACCGTGGTGAACCCCGACGGATCCGCCGTACTGACCACCGACGGCCAGCAGTTCACCATCGGCAAGGACGGCACGATCGCCCCGATCGACACCGGTGCCGGTACGACAGGCACCCCCGGCACCAGCACCGCGGGCGATCCCGGCACCAGCACGGCGGGTGGGACCGATCGCCCGCCGACGCCTCCGCCCCCGCTCCCGCAGCCCGCGGTCGGCAGTCCGGTGACCCTGGGCGACGCGACCATCGGTGTCGACGGCGCCGGCGGGTCCACCATCACCTTCAAGGGCGACAACGACACCACGGTGTCGGTGAACAACGGCAACACCACCGTCAACTCGGGCTCGTTCCAGGTGACCACCACCCCGAACGGCATCACGGCGACGAACACCACCGGCTTCACCCCGGTCCAGTTCAGCTCCACCGTCACCAACGGCGGCACCACCTTCACCGCCGGCCACGGCAACACCACCGTCAGCACCGGCACCAACAACGGAACCGGACTCCCCACCACCGTCACCGGCCCCGGCACCCAGCCCGGTGTCACCGTGACCCCGGCCGGCGACGGCAACCCGACGACGGTCACCACCACCGACGGCTCCACCTCCACCCTGACCGGGAACGGCGCCCAGACCGACGTGGGCACCACCCCCGTCGCCACCGCGGGCACGGACAACGACGGTGCCCTCACCACCCAGGCCCCCGCGGGCGGCAGTACGACAGTCGTCAACAACCCGGACGGCACCACCGTCGCCACCGACAACACCAACAACTTCGGTGTCGGCAACAACAAGACGGTGACCGACGGCCCGGTCACCGTCACCCCCGGCACCACCGGCGCCGGCAACACCCCGACCGCCGACATCACCAACACCGGCACCGGTACGCAGGCCACGCTCACCAACAGCGGGATCGACTCCCAGGGCATCACCACCAGCATCGACGCCGGCGGCAACGTCACCTTCACCAACCAGCCCGCGCCCGGCGCACCCACCACGACGACCACCTCGTCGCCCGACGGGTCGCTCACGACCAACGGCCCCGACAACACCACCGTCCAGGTGCCGAACCGGCCGGCGGGCCCGCCGCAGGGCGCCCCGGGAGCAGTCCCGCCCGCCGCCAACACCATCACCAACGGCAACGGCTCCACCATCGCCACGGACGGCACCGACATCACCCTGTCCCAGAACGGCTTCACCACGAAGTTCGACGGGAACAACGGCACGGTCACCACCGTCAGCGACAAGTCCGGCGTCGGTCACCAGGTCGACCCGGCGGGCCAGACGACCGTACTGAACTCGCCCAGCAAGGCCGACATCGCCGCCGACAACACCCAGGTGACGGTGAACACACCGGCGAACACGGGCTTCCTCGGCGGCCCGGAGTTCACCGGCGGCGAGAACACCCTGTCCAACGGGCCGAACGGCCCGACCATCACCACCCACGGCGCCGATCCGGTCGCCGAGCCGGGCACCACCGTCGTCCACGGCCCCAACGCGAACGGCCCGGACGGCGAGATCTCCGTCACATACGGGCCCGCCCAGGGCGAGTTCGCCCCGGGCGGTGTCACGGGCCTCGGCCCCGCACCCGGCGCGGGCGCCGACACGGCAGGCAATCCGGTCGGCACCAACCCGGGCGACACCCAGATCGGCACCGCGACGGGCGACGGTCAGGGCGCCATCAACGTGCCTGCCTTCGACGGCGGCGGCTCGATCCAGCACGAGGGAGGGTTCAACGGCAAGTCCACCGTGGACACGGGCACGGTCACCATCTCCAAGTCCCCCGGTACGCAGGACAACCCGCTGACCGCCGGCCAGAAGTCCGGTGTCGTCGACGGCCCGCTCAACCCGATCGACCCGGCCCCGGCCAACGGCCCGGAGACCTTCACCGTGGGCGGCAACGCGGGCAACGGCCCGACCGTCGAGATCCCGGTCCAGGGCGGTGGCTCCACCGTGCACGGCGGCGGCGACTCGTTCGACGTGAAGTCCACCGGGGACGGCACCTTCGAGGTGTCGGTGCCCGGCAGCACCAACCCGGGCGACACGGTCATCATCGGCCCGGACGGCACCCTGACCGGACCGAACGTCATCACTCCGCCGCCCCAGGTCGGCAACGGGCCGGTGCAGTTGCCGTCGGCGCCCCTGAGCAACGGCACCACCGTCACCGGCGGCGCGAACCCCTTCGTGACCAGCCCGCAGGGCGCGGCAGGACCGACGACCGCCTTCAACAACGGCACGGCCACCACCACCGACGGGGCCGGCACGACCATCACCCAGAACCCCGACGGCACCGCCAACTTCCAGTCCGACACGCCCGATCAGGCCGGCGGCAACCAGACGACCAACCTCGACATCGGCAACGACGGCGTCTCAGGCACCGTCACCACCACCGACGGCGCGGGGAACCAGAGCACGTTCAACGTCGACGCGGGCGAGAGCGGCGCGATCAAGGTGAAGGACGGGGCCGGCCAGTCCACCGAGCTGGACGCCTCCGGGGGATTCCAGCAGAACCACTCGCCCGTCCACGACTACTACGCCAACACCAGCGGCCCCGACTCGGTGACCGATCTCAACGTCTACGGCTACGAGGCGGTCACCAGCGCCATCAAGGGCGCCATCGGCAACCTCGCCACCGCGGGCTTCCAGATCGCGGGCGGCACGGACCAGCAGACCGCGCTGGAGAACGCCGGCATCAAGACCGGTCTCGGTGTGGGCAATTCGCTGGCCAACAAGAAGCTGGAGAACGACTACATCTTCAAGACGAAGGCACCCGAGGTGGCCCTCGCCATTCTCCCGACGAAGTTCATCGCCGGCATCAACAACAACGAGCACACGGACCTCAATCCGGCCCCCACGAAATTCCCCACGAACCAGTGAACCCGTCCGGCACCCGCCTCGTGTTCATGGTGCCTGACCGACAACGTAAAGAAATCCAAGCAGGAATCCAAGCAGCAGTCCGAACAGAAACGGGAGAATCCCCATGGCCGACTACATCGTCAACGACGAGAAGACCGCCGCTGCCGCCGCCTCCACGATGAACGAGTACGACATCGCGATCGCCCAGCTGCGGAAGATCAAGACCGATCTCGACACCCTGACGCAGGACGGCTACAACACGCCCTCGGCGAGGAACGACTTCCAGCCCTTCGTCGAGGAGTTCATGGGCAGCTACGAGAAGGTCACCGAGGGCCTGACCGGCATCTCCGCCTACGTCAAGGCGGTCGGTGACGGCTTCAACAAGCTCGACACCGACATGGGCGCCAGCCTCCGCGGCTGATCACCCACCTCTCTGCCCCGGGCCGGGCCGGACCCCAGTGGTCCGGCCCGGCCCGATCGGGTCCGACCGTCCCCACCTCACGTGTGCCTTAGGAGCGCCGACCATGCGTCTGACCGTCACCGCAGTCGACCCGCAGCAGGGACAGACCGCGGACATCATGATCGAAGCCGATCCGGCGGTTCCGGTCGGTGAACTCGCCGAGGAGCTGCATCAGCGGCTGCGCGGCGGCACCCCCGAGGAGCCGCCGGCCCTCTTCCTGGGAACCACCCCGCTCCCGCCCGAACTCCCGGTGGGCACCGCCGAGTTGCGCTCCGGCAGCCTGCTGGCACTGGACGCGCCGGTCGCCGTGCCCGGCCGCGAGCCGGACGGAGTCGCGGAGCTGAGAGCGATCGGCGGCCCCGACGCCGGCGCCGTGTTCCGGCTGCCGCCGGGCGACTACGAGATCGGCTCCGCGGACGGCTGCCGGATCCGGCTCGCCGCCGACTCCCTCGCGAAGAGGGCCGCCCGGCTCAAGGTGACCGCCGACGGCACCGTGACGGTCACCCCCGTGGGACAGCAGACCCTGAAGGTCGACGACATCCCGGCGCCGGCCTGGACCCGCTGCCCGGCCGGCTCGGTGATCTCCCTCGGCCCGGTCCTGCTGGAGCTGGCCGCGCCCTCGGTCCCCGATGCCGCGCTGCAGCCCTCGCCGGACGGCGTCGGCCTCGACTACAACCGTCCGCCCCGGCTCCTTCCGCCGCCGGTGCAGAACCGGTTCCGGCTGCCCGCCCCGCCGTCCAAACCGGCCAACTTCAAGCTTCAACTCACCCTGATCTTCGCCCCGTTGCTCATGGCGGCGGTCTCCGTCCTGATCTTCAACAACCTCAGGTTCCTGGTCTTCGGTCTGCTGTCCCCGATCATCGCGATCGTCGGCCAGCTGGCCAACAAGCGCCGCGGCAAGGAGACATACGCCGAGCAGCTCGCGGAGTACGAGAGGAAGAAGGCCGAGCTGGAACAGGACGTGGACGACGCCGTCCTGGCCGAGCAGCGGGCCCGCCGTGCGGCGAGCCCCGACCCGGCGGCCACGCTGCTCATCGCCGCCGGCCCGCGCCAGCGGCTGTGGGAACGCCGCTGGCGGGACGAGGACTTCCTGCTGATGCGGGTGGGGGTCGCCGACCGGCCCGCCTACCTGGAGCTGGAGGACCCCGCCGAGGCCGAGCACCGCCGCCGGATCACCCGGACCACCCATGCCGTGCCGGTGGCGGTACCGTTGCGCCGGGCCGGTGTCATGGGCATCGCCGGAGGCGCCGCCGCCGAACCCCTCGTACGCTGGCTGATCGCCCAGGCCGCCGCCCTGCACAGCCCCTCCGACCTGCGGATCTGCGTACTGTCCGGGTCCGGCGGCGCCGACCGCTGGTCCTGGGCGCACTGGCTGCCGCAGTGCGCGCCCCTCGGCGAGGACACGGTCAGCCTGATCGGCACCGGCGCCGAGTCCGTGGGCCGGCGGATCGCCGAGCTGAACGCGGTGATCGCCGCGAGGCGGGCCGCGGGCGACCGGGCCGCACGCGGCGGCGCGGTGGGTGAGCCGGACATGCTGGTCGTGCTGGACGGGGCCCGGCGGCTGCGCTCGCTCCCCGGCGTCATCCAGATCCTGCGCGAGGGCCCGGCCGTCGGCGTGTACGCGCTCTGCGTGGACGACGAGGCACGGCTGCTGCCCGAGGAGTGCCAGGCCGTCGCGGTGGCCGAGGCCGGCGGTCTGCTGCGGGTCGAGCAGGAGGGCGCCGACCCGGTCGACGGGGTACTGATGGACGCCCCCGGCCGGTCCTGGTCGGTGGGCGTCGCACGGGCCCTCGCCCCGATCCGGGACGTGGGCGACGACGCCGAGGAGAGTCTGCTGCCCACCTCCGCGCGGCTGTTGGACGTGCTCGGTCTCGAACCCCCCAAGCCGGACACGGTCGCCGCGGGCTGGGTCATCGCGGGCCGCACCACCCGGGCGGTCCTGGGTGAGGGCGTGGACGGGCCGTTCGCCGTCGATCTGGCCGCCGACGGCCCGCACGGGCTGATCGCGGGCACCACCGGCTCCGGCAAGTCCGAGCTGCTGCAGACCCTGGTGGCCTCGCTGGCCGTCGCCAACCGCCCGGACGAGCTGAACTTCGTGCTCATCGACTACAAGGGCGGCAGCGCCTTCGCCGAGTGCGAGGACCTGCCGCACACCGTCGGCATGGTCACCGACCTCGACACGCATCTGGTGGAGCGGGCCCTGGTGTCGCTGGGCGCCGAGCTCAGGCGGCGCGAGCGGATCCTCGCCGACGCCGCCGCCAAGGACATCGACGACTACACCGACAAGCGCGACCGCCGCCCCGAACTCGGCGCCCTGCCACGGCTCGTCATCGTCATCGACGAGTTCGCGTCCATGGTCCGGGAGCTCCCGGACTTCGTCTCCGGTCTGGTCAACATCGCCCAGCGGGGCCGCTCGCTCGGCATCCACCTGATGCTGGCCACCCAGCGCCCCTCGGGTGCCGTCACCGGCGACATCCGCGCCAACACCAACCTGCGGATCGCGCTGCGCACCACCGACACCTCCGAGAGCCGCGACATCATCGACGCACCGGACTCCGGCCAGCTGTCCCCGCGTACCCCCGGCCGGGCCTACGCGCGGCTCGGCCACGCGGCCCTGCTGCCCTTCCAGACCGGCCGGATCGGCGGTCGCCGCCCCGACACCTCGGTCGCCGAGGAGGACCGTCCGGCGCCTGTCCTCACCGAACTGCACTGGGAACTGCTGGGCGAACCGCTGCCCCGCGCCGCCCGGCAGGAGCGCGCCGTCCAGGCGGTGACCGACCTGTCGGTGCTGGTCGAGGCGGTGCGCGGCGCCGCCGAACAGCTCGCGGTGCCCGAGGCCCGCCGCCCCTGGCTGCCGCCGCTGCCCGACGCCCTGGTCCTCGCGGACCTTCCGGCGCCCGCGGCCGAGGAAGGGCGGCTGGCCCCGGTCGCGTACGGCCTGGTGGACCTGCCCGCCGAACAGGCGCAGCGCCAACTCGCCTTCGACCTCGACGGAACGGGCCATCTGCACATCATCGGCTCACCGCGCAGCGGCCGGTCCCAGACCCTGCGCACACTGGCCGCCGCCATCGCCGGGACGCACTCGTGCGCGGACGTTCATCTCTACGGCCTCGACTGCGGCAACGGAGCCCTGCGGGCACTGTCCCGACTCCCGCACTGCGGCGCGGTGGTGGACCGAGGTCAGACCGAGCGGGTGGTACGGCTGCTGACCCGGCTCACCGCCGAGGTCGGCCGTCGGCGGGGGCTGCTGGGCAAGCGCGGGGTGGCGGACCTCACCGAGCTGCGCCGGACCCTGCCCGAGGAGGAGCGACCGCCCCATCTGGTGCTGCTGGTCGACCGGTTCGAGGCGTTCGACCGTGACTTCAACACCTACGACCAGGGCAGCGTGATGGACAAGATGACGCTGCTGCTGCGCGAGGGCGCCGGCGTCGGTGTCCATGTGGTGGTGGCGGGCGACCGGGTGCTCGGCCAGGGCCGCTACTCCTCCTCGACCGAGGACAAGCTGGTGCTGCGCCTCAACGACCGCAACGACTACTCGACGGTGGGAGTCAGCTCACGCTCGATACCCGAGGATCTTCCGGCGGGCCGCGCTGTCCAGGTCAAGGACATCAGCGTCGCCCAGATCGCGCTGATCGAACCAGACCCCGGCGGCGCGGCCCAGGCGGAGGCCCTCGACCGGCTCGCCGAGCGGACCCGTGAACGGGACGCCGAAGTCCCGGAAACGCGGCGCCCGTTCCGGGTGGAGGTCCTGCCGGACCGGCTCACCTTCGACGAGGCCTGGCAGCGCAGGCAGCGCCCCGCCGAACTCTCCCCGCTGTGGGCGATGGTGGGCGTCGGAGGCGACGAACTGACCGCGAAGGGTACGGACATGACCGCGATCCCGTCCTTCATCGTGACCGGGCCGCCGCGCAGCGGCCGGAGCACGGTGCTGCTCACGATGGCCCGCTCGCTGCTCTCGCACGGCACGAAGATCGTGGTGATCGCGCCCCGCAACTCACCGATGCGCGCGCTGGCCGGGGTGCCGGGGGTGGTCGAGGTCTTCGAGGACTCCGATCTGGCGGTCGCGGACTTCCGGGCCGCGCTCGGCCGGGTCGACTCGCAGGCGGGCGGAATCCTGGTGGACGACGCCGAGATGCTGTTCAACTCGGAGATCGACGGCGATCTGGCGGCCCTCGCACGCGGCAACGCGGGTGACGGCTGGGGCCTGGTGGTGGCGGGCAACAACGAGGCGATGCTCAGCGGTGTCTCGGGCTGGCAGGCGGTCGTACGGCGCAACCGGTGCGGCGCGCTGCTGGCCCCGCGCTCCATCAGCGACGGGGAGGCCGTCGGCCAGCGGGTCCCGTACGGTCTGATCGGCGCGGACACGGAACCGGGCCGGGCCCATCTCCACCTGGGCGACGGACGCTTCGTCACGGTCCGCGTCCCGGACACCAAGTCGGCCTTGTAGAACGGGACTTCGGGCACCCGCCCGCAGCAACCGACGCACGGAGAAGGGCCCGGGTTCTTGAACCCGGGCCCTTCTCGACGGCGGTACGGCGGACGCGGGCGGTCAGCCCGCCATGGCCGGCGGTTCCTCCTCGCCGAAGGCGAACGTGGCCGTGATCGCGTCGAAGACGTCGTACAGCTGGTCCGCCAGCGGCAGGTTCGGGCTGAAGCAGGTGATGATGAGCGCCCGCCGCTCGTCCGGTACGGGCACCACCGTGTGCATGACCAGGATCTTGTAGCTGACCCCGTCGGTCAGCGCGCCCTCCTCCACGCCCACAAGGCGCCCGACCGGGCCCACCGCAGGCAGCTGTTCCGTCGTGAAGGTACGTGTCGTGCCCTTCTTCCGCTGCTTGCCGGTCGCCGAGAACTGCTGGGCGAGGGCGTACGCCGAGAAGTTCTCGCCGGGCGGCGGGGTCAGGCTGAAGACCATGACCCCGGCCATGAGCAGCCCGTCCTCGAACATCTGGGTGGTGCCGGCCGCGTAGACGGCACCGTGCCGCCGGGCGCCGTCCAGGATGCGCCGCAGCTGGCGGAAGGTCGCGTTGATCCGGTCCCGGCCGCCCTTGTCGGGGGTCTCGCGCAGGAGTTCCGCCCGCATCGGGGCGAGGCTGTCGCCGGAGAGGTCGTACTCGCTCCAGGTGTCCGGGATGGCGATCCCGAAGGTCACCGCGTCACTGCTCATGGCCAACTCGCTTTCGTCCGCTTGGGGTTGCATCACCGGTTCGTTGCCGGCCGCTACTGGCCGTTGCCTTCTTTGAGCTGTTGGCCCATGTCCCGGTCGGCGTCCTCGAAGGCCTTCACGATGGCCTCGCAGGCGTCCCTGAGGACCTTGCCGTTCCGTTTCAGCTGGAACCGGCCGTCGTTCCACTTCTTGTCGAAGTTGTCGCCCGAGCGCTCCAGCGGCGGACCGACGTCGGCGGCGTTGAAGCCCGAGGCCTTGGTCTCGACGAGTTCCATCACCCGTCCCAGGAGGTCGCGTACGCGCGCCACCTCGTCTCCCGGCATGTCGATTTCGGCCATGGTCCCTCCCGGCTCCCTTCGTTCCACTTCACTCGGTTCGAGCTTCGCGTCGTCCCAGGAACGGCTGGGAATCCGGCACGGTTCAATGCCGATGTCGTGCTCGTCCGACACGGCTCGTTCTGCCGCGCGGGCGGCGATCGCTCCACGTACAACCGGCCGGTGCTCCGCCGCCCGGACCGGGCCCGAACCGCCGGACGCACGGCACGTGAGGCGCGTCACATCGGGCTGGGGGTGAACCGGAATTGAACCGTCTCCGTCCGCCGCTCGTGTTCCCAGCGCATCAGCTCAGGAGAGCAACAGGAGAGCAGGAGAGGACGGAGTGAGTGGATGGCGGCTTTATGGTCCCGTGCTCGGCAGAGAACGAGCGACGAGGCACTGATCCGGGCTCTCTACGAGGAACACGGCAGAGCCCTGCTCGCCTACGCGCAGCGGCTCACCGGCGACCGCGGCGCCGCGGAGGACGTGGTCCAGGAGACGCTCATCCGGGCCTGGAAGAACCCCGATTCGCTGGTGAACGGCAAGGGCTCGGTGCGCGGTTGGCTGCTCACCGTGGCCCGCAACATCATCACCGACCGGTACCGGGCGAAGGCCGCCCGACCCACCGAGGTCGCCGAGTCTCCGGGCAGACCGCCGGTGGAGAAGGACCACGCGGACGCCGTGGTGGACTCGATGCTCGTCATGGAGGCGCTCGACCGGCTCTCCCCGGACCACCGGGACGTGCTGAGAGAGATCTACTTCCAGGGGCGGAGCGTCGCCGAGGCGGCGAAGGCCCTGGGAATACCGCCGGGAACGGTCAAATCCCGGTCACACTATGCCTTGAAGGCATTGCGTGAGATGTATGCGGACAACAAACCAAGAACAGCGAAGCTCGTCGCACTGAAGGAGGTGGCGGCATGAGCATTCAGCAGCATGACAGCGAACTGCTCGGCGCCTACGTCCTGGGCGCGCTCGTTGAGCAGGAGGTGCTGGCCGTCGACGAACATGTGGCGTCGTGCCAGAAGTGCCGCGACGAACTGGACGGGCTGCGGGAGTTGGAGTCCGCGCTGGGCGAGGTGCCGCCGGAGGCGTTCCTCGACGGTCCGCCCGAGGACGGCGACCTGATGCTCCAGCGCACGCTGCGACAGGCCCGCGGCGAGCGCGACGGCGCGGAGCGGCGACGTTGGAGCGCCATGGCGGCGGTCGCGGCGGTCGTGGCGGCGGCGGTGCTGGGCGGCGGCGTACTGATCGGGCAGAGCTCCGGTGGCGAGAAGGTCGATGCACTGCCCTCACCGACGTCGACTCCCGTGGCCGGTACCAAGGTGGCCTCGGGCACGAGCGCCGAGACGGGCAGCACCATGGCGGTACGGGTCACCCCGGCCGCCGACTGGGTCCGGATCAACGCCGCGGTCAAGGGCATCCCGGTCGGCGAACTGTGCCGGCTGATCGTGGTGACCAAGGACGGCAGTCGCGAGGTGGCCGGCAGTTGGCTCACCGCCGACGAGGCGAAGGGCGCCAATCTCGACGGATCGGCGGCCGTGCGGGTCGACGAGATCGCCGAAATCCGGGTGGAGAACGACAAGGGCAAGGAATATGTGACCGCACGCATCTGAGAATGTGGCGAGGCCGGTCCGACCGCGTAAGCGAAACCACGCGGTCGGACCGGCCCTTTTCTGGACCGCCCTTTTCTGGACCGCCCTTTTCAGGACCGCCCTTTTCTGGACCGGTATGCCGAAGGGGCGGCCCGCACCCTGTGGTGCCGCGCCGCCCCATCCCCTTCTCATTTCTCGATACCGCGTTACTCCTTGATCATTTTGCCGTCCGCCTTCACCACGAACCACTCCCCGTCCAGCCCCTGCCCGTTGACGTCGCCGGGAGCCGCGTCGCCCACGTAGTAGTACAGCGGCCAGTCCCCGTACGTCGCCTGGACCGCGCCTCCGGCGTTCCTGGCCTCGCCCAGCAGCGCCTTGTCCGTACCGGGCCCTGCCGTGGCCGCGGCGGTGCTGGTCAGCGCGGGCCATACGGCGATGCAGTCGGCGTCGCAGCTGCCGGCGCCCGCCTTGTCCTTGGTGAAGGCGTACAGCGTGCGCCCGTCCTGGTCGACCAGGATGTCGCCGAGGCCGGAGCCGGCCACCTCGACCGACGTACTGGCGGAACCCTTCCCCGAAGAGGAGGCGCCGCCCGTCTCCTTCTCCCTGTCGGCTCCGCCGCAGGCGGACAGGCTCAGCAGGGCGAGGGGAATCGCGACCAGAGTGATTCGTGCGCGCATGATTGTCGACCGTCCTTGTTCAGTCAGGAATCCGGATGGGAACTCGCGAAATCGCGTTGCGGATTCCCACACGTGCGCGCGGCAGGAGTGGTTCAGTCGGGCCGCGATCCGCACTTCTCCGGATCTCCGTTGAACCTTCCAGGGCTCACGCTCGTGGACCGGTCGTGAATCGAATCCGTTCTCGACGTGTCCTCGGAAGGGGAAAGAAAATGCGCGGTTTCCCGATGGCGGCCGTAGTCGCCGGCGCTCTGCTCGTCGGTGCCGCCGGCGCGCCGGCCGTGGCCGACGACCATGCCGGCCACAGTGGCGCCGCCACGGTCTCCTCCTCGGCTCCCACCCGGCTGACGTCCGTGTCGGCGGGCGCCCCGGCCATGTCACTCATCGCCCAGCTCGACGGCGCCCAGGAAGTGCCCGCGCCCAACGGTCCGGCGGTCGGCGACCAGGACGGCAAGGCCGTCGCCCTGATCAAGGTCAAGGGCGACCGCATCACCTTCGCCCTGACCTGGAACGGCATCGACACCCCCACCCTCGGCCACATCCATGAGGGCAAGGCAGGGGCCAACGGCGATGTCAGGGCCGGTCTGTTCACCACCGCCATGCCCGCCGGTGTCCACTCCGCCGCCGGCCAGACCGCGATCACCGACGCCGCCCTCGCCGAGCGGCTGCGCACCGACCCGAGCGGCTTCTACGTCAACCTGCACAGCGCGGAGTTCCCCGGCGGAGCGGTCCGCGGCCAACTCAAGCCGTTCGGCAAGGCGATCAACCCGCTCAGCATCATCCGAGGCGGCAAACTCCGCGCTCTCGCCGACGGCGGCCAGGAGATCCCGGCCGACGACCCGGCCGCCGCGGGTGACCCGGACGGCCACGCCGTGGCCTTCGTCTACCCCGGCCAGGGCATGGTCGGTTACTCCGTGGCCTGGGTCAACATCGCGGCCCCGGTCGCCGGCCACATCCACGAGGGCGTCCTGGGCAAGAACGGTGATGTGAAGGTCCCGCTCTTCACCACCCCCGCCCCGGAGAACATCTTCGCCCTCTCCGGCGCGGTCCCGGTGCCGGACGCCGCGACGGTTCAGCAACTGAAGAAGAACCCCACCGCCTTCTACGCCAACGTCCACACCGCGGAGTTCCCCGACGGAGCGGTCCGCGGTCAGCTCTTCCGCTGAACGCGGCTCGGCCACCGGGGCCGACCGACGCGAGCAGCACGAAGGCGTTGTCGACGGTGAGGACTTCGGCGGCGGCCGGCTCGCCGGCGTACGCCGAGGTGAGGCCCTGCACGGCGTGGACGGCGTGGACGGCGTGCAGGACGACGCTCACCGCACCTGTCGGCGTACGAAGTGGTGGAACAACCCCGTGGTGTCGGCGAGGAGTTCGTCCGGCGGCCCCGACTGGACGATGTGGCCTTCCGACAGGACGATCACCCGGTCGGCCTCCATGATCGTGGACAGCCGGTGGGCGATGACCACGCGGGTCGCCCGCAGGGCCGCGCGGGTGCTCTCGGTCACGATCCGCTGCGTGTGGTTGTCCAGGGCGCTGGTCGCCTCGTCCAGGAAGAGGATCCGCGGCCGCCGGATCAGGGCCTGCGCGATCATCAGGCGCTGTCGCTGTCCGGCCGAGAACGTGCTCCTGTTGTCCGACAGGACTCTGTGTGCAGTCCCATGGGCAGTTGGGCGATGTCGTCGGCGAGGCCGGCCATCCGGGCCGCTTCCCGCACCTCGTCCAGGGAGTACGCCTCCGCGCCGCGGATGTTGGACAGGACCGTGCCGGTGAACGGCTGCGCGTGCAGGAGGACGACGCCGCACTGGCGGCGTACGGCGGTGAGGTCGAGCGCGGCCAGATCCTGGCCGTCGTAGTGGACCGAGCCGGTCTCGGGTGCGGCGAAGCTGAGGAGGAGGCGCAGCAGGGTCGACTTTCCGCAGCCGCTCGGGCCGACGACGGCCACGAATTCGCCGGGGCGGACCCGCAGGGTGACGTCGTCGAGGACGGGTGGTCCGTCGGGGGAGTAGCGGAAGGTGGCGCCGCGTACGTCGATGGCACCGGTCAACGCGTGGTGTGTTCCGGCGGGATACCGGCGGCGAGTGAAGCCGTACCGTGCACGCCAGTCCTCGCCGAGCCCCCTGGACAGGCGGCAGGTCGCCATCCGGCCATCGGCGGAGCACGCGGGCGTCGGCCTGATCCTGTTCGGTTTCGGGGCTCCGTGGCGTGGTGGCGGGCGCTGTTTGAAAGAGGGCTGTCCGGGGACTCGGCCGACGTGCTTCGGACCGGAGGCACGCCTGTGGGAGCAGCTGTTGCCGCTCCCTTGTGCGCAGCGGTCCGCCGGCTCCCACGGTGGGTGACGCCACCGATGAGGGAGAAACGTGTCGATGCCGGACGTACGGACGCAGGGTTCACGAGGCGCGCACCGATACGACGGCGCGCCCGACACCGCTGCGGTGTTCCGCCGTATCGCCGCGCTGCCGGACAGCCCGGAGAGGTCCGTGCTGCGGCAGGAGATGGTGTGTGCCTGGACGCCGATGGCCCTGCGCCTGGCCCGGCGTTTCCGCCATCGCGGCGAGACCTTCGAGGACCTCAGGCAGGTGGCCCAGTCGGGCCTGGTCAAGGCGGTGTGCCGCTTCGATCCCGGCCACGGCACCGCCTTCCCGGACTTTGCCGTACCGACGATCCTCGCCGAGGTGAAGTGGCACTTCCGCGACGACCTCCGGGAGAGCCTCGCCCCCGTGCCCGCGGACGCCCTGGCCGTCGATCGTGAGGCGCTCCGCCCGCTGCTGCGGGCCCTGCCCGAAGGCGACCGGCGGATTCTGTACATGCGGTTCTTCTGCGAGATGACACAGGCTCGCATCGGCCTGCAGCTCGGTGTCTCGCAGACGCACGTCTCCCGTCTGATCGCCCGTATCCGGGCCCGCCTGCACGACCAGGTGACGGCCGACACCCACGCTCTGAGGAGGCCGTCGTGACGACATCCCGGATGCCCGGGCGGCATCGGGCCGCCAGGCCCGGTACCAGTGATTCCGCGGAGGAGCAGACCCTGACCGCCGCCGGACAGGCGGGCTTCGCCGCGCGAGGCGTGGTGTACGTCCTGGTCGGTGTGCTGGCCGTCCGGATCGCCCTCGGCAGCGGCGACGAGTCGGCGGACCGCCAGGGCGCGCTGGCCCAGATCGCGGAGCAGCCCTTCGGCAAGGCGATGCTGTGGGCACTGGTCGTCGGGTTCGGCTGCATGGCGTTGTGGCGGGGCTCCCGCGCGGTCCTCGGCAGGGGGCCCCGGCGCAAGGCGGCCTCGCGCGTGCTTGACGGCGGACGGGCGCTCTTCTACGCCGCCGTCTGCTGGGCCACAGCGGTGTACGCGGCCGGCGGCGGCCAGGGTTCCAGCGGCAACGAGCAGTCGCAGGACTGGACGGCGTCGGCGCTCGAACTGCCCTACGGGCGGGTGCTGGTGGGTGCCGCGGGCTGCCTCCTGATCGGCATCGGCGGGGTACTCGCCGTCCGCGCGGCCCTGCGGCGCTTCCTGCGGCAGCTGGACACCGGCGCCATGAGCCACCGTACGAAGCAGGTGGTCACCGCCCTGGGTGTCGGCGGCGGTGTGGCACGTGGTGCGGTGTTCGCCGCGGCCGGGGTCTTCATCCTGGCGGCAGCAGTCCGCTTCGACCCGCAGGAGGCCAAGGGCGTGGACGCCACACTCCGCAGCTTCACGCAGACACCGGTGGGGCCATGGCTCCTGGTCGCCGTCGCGGTCGGGCTGATCCTCTTCGGTGTCTTCTCCTTCGCCTCGGCCCGCTGGCGCCGCCTGTAGAACGGCCCGGCCCGCCGCGGCCGTCGGGTCAGACCGCCAGGCCGGGAAGGGGTTCGGAGTTGTCGATGAAGGCGCGGGCCACATCGGACAGCCGGCGGTTGTGCGCACGGGCGTAGGTGCGCAGGGCGGTGAACGCCTGCTCCATGTCGATGCTCTGGCGTTCGGCGAGTTTCCCCTTGGCCTGTTCGATCAGCACACGGCTGTTCAGGGCGTTCTGCAACTGTTCGTTGAGGACGGTGCTGCGGTGTGCGGAGCGCTGCTGGAGCAGGCTGATGGTGGCGACGTCGGCCAGGGCCTGGGCGACCAGTGTGCCGACCGGGTCGAAGGGGCCGGGGGCGGCGTGGAAGAGGTTCAGGGCACCGACGGTCTCGTCCCGCAGCCGCATGGGCAGGGCCTGGACGGCCCCGAAGCCGCTGCGGTGGGCCGCCGCGACGAAGCGCGGCCAGCGGCCGATCTCCCGGGTCAGGTCGGTGACCGCCACGGGTGCGCCGCTGCGGAAGCATTCGAGGCAGGGGCCCTCGTCGTTCTGGAGCTGGAAGAGTTCCAGCAGGCGCACCCGTTCGTCGGAGGCGGCCATGACGCGCAGTTCGCCGTCGCGGTCGGCGAGCAGTACGCCCGCGGCGCTCGCGTCGAGCATGCCCACGCAGCGGTCGGTCAGCAGGCGCAGGAAGTCGATGAGGTCGAAGTCGGCGACCAGGTTGTCGGCCAGTTCGACGAAGGTCTTGGCCAGGAGCTGCTGATTCATCGTGACACCCTCGATTGAGACTAGTCCCGTCGGAAGCGGGCGGGAAGCACAGCACGTTCATCGGCCGGCACCGGTGCATCAGGTTTCCCCATCGGTCTGTCGGGGTTCGGTGTCGGGTGAGAAACGGAGCCGGCGGGCCACCACGTCGGCGGCCACGTCGGCGAGCCGTCGCCCCTGCGCGTATGCGTGGGCGCGGAGCCGGACGAAGGCTTCGTCGATACCGACGCCAAGCTGGACGGTGAGGATGCCGGTGGCCTGGTCGATCTCCGCCCGGTATCCGCCCAGGTTCTCGGCGTCCCGGTCCTTCGGCGCTCTGTCGACCGGTGCGCCCGTCTCCTCGATCCGCGCGTCGAGCAGGAGCAGGGTCGCGAGATCGGCGAACGCCTGTGCGTCGGCCAGCTCCTCGGCGTCCAGCACGGTCGGTACGTCCGCGTACAGGTCCAGGACTCCCGGGCTGATCGCCCCGATCTGCAGGGGGAGTGCGAAGACCGCGCGTGCCCCGGCCTCCAGGGCCGCGTCGGCGAACACGGTCCAGCGGTCCTGCGCTTCGCCGGCCAGCAGATCGGGCACCAGGACGGCGGAACCGTGGGTGAAGGCGTCCACACACGGTCCCTCGCCCAGGGTGAGCTGGAGTTCCTCCAGTTGCTCGCTGATGTCGTCGGTGCTGCACAGCGGATGGCTCGCCGCGGTCCGGGACATCGCCGACACCCCGGCCCCGCGGACCGGCAGGGCAGCCACCGCCGCCGTGCACACATCCGCCACACCGACCCGGGCACCACGCAGCGCCGCCTGCCCGGCGGCCAGCACCTGGATCCTGGCCGACCGGCTGCCGGGCATCACCCGGGCCACCGGGGCCACCGGGGCCACCGGGGCCAGTCATCGTGCGCGAGTCCTTCCGGCCGGGCCGTCATCGCACCTCGCGCGGGAGGGCGGAGGCGAGGGGAACAGGCCGGGGCGGCGGGGTTTGGGTCGCCGGGGTGGGGACACCTTCGAGAAGAGGCGGCAACTGCCCGAACGGAATTCCGAGGACCAGGAACCCGGAGCCGGTGAGTTCGAGCACGAGGGCCAGCATCGGTGGCGGGTTGTGCAGTCGCAGGGCTCCGCCTGTCTCCGTGGTCCGCTGGGCGGCGTGCAGGAAGGCGTTGAGGCCGCTGCAGTCGCAGAAGGTGACGGGGGTGAGGTCGATGTCGATGGTGCGTATGCCGTCGCGCAGACAGTCCGCCAGTACCGCGCGCACCAGCGGCGCCGATTCCAGGTCGATCTCACCGGCCAGGGTGACCAGCGCCCGTTCCCTTCGGTCATGTCGGTAGACGGTGAGCTGTGGAGTGGGCATGACGCCTCGGTTCACGGGGCTGTCCGGCAGCGCACGCGGTGACGCCGGAAGTCCCGGCCCTCCGGGCGCGCTCGCGACAGGGGCATACGTTCGAAGAAGGCGGAGGAACGCCGGTCCGGCAGTCTGTACGACAGGAGAGTGGACCCGCCCAGTTCCCTCCAGGGATGCGCCGGGTGACGGACGGAAGATCCGCCCCCGCAGCCATCTGTATCAAGGAACTACAAGCCGCCGGGGTCTGGGACGTCCTTCACGCAGCATAGCCCTCCGCCCGCTCCGACGGACGGCCGGAAGCCGCCGATTCCCGGGGTGTGGACGGTGTCGTCGAACAGTGACCGGCCGTCAGCCGTCCGCGCCCTCCGGTCCGATGAACTGCATGTCCAGGTGGATCTTGACCGCGTCGCTGAGGAGCCCGGTGCCGAAGTCCAGGCCGTAGTCGCTGCGGCGGATCTCGCCGGTCGCCTCGAAGCCGGCGTGGTTCCGCTGGTCCAGGGGGGAAGACCGCCACCCCGCCCACTTCGACGGCGAACGTGATCGGGCGGGTCACGTCCCCGATGGTCAGGTCTCCCTCCATCGTCCAGCCCTCGTCCGCCCCGGACACACGGGTCGAACGGAACGACATCGTCGGGCGCTTCGCCACGTCGAGCAGGTCGGCCGAGCGGGTGTGCGCGTCGCGGTCGGGGTTGCCGGTGTCGATGGAGACGAGGGGGTCGAGTTCCCGGTCGCCGGGGGAGAGAGGCAGCTCGGCGAGGGAGGAAGTGACGGAAGTGGCAGTGGTGTTCGTGGAGTTGTCGTCGCTCATGGCCTCAGCGTGTGGGCCCCGTGCCGGGAGAGGGAGACCGGGCGAAGGGCGGTAGTGGCAGGGCCATCCTCCGCGGCGGCTCCGGTTGTACGTTCGACAGGTGAGCGCCAACGAGTTGGGCACCTTCCTGCGCACCCGCCGTGAGGCAGTCACCCCCGTCGAGGTGGGGCTGCCCCCAGGCGACCGCCGTCGTACGCCGGGGCTGCGCCGGGCCGAGCTGGCCACCCTCGCCGGTATCAGCGTCGAGTACCTCACCCGGCTCGAACAGGGCCGCGACCGCAACCAACTGGATGGGCGACATCGTGGCGCACACCGAGGGCTACGAGCGGTACGCCCGCCCGCTGGGCCTGCTCGACGGGGATCCGCCCAACGTCCTGCGGTACCTGTTCACCTTCACCGACGACCGGGCCCGCGCGGTCTACCCCGGATGGGACCGGCAGGCCGACGAACAGATCGCCCACCTGCGCGACGAGACCTCGCTGAACGACCTCCATGTGACCGCCCTGGCCGAGGAACTCGCGGCGGCCGGGGCGCCGTTCAGGGACCGTCTCACCGCCGTTCCGGTCACGCCCGCCCGGTTCGGGACCGAGCTGGTGGATCACCCGGAGGCGGGGCGACCGCGTCTGTCGTACGAGACGCTCGTACTCCGCGACGAGGGCCGGCGCCTGGTGGTGCACATCCCGGCCGACGAGGTCACGGCGACCGCTCTCGACCGCCTCAACGGCCGCAGGCCCGGAGCGCTGCGGGCGGTGAGCGGCTGAACCCCGGTCGGCGCCTCGCCGACCAGGGACTTTATTCGGCCCTGTGAAGGCGTACGCCACCCTGCGGAAGCCGCGCTCCCTCTAGGCTGCTCCCCGAGCTTCTGAACAGTCGGGGCAGTGAGCGGACAGCGGTCTACGGGAGGGCTGACCTCATGAGCAGGGTCTGGTTCATCACCGGTGCGAGCAGTGGCTTCGGGCGGGCCGTCGCCGAGGCGGCGGTCGCCGCGGGCGATGTGGTCGTCGGTGCCGCACGGCGTACGGGCGCCTTGGACGGCTTTGTGGCCGCCCATCCCAAACAGGTCCAGGCACTGCGCCTGGACGTCACCGACCTGACCGCGATCCGGACCGCCGTGGAGGACACGGTCGCCTGGCACGGGCGGATCGACGTGCTCGTCAACAACGCGGGGCGTACGCACGTCGGTGCCTTCGAGGAGACCACCGACGCCGAACTCCGTGCCCTGTTCGACCTGCATGTGTTCGGGCCCGCCGCGCTCGTACGGGCCGTGCTGCCGCACATGCGGCAACGGGGCTCGGGCACGATCGTGCAGATGAGCAGCGTGGGCGGGCAGCTGTCCACGCCGGGCTTCGGGGCGTACAGCGGAACGAAGTTCGCGCTGGAGGGCATGTCCGAGGCGCTCGCGGCGGAGGTCCGCGGGTTCGGGATCAAGGTGTTGATCGTCGAACCGGGGGCCTTCAGGACCGAGTTGTTCGACAGCGGCCGGGCGGGCACCAGCCGGGACCTCGGCGCCTACACCGGTACGGTCGGCGCGACCCGCCGCATGGTCGCCGAGAACGACGGCGCCCAGCCCGGCGACCCGGCGAAGGCGGCGGCCCTGATCCTCGCCGCCGTCGACGCCGAAGAGGCCCCGCTGCGCCTGCCCCTCGGCGACGACGCGGTCACCGCCGTACTCGACCATCTGGACGGCGTACGGGGTGATGTCGCCGGCTGGGAGAAGCGGACGCGGGCGACGGCGTTCGACGACGTCTGAGGCCGCTCGCGGCGGACATCAGGCGGGCGCCAGGCCCGTCTTGAGCCCCGCTCCGCACAACGGCACCACCGCCGTCCGCGCCCCGAGCGCCCCCTCCCGTACCGCCGCCCAGCAGGCCACGCCGGTCGACTCCACGTACAGGCCCTGTGACGCCAAGTCCCTTTGCGCGTGCCGGATCTGATCCTCCGTCACGGTGAGGAACGTGCCGCCCGAGTCGCGTACCGCGCGCAGGATCTGGCGGGCGCGGGGCGGGTCGGGGATCGCGATGCCCTCCGCGAGCGTGGGGGAGGGCGGGGGCGGGGCGCTGCCGGTCAGATCGGTGGCGCCCTCGGCCCAGGCGTGCGCCAGTGGGGCGACCGCGGCGGCCTGGACGGCGTACAGGGCGGGGCGCCGGTCGATGAGGCCGGCCCCGTGCAGCTCGGCGACGGCGAGGGCCGCGCCCAGCAGCAGGGTGCCGTTGCCGACCGGGACGACGAGCACCTCGGGGAGCCGGCCGCCCATGTCCTCCCACAGCTCGTGGACGTACGTCTTCGTGCCGTGCAGGAAGTACGGGTTGTAGACGTGGGAGGCGTAGAAGGTGCCCGGGGCGTCGGCCGCCGTACGGGCCGCTGCCGCGGTGGCGGCCCGGTTGCCGTCGACGACGTGGACCCTGGCCCCGTGTGCCTCGATCTGCTCCAGTTTCTTCGCGGAGGTGCCGTCGGGGACGTACACCGTGCAGGGGAGGCGGGCGCGGGCGCAGTAGGCGGCGATCGCGGTGCCCGCGTTGCCGCTGCTGTCGGCGATGACCTGATGCGGGTTCAGCCGGAGGGCGAGTTCGGCGAGGAGTACGGCGCCGCGGTCCTTGAAGGAGAGGGTCGGCATCAGGAAGTCGAGCTTTGCGGAGATGCCGTCGCGGAGTTCGACGAGAGGGGTGCGGCCCTCACCGAGGGTTGTGGTGGGGGTGGGGAGGGGGAGGGTTTCGGCGTAGCGCCAGAGGGAGTTCACTCTGCCGGTGAGGGATTTGAGGGAGGCGGGGGTGGGGGCGAAGTCGAGGTCCAGGGGGCCTTGGCAGAGGGGGCAGCGCCAGGTGAGGGTGCCTGCGGGGACGCGGGTGCCGTCCGTGGGGCAGTAACAGTCCGGCAGTGGGCTCATGCACGCAGAGTAGTTGCGAGTCCGCCCGCTTTTGTCTCGCCCCCGCCGCCCCTACCCGTCCCATCCTCGGGGGCGCTGCCCCCGGACCCCCTTTGTCCTCAATCGCCGGACGGGCTGACTACCCAGCCCGTCCGGCGATTGAGGACGAGGCCGTTCAGGCCGACAGCGGGGGTCTGGGGGCGGCAGCCCCCAGGGATGGGAACGGGTAGGGGCGGCGGGGGCGAAACTCCCCTAACATGCGCCAAGTCGTACGTCAGTTCCCACCACCCCGACGAGGAGCCCCCCGCTCGTGGCCATACCCCCGCCCCCTGGACCCGGCCAGCCGCAGCAACCCCAGTACCCCCAGGGGCCCTACTCCCCGTACCAGGGCTACCCCCAAGCCCCTTACGCCCCTTGGGCCCAGGGCTACTCCCCGTACAACCAGCCCGCCCCCGTCAACGGCGTAGCCATCGCCTCCCTCGTCCTCGGCATCCTCTGCTTCCTGCCCGCCCTCGGCCTCGTCCTCGGCATCGTCGCCCTCGTGCAGATCCGCAAGAAGGGCGAGCGCGGCAAGGGCATGGCGATCGCAGGCTCCGTGCTGTCGACCGTCGGACTCGCCCTCTGGGCGCTGCTCCTCGGCACCGGAGGCCTCTCCGACGCCTGGGACGGTTTCAAGGACGCAGCCGAGGACAGCAACAGCACCTTCTCCCTCGCCAAGGGCGACTGCTTCAACTCCCTGGACGGCTCCCTGGAGGGCTACGCGTACGACGTCGACACCGTGCCCTGCTCCGCCGCCCACGACGGCGAGGTCTTCGCCAGTTTCCAGCTCCCGTCCGGCTCCTACCCGGGCGACGACCGCGTCACCGAGATCGCCGACGACAAGTGCTATGCCCTTGAGGACAGTTACGCGATGGACACCTGGGCCGTGCCGGACGACGTCGACGTCTACTACCTCACCCCGACCAGCCAGAGCTGGCGCCTCGGCGACCACGAGGTCACCTGCGTCTTCGGCAGCGTCGAGACGGACGGCACCCTCACCGGCTCCCTGCGCAACGACGCCACGACGCTCGACGCCGACCAGCTGACGTATCTGAAGGCGGCCCAGGTCCTCAACACGGCGATGGACGCGGAGCCCGTGGAGGAGTACGTCGAGGACGACCTGCCGGGCCACAAGGAGTGGGCGGGGCAGATGACGGACGCGCTCGACGAGCAGATCGGCCTGCTCACCGAACACCGGTTCGCCGCCCCGGCCTCGCCCAGCGTCACCGCGCTCGTGAAGGACCTGCGCAGCGCGCGCGTGGAGTGGGCGAAGGCGGCCGTTGCCACCGACGTGGACACTTTCTACGACCACTACGACACCGGCTACTCGCTGCTCGACGCCGACCGCACGGTCACCGCGCGCAAGGGGCTGGGGCTCGCGACGACCCCGCCCGAGTACGAGTACGACCCGGAGGGCACCGGCGAGGACACCGGCGGGGACACCGGCATCGATGTGTGACGACGGCCGGAGCGGGGAGAACGCGCCTGCGCAGGCACTCGTCCCATGCCTCCCGGCCACGCATGTCATCACATCGAGTGATTCCCTGGCCTTTGCTTGCATGTCGCAACCCATGGTTGCCAGGCTGTCGCTGTCTGTACAACCTGATGGGAGCGGCCCGTGACATTCGGTGAGCAGCCGGCCTACCTGCGTGTCGCGGGTGATCTACGACAGAAGATCGTCGACGGTTCGCTGCCACCGCACACCCGCCTCCCCTCCCAGGCCAGGATCCGGGAGGAGTACGGCGTCTCGGACACGGTCGCGCTGGAGGCGCGCAAGGTGCTGATGGCCGAGGGGCTCGTCGAGGGCCGCTCCGGGTCGGGGACGTACGTGCGCGAGCGTCCCGTGCCGCGCCGGATCGCCCGCTCCGGCTTCCGGCCGGACGGCGGTGCGACACCGTTCCGGCAGGAGCAGTCCGACGCGGAGGCGCGCGGCACCTGGGAGTCCAGCAGCGCGCAGACCGAGGCGAGCGGTGCCATCGCCGAGCGGCTCAGTCTGCTGCCCGGCGACCGCGTGATGTGCACGAAGTACGTCTTCCGGGACGCCGGCGAGGTGATGATGCTCTCCACCTCCTGGGAGCCCCTCGCGGTCACCGGTCGTACGCCGGTGATGCTGCCCGAGGAGGGCCCGCTCGGCGGGATGGGCGTCGTCGAGCGCATGGCGGCCATCGACGTGATCGTGGACAACGTCACGGAGGAGGTCGGCGCCCGCCCCGGCCTCGCCGAGGAACTGCAGGCCCTGGGCGGTGTCCCCGGGCATGTGGTGCTCGTCGTGCACCGCACCTACTACGCCTCGGGGCGCCCGGTCGAGACGGCCGACGTCGTGATCCCCGCGGACCGCTACCAGGTCGCGTACCACCTGCCAGTGAAGTAGCCCACACGCAGGGGCGGTTGACTTCTCGAACGCTCCCCTCTTCACCGCTGCCCCGCCAACCACCGCCACCCACCGGGCCGTTGGATTCTGGCCGTTCTCGCAGGTCGCCCCGTGGGGCACGGTGTGCCGCTGACCGGACACACCGTGCCCTTTCGACGGCGCGTTCGATGTCGTGCGCCCCCTGGGCCCTGGCCGGTTGCGTACCTCTTTGTGAAATTCCGTATTCGGTGCGTAAAGGTTAGGCGTAGGCTCGGGCATATGCGGATTGCGGTTTCCTTAGCGGGCGGGGCGCGGCGCAAGCCGGGGGCGGGAAGTGGAGGGGCTCCATGAGCGACGGGACGATCACTCTTCCCTGGCTCGTCATAAGGCAGGACGACAACGGCAATCGCTACCGCGTGGGCCGGTACGCGACCCGTGCGGAAGCCCAGAAGATCGCCGACAGCCTCGACGACCGCGGCCACAAGCAGCTGTACTGGGTCGAGCGGATCGGGCAGAACGGAACCAGGTGACCCCGCTCCCGTAGGCTCCGGCCTATGACGGAACGGACACATCCGACCGCGCGGATCGTCGTGGTCGGCGCCGCCCTGCTGCGCGACGGACGCCTCCTCGCCGCCCGCCGCAGCGCGCCCCCCGAACTGGCCGGCCGCTGGGAACTGCCCGGCGGCAAGGTCGAACCCGGTGAGGCGCCCGAGGACGCCCTCGTGCGCGAACTGCGCGAGGAGCTGGGTGTCGACGCGGAACCCGTCGAGCGCATCCCGGGGGAGTGGCCCCTGAAACCGCCGTACGTCCTGTGGGTCTGGACCGTGCGGCTCCCGGCCGGTTCGGCCGAGCCGAAGCCCCTCCAGGACCACGACGAACTGCGCTGGCTGACCCCGGCCGAGATCTGGGACGTGGACTGGCTGGATCAGGACGTACCGGCGGTCCGGGAAGCGGTCGCCCGGCTGGGCTGAGCCGGCAGGGGCGCCGCCGAGGGTATGGCAGGAGTGGGCGGTGCCGAAGGCTCCCGGTGCGCACGCCCCGTACGCCGTTCGTGCCACAGTGCGCCCTCGGAGGCGGTACTGGGCCGTGAATATCGGGTATGTGCCCATTAACCCCATGAAACCGGACATGGGTGGGTCGCTGGCCTGGGAAGTGATCGGCGTGATCGACACCGAAGGCGACTGCGCCGAGTGGAGCTTTCCCGCGGAGCCCGGCGCCGTGCGCGGAGCCCGTGTGGTCGTGCGCGGACAGTTGCGCGACTGGGGGCTCGACGCCCTCGGTGACATCGCCGCCCTGCTGGTCAGCGAGCTGGTGACCAACTCCCTGAGGCATGCCACGGGCCCCATCGGTGTACGGCTGGTGCGGCCCGCCGGGATCTCCGCCACGCTCCTGGTCGAGGTGTCCGACCCGCTGCCCGACCTGCCCTGCGAGCGTGCGGCCCGGCCCGACGAGGAGGGTGGCCGGGGGCTCCAGCTGGTCGCCCGCTCCGCCAGCCGCTGGGGCACCCGCCCCGCCGACGCGGGCAAGACGGTGTGGTTCGAGCTGTCGGTACCGGGCTGAGCGAGGGTGGAGCGGACCCGTGCACGGAGAGCGACGAACCGTGCGCCGGTGCGAACATCGGCTGTACGCCCGCCCCTGAGCTGTCGACCTTGTGGTTCAGGCCACTGGCAGTTGTCGTCGATCGGGGTTCGACGGGTGCTCCCCTGGTTAGAAGACTGGGAGTGTTGTCGCGGGCCGGTCCGAAAAGCATCGGGATCGGCCTGTGATCGTGAACACCGTGTTGTGGGGCGCCGTAGTGCTGGATACTGCGGGCAGCCGCCCCCGGTGACCGGTGCCGGACGCGGTGAGCTGGAGGGGACGGTTCGCGTGAGCGAGATACCAGCGAAGGCCACGGAGTCCAAGGACCCGTCGGGCGGCGCGAGTGCGGGGGTCGTGGGTGATGCCGCGGCCGGTGCGCCACGTCGTGCGACGGGTGTCAGGAGTTCCGCGGGCGGTGACGCGATACGCGATGCGACACGTGAAACCACGCGTGGCACCATGGGCGGGCCGGTGCGCGATGCGACACGTGACACCGCGCAGGACTACGCGCGTGACGTGACAGGTGACCCCATGTGGCAGAGCAGCCCGCCCGGCTCGATCTACGACTACATCAAGGTGGCGTCGTTCTCCATCGGCCCCGACGGCCTTGTCGACCAGTGGAGCCTGCGCGCCGAGAAGATCTTCGGCATCCCCGCCGGGCGGGCCGTGGGCATGGACCCCATCGATGCCTTCATCGACCCCGATCTGCGCGAGCGCGGCCAGCGGAAGATGGCGGAGATCCTCGACGGCCGGGAGTGGACCGGCGTCGTGCCGTTCCGCGTCCGCGAGTCCGGGCCGGGTGAGGACGGCCCGCGGGAGGGCCTCGCCGAGGTCTATGTGATGCCGACGCGGACGGAGGAGGGCGAGAAGGCCGCCGTCTGCATCGTTGTCGATGTCCGGACGCTGCGTCAGATCGAGACCGACCTCGCCGCTTCGCAGGCGATATTCGGACAATCTCCGTTCGGCTTTCTGCTCATCGACACCGATCTCCGGATCCGGCGCGCCAACCAGCGCTTCGCCTCGGTCTACGGCGGCATGGTCGACGACCACCGGGGCCGCGGTGTCCACGACTACCTGCGCTCTCCCGAGGCCGAGCGGGTCTCCGCGACGCTGCGCCGGGTCCTGGAGACCGGCGACTCGATAACGGACATGCACATCACCGGCTTCGTGCCCGGCTCCGACGAGCGCCGGCACTGGTCGGTCAACCTGTACCGCGTGCACAGCGGCACCGGCCGTCCCATCGGTGTCGCCTGGCTCGCCCTCGACATCACCGCCCGTCGCGCCGCCGCCCGCGAGGCCGCCGCCGCGCGGCGCAATCTCGCCCTTCTGAACGAGGCCGGCTCCCGCATCGGGAACTCGTTGGACCTGGAAACGACCGCGCGCGAACTCCTCGACGTCGTCGTCCCCGGCTTCTGCGACCTCGCGACCGTCGACCTGTACCAGGGTCTGCTGGCCGGCGACGAGACCCCGCCCGGGCTCGCCGACGGCAGCGCCGAACTCCGCCGCGTCGCCTACGCCAGCGCCGTCTCCGACGCGCCCTTCGCGGGCGGCAAGGCACCCGTCGCCGTCGGCGCCGTGCACCACTTCCCGTTCAACTCGCCCTGCGCGGACGCCCTGCGCACCGCCCGCCCCCAACTCGTCCCCGCCGAGGACAACGGCGCCATCCAGTCCACCCTGGCCGTCCCGATGGTCGCCCACGACACCGTCGTGGGCCTCGCCCAGTTCTCCCGTACGAAGGGCAGCGAGCCGTTCGGGGAGCGGGACCGGGCGCTGGCCTGGGAGTTGGCCGCACGGGCGGCCGTCTGTATCGACAACGCCCGCCTGTACCGGCGCGAGCACGAACGGGCCCTGATCCTCCAGCGGTCGCTCCTGCCCCCGGGAGACCCGGAGGCCTCCGGCCTGGACATCGCCTGCCGTTACCTCCCCGGCAACGCGGCCACCGAGGTCGGCGGCGACTGGTTCGACGTCATCGAACTCCCCGGCAACCGCACCGCGTTGGTGGTCGGCGACGTGATGGGACGGGGGCTGCGCGCCGCCGTAGCCATGGGTGAACTCCGTACGGCGGTCCGCACCTTGGCCCTGCTCGACCTCGAACCGGCGGAGGTCCTCTCCGCGTTGGACGAGATCGCGCGCGGCCTGGGCACCCCCGGCGGCGTCCAGCAGGCCACCCGTGCCGCCCGCCAGCCCCGCGACGCCGACCTCTCCGAGGTGTACCTCGCGACCTGCATCTACGCGGTCTACGACTCGGTGACCCGCAGGTGCACCTTCGCCAACGCCGGCCATCTGCCGCCCGTCCTCCTCGAACCGGGCGAGGACGCGCTGATGCTCGACGTGCCGCCGGGCATGCCGCTCGGCGTCGGCGGGGAGCCGTTCGAGGAGGTCGAGGTCGAACTCCCCGAAGGCTCCCTCTTGGCGCTCTACACGGATGGACTGGTCGAATCCCGCGACCACCCCCTCGACGAGGGCCTGCAAGCATTCGTGGGCGCCCTCAGCGACCCCTCCCAGCCGCTGGAGGACGTCTGCGACCACGTCCTCAACACCCTCGACACCCACCACGGCGAGGACGACATCGCCCTGCTGATGGCACGTGTCCAAGGGCTGCCCGCCGATTCCGTCGGCGACTGGACCCTGCCGCGCGAACCGCGCAGCGTGGGCCGCGCCCGTGAGTACACCCGCACGCAGCTCACCGCGTGGGGCCTCGAACCCCTCATCGACACCACGGAGTTGCTGGTCAGCGAGCTGGTCACCAACGCGCTGCGCTACGGCGAGGGCGAGATCAGGCTCCGCCTGCTCCTCGACCGGATGCTGGTGTGCGAGGTCTGGGACGCGGGCCTGGTCCAGCCGCGTCGCCGCCGCGCGCGCGACACGGACGAGGGTGGACGCGGCCTCCAGCTGGTGGGCCTGCTCAGCGCGGCGTGGGGCTCCCGCAGGACCCCCCGGGGGAAGACGGTGTGGTTCGAGTTGCCGCTCCCCGACGGGGGGACGGTCCTCGCGGACCCGGCGGAGGCGCTGCTGAGTCTGTTCTGACGGACAGACTCGCTCTTACGGAGTTCACGGGGAGTTCTTACGGGGCGCTGGGCGGGGTGCTCGCGCTGGGCCGAGCGCCCACTGTCCTGCCTCGGTGTGTCGTCGTGCGGCTGCGGGGCCGTCGTGGCTGGTCGCGCCCACGCGGCGGAGCCGCATATCGACACAGCCCCGCGCCCCTTCGGGCCGCGCCCCTGTGGGGCGCTATCCCCGTCGTGCCCGTGTTGCCGGGCCGCCGAACGAACCCGGTGCGCCGCCCGTCAGCGCCTCGGCCTTCGCGTCCGGTAGGTCGCCGAGGAGGATTCCGCCGAGGACTGCGCCGGCGACGCCGTTCGTGTGTTCGGGGCGGCCGCCGTACGGGTTTCCGTGGGCGCGGATGTCCCGTTCGGCCAGTTCTCGGGCCTGGCGGGCGAAGGTGTCGGCCTCTGCCGGGTCCCGGTCCAGCAGGCGGCGGGCCTCCGCCAGGCGGGTCCGGGCCTCGGCGGCCACCGCGCCCCGGTGTGTGCCGACCAGGCCGTCCGCGTCGGCGGTGGTCCCGCGCGCGACGAGCCGGACGGCGCAGGGGACCGTCCCGAGGGGTGCGGACACCTCCGTGACCCGGCGCAGGGCCTCCAGGGGGTCGTAGGGCCCGGCGGCGGCCTCTTCCCGTACGACGGCCAGCGTGGCCTCGGCGCGCCGGACATGCCCCTCCAGCGCACCGACGGGCTCGTCCGCCGCCGTACCCGCCGCCAGCCGCTCCCGTGCCTCCACGACCGCCGCCTCCGCATCGTCCAGGGCCTCCGGCAGTGCCTGTGCGGCGGCGGCCAGTGCGGACGCGAGGCGGTCGACGCCGTCCACGAACACCTCGGCCTGGGCGATCGCGCCCTCGGCGGCGCGCAGATGCAGCACGGCCCGGTCCGTCTCGCCCAAGTCGGCGGACTGGCGGGCCCTGTTGAGCCCGGTCGTGGCGAACACCAGCCGGTCCTTGGCCTGTTCGACCTGGCTTGAGACGGAGAAGGACGCGGTGGGCGCGTACCGCTCACCGAGGTCGGCCAGGGTCGACCCGGCGGCTCCCGTACGGCCGTTCAGCTCCCGGAAGCGCACCTCGGCGTGTCTCAGGGCGCCGCTCATGTCCTGTTCCAGGGCGCGCAGTTGGTCGAAGCCGGCGGCCTCCGCGTCCAGCCGCCGGCCCGCGTCCACACACCGCGCGACGATCTCGTCGAGGATGTCCCGGGAGGCGTCCGTCGGGTTGTCGTCGTACGTCTGGCGCAGCTGGAAGGCGGCCGACAGCTCGGCCTCGGCATAGCGCACGGCCTCCGTGAAGGGCGCGACCGCCTCGGCCCCGAACAGCCCCTCCACGAAGCCGAGTTCCTCACGGCTGGTGCGTACGCAGTCGTCGGCCGTGACCAGCGACCTGCGGGCCTGCCGGTCGAGTTCCGGGGCCGGGGGCGGGAGTTGGGCGGGCCCGGCGCCGGCGGTCGCGGGCGTGTGGGTCCGGGCCCGGCGTCTGCGGCGGGCGTAGGTGTACGCGGCCACCGCGGTCGCCGTGCCCGCCGCCACGAGGGGCAGGACGAGATCGCCGGTGGAGGTCTCGTCCTCCTGGGCCGCGGTCCCGCGCGCGCTGCCGACCGCCGACACGGGAACCTCGTGGTCCGAGTGGTCCGCCGTCACTCCGGGCAGCACCAGCCACATCACCCCGATCGCCCCGCCCAGCGCGGTGTGCGCCAGACGCACGGGTATGTGGGACGCGGCTCGCCGTGGCCGGCCCCTGGTAAGGGAGGGCGTCACATTTGCGAGCGTATGGGGATGATCGCGGTATCGCGACCGGGGTGGGGCAGGAGTGGCGGAACAGGGGCAGTGGGTAGGGTTTGCGGAGACGTGTTCGAAGGGGGCGGGGGATGAACGGGTACCTGGTGGCGACGGCCGCATCGGTGCTGGGCGGCATGGTCGTGTGCGGCGTGGTGGCGGTCGCCACCGGATGGCTGCTGCCGTGGTTGCGGCGCCGGACCCTGCGGCCCGCCCTGTGGGGCTACGGAACGGTTCTCTTCGCCGCGGGCCTGCTCCTGAGCATGTCGTACGGGGCGTTTGACGTGTTCGACGGCTCCCCGGCCCTCATCGACGCCGCCTTTGTCTCCAGCGTGCTGATGATCGGGACGGGCGGCTACCTCCAGGTGCTGTCCACCCGCCCGCTCCTCGCCTCATGACCGGCACGCCCCGCAGGGAACTCACCGCCGCCGACCTAGCCCCCCTCACCCGCGCCGCCCTCGGCCGGAACCGTTCGCTGACCGGCGTCACCCGGGTGCGCGGCGGCAGCAAGAAGGGCGTCTACCGGCTCGCCCTCGACGACGGCACGACGGCGATCGCGTATGTCTGGTCGCCGGACGAGGACCTCTGGGACGCGGGCCCCGTCGACCACCGCGACCCCCTCGCCCACGCCACCGGCCTCGACCTGTTCACGGCGTGCCACGACCGCCTCGCGGCCGTCGGCGTCCGCACCCCGCGCCTCCTGTACGCCGACCCCGCGCACAACCACCTCCCGGCGGACGCGGCGGTCGTCGAGGACGTACGGGGGCACCCGGGCGGCGGCGACCTGGAGGTGCTCCTGGAGCGCGACCCGGAGACCGGCGCCCAGGTACTGGACCGGCTCGCGGACCTGCTCGGCGTACTGCACGGCACCACCGGACCCCGCCTCGGCAAGGTCGGCCTCGTCGACAAGGGCGGGGTGTCGTACGGGAGTTCGTGCGAGCAGATCCTCACGGACCGGGCGCTGCACGACCTCGACGACCTCGTCGTACGACAGCCACGAGCCGCCGCCCTGCACGGCGAACTGGCGGCCCTCGTACGGCACTTGGCGGCCGAGGTCCGCCCCCACACCGGCCCGCTCTCCCTCATCCACGGCGAACTCGGCCCCGATCATGTCCTGGTGACCCCGGACGGCGAACCTGCGCTCATCGACATCGAGGGTCTGCTGTACTTCGATGCGGAGTGGGAGCACGTGTTCCTGCGCCAGCGGTTCGGGACGCTGTACCGAAGCCTGGCTGCTCCGGACCTCGATCCGAACCGACTACGCCTCTACCGGCTCGCCATGCACCTCTCTCTGGCCACGGGCCCGCTGCGACTCCTCGACGTGGGCGCGTTCCCGGACCCCGCCTTCATGCGCGAGATCGCCGAGCACAGCCTCGAACAGATCATCAACCTGCTCATGAGCCCGCGCCGCGCCTCCTGATCTTCGAGCCCAGCCACACCAGCGGGTCGTACTTGCGGTCAACGGCCCGTTCCTTCAGGGGAATCAGCGCGTTGTCCGTGATGTGGATGCCCTCCGGGCACACCTCCGTGCAGCACTTGGTGATGTTGCAGTAGCCGAGGCCGTGTTCGTCCTGGGCGGTCTTCTTGCGGTCCAGGCCGGACTCCGCCGCCGCGTCCAGGGGGTGCATGTCGAGTTCCGCGACGCGCATCAGGAAACGCGGGCCCGCGAAGGCCGGCTTGTTCTCCTCGTGGTCGCGGACCACATGGCAGGTGTCCTGGCACAGGAAGCACTCGATGCACTTGCGGAACTCCTGCGGCCGGTCCACGTCCTCCTGCATCATCCGGTACTCACCGGGGCCCAGTCCGTCCGGCGGCACGAAGGACGGCACCTCGCGGGCCTTCGTGTAGTTGAAGCCGACGTCGGTGACGAGGTCCCGGACAACGGGGAAGGCCCGCAAGGGAGTTACGGTGATCGTCTCCTCGCGGCTGAACACCGACATCCGGGTCATGCACAGCAGCCGGGGACGGCCGTTGATCTCCGCCGAGCACGAACCGCACTTGCCCGCCTTGCAGTTCCAGCGGACGGCGAGGTCGGGGGCCTGGGTCGCCTGGAGCCGGTGGATGATGTCGAGGACGACCTCGCCGTCGTTCACCTCGACCGCGAAGTCCTTCAGCCCACCGCCCTTCACATCGCCGCGCCACACCCTGAAGCGGGCCTCGTAGCTGCTGCTCACTGCGCTGGTGCTCACTCGTAAAGCTCCTCGTCGGTGAGGTACTTGACCAGCTCCTCTTTCTCGAAGAGGGCGAGCAGGTCGGGGCGGACGGGTTCGGTGGTCTCGCGGGTGAGGGCGACCAGGCCGCTCACCGGGTCCGTGGCAGCCAACCCGGCGGCGGGATCAGCGAGTTGGCACAGCAGGTTCACGTTGCGCCACTCGCGGTCCATCGTCGGATGGTCCTCACGGGTGTGGCCGCCGCGCGACTCGGTGCGCTCCAGCGCCGCCCGGGCCACGCACTCGCTGACCAGCAGCATGTTCCGCAGGTCGAGGGCGAGATGCCAGCCCGGGTTGAACTGGCGGTGGCCCTCGACGCCGGCCCGGTGGGCCCGTACCCGCAGCTCGGCCAGCTTCTCCAGCGCCTGCGCCATCTCGCCCTCGCGGCGGATGATGCCGACCAGGTCGTTCATGGTCTGCTGGAGTTCCTGGTGGAGGGTGTACGGGTTCTCCACCGGGCGTCCCTCGTCCTTGCCGGGGGTCGGGCTCTCCGCGGAGAAGGGGCGCAGGGCCTCGGCCGCCGCCTCGTCGATCTGGGGGTCGTCCACGCGCGGACGGGCGGCGAGCGTGTTGGCGTACTCGGCCGCGTGCAGTCCGGCCCGGCGGCCGAACACCAGCAGGTCGGAGAGGGAGTTGCCGCCGAGCCGGTTGGAGCCGTGCATCCCGCCCGCGACCTCACCGGCCGCGAAGAGGCCCTGGACGTTGCGCGCCGCCGCGGTGTCGGACTCGACCGCGATCCCGCCCATCACGTAGTGGCAGGTGGGCCCGACCTCCATCGCCTCGGCGGTGATGTCGACGTCCGCCAGTTCCTTGAACTGGTGGTACATGGACGGCAGTCGGCGCCGGATCACCTCGGCGGGCATGCGCGTCGACACGTCGAGGAAGACACCGCCGTGCGGGGAGCCACGGCCCGCCTTGACCTCGGAGTTGATGGCGCGGGCCACCTCGTCGCGGGGGAGCAGTTCGGGGGGCCGGCGGTTGTTGTCCGCGTCCTCGTACCAGCGGTCGCCCTCGGCCTCCGACTCGGCGTACTTCTCCTTGAAGACGTCCGGGATGTAGTCGAACATGAAGCGTTTTCCGGCTGAGTTGCGCAGTACACCGCCGTCGCCGCGGACCGACTCCGTTACGAGGATGCCCTTGACCGACGGGGGCCAGACCATGCCCGTCGGATGGAACTGCACGAACTCCATGTTCAGCAGCGGCGCCCCGGCGAGCAGCGCCAGCGCGTGGCCGTCGCCCGTGTACTCCCACGAGTTCGACGTCACCTTGAAGGACTTGCCGATACCGCCGGTCGCGATGACGACGGACGGGGCTTCGAGGACGAAGAAACGGCCGGTCTCACGCTCGTACGCGAAGACACCGGAGACCCGGCTGCCGTCCTTCAACACGCGGGTGACCGTGCACTCCTGGAAGACCTTCAGCCGGGACTCGTAGTCGCCGGTCTCCTTCTTGTCCTGCTGCTGGAGGGAGACGATCTTCTGCTGGAGGGTGCGGATGAGCTCCAGGCCCGTGCGGTCGCCGACGTGCGCGAGGCGCGGGTACTCGTGGCCGCCGAAGTTGCGCTGGGAGATCCGGCCGTCCTTCGTACGGTCGAAGAGGGCGCCCCAGGTCTCCAACTCCCAGACCCGGTCCGGGGCTTCCTGCGCGTGCAGCTCCGCCATCCGCCACTGGTTGAGGAACTTGCCGCCGCGCATGGTGTCGCGGAAGTGGACCTGCCAGTTGTCGTGGCTGTTGACGTTGGCCATGGCGGCGGCGATCCCGCCCTCGGCCATCACCGTGTGCGCCTTGCCGAAGAGGGACTTGCAGATCACCGCCGTACGGGCGCCCCGCTCGCGTGCCTCGATGGCGGCGCGCAGTCCCGCGCCGCCCGCGCCGACCACGACAACGTCCCATTCCTGCCGGTCGACCACGGACATCAGAAGCTGTTCCTTTTCCTCTAGAAGATGGTCGGATCATCGAAAGCGCCGGAGGCGACCAGGTACACATAGAAGTCGGCGAGCGCCACGCTCACCAACGACGCCCAGGCGAGCAGCATGTGACGGTCATTCAGCTTCCCGACCCACTGCCAGGCGCGGTAGCGCACGGGATGCTTGGAGAAGTGCTTGAGCTTGCCGCCGACGATGTGCCGGCACGAGTGGCAGGAGAGCGTGTACGCCCAGATCAGCGTGATGTTGAGCAGGAAGACCAGTGAACCGAGGCCCATGTGGCCCCAGTTGTAGTGCTCGTCGCGGAAGGCCAGGACCGTGTCGTAGGTGAGGATCCCGGCGACCACGAGGGCCGCGTAGAAGAAGTACCGGTGCATGTTCTGGAAGACCAGCGGGAAGCGGGTCTCACCCGTGTACTTCTTGTGCGGTTCCGCGACCGCGCAGGCCGGCGGGCTCGCCCAGAAGCCCCGGTAGTAGGCCTTGCGGTAGTAGTAGCAGGTCAGGCGGAAGCCCAGCGGGAAGATCAGGATGATGATCGCGGGGGAGATGCCCCACCAGGCGCCGAAGAGGTCGGCGTTGGGGCCGTGCCGCATGGGCGCGCAGTTGTCCGCCAGACAGGGCGAGTAGAACGGCGAGACGTACGGGGCCGCGTAGTAGTCGGCGTTCGCGAACGCCCGCCAGGTCGAGTACACGATGAACGCCAGCAGACCGGCCGCCGTGGCGGCGGGCGCCAGCCACCAGCGGTCGGTCCGCAGGTGCGGGGCGTCGATGGCGGCGCGTGTACGGGTGCGTACACCGCCGCTCTGAGGATGGGGTTCCGTATCGGTGGCCAAGGAGAACTCCGGTCGGATTCTCAGGGGGCGTGACGGTCGTGGGCGCCGAGTCCTTCGTCGTCCGAGTCCGTCCAGAGGGCGTTGTCGTACGGGGTGTCGGGGATCGTCACGAGGTCGGGGCGCCGGGGCTGTGCGAGCCCGGGGGCGGCCTCGCGGAGCAGCGCGAGGCTTTCGCGCAGGTGGTTGGCGTCGCTGCGGAGGCGGCGAAGTTCCAGGCCGCCCTTGCCGATCTGCTGTTCCAGGCGGCCCATGGAGCGGAACAGGTCGTCGAGACAGCGCTGGATGGACGTCAGTTCGTCGTTCACGGACATGACGTGACCTCACTTCCGTAGGCCGGGGCCTTGGACGGCAACGTTCATGCGCCTGCGAGTGTTGCGCGTCACACCTGTCGGTGGGAAGGGATGTGCACCGATTGGCCGAGGCGTATGGGTGCATCCCGCGGTGCGCTGCGCCGCACGGGTGGGCTTCCCGGCTGTCGTCGCCGTGTCGCCGTCCGTTGCCGAACCCTTTCCTCTTCAGTGGCCGGATACATGCGATCAGCTCCATATACCGCCAAAAGTGATCATAACGCCCGCGGCCCTCGGAGGTAAGCAGAGATGTCTCACCACGGCGTCGGACTGCGCGCGGTCACGCGCTCGGTCGCCTTTCTCACCGCCGGCGTGCTCGCCGTGCCCCTGCTCACCGCGTGCGGCGGTGACGAGGACCAGGCGAGCAAGCCGCTCGCCGGGCAGGACATCGCCCCCGCCGCCCGCTCCCTGCTCACCGACGGCGGCACTCTGCGCTGGGCCGTGGACTCCGTACCGGAGACCCTCAACACCTTCCAGGCGGACGCCGACGCCACGACCACCCGGGTCGCGCAGGCCGTGCTGCCGTCGATGTTCCGGCTCGACGCGAACGGGCGGCCGGTGCGCAACGCCGACTTCCTGGAGTCCGCGAAGGTCGTCGACACCGAGCCCCGCCAGGTCGTCCTCTACAAGCTGCACCAGCAGGCCGTCTGGAGCGACGGCCGGGAGATCGGCGCCGCCGACTTCGCCGCCCAGTGGCGTGCTCTGTCCGGCAAGAACTCGGCGTACTGGACCGCCCGCAACGCCGGGTACGACCGCATCGCGAAGGTGCAGCGCGGGGCGAACGATCTCGAAGTCAAGGTGACCTTCAGCCGTCCCTACGCCGATTGGAAGTCGCTCTTCTCGCCGCTGTACCCCAAGGAGGTCATGGGGACCCCGGACTCCTTCAACGACGGGGCGAGGCGAAAGCTCAAGGTCACCGCGGGGCCGTTCAACCTCAAGAAGATCGCCAAGGCCGACGGTGATGTCGTTCTCGTGCGCAGTCCGCGCTGGTGGGGGCGTACCCCCCGGCTCGACAGCATCGTGCTGCACTCCGTACCGCGCGACAAGCGCGCCGAGGCGCTCGCCGCGGGCAAGGTCGACGTCGCCGAGATCGACCCCGCCGAGGCCGAGCGCATCGTGCTTGCCGCGCGCGGCAAGTCGACCCCGCTCCAGGGCCCCGGCGCCGCGCGCACCCCGGCCCGCGCCCTGCGTTCCTGGGCCCTCGCGCACGGCTCCGACGAGGAGGCCGCCGACGCGGAGATCATCGCCCGGAGCGCGCAGCGCAAGGCGGACGCCAAGTACAAGGAGCAGCAGCGGTCGCTCAGCGGGTTCGAGGTGCGCAAGTCCCTCGAACCCGCCTACACCCAGCTCGCCCTCAACGGCGCCGACGGCCCCCTCGCCGACGAGCGGGTGCGCCGCGCCGTCGCCCGGGCGCTGGACCGCGAGGAGCTGGCCGGCCTCGTACTCAAGCCGCTGGGGCTGCCCGCCGTGCCGGTCGGCAGTCATCTCGCGCTCTCCGGACAGGCCGCCTACGCCGACAACAGCGGCGCGCTCGGCGGCCAGGACACCGACGAGGCCGAGGCCCTCCTCGCCGACGCCGGCTGGGTGCAGGGCGGCCCGCTCGGCAAGCCGAAGAAGGTCGCCGGGGGCGAGGGGAAGAAGGCCGGCGCGACGTCCACCGCCTCCCCGAAGGCCAGCGAGAGCGCCGGTGACGAGGACGGGAACTACATCGTCGGCGACGACGACAAGCCGTACGGCGAGCCCGTCCGCGAGGACCACCAGGACCCGCTGGACCACCAGAAGCAGCAGGACGGGTCGGGGAAGACGAACCTCGCCCAGGACGGCAAGCAGTCCCTCCACAAGCACCCGGACCAGGGCGGTGCGCCCGCCGGTGCCTACGCGCCCAAGGGCACGCCCGCTCCCGCCGGGGCCGCCGCCGGGGCGCTCGCGAAGGACGGCAAGCCGCTGACCCTGCGGTTCGTGCTGCCCTCGGGGCCCGGCTCCGCCACGCTGCGTGCCGTGGGCGACCGGATCGCGCGGATGCTGGACCGGGTCGGCATCCGTACCGCCGTCACCAAGGTGTCCGACGACAGCTACTTCAAGGACCACATCGCCTCCGGGCAGTACGACCTGGCCCTGTACTCGTGGCCCGCGTCCGCCTTCCCCGCCACCGACGCCCGGCCCATCTACGCCAAGCCCGTGCCCGCCGCCGACGGGTCGCTCAACGTCGAGCAGAACTACACCCGCGTCGGCACCGACCAGGTCGACCAGCTCTTCGACCAGGCCATCGCCACCCTCGACGAGGGCAAGTCCGCCTCGCTGGTCCGGAAGGCCGACGCCCGGATCTGGGCGGCCGGCGGGTCGATCCCCCTCTTCCAGCGGCCCCAGCTCCTGGCCGTGAAGAAGAACGTCGCCAACCTGGGAGCCTTCGGTTTCCAGACGCCCGTCTACGAGGACATGGGCTTCCTCAAGAAGGGCGTCACGCCGGGCAGCAAGGCCTCGCCCCGACCGTGACGGTCGCCTCACCCGGACGGCCCGGCGAGCCCCCGCTCCGCCGGGCCCGTAGCATGGGGTAAGGCCGTGGCATGTTCAGCCCGGCAGGGCCCGCGTGACGCAGACGTACGCGCAGGCCGTCCTCACCACTCCGGGAGTACGCCGCACTATGGCCACGCGCCACGACATCCGCAACGTCGCCATCGTCGCCCACGTCGACCACGGGAAGACGACACTGGTCGACGCCATGCTGAAGCAGGCCGGTGCCTTCGCCGCGCACGCCGCCGAGTCGCTCGACGACCGCATGATGGACTCGAACGACCTGGAACGTGAGAAGGGCATCACGATCCTCGCCAAGAACACGGCGGTGAAGTACCACCCGAAGGACGGGGGGGACGTCATCACCATCAACATCATCGACACCCCGGGCCACGCCGACTTCGGCGGCGAGGTCGAGCGCGGTCTGTCGATGGTGGACGCCGTCGTTCTGCTCGTAGACGCCTCCGAGGGCCCGCTGCCGCAGACCCGCTTCGTCCTGCGCAAGGCGCTCCAGCAGCGTCTGCCCGTCATCCTCTGTATCAACAAGACCGACCGCCCCGACTCCCGGATCGACGAGGTCGTCAACGAGACCTACGACCTCTTCCTGGACCTGGACGCGGACGAGGAGCAGATCGAGTTCCCCATCGTCTACGCGTGTGCGCGTGACGGTGTCGCCTCGCTGACCAAGCCGGAGGACGGCACGGTCCCGGCCGACAGCAACAGCCTGGAGCCGTTCTTCTCCACGATCCTGTCGCACGTCCCGGCCCCGTCGTACGACGAGGAGGCCCCGCTCCAGGCGCACGTCACCAACCTGGACGCGGACAACTTCCTCGGCCGTATCGCGCTGCTCCGCGTCGAGCAGGGCGAGCTGCGCAAGGGCCAGACCGTCACGTGGATCAAGCGTGACGGCACGATGTCCAACGTCCGCATCACCGAGCTGCTGATGACCGAGGCGCTCACCCGCAAGCCGGCCGAGATGGCGGGCCCCGGTGACATCTGTGCCGTCGCCGGTATCGCGGACATCATGATCGGCGAGACCCTCGCCGACCCCGAGAACCCGATCGCGCTGCCGCTCATCACGGTCGACGAGCCGGCGATCTCCATGACCATCGGTACCAACACCTCGCCGATGGTCGGCCGCGGCGGCACCGGCAAGGGTGCCGAGAACAAGGCCGTGGTCAAGGACCGCAAGGTCACGGCCCGTCAGGTCAAGGACCGTCTCGACCGCGAGCTGATCGGTAACGTCAGCCTCCGTGTCCTCGACACCGAGCGTCCCGACGCCTGGGAGGTCCAGGGCCGTGGTGAGCTGGCGCTCGCCATCCTGGTCGAGCAGATGCGCCGCGAGGGCTTCGAGCTGACCATCGGCAAGCCGCAGGTCGTCACGCAGGAGATCGACGGCAAGGTCCACGAGCCCGTCGAGCGCATGACGATCGACGTGCCCGAGGAGCACATGGGCGCGGTCACGCAGCTCATGGGCGTCCGCAAGGGCCGCATGGACAACATGTCCAACCACGGCTCCGGCTGGGTCCGGATGGAGTTCGTCGTGCCCTCCCGCGGGCTCATCGGCTTCCGTACGGAGTTCCTGACCGGTACGCGCGGCACCGGCATCGCGCACTCCATCCACGAGGGCCACGAGCCCTGGTTCGGTGTGCTGGCGACCCGTAACAACGGTTCGCTGGTGGCCGACCGGGCCGGCGCCGTCACCGCCTTCGCGATGACGAACCTTCAGGAGCGCGGTGTCCTGTTCACCGACCCCGGCACCGAGGTGTACGAGGGCATGATCGTCGGCGAGAACTCGCGCTCCGACGACATGGACGTGAACATCACCAAGGAGAAGAAGCTCACCAACATGCGGTCGTCCTCGGCCGACTCGTTCGAGGCGATCGTCCCGCCGCGCAAGCTCTCCCTGGAGCAGTCCCTGGAGTTCTGCCGCGACGACGAGTGTGTCGAGGTCACCCCGGAGGCGGTTCGCATCCGCAAGGTGAACCTGGACGCCCGCGAGCGGGCCCGCTCGGCGAGCCGCGCCAAGCACGGCTAGTCACGGCCGGCACGGTCGGCATGACCGACGCCGGTTCCAGGCGGAACGCACCGGGTATCCCCACTTCACGTCGGGGGTGCCCGGTGTTGTCGTAGGGGGAAAACCCTTCAATTGAAGATGCGGGCCTTCATTCACGTCATGTCCGCACTACCCTGCTGCTGGAGGGATCGACCGGCGGTGGTGGGACGTGTGTCTGTGCACCGGCTGTGTCGTCGTCGTTCTGTCTGTCTACGGGCCCGTGGCGGTCCCGGCAACTGAGAGATCCTGTCGCGGCAGTCTGCTGACGGCGCGTCAGGCGGGGGCGCTTCCCGCGCTTTCGGAGCGCGGGTGCCGCCTGAGGAACCATGCACGGCGATCAGGCATACGCAACTCGTTTTCCACTCCGCCATGTCCGGAATACGGACACTCGTTTCCGATAGATGTGTAACAAGTCCGTTTCGCAGGGATCTTTCGGCAAACTGTTTGTCCGGATTTTGGAAGAAGTTTCTGTCAGGTGTGATCGAACCGAGACCTTGAGGATGTGGTTCGGCTATGGCACATGGCAGATAGTTAGGCGCGTAGAGCTCGGATCAACGGGTCTGGCGCAGCAAACTGTGCCGACTCGCGAGCGTGGGGGGCATCTGACTTTCCCGATACCGGCAACGGTGGCGGTGGTGTGTCGTCTGCTCTCTTTTTGCGGTGAACCAATGGACTCATGAGGAGGAACCCATGCGCGGTGCCAGGAGCGCCAAGTGGGTCGCGATAGCCGCGGTTGTGGCACTGAGTGCGACCGCCTGTGGTGGCAGCGACGACGGCGACAGTGGTGACAGCGCCGCGATCGATCCGAACGGTACGTTCACGGTCGAGTCAGGTGAGCCGCAGAACCCGCTGCAGCCGGCCAACACCATGGAGTCCTACGGCAGCATCGTGATCAGGTCGCTGTTCACCGGTCTGGTGGACTACGACTCCAGCGGCAAGATCGTCATGATGAACGCCCAGTCGGTCGACACCACGGACAACAAGACCTTCACGGTCAAGCTGAAGTCCGGCTGGAAGTTCCACGACGGCACCCCGGTCACCGCCGAGTCCTACGTCAAGGCCTGGAACTGGGCCGCCAACCCGGAGAACAAGCAGACCAACAGCTTCTGGTTCTCGGACATCAAGGGTTACTCCGATGTCGCCCCCGAGACGGGCAAGGCCAAGGCCACCGAGCTCTCTGGTCTGAAGGTCGTCGACGACAGCACCTTCACCATCGAGCTGGGCACGGCCATGCCGTACTTCGTCTACAAGCTCGGTTACGAGGTCTTCTCGCCGCTGCCCGAGTCCTTCTTCAAGGACCCGAAGGCCGGCGGTGAGAAGCCGATCGGCAACGGTCCCTACAAGTTCGTCAGCTGGGAGCACAAGAAGGCGATCACGGTCGCCAAGAACGCCGACTACAAGGGCTCGAACGCGGCCAAGAACGGCGGCGTGATCTTCAAGAACTACTCCACCCCTGAGACGGCCTACGAGGACCTGAAGTCCGGCAACCTCGACGTCACCACCCAGATCGCCCCGAAGGACCTGCCCGTCTATAAGACGGACCTCGGCGACCGTGCAATAGAGCAGGCCTACTCCGCGGTCCAGTCGATCGTCCCGGCCTTCTACACCAAGCAGTGGAAGGACATCGACCCGAAGGTCCTCCAGGGCCTGTCGATGGCGATCGACCGCAAGACCATCACGACCACCGTGCTTCAGGGCACCCGTGAGCCTGCCACCGGCTGGGTCGCCAAGGGGGTCCTCGGCTACCAGGCCAACGTCGCGGGTGACGTCACCACGTACGACCCGGCCAAGGCCAAGGCGCTCATCAAGGAGGGTGGTGGCGTTCCCGACAACGCGATCACCATCCAGTTCAACGCCGACGGCGGTCACAAGGAGTGGGTGGAGGCGGTCTGCAACTCCATCACCAACGCGACCGGCGTGAAGTGCTCCCTCGACTCGAAGGCCGACTTCCAGGCCGACCTCGACGCCCGTGATGCTCACGAGGTCAAGTCCATGTACCGCGGGGGCTGGGTGCTGGACTTCCCGATGAACGCCAACTTCATCCGTGACCTGTACGGCACCAAGTCGGCGGGTAACACCAGCGGCTTCTCCAACAAGACGATCGACGCGGAGATCGCCGCTGCCGACAGCGCCGCCACGCTGGACGAGTCGGTGAAGAAGTACCAGGAGATCGAGAAGGAGCTCGTCAACTACATGCCGAGCATTCCGCTCTGGTACTACAAGGTCAACGCGGGCTACTCGGAGAAGGTCTCGGGCGTCAAGTTCGCCCAGGACGGCGACCCGATCCTGACCGGCGTCCAGGTCAAGAAGTAACCGAAAACAGCCCGTTGCCCGGGGCGCGCGCACCGCGCCCCGGGCAACGGCAGCGGCCGGGGGGCCCTTTCCGCACGTATCGCCGAGCGATGTGTGCGGAAAGGGCCCTGCCTGCTGCCGCTGTGACTTATATGGAGGCACGATGGGGCGCTACGTCGCACGACGACTGCTCCAGATGATCCCGGTCTTCATCGGGACGACTTTGCTCATCTTCCTCATGGTCTACGCCCTGCCCGGTGACCCCGTCAGAGGGCTGTTCGGAGACAAGGGCGGCAGCCCACAGGTGATCGCCGCGCTGAAGCGCGAGTACGGCCTCGACCAGCCGATCCTCGTGCAGTACTGGAACTACATGAGAGACATGATCCTGCACGCCGACTTCGGCACGCAGATCGCCAGCGGCCGCCCGGTCACCGATGTCCTCAGTGACGCCTTCCCGGTGACCCTGCGTCTGGGCGGCCTGGCCTTCGCCATCGAGGTCGTCTGCGGCATCGGTCTCGGCGTGTTCGCCGGCCTGCGCGCCGGACGCGCGGCCGACACTGGCGTCCTGCTGTTCACCCTGCTGCTGATCTCGGTCCCGGTGTTCGTCCTGGGCTTCATCCTCAAGTGGATCTTCGCCGACGAGCTGCAGTGGCTTGAACCGAACGTCAACGACCCATCGAACTACGGGCAGTTGCTGATGCCGGCCATCGTCCTGGCCACGGCGTCACTCGCCTATGTGACCCGGCTCACCCGTACGTCAATCGCGGAGAACATGCGCGCCGACTACGTCCGCACGGCCATCGCCAAGGGGCTGCCGCGGCGCCGGGTGGTGGGCGTTCACCTGATGCGCAACTCGTTGATCCCCGTGGTCACCTACCTGGGCACGGACATCGGCGCCCTGCTCGGCGGTGCCGTCATCACCGAGGGCATCTTCAACATCCAGGGCGTGGGCGGCACGATCTACCAGTCGATCGTCCGCCGGGAAGGCACCACCCTCGTCGGTCTGGTGACCATCCTCGTCATCGTCTACCTTGTCGCCAGCCTCCTTGTCGACCTGCTCTACGCGGTCCTTGACCCGAGGATTCGCTATGCCTGACATGACCAAATCCGACACCGCCACCGTCGCACCGGACGCCGTGAGCGCGGCTGCGGCAGCTCCGCAGCCCGACAAGGCCGAGAAGGCCCGCAGCCTGTGGGGCGACGCCTGGCAGGACCTGCGCCGCAACAAGATCTTCATCGTCTCGGCGGTGCTGATCCTGCTGCTCCTGACGATCACCTTCTTCCCCAGCTGGTTCACCAGCGCCAGCCCGACCTACGGCGACCTCGCCAACCACTACCTGCAGAAGCCGCAGATCGGGAAGGTCTTCTCGGCGGAGTGGCTGGGCTACGACCAGCAGGGCCGCAGCGTCTACGCACGGCTCATCTACGGCGCCCGGACCTCCATAGCCGTCGGCTTCGGCACCACGATCGTCGTGACTGTCGTGGGCGGTTTGGTCGGCATGATCGCCGGCTACTTCGGTGGGATCGTCGACTCCGTCCTGTCGCGCCTCGTGGACGTGTTCTTCGGCATCCCGTTCCTGCTGGGCACCATGGTTGTCCTCAACTCCTTCCAGGACCGCACGGCCTGGGTCGTCATCGGCGCCCTGGGCTTCTTCGGCTGGACCCAGCTGGCCCGTGTCATGCGCGGTGTGGTGATCACCACCAAGCAGTCCGACTACGTCCAGGCGGCCAAGGCGCTGGGGGCGAGCACCCCGCGCATCCTGTTCCGGCACATCCTGCCGAACACCCTGGCCCCGGTGATCGTCGTCGCGACCATCTCGCTCGGCGTCTACATCGGCGCGGAGGCCACGCTGTCCTTCCTGGGTCTCGGCCTGAACGGCGTCTCGTGGGGCAACGACATCTCCGACGGCGGCGCCCAGATCCGGGTGGCGCAGTGGATCATGCTGTACCCCTCGATCATGCTCACCCTGACCGTGCTGGCGTTCATCATGCTCGGTGAGGCCGTGCGCAACGCCCTCGACCCGAAGATGCGCTGAGGGAGGCGTACGTGACCATCATCGAAGAAACCGTGCCCGCTCCGCGCGACAGCGCGGAAGACGACGGCCCGCTGCTCGAAGTGCGTGACCTGCACGTCGAGTTCAAGACCCGCGAGGGTGTCGTCCGGGCTGTCAACGGCGTCAACTACAGCGTCGCCGCCGGCGAGACCCTGGCTGTGCTCGGCGAGTCCGGCTCCGGCAAGTCCGTCACCGCGCAGGCCGTCATGGGCATCCTCGACATGCCGCCGGCGACGATCCCGCGCGGTGAGATCCTCTTCCGCGGCCAGGACATGCTCAAGATGTCCGCCGAGGACCGTCGCCGCATCCGCGGCCGCAAGATCGCCATGATCTTCCAGGACGCGCTCAGTTCGCTGAACCCGGTGCTGACCGTCGGCTACCAACTCGGCGAGATGTTCCGTGTCCACCAGGCCATGTCCAAGAAGGACGCCAAGGCCAAGGCGATCGAGCTGATGGACCGGGTGAAGATCCCGGCCGCCTCGGCGCGGGTGAACGACTACCCCCACCAGTTCTCCGGCGGTATGCGCCAGCGCATCATGATCGCCATGGCGCTTGCCCTGGAGCCGGACCTGATCATCGCCGACGAGCCGACCACGGCCCTGGACGTGACGGTCCAGGCCCAGGTCATGGACCTGCTCGCGGAGTTGCAGCGTGAGTACAACATGGGACTCATCCTGATTACCCACGACCTCGGCGTGGTCGCCGACGTCGCGGACAAGATCGCGGTGATGTACGCGGGCCGGATCGTGGAGCGCGCCCCGGTCCACGAGCTGTACAAGCGCCCGGCGCACCCGTACACCCGTGGCCTGCTGGACTCGATCCCGCGCCTGGACCAGAAGGGCCAGGAGCTGTACGCGATCAAGGGTCTGCCGCCCAACCTGCTGCGCATTCCGACTGGTTGCGCCTTCAACCCGCGCTGCCCGAAGGCCCAGGACGTGTGCCGGGAGCAGATCCCGGACCTGCTGCCCGTCACCGAGCAGGACGGCACCGAGCTGGTGGGCCGCAGTTCGGCATGCCACTTCTGGAAGGAGACGCTCCATGGCTGAGCTCAGCAAGAACGACGAGCCGCAGGACGCCACGCCGAACGTCGCCGAGGTGGACGTCGTCGAAGCCCGCACCGAGGAGGAGGCGGTCGCCGCCGTCGAGGCCCCGGTCGAGCGCGGTGAGCCGATCCTCCAGGTGCGCAACCTGGTGAAGCACTTCCCGCTCACCCAGGGCATCCTGTTCAAACGGCAGGTCGGCGCGGTCAAAGCCGTCGACGGCATCTCCTTCGACCTGTACCAGGGCGAGACCCTGGGCATAGTGGGCGAGTCCGGCTGCGGCAAGTCCACCGTCGCCAAGGTGCTGATGAACCTGGAGCGGGCGACCGCGGGCGAGGTCTTCTACAAGGGCCAGGACATCACCAAGCTGTCCGGGCGGGCCATGAAGGCCGTGCGGCGCAACATCCAGATGGTGTTCCAGGACCCGTACACCTCGCTCAACCCCCGTATGACGGTGGGCGACATCATCGGGGAGCCCTTCGACATCCACCCCGAGGTGGCACCGAAGGGCGACCGCCGCCGCAAGGTCCAGGAACTCCTGGACGTCGTCGGTCTCAACCCCGAGTACATCAACCGGTACCCCCACCAGTTCTCCGGCGGCCAGCGCCAGCGCATCGGCATCGCGCGCGGCCTGGCGCTCAACCCGGAGATCATCATCTGCGACGAGCCGGTCTCGGCGCTGGACGTGTCCGTCCAGGCGCAGGTCATCAACCTGATGGAGCGACTGCAGGACGAGTTCAACCTCTCCTACATCTTCATCGCCCACGACCTGTCGATCGTCCGGCACATCTCGGACCGCGTCGGCGTCATGTATCTCGGCAAGATGGCCGAGATTGGCACCGACGAGCAGATCTACGACCACCCGACGCACCCCTACACCCAGGCACTGCTGTCGGCGGTCCCCGTGCCGGACCCGGAGGCCCGTGAGGGTCGCGAGCGGATCATCCTGACCGGCGACGTGCCCTCCCCGGCCAACCCGCCGTCCGGCTGCCGCTTCCGCACCCGCTGCTGGAAGGCCCAGGACAAGTGCGCCGAGGAGATGCCGCTCCTGGCGGTCCCCGAGCGCTTCAAGAACTCGGACGCTCCGGTGGCACACGAGTCGGCGTGCCACTTCGCCGAGGAGAAGGACGTCGTGCACGCGGCCTGACGCGGTGACGTGCTCCGCCGGTTCCCGGCACTCCGTCAGGGTGCCGGGAACCGGCATTTCCGCATCGATTGGAAGACATGCTGCACCACGTCGAGCTGTGGGTCCCCGACCTCCCCCGTGCGGCCCGCGCATGGGGTTGGCTGCTGACCCGCCTCGGCTACGAGCCGTACCAGGACTGGGAGCACGGCCGCAGCTGGAGGCTGGGGCCGACCTATCTCGTCGTGGAGCAGTCACCGGCCCTGAGCGGCGACCGTCACGACCGGCTGCGCCCCGGCCTCAACCACCTGGCCTTCCACGCCGGAAGCCGCGATGAGGTCGACGCGCTCGCGGCCGAGGCCCCTGCCCACGGCTGGACGCCGCTCTTCGCGGACCGCTACCCGCACGCGGGAGGCCCGCAGCACTACGCCGCCTACCTCACCAACGCCGACGGCTTCGAGGTCGAGCTGGTGGCCGAGGTCAGGCAGTGATCCGCGCCCGCGCCCAGTGACAAACCACTTGCGCCTCCCCGCCCGCCCAGCAGCCCGGGATCCTCGGTCGGGCGCGCCTTCGCGACGCCCGCCCGTTCCGCCTCCCCGCTCGCCAGGACCTGGCACCGGGCATGGAAACGGCAGCCGGACGGGATACGGGACGGGTCCGGGGGTTCACCGATGAGCACGACCGGATCACCGGGGGCTTCCGGAGGACCGACAACAGGGCCTGCGGGTACGGGTGTTGGGGGCGCCGTCAGGGCCTGCTCCACGGCCTCCGTTTTCACGTCCGGCCCCCTACCGGTTCCCGGCGCCCTCCGAGGTGCCGGGAACCGTGCGCTCAGGGGGAGCGGCACCCGGCACCCGGTCATCCTCGGGCCGAGGCCGCGCCGACGCAGAACTCGTTGCCCTCCGGGTCGGCCATCGTGATGTGGTGCCCGTCGAACTCTTCCAGGACGCTCCCGCCGGCCTTCACGAGCCGCTCGGACTCCGCCCGGATCCGTGCCCACCGCTCGTCGGCGCTGCCGTGCCCCGGGACCCGGACGTCGATGTGGAGTCGGTTCTTCGCCGTCTTCGGCTCGGGGACCTTGAGGATGGAGAGTCTGGGGCCGACGCCGTCGGGATCGCAGAGCCATGCGCCGTCGTCCGCGGAGTCGTCTTCCGGGAGGTCGAACTGAGCGAGCCACTCCTCGCGGGTTTCGTAAGGAGCCGGCGGCGGCTCGTCCATGTATCCCAGTGCCGTCTTCCAGAAGTCGGCGAGGAGCTTCGCGTCCGCGCAATCGAGGGTCAGATCGATTCTGGTTGCCATGGCAGGACCGTACTGCGCGCCTCTGACAGTGCGGCCGAGCGGAGCCGGTGGCCGCTCCCGCACGCTGTGGCTCGCAGGGCAATCAAGTGGTGATCCGCGTCACCCGGGCCCAGTGACACGCCACCTGGGCCTCCCCGCCCCCGGTGAGGATCCCGGGATCCTCGCCCCGGCACGCGTCTACCACTCCCGCCCGTTCCGCCTCCCCGCTCGCCAGGACCTGGCACCGAGCGTGGAAGCGGCAGCCGGAGGGGATGCGGGACGGGTCGGGAGGCTCTCCCGTGAGGACGACCGGATTCCCGGGTGCCTCCGGTAGCACCGACAACAGGGCCTGGGTGTACGGGTGCCGAGGCGCCGAGAGGACCTGTTCCACGTCCCCTGTCTCCACGATCCGGCCCAGGTACATCACCGCGACCCGGTCGGCGATGTTCCACGCCAGGCCCAGATCGTGGGTCACCACCAGGGCGGACAGGCCCAGTTCGGCCCGCAGGCGCAGCAGCAGGGCCAGGATCTCGCCACGCACGGAGGCGTCCAACGAGGCCACCGGCTCGTCGGCGACGATGAGTTCGGGCTCCAGGACCAGGGCACCGGCGATGACCACACGCTGACGCTGGCCGCCGGACAGCTCGTGCGGGTAGCTCAGGAAGAAACGCTCAGGTGGTCGCAGGCCCGCCCGGGACAGGGCTCCCGCGACCGCCGCCCGCTCGTCCCCCGCGTACCCGTGGATGCGCAGTCCCTCGGCGACCGCGTCGTACACCGTGTGCCGGGGGTTCAGCGATCCGGACGGGTCCTGGAGCACCAGCTGGACGTGGCTGCGGTAGGCCTTCAGGGCCCGTGAGGAGTACTCCAGGGGCTTGCCGCCGAAGCTGACGTGTCCGGCGGTCGGCGGGACCAGGCCGAGCAGTGAACGGGCCAGAGTCGTCTTGCCGCAGCCCGACTCGCCGACCAGCGCCACGATCTCCCCGGCCCGGATGTCGAGTTCGACGCCGTCCACGGCCCGGGCGGGCGCGGCACCGTGCCGCCCGGGAAAGGTCACGTGGAGGCCCCGGGCACTGAGGAGGGGGGCCTGCACGGCCGTAGGTGCTGTGGTCATGTGGTGTGCTCCTAGGCGAGCTGGTTGATCCGGGTGCAGTGCGGCGCCCCCGTCAGGGGCGCGGGGAACTGCGCGATCAGCCCCCACCGGCCCGCGGTGAACGATCTACATGTACACAGGCCGCCCGCCGCTCCCGCCCCGCGTCCCGGAGTGCCTGGTCCTCGCTGCCGCACACGTCCAGCGCGACAGCGCACCGCGGATGAAACGCACACCCGGCAGGCAGGGCCGACGGATCAGGCGGATCCCCCGCGAGGCCACGCGGAGCGAACCGTGACGCCGGGTCCCCGATACGCGGGAACGCCGCCGACAGAGCCCTGGCGTACGGGTGCAGCGCATCCTCGTACACCTGCCGGGCGGGGCCCTGCTCGATCACGCGGCCCGCGTACATCACCGCGAGCCGGTCGCAGGTGTCGGCGAGTACGGCCAGATCGTGGCTGATCATGACGAGGCTCAGGTTCTGGTCGGTGACGAGCTGTTCGATGAGCCGCAGGATCTGCGCCTGGATCATCACGTCCAGGGCGGTGGTCGGTTCGTCGGCGATGATCAGCAGTGGGTCGCAGGCCAGCGCCATGGCGATCATGACGCGCTGGCGCTGGCCGCCGGAGAGTTCGTGCGGATACGCCGAAGCCCGCGCCGCCGGCAGACCCACCTGCTCCAGCAGTTCGCCGGCTCTCCTCCGTGCCGCGGCCGCGGTTGCCTTGCGGTGCAGCAGGATCGGCTCCGCGATCTGGTCGCCCACGCGGTGAACGGCGTTGAGCGAGTGCATCGCCCCTTGGAAGACGATCGAGGCGCCCGCCCAGCGGACCGCCCTTACCCGTCCCCACCGCATGGTCAGGATGTCCTCACCGTCCAGCAGGATCTCCCCGCCGATCCGGGTCCCGGTCGGTAGCAGCCTGAGCAGCGCGAGCGCCAGCGTCGACTTTCCGCAGCCCGACTCGCCCGCGATGCCGAGTTTCTGGCCGGCCGCCAGCGACAGGTCCACACCGCGCACGGCAGCCGCCCCGCCCGCGTAGGTCACGTTGAGGTTCCGGACCTCCAGAAGAGTCAACGGGCCACCCCCAGCCTGGGGTTGAGAACGGACTCCACCGCGCGTCCGCACAGTGTGAACGCCAGGGCGACCACGGCGATCGCGATGCCTGGCGGCACCAGGTACCACCAGTCGCCGGCGCTGACCGCGCCCGCCTCGCGTGCCTCCTGGAGCAGGCCGCCCCAGGACACGACCGTCGGATCGCCGAGCCCGAGGAACGCGAGGGTCGCCTCGGCGAGGATGGAGGAGGAGATGATCAGGGTGGCCTGTGCCAGCACCAGTGGCATCACGTTGGGCAGCACATGCCGGGCCATGACGTGCCAGTGCCCGCCGCCGAGTGCCTTCGCGCGTTCGATGTACGGCCGCGACTCGACCGCCAGGGTCTGCGCCCGCACCAGCCGGGCCGTGGTCGGCCAGGACGTCACGCCGATCGCCAGCACGACCGTGCCGAGGGAGCGGGACATGACGGTGGCCAGCGCGATGGCGAGCACCAGCGTCGGCATCACCAGGAACCAGTCGGTGACCCGCATCATCACGGTGGCGTACATCCCGCGGAAGTGCCCGGCCGTGACCCCCACCAGGGCGCCGATACCCACCGAGAGCAGGGCCGCGAGCAGCCCGACGAGCAGGGAGACCCGCGCGCCCCAGATGAGCAGGCCCAGCAGATCGCGCCCGAACCGGTCGGTGCCCAGCGGGAATTCACCGCTCGGGCTCTCCATGGGCTGTCCCGGTGCGTCCGTCACGCTCGCGACGTCCGAGCCGACCGTCAGCGGCGCGGTCAGCGCGACCAGCGCGAAGAAGGCGAGCAGGGCCAGGCCCAGGAGGCCGGCGCGGTGGCCGCGGTACCGCTTCCAGAACCGGACGACGGAGGCGCGGCGCCGCTGCCGGGCGAGCTGCCGGGGACCGGCCGGAACCCGGGCTGCCGGGGGAGTCGCTTCGGTGGTCATCGGCCCACCCTGGGATCGAGGAGCGGATAGAGCAGGTCGGCCAGGGTGTTCATCACGATCACCGCCGCGGCGAAGACGAAGAACAGTCCCTGGACCAGCGGAAGATCGGGCACGCTCAGCGCCTGGTAGAAGAGCCCGCCCAGGCCCGGCCAGGAGAAGACGGTCTCGACGAGGATCACTCCCGCGACGGTCCGGCCGAGGTTGACGAAGATCAGTGTCATGGTCGGCAGCATGGCGTTCGGCACGGCATGCCGACGCCGGACCAGGTCGTCCCTGAGCCCCTTGGCGCGAGCGGTCGTCAGATAGTCGCTGCCCATCTCGTCGAGCAGAGCCGAGCGTGTGACCAGCAGGGTCTGTCCGTACTCGACCGCGACCAGGGTCACCACCGGCAGGACGAGATGGTGGGCGACATCGAGGACGTACGCGAAGCCGGTCTCACCGCCCGACTCCATGCCGCCGGTCGGGAAGAGACCGGGGATCGGGCCCATGCCCACCGAGAAGACGATGATGAGCAGCAGGCCGAGCCAGAACGACGGAATCGAGTAGAGAACGAGCGCCAGACCGGTGTTGAGCCGGTCGCTCGGTCCGCCGTTCCGCCAGGCCGCGCGGGTGCCGAGGTAGACGCCGAGCACGGTGTACAGGACGAACGCGGTGCCGGTGAGCACCAGCGTGTTCGGCAGAGCTTCGGTGATCTTGTCGATGACGGGCGCCCGGAACTGGTACGACGTGCCGAGGTCGCCGGTGAGAGCCTTGCCGCAGTAGTCCGTGAACTGCTGCCACAGCGGCAGGTCCAGGCCGAACTCCCGTCGGTAGGCGGCCAGTTGCTCGGACGATACCTGTCGGCCGCCCGTCATGGTCTTGACCGGGTCGCCGGGGATCAGTCGGAAGAGGAAGAAGCTGGTGACGAGGACGGCGAGCAGGGAGACGGCGGCGCCGCCCAACTTGCCTGCCCCGTATCGCAGATAGGCGGACCGGTTGCGGCGCGGACCGCGGTCCGACGGGGCGGCGAGGGCGGCCCCGTCGGACTCCGCGACCGACGCGGATGCTGCGTCAGCGGTCATCGGCTATTCGCGATCCTCTGCGCCGGCCCGGCGGCGCATCACGAAGAACACCACGGCGCCGAGGACCACCGCGAGACCTCCGACGGTGCCCGCGACGACCCCCGTCGAAACGGAGTCGTCGGAGGAGCTGTCGGAGGCGGCGGGCACCGCCGACCACCAGCTCCAGTAGCCGTCCTGACCGTAGATGTTGCCCGCTTTCACCGGCATGGTGGTGATCGACTTGATCTGGTCCGTGCGGTAGGCCTCGACCGCGTTCGGGTACGCCATGACGTTCATGTACCCGAGGTCGTACAGCCGCGACTCCATCTGCTTGACGATGTTCGCCCGTTCGGCCGGGTCGTACTCGGCGAGCTGGCGCGCGTACAGGTCGTCGTACTTCTTGTCGCAGACGAAGTTGTCGGTGGCGCCCACGTCCTTGGGTGTTGCGGGCAGGGCCCCGCAGGTGTGGATCGACAGGACGAAGTCCGGGTCGGGGTTGACGGACCAGCCGTCGAAGGCGAGGTCGTAGGTGCCTGCGAGCCAGGGGTCGCTCACGTTGTCCAGGCAGTCGAGTGTCACGCCGATGCCGAGGTCGCCCCACCACTCCTGGAGGTACTGGCCGACGGCCTTGTCATTGGGGTCGGTGGCGTGACACAGGATGCGATAGGTGATCGGCTTGCCGTCCTTGCCGACCCGTTTGCCGTCGCCGTTCTTCTTGTAACCGGCCTGGTCGAGGAGTTGGGCCGCCTTAGTGGGGTCGTAGGCGAGTTTCTGGCTTGCCGACGGTTTCCAGAAGTACGTCGAGAAGCGCGGCGGGATGTAGCCCTCGCCCTCGACCGCGTGGCCTTGGAACACCCTGTCGATAAGGGTCGTACGGTCGACGGCCATGAACAGCGCGTGCCGCACCCGCTCGTCGAGGAGCGAGGGGTCCCCGTCACCGAACTCCTCGCCATTCGCGGCCCGCGCGCCGGGGTTGGTGGCGAGGGCGTAGAAACGACGGCCGGGCGCTTCGTTGACGCGGATGTTCTTCACGCCCTGGAGGGACTCGGCCTGAGCGGGTGTCAGGGCCGGGGCCCCGGCGACGAAGGAGACCTCGCCCTTGCGCAGGGCGGCTACGGCGGCGTCCTGGTCCTTGTAGTACCGGAAGACCAGTTCGTCGAACTTGGGGGCGCCGCGCCAGAAGTTCTTGTTCGCCTTGAGCCGGACGTAGCTGTCCGCCTTGTAGTCGGTGAGGACGAACGGGCCGTTGCCGACGATGGGGAAGCTCTTGTCGTTGTTGAACTCCGAGAAGTCCCCGACCTTCTCCCAGACGTGCTTGGGCACGATCGGCACATCGAGGGCGGCCATCGTGGCCTGCGGCTTCTTTAGTTTGATGACGAGCTGTGTCGGGCTCGGAGCCGTCACCTTCTCGAAGTTGCCGACGTAGCTGCCGTTCGCGGTGGCGGCACCCTCGTCGGTCATCATCTTGTTGAACGTCCACGCCGCGTCCTCGGCGGTGGCCTGCTGCCCGTCCGACCACTTGGAGTCGGAGCGGATCGTGTACGTCCAGGTGAGTTTGTCGGCGGACGGCGTCCACTTGGTGGCGAGCCCCGGGATCGGGTGGGCGTCCTTGGGGTCGTAGTTGGTCAGGAACTCGTACATCAGCCGGTGGATGCTGGTGCTGACCAGCCGGGACGCGAGGAACGGGCTCAGCGAGTCGACGCTCTGGGCGACGGCGACGGTGAGGACCTTCTTGCTCTCCGCCGCCGACGCCTGCTGGGGCGCGAGGCCGAGCGGAGTCGAGACAGCGGCCGAGAGCGCCAGGGCGGCGGCTAAGAGCCGGAGCGCACGGCTCTTCAGGCTCTGGTTCCGTCTGCTGCGCCGGTCTTGAGCATTCATAGAACGTGGCCTCGTGTCATCGCTCGCACAGGGACGTCTGGAGGTACCGGGCCCCACCCGGCCGGGTGGGGCCAAGCGGGTTGATCAGGTATCTATCAGTGGCGGTCTGTGCCCGTCAACGGTGCCTTACCGTGTGTGGCCTGCGGAAATGCCACGTTGACGCGCGAGTGGGGCAGCTATTGGTCGAGACCGGTGAAGCGTCCCTGGTGGGGGCCTGACGGCCCCCACCGGAGTGTGGTCCGCCGGGAATCCGACGGACCACACTCATGGGGCTACTTCCACTCCAGGCCCCAGACGTTGCTGTTCGACTTCACCGGCGCGACCATCCACTTGGTCCAGACGGTCTTCTCGACGTACTTGCAGTTGGCGTTGTAGCGGTACGTGTACTTGCGGACCTTGAACTTCTTGGACTCGTGGAACATGGTCATGCGGACCTTGGTCTTGCCCGCCTTGTTCTTGGCCGGGATCGAGTACTCCCAGCTGCTGGACCTCGACCAGGACCCGCCGACGGTCACACTGAACGACGCGCTCGCCTTGGCGAAGATGGCCCCGGCCTCGGCCTCGACGCCCGCGGTGCCGCTGGCGTTCACCTCGGCGGTCGAGGTCGCGTTGTACGTGAGGTTGCCACCGAGGTGGTCGTACATCCAGTCGCTGTGGAGGTTCGTCGACTTCTGCACCGTCGACTTGTTCGTGATCTTGTAGCCCTTGCCGGGGCTCGGAGCGCACGCCGCCGAGGCGGGCGCGGCGACTCCGCCCACCATGCCGCCCGCGACAATGACGGTGGTGACGACGCTGCTTGCGAGTTTCCTCACGGATGGTGCCCTTCGGGTGAGTAAGCCGGTCTGCGACTTCTGTCGAACTACCTGTGATGGCTCTGTGTGGCTCGGACTCACCAGAACCCCCGTCAGCAGCTTCTGCTCGCCCGCCGGAGACGGCAGTTGGGCGAGTGATCCAGAAGTGCGGGGACAGGATTGACCGCGTGTCTGCGAGATGGCAAACGAGACATGGTGCGCCGGAGATACGCGTCTGTCTTGACCGTCGTGATCGCTACCGGGCAAAGCGTGCAAACGGGAACTCGCGCCGGAGTCGGGCGACTTGGTTCGCCGCCTCTGGGCGGATTGCCGCTATCGCTCGATGTGCATAAGGTGATCAACATCTCTCTGCGGAGGCTCATGCGCTTTGCGACATGAAAGGCGCACTCAAGGTCTTCTCGAGTGCGGAACCGACTACCGCAGATAGTTCATCTTCTGATGGCTGGGAAGCCTCGCGGGTTCTCTCGAGCGCGTGAGGTGTGACGGTCGTTCAGTACACGGGGAGAGTGGCGAAAATGCATGTTGTGGCAGTTCGCAGACATGGCGGCACCTGCGACGGAGCGGCGAGCGAGTGGCTCGGCAGGCCCTTGGGGGCGGCCGTGCGTGCCAGGCGTCTGGAAATGGGGCTGACGCAGGAGCGGGTCGCGGCGCAGGCCGGTATGAGTCAGGGGGCGCTGTCGCGTCTGGAGCGCGGCAGGGGAGTGCCGACCCTGCCGCTCCTGGAGCGGCTGGCGGCGGCCATGTCGTCGAACCTGCTGATCTCGTTGTCGCCGCACGGCGATGTCCGCGTGGTCTTCAGGCCGCCTGTGCGGTGATCGATTTGCTGATGTGAGTGATTCTCGATGCCGGCCACCACTCGGTGGCCGGCATCGGGCGTGAGTACCGCAACAGGGCTGCCGGAGACGCCTTTTGGTTCGTCGAGCCTTGCATTCGGAATCGATGTCAGTGCGACGGGCCGAGGACGGCGGTGGTGACGGTCCGGCCCGCCTCGGTCCCGGTTTCGAACGTTCTTACCGACGTCGTGTATGCCTACATCGACCCCGTAGGTCCGGCTCTCCCAGGAAGAACGAACCACCGTGACCACACTGACCAAGCCCGAGGGCGCACCGGCCCCGACCGGTCCGGACAGCTTCCTCTCGGTCCGCGATCTCAAGGTGCAGTTCTCCACCGAGGACGGCATCGTCAAGACGGTCGACGGGCTCTCCTTCGACGTCGAGCGCGGCAAGACCCTGGGCATCGTGGGCGAGTCCGGATCGGGCAAGTCCGTCACGAACCTGACGATCCTCGGTCTGCACAACCCGAGGAGCACCACCGTCGACGGCGAGATCGTCCTCGACGGCAAGGAACTCGTCACCGCCACGGAGAAGGAGCTGGAGCAGCTCCGCGGCAACAAGATGGCGATGATCTTCCAGGACCCGCTGACCGCGCTCTCCCCGTACTACACGGTGGGCCGCCAGCTGTCCGAGCCGTTCATGAAGCACACCGGCGCCTCCAAGAAGGAGGCCAAGGACCGGGCCGTGCAGATGCTGGAGAAGGTCGGCATCCCGCAGCCCAAGACGCGCTTCGACGACTACCCCCACCAGTTCTCGGGCGGTATGCGCCAGCGCGCGATGATCGCCATGGCGCTGATGTGCGACCCCGACCTGCTGATCGCCGACGAGCCCACCACCGCGCTGGATGTGACGGTGCAGGCCCAGATCCTGGACCTGCTCAAGGACCTCCAGCAGGAGTTCGGCTCCGCGATCATCTTCATCACGCACGACCTCGGCGTCATCTCGAACATGGCCGACGACCTGCTGGTGATGTACGCGGGCCGGGCCGTGGAGCGCGGCACCGTCAAGGAGGTCCTGCGCACACCGCAACACCCGTACGCCTGGGGCCTGCTCAGCTCCATGCCCCGCCTGGACGGTGACATCAACGAGGCGCTGACGCCGATCCCCGGCTCGCCGCCCTCGCTGCTCAACCCGCCCTCGGGCTGCCCCTTCCACCCGCGCTGCGCCTTCACCGGCGAGGTCTCGGGCAGTCTCTGCACCGATGTACGGCCGTCGCTGGCGGACGGGCGCGCCTCCGCGTGCCATCTGTCGGCGGAGCAGAAGCAGACCATCTTCATCGACAAGATCCAGCCCCGGCTGCGCTAGGGAGCACCGCGACATGAGCGACAACCTCACCCTCCCCGCACAGCAGGGTTCCACCGGTACGTCGACCGAGGAACTGCTCAAGGTCGAGGGCCTCACGAAGCACTTTCCGATCTACGGCGGCTTTCCGATCAAACGAAAAGTCGGCGCCGTGCAGGCGGTCGACGGCATCGATCTGACCATCGGGGTCGCCGAGAGCGTCGGCATGGTGGGCGAGTCCGGCTGTGGCAAGTCGACCGCGGGCCGGCTCATCACCCGGCTCCTGGAGCCGACCGGCGGCAAGATCACGTACTCGGGCCAGGACATCACGCACGCCTCGCGCAAGCAGCTGGCGCCGGTCCGCTCCGAGATCCAGATGATCTTCCAGGACCCGTACAGCTCCCTGAACCCGCGCCAGACCGTCGGCTCGATCATCAAGTCGCCGATGGAGGTCAACGGGATCGAGCCCACGGGCGGCCGGGAGAAGAAGGTCCGGGAGCTGCTTGAGCTGGTCGGTCTCAACCCCGAGCACTACAACCGCTTCCCGCACGAGTTCTCCGGCGGTCAGCGTCAGCGCATCGGGGTGGCCCGCGCGCTCGCCCTGCAGCCGAAGCTGATCGTGGCGGACGAGCCGGTCTCCGCGCTGGACGTCTCCATCCAGGCCCAGGTCGTGAACCTCCTGAAGAAGGTCCAGGAGGAGATGGGCATCGCGTTCCTGTTCATCGCCCACGACCTGGCGATCGTGCGGCACTTCTCGCACCGCGTCGCGGTGATGTACCTGGGCAAGGTGGTCGAGGTCGGCGACCGCGACTCGATCTACAACCGCCCGCGTCACCCGTACACCCACGCCCTGCTGTCCGCCGTCCCCGAGGTGGCGATGGACGACGAGGCGGAGTCCCGTGAGCGCATCCGCCTCGCCGGTGACGTCCCCTCGCCGATACACCCGCCGTCCGGCTGCCGCTTCCGCACCCGCTGCTGGAAGGCGCAGGACAAGTGTGCGAGCGAGGAGCCCCCGCTGGTCCAGATATCCGGCAACCGTGCCGGCCACCTCACGGCCTGCCACTTCCCGGAGGACCCGACGACGGAGGCCCGCGACGAGGACGTGGTCCTGGACCCGGCGCTCAAGGCCGGCCCGGCTGCCGCCGAGGCGTGAAAGGGCGCTGAAAGCCCGGAGAAAGTTCCCTCGGAGAGGCTTGGGCAACAAGGTCGGAAACCCCCGGGACCCCCTGGGACCTGGGGCATCCGACAGGAATGCCAGACGAGGAGAACCTTGATGTCCAAGATGCTGCGTGGTGTGGCCGGCCGTGTCGCCGGCAAGCTGCTCCCCCAGACGACCGCGGCGGCCGGCTGTGCGGCCGACTGCTACTACGACAACAGGGTCTCCGGGGGACAGATCTACAAGCTCCACTGCTGCTACCTGCCCAACTGCACGCTGCGCTGCGTCTGACCGAGGGTGGCCGCCGTGCCGGTCTCACGCACGGCGGCCCTCCCGCGTACCGATCCGTACGTCAATCGGGGACCCATGCAAGCGGTAGCAGCGTTCGGGCAACTGTGCCTGGTCACGGTGTTCATCTGGTCCGGCGTGCAGAAGGCCAGGGATCTGCGCGCCTTCCGGCGGCATCTGACGGCGACGGTTCCGAGGCTCGGCAGGTTTTCCGGCGCCTTGGCCGCAGCGGTTCCGGCGGTCGAATGGAGCGCTGCCGGACTCCTGTTGCTGCGCCCGTCGGAATGGGCCGGATACTTCGTGGCCGCTGTTCTTCTCGGCGTCTTCACGCTGTATCTGATCGGCCTGCTGCGGTCGAATCCGGCCGCGTCCTGTGGTTGTGCCGGCGCGGACGACACTCCCGTGTCGGGAGCGCATGTCGTACGCAACCTTCTTCTGTTGGTCATCTGCGCCCTCACCTGGTGGGCGGCAGCACGTTCGGCGGGCCCCGCCCTGTCCGAGTACGCCGTGGTCGCGGCTCCCGCGGCCGTCTTCGGGGTGACCCTGCTTCATCTGGGGGAGCTGGCCTCCCTCTTCCGCACCACACCTGTGACTTGAGAAATGGAGTGCGCATGGGGATCGTGCTTTCCGTCCTCGCCCTGTTGACGGCTTCAGCGGCGTGCGGTCTTTCCGTGGCCGTCGCTCTTCGGGTGAAGAATCTCCTCGATCCGCTCACCGAGCAAGGCCTGTTGAGCAACCGTCGGGGGAGTGCCCCCGAAGTGGGCACCGTGATTCCGCCGAGTTCAGCGCTCGTCGACGTGACCGGCGAGGAAGTGCGTCTGCCCGGCGCCGGTTCGGGGCCGTGGGTGCTCGCGTTCCAGTCCGTCGGCTGTACGGGCTGCAAGATGCAGATGCCCGCCTACAAGTCGTTCCTGCGGGCGTCGGGCATCAGTCGCGACCGGGTGTTCTCGATCGTCGTCGGTGACGCCGACGGGCTCCCGTACTACCAGAACGAACTCGGCCAACTGGGCTACGTCGTCCCCGGCGTCGACAGGGCGTCCGAGATCGTGGAGAGCCTCGGCATCTCCGTCTTCCCGACCTACGTCCTGGTGGACGGAGAGGGAACGGTCGTGGTCTCCACGCAGAGTTCCGCGGCGCTCCCGAACGACGCGGCGCCGCTCCGCCAGCCGGATCTCGTGGGCGGCTGAGGTGCCATGCCCATAGAGAAGTCCGGCGTGTCGGGACAGGCGCCGAACCCCGCCCGTACAGGGGTCGAGCGGGGACCCGGGCCGAAGCGCCTGGCGGCGGCTTTGGCCCTCGGATTCGAGGCCGCGCCGACGGCACTGCTCGTCTACGCCGCGCTCGATCTGGTCGGCGGTGTCCTCCCGGTGGGCCTCGGCTGGCTCACCAAGATCGCCCTCGATCACCTCACCGCCCATGCGCAGGCGAGCACTCTGGCCGCGCTGGCCGTCGGACTCGCCGCCGTAGGAGTCGTGCAGGCCGTGCTTCCCCATCTCTCCGCCTACCTCCAGGCGGAGTTGGGGCGGAGGACCGGAACCCTCGCGCAGAACAGGCTGTTCTCCGCCGTGGGCAGGTTCGCGGGGCTGGGCCCCTTCGAGGACCCGGAGTTCCTCGACACGCTGCGGATGGCGAAGCAGTCCGGGCGCAACACGCCCGGTGCCGTGGTGAGCGGGACACTCGGAGTGGCCCGGGCCGGTATCACCATCACGGGTTTCCTGGCGTCGCTGGCCGCCCTGGCCCCGCTGATGGCCGTGTTCGTCCTCGTCTTCGCGCTTCCCGTGCTGGCTGCGGAGATCGTTCTCTCCCGTCGCCGGGCGGAGATGCTCTGGAGCATCAGCCCCGGGGAACGACGCGAACTGTTCTTCGATCAGTTGCTCTCCGACGTCAACGCGGCCAAGGAGGTACGGCTGTTCGGCTCGGGGGGCTTCCTGCTCGGGCGTATGCAGCGGGAGCGGCTGACGACGGACGCCTCCCGGCGCCGCATCGACCGCCGTGAGCTGTCCACCCAGTCGGGCCTGGCACTGCTCGCCGCGCTGGTGTCCGGGGCCGGTCTGGTGTGGGCCCTGCAGAGCGCGCGGTCGGGCGCGCTGACGCTGGGGGACATCGCCATCTTCATCGCCGCCGTCGCGGGAGTACAGGCGGCGGTGGCGCAGCTCGCCGACAGCACCGCCCGCGCCCACCAGGCACTGACCTTGTTCGGGCACTACCAGGAGGTGACCATGGCCGGCCCCGACCTCGAACGCCGTGCGGATCCGCGCCCGTTGCCGCCCCTGGAGCACCACATCGAACTGCGGGACGTCTGGTTCCGGTACGCCGAGGACCAGCCGTGGATCATCCGGGGCGTGGACCTCGTGATCCCACGAGGCCAGAGCCTGGCCCTGGTCGGCCTGAACGGCGCCGGGAAGTCCACTCTGGTCAAACTGCTCTGCCGGTTCTACGACCCGACCTGCGGCGCCATCCTCTGGGACGGCGTCGACATCCGGGACGTGGCCCCCGAGGAACTGCGCTCCCGGATGAGCGCGGTGTTCCAGGACTTCATGCACTACGACCTGACCGTCCGGGAGAACATCGCCCTCGGCGATCCGGACACGCTGGACGATCCCGCCCGGGTGACCGAGGCGGCCCGGCGGGCCGGTGTGCACGAGACGATCGCCGGCTTTCCCCTTGGCTACGACACCCTCGTCACGCGGACCTTCTTCCCCGGCACGGACGAGGACGACGCGACGACAGGCGTCCTGCTGTCCGGCGGCCAGATGCAACGGCTGGCGCTGGCCCGCGCCCTGGTGCGCGAGCGGCGGGACTTCCTGATCCTGGACGAACCCACCTCGGGCCTCGACGCGGAGGCCGAGTACCAACTGCACGTGGAAGTGGACGACTTCCACCGGGGCGGCACCCGGCTGCTGATCTCCCACCGGCTCGGATCCGTGCGGGACGCGGACCGGATCGTCGTCCTGGCGCAGGGCAGGATCGTCGAGCAGGGCGACCACTCCGCCCTGCTGGCCCGGGGCGGCGCGTACGCGCGTCTGTTCACCCTGCAGGCCGCGGGATACAGCGAGCGGCCGGAGCTGCCCTCGGCCCAGGAGGCGGCACGGTGATCCGGCTCGGGCTGGTCGCGGTCGCCGCGTGCGTCGTCGCCGCCGGTGCGGCCTGGCAGTTGCGCCGACGGCTGGTGTCGGTCACCGTGGTCGGCCACAGCATGCTGCCCGCCTACCGCCCTGGTGACCACGTGGTGGTGCGGCGCGGGGTCGTGCCGCCGCCCGGCGGGGTGGTCGTCGTCGAACAGCCCGACACTCGCACCCGGAGCTGGCCCGTTCCACCGGCCGGGCTGGGCAGCCGACGGCAACCGGTGGCCGGCCGGCAGTGGCTCGTCAAGCGGGTCGCGGCCGGACCCGGCGGGCTCTGGACCACCCCCGCGGGTGTGGCCGAGCGCGTACCGCCGGGCCATGTGCTGCTGCTCGGTGACAACGCGGACGTCAGCTTCGACTCGCGCCAGATGGGGCCGTTCCCCGTGGAACGGGTCCTCGGAGCGGTCTGGCTGCGCCTTTGACCTCCGTCGGACAGCGAGGGCCGGCTCGGCCCGCGCACCGCCGGGAGAGGAAAACGCACCACCAACGAGGAGGAGAAGTCATGCAGGAGAACAACACGCAGGTCGGGCAGAGCACGGGCCGGATCGAGACGGTCCGGCCCGAGACGGTCCAGCAGCCCGAGACCATCGAGATCCGGCTGCTCGACAAGATCGAGACCATCGAGACCAAGGCAGTCTCCCGGTAGCAGCAGGTCCTGTCGGCGGAGGTGACTCCGCCGACAGGCACATCCTTCGAGGAGTATCGGTCTTGAGACGTCCACGTGTGAAACCCGAACACACCGCCCACCGCTTCGACGACGGAACCATCCGTATCGGCGGCGAGATCTACGGAATCGCGGCGGAGATCACCGACCCCCATGGCTGGGTCTGGGCCGCCCTGACCAAGCTGGACGGCACCGCCTCGCCCGAGGTCGTCGAGAAGGAGCTGGCCGCCGAACACCCGCGACTGGGCCCCGAAGGCGCCGCGAAACTGCTCCGGGACCTCCTGAACTCCGGCTACGTCGAGGACGCGGCCGTCGGCCCGCCGACCGGCCTCACCGATGCCGAGATCGAGCGGTACAGCCGCAACCACGCCTACTTCCGGCGGGTGGACCTGAGACCGGGCAGCGACCCGTGGGAGGCGCAGTGGCGGCTCAAGTTCGCGCGGGTGGCCGTCCTGGGCGTCGGCGGCACGGGCAGTCACGCGGCGTGGGCGCTGGCCGCCGCCGGTGTCGGCAGCCTCCACCTCGTCGACCCGGACTCCGTCGAGCTGTCCAACCTGACCCGCCAGGCGCTGTACGGCGAGGCCGACCTGGGGCGCCCCAAGGCGGAGGTCGCCGCCGAGCGCCTCGCGGGGGTCAACTCCACCGGAACGTTCACCCATGACGTCCGGATGGTCGACACGGAGGAGGGGCTGAGGAAACTCGTCTCGGGGTGCGACGCCTTCGCCCTCTGCGCGGACGAACCCCGCAACGACCTCATCGCCAAGATGACCAGCCGGGTCTGTGCCGCGCTCGGCGTTCCCTGGGTGAGCGCCGGATACAACGGACCCCTGGTCACCGTCGGCGTCTACGGTCCGCAGGGCCCCTGCTTCGAATGCGTCGGAGCGGGCGAGGAGGCGAAGCTGAGGCCGGGCTGGCATCCCGACCTCGGGGGAGCGGGCGTACTGGCCCCCGCCGCCGGGATCTCCGGACAGCTGATCGCCCACGAGGTCATCGCGCTGCTCACCGGGACCAACCGGTCGGCGCCCGGGTTCGTGCGGGGCCTCAACCTGATCGCCCCCGACCAGCTGGTCGACGTACGGCATCCCGCGCGGCCCGACTGCCGGCTGTGCAACCCGTGACCGACGATCGCGGCGTCCGGGTGGGGCTGCACGCACTGGAGGTCCGGCCGGACCGGGGTGAGTGGATCGTGGGGCGGCAGGGCCACGACCAGGTCGTCGCCCTGCCCGGGATCGGACTGGCCGCCCTACGGCTCCTCGCCGAGGGCCGTACGGTCGAGGAGGCCAGGAGCAGCCTGCGCACGGACACCGGACGCGACCTGGACGTCGGCGCGTTCGTGGAGCGGCTCAGCGGAGCCGGACTGGTGGCGTCCATCGGCGACCGGCGTATCGACTCCGAGCCGTCGGCCGTCTCGTTTCCCCGGCTGCGGCCGACCCATGTCCGCTGGGCCATGAGCCCGGTCCTGCACGGGCTTCTCCTGGCGGTCCCCGTGGTCGCCCTCCTGGCGGCTCTGTGGGATCCGGGTGCCCTGCCGTCCTGGGGCGACCTGCTGTGGACCGAGTACGGCACGTTCAACCTGCTCGCGCAGGGCGCGGTGGCCGTGTGCCTCATAGCCCTGCACGAGATGACGCACCTGGTCACGGCCCGTGCCGCCGGTGTGCCCGGACGGATCCGGCTCGGGACACGACTGCAGTTCCTGGTGGCGCAGACGGAGGTGTCGGGCATCTGGCTGAAGGGCCGCAAGGAGCGGCTCACGGTCTATCTCTCCGGGATCGCCCTCGACGCGGCGATCTGGGGATCCTGCGTCCTGGCCCGGTTCCTGGGCGGGGACTTCGCGCTCCTGCCCGTCATCGCGATGACCCTGGTGGCCGCGTTCGCGAACCAGTGCCTCGTGTTCATGCGGACGGACCTCTACTTCGTCATCCAGGACCTCACGGGCTGCCGCAACCTCTACGCGGACACCGGCCGCTATCTGCGCCACCTCGCGGCGCGGATGTGCGGACGGCGCCACCAGGATCCCCTGAGTTCCCTGCGCACCGCCGAGCGGCGCTTTCTCAAGGCCTACGCCCTGGGTGCCGTGGCCGGAACCGTCGCCTGTGTGTTCGTCGGCATCCGGCTCCTCACCGAGGTCACCCTGCCCCTGTTCACCCGCTCGCTCGACCAGCTCGTGCACGGCGCCGACCCGTGGGGCCGACTGGACGCCTTGGTGACGGTCCTCGTGCTGGCCGGACTGCAGGGAACATGGGCCTGTCTGTGGTGGCGTCGCCATTCGGGCCGACTGCGGCGGGCGTGGCACGCGGGAGGGCGGCGGCTTCGACGGGACTGAGAACCGGACAGCGTCGCTCCGCTGTCGGGTAAACCCTCATTGCCTCCCCAACGGCGGTGGTCTACGTTCTGTGAATGTTCAACCCAGCGCCTCGGTTTCGTCTGCTCGGTCCCCTGGAGGCCGAGGTCGACAGGCGCCGTGTGGTCCTCACCGGACGCCAACGCGCCCTCTGTGCCGTGCTGTTGCTCAACGCCGACCATGTCGTGTCGGTCGACCGTCTGACCCAGAGCGTGTGGGGTGGACGCCGGCCCAGCGCGCCCGAGGCACGCGTCCGGGCCCTGGTCGCCGAGGTACGCCGGGCCTTCGGCCCCGTGGGAAGCGCCCTGCTGGTCACCCAGCCGCCGGGCTACGCGCTGCGGGTGGCCCCCGCCGAGGTCGATGTGCACGTCTTCGAGCAGCGGCTCAAGGACGCGGCCCGGTCGGCGGCCCACGGAGACTGGGCGGAGGCCCACCGCTGTCACGACGAGGCCCTCACCCTCTGGCGCGGCGAACCCCTGCCGGACCTGCCCGCGCTGGAGGCGGAGCGCCGACGCCTGACCGAGTTGTACATCGCGGCCCAGGAAGGCAGGTCCGAGGCCGACATGGAACTCGGCCGCCACCGTACGGCCGTTGCCGAGCTGGTCCGTCTCACGTCGGACCATCCCCTGCGTGAGCGCCCGCACGCGTTGCTGATGCGCGCCCTGCAACGCGACGGACGTACCGCCGACGCCCTGGCCGTCCACGCAGGTTTCCGGCGGCGCCTGGTCGACGAACTCGGGGTCGAGCCCTCGGACGAACTCGGCGCCCTGCAACAGAGTCTGCTACGCGGTGACGTCGGCCACGCGAACGCACCGGTGTCCCGGCCGGGCGCCCCCGTGGAGACCAGGCCGGTTCCCCGGCAACTGCCCCGCGAGCCCCGCCGCTTCGTCGGCCGTGGTTCGCACCTGCGCCTGCTCGACGCCTGTCGACGCCAGGCCGAGGCGCTCGCCCTGATCGTGGGACCCGCCGGGGTGGGCAAGACCGCGCTGGCCCTGCACTGGGCCCACCGGATCGCGGGCGACTTCCCCGACGGCCAGCTCTTCCTCGACATGCGGGGCTTCGACGACGCCGAACCGATGACCCCTCAGGAGGCGCTCCCCCTTCTCCTCCAGGGGCTGGGATGCGCGTCCCGGGACATTCCGCTCGGCTGGGAGGCACAGGCAGCGCTCTACCGCACGGTGCTGGCCGAGCGCCGGATCCTGGTCGTCCTCGACGACGTGGCAGACGCGTCGTACGTCCGGGACCTGCTCCCCGCCTCCAGCGGTTCGCTCACGCTGGTGACCAGCCGGCACAAACTCAACGGCCTGGTCACCATGGACGGCGCCTACCGGGTCTCCTGCGACGTGCTCGACAGCGGGGAGGCCCTGGAGCTGATCAGCGCCGCCGTCGGGACCGACGCCGTCGCGGCCGACCCCGAGTCCGCGACCCGGCTGGTGGAACTCTGCGACCGGCTGCCGCTCGCGCTCTGTGTCGCCAGCTCCTGGATCGGCGACCGGCCGGGCAGCATCAGGGACTACGTACAGGACCTCGCCGAACGGGGACGCCTCGCGCGGTTGCATGTGGAGGGTGAGGAGAGCGTGGCGGTCCGGGCCGCGCTCGACCTGTCGTACGAAGGACTGTCGGCCGAAGCGAGGAGGGCGTTCCGCCTCCTCGGGCTGGTGGCGGGAACCGGGCGCTCCGCCGCCGCTGCCGCGGCCGGCGCCGGGATCGACGAACCGGGCATGTCCGACCTGTTGCGTCTGGCGCAACGTGTGCACCTGCTGCGGGACGCCGGGGGCGGTCGCTCGGCCTGGCACGACCTGGTGCACGAGTACGCCAGGGATCGCGCGGTCGCGGAGGACGACGAGTCCGAGCGGGGGTCCGCCGTCGAACGCATCCTGGACCACTATCTGCAGAGCGTCGTCAACGTGGCTCGTGTGTGCGGCCTCTACGTTCCGCGCGAGTGCCCCCCTCCCATCGAGTCGTCGACACCGAGGGGGTTCGGTACGTCGGAAGAGGCCTACGCCTGGTTCGAGTCCGAGTGGGAGGACATCGCCGCCGCCATCGGGCACGCGGCGGAACACGGCCCCGCGCGTTTCGCCTGGCAGCTCGTGGACGCCCTGCTGGATCTGTTCCACCACCGGCGCCCGATGTCGGAATGGATCCGGCTGGCCGCCGTCGCCCGTGAGGCCGCCGAGCGGAGCGGCAGCCTCCAAGGCCAGGCCGCCATGCACCTCTCCACCGGGAACGCACTCTGGCGGAACGGCGACCTGAGGGGAGCCCTGACCGAGTACGAGGAGGCGGAGGCCCTGGCCTGCCGTGCCGGGTGGCTGTTCGGCGAGGCCGCCGGCCTCCAGGGCAGGGGAGTCACCCTCAAGCTCCTCGGCAGGCCCCAGGAGGTGCCACCGCTCTACCACCGGTGCCTCGACATCTACCGCCAGCTCGGCGTGACGAAGAGTGCGGAGATCATGCTCATCAACATGGCCTCCCTCTACCACTCCCTCGGGCGTCTCGCCGAGGCGGAGGACGCGGTCACCGAGGTGCTGTCGCAGCTCGGTGAGGGCGGACGCCACACTCACTCGATGGCCCTGGTGAACCTCGCGCTGATCCTCCAGGAACAGGCCCGGTTCGCCGAGGCGACGACGACGCTGCGCAAATGCCTCCTCGTCTCCCGTGACTCCGGATCGGTCTACGGGGAGGCCGTGGCCCTGGAGACCCTGGGCCGGGTGTTCGACGACTCCGGTGACAGCGCCCGCGCGATCCGTGCGTACGAGGACGCCCTCGCTCTGTCCCGGCAGGTGGGAAACCGCAACTGCGAAGTGGACTCGCTGGTCGGCCTGGCCCAGGTGAAGGTGCGTACCGGCCGGCCGGACGAGGCCGCCGGGCATCTCGACGACGCCCGTGACATCGCCGAACAGACGGGCCACCGGACGGGACTGGTCGAGGTGCTCCGCGCGAACGCCACGGTGTGCTGCGCGCGCGGCGAGTACGAGAACGCGATCACGCATCTGGCGCATGCCGCGCAACTGGCCGTCGAAGGTGCCCCCCTGGCACTGCCGCGCATTCACACGCTCACCGCCCTGGTACTGCTGGAGACCGGCGCGGTGGCCGATGCCCTGCGGGCGGCGGAGGAAGCGGTGGACCGGGCAGGTGAGTCGGGCCAACGGCTGTCTCTCGCACGGGCGTTGACAGCCCGGGCAGCCGCCCGGGACGGCGCCGGCGATGCCCGCTCCGGCCTGGCCGACCGGGACGAGGCCCACACCCTGTTCGAGGCGATCCGTGCCCCGGACGGCCACTACCGGACGGCCGTCCCCTGGCTGCCCGAACCGCGCCCGCAGCGGCGACGACGGCTGTTCCAGGAGCTGCCCTCCGACGCCGGGGCCCGTTTCGACCGGTACGAGGTCACCCATTTCGATGACCTGGAGGCGGGCGGTCACGGCGTCTCATGAGCGGATGAGGTCCAGCACCCCGCGATAGGGTCGCAGGCTCTCGCTCCTGCACAGGATGCGCTCGTGCACGCTCCGGAGTTCAGGGCCCGGCTCGTCACCGAGCAGCTCGACCATGTGCGTCCGGGTCACCTGGAAGCACCTCAGCGCCTCCTCCTGCCGTCCGCTGCGATACAGGGCGAGCATGAGCAGACCGACGACCCATTCGTCGAGAGGCTGACGGGCGGCCAGTTCGTGGAGCGGCGCGACGCACTCGTCGTACCGCCCCAGCCGCAGGCTCAGTTCGGCACCGCCGATCACCGCGTTCCGGTGCTCGTGGCGGAGCGTCAGACGTGCCGCGTCCGCCCACGCGGTCCTCATGTTGGACAACGGCTCACCGCGCCACAGGGCCAGCGCCTCCTCGTAGAGCCCCAGAGCGCGCTCTGCCTCGCCCCGTCGCTCCGCGTCCTTGGCCTGCCTGACCAGGCGCCGGAACCGTGAGGCGTCGACCACTTCCTCGTCGACCGCCAGGATGTACCCCCCGTAACGCCTGATCAGGTCGAATCCCGGCCCCCCGTCGTCCGTGACGCACCGCAGCGCCTTCCTGACCCGGGTGGCCAGAGTGTGCAGCGCGTTACGCGGGTGCTCCGGCAGCCGCGTCTCCCAGAGGCGCTCGATCACCTCGTCGTCGGCGACGAAGACGTTGGGTGTCCATGCAGTGGCGGCCAGCAGTAGTCCGACCCCGTTGGACATGGAAACTCTGCTCCCGGAAGGAGTGCGCACCTCGATACAGCCGAGCAACTGAATGTTCATGCCGATTCCCCGCTGTTCCCTCGCTTGTGGTCCCTCCAATCTGTGGCCCGGGTGTTCGGAAACCGCATGGATCGCGCATGGACGCCGACCAGTGGGCCCGCGCGGTGCCGGTGGACCTGGCTGCCGACTCCTTCGTACCCCCACCGACTGTCCAGGATCTTTCAGATCAGCAGCGGGTCGTCTAATTCGTTCGACTTCCGGTGCCGGGTCCGGGACGCTCGCATGCGGTGTTCCCCATACGGCCTGGAGGCCTCGGTTGTCTTCCCCCACGATCCACAGCATCACCTTCGACTGCACCAACGACCCCTACGACCTAGGCCTGTTCTGGAGCCGGCTGCTGGGCCGCCCCCTCGCCGACGACGACAAACCCGGCGACCCGGAGGCCCTGATCGCGGACCCGGCCGGCGGCCCACGCCTGCTCTTCGTCCGGGTGCCGGAAGGCAAGACGGCCAAGAACCGAGTCCACCTCGACCTGCAGCCGCACGGCCGCACCAGGGACGAGGAGGTCGAGCGCGCGATCTCCCTCGGAGCCCGGCTCGTCGCGGACCACCGCAGGCCCGACGGCGGCGGCTGGGCCCTCATGGCCGACCCCGAGGGCAACGAATTCTGCGTGGAGCGCGGAGAGCTGGGCTGACCCTCAGCTGGGGTCGTTCCCGGCCTTCCCATAACGGCGGAACGCCTGTGTCTCCACCGTCCAGGGGCCGACCGGCACCGAGTCGCCGAAGATATAGGGGTCCTTCTGCTGGTAGCGGCCCTTGCACGGGTCGGAGTGCACCTCGATGGTGCCCGTGCGGGGATCGACGATCATGTAGTGGGCGATGCCCATGGCGGGGTACTCGGCCAGCTTCTCGCCGTAGTCGTTGTCCGGGTTGGACGGCGAGACGATCTCGATGACCGCCAGCACCTGGGTCGCGTCGACGGCGAGTCCCTCCTCGTCGAGGACCTCCTCGGGGATGACGACGGCATCCGGGCGACGCATGCGGCTTATGGCCGGGTGCTCGATCTCGGGGCCGTTCGCGCAGATGTAGCCGGGGTGCGTGGCGAGGAGCTGTTCGTCCAGCTGCTTGCGGATACGGCGGACCGTACCCGCGTGACGCTTCGACGGGCTCACCATGGCCAGGAAGGGGCCCGAAGGGCCGATCTCGACGTTCCAGGTCCCTTCGAGCTCCTCGGCACAGGCCATGAGCTTCTCGGCGATCACGCGCATCCTCGCGTAGTCCATACCGGGAGGGTAGCGATCAGGCTCTCCCTGTCATCCTGGGTCCGCGCCCACATAATCGGCGTGGTACTCCACCCGCTGCGCCGACGTCAGATGGCAGGCCGCGCCATGGCCGCCGGTACGAGGCAGATCGGGCCGTCGGCTCGCACAGCGCCCCGCCGGCACCTGCTCCCGGAACGCGCAGCGTGGCTCGAAACGGCAGCCCGGGGGCGGGTCCAGGAGCGACGGAGGCGTCCCCGGGATCGGGGACAGCGGGACGTCCACCGGGGCGCTCAGCGTGGGCATCGAGCCCAGCAGGCCCCAGGTGTACGGGTGTTGGGGTGTCCGCAGTACCTCGTCGCGCGTGCCGCGCTCCACCGCCCGGCCCGCATACATCACCAGGATGTCGTCCGCCATACGGGAGATGACGCCCAGGTCGTGCGTGATGAAGACGATCGACGTGCCGAACTCCTGCTGGAGATCCCCCAGCAGGTCCATGATCTGGGCCTGGACCGTGACGTCCAGGGCGGTCGTCGGTTCGTCGGCGATCAGGAGCTCCGGGTCGCACACCAACGCCATGGCGATCATCACGCGTTGGCGCATCCCGCCGGAGAACTGGTGGGGATAGTCGTCCGCGCGGAGCACCGGCTGGGGTATGCCCACCCGCCTCAGCATCTCCACCGCCCGCGCCCCGGACTCCCGCCTGGACGCGCCCGTGTGCTTGGCGTACGTCTCCGCGATCTGCCGGCCCACCGTGTGGTACGGCGACAGGGACGCCAGCGCGTCCTGGAAGATCATGGCCATCTTGCTGCCCCGGAGCCGCTCCAGCTCCCGTTCCCGCGCCGTCAGCAACTCCTTGCCGTCCAGCACGATCTCCCCGGCCAGCGTCGTGCGCGCACGGTCGTGCAGGCCCAGGATCGCCAGGTTCGTCACCGACTTGCCCGAGCCTGACTCGCCGACGATGCCCAGGGTCCGGCCGCGCTCCACGTCGAAGGAGAGCCCGTCGACCGCCCGTACGACACCGTCGTCGGTGGCGAAGTGGACGCGCAGATCCCGTACGGAGAGGAAGGGGCCGGCAGCCGACTCGGCCATGGAGGTCACCAAGTCCCCTCTACGCCAGCCTGATCCGCGGGTCGATCAGTGCGTACACCGCGTCCACCACGATGTTCGCGACGACGATGGCGGCGGCGGCCACCAGGACCACCCCCAGCAGCAGCGGCAGGTCGTTGTCGCGTACCGCCTTGATGGACAGGGCGCCGATGCCGTGCAGGCCGAAGGTTTCCTCCGTGATGATCGCGCCGCCGAGCAGATAGCCGATGTCGAGGCCCAGGATCGTGACGATCGGGCCCATCGCGCCCCGCCAGGCGAACCGGAAGAACACCGTGCGGCGGGACAGGCCCTTGGCGCGGGCCGTACGGACGTAGTCCTCGGCGAGGGTCTCCACGAGCTGGGAGCGGGTCATCCGGGTGTAGTTGGCGGTGAAGATGATCGCGAGGACGAACCAGGGCAGCAGCAGGCCCTTGAACCAGGCCGCCGGGTCCTGGGTGAAGCCGACGCTGTCCTGGGGGCGGGGGAGGATGCCCCACTGGTCGGAGAGGTAGTACATGGCGACCACGCCGACGATGTAGATCTGGAGGGAGGAGCCCACCAGCGAGATCGACGACGCGATCTTGTCCAGGGCCCGGCCCTGCTTCACCGCCGCCAGCATGCCCGTACCGACACCGAGGACCACGAACACCACCGAGCTGCCGAGGGCGAGGGACAGGGTGGTCGGGAAGCGGTTCGTGATGAGGCCGAGGACCGGCTCGTGGTTGGTGAAGGAGTAGCCGAGGCAGGGCGCCGCACAGTGCCCGAGGCCGGCGTAGTCACGGCCCACGAACACACCCGCCAGCCAGTGCCAGTACTGCACCGGCAGCGGATCGTCGATGCCCAGATTGCGCCGGACGAGCGCGAGCGTCTCCGGCGTACAGAGCTTGCCGCACGCACTGCGGGCCGGGTCGCGCGGAGCGACGTAGAAGAGGACGAAGGTGATCGCACTGATGACGAGCAGGATCATCAGCGCACTGAGCGTCCGACGGAGTATGAAGCGGAACATGGCGATCGGTTTCCCTGGCGAAACCCCCGACACCGGTCCCTGGTGGGTGGGACTGGCGCCGGGGGTGGTCGGGTGGGCGGGTGGGGCGCCCCGCTAGGGGCCGCCCCTCAGGGGCGCGGGGAACTGCGCGACCAGCCCCCACCGGCCCGCAGCAAAGTACGACCTACGACTTGGCGTACAGCTTGTAGAGGACGAACGACGAGTTCAGTGGGTCGTACTCAGTACCACCCACCTTGCTGCCGTACAGATAGAACCGCCGCTGATAAGTCTCCGGAATGATCGGCGCCTCCTTCTCCATCAGCTCCTTGTCCAGCGCCGCCCACGCCGCGTTCGCCTTCGTCTGGTCGGTCAAGGCCGCAGCCTTGTCGATGGCGGCGTCGACCCAACTCACCTTCAGCTGCGAGACGTTGTTCGCCCCGTTGGCGATCGTCCGGCCGTCGAAGAGCGGCTGGATCATCGTGTAGCCGGTGGGCCAGTCCGGGGACCAGCCGAACCACATCACGTCGAAGGAGTTGTCGATCTGCTGGACCTGGTCGTAGTAGCTGGTCGACTCGACCGGCTTCACGACCGGGTCGAAGCCCGCCTCCTTGAGGGCGTTGGCGATGACGACCTTCGTCTTCTCGTAGGCGTCGTTGCCGCCCTGCGGGTAGGTGTAGACGATCTTCTGGCCGAGCTTGCCGGCCTCCTTGAGCAGCGCCTTGGCCTTCGCGGTGTCGCCCTGCGGCTTGGTCAGCTTGCCGTAGATGTCGAACTTGACCCGGCCGGCCATGTCCGGGCCGAGGATCGTGGTCGCGTAGTCACCGGCGGACGGGCCGCCGTAGATCGTCCGGATCTGTTGCAACGGCCAGGCGTAGTTGAGCGCCTGACGGACCTTCAGGTCGGTGATCCGCTTGCAGTTGATGGCGTAGTAGTACAGGCCCGTCAGCAGTCCGTCGACGGTACGGCTCTTCAGCGCGGGCGTCGTCAGCACCTTCTGGATGCGCTCGGCGGGCACCCCGCTGTACGCCATCACCGCGTACTGGTCGGTCCCGGAGTCGGCGATCAGCCGGTCGGTGGTCTGGAGTGCCTCGGGGCCGAACTCGAAGGTGAACGAGTCCGGGTAGGCGTTGCGGATCGGGTCGGTCGCCGGGTCCCAGTGGGTGTTGCGGACCATCGTCAGCGACTTGTCGACGGAGTGCTGGGAGAGCCGGTAGGGCCCGCAGGAGAACGGGTCCTTGTCGTACTTCTCCTTGGTGTCGTGCTTCGCGGACACCGCTCCGTACGACTGCATCGCCAGCGTCCAGTTGAGGTCCGGGCGGGCCGTCTTGAGGTGGAAGGTGATCGTCTTCTTCGCGGTGTCCGTGACGACCGAGTCGAGGTGCTTGCCGTCGTACGGGCCCTTGTAGACCGAGCGGAAGTCGTTGCTGCCGGTCAGCGCGGCCTGGAGGTAGGTGGCGCCCTCGGTGGTGAAGCTGGCGAAGCCGCGCTCGATGCCGTGCCGTACGTCCTCGACGGTCAGCTCGCTGCCGTCCTCCCACTTCAGCCCGTCCTTCAGGGTGAAGGTCCAGGTCTTGCCGCCGTCCGCCATCGTGCCGGTGTCGGTGGCGAGGTCGCCGACGAGCTTCATCGCGCCGCCGTCGATGCGGTAGCCGGTGAGACAGCGGATGTAGAGGTTGCCGACCTCGGAGTTCCACGAGTAGTAGATGCGCTGCGGGTCGAGGTGCGAGAAGTCCTGCGGGCCGATCGGCCGGATCGTGCCGCCCTTCTTCGCGCCCGGGATCGCCGGCGCGGGCCCCGTGGAGTCCTCCTTGGTCCCGATGGTGACCGACGAGTACTTGTTGGTCCCGGCCGCGCCGCCCCCCGACGTACCGCCACCGCCTCCCCCACCGCTGCTGCACGCGGACAGGACCATGGAGCCGCCGGCGGCCACCGAGGTGGCGATGACGAAGTTTCTGCGGGAGAGAGACATGGGGTGTCCTGCCTGAATCAAGGAGAAGGGGTGTGTCTTCTGGGAGGGCCGGTGCGGGCGGCGAAGGGCGCTCGGGTCAGCGCCTCGTCTTCGGGTCCAGTGCGTCGCGCACGGAGTCGCCGAGGAGGTTGAAGGCGATCACGAAGATCACCATCGACAGGCCGGGGAAGAGCATGTACGTGATGTCGTTCTGGTAGACCTGCGCCCCGCGCTGGATCATCACGCCCCAGTCGGGCGTGGGGTCGCTGAGCCCGACCCCGAGGAAGGCGAGCGCCGCCTCCGTGGTGACGTACATGGGCAGCGCGAGGGTCGCCTGGATGAGGACCGGGGTCCACAGGTTCGGCAGCAGCTCCCTGAAGATGATCCGGGCCGGGGAGGCCCCGGTGACCTTGGCGGACTCCACGAACTCCCGCTCGCGCAGGGCGAGCACCTCACCGCGCAGCAGCCGGGCGATGGGCGCCCAGCCGAACGCGGTCATCACGGAGATGAGGCTGACGACGGTCAGCCAGGTCGGGGTGTTCTCCTCCGGTGACACGAAGATCGAGATCATCACCGGCCAGAAGGCGATGAAGAACAGCGTGGAGGGGAACGCCAGCAGGATGTCGATGACCCGGCCGACGAAGCCGTCGATCCGCCCGCCCATGTAGCCGGCCGTGACACCGACGACGATGCCGAGCAGGGTGACCAGCACGGTCGTCACCGTGGCGATGAGCAGCGAGTTGCGGATGCCGTACAGCAGCAGGGTGAAGACGTCCCGGCCGAGCTGCGGCTCGACGCCGAACCAGAAGTCGCCGCTGATACCGCCGTTGGGTCTGATCGGGAAACCGAACTCGTTGAGCAGCCCGGTGCCGTTCTGGCCGTACGTCGTGTACGGGTCCTTGCCGTAGACCTTGGCGATCAGCGGGGCGGCGACGCCCGCGACGAAGAACAGCACGACCACGACGGCCGAGACGAGCCCGGTCCGGTCGCGCCGGAAGCGCAGCCAGGCGATCCGCCCCGGCGAACGGCCGGTGCCGCCACGGGCCGGCGCGGTGGGCGTCGGCGGTTCGGCACCGGAATCGGCCGCCACCCGGGGTGCGGTGGCGGAAGGCGTAGACGAGGTCACATTGGGGACTTTTCTGCGCCGGTTCAGTCGCCGTCAATGTTTTGTTGACGCCTTTGATCTGGACTTTTGCCCTTTGACCCGGGGGAGGGGTGCCACTTGGTTCAGCTTTGGACGGCCATGACCAAAGAGGGATCAAAGAGGGACCGGAGAGGGAGGGAGACCCGTACGGGCCGCCCAGGCGTGCGCTATGGGTGCTGTGCACCGATATTGACCGATAACGGTGCAGCGCACCGAAACGGTATGGCGCACTGAAACAGGAGGCACTCCATGCGTGGAGCCACGCACGTCCGATGGGCCGCATGTGCGGTGGCGGTGGCCCTCGCGGCGACCGCCTGCGGGGGCGACGACAGCGACGGCGGCGGCAGTGGCAGCGCTGACGGCTCCGGAGTGCTCAGCTCCTCCTGGGGCGACCCGCAGAACCCGCTGGAGCCCGCCAACACCAACGAGGTGCAGGGCGGCAAGGTCCTCGACATGGTCTTCCGCGGACTGAAGCGGTACGACGCCAAGACGGGCCAGGCCACCGACATGATGGCCGAGAGCATCGAGACGACCGACTCCCAGAACTTCACGATCACCATCAAGGACGGCTGGAAGTTCAGCAACGGCGAGGCCGTCACCGCGAAGTCGTTCGTCGACGCCTGGAACTACGGCGCCAGCCTCAAGAACAACCAGAAGAACGCCTACTTCTTCGGCTACATCGACGGCTACGACAAGGCCCACCCCGAGGACGGCAGCAAGCAGACCGCCGAGACCCTCTCCGGGCTCAGGGTGACCGGCACCAACACCTTCACCGTCAAGCTCAACCAGAAGTTCTCGACGTTCCCCGACACCCTCGGCTACTCGGCCTTCTCGCCGCTGCCCCAGTCCTTCTTCACGGACCACGCGGCCTGGCTGAGCAAGCCCGTCGGCAACGGCCCGTACATGATCGACTCGTACACCAAGGGCTCCCAGATGTCCCTGCGCAAGTGGGACGCCTACTCGGGCACCGACAAGGCGCAGAACGGCGGCGTCGACCTCAAGGTCTACACCGACAACAACACCGCCTACACCGACCTGATGGCCGGCAACCTCGACCTCGTCGACGACGTGCCCGCCTCCCAGCTCACGAACGTCAAGGCCGACCTCGGCGACCGGTACATCAACACGCCCGCCGGCATCATCCAGACCCTCGCCTTCCCTTTCTACGACAAGGACTGGGACAAGGCGGGCATGGAGAAGGTCCGCACCGGCCTCTCCCGGGCGATCAACCGCGAGCAGATCACCGAGACGATCTTCCAGAAGACCCGCACCCCCGCCACCGACTGGACCTCACCCGTCCTCGGCGAGGAGGGCGGCTACAAGGAAGGCCTGTGCGGCGACGCCTGCGAGTACGACCCCGAGGAGGCCAAGAAGCTCATCGAGGAGGGCGGCGGCTTCCCCGGCGGCCAGGTCAAGATCTCGTACAACGCGGACACCGGCTCGCACAAGCAGTGGGTCGACGCGGTCTGCAACAGCGTCAACAACGCGCTCGACAACGACAAGGCCTGCGTCGCCAACCCGGTCGGCACCTTCGCCGACTTCCGCAACCAGATCACCCAGTCCAAGATGTCGGGCCCGTTCCGCGCGGGCTGGCAGATGGACTACCCGCTGATCCAGAACTTCCTCCAGCCGCTCTACTACACCAACGCCTCCTCCAACGACGGCAAGTGGACCAACAAGGAGTTCGACAAGCTGGTCAACGAGGCCAACGCCGAGACCGACCAGGCCAAGGCCGTCGAGCTGTTCCAGCAGGCCGAGGAGGTCCTGCGGGACGACATGGGCGCCATCCCGCTCTGGTACCAGAACGGCAGCGCCGGCTACTCGGAACGCCTCTCGGACGTGGCCCTGAACCCGTTCAGCCTGCCCGTGTACAGCGAGATCAAGGTCAGCTGAGCCGTCGGGGGCGGGCTTCCAGGAGCGTCCGCCCCCACTACCTCCGGAGCCCTCATGGGACGGTACGTGATCCGGCGTCTGCTGCAGATGATCCCGGTCTTCATCGGCGCCACCCTGCTGATCTTCCTGATGGTGAACGTGATGGGCGACCCCATCGCGGGCCTCTGCGGCGACCGGCAGTGCGACCCGGCCACGGCCGCCCAGCTCAGGAAGGAGTTCGGCCTCGACAAGCCCGTCTGGCAGCAATACCTGACCTACATGGGCAACGTCTTCACCGGCGACTTCGGCACCGCCTTCAACGGCCAGGAGGTCACCGAGCTGATGTCGACGGCGTTCCCCGTTACCATCCGGCTCACGATCGTGGCGATCTTCTTCGAGATCGTCATCGGCATCACCCTGGGCGTGATCACCGGCCTGCGCCGGGGCAAGCCGGTCGACACGAGCGTCCTCCTGGTCACCCTGGTCGTCATCTCGGTCCCGACCTTCGTCACCGGTCTGCTGCTCCAGCTGCTGCTGGGCGTCGAGTGGGCCTGGATCAAACCGTCGGTGTCGACGGACGCAACCTTCAGCGAACTGATCGTCCCGGGCCTGGTCCTGGCCTCGGTCTCACTGGCGTACGTGACCCGTCTGACCCGCACCTCGATCGCGGAGAACAGACGCTCCGACTACGTCCGTACAGCCGTCGCCAAGGGACTCCCGCGCCGCCGGGTGATCACCCGCCACCTGCTCCGCAACTCACTCATCCCCGTGGTCACCTTCATCGGCACGGACATCGGCGCGCTGATGGGCGGCGCGATCGTCACCGAGCGGATCTTCAACATCCACGGCGTCGGCTACCAGCTCTACCAGGGCATTCTCCGCCAGAACACCCAGACGGTCGTCGGCTTCGTGACCGTCCTCGTCCTCGTCTTCCTGGTCGCCAACCTGCTCGTCGACCTCCTGTACGCCGTACTCGACCCGAGGATCCGCTATGCCTGAACCCCAGTCCACGGGCGCGACCGGCGCATCCGAGGGTGCCATGGCGGCGACCGGCATGGGCGGAGCCATGGACCTCGCGATGAGCGAGGCGGAGACGCTGGAGAAGCGCCCGGAGAACAACGGCGGCCCGGCCGACAAACCCCGTTCCCTCTGGTCGGACGCCTGGCACGACCTGCGCCGCAACCCCGTCTTCATCATCGCCGGGCTGGTCATCCTCTTCCTGGTCGTCATCTCCATCTGGCCCTCGGCGATCGCCTCCGGCAACCCCCTCAAGTGCGACCTCGCCAACGCCCAGAAGGGTTCCAGCCCCGGCCATCCCTTCGGATACGACGGCCAGGGCTGCGACGTCTACACGCGCACGGTCTACGGCGCCCGTACGTCCGTCACGGTCGGCGTCTGCGCCACGCTCGGGGTCGCCATCCTCGGGTCCGTCCTCGGCGGGCTCGCCGGTTTCTTCGGCGGGATCTGGGACTCGGTGCTCTCCCGGATCACGGACGTGTTCTTCGCGATCCCCGTCGTCCTCGGCGGCCTCGTCCTGCTCTCCGTGGTGACCAGCTCGACGGTCTGGCCGGTCATCGGGTTCATGGTGCTGCTCGGCTGGCCGCAGATCTCCCGTATCGCCCGCGGCTCGGTCATCACCGCCAAACAGAACGACTACGTCCAGGCCGCCCGCGCCCTCGGCGCCTCCAACTCCCGCATGCTGCTACGGCACATCACGCCCAACGCGGTGGCCCCGGTGATCGTCGTGGCGACCATCGCGCTCGGTACGTACATCGCCCTGGAGGCGACCCTGTCGTACCTGGGCGTGGGCCTGAAGCCCCCGACGGTCTCCTGGGGCATCGACATCAGCGCGGCCTCCCCGTTCATCCGCAACGCCCCGCACGCCCTCCTCTGGCCCTCCGGAGCGCTCGCGGTCACCGTCCTCGCGTTCATCATGCTCGGCGACGCGGTGCGCGACGCCCTCGATCCGAAGCTGAGGTGACCGGCGCCATGCTCCTCGAAGTACGCGACCTGCACGTGGAGTTCAGAACCCGGGACGGGGTCGCCAAGGCCGTCAACGGCGTCACCTACAGCGTGGACGCGGGCGAGACGCTGGCCGTGCTCGGCGAGTCCGGCTCAGGCAAGTCGGTCACGGCCCAGGCGGTCATGGGCATCCTCGACATCCCGCCCGGAAGGATCACCGGCGGCGAAGTCCTGTTCCAGGGCCAGGACTTGCTCACCTTCAAGGAGGAGGAGCGCCGCAAGGTCCGGGGCGCCCAGATGGCGATGATCTTCCAGGACGCGCTGTCGTCCCTCAACCCCGTGCTCAGCGTGGGCGACCAGCTCGGCGAGATGTTCACGGTCCACCGAGGAATGTCCCGAAAGGACGCCCGCACCAAGGCGGTTGAGCTGATGGACCGGGTCCGCATCCCTGCCGCCGCCCAGCGCGTACGGGACTATCCGCACCAGTTCTCCGGAGGCATGCGCCAGCGCATCATGATCGCCATGGCGCTGGCCCTGGAACCGGCCCTGATCATCGCCGACGAACCGACGACGGCCCTCGACGTGACTGTCCAGGCCCAAGTCATGGATCTGCTGGCCGAGTTGCAGCGCGAGCTGAACATGGGCCTGATCCTCATCACCCACGACCTCGGGGTTGTCGCGGACGTCGCCGACAAGATCGCCGTCATGTACGCGGGCCGGATCGTCGAGTCGGCGCCGGTCCACGACATCTACAAGGCGCCCGCCCACCCGTACACCAAGGGCCTGTTGGAGTCGATCCCGCGCCTCGACCAGAAGGGCCGCGAGCTGTACGCCATCAAGGGCCTCCCGCCGAACCTGATGAACATCCCGCCGGGCTGCGCCTTCAACCCGCGCTGCCCGATGGCCCAGGACATCTGCCGTACGGAGGTACCGCCGTTGGCGGAGGTCGACGAGGACCGCAGAAGCGCCTGCTTCTTCTGGAGGGAGACGCTCGATGCCCACAACCACTAAGACTGCCGAGCCGATCCTCGAAGTGAGCGGGCTGGTCAAGCACTACCCGCTCACCCAGGGCATCCTCTTCAAGAAGCAGGTCGGCGCGGTCCGGGCGGTCGACGGCGTCGACTTCGCGCTCGGCGCGGGCGAAACCCTGGGCATCGTGGGGGAGTCGGGCTGCGGCAAGTCGACGGTCGCCAAGATGCTGGTCAACCTGGAGAAGCCGACGGCCGGGACGATCAAGTACAAGGGCGAGGACATCACCAGGATGTCGGGCCGCGCCCTGAAGGCCGTACGCCGGAACATCCAGATGGTCTTCCAGGACCCGTACACCTCCCTCAACCCCCGGATGACGGTCGGCGACATCATCGGGGAGCCGTACGAGATCCACCCCGAGGTGGCGCCCAAGGGGGACCGTCGGCAGAAGGTCCAGGACCTGCTGGACGTGGTCGGTCTCAACCCCGAGTACATCAACCGCTATCCGCACCAGTTCTCCGGCGGCCAGCGCCAACGCATCGGTATCGCACGGGGGTTGGCGCTGCGCCCCGAGATCATCGTCGCGGACGAACCGGTGTCGGCGCTCGACGTGTCGGTGCAGGCGCAGGTGATCAACCTGATGGACCGCCTCCAGAGCGAGTTCGGGCTCGCGTACATCTTCATCGCGCACGATCTGTCGATCGTGCGGCACATCTCCGACCGGGTGGGGGTCATGTATCTCGGGCGGATCGTGGAGATCGGCCGGGACGCCGAGATCTACGACCACCCGACGCACCCCTACACGCAGGCACTCCTCTCCGCGGTGCCCGTCCCCGACCCCGAGGCCCGCGAGCACCGGGAGCGGATCATCCTCACCGGTGACGTGCCCTCCCCGACGAACATCCCCTCCGGCTGCCGCTTCCGCACCCGCTGCTGGAAGGCCCAGGAACGGTGCGCCCTGGAGGTGCCGCTGCTGGCGGTGCCTGCGGAGTTCCGGCTGACGACGGGGCCGGCGGCGCATGACTCGGCGTGTCATTTCGCGGAGGAGAAGCAGGTGGTGCCGGTCGAGGAGCCGCCGACGGATGCTGTGGACGATCATGCGGACGGGTTGAAATAGCAGCATAAGTACGCACGAAACGCGTTAACACGCAGGCAACTTGGCCGACCCGATCTCGATATATGGACAAGCCACTCTGAGGAACGTACGGCCGTGCGGGTGCCGTAAACGGGCTGGGGCTCGCCATGTAGCCCCAGCCCGTTGCCGTGCCCGGCCTGCCTAGTGGGTCAGCCTCAACGCCCGCTTCAGGAAGTCCACCTGAAGCAGCAGCAGGTTCTCCGCGACCTGTTCCTGCGGGGTCATGTGCGTGACGCCCGACAGGGGAAGCACCTCGTGCGGGCGGCCTGCGGCCAGCAGGGCCGAGGACAGTCGCAGGGCGTGGGCGAATACGACGTTGTCGTCGGCGGTGCCGTGCACGACCATCAGGGGGCGGTGCGGCTCGGCGGGAGCGGACAGCCCCTGGTCCGTCACGAGGGAGCTGTTGGCGTACGCCTCGGGGGCCGCGCCCGGGTCGCCGAGATACCGCTCCGTGTAGTGCGTGTCGTACAGCCGCCAGTCCGTCACCGGGGCGCCCGCGATGCCCGCGTGGAAGACGTCGGGCCGGCGCAGCACGGCAAGACCCGCGAGCCAACCGCCGTACGACCAGCCCCGGATGGCCACCCGGGAGAGATCCAGGGGGTGGCGCTCGGCGAGGTCGTGCAGGGCCTCGACCTGGTCGTCCAGGGAGACGGTGAAGTCCCCGTGGACCGCCTTCTCCCAGGCCGGCGAGCGCCCCGGAGTCCCTCGCCCGTCGGCCACGACCACCGCGAAACCCTGGTCGGCGAACCACTGCGAGGTGAGGTGGGCGTTGTGCGCGGCGACCACTCGGGGGCCGTGCGGACCGCCGTAGGGGTCCATGAGGACGGGGAGGGGAGTGACCCCGTCGTAGTCGTTCGGCATAAGCAGGGCGCATGGAATTCGGCGTGCGCCCCCCTGGGTCAGAGTGATGCGCGGGGACAAACCGGGATCTTCGGCGTACGAGGTGACAGTCGCGGCACGCTTCCCGTCGCGCAGCACCTGCACCTGGGCCCCCGGCCGGTCCGGCACCGCCGAGACGAGTACGGTCACGCCCCCGGCGCGAACCGCCGAGTGCACGCCGGGCTCTTGCGAGACGCGCTCCAGCCCGAGTTCGTTCACTCGATAGACGTGCACCTCGCCGATCTCGGTACCGGCGGCCTCCTCCCCGGCCGACGCCGACACGAGCACGTCATCGGCGGAGACGTCCAGCACCGCCCGTACGTGCAACTGCGCCCCGGTGAGCGGCCGTTCCCCGACGGCGAGCACGCGCGCGCCACCCTCGTCGGCGATGCGCACGAGCTGTCCGGAGGGGCTCCAGCACGGCACGCCAGGGAAAAGATCAAGCCAATGTGGATCTTCCTCCGCGTGCACCATCCGGGTCGCCCCCGTGTCCGGGTCCACCGCCAGGAAGAGCTGCCCGCGCTGGTCCCGCGACTGCACGAGAATCAGCGGCGCACCGGCCGCTGACCAGTGCACACGCGCCAGATACGGATACTTCTCGCGATCCCAGACAACCTCCGTGCGCACGCCCTCAAGGCTGATTACGAAGAGCCGCACCTCGGCGTTCGGAGTGCCCGCCGCCGGATACGCGACCCGCTGCGGCTCGCGTTCCGGATGCGCAGGATCGGAGATCCACCAGCGGCTGACGGGCGAGTCGTCGGCCCGCGCGACGAGCAACCGGTCCGACTCGGGGGACCACCAGAACCCGCGCGAACGGGCCATTTCCTCGGCCGCGATGAACTCGGCGAGCCCGTAGGTCACGGTCTCCGACTCGGGCTCGGCGAGCGCGAGAGTCTGCTCACCGGCGAGGTCGGCGAGGTGCAGAGCACCGCCCACGACGTAGGCGACGAGCCGTCCGTCGGGGGAGGGCCGGGGATCGATGACGGACCCCGGAACGGGGATCTCCCGCACGGTCCCGGCTTGCAGCTCGGCCACGAAAAGCCGCCCGGACAGAGCGAAGGCGGCCAGTTCGACGGCGGAGTCGGTGGCGTAACCGACGATCCCCGCACCCCCCTCACGGCTCCGCTCCCGGCGCGCCCGCTCCTCGGCGGACAGCTCCTCGTCGGCCCCGCCGAGAAGCGCGAGCGGGTCGGCGGCGAGGCGCTCCCCACCGTCGGGGAGGTCGAGCACCCACAGCTTGTTGGCCCGGTCCGTACCGGAGGATGACCGCAGGTAGGCGACCCGTGAACCGTCGGGCGCCACGGTGAACGCGCGGGGTGCGCCGAGGGTGAATCGCTGGGTGCGGGCGTGCCGGCGGGGGAAGGAGACAGGCTCGGTCGTCATGCCCCGACCATATTGGCCATGCGCCCCCTTGTGCGGCCGTGCGCCGACCGATGCGCGCGGACGAATAGTTATGATCACTGGCGGCAAGTGGGTATGAACCTGCTGGCCACTGTATGGATTTACTGCCCCCATAGTCCGACCCCCCGCGTCCCTGGGCCCCTTGGAGGTGAGCCGCCGTGGCACTCTCGATTTCGGCGGTCGTGCTGCTGGCGATCATCGTCTTCTTGCTGATCAAGAAGTCAGGACTCAAGGGAGGCCATGCGGTCGTGTGCATGCTCCTGGGGTTCTACATGGCCTCGTCGACCTTCGCCCCGACGATCAGCGACCTGACGACAAGCATCGCGGGCATGATCGGCGACCTCAAGTTCTGATCTGCGTCTGCTGAGTGGCACCGGTAGGTGGGCCGCTGGCGGGTTCCGGAGGGCTCCGGAAGGTGCGCGACCGGAGCCCGAGCCCGGCGGACGTGTCCGGTGAGACGCCGGCCGAGGAGTTCGTCACGATCCCGACGACCGGCCTGCCGCGCTACCGGGACGGGGACTCCTAGGAGGGCGCCGCAGGTCAGTCCCCCGGGCCTCGTAGGGTGGGCCCATGACGGAACTGCCCGACCGGCGTCTGCTTCTGGTGCATGCGCATCCGGATGACGAGTCGATCAACAACGGCGCGACCATGGCCAGGTATGCGGCCGAGGGCGCCCTGGTGACGCTGGTCACCTGCACCCTCGGTGAGCGTGGCGAGGTCATTCCGCCCGAGCTTGCCCATCTCGACGGTGCCGCGCTGGGGGAGTACCGGCTCGGGGAGCTGGGCGCTGCCATGCGTGCCCTCGGTGTCGACGATCACCGGTTGCTCGGCGGAGTCGGGCGGTTCGGGGACTCCGGGATGATGGGGCTTGCCGACAACGACGATCCTGGTTGTTTCTGGCAGGCGGATCTCGACGAGGCCGCCGGGTACCTCGTCGAGGTGATCCTCGAAGTCCGGCCCCAGGTTGTGGTGACGTACGACCCGGACGGGGGGTACGGGCACCCCGATCACATCCAGGCCCACCGCGTCGCCACGCGTGCCGTGGAACTGGCCGACGAGGCGGGCTGGAGCGTCCCCAAGGTCTACTGGAACCGTGTGCCCCGGCCGGTCGCCGAGGAGGGGTTCGCGCGGTTGCGGGAGGCGCTGCCCGGGTTGTCGTTCCCCAAGGCCGGTGTCGTCGACGACGTACCGGGGGTTGTGGAGGACGACCGGATCACCACTTTTGTCGACGGCACCGCCTACGGCTCCGCCAAGGCCGCCGCCATGCGTGCCCATGCCACCCAGATCGAGGTGGCCGAGCCCTGGTTCGCCCTCTCCAACCAGCAGGCCCAGCCGCTCTTCACCGATGAGTACTACGAGTTGGTGCGAGGTGAGCGCGGTGGGGGTGGTGAGCGTACTTCTGTACGTGAGACCGATCTGTTCGACGGGATCGCAGTGACTGCGGAGGGTGGTGCGCGATGAGTGCGAACGGGAAGGCACCCGCGGGCGGAGCGCGCGGGAAGGCGGTAACCGGGGCGGCGGGCGGTGGGAGTCTGTTGGCTCAGCCGCTTGTCGGGCCCTCTCTCGGGCGTTCGGTGGCCTATCTGGGGCTCTTCGTCCTTGGGGCCGTGGTAGGGGCCGCGGGCGGGCTTGTGCAGGCCGCCTGGTTCCCGGGTGGGCTACTGCTCGCCCTCGGTGGAGCGGCCGGGCTGTTTCTCGGTGGGGCGCGTGCCGTCGGGAGTCGCGCCGGGGCGGTCGCGCCGGCGGCCGGGTGGATGGTCTCCGTCATCCTGCTCACCGCGAGCCGTCCGGAGGGGGACTTCCTGTTCGCCGCGGGAGTCGGCTCGTACCTCTTCCTCCTCGGAGGGATGGCTGTCGCTGTGATGTGCGCCACCCTCGGTCAGGGGCGGCAACCGGACGGCTCCGCCGTCCGACTTGGCAAGTGACAGGCCTTACAGATGCCCTCCACGCAGGTTTGCCGCGCGGTGTCCGCACCGGTCGACCAAGCCGACCTGCTTTTCTGCTGGGGGTCCGGGGGTTATCCCCCGGAAAGATGCAGCACTTCGCCGCCGCTACCGCGTGGGGGTCCCGTGATGGTTTCCCCGGCGGTCGTGGGATACGCGCCAGGAGTGGCCAGTATGGTGGTGCGCGCCGCCGAGCTGCCCGCGTGAGGTCGCGTCGGGCGGCGGAGCCAACCGGGAGAACCTGCCTTGAGTCGTGAAACTGACAGTCCGTCCTCCGGGCCCAACGGGCGCGGGGGTGCCGCCTACCCCTCGGGGACACCGCCGTACGGCACGCCCATGGCGTCCGACGGCGGTACGGACGCGGGCCGTTCGGCCGCGGAGCCCGACGGGCCCAAGACCGAGACCACGCTGACGACCCGGATCCGGATCAACATCCCCGGATCCCGGCCCATTCCGCCGGTCGTCGTCCGGACGCCCGTCGCGGACGCCGAGTCCCCGTCGTACTCGCCCTCCGAGGAGACCGGGTCCCACGCGCTGCCGAGGACGGGCGGCGGAGGCGACGGCAGAACGTCGGGCGCCGCCGCGTCCAACGGCGCCGCCGCGCCGTCCGCCGAAACCCCGGCCCCGGCCGGGGAGAAGACCAGCGACTGGTTCGCGCCGCGCAAGTCCGGTGCGCCCAAGGGCGGTCCGGGCGGCGGTGCGAGCAACGGAGCCGGTCTGCCCGGTGGTTCGGGTCCCGCGCCCGGTGGTGCTCGTCCGGGCGGTCCCAACGGCAGCGGTCCGGCGGGCGCTTCCCGTCCCGGTGGCCCCAACGGCGGTAGTCCCACGGGGTCTTCGCGTCCCGGTCTGGGTGTCATGGGCGCCGCGGGCAACGCGGGCGGCCCACGCGCCGCCGGTGGCGGTACGAAGGGTGCCGGGCTCCCCGGTGCGACCGGCGCCGGTCCCGTGGCGCCGGGGCACGGTGGCGGCACCGGTTCCTTCGACGTGTCCGCGCTGGCGGCCGGGGCGGGCCCGCTGAGCACGTCCCCCTACCCGCCGGCCGGCGGGTCCGGGGCTGGTCCCCGGGCCGCCGACGGCCGAGGTGAGCCGCGCCGCGACGACCTGCCGTACTTCGCGGAGAACGGGCAGGGCGGGCAGAACGGGCAAGGCGGGCATGGCCCTCAGGGCGGCGGGCCCAACGGCCAGGTCGGCGGCCCCAATGGTCAGGTCGGCGGTTCCAACGGGCAGCCCGGTGGCTTCGGGCCCCAGCACGACTTCGCCGCCCAGAACGACTTCACGGCACCCAACGACTTCGGCGACTTCGGTGCCGCCCAGGCCGACTTCGGCGGCCCGAACGGTCCGAACGGCCAGAACGGCTTCGGACCCGGCGGTCCCGGCGGCCCGGGCGGACGCGGCCCCGCAGGCCCGACCGGCGGTCCCGTCACCGGCGACGGCCCGGTCGTCCCGCCCGTCAGCGGCGGCCCGTCCGGCGCACCCGGTGTCCCCGGCACGGGACGCCTCGGCGGCGGCCTCAGCGACGACACCGCGATCCTCACCCCGCAGAAGCAGGCCCCCGAACCGGGCGCCGACGGCTACGGCGGCTACGGCGGCTCCGTGGACAACGTCTCCAGCTCCACCCTCACCAGCGGCATGCCCGTCGTCCCGGCCGACCGGAACTCCCCGAACTCCCCGTTCGGGCCGGGCACGCACCCCGACGGCCCGCTTCCGCACACCCCGCCGAAGCTGCCCGAGCCGGTGTCGCCGAGCGCGCCCGCCGCTGCCGCGCCCAAGGGCAAGAAGGCGAAGAAGAAGGGCCGCAGCAAGCTGACGCTGCTCATCGTCGCCGTCTTCTTCATCGCCGGAGCCGTGTACGGCGCCGGGCTGCTGATGAACCACTCCGACGTGCCCAAGGGCACCACCGTGTTCGGCGTCGACATCGGCGGCGGCACCCGCGACGACGCCGTCAAGAAGCTCGACGACGCCTTCGACGACCGGATGACCCAGGCGCTGAAGCTGTCCGTCGACGGCAAGACGGTCGAGCTGAAGCCGGACCAGGCCGGGCTCCAGTTCGACACCCAGGCCACGGTCCGGGCCGCCGCCGTCAGCGACTACAACCCGGTGTCGGTGATCGGCTCGCTCTTCGGGCAGCAGCGGGTCGTCGAACCCGTCATGCCGGTCGACGAGGAGAAGCTGACCGCCGCGCTCCAGCGGGTGGCCGGCGGAACCGGCTCGGCCAGCGACGGCACGATCAAGTTCGAGTCGGGCAAGGCCGTCGCCGTCTACGGCAAGGCGGGCAAGGGCATCGACGCCGCCGCTGCCGCCGAGTCCGTCGAGAACGCCTACCACAGCCAGGTGGAGAGCGGCACGAGTACGCCGGTCCAGGTCCCCACCAAGACCCAGGAACCGACGATCTCGAACGCCGAGGTCGACCGCATGATGAAGGCGTTCGCCACCCCGGCGATGTCCGCCAACGTCATCGTCCGCGTCGGCACCGGCGCGCCGGAGGTGGAGTTCAGCCCGCAGAACTCCCTGTGGAAGTTCCTCCAGGTGAAGCCGCTCAACGGCAAGCTGGTCGAGTCGTACGACAAGGCCGCGCTGAAGGAGTTGTACGGGGGTACGTTCGATCAGGTTCTGATCGCTCGTGGCAACGGCAACAAGACGCCGGTGACTGTCGAGGACGTGATCGGTGCGATGCGTCCGGCGCTGGTCAGCACGACTAATCGGGTCGGGGTCATCGAGACCGACCCGAGCTGAAGGCTCCGCCGGGTACGCGGTTCTTTGGCCGCGGGCCGGTGGGGGCTTGTCGCGCAGTTCCCCGCGCCCCTGAGGGGCGCGGGGCCATGACATCTGTCATCCGCGAGTCAGGACCGTCGGCACTGCCGGGCTCAGCCTGTCCGCAGCCACGATGGACGCATGGAAACCGCCCCAGTGGTCGCGTTCGACCAGGTCACCAAGAGCTACGGCGAGGTACGGGCCGTCGACGGGCTCACGCTCACTCTCCGCCCCGGCGAAACCGTGGCCGTCCTGGGCCCCAACGGTGCCGGCAAGTCGACCACCCTCGATCTGCTTCTCGGTCTCAAGCAGCCCGACAGCGGTACGGTCCGCGTTCTCGGGTGCAGCCCTCGGGACGCCATCGTCGGCGGGCATGTCGGCGCCATGCTGCAGAGCGGCGGCCTGATGGACGAGGTCACCGTCCGTGAGCTGGTCGCGCTCGCCTGCGCCCTGCACCCCCGGCCCTTCCCGGTCGGCGAGGTCCTCTCCCGGGCCGGGATCACCCACTTCGCCGACCGCAAGGTCAACAAGCTGTCCGGCGGCCAGGAACAGCGCGTCCGGTTCGCGCTCGCCACGGCCGGGGACAGCGCCCTGATCGTCCTGGACGAGCCCACGACCGGCATGGACGTCACCGCCCGCCAGTCCTTCTGGGCGACCATGCGCGAGCAGGCGGACCAGGGCCGTACGGTCCTGTTCGCCACCCACTACCTGGAGGAGGCGGACGCGACAGCGGACCGCGTCCTCGTCCTGCACCGGGGCCGCCTGCTGGCCGACGGCACGGCCGCCGAGATCAAGGCGAAGGCGGGCGCCCGCAGGATCTCCTTCGACCTGGAGTTCGTAGCGGAGAGCCCGGCCGAGGAAGCAGTGCTCCGCACCCTCCCCTTCCTCACCGCCCTCGACATAGCCCGCCAGACGGTCCGCATCCAGTCCTCCGACGCCGACGCGACCGTCCACGCCCTGTACGGCCTTGGCTTCTACCCCCGCAACCTCGAAGTGGCCGGCCTGGGCCTGGAGCAGGCGTTCGTCACCCTCACCGCAGCGGCCGAGGAGGCGCGCACCTCATGAACGACCTCATCCGCCTCGAGATCACCCGGGCCCTGCGCAACCGCAAGTTCCTCTTCTTCTCGGTGATCTACCCGTCGGCGCTGTTCCTCCTGATAGCGGGCAGCGCGGACAGCACGACGAAGGTGACGGGCACGGAACTCACCCTCCCCACCTTCTACATGGTCGCCATGGCCTCCTTCGGCGCCCTGACCGCCGTACTGATGGGCAACAGCGAGCGCATCGCCAAGGAGCGCGAGAGCGGCTGGGTACGGCAGCTGCGGCTGACCACGCTGCCGGGCCGCGGCTATGTCCTCGCCAAGACGGCGAGCGCGGCCGTGATCAGCCTCCCGTCGATCGTGATCGTCTTCGTCGTCGCGGCGGCGGTGAAGGACGTCCACCTGGACGCCTGGAAGTGGCTGGCGCTCACCGGGACGATCTGGGTGGGCAGCCTGGTCTTCGCGGCGCTGGGAGTCGCCCTCGGCTATCTGGCGAGCGGGGACGCGGTCCGTCCGATCACGATGATCGTCTACTTCGGCCTGTCCATGCTCGGCGGCCTCTGGATGCCGACGACGAGCTTCCCCGACTGGCTGCAGGACATCGCGAAGTGGCTGCCCACGCACGCGTACGCTGCCCTGGGACAGTCCATAGAGCTGGGCAACGCCCCGCAGGCGAAGGACGTGGCGATCCTGGCCGTCTCGTTCGTCCTCTTCGCGGGCGGCGCGGCCTGGCTGTACCGGAAGGACACGCTGAAGGCGTGAGCGGCGTCGGCATCGGACAGCGCCCCACGACCCGCAGACAGCGGGTCGTGAAGTCCCTGTGGATCGGCATCTGGCTCGTCTACCTGAGCGCACCGGTCAGCGACCTCCTGCACGGCGGCCACAGCACGGGCGTACGCGTCCTCGGCTGGCTGGGCCTGGTGGTGTTCGTGGCCTGGTACGCGATCCTCGTCTTCCGTACGAGCCGAGGCGAGACGACCCTCCTGGTCGTGGGCTCCCTCGCGGTCCTCACGGCCCAGTCGACGCTCCTCGCCCTCACCCTGGGCCGCGAGTGGCTGGTCCTGTTCGTGTACGTGTCGACCGCGTCCGGCGCCGCCCTGACGGCACGTACGGCCCGCTGGGCGATCGTGGGGGTGTCGGCCCTGATGACGGCGGTCGCGCTGGCGGTCCCCGGCGGCCACTCCTACCTGGCCGGGCTCCTCATCCCGGCCCTGCTCGGCGGCGCCGCCATGATGGGCGTACGTCAACTCGTGCGTACGACGATCGAGTTGCGCGAGGCCCGGGCCACGGTCGCCCAGCTGGCGGCCAACGAGGAACGCCTGCGCCTGGCGAGGGACCTGCACGATCTGCTGGGCCACTCCCTCTCCCTGATCACCCTGAAGAGCGAGCTGGCGGGCCGTATGCTCCCCGCCCACCCCGAGAAGGCGGCCCTCCAGGTGGCCGACATCGAGAAGGTGAGCCGCCAGGCCCTGGTGGACGTACGCGAGGCGGTGAGCGGCTATCGGCGTCCCCGTCTGGCCGGTGAACTGGCGGGCGCGAAGGTCGCGTTGACGGCGGCGGGCATCACGGCCGACCTGCCGGCGAGCGCCACGGAGACCGACATCGAGGAGGAGGCGGAGTCCGCCCTCGCCTGGGCGCTGCGCGAGGCGGTGACGAACGTCGTACGGCACAGCGGGGCCCGGCGCTGCACGGTGGAGGTGCTGAGCAGGCAGACCCTGGAGGGCCCGGTCCTCGAACTGTCGGTCGAGGACAACGGCACGGGCGACGGCTCACCCGGAACACCGGGCAACGGCCTGACGGGCCTCGCGGAACGCCTGGAGAAGACGGGCGGTTCCCTGGAAACAGCCCGTACGAAGCAGGGCTTCCGCCTGGTCGCGAGGGTGCCGGCGAACTCGTCGCCCACCACTCGGGCGGACGTAGGATCCGGTCCATGAGCCGCATGATCAAGGTCCTGTTGGCGGAGGACCAGTCGATGGTCCGCGAGGCGCTGGCCGCGCTGCTCGGTCTGGAGCCCGACATCGAGGTCGTCGCCCAAGTGGCCCGCGGCGACGAGGTGCTGGCCGCCGCCCGGACCCACGCCGACCTGGACGTGGCCCTCCTGGACATCGAGATGCCCGGCGCCACCGGCATCGAGGCGGCGGCTCTCCTGCACCACGAGTTCCCGTCCCTGAAGCTGGTCGTCCTCACGACCTTCGGCCGCCCCGGCTATCTCCGCGCCGCCATGGAGTCCGGCGCCGACGCCTTCCTGGTCAAGGACGCCCCGGCCGCCCAACTGGCGGAAGCGGTACGCAAGGTACTGGCCGGAGAGCGGGTCATCGACCCCACGTTGGCGGCAGCGGCCCTGGCAGACGGCGCCAATCCGCTGACGGATCGGGAGCGTGAGGTTCTGCGCGCGGCGGCGAACGGCGCGACCAACGCGGAGCTGGCGTCCACCCTGCACCTCTCCCAGGGCACGGTCCGCAACTACCTCTCGACAGCGATCCAGAAACTGACGGCCCGGAACCGGACCGAGGCGGTACGGATCGCGAGGGAGAAGGGCTGGCTGTAGGAGTCCCCGGCCGGGGCGGTGTCCTTCGGGAGCCGCCCCGACGCTGTTTCGCCGTCCGCTTCCCGTCCCGGGACAGGTGCGCCCCAGCAGGTCAGGAGCGTGTCTGTCCCGACATGGGCGAAGCAGCCGGGATCAGGTTGTGGGCGGGTTGTGAGCTGCACAAACTCGTCTCACCGGCCCCGCAGTTCGCCTCCGACGGTGAGTGCGCGTCGGTTCCTGTGGCCGCTCACGGCCGACTCCTCGCATCCCTCGGAAGGGACTTCCGCATGACTTCCGTACGCATCCTCCTGCCCTCCCTCGTGGCCGCCGCCGTGACCGTGCTCGGCGCGGCTCCCGCCACCCCCGCCTCCACCACCTCGGCTCCCGTCGCCCGTGCGGCGGGCGCGGAGACGTACCGCAACGTGCACACGGGACTGTGCATGGACGACAGCGACGGCGGCGGACTGCGCGGCTGGCAGTGCAACGGGCTCAACCACCAGAAGTGGGTGGTCACCCGGCACGCCGCCGACGGCACCCGACAGCTCACGAACATGGCCACGAGCAGGTGCCTGGACGACAGCGCTGCCGGCCTGCGGACCTTTCCGTGCAACGGACTCGACTACCAGAAGTGGACGGTCGAGAAGCTCACCCAGAGCCGCATCCAGTTCAGGAACGTGAAGACCGGGGCGTGCGTCGCCGACCCGGGCGAGAACAAGCGCCTGATCGCCCTGCCGTGCGTGACCAACTCGGCGAACCAGCAGTGGCAGTAGCGGGCCCGACCCCGGCCCCTGATCCCACGCCCCGAACATCTCGAACATCTCGAACACCTCGAACGAGGAGACCAACCATGTCCCCCCGCGCCGGCAAGCTGCGCAAGATCCTGCCCACCCTCGCCCTCACCTGTCTGACGGTCCCGGCACTCGCCGTCTCCGCCCACGCCACGACCCCGACCACGACGCCGGCGAGCGTCTCCCAGGCCGCCGCCTCCTTCCCCACCTGGGGGACGCGCTGGGTCGTGCACGCCACCTCGGACATCAACTCGCCGTCCGTCGGCATGATCAACCAGAACTCCGCAGGTCAGGACCGCATCACTGCCGACTACCAGGTCGACACCGGCCACCGGGTGTGCGAGGGCAGCGCCTGCTCCACCTTCATGGCCCACATCACCGCACCCGTCACGGGCTTCCTGACCGTCGTCGCCGTGGACATCCCCGAGGACCGGCTTCCGGGTGTCCCCGTGCAGGGCGATCCCGGTGGTGACCCCCAGACCGGCTCACGGCAGCGGACCTTGGAGCGGGCCGCGACCTGGCTCACCGCCAACGGAGGTCGCCCCGTCCCCTACAACCAGTCCGCGTACTGGCGGGACGGCTACCGGCAGGACTGCTCCGGCTACGCCTCCATGGCACTCGGCCTGCCGACGCCCGGCACCAACACGGTGGGGCTGGCCACCAACCGGAACCTCACCCGCCCCATCGCGATGGGCGAACTGCAGCCCGGTGACCTCGTCATCGACGCCATCGGCAACAGCAACACCCGGCACGTCGTCATCTTCGAACGGTGGAACGACGCGGCCCACACCTCCTATCTGGCCTACGAGCAGCGCGGCGGCCCCGGCACCACACACCGGACGCTGACCTACGGCCTGAACGGAGGCAGCGAGTACCGGGCCTACCGGCCCGTCCAGTACGGCGACTGACCCGTCACCAGGTGTGCGCCCAGCCCTCCTCGGGCTGGGCGCACCCTCCGCCGAGAGCCCGAACGACGGCACTCCATTGGGCCGTAGGAGTGAATCCCGTGACCGGTGAATCGACTCTGCACGGGCCGGGACACCGTGCCGGTTGCGTCGCCATTGTCCGCTTCCATAGATTCCTGACCTGCTGGGACAGCCTGTCCCAGGGCATGAAGCACCAACGGGACACCGTTGTCGTACCACGGGAGACGTCCGCCATGACGGACAGCGGGCAGAGTGACCGCCTGGCGGCGCAACGACAGCTCGGCGCGGCCCTGCGCGCCCTGCAACACCGGTCGGGCCTCACCCTGCGGGAGCTGGAGAAGCGGGTCCCGGTCAGCGACACGTCGCTGTCGCGCTACTTCCGCGGCGACGGCGTCGCACCCTGGCCCGTCGTCGCCGAGATCGGCCGGATCCTGGGCGGCGACCTGAGCGAACTGCGCGCCCTGTGGCAGGCGGCCGACCGTATGTCGTCGCCCCCACAACTCCCGGCCGTGCTCCCGGCCGTACCCACTCCGGCTCTGCCCGACGACAGCCCGCGCACTCCGGCTCCCGGCCCCGCCCCCGCGTGGTGGCGCCTCACGCGGGTCACGCGGGGGCGGGCCATCGCCGCGGTGGTCACCGTCGTACTGCTCGCAGCGGGTCTGACGGCGTACGGCGTCCAGTTCGACACCGACCCCCAGGGCGAGCGGACCACCACGGCCGCCCTGGGCAAGGAGGGCCTGCGCGCCGGGGTCGACGAGCGACGGCCCGTGTTCTACGAGGCGGAGAAGGCCCGTAAGAGCCAGGTGACCGTCCGCGAGGCCACCGGGGCCCGCAGCGGCAAGGCCATCGCCCACATGGACTACCCCGACAGCTACGTCGAGTTCACCGTCGTCGTCGCGTCGGCCGGTCCCCGAGCCATGAGCGTGCGGTACAGCAACGGCTCGCAGGACACCGCCGGCGCTGAGTCGTGCGCCTCGCACGGCCTCTCGGTCAACGGTGCCGTCGCGAACCCCGTCCACTACGCGCACACCGGCTGGGAGAACTGGCAGCGGACCGAACCGGTGACGGTGGCCTTCCACGCGGGCCGCAACACGATCCGCTTCTCCAAGGGCGACCTGTTCACCGAACTGGACGGCATCGAGCTGGCGTAGGGCCGTCGGCGTAGGACGCGGGACGCGACACAGCCAGAAGCACTGATCTCAGGCACTGATCTCAGGCACTGATCTTCCGCCCCCTGATCCCAAGGGACCGCCCCATGCCCTCCCGTCAGACGTTCCCCTCCCACATGACCCGCCGGCTGGGGAGACGACTCGCGTCTCTCGCGGCCCTCCTCTGCCTGGCCCTGGTCCTGGACCCGCCCTCGGGACATACGGCCGTCGCGCCACCGGCCGTGGACGGTTCGCCCTCGGTCGTCGTCGACCGCGATTTCGCGGACCCGGACATCGTCAAGGTCGGCGCCGTCTACCACGCCTACGCCACCAACAGCGGCCCCCGCCACATCCAGCACGCCACCTCGCGCGACCTGCGGCACTGGACGGTCGACGACCGTGACATGCTGCCCGACCCCGGCTCCTGGGCGGCTCCCCGGTCCGAACTCGTCTGGGCGCCGGAAGTGTTCGACGACGGCGCGGGCTTCACCATGCAGTACACCGCCCGCGACCGGGCGAGCGGCAGACAGTGCATCGGTGTGGCACGGGCCACCGCGCCGGATGGCCCCTTCCGCCCGACCGGCGAGACCCCCCTCGTCTGCCCCGCGCGCGAGGGCGGCGCCATCGACGCCTCGACCTACACCGAGGACGGGCGGCGCTACCTGCTGTGGAAGAACGACGGCAACTGTTGCCACCTCGGCCAGGACACCTGGCTGCACCTCCAGCCCACCACGTGGGACGGCACCCGCCTCACCGGGGACCCGGTCCGGCTGATCCGCCAGGACCAGTCCTGGGAGGGCCGCCTCGTGGAGGCACCCACCCTGGTCAAACGCGCGGGGCACTACGTCCTCCTGTACTCCGCGAACGCCTACGACACCAGCGCCTACGCGACCGGCTACGCCGTGTCCCCGCATCTCACCGGCCCCTACACCAAGGCCCCCCGCCCCCTCATGTCGACGGACAGCTTCTCCGGCGCCGTCCAGGGCCCCGGGGGACAGGACGTGGTCGAGGGGCCCGACGGCCGCGACCACATCGTCCTGCACGGCTGGCGCGGAGGTGTCCGGACCCTGTACCGGGCCGATCTGGGCTGGGCCGACGGACATCCGGTGGTGCGCGGCAGCAAGGTCGTCCACGAGGCGGAGCGGGCGCGGTTGAACAACGTCGTCGTCCGTGACGCCCCCGAGGCGTCCGGCGGCAGGGCGGTCGGGTACATCGACCACCCGGACAGCCGTGTCGAGTTCCGGGTGTTCGCCGCGTCCGCGGGACCGCACACCCTGTCCGTGCGCTACGCGAACGGCTCACTGGACCCGGCGGGAAAGCCGGCCGCCGCCACCCACCGACTGTCCGTCGACGGTACCGACGCCGGTACGGTGCTCTATCCCCACACCGCCTGGGACAACTGGCAGACGGCCGTCCGGACCGTGCCGCTGCGCACCGGCTGGAACACCCTCAGCCTGTCCAAGGGCGACCTCTACGCCGAACTGGACCACATCGAGGTGAGCTGAACCGCCCTGCCGCACAAGGGCACTTCAGTTCACAAGGGACTTCAGTTCAACCGGGCCCGAGCCGCCCGAGCCTGTCCCCGAACCCGCTCGGCCCCCGCCTCGACAACCTCCGCGTACTGCTCCAGCTCGGCCGCCCCCACCAGGAACTCCCCCCGCCCCACCAGCAACTGAGCCCGCTCGTACCGCAGCCGAGCCGGATGCGAAGGCAGCAGCAGCGCCAACTCCACCGCCCACAACGACACTTCCGACCGCTCCGGCCGCGCCGCCGCCCACGCCCGAATGTTGTTCAGCACCCGCAGCATCACATCCAACGGATCCGCCGGCACCAGCATCGACGGATCCAACGCCTCCCCGGTCGCCCCGGCCACCAGCAACTCCGCGTCGCCCCCGCTCAACACCCGCCCCCCGTCGAAGGGATCGGCCAAGACCTGCTGGTCGACGGGTCCGAACCCCACGACGAAGTGCCCGGGCAGCGCGACCCCGTACACCGGCGCCCCCGCCCGCCGCGCGACCTCCATCCACAGCACGGACAGCAGAATCGGCAACCCCCGCCGCCGTACCACCACTTCGTGCAGCAGCGAGGACTCCAGCCGCTGATAGTCGGCCGGGCTGCCCCGGAAGCCGAGACGCTCGCCCAACAGCTCGTGCAGCGCCGTCGCCCAGGAACGCGGCCCGCCCGGCCGGAACGGCAACTGCCCGGCCAGCCGGTCGAGTTCCATCTGGACGGCGTCGACACCGGCCTCGTCCAGCGCCCGGTCCGCGACCCCGCCCATCAGCAGGCACAGCGTCGTCAGATCGGGCCGCTCGGACCGGGCCTCGTCGGCGAAGAGAGCGCGCAACTCGGCGGACCGTTCGGGTCCCGGGGGATACGGCGGGGGATGAGGGAAACGCATACCAGGCCCGTGCCCTCTCACACCGATCGATAGTGGTGGTAGGAGTGATGCGCTCCGAATCCCGTCCCGGCGTACAGCGCCCGCGCCCCCGCGTTGTCGGCCTCCACCTGGAGCCAGGCGGCCGACGCCCCCTCCTCAAGGGCTCGCCCGGCCAACGCGGCCATGACAGCCGTGGCCAGCCCCTGCCGTCGTCGTCCGGGGTCCACCTCGACCGCCCCGAACCCGGCCCACCGCCCGTCCACGACACACCGCCCGATGGCGGCGGGCGGCTCGCCCTCACCCCCGGGCACGGTCGCGAACCACACCGACGGGCCGCTCCCCAACACCGCCAGCGCCACCTCGCTCACCCCCTTGCGCTGATACCGCGAGAGCCATGCCTCATCGGCCTCCCGGGACAGCACCACCCGGTCCGGATCCCCCCGGTCGGCGACGGGCGCCAGCCCGCCGACCCACAGCTCGGCCGTCACCTCACGCGTCCACCCGCGCTCCTCCAGCTCCGCGCACAGCACCTCCTGCGTCCCCTCGGCGCCGGTCGCGGTCTGGACGTACGCGGGGAGGCCACGATCGGCGTACCAGCGGCGTACGGCGGTCAGCGCTTCGCCGAGCGGCAGGCCCGGGTCGCCGAGCGGCAGCACGGAGTTCGCCCGCCGCGTGAACCCGGAGGCCGCCCGCAGCTCCCACTCACCGAGACGCTCGCTCTCCACGGGCTGCCAGGACCGCGCGGAGACCCGCGCCAGCTCCTCGTACGAGGCGGCGGGACCGCGCCGGCGGGCGGGGGCCGCCGGGACCACTTTGCCCGCGACCAGGGACGCTGCCGCGACCCGGACGCGCTCGCCGTCGCGCCGTGTGATCAGAAGCACACCCGCGACTTCGTCCCATGATGTGAGAACACCCACCGTGTCGGTGAACTTCTCACTATCGGTGACTTCTTCGTTCAGTCGTCGAACGGAGACACGTTTGCCCACGTCAGCAGCGGTGATACGGACCTCGAGACGGCCGGCGGCAGAGATTTCCACAGGTCAGTTCACCCCTCCTGTATGGATCATGCCCAGGAACGGAGATACTAGGTGCGGGCATCGACGACGCCGCGCTCCCGCGCGCCAGGTGGCGGGGCCTGAAGACGGCTCGCCAGCGCCCTATCGAGGAGGAACGACAGCGTGACCTACGTCATCGCGCAGCCTTGTGTCGACGTCAAGGACAAGGCGTGCATCGAAGAGTGCCCGGTCGACTGCATCTACGAGGGCTCCCGGTCCTTGTACATCCACCCGGACGAATGCGTCGACTGTGGTGCCTGTGAGCCGGTCTGCCCGGTCGAGGCGATCTTCTACGAGGACGACACTCCGGAGGAGTGGAAGGACTACTACAAGGCGAACGTCGAGTACTTCGACGAGCTCGGCTCGCCCGGTGGCGCCAGCAAGCTGGGCCTGATCGAGCGCGATCACCCCTTCATCGCCGCGCTGCCGCCGCAGAACGGCTGAGAGCGGCCCGCAGAGCCCGCGCCGCCTCGGTCCCGTACGGCCTGATCGCCTTTGATCATGATCGCCGTACGGGACCGAGGCGTTTGCCGTACGTACGAAAGTGAGCCAGTAATCGTGTCCTCCGCAGTCTCCGACCGCCTCCCCGCCTTCCCCTGGGACAAGCTGGAGCCGTACAAGAAGACGGCCGCCGCGCACCCGGACGGCATCGTCGATCTGTCGGTCGGCACGCCGGTCGACCCGGTCCCCGAGCTGATCCAGAAAGCGCTGGTCGCGGCGGCCGACTCGCCGGGCTACCCGACCGTCTGGGGCACGCCCGAGCTGCGCGACGCGCTCACCGGCTGGGTCGAGCGACGCCTCGGCGCCCGGGACATCACCCACCGCCACGTCCTGCCGATCGTCGGCTCGAAGGAACTGGTCGCCTGGCTCCCGACCCAGCTGGGCCTGGGCCCGGGCGACAAGGTCGCCTACCCGCGCCTCGCGTACCCGACGTACGAGGTGGGCGCCCGCCTGGCCCGTGCCGAGTACGAGGTCTACGACGACCCGACCGAGCTGGACCCCACCAACCTGAAGCTCCTCTGGCTCAACTCGCCCTCGAACCCCACGGGCCGGGTGCTGAGCAAGGAGGAGCTGACCCGGACGGTCGCCTGGGCCCGCGAGCACGGCGTGCTGATCTTCTCCGACGAGTGCTACATCGAGCTGGGCTGGGAGGCGGACCCGGTCTCCGTACTGCACCCGGACGTGTGCGGCGGCTCGTACGAGGGGATCGTGTCCGTCCACTCCCTCTCCAAGCGCTCCAACCTCGCCGGCTACCGGGCGGCGTTCCTCGCCGGTGACCCGGAGGTCCTCGGCCCGCTCCTCCAGATCCGCAAGCACGGCGGCATGATGACCTCGGCGCCCACCCAGGCGGCGGTCGTGGCCGCCCTCGGCGACGACACACACGTCGCCGAGCAGCGCGAGCGGTACACGGCCCGTCGTACGGCCCTGCGCGAGGCCCTCGTACGCCACGGCTTCCGCATCGAGCACAGCGAGGCCAGCCTCTACCTGTGGGCCACCCGCGAGGAGTCCTGCTGGGACACCGTCGCCCACCTCGCCGACCTGGGCATCCTGGTCGCACCGGGCGACTTCTACGGCACGGCGGGCGAGACCTTCGTCCGCGTGGCCCTGACGGCGACGGACGAGCGGGTGGCGGCGGCGGTCGCGCGCCTGTAAAGAGTCATTGCTGGGCCAGTGCCGCTGTACGACGGAGGGGCCCGGGGAAGATCCCCGGGCCCCTCCGCCATCACCTGGTCACCGCGCTCGGGTCAGCCCAGCGGCAGGCCCTGCAGGGGCAGCTGGCCGGCGCCGGGCAGGCCCTTCGTCGGGAGCGCGTCCGTCGGCAGGCCGCCCTTCGTCGCGGTCTTCGCGGTGTCGCCGAGGACGTCACCGCCGGCCGTCGTCGGCACGGCCTTCGTGACCGCGTCGACGTTCGCCGTGTCCAGGGCGGTCAGACCGCCGAGGTTCGGGGTGGCCGGCAGACCGGCCGGCGCCGCGCTGGCGGAACCGGCCGCACCGACCCCGGCTGCCGCTCCCGCTGCGACGAGCAGCGCAGCACGGGCGATCCGGCGGGTCAGGGGAAGGGACATGATGCTCCTGAGTGTCGGTTGACTGTTGATCGTCCGGACTCGGACGCAGTGACTACCGCTCGAAGGCCCCTGAAGGTTGCGGCGCCCGAATGTAAAGAGTTGGCAATGCGTCGCATTATCGCCTGCGGATAAAAGTGGGCAAAGGGCACCCGGTCCGAAAGTCGGGTGAATGCTTGTGGCGCGCTACAGCCCTTTGTCCGCAAGGGTTTTGACGGACAGTGGGCGGATGTGGGAGTGACTCGGCGAAAACCCGGGCGGACTCCTGCCGGGGCCCGGCAGGAGTAACCCGTACGGGGGACTCCCCGCACTCCTGCCCGTACTACCGCGCGGTGACGATCAGGACCACGTCCGAGCTCGCCCGTGTGCCCGTCGGGCGCCACTCGCTGTCGGTGTTGCCGGCCGTCCAGCGGCGGCCCGCGTACGTGACGTTCTCGATGTGCAGCGCGGAGGAGTTCGCCACCGCCCAGTGCGCCAGCTGCCAGCCACGCTGCTCGACCGTCGTCCCGGCGGCCGTGTCGCTGTCCGAGGGCACCGGAAGCGTCACGGTGGAGTGGGGGGTCGAGGAGGGGGAGGGTGTGGGGGTTGCGGCGGTCTTGCGGCCCACCTCCGCGGCGGCCACGGTGAGCACATCGCGGCCGAAGTCCCGTACGAGCGCCGCGCGTACGGCGTCCGGGCCGCCGGTCGGGGTGGTGTCCAGGCGGCCCTGGCAGGTCAGGGTGGCCGCCGCGCGGCCGGTCAGGGCCGCCGCCAGCAGCGTGGCGTCCGGCTCGTGCTTCGCGTACGCCTCCGGGTAGCCGCTGCGCTGCACGCGCTGCGCGGCCACGGTGAGCGGGAGGCGCTCATAGCCGGAGACCTTGACGAGATGCTCGTAGAACTCGCCCGCCGAGTAGGTCGGGTCCAGGATCTCCTTCTCGGTGCCCCAGCCCTGCGAGGGGCGTTGCTGGAACAGGCCCAGCGAATCCCGGTCGCCGTGGGTGATGTTGCGCAGTCCCGACTCCTGGAGGGCGGTCGCCAGCGCGATGGCCACGGCCCGTTCGGGCAACCCGCGCGCGGTGCCGACCGCGGTGATCGTCGCCGCGTTGACCGCCTGCTCGGGGGTGAACTCGTACGCGGTTCCGTCACCGTCGGCCGAGACGACCTCGCAGGCCGGATCTCCGGTCCCGCCGGTGACGTACTGCACCGCGAGATAGCCCGCGACGGCGAGCAGGACCAGGAAGGACGCCCCACGACGGAGGAGGCGGCCACGACGCTTGTGGTGGGGGGACGGCTCCGGCATCCGTACAAGGTACTGGAGAGTAGGGTCCGCGGTTTCCGTGTTCGGCGAGGAGGGAGGTCGGAGGGTGGTCGGAAGGGGGTGAGGGGACGGTGTGGGGCGCTGCCCGTGCTGTGCCGGTGCTGTTCCCGAGCTGTGCGGTGGCGTGACCGGACGGCGCGTTAGGGTCGTCGGCATGGCCGACACACCGCTTGACCTCACGCTGGACGCCGCTCGCCTGACCGCGTGGCTCGTCGACTTCCCCTCGGAGAGCGGCAGCGAGAAGCCCCTCGCGGACGCGATCGAGACGGCTCTGCGTGCCCTGCCGCACCTCACGGTCGAGCGGTACGGCAACAACGTCGTCGCCCGGACGAACCTGGGCCGCACGGAACGCGTGATCCTGGCCGGCCACATCGACACGGTGCCGATCGCCGACAACGTCCCCTCGCGGCTCGACGAGGACGGGGTGCTGTGGGGCTGCGGGACGTGCGACATGAAGTCGGGGGTCGCGGTGCAGCTGCGGATCGCGGCCACGGTGCCGGCGCCGAACAGGGACCTCACGTTCGTCTTCTACGACCAGGAAGAGGTCGCGGCCGAACTGAACGGGCTCAAGCATGTCGCCGAGGCCCACCCGGAGTGGCTGGAGGGGGACTTCGCGGTGCTCCTCGAACCGTCCGACGGCCAGGTGGAGGGCGGCTGCCAGGGCACGCTGCGGGTGCTGCTGAAGACGGCGGGCGAGCGGGCCCACTCGGCGCGCAGCTGGATGGGCTCCAACGCGATCCACGCGGCGGCCCCGATCCTGGCCAAGCTGGCCTCGTACAAGCCGCGTTACCCGGTGATCGACGGCCTGGAGTACCGGGAGGGGCTCAACGCGGTCCGGATCGGGGGCGGGGTGGCGGGCAACGTCATCCCCGACGAGTGCGTGGTGACGGTCAACTTCCGCTACGCGCCCGACCGTTCGGAGGAGGAGGCGCTGGCGCACGTGCGGGAGGTCTTCGCGGACTGCGGGGTGACGGAGTTCGTGGTGGACGACCACAGCGGCGCGGCCCTGCCGGGTCTCTCCCACCCGGCCGCGGCGGCCTTCATCGAGGCGGTGGGCGGCACCCCGCAGCCCAAGTACGGCTGGACGGACGTGTCGCGCTTCAGCGCGCTCGGCATCCCGGCCGTCAACTACGGCCCCGGGAACCCCCACTTGGCGCACAAGCGGGACGAACGGGTGGAAACCGGAAAGATCCTGGCGGGCGAGGAACGACTGCGGGCCTGGCTGACGTCCTGACCACACAGGAAGGCCGGGACGGCGCTTCATGGCGGACATGCTCACGTCCCCCGTCCGTAACCGGCGGAGATCTACGCTGAGGTGGAACCACAGCAAGCGGAGGAAGGGAGCGGCCATGGCTACCGGCAACCCCGAGGGCAGCAAGCAGCCACCGGAGGAGCAGCGGCTCGGACCGGTGCTGCGCAGGCGCGGGCAGGTCCAGGCGAGCACCACCGACCAGCGTCTCCTCGACGCGGGCGGTCCCTCCGACTGGGTCCACACGGACCCCTGGCGGGTGCTGCGCATCCAGTCGGAGTTCATCGAGGGCTTCGGCACGCTCGCCGAACTCCCGCCCGCGATCAGTGTGTTCGGGTCGGCGCGTACGAAGGTGGACTCGCCGGAGTACGAGGCGGGGGTCCGCCTCGGCCGGGGTCTGGTGGAGGCGGGCTTTGCCGTCATCACAGGCGGTGGCCCGGGGGCGATGGAGGCGGCCAACAAGGGTGCGTGCGAGGCGAAGGGCGTCTCGGTGGGGCTGGGTATCGAGCTGCCCTTCGAGCAGGGGCTGAACCCCTACGTCGACATCGGCCTCAACTTCCGCTACTTCTTCGTCCGCAAGATGATGTTCGTGAAGTACGCGCAGGGCTTCGTGGTCCTGCCCGGGGGTCTCGGCACCCTGGACGAACTCTTCGAGGCGCTGACCCTGGTCCAGACGCAGAAGGTGACACGCTTCCCGATCGTGCTGTTCGGGAGCGAGTACTGGGGCGGCCTGATCGACTGGCTCACGAACACCCTGATCGCCCAGGGCAAGGCCTCGGAGAAGGACCTGATGCTGTTCCACGTCACGGACGACGTGGACGAGGCGGTGGCACTGGTGTCGAAGGAGGCGGGACGCTAGCGCTGGGCTTGAGCAGCGTTTCCTTCGCCCCCGCCGCCCTTACCCGTTCCCATCCCTGGGGGCTGCGCCCCCAGACCCCCCTATCGCGCTGAACGCGCTCGTCCTCAAACGCCGGACGGGCTGGGTAGTCAGCCCGTCCGGCGTTTGAGGACAAGGCCCGTTCAGGGCCGGAGCGGGGGTTCGGGGGCGGCAGCCCCCGAGGATGGGACGGGTAGGGGCGGCGGGGGCGAGGAAAGCCCTACGCCAGCCCCCTCCGCGCCACCGCCGGCGGACGGTGGCCCGCGATCGACGTCACCATGTCCAGTACCTGGCGCGTCTCCGCGACCTCGTGGACGCGGTACACCCGCGCCCCCAGCCACATCGACACCGCCGTCGTCGCCAACGTCCCCACCAGCCGCTCCTTCACCGGCCGGTCCAACGTCTCGCCCACGAAGTCCTTGTTGGACAGCGACACCAGCACAGGCCACCCCGTCTCCACCATCTCCCCCAGCCGCCGAGTCGCCTCCAGACTGTGCCGCGTGTTCTTCCCGAAGTCATGCCCCGGATCGATCATCACCGACTCCCGGGGCACCCCCAGAGCGACCGCCCGCTCGGCCAGCCCGACGGTCACCCGGAGGATGTCGGCCATGACATCCTCGTACTCCACCCGATGCGGACGAGTCCGCGGCTCCGCACCGCCCGCGTGCGTACACACCAGCCCCACCCCGTACCGCCCCGCGACCTCCGCGAGCCGCGGATCGACGCCGCCCCACGCGTCGTTCAGCAGATCCGCCCCCGCCTCGCACACGGCCTCGCCCACGTCCGCCCGCCAGGTGTCCACGCTGATGACCACGTCGGGGAACCGGCGCCGCACCTCCGCCACGAAGCCGACCGTCCGCCGCGCCTCCTCCTCCGCCGTCACCTCCTCGCCGGGTCCCGCCTTCACCCCGCCGATGTCGATGATGGCAGCACCCTCTGACACCGCCTGCTCCACGCGCGTGAGCGCGGGCTCGTCGCGGAAGGTGGCTCCCTGGTCGTAGAAGGAGTCCGGGGTCCGGTTCACGATCGCCATGATCACCGGCTCGTGCGCGCCGAATTCACGCCTGCCCAGTCTGAGCATCGCCTGTGACCTCTCCTAGTACGTTCCCGGTATTCGGCCGCCTGCGGCCATGACTGCCAGATTCGCATGGCACGATCGGACCCTGCCGCATGGGCTGAGGCACCGCCCATCGGTCCGATCCACCCGATCCACCCGATCCACCGGTCCGCCCGATGCACCTGCTTCTTCCGATCCATCCGAAATCCATGGGGAACCAGCGATGTTGATGTTCTTGTTCCTGGTCGTCGCGCTCGCCGTCGTGGTCGCCGCGGTGACGCTGGCCGTGGTGGGCGGCGGCGAGAACGCCGTCCTGCCGGAGACCGCGCCCGAGCGGCTCCAGGACCCGCTGCCGCTCGACCGTCCGGTCGACCGCGGCGACGTCGAGTCCCTCCGCTTCCCGGTCGCCGCCCGTGGCTACCGCATGTCGGACGTCGACGACGCGCTCACCCGCCTCGGCGCCGAACTCGCCGAGCGGGACGCCCGTATCGCCGACCTGGAGTCCGCGCTGTCCGGCGCCCAGGCCGCGTCGCGGGTCGCCATGGACAAGCCGGCCCAGGGGAGCGAGCAGTGAGCGCCGGGCCCGGCGAGGCCCTCGCCGGGCCCGACGGCGCTCTGCGCTGCCCCTGGGCGCTGTCCACGGAGGACTACGTCGCGTACCACGACGAGGAGTGGGGGCGCCCGGTCCACGGCGACGAGGCCCTCTTCGAACGGCTCTCCCTGGAGGCCTTCCAGTCCGGTCTCTCGTGGATCACCATCCTGCGCCGCCGGCCGGGCTTCCGTACCGCCTTCGCCGGCTTCAGGATCGCCTCCGTCGCGGTCTTCACGGACGTCGACCGCGAACGGCTCCTCGCCGACGCAGGCATCATCCGCAACCGCGCGAAGATCGACGCGACGATCGCCAACGCGCGCGTGCTCGCGGACTGGGCCCCCGGGGAACTGGACGAGCTGATCTGGTCCCACGCCCCGGACCCGGCCACCCGCCCGGTCCCCAAGACCCTCGCCGACGTCCCCGCGGTCACCGACGAGTCGACCGCCCTGTCGAAGGCCCTGAAGAAGCGGGGCCTGCGTTTCGTGGGCCCGACGACGGCGTACGCCTTGATGCAGGCCTGCGGGCTGGTCGACGACCACTTGGCGACGTGCGTCGCGAGAAGCGCCCTTTAAGGGGCGCGGGGAACTGCGCGACCAGCCCCCACCGGACCCGCAGCTCTCAACGGCGCTCCCCACCCCAAAAAGGGAACTCACCGCCCCAAGTACTTCGGCTTCTCCTTGTTGACGAACGCCTGTACCGCGATCGCGTGGTCCTCCGACGCGCCCGCGTGTGCCTGGAGTTCGTCCTCCTTCTCCAGGGTCTCCTCCAGGGAGTGGGAGAAGCCGTAGGCCACGGCCTCCTTGAGGGCCGCGTACGCCACTGTCGGGCCGTCGGCCAGGGCCCGTGCCGTCTTCTCGGCCTCGGCCCGCAGGTCCGCCGCGGGGACGACCCGGTTCGCGATGCCCAGCTCGTACGCCTCCTGCGCCTTGATGCTGCGCGGGAACAGGAGCAGGTCCGCGGCGCGCCCGGGGCCGACCACGCGCGGGAGCGTCCAGGAGACGCCCGAGTCGGCGGTCAGCGCCACGCCCGCGAACGACGTGTTGAAGGCCGCCGTGTCCGCGACGACCCGGTAGTCGGCGGCGAGCGCGAAACCGAAGCCGGCCCCGGCCGCGACGCCGTTCACGCCCGCCACCACCGGCTTGGGCATGCCCGTCAGGGCCCGCACGATGGGGTTGTAGTGCTCGCGGACCGTCGTCATGGTCTGACCCGTGCCGGCCTCGCGATCGGCCGCCAGAAGCCCGATGTGCTCCTTGAGGTCCTGGCCCACACAGAACGCCCGGTCCCCGGCCGCGGTCAGCAGCACCGCCCGTACGGCGCCGTCCGTGGCCGCCGCCTGGACCGCCTCCCGGAGTGCGACCTTGGTCGCGATGCTCAGCGCGTTCATCGCCTCGGGGCGGTTCAGCGTGATCGTCGCCAGTCCGTCGTGCACCTCGTAGAGCACGGTGTCGGCCATGGGGGTCCCCTCCAGTGGGTGTCGCGGCTCGGTCGTCGCAGGACAGCATGGCGGAGATCGCGGTCCCAGGAGAGGGCCGGTCATGTGACCTGCGTCAAAGAATTCTCGTCCGTCCGGCGGCGGCGCGGGTCCGCGCGGCGGCGAAGTATCGCAGTCACATCGGCGAATTGAGTGGTTTTGATCGCGCGCGTTGCCCAAGCGATGCCGACTGATGTTGGTCATAGGGTCCTGAGATGCGGGATAATGGCTTGGAAGCAATGTGTTCGATGCCGGTGACGTTCGTCCCATGAGGGGATGGGCGTGCCCTCCTAAGGGGCCGTCGGCGACGATGAGCTGGTTTCAGGAAGGGGAACGAGCATGGCGGCCATGAAGCCGCGGACGGGCGATGGCCCGCTCGAGGTGACAAAGGAGGGGCGGGGCATCGTCATGCGCGTTCCGCTCGAAGGCGGCGGTCGACTCGTCGTCGAGCTGACCCCTGACGAGGCCGACGCGCTGGGCGATGCCCTCAAGAAGGTCGTCGGCTGACGCGCGGACGCGTCCATACCCTTTCAGCTGCCCCGGCACCGTGAACACACGGTGCCGGGGCACTGTTTTGCCCAGGCCCTGCCCCCAGCGCTGCCCTCAGCGCTTGACCGCGCACAGCAGACCGTCGCCCACGGGGAGCAGGGACGACACCAGCTCCTGGCTCTCGCGCACCGCGCGCAGCAGCTCCCGCAGCCGTATGACCTCGGTGGGCTGGGGCCCCGAATCGACCGTCCTGCCGTTGGCGAAGACGCCCTCGAAGACCACCAGGCCACCCGTACGGAGCAGACGCAACGATTCAGCTAGGTAGTCGAGGCTCTCCAGCCGGTCGCCGTCGCAGAACACGAGGTCGTAGCCGGCGTCCGCGAGCCGGGGCAGCACGTCCAGGGCGCGGCCCGGGATGAAGCGGGCGCGATTGCTGGCGAAGCCGGACGCGCGGAAGGCCTGGCGGGCGAACTGCTGGTGGTCCGGCTCGGGGTCGACCGTGGTCAGGACACCGTCCGCGCGCATGCCCTGCAGGAGGTACATCCCCGAGACGCCCGTCCCGGTCCCGATCTCCGCCACCGACTTCGCGTCCACGGAGGCGGCCAGCAGCCGTAGCGCGGCGCCCGTGCTGGGCGCCACCGAGCGCAGCCCTGCCTCGCGGGCCCGGTCACGGGCCCAGAGCTGTGCTTCGTCCTCGGCGACAAAGGCGTCGGCGAACGCCCAGCTCGTCTGCCGGTTGCCGGTAATGACCCTCTCCTGTCCCCGCAGTTGCCTGGGCGTGACTGTATCCGTTGCTGCCGGGAACCCGCAGATGGGACCGGGCGTTTAGAGGGGTGCGGGACGAGGTGGGACAGACAGGCTGAGGACCAGGGGGACAAGCGGATGGACCAGCACACCGAGAAGGCTGAGAACGCAGGGTATGCGGAGGGCGCGGGACAGGTGCTCACGCGGCCCGCCGAGCCGTATCAGCGCAGATCAATTTCTCGTAAAACCGCTTATCCGGAGCTAACGGGCGAGGTGGCTATGGTAGGTGCTCCACTGGTCACCACCAGAGCCGACAGGGGAGGTGCGGCTGCGCCTGTGGATCGGGGAGGAGCGCTCCGGCGTCTTCTCGGATCAGCGGGCAGGCCGAAATCCGTGAACAACACTGCTGCTGACCCCAGCCACGCCGCTGACCGAGCCCAGACCGCGACCTTCTCCACCGACGCGGACGGGCAGGCGTGGACTCCGCCCACGTGGGAGGAGATCGTCAGCACGCACAGCGGCCGTGTCTACCGCCTGGCATACCGCCTCACCGGCAACCAGCACGACGCCGAGGACCTCACCCAGGAGGTCTTTGTCCGCGTCTTCCGCTCGCTGTCGACGTACACGCCCGGCACCTTCGAGGGCTGGCTGCACCGCATCACCACCAACCTCTTCCTGGACATGGTCCGCCGCAAGCAGCGCATCCGTTTCGACGCCCTCGGTGACGACGCGGCCGAGCGTCTGCCCAGCCGTGAGCCGTCCCCGCAGCAGGTCTTCAACGACGCGCACTTCGACGCGGACGTCCAGCAGGCGCTGGACACCCTCGCGCCCGAGTTCCGCGCCGCCGTCGTCCTCTGTGACATCGAGGGACTGTCGTACGAGGAGATCGCCGCGACTCTCGGCGTGAAGCTCGGCACCGTCCGCTCCCGTATCCACCGAGGCCGCTCCCAGCTCCGCAAGGCCCTCGCGCACCGCTCTCCGGAGGCCCGTGCCGAGCGCCGCTTCGCGGTGCCACGGGTGGCCGCGCTGGGAGGAGGGGGCGCGAGCGCGTGAGTGGATCGCGGCCGTACTCTGCCGAGCGTCGTCTGGCAGAGCAGCATCTGGGAGACCGCCTCTCCGCCCTTGTGGACGGAGAACTCGGTCATGAGACGCGTGAACGCGTCCTGGCGCACCTGGCCACCTGTCCGAAGTGCAAGTCGGAGGCCGACGCACAGCGCCGTCTGAAGAACGTCTTCGCGGAGATGGCCCCGCCACCGCCCTCCGAGAGCTTCCTGGCCCGCCTCCAGGGCCTGCCCGGCGGAGGTGATTCCGACTCCGGCGGCTCGCCGCTGGGCGGGGGAGGGTTCTCCGACGGGCTTTCCGCGTTCCCCGGGGGTCCAGGAGCCGGCTCAGGAGTCTTCGGGGTGAGAGGCGAAGGGTTCGGGTACGTCCCGGCCCGGCCGCACACCTCCGTCCTTCCGCCGCCCGCCCCCGGCCGGGGTTTCCGTATCCATGACGTCGGTCGTCACGACGCCGACCGCTCGTCCTCGCGCGGCCTGCGGTTCGCGTTCGCCGCCGCCGGTGCGGTGTCGCTGGCCGCGATCGCGCTGGGCGGGGTGTCGACGGGCGTTCCCGGCGACACGGCAGAGGCCCGAGGCACCTCCGGGGGCAGCAATGTGACGCCGATGCGTCCGCAGGGCGGGGGAGCCGCGACGGCTCCCGACAGCCAGCGGCGCCGCTCGGTCGGTCCGCTGCTCTCGCAGGGGTTCGGGCAGGGGACGTTCGGGCAGGCGCCGGTGGCGTCGACAGGGGCGTCCGCGCCGCTGCTGCCCGGCGTGCCGGCACCGGCCTCCGGGAGCCGGGAGCGCGAGGCCATGCATCCGCTGACCACGCCCGTCGTGGCCGCCGCCGCGGTGCTGTCCCCGCTGATACGCCCACTGGAGGCCCCGCAGGTCGCCCTGACCTCCTGGTCCACGGCGCCCGAAGTGGCCGTCCAGGGCCTGCTCATGGCACCGGCGCCCGACTCGTCCCCCTCACCGTCCCCTTCCTCCACGGACACCGTCCGCTGACCCCACGAACCTGGTTGAATCCGAGGTGCGGGCCGCACAACAGCGGGCCAGGTGTGGGGAGAGCATGAACGAGGGGAAGCCCGCGAAGGCCAAGTGGTGGAACCGGCCTCAGGAGGAGTCGGCGCCGCCGGGTCAGGAGGCGTCGGTTTCCGGCCAGGAGGTTTCGGCCGCCGAGGCGCGGCTGTCCTCCGAGGAGGGTGTGGCTTCCGCAGAGGTTGTGGCGGGGGCCGACGGTGACGGCGACTTCGAGTTGCCGCCTCCCGTGACGGTGCCTGGAGCGTCGGACGGGTCCGGAGCACCTGGGGTACCCGAAGCCGCGCCCGCCGCCCAGCCGGACCTCCCGCCCGAACCGCCTCAGTCCGGGCCGCCCCAGCCCCTCCACGACCCCGATCCCTACAGCACCCCGCCCTACGGCCATCCCGGCCCCTGGGCGCCCGCTCCGCCGGTCCAGCACCCCGCGATGACCCCGGCGCACGGTACGGCCGTACCGGGGCCGCTGACGCCCCCGGGGCTGTCCGAGGTACCGGAAGACGTGTCCGACGTACCCGAGGCTCCTGCCCCGCCTCCCGCCCCTCCCGAGACCGGCTCCGGACCCAACCCCTGGCAGCGCTACGACCCTTGGTCGGCCTCGCCCCTGCAGTCCCTTCAGCCGCTCCAGCAGAACGGATCCGCGCCCGTCGATGCCCGGCCCGGGGCGCGGAAGCGTGGGCTGGTGGTCGGGGCCGTGCTGATCGCGCTGCTCTCCGGAGGTGTCGGTGGCGCCGTCGGGTCGTATCTGGAGCGGCACGGCGGGGGCGGTGAGCGGATCCAGCTGCCGCAGACCGCGAGCGACGAGTCCGTCGGACGGGCACCGGACAGCGTGGCCGGGATCGCGGCGCGTGCGCTGCCCAGCGTGGTGACCCTGCATGTGCGCGGCGACGAGGCCGAGGGCACCGGTACCGGGTTCGTGCTCGACGGCCGGGGACACATCCTCACCAACAACCACGTCGTCGAACCCGCCGGTGCCGACGGCGCGATAACCGTGACGTTCAGCGGCGGCGAGACCGCCGAGGCCGAGGTCGTCGGACGGGACAGCGGATACGACCTGGCCGTCGTCAAGGTGAGTGACGTCGACGGGCTCCAGCCGGTGGTCCTCGGGAACTCCGACAACGTGGCGGTGGGCGACCCCGTCGTCGCCATCGGGGCCCCCTTCGACCTAGCCAACACCGTCACGTCCGGCATCATCAGCGCCAAGGAACGGCCCATCACCGCCGGGGGCGAGAGCGGGGACGGCAGCGACGTGTCGTACGTCGACGCGCTCCAGACCGACGCTCCCATCAACCCGGGCAACTCCGGCGGCCCGCTGCTCGACGCCCGGGCCAGGGTCGTCGGGATCAACTCCGCGATCCGCTCCGCCGACAGCGGCTCGGGGCTGGACGGCGCACAGTCCGGGTCGATCGGGCTCGGCTTCGCCATACCCATCAACCAGGGCAAACGCGTCGCCGAGGAACTGATCAACACCGGGAAGGCGACCCACCCCGTCATCGGCGTCACCCTCGACATGGACTACTCCGGCGACGGCGCCCGCGTCGGCACCGAGGGCAACGACGGCGGGCCCGCGGTCACCACCGGCGGCCCCGGCGACCGGGCGGGCCTGGAGGCCGGCGACATCATCACCGAGGTCGACGATCGGCGCGTCCACTCCGGCGAGGAACTGATCGTTAAGATCCGCGCCCACCGCCCAGGCGACCGGCTGGAACTGTCCCTGTTGCGCGGCGGCAGGGAACGGACGATCTCCCTCGTCCTGGGCTCCTCCGGCGGTAACTGACAGAAACGTCACAGGTGACGGGCCCGCACCGCCTCCCACTAGGCAAACATCGCGGAAAACCGGTCTCGTACACGCACTCTTCGGCCCCCGGACGGTACCGGTGGGACAGGATGGCCGGGTACCGTGGAACCGGCCCGGACCACGGAAGACCGCGAAGACCGCACGGACCACCGAGGGCCGAGGACCGAGGACTCGCAAGGAGCTTCAGGTGTTCAATGACATAGGACCGCTCGAGCTGGTGACGCTCGTGCTCCTCGCTGTGCTCGTCTTCGGTCCGGAGAAGCTTCCGAAGATGATCCAGGACGTCACGCGCACCATCCGCAAGATCCGGGAGTTCTCGGAGGGCGCGAAGCAGGACATCCGCCAGGAACTGGGCCCGGAGTTCAAGGACTTCGAGTTCGAGGACCTGAACCCCAAGACGTTCATCCGCAAGCAGCTGGACAACGACGAGCTGGGGCTCAAGGAGATCCGCAACGGCTTCGACCTGAAGAAGGAGATGGCCGAGGTGACGGACGCGGTGCACGGCCGCGATGCCGACTCCTCTTCATCGGGCTCCACCACTGCGTCCGGTTCCTCCGGCGGCACCGTCGACATGACGAAGAAGCCCGAGGCGGACGAGCGCCCGCCCTACGACGCGGACGCCACCTGATCGTCGTACGCCTGCGTGCACATGTCCGTGTGCGCGTGACGTGATTCATACTCCGACTGGGCCTCGGACGGCCCGATCCGGACGTCTGCGCGGCCCACGCGCCGGGCGCTTTCCCTGCTGCTCGGAGCGGGGTGGCTATGCTGCCGAGTTGTTGTGGGGCCGTACATCGGCCAGCAGCGCCGCCCGAAGGGGGGCGGGCCGTTCCGGGCCGACGAGAACGAGGAGGCGTCCGGGTACATGGAGACGACAAGTCGGGTGGGCGCACAGGCGCCGGCCGCGGAGGGCGGACAACAGGTCCCCTCCGCCCGGCGCACGGTTGACGGCTATCTGCTGGCGCCCTTCCCTTGGTACGGCCTCGACGAGGCCTTCACGGGACCGCGCTGGCTGATGCAGGTGGGTACGGCGGCCGACGGTGCCGTCGAGCACGGTTCGATCGGGCACGGCGACGAACCCTCCGTACGGCACGAGGCCATGGGGGAGGACAAGGAGCGGTTCGCGGTGGTCGTCACCGTGGCCGCCAACCCCGTACGGCGCAGTGCGGACGGGACGGGGCTGCTGGAGGCCACCTCGGTGTCGTCGGCGGCTTGGCTGGCCGGGGTGGGGCTGCTGTCCTTCACCTGGCCCGGGCAGATGGACCACACCCTGCGGGACGACTGGCTCGACCAGCAGACCGAGACGGCGTGGGTCCTCGCGGACGATCTCGGCGGGTCCGACTGGTCGACGTTGTCCCTGCCGGTGGACGGGGTGCCTACGCCGTTCCACTACCGGGAGTCGGAGTTCGGGTGGGTGCTGGCCGGGTCGACTCAGGAGGGGGTGCATGTGGGGGCGTATGGGCGGGGGATGAGTGCGTACGGTCTTGGCTTCGCCGTGATCAAGGATATTGGCGTGTACGCGTGAGGTTTTGGGGCGCCGGTTGTTTGCGGCGCCCCTTCGTTGTGGGGGCTGGGGTTGTGTGGCGAGTGCTGCGCCGTCGTGGCTTGTCGCGCAGTTCCCCGCGCCCCTAAAGGCAAAAGCCCCGCTCGCCCCCCGGTTAGAACTTGTTCCGTGGGGTGATGCCCAGCGACATGCCCGACAGGCCCCGCTGCCTGCCTCCCAGTTTGCCTGCGATGGCGCGGAGGGATGCGCCTGCCGGGGAGTCGGGGTCGGAGAGGACGACCGGGCGGCCGTCGTCGCCGCCCTCTCGGAGGCGGACGTCGATGGGGATGGAGCCGAGGACCGGGACCGTCGCCCCGGTTGTGCGGGTCAGGCCGTCGGCGACGGTCTGGCCGCCGCCCGTGCCGAAGACGTCGACCATCTCGTCGCAGTGGGGACAGGGCAGGCCGGCCATGTTCTCGACCACGCCGACGATCTTCTGGTGGGTCTGTACGGCGATGGCGCCCGCGCGCTCGGCCACCTCGGCCGCCGCCTGCTGAGGCGTCGTCACGACGAGGATCTCGGCGTTCGGGACCAGCTGGGCGACGGAGATCGCGATGTCGCCCGTGCCCGGCGGGAGGTCCAGGAGCAGGACGTCAAGGTCGCCCCAGAACACGTCCGACAGGAACTGCTGGAGGGCCCTGTGGAGCATCGGGCCGCGCCAGACGACCGGGGTGTTGCCCGGGGTGAACATACCGATGGAGATGACCTTCACGCCGTGCGAGGACGGCGGCATGATCATGTTCTCGACCTGCGTCGGCAGGCCCTCCACGCCCAGCATGCGCGGCACGCTGTGGCCGTAGATGTCGGCGTCGACGACGCCCACTTTGAGGCCGTCGGCCGCCATCGCCGCCGCCAGGTTGACGGTGACCGACGACTTGCCGACACCGCCCTTGCCGGACGCGACCGCGTACACGCGCGTGAGGGAGCCGGGCTTGGCGAAGGGGACCTCGCGCTCGGCCTGGCCGCCGCGCAGGGCGGACGCCAGTTCCTTGCGCTGGTTGTCGCTCATGACGTCGAGTTCGACGTCGACGCGCGTGACGCCCTCGACCCGCGAGACCGCCTCCGTCACGTTCTTCGTGATCGTGTCGCGCATCGGGCAGCCGGAGACCGTCAGGTACACGGCGACCGCGACCGCCCCGTCCGCGCCGATGACCACCGACTTCACCATCCCCAGTTCGGTGATGGGTCGCTGGATCTCGGGGTCGTTCACCGTCGCCAGTGCTTCACGCACCGCGTCTTCCGTAGCCATAACCACGATGGTACGGCGCCGCACACGGCCCCCGGAAAGCCCGTCACCGGTCTTCTACGTCACGCCCCCGCGGCCGTTCTGCCGGGAATACGCCAGGTCCGCCGGGATGGCGGTCGGGACGGTGCTTGGGATGCCCGTCCGCGTACCGCTCCTCGTACCGTTCCTCCAGCTCCTTGACCAGGTCATGAAGCTCGGAGCGGATCCAGTCCCGGGTCGCGACCTCGCCGAGCCCCGCGCGCAGCGAGGCGATCTCCCGGGTCAGGTACTCGGTGTCGGCGATCGACCGCTCGTTCTGCTTGCGGTCCTGTTCGAGGTTGACGCGGTCACGGTCGTCCTGCCGGTTCTGCGCGAGCAGGATCAGCGGGGCCGCGTAGGACGCCTGGAGGGACAGCGCCAGGGTCAGGAAGATGAACGGGAAGTTGTCGAAGCGCAGGTCGCCCGGCGCGAAGATGTTCCACAGCACCCACACGAGGACGACGACCGTCATCCAGACGATGAACCGTCCGGTGCCCATGAACCGCGCGATGCGCTCCGACAGCCGTCCGAAGGCCTCCGAGTCCCACTCGGGCAGGATCCGGCGCCGGGGCGCGCGCGGCTGGTCGAGCCGGACCCGGGCCCGGCCGGTCGCGGTGGCGCCGGTGGCCGCACGCTCGCGCGTACCGGACTCGCGCTCAGGCGTCATGCGCACCCGCCCCCTCGGCAGCGGAAGGTGGTGCGCTCTCGTCGAGGTGGAACTCCGTCTCCCGCCAGTCCTCGGGCAGCATGTGATCGAGTACGTCGTCCACGGTCACCGCGCCCAGCAGCGACCCGCTCTCGTCGACCACCGGCGCCGCCACCATGTCGTACGTCGCGAAGAACCCGGCGACGACCGGCAGTTCGGCGTCCGGGGAGAGGGGTTGCAGGTCGTCGTCGACGAGCGAGCCGACCAGGGTGTACGGGGGGTCGCGCAGCAGCCGCTGGAAGTGGACCGCGCCCAGGTACTTGCCGGTCGGCGTCTCGTCCGGCGGACGGCACACGTACACCTGGGCGGCGAGCGCGGGGGAGAGGTCGGGCTCGCGGATCCGGGCCAGCGCGTCGGCGACGGTCGCGTCGGGCCGTAGGACGATCGGCTCGGTCGTCATCAGACCGCCCGCCGTGTCCTCGCGGTACGCCATCAGCCGGCGCATGTCGGCCGCGTCGGCGGGCTGCATCAGGCTCAGCAGGCGCTCCTGGTCGTCCTCGGGCAGCTCGCCGAGCAGGTCGGCGGCGTCGTCCGGGTCCATCGCCTCCAGGACGTCGGCGGCGCGCTCCTCCTTGAGCTTGCCGAGGATCTCGATCTGGTCGTCCTCGGGCAGCTCTTCGAGTACGTCGGCCAGCCGGTCGTCGTCGAGGGCGGCGGCCACCTCGGCGCGCCGTTTCGGCGACAGGTGGTGCAGGACGTTGGCGAGGTCGGCGGGGCGCAGCTGCTCGAAGGTCGCGAGGAGGCTCTCGGCGCCCTGTCCGTCCTCCTCCAGGGAGAACCCGGTGACGGCGGACCAGTCGACGGTCAGCGTCTCGCCGGTGTTGCGCCGGAAGGCTCCGCCGCGGCCCTTCTTCCGTACGAAGACCCGCTCGATCTCCCAGTCCCGGCGGGCCGGCAGTTGTCGTACCGCCACATCCAGGACGGTGACCTCCTCGCCGGTCTCGTTGAGGGTGACCCGCCGGTCGAGGAGTTCACCGAGGACGAGCCGTTCGGTGGGGCGCTGTTCGAAGCGCCGGACGTTCAGTACGCCCGTCGTGATGACCTGGCCGGACTCGATGCCGGTGACGCGGGTCATGGGCATGAAGACGCGGCGCCTGGTGGTGAGTTCGACGACGAGGCCGAGCAGCCGGGGCGGGCGGTGGCTGACGCGCAGCATGGCGACGAGGTCGCGTACCCGGCCCACCTGGTCGCCGTTCGGGTCGAAGACGGCCGTACCGGCGAGGTGTGAGACGAAGACACGGGCAGAGGCCGCCGCCATACCGTGCCTCCTGTCTCGGTGTGCGCTGCGGGAAGCGCGTCGGACTGTGTCCGCAGGTATCCGAATTGCCTGCTCGGATGCGCTTCAGGCTAGCCCGTCCGGTTCGCCGCCGCCCTGGTGGGGGGTCCGGACGGACTGGCTCCGCCGGGGCCCGACGGCACCGGTACGCTGCCGTCCAGACCGCCCAGGACACTCGTACGAGAGGCAGCCCCACCTGTGTCTGCGATTCCCCGTGGCCGTACCCGCAGCGCCGGACTGGTGGGCGCGATGTGCGCCCTGGTCGTGACGGGGACAGGACTCACGGGATGCAGCTCGGACCCGGACGAGGGCACCAACGGGGTCGGCAAGCTGCCCGCCGACACCATCCAGACGAAGACCCGTACGGCAGCCGAGTCCGCCGACACCGTACGGCTCTCCGGAACCGTGGTGACCAACGGCACGACCTACACCCTGGACATGCGTCTCAAGGACGACGGCGGCACCGGCTCGGTCACCTCGAAGGGGTCGACGTTCCGGCTGCTGCGGGTCGGGGAGCACCTGTTCCTGAAGGCCGACGCCGCGTTCTGGAGCCACGAGGACGGCGGCAAGGGCGAGGACAGCGAGTCGGACGCGGCGGCCGCCGAGAAGCTCGGGGGCCTGTTCGTGAAGGTGCCCACGGGCGACCCCTCGTACAAGAAGTTCAGCGGCTTCACCGACAAAAACGTTCTCCTGGACGGCCTCCTCACCCTCCACGGCAGCCTCGCGACGGACGGCCACCACAAGCAGTCGGGCATCCGCACGATCCGCATCACCGGCGACGAGGGCTCCGGCGGCACCCTGGACGTCTCCCTGGAGGGCTCCCCGTACCCCTTGCGCCTGGTCCGCGCGGGCGGCGCGGGAACGCTGCTGCTGAGCGACTGGGGCAAGGACTTCGCCCTGGAGGAACCGAAGAAGGACGAGACGGTGGACTACGGCCAGCAGCTGCCCAGTTCTTGAGGGGGGGTATGGGGGGCTACGCCCCCCATAAGGGGCGCGGGGAACTGCGCGACAAGCCCCCACCGGCCCGCAGCAAACGAACTACTTACCCCGCCGCTTCCGGAACAGCAGCCGCGGCAACCCTGCAGGGATCGCCTCTCGAGTAGTCGCCGACGTAGGCACCGGCGGCGCAGCCAACGACCCCTCAGGCAGCGGGCGCAAGCCTCCCGCGCACGGCACCAACCGCACTACCCGGCATTCCCGCGCCCACCGTTCCACCATCGCCTCACCGTCCGGCGCGTTCAACCGCTTCCCCTTGAGCTCGGCGACAGCCGCCTCCCACTCAGGGGACTTAGGGGCCAGCTCCACAACGGTCGCCGCCCAGACGACCAGCCGCCCGCCCTTGTCCTTGCTGCGGACGGTGACCTCCGCCTCGGCCCCGTCGACCAGCCCCGGCAGCGGCTGCTCACCGGGCCCGTCGCCGACCAGGACGGCCCCGCCCTCGTGCCAGACGTGCCACATCGCCCGGGCCGGGATGCCGTGGCCCCCGACGTGCAGCGCGGGCACGCCGTTGCCCTTGACCCAGATGAGCCCGGACTTCTTGGTGGCCTCCTCGACGAGGGCCCGGTCGAGCAGCGTGTCAGTCATGGGCAGAGCGTAACGACGAAGCCCGCCGCCACCAGCCCCCGTCACAGCCAGCCGTTCCGCTTCAGCGTGCGGTGGATGCCGAAGCAGAGGCCGATCATGGCCGTCATGACGACGGGGTAGCCGAACTTCCAGTGCAGCTCGGGCATGTAGTCGAAGTTCATGCCGTAGACCCCGCAGACCATCGTCGGTACGGCGATGATCGCGGCCCAGGACGTGATCTTCCGCATGTCCTCGTTCTGCGCGACGGACGCCTGCGCGAGGTTGGCCTGGAGGATCGAGTTGAGCAGCTCGTCGAAGCCGATCACCTGCTCATGGACCCGGGCCAGGTGGTCGGCGACATCGCGGAAGTACTTCTGGATGTCGGGGTCGATCAGCCGCATCGGGCGCTCGCTCAGCAGCTGCATGGGCCGCAGCAGCGGCGAGACGGCCCGCTTGAACTCCAGGACCTCACGCTTGAGCTGGTAGATCCGGCCGGCGTCGGTACCGCGCGGGGTGCCCTTGCGACCCGGCGAGAACACCTCCGTCTCGACCTCGTCGATGTCGTCCTGCATGGCGTCCGCGACCGCGACATAGCCGTCGACGACATGGTCGGCGATGGCGTGCAGCACGGCGGAGGGGCCCTTGGCGAGCAGCTCCGGGTCGTCCTGGAGACGGTGGCGCAGCGCGCGCAGGGAGCCCTGGCCGCCGTGCCGGACGGTGATGATGAAGTCCCGCCCGGTGAAGCACATCACCTCGCCGGTCTCCACGACCTCGCTGTTCGCGGTGAGTTCGGCGTGGTCGACGTAGTGGATGGTCTTGAAGACGGTGAAGAGCGTGTCGTCGTACCGCTCCAGCTTGGGCCGCTGGTGGGCCTGGATCGCGTCCTCGACGGCGAGCGGGTGGAGCCCGAACTCGCTGGCGATACCGGAGAATTCGGCCTCCGTCGGCTCGTGCAGCCCGATCCACACGAAGCCGCCGTCGCGGCGCACCTTGCGCATCGCCTCGTGCGGGGTCGGCGTCTTCGAGGGGCTCGGGTTGTCGACCCGGGCGCCGTCGCGGTAGACGGCGCAGTCGACGACGGCCGAGGGCGTCGAGGGGTCGCGGGTGGTGTCGTAGCTGCCGCCGTCCTTGCGCAGGGAGGGACGGGACGGGCGGACCGCGGCACGCAGGTTGTGGATCATCGACATTGGCAGGCTCCTTCGCGACACGCAACGAAAGACCGCCGTCAACGGTTGGAACTGCCCGGAATGGGGACGTCCTGACTGAGGATGTTTGGCACGTCCACAAAGCGGGGAGCACCGCACCGTCGCGGTGGTGAGCTTCGCTACTGATTCAGAACTGACTCAGATCACATGGATCGGGCAAAACGAAACCAAGTGCTCTTCCGCGATGACGCGAACGCGAGAGGTGACAGCCCAGCGGTAACAGCCGGAGCAACTACATCAGCGGGCGGAAGAGCGGGTGCTACTGCACGGATGACTTCGATCCATTGCAGCCCCACCTCCTCCGGCCGGTCCCTCGTGAGGGACGATCATTCCCCTTCAAGGGGAGCCCCCTAAGGGGAACTTCGTAGGTGTCGGGACTTGATCGCGACGCTTCTGCGTGCTGCCCGGACCCGGCCTAGGGTAACAGCCGACGGAACTGTCAAGGTGCGCGTTTGCCCGCAACTGACGAGTTCTATGCTCGCCGCATGGCTGATGTTCTTCCTCTGGTCGAGGCCCGGTTGCGTACGACGCTGGGCGAACCGGACGCGCGCGCCGCGGTCACCTTCCTCGGTACGGACCGCGTCGAGGTGCTGCGTTTCCAGGGCCAGGACCGGGACGGGGGGGACGGGGAGATCGTCCGCTACGCCACGCTCGGCATGTCCGCGCAGCCGATGGCGGACCCCGCGGCGGTCCTCGCCGACCCGGTGAAGGGCCCGCGCGCCGAACTGGTCATCTCCGTCCGGGCCGGCCTCGCCGACACCGACAAGGTGCTGCGCCCGCTCGCCGTCCTCGCCGCGTCCCCGCAGGTCGAGGGGGTGATCGTGGCTCCCGGCGCGTCGCTCGACGTAGGCGAGCCGCTGTGGCCGGGGGCGCCCTTCACCTCGGTCCTGGTCGCCGAGCCGGGCGGCCTGATCGAGGACCTGGAGCTGGACGAGCCCCTGGACCCCGTCCGCTTCCTGCCCCTGCTCCCGATGACCCCGAACGAGGCCGCCTGGAAACGCGTCCACGGCGCCCAGGCCCTCCAGGAACGCTGGCTCACAAACGGAACAGACCTACGGGACCCGTCCCGCAAGTCCGTCCCCCTGGACTGACCCTCACATCCGACTCCGGAGTGACAGACATCACCAACGGCCGCTTGGAAACCACCAGTTGGGCAAGCGCGCCCCAAAGGGGCGCGGGGAACTGCGCGACAAGCCCCCACAGGCCCGCAGGCAAACCACCGTGCTCAACTCGCAAAGACGCCAACACTGTCCTCCGCAGCGTGCCGAACCTCCAGCTCCTCCACTTCGTGCGTCAGCGACTTCCGCCGCACGACAACCACCACCGCGCCGAGCACGGCGGTAACCGCCGCGACCACGAACGGCATGTGAATGTCGCTCCACCCCTCGATCTTCGGCGCGAGGAACGGCGCCGCAGCCGCCGCGAACCACCGCACGAAGTTGTAACCGGCGCTGGCGACCGGCCGGGGAGCGTCGGAGACCCCGAGCGCCAGCTCCGTATACACCGTGTTGTTCACACCGATGAACGCACCGGACAGCACCGTGCAGACCACGGCAGTGGTGTGACTGCCGTAGCCGAGGACCAGCACGTCCACGGCGAGCAGCACCAGCGAGCCACCCAGCACCGTCAGCGATCCGAACCGCCGCTGCAACCGCGGAGCGACCAGCACCGACGAGACGGCCAGCAGCACACCCCAGGCGAAGAACACGGCCCCCGACTTGTAGGGCGTCATGTCGAGCACGAACGGGGTGAAGGCCAGGACGGTGAAGAACGTGTAGTTGTAGAAGAAGGACGAGATCGCGGCCGAGGCCAGACCGCCGTGGCCGAGCGCCCTGACCGGGTCGAGCAGCGAGGTCTTCCGGGCCGGCTTCGGCTGCTCCTTCAGGAACACCGTGATGCACAGGAAACCGATCGCCATCAGGAACGCGGTGCCGAAGAAGGGGTAGCGCCAGCTGGCGTTGCCGAGCAGCGCGCCCAGCAGGGGGCCGCACGCCATCCCGAGGCCCAGGGCGGACTCGTACAGCAGGATCGCCGCGGCGCTGCCGCCGGCCGCCGCGCCGACGATGACCGCGAGGGCCGTCGAGACGAAGAGCGCGTTGCCGAGGCCCCAGCCCGCCCGGAAGCCGACCAGTTCGGCGACCGAGCCCGAGGTGCCGGCCAGACCCGCGAAGACCACGACGAACGCGAGGCCGAGCAGCAGGGTCTTGCGGCCGCCGATGCGGCTGGAGACGAAGCCGGTGACCAGCATGGCCACGGCGGTGATCAGGAAGTACGAGGTGAAGAGCAGGGAGACCTGTCCGGCCGTGGCGTCCAGGCCCTTGGCGATGGACGGCAGGATCGGGTCGACCAGCCCGATGCCCATGAAGGCGACGACGGACGCGCCGGCGGTCGCCCAGACAGCCTTCGGCTGCCGGAGGAGGCTTTCCGTGCCTCCCGTGCTGCTGTTCATGTCTGCTCCCCGGGAGATGGTTGGTGTGTGCACATAGTAAGTTAGAGTTGCTAATTAATGCAAGCTACATCTAATTTCACCTGGTGGAAACGGTGGAAACGTGTCACTCCGGACGGGTGATCGTCCTTGACGGGAGGAAGGACGGGGAGGACCGTGGGGCCCTATGAGGGGCGAACCCAGTTGCCCGAAGTGTGGTGGCCGGGTCAGGGCTCCCGGACTCTTTGCCGACTCTTGGCAGTGCGATGTGCACGGGACGGTGCATCCGCTGCAGCCCGTGATCCCGCCCAGCGTCGAGGCCCTCAGTGTCGTCGTGCATCGCACGCAGGTTCCGGTGTGGATGCCGTGGCCCCTGCCGGTCGGCTGGCTCTTCACGGGCGTGGGCTGTGCGGGGGACGACCGCAGCGGTGGGCGTGCGACGGCGGTGGCCTGTTCGGGCCCCGGTCCGCTCGGGGGTGTGGGTGAGCTGATCCTGGTCGCGGAGGAGCTCGGGGTTGGGCTCGGTGCGCGGTACGCGGGGATCGACGGGCCCGACCCGGGGCCCTATATGAACGTCGAGAAACCGGCCGAGGCGAAGGTGCTGGCTGCGGGGCGGCCTACTCCGTTGTGGCATGTCACCGGTGGGCCCGATGATCGGGCGGTGTTCGCGGGGGAGGCGCTCGGGCTGTGGTTGTGGGCTGTTGTGTGGCCTGAGCAGTCGGGGTTGTTGATGTATGACGAGCTGGTGCTTACGGATTTGCGGGATGCGGGGGCTGAGGTGGAGTTGGTTCCCTGCGGGGCGTTGTCTCCCCGGTTGCTTCAGCCGTGAGGGTGTCGGTCGGGTTTGGGGTGTCTGGGGTGCGTTGCGGGGTGCGGGCCCGGTGGGGGCTTGTCGCGCAGTTCCCCGCGCCCCTAAAAGACAAAAGGCGGCCCGTTATGCTGAGGCGTCCCCCTTGGCGCCGTCACCTGCTGGAGTTCGCACCGTGCGCATCGATCTGCACTGCCACTCCACCGCGTCCGACGGTACGGACACGCCTGCCGAGTTGGTTCGTAACGCTGGGGCTGCCGGGCTGGATGTTGTCGCGCTGACCGATCACGACACGACCCGGGGATACGCCGAGGCGATCGCCGCGCTGCCCGCCGGGCTGACGCTCGTCACCGGGGCCGAGCTGTCGTGTCGGCTCGATGGGATCAGCATGCACATGTTGGCCTACCTGTTCGATCCCGAGGAGCCCGCGCTGTTCGCCGAGCGGGAGCTGGTGCGGGACGACCGGGTGCCGCGTGCCCAGGGCATGGTGGCCAAGCTCCAGGAGCTGGGCGTGCCCATCACCTGGGAGCAGGTCCTGCGGATCGCCGGTGACGGTTCCGTGGGCCGGCCGCATGTCGCGACGGCGCTGGTCGAGTTGGGCGTCGTACCCACCGTGAACGACGCCTTCACCGGGGACTGGCTGGCCGACGGCGCCCGGGCCTACGTACCGAAGCACGAGACCGATCCCTTCGAGGCGCTGCGGCTGATCAAGGGGGCCGGTGGCGTGGCCGTGTTCGCGCACCCGGCCGCGAGCAAGCGCGGACGGACGGTGCCGGAGTCCGCGATCGCGGAGCTGGCCGCCGCCGGGCTCGACGGCATCGAGGTCGACCACATGGACCACGAACCGGCGACCCGCGTGCGGCTGCGCGGCCTCGCGGCGGAGCTGGGGCTGCTGGCCACCGGCTCCTCCGACTACCACGGCAGCCGCAAGACCTGTGTGCTCGGGGAGTACACGACGGACCCCGAGGTGTACGGGGAGATCACGCGGCGGGCCACCGGGGCGTTCCCGGTGCCGGGGACCGGCGGAGCCTGACGGTCGTCCGCGCCCCTCCTCCCCGTACCTACGCAAGGCTCCCTCACCCATGTTCGACGTCGCTGTCTTCGGCTCGCTCTTTCTCACCCTCTTCGTGATCATGGATCCCCCTGGGATCACCCCGATCTTTCTCGCGCTCACCGCGGGGCGCCCGGCCCGCGTGCAGAAGCGGATGGCGTTCCAGGCCGTCTGTGTGGCCGGTGGTGTGATCACCGTGTTCGGGTTGCTCGGGCATCAGATCCTGGACTATCTGCATGTCTCCGTGCCCGCCCTGATGATCGCGGGCGGGCTGCTGCTCCTGCTGATCGCCCTCGACCTGCTCACCGGCAAGACGGACGAGCCCAAACAGACGAAGGACGTGAACGTCGCCCTCGTACCACTCGGCATGCCGCTGCTCGCCGGGCCCGGTGCGATCGTGTCGGTCATCCTGGCCGTGCAGAAGGCGGACGGCGTGGCCATGCAGGTGTCGGTGTGGGCGGCGATCCTGGCCGTCCATGTCGTGCTGTGGGTGGTGATGCGGTACTCGCTGCTGATCATCCGCGTCATCAAGGACGGGGGCGTGGTCCTGGTGACCCGGCTCGCGGGGATGATGCTCTCCGCGATCGCCGTGCAGCAGATCATCAACGGGGTCACCCAGGTGGTCCAGCAGAGCTGATACGCAGAACCCCCGTACGGCTTCGGTGCCGTACGGGGGTTCTGAAGTCTGCTCGTCGTCCGCGAGCGTCATCCGCGCAGGTCGCGCGTTATGAGGCCGAGGTCTCGGCCGGGCGGATCCAGAGGCGCTGCCCTATGGCGGCTGCTTGCTGCACGATCCGGTTGACGGAGGCGGCGTCCACGACCGTACTGTCGACGGGGGTGCCGTCGACGTCGTCAAGACGCATGATTTCGAAGCGCATGGGCTTCTCCCTTCGTCTGGTCATCCTCCTGAGGAGAACTACTTGGTTACGTAGTACTCAACTACGTGAGTGTTACGAACATTCCCTACGCTAAAGAAATTTTTCGAACGTCTAACTACTGCCGGGTAAGAGCTGACCGGGACCGGTTGTGTTCGAAGCGTGACCGCCGAGACAATGGAGGTATATGAACAACGACGACCACGACGATCACGCGGAGCTGAGCGCCCGCCTCGACCGTACGAACGAGCTGCTCCATCGCATGCTCGCCGAGGTGGCGAAGACGCCCTCGACACATGCGATCTTCGTCGACGCCGGATATCTGTACGCGGCCGCGGGCCGGCTCGTCGCCGGGACCGAGGACCGCCGCAGCTACGAACTGGACGCGGAAGGCCTCATCGAGGCGCTCATCGACAAGGCCCGCACGATCTTCGCGGACAGCCGACTGCTGCGCGTCTACTGGTACGACGGTGCCCGGCGCCGCATCCACACCATCGAGCAGCAGTCGATCGCCGAACTACCCGATGTGAAGGTGCGCCTGGGCAACCTCAACGCCAACAACCAGCAGAAGGGCGTCGACTCGCTCATCCGGACCGACCTGGAGTCACTCGCCCGGCACCGCGCCATCAGCGACGCCGCCCTCATCGGCGGCGACGAGGACCTGGTGTCGGCGGTCGAGGCGGCACAGGGGTACGGGGCACGGGTCCACCTCTGGGGCATCGAGGCCCCCGAGGGCCGCAACCAGGCCGAGCCGCTGCTCTGGGAGGTCGACAGCCAGCGCACGTTCGACCTCGACTTCTTCAAGCCGTACGTCGCCCGGCGCACGGCCGCGTCCTACGAGGCGTCGGTCGGGACGCGGCCCACGCGCGAGGACGTGCGGTTCGTGGGCGCGCAGATCGCGGCGAAGTGGCTGGCGGCGCGGGGGCGCGAGTCACTGGTCGAGCTGCTGCCCGGGCATCCGTATCTGCCCGGGTCCGTCGACCAGGACCTCCTGGTGGAGGCGGAGGGGCTGCTCCAGTACTCGCTGCGTGGACAGGCCGAGCTGAGACGGGCGCTGCGGGACGGGTTCTGGGAGCACCTTCAGACGCAGTACTGAGTCGCCTGCTGTCGGCCGGTGGCTACTGACTGATGGTGTCCCAGAAGTCGGCCAGGGCGCGGGCCGTCTCCAGTGGGCGGTCCGTGTTGGGGGAGTGCTCGGCGCCGTCGATGACGGTCCGGTGCGCGCGCAGTCGTACGGCCATGTCGTCGAGGAGCGGGATGGCCCAGGTGCCGTCCTCGGCGCCGGACAGCACGTGGAAGGGCAGTGGCACGGCGGCGAGTTCCGCCACCCGGTCCGGCTCGGTGCACAACTGGCGCCCCGTGGCGACGAGTTGGGCCGGGCTGTTGCCCATCCAGCGGCGGCGCAGATCCTCGCGGTCGTCGAGCCCGGCGTCCAGGGCGTCCACCGAGTCGAGGTCGCCGCCGGCCTGCGGGTCGTCCATGGCCTGGATGGCCTCCCAGACGTCGGCCAAGCTCATTACGGCGAGCGCGTCCCTTAGGAGCTTCGCGCGCTGCTGCTGGGCCTCGGAGATCTCGGCGGGGCCCGAGGAGATGAGGGTCAGGGAGACGAACGGGGTGTGGTCCAGGAGGACGGCGGCTCGGGCGATCTGGCCGCCGAGCGAGTGGCCGACGAGGTGAACCGGGGTGCCTACGGCTGTGGCCTGTGCGAGCACGTCCTGCGCCAACTCGCTCTGCGCGTACGCCGATTCGTCGTCCCGGGGGCCGGGTGACTCGAACTGGCCTCGGCCGTCGATGGCGACGGTGCGGTATCCGCGCGCGGCGAGTGGCTCGTGCGTCGAGATGAAGTCCTCCTTGCTGCCGGTGAACCCGGGCAGCAGCAGAACAGTCCCCTTCGGCTCGGCGCCGGCGCCTACGGAGGCGTCGATGACGGCGAACTCGCCGCGTGCGGTATGCAGCGCGTAGGCACGGGCGCCGGGGGGCGGGGCGAAGGTCAGAGGCCTGCTCATGGGACGAGGTTATCCGGCGGGGGTGCGCGCCAAGTGGTTCGCCCCCGCCGCCCCTACCCGTCCCATCCCTGGGGGCTGCGCCCCCAGACCCCCGCTCCGGCCCTGAAGGGGCCTTGTCCTCAAACGCCGGACGGGCTGGGTATGTCAGCCCGTCCGGCGTTTGAGGACAAGCGCGTTCAGCGCGACCTTCCCACCCACCCGACCCCCGCCGGCCACCCCCCCCAGCCTGTCCGGCGTTTGAGGACGAGGCCGTTCAGGCCGATAAGCGGGGGTCTGGGGGCGCAGCCCCCAGAAGGATGGGACGGGTAGGGGCGGCGGGGGCGAGAAAGCGCAAGGGCTCGGGAAACGCCGACGGCCCGGCCACCTGGGGAGGTGGGCCGGGCCGTCGGGGTGTGGCTGGTGCTCAGGCTTCCACGGTGTCCGTGGTCGCCTTGCCGGTGGCCTCCGGCGCCGCTTCCACCACGACCGTCGGTTCGGCGGCCTTGCGGGTCCGGCGGCGCGGCTTGACCTCGTCCGCGGCCTGCGCCGGGATGTCGGCGACGACCACCTCGACCGCCTTGCCGGCCGTACGGCGACGGGGCTTCGCCTCGGCCGTCTCGGCGGTGTCGACAGCGGCCTCCGCAGCCGACGCCGTCGCCTTGCGGGTACGGCGCGGCTTCGGCTCCGTGGCTTCCGCCTCCACGGCGACCGGGGCCTCGGCGGCCTTGCGGGTCGTACGGCGACGCGGCTTGGCCTCGACGCCCTCCGCCGTGTCCACGGCGGCCTCCGCGGCCGGTGCCGTCGCCTTGCGCGTCGTACGGCGCTTCGGCTCCGGAGTCTCGGCCGAGGTCGGCTGGGCCGGGATCTCGGCGGTCTCCACCACAACCGCCGGTTCGGCGGCCTTGCGGGTGGTCCGGCGGCGCGGCTTCGCCTCGACCGCCTCGGCGGTGTCTACGGCAACCTCGGCGGCCGGGGCGGTCACCTTGCGGGCGGTCGTCCGGCGCGGCTTGGCCTCGACAGTGTCGACCACGGCCTCGGCGGTCACCGCTGCCTTACGCGTCCGGCGCGGCTTCTCCGGGGCGGCCTCGACCGCGACGGGCTCGGTCGTCTTGCGGGCGGTACGACGGCGCGGCTTGGCCTCGATGCCCTCCGCCGTGTCCACGGCGGCTTCCGCAGCCGGGGCCGTCGTGGCCTCGGCGGTGTCGACGACCGGCTCCGCCGTCTTGCGGGTGCGGCTGCGGCGGGGCTGCTCCTCCGGGGCCTCGGCCGGGATGGTCTGGGCGGGGGTGGTCAGCGTCGGTTCCGCCGTCTTGCGGGTGCGGCTGCGGCGGGGCTGCTCCTCCGGGGCCTCGGCCGGGATGGCCTGTGCCGGGGTGGTCAGCGTCGGCTCCGTCGTCTTGCGGGTGCGACGACGGCGCGGCTGCTCCTCCGGGGTCTCGGCCAGGATGGCCTGGTCCGGAGTGGTCAGTGTGGGCTCCGCTGCCTTGCGGGTGCGGCGGCGGGGCTGCTCTGCCGGTGTTTCCGCCTCGGGGGCCTCGGGGGCTTCGGTGACGACGGCCTCGGTCGGCGTGGGCTCCGCCGACCTGCGGGTGCGGCGGCGGCGCGGCTGCTCCGACGCCTCGGGGGTCGTGCCCTCCGCCGTCGCGACCGCGGCCTCGGCCGACGGCTCGACGAACGTCGCCGTCGAGGCGGCCATCGGCTCCGCTGCCGCACCGCGGGTACGGCGACGGCGGCGCGGCGTACGGCGCTCGGTGGGCTGCTCGGACGGGGCGAGGGCATCGGTGACCGGAGTGGACGGCGCGTCCGCGGTGGCGCCGCCACGCGTACGGCGGCGACTGCGCGGCGTACGTGCCGGGCGCTCACGCTCCGCCGGGGCGGAGGCGGCGGCCGGGCCGGAGCGGCCGCCGCGGCCGCGCGGGCCACCGCGTCCGCCCGTCTCGCCGAGGTCTTCGACCTCCTCGGCGCCCAGGCCGGCGCGCGTCCGCTCCGAGCGCGGCAGGACACCCTTGGTGCCGGCCGGGATGCTCAGTTCCTCGAACAGGTGCGGGGACGTGGAGTACGTCTCCGGCGGGTTGTTGAAGTTCAGCTCCAGCGCCTTGTTGATCAGCTGCCAGCGCGGGATGTCGTCCCAGTCGACCAGCGTGATCGCGATGCCCTTGGCGCCCGCACGGCCCGTACGGCCGATGCGGTGCAGGTACGTCTTCTCCTCTTCGGGAGACTGGTAGTTGATGACGTGCGTGACACCCTCGACGTCGATACCGCGCGCGGCCACGTCCGTGCAGACGAGGACGTCGACCTTGCCGTTGCGGAAGGCGCGCAGCGCCTGCTCGCGGGCACCCTGGCCGAGGTCGCCGTGGACGGCGCCGGAGGCGAAGCCGCGCTGCGCGAGCTGGTCGGCGAGATCGGCGGCCGTACGCTTCGTGCGGCAGAAGACCATGGCCAGTCCCCGGCCCTCGGCCTGCAGTATGCGTGCGACCAGCTCGGGCTTGTCCATGTTGTGCGCGCGGTAGACGTACTGCGCGGTGTTCGCGACCGTCTTGCCCTCGTCGTCCGGCGCGGCGGCGCGGATGTGCGTGGGCTGTGACATGTAGCGGCGCGCGAGACCGATGACCGCGCCGGGCATGGTCGCCGAGAACAGCATCGTCTGACGGCGGGCCGGCAGCATGTTCATGATCTTCTCGACGTCGGGCAGGAAGCCCAGGTCGAGCATCTCGTCGGCCTCGTCGAGGACGAGCGCGCGGACGTGCTTCAGGTTCAGCTTCTTCTGGCCCGCGAGGTCGAGCAGCCGGCCCGGGGTGCCGACGACGACGTCGACGCCCTTCTTGAGGGCCTCGACCTGCGGCTCGTACGCCCGGCCGCCGTAGATGGCGAGAACGCGCACGTTACGGACCTTGCCGGCCGTCAGCAGGTCGTTCGTCACCTGCTGGCACAGCTCGCGCGTCGGGACGACGACGAGTGCCTGCGGGGCCTCGGTGAGCTGCTCGGGCTGGGCGCGGCCGGCCTCGACGTCGGCGGGGACGGTCACGCGCTCGAGGAGCGGGAGCCCGAAGCCGAGCGTCTTGCCGGTGCCGGTCTTGGCCTGGCCGATGACGTCCGTGCCGGTGAGGGCGACGGGGAGGGTCATCTCCTGGATGGGAAAGGGGGTGATGATGCCGACGGCTTCAAGCGCCTCGGCGGTCTCGGGAAGGATTCCGAGATCCCGGAAAGTCGTAGTCAGGGCAATGCCTCTTCTGTGTACGCGGTGCGAGGCGAGCGCGGGGGTCGTGTCGGGACCGTGCCGGAAACTTCGGCCGCCTCACGGGCGGGCCGAGTGGCACGGGACCACTGCCGACGCTCGAGCGCTCGTACCGCTGAGGGTCCCTCCGAATTCCGTACGCACTGTGCCGTACGGATGTGGAGAGCTGTCGGGTCGGAGCCGATCGGGCCACCGACCGGGCATCCTCATTCGTGTGGCCCGTCGAGCTACGTCTTTCAACTCAGCGAGCGCATTACCACCATACCCCGGAATCGCGCACATGCGATGGCCGATTCGGTCACGTAGTGGTCGTCACACTGATTGAGCAGGGACTTCCGCCTTGCGGCAGGCGGGCTATTGTGCGCTTCATGACGACGCCTGACAACGCCTCCGGTACCTCCGCGACCCCCGACGAAAGCACAGCAGAAACCGCGGCCGAAGCCGCTCCCGCACTCACCGGAATCGCCGCCCAGGACTGGGCGCAGGCCGCCACCGACCCGCAGTACCGTGCCGCGGTCGTCGACCTGCTCGGCGCGCTGGCGTACGGCGAGCTGGCGGCGTTCGAGCGGCTCGCCGAGGACGCGAAGCTCGCGCCGACGCTCGTCGACAAGTCGGAACTGGCCAAGATGGCGTCGGCGGAGTTCCACCACTTCGAGCAGATCAGGGACCGGCTCACGGAGATCGGCGCCGACGCGACGCAGGCGATGGAGCCGTTCGTCGCCGCGCTCGACGGCTTCCACAAGCAGACGGCGCCCTCCGACTGGCTGGAGGGACTCGTCAAGGCGTACGTCGGTGACTCGATCGCCAGTGACTTCTACCGCGAGGTCGCGGCCCGTCTCGACGCGGACACCCGGCAGCTGGTGCTCGCGGTCCTGGACGACACGGGGCACGCGAGCTTCGCCGTCGAGAAGGTGCGCGCGGCGATCGACGCGGACCCGCGCGTGGGTGGGCGGCTCGCGCTGTGGGCGCGGCGGCTGATGGGCGAGGCGTTGTCGCAGTCGCAGCGGGTGGTCGCCGACCGGGACGCGTTGTCCACGATGCTCGTGGGTGGCGTCGCGGATGGGTTCGACCTCGCGGAGGTCGGGCGGATGTTCTCGCGGATCACTGAGGCGCACACCAAGCGGATGGCTGCATTGGGGTTGGCCGCGTAGTTGTCTGCGGCGCCGCTGTGGCTGGTCGCGCAGTTCCCCGCGCCCCTGTCGGCTCGGCTACGCCGTTGCCGATGATCGGCGGAGTCTTGCCTTAGGGCGCAGCAGCAACGAGACCGAGGCGGCCGAGACCGCCGCTGCGCCCAGCAGGATCAGTACGAAGTGGGCGGCGCCCAGTGCGCTGTGCGTGACGAAGGCGCCGAAGAGGGCTCCGGCCACGCCGGTCGACAGGACCAGGGGGCGGGCCGGGAGACGGTCGGGCAGGCGGTAGGCCGCCGCCCATGCCAGGGCCAGGCCGAGGATCGCGGAGCCGAGTGCTTCCAAGAACATGTCGGGTTCCCTCCCACAGCCTGCCTGCGCGTGACGTTCACAGCCCGTCATACCCGTGACCTGCTGAGAGCAACCCACTTGTAAGGGTGACGTGTGGTCAACCTGTGAATGCGGACCAATCGAGTAGGAGGGACGGGTCGCCCGTCCCTCCTCTCACACCACCGGACATGCGGGCCACGCATCCGGCGGTTCATCCAGCTGATCTCAACCGTTGCCAGGTCGGCTTGAGCATGTGCAGGCCGAGGTCGTCCCAGTGGGTGGTGGGCAGTGCCTGGTTGAGGACGGCAGAGCCCGCGATCCGCCAGTAGCCCTTGCTGGTGCCGCCCCACTCGCGGGACAGCCGCTCGTTGATCCCGAGCTTGCGCAGCATGTGCTGACGGGTCTTCGGCCTCTTCCATTCCTTCCACCGGACCTGCCGCATCCTGCGGTGCAGCCACTTGTCCAGTTCGCGGAACAGGTGTGAACCGTCCGCGAGCCGGAAGTAGCCCATCCAGCCAGCGGTGAAGCGGTTGATCTTCCCGATGCGTTCGGGCATCGCGATGCTCCACCGGCGCGACGTCAGTTCCCTGAGTCGTTCCTTCAGGCGTTTGACCGCCTTCGGGTCGATCCGGATACCGACCTTGCCGCCCCGGGCGAAGTAGAAGCCGAACCCCAGCAGCACCGCTTCGCGGGCGTGGACCACCTTCGACTTGTCCCGGTTGACCTTCAGTTTCAGCCGCTGCTCGACCACGGCCGTGACCGAGTCGAGCACCCTCTGAGCGGCCCGCTTGCTCCGCACGAAGACGCGGACGTCGTCGGCGTAACGCACGAACCGGTGACCACGCCTGAACAGTTCCCGGTCCAGGTCGTCGAGCATGATGTTCGACAAGACGGGCGACAGCGGAGACCCCTGCGGGGTCCCCTCCACACTCGGCATCTTCACGCCGTCCACCATGATCCCGGCTTCCAGATACCTGCGGATCAGTTTCAGAACCCTGCGGTCACTGACTTTCCGCGCCACCCGCGCCATCAGGACGTCGTGCTGGACACGGTCGAAGAACCGGTCCAGATCGAGGTCCACAACCCAGCGGTTGCCGTCCTCGATGGCCCGCCGCGCGACCCGGACCGCCTGATGGGCGGACCGGCCGGGACGAAAGCCGAAGGACGACCCCGAAAAGCCAGGGTCGAAGACGGGCACGAGCACTTGCGCGATGGCCTGCTGGATCAAGCGGTCCAGCACCCGCGGCACCCCCAGCATCCGCTCACCGCCGCCAGGCTTCGGGATGACCACCTGACGGACCGGCGACGGCCGGTAGATGCCCGCATCGAGTTCGGCCCTCACCTCGGGCCAGCGCACCGCAATCCACGGCCTGAGTTCGGCCGTGGTCATGCCGTCCACCCCGGGAGCACCCCGGTTCACTTCAACGCGGTTGAGCGCCGCGAGCAGGTTCTCCTTCGAGAGCATCAACTCCCACAAAGAGCACTCCTGTTCGCGGTGAACGTCCTCCGTGAGACGCGCCGGCCGGTCACTGCGCTCCGCCGGGTCACTTCCGGAATGCACCGGTCCCTCCCCGGTCGGCACCGCCGAAGCGGTATTACTGCGGTCCACGTGACCGGCACGAGCAGTCACCACATCATCCGTTCCACTCGATGTTCGGCCCTTCCCAGCCGCCGTGCCCATCCCGGCTGGTACTACGGCCTCTGCTGACTTCTGCCCGGTCAGCCCCCACCTCCCGGCACGGACCGTCGGCGCGGCGACAACCTCAGCACAACCGACACCCGGACAGATCTCCCCAGGTAAGAACGATCACTGTCCCTGGATCCCCGCCGCGTTTACGCACTGGCCTTCTTGGTGGAGACGGGCATCACCTTCCATGGCAGGCTCACCCGACCAGCACGCCTCATACACGGTTCGTGTTCCTCGGTACCCAGGTCTCGCCTCGGGCTTCCTCCAGACCCCACCTCACGATGACGCCCTTGCCTCCGGCTCGGGGTTAGCACCACCTCTTCCCCCAGGGGACTCACACCCCCAAGCAATCGCCCATGCTGGGCACACCATGGGTGGGGCCCGGCGGTTTCGAACCGCCGGGCCCCACCCATGTGCATGTCCTACAGCGCGCTGAAGCCCACCTTGCGGGCCGTCGGCTCGCCCAGCTCGACGTACGCGAGACGGTCGGCCGGTACCAGGACCTTGCGGCCGTGGTCGTCCACGAGGCTCAGCAGTGCCGACTTGCCGGACAGGGCCTCGGCTACGGCCTGCTCGACCTCCTCGGCGCTCTGACCGCTCTCCAGAACGATCTCGCGGGGCGCGTGCTGCACGCCGATCTTGACCTCCACGGCTATGTCCCTCCGACGGTCAGTGAAGTGCGCGGGCATCCGCGCCGTACCCAGCACACATTAGCCCGGTGAGGGGACGTACATGTTCCGCCCGGGAACGCCAGGAGCGAACAGCCGGTGGGAACAAACGGGCTGTCAGTGGTGCTCGGTGCCGTGCAGCGGGAAGCCGGCGATGCCGCGCCAGGCCAGCGAGGCCAGCAGCTGGACCGCCTGATCGCGCGGCACACTGCGGTCGCTGTGCAGCCAGGACCGCGCCACCACCTGGGAGAGGCCGCCCAGACCGGAGGCGAGCAGCATCGACTCCGGACGCGAGAGGCCGGTGTCCTCGGCGATGACCTCGCAGATCGCCTCCGCGCACTCGTTCGTCACCTTGTCGACACGCTCGCGCACGGCGGGTTCGTTCGTCAGGTCCGACTCGAAGACCAGCCGGAAGGCGCCGCCGTCGTCCTCCACATAGGCGAAGTACGCGTCCATCGTCGCCCGTACGCGCTGCTTGTTGTCGGAGGTCGAGGCCAGAGCCGTACGGACCGACTCGATCAGTGCCTCGCAGTGCTGGTCAAGCAGTGCGAGGTAGAGGTCGAGCTTGCCCGGGAAGTGCTGGTAGAGCACCGGCTTGCTGACGCCCGCCCGTTCGGCGATGTCGTCCATCGCGGCGGAGTGGTAGCCCTGCGCCACGAACACTTCCTGGGCGGCGCCCAGCAGCTGATTCCGTCGGGCGCGACGCGGCAACCGCGTGCCCCGCGGGCGTGCCGCCTCAGTTTGCTCGATGGCTGTCACGCCGCCTCCCAATTTCGTCCACATGCGGTGTGCGCCGCGCGGCCATCGTACTTTTCGGTAACCCTGGTGTGCGCGGTGCGAGCGCAGAAATTCCTCGACCGAGGGACTGTATGTTCCGGGCTAGTTAGTCAAATAGCAACAAATCCTGTGCTGGGTGCGGAGCGGTTGCGGAAGAGCGGTGGCGTTACCGGTATCAGTGGTGGCGGCTACCGGTAGTCGTCCTCGTCCAGTTTCACGACGCGGGCCTGTTCCACGAGGTCGGCCTCGTTGGCGCGGTCGGTGTTCTCGCCGGTGAACGGGGCGTCGTGCTGCTGGGTGACGTCCCTGTGCTGTTCGGCGGCGTCGCCCTCGGGGGCCTCGACGTCGATATCGGTGGCGCTGTCCCCGCCCTCGAAGTCCTCGTCTTCCTCGAAGGTCTCGGGGTCGGTGGGGTCGACGGCCATGCTGGGCTCCCTTCCCGGGGTGTGCGGCCCTACTGCGGGTGCCCTGTTATGAGCCTAGGAGACATGGGGGCCGGACGCCATGCCGTCGGGGCGCCGGGAGGGCGGGACGCGCGCCTGTGACGCCGAACACACGAACCACTGCGTGATCGTCTCGTAACATTGCCGCATGTCTTCGACCGAGCCGCCGTACGTACCGGCCACCAATGTGCTGCCGAAAGTGGCGCCCGTCAGGGTCGCGGAGGGTGAGCGGCTGCGCTCGGTGGGGCTGCCGGGGATCACCCTGACCGTGCGGTCGCGGCCCCCCGCGCGCGAGGGACTGCCTCCCGCGCTGTACGTCCATGGCCTGGGCGGTTCCTCGCAGAACTGGTCGGCGCTCATGCAGCTGCACGACGGGATCGTCGACAGCGAGGCACTCGACCTGCCGGGCTTCGGCGACTCTCCGCCACCGGACGACGGCGACTACTCGATCACCGGGCACGCGCGTGCCGTCATCCGCTACCTCGACGCCTCCGGGCGCGGGCCCGTGCACCTGTTCGGGAACTCGATGGGCGGCGCTGTGTCGACGCGCGTCGCTGCGGTGCGGCCCGACCTCGTCCGGACGCTCACGCTCGTCTCGCCCGCGCTGCCGGAGGTCCGCGTGCAGCGCACCGCGGTGCCGACCGCGCTGCTCGCCCTGCCCGGTGTGGCCCGGCTGTTCACCCGGATGACCGCACAGTGGAGCGCCGAACAGCGCGTCCGCGGCGTCACGGCGCTCTGCTACGGGGATCCTGAGCAGGTGACACCCGAGGGATTCCGCCACGCGGTCGAGGAGATGGAACGACGGCTGCAACTGCCGTACTTCTGGGACGCGATGACGCGTTCCTCGCGCGGGATCGTGAACGCGTACACGCTCGGCGGCCAGCACGGTCTGTGGCGCCAGGCCGAGCGGGTGCTCGCGCCGACCCTCCTCGTCTACGGCGGCCGTGACCAGCTCGTCTCCTACCGCATGGCCCAGCGGGCGGCACGCACCTTCCGTGACTCCCGGCTGCTCTCGCTGCCCGATGCCGGACATGTGGCGATGATGGAGTACCCGGACACGGTGGCAGCGGCGTTCCGTGAACTACTTGGGGACACAGGTGAGTTGACAGCGGATACCGGTACTGTGGCAGCGAGGACCGTCGGCAGCCGGGCCGACGCCGCGAACGCGGGGAGCTGAGACGCGAGGTGGGACGTCACAGCCGCCGCGGCCGTACCGGCGGCAGCGCCAGTAAGGGCGACACGGCGAACATCCCTGTGGTTCAGCAGGGACAGCAGCCTCGACAAGGGCAGCGACCTCAGCAGGGCCCGCAATCCCCACAGCGGCAACAGCCTCAACAGGGCCCGCCTCAGAGGCTTCCTGAAGGTACGCCCGCTCATGGCTTCCCGCGTCTGCCCGACGGCACCCCGGCACACGGGATGCCGCGTTTCCCGGACGGGACCCCTGCTCACGGCTTTCCCCGCATCCGGGGAGGCGGGCATCCCGAGCAGCGGGAAACCGGCGGCGGCTGGGGCGAGTTGGGCACGCGGACCGGCGCCGGGCCGGCCATACCGGGTCAGCGTTCCGCGCCCCCGAACGCGCGGGGACCGCGGCAGGCGTACGTCGACGCCTTCGACGGAGTCGGTACGTCCGGCGCCGAGGACGTCGACCTCTTCGCGCCGCGCGGCCGGGCGCGGCACTCCTCCGATCCCTACGGGGACGTCACCACCTGGGAGTCCGAGGCCGACGCGGGCGACGGGTACGTCCCGCCCGCCGAGCCCGTCAAGGGCAAGGACGGCGGCAAGGGCCGGGCGTTCGCCGGGATCGCGGCTGCCGCCGTCACCACCGTGCTGGCGGTCGTCGTGGCCGGGCAGGTCACCGACGGCCAGGACGACGACGGTGGCGTGCGCACCCAGACCGCGAACGGCTCGGGCCAGGACGTACGGGGCTCCGAGGACTCCGCGGCGGACAGCGACGCTGCTCCTTCCGCGTCCGACGCGCCGGCGGCGGTCACGACACTGACGTACGACCAGAAGATGGCCAAGACGTACGCGCTCGGGGCGACCCTCAAGGGCTCGGGGAAGTTCGACGCGATCCGCGGGTTCGCCAAGGCGCCCGGGACCGGGCAGAAGTACACGTACCGCGTGGACGTCGAGCAGGGGCTCGGGCTCGACGGGACGCTGTTCGCGCAGGCCGTGCAGAAGACGCTCAACGACGACCGCAGTTGGGCCCACAGCGGCGGTCGTACGTTCGAGCGGATCTCCTCCGGCAAGCCCGACTTCGTGATCACGCTGGCGAGCCCCGGCACCACCGCCTTCTGGTGCGCCAAGTCCGGGCTCGACACCACCGAGGACAATGTGTCGTGCGACTCGGCCGCCACCGACCGCGTGATGATCAACGCCTACAGGTGGGCGCAGGGGTCCGAGACCTATGGCGACAAGATCTACCCGTACCGGCAGATGTTGATCAACCATGAAGTCGGCCATCGGCTGGGCTACGGGCATGTGACCTGCGACAAGGACGGCGAGCTGGCGCCGGTCATGCAGCAGCAGACCAAGTTCCTCGACCACGACGGGATCCACTGCCGGGCCAACCCCTGGCCGTATCCCGGGAGTTGACCCGTGGCTCAGAAGTCACGCTGACACGGGTGGAAAGTTCGTTCATAGTTCTGCGCATGTGGTCTGGTCATGTTTCCGAGCACGCCGCCATCGAACTGGCGCCGATCGGCGTGACCCCGCTCTGCGTAGCCGACATTCTCTGTCGCTGACACCTGCCGCCGGCGTGCGTGTCACGACGTCAACCATCTCCTTCTTCGGTCGACCACGACCTGATGCGACCCGACGCCCGGGCAGACGTGTGTTCTCTTCCGTCTCGTTCCTCGTCATTCCGTCTCATCATTCGAGAGGCCGTCTTCCGATGCGCCAACCGTTTGAGGGACTGGCTGATCGGCGCCGCCGACTACCAGGGGCCCTGCAAGGACAAGGGCAAGGGGCTCGACGCGATCGAGACGCCGGACGACCTCACGATTGTCTTCCACCTCGACAAGCCCGAGGGCGAGTTCCCCTACCTGGCCACGCAGACGCAGTTCACGCCGGTCCCGAAGGCCAAGGACACCGGTACGAAGTACGAGGAGCACCCGATCTCGTCGGGGCCGTACAAGGTCGTCAGCAACGAGGGCGACGGCGAGCGGCTGATTCTGGAGCGCAACACCTACTGGTCGGCCGCCACGGACGCGGAGCGCAAGGCGTACCCCGACAAGATCGACGTACGGTCCGGGCTCGACTCCTCGGTGATCAACCAGCGGCTGTCGGCGTCCCAAGGGGCGGACGCCGCGTCCGTCACCACGGACCCCAACCTCGGCCCGGCCGAACTCGCCAAGGTCACCGGCGACAAGGAACTGGCCGCGCGGGTCGGCACCGGGCACTTCTGCTGCTGCCTGCGGGCGCCCTGTTCGTGACCGTCCTCACTCTCACCGTCCTCGGCGACGGCGTACGCACCGCCCTTGATCCGCGCGCGGCAACATCTCCGGTTTCGGCGGGTTCGTCGCCCTCCTCGCCATCTCGGTGATCATCTACGTCGTCTTCTACGTCGCCCCCGGCAACGTCGCCCAGATCACCTGCGGCCCGCGCTGTTCCCCCGCCCAGGTGCACCAGGTCGCCGAGTAACTGCGCCTCGACGACCCGCTGTACCTGCGCTACTGGCACTTCCTGGAGGGCATCTTCGCCGGCCAGGACTACTCGACCGGTACGTCCGTCCAGCACTGCTCGACGCCCTGCCTCGGCCTGTCGTACCAGACCGACCAGCAGGTCACCGAGCTGATCCTGGCGAAGCTGCCGGTCGCCGGCTCGCTCGCGCTCGGCGCGATGGTGCTGTGGCTGCTCATCGGCGTAGGTACCGAAGTGCTCTCCGCCTGGCGGCGCGGCCGGCCCACCGAGCGCATCCTCACCGGCCTCACGGTCGCCGGCACGGCCACGCCCGTCTTCGTCATCGGACTGATCCTGATGATCGTCGTCTGCGGTCAGCTGGAGCTGCTGCCGCTCCCGCAGTACGTGCCCTTCGTCGACGATCCCGAGCAGTGGGCCTGGAACCTGCTGCTGCCCTGGCTGTCGCTCGCGCTCATCGAGTCCGCCAAGTACGCCCGTCTGACCAGGGCGTCGATGCTGGAGACGCTCGCCGAGGACGAGGGGCGCGTACGGGAGCGCGTGGGGGAGTTGCTGGAGCGCGTGGGGCTCGATCCGGCGCACTTCGACCGCTATCCGCACGAGTTCAGCGTCGGACAGCGCCAACGCGTGGGCATCGCACGGGCGTTGGCCGCCGAACCGCGCGTCATCGTCTGCGACGAGCCGGTCTCGGCGCTCGACGTCACGACGCAGGCCCAGGTGGTCGCCCTGCTCGGCGAGTTGCAGCGCGAACTCGGCCTCGCGCTGGTGTTCGTCGCCCATGACCTCGCCGTCGTACGCCAGGTCAGCGATCGCGTCGCGGTGATGCGCCGGGGACGGATCGTCGAGTCGGGCCCCGCCGACGAGGTGTACGGCAGTCCGCAGGACCCGTACACCCGGCAGCTGCTGGCCGCCGTACCCGCTCTGGACCCGGAGATCGCGGCCCGGCGCCGCACCGTGCGACGGGAGTTGACCCCGGCCTGACCGTACATCTGTTCGTGACCATCCGTGCTGGAGTGATCTCTTAGCGCGACCGAACGCGAACCGTACGGGAAAGTTACGACCGTTCACCCCTTTTGGTGGTGCGACGGACAACCGTCCGTCGCACCACCGCCATGTCCGCATACGTTCGTCCCGCTGCGAGCCGCCGGGTCAACGGCGGCTCCCCATACGGGAGATCGGGGGTGTGCTCGTGCGCATCGGACTGCTGACGGAGGGTGGCTATCCGTATGTGAGCGGTGACGCCAGACTCTGGTGCGACCGGCTCGTGCGCGGGCTCGGCGGGCACGAGTTCGACATATACGCGCTCAGCCGCAGTGAGCGGCAGGAGGACGCGGGCTGGATCGAGCTTCCGCCGCAGGTCAGCCGGGTCCGGACCGCTCCGCTCTGGACGGCCGAGGACGACGGGGTGGGGTACGGCCGCCGCACGCGCCGCCGGTTCGCCGAGTGCTTCGGCGAGTTGGCGGCAGCGCTGTGTGCCGGACCCGACGCGGGGAACGCGTCGGACGGACCGGACGCGTCCACCGCTGAGGCGGACCGTTTCGGCAACGCGCTGTACGGGCTCGCCGAACTCGCCCGGGACGAGGGCGGGCTGGTGGGAGCGCTCCGCTCCGAAGCCGCCGTACGCGCCCTGGAGCGCGCCTGCCGTGCGCCCGGCGCGCTGGGAGCGGCGCGCGAGGCGCGCGTCCCGGATCTGCTCACCGTCGCCGCGCACCTGGAGCGCGCCCTGCGCCCCCTCTCGCTCGACTGGTACGAGGACGACGGGCTCGGCTCGGTCGACCTGTGCCACGCGGCCGGCGGCGGCCCGGCGGCGCTCCCCGGGCTACTCGCCCACCACTTCTCCGGCGTGCCCCTGCTGGTCACGGAGTACGGAGTCCCGTTGCGGGCGCACTACCTCGCCTCGGGCGCCGACGACAGCGCCCCCGCCGTACGGTCTCTGCTCGCGGCCTTCCACGGCAGGCTCGCCTCGGAGACCTACCGGAAGGCCGCGCTCGTCACCCCCGGCAACACGCACACCCGCCGCTGGCAGGAGAGATGCGGGGCCGACCGGGAGAAGCTGCGCACCGTGTACCCGGGCATGGACGCGTCCCACTTCGCGGAGGTGGGCGAGTCGCCGGAGACCGCGGACCCCAGCACGCTGATCTGGGTCGGCCGTATCGAGCCCGCCAAGGATCTGATCTCCCTCCTGCACGCCTTCGCGGAGGTCCGCAAGGAGGAACCGAAGACCCGCCTGCGCATCATCGGCGCGGCCACGGGAGCGGAGAGCGAGGCGTATCTCGGCCACTGCAAGGCGCTGGCCGCACAGCTCTTCCCCGACGAGGCCGAGGGCATGCACGCCGTCGGCGACAACCCGGTGTCCTTCGAGGAGATCGGCGGCCCGGAGGCACCGACACTCGCGGAGGCGTACGCGGCGGGCGCGGTCGTCGTCCTGTCCAGCGTGGTCGAGGGCTTCCCGATCAGCCTCGTCGAGGCCATGTTCTGCGCCCGGGCGACCGTGTCGACGGACGTGGGCGCGGTGGTCGAGATCATCGGCGGTACGGGCCTCGTGGTGCCGCCGCGCAATCCGCGGGCCCTCGCGGAGGCGTGCGTGGCGCTGCTGCAGGACCCGGAGCGCCGCGAGCGCCTGGGTGCCGCCGCCCGCGCCCGTGCCCTCGAACTGTTCACCGTCGAGCAGAACATCGCGGCATTTCACGGCATTTACCTGGAGGTCGTCTCGCGCAGCCCCGTCAACAAGGTGGTCCTCGACGACACCGGCGAACCGCTTCCGTTCGCCGTCCCCGCGGAGGCCCACGTCGCCGGCCGCTGGACGCACGCCGGCATACGCGTGGTGGCCCGGGGCGGGCCCAGCTGGGCGACAGGACGCGCATCCGCACCGGTACAGGCGACCCCCGTACCGGCCGGGGAGGGCGCGCGATGAGCGAGCTGGGAGAACTGGACCGCCCTGGGACACCGAACAGCCCCGGAGCCTGGGACGAGAGCTCGGAGGAATGGCTCATGGGCGCCACGGAGACCGACGCACCGGACACGGAGACGACCGCACCGGGCGCAGAGACGAACGCGCAGGACATGCGGACGCAGGCCCGGACGACCGCGCCCTCCACCCGTACCGCGCGCCGAGGCACCGCCGACCCCGTCAAGGCGCTCATGCACCGGCACCGTGAGCTGTGCGAGCGCGCCGTGGACCCGCTGGAGATCGCCGCCGGCCTGGAGGCCCACGGCGTCACGGACCGGACGGCCGCCCGTTTCCGCCACCGGGACGTCTTCTCCCTGGCCGAGGAGATGTACGCCAGGATCTCCCGGGACGCAGAAACGGCACCGCAGCCCACCCCGCCGACCGCACCCGGCGTACGGGCCGACTGGGTCCTGCTCTCGCTGCTGCCGGGCGCCCTGTGCGCGGCGACGGTGACGGGCCTGCACCTCACCGAGGGCCGCGTCCGGCTCGCCGTGGCGACCCTGGGCGCCCTGGCCGTGGCGCTGGCCGTACGCGCGGCACTCGGCCGGGGGCCACTGAGCCCCAGGTCCCATCCGGCGCCCCCCGGCTCCTACGCGAGCCACACCCCGGCGTCCACGCGCGCGTGGACCTACTGGCTCCTCGCGTACGCCCTCCTGGGCGACGGCCTGCTCACCGCCGCGCTGACGGGTGGCCTGGACGGATTCCCGGCCGCCGCCGGTGACCTGGCCACCGCCCCGGTGCTGGCCCTCACCGCGGCCTGCGCGCCCGCGGCCTGGTGCGCCCATCTCTTCGCGGGCGGAGCCCGTCGCAAACTGGCCGCCAGTCGTGGCCTGGCCGACTTCACGGCAGCCGTGAAACCCCTCCTCCTGGGCACGTTCGCCCTGTTCCTCTGCACGTTGGCGGCGCTCGTGGCCGTCTCCGGAACGGTCCTGCACGCACCGGCGGCCTACACCACGACCGTCACCCTGGGCGCCCTGCTCCTCCTGGCCCGCCTCCTCACGGCACACGGCTTCACCCACGCCCCTGCGGTGCTCCTCGGCGCGGCAGCGGCGACGGAGGCGGCGGCCCTGGCCACCGCCTTCGCGTCCCACCTCCCCGGCTGCGCCTTCCTGGCCGTCCCGGTGGACGTGGTCGTGGCCGCCTGGGGTGCGGCAGGCATCCCGGCGGCGGCCTGCGGAGGGGCCGCCCTGGTCCTCCTGCTCCACGCGACCCGCACGCTGACCAGGGCGTCGGCACACGCGATGCCGGGTGAGGCCGGATGACGCCCCGGACCACGACCACGGCAGGTGACCGATTCCGCATCGCCCGGCCCCCCATCACGAACGCACCCGTAACCCCAGAAGGAGCAAACCGATGATCACCTCCCGACCCGGAGCCGGAGAATCCGCCGAGGGAGCCGTCCGATGAGGGTTCTGCTGATCGGAGCCAACGGCTATCTCGGCCGCTTCGTCGCCGACCGACTGCTCGCCGACCCGGCCGTGCAACTCACCGCCCTCGGCCGCGGCGACGACGCCGACGTCCGTTTCGACCTCGCGTCCGGCAGCCCCGGCGCTCTCACCCGCTTCCTCGACGCCGTCCACCCCGGAGTCGTCGTCAACTGCGCGGGCGCCACCCGCGGCGGCGCCCGCGAACTCACCCGCCACAACACCGTCGCCGTCGCCACCGTCTGCGAGGCCCTGCGGCGCAGTGGCTGCGGCGCCCGTCTGGTCCAGCTCGGCTGCGGCGCCGAGTACGGCCCCAGCCAGCCCGGTTCCTCCACGGCGGAGGACGCGGTGCCCCGCCCCGGTGGCCCGTACGGCGTCAGCAAGCTCGCCGCCACCGAACTCGTCCTCGGCTCCGGCCTCGACGCCGTCGTCCTGCGCGTCTTCTCGCCGGCCGGCCCCGGCACGCCCGCCGGCTCCCCGCTCGGCCGTCTCGCCGAGGCGATGCGCCGCGCGATGCAGTCCGGCGACGGCGAGCTGAAGCTCGGCGGCCTGGGCGCGCAGCGCGACTTCATCGACGTACGGGACGTGGCGCGGGCCGTCCACGCCGCCTCGCTCTCGGCCGCGCAGGGTGTCATCAACATCGGCTCCGGCCGCGCCGTGCGCCTGCGCGACGCCGCCTCCGTCCTCGCCCGCGTGGCCGGATACGGCGGCGCGCTGCACGAACTCGACGGCCCGCCCGGCCCCTTGAGGGCGTCCATCGGCCACCCCCGCCCCGACCCGGACCACGCGCCCCCGGCCGCGTACCCGTACCCGGACGGCTGCGGCAGCTGGCAGCAGGCCGACGTACGCACCGCCCGCGACCGGCTCGGCTGGCGGCCCCGGATCAACCTGGAGGAATCCCTCGCCGACATCTGGATGGAGGCGGCATGTCGCATCTGACCAGCGCCAGGGCGGGCACCGCGAGCACCGGCGTCCGCACCGGCTTCGGCATCCCGGGCTTCGCGCACCCCCTGCTCGCCCCGACCGAGTGGGGCGAACTCACCCGCCCGGGGATGCCCCTGCACTGGGTCGTCCTCAATGTCGCCGACGGCCCGGGCAGCCGCCCCGACCCGCACTGTCTGGAGGCCGCCGGCCGGCTGCGCAACGCGGGCGTCCGCGTCCTCGGCCACCTCGACACGGCCCACGGGGCCCGCGCACACGGCGAACTGGCCGCCGAGGCACAGCGGTACCGCGACTGGTACAAGGCCGACGGCTTCCTCCTGGACCGCTGCCCGACCGACCGCACCGCGCTCCCGGCGATCGGCCGCACGGTCGACACGCTCCGCGCGGCGGACGACGACACGCACCTCGTCCTGGGCCACGGCACCCATCCGCACCCGGCTTACGTGGAGCACGGCGACCAGCTCGTCACGTTCTCCGGCCACTGGAGCGACTACCGCTGGTCGCAGGTGGCCGAGTGGACCGCCGAGCATCCGCCCGAGCGCTTCTGCCACTTCGTGCACGGACTGCCGCACGGCCATCTCGACGAGGCGCTGCGCGTCGCCCGCTGGCAGGGCGCCGCCACGATCTACTTCACCGACCGTACGGACCGCGGTGGCCGCACCGATCCCTGGGAGACCATGCCCGGCTACTGGGACGACATCGTCTCGCGCCTCGGAACGGGTGTCTCGGAATGAAGAAGGGCGTGGCAGTGTTACGGGGAGAACAACTGTAGTGATTGACCGACCAACGGAGTCCCCGTGTCGCTGCCACCCCTGGTCGAGCCCGCTGGCGAGCTCACCGTAGACGAGGTCCGCAGGTACTCCCGCCACCTGATCATCCCCGATGTGGGGATGGACGGGCAGAAGCGGCTGAAGAACGCCAAGGTGCTCTGTGTGGGCGCCGGCGGCCTGGGCTCGCCGGCTCTGATGTACCTGGCCGCGGCGGGCGTGGGCACGCTCGGCATCGTGGAGTTCGACGAGGTCGACGAGTCGAACCTGCAGCGCCAGATCATCCACAGCCAGGCGGACATCGGCCGCTCCAAGGCCCAGTCGGCCCGTGACTCGGTGCTGGGCATCAACCCGTACGTCAACGTGGTCCTTCACGAAGAGCGGCTCGAAGCCGAAAACGTGAAGGAGATCTTCAGCCAGTACGACCTGATCGTCGACGGCACGGACAACTTCGCGACGCGCTACCTGGTCAACGACGCGGCCGTACTGCTGAACAAGCCCTACGTCTGGGGTTCGATCTACCGCTTCGACGGCCAGGCCTCCGTGTTCTGGTCCGAGCACGGCCCCTGCTACCGCTGCCTCTACCCGGAGCCCCCGCCGCCGGGCATGGTCCCCTCCTGCGCCGAGGGCGGCGTCCTGGGCGTGCTGTGCGCGTCCATCGGCTCCATCCAGGTCAACGAGGCCATCAAGCTCCTCGCCGGCATCGGCGAGCCCCTCGTCGGCCGTCTGATGATCTACGACGCGCTGGAGATGCAGTACCGCCAGGTCAAGGTCCGCAAGGACCCCGACTGCGCGGTCTGCGGCGAGAACCCGACTGTCACCGAACTCATCGACTACGAGGCCTTCTGCGGCGTCGTGTCCGAGGAGGCCCAGGAGGCGGCGGCCGGCTCGACGATCACTCCCAAGCAGCTCAAGGAGTGGATCGACGACGGCGAGAACATCGAGATCATCGACGTCCGCGAGATCAACGAGTACGAGATCGTCTCGATCCCCGGCGCCAGGCTGATCCCGAAGAACGAGTTCCTCATGGGCGCCGCCCTGGAGACCCTCCCGCAGGACAAGAAGATCGTCCTGCACTGCAAGACGGGTGTCCGCAGTGCGGAAGTCCTCGCGGTCCTGAAGTCCGCCGGATTCGCGGACGCGGTCCACGTCGGCGGCGGTGTGATCGGCTGGGTCAACCAGATCGAGCCGCACAAGCCGGTGTACTGACCCAAGGTTCACCACCCCGTTCGTTGTGTTCGGCCGGCGGGGGTCTCGCGCACCACAGGTGCCCGGGGCCCCCGCCGCCGTCATGAACAGACCTTGCCGTCCCGCGGCACCGTCCCATCCAGCAGATACGCGTTCACCGTGGAGTCGACACAGTCGTTCCCACTGCCGTACGCCCCGTGCCCCTCGCCCTTCCAGGTCAGCATCACGCCGACGCCCTTGCCCAGCTCGTCCGCCATCTTGCGCGTGCCCTCGTAGGGCGTCGCCGGGTCCCCGGTGTTGCCGACCACCAGGACGGGTGCCGCGCCGGGCGCGCTGACCTCCGGTGTGTCGTACTGACCGGCGACCGGCCAGTCGTGGCACCAGCCGGCTGTGTCCCAGCCCATGAACTCCCCGAACACGGGCGAGATCTTCCGGAATTCGGGCAGTTGCTTCCTGGTCTGCGCAGCGGTCGGCCGCTGCTTGTCGTCCAAGCACGATATGACCCGTTGGGCATGTGTCGTCGTGCCGTAGTGGCCCGACGTGTCGCGGTCGTTGTAGCCGTCGGAGAGCGCCAGCAGGTCCGAGCCGTCGCCCTGCTCGGCCGCGTCCAGGGCGCCGGTCAGCGCCGGCCAGCTCTGCGCGCTGTACAGCGTGACGGCGATGCCGGTGAGCGCCAGGCCCTGTGTCAGCTTCCGCCCGGAGGAGGTGGGCAGCGGCTCGGCGTCGATCCGCTTCAGCAGGGCCGTGATCTTCCGCGATCCCTCTTCCGGGTCCTGGCCCGTCGACTTCAGATAGCCGTCGAGTGCCCGCTGGAAGCCCCTGGCCTGGTTCTTCGCGTGTCCCACCATGTCGGCGCTCGGGTCGACCACGGCGTCGAGGATCAGCCGCCCCACGTTCTTCGGGAACAAGTGGGCGTAGACACCGCCGAGTTCGGTGCCGTACGAGATGCCGAAGTAGTGCGTCTTCGTGTCGCCGAGGACCTGGCGCATCAGGTCCATGTCGCGGGCGGAGTCGGTCGTCGACACATGCGCGATGAGGTTTCCGGCGGCCTTCTCGCAGCCCTTGCCGAAGTCGGCGGCGTCCTGGAGGTACGCCTTCTCCTCGGCCGCGTCGTCCGGCGTCGGATCCAGCGACTCGGCGGCCTGGATCTCCTTGTCGCTGCGGCAGCGCACGCCCTCGCTGGCCCCGACCCCGCGCGGGTCCCAGCTCACCAGGTCGTAGCGCTCGCGGAGTGCGGAGACCGTGCCGGCGTACGAAGGCATCACGGAGATGCCCGACTGGCCCGGGCCGCCGAAGTTGAACAGGAGGGACCCGATGCGGCTGCCCCCGGTGGCCTTGGCGCGGATGAGGGCCAGGCCGATGGTCTCGCCGTCCGGCTTCGCGTAGTCCAGCGGCACCTTGAGCGTCGCGCACTGCCAGTCGCTGCCCGGCGTGGGGGAGTCCGACGTGCCTTCGCAGCGGCCCCAGTCGAGTTTCTGCGAGGTCAGCGAGGCGGGCAGCCCGGGCGAGGCCCGGGACGAGGACGTGGCCGACGAGGGCGTCGTGGCGGAGCCCTTGTCGTCACCGCTGTCGGACGAGCCGCTGCTGCAGCCGGCCACCAGCAACGCGGCGGCGGTCGCGGCCGTCCACCGTACGAAACGAGACATGCGCACTTCCCCCCTGCGAGCCCTCCGCTCGGTCAGCGGATGGCGGTCCGGCCATAGTAGGCGGATCACGCCGAGGCCGTTTCAGCCTGTGGATAACCTTCTGACCTGCGATTTTCTAGGAGCAGACGGTCCCGGCCGCCGGTACCTTCCCGTTCAGCAGATAGCCGTCCACCGCCGTCAGCACACAACGGTTCCCGCTGTCGTACGCGCCGTGCCCCTGCCCCTTGTACGTCAGCTCGACCCCGACGCCCTCACCCAGCGCTCCCACCATTTTCCGCGCGCCCTCGTACGGCGTGGCCGGGTCGCCGGTGTTGCCGACGACGAGGATCGGTGCCGATCCGGTCGCGTCGACGTCGGGGTGGTCGGCGGCGCCCGGCACGGCCCAGTCGGTGCAGCTGACCATGGACCAGGCCATGAAGTCACCGAACAGGGGCGAGGCGGCGCGGAATTCGGGCAGCCTCGCCTCGACGTCCGCGACGGTGTAACGCGGCTTCTCGTCGGAGCAGTTGATGGAGGTGTTCGCCGCGGTGATGTTGCTGTACTCGCCGTTCTGGTTGCGCCCGTTCATCGAGTCGGAAAGCAGCATCAGGACCTTGCCGTCACCGTCGTACGCCTGTTCAAGGCCTACGGTGAGATAGGGCCAGAACTCTTGGGAGTACAGGGCTTGCGCGATGCCGTTGGCCGCCGCGCTCTGGGTCAGCTCGCGCGGGAAGACGCCCGGGATCGGTTTGGCGTCGAGGTCCTTGAGGAGCTTGGCGATCCGGTCCTCGACGTCCTGGACGGTGTCGCCGACCGGGCAGTCCTTGGTCTTCGAGGTGCAGTCCTCGGCGAAGTTGTCGAGCGCGAGCTGGAATCCCCTGGCCTGCCCGAGCGAGCCCTGTTCGGGGGTCTGGGTCGGGTCGACTACCGCGTCGAAGACGGCCCGGCCCACCTTCTTGGGGAACAGGTGTGCGTAGACGCCACCGAGTTCGGTGCCGTACGAGATGCCGAAGTAGTACAGCTTGTCGTCGCCCAGAACCTGACGCATCAGATCCATGTCGCGGGCCGCGTCGGTGGTGCGCACATGCGGGAGCACCTTCTTGGAGTGCTTCTCGCAGGCCGCGTTGAACTCCCGGGTGTTGTCCAGCAGCTCGGAGCGCTCGATGGCGTTGTCGGGCGTCGCGTCCTGCTGGAAGTAGACGTCGAGCTGTTCGTTGTCCTCGCAGCGCACACCGGCGCTGCGGCCGACGCCGCGCGGGTCGAAGCTCACCAGGTCGTAGCGCGTGCGCAGGGCCGTGTAGTCCTTGCCGAACGCGGGGAGCGTGGTCACCCCGGAGCCGCCGGGGCCGCCGAAGTTGAAGATCAGGGATCCGATGCGCCTGCTCGCGGCGCCGCTCGCCTCCGCCCGGATCAGCGCGAGCCCGATCGTGTCGCCCTTCGGCTCGGCCCAGTCCAGCGGCGCCTTCATGGTGGCGCACTGCCAGTCGTCGCCGCCCGGCAGCGGGGACGGCGCATCGCCGCCGCCCTCCGACTCGGACGGCACAGGACAGTCCTTCCAGCTCAGCTTCTGGGCCGACAGGTCCTCGTCCGTGGAGCCGGAGTCGTCGCTGCACCCCGCCACCAGTGAGGCCAGCAGGAGGACGGTGACCGTCAGGGCAGCGGCACGCGGCCGGAGGGGGTTGGGCATGCCCCCATCCTGCGGTGGCACCCGGCGGGGCGCTCGGGGCGCGAGCCGTACGAGGTACCGCGCACGCCCTTGAGCGCACCCACCCGAAACCGCGCTCCCTAGAGGGAACCCTTCCGCGTCAGATGGTTGAAGAACAGCCAGCCCGGCAGCACCGGAATCCACAGGGTCAGCAGCCGGTAGAGCAGCACGGCCGGGGCCGCGACCTCCTTGGGGAGGCCGACGGCGATCAGACCGACGGTCAGGGTCGCCTCGACCGCGCCCACACCACCGGGGGTCGGTGCCGCGGACCCCAGCGCGTTGCCGGCGAGGAAGACGACGGCGACGCTGGCGAGGCTGAGGGAGGTCGTCTCGTCGCCGAACGCGCGGATCGACGCGTCCAGACACATCACGAAGCACGCGGTCAGCAGCAGCATGCCGCCGATGCCGGTGACCAGCTTCTGGGGCCGCTGGAGGACGTCCAGCATGCGCGGTACGACACCGGCGAACAGCGACCGCACGCGCGTGACGACGAATTTCCGCAGGAACGGCACCGAGGTCACCACGAGGACGAGCACAGCGACGGTCAGCAGACCCGCGATGACCGTCCGGGACGGCGACAGCGACGGCGTCTTCTCGGTACCGGTCAGATAACCGAACGACAGCAGCATCAGGATGTGGCAGCCGAGCCCGAACAGCTGCGACGCGCCGACACTGGCCACCGCGAGCCCCGGCCGCACCCCCGCGCGTTGCAGGAACCGCGTGTTGAGGGCCACGCCGCCCACCGCGGCGGGCGCCACGATCTTCACGAAGGACCCGGCGACCTGCGCGGCCACGGTCCGCATGAACGGCACCCGCTCGGGTACGAAGCCCAGCAGACTCATCGCCGCGGCGAAGTAACTCAGCGCCGAGAACAGCACAGCCGCGATGACCCAGCCCCACTCGGCGTTGTCGAACAGGGTGCCGAACTCGATATGGGTGAGCTGGGAGAGCAGGAAGTACGCGCCGAACGCGCCGGCGATGAAGCTGATCAGCGTGCGCGGTCTCACCCGCTCCAGCCGGGCCGGTTCGACCGGTGCCTGCGGTCTGATCAGCAGCACCTGGTGGCGGATCTGGGTGAGCAGATCCTCCTCGCGGGCCCCTTCCAGGGCCTCGTCGAGGGCCCGCTTCTCGGCCCGCTGCTCCGCCCGTACGGCCTTCTTGCCGGGCTTCTCCAGTACGACGACGGGCCCGGTGTCGGCGTGGGCCGCCTCCAGACGGGCCTGCCTGGCCTGCTGGGACGCCTCCAGGACCGCCTCGCGCTGACGCTGGGCGCGCTCGCGGGCGAGTTTGCGCAGCGTCGCGCGCGTGGAGCGGGACAGCGCGATGGGCTGGAGCATCGGCAGACAGTCCGCCACCGCGTCCGGGCCGAGCACCCCGACCGCCGAAGCCACCGCGCGTTCGGCGCCCACACGCAGGCCCAGTGTCGACACGAGCTGGGCGATGTCCATGCGCAGCAGCAGGTCCCCGGCGGCGATCTCGCCGACCCGGAGGTCCGTGAGGATCACCTTGCCGGAACGATCCACCAGGATCGCGTCGGCGACGAGTCTGCGATGCGCGATGCGCCGCGACTGCAGCGCCTTCACCTGATGCCAGGTGTTGCGCAGCAGCTCGTCGGTGATGTCCTCGTCGTCCAGCGAGTCGAGCGTGCGGCCCCCGGTGTGCTCGTAGACGAGCATCACGGCGTCGGGGCCGAGTTCCGAGGTCGCGATCAGCTTGGGCGCGTTGGCCCCGGCGGCGATCGCCGCGTACGCGAGGAGAGCCTCCTGCTCCAGGGCCTGGCGCAGCGACTGGAGGCTGCTGCGGGTGGCCAGGCCACGCAGCGTGATGTTGCGCCACATGCGGTAGAAGAAGCCCTGCGCCTGTTGCTCCCGGTCGACCACGGTGACGTCCAGCGGAGGGCCGTCCTCCAGGGTGACGAAGTAGCGCCGGCCCCGGTCACCGCTGTCCGTCGCCTCCGGCACCTCCTCACGGGCCGCGCTCACCGGGCGGAAACCGACGTGCCGCAGGCCCGCCATCAGGTTGCGCCCCGTGGGGCGCACGTTCGGCGAGCCGACCGCGTACAGCGTCCCGTACGCCACCGACCAGCCGATCAGCACCGTCAGGATGATCGAGAACGGTGTCGTGTAGCCGGTGACCAGCATCGAGAAGGCGTCGAGCAGCAGCACCACCCACAGGACGGCGCGCCAGCGCGGCCGCCGGGACATGCCGACGGCCGTCATGTACGCGATGACCGGCGCGAGATAGCCGTGCACGGGGTCGGTGAGGGCGGTGATGTCGCCGGGGGAGGGCTGGGTCAGCGCCTCCTGGATGGAGTCCGGGGCGGCCTTGGCGACCCACAGGTCGGTGGCGAGGGTCACCCCGTGCGCGAGGACCGCCGCGAGGACGCCGTCGGCGATCCGCAGCCCGTCCCGCTTGATCAGCCGCTCGATCGCGAAGGCGACCGGCACCAGGAGGATCGCGATGCTCGACGCCAGACCCGCGATCTTGATCAGCAGGTCGGGCGCCTGGCCGGTGCCCTTGTTGATGTCCTGTTCGAGCCCCGAGGTGGTGCCGTGCGCGAACGCGGCGATCGCGAGCAGGACGACGACCGCGAAGACACCCGCCAGAAGCCGCATGAGGTCGGAGGGACGGTGTACGCGCGCGGGGAGCAGCGGTTCGTCGCCCTCGACCTCTTCGGCGTGGGGGTCGTCGTCGGCGCAGTCGGTGGCCGGGTCGGCCGGTGTCCGCTCGGGCTCGTGACCGGTGCCGTCGGCACCGGGGCGCGACGAGACCTCAGAGGTGCCCTCCGCGTCTTCGGGGTGCACGCCCTGCTGCTTCATGGTCTCTTCTTGGTCTCGTATCACCGGTCACCGCCCGCACGATGGTGGCATGCCCCACTGACACACAGGGGCATCAGGGTGCAGTGCGGGGGCGCACAGTCTGCCGCAAGCGCCGCTCCGGGGCGAGGAATACCCACGGTCGCCGCCTCGTCACATTGTCGGTGGGGTGGGGCAGGATGGGCCGGATGAGCAACGAGAGCCTTCCGGCGGACGCCCTGCCGGAGTACGCCGAGCGGGTCCTGGAGGCCGCGGAACTGATCCCGCCCGGGCGTGTCATGACGTATGGCGATGTGGCCGAGTGGCTGGAGGAGGGCGGACCGCGCCAGGTCGGGCGCGTGATGGCCCTCTATGGAGGAGCCGTTCCGTGGTGGCGGGTCGTCCGCGCGGACGGTGCCCTGCTCCCGGGCCACGAACTGGAGGCCCTCGATCACTACCGCGCGGAGGGCACGCCTCTGAAGGAGGCGAGCAGAGCCGCAGAGGGACATCTGCCGCGCCTCGACATGAGACGCGCGCGGTGGGACGGCGGCGAGCCGGCGGAGGGTCACACCTGACAGCTTCCGCCATCGGGCGGGCGTCAGGGGAACCTGTGGCCCGTACGGGGTAAAACCGGCACGTCCGTGCCATGGCGTACGTTCGTGGGGCAAGGGGCCGCAGTGGCGCTCGGGGCGGGAGGGAACAAGCGGAAGCCCTGCTTCCGAACCGCCCGTCGGCGTAGCGTCGGCTGCACCTGTCCCCCTCACCTCCCGGCCACCGTCCTCCACACACGACGGTCGTCCAACCAGCACACCCACCAGGACCGGCGAACCACGTGAGCTCCTCTTCCTCCACCAGGCGCCTGTCGCACCCTCAGGTGCGACAGGGGGACCGTGGCGCTTACCGACTGGTGCGTACCCCGCCCACGCGGCAGGACCCCCCTCGTCTGGACGCCGCACAGCGCGCGGTGGTTGACCACGCGCGGGGACCACTGCTCGTCCTCGCGGGCCCGGGTACCGGAAAAACCACCACCCTCGTCGAGGCCGTGGCGGCCCGCATCGCCCGGGGCGGGGACCCCGAGCGGATCCTCGTGCTGACGTTCAGCCGCAAGGCGGCCGTCGAACTGCGCGACCGGATGGCGCTGCGCATCGGCGCCGCCCGCGCTCCCCGCGCGACCACCTTCCACTCCTTCTGCTACGCCCTGGTCCGCGCCCACCAGGACAGCGAGCTGTTCGTGGAGCCCCTGCGGCTCCTCTCCGGCCCCGAACAGGACGTGGCCGTACGCGGGCTGCTCGCCGGCCAGCCCGACCTGGAGCGGCTCGGCCTCGCCCATGTGCGCTGGCCGGACGAACTGCGCGCCTGCCTCACCACCCGAGGCTTCGCCGACGAGGTCCGCGCGGTCCTCGCCCGCAGTCGAGAACTGGGCCTCGGCCCGGACGCCCTGGACGCCTTCGCGCGGCGCATCGGCCGCCCCGACTGGCGTGCCGCCGCCGCGTTCCTCGCCGAGTACCTCGACGTGCTCGACATGCAAGGGGTGCTCGACTACGCGGAACTCGTGCACCGCGCGGTGCTCCTCGCCGACCGTCCCGACACCGCCGGACAGCTCGCCGCCCGCTACGACGCCGTCTACGTGGACGAGTACCAGGACACCGACCCGGCCCAGGTGCGGCTGCTGCACGCGCTCGCAGGGGGCGGCCGGACACTCGTCGCCCTCGGCGACCCCGACCAGTCGATCTACGCGTTCCGCGGCGCGGATGTCAACGGCATCCTGGACTTCCCGGCGGCCTTCCCGCGCGCGGACGGCCGCCCCGCGCCGGTCGAGGTCCTCAGGACGTCCCGCCGCTCCGCCGCCGTCCCGCTGACCGCCACCCGTCTCCTCACCCAGCGCATGCCACTGACCCGCCTCCCGGCCGAGAAGGTCCGCGCCCACCGCGCACTCGCCCCGGTCCGCGACGGGGGCCGTGTCGAGGTCTGCACGTACCCGACGGCCGGCACGGAACTGGACAACATCGGCGACATCCTCCGCCGCGCACACCTGGAGGACGGTGTCCCCTGGGGCGAGATGGCCGTCCTGGTGCGGGCCGGCGGCCGGACGATCCCCACGGTCCGGCGCGCCCTCACGGCCGCCGGGGTCCCCCTGGACATCGACGGCGACGACCTGCCCCTGCGCCACGAACCGGCGGTGGCACCACTCCTGACGGCACTCAGGGCGGTGGCCACGGCGGAGGCATCCGGCACGGACGAGGGGACGGGCGCCGAAGGGGCGGAGGACGCCGACGCCGCCGTGCCGGGAGACACCGCCTGGCTCGGCACGGAGACCGCTCTGACGCTCCTCACCTCCCCCCTCGCAGGCATGGACGCCGCTGATCTGCGCCGCCTCGGCCGCGCCCTGCGCGAGGAGGAGCGGGCCGGGGGCAACCCCGTACCGCCGCCCTCGGACGAACTCCTCGCCCGCGCGCTGGCCGAACCGGAACGCCTCGTCGCCCACGATCCGACGTACGCGCGCGGTGCCCAGCGTCTCGGCGCGCTGCTCAGGAAGGCACGTGAGCGCCTCGCGGGCGGCGGCACGGCTGAGGAGGCCATCTGGGACCTGTGGAACGGCACGCCCTGGCCGACGCGGCTGGAGCGGGCCGCCCGGCGCGGCGGTGCGGCCGGACGCAACGCCGACCGGGACCTCGACGCCGTGTGCGCGCTGTTCGCGACCTCCGCGCGCGCGGAGGAGCGCACCGGAGGCCGGGGCGCCCTCAACTTCCTGGAGGAGATCGACGCCGAGGACATCGCCGCCGACACCCTCACCCGCCGTGCCGTACGCCCCGACGCCGTGCGCCTGATGACCGCGCACCGCTCCAAGGGTCTCCAATGGCGCCTCGTGGTCGTCGCCGGCGTCCAGGAGGGACTGTGGCCCGACCTGCGCCGCCGCGGCTCCCTCCTGGAGGCAGACCGCATCGGCCGCGACGGCCTCGCCGAACCGCTCACCCCGGGAGCACTGCTCGCCGAGGAACGGCGGTTGTTCTACGTGGTCGCCACGCGCGCGCGTGAACGCCTGGTCGTCACCGCGGTGAAGGCTCCCGCCGACGACGGGGACCAGCCCTCCCGCTTCCTCACCGAACTCGGCGTCGAACCCAAGGACGTGACGGGCCGCCCGCGCCGCCCCCTCTCCGTCGCCGCCCTGGTCGCCGAACTGCGCGCCACCACGGTCGACCCGCGCGTCTCCGGCCCTCTGAGGGAGGCCGCCGCCCGCCGCCTGGCCCGGCTCGCCGCGCTCACCGACGAGGACAGCCGCCCACTCGTGCCGTCCGCCCATCCCCACCGGTGGTGGGGCATGTACGAGCCCACCGAGAGCAAGGTCCCGCTGCGCGACCGCGACCAGCCCGTCGTGCTGTCCGGCAGCGCCCTCGACCAACTCGCCAACACCTGCGCCCTGCAGTGGTTCCTGGGCCGCGAGGTGAAGGCCGACGCCCCCGCGACCGCCGCCCAGGGATTCGGCAACGTCGTGCACGTCCTGGCCGACGAGGTCGCCTCCGGACACACCCCCGCCGACCTCGACGTCCTCATGGAACGCCTCGACTCCGTGTGGAACGCGCTCGCCTTCGACGCGCCGTGGAAGTCGGCGCAGGAGAAGGAGCACGCGCGCGTGGCGCTCGAACGCTTCCTGACGTGGCACGTCGACTCCAGCCGCACCGGCCGCACCCCCGTCGCGAGCGAGCACGACTTCGACGTGACCCTCGGGGCCGGCGACTACGAAGTGCGCATCCGCGGTTCCATGGACCGCGTCGAGACCGACGGCGAGGGCCGCGCCTACGTGGTCGACTTCAAGACCGGCAAACAGGCGCCCACCGCCGCCGAGGTGGCCCGCCACCCCCAACTCGCCGTCTACCAGCTCGCCGTCCGCGAAGGCGCCGTCGACGACGCCTTCGACGGGGTGCGCCCCGAACCGGGCGGCGCCGAACTGGTCCAGCTGCGCCAGGGAGCCGCCAAAAGGGACGGCGGCGAGACCCTGCCCAAGGTGCAGGCCCAGGCCCCGCTCGAAGGAGGGGCAGGGGAAGGCGCGGAGGGGGAGTGGATCGGCGACCTGCTGGCCACCGCCGCAGGCAAGGTGCTCGACGAACGCTTCACCCCGACCGCCGGCCAGCACTGCGCGCACTGCTCCTTCCGGGCCTCGTGCAGCGCTCGCCCGGAAGGCCGGCACGTGGTCGAGTGACACCGACTGTCAGTGGCCGCCGCTAGCCTCTCTCACGTGCCAGCCAGTATCAGCGACCCCGAGCAGCTCAAGGAGCTCCTCGGCATCCCCTTCACCCCGGAGCAGACGGCCTGCATCATCGCGCCGCCCGCCCCGCAGGTGATCGTGGCCGGAGCCGGGTCGGGCAAGACGACGGTGATGGCGGCACGCGTGGTGTGGCTCGTCGGCACCGGCCAGGTCGCCCCCGAACAGGTGCTCGGCCTCACCTTCACCAACAAGGCCGCCGGTGAACTCGCCGAACGCGTCCGCAAGGCGCTCGTCAAGGCGGGCGTCACCGACCCGGACGTCATCGACCCCGACAACCCGCCCGGCGAACCGGTCATCTCGACCTACCACGCCTTCGCCGGCCGCCTCCTGACCGACCACGGCCTGCGCATCGGCCTCGAACCCACCGCCCGCCTGCTCGCCGACGCCACCCGCTTCCAGCTCGCCGCGCGCGTACTGCGCGAGGCCCCCGGCCCGTACCCGGCGCTCACCCGCTCCTTCCCGGACCTCGTCAGCGACCTTCTGACCCTCGACGCCGAACTCGCCGAACACCTCGTCCGCCCCGAGGAACTGCGCGCGTACGACGCCGAGCTGCTGCGCGCCCTGGAGGGCGCCAAACTCACCAACGCGGACCTGCGCAAGGTCCCCGAGACGGCCGCCGCCCGCCGTGAACTCACCGAGCTGGTGACCCGTTACCGGGCCGCCAAGCGCGAACGCGACCTCCTCGACTTCGGCGACCAGATCGCCCACTCCGCGACGCTCGCCCGGATCCCCGAAGTGGGCCGCGTCCTGCGCGAGGAGTTCCGGGTGGTCCTCCTCGACGAGTACCAGGACACCTCGGTGGCCCAACGCGTCCTCCTGGCAGGCCTGTTCGGCAGCGGCACTGGCCACCCGGTGACCGCGGTCGGCGACCCCTGCCAGGCCATCTACGGCTGGCGCGGCGCCTCCGTCGCCAACCTCGACGACTTCCCCGAGCACTTCGCCCACGCCGACGGCGGCTCGGCCGCCCGCCAGTCCCTCAGCGAGAACCGCCGCAGCGGAGGCCGTCTCCTCGACCTCGCCAACGGCCTCGCCGAGCCCCTGCGCGCCATGCACGCGGGCGTGGAGGCCCTCCGCCCCGCACCCGGCGCCGAACGCGACGGCCAGGTGCGCTGCGCGCTGCTGCGCACCCACGCCGAGGAGATCGACTGGCTCGCCGACTCCGTCGCCCACCTCGTACGCACCGGCAAGGCGCCCGGCGAGATCGCCGTCCTGTGCCGCACCGCCACCGACTTCGCCGAGATCCAGGGCGCGCTCGTCGCCCGGGACGTCCCCGTCGAGGTCGTCGGGCTCTCCGGGCTGCTGCACCTGCCCGAGGTCGCCGACCTGGTGTCCGTCTGCGAGGTCCTCCAGGACCCCGGGGCCAACGCCTCCCTGGTCCGGCTGCTGACCGGCCCGCGCTGGCGCATCGGCCCGCGCGACCTCGCCCTCCTGGGCCGCCGGGCCCGGTTCCTCGTGTCCCACGCGCGCGTGGGTGACACCGACGACCCGGACCGCCGGCTCGCCGAGGCCGTCGAGGGGGTCGACCCCTCCGAGGTGATATCGCTCGCGGACGCCCTGGACACCTTCCTGGAGACGTCCCTCAGAGGCGAGGGTGACGACGACGGGCTGCCCTTCTCGCCGGACGCGCGCGTGCGCTTCGCCCGGCTCGCCGCCGAACTGCGCGACCTGCGCCGCTCACTCTCCGACCCGCTGATGGACGTACTGCACCGTGTGCTCGCCGTCACCGGCCTGGAGGTGGAACTGTCGGCGTCTCCGCACGCCCTGGCAGCCCGCCGTCGCGAGACCCTCTCCAACTTCCTGGACGTCGCCGCCTCGTTCGCCGCCCACGAGAGCGAGGCGAGCCTGCTCGCCTTCCTCGGCTTCCTGCGCACGGCGGCGCAGTACGAGAAGGGCCTCGACAACGCCCTGCCCGGCGGCGAGAACACCGTCAAGGTGCTCACCGCCCACAAGTCCAAGGGCCTGGAGTGGGACGTCGTGGCCGTCCCCGGCCTGGTCACCGGCACTTTTCCCAGCGCCCAGGGCCGCGAGAAGTGGACCTCCCAGGCCAAGGTCCTGCCGCACGAGCTGCGCGGCGACACCGACACACTGCCCGACATCGAGGCCTGGGACGCCCGGGGCATGAAGGCCTTCCACGAGGCGATGAAGGACCACCAGCACACCGAGGAACTCCGCCTCGGCTACGTCACCTTCACCCGCCCCCGCTCCCTCCTGCTCGGCTCCGGCCACTGGTGGGGCCCCTCCCAGAAGAAGCCCCGCGGCCCCTCCGACTTCCTCCAGGCTCTCTACGGCCACTGCGCGGCCGGACACGGCGAGATCGAGGCCTGGGCGGACGAACCGGAGGAGGGCGAGGAGAACCCCGCCCTGCACGCGACGACCGCCGACCAACTCTGGCCCCTCCCGCTGGACGACGCCGCGTTCCGCCACCGCAGGGCCGCCGCCGAGACGGTTCTCGCCCACCTGGAGACCCTCGCCTCCCACGAGGACACCCACCCCGCGGCCGCGCCGGACCCGGACATGTACGAAGACCCGGACTGGCCCCCGCCGCCGGACGACGACGAGATTCCGTACGACGGCCCTCTTGACGAAGACACCGGCTTCCCCACAGAGCACGACGCCGACTGGGACGCCTTGACCACGGACCGCCCCGAACCGCCCACACAGACGCCGCCCCACGCGCGCGTGCCCCACACCGGACACGACCACGAGCGCCCGCCCACGGTGCCGCACGCCCGCCGGCACCCCGCCGAAGCGGATCTCACCCCCGAGGAGGCCCGTGCCGTCGCCTCCTGGGATCGCGACCTCGACGCGCTCACCGGGGAACTGCTCCGCGCGCGGGAGAGCGTCACCGACGTCCCTCTGCCCCCGTCGCTGACCGCCACTCAGCTGATGCTCCTGGCCGCCGACCCGGACGCCCTCGCGCAGGAGCTGGCCCGCCCCATGCCACGCCCGCCGCGGCCCGCCGCCCGCCGGGGCACCCGCTTCCACGCCTGGGTCGAGTCCCGCTTCGAGGAACTGCAGCTCCCCATGCTGGAACCCGATGAACTGCCCGGCAGCGACGCCGAGATCGCCGACGAACGCGACCTGGAGAACCTCAAGGACGCCTTCGAGCACACCCCGTACGCACACCGAACGCCCTACCGGGTCGAGGCCCCCTTCCACCTCGCCATCGCCGGACGCGTCGTACGGGGCCGGATCGACGCCGTCTACAAGGAGGGCGACGGCGACGAGGCGACGTACGAGATCGTCGACTGGAAGACCCACCGCGCCCCCACCGCCGACCCCATCCAGCTCGCCGTCTACCGCCTGGCCTGGGCCGAACAGCAGGGCGTGCCCCCGGAGGCAGTCGGGGCCGCCTTCCTGTACGTGCGCAGCGGCGAGATCGTACGGCCCGATCTCCCGGACCGGGCCGCGCTGGAGCGGCTGCTCCTGGAGGAGCCGGCCGCGTTCGAAGTACCGGACGAGGATGTCAGCGCGGGCCGATAGGCTCTCGACCATGAGCCATCCCGTTGACAGTGACGTCAGCGCCGTCCGTACGTACATCGAGCAGCACCGCGCGGCCTTCCTCGACGACCTCGCCGAGTGGCTGCGCATCCCGTCCGTGTCGGCCCAACCCGACCACGCCGCCGATGTACGCCGCAGCGCCGACTGGCTCGCCGCCAAACTCAGGGAAACCGGCTTCCCGACCGTCGAGGTCTGGGCCACCCCGGGCGCCCCGGCGGTCTTCGCCGAGTGGCCCGCCGACGACCCCGCCGCCCCCACGGTCCTCGTCTACGGCCACCACGACGTGCAGCCCGCCGCCCGCGACGACGGCTGGGACAGCGACCCCTTCGAACCGGTCGTCCGGGGAAACCGCCTCCACGCGCGCGGGGCCGCCGACGACAAGGGCCAGGTGTTCTTCCACACACTCGGCGTCCGTGCCCACCTCGCGACCACGGGCCGCACCGCACCCGCCGTCCATCTGAAGATGCTCGTCGAGGGCGAGGAGGAGTCCGGCTCCATCCACTTCCGGGCCCTCGTCGAGGAGCACGCCGACCGGCTCGCCGCCGACGCCGTGATCGTCTCCGACACCGGTATGTGGGCCGAGGACACCCCCACGGTGTGCACCGGCATGCGCGGCCTCGCCGAGTGCGAGATCCAGCTCCAGGGACCCGACCAGGACATCCACTCGGGCTCCTTCGGCGGCGCCGTGCCCAACCCGGCGACCGCGGTCGCCCGCCTGGTCGCCGCGCTGCACGACGAGCACGCGCGCGTGACGATCCCCGGCTTCTACGACGGCGTCACCGAACTCAGTGACCGCGAACGCGAACTCCTCGCCGAACTCCCCTTCGACGAGAAGGAGTGGCTGCGCACCGCCAAGTCGTACGCCACCCACGGCGAAGCCGGACACACCACCCTGGAACGCGTCTGGACCCGCCCCACCGCCGAGGTCAACGGCATCGGCGGCGGCTACCAGGGTCCCGGCAGCAAGACCATCGTCCCGGCCTCGGCCATGGTGAAGCTCTCCTTCCGGCTGGTCGCAGGCCAGGACCCCGACCACATCGAGAAGATCGTCCGCGACTGGACCGCGACCCGTGTCCCCGACGGGATCCGGTACGAGATCACGTTCGCGGCGGCCACGCGCCCGTGTCTGACCCCGCTGGACCACCCCGCCCTGCAGTCCGTCGTACGCGCCATGAGCCGCGCCTTCGGCAAACCGGTCCGCTACACGCGCGAGGGCGGCAGCGGCCCGGCCGCCGACCTTCAGGACGTCCTCGGCGCCCCCGTGCTCTTCCTGGGTATCTCCGTCCCCTCCGACGGCTGGCACGCCCCGAACGAGAAGGTGGAGATCGACCTGCTCCTCAAGGGCGTCGAGACCACCGCCCACCTCTGGGGCGACCTCGCAGAGAACTGGCGCCATGAGGCCTGACGACCCCGCGCGGTCGGAGCCTGCAGCCGCCCCGGGGCACACTGGCAGCACTGCCCCGCACCCGCGCGAGCCCGCCCGAAAACCACCGCCCCCGCGTCCCCACCCACATCCCGCCGAACCGCCCGCCGAAATATCCGTTCCACCGGGGGAGTTGGAAGCACCTGTGACCACCTGGACCGACTACACCGCCGACCGTCCGATCTCGCTCACCGCCCCCAGCGGCATCGACCGGGCCGCGCACCACCGGCTCGACGAGGCCTGGCTCGCCGCGGCGTGGAGCCACCCCACCACCCGCTGCTTCGTGGTCTCCGGCGGCCAGGTCCTCATCGACGAGACGTCCGAAGGACGTACCGAACTCGTCATGACCCCCTCCTTCGAAGCCCCCCTCACCGAGGCGCACCGCTACTTCCTCGGCAAGGACGAGGAAGGCACCAGCTACTTCGCCCTCCAGAAGGACGCCCTGCCCGGCCGCATGGACCAGTCGGCGCGCCCCGCCGGCCTGCGCGAGGCCGGCCTGCTCCTCTCGCCCCGGGACGCGGGACTGATGGTGCACGCCGTCGCCCTGGAGAACTGGCAGCGGCTGCACCGTTTCTGCTCCCGCTGCGGCGAGCGCACCGTCATCGCCGCCGCCGGCCACATCCGCCGCTGCCCGGCCTGCGGCGCCGAGCACTACCCGCGCACCGACCCGGCGGTGATCATGGCCGTCACCGACGAGGAGGACCGTATCCTCCTCGGCCGCCAGGTCCACTGGCCCGAGGGCCGCTTCTCGACGCTCGCCGGTTTCGTCGAGCCCGGCGAGTCCATCGAACAGTCGGTGCGCCGCGAGGTGTTCGAGGAGGCCGGCATCCTCGTCGGCCACGTCGAGTACGTCGCCAGCCAGCCCTGGCCGTTCCCGTCCAGCCTCATGCTCGGCTTCATGGCCCGCGCCGCCTCCACCGACATCGAGGTCGACGGCGACGAGATCCACGAGGCCCGCTGGTTCTCCCGCGAGGAGTTGCGCGCGGGCTTCGAATCCGGCGAGGTCCTCCCGCCGTACGGCATCTCGATCGCGGCCCGCCTGATCGAACTCTGGTACGGCAAGCCGCTGCCGAAGCCGAACAGCGCGGTCTGACGTACGCGAAGACCCCCGCACGGCCGCTGGGCCGGTCGGGGGTCGGGAACACGCGGGTCAGGCGCCGAGAGCCTGCTTCACCTGCGCGAGGCTCGGGTTCGTCATCACGACCTCGGGGCCGTCGTTGGAAGGCACGACCAGCACCGTGGGAACCGTCTGGTTGCCGCCGTTCGCCTTCTCCACGAACGCCGCGGAGTCCGGGTCCTGCTCGATGTTGATCTCGTTGTACGCGATGCCCTCGCGGTCCATCTGGCTCTTCAGCCGACGGCAGTAGCCGCACCACGTGGTGCTGTACATCGTCACAGTGCCCGGCATGTCTCTCGCGCTCCTCAGCAGTTCGGGGGACGGGTGCTCGCTGTGGTGGAACGTACGCGACCCGTCCGCCATTCCCATGAGGGGTATCCAGGGTTTTCTGAGAGGGACGCCTGCCGGATTAGTACGACTGCAAGGGGGTGCCTGTGGACAACCGGCTCACCTGTCTCCGGCGACCTGGCAGCATGGCCGTGTGACAGCAGCAACGCACTCCACCCTCTTCCCGCAGGTTCCGGACTCGGCCGACGCGGTGCTCGACGGACTCGATCCCGAGCAGCGCGAAGTGGCCACCGCCCTGCACGGTCCGGTGTGCGTGCTGGCAGGCGCCGGCACGGGAAAGACACGGGCGATCACCCACCGCATCGCCTACGGTGTGCGCGCCGGGATCCTGCAGCCCTCCAGCGTGCTCGCCGTCACGTTCACCGCCCGTGCCGCCGGTGAGATGCGCGGGCGACTGCGCCAGCTCGGCGCGGGCGGAGTCCAGGCGCGTACCTTCCACTCGGCCGCGCTGCGCCAGCTCCAGTACTTCTGGCCGAAGGCCGTCGGCGGCTCCATGCCCCGCCTGGTCGACCGCAAGATCCAGCTCGTCGCCGATGCCGCGGCAGCCTGCCGTATCCGCCTCGACCGGGGCGAACTGCGGGACGCCACCGCCGAGATCGAATGGTCCAAGGTCACCCAGACCGTCCCCGCCGACTACGCGCCCTCCGTCGCCAAGACCGGCCGCGTCGCCCCCCGCGACCCGGCCGAGATCGCCCAGATCTACGCCACCTACGAGGACCTCAAACGGGACCGCTCCGTCATCGACTTCGAGGACGTCCTGCTGCTCACCGTCGCCGTCCTCCAGGACCGGCGCGACATCGCCGAACAGGTCCGCTCCCAGTACCAGCACTTCGTGGTCGACGAGTACCAGGACGTCAGCCCGCTCCAGCAGCGGCTGCTTGAACTGTGGCTCGGGGACAGGGACAACCTGTGCGTGGTCGGCGACGCCAGCCAGACCATCTACTCGTTCACAGGAGCAACTCCGGACCATCTGCTCGACTTCCGCACCCGCCACCCCGGTGCCACCGTCGTCAAGCTGGTACGCGACTACCGCTCCACCCCCCAGGTCGTCCACCTCGCCAACGGCCTGCTCGCCCAGGCCCGGGGCCGCGCCGCGGAACACCGCCTGGAACTGATCTCCCAGCGAGACCCGGGACCCGAGCCCGGCTACACCGAGTACGCCGACGAACCCGCCGAGGCCGAAGGCGCCGCCCGCCGCATCCGCGACCTTGTCGCCGCCGGCGTCCCGGCCGGCGAGATCGCCATCCTGTTCCGGACGAACTCCCAGTCCGAGGCGTACGAACAGGCCCTCGCCGACGCCGGAGTCCCCTACCAGCTGCGCGGCGCCGAACGGTTCTTCGACAGACCCGAGGTGCGCAAGGCGATCAATCAGCTCCGCGCCGCCGCCCGCTTCGGCGGCAACGACTCCCTCCTGGACGATGTCGTCGACCTGCCCTCACAGGTGCGCGCCGTGCTGTCGGGGGAGGGCTGGACCAGCGAGCCGCCTGCGGGCTCCGGGGCCGTCAGAGAGCGCTGGGAGTCGCTGGCCGCACTGGCGCACCTCGCGCAGGACTTCACCGCCGCGAAACCGGGCGCCACGCTCGCCGACCTCGTCGCCGAACTCGACGAGCGGGCGAACGCGCAGCACGCCCCGACCGTCCAGGGCGTCACCCTCGCCTCCCTCCACTCGGCCAAGGGCCTGGAATGGGACGTCGTCTTCGTCGTCGGAGTCGCCGAGGGCATGATGCCGATCACCTATGCGAAGACGGACGAGCAGATCGAGGAGGAACGCCGTCTCCTCTATGTCGGTGTGACCCGTGCGCGAGAACGCCTCCATGTCTCCTGGGCCCTCTCCCGTGCCCCCGGAGGCCGCCCGAACCGCCGCCCCAGCCGCTTCCTCGACGGCCTGCGCCCCGGTTCCGTCACCACCGCCCACCGGACGGGCACGGCCGGCCCCGGCGGCATCGAGCGCGGCTTCGGCGGCAGCCCCGGCGTGACCCCGCGCAGGACACAGAGAACCCCGGCCCGCTGCCGGGTCTGCGGGCGCACGCTGACCGACGCGGGCGAGATGAAACTGATGCGATGCGACGAGTGCCCCTCCGACATGGACGAGGGCCTCTACGAGCGGCTGCGCGAGTGGCGGGCGGACCAGGCGGCACGCAGTGGCCAGCCCGCCTTCTGCGTCTTCACCGACCGGACCCTGATGGCGATCGCGGAGACCGTCCCGGACGAAGCAGGGGAGTTGGCCCGCATCCCCGGCGTCGGGGTGCGCAAGCTCAACCGGTACGGAGCCGATGTTCTGGCCATCTGCGCTGGTCAGGAAGTTGAGGGTGAGGGCGGGAGTGACTGATTCAAACTCGTCGGAAAAATAGTTTGCGCATGCCCCGGCAATCCCCATAGGTTCTTAGCCACGGGCACGGAGTCTTCTCAGAAGACCTGGATCCGTGCTGTACTTCATAGTCGTATATCCGTTGGACTGGTTCACCCCAGTCCCCCAAGACGCCGAGAGGAGGCGAGTCCAGTGATCAGCATCTACACCAGCTCTGTCAGCGAGGTCAAAATGACCGATCTCTCGGCCGTCTCCCTGTGCATGCTCGGCGTCTCGAACCTGGGCACCGGTCTGTCCGGCATTCCTGCCGTCCGGCCGGCGTCCTCCGTGTCTCTCGCGGGTCTCCCTGTCCGCGAGCGCAATGAGCGACCGATCAAGGCACTGGAAGCAGGAGCAGTAAAGGCACAGGCCCCGGTCTATGCCTTCGCGGCCGGTGCCGGATCCCTGAAGCAGACGACGCAGCACCACACGATGTGGGCCTTCCGTGGGCCAGAACCCTGGAGTGATCCAGCCTGATTGATCAGGCCGGCGCCTTCAGGGCCGCGGAACCCCATCCGGGATCCGCGGCCCTTCTGTTTTCCCCGAACGGGGACAACGGAGTGAAGGGGCCTCGGGACAAGAGAAAACCCGCCGGTACCAGCCACACCGGCCCAACAGGGCCGGGACGAACAGACGAGGAAGACGAACCGTGCAACTCGAAGCGCACGCCCCGTCAGTACCGCCTTCCGAAACGATCCCCCCGCCCGGCCTCACGGAGGACTCCACCTTGATCCCGCTCACTGCGCTCACCGCGCTCGACGACGCCATCGAGAACCTCGGCGTACCCGTCCCCTGCCGTTCCTACGACCCGGAGGTCTTCTTCGCCGAGTCGCCGGCCGATGTCGAGTACGCCAAGTCGCTCTGCCGCACCTGCCCGCTGATGGAGGCCTGCCTCGCCGGCGCCAAGGAGCGGCGTGAGCCGTGGGGTGTCTGGGGCGGCGAACTGTTCGTCCAGGGTGTCGTCGTGGCCCGCAAGCGGCCGCGTGGCCGTCCGCGCAAGAACCCGGTCACGGCATGAACATCACAGGAACGATCGACCGCCCCTTCACGCACGACCCCAAGAAGCAGGCCCCGATGACGCCGACCACCAGCGAGCCCGTCGGCTCCGCGACCCCGGACTTCACCACCACCGGTGCGAACGACTCGCGCCAGAACAGGACCCGAGAGATGCAACTCATCCCAGAAGCCCTGGCTCGTGCGCATATGCACGACCGCCTTCAGGAGGCCGAGCGGGAACGCCGCGCGCACCGCGTGGTGACCGCCCGTCGCCTCCAGCGCCGAGCCGAGCGCGCCTCGCTGCGTGCCCGCCGTGCGCTTGCCATGGCGGTCATGCAGTAACGACCACGGCGATTCGGCAGTAATAGCAGTCCCTTCCCGCGGGGGCCGGTCCGTCCGAACGGACCGGCCCCCGCAGTGCGTTGTGCCCGCCGGACCACCGGTCACAGCGATATCGTCGGCTGGTGACGAGTGTTCCCGGCAGCAACGACGTCCCCGGTGGCGGTGACGACAGCGGTTCCTCCACGGAACCCCGCACCGTCGTGTGCGCCCACTGCGGCACGCAGGCCGAGGGCCCGCCGCTGACCTGGACCTGCTCGGTGGAGAACGGCACGCGTCACTATCTCTGCGACACATGCGCCCGGCAGAACCTCAGAGCGATCGAGGGACGGCTGGACTCGGCCTGGTGGTGAGCCGGCTCAGACTCCGGCAGCCGACGCCTCCTCCTCGTCCTCCGGCAGGAAACCCGGTAGCCACTCCTCCAGTTCCGCGCGCATGCGGACCGTCGCCCCCAGTTGGCACAGGACGCCGATGGTGCTCAAGGTCACCCGGTGGATCAACAGATACGACGGGGGCAGGTTGAGCCGCTTGCCCAGTTGGTGTGCGGGGGAGCGCGGGTCGGCTATGCGGGTCGCCTGGTTGCGCATCCAGCCCCGGGTGAAGGTGAACTCGTCCGCCTGCGCCGGTTCGATGATCGGCAGGAGGTAGTCGAGCACGGCGTCGGGGTCCAGGTCGATGGAGTCCTTGACGAAGCCCTCCGCGCAGAGGGCCTCGTAGACCGCCTCGGCCTGGCCGTCCAGGGTCAGCCGCAGTGAGTCGCCGATCGTCGGGGGCAGGCCGCCCGGGAGCCGGTCGACGGTGCCGAAGTCCAGCACACCCAGACGCCAGTCGTCCTTGCCCGCCGGGCCGCCGGGCAGCAGACGGAAGTTGCCGGGGTGGGGATCGGCGTGCAGGAGGCCGGTGCGGGCGGGTCCCGAGAAAAGGAACCGGGCCAGCAACTGGCCCGCGCGGTCCCGCTGCTCCTGGGTGCCGTTGGTGATCACCTCCGACAGCGGTATGCCGTCCATCCACTCCGTCACCAGGATCTGCTCGCACTGATGGACGACGTCCGGTACCACGACGTCCGGATCGTCCGTGAACTCCGCCGCGTGGGCCCGCTGGGCCTGGGCCTCCAGACCGTAGTCGAGTTCCTCGGAGACACGGTCCCGGAGTTCGGTGATGAGCGGCTTGATGTCCATCCCGGGGATGAGGGGGCCCAACAGACGGGCGAAGCGGCTCAGTTGGTTCAGGTCGGAGAGCAGTGCCTCGCCGGCGCCCGGATACTGCACCTTGACCGCGACCTCGCGCCCGTCGTGCCACACCGCCCGGTGCACCTGGCCGATCGAGGCCGCGGCGGACGGCTTCTCCTCGAACTCCAGGAACAGTTCCTGCCAGTCCGCGCCGAGCCGCTTCTCCAGCACCGAGTGCACCGTGCGCGTAGGCATCGGCGGAGCCGCTTCCTGGAGCTTCGTCAGCGCCGCGCGATAGGGGCCCGCGACCTCCTCGGGCAGGGCGGACTCGAAGACGGACAGGGCCTGCCCGAACTTCATCGCGCCGCCCTTCAGCTCGCCGAGGACCTTGAACAGCTGTTCCGCCGTGCGCTGTTGCAGCTCGCGGCCGACGATGTCCGCCGACTCACCGACGATCCGTTTGCCCAGTCCCCAGGTCGCCCGCCCGGCGATGCCGAGCGGGAGCGCGGCGAGCTTGGCGGTACGGGTGACCGCCTTCCGGGGAAGATCAGACATGCGCCCTCCAAGTTCCGGACGGCTGCGTCGCGTGTGCCTTACGGCGTAACCCGGTCGACGGCCGTTGCTCAGCCATTGTCTCGTGCGACTCCCCGTCCTCGGAGGTGCGTTCCCCCTTCTTACTTTTCTCCTCGGCACCGCAGGGACATGCGGGGTGCGCCCAGACCGGGCGGGAGTGCCAGTCGAGCCCGGGGACGGAGACCTCCCAGCGGGCACCCGCCGTGGACGGGTTCCTGCCGTCCAGGAAGGCCAGCGCATGGCTCGCGGTCAGCCCCGCGACCGTCGTCGCCAGGGCCAGGTCGCAGGCCCTGACCTGGCGTGGTCGTGCGGAACGCCACTGGGCGACCAGTCGTGGCCAGACGGCGTCCCGGTCGACGCGCCAGCGGTCCAGACAGCCGGCGCAGGCCGTCTCCCCGGGCAGTACCAGCGGGCCCACGACACCGGTCCCCTCCACGACACCGGCGTACAGATGGGGTGTGCCGGAGGTCACGAGTGGTTCGGCGGCGGCCGGGTCGGGCGCGTGCACGGCGAGGTCGTCGCGCGGGGCGAGGATCACCAGGGAGAAACCGGGGTCGCCCTCACCCGGCGGCGACTGGACGTCCGTACGCCGTGGTGCGCGGTCCGGGGCCGCTCGTCGGGCGGCGCGCCGGGCGGACTCGTCCCGGCGTTCGCCGACGGAATCGGCGGGCAGGCCACCCGGCGCGACGTCCCACGGCTCGACCACGCCACCGTCGCGCACATCGACGTGGCCCACCCCCGCACCCGCCAGCAGCGACGCCACCACCGCGCCCACCCGGCCCGCGCCCCGGACCTGCACGCGCAGCGACCGGCGGGCTGCCAGCCGTGCCATCGCCTCGCCCGGCGCCGGTGCGATCAGGGAGAGGGAGGCCAGATCGGGGCTCAGCCGCTCCAGGACCTTCTTCTTGCCGCGCAGCGTTTCGACGGCCGGGCCGCCGCCTGTCGCGTCGTCGAGGAGGCCGGCCTCGCCCAGTCGCTCCACCAGTCCGTCGACATGATGGGCCGGCAGGTCCATGCGATGCCCTTCCTCGTGGAGGCGGGACAGTCCGCGCGTGCCGTCGAGCATGCCCAGGAAGCTGCCCGTCGCCGTGTCCATCGGACCGAGGGTCATCGCGTGTGCGGGTGTCATCCCGAACTGGACCGTGTTCAGATCCCGCCAGCCACGCCGCAGCGCGGGTTTCATCATCGGGTGGGTGACACGCGGGCGGGTCTCACCCGAGTGGGTCGTGTCCGGCGGCGCGACAGACGTGTCCGGTGTGTCCGACGCAGGCGCGGGTGTGGTGGTTGATCGCATGGCAGGCCCCCGTAGCCAGAGAAAGTCCCCGTTGAAAGTCCCTGTTTGTCGGCGGATGTCGGTGCTCGTTCCGTCGACGAGAGTCAGCATGCCGGGTTTGCTCATCGGGCGTCGAAAGTTGTCCACAGGTGGTGGGTATTCGTCGTACAAATCAAACGCATGGTGGGGGATCGACGCCGAACCGTCCCGGAGTCAAGACTTCCCCCATGTGCAGCGGGTAACGTCGTGCCGTGCCCGCCGACCCACTGCACCGCGCCGGAAACCCACAGCGCAGTACGACGAGCCAGCCGCCAAGCGGCTCGGGGGCGAGCGCGATCGAGGTTCGCAGGAGTGCCCGGCGACGCCGGACGGTCTCCGCGTACCGCGAGGGCGATCGCACCGTCGTGCTCATCCCGGCCCGGATGTCCGAGGCCGAGGAACAGCGCTGGGTGACTGTCATGCTCGACAAACTGGCCGCCCAGGAGAGCAAACACAAACGGGTGCCCGGCGACAGCGAGCTGGCCGAGCGAGCCGAGCAGTTGTCGGACCAGTATTTCGACGGCCGCGCCCGGCCCACCTCGGTGCGCTGGGTCACCAACCAGAACACGCGCTGGGGCTCGTGCACCCCGGCCGAGGGCAGCATCCGGCTGTCGCACCGGCTGCAGGGCATGCCCGAGTACGTCGTCGACTACGTCCTCCTCCATGAGCTGGCCCACCTGCTGGTACCCGGACACGGGCCCCGCTTCTGGCGGCTCTTGGACGCTTATCCGCGCACCGAACGGGCCCGTGGCTACCTCGAAGGAGTGGTCGCCGCCGACCGGCTGCCGCATCCGCCCTCCGCGCGCGGGGAGTGACCTCCGGGCGGCAGGCGCGTGGTCGTGACGGGGCGTTGTGTACCGGGTTTGTACCGGCTTCGGCCGCGTCCGGAATTAGCCGTTAGCCTGACCCGACGCATTCGGCATTCGGGATGGGGGACGGTCGGTACGCATGGCCAGGGAATTCCAACGCGGCCACAAGGCCAGGATCAGTGATCTCACCGCGGGCACGGATCTGTACGTAGGCGTACAGATCTCCGGACCGGGGCTGACCTTCGACATCAGCTGCTTCGGCCTTGACGCCGACGAGCAGCTCTCGGACGACCGGTACTTCGTCTTCTTCAACCAGCCGAAGTCTCCCGAGGAGTCCATCCAGCTCCTGGGCGCCCAGGCGGGCGACACGGAGTCCTTCCGCGTCACGCTCGACCGGATCCCGCCGCAGATCCAGAAACTGTCGTTCACGGCCACGCTCGACGGCGCCGGGCAGATGTCGCAGATCGCCCCCGGATACGTCCGTATCGTCGCCGGCGGCGAGGAGGTGGCCCGCTACTCCTTCGACGGCTCGGAGTTCTCCACCGAGCGGGCCGTGATGCTGGGCGACTTCTACCTGAAGGACGTGTGGCGGTTCGCCGCGGTCGGACAGGGTTTCGACGGCGGCCTCGACGCGCTGCTGAAGAACTTCGGCGGAGAGGTCGCCGAGGAGGAGACGCCTGAGCCGCAGCTGCCCCAGCCCGCTGCCGCTCCCGGGTTCGCGCCTCCCGCGTTCGGCGTTCCGGCGCCGGCGGCTCCGGCCGCTCCGCAGCCCGCCGCTCAGGGTTTCGCGCCCCCTCCGGCAGCCCCCGCGCCCCCGGCTCCGGCGCCCGCGCCGTCGATGCACGCGGCCCCCACCATCGTCGCGCCCATGACCCCGCCCGGCGGCGCCCAGGTGCCGCCCCCGCCCCCGGCTCCGGCGCCCGCGCCCTACGGACAGCAGGTACCCTCGCAGGCTCCGCAGCCCCCGCCGGCTCCGTACGGCCAGGTACCCGGCCAGACTGGAACGCTGCCCCCTGGCTACGGTCAGCCGCAGCCGCCCCAGGCCCCGGCCGGGCCTCCCGGTCCTCCCAGCCCTCCCGGCTTCGGCCAGCAGCCGCCGTTCGGGCAGGCCCCCGGCCCGCAGGCCTCCTATGGAGTGCCGCAGGGCGCCGGGCAGAACCCCGGTGTCACAGCCGCGCTCCAGCAGTTCAAGGAGACGCCGACCGGGCAGCGCTGGACACCGCAGAGCAAGAAGCTGATCCGCGTCGACCTGGGCGTCGGCGGCCAGCCCGTGCTGGCCCGCCAGGGCAGCATGGTGCTCTACCAGGGCAAGGTCGACTTCAGCTACAAGGGCGCCGGATTCGCCGGCCGGATCGTGGGCAACGCGACCGGCCAGGAGATGCAGCTGATGCGCTGTACCGGCCAGGGCCAGGTGTTCCTCGCCGACAACTCCACCCATCTGCACCCCGTGGAGCTCCAGGGCGACGCGATCTGCGTCTCCGCCGAGAACGTCCTCGCCTTCGACGAGAGCCTCCAGTACGAGGTCCGCCGCGTCGAGGGACACGGCATCCCCGGCGGCGCTCTGTTCACGATGCAGTTCCAGGGCACCGGCACGATCGTCGTGAAGACGCACGGCACGCCCGTGGTGCTCCCCGTCACGCCCACCACGTTCGCCGACTGCAACGCCGTCGTCGCCTGGTCGGCCGCCTCCCAGGTGGTCGTCTCCAGCCAGGTACGGATGCGCCGCAACGCCTACCCCGGCGACACCGGAGAGAGCGTCAACCTCCAGTTCCGAGGCGCGCCCGGAAACTTCATCGTCGTCCAGCCGTACGAGGTCTGAGGGAGCCCGTCATGAACCAGCCGCTCGCGGGCTACGCTCCCGCACCCGTCACCGCCCGCATGGAGAACCACGGCAACCACATGCTGAAGGTCGCCATGCAGACCGGAAACGACCTCCTCGCGCGCGTGGGGTCGATGGTCGCCTACGAAGGCTTCGTCCAGTACGAGCCCAACCCGCCGGCCGTACGCCAGATCGCGCGCGACTGGGCCACCGGCGAGGGCGCGCCCCTGATGAAGTGCTCGGGGGACGGCCTGCTCTATCTCGCCGACTACGGTGCGAACGTGATCGTGATCAACCTCAACGGCGACGGCATCTCCGTCAACGCAACCAACCTGCTCGCCTTCGACGCGCACCTCACCTGGGGCGTCGAGCGGGTCAAGGGGCTGGCGAAGTTCGCCGGGCAGGGCCTGTGGAACACCAGGATCTCCGGGCAGGGCTGGGTCGCGCTGACCTCCCGGGGCAAGCCGATCGTCGTCGACTGCGGTGGCGGCGAGGACGAGACGTACGTCGACCCGGACGCGCTCGTCGCCTGGTCCCCGAACCTCAAGGTGAAGGGCAAGCGCAGTTTCAAGGCGCAGTCGCTCATCGGCCGGGGCAGTGGCGAGGCCTACCAGATGGCCTTCTCCGGCCAGGGCATCGTCGTCGTCCAGCCCAGCGAGGACAGCACCGACCGTCTCCGGATCCGGGGTTGAGGGGGAGCCAGAACGCCATGCAGAGCCCACTTTTCGCGCACAACGACTCGCAGACCCAGGAGCGCTGGAGTCTGCAGAACAAGCAGATGCTCCGGGTCACCCTGGAGGGCCACGACGACATCCTCGCCCGCAAGGGCACGATGGTCGCCTACCAGGGCCTGATGGAGTTCGACGCCGAGTACCAGAGCGGCAACCAGAGCCGCTCCCGCGCCCGCACGGGCGAGGGCCTGGACCTGATGCGCTGCCACGGGCAGGGCACGGTCTATCTCGCCAACCTCGCCCAGCACATCCATCTGGTGGACGTGGAACAGGACGGGCTGACGGTCGACAGCAGTTACGTGCTGGCGATGGACTCCGGGCTGCACCACGAGGTCATCGCCGTGGACAGCCTGTACGGCATCTCCGGTTCCGGGAAGTACCAGCTCAACATCACCGGACGCGGCAGGGTCGCCCTGATGACCTCGGGCGCGCCGCTGATGATGCAGGTGACGCCGGACAAGTACGTCAACTGCGACGCCGACGCGATCGTCGCCTGGTCGACCGGACTGCGCGTGCAGATGCAGGCCCAGACGCACACCTCCGGCGTGTGGCGGCGCCGCGGCAACACTGGCGAGGGCTGGGAGCTCAGCTTCATGGGCAGCGGCTACGCGCTGGTCCAGCCCAGCGAGTTGCTGCCGCCGCAGCACGCCCAGATCGGCCAGGGCGCCGCGGCCCAGTTCGGTATGGGGCAGCAGGGCGCGCGGGCGCAGAACCAGGGCAACGCCTGGAGCTAGCCGCACCGGACGGACAACCGGGACGTGTAAGGGGCGACCACTCTGGGCGGTCGCCCCTTACACGTTCACAGTCTGGCGCGCGTTGCTTCGAGCAGTCGTACGACCGAGTCGTCCGCCACGTCCGCCACCTGGGCGTAGGCGAACCAGCGCAGGTCCAGGGACTCGTCGCTGATCGCCTCCATGGCTCCCCTCGGGGCCACGGCGGCGTACTGCACGTCCAGGTGCCAGGCACAGGGCGTGTGGTGCCGGTCCAGGCGGACCGGGGTGCTCTGGAGCAGCCGCAGCGAGGGGATGCCGGACTCCTCCGTGGCCTCGCGGAGCGCGGCGTCCGCCAGCGTGTCGTCGCTCTGCTCGCAGTGCCCGCCCATCTGGAGCCACATCCGCAGCTTCTTGTGGAGCGTGAGCAGGACCCGCTCACGCTCCGGGTCGATCACCAGAGCGCTGGCTGTGATGTGTCCGTCCTTGCAGGCCTTCCACATCCCGTCGGGATGGCCGTCCAGATGGTCCAGGTAGACCTGACGGAGATCCTGCTGATCCTCATACTTCTCCAGCACCTGGACCGCGTCACCGTGGAGCGTCACTCGGAGTCGTCGTCCTTCTTCAGGTTCGGCTTGTCGGCGGAGCCGCCCGCCGCCTCGCCGAGCATCTTGTCCAGCTCCGAGAAGTCCAGCTGCTCGCGGTGCACGAAACCGTCCGGGTCGTCCAGGTCGGACGCCGTCGGCAGCATGTCCGGGTGGGCCCACAGGCCGTCACGGCCGTCGACACCGCGCGCGTCCGTCAGCGACGCCCACAGGCGCGCGGCGTCGCGCAGCCGGCGCGGGCGCAGCTCCAGGCCGATCAGCGTGGCGAACGTCTGCTCGGCCGGACCGCCCGTGGCACGCCGGCGGCGCAGGGTCTCGCGCAGCGCGTCAGCGGACGTGAGACGGGGCTTCGCGGCCGCGTGGACCACCGCGTCCACCCAGCCCTCCACGAGCGCCAGAGCCGTCTCCAGACGGGCCAGGGCGACCTTCTGCTCCGGGGTGTCCTCCGGCTGGAACATGCCCTGCTGGAGCGCTTCCTGGATCTGCTCGGGGTTCTGCGGGTCGAACTGGCCGACCACGTCCTCCAGCTTGGCCGTGTCGACCTTGATCCCGCGCGCGTAGCCGTCGACCGCGCCGAACAGGTGCGAGCGCAGCCACGGCACATGGGCGAACAGACGCTGGTGGGCGGCCTCGCGCAGGGCGAGATACAGCCGCACCTCCTCCTGGGGCACGCCCAGGTCCTTGCCGAACGCCTCGATGTTCGCCGGCAGCAGCGCGGCCCGGCAGGCCGGGCCCAGCGGCAGACCGATGTCCGTCGAGCCGACGACCTCGCCCGCGAGCACACCGACGGCCTGCCCGATCTGCGTACCGAACATGGCGCCCCCCATGGAGCGCATCATGCCGATCAGCGGGCCCGCCATGGCCTGCATCTCCTCGGGCAGGACGTCGCCCATGGCCGCGCCGACACGCTCGGCGACCGGGTCGACCAGCTCCTTCCACGCGGGCAGGGTCGCCTCGACCCACTCCGCGCGGCTCCACGCCACCGCGGATCCCGCACCGGACGGCAGCGATGTCGCGTCGTCCAGCCACAGGTCCGCCAGCCGGACGGCCTCCTCGACCGCGGTGCGCTCGGCGGGGCCGATGCTGGAGTCCTTGACGCCGTCGGGCGTCCCCTGGGAGACCGTCTGGCGGGCGATCTGCTTGGCCATGTCCCAGTTCACGGGACCGCCCTCGTACGAGAGCATCTGGCCCAGCTGCTGGAACGCCGCGCCCAGGTCGTTGGGGTTCATGGAACCGAACATGGCTGCGAGCGGATTGTCGCCTCCGGGACCGCCGAAGCCGGCAGGTCCGAAACCGAACGGTCCCTGACCACCACCGCTCTGCTGGTCCTTCTTCTTGCCCTCGTCGCCGTTCTCCGGCTCCTCCGGCGGAAGGCCGAATCCGAATGGGGTGTCACTCACGGGATTCCTCGGCTGGTAAGGCCGTCGGCTCTTCGACGGCGGCTGCCCGACAACACCACCCAGCCTAGACACCACGGCCGGTTGTGGGGCTCGATGCTCCGCCGACTCCTGGCCTGCGGCAGGATGGATGTCACCTGGTACGTACGCGTCACGCGCGTCCTTACTGAAGACAACCGCTGGAGACGCCGGTGAGTTCCCCAGATCCGCAGGTTCGCGCAGCGCGAAACCACTCAACCAACCCGGCCGTACGAGGGCCGGTCGTCGCGGTCACCGGCGCCGCGACCGGCATCGGAGCGCTGCTCACCGAGCGGCTCGCCGCGTCCGAGGAGATCAAGCAGGTCGTCGCCATCGACGAGCGGCGCGGAGAGTGCGCGGCGGCGCAGTGGCACATCCTCGACGTACGGGATCCGGCCATCGCGGAGAAGCTGCGCGGCGCCGACGTCGTGGTGCATCTGGCCGTCGATCTGGACCTGGAGACGGACGGAGCCGCCCGAACGGCGTACAACGTGCGCGGGACGCAGACCGTGCTGACGGCTGCCGCCGCGGCCGGGGTCCATCGGGTCGTGCTGTGCACGTCGGCGATGGTCTACGGGGCGCTGCCGGACAACGAACTGCCGCTGGCGGAGGACGCCGAGCTGCGGGCGACCGCCGAGGCGACCGGGGTCGGGGACCTGCTGGAGATCGAGCGGCTCGCCCGGCGCGCGCCGCGGGCACATCCCGGGCTCAATGTGACGGTCGTGCGGCCCGCGGTGCTCATCGGCGGCACGGACACCGCTCTTACCAGGTACTTCGAGTCGCCTCGGCTGCTTGTTGTGGCCGGGTCGCGGCCTGCTTGGCAGTTCTGTCACGTCGAGGATCTGTGCAGTGCGCTGGAGTACGCGGTGCTGGAGAAGGTCGAGGGGGAGCTTGCCGTCGGGTGCGACGGGTGGCTGGAGCAGGAGGAGGTCGAGGAGCTGAGTGGGATCCGGCGCATGGAGCTGCCGTCCGCTGTCGCTCTGGGTGCGGCTGCCCGGCTGCACCGGATCGGGCTCACGCCCTCTCCGGCCGGGGATCTGGCGTACACGATGTACCCCTGGGTGGTGAGCGGGAGTCGGTTGCACGATGCGGGGTGGCGGCCTCAGTGGAGCAATGAGGAGGTGCTCGCTGAGCTGCTTGAGGAGGTTGCGGGGCGGCATACCGTGGTGGGGCGGCGGCTGGGGCGGAAGGATGCGACCGCGGCGGGGGCTGCGGGGGCGACGGTGGCGTTGTTGGGTGCGGCTGCGGTGGTTCGGCGGGCTCGGAAGGCTCGGCGGCGGATCTGAGGGCCGGGGGTGGGGTGGGTTTGTTTCGCCCCCGCCGCCCTTACCCGTCCCATCCCTGGGGGCTGCGCCCCCAGCCCCCCCTTTCGCGCTGAACGCGCTCGTCCTCAAGCGCCGGACGGGCTGGGTGTGCCTGGGGGCTTGTGGTGGAGGGTGCGGCGGGTGGGTGGGAAAAGCTCGGCCTGAACGGCCTCGTCCTCAAACGCCGGACGGGCTGGGTGGTGCCGGCCTGGCTGAGTGGTGAGGCTGGGGTGGCACCATGGGGGTATGGCATCCCTTAATGATCATCCTGGTGAGAAGGGCGCTTCGGAGCCCATCAAGCTTCTTGCTGTTCGGGATGAGGCGCTCTCTCTGGATGAGGTTTTTCGGGCTGTGGGGGACGACTCCGCCGGGGGGACCGCGCTGTTCGTGGGGACCGTGCGGAATCATGACGGGGGTGCCGATGTCGAGGCGCTCGGCTATTCGTGTCATCCCAGTGCCGAAGCCGAGATGCGGCGTGTCGCCGAGAAGGTCGTCGCCGAGTTTCCTGTGCGGGCGCTCGCCGCTGTCCATCGCGTTGGGGATTTGGGTGTGGGGGATCTGGCTGTTGTCGTCGCCGTGTCCTGTCCCCATCGGGGGGAGGCCTTCGCCGCCTGTCGGAAGTTGATCGACGACCTCAAGCACGAAGTGCCCATCTGGAAGCACCAGACGTTCTCCGACGGGACCGAGGAATGGGTCGGCGCCTGCTGAGCCACACGGCTCCGGTTGCGTAACCGGCCCCCGGGCGTGAGCGTTAACACAGCGGAGGTTAATCTGCTGATCAGTCAGTTGCGGTCACTCTTTGGGGTTGGGAGGTCGGCATGGCGGCGCTCGCCTGGTTGCTGATTCCGCTGGTGGCCGCGATCGGCGCCGGACTGTGGGGCAGTTGGGCCAACCGGACTCGCAGGACCCGCGGTGACGGGCCCGAGCTTGATGGTTATGTGCGGTTCCGTGAGGCCATGGAGAAGTCCCGCACCTGAGACACCGCATGGGCGGCCCTGACGGTGCGCCGACAGGACCGTCCCGTACTGTCGTGCCATGCCACGCCGCACCGCGACGATGCTCGCCTCCACCCTGATGCTGATCGCGCTCCTCTGCGCAGGAGTGTTCATCACCGTGCCGTACGCGGAGATGTCGCCGGGGCCGACCGTGAACACACTCGGGGACCACGACGGCGAGCCGGTGCTGCAGATCTCCGGGCGCAAGACCTACCCGACCACCGGGCACCTGAACATGACCACCGTCCGGGTCACCAGCGCCGACTACAACATGAACCTCGTCGAGGCCGTGTACGGGTGGCTCGCGCACGACAACAAGGTCGTGCCGCACGACACGCTCTACCCGGACGGCAAGACCGAGGAGCAGTCGACCCAGGAGAACGCCGAGGAGTTCAGTCAGTCCCAGGAGAGTGCCAAGGTCGCGGCTCTCAAAGAGCTCGACGTTCCGGTGCAGTCCTGGGTGATTGTCTCCACTGTGTTGAAGGGCTCCCCGGCCGAAGGGGAACTGCACGCCGGTGATGTCATCAAGGCCGTCGACGGTACGACCGTCAAGGAGCCCGCCGACGTCGCCAAGCTGGTGACCAAGCACAAGGCCGGCGAGAAGGTCGTCTTCACCGTCGTGCCCGCCGCGGAGCAGGCCGCCGCCGAGAAGGCGAAGCGGGCGGCCACCAAGACGCAGGACATCACCATCACCACCGCCAAGTCCGACGACGACGGGGCCGAGCGCGCCATCGTCGGGATCTCCGCCGGGACCGACCACACCTTCCCGTTCACCATCGACATCAAGCTCGCCGATGTCGGTGGCCCGAGTGCCGGGCTGATGTTCGCCCTCGGTATCTACGACAAGCTGACGTCCGGGAGCCTCACCGGCGGCAAGTTCGTGGCCGGCACCGGCACCATCGACGACGACGGCAAGGTCGGTCCCATCGGCGGGATCGAGATGAAGACCGTCGGCGCGCGGGACAAGGGGGCTCAGTACTTCCTGACGCCCGCCGACAACTGCGCGGCCGCCGCCAAGGACACCCCCGAGGGGCTCACGCTCGTCAAGGTGGGCACCATTGGCGACGCGTTGAGCGCCCTCAAGGACATCCGCTCCGGCGACACCGGCGATCTGCCGAAGTGCAGCACCAAGTGAGCAGTCCGTAGGACTGCTCACCCGTACTCGCTCCTTCGCTACTCCGCGAACGTCGCCGACAGGGCCTCCGCCAGGCCCGGTACCAGACCCGAGCCCGTGAGCACGTCCGTCGCCGCGTCCTTCTCGCGCAGGCGCACCGCCGAGTCCCGGGTGCCGTCGCGCAGGACCGCGACCGTCATCCGGACCTCCTGCCGGTCCGGATGCGCCGCGACCCAGGCCGTCAGCTTCTTGTCGCTGAGCCCCTGCGGAACCGACGCCTCCGCGGACGGCGGCAGCATCAGGCGCTCGACGGTGAGCGCGCAGCCGACCACCGCGTCCGGCCAGGCGATGGTGGCGAGGAACTCGTCCAGCGGCTTGCCCGCCGGGATCTCGTCCTGCTCGATCGGGGTGAGACCGGCGGCCTCCTGCTCGTCGGTCAGGCCGAGCTGGGCCGCGAGAGAGGGCTCCTGGACCTTCAGCCGGGCGGTGTCTACTAGGGCGAAGAGCCTGGCCGGCTGGTCCCAGCCGAGGCCGGAGACGTACTCGTCGATCTCGAGTACGGCCCGGGTGAGCGGGTTCGCCGCCATGGGAGTGTTGGACATGGTCACAATCCTGCCTCGTTCATGGCCCGAACCGGGAACCGAGTAAAGCGTGAGTAAGTTGCATAGGTGAGGCCTCTACGATCACGAGGCCTGACGGATGGTCCGCGATCACGGGGGCCTGACGGACCGACAGCGACTTTTGAGGTGCCACCTTGGCTTTCCAGATGCCGGACCGCGGCGGAGGCCCGCAGGGGCCACGGATCAGAGTGGGCCGCCCGTCCCGGCGCGTCCGGACCCTGCTCATGACGCTGGGCGTCCTTGCCGTACTCGGCATGGCGTTCGTCATGTTCGCGGGTTTCTGGACGGACTGGCTCTGGTACCGCTCGGTCAACTACTCGTCGGTCTTCACGACCACGTTGTGGACCAAGATCGGACTTTTCTTCGTCTTCGGTCTGCTGATGGCGACCGCGGTAGGAGTGAACATCTGGCTGGCGCACCGGCTGCGTCCGCCACTGAGCGCCATGTCGATGGAGCAGCAGAGCCTCGACCGGTACCGCATGGGCATCGCCCCGTACAAGAAGTGGCTGCTGCTCGGCATCACCGCCCTGGTCGGCCTCATCGCGGGCGCTTCGGCGTCCGGGCAGTGGCGGACCTGGCTGATGTGGGTCAACGGAGTGTCCTTTGGACAGAAGGACCCCCAGTTCGGTCTGGACGTGTCCTTCTACGCCTTCGACCTGCCCTGGTACCGCTTCCTATTGGGCTTCGGCTTCGCCACGACGATCCTCTCCCTGATCGCCGCGGCCCTGACCCACTATCTGTACGGCGGGCTGCGCATCACCAGCCCGGGAGCCCGTGCCACGTCCGCGGCGACCGGGCATCTGTCCGTGCTGCTGGGCCTCTTCGTCGCCCTGAAGGCGGTCGCGTACTGGCTCGACCGGTACGGCCTCGCGGTGAAGTCGAGCGACTTCAAGGCGACCGGCAACTGGACGGGTCTGCGGTACGTCGACGCCAACGCCTATCTGCCGGCCAAGACGATCCTGTTCTGCATCGCGATCATCTGCTCGCTGCTGTTCTTCGCGACGCTCTGGCGGCGCACCTGGCAGCTGCCCGTCATCGGCTTCGGACTGATGGTCCTCTCGGCCATCCTCATCGGCGGGCTGTACCCGGCGATCGTGCAGAAGTTCCAGGTCCAGCCGAACGAGCAGGCCAAGGAAGCCCCGTACGTCACCAAGAACCTCAAGGCGACGCGCGAGGCGTACGGCATCGACGACGCCAAGGTCAGCGAGTACCCCGGCCGCAGCGACACCGAGGACAAGACCAAGCTGCGTGACGACGTCGACGCGACGGCGAGCATCCGCATCGTGGACCCGAACATCGTGTCGCCGACGTTCCAGCAGCTCCAGCAGATGCGTAACTACTACGCCTTCCCGACCAACCTGGACGTCGACCGCTACAGCAAGGACGGCAAGGAGCAGGACACGGTCATCGGTCTGCGTGAGCTGAACCTCAACGGCATTCCGAAGAACAACTGGATCAACGACCACTTCCGCTACACGCACGGCTTCGGTGTGGTCGCGGCCAAGGGCACCACGGCCGACGCCGAGGGCCGCCCGGTCTTCACCGAGTCCGACCTGCCGTCCACGGGTGACCTCGGGACGTACCAGCAGCGGATCTACTACGGCGAGAAGACCAGCCAGTACTCGATCGTCGGCGGTCCCCAGAAGGAGATCGACTACTCCGACGACAGCGGTGAGAAGACCACCAGCTACAAGGGGAAGAGCGGCGTCAACCTCTCCAACCCGATAAACCGTGCCGCGTACGCCGTCGCGTTCAGCGAGCCGCAGATCCTCTACTCCGGTGCCATCGGCGAGGGTTCGCGGATTCTGTACAACCGCACGCCCAAGGAGCGCGTCGAGGCGGTCGCGCCCTGGCTGACCATCGACGGTGACGCCTACCCGGCCGTCGTCGACGGTGAGATCCAGTGGATCGTCGACGCGTACACGACGACGAACGGCTATCCGTACGCCTCCCGCACCACCCTGGGCGACACGACGGCCGACTCGCTCACCGCCAACAACAACCAGCGGGCGGTGGTGGCCCAGCAGAACCAGGTCAACTACATCCGCAACTCGGTGAAGGCGACCGTCGACGCGTACACCGGTGAGGTCAAGCTCTACCAGTGGGACACCAAGGACCCGGTTCTGAAGACCTGGATGAAGGCCTTCCCGAACACGGTCGAGCCGAAGAGTGACATCTCGGCCTCGCTGATGGCCCATCTCCGGTACCCGCAGGACCTGTTCAAGGTCCAGCGCGAGCTGCTCACCCGCTACCACGTGGCGGACGCCGAGACGTTCCTCAGCGGCTCCGAGGTGTGGCAGGTGCCGGACGACCCGAGCAACAAGTCGGGCGACGCGGTGCCGCCGTACTACCTGAGCATGAAGATGCCCGACCAGCAGGCGCAGGCGTTCTCCCTGACGACGACGTTCACGCCGAACGGCCGGGACAACCTCAGTGCCTTCATGTCGGTCAACGCCGAGGCGGGGACGAGTGATTACGGCAGGATCAGAATCCTGAAGCTGCCGACGAGCAGAACCGTCGACGGGCCCAAACAGGTCCAGAGCCAGTTCAACTCCGAACAGGACATCGCCGAGTCCATCAGGCTGCTGAGAGGCGGCGACTCGGAGATCGAGTACGGCAACCTGCTGACGGTGCCGCTCGACGGCGGCCTGCTCTACGTGGAGCCCGTCTACGTCCGAGGCAGCGGCCTCAAGTACCCGCTGTTGCGCAAGGTGTTGGTGACCTACGGCGGCCAGACCGCCTTCGAGGACACGCTCGACGCCGCGCTCAACAAGGTCTTCGGGGCGGAGGGCACGACGACCGAGCCACCGGACGACGGCGGTGGTACGACGACACCGCCGACGGCCGAGGATCCGACGGTCCAAGAGGCACTCAACGATGCCCAAAAGGCCTTCGACGACGGCCAGGCGGCCCTCAAGAAGGGTGACTGGGAAGCGTACGGCAAGGCACAGGCGGCTCTTGAGGACGCGCTCCAGCGGGCCGAGGAGGCACAGGCCGACGCGGACAAGGCAGGGAGTGGGAGTGGTGCCGGAAGCGGTTCTTCCGGTGGCGCGAGTGCCAGTCCCAGCAGCAGTCCCAGCAGTAGTCCAAGTAGCGGTTAGTGCTGGTCGGAGGCCCTGTTGAGGCAGTGGCCTCCGCCCCTCCCGCGCCGTGGTACGGTTGCAACACAACGGCGCGGGGTGGAGCAGCTCGGTAGCTCGCTGGGCTCATAACCCAGAGGTCGCAGGTTCAAATCCTGTCCCCGCTACTGATTGCGAAGGCCCGGATCCTCCAAGGATCCGGGCCTTCGTGGTGTGCGAACGCATGTGCCGACCTGGTGAAGGCCGCGTCTTCCTGGGGCAGTTGAAGGGAACTGTGTTTGACTTGTCTCTCTGTGGGCATGTCGACAAAACGCTGTAGAGACCTCACTGACTGCGGTATACCAGGTGTACCCAGGTTGCAGGTGGTGCGACGATGGACGTTATGGGGGACAAGGCAACTCTGTTGGAGACAGGGCGATTTGTGCAGCCTTCCGACCGGGACGAAACCGGCGAGGCGGTAGAAGAGGCACGTCAACGGCTCGCTGCCGAAGCCGGCGACGTCGAGGCGATGAGTGTCCTCGGAGCCATGCTGCTGCGCCGTGGTGATCTCGACGGAGCCGAGCCTCAGCTGCGTGCCGCCACCGCGGCCGGTGACCGTGCCGCCGCCAACAACCTCGGTGTCCTCCTCCACCAGCGCGGGTACGCCGACGACGCCGCCGGCTGGTGGCGGATCGCCGCCGTCGCCGGCTCCGCCCCCGCCGCGCACGCCCTCGGCCGCCACCACCGTGAGCGCGGCGACGAGCCGGCCGCCGAGTACTGGCTGCGCCAGTCCGCCGAGCAGGGGCATGTGCTGGGCGCGTACGCGCTCGCCGATCTGCTGGAGCACCGCGGGGACGCGGCCACCGAGCAGTGGATGCGGGTCGCCGCCGAGCGGGGGCATAGGGAGGCCGCTTATCGGCTCGCCCGGGCGCTCGACCGGAAGGCCGCGGGGGGTGCCGAGGGCGAGGGTTCCGAGAGCGGTGCAGGAGAGGCCGAGCAGTGGTATCGGCAGGCTGCCGCTCGAGGGCATCAGCGGGCCGCGCTGCATCTCGGGGCCATTCTGGAGAAGCGCGGTGAACTCAAGGAGGCCGGACGCTGGTATCTGACGTCCGCCAAGGACGGCGAGGCCCGGGCCGCGTGCGCGCTCGGGTTCCTGCTGCGGGACGCGGGGGACACCGAGAGCGCCGCCGTGTGGTGGCTGCGGGCCGCCCAGGACGGGGACGGCAACGCCGCCAACGCGCTGGGCGCGCTGCACGCCGAGCGCGGTGAGACCCAGACCGCCGAGCGGTGGTACCGCGCGGCCATGGACGCGGGGGATGTCAACGGCGCGTACAACCTCGGTCTGCTCTGCGCCGAGCAGGCGCGTACCGCGCAGGCCGAGCAGTGGTACCGGCGGGCCGCGTACGCCGGGCACCGCGAGGCCGCCAACGCGCTCGCCATTCTGCTGCTGCAGGGCGGGGACACGTCGGGGGCCGAGCCGTGGTTCTCCAAGGCGGCCGAGGCGGGGAGCGTGGACGCCGCCTTCAACCTCGGGATTCTGTACGCCGGGAGAGGTGAGGACGATGCCGCGCTGGGGTGGTACGAGCGTGCCGCGGGCGCCGGGCACACCGAGGCGGCGCTTCAGGTCGGTACCGCGCGGCTGCGGGTCGGGGACGAGCGGGACGCGGAGCGGTATCTGCGGTGTGCGGCGGGTGGGGGGAGCCCCGAGGCGGCCTATCGGCTGGCCGCGGTGCTCGACGCCCGGCGTCCGCCGACGCCGGCGCATGAGCTTGGTGAGATCGCGCACGAGAAGACGGAGTGCGAGGAGTGGTACGAGCGGGCGGCTTCTCAGGGGCATCGGCGGGCGCAGGTGCGGGTGGGGATGCTGGCGTCGGCTCGGGGGGACGTGGTGGAGGCGGCCCGGTGGTACCGGGCGGCGGCTGAGGCCGGTTCTCGAAACGGGGCGTTCAACCTGGGGCTGTTGTTGGCTCGGGAGGGGAGTGAGCCCGAGGCGGCTGTGTGGTGGGCTCGGGCGGCTGAGGCGGGGCATGGGCGGGCGGCGTTGAGGTTGGCGCTGGTGTATGCGCGGCGGGGGGAGTTGGCGGAGGGGCAGCGGTGGGCTGATCTTGCGGTTTCTCTTGGGCCGGGGGAGGTTGCGGAGCGGGCGGCTCGGTTGCGGGATGCGTTGCGGGAGGAGCTTTCCGCTTGAGCGGGGGTGAGCGGGGGTGGGGGCGGGCGTTGGGTTTTTCTCGCCCCCGCCGCCCCTGTCCGTCCCATCCCGTTCCTGGGGGCTGCGCCCCCAGACCCCCCTTCGCACTGGACGCGCTCGTCCTCAAACGCCGGACGGGCTGAAATGCCCTGGCCGGTGCTGAAGTGCGGTGGGGGTGGGTGGGCGGGGAGGAGAGTGGGCTGGACGCGCTCGTCCTTGCGCGCCGGACGGGCTGGATGTGGTGCGGGCCGGTGCTGAAATGCCTGGGCCTGGCTCGTTGGTAAGTGATTTGCCTTTGTTGGTTGGGCTGACGTAATGTTGGGTTTACCGACGCGGGGTGGAGCAGCTCGGTAGCTCGCTGGGCTCATAACCCAGAGGTCGCAGGTTCAAATCCTGTCCCCGCTACTTTGAACTGAGGGTCGGAGTCCGTTACAGGGCTCCGGCCCTCAGGCGTGTCGGGGCCCAGCAGCGGATGATGTCGCGGACCGAGACGATGCCCATGGGTTCTCCCCCGTCCAGGACGATGAGATGGCGGAAGCCGCCGTGGGCCATCGCGTGTGCGGCCTCCTCCAGCGTCCAGGACGGGGCGGCGAAGACTACGTCGTTGGTGGTGTGGGCGTGGGCTCGTTCCGTGTCCGGGCTCTGGCCCAGGCCCACGGAGTTGAGGATGTCGCGTTCGGTCAGGATGCCGATTCCGCCAGCGTCCGGGTCGAGGACCACCGCCGCGCCGATACGGCGCGCGGCCATCAGTGCGGCGGCCTGGCGGAGTGTGTGATCGGGGCCGATGGTGAGGACCACGGTGCTCATGGCGTCACGTACGAGCATGGGGTGGAGCCACCTCCTAGAGAGTTCCCGCCCCTGTTCACTTCCTTGTTCAGGTTTTCACAAGTTCACAAGGGGGGACCTTCAGAGTGGCAGTTAAAGAGGCGGTCAACAAGAGGAGGGTCAGTACCGCTGGTTCAGGTAGCCCAGCATCTCGTCGTGGAGGTGGCCGTTCGACGCCGCCGCGTCGCCGCTGTGCGGGCCCGGGCGGCCGTCGAGGCCGGTGAACGTGCCGCCGGCCTCCGTGACGATGATCGCGTTGGCTGCCATGTCCCACAGGGACAGCTCCGGCTCCGCGCAGATGTCGATCGAGCCCTCGGCGACCATCATGTACGGCCAGAAGTCGCCGTACGCGCGCGTGCGCCACACCTCGCGGGTCAGGTCGAGGAAGCCGCCCAGCACTCCGCGGTCCTCCCAGCCGGTGAGTGACGAGTACGCGAACGACGCGTCCGACATTTTGGAGACGCCCGAGACGCGCAGCCTGGACGCCGAGGAGAGGCTGCGGCCGGTGTAGGCGCCGTGGCCCTTCGCCGCCCACCAGCGGCGGCCCAGGGCGGGGGCCGACACGACGCCGACGACCGGCTGGAAACCGCCCTCGGCCGCCTCCATCAGGGAGATCAGCGTGGCCCAGACGGGCACCCCGCGGACGTAGTTCTTGGTGCCGTCGATCGGGTCGATCACCCAGCGGCGGGGGCCGGTGCCCTCGATGCCGTACTCCTCGCCGAGGATCGCGTCGCGTGGACGGGCCCGCTGCAACTGGCCCCGGATCAGTTCCTCGGCGGATTTGTCCGCCTCGCTGACCGGTGTCATGTCCGGCTTCGTCTCGACCTTGAGGTCGAGTGCCTTGAACCGGCCCATCGTCGTGGCGTCGGCGGCGTCCGCGAGGACATGGGCAAGGCGCAGGTCATCGTGATAGTCGGGCATAGGCGAACCGTATCTTTCACGGCTGCCGCCCGGCTACAGGGGCCATGGGTGCGGTTACCCGCAGTTGTCCGGCTCCCTGCCCGGCCCTGACCGGGGTGCGAATGTCGATACGCGCCCCCTGGCGCTGCCGCGAACCCTTGACAGTGACTCCGTCCGCGTCAAACCTGGGGCGCAGAGCCGCTCGCCCCTGGGAGGCCGATGATGCCTGCAGCGCGGGATTCCCTGCTGGACGCCGCTTACACGGCGCTCGCGCGCCGTCCGTGGTCCGCGGTACGGATGGTCGACGTCGCGGCGGCGGCCGGAGTGTCCCGGCAGACGCTGTACAACGAGTTCGGCAGCAAGGACGGGCTCGCCCGGGCCCTGGTGCGCAGAGAGGCCGACGCCTACCTCGCGGGTGTCGAACGGGCGCTGACCGGGCCCGCCGACCCGGGTGTCGGTGCGCGGGAGCGGCTCACTGCCGCCGCCGAGTGGACCGCGGCGTCCGCCCGCGACAGTGTGCTCGTACGGGCCCTGCTGACCGGCTGCTGGAGCGAACGGCTGCCCTCGCCGACGCTGTCCGCCGTGCCGTCCTCCGCCTCGGTGCCCGCGCAGCGGCGGGCCGACGGGCCGCTGCCCTCGCCCGGCGAGTTCGTGGCGCTCGTCCGCGACCGTGCCGTGACGGTGCTGTCCGGCCCCGGCGCGGCCAAGTCGGAGGCGGTCGAGATGTCCCGCACCTGCGAACTGGCCGTCCGGCTCGCCCTGTCCTGTGTCGCCGCGCCCCCGGGGGAGGGCGGTGTCGCCGATCTCGTACGGAGTGTGCTGCCGAGGTCGGTCGGCGCCGCCGTCTGGAACTGACCCCCGCTGGGCCGGGTTCTTAGTGCGACGAGCCCGACAGCTGGAGGCCGATCACGCCGATGATGACCATGCTGATCGAGACGATCTTCAGGACGGATACCAGGTCGTCCAGGAAGATCATTCCGTAGATCGCGGTGCCCGCCGCGCCGATGCCGGTCCACACCGCGTAGGCCGGGCCCACGTCGAGTCTCTTCAGGGAGAGGGTCAACAGGCCGAAGCTGCCGAGGGCGAAGACGCAGAAGGCCGCTGTCGGCCAGAGACGGGTGAAGCCGTGGGACAACTTGAGGCAGACCGCGAATCCGACTTCCAGGAGCCCCGCCACAACGACCAGCAGCCACGCCATGTCTTGTCCTCCCGTGTACTACTTGGACTGCTTCGACCGCTTCGTCACGCTCGGATTCGGCTCGGTGCGATTATGCACTTACCGGTCGTCGCGTCGGCCAAACAACGCGGAGGTCAGTCGCCTTCCGTGCGCTCCCGGGTCGACAGGAGCCGGCGTAGCGAGTAGAGGCGCGCCGGGTCCGCGTGGCCCTTCTCGACCCACTCGTCCAGCGCGCAGTCGGGCTCGTCGTGACTGCACGCGCGCGGGCAGTTCTCCGTACCCGGTTCGAGGTCGGGGAAGGCGTGGATCACGAGAGACGGGTCGACGTGGTGCAGCCCGAACGAACGTACGCCCGGGGTGTCGACCACCCAGCCGGCGTCGCCCGAGAGGGGGAGGGCGAGGGCGGAGGTGGTGGTGTGGCGGCCACGGCCCGTGACCGCGTTGACGTGGCCCGTCGAACGGCGCTGGTCGTTCGGTACGAGAGCGTTGACCAGGGTCGTCTTGCCTACGCCCGAGTGGCCGACGAACGCGGTGATCTTGCCGTCCAGCTGTTCGCGTACGCGGGCCACGGCCGCCCCGCTCTCCAGTTCCTGGCGGCTGGTGACGACGTACGGGATGTCCAGGGCGCCGTACAGCTCCAGGAGCTTGTCGGGCGGGGAGAGGTCCGACTTGGTCAGGACGAGGAGGGGCGTCAGGCCGCCGGCGTACGCCGCCACCAGGCAGCGGTCGATCAGGCGGGGGCGGGGTTCCGGGTCCGCGAGGGCCGTCACGATGGCCAGCTGGTCGGCGTTGGCCACGACCACGCGCTCGTAGGGGTCGTCGTCGTCCGCCGTGCGGCGCAGGAGGGAGGTGCGCGCCCCGATGCGGACGATGCGGGCCAGGGTGTCCTTCTTGCCGGAGAGGTCGCCGATGACGGACACGTGGTCGCCGACCACCGCGGCCTTGCGGCCCAGTTCGCGGGCCTTCATCGCCATGACGATCCGGTCGTCGACCAGGACGGTCAGCCGGCCCCGGTCGACGGTGAGGACCATGCCGTCGGCGGCGTCCTCGTGCTTCGGGCGGATGTTCGTACGGGGACGGTTGCCCTTGGGGTTCGGGCGGGAGCGGATGTCGTCCTCGTCGGTGTTCTTGCCGTAGCGGCGCATGATCCAGGTCCGCCCGTCAGTTCCCGAGCATTCCGGTCCACAGATCGGGGAAGTCCGGGAGGGTCTTCGCCGTCGTCGCCACGTTCTCGATCTGTACGCCCTTCACCGCCAGGCCGATGATCGCACCGGCGGTCGCCATGCGGTGGTCCTCGTACGTGTGGAAGGTGCCGCCGTGCAGGGGGCGCGGGCGGATGTGCAGACCGTCGGCCGTCTCGGTGACGTCGCCGCCGAGTTCGTTGATCTCCTTGGTCAGGGCCGCCAGGCGGTCCGTCTCGTGGAGGCGCAGATGGGCCACCCCGGTGAGGGTGGAGGGGGAGTCGGCGAGGGCGGCGACCGCCGCGATGCCCGGGGTCAGCTCGCCGACCTCGCTGAGGTCCACGTCGATGCCGTGGATCGCGCCGGAGCCGGTGAACTCCAGGCCGTACTCGGTGAGTTCGCAGGAGCCGCCCATCTCCGTGAAGATCTCGCGGAGCCGGTCGCCGGGCTGGGTGGTGCGGGCCGGCCAGTCGGGGACCGTCACCTTGCCGCCGGTCACCAGGGCCGCCGCCAGGAAGGGCTGGGCGTTGGAGAGGTCCGGTTCGATGGTCAGGTCGCGGCCGAGCAGCGCGCCCGGGGTGACCCGCCAGACGTTCGGTTCGCCGCCCGACTCCGGGGTGTCGACCTGGGCGCCGACCGAGCGGAGCATGTCGACGGTCATCCGGATGTGGGGGAGCGAGGGCAGGGTCGCGCCGGTGTGGCGGACCTCGACGCCCTGGTTGAAGCGGGGGGCGGAGAGCAGCAGGGCGCTCACGAACTGCGAGGACGACGACGCGTCGATCGACACCGGACCGCCGTCGAGGGCGCCGCTGCCGTGCACGGTGAGGGGGAGCGTGCCGCGGGCGTCGTCGTCGATGCGGGCGCCGAGGGCGCGGAGGGCGTCGATGACGCCGTTGAGGGGGCGTTCGTACGAGCGGGGGTCGCCGTCGAAGCGGATGGGGCCGTCGGCGAGGGCTGCGACCGGGGGGAGGAAGCGCATCACGGTGCCGGCGTTGCCGACGTCCACCGTGGCGGGGCCGTGGAGGCCTGCGGGGAGTACGCGCCAGGTCTCGCCGGTGCCGTCGGGGCCGACGCCCTCCTCGATGCCTACGCCCATGGTGCGGAGGGCGCCGGCCATGAGGAGGGTGTCGCGTGAGCGGAGGGGGCGGCGCAGCCAGCCCGGTTCTGAGGCGAGGGCGGCGAGTACTAGGGCGCGGTTGGTGACCGACTTGGACCCGGGCACGTGGACCGTCGCGTCGACGGCTCCGCTCGCGTGCGGGGCGGGCCAGAGGGCGGTGTCTGCGGGGTTCGGGGCCATGGGGTCACTTTAGTAGTCGGTGGTGATTCGGGTGCGGCGCCGTTGTGGCTGGTCGCGCAGTTCCCCGCGCCCCTAAAGACGCTGCCCCTTCGGGGCGCGTCATCATCCAGGCACCGCGTTCCCTCAGGCCCCGCCTCACACCTTCAGCAGCCACCTGCCCCCTACACCTCCAGGAGCCACCGCCCCCCGCCTATCAGTGAGCACAGGCTCACCGCGTGGAACAGGAAGAGCCACAAGCCTGCTGGGACGTGGGTCAGCCTTGACAGCTGGTCTGCGTCCGAGTCGCCCGCTCCGCCCCTGCGGCGTTTTGCCTGGAGTTCGAAGGCCGGGCGGACTCCGCCCAGGAGGAGGAACCAGACCACCGCGTAGGCGAAGGCCGCCTGGATCTGGGGGCCGGTCAGCCAGGAGACCGCCAGGAAGGTGCCGCCGGAGATGAACACCGTGAGGGCGCCGTACGCGTTGCGGATCATCACCAGCATCGCCACGAGCAGGACTGTCGCCAGCCACAGGAGGGCCGTGATGTGGCCGGCGGCCAGCAGGGCGGCTCCGCCCAGGCCGAGCAGTGGGGGAGCCGTGTAGCCGAAGGCGGCCGTCAGGATCATGCCTATGCCGTGCGGCTTGCCCCGGCTGACCGTGAGGCCGCTGGTGTCGGAGTGCAGGCGTATGCCGGTGAGGGTACGGCCGGTCAGCAGCGCGACCAGACCGTGGCCGCCCTCGTGCGCGATGGTGATGGCGTTGCGCGAGAGGCGCCACAGGGGATGCGGGACGGTCACGGCGAGCGCGGCCACCAGGGTCGCGATCACCACCCACAGGTCGGGGTCGGGCTGGCTGCCGAAGATCTCGTCCCAGAGGCCGGCCAGCGAGGTGGATGCGGTGCTGTCCATTGTCGGCGGAGGCTCCCTAGTGTCGCGTCGAATCTGGCAGTGTGACATGTATGTGCGGTAGGTATGCAGCGAGTCGTGCGCCCGAGGATCTCGCAGGAGTCTTTGAGATCGACAAGTGGGATCCCGAGGAGACACTCGCCCCCGACTACAACGTGGCCCCGACCAAAGAGGTCTACGCGGTACTCGACCGTCCTCTCAAGGACGCCGAGGATCCGAAGGCGGTTCGGCAGCTGCGGAAGTTGAAGTGGGGGCTTGTGCCGTCCTGGGCCAAGACCCCCGAAGGCGGCGCTCGGATGATCAACGCGCGCGCCGAGACCGTCCACGAGAAGCCCTCGTACCGTCGGGCCTTCACCACCCGGCGCTGCATCCTGCCCGCCGACGGCTACTACGAGTGGGTCACCGCGGCCGGCGAGCGTGAGCTGGAGGTCGAGGGGAAGAAGAAGCGGCCTCGCAAGCAGCCGTACTTCGTGACGCCCGCCGACGGGTCGGTCTTCGCGATGGCGGGGCTGTACGAGTTCTGGCGGGACCGGACCCTGCCCGACGACCACCCGCAGGCCTGGTGGGTGACGTGCTCGGTGATCACCACCGAGGCCGAGACCTCCCCGCTCGCTGTCGGCCCCGCCGAGGGCCCGCGCGCCCTGGCCGACATCCACCCCCGGATGCCCCTGATGCTCACCCCGGACCACTGGGACGCCTGGCTCGACCCGGCCCGTACGGACGTGGACGACCTGCGTGAGCTGCTCGCGCCGCCGCCCGCCGGGCTGATGCGCGCGTACCCCGTCTCCACGGCCGTCAGCAACGTCCGCAACAACGGACCGGAGCTGCTGACCGAGCTGGAGGGGCCCGAGGAGGGCACACTCTTCTGACGTGAGCCCAACCAACACACGTATCCAGACCGTCGAGACCGACGCCGGCACCGCTCGCATCACCTGGCACCCGGCCCCGCAGCCCCGCCTCGTCCTCGCCGTCAGTCATGGCGCCGGGGGCGGCATCGAGGCCCGCGATCTTCAGGCGCTCGCCGGAGAGCTGCCCGCGCACGGCGTCACCGTGGCGCTAGTCGAGCAGCCCTGGCGGGTGGCCGGGAAGAAGGTGGCGCCCGCGCCGAAGACGCTGGACGTGGGGTGGCGGGGGATCTGGCCCGCGCTCGCCAAGGCCGGGCTGCCGGTGATCGCCGGTGGGCGGAGTGCCGGGGCCCGCGTGGCCTGTCGTACGGCCGGGGAACTGGGCGCCGTGGCCGTGCTCGCGCTCTCCTTCCCGCTGCACCCGCCGGGGAAGCCCGAGAAGTCGCGGGCCGACGAGCTGCTCGGGGCCGGGGTGCTCACCCTTGTCGTCCAGGGCGGCAACGATCCGTTCGGGAAGCCGGACGAGTTCCCGGCGGGGGAGTACGAGTTGGCGGAGGTGCCGTACGGCGATCATGGTTTCGCCGTGCCGAAACGGGCACCCATTGGGCAGGAGGAGGCGGTGGCGGTGATCACCGGGCGGGTTGTGGGGTGGACCGCGTCACTCGGGTGACGGCCGGGAATGCCGGGCGGCGGACCGCTGTTGTGCGGATCAGATACCACAAGCGTGTGGTGACCGTTCGTACGAGAGGAAGTCCGCCGCATGGGTTCGACCATCTGCCCGAATCGCCGCAGCAGCGCTGACCTGGACTGGACGGTCCTGCACGCGGCGAAGACCGCCCCTGTTCGGGCGGCGGGCGGACACGATGTTCGTCTATCCTCCGATTCGAGTGGGATCGGTTTCGGTCTCGCAACGTCACTGGAGGAGGTGGGTCCGGTCACTGGGACCGACGCAGGGACCGAACACGGCCAGGCGGAGCAGCCCGAGGGCCCGGGCAGGAGTGAGTCGACCGCGGAGCGCAGCGCGCGCTTCGAGCGGGACGCGCTCGAATTCCTCGACCAGATGTACTCGGCCGCGCTGCGCATGACGCGCAACCCGGCCGACGCCGAGGACCTGGTGCAGGAGACGTACGCGAAGGCGTACGCGTCCTTCCACCAGTTCCGTGAGGGCACCAACCTCAAGGCGTGGCTGTACCGCATCCTCACGAACACGTTCATCAACTCGTACCGCAAGAAGCAGCGCGAGCCCCAGCGCAGTGCCGCCGAGGAGATCGAGGACTGGCAGCTCGCGCGTGCCGAGTCGCACATGTCGACCGGTCTGCGCTCCGCCGAGTCGCAGGCGCTCGACCACCTGCCCGACTCGGACGTCAAGTCGGCGCTGCAGGCGATCCCCGAGGAATTCCGGATCGCCGTGTATCTCGCGGACGTAGAGGGCTTTGCGTACAAGGAGATCGCGGACATCATGGGGACACCCATCGGTACGGTGATGTCCCGGCTGCACCGAGGCCGTCGCCAACTGCGCGGCATGCTCGAGGACTACGCGCGTGACCGCGGGCTGGTCCCGGCCGGTGCCGGAGAGTCGAACGAAGCGAAAGGCTCGGGCTCATGAGCTGCGGAGAAGAGCCGCACGAGACGGACTGCAGTGAAGTACTCGATCATCTCTACGAGTTCCTCGACCGGGAGATGCCGGACTCGGACTGCACCAAGTTCGAGGTGCACTTCGAGGAGTGCTCTCCGTGTCTGGAGAAGTACGGGCTCGAACAGGCCGTGAAGAAGCTCGTCAAGCGCTGCTGCGGGCAGGACGACGTGCCGACCGACCTGCGGGCCAAGGTCATGGGGCGGATCGACATGATCCGCTCCGGTCAGGCCGTGCCCGAGCACGACGTGGCCGCGGAGGGCTGACCACCACACGCCGTCGGCCCCGCGATGCGGGGCCGATCGCCGCTTTCCCCGGCCTGGACCTCAGACGTCCAGGCCGTTCTCGATCCGCTTCAGGCTGTGCCGGGCCAGCGCCAGGTTGCTGCGCGACCGGTCGAGCGCGACGTACAGGAAGAGCGCGCCCTTGCTGCTGGCCAGCGGGCGGATCAGGTGGTACTGCCTGCCCAGCGTGATCAGGATGTCCTCGATGGTGTCGTCCATGTCCAGCGAGGCCAGCGTGCGCATCTTCGACCGTACGACCTCGGTGTTGCCCGCTGCCGCCAGTTCCAGGTCGAGGCCCGGGCCGCCGCCGAGGGTGCCGAGCGACATCCCGCTGTCGTAGTCGACGAGCGCCACTCCGAGCGCCCCGTCGACGGCCATGACTTCCTTGAGCGCTGTCTCGATGTTCATTCTTGGTGCCCCAATTCCTCAGTGACGCTGACCGGTCGCTGTCCGTGCAACTACGATCGAACTCCAGCGACTCTCGGGTCGTAAAACATCAACTTTGGTGTGTGTTACGAAAGTTGTCGTTCAAAGTACTGTGCAACGGTCGTACGTGAAGGGGGAATGGCGAAATGGCGACGGCAGTTGAGGCTTCGCTGGCCCGGTTCCTCGACTCCCCCGGCGTCACCGGTGTCGCCCTCGTCGACGCCGTCACCGGCCTCACCTACGGAGTGGCGGGAGACGTCGCCGAGGCCGGCGACGGTCAGGAGAGTTCCGAGTTCGCCTCCCTCGTCGCCGACCGGCTGGGCCGGGCGGGTGCCGAGGGCGAGCTGGAGAGCGTCGTCACCACCAGCGTGCGCCGCCATCAGGTCCTGCTCGCGGTGGGCCGCCCGGCCGGCGACCCGCTGCTGCTGACGGCCGGACTCGACCGCGAGCGGGCCAACCTCGCCCTCGCCTCGCGCAGTATGGGCGACCTGGCCGGCGAGGTGCTGGCATGACCGGCATCGTCGGTGTGGCCGGCCCGAGAGCGCGGGTGAGCGCATGAACGCGTCCGCCGCGCGCAACCTGCCCGCGCTGCTCCTGGGGCTGCGCGATGAGGAGTTCAGCGGCACCGTACGGGTCGCGGGCACGCCTGGTGGCACGATTCACCTACGAGCCGGTCTGGTGGGCGCGGTGGAGACACCGGGCGCGCCGACCGCCACCTCGGCCCTGCTGACCTCCGGCCGGATCGACGACGAGGCCTGGCTCGCCGCGTGCGCCGCACAGCCCGACCCCGACCTGCTCGGTGAACGTCTGGTGGCCGACAGGCTGGTGGGCGCCGCCGAACTCGAAGTCATCTGCACGGCCGCCGTGTTCGACGCGGCCTTCGCCATGTCGCTGGGCGCGCCGGGCAGTTGGGAGCTGAGCGACCCGGAGCCGGCCCTCCGTGTCCGACCCGGCGTGGAACCACGGCAGTTGAGCGACGAGACCACGCGGCGCATCGCGCTGCTCAGCCGGCTGTGGGGACCCCCGGGCGAACTCGCCCGCGCACGCCCCACACCCGGCACAGGGGTTGTGGAGGGGCCGCTGTCCCGTCGGCACGAGGACGTTCTGAACCAGGTCAACGGGCGCCGTACGGCCCGGGACATCGCCTTCGCGCTGGGGCGCGGACTGTACGCCGTGATGCTGGACCTGATCCGCATGGAGACGCTCGGGCTCCTCCGATGGGGGACCCCGACCGCACCCGGTGGCCGGCCCAGCACCGCGCCACGTGTCGCCCCCGGCCGTACGACGGCCGCCGGCCCGCCGCCGGTGCCGTCGAGAACCGAGCCGCTGCCGAGGCGTACGCCCAGGGGCGGAGAGAAAGGGGGGTAGTGAGTGCGGACGACGGACGAGACGACGGACGAGACACCGAAATCGCTGCCGGAACCAACGGCGAAAGCAACGGCGAAAGCAACGGGGAGGCCGGGAAAACCCCGAAAACCGGGGAGACCAACGGGGGAACAGCTGGCGAAACCGCCGACGAAGGCGCGGCGACCCAGAACGATCAGGGTGTGAGCACACCCCCTCCGCTCGTACGGAGGCCGCTTCCCGTGCGGCCTCCCGCGAACCCCGCCCTACTGGGCCCCACGGCCGAAGAGCTGGCCGCCGACCAACCCTCTGTCGAGACGCTGCGGCGGGTCCGCCATGCGTTGCGCGCTCTTCCGGAGCCCGACTGACCGCAAGGAGTACGTCCCATGGGCCCCCTGAGCGAAGAAAACCCGCAGCCCTCCCAGTCCGCCCAGCTGACCGGCATCCTGACCTCGTTGCGGGACCGGGTGATGGGAGTCTCCGAGAGCGTTCTGTCCACGGTGGACGGCCTTCTCGTCGTCGCCGACACGGACTCCGCGCACCCCGAGTCGATCGCCGCGCTCGCCGCCGCCACGCTCGGAGTGAGCAGCCGTATCGCCGAGCAGGCGAACGTCGGCGTACTCCGCGAGGTGGTCGCCCGGTGCGGCGCCGGGCATGTCATCGTGCTGGCCGTCGGTGAACGCGCCCTGCTGACCGTCATGGGCGACGCCGGGCTGGACATCGCCGCGTTCCAGCGTGAATCCCCGGCCACGGTCGAGGAGTTGACCAAGGTGCTGGCCGCGGATGTGGCGTACTGACACGGACGCGCACGGTTCCCTCTAACGGGCTAATCTGCGGCTCCTGAGGCCTGGGATTCGCCCAATGCCTCCGTACGGCCGCCGCCGGCCGCCCTATCCTCCATGTCCCGGAGCCTGAACAGGCTTGTGCCGAACGCCAGCCCGGCCGGCCCCGGTCCGGGACACGGGGGAGGGAGCGCCATGCGGTCGATCACACCGTGGGCGCGTGTCTACGTCATCGCGGTCGCCCTGGGTGCCGTCCTCTGCGCGGCGCCCGTCCGGTCCGCGCACGCCCCCTGGGGCGCCGTGGCGCTGTTCGCCGCACTGTGCGCCGCGTGCGAGCAGCTCGCGGTCGGCCGGTTCGGCGGGGGCCACGGGTACGAGAGCCCGGGCGCTGCCGGTTCCGGCGGCGCCGGTCCGCCCCGGTGGCACACGCCCGTCCTGCTCGCCGGCGCCTTCCTGCTGCCGCCCGCCGCGGCCGCGCTCGTGCCGCTGCCGGGCGCGCTGCTCGTCCGGGGCTCCGAACGCACACCGTGGCCGCGCCGGCTCTGGCGGGCCGGGCAGCTCGGGATCGGCACCTGGACGGCCTCGCGGGTGCACTGGTCGCTCGGCGGCCCTGACGCGGTCGACTCCGCCGGGTTCCCGTACGCCCTGTTCGGCGCCGGGGTGGCCGTGGTCGCGTTCTGCCTGGTCCTGGCCCTGCTCGACGGAGGCATCCTGGCACTCGCCGAACGGGTGCCGGTGCGGCTGGCCTGGCGGGGACTGTTCGTACGGTCCCTGGTGCCGGTCGGGGTGCACGGGCTCGCCGGGCTGATGATGGCCGTCCTGTGGCGCGGCCCGTACGGACCCGTCGCCGCGCTGCTCGTGCTGCTGCCGATGTGGGTGTCGTGGTGGGTGTTCGCCCAGTACCACCGGGAGCGGGCGGCACACCAGGCGACGATCCGGGCGCTCGTGCAGGCCGTCGACATCAAGGACGGCTACACGCGCGGGCACAGCGAGCGGGTCGGACAGGCGTCGATGCTGATCGCGCGGGAACTGGGCATGGACGACGAGCGGGTCGAAGTCCTGCGGTTCGCCGGAATCCTGCACGACGTGGGCAAGCTGGGCGTTCCCACGCGGCTCCTGCGGAAGGACGGGCCGCTCACCCCGGAGGAGCGCCGGGTGATCGAGCTGCACCCGGAGTACGGGCACGAGATCGTCCGGGGGATCGGCTTCCTCGGGGAGGCCCGGTCGGCGATCCTGCACCATCACGAGCGGCTGGACGGGAGCGGATATCCGTACGGGCTCGTCGGGAGCCAGATCCCGGAGTTCGCGCGGGTCGTGGCCGTCGCGGACGCGTTCGACGCGATGACGTCGACACGGTCGTACAGCAGGGCGCGGCCCGTGCCGGTGGCCCTGGCGGAGCTGGAGCGGTGTGCGGGGACGCAGTTCGACCCGGTGATGGTCCGGGCGTTGGTGCGGGGGCTGGAGCGCGGGGGTGGGTGGCATCCGGCGGTCACAGCCGACTCAGTGCCGTCCCGTTGTGATTATCCGCCTACTCCTTCTGTCTCCGGTCCTTCTGTCTCCGGTCGGGCTCCCGCGCACCCCGACGGTGTTCCCGGGCAGGTCGGCAGCAAGGGCGGGGTGAGATGAGGACCCTTGTTCACGTCACCGCCGGTCTCCTCACCGTCCTCTCCCTCGCCCATACCCTCTGGTCCGGCCTCGACGAGCGTGCCGTCGCGCTCTGCTTCGGGCTGCTCGTGGTCCTCGGGGAGCTGACCCGGTGGAGCGGGCCCGAGTCGCGGGAGGTGGCGCCGCTCGCCGCCGCCGGGGCGTTGTCGTACGCGCTGCTCGGGGAGGACGCCGGGCGGGCCACGCACCACGGCGCCCTCCAGGTCGTCGCTGTCGTCTTCGCGGCCACCCTCGTCGGCTGCGTGCCGCACGTCGCACACGGGCAGGGACCGACCGCCGACCACCTCGCCCGGCGCGTCCTCACCGCCGGATTCGCCGCCGTCTGCTTCCAACCCCTCTACAACCAGGGCGTGTTCGAGGCCTGGGGCGGCCCCGCCTACGTCCTGCTGCTCGTCGCGCTGCTCGGGCTCACCGCGCTGTGCGACGCCGTACTCGCCGCCGCGCTGGCCCACTCGCGCACCGGCTGGCCCTTCGGTCCGCTGCTGCGGGACGAGCTGCGGGCCACGCTGGGCATCGGGACCGCCGTGTGCGCGACCGGGGTCGTCATGGCGCTGGCCGTCGCCGTCGTCGGGCTCTGGGCGCTGCCCGTCTTCTCGCTGCCGTTGCTCCTCACCCAGCTCTCCTTCCGGCGGTACGCGGCAGTGCGGGCCACCTATCGGCAGACCATCGCCTCCCTGGCCCGCGCCACCGAGATCGCCGGGTACACCCCGGCCGGGCACGCCCGGCGGGTCGCGGTGCTGAGCACGGCGGTGGGGCGGGAGCTGGGGCTGTCCGAGCCGGAGCTGACCGTGCTGGAGTACGCGGCCCTGATGCACGACATCGGTCAGCTCAGCCTCGTCGACCCGGTACCGGCCGGGGCCACGGCCGTACTCCCGGTGGAGGAACAGCGCCGGATCGCGCTGCTCGGCGGGGCCGTCGTACGGCAGACGGGGGTGGCCGCCGCGGTCGCCGTGGTCGTGGAGCGGCAGGCCGATCCGTACCGGGAGCAGCCGGTCTCCGCGCGGATCGTGCGGGCCGTCAACGCATACGAGGAGAAAGTCCGGGAAGCCGGAGCGGACGGGCCGCTGCGGGCTCTCGAAGAGCTGCGGCTGGGGACCGGCCGGGACTACCAGCCCGAGGTCGTGGAATCACTCGCCCGGGTGCTCGCCAGAAATGGCGGCGCCGTCCGCGAGCGCATCGGCTGAAGGTGGTGGTGGGAGAGGGGTGGACGGTCTTACGCTGCCCTCGGTTGGGTAACCCATGGGTAATGAGCGCCCCTCCAGCGGTCCGTGGTTGGATGCGAGGGAGAGGCTGTACGGGGGCAGAAGCCGGCCCACTCCACGGCACTGGCAGGCGGGAATCGTGAGGATCTTCGGCAAGGGACGGCACCGGCCCTCCGCCTCATGGCGGCAGGCCACCGACCGCGCGTTCACGCTGATCGGCGACGGGCGGTACGAGGACGCGGGGGCGCTGCTGACACGTGCCGCCGATCTTGAACCGTGGCTGTCCGAGTCGTGGTTCAACCTCGCTCTGCTGCACAAGTTCCGGCACGACTGGGAGCAGGCGCGGGCGGCCGGTCTGCGCGCCGTCGCGCTGCTCGACCGGGAGACCGGGGCCCCCGATTGGTGGAACGTGGGCATCGCCGCCACCGCCCTCCAGGACTGGCCGCTGGCCCGGCGGGCCTGGCAGGCGTACGGGCTGCGGGTGCCCGGGGGCGTCACGGCCGCCGGTGAGCCCGTCGGCATGGACCTGGGCAGTGCGGCCGTACGGCTGTCGCCCGAGGGCGAGGCCGAGGTCGTGTGGGGGCGGCGGCTGGATCCCGCCCGGATCGAGGTGCTGTCGATCCCGCTGCCGTCCTCCGGGCGGCGCTGGGGTGAGGTCGTGCTGCACGACGGGGTGCCGCACGGTGAGCGGACCACGGCGGCCGGGCACTCCTACCCCGTCTTCGACGAGATCGAGCTGTGGGCGCCCTCGCCGGTGCCGACGTGGGTGGTTCTGCTGGAGGCTGCGGCCGAGGAGGACCGGGACGCGTTGGAGAGGCTGGCGTCCGACGCGGGGTTCGCCGCCGAGGACTGGTCGTCGTCCGTTCGGTTGTTGTGCCGGATGTGCTCGGAGTCGCGGATGCCGTCCGATGAGGGTGACGGTGACCATCTTGATCCGCACGATCACAGTGAGCCCGGTCATCCTGGGCCGTTGGGGCATCGTACGGATGGGCAGTTCTGGGCGCCTGAGCGGGAATGTGGCATCGCTGCCCCGGCCTCGTTGGTGAAGGGGCTGCTGGACGGGTGGGTTGCTGACAGCCCGGAGACTCGTGACTGGCGGGATCTCGAAGAGGTTTGTTAGGTCCGTTGCTGGCTGCGGGCCCGGTGGGGGCTTGTCGCGCAGTTCCCCGCGCCCCTAAGGGGCGCCCCTGCGGGGCGGCCCCTGCCCGTACCCTGTATCCGCAACTCTCCCCCTGTTTTGAGGAAGGCATCGTCGGTCATGGCGCAGCAGGACACCGATCAGCAGCACGCGGGCGTGCTCCCCGTGGACGACGAGGGATTTGTCGTGGACACCGAGGACGGGGAGGAGCGCGAGGCCGCCTGGCGGGAGCGTGGGACCTCGCGGCCCATCACGGTCGTCGGCAACCCGGTGCTGCACAAGGAGTGCCAGGACGTCACCGAGTTCGACGCGGAGCTCGAGCAGCTGGTCGCGGACATGTTCGCCAGCCAGCGCACCGCCGAGGGCGTGGGCCTGGCCGCCAACCAGATCGGTGTCGATCTGAAGGTCTTCATCTACGACTGCCCCGATGACGAGGGTCAGCGGCACACCGGGGTCATCTGCAACCCCAGGCTCGTCGAGCTGCCCGCCGACCGGCGCCGGCTGGACGACAGCAACGAGGGCTGCCTCTCCGTGCCGACCGCGTACGCGCCGCTCGCCCGGCCCGACTACGCCGAGGTGACCGGGCAGGACGAGAAGGGCAACCCGATCAAGGTGCGCGGCACCGGCTACTTCGCACGCTGTTTGCAGCACGAGACCGATCACCTCTACGGGTACCTGTACATCGACCGGCTCTCCAAGCGTGAGCGCAAGGACGCCCTGCGCCAGATGGCGGAGAACGAGCCCCGCTACCCCGTGGTCGCGAACGGCTGACAACCTCTGAGGCACACGCGCACTCACCCGCACACGAACGGCCCCTGACCAGGGGCCGTTCGTGTTTCGGTCGCGTGTCCGTCGCACGTTCGATCGAAAGTCGGACTCAAGTGTGCTTCTAGTGATCCAGAATCAGTCAGACCAGAGGCGAATCTCGGCAGCTTGGGGTAGTGAAGGAAGCAAATCCGTTCCCAGAACGGTCAGTTGTGGTGCTGAATGGGAAGTGCGGGGATACGCAACGGCGCACGCCCGGCACAGCGGGAGGGGTGTTGCGCCAACTGGCGGCTGAGAGGGGTTTGTTCGTGCCTGCTTTCCCACACAGCACCTCACCGGCGACAACAGCGGTAGCGATCCCACCATCACTGGCCTTACCGGTGATCGAGACGGCGTTTCCCCGGCAACTGCATCCGTATTGGCCCCGACTTCAGGAGAACACCAGGGGGTGGCTGCTGGAAAAACGCCTCATGCCGGCGGACAAGGTCGCAGAATATGCCGACGGCCTTTGCTATACCGACCTCATGGCCGGGTACTACCTCGGCGCCCCGGACGACGTACTCCAGGCGATAGCGGACTTCAGTGCCTGGTTCTTCGTCTGGGACGACCGCCACGACCGTGACATCGTGCACGGCCGGCCCGCCGCCTGGCGGAAACTCAGGAGCCGTCTCCATGCCGCGCTGGACGCCCCCGGGCTGTATCTGTACCACCGGGATCCGCTGGTCGCGGGGTTCGCGGACAGTGTGCTGCGCCTGTTCTCGTTCCTGGGGAGGAAGTGGAACGCACGCTTCGCGCGGCATTTTCACGCGGTGATCGACGCGTACGACCGAGAGTTCCGTAACCGTACAAGCGGAACCGTGCCGAAAGTCGAGGAATATCTCGAACTGCGGCGGCTCACCTTCGCGCACTGGATCTGGACCGACCTCCTGGAACCGAGCGCGAGCTGTGAACTCCCCACGGTGGTGCGGAAACAGCCCGCATTCCATCGGGCGGCGCTGCTGAGCCAAGAGTTCGCCGCCTGGTACAACGACCTCTGCTCGCTCCCGAAGGAAATCGCGGGCGACGAGGTCCACAATCTCGGAATCAGTCTCATCCGGCATGAGGGGCTGACTCTCGAAGAGGCCATCGCGGAAGTCAGGGGACGGGTCGAGGAATCCATTCTGGATTTCCTCGCGGCGGAACAGGAAGCACGTCGGTTCGCCGAATCGCTCGACGACGGCAGCACCCGGGGAAAGGAAATGAGCAGCGCCGTGAACGCCTGTCTCGACAACATGCGGAACTGGTTCAGTTCCGTCTACTGGTTCCACCACGAGTCCGGCCGCTACATGGTCGACAACTGGGACGACCGCTCCACACCCCCGTACGTCAACAACGAAGCGGCAGGTGAGAAATGACCGTCGAATCCGTACGGCCCGCGTCTCCTCCCATGAGCGAACCGCCCCTCGCGGGCGGCGGTGTCCCGCTCCTCGGCCATGGCTGGCAGCTGGTCCGCGACCCGCTCGGTTACTTCGCCCGGCTCCGCGACCACGGCGACGTCGTACGGCTGAAGCTCGGCCCCAAGACGGTGTACGCGGCCACCTCGCCGGAACTGGTCGGGGAACTCGCGCTCAACCCGGCCTACATCATCGGCGGCCCGCTGTGGGAGTCCCTGGAAGAGCTGCTCGGCAAGGAGGGCGTGGCCACCGCCAACGGGCCCACCCACCGGCGCCAACGGCGCACCATCCAGCCCGCGTTCCGGCTGGACGTCCTGCCCGAGTACGGGCCGATCCTGGAGGAGGAGGCACACGCGTTCGCCCGGCGTCTGCGGCCCGGCGAGGTCGTCGACTGCACCGCGGAGTCGTTCCGGGTCGCCGTGCGCATCGCGGCCCGCTGTCTGCTGCGCGGCGACTACATGGACGAGCGGGCCGACCGGCTGTGCGCCGCGCTCGCCACGGTGTTCCTGGGGATGTACCGGCGCATGGTGATCCCCGCGGGACCGCTCTACCGGCTCCCGCTGCCGGGCAACCGCAAATTCAACCGGGCCCTGGCCGATATGCATCTCGTCGTCGACGAGATCGTGGCCGAGCGCCGGGCATCCGGTCAAAATCCGGACGATTTGCTGACGGCGTTGCTGTCGGCCAAGGACGAGAATGGCGACCCCATAGGCGAACAGGAGATCCACGATCAGGTCGTCGCCATTGTCACCCCGGGCGCCGAAACCGTCGCCTCCACGATCATGTCGCTGCTCCAGGTCCTCGCCGAACAGCCGATACACGCCGACAAGGTGGCCAAGGAGGCCGAATCGGTCGGGGGCGACCGCGCGGTCGCATTCGCGGACGTCCGCAAGCTGACGCACACGAACAATGTCCTCGTCGAGACGATGCGTTTGCAGCCGCCCGTATGGATATTGACCCGGCGGGCGGTGGCCGAGACCGAGCTGGGCGGCTATCGGATTCCGGCCGGTGCCGATCTCGTGTACAGCCCGTACGCGATCCAGCGCGATCCGCGTTCGTACGAGCGGAACACCGAGTTCGACCCCGACCGCTGGCTTCCGGAACGCACCAGGAGCCTGCCCAAGTACGCGATGACCCCGTTCGGCGTGGGCAACCGCAAGTGTCCGAGCGACCACTTCTCGATGGCCATGCTCACCATTCTCACGGCTGAGCTGGCGAGGAAGTGGCGCCTCGAACGGGTGCCCGGCTCACGCGACGCGGTCCGCGTGGGCATCACCCTGCACCCGGACCGGCTGCTGCTGCGGGCGATACCCCGCTGAAGGCACCCGGGCAAGGCGACAGGCGTGCGTTCAGGCGGCCTCCGGGCCCTTGAACGTACGCCGGTACGCCTGCGGGGTGGTCCCCAGCGACCGTACGAACTGGTGGCGCAGCGCCGCCGCGGTGCCGAAACCGGTGCGCCAGGCGATCGCGTCCATCGTCTCGTCCGTCGCCTCCAGCAACTGCTGGGCCAGCAGCACGCGTTGCCGCAGGATCCAGCGGTAGGGCGTGGTGCCGGTCTCCTGCTGGAAGCGGCGGGCGAAGGTGCGCGGCGACATGTGGGCGCGCTCGGCGAGCTGCTCGACGGTCACCTCCTCGTCGAGATGGCGCTCCATCCAGACCAGCACCGACCCCACGGTGTCGCACCGCGACCGGGGCAGGGGCCGCTCGATGTACTGGGCCTGCCCGCCGTCCCGGTGGGGCGGTACGACCATCCGGCGGGCGATGGAGTTGGCGACCTCGGGCCCGTGCTCCTCACGCACGATGTGCAGACAGGCGTCGATCCCGGCGGCCGTCCCGGCGGAGGTGATCACCGGCCCCGCGTCGACGTACAGCACGTCCGGCTCGACCTCGACCAGCGGATAGCGCCGGGCCAGCTCCTCGGCGTGCCGCCAGTGCACCGCGCACCGCCGGCCGTCCAGCAGACCCGCGGCGGCGAGCACGAAGACCCCGGAGCAGACGCTGAGCACCCGGGCCCCGCGCTCCACGGCCCGCCGCAGCGCGTCGAGCAGCTCCGGCGGGTACTCCCGGGCGGCGTAGGTCTGCCCGGCCGGTACGGCGATCAGGCCGGCGCTCTCCAGCCGCTCAAGCCCGTGTTCCAGCTGCACCGAGAAACCGGCATGGGTGCTCAGTGTCGGTCCCTCGGCCGAGGCGACCGCGAAGTCGTACACCGGCAGGCCCTCGTCGCTGCGGTCGAGGCCGAAGACCTCGCAGACGACACCGAGTTCGAAGGGATGCACTCCGTCGAGCAGCACGACGGCCACGTTTTCCAGCATGCTGCCAGTGTGCCTCGGTATTGGCAGGAAATCGAGGATGTGCGGCAGTCCTGCCACTGACGGTCAGGAGTATTCGGCGCGAGACTGATGTCCATGAACACAGCAACGGACAACATCGTCGGAATACTCGTCGTCGTCGCGGTCTTCGTGGCCCTCGCCCTCCCGTCCCTGATCGGCCTCGCGCACGACCGGCGTATCGACCGTCAGCTCCGGAAGGCCCAGCGCGACCGGCAGGCTCAGGACGCCTCGGCCCGCCGGGCCATCACCGCCCAGGACGTCGCCCGGGCGGCGTGACCCCAGCCGGGAGTCGGTGTCAGAACTCGTCGTCGAACGACACCGAGCCCTCCACCGCCACCTGGTACGCCGACGGGCGGCGCTCGAAGAAGTTGGTCAGCTCCTGGACCCCTTGCAGCTCCATGAAGGAGAAGGGGTTCTCGGAGCCGTACACCGGGGCGAAGCCCAGCCGGGCCAGGCGCTGGTCGGCGACGCACTCCAGGTACTGGCGCATGGACTCGGTGTTCATGCCCGGCAGGCCCTCGCCGCACAGGTCGCGGCCGAACTGCAGTTCCGCCTCGACCGCCTCGCGGATCATGTCGGTGACCTGCTGCTGGAGTTGGTCGTCGAACAGCTCCGGCTCCTCCTTGCGGACGGTGTCGACCACCTCGAACGCGAAGCTCATGTGCATGGTCTCGTCGCGGAACACCCAGTTGGTGCCGGTGGCCAGGCCGTGCAGCAGACCCCGGCTGCGGAACCAGTAGACGTACGCGAAGGCCCCGTAGAAGAACAGGCCTTCGATGCACGCGGCGAAGCAGATCAGGTTGAGGAGGAAGCGGCGGCGGTCGGCCTGGGTCTGCAGGCTCTCCAGTTTCTCGACCTCGTTGATCCACTTGAAGCAGAACTCGGCCTTCTCGCGGATGGACGGGATGTTCTCCACCGCGTCGAAGGCGGCCGCCCTGTCCTCCGGGTCGGGGAGATAGGTGTCGAGCAGCGTCAGATAGAACTGGACGTGCACGGCCTCCTCGAACAGCTGGCGCGACAGATACAGGCGCGCTTCCGGCGAGTTGATGTGCTTGTACAGCGTCAGCACGAGGTTGTTCGCCACGATCGAGTCGCCCGTCGCGAAGAACGCGACCAGCCGGCCGATCATGTGCTGCTCGCCCTCGGACAGCTTGGCCAGGTCGGCGACGTCCGAGTGGAGGTCGACCTCCTCGACGGTCCAGGTGTTCTTGATCGCGTCCCGGTAGCGCTCGTAGAAGTCCGGGTAGCGCATGGGGCGCAGGGTGAGCTCGAAGCCCGGGTCGAGAAGGTTCTTGGCTTCGGTGGTCATTACTGGCAGGCCTCGCAGGACTCGGGGTTCTCAAGGGAGCAGGCGACGGCGTCTTCGTCAGCCGTGGCCTGCACGGGGATCGGGGCCTGCGCCTGTGCGGCGCGGGCGATACGGGTCGCCGGGCGCGAGCGCAGGTAGTACGTCGTCTTCAGGCCCGACTTCCAGGCGTACGCGTACATCGAGGAGAGCTTGCCGATGGTCGGCGTCTCCAGGAACAGGTTCAGGGACTGGGCCTGGTCCAGGAACGGGGTCCGGGCGGCGGCCATGTCGATGAGCCCGCGCTGCGGGATCTCCCACGCCGTGCGGTACAGGGCCCGTACGTCGGCCGGGATCCAGGCGAACTCCTGCACCGAGCCGTTCGACTCGCGCAGCGCCTCACGGGTACGGGCGTCCCAGACGCCGAGGTCCTTCAGCTCCTGCACCAGGTAGGAGTTGACCTGGAGGAACTCGCCGGACAGCGTCTCGCGCTTGAACAGGTTGGACACCTGCGGCTCGATGCACTCGTACACACCGGCGATCGAGGCGATGGTGGCGGTGGGCGCGATGGCGAGGAGCAGGGAGTTGCGCATCCCGGTCGTGGCGATACGTTCCCGCAGCGCCGCCCAGCGCTCGGGCCAGTTCAGCTCGACGTTGTAGTGGTCGGGGTGCAGCACACCACGGGCCGTACGGGTCTTCTCCCAGGCCGGCAGCGGGCCGTTGCGCTCGGCGAGGGCGGCGGAGGCCTCGTACGCGGCGAGCATGACGCGCTCGGCGATCCGCGTGGAGAGGGCCTTGGCCTCGGGCGAGTCGAAGGGGACGCGCAGCTTGAAGAAGACGTCCTGGAGGCCCATCGCGCCCAGGCCGACCGGGCGCCAGCGGGCGTTGGAGCGGCCCGCCTGCTCGGTCGGGTAGAAGTTGATGTCGACGACCCGGTCGAGGAAGGTGACGGCGGTACGGACGGTCTCGTCCAGCCGCTCCCAGTCGATGTCACCGGCCGCCGTATCGACGAACGCGCCGAGGTTGACCGAGCCCAGGTTGCAGACCGCCGTCTCCCCGTCGTCCGTGACCTCCAGGATCTCGGTGCACAGGTTCGAGGAGTGGACGACGCTGCCCGGCTCGGCGGTCTGGTTGGCGGTGCGGTTGGCCGCGTCCTTGAAGGTCATCCAGCCGTTGCCGGTCTGCGCGAGGGTACGCATCATCCGGCCGTACAGATCGCGGGCCGGGATGGTCTTGCGGGCGAGCCCGGCGTCCTCGGCCTTGCGGTAGGCGGCGTCGAACTCGTCGCCCCACAGGTCGACCAGTTCGGGCACGTCGGCGGGGGAGAACAGCGACCAGAGCGCGTCCGTGTTCACCCGGCGCATGAACTCGTCGGGGATCCAGTGCGCGAGGTTCAGGTTGTGCGTACGGCGGGCGTCCTCACCCGTGTTGTCGCGCAGCTCCAGGAACTCCTCGATGTCGGAGTGCCAGGTCTCCAGGTAGACCGCGGCGGCACCCTTGCGCCGGCCGCCCTGGTTCACGGCGGCGACGGAGGCGTCCAGCGTCTTCAGGAACGGCACGATGCCGTTGGAGTGCCCGTTGGTGCCCCGGATGAGGGACCCGCGCGAGCGAATCCGGCTGTACGACAGCCCGATGCCACCGGCGTGCTTGGAGAGGCGGGCGACCTGGTGGTAGCGGTCGTAGATGGAGTCCAGCTCGTCGACGGGGGAGTCGAGGAGGTAGCAGGACGACATCTGGGGGTGCCGGGTACCGGAGTTGAAGAGGGTGGGGGAGGAGGGGAGGTAGTCGAGGCGGCTCATCAGCCGGTAGAGCGAGGCGACTTCGTCGAACGCGTGAACGGTGTCATCCTCGGCGAGCCCGCTAGCCACCCGCAGCATGAAGTGCTGGGGAGTCTCGATGACCCGGCGCGTGATCGGGTGGCGCAGGAGGTACCGGCTGTGGAGGGTCCGCAGCCCGAAGTACCCGAACCGATCGTCCCCGTCGACGTCGATCAGGGTGTTCAGCCGGTCCGCGTGCAGCCGTACGAACTCGGCGGTGCGGTCGGCGATCAGGCCCTCCCGGTGCCCGACCGCGACCGACTCCGAGAAGGTCGTGACGCCTTGCGAGGCGGCCTCGGCGGCGATGCTGACGGTCAGCAGCCTGGCGGCGAGGCGGGAGTAGGCGGGGTCCTCCGAGATGAGGCCGGCCGCCGCCTCGGTGGCCAGCTCGCGCAGCTCCGACTCGTCGGCCCGCGAGGACCGGCCGCGCAACGCGGCGGCGGCGACCCGGCCGGGGTCGGCGTCGGGGAGGTCGGCGGTCAGCTCGGTCAGGGTCCGCAGCAGCGCGGCTCCGGGACCATCCGTCTCGACTCGGGCCACTGGGGTCGCTGAAGCCGGTTCGGCTGGCGCGATGGTCACGTGGGGGCTCTCCCTCGCTCGGCACGGGGCCTGGCGGAGGGCAGCGGGGCACACGGACGCCTTACGGGTACGCGCGCGTCCACCGGCCCACTCCACGAGGCCCGGACGTCTGGCGCCCGGACCGGTCGGCCGGGCACACCGTCGGCAGGTCCTCGGACTGGACACGCGCACAGCCGTGCCAGGGCTATCAGGGCACGAATACGCACGTGTACACCGTTGCGGGACAGTTCCGGATTCGCACCGGATTCCCCTGCGGCGACAGCGAGCATGAGCATACATCTTGTGCCGGTCCCTGAAGGCACCCCCACATGTTGTGTCGTGTCGGCTTCAGAGGGTGGAGCGCCCGGTGCTGTCAGAGCGTCAGCTCATAGGCGAGCAGGCTGATGTCGATACCGGGAATCGGGTTCCAGTCGCGCTCCGGGGAGCGGACGAAGCCCAGACGCCCGTAGATCCGGTGCGCGGTGCGCATGGTGGTCTGGGTCGACAGGACGACGCGTACGCACCCCTCGACGGCCCGTGCGCGCTCGACGCAGGCCCGCACGAGTGCCTCACCGGCACCCCGGCCGCGTGCTTCCTCCGCGACCGCCAGCATCCGTATCTCTGCCTCGCCCTCGCGCGCGATGTCGGACATGGGCCCGCCGGCCGGCACGAAGGTCACCCCGCCGAGCAGCCGCCCGTCGGCGACCGCCACCAACACCTCGGCATCGGCGGCCCGCTTCCCGACGTCCCGCAGCTCGACGAGATACCCGTCACTCTCCCCGAAGTCGAGCAGCCCGTCCCGGAGATAGGCCTGCGCGGTGATCTCCCCGAGCACGTCGTACTCCTCGGAAAGCGCCCGCCTGATCAAAATGTCCATGAGTGGAGTGTGCCGGAGGGGTACGACAACGGGCCGCCGGTTAAATCCGGCGACCCGATGTCGCGCCCCCTTAAGGGGCGCGGGGAACTGCGCGACAAGCCCCCACCGGCCCGCAGACAAAGAACCGCGCCCCCGGCGGAGCCATCAGTGCGCGGCGGCCCCCGCAGTGGCCGGCGGCAACTCCACCACCACCCCCGGATCCCCCGCATCAGCCGTGTAGTCCGACGCCACCGTCTCGTCCACACCCTCCGGAGCCTTCAGCGCCTTCAACACAAACGTCAACACCACCGTCACCACCACATTCAGCACGAACGCCGTCAGCCCGATGTACCCGATCTCCCCGATCCCCGGAATCTCCTTCGCACTCCCCCCGAAGTGCTTCTGCGTCGGAGACGCGACCCCGTACGCCGCCAGCGTCCCGTACAGCATGCCGACCGCCCACCCGGCCAGCAGCGCCCACCGGTGGAACCAACGGGTGAACAGACCGCCGACCAGCGCCGGGAAGGTCTGCAGGATCCAAATACCGCCCAGCAGCTGGAAGTTGATCGCGACCGTCTTGTCCATGGTCAGGACGAAGACCAGCGCTCCCACCTTCACCAACAGCGAGACCAGCTTGGAGACCTTGGTCTCCTGCTCCGGAGTCGCGTCGGGCTTCAGGAAGTCCTTGTAGATGTTCCGTGTGAACAGGTTCGCCGCCGCGATCGACATGATGGCCGCCGGAACGAGCGCCCCGATGCCGATCGCCGCGAAGGCGACCCCCGCGAACCAGGCCGGGAACATGTTCTCGAACAGCTGCGGGATCGCCAACTGCCCGTTGGTGACCTTGACCCCGGCCGCGATCGCCATGAAGCCCAGCAGCCCGAGCAGACCCAGCATCAGCGAATACAGCGGCAGGATCGTGGAGTTGCGCCGGATCACGTCACGGCTGCGACTGGACAGCACGGCCGTCACGCTGTGCGGGTACATGAACAGCGCGAGCGCCGAGCCGAGCGCCAGTGTGGCGTACGTCCACTGCGAGGCCTCGCCGGGAGCGAGCGCGCCGCGTGGGTTGCCGGTCGCCGGGTTGGTCTGGGAGAAGGCGTCGCCCGCGGCCTTGAAGATCTCGTCGAAGCCGCCCAGCTTGATCGGGATGTAGATGATCGCGACCGCGATGACGAGGTAGATCAGCGCGTCCTTCACGAACGCGATCAGCGCGGGCGCCCGCAGCCCCGACGAGTACGTGTACGCGGCCAGCACGCCGAAGGCGATCAGCAGCGGCAGGTCCTTGACGAACCAGTTGGTGTCCTCGCTGCCGCCGACGCCCATGACGTCCAGGACGGCCTGGATGCCGACCAGTTGGAGCGCGATGTACGGCATCGTCGCCAGGATGCCGGTGACGGCGACCGCCAGCGACAGCCCCTTCGAGCCGAACCGGCCGCGCACGAAGTCCGAGGTGGTGACGTACCCGTGCTTGTGCGAGACCGACCACAGCCGGGGCAGGAACACGAACATCAGCGGGTAGATGAGGATCGTGTACGGCACCGCGAAGAAGCCGGCCGCGCCCGCCGCGTAGATCGCCGCCGGTACGGCCACGAAGGTGTACGCCGTGTACAGGTCGCCGCCGAGCAGGAACCAGGTCACCCAGGTGCCGAACGACCGGCCGCCCAGGCCCCATTCGTCGAGGCTGTTCTCGTTCTCGGCCCTGCGCCAGCGCGAGGCCATGAAGCCGATGACCGTGACGGCCAGGAAGAAGATGATGAAGACGGCGAGTGCCACGCCGTTCACGCCGTCGTTCACGCGTCCGCACCGCCCTTCGCGGAGCCCGAGGACACGGCGGCACGGGCACGCTGGTCACGCTGCCAGAGCTGGTACGCGGTCATCGTCAGCGCGGTGGAAATGACCACCCACAGCATCTGGTACCAGTAGAAGAACGGTATGCCGATGAGAGTCGGTTCGATCTTCGCGTACGAACTCACCCACAGCATCGCGACGAAGGGTGCGAAGAGGCAGAGCCCGATGACGACACGGACCGGTGTCACCGCCGGTTGCTCTGCCCCCGCTTGTCTCACTTCAGGCGCTTCTGACATGTCGCGGCTCCGTCCCCTCACCGATTCCCTGTGATCACTTGTGCAACGCGCAGGAAATCTAGGGGACGCTTTCGCTTTATGGAACCCCCGTCCGTATAGCGGATATCAGCAGCAGCGGAACCCCTGTCGAGGGTCCCTTTCCTGTCGTTCCGTACGCATCCGCTCGAACTCCCGCCGGGTGGGCACCGCTTGCTCCCCGTGCCCCGACCGAACATGCGCGACATACCGCTCGTACGCCGACTCGTCGGTCAACTCCCGTACGTACCAGCGCACTCCCCTAATCGCCCGACGAGCCCGGCGCAGCACTGCCGACGACCGCACGGCGCTCCCCCTCCCTCTCCTCCTCGCGCTCCTCCTTGGTCGGGAACAGCCCGGCCGGAGCGACGATCTTCGACTCGACGTACGCCGCCTCGCTCAGCGAGGACAGCGCCGGCCTGCGCACATGCCGGACACAGACCCGGGCCGCGTCCACGATCACGACGACGATCAGGAGCGCGAGTACGGCGGACAGGACGCCGTCCACCGTCGAGTTGGTGACGATGGTGTGCATGTCGTCCATGCTCTTGGCCGGCGCCAGGACCTCGCCCCGGTCGATGCCGTCCTGGTAGACGGACCGCTGCTTGAAGAAGCCGACGCGAGGATCGCTGGAGAACACCTTCTGCCAGCTGGCCGTCAGGGTCACCGTCGCGTCCCAGGCGAGCGGAACCCCGGTGATCCAGGCCCACTTGAGGCGTCCGGACTTCACCAGCAGCGTGGTGCAGACCGCCAGTGCGACCGCTGCGAGCAGTTGGTTGGAGATGCCGAAGATCGGGAAGAGCTGGTTGATCCCGCCGAGCGGCTCGTGCACGCCGACCCAGAGGAAGTAACCCCACAGCGCGCACACGATCGCGCTGGTGATGACGAGCCCGGGCTTCCAACTCACGTTCTTGAAGGGCCTGTAGAGGTTGCCCAGCATGTCCTGGAGCATGAACCGGCCCACGCGCGTGCCCGCGTCCAGCGCGGTCAGGATGAACAGCGCCTCGAACATGATCGCGAAGTGGTACCAGAACGCGCGCAGCCCGTCCCCGGTCACCTTGGAGAAGATCTCCGAGACCCCGACCGCGAGGGTCGGCGCACCGCCCGTACGCGACAACAGGCTTGCCTCCTCGACCTGTTCGGCCGCCTTGGCCAGCGCGTCCGGCGAGATCGTGTACCCGAGGTTCGCGACCGCCTCCGACGCCGACTGCACGCTGGTGCCGATGACCCCGGCGGGCGCGTTCATCGCGAAGTACAGCCCCGGGTCGATGACCGAGGCGGCGATCAGGGCCATCACGGCGACGGACGACTCCATCAGCATGGAGCCGTACCCGATCATCCGGACCTGCGTCTCCTTCTGGATCATCTTGGGCGTCGTACCGGAGGAGATGAGGGAGTGGAAGCCGGACAGCGCCCCGCAGGCGATGGTGATGAACACGAACGGGAAGAGCGAACCCGCGAAGACGGGCCCGTCGCCGCGCGAGGCGAAGTCGGTCACCGCGTCCATCTTCAGCGTGGGCAGCGTGACGAGAACGCCCAGGGCCAGCAGCCCGATCGTGCCGATCTTCATGAACGTGGAGAGGTAGTCGCGTGGGGCCAGCAGCATCCACACCGGCAGGATCGACGCGATGAACCCGTACGCCACCAGCCACACGACCAGCGTCGAGGGCGCGAGGGTGAAGGTGTCGGCCCACGACGACTCGGCGACCCAGCGTCCGGCGACCAGCGCGAGCAACAGCAGCGCCACGCCGATCAGCGAGACCTCGGTGACCCGCCCCGGCCGTAGAACCCGCAGGTAGAAGCCCATCAGCAGGGCGATCGGGATGGTCATGCCGATGGAGAAGGTGCCCCACGGCGAGGCGGCCAGCGCGTTCACGACGACCAGGGCCAGCACGCCGAGCAGGATGATCATGATGGCGAACGCCGCGATCAGCGCCGCCGCCCCGCCGAACGGCCCGATCTCCTCCCGGGCCATCTGCCCGAGCGAGCGTCCGTCGCGGCGGGTGGAGAAGAACAGCACGACCATGTCCTGGACGGCGCCCGCGAAGATGACGCCCACGATGATCCAGATCGTGCCGGGCAAGTACCCCATCTGCGCGGCCAGTACGGGCCCGACCAGCGGACCGGCGCCCGCGATGGCGGCGAAGTGGTGACCGAGCAGCACGCGCCGGTCGGTCGGATGGAAGTCGATGCCGTTGTTGAGGCGTTCGGCGGGGGTGGCCCGGGTCCTGTCGACCTTGAGCACCTTGTACGCGATGAACTTCGAGTAGAAGCGATAGGCGATGGCGTACGAGCCGAGGGCCGCCGCGACCATCCACGCGGCCGAGACGTCCTCCCCACGCGCCAGCGCGAGCACGGACCACCCGGCCGCGCCCACCAGCGCGACGAGGGTCCAGATGACGATGGTTCGGGTGTTCGCAGTGCGCACCGGGCCGTCCTCCCGTCCATGCGATGACGCAAGGACGGTAGTGCGACAAGAGGACCAGCGCTACACCGCGTACGTACTAGTAGGCGGTGCGGGGTTCGTCCTTAGGGGCGCGGGGAACTGCGCGACCAGCCACGACGCACCCGCACCCGCCCAAGCACCTGAAGCCCCTATTCAATAGGCCGCTTGAGCCGAGCAACGAACTTGTACCGATCCCCCCGATAAACAGACCGCACCCACTCCACCGGCTGCCCGTCCTTGTCCAGCGAATGCCGCGACAGCATCAGCATCGGCAACCCCACATCCGTACCGAGCAACCCCGCCTCACGCGGAGTGGCCAGCGAGGTCTCGATGGTCTCCTCGGCCTCCGCCAGGTGCACGTCGTACACCTCGGCAAGGGCCGTGTACAGGGACGTGTACTTCACAAGCGACCGGCGCAACGCCGGAAACCGCTTGGCGGAGAGATGGGTGGTCTCGATGGCCATCGGCTCACCGTTGGCCATCCGCAGCCGCTCGATGCGCAGCACCCGCCCGCCCGCCGTGATGTCGAGCAGCTCGGCGAGCGTGTCGTCGGCGGTGATGTACCCGATGTCGAGAAGCTGAGAGGTGGGTTCGAGGCCCTGCGCACGCATGTCCTCGGTGTACGACGTGAGTTGCAGCGCCTGCGAGACCTTCGGCTTGGCGACGAACGTGCCCTTGCCCTGGATGCGTTCGAGCCGGCCCTCGACGACCAGCTCCTGAAGGGCCTGGCGGACGGTCGTGCGGGAGGTGTCGAACTCCGCCGCCAGCGTGCGCTCGGGCGGGACCGGCGTGCCGGGTGCCTGCGTCTCCGTCATATCGAGCAGATGCTTCTTCAGACGGTAGTACTTGGGCACGCGCGCGGTACGGACGGTAGCCCCACCCTCGTTCTCCGCACTGCTCACGTCGGTGCTCATGCTCCGCCTTCCCGGCTCCTGGTGCCGCTACGGCCGGCGTCCCGCCGGTCCACGTCCACATCGTGACACGGCCCACGCGGCGATTGACCTGTGAATGGTCTCTACAAGCCCTCGCGCGCTCCGTGATCCCCTCTGTATACCTTCACGCCCCTCGCTGGTCTAGTCCACCGTACGGAAACCCGCACGCACCTCGCGCCCCGCTGCTCCCTCGGAGTGGTCTACCTCGAACCGGACGCGTGTGCAGGGTATTTCCGCCACCTTCTTACTTAAAGGTCCCTGCATATGTAGGTCGCATAACGGCTGGTCAGAGATGTTCACGGACTCTTGACACGCAGTTTGGTCTGAGCCAAGCTCCGCCTACTGGTCTACACCATTGGTCCAGGTCCCTGAGGAGGGTGGCGTGAAGCGCAAGCTGATATCCGCGATCGGTATCGCGGGCATGATGGTCTCCATCGCGGCATGCGGGGACAGTGACAGCGGAAGCTCGGACAACACCGGCGCGGACGCCAAGGAACTGACCGTCTGGCTGACCGTGGACGCGCAGAACAACTGGCCCGAGCTGGTGAAGGCCGCCGACGCCGCGCTGGTGAAGAAGCACCCCGGCATCAAGATCAACCACGAGTACTACGGCTGGCCCGACAAGAACGCCAAGCTCGACGCCGTCCTCGCCACCGACAAGGCGCCCGACGTGGTCGAGATGGGCAACACCGAGATGCTCAGCTACATGGTCAAGGGTGCCTTCGCCCCTGTCGACCCGGCGAAGTTCGAGAACTCGGCCGCCTGGCTCGACGGCCTCAAGGCCTCCGTCACCTACGAGGGCAAGACGTACGGCGTCCCCTACTACGCCGGTGGCCGCGTCGCCAACTGGCGCAAGGACGTGGCCGCTTCGGTCGGCGTCAAGTCGGTGCCGACGACGTACGCCGAACTCACCTCCGCCCTGGACAAGATCCAGAAGAAGGAGGGCGACAAGTACAACGCCTGGTACCAGCCCACCCGCGACTGGTACGCCGCCATGTCCTTCGTCTACGACGCCGGCGGCGCGATCGCCGAGGAGTCGGGCGGCCAGTGGAAGGCGACCCTCTCCTCGCCGGACTCCGTCAAGGGCCTCACGGAGTTCAAGAGCGTCATCGACAAGTACATGCACGGTGACAAGACCAAGGACGAGTCCGACCGCTACATCGTCTACGGCCAGGGCAAGACCAGCATGATCTTCGCCGCCGCCTGGGAGGGCGCGACCGCCGAGGCGCCGGAGAACGACAAGACCGGCAAGCTCAAGGGCAACCTGGAGAACTTCGTCATGCCCGGCCCGTCCGGCCAGAACATGCCGGTGTTCCTGGGCGGTTCGGACCTCGCCATCCCGGTGAAGTCGGACGCGCAGACGGTCGCCGCCGAGTGGATCGACGCCTACACCGGCGCCAGCGGCCAGAAGGGCCTGATGGCCAAGGGCAACCTGCCCAACAACAAGACCGACCTCGCCACCCTGAAGAACGACCCGGCGACGGCGGTCCCGGCCACGGCGGCCGAGTCCAACTGGTTCGTGCCGATGGCACCGGGCTGGGGCCAGGTCGAGAAGGCCCAGATCCTCCAGACGATGCTGCAGAGCATCGGCACCGGAAAGAAGACGGTCGAGGAGGCCGCGAAGGAAGCGGACGCGGCGATCGACAAGGTCATCAACGTCAAGTAGCGGCTCGAGGCGGGGCCCTGCCAGAGGGAGGGCCCTGCCCGCCACCGTACGACCCGGACATCCACTCCTGACGTACGACCTGGACGACCGTACGACCTGAGGGACCGCTGAGGAGCACGCGGATGAGTGCCGCTGATACGACCACCGTTCCTGAAGACTGAGTGGGCTTGAACCCCTCCAGCCGCGCGCCCCGAACGGTCTTGGGCGAACTGGTCCCCGGCGTTCTCAACCCCGGGTGGCGACACGCATCCCGTGCGTGGTCCAGGCCCCCGGGAGGCCAGTTCCCTCACGACCTGGCCATGTGGGTACGGCCAGAGGCGACGGGGAGGCCCTGAACCATCACTCCGGTAGAGCAGGGGCCCCGCACGCGGACACCGGACCTCGCGTCCCAGATCGCACGATCACGTTAACCCGGATGGCCCAGGACACCGCAAGCCCAGAAGCCGACCATCACACGATCGAGCTAAACCGACCTTGTGTGCACTCCTTGGAGAGCAATTGCCAACCCCTACCAAGGTGCCGCCCAAGCGGCAGCCACCACCGCCGACCCTGGCGGAGCAGCCCGGGAAGCCGGGGAGACGACGGACGTCGAAGGGCGCCGCCGCGATTCCGTGGGCCCTGCTGGCCCCCTGTCTGCTGATCCTCGCGCTGGTCCTCGGCTATCCCCTCGTCCGTCTGGTCACCCTGTCCTTCCAGAAGTTCGGGCAGTCCCAGCTGTGGGGCTTCCAGCCGGCCGAGTCGGTGGGCTTCGACAACTTCACCAAGGTGCTCGGCGACAGCGAGTTCTGGGACGTCGTCGTCCGCACGATCGTCTTCGCCGTCGGCTGTGTCGTCTTCACGATGGTCATCGGCATGCTGATCGCCCTGCTGCTCCAGCGGGTGAGCGGCTGGATGAAGACGCTCATCAACATTGTCCTGGTGGCCAGTTGGGGCATGCCCATCATCGTGGCGACCACCGTCTTCAAATGGCTGTTCGACTCCGACTACGGGATCATCAACGCGCTGGTGAGCAAGCTGCCGGGCGTCGAAATGGTCGGCCACAACTGGTTCGCGAGCGGACCGCAGGGCCTGGCCGTGATCATGCTCCTCGTGGTCTGGGGCGCGGTGCCGTTCGTCGTCATCACGCTCGGCGCGGGGCTGACCCAGGTCCCGAAGGAACTGGAGGAGGCGGCCCGGCTCGACGGCGCGGGCGCCTGGGGCGTCTTCCGTTATGTCACCCTCCCCATCCTCAAGCCGATCGTCGTGATGCTCACGACCCTGTCCGTGATCTGGGACATGGGCGTGTTCCCCCAGGTGTTCGTCATGCGCAACGGCCACCCCGAGGCCGAGTTCCAGCTCCTGACCACCTACTCCTACGACCGCGCCTTCGTCATCAACGACTACGCCCAGGGCTCGGCGATCGCCCTGCTCACCGTGGTACTGCTGCTCGGCGTCGTCGCCGTCTACATGCGCCAGATGCTGAAGATCGGAGAGGTCGAATGAGCGGCCTGAGCGCGACAGCCCCCTCCGTGCCCCGGAAGGCCGAAAAGGCCCCGAGGCCCCGGAAGTCGAAGGCAGGCTGGAACCTGCTGGGCCTGTTCGTCTTCCTGACAGCCGGCTTCCCGGTCTACTGGATGCTGAACACGGCGTTCAAACCGGCGAAGGACGCGATCGACCCCGACCCGAGCCTGCTGCCGACGGGATTCACCCTCGACAACTTCCGCCGCGCGCTGAACATCGCCGACTTCTGGGGCCCGGTCGGCCGCAGCCTCATCGTGTCCCTGACGGTCGTCGTGATCGGCATCTTCGTCGGCATGCTGGCCGCCCTCGCCATCTCACGCTTCGCCTTCCGCGGCCGGAAGATCGTCATCGTCGGCATTTTGGCCGTGCAGATGGTCCCCCTGGTCGCGATGATCATCCCCGTGTTCCTGCTTCTCAACGACCTCGGCCAGTACGACCGGCTGACCGGCCTGATCATCACCTATCTCACCTTCATCCTTCCGTTCACGGTGTGGACCCTGCGCGGCTTCATCGTCAACATCCCCAGGGAGCTGGAGGAGGCGGCGATGGTCGACGGCTGCTCCCGCACCACCGCCTTCATCCGCGTGGTCTTCCCCCTCCTGGCCCCCGGCCTGGTCGCCACCTCGGTCTACGGCTTCATCCAGGCCTGGAACGAGTACCTCTACGCCCTGATGCTGATGAGCCAGAAGAACCAGACCGCCACCGTCTGGCTCGGCAACTTCACCACCAAGCACGGCACCGAATACGCCCCGATGATGGCCGGCTCCACGATGATGGCCGTGCCGATCGTCGTCCTCTTCCTCCTCGTCCAGCGCAAGATGGCCGCGGGCCTGACCGCGGGCGCCGTGAAGGGATAACCCCACCCGATGACGACACTCGCCCGCCGCCCCGCTGCGTTTGATCCCGAAAAGGACGGCCTGACCCGCGACGCGCTCACCGTCCTCCAGCCCGGCTTCCCCGGCACCACGGCCCCCGACTGGCTGCTGCGCCGCCTCGGCGAAGGCCTCGCCTCCGTGGGCCTGTTCGGCCGCAACATCGCATCCCCCGCACAACTGGCTGCCCTCACCGCCCAGCTGCGCGCCGAACGCGACGACGTCCTGGTCGCGATCGACGAGGAGGGCGGCGATGTCACCCGCCTGGAGGTCCGCACCGGCTCCTCCTTCCCCGGCAACCACGCCCTCGGCGCGATCGACGACGTCCAGCTGACGCGCGAGGTGGCGTACGAACTCGGCCACCGCCTCCGCGTCTGCGGGGTAAATCTCAACTGGGCCCCCTCCGCCGACGTCAATTCCAACCCCGCCAACCCCGTCATCGGCGTCCGCTCCTTCGGCGCCGACCCGGAGCTGGTCGCCCGGCACACGGCCGCCTACGTCACCGGTCTCCAGACGGCGGGCGTCGCCGCCTGCACAAAGCACTTCCCGGGCCACGGCGACACCTCGGTCGACTCCCACCACGCCCTCCCACGCATCGACGCGAGCCGCTCGGTCGTGCTCGACCGCGAACTCGCCCCCTTCCGCGCCGCGATCGAGGCCGGCACCAGGGCGATCATGAGCGCCCACATCCTGATCCCCTCCCTCGACCCCGACCGCCCGGCCACCCTCTCCCACCCCGTCCTCACCGACCTCCTCCGCGGCGAACTCGGCTACACCGGCCTGATCGTCACCGACGGCATGGAGATGCAGGCCATCGCCGGCACCTACGGCATCGAACGCGGCAGCGTCCTCGCCATCGCCGCCGGCGCCGACGCCATCTGCGTGGGCGGCGGCCTCGCGGACGACGAGACGGTACGCAGCCTGCGCGACGCCCTGGTCAACGCCGTCCGCACCGGCGAACTCCCGGAGGAACGCCTGGCGGACGCGGCGGAACGAGTCCGCACCCTGTCCCGCTGGACGGCCTCGGCACCGCAGTCCTCCGACACGGCCCCCACGGACGTAGGCCTCACAGCGGCCCGCCGCGCCGTGAAGGCAACGCACCCCGAGCCCTATGAACCCCTCCGGGAACCCCCGTACGTGGCCGCCTTTACCCCCGTGGCGAACTTCGCCGTCGGCAACGAGACCCCATGGGGCGTGGCAGCGGAGCTCGTACGCCTCCTCCCCGGCACCCGCACCGGCACCTTCACCGGCGAGAACGCGGGCCACGCGGCCCTGACCGAGGCGGGCCCGAACCGCATCGTCGCCGTGGTCCGCGACGAACACCGCCACCCCTGGATGTCCGCCGCCCTGGACACCCTCCTGTCCGCCCGCCCCGACACGATCGTCGTGGAGATGGGCGTCCCCCAGGCCTCCCGCCGAGGCGCCCTACACCTGGCGACCCACGGAGCGGCCAGAGTCTGCGGCCAGGCGGCGGCGGAGTTCATCGCGGGGGAGTAACCCCAACGGCTACAAGGGCGCCGGTCTCCTGAAAAGGGGACCGGCGCGCTGTTGTCTTGTAGGGGCGCGGGGAACTGCGCGACCAGCCACAGCCGGCCCGCAGCCACCCGAAAACCGAACCCGGCAGACGCTTGGATCCCTCTAGATCCCTTGCCAGTCAGGCTTGTTGACAAAGGTGTGCCGAAAATAATCCGCCAGCTTCAACTTGGAAGCCGCCCCCTCATCGACAACCACAGTCGCATGCGGATGCAACTGCAGCGCCGACGCAGGACACACCGCGGCAACAGGCCCCTCCACAGTCGCCGCGACGGCATCAGCCTTACCCTCGCCAGTCGCGAGCAGTACCAAGTGCCGAGCCTCCAGAATCGTCCCGATCCCCTGCGTGATCACATGGTGCGGCACCTGCCCGATGTCCCCGTCGAAGAACCGCGCGTTGTCGATCCGGGTCTGCTCGGTCAACGTCTTGATCCGGGTCCGTGAGGCAAGCGACGAGCACGGCTCGTTGAACCCGATGTGCCCGTCGGTCCCGATCCCCAGCAACTGAAGGTCGACCCCGCCGGCCTCGGCCAGCGCCTTGTCGTACGCCTCGCACGCCCCCCGCACGTCCTCGGCGGTCCCGTCGGGCCCCATGAACGCGTCCATCCCGATCCCGAGCGGCTCCAGCACCTCGCGACGCAGCACCGAACGGTACGACTCCGGATGCTCGGCCGGCAGCCCCACATACTCGTCGAGCTGGGCTATTCGCGCCCGGGACACGTCCACGGCACCGGAAGTCACCTGTGCCGCGAGCGCCTGGTAGATGGGCAGCGGGGTCGAGCCGGTGGCCACGCCGAGCAGGGCGGTCGGCTTGTGCCGGAGCAGCTGTGCCATGGCCCCGGCGATCAGCTCGCCACCCGCCTTGGCGTCCGGAACGATGACAACTTCCACGCTGGGCCTGCCGATCTGGAGTGACGACGTAAGTCTTCAGTAGAGGTCTCAGTGGCAGTCTCAGTAGAGGACTCGACGGAGACCTGGAGGGGGACAGAGGGGAACCATGTGGTTTAGACCAATCTAACAGAACGGGGTTCCCCGGCCCAGGTCCTACGTCAGTGAACCTCCCGTCACATCCACCCAGCTCCCGGTCACCCACCGACCGCTGTCCGACGCGAGAAACGCGACCACGTCCGCCACATCCGCCGGCGCCCCCACCCGCCCCAGCGCCGATATTGCCGCCGCCTCCGCCCACGCGTCCTCGGTCGAGTGCAACAGCTCGGCCGTGTTGTCCGTGTCGATGATTCCCGGGGCGACCGAGTTCACCGTGATCCCCCGGCCGCCCAGCAGCTTGGACAGGTCCCGGCTGAGGACGTCCAGCGCGCCCTTCGTCATGGAGTACGCCATGAGGTTCGGCATCCCGGCGGAGCGAGCCAGGCCCGAGGAGATGTTGATGACCCGCCCGCCGTCCCGCAGCCGGTCGAGGCCGTGCTTGGCGATGAAGTACGGCGCCTTCACATTCACCGCGAAGACCCTGTCGTACTCCTCCTCGTCGATCTCCTCGATCGGCGCCGACGTCCCGATCCCGGCGTTGTTGACCAGGATGTCCGCCCCCTCCGCCCGCTGGTCGAACGCCTCCCACACCGCCTCGGCGTCTCCCGGCCGCCCCAGCTCGACCCCGATCGTGAACGCCGAACCGCCCGCCGCCTCGATCGAGGCGACCGTCTCCTTCGCGGCGGCCTCGTCCCGTCCGTAGTGCACCGCGACCCGCGCCCCGTCCCGCCCCAACCGCTCGGCGATTCCCCGCCCGATACCCCTGCTCGCGCCCGTGACCAGCGCCGTCCTACCCGTGAGCACACCCATGACCGACGTCCCCCTCGCATTTACCTAGTGGCCGCTACAGAAAAAACCGTACAACACGGCTCGGACATTTAGCTAGTGCCCGCTATAGAATCCACTCCATGGTGAACGAGGAGCCCCGGATCAGGGCAAAGTCCGCATCCGCACCCGTGTCCAAGCCGCGCGGTCGCCCCCGCTCCTTCGACCGTGCAACCGCGCTGGAGCAGGCGGTCCTGGCCTTCTGGGAGCACGGGTACGAGGCGACCTCCGTCTCCGACCTCACCCGCGTCATGGGCATCGGCGCCCCGAGTCTGTACGCGGCGTTCGGCGACAAGCAGTCCCTCTTCGCCGAGGTCGTGCAGGCGTACGGCGTGAAACACGGAGCCTTCGGCGACCGCGCGCTGGCCGAGGAGCCCACCGCCCGGGCCGCCATCGGGCGGATGCTCAGGGAGGCCGCCGCCGAGTACACGGACCCCGGTCATCCGCACGGCTGTCTCGTCATCCACGCGGCCACCAACTGCACGACCCCCGAAGTCGAGGCGTCCCTGCGTGAGCGGCGCAACGCGAACATCGCAGCCTTCGAGAGTCGTATGGCAGAGGGCGTCGCGGCGGGGGAGCTGCCCGCCGGGACCGATGCCGCCGCGCTCGCCCGGTACGCCGGGGCCGTTCTCCAGGGAATGTCGCAACAGGCCCGCGACGGTGCGAGCCGGGAAGAGCTGGAGGCGGTCGCGGAAATTGCCATGGAGATCTGGCCCCGCACATGAACCAACAGGGCTAGGCTGCATGGTGGATCCTGGGACGTTCGACTAGTTCCAACGGGCGGCCTTCAGGCATCCGAAGTGCTCGCGAAGGCACAGCGACAAACACTCTTCAACGCATGGACACGGCTTGTGGTCTAGTCCACAATGCGTAGGGAAAACGTACGATCGATCAGCTGTAGGCACAACCAGCTGTATGTACGACCAGAGCCTCCGTCTTCCCCGCACAGGAAGGCGGATCGAGGAACCGGGGCTCTCTGCCCTGACTGCGCCGGCTCCTCATCCATCGGCCGACTGGGACCGCACACCCCACGGCCGTTGCTGCTCCGGGCTGCGGTGCCGGGAGGGTTGAGGGTCCCTCTCAGGCGCCGCGGCCCGCGGGTGTTTCCGGGCCTCTTTCGTACCTTCCCACCAGCCACGGTTTCAGGCCATGTCCGAACCGCCGGGTACGCTCGCACACGTGCCCTCCATGAACGAACTCGTACGCCAGCACACCGCGCTCAGCGACTCCGACCTGGAGTGGCTGCACCTGCTGGTGTCGGAGTGGCAACTGCTCTCCGACCTCTCCTTCGCCGACCTCGTCCTGTGGGTCCCCACGCGTGACGGCACCCGCTATGTCTCGGTGGCCCAGATGCGGCCCAACACCGGCCCGACCTCGTACCAGGACGACATGGTCGGCCACCTCGTCCCCCGTGGCCGCCGCCCCCTGCTCGACGCCGCCCTGGACGAGGGCCGGATCGTCCGCGAGGGCGACCCGGAATGGCGTGAAGAGGTCCCTGTCCGCGTCGAGTCGATCCCCGTCCGCCGGGAAGGACGCGTCCTGGGGGTCATCGCCCGCAACACCAACCTCCTGACCGTCAGGACCCCGAGCCGCCTGGAGTTGACGTATCTCCAGAGCGCCTCAGACCTGGCCCAGATGATCGCCGCCGGATCGTTCCCCTTCTCGAACCAGGTCGTCGACATGGACGCCTCGCCGCGCGTCGGCGACGGACTGATCCGCCTCGACGCCGACGGAGTCGTCCAGTACGCCTCGCCGAACGCGCTGTCCGCGTACCACCGCCTCGGCCTCGCCTCCGACCTCGTCGGCCATCACCTGGGCATGACCACCGCGGAACTCGCCCCGACCCGGGGGCCGGTGGACGAGGCGCTCGCCAAGGTCGCCAGCGGGTGGGCGCCGCGCGAGTTCGAGATCGAGTCCGGCGACGGGGTCATCCAGTTCCGGGCGATCCCTCTCAAGCCCAAGGGCACCCGCATCGGTTCGCTCGTCCTGCTCCGGGACGTCACCGAACTGCGCCGCCGCGAGCGTGAGTTGATCACCAAGGACGCGACCATCCGGGAGATCCACCACCGGGTCAAGAACAACCTCCAGACGGTGGCCGCCCTGCTGCGCCTCCAGGCCCGGCGCATCGAATCGGAACGCGGGCGCGAGGCACTGGAGGAGGCCGTACGCCGGGTCGGGTCCATCGCGATCGTGCACGAGACGCTCTCCCAGAACCTGGACGAACGCGTGGAGTTCGACGAGATCGCCGACCGCGTCCTCGCGATGGTCGCCGAGATCTCGCCGGGCACGGTCACCGCCCGGCGCAGCGGACGCTTCGGCATCCTGGACGCGGAGGTCGCCACCCCGCTCTCCATGGTGCTGACCGAGATCCTGCAGAACGCCCTCGAACACGGCTTCGGGCCGGGCGAGACCGGCACGGTCGAGGTCTCGGCGGTCCGCGGTGGCACGAGCAAGGAGGCCCGCCTCCTCGTCACCGTCCAGGACGACGGCGTCGGCCTCCCCGAGGGCTTCGACCCGCACCGCTCGGGCAACCTCGGCCTGCAGATCGTACGGACCCTGGTTGAGGGGGAGTTGGGCGGCACGTTCGACATGGTGCCGGCGCCCGAGCGGGGTACGCAGGTGATCCTCGACGTCCCGGTGCGCGCCAACAAGTAGGCGTACGGACGGCAATTCACAGCAAGGCACAGCAATGAGCCCCGGACCATGGGATGGTCCGGGGCTCATGTGCTCGTTGCTATGCGCATCGGGGGCACTGCGCGCTGCGGCTCGGGGGCGGGAGATGCGTACTCGCTGTACGCGCCGCCAAGCTCAGGCTGTTACGGGGTGGCTTGTCAGGCGGTTGCCTGACGGGCCCGGTTGCGGGCGGCGCGGCGCTTCATGGCGCGGCGCTCGTCCTCGCTGAGACCACCCCAGACGCCGGAGTCCTGGCCGGACTCAAGCGCCCACTGCAGGCACTGCTCCATGACGGGGCAGCGGCGGCAGACGGCCTTGGCTTCCTCGATCTGCAGCAGCGCAGGACCGGTGTTGCCGATGGGGAAGAAGAGCTCGGGGTCTTCCTCGCGGCAAACGGCGTTGTGACGCCAGTCCATGGCTGCTACCTCTCCTTGGTATTACATGCACGTTGCTTGTGAATGTGAACGCTTTCACGAATCCCTCAACAAGTGAAGGGCCGATCATCAGATGGACTGATGTGGTCCTGTGAAGTGAGGAGGGGTTCTGGCTCTCTGTGGTGGCCGGTGTTGCGGGCCGTCCCGAGCGCCACGTAGAGACTCGCAAACCTCAGCGGCGGATACAACCCCTACCGGAAAGTTTTTTTTGATTCCTCGGTGTCGGCTCGGTCACAGCCGTACTTCCATGGGGTGGACCCTGGCCTAAACGTTCGAGTGGAAGGACTTTAGCCCGTTCCGCTCACACAATCACACGCAGTGCACGGCGTACGCCTGTGAACGTCACGCTCGTTCGCAGTCCAAGGTGGTCGCCGTCCATCTGGAGGGGCAGAGGTGCCTTCGAATGCAAGGTGAAGTCAGTCAGGTCGTGCAGGGACGTGGCATGCCTGCCATGGGGTCCCCGTTCGGGGGACGAAGTGAGCAACTGCATGCCATACCGGGCAACCGCGGCCGACGACATACGGCTGAGACCGAGTACGTCGAGCCCGGTATCGAACGAGGCCTTAGGCGACGCGTACACCGGGCGATTGCCCAGAAACGTCCAAGGGGACGTGTTGCAGACTATGGACAGCACAAGATCGGTAACGGGGTCCTCGCCCGGTTGTTCCAGTGTGATCGTGCCGTGCCGGCGATTGGCCTCTCCCAGGAATTGGCGCGCGGCCTGCCGCAGGTAAAGGGAGTGTGTGGATTTCCTGCCGCGTTCGCGCTGCTGTTCCACCCGTCCGATCACACCGGCGTCGAATCCCAGACCGGCGCAGAACGTGAACCAGCGCCCCGGCACGGACTCGTCCTCGGTACCCGGCGTCCCCTTCGCCATTCCGAGGCCCACCGTGCGCTCCCGCTCCTCGCGCAGGGCGTCCAGCAGGACGCCGGTGGCCTCCACGGCGTCGTTGGGCAGGCCGAGGGCGCGGGCGAAGACGTTCGTGGAGCCGCCGGGGACCACGGCGAGGCCGGGCAGCCGGTCCGGGTCGGGGCCGTTGTGCAGGAGGCCGTTCACGACCTCGTTGACCGTTCCGTCGCCGCCGAGGGCGACGACCAGATCTATGTCCTTGCTCTCCGCGGCCTGCCGGCCTAGGTCACGCGCGTGGCCCCGGTACTCGGTGGTGACCGCCTCGAGTTTCATCTCGCTCGCGAGAGCATGGGTCAGCACATCGCGCGTACGTGCGCTTGTGGTGGTAGCCGCCGGATTGACCACGAGAAGTGCACGCATGCGAAGCAGGGTACCTACCCGGTGGTACTCGGCCCAGGGCAGGTTAGGGATCAGTAAGAGTTGGCGGGTGTGAGCGGGGGCGCGGTGTTTGGCTGCGGGTGCGTTGTGGCTGGTCGCGCAGTTCCCCGCGCCCCTTAGGGGCGCGTCCGAGCGCCGTAGGGTCCCAGCGATACCCTTCTTGCGTGAGCGTTGAGCAGAACCCCTCCCCGGAAACTCCCGAATCTGTGGGGCCGCGGCCACTGCGGCTGACCGCCGCCGCCGTGCTCGCCGGGCTGGAGGGGCTTGCCCTGGTCGTCGGGGGAGTTCTCATCCTCGGGCTGGGGATCACGGGTGACGCGGACGACCGGCAGCAGGCCGTCACCGGAGGCGTCACGCTCGTCGTGCTCGCGCTGCTGCCGCTGCTCGCCGCGCGCGGGCTGCTGGGGCGGCGCAGCTGGAGCCGGGGGCCGGCCGTGATCACGCAGATCATGGCGCTGCCCGTGGCCTACAACCTGCTCCAGGCCGACAGCATGGCCATTCCGGGCGGGATCGTGCTGGGTGTCGTGGCGGTCACCGCGCTGGTGCTGCTGGTGAACCAGGAGACGACCCGGGCCCTCGGGATCCGGGGGCCCGGCAGCGCGTCGGAGTAGCCCCTGAGGGGTACTCCTCGATCAGTGATTACTCCTCGACCAGCAGCTTCTCGCGCAGCTGGGCCAGGGTCCGGGCCAGCAGCCGGGAGACGTGCATCTGGGAGATGCCGACCTCCTGCGCGATCTGCGACTGCGTCATGTTGCCGAAGAACCGCAGCAGCAGGATCCGCTTCTCGCGCGGCGGGAGATCCTCCAGGAGCGGCTTGAGCGACTCGCGGTACTCGACGCCCTCCAGGGCCTCGTCGTACGCGCCCAGTGTGTCCGCGACCGCCGGGGACTCGTCGTCCGTGTCGGGGACGTCCAGGGACAGCGTGGAGTAGGCGTTGGCCGACTCCAGGCCCTCCAGGACCTCCTCCTCCGAGATGCCCAGCTTCTCGGCCAGCTCGTGCACCGTGGGGGAGCGGCCGTGCCGCTGCGACAGCTCCGCCGTCGCCGTGGTGAGCGAGAGGCGCAGCTCCTGGAGCCTGCGCGGGACGCGGACCGCCCAGCCCTTGTCCCGGAAGTGCCGCTTGATCTCGCCGACGACCGTCGGGGTCGCGTACGTCGAGAACTCGACACCGCGGTCCGGGTCGAAGCGGTCGACCGACTTGATCAGGCCGATGGTCGCGACCTGGGTGAGGTCGTCCAGCGGCTCGCCGCGGTTGCGGAAGCGGCGCGCGAGGTGCTCGACGAGCGGGAGATGCATACGGACCAGCCGGTTGCGCAGCTCCGCGTACGCGACACTGCCGTCCTCCAGCGCGCGCAGCTCGATGAACAGGGCACGCGCTCCGCTGCGGTCCGTCGGGGAGTGCTGCGTGGCCTGCGCCGTCTGTGGTGCGCCCTGCGCGTCGTCTCGTTCGTGCTCGCTCATCGTCCCGCCCGTCGACCTTCCCCGAATTCGCGCATCAGCTCGAACAGGGGAGACCTCGCTTGGCCCTTCCAGGGGCGCACTCTGCACGGCACCTTCCCGATCCAGCTGCCCGTCGTCCATGAAGCCGGCCTCCGAGGGGTCGTCCTCCGGGTGCGGCCGGGCCTGCTCGGGGATGCCGGAGATACCGGCGACGCCGGAAATGGCATCCGCCGTGTCCCGCGGCCCGTCGGGGCCGCCGCTGCCCGCCGCGGGCAGCTCCCGTGTGCCGCGCTCTTCGTCCCGCACCGGCCCGTCCCCGTTCCTCACGCCGGCCCGGGTCCCGCGCCGCGCTTCTTGTAGAGACTGATCGACACGGTCTTGTCCTCGGCGACGGTGGAGTCGACCTGGCCCGCGAGGGCGGACAGGACGGTCCAGGCGAAGGTGTCACGCGCGGGGGCGTGACCGTCCGTGGTCGGTGCCGAGACCGTGACCTCCAGGGAGTCGTCGATCAGCCGGAACACACAGCTGAGTACGGAGCCGGGCACGGCCTGCTGAAGCAGGATCGCGCAGGCCTCGTCCACTGCGATGCGCAGGTCCTCGATCTCGTCGAGGGTGAAGTCCAAACGGGCCGCGAGACCGGCCGTGGCCGTACGCAGCACCGACAGGTAGGCACCCGCGGCCGGCAGCCGGACTTCCACGAAGTCCTGGGTCGCGGGCTCGCCTGCGAACTGGGACACCCTCACCTCCAAGGTGGTACAAGCTCTTTCGGGGGCCGAGGGTCGCCCCCCGGGGTAACGCGATACGTGGTTCAGCGGTGACGCTACCGCGCTCTCGACATTTCTGTCCCCGGGACCCCAGCCCCTTGCTGTCACTCATAGTAAACATACGGATACGCACAGTGGCTAGGGGTTCTGCGGGCCCAATTGGGAACAACGAGCGCCGGGTTGACGTACCCAGACGTCAGACGGTCGAACCGTCCGGATCCAGGGTCACACGAGTACGCCTCCGGTCACCAATGCCCCTGCTCACACGGGTGCGAGGTCGGGTGGACGACGATACGCGGCTTCCGCGCGGTCATACGAGGACATGGTCCACGAAGCACCAGCGCCAGCTCTCGCCGGGTTCGAAGGTGCGCATCACCGGATGCCCGGTCTCCTTGTGGTGTCCTGTCGCGTGGCGCATCGGCGAGGAGTCGCAGCAGCCGACGTGGCCGCAGTCCAGGCACAGGCGCAGCTGCACCGGATGGGTACCGGCCGCCAGGCACTCCGGGCAGGTCTCGCTCTTGGGCTTTGGTTCCGGGACCGGCAGCGCGTCGGCATGCGTGCACTGTTTCATGATTGCCAGGTTACGACGGGTGCGCGGAAAGCCGCGCGGAATCCAGATGGGGTGCCGGATGGGGCGGGAAACGAGATTGGGCCGAGACCGATGCACGTGATGCCACTGCTCCTGCTGGTCGCGGGCAGCGCCGCCATCGCCGCCGCGGCCCGCCGCACCCCGGTCCCGCCCCCGCTGCTGCTGGTCGCGGCCGGCCTGGTGTTCGCGTACGTCCCCGGGGTGCCCGACTACGCCCTCGACCCGCATGTCGTCCTGCCGCTGATGCTGCCCCCGCTGCTGTACACGGCGGCCGTCGACAGCTCGTACCTCGATCTGCGTGCGCAACTGCGGCCCGTGGCGCTGCTGTCGGTGGGGTACGTGCTCTTCGCGACCCTCGTCGTCGGCTGGGCCGCCTATCTGATCGTGCCCGGGCTGCCGCTGACCGCCGCGCTGGTGCTCGGCGCGGTCGTGGCACCGCCGGACGCCGTCGCGGCGACGGCGATCGCACGCCGGGTCGGGCTGCCGTCGCGGGTCACGACCATCCTCCAGGGCGAGTCCCTGGTGAACGACGCCACCGCGATCACCGCGTACCGCGTAGCCCTCGCGGCGGCCGTTGGAGAGGGCGCTACCTGGGCGGGCGGGATCGGCGAGTTCCTGCTCGCGGCGGTCGGCGGCATCGGGATCGGGCTGATCCTGATGATGCCGATCCATTGGCTGCGCACGCACCTGAAGGAAGCGCTGTTGCAGAACACTCTCTCCCTGCTGATCCCGTTCGCGGCGTACGCGGTCGCCGAAGAGGTGCACGCCTCCGGGGTCCTCGCGGTGGTGGTCGTGGCGCTTTATCTGGGCCATCGCGCGTGGGAGGTCGATTTCGCGACCCGTCTCCAGGAGGAGGCGGTCTGGAAAATGGTTGCCTTCGTTCTCGAATCGGCCGTCTTCGCCCTGATCGGCCTGCAACTGCCGGTCGTCCTGGAGGGACTTGGGGCATACGAGGGTGTCGACGCCGCCTGGTACGCGATCGCCGTCTTCCTCGTGGTCGTCGTCACCAGGTTCGTCTGGGTGTACCCCGGAACGTTCGTGCCCCGGCTGTTGTCGGCACGGATCCGGGACCGCGAACCGAACCCGACCTGGAAGGGCGCGTTCGTCATCTCCTGGGCCGGGATGCGGGGGGTGGTCTCCCTGGCCATCGCCTTCTCGATCCCGCTCACGATGGAGGGCGGAGAGGCGTTCCCGGAACGGAACCTGGTGCTCTTCCTGACCTTCACTACGGTCATCGGCACACTGGTCGTCCAGGGGCTGACGCTGCCCCCGCTGATCCGTCTGCTGAAGCTGCCCGGGCGTGACGCGCAGGCGGAGACGCTCGCGGAGGCGAACGCCCAGGCCCAGGCGTCCAGGGCGGCACAGCAGCGCCTGGAGGGCCTGCTGGAGGACGACCGCAACGCGCTGCCGCCTCCGCTGGCCGACCGGCTCAGGACAGTCCTGGAACGCCGCCAGAACGCCGTCTGGGAACGGCTGGGCGCGGTCAATCCCGTGACCGGCGAGACGGTGGACGACACGTACCGGCGGCTGTCCAGGGAGATGATCAGCGCGGAACGGGAGGTGTTCGTGCGGCTGCGGGACGCGCGCCACATCGACGACGAGATGCTGCGGACGCTGCTGCGACGGCTGGACCTGGAGGAAGCGGCGGCGTTCCGGGAGCCGGAGTGAGGGCGACGTCCGTCACGGGAACGGGCGGCCGGTGATCACCGCCGCGACGGTGGTCCCGCGCGGGAACGCGCCTTCTTCCGCGAGAGCGACAAGTCCGTACAGCATCTTGGCGACATAGAGAGGTTCCATGGGGACGTCGTGACGGGCCTCGAAGTCGTCGGCGAAGGCGTGCAGTTCGGGGGGCGTACGGGCATAGCCGCCGAAGTGGAAACGGTGGTCGAGGGTCCAGGAGCCGCGGGCGCCGCCGAAGGCGAGGTCCTGGAGGGCCCGTATCTCCGCGTCCAGGAAGCCGCCCTTGAGGACCGGGATGCCGAGGGCGCGCTGGTCGGGGGCGAGGCCCGCGGCCAGGCCGGCGAGGGTGCCGCCGGTGCCGCAGGCGACCGCGACGACGTCGGCGTGGCCGCGCAGCTCCTCGCCGAGGGCGCGGCAGCCGCGTACGGCGAGGGCGTTGCTGCCGCCTTCCGGCACGACGTACGCGTCGTCGGCGCCGGCTTCCCTGCGGATGGCGGCGAGGGTGTCGGGGTCGGTCTTGCGCCGGTACGTCGATCTGTCGACGAAGTGCAGGCGCATGCCGTTCGCCGTGCAGTGGGCGAGGGAGGGGTTGAGAGGGCGGGCGGCGAGTTCCTGACCCCGGACGATCCCGATGGCCGGCAGGCCGAGGAGGCGGCCAGCGGTGGCTGTGGCGCGCAGGTGGTTGGAGTAGGCGCCGCCGAAGGTGAGGATCGGGCGTCCGGCGGCGGCATCCAGGTTGGGGACCAGCTTGCGCCACTTGTTGCCGACGAGGTCCGGGTGGATGAGGTCGTCGCGCTTGAGGAGCAGACGGAGGTGGTGGCGGGCGAAGCGGGGGTCGGTGAGCTCTTGGAGGGGGGTGGGGAGGGACACAGAGCCATTTTCGCCCCCGCCGCCCCTACCCGTCCCATCCCTGGGGGCTGCGCCCCCAGACCCCCCCTTTGTCCTCAAACGCCGGACGGGCTGAATATCCAGCCCCTCCCGCGTTTGAGGAGCGGGGGTTCGGGGGCGGAGCCCCCGAGGATGGGAATGGGTAGGGGCGGCGGGGGCGAAGGAAATCCCTACTTCAAGCGGTCCCGTACCCGTTCCCTCAGCCACTGCATGCTGAAGCCCCGTGGGTCGATCTTGCCCGGTTGCCATTCGAGGTGGCCGATGACCGACCGCTCCGTCCAGCCGTGGTGGCGGCACAGCGCCGCGGCGACCTTCTCGATGGCGTCGAGCTGGGCCGGAGGCCAGGGATCCTCGCCGTCGCCGAGGTTCTCGCACTCGAAGCCGTAGAAGTGCCGATTGCCGTCCGTGTTCGCCTCGTTGTCCGGCGGAAGGAGCTTCTCGGCGATCACCGCACGCAGCACGTCGTCGTCGCCCAGACCCGCGTGGTTGGCCCTGCCGTAGCCGACGAGATGGACGCAGCCGTCCTTGGTGATGACGCCGTGGCACAGAGGGCCGGGCAGCTCGGCATAGCCATCGCGGCAGAGTTCCACCGTGTGCTCGCTGCCCTTGGTCACCGTGTGATGGATCATCACGCCGTGCACCGGGCCCCAAGGGCCTTTGTGGTTGCGGTTGTGGTGGGGCCAGTCGCCGACCTCGACGACGGTGACGCCTTCCTCCCTGAGCCGGTCCAGGAAGCTGCCCGCGGACATGGGTGGGGCCATGACCGTCTCCTTACGCGCTGCGCGACGGCCACCGGTCGTGACCGCCTCGTACCGCAGCTTGTACCGGAATCCCACGGTCAAGGGTGAATTGTTCGGACGGCGTGCGAGCCGATCCGGTCACTGGCGCAGGAACGCGTCCCCGTTCACCGCGATGTGACTCTCCAGGGCCTGAAGGGCTCGCTGGGTCGCGTCGGGAGAACCGCTGCCGCGCCGCTCCGCGTAGTACGCCGCACCCAGTTTCTTGAGCAGGTCGCTGCCCGCCCGCTGGGTCTGCACCTCGTCGAGCTTCTGCTTGCCCTGTGTCAGGCCACGCTGTGCCTGTTCCTTCGCGCGGTCCAGGAAGCCTGCCATCGGTGTCTCCTTGTTCGTAGTCCGTCAAAGGCTCAAACGGTCGGTCCGATCTTGAAGTTCCCGAAACGGAGGGAGGAGGGAGAAGGAGACGGCAGAAGAGGTCTTTTCCGTTCGCCCGGTCGAACGATTTGGCGAAGAACCCCTTTGTGCCCACTCCGGAGATGATCCATTCCCGCTCATTCGTGTAGTAGCACGGGCGCGTTCGGTGGGGAAGGCTGGTGCGCGCAGGCGTCCGATGCGGAACGAACCCGAGAGGGATCAGCGCGTCGGCGCATTTAAGAGTTGACCGGGAGGGCAGTTCCTTATGTCGGTAGGCGAAGAGATCCGCACGGAGCAGGACAAGCCGCAGCAGAGTCTCGGCACATCGGCCGCGCGGAATCTGGCCACCACCACCAAGTCCGTCCCCCAGATGCAGGAGATCAGCTCGCGCTGGCTGCTGCGCATGCTCCCCTGGGTGAATGTGCAGGGTGGTACTTACCGTGTGAACCGGCGGCTCACCTACTCCGTGGGGGACGGCCGTCTGACGTTCGTGAAGACCGGTGACCGCGTGGAAGTGGTCCCCGCCGAACTGTCCGAGTTGCCGGCCCTGCGGTCCTACGAGGACGAGGAAGTGCTCACCGAGTTGGCCCGGCGCTGCCAGCAGCGGGAGTTCACACCGGGTTCGGAGATCGCCTCGTTCGGCAGCCCGAACGACGAGGTGTTCCTGCTGGTCCACGGCAAGGTCGAGAAGATCGGCACGGGCCCGTACGGGGACGACGCCGAACTCGGCATGCTCGCCGACGGCGCGTACTTCGGCGACCAGGCACTGCTCGACCCCGACGCCCTCTGGGAGTACACGGCCCGCGCGGTCACCACGGTCACCGTGCTGACCCTCTCCCGGCAGCACTTCGAGCAGGTCACCGAGCGTTCCGACTCGCTGAGCGACCACCTCCAGGCCCTGCGGGCGATCCCGGAGCAGGCCGCCAACAGGTACGGCGAGAAGGAGATCGACCTCGCGGCCGGTCACGTCGGCGAGGCGGACATCCCGCGCACGTTCGTCGACTACGAGGCCAAGCCCCGCGAGTACGAACTGAGCATCGCCCAGACGGTGCTGCGCATCCACTCCCGCGTGGCCGACCTCTACAACCAGCCGATGAACCAGACGGAACAGCAGCTCCGTCTCACGGTCGAGGCCCTGAAGGAGCGCCAGGAGCACGAACTCATCAACAACCGGGAGTTCGGACTGCTCAGCAACTGCGAGTACGACCAGCGGCTCCAGCCGCACGACGGCGTGCCCAGCCCCGACGACCTGGACGAGCTGCTCAGCAGGCGGCGCGGGACCAAGTTCCTGCTCGCCCACCCGCGCGCGATCTCCGCGATCGGCCGTGAGCTGAACAAGCGCGGACTCGTCCCCGAGACGATCGACATGAGCGGCAACCGCATCCCCACCTGGCGCGGTGTGCCGATCTACCCGTGCAACAAGATCCCGGTCACCGAGGCCCGTACGACCTCGATCATCGCCATGCGTACCGGCGAGGCCGAGCAGGGGGTCATCGGGCTCCAGCAGGCCGGTATCCCGGACGAGATCGAGCCCAGTCTGTCCGTGCGGTTCATGGGCATCAACGAACAGGCGGTCATCAACTACCTGGTGACGGCCTACTACTCGGCGGCCGTCCTGGTCCCGGACGCCCTCGGCGTGCTGGAGAACGTCGAGATCGGCCGCTGGCGATGACCCCGCCCCACGGCCCGGTCGAGACCATCGAGACCCTGGATCCGGAAAGGCGGAGCCCCATCGGCAGTCCGGAGGAGTGGCCTGCGGGGAGTTCACCGGAGTCCGGGGCAGGGGAGCGGCCGGCCGTGGGTGCAAGCCAGGCGAACCAGTCGGGCCTGCCGAGGCCGTCGAGGCAGGCGAAGTCCCCCGTACCCGTACGGGGGACGGGAGACGGGGGAGGAGCGGGGGTGTCCGGCGGACCGGAGGGGCAGGATGCCGCCCTCATCCTGGAGCAGGCGCGGGCCGTGGTCGATCCCGCGCTGCGCGGAGCGGTCGATTCGCTGCCCGGGTCCATGCGCCGGGTCGTGCTCTACCACTTCGGGTGGGAGCACGCGGACGGCACCCCGGCGGCGGGCAACGCGGGCAAGGCGATCCGCCCCGCGCTCGTGCTGACCGCCGCCGCGGCACTCGGCGGACGGCGGGAGACAGCCGTACGGGCCGCCGCGGCGGTGGAGCTGGTCCACAACTTCACCCTGCTGCACGACGACGTCATGGACCGGGACACCACCCGCAGACACCGGCCCACCGCCTGGACCGTGTTCGGCGACGCCGACGCGATCCTCGCCGGGGACGCGCTGCAGGCACTGGCGCTCGGACTGCTCGCCGTTGACCCGCACCCGGCGTCCGCCACCGCCGCCGCCCGGCTCGCGTCCTGCGTCGTCGAACTGTGCGAGGGGCAGCACGCGGACACGGCCATGGAGAAACAGGGCCCCGGGGAGGTCACCCTCGCCGAGTGCCTCGCCATGGCCGAGGCCAAGACGGGCGCGCTGATCGGCTGCGCCTGTGCTCTCGGGGCGCTGTACGCGGGCGGTTCGGCCGCGGACGTCGAGGCGATGGACGCGTTCGGCCGGGAGGCCGGGCTCGCCTTTCAGCTCATCGACGACGTGATCGGGATATGGGGGGACCCGAGCCGCACCGGCAAGCCGGCCGGGGCGGATCTGGTCGCCCGCAAGAAGTCCCTGCCCGTGGTCGCCGCACTGGCCTCCGGCACACCGGCGGCCACCGAACTGGCCGAGCTGTACGGGGTTCCGTACGACGAGAGCCAGGAAGGGGCGCTGGAGCGGACGGTGCTCGCGGTCGAGCGGGCGGGCGGCCGGGACTGGGCGCAGCTCCAGGCGGCCGACCGGATGGCCCGCGCGATACACGAACTGTCCCGCGCGGTCCCCGACCCGGAGGCGGCGGGTGGTCTGCTGTCCCTGGCCGAGTTCGTCACCCGCCGCACCACCTGAGACACACATCGCACCACCTGAGGCCCCGGAGCAACCCGTGGCGGGGTGTACGGCCCTGACTCCGTACGACTCGCACCGGCGCTCCGGCCGACGGGTCCCGCACATCCCCACGGTGTGCGGGCCCCGTCACAACTTCCCCACCCGTTATGCTCAACCGCCATACAAGCAACGGCGGTTGGGACAAAGGGGCGGGTCATGGGCGTGGCGATACGTACGGCGGACGAGAGAGACCGGGAGCTGGCCGTCCGGCTGTTGGACGATGCCTTCCAGAACGATCCGGTGAGCGGCTGGATCTTCCCGGACCCGGCGCACCGCCGCGTGACGCATCCGGTACTGGTGGGCGCCTTCGTCGACATCGTGCTCGCCGAGGGCCGCGTCGACCTCGCCGAGGACGGTTCGGCGTGCGCCCTGTGGCTGCCCATGCCCGCCGACGGCCACGCGGAGGCGAGCGAGGGGGACGTACAAGGGGACGAGGGCGACGAAGCGGTCCGCTTGCGCGAGGCCATCGATCCCGACAACGAGCGCGTCGAACTGCTCGTGCGGCTGACGGAGGAGATCCATCCCTCCGGGAGCGCCCACGAATACCTGTGGATGATCGGCGTCGCACCGGACAGCCAGCGCCAGGGCCTGGGGGCGGCTCTCCTCCAGCACACCCTCGACCGCTGCGACCGCGAGGGAACGGCCGCCTATCTGGAGGCGAGCAGTGCCCGCAGCAGCACGCTGTACGAACGGCTCGGCTTCAATCACATCGGCCGCCCCCTCGACCTCCCGGACGGCCCCCGCATGTGGCCCATGTGGCGCGAGCCCCGGCCCTAGGCCCTGACCGAAAGAGAACGGCTTGCGAAAGCTCACCTACTTCGTCGCCTGCTCGATCGACGGATTCATCGGGGACGAGAGCGGCGACGCCTCCTTCATGTACCCGTTCGTCGACGAGCAGTTCCTGGAGTTCCTGAAGACCGAGTACCCCGAGACGATCTCCACCGGGGGCCGCCGCGCCCTCGGCCTGGACGACCTGCCCAACCGCCGTTTCGACACGGTCGTCCAGGGCCGGGCCAGCTACGAGGTCGCTCTGAAGGAGGGCATCACCAGCCCGTACGCCCATCTGCGCGAGTACGTCGCCTCGCGCACCCTGGAGGAGTCGCCGGACCCGCACGTCGAGATCATCGCCGCCGATCTGGTCGCCAGGGTCCGGGAACTCAAGGCGGAGGACGGCGACCGGGGCATCTACCTGTGCGGCGGCTCGCGCCTCGCGGGTGAGCTGATCGACGAGATCGACGAGCTGGTCGTCAAGACGTACCCGATCGTCCTCGGCACCGGGATGCCGATGTTCGGCTCCGGCTTCGAGGTGTCGGAGTTCGCGCTCGACGAGGTGCGCCCGTTCAGGAACGGGGTGCTGGTGCGGACGTACAGCAGGAAGGGTTGAAGCGGCAGAAGAGGCCGAACCGGCGGGGAGCGCCCCGGCGGCTTCCGCAATACCCTGGGGTATGGGCAGCGAACAGTACGACTGTCCCGTCTGCGGGCAGCAGGTGGCCACGGTGATACGGCGGCACAAGACCCTGGGCGCGTGGGTACCGAAGTGGGTCGCCGGGCCGTGCCGGAATCCCGAGTGCGAGGCGTACGCCCCTCCGGCGGCCGAGACCGAGGCAGGCCCTGTGCGGGCGGCCCGGTCGGGGCGGTCCGAGCCGAAGGAGCGGTCATGAAGTACCTGGTGATGGTGCGCGGCACGCAGGCGGACTACGACGCCCAGAACGGCAAGGCGTCCGACGAAGGCCCCACCTGGACCGACGACGACATCCAGGCCATGTACGCGTACATGGGCGCGATCAACGCCGACCTCGCCAGGACGGGCGAGTTCCTCGACGGGAACGGCCTGGCCGAACCCGCGCGGATCAGGCACGTCACCGCGGGCAAGGACGGCGGCACGGTGATCACCGACGATCCGTACGGCGCGAGCGAGGAGCTGATGGCCGGCTACTGGCTCCTGGAGTGCGCGAGCCTGGAGCGGGTCACCGAGATCGCCGCCCGCGTCACCCGCTGCCCGGTCCCGGACGGCGTACCGGAGCATCCCGTGGAGATCCGGCCCGTCCTGGACGATCCCCGGGACCAGTAAGGGCCCGTAGGTTGGGTTGATGTCAGAACTGCCGTACATACTCCACATCACCGAACGCGCCCTGTGGGAGGCGGCCCGCGCGCGGGGCACGTACGAGATGTCGACGCGTGGCCGCACCCTCCAGGAGGAGGGCTTCATCCATTTGTCGACACGCGCCCAGCTCCCGGCCGTGGCCGACTTCCTGTACGGCTCCTACGACGGCCCCGACGACCTGGTGGTGCTGGTCGTGGACCCCGCGCGGCTCGACGTACCCCTGAGGTACGAGGCACCGAAGCCGGGCGGCGAGGAGTTTCCGCATGTCTACGGGGCGATCCCGGTGGGTGCCGTGGTGGACGTCGAGATGTGGGAGTGATTCGGCAGGCCGCCCGTTTCGGGGTCGCGGCCGGTCAGGCAGTACGTGCCGCCCGCCGGGTCGCGCATGACCGTCCAGTGGGGGAAGGGGGCGACGGCCGTGGCCCCCAGTTCCTCGTGGCGGGCGCGGGTCGCCGCGATGTCGGCGCAGGCCAGGTCCAGGTGGGCGGAGGCGCCTGGCCGGTCGGTGCCGAGGCGCTGGAGGAGGACGCGGACCGGGAGGCCGGCCGGGGGCCTGAGGACGTGGAACTCCGGGAGTGAGCCGGGGAGGGAGTCCCAGGCGGTGAGGCGCTCCCAGAAGGCGACCTCCGTGTCGTACGCGGTCGGCGGGACGTCGACGCTCACCTGGTCGAGTCGGCTGCCGTCCACCACGGCGGGCCGTACCGACTCCCCGTGCCAGGGCACGGCGCAGAACAGCTGACCGGCGGGCGACCGCAGCACGGCCCATCCGGTGTACGCGCCGACGACGGTCGCCCCGAGCGCCGTCGCCGAACCGACGAAGGCGTCGACATCCTCGACCGCGAAGTCGAGATGGGCGCCGCCGTCCCCGGAGTCCACCCCCTGGACCTTGACGCAGGCGTCGCCCGCGCCCGGCAGCAGGGTCGTGAACTCGCCCTGCTCGCCCCGGGATTCGGAGAGCCGGGTGTCCGTGACGGCGGTCCAGAACGCCTGGGCGGGGCCGAGGAGTGCGGCGGGCCGGTCGATGAAGGCGTAGGTCCAGCGGATGCCCATACCAGTGCTCATGGGGTGATCGTAAGGTGGCGGTCGTCCACGTCACCTGCGTTTTTTCCAGGAACAGCCTTTGCCCGGAGTTCGTTGCGAATACGCCTGCGCTTGCTTCCATCGAACGCATGGACCACATCACGTTCCTGGTGGCGGTCGTCATCGTGACGGCCCTGGCCTTCGACTTCACCAACGGATTCCACGACACGGCGAACGCGATGGCCACCTCCATCGCCACCGGCGCCCTGAAACCGAAGACAGCGGTCCTGATCGCCGGAGTCCTCAACATCGTCGGCGCGTTCCTGTCCACCGAGGTCGCCAAGACGATCTCCGGCGGCATCGTCGACGACACGCTCGTCAGCCCTGGGATGATCTTCGCCGGGCTGGTCGGGGCGATCCTGTGGAATCTGCTGACCTGGCTGGTGGGGCTGCCGTCGAGTTCCTCGCACGCCCTGTTCGGCGGGCTGATCGGCGCGGTGTGGGTCGGCGCGGGCGCCGACGGTGTCCACTTCACCAAGGTCGTCGAGAAGGTACTGATCCCGGCGCTGGCCTCACCGCTGGTGGCCGGAATCGCGGCTCTGATCGCCACGTACCTCGCCTACAAGCTCACGGCCCGCGCCCGCAAGGACACGGTGACCAAGGGATTCCGGGCCGGTCAGATCGCCTCCGCCTCGCTCGTCTCCCTCGCGCACGGCACGAACGACGCGCAGAAGACCATGGGCATCATCACCCTGACCCTGATCTCCGCGGGCGCGCTCGGCCACGACGCCGGTCCGCCGGTGTGGGTGATCGCGTCGGCCGGTCTCGCCATCGGCCTCGGCACCTATCTGGGCGGCTGGCGGATCATCCGGACCATGGGCAAGGGGCTGACCGAGATCCAGTCGCCGCAGGGCTTCGCCGCCGAGACGGCGTCCACGGCCGTCATCCTCACCTCCGCCCACCTCGGCTTCGCCCTGTCGACCACCCAGGTCGCCTCGGGCAGCATCCTGGGCGCGGGCCTGGGCAGGCGGCTCGCGGAGGTGCGCTGGGGTGTCGCGGGCCGCATGGTCATGGCGTGGCTGATCACCCTGCCCGCCGCGGCGCTGGTCGGCGGGGTCTCAGCGGGCGCCGTCAGGTACGGCGGCACCTTCGGCACCGTCGTCGTCGCGCTGGTCGCCGTTGCGATCGCGGCGGGCATCGTCCTCGCCGCACGCCGCAACCCGGTGCACGCGAACAACGTCAACGACACCCACGAGGTCAGCATCAAGGCGTCGGAGCCGACGAGCGTCGGTACGGCCGCGTGAGCGAGGGAGAACCGAAATGAATCTGGACTGGAGCGCCCTGGGTCAGGTCGCCGCGGTGAGCCTCGGGGCCACCGTCGCCGTGGTCGTCGTCTTCGCCGTCGGTGTCCTCGGACTCGCCCGGGTCGAGGGCGCGCGTGAGAATGACGGTGGTACGCACGCGCTCGGGCTCGCCCAGGCCGGGCTGTGCTTCGTGGCGTGCGCCGCCGTGGTCGCGTACGGCATCTATCTGATCGTGCCGCAGTTCCACTGACCGCAACCGATCACCGACGTTGGGGAGGCCGACAGAATGACACCACTGATGTCCGGGCTGAAGGTCGACTACAGCGACCACGACGAACCCGTCCTCATCCGGCCGGACGGCACTCCGGTCGAGACCTGGCGGGAGAACTACCCCTACGCCGAGCGCATGGAGCGCAAGGAGTACGAGTGGCACAAGCGGCTCCAGCAGATCGAACTGCTGAAGCTGCAGAGCTGGATCAAACAGACCGGCCGCCGCCTGGTCGTCGTCTTCGAGGGCCGGGACGCGGCCGGCAAGGGCGGCACGATCAAGCGCTTCACGGAGCACCTGAACCCGCGCGGCGCCCGGGTGGTCGCCCTGGAGAAGCCCACCGAACGCGAACGCGGCCAGTGGTACTTCCAGCGGTACGTCGAACACCTGCCGACCGCCGGCGAGATAGTGCTGTTCGACCGCTCCTGGTACAACCGGGCCGGTGTGGAACGGGTCATGGGCTTCTGTACGGACGACGAGTACCGGCGCTTCACCCGCCAGGCCCCGCTGTTCGAGCGGATGCTCGTCGACGACGGCGTCGACCTGATCAAGTTCTGGTTCTCGGTCTCCCAGGGCGAACAGCGCACCCGTTTCACGATCCGTCAGGTCGACCCCGTACGGCAGTGGAAGCTCAGCCCCATGGACCTCGCGTCCCTGGACCGCTGGGACGACTACACGGCGGCCAAGGTCGCCATGTTCCGCGAGACGGACACCGAACAGGCGCCCTGGACGGTGGTGAAGAGCAACGACAAGAAGCGGGCGCGGGTCGAGGCGATGCGCAGCGTGCTGGCCCGCTTCGATTACACGGGCAAGGACGAGGAGGTCGTCGGCAGCCCGGACCCGAGCATCGTGGGCGCGGCGGCGAACCTGCTGGAGGCGGGCGAGGACGACGACGGCGGCATGTGAACCGCCCACGGCGGGGATGCCTCCGAGGTGACCGAACCCGCCGCAGCCACCGACCGGACCCGCCTCGCCGAGAGCGCCTACGGCACCGACCGGCACCTGGCCGCCCGCCAGGCGCTCTACCGGTGGCAGACGCCCCGTCACGACCTGCCCGGCATCGCTGCCGGGCAGCTTCGTGACGTACGGGGCCGCGTGGTCGACGTCGGCTGCGGCAACGGCAGGTTCGTACGGCGGCTGCGCGAGCACCGGCCCGCGCACACCGTACTGGGCCTGGACATCGCGCCCGGCATCCTCTCCGGCGTCCCCGGCCCGGTCGCCGTGGCGGATGTCACACGACTGCCGCTGGCTTCGGGGAGCGTGGGCGCGGCGCTGGCTGTGCAGGGTGCGGGAGTTGTCGCGCGTCGTCGCTTCTGATGGGCCCGAGTTCGCCTCGACCAACGGCGAGTGTGACAAGGCTGAACTGGACGACCTGCGGCAGCGGGCCGCGAGCGACCTGCTCCGTGCTCCGCGCCGGACAGGAACAGGGAGGAACTCGTCCGGGTAGGAACGACCCGTCGAGCGGGCCCGCGTCATCGTCACCGACGAGTGCTCACGCGGTCGTGGGCAGCGAAAAGGGGCCGGTCGACATCGATCGGCCCCTTTTCGGCGAAAGCCCGCATCAGGCCTTCTTGGTCTCCCAGAAGATCTTGTCGATCTGGGCGATGTAGTCCAGGGCCTTCTGGCCCGTCGCCGGGTCGGTCGACGCCTTGGCGGCCGAGAGGGCCTTCAGGGTGTCGTTGACCAGCTGGTGCAGCTCCGGGTACTTCTCGAAGTGCGGGGGCTTGAAGTAGTCGCTCCACAGCACGGAAACGTGGTGCTTGGCGAGTTCTGCGCGCTGTTCCTTGATGACGGTGGCACGCGCCTGGAAGTGCGGGTCGTCGTTGGCGGCAATCTTGTCCTGCACGGCCTTCACCGACTCCGCCTCGATGCGGGCCTGGGCCGGGTCGTAAACACCGCAGGGCAGGTCGCAGTGGGCGCTGACCTTGACCTTGGGGGCAAACAGGCGGGAAAGCATGGAGCGTTCCTTCCTCGTGATCGTCTTCTCAGGTTGGACATTACTCCCTGAGAGAGGGGTTTTCGCGAGTGCCCCCATGGGCTTAGGACAAAAGTAGGGCGTCAGACTGGGACTGGTGGAGGATGGAACCGGGGAGGTGCCGGGATGCCGGAGCTGTCGCAGGAGAGCGCACACGGGAGTGAGCGCGGGAGTGAGCACGGAGAGGTCGCGAAGCTCTTCGGATGGGTTGAAGTGACCGGGCCCTCGATGGTGCCCACGCTGTATCACGGCGATTTTCTCGTGGTGCGCTACGGGGGCAGGGTCAGGGCCGGGGAGATCGTCGTTCTGCGCCATCCGTTCCAGCAGGACCTGCTGGTCGTCAAACGGGCCGTGGAGCGCCGTGAGGGCGGTTGGTGGGTGCTGGGGGACAACTCCTTCGCCGGCGGCGACAGCACCGACTACGGGACCGTGCCGCACGATCTGATCCTGGGCCGGGTCCGGTTCCGCTACCGGCCGCTGAAGCCCGGTCAGCGTTCGCCGCTGGCGCTGCTGCGCTGGGCGCTCTCGGCCGCGAGGCCCGTCTTCTCGGACCGGTCCGCCTCCAGGCGTTTGCGGGCGCGGTAGGCGGCCACGTTGGCCCGGGTCGCGCAGCGGTCGGAGCAGTAGCGGCGGGAGCGGTTCGTCGAGGTGTCGAGGTAGGCGTTGCGGCAGGGCGGCGCCTCGCACAGGCCCAGGCGGTCCACGCCGTACTCGGTGAGGTGGAAGGCCAGTCCCATCGCGGCGATGGCCGCGTAGCCCGCGGTCGCGTTCGACGGGTGGTCGGCGAGATGCATGTGCCACAGCGGGCGCCCGTCGTCGTCCCGGAAGTCGTGCCCGGAGATCTGCGGGCTCACCGGGAACTCCAGCAGGAGTGAGTTCAGCAGGTCCACCGAGAGCGTCTCGTCGCCCGTGTCCGCCGCCTCGAAGACGGCGCGCAGCCGGGCCCGTACGGAGCGGAACCGGGTCACGTCGGCGTCGGTGGCGCGGCGGGCGGCCTGCTGGTTGGCGCCGAAGAGGTCGCGCACCGCGTCGGTCGAGGTCAACGTGTCCTTTCCGCGCGCCGGTTCCTCGGTGTTGACGAGACGCACGGCGTAGTCCGAGTAATAGGCCAGTTCCACTTGTAGTCCTTACGGGCGCGTTCTATGGTCGTCGGTGTGGGCGGAAGTAACGGCTGACATTGCTTCCAGGGTATTACGCATGTGTTCAAAGTGAGCGGCCGACCGAGGGGCTTCGATGACCATCAGTATTGGCAACACTGGTACAAACGCCGGAACCGACTGGAATGCCTGGCAGGAGAGCTGGGACCGGCAGCAGGAGTGGTACCTGCCGGACCGGGAGGAACGGTTCAGGGTCATGCTCGACATGGTCGAGGCCCTCGTCGGCCCCGCCCCGCGCGTGCTCGACCTCGCGTGCGGCACGGGAAGTATCACGGCCCGGCTCCTCGACCGGTTCCCCGGGGCCACCAGCACCGGCGTCGACCTCGACCCGGCGCTCCTCGCCATCGCCGAGGGCACCTTCGCGGGCGACGACCGCGTCACCTTCGTCACGGCCGACCTCAAGGACCCGCAGTGGGCCGGCGGGCTGCCGTACGACTCGTACGACGCCGTCCTGACCGCCACCGCCCTGCACTGGCTGCACAGCGACCCCCTCGCGGACCTCTACGGCCGGATCGCGGAGGTCGTCCGCGACGGCGGTCTGTTCATGAACGCGGACCACATGATCGACGACAGCACGCCCCGGATCAACGCGGCGGAGCGCGCACTGCGCCACGCACGTATGGATCAGGCCAAACAGAACGGCGTCGTCGACTGGGCGCAATGGTGGCAGCTCGCCGCCCAGGACCCCGTCCTCGCCGGGCCGACCGCCCGCCGCTTCGAGATCTACGGCGAGCACGCGGAAGGCGACACACCCTCCGCCGAGTGGCACGCGCGCGTGCTGCGCGACAAGGGGTTCGCGGAGGTGCGTCCCGTGTGGTGCTCGCCCTCGGACACCCTGCTGCTCGCCCTCAAGTAACCCCGGCAGCGCGTGCGGTGGAGGCGGTACGGAGAATCCGTACCGCCTTTTCCGTGCGCGCCGCGTCCTCGACGGGTCCCCGGCGCACTGGTAGGGGTGAGGCGGTCCTCGACCAGGGGACCGGGAAGGGGGGAAGGATGATGCGGGGCGCGGACGCGACTCTGCACGCCTTCGTGGAGGGCAGACGCACGGCGCTGTTCCGGAGCGCCTATCTGCTCTGCGGCAACCGTGACGAGGCCGAGGATCTCGTCCAGACGACGCTCGTGAAGGTCGTCCTCGGGGCGCGCAGATACGGGCGGCTGGACAATCTGGAGGCCTACGCCCGCCAGACGCTGGTCAACACCTTCATCGCGGGGCGCCGGCGCTTCTGGCGGCGCGAACACGCGTACGGCGAACTGCCGGAGACGCCCGTCGAGGCGGCGGACAACGACACGGGGCTGATGGTGCGCGCGGCACTGGCGAAGCTCGCGCCCAAGCAGCGGGCGGTGCTGGTGCTGCGCTACTGGGAGGACCTCAGCGTCAACGACACCGCGGACCTGCTCGGTATGCGGGTGAGCACGGTGAAGAGCCACACGGCCAGGGGAATCGCGGCGATGCGGGCCGCGGTGCGGGAGGAGCACGTATGAGCACCGACATCGACGAGGTCGAGACCTGGCTGGAGGGGCGCGAGCTTCTCGGGCGGGCCGTGGGAGGGGTCTCCGCGCCGACGGGGGCCGGTACGGAGGCGGTGTTCGCGCGGGCCGCGCGGGTGCGGCGGCGACGGTGGAGCGCGGTGACGGTCGTCGCGGCGGCCGGGGTCGCGGCGGGGGTGGTGGCGGGGCCCGGGTGGCTGACGTACGACGAGGGCGGTGGCGGCGCCGCGAACACGGGGACGATCAAGCCTCCCGGCCGGGCCACCGCCCTGGCGGCCGAGTTCGCGAAGCTGCTGCCCCCCGGTGTCGGTGCGATCCGTGAAGTGGACATGGACTACGTCCTGTTCCGGGAGCCGGAGCATTCGGAGGCCGGCCCCTTCGGCAAGTACTACGGCTCCTACACGGTCACCAGGGACGGCGGGGTCGGCTACCTCCGGGTGATCAACGGGTTCAGCAAGGTTCGGAGCCCGAGCTGGAAGAGTCCTTGTTCGCTTCCGGGCAAGGAGGACGGGCAGGAGTGCACCTTCGAGAGGCTGCCGAACGGCAACGTCCTCGAAGTCCGGAAGGGCTGGAAGCACGGCAGCGTCTTCATGGACAACCGCCGCACCTGGGGTGAGTACCTCATGGCCACGCTCTACCTGAAGACCGGCGGCACGGTCGAGGTCCACGACACCACCGGCTTCACCGGCAGGTACTCACTGGGGCCTCTGCTCAGGACCGCGCCGCTGACCAAGAGCCAGCTGCGTGAACTGGCGCTCACGCCCGAGCTGTTGAAGACGAGGAGCAACTAGGGCAACGCGGAAGGGGCGGTACGAGGATCTCGTACCGCCCCTTCCGTACGTACCCGTACGTCGCCTCAGAGGACCTTGGACAGGAACGACTGGGTTCGTTCGTGCTGCGGGTTCGTCAGGACGTCGCGGGGGTTGCCGGACTCGACGACCACGCCGCCGTCCATGAAGACGAGGCTGTCGCCCACCTCGCGGGCGAAGCCCATCTCGTGGGTGACGACGATCATCGTCATCCCGGACTCGGCCAGGTCGCGCATGACGTCGAGGACGTCACCGACCAGCTCCGGGTCCAGGGCCGAGGTCGGCTCGTCGAACAGCATCAGCTTCGGGTCCATGGCCAGGGCCCGGGCGATGGCGACGCGCTGCTGCTGGCCGCCGGAGAGCTGCGTGGGGTAGGTGCCCGCCTTGTCGGCCAGGCCCACGCGCTCCAGGAGCTGGCCCGCGCGCTCACGGGCCTGCGCCTTGCTCACGCCCTTGACCTGGACCGGCGCCTCCATGACGTTCTCCAGCGCCGTCATGTGCGGGAACAGGTTGAAGCGCTGGAAGACCATGCCGATGTCCCGGCGCTTCAGCGCGACCTCGCTGTCCTTCAGCTCGTACAGCTTGTCGCCCTTCTGGCGGTAGCCGACCAGCTCCCCGTCGACGTACAGGCGCCCCGCGTTGACCTTCTCCAGGTGGTTGATGCACCGGAGGAACGTCGACTTGCCGGAGCCGGAAGGGCCGATGAGGCAGAACACCTCGCCCGACTTCACTTCCAGGTCGATGCCCTTGAGGACCTCGACGGGGCCGAAGGACTTGTGCACGCCCTCCGACTTGACCATCGCGACGGCTTCGGGGCCGGGGGCAGGGTTCGTGACCTTTTCCGTGCTCATGGTCAGCGCCTCCAGCTTCCGAGGGACAGCAAGTTCGCCTTGATCTTCTGCAACGGCGTGGCCGGAAGCGAACGGCTGGAACCACGCGCGTAGTACCGCTCGATGTAGTACTGGCCGACGCTGAGGATCGAGGTGAGGATCAGGTACCAGGCCGCTGCGAGGAAGTACATCTCCACCGGGGCACCGGACGTCTGTCCGATGTCCTGGGCGTAGCGGAACAGTTCGGCGAACTGCACCACCGACACCAGCGAGGTCGTCTTCAGCATGTTGATGACCTCGTTGCCCGTGGGCGGCACGATCACGCGCATCGCCTGCGGGATCACGATCCGGCGCAGGGTCTTGGCGTGGCTCATGCCCAGGGCGTGCGAGGCCTCGGTCTGGCCCTCGTCGACCGACAGGAGGCCGGCGCGGCAGATCTCCGCCATGTAGGCGGCCTCGTTCAGGCCCAGGCCCAGGAGCGCCGTCAGCAGCGGCGTCATGAAGCTGGACCAGTAGTCCTTGTAGATCGGACCGAGGTTGATGTACGTGAAGACCAGGCCCAGGTTGAACCAGACGACCAGCTGGACCAGGACCGGGGTGCCGCGGAAGAACCAGATGTAGAACCAGGCGATGGTCGAGGTCACCGGGTTCTTCGACAGCCGCATGACGGCGAGCAGGATGCCGCCGACGATGCCGATCAGCATCGACAGGACCGTCAGCAGCAGGGTCTTCCAGACACCGGTGATGATGCGGTCGTCGAAGAAGTAGTCCGGTACGGCGCCCCAGTTGATGTTGCCCTGGGCGAACGCGTAGATGATCGCGACGAAGAGCGCGATCGCGATCAGGGCCGAGACGTACCGCCCGTAGTGCCGGACCGGGATGGCCTTGATGGCCTCCGGTCCGGCCGGGGGAGTGTCCGCCGGTCCTGTCGTCTTGTCGGTGTCAACAGTCACGGGTGTTGCCTTTCAGTGCCCGTAGCTTCCGTGAGCCCGGGTCACTTGCCGCCGTTGACGGTGGCCGCGGTCACGGCGCCGTCCTCGACGCCCCACTTGGCGATGATCTTGCCGTACTCGCCGTTCTTGATGATCGCGTCGAGCGCGGCCTTCAGGGCGTCCCGCAGCTCCGTGTTCGTCTTGGCGACCGCGATGCCGTACGGGGCCGCCTCGACCTGCTCACCGACGACCTGGAAGTCGTTGCCGCCGCCCGAGGTCTTCACCGCGTACGCCGTGACGGGGAAGTCGGAGGAGCCGGCGTCCGCGCCGCCCGCGCGCACCCGGGTCTGGGCCTGCTGGTCGTTGTCGTACGACTCGATGGCGATCTTCTTGCCACCCGTACACTTCGCCGTCTCGGCCTTGGCGAGGTCCTCGGAGACCGTGCCGCGCTGCACCGCGATCTTCTTGCCGCAGAGGTCGGACCAGCTCTTGATGCCCTGGTCGTCGCCCTTCTTGGTGTAGATCGAGACACCGGCGGTGAAGTAGTCGACGAAGTCGACGCCCTCGCCGACCTTCTTGCCGTTCTCGGTGCCCTCCTGGCGGTCCTTGGTGTCGGTCATCGCGGACATGGCGATGTCGTACCGCTTGGAGCGCAGACCCGTGATCAGGGTGTCGAAGGTGCCGTTCTGGAACTCGAACTTCACGCCGAGCTGCTTGCCCATGGCGTCCGCGATGTCCGGGTCGATACCGACGGTCTTGCCCGAGTCGTCCTTGAACTCGACCGGCGCGTACGCGATGTCCGAGCCGACCGTGATGACGCCCTTGTCCCGGATCGCCTGGGGGAGCTGGTCGGCCAGCGGGGCCGAGCTCGTCGAGGCGCTCTCCGAGCCGTTGTCCTTGTCCTTGGTCTGGTCACCGCACCCGGTGAGCAGCAGGGCGCCCGCGACCGCGATCGCACCGACCGCGGCTAGCCGGTTCTGCGCGGCGGTCGTACGAAGGGTGGAGCTTGCGGTCATGGTGGGTTCCTCCGGCGGATGGATGGTGTGCCATTGGGGCCGGTGTCCGCCAGGTGGGGCGGACGGTCCGGCGGGTCGACTTGTGTGCACGCATCTTTGAGTGTCGCGACCTTGTGTGATTACGGCATCTTGCCATTCGGAGTGAGGCGTTCAGACGACCGGCTATGTCAAAATCGGATAACGGGTCACCCCCGTTGAGCGTCAGGTCGGTGTATCAGAGCCGGACCTTCCCGGATTTTCTACGGGAATCATTCGTTCCGGCCGGAAGATCTTCGGTGTATCTCGCCAGGTGAGCGGCTCTTGCCATCCGCACGTACATCCGTATGGACGGCCGCCCGAGGACTCCGTCCGGCCCAAGACCCGACCCGACTCGCTTCTCGATTTGATCGATCATGTCCGGGTATGCAGCCGTGTGTGGTGATAAGCCATGTCACCCACGTGTGACCTTCGACTTACAGGGGTCGTCGTCGGTGTCCTCCGTCCGGTAAGAAGGTTCCTTACACCCCTCATCCGGGGCTCAGGGCGCGTGTGCGGCGCGTCCGTCGCGCTTGTGCCCGTGCGCATCACTCACCGGGGCCTCGCGCGGTGCCCGCCCACCCCTCACCAGGAGTGGTCACCCTCAAACCTTGAAGACTTAAGGGGTACAAAAAGTGGCAGCGGAGATCGTCAATCCTCGCAGCGACATCAGCATCGGCACCGGCGGCGACGCCGGTGAGTTCGACCCGGCGTTCGCTCTCCACCGGGGCGGCAAGATGGCCGTGCAGGCCACCGTGCCCATCCGTGACAAGGACGACCTGTCCCTCGCGTACACACCCGGTGTGGCCCGGGTGTGCACCGCCATCGCCGAGCAGCCCGACCTCGTCAACGACTACACCTGGAAGTCGTCCGTCGTCGCGGTCGTGACGGACGGTACGGCGGTGCTCGGACTCGGGGACATCGGTCCCGAGGCGTCCCTTCCGGTGATGGAGGGCAAGGCGATCCTGTTCAAGCAGTTCGGCGGCGTGGACGCGGTCCCGATCGCGCTGGCCTGCACGGGCGTGGACGAGATCGTCGAGACCGTGGTCCGGCTGGCGCCGTCCTTCGGCGGGGTCAACCTGGAGGACATCTCGGCGCCGCGGTGCTTCGAGATCGAGCGGCAGCTCCAGGAGCGGCTGGACATCCCCGTCTTCCACGACGACCAGCACGGCACGGCGGTCGTGACGCTGGCGGCGCTGCGCAACGCGGCACGGCTCACCGGGCGGGAGCTGGGCGAGCTGCGGGGTGTCATCTCGGGTGCGGGTGCGGCGGGTGTCGCCATCGCCAAGTTCTTGTTGGAGGCGGGGCTCGGCGATGTCGCCGTCGCCGACCGCAAGGGCATCGTCTCGGTGGACCGGGACGACCTCACGCCGGTCAAGCGCGAGCTGGCCGAGCTGACGAACCGGGCGGGGCTGAGCGGGTCGCTCGAGTCCGCGCTCGCCGGCGCGGACGTCTTCATCGGGGTCTCCGGGGGTACGGTCCCGGAGGCGGCGGTGGCTTCCATGGCGGACGGCGCGTTCGTGTTCGCGATGGCCAACCCGGACCCCGAGGTGCACCCGGATGTGGCGCACAAGTACGCGGCGGTCGTCGCTACCGGGCGGTCGGACTTCCCGAACCAGATCAACAACGTGCTGGCGTTTCCGGGGATCTTCGCGGGGGCGTTGCAGGTGCGGGCGTCTCGGATCACGGAGGGGATGAAGATCGCGGCGGCGGATGCGTTGGCTGCGGTGGTGGGTGAGGATCTTGCCGCCGATTACGTGATTCCGTCGCCGTTCGACGAGCGGGTTGCTCCGGCGGTCACCGCGGCGGTTGCCGCGGCGGCTCGGGCGGAGGGGGTCGCTCGACGCTGAGCGCGAGCGGCTTGGGTGTTGGGGGTGGTCCCGTCCGGCTTCGGCTGTGGCGGGGCCATTCTTTTTTCGCCCCCGCCGCCCCTACCCGTCCCATCCCCTGGGGGCTGCGCCCCCAGACCCCCCTATCGGCCTGAACGGCCTCGTCCTCAAACGCCGGACGGGCTGGGTATCTCAGCCCCTCCGGCGTTTGAGGAGCGGGGGTTCGGGGGCGGAGCCCCCGAGGATGGGACGGGTAGGGGCGGCGGGGGCGAAATCAAGAGGGCGTGTGTCACAGGGGCGTGCCGTTCCCCCCGGGTGCGGCGGGCCCCTATCGTCGACGTCATGTTCGCTGCCTACGCCGCCCGCATCGACCCCGACCACCCGCTCGACGGGCTGGAGTTGGGCGACCGCCCAGCCCCGGAGGCGCGCCCCGGCTGGGCGACCGTCGACGTCAGGGCCGCCTCGCTCAACCACCATGACCTGTGGTCCCTGCGCGGAGTCGGACTCCCCGAGGACCGGCTCCCGATGATCCTCGGCTGCGACGCCGCCGGCGTCGACGCGGACGGCAACGAGGTCGTCCTGCACTCCGTCATCGGCCAGACGGGGCACGGCGTCGGTCCTAAAGAACCCCGTTCCATCCTTACCGAGCGCTACCAGGGCACCTTCGCCGAGCAGGTCGCCGTACCGGCGTGGAACGTCCTGCCCAAGCCCAAGGAGCTGTCCTTCGCCGAGGCCGCCTGTCTGCCCACCGCCTGGCTGACCGCGTACCGCATGCTCTTCACCAACGCGGGCGTACGCCCCGGCGACTCGGTGCTCGTCCAGGGCGCCGGCGGCGGTGTCGCGACCGCCGCGATCGTGCTCGGCAAGGCGGCGGGCCTGCGTGTCTTCGCCACCAGCCGGGACGAGGCCAAGCGGAAGCGGGCCGTCGAGCTCGGTGCCGTCGAGGCGGTCGAGTCCGGGGCGCGGCTGCCGCAGCGCGTGGACGCCGTGATCGAGACGGTCGGGGCGGCCACCTGGTCGCACTCGGTCAAGTCGCTGCGGCCCGGCGGCACGCTCGTCATCTCGGGCGCCACCAGCGGAGACCGCCCCTCGCACGCCGAACTGACCCGCATCTTCTTCCTGGAACTCAAGGTCGTCGGCTCGACCATGGGCACCAAGGACGAGCTGGAGGACCTGCTGTCCTTCTGCGCCGCCACCGGCGTACGCCCCGTCATCGACGAGGTGCTCCCGCTGGACCGGGCCCGCGAGGGCTTCGAACGCCTGGAGTCCGGCGATCTCTTCGGCAAGATCGTTCTCAGTACCTCCTGATCACGTCCTGATCACGTCCTGATCACGTCCTGATCGTCGTTCACCGGGTTCACCTGACCCGAGTTGTCAACTTTGGTTGACATGGAGCGGGCGTCAACCTACATTGACATCATGACCGAAGCAACAGATCTCGCCGAGCGCGCGGGTGACCGCGACCCGCGGGTCGGGCTGCGGGCCGTCTCCGCGCTGCGGAAGCTGGTCGAGCAGTTGGAGGCCGTGCAGGTGCGCGGTGCGCGCAATCAGGGCTGGTCGTGGCAGGAGATCGCCGCCGAACTGGGTGTCAGCAGGCAGGCCGTGCACAAGAAATACGGGAGGCAGTGATGTTCGAACGGTTCACGAACGATGCGCGCGCCGTGGTGAAGAGTGCCGTCGAGCACTCCGAGCGCGGCGGCAGCCGGTCCGTCGACGCCGAGCACCTGCTGCTCGCGCTGCTCGACCGCGAGGCGAGCCGGGCCTCCTTCGCGCTGGCCTCGCTCGGGCTCGCCGCCGACCGCAAGGAGCCGGTGAAGTCCGCCCTCGCCGACGCCCGGCGCCGCGCCGGGCTGTCCCAGGCCGAGACGGACGCCCTCGCCGGGCTCGGTATCGACGTCTCCGACCTCGTCTCCCGCGTCGAGGATGCGCACGGCGTCGGCGCGATGTCCGGCGACCGCAAGGACACGGGCTGGTGGTCGGGGCGCCGCACCTTCAGCCGGGACGCCAAGGAGGTGCTGGAGAGGTGCCTGCGCATCGCGGTGGCCCACCGGGACCGCCGGATCGGCGACGAGCACATCCTTCTCGCCCTCACGGCCCGCCCCGGTGTGCCGTCGGAGGTCCTCGCCGATCGGGGAGTCACGTACGAGGCCCTGAGCCGTGTGCTGTACGGCGGGGGCGAGGCGAAGGCCGCCGGCTGAGGGGCTCGGGGTGGCGGGCTCGGGGTGGCGGGCTCGGGCTGAGGCCCGGCTGAGGCCCGTCGGGCGGGTGCCCTGCGGTCCCCGTCCCTCTCCCGCTCACACCTTCGGGGTTCGCAGCGCCGCTCCCACCAGAGCTGCCGCCGCCGACAAGTGGCCGCGGATCTCCAGGAGTTGGGGTTCCGTGACGCCGTGGTCGCGGGCCGAGTCGCGGATGTCGTCACGGAAGCGGTCGAGGAGGCGGTCGAGGTCGCGGGCCGGGTTGCCGGTGGACTCCTCGTGGGCCCAGGACGGTTCGTAGCCGGCCGGGAAGTCCGGGGGAGTGTCCGTGTACGTCGGTTCGTGCTCCGGTTCCGGTGCCCTGGTGGTCGTGGTGGTCGTGGTCGTTGTGGTGCCGTTGGTGCGGGGGAAGCCGAAGCCCTTGCCGAACTCGCCGAACTCCTTGGCCAGTTCGGTCAGGCCCTCCCGGACGCCCGTCGGCCAGTCGCCCCGCGTGAAGTGGTCCTGGACCTGTTCCTGGACGCGCCTCGCGATGCGCTGGACCTCTTCCTGGGCCTGGGCGCGGGCGTGTTCCTGGGCCTCCTTGGCCTGGCGCCTGGCCCGCTGGGCCTCCTCGCGGGCCCGGCGGCTCTCGTCCTTCGCGCGGCGGGCCTGCTCCTTCCACTCCTGCTTGATGCGCCGCATCTCCTCCGCGCCGGAGTCCCTGCGCGCCTCGCTCGCCGCCGCGCGCACCTCCCTGCGCAGATCGCCCGCCGCACCCCGGACGTCGGCCCGGATCTCGGCGGCCAGTTCGGCGACGGACTCGCGGATCTCCAGTTCCAGATCGGCCAGTTCGCCGCTGCGGTCGGCCAGTTCGGCGCGGCCCGCGTCCGTGATGGAGTACACCTTGCGGCCGCCCTCGGTGGTGTGGGTGACCAGGCCCTCGGCCTCCAGCTTGGCCAGGCGGGGGTACACGGTGCCCGCCGACGGCGCGTACAGCCCCTGGAAGCGCTCCTCCAGGAGGCGGATCACCTCGTAGCCGTGGCGGGGGGCCTCGTCCAGCAGCTTCAGCAGGTAGAGACGCAGACGGCCGTGGGCGAAGACGGGGGGCATGTCAGAGCACCTTCTTGTTCGCGAGGTCTGTCGGGCCGGAATTGTCCCCAGGGGCGGTCCGGTCCGTCGAATCGTCCTCCCGCTGGGGGCGGCGGAGCAGGGCGATCGAGCCGGAGACCGTCGTCGCCCGCAGCTTGCCCGTGCCCGCGCCCAGCCGGCCCGTGACGCGGTGGGCGCCCCACTGGCCGTGGACGCGGAGGCCGTCGAAGGCGTTCGAGATCGTGCCGCTCGCCGTGTTCGCCTCGACCTCGGCGTCCGCCGGATGCGGGAGCCGGATGGCGATCTCGCCCGAGACGTTCGTCAGCCGCACGTCCGTCGGGCCCTCCGGGTCCAGGTCGACGATCATGGAGCCGCTCACCGACTCGGCGCGCACAGAGGGCCCGGAGCCCTCGACGACGGTGAGGTCGCCGGAGACGGAGTTGAAGCGCAGATCGCCGGTGACCGCCTGGGCCTCCAGGCTGCCCGAGACCGTGTCGGCGCGGACCGGGCCGGAGAGGCCGACGAGGGTCGTGTCGCCCGTGACGCCCTTCACCACCGTCGGCCCGTCGACCCCCGAGACCACGGCGCCCGCGCCGACCACGCCCACCTCCACGCGGGTGCCGGCCGGGACGGCCAGGGACACCACCGCGTTGCGTTGCCAGCCCTTGCGGTCCAGCCACTTGAGGAAGCCCTTCCAGGGCAGGTCCTCGTACGCCACCGTCAGGACGCCGTCCTCCTGGGTCACCACCAGGGGTGGGCCCTGGATCTCGGAGACCTCCAGACGGGCGGAACCCTCGTCGGTGCCCACCACGTTCACCGTGCCGTTCACGATGCGTACGTGCAGGCCCGTGACGGGCTCGTCGAAGGTGAGTTTGCCGGGCTCTTTGACGGACCACTCGGACGTCGTGGACATGGTGCGGACCCCCTGGACACATGGACACATCACGACGCGCCATATCGCGTCTTCTGCTATTCACGATATATCGCGGTCACGGAAAGTCAAGACACCCTTTCGAGACCTGTCGCGTGTCGTCCGAGACCTACTCGTCGTCCTCGTCGTCCAGCCGCGCCAGCCAGGTCGCCAGGCGCTCCACCGGCACCTCGAAGTCGGGATTGAGGTCGACGAAGGTCCGCAGCTGCTCTGCCAGCCACTCGAAGGTGACCTCCTCCTCGCCGCGCCGCTTCTCCAGCTCTTCGATGCCTCGGTCGGTGAAATACACGGGTGTTCTCCTGCGGGGGCGGTTGACGCTTGTCCCCCCAGGTTATGCGCACCCATCGACCGGCCCCGCCTTGCCGGAACCTCACGAATCCTCCGCACACGCGCGTGTCCGCACAGGCACAATGGGATCACCTGTAGTCACCAGGTTCGGGGGTGCCGTGGAACAACGCAGAATCCAGGAGATCGAACTGCCCGGGGGCGGAACCGTGCTCGCGCGGGTCAGCGTGCTCGACCCGGAGGACTGGCCGGGGCAGCTGCCGGGCGCCCCCGACGAGTTCTCGTACGACGACGTCGGCGCCCTCGACCACATGGCGGCCCGGGTCGATCAGCTGACCGAGCTGGTGCGGGGCGTCGGCGGTGCCGTGTTCGACGCGGCGCGGGCCGTGAAGCCCGACGAGGTCAGCACGACCTTCGGGGTCGAGGTGGCCGTCAAGGCGGGCAAGGCCGTCGCCCTGCTCGCGGACGGGGAGGCCAAGGCGACCCTGTCCATCACCCTCACCTGGCGGGGGGACGCGAACCCCACATGACCGCGGCCAAGCTCGACGCCCTGGTCGTGCGAGCCACCGTGCGCATAGGGCCCGACGACGAACCGGGCACCCTCTGGGGCAGCGGTTTCTTCGTGGCCCCGGGTTGGGTACTGACCTGCCGTCACATCCTGCCCCTCAGGGACGCCCCGGAGAGCATCGGCTCCTTACGGGTCCAGGGGCACGACGGTCTCGACGTACGGGCCCGGCCCGCCTACTGGCTCGGCGGCGGCACGGACCCCGAACAGGACCTCGTCCTCATCAGGCTGACGGAAACCGTCCCCCACGCGTGCGTGCGGCTCACCGACCGCTACGACCCTCCCCTCTCCGTCGCCGCGTACGGCTGGCGCACCCCCGCGGGCGGCGTCCCCCAGCGTTGGAGCGGACAGACCGAGTGCAACGGCAAGGACGGCGGCTACGGACTGACCCTCGCACCCCTGGTGGAGATCCCCCACGGCGCCTCCGGCGGGCCGCTGCTCGACCGCGAGCGCGGTCTGGTCGCCGGTGTCGTCAAGGCGCGCCGCGCCCAGAAGGACGGCGGGCTCGCCGTCGCCGCCACCGCGCTGCGCGGCTTCCGGCGGGCGGTGCCCGTGGGGGAGGAGCGCGGCCTCGGGGACGACCCCTACGCGGCCCTGATCCGTGCCCACGACACCTGGCACCGCAGGGCCACCGGAGCCACCTCCTGGGTGAAGGCGCAGAGCGTGGCGGGTGCGCGCGGCTGGGGGCCGAGGGACAGTGCCGACGCCTCCGCGCTGCTCGCCGGACTGCCCGAGCCACGCTCCTCGGCCGAGTTGCAGGGCCTGATCGAGCGCGTCCTCGGTGACGAACCGCTGTGGGAGGAGGAGGTCGCCCCGCGCGACTGGCGGGACGGACACGGCTGGCTGTACGACCATCCGGAGGGCGCCGATCTCGTGGCGCTGCACTATCTGCGGGCCGTCGCCCAGGTGTGCGGGACACGGGCCCCGGATGCCGTCGCCGAACTGGAGGAGTGGGTCGAGCGGCGCGCCGAGGACCTGCCCGGGCATCTCCGGGCCCTCCTCATGGGGGTCGCGGCCGGGGCGCCCGCGCCATGGCGCAGCACCGACGCCGACGCGGGGGCCGGCGTACGGACCGACGACCGGCCCATGAACCACGCGGCGGACGACGCGGACGACGCCGACCAGGTGGACGACTCGGACGGGCCCGTCGTCGCCGTCGAACTGGAACCCGATCTCTTCCGGCCGCACGACCGCTTCCACTGGCGGATCTGGACCTGGACCGGTGGCCCGGAGACCGTGCGGGCAGAGGACGAGGGCTCCGACGGCGAGGGCGCCTCGCTCGCCGACCTGCCGTCCATCCTGAGCGAGCCGCTCGCCCGTACCTTCCGCCGTCTCGACAGCGGACGCCGGGCCCGGCTCGAACTCGCCGTGCCTGTCGAGCAGTTCGGGGTCGACGCCCATCTGTGGCGGCCGGGGCCCGTCGTCCGCAGTCTCCGGCCGCACCCCGCCGAGCGGCCCTTCGGGGTCCACCGGCAGGTCGTGGTGCGGTGTCTGAAGCGGCGCGGCGAACCCATGGCCGTCTGGCGCGAGCGGTGGCGCGCGGTCGCCGAGGGCGAGCCCAAGGCGCTGCCCGTGCCCTCCGACGCCTACGCGGGCCAGGCCCTGGACTCGGCGCCGCCAGGCGCGGTGCCCGTGCTGTGCCGGCCGCCCGCCGAGAGCACCGGGCCCCTGTCGCGGGCGGTCGCCGGCGGATACGGCGTGATCCTCTGGAACCTGCACGCCGAGCACGCCCACGGCTGCGACACCCGCTGCGCCGAACTGCACGACCGTACGGCGGAGTTGCTCAGCTCGGCGGGCCGTGCCACCGCCCTGCCGGAGCGGCTGCGGGCCTTGCGTGAACGCGTCAGCCAGGCCGATCCCGACGCCGACTGGGCCGAACACCTGGCCCTCCTCTACGACGACCCGAGGCGCCCGATCCCGCACTGCGACGACCTGCTGGAGTCCCCTTGACGACCGCGACCGACACCCCCGAACCGGACTGGTACATCTACCGGGGCGCCGGCGAGCCGCACGACGGCATCGGGCGGCTGCCCGCCCCGCCGCCCTGGCGCGACTTCGACGGCGAGCCCGGCGGCACCGTCGTACCGCCGCTCGGCACCGAGTCGACGCGGCGGCTCGGTGGCCGCAGCGGGCGCGGCATCGCCTGGCGGCCGGAGCAACTGGAGCTGATCAACGCCGCGTTGTATCTGCGCCGCCCGCTCCTCGTGACCGGCGACCCCGGCTCAGGAAAGTCGACCCTCGCCCACGCCATCGCCCATGAACTGGGCCTCGGCAGGGTCCTCCAGTGGCCCATCGTGAGCCGTACGACCCTGCGCGACGGCCTCTACACGTACGACGCCATCGCCCGCCTCCAGGACACCCAGATGGCCAAGGTGCGGGACCCGTCGCAGGCCTGGGAGGAGAACGAAGACCAGCCGACCGAGGACATCGGCGACTATCTGCGGCTCGGCCCGCTCGGCACCGCGCTCCTGCCGTACGGGCGTCCGCGCGTCCTCCTCGTCGACGAGCTGGACAAGAGCGACATCGACCTCCCCAACGACCTGCTGAACGCCCTGGAGGAGGGCGAGTTCAGGATCGCCGAGCTGCAGCGCATCGCCGGGCGGCAGGCGGACGTCGAGGTGCTCACGGACGACGACGAGCGGGCCGTGGTGCGGGGCGGGCGCGTCCGCTGCAAGGCCTTCCCGATCGTCGTGATGACCAGCAACGGCGAACGCGACTTCCCCGCCCCGCTGTTGCGCCGCTGCCTCCACCTCGATCTCCCCTCGCCCCGCGACGACGCCTGGGGCAGGTCCCGGCTCGACACCATGGTCACCGCCCACTTCGGTGAGGAGGGCGCCGAAGTGGCGGCTCGCAACGGCGAGTTGATCCGCACCTTCCTCGACTCGGCCCCCGGCTCCCTGCGCGCCGCCGACCAGCTCCTCAACGCCATCTACCTCACCCAGGAGGCCGTACGCGACCGTGAGCCCGACCGGCAGCGGCTCGCCGAACTGCTGATGCGGCCCCTGGACCACGGCGAGCGCGGCCCCGGCGGCGGACCGCTCTGATGACCTCCCCCGACGGACAGTCGGCCGAACTCGCCGAACGGCTCCGCGCCCTCGGCGGGGTCGAGCCGTCCGCGCGGGAACTCGCCGAGGCGCTGTGGCTGGCACGGTTCGTCGGGCGGGCGACGGAGCCGACGGGGGCGGGGCCCGAAGTGCCCGAGCCCGACGGGGACTCGGCGACGAGCAGCGGCAGTGCGCCGTCGGTCGCCCGGACCCCCGCGTCCCGCCCGGGTTTCCGCACCCGGCCCACCGAGCCCGCCGATCCCGTCGCCGAGCGCACCCGCCTGCACGCCGACCGACCGCGCGCGGAGGGCACACCGGGCGACGAACCGGCCGACGCGGACAGCGACTTCGTACGGGTCCGCGTCCCCTCCGCCACCGCGCTCCCCAACCCCCTCGCGCTCCAACGCGCCCTCCGTCCGCTCCAGCACTACCGTCCGCCGGTCCGCACCCCCGCCCTCGACCTCGACGAACAGGCCACGGCCGAACAGGCGGCGGAGACCCGCCTCCTGCTGCCCGTCCTGCGCGCGACCACGCGCCGCGAGGCCCGCCTGCGGCTCCTCATGGACGTCTCGACGTCGACCGGCGTGTGGGACACGGCACTTGCGGAGCTCCGCCAACTGTGCGCCGGGCTCGGCGCCTTCCGCGAGGTGGCGACCCACTACGTCCGCGAGGGCGAGGACGGCCGGCTGGTGGCCGCGCCCGGACGGGCCTTCGACCGGGCGGCCCGGGCGGCGGAGCAGCTGCGCGATCCGACCGGCCGTCAGCTGACCCTCGTACTCAGCGACTGCGCGGGCCCGTTGTGGCGGTCCGGCGCGATGCAGCGGATGCTCCACCAGTGGGGGCGGGCGGCGCCCGTGGCCGTCGTACAGCCGCTGCCCCAGCGCATGTGGCAGCGCACGCATCTGCCCGCGCTGCCCGGCACGCTCCGACGGCGCGAAGGGATGGGCGCACGCCTGGAGTTCACTCCGGCGGACGGTGGCGTACGGCCGCCCGGGGCCCTTCCCGTCCCCGTGCTGTCGCCCACCCGTACCGCGCTGGGCACCTGGGCACGGCTGCTCGCGGGCAGCACCGGCCTTGCGGTGTCCGCCCCGGCCGCGTGGGTGCGGGCCGACCATCCGGCGTCCCCGGCACGGCCCGAACGCCCGGTCGCGGACGCGGAGTCGCTCGTACGGGCGTTCCGGCGAAGCGCGTCCCGCCAGGCCGTGGCGCTGGCGGTGTCCGTCTCGGCGGTCCCGCTCACCCTGCCGGTGATGCAGCTCGTCCAGCGGGCGATGCATCCCCGTTCCGGGCCGAGCGTGCTGGCGGAGGTGCTGCTGAGCGGGCTGCTGGAACGGGGTGCGGAGGACGGGTGGTACGAGTTCCGGCCGGGGGTGCGGGAGGCGTTGCTGCGGTTGCTGCCACGCGGTGACGCGATGCTGGTGCTGAAGCACTGCGGCGAGTACGTCGACCGGCACTTCGGGCGCAGGGCGCGCAATTTCCCGGCGCTTGCGCTGGCGCGTATGAGGGGTGACTCCGTCGGTTCGGCGGAGGGGGACGTGGATGGTGCGCCGGGTGCGTTCGCCGAGGTCGCGGGGGTGGTGGCGCGGCGGTTCGGGACGGCTGTGGCGGCGCGGCAGGAGGTCGTCGACGTCCTGTACGCCGGGGAGGACGAGGAGTGGGCGATCTGGGTGGCCCATGTGCTGGGGGCCAAGGGGCAGGAGGTCGCGCTGCGACAGGCGGACGAGGGGCCGGACGCTTTGCTGGATCTCGTACGGCAACGGGTGCGGGCGCATTCCGGGCGGGGTGGGCGTGTGCTTCTTCTGGTCGGACGCTGGTACGACGATCAGAGCCGCGTCGATTCCCTGCGCGAGGTTGCTGAACGGTCAGGGGAGAGGCTCGTTCCCGTCGCGGTGCGGCGGACAGGGCCCTTCCCGTGGGAGACGGGGGCGCCCATCGCACTGTGGGACACCACCGGGGCGGTTGCCGCACAGCGATTGCTCGACAGTCTTGGGCTTGCTCCTGAGGGTGCCGCCTGGGACGGACAGGGGCCGCGGTTCCCGGGGCCCACACTGCGGCAGGACGGCGGGGTGCCCGACCCGCTGCCCGGGTTCACCGCGCCGGAGGGGGCGATGGCCCGGGTGCGGGGGAGCCTGGAGCAGGGGCGGCGGTCCAGGGTGTGTGCCGTCGTGGGGCCGCCCGGGGTTGGCAAGACTCCGTTCGCCGCCGAGTACGTGAGCCGGTACGGCTCCACGTACGACATCGTCTGGTGGGTCTCGGGGCGGGACGACGCGCAACGCCGGGAGCGGCTGGCGCAGTTGGTGGAGGCCGAGTTCGGGCTGCCGACGGACGGAGGCGTGGAAGAACGTCTCAGGACGCTGTACGAGGTGTTGCGGACAACAGCGCTGGACTGGCTGATCGTCTTCCCCGACTGGGACGGAGTGGACGACGCGTCCGCCTTCCCGGCGGGCGGCCATGTGCTGGTCACGTCTCAGCGCACGGCCTGGCCCGACTCGGTGGACACAGTGCCGCTGTCCCCCGGCACCGGCAGTGCCGTGGTCAGCCTTCACGCCGGAGGCAGGGTGCTCGGCAGCGGCTTCTTCCTCGCCCCGAATCTGGTCGTCACCTGCGTGGGGGCGGTGGAGGGGCTGTCACGCGACGACCGCGCGCGGATCACTGTCCACACGGCGGACGGATGGCACCTCCGTGCCCGGTTCGCGCGCGCGGTGGGCGAGTTGGCCGTGCTGGAGGTGCCCGTTGTCGACGGTGGCTACGACTGCCTTCGGCTCACGGACACGCCGGACGTGCTCCCCCAGAAGGTGACTGCCCAGTACGCCGACGGAAGCGAGGTCCATTCCGCCCTCACCCGCATCCGAGGGCAGAAGGAGTCCCACGAGCTCGCCCTCATCAGTGCCCCGTCGACCGCGCTGAGCGTCGGCGGGCCCGTGTTGAGCCGTCGGGACGGTTCCGTTGTCGGAGTCGTCGTCGAGGCGGCTGCCAAGGACGGCGGCCGGGGACGGGCGGTGCGGATCGCCGCCCTGCGGGACCTGTGTCTGCAGGGCGGGAAGGGCACCGAGCTGTGGCATCGCCTCGTACGCACGCACGACCTGCACCATGCGCGGCGCCTGTCGGAGCCGGACGACCGCGCCGAACTCTACGGTCTGCTGGCCGAGTTGGAGCCGCCCCAGGACACCTACGCCGTGCTGGGCCTGCTCCCCCACGGCCCTGGCTCCCTGCCGAGCCTGCCGCCCCGAAGCTGGCGCGACGGCGCGGCCCATCTCTACGCGCGCGGGGACGCCGGAGCCGTCGCGGTCTACGCGGCCCGGATTCTCGCCGACCTCGCGGCTCGCCGGATCCGGGGGTCGGCCGAACTGCGCACCTGGGTATGGCGGGCCGCCGGTGAGGAGCGGCGGTGGGAGGTCCAGCGTGTCCTGGAGACGGCGGACGACCTGCCCGGCCTGCGGGGATGTCGTATCACCGTCGAGGTCGGGCCGGAGCAGGAGGGTGCTCACACCTGGCGGCTGCGGGCCACCCAGGAGAACCGGGTCGTGTACGTATCCGAAGCGCCCAAGCCCGTCAGACTCGACGGACCCGTGCCACAGCTTCGCGACGACCTGAGCCACGCCCTCGCGCTGGCCGACACAGGCAAGCGGAAGGCGATGGTCGAGTTCCGGCTGCCCGACGAACTCCTCTGGGAGCTCGACGTGATGAACTGGACGCCGGGCCAGGCCCTTCGTACCGAGGCCAATGTGTTCGTCAGGGGCCTGGGGCCGGACCCTGTGGCGCTGGAGCGGGTCGAGCGCTGGAACGCCGTCCAGAGCGGCCCTCCGCTGGGTCTCCGTCTCCCGGCCTCCCTTCACGACGCCCCGCTGAACGCCGTACCCCTCTGGTGCCGTCACGACGACGGCACCGCCGTACTCGAAGAGGCGCGCACCCTCGGCTACCCCCTGATCCTCTGGAGCCGCCGGGCCGACCACCGGAACTGTGCCCTGTTCTACAACTGGGTGGAGCGGGAGGTGCTGCGCGGGTCGGGGAGTGTGCCTGAACTCCTGGCCCGGGTGCGGGGGTTGTGGATCCGGAACGGTATGCGGGAGCGGAACACCGACTGGGTCAGGCACCTGGGCGTCTACTACGACCCACCCGGCCGCTCATGACGAAGGGCCCGGCACCGGATCTCCCCGGTGCCGGGCCCTACCGCTGTGCCGCCAGAGGCCTACGCCTCGAACACCTCACGCACCAGCTGCTCCTGCTCCGCCTGGTGACGCTTCGCCGAACCCACCGCCGGGGACGAGCCCGCCGGGCGCGAGATGCGCCGCAGACGCTCGCCGTGCGGGATGTCCGCGCCGACCGCGAGGTCCAGGTGGTCGATCAGGTTGAGGGCGATGAAGGGCCACGCGCCCTGGTTCGCCGGCTCCTCCTGCGCCCACAGGTACTTCTCGGCGTTGGGGTACTTGGCGATCTCCGCCTGGAGTTCCGCACCCGGGAGCGGGTACAGGCGCTCGATGCGGATGATCGCCGTGTCCGTGGTGCCGCGCTTCTTCCGCTCGGCCTCAAGGTCGTAGTACAGCTTGCCGGCGCAGAAGACGACCTTGCGGACGTCGGCCGGGTTCGCGGACTCGTCGCCGATGACCGGGCGGAAGGCGCCCGTCGTGAACTCCTCCGTCTTCGAGGCCGCCGCCTTGAGGCGCAGCATCGACTTCGGGGTGAAGACCACCAGCGGCTTGTGGTGCGGGTTGTGCACCTGCCACCGCAGAAGGTGGAAGTAGTTCGACGGGAGCGTCGGCTGAGCGACCGTCATGTTGTTCTGGGCGCACAGCTGGAGGAACCGCTCGATGCGGGCCGAAGAGTGGTCCGGGCCCTGGCCCTCGTAGCCGTGGGGGAGGAGCAGGGTGACGCCGGACGTCTGGCCCCACTTCTGCTCCGCCGCCGAGATGTACTCGTCGATGACCGTCTGCGCGCCGTTGACGAAGTCGCCGAACTGCGCCTCCCACATGACGAGCGCGTCGGGGCGGGCCAGCGAGTAGCCGTACTCGAAGCCCATGACCGCGTACTCGGAGAGCAGCGAGTCGTAGACGTTCAGGCGGGCCTGCTCGTCCGACAGGTACTGGAGCGGGGTGAAGTCCTCGCCGGTGACCCGGTCGATGAGGACCGCGTGGCGCTGGCCGAAGGTGCCGCGTCGGGAGTCCTGGCCCGAGAGGCGCACCGGGGTGCCCTCCAGGAGCAGGGAGCCGATCGCGAGCGTCTCGCCCATGCCCCAGTCGATCGTGTCGTCCTCGATCATCGACGCCCGGCGCTGCAGCTGCGGGAGCAGCCGCGGGTGGACGGTGACGTGGTCGGGGATGTTGACCTGGGACTCGGCGATGCGCTTGACGACCTCCTGGGAGACCGCCGTCTGCACGGCCACCGGGAACTCGGCCCGCGGGTCGCCCGCCAGGGCCTCGGCCGGGGAGGAGATGGCCTCGCGGACCTCCGTGAAGACCTTCTCCAGCTGGCCCTGGAAGTCCTGGAGGGCTTGTTCGGCTTCCTCAAGGGTGATGTCGCCCCGGCCGATCAGCGACTCGGTGTAGAGCTTGCGCACCGAGCGCTTCTTGTCGATCAGGTCGTACATCAGGGGCTGCGTGAACGCCGGGTTGTCGGACTCGTTGTGGCCGCGGCGGCGGTAGCAGATGAGGTCGATGACGACGTCCTTGTTGAACGCCTGGCGGAACTCGAAGGCCAGGCGCGCGACACGCACGACCGCTTCCGGGTCATCGCCGTTCACGTGGAAGATCGGGGCCTCGATCATGCGGGCCACGTCCGTGGCGTACATCGACGAGCGCGAGGACTCGGGCGCCGCCGTGAAGCCGACCTGGTTGTTGATGACGATGTGGACCGTGCCGCCGGTGCGGTAGCCGCGCAGCTGGGACATGTTGAGCGTCTCGGCCACCACGCCCTGGCCCGCGAAGGCCGCGTCACCGTGCAGGGCGACGGGCAGGACCGTGAAGTCCGTGCCGCCCTTGTTGATGATGTCCTGCTTGGCGCGGGCGATGCCCTCGATGACCGGGTCGACCGTCTCCAGGTGGGACGGGTTGGCGGCCAGCGAGACGTTGATCTGCTCGCCGTCCAGGCCCGTGAACACGCCCTGGGCGCCCAGGTGGTACTTCACGTCGCCGGAGCCGTGCATCGACTTCGGGTCGAGGTTGCCCTCGAACTCCCGGAAGATCTGGGCGTACGACTTGCCGACGATGTTCGCCAGGACGTTCAGCCGGCCACGGTGGGCCATGCCGATGACGACCTCGTCCAGGCGCGACTCGGCCGCGCTGTCGATGACCGCGTCAAGCAGCGGGATGACGGACTCGCCGCCCTCCAGGCTGAAGCGCTTCTGGCCGACGTACTTCGTCTGCAGGAAGGTCTCGAAGGCCTCCGCCGCGTTGAGGCGGCGCAGGATCCGCAGCTGCTCCTCGCGCTCCGGCTTGCTGTGCGCGCGCTCGATGCGGTCCTGGATCCACTTGCGCTGCTTCGGGTCCTGGATGTGCATGAACTCGACGCCGGTGGTGCGGCAGTACGAGTCGCGCAGTACGCCGAGGATGTCGCGCAGCTTCATCAGGGACTTGCCCGCGAAACCGCCGACCGCGAACTCGCGCTCCAGGTCCCAGAGGGTGAGCCCGTGCTCGGTGATGTCCAGGTCGGGGTGCTTGCGCTGGTGGTACTCCAGCGGGTCGGTGTCGGCCATGACATGGCCGCGGACCCGGTAGGAGTGGATCAGCTCGAAGACGCGGGCGGCCTTCGTGACGTCGTCGTCGTGCGAGGCGTCGATGTCCTTGAGCCAGCGGACCGGCTCGTAGGGGATGCGCAGCGCCTCGAAGATGTCGTCGTAGAACCCGGTCTCACCGAGGAGGAGGTTCGCGACGATCCGGAGGAACTCGCCCGACGCGGCGCCCTGGATGACCCGGTGGTCGTAGGTCGACGTGAGCGTCATGACCTTCGAGATGCCGAGCTTGTTGAGGGTGTCCTGGCTCGTGCCCTGGAACTCGGCCGGGTAGTCCATGGAACCGACGCCCATGATGACCGACTGACCGGGCATCAGACGCGGGACCGAGTGGACGGTGCCCAGGCCACCGGGGTTGGTCAACGACACGGTCACGCCGGTGAAGTCGTCCATCGTCAGCTTGCCGTCACGGGCGCGGCGGACGATGTCCTCGTAGGCCTGCCAGAACTCGAAGAAGTTCAGCGTCTCGGCCTTCTTGATGCCGGCGACGACGAGTTGGCGGTCGCCGTTGGGCTTCACCAGGTCGATGGCCAGGCCGAAGTTGACGTGCGCCGGCTTCACCAGGGTCGGCTTGCCGTCCTTCTCCGCGAAGGAGTAGTTCATCGACGGCATGGCCTTGATGGCCTGCACCATCGCGTACCCGATGAGGTGGGTGAAGGAGATCTTCCCGCCACGGGCGCGCTTCAGGTGGTTGTTGATGACGATGCGGTTGTCGAAGAGCAGCTTCACCGGGACCGCGCGCACGGACGTGGCCGTGGGCACCTCGATCGAGGCGTTCATGTTCTTCGCCACAGCGGCCGAGGGGCCCCGCAGCGTCACGAACTCGGGGCCGTCGGCCACCTCGGTCGCGGGAGCGGCCTTCGGCTTGGCGGCCGGGGCGGCTGCCACGGGCTTCGCAACCGGAGCGGCCGGGGCCGCAGGAGCGGGCGCCGGGGCGGCAGCGGCGGGCTTGGGAGCTGCTGCCGGGGCCGGAGCCGGGACGGCCGGGGTCACGGGAGCCGCGGGGGCGGCCGGAGCCGCTGGAGCGGTCGTGGTGGTACCTGCGGCCCCCGTGGCCGCAGCACCCGCCGTAGCCGTCGGAGCGGCAGCGGCCCCGGGCTTGTAGTCGGCGAAGAAGTCCCACCAGGCTCGGTCTACGGAGTTCGGATCCTGGAGGTACTGCTGATAGATCTCGTCGACGAGCCACTCGTTGGGTCCGAACGCAGCCGCAGGGTTACCTGCTCCTTCGTCGGTCGAGATGCTCGATGAGTTACTGGGGGACTGTGGCGACACGGCGGCAACCGCCCTCTTCCGCTTCACAAGGTGGCTTCACAAGGTGATGGACAGCGGGAATTAAGGCTACGCCCCCGTGGCCGAAAGGTCAGTCCGGGCCCGTTCATCGTCGTGTAAGTCACATCGAGAATCGGGTTTCGGGGGGTGAAATGGCGGGAAACAAGCGGGGTTCCGGTCCGAAAGGGACACAAGGGGGATGCCCAGATTGTCGGCCGGGCGCACCAAATGCGTGGGCCTGTGACCAATCACACGTGTCCACGCGCGTCCGTCAGCGCGGACGTCAGGTGGATCTTGGGGCTCCGCTTCGAACTTTACGTCAACTTGGGACGGACGGCTCTCCCGGAAGGGTGACCAAAATCCGGCATCCTCGCTCGGATTCGGCCACACCGATCCGGCCGCCGTGCAGATCCACGGCCCAGCGGGCGATCGCGAGCCCGAGGCCCGTACCGCCGTCGCTGCCCGGGCCGTGCGGTGAGCTGACGCCGCCGCGGTTGAACCGCTCGAAGACCCGGTGCCACTCGGAGCGCGGGATGCCGGGACCCTCGTCCAGGATCTCCAGCTCCAGCGACTCGGCCAGCTCCCCGCGCCGAGCCTTCACCGTGACGCGGCCGTGCGCGGGGCTGTGCTTGACCGCGTTGTCGATCAGGTTGGCGACGACCTGGTGGAGGCGCTCCGGGTCGGCGTGCGCGACCAGCTCGGGCGGGTTGACGTCGAGGTGCAGATGGACGTCCGTACGGGTGTGACCGCCGGAGCCCGACGCGATGCCCGCGCGCGTGGAGGCGACCATGTTGGCCTCCTTGAGCACGCCCGAGAGATACGGCCAGACCTCGAAGCGGCGCGTGCGCAGCGGTACGACGCCGTTGTCGAGCCGGGAGAGGTCCAGCAGGGTCTCCACCAGCCGCCCGAGGCGCTCGGTCTGCTTGAGCGCCGTACGCATGGTCTCGGGGTCGGCGGCCGAGACGCCGTCCACGACGTTCTCCAGCACGGCGCGCAGCCCCGCGATGGGGGTGCGCAGCTCGTGCGAGACGTTCGCCACCAGCTCCTTGCGCTGGCGGTCCTGGGCCTCCAGCTCGTCCGCCATGACGTTGATCGTCTGGGCCAGGTCGCCCAGCTCGTCCCAGCGGTTCTCGCGGACGCGGCGGGTGTAGTCGCCGTGCGAGATGGAGCGGGCCACCGCGTTCATGTCGTCCAGCGGCGCGGTGAGTGAATGGGCCACGAACTGCGTAATCAGCAGTGTGGCGATCATCGAGAAGACCGTGATGAAGCGGATCTCCGTCTTGGTGTGCACCGCGATCATGGAAAGACCGGTGGTGATCAGCACCGAGACGACGACCAGAGCACCCAGCTTGGTCTTGATCGAGAACGGGCGTACGCCGCCCCAGGGGGGTTCCCCGGGGCTCCTCCGCGCGGCCGGCCGCCCCCGGTTCATGGCGTCGGTGTCTCCAGTGCGTAGCCGACCCCGTGCACCGTACGGATCCGCTCGGCGCCGATCTTCCGGCGCAGTGCCTTGATGTGGCTGTCGACGGTCCGGGTGCCGGAGGCGTCCGCCCAGTCCCACACCTCGGCGAGCAGCTGCTCGCGCGAGAGCACGGCCCGCGGGGTGTTCGCCAGGCAGACGAGCAGATCGAACTCGGTGGGAGTGAGATGCACGTCCTCGGAGCGCACCCGCACGCGTCGCTGCGCGTGGTCGATCTCCAGCTCGCCGAGGCGCAGGATGCCGGAGCGCGGCGTCGACGCGGCGATGGCGGCCCGCTCGACCCGGCGCAGCAGCACATGCACGCGCGCGGCCAGCTCCCGCATGGAGAAGGGCTTCGTCATGTAGTCGTCGGCGCCGACCCCGAGCCCGACCAGCATGTCGGTCTCGTCGTCGCGCGCGGTGAGCATCAGGACAGGGACGGCCCGCTGGGCCTGTACCCGCCTGCAAACTTCCAGCCCGTCGAACCCGGGCAGCATGATGTCGAGGATCAGCAGATCGGGCTGCCAGGCCTCGGCGGTGTCGACGGCGGCCGGCCCGTCGCCCGCGGTCTGCACGAGAAATCCCTCTGCGCGCAGACGGGCCGCGATGGCGTCGACGATCGTCGGATCGTCCTCGACCACGAGAACCCGGCGCTGGGCGCCAGGAGTCGCCGTCGCGCCGTTCTGGGAGGTGTGTGTCTGCTCCATCGCCCGCCCCTGAAGTGTGCTTTCCGGAATCAGTGGGGTGATTCCTTGGCTGCGCTTGTCCGCGCATGACTGCGATTGACGCCGCCTGATCGGATCAGTGATCGGCGTCAGGGGAGCAGAGTACGGGCAGTCACCGCGTGAGGGCTATCCAGGTCTTACGGCGAGGTGTACAACGTCGGGGACTCCCCGGGCAACTGGGACCTCTTCGGTACGCACCCGCCGGAACCCGGCATTACGTAGAGTTCCCTCGAATTCCGGAGAGGGCTGCGCGGACCACACCGCGAGCACCCCGCCCGGCCTCAACACCCTTGCGCAGCTTGCCAGTCCGGCCTGCGAGTACAGGCTCTGGTTGTCCTCCGTGACGGTCCAGTCAGGCCCGTTGTCGATGTCGAGACACAGCGCGTCAAATGTGGCGCAGGTCTCATTGACGTATCTCACGAGATCGGCTGCGACGATCTCGGTGCGGGGGTCGGAGAAGGCCCGGGCCGAGATTTCCGCCAACGGCCCGTCCCGGTGCCATTCGACGATCGCGGCCTCCCGTTCGACGACGGTGATACCGCCCCAGCGGGGTTCGTCGGCGGCATGCGCGAGGGAGAAACCGACACCGAGGCCGCCGATGAGGACGTGGGGCGCGGCCGTCCCGGGGTCGAGGGCGTCGAGAGCCACGTCCATGAGGAGGCGCTCGGACCGGCCGTCGGAAGTGTCCATCAGGAAGCACCCGTTGGCGATGATCTGCAGTAACTCCCCATGCCGCCGCAGCACGACTTCGCCGTACGGGCCGTCACGGCGGTCCAGGACCTCGGGGGCGGTGTAGGAGGTGGTCAAGCGGGTCATGGGGGCATCTTGGCAGGGGCGGTGGAGTGAACTCCAGGTGATATGCGGCGCCGATGGGATGTGTGAGGCGTGTCGGTACTCTCTCCGGAACAGCCCCCGAGCGACCTGCGAGCGACCAGTGGTCCGAGACCTGTACAACGTCCGGTTGCAGCCCGTGGAAGGCGGTTCCACACCGCTGACCGACGAGGAGGAACGGCGCGCGCGGGCGGTGCTGTTCAGCGAGTTGGGCAACCGGATCGCCGACCGGGGCTGGGCCCGGTTCCCCGCGTACTCGCCGGAGGAACGCCGTCGCCTGGTCGACGTCGCGCACCGCCTCAGCGCGCACTGGGGGCAGCAGGTCTTCGTCGAGGCGGAGGACCCGTGCGCCCTGAGGCTCTACCTCGCCGGGCATGGGACGCCGTCGGTGACGCCCTCGCTGCCGTACGCGTAAGGAGTCTTTGAGGTCCTTATCGGCTTGCTGTGAATCGGCCGGTGCGTGGCGCGGGTCACAGACAGCGGCGTGCGTCGGGGCGAAGGGTGGGGCGAAACGGAAGGAGCGCCTCACCGTGGAACGGGCCGGTACGAAAGGTGGCGCGACGCCGGATGCCCCGGCGCCCTCGGACATGCCCGTCGCGGACGGCGTACGGCTGCTGGACGGCATGCCGAGGCAGCGGGGCCCGGCGGAGACGGTGTCCGCGCGGCCTGTGGCTGCTCCGGCGGGCAGGCGGGGCCTCCGGCCCTGGCACCTCCTCCCCACCCCCACCGGAACGCCGTTCACCTTCACCTTCGCCGCCGTCCTCCTCGTCACCGCGTTCGTCGCCGAACACGCCGACCCCGCCCTCGTGCACGCCCTCCACCAGGGCTCCAGCACGGATGTCGCCCACCTCCTGCGGACGCCCGTGTTCGTGCTGGTCACCAGCGCGCTGTGGGTCGTGGGCGGCGTGACCTCGGCGTACGCCGTTGTCTTCCTGCTCGTCCTCACCGCGCTGGAGCGGCGGATCGGCGGGCTGCGTGCCGCCGGGGTGTTCGCCCTCGGGCATGTGCTGGCCACTCTCGCGACCGAGGTCCCGGTGGGGATCGGGGTGCTGGTGGGGTGGCTGCCGGAGAGCTCGCTGCACCGGCTCGACTACGGGATCAGCTTCGGGGTCGCGGCGAGTGTGGGCGCGTTGGCGGGGCTGCTGCGGCCCTGGCTGGGGTGGCCGGTGCTGGTGGTGTTCGGCGGGACGCTGGTTCAGGATCTCGTCGCGTACACCGATCCGATGACCAACTGGGGGCATGTGATGGCGCTGGCCATCGGGGTCGCCACGTGGCCGTGGGTGCGGCGATGGCGGGCCGGGCGGAGCGCCGACTTCGGGAAATCACGGAAAGTCACCGTCTGATTACCTGAATCCGGATAGCCTGCCCGCAAGTGGGGGACCGACGCGTTCGCGGTCCCGGGATGTCGGTGCTTGCGGAGGGGGCCGGTGTGGGGGAGAGGCTGCGCCTCGCGGATGTCGAGCGGGTGCCTACGGAACGGCTCGTCGAGCTGATCGCCGAGAGTTTCGACAACCTCGTGACCGTGGCCGTCGCGGAAGCCGTCCACGGGCGGTTCCTCCCGCCCCGCACCGGCCGACTGCTGCGCAAGGCGGAATGGCGGCTGGACTGGCAGGACGCCCTGCTGTGCGCCGGCGGAGAACTCCAGGTCGCCACCGAGCGGATGCGCTACACCGGCGACCCCCGCCTGGAGGTCACCGAGCACCGGCTCGGCCGGGTCCGCCATCGTGCCCACGAGGCCGCCATCCTGGTCAAGAAGCTGCGGCGCAACGACTTCCACAACAGCCGTGAGCGCAAGAACGGCATGAACTCCCAGGCCACGGCTCAGGCCTGGCTGCGGCACGTGTTCCCGGACGAGTACACCGACCTCGTCCAGCGCGAGCGCGCCCGGCGGCACCTGAGTGATGCGGCGGAACCGCCCGCGTTCCGTGACGTGCACGACGAGATCGCGTACGCCGTCGCCCACGGCCGGATCTCCGCACCGCGCTCCCCGCGGGTCGACGCGCTGCTCGCCGCCAGTGACGCCACCGTACGACTGGCCGCGGCCGAGGACGCCAAGGAGCAGGACGAACGTGACATGGCGCTGCGTCATCCGCTGATGCTGAAACGGTGGGAGAACGCCCTTCGTGAGCTGGGCGCGACGGTCGCGGAACGGGCCCGCACGGAGACACCGCACGCGCTGGGCACCCTCCCCGACGACGTCTACGCCCTTCCCGAGGCGGAAGCGATCGCGGTGCTCAACGCCCGGCGTTTCCTCGCGGCCGTCCAACAACGGCGCATGGAGTACAAGCGGTACATCCGGCAGCTCACCCAGGCCCTGCGTGAACGGGAAGTCGAAAGCCCGTACGCGCTGGCGGTGTCCGAGGCCAGGACGGAGGCCGACCGACTCCTCGTCGAAGCGCATCCGTCCGAGTACGCCTTCATCCGCGCCGAGCTGCGCCCGTACGAGGAACACGTCGGCTACCTGCCCCTGTCCCTCGTCAGCAGCCCGCAGCGTGCCGAGATCAAGCGCCGTGTCCTGGCCGCCCTGTCGGACGGCACGTGGATGTGCCCGGCGCCGTGAACCTCGCGTTCGTCAGCGGCGCCTCCACCCGCCGGCCCAGTGCCTCGTACAGCGCCCGTCCGTCCGGTGTTCCCGCCGGTACGCCTCTCTCCGCGCCCTGGGCGACGGCCTCCCGCGCGAGCGTCCGCATGACGAAGGAGCCGAGGCCACGGCGGCGGTGTGCGGGGGAGGTCTCCACCTGGTCGACGACCGCCGTTCCGCCCGTCGGGGCGATCTGGCCGCGGGCCGCCCAGGAGCCGTCGGGTGCCGCGAGCATCACGCGGGTCACACCGCCGCGCGTCCAGACGCGTACGCGGTAGCCCTCGGGGACGGCGGGTGCCTCCGTGGGCGTCAGGGCGACCGACATCAGGTAGCCCTGCTCGGGGTCGGTCCGCCAGCCCTCGCCGAGCCAGCCGCCGACCGTCGCCGGGTCGTCGAACACCTTGAGAGCCACGCCCGTCCCGGTCACCGCGTCGGCCACCTTGCGGACGGTCCGTTCCTCGACGGCGTCGTTCACCGCGTCGAGGACGTGCCGGGTGACGTGCTCGGCCGTGCCGACGTCGATCGTGTATCCCCAGGGCTCGACCAGCGGCGGCGACGCCCCGCGCGAGACGACCCAGCCGTCCACCCAGGTCCGCACGATTTAGGCGAGTGATCGGCCGTGGCGGCAGAGGTGATCGCTCACGGCGAACACGCCTCGGGGAACAATCGATCGCTCCCAAGCATTGAGTCGGCATAGCTCAACTTGACTGCCGAAGGGGAGATCATGGCTTCGACGTCCACACCGCTCACTCTGCCTGTGCTGCCGCTCGACGACGAGGTCGTGCTGCCCGGAATGGTGGTTCCGCTCGATCTGAACGACGCCGATGTGCGGGCCGCCGTGGAGGCCGCGCAGGCCGCCGCGCGCACCGAGCCCGGGAAGCCTCGGGTGCTGCTCGTGCCGCGGATCGACGGGTCGTACCCGAGTACCGGTGTCGTCGGCACCGTGGAGCAGGTCGGCCGGCTGGCCGACGGGGATCCGGGTGCCCTCATCCGGGCCCGGGGGCGCGTGCGGATCGGTGCCGGGACCACCGGGCCCGGCGCCGCGCTCTGGGTCGAGGGAACCCGTATCGAGGAGACCGTCCCGGACCCCGTGCCCGGGCACGTCACCGAACTTGTCAAGGAATACAAGGCACTTGCCACCTCCTGGCTGCGGAAGCGCGCCGCCTGGCAGGTCGTCGACCGCGTCCAGGCCATCGACGACGTCTCCGCCCTTGCCGACAACTCCGGTTACTCGCCCTTCCTCAGCACCGACCAGAAGATCGAACTCCTGGAGACCGCCGACCCGGTGGCCCGGCTGAAGCTCGCCACCCAGCAGCTGCGCGACCACCTCGCCGAGCAGGACGTCGCCGAGACCATCGCGAAGGACGTCCAGGAGGGCGTCGACAAGCAGCAGCGGGAGTTCCTCCTGCGCAAGCAGCTGGAAGCCGTACGCAAGGAACTGCGGGAGATCAACGGCGAGCAGGACGGCGAGGAGTCCGACGACTACCGGGCCCGCGTCGAGGCCGCCGACCTGCCGGAGAACGTGCGTGAGGCCGCGCTCAAGGAGGTCGACAAGCTGGAGCGGTCCTCCGAGCAGTCGCCCGAGGGCGGCTGGATCCGGACCTGGCTGGACACCGTTCTCGAACTGCCGTGGAACGAGCGGACCGAGGACTCGTACGACATCCAGGGCGCCCAGGCCGTGCTCGACGCCGAGCACGCGGGGCTGGAAGACGTGAAGGAGCGCATCACCGAGTACCTCGCCGTGCGCAAGCGGCGGGCCCAGCGCGGGCTGGGGGTTGTCGGCGGCCGTCGTGGCGGCGCCGTGCTGGCGCTCGTCGGCCCGCCCGGTGTCGGCAAGACCAGCCTCGGTGAGTCCGTCGCGCATGCCATGGGGCGGAAGTTCGTCCGGGTGGCGCTGGGTGGGGTCAGGGATGAAGCCGAGATCCGTGGGCATCGGCGTACGTACGTCGGTGCGCTGCCGGGGCGGATCGTGCGGGCCATCAAGGAGGCCGGGTCCATGAACCCCGTCGTCCTCCTCGACGAGATCGACAAGGTCGGCTCCGACTTCCGGGGCGACCCCGCCGCGGCCCTGCTCGAAGTCCTCGACCCGGCGCAGAACCACACCTTCCGCGACCACTACCTCGAAGTCGAACTCGATCTGAGTGACGTGGTGTTCCTTGCCACGGCCAACGTCCTCGAAGCCATTCCGGAGGCGCTGCTCGACCGGATGGAGCTGGTCCGGCTGGACGGCTACACGGAGGACGAGAAGGTCGTCATCGCCCGGGACCACCTGCTGCCCCGGCAGTTGGAGCGGGCCGGACTCGAGGGCAGCGAAGTCGCCCTTGACGAGGGCGCGTTGCGCAAGCTGGCCGGCGAGTACACCCGGGAGGCCGGGGTCCGGAACCTGGAGCGGTCCATCGCGCGGCTGCTGCGCAAGGTCGCCGCACAGCACGAACTCGGAGAGCGGAAGCTGCCGTTCACCGTCGGTGAGGGTGATCTGCGGTCGCTCATCGGTCGTCCCCATCATGTGCCCGAGGCCGCGCAGGATCCGGCCGAGCGGCGGACCGCCGTACCCGGTGTCGCCACCGGGCTCGCGGTCACCGGGGCCGGCGGTGATGTCCTCTACGTCGAGGCCTCGCTCGCCGATCCGGAGACCGGGGCGGCGGGGCTCACGCTCACCGGGCAGCTGGGTGACGTGATGAAGGAGTCCGCGCAGATCGCGCTCTCCTTCCTGCGCTCGCACGGCGCCGAACTGGAGCTGCCCGTGGGCGACCTGAAGGACCGGGGCGTGCACATCCACTTCCCGGCGGGTGCCGTGCCCAAGGACGGTCCGAGCGCGGGCGTCACGATGACGACCGCCCTCGCCTCGCTGCTCAGCGGACGGCTCGTCCGAACGGACGTCGCCATGACCGGCGAGGTCTCGCTGACCGGGCGGGTGCTGCCCATCGGCGGTGTGAAGCAGAAGCTGCTCGCCGCGCACCGGGCAGGCGTCACGACCGTGATCATCCCGAAGCGCAACGAGGCCGACCTGGACGACGTCCCGGCCGAGGTCCTGGAGAAGCTCGACGTCCACGCCGTCACGGACGTCCGCCAGGTCCTCGAACTGGCGCTCACCCCGGCGGAGAACCCGGCGGAGGTGAGGGTTCCGGCAGCGGCGTGACGGACGCTGCCGGTCGGTGAGAGCCCGGGTCCCGGAAAGGGGTTCGGGCTTTCCCGTACGCCGGACGGACCGGCCAGGAGGGGCCTGGGTGACGTCGGTGGTCCTGGCCTGCGAAATACTTGCCGAATACTGTCCGAGCTGCGGCAATGGCCGCATTCGACGGACACCTTCAGAGTGGCGAGACCGGATCAGGAGTGCTGACGTGCACGAGGACGTGAACGGCGAGGGGAACCTCGGCGGACAGCGAGTCGAGTCCACGACGCCCGGACCCGGGGTCGAGCGGGAATTCCTCGCCCTGGAGCGCGAGTTGACCGTGTTCCTGCGGCGCGCCCGGGCCAACTCCGGGGAGATGGCCCGCGAGGTCCATCCCGACCTGGAGCCGTCGGCGTACGGGCTGCTGGTGCGGCTGGACGAGTGCGGACGCCAGCGTGCCACCGAGCTCGCGGCCTTCATCGGCGTCGGCAAGGCCACCATGTCCCGCCAGCTGCGTGCCATGGAGGAGCTGGGCCTCATCGCGCGCGAGCCGGACCCCGCCGACGGCCGCGCCTGGCTGGTCCACCTCACCGACGAGGGCCGCGTCCGCTTCCGCGCCGTACGGGAGGCGCGACGCGAGCGGTATGTGCGGGAGATGGCGGCCTGGGACCGCACCGAGGTGGCCGAACTGGCCCGGCTGCTGCATCAGCTGAACCTCGGCATGGAGAAGTAGGACTCCCTCTCCTGGATCTTCTCGGTCACCTGGTTCACAGGTCCACGTATACGACCGTCGCGTCGTCGTGCGTCTTGCTGCGGCGCAGGCGTGGCCGGCCCGCGTCCGCGTCCGCCCGCTCCAGTTCTCGTACGCGGTTCAGCAGCGCCTGCGGGCCCTCCTTGCGTACGGCGGTGAAGCAGGCCGTCCAGTCGCCCTCGGCGAACTTCTCCACCCAGCGGGTCGCGCCGTCCGTCAGGGCCGCCAGGGCGCGGACCTCGGCGCGCGGGAGGGTGCCCGACACCGCGCGGGACGCCACCGCCGGATCGGCCGCCGCCGTGAAGAAACCGCCCTCCTTGTTGCGTACCGTCGCGTCGGCGATCGCGTCCGTGGCCAGGGACGTACGGGGGACACGGGACAGCCGGTCGTCCAGGTGAGCGGTGACCGAGCCGTCCGGGGACTCGGTCAGCAGGGCCGAGTCGGACAGGACCAGATGCTCCACCGTGGCCGGGGACCAGCGGGCGAGGACCACGGTCGCCTGGGGCGTACGAGGGTGAGAAAGGTCACAGGTTTGCGCGTGGGCCTCGGCGGTACGAGAGATGGCCGCCGCCAGCACGTCCTGGAGGGGCATATCCCGCTGTGAAACCGACAGTTCGGTCAGTGCGCCGCCGAGCCGGGCCGTGTACCAGGGGACGGAATGCAGACAGCCCGTGCCGGACCTGGGGGGAGTCACCCCGTCCAGGAGCACGAGCGAACCGCCCTGCCCTGAGGCGGGAAGTCCGATCGCGGCGAAGTCCTCATTGGGGCGGGCCGGGTCACCGGGCTCCGTGGCGAGTTCAGTGCGCATCCGGCTAGTCTGCACGAGGCCTTCACAACGTTCTCAAAAGGCTGGCAACAGTTGCCGAAACACCGGGTAGCCCCTGGTCAGACGCCTGGTTTGGGCGGGAATAATCTACTTCGTGAAGACGTGGTGGCGGATAATGTCAAAGCCCGCCGCCCACGTCCAACCGGCCCGCCGGGCACAGTGGGAGCACAGGCCAGAGGAACTTGCCGCCAACTCCCCGCCGATGTTGACTCCTTGATGTTCACTCCTTTGAGTGGCGGGTCAGGTGACGCGCGCTCCCTGCCCACCGGCATGGGAGGGTCGGGAGCCGGACCGTGCCGGAGAACCGGAACCGTACCGGGTGAGCGGCAGGCCAGAACCATCCGGGCGGCCATCCAGTTGACGGATCGTCATTCGGGTCCGGACGCATCGTCACCCGGGCCCATGGGCACACGAGTCAGGAATGCGAGCGACGGTGCAGAAGACGCGGCCTCGGCGCACAGGCAGGCAGACAGCTCCCGCAGGGAGCGCTACCGGTGACGCCCCGACCGATCCCGCGGGCCGGGGACGCCCCGCCCACGTCCGAAACCGGCTCATCGTGGCCGTCGCCGTCGTGGCCGCCGCGATCGCCGGGGCAGGCTCCCCGTCCCTCATCGCGGCCTCCTCCCAGCTCCACGACTTCCAGAACCTGGTGACCCTCGCCGCACAGACCCAGGACGCCCTGACCCTCGCCCACTCGCTCGCCGACGAACGCGACGAGGTCACCGTCTACATCGCCGCCGGCCGCGCCAAGGCGAAGGCGCCCTCCGAGCAGCGCGGCGCCCGCGTCGACCGCCAGGTCGGCGATCTGCGCGCGAACCCCGACACCCCGGCCGCGCTGCGCGAGGACCTGGACGAGATCGCGACGCTGCGCCGGGAGGCGCTCACCGGCAAGAGCACCGCTCTCCAGGCCCACGAGACGTACTCCGCCGCCATCGCCGGGCTGCACCGCCTCGCCGAGCGACTGGCCGAGCAGCAGCCGCCGCGAACGGGATCCGGCGCGTACGCCCTCGCCGAACTCGACTCTGCCGTCCAGCAGGCCGCCGCCGCCCGGGGCCTCCTCCTCGCCGCGCTGAGCGTGCCGACCTCCACCGAGAACGTGTACGACCCGGTAACCGGGCTGTCCTCCCGAGAGACCGTCACCTCGCCGGCGAACACCAAGACGCGGAACGCGCTCACCACGGCCGCACAGCAGGCCCGCCTGCGCTCGGACGCGGCGATCCTCGACTTCCGCGAGACGGCCCCCGAGACCGCCGTCGGCAGCTACGACTCCACGGTCACCGGACCCGAGGTCGACACCGCCGACAAGTACCTCGCCTCGCTCACCGACCAGCCCACGCTGTCCACGCGCGAACTCGCCACCAGCCTCAGCGGTGTGGACGCGGCGCTCTCCGCCCGCGTCGAGCTGATGCGCGGGGTCGAGGCCTCCCTTTTCGAGCGCCGCACCAAGGCGCTCATCAAGCTCCGGGACGACGACGTCACCGAGCTGGAGATCCGGATCGCCGCCCTCGGCGCCCTCCTCCTGATCTCCGTGGGTATCGCGACCGCCATGGCCCGCACCCTCACCCGCCCGCTCTCCGTGCTGCGCCGGGGCACCGCCCGGCTCGCCGGGGCCGCCGACCCGCTCGCCGAGGAACCGGTCAAGTTCACCGGCCGCAACGACGAGTTCGCCCAGGTCGTCCGCTCCGTCAACGCCCTGCACGCCCGCGCCCTCGCCGTCCACGAGCGCATCGCCACCCTGGAGTCCGACCGCAAGCACCTGGTCGGCCAGCGCCAGAAGATGGCCGACGCCCGCGAGGAACTGCGCACCGAACTCGCCGACGCGGCAACCCAGTTGTCCCGCACCCGGCAGAACATCCATGGCACGTTCGTGAACCTCGCGCTGCGCACCCTGGGCCTCGTCGAGCGCCAACTCGCCGTCATCGAGGGCCTGGAGGAGCGCGAGCAGGACCCGGACCGGCTCGCCACCCTCTTCAAGCTCGACCACTTCGCCACCGTCATGCGCCGCCACAGCGAGAACCTCCTGGTCCTCGCCGGCGCCGAACACGGCCACCAGCACGCGGGTCCCGTCCCGCTCGTCGACGTCGTCCGGGCCGCCGTGAGCGAGATCGAGCGGTACGAGCGGGTGCGCATCTCCGCGCTGCCGCCGCACGCGCATCTCGCCGGGTTCGCCGCCGACGACGTCAGCCATCTGCTGGCCGAACTCCTGGAGAACGCCACCTCGTTCACCCCGCCCGAGCTGCCGGTGGAGATCTCCGGCTGGCTCCTGGAGAGCGGCGACATCATGCTCTCCGTCCAGGACGAGGGCATCGGCATGACCGCCGACCGCCTCGTCCGCCTCAACTCCCGCCTCGCCGACTTCGATCCGGACGCCCCGTACGAGTCCGGCGACGAGGGCGACGAGGACGGCGACGGCATCGGGCTCGGGCTGTACGTCGTGGCGCGGCTCGCCCACCGGCACGGTGTGCGGGTGCAGTTGCGGGAGCAGAAGCAGGGCGGGGTCGCGGCGGTCGTCGTCCTGCCGAAGGCACTGCTGGCCCAGGACCCCGCGGCCGTGTCACCCTCGGCCAACTCGACGCTCGGTGGCGGCACGCTGACCTTCCCGGGCGCCGACGCCGAGGTCAACTCCAATGTCCTGCAAGGGCGTTCGGAGGCCGAGGACCCGGAGGAGGCCCCCCAGGCCGACGAACCGGGCGAGGAGCCCGTCGGCGACCCGCTCACGGCTGACGCACCGGATCCGATGATCGCCCTGGCGGAGCGAGCCGTACGAAACGCGGAGGCGGACGCGGACCAGGACACGGACGAGGACACGGATGCGGCCCCGCTCGCAGCGGCCGAGTCGTCGGCGTCGTCGGCCCTGGAACCCGACACCGCTCCCGACATCACTCCCGTCCCCGAGGCCATCCCCGCCTCCGAGATCACCATGGAACTGCTCGTGCCGGAACCCCCGGCCGAGGACACGCCCGAGCCGACCGTCCCCACGGCTCCCGACACCGGCAGTACCGCTCCGGACCCCTACGCCATCGGCCCCGACACGCATGAGCGCGTCGAGGACGAACCGCTCACCGACAAGGGCCTGCCCAAGCGGACCCCGAAGATCACCGCGCCCGCCGCGCCGCCGAAACCACGGATCGGATCCGTCGACGCCGACGCGCTGCGCCGCAGGCTCGGCGGGTTCCACCGTGGTGCCCGCGACGGACGCCGTGACGTGGAGGCGGAGATCGCGGAGCAGACGGAGCGGACCGACCGGACCGAGCACACGGAACAACCGGCACGTACGGCACAGCCCGCACATGCCGAAGAATCCACGGGGGGAACAGTCGAGGAGGCAAGCAGTTGACCGCGCCCAGTACCTTCGGCCTGAGTAGCGAAGCCCGCAACCTGCACTGGCTGCTGACCAATCTCGTCGAGGAGGTGCCGGGACTGACGTCGGTCGCGGTGGTCTCCTCGGACGGTCTGCTCCTGCTCTCGTCCGACCCAGACAGGAACGCGGAGCGCCGGCCCGATCAGCCGACCGGCCCCAAGGGCTCCGCCGCCGACCTCGCCACCATCGTCTCCGGCATCGGCAGCCTCACCATCGGCGCCGCCAAGCTGATGGACTACGGCGGCGTCAAGCAGACCATGGTCGCGATGGAGGACGGCAGCCTCTTCGTGATGTCGATCAGCGACGGCTCACTGCTCGGTGTGCACGGCTCCCCGGACTGCGACATGAGCGTGGTGGCGTACCACATGGCGCTCTTCGTGGGCCGGGCCGGCCATGTCCTGACCCCCGAACTCCGCAGTGAGCTACGGGAGTCGATCGAACGCGGGGCCCCGGACAAGGAGCCCACGGCGGTCGGTCCGATGGCCGTCAGGACCGTGCCGGACCGTTCGGCGGAGGTCGCCAAGTGAGCGGCACCGCTGACGCGCCCAGGCTTCCCGTCCGTGGCGGCGACCGCAAACCGGCCCGGGTGCGCCCGTACTCGCTGACCGGCGGCCGGACCCGCTTCGGACACGTCCTCCTCGTCGAGACGTTCGTCGCCGCGATCGAAGCGCCCGAGGAGCGCAAGGAGTTGGAGAATGGTTCCCTCAGCACCCGGGTCATGCCGGAGATGAGGGCCATCGTCGAACTGTGCCGCCGGATGCGTACGGTGGCCGAGATCGCCGCGCTGCTGACGATGCCGCTGGGCGTGGTCCGCGTGCTCCTCAGCGATCTCGCGGACCAGGGAAAGATCCGTGTGTACGGAACCGGTCACGGGCCGGGGCAGCCGGACCGCGCGCTGCTGGAAAGGGTGCTGAGTGGACTCCGTCGTCTCTGACGTCGCCCGTGGCGTCTCCCCGCTTCTCCAAGTCCGGCCCGGCGAGGAGGAGTTGCGGCCCTGGCAGGAGGACCGCACCCGGGCGCCGATCGCCACGAAGATCGTGATCGCGGGCGGCTTCGGCGTCGGCAAGACCACGATGGTCGGCACCATCTCGGAGATCGAGCCCCTCCAGACGGAGGCGCTGATGACCGAGGCGAGCGAGGACACCGACGACCTCACCGCGACCCCGGACAAGCGGACGACGACCGTCGCCATGGACTACGGCCGCATCACGCTCGACGACGACCTGGTGCTCTACCTCTTCGGTACGCCGGGCCAGCAGCGGTTCTGGTTCATGTGGGACGACCTGGTGCGCGGCGCGATCGGCGCGGTCGTACTGGCCGACACCCGGCGGCTGAAGGAGTGCTTCCCGGCGCTCGACTACTTCGAGAGCTGCGGGCTGCCGTACGTCGTGGCCGTCAACCACTTCGACGGCAGCGCCGAGTTCGACCCGGAGGACGTGCGGGAGGCGCTCACCGTGCCGCCGCACATACCTGTCATGATCATGGATGCGCGGCGCCGCATCCCGGTGATCGAGACCCTGCTCGCCCTGGTGGGCCACGCACTGGACGTCAGTCCCGAGTAACTGCGACAGGAGACGTAGACCGTATGCGGAAGATACTCGTCGTCGGAGCCGGTCAGGCCGGACTCCAGATAGCCCTCGGCCTCCAGTCGCACGGGTACGAGGTCACCCTGATGTCCAACCGGACCTCGGACGAGATCCGGTCCGGCCGGGTCATGTCGACGCAGTGCATGTTCCACACCGCCCTCCAGCACGAGCGCGATCTCCAGCTGAACTTCTGGGAGTCCCAGGCCCCGAAGATCGAAGGACTCGGCGTCTCGGTCGCGGTCCCCGGCTCGCACGACCCGGGCCCGACCCAGCGCGCGATCGACTGGATCGGCAAGCTCGACGGCTACGCCCAGTCCGTCGACCAGCGGGTGAAGATGGCCGGCTGGATGGAGACGTTCGCCCAGCGCGGCGGCCAACTGGTCATCCACGGCACGGCCGTCGGCGACCTCGACTACTTCTCCCGTACGTACGACCTGGTCCTCGTCTCGGCGGGCAAGGGCGAGCTGGTGTCGATGTTCGCCCGCGACCCCGAGCGCTCCCCGTACCGCGAGCCGCAGCGCGCGCTGGCCGTCGCCTACGTCCACGGCCTGGGCCCGCGCCCCGAGCACCCCGACTACGACGGCGTCCGCTGCAACCTGGTCCCGGGCGTCGGCGAGCTGTTCGTCATGCCGACGCTCACCACCTCGGGCCGCGCCGACATCCTTTTCTGGGAGGGCATACCCGGCGGCCCGCTCGACGTCTTCAACGGCGTCCGCGACCCCGCCGAGCACCTCTCCCTGACCCTGGAACTCATGGAGCGGTTCACGCCGTGGGAGTACGCGCGGGCCACCAAGGCCGAACTCACCGACGCGGGCGGCACGTTGGCCGGCCGCTACGCCCCCACCGTCCGTAACCCGGTCGGCCGCCTCCCCGGCGGCGGCCTGGTCCTCGGCGTGGCCGACGTGGTCGTGGCGAACGACCCGATCACCGGCCAGGGCTCCAACTCGGCCTCGAAGTGCGCGGCTTCGTATCTCGCCTCGATCCTCGAACAGGGCGAGAAGGAGTTCGACGAGACCTGGATGCGGGCCACCTTCGACCGCTACTGGGACACCGCCCAGCACGTCACCAAGTGGACCAACGCGATGCTGTCCCCGCCGCCGGAGCACATCCTCAACCTCATCGGCGCGGCAGGCCAGTTGCCGCCGGTCGCCGACCGCTTCGCCAACGGCTTCGACGACCCGGCCGACTTCGAGAACTTCTTCTACGAGCCGGACAAGACGGCCGCCTACCTGGGTTCGGTCGCGGGAGCGATGGCCGAGTCGTAGCCCTCGTCCGGGCCCGCCGTGGCGTCGGCGGGGAGCTTCGGCGGTGTGTAGCGCCGCAGGGGCTCCCCGTCCGGGTCCGGTCGTACGGCGCCCAGCACCGGGTTGGCCGAGAGCGGCGACACCTTGATCCTGGCCCCCGGTCGCGGCGCCTGTACGACCATGCCGTCCCCCAGATACAGGGCCACATGCGTCGCCCCGGGGAAGTAGACGACCAGGTCACCGGGGCGCAGCTCGGCCAGCGGGATGTGCGGCAGCCGCGCCCACTGCTCCTGGCTGGTCCGGGGGATGGGCCGCCCTGCCTTCTCCCAGGCCTGCGAGGTCAGCCCCGAGCAGTCGAAGGACGCCGGCCCCTCCGCACCCCACTCGTACGGTTTCCCGAGCTGCGCCACCGCGTGCCGCAGGGCCTGCTCACCGTCCTGGGACGGCTTCCGTCCGGCGCTGAGGGCCCCGGAGGTGACGAACTCCCGCTGCTCCTCGGGGACTTCGTCGGCACGTTCCAACTCGGCCAGCTCGCCGAGCTGTTCGGTGCTGAGGGAGGCGAGCAGCTCCTCGACCTCCCTGAGCCGTTCCCGTACGGAGTCCCGGGCGCGCTTCTGCCGTTCGGCGAGGGTGAGTTGCTCGTCCAGTGCGGCCCGCGCCGCGCGCGCCAGACCGCCGGTGCGCCGTTCGCCGCCGACCAGCCGGCCCACCGTCTCGGCCCGCTCCAGCGCCAACTGGCGGATCACATGGCCCTGTTCGAGGGCGTGCTGCGGATCGCGGGCCAGCAGCAGCTGGACGTACGGGGAGATGTCGGTGCTGTTCTGGTACTGCTGCCGGGCGAGCCGGCCGAGGGCACCGCGCCGCTCGTGCAGAGCGAGCCGGGCGCGCACGAGCTGCCGGTCAAGGCGTTGTACCTCGGCGCGCTGCCGCTTCAGCCGCTCGGCGGTGGCGTCGTAGGTGTGGGTGGCCTGCTCGGCCTCGCGGTAGAGCTGCTGAAGGTCTGTGAGGAGGTCGGCGACGGAGGGCTCGTCGGGCTGGGGGATGAGAGCGGTGGGCTCGGTGACGGGCTCGGTCGGGGAGTCGGTCGCCGGGGCGGGCTGGGAGGGGGACCCAATGCCGGGGGCGGGCTCGGCGGAGGATTCGGTCGCTGCGGGGCTCAGGCTCGGGCTCGGGTCCGGTGCGGCCAGGGCGGGGACGGGTGCGAGGAGTGTGCCGGCTGCCATCGCCGCCGTACAGACCAGACGCAGAAGCCTTCCTGACACGTCATCACCTCCGGTGCGGGGCAGCCCTTCCGCTCCGCACCGCGAGCTTGTGACGCGGGCGCGAGGTCCGCGCGGCGAGCGTGCGCGGTTCGGCCCAACCTCGTCACCCGTCGGTGTCTTCCGGCTTGCCCTGCGGCGTGGCGCCTGGAACCGGTCCGGCGGCCGGTTTCGACCACGGCCAGCGCAGCTTGCCGTCGGCCGGCTTTCCCTCCGGGTCGTACTCGTACTTCCAGCCCGGGTGCAGACCCAGCTTTCCCGGCCGTCCCTTCGGCACGCGCCGGTAGACCAGCACGGTGGGCGGGCCGCCGGCCGCGTCCGGCACCGGGACCTTGTACGTCTTCGGGGGATGGCCGGTCGGCCCGAGCAGGATGGACAGCACACGGCCGTCCAGGGGGCCGCCCTCGAAGGCGGTGTCTTGGCTCTTCACGGGATCAGTTTCCGGTATCCGCGCTCAGGGCGTCGCGTACGACGGCGGCGGTCTGCGGGTCGCGGCCGGCCGTCACCGTCAGCACCGCCGTGAACTGTTCCACCAGCCAGTCCCGCAGCTCGTCCACCGGCGGCTCCTTGTCCTCGTCCAGCCAGATCAGCGAGGCGGCCTCGACCGCGGTGATCCACATCCGTACGGTCATCCGGAGCCGGGGGCCGGGTTCGACGACCCCGAGATGGCTGAGGATGTGCTCGGCGGCGGTACGGCGGACCCGGTCCACTATGGCCGTCGTACGGGACGTCTCGACGACGCTGCCGCCCTGGAGGAGGGCGCTGAAGCCGGCGTCGTGCTCGTCGACGAAGGTGAGGTAGCGGTCGAGGGCGCGGGAGAGGCGGGCGAGGAGGGGCCCCTCCGGGGGTTCGTCGAAGCAGAGTTCGAGTTCCTCGGCGGCGGAACGGAGTGCGGCCTCGTACAGCTGCTGCTTGCCGCCGGGGAAGTAGCGGTACACGAGGGGGCGGGAGACTCCGGCTGCCTCTGCGACGTCGTCGAGGGAGACCTCTTCGGGGGTGCGGTGGGCGAAGAGGGTGAGGGCGGCTTCGAGGAGCTGGCTGCGCCGCTCCTCGACGTTCAGACGGCGGTAGGCGGGGGCGGCAGGGGGCATGTGTGCAGGGTAGTCGGGCGGGTGGGGGTGCGTCGTGGCTGGTCGCGCCGTTCCCCGCGCCCCTAAAGGCCCTGTCCGTCCCGATTCGTTTGGCTGCGGGCCGGTGGGGGCTGGTCGCGCAGTTCCTCGCGCCCCTGAAAGGCTCCGTGCGTCCCGGTTCGTTTGGCTGTGGGGCGGTGGGGGTTGCTCGCGCCGTTCCTCGCGCCCCTGAAAAGCAGGGGCTGCGCCCCTTGCTTTTCGGGCCGCAGGGCCGGGGCTTTGTCTTTAGGGGCGCGGGGAACTGCGCGACCAGCCCCCACCGGGGCGCACCCTGGATTCAAGCCAGGAGTCCCGAAGACCTCCACAGCCGCCGCCCGGCACCTCGCAGGACCCCGATGTCGTCCAGGAAGTCCGTCAGTTTCTTCGCGCCGGTCTGCATGACCTCCCGGCGATGCCCGCTCGCCCGCACCTGGGCCACCGCCTCCGCCCTGTTCAGCCCCACGTTCGCGTACACGTCAGGGTTGACGAACGCGACCGAGAACACGCGGGCGAACTCGCCGGAGGTGACCCGGGTGAAGCCCTGGGACCACCTGGGGGCCGTCACCATCTGGCGGCGGAGTTCCTCGCGGGCGTAGCGGACATGGCGGGACTCCTCCACCACGTGGATGCGAGTGACCCCCCTGATCAGCGGCTGCACCCGCTCGTCCGGGAACGTCAGCCGCTGCATCCAGTCGAGCACCTCCTCACCGAGCAGCGTCGCTGTGAACGAACCGGGCGTCGTGGACACCGTCTTGAAGAACCGGCCCAGGTTCTGGTGGAGCCGGCTGACCGGGTAGTACGGGGTGCCGCAACGGCTGATCAGCCGGGCGAACATCTTCGAGTGCCGGCACTCGTCCTCGATCTCCGTCAACGCGTAGCGGACGTGCGCGCTCGTCGCCGCCTTGTCGTAGATGTGCCGTACGAGGAGCTGCATCAGGATGATCTCGAACCAGATCCCGAGCGAGGCGAGCGCCGCCGACTCATGCTGGGAGAGCAGGATGCGCTGCTCCTCGCTCATCCGCTTCCACATCGGCGTGCCGTACAGGGAGACCAGCTCAGGCGGCCAGAACCACTTGCCGTCCTCGAAGGGCGCGTCCCAGTCCAGCTCCTTGTCGGGGTCGAAGGAGTGCTTGGCGGACGCTTCGAGGAGCCGTTCGGCCACGTGTTCCCGGTCCTTGAGCACGCCCAGCGCGTCGCGGAGTATCTCGGCTTCCGTCACTGTCGTCACGGTCTTATGAGACCGCTTGTCAGCAAGAGGGTCAATCCCCTGGGGGCTACTTACGCGTAGCCATGCGCGGGGACTTGGAAAGACTTATATGGGGCTTATCTCGTCACCCAAGTGCAGTAGCGTGCGTGGCGTGTCCACGACTCCGCCGCCCCAGCCGCCCGACAACCCCTACGGCCCGCCCCCGACTTCGGGCCCTTATGGGCAGCAGCCGTATCCGGGCCCACCTCAAGGGCCGTACGGTCAGCAGCAGCCGCCGCCCCCGTTCCCCTACGGGCAGCAGGGGCCCTACGGCGCGCCCGCTCCCGCGCCCTGGGGTGCGCCGCCCCCGCCGCCGAAGAAGAGCCGGCTCGGGCTGATCCTCGGCATCGTCGGTGGTGTTGTCGTGCTGGTCGTGGCGGGCGTCGCCGCGCTCGTCTGGATCGGGGTGAAGTCCGACACCGGTTTTCCCGAGGCGGAGTACAAACTGACGCTGCCGCAGAAGGTGCTCGACGAGAGGTACGAGCTGGCCGGTGACCTCTCCGGCACCGAGGGGCAGGCCATCGAGGAGGAGGCCGACGGTGCCTGGGATGCGCGGGATACCAAGGCGGTTGTCGGTCAGTACAGCCTGGGTGGCGACCAGGCCGCGGGGACGCTGGTGATCTCTGGTATGTACGGGCGGTTCAAGAACACCGACCTTGCGCGCGACAACATGATGGAGGGCGCGGCGGGCGGGGAGGGTGCCAAGGTCGCCGTCAAGCCGAAGGACTTCAAGCCGGCGGGCTCCGATGTCACCGTCACCTGCGAGGTGCTTGTCCAGACCCAGCTCGGTACGGAGGTCACCATTCCTGTCTGTGGGTGGGTGGACGGCAACACCGGTGCGTCGATCGCCGAGATCACGGCTGACACGGTCACGAAGAAGCCGGCGGAGGTGGATTTGGCGGCTGCCGCCGAGACCGCCGTCAAGATCCGAGGCGAGATCAGGAAGCCGCTCGGCTGAGTTGGACTCCGTCGGCTGGCCGGTTGCTTGGCTGCGGGGCGGTGGGGGTTGTTCGCGCAGTTCCTCGCGCCCCTAAAAGCCCCGCCCGTCCCGATCCGTTCGGCTGCGGGGCGGTGGGGGTTGTTCGCGCAGTTCCCCGCGCCCCTAGGAGGGCGCTTCGCGCCCGTCCAACCCGGCACCCCGTGAGCGCCGGGCTGCGTGATCCACCCCCAGGCATCAGCACGTGTGTCTCATCCGCCGAGCACCGCCTCCATCACCCCCCGAGCGATCGGCGCAGCCACCCCACCCCCGCTGATGTCCGTCCGGTCGGCCGAGGCGTCCTCGACCACTACCGCGACGGCGACCGACGGCTCGACGTCGCGTTCGCCCTGGGCCCAGGAGACGAACCAGGCGTACGGCGTGCCGGAGTTGCCGATGCCGTGCTGGGCGGTGCCGGTCTTGCCGCCGACGACCGCGCCGGGGATCGCCGCGTTCCTGCCGGTGCCCCGCTCCACCACGTCCCGCATCAGCTCCCGCATCCGTACGGCGGTCGACGGATGCATCGCCCGGTGCTGGCGTCGTACGCCTGACGTGGCGACTGTCGTGCCGCGTGCTGTTGTTGTGCGTTCCACCAGGTAGGGGGACGGCACCTGGCCGCCGGCCGCCACCGCCGCCGCTACCATCGCCATCTGCAACGGCGTCGCCCGTGTGTTGTACTGGCCGATCGCGGACAGCGCCAACTGCGCCTTGTCCACATGCGTGTCGAACGTGCTCGGCGCCACCGAGAACGGGATCCGCAGCCCCGCGTCGTTGAAGCCGAAGCCGTCCGCCGTGGCCGCCAGGTCGGCGACGCCCACGTCCACTCCCAGCTTGGCGAAGACCGTGTTGCACGACCAGGTGAACGCCTCCCTCAGTGACACGTCCGCACAGCCGTCGCCCTCGTTCGTCAGCCTTGTCGAGGTGCCGGGGAGGCGGTACGGGTCGGGGGAGTGGGTCCGCTCGTCCAAGTCGGTGATCACCCCCGCGTCCAGAGCCGCCGCCGCCGTCACCACCTTGAACGTCGAACCCGGCGGATATGTCTGCCGTACCGCCCGGTTGAGCATCGGCTTGTCCGGGTCGTCGTTGAGGCGTCGCCAACTTCGTTCCACCGAACGCCCGTTGCCGGAGAGGGAGGTCGGGTCGTAGGAAGGGGTCGAGACCAGGGCCAGGATGCGGCCCGTCGACGGTTCCACCGCCGCTACCGCGCCCTTGCGGCCGTTCAGGCCGTCGTAGGCGGCTTGTTGGGCTTGCGCGTTGATGGTCGTCACCACCTCGCCGCCGGGGTTCTGGGCCCGCGTCACGTCGTTCCACAGCGGGAACGGGGAGAGCATCGGGTCGGTGCCCGAGAGGATGCCGTCCTCCGTGTGCTCCAGGAACGTCGTGCCGTACACCTGGGAGGAGAAGCCGGTGATCGGGGCGTACAACGGGCCGTCCCTGTACGTCCGTTCGTAGCGGAGCTGCTCCCCGGTGTCCGTGGACCCGGTGACCGGCCGCTCGCCGACCAGGATGGCGCCGCGCGGCTGGCCGTAACGGGCGATCACCTGGCGGCGGTTGGCCGGGTTGTCGTCGTACCGCTGGGCCTGGACGACCTGGACGCGGGTGATGTTGACGAGCAGGGCGAGCAGGAGCAGGGCGCAGAAGACTGCCGCGTGCTTGATGCAGCGCGTCATCGGGCGCGCGTTTCTCTTCACGGGGTGTCTCTTCCTGGTGTGGGGCGCCCGTCGCCGTCGTACCCTCGCCTGGCCGAGTCGCTGATCCGGATCAGCAGCGCCACGATGATCCAGTTGGTGACCACGGACGAGCCCCCTTGCGCGAGGAACGGCATCGCCATGCCGGTGAGCGGGATGAGGCCGGAGACGCCGCCCGCGATGACGAACACCTGGAGCGCCACGATCGAGGAGAGGCCGACGGCGAGCAGGCGGCCGAAGGGGTCGCGGAGGGAGAGGCCCGCCCGGTAGCCGCGCTCCACGAGGAGGGCGTACAGGATCACGATCGCGGAGAGGCCCGCCAGGCCCAGTTCCTCGCCCGCCGTCGCCAGGATGAAGTCCGACTTGGCGGCGAAGCCGATCAGGATCGAGTGGCCGAGACCGAGGCCGGTGCCGAGGATGCCGCCCGCCGCGAACGCGAACAGCGACTGGGAGAGCTGGTTGGGGCCCTGGCCCGCCTCGATCGTCGCGAACGGGTGCAGCCAGTCCTCGACCCGGCTGTGGACGTGCGGTTCGAGGGTGCCGACGGCGAAGGCGCCCAGCGCGGCCAGCAGCAGCCCGACCGCGATCCAGCCGGTGCGGCCCGTGGCGACGTACAGCATGACCACGAAGAGGCCGAAGAAGAGCAGCGAGGTGCCGAGGTCGCGCTCCAGGATCAGTACGCCGACGCTGATCAGCCAGATCGCGACGATCGGGCCGAGGACCCGTCCGGTGGGCAGTTGGAGGCGGTTGAAGCGCCAGATGCGGCGGCCGGTGTACGCGAGCGCCTTGCGGTTGGCGGCGAGATACGCGGCGAAGAAGACCGCGAGCAGCACCTTCGCGAACTCGCCCGGCTGGATGGAGAATCCGGCGATCCGGATCCAGATGCGGGCCCCGTTCACCGAGGGGAAGAAGATCGGGAGGGTGAGGAGGACGAGGGCGGCGGCCACGCACACGTACGCGTAGCGCTGGAGGACCCGGTGGTCGCGCAGCAGCACGACGACCACGATGAACAGGGCCACGCCGACCGTGGACCAGACGAGTTGGGTGGGCGCGGCCCGGTGCCCCGGCGTCTCCAGGTCGAGCCGGTAGATCAGGACCAGGCCGAGGCCGTTGAGCAGCACGCCGATGGGGAGCAGGAGCGGGTCGGCGCAAGGGGCGCACCGGCGTACCGCGAGATGGGCGAGGAGCGCGAGCACACCGAGCCCGGCGCCGTAGCCGGCGGCGCCGGGCGGGAGCGTGCCGTTCTTCGCGAGGCCGACATCGCAGTAGCCGTACACGGAGAGGAGGACGGCCGCGACGATCAGGACCAGCTCGATGCCACGGCGCCGGGGGACGCGCGGGGCGGGAGCGGAGGGATCGGCGGGCTCCGAGAGCCAGGGCTCCGGGGATTCCTCGTACTCCGCCGCCACGGTGGTTCCGGGCTTCGTCATGTCCGGAACTTACCTAAAGTTCACGTAATGGTGTGTGATGCGGCCTATGTTCGTCGGGTCAGCAGAAGCGCGGCGCGGCGCCGATGTTGTCGATGTAGCGGGCGGCGCCCCAGGCCCAGGTGCCGTCCGTGAGGAGGTACCAGAGCGAGTTGCCGTCGACGTTCTCGCCGCCGACCTTGCAGTAGATGTTGACGACCGCGCCCTGCGGGACGACCCGGATGATCGCGCTGCCACGGTTGGGCGCGCTGCGCAGCCGCAGTCCGCCGTTGGCGGTGACGATCCCCTGGTAGGGCCCGGAGCTGCTGGTGCTGGTGTGGCCGCTGTTGTGCTGGCCCCAGTCGCCGTTGCCGCTCTGCTGGCTGCTGCTCTGCTGGTTGCTGTTCCCCTGGTTCCAGCCGCCGGTGTTGCTGTTCGGGTTCTGGCTTTGGCTCTGGCTCGGGTTCTGGCTCGGGTTCGGCGTGGGGTTCTGGCTCTGGTTGCTCTGGTTGCTCTGGTTGCTCTGGTTGCTCTGGTTGCTCTGGTTGCTCTGCTGCGACGGCTGCGACGGCTGTGACGGCTGCGTTTGCTGCGACGGCTGCGTCTGCTGGGACTGCTGCGGGTTCTGCTGTTGCGGCTGCTGGGTCTGCTGTTGCTGCTGGTTCCAGCTGGTGCCCCAGTCGTCGTCGGCCGGGCTCGCGAGTGCCGGGGTGACGGCGCAGACGGAGAGCGCGGTGGCGGCAGCGGTTATGCCGAGGCGGGTGAGGGTGGTCCGCGATGTCATGTTGGCTCCTTTGCCGGGGGCAGAGCTGACTACCCGCCACGCTAGGAGCGGCTCGTGTAAGACGCCCGTCACGCTGGGCCGTTGGTGGCGGGCCCCCGTGATTCGGCCAGCGTGAGCGTCGCCAGCGCGCCCCCGCCCTCCCCCTCCGGCACATTGGCGAAGGTCAGCAGGGCGCCCAGTACCTCCGCCTGGCCCAACGCGATCGTCAGCCCGAGCCCGTGCCCGGTCGCCCCGCCCTCCGTACGGAACCGCTGCGGCCCGTGCTCCACCAGGTACTCCGGATAGCCGTCACCGTGGTCCCGTACGGTCACGACCGGACCGTCGACGGTCAGCGTCACCGGCGCACGGCCGTGCCGGTGGGCGTTGGCGACCAGGTTCCCGAGCACCCGTTCGAGCCGACGCCGGTCGGTGTCGACGCGGGTGTCACGGATGACGACGATCTCCGTGTCGGCCCCGGCGGCTCCCGAGGCCCGTACGACCCGGGCGGCGATGGCGCCGAGTTGCTCGGTATCGGCCTCCAGCCGCTCCTTGCCCGTGTCGAGGCGGGAGATCTCGAGCAGGTCCTCGGTGAGAGTGCGCAGCGCGGCGACCCGGTCGCGGACCAGCTCGGTCGGCCGTCCGGGCGGCAGCAGTTCGGCCGCCGCGTGCAGCCCGGTGAGCGGGGTGCGCAGTTCGTGCGCGACATCGGCGGTGAAGCGCTGCTCGCTGAGCAGCTTCCGTTGCAGCGAGGCGGCCATCGTGTCGAGGGCGGCGGCGACGGCGGCGACCTCGTCCGGCGGGCGGTTCGGGTCCTGCGTACGGGCGTCGTCGACGCGGGCGTCCAGGTCGCCGGCGCTGATCCGGCGGGCCACCTGGGCGGTCGCGTGCAGCCGGCGGGTCACCCGGGTCACCGCGACCGCGCCGACCAGCAGCGTCGCACCGATGGCGAGGCCCGACGACCAGAGGATGGCCCGGTCGAGGCCCTCGATCGTGCGGGCGCTCTGCGAGTAGTCGAGCGCCACGGCGAGCGCGTGCCCGCCGTCGGCGGGACCGGCCGCCCACATCGTCGGGACCCCGTCGTGGTCGGTGACCATCGTGCCGCGGTCCCCGGCCGCCGCGAGCGCCCGCAGCGACTCGGGCAGCCCCTCGGGATCGATACCGGCGTTCGGCCGCAGAGCGTCCCCGGCCTCGTACTCCGCCGTCGCCTCCACGAGCCGGGACAGCGCGCGGTCGCGGGCCTGGTCGACGGTCTGGTGGGTCACGGAGACATGCACGAGGACGCCGAGCAGGGCGGCGAGGGCGCAGCACATCACGGTGATGAACAGCGCGGCCTTGACGGCGAGGGTGCCTGCCCAGGCGGGCAGCGCGACCCTCATCGGGCGCTCGCGGAAGGAGTCGCCGGGCCGGGGGTGCGCTGGGGTTTGCCCGTACGGAGGAACTCGTCCCGGGTGAGCAGCATCGCCTTCTGGTCGGCGTCCCAGGTCCACTGGGTGCGGTACTCGTAACCCGGGATCTGCGACGGCGAGCGGATGATCACGGCCCGGCCGGCCAGCTCGACGGCGGTCACGGCGTCGTCGTTCGCCATGATCTGCACGAGCTTGTGCCGCTGGAAGGTGTACACGCGTACGGCCGTCCCGTTGCCCGGCAGCAGCCGGAAACCGAGGGTCATCTCGTCGCGGCCGTCGCCGGTGAGGTCCCGGTAGTAGGCCTTGAGGACGGGACAGGCGCCGGTGTCGCGCGTCCGCCCGCAGGCCGCCATCCCGCCGGCCGTCCCGGCGTACGGGGAGTTGTCGTCGGTGTACATGTCGGGGTGGGCGGCGATCTCCGCCCGTACGACGGCCACCGGGTCGATCATGTGGATGTCGTCGCCGGGGGCGGTGACGCCCTTCACGGTCTCGGTCTCGGCCTCGCCGTAGTCCCAGGCGGGGCTGGAGGCGGCGGGCAGCTCGGGCCAGAGCCGGGCGGGGCTGACGGCGATGGCGGTGGGCCCCGCGCCGCGCAGCTCACCGGCGTCGCCGCAGCCGGAGGTGAGGGAGACGAGGCCGAGGACGGCGAGAGTGACGCGTGAGGTGCGGCTGGGGTTCAACTGCACTCCTGCGTCGGGTCCGGCGATAGGGGCGGGCGGTGGGCGAAGGGCGACCGGTCGCCTCGTACGCCACACCTTATTCGCAGGGATGACGTATTTGCCGGACGGGTTGCTCCGCCCCCTCCACCGGTTCTCCCCTTCTCTCTTTCTCCCCTTCTCCCTATTCCGCCAGTTCCTCCAGCAGCCGGGCCGTGGGCAGCCCCGTCTTCAGATACTCGACGAACAGTTCGTTGTGCAGGGCCCAGGGGGAGCGGCGGGATCTGATGAGACGGATCGCCTCCTCGGTGTCGTGCCCGTCGCGGACGAGGGCGTGCGCGACGACGAGCCCCGAGCGGTTGTAGCCGCTGTAGCAGCGCACGAGCACGCTCCGCCCGTCCTCCAGCGCGGCACACACGGCCTCCGCGAGCCGGATGACACCGGCCAGCTGGGTCCCGTCGAGCGGCCCGTCCGGAACGGGCCACACATGGTGCTCGACACCGGGATGGGGCCCGTGTCCTGGCAGCTTCAAAAGGGTGATGACCAGGTCGAACTCATCACGCACGACGGCGAATTCGAGGTTCCCCGAGCGGTTGACGAACTCGTGCCCACCCATCCACAACCCGGGCACGATCTCGCTCCAGGGCTCACCCGGAGCCGGTACGTCGGGCTGCTTCCTGCGGGTCCGCAACGGTGCCGCCTCCCCCACTCGGGCCCAATTCGGCCACCCAACTCCTCCCAAAGGTAACCGGCTTCTTGCCCCGGCAGCACCCCGCCTGTTCCCATGGTCATGCGGGGAATGGGGTGATGGCGGATGAGCGGACTGCGCGTCGTACCGGCCTGGCGCCAGGGACATGAGCGGCTGTACGTGTGCATGACGGACGGACGGAACATCGCCTGGTACGACCGTGAGTCGTCCCGGGTCAACCTGCTGAGCGAGGATCTCAGAGGGGACGTACTGGAAGCCCTGGGCCCGTTCCTGACGGGCCCGGTGACGGTGGGACCGCCTCCGGTCCCGACTCCGGCGGAGCTGGCACGCCTGTCCCTCCACCCCGACGACGACCTGGCCCCGAACCGTCCAGGCGAAGCCCTCCAGATCGCCCTGGACCGTGACCCGGGCCCGTCCCACCGGCTCCGCCCTGACCCCCGACGCCGGGCGCTGGCGGCGGAACAGGCGGTGGGCGAGGCCCTGGAGGCGCTGGAGGGCGCGGGCTGGCACACCCTGCACTCGCTCCCGTTACCGGGGGGCGACCGGATCCACCACCTGGTGATCGGTCCGGGCGGCCTGTTCGCCGTGTACACCCTGTACGCCCGCAAACAGCGGGTCCATGTGGCCGACCCGATGGTGTCGCTGGGCCGCCGCGACCCGCGCCCTCTCCTCCGCCGGGTGCGCTCGGACGCCGACCGGGCCTCGTACGCCCTGACGGCCGAGGTCCACCCGGTCCTGGCCCTGGCGGGCCCGGCCGACCTGACGGTGACGGTGCCGCTGCGGGAGGTCAGGGTCCTCCAGGACACGGATCTGTCGGGGCTGGCACGCCTGGGCGGCGTACTCAAGCCGGCGGATGTGGAGGCGCTGCACGCGGTGGCGCGGGACCGGGGGACTTGGGGGCGGGTGTAAGCAAGTAGGGGGGCTGACCGCCGGGCGGAGCGGTCAGGCGGCGTGGCAGAGCGTCGCGGGGTCGGCCACGGCCGCGTGCACCGGACGGGTGGCGCGGACCGTGTCCTGCGAGCGGTTCCGTGCGAAGACGACGAGGCGGAGCACCGCGAACCGCGCGATACCGGCGAGCGCGGAGGCGGACAGGTAGACGACCTGTTCGAGCACCGCACCCGGCGCCGCCACCAACTGCTGCAGCACCACCATCGCCACACAGGTCACCGCATACGCGCCCGCCGCCGACCCGGCTGACTGCACATGCTGGCGCCAGGTCGCGCACCCACCCGCACCGAAGGTGAAACGGGCGTGCAACTCGGTGGCGAGAAGCGTGGACGCCACGGTGACGAACGCGTTGGCCAGAGCCCAGGGCATCCAGGAGGCGAGTCCCGCTACGGCGAAGCTGGAGGCTAACCCCACGCCGCCGCCGCAGAGCACGAAACGGGCGAAGGCGTTGACGGCGCCGGGTGGTGTCCCCTGTCGCCGACTTTCTGCTGTCTCCATGACCGACCCCCTGAGACCTACTCCGCCAAACGCGCTCCTGCCGTCCGCGAGACGGAGGGGCGTGCCATCGATGACGCCATAATGGCACATGTGTGGTGCCATACATAAGGAATATGTGGCGCCTACTGGTGTCACAGCTTGGCGCTGTGGCGTGGGGCGGGGGTGAACGTGCAGCTCAGCGAGCCAGTAGCGGTGCCAGCAGGTCGCCGTGTGTCTGGAGCCGGGCCGCGATGTCCTGTGCCCGGAACGTGAGTTGGGTCGGGTCGGTGCACCCCGCCGTCTCCTCCCACGTCACCGGCGTCGACACCGTCGGCTCCGTGCCCGCCCTCAGGGTGTACGGGGTCGCCGTTGTCTTTCGGGCCGCGTTCTGGCTGTAGTCGACGAAGACCTTTCCCGGGCGCAGGCTGCGGGTCATGCGGTGGACGACCAGGTGGGGGAGGGTGCGTTCCGCCTCGACCGCCAGGTCCTTCGCGTATGCCGTGACCTCCCTGGAGGGGGTCCGATCCGACAGGGCCGCCAGTACGTGCAGGCCCTTCGAGCCGGACGTCTTCGCGTACGTCTCCACGCCGTCCGCCGCCAGCCGCTCCCGGAGCCACAGTGCGACCTCGCAGCACTCCACGATCGTCGCCGGGTGCCCGGGGTCCAGATCCAGGACCAGGCGGTCGGCCTCGCCGGGGGCGTCGATCAGCCACTGCGGGGTGTGGAACTCCGTCACCAGGTTCGCCGCCCAGATCAGGCTGGGCAGGTCCTGGATCAGGACCATCCGCGCCGGGCCCTCCGAGCGCGGGACCTCCGCCGTCGTAACCCAGTCGGGCGTACCCGGCGGCACGTTCTTGGCGAAGAAGGTCTGGCCGTCGGGGCCGTCCGGATAGCGGAGGAAGGAGAGCGGGCGGTCGTGGAGGTGGGGGAGGAGGGCGTCCGCCGTGGTCGCGTAGTAGTGGAGCAGCTCACCCTTGGTGAAGCCGGTCGCCGGGTGGATCACCTTCTCCAGGTTGGAGAGGGCCACCCTTCGCCCCTCCACCTCCGTGATCGGCGTCATACGATGAGAATCCCATGAAAGTGGGGCAAAACAACCTTCGGAGAAAGGCTGCTCTCGTGCGATCCATATGGAACGGCGCCATCTCCTTCGGGCTGGTCAGCATCCCGATCAAGCTCGTGAACGCCACCGAGAGCCACGCGATCTCCTTCCGGCAGGTTCACGTCGACGACGGCGGGCGCATCCGGTACCGCAAGTTCTGCGAGCTGGAGGACCGTGAGGTCGGCAGTGATGAGATCGGCAAGGCGTACGAGGGTGCCGACGGGGCGATGATCCCGATCACCGACGAGGATCTGGGGTCGCTGCCCCTGCCCACCGCCAAGACGATCGAGATCGTCGCCTTCGTGCCGAGTGATCGCATTGACCCGCTGCAGATGGACACCGCCTACTACCTCTCCGCGAACGGCGTCCCGGCCGCCAAGCCCTACACCCTGCTGCGCGAGGCGCTGAAGCGCAGCCAGAAGGTCGCCATCGCCAAGTTCGCGCTCCGGGGGCGGGAACGGCTCGGCATGCTGCGGGTCGTCGACGACGTCATCGCCATGCACGGACTGCTCTGGCCCGACGAGATCCGGGCCACGGAGGGCGTCGCGCCGGACGCGAGCGTCACCGTACGGGACCAGGAACTGGATCTCGCCGACGCCCTCATGGCCACGCTCGGCGAGGTCGACCTCGCCGACCTCCACGACGACTACCGCGAAGCCGTCGAGGAACTCATCGCCGCGAAGGCCTCCGGCGAGGAGGCTCCGCAGGTCCCGGCACCGACCGGCGGCGGCAAGGTGCTCGACCTGATGGCCGCCCTGGAGAAGAGCGTCCGCGAGGCCAAGGAATCACGCGACGAAGCCGTCGAGGAAGCAGAGGGGGAGGTCAAGCCCCTGCGGGGACGTCGTACGGCATCCAAGGCAACCCCCAAGGCCGAGGCCGGCAAGAAGTCGACCTCAACGGCGAAGAAGGCCGCCGCCAAGAAGTCGACCAGCACTGCCAAGAAGGCCACGGCCAAGAAGGCCACCGCCAAGAAGACGGCCACCCGCAAGCGTCCGGCGTGACAGCGCCCCGACAGGGGCGCGGGGAACTGCGCGACCAGCCCCCACCGGCCCGCAGCCAACCAACCACGCGCCCTGCGGAACTACACCCGCCGCAGCGCCAGTACTGCATTGTGTCCCCCGAACCCGAACGAATTACTGAGCGCCAGATCCCCATGCCCGGGCAGCGGACGTGGAGCACCCCACACCACGTCCAAGTCGATCCCCTCGTCCTGCCCACCCTCCGCACACCCGATCGTCGGCGGAATCGTGCCGTGGTGCAGCGTCAGGACCGTGGCCACCGCCTCCACCCCGCCCGCGGCACCCTGAAGGTGCCCGAGGTGCCCCTTCAGGGCCGTGACAGGGACCGGAGCGCCACCCAGCACCGCCCGTAGCGCGTTCGCCTCCGCCAGGTCGCCGTCGACCGTGGCCGTGGCGTGGGCGTTGACGTGGATCACGTCGGCGGGGCCGCCGCCCGCGTCCCGCAGGGCGCGGTGCAGGGCCAGGGCCACCCCGGTACCGGACGGGTCAGGCGCCGCCATGTGGTGGGCGTCGGCCGACAGACCCCAGCCGGCCGCCTCGCAGTAGACACGCGCACCCCTCGCCCGTGCGTGCTCCTCGGACTCCAGCAGCAGGAAACCCGCACCCTCCCCATTCACGAACCCGTCCCGGTCCTTGGCGAAGGGACGGGACGGCGACTCCCCGGCGGGACGCGTCGACAGGGCGCGCATCGCGGCGAACGACGCCATGATCGCCGGGGTGACCACGGCCTCGGCGCCGCCCGCGAGGGCGATGTCGACATGGCCGTACCGGATGCGGTCGATCGCCTGGCCGATCGCCTCCGTGCCCGACGCGCAGGCGCTGGTCACCGTGCGGGCCTCGCCCGTGATGCGCAGGGCCAGGGAGATCTGGGACGCCGCCTGCGACGGCACCGTCATGGGGGTGGTGAGCGGCGAGACCGCCCGGGGGCCCTTGTCGCGCAGCCGGCGGTCGCCGCCGACCAGGATCGACGCGTCGCCCAGGATCGCGCCCACCGAGACGCCCACCCGGTCGGGGGACAGCCCGCTCGCCTCCGTACCCGAACCGTCGAAGCCCGCGTCCCGCCAGGCCTCCCGCGCCGCCAGTACGCCGAACTGCGCGGCCCGGTTCATCCGGCGGGCCTGGGGACGGGGGAGCAGGGCGGCCGGGTCCACGGGGACCGTGCCCGCCGCGCGGACCGGCAGGCCGGTGAACTCCTCGCCGGTCAACTCCCTTATCCCGCACCGGCCTTCGAGGAGGCCGCGCCAGAGCTCGGGGACTCCGACGCCGAGCGGGGTGATGGCTCCCAGGCCGGTGACGACGACCCGCCGGACGAAAACCCGGTCGGAGTAGGGGATGTCCGGCTTGGGGCGCATGATGAGGCTGCCTCCCGGAGTGCGGCGCGGGACGGTCGGCGCACCTCAACTCTGCCCATGCCAGGGGTGCTTCATACCGGAATAGTTCACGTTTCAATCGTGAACGCCGTTCACTCCTTGCGGCCGGCGCCTACTGGTCGCGCGGCCACGGCCGCCCGTCCAGCCGCTCCACATCACGGTTGAGCCGGCTCAGCTGGGCCGCGAAGTCCGCGACCTCCTCGGCCGTCCAGTGATCGGCTGCGGTGTCGGCCTCGCGGCGGCGGTCGTCGCCTTCCTCATTCCGGTCCGCCCGGTGGAGGCCGCCGCCCCGGTGTCGGAGGCCGTCACTCCCGAGGTGTCGGAGGCCAAGGCCTGACGACCGCTCGACCCTCGTAACGAGCCGACCTCCCCGGGTTTCCGCCGGGGAGGTCGGCTCGTTCTGGCGTGTCCTGCTTCTTGTCCGAGAAGGAGGGGTGGAATGCCGGATAAGTACATGAAGAATTTACAAGGTTTACTTCGCCCGCCGATCGTGTTTCCGAGGCGTGAGGCAGAAGTGAATTCAACCGTGTATCTGACAGCACCCTGACGTCAAGAGGTGTGACGTCGGGTCTGCGGTGACGTCGTAACCGATTGGAATTGGATGGTTTTTCGGGACTTGGGGTGGCCGATTGATGCTGGCCGAATGGAATCGGCCGCATGCGGATCGTTCCACGCCATGTTGACTCGTGAGTAATGTCGGCGCTAACTTCCCGTTGTTTCCCCCTGAGGTGAAGTGCTTCCGCGTCACACAAAACCCCCACTGTGCAGTTTCACCGAATATTTCGGAGAATCATGACGTCTCCCGTGCGCGCCTCTGAACTGATCATCGGAGTGACCCCCTTCGGTGAGCCGGACGCCCGGCTCGCCGCCGCCGTCAGCCGGGCCGGCGGGTTGGGAGTACTCGACCTGGGCCTCGGTGACCGCAGAGCCAGAGACGCCCTGGCACGAATACGCCGCCTCGCGGCCCCCGGCTCCGGATTCCGGTACGGCGTACGGATCGGCCCCCACTGCCGACTCGCGCCGGCCGAACTCGCGGGCGACGGCGGCCCCGAGACCGTGATCCTCGCCCCCGATGTCCCGGACGGGCCGTGGATCGCCGATGCGATCGCCGCCCACCACCGTGTCCTTGTGGAGGTCACCGACCTGGCGGAGGCCCTCGCGGCCGTCCGCGCGGGCGCGCACGGGCTGATCGCCCGGGGCAGCGACGGCGGCGGCCGGATCGGCGAGCTGAGCACCTTCGTCCTGCTGCAACGCCTCCTCGCCGAACCCGGCATCGACCTCCCCGTCTGGGCCCGCGGCGGCATCGGCCCCCGTACGGCGGCCGCCGCCGTGGCCGGGGGAGCGGCGGGCGTCGTGCTCGACAGCCAACTCGCCCTCCTCGCCGAGTCCTCGCTGCCGGAGGCCACGGCCGCCGCGCTGCGCTCGATGGACGGCTCCGAGACCGTCGTCGTGGCTGGTCACCGCGTACTGCACCGGCGCGGCCCCGACGCCCCGCCCCTCCCGGCAGGCGATCCGGCGGCGGTCGCGGCGCTGCTCGGCGCCCAGGACCCGCGCACCCAGCTCCTCCCGGTCGGCCAGGACGGCTTCCTCGCCGCCCGCTTCGCCGACCGCTGGACCGACACCGCCCGCACGGTCCGCGCCCTCACCGACGCCGTCCACGACGTCGTACGAGGTGACGAGCCCGTACGTGCGCTGCGCACCGGTTCCCCGATGAGCCGGGCGCTCGGCACTCAACTCCCCGTCGCCCAGGGGCCGATGACCCGCGTCAGCGACCAGGCACGCTTCGCCGCGGCCGTCGCCGGGGGCGGCGCGCTGCCGTTCGTCGCGCTGGCCCTCGCCAGCGGCGAGCAGACCCGGACCATGCTGGCCGAGACCCGGGAAGCCGTCGCCGACGGCCTGCCCTGGGGTGTCGGCGTCCTCGGGTTCGCGCCCGAGGAGATGCGCAACGCCCAGCTCGAAGCCGTACGGGAGCTGCGGCCCACGCACGCGATCATCGCGGGCGGCCGGCCCGCCCAGGCCGAGGCGCTGGAGCGGGCCGGGATCGCCACCTTCCTGCATGTGCCGTCGCCGGGGCTGCTGAAGCAGTTCCTGGAGGCCGGGGCCCGCCGGTTCGTGTTCGAGGGGTCCGAGTGCGGCGGGCATGTCGGACCGCGCGGCAGCTTTCCGCTCTGGGAGGCCCAACTCGCCGTCATCGAGGACTGGTCGGCGGCAGCCGGGGAGGATGCCGCCGAGCAGGTCGAGGTGTTCTTCGCGGGTGGCGTCCATGACGAGCGGTCCGCCGCGATGGTCGCCGCACTCGCCGCCCCGCTGACCGCGCGCGGTGCGGCCGTCGGCGTGCTGATGGGCACCGCCTACCTGTTCACCGAGGAGGCCGTGTCCTGCGGAGCGGTTCAGCCGCTCTTCCAGCAGCAGGTCGTCGAGGCGACCGCCACCGCGCTCCTTGAGACGGCGCCCGGTCACGCCACCCGCTGCGTGCCCAGCCCGTTCAGCGACAACTACCGCGAGTTCGAGGCGGAGTTGAGGGCGAACGGGGTGCCCGAGCGACAGATCTGGGAGCAGCTGGAACGGCTCAACGTCGGGCGGCTCCGGATCGCGAGCAAGGGCATCGAGCGGGACGCCGAGGGCGAGTTGGCGGCCGTGGACGAGCAACGGCAGCTCGCCGAGGGCATGTTCATGGCCGGGGAGGTGGCCGTACTGCGTTCGGCGACCACGACCGTCGACGCGCTGCACCACTCCGTGGCGGACGGCGCCGCCGACTTCCTCACCGGACAGGCGGCGGAGCTGCGGGAGCGGCTCGGGGTGCGTCCTCCTGAAGAGGCCGAGGCCCCCGCGCCCCTCGATGTCGCTGTCGTCGGCATGGCCTGCATGTTCCCGGACGCCCCCGACCTCGCCGCCTTCTGGGCGAACGTCCTCGGCGGCCATGACGCGGTGGGCGAGGTACCGGTCGACCGCTGGGACCCCGCCGTGCACTACTCGGCGACGGACGGGGACGGTGGCGTGACGCCGTCCAAGTGGGGCGGTTTCCTGCCCCGCATCCCCTTCGACCCGCTGTCGTACGGCATTCCGCCCACCTCGCTCGGCAGCATCGAGCCCGTCCAGCTGCTGGCCCTCGAAGCCGCCCGGCGGGCCCTCGCCCACGCCGGATACGGCGAGCGGGGGCGGGAGTTCGACCGCTCGCGCACCTCGGTCGTCTTCGGCGCGGAGGCGGGCAGCGACCTGTCCAACGCGGGCACGCTGAGAGCCGTACTGCCGTCGTACTACGGCAAGGTGCCGGACGGACTCGTGGACCAGCTGCCGAAGCTGACCGAGGACTCCTTCCCGGGCATGCTCGCCAACGTCATCTCCGGGCGGATCGCCAACCGGCTCGACCTCGGCGGCGCCAACTACACGGTCGACGCGGCCTGTGCCTCGTCCCTGGCCGCCGTCGACGTGGCCTGCAAGGAGCTGGTGGGCGGGACCAGCGATGTCGTGCTGTGCGGCGGCGCCGATCTGCACAACGGCATCAACGACTACGTGCTCTTCTCCTCCGTGCACGCACTGTCCCCGACCGGGCGTTCGCGCGCCTTCGACAGCTCGGCGGACGGGATCGCGCTGGGGGAGGGCGTCGCGTGTGTCGTCCTCAAGCGGCTGGCCGACGCCGAGCGCGACGGCGACCGGATCTACGGCGTCATCAAGGGCGTCGGCAGTTCCAGCGACGGGCGTTCGCTCGGGCTGACGGCTCCCCGGCCCGAAGGGCAGCGGGCCGCGCTGCAGCGGGCGTACCGCAACGCGGGTGTCTCGCCCGCCGAGGTCGGGCTCGTCGAGGCGCACGGCACCGGGACCGTGGTCGGTGACCGTACCGAACTCACCATCCTGAGTGAGGTGTTCAGCGAGGCGGGCGCCAAGTCGGGCGCAGTCGCCCTCGGTTCGGTGAAGTCGCAGATCGGGCACACCAAGTGCGCCGCCGGTCTCGCCGGGCTCATCAAGACCGTCCTTGCCCTGCACACCGGGGTCAAGCCGCCCACCCTGCACGTCAGCAAGCCCAACTCCGCCTGGGAGGAGGGCAGCAGCCCGTTCGCCTTCCACGACCAGGCGCGGCCCTGGGCGGCTCCGGCGGCGGAACGGGTCGCGGGGCTCAGCGCGTTCGGCTTCGGCGGCACCAACTTCCATGTGGTGCTTGAGGCGTACGCGGACTCCGCCCCGCCCGTGCACGCGCTCGACGCCTGGCCGGCCGAGCTGTTCATGTTCCGGGCGGCCGACCCGGCGGGAGCCCGGCGCGCCATCGAGGACGTACTGAAGGCGGCGGAGGACGAGCAGTCCGCCTGGCGGCTCCGGGACCTCGCACTCGCCGCCTCCCGCCGCTCCGACGCCCGGCACGACCCCGTACAGGTGGCGGTCGTGGCGACGGACACGGAGGGGCTCGTCGGGCAGCTGCGGCGGGCACTGGCAGGGGAGCACGACCCGCGCGCGGGCATCCATCTCGCCGCCCAGGCCCCGGCGGAGGCCTCCGGCCAGGTCGCCTTCCTCTTCCCCGGACAGGGCAGCCAGCGGACCGGGATGCTCGCCGACGTGTTCGTCGCCCTGCCGGAACTCCAGTACTACCTGGAGCTCGGCCGCGACCACGCCGACGCCCTCTACCCGCCCACCGCCTTCGACGACACCACCCGCGACCACCAGCACACCGCCCTCACCGACACCCGGGTCGCCCAGCCTGCCCTGGGCATCGCGGGCCTCGCCGCACACGCCCTGCTCACCACGGCAGGCGTACGCCCGGACATGGCCGCCGGACACAGCTACGGCGAACTCGTCGCCCTCAGCGCGGCCGGCGCCCTCGACCCGGAGGCCCTCCTCGCGCTGAGCGCGGAGCGAGCGACCGCGATCCTCTCCGCCGCCGACGAGGCCAACGGCGACGACCCGGGCACCATGGCGGCGGTGTCGGCGGGCGCCGAGGAGGTCGTGGCGGCCCTGCGCGCCGCCGACGCGCCCGCCTCGGTCGTCGTCGCCAACCACAACTCGCCGAAGCAGACGGTGATTTCGGGCCCGACGGAGGCGGTCGAGGCAGCTGTACGGCTGCTGCGTGCCGCCGGGCTCGGCGCAAAGCGCATCCCCGTCGCCTGTGCCTTCCACAGCCCGCTGGTCGCCGGGGCGGGGGAGCGCTTCGCGACGGCACTGGCGGGGCAGCCCGTCCACGCACCCGAGTTCACGGTCTGGTCCAACCGCACGGCCACCCCGTACGGCACCGACGCCGACGCGGTACGCGCCGAACTCGCCGCCCAGATCGGCGCCCCCGTCGGTTTCGTCGCCCAGATCGAGGCCATGTACGAGGCGGGCGCCCGGATCTTCGTCGAGGCCGGACCCGGTTCCGTACTGACCCGGCTGGTCGGCCAGATCCTCGGCGACCGCCCGCACCGCACGGTCGCCTGCGAACCGCGGCCCGAGAGCGGACTGCGCGGCTGGCTGGACGCGCTGGCCCAACTGGCCGTCGCGGGGCTGCCGGTGCGCACCGGCTGGCTGTTCCACGGGCGCGACGCCGTCGACGCGACCCGGACCAAGGCGCCCAAGCGGCCCGGCTGGACGGTCGACGGCCACCTGGTCCGCACCGCCGCCGGCGACCTCCTCCCCGGTGCCCTCGCACCGGCCCGACGCGTACTGGAGACGACGACAGTGACCGCGAATCACCAGGGCGGGATCCCCGGGGCCGACGGCAGGGACGCGCTGATCTCCGAGTTCCTCCGCACCAGCCGCGAGATGGTCGCCGCCCAACGGGACGTACTCCTCACGTACTTCGGCGCGGCGCCCGGGCAGTGGATACCCGGCCCGGCGGTGGCACCGGAGCCCGTGCCTGTGCAAACGGTCCCGGTACCCGCGCCCACGTATCCGCCCGCGCTGTACGCCGTACCCGCTCCCGTTCCGGCCCCCGCCGCCGTGGGGTTCTCGGAGGCGGATGTGTTGGGTGTGGTGCTGGAGATCATCAGTGAGCGCACGGGGTATCCGGTGGACATGATCGAGCCGGATCTCGATCTGGAGGCGGATCTCAGTATCGACTCGATCAAGCGGGCCGAGATTGCTGGTGAGTTGGCGCAGCGGCTCGGGGTTGGGGTTGGGGGTGCGGGTGCGGGTGCGGGCATTACCTCGCTCGGTGATGCCGAGTTGGAGGACCTCGCCAAGGCTCGTACGGCGGCTGCGGTGACGGCGTGGCTCGCGGCGCGGCTCACCACAACGGCCGTGACTGCGCCCATTCTTGCTGCCGCTCCTGTTTCTGCCGCCGTGGGGTTCTCGGAGGCGGATGTGTTGGGTGTGGTGCTGGAGATCATCAGTGAGCGCACCGGATATCCCGTGGACATGATCGAGCCGGATCTCGATCTGGAGGCGGATCTCGGTATCGACTCGATCAAGCGGGCCGAGATCGCGGGCGAGTTGGCGCAGCGGCTCGGGGTCGGGGGCGGCGGTGACATCACCGCGCTCGACGATGCCGAACTGGAGGACCTTGCCAAGGCTCGTACGGCGGCCTCGGTCACCGGGTGGCTGGCGGCGCGGCTCACCGGGCCGGGAGCCGAAGCCCAGGAGGCCGAGGAGCCGGTGGCCGACGCGTCGCCTGAGGTCGTCGGTGAGGCGCCGAAGCGGTTCCAGTTGCGGCCTGTGCTGCTGGAGCAGCAGGACGGAGAGGTCGATTTCTCCGCCGTACTCGGCGGTAAGCGGTTCGTGGTTCTCGGTGACGACGACGGGGGTGCGGTGGCCCGGGAGGTCGTGGCGCGGCTCGTCGGGCATGGCGCCGACGCGGTGGCCCTCGGCGCGGAGCACCTGCTGACCGAGGCGGACGGGCCGGTCGACGGGGTGCTGTATCTCGACCCGCTGGCCGCCTCACGGCCGCCGGTGCTGCCCGAGGCGTTTCCGGTGTTCAAGGCGGCCCTGGGGCTGGGCCCGCGCTGGCTGTTCGCGGTGCGGGTGGCCGGGGAAGGCGCTGCGCACGAGGGCGAGTTGAGGTCTGCCGGGCTGCACGGGCTCTTCCGGACGGTCGCCCGGGAGTACCCGGAGACGGACGCGCGGATCATCGACCTCGGGGCGGGAGAGGCAGGTGCGGGTGCCGTCGCCGAGGCCCTGCTCGCCGAGCTGCTCGCCTCCGACCGGACCCCGGTCGTCCTGCGAACTGCCGCCGGACGGCACGGACTTGAGCTGGTCGAGACCCCGCTGGGCGCCCTCGGCACCACCGGCGCCGGACCCGCCGGGGAGGGTGCCGCCGAGGCCGCCGCCGTCGGACTGGACCGCGACAGCGTGGTGCTGCTGGTCGGCGGGGCGCGGGGCATCACCGCGAAGTTCGCCGCCGCGCTGGCCTCCGCCTCCCGCTGCCGGATCGAACTGCTCGGCCGCACCCCCGCGCCGGAGGGCCCGGAGGACGCGGCCACGGCAGCCGCCGGTACGCAGGCCGAACTGCGCGCGGTGCTCGCTGCCCGGGGCGGACTGAAGCCCGCCGAGATCAACCGCGAGGCCGAACTCCTGCTCGCCCAGCGGGAGATCACCGCCACCCTCGAAGAACTCCAGGCCCTCGGCAGCCAGGCCCGCTACCACTCCGTCGACTTCCGCGAACAGGACGCGGCGCTCCAGGCCGTCAAGGAGATCCACGCCGAACACGGCCGCCTCGACGGGGTCGTCTACGCGGCCGGGGTGATCGAGGACCGGCTCATCGCCGAGAAGACCGCCGAGTCCTTCCAGCGCGTGTACGGGACGAAGACCAACGGCGCCGAAACCCTGCTCGCCGCACTGGAACAACTCCCCAACAGCCCTTCCTTCGCCGTCCTGTTCGGCAGCATCTCCGCCGTCCTCGGCAACCGGGGCCAGGTCGACTACGCCGCCGCCAACGACGCCCTCCAGAGCCTCGGCGCCGCCTGGGCGGCCCGCAGCGGACAGCGGGCCCTGACCGTGCACTGGGGGCCATGGGCGCCGACCGGCGGCCACACCGGCATGGTGACCCCCGAACTCGGGCGCGAGTACGCCCGGCGCGGGGTCAGGCTCATCGACCCCGAGGAGGGCACGGCCGCGCTGCTCCGTGAACTGGCCTGGGGCGAGGAGTCGGCGGGCGCCGTCGTCTACACCTCGTCGGGCTGGTAACCGACATGACGGAACGTCAAACGCGGCCGGCGGACGGTACGTCGACGCCCGTGGCCATCGTGGGCATGTCGGTGCTGCTGCCCGGCGCCGCCGACCTCGACGCCTACTGGCGGAACCTGCTCGCCGGTACGGACGCCATCACCGAGGTACCGGACGGGCGTTGGGACGCGGATGCCTACTACCGGCCGGACTCCGCCGGTGACCGTGCCGTCGCCGACCAGGTGTACTGCCGGCGCGGTGGGTTCGTGGACGAGCTGGCGGAGGTGGAGGTCACCCGGTTCGGGATCATGCCGAACTCCGTGTCCGGCACCGAGCCGGACCAGCTCATCGCCCTCAACGTGTCCGCCGCCGCCCTCGCCGACACGCAGCAAGGAGGCGAGGAGCGCGGGGACTTGACCGGCTGGCTGCCCGACCGGCACCGGATCGGCGTGATCCTCGGCCGGGGCGGCTATCTCACCCCCGGCCTGGTCCGGCTCGACCAGCGGGTCCGTACGGCGGGTCAACTCGTCCGCACGCTCGGGGAGTTGCTGCCGGACCTGGATCCCGCCCAACTGGACCGCGTCCGTACGGCGTTCACGGACCGCCTTGGTCCGGACAGCCCCGAGTCGGCGATCGGGCTGGTGCCCAACCTCGCCGCCTCCCGCGTCGCCAACCGGCTCGACCTGCGCGGACCGGCGTACACCGTGGACGCGGCCTGTGCCTCCTCGCTGGTGGCCGTGGACCAGGCGGTGAACGAACTGGCCTCGGGCCGCTGCGACTTGATGCTGGCCGGCGGAGTCCACCACTGCCACGACATCACCCTGTGGAGCGTGTTCTCGCAGCTCCGCGCCCTCTCGCCCAGCCAGCGCATCCGCCCCTTCCACCGGGGCGCCGACGGCATCCTCATCGGTGAGGGCACCGGCGTGGTCGTCCTCAAGCGCCTCGCGGACGCCGAGCGCGACGGAGACAGGATCTACGCCGTCATCCGGGGCACCGGCGTGGCCAGCGACGGCCGCGCCGCCGGGCTCGTCAACCCCGACCCCGGCGGCCAGACCCACGCCGTACGCCAGGCCTGGCGCGCCGCCGGACTCGACCCCGCCGAGCCCGGCTCGCTGGGCCTCCTCGAAGCCCACGGCACGGCGACCCCCGCCGGAGACGCGGCCGAACTGGCCACGCTGGCCGAGGTGTTCGGGCCGGGGGAGGGTGTGGCTGGCAGTGGTGGCACGGCGGTGATCGGCTCCGTGAAGTCGATGATCGGGCACACCATGCCGGCCGCCGGGGTGGCCGGCCTGGTCAAGGCCGCCCTCGCCGTCCACCACGGCATGCTCCTCCCCACCCTCCACTGCGACGACCCGAACCCGGCCCTCGCGGCCACCCGCTTCCGCCCGCTGGACAGGGCGGCGCCCTGGGAGACGACGGCCGAGCAGCCGGTGCGGCGGGCTGCGGTGAACGCGTTCGGGTTCGGTGGGATCAACGCGCATGTGGTGCTGGAGGAGGCGCCGGGGGCGCGTGCGAGGAGGACGGCGGCGGCGACCGGGTCTTCGGTACGCGGGCCATCGGCCCTCGTGTCATCGCCCGCTGGGGCGCCGGCGCCCGTGCCGTCACCCGCTGGGGCGCCAGCGCACATGGCATCGGCCTCCGTGCCGTCGACTCCCGCGCTATCGGCGCCGACGGCATCGACCCCTGTGCGATCGGCGCCCGTGCCCTCGGTGACCGTCGTCGAGCCCGAGCGTGTCCTGCTGCTCGCCGCCGAGTCCCCCGAGGGCCTCGCCGCCCTCCTCGACGCGGACGACACGGCCGTACTCGCCGCCGGTCTCGACGCCACCCGTACGCATCCGCAGGCCGGGCGGACCCGGCTCGGGATCGTCGACCCGACCGCGAAGCGGCTCACGCTGGCGCGCCGGGCGGTCGCCAAGGGGCGGGCGTGGCACGGGCGTAGCGATGTCTGGTTCCGCCCGGAGCCGCTACGGGCGGTCAGGGAAGCGGACAGGGAAGGGGAGTTGGGAGGGCTTGCCTTCGTCTTCCCCGGCCTGGAGGGCGACTTCGACCCTCGCGTCGACGACATCGCCGCGCATTTCGGCCTGGACGGCGTACTGGCGGCCGGTGACGAACGGGCCGAGGTCGGGGACGTCGGCCGGCACGGGTTCGGGGTCGTCGGGGTGGGGCTGCTGCTCGACCGGGCGCTGCGCCGCATGGGCGTCGTGCCGGACGCGGTGGCCGGGCACAGCGTCGGCGAATGGACGGCCATGGCGGCCGCCGGGCTGTACGACGGTGACGAGGTCGGCGCCTTCATGGCGACCTTCGACCCCGACTCGGTGACCGTGCCTGGGCTGGCCTTCGGGGCGATCGGCGCACCCGCCGAACGGGTCCTCACGGCACTCGCCGAGGAGGGCTGGGCGGACGCCGGAATCGTGCTCTCGCACGACAACGCGCCCAACCAGTCGATGGTGTGCGGTCCGGAGGCGGCGGTCGATGAGTTCGTACGGGCGTTCCGGGCGAGGGGTGTGCTGAGCCAGGTGCTGCCCTTCCAATCGGGCTTCCACACACCGATGTTGGCGCCGTATCTGGCCCCGATCGAGCAGGCCGCGAGCAGCTTCCGGCTCCGGCCGCCGACGGTTCCGGTCTGGTCGGGGACGACGGCGGCGCCCTTCCCGTCGGGCGAATCGGCGGTGCGTGAGCTGTTCGTACGGCATCTGCTGGAACCGGTGCGATTCCGGCAGCTGGTCGAGGCGATGTACGCGGCCGGGCACCGGACCTTCATCCAGGTCGGCACCGGCCAGCTCGGCTCCCTCATCGGCGACACGCTGTCCGGGCACGATCATCTGGTCGTCGCCGCCAACTCCCCGCACCGCGACGGCCTCGCGCAACTCCGGCGCGTGGCAACGGCGTTGTGGGTGACGGGGCAGGCGACGACACCGGCGCTGCCGTCGCCCGCCAGGAGGCCGGCCACCGGCAACGCAGCCGCTCCCCACGTCGCCGGTCCCTCCGACCGCTCCACGGAACCGGCCGGCGCCGGAAGCCCCGTGCGAGGGGACCGGCCGTCAGTCCGATCGTCAGCCCGACCGCCGGTCCGGCTGGACCTGGGCGGCGCCCTCGTCTCCCTCGACGAGGGGACGCTCGCCGGACTGCGCGCGGAACTGACTCCGGGGCGGAGCTTGGCGGGGCCTTCGGCCACGGGAGCTCCGGCTGCCGCCGCGCTGCAGGGCGCCGGTCAGTCGCCGGTGTCGGCTCAATGGGCGCGTGCCGCAGGGGCATTGGGGGCCACGGAGTCGTCCGGTGTTGCCGGCCTTCCGGGGACGGTCGGGCTGACGTCGCAGTTGGATGCCGCCTCGACGCCAGTGTCAGCTCAACGGACGCGTTCCGCAGGAGCCTTGGGGGCCACGGAGTCGTCCGGTGCTGACGGCCTCCCGGGTACCGTCGGGCCGACGTCGCCGTCGGACACCGCCTCGACGCCGGTGTCGGCTCAATGGACGCGTTCCGCAGGAGCTTTGGGGGCCACGGGGACGTCCAGTACTGACAGCCTCCCGGGGACGGGCGGGCTGACGCCTCCGGTGGACGCCGCCTCGACGCACGTGTCGGCTCAACAGACGGGTGGCGCAGAGGTATTGGGTGCCCCGGAAACACCCGGTGTTGTCGGCCTCCCAGGCACCGTCGGACCGACATCACCGCTGGACGCCCTCGCGGATCGCTTCCCGGCCGCCGCCGAACTCCGCGCCCTGCTGCGGGAGACGGCGGACACCGCCGCCGAGCTGATCGGCGCGGCCGGTCGCCGACCTGGCGCCGCTGCGGACTACGCGGGCGGCGCCGCCCGGTACTTGGGCGGCCCTGCCGGGGACTCCGGGAGCGCCGGGATTCCCAGGACCACAGGGCCCGTCGGCTCTGGCGGGCCCGTCTGGTCCGGTGGGATCGCCGGGCCTGCCGGGATCTCTGGCCCTCCTGGGATCCCCACGACCGGCGGTCCCGCCGGGATCTCTGGCCCTCCTGGGATCCCCACGACCGGCGGTCCCGCTGGGACCGCCGGAAACCCCGCGACTGCTGGGTCCGTCGGCCCCGCCAGGACCCCCGGAGCCGCCGGAATCCCCGGGTTCGCCGGGCCTGCCGGGATCGCCGGGCCTGGCCGGGCCGCCGGGCCTACTGGGATCCCCTCGACCGCCGGGATCCCCTCGACCGTCGGCCCTGTCGGCCCTGTCGGCCCTGTCGGAACCCCGGGCCCGGCTGACCCCGCTGTCCCGGCTGGCCCCGCATCCACCGGGGCTTTCCGACAGGCTTTCGCCACGCCGACCGGGCTGTCCGCACCGCCCACCGCCACTCCGGCCGGCGTGCCCCACCCTGCTCAGGGCCTCCGCGCGCCCGCACCCCTGTCCCCGGCTCCGCACCTCCGTTCCACCGCCCCCGGCGGACGACCGGAACCCCGGTCCACCATCCCCGGCCGACGACCGCTCCCTCCACCCCAACCCACCGAGCCCACCCCACCCTCCTGGCGCACCACGGTCCACGTATCCCCGGAGACCATGCCGTACCTCCTCGACCACTGCTTCTTCCCGCAGCGTCCAGGCTGGCCGGACGTCGCCGACCGTTGGCCGGTCGTCCCGGCCACGACGATCGTGCAGCGCATCATGGAAGCAGCGGAGACAGCGGAAGCGGCGGAGCAGACGGAACCCGGGCCCCCGCCCATAGCCGTCGCCGTTCACAACGCCCGGTTCGATCAGTGGCTCACCGCCACCCCGCCCCTCGACGTGGACGTGACAGTCACCCCCGTCCCCGACACCCCCACCCACCGTGCCGTCTCCTTCGGCCCCCGAGCCCGAGCCACCGTCGAACTCGCCCCGGCGTATCCGGACCCCGCGACCCGGCCCACCCCCTGGCCCATCGCCCCCTCCAGCGAACGCGCCCCCGACCACACCGCCGCCCAGCTCTACTCCGAGCGCTGGATGTTCCACGGACCGGCGTTCCAGGGGGTCACCGAGCTGACCGCGATGGGTGAGTCGCACGTACGGGGAGTCATCACCACCCCGCCCGCGCCCGGGTCCCTTCTCGACAACGTCGGGCAGATCCTCGGGTACTGGATCATGGCGACTCGCACCGCGCGGACGGTCGTGTTTCCGGTGGGCATGCGGGAGATGCGGTTCTACGGGGCTCATCCCACCCCCGGCACCGACGTCGACTGCTTCGTACGGATCACGACACTCACCGACACCTTCCTCGAAGCCGACGTTCAACTCACCGTCGGCGGCCGGGTCTGGGCCGTGCTGAGCGGCTGGCAGGACCGGCGTTTCGACAACGATCCGCAGACCCGGCCCGTCGAACGCTTCCCCGAGCGCAACACCCTCTCCGAGGGTCGGCCGGGTGCCTGGGTACTCCTCCACGAGCGCTGGCCCGACCTCGCCTCCCGCGACCTCATCATGCGCAACTCCCTCGGCGGCGAGGAGCGTTCGCTGTACGAGCGGCACGCGCCGCGGGGTCGTCGGCAGTGGCTGCTCGGCCGGATCGCGGCCAAGGACGCCGTCCGGCGGTGGCTCTGGGAGCGGGAGGGGGAAGGGGACGTGTTCCCGGCCGAGATCCGCGTGCACAATGACGCCTCCGGGCGGCCGTACGTCACCGGGGTGCACGGTCGGACCCTGCCCCCGCTCGACATCTCGCTCGCCCACCGGGCCGAGGCGGGGGTGGCGATCGTACGGCCGCGCCGGACCGATTCCGTCCCCGGCGCCTCCAGTACCGGGCCCGGTATCGACATCGAGGAAGTCGCCGACCGCGACGCCTCGACCCTCACCACCGCCCTCAACCCTGCCGAACTCGCCCTCCTCCGCGCCCAGTCCGTCGCCACCGGCGAGTCCGAGGCGCTCTGGTTCACCCGGTTCTGGGCCGCCAAGGAAGCGGTCGCGAAGGCGGAGGGCACCGGATTCGGGGGCAGGCCAAGGGATTTCGCCGTACGGGAGGTGCCGGCCGCCGACAGGTTGCTGGTCTCCGGGCGGCTCGCGCCCGCCTACACCGTGCACCACGAGCGCACCGGCAATCTCCCCGGACTGCCGGAGAGGGAGTACGTCGTCGCCTGGACGACCGGATCAGCCACAGCGGAAGCAGCAGAGGCAGCAGAGGCAGCAGACGCAGTAGAGGAAAGGGAGTTGGAGCTATGAGCCTCAACGGGCAGAAGATCGGGACCGCCGACGAGGAGGCCGTGCTCGCCGACATCGCGGGCATGCTCGCGACCCTCCTCGACGAGTACGGCCTCGACGACGTCGAGATCCGTATGGACACCACCTTCAACCGCGACCTGGAGCTGGAGAGCATCGACCTGGTGACCCTGGCCGGGCTGCTGGAGGAGAAGTACGGCAACCGGGTCAACTTCGCCGAGTTCCTGGCCGGGATGGAGTTCGACGAGATCATCGAACTCACCGTCGGGCGGCTCGTCGAGCACGTCGTCGCCAGTCTCAAAGCGGCGGAGGCGGGCTGACCATGGCGATCGTCGACATCGGGGACGGCCTGCGACTGCACGCCCAGCGCATCGGGCCGCGCGGCGAACGGCCGGTCACCGCCACCGCCGTACTCGTGCACGGCCTGCTCACCGACAGCCTGGCCAGCTACTACTTCACCGTGGCACCGGCGTTCGCCGCCTCCGGCATCGACGTCGTCATGTACGACCTGCGCGGCCACGGCCGCTCCACCCGCCCCGCGACCGGCTACACCCTCGACGACAACATCGACGACCTGGAGGCACTCCTCGACCGGTTGGAGGTGACAGGCCCGGTCCATCTCGTCGGCAACTCCTACGGCGGGACAGTCGCGTTCGGCTACGCGGCCCGCCACCCCGAGCGCGCCGCCAGCGTCTCCCTCATCGAGTCGGAACCGGCAACTCCCGCCTGGGCGGGCAAACTCGACGGCATCCTCGGCCGGGTCATGCACGAACTCGCCCACAACGAGGCCGACGCCATCGCCTGGATCACCGCCAACCGCAGCCAGAACACCGCCCGGTTGGCCAAGGGCGCCGCCCGGCTGGCCCGCGAGACGACCCTCGCCCAGGACATCCCGGCCAGCCGCGTCCTGACGGAGACAGAGATAACGTCCGTACGCTGTCCGGTACTTGGTCTGTACGGGGGTGACTCCGACCTCGCCGAGCACGCGCCCTGGCTGGAGGCGCTGCTGCCCGACTGCCGGACCGTCGTCGTGCCGGGACACGAACACTCCGTGCTCGTCGAGGCGTCGGGGACCGTGGGCGGGCACATCCTGTCGCTCATCCATGGCTCCGCCGGTCCCGTTCCGGTCGAGCTGGCGGGGGCGGACGCGCGGTGAGCCGTTCCAGCTCCAGGTTCCTGTTCGTCGTGCCGCCGCTGGTCGGGCACATCAACCCGGCCGTCGGGGTGGCCGCCGAACTCGCCGCGCGCGGGCACGAGTCGGCCTGGGCGTGCGCCGATCCGGAGCTGGTGCGCAGGCTCGCCGGAGCGGACGCCACCGTCTTCCCGTGCGCGGGGCCCGTCCCCGGCTCGGGGGACGGTGTACGTCCGCCGGACCTGCGGGGACCCGAGGCGCTGAAGTTCCTCTGGGAACGCTTCCTCGCGCCGCTCGCCGAAGAGATGGCCCCCGGAGTCGCCGCCGCCGTGCGGGAGTTCGGGCCGGACGTCGTCGTCGCCGACCAACAGGCCCTGGCCGGAGGCCTCGTCGCCGAGCGGCTGGGTCTGCCCTGGGCCACCTCGGCCACCACCTCCGCCGAGTTCACCGACGTACTCTCCGGCATGCCCAAGGTCGAGGAGTGGCTGAACGAGCTGCTGGGCGGCCTCCGGGAACGGATCGGGAGCCCCGGTTCCGCCGATCCACGGTTCTCCCCGCACCTCGTACTCGCCTTCAGTACACCGGAGTTCGTCGGCCCGGAGGCTCGGATCGGCGACCAGATCCGCTACGTCGGCCCGTCCGTCGCCGACCGGCCCGCCCCGCCCGGCTTCCCCTGGGACTGGCTCGACCCCGCCCGCCCGACGGTCCTCGTCACCCTCGGCACCGCCAACACCGATGTCGGCGCACGGTTCCTGAGCGAGTGTCAGACGGCCGCACGCGAGCGGGCGGACCGGACGCAGACGGTCATCGTCGACCCGGCAGGAGCACTCGACAGTGCCGGGGAGGACAAGGGCGTCCTGATCGTGCCCTCCGTCCCCCAACTCCCGCTTCTCGAACGGGTCGACGCCGTCGTCTGCCATGCCGGGCACAACACCGTGTGCGAGGCGCTCTGGCACGGGGTGCCGCTCGTCGTCGCGCCCATCCGGGACGACCAGCCCGTGGTCGCCGGTCAGGTCGTCGAGGCCGGGGCGGGCATCCGGGTGCGGTTCGGGCGGGTCACCGCGCCGAAACTGGGCGCCGCGATCGACGCCGTACTGCACGAGCCCGGTTACCGCTTCGCCGCGGGCCGGATCCGTACCGCGTTCCGGGCCGCCGGGGGTGCCTCCACGGCGGCCGCCCATCTTGAGCGACTCGCCATCGGCGCGCCCGCCCAGAAGACGGCCTGAGACGGCATGAAGGAGACGACGGCATGAGCGACGACGAGCACGAGCCACAGACCGAGGGCAAGTCCGACGCCAAGGCCGACGGCACGGGCAAGAGCAAGGCCGACGGCACGGGCAAGAGCAAGGGCGATGACAAGGCGGAGCAGGTCGCAGCCCTCCGGCCCACCTACCAGGCCGACCTGGCGTTCGGCCTCGACCGCTTCTTCGAACCCCCGCGCACCACCTGCCCCTGGTGCGGCTCGGCCCGCCTGGAGACGCGCCTTCGGACCACCGACCTGCTCCAGCACAAGCCCGGACGGTTCGTGCTCGACCGCTGCCAGGACTGCCGGCACACCTTCCAGAACCCCCGGCTCAGCGCCGCCGGGCTGGAGTTCTACTACCGCGACTTCTACGACGGACTCGGCGAGAAGCAGCTCGGCAACACCTTCGCGGGCCGCACGAAGATGTACGAGCAGCGGGCCCGCGCCCTGCTCCCCTTCGATGACGCGCCGAAGACCTGGCTCGACGTCGGCACCGGCCACGGCCACTTCTGCGAGGCCGCCCGGAACGTCCACACCGGTACGACCTTCGACGGGCTCGACTTCACCGACGGCGCGGAGCTCGCCGAGCGGGCGGGTCGGGTGGAGCGCGGCTACCGGGGAAGCTTCACGGAACTGGCCCCCGAACTGGCCGCCCGTTACGACGTCGTCAGCATGTTCCACTACCTGGAGCACAGCACGGAACCCCCGCTGGAGCTGGAGGCCGCCCGGCAGGCGATCCGACCCGGCGGCCACGTGGTGATCGAGGTCCCCGACCCGGACAGCCGGTACGCCCGTCTCCTCGGCCGCTGGTGGCTGCCCTGGCTCCAGCCCCAGCACCTGCACTTCGTCCCCGTCGACAACCTCCGGCAACGCCTCACCGACCTGGGCTTCACGGTCGTCCTGGAGCAGCACGCGGAGCCGCACGACCCGGTGGACCTGCTCGCCGCAGTCTGGCTGGCCCTGGACAACACGGCCCCGCGCGACAACCTCCCGTGGCTCCCCCAGCCCCCGAACGCCTGGCGCCGCACCCTACGCGGCCTCCTGCTGCTGGCCGGCGTCCCGCCCCTGATCCTGGCCACCCTCCTGGACCGCTTCGCCGTCCGCCCACTCTCCCACCGCCTCGGCGTCTCCAACGCGTACCGCCTGGTGGCCCGCAGGGACTGAGAGCGGCGTACGCCACGAGGCTTGGCGCGTTACCGCGCCGGGCACGTCACGGCACCTGGATGAGTCACGGCGCCGGGCGCTTCGCCACACCCGAGTGAGTCACAGCACCCGGTGCGTCAGAGCACCTCGGCGGGTCCTAGGCACCGGGGTGCTTCACCGCACCGGGGTGGGTCACGGCACCTGGGTGGGTTCGCCCTCCCTGGCCGGTCATCGCACCGGCGTGGGTCACGGCACCGGGTGGGTCGGAGCACCTCGGCGCGTCACACCACCGCGTGCGTCACGCCACCGGGCGTGCCACCGTACCCAGGCGCGCCCCAGCACCGGGCGCATCACCACCGGGGTGCACCACAGCCCCCCGCCCCCTCACAACACCTTGTTCCGCACCAACAACGACAGCACCAGCGCCCCCGGCAGCAGCGGCAGCCAGACCGTCAGGACGCGGAAGCCGACGACCGTTGCGGCGGCCAGGGACAGGGGGGCGCCCAGGGCGGCCAGTGTGAAGACCAGGGCCGCGTCGACCGGGCCGATTCCGGCCGGGGCGGGTACGGCGCCGACCGCGGCGCTTGCGGCGAGGTAGGCGAAGAGGACGTCCGGCCAGGGGATCGGCAGGCCGAGCGAGGCTCCGACGCTGGCCAGTACCGCCGCCTGGCACAGGGAGAAGCCCGCGGCGCCGCCCCAGAGCGCGAGGACCCGGGCGGGCCGGGTGTGCAGCCGTCGCGCGTCGGTCAGGGCGGTGCGCAGACCGTCGAGCAGGGGGCGCCGCAGCGGACGTACGAGGGTCAGGAGCAGTGTCACGGCGACCACTGCGGCGACCACGCCCACGCCGATGGGCAGCAGGGTTCCGCCGTCCGGGAGGAGGTCGGTGGCGCCGAGGGACGTCGGAAAGGTGGCCAGCAGCGCGAGGATCACCAGGAGCTTCGCGACCGGTTTGACCAGGGAGTACAGGGCGAGGGATGCCGTGGCGCGGGTCAGTGGGATGCCTCGGCCCGTCAGGAAGCGGAGGGTGACCGCGTGGGCGCCCAGGCCGGCCGGCAGGACGTTGTTCGCGGCGCCCGCGGCGAACTGCGAGGCCAGCAGCAGACCGGGCGGCAGCCGCTCCGGGATCGCCCCCTGCCGGGCGAACGCGGCGGAGATCCAGCACAGCAGGGTGAACGCGCCCCCGATCGCCAGCCAGCCGGGGTCGGCGGTGGTGAGCTGTCGGGCCCCGTCGTGCAGCACGCGCCAGTTGTCCGCCGCCCAGATCCCGATGAGCAGGAGCGGCAGCAGACAGAGCACCCGGCGAGCGTGCCGGGCGCTGGGGAACCGTGAGGGGCGGGCAGCGGTGGGGGAGCGGTCCGTGGCGTCCTGGGGAGGGAGCGGGACCGTGGATGCGGGCGGGGCTATGGGGACTATCGGCAATGAGGACACAGCGCGCGTCGTCCTTCCGCGTGGCGCCCACGCGGAACGGGGCGAACGGGGGGAAATGAAGAGCGAAGCAAGCGGGACAGCGGGAGCGTGCCCAGTCCGCGTGACGGGGTGGTGTCCAGGAAGAGAAGGGGTGAGGGCGGACGGGCGACACAGATGATGCCTGAACCTTTTTGACTGAGTCTCCCCCCACCGCCCCTGATCGACGCCTCAATCGTGAGCCGTCTCACACGGGCGGGCCGGAGTGCGCCTGCTTCGCGCCGGTGCTTCATATGGGGCGGCCTCGCCTGATTTCTCCGACTGTCACCGGAGTGTCAGAGGTGGTCCGTACGCTCGTCGGTATGGAGGGGAACGAGCTGCACGGGGAGCAAGGGCAGGAGCCCGGCGCCGGCGCGTGGCAGCGGCTGAGCGCGTACGGCTATCTCAGCGCGCCCGAGCGACTGGAGTACGTCGCGGTGATGCGAGTGTTCTGCGGCACGCTGCTCGCGGATCTGTCCATCCCCGATGTGCTCGCCAAACTGGGCCGGGCCGGCGGACCGGGGGCGGCGATCGACGCCGAGACACTCACCGCCCGGCTCGAGCAGCTGGTGCGCTGGGGCAATCTGCTGCGCAGCACGCACACGGTCAGGGCGATGAGCATCGCCGAGTACCAGCGCTCCCGGTCCCGTTACCAGTTGACCAAGCTGGGGGAGCGGGTGCAGCGTGACGCCGACGAGGTGCTGGCCGGGGCGGACGCCGCGCGCGAGGTGAGCAGCGAGTTGCTCGCCCTCGTCGACCGTGGGCTGCGCGAGATCGTCGCGCTGGCCACGGCGCCGGGCGGCGCGGATCCGCAGCAGGCGCTGGAGCGGATCAGCACCCTGTTCGTCCAGTTCGCCGAATTCGCCGAGTCGGTACGGGACTTCTACGCCTACCTGGGCCAGGTCCTGGCCCGCTACGACCTCGACGGAGCCGAGTACCAGGGCTTCAAGGAACTGCTGCTCGACTACGTGGAGGCCATCACCGAGGACGTCTCCTTCAGGGCCCCGCGCATCGCCACCCACCTGGACGCCCTCTGGCCGCGGCTGCCCGAGCTGCTCGCCCGTGTCGACGGCCACGCGGCGGGTATCGGGGCGCTCGCCGACGGGCTGCCCGAGACTCGCGTACAGCGCAGCCGGGGGCGGGACCTGGCGGACTGGGAGGGGCTGCGGGACTGGTTCACCGACAGCGGCGGGCACGAACACGGGCTCCTGCACGGCAGCCAGGTGGACCAGCTCCGGGACGCCACCCTGCGCGCCCTCCAGTCACTGCTCGCCAACGCCAAGCGCATGCTGCGCTCCGCCTCCGGCGAGATGTCGCGCCGCAAGGACCTGCTGCGCCTCGCGGCCTGGTTCGACGCCGCGGAGCCCGCGGAGGCCCACGACCTCGCGGTCGCCGCCTTCGGGCTCTACGGGGCACGGCACCTCGGCGTGGCACCGGACCCGGACCAGACCGTGCCTGCGTACGTGAGCTGGTGGACGGGGCCCGTCGTGGACGTGCCGGTGGCGTTGCGCGAGCGGGGGAGCAGGGCCCCGCGCGGACGTGCGGCGGCGGCCGAGGACCACGCCGAGCAGAAGCGGCGCCTGATGGCGGAGGCCCGGGAGGAGGCCGAGGCCAGGCGGGCGGCGGCCGACGAGCTGCGCAGCGCGTCGGGCAGGTTCGACCAGGTGAGACTCGGCGCCCCGGCCATGCGGCTGCTGCTGGAGCTCCTCACCGCGGCCCTCGGCAACGCCCAGCTGCACAAGGGCGACACAGGAGACCACGGAGACCAGGGAGGCAATGCCCCTGACGGTTTCCTGCTCGACGGCGCGCACGCGAGCGACGCGGACCTCGGCATCCGGCTGACCGTATGGCGCACCTCGGGCCGGCACACGGTCCTGCGGTCCGTGGACGGCGACCTGACCGCGGACGACCTCACCCTGGCCGTCGAGCACGTCTCGGCAGTCCAGGGTCCCTCGGCGGTCCAGGGTCCCTCGGCAGCCCAGGGCCCCTCGGCGGTCCGGAACGACTCGGCAGTCCGGAGCGACTCGGCACCCGCCGCCGCCGAGGAAGCGAGCGCCTGATGCCCCTGCCCTCCGCGCACGACGTCGCCCTCGCCGCCGAGCGCCGCACTGCCGCCCGGCTCCTCCTGGCCCACCCTCTGGTCACCGCCACCGGGCCGCACAGCGACACCTTCCCCCTGGTCAGGCGTCACGCCGACTGGCTCGCCCAGCGCTTCCAACAGGTCTTCGGATACCGGCTGCTGGTGGAGGCCACGTACGCCCGTCTCTTCAAGGCGGGCCTCGGCCCGGACTCGGGTCACCGCCTCGAACGTCCGTCGACCGGAACGCCGTTCACCCCACGGACGTACACCTATCTGGCCCTCGCCCTGTCGGTCCTCGTCACCGCACCCGAACAGCTCCTGCTCTCCCAGCTCGTCGCCGATCTGCGGGCCGCGGCCGTCGACGCCGGGATCGAGATCACCGACACCGGGCGGCAGGCCGAGCGCCGGACACTCGCCGCCGCGCTGCGCCAACTCGTCGACTGGGGTGTGCTGGTGGAGACCGAGGGCCATGTCTCGGCCGTCGCCGAGGAACAGGGCGAGGGACGGAGCGGGGAACAGGCCGGAGAGGCGCTGCTGACCGTGGACCGGGAGATCGCGCGGGCAGTCGTCGCAGGCCCGCTCGCCCAGAGCCGCGACGGTGCGGACCTCGTACGCCGGGCCGCGGACCCCGGTTTCGGCGGGCCGCGTACGTACGTCCGCAGGCGCCTGGTCGAAACCCCCGTCGTTCTCCTCGACGACCTCACCGACGCCGAGCGCGAATGGCTGCGCACCCGGCAGCGCCGCGAGGCCCAGGCGTTCTCCGAACTGCTGGGTCTGGAGGCCGAGATCCGCGCCGAGGGCATCGCCCTCATCGACCCGGACGCCGAACTCACCGACCTGCATCTCCCCGGCACGGGCACGGTGGCTCAAGCCGCGCTGCTCCTCGTGGCACGGCTGGCCGACCGGCTGCGCCCCGTCGGCCCCGGGCACCCGGCGGTGGGCGGGCGGCTGGTGATCGGCGTACCCGTCCCGGAGGGGCTGCTGCCCGGACTGCTCGACGAACTGATCGAGGAGTACGGCAAACGAGCCAACTGGATGCGTGGCCACCTGGAGGACCGGGACGGATTCCTCGCCGCCGTCCTCGACCTCCTGGCCAGGATGCGCCTGATGGCACCGGCCGGCCCGGTCCGCGCGGACGGCCACGGCGTGCCCGAGGGCTACGAGGAGACGGTCACCGACGGCCGTTCCGTCACGGACGTTTCCGGGGCACGTGGCCAACAGCGTGGTGGCGGCTGGGTGTTGCTCGCCGCCGCGGCCCGGTACGCCACCACGGTCGAGGTCAAGCCCCGTTCAGAACAGTTCCCCACGAACGATTCCCCCACGAACGATTCCCCCACGAACGGAATTCTCAAGGAGCCGCCCCGATGAGCCGCGCTGCCGCCCACCACCGGAACCGGTACCGCCTGCACCGCGCCGGTATCCGCAACGTCTGGCAGTACGACGAGCAGGAGTTCGCCTTCGGCGAGGGCCGGCTGCTGCTGCGCGGCAAGAACGGCGCGGGCAAGTCCAAGGCCCTGGAGATGCTGCTGCCGTACCTCCTCGACGGCGACGCCCGTGCCCTGGACGCCACCGGCACCGGCCGCACCTCCCTCCTCTGGCTGATGCTCGACGGCTTCGAACAGACCAACCGGCTGGGCTATCTCTGGGTGGAGTTCGTCCGGACGGACGAGGAGGGCGACGACCACCACCTCACCCTCGGAGCGGCCGTCCGGGCGTCCCGCTCGACCAGGACGGCGAAGCCCTTCTTCTTCGTGACCCCGCTCCGGGTCGGTGCCGATCTGGACCTGGCCCCGGCCGGCCAGCCGCTCCCCGTCGACCGGCTCAAGTCCCTCGTCGGCCCGGAGAACGTCACCGACCGGGCTGTCGAACACCGGGCCAGGGCCGCCCGTGAACTGTTCGGCCTGAGCGATCCGGCGCGCTACCGCAACCTCCTGCACCTCCTCCACCGGCTGCGCCGCCCCACCATCGGCGACCGCATCGACTCCGGAGGACTGGTCTCCGTCCTCGCCGAGACGCTGCCCGCCCTCGACGACGAGGTCGTGGAGAAGGTGGCCCGCAACCTCGACGACCTCGACGCCGTACGGGCCGACCTGGGCCGGCTGGAACGCACCGACCAGGCGCTGCGCACCTTCCTCACCGCCTACCGCGGCTATCTCCACGGCGCGTTGCGTCGCCGCGCCGACCGGGCGAACGGCGAACTGGAGCGACTCGCGGAGTACCGCAGGGCCGCGGGCAACGCGGCGCGCAAGGCGCAGGAACTCCGGCAGACGGAGGACGAACTCGGCGCCCGTACCGAGTCGTTGGAGGAGGAGCGGGTCGCCGCCGAAACGGACCTCGCGGCGCTGCACGCCAGCACCGGATACCGCAGCCTCACGGAACTCGCCGAGAAACGCGCCACCGTCACCGCCCTGCACAGCGCGGCCACCACCGCCTTCAAGTCCGTACGCCAGGCGCACAGCAACCAGGAGGAGGCGGCGCGCCGGCTCACCGAGGAGGCCCGGCGGCTCGGCGCCGACCTGGTCGAACTGAGCACGGCACACGGCGAGTTGGTACGTGAGGCCGAACGGTCCGGACTCGACCCCGTGCACCTGGGGGAGCCCGTCGCCACCCGCGCCACGCCGGTCGCGCCCGCGACGACGGCCGAACTGACCTCCCCGGACGGCGACTTCCACCTCGTACACCACCCCGAGGCGCTGGCGATCGACACCGAGCCGTGCACGACCGCGCTGCACGCCTGGGACGCCCAACTCGACGCCGTGCGGCCGGTGATCAGGAACCGGGCCCGGACCGTGACCGAACTGGGCATGCTGATCGAGCAGTCGGGCCGAGCCCAGGCCGAGGCGCACGAGGCCGACGCGGCGAGCGAGCGACTAGAGGAACAGGCGGAACACGCGCGCGCCCGGACCGAGGAGCGCCGTCGGGAGACAGCGGCCGAGGGAGCCTCGTACGCCGATGCGGCGAAGGCGTGGACCGAGAGGCTGCGCAGCCTCACCGGGGTGCCCCTGGACGCCGTACTCACCCTGCTCGCACACGACCCGGTGGACGGCCCGCTGCCCGCGCAGGCCCCCGACGAGGTGGCCGACGCGGCCAGGACGGCCGTCGACCCGTGGCTGGCGGATCTCGGCGAGGAACGCGACACCGTCGCCGTCACGCTCCACGGACTGACGGCAGACCGCGACCGTCTCAGGGGTGAGCGCGAGGAGTGGGAACGTCGTACCGACCCCGAGCCACCGGCCCCGCCCCACCGCGCGGCGCCCCGTACCCCCGGCACCGGCGCACCCTTGTACCGCCTCGTGGACTTCGCCCCCGACCTGCCGCCGGACGCGCGAGCGGGCCTGGAAGCCGCGCTGGAGGCGAGCGGCCTGCTCGACGCCTGGGTCCGCGCGGACGGCACGGTGGTGGACCGGGCGACGCGGGACACCCTCCTGGTGCCGGGCGCGGCACTGTCCGGACCCACGCTCGCCCGGGCGCTGCGGCCGGTCGCCGCGCCGGACAGCGGGGTGACGGTGGAGCAGGTCGAATGGGTGCTGGCGGCGGTGGCACTGGTGGAGGACGCGGCGGAGGGAGGGACGGGCGCGCACACCGTCATCGGCACGGACGGCTCATGGCGGCTCGGCATCGCGCGCGGGCGTCACGCCAAGGAGGCCGCCGAGTACGTCGGAGCGGAGGTGCGGGCGGAGACGCGGCGCCGGAAGCTGGCCGAACTGGACGCTCGACTAGCCGTGATCCAAGGTGAGTCGGCGGAGCTCGAACGTCACTTGCGCATGCTGACCGAGCATCGTGATCAGGCCGCCGACACCCTGCGCAGGCCGCCCCCGGCACGCCGGCTGACGGACGCGTGGGCCCGTACCGCCGAGGCCGACCGCGTCGCAGAGTCCCTCGCCGGGCAGGCGGCCACGGCCGCGCGCGAGGCGGAGCAGGCACGGGCCCGAGCGGTCGCGGCCCGCAGGGAGGCGGAGGCGACGGCGAGCGCCCACGCACTCCCGGCGGACCCGGCCGCACTCGACACGGTCCGCCTGGCCCTGAACCGCCTGGGACAGGGCACGGAGCAGTTGCGGCGGAGGGTCCGCGCGGTCGTCTCCACCACCGACGGCCACCGCGCCGGCCGGACGGACTACGAGCGCGCCGAGTCGGCGGGCAGAGAAGCCGAGTCCGACTACGCCGCGCCGCTCGGCCGCCTGGAGGCCGCCCGCCGCACGGTCCGGGGCCTGGAGGAGGCCCTCGGCGCCACGGAGCAGGAGATCCTCGCCCGCGAAGCAGCGACGAAGCGCCGCCTGGACACGGTAGGACGCCAACTCCCGGGAGCACGGCGCGACTTGGCCGACGTCCACGACAAGCGCGTACGAGCGGAAGAGGAGGAGAGGACGCGGCGCGAGAGCCTGGCGGCACAGGAGGAAGAGGCGCTGACCTGCGGCAGACGACTGCGGACGGCCCTCTCGTTGCCGGGGGTGACCGGGGGTGCGGCTCTGGAGGGGGAGGAGGACAGCGAGGAGGACGGCGAGGGTGTCGCCGCCCTGAAGCCGTCGGACCCGGTCCATGACGACGTACGGGAACGCATCAAGGCACTGCACCTGCTGGTCGACGCGGTGCTGGCCCGCCTGGACCCTGAACGCCGTGACATCACGGACACGACACTCCTCAACCGCCACACCGAACTGCGCGACCAGCTCTCCGGAGGCTATGACGCGACGATCGAGGAACACGACGGCATCAAGCTCTGCAAGCTCGTCGACGACCACGGCCCGCAGGACATCGCCACGGTCGGCGAACGCATCGCGTCCCAGGCGGCCGACGCCCGCAACCGACTCACCGAACGCGAACGCGAGGTCTTCCAGCGCTTCCTGACGGGCGAGTTGGGCGACCACCTCTCCACCCAGGTGCTGGCGGCGGGCGCCCTGGTAGGGGCTCTGAACACCACCTTGTCCACGGTCCGTACGTCACACGGTCTCGGCGTGACGCTCGACTGGAAACTGGCCGACGGCGTGGAAGCGGACGTCAAGGCGGCCGTGGATCTCCTCCGCAGTCCGTCGGGCCTGCGCACCCGCGACGAGTCCGAGCAACTCCGCGACGTCCTCCAGCGCCGTATCGAGGACGCCCGCCGCGCCGACCCGGCCGCGGGCTACGCCGCGCACCTCCGTACCGCCCTCGACTACCGCGACTGGTTCACGTTCACACCGTGGGTGGTGGACGACGCGGCACCGTCGTCCCGCCGTAAGCTCTCGGGCCGAACGGGCATGAGCCAGGGCGAACAACGGGTCCTGTCCTACCTGGTCCTCTTCGCGGCAGCGGCGGCCCACTTCACCAGCCTCGCCGAATCCGCCCCGCACGCTCCCCGGCTGATCCTCCTCGACGACGCCTTCGCGAAGGTCGACGAGCCCACCCACGCCCGCCTCGGCCGCATCCTCGTCGACCTGGACCTCGACTTCGTCCTGACCAGCGAACGCCTGATCGGCAACTGGCCCGACGTACCGTCCCTGCACATCTACGAATGCCTGCGCGACCCGCACGTACGGGGCGTGGCCACGCTCCACTACACGTGGAACGGGCGGCAACGGAGACTGGTGTCGGTATGACGAAGGCCGAAGAGGCGGGTGAACTGCCGCTGGACGGGGCGGGTGAACCGCCCCTGACCGCAGAGGCGTTCACGTTCCTCACCCGCCCGGGCCTGACCCGCCTCTGGACGGCGGCACGCACCCGCCTCGAACGCAACGGCCTCCGGCCCACCGGCACGATCCGCCTCCAGCACCTGGACGGGGCGGAGCGGGAAGCCCTGTCCCTGCTCCTGGCCAAGCCGGTGACCGGCGCCACGGCCACGGTCCGCCTGCCGGACCTGGACACCCGTCTCCGGTCGAGTGCGGTCGGCCGGGACCTGACGGCGACGCTGACGGCCCTGGGCCCACCCCTGACCGACCGGCGAGCGGCCCGCGACGCGGCAGCGGCCGAACGCTCACACCTGTGGTCCACGGCAGCGGCGACGCTGGCCTCGACACCCCTGTCCGCCCACCCCTGGGCCGCCCAATGGCTGGAGGAGATACGCCGGTCCGGCACGCTGACCCGCCAGCCGTCCGCCATCGCGCTCACCACGGCGACCCAGGCCATCCAGACCCTCGCGACCCTCTACCCGGACAGGCGGCCGGACCCCACCCCCGCCACCTGGGGCCGGGGTGAACTGGCCACCCGCACCACAGGCTCGGCCCACGGCCTGGACGACGGCACCCTGCTGTCCCGACTGGTCCTGCGCGGCATAGCCCTGGCACAGGGGATGGACTCCCCGACGGACGCCCCGGGCCGCCGAGCCCTGTGGCGCCGGGCCTCGGTCACCCCCGACGAGGTCTCCAGCACGGTCCTGACGTACGGCCTGCGCCCGAGAGGCGGCACCTGGCAGGAGGCGTCCCTGCGCGAACGCGCCGCCCACGCCATGGAGACCCACCTGACACTCCGCGAACTACGGGGCCTGCACCTGGAGTTGCCCCAGGGCACCCGCATCCACGTCTGCGAGAACCCGCGCGTGGTGGAGGCGGCGGCGGACGCCGGCCGCGATGCCGCCCTGGTGTGTACGTCGGGGAGCGCGTCGACGGTGGTCCTCACGCTGCTGGACGCGCTGGCGGCGGCGGGCTGCGTTTTCGCGTACCACGGGGACTTCGACTGGGCGGGGATCGTGCTGGCCAACCGGATGATGCGGCGGTACGAGGCCGACCCCTGGCGTATGACGGCAGCGGACTACGAGTACCTCGCGACCCGCACACAACTCCACGGGACCCCGCCCCTCGCCCTGGCAGGCCCGCCCGTCGAGGCCTCCTGGGACTCGGAACTGGCCCCGGCCATGGAGGCGTTGGGGGTGGCACTGCACGAGGAGGCGGCGCTCGATCTTCTTCTGGAAGACCTGGAGGACCTGGAGTGAGGGGAGGGAGTTCACACAGCGGAGCCCCAGGCCTCCATCAGCCGCTCGGGCCCGTACGTCGCCGCCGGCCCGCCCGCCGTGAATCCGGAGCGGGACACCGCGATCAGCGGAGTGTCGTCGTCGGCACCGGGTACGGCCACGGCGTCACGGGCCAGCGCGGCCAGGGCGCGATGGTCGAAGGAGCCGCGCTCGTGCCACTTGATCGAGCCGACGAACCCGATCTCGCGGGCCGGTGACGACCGGTCCGCCCCCACAAGATCCACCTCGGGATTGTTCGTACGAGGCCACCAGCCGCCCACTTCCCGCACCTGTGGCCACGTGTCGTCGGGGAGCAGCCGGGCCAGCGACTCCCTCACGACTGGTTCGATCGCCCGACCACGCCATGAGGTCCATCCGCGTTCGACTGTCTCGGCCACGATCCGGCCGCGCCCACGCTCGATCTCCGGGATCCCCTGCTCCAGGAAGGCGAGCCAGAAACGGAGGTAGGGATCGGCGACGCGGTAGCGGCGGTCGCGGTCTCCTGGGCGGGTGGAGAGAGGGGTGTCGGCAGCGACGAGTCCTTTGTCCGCGAGAGTGCGCAGGGCGGGGTTGAGCGAGCCGGGCGGGAGCGGCCGGTCCGCCGCCCCTGCCTTCGCGGCGATCGTGCCGAAGGTCCGCTCACCGCTGCCGATCACGGAGAGCACGTGCCTGGCCTGGAGGGCGGTCGGGAACTCGGCGGCCAGTATCCGCTCACCGGAGACGAGCAGGGGAGAGGTGGGATCGCCGAGGGTACGGGCGAGGAAGTCGACGCGGTTCTCACCTTCCTGCCACTCCTGGCAGACGAGCGGCAGACCGCCGGTGATCAGGTGGGCGTCGAAGGCGTCCGCGGCGGGGAGCCCGGTCATCGCCATGACCTCGGAGGGGGAGAGAGGCGCCAGTACCATCTCGACACCTCGCTGATGGAAGGGGCGGCCGTAGGCGGAGAGCTGCTCCATCATGGCCAGATCACTGCCGATGAGGATGAGCAGCACGGGTTTCCGGCTCAGTACGCGGTCCCACACGGTCTGCAGGGTGCCCTCCAGGACCGGGTCGCCCTCGAGCATCCAGGGCAGCTCGTCGAGTACGACGATGCTGGGGGCGTCGTCCGGGAGCACCACGGCGAGCTGACGAAGTGCCGTGTCCCATTCGGCGACGGTCGTGACACCGGCGAGAAGCGCGGTGTCGGGCAGTGCGGAGTGCCGGGCCTCGGAGAGGAATCGGGCCCGTTCCCGGTGGGCGTCCTCACCCCGGGTGGCCTGGTGCACCACGTACGGCACCTGCGCGCGCTCACAGAAGAGGTCCACCAGCCGCGACTTCCCGACCCGACGCCGGCCTCGAAGCAGCAGGGCGCGGCCGCGCTGGTCGCCCCGACCGTCACGCACCCAGGAGAGGTGGCGCTCCAGGGCCGCCAGCTCGGATTTGCGGCCTACGAAGCCTGGCATGGGTCACCTTCCGAGTTTGCTCGCACTGAACATACTCAAGTGAACCATAGTATGGAGAATCAGAGTAATGAAGCGATCTCACTGAGTGATGGGTTGGGCCCCGCCGAACTCCCGCATCGCCCCCTCGACGATCGCCTCCAGCCGCGCGTGGTGCGCGCCCCGCCAGTACAGGCGCTCGCAGTCCACGCACTGCGCGAACACGTCGTACGTCCGTCGCGTCCCGTGCTCCAGCCGCTCCCCGACGGTCTCCTTGTCGGCCTGCTCCAGCCGTCCGTTGCAGGCCGTGCACCGGGTCCAGGGGGCGAGTCGGGGCGCGAACCGGTCCAGTACGTCCCGCAGTTGGTCGTCCGGGCGGTCGCTGTAGACGTACGCGCCCGCCCACAGCTCCCGGCGCCGCAGCAGACCCCGGTCCCGTGACAGCAGCACGCGCCGTTCCGCCGCCGACAGCGCGGCCAGCGCCGGATCGCCGATGTCCTCGCTCTCGTACGAGGCATCCACGCCGAGGAGGCGCAGCCGACGGGCGAGCGTGCCCAGATGCACGTCGAGCAGGAACCGGAGAGGCGCCCCCGGGACCCGCTGCGGTCGGACGACGGCGGCGACCTCCACCGTCTCGCCCGCGACCGGCACATGGGACACCGGCATCTCCCGGCCGTCGACCAGCAGCCGCCCGGCCTCGGTGAGCGGCACGCCCAGCGACTCCACCACGTGCCCGAGCGAGGACGACCCGTCGGTGACCACGGTCGTGCGCCCCGCACGCCGCTCCGCCGGGACGAAAAGCCGCAGCTCAGGGGCGAAACTGATCACGATCTCCGGTCTGCTCACCTGATCAGCATGTCATCGACCAGACCGGGAGCGCCCGGGACTTTCCGGTGCACTACTCTCGGCGCTCTCAACACGCCTCGCTGGTGGGGGAGTACGGCAACATGCAGTTCGAACGTACGGGCGTGCCCGGTTACGAGGTCGTCGAGGTTCTCGGGCAGGGCGGCTTCGCCACCGTGTACCGGGCCCGCCAACTGGCCGTGGGCCGCGAGGTCGCCCTCAAGATGGACAGCCGCGTCCTGGCCACCGACCGCGACCGGCAGCGCTTCCTGCGCGAGGTCACGGCGGCCGGTCAGCTCTCCGGCCACCCGCATGTGGTCGCGGTGTACGACGCCGGGGTGCTCGACAACGGCCGCCCGTACATGGTCCTGGAGCTGTGCCCCGGCGGCTCGCTCGGCGACCGGCTCCACCAGCACGGCCCGCTCCCGGCCGCCGCGGCACGGGACATCGGCGTACGCATCGCCGACGCCCTGGCCGCCGCCCACGCCGGCGGCGTACTGCACCGCGACATCAAGCCCGGCAACATCATGATCGACCGGTACGGCAATGTCGGCCTCGCCGACTTCGGGCTGGCCGCGATGCCCCGCCCCGGGCAGGAACTGTCGGTCACCCGGGAGGCGTTGACCCCGGCGTTCGCCCCGCCGGAGGCGTTCCGGCTGGCCGAGCCCACCCCCGCCGGGGACGTGTACTCCCTCGCCGCGACGATCTACGCCCTCGTCCACGGCAGGCCCCCGCACTTCCCGGCGGAGGGCAGCCTCGGCATCGCGGAGGTCATCGTCCGGCACGACTGGCCCCTGCCGGACCTCCCCGGAGTGAGCCCGCGCCTCACCGATGTACTCCGCCACGCCATGGCCCCGGCCCCGGCCGACCGGCTGCCGAGCGCGGCGGCACTCAGGGACGCGCTGGCCGCCGTAGACCTGGAGGAGGAGGCCCCGGGCGCCCGCATCCCCACCTTCGCCCCCACCGTCCCGCAGCCCGCCGCCCCGCCCACCACCGTCCCGCAGTCCGCCGCCGCCGAGCGCAAGAAGAAGGGGCGGCTGCGGGTGTCCGTCGCGGTCGTGGGGGTGGTCGTCGTCGGAACGGGCGGGACGGTGGCGTACCAGTACCTGCCGCCGTCGACCTCCGACTCCAAGGCGTCCACCGCCGGACCCTCCGCCTCCCCCTCCGCCACGGGCGCCCAGGCCGGGAACGCCGGATTCGGTGTGCCGACGACGACCGAGGACTGTCCGGCGGCCGGTGTCGAGGGCGTGGGCGGCCGCTGCACCACGACCGCCGAATGCTGGGGCGGCATGGTCGTCACCGTCGGCATCGTCGCCGTGAACCGCTCCGACTGTCTGGTGTCGCACCCGTGGGAGACCTTCGCGATAGCCCCGCTCCCGTCCGACGGGATGACCAACAACCAGAAGGAACTGATCAACCACCCGGACGTGATCAAACTCTGCTCCCGCGAGGTCCTCGCCGCGTCCAGACAGAGCGACAAGGCCCTCGCCATCGACCCCGCCCGCTGGACCATTGATGTACTCCCGCCCACCGCGACCCAGTACGCCGACGGACTGCGCGTCATGCGTTGCGTTGCCACGGTCACCGGCGAGGAGTCGACGGGGGCGTACTTCCGACCAAGGGCGTGAGGGCGCGATGCCGCTGTGATCCATACCACAGAAGGCTTGTGAGGACTACAGTGGAGAGCGCCTGAGGGAAGTGATCCCGTTGTCCGTCGCCTGGGACGCCATCGGTGGGCTGGTAGACGCCCATGAACGGTTTCTGGCCGGTGCGCGGGTCGACTCGGACGTCCGGGACTCGGTGCTCGACTCATGGAAGCGGTGCCGGTACGCCGGGGTCGAGCCGGACCGGCTGCTGATCCCGTACGCCCCCGACCTGGCGCTCGACCACCGGTTCCTGCATGCCGCCCGGCCCGTCCTGGAGCGCCTCACCGCATCGCTCGCCGAGCTGAACACGACCGTCGCGCTCTGCGACGCGCAGGCCAGGATGGTCGAGCGGTACGGCGGCGACCGCACACTCCGCGACCGCCTCGACGGCGTCAGCTTCGCCCCCGGGTTCGACGCCTCCGAACGGGCCGCCGGTACGAACGGTGTCGGCACCGCCCTCGCCGGGCGCAGCCCCGTCTACGTCGCGGGCCGTGAGCACTTCGCCGACTGTCTGCAACCGTTCGCCTGTGCGGGCGCCCCGATCCGCAACCCCCTCAGCGGCCGTATCGAGGCCGTCCTCGACCTGACCTGTCTGCACGACGACGGCGACCCCGCGATGATGCGGCTCGTACGGGAGGCCGCCCGGGACATCGAGACGCGGCTGCTGGAGCAGGCCACGGAGCGGGAGCGGGCGCTCCTCACCGCGTACCGCCGGGCCGACCACGGCACGCATACGAGCGGATGGCCGGCCCAGCCCCGCCATCCGTCCCAGGCCGAGTCCCGGTCCCCGTACCTGCCCGCGGACCACGGAGCCGCCCCCGACGGCGTCGTCCTCGGCCCGATCGACCTCGCGGTCCTGCGTGAGAAGGCCGAAGCCCTGATCGCCGCCCCGCACCGCACCCTCGACGAGGTCCTGCTGTCCGGCGGCCGTACCGCCACCCTGCTGCGCCGCCAGGTCGAGGGCGCGGCGGGCGAGACGGGAGTCGTCGTCGAGGCCCGGGTCCTCGGCGGCCCGCGACTGCGCCACACCCCGGTCGTGGATGTCCCGCCGGTGCCGCAGCCGGCCCGTAAGCCCCCCGTCGTCCTGCGCGCGGTCCCCGAAGCGCCCCCGGCGCCGGAACCAACCGACACCGACGCATGGCTGCTCCTTGTCGGTGAACCCGGCGTCGGGCGGCTCGCCGTACTGGCCCGCCGACGGCTGGAGTTGCTGCACGACGCAGGCGTCCGGATCGGCACCACCCTGGACGTCACCCGGACCGCCGAGGAACTCACACAGGTCGCCGTCCCCCGCTTCGCCGACTTCGCCGCCGTCGACCTGCCCGACTCCGTGCTCAGGGGTGAGGAACCGGGGCACCTGGGCGCCGACACCCCGCTGCGCCGGGTCGCGCTGGGCGCCGTGCACGACGAGTCGTGGCTGTACGGGGTCGGCGACGAGGTCAGGTACATCGCGTCCACCCCGCAGGCCCGCGCCTTGGAGAGCCGCAAGCCCGTCCTCGAACCGGAGCTGACAGTCGACGGCGGCTGGATCGCGCAGGATCCGGTACGGGGCGAACGAGTCCTGCGCGCGGGCATCCACTCCCTGATCACCGTGCCGCTGCGCGCCCGGGGTACGACCCTCGGCTCGGTCGGCTTCTACCGCTCCGAGCGGCCCGAACCCTTCGAGAACGACGACCTGTCCCTGGCCCAGGAACTGGCCGGACGCGCGGCGATCTGCATCGACAACGCCCGCCGCTACACCCGCGAACGCAACACCGCCCTCGCCCTCCAGCGCAGCCTGCTGCCCCGGGGCCGCTCCCAGCAGAACGCCGTCGAGGTCGCCTACCGCTATCTGCCCGCGCAGGCCGGCGTCGGCGGCGACTGGTTCGACGTCATCCCGCTGTCCGGCGCACGCGTGGCACTGGTCGTCGGCGACGTGGTCGGGCACGGGCTGCACGCCGCCGCGACGATGGGCCGGCTGCGCACCGCCGTGCACAACTTCTGCGCGCTGGACCTGGCCCCCGAGGAACTCCTCACCCACCTCGACGAGTTGGTCGGACGGCTGGACCGGGGCGAGGGCTGGGCCGTCGAGAACACCTACCAGGACTCGGGAATCATCGGCGCGACCTGTCTGTACGCCGTCTACGACCCGGTGTCCCGGCGCTGCACCCTCACCCGCGCCGGGCACCCGGTCCCCGCGGTCGTCGGCCCCGACGGCACCGTGGACTTCGTCGACCTGCCGCCGGGACCGCCGCTCGGACTCGGCGGGATGCCCTTCGAGACCGTCGAGCTGGAACTCGCCGAGGGCAGTCAACTCGTGCTCTACACCGACGGGTTGATCGAGGACCGGCTCCGGGACATCGACATCGGCCTGGACCGGCTCCGTACCGTCCTGGCCTGCGTCGGCCGGGCACCGGAGGACACCTGCGAGGCGGTCCTCGACGCCCTGCTGCCTGCCCGCCCGAGCGACGACGTGGCCCTGCTGGTCGCCCGTACCCACGCGTTGGGTCCTGACCAGGTCGCCCAGTGGCCGGTGCCGCGCGACCCGGCGTTCGTCTCGCACGCCCGCGCGGCCGTCATCGACCAGCTCACCGCCTGGGGCCTGGACGAACTGGCCTTCACCACCGAACTCGTGGCCAGCGAACTGATCACCAACGCCCTCCGGCACGCCACCGGCCCGGTCCAGCTCCGGCTGCTCCGCGACCGCGCGCTGATCTGCGAGGTCTCCGACGGCAGCAGCACCTCACCGCGACTGCGCCGCGCCCGCACCGAGGACGAGGGCGGCCGGGGCCTCTTCCTCGTCGCCCAGCTCACCGAACGCTGGGGCACCCGCTACACGGCCGACGGCAAGATCATCTGGACCGAACAGCCCCTGCCGTGACCCGATCCCAGGATCTGGTCCGGTTGTCCGGAATCCGGGCAATGGTTGACGTACGGCGGGCCGTACTGCTCAATTGTTCGCATGGATGCCCAGCAGCAGCGCTTGGTTACGCGCGGCCACATCGACCTCTGTCGAGTGTGCTCCGCCGCGTGTCGCGCCTGACCCGGCACCGGGCCGTCTGACCGGCCCTGGCTCTCCATCTCCCTTCTTCGCGCTCCTTCGCCCTCCTTCGCTTCCCCGCGCCTCCGCCACTCCTGACGAGCCGTCAACTGCGGCCGTACGCAGGGCTGTTCTGTCCTGCCCGGACGGCTCACCTCACCCCTCGACCCCGGACAGGAACCCACGATGGGCATCACCACCGACTCCACAGCCCCACCCGGGGACACCGAAACCCCACCCTCACCCCGTCCGGAGGACCCCGCCTCGCTAAAAGTCATCCCCGTCCGCCACTACGCCCGCTGGGCAGCCGCCGCCGCAGTAATCGTCCTGGCCGCCCAGTTCACGCACGGCCTGATCACCAACCCCGTCTGGGAATGGGGCGTCTTCGCCGACTACGTACTCTCCGAAACGATCGTCCAGGCAGTAGGCGTAACCCTCCAACTCGCCGCCTACGCAACAGTCTTGGGCTTCCTCCTCGGCGCCGTACTCGCCTTCATGCGCCTCTCCCGGAGCCCGGTCCTCCAGACCGTCGCCTGGACCTACATCTGGATCTTCCGGTCGATCCCGATGATCGTCCAGCTGGTCTTCTGGTTCAACCTCGGTGCCCTGTACGACCGCTTGGGCGTCGGCATCCCCTTCGGTCCGGTGTTCTGGTCCGTCGACAGCAACACCCTGATCGGCACGATCGGCGCCGCCATCATCGGACTGACGCTGCACCAGGCCGCGTACGCCGCCGAGATCGTCCGGGGCGGGGTCATCGCGGTCGACCACGGCCAGCTGGAGGCCGCCGCCGCGCTGGGCATCCCCCGACTCCGCCAGATCCGCCGGATCGTGCTCCCGCAGGCCATGCGCGCCATCCTCCCCACCGCGGGCAACGAGATCGTCGGCCTCCTCAAGGGCACCTCGGTGGTCTACGTGATGGCGATCGGCGAACTCTTCTACCAGGTCCAGGTGGTCTACGGCCGCAACGGCCGGGTGATCCCGCTGCTGCTGGTAGCCACCGCCTGGTACGTCGTCCTCACCTCCCTCCTGACGGTCGCCCAGTACTACGTGGAGCGCCACTACGCCCGGGGCGCCAACCGCACCCCTCCGCCCACCCCGCTCCAGCGCGTACGGCGCCACCTGGCGAAGGGAGTCTCATGAGTGCCGTCATGGTGGACGTCCGGGGCGTCCACAAGAGCTTCGGCCCGCTGGAAGTGCTGCGCGGCGTAGACCTCGAGGTCAGGGCCGGTGAGGTGACCATGATCCTCGGCCCGTCCGGCTCGGGCAAGTCCACCCTGCTGCGCACGATCAACCACCTGGAGAAGGTCAACCGCGGCTGGATCAGCATCGACGGCGAGCTGATCGGCTACCGCCGCTCCGGCGACAAGCTGCACGAGCTGCGCGAGAAGGACGTACTGAAGCAGCGCACCCACATCGGGTTCGTCTTCCAGAACTTCAACCTGTTCCCGCATCTCACCGTGCTGGAGAACCTCGTCGAGGCCCCCGTCTCCGCGCTGCGCCGCCCGCGCAAGGAGGCCGTGGCCACCGCCGAACGCCTCCTCGAACGCGTCGGTCTGACGGACAAGAAGGCCGCCTATCCACGCCAGTTGTCCGGCGGCCAGCAGCAGCGCGTCGCCATCGCCCGCGCACTCGCCCTCGAACCGAAGGTGCTCCTCTTCGACGAGCCCACCTCGGCCCTCGACCCGGAACTGGTCGGCGAAGTCCTCGACGTCATCAAGGACTTGGCCAGCACCGGCACCACCATGATCGTCGTGACCCACGAGATCGGCTTCGCCCGAGAGGTCGCCGACACCGTGGTGTTCATGGACGGCGGAGTCATCGTCGAACAGGGCACGCCCACGGCGGTCCTGGACGCCCCGCAGCACGAACGAACGCGCGCGTTCCTCTCCAAGGTCCTCTGAACCGCCCCTATTCGAACCGCATTGATATCCACTCAAGGAGTACGACCGTGTCCAACACCCTCGCCCGCCGATCCACCGCAGCCGCCCTGGGCCTCGCCTCCGCCCTGGTCCTCGCCGCCTGCGCGAACCCCTCGGACGGCGGGACCACCGAGGTCGCGGCCACGAAGGGCGCCGGCAGCGGTACGAAGATCAACCTGAGCCCCGACCAGAACCGTGTCACCACCGAGAAGGTCGACTCCATAGCCGCCCAACTGCCCGCGAAGATACGCGAGAGAGGGACCCTGGAGATCGTCTACTCCTCGGGCAGCGCAGCCCCGTTGGGCTTCTACGCCACCGACAACAAGACCAGGATCGGCGTCGAGTCCGACTTCGCGTACCTCGTCTCCGAAGTGCTCGGCCTCAAGCCGGACTTCAACACCGTCTCCTGGGAGAACATCTTCGTCGGCCTCGACAGCGCCAAGTACGACGTCGGCTTCAGCAACATCACTGTCACCGAGGAGCGCAAGGAGAAGTACGACTTCGCCACCTACCGCGAGGACAACCTCGGCTTTGAGGCGAAGAAGGGCAGCGGTCTGAAGATCACCGGGCCCGAGGACGTGGCGGGCAAGACCATCGCCGTGGGCAGCGGAACCAACCAGGAGAAGCTGCTCATCGAGTGGAGCAAGGAGGACGAGAAGGCCGGCCTCAAGCCGGTGGACATCAAGTACTACCAGAACGACAGCGACACCTATCTCGCCCTCCAGTCCGGCCGTATCGACCTCTACCTCGGCCCCAACCCGACCGCCGCCTACCACGCGGCCACCACCGGGAAGACGGAGGTCGTCGGCACCTACTCCGGCGCCGGCGCCACCCTCCAGGGCCTCATCGCGGCCACCACGAAGAAGGACAGCGGGCTGGTGAAGCCGCTCGCCGCCGCGATCAACGAGATCATCGAGAACGGCACGTACGCCAAGGTGCTGGAGCGCTGGGGCCTGTCCGACGAGGCCGTGACCAAGTCGGAGATCAACCCGCCGGGACTGCCGAAGACGAACAAGTAGCCCGGGGAAGAAGAGGAGCTCTCAAGTGGCCCTCGACCAGGGTCACTTGAGGGCCCCCATGGTGACCCCCGTACGCCAGTACCGACGCATCGCCACCATCATGATCGCCATCGGGATGATGGAGAGCAGCGCACCGGTCAGGACCAGGCTGGTGAGGTCGACACCGGACTCCGCACGCTTGCCCGACCAGTTGTACAGGCCCAGGTTGAGCGTCCAGTTCTCCTCGCCGCGCAGAACCGTCAGCGGCAGGAAGAAGGCGTTCCAGGTGTTGACGAAGGCCAGCAGGAAGACGGTCGCGCCGCCCGTCGTCATCATCCGCAGCACGATGCTGAAGAAGATCCGCAGCTCCCCGGCGCCGTCGATACGGGCCGCCTCCAGGAGTTCGAAGGGGATCGTCGCCTCGACGTACACCTTGGCGAGGTACACGCTGAACGGGTTGATCAGGCAGGGGATCAGCATCGCCCACGGGGTGTCGACCAGCCCGATCTCCGAGAACAGCAGATACAGCGGCAGCGTGAGCAGCGCGATCGGGATCAGGAACGAGCCGACGACGGCCGCGAACACCGCACCGCGCCCGGGGAAGTCGAAGCGGGCCAGGCCGTAGCCGGTCGCGAGGGCGATCAGCGTGCCGCCGAGGGAGCCGACACCGGCGTACAGGAACGAGTTGGCCGTCCAGCGCAGGAAGATGCCGTCCTCGTAGGTGAACACCTGATGCAGGTTGTCCCAGAGGTGCCAGCCGGAGAACCACAGGCCGTTGGACTGGTAGAGGCCCGTACGGTCCTTGGTGGCGGCGATGATCAGCCAGTACACCGGGAACAGGCTGTACACGCTGGCCAGTACGAGACCGACCAGCACGAACCGCTGACCGCCGCGTGAACGCGCCCTGGGATCAGGCCGGCCCAGGCGCCGCGCGGCAGGAGCCTGGGACGACTGCTTAGAGGAGTCGGCGGTGTTGGTCGTCGTGGCCGCCATCAGTCGGTCTCCTTCGAGGTCAGCCGGTAGAAGAGGAAGGAGGCGACGCCGAGGATCAGCGCGAGCAGGACCGAAAGGGCGGCGGCGTAGTGGTAGTTGCCGGCGTTGAACGCCTGGTTGTAGATGATCATGATGGGCGTGAAGCTGTCGTCGACCGTCTGCGGGGTGATGTTCCGGAACAGCGCGGGCTCGTTGAAGAGCTGCAGCATCTGGATGATCGAGAGCATGCCGGTCAGCACCAACGCCCCCCGTACGAACGGGATCTTGATGCTCGTCGCGATCCGCCACTCGGTCGCGCCGTCAAGGCGCGCGGCCTCGAACAGCTCACGCGGAACGCCCTGCAGCGCCGCGTAGATGATGACCATGTTGTAGCCGATGCCGTGCCAGGTCAGCAGGTTGCCGATGGACGGCCACACCATTGAGGGCGCGAAGAAGTTCCAGTCGAGCCCGAAGAGGTGGCCGAGCGGGGTGAGCGGGCCGACGTCCGGGCTGTAGAGGTTGATCCAGACGATCGCGGCGACCACACCCGGAATCATGTACGGCACCAGCAGCATGACGCGGAACCGGCCGGCCGCCTTGGCCGTGAGCGCGTCCAGGAACAGCGCCAGGACCAGGCTGATCACCAGCATGACCGGGATCTGCACGAAGGCGAACAGCACCACCCGCAGCACGGAACCCATGAACTTCGGGTCCGTCAGGCCCTGTTGGTAGTTGTCGAGGCCGGAGAACTCGTCGGTGGTGCCGCCCAGGCCGAGACCGGAGGACTGCGACCGGTACAGCGACTGGTAGACGGCGTACCCGATCGGCAGCAGATAGAGGAAGACGAAGCCGAGCTGGAAGGGCACCGTGAACGCGGCACCCTTCCAGCGCAGTGAACGAATCATCGGGATGTGCCTCAGCCCTTGACGTTGATACCGCGGGACTTCAGATCCTTGACCGTCCACTCCTGCATGTGCGCGAGAAGTTCGGTGACCGTCTGCTTCTTGCCGACCACCTGGCCCCACTGGCTCTGCAGCTCGGAGAACATCGCGGTCCAGTCGGGGCCGAAGGTCCAGTCGGTGGTCACGGTCGACAGGCTGTCCTTCACGATCTGCTGCGCCGGCTGGTAGTTGGAGCCGAGCAGCTTCTCGGAGATCGCCTCGGGGATGTAGGACTCGCTGTCGGCCAGCGCGGGCATCACACCGCTGCCGGTCTCCGGGCTCGCCATCGTCTTGACCGCGCCGGTGTCGGTGGACATCCACAACGCGGCCTCGGCCGCCTGCTCCTGGTGCTCGCACTGCTTCGACACCAGCGTCAGGTTCCCGCTCTGGTTGGTCCCGGCCGGCGTCTTCGCGGCCTCGCCCTTGTACGTCGGCCACGGCGCGAGCGCCCACTTGCCGAAGGAGTCGGTGAAGTTCTGCACCATCCCGGACATCTGCCAGGTGGAGATCTGCCGGGTCGCGGTGCCGCCCTTGTCGAAGTTGCGCTGCACGGCCGCGTAGTCGGCGAAGGACAGCTTCGAGTTGAGGTCGTTGTCGATGATGTCCTGGATCACCTTCGCGGCCTTGAGGCTGCCCGCGTCCTGGAAGTCCACCTTCCAGGCGTCGCCGTCGATGGCGTACCAGTGGGCGCCCGCCTGCATGGCCAGCACCTCCAGGGTGCTGGGGTCCTCACCGGCGTAGTTGGTGATCTTGATGCCGTGCTTCTTCAGCTCCTTGCCCGCCGCGATGAAGTCGTCCCAGGTCGCCGGGGCCTTGAGGCCGTACTTCGCGAAGATGTCCGTACGGTAGATCGTGAACGCCGGTGCGGAGGCGGTCGGTACGCCGTAGGTCTTGCCCTGCACCTGGCCGACGGCCCACGCGCCCGGGTTGAACTTGTCCTTGCTCGACTCGACGTACTTCGTGATGTCGGCCAGCGCGCCCTGCGCGACCCAACTCGTCACGTACTCACCGGTGTTCTGCAGCAGACAGGGCGCGTTCTCGGCCTTGACCGCGTTGCTCAGCTGCTTCTGCATCGTCAACTGGTCGGTCACCTTGGTGTACTTCAGCTGGATGTCCTTGTGGGAGGCGTTGAACGCCTTGACGACCGCCTCCTGGCCGTTGGCCCAGCCCCAGAAGTCGAGGGTGACCGGACCGGAGGACCCCGAGGCGTCGTCACCTGAACCGGACCCGCCGCAGGCGGAGACGGTGAGCGCGAGAGCGCAGACGACTCCGGCGAGGGCGGGGCGCCTGAATCTGACGGACATGAGCGTGCTCCTTAGGTAGCACCAGGTATCGCCGGGTGTCGCCGCGAGGCGCAGGAATGTAACCGTTTGCCGTGCTGGACGGTAGGCCCGGGTGCAGTCGAGAAGCAAGAGGTCGTCCGATTTCTGTTTCACGCACCTTGCCGTCGGGTTACGAACTGGCATGGTTGACCTGGGGTTTCCTCTTCCGTACCAGTTCTGGAGAGTGGCGGTCGCGTGATCACATCCCCGTCGGGGGCATTGACCGACTCGGAGAGCCGGTCCTAGCTTGGAATACGTTTACATCCCGCACCGGTGGTGCGTGTCCCACCCCGAACCTGGAGTCCCATGCCCGCCGTGCCCGCACCACGTCTCCCGGTCGCCCTGTTCGCGATGGACCCGGTGCACCTGCCCGAACTCTTCCCGCCCGCCCTGATGGAACGGCTGCGGGAACTGGTGCGGATCGACCCCACGCTGGTCGTCCAGGACTTCACCGACCCGGGCGCCGCCGCCGCGCTGGCCGAGACGGAGGTGCTGATCACCGGCTGGGGCTGCCCGCACATCGGCGCCGACGCCCTGGCCGCCGCACCCCGGCTGCACACCGTCCTGCACGCCGCGGGCAGCGTCCGCAGCCTGCTCGGCGACGCCGTCTGGGAGCGCGGGCTCACCGTCTCCAGCGCGGTACAGGCCAACGCCCTCCCGGTGGCCGAGTACACCCTGGCCGCCGTACTCCTCGCCGGCAAGGACGCGTTCGGCCTGCGCGAACGCTTCCGCCGCGAGCGGGTCTACCCGGCACCGGCCGACTACGCGCGCGTGGGCAACCTCGGCCGGCGGGTCGGCGTGATCGGGGCCTCACGGGTGGGCCGCCGGGTACTGGAACTACTGCGCCCGTTCGAACTGACAGCGACGCTGTACGACCCGTACGTGGACGCGGAGGAGGCCCGGTCGCTGGGCGCTCAGTCGTTGTCCCTGGAGGAGCTGCTGCGCACCAGCGACATCGTGACCCTGCACGCTCCGGACATCCCGGAGACGTACCGCATGCTCGACCGCGAGCGCCTCGCGCTGATCCCGGACGGCGGAGTCCTGATCAACACGTCCCGGGGTGCCCTGGTGGACCACGACGCGCTGGCTGGGGAGTTGGTCTCCGGGCGGCTGGGCGCGGTGCTCGACGTCACCGAACCGGAGCCGCTGCCTGCGGGGTCCCCGCTGTACGACCTGCCGAACGTGTTCCTGACCCCGCACATCGCCGGGTCCCTGGGCAATGAACTCGCGCGTCTCGGGCGGACGGTGGTGGACGAGCTGGAGCTGCTCGGCACGGGGGTGCCGCTCGGGCATCGGGTGCGGCAGAGCGATCTGGCGAGGAGTGCGTAGGTGTGGGGCGGGGGGTCCACTCGGCGGTTGAGCGGCGTGAGCGGCGTGAGCGGCGTGAGCGGTGTGAGCGGTGTGAGCGGTGTGAGCGGTGTGAGCGGTGCGGGGTGTAATCGTTTCCATCAGGAGGGGAGGGAGTTGCTGCACAGCCACCGGTCGGCACACCGGCGATGCAGTAACGTCGGAACGTGACGGAGAACGGAACCGAAGCCCGGAAATCGGGCCCTCGCGCCACATCGGGCAAGCGCAGACGGAACGGGGCCGACGGCGACCGGCCCAGCACGATCCGCGATGTCGCGGCCAAGGCGGGCGTCTCGGTGGCAACCGTTTCCAGGGCCCTGGCCGGCAGCCACCCCGTCTCCGTCGCCACCCGGGCCCGCGTGATGGCGGCCGTCGAGTCCCTGCACTACGTGGTGAACGTCCACGCCAAGGCACTGTCCGGCGGGGTCGCAGGCCCGGTCGCCCTCGTCATGGACCAGATCATCGGCCCGTCGTTCGCCGATGTCGCCTCCGGAGTCGAGCAGGAGGCCGCCGCCCGGGGCCGGCTGAGCCTCGTCTGCACGACCCACGGCGACCAGAACCGCGAGCACGACCTGGTCCAGCTGATGCGGGAGCAGCACGCGGCGGCGGTGATCCTCGTGGGCGGCGCGATCCTGGACGAGGCGTACCACGCACGCATGGCCGAGTACGCCAGGGCGCTGGACGCGGTCGGTTCCCGCCTGGTGCTGTGCGGACGCCCGCCGCTGCCCGGCGACCTGCCGGTGACAGTGGTGGAGTACGACAACAGGGGCGGCGCCTTCCAGGCGGGCGACCACCTGCTCAGCGCGGGCCACCAGCGCATCCTCTACCTGGGCGGCGACCCCGCGATGAGCACGGCCGAACAGCGCCGGGCGGGCTACCTCCAGGCGTTGCGCGCCCACGGGGTGCCGTACGCCGAGGAGTTGGACATCCCGGGGACGTACACCCGCGCCTCGGGGTACGACCGGATGCGGGACGCGCTGAAGGCGGGCCTGGAGTTCACGGCGGTCTTCGCGGGCACGGACATGGTGGCCACCGGCGTACTGGCGGCACTGCGCGAGTCGGGGCTCGACGTCCCCGGGGACATCTCGATCATGGGCTTCGACGACGTGCCCTTCGCGGCCGACCTGTCGACGTCACTGACCACGCTCCGGGTGCCTTACGAAGACCTGGGGCGCACCGCGGTACGGCTGGCGCTGGACGGGGAACGGCGGACGGCCGGGGGCGATCACGTGATCCTGGGGACGCAGTTGGTGATCCGACAGTCGGTACGGGCGCCGGGGGAGGGGCGGGCGGGGCGGGCCACGCGGGGGCGGAGAGGCCGGGGGTGACGGGGTGATGGGGGGCCGTTTGAGGGGCCAGAATGCAGGTGGAGACAGCGGTACCCGTCCTCCTGAGCCGCTTCCCCCACCTGTCGCTGGCGGCCCCGCCGACCTACCGGGACCAGCTGGTGACACGCGGTTTCGCCCGGATGGAGGTGACGCTCGGTACGACCTGACTCCGAAACCGGGCGGGACAGCGGCGACCAGCGGCAAGATGAGCCCATGACAAAACTGCCCGCACGGTCGGATGGATGTGCCACCTCTGGCGATGGATGCGCCACCTCTGGTTCTGGCTCGGTGCTGTCGCTGTGGTCACAGGACTCCGTGTTGTCGATCGGCTCGGTGGGGTCGGTGCTGTCCGTGGGGTCGGTCGGTTCGGCCCTGTCGATCGGCTCGATCGGAAGCGCGCTGTCCGTCGGCTCGATCGGTTCCTCCCTGTCGCTGATCTCGACCGGGTCGTGGCTGAGCATGGGTTCGCTGTTCTCCGCACAGTCGCGGTGGTCGGTACTGTCCTGGCGTGCCAACCGGGGCTTCCTGACCGCGGGAGCGGTAGGGGCGGCGGCCGGCGGCGCCCTGCTGGTGGCCCAGATGCTGCACAAGTCCCGAACGGACTGACGCGGCAGGGCTGTTGGCGAACCGCATGGCACATTCCCCCATGACACATTCCCCCATGACCCATTGCCGCATGACACGTTCTCGCGTGACACGTTGCCGCATGACGCGTTGTCAGTGGCCCATGGCACGATCCGGGGCATGACATCGATCGACGAAGCACTCCTTCTCAAGACGGCGGCCGAGTACGGCGTTCCCGGCCCCGTCGCACGGGAGTTGCTGGCCCAGACCCGGCCGTGCGTCTACCTGGTGGAGCACCGGGAACTGCCCGCGTCCCGGCAGGAGAACGCCCGCCCCGCCGCACGAACAGGCGGGCTCCCCGCACTGCCGGACGGGGTGGACTGGCCCGAAGGGCGATCGCCGCTCGTCCTGAGTGTCGACTGCGCGGCCTTGCCCCAGGACGTCCTGGACATCGAACTGCCCACTGACGGCCACCTGTTGATCTTCTCGGAGATCTCGTACGAGCCCGACTCGGCCGCGGTGCTCCATGTCCCCGCCGGAGCACACACGACGGAGCGCGCCGCGACGTACGAATGGGAGGGCGAGCCCATGCAGACCACGGTCTACGAACCACGCGCCCTGTACGCCGTGCCGGGACTGAGCCTCGACGGTGACTGGGAAGGGGGCCCGGAGACCGAGGCGTTCCTGGAGGGCGACGACGGGGAGGGTGAGGGAGCCGGGGAGACGCTGGAGCGATTCGAGGAAGCCGTACTCGACCTGGCCTACGGCGGACAACACCCCGGCGTCTGCGTACAGATCGGCGGATACTCCGACCCGTGGGACATGGCCCCGGACGAGGGCGAACTCGTACTCTTCGCGCAACTGGCCGGGCAGGCGATCGACTACGACGTATGCACCATGAACCTGATCGTGGGCACCCGGGAGGACATAGCCGCCCGACGGTACGACGGCCTCCAGTTCGAGCAGCAGACCTGATCCGGGTTCGGGCCGACTGTACTTCGGTGGGGTACCGGCGCTCACTCCTGGACGGAGGCCATGCCCATCGGCGCGTAGCGGAACTGTGCACCATGTCCGCCGACTACTTCACCCGCCTGGAATGCGGCGAGGCGACGGCCCGCAACCGTCGGAGCAGACGATCGCGGCGATCGCCCGCGGCCTACGCCTGACCCCCGACCAGCCCGCGACCACCTGTTCCTGCTCGCGGGCCGGCATCAAACCTGGCGGACCTCCTCCGACGCACCAGCGAGGAGTTCGCCCGCTTGCGGGAGCGCCACGAGGTGGGCCGCCGCTGGAGCGAAACGAAACGCTTCATCCACCCCCAGGCAGGCGAACCGGCCCTCTACTGCCAACTCCTACCGGACCCGGACCAGGGCCAGTCCCTCCTCATATTCACGGCGACCCCAGGCACAGAAAGCCAAGAAAAACTCGCCCTGCTGACAGTCCTGGGCACGGACCACTTCGCCACCCCGTCGGAGTGAAGCCGGTTACCGGTTAGAAGGCGTGTGCCATCAACTCCGCGAACAGCGCGTGTTCGTCGACATCGAGGCCGCGTGAGCGGAACCAGCCGCAGATGTTGGCGCAGTCGCGCTGGAGGAAGGTCATCCCGTTGAGGTTGCCGACCAGGTCGACGATCTGCGGCAGGTCGATGACGACCAGCCGCTCGCCCGCGGCCAGGATGTTGTACGCCGAGAGGTCGCCGTGCACGACGCCGTTCTGGACCATCGTCGCGAGCGCATCGGTGAGCTGCTCGAAGTAAGCCACCAACAGCTCGGGCGAGGGCCGGGTCTGGGCGAGCCGGGGTGCGGTCTGGACGGAGCCCTCCTCGTCGACGACGGTGATCCACTCCATCAGGATCTCGGTGCCGTCGATCTGGACCGGGTAGGGAACCGGCAGCCCAAGCTCCCAGAACCGCACCAGCGCACCCCACTCGGACACCGCCCACTCACCGGCCGCGACCTGCCGGCCGAAGGTGCTCTTCCGCTTGACGGCCCGCTCGTCACGTGACCGCTTCATCGAGCGGCCCTCGGTGTAGGACGCGGAGCGATGGAAGGACCGGTGCTCAGGAGAGCGGTACCGCTTGGCCGCCATGACCACACCGGCGTCGGGGTCGCGCGGATCGACGCGCTCGACGAGGTGAACGTCGGCCTCCTTGCCGGTCTTGAGGACACCGAGCTCGGTGTCGATCGCCCCCTGCGAGGTCACCACCCAGTCCGGGAGCGGCTCGGGGCCCCGGCAGAGGGGCTCGACACTGAGCCAGGTCGACCAGCGCTGGCCGTCCCCGAGATCGTCATAGGGACGGAAGTCGAAGACGAACCGTTCGTCGACGTCACCAAGCCCGTCCGGCGGGGGGACGCGATGACGGTAGGCGTCGGTGCTGAAGTCGTCAGGAAATACCGGGTGTTGAGGATGCTGCGAGAGATTGTCGTGAGACATCGCTGGAGGTGCTCCATGGGGTACGAGGGAGGCGGTCTACGGGCAGACCAAGGACAGTCGTGATCACGGTCACGCCTCCTCTCGTGGAGCACCGGCCAGTTCCCGGTGGTCCGCCCATGCTGAGGCACGGCCACGGGAAGCGGCAACCGAATAAAGCCGACCCGCGTCGAGCGTCCCCAGCAGTGCCGTAGGCGTCAGGCTTGCTCACCCGTACCGGGCACGTCCCGGCCCTCCTCGGGCTGACGTTGGCCGGACGTTGCCGGCCAGGACCCGCAGTGGGCGAGAGGGCCCCGACGCCCGCCAGAAGCGGGATAGAGACTCGTACTTCCCGCAGCAGGACGGCAACGGCGGCATTGACGAGTTGCATCGCGACGTCCGGGACGGCCACTCCTGCCGCACCGGGCTTCCTGCTAGTACTCCAGCAGTACTTCGTGGCTTGACCTGGGGAAACGTCGAGCGGTCGGAGTGTAGCGGGCGGGAAGTCGTCACGGACGGCTTCTGTCCGCACGCCCCTCGAAGGAGTGCCCCCGATGGCAAGGCCGCCCCGGGCCTGGGAAGCCTCGGGTCGTGATCACCGAACAGGCAGCTGAGACCTGGGACCGCGACCTGGACCACCTCTTCACCACCATCGGGCGCCACTTCGGCCGTGTCGAACCACGCCGCCGCATGCGGGACTACGTGCGCGCACTGCTCGCCCCGGTAGCCCGCAAAAACAGCTGGCAGCTCGCCGAACACGCCGGCCACTTAACCCCCGACGGCCTGCAGCACCTGCTCTCCCGAGCCCGCTGGAACCCCGACGACATCCGCGACGACCTGCAGACCTACGTCGCCGAACACCTCGGCCGCCCCGACGGTGTACTGATCATCGACGACACCGGGTTCCTGAAGAAGGGCACTACATCCGCCGGAGTCCAAAGGCAGTACTCCGGCACTTCCGGGGCCCGTATTTCAATAAGTGCTCGGCAGAGGGGTGTTGGTGGGAGTCTGAGATATGACCCCGTGTCTGTCAGGCCGTGTTGCCGCTCGTGCTCTGTGGGCCAAGTTCGATCAGATCCTGCCGCACCTCGATGAGCGCCGCCGTCGGTTGTACCTGGCCAGTGAGGCGGCGCCGGTCCCGCCCTGATTCTGTTGCTGTCGGGCCTGCTCGCTATGGAAGATCAGGCCGGTGACGTCCTCCTTGACGCCGAAACGGTGTGAGCTCGTGCAGCACGCCGTCGAGGCGGATGGATGTAACCGCCGTATCCGGATCGAGGACAGGAGGGCCCGGCGGAGGGAGTTCCGAGGGGTAGGTGCTGGGTTGACGCTCCCGTTCTGGGAGCCGTTCTCCGGACCGGTGCTTCCACACGTGAGAGCCCTGTGTTCGATATTCGGCTTCAGTGCATGGACTCCACCATGTAGTTCGAATTGGGCAGTGTGATCGCCCGATTGGCGAAGGAGTAATTGTCAATATCTGTGGATCAGTTGAGGTTGTTCAGGCCGCGTGAGGCTCGGGTCGTTCGACGAGGTGGCCGCGTTCGAAGCGGGCTCCGGCCCGGACGAGGGCGACGAGGTGGGGCGCGTTCACGGCCCGCCACCGAGCCTGCGCGGACTCGATCAGCTTGAAGACCATGGCCAGGGCCGCGGCGCGGCTGCCGGCGCCCTTGGTGACCTTGGTCCGGAGCCGCACGGTGGCGAAGGTCGACTCGATCGGGTTGGTGGTCCGCAGATGGATCCAGTGCTCCGCGGGAAAGTCGAAGAACGCCAGCAGCTCGTCCTCGTCGTCCGTGATCCGCTTGACGACCTTGGGATATTTCGCCTGGTAGGCCCGCTCGAAGTCGCGGACGGCCTTGGCCGCATGCTCCTTGTCCTCGGCGTTGTAGATCTCCTGGACCGCGCGCTTGGCCGCGGGCTGGGCCGACTTCGGCAGCGCGTCCAGAACGTTGGCGGTCTTGTGCACCCAGCACCGCTGATGACGAGTGTCGGGGAAGACCTCGTTCAACGCGTTCCAGAAGCCCAGCGCCCCGTCGCCGACGGCCAGGACCGGGGCCCGCATGCCCCGGCGGGCGCAGTCCCGCAGCAGCCCCGCCCATGCCTCGGACGACTCGCGGTAGCCGTCCGTCATCGCGATCAGCTCCTTCGTGCCGTCCGCCCGCACTCCCATCAGCACCAGAACGGCGGCCTTCGCCTCCTCCAGGCGGATCCGCAGGTGCACGCCGTCGGCCCAGGCGTAGACGTAGTCAGTGGCGGACAGATCACGGTCCTGGAAGGCAGTGTGGTCGGTCTGCCACTGGGTGGTCAGCCGCGTCACCGTTGCGGGCGAGAGGCCGGCCGAGGAACCCAGGAACTGTTCGAGCGCGGGCACGAAGTCGCCGGTGGACAGGCCATGGAGGTAGAGCAGCGGCAGCACCTCGCTGATCTTCGGGGACTTGCGGCACCAGGGCGGCAGGATCGCCGAGGAGAACCGCTTGCGCTCGCCCGACTGCTCGTCGACGCGCATGTCGTTCACGCGCGGGACATTGACCTCCACCGTCCCGGCCGCCGTGGTGACCTTCCTGGGTTGATGGTGGCCGTTACGTACGACCAGACGCCGGCCCGACTCGTCTCTCTCGTCCGCCAATTCGGCTATGTAGGTGTCGACTTCGGCCTCCAGCGCGGCGGCCAGCATGCGCCGTGCACCTTCGCGGACGATCTCGTCAATCAGGGAGCCATTCGGGGTGGTGCCATCGGCGTTGACTACGCTGAGCACGGGCGTGCCTTCCCGACCGACGTTCGCAGCGTCGGCCTACTCGGTGACCTTCAATCAATCACTCGGGAAGGTACGCCCTTCGCGCGCCAACCCGAGGCCGATCCACAGGTCTTGAGCATTGCTCCCTGATATGATGATGGCCGTGTGGAAGTTCGCTCCCGCCGTGGCGGCGGGCAACACAGTGGTACTGAAGCCATCCGACACCACACCTCTGACGACGTTGATGCTCGCTGAACTGGCCGCCGAGTTCCTGCCCGACGGCGTGTTCAACGTCATCTGCGGCTCCCGGGAGACAGGGCGCCGACTCGTCCGGCATCCTGTGCCGGCCATGGTGTCGGTCACCGGAAGCGTCCGCGCCGGGACCGAGGTCGCCGGGACCGCTGCCGCAGATGTCAAACGCCTGCACCTGGAGCTGGGCGGCAAAGCACCGGTCGTGGTCGCCGCCGACGCCGATCTGGACCAGGCGGCCCAGGGCATCGCCCAGGCGGCCCTCTTCAACGCCGGACAGGACTGCGCGTCGGCCTGCCGCGTCATCGTGGACCAGTCCGTGCACGACGAGTTCGTGGCAGCGCTCACACGGGAAGCCAAAGGTCTCACCACCGGTCCCCCCGACGACCCGACCGTCTTCTTCGGCCCACTGAACAGTGCCGCGCAGCTCTCCAGGGTCCAGAAACACCTCCGGGACCTCCCCGCGCACGCCCAGGTGATCACAGGGGACGGGAGCCTGCCGGATCGGGGCTACTTCCATCAGCCGACCGTGGTGACGGGCCTGCGACAGGAGGACCGGGCCATCCAGGAGGAGATCTTCGGTCCGGTCATCACCGTCCAGCCGTCGAGCGGCGACGAAGAAGCCCTCCGCCTCGCCAACGGTGTGCGCTACGGTCTCGCCTCCTCGGTCTGGACGCGGGATCACCAACGCGCGATGACCATGGCCCGGAGGATCGACGCGGGCTGTGTCTGGATCAACTGTCACATCCCTGTCGCCGCTGAGATGCCGCACGGCGGGTTCAAGCACTCCGGCTACGGCAAGGACCTCTCGTCGTACAGCCTGGAGGACTACACCCGCATCAAGCACGTCATGACCTACCTCGGGTCGTAGACGCATCCGCCGGCCCCTGGTGAAAGAGGGCCGGCGGGTTCAGCGCAGCGCGATGAGCCCGACGGCGAGCGCCGCACAGACCAGGCCGGCGGTCTGACGGCGGTTCAGGCGCTCCTTCAGGAGCATTAGGGCGAGGAGGACGGGAATGGCGGGGTAGAGGGCGGAGAGCACGGTGGCGATGGCTATGAGCTGCTGCCTGGTGGCCTCCAGGTACAGCACGATCGCGAGGGTGCCCAGGGCACCGGCCGCCACCGTGGCCGCCCATGACCGTCCCGTCAGCCTCCAGCCGGCGCCGTAGGATCCCAGGACCACGGCGATGACCGCGACGGAGACCACCCGGCTCAACACCACCGGCCACAAGCCGCTGTCCCTGCCCACCTGTGCCATGGCCAAAAACTGCACGCCGAACCCCACGCCGGCGATCAGGGCACTGGGCACCCCCACCGACACCGCCCCGTGCTGCTTGTCGTCGGGACCCGGCGAACTCTGCGAGACCAGCCACAGCGCCGGAAGGACAGCGGCGATCCCCACCCACGCGGGAAGCGCCGGGCGTTCCCCGAGGAAACACACCCCGACCAGGACCGGAAGAGCCACGGCCCCGACATCGCTGACCGGGACGACCACGCTCATCGCCCCCTGCGACATCGCCCGGTACAGGAAGGCCACACCCACTCCTGTACCCACCCCGGACAGAGCCCCCCACCCGTAGTCCGCGAGCGTGGCGGATCCGGCGTTGAGGAACAGGGCCAGGAGCAACCCCAGTGCGGTGCCGCCCAGTTGGGCGTGGAGTGCCACGGTCAGCCCGTTGTGTCTGCGCGCGACCAGGCCGTTGACGAAGTGCGTGACGCCGAAACACAGAGCGGACAGCAGAGCGAGCAGTTCACCCATGGTCACGCTCGTGGCTCACTCGGTGGTCCCGGTCCGCCTGGCCCACCGGGCAGGCCGCACCGTCGCGGACACAGACATTCCGGTCGCACAGCCGGCAGATGCGTTCGGCGTCCCCGGGCCGCCCGTAGAGGCCCGTCAGAAGCTTGCTCATCAACTGGCCCAGCTGCTCCTGCTCGTGGTCGTCGAGGTGCTGCAGGACCTGCCGCAGCACGTCGCCCCGGGAGGCGAGGAGGCCGTGTGCCGCCTGCACGCCCCGATCGGTGAGCTGGAGGCGGACCCACCCTCTCCAGGTGGCCTCTCTGCGTACCAGTCCCTGTTTGTCCAGGCCCTCGACCATGCGGGCCGCCGCAGACTGGCTCAGTCCCACCCGCCGCCCCAGCTCGGTCACGCTCAGGCCGGAATCCGTGGACAACACCACCAGCGCGGCAGCCCCGCTCGAACTGGTGCCGGCCGCTCCAGTCGCCCCGGACACGATCACGTCACTGAGAGCCAGCGAGGCCGCCCCCAGCAGATTCGCCGTACGGAACTCATCATGCATGACTCATGCGTAGCCCCGTTGACGTGCTGCAAACCTCATTCATGGCTGCCACGACACGTCGCACAGGCTCGGGCCGACAGTGCGCATGAACACCCAACCCGAAGGCGGCGTCGGCGAACTGGCGCGTGATCGTGCCGCCGTCCCGGAGCACGCCGAAACTCGACACGACCGCGTCCCTCGGCTCGACTCGTCGTCAGTCGCCTGTCCTCGGGCGCGGGCGATCGCCGTGCGTTCGTGCTGTCACCGCCTCCGGACAGGTGCGGGCTGCGACCGTGGTGTTGGACGTCGGGCGGGATGCGACGCACCGGCGCCGGACCGGCCGCCGAGCACATCTACGACGAGCACGTCGACCGACGCCGTGAGTTCGGCGGAGGCCGCGCGGACCGCGTGCACGCCCGCCTGTTCGCCGATCTCATGACCGACCTCGACCCGGACACCGCCTACGGCCGCTATCTCGACGCGACCGGCCCCGAAGCCCTCGCCACCGTGAACCTGATGTCCCTCTTCGGCCTGCACCGCGCCCTGCGCGGAGCCCTGGTCGGAGCCCTGGTCGGACATTTCGCCACCGCCGAGATCACCTCGTCCCCGGGTTCACGTCGCCGCGCCCAGGCCATTTGCCTGTGTCGGACGACGATCGACAGCCCTCGGAGCTGAAGGTGCAACGACCCACCAGACCGTTTGTGTTTCTGTGTGCTCTTCGGCACATTCAGGCAGGTCACACGGGGTTTTCGAGCGGAAGTGGCGTCAGTGGCCGAGGCACGCGGCACGGTCGGTATTTGGCGGCATGTAGGGCCAACGTGCCTTTGGTAAATGGCGTTTGAGGTGCGGAAACGCACCCGAAGGAGAGCGCGGACTCGGTTGCGTCGCTCGAAAAGAGCAACGGTTAAAAGACTGTGTGCGTTTTGACGTGAACGCAAAAACTCCCGACCTGTATTTCTGCAGGTCAGGAGTTTTTCCCGGAGTGCCCCCGGCAGGATTCGAACCTGCGCACACGGCTCCGGAGCCCAGGTGAGGCCGTGACTCTTTTGATGCTCTGACCTGTGGGGGAGTGGCAGGAGCAGCCCCGGCTGAGCAAGGTCATTACGTCCCTATTACGTGGGCGGCCTGTCGAGCGGAGGGACGGCGCCGTATGGTCGAAGACATGATCTCGGGCAGCGGCGGAGACCAGGACGGCGGCACGGAGTTCACGGCGGAGAGCCTTGGGGCTGTCCTGCGCGACGCATGCAGGACGGCCGGACTGGACCCGGACGGCGCCGAGTTGCTGAGGCTCGGCTCCAACGCCGTGTACCGCTTATCGGCGTCGCCGGTCATCGTCCGCGTTGCTCGTGACCCTGATGCCCTGGAGGAGATGGAACGGGCCGTGCGGGTCGCGCGCTGGCTGGAGGCGGAAGACCTCCCGGCCACGCGAGTGCCGGCCGGAGTCACGCAACCGCTGGTGATCGGCGGCAGGGTCGTGACGTTCTGGGAGAGCGTGCAGGAGCACGAGGAGTACGCGACGGTGGGGGAGCTGGCCGACCTGCTCCGTCGGCTGCACTGGCTCGAAGAGCCTGAGTCCCTGAGGCTTCCGTACTTCGATCCCTTCGCGAAGCTCTGGGCATCGCTGGGGCAGATGGACGGCGTCACGGAGGAAGACCGCACGTTCCTGGAGGAACGAGCCGGGAAGCTCAACAAGGACTATGACCGGCTCGACTTCGTGCTTCCCTTCGGCATGATCCACGGGGACGCGAACATAGGCAACGTGCTCCGTCACCGGGACGGTCACGCCGTTCTGATCGACCTCGACGGCTTCGCGCTGGCCCCGCGTGAGTGGGACCTGATCCTGACTGCCATGTTCTACGAGCGGTACGGCTGGCACCCGCGGGCGCAGTACGAGGAGTTCGTCCACCAGTACGGCTTCGACCTGCTGAACTGGCCGGGTTACGAAGTGCTGGCTGATCTGCGCGAGTTGATGATGGTCGTCTGGCTCGGGCACCAGGTCGGCACGAGTGAGAAATCCGCGACGGAGTTCAAGCGGCGTGTGCGGTCGTTGCGTACCGGTATCGGTCGCAAGGACTGGGCACCATTCTGACGCTGCGTCAGCGTATGTCGCGTGAGCTGGCAGCGACCCACAATCGGTGTTCGCTGGCTTGATCCTGGAAATCCCGTACGACGCCGCTGTCTCCGGCACGTGAGAGGTGTTGGCGGAACTCCGCGAGGTAGCTAACGCAACGCGCCGACTTGAGCTGTTCGCCGAGATCCAGCGCGTCAAGCGCCACGAGGCAGGCTTCTTCCAGGTCACCCGCGCGTAGGTGAGCGTCGGCGAGAACCATCGTTGCGAAGAAATCACTCCGGACATGGTGGCCGCTCATGGCGTTCGACGCGTGCGTGACGGATTGGCGGGCGCTGTTGACGTCACGGAAGCAGTGGGCGGCTTCGGCGGCTAGGGCGTGTTTCGAAAGTGCTGGTCACAGCCACTCGTTGATGGCTGCGACCAGCACGGTCGCCTCGTAGCGGACGGCGAGCTTGTCGTACCTCGTCGCCACCGCACGGTGGCGCTTGAGGCGATTGATCCCGCACTCCACCGCGTGGCGCTCTTTGTAGTCGGCCGCGTCGAACTTCGGTGGCCGGCCGCCGTGGGATCCGCGCTTCTTGCGGTGGGCGATCTGGTCCCGTTTCTCCGGGATCGTGCAGCGGATACCGCGCCTGCGCAGGTAGGCGCGGTTCGCGCGGGAGCCGTACGCCTTGTCGGCACGAACCTTGTCCGGTCGGGTGCGCGGGCGGCCCGGCCCGAGCCGGGGCACCCTGATACGGCCCAGGACCACCTGGAACTGTGGGGAGTCACCGCGCTGCCCGGCCGTGATCACCAGCGACATCGGCTTCTGGGCCTGCTCGACCGCCAGGTGGAGCTTGGTCGTCAGCCCGCCCCGGGAGCGTCCGAGCCCGTGGTCGTCAGGCTCGGTGAACACACCACCTGGCGGCTCGACTTGCAGATCCCCTTTTTGCGGGCACCCGCCGCATGCTGGTGGGCGCGGGCGATGGTCGAGTCCACCGAGACGTCCCAGGTGATCAGCCCCTCGGCCTCGGCCCGGGCCTGCAGCTGCTCGAAGATGCGGTGCCAGGTGCCGTCCCGCTGCCAACGCCGAAACAGTCCGTACACCGTCTCCCATGGGCCGTACCGCTCGGGCACGTCCCGCCACGGAGCACCAGCGCGGGTGCGCCAGCGTATGCCGTCTATCAGCTGTCGCTTGGTGTGCACCGGTGGCCGTCCGGACTTCTTCCCAGCGGGAAGCAGGGGCTCTAGCTTCGCCCACTGCGCATGCGTCAGATCGTGCCTCCCCATGAAGTGGATCTTGACACATCAAGATCCACTTCTGAAACACGCCCTAGTTCCGCCTCGTCGAAGTAGCTGATCCACTCGGGCTCGTCGTCGCTGTTCCGGCTCTCCAGAGCCTGTGTCGCCGCTGCGAGTGCGAGTTCGCACGCGCGGGTGTCTCCGGTACGGGCCAGAGCGCGGGCCTCCATGGCACGGAACTGCGCGCGCAGGGTCGGTGTGGCCACCTGCGAGATGCCCATGAGCGCCGCTCGGGCGAGCGTGGCGCCTTCCGTGTAGCGGCCGAGAAACGTGGCCTGGTGACTCATGGCGGACAGGACGCTCCCGGCGAGACGGCGATCGTTGGCGTCCTGGGCGAGCCGGAGGGCCTGGAGGAAGTACCGCTGTGCGAGACCGTGATGGCAGGTGTCGTACGACATCCACCCGGCGAGGAGTGTTGCCTCAGCGACAGTGGAGAACAAGGCGCGTCCAACGGCCTCCGTGTACTGGCCGTTCAGCAACGGGGTGACATCGCGGCTGAGGTACTGGATCACGGCGAGCCGTGCGTGATCCCCTCCGAATCGGTCATCGAGCTGCGCGAACACGTCGGCTGTCGTCTTGATCGTCGCCACATCGCCGAGACCGACGTGTGGGCCGTCATCACGTCGTACGGCTGGGAAGGAGGGCTCGGGGGCGACAAGCCACCGTAAGGATGCCTCGTTCCAAGCGGGTTCCGATGGCTCGACCTCGAACAACGGCTCGTAACCGTTGAGATCGGCACGCCACAGCCTCCCGACGGTCTCGATCGCGGCATCAGGACTGGCCGGATAGCCGGCCTCCAGCAAGGTCAAGTCCTCCCCGCCGGAACGGCTCAGCCCCAGTTCTGCGGCACCGGTACCGAAGGCCTCGGCGAGAAGTGGCCCGTAGAACTCGTCCGGAACGCTGTGGCCGTTCTCCCAACTCGCGATGCGCCGCTTCACGCTGGCGTCCGCCGGGAGCTGGTGCCCACGTCGGGCGGCTATCTGACGCAACTCCCGTACGAGGCGGGGCTGACTCCAGCCCCGGGCGATACGGGCTTCGCGTAAGCGGACACCGATCGACTGCATCGGAAACGTGCCCCTTCCTTCCCACTCGTGTGCCGTGCGGCAAGGCAGTCCCACAGATGAATGTACGCGTCGGTGGTCGTCGGGTACGCGCTGTAGTCGAATTCCATTCTGGCGACTGTGAGGTGACGGGGGATGACGCGTACATTCCGGCGACGTCATCCCCTGTCACCAATCGTCATCTGCCCAGGTCAGGGGCCATGGGTCGAGTCTGGAACCGCGGCGGCAGAAAGGCTGTCGGCGCGGCCAGACTGAGGTGAGATGACGTGCAGAGGATGACGAGGCGAGGCGTCGAATGGCTGTCCGCTGCTGCTGACGACCCGGAGATGTGCAGGGCACACTGGGCGGACGACCCTCGCGCACCCTGCCTGCTGCCGACGGGGCGTCTTTTCGACGTGGTGACGATCGACTACCGCACCGGCCTGGAGACCTTCGACCAACTCGTACGCCGGGACATGCCGCTCGGCCCGGTCATGGTGGACCACGCGGCCCGGCGGGTTGGCTTCTTCCTCAATTCCCAGTTGCGGGACTGCTTCATCCGCTTCCTGGACAGGGCCAGCGACAACCCGCCCCCGTACAAGTACCTGAGTCAGGGCGCGTTCGTCGTCGTACCCGGCCCGATGCCCATGACGGGCGACCGCTGCCAGTGGCTCCGCGCCCCGGTGCGTCGCCCGGAGGCCAACCCACTGCGTCCGGTCGCCTTGGCGTTCATGCTCGTGGCCGCTGCTGATTTGCTGGAACGGGTTGACCACTACGGCGAGCAGTACCCGAACCCGGCGGCGGCCGCGGCGGAGGAACTGGAGGGGGCGACCGCCAATGAACGGTGAGGGCGAAGAACGCCACGACGTTGCCCACTGGTCGCCCCTGGAAAGTGAGGGATGGTACGCCGCACGAGGCGCCACGACCGCGCTGCGCGACGTGCTGACCGCGGCGGGCCTGGAGAAGGAATTCCCGTACCTGCGGGCGGACTTGAACGCCTTCGGTCATGGGCTGATCGAACTCGGGCGCGTGTCACCGGAAACGGCGGAGCGGCTGGCGGAACTGCTCAAGCGCGCACTGTCATGCCACCCGGGACCGAACGGCGTGTGCAGCGGACCGAGCGACCTACACGAGAGCTGAGAGGTGGGAAGACGTGACGGACCGGCGAGGAGTGATAGCGAAGAGGGCCGAGAACCTGGCGCCCGACGTGCCGTACGTACGTGGCTGGGTTCGCGCGCGGCGCGGGGCCGAAGCGCTGGCGGGACAACTGTCCGCGCTCGGCCTGGAATCGGACTTCCCCGGCCTCAGCGCCGACATGAACGTGTTCGGCGACGGCCTGGTGCGCCTCGGCTCGATCCGACCGGAGGCGGCGGTATTGCTGGCTGAGTTGATCGCCTCGGGATTGGCCGCGGAGATGGCTGACGGCGCGGCCCCGGCGCCAGAGGAACACGGACACCTGGACACCCCAGCGGCCTGACATCCGCCGCCCACAACTCCGGTCCGCTGCGGACAACGTACAGAGGCTCCCCTCCCGCAGCGGACCGGGCTCCAGCCCTGTGCGCCGGCTGCCTCCGCAAAGGCAACCGGCGCATAGGGCTTCGGCATGTCGTTGACCATCTCGTGCAAGGTGGTCGCCTCCGCTGTCCCGGCCGGGCTGCGGCGCTGGGGCGCCGGTCCCGGCCGGGACAGCGGAGGCGACCACCCAAGGCGTATGCCTTTTGCTCGACAGGGACTGTCTGCACGCTCAGCTTGGGAAGCTGTGGCACTTTGGGGCTGGTTGGGACGCTGACCTGGGTGAACGGTTGGGCTGCTGCCTCTGCGGACGGGGCTGCTTTCACCGTGGTTCCCCGTGGTTCCCCGTTGGATCTGGTGCGGTTGTGGTACGGGCGCCCGAGCTTCGTTTTCTGGGGGCCACCACTCCCAGCCCAACCGCGATGACGGCTGGCGCAAGGCTCAATAGGTCGGACATGACCACGACCGGGAACGAGGCGTCCAGGGCTCGGGGCAGCTTGCCCAGTGCTGCCACACCGATGACAAGGGGTACCCACACTCTGAAGAAGCGGAAGCGGAGGGCATCTGCTCCCAGACGTACCCGTTCTTGCTCCACGAGGCGCCAGTATGCAGCGGCTACGACAAAGAGGGCTCCTATGCCCACGACGCCCCAGGTCAGTGCTGCCACGGTTCCCCCACTACGCCGCACGTGCCGCGAAGCTCATCGCAGGCCCTCCACCCGATGGTGTTTTGGCCGAGAACCGCACTTTCATGGGCCTCGGCCGACGAAAGTCAGCCCCGGTGGCGGGGCAGCCAACCGACGCGGCGCGCGTGTGCTTCGCTGCACTCCCACAGGCCTCCGCCACGCTGCCGAGTTCCGTCGACCAGAGTAAGCCGCGACGGCAGATCCGTGCGGAGAACTCCGGGGCTGCCCGGCTCCCAGGGCTGCGCGGATCTCGGCACGCATTCGACTGCGGGGCGGACGGGGCGGTCGGTGCCCGAATCAACGCAATCCAACCTGGACATGCAGGGGTTACAAGAGGTGGCAGAGGCATAGGCGGCATGGGGTCAGGCAGTTGCCGATCCCCACTTGGTCCCGTGCGCAGCGATGTCGAAACGATGCGCGACAAGGAGTTATGTGTCCGCCTTCAGGAGGTCGTCAGTCGACTCGATCTGTGGGAGTACGAGCCTGAAATGCTTGTCGCCGAAGCCGACGAGCAGCGGTCCTTGGTGGCCTCGTTGATCACGTTGTGGCGTGTGCCGGAGCTTGGCCGGACAGGAAGCGCTGCCGGAACTGAACCGGTCCTATCGACGAGCCGAGGAATCAGTAGCGGCATATGAGGAGGATGGCGACTCACTCTGGAGGCGCAAGAGAAGAGCGGTGTGAACAGCCCCAGCGAGAGGGTCCCGTTGATGGCCTTACGTCACTACTGAGCTCTGAGAGACTTTGCATATCTCACCTGCATGGATGTATGTGGAGAAATCGGGTAGTTTATCCCGTACAGGCATACGACACAGGCGGTGCCTGGATCCTGTCTAGAGTTGTGTCACTGTAAGGGGTGCGCTGGTTCTGCACGTCAATCCGTACGACCTGCTCGCCCCGGTCTTTGGCTGTGTGGTGAGCGCAGCAGCTTCGTCCGGCACTGACGCTTGCTAACTAGACGTAACTGCATGTTGACTGGAATGATCGACACTGATTAAATGCCTGCAGCACGCTTAATAGTGCCGCCCAGGCAACACGGAGGAGTGCAGCTTGAGCGCCAGAACGATCCATCCATTCCCGGCTCGGATGGCTCCGGATATCGCCATCGACCACCTCAAAGGTGACACTGCGAGCGGCTCTCTAGCTGTATTGGATCCCATGTGCGGATCGGGCACGGTGTTGGCAGCTGCAACGGCAAACGGACATAGCGCTCAAGGGTTCGATGTGGATCCGCTCGCGGTCTTGATGAGCAAAGTTGCTACCCAGCATGTTGACACGTTGAACATGATCGAAGAAGCAGAACGCGCTGTCTCCATGGCGGAGCGCTCGCGTATCAAGTCTCTGCCTTGGTCCGACGGGGAAACCGTTAAGTTTGCTGAGTATTGGTTTGGTCAGAGTCAACGGACGCAGTTGAACCGAATCTCCAGGGTAATCAATTCCCTCGAAGATGTCTTTGTCAGGCAAGCCCTTCAGATTGCATTGAGTCGAACAATTGTCACCAAATCTCCGAGGGCTTCTCTTGCTGCCGATACGTCACACAGTCGTCCACACAGGGTAATTCTGGAATCCTCGTACGATGTCTTGGGTGGCTTCACTAAATCAGTTAAGGAACTCAAGCGTCTTCTTGACCAGCGAGAAGTTCGAGGTACCGCTCTAGTAGGGCAGGGCGATGCTCGCTCATTGCGACTAGAAAATGAGTCAGTTGATCTAATTATTACATCCCCCCCTTACCTGAATGCCATTGACTATCTGCGCGGTCACAAGCTTTCGCTTATTTGGCTTGGGTACTCTATTCCGGAACTGCGAAAGATTCGCTCCAGTAGTATTGGCGCGGAACGCGCCTTGGGGGAACCGTCCACTGAGCGGGTCGAGGCAATGGTTGATTCAATCAAGCAGTCCGTACCAAATCCGGGTCTATTGCCCATTGCGACAATTACGAGGTATGCGCGAGACTTGTGCATGTTTGGCGACGAGCTGCGTCGCGTTAGTAAGCCCGGCACTAGGGTCATCACGGTGATCGGTAACTCAACTCTGCGTGGAAACTATATCCAGAATGATTCCCTTGTCTGCCGCGCGTACAAGGAGTCTGGTTTTCGGGTGATCGACCAAACTGAAAGAGCTCTACCGGAAAACCGCAGGTATCTTCCGGTGTCATCAGCTAATCCGTCATCCTCGATGACGAAGCGGATGCGCAAAGAGGTAGTCCTGACGGTTGAGCGCCCAAGAGCACGTTAGTTCGCTGGCATACAGGAATCCAAATTGCCCTGGGGGGAATACCTGTGACCGTAGAATCCCAGCAGCCTGATGAGCCTACAGTGAAATCTGTTGAGGCGGAACATCTCGTTCCCGTCTCAGCGCTTATCAGCGGTGGTTCGCTAGTTGACCGTGTTCCCCTTGAGCTCTCGTTCGGCATCATTGAGCGCTTCTCTGAAGGGCTCTATAGCTCTCCCAATAAAGCTTTCGAAGAGTTGATCACCAATTCATATGACGCTGGCGCTAAGCGCGTATGGGTGGCGCTTCCCAATGACCTCGCGGCCCCCGGGGCCGTAGTCGTCGTTGGTGATGACGGTGAGTCGATGGGGCAAAGTGACCTCCATGATCTTTGGAAGATTGGCGAATCAAAGAAAAGGACACAAACGCCACCAGCTGGGCGCAAGAATCCAGTTGGTAAGTTTGGGATCGGTAAACTCGCCACATACGTCCTTGCTCGATCCCTCACCTACTTGGTGTACCAGGGGGGTGTGTATAGGGCTATCACTATGGACTTCTCTATTCTGGAGAATGCACCCGCTGGGCTTCTAAATACAATCGACCTTCAATTGGACATGGTCGAGCTCAATCGAAAAGATGCCATCTTGGCGCTGGGGAATGCCTTCAATTCCTTGGGTGAGAACAATGCGTTTCTTGAGGCGATTCGAGATAACGAGCCGGATCACTGGACAGCAGTAATCCTTACTGACCTGAAGCCTGCCGCTGCAGAAATTGAGCTTGGCAGGCTGAGGTGGATTCTGCGAACCGCCCTGCCGCTGCATCCAGATTTCAAGCTCTACTACAATGCAGAGGACTTGGAGTCAACCAAGGCCGATAAGGAGCGGCTTTGGGATTTTGTGGTCGGCAAGGACGAGGGGCAGCTTCCTGGTCGCGGTAAGGGAAAGAAATCCGAGTGGGCGCAATTGGCGACCTCAGAGATCGAGCTTCCAGATGGTTCTACGGCGAGCGCTCTCCAGTTGCCCCACGCTGGACTTATTGCCGGTAAAGCGATCCTCTTCAAGGATCCCATCAATTCAGGTAAAAGCGAACGGATTGAGAGAAGTCACGGCTTCTTCGTTCGTGTTCGGGGGAGGCTTATCAATCTGGGAGTGGAGGCGGCAGACTTTGATCTAGATGTCGAGCTGCGACATGGAACCTTGAGCCGCTTCTTTATGGAAGTGTGGGCCGACGGGCTCGATGATGGGGTGGCCAGCGCACGAGAAAGTATCAAAGAGTCTCTCGCGCTGGATGAGGTAAAATCTTATCTTAAGGCGGTCTTCAACAGGGCGCGCACAATAGCTCAGGAAAAGGACCGGGACGATAAACTGGGGCGAATCGGAAAAGATAACAGACTGGCTGAGCCTCCCCTGGCGTTGAGCCAGGGGCCGCTACGCCGAATGCTAAGGCGTGCGGCAGAGGGCGATAGCGTCGTTCAGGACAGTCTTGGCATTGTCCCCTCCCAAGAGGAGGACATGGTCAATGCAGTGGAGAGCAAAGACGATCTGGTGGAAAAGATCGTCATGGAACCTCAGCTCTCCAGTGCGCGTTTTGTCTCCTATGATCCGGTCCGGAGAACTGTAGTCCTCAACGAATCGCACCCGTTCGTAGCGAATTATAAAGACGCTAAGAAGGTCGATGAACCTCTTCGCCTCCTGGGCCTCACTGAGCTCCTGACAGAGGCGTACATGCTTGACGAGAACGTGGCTCCAGAAGTCGTTGAGCGTGTTATGCGACGGCGAGATTCATTCCTCAGGGCACTGGTTAAGCGATACCCGAGGTCGGCCACGGTGATTGCTCAGCACCTGAATGATGCACGAAATAGAAAAGATGATCTAGAAGATGCGGTTGCTGATGCCTTTTCTATGCTGGGTTTCCACGTAGTGAAACGTGGAGGCGCAACTCATGGGACGGATGGAATCGCAACTGCTCGACTCGGGCGGCGTCAAGAAAATGCCCAATCATCTAGCTATGCATTTACTTACGATGCGAAGTCGAGTGGTGAATCGGTTGTAATTCACCTCGACGACGACGGCGTTGAGATCCCGATAGAAAACACCTCGAAGGTGGCCAGGATTCGGGCCGACACGGCCAGGACATCTATCCTTCGTGTGCATCGCGAGAGCTTGGCGAAGGATACATCCGTCGAGATTAAGCCTAGCTTTACGGTGGTTGTTGCCCCAGATTTTCAAGGCGCAGAGGATCCTGAGGCTCTGCTGTCCAAAGTCTGCGAGAACGACGATATCGTTCCTATCCGCGTGGCTGACCTGGCAAAGCTAGTCGAGGTATTTCCGTTGCAGGGCTTGTCTCCTGCTTCGATTAGACCACTTTTCGATCTCCGTTCGCCGGCGGACACTGCTAACTGGATTAGGCAACAAGAAGCGAGCGTCTCGGTTCCTCGGCCTCGGATTGATCGACTGGTTCAAGTTCTTGAGAAGTTCAGCGATAAGCCAGTCGCCACTAAGATCCAGCATCTTCATGCCTGGATGATTGCAGACAATTGGACCGGAGCTGAGAGCGAACTAGAGGGCTTGGTTCGAGGTCTGCACGCGCTAGCGCCGGTGTCATTCTTTTATCAGGACGGCTATATTGCCCTGAACGCCTCAATAGAAGCACTGTACTCTGAGATTCGTGCGTCACTGGAGGTGTATGAAGACGGGGGGATGGTTGCTCCGTATCTAGCCTCCATGCCTCAAGCCTCAAGGTGACGCGGTCGTTATGTTGAGGCGCTAACACGTCTCTGTAGAGGTCGGTGGAGCGGCTTTGTGGCGCTGCTTTGGCGTGAGTGATCATTGCCTCGTGTGCTTCCGGCGTGGGTGGTCTGTGGATCTGGCTGTCGAGGCTCGCGCCAAATTGGCTCCGTAAAGCCGTGGAGCCGACCGCCCCAGCCACGACGTACCCCTTCTACACAAGCGGCTGATTGCTATCGAGCACGGCTTGGGCGCCGGCCGGGCTGGAGCGGGGCGGAAGACAGGAGCGCGAGCCCGGCCGGGGGCCGGGCCGCGCGCGGGGAGCGGAGCGAGCCGCCTTGATGACGTAGAGAAGGTCTGAGCCAACAGGGGTTCGGCTACAGCCTGAAGGACAGTTCCAGATCGTCGCCGGGGAGGTGGAACTCCTCCAGGGCCAGCGGCTTGTCTGCCTCTGTGAGTGTCACCCGGATGACGTGCAGGAGCGGGTGAGGGGCCTCGCGTTTTCCGGACAGGTGTCTGACCGTCTGTTTCACGCGGTAATTCGCAACTTCTCGTATTCGGCGTGGACTTCGCGCGGAGGGCGGTAACCCACTGCCGAGTGGAGGCGTTTGCGATTGTACCAGAATTCGATGTAGCGAGTGATGTCCTGCCGGGCGGCCTCGCGGGTCAGGTAAGTCACCCTTGATGCACGCTCGTTCTTCAGGGCGCCGAAGAATGATTCGGCCATGGCATTGTCGAAACAGATCCCGGTGCGGCCGGAAGATCTGCGGAGTCCGTACCGGTCGAGCGTCTTCCCGAACTCGGCTGACATGTAGTTGCTTCCGCGGTCGGAGTGAAATATCGCGCCGGCCGAGAGGTTCCTGTTGCGTGCCGCGTTGTGGATCGCCCTGGATATCAGTGGGGTTTGGTAGTGGTCGTCCATTGCGTAACCGATGACTTCCTTCGTGCAGCAGTCGATGACCGTTGCGAGGTACAGCCAGCCTTCCCCGGTCGAGATGTAGGTGATGTCGCCGACGAGTTTTTCGCCGGGCGCATCCGCGGTGAAGTTGCGCCCGACGAGGTCCGGCACCTGGCCGGCCGCGGCCTTGGTGAGGCTGAACCTCTTCGGCTGCGGCTGGCAGGGCTCAAGGCCCAGCTCGCGCATGAGCCGGCGGACGAGCTCCAGTCCCGCGGTGACGCCCCAGCGGTGCAGCTGGGCCTGGATGCGCCGGTGTCCGTAGGTGCCGTCGGACATGTCGAAGGCTTTCTCGACGAGCAGTTTCAATTCTTCGCGCCGCTGGGTCGTCGCGGATTCCGGGCGGGATCGCCAGTCGTAGTAGCCGGATCTAGATACGCCGAGTCGGCCGCACATGAACTCGACGCTGTATGCGTACTCCTCGGTGTCGAGCCGCATCTCGTCGATGAACTCGTACTTGCTTGCTACCGGGGATCCTTCGCGAAGTACGCTGCGGCTTTTTTCAGGAAGGTAACTTCCATCTCCAGCTCGCGGTTGCGTCGTTCGAGTTCCTTCAGGCGCGCCCGCTCGGTTACCGTCAGTTCGGCGTCGGGAGCCGGTTCCTGCTGCTTCTTGACCCAGCCGCGTAGTGTCTCCGGGTTCAGCTCAAGCTCCCGGGCGACTTCGGAGATCGTCTTGCTTGACCTCAACGCGATCTGGACGGCTTCCTCGCGGAACTCCGGCGAGTACTTACTGGGTGGCGCCACTTCTTCCTCGTTTCCTGTTCAGGACAACCCTATTGGGTCCCCGTCCGGAAACTTCGTGGCCCCTCAGTTCCTCGTCGCGAGCCGGAACGAGAAAGACGAAGCGCACGCGGCCGGTACGGCGTTGATCCGGCTCGCCCAACTCGGCGCGGCGCTCGGGGTGTTCCTCGTCGTGGCCGGCCAGCGAGTCGGCTCCGACCTGGGGCCTGGCGTCACGGCGCTGCGTGCCCAACTCGGCGGACGCGTGTGCCACCGGGTGGCCGACCCCGGTACCGCGGAAATGGCGCTCGGAGACCTCAACCCCGACGCGCTCAAAGCCGCACAAGCCATCACCCCGGAACAGGCAGGTACGGCCGTACTGGCCTCGGGCGACGGCTGGGAACGTGCTCGCTCCCACCTCATCACCGAGACGGACGCCGAGGCCATCGCGGCTGAGTACGCGCACCTCGCCCCGGTCCTGCCCGAACTGCTCACCGAGGCCAAGTGAAGGGGAACTGCCGTGCTGGTGTCCATGTCGGCCGTACTGCTGCTCGGCCTGTTGATCTGGTTCCTGCTCCGCATCCGCTACCTGCGGTGGGCGGACGCACTGCTCTGCGGAACCTTCGGCTTCCTGCTGGCAACGACCTTGGCAGCGCCGGTGGTTCGAACGGTCCTCGTCGCGGTCGGCGGGTTCCTCGGCCAACTCCGCTTCTGAAGCGACTTCCCCCGATGACCGAACAACAGAGAGGTGGGCGAGCCATGCCCAAGTACGAAATCCGCTCCGGTGACCGGGCCGAGTTCATCGCCGGTCTGCGCGAGCTGGCGGACTTCCTCACCGCCAACCCCAGTGTCTTCGTACCGCGCTGCGCGTCCTTCGGCGTCTTCGTCGACGCAGCCGACTCCACCGCTCGCAGGGAGGGCGCGGAGCACGTCGCCGCACCACTCGGCGTTCCGGTGGACGACATCGGCGAGGGCTACTACGACGCACGCCGCATCTTCGGGCCGATCGCGTACAGCGTGATCGCGATACCGCCCGAGGAGCGCCAGTGATCGCCCGTACGACGGGCTCCCGACGGGGCGCGAAGTCGCCAAACCCGACCCCGTCAGGAACCCACTCCATCCGCCACGTGAGCAGTGAAAGGAGTACTCACACTTTGTCCACCGCGCATCGTTCGCGCAAATCCCCTCTGCCGGAGTGCGAACTGAGGGTCGCCGACTCCGAGGTGTCGACCTGCACGGGACGGGAACAGATCGTCCTCGTCGGGCTCGACGGCTTCGAGCGGCATCTGTGCCCGGCACACGCCGCCGCACTCTGGCTCACGGACCCGACGCTCCGGTTCAGCGCCAAGACACGGACGGAAGCGATAGCCGCCGTGATGTGGCAGGCGTTCGGGGGAGGTGGTCGGCAATGACCGCATCCCTGCCGAAGAGCGTTGCTGCCCTGCTCACCAGGGCAGCAGAGCCGGAGTTCGCGGCCTGGCGGCGCAACATCGTCCGCCTCGCCGGCTGCACCAACCCGATTCACCTGGTCGGCGGGGCAACGGTCGTCGACACGACTACGGGCGAGGCCCTGTTCTCGTACGCGTCGGACGTCTACGGCGGTCGACTCCTGACCGCATGCGGCAACCGACGGGCGACGGTCTGCCCATCTTGCTCTCGCCTCTACCGGGCCGACACCTATCAACTGATCCGGGCCGGGCTGGTCGGGGGCAAGGACGTCACGGAGTCGGTGAGCGGGCACCCTCGGGTGTTCGCCACCCTCACCGCTCCCGGCTTCGGCCCGGTTCACACCCGTCGGGAGCGTGCGGGACGTGTACGGGCATGCCGTCCCCGGAAGGTGGGGGAGCGCTGCCCGCATGGCTCGCCCATCGGATGCCATGAGCGGCACGCAGAGGGTGAGCCCCGCCTTGGCGAGCCCCTGTGCCCGCGCTGCTACGACTATGCCGGGGCTGTCCTCTGGCAGGCGTACGCCGGTCAGCTGTGGCACCGGTTCGCGCTGGAGCTGCGCCGTGAGGTTGCACGGCGCGTCGGGCTGTCCCGTACCGAGTTCGGGGACGTGGCCCGGTTGTCGTACGCGAAAGTGGCCGAGTACCAGCGGCGGGGCCTGGTCCACTTCCATGCCGTGATCCGTGTCGACGGACCGGAGGGACCGGCCTCGACTCCGCCTGGTTGGGCGACAACGGCTCTGCTGACGGATGGGGTATCCGCGGTTGTTGGTCGCGTACGGCTCGTCGCTCCTGGCGCGGATGTCGTCGGTACTCGCTTCCTCCGCTTCGGCGAACAGGTCGATGTGCGGCCCATCGCGGCGTTCGGGGCGGGGGAGCGGCTGACCTCCGCGGCTGTCGCGGGCTACATCGCGAAGTACGCCACGAAGGGTGCCGAGTCCGCTGGCGCTGTCGACGGCCGGATTCACCAAGCGCGGGAACTGGTCATGCTGCCGGTCCGGGCGCATGTCCTCCGCATGATCAGTACGTGCTGGTGGCTCGGTGGTCTGCCCGCGTTCGAACCGCTCGGATTGCGGCGCTGGGCGCACATGCTCGGCTACGGCGGCCATTTCTCCACCAAGTCGCGGCGCTATTCGACGACACTGACCGCGCTCCGTGAAGCTCGTGCCGAACACCGTGCGGAGGAGCAGCGGACGGCTCTCGGCATCGGCGCGCGGTCGACGATCACGGTTGGCCAATGGCGCTATGCCGGGCGCGGCTACTCACCGGAGGCGGCGCTCTTGGCTGCCTCCGTGCAGGAGGGCGGTGGTCGTCATGGCGCGTGAGAAGGCGGCCGAACTGCTCACCGTGCGGGAGGTGCTCGAAGAACTGGGCGGGATCTCCCGGCGCACCTTCTACCGCTGGCGGGAACTGCGCATCGCGCCGGCCTGTATCCGTCTGCCGAACGGCGAGTTACGGGTCCGCCGTGACGTGCTCAACGACTGGTTGGCGGAGCGTGCGGAGGGGGCCGCGTCGTGAAGTCGTACAAGGTCGGCATCTGGAAGCTCAGCATCAACCGCTCCGCGAAGAAACCGACGTACCTCGTCCGCTGGTCCGTCGACGGCGAACCCTTCCACGAATCGCACAAGACGAAGGCGTTGGCCGACCGCTTCCGCGCGAAGCTGTTGCGGGCGGCCGACAAGGGCGAGCCGTTCGACACCGTGACGGGTCTGCCGGACTCGCTGCGCGGTGGAAAGGTGGCGCTGTCGTTCGTGGAGCTGACGCTCAAGTACATCGATGCCCGGTGGGCGGAGGCGTCGGCGAAGCAGCGGGACAGCATGACCGACTCGCTGGCGACGGTCCTGCCCGCGCTGGTCAAACCGGGACGCGGGCGCCCCACACCCGAGAACCTGCGGCGGGCGCTGCGCTCGCACGTACTGCCTCCGCCTCGGCGGGAGCGTGGGCGGCCCGAGGAGATCGCTGCGGCGGTGCGGTGGCTTGAGAAGTCGTCGCTGCCGGTGGCGGAGTTGCAGGAGATCGCGCGGGTTCACGAACTGATCGATGCGCTCGGCCGGAAGCTGGACGGCAAGCCTGCGGCGACGCAGACGTACCGGCGGCGGAGGGCAGTCGTCTTCAACTCCCTTGAGTTCGCTGTCGAGTTGGAGGCTCTTCCTTCCAACCCCCTCGGTCGGGTGCGGCGCAAGCGGGGGAAGCGACCCGTCCAAGAGGTTGACCGACGAGTTGTGGTCAACCCTCGGCAGGCGCGGGAGCTGCTGGTGGCCGTGACGTACGTCGGTGGCTATGAGCGGGCGAGCGGTCGACGGCTGCGGGCCTTTTTCGGATGCCTGTATTACGCGGCGATGCGCCCCGGTGAGGCGCTGGGCCTACGCCGTTCGGACTGCACGCTTCCCGCGAAAGGCTGGGGTCGTATAGAGCTGACCGAGACGCGTCCGACCGCGGGCAAGGCGTGGACCGACTCGGGCGAGGCGCACGACCGGCGGGGCCTCAAGCAACGCGCGCAAGGTGAGGTGCGCATCGTGCCGATCCCGCCTCCGCTGGTGGTGCTGCTCCGTGAGCACCTGAAGGAGTTCGGCACGGCGAAGGACGGCCGGCTCTTCGCGAGCGGGGCAACGTCGTGGCCGCGTCGTCGTACTCGCGCGTGTGGAAGCAGACGCGCGAGTTGGCGCTCGTACCGTGGCAGGTCTCCTCGGTGCTGGCTTTCCGGCCGTACGACCTCCGGCACGCGGGCGTCTCGCAGTGGCTCAACTCCAGCGTGCCCGCTCCGGAGGTGGCGGCTCGGGCCGGGCACTCCGTGGATGTCCTGCTGAAGACCTACGCGAAGTGCATCGACGGGCAGGAGCAGGTGATGAACGACCGGATCCTGAAGGGGCTGGGGGAGGGGCTCGACGCCGAAGGCTGAAGGCGGCCCACGCACCACTCACGCACACACTGAAGCCCTGGAGCGATCCGGGGCTTCAGCGGCTGTGTCGGAGGTGTGTCGGAAAGCTACGCTGAGGGCTTCGGGAAACGGTCGCTGACCTGCCGGAAGACCCCTCAAGATCATTACGTCACCATTACGTGATCACTGGCAAACAGCTGCTTTCGGCGGCATCCGCCTGCACACACGCGAAGACCCCGTCCTCAGCTACTGCGCTGATGGCGGGGTCTTTAGGCACCTCATTCAAGGTGCCCCCGGCAGGATTCGAACCTGCGCACACGGCTCCGGAGGCCGTTGCTCTATCCCCTGAGCTACGGGGGCGTGTCTGGCGCGTTGCGCGGTGACGGGTAGAACACTACCAGCTCGTTCGGGGTGATCAGGAACGGGTTTTGGCGGTCCCGGGGGACCGGGCCGGCGCTCGCTCGCGCGCGTGGAAGTGGGGAAAAGCCGGACGCGGTGGCCGGTCTCGACCTACCCTCGACTTGTGCCAGGCGTGTCCGGCCGGGTGCTTGTTGTGGACGACAACAAGGTCATCCGGCAGCTGATCAGGGTCAACCTCGAACTGGAGGGTTTCGAGGTCGTGACCGCTGCTGACGGTGCCGAGTGTCTGGAAGTCGTTCATCAGGTGCGCCCCGATGTCGTCACCCTCGACGTCGCGATGCCCCGGCTCGACGGTCTGCGCACCGCCGCCCGCCTGCGCGCTGACCCCCGTACTCGCGACCTGCCCCTCGCCATCATCAGCGCCTGTTCGCAGTACGAGGTCGAGGCCGGCCTCGATGTCGGCGTCGACGCCTTTCTCGCCAAGCCCTTCGACCCCGCCGAACTCATCGGCCTCGTACGGCAGTTGGCCGAGCGGGGACGGGACAGCGCGTCCCTCGAGAGCGCCCTCGCGCCACCCCTCGGTGCCCCCAACGAAGCCGAGCGCGCCGGCTGGGGCGCCAGCGGCTGACCCGGGCACCGTTCTCCCAGTCTTCCCGTCTCTCACCTCCGCCGCTCTCCCCCGTCCACATCCCGGACCCCCGCAAACCCAGTCGCACCCCCACCCCCCTCCTCCCATACCCTTGTCCCGTGACCCCCGTCGAGCTGTCCCGTACCGTGCTGTGCGCGGTGCGTCGTGCTGTCGACGAGGGAGAGCTCAGCGTCGCCGTCCCCGCACGCGCCGTCGTTTCCGTGCCCGGGCCCGGCGGCACCGGGGACTACGCCACGAACATCGCGCTGCAGCTGGCTCGGCCCGCCGGACGCACCCCCCGCTACGTCGCCGAAGTGCTGCGTGAGCGGATCAGCGTCGCCCCCGGTGTCCGCGACGTCGAGATCACCGGGCCCGGATTCCTCAACATCAGCGTCGACAGCGCCGCCCCCGCAGCCCTCGTACGGGAGATTCGAAGCCAGGGCCCGCGGTACGGGCACAGCGACGCCCTCGCCGGGCAAGTGCTGTCGGTCCTGCTGCCCAGTAAGAGTGAGGTCCGCGCCGACGTCCTCGCCGACGCCCTCGTACGCATCCTCGCCACCCAAGGCGGCCGGGTTCACATCCAGCGCGGCAGCAGCCAACAGAGTGCCGCCCATGACGTCGAGACTCTCGAGACTCTTGACCTCCGCACCCTCCCCCCAGCCCCCCGCGACCCCACGCCCCTCGGCCCCGACGCCGCCCGCTGGGCCCTCCTCCACCCCGCGCCCCACGACCGGCCCCGTATCGGCGCCGAGCACCTGGTCCAGCGGGAGAGCAACCCCCTCTTCCGGGTGCGATACGCCTACGCCCGTACCCGCGCCCTCGGTCGCAACGCCGCCGATCTCGGCTTCACGGCGTACCCCGGTGACCTCACCGGCCTACCGGCAGCCCCCCCTGCTCTCCTCAGCCCCCTCGCCGACCACCCCCGCCTCCTCCTCAGCGCCGCCACCCACCGCGCCCCGGACCGGCTCGCCCGGCATCTCGTCACCGTCGCCGATGCCACGCTCGCCTTCACGCCCACCGTGCTGCCGCTCGGCGACGAGAAACCCTCGGCCGCCCATCGGGCCCGGCTCGCGCTCGCCGAAGCCGCCGGGACGGTGCTGGCCGGCGGCCTGTCCCTGCTCGGCATCGACGCACCCGAATACCTTTGACATACCTCTGACATGTCTGGACTGACATGTCTTGACACCTCCGAGGAAGCCGCACCAGCCATGAGCCGTTCCGCACACCCCGCCGGGCCCCGTCACGCCGATGTGCTGCCCGAGGGGCACCCCTCCGCGCCGCCCGCCGACCTCAACGCCCTCGATGGGAAGGTCTGGGCGTCCACCGTCACCCGTACCCCTGACGGTGTCGTCACCGTGGGAGGGATCGAGGTCACGACGCTCGCCGAGGAGTTCGGGACCCCCGCCTACTTCCTCGACGAGACCGACTTCCGTGAGCGTGCCCGCGCCTGGCGTACCGCCTTCGGGCCCGACGCCGACGTCTTCTATGCCGGTAAGGCGTTTCTCTCGCGTGCCGTTGTGCGGTGGTTGCACGACGAAGGGCTCAACCTTGACGTCTGCTCGGGGGGTGAGCTGACCACCGCCCTCTCCGCCGGTATGCCCGCCGATCGCATCGCCTTCCACGGCAACAACAAGTCCGTCGAGGAGATCGAGACCGCCATTCGCGCCGGTGTCGGGCGGATCGTGCTCGACTCCTTCCAGGAGATCGTGCGCGTCGCCCACATCGCGCAGTCCCTCGGCAAGCGGCAGCGCGTGCAGATTCGTATCACCGTCGGTGTTGAAGCTCATACCCATGAGTTCATCGCTACCGCCCATGAAGACCAGAAGTTCGGTATTCCGCTTGCCGGTGGGCAGGCCGCCGAGGCCGTGCGGCGGGCGCTGCAGCTCGATGGGCTTGAGCTGATCGGGATTCACTCGCACATCGGGTCCCAGATCTTCGACATGTCCGGGTTCGAGGTCGCCGCGCATCGCGTCGTCGGGCTGCTCAAGGGCATTCGTGACGAGCACGGGGTCGAGCTGCCCGAGATCGATCTTGGGGGTGGGCTCGGGATCGCCTACACCAGCGACGACGATCCCCGTGAGCCGCACGAGATCGCCAAGGCTCTGACAGAGATCGTCAGCCGTGAGTGCGAAACCGCCAGGCTCCGCACCCCCCGTATCTCCGTCGAGCCCGGGCGCGCCATCGTCGGGCCCACCGCCTTCACCCTCTACGAGGTCGGCACCATCAAGCCCCTCGACGGCCTGCGGACGTACGTGTCCGTCGACGGTGGGATGTCCGACAACATCCGTACCGCGCTCTACGACGCCGAGTACAGCGTCGCTCTCGTCTCCCGGACCTCCGAGGCCGCGCCCATGCTCGTGCGGGTCGTCGGCAAGCACTGTGAGAGCGGGGACATCGTCGTCAAGGACGCCTTCCTGCCCGCTGACCTGGCACCCGGTGATCTCATCGCGGTGCCGGCGACCGGTGCGTACTGCCGGTCCATGGCCAGCAACTACAACCACGCCCTTCGGCCGCCCGTCGTCGCCGTGCGGGAAGGCGAGGCGCGGGTGATCGTGAGGCGGGAGACCGAGGAGGATCTTCTCCGTCTCGACGTGGGATGAGACCAAAGAAACCCGCTGCACATCAGAAACCCGCTGCACACCGCGGCGGAAGATCTCCTGTCTTCCGCCGCCCGGAAAACGAAATAAACATCTCACGATCCGGACGATGGATAGAAACTTCAGTCCGGTGAGTGAGACTTGTCGAACCTAGACGGTATGAGGAAACGAGGTCGGATGATGCGTACGCGTCCGCTGAAGGTGGCGCTGCTGGGCTGTGGGGTTGTCGGCTCAGAGGTGGCGCGCATCATGACGACGCACGCCGACGATCTCGCCGCCAGGATTGGTGCGCCCGTTGAGTTGGCCGGGGTTGCCGTTCGGCGGCCCTCCAAAGTGCGTGAGGGTATTGACCCCGCCCTTGTCACCACCGACGCCACCGCCCTCGTCAAACGCGGCGACATCGATGTTGTCGTCGAGGTCATCGGGGGTATCGAGCCCGCTCGCTCCCTCATCACCGCCGCCTTCGAGCACGGCGCGTCCGTCGTCTCCGCCAACAAGGCCCTCCTCGCCCAGGACGGCGCCGCCCTCCACGCCGCCGCCGAGGACCACGACGCCGACCTGTACTACGAGGCCGCCGTCGCCGGTGCCATCCCGCTCATCCGGCCGCTGCGCGAGTCCCTCGCCGGTGACAAGGTGAACCGGGTGCTGGGGATCGTCAATGGCACCACTAACTTCATCCTCGACAAGATGGACTCCACGGGGGCCGGCTATCAGGAGGCCCTTGATGAGGCCACCGCCCTTGGGTACGCCGAAGCCGACCCCACCGCCGACGTCGAAGGCTTCGACGCCGCCGCCAAGGCCGCCATCCTCGCCGGAATCGCCTTCCACACGCGCGTGCGGCTCGACGATGTCTACCGCGAGGGCATGACCGAGGTCACCGCCTCCGACTTCGCCTCCGCCAGGAACATGGGCTGCACCATCAAGCTGCTCGCCATCTGCGAGCGGGCCGGGGACGGCCAGTCCGTCACCGCGCGTGTGCATCCGGCCATGATTCCGCTGACGCACCCGCTGGCCTCCGTGCGCGGCGCCTACAACGCCGTGTTCGTCGAGTCCGACGCCTCCGGACAGCTGATGTTCTACGGGCCCGGTGCCGGCGGTGCGCCGACCGCGTCCGCCGTCCTCGGCGACCTCGTCGCCGTGTGCCGCAACCGGCTGAACGGGGCCACCGGGCCCGGCGAGTCGGCGTACGCCGCACTGCCCGTTTCGGGCATGGGCGATGTCGTCACGCGCTACCACATCAGCCTCGACGTCGCCGACAAACCGGGTGTTCTCGCCCAGGTGGCCACCGTGTTCGCCGAGCACGGGGTTTCCATCGATACGGTTCGGCAGACGGGCAAGGACGGCGAGGCATCCCTCGTCGTCGTCACCCATCGTGCGTCCGACGCCGCCCTGGGCGGAACCGTCGAGGCGTTGCGCAAGCTCGACACCGTGCGGGGTGTCGCCAGCATCATGCGGGTTGAAGGAGAGTAACCAGCAATGACCCACCAGTGGCGCGGAATCATCGAGGAGTACCGGGACCGGCTGCCCGTCTCCGACAGCACGCCGGTCGTGACGCTCCGCGAGGGCGGCACGCCCCTCGTCCCCGCGCAGGTGCTCTCCGAGCGCACGGGCTGCGAGGTCCACCTCAAGGTGGAGGGCGCCAACCCCACCGGGTCCTTCAAGGACCGCGGTATGACCATGGCCATCACGCGCGCGAAGGAGGAGGGGGCCAAGGCTGTTATCTGTGCCTCTACGGGCAACACCTCTGCCTCCGCCGCCGCCTACGCCGTGCGCGCGGGCATGGTCTCGGCCGTGCTCGTGCCGCAGGGCAAGATCGCCCTCGGCAAGATGGGGCAGGCGCTCGTTCACGGCGCCAAGATCCTCCAGGTCGACGGCAACTTCGACGACTGCCTCACCCTCGCCCGGTCGCTCAGCGACAACTACCCCGTGGCGCTGGTGAATTCGGTCAACCCGGTGCGTATCGAGGGACAGAAGACGGCCGCCTTCGAGATCGTCGACATGCTCGGCGACGCGCCCGACATCCACGTCCTGCCGGTCGGCAACGCGGGCAACATCACCGCGTACTGGAAGGGCTACACCGAGTACGCCGCCGACGGCATCGCCCGGCGCACCCCGCGCATGTGGGGGTTCCAGGCGTCCGGCAGTGCCCCGATCGTGCGCGGCGAGGTCGTCAAGGACCCCTCGACGCTCGCCACCGCGATCCGGATCGGCAACCCGGCGTCCTGGAAGCAGGCGCTGGCCGCGCGCGACGACTCGGGCGGCCTCATCGACGAGGTGACGGACCGTGAGATCCTGCGCGCCTACCGGCTGCTGGCCGCGCAGGAGGGCGTTTTCGTCGAGCCCGCGTCCGCCGCGTCCGTCGCCGGTCTGCTGAAGCTGGCCGAGCAGGGCAAGGTCGACCCGGGCCAGACCATCGTCTGCACGGTCACCGGCAACGGCCTGAAGGACCCGGGCTGGGCCACGGAGGGCGCACCGAGGCCGGTCGTCGTGCCGGTGGACGCCGCGACCGCCGCCGAGCGACTCGGACTCGCGTAGACCGGGTACTGACCATCCGAACCGGGGTACTCCCTACGTAGTCCCTACGGCGGGTGCACAGGGGGCTTACGACACGCATCGTGCGCCTCCTGTGCGCCCTATGTCGCCACAGAACCTTCCTTCGATAAGCTGGGGTGAACCCGCCCGCCGCATATGCCCCGGCACATGGCACGGCGCCGCGTCGTCCCAGCGGTCCGAGGGTCTCCGTGCAGGTCCTCAGCCGTATTTCAGTAGCCGTTTTCCAGTGTCGTATCGCATGTCTTCGACGAAATCGCAGCTCAAGGAGAGTCATCGAGCGATGGCCGGTCCAGCGTTCCGCGCCGCCGCCGTCCGGGTGCGCGTCCCCGCCACCAGCGCCAATCTCGGTCCGGGCTTCGACGCCCTGGGCCTGTCGCTGGGGTTGTACGACGACGTGGTCGTCCGGGTGGCCGACTCCGGGCTGCACATCGACATCGCGGGTGAGGGCAGCGAGACCCTCCCGCGCGACGAGAACCACCTCCTCGTACGGTCCCTGCGCACCGCCTTCGACCTGCTGGGCGGGCAGCCGCGCGGCCTGGAGATCGTGTGCGCCAACCGCATTCCGCACGGGCGGGGACTCGGCTCCTCCTCGGCCGCCATCTGCGCCGGCATCGTCGCCGCGCGGGCCGTCACCATAGGCGGCGACAGCCGGCTCGACGACGAGGCGCTGCTCGAACTCGCCACCGAGATCGAGGGTCACCCCGACAACGTCGCCGCCTGTCTCCTCGGCGGGTTCACGCTCTCCTGGATGGAGGCCGGAGCCGCCCGGGCGATCAGGATGGAGCCCCACGGTTCCATCGTTCCGGTGGTTTTCGTGCCCGGGAAGCCGGTGCTGACCGAGACCGCGCGCGGTCTCCTGCCGCGCACCGTCCCGCACGTCGACGCCGCGACCAACGCGGGGCGCGCCGGTCTGCTCGTCGAGGCCCTGACCAGGCGCCCCGAACTGCTGCTGCCGGCCACCGAGGACCGGCTGCACCAGGAGTACCGCGCCCCCGCCATGCCGGAGAGCGCGGCGCTGGTGGAGCGGCTACGGGCCGACGGCATCCCCGCGGTGATCTCCGGTGCGGGGCCCACGGTCCTTGCGCTGGCCGACGAGGCGACGGCCGACAAGGTCTCCCGGCTGGCGGGCGAGGGCTGGGCCGCCAACCGGCTCGGTCTCGACGCCCGGGGCGCGAGTGTCATGCCGCTCGCGGCACCCGGCGAGAGCTGAATCAACGCCGTGACCTCCGACGCTGTGACATTCAACTACATACGGTCGCCGGATTTGGAGAGGGGGAATGTTTGTTGGATCCGGTAGTGTTAACCTCAAGTCTGCACCCGACCCCACCATGGCGAGGTGCTTTGTGTCCCCGTCCGGGACAGACATTCTTCCGGGAGCCTCCCAAGCCACTCTGTGTTTCATGCGACGTTCCATTCGTCGTGTGCAGGCGCTGAGCGGCATTCAGGGCACGCTCCGGAACCGGTGTGACCAAGCCGCCTGACACGGACACTCAGTGTCATGGCTTTGGGAAACGCCATCACCAGAAACCTCTTCCGCCGCTTCGGCGGACCACCGCCCCGGCACGGTCCACTCATGAAGGACCGAAGCCGGACAGCACAACCGGTCGCCGTGCCAGACAGGCCGACGTCCGCTCCAGGGAAGGACCCTTCGTGAGCGACACCACCGATCTGATGGGCGCACGTGTCGAGGAGACCGCTGCCGCGCCCTCCACGGACGCCTCCGCGCCTGCCACGGGTGCCGGCTCCCGGCGGCGCCGCGGTACCGGCCTCGACGGCATGGTGCTGGCCGAGCTGCAGCAGGTCGCATCCGGCCTCGGCATCAAGGGCACTGCGCGGATGCGCAAGAGCCAGCTGATCGAGGTCATCAAGGAGGCGCAGGCCGGAGGCGGGACCTCCAAGGCCGCCTCCCCCGCCGGGGACGCCGCCGAGGCCAAGCCGAAGCGCCGCGCCACCTCCAAGGCCCGTACGGGCGAGGACGCCGCGCCCGCCGCCGCAGAGCAGAAGGCGGCCGTGCAGGTCGAGGCGCCGCCCGCCGAGAAGGCCGTGGCCCAGCAGCAGATCGAGATCCCCGGTCAGCCCGCCAGCGACGATGCCCCGGCCGAGCGCCGCCGGCGCCGTGCCACGGCCGAGGCCGGCAGCCCCGAGACGGTTGTCGCCGAGGCGAAGAACGAGCCGAAGGCCGAGACGCCGGCCGCGCAGCCGCAGGGCGACGCCGGTGACGGCGACGGCCGCCAGGGCCGCCGCGACCGCCGGGACCGCGGAGACCGCGGCCGGGACCGCGACCGCCGGGGCAACAAGGGCGACGAGCAGCAGGGCGGCGCCCAGCAGCGCGGTACCCAGCAGGGCCAGGGCCAGCAGGGTGACGGCCGTCAGGGCCGCCAGGACCGTGCCGAGCGCCAGGACCGCCAGCAGCGGGACCAGCGTGACAGTGGTCCGCGCGACAACGGCCCGCAGGACGACGACGACTTCGACGGCGGACGCCGTGGCCGTCGTGGCCGCTACCGGGACCGCCGGGGCCGGCGCGGGCGCGAGGAGTTCGGCCCGAACGAGCCGCAGGTCGCCGACGACGACGTCCTGATCCCCGTCGCGGGCATCCTGGACATCCTCGACAACTACGCCTTCATCCGTACGTCGGGCTACCTGCCGGGCCCGAACGACGTGTACGTCTCCCTCGCCCAGGTCCGCAAGAACGGCCTGCGCAAGGGCGACCACGTCACCGGCGCGGTCCGTCAGCCGAAGGAAGGGGAGCGCCGCGAGAAGTTCAACGCGCTCGTCCGCCTCGACTCCGTCAACGGCATGGCGCCCGAACACGGCCGTGGCCGCCCGGAGTTCAACAAGCTGACCCCGCTCTACCCGCAGGACCGCCTGCGTCTGGAGACGGACCCGGGCATCCTCACCACCCGCATCATCGACCTCGTCGCGCCGATCGGTAAGGGCCAGCGCGGTCTGATCGTGGCCCCGCCGAAGACCGGCAAGACCATGATCATGCAGGCGATCGCCAACGCGATCACGCACAACAACCCCGAGTGCCACCTGATGGTCGTCCTGGTCGACGAGCGTCCGGAAGAGGTCACCGACATGCAGCGGTCGGTGAAGGGCGAGGTCATCTCCTCGACCTTCGACCGTCCGGCCGAGGACCACACCACGGTCGCCGAGCTGGCCATCGAGCGCGCCAAGCGTCTGGTGGAGCTGGGTCACGACGTCGTCGTGCTGCTCGACTCGATCACGCGTCTGGGCCGTGCGTACAACCTCGCCGCCCCGGCCTCCGGCCGCATCCTGTCCGGTGGTGTCGACTCGACGGCCCTGTACCCGCCGAAGCGCTTCTTCGGTGCGGCCCGCAACATCGAGGACGGCGGCTCGCTGACCATCCTCGCCACCGCGCTGGTGGACACCGGGTCTCGCATGGACGAGGTCATCTTCGAGGAGTTCAAGGGCACCGGCAACGCCGAGCTGAAGCTCGACCGGAAGCTCGCCGACAAGCGCATCTTCCCGGCGGTGGACGTCGACGCGTCCGGTACCCGTAAGGAAGAGATCCTGCTCGCCCCCGACGAGCTCGGGGTCGTCTGGAAGCTGCGCCGGGTGCTGCACGCGCTCGACCAGCAGCAGGCGGTCGAGCTGCTCCTCGACAAGATGAAGCAGACGAAGTCGAACGCCGAGTTCCTGATGCAGATCCAGAAGACGACGCCGGGCAACGGCAACGACTGACGGTCGGTAAACGGAACGACGGACGGCCGGTAAACGGCCAGCAAGCAGTCCACAAAGGGCCACCTCCTGTTCCAGGGGTGGCCCTTTGTGGTGTTTGGGACAGGTGTACGATCGCGCTCTTCGGGCCGGTTCCTGTGGGGTGCCCGAACTGACGATCCCTAGGGGGGACTTGAGTGGGTATATCCCTGTCCGGTGAGGGCCGCCACAGACGTCGTGTGCGGATCGCCGTTCCTTTCGTTGCCGCCGGCCTCGCCGCCGCCGTCACGGGCGCGCTGATGATGTCGTCCGCGAACGCCGCCACCGCCCTGCCGCAGCCCACCGCCGACCTGAGCCGCAGCGCGGTGCCGAGCACCGCCGAGCTGGAGCAGCGCATCGCGGGCGCGGCCGCCGGAGACGACATCCCGGGCGTTACGACGAACAAGTCGTCGTTCACCGCCGGCACCGTCACGGGCACCAAGGACGCGAAGATCATCGGTGGTTCGACGACCACCATCTCGGCGGCGCCGTACATGGCGCAGCTCTGGTACTACGACGACAAGGGCACGACCGCGACCGGCGACGACATCGGGTTCTTCTGCGGCGGCGCCGTCATCGCGCCGACGAAGATCCTGACCGCCGCGCACTGCGTCAAGAACTACAACTGGAAGGCCAACGGCACCGTCGTCACCGGTACCGCGAGCCTTCCGGACGACTCGGGGAACACGGACGGGACGGTCTCGGGCGTCTGGCGCCAGTGGAACAACCCGTCGTACAGCTCGACGACGTTCGACAACGACATCGCCGTCCTGACGCTGGCGTACCCCGTCAAGGCCGCGCCGATCCGGATGACGACGGCCGGTGACACCGTCTCCTACAAGGCGCTTACCAACGCCAAGGTCTTCGGCTGGGGGCGCACCAGCTCCACCACCCAGGACGTCTCCCCGACGCTGAAGACGGCCACGCTGCCCATCCAGTCCGACGCCACCTGCAAGGGCGCCTACGGCACGGACTTCGTCGCGGGCCACATGGTCTGCGCGGGCACGCCCGCCACCGGCAGCGACACCGGCACCACCACCGCCTGCAACGGCGACTCCGGCGGGCCGCTCGTCGTGGCCGGCAAGGTCGTCGGCGTCGTCTCGTGGGGTGTGACGGACTGTGTCGAGAAGGGCGCCTACAGCGTCTTCTCGAAGGTCACCTCGTACGTCGGTGCCGTGTACCCGCGGGTCGAGGACGCCAACCTCAGCGGTGACCACCTCGCCGACCTGTGGCTGCGCCGCGCCTCCACCAAGGTGGGCTACTCGAAGGACTCCAAGGGCACGAGCTTCGGCCCGAGCACGGTCTGGGGCAACTGGGACGGCGTCAACGTCGTCCTGCAGACCGACCTGAACCGGGACGACTACCAGGACCTGGTGGTCCGCGACAGTGCCACCGGTGCCGTCTACTGGATGCACTACGTGCCCGACAGCGAGTCCTGGGCCACGACGAAGATCTTCGCCAACTGGAAGACCCGCACCCGGATCATCACCCCGGGCGACGTCACCGGCGACTACAAGCCCGACGTCCTCTCGGTCGACACCGCGGGCGCCCTGTGGATCTACCCGGGCAACGGCAACGGCACCTTCGGGTCGCCGTCCAAGGTCTCCACCGGGTGGAACCAGTACAGCACCATCGTCGGCCACGGCGACTTCACCGGTGACGGCAAGGCCGACCTGCTGGCCCGCACCAAGACCGGCGGAGTCGGCTACCTCCTCAAGGGCAACGGCAAGACCGGCTCCCAGGCCTTCGTGCCCCGGGTCAAGGTCCGCTCCTGGAGCGGCTTCAACACCCTGGTCACCCCCGGTGACGTGACCGGCGACGGAAAGGCCGACTTCCTGGCCCGTACGCCCGCCGGAGTGATGTACCTGTACCCGGGCACCGGCAAGGGCACGAGTGCGATCTTCGGCACACCGAAGTCCGTCGGAACCGACTACAAGCAGTGGGACATCATCAGCTGAACCCGCAGGTGAACGGGGTCCTCTGAGTCCTTTCCGAGGAATATCCCGTCCGTTCGGTCATGAACTGTGCCCTTCGCGCCACGCGAAGGGCACAGTTCGTTGTGCAACCCTTTTTCCGTAATGACCGTCTGACTGACCGGTTACGACGGAACCAGGACTGGCCCTGAAAGCAGGGGGTAACCGACGGGACGAGACCGAGGGGAACACATGTCCGCCGAGAGCGATCCGCTTGATCCCGCTGATCCAGCGAAGAGGCGCAGCCGCCGCAAGCCCCGCGGCAAGCACTCCAGGGCGCTCCTCGTCACTGCCTGGATCGCCGCGGCCATCGTCGTGCTCGGCGGCACCGGACTCGGGTACGTGTACTTCAAGCTCAACGGCAACATCAAGAGCGTCGACATCAACCAGGTCCTGGGCACCGACCGCCCGACCAACGTCGACAACGGCTCCGAGGACATCCTGGTCCTGGGCTCCGACACCCGCTCCGGCGCCAACAAGAAGCTCGGCGGCGGTACGGACGACGGCAGCGCCCGCTCGGACACCGCGATGATCGTCCACGTGTACGAGGGCCACAAGAAGGCCAGTGTCGTCTCCATCCCCCGGGACACCCTCGTCGACCGGCCCGCGTGCACCGACGCCAAGGGCGTCACGCACGACGCGGCGACCGGCGTGATGTTCAACTCCGCGTACTCCACGGGGGGCGCCGCCTGTGCGGTGAAGACCGTCGAGTCGCTCACCGGCATCCGGATGGACCACTACATCGAGGTCGACTTCACCGGCTTCCAGAAGCTCGTGGACGAGCTGGGCGGCGTGGAGATCACCACGACCAAGAACATCAAGGACTCGGACAGCCACCTGAACCTGAAGGCCGGCACCCACAAGCTGAACGGCAAGCAGGCCCTAGGCCTGGTCCGCACCCGCCACGGCGTCGGCGACGGCTCCGACCTGGGCCGCATCCAGCTCCAGCAGGCGTTCATCAAGGCCCTGGTCGACCAGATCAAGGACGTAGGAGTCCTCACCAACCCCAAGAAGCTCTTCGACCTGGCGGACACGGCCACCAAGGCGATCACCACGGACTCCGACCTGGGCTCGGTCCGCTCCCTGACCTCCTTCGCGACGGGCCTGAAGAGCATCAGCTCCACCAACATGACCATGATCACCATGCCGGTGGAGTACGACCCGTCCAACCCCAACAGGGTGATAGTGGACGACACCAAGGCCCAACTGGTCTGGAACGCCCTCAAGGCTGACAAGCCCATCCCGGCAGCGGCGACAAAGGGCACGGCAAAGGGAGACGCGGCAGGAGTGGTGAGCTGAAAAACAGGAGGGCGTAGCCCTCCGTTTTTCAGGGGCGCGGGGAACTGCGCGAGAAGCCCCACGCACCCGCAGGGAATATCCAACCCCCACCCCCGGTTTTGGGGGATGCGCCCAGTCCTGGCAGACTGGTACGTCGGCCCCGGTTCACGCACCCGCACCCCGCGGAGGCGACCCGGCGCCCTCCCGAACCTAGGAGAACCCCTTGAAGCGCGAAGTCCACCCCGAGTACGTCGAGACGCAGGTCAGCTGCACCTGTGGCGCGTCGTTCACCACCCGCAGCACGATCACGAGCGGCAACATCCGCGCCGAGGTCTGCTCCGAGTGCCACCCGTTCTACACGGGCAAGCAGAAGATCCTCGACACCGGTGGCCGTGTGGCCCGCTTCGAGGCCCGCTTCGGCAAGGCCACTGCCGGCTCCAAGAAGTAGCGAGGCACCAGCGCCGGTCCACGGTCGCCCTCCGGGGCGTACCTGGACCGGCGTTTTTGGTCGCCCGCCTTCCCTCACGCACCACACGTTTTCAGGAGCCCCCATGTTCGAGGCCGTCGAGGATCTGCTCACCGAGCACGCCGACCTGGAGAAGAAGCTCGCCGACCCGTCGGTCCACGCCGACCAGGCCAACGCGCGCAAGCTCAACAAGCGCTACGCCGAGCTGACCCCGATCGTCGCGACCTACCGCTCCTGGAAGCAGACCGGGGACGACATCGGCACGGCGAAGGAGTTCGCCGTCGACGACCCCGACTTCGCCGCCGAGGTCAAGGAACTGGAGAAGCAGCGCGAGGAGCTCACCGAGAAGCTGCGCCTGCTGCTCGTTCCCCGGGACCCCAACGACGACAAGGACGTGATCCTGGAGGTCAAGGCGGGCGCCGGCGGCGACGAGTCCGCCCTGTTCGCCGGTGACCTCCTGCGGATGTATCTGCGGTACGCCGAGCGCGTCGGCTGGAAGACCGAGATCATCGACGCCACCGAGTCCGAGCTGGGCGGCTACAAGGATGTCCAGGTCGCCGTGAAGACCAAGGGCGGCCAGGGCGCCACCGAGCCCGGCCAGGGCGTCTGGGCCCGGCTGAAGTACGAGGGCGGAGTGCACCGCGTACAGCGCGTGCCCGCGACCGAGTCGCAGGGCCGCATCCACACCTCCGCCGCCGGTGTCCTCGTGACCCCGGAAGCGGAGGAGGTCGACGTCGAGATCAACCCGAACGACCTCCGCATCGACGTGTACCGCTCCTCCGGGCCTGGCGGGCAGTCCGTCAACACGACCGACTCCGCCGTGCGCATCACGCACATTCCCACCGGAGTCGTCGCTTCCTGCCAGAACGAGAAGAGCCAGCTGCAGAACAAGGAGCAGGCGATGCGTATCCTGCGCTCCAGGCTCCTCGCGGCAGCCGTGGAGGAAGCGGAGAGGGAGGCCGCCGACGCCCGCCGCAGCCAGGTCCGCACCGTCGACCGCTCCGAGAAGATCCGTACGTACAACTTCCCGGAGAATCGCCTCTCGGACCACCGCGTCGGCTTCAAGGCCTACAACCTCGACCAGGTCCTTGACGGCGACCTCGACGCCGTCATCCAGGCCTGTGTCGACGCGGACTCGGCCGCGAAGCTGGCGGCAGCGTAAGCCCCGTACGAGCCCCGTACGAGTGACAAGTACCGGAGGACCAGCGTGCAGCAGAACATTGGGGGACGGCCCCCGAGCCCCCGCAGCTTGCTGCTCGCCGAGGTGGCCCAGGCCACCCAGCGGCTGGCCGACGCCGGCGTGCCCTCGCCGCGCAACGACGCGGAGGAACTCGCCGCGTTCGTGCACGGCGTGAAGCGGGGCACGCTGCACACCGTCAAGGACACCGACTTCGACGCCCGCTACTGGGAGGTCATCGCGCGCCGCGAGGCCCGCGAGCCGCTCCAGCACATCACCGGGCGGGCCTTCTTCCGGTACCTGGAACTCCAGGTCGGACCAGGCGTGTTCGTGCCGCGCCCCGAGACCGAGTCGGTCGTCGGCTGGGCCATAGACGCCGTCCGGGCGATGGACGTCGTCGAGCCGCTGATCGTCGACCTGTGCACCGGCTCCGGCGCCATCGCGCTCGCCCTCGCGCAGGAGGTCCCGCGCTCCCGTGTGCACGCCGTGGAGCTGTCCGAGGACGCCATGGCGTGGACCCGCAAGAACATGGAGGGGTCCAGGGTCGACCTGCGGCAGGGCAACGCCCTGGACGCCTTCCCCGACCTCGACGGCCAGGTCGACCTGGTCATCTCCAACCCGCCCTACATCCCGCTCACGGAGTGGGAGTACGTCGCTCCCGAGGCCCGGGACCACGATCCCGAACTCGCCCTGTTCTCCGGCGAGGACGGCCTCGAGCTCATCCGGGGCCTGGAACGCACCGCCCACCGTCTGCTGCGCCCCGGCGGCGTCGTCGTCGTCGAGCACGCGGACACCCAGGGCGGCCAGGTGCCGTGGATCTTCACCGAGGAACGGGGCTGGGCCGACGCGGCCGACCACCCGGACCTCAACAACCGCCCCCGCTTCGCGACCGCCCGCAAGGCCATGCCGTGAGCGTCACCCAGACTTTCTACCCCCAGCAGTACGTGTACGAGGAGGCCCGCTAAATGGCTCGGCGATACGACACCAACGACGCGACCGACCGCACGACCGGTCTGCGCGAGGCCGCGTCCGCCGTCCGCCGCGGCGAGCTGGTGGTCCTCCCGACCGACACGGTCTACGGCATCGGTGCCGACGCGTTCTCCTCCGAGGCCGTCAACGACCTGCTGGAGGCGAAGGGCCGTGGTCGTGGCATGCCCACGCCCGTTCTGATCGGCTCCCCGAACACCCTGCACGGCCTGGTCACGGACTTCTCCGAGATGGCCTGGGAACTCGTCGACGCCTTCTGGCCGGGCGCCCTCACGCTCGTCGCCAAGCACCAGCCGTCCCTCCAGTGGGACCTCGGGGACACCCGTGGCACGGTCGCCGTACGCATGCCGCTGCACCCGGTCGCCATCGAGCTGCTGACCGAGGTCGGCCCCATGGCGGTCTCCTCCGCCAACCTGACGGGCCACCCTGCCCCCGAGGACTGTGACGCCGCCCAGGAGATGCTCGGCGACTCGGTCTCCGTCTACCTGGACGGCGGCCCCACGCCCGGAATCGTCCCGTCGTCGATCGTCGACGTCACGGGCAAGGTGCCGGTCCTGCTGCGCGCGGGCGCGCTGTCGGCCGATGAGCTGCGCAAGGTGGTCCCCGACCTCGAGGTGGCGAATTGACAGCCCCTGACGCGGGGCGTGGCATAGGCACGCGTACGGGGGTCACGGGGACTCAAGCCTGGGACGGGGCCTCGCGGGACGCCTTCCGCATCCTTTATGTCAGCACCGGCAACGTATGCCGCTCACCGATCACCGAGCGGCTGACCAGGCATGCCCTGGCGGACCGGCTCGGCGACCCGCTGTGGGGCGGCCTGATCGTGGAGAGCGCCGGTACGTGGGGCCACGAGGGCGCGCCCATGGAGGCCAACGCGGAGGCGGTCCTCGCGGAGTTCGGCGCGGATCCCTCCGGGTTCACCGGGCGTGAGCTGCTCGACGAGCACGTGATCCGGGCGGACCTGGTGCTGACGGCGACGCGGGACCATCGCGCGCAGGTCATCTCCATGGGGCACTCGGCGGGCCTGCGCACGTTCACGTTGAAGGAGTTCACCCGCCTGGTGAAGGCGATCGACCCGGCGACGCTGCCGCCGCTGGACGACGGCATGATCCAGCGCGCCCGCGCCCTGGTCCGCGCGGCGGCGGCTCTACGCGGGTGGCTCCTCGCCCCCACGGCGGAGGCGGACGAGGTGTACGACCCGTACGGGGCCCCGCTGACGTTCTTCCGCTCGATCGGCGACGAGATACAGCAGGCGCTGGATCCGGTGGTGACGGCGCTGACCGGGGTGCCTGCGAAGGCCTGAGCGCCCACGGTCCTGCCTCTGTGTGTCGGTGTGCGGCTGCGGGCCGGTGGGGGCTTGTCGCGCAGTTCCCCGCGCCCCTTTGGGGCGCGTCTCCGTGGACGCGGATGACGACGGGCCCGGCGCGGAGGCCGGTCGTGCCCACGCGGCGGAGCCGCATATGGATACAGCCCCGCGGCGCGGATGACGACGGGCCCGGCGCGGAGCTTGTCGCGCCCGCGTGGCGGAGCCGCGTATCGACACAGCCCCGCGCCGATCAGGGCGCTGCGGCCTACATTGGACATACGTCACCGTCGACGCTCGGAGCCCACCATGTCGGTCACGCATGCCTTTGAGAGCGATGTCGACGTACTGCGGCGGCAGGATCCCGAGCTTGCCGAGATACTGCTCGGGGAAGCCCAGCGGCAGGCGACCACGCTTCAGCTGATCGCCGCCGAGAACTTCACCTCGGCCGCCGTGCTGGCCGCGCTCGGCTCGCCGCTCGCCAACAAGTACGCCGAGGGGTATCCCGGCGCCCGGCACCACGGCGGCTGCGAGATCGTCGACGTCGCCGAGCGCGTCGCCGTGGAACGGGCCAGGGCCCTGTTCGGCGCCGAACACGCCAACGTCCAGTCCCACTCCGGGTCTTCGGCCGTACTGGCCGCCTACGCGGCCCTCCTGCGCCCCGGTGACACCGTCCTCGCCCTCGGGCTGCCGTACGGCGGACACCTCACCCACGGGTCGCCCGCGAACTTCTCCGGGCGCTGGTTCGACTTCGTGCCCTATGGGGTGGATGCCGAGAGCGGGCTCATCGACTACGACCAGGTGCGCACGCTCGCCCGTAACCATCGCCCCAAGGCCGTCGTGTGCGGGTCCATCGCCTATCCCCGGCACATCGACTACGCCCTCTTCCGCGAGATCGCCGACGAGGTGGGCGCCTATCTCATCGCCGACGCCGCCCATCCCATCGGGCTCGTCGCCGGGGGAGCGGCGCCCAGTCCCGTGCCGTACGCCGATGTCGTCTGCGCGACCACCCACAAGGTGCTGCGCGGGCCGCGCGGCGGGATGCTGCTGTGCGGCGGCGAGCTGGCGGAACGGGTCGACCGGGCGGTTTTCCCGTTCACGCAGGGCGGCGCCCAGATGCACACGATCGCCGCCAAGGCCGTCGCCTTCGGCGAGGCGGCGACCCCGGCCTTCACGGCGTACGCCCATCAGGTGGTCGCCAACGCGCGCGTGCTGGCGGAGGGGTTGGCCGCCGAGGGGTTGATCGTCACCACGGGCGGGACCGATACGCATCTCATCACCGTCGATCCGGCGCCTCTCGGCGTGGACGGACGTACCGCGCGGGGGCTGCTTTCCGCCGCGGGAGTGGTTCTGGACTGCTGTGCGTTGCCCCATGGGGAGGCGCGTGGGCTGCGACTCGGGACGGCCGCGCTGACCACGCAGGGGATGGGAGAAGCCGAGATGGCGAGGGTCGCGGTGCTGGTCGCGGGTGTGCTGCGCGGGGCTGTCGAGAGTGGTGGGGCGCGTGAAGAGGTGCGGGAGCTGGCCGGTAGATTTCCGCCGTATCCCGGGCTGTGAGGGGTAATCGTCAACTCGTGCACAGGCCCGCGTGCAACCATCGTCGCTACCCGGAAGTCCCCAACCTTATGCGTCCCTCGCTAGGGTGTGGGGCCTGGATGGCCAGCGAGACCTGTGGGGAAGCCCGTGCGTGAATACCTGCTGACGCTCTGCATCACGGCCGCGGTGACGTATCTGCTGACAGGGCCGGTACGGAAGTTCGCGATCGTGGCCGGAGCGATGCCGGAGATCAGGGCCCGTGACGTGCACCGGGAACCCACTCCGCGGCTCGGCGGGATCGCGATGTTCTTCGGGCTGTGCGCCGGACTGCTCGTCGCCGACCACCTCACCAACCTCCACGAGGTCTTCGAGACGTCGAACGAGCCGAGGGCACTGCTCTCCGGCGCCGCCCTCATCTGGCTGATCGGGGTGCTCGACGACAAGTTCGAGATCGACGCCCTGATCAAGCTCGGCGGCCAGATGATCGCCGCCGGCGTGATGGTCATGCAGGGTCTGACGATCCTGTGGCTGCCCATCCCGGGCGTCGGCAACGTCGCGCTGACCCAGTGGCAGGGCACCCTGCTGACGGTCGCGCTCGTCGTCATCACCATCAACGCGGTGAACTTCGTCGACGGCCTGGACGGCCTCGCGGCGGGCATGGTGTGCATCGCGTCGGCCGCGTTCTTCCTCTACGCCTACCGGATCTGGGTCTCGTACGGCATCGAGGCCGCCGCGCCGGCCACCCTGTTCGCGGTGATCCTCATGGGCATGTGCCTCGGCTTCCTGCCGCACAACATGCACCCCGCGCGGATCTTCATGGGCGACTCCGGGTCGATGCTCATCGGCCTGGTGCTGGCCGCCGGCGCGATCTCCATCACCGGGCAGATGGACCCCGACGCGATGAACCTGTTCTCCGGGTCCGAGCGCGAGACCGTGCACCAGATGGTCCCGGTCTACATCCCGCTGCTGATGCCGCTCACCATCATCGCGATCCCGGCCGCCGACCTGGTGCTGGCCATCGTGCGGCGCACCTGGCGCGGACAGTCGCCGTTCGCGGCCGACCGGGGGCATCTGCACCACCGGCTCCTGGAGGTCGGCCACTCGCACAGCAGGGCCGTCCTGATCATGTACTTCTGGTCGGCGCTCATCGGCTTCGGGGCGCTGTCCTACTCGGTCAACAACGCGTCCATGTGGATCGTCCTCAGTGTGGTGGCACTGAGCGCGATCGGGCTCGTCCTCCTGCTGCTGCCGCGCTTCGCCCCGCGCACCCCGCGCTGGGCCGAGCGCTTCGTGCCGCCGCGCTACCGGCGCGGCCGGACGGTGGAGGAGCCGGCGGCCGAGGCGACGGCGCCCGCCGCGTCCACGCCCTCCGTACCCGCGGAACAGCACCACGCACCGGTGCGGGCCGGGGTCTCCGGAGTCAACGGGGCGACGGCGATCAGCTCTCGTTCGCGGCTCCTGGACCGGCGTAAGGCCGGGTCGTCACGCTGACGCAAGGTAAGAATCTGACTAACACTTTGCTTGAGCCCGCACGAACAAAGCGCCCTAATACCAGACAAGTGGGCGCCGATTCTGCACAGACGCGCGGGTTCACTCTCATGTGTGACGCCGAGCACACCATCCAGGTAAAGACCTCATCAAATAGTTTGTGATACGGTTCACGAGAACCCAGGACAGAGCCGAAGGACCGTGGTGCGACGGTTCATTGGTGTGAGGAATCCACTCTCCGTCCAGGACTACGCTCGTCCATGACGACACCCCACGCCCCCTGCGAAAGCGGAGTTGCCGCCATGCCGTCCAATGACGCCCGGAACCTTCTGCACACCGCTGTCCCCACAGCGGCTGTCGGCGCGATCGTCGTCGCCGTCAGCGCCGGGGTCGCCGGTGGCAAGGGTGCTGTCGGCGCCGCGGTCGGCACGGTCCTCGCGATCCTCTTCATGGGCATCGGGCTCTACGTGTTGCAGTGGACGGCAAAAACGCTCCCGCACCTGTTCCAGGCCATGGGGCTGATGCTCTATGTCGCCCAGTTGCTGTTGTTGCTGATCTTCGTGGGCCTGTTCCAGGACACCGACGCCTTCAACCCGAAGGCCTTCGCGGTCGCCCTGGTCGTCTCGACCGTCGTGTGGATGGCGGCGCAGGCCCGTGCGCACATGAAGGCCAAGATCTTCTACATCGATCCGGACTCGTCGAAGACTGAAAAGTCCGAGAAGTCCGGGTCGACGTCGTGAGGGGTAGGGCCGGGATAAAGGCTTGCGAGTTCTCCTGCTATCGTCCGGTGCCAACTGCGGCATCGCGGGCGCGGGCATCTGAGCTGACGCCTGCTCAATCGCGAGGCTTGATGCCCCAAAGCCGCCCCCACATCCGTTTCACCAGTCCAGTGCCGACCCGCGGCTTCGTGCCGCGCCGACACAACGAGGTTGCCGTACCCATGCGTCACGCCGAAGGAGCCCGTGGTGAGTGCTGACCAGACCCAGCTCGCCTTTGAGTGGAACTGTCGGATCATGTCCGACAACGGCTGCGGCTTCCCGGCACCGGGCCTGCACTCGTTCCTCTTCCAGCCGATCGCGACGGTCGGCGGGTTCGAGTTCAACAAGGTGATGCTGCTCGCGCTCATCACCACCCTCCTGGTCGTCACCTTCTTCACGCTTGCCTTCGGCAAGGCGAAGGTGGTACCGGGCAAGCTCCAGATGATCGGCGAAGCGGGATACGACTTCGTACGCCGCGGCATCGTCTACGAGACCCTCGGCAAGAAGGAAGGCGAGAAGTACGTCCCCCTGATGGTCTCGCTGTTCTTCTTCATCTGGATCATGAACATCTGGTCCGTGATCCCGCTGGCACAGTTCCCTGTGTCGTCGATCATCGCGTTCCCGATGGTGCTGGCCGGCATCGTCTACGTGCTCTGGGTGTCGCTGACGTTCAAGAAGCACGGCTTCGTCGGCTTCTTCAAGAACGTCACCGGCTACGACAAGTCGCTCGGCCCGGTGCTGCCGCTCGTGATGGTCATCGAGTTCTTCTCGAACCTGCTGGTCAGGCCGTTCACACACGCGGTCCGACTGTTCGCCAACATGTTCGCCGGCCACCTGATGCTGGTGATGTTCACGGTCGCCTCCTGGTACCTGCTGAACGGTGCGATGGTCCCGGCGGCCGGTGTCTCCTTCGTGATGACCATCGTCATGATCCTCTTCGAGCTTTTCGTGCAGGCGGTCCAGGCGTACGTCTTCGTGCTCCTCGCCTGCTCGTACATTCAGGGTGCTCTCGCCGAGCACCACTGAGCACACCTCCCGCAAGCCCCAAGCGTCCGGTGGCCAACCCCCGCCGGTCACATGAAACAGAAGGAAGATTCAGCATGGCTGCCACTGAGACCCTTGCCGCTGTCTCCGGTTCGCTCGGTTCCATCGGCTACGGCCTCGCCGCCATCGGCCCCGGCGTCGGCGTCGGCATCATCTTCGGCAACGGCACCCAGGCCCTCGCTCGTCAGCCCGAAGCTGCCGGCCTGATCCGCGCCAACCAGATCCTGGGCTTCGCCTTCTGTGAGGCGCTCGCCCTCATCGGCATCGTCATGCCGTTCGTGTTCGGTAAGTAATCACTCCTTACCCACACGTATCGACGAAAGGCACTGATGTGATCGACAACCTGGTGCGGCTCGCCGCCGAGGAAGAGCAGAACCCGCTCCTCCCGCCCGGCCCCGAGCTGCTCGTCGGCACCATCGCCTTCGCCATCGTGTTCTTCTTCTTCTGGAAGAAGCTGCTTCCGAACATCAACAAGGTTCTGGAGGAGCGTCGCGCGGCGATCGAAGGCGGCATCGAAGAGGCCGACGCCATGAAGGTCGAGGCCCAGAGCGTCCTTGAGCAGTACAAGGCTCAGCTCGCCGAGGCCCGGCACGAGGCCGCGCGGCTGCGCCAGGAGGCGCAGGAGCAGGGTGCCACGCTCATCGCCGAGATGCGCGCGGAAGGCCAGCGGCAGCGCGAGGAGATCGTCGCCGCCGGTCACTCCCAGCTCGACGCCGACCGCAAGGCCGCCTCGTCCGCGCTCCGCCAGGACGTCGGCAAGCTCGCAACTGAGCTGGCCGGCAAGCTCGTAGGCGAGTCCCTGGAGGACCACGCCCGGCAGAGCCGCGTCATCGACCGTTTCCTCGACGACCTCGAGGAGAAGGCCGAGGCGACTCGATGAGCGTGCACGGAGCCAGTCGCGAGGCTGCCGCCGCCGCACGTGAGCGTCTCGACGCGCTGACGGACTCGACGTCCGCCGACGCGAAGAAGCTGTCCGAGGAGCTGGCCGCGGTCACCGCGGTGCTGCACCGCGAGGTGTCGCTGCGTCGGGTCCTCACCGACCCGTCGCAGTCCGGAGAGGCCAAGGCCGAACTGGCCCAGCGCCTCTTCGGCAGCCAGGTCGGCGGGCCCACCACCGACCTGCTGGCCGGCATGGTGCGCTCCCGCTGGTCGCGTTCGCGCGACCTGGTGGACGCGCTGGAGGAGCTGGCGGACATCGCCGACCTCACGGCCGCCCAGCAGGCGGGCACGCTCGACAACGTCGAGGACGAGCTGTTCCGGTTCGGCCGGATCGTCTCTTCGAACACCGAGCTGCGGGCCGCGCTGACCGACCGTGGTGCGACCACCGGCGCCAAGGGCGAGCTGCTGCGCAGCCTGCTCGGGGGCCGGGCCGAGGCCACGACCGAGCGTCTGGTGACGCGCCTTGTGACCGCGCCGCGGGGACGTAGCCTGGAGGCGGGACTCGAGTCCCTGTCCATGCTCGCCGCCGACCGCCGGGACCGCATGGTCGCCGTCGTCACCTCGGCGGTCCCGCTGAGCGACCCGCAGAAGCAGCGCCTCGGCGCCGCCCTCGCGAAGCTCTACGGCCGCCAGATGCACCTCAACCTCGACGTGGACCCCGAGGTCCTCGGCGGGATCCGGGTGCTGGTCGGCGACGAGGTCATCAACGGCAGCATCGCGGACCGCATCGAGGACGCCGGCCGCCGCATGGCGGGCTAGCACAAAACTTCACAGCAGTACGTACGTATACCTACGGCCCTGGTTGGGCCGTGCAGAGGATTCACCTCTTATTGGGGGGAGTCCGGGAGTCTAGGCACCCCCCAAGTGAAACTTCGGGCCCAACAAGGAGAGCAGGGAACCCAGATGGCGGAGCTCACGATCCGGCCGGAGGAGATCCGGGACGCGCTGGAGAACTTTGTCCAGTCGTACAAGCCGGACGCGGCCTCGCGCGAGGAGGTCGGTACGGTCACCCTTGCCGGCGACGGCATCGCGAAGGTCGAGGGCCTCCCCTCGGCCATGGCCAACGAACTGCTGAAGTTCGAGGACGGCACCCTCGGCCTCGCGCTCAACCTCGAAGAGCGCGAGATCGGTACCGTCATCCTCGGCGAGTTCAGCGGCGTCGAGGAGGGCCAGCCGGTCACCCGTACCGGCGAGGTCCTGTCCGTTGCCGTAGGCGAGGGTTACCTCGGCCGAGTGGTCGACCCGCTCGGCAACCCGATCGACGGCCTCGGCGAGATCGAGACCAGCGGTCGTCGCGCCCTGGAGCTGCAGGCTCCGGGCGTCATGGCGCGCAAGTCGGTGCACGAGCCGATGGAGACGGGCTACAAGGCCGTCGACGCGATGACCCCGATCGGCCGTGGCCAGCGTCAGCTGGTCATCGGTGACCGCCAGACCGGCAAGACCGCCCTGGCCGTCGACACGATCATCAACCAGCGTGACAACTGGCGCTCGGGCGACCCGAAGAAGCAGGTCCGCTGCGTCTACGTCGCCATCGGCCAGAAGGGCTCGACCATCGCCTCCGTGCGTGGCGCCCTCGAAGAGGCCGGCGCGCTGGAGTACACGACCATCGTCGCCGCCCCGGCGTCCGACCCGGCCGGCTTCAAGTACCTGGCGCCGTACACCGGTTCGGCCATCGGCCAGCAGTGGATGTACGAGGGCAAGCACGTCCTCATCATCTTCGACGACCTCTCGAAGCAGGCCGACGCCTACCGCGCCGTGTCCCTGCTGCTCCGCCGCCCGCCGGGCCGTGAGGCCTACCCGGGTGACGTCTTCTACCTGCACTCCCGTCTGCTGGAGCGCTGCGCGAAGCTCTCCGACGAGCTGGGCGCCGGTTCGATGACCGGTCTGCCGATCGTCGAGACGAAGGCCAACGACGTCTCGGCGTTCATCCCGACCAACGTCATCTCCATCACCGACGGCCAGTGCTTCCTGGAGTCGGACCTGTTCAACGCCGGTCAGCGCCCCGCGCTGAACGTCGGTATCTCCGTCTCCCGCGTCGGTGGTTCCGCACAGCACAAGGCGATGAAGCAGGTCTCCGGCCGACTGCGCCTCGACCTCGCCCAGTACCGCGAGCTGGAGGCGTTCGCCGCCTTCGGTTCCGACCTGGACGCCGCGTCGAAGTCGCAGCTGGAGCGCGGTCAGCGCCTGGTCGAGCTGCTCAAGCAGCCCCAGTACCAGCCGATGGCCACCGAGGACCAGGTCGTCTCCGTCTGGGCGGCCACCACCGGCAAGATGGACGAGGTCCCGGTCGCCGACATCCGCCGCTTCGAGACGGAGCTCCTGGAGTACCTGCACCGCAAGGAGCAGGGCCTCATGACCTCCATCAAGGAGGGCGGCAAGATGTCGGACGACACCCTCACCGCCATCGCGGACGGCATCGCGGACTTCAAGAAGCAGTTCGAGACCTCGGACGGCAAGCTTCTCGGCGAAGACGCGCCTGCCGCGGCCAAGTGACGACGGAAGGGACCTGACTCATGGGAGCCCAGCTCCGGGTCTACAAGCGTCGCATCCGATCCGTCACCGCGACCAAGAAGATCACCAAGGCGATGGAGATGATCGCCGCCTCGCGCGTCGTCAAGGCGCAGCGCAAGGTGGCGGCCTCCGCGCCGTACGCGACCGAGCTGACACGCGCGGTCACGGCGGTCGGTACCGGTTCGAACACCAAGCACCCGCTGACCACGGAGGCGGAGACGGCGACCCGTTCCGCGGTGCTGCTCCTCACGAGCGACCGCGGACTGGCCGGTGCCTTCAACTCCAACGCGATCAAGGCCGCCGAGCAGCTGACGGCGCGCCTTGAGGCGGAGGGCAAGGAGGTCGACACGTACATCGTCGGCCGCCGCGGTCTGGCCCACTACAACTTCCGCGAGCGCAAGGTCGTGGAGTCGTGGTCGGGCTTCACCGACGAGCCGACGTACGCGGACGCCAAGAAGGTCGCGGCCCCGCTCATCGAGGCCATCGAGACGGAGACGGCGGAGGGCGGCGTGGACGAACTCCACATCGTCTACACCGAGTTCGTGTCGATGATGACGCAGACGGCGGTCGACAGCCGCCTGCTGCCGCTCCGCCTCGACGAGGTGGCGCAGGAGTCGGCCGGCAAGGGCGAGATCCTTCCGCTGTACGACTTCGAGCCGTCGGCGGAGGACGTCCTGGACGCCCTGCTGCCGCGGTACGTCGAGAGCCGTATCTACAACGCGCTGCTCCAGTCGGCTGCCTCCAAGCACGCCGCCACGCGCCGCGCGATGAAGTCGGCCACCGACAACGCGGGAGACCTGATCACCAGCCTCTCCCGACTTGCCAACGCGGCCCGCCAGGCCGAAATCACCCAGGAAATCAGCGAGATCGTCGGTGGCTCCGCAGCCCTGGCCGACGCGACCGCGGGGAGTGACAGGTAATGACGACGACAGTTGAGACGGCCGTTGCCACGGGCCGCGTCGCCCGGGTCATCGGCCCGGTCGTCGACGTGGAATTCCCCGTCGACGCCATGCCGGAGATCTACAACGCCCTTCACGTCGAGGTGGCCGACCCGGCCCTCGCCGGCGAGAAGAAGACGCTGACCCTGGAGGTCGCCCAGCACCTGGGTGACGGCCTGGTCCGCACGATCTCGATGCAGCCCACCGACGGTCTGGTCCGCCAGGCCGTGGTCACCGACACGGGTACGGGCATCACCGTCCCGGTCGGCGACTTCACCAAGGGCAAGGTGTTCAACACCCTCGGTGAGGTACTGAACACCGACGCCACGTACGACGGCGAGCGCTGGTCCATCCACCGCAAGGCCCCGCGCTTCGACGAGCTTGAGTCGAAGACCGAGATGTTCGAGACCGGCGTCAAGGTCATCGACCTTCTCACCCCGTACGTCAAGGGTGGAAAGATCGGTCTGTTCGGCGGTGCCGGCGTCGGCAAGACGGTGCTCATCCAGGAGATGATCTACCGCGTCGCCAACAACCACGACGGTGTCTCCGTGTTCGCCGGTGTCGGTGAGCGCACTCGTGAGGGCAACGACCTCATCGAGGAGATGGCGGAGTCGGGCGTCATCGACAAGACCGCGCTGGTCTTCGGTCAGATGGACGAGCCCCCGGGCACCCGTCTGCGCGTGGCCCTCGCGGGTCTGACCATGGCGGAGTACTTCCGCGATGTGCAGAAGCAGGACGTGCTGTTCTTCATCGACAACATCTTCCGCTTCACGCAGGCCGGTTCCGAGGTCTCGACCCTGCTCGGCCGGATGCCCTCCGCGGTGGGTTACCAGCCGAACCTGGCCGACGAGATGGGTCTCCTCCAGGAGCGCATCACCTCGACCCGTGGTCACTCGATCACCTCGATGCAGGCGATCTACGTCCCCGCGGACGACCTGACCGACCCGGCCCCGGCCACCACGTTCGCCCACCTCGACGCGACGACGGTTCTCTCCCGTCCGATCTCCGAGAAGGGCATCTACCCGGCCGTGGACCCGCTGGACTCCACGTCCCGCATCCTGGACCCCCGCTACATCGCGGCGGACCACTACAGCACGGCCATGCGTGTCAAGACGGTCCTGCAGAAGTACAAGGACCTTCAGGACATCATCGCGATCCTCGGTATCGACGAGCTGGGCGAAGAGGACAAGCTCGTCGTCCACCGCGCCCGTCGCGTGGAGCGCTTCCTGTCCCAGAACACCCACGTCGCCAAGCAGTTCACCGGCGTCGACGGGTCGGACGTACCGCTGGACGAGTCGATCACCGCGTTCAACGCGATCATCGACGGCGACTACGACCACTTCCCGGAGCAGGCGTTCTTCCTCTGCGGTGGCATCGAGGACCTCAAGGCCAACGCCAAGGAGCTGGGCGTCTCCTGAACTCCCTGAGTTCGTGTGAGGGGGCGGGCGCGTCCCGCCCCCTCACTCACGCCCACTAGACTTGTAACCAACACCCGGCAGAACAGCCGGGTGGTGACCCGAGGAGCCAACCTTGGCTGCTGAGCTGCACGTCGAGCTGGTCGCTGCCGACCGTCAGGTCTGGTCCGGCGAGGCCACCCTGGTCGTCGCGCGCACCACGTCCGGCGACATCGGCGTCATGCCCGGTCACCAGCCGCTGCTCGGTGTGCTGGAGTCGGGCCCGGTGACCATCCGTACGAGTGATGGTGGAACGGTCGTCGCCGCGGCGCACGGCGGTTTCATCTCCTTCGCCGACAACAAGCTGTCGCTGCTGGCGGAGATCGCCGAGCTGGCGGACGAGATCGACGTCCAGCGCGTGGAGCGGGAGCTGGAGCGCGCGAAGGCGGAGGGCGACGCGTCCGCCGAGCGGCGTGCCGACGTCCGCCTGCGGGCCGTGGCGGCGCGCTGACCCTGGCGCACCAGTGTGATGCTTTGCCTCAGCCGCGGCTGGGACCGGTTCGCTCCGGCCCTGGCCGCGGCTGAGGCGAATCCGGATGTTTTTTCTTTTCCGTTACCTAGGAGACGAGGAGGTCGGTGTCGATGATCCTCGCTCTGACTGTGTGCGGCTTGGTAGTGGCGCTCGTGGTGGTGGGCCTGTTCGTCTTCGGTCTGCGCCGCCGACTCATCCAACGCTCCGGCGGTACGTTCGACTGCAGCCTCCGCTGGGACGTACCCGAGAAACCCGACCCCAGCGGCAAGGGCTGGGGCTACGGCGTCGCCCGCTACAACGGCGACCGCATCGAGTGGTACCGCGTCTTCTCGTACTCCCCCCGTCCGCGCCGCGTCCTGGAACGCTCGGCGATCGAGGTGGCCGGCCGCCGCGCCCCCGACGGCGAGGAGGAGCTGGCCCTGCTCTCGGACGCGGTCGTGCTGGCCTGTCTCCATCGCGGGACGAGACTCGAACTGGCGATGAGCGACGACGCGCTGACCGGATTTCTCGCGTGGCTGGAAGCAGCCCCGCCCGGTCAGCGCGTCAATGTTGCTTGATGTTGCTTGATCCCTAGATCAGATCTTTAGTTCAGGCCGGTGTTGATCGCGCTCACCAGCTCCCCGTTGGTCGTGTCGCCGCTGAACTCCCAGAAGAAGGCGCCGCCGAGGGACTGGTTCTTCGCCCACGTCATCTTTCCGGCGATCGTCGCGGGAGTGTCGTACGACCACCAGTTGTTGCCGCAGTACGCGTATGCCGTACCGGCGATCGTGCCGGTCGCGGGACAGGAGTTCTTGAGGACCTTGTAGTCCTCGATGCCCGCCTCGTACGTGCCCGGTGCCGCGCCCGTCGCCGAGCCGCCCGGGGCCGCCTGGGTGACGCCGGTCCAGCCGCGCCCGTAGAAGCCGATGCCCAGCAGGAGCTTCGCCGCCGGTACGCCCTTCGCCTTGAGCTTGGCGATGGCGTCGGCCGAGTTGAAGCCGGCGACCGGGATACCGGAGTACGAGGTGAGCGGCGAGTGCGGGGCGGTCGGGCCGTCCGCGTCGAAGGCGCCGAAGTAGTCGTACGTCATCACGTTGTACCAGTCGGCGTAGGCCGAGGCGCCGCCGTAGTCGGCCGCGTCGAGCTTGCCGCCGGAGGAGCCGTCGGCCGTGATGGCCGCGGTGACCAGGTAGTTGGAACCGAACTCCGTGCGCAGCGCCGACATCAGGTTCTTGAAGGCCGCGGGACCGGACGTGTCACAGGTCAGGCCACAGGCGTTCGGGTACTCCCAGTCGATGTCGATGCCGTCGAAGACGTCCGCCCAGCGCGAGTCCTCGACGACCGCCTTGCAGGAGGCGGCGAACGCGGCCGGGTTGGCGGCGGCCTGTGCGAAGCCGCCGGAGTAGGTCCAGCCGCCGAACGAGTAAAGGACCTTGATGTTCGGGTACTTGGCCTTCAGCTGACGCAGCTGGTTGAAGTTGCCGCGCAGCGGCTGGTCCCAGGTGTCGGCCACGCCGGACACCGACTGGTCGGCGGTGTACGCCTTGTCGTACGCGGCGTAGGTGTCATCGACGGTGCACTTGCCGTCCTTGACGTTGCCGAAGGCGTAGTTGATGTGGGTGATCTTCGCCGCCGAGCCCGAGGTCACCAGGTTCTTGACGTGGTAGTTGCGGCCGTAGACGCCCCACTCGGTGAAGTAGCCGAGCTTGACCTTGTTCCCGGTGGGCGGGTCGGTGGTGCCGCCGGTGGTGCGCACGGCGACCGCGCCGCTCACCGGGCCCAACTGGTCCGCGGTGTCCCGGGCCTGGACCGTGTACGAGTAGTCCGTACCGGCGGTCAGACCCGTGTCCGTGTACGAGGTGGTCGTCACCGTCGCGACCTTGGTGCCGCCGCGCAGTACGTCGTAGTTCTTGATGCCGTTGTCGTCGGTCGCTGCGCTCCAACTCAGCGTCGCCGACGTGTTGGTGATGCCGGAGGCCGTCGGAGTGCCGGGCGCGGAGGGGGCGTTGTCGCCGGGAACTGTGCCGCCGTCACAACTGCCGCCGTTCAGCTTGCAGTTGGCGGGGGAGCCGGGGCCGGCGCCGTTGAAGCCGAAGGAGACGGCGGCGCCAGGGGCCAAAGTGCCGTTCCAGGACTTGTTCTTGGCGGTCCAGTGGGTGCCGGACGAGGTGACGTCAGCGTCCCAGGCCGAGGTGACGGACGTACCGGAGGGGAAGTCCCACTCGACCGTCCATGAACTGATCGTCGTGGTACCGGTGTTGGTGACCGTCCACTTGCCCTCGAAGCCGGTGCCCCAGTCCTGGGTCTTGGTGTAGGTGGCGGTGGCCGAGGTGGCCGCCTCGGCCGGGCTCGCGAGGCCGACCATGGCGGCGAGGGGGAGGAGCAGGGTGGTCAGGCCTGCGGTGAGCCGGTGTCTGAAGCGCATGACGCGCCTCCTTGGGGGAGTCATGGGGGCGTGACTGAGCCTCACACCCACGGTGCCGCGAGAATAGGAAGGTCTGGACCACGGGTCAATAGGTCTGGACCACTTCGGGCCAAGGCTCGTCCGACTCCCCTAAACCCCCAACTCCTGTGCCAGTACCGCCGCTTGGACCCGGCTGCGCAGCTCCAGCTTGCCCAGCAACCGGCTGACGTGCGTCTTCACCGTCGCCTCGGCCATGTCGAGACGGGTCGCGATGTCCGCGTTGGACAGCCCCTCGCCGAGACACGACAGCACCTCGCGTTCCCGGCGGGTGAGGGCGTCCAGGACGACCGGATCGGCCCTCGGCTCCCGTACCGGCCCGGAGGCGAACTCGGCGATGAGCCGCCGGGTGACCGCCGGGGCGATCAGCCCTTCCCCGCGCGCGACCGTCCGTACGGCCTCGATGAGATCCCTCGCCTCGGTGTTCTTGAGCAGAAAACCGGAGGCGCCCGCGCGCAGCGCCCCGAACACGTACTCGTCGAGGTCGAAGGTGGTCAGGACGAGTACGTCGGCGAGGCCCTCCGCGACCACCTGCCGGGTCGCCGACACCCCGTCCAGGCACGGCATCTGAATGTCCATCAGCACCAGATCCGGCCGCAGTTCACGGGCCAGCGCCACGGCTTGCTCCCCGTCCGCCGCCTCCCCGGCCACCTCGATGCCGGGCGCGCTGCCCAGGATGAGGACGAGCCCGGCCCGTACGGCCGACTGGTCCTCGGCGACGAGCACCCGGATCGCCCGTCCTGTGTCTGTCATACGTCTTCTCCTTCGGTGAGGGGCAGCGTGGCCCGTACGGCCCAGTGGGCGCCGTCCGCTCCCGCCGTGAAGGCGCCGCCCAGCAGCGCGACCCGCTCCCGCATCCCGACCAGACCGGCCCCGGAGCCGGGTGCGCGCGGGCTGTCGTGATCGCCGTACGGGCTGGTCACGGCGATGCACAGGGAACAGTCTCGCCGGGTGAGCGCCACCGTGACCCGGCCGGGGGAGGCGTGCTTGAGGGCGTTGGTCAGGGACTCCTGGACGATGCGGTACGCGGCCAGCTCGACCGGCGCGGGCAGGGCGCCGAGGTCGGTGCCGGTGTCGAGGGTGACGTCGAGACCGTTGGTGCGGGCGCCGTCGACCAGCGCCCCGAGGCCGTCCAGCGTCGGGGCCGCCGCCGGTTCCAGGTCGCCGCCGCTGTCGCGCAGGATGCCGATCAGCCGGCGCATCTCGGCCAGTCCCGCCACGCTGTTCTCGCGGATGACACCGAGGGCCTGCTTGGAGGTGTCCGGGTCGTCGAGGGAGAGGGCGGCCGTGGAGTGGATCGCGATGGCGGAGAGGTGGTTGGCGACCATGTCGTGCAACTCCCGTGCCATCCGCGCCCGTTCGGAGGTGACGGCCTGGGTGCGGTCGAACTCGGCGAGCAGCGCGGTCTGTTCGGCGCGCAGCCGGGCGGACTCGGCGGCGTCACGATGGTTGCGGACGATCAACCCGGTGGCGGCGGGCGTGAACCCGACGACGCCGATGACCACACCGATGAGCAGCGCCTCCGGATCCCGCAGCACCGCGAACGGCACGATCGTGCCGGCCACCGACAGCAGCCCGGTGATCCACGGGACGCGGCGGGCGGTGCCGGGCGGCCCGTACAGCACGGCCGCGTACACGAGGTCCGTGAACATCACGACCGTGACCAGGCTGCCCTGCGTGACGGTGTCCAGGGTCAGCGCGGCCGTGCCGACCAGCAGGCCCGTGCGCGGGCGGATCCGCCGGAGCAGCTCGCAGCCGGCCATCACGAAGAGCGGCAGCAGGACCGGCCAACGCCCGTCCCAGAGCACCATCGGCTCACCGGACGGCCGGGTGCTGAGCCCGACACCCCAGAACAGCAGCCCGCCGAGCAGCCCCACGAGCGCGATGCGTACGTCGTCGAGGTGCGGGCGGGGCAGTCGAGGGGCGGCCATGGCTCCATCCAACACGGCCGGGGCGCCGCCCGCCTGATCCCCGGGAAGGGTCGCGAAGGGTCCCGAACTGCATCTTTCGATGTACGGGGACTTCCTCACCGCCGACGACGAATCGGACACGGACGGCCGGGAGCCTGGAAGGAGAACGGGTTCCCCGAACGGGATCTCACCGGAAGGAGTGAGTCGTGATCGTCGCGTTGATCATCGCCTGCGAGGTCGGCTTCTGGGTGCTGCTGGCGCTCGGCCTGGCCGCGCGCTATCTGCTGAAGTGGCGCCGGACCAGCGTGGTGCTGCTGCTCTGCGAGCCGCTGCTGGAACTGGTCCTGTTCACCGTGACGGCGATCGACCTGAAGAACGGCGCCGAACCGGGCTGGGAGCACGGCCTGGCCGCGCTGTACATCGGCTTCACGGTGGCGTACGGCCACTACACGATCCGCTGGCTCGACGGCCACGCGGCCCACCGCCTGGCCGGAGGCCCGCCCCCGCCGAAGCCGCCCCGCTACGGCATGGCCCGCGCCCGCCACGAGGGCCGCCTGTGGCTGCGTACGGTCCTGGCGGCGGCGGTCGCCTGCGCGTTGCTCCAGGCGGCGGTCTGGTACGTAGGCGATGGGGACACTTCATCCCTGCGGTCCTTCCAGTGGACGGCGCTCAGGGCCGCCGGCATCCACGGCCTGATCGCGCTGACGTACACGATCTGGCCCAAGCAGGAGCCGTCAGCGCTCCCCACCCGGGACCCAGAGCACGTCCCCGACGTCCTTGTTAGCGGTACGGGCAAGGATGAAAAGCAGGTCCGATAGCCGGTTGAGGTAGGTCGCGGTGAGCGGATTCATGACCTCTGCATGTACCTCCAGCGCAGCCCAAGTAGAGCGCTCGGCCCGGCGTACCACCGTGCACGCCTGGTGCAGCAGGGCCGCGCCGGGGGTGCCGCCGGGCAGGATGAACGAGCGCAGTTTCTCCAGGTCTTCGAGGAACCGGTCGCAGTCCGCCTCCAGCTTGTCGATGTACGACTGCTCGACCCGCAGCGGCGGAAACTCGGGGTTCTCGGCGACCGGCGTAGCCAGATCCGCGCCCACGTCGAACAGGTCGTTCTGCACCCGGGTCAGCACCTTGACGACCTCCTCCGCCAGCCCCCCGAGGGCCACGGCGGTCCCGATCACCGCGTTCGCCTCGTTGGCGTCGGCGTACGCCGAGATCCGTAGATCGGTCTTGGCGACCCTGCTCATGTCCCCGAGGGCGGTGGTGCCCTTGTCGCCGGTCCTGGTGTAGATGCGCGTCAGATTGACCATGCGGCCAGAGTAGTAACGCCACTCGCCAACCGCTCAACTAGGCCGTCCGAGGGGCCGAATGAGCCACGTCGGTGTGACGTCCGTCAGATGAGACGTGACGCGCATTACTTACCGGTCACACAGCACCCTCACGACCGCTATGGTCCGCCGGAGAGGCCATACACGAGGCATACGTAAACAGCGCGTCAGGGGAGTCGCACAGTGGCACGGAAGCTTGCCGTCATCGGAGCCGGCCTGATGGGTTCCGGCATCGCACAGGTCTCTGCCCAGGCGGGCTGGGACGTCGTACTGCGCGATGTCACCGACGAAGCGCTCACCCGTGGCACCGACGGCATCAAGGCCTCGTACGACAGGTTCGTGAGCAAGGGCAAGCTGGCCGAGGCCGATGCCGAGGCCGCTCTCGGGCGGATCACCGCTACCACCGACCTCGACGCGGTCGGCGACGCGGACATCGTCGTCGAGGCCGTGTTCGAGAAGCTGGAGGTCAAGCACGAGATCTTCCGCGCGCTCGACAAGATCGCGCGCGACGACGCCGTGCTCGCCTCCAACACCTCCGCCATCCCCATCACCAAGATCGCCGCCGTGACCGACCGCCCGGACCGGGTCGTCGGTGCGCACTTCTTCTCGCCGGTGCCGATGATGCAGCTCTGCGAGCTGGTCCGCGGCTACAAGACGAGCGACGAAACCCTCGCCACCGCGCGGGAGTTCGCCGAGTCCGTCGGCAAGACCTGCATCGTCGTCAACCGGGATGTCGCCGGTTTCGTGACGACCCGGCTGATCTCGGCGCTCGTCGTCGAGGCGGCCAAGCTGTACGAGTCCGGCGTCGCCACCGCGGAGGACATCGACCTCGCCTGCAAGCTCGGCTTCGGGCACGCCATGGGCCCGCTGGCCACCGCCGACCTCACCGGGGTCGACATCCTGCTGCACGCCACCAGCAACATCTACACCGAGTCCCAGGACGAGAAGTTCGCTCCTCCGGAGCTGATGCGCCGGATGGTTGACGCCGGTGACATCGGCCGTAAGAGCGGGCAGGGCTTCTACAAGCACTGAGCGGGAATCAGCAGTCGTAGACGGAAGTAATCAGCAACAACTCAGCAGTAGTCAACAGGCACGAAAACCGCACGAACCCCTCAGGTGTCACCCTGTGGGGTGAATTGGGTATCGGTTCGCTCACAGACGGCAACCTGGCCGCCCCTCAGGCAGTCAGACGTTGCATCACTTACCGACGCGGAGCACGACAACGCACTCACGGGGAGCGTATATGTACATCAGGGGCGACCACGCCGAGCTGGTCGTCGGGGGCCGCCTCGACGTTCGCAGCGCGGCGGACGCCCGTACGGTCCTGCACACGGCCGTCGACACCGGCGTCGGCGATCTCGTGCTGGACCTGTCCGAGCTGGACTCCTGGGACGCCACCGGCCTCGGGGTGATCATGGGAGCCCACCGACGGTGCGGGCGGTGCGGCCGACGGCTGGTGCTGCGCGACGTACCACCGCAGATGCAGCGCCTGCTGGTGGCCACCCGGCTGCACCGGATCCTGGCGATCGAGGGTGGTATCGGGGTGGAGTCGCTGCCCAGAGTGTGAAACGCAGGGTGTGAACGCCCTGTGTGAAACGCGCGTTGCGCACAATCCTCACGAGACTGTGACGTCTCGGACGGCGCGGTACCCCGGACTGTCGTAGATACTGTGCGAAGGTTTAGGGTTCGGTCGCCCGCTGCCTGACATCCCAGAGCGGGCCCGGACCAGAAGCGACAGCGCAGTGTGCAGCAAGGCCGGGAGGGGCCTGGGTCTTGCGACCCGCACACGACGCTTTTGGGGGGCTTGAACCTTATGGACCCGAACAACCAGGGCTCCGAGGAGTACGGCCACGACGCCGACGGCACCACGCCGCGTCAGCGCCCGCCTCGCGACGCCCTCACATCCGAATTCGGCCAGCACACACCCGCGCTCGCCCGCACGGCGCAGCTCGTCTCGGGCGACTACCTGCTCACGATCAACCCGGTCGACGGCAGCGAGATAGAGATCTGCCCGCCCGGTGAACGGCCCGGCCGGCCCGCCAAGCTGACCGCGGCCGAGCGCGGCGAGATCACCCGCGCGGCCACACCACCCGTACCGCCCGGGCCCGCGCAGCCCGAACTCCCGCTCCTGGAGCGCGACGGCGAGCGCGAACGGCTGGTGCGGCTGCTGGCCCGCGGCCGTTCCGTACGCCTCACAGGGCCGCCCGGCTCCGGCCGCACCACGCTCCTCGACGCCGTCGCCGCAGACTGCGCGGACCTCGCGCCCGACGGCGTGGTCCGCCTCAGCGGCCTCCGCCGCACCCCGACCGACCTCCTCTACGACCTCTTCTACGCCGTCTACAGCGCACCTCTGTACCGGCCGGAACCGGACGAACTGCGCGCTCTCGTCCGGGAGGCCGGTGCGGTCGTCGTCCTGGACGACGTGGAGTTCGGCGGCGCAGCGCTCGACGAGCTCATCGACGCGACCCCCGAGTGCGCCTTCCTGATCGGCGCCACCCCCGATGTGCCCGCACCGTCCGCCGACGCGCTGATCGAGGAGCTGTTCCTCGACGGCCTCGACCGGGCCGGTGGCCTGGAGTTGCTGGAGCGTTCCGTCGGCCGTGTCCTCACCGAGGAGGAGGCCAACTGGGCCGGCGACCTCTGGTTCGAGTCCGAGGGCCTGCCCCTGCGGTTCGTCCAGGCCGGCGCCCTGCTCAGGCAGCGCGACGGACTGCGCGCCAGCGCCGACGCCTTCGACGAGTTCGGCGTCTTCCAGGACATCCCGGTCGACGCGCCCTTCGGCTCCGGCGACGAACACGACGTACCGCTGCCCTCGCTCGCCGAGGGTGCCGCGCCCGCGCCGCTGCTCGCCTCCCGGCTCAGCGAGTCCGCGCGGGAGACCCTGCGCTTCGCCGTCGCGCTCGGCGGTGAGGTGCCCCACCAGGCCCATCTGCCGGCGCTCGTCGACGACGCCCACGCGGACGCCGCCCTCGGCGAGCTGCTCGGCTGTGCGCTGGTCTCCCCGGTCGGCTCGCACTACCGCCTCGCGGCCGGGGTGCAGACCCAGCTGGAGGCCGCCGGGTACGGCGAGGGCGCCCAGGCACGGGCGTTCAGCGCTGCCCAGCACTACGCCTGGTGGGCCGGGCACCCTTCCGTGACCCCCGAGCGGGTCTGCGCGGAGGCAGACGCCCTGCTGGCCGCCCTCGACGTGCTCGTGCCGGTCACGGTGCCGCCGGGGGAGGACGAGGAGAGCACGCCCGTACAGCTGGCCCGCACCGCGGCGCCCGCCTTCGCGGCCGGTCTGTACTGGAGCGCCTGGGAACGCGTCCTGCGGGCCGGTGCCGAGGCCGCCCGGCTCGCCGGAGAGGTCGCGGAACAGGTCTACTTCCACCACGAGTTGGGCATCCTCGCGCTCTGCGGCGAACAGCTCGACCTGGCTCGCGCCGAGCTGGAGTCCGCCATCGGCCTGCGCGGCGCCCTCGCCGACAAGCGCGGCACGGTCGCGGGCCGTCGTGCCCTCACCCTGGTCGCCGACCGGGCCGGCGACACCCCCGGCCTCGGCTCCGCGGCGGGCGAGGAGGTGCCGGACGCGCGGTACGAGGAGTCGGCGTCGCCGCCCGGCGGGGTCCCGGCCGTCTTCGGCGCCGCGGGCTATCCGCCGCTGCAGCCGTCGCCCTCCGGTTCCGGTTCGGCCTCCGCTTACGGGTCCAAATCCGGATCCGGTGACTTCCCGGCGACGGTCATCACACCCCGGTCCGGGGGTGGCGGGGCGCACAAGGCCTCGAGCCTCCAGCGGCTCGTCGGCGGTGCCCGGCGCAACCTCGTGGCCGTCGGCGCGGGCGCCCTGCTCGCGGCGGTGCTCGGCACGGTGGTGACGCTGGGGGCGACCTCGAACCCCAACGACGCGCCGTCCGACCAGGTGGGCGTCAACCCGTCCGCCAGCGCGGGCAACGACGACGACAGCCTCGGCGCCGACAAGGCCGACAACGGCGACAGCGACAGCAACGGCGACACGGGCACGGCCACCAGCCGCCCGACCGACCCGGGGCCCGACGGCACCTGGGGCACGTCGGACGACCCGACACCGCCGTCCTCGGGCGGGCAGGAGCCGTCGGACGATCCGACGGGGACGAAGACGCCGGGTGGTGGCGGTGGCACCGGGGGGAGCAGCGGCGGTACGACGCCCACGCCCTCCGTGACTCCGTCGGAGTCGCAGTCGTCCGAGACGCCCAACTCGCCTACGCCCACTCCGTCTCAGTCGGTGACACCGACACCGACCCCGACGGAGACGTCCGAAGAGCCGTCTCCCTCACCGTCCATCACCGACACGGCAAGTGGCCCTGCCTCCAACCCGGTCGAGACCGAGACGGAGAGCGCCCCGGCCAACGACACCAGCGCCCCCGCCACCGCGACGTCCAGCGAGGCGTCGGTGATCTGACAGCGCGGCCAGCAGCACGGCGTACAAACAACAAGAAGGGCCGGTCCCCGAGGACCGGCCCTTCTCGCGTGAACAGCCCTCAGAACAGCCGGAGTTTGTCGTCCTCGATGCCCCGCAGCGCGTTGTAGTCCAGCACCGCGCAGCCGATTCCCCGGTCCGTGGCGAGGACGCGGGCCTGGGGTTTGATCTCCTGGGCGGCGAAGATGCCGCGGACCGGCGCGAGGTGCGGGTCGCGGTTCAACAGCTCCAGATAGCGGGTGAGTTGCTCGACGCCGTCTATCTCACCGCGCCGCTTGATCTCGACCGCGACCGTCGCGCCCTCGGAGTCCCGGCACAGGATGTCGACGGGACCGATGGCCGTCATGTACTCGCGGCGGATGAGCGTGTAGCCGTCGCCGAGGGTCTCGATGCGGTCGGCGAGCAGTTCCTGGAGGTGTGCTTCCACGCCGTCCTTGATCAGGCCGGGGTCGACGCCCAATTCGTGGGAGGAATCGTGAAGGATCTCCTCCATCGTGATGATGAGCTTCTCGCCCGCCTTGTTGATGACGGTCCAGATCCCCTCCTCTTCTCCTGCCCCCTCCTTCAACGTGCAGGGCGGAGACATCCAGTTGAGAGGCTTGTAGGCGCGGTCGTCCGCGTGGATCGAGACGCTGCCGTCAGCCTTGACCAGGATGAGACGGGGGGCCGACGGGAGATGAGCGGTGAGCCGGCCCGCGTAGTCCACGGAACAGCGCGCAATGACGAGACGCATGGTCGGCAACGCTACTCGACGCGTGGTGCTCCACGCGATTCGCCCACCTCACAGTGGTGATGAGGGCTTGCTGGGCCGAAGGAACATGCCAGGGGCAACTGTTCGTTGTTGGCTGATTGTGTTCCTACCGGGACGGTTCTGACGGGTCCTGTATCCGCGTTTTCCTGGTGCCGTCACGGCCCGTTGCATACCGTAGTAACCGGGAGGTCGCGATGCATCTACGGAGCGTGCTCGGTGTCGCGGGCTCCCTTTCCCTGTCCGGCAACCCCCGCGACCCGGGGGTGCGAGAGGAGAACCCATGTCGCTCGACGTCTCACCGGCCCTACTCGAACAGGCCGAGCGAGGCGAGGTCGACGAAGCGGAATTCGTCGACTGCGTCCGGACCTCCCTGCCCTACGCGTGGGAGATGATCAGCTCCCTGGTGGCCCAGCTGAAGGTGGACGGCGGAGACTTCGCCGACAACCAGACGCCGCCGCCGGACGAGCAGGCACGTGGGCAGCTGCTGCGTGCGCTGGCGAGTGACGCGATTCGCGGTGCGCTGCAGCGGCACTTCGGTGTGCGGCTGGCCTTTCAGAACTGCCACCGGGTGGCGGTGTTCCCGCTGGACGCCTCTGTCGACGTCAAGCTGGCCCGCTTCACCTCGGTGCGCAGTCAGTTGTTGAACCAGTCCCCGGAATTCCGGGACTGCTGACGTGACTTAGGCACCGGCTTGCCGCTCCGTACGCGGGAGGTGTTTCTGTACGGGGCGGCAAGCTACCTGGGGCAGCGGGCAGTTGGCCGGGCCGACCGGGTCAGCGCAGCTGTGTGAGCACCTCGCTCCCCAGCCGTCGTACGTTCTCCTCGGTGGCCGCCAGGTCGCCGGAGCCCTCGATGAGCAGCGCGAAGCGTGAGATGCCCGTCCGTTCGGACGTGGCCGCGAGCCGGTCGGCGCACAGCCTGGGGGTGCCCACCGGGTGCAGCCCGCAGAGGAGTTCGGTGTACGCCACCGGGTCCCGCATCGAACGAGCCCGGCCGTCCACGGTGACATGTGCTTCCAGCCCCTGACGCAGCCAGCCCGGCATCGCCTTCATCAGCGTCTCGACCGCGTCCGTACGCCGGTCCGCGATCTGGCAGATGCCGGCCGACACATGGGCGGCGCCGTGGATCTCGTCCGCCGGACGCCCCGCCGCACGCGCCAACCGCCGCCACAGGGTGATCATCTCGGCCTTCTCCTCGTCCCCGACATGCATGCCGAGGAGCATCGGCAGCCCGCGCTCGGCGGCCAGCCGCACACTCGCCGGCGAGGTGCACGCGACGACGACCTCCGGCCCCGCGGTCTCCGTCAGCGACTCCGACGGGCTGGGTACGACGGGCACCTCACGGAACCTGAAGCGGTCGCCGTCGGCCGCCACGGACGGTTCGCGCAGCCAGCGGACCAGCAGATCGAGTGATTCCGGGAAGGCCTTCTCGTACGCCTCGATCCCCGTCCCGAACACCTCCAGGTCGACCCACGGACCGCCGCGCCCCACGCCCAGCGTGAACCGCCCGCCGGACGTCAGATGCAGCAGCGCGGCCTGCTCGCCGAGCATCACCGGGTGGGTGGTGGGCAGCACGCTCACCGCCGTACCGACCCGGATACGCCGGGTGCGGCCCAGCAGCAGGGCGGCCAGGGTCGTCGCGGACGGGCAGGTGCCGTACGGCACGAAGTGGTGCTCCGCCAGCCAGACCGTGTCGAGACCTGCCTCCTCGGCGACCTCGGCGGACCGGACCGCTCGGTGCAGCGCCTCCCCCTGGCCCTGGCCCGGGAACTGGGCCGCCAGCACAAAACTTCCTACGCGCATTGCTCTTTCCTGCTTCCTAGGCCCCGACATGGAGCTCCCCCGCTCGGCATAACCGCCCGACACGTGCCGAAGTCACGGCTTGGCGGAGAGATTGGCGGATTGTCTGCAGAATCGGGCAGCCGGGCGAGGAGTGGCCGGGGTGCCGACGGCGGACCGGTGGGGGACCGACGGGGGATTCGAGAAGGGGTTCGAGAGAAGTTCGTACGACGGTGCTGACTTACTTCTACCCCGGATCGCGCCGCGTAGGCTGGAGACGATTCCTGCCCCCTGAACCGCTCCGTGAGGTGTTCCGTGTCCCCGCGCCGCAACCGCCCCCAAGGCCCCGGCTCGCCCGGCCGGAGCGCCGACGAGGACGACTCCGGCCGCTACGGCGGCTTCCAGTCCTCGGAGAGCTGGCAGGGCGAGAGCTGGAACGTCCGGCATGTGGCGGGCGCCAGCGCCCAGGGCAAGACGTACCGCTGCCCGGGCTGCGACCAGCTGATCCCGTCCGGCGTCCCGCACGTCGTCGCGTGGGCCGAGCACGCGGGCGTGGACGACCGCCGGCACTGGCACAAGGCGTGCTGGAACGCGAAGGACCGCCGCACCACGCGGGTGCAGCGGTCCCGTAACTCACCGAGGTTCTGAACTCACCTGTCAGCTCGGTGAGTTCACACGTGGGAGTGAACTACACGTCCCGGCGGTCCAGCAGGACGAAGGCGCCGGCGATCGCCGCGGCGGTCAACCCGGCGAGCAGGCCGAGCTGGGCACCCCCGGCGGCGTTCTCGTCGTCCAGCCCGAAGATCTTGGCGAGGGCGTTGGGCGCGTTGTACTCCAGCATCTTCTCGCCGATGGTCCGCAGGCTCTGGGACATCAGCAGGAACGCGGGCAGGATCGCCGGCACCAGCACGAGCCCCAGCATCGTGGTGATCGCGCCCGCCGAGTGACGCAGCATCGAGCCGACCGCGAGGGCGAGCGTGCCGAGCAGCGAGACGTACAGCGCGCCGATGACGACCGTGCCGCCCCAGGGCTTGCCCCCGCCGCCGTTGTGCATCGACTCGGTCGCCAGACCGACGAAACCGATCGCGAACGCGGACACGACGAACGCGACGCCGAAGAAGATGATCAGCTTGGCGGCGAGCACCCGGTGGCGCTGCGGCGACGCGGTGAACGTCGTACGGATCATGCCCGTGCCGTACTCGGACGAGACGACCAGCACGCCCAGCGTGATCAGGCAGATCTGCCCGAGGATCAGCCCGAAGAACGCGGGGATCGTGTACGGCACGTTCCCGAAGTCCTCGTTGGTCGTCTGCGCGGCGACCAGCAGACCGATGCCGATGACGAGGACCAGGAAGACCCCGAGCGTCCACACAGTGGAGCGCACCGACTTGATCTTCGTCCACTCGGAGGCGAGGGCGTGACCGAGATGCGTGCGCGTGACCGGGATCGGCGAGGTGTAGGCGGCGGCGTACGAAGCGCCGGGCGCCGCCTGCCAGTTCGGCGCCGCCTGCGGCACCGGCGTCTGCGTCGGGGGCTGCTGGGGCGTGCTCATCGGGCGTCCTCGGGCTTGGTCAGGTCGGGGGCGGCGGCAGGAGCGGGCTGCGCGTACGGGTTCGGGTGGGCGCCACCGGGCGCGGCGGGGCCGGCAGGGCCGCCGTACGGCCCCGCGGGCGGTCCTAGCGGCTCCGGCGCCGAGAACGGGGGCTGACCGCCCTCCTGGGGCGGCGGCGGGGCGTACCAGCCCGGCTGGCCCTGCCCCGGCACCGGCATCTGGGGCGGCGGCTGCGCGCCCGGCGGCGGCAGCTGCTGGAGCCCGGCCCGCTGGTCGATGGTCGAGCGGTAGTCGACGGCGCCCTGCGTCATCCGCATGTACGCCTCCTCCAGCGACGCCTGGTGCGGCGACAGCTCCCACAGACGTACGTCGGCGGAGTGCGCGAGGTCGCTGATCCGGGGCAGCGGCAGGCCCATGACACGCAGCGCGCCGTCCTGCTCGGGCAGCACCTGGCCGCCCGCCTCGGTCAGCGCGGCCGTCAGTTTCTCGCGCTGCTGCGGCTCGGTCTCCGGGGTGCGTACGCGCGCGAAGTCGGCGGAGTTGGCGGAGATGAAGTCCCGCACGCTCATGTCGGAGAGCAGCTGTCCGCGCCCGATCACGATGAGGTGGTCGGCGGTCAGCGCCATCTCGCTCATCAGGTGGGAGGAGACGAACACGGTCCGTCCCTCCGCCGCGAGCGCCTTCATCAGGTTGCGCACCCAGAGGATGCCCTCGGGGTCGAGGCCGTTGACCGGCTCGTCGAAGAGCAGCACCTGGGGGTCGCCGAGGAGCGCGGCGGCGATGCCGAGCCGCTGCCCCATACCGAGCGAGAACCCCTTGGAGCGCTTCCGGGCCACGTCCTGGAGCCCGACGACCCCGAGCACCTCGTCCACGCGCCGCGCCGGGATGCCCGACAGCTGGGCCAGGCACAGCAGATGGTTACGGGCGTGCCGGCCGCCGTGCACGGCCTTGGCGTCGAGCAGGGCGCCGACCTGGCGGGGGGCGTTGGGCAGCTTGCGATAGGGGAAGCCGCCGATCGTGACCTGGCCCGAGGTGGGCTGGTCCAGGCCGAGGATCATCCTCATCGTCGTCGACTTGCCCGAGCCGTTGGGGCCGAGAAAGCCGGTCACGGACCCCGGCCGCACCTGGAAGGAAAGGTTGTACACGGCCGTCTTGTCGCCGTAGCGCTTCGTCAGGCCGACTGCCTCGATCATGCTCCGCACCCATCGAAAGGTTCAGGACAGCGGGGCACACGCCCCCGTAAGGGTTAGGAGCTTATCGGGGAGCTGACGGTTCCCCCCAAGGACGAGCAAAAATGTCGGGTCCATGACCGTGCGGAGATATGTGCTGCTCACGCGTCCCGCTTCTTGAGCAGCACGTACCCGCCCAGCAGCGCCACGACGACCCACACCACCATGATCGCGAGCCCGCCCCAAGGCCCGTACGGCGTGTCGTTGTCGACCGGGGTCACCACCTGCATGATCTTGCTGCCCGCCTGGTCCGGCAGATAGCGGGCGATCTTCTCGGTCGCCGAGACCGCGCCCAGGATGTTGGAGATCAGGAAGAAGAACGGCATCAGCACACCGAGCGCCAGCATCGGGCTGCGCAGCATCGCGGCCACGCCCATGGAGAACAGGGCGATGAGCGTCATGTACAGCGCCCCGCCGATCACCGCGCGCAGCACGCCCGGATCGCCGATGGACGTCGAGTGCCCGCCCAGCATCGCCTGCCCGAGGAAGAACGCGGCGAAGCTGGTGACGACCCCGACCGCGAAGGCCAGCCCGGTCGCGACCGCGAGCTTGCTCGCGAGGAACGTGCCGCGCTGCGGTACGGCGGCCAGCGAGGTGCGGATCATGCCGGTGCTGTACTCGTTCGACACGACGAGCACCCCGAACACGATCATCGCGAGCTGCCCGAGACTCATCCCGGCGAAGCTCGTGTACGTCGGGTCGAAGGAGAGCCGGTCCTTCTCGCTGAGGTCGCTCCACTGGTTCTTGAAGAGCAGCGAGATCAGCGCACCGAGCGCGATCGTCACGACGGCCGCGATACCGAGCGTCCACACCGTGGACGCCACCGACCGGATCTTGGTCCACTCGGACCGGAGGACCTGGGTGGCTGCCATGCTCAGTCCTTCTTCCAGCCGTCGCCCCAGGGCCCGGGGGAGGGGGCGGCCGGGAGACCGGCCGAGGGCGGTGTGTCGCTGTGCGCGTGGTACTCGACCGACTCGGCGGTCAGCTGCATGAACGCCTCCTCCAGGGAGGCCTGTTGGGGGCTCAGCTCATGCAGCACGATGTGGTGCTGCGCGGCCAGCTCACCGATCCGCTCGGCCTTCCCGCCGTCCACTTCGAGCGTCTCGGCGCCCGCCTGTACGACGGTGATCCCGGCCGAGTGCAGGACGTCGAGCAGCCGTTCGCGCTGGGGGGAGCGGATACGGACGTACGAGCGCGAGTTCTGGTCGATGAAGTCCGCCATGGAGGTGTCGGCGAGCAGCCGCCCCTGCCCGATGACGACCAGGTGGTCGGCGGTCAGCGCCATCTCGCTCATGAGATGGGAGGAGACGAAGACCGTACGGCCCTGCGCGGCCAGCGATTTCATCAGGTTGCGGATCCAGTGGATGCCCTCGGGGTCGAGGCCGTTGACCGGCTCGTCGAACATCAGGATCCGAGGATCACCGAGCAGCGCGCCCGCGATACCGAGCCGCTGCCCCATCCCGAGCGAGAACCCCTTCGCCTTCTTCCGGGCGACCGCGGTGAGCCCGACGGTGTCGAGCACCTCGTGCACGCGCGAGCTGGGGATGCCGTTGCTCTGGGCGAGACAGAGCAGGTGGTTGAAGGCGCTGCGCCCGCCGTGCATGGCCTTGGCGTCGAGCAGGGCGCCGATGTACTTGAGGGGGTCCTTGAGATGGTCGTAGTGCTGACCGTCGATCCGGACGTCACCGGCGGTGGGGCGGTCGAGGCCGAGCATCATCCGCATGGTGGTGGACTTCCCGGCGCCGTTGGGACCGAGGAAGCCTGTCACGATGCCCGGTCTGACGGTGAACGTCAGATGATTGACCGCCACTTTCTCGCCGTACCGCTTGGTCAGCCCCTCTAGCTCGATCATGCGGCCACGCTAGTTCGGGGGGATGGGGGGTGCCACTTGTGTGCGGCAACTTTTGGTGAACGTGGGTTCGTTTTTTGGGGACTGGTCGCTGTGTGTCGGCTGTCCGCCCGGTGGGGGCTTGTCGCGCAGTTCCCCGCGCCCCTAAAAGACTGCCCGCACCCCCCCGTAGAGAGGTGCGGGCATCTACAGCCGTCAGGCGACCGTTCGTTCCTGCTGCTTACCGGGACTGCTGGGCCGGGACCCCGCGGGTGATCGGCTCGTCGTCCGTCGTCGGGGCGCCGGCGGCTGCGACCGCTGCTCCCGTCAGGGTGGCGAGCATCTCGCGGACGTTCGTCAGCTGGGCGTTGATCGAGTCGCGGCGGTTGGTGAGAGCCGCCAGCTCGCGCTCCGATTCCGAACGGATCCGGTCGGCCTTGGCGTTCGCGTCGGCCACGATGTCCTCGGCCTGGCGCTGGGCCGTCTCGACCGTCTGGCGGGCGCGGCGCTCGGCGTCCGTGCGCAGCTTCTCGGCCTCCAGGCGGAGCTGCTCCGCGCGGTGCTCGATCTCCGCGAGACGCTTCTCGGCCTTGGCCTGACGGGACGCGAGGTCGCGCTCCGACTGCTCGCGGCGCTTGGCGAGGTTCGTCTCGAAGTCCGCGGCGGCCTGGGCGGCCTTGGCGCGGGTCTCCTCGAAGAGGGCGTCCGCCTCCTCACGCTTGGACTGCGCGTCCTTCTGCGCCTCCTGGCGCAGCTGGGAGGCGTCGCTCTTGGCCTTCTCGACGATCCGGACGCCCTCGTCCTCCGCCTTGGACTTGCGGTCCGCAGCGAACGATTCTGCGTCGTTGCGCACCTGCTGAGCCGCCGACTCGGCCAGCTCACGGTGCTGCTCGGCCGCGCGACGGGCCTCCTCGCGCAGGTCCTTCGCCTCCTCCTCGGCGAGGCGGAGGATCTTCTCGACACGCGCGCCGAGACCGGCGTACGACGGCTCTGCGTCGCTGACCTGGGCCTGGGCGTTCTGCGTTTCGAGATGGAGCTCCTCGATGCGCTTTTCCAGAGCAGTGATACGAGCCAGAGCGCTGTCACGGTCGGAGACGAGCTTCGAAATGCGTTCGTCCACCTGAGCGCGGTCGTACCCACGCCGCACAAGCTCGAAGCCGTAGGGGGAAGTGTCGCTCATGGGGTTCCTGTCGAATGAGACCGGTGAGGTGATAGGGGGAATCCTAGGGGTCCAAGCGGCGTGTCATCGAGCAGTCACCCGATTGATATGGAGAATCGGACCCCTTTTGAGTGGCTAACCGGTGTGCTGCTTGCCAAAGAATTGGTCAAAGACCCCAGAAAGCCCCACAGACTGCACGCAACGCGCCCTCCGCGCTAGCCATCTGACGACTTGCCACCCGTACGGGTGACACCTACGGCAGCGCCCGCCTTGACGCCGCCGTCCTTGTTCGCCGACGGGGCCTCAAAGGACTCCAACGCCTCCAGTACGTCCTGGACACGGGAGATCTCCGCCTGGATGTCCTCGCGGCGCCGGACGAGGATCTCCAGTTCACGCTTGCCCTCCTCGACCGTGGCCTTCGCCTCGCGGATCGCCTCGGCGCGGAGTTCCTCGGCCTCCCGGATCAGGGTGGCCTTCTTCTGCTCGGCCTCCTTCAGGAGCCCCTCGGCCTTCTTGACGGCGGCGATCCGGACCTTGCCCGCCTCGGAGTTCGCCTCCGAGACCAGGTCCTTGGCCTTCAGCTCCGCCTTGACGAGCTGCTCCTCGGCGGCCGTGATCAGCGCGTCGCAGCGGTCGCCGGTCGACTTCATCGTCTCGGCGGCCTCGCGGCGGGCCCGCTCGTGCAGGCCCTCGATCTCGGTCGTGATGCGGTCGCGCAGCTCCTCGGCCCGCTCCCTTATGGCGGTGGCGTCCCGGCGCGCGCCGACGAGCAGCTCGTCCGCGTCCGTACGGGCCTTCTCCACCGTCGAGTTGCCCCGGGCCGTCGCCTGGGACACCAGCCGTTCCGCCTCGTTGCGGGCGGCGCCCACCATCGAGTCGGCCTGCGCCTCCGCGTCCGCGGTCGTCTTCTGCGCGGCCTGCTGCGACTCCGACAGAAGCTTGTCGGCCTCGGCGGCCGTCTCCGTGATGAGCGTGTCGACCTGCTCGGCCGCCTCGGAGCGCCGCTTGTTGGCCTCCTTGCGGGCCTCGTCCAGCGTGCTGTCGGCCTCGTCGCGCGCGGTCGACATGAGCCGGTCGGCCTCCGCCGCCGCCTCCGCCTTGACCCGCTCGGCCTCCGCGCGCACCCGCTCCGCGTGCTGCCGCGCCGAACCGACCGTCTCGGCGGCCTCGGCGCGCAGCCGCTCCGCTTCCCCGGTCGCCTCCGAGATCAGCTGGTCGGCCTTGGCCACGGACTCGGCACGTACGCGCTCCGCCTCGGCGTTGGTCTCCTCGGTGAGCCGCTCCGCCTCCGCCGTCACCTCGGAGATCAGCGTGTCGGCCTGCGTCGCCGCGTCCGAACGGATCCGGTTCGCGTCCTCCCGGGCCTCCGCACGGCTGCGCGAAGCGTCCTGCTCGGCGCCCGCGATGGTGTCCGACGCCTCCGTACGCACCCGCTGGGCGTGCGCGGCGGCCTCCTGGCGCAGCCGCTCCGCCTCGGCGATCGCCTCGCCCACCGTGCGCTCGGCGAGCACCTTGGCGTGCTCCGACGCCTCGGACGCCTCGCGCCGCACCCGGCTCGCGTCCTCCGAGGCCCGCTCCCGCTCGGAGTAGGCGTCGGCCCGGACCCGGTCCGCCTCCTCCGACGCCTCGCGCCGCATCCGCTCGGCGACGTGCTCGGCGGCGGAGCGCAGCCCCTGGATCTCCTCCTGGGCCTGATCGTGCAGCCCCGACACCGACTCCCGGACCTGCTGGGCGTGCTGTTCGGCCGCCGACACCATCTCGTTGGCGCGCCGGTCCGCCTCCTCGACCAGCCGTACGGCCTCGGCCTGGGCGTCCTCCACGCGCCTGCGCGCAGACGCCAGCAGCTCCTCGCTCTGCTCGCGGGCCCGCTCGCGTTCCTGGTCGGCCTCCTGGCGGGCGGAACCGAGAGTCTCCTCGGCCTCGCGGCGCCGCCGGGACGCCTCCTCCTGGGCGGCGGCCAGCGTCTCCGACGCCTCCGTCGCCAGCCGCTCGGCGGCGGCCTGCGCCTCCGCCCGTACCCGGTCGGCGGTGTCCTGGGCCTCCGACTTCAGCCGCTCGGCCTCGGCCGCCGCGTCCGACCGCAGGCGTACGGCGATGGCCTCGCCCTCCGCCCGGGACGCGGACGCGTCCGCCGCCGCCTCGTCGCGCAGCCGCTGGATCTCCGCGTCGGCCTGCGCCTGGAGGCTGCGGACCCGCTCGGCGGCCTCGGAACGCAGCCGCTCCGACTCCTCGGCCCCCTCACGGCGGATCCGCTCGGCCTCCGCGCGGGCGTCGGTGAGCGCCTGCTCGGCCGCGATGAGCCGGTCCTCGGCCTCCGTGTGCAGCCGGGTCAGCTCGGCGGCGGCCTCCTCGCGGCGCGCCTCTATGACCCGCTCGGTCTCCTCGCGCAGCTCGCGCGAGGCCTGCTCGGCGTCCGCCGCGATGCCCTCGGCCTGCTCGACGGCCTCCGCGCGGTGCCGCTCGGCCTCCTTGCGGGTGCGCTCCAGGGTTTCCTCGGCCTGCCGGCGCAGCGTCGTCGCGCGCTCGATGGCCTCCGTACGGACCTTCTCGCTGTCCGTCTGGGCGGTCTGGCGCAGCTCGTCCGCGTCCGCCTTCGCCTTGCCGAGCAGCTCCTCGGCGGTCCTGGCCGCCTCCTCGATCTGCTGGACGGCCTCGCGGCGCGCCTCCGCGCGGATGCGCTCGCCCTCGGCGACCGCGTCGGCGCGCAGCTGCTCGGCCTCGCCGCGCAGCCGCCGGGCCTCTTCCTGAAGCTCGACGGTCTTGGCGCGGTACTCCTTGGTGTCGTCCTTCGCCGTGCCCTTGAGCTGCTCGGCGATGTCGTGCGCCTCGGCGCGCAGCCGGTCGGCCTCGGTCTCGGCCTCGGCGCGGATGCGCTCGGCCTCCTCGGTGGCCGCCTTGGTGGTCGACTTCGCTTCCTCGGACGCCCTGTTGAGGACGTCCTCGGCGGTGCGGGCCGCCTTCGCGAGCTGGGAGGCGGTCTCCTCGGCGGTGAGACTGCGGGCGGTCTCCTCGGCCTCGGCGACGATCTTCTCGGCCTTGGCCTTGGCGTCGGCGACGACCTCCTCGGCGGACGCCTTGGTGGCCTCGGCCTCCTGGCTGGCCTCGGTGACCAGCCGGGCGACCTGCTCCTTCGCCGTACGCGTGCGCTGCTCGTTGGCGGACTCGGCGCTGGCGGTCGTCTTGGCCGCGGCCTCCTTGGCCTCGGTGACGACCTTCTCCGCCTCCAGGCGGGCCGTGCGCAGGGCGGCCTCGGCCTCCTGTATCCGCTGCTCGGCGGCCCGGCTCAGCTCGGTGGCCTGGCGGCGGGCGCTGTCCGACTCGGTCGCCGTGGAGCTGCGCAGCTGCTCGGCGTGGTCGGCGGCCTCGCGGGCCTCGGAGGTCGCGCTGTTCAGCAGGCGGTCGGCCTCGGCACGGGCCCGGCGCAGCAGCTGGTCGGCCTCCGCGCGGGCGGCCTCGTTCTCGCTCTGCAGCCGCTGCCTGGCCTCGTTCGCGACCCGCTCGGCCTCGGCCCGGGCGGCGGCCAGCGCCTGCTCGGCCTCGGACCGCGACTCGTCGACCAGCCGGCGCGCCTGGGACTCGCTGCGGGCCCGCAGCTGCTCGGCCCACGCCACGTTCTCGTTGACGTGCGACTCGACGGTCTGGCGGCGCTCGGCCAGTTCCTGGTCGAGCTGCTGGCGCCGGGTCACCGCCTCCTGGTGCAGCTCGGCCTGCAGCCGGGCCGCCTGCTCGGCGTGCTCCTGCAGGATGCGCTGGGTCTGGGCGCGCGCCTGGGACATCTCGCGCTCGGCGTCCTGGCGGAGCTGGTCCGCCTGGATCTGCGCGTTCCGCAGCAACTGCTCGGCCTGATAGCCGATGTCACCGCCGTCATAGGCGGGCCGGGACATGAGAGTGCGGCGCGCCTCGTGAAGCTTGGCGCGCAGCACCTCGACCTGGTAGCCGAGGTCCTCGGCGTGCTGAATCGCCTTTTCCCGCTCGGTCTTCAGCCGCTCCATCTCGGCCTCGAACCGAGAGAGGTGGTCGACGTCAGCCGCCGGCTCTCGCTCCTGGCGTTCGTAGCCCCGCACTGCGCGGTCCCATCCGTCCCTGGTCGCAACCTTCTCCGAACGAGCCACGTCCGTCCGCCGAACGGGGCCCCCGGGGAATGGTGTCAGATCAACGGCGAAGCACGGACTCCCGCCCTCACCCTCGGCCCCCGAAACCTCAACCCCGGCCCTCGGATCCCCACCTCCACACATCAGGACCCGGACCGCTGCCCGACAACACGGCAGCGGCCGTCCCCAACCCTACCGGCCCTTATGTACGAGGGTCAGTGCTCAGGTGACTCAACAGCCGCCGAAGTGACCAGTTCTGTCAGTACTCCATGGCAATCCTTTGGATGCAGGAAGGTGATCCGCGACCCCATGGAGCCGATCCGTGGCTCCTCGTACAGAACGCGTACGCCCTTGCTGCGGATGTCCGCAGCCTCTCCATCCACATCTGCCGTACCGAAAGCGATGTGGTGCACGCCCTCCCCGTTCTTGGCCAGCCACTTGCCCACGGCGGAGTCCTCGCGGGTCGGTTCCAGGAGCTGGAGGTAGGAGGCGCCTCCGTCGTCCGTGTTGTTGATCTTCAACATGGCCTCGCGTACGCCCTGCTCCTCGTTGACCTCGGAGTGGAACACCTCGAAGCCGTACGTGGCCCGGTAGAACTCGACGGTCGTGTCGAGGTCGAAACAGGCGATCCCGATGTGGTCGATTCGCGTCAGCATGGTGTCAGTGCAGCGCTCTTACGATGGTTACGCAACGTGCGCGCGATCACACCGACGGCCCGATGACGGAGGCACTACCGCTCAGTACATTCAGGTAAACCCTCGTTCACACTCCTCAGCTCTCCAGCTGAAAGGGGATCGCTCCTCATGTCAGGAACCAACAGCACCACCTCGGTGATCGTCGCGGGCGCACGCACGCCCATGGGACGGTTGCTGGGCTCGCTGAAGACCTTCTCCGGAGCCGACCTCGGCGGCTTCGCGATCAAGGCCGCCCTCGACCGTGCGGGGATCGACGGCGACCAGGTGCAGTACGTGATCATGGGCCAGGTCCTCCAGGCCGGCGCGGGCCAGATCCCGGCCCGCCAGGCTGCGGTCAAGGCCGGCATCCCGATGAACGTCCCGGCGCTGACCATCAACAAGGTCTGCCTCTCGGGCCTGGACGCGATCGCGCTGGCGGACCAGCTGATCCGCGCGGGCGAGTTCGACATCGTGGTCGCCGGTGGCCAGGAATCGATGACGAACGCCCCCCATCTGCTCCCCAAGTCCCGTGAGGGCTTCAAGTACGGCGCGATCGAGATGCTCGACGCGATGGCGTACGACGGCCTCACCGACGCCTTCGAGAACATCGCCATGGGCGAGTCCACGGAGAAGCACAACACCCGCCTGGGCATCCTGCGCCCCGAACAGGACGAGATCGCCGCCGCCTCCCACCAGCGCGCGGCGGCGGCCCAGAAGAACGGCGTGTTCGAGGCGGAGATCACCCCCGTCGAGATCCCGCAGCGCAAGGGCGAACCGATCGTTTTCAGCCAGGACGAGGGCATCCGGGCGGAGACGACGGCGGAGTCGCTGGGCAAGCTGCGCCCCGCGTTCACCAAGGACGGCACGATCACGGCGGGCACGTCGTCGCAGATCTCGGACGGCGCGGCGGCCGTGGTGGTCATGAGCAGGGCGAAGGCCGAGGAACTGGGCCTGGAGTGGATCGCGGAGATCGGCGCCCACGGCAATGTGGCGGGCCCGGACAACTCCCTCCAGTCCCAGCCCTCCAACGCGATCCAGCATGCGTTGAAGAAGGAGGGCCTGGGCGTCGAAGATCTTGACCTGATCGAGATCAACGAGGCCTTCGCGGCGGTCGCCGTCCAGTCAATCAAGGACCTCGGGGTGTCCACGGATCGGGTGAACGTCAACGGCGGTGCGATTGCCCTGGGTCACCCGATCGGGATGTCCGGCGCACGGGTCGTACTGCACCTGGCGCTGGAGTTGAAGCGGCGCGGCGGCGGAGTCGGCGCGGCGGCCCTGTGCGGGGGCGGCGGCCAGGGTGACGCGCTGATCGTGCGGGTACCCAAGGCGTAAGCGGTCTTGAGGCAGGCCATACGTCTGTGATCGGAACGGAGTTGTGATGCAGGACGTCCCCACGCTGGTGGCGCAGGCCAGGGAAGGCCGGCCACGTGCAGTGGCCCGGCTGATCTCCCTGGTGGAGGGGGCGTCCGAACAACTCCGCGAGGTCATGGCCGCGCTGGCCCCGCTGACGGGCAACGCGTACGTGGTCGGTCTGACGGGATCACCGGGTGTCGGCAAGTCGACGTCGACGTCGGCGCTGGTGACGGCGTACCGGCGACAGGGCAGGCGGGTCGGCGTCCTCGCCGTCGACCCGTCGTCGCCGTTCTCGGGCGGCGCCCTCCTCGGCGACCGCGTCCGCATGTCGGACCACGCCTCCGACCCCGGCGTCTACATCCGCTCGATGGCGACCCGGGGCCACCTCGGCGGTCTGGCCTGGGCGGCCCCGCAGGCGATCCGCGTCCTGGACGCGGCGGGGTGCGACGTGGTCCTGGTCGAGACGGTGGGCGTGGGGCAGTCGGAGGTGGAGATCGCCGCGCAGGCGGACACGAGTGTGGTGCTGCTGGCGCCCGGGATGGGGGACGGCATCCAGGCGGCGAAGGCGGGAATCCTGGAGATCGGCGATGTGTTCGTGGTGAACAAGGCGGACCGGGACGGCGCGGACTCCACCGCGCGCGAGCTGAACCACATGCTGGGCCTGGGCGAATCCCGGGCACCGGGAGACTGGCGCCCACCGATCGTGAAGACGGTCGCGTCGAGGGAAGAGGGCATCGACGAGCTGGTGGAGGCGCTGGAGAAGCACCGGGCGTGGATGGAGGAGCGGGGGGTGCTCTCGGAGCGCCGCAGGGCCCGCGCATCCCACGAGGTCGAGACGATCGCCGTCACGGCCCTGCGTGAACGCATCGGCGACCTGCACGGGGACCGGCGCCTGAGCGCGCTGGCGGAGCGGATCGTGGCGGGGGAGCTGGATCCCTACCGGGCGGCGGACGAGTTGGTGGCGGGGTTGACGGAGCGCTGAGGCGGGGCCCGGGTTTTCTCGCCCCCGCCGCCCCTACCCGTCCCATCCTTCTGGGGGCTGCGCCCCCAGACCCCCGCTACGGCCCTGAACGGGCCTTGTCCTCAAACGCCGGACGGGCTGGGTATGTCAGCCCGTCCGGCGTTTGAGGACAAGGGGGGCTGGGGGCGCAGCCCCCAGGGATGGGAACGGGTGGGGGCAGCGGGGGCGAGATCAGTCGGCGGACACCTTGGTGACCTCGCCCGTGTCCAGCGTGACCGTCCACTCGCTCGTCGTGCCGTCCTTCACCGTCTCCACGCCCCACACCACGGCATCGTTCTCATCGTCGGCCCCGACCTCCGTCACGGTCCCCTTCGCCGCGGCGGCCAGCGCGGCCGCACGGGCGTCGACCTTCGCGCCCTTCAGCGCGGCCAACTCCGCCCGCTCCTCGCTGTCCCTCTCGTCGGAGTCTCGCTGAACGCCCAGCACTTCCCCACCCCCGGAGACCTCCACGTCGTACTCGGCGCCGTCCTCCCGCACGACATCCACGCCCCACGCACCGGCGTCGGCGCCGTCGTCCTCCAACTGGGCGGAGACCACTGTGCCTGGCGTGTGCCGCAGCGCGGCCTCGATGGCGTCGACGGCGGTGATGCCATCACTACGAACCTCCGTACGGTCCTCCGCCTCGTCGTGGCCCGCCGCGAACGCGGCGACGGTGCCGCCCGCCAGGGCGACGGCGGTGAGGGTGGCGATGACGATGTTCCGCTTCATGGGGCTTCATGCCTCTTCGATGGTCTCGATTTCGATGACGAGAACTAAGCTGCCCGAGCCTGCCGGAAGCAGGCTTGACGTCACCTGAAGGCGTCTTCAAGTTCGCTTTGCGAGGCTGTACCCATGCGATTGCTGATATTGACATCCTCACCCCTCCGACAAGAGGGGGATTCCAACCCAGTTGGGTTGAGGTTCACGGGCGCTCGAACGGCTGGTGGCCGCTGTCACCCCTCCGGCACCGGCTGATCGCCGGTACAGTTCAGCTTCCGTCCATCGGACAGGGCGGCTTCAAGGTGACGTGGAACGTCTTCGCCTGCGGCAACTCCGGGCGGGTGAGACGCAAGCGGACCCAGCCGCAGCCGGGCACCTTAACCTGCGCCCACTTCCGGTTCAGCTTCTGCACCACTACCGAGCGGCCCATGGCCTGCTTGCCCGTCCTGGCGTTCAGCCTCGGCGACCCATCCGGCTCGAATTCCGGGACCCGGTCGGTGCTCGCCGAAGCCGGAGGTGAACTGCGCCTGCCTGGCCTTGGCAAAGTCCTTCAAGGCCTGCTGCTGGACGTCCGCGTTTCCGGCGCGCAGCCACTCGCTGGCCGCGCGGGCCTCGGTGAGCTGACGGCACTGCTCCGCGAAACCGGGCGCGGCCTTGCGGGTCCTGTACCAGTGCGAGTGCTGCTCGACCGCCAGGTTCCACACGTACCGGGCGTGCGCGCAGTGCAAGAGCGTTCAGATTCATGCTCCGCATCCCCGAAGAACTCCACGCCCGGCTCACCACCCAGGCAGCCGCCGACCGGCGGTCCCTCAACGCGGAGATCCTGCACTCGCTCGAGGTCTCCCTCAACGCCATGGAAGGGGACGACGAATCGCCCTGATGGCGATCCAGCCGCTCCTGCCCTGTTCCGCACGGGCGCGGCTTCATACCCGGCCTGCGCGCTTCTGCCGAGAAACGCGTGATTCGGGCAGGCTGGTGTCGCCGGGGCCTGGCGCTGGTGTGCAGTACGCGTAGGGCCTGACCGACCGGCAGTGGACGTTCCACGCATGTCCTGGCGGCGGTGCGGACGCTGAACATCGCCCGGGATGTCGCCGTACGCCACGTCGGCACACTCACCGTGCGCAATGCGGCGACAGGCGGAGCCTGTTCGAACTCCGTCTGCCTGTCGCCTGATGATCCGTCGGGCAAGCCTTACGGCCGGCCCCGCTGGCCGCGCAGATGCTGTGCGATCGGGCGGAGTGCCTTGTCCACCTCGGCCAGGGCCTCCGGGGTCAGCAGGTCGATGAAGTGTCGCCGCACCGACGCCACATGGTGGGGAGCGACCCTGTTCATCGTGTCCATGCCCTGCTCGGTGAGCACCGCGTACAGGCCGCGCCGGTCGGACTCGCAGTTCTCGCGGCGGACCAGGTTCGCGTTCTCCATGCGGGTGATCTGGTGCGAGAGGCGGCTCTTCGACTGGAGGGTGGCGGACGCGAGGTCGCTCATCCGCATCCGGACGCCCTCGGACTCGGAGAGGTTCACCAGGATCTCGTAGTCGTTCATCGTCAGGCCGAACGGTTGCAGGTCCTTTTCGAGCTGGTACGCCAACAGTCTGTTGACCTCCAGGTGGGTGCGCCAGGCGCACTGCTCCGCGTCGGTCAGCCAGCTTGTGGCCGTCTCGGTCTCCATGAATGAAGTCTACCTAAAAAGTTGAAAGGCGAACTAGCGAGGGTGGTGTGTCGGAGTGGCGTGACGGCGTGCACACGTTCGACGTCACACTCCGCAGACTACCGCTCACAGCCCGAAGCGACGCTGGAGGTCACCGAGCTGTCCGGGAAGACGCGGTGCGCCCGGTTGCTGTGGCCGGCCTGTGGGGGCATGGCCGCCACCCGGTACTCCGGGCTCGTGCGGAACCGCTCCCGTGGCCTGCTCCGCCATGAGCGTCTCGCTGGACTGGAGCAGCACCGTGCCCGCCCCGACGAACTCGAACTGGTGCTCCTCGCCGGAGGCCCCGCCCATGCCCGTCATCGCACGTAGGCCGCCCATCAGGCCCGTCATGTACCCGTGGTCGTAGTGGTGGCAGGGGGAGGGGCAGTCGGCCCAGCCGACCAGGGCCTGCGGGTCCACCCGGATCGGGGGTTCCATGAACACCACCGGGCCGTTCGACGCGGCCACGAACTTGCCCGTCCCGATGAGGGTCAGGAAGCCCGGCACGATCGACTGCTTGAGCGCGAGACTTGGCTGAAAAGCTAGAAGGTTGCCCGAGCGAATGGTCAGGTTGCCGTTCTCCAGATCGTACGAATTCACGTCGAAGGCCCGGTCGGCGAGCAGCATCTTGCCCGAACCCTCGGCGACGACCCAGTCGCTCGCGTGCAGAGGCGAATGAAAGGACGTACGGACAAGACGGTCCAGGCGGCCGTGTCCGATGCCGTTGAAGTCGATCGTGCCGTAGTAGGCGATCATCTTCCCCTTCTGCAGGAACCACTGGCTCCCCTTGAGCTCCACGCAGAAGGTGTAGTTGTTGACGTTGTCGTCGGACGGCAGCGTCATCGGGTCGTGGACGACGGGCCCCGCGCCCGGGTAGGTGGTCACAGCTTCTCCTCCGACGCCTGGACGTACACCGCACCACTGCCGCTCAGCTCCAGCTGGAACGCCTCGCCCGAGCCGCGGCCCACCATGTCCCGCCAGCCCAGCGCGGTGGACAGCTTGTTGCGGACGTCGCCGTGGTGCGCGACGTACGCCTGGGGGTCCACGTGGACCGGGCGCTGGGGGGTGATCGGGACCTCGATGACGCCGCCGTGGGCCATGACGGCGACCGCGCCGTGTCCCTTGAGGGTGGTCGTGAACAGGCCCTGACCCGTCACCTGGCCCCGGACCATGCCCATGACGCCGCCCTGCGAGCCCATGAACATCGTGCCCTGCTGGAGCGTGCCGTCGAAGGCGAGGAGGCGGTCCGCCTCGACGCACAGGGTGTCCCCTGCGAGGTTGATGACCTGGATGTGGTGGCCGCCGTGCCCGAACAGGACCGTGCCGCTGCCCTCGACCGTCATCAGCGGCGTCGCCTCGTTCGCCACCCGGCGGCCGATCATCGACATGATCCCGCCCTGGCCGCCCTGCATGTTGGGCGTGAAGGACACCTCGCCCTTGTAGGCGAGCATCGCCCCGCGCTGACTGAACAGACGCTGGCCGGGCATGACGGTCGCCTCGACCATCTTGGAGTTGATCTCTTGGAAGGGCATGTCACACATCCCCGGCGATCGTGTTGCGCTCGCTGGGCTGGACGTACACCAGGCCGTCGCCCTCGAAGCGGATCTGGAAGGCCTCGCCGCCGCCCTCACCCATGAACGTGCGGAACGTCACACCGGACTGGAAGGACTGCCGGACGTTGCCCTGGTGCGCGATGTACGCCCCCGGGTCGACCGTCAGCGGGAACTGCGGGCTCACGCGCAGCACCACCGCAGGACCGTCCGACATGATCGCCGCCTGGCCGTGCCCCTCGACGGTCGTCGTGAACAGGCCGTTGCCCGTGGACGCTCCGCGCATCCCCGTGAACGACGTGCCCGTGCGAAGACCCGAGTCGGTCGCGAGCAGGTTGCTCGACTCGACGTACAGCTTGTCCCCTTGAAGGCCGACGAGGTTGATCTCGGAGGCGCGGTCGGCGAACCAGCACGTCCCGTGCCCCTTCACCTCCATCAGGGTCATCTGCTCGCCGGTGATCCGCCGGGTGACCATCCCGCGGATGCCCTCACCGCCGCCGCTGAGCTTCTTGAAGTCCATCTGCCCGTCGTACGCCACCATCGAGCCGTTCTTCGCCTTCACGGCGTCTCCGGTCATGTCGACGGCGAGCACCTTGCTGCCTTGAAGTCGAAACATCGCCACGGAGGGAAGGTAGCCTCCCGGGCACCCCCGGCGACAGATCCCGAAGATGGAGATCGTCCCTGAAACTCCCCCTAGGGCGGCCCTAGGGGTCCCACCCCCTGTCCCGGTCGCCCGGGCCGCGAATGCCACAATGGCCAAACGTTTGTGCGCCCATTCACAAAGCAGCATTCACCCAAAGCACTCACACAGCACCGAAGGTGACCCGTGGACATCAAGACCGCCTCTGCCCTCCGCCGCCTGCGCCTGGTCTCGGCCCCCGAGGCCGTTTCCTTCCTGCTCCTGCTGGTCTGCTCGGTGCTGAAGCGGACCACGGACTTCAACGCGGTGCCCGTCATGGGCATGGTGCACGGGGTTCTCTTCATCCTGTACGTGATCTTCTGGGCGGACGCCTGGAACCGCGCCAAGTGGTCCCTGAAGACCGGGCTCCTCTACTTCGTCCTCTCCGTCCTCCCCGCCGGCGGCTTCTTCGCCGAGCGCAAGCTGCGCCGTGAGACCGAGGACGCAGTGATCGCCTCCCGCGCCCGCCAGGCCCAGGACGGAGCCGTCCAGGCATGATCGTCGCCTTCTCCGTGACGCCCCTCGGCGTCGGCGAGGACGTGGGGGAGTACGTCGCCGACGCCGTCCGTGTCGTCCGTGAATCCGGGCTCCCCAACCGCACCGACGCGATGTTCACGTCGATCGAGGGTGAATGGGACGAGGTCATGGACGTCGTCAAACGTGCCGTCGCCGCCGTCGAGGAACGCGCGCCGCGCGTCTCCCTCGTTCTCAAGGCCGACATCCGCCCCGGAGTGACGGACGGTCTGACCTCCAAGGTCGAGACGGTGGAGCGCCACCTCTCCCAGTGATCCACTGATCCAGCAATCCACGTAACCCAACTCTCCCGATAATCCACCCGGCTGGACGCGTCCGGTTCGACACGTCGCCATATCTCCACTTCTGTGGGGATATCGGCTTCGTTCGATCACTGGAGGGCGCTGTGCGGCCGCAGGGCTACGACTACGACACCCACAGCCGGCTGGCCGGACCGCTCACCGAGGCCCCGGTCAGAGCGCCGTACCGCGTGCGGTACACCTCGCTCCTCTCCCGTGAGCCGCGCCGAATACGCGCCGTCCTGCTGATGACCCTCGCGCCCCTGCTCACCGGCGCTCTGCTCGTCTACCTCGTCTGGCCCACCCACTGGGTCGAGCGCGAGGGCGGCGACGCGTGGATGGTCCATCTCGACATCGCGATGCTCATAGCCATCGGGCTGATCGAGCTGTTCATGGTCGTCAACGTGGTGTCGATCGCCCACGCGACCATGGTCGCCCGCGACCCCGTACCCGTCGTACCGGAGTCCGGCACCCGCGTCGCCTTCCTCACCACGTACGTCCCGGGCAAGGAACCCCTCGCGATGGTCCGGGCCACCCTCGAAGGCGCGACCCGCGTCCACCACACCGGCCCGCTGGACGTATGGCTGCTCGACGAAGGGGACGACGAGCAGGCCAAGGCGCTCTGCGCCGAACTGGGCGTACGGCACTTCAGCCGGCACGGGGTCCCCGAGTGGAACCGGGCCAAGGGCGTCCACAAGGCCCGTACCAAGCACGGGAACTACAACGCGTGGATCGCCATGCACGGCGACGAGTACGACTTCTACGCCTCCGTCGACACCGACCACGTTCCGCTCCCCAACTTCCTGGAGCGGATGACGGGCTTCTTCCGCGATCCGGACGTCGCCTTCGTCGTCGGCCCCCAGGTGTACGGGAACTACACCCACCCCGTCACCAAGGCGGCCGAGTCGCAGCAGTTCCTCTTCCACGCGCTCATCCAGCGCGCCGGGAACCGCTACCGCGCCCCCATGTTCGTCGGCACCAACAACGTCGTACGCATCGCGGCCGTCAAGCAGATCGGCGGGCTGTACGACTCCATCACCGAGGACATGGCCACGGGGTTCGAGCTGCACCGGCGCCGCAATCCGAGGACCGGGCGGCACTGGCGGTCCGTCTACACGCCGGACGTGCTCGCCGTGGGCGAGGGGCCAGCGTCCTGGACCGACTTCTTCACCCAGCAGATGCGCTGGTCGCGCGGGACGTACGAGACGCTCTTCAAGCAGTACTGGAAGGCGCCGTTCAGCATGCCTCCGGGCCGGCTGTTCTCGTACACGCTGATGCTCGTCTACTACCCGATGACCGCCGTCAACTGGTTCCTCGGGATGCTGAGCTGCTTCCTCTTCCTCTGGTTCGGGGCGTCCGGCACACAGGTCGCGGCCTCCGTCTGGCTGATGCTCTACAGCGATGCCGCCGCCCTCCAGATCGGGCTGTATCTGTGGAACCGGCGGCACAATGTCTCCCCGCACGAGCCCGAGGGCTCCGGTGGGCTGGCCGGGATGGCGATGTCGGCGCTCTCCGCGCCGATCTACCTGAAGTCGTTCGGCGCGGCCCTGCTCCGCCGCCCGAGCCGGTTCGTCGTCACGCCGAAGGGCGGGGACGCCAGCCCCGACCGGCTGCTCACCTTCCGCGTCCACCTGTTCTGGGCCGTGCTCCTCGCGGTCTCGCTCGTGGCCTCCGTCCGCCTCGGCCACACCCATGTGGCCATGCGCACCTGGGCCGTACTCGCCATGGTGATCTCCCTGGCCCCGGTCGGGGTGTGGCTCGCCACCCGGCGCAAGCAGGGCAAGGAGCCCGGCGAGAGCAGGGAGCGCGAGGAACCCGCGCTCGCGACCACCGCTGTCGCACCGGTCTCCAGCACCCCGACAGGAGGCAACTAGGCCATGGCCTACCAGCCGTCGAAGAAGACCAAGAAGACCGTCCTGGGCATCGGGGGTGTCGCCCTGCTCGCCGGTCTCAACGCGCCCGCCGTGCTCGACTTCGCCGGTGAGCGGTACTACGAGTACAAGATCGCCCAGCCCGGCTACCAGGCCAAGTACGGCTCCTGGAGCGCGATCGACATCCCCGAGAAGTTCCGTACGAACGCGATCCACGCGGCGCTGCTGCACACCGGCAAGGTGCTGATCGTCGCGGGCTCCGGCAACGAGCAGAAGAAGTTCGACAAGGGTTCGTTCGACACGGTCCTGTGGGACCCGAGGAACGACACCTTCAAGCGGATCGCCACTCCCGACGACTTCTTCTGCGCCGGACACGCCCAACTCCCCGACGGACGGCTCCTGGTGGCCGGCGGCACCGCCCGCTACGAGCTGCTCGACGGCGAGGTCGAGCGGGCGGGCGGCGGGATGCGCGTCAAGAACGAGAACCCCGACAAGCCGATCGTCCTGAAGAAGGGCACCCGGTTCCGCTCGCCCGCCGGGGTCGAGTACGTCAGCCGGTTCGACGTGACCGTCCCCAAGGCCAAGCGCACACAGAAGATCACGTACAACGCGGCCGGGGTCATGCAGCCCTGGGTGACGAAGGTCGTCGCGAGCGAGGCCCGGGTGTTTGTCGAGGCGGCCCAGGCCGGGCCCGTGTCGATCACCGCCAAGCAGGCGCAGTACGACATCGTCGGCCTGAAGGGCAAGGACGCGGACAACACGTACGGCCTCTCCGAGAAGATCACCATGGACAAGCAGGACTTCCAGGGGATCAGGGCGGCGTACGAGTTCGATCCGAAGGCCGAGAAGTACATCCCGGTCGACCCGATGGACAAGGCGCGCTGGTATCCGACGCTGGTCGGCCTCGACGACGGACGGGTGCTGGCCGTCTCCGGGCTCGACGACGTCGGGGCGATCGACCCCGGGGACAACGAGATCTACGACCCGAAGACCAAGAAGTGGACCCCGGGCCCGAAGCGCTACTTCCCCACCTACCCCGCCCTGTTCCTGACGAAGGGCGGCAAGCTGTTCTACCCGGCGTCGAACGCCGGCTACGGACCGGCGACGATGGGCCGGGCGCCGGGCCTCTGGGACCTGAAGACGAACACCTTCGAGAAGGTGCCGGGCCTGACGGACGCGGACGAGACCGAGACCTCGGCCTCGGTGCTGCTGCCTCCGGCGCAGGACCAGAAGGTGATGATCCTGGGCGGCGGAGGCGTCGGTGAGTCGAAGAAGGCGACGCGGCGTACGGCCGTCGTCGACCTGAAGAAGGACAACCCGGTCTTCGAGGCGGGTCCCGACCTCCCCCAGGGCACCCGCTACCTGAACAGCGTCCTGATGCCGGACGACACCGTGTTCACGTCCAACGGCTCCGCCGACTACCGGGGCCGCAGCGGCAGCAACATCCTCAAGGCGCAGTTCTACGACCCCAAGGCCAACGTCTTCCGGGCGGCGGCCTCCCCGAAGGTGGGCCGCAACTACCACTCCGAGGCGCTGCTGCTGCCCGACGGCCGGGTCGCCACCTTCGGCTCCGACCCGCTCTTCGACAATCAGCAGAACACCAAGCTGGGCCACTTCGAGCAGCGCATGGAGATCTTCACGCCGCCCGCGCTGCACAAGAACGGCAAGGGTCGTCCCGTCCTGGGGGACGGCCCCCAGGAGGTGGACAAACACGGCCGCGCGACCTTCAAGTCGGCCCACCCCGAACGGGTGTCGAAGGCCCGTCTGATGCGCCCCAGCGCGGTCACGCACACGACGGACGTCGAACAGCGCTCCATCGACCTCCCCCTCACCAAGGACCGCACCTCGGTGACGGTCGACGTACCGAAGGACCGGACGCTGGTCCCGCCCGGCTGGTACATGCTGTTCGTGACGGACGCGAAGGGGACGCCGTCGGAGGCTAAGTGGATCCAGGTGAGGTGAACGCAGCTATGGGGTACGGGAGTTACGGGCCAGCCCCAGTGCGTACTCCGGCCACCAGCGCCCGGCCGCCGGGCCGCCCCGGCACTCGCCGTCCGACTCGCCGGGCCGCTTGATCCACAGATAGGCGTCGAGGGCGGGCTCGCCTGTGCGGGTGGTCGGGCGGGTGCCGAGGGCGCGGCCCGGCGGGTTGCACCAGGCGTCGCTCCGGTCGCCGCGCAGTGGCCCGTTCCCGTTGCGGCTGGTGTCGACGACGAAGTGCTTGCCGTCGAGGGCACGGGAGAGCTGGACGCCGTACGTCTTGGTGGCGTTGTCCGTCTGGAAGTTGGACACATTGAGCGCGAACCCGTCGGCCCGCGCGATCCCGGCCCGCCGCAACGGCTCGACGAGCTTGCGGGGCTCATCGATCCAGTCGGGATTACCGGCGTCGAGGTACACCTTCGTGCGGCCCTGCTGCTTGAGCCGTGCGACGGCGTCGGAGAGCAACCGCTCCCGCTCGGCGTGGTACTCGGCGGGAGTGCAGCCGTCCACGACATGCGCGACCGCGTCCGGTTCGAGGACGACCAGCGCGGGACTGTCCCCGAGGGCGTCGGCGAACCGCTCGACCCAGGCCCGGTAGGCGTCTGCGTCGCCGGCGCCACCCGCGGAGTGCTGACCGCAGTCGCGGTGCGGAATGTTGTACGCCACGAAAAGGGTCGTACGTCCGTCCCGTGCGGCTGCTCGGGTGGCGGCCCGGATCACTGGCACCGGGTCGTCACCGGCGGGCCAGAGCGCGGCGGGCTGCTCGGCGATACGACGCAGCAGCCGCGCTTCCTTCTCGCGCCCCTGCCGCTGCCAGAGCCGCACCTGCTTGGCGGCAGGGGAGGCCGGATCGACCCAGAACACCTGGGAACCGGCGGCGGAGGCCTCCTTGGTGGCACCGGAGACGACGGCGGCTTCGCCCACCTCGGGCGAGGAAGCGCAGCCGGCCGCGAGCCCGAGCACCGTGAGCATCGCGGGCGTCGCGAGGGTGCGGGTGAGGGTACGGATCAGCCGGGACATGCTGCTCCCTTGGGAAAAGATGACGCCTGGTGACGGTCAGTGACGATCAGTCGGTAATCGTGGCACAGGGAGACTGACCGTCAGGGTCGCGACACCGGGGGCGGCGAGCCTCGACGATCTGCACCCCGCTCTGCACCGGATGACCTGGACCGAAGGGCGAGACGGGGCTGACCGCGATGTGACCGGCCGGTAAGGTCTGGTGCCGTGCCGAAGCCGCTCAGTCTCCCCTTCGATCCCATCGCCCGCGCCGACGAACTGTGGAAACGGCGCTGGGGAAACGTCCCGTCGATGGCCGCGATCACCTCGATCATGCGTGCGCAGCAGATCCTGCTCGCGGAGGTCGACGCGGTGGTGAAGCCGTACGGTCTGACGTTCGCGCGGTACGAGGCGCTGGTGCTGCTCACCTTCTCCAAGGCCGGCGAACTGCCGATGTCCAAGATCGGCGAGCGCCTGATGGTCCACCCGACGTCGGTCACGAACACCGTGGACCGCCTGGTGAAGTCGGGCCTGGTGGCCAGACGCCCCAACCCGAACGACGGCCGGGGCACCCTGGCCACGATCACGGAAAAGGGCCGCGAAACGGTCGACGCGGCAACCCGCGACCTGATGGCAATGGACTTCGGCCTCGGCGTGTACGACGCGGAGGAGTGCGCGGAGATCTTCGCGATGCTGCGTCCGCTGCGGGTGGCGGCGAGCGATTTCGACGAGGAGTAGGGCGGCAGGGGGTACTTCCGGGGTCGCCGGAAGATCGCTGGAAACCGGTGGTTACGCTCGTACGCATGAAAAAGAGCGTGTTGACCCGCTACCGCGTCATGGCCTACGTCACCGGTGTGCTGCTGGTTCTGCTGACCCTCGGTGTGATCGCCAAGTACGCGCTGAAGCTCGACGGTGCCGACGGCTTCACGAGCGTCGTCGGTATCGCGCACGGCTGGCTGTACGTCGTGTACCTGGTCTTCGCCTTCGATCTGGGCTCCAAGGCGAAGTGGCCGGTCCGCAAGCAGCTGTGGGTCCTGCTCGCCGGCACCGTTCCCACCGCCGCGTTCTTCGTGGAGCGCAAGATCAGCCATGAGCTGGCGGGGCAGCTCGGAGAGCCGGCGCGGGTGGTCGCCAAGGCGTGACCGCCTGCTCAGTCCCTCGGCGTGGCGATCAGCCAGCCATGTGGTGGTAGCTCGGCTTCGGCGTTGGTTTCGGTGAGGGTGGCGTTTCCTGCGGTCAGTTGCCAGTTCGGGCCGGGTAGGGCCGCTCTTGTCGGGTGGTCGGCGAGGCTCAAGGCGACCGTCAAGTGGTGGTTTGCGTGGGTTGCCGTGTAGGTGAGGGTTTCGTTCGTCAGGGATTTCACCGTTGTGTGTGCCCTGACCAGCCAGGGGTTGCGGCGGCGTAGGCCGATCAGGTGTTGGTGCAGGCGGTGGTAGTTCTCGCCGTGTGGGGCGAGGTGGGCGGGGTGCTGAGGGAAGGGTGGGCGGATCTCGTCGTCGCCGCCCTCTCGGTCCTCCTTGATCCCCCGGAACGCCTGCTCGTCGCCCGCGTATATGGAGGGGATGCCGCCTGTCGTCAGGAGCATTACCAGGGCGTGTTCCAGGTGGCGGGTGTCGTCGAGTCTGCTGGCCAGGCGGGTCACGTCGTGGTTGCCGACGAAGGTCTGGGGGGCGAAGGTGTCCAGGAGTGCGTTGTGTCTGGTCAGGGCCCAGGCCAGTTCGTGGAAGTTGTGGTCGTTGAGGGCGCTCCAGATCGCCTTCCACAGTTCGTACTGGGTGACTGAGTCCAGGCCGCCCTCCGTCACGTAACCCGTGTAGTCGCCGTGGATGACCTCGCCCGTCAGCCAGGCGTCCGGGTGCCGGTCCCGCACCCTTGCCGTCACCGTCCGCCAGAACGGCAGCGGTACCGCGTAGGCCGCGTCCAGGCGCCAGCCCGCGATTCCCCGGTCCAGCCAGTGGATCAGGACTCGTGTGACGTAGTCGGTGACTTGTGGCGAGGTGTGGTTCAGGGCTACCAGGTGTTTGTGGCCTTCGAAGACGCGCTCACTGCCGTCCGGGTTGTGCGCCGCCAGGTCCGGCAGGGCGGGGAAACCTCGGCCTACGTGGTGGAAGACCCCGTCCAGGAGTACTCGTACGCCCCGTGCGCGGGCCTGTTCCACCAGGTTCACCAGATCCGCCTCCTCGCCCAGGCGGCTGTCGACTCGGAAGTGGTCGACGGTGTCGTAGCCGTGGGTCTCCGAGGCGAAGACGGGGCCGAGCGCCAGGCCGTTGCAGCCTAGGTCCACCAAGTAGTCCAGCCACGGGGTCAGCCGGGTCAGGCGGGGGACCGGAGTAGCTGTCGGGGGCAGTGCCTCTCGTTCCGCGCCCGTGAAGGAGAGCGGGTGGATGTGCCACCAGATGGCGTGTTCCGACCAGTGCATGTCGCTCGCTCCCTGGTTTCCGTAAGGGATTGCGCAGTAAATCCGGCCCGGCCTTCTTAGCCCTTGTCCGCCATGCGGTCCATCAGGCGGCCTGCCAGTACGAGTACCTGACGTTCCGTCTCCGTCAGTTCGGACATCGCCGACGCCAGCCATGCGTCCCGCTCCGCCATCTCGTGGCGCAGGGCGTCCTTGCCGGCGGGGGTGAGGGACAGGATCGACTGGCGGCCGTCTCGGCTGTCGCGGGTGCGGGAGACCAGGCCGTCCGTCTCCAATTCCGCGAATACCCTTGTCAGGGACTGGGGTTGTTGGCGTTCCGTCTCTGCCAACTCGCCGGGGCTGGACGGGCCGTTGCGGTACAGGGTGCCCAGTACGCCGAGCTTGTTGTTGCTGAGGGTGCCGGGTGAGCGCACCGCTCGCAGGCGGCGGGCGAGTCGCGTCACGCCCTGGCGGACTTCCGCTGCCGTGTCGGCGGTCGTGGGCCCGGTCTCCGTGGGTGCGGTCTCCATAGCCGAGAGCGTACGCTATCGCTTACTATCTCGGCATGGTGAAGACCGTACCGGAAGAGTTGCGGAACTCGGTGGTCATCATGGCCGCCGTGCTCGCGAGCTACGGCTCGGCGCTGCTCCTCGAAGACGCCGCTCATCTTCATGTCGACATCGTCATCCAGTCCGTCGCCCTGGCCTGGACCCTCGCCTGGACCCAGCGGGACGCCGATCTCGTCGACCGGGCCCTCGGGTTTCTGGTGCTGCCCCTCGTCGCGATGGCTGCGGCCTGGGCGGACCGGCTCATGTCCGACCACACCGTCGCCGGGGACGCCCTCTTCGCCGTCGCGGTCGCCGGGTCTCTCTGGATACGGCGCTTCGGGCCACGCGCCACCCGTGCGGGCACCCTCGCGGCCTTGCCGTTCGTCGCGACCCTGGTCGTTCAGGGGCCGATCGGCCTGCCTGCCGCCGCGCGCGACGGCCATGTCCTGTGGATGGGGCTTGTCGCGCTGATCGTCGCCTGCTGTGTCCTGACGGTCCAAGTGGCCGCCGGGTACGCCGGGTTGGGAGGGCGGGTGCACCTGCGGCGGTCCGCCGCCCGCCCGGTCTCCGTGCCGCCGCAGCGCGCCCCCGGCGGGAAGGGATGGGGGCGGCTGCTGCCCAGTACGCGGATGGCTCTCCAGATGGGGATCGCGCTCGGTGTCGCGTTCCTGGTCGGGCATCTCGCCTATCCGGACCACTGGACCTGGGCCGTGCTGACCGCGTTCATCGTGTGCAGCGGCGCCCGTGGGCGGGGCGATGTGCTGTACAAGGGGGCCACGCGGACGTTCGGCGCCGCCTTCGGTACCGCCGCGGCCACCGGGATCGTCGGGCTGTTCGGGCCGCGGGACCCCTGGGCGATCGTCCTGCTCTTCACGGTGCTCGCCCTCGCCACCTGGCTCCGCCCGCTGAACTACACGTACTGGGCCGCCTGTATCACCGCCGCCTTCTCCCTGCTGTACGGGTACTTCGGCGAGGCCGATCTGGACATCCTGGGCCAGCGGCTGGAGGCCATCGCCGTCGGTGCCGTCATCGGCGTCGCGGCGTCCTGGCTGATCGCGCCCGTGCGGACCGTCGACGTCGTACGCCGTCGGGTCGCCGATGCCCTGGCGGCGCTGGCCGACGTCCTGCGCACGCAAGCCGTGCGGGACTCCGACCCCCTGTCCCCGGACGGCGAACTCCCGCGCCACCGGGCCCGGTTCGATGCCGCCGTCGGGCTCCTCGACCAGATCGCCCCGCCCCTGCGCACGCATCGAGGGCTCCTCAGGCGGGTCCGGGCGGGCCGGCCGTCACCGCACCTCGCCGACGCGGTCGACGCCGTACACGCGTGCGTCGAGCCGGTCCGTACGCTCACCGAGCAGCCGCAGCGGGCCGAGGCCGCCGATGCCGAGGCCGTGCTCGCCAATGTCGCTCTCGTCCGGCGTGCCATCGGGCGGGTACCAGGGCCCGCGTACCAGCCGGCAGCGGTGCAGATGGGGGCCGTCAGGGAGATCGATGCCGCCCTCGGCCGGATCGCCGAGGTGTTCCCGCCCGCCGCGAACGGCCAGGGCCCCGAGATAGCCGGGCACAGGGGTGAGGGGGAGCAGTGACCAGGGGCCGGGTGGCGCGAAGTCGGCCGGTACCGAGTGCAGGGCCTCGCCGCATGCCTTGATCAGGGCCTCCTTGCGGGTCCAGCAGCGGAAGAAGGCGTCGCGGTGTTCCTCGGTGGGCCGCTCCAGGACCCGTCGGCGCTCGGCGGGCGAGAAGAAGCAGCGGATCAGCTCGTACATGGTGTCCGGTATGCGGTCCGCGTACTCGACGTCTATCCCGACCGGTGTGTCGCCTACCGCGATCAGCGCCAGACCGCGTGCGTGGGTGAGGTTGAAGTGCACCTCCGGCGCGTCCGCGAGGCGTGGCTTGCCGCGGACGCCGTACACGAACCGCACGTCCTCCGGCGGGAGTTGGCACGCACTGCCCAGCAGCGTGCGCAGCGCCCAGCGGCACACGGTGAAGCGGGAGCGGTCGACCGGCAGCCGCAGTCGGTCCGCCCGCTCCCGCTCCCGGGGCGACAGCACGGCGCGGCACGCGCGCACCCGGTCGGCGGGCACGAAGAGCGGGACGGCCCAGACGCCGGTCACTCCGGCCCGCCCGCGCCCGGCGCCACCTCGTCGAAGAAGGCCCGCAGATCGGCGGCGGCGCCGCTGAACGGCTCATGGGTGTTCGGGTAGTCGTAGTACACGTGCCAAGACAGCGGCTGCTCCCATGAGTTGAGCAGGTCGCGTACGGACTCGCCCACCGTCAGCGGGACGATCCAGTCGAAGCGGCCCTGTCCGATCCAGACGGGCAGATCGGCGTTGGCCGGTGACCGGGTGTCGGCGAGCGGCAACTCGCCGGTCAGGAAGGCGTCGTAGAGGATGAGGCCGCCCAGTCGCTCGGGGTGGCGAAGTGCCGTGATCAGGGCCATGGACGCGCCCTGGGAGAACCCCGCGAGCAGGACCCGCTTCGAACCGGTGAGCGCCGACTCGGCCGACACCAGCTCGTGCAGGGCGCGTTCGGTGGCGAGGAGGGTCGGCAGGTCCGCGTGCTTCAGTGCGAAGACCCGCTGCCGGAACCAGGCACGCGCGGGCACGCCCCCCGCCAGCCCGGGAGACTGGCGAGGGGCGCGCGGGAACACATGACGTACGCCGGCGTCCGGCGAGGTCAGGCCGGACTGCTCCGCCACCGGGACCAGGGCCCCGGAGTCCTGGCCCATGCCGTGCAGCCAGATCACGGTCGCGTACGGCCTGCCGGGCGGATCGATGACCTCCACTTCGAGTTCCACGTCAGTGCTCTGCTCCCACGTGTTCTGATTCCGAAGTCGCCGGTGCGCGGCGGGGGTTGGGCGGGCGGCGGAAGACCATCGAGGCGTACTGGCCGCCGAAACCGAACGAGTTCTTCAGTACGGTGTCCACCGGTCGCTCGACCGGGCGCAGCGAGGTCTTCACATCGCACTTCGGGTCCGGTTCGGTGCAGGTGACGACCGGCGGTACCACGCCCCGGCACAGGGTCAGTGCCGCGACCGTCGACTCCACGACACCCGAGGCCGCCGAGCCGTGCCCCGTAAGGGACTTGACCGCGCAGACGTCGATCTCCTTCATGCGTTTCCCGAAGACCCGGTGCAGCGCGCGGGCCTCCGTGATGTCGTTGAGCCGCGTCGACGTGCCGTGCGCGTTGACCGTGTCGATGTCGTCGGGGGAGACGCCCGCGTGCGCGAGCGCTCCCCGGACGACCCGCTCGACCGTGTCGATGCGCGGCGCGGTCACATGGCTGATGTCCACCGCGAGGCCCCAGCCCTCGACGACGGCGTGCACCGTGTCCACCCCGCGCCGCCGCGCGTGCTCCGCCGTCTCCAGGACGAGCGCCGCCGACGACTCGTTGATCACCATGCCGGAACGCCTGCTGTCGAACGGCATGGAGGCCTGTTCTGCCGCCCCCTTCCAGCGCGAGAGCGCCATCAACTGCCCGTACTGGGACAGGACATAGTGCGTGTTGCGGGACACGCTCGCCGCGACGACCGCGAGACCGATCCGTCCCGTACGCAGCAGCCGGGCGGCCTCGGCGATCGCGCGCAGCCCGCCCGCACAGGTCGCCTCCAGGCCCATGGTGATCAGCGGGGTGCCCAGGCGCTGCGCGACGGAGTGCGGGAAGGTCGTCGACTCGGAGGGCTCGATGGTGGATCGGTCGGTCCGTTCGGCGCGTTCGGCCCGCAGGCGTTCCAGCGCGGCCGCCCGGTCGTCGCCCAGCTCCTTGTAGCGGGTCGCCACCGTCTTCATGTACGCGACGTAGTCCTCCGGGAAGGTGCCGCTCGGCCCCGGCGACACCCGGGACCACAGCAGTCCGGCCGGCCGGTCCAGCGGACCCTCGACCCGGGCGTCGCGCAACGCCTCGTCCACGGTGGCGTGCAGCAGCATGTCCGTCCAGGAGCGGCCGGGTACGCCCGCCCGCTCCTCGACGGACTTCTTGATCCCGTCGGGAATGATCCCGGCGACCCAGCCGCACGGCAGCTGCGACAGATCCATCCGCCGCTCGTACGACAGCCCGGACCGCCCGGTCAGATTGGCCTCCCAGAACGACTCCACCGAGCCCGCGTTGGGGGTGACGACCCCCATCCCGGTGATCACCACGTCCTGGTCCTGGTTCTGGTCCTGCCTCTGGTCCTGGTCCGTCATCGAACCCCCCTGGTGAGCACGGCCGCCCCCGCCGTCGTCGAGCGCGGGGTCGGGCCGAACGTGGTCACGAGCGCGCTGCCGGAACCGGTGACGGGCCGTGGCGCACCGTGCACGAAGTCGATGTCACCGAGCCCCGGATCGGGCTTGCGCAACAGGCCTACAGGCGGGACGAGTTGGCGGTCCAGGGCCTCGATCGCCAGCACCACGTCGATCAGCCCGGCGCACTCGAAGGTGTTGCCGATGGTCCCCTTGCTCGACGTGGTGGGCACGCCCGCCACGAACCGGCCGACCGTACGGCACTCGTCGGCGTCCGACGCCACCGAACCGGAGCCGTGGGCCCACCACAGGTCCGGGCGCCGCCCCGCCTCCTCCAGTACGGCGGAGACCGCCCCGTCCAGCGCGCTCGTACGGTCGGACGCGCACAGGGTCTCGCAGGCCGCCACCTCCGCGACGACCGTCGCACCCCGCGCCCGGGCCGTGTCCGCGCGCTCCACCATCAGGGCAGCCGCACCCTCGCCGAGCAGGATTCCGGCCCGGTCGAGATCGAAGGGACCGTCGCCCGCGCCCGCCCTCGTACCGATGGCCTCCTCACTGTCGAGGGCCGCCAACACGGCCGCCGAGAGCGGCGGTTGGACCCCCACGACGAGGACGCGGTCCAGCTCGCCGTCGCGCAGCAGCCGCATCGCCGCCGACAGCGTCCCCAGGCCGCTCGCGCCCGACTCCCCGTACATCGCGACGTTGGAGCCGAGGAAGCCCGCCGCCATACAGACGAACTGGCCGATCTGGGACGGGATTCCGCGCAGATACGTGTAGTCGGGCACCTCGTCGTAGAGCAGCTTCGCCAGCGGCCTCGGATCGGTCTCGGCCCTGACCGCCAACTTGGGGATGACCTCGTTCAGTTCGTCGCCGCCACCCATGCCCGTCGCCACGACCGTGCCGCAGCGCACCGCCTCCTCGGCGTTCGCCGCACCCCCCGACGCGGCGACCGCGAGACGGGCGGCCGCGACCGCCGCGTGGGCGGTGGCACTGGCGTACTTCTGGTTGTTGGCCCAGGTGTCGCCCTCGGGCCAGGGAATCCCGGGCAGGCCCATGTCGGCCAGCGGCCACGGCAGCCACGCGTTCTCGGGCCGGTCGGCGAACAAGGAAGTCCCGGCCAGCATGGCGTCGAGGACCGGGCCCGGGCCCGTACCGGCGGCGGTGATCACTCCCGTACCGGTGATGGCGATGTCGTTCGTAGCGCTTGTATCGCTCATGAGGACACCGGGCCGGGCTGCTCCTGGCGTGTCTGCGCCCGGGGGTCGCGGCGGGGGGCGAGGTTGCCCCACAGCCGGTAGCCGCCGTCCACGGTGATCGTCTGGCCGGCGATCCAGCTCGCCTCGTCGAGGCAGAGCATGGCCACCACGTCGGCGCTGTTCTCCGGTGTGGTCATCTGGCCGTCCTGCCAGGGGGTGACGGCCATCTCGTGCAGCACACCGCCCGCGAAGTCGGGCCGTACGTTGAACACGTCGGTCTGCACCAGGCCGGGGCGTACGCAGTTGGCGACGATGCCGTACGGGGCCAACTCGTACGAGAGATAGTTCGTGAGGTTCTCCAGGGCGGCCTTGGCGGCGCCGAAGAGGCCGGCGCGTGGCACGATGCGCTGGGTCGTGGAGTTGGTGATCGTGATGAAGCGGGCGCCTGGGCGGTCCCGCATCAGGGGGATGGCGTGCTTGGCCAGCAGCCAGGTGGCGCGGGCGTTGGTGTCCTGGACGAACTGCCACTGCTCGGGCGTCGCGTCCTCCAGGGCGATGAACTTCGTGGCCGCCGCGTTCTGCACGAGGATGTTCAGGTCGCCGTGGACGGACCCGACCTCCTCCAGGAGCCTCTCGACGGCGGCCGTCTCGCCGAGGTCCGCCTGGTGCAGGCTGACCTTCGTGCCCTGCTCCTCCAGTTCGGCCGCGAGCCTGCGCGCCGGGCCGGCCCGGTCGACGTAGTTGACGGCCAGCGTGCAGCCCCAGGCGGCCAGTTTGCGGCTGATACCCGCGCCGATGCCCCGGGAGCCGCCGGTCACCAGCGCGACCCGGTCCTTCAGCGGACGGCATTCCTCGAAACTCACGAAGAGACCCCCTTCCGGCGCTGTCCGGCCTTTTCCCTGGTGCGTTCCTCGACTCGCGTGTCTCGCCACGAACGCCGCATGAACACGACGCTCAGCCGTCCTATCGCGTACACCCGGTCGTCTTCGGTGTGCACACGGCGCACCGATTTCACGAGCCCGCACCGGTCGTCGATCAATTCGCTGTGCTCGGTCTCCGTGGTGAACCAGAACGGTGTGTCCGGATACAGCGGCCGGACGTAGTCCCAATTCATGGAGCGCAGACCGAGGACCGCGCCGGCACTGCCGTGCTGCACCACCCAGCCGGAGGTGATTGCGTGGATGAATCCGCCGGGAATGATGCGCTGCCGCCGGTCGACCGACTCGGCGAAAGCGCCACTGTCGTGGATCGGGTGCTTTTCGCCGAGCAGGTTCAGCAATTGGTCGAGCAGATCACTGCTGAAGACGACCGGTCCGTGGCGGCGCGGCGTGGCCTCTTTCAGGTCCTCCCAGTACAAGAGGCGCCGAGTTGTGGGCGGTGCGTCACCGGCGGTCTCGGATGCTGTTTCCGTCATTTCTCCCCGCTTCTTCAGGCGCCGCTCTTCGAGCCGCGCGTACGCATGGCCTGACGGCCGCCGTCGACGGTGAAGGTCTGTCCCTGGATGTAGTCCGCCTCGTCGCCCGCCAGAAATGCGACGAGTCCCGCGATGTCCTCCGGCACACCCCAGCCCGCCCCTTCGGGGCCGACTCCCAGCCGGCCGGCCAGGTCCGACGTCATATCGGTGCGGATTGCGCCGGGCGCCACGGTGTTGACGCGGATCCCCTTGTGGCCCACTTCGGCGGCGAGGCCGCGGGTCAGCGCCTCCAGGCCGCCTTTCGACGCGGCGTAGGAGGTCTGGCCGGGGCCCGGCTGACGTACCGAATTGGACGAGATGTTGATGATCCGGCCCCAGGACCGTTCCAGCATGAGGGGGACGACGGCCCGGCACATCAGGAAGGGGCCGCCGAGGTTGACCCGGATCACGTGCTCCCACTGCGCGGTCCTGGTCAGTGCCAACAGGCGGTCGTCGATGACGCCCGCGTTGTTGACCAGGACGTCCACGCGGTCCTCCTGCTCGGCCACGGTGTCGACGAGGCGGCGTACCTGCGCCTCGTCGGACACGTCGGCCCGGTGGGCGAAGACGCGGCGGCCGGCGGCGGTGATCTCCTTGGTGACGCGTTCCGCCGCGTCCTCGGCGTCGCGGTAGACGAGATGGACGGAGTGCCCGTCGCCCGCGAGGCGCCGGCAGATCGCGGCGCCGATTCCACGCGATCCGCCGGTGACCAGCGCGACGCGCGGGCGTCCCTCCTCCGAGCCCACGTCCGTACTCACACGGTCGCCGATTCGAGATGCCGGAGAATCGACCCGACCGACCTGTGGTGGGTGTCGGAGTCGCTCTCCCATTCCTCCAGATCGAACGTGCCGCCGAAGTCGCGGTTCACCTTCCGGGAAAGCTGCAATATGTCGAGCGAGTCGAGTCCGAGGTCTTCCACGACGGAATGCTCGGCGGTGATCTGCGTACTGTTCAGACTCGGCTTCACATCCCGAATCAACGCGACCAGGGCATCGAATTTCTCGACAGCGGAATCTGCCATTCTGGGCCTCCACTCGTGTGTAGCCGCATGTTCGGCTTCACGTACGAATCGGTGCGGTCCTGGGACATGCCAGCAGACTGCGCGAGATCGCCGCAAGTACTTACCTGTGCCCCGGTGCCGGACAGAATGTTCCCCAGAATTTACGGTCCTGCCGAGCGACGCCTCGCAAGCTGTGCGAACCCGGGCTTCCGATGCCCTGAGTCGATTCCTGCGGCTGGATTGTTTCCTCTGGTTTCCGGACAAGGTTGAATCAACCAACACGAGTTCTGGACCAGTGGCTTCCCAACACGCCATCCTTCCGTTTGGTGTCCGGGGGGACCCGGCCGGTGCCTTTGAATTTCGATCATTTACGGAAGAGAACGGAAGAGAACGGGAGACAGGCGAAGACCGAACCGGAGGCGTCGAGGAGGGGAATGTGATGGGACGTCGAAAAGCGGATCTGACGGAGTCGGCCCGGTACTTCGAGTTGGCGCGGTGGCTGCGGTCGCTGCGGGAGCGTTCCGGGCTCACCTATCGCGAGATGGCCGACCGCGTGGGGCGGCCGGGCTGTTCCGCGGTAACCCTTTCGCGGGCCGACAGCGGGAGCGTGCTGCCCAAGCTCGCTGTCGTGGAGGCGTACGCGGCGGTGTGCGGGGCGCCCGAGCACGAGGCCCGGAGCAGGTGGGAGAAGAGCGCGACGTCGGCGGGACCACGGGACCGCAGCGCGACCGCGGTGCTGTCCGCGCCGCGCCGGGGCCGGGGCCGGCGCCTCGAACTGGTCTATGAGCCCGCGCATTTGCTGGAGGCGATGCACCGCCTGCGCCACGACGCCGGCCACCCGTCCCTGCGCGAACTCCAGAACCGGGCCAGGGGCTCCGGCTTCGGCCCCCTGCCCCGCAGCACCCTCGCGGACGTACTGGCAGGCCTACGCCTCCCGTCGGAGCCCTTACTGATCTCCTACGCCCTGGCCTGCGGCCAGCCCCGCCACCAGATCCACGCCTGGCGCGCCGCTTGGGGACGGGCACGGCGGGGGGACGGGGAGCGGCAAGGGGTGGGGGCGCGGTTGGCGGGGTGAGGTCAAGGGGTCCGTCGGGTCGTCGGGTTCGTCGTCGGGTTCGCCGTCTGGGCCGTCGCGTTCAAGCCGCCCAGGAGGAGCGTCGTGAAGCGTTGGGCCCAGGACTCGTCCGCCTGTTCCGCGCTCACCAGGGTGCGGTGGACGACCGAGCCCGCCACCACGTCGAAGATCAGGTCCGCGTTGCGGGCCGCTGTTTCCGGGTCCGGTTCCGGGGGGAGTTCGCCGCGGGCCTGGGCGCGGGCCCGGCCCTCCAGGACCAGGAGTTTCTGGCGGTTGACGATCGAGTCGCGGATGCGTTCGTGCAGCGCGTCGTCGACCGTCGACTCGGCCAGTACGGCCATCAGGCCGCTCTTGGCCTCCGGGCGGGCCAGGATCGTCGCGAACTGCAGGACCACGCCCTCGATGTCGGCGGCGAGGCTGCCGCGGTCGGGCAGCTCCAGCTCGTCGAACAGCTCCGCGACCGCGTCCACCACCAGTTCGTTCTTGCCGGGCCAGCGGCGGTAGAGGGTCGTCTTCGCGACCCCCGCCCGCATCGCCACATCGCCCAGCGTCAGCCCGGACCAGCCCAGTTCGACCAGCGCGGCCCGGGTCGCCGCCAGGATCGCGGTGTCCGCGGCGACGCTGCGGGGGCGTCCCGTGCGGCCGACGGGGGTACGACTCTGCATGGCATGACCATAACCGGCGGTTTCTGTCCCACGAGGTCGTCGAGAGGTCGTCGAGAGGTCGTCACGAGTCCGTGAGGGAGATCACTGGGGGACGCTTCACAGGGGCCCGCCCCTGCCGTTACGCTACGACCCGTAGCGAAAGCCGTGTCGCCGACCACGGCCGCTTTTCGGTACACCTTTCACTACGCCTTTCACATGCACGCGCGGGACGGGGGAGGATAGACGCATGCAGCCACGGAACATGTCCATGAGCGGAGTCGTCGACCTCGCCGCGGTGAAGGCGGCCCAGGAGGCCAAGTCGAAGGCGGAGCAGGCGCGCGCCGAAGCCGCCCGGCAGGGTGGCGGAGGGGCCGTCTCGCCGGCTGACCTCGTCATCGATGTCGATGAGGCCGGGTTCGAACTCGACGTCCTGCAGCGCTCCACCGAGGTGCCCGTCGTCATCGACTTCTGGGCCGAGTGGTGCGAGCCGTGCAAGCAGCTGAGCCCCGTCCTGGAGCGGCTGGCCGTCGAGTACAACGGACGCTTCGTCCTCGCCAAGATCGACGTCGACGCCAACCAGATGCTGATGCAGCAGTTCGGGATTCAGGGGATCCCGGCCGTCTTCGCCGTCGTAGCCGGGCAGGCCCTGCCCCTCTTCCAGGGTGCCGCCGGGGAACAGCAGATCCGGCAGACCCTCGATCAGCTGATCCAGGTCGGCGAGCAGCGCTTCGGCCTCACCGGCCTCGTCGTCGACGCGGACGCCGATCCCGGCGACCGACAGGCACCCGCCCCCCAGGCCGTCCCTGCCGGCCCGTACGACGCGCTGCTCGAAGCCGCCGTACAGGCCCTGGACGCGGGGGACTTGGGCGGCGCGGTGCAGGCGTACAAGAACGTACTGAGTGACGACCCCGGCAACTCGGAGGCCAAACTCGGGCTCGTGCAGGCCGAGTTGCTCCAGCGGGTGCAGGATCTCGACCCGCAGCGGGTGCGCAAGGACGCCGCCGAGAAGCCGGGTGACCCGGCCGCGCAGATCGCCGCCGCCGACCTGGATCTGGTGGGCGGCCATGTCGAGGACGCCTTCGGGCGGCTCATCGAGACGGTCGGGCGTACGGCGGGCGACGACCGGGATGCCGTACGGCTGCGGCTGCTGGAGCTGTTCGAGGTCGTCGGCGCGGACGACCCCCGGGTCGCGGCGGCCCGGCGGGCGCTGGCGCGGGCGTTGTTCTGACCGGTCGGACCCACGGGTGTTGGGCGCGCCCGATCAGTGGTCTGACCTGTCGCTAAACATCGCGACGCGTGTTGCCCGCGTGAAGGATTTGCCGATCGAGTGCCAATGCGGTCGCGCTTTACCAAATCTTGGTAATCGCGACCGCTGTTACTTGGAGTAAGTCGAAGGCGTCGCGCTGTCGGGTTTGGGGTGGGAAGCGGACGGTTTGTCACCCCCGTGAGGGACACCCAGCGTTGTCGAGCAATACCCATGGGTCGCTGCTCGGTTATCTGCCCGTTACTAGCCAGTAACGAACCCCCTTGTGCGGGCGGCGAGAATGCACCACGATCGGCGACGCTCGGTCCTATCCCGTACCCCGACAGCCAGTCGGGCGCCCGGGAGTTGTTGGGTCCCCACCGGGCAGAGTCGGCGGCAGTGGCGCCGGCTCTCGGGCAGGGGGGTCTTCGCCTTTCGGTGGAGCCTGTCCGGCAAGGTTGTGCGTGATGTGTGTCAGGCGCGACCCAGTGGTTGTCGCTCGGGGGTGATCGCCGGTGATTCGGGCGCTGTTCGCGCCGTGAGCGCGGGCGCTCTCCTTACCGAGGACGTAGCACTTCTCCCATCCCTGCCCGGCTGAGCCGCCGTCATGGGGCAGTCAGGGCCAGGAGATGTACGTCCGAGAAGGAGGAAATATGGAGTCCCAAGTGCGTGGCGGGACCAGATGGAAGCGGTTCGCTGTGGTGATGGTGCCCAGCGTCGCCGCCACGGCATGTATAGGTGTCGCCCTCGCGCAGGGTGCTCTCGCCGCTTCGTTCAGTGTGTCTGGTCAGTCGTTCAAGGTGACGGCGGACAAGCTCGACGGTACGGGGTTCTCGCAGTACGGGGCCGTTGACATCGGTCCCGGCAACGCGGTGCACCCCGTCGCGGTCTCGGCGTTCAATTCTGCCGAGATCACCAACATGTGCCAGTCCGTGGTCACGCCGAACATCCCGGTTCTGGGTTCGGTCACCCTCCGGCTGGAAGCCGGCGGGGGCGCGACCCCGGTCGCGGCCGAGAACCTGTACATCGACGTCGAGGACCTGCAGGCCAACGCGGTCTTCAAGGGCATCGACATCGGTGTGGCAGCCGGTTCCATCACCAAGGGACCGAAGGTCAAGCAGGGCGAGCTCGACGAGGGGCGGGCCAGCAAGTTCGGCTTCGCCCAGCAGGCCGACTCCGCGGTGCTCACCGACGTGAAGCAGACGGCGTGGGCCACCACTGCCGGAACCTTCAAGCTCAGTGGTCTCTCGATGAAGCTGTCGAAGGGCACCGACGCCGAGTGCTACTAGGCACTCAGTGACGGGCGGGGCCCGATGGTGCCCCGCCCGCTCGCTCGCTCTCCTACACCCGCAATAACACTCATCACGGCAACACCGCTCCAGGGAGCTGTTTTCCATGAACGCCGAGTCGCCCGCGCAGGACGAGCACTATCTTCGCGTCTTCAAGCGGAAGTTCCGCGACTGGCGGGGCGCCCGTCCGTTCTGGGCCGGGCTCCTGGTCCTGCTCGGCGGCGTCCCGATCATGTACTTCCCGTACTACAGCCTCCAGATCGGCCATCTGACGATGGCGATGTCGACGACTGCGGGCGCGGGATCCCTGATCATCGGTGTGCTGCTCGTCGTACTCGGTATCAGCCTCTGGTTCCAGAAGCATGTACGGACCTTCGCCGGTACCGCCGCGATCCTGCTGGCCCTGGTGTCCCTCCCGGTGTCCAACTTCGGCGGGTTCCTCATCGGCTTCCTGCTGGCCATGGTCGGCGGTGCGCTGGCCATCGCCTGGGCGCCCGGTGTGCCGGAGTCGAAGTACGGAGAGCCCGCGAAGCCCGAGAGCGCTGCGGCCCCTGTGGCTGCTGAGGCCGACGGAGCGGACGCGGCGGCCGGGCCGAGCGCGTCGAACGAACTGAACGAGCCGTACGAGCCGAACGATCTGTCAGGAACGAGCCCGGTGAACGGGGCGAACGGGAGGCACAGTGCCGGCTGACGAGGTGACCCACGGGACCGATGTGGACGGGTCCCGCGGGAGAACCGGGCCGCGGCACGCGGCCCCCAGGAAGCCGCTGTTCACCAGGTTCCACATGCCTGCCGGAAAGGCGATAGCCCTGGCGGCGATGCCGACCGCGGTGCTCATGGGCATGGGGTTCACGCCGACCCTCGCACGTGCCGACGACGACCAGACGACGAAGACTCTGACGGCCGAGGAATACCAGAAGTGCGTCGAGGTGCTGGACGGCACCGAGGACGGTACGGACACTGCGGCGACGCCGTCCGCGTCCACCAGCTCCTCGTCGTCCGACGACGAGGACACGGCGACGGAGCCGTCCCCCTCGGCCACCGCCACGGACTCGGACTCCGGTTCCTCGGACGATTCGTCGGATTCAGGTTCCGACGACACGGCCGAGCCGACACCGACGCCCTCCGCGAGCAAGACGACGTCCAGCGGCGGCACCGGCGGCGGCAGCGACACGGCCACGCCCACCCCCTCGGCGAGCGCGAGCGCCACCGAGGAGAGCGGCGGCCTGCTGGAGACCATCGGCGACGCGATCACGGGCATCTTCACGGGCGAGACGTCGTCGAGCGACTCGACGTCCACGTCGACCACGGAGTCGACGGAGACCACGGGCACCACGGAGTCGACCGAGACCACCGGGACCACCGAGAGCGCCACTCCGACGCCGGCCGCGTCACCCGCGGCGAGCGCGGAGGCGGGCTCCGACGACAGCAAGGACACGACAGACTCCACCACGGTCAAGGACACGACCGCGAAGGTCACCGAGGTCCTCAAGGACTCCGCCGAGGACACGACCAAGGCGGCCGAGGACACCACGGAGGCGGCAGCCGACGAGGCCACGGCAACCCCGAGCCCCTCGGCGAGCGAGACGACCGACGCGGACGACTGCCCGGCCGCCACCGACGACGAGGGCGGCGTCGACAACTCGATCCGGCTGCCCGTCGACCCGTGGACGCTGGAAGCCAGTTCGCTGACGCTCAAGGGCGCGGACTACAAGGGCATCGTCAAGGTCCGCACGGCCGACGGCACGGTCAAGGAGGTCCTGAAGTACGTGATCTCCGATGGCACCGACATCGGTGACCTGCACCAGCTGGTCAAGGACGACACGTCCGGCAAGACCTACCACGTGCAGGCGGGCAAGGGCACGACGTCCACGATCACCGGCGGCGAGACGATCATGTACACGGAGAGCATCTCCGGGAACCTGTTCGGCCTGATCCCGATCACGTTCGACCCGAAGAACCCGCCGCCGCTGAACATCCCGCTGATCTACTTCACGAAGGTGACGGTCACCCAGGCCGGCCAGTTCGGCGGGACCCTGGAGGTCCCGGGCCTGCACCAGTACACGACCTGAGCGCACACATCCCCGTTCGGGAGCCGCACCGAGGCCTGTGGCCCGGCCCACCGCTGTTGGCGGGGGGCCGGGCCACAGGTCTGTGCGGGGCGTGCGGGCAACCGCCCGTCAGGCCTGTTCGCCCTCGCCCAAGTGATGCACCCGGACCATGTTCGTAGTACCCGGGACGCCGGGCGGGGAGCCGGCCGTCATGACGACGACCTCGCCCACCTTGAAGCGGCCCAGCTTGAGCATCTCCTGGTCGACCAGGGAGACCATCTCGTCCGTGCTGTTCACGAACGGGACGACGTACGAGTCGACGCCCCAGCTCAGGGAGAGCTGGTTGCGGGTGCCCTCGTCCGTCGTGAAGGCGACGATCGGCTGGGCGGCGCGGTAGCGGGAGAGGCGGCGGGCCGTGTCGCCGGACTTGGTGAAGGCGACCAGGCCCTTGCCGCCGAGGAAGTCGGCGATCTCGCAGGCCGCGCGGGCGACCGAACCGCCCTGTGTCTTCGGCTTCTTGCCGGGGACCAGGGGCTGGAGGCCCTTGGAGAGCAGCTCCTCCTCCGCCGCCGCGACGATCTTCGACATCGTCTTGACCGTCTCGATCGGGTACGCGCCCACGCTCGACTCGGCGGACAGCATGACCGCGTCCGCGCCGTCCAGGATCGCGTTCGCCACGTCGGACGCCTCGGCGCGTGTCGGGCGGGAGTTGGTGATCATCGACTCCATCATCTGGGTCGCGACGATCACCGGCTTGGCGTTGCGCCGGCACAGCTCCACGAGGCGCTTCTGCACCATCGGGACCCGCTCCAGGGGGTACTCGACGGCCAGGTCGCCACGGGCCACCATCACACCGTCGAAGGCCGCGACGACGGCGTCCATGTTCTCGACCGCCTGCGGCTTCTCCACCTTGGCGATGACCGGGACGCGGCGCCCCTCCTCGTCCATGATCTTGTGGACGTCGTCCACGTCGGCGGCGTCGCGGACGAAGGACAGTGCGACCAGGTCGCAGCCCATGCGCAGGGCGAAGCGCAGGTCGTCGATGTCCTTCTCGGACAGGGCCGGGACGTTCACGGCCGCGCCGGGCAGGTTGATGCCCTTGTGGTCCGAGATGACGCCGCCCTCGATGACGATCGACTTCACCCGCGAACCGTCGACGTCCAGGACCTTCAGCTCGACGTTGCCGTCGTTGATCAGGATCTGGTCGCCGCGCGACACATCACCCGGCAGGCCCTTGTACGTCGTACCGCAGATGGTCTTGTCACCGGGGACGTCCTCGGTGGTGATGACGAACTCGTCGCCCCGGACCAGCTCGACGGGGCCCTCCGCGAAGGTCTCCAGGCGGATCTTCGGGCCCTGCAGGTCGGCCAGGACACCGATCGCCCGGCCGGTCTCCTTGGCGGCGGCCCGGACCCGGTCGTACCGGCCCTGGTGCTCGGCGTGCGTGCCGTGGCTGAAGTTGAAGCGGGCCACATTCATGCCGGCCTCGATCAGCGACACGAGCATTTCATGGGAGTCGACCGCGGGGCCGAGAGTACAAACGATTTTCGAACGGCGCATGGGGCGATCCTATCGGTTTGTTTCGCTTCGGAATATTCCGCCTGGTGGACGACACAGAAGGCCGTAGAAGACCGCAGAAGGCACGGCCTGAACACAAAGGGGCGGGATAGCGCTCAAGTGAGGCTCTCCCATCAATATCCGCTCAGTGTCTTCAGTTGTCCGTTTCGGCGCTCGTTTCGCCGCCCGTTCCCACCAGTGCGTACGTCTGTGTCGCGATCTCCAGCTCCTCGTCCGTCGGGACGACCGCAACCGCGACTCTGGACTCCACGGGCGAGATCAGACGGGCCTCGGAGCCGCGTACGAGGTTCAGGGCGCCGTCCACGGCCACGCCCAGGCCCTCCAGACCGGCCACCGCCGCCTCGCGCACCGGCGCCGCGTTCTCGCCGACCCCGGCCGTGAACGCGATGGCGTCCACCCGGCCGAGTACCGCGTAATAGGCGCCGATGTACTTCTTCAGACGGTGGATGTAGATGTCGAAGGCCAGCCGGGCCGCCGGGGCGTCCGCGCCGCCCTCGTCGATACGGCGGCGGATTTCCCGCATGTCGTTGTCTCCGCACAGGCCGATCAAGCCGCTCTTCGTGTTGAGAAGAGTGTCGATCTCGTCCGTGGACATTCCGCCAACACGCGCCAAATGGAAGATGACGGCCGGATCCAGGTCACCGGACCGGGTCCCCATCACCAGCCCCTCCAGCGGCGTCAGCCCCATCGAGGTGTCCACACACCGCCCGCCCTGTACGGCGGACGCGGACGCCCCGTTCCCCAGGTGCAGCACGATCACGTTCACGTCCTCGGGCGCTCGGCCGAGGAGCCGCGCGGTCTCCCGGGACACGTACGCGTGGGACGTGCCGTGGAACCCGTACCGCCTGATCCGGTACTCGTCGGCCGTCTTCACGTCGATCGCGTAGCGGGCCGCCGACTCCGGCATCGTGGTGTGGAAGGCCGTGTCGAAGACCGCGACCTGGGGGAGGTCGGGGCGCAGGGCCTGGGCCGTACGGATGCCGGTGAGGTTCGCCGGATTGTGGAGCGGTGCTACGGGGATCAGCCGCTCGATCTCCGCCAATACCGTCTCGTCGACGACCGTCGGCTCGGTGAAGGTCTGGCCACCGTGCACGACGCGATGTCCTATGGCCGCCAACTGAGGGGATTCCAGACCCAGTTGGTCCTTCGCCAGCTCCTCCGCGACCGCCTTGAGAGCGGCCCCGTGGTCGGCGATCGGACCCGTGCGCTCACGGGACTCGCCGCCCGTCGCCAGCGGGGTGTGCTTCAGGCGGGACGTCTCCTCGCCGATGCGTTCCACCAGGCCCACGGCGAGCCGGCTGCTGTCGCGCATGTCGAGCAGCTGGTACTTCAGCGAGGAGGAGCCGGAGTTGAGGACGAGGACACGGGTCGCGGTCACTGGTGGGGCACCTTCGGGGTGGGGGCGGAGTCAGTGGTCTGGGAGGTCTGGGCCTGGATCGCGGTGATCGCGACCGTCGTGACGATGTCCGGGACCAGGGCGCCCCGGGAGAGGTCGTTGACCGGCTTGCGCAGGCCCTGGAGGACCGGGCCGACGGCGATCGCGCCGGCCGAACGCTGTACGGCCTTGTAGGTGTTGTTGCCGGTGTTGAGGTCCGGGAAGATCAACACGCTTGCCTGGCCCGCGACTTCGGAACCGGGCAGCTTGGTGGCGGCCACGGTCGGTTCGACGGCCGCGTCGTACTGGATGGGTCCTTCGATACGGAGGTCAGGGCGCCGCGAGCGCACCAGCTCCGTCGCCTCCCGCACCTTGTCGACGTCGGCGCCCGACCCCGACGTACCCGTGGAGTACGACAGCATCGCGATCCTCGGCTCGACGCCGAACTGCTCGGCGGTGGCGGCCGATTGGATGGCGATGTCGGCCAACTGCTCGGCGTTCGGGTCGGGGTTGACCGCGCAGTCGCCGTAGACGAGGACCTTGTCGGCCAGGCACATGAAGAAGACGGAGGAGACGATGTCGGCGTCCGGCTTGGTCTTGATGATCTCGAAGGCGGGGCGGATCGTCGCGGCCGTGGAGTGCACAGAGCCCGACACCATGCCGTCGGCGAGGCCCTCCTGGACCATCAGCGTGCCGAAGTAGTTGACGTCCGAGACGACGTCGTAGGCCAGCTCGACCGTGACGCCCCGGTGGGCGCGGAGGGCGGCGTACTTCTCGGCGAACCTGTCCCGCAGTTCGGAGGTCTGCGGGTCGATCAGCTGGGTGTCGCCGAGGTCGATGCCCAGGTCGGCGGCCTTCTTGCGGATGCCGTCGACCGGGCCGAGCAGCGTCAGTTCGCAGACGCCCCGGCGCAGCAGCACCTCGGCGGCGTGCAGAACGCGTTCCTCGGTGCCCTCGGGCAGGACGACCCGGCGCTTGTCGGCGCGGGCGCGTTCGAGGAGCTTGTGCTCGAACATCATGGGCGTGACACGGTCGCTGCTGGGCGCGGAAACGCGCTTGAGCAGTTCGCTCGTATCCACATGACGCTCGAAGAGACCGAGGGCGGTCTCCGCTTTGCGCGGGGTGGCCGCGTTCAACTTCCCCTCCAGGGAGAAGAGTTGGGCGGCGGTGGGGAAGCTGGTGCCGGCCACGGAGACGACCGGGGTGCCGGGGGCGAGACGGGCGGCCAGGGTGAGGACCTCGTCGCTGGGGCGCTCGTTCAGGGTCAGCAGGACGCCCGCGATGGGCGGCGTACCGGCGCTGTGCGCGGCGAGGGCGCCGACGACCAGGTCGGCGCGGTCACCGGGGGTGACGACCAGGCAACCGGGGGTCAGTGCCGTCAGGAAGTTGGGCAACATCGCGCCGCCGAAGACGAAGTCCAGCGCGTCACGGGCGAGGCCCGAGTCGTCGCCGAGGACCACCTTGCCGCCGAGGGCGTGGGTGATCTGGGCGACCGTCGGCGCGGAGAGGGCGGGCTCGTCGGGGAGGACGTAACAGGGCACGGGGAGACGGGAGTCGAGGCCCTCGGCTATGTCGGCGCGGTCCTCGCGGGCGACGCGGTTGGCGACCATCGCGAGGACGTCGCAGCCCAGCGCCTCGTACGCGCGGTACGCGTTGCGGGTCTCGGCGAGCACGGACTCGGGGGGCTGGTCGCGTCCGCCGACGACCGCGACGACGGACGCGCCGAACTCGTTCGCGAGGCGGGCGTTGAGGGCCAGCTCGTCCGGGAACTGGGTGTCGGCGAAGTCGGTACCGAGGACGAGGACGACGTCGTACTCGCGCGCGACGCGCAGGAAGCGGTCGACGAGGGTGGAGACGAGCTCGTCGGTGCCCTGCTCGGCCTGGAGGGCGGACGCCTCCGGGTAGTCCATGCCGTACACCGTCGCCGGGTCCTGGGAGAGGCGGTAGCGGGCGCGCAGCAGCTCGAAGAGGCGGTCCGGGTTGTCGTGCACCAGGGGGCGGAAGACGCCGACCCGGTCGACCTGCCGGGTCAGCAGCTCCATGACTCCCAGCTCGACGACCTGGCGGCCGTCGCCCCGGTCGATCCCGGTCACGTACACGCTGCGGGTCGTCACGCGTGCTCTCCGTTTCGTCGCTCGGTTTTGTCGCTTGGTCTTGTCGCTCGGTTTCGTTCGACAGTACCTGCGGCGCTGGCCAGGGAGCCTGGTAGGCCCGTCAGGACCGGGGGTGCGCCGGGCGTGAAACAATTGGAGTGGCTCACCGGTACCACAGGCGATCAGAGCAAGCAGAGCGATCACAGCGATCACAGCGAGCAGGAGACACAGCACGATGCGTATCGGAGTTCTCACCGCAGGTGGCGACTGTCCCGGCCTGAACGCAGTGATCCGGTCGGTCGTGCACCGAGCGGTCACGCAGTACGACGACGAGGTCATCGGCTTCGAGGACGGTTACGCCGGTCTGCTCGACGGCCGCTACCGCACGCTGGACCTCGACGCGGTCAGCGGCATCCTGGCCCGCGGCGGCACGATCCTCGGCTCCTCCCGCCTCCAGCGCGACCGGCTCCGCGAGGCCTGCGAGAACGCGCAGGACATGGCCCGCGAGTTCGGTATCGACGTTCTGATCCCGATCGGCGGCGAGGGCACGCTGACGGCGGCGCGGATGCTGAGCGACGCGCGTCTGCCGGTGGTCGGCGTCCCGAAGACGATCGACAACGACATCTCATCGACGGACCGCACCTTCGGCTTCGACACGGCGGTGGGTGTCGCGACGGAGGCGATGGACCGCCTCAAGACCACCGCCGAGTCCCACCAGCGCGTGATGGTCGTCGAGGTCATGGGCCGGCACGCGGGCTGGATCGCCCTGGAGTCCGGCATGGCCGCCGGCGCCCACGGCATCTGCCTCCCCGAACGCCCCTTCGACCCCGCCCACTTGGTAAAGATGGTCGAGGAACGCTTCGCGCGCGGCAAGAAGTTCGCGGTCATCTGCGTCGCCGAGGGCGCGCACCCCGCCGAGGGCAGCATGGACTACGGCCACGGCGAGATCGACCAGTTCGGCCACGAGCGCTTCCAGGGCATCGGTACGGCACTCGCGTACGAGCTGGAACGTCGGCTCGGCAAGGAGGCCAAGCCGGTCATCCTCGGTCACATCCAGCGCGGCGGCACGCCCACCGCGTACGACCGCGTCCTCGCGACCCGCTTCGGCTGGCACGCGGTGGAGGCCGCGCACCAGGGCACGTTCGGGCGGATGACGGCGCTGCGCGGGACGGACGTGGTGATGGTGCCGCTGGCGGAGGCGGTCACTGAATTGAAGACGGTCCCGAAGGACCGGATGGACGAGGCGGAGTCGGTCTTTTAGGCCCAGTGGTCATGGGGCGGGGGCCCGTTGGGGGTGTGGGGTTGTCGGGGCCGGCGGTCAGGGGGCATTGGTGTCGACCTTCGCCCAGAAGTGCTCCACGATCCGTTCGAGGAAGTCGCGTCCGGCGTGGCTCGCCTCGGTCGCCGCTGAGCCGTCCGACCAGGTCATGGTGGCGGCCATCTGCCCCTGGTAGTAGCGGTGCAGCTCCTGGAGGACGCCCTCCAGGAAGCGCCGGTTCAGCGGCACCATCTTGTTGACGGGGCGGACGTACGCCTGCCAGCGCGTGGTGACCGCGCTGCGCAGCAGGCCGGCGAGCTTGCCGTCGAGGCCGGTGAGGGTGAGGAAGTCGGCGAGCGAGAGTTCGAGCACCTCGGCGAGGATCGCGGACTGCCGCTCGGTGCCACGCCACTCGCCGCTCTCCTCCATCCGTATGTAGTCGAGGAGTTCGAGCCCGACGGCCTGGGCGACGTCCTCGGCGGCGAAGTGCCGCGCGGCGCGGTGCTCGCGCAAGGTGCGGGGGCGGCCGATGAGTTCGTAGGGCGCGCACCACAACACGCCTGCGAGGGCGGTGAGTTCGTTGCTGCCGGGGGCCATTGTGCCTTGTTCCCAGGCGATCACGTGGTCGGGCGTGATGTACGGCAGCCCGTACGAGACACGCATCCCGTACGCGACGTGTTCGGGGCCCATTCCGAGGGCCATACGGAGTCTGCGGGCGGCGTGGGCGTCGAAGGGTGGGTTCGGTGGTGTCGGCGGCATGGGCGGTGGAGGCGGAACTGGGGGTCGGCGCACGCGCCACAAGCTAGGGGTGCTGGGCGGCGGTGACTACGTTCTGTTCGGCCACAATTACGGATCGTAGGAAGCTACGGGGTTGGGGGTGGGTGCGGGTGATCCTGGGGTGGCTGAAGGTCGGGGGTCGGTGGCCGGGCGGGGGCTGTTCGTGGGCGTTCGATGGTGCGAACGGCAAGGTGGTGGGGCATATGCGCGGAGGGTCGGTGGTTCGGGGGTGGGTGGTTGGGGTGGCTGACGGATTGGTGCTGTGAGCGGGCGTCGAAGGTGCGTGCGGTGCGGTTGGGGCTTGCGGGGGTGGGTGACTGGTGAGTAGTTGCGGCGTGATCTGTGCGGTGGGGGTGGCTTGTCGGTGCGGGGTCCTGACGTAGCATCAGCGTTATTTCGCTCGGTGGTTGGGCTTCGGAGGGTGGTGGTCTTGTGAGCGGCAAGGCGGAGAAGGTGACGGTCGAGGGGCATATACGGGAGCGGCTGCTGGCCCCGAACTTCTGGCACCTCGCGACGGTCGGCGCCGACGGGATGCCGCAGATCTCGCCGATGTGGGTCGACATCGAGGGCGACCACGTCATGGTCAACACGGCCATCGGCCGCGTGAAGGAGGAGAACCTCCGCGTCAATCCGAACGTCTCGCTCTCCCACCACGACCCCGAGAACCCGTACGACCGTGCGGAGATCCGGGGGCGCGTGGTGCGGTTCGTGGAGGGCGAGGAGGCGGAACGGTCCATGGACCGGCTCACGCAGAAGTACATCGGCGAGGAGCGGTATCCGTGGCTGCTGCCCGGGGAGCGGCGCGTGATGTTGTTGATCGAGGTGACGCGGGTGCGGCGGGTTGTGGGGGTGGAGCCGTTTCGGGCGGGAGTGCTGCCCGAGGTGTGAGGGGGTGCGCTACGGGGGCTCTACAGGAGGTGGTCTGCTTTGCCGGCCTTGATGTCCTGGATGAGGGTGCGGAGGGCTTCTCGGGTGTCGGTGAGGTAGGTGTCTTCTTGGCCTGCGATGGCTATGTAGGCGTTGTTGTCGGGGTCGGTGCCTATGCGGAAGCAGTTGGCGCCTTCGGCGCAGAACGGTTCTTCCCAGGTGATGTCGGGCACGGTGACTCCTCAGAGTTGGCGGGCGATCGTGTGGATGAAGTCCCGCGACGCGCTGGGCGAGAGTGACGCGGCTTCCATCCAGTCCAAGTGGGCGCGGTACTTGTCGAGTTGGGACTGGCCGTGGGTGAACTCGGGGCCGTGCGCGGAGTCCAGCTCCACGGTGTCGAGTTGCGGGACGGACCCCTCGGCGTAGGTCACCGCCTGGCCGGCGCCGGGGAACGCCCCTGCCTTGTAGGGGATCACGCGCACGCCGATGTTGTCGCGCTCGGACACCTCGCAGAGGCGGTCCAACTGGCCGCGCATCACCTTGACGCCGCCGAACTCGATGCGCAGGGCGGCCTCGTGTACGTAACCGACGTAGGTGATCGGGTCCTCCCGGTACAGCACCTGCTGCCGTTGTAGGCGAAGGGCCACGCGCAGCTCGACCTCCGCCGGTGAGAGGGGTGGGAGTGCGGCGCCGAAGAGGGTGCGGGCGTAACCGTCGGTCTGGAGCAGGCCCGGCATGATCATGGCCAGGCCCACGCGCACGCTCTTGGAGTGCCATTCCAGTTCCGCGATGTCGAGGAGTCCTGCGGGGATTTGACCCCGGTACACCTCCCACCAGCCGCGTGTACGTGTCCCGACCATGTCGACCAGGGCGTCGACGTACGCCTTGTCGCGGCAGGCGTAGTTGCAGGCGAGGGTCCTCAGTCGGTCTGCGCTGATGGCCCGGACCCCGGACTCGATGTTGGACACCTTCGTCCGGTCCAGCCCGAGCAGCCCTGCGGCGTACTCCGTGGTCACGTCTGCGGCGATACGCATCTTGCGCAGTTCGGCGCCCAGGCGCTTCTGGCGTTCCGTCGGTGTCGACCTCGGCGGCATGTGTCATTTCCTCCAGCGGGTGCGGCGCAAGTCTGCCCTTCGGGCGCCTGGTTGGTCCACCAGGCTAGTGGTAATTCCGTTGGGTGGGTGGCAAAAGGCCACCTAATGCGTCTACAGTCGGTGACGAGTCGCTTACGGCCCGATGTCGCCGGAAGTGCATCGCGCGAGCATGCCTGCCTTCTCCTTCCCTGGGAGGGGTGTGTTCGTGCCAGGGAGACAGGCCACTGGTCGGGTTTACGTCGGCTTCGTCAAGTCCGTTGTCCAGCAAGGGAGTTCGCCATGTTCGCATCGCCGGCCGCCTCGGCCTGTCTCGTCTCTACCGACCTCGCGGAGGCGTCGCCGCCGTCTCCGGAGTCGCTTGTCTACGGCTTCACCCTGCCTGCCGAGGCGGTGAGTTCGCGGGTTGCCCGGGCTGCTACTCGGGGTGTTCTTCAGGCGCATGGGCTGGAGGAGATGGCGGACGTTGCGGTGCAGGTGGTGGGGGAGTTGACCGCTTGTGCGTTTCGGTTCGGTGTGGATGGGCCGGTGCATCTGTCGTTGCGGTGGTGGGAGGGGGAGTTGCAGGTGGTGCTTTATGACGGGCATCGGCGGCATGTGCATCCCCGGCTGGCTGCGGCTTGCGATGAGCGGAGGGGGGATGCGTTGCGGGTTTTGGGGTGTGTGGTGGAGGGGGCTGGTGGGGAGTGGGGGTTCGGGGAGGCGAGGGAGCCGGGGGGTGGGACTCGGATGTGGGCGGTGTTGCCCTGGGCGGGAGTCCGGGAGGCTGCGGGGTGAATTCTGGGTGCGGATGAGGTTGGGGTGGCTGTTATCGCTACTCCTCGGCCCAGGCGCGGGCCTCGTCCGCTTTGGCCGTGTCGTCAGCCAGTGCGTAGGCGTCGGCTGCCTGGAGCCAGCAGGTGTGAGCCTCGGCGGGGCGGTTGGCGGACTCGTGGATCAGGGCGAGGCTGTGGAAGACCTGACCCGTCCAGTACCAGTCCCCGAACTCCCGGTAGACCCTCAGCGCCTTGCCAAAGCTCTCGACCGCTTCTGCCACCCGACCCACGTCCATCAGGTCGTTGCCGAGGCCATGCAACGTCAGGGCATCGCGGCGGCTGTCCCCGGCGGCCTGCAGCATGTCGTGGGCCTGGGTGTGGGCTTCGATTGCGTCTTCCACCCGACCCACCTCCCGTAGGACGTTGCCGAGGTTGTGCCACACCATGGCTTCGCGGTGGCGGTCTCCGGTGATCTGCAACAGGTCTCGGGCGCCGGTGAAGGCCTCGATTGCCTCTGCCGCCCGGCCCATCTCCTTCAGGACGCTGCCGAGATTGCTCCACGCCCGGGCATCGCCATGGCGGTCCCCAATTGCCTGGAACAGGTTGCGCGCACCGGTGAGGGTCTCAACCGCCTGTGGCATACGCTTCGTTCTCCACAGAGCGCGGCCGAGGTTGTTCCACGCGCCGGCCTCGGCCGCAATGTCCCCGGACCGGTGAGCAGCCTCCCGGGCGGCCTGGCTCACAACGACCCAGTCGTCGAAATGCCGCTGCCATTCCAGGTATTCCACCAGGTGTTCGGCCAGCCGCACCCCAGTGTCCGCGAACCGTTCCCGCTTCGCCCACTGCATCGCCGCCACCAGACCCGCTCGCTCACCGTCCAACCACGCCAGCGCTTCCCTCCGCCCCCGGAACCGCCCCGGCACATCCATCCCCGGCAACCACCGCAACCACTCATCAGCCGCATCTGCCCCCGTGCAATAGAAGTCGAGCAACTGCTCCTGCGCCGTTTCCCCCTCCGCCATCAGCCCTGCATCCGCTGCCACAACCCCCACCCCGAACGTTCGCACCAAGTCGTGCAACCGCCATCGCAGGCTGCTGTCCGGACCCTCGTCAGCCTTAACCGATGAGACGAGACACGTGGTGGCCAGGGACTCCAGGAGTTTCACAGCGGCCACTGCATCGAGGCCGGCCATGGCAGCCACCGCATCCGTGCCGGTCTCTGTGCCGGAGGCAAGGGCGAGCAGGCGCAGCATGCGGGCCTGGTCGGCCGGGAGGCGGTGGTAGGAGGTCTCCAGGACCGGGCGGAGGGCGAGTGAACGGCCGTACTGGTCCGTCCCGAGGTCGCCGCGGTCGAACGCGGTCGTCGCGTCCTCCGCCTCCTTGATCTCCGCCACCAGCGAGGCGATACCGCGATGGCGGCGTCGGCGCAGCATCGCCGCCGCGATCTGGAGGGCGAGAGGCAAGTGACAGCACAGGTCGGTCAGTTCACGCAGGGCATCCGGCTCGCGGGTTGGACGGTCGTCGCGTTCGTCGGCGTCGTGCAGGGCACCGGTGATCAGCGCGGAGGACTCGGCCGGGGTGAGCGCTTCGAGGTCGATGAGACGTACCCGAAGCCCGTCCGGGCGGTCGCGGGAGGTGATCAGTACCCGGTGGTGGTCCGAGGCCGGGAGCAGGGGCAGGAACTGGGCCGGATCCGACGCGTTGTCCAGGATCAGCAGTGTGCGATGCTGCCGCTCGGCGAGGAGGGCGTGGTAGGCGTCGTACTGGCGTGCTGCCGTCGGCGGCAGCTTCGAGCCTTGTACGCCGAGGGCGTCCAGCAGGGCCAGGACCGCCTGGTCCGCGGTGACCGGGTTGTCGTCGTAGCCGCGCAGGTCGACGAAGAGGGTGCCCCCGGGGAACAGCCCCTTCGAAACCACCCGGTGAGCGGCCTCCAACGCCAGTGCCGTCTTCCCGATGCCGCCCATGCCGGTGACGGCGAAGATGAGGATCGGGGGCGCGGACGTACCCTCCGGGGCGGGTTCGAGGTGGGGCAGCAGGCGGCCCAGATTCGTGACTCGTCCCGTGAAACCGGCGGGGCGGGGCGGCAGGGCCGCGGTCGCCACCGGTACCGGGCCGTGGGACGGGGAGTGGGTCGGGCTAGGTGGCGTCCTCGTCCCGGCCTCGGACGACCTTCTTTGCGGTGAAGGGGCCGCTGAAGGTGCTTCCTCGGAAGTCGAGATGGTCTCCGCCGTACTGGGAACGGGGAAAGGGACCCTCCCGGGAGTCGTCGGAGGCCGCGGAGGCAGCGGGTGTCTCGCTCCTTGCCGCTCTGGCCGGCCGGTGTTTGCGGAGGATTGCGACCGCCGCTGCCGCTGCCGCGTCGGCCGCCTTCGGCTGGCTCCCGGACGCGTCGGCCTTGGCCTTCTTCGCATCGGCGTAGTCGCTGATGCCCCGGATGACGAGAGCGTCCAACTGGCCGCTGAGGTGCGCCGCGTGGACGACCCCGGAGCCCTCCATCTCGATGGCGGCGGCGTCGTTGTAGCTCTTGTGGAGGTACTCGGCGACGTCCGACCTCGCGTCGGCCAGGACGACGTCTCCGACCGCGATCGGCTTCAGATGCGCCTTGCCGCGCAGGGCGAAACGGGCGACCTGCTCCAGGCGGTGCGAGGAGTGCCAGGCCTCGGGGCGGACTAGGAAGCCTTCGCGGGTCTGCTTGCCGCCATGGACGCTGTACACCTTCGTACCGACCACGACATCGCCGATCTTGATGTCGTCGCGCTCCAGACTGCCCGCCACCCCGACGAACAACAGGACCTCCGGACGCAGCCAGTTGACGATCCGCTCCGTGAGCGAGGCGGCGTTCAGGGCGCCCGGACCCAGTTCGGCGATGGCCACCTGCCAGGGGGAGTCGGGGAGCCGGCCCCACTCCACGAAAGTCCCCTTCTCGTGCACGCGTTCTTTCGCGTCCGGGATGTGGGCCCGTACGGCGGCGTACTCCGACGGAAGCGCGGTCAGGACGACTACTGTGGGTTCTGTTTCCGACACACATTCACAGTACTGCCACGTCGCCGGTCCAGAGCATGGGTTGGGCGCGGCGGAGCGGCGTCCCGCGATCTCGGGAGAGGCGCGCGGGCGGTACGGGGGACGGCACCATGACGACCGAATACGGCGAGGACCACCTCGACTTCCGGGGAGGCAACTTCACCGGGTCCTTCACCGCGAAGAAGGTGGAGTACCGAGGGCACGGACCGGCACCCACCGCGCTGAACGCGCTGCCCGCCAGGGCGGTCGGATTCTCCGGACGCACCGACGAACTGCGGGCGCTGCTCGATGCGTTGAACCCCGCCGCATCCGATGAGCCCGACTCCGCTCCGGACGCCCCGGCGGCCGTTCCTGTTCTCGTCGCCGCCGTGTCCGGGCTCGGCGGCATCGGCAAGACGTCGCTCGCGGTGGAGGCGGGATACGCGGCCCGAGCGAAGGGCTGGTTCCCCGGGGGCACGCTCTTCGTGGACCTGCATGGCTACGACGACACCCCGGTCACCGCCGACCAGGCACTCCAGGCTTTCCTGCGCGCCCTCGGTATCGAACCCGAGCACATCCCGGCCACGGCGGACGAACGGGCCGCGCTCTACCGTTCGACGCTCGCTCAACGAGCCGAGCAGTGCGGCCCGGTACTGATCCTCGCCGACAACGCGTCCTCGCCGGCACAGGTACGCCCCCTGCTCCCCGGGGACAACGCACGGCACCGGCTCCTCGTCACGTCGCGTGACCTGCTGCCCCAACTGGGTGCCAGACTTCTGCGGTTGAACCAACTGACTCCGCAGGAGGCATGCGACTTGCTCGACCGCGCGCTGCGAATTGCCCACCCCGGCGACAGCCGGGTGGCGGACGACCCGGGGGCGGCCTCAGTGCTCGCCGAGCGGTGCGGACACCTGCCGTTGGCCCTGCAGATCGTGGCCGCGCAACTGGTGGCCGACCGGGACAGGCCTATTGCCGAACTCGTCACCGAACTCACGGAAGCACGCGACCGCCTCGACCACCTCGACGACGGAGAACGCAGCGTCTGGGCGGCTTTCGACCTGTCCTACCGCCGACTGCCACCGGAACAGGCCCGCGTGCTGCGCCTGTTGGCCCTCGCCCCCGGACCCGATACGAGCGACGAGGCCATTGCCGCACTGACCGGCGAGGATGCCCCACCGGTAGCCCACCTGAACGCGCTGGCCCGCGCGCACTTGGTCGAGCGGGGGAGCGGGCGGCGGCGTTGGCGGTTGCATGACTTGGTGCGGGTGTTTGGGGTGGGTTTGGTGGCTGGGGATAGGGGGTTGGCGGAGGAGGGGGTGGCGGCGCGGGAGCGGGTGCTGGGGTTCTTCTGGCGGTGGGCGGGGGCGGCTGATGGGTGGTTGCGGTGGTTGGAGGGGGATGTGGTGCCGGGGTTGTTCGGGGGTCGGGGGGAGGCGTTGGTGTGGCTGGACGGTGAGCGTGCGGGGTTGGTGGGGGCGGTGCAGTGGGCGGTGGAGGAGCGATTTGCGGGTGCTGGGGTGGGGCTGGCGTCGTGTCTGGGGGAGTATTTGTACTGGCGGCGGTATTTCGATGACTGGGTGAGTGTGGGTGTGGCTGCTTGTGCGGGTGCCCGTTCGGTTGGGGACCGGGAGGGTGAGGCTGTGGCGTTGACCAACCTCGGCAGTGCCTTGCGAGAGGTGGGTCGGGTGGAGGAGGCGATCGGCGCCTACACCCAGGCCCGCGACCGATGCCAGGCTGCAGGGGACCGCCTCGGCGAGGGCATGGCGTGGAACAACCTCGGAGTAGCCCTGCAGAAGGTGGGTCGGGTGGAGGAGGCGATCGAGGCTCACACCCGCGCCCTCGACCTGGACCAGGCTGTCGGGGACCGCCGCGTCGAGGGCAGGGCGTGGAACAACCTCGGCCTCGCCTTGCGGGAGGTGGGTCGGGTGGAGGAGGCGATCGACGCCCACACCCGGGCTCGCGGCTTGTATCAGGCTGTCGGGGACCGCCATGGCGAGGGCAGGGCGTGGAACAACCTCGGCCTCGCTCTGCGGGAGGCGGGTCGGGTCGAGGAGGCGATCGAGGCGTACGGCAGAACTCTGGAGATCTGCCGGGAGTTCGAGGACTGGTACGGGACGGGCTTGGCCTTGAACAACCTGGCCAGTGCCTACGAGGTTGCTGGCCGCCCCGCCGAGGCGCGAGCTGCCTGGTTCCGGGCTGCCGACGCCTTCACCCAGGCCGGTGCCACCGGGAATGCAGCCGAATCCCTCGCCAAGATCAACGCGACGGACACCACCCCACAGTCACCCCCAGCCCTCACCGATTGACCGCCCCACTCAAGCCGCTGCTTCCCGCGTCGCCGATCATGGCAAGGTCAGTAGGAACCAGAAGGGCGGAGACGAAGAGCGTGCCGGAGTCACCTGGAACAGACGTCGCCCCTTGGGGGGCTTCTGCTTGCTGAGTACATGGTCCTCAAGGACGAGCAGAAGACCGTATCGGCTTCCGGGACAACCTTCTCTACGTCACCCTCACCGTCGTTGCCGCCGTCCTCGCGGCCACCGCGCAGGCCGAGCAGCCCGTCATGCTGCTCGCCCTCCCGCCCGTGTGTGTCGTCCTCGGCTGGACCTACCTCATCAACGACCAGAAGATCTCCGCGATCGGCACCTGGCTCCGAGTGTGAATGAAGGGGCGGGCTCCAGAGGACCCTGGCCTGCGACGGCGATGCAGGCGTTGTCGTTCGGGTCGGGTTCCAGACGGGGCAGCAAGCGGCCCAACTCCGCGGAACGGCCGGTGAAGCCCAGCGGCCGGGGTGGGAGGGTGGCCGTCGCTACCGGGACCGGGCCATGGGAGTGGCCTCCGCGTCCAGCGTCCTGGCTACCGCCCGTCCGCGTCGCCGGGCCGGTGTCCGACGAACTTCGCGACGAAGGAGCCGTTGAACGTGCTCTGCCGGAAGTCGAAGTGGTCCCCTCCGTACGTCTCGCCGCGAAAAGGACCCTCCCGGGGGTCGGTGGTCTGCTTGGGGGTCAGCTCGCGGAGTACGGCAACGGCCGCCGCTGCCGCGTTCCCTGCGGCCCGGGGTTGCGAACCTCCCTTGTCTGCCTCGGACTTGTCCGGGTCCGCCTTGTCGCTGATGCCCCGGATGATCAACGCGCCCGCCTCACCGGCGAGTTGGACCGCGTTGGCCACGCCGGAACTCTCCATCTCGATGGCGGCGGCGTCGTTGTAGTGCTTGTGGATGTGCTTCGCGAGCTTGGATTTCTTGTCCGTGAGGAGTACGTCTCCGACGGCGATCGGCTTGAAGTACGTCTTGAAGTCCGACGTGTTGCCCAGGGCTTCCTTGGCCGCCTGTTCCAGGCGGTGCGACGCGTGCCAGGCCTCCGGGCGGACCAGGAAACCCTCGGGGGTCTCCTTGCCGCCGTGGATCGAGTACACCTTCGTTGCGACCACGACGTCGCCGATCCCGATGTCGTCCTTGAGGCCGCCCGCGACGCCGACGAGCAGTACGGCCTCGGGGTCCAGCCACGTCAGTACGCGCTCGGTGAGCGTCGCCGCCGTCAGTGTGCCTTCGCCCATGTTGACGAGGACCACCTGCCAAGGCGTGTCCGGGAGTTGGCCGAGCTTGGCCTTGGTTCCGTAGCGCGGGTGGGTGAGCGTCTCGATGTCCGTGAGGTGCTCCCGCACTGCGTCGTACTCCAGCGACAGGGCGGTGAGGACGGCAACGGTTTTCTTTGTCTCCGGCACGTTTCTACGGTACTTGGCGGGCGTACCGTTATGTCACGCGATGTGCGAAGGCGGCACGGGGGGCGGACGGCACGATGGCGACCGAGTACGACGGGGACCACATCGATCTGCGGGGTGCGAACATTGCGGGCTCGGTGACGGCGAAGGCCGTGTACCGCGAGCATGCGCCGGCGCCCACCGCGCTGGACGCCCTACCCGCTCGGGCGGTCGGCTTCACCGGACGTGGGGCTGAACTGAAGGGGCTGTTGGACGCACTCGACCCGACAGCGTGTACATCCGAGGGTGGGAACGGCGTCGAGGCTGTGCTGGTTGCGGCAGTGTCGGGGCTCGGCGGCATCGGCAAGACCGCGCTCGCGGTGGAGGCGGCGCGCGTGGCTTGTGAGAAGGGGTGGTTCCCGGGCGGTGTGCTCTTCGTCAACCTGCATGGATACGACGACGATCACGTTACGGCGGACCAAGCGCTGGAGGTCTTGCTGACGGCTCTGGGTACGGAGCCGGAGCACATACCGAACTGGGCGGATGCACGGGCAGCGTTGTATCGGTCGGCACTCGCGGAGCGGGGGCGGGAGCGGGGGGCGGTGCTGATCCTGGCCGACAACGCGTCCTCGGCGGAGCAGGTGCGTCCGCTGCTGCCCGGAGACGTACGGCACCGTCTGCTCGTCACCTCCCGCAACAAGCTGCCTCAACTGGGCGCACGACTCATGCCGTTGGACGAGTTGACTCCGAAGGAGGCACACGACCTCCTTGACCGTGTCCTACGGATCGCCGATACATCGGATGGTCGTGTCGCGCAGGAGCGCGAGGCTGCCGCCGAACTCGCCTCTCACTGTGGGTATCTGCCGCTCGCCATCCAGATCGTGGCCGCGCTGCTGGCGCTCGATCTCGACAAGCCTGTGGCCGAACTCGCCGCGGAACTGACCGAGTACGGTGACCGTCTCGTTCACCTCGATGACGGCGAGCGCAGCGTCCGGGCTGCCTTCGACCTGTCGTACCGGCGTCTCTCGCCTGAGCAGGCTCGCTTGCTTCGGCTGCTGGCCCTTGCGCCGGGGCCCGAGGTGACCACCGAGGTTGTCGCAGTCCTGGTCGGGACGGACACTGCACCGGTCCGTGTTCTGAGCGCGCTGTCCCAGGCCCATCTCATTGAGCGGGGGAGTGGGCGTGGGCGGTGGCGGTTGCATGACTTGGTGCGGGCGTTTGGCTTGGGTGTGGTTGCGGGGGATGCGGAGTTGCGGGAGGAGGGGGACGCGGCGCGAGGGCGGGTGCTGGACTTCTACTGCGAGTGGGCGGGTGCGGCGGACGACCGGTTGCGATGGTTGCCGGGGAAAGCGGAGCCGGAGCGGTTCCTGGACCGCGCGCAGGCGTTGGCCTGGCTGGACGGGGAGCGGGCGGGGCTGGTGGCGGCGGTGCAATGGGCGGGCGAGGAACGGTACGCGCGAAGCGCGAGGGAGCTTGCCGCATGCTTGCATGAGTACTTGGACTGGCGGCGGTACTTCGACGACTTGATCACCATCGAGCGTTCGGTCCAGGAGGCCGCTCACAGTGTCGGGGACCGCCGTAGCGAGGCCGACGCGTGGATCAACCTCGGCAGGGCCATGATGGCCGCGGGGCGGGCGACGGAGGCGGTCGACGCCTTCATGCGCTGCGGCGAGCTGTTCCCGACCGCCGAGGACGCGATTGAGGCACTCACTCTCGCCCATGACCCCCACCAACGCGAAGCCAACACGTTGACTGATCTCGGCTATTCCCTTTGGCAGGCAGGTCGGCTGGAGGATGCGGTTGACGCGTTCACCCGCGTCGTCGGCGTACTCCAAGCCGCTGGGGACCGCCACCGCGAAGGTGTTGCGTGGAACAACCTGGGCAGCGCTCTGTGCCAGGCGGGCCGGATGGAGGAAGCGATCGACGCGTGTGGCAAGTCGATGCAGATCTGCGGCGAGTTCGAGGACTGGTACGGGACTGGCGTGACCCTTGAGAATCTGGCCTTCACCTACGAGGAAAACAACCGCCCCGCCGAGGCCCGTGCCTACTACCTCCAAGCCGCAGATGCCTTCACCCGAGCCAACGCCCCCACCGCAGCAGCCGACGTCCGTTCTCAAGCTGAGGCCATCACCCCTTGACGGCCCCACCCAAAGCAAACCCCCCACCCACCCTCCTCGCCACCACCACATACAACAAAATCACCGGCGTCGAATAAATAACCGAAAACGCAGCCAACTGCCCATAAACAACCGTCCCCCGATTCCCGAAGAAGTCATTGATGCTCACGCTCGCCGGCATCTGATCCGGCGTAAGCAGCAGCATGAACGGGACAAAGAAGTTCCCCCACATCACCACGAACGAGAACACCGTCACCACCGCCACTCCCGGCCCCATCAGCGGCAGCACGATCCGTACCAGGGACTGGAACGCCGACGCCCCGTCCGTCCACGCCGCCTCCTCAAGCTCCTTCGGGACGCCGTCCATAAAGTTCTTCATCAGCCAGATGGCGAACGGGAGTTGGGACGCCGCGAAGAACAGGATCGTGCCCTGCGTCGTGTCGATCAGGTTCACCTGAACGAACAGCGCGTACACCGGCACCATGATCGCCGTGATCGGCAGGCTCGTCGCGAACAGGATCGTCAGGAGGAACGGGCGGTTGAAGCGCGATCTGAACCGCGACAACGGGTACGCCGCGAGCGCCGCGCACACCACCGTCAGCAGGGTTCCGGCCCCGCACAGGATCAGGCTGTTGAGGAGCGGTGTGAAGGTGATCTCCGGGGTCAGTACCGCGTCGAAGTTGTTCAGGGTCAGGCTGTCTGGGGCCTTCACCCGCAGGTCCGCGTGCGGGTCCAGAGCCGAGAGGATCACCCACGCCAACGGGAGGACGAAAGCCGCCGCAACCACCAACAAGCCCGCATCCGCCGCCAGACGGCGGCCCGTACGGCGGGAGTTCAAGGTCGCCATCTCACACCTCCGTCCGCAGCAGCCGCATGTACACCACCGAGAACAGCGAGCCCACCACCAGCAACAGCAGCGCCACCGCCGTCCCGTACCCGATCATGCTTTTCTGGAAGGCCTGTTCGTACATGAACAACGGCAGCGTCTGACTTCGATTCCCCGGCCCACCCCTCGTCATCACCCAGATCAGGCCGAACACCGAAAGCGTCTGCAGCGTGTTCAGCATCAGGTTCGTGCCGATCGAGCGGCGGATCATCGGCAGCGTGATGTGCCACATCCGGCGCCAACCACCCGCCCCGTCCACCTCCGCCGCCTCCGTGATCTCCTTCGGGATCTCGTTCAGCGCCGCCGAGTAAACCAGCATCGAGAACGCCGTACCCCGCCACACGTTCGCGAACGACACCGCCAGGATCGGCAGCGTGAACAGCCAGTTCTGGGACGGGAGATGGAGCCAGTCCAGGATCGCGTTCAGGGTGCCCTCCCGCCTGAAGAAGGCGTACAGCAAGAAACCCGCCACCACCTCCGGCAGCACCCACGCCGTGATCACGATCCCGCCCACCAACGTCCGTACCGGCTTCGACGCCCGCTGCATCAGCGCCGCCAGCCCCAGCCCCAGCGTGTTCTGGCCCACCAGCGACGACAGGACCGTGAACACCAGCGTCAGCCATACCGCGTTGATGAACGCCTCGTCCTTGAACGCCGTACGGAAGTTCTCGAAGCCCACGAACGACGACTCCGCCTGGCCCGTCAACTGGAGGTCTGTGAACGCGATGTAGGCGCAGTACGCGATCGGGCCCGCGAGGAAGAGGAGCAGCAGGACCACCGCCGGAGTGACCGGAAGTGCCCGAGTCAGCGTTCGGGGCAGGGAACGTCCAGGTGCACTCACCGCTTCTCTACTACCTGGTCGCCCGTCGCCGACTTCAGCGCCTCGTCGTACGCGCTCGCCGCCTCCTCCACCGACGCGTCGCCCGTCGTCACGCCCTCCATCGCCTCCTGGATGGCCGTCGAGACCTTCGGGTACGCCGGATACGCCGGGCGGTAGTGCGTGTTCGCCACCAGGTCCGTGAAGAACTTGATGCCGGGCTGGGCGCCGACGTAGGCGGGGTCCGCCGCCACGTCCTTCCGCACCGCTATGCCCGAGTTGGCCACGTACCACTTCTGGGCGTTCGCCTTCGTCTGCATCGTCTTGATGAACTCGAAGGCCAGGTCCGGGTTGGCCGCCTTCGACGGGATCGCCCAGGTCCAGCCGCCCGACATGCTCACCTTGCCCGGCGCCTGGCCCATCTGTGTCGGCATCGCCGCCAGGCCCAGCTTCGTCGACCACTCCGGCCATTCGTGACCGCTGCCCGGCAGCCAGTCCTGCGGGAGCCAGGAGCCGTCGAGGTTGATGCCCAGCTTGCCCTGGGGGAGCCATTCGCCCCGGACGCGGGTCGAGATGTTCGGGTCCAACGCGTCCGACACGTCCGGGCCCAGCTTCTCCTCGTACACCGTCTCGACGAATGTCAGCGCGTCCTTGAAGGCCTGGCTCCCCGCGATCCACTTCTTCGACGAGCCGTCGTACAGGGGGTCCGAACCGCCCTCGCTCCCCGTGCCGTACAGCAGCATCTCGAAGCCCTGCATCGTCGCCGCCTCGCCCGCCGGCTTGCCCGTGTAGACGTTCAGGGGGATGACGTCCGGCACTTTCTCCTTGATCTTGCGGGCCGCCGACAGGACCTCCTCCCATGTCTTCGGCTGCCAGGCCTCAGGCAGGCCCGCTTTCTTGAAGATCGCCTTGTCGAACCACAGGCCCCTCGTGTCCGTGCCGTCCGGGATGCCGTACGTCTTGCCGTCCTCCGCCTTCGCCGCCGTCTTCGCCGTGTCGATGAACTGGTTCCAGTCCGGCCACTTGGCGAGGTAGGAGTCCAGGGGCTTCAAGTACCCGCTGGTGATGTCGGAGTTGATGAGGAACGTGTCCTCGTAGACCAGGTCGGGGGCCGTCTTGGGGGAGCGGAGCATCTGCTGGACCTTGGTGTAGTACTCCGAGTCCGGCGCCTTGATCGGGACCAGCTCCGCCTTCTTGCCGGGGTTGGCCTTCTCGAACTGCCTCTTGATGTCCGCGAGATACGTGTCCATCACCTTGACGGAGTTGTCCGTCGACTGCTTGAAGGAGATCCTCACCGTGTCCGGATCGCTGCCGGAGCTTCCGCCGCAGGCCGTCAGGGAACCGGCGGCGATGGTGAGGGCGGCGGCAACGAGCAGGGACAATGGGGTAGTTGTGCGGGCTGCGGTGGGGCGCACGAGCACGACCTCCTACTGGCCTGACTACTGGCCTGAAAGCCTGTATGGCTGCTCGGTGAACGTAAGCCCACAGGGCCATGGGAAGGAAGAAGCGTGCCTGAGTCTCCGGAGTCACCTGGAGCAGGTGTCACTCTCGGGCAGCTTCTGCTCGCCGAGTACACGGTCCTCAAGGACGAGCAGAAGACCCGTATCGGCTTCCGGGACAACCTTCTCTACGTCACCCTCACCGTCGTCGCCGCCGTCCTCGCGGCCACCGCGCAGGCCGAGCAGCCCGTCATGCTGCTCGCCCTCCCGCCCGTGTGCGTCGTCCTCGGCTGGACCTACCTCATCAACGACCAGAAGATCTCCGCGATCGGTACGTATGTGAGGGAGGAGTTGGGGCCCCGGCTCGGTCTCCTCGCCCAACTCGCCCCGGAGCAGGGGGCTTTCGGCTGGGAGTCCGCCCATCGCTCCGACGCCCGGCGCCGCTCCCGCAAGGCCGTCCAACTCGCCGTGGATCTGCTCGCCTTCTGTGTCGTCCCGCTCGCCGGGCTCACCGTCTACTGGGGCGCCGGCGACATCAGTACCGGACTCCTCGTGCTCTCCGTCGCCGAGGCGATCGGCGTCGCCGGGCTCGCCGCCCAGATCGTCATCTACTCACGCCCTGGCACCTGAGCCCCGTAGCCCTTTGGCCGGCCTACTGCCCCCGCACCCACCGGTACTGCAACTCCGGCCGCCCCACCTGCCCGTACTGCGGGGCCCTTGCCGCCCGTCCCGCGTCCACCAGGTGTTCCAGGTAACGCCGGGCCGTGATGCGCGAGATGCCGACCTCCTCGGCGACCCCGGCCGCCGTGAGTCCCTCGGTGCTGGCCCGGAGGGTCAGCGTGACGCGTTCCAGGGTGGGGGCGCTCAGGCCCTTGGGGAGGGCGGCGGGGCCCGGTGCGCGCAGGCTCGCCAGGGCGCGGTCGACCTCGTCCTGGCCGCTCGCCTCGCCCGCCGCCGCGTGGTACTCGGCGTACCGGACGAGCCGGTCCCGGAGGGTGGCGAAGGTGAAGGGCTTCAGTACGTATTGGACGACGCCCAGTGAGACCCCCTCCCGGACCACCGCCAGGTCCCGCGCCGACGTCACCGCGATGACGTCCGCGTGATAGCCGGCCGCCCGGAGCGAGCGGGCCAGCTGCAGCCCGTGCCCGTCCGGCAGGTGCAGGTCGAGGAGGAGCAGGTCCACCGCCGTACGGTCCAGCGCGCGTCGGGCCTCCGCGCCCGTGTGCGCCTTGCCGACGGCCGTGAACCCGGGCACCCGGCCCACGTACATGACGTGCGCGTCGGCGGCGACCGGGTCGTCCTCCACGACGAGAACGCGGATCGGGTCGGTCGTCGTATCTCTGTGCTTCGTGTCTCTGGGGTCGGTCATACGTCCCCTCCAGGCAAGGCGGGCTCGGCGGGCTGGGCGAGTGCGGGTCCGGGGCCGGGTCCGGTCGGTTCGGCGGGCTGAGCGGGTCGGGCGGGCTCACTGGCCCCGGCGGCCCCGGCGGCCCCCGTCGGCGCCGCAACCTTAGGCAACGGCAGCCGCACCTCGAACTCCGCCCCTCCTCCCGCCGCCTCCGACACCGTCAGCGTCCCCTCGTGCCGGGCCACTGCCTGCCGTACGAGCGCCAGACCCAGACCACGTCCGCCCGGCCCCGCCGGCTTGGTCGTGAAGCCCCGCTGGAAGACCGCCTCCGTGTGGGCCGGGTCGACGCCCGCGCCCGTGTCCGAGACGCGCAGGACCAGCAGGGAGTCCTCCGTGAGGGCCGTCACCGTCACCCGCGACGCGCCCAGGCCCGCCTCTCCGCCGCCCTGGGCCGCGTCCACCGCGTTGTCGATGAGGTTGCCGAGGATGGTGACCAGGTCGCGGGAGGGGAGCGTGTCGGGGAGGAGGCCGTCGTCGAGGCTGCTGTCCTCCGACACCACCAGCTCCACGCCCCGCTCGTTCGCCTGCGCCGTCTTGCCGAGCAGCAGCGCGGCAAGGACCGGCTCGCTGACCGCCGCGACCACCTGGTCGGTGAGGGCCTGGGCCAGTTCCAGTTCGGCGGTCGCGAAGTCCACGGCCTCCTCCGCCCGGTCCAGCTCGATCAATGACACGACCGTGTGGAGCCGGTTCGCCGCCTCGTGCGCCTGCGAGCGCAGCGCCTGGGTGAAGCCCCGCTCGGAGTCCAACTCGCCCATCAGGGACTGGAGTTCCGTCACATCGCGCAGCGTCACCACCGTACCTCTGCGCTCGCCGCTCGATACCGGCGACGTGTTGACGACCAGCACGCGGTCCGCCGTCAGATGCACCTCGTCCACGCGCGGCTCGGCCGACAGCAGCGCGCCCGTCAGCGGCGCGGGCAGCCTCAGCTCGGCCACGGACCGGCCGACGACCTCCCCCTCGTCCTCGTCCAGGACGCCCAGCAGCTCCCGGCCGCCGTCGTTCATCAGCGCCACCCTGTACTGCCCGTCCAGCATCAGCAGCCCCTCGCGTACGGCGTGCAGGGCGGCCTGGTGGTAGTCGTGCATACGGCTCAGCTCGGCCGCGTTCATCCCGTGCGTATGGCGGCGCAGGCGCGCGTTGATGACGTACGTGCCCACCGCGCCCAGCGCCAGCGCGCCCGCCGCGACCCCGAACAGCGCCGTGACCTGGTCCTGGACCCGGGCGCTGATCTCCTCGACCCGGATACCCGCGCTGACCAGCCCGACGATCCGGTCGCCGTCGTGGATCGGAGTGACCGCGCGGACGGACGGGCCGAGCGTCCCGGAGAACGTCTCCGTGAACGACTCGCCGCGCAGCGCGCGCTCCCGGTGCCCGAGGAAGCGCTGACCGATCTGGTCCGGGTCGGGGTGGGTCCAGCGGATGCCCTCGGGGTTCATGATCGTGACGAAGTCGACGTCCGTGTCGCGCTGCACCTGGAGGGCGTACGGCTGGAGGAGCGTCGTCGGCTTCGGAGCGGTCCGGATCGCCTCGCGCACCGAGGGGGCGTCCGCGACCGAACGTGCGACGGCCATCGCCTGGCGGCCCGCCGCGTCCTCGGCCTGGCTGCGGTCACTGACGTACGTGAACAGCGCGTATCCAGCCACCAGGACAGCTATCAGCACGGCCTGCATCGCGAAGAGCTGGCCGGCCAGGCTGCGGGGTCCGGGAACGCGGGGGAAACGCATGCTGTCAGTCTGCCTCTCCTTATAAGTGTGAACTAAATGAACGGAAGGGTGACCGCCCTCACAAGCCGTTAGATAGTCACCGCATCGCAGGGACGCGGTTGGCGGGTCTTGGTCCGTTTTCGGTCGCCGTCCGCGACCCCGACGCACCACCTGATCCGCAGCACATCCCCAGCACAACTTTCTCCCCATCCCCCGGACGTGAGCCGCACGCCGGTGATGCCGACGACGACGTCAAGGAGGGCAGCCGTGGCCACCTCATCCCCAACGGCACCTGCCGCACCCGCCGCGAAGCGGGACCGTACCCACTACCTCTACATCGCGGTCATCGCCGCGGTGGCCGCCGGTATCGCCGTGGGTCTGATCGCCCCCGACTTCGCCGTGGAGCTGAAGCCGATCGGAACCGGCTTCGTCAACCTGATCAAGATGATGATCTCCCCGATCATCTTCTGCACGATCGTGCTCGGCATCGGCTCGGTACGGAAGGCAGCGAAGGTCGGCAAGGTAGGCGGCATCGCGCTCGGCTACTTCGTGGTCATGTCGTTCGTCGCGCTGGGCATCGGCCTGGTCGTCGGCAACCTCATCGAGCCGGGCACCGGCCTCGCGCTGACCGACGCCGTCAAGGAGACCGGCCAGGCGCAGGTCTCGGCCGAGGCCAAGGACACCACGGAGTTCCTCCTCGGGATCATCCCGACCACGTTCGTCTCCGCCTTCACCGGCGGCGAGGTCCTCCAGACGCTGCTCATCGCGCTGCTCGCCGGGTTCGCGATCCAGGCCATGGGCTCGACCGGTGCGCCGATCCTGCGCGGTGTCGAGCACATCCAGCGGCTCGTCTTCCGCATCCTCGGCATGGTCATGTGGGCCGCGCCCGTCGGCGCGTTCGGTGCCATGGCCGCGGTGACCGGGTCCGCCGGTGTCGACGCGCTCAAGCAGCTCGCCGTCCTGATGCTGTCCTTCTACCTCACCTGTTTCCTCTTCGTCTTCCTCGTGCTCGGTGCGCTGCTGAAGATCTTCACGGGCCTCAACGTCCTCTCGCTCTTCAAGTACCTGGGCCGCGAGTTCCTGCTGATCCTCTCCACCTCGTCCTCCGAGTCGGCGCTGCCGCGCCTCATCGCGAAGATGGAACACCTGGGCGTCAGCAAGCCGGTCGTCGGTATCACCGTCCCGACCGGCTACTCGTTCAACCTCGACGGCACCATGATCTACATGACCATGGCGTCCCTCTTCATCGCCGACGCCATGGGTACGCCGATGTCGGTCAGCGAGCAGATCCCGCTGCTGCTCTTCCTGCTCGTCGCCTCGAAGGGCGCGGCGGGTGTCACCGGCGCCGGTCTCGCGACCCTGGCCGGCGGCCTCCAGTCGCACAAGCCCGCCCTGGTGGACGGCCTCGGCCTGATCGTCGGCATCGACCGCTTCATGAGCGAGGCCCGCGCCCTCACGAACTTCGCGGGCAACGCGGTCGCCACGGTCCTGATCGGCACCTGGACCAACGAGATCGACAAGGAGCGCGTCGCGGAGGTCCTCGGCGGCCGGCACCCGTTCGACGAGAAGACGCTCATCGACGAGCACGACGGCTTCCACCCGGAGGACGACACCGACTCCGCCTCCGCGGACGTCCCCGAGCAGGGCGGCGAGAAGGAACTGGCCAAGGCCTGACCGGCCGCCAGGCCGCCTCACCCGCCCGTCGACTCCGGCCCGTCGACTCGGGTCCGTTGACTCCGGGCGGCTGAGATTCTCCCCCGTCTCTCAGCCGCCCGGTCGGCGCACCAGCCCGGTGCCGACACGGACGCCGTTCCCCTCGCTCGACCGACGACTGATCGTCGACCGACCGAAGCTGATCCGAACTGAACAGCAAGTGATCGGTTGCGGCCCGTGGGCCAGTACGTGCGCCTGCTCCCCGGGACACCGGTCTCGGGCCGGCATGCATCGCGGCCGACCAACTGCGCCGAGATCGCTGAGATCACCCAGATCGCCGAGAGCGACGACATACCCGCAAGCCATCTCCGGACGGCCGGACACTCCCCCGTAGTCCGGCCGGCCGGCCCGGGGCACCCGGCAGGTCCGCCGGAGTCCCGGGATCCCGAAAAACGCCGAGCGGCCAGGCACTCCCCCGAAGCCTGGCCGCTCGGCCATTTCTGTTTCCGGCACCAGCACCAGCACCAGTATCAGCACCGGTACGGCGGACGACCGTCGCCTCAGTCGCTCAGCTCGGCCACCAGCGCCGTGGCCCGCGAGGCGGGTACGCCCGCGGTCGTCAGCAGGGTGACCGCGGCGGAGCGGCCCGCCTCCTCCGGGGCCAGGAGCCCGTCGTTCACCGCTTCCATCAGCGCGAACAGCATCTGCTCATGCACGTACGCCAGTGCCGGCGCCGGCAGCGGTGAGCTGAACGCGCCCTCCTCCAGCCCCTGCCGGAGCACCTCGACACAGGCCTCGCGGACCGGGGTGAACCGGTCGCGGATGCCCTGCACGGTGACGCTGCGCTGGGCGAGCCCGACGAGTATCCGGTAGCGGTCGGCGACCTGCCAGACGGCGAGTGTGGTCCGGGCCACGCACTCCGCCGGATCCTTGGCACCCGCGCGACCCTCGGCGTGCGCGGCGGCCACCGCCTCGACCGCGCCGTCGAGCAGCGTGCTGATCAGCGCCTCCCGGCTGGGGAAATGCCCGTACACGGTCCGTCGTACGACACCTGCGGCGCGCGCGATCTGGTCCATCGAGGCGTCGGGGTCGCGCAACAGCTCGGCGAGGGCGACGTCGAGTATGCGGTGGCGGTTGGCGTCGGCGCGGCTGCTGGTGCCCGTGGTCATGGCTGACATTGTGCCTCCCCTTCCTTTTATTTGCACAGCGCTGTGCATCCGAGTAAATTGCACACTGTCGTGCAACTGCACGGTGGTGTGCAAAATGATCGAGGAAGGTGACCCCGCAGCCATGCGACTTGTCATGTCGGAACCCGTCGAAAAGATGGACCGCCCCTACGCCCGGCGCTGGTGGGCGCTCCTCGTGCTCTGCCTCAGCCTGCTGATGATCGTGATGGCGAACACCGCCCTCACCGTCGCCGCGCCCGACATGACCCAGGACCTGGGCCTCTCCAGCGCCGACCTCCAGTGGGTCATAGACGGTTACACCGTCCCGTACGCGGCCCTGATGCTGCTGCTCGGCGCGATCGGCGACAAGTACAGCCGGCGCGGGGCGCTCGTGCTCGGCCTGGTCGTCTTCGGGGGAGGGGCGGTCGCCGGGTCGCTGGTCGACAGCGGCACCGGGGTCATCGCGGCCCGTGCCGTCATGGGGGTCGGCGCCGCGCTGATCATGCCCGCGACGCTCTCCCTCCTCGCCGCGACCTTCCCGCGCGCCGAACGTGCCAAGGCGATCACCCTGTGGACCGCCACCGCCGGACTCGCCATCGCGGCCGGGCCGCTGGTCGCGGGTGCGCTGCTGGAGAACCACGGCTGGGCGTCGACGTTCCTGATCAACGTGCCGATCGTCGTGCTCGCCATCGTCGGCGCCTTCGTCCTCGTACCGCCGTCCAAGGCCGGCCACCAGGACCGGATCGACTACGTCGGCGGGCTGCTGTCGGTGGTGTGGATCGCCGCGCTCGTGTACATGATCATCGAGGGGCCGCACTTCGGGTGGGGCGTCAAGGCGATCACGGCGGCGGTGGCGGCGGGGCTCGGCCTGGTCCTCTTCGTGGTCTGGGAGCTGCGCCACCCGCGCCCCGTCCTCGACGTACGCCGCTTCACCCAGCGCCGGTTCGCGGGCTCGAACCTCGCGGTCGCTCTCTTCTTCCTGGCGGTCTTCGGAGCGTTCTACTACCTCACCCAGCACCTCCAGTTCGTCCTCGGCTACGACGCCCTGGACACCGGGCTGCGCATGCTGCCCCTCGCGGGCGCGGTCTTCGTAGGCTCGGCGCTCACCGGTTACCTCACCCCGCGTATCGGCATGAGGATCACGGTCACGGCGGGCATGGTCGGCGGTACGGCTGCCCTCGCACTGCTCTCGCAGGTCGACTCCGGTTCGTCGTACGGGGATTTCGTCGCGCCTCTCGTCATCCTCGGCCTCGCGATCGGCCTCGCCCTCTCCCCGTGCACGGACGCGATCATGGGGGCTTTCCCCGAGTCCCAACTGGGCGTCGGCGGTGCGGTGAACGACACCTCGCTGGAGCTGGGCGGTTCGCTCGGCATCGCGGTCCTCGGCTCGCTGCTCTCGACGTCGTACGCCTCTCATCTGACCGATGCGACGGCTGGCAGCAAGCTGTCGGCGAGTGCACTTGAGCAGGCGCAGGATTCGGTGGGTGCGGGGTATCAGGTGGCCCAGGCGATCGGTGAGCAGGCTCAGCAGGTCGCGGGGCGGGCGGCGAGTGCGGGGACGCCTGAACAGGCGGCCGAGTTGAAGGCACAGGCCACCCAACTTGCCCAGGGGGCACGTCAGATGGCGGACGCGGTCGGGTCCTCCTTCGCGGATGCGGTGGCGTACACGAGTCTGATCGGGGCGGTGATTCTGGGGGTGGGGACGGTGCTGGTTGCTTTCCTGCTGCCGGGAAAGGGGAGTGGTTCGGAGGGGGCGGAGGAGGAAGTGGCTGAGGGGGCTGAGCTGGTGGGCGCGGGGCGGTGAGGCGAGCTTGGTGGGGCGGGGGCGAGAAACTCAGGGGCGGCGGGTCAACGGACCTGCCGCCTTGACCGTGCGGAGTACCGGTGCCGTCTCCAGCGTGTGGATGCCGGGCAGCTGGGAAAGGCGCCGCGTCAGATACGTGTGCAGCGCCGCCGGACCCGCACACACCGCCTGAGCCACCAGATTCGTCGCCCCGGTCGTCGCCGCGACGAACGCCAACTCACCATGCCCGGCCAGTGCCCGCGCCACGCGATCCAACTCCGCCGGAGCCACCGACATCCACAACAGCGCCTGCGAAGTCGCCCCCAGCACACTGTCGTTCAGGTCGATGTCGAAGAACAGCGCCCCGGAGGAGCGGAGTTCCGTCAACCGCCGGGCAACAGTCGCCGGTGACCAGCCGGTGGCGGTCGCGAGTGAGGCGACGCTCGCCCGGCCGTCGTGCGCGAGCGCGTCGAGGAGGGTGCGGTCGGCTTCGGTCAGGGGGCTGGACGGCACTGCCGACTCGGTTTCCTCCGGTCGCAGGCCACGTACCTGATCTTCCGTCAGCACGTTCGTCCGCCCACCCCAGGTCGTCGGCCCGCCGACATACGTGTGCAGCAGACTGTGGGCCGACACCGACGTGATCCCGGCCGTGCGCGGGATGTCGTGGAGCAGGAGGGCGTGGCCGTCCGAGACGTCCAGAGGGGTCCGGACCACGGCCAGGATCTCCGTACCGCCCGACGCCAGCCGTACCCACGAGGTGTCCGGTCGGTGGGCCAGTGCGCGGGCCAGGTCCTGCGCGCTGTGCGGCACCGCAGTCAGCCGCAGCAACCACTGGACCTGCCCCGCGTGTCCCGGCGAGGCCAGCCCGACCACCCGCAGGCCGGCCTCGGCGCGCAGCCGCCGGTAGCGTCGGGCGGCCGTCTGCGCGGAGACCCCGAGCACGGCACCGATACGGGCGAAGGGAGCCCGCCCGTCGATGTGCAGGGCGTGCACCAGGCCCCGGTCGATCGCATCGAGCATGGATGAAATCCTTGTGCGGCGGGCTGTATATGGACGAAATCATCAGTCTAGGGGCGGGTGGTGGAAGCCGCGTGCTGTCTGCGCGCACTCTCCTCCCCATGCCGACCGACACGAACACCCACACGCAGACCCACCCCCGCTCCCACGCCGGCCTCGTCGTCCTCCTCATCGCCGAGGCCATGAACCTCCTCGACGCCACGATCACGACCGTCGCCGCGCCCGCGATCCACGCCGGACTCGGCGGGCCGGTCTCGGACATCCAGTGGTACGGCGCCGCCTACACCCTGCCCTTCGCCGTGCTGCTGATCACGGGCGGGCGGCTCGGTGACATCGCCGGGCGGCGGCGGATCTTCCGGATCGGCGTCGCGGGCTTCGTGCTCGCCTCGCTGGTCTGCGCGGCGGCCCCCTCGGCCGGTGCGCTGATCGCCGCGCGGGCCGTACAGGGTGCCGCGGCGGCACTGGTCGTACCACAGACGGTCGGGCTGATCCGGGCCATGTACGACGGCGACGGACTTGCCCGCGCGATGGGCAGCATCGGGCCGGTGATGGGCCTGGCGGCGGTGTGCGGGCCGGTGCTGGGCGGGGTGCTCACGCACGCCGGGTCCTGGCGGGCGGCGTTCCTCGTGAACGTCCCGCTGGGCCTCGCCGTCCTGGCCGCCGCCCGGCTCCTCCCCGAAGACTGTTCCGCCGCCCGCCCTCGTCTCGACCTCACCGGGACCGCACTGGTGAGCGGGGCCGTCGGTCTCCTGACGTATCCCCTGATCACCAGCAGCAGTTGGCCCTGGCTCGCCCCCTCGGCCGTACTGTTCGGTGTCTTCGTCCTGCACCAGCGCCGCCGCGCCCGTCGCTCACGCAGCCCGCTCGTCGAGCCGAGCCTGCTCCTCGGCAACCGGGGCTTCCCGGCCGCCCTCGTCTGCTCGCTGCTCTTCTTCGCCACCGTCAACGGCCTGCTGCTGGTCGTCGTGCTGCAACTCCAACTCGGGGCCCATATAGGGGTGTTGGCGGCCGGGCTGTCCCTCGTACCGTGGTCCGCCGCGATGGCCGTGTCGTCGTTGGTGGCGGGCGGGCGGCTCGTCCCGCGTTACGGGGCGCGGGTGATGTACGCCGGCCTGGGCACCCTCGGGGCGGGCGCGGTGGCGGCCATCGCCGCGTACGCCAATTCCCCCGCCTCCGGGGCCCGTTACCCATGGCCGCTGCTCCTCGCGTTGGCCGTCTGCGGAGTGGGCCAGGGACTTTTCGTCGTCCCGTTCTTCACCGCCGCCCTGCACCGGGTGCGCCCGCACGAGACGGGCTCGGCCTCCGGACTCCTCAACGCCGTACAGCAGTTGGGCGGCACGCTCGGAGTGGCCCTGCTCGGCGGGGTGTTCCTGCGGGCGGGGACGGTGCTGGGCGGGGCGGAGGCGGCGTTCGGGACGGCGATCGGGCTGCTGGCTCTCACCGGGGTCGCCGCCGTACGCCTGGTGAGGAGTACGGGTGCTGGTACGAGTACGGGCCCGGCTGCCTGATCAGACAGCCGGGCCCGTGCCCGGACCGGGACCCGGCCCCGGCCCCGGCCCCGGCCGCAGGTCCGCCACCAGCCGGAAGCGTTCCAGCACCGCCATCGTCGAGTCGTCCACCGTGAACCCGGGGTCGTCCAGGGCCGCCCGCACCCCGTCGCTGTGCCAGAACCGTTCGTGACCGGCACGCCAGGCGGCCACGTCGGCGTAGCCCTCGCCCTCGTCGAGTGCGTGGGCGAGGTCCACGTCGGCCAGCGGGACGACCCGTACGCCGGTGACCTCGATGATGCCGACGGGCCGGTCGGCGGAGTCGACGACCACCGAGCGGCCGCCGACCTCCGGCAGGGGCTCGCCGTCGTGTTCGTAGTCGACGACGAGCCCGGTCGTCGACGTCTTGGAACCGTCGAGGATCGCGGCGACGAGCTGGTCGCGCAGCGGGCCGGGGAAGGCGAACTCGGCTCTGGGCAGGCGCGAGGGATCGTCGGGCCGCGCCTGTGTCATGGGGGTCATGGGATCACGCTAGGTGGTCTTCTCCGAGCCGGAGTCCGCATCGGGGCCCAGCGTCTCGGCGATCGCCCGGGGCAGCCATTCCTGTACGTGGCCGAAAGTGAATCCGAGTTCGGTGGCACGGGAATTGTCCATGCCGTACGAGCGGGCGAAGGAGAACGGGGAGATCTCGCCTACGTCCACGTTCTGGAAGACGGTCCTGCCGCTCGGGATGTACTGGGCAACGGCCGCGCACAATTCCTCAGTGGTCAGCAGGCCGTGGGACGCCGCGTTCACCGGCCCGGTGAAGTCCTGGCCCACCGCCCAGAGCATGAAGTCGGCGATCTCCTCGACGTGGATGTAGGTCGCGGGCCGGTTCTCGGTCGGTACGGCGATCGGGGCGCCGGCCCGGATGCGGGTGGCGTAGTGGTCGAGCCGGCCGGTGAAGTCGTCGTTCCCGCCCAGGACATGGGCGACGCGCACGGAGGTCCAGGTGTACGGGGACTCCGTACCGTCGGCGTCGGCCGCGAAGACCGCCTCGGCCTGGCGCTTGCCCTCGCCGTAGTGCGTGTCGCGGAACTCCGCCCGGTCCCAGGGGAGTTCGAGGTCGACGGGGACGGTACGCGGATCGACGGCGTCCTCGCGCACGGGGACGACGGCATCCTCGTAGACGAGGGAGTCCTCGTACTCGTACACCTCGATCGTGGACGTCATCACATAGCGGCGGGTGCGGCCGTCGGCGAAGACGCGCCGGGCGATCGCCGCCTGGCGGGGTGTGTAGCAGACCTGGTCGACGACGGCATCGAAGGTACGGTCACCGAGAGCGGAATTCAGGGCGGCTTCGTCGTCGCGGTCGGCGACTACGTGAATTGCGCCGGTGGGCGGGGAAGCGGAACCCCGGTTGAGAACGGTGACCCGGTCTCCGGCCGCGATCAGCCGGTCGACGAGCCGCTTTCCGAAATAGCGATTGCCGCCGATGACCAATACGTCGCACATGATGTTCCTCCCCGTAGCGGACCTTGCGATCATAATTCTCCTGGCGCACCAGCCAGTTCTGAAGGGGAAGTAATGGGACATCCGGCCGAAGCACCGAAAGAACCACGGCAGTGGCGGCCCGCCGCCAGCGAAACGTCGGTGGCCTTCGACGCCCTGGACCGGCAGATCCTGGAACTCCTCCAGACCGACGGCCGGATCAAGCTGAGCGAGCTGGGCCGGAGGGTACGGCTGAGCCCGGCGGCGGTCACGGAGCGCGTACGCCGGCTGGAGTCGGCGGGCGCGATCACGGGATACGGCGCCCATGTCGACCCCGCACGCCTCGGCTACGGCATCCAGGCCTTCATCCGCGTCGACCCGCACGGCGGCTACACCCTCAAACACCCCAGGACCCTGGAGCTGCTCGCCCGCCCCGAGATCATCGAGGTGCATCACGTGGTCGGCGAGGACTGCTGGATCCTCAAGGTGGCCGTCGAGAACACGGCGCATCTGGAGGATGTCCTGGAACAGACGTCGGCGCTGGGCCGGACGACGACGTCGATAGTCCTGTCGTCCCCGGTGGAGCGAAAGCCGCTGCTGCCACCGGGATGAGGCCGTGAGGTCCCTGCGGGAGGCGGCCTTGCCTTGACGTCGGCGTCAAGGACTACGTTCGTACGTATGCGAATCGGCATGCGAATCGGGGAGCTGGCGGCGCGGGCCGGGACCACCACACGGACCCTGCGGTACTACGAGTCACGGGGGCTGCTGCCCGCGCGGCGCACGGACAACGGCTACCGCGCCTACGACGAGGGCGACCTGAAGCTGCTCCGGCAGATCCGGACGCTCCAGGACTTCGGGTTCGACCTGGAGGAGACGCGGCCCTTCGTGGACTGTCTGCGGGCGGGCCACCCGGAGGGCGACTCCTGCCCGGCGTCGCTCGCCGTCTACCGCCGCAAGCTGGACGAACTCGACGCGCTGATCGGCGAGTTGCAGTCGGTCCGGGCGAAGGTCGGCGAACAGCTGACGCGGGCCGAGCGAGCGCGAGACGAACTGGCGGCCGAGGCGACGGTTCCGGGCGGCCCGGAACCGGCATGCGAGTGGGGAGGACGAACACGATGACCAAGACGACGGGCGTGCCCGAGGTGACGGACGCGGACTTCGAGAAGGAGGTGCTCGGCGCGGACCTGCCGGTCCTGGTCGAGTTCACGGCGGACTGGTGCCCACCGTGCCGCCAGATGGCCCCGGTACTGAGCGCGCTGGCGGCGGAGGAGCCGGACCGCCTGAAGGTGGTCCAGCTGAACGTGGACATGAACCCGCTGACGACCAACGCCTACCGGGTCCTCTCCATGCCGACGTTCATGGTCTTCCGGGCCGGGGAGCCGGTCCGGTCGATGGTGGGCGCCCGCCCGAAAAGAAGGTTGCTGGAGGAGCTGGCCGACGTACTCTGACGTACTTCGACACGCACCGACCTGGCAGAGAGCAACTCCCATGCCCATGACCACGACCCTGTGGCGGCCGACCGGCCCCAAGGAACTGGACCTCGTCCGCGAGCTGGACTGGCGTGCCTGGCCGCCGCGGCTGCCCGAGCAGCCGATCTTCTACCCGGTCCTCAACGAGGAGTACGCGATCAGCATCGCGCGGGACTGGAACGTCAAGCACGACGGCGCCGGCTTCGTGACGCGGTTCGAGGTCGACTCGGCGTACGTGAGCCGGTTCCCCGTCCAGCAGGCGGGTGGGCGGACGATCCTCGAACTGTGGGTGCCTGCCGAGGAGCTGGACGAGTTCAACGCCCACATCGTCGGCGAGATCCAGGTGGTCCACGAGTTCCGCTGAGCCCCGGAAACACAAGAAATCCCCCGAGCGATTGCGCTCGGGGGATTTCTTTGCGTATATTCAATGGTTCGCGACTTTATCGGGTTGATTCGATCGAGTTCGCGGAGAAGTTCAATGAGCAGAGTATATCCGAGCGGGAGCGGAATTGTCAAACAGGGGCGCAAACACGGAATCAACTCACGATGAATTGCGGAGTGAGCAGGAATTCGTCGACGGGCTCTACGCCCGCGTCGACGTTCTGCGCGGCGACACCGAGCACTCCGTCACGGACGCGCTCGCGCAGGGCAGTACGCCGATGCAGGCCCGGCTCGAACGGGACGTGCTCGTCGCCGAGCGGTCGGGGCTGCTGGCCGCGCTGAACGCCGTCGACGGGTCGCTCTGTTTCGGGCGGATCGATCTCACCTCCGGCATCACCCACCACATCGGCCGTATCGGACTGCGCGCCGACGACGCCGAACGCACCCCGCTGCTCATCGACTGGCGGGCCGAGGTGGCCCGGCCCTTCTATCTCGCCACCGGGCACACCACGATGGGGCTGCGCCGGCGCCGGCACATCAGCACCGACGGGCGCCGCGTCACCGGCCTGCACGACGAGATCCTCGACCTCGGCGACGACACCCGCACCGGCTACGAGGACCCCTCCGGCGACGCCGTGCTGCTCGCCGCGCTCGACTCCGCCCGTACCGGCCGGATGAACGACATCGTGCAGACCATCCAGGCCGAGCAGGACGAGATCATCCGCGCCCCTCATCGGGGCGTGCTGGTGGTGGAGGGTGGTCCTGGCACCGGTAAGACCGCCGTCGCGCTCCACCGCGCCGCCTATCTGCTCTACGAGCACCGCGAACTCCTCGCCAAACGTGCCGTGTTGATCGTCGGGCCCAACCCCGCCTTCCTCGGCTACATCGGCGAGGTGCTGCCCTCCCTCGGTGAGACCGGGGTGCTGCTCGCTACCGTTGGGGAGTTGTTCCCGGGAGTGAAAGCCGCTGGCGTCGACTCCGCCCGCGCCGCCGTCGTCAAGGGGCGCGCCGAGATGGCCGACGTGCTGGCAGCCGTCGTACGGGACTGGCAGCGGCTGCCCGACCCCGTCATCGCGATCGAGCACGACCGGGACATCCTCATGCTCGACGCCGGGCTCGTGGGAGTTGCGCGGGAGCGGACGCGTGAGGCGAAGCTGCCGCACAACGTCGCGCGCGAGCATTTCGAAGGGCACATCCTCAACACGCTCACCGAGATGGTCGCGGAGCGCATCGGCACCGATCCATACGACGGCAGCAACCTTCTCGACCCCAGCGACATCACCCAGATCCGCGACGACCTCGCCGAGAACCGTGAAGTCTGGGCCGCCATCGAGCAGTTGTGGCCGCGTGTCACGCCCCGGCGACTGGTCGCCGACTTTCTCGCCGCTCCCGAGGGGTACGTGTCCGCCGCCGACGCCGATGCCATCCGGCGGCCCGTCACCCGGGCCTGGACGACCGCCGACGTACCGCTCCTCGACGAGGCCGCCGAGCTGCTCGGCGAGGACGACCGGGTGTCCCGGGCTCGGGCGGAGCGCGAGCGGAGTAGTCAAGTCGCCTACGCGCAGGGTGTGTTGGATGTCTCCTACGCTTCCCGTACCTATGAGTTCGAGGACCTCGACGCGGAGGACTCCGAAGTCCTCTCCGCGCACGACATCATCGACGCCGAGCGCTTCGCCGAGCGGCACGAGGAGGACGACCTTCGGAGCGCCGCCGAACGGGCCGCCGCCGACCGCACCTGGGCGTTCGGGCACATCATCGTCGACGAGGCACAGGAGTTGTCGCCGATGGCGTGGCGGCTGCTTATGCGGCGCAGCCCTACCCGCTCCATGACCCTGGTCGGCGATCCCGCGCAGACCGCCGAACCGGGCGGCGTCGGGGCCTGGGCGGACATCCTCGCGCCGTACGTCCAGGACCGCTGGGAGCACGCCCGGCTGGGCGTCAACTACCGGACCCCGGCCGAGATCATGGACGTAGCGGCAGCCGTGGTGCGGGCGGAACGGCCGGACTTCGTGCCGCCGACCTCCGTACGGTCGACCGGAGTGCGGCCGTGGGTGCGGGCCGTTGAAGGTGGCGACCTTGCTGCTTCCGTGGAGAAGGCCGTCGGGGAGTTGGCGCCCGTCGAGGGGCGGCTCGCCGTCATCGCTCCGCGCGCGCTGCACGAGGAGCTGGCCGCGCGACTGGACGGCGTCGAGGCGGGGGCCGAGCCCGATCTGACGCGAGGTGTCGTGCTGCTCGATCCCCGGCAGGCAAAGGGGTTGGAATTCGACTCCGTGCTGGTGGTGGAGCCGGGGGAGTTCGGCACGAGTGACCTGTATGTGGCGCTGACCCGGGCCACTCAGCGGGTGGGTGTGCTGTATCGGGGGGAGTTGCCGGTGTCGCTGTCTGTTTCTGTGCCGTGACGGCGAGTTCCGTGTACCAAGGGTCACCAAGACGTAACAGTTCGCGCCATGGTCACCGCTCGTGTACGGCCGGTGCGGTATGCGTGGCGGTATGGAAGCCCATCCCTTCGCGACCGCGCCGGCCGACAGCCCGGTGCTCGAGTCGTTGCCTGTGGAACCGCTGTTGACGTCGGAGTTCGACGCCGACCCGGGCGGCGTGTACGCGCGACTGCGGCGCACCTACGGACCCGTGGCGCCGGTGGGTCTGATGGGCGTACCGGTGTGGCTGGTTCTCGACTACCGCGAGGTGCTGGAGGTACTGCGGAACGAGAGCGTCTGGCGGCGGGACGTGCGGTACTGGCGGGCCCGGGCACAGCACCAACTGCCCCCGGACTGGCCGCTGCTCGCGGGGTACGAGGTACGGCAGACCATGTTCATGGACGACGAGGAGCACCTCGCCGCCCGCCACACCCACCATGCGGCGATGCGGCCGTTCCAGGACGGGCACAGCCCGCAGGGCTGGGAGCTGCGGGCGACGGTCGCGCGGTACGCCGACGAGCTGATCGGGATGCTGGCGGCTGAGTCGGGCACGGCCGGGTTCGCCGACCTGGGCGCCCAGTACACGCGGCCGTTGCTGCTGATGGTGACGACGAAACTGTTCGGGTGCCCGGTCGAGCTGGGCGACGAACTCGTCATGGACCTCTGGCGGATGCTCGACGGCGGGCCGGACGCGGGCCCGGCGACCGGGCGGGCGCTGGCCGCGATGACCCGGCTGGCCGCGCACCGGCGCGCGCGGCCCGGGGACGACCTGACGTCGTACATGCTGCTCGCCGACCCGAAGCTGTCGGACGAGCAGTTGGGGCGCGAGCTGTTCATGAACGCCGTGTACCTCAACGACATCACCGGGAACATGGTGCTCAACACGCTGTTGGAGGTGCTGCGCGGGAACGCGACCGTGCGGCGCAGTCTGTCGGCCGGGCAGCTCGGGGAGACCGTCAACCGGGCGGCGCTGGTGAATCCACCGGTCGCCAACATGTGCTTCCGGTTCGCGGCCAGGGATGTGCTGTTGGGGAACTTCTGGATCCGGGGCGGGGACGCCGTCCTGCCGTCGGCGGCAGCGGCGCACCGGGATCTGATCGCGATCGGGGCGTCCCACATGGTCGGTTCGACGGTCAGCACGAGGGCGCATCTGGGGTGGGGCGCCGGGCCGCACCAATGTCCCAGTGCGGCACGGGAGTTGGGCGGAATGATCGTGACCACGGCCGTGGGACGCATCTTCGACCACCTGGCCAAGGCCGAACTGACCCTGCCCGCCGACCAGTTGCCGTGGCGGTCGGGGCCGGTGGTGCGAGGGCTGCGGGTGCTGCCCGTTCGGTATGAGTTGAGCGGTGGTGTGGGAAGGGGAGTTGGCGGGCCGCGGGGAGAGGCAGAGGCAGAGGCAGTGGGGGAGTCGGTGGTCTCCGATGGAGACCGGCAGGTGAAGGGGTTGTTGGGGGCGCTGCGGAGGCTGATGTTCGGCGGGCGCTGACGCCCATGCCCACGCCCGCGGGGCCGCGTATCGCCGGCGTATCGGAAACCGGATACGCCACCGCAACGGCCCTCCGTTTCCCATGGAGGTATGGACTCCAACGCGTCTCTGCCGGCACCGCCCCACCGCACACGCCGGATCGTGCTCCTCGGCCTCGCGGTTCTCGGCCTGGCGGGCGCCGCGTACGTCGTGCAGGGGCCGCTCATGATGGCCGCACCGAGGTGCATGGCCGGGCGGTGGCACGGCTGCTACGACACGTTCAACGGTGTGGTGCTCATGACGGTGGTCCTGCTGCCGTTGGCGGTGCTGGTGGCGTCGGCTCTGGCGTACCGTCGGCGTGCCGCCGGGGTCGCTTCGGCGTGGCGGCTGTCGCTGGCCGAGGTGGGCATGGTCCACGGGACGCTGCCGTTCGTCTGGATGACCCTGATGCCGGGCAGCGAGCCTGGCACCGCCCCCGCCCGGGTGAGCCTCGTACCCCTGCGGGACCTGGTCACGATGGGGCCGCTCGGGATCGCCGGCAACCTGCTGGTCTTCGCGTCCCTGGGGTTCTTCGCCCCGATGCGGTTCGCTGCCCTGGCGTCCGTGCCGCGCGTCCTGGCGCTCGGGGCGGGCTGCTCGGTCCTGGTCGAGACCGCGCAGTACGTCTTTCAGCTCGACCGCGTGTCCTCCGTGGACGACGTCCTGGTCAACGCCACCGGCGCCGTACTGGCCGGGCTGGCGTCGCGCCGCTGGTGGCGTACTCGTACCGCGCATACGCCGGCGATATCGTGCGCTGCCTAGGCTTCGGGTATGCGCGTACTGATCGTGGAGGACGAGCCCTATCTGGCCGAAGCCGTCCGGGACGGTCTGCGCCTTGAGGCGATCGCCGCCGACATCGCCGGTGACGGTGACACCGCCCTGGAACTGCTCAGCGTCAACTCCTACGATCTCGCGGTCCTCGACCGTGACATCCCCGGCCCCTCCGGCGACGAGGTCGCCCGGCGCATCGTCGCCTCCGGCAGCGGCATCCCGATCCTCATGCTCACCGCCGCCGACCGGATCGACGACAAGGCCTCCGGGTTCGAACTCGGCGCCGACGACTACCTCACCAAACCCTTCGAGCTGCGGGAACTGGTTCTCCGGCTGCGGGCGCTGGACCGCAGGCGCGCGTACGCCCGGCCCCCGGTCCGCGAGATCGCGGGCCTGCGGCTCGATCCCTTCCGCCGGGAGGTCTTCCGCGACGGACGCTATGTCGCGCTGACCCGTAAGCAGTTCGCCGTCCTCGAAGTCCTCGTCGCCGCCGAGGGCGGGGTCGTCAGCGCCGAAGAGCTGCTGGAACGGGCCTGGGACGAGAACGCCGACCCCCTCACCAATGCCGTGCGCATCACCGTCTCCGCACTGCGCAAACGACTCGGCGAACCCTGGATCATCGCCACGGTGCCCGGCGTCGGCTATCGCATCGACACACCACCGGAGGCCGGGCCCGAGGGAGGAGACCGTGGAGACGGTGGAGACCGTGGATAGAGCGTCCGGGCTGAGCGGCCGCGCCAAGCTCACCCTCAGCTACGCCGGATTCCTCATGCTCGCCGGCGCCCTGCTGCTCGCGGCGGTGTGGGTGTTCCTCCTGCGGTACGTCCCCGAGCGCGCGCTCATCGTCCCCGGTTCCACCGGCGTCCCCACTGATGTGTTTCCCGTCCGGTCCAACCTCCTGCGCGTCTTCGCCCCGAGGGCGGCCGCAGTGCTGGTGATCCTGCTGGTGATCGGCCTCGTAGGAGGGTGGATCCTCGCCGGCCGGATGCTCGCACCCCTCACCCGGATCACCGACGCGGCACGGATGGCCGGGAGCGGGTCGCTGGCCCACCGGATCGGGATGAAGGGCCGCCAGGACGAGTTCCGTGAACTCTCCGACACGTTCGACTCGATGCTCGAACGACTGGAGTCCCATGTCGCCGAGCAGCAGCGGTTCGCCGCGAACGCCTCCCACGAACTGCGCACCCCGCTGGCCATCTCACGGACACTCCTCGACGTCGCCCGCAAGGACCCCACACGCGACCGGGGCGAACTCGTCGAGCGCCTGCACGCAGTCAACGCACGGGCGATCGACCTCACCGAGGCCCTTCTGCTGCTCAGCCGCGGCGACCGCGGCGACTTCACCCGCGAGCGCGTCGACCTCTCCCTCCTCGCCGAAGAGGCCGCCGAAACGCTGCTTCCGCTCGCCGAACGGCGCCGGATCACCCTCGACGTCACCGGCGGGGCGGCCGGGACCAGCGGCTCCGCGGAACTCCTGCTGCGGATGGTGACGAACCTCGTCCAGAACGCCGTCGTCCACAACCTCCCCGACGGCGGCACCGTGACGGTCCACACCGAGGCGTACGGCGACACGAGCGTCCTGCGCGTCGAGAACACGGGCCCTCAGCTGCCCCCGGAACTGGTACCGACCCTCACCGAACCCTTCCAGCGCGGAACGGAACGCGTACGCACCGACGAACACGCCGGCGCCGGCCTCGGCCTGGCCATCGTGCACAGCATCGTCCGCGCCCACGACGGCACCCTCGACCTCGCCAGCCGCCCCACCGGCGGTCTCGTCGTCACGGTCAGGCTCCCTGGCCCGCCGCCCTAGCAACTGCTGTTACGCCGGCCGCAGCCACACCGTCGCCAGCGGCGGCAGCGTCACATGGATGCTGGTCGCGCGGCCGTGCCAGGGCTGAGGGTCCGGTTTCAGCGGGGCGGGGTTGTGGATGTCGGCGCCGCCGTAGCGGGACGCGTCCGTGTTCAGGGCCTCGTGCCAGGCAGGGACCGTGTCCGGGACGCCGATGCGGTAGTCGTGGCGGACGACCGGCGAGAAGTTGCTGATCGAGATCAGCGGGGTGCCCTCCGCGTCGTAGCGGACGAAGGCGAAGACGTTGTCCTCCGCCGCGTCCCCGACCAGCCACTCGAAGCCCGACGGCAGCGTGTCCTGCTGCCAGAGCGCCGGGGTGTCCCGGTACACCGTGTTCAGGTCGCGCACCAGGTCCCGTACACCCCTGTGGTCCGGCTCCGCGCCGTACGCCGGATCCAGCAGCCACCAGTCGGGGCCGTGCGCCTCCGACCACTCGGCGCCCTGGGCGAACTCCTGGCCCATGAAGAGGAGTTGCTTGCCAGGGTGCGACCACATGAAGGCCAGGTACGCCCGCTCGTTGGCCCGTTGCTGCCACCAGTCGCCCGGCATCTTCGACACCAGAGAGCCCTTGCCGTGGACCACCTCGTCGTGCGAGATCGGCAGGACGTAGTTCTCGCTGTACGCGTACACCATGGAGAACGTCATCTCGTGGTGGTGGTGCTTGCGGTGGACCGGGTCGTGCTGGACGTAGCCGAGCGAGTCGTGCATCCAGCCCATGTTCCACTTCAGCCCGAAGCCGAGGCCGCCGAAACCGCCGGGCCCGGTGTGGTGCGTGGCCCGGGTGACACCGTCCCACGCCGTGGACTCCTCGGCGATCGTCACCACGCCCGGCACCCGCCGGTACACCGTCGCGTTCATCTCCTGGAGGAAGGCGACCGCGTCCAGGTTCTCCCGGCCGCCGTGCTCGTTCGGCACCCACTGGCCCGGCTCGCGCGAGTAGTCGAGGTAGAGCATCGAGGCGACCGCGTCGACGCGCAGCCCGTCTATGTGGAACTCCTCGCACCAGTAAAGGGCGTTCGCCACAAGGAAGTTGCGCACCTCCCGCCGACCGTAGTCGAACTCCAGGGTCCCCCAGTCCGGGTGGGCGGCACGCAGCGGATCCTCGTGCTCGTACAGCGTGCGCCCGTCGAACTCGGCCAACGCCCAGTCGTCGCGCGGGAAGTGAGCGGGGACCCAGTCCATCAGTACGCCGATACCGGCCTGGTGAAGGGCGTCCACCAGGTACTTGAAGTCGTCCGGGGTGCCGAGGCGAGCCGTGGGCGCGTAGAACCCGGTGACCTGGTAACCCCATGAACCCCCGAAGGGATGCTCAGCGACCGGCATCAGCTCCACATGCGTGAAGCCCATGTCCCGTACATAGGCGGGGAGTTGCTCGGCGAGTTGACGGTACGTCAGACCAGGGCGCCACGACGCCAGATGAATCTCGTAGATCGAGAAGGGCGCCTCGTGGGCCGGGGTCTCCGCCCGCCGGGCCAGCCACTCCTCGTCCTGCCACTCATGGCGCGAACTGTGCACGATGGACGACGTGTTGGGCGGCACCTCGGTCCGCCGGGCCATCGGGTCCGCCCGCAGTGTCTTCGAACCGTCCGGGCGGGTGATCTCGAACTTGTACAGCTCGCCCTCGCCGATGCCCGGCACGAACAGCTCCCAGACCCCGGTCGCGCCCAGCGAACGCATCGGATACGCCGTGCCGTCCCAGAAGTTGAAGCCCCCGGTCACCCGCACCCCGCGCGCGTTCGGCGCCCACACGGTGAACCGGGTGCCGGTGACGCCCTGGTGGGTCATCGGCTCGGCGCCCAGGGCACGCCACAGCTCCTCGTGCCGGCCCTCGCCGATCAGATGCAGGTCCAGATCACCCAGCGCGGGCAGCAGCCGGTACGCGTCCTCCGTCTCCACCACCTGGCCGTCGTACGCGATGACCAGCCGGTACTCCGGAACGCCCCGCAGCGGCAGCGCACCCGAGAAGAAACCGTCCCCGTCGTCGTGCAGCTCGGTCCGCAGATCCCCCGACACGACGGTCACCGACAGCGCGTACGGCCGCAGCACCCGGAAAGCGACCCCGCCCGGCAGCTCGTGCGCGCCCAGGACGGAGTGCGGATCGTGATGCGTGCCGGCCAGCAGCCGTTCGCGGTCGGAGGCGTCCATCGCCGGGGAGGTGAGGGGAACAACGGCCACGGTGTCCTCGGGGGCGGGGCTCTCAGGAGCGGGGCTCTCGGAAGCAGGGCTTGCGGAGGCAGGGCTCTCGGGAGCGGCCTCGACCGGCTGCGGGGCGGACTTCTCCTGCTCCGGCTTCTCCTGCTCCGGCCTCTTCTGCTCCGGCTTTTCCTGCGCCGACTCTTTCTGCTCCAACTTCTTCGCCGCCTTCGTCTTCCCGTTCGTCTTCCCGTTCTTCTTCTCGGGATCCTTCTTCGCGGACGTCTTCTTCTTGGGACCGCTGGACGGGTGGCGCGGGGTCACGGGCGGGGGCCTCCGAGGATGAGGTGGAACGGGCGGGGCGGGGAGCGAGGCGGGAGGTCAGTCGGGTGCGGCCAGCCGGTGTACCGCCGACATCGGCACGGGCAGCCAGTCGGGGCGGTGCCGTGCCTCGTACACCACCTCGTAGACCGCCTTGTCCGTCTCGTACGCCCGCAGCAGCACCGGATCGGTACGCGGATCCCGGCCGCTGGTCTCCGCGTACCCGGCGCAGTACGCGGCCCGGCACTTCGCCGCCCAGCCGGGGAGGTGGGGGCGGAGCGAGTGGGCCGCGTAGTCGAAGGAGCGGAGCATGCCCGCGATGTCCCGGGCCGGGGGCTGCGGCAGCCGCCGTTCCGCGAGCGGCTTCGACGGCTCGCCCTCGAAGTCGATCAGCGACCACTGACCGGACGGCGACCGCAGACACTGCCCGAGGTGCAGATCGCCGTGGATCCGCTGAGCCGTCCAGGTCTCGCCCTCGGCGGCGAGGTCGGCCAGCGCCTCGTACGCCGAGCGCAGACCGGGCCCGTACGGATGCAGCGCCGGTACCGCCTGGATCGCCGCGTCCAGGCGTTCGATCATGCCGTCGACCAGCGGACGCAGCTGCGCGTGCCCCAGGGTCACGGTCGGCAGGGCGCGGGCGAGCGCCAGATGCACCTCGGCGGTGGCCCGCCCGAGCGCCCGCGCCTCCGCGCTGAAGTCCTCCCCCTTGGCCAGCTCGCGCAACGCCAGCTCCCAGCCGTCGGCCGCACCCCGTACGAAGGGCTGGAGGACGCCGAGTACGTAGCTGTCCTCGGCGCTCGCGGCCATGTCGTGGTGGGTCTGGGTCGCCTCGGGGTCGTCGGCGCGTATCCACGCCACCGGGGCCGGTACCCGGGGGCAGCCCTCGCGGGCCAGCGCCAGCGGCAGTTCCAGGTCGGGGTTGACGCCCGGTACGACCCGGCGGAGCAGTTTCAGGATGAACGTATCTCCGTAGACGATCGACGAGTTGGACTGCTCCGAGGTGACCACCCGGGCCACCAGCCCCACCGGTATCTCGCCCTCGCCCTCACCGTCGTCCCCGGTCCCGCCCTCGCCGCTCCCGCTCCCGTCCCGGTCGAAACGCAGGGCGCCGATCCTGGCCCGGGTGCGCATCGCCTCCAGGAGCACTTCGGCGGGCCGGGCGTCGTAGAGGGCGTCGTACACCGTGCGTCCGGTCAGCGGGCCCCGGTCCACATGGCCGATGAGCGCGGGCGCCAGCCGGGGCGGGAGCGCCTCGCGTATGCCTATGAGGAGCTGGTAGCAGTCCCCGGGCCCTTGCAGCGCGGGCTGATGGGCGCGTACGAGGAGGTGGTACAGGCCCAGCTGTGTCGTGACCGGCAGCAGTTCGGTGGCCGCCACCAGGGAGAACCCGGTGACCGGGCGTCCTTTGCCGGCGAACCAGCGCTGTCTCGGCAGCCATTCCCGCAGCAGTGGATCAAGGGACGCGAGGAGGTCGGGACTTGTCGTGGCGGAGCGGGTGGCGGCTTCCGACATGGCGTCGCGTCCTTTCCCCGGGGCGGGGTGTGACTGATGCGTGCCCAGGGCGGGGCGGTGAAAACCGCCCCGCCCTCAATTGTGGCCAGGGGCCGTTTCAGGCGAGTTGCGCAGCCGGAACCATTGACGTGCACGTCACTCAAGACGGTGGCGTGTCCTGTCCGCGGCTGGGCTGGACCGCCGCGGGTTCCGATCACCAGAGCGGCGTGGCCGTAGCGCTACTCACCGTGTTCTCGCCGGAGCCTGAACCAGTAGAACCCATGACCGGCGAGGGTGAGCAGGTAGGGGAGTTCACCGATGGCGGGGAAGCGGACTCCGCCGATCAGCTCGACCGGATGCGCGCCGCTGAACGTCCGCAGGTCCAGCTCTGTCGGCTGGGCGAAGCGGGAGAAGTTGTGGACGCACAGGACGAGGTCGTCCTTGTATTCGCGCAGGAAGGCGATCACGGCGGGGTTGGAGGAGGGCAGTTCGGTGTACGAGCCCAGTCCGAACGCCGGGTTCTGCTTCCGGATCTCGATCATGCGTCGGGTCCAGTGCAGGAGCGAGGACGGGGACGACATCGACGCTTCGACGTTGGTGACCTGGTAGCCGTAGACCGGGTCCATGATCGTGGGGAGGAAGAGGCGGCCGGGGTCGCAGGAGGAGAAGCCGGCGTTGCGGTCGGGGGTCCACTGCATGGGGGTGCGGACGGCGTCGCGGTCGCCGAGCCAGATGTTGTCGCCCATGCCGATCTCGTCGCCGTAGTAGAGGATCGGCGAGCCCGGGAGGGACAGCAGGAGGGCGGTGAAGAGTTCGATCTGGTTGCGGTCGTTGTCCAGGAGCGGGGCCAGCCGCCGCCTGATGCCGATGTTGGCGCGCATACGCGGGTCTTTCGCGTATTCGGCCCACATGTAGTCGCGTTCCTCGTCGGTGACCATTTCGAGGGTGAGCTCGTCGTGGTTGCGCAGGAAGATGCCCCACTGGCAGTTCGAGGGAATGGCGGGGGTCTTCGCGAGGATTTCCGAGACCGGATAGCGCGACTCCCTGCGCACTGCCATGAAGATGCGCGGCATGACCGGGAAATGGAACGCCATGTGGCATTCGTCCCCGCCACTCCGATAGTCGCCGAAGTAGTCGACGACGTCCTCGGGCCACTGGTTCGCTTCCGCCAGGAGCACGGTGTCGGGGTAGTGGGCGTCGATCTCCTTGCGCACGTGTTTGAGGAACTGGTGCGTGGCCGGGAGGTTCTCGCAGTTGGTGCCCTCGGCCTGGTAGAGGTACGGGACCGCGTCGAGACGGAAGCCGTCGATGCCCAGGTCCAGCCAGAACCTCAGCGCGGAGATGATCTCCTCCTGTACCGCCGGGTTCTCGTAGTTGAGGTCCGGTTGATGGGAGAAGAAGCGGTGCCAGTAGTACTGCTTGCGGACCGGGTCGAAGGTCCAGTTGGAGGCCTCGGTGTCGACGAAGATGATCCGCGCGTCCTGGAACTGTTTGTCGTCGTCCGCCCAGACGTAGTAGTCGCCGTACGGGCCTTCGGGATCGTTTCTCGACTCCTGGAACCACGGGTGCTGGTCGCTGGTGTGGTTCATGACGAAGTCGATGATGACGCGCATGCCGCGTTGGTGGGCGGCGTCGACGAATTCGACGAAGTCGGCGAGGTCACCGAATTCGGGGAGGACGGCGGTGTAGTCGGAGACGTCGTAACCGCCGTCACGGAGCGGTGACTTGAAGAAGGGCGGGAGCCAGAGGCAGTCGATGCCGAGCCACTGGAGGTAGTCGAGTTTGGCCGTGATGCCCTTGAGGTCGCCGACTCCGTCGCCGTTGCTGTCCTGGAAGGAGCGGACGAGGACCTCGTAGAAGACGGCGCGTTTGAACCACTCGGGGTCCCGGTCCTTGGCGGGAGTGTCCTCGAAGGTGTCCGGGACAGGCTCATTGACGATCATGTTGTGGGTGACCCTCCGATCTGCGGGGTGGACGGTCGCAGGACGGTCAGGATGTGCGCGGGGCGGGTGCCCGGTTCCAGGCGCACATAGTTCGTCCTGCCCCATGGGTAGGTCTCGCCGGTCAGCTCGTCGCGTACCGGCACGGACTCATGCCAGTCCAGGCCGAGTTGCGGCATGTCCAACGAGACCGTCGCCTCCTGGGTGTGGTGAGGGTCGAGGTTCACGACCACCAGAACCGTGTTCGATCCCCGGCGTTTCGAGTAGACGATCACCGCCTCCTGATCCGCGTGGTGGAAATGGAGGTCGCGCAGCTGCCGCAGGGCCGGGCTGCGCCGCCGGATCGCGTTGAGCGTGGCTATCAATGGCGCGATGCTACGTCCGTCACGTTCCGCCGACTCCCAATCACGGGTACGCAGTTGGTATTTCTCGGAGTCCAGGTATTCTTCGCTGCCCTCGCGCAGAGGGGTGTTCTCGCAGAGTTCGTAGCCGCTGTAGACGCCCCAGGTGGGGGAGAGGGTGGCGGCCAGGACGGCACGGGCCTCGAAAGCGGGACGCCCGCCCTGCTGAAGGTACGCGTGGAGGATGTCGGGGGTGTTGACGAAAAAGTTCGGGCGCATGTACGCGGCGGCGTCCCCGGACAGTTCGGTGAGGTATTCGGTGAGCTCGGGTTTGGTGTTGCGCCAGGTGAAGTAGGTGTAGGACTGCTGGAAGCCGGTCTGGGCGAGGGTGTGCATCATCGCGGGCCGGGTGAAGGCCTCCGCCAGGAAGATCACGTCGGGGTCGGTGCGGTTGATGTCCGCGATGACCTGTTCCCAGAAGACGACCGGTTTGGTGTGCGGGTTGTCGACGCGGAAGATCCGTACCCCGTGGTCCATCCAGTGCCGCAGCACGCGGACGGTCTCCGTGATGAGGCCGGGGAGGTCGGCGTCGAAGGCGATGGGGTAGATGTCCTGGTACTTCTTTGGCGGGTTCTCCGCGTAGGCGATCGTGCCGTCCGGCCGGTGATGGAACCACTGGGGGTGTTTCTGCACCCAGGGGTGGTCGGGTGAGCACTGGAGGGCGAAGTCGAGGGCGACTTCCAGGCCGTGGCGGGCGGCCTCGGCGACGAAGAAGTCGAAGTCGTCGAGGGTGCCGAGGTCGGGGTGGACGGCGTCGTGGCCGCCGTCCTCGGAGCCGATCGCCCAGGGGACGCCGACGTCGTCGGGGGTGGCGGAGAGGGTGTTGTTGGGGCCCTTGCGGAAGGTGTGGCCGATGGGGTGGATCGGGGGGAGGTAGAGGACGTCGAAGCCCATCGCGGCGATCGACGCCAGCCGCCGCGCGGCGGTGCGGAACGTCCCGTGCGGCTGCTGCACGGTCCCCTCGGATCGGGGGAAGAACTCGTACCAGGCCCCGTACAGAGCCCGCTCCCGCTCCACGACGAGCTTCAACGGCTCACTGGCGGTGATCAGTTCACGCAGCGGATGCCGGCGCAGCACCTTGTTCACGGCAGGTGTGAGGGCCGCGGCCAGCCGGGCCGCCGGTGGGCGTTCGGTGTCCCGGAGGGCCTCGGCGGCGGTCAGGATCACCGCCCGCTTGCCTTTGTTCTTCGGTACGCCGGTGGCTGCACGCTCGTACAGCTGTGCGCCTTCCGCCAGCACCAGCTCCGTGTCGATCCCGGCCGGGATCTTGATGCCCGCGTGATGCCGCCAGGTGCTGATCGGATCGCCCCAGGCCTCCACGGTGTACGTCCACTCACCGGGCGCGTCGGCCTCGACGGTGGCGCCCCAGCGGTCGGTACCCGGGGCGAGTTCACGCATCGGCGTCCAACGGCCGGGGCGGCCCTTCGGATCCCGGAGCACGACGTTCGCGGCGACGGCGTCATGGCCCTCGCGGAAGACGGTGGCCGAGACCTCGAAGGCCTCGCCGACCACTGCCTTCGCCGGGCGGCGCCCGTTCAGGACGAGGGGGCGTACGTCCAGGACGGGGATACGGCCGACTGCGGTGTCCTCGGTGAGGGGGGCGGCGGGAGGCTCCGCCGGGTGGGCCGGAGTTTCCGGGGCCGGAGTCGTGACCGCGGCCGGCTCAGCGGCCGGCCGGGCGGCGGGGGGTGTCTTCGAGGCGGGTTGGCCGGTGGTGGCCGGTGCGTTCGAGGAACGTTGGCCGGTTAGGGAGGGCGTGTCCGGCGTCGGTCGGCCCTTGCCGGCCGGGGTGTCCGGGTCCGGCTGGTGGTCGGCGACGGCCGGGGTGTCCCCGGGCGGCGGAGCGGCGGTGAGGGGCGTGTCTGGGGCTGTCGATGCGGTGCTGGAGGGTGTGTCCGGGGCTGAGGGAGGAGCGCTGGAGGGTGTGTCGGGGGTGGTCGATGCGGTGCTGGAGGGCGTGCCCGGGGCTGAGGGAGGAGCGCTGGAGGGTGTGTCGGGGGTGGTCGATGCGGTGCTGGAGGGCGTGCCCGGGTCTGAGGAAGCAGCGCTTGAAGGCGTGTCGGGCGCGGTCGACGCGGTGCTTGAGGGCATTCCGGGGGCTGTCGGAGCGGTGGCCGGCGGTGTGTCCGGGGATGTCGGACCGGTGCTGGAGGGCTGCTCCGGTGGCGTGGACCGGGTGGCGGAGGAGCTCTCTGGTGGCGTGGATCGGGTGGCGGAAGAGGTCTCCGGTGGTGTCTCGGCGGACGTCTTCGGGGCCGGGGAGGGTGTCTCCAGGGTGGGGGAGGGTTTCTCCGGGGCAGGGGAGGGTGTCCCCTGGTTTGCCGCCGACGGGACGGTGGTGGCCGTCGGGGGTATGCCGGGGGTGGGGGTCGGGGGTGGTGCCGAGTGGTGCGTGGCGGGCATGACCGCTCCTGTCCGCGTCAACGTGGGTGGGCGGATGGATGTGGGGAGGGGTGTCCAGCGGGGCGTACTGAGTCTTGTACCGGGGGAGCCTTCCCACCCTATTCGGGTGGGCAATCCGGCACTTTGCTAACTACTCGCGCGTATGTCTGCACCCAGGATCAGCCAGGTCCGCGAACGTCATCGGCCCCGTCCGGCGGACGGGGCCGACAACGGCACAGTGCCCCTAAGAGAGCGGTATCCGCAGGAGTTTGTTCGGTGAACCGGCCCTCTTGTCGGAGACTTTCCCGGCCGTCGCCAGAGACGTCAGCGCCTTGGCGACTTGCGCCGGCCGGGATTTCGGTCGTTCCGCCAAGTAGAGGGCCGCCGCGCCCGCCGCGTGCGGCGCCGCCATCGACGTACCCGAGAACGCCACCCGGCCCGTGTCGCTCGCGTACGACGCCGAGGTGATCGAGACACCAGGGGCGAACAGATCGAGAGCCGATCCCCAGTTCGAGAAGGTGGCCCGGGCGTCCGTCCACCCGGTCGCGCCGACCGTGATCGCCTGCTTGACGGCGGCCGGTGAGTAGGACGACGCCGATGCCCCGTCGTTCCCGGCCGCGACCGTGTACGTCACCCCGGACGCGATCGAGTTCCGTACCGCCGCGTCCAGTTGGGCGTTGCGGTAGCCGCCGAGGCTCACATTGGCGACGGCGGGCTTCCTGGCGTGCCGCGTCACCCAGTCGATACCCGCGATGACCTGCGCCGTCGTACCGCCGCCCGCGTTGTCGAGGACGCGTACGGAGACGACCTTCGCCTTCTTCGCGACGCCGAGTGCCGTCCCGGCGATCGTGGCCGCGACATGCGTACCGTGGCCGTTACCGTCGCCCGCCCATCTGTCGTTGCCGACGAAGTCCCAGCCGTAGCTCGCCCGTCCGCCGAAGTCCTTGTGCGAGATGCGGATACCGGTGTCGATCACGTACACCGTGACGCCCTTGCCCGCCGAGTCGGGCGAGGAGTAGCTGTCGTCGAGCGGCAGCGCGGCCTGGTCGATCCGGTCCAGGCCCCAGGACGGTGGATTCTGCTGGCCACGCTTGCGGGCAAGGGCGTACGCCGTTTCCTCGGCGTACGTCGTGCTCTGGTCGTAGGTGATCCGGGTGTCCTGGGCGACCGAGGCCACGCGGGAGTCCGCCGCGAGGAGTCTGGCCTGTCTCTCGTTGGCCTGGACGGCATAGCCGTTCAGGACGGTGCTGTAGGTGTGGCTTATTCTCGCCCCGTACTTCGCGGCGAGTCTCTTGCCGTCCGCCGACGGGGCCGCCGTGCCTCCCTTGAGTGTGACCAGGTAACTTCCGCCGACGGAGCCGGGTTCACCGGCGCCGACTATGTGCCCCTGCGGGGCGGCCTGGGCCGGTGCGGTGACCGAAAGCACCGAGGCGGTGGCCACGGCGGTCAGGCCCGCCGCCCAGCGCAGGCGTCTTGTGCACGTCCGTTTCATGGTTGGAGTTCCCCCTCCTCGGCCGCCAACGCCGGGCGGCCTTCTGGGCAGCCTCTCGTGCGGGGAGAAGTGTTACAAGGTGGCCTACGGGGGTGGAACCGGCCATATCGTCCGTACGGGGCCTGGCAACTGCCGTGTGGACGCCCGCCACGCCCCGTGGTTCGTACGCCTCCGCCCCGATACCGTCATGGGGTTGATGACGGACGCACACGGCCGTGCGTCCTCGTAAGGCTTGACATGACGCGCGACCACCGAGGTGGCATGTGAAGGCGATCCGTCGGTTCACCGTCCGTCCCGTTCTCCCCGAACCCCTCCGGCCGCTCAGCGACCTGGCCCGCAATCTGCGCTGGTCCTGGCACGCGGAGACCCGCGAACTCTTCCAGTCCGTCGACCCCGAACGCTGGTCCGACGCGGACTGCGACCCCGTACGGCTCCTCGGCAGCCTCTCGCCCGAGCGGCTCACCGAACTCGCCGAGGACCGCCGCTTCCTGCGCCGCCTCACCGCGATCGCAGACGACCTCCACGACTACGTCACCGGCACCCGCTGGTACCAGACGCAGACTCGGCAGGAGGGAGCCGAACTACCCGCCGCCATCGCCTACTTCTCCCCCGAGTTCGGCATCACGGCCGCCCTCCCGCAGTACTCCGGCGGCCTCGGCATCCTCGCCGGGGACCATCTGAAGTCGGCCAGCGACCTCGGCGTACCGCTGATCGGCGTCGGACTCATGTACCGGCACGGCTACTTCCGGCAGTCCCTCTCCCGGGACGGCTGGCAGCAGGAGACCTATCCGGTCCTCGACCCCAACGAACTCCCCGTCGCCCTCCTCAAGGAACCCGACGGCTCCCCGGCCCAGGTCTCCCTTGCGCTGCCCGGCGGCCGGTCGCTGCGGGCCCGGGTCTGGCTGGCGCAGGTCGGCAGGGTGCCGCTGCTGCTCCTCGACTCGGACGTGGAGGAGAACGACCTCGGCGAACGGGGCGTCACGGACCGGCTGTACGGGGGCGGCAGCGAACACCGGCTGCTCCAGGAGATGCTGCTCGGCATAGGAGGAGTGCGCGCGGTCCGGACGTACTGCCGGCTCACCGGGCACCCCGCCCCCGAGGTGTTCCACACCAACGAGGGCCACGCGGGCTTCCTCGGCCTGGAGCGGATCGCCGAACTCTGCGACAAGGGGCTGGACTTCGACGCGGGTCTTGAGGCCGTGCGTGCGGGGACCGTCTTCACTACGCACACCCCCGTCCCCGCCGGTATCGACCGCTTCGACCGCGAACTGGTCGCCCGGCACTTCGGCCCCGACGCCGAACTCCCGCGCATCGACGTGGAACGCGTGCTGAGTCTGGGCATGGAGACCTACCCCGGTGGCGAGCCCAACCTCTTCAACATGGCCGTGATGGGCCTGCGGTTGGGCCGCCAGGCCAACGGGGTCTCCCTTCTCCACGGGCAGGTCAGCCGCGAGATGTTCGCGGGGCTGTGGCCCGGCTTCGACCCCGCCGAGGTCCCGATCACCTCGGTCACCAACGGTGTGCACGCGCCGACTTGGGTCGCGCCGGAGGTGTTCAGGCTCGGTGCGCGGCAGATCGGCGCCGAGCGTACCGAGGACGCGCTGACGGTCGGCGGCTCGAACCGGTGGGACGCGGTCGCGGACATCCCGGACCAGGACATCTGGGAGCTACGGCGGTCCCTGCGCGAGCAGTTGGTGGTGGAGGTACGGGAGCGGCTGCGGGCGTCCTGGCGTCAACGCGGCGCGGGTACGGCCGAGTTGGGCTGGATCGAGGGGGTGCTCGACCCGGACGTCCTGACGATCGGGTTCGCGCGCCGGGTCCCCTCGTACAAACGCCTGACGCTGATGCTGCGCGACCGCGACCGTCTCCTCGACCTGCTGCTCCACCCCGAACGCCCCATCCAGATCGTGGTCGCGGGCAAGGCGCACCCGGCGGACGACGGCGGAAAGCGCCTGATCCAGGAGCTGGTGCGGTTCGCAGACGACCCACGGGTCCGGCATCGAGTCGTGTTCCTGCCGGACTACGGCATGGCGATGGCGCAGAAGCTGTACCCGGGCTGCGACATCTGGCTGAACAACCCACTGCGTCCGCTGGAGGCGTGCGGGACGAGCGGGATGAAGGCGGCGCTCAACGGCTGTCTCAACCTCTCGGTCCTGGACGGCTGGTGGGACGAATGGTTCCGGCCCGACTTCGGCTGGGCGATCCCCACGGCGGACGGCGTCGCGGGGACCGATCCCGACCATCGGGACGATGTAGAGGCCGCGGCTCTCTACGACCTCCTCGAACAGCGGGTGACCCCCCGGTTCTACGAGCACGGCCAGACCGGACTGCCCGACCGCTGGATCGAGATGGTCCGCGAGACCCTCACGCACCTCGGTCCCAAGGTGCTGGCGGGGCGGATGGTGCGGGAGTACGTGGAGCGTCTGTACGCCCCGGCGGCCCGCGCCCACCGCACCATGACCCCGGACACGGCAAGGGAGTTGGCGGCCTGGAAGTCCCGGGTCCGGCACGCCTGGCACACGGTGACGGTCGACCATGTCGAGACCTCGGCACCCTCCCTGACGGCCGAGTTGGGAAGCACGCTGTCGCTCCGCGTGCGGGTGGGGCTCGGTGAGCTGGCTCCCGACGACGTCGAGGTCCAGGCGGTCTCGGGACGCGTCGACTCGGAGGACAGCATCACCGACGCGTCGACGGTCCCGCTGAAGCCGGTCGGAGGGCCCGACCTGGAGGGGCGCTGGCTGTACGAGGGGCCGCTGTCCCTGCATCGGACCGGGCCCTACGGCTACACCGTGCGGATCCTGCCGGCGCACCGGCTGCTGGCGTCGAGCGCGGAGATGGGGTTGGTGGCGGTGCCTTCGGAGGACGTGGGGGAGGGGGCGGGGGTTCTGATGCGGTGACGACCGCTGGACGGCCTGGCCTGCTGGTCCTGGCGGTGTGTCAGGACCAGCTCCACGCCTGGTTGCCGTTGGCCGAGCAGCTCCAGCCCTGTACCGTCCGGCCCTCCTGGCCCGTCGTGGCGGCCTCCGCGTCCAGGCAGTAGCCGTTCGGGATGCTGACGAAGGTCTGGCCGCCGAACTCGCCGGCGTCGCCGAGCCGCCAGTACTGGGCTTCCAGGCCGTCGCAGGTTCTGGTGCCGATCTGCTGGCCGTTCGTGCCGCTGGTGTCCGCGTCGGCGTCCAGGCAGCGGTGGCTGCCCTGGTTGACGACGAGGTAGCGGGAGTCCTGGCCGGGGACGCGGTACAGGGCCCACTTCTGGGTGGACGTGCCCTGGCAGGTCCACACCCCGACCGTGCCGTTCCGGGCGTCGAGGCAGCGGGCGACCGAGCCGCCGCCGGTGCTCTCGGTCATCGTCAGCGCGCCGGTGCGGGCCGCGCCGCGCGGGGTGGCGTACAGGAGTTTCTTGGTCTGGGCGCCGACCCTGCCGTCTACGGAGGTTCGGGCCTCGGTCTGGAAGGCCTTCACCGCGGCGAGGGTCTCCGGGCCGAACCGGCCGTCGACCGCGACGTACAGGCCGTGGCCGCCGAGGAGGAGTTGCAGGGCCTCGACGCAGTCGCCGGTGGCGCCCGTCACCAACTCCGCCGCGCAGGCGTCGGACCGGATGTCGAGCGTCGCCGGGTTCTGGGCGGGTACCTGGGTCGGCTCCGTCTGCGCCGCCTGGTCCTCCGTCGTCGACGGGGCGGGCGTGGGTGCGTCGCGCGGGGTGGTGGGTGCCGTGGTCGGGTTCTTCGTCGTGGTCGGGGCGGGCAGCGGGTCCGGGGCGGCCGAGGTGCCGGTCTCGGTTCCTGTGCCGGTGGCGGCCGATGTCGGGTCGTCGCCCTGGCTCAGCAGCGCCGCGGTGATGCCCCCGGCGACCAGGGCGGCTGCCGCCGCGACGGCGACCAGCGGCATTTTCCTGTTCCTGGGTTTTCCGCGTTCGCCGGGTGAGGCGGGGGCAGGGACGGGGGTTGCGGCGGGGGCGAGAGGGGGCGGGGGCGCCGCTTCCAGGAGGGGCTTCGGGCGCTTCGCCTGAGGGGGTGCGGCCGGTGCCGGTGACGACGGGGACAGCTGGTGGCCGATGGCCGTCCTGAACACCGTCTCCGGCAGGGGGCGCCGCTCGGGGTTCTTGTCCAGGCAGGTGCGGATGAACGCGGCCAGTTCCGCGTCGACGGTCCCCACCAGGTCGAGGACCTCGTCGCGGGGCGGTTCGAAGGCCACCCCGAACAGGACATCGACGCCGGTCCCCTCACCGAACGGCGCCTGTCCCGTGACGGCGTACGTCAGGGTCGAGGCCAGCGAGAAGACGTCGGAGGCGGCGGTGACCTCGCGGCCCCTGGCCTGTTCCGGGGACATGTAGGCGGGCGTTCCGACGTTCTGGCCCGTGACGGTGATCGCGGTGCCGTCGGGGGCCTGGACGACGCCGAAGTCGATGACGCGGGCGCCGTCCGCACCCAGGATCACGTTGGACGGCTTGAGGTCGCGATGGACCAGCCCCGCCTGCCAGATGGCCTCGATCGCCCGCCCGACATCGGCCAGCAGCCGCCAGGCCGCCTCCGAGCCGATCGGCCCGCGCTCCGCGACGACCTCGGCGAGAGTGGGCCCCGGTATGTACTCGGTGGCGACCCAGACCAGGTCCTCGTCGCAGCCGCTGCCCAACAGCCGTACGATGTGCGCCCCCTGGATCCGGTCCAGGGCGCCGACCTCGCGCTCGAACCGCTTCCGGAACTGCGGGTCCTCCGCGTACTCGGGCCGGATCACCTTCACGGCCGCGAGGCCCGTACCGCCGCTGGTGTCGCGGCCCAGATAGACCCGGCCCATGCCGCCGCTGCCGAGCAGCGACTCCAGCTGGTAGGGGCCCGCCTGCCGGGGGTCGTTCCTGCGCAGCGGGACCACGGGAGGCGGTTCCATACCGGCCGCCGCATAGGCCATCGCTTCGGTGCGGCTGCGGTGCTGGGGTGGCATGAGGGCCCTGGTCTCTCGCGTGGCACGGGTGACCGCGAGATTAGCGCAGCACGCCTGTACGAAAGGGGGAGTTGGACCGGTTTCCCGGCCAGGAATTCGCGCAGCCCCGCCGACCTCGGCGTACTCGACGCCCGGTCCCGTCTGCTTCCCGGCTCAGTCCTCGCCGTACTCCCCGCACAGCCGCCGCAGGACCACCCCGCACCGCCGTGCGTAGGCATGCTGCAGGCCCCGGGCCGCGGGTCCGGCCGCCTTCGCGTACCACTTCGCGCCGCGGCTGAACGCGCTGACCGTCAGCCACACGGTGCCGTCACCGGTGCGGTCCACGACGAACGCCTCCTCGCCGCACTCCGGGTGACCGGCCAGCGTGCCGTACGCCCAGCCCGCGCGCCGGTGTTCCTCCACCGTCCAGACGATCCGGCAGGGCGCCTTGATGAGACCGGCGAGGGTGACCGTGACATCGACGTCAGGGGCCGCCCGGTCGGCGCTCGCGTCGATGCCCACGCCCATCGAGCGGTGCATCTCCCAGGTGAGGACGGCCTCGGAAGCGCGCCGGAAGACCGGCTCGCCCTCGCCTATGCGGGTGCGTACATTCAGGTGGTGAAAGCCGGGCGGACAACGAAAGCCGCGCTCGCGGGTCGCGCCGACCTCCGCGTACGTGAAGGACATGGGACCCAAGGGTAGGGCGGGGGGTGGCGGTGACCTGCGGCGGGGGTGCGGGACGCGGATGCGCGTACGACGGGGGCGGTACCCGGAAATGCCTTCGTTCCGGGTACCGCCCCGCCGATCACCTGCTTCTCACCTACTGCGTGGTCACGCCGTGACGTTGACCGCCGCCCAGGCCGCGTTCACCGCCGCGTACTCCGTGCTGGTGGAGCCGTACAGGGCCGAGGCCGCCGACAGGGTCGCCGTGCGGGCGCCCTTGTAGTTGGTCGTCGACGTCATGTACTCGGTGAGCGCCTTGTACCAGATCTGGACGGCCTTGGCGCGGCCGATGCCCGTGAGCGTGGAACTGTTGTACGTCGGGGAGTTGTAGCTGACCCCGTTGATCGTCTTGCTGCCGCTGCCCTCGGAGAGAAGGAAGAAGAAGTGGTTCGCGGGACCGGACGAGTAGTGCACGTCGAGGTTGGCCAGCGACGACGACCAGTAGTTGGCCGACGAGCCGTCCTTGCTCGGCTGGTCCATGTAACGCAGCGGCGAGCCGTCGCCGTTGATGTCGATCTCCTCGCCGATGAGGTAGTCACCGACGTCGGAGGAGTTCGCCGCGTAGAACTCGACGGCCGTGCCGAAGATGTCGGAGGTCGCCTCGTTCAGGCCGCCGGACTCGCCCGAGTAGTTCAGGCCCGCCGTGTTGGAGGTGACGCCGTGGGTCATCTCGTGGCCCGCCACGTCCAGCGAGGTGAGCGGCTTGACGTTGCCCGAACCGTCGCCGTACGTCATGCAGAAGCAGCTGTCGGACCAGAAGGCGTTGACGTACGCGTTGCCGTAGTGGACGCGCGAGTAGGCGGCGACGCCGTCGTTCTTGATGCCGCTGCGGCCGAACGTGCTCTTGTAGAAGTCCCACGTCGTCTGCGCGCCGTACGCGGCGTCGACGGCCGCGCTCTGGTCGGTCGAGGAGCTGGAGGCCGCGCCCGTGCCCCAGGTGTCGTCCGCGTCGGTGAACAGCGTGCCCGCCGAGGAACTGGTGCTGCGCGCCTTGTTGTACGTCTTGTGGCCGCCGCGCGAGGTGTCGTACAGCTGGTACGTCGAGCCCGACAGGTAGGTGCCGAGGGTGACCGTGCCCGAGTACACGCTCTTGCCGGTGCCGGTCTCGATGCCCTGGTACTCGTACAGCTTGGCGCCGGTGGCCGCGTCCGTGATGACGTGCAGCTCGTTCGGGGTGCCGTCCTCCTGGAGGCCGCCGACGACGGTCTCGTAGGCGAGGGTCGGGGTGCCCGAGGCCGCCCAGATCACCTTGCGGGGGGCGTTCGACGCCTCCGACTTGGTGGAGCCGGCCTTCTTCGCCAGGGTGACCGCCTGCTTCTCGACGGCGGCCGTCGTGACCTCGGGGGTGAGGTCGGTGACCTTGATGGCGGCCTTCTGCGCCTTGGTCACGCCCGTGGTCTCGCCGGCCGCGTCCTCGTGCACGACGAGGTCGCCGCCGAGGACCGGCAGGCCCGCGTAGGTGCGCTCGTAGCGGGTGTGCAGGGTGCCGTCTGCGTCCTTGACGACGTCACGGACGACCAGCTTCTCCTTGGCGCCGAGGCCTATCTCGTCGGCGGTCGCCGGGGCTTCGGCGGCGGCTTCCTTGATGAGCGCGGTGCGCGTCGCGGGGGAGAGGGTGACGGGCACGGCGGCGGCCTTGGCCGTGGTGCCGGCCGGCTCGCTCTCCGCGGAGGCACCGGTGGTCAGACCGGTGGTGAGGAGGGCTCCGGCCGCGACCGCGGTGGCGATGGCCAGAGTGGTGCGCTTGTGACGCGCGTAGAGGGGGGTCACGCGAACTCCTTTGTGGGGGATCCGGACGGCCTTGGGGGGAACGTCCGGAGGTTGTTGTGAAGTCGGAGTGCTGTTGCTGTTGCTGCGGCGTGCGGTGGAAGAGTGGCATTGAGGGCGCGTACATGTCATGACCTTCAAGTGATGTTGGCTGAAAACCAACTGCCGGATGAACGTTTCGTGTATGTAACGCGGCGCGATCTTGGTAAAGCGGTGCTAAAGATCAGGCACGGTGGCAACAAAACCGCAGTACAGGGGCAGCAAAGGAAGCGCCGCCCCGGTGAGTTGATCCACCGGGGCGGCGCCGTGTCGTTCACGGGTTCTGAACAGTGCCCCAACGGGCCCTTACATGCTGTGTGTTCAGGCCGTCGGGAACGTGATCTTCCAGCCGTTGATCGTGCCGACGTCCTGGGCCGCCCGGTCCTGGACCCTCAACACCCAGGTCCCGTTGGCGACCTCGGACGAGGCGTTCACCGTGTACGGCTCGTTCACGTCGTCGCCCGAGTCCGAGGAACTGAACGGCTTCAGGTTGTAGACCGACCCGTCAGGGGCCACCAGATCGACGACGAGGTCGCCGCGCCAGGTGTGCGTGATGTCCGGCGTGACGACCAGGTTGGTCGGCGCGTTGCCGGTGATCCCGGTGACCGCGAGCGACGAGGTCACCGCGGCACCGTTGTCCGGAATCGATACGGCGGCCGTGGACTCGAAGGAGGTCCCGGTGCCACCGCCACCGCCCGGACGTGTACCGACGTTGATACCGGCCCACGCGTTCTGCACGGCCGTGTACTCGGCGCTCGTCGTGCCGTACAGCTCACCCGTCGCCGCGAGCGTGCCGGTGCGGGCCGCCGCGTAGTTGGTGGTCGACGTGAACTTCGTGGTGAGCGCGCGGAACCAGATCTTCTCCGCCTTGTCCCGGCCGATGCCGGTCACCGGCAGCCCGTCCGAGGTGGCCGAGTCGTAGCTGACCCCGTTGATGGTCTTGGCGCCGCTGCCCTCGGAGAGCAGGTAGAAGAAGTGGTTCGCGGGACCCGACGAGTAGTGCACGTCGATCGACCCGATGCCCGAGTACCAACTGTCCCTGGACGAACCGTCCTTGCTCGGCTTGTCCATGTAACGCAGCGGCGTGCCGTCGCCGTTGATGTTGATCTCCTCGCCGATGAGGTAGTCACCGACGTCGGAGGAGTTGTTGGCGTAGAACTCGACCGTCGAGCCGAAGATGTCCGAGGTCGCCTCGTTCAACCCGCCTGACTCACCGCTGTAGTTGAGGCCGGCCGTGTTGGAGGTGAGGCCGTGCGTCATCTCGTGCGCGGCCACGTCGATGGACGTCAGCGGGTTGGCGTTGCCCGAGCCGTCGCCGTACGTCATGCAGAAGCAGGCGTCCTGCCAGAAGGCGTTGACGTAGTTGTTGCCGTAGTGGACGCGCGAGTACGCGCCGACGCCGTCGCCCCGGATACCGGAACGCCCGTGCACGTTCTTGTAGTAGTCCCAGGTCAGAGCCGCGCCGTAGTGGGCGTCGGCGCCGGCCGACTCCAGGTTCGACGGCAGGCCGTTGCCCCACACGTCGTCGGAGCCCGAGAAGAGGGTGCCGGTGCCGGAGGTGCCGCGGTTCAGGTTGTACGTCTTGTGGGCGCCGCGCGCGCCGTCCGTCAGGTTGTACGTCGACCCGGACTGCGTGGTGGTGAGGTCGACCGTGCCGCTGTACACCGTGTTGCCGGTGCCGGTCTCGACCGCCTCCCACTCGAACAGCTTCGCGCCCGAGGTGGCGTCCGTGATGACGTGCAGCTCCTGCGGGGTGCCGTCGTGCTGGAAGCCGCCGACGACCGTCTCGTAGGCGAGTACGGGGGTGCCGCTCGCCGCCCAGATCACCTTGCGCGGCGCCTTGTTGACGTCGGGGCTCTTGGCCTCCTCCGCCTTCGCCGCGCCCAGCGCCTGGGTCTCCGCCTTCGCGGCGGCGATCTTCGGCGTCAGGGACGCGACCTTGATGGTGGCGCGGGTCGCCTTCACGACGCCTTCCGTGGCACCGGACTTGGCGGTGTCGACGACCAGGTCGCCGCCCAGGACCGGGAGTCCGTCGTACGTGCGCTCGTACCGCGTGTGCACGGTGCCGTCGCCGTCCTTGAGGACGTCACGGACGACGAGCTTCTCCTTGGCGCCCAGGCCGAGTTCCTTGGCGGTCTCCGCCTTGGTGGCGTTGGCCTCGGCGAGGAGCGCGGCGCGCTGGGCGGGGGACAGCTTGATCGACTCGGCGCCCGGTATGACCTTGCCCGCGGCCGACGGTGCCTTCTCCGGGGCTGCGGTGGCGGCACCGGCCTGAACGGCCGCTGCCAGCAAGGCGGTTACGGCGACGAGGGCGCCGGTGGCGACCCGTCGCTGGGTGGAGCGGGAGAACGAGGTGGTGCTGGTGTGGGGGGTTGCGTGGGGGGTGCGTCTGTGGGACTGGCGTCTCAACACTGACTCCTTCTGCATGGCCGCGGGTCGAGCGGCCAGGGGGGACCGGACGGTGGTCGTCCGTCCGGGGCAGAACAGGTGCGTGCGGATGCGCGGCGACGAACACAGCGATGTCGCTTGTGACGTGTTGCTGTGGAGCAGCTGTGAAGGTGCCGTGGGAAGAGTGCCAGGCGAGCGCATATACTGTCAGGACCGCGTCAAGAAGTTGGCTGGAAACAGTCCGTTGCTCGGTTGGTCATGTTCGCTATACGGACCATTCATCCTTCGAGGACTTCCGCCCTTCGGGGTGTCTACCCTTCAGGGGTGTTCGCCCTTCAAGGGCCCGGACTGCTGCTGCTCCCCGTGCCACGACCGCCACAGCGCCGCGTACGCCCCGTCCGCCGCCACCAGCCCCTCGTGCGTGCCGAGTTCGGTGAGCAGCCCCTCCTCCATCACGGCCACCCGGTCCGCGTCGTGCGCGGTGTGCAGCCGGTGCGCGATCGCGATCACCGTCCGCCCTTCGAGTACGGCGGCCAGCGCGCGCTCGGTGTGACGCGCGGTCGTCGGATCGAGCAGCGCCGTCGCCTCGTCCAGGATCAGCGTGTGCGGGTCGGCCAACACGACCCGGGCCAGGGCCAGTTGCTGCGCCCGCGAACCGTCGGTCGACTCCCCGTCGGGGCCCAGCTCGGTGTCAAGACCGGCCGGCAGCTCGCGCACCCAGTCGGCGGCGCCTACGGCGGCCAGCGCGGCCCACAACTCGGCGTCCGTGGCGGCCGGTTCGGCGATCAGGAGATTGTCCCGGACCGTGCCGAGGAAGACATGGTGCTCCTGGGTGACCAGCACGACCTGCCGTCGCAGCTCCTCGGGCCCCAGCGCGGCGATCGGTACGCCGCCCACGGTCACCGTGCCCGAACGAGGCTCGTCGATCCCCGCGAGCAGCCGGCACAGCGTCGTCTTGCCCGCGCCCGAGGGCCCCACCACCGCGAGCCGTTCACCCGGCCGCACGGTCAGATCGACCCCGCGCAGCACCTCGCCCCCACGGTCGTACGCATACCGCACACCGACCACGTCGATCCGGTCACCGACGGGTACCGGGGATGCCTCGGACCCGCCCTTCGGAGCCCGCCCGAGCCCCTCGACCCGAGCGAACGAGGCACTGCTGGACTGCAGTTGCTCCATCCAGGTGAGCACCTGGTCGAGCGGCGCCTCCAACTGCCGCAGATACAGGGCCGCCGCCACGACCGCGCCCAGGCTGACCGCACCCTGCCCGTGCAGCGCGCCGCCCAGCACCAGCACAACGGTCACGGGAAGGACGTAGGACACCTCCACCGGCGGGAAGAACATCGACCGCAGATACAGCGTGTGCAGCCGCCTGCGGCGCGACTCGTCCAGCGCCTCCCGGCTCACCGCCACCCGCCGCTCCGCCAGCCCGAACGCCTCGACCGTGCGCGCGCCGGAGGCGGTCGCCGCGAGGATCTCCGCGACCTCGGAGTTGGCGGAGCCCTCGGCGAGATACGCGGTGCGCGCCCGGCGCAGATACCAGCGCAACGCGAACCAGATACCGCTCTGCGCGAGCACTGCGGCCAGCCCGAGCAGCGGATCGAGGGCGAACACGGCACCGGCGATGAACAGACACTCCACCGAGGCGATGAGCAGTTCGGGCCCGGCATCGCGCAGGGTCGTGCCGACCTGGCTGACGTCGGCCGTCCCCCGGGCCGTCAGATCCCCGGTTCCGGCCCGCTCCACGACGGACGCGGGCAGGGCGAGCGACCGGTCGACGAACTCCTCCCGCACCCGAGCGAGCGTCCGCTCCCCGAACCGGTACCCCACGTACCGAGCCCAGCGAGCCAGCAGCAACTGCCCCACCGCACAGACGACGATGACAAGTCCGAGCCGGTCCACGACGGAGACCCCGGCCCCCGCCCGCACCTCGTCGATGATCCGCCCGACCAGCCAGGGCGCGACAAGCCCGGCACCGGCAGCGAGGGAGTTGAGCAGCAGGAGTGCGGCGAAGGCGGGAGCGTCGGCGCGGATGAGCCGGACGGCGGCCCGGCGGACATCGGCCGCGTCGGCGACGGGCAGTTGGGCGCTCACCGTACGGACTCCTCGATGCTTTCCAAGCCGTCCTCTTCGTCTATCTCGTCCGTGTCGCGGGCCACCAGGGCCCGGTAACCCGGTTCCTCCGCGAGGAGCCGCTGGTGGGTGCCTACGGCCGCTGTCTTGCCGTCGACCAGGTAGTACACGGTGTCCGCCCGGTCCAGCAGCAGGGGTGAGGTGGAGGCGACGACTGTCGTACGGTCCATGCGGTCGCAGCGCAGCCGGTCCGCTACCGCGGCCTCGGTGTGGGCGTCCAGTGCCGACGTCGGTTCGACGGCCAACAGCACCTCGGGGTCGGCGAGCAGTGCCCGCACCAGGCGTACGCGCTGGCGCTGACCGCCCGAGAGGTTGCGGCCCTGGGCGTCGATCGCCGAGTCGAGGCCGTCCGGCAGCCCGAGGACGATGTCGTCGGCGACGGCCGCGTGCACCGCGCGTGCGATGGCCGCCTCGCTCAACTCCCGGCGCCCGGAGACCAGTTCGCGCAGCGTCCCGGCGAACAGGTCGGCCTCGTTGTCGGCGACCAGGATGCGGTCGCGCACCTGGGACGGGGCGATCTCGTCGAGCCGTACGCCGCCCCAGGTCGCCGCCGACGGGGCGAACCGGCCGAGCCGGTCGACGACGGCCACGGCATCGGCGGGCCGGGCACCGGCGAGGGCGGTCAGCCGCCCCGGTACGACGGTCACGCCGGAGTCCGGGTCGTGCAGCGGGGCGGGAGACACGGGCGCGTCCAGGACGCCGCTGTCGTTGCCCGGCTCCAACGCCAGGAACCGTACGACCCGCCTCGCCGCCACCAACGCGCGGCTGATCTGGAAACCGCACTCGATGAAGAACGCCACCGGCACGATCAGCACGGCGACATAGCCGTACACCGACACCAACTCGCCCACGGAGATGTCCCCTTGGGCGGCCAGCCGGGCCGCGAGCCAGGTCACCACGGCCAGGAACAGGGTCGGCAGGCCGACCCCGAGCGCCTGGATCCAGCTGCTCACCGACCCGACCCGGTACCCCTGTTCCTGGAGGCGGCGCGAGTCACGGCGGAAGGCGTCGGCGAACAGCCCTTTGCCGCCGAGGCCGTTGAGGACACGCAGCCCGCCCGAGAGGTCGCCGATCCGGGCGGTCAGGATGCCCTGGCGGTCCCGGTACGACGCCTCGACTCCCTGCAGCCGCCCCAGCAACGGTCCGATGAGCACGGCGACGACGGGCACGCCGAGCAGGATCACGGCGGCGAGCGCCGGTGACACCGACAGCAGCAGTCCGGCGACCACGCAGTAGGAGACGAACGCGCCGACGCCCGGCCCGACGAACGTCAGCGACTGGGCGATCGTCGACACATCGCCGACGCCGATCGTGACGACCTCCCCGGCCCCGACCTGCCGGGGCAGCGCCGCCCCCAGCCGCACGGCCTGCCCGATCACGACCTTGACCGTGCGGAAGTTGGCGTCCATCCGGATCCGGGTCATCGTCCGGTGCCGCATGATGCTCAGCCACGCGCTGAACGTCCCGACGGCGAGAATCACGCCCGCCCAGCCCGCCAGCACGGCCTGGTCGCCCGGTTCGAGACCGTCGTCGACGGCCCGGGACAGCAGATACGGCGTCAACGCCATCAGCGTCGTCCAGCTGCTGCCCAGCAGCGCCCCGACCGCACACCGCCGCCACTGCTGCCGCACCAGCCACAGCAGATAACGGGCGGGGCCCCGGGAGTCGGGCGTGCCGGGATCCTCGTACGCGTCGATCATTTCTCCGCCGTCCCCCGGTCCCGTCCTGTGCCTGTTGTCCTGTACTTGTGGCTCACGTACTCATGCAAGGCTGTCCCGCCAGGCCCGGTGCAGATCCGCGAACCGGCCCGTACCGGCGATGAGTTCGGCCGGCGGCCCGTCCTCGACGACCCGCCCGTGCTCCATCACCAGCACCCGGTCGGCGATCTCCACGGTCGACAGCCGGTGCGCGATGACCACGGCCGTACGACCGTTCAGCACCGTCGACATCGCGCGCTGCACGGCCCGTTCACCCGGGATGTCCAGCGAGCTGGTCGCCTCGTCGAGGATCAGCACTGCCGGATCGGCGAGCAACGCCCGTGCGAACGCGACCAGTTGGCGCTGCCCGGCGGAGATTCGGCCGCCTCGTTTGCGTACGTCCGTGTCGTAGCCCTCGGGCAGGGCGCTGATGAAATCGTGCGCGCCGATCGCCTTCGCCGCCCGCTCGATCTCCTCGCGCTCGGCGTCCGGGCGGCCTATGGCGATGTTGTCGGCGACGCTCCCGGAGAACAGGAAGGCCTCCTGCGTCACCATCACGACCCCGCGCCGCAGCTCGGAGTTGGAAAGGTCGCGGAGATCGACGTCGTCGAGGAGGATCCGCCCCTCGGTGGGGTCGTAGAAGCGGGCGAGCAGCTTGGCCAGGGTGGACTTGCCCGCGCCGGTCGAGCCGACGACGGCGACGGTCTGCCCGGCCGGGAGGGTGAGGTCGAAGCGGGGCAGCACCTCGCCGCCGGTGCGGTACGCGAACCGGACCTCGTCGAAGACGACCTCGCGACCGGGGTGCTCGGACTCAAGTACCGGAAGCGGCTTGGGAGTTGACGGTTCGGGGACGGAGGGTGTCTGGGCGAGCAGCCCGGAGATCTTCTCCAGGGAGGCGGTGGCCGACTGATAGGAGTTGAGGAACATGCCGAGCCGGTCGATGGGGTCGTACAGCCGGCGCAGATACAGCACGGCGGCGGCCAGCACACCCAGTTCGAGCGAGTCGTCCGCGACGCGGTGGGCGCCCCACAACACCATCGCCGCGACAGCGGTGTTGGCGACGACGCGGGAGCTGACGACGTAACGGGCCATCTCCAGCAGCGCGTCGCCGTTCCTGCGCTCGTGCCGCTTGTTGAGGACCGCGAACTCGGCGTCGTTGACGGCCTCGCGGCGGAACGCGCGCACCGGCCGGATGCCGTTCATCGTCTCGACGAACTTGACGATGACGGAGGCGATGGCGGTGGACCGCAGCCCGTACACGCGGCCGGCCCGGCGGCGGTAGGACCGGATGAGGAGGCCGAGGGGGACGAAGGACGCGACGGCGAGCGCGCCGAGGCCGAAGTCCAGCCAGAGCAGGGTCGCCGAGATGTACGCGAACGACAGGGCGACGGTGACGAGTTCCTGCAGTCCGTCGTTCAGCAGCTCGCGCAGCGACTCGACGTCCGCCGTGGAACGGGAGATCAGCCGGCCCGAGGTGTAGCGCTCGTGGAAGTCGAGGCTGAGGGCCTGCGCGTGCCGGAAGATCCGGCCGCGCAGATCGAGCAGGGCGTCCTGGCTGACCCGGGCGGCGGATCCGATGAACCAGTACTGGAGCCCGCCGGAGGCCAGCGCGCAGAGGAGATAGCCGACGCCGACGGCGACGAGCGGTCCGTTGTCGTGGTCGCGGAAGGCCGGTACGGCACTGTCGATCGCGTAGGCGACGAGCAGCGGGCCCGCCTGGACGGCCGCCTGCTGGAGCAGCAGAAGCACGGCGGTGAGGACGACCCGGCCCTTCATCGGGGCGAGGAGGGAGCGGAGCAGGCCGGCGGTGGCGCCCTTGGGGGTGGGGAGGTCGTCCTGGTCGAAGGGGTCGCCGGGGGCGGGGAGTTGGGCAGTGGTGAGAGCGGCCTCCGTCTGGGGCTCGGGGGGTTGTTCGTCGTCGGGGGTCGGCGCGGTCGTCGTGGGCGCCGTCATCGGGCGGCCTCCTCGAAGCTGTCGGTGCTGCTGCTGCTGTCGTCGTGGCCGTGGCCGTGGTCGCGGTCGGTCTCCTCGTCCGCGCCGGCCATCAGCCAGGCGTACTCGGCGTTCGTCCGCAGGAGCTCGTGGTGCGTGCCCACGGCGGCGACCCGGCCGCCGGAGAGCAGGGCGACACGGTCGGCGAGCAGGACCGTGGACGGGCGGTGCGCCACGATCAGGGCGGTGGTGTCGGCGAGGACCCGGCGCAGCGCGGCCTCGACGGCGGCCTCCGTGTGCACGTCCAGCGCGGACAGGGGGTCGTCGAGGACGAGGAATCTGGGCTTGCCCACGACCGCGCGGGCCAGCGCGAGCCGCTGCCGCTGGCCGCCGGAGAGGCTGAGGCCCTGCTCGCCGACCTGGGTGTCGATGCCCTGCGGGAGGGAGTGCACGAAATCGGCCTGAGCGACGGACAGCGCGTGCCGCAACTCGGCCTCTCCTGCTTCCTCCCCGGCCCCCATGAGGACGTTCTCGCCGACGCTCGCCGAGAAGAGGGTGGGCTCCTCGAAGGCGACGGCGACCAGGGCGCGCAGCTCTTCTCTGGGCAGGGCGGAGATGTCGTGCCCGTCGAGGGTGATACGCCCCGAGGTCACCTCGTGCAGTCGGGGGACGAGCGCGGTCAGCGTGGTCTTGCCGCTGCCGGTCGTCCCGACGAGGGCCATGGACTCACCTGGACGGATGTGGAGGTCGACGCGGTCGAGGACGGGAGGGGAGTTGTCGGGGGCGTCGGGGTACCGGAAGGTGACGTTGTGGAAGTGCAGGCCGCGGCTGGCGTCGGCCGTGTCGGACGCGCCCGGGCGCGGCGGCATGGCTTCGCCGGGTCGCGGGTTGTTGGCTGCGGGCCCGGTGGGGGCTGGTCGCGCAGTTCCCCGCGCCCCTTTGGGGGCGCCGTAGTGGCCGTTGGGGGTCGCGTGCCCGTCGGTCGCGGCGGAGGCACCCGCCGCATCAGGCACACCGGCCGCACCGGCTCCACCGGCCGCACCGGCTCCACCGGCCGCACCGGCTCCACCGGCCGCACCGGCTCCACCGGCCGCACCGGCTCCACCGGCCGCACCGGCTCCACCGGCCGCACCGGCTCCACCGGCCGCACCGGCCCCGCCGGAGGCCGACGCAGGGACACCGCCGCCGGGGACCGCCTTGCTCCCCGCCTCCCCTGCCTCATCCGCTCCCTCCGGCCCCTCGTCCATCACCTCGAAGTACCGTTCCGTGGCTGTCGCCGCGTCCTGGCTCATTGCCAGGAGGAAGCCGATGGAGTCGACGGGCCAGCGCAGGGCGAGGGCCGTCGACAGGAAGGCGACCAGGGTGCCTGCCGAGAGGTCGCCGTCGGCCACCTGCACGGTGCCCAGCACCAGTGCCGCTCCGATCGCCAGTTCCGGCAGGGTGACGATCACCGCCCAGATCGACGACAGCAGGCGGGCCTTGTGCAGTTCGGTGCCGCGCAGGGTCCGTGCCAGTTCGCGGAAGGCGCGTGCCTGGCTGCGGTGTCGGCCGAACCCCTTGATGATCCGGATGCCGAGCACGCTCTCCTCGACGACCGTCGTCAGGTCGCCCACCTGGTCCTGGGCCCGCCGGGCCACGAGGTGGTAGCGCCGCTCGAAGACGATGCACACGATCAGTACGGGGATGGCGGGTCCCAGGATCACCAGCCCCAGCGACCAGTCCTGGACCAGCATGATGATCACGCCTACCAGGATCGTCACCGCGTTGACCAGCAGGAATGTGAGGGGGAAGGCGAGGAACATGCGCAGCAGCATCAGGTCCGAAGTTGCCCGGGAGAGCAGTTGTCCGGACGGCCAGCGGTCGTGGAAGGCGACCGGCAGCCGCTGGAGCCGCTGGTACAGATCCGCCCGCATCGCCGCCTCGACCCCCGCCAGCGGCCGGGCCACCAGCCACCGCCGCAGCCCGAACAGCAGCGCCTCCCCGAGCCCGAGCAGCAGCAGCCACAGCGCCCCGAGCCACACGCCGCGCGAGTCACGGTCGGCGATCGGTCCGTCCACCATCCACTTCAGGACGAGCGGGATCACCAGCCCCATGCACGACGCGAGTATGGCGACGAACGCGGCGCTGAACAGCCGTACACGCACCGGCCGTACATACGGCCACAGGCGCAGCAGCGTACGTACAGCGGAACGGCCACGGTTGTTCGCGGTTTCGGGTTCCTTGGTGTTTGCACGTGTCGTGGGCATCAAGAGCGAGCCTACGGACCACCACTGACAGTGCCTACCGAGTTTTGACCCGGATCAGGTCGGGCGCTGGTCCTACGACCTGCGTGTTCGAGAGACCGTACGGTCGGTCGTGCGGTCGGTCGTGCGGTCGGTCGTACGGGCGCATCAACCGATCGGCTGATGCCGGTCCGAGCGCGTCGGCCGATGTGCCGCCCCCGCCCCGACCGCGAACCTGATGCCATGTCCGTCATCGAAGTGAACGAACTGCGCAAGTCCTACGGTGGCCGGCCGGTCGTGGACGGCGTCTCCTTCGCCGTCGAGGAGGGCGAGATCTTCGGGATCCTCGGCCCGAACGGCGCCGGCAAGACCACCACCGTCGAGTGCGTCGAGGGCCTGCGGGTGCCCGACGCGGGCCGGGTCCGGGTCACCGGCCTCGACCCGGTCACCGACCACGAGGCCACCAGCCGCGTCCTGGGCGCCCAGCTCCAGCAGAGCGAGCTGCAGGCCAAACTGACCGTCCGCGAGGCCCTTGAGCTGTACGCGGCCTTCTATCCGCACCCGGCCGACTGGCGTCCGCTGGCCGAACGCCTCGGCCTGACCGACCGGCTCACCGCCAGGTTCGGCAAGCTCTCCGGTGGCCAGAAACAGCGCCTGTTCATCGCGCTCGCGCTCATCGGCAACCCCAGGGTCGTCGTCCTCGACGAACTGACCACCGGACTCGACCCCCGCGCCCGCCGGGACACCTGGCAGCTCATCGAGGACGTACGGGCGAGCGGGGTGACCGTCCTCCTGGTCACCCACTTCATGGAGGAGGCGCAGCGGCTCTGCGACCGGATCGCCGTGATCGACAAGGGGCGGATCGCCGCCCTGGACACCCCGGCCGGCCTGATCCGCCGCTCGGCGGGCGCCACGGTGATCAGCTTCACGCCGTCCGGGCCCCTGCCCGAGGACGCCCTGACCGCGCTTCCGGCGCTCGCGTCGGTCGAGTACAAGGACGGCCGGGTCACCCTCTCCGGCACCGACGAGACCGTCAACGCCGTCATCACCCTCCTCGCCCGCAGCCATGTCACGGCCCACCAACTCCGTGTCACCGACGCCACGTTGGACGACGCGTTCCTCGACCTCACGAAGGAGGAGGCGGCATGAGCAGTACGTCCGTACTGAGGACCGAGGTCCGGCTCTTCCGGCGCGAGCCGGGCGCGCTGTTCTGGGTCCTGCTGTTCCCGACCATCCTGCTGGTGATCCTCGGCTCCATCCCGTCCTTCCGCGACCCCGACCCGGCCTTCGACGGCCTGCGCCCGGTGGACGCCTACGTTCCGGTGGCCGTGCTGCTCGGCATGATCGTGGGCGGCCTCCAGTCGATGCCGCAGACCCTCACCGGCTATCGCGAGCAGGGCATCCTGCGTCGCATGTCGACCACACCGGTCCGTCCCTCCACCCTGCTGTCCGCGCAGATGACGGTCTACGGCGGTGCCGCCCTGGCGTCGGCACTCACAGCCCTCGTCGTGGGCCGCCTGGCCTTCGACGTACGACTGCCCGAGCAGCCCTTCGGTTACGTCCTCGCCCTGATCCTGGCCGTGCTGGCCGCCCTCGCCCTGGGCGCCCTCGTCTCCGCTCTCTCCCGCTCGACGAAGATCGCGGCGGCGATCGGCTCGGCCGTGTTCTTCCCGGCGATGTTCTGCGCGGGCGTGTGGGCGCCGGTGCAGACCATGCCGGACGTGCTGGCCAGGATCGTCGGGTACACACCGTTCGGCGCGGCGGCGCAGGCGCTGAACCAGGCGGCGGCGGGGGACTGGCCCGGCTGGGACCACCTGGGCGTGCTGGTGGCCTGGACGGTGCTGCTGACGGCGGGCGCCGCGCGCTGGTTCCGGTGGGAGTAGGCGGGGGCGGGCGAGAGCCCGTGCAGACTGGGGAGATGACCGCGCAGACCGGGGACATGACCGCGGTGGACCAGGACCAGGACCAGATCGAGCACCGTCAGGACCAGGTCCACACCTGGGGGGTCTACGGGCTGCTCGCCGTCTCCAGCCTGCTCACGGTCGTCGCCGGCGGGCTGGTGGGGAGCCGCGCCGAGTGGTACGCGGCCGGGGCACTGGTGCTCGCCGCGGTCCTGCTCCAGCTGTGGCACGGGCCCCGCCGCGGCCCCCGTACCCCGTCCTGGCGCGGGACCGTCTACTACGGTCTGCGCTGGGCGATCTCCTTCGCCCTCACCTGGATCAACCCGTTCTTCGGGTTCTTCGCGGCCACCGGCTACTTCGACAGCGACGAGACGATCGTCGGACCGTGGCGGCAGCGGTTCGGTCTCTTCGCCACCGCCGTCGTGGTGGCGGGCACGCAGGCCGGTGGGCTGCCCTTCCACAGCTTCGTCCAGTGGCCGCTGTTCGGCGTGATGCTGCTGACGAACACCGCCATGCTGGGGCTGGCCGGCCATGTCGCCCAGCAGCAGGAGCAGCGCTCTCGCGACCGGGCCGTCACCATCGCCGAACTCGAGCGCACCAACACGGCGTTGCAGCAGGCCCTCGACGAGAACGCCGCTCTGCACGCCCAACTCCTCGTCCAGGCAAGGGAGGCGGGCGTCGCCGACGAACGCCGTCGGCTGGCCGCCGAGATCCACGACACCATCGCCCAGGCCCTGACCGGGATCATCGCCCAGCTCCAGGTGGTGACGAACACCCCCGACCGGACCCTGGCACGCGAGCACATCGACCGCGCCATGAAGCTGGCCCGCCACAGCCTCGGCGAGGCTCGCCGCTCCGTACAGAACCTGGCTCCCGTGGCCCTGGAGAACGACGGACTGCCGGGCGCCCTGCGGAAGACGGTCGCCGACTGGGCCGAACGGACAGGCGTACGCGCCGAGTTCACGGTCACCGGAGCGTCGGAGCAACTCCACGCGGAACTCTCGGCAACCCTCCTGCGCATCGCCCAGGAAGCCCTGTCGAACGCCTCCCGGCACGCCCGCGCGACCCGGGTCGGCGTCACCCTCACCTACCTCGGCGACGAGGTGATCCTCGACATCCGCGACGACGGCCAGGGCTTCGACCCGCTCGCCGTCCGCGAACGCACCGGCACGGGAGGCTTCGGCCTCGACGGCATGCGCGCCCGCGCCGAACGCATCGCGGGCTCACTCACCCTGGAGTCGGAGCGGGGCCACGGCACGGCGGTCTCGGCACGCGTACCGTTGGTCCCCCATGACAGCTGACCTGCCCATCACCCTCCTGATCGTCGACGACCACCCGGTGGTACGGGACGGTCTGCGCGGCATGTTCGAGTCGGCGCCGGGCTTCACGGTGCTGGCCGAGGCGTCGAACGGCGTGGAGGCGGTAACCCTGGCCACCGCCCTCGACCCGGACGTGATCCTGATGGACCTGCGCATGCCGGGCGGGGGAGGCGTGGAGGCCATCGCGGAGCTGACACGGACCGGCGCCCGGGCGAAGATCCTCGTCCTCACGACGTACGACACGGACTCCGACACCCTCCCCGCGATCGAGGCGGGCGCGACCGGCTACCTCCTCAAGGACGCCCCGAGGGACGAACTCTTCACAGCGGTACGGGCCGCCGCCCAGGGCCGTACGGTCCTCTCCCCGGCGGTCGCCTCCCGCCTGGTCTCGGCCGTCCGCACCCCGGGCAACGAGCCCCTCTCCGCCCGCGAACGCGAGGTCCTGGCCCTGGTCGCCAAGGGCACGTCGAACCGGGAGATCGCCCGCGTCCTGTTCATCAGCGAGGCCACGGTGAAGACCCATCTCACCCACCTGTACGGCAAGTTGGGCGTGAAGGACCGCGCGGCGGCGGTGGCGACGGCGTACCAGCGAGGGATTCTCGGCTAGTTCGGCCGGTTGGTTCGGCCGCCTCGACTAACTCGGGTACGGCAGAAGCCCGTTGGCGATCTCCTCCCAGGCGGCCTTCAGCTCGGCGAGCACCTCGGGCCGGTCCGGGGCGAGATCGGCCTGCTCGCGGGAGTCGGCGGCCAGGTTGTACAGATGATCGGTCTTCGCGGCGTCCTGGTAGTACTTCCAATCCCCGCGCCGCAGCGCCCGGTTGGCCCGCACCCGCCAGAACAGATCCCGCTCGGGCAGTTCTTCGTCCAGCAGCAGATACCCGCCGAGACTGGTCCCGTCCAGCGGGTAGGCCGGATCGGGCCGGGCACCGCCCAGCTCCAGGAAGGTCGCCGTCCAGTCGGGGGAGAAGTTGGGTACGTGGCTGACCTGGCGCCCGTCGATCCCGGCGGGCCAGCGCACGATCGTCGGCACCCGGATGCCGCCCTCCTGGAGCACGAACTTCTCGCCGCTCAGCGGCCACAGGTACGACCAGCGCTCACCGCCGTTGTCGCTGGCGAAGTACACCAGCGTGTTCTCCTCCTGCCCCGAGCGGCGCAGGGCGGCGAGCACCTCACCGACGGCCGCGTCCAGGCTCTGCACCATCTCCGTGTACTTCTCGACGGAGCCGCCGTCGTAGTGGTTGAGGGCCTTGCTGATCTCGGCCTGGGTCTTGGCGGCCCGGATCTTCGCGGCGATCTCGGCACCGGTCTCCTCGTCGCCCTCGGCGAGCCAGGGCCAGTGCGGGGTGGTGAAGTTGAGGTTGAGCAGCCAGGGCTTGTCGCCGTGGTCCCGGCCGACGTACTCGACGGCCCGCTCGGTGAGGACCTCGGTGTAGTACCGCAGGTCCTGATACTCGGCGTCGCCCTCGTACAGGTCGTGGTCGCCGAGCTGGCCGAGCTTGGAGAAGTACTCCAGCACACCCCCGTGATTGCCGAAGAACTCGTCCCACCCGGACTTGGTGGGGCTGTAGTCGGGCAGCCAGCCGCAGTGCCACTTGCCGATGAGCGCGGTGGAGTAGCCGGCCTTCTTCAACAGGGAGGCGAGGGTGGGGTGTTCGGGGTCGAGCCCCTGCGTCCTGTTGGCGATCGGCTCGGCGAGCCCGCCCGGGGTACGCCCCGGATACCTCCCCGTGTACAGACTGAAGCGGGTCGGCGAGCAGGTCGCGGACCCGGAGTAGGCGTCGGTGAACCTGACCCCCTGCCGGGCGAGCCGGTCCAGGTTGGGCGTCTTGATGTGCGGGGCGCCGTAGGAGGAGAGGTCGGCCCAGCCGAGGTCGTCGCCGAGGATGACGAGGAGGTTGGGACGGCGTCTGCCGTGCTGTCCGGCCGTACGGGCCCGGAACGGACGCTCGGCGGCAGCGGCAGGAGTCGTACCGGCGGCGGCAACGGCGGTGACGGCACCGCCACCGACGAGACCACCGAACGTACGCCGGGATATTTCGGGCATGCGGGAGTTCCTTAGGGCAGAGGGGGCCCACGAAGGGGACACCTAAGGGAAGTAGGTGAAGGAAGGGACCGTGGGCTCAGCGACAGATGGCGCTGGACTGCCGGCACAGGTCGACATGACGCCGTTCCACGAGCGCGATGTGCGCGCGGCGGAGACCGGCGGAGTTCCTCATGGTCATGGACGGTGCCAGGGGGACGCCAGGGGCGTCAAGAAGCTGTCCACGGACCGGAACCGGCACGGAATTCACGCGACACGAGGCACCGGCTCTGGAACGCTACGGAACCGACGACGTCGTGCCGCGCTGGACGGGTGATCAATGAGCTTCAAACTTGCCGGACCGGTTCTGGAGGGCTCCCGCGTACGCCTGGAGCCCCTGGACCACCGCCACGCACCGGACCTGGCCGAGGCGGCGGAGGAGGACCGCGGCTCGTACCGCTTCACCTCGGTACCGAGGGCGGCGGAGATCGGCGAGTACATCGACGCCCAGCACGCCCGGGCCGCCGCCGGACTGCTGGCTCCGTACGCGCAGGTGGACCGGGCCTCGGGGCGCGCGGTGGGCACCACGGCCTACTGGGAACCGAGGCTGTGGCCGGCGGGCGACGGCCTGTGCGCGATCGAGATCGGCTACACCTGGCTCGCGGCCTCGGCCCAGCGCACCGGCCTGAACCCCGAGGCCAAGTACCTCCTGTTCCGGCATGCGTTCGAGACCTGGCAGGTGGCCCGCGTGGACCTGAAGACGGACGCCCGCAACACCCGCTCCCGTGCGGCGATCGAAAGAACGGGCGCCCACTTCGAGGGGGTGCTGCGCAACTGGTCCCCGTCCTGGGTACCGGGCGAGGAGGGCAGGCTCCGGGACTCCGCGATCTTCTCGATCACGGCGGAGGAATGGCCGGACCGCCGGGCGGGCCTGGAACGACGCCTCGCGCGGGCTCGCTCCCTGGCCCAGGGACAGCCCTCCCTGGGAAGCGGCTGATGGTCGCCACTGTCCTCGCCGTCGTCGGGACGCTCCTCGGATCGATCGTCACCGGCACGTTCCAGCACCTGGCGGCCGGCCGTGCCGAACGCGCGGCCGCCGCTGAGCAGTTGCGCCGTGACCGGCTCGACGCGGTGACCACACTCGCCTCCGCCGGCTCCGACCACCGCCGGGCCCTGTGGATGCGCGGGGAGGCCCGGCTGCGCGGCGCCGACGACGCCGCACTGGAAGAACTCCGATCGAGGTCTCACTCCACCCGCTCCGCCATCACCCGGCCCCTGGTCGCACTGCGGCTCCTCGTGCCTGATCCGGCGGTCCATGCCACGGCACAGGCCATGGTCGTCGCCACCTACGACATGGTCGACGCCGCCACGAGCATCGAGGAACTCACCGTGGCGCAGGACACCGCACGTGCCGCACACGACCGCTTCATCGACGCGGCCGCCGCGTACTTCGGCACCCATACCTGACAACGCCCGTGCTGACGGCGGCCGGCTTCACGGGCACCCCTCACCCCACCACCCGCAACAACACCACAGCCCTCCCCGGCACCCTGATCACCTCACCCGCCCGGTACTCCACCCCCGGCGCCTCCCCCTGCTCCTCCCGCGACGTGTCGACGACCACCTCGTACCGTTCCGCCCAAGGCGCCCCCGGCAGTGCGAAGTCCGTCGGGCGGTCGCCCGCGTGCAGGACCGCCAGGAAGCTGTCGTCGACGATCGGGGCGCCCCGGGCGTCGCGGCCCGGGATGTCGCGGCCCGAGAGGTACATGCCCAGGGTCGCCGCCGGCGCGTACCAGTCCCGTTCCGTCATCTCCGTGCCCCCGGCGGTGAACCAGGCCAGGTCCCGCAGCCCGTCGGCCGAATGGGCCCGGCCGGAGAAGAACGCCCGGCGGCGCAGTACGGGGTGGCGGTGGCGCAACTCGATGAGACGGGCCGTCAGTTCGGTGAGCGCCCGCCAGCCCGGGTCCTCAAGCAGGCTCCAGTCCACCCAGCTGATCTCGTTGTCCTGGCAGTACGCGTTGTTGTTGCCGCCTTGCGTACGGCCCAGCTCGTCGCCTGCGACCAGCATCGGAACACCCGTCGACAGCAGCAATGTGGTCATCAAGTTCCTCAACTGGCGGCGCCGCAGCGCCAGTACCCGCTCGTCCTCCGTCTCTCCCTCCGTGCCGCAGTTCCAGGCGCGGTTGTCGTCCGTGCCGTCCCGATTGCCCTCGCCGTTGGCCTCGTTGTGCTTCCGCTCGTACGACACCAGGTCCCGCAGGGTGAAACCGTCGTGCGCCGTCACGAAGTTGACCGAGGCGTAGGGCCTGCGACCGCCCCATGCGTACAAGTCGCTTGAGCCCGACAGGCGGTAGCCGAGGTCCCTCACGTCCGGCAGTGCGCCCCGCCAGAAGTCCCGTACCGCGTTGCGGTAGCGGTCGTTCCACTCCGTCCAGAGGGGCGGGAACGCGCCCACTTGATAGCCCCCTGACCCCACGTCCCACGGCTCCGCGATCAGCTTCACCCGCCGCAGCACCGGGTCCTGCGCGATCACCGCCAGGAACGGGGACAGCATGTCGACGTCGTGCATCGAGCGGGCCAGGGCCGCCGCCAGGTCGAAGCGGAAGCCGTCCACCCCCATCTCCGTCACCCAGTACCGCAGCGAGTCCGTGATCAGGCGCAGTACGTGCGGCTGGACCACGTGGAGCGTGTTTCCGCAGCCTGTGTAGTCCGTGTAGCGGCGTGCGTCGTTCTGCAGGCGGTAGTAGCCCCTGTTGTCGATGCCCCGCAGGGACAGGGTCGGGCCGCGTTCGTCCGCCTCCGCCGTGTGGTTGTAGACCACGTCGAGGATGACCTCGATGCCCGCCGCGTGCAGCGCGCGCACCATGCGCTTGAACTCGCCGACCTGCCGGCCCGCCGTACCCGTCGCCGCGTACCCGGCGTGCGGGGCGAAGTAGCCGATCGAGTTGTAGCCCCAGTAGTTCTTCATGCCCCGGCGCAGCAGGTGGTCCTCGTGCGCGAACTGGTGGACAGGGAGCAGCTCCACCGCCGTCACTCCCAGCCGCACCAGGTGCTCTATCGCTGCCGGGTGGGCCAGGCCCGCGTACGTGCCCCGCAGTTCCTCCGGGATGCCCGGGTGGAGTTTCGTGAAGCCCTTCACATGGACCTCATAGATCACCGAGTCCGCCCACGGGGTCTTCGGGCGGCGGTCGTCCTCCCACTCGTCGTCGGTGGTGTCGTCGTGGACGACGACGCCCTTCGGGACGTACGGCGCCGAGTCGCGGTCGTCGCGCACGGTGTCCGCGACCTGCTGCTGGGGCCAGTCGCGGACATGCCCGTACACCTCGGGAGGCAGGTCGAAGTCGCCGTCCACCGCACGCGCGTACGGGTCCAGGAGCAGCTTCGCCGGGTTCCAGCGGGCGCCCGTCCAGGGGTCCCAGCGGCCGTGCACGCGGTAGCCGTACCGCTGGCCCGGCATGACCCCGGGCACGAAGCCGTGCCAGATCTCGTGCGTCAGCTCGGTGAGGGGCACACGGGTCTCCACCTCGCCCGCGCCCTCCTCCACCTCGCCGAACAGGCACAGCTCCACCGACTCCGCCCCACCCGCCCACAGCGCGAAGTTGGTGCCCGACACCCCGTCCGGGCCCGTGCGGAAACGCGCGCCCAGTGGCATCGGGGTTCCCGGCCACACGGGCACGGTGGGCAGCGCGGCGCGCGGTGCGCCGTTCAGCACGGTGTCGGGCAATACGGCGGCGGGGTGCCTCTCCTCGACGGCGCGCTGATCCGCCACCGCCTTCTCCTCGGCTGCGCTGGACACCTCTCCGCCTCCTGCGGCTCGTGGAACGAGTGGAACGAAGCGGGTACAGGGGCCGTGGCGTCCCGGCCGCGGCGCCCTGTCGCGTCGTTCTCCCCCCTGTTCTGCCCAGAGCATGGCTCGCACTCACGTTTCCCCAGGGCGGGCCGCGTCGTTGGGTCCTGCGTGAGGCACGAAACTGGGCGCGCTCGGCGCGCGAGGGCCGGGCTGGCCGCCGTACTGACATGGGCAGGACTGCTGGCCGGAGCCGCCGGCTGCACTTCGGAGGGGGTGGGCGGGACGGACTCGGTGTTCGGGAAACCCCGGGGGCGGGAGGACGTGATCCGCGTCTCCCCGGACGACGGCAGCCGTGCCGTGCGCCCCGACAACCCCCTTCTCGTACGGGTGCCCAGCGGGCGCCTGGAGTCTGTGAAGGTCGTGAAGGCGCAGGACGCGCAGGAGGCGGAGGTGGCCGGGCGGATCTCGGACGACGGGCTGTCCTGGCGGCCCGACGACGCGCGGCTCGCGCTGGCCGCCAGGTACACGGTCGACGTCGTGGCCCTCGATGCCCACGGACGCCGTTCGGCCCGGCACACGACTTTCACCACGTACGTGCCCGATGAGCGGTTCATCGGATACGTCACCCCGGAGAACCGCGCCACCGTCGGCACCGGAATGATCGTCTCCCTGGAGTTCAACCGGGAACTGAGGAACCGCGCCGCCGTCGAACGCGCCGTCCGCGTCACCGCGGAACCCGCCGTCGAGATCCGCCCGCACTGGTTCGGCGCCGACCGCCTCGACTTCCGCCCCGAGGAGTACTGGGCCCCGGGGACCAAGGTCACCGTCGAGCTGGGGCTGCGGGACGTCGAGGGGTCGCCCGGGGTGTACGGGATCCAGCAGAAGACGTTCACCTTCACCGTCGGCCGCAGCCAGGTCTCCCTGGTCGACGCCGCCGCGCACACCATGCAGGTGCGGCGCGACGGCGAACTGCTCGCCACGGTGCCGATCACGGCGGGGGCGCCCAAGACCACCACGTACAACGGGAAAATGGTGGTCACCGAGATGCTGGAACTGACCCGGATGAACGGTGCCACGGTCGGCTTCACGAAGAAGGACGGCAAGGGGGAGTACGACATCCCCGACGTCCCGCACGCGATGCGCCTGACCACCTCCGGCACCTTCCTGCACGGCAACTACTGGGCGCCGGACGCCTTCGGCAACACCAACGTCAGCCACGGCTGCGTCGGACTGCGGGATGTGAAGGGTGGCAGTTCGGACAGTCCGGCGGGCTGGTTCTTCGACCGGAGCCTCATCGGTGACGTCGTCGAGGTCGTCCACAGCAAGGACAAGAAGGTCGCTCCCGACAACGGGCTCGGCGGTTGGAACATGGGCTGGAAGGAGTGGAAAGCGGGCAGCGCCGTGAAGTAGCGGTTACTGAATCGACGTAAACAGTCGGGTCCGACAATCCGATGATGTTGGGACGGAACAGTGACCTTTCAGGGCCGCCGGGGGGTGTGACCTTGTGGTTAATATGCGCCGGGGTGCGCGGGACGCGCCGGGGAAGTGGGCCTGACCAGGCCACGGGAGGGGAGAAAGCTTGAACGCGCGACCAATATCGGGGGCAACGGGGGCACTGCTCGCCGGAGTTCTGCTCGTCGCCGTCACCGCGTGCAGCGGGGGCGGCGACTCGGGCTCAGGGGCCGACGACGCCAAGCCGAAGGGCACGGACTCCACCGCGACGCAGTCCCAGCAGTCGCAGGCGGTCGTCACCATCGCGCCCAAGAACGGCGCCAGGTCCGTGGACACCAACGGCGCCCTCACCGTCAGCGCCGCCAAGGGCAAGCTGACCGAGGTCAAGGTCGAGGACGCCAAGGGCAACCCGGTCGAGGGCACACTGACCGCCGGTGACACCAAGTGGGCGCCCTCGACGCATCTCACCGCGTCGACCACGTACAAGGTGCACGTCGTGGCGAAGGACGCCGAGGGGCGTACGGCGGCGGAGGAGTCCTCCTTCACCACCCTCACCCCGAAGAACACGTTCATCGGTACGTTCACGCCCGAGGACGGTTCCAAGGTCGGCGTGGGCATGCCGTTCTCGATCAGCTTCAGCAGGGGCATCACGTCCCCCGAGGACGTCGAGAAGGCGATCACCGTCAAGACCGAGCCGGCCGTCGACGTCGAGGGCCACTGGTTCGGCAACGACCGCCTCGACTTCCGCCCGGAGAAGTACTGGAAGCCGGGTACGAAGGTCACGGTCTCCCTCGCCCTCGACGGCGTCGAGGGACGCCCCGGTGTCTACGGCAAGCAGGCCAAGCAGGTCTCCTTCACCATCGGCCGCAGCCAGGTCTCGACGGTCGACGTCAAGACCAAGACGATGGTCGTACGCCGGGACGGCAAGGTCATCAAGACCATCCCCGTCACCACCGGTGCACCCGGCTACGAGACCTGGAACGGCCAGATGGTCATCACCGAGCGCCTCGAAGTGACCCGGATGAACGGCGAGACGGTCGGCTACGGCGGCGAGTACGACATCAAGGACGTGCCGCACGCCCAGCGGCTGACCACCTCCGGCACCTTCATCCACGGCAACTACTGGGCACCGAGCGCCTTCGGCAACTACAACGCCAGCCACGGCTGCATCGGCCTGAAGGACGTACGCGGCGGCTACGACGGCAAGGTCGCGGCGGCCTGGTTCTTCAACCGGTCGATGATCGGCGACGTGGTGATCGTGAAGAACTCCAACGACCGCATCGTCGACCCGGACAACGGGCTCAACGCCTGGAACATGTCCTGGGAGAAGTGGAAGGCGTAGCCCTTTCCCTTTGCTCTACGAGTTTCTGCGGGCCCGGTGTGACTGACAGCACCGGGCCCGTACGCGTTAGTCATGGTTAACCTGCCTCCATGACTGTGCATCTCGAAGTCGCCGAAGGTGTGGGCACGCTCCGGCTGGACCGTCCGCCCATGAACGCGCTGGACGTCGCCACCCAGGACCGCCTCAAGGAACTCGCGGAGGAGGCCACCCGTCGGGACGACGTACGGGCGGTCGTCGTGTACGGCGGGGAGAAGGTGTTCGCAGCCGGTGCGGACATCAAGGAGATGCAGGCCATGGACCACGCGGCGATGGTCGCCCGGGCCAGGGACCTGCAGGACTCCTTCAGCGCCGTCGCCCGTATCCCCAAGCCGGTCGTCGCCGCCGTCACGGGCTACGCGCTGGGCGGCGGCTGCGAGTTGGCGCTCTGCGCCGACTACCGCATCGCCGGTGACAACGCGAAGCTCGGCCAGCCGGAGATCCTGCTGGGCGTGATCCCCGGCGCCGGCGGTACGCAGCGGCTGTCCCGGCTGATCGGCCCCTCCAGGGCCAAGGACCTGATCTTCACCGGCCGGATGGTCAAGGCCGACGAGGCGCTGTCACTCGGTCTGGTGGACCGGGTCGTACCGGCCGCCGATGTCTACACCGAGGCGCACGCCTGGGCGGCGAAGCTCGCGCAGGGCCCGGCGATCGCGCTGCGCGCGGCGAAGGAGTCCATCGACGCGGGGCTGGAGACGGACCTGGAGACCGGGCTCGCGATCGAGCGGAACTGGTTCGCGGGCCTGTTCGCGACGGAGGACCGGGAGATCGGCATGCGGAGCTTCGTCAAGGAAGGCCCCGGCAGAGCGAAGTTCTTGTAAAGCGCCTGCAGTTGACGCGATGTCTGATTCCAGGTCCCTCGATAGGGCGGTTTACGGGAGCCTTAACCCAACCTTAAGCCTGTCTTGTCGAGGGGGCCTGCCGCTTGCCCGCAAGTGAGCTTCCGTCGCAGGTGGGAGGGGCTTTACCCCCCAACGGGATGTCTCTGGCATATGTCAGGGGATCGAATCGGAATGACTCATTCCGGGGAACGTATTCCTCGGGAACGGCCCCGGCGACCGGTTCGGGCGGCCATGATGGGGGCATGGCGGGGCTGGAGGGCATGGAACAGCCGCGGGGACACGCCCGTGCGACGGCAGCGCGGTGGTCGCCTGCGGTCGAGGACGAACGGGCGCTCAAGGCGTTCGAGTTGTTCGGAAACCCCACAGAGCGCGAGATCAGGCTGCCGTCCCGCCCCGAGTCCGCCGCGACCGCGCGCCGCCTCGCCCAGATCGTCGTGCTGCGCCACTGGGGGCTCACCCCCAAGATGACGGAGGACGCGGTCCTGCTCGTCTCCGAACTGGTCGGCAACGCCGTACGCCACACCGGCGCGAGAGTCTTCGGCCTGCACATGCGCCGGCGCCGGGGATGGATCCGGGTGGAGGTCCGGGACCCCTCGCGGGGGCTGCCGTGTCTGATGCCGGTCCAGGAGATGGACATCAGCGGGCGGGGGCTGATGCTGGTGGACAAGCTCTCCGACCGGTGGGGGGTCGACCTCCTGCCGCGCGGAAAGACGACGTGGTTCGAGATGCGGGTCGCCGACAGGTAGGCGTCTACGGCTCCATGGTTGAGTGGGCGGGCCGCCGATCGGGCTAATCGCCCGTTTTCCGTCCCAACCCCCCTTAAATGGTGCGGGTGACCACGACCGACCGTCGGGCGGTGCTGCGTGCGGGCGCCGGGATCGTTGCCTCGGGGGTGCTGACCACCGGGTGCGCGACCGGCGGTGCCGCCGCTCCTCCCGCCGCCCCCTCCTCCCGTACGTCCACCCCCGCCCCCGCTCCCGCACCTCTCCTCCGCTACCCCGCCCAGATCCTCCACGGCCCCCGCGACCGCCCCCGCGTCGCCCTCACCTTCCACGGCAACGGCGACCCCGCCACCGCGCACGCGCTGCTCTCCGCCGCCGAGAAACACGGCTCCCGGGTCACCGTGTTCGCCGTCGGGACCTGGCTCGACGCCCATCCCGGGCTCGCCCGCCGTGTCCTCGACGGCGGCCATGAACTCGGCAACCACACCCTCCGGCACCTCGACATCAACGCCATGCCGGAGGCGGACGCCGAGGCCGAGATCAGGGGGTGCGCCGAGCGGCTGAAGACGCTCACCGGGTCCATCGGCACCTGGTTCCGACCCTCGCGCGCCGCCCTCGCCTCCCCGCTCGTCGAACGGCTCGCCCGCCGGGCCGGCTACCCGCACGTCCTCTCCTACGACGTCGACTCCCTCGACTTCACCTCGCCGGGCGCCCCCGCCGTCGTACGCAATGTCATGGCCGACGTCCGCGCCGGATCGATCGTGAGCCTGCACTTCGGGTACGCAGACACGGTCGCCGCGCTGCCCGGTCTCCTGCACGAACTCGACCGCCGCGGCCTGCACGCGGTGACCACCACGGAGCTGCTGAGCTGATGCCCCCCACTGCACTCGCCCCCACCACCGTCGCCCGCGCCCTTGTCGCGGGAGCCGCCCTCACCGTCCTCGCCGGACTCACCGCCTGCGGCACCGAGACCCGGGAGCAGCCGAACCGGACCCTCGGCGCGGTCAAGCCGGTGAAACCCGCCGCGCCCGCCAAACCGGTCGTCCGAGGCCTCCCCGGGATGCCGCCCGTCCTCCACCCCCGTGACGTCTACGCCGCCGACCGGCCGAACAAACTCTCCCCGGTCGTACGGGACTTCCCGTCCCGCGTGTACGTGCCCAACACCGAGTCCGACACCGTCTCCGTCATCGACCCGAAGACGTACGAGATCGTCGAGACGATCCACGTCGGACGGCAGCCCCAACACGTCGTCCCGTCCTGGGACTTGAAGACGCTCTGGGTCAACAACAACCGTGGCCACACCCTCACGCCCATCGACCCGAAGACCGGGAAGGCAGGCAAGCCGGTCGACGTGCACGACCCGTACAACCTCTACTTCACGCCCAACGGCAAGTACGCCGTCGTCATGGCCTCCCTCGACCGCGAGCTGGTCTTCCGCGACCCGCACACCATGAAGACCGTCAAGACCGAGCCCGTCAGCTGCTACGGCGTCAACCACGCCGACTTCTCCCTCGACGGCCGGTACTTCATCGTGTCCTGCGAGTTCAGCGGCGAACTGCTGAAGGTCGACACGGAGAAGATGGAGGTCGTGGCGCAGCAGAAGCTGCCCTACGAGGGCGCGATGCCGCAGGACGTCAAGATCTCGCCGGACGGGAAGCGGTTCTACATCGCCGACATGATGGCCGACGGCATGTGGGTCCTGGACGGCGACAAGTTCACCCGGCCCACCCTCCTGCCCACCGGCAAGGGCACCCACGGCCTGTACGTCAGCCGCGACTCCCGCGAGATGTACGTGTCGAACCGGGGTGAGGGCAGCGTCTCCGTCTTCGACTTCGAGAAGGGCGAACTGACCAAGAAGTGGCACCTGCCCGACGGCGGCAGCCCCGACATGGGCGGTGTCTCCGCCGACGGCAAGGTCCTCTGGCTGTCCGGCCGTTACGACGCCGAGGTGTACGCCATCGACACCCGGACCGGCAGGCAGCTGGCCCGCATCAAGGTGGGCAGCGGCCCGCACGGCCTCGCCGTCTACCCGCAGCCCGGCCGCTATTCGCTCGGCCACACGGGCATCTTCCGCTGATCCGCGACGAGTTGACCGACCGGCGGCCTGTCGTCTGACACGCCGCCGATCGAGTGACGGTCCCCGGTCCGTCGCCGTAGACCCGAGAGGGTGCACGCATGATCACCACTCGCCTGCGGCGGCGGACCGCTGCCATCGTCCTCTCCCTGGCCGCCGTCTTCGCGACCTCGGCCGCCACAGTCCCGAAAGCCGCCCCCGCCTGCCCCCAGTTCGACGACCCGGTCAAGGCCGCCGTCGACCGCCGCGTCGACGTCGACCGCATCACGCCCGAGCCGGTCTGGCGGAAGACCTGCGGCACCCTCTACCGCAGCGACGGCCGCGGCCCGGAGGTCATCTTCGCGGAGGGCCTCAAGCCCAGGGACGTCATCAACGGCCAGTACGACATCGAGAAGTACGTCCTGGTCAACCAGCCCTCCCCGTACGTCTCCACGACGTACGACCACGACCTGTACAAGACGTGGTGGAAGTCGGGCTACAACTACTACATCGATGCCCCGGGCGGCGTGGACGTCAACAAGACCATCGGCGACACCCACAAATGGGCCGACCAGGTCGAGGTCGCCTTCCCCGGCGGAATCGAGCGGAAGTACATCATCGGCGTCTGCCCGGTCAACAAGACGACAAAGGTAGAAATCATGAGCGCCTGCGAGAGCAACCCCCACTACGAGTCCTGGCACTGAGCGCGCCCTGCAGGGGCGTCCTGCAGGGGCGCGGGGAACTGCGCGGCCAGCCCCCACCGGCCCGCGGCCAAGGCACAACCCCCTCACTGGGCGAGCAGCAACGCCTCCCCGCCCACCGGCACAAACCCCGCCCCCAGGAACGCCCGCACACTGCGGGCGTTCCCCGGAGCCATCTGCGCCCACACAACCTCCCCACCGCTCAACTGCCGCGCGGCCCCCGCGAGGGCCCGCCCCAGCCCCCGATGCCGTACCCCCTCCGCCACCTCCACCGCGGCCTCCAGCCGCCCCGCGACCCCACGCCCCAGAATGAGCACCCCGCCTTCGGCCGCCCACACCCGGACGTCGTCCCGGTGCTTGTGCGCCCGGGCGACCCGGTGATGACCGGGATCGTCGATCTCCGTCAGCGTCAGAGACGGCTCACCCGGCAGCGGCGAAGCCACCGCCAGCATGTCGATCGTCTCGTTCGAGCGGCCCGTACGGTCCATGAGGGCGGCCAGGAAGCGCGGGTTCATCGGCGCGGAGAGCGCGTCGCTGTCCACGCCGGCCAGGGTCCGGCGTACCCAGTCCGGGTCCTCGTCCGTGAAGACGACCGCGTGCGCGGTGAAGGCGAGGACTCCGGCGTCGCGGTGGGAGGCCTGGGGCACGATGGTCGTACGGCCGTCCGGCGGCGGGAAGCCGCCCCGCGCGACGCCGTCGAGAATGTCCCTCAGCGTTTCCCCCACAGTGCCCCTCCCGGCCTCTTGAGTCTCCACCCACTGGAAGGCCCAGACTCGCGAACATGATCGACGACGGCAACGGATATCTCACCATCGGCGAGCTGGCCCGGGCCACCGGACTGACCGTACGGACCATCCGTTACTGGTCCGACGAGGGCGCCCTGCCGCCCGTGACCAGGTCGTCCGGCGGCTACCGGCTGTACGATGCCGGCTCCGTGGCCCGCCTCGAACTGATCCGCACCCTGCGCGAACTGGGCCTCGGCCTGGACCACGTACGCGCGGTGCTGGCCGGGGAGACGACGGTCGCGGAGGTGGCCGCCGCGCATGTGGCGGCGCTGGACGCGCAGATCCGGACGCTGAAGGTGACCCGTGCGGTGCTGTCGTCCGTGGCGAGACGCGGTTCGACCGCGGAGGAGATGACGCTGATGAACAAGCTCGCGCGGCTGTCGGCCGCCGAACGCAAACGCATCCTGGAGGAGTTCGTGGACGAGATGTTCCACGGCCTCGACGCGGCGGACCCGGTGATCCGCGAGCGGATGCGGACCATCGCCACCGACCTGCCCGAAGACCCCACGCCCGAACAGGTCGACGCCTGGGTCGAGTTGGCCGAGCTGTTGCGGGACCCGGAGTTCCGGGCGCGGATGCGGGCGGTCGCCGAGTTCAACGCCGCCGACCGCGGCCACGACACCGCGGACGGCTCCTCCCTGTGGTTCGCGCAGCGGATGATGAAGCTCGCGGTCGACGCCCGGAAGCAGGGCATCGCCCCCGACGACCCGGAGGCCGAGGACGTGGTGCGGGACATACTGGGCGACGCCGACCCCGCCGGCGTACTCGCACGCCTGGAGTCGTCGACGAACGACACGGTCGCCCGTTACCGCGAGTTGCTGCTCACCGTGAAAGGCCGGGAACCGCTGGCCGCGCACCGGGAGGAGTTCACCTGGGTGGTCGCGGCGCTCCGCGCCCACCTGGCCAGTTAATCTGACCTCGTCAGCAGGTACGTACATGAAGGGGCGGGTCCCGGTGGCGGACATCGAGGAAGCACGCAAGCAGTTCGAGCGGATCGACACGAACGGTGACGGGTTCATCACGGCCGCCGAGTTCAAGTCCGCCCTGGCGCAGGAGGGTGACTGGAACGTCACCGAGTCCGTGGCCGAGGTCATCATCGCCTCCCGCGACCTCGACGGCGACAAGCTCCTGTCGTTCGACGAGTTCTGGACGTACCTGAACAAGTAGTGCGCGGTGGTACGTGGTTGGGGCGCTCGCCGGATTCTCGGTGGGCGCCCTTTCGCGTTCCCTCATGCCCTTCCGGGGGCGGGGTCATGGCGGATCGATGGATTCGCTCGTCCAATACGTGAATCCGTCATGGGGCTTCTTGTCTTCCGGTGTGCTGTCATGTCCGAAAAGCGGCGATGTGCCAAATCAGCCACGCTGTGCGCCAGTTGGCGTAGACGCTGCTGATGCCAGGCCTTTGCATGGAACCGCCGGAGGGCTCGTGGTCCTGCCGGAGCACAGGAGGACAGCCATGATGTCGCCGGACCCCTTCAGCTACTGGATCGTGCTGCTCGACATCGAGGACTTCAGCCTGCGCCCGGAGAACGCCCAGGCCACCCTGCACGAAGAGCTGTACGAGGTGGTCGGGTTCGCGCTCGGCCGGGCCGGACTCGTCCTCGCCGACTGCCCGGTCCAGGACCGCGGCGACGGCATGCTGATCCTGGTCCCCGTCGGCACCAGCCCGACCAGGCTGCTGCGCGAACTCCAGCGCGGTCTGGAGGACGCACTGCTGGCCCACCGGGCGAGGTACAACGAGGACCACCGGATGCGGCTGCGGGTCGGCCTCAACCAGGGCCTCGTGATCCGGCAGGGCGAGCGCTGGACCGGTACGGCCATCAACGACCTCGCCCGGCTGGTGGACGCGGGCCCGGTCAGGCGGGTGCTCGCCGAGGCGCGGCGGGCCCAGCTGGTGCTCGTGGTGTCGGAGAGCGTCCACAGGGCGGTCGTGCTGGGCCGCTACCCGGGCATCGACCCGGCGGCCTATCTGCCGGCCGACTTCGTCACCAAGCACGGCGAACCGCGCCGCGGCTGGGTCACCGTACCCGGCTACGCGGCGCCACCAGGACTTCCCGCGGATCCGGGGGAGCCGCCCGGCGGAGCGACAGGGGGAGCCTCCGCTCTGGGCGGCACAGCGGGAAGAGCCGGCGGCGGAACCGACTCGGGGAGCCCGGTTCCGCCGCCCACGCTCAAGGCCCTCGGTCGTGACGACGTGGCGGGTGATCTCGATGTCCGGGATCCGGTCCGTCGACGGTCCGCCGATGTACCCGCGGCCGAAGCGGTGGAGCCAAGGGCGGAACCGGTTGCCGGGCCCGGGGACGACCGCCCCGGCGGGCAGGGCGCGTACGACGTCTTCGTGTCGTACGCGGACGCCGAGAGCGGTGCCGCGGAACGGCTGGCCTCGCGCCTTCAGGAGGCCAGCGCGTCGGTGTTCCTGGTGCGGTGGGTCGCGCCGGGGCTGGTCCCGCTGCTGGAGGCCGAACGGGCGCTGGCCGGGGCCGTGCTGGGGGTGCTCCTGTTCGGGCGTACGACGATGGACGACGTCCGGATCGCCGAGGAGTACGCGACGCTCCTCCAGCACGCACATCTGAACGGCCTGCGTTTCGTACCGGCACCGGTGGACGACGTCGCCCTCCCGGCGTTCGCCGCCATCCGGCAACCGGTGGACCTGCGCGAGCCCGGCTCCGCGCGGTACGACGCCGAGGTCGGGCGACTGGTGCGGATCGTGCGCGGGCGGCCCCCCGCGCCGGGCGTCTGACGCCTCTTGCGCCGCACCGGGGCGCACATCCAGGGACATCCAGGCACCTGTTGTCCCAGGGCAGTCCCCTGGCTCACACGGATGGGTGCCGATTATCTGAAATCAGGGCGGAATGTGGTGTTCCACCCCTATTTTGGTCGCCCCGCAGCGGACGACCCGGTTCTGCCGCAACCGGGAGATCCTGAAGGCCGGCCGAGGAGGTCCGAGCGGTTGAACGTGTTCCTCTCCTACGCGGCCGACGACGCCGACTGGGCCAGGATGCTGGCCGGACAACTCGCCGAGCACGGGCTGTCGACGTTGCACGACCAGTGGAGCATCGAGCCGGGCAAAGTCGTGCTCCACGAGCAGGAGGCCGCCCTGCGCGCCTCCACTCACGGGATCGCCGTGATCAGCCCGGCATCCATGCGCGACGCGCTCGCCAGGGACGAGTACGCCGTGCTGGCCACCGAGGCGGCCTCGCGCGGTCTGCACTTCATCCCTGTGCTGCTCGGGCACGTGCGCAGGCCCCCGTTCGCCGCACACCGGGTCTGGCGGGACTTCAGTGACGTCACCGGCCAGGCGTTCGCGTCCATGGCGGCCGAACTCGCGGACATCATCACGGGCCGCCCCCGCCCGACGGACGCCGTCCCCTCCCCGGACAACCTCGACGCCGCGAATCCCAGCCCGCCCCGGCCCCTCACACCCCCGGCGGACCCCGCCTTCGTCGTCTGCTACGCCCCCGCCGACGCCGAGTACGGCGCTCGGCTGGCCGGGCAGCTGCGCTCGGCCGGGCTGCCGGTGTGGTCGACGGACGATCTCCGGCCCGGCGACGCCCAGTTCTGGACGATCAGACAGCAGCTCCGGTACGCCGTGGCAGTCGTCGTCGTGATGACTCCCCGGTCGCAGGACTCCGACGACGTCACACGCATGATCCTGGAGGGCCAGGTGCACGGGCGGCCCTTCGTGCCCGTACTCCTCGACGGTGACGTCAACTTCCACCTGGCCGCCACCTGGCACCTGGACGCCCGCGACCACACCCTGCCGGACGCGGCGCAACTCGACCTGCTGCGCCGGCTGTACGACGACGTACGGCACGAACGCCCGGTCCGGCTCCCCGAAGCGACGCACCGCGGGCCCGGCGGCCGTCGGGTGCCGGTGGTCGCCCTGACACAGTCGGCCGCTCTCGGACAACTGCGCGCCCATCTCGCCGAGGGCGAGTACGCGCACGCCGACCTGCTGACCACCCGGCTCGTCCTGGAGACGGCCGGCCGGCTCACCGAGGGCTGGCTGAGCCGACGCCAGGCCGCCGAGCTCCCCCTGGACCTGCTGGCCGGCATCGACGCACTGTGGGCCGGCTGTTCCGACGGCCGCCAGGGTTTCGGCGGACAGCTCGCACTCGTCCCCGACCCGGGCCGACGGGGAGGCCTGTACTTCCTCGACCTGGGCGCGGCCCTGGGCTGGCGCGACTCCTCGGAGGAACTCGCACCCCGGGTCTACAGCGACTTCGTACGACGGTCCGCGCCGGGTCAGGAACAGCCCGGTCGCCTCGTGCGACCCGGGTTCTTTCCCACCCTCCGGGATCCCGGACACGAGAACGCCCATGACTGGTACGACCGTTGGAGCACGACCGTGCTGGCGATCCACGCACGGCTGCGTGAGTGGAAGGCCACCTCGTGATGCAGATCCTGACCGTCCTCGTCCTCGTACTCCTGCTGGCAGCGGCGCTGTGGGCCGGCTGGGCGGGGCGCGTCCTGGTGCCCGCCGACCATGTGGGCATCGTCACCCGCCACTTCGGCCCCTCGTATCCCGATCCCGCGTTCAAGGAGATCAACCCCGGTACGGCGAAGGGCGTGCACGCCCGCACGCTGCTCCCCGGAGGCATCCACTGGCGTACACCGGTGCTGTACAGCGTGAAGTACGTGCCCCGGGTGCACGTTCCGCCGGGGCAGATCGGCCTGGTCAGAGCGATCGAGGGGCGCAACCTCACCGACGGCCGCACCTTGGGCCGGCACGTCGACTGCGACAACTTCCGGGACGGCGAGGCGTTCCTGCTCGGCGGCGGCGAGCAGGGCGTCCAGGTGACGACGCTGGCGGGCGGTCAGTCGTACTACATCAACACCCGGCTGTTCGAGGTCTCGATGGAACCCCGCACCGAGGTGCCGTTGGGCACGGTGGGTCTGGTGCGGGCCAGGGCGGGGGCCGTCCGGCCGCCGGAGCGGCGGTTCGGCCGCCATGTCGAGTGCAACAGCTTCCAGGACGGCCAGGCCTTCCTGTCCGGCGGCGGCGAACAGGGCAAGCAGCTCGCCGTTCTGGGCGGTGGCACCTCCTACGCCATCAACCCGGCGTTGTTCGAGGTCATCACGGTCGACAATGTGGGCTCCTCGCACGAGGGGCTGACGGCGGCCCACCTCCGGGACGTGGCCATCAGCGAGGGCTACACCGGAGTGGTCGTCACCCTCGACGGTGCCGAACCTCCGGAGGACACCGAATCCGGCACGGTGGCCCCGCGGGTGCCGGGCCACAGCAGCTTCCGCAGGCCCTGGACCTTCCTGGCGAACGGGGGACAGCGGGGCATCCAGGAGCAGACGCTGGGCCAGGGCACCGCGTACTCGCTCAACCCCTGGTTCGTCCGCGTGATGCTGATCCCGACCCGGGTGCTGATCCTCACCTGGCAGAACAAGCAGGACGCCGAGACCGACAACTACGACGCGGACCTCGGGCCGATCGTCGTCAACGTCCAGGGCTTCGACCTGGCGGTGACGCTCTCGCAGAACCTGCAGATCCCGCCGCGCGTGGCACCCAGGCTGGTCAGCCAGTTCGGCAACGACAGCGACTCCGACCTGGGCGGCCTCGTGAACGACCGGGCCCCCATGAAGCGGTTCGTCCGGGACGTCCTCGGACTGACCGTCGCCGGGTACTTCGCCCAGATCGCCATGACCAGCTCGGTGCTGGACTTCCTCGCGAGTTACCAGGACGTCCGCAAGGAACTCACCGACCGGGTCATGCACGCGCTGGAGAAGTGGGAACTCGGCATGCTGGGCGGCACCCTCGGCAGCTTCACCCCCACGGACCCGGTCCTCCTCGAACGCCTCAAGGCGAAGTTCTACGAGGAGATGCGCGGCGAAAACCTCGGAGTGAGCCTGAAGAACGCCAAGCTGGAGGACCTGATCGACGAGTACCGGGTGCGACAGGAGGCCCGGCGGGTCGCCCTCGAACTCAAGGAGGAGGTGGCTCTGCTGGGCCCGGACAACGTGGCGATGATCCGCATCGTCCGGGAGTTCGCCAAGTTCGACGTCCCCGAGTACATCGGCGGCGGCGACATCACCCAACTCGCCCAGGTCCTGCCGATGGCAACCATGCAGGACATGCTCTCCCGGCTGCGCGAGCTGCGCACAGGTCAGGGGATCGAGGCGACCCCGGGCAGGGAGGAACTGACGGAGAACGTGACGGACACGATCGACGGGGACGAGGCGGCGGACGACGAGTACGACGAGGTCTGAGCGGAGAGCACAGGCACACGGGAAAACCGTTGTGCAGGGCGGAACTTCCGGCGCTCCGGTCGGTCACCCCCCGAACGCCTCCCCCTTCAACTGGTCCACCGACCGGATCAGCAACGCCTGACGCCCCGTCACGATCCAGCCCCGGCCGCGCCATTGCTCCAGCACCCGGCTCACCGTACGGCGCGAGCTGAGCACCAGCCCCGCCAGGTCGTCCTGGGAGAGCGGCAGCGTGATGCGTACGCCGGTGCCGTCCGGGTCGGGATGCCCGCAGCGTTCGGCCAGGTCGAGGAGGAGGGCGGCGAGCCGCACCGGGACCGGTTCGGTGATGCCGGTGCGCTGGACGTCGGCCTCGCGCAGCCGCCCGGACAGCGTCTGCTCCAGCGCCGCCGACACTCCTGCGCTGGTCCGGGCCAGCGCCTGGAAGCGGGCGGCAGGCAGCTGCAGCAGGTCGACCGTCGTCGCCGTGAGCAGCGAGGCCGAGCGCCGGGTTCGCTCCAACCCCGCCTGCTCACCGAGGAGTTCACCGGGACCGCGCAGCGCGAGCAGGGCGCGGTAGCCGGCGTGGGACTGGGCGACGACCTTGACCCAGCCGCGCAGCAGCACGACCAGATGGTCGGAGTCCTCGCCCTGCGCCAGGAACTGCTCGTCGGCGGGCAGCGACATCCGGCTCGCCACCCGCAGCAACGCGTCCCGCTCCGCGGGCGCCAGCGCCTCCCAGAAGGTGGCCGGGCGGCGACCGCCGTTCACGATGTGCCCGTCTCGGCCATGGGACGCCCCCGGTCCAGGTGTGCGGCTGTGCCGAGGATATGTCGGCCGTCACCTGTCAGTCGATGAGCCCGTCAGCCGACGGACCCGTCATTTGAAGTCCGCCCACTCCTGCAGCGCCTTCTTGGTCGCGAAGTCGCCGACGTTCGTGTCGACCGGGTCGTCGGTGTACTGGTGGAAGAGCCACTTGGCCTGGATACGGGGCTCACCGGCCGTCACATAGTCGGCGATCCACAGTCCGTCACCGGCGTAGGAGGTCGTGTCGATGTTCAGCCAGAAGTTCCGGTTGCAGTAGAGGACGACCCGGCAGTCCGGCCGAAGCTCCTTCACCTTGCGGATGAAGGTGTCCTTCTCCGCGTTGGACGCGTGGGTGCCGTCGCCCGTCGTCTCCCAGTCGACGGCGAGGATGTCGGCGTTGCCCCGCTCCGGGGCCTGGGCGACGAAGTACTCGGCCTGGGCCGTCAGGTTGCCGGGCCAGAGGAAGTGGTAGAAGCCGACCACGCAGCCGCCGTCGCGGGCCCGCTTCGTCTGGGCCGTCAGCTTGGGGTTGATGTACGAACGGCCCTCCGTCGCCTTGATGAAGACGAAGGAGAGGCCGTCCGTGTCGTAGGTGTCGGACTGGTACGCGCTCACGTCGATGCCGCGCAGCATGCGGTGCTCCCTGAAGTACGGGTGGGGGGACAGGAGTTGAAGTACCCCAACCCTTGCACAAGTGACACCTGCTACGGGATCTCCGGCACGCGGTACTCGCCCATCGCGTCGATGAGCCAGCGGGCCAGGTAGTCGGCGAAGGAGGCGCGGGGGTGCAGGCCCAACGGGCAGCCCTTCTCCAGCCCGTTCGAAGCGACTCCGGGGCTGTGACGCGGCCGTGTCGCACGGCCGCGTCACGGCCTCACCACGTCATGGGGCGGGTCACGAGGACTTGCACGGTTTGACCGGGCCCTTGATGAACTTGTCGCTGTAGAAGGTCGGCTGCGTCTGCCCGGGCTCCTTCGGTCCGGGCTCGGGCTCGTGCACCGTGACCAGATATGTGTCCGCGTGCGTCATGACGAACCGTTGGTCCCAGTCGCCGTCACCGGTCTTCTCCGGCATCAGGACCTCTCCCCGGTCCTGCCCGCAGACCTTGTCCCAGGGGAAGTTCTCGACGACCGCGTTGAAACCGGCCGCCCGGATCTTGGCCGTCATCTCCTTGAAGTGCGCCGCGTCCCCGTTCCTCCAGATGCTGACCTCCTTGATATAGATGGTCAGCGTGCCGTTCGCGTTCTTCTTCAGCGCGTAGCCGGCCGGCACCACGTCGGTCTTCTTCCCGTTCCCGGTCCCCGTGCCCTTCTCGGTCCCCTGTTCGGTTCCCTTCTCGGCCTTCTTCCCGCTCTCCGTCCCGCTGTCCGACCCGCCCGGCAGCGCCACCGTCACGCCCGCCGCGACCGCTGCCGCCGCCAGCCCCATCGCCAGCCGCTGCCCCACCCGGCGCCCGCGCCCGTCGGTCCGCTGTCCCGCCAACGTCCGCAAACTGCGCATCAGATGTTCCTCCCGCTGAACCCGTCGGCCTTCGGGGAAGTCCCGTTCGGCAGGCACGGCCAGCAGCCTGCGCAGCTCTCGCACGTCTCCGTCCTGCTCCTGGTCCCTGCTCACCACGGTCCCTCTCCCTTCCCACTGCTCGGCCGGACCGCCTCGTGGCGGTCACCTGTCTGCTGCCGCCGCGCAGCCGCCGGTTCCAGGTTCTGCTCCAGATTTTTCAGCGCCAGCTTCTCCAGCCGGCGGCGCGCCCGGGACAGCCGGGAACGGACGGTGCCCACCGGTATTCCGAGTGCCTCGGCGGTCGCTACGTAGTCCAGCCCCGCCCACACGCACAGCGCCAGCACCTCGCGGTCCGGCCGCGACAACTGGTCAAGTGCCTTGCGCACCGCGGCTATCCGCTCCTGGTCCTCCAGCCGGCCGACCACCTCGTCGGCGAAGTCCGGCAACAGGCCGGGCGGAGGCATACGTTCCATCAGGGCCCGGTGCCGCCGGGCCGTACGTCTGCGGTGGTGCACCACGTTGGTGGCGATCCCCAGCAGCCACGGCAGCAGACTGCCGCCGTCCGGCTCGACCTTCTCCCGCATCCGCCAGGTTTCGAGGAACGTCAGCGAGACGCAGTCCTCGGCGACCGACCAGTCCCCGGTCAGACGGAAACAGTGGTTGTACACAGCCCGCCCGTGGTCCTGGAAGAGCACGCGGAAGGAGTTCTCGTCGCCCGCGCGTATGCGGGCCCGGAAGGGTGGTTCCATGCCTGGCTCTGCCATCCGGTGACCGACGGGTTCCATGTGAGGTGCGTCACCCAAGGTATCCGAGGGGAAAATATGTACTCAGGTCGGCTCTCCCGGGCCGGCCGACCCCACCAGCACGGGAGGCCTCACGAACATGCCACCACCTCAGCGAGCACTGGGTGTTGCCGTCGTCGGCACCGGCAAGATGGGCGCGGACCACGTGCGCAGACTCCACGACGTCATCAGCGGCGCACGCGTGACAGCCGTCGTCGACATCGAGGCGGAGCGCGCCAAGTCGCTCGCGGACGCCATCGAGGGCTGTACGGCGTACACCGAACCCGCGGCGGCCATGGCCGCGCAGGATGTGGACGCCGTACTCATCGCCTCCCCGGGACCCGCCCACGAGGCCGCCCTGCTCGAAGCGCTCGGCCGTGACCTGCCGGTCCTGTGCGAGAAGCCGCTCACCCCCGACGCGGCCTCCGCCCTGCGCGTCCTGGAGGCGGAGCAGCGGCTCGGGCACCGGCGCGTCCAGGTGGGCTTCATGCGGCGGTACGACGCCGAGTACCTGAGGCTGAAACGGCTCCTCGACAGCGGGGAGCTGGGCAGGACCCTGATGCTGCACCACCGGCACCGGAACCTGTCCATGCCGCCCTGGTTCACCAACGAGATGCTCATCAACGACTCGGTGGTGCACGAGATGGACGTGACACGCTGGCTCCTCGACCAGGAGATCACGGCGGTCACCGTGCACAAACCGGCCCCGACGGCACATGCGCCGGCCGGGATGAACGACCCCCAATTCGTCCTCTTCGAAACGGAGTCGGGCGCCCTGGTCGACGTCGAGATCTTCGGCCACTGCGGCTACGGCTACCAGGTGCACGCCGAAGCGGTCTGCGAGCGCGGCACCGTACGCATCGGCGACGAGCCCGGGCCGCGCGTGAGCGCCGACGGCCGCTGGGGCGGACGTATCACGCCGGACTACGTCGAGCGCTTCGAGGACGCCTACGACCGTGAGGTCCAGGCCTGGGTGGACGCCACCCGGCGCGGCGGGATCACCGGCCCCGGCGTCTGGGACGGCTACGCCGCCGCGGCCGTCTGCGAGGCGGGCGTCCGCTCCCAGCGGGACGAGCGGAAGGGGCACCGCGTCGAGGTCGAGCTGATCGAGCGGCCGGCCCTCTACCGCTAGGCGGCGCACGGCAGTTGGGGGCGGTACGCGACAGGTACCGCCCCGGTCTCCGTACGCCATGCGGCACTCTTCCCCGGCCGAGGCCGCGCGGTCACAATGGACCGGCCGTTATCGGCGGAACCGAGACCTGGGGGGTCCCGTATGGCGTCGCAACCCGTGCCCCGGCGCAAGGGCGGTGAGGTCGGCCCGGTGGACCGGGCCGGGGCGCTTCCCGTTCCGGGACGCGCCGCGAGGGTGGACGCTCCCGTGCACGACGCCGGGACGCTCGGGTTCGTCGACCGGCCCGGCCGCGAGTACTGGTGGCGTCAGCTGAGCGAGGCGGCCCGGGACCGGATGGTCGCCAGGGTCGGTCCGATCGTCGAGTGGTGGGCGTACTGCCACCGTACGGACCCCGAGCGTCCGTACGCGGTGGTGTTCGGCGAGCGGGGTCTCGCCGTGGCCACGCCTACCGTCAACGACCGGGGCGGGGCAGCGCAGTTGCTCAAGGTCGTGCCGTTCGTGCCGTCGTCCTTGCGGCACGCGGTGGTCGTGCGGAAGCCGACCCGGGCACGCTCCGCCCGTCCCGCGCTGTCCGGCGGCGCAGCGCCGCCGGAGTACGGCGAGGAACTGCCGCTGTCGGCGCCCCTGCGCGGATTTCTCGGCAATCTGCCCGCGGAGGCGCAGGCCCGGTTGCAGTCGCCGTTCGTCAACGGCGACGAGTTCGTCCGGGGAGACTTCTTCTACTCCGGGGGCGACAACGAGCTGGACGTCTGGTGCTACCTGGCCGGACGCCGGTGGGTGACGTTCGTGTCCGGACACGGCTCGGCCCTGTCCGGTCCCGCACACCGCGCGTCGTGGCGGCTGATCTGCCGGCAGGCCGAGGTAGCGGCGCGATGACCTCGACGGACGAACCGGACCTCTACGCCCTGCTCGGCGTCCCGGCCGATGCCACCAGGGCCGAGATCGTACGCGCGTTCCGCCGCAGCGCCCTGACCCACCACCCCGACCGCGGCGGCGACGCGGAGGCCTTCAAAGACCTGCACCGGGCCTACGAGACGCTGTCCGACCCGGTGCGGCGCAGGGCGTACGACCGCCGCCGCCAGGCACCGCCGCGCGATGCGGCGCCGAGGACCTCCGCCGAACCGCCGCCCACGGCGGCCGACACCTTCACCTGGGCCTCGGGTGCGGGCCCGCGCACGGGTGCGGGTGCGGGCTCGGGCCACTTCGGTGACCAAGAGGCGTACGCCGGTTCCTTCCCGGCGCACGACCCGGGCCGCTCGTGGCGGCGGGCCGATCGATTCGCCTGGTGGGCACCCGCCGAGGAACCGCCGCCGAAGCGCCGCCGCCGCTGACCCGCTCCGGTCACCGGCAGTCCGCCGCCCCGTTCCCGGAGCCCTGCTCTCGCGTCGGCACCAGCAGCCTCTGGCCCGCCGAGAGGTCGGTCCTCTTCCCCATGTCGTTGAGTTCCTGCAGGTTTTCGACGGTGGTGCCGTACTCGCAGGCGAGGCCGGACAGCGTGTCACCGGGTACGACGTCATGGAAGCCGAAGTAGAGCTCGAGTGGCGGGGGCGAGAACAGGTCGGTGAAGACCGGCGTGGGCAGCCGCGGGGTGAAGCTCGGCTCCGGCAGGAGATCGGTGTAGGGGGGCAAGGCTGAGTACTGCGGGAATATCGGCGTCGGCTGCGCGGTCCGGTAGGTCTGCGGGAAGGTCTGGTAGGGCTGGGAGGAGTCGGAGCCGATCAGGGCGATCCCCCACACCACGCCCGCGACGATCAGCGCACCCATGGTCACCTTGGCGACCTTGCGCTGCCGTGCGAGTTCCTCGACGACCAGGTTCGACGCGTTCCTGGTGCTCCGCCGAGCCGTCGTCGGTCCGGCCGGTGCGGCCACGGTACGCAGGGCCAGGACGACCGGCGCCTCGATGTCCACGCCGAGGCGCACGAGTTCACCGCGCAGGGCCGACACCGCCGTACGGTCGCGTGCGGCTGCCGCGACGAGATCGTCCAGGCGCCCGCGCGGGTCCCGGGGACAGTCCAGGAGGTAGCCCTGGGTCCAGCTGAGCACCCAGCGCGCCCGGCCCGCGCCGGCCAGCGCCTGCCCGGTCAGCGCGTACAGGGCCTCGGTGAGCTGCTCCTCGGGATGGGGCGCGTCGGTGAGACCGCGTACCAGCTCTGTCTGTCTGCCGCGTTCCAGCAGGCCGAGGACGGTGGCGAGCGTGGGGCGCGCCGCCACGTCGGGGTCGCGGGCCGCGTCGAGCAGGAGGCTCGCGAGTTCGATGGCGAACGCCTCGGCGGCCAGGTCGGCCCAATCGGTCCAGGGCAGTGCCGTCGCCGTGTGCCCGGCCTCGCCGAGCATCTTGCGCTGCACCCGGGGCACCGGGGACGGGTCGGCGACCAGCGGCCCCTCGTCGTCGACGACGGTCCTGGGGCTCGTGGCGGGCCGCGCCTCGATCAGGGCCAGCCGTCGGGCCAGCGGAGGATGGGAGTCCAGCGGGGAACGGCCCGCCTCGACGGGGTGCGCGCGCAGGTCGGCCATCCGCTTCCGCACCAGCGGGTCGCCCACCATGGCGGCGAACGCCTCGAACACGTCCTCGGGCACGAACCCGAGCCGCTGTACGGGCCGCAGGAACCGGCTCTCGAACCCGGCCCAGGTGATGCCGAGCGCGTGGACGGCGCGCAGCGCCTGGGCGGTCACCTCCGGTCCGACCGCGGCGGCGGCCTCCGCGTCGGCCTCCAGCTCCTGGCGTCGGCGCACCGCCAGGGACAGGCGCAGATACATCCAGGCATAGGCGCCGATCGCCGCCTGGAACAGCCAGGCATACCCGAGGGCATTTTCCGACCGCGCGGTCATCCGCAGCCGGAACAGGGTGGAGTGCAGCGACGCGGCGCCCCGGTAGGCGATCGCGCCGAACCGGGTGTGGCGGCCCGCGTAGTGGCCGAGTTCATGGCAGAGCACGGCCCGCAGCTCCATGGGACGCAGCCGGAGGAGCAGCGGCACGCCCAGGTACATGGTCCGCTCGCCGACCGCGAAGCCGAGCATGCGGGCGTCCTCCGACACCGACGCGTTCGCCTCCGACGTCAGATAGATCCGGCCGGGCGGCCGGGTGCGCAACTGCCCGGCCAGATCCTCGACGAGCCGCCACAGGCCGGGCGCGTCGGCGCGGCGCAGGAGAACCGCGTCGGGCGGGGGCTCCTCGGTACGGCTCACCGTGGCTATCCCGTACAGCAGGGCGGAGGCCGCCGGGATGCTGGCGGCCAGGGCGAGCCACCAGTTGTTTGCCCGCGAGGGAAACTCGATCATCCCCCACAGCATGAGGCCGACAAGTGCCGTGTCGGCCGCGAGGAGGCCGAACGCCACGACGTAGAACCCGGCGAGCAGCGCCACGGCGAACAGCCCGCGTAACCACCCCAGGACAGCGGTCACCGCTTCTCCTCCAGCCTGCGGGCCAGCGCCGCCCGCGCCCGGCCGAGCGCCTCCGGGTCCGCTTCGACGGCCGCCCGCAGCCAGGCCTCCGCGCCGCGCAGGGCCATGACGACGGGGTCGCGGCCCAGGCCGATCCGGCTCGCGTCCAGCTGTCCCGAGCCGACCGGCCGCGGGCCGGACATGAACGGGTCGCGCCGGTTGGTGTCGTCCGTGGCCATGTCCAGCGCCTCCTTGAGCGTCAGGCGGGCCTTCGCCACGTTCGCGGCGACGCCGCCGCGCGTCATCCGCAGCGTCTTGGCGATCTCCTTCTGGGACCAGCCGTGCAGACAGAACAGCACCATGGTGACCCGCTGCCGCGGCGGCAGGGCGGCCAGCAGCCGCAGCACCTCGCGGGCCTCCGCACTCTCCTCGGGGCTCGCCAGGACCGGCACCGGCACATCCGGCAGCCGTTCCTGGCCTTTCCGGCGCCTGCGCTGTGTCTTCCACAGCCGCTGGACCGAGACGCGGTACACCCACGCCTCGGGCAGCTCGTACGAGGCGATGCGGTCCCAGGCCCGGTAGGCCTCCAGGAACGCCTCCTGAACGACGTCCTCGGCGTCCTCACGGCTGCCGCAGAGCATGATCACCTGCGCCAGGACACGTCCGTACGCGCCCGCGAAGAACGTCTCGAAGTCCCTTGGCCGCACGGCCTGTTCCGCGCTCACCGACGGTCCGCCCCGGCCGCCTCGACGGCCGTCGCCGAACGCGCGGTCAGCATGTCGCCGTCGGCCCGCGTCACCTCGACCGTGCCTCCGGGCCCCGCCGCCCGCACCACCGTGGCCAGCGCATGCGCCCACGCCCGCTCCCGCGCCGGCCGCGTCCACAGCACCGCAAGCCCATACACCAGCCGTGCACAGGTCAACACGACGACCACCACCACAGGTTCGACAACCATTTCAGGGTCCCTCCACAGGATCACAGCAGTGACACCCTGATACAGCCGTCAGCGCCCAACTGGTTTACCCGGGACCGGAATTCGGCGCGGGGATCCGGCAGCCGGGGGCGCCGAGAGCGTCAGCACTCGATGATGTTCACCGCAAGCCCACCCCGAGCCGTCTCCTTGTACTTGACGCTCATGTCGGCCCCCGTCTCCTTCATCGTCTTGATGACCTTGTCCAGGGACACCTTGTGCGAGCCGTCCCCCCGCATGGCCATCCGCGCCGCAGTGACCGCCTTCACCGCGGCCATCCCATTGCGCTCGATGCACGGAATCTGGACCAGCCCGCCGACCGGGTCGCAGGTCAGCCCAAGATTGTGCTCCATGCCGATCTCGGCCGCGTTCTCGACCTGTTCCGGACTCCCGCCCAGCACCTCCGCCAGCGCGCCAGCCGCCATCGAGCAGGCCGAGCCGACCTCGCCCTGGCAGCCGACCTCCGCGCCGGAGATGGACGCGTTCTCCTTGAACAGCATGCCGATGGCGCCCGCGGCCAGCATGAAGCGGACCACGCCCTCCTCGTCGGCGCCCGGCACGAAGTTGATGTAGTAGTGCAGGACCGCCGGGATGATCCCCGCGGCGCCGTTCGTCGGGGCTGTCACGACCCGGCCGCCCGCCGCGTTCTCCTCGTTCACCGCCATCGCGTACAGCGTGATCCACTCCATCGCGCGGGCCAACGGCTCGCCCTCCGCCCGGAGTTGACGCGCAGACATGGCCGCGCGGCGGCGCACCCGGAGCCCGCCAGGCAGGATGCCCTCGCGGGACATACCCCGCGACACACACGCCTGCATCACGCGCCAGATGTCCAGCAGCCCGGAGCGGATCTCGTCCTCGGTGCGCCAGGCCCGCTCGTTCTCCAGCATCAGCGCGGAGATCGACAGACCCGTCTCCTTCGCCAGGCGCAGCAACTCGTCGCCCGTGCGGAAGGGGTACTTCAGCGGGGTGTCGTCGAGCTTGATCCGGTCCGCGCCGACCGCGTCCTCGTCGACGACGAATCCGCCGCCCACCGAGTAGTACGTCTTCGAGAGCAGCTCGGTCCCCGAGGCGTCGTACGCCCACAGGGTCATGCCGTTCGCGTGGTAGGGGAGTGTCTTACGGCGGTGCAGGATCAGGTCGTCGTCGAAGGAGAAGCCGATCTCGTGGTCGTCCAACAACCTCAGCCGGCCCGACTCCTTGATCTGCTCCACCCGTATGTCCGCGCCCTCCACGTCCACCGTGCGCGGCGAGGCGCCCTCCAGGCCGAGCAGCACCGCCTTGGGCGTGCCGTGGCCGTGGCCGGTCGCGCCGAGCGAGCCGTACAGCTCCGCCCGGACCGACGCCACCGCCCCGAGGACCTCCTCGTTGCGCAGCCGGCGCGCGAACAGCCGGGCCGCGCGCATGGGGCCGACCGTGTGGGAGCTGGACGGGCCGATACCGATCGAGAACAGGTCGAAGACCGAAACGGCCACGGTGACTCCTCAGAGAGGGCGGGGGCACGGCCTCGGGTGCCCCCGCCAGGAAACTACTTGGTCAGACCGGGGTACAGCGGGTGCTTGTCGGCCAGTGCCTTCACGCGTGCCTTCAGAGCTTCAGCGTCGTACGACGGCTTCAGGGTTTCCGCGATGACATCCGCTACCTCTGCGAAGTCCTCGGTCGTGAAACCGCGGGTCGCGAGGGCCGGCGTGCCGATCCGCAGGCCCGACGTCACCATCGGGGGACGCGGGTCGTTCGGGATCGCGTTCCGGTTGACGGTGATGCCGACCTCGTGGAGACGGTCCTCCGCCTGCTTGCCGTCCAGCTCGGAGTTGCGCAGGTCGACGAGGACCAGGTGGACGTCCGTACCGCCGGAGAGGACGGACACACCGTGCTCACCGACGTCCGCCCGCACCAGTCGCTCGGCGAGGATGCGGGCACCGTCCACCGTACGCCGCTGGCGCTCCTTGAAGTCCTCGCTCGCGGCGACCTTGAAGGACACCGCCTTCGCCGCGATCACGTGCTCCAGGGGGCCGCCCTGGAAGCCCGGGAAGACGGACGAGTTCAGCTTCTTCGCGAACTCCTGCTTCGCCAGGATGATCCCGCCGCGCGGGCCGCCCAGCGTCTTGTGCGTCGTCGAGGTGACGACGTCCGCGTACGGCACGGGGTTCGGGTGCAGGCCCGCCGCGACCAGACCGGCGAAGTGCGCCATGTCGACCCAGAGGTACGCGCCCACCTCGTCCGCGATCCGGCGGAACTCCGCGAAGTCCAGCTGCCTCGGGTACGCCGACCAGCCCGCGATGATCACCTTCGGCCGGTGCTCCTTGGCGAGCCGCTCCAGCTCGGCCATGTCGACCAGACCGGCCTCGTCCACGTGGTAGGCGACCACGTTGAACTGCTTGCCGGAGAAGTTCAGCCGCATCCCGTGGGTGAGGTGGCCGCCGTGCGCCAGGTCGAGGCCGAGGATGGTGTCGCCGGGCTGGGCCAGCGCGAACAGCGCCGCCTGGTTGGCGGATGCGCCCGAGTGCGGCTGGACGTTGGCGTACTCGGCGCCGAACAGCTCCTTGACCCGGTCGATCGCGATCTGCTCGGCGACGTCGACGTGCTCGCAGCCGCCGTAGTAGCGGCGGCCGGGGTAGCCCTCGGCGTACTTGTTGGTGAGGACCGAGCCCTGGGCCTCCATGACCGCGACCGGAGCGAAGTTCTCCGAGGCGATCATCTCCAGGGTGGACTGCTGCCGGTTCAGCTCGGCGTCGACGGCGGCGGCGACCTCCGGGTCCAGCTCGTGCAGGGGAGTGTTGAGAAGCGACATGGGGGCAATACGTCCTTACGCCTGGGGATCTCAGCTGCCGGAGAACGCGGTGTACTCGTCCGCGGAGAGCAGGTCGCCCGGCTCCTCCGCGACGCGCACCTTGAAGAGCCAACCGCCTTCGAACGGGGCGGAGTTCACCAGCGACGGGTCGTTGGAGACGTCCTCGTTGACCTCGGTGACCGCACCGGAGACCGGGGAGTACAGATCGCTGACGGACTTGGTCGACTCCAGCTCACCGCAGGTCTCGCCCGCGGTCACCGTGGCACCGACCTCGGGAAGCTGGACGTACACGACATCGCCGAGCGCGTTGGCCGCGTGCTCGGTGATACCGACCGTCGAGACGCCGTCCTCGGCGCCCGACAGCCACTCGTGCTCCTTGCTGTAGCGCAGCTGCTGGGGGTTGCTCATGGCCTGAATTCTCCTGTACGCGGGGGACTGGTCATGCATGGGGTACTACAGGGGACTGCCCGTGAGCAGCCATGACACGGGTCGTTCGTGACGCCGGAGCGAAACCGGGGTTACTTCTGGCGCTTGTAGAACGGCAGCGCCACGACCTCGTACGGCTCGTGACTGCCCCGGATGTCCACGCCCACGCCCGCCGTGCCCGGCGCCGCGTGCGTGGAGTCGACGTACGCCATCGCGATCGGCTTGCCGAGCGTGGGGGAGGGGGCGCCCGAGGTGACCTCGCCGATCACCCGGCCGTCGGCGACCACCGCGTATCCCGCGCGCGGGACGCGACGGCCCTCGGCGACCAGGCCGACGAGGACGCGCGGCGGCTCGTACGAGGCGCGCTCGGCGGCCTCGCGCAGGGCCGCGCGGCCCACGAAGTCGCCCGCCTTCTCGAACTTGACGACCCGGCCGAGCCCGGCGTCGAAGGGGGTGAGGGAGGTGGTCAGCTCATGCCCGTACAGCGGCATGCCCGCCTCCAGGCGCAGGGTGTCCCGGCAGGACAGTCCGCAGGGGACGAGCCCGGCGGGCGTACCCGCGTCGGTCAGCGCCTGCCACACCTTCTCCGCGTCACCCGGCGCCACGAACAGCTCGAAGCCGTCCTCACCGGTGTACCCCGTGCGCGCGATGAGGGCGGGGACACCGGCGACCGTGCCGGGCAGGCCCGCGTAGTACTTCAGGCCGTCGAGATCGGCGTCCGTAAGAGACTTCAGAATCCCCGGAGACTCGGGGCCCTGGACGGCGATCAGCGCGTAGGCGTCCCGGTCGTCGCGGACGAGCGCGTCGAAGCTGTCGGACCGCTCCAGCAGAGCATCGAGCACGATCTGCGCGTTGCCGGCGTTGGCCACGACCAGGTACTCGGTTTCGGCCAGGCGGTAGACGATCAGGTCGTCGAGGATGCCGCCGTCGGCGCGGCAGATCATCGTGTAGCGGGCGCGCCCGACCGCGACGGACCCGATGTTCCCGACGAGGGCGTAGTCGAGGAGCGCGGCTGCCTCCGGCCCGGTCACGGTGATCTCCCCCATGTGGGAGAGATCGAAGAGACCGGCCCGGGTACGCACCGCGACGTGCTCGTCGCGCTCGGAGCCGTACCGCAGGGGCATGTCCCAGCCGGCGAAGTCGGTCATCGTCGCGCCGAGCGAACGATGCAGGGCATCGAGCGCGGTCGTACGCGGAACAGGGCTACTGCTCATCGGTTGTGCTCCCAGGGCATGACGGCGAGGTCGTTCCTCCCCATCTGTCATCGGAACCTGAGAGGTTCGCCATGACCATCGAGGGCATGGCTTGCACCGTGGGTGGAGCCGCTGGTCACAGGACCGGCAGCCCGCTTTTCAGATGTGCCTCGCCCGCGCGGTACGGGGCCTGAGAGATTCAAGGGAGGGACTTGCTCCTTCGGCGCCCGGCCACCCGTAGGTGTCCGGAACTCTCCCGCGCGGATTCAAGCGGCCGGTATGCAGTTGGCGGGCACATCATCGCACGCATTGCTTCGGCACGGCAGGGGGACCCTTCACAGAGAGAACACAGTCACGCCACAGCGACACATACCGCCCTGTAGCAGGCCTGTTGCAGTAAGCGGACCCAAACGAGAGGCACCGCGTATTACCTTCTCTTTACACTCGACGGGGATGGGACTTCCCGACCCCATGGGAGGACGATCACGGTGAACAGGACCACGGCGTACGCGACGACCTCAGCCCTCGCACTGACCGACGCGCTGCCCACGCAGCCCGCCGCCCCCGCCCGGGAGGCGTGCGCCCCGCGCCCGGCACCCGTGATCCGCGATCTGCGGGAGCGCGCGGGCCACAGCCCGCACGGCCTCACCTTCGGCGCCCGCGACCTCGTCGTGGTCACCGGCCTGCCCGGCAGCGGCAAGTCCACGCTGATGCGCCGGGCGGTGCGCGGCCCCGGCATCGACTCCCAGAACACCCGCGACCGCTGGGACGCCCGTACGCCCTCCTTCCTCCCCTACGCCGTCTACCGGCCGCTCGTCCGCCTCGCCCACTACGCCGGACTGCGCCGCACCCTGCGCTCCGGCGCCGGGGTCGTCGTGCACGACTGCGGTACGCAGGCCTGGGTGCGCGGCTGGCTGGCCCGCGAGGCCCGCCGCCGGGGCGGCACCCTCCACCTGCTCCTCCTCGACGTCACCCCGGACGAGGCCCTGGAGGGCCAGCGGGAACGCGGCCGGGGCGTCTCGCGGTACGCGTTCCTGCGCCACCGCCAGGCCGCCTCGCGGCTGCTGCGCTCGGTGGAGAAGGGGAACCTGCCGGAGGGCTGCGGCTCGGCGGTGCTGATCGACCGGGACGCGGCGGACACCCTGCGCAGGATCGACTTCGCGGACTGATGTCCGTACCCGCCGGGGCCGGTTAGGGTTTTGCCCATTAAGAGACTCAAGGCAGCGGTTCACAGCAGGCGGTAGGCAGCAGATGGACATCCCGGCGGACTTCCCCCCGGACTTTCCCGGGGGTTTCCCCGCACAGGCGCACCCCCATTCGCACGGCGGGTGGCCCGGCAACGAGCTGGAGGAGGTGCTCTCGGCCTCCCTCGGCGTCCCCGGCGCGGGCGCCCGGATCGTCGAGGTCCTCGGCCGGAGCTTCGTCTGGGTGCCCCTCCCGTCCGGCGGCGGCCCCCACTCCGGCCCCCTCGACCTGCCCACGATGGACATCGGCGGCCAGGCGTACGTGCCGGTCTTCAGCTCGGAGGAGCAGTTCCGGCAGGTCGTCGGCGGCCACCTGGCGTACACCGTGGCCCCCGCCGTCGAGTTCGCCCGGGGCCTCCCGCCCCAGGTCGGCATCGCCATGAACCCGGACGGCATGGTCGGCGTCCCGCTGCCCCCGCCGGCCGTGGCCGAACTCTGCCGCTCCGGCCGTTCCGTCCTCGACGGCGCCGGCGGCGGCCGGGTCCGCCTCTACGAGCCGAACTGGCAGGAGGACCCGGTCGACTTCCTCACCGCCGCGGCAACGGAGTTCGCCGGCACGGGCGTCGTCCGAACGGCCCGCCGCTGCCTGGCGACCATCGAAACCTCCGCCCCCGTCATGTTCATCGGCGTAGAACTCTCCCCTTGGGACCCGGTGGCCCGCACCATCCCCATGGACGCGGTAGGAAGAGCACTCGGCCAGGTGGGCTCCCCCTGGCCGGTAAACCTGGTCTTCCTGGACGCGGCCCAGGACCCGGTAACGGACTGGCTGAGGGACCGAGTCCGCCCCTTCTACCAGCACGGTTACTGATGAACTTGCCTCAGGGGCACCCACCTAGGGGCGCGGGGAACTGCGCGACCAGCCACGACGGCCCGCAGTCGCCGAAAACCAGCAAGTCCCGAGCTCCTGGGCGCCTTCGACAGGCCGTGTCTGTCAGTGGCGCCGCTTAAGCTAGGGAACGCACAACTCGGTAGGGGAAACGAAGGGGCGGTAATGGTGAGCGCGTCGGGCACGGCCGCGGCCGGTCAGGTCGAGCACATGCTGCGCCAAGTCACGCCCGGGCGCTACGACGCCTACGAGGCGCTCCTGCGCGCCCTCGCAACCCCGTCTTCCGGCCAGATCTGGATGCTGCTCTGGCACGGCCAGGCCGGCTCCCCGGACGCCCAGTACGGAAACATGCAGGTCGAGGGGTACGGCTACGCCCCCTGCGTGACCTCCGCCCAGGAACTGTCGGTCAGCGGCTGGAACAGGTCGTACGAGGTGGTCGACGGCCTCGACGTCGCCCGCACCCTCTACCCGGACCAGTACGGCCTCTGGCTCAACCCGCACTCCCCGGGCGGCGGCGTCGGCATCCCCTGGCTCGACCTGCGCCGCATCGCGACGGGCCTGGAACGCCAGCCCGCAGGGCCCCTGCGCCTCGCCGAACCCGGCATCGAGATCCCGCAGTTCTACGCCCTCCTCTCGCAGAACGCCCACCGCACCCCGGCGGTCCGCTCGCTGCGCCGCGCCTGGGTGCAGCCGGCGCTCGGGGCGCCGTACCTCGCCATCGGGCTCGATGTGTACGACACCTCGCCGCCGGCCGTGGACTCGGTGCGGGCGATGATGCAGCAGTCGATCGGGGCGGTCCCCGACGGGCTGCCGGTGTCGACGGTCGCGATGTCGGACGAGCAGGACCCGGTCGTGATGTGGCTGCGCGTGAACGCCCGCCCGTTCTACGACCGCGAGGCCCACGCGATCGCCGCCCCGCCCCAGGCTCCGGCCGCGGGGTACGGGTATCCGCCGGCGCGGGGTCGTTACTGAGCGGAAACACCACCGCGTCGCCCGCGTCACCTGAGGGTGACCATGCTTCGGGACGAGGTCGCTGTCTCCGCGCGTAGATCAAGGTGAAATGAACAAACATACGGGCAATGTCCGTATCCGTCCCCGTCCGGCGGCCGTTACCTGCCGTTCGGATAACGGAATCCCCAGGACAGCATCACGGTTACGCATCCATTCATCGCCAGGTCTGGTGACAGATCGCTGAACCGTTGAAGACTCCCGCAGCAGGGGGTTGTCCTCCCCTGCGTACAACGGACTGGTCACGTCGCTACAGCGGCAAGTGTGAGCCGGCTACCGCCGGTTGAGAGGGGTCCCTGCCAGATGACGGCACCATTGCACGAGCCGACTGCGGAAACGGCCCCGAGCGCGGCCGAGGAAGCGGCGGTGGCCAGCACCGATGCGAAGGCCGTTCAGGGGCGTTCGCTGGGCCGGATCGCCTGGGAGCGGCTCAAGCGGGACAAAGTCGCCCTGACCGGCGGCGTCGTGGTGCTCTTCCTCGTAGTGATAGCGCTTCTCGCGCCGGTCCTCACCAGCCTGCTCGGGCAAGACCCGAACGAGTACCACGAGAACCTCATCGACCCGCTGTTCGGCACTCCCACGGGCTCCCTTGGCGGCATCAGCGGTGACCACCTGCTGGGCGTCGAGCCCGTCAACGGCCGCGACATCTTCGCCCGCATCCTCTACGGCGCCCGGATCTCCCTGCTCGTCGGCTTCCTGTCGGCCATCGTCGCCGTGATCCTCGGAACCGTCCTGGGTATCCTCGCCGGCTTCTTCGGCGGCTGGATCGACTCCCTCATCAGCCGCGTGATGGACGGTCTGCTCGCCTTCCCTCAGCTGCTGTTCATCATCGCGCTGGTCTCCGTCATGCCGAGCAACCTGCTGGGCATGACCGGCTCGAGCGTGCGCGTGTTCGTGATGATCCTGGTCATCGGCTTCTTCGGATGGCCCTACATCGGACGCGTGGTGCGCGGCCAGACACTCTCGCTGCGCGAGCGTGAGTACGTCGAGGCCGCCCGATCCCTGGGCGCCGGGCGGGTGTACATCCTGTTCAAGGAGCTGCTGCCCAACCTGGTCGCCCCGATCGTCGTCTACACGACGATGATGATCCCCACCAACATCCTCACCGAGGCGGCCCTGAGCTTCCTGGGCGTCGGCGTCAAGCCGCCCACGGCCTCCTGGGGACAGATGCTCTCCAGCGCGATCGACTACTACGAGTCCGACCCCATGTACATGGTGGTCCCGGGCGTGGCGATCTTCATCACTGTACTGGCCTTCAACCTCTTCGGCGACGGCGTCCGGGACGCGCTCGACCCGAAGGCTTCCCGCTGAACTGCCACACCACAACCGTCCCGTGGCACTCACACGGGGTCTCTCATCAATCCGGAGGATCCGAGATCGTGACTACCCAACGCACCTCAGGGCGGCGGAAGCAGGCGTTTGCCGCTGCCGTCGCGGTCGCCGCGCTGCTGACCACGGCGGCGTGCGGCGGCGGAGGCGACGACGAGGGCTCGAGCACCAGCGCCGCGGGCTTCGACGCCGCGAACGAGAAGGTCGCTCAGGCTTCGCTCGCCAAGAAGGGCGGCACGCTGAAGTTCGGCGGCGCTCAGGACGCCGACTTCTGGGACACCACGCGTGGTTACTACGGCTTCATGTGGAACTTCGCGCGCTACTACAGCCGTACGCTCGTCACGAACAATGCCGCGCCCGGTGAGGCCGGCGCCGAGACCACGCCGGACCTCGCCACCGGTCTCGCCAAGGTCACCGACGACGGCAAGACCTACACGTACACCCTGCGTGACGGCATCACGTGGGAGGACGGCAAGCCGATCACGTCCAAGGATGTCAAGTACGGCATCGAGCGCGTGTGGGCGCAGGACGTGCTCGCCGGCGGTCCGACGTACCTGAAGGACGTCCTCGACCCCAAGGGCGAGTACAAGGGTCCCTACAAGGACACCTCCGCCGACAAGCTCGGTCTGAAGGCGATCGACACGCCGGACGACAAGACCATCGTCTTCCACCTCCCCGAGGCCAACTCGGACTTCGAGGACATGCTGTCCCTGGTCTCGGCCTCCCCGGTCCGCCAGGACAAGGACACCAAGGCCAAGTACACCCTGCACCCGTTCTCCTCGGGTCCGTACAAGTTCCAGTCCTACACCCCCGGCAAGGACCTCACTCTGGTCCGCAACACCGAGTGGAAGCAGGCCTCGGACCCGGTCCGCAAGGCCTACCCGGACAAGATCACCGTTCAGTTCTTCTCGGACGCCAACCAGCTCGACCAGCGTCTGATCAACGGTGACATCGACCTCGACATCAACCAGACCGGTATGTCGCCGCAGGGTCGCACCACCGCCCTGAAGGAGCACAAGGCCAACCTGGACAACCCGACCACGGGTTACGTCCGTTACGCGGTCTTCCCGCAGAGCGTTGCGCCATTCGACAACATCGAGTGCCGCAAGGCCGTGATCTACGGCGCCGACCACGTGTCGCTGCAGACAGCGCGTGGTGGCCCGATCGCCGGTGGTGACATCGGCACCAACATGCTGCCGCCGTTCCTCCCGGGTGGCGAGGGCCAGAAGTACGACCCGTACGAGATCTCCGGCAAGAACAAGTCGGGCAGCGAGGCCCTGGCCAAGGAAGCCCTGAAGGCCTGCGGTGAGCCGGACGGCTTCAAGACCACCATCGCGGTCCGCAACAACAAGCCGGCCGAGGTGGCCACGGCCCAGTCGCTCCAGGCGTCCCTGAAGAAGATCGGCATCACCACCGAGATCGACCAGTACGACGGCTCGCAGACCTCCGGCATCATCGGCAGCCCCGAGAACGTGAAGAAGAAGGGCTACGGCATCATCATCATGGGCTGGGGCGCCGACTTCCCGTCGGTCCAGGGCTTCGGTCTGCCGCTGTGGGACAGCAAGTACATCTCGGACACCGCCAACAACAACTACGCGCTCATCAAGGACAAGACCATCGACGGTCTGTTCGACTCGTACGTCACCACCCTGGACGACGCCGACAAGGCCAAGATCGCCACGGACATCAACCACAAGGTGATGGAGGGCGCGTACTACCTGCCCTTCACCTTCGAGAAGACCATCAACTGGCGCTCGGACAACCTGGCGAACGTCTACACCAGCGCGGGCACGAACGGCACGTACGACTTCGTGAACATCGCTCTGAAGGACCCGAAGAAGTAAACCCGGCACACCCGCCGTACGGCACGAAAGGCAGGTGAAGGCCGGCGCGGCGTGACCGCGGGCCACCGGAAGACCTCCGGTGGCCCGCTGTCCGCGGCGGGCCGAGAGCTGTGCTCGCTTACCTCATCAGGCGGTTGTTCGCCGCCGTAGTGATGCTCGTGGTCATCGTCATGGTGGTCTTCGGCATCTTTTTCCTGATCCCCAAGTGGGCGGGCGTCGACATCGCGCTGAGCTTCGTGGGCAAGCAGGCAGACCCTGCCGCCATCGCGGGCGTGCGGGAGAAGCTGGGCCTGGCCGACCCGATCTATGCCCAGGTCTGGGAGTTCTTCAAGGGCATCTTCGCGGGCCGCACCTACACGGGCGGCGGGGACACCATCCACTGCTCCGCCCCGTGCTTCGGCTACTCCTTCCGCAGCGAGCAGGCCGTCTGGCCGGTGCTCACCGACCGCTTCCCGGTGACCCTGGGTCTCGCGCTGGGTGCCGCCGTGCTGTGGCTGGTCTTCGGTGTCGCGGCGGGTGTGCTCTCCGCGCTCAAGCGGGGCAGCCTGTGGGACCGCAGCGCCATGGTGATCGCGCTCTCGGGTGTCTCCCTCCCGATCTACTTCACCGGCATGATCGCCCTGTCGATCTTCGTCTACGGACTGGACCTGTTCGACGGGCAGTACGTGCCCCTGGAGGACAGCTTCGGCGGCTGGTTCGGCGGCATGATCCTCCCGTGGATCACCCTCGCGTTCCTCTACGCGGCGATGTACGCCCGCATCACCCGTGCCACCATGCTGGAGATCCTCGGCGAGGACTACATCCGCACCGCCCGCGCCAAGGGCCTCAAGGAACAGACCGTCATCGGCAAGCACGCCATGCGCTCCACGATGACGCCCATCCTGACCATGCTCGGCATGGACCTCGGCGCCCTCATCGGCGGCGCGATCCTCACTGAGACGGCGTTCAACCTGCCCGGCCTTGGCCAGGCCGTGCTCAACGCCATCAAGAACCAGGACCTGCCCATCATCCTGGGCGTCACCCTGATCACCTCCCTCGCGGTGCTCGTCGCCAACCTCGTGGTGGACGTCCTGTACGCCGTGATCGACCCCCGAGTGAGGCTCGCATGACCGAACTCAGCAAGAGCGGAGCAGCCGTGGGCGAGCCCACCCCCGCCTCGCCCGCGCCGACCGCCTTCCTCGAAGTGCGCGATCTCAAGGTGCACTTCCCGACCGACGACGGTCTGGTCAAGTCCGTCGACGGGCTGAGCTTCCAGCTGGAGAAGGGCAAGACCCTCGGCATCGTGGGCGAGTCCGGCTCCGGCAAGTCGGTGACCTCGCTCGGCATCATGGGCCTGCACAGCGCCGGCCAGTACGGCAAGCGCAAGGCGCAGGTGTCCGGTGAGATCTGGCTGGACGGCACGGAGCTGCTGTCCGCCGACCCGGACTACGTACGCAAGCTGCGCGGCCGGGAGATGTCGATGATCTTCCAGGACCCGCTGTCGGCGCTGCACCCGTACTACACGATCGGCCAGCAGATCGTGGAGGCGTACCGCATCCACCACAAGGTGGACAAGAAGACGGCCAAGCGCCGTGCCGTGGAGATGCTCGACCGGGTCGGCATCCCGCAGCCGGACAAGCGGGTCGACAGCTACCCGCACGAGTTCTCGGGCGGTATGCGCCAGCGCGCGATGATCGCGATGTCGCTGGTCAACAACCCCGAACTGCTCATCGCGGACGAGCCGACGACCGCCCTGGACGTGACCGTCCAGGCGCAGATCCTCGACCTCATCCGTGACTTGCAGAAGGAGTTCGGCTCGGCGGTCGTCATCATCACCCACGACCTGGGTGTCGTCGCCGAGCTGGCCGACGACATCCTGGTGATGTACGGAGGCCGCTGCGTCGAGCGCGGACCGGCCGAGCAGGTGTTCTACGAGCCGCGGCACCCCTACACCTGGGGTCTGCTCGGCTCGATGCCACGCCTCGACCGCGACCAGCAGGAACGCCTCATTCCGGTCAAGGGCTCCCCGCCCTCCCTCATCAACATTCCGTCCGGCTGTGCCTTCAACCCGCGTTGCCCGTACGCGGACATCCCCAAGGACAACGTCACCCGTACGGTCCGTCCCGAGCTGGCCGAGGTCGGCAGCCGGCACTGGGCCGCCTGCCACATGACGCAGGAGCAGCGGGAGCGAATCTGGACCGAAGAGATTGCGCCGAAGCTGTGAGCGAGAAACCCGAGGACGCGGCAGTGAAGATTCCCGCGCAGAGCGAGGGTGCCACCCTCACCAAGGACGCCGCTCCCGGCGAGATCCTGCTGAAGGTGACCGGCCTCAAGAAGCACTTCCCCATCCGGAAGGGCCTGCTCCAGCGGCAGGTCGGCGCGGTGCGCGCGGTCGACGGCATCGACTTCGAGGTCAGGGCCGGCGAGACCCTGGGTGTCGTGGGCGAGTCGGGCTGCGGCAAGTCGACGATGGGTCGGCTGATCACCCGGCTGCTCGAACCGACTGCCGGCACGGTCGAGTTCGAGGGCAAGGACATCACGCACCTCGGTGTCGGCGGGATGCGCCCACTGCGTCGTGACGTGCAGATGATCTTCCAGGACCCGTACTCGTCGCTGAACCCGCGGCACACCATCGGCACGATCGTCGGCGCTCCTTTCCGGCTCCAGGGCGTCGAGCCCGAGGGTGGCATCAAGAAGGAGGTCCAACGGCTGCTGTCGGTCGTGGGTCTCAACCCCGAGCACTACAACCGCTACCCGCACGAGTTCTCCGGCGGTCAGCGCCAGCGCATCGGCATCGCCCGAGCGCTCGCCCTGAAGCCGAAGCTGGTCGTGGCGGACGAGCCGGTCTCCGCGCTGGACGTCTCGATCCAGGCCCAGGTCGTCAACCTGATGGACGACCTCCAGCAGGAGCTGGGCCTGACGTACGTGATCATCGCGCACGACCTCTCGGTGGTCCGGCATGTCTCGGACCGGATCGCGGTGATGTACCTCGGCAAGATCGTCGAGCTGGCCGACCGTGAGTCCCTGTACAAGGCGCCGATGCACCCGTACACCAAGGCGCTGATGTCGGCGGTGCCGATCCCGGATCCGCGGCGCCGGTCGGCGAAGAGCGAGCGCATCCTGCTCAAGGGTGACGTGCCCTCGCCGATCTCACCGCCGAGCGGCTGCCGGTTCCACACCCGGTGCTGGAAGGCTACGCAGATCTGCACGACGGTCGAGCCGCAGCTCGTAGAGCTGAAGCCGGGTCAGCGGGTCGCCTGCCACCACCCGGAGAGCTTCGAGGACCAGGCCCCGCAGGACACCGTGTTGCTCACGGTCGCCAAGGAGGCGGCGGAGCTGGTGGCGGACGAGGTGCTGGCGGAGTCGGCGGAGACGTCGGCGGCCGTGGCGGCGGAGGTTGCGGCCGACAGCGCCGGGGCCACGTCCGAGGAGTCCGCGAGCGGGACTGCTTCCGAGGAGCCGGAGACGCCGGATGCGCCGGAGACCGGCGGCGAGAAAAAATAGAGGAAAGCTTTATCGACGCGTATGCCCCGGCAGCCAGTGAATTGGCTGCCGGGGCATACGCGTTCAACAAGCAGAAGTCATCGGCCGATCAGGAACTGGTTTCCCAGTAGTGCCAGCCGACGGAAGTCGCGGGCAGCACGGCCGTTCCGCTGGCGAGAGTGGTCGTCGAGCAGCTCGGGTTCGTGCGGTTCGACTCCCAGCTGACCTTGAAGCCATTGGAGCCGTACTGCAGGTTGCCGTACTTCCGGGCGTGGATGTCGTGTGAATACGAGTGACCGGTCGTGATGGCCACGGACTTGGTGATGCCACCGCTGACCGAGGCCTTGGCCGAGGCGAACAGGTAACTGGCCGAGACCTCCAGCGAGGTGGAGACGCTGTACGTGATGGTGCTGGCCCTGGTGACGGAAGCCGTCATGGTGCCGCCCGGGCCGTCCTTGAGGTAGGCGCCCTTCGCCGGGATCCGGTAGGCGCTGTGGGACTTGATCAGAACCCCGTAGGTGGTCGGGCAGGACTTCTTCGGTGTGACGAGCGCCGAGGCCGGTGCCGCTCCCGCGAGAACCGGCATTGTCCCGGCCAGAATGAGCGCGGCAAGCTTTGCTCTCTTACGCATGAGAGTCCCCCATGTTATTGGTCTGGTTTCCCGTGCTGCGGAAACCGTTTGGTCGAGAGCGAGCGTATGGAGATTGATCGCGGGCAGTCAATGGAATTCGGTCGAGTTGAGCAAGAGTTGAGCTTGGTGACGAGTAATCAACTCCCCGACAGCTTCCGCCTGTTCGGGGGAAATGCAATTCGGGGACCAGGTATTGGGTGTCAATCAACCAGCAATTCGTGATGAGTTGGCAAAGTCATATGAGTGGCGGGGTCGTCGCAGGCGCGGCGGCCTTCTTCCTTGTCATAGTCGCGGCCTCCTGTCCAAGGGGCGGGAGTCCAAGGTCGCCGTCACCTACGGCGGCGTACCCGAACCGCTCGGCGCCAACGCCGCCTCCACCTGGTTCCGGTCACCGCCGAGGCCGCCGCCAGCGCGGCGCGATGACCCTCCAGGTGATCTATTCCTGCCATCTAAGAGGTCGCACACGTCTCACCTTGCTTTGTAAGGCACACGCCCGTTTTTGGTGAGAATATAGGGGTGATCCAGCAGCTCTTCAGTCCCTCCGTCCAGCACACCCTCGACCTCGTCGGCATCTTCGTCTTCGCGATCTCGGGCGCGCTGCTCGCCGTACGCAAGAACTTCGACGTCTTCGGGATCGCCGTGCTCGCCGAGGTCACCGCGCTGGGCGGCGGGCTGCTGCGGGATGTCGTCATCGGGGCCGTGCCGCCGGCCGCGTTCACGGATCTCGGGTACTTCCTCACCCCGCTGCTCGCCGCCCTGCTCGTGTTCTTCCTCCACCCGGAGGTGGAGCGCATCCAGGTGGGCGTCAACGTGTTCGACGCGGCGGGACTCGGGCTGTTCTGTGTCACGGGCACGGTGAAGGCGTACGACTACGGCCTGGGCCTCACCGCCTCCGCCGCCCTCGGTCTCGCGACCGCCGTGGGCGGTGGAGTGCTGCGTGACGTCCTCGCCAACGAGGTTCCCTCGCTGCTGCGTTGGGACCGGGACCTGTACGCGGTCCCGGCGATCGTCGGCTCCGCGCTGACCGTCCTGTGCATCCGCTACGACGCGCTCACCTCGCTCACCAGCGGGCTGGCGGTCGTCACGGCTTTCGTACTGCGGCTGCTCGCGATGCGGTTCCACTGGCGAGCGCCGCGCGCGTGGAACCGGCGGTCGACGGCGACCGAGGGTGAGTAGTCCGTCCCGAGGGCGTGGAGCCGGTCGTGTTCGACGTATCGCCGCCCGCCTTGTGGCCGCCCGCGTCGAACTGCTGGGTGAGCCAGCGGAACACCGTGGTGATCTGGGGCCGCCACAGTGCCATGTTGTGGCCGCCCGCGCTGCGCGGCAGGTACACGACGTCCACTGTCGTCGGTGACTTCGCCACCCGCTGCAGGGCCATGCCGGCCTCGTAGCCGTCGCCGGACTCGCCGGAGACGTAGAGCGAGATCGCGGGCGGGACGCGGTCGTGCTTGAGGATCAGGTACGGGTTGTTGGCGGCCCGCAGCTGTAGGGTCTGCGCGGCCAGGGACAGAGGCTCGCCGATCGGGTCGTTGTAGCCGGACAGCGACACCCCGGCCCGGTAGCGGTCGGGGTGCGCGACCGCGAGCTTTGCCGCGCAGTGTGCCCCGGCCGAGTACCCGGCCACCGCCCAGCCGCCGGGCCCGCCCTCGGCGCGGAAGTTGTCCGTGACCATTTTCGGTACGTCGACACTGAGCCAGGTGTCCGCGTTGACCCGGCCCGGAATGTTGGCGCAGCCGGTGTCCGCGTCGGCGATGAGAGTCGTACGCGGCGACACCAGGATGAAGGGCGTGATCTGGCCGCTCTTCATCAGCGGCAGCAGCTGCTGGGGCGCGTGGAGTGAGCCGAACCAGGACTTCGCCGAGCCCGGGTAGCCCGGCAGCAGTTCGACGACCGGGAACTTGCGGTGCCGGTAGGCGGCCTCGTGGTACTGCGGGGGCAGCCAGACGTAGACCTCGGCGTCGACGCCCGAGACCTGGCCCTTCAGGTCGGTGACCTGGACGCCGCCGGCCGCGTGCATGCCGGGCCCGTTGGCCTCGCGGAACGTCTGCTTCACCTTCGGCAGCTCGCGCAGGGAGATGCCGCCGGTGCCGTCGGCGCCGAGGTTCGCGGCGGCCTGGACGTGGTCGCCCGTGCCGAGGAGGTCGCCCCAGTTGTCGTACAGGTTGTTGGAGTTGTTCACCAGCAGGAAGACCAGGGTGACCGCCGTGGTCTGGGCGAACAGCACCATCAGCAGCCGGGCGGCGCCGCGCACCAGCGCGGGCCCGCGCACCCGGGACCAGAGGGCGAGGGGCAGCAGCACGGCGACGGCGGCGAGGGCGATCGTCGTGATGAGGAACGGCGTACCGGTGAGGCTCATGTCTGGGAGGAGGGCGATCGGGCCGGTCGGGTCACGTCTGCGCGGAAACCCTTACCCAAGACATTCCGGACACTTACCAAGTGCGAGAGGTGAGGAGCGTGAGGGTGCGACGTCAAAAGCTACCGCTTAGTATTTCTCTGTTGTACCGTTCACGCATGCCAGAAGCAGCTTCCGCCCAGGCCGCGCGGGCCACCATCGGCGACAGCGAGTTCGACCGCGACACCGCCGTCACTCGCCGCGAGGCCGGCGTCTACGACATCGACCTCAACGTCGGCTGGACCATCCAGAACGCCCTCAACGGCGGCTATCTGCTGGCCGTCCTGGGCCGCGCCCTCGCGGACGCCCTCCCGCACGCCGACCCCTTCAGCATCTCGGCGCACTATCTGACCGCGTCCCGCCCCGGTCCGGCCGTCGTCCGCACGGACGTGATCCGCACCGGCCGCAGGCTGTCGACCGGCCAGGCCTCGCTCTTCCAGCGCGACGAGGAGGGCCAGGAGGTCGAGCGGATCCGCGTCCTCGCCTCCTATGGCGACCTGGACGCCCTTCCCGACGACGTCCGGACGACCGCCGAGCCGCCCGCGATACCGCCGATGGACCAGTGCTTCGGGCCGCAGGACGCCCCCGACCGGGTCGCCGGCCGCTCCGCCATCGCCGACCGGCTGTTCCTCAAGCTCGACCCGTCCACCCTCGGCTGGGCGGTCGGCGCGCCCTCCGGCAAGGGCGAGATGCGGTCCTGGTTCGGACTCGCCGACGGCCGCGACGCGGACCCGCTCTCACTGCTCCTCGCCGTCGACGCGCTGCCGCCGACCGCGTTCGAGATCGGCCTCTCCGGCTGGGTCCCGACGGTTGAACTGACCGTGCACGTACGCTGCCGCCCAGCGCCGGGCCCCCTACGGATCACGATAACGACCCGCAACCTGGCCGGCGGCTTCCTGGAGGAGGACGCGGAGGTCTGGGACAGCACGGACCGACTGGTCGCCCAGTCACGGCAGTTGGCTAGCGTGCGGCTGGGGTGAGGTGTGGGCCTCGGGCGGGGCGTGCGGCTCGGGTGAGCGTATTCCTCGGGGGAGGTTGCGGCTCGGGTGAGATGCGCGGGTGGATGACCGGAGCTCGCTTGTCGGCGCCGGTCGGGCTGCGCCGGTCGCGGGGTCGGTGTCGTCGGCCGGTTATGGTCTTGGGCCCGCGACCGCGTAGGCCGTGGTGCCGGCGACCGTGAGGGGCAGAGTCGTCCGGCGGGGGACCGGCGCCCGCTTGTCGGCGCCGGTTCGGTGGCCCGGTTCGGTGGCGTCGGCCGGTTGTCGTCTCGGGCCCGTGACCGCGTAGGTCGTGGTGTCGGTGACCGTGTGAGTCAGGGCCGTCCAGTGGATGGTCGGCGCCTGCTTGTAGGCGGCGGTTGGGTGGCCCGGTCAGGCGGCGCGGGCCGGTGGTCCCGGTCCGGTGGCGTCGGCCGGTTGTCGTCTCGTGTCCGCGACGGCGTGCGCCGCGGTGCTGGCGACCGCGAGGGCAAGGGCCGTCCAGCGGATGGCTGGCGCCCGCTTGTCGGCGCCGGTGCTGTGGCCCGGTTCGGTCAGCGTCTTGGGCCCGCGATCGCGTAGGCCGTCGTGCCCGCGACTGTGAGGGCCACGGCCGTCCAGGTCGCCGTCGCCGTGCCGGAGGGCAGCAGCATCCAGGTCGCCACCTGTGTCGGCGTGCTCGTCGGGGGTGGGGCTACGAACGTCAGCGAGAGCCAGGCGAACGGGAGCGTCCACGCGTACTGGGCGCCCGAGAGTGCCGCGCCCAGGGCGGCCAGGCCCATCAGGCCCGCGCTGTCCCGGATGACGAACGCGGTCGTGGCCATCTCCCCGCCGCCCAGCGCCTGCACGGCCAGCAGCGTCGCGGCGACGACCGCACCGGCGAGCAGTACGTGCGCCGCTCTGCGCGGCACCCAGCGGATCGCGGCCGTCCGGTCCAGCGCGAGGTCCTGCCCGCCGAGCCCGATCGAGGCCGCCATCGCCCCCGTGGCGAGGACGAGCACGACCGGCCGGGGATCACCGGGGCCCTCGCCCCCGTCCCCCGCGAGCGCCCACACCGCCACCGTGCCCACCAGCACGGCGGTCAGCGACGCGGGTACCTGACGCGAACGCGCGTACAGCGTCAGCCATCTCACCGGCGGCCGTCCCGTCGTCACCCCTCTCATCGGGACGCCCCGCCGGACAGCACCTCGAACGCGTCGGCCTCGCAGGAGAGCGCGGCGGCGCGCATCGCGTTGATGCGCGCGAGCTGTTCGGGCCGTGGCATCGCCATGAGCTTCTTCCACACCGGGCGGCTCTCGACGAGCGGGTCGCCCGAGAAGGAGTCGGTGCCGTCGAGCCGCTTGAGGTCTCCGAGGACCCAGCCCGCCGCGACGGTCCGCGCGATGTCGTCTCCCCCTACCCCGCTCCAGCCGACGGGGGAGCACCCCGGCACCATGCCCTTGGCGATCAGGGCCCGCGTCAGCTCCTCGCCCTTCGCGGCGGTGACGAGGTCGTCGTCGAAGTCGAGCAGCACGGTCGTACGGGACCACTTCGGCGTGGAGCCGTGCGGCAGTACGGCGGTGTTCTCCCGTACCGAGACCGGTGCTGTGGCGCCCAGGGCAGTGCGCAGCAGGCGCAGCGCCTCCTTGCCGGGGCCCGCGAGGTCGGCTAGCCGGTCCTGGTGCGCCTTCGTCACGCACACCGGGCCGTCGCACACCGACTCGGCGGCCGCCTGGTCGACCACGTACATCCGGCGCGGGTCGGAGGGCAGGACGAGCAGGGCGATCGCCGCGCTCGCCAGGACGGGCGTCAGGGCGGTCAGCCGGGCGCGCGGGGTGATGGCGACCAGCAGCGCGAAGCCGGTCGCGGCCATGCCGAGCAGCCAGACCGTCTGCCCGATGTGCACGGAGGCGGAGAGGGTGACGAGCACGCTGCGTACCTCCTCCACCTCTGGTGACAGCAGCGAGAGCTGGTTCGGCTCGGTGATCGTGAACCCGTCCGTCGTGGGCGTGTCCGTCCGGCCCAGCGACATGTGCATGAGGGCCGTGAACACGAAGGCGGTCATGGCCAGCGCGGGCGGGGTGAGCGCGGACGGCACGGCCCGCCCGGCGCCCATGCCGAGTACGGCCCCGGCGACGAGGAAGCCTGCCCCGACCAGCGAGATCGGCAGCCAGCCGAGGTGCGTGTACTCGGTGTGGGCGAGCACCTGGACCCCGCCCACGAGGACGAGGAGCGCGAAGGCCGAGCCGAGTGTGAGCGTCGTCGTGCCCGCCAGCAGGGCCGCGCGGTGCCGGGCGGGCCGCGGGGTGCTCGTCAGCAGCTCGGACATCTTCGAACGGTGGTCGCGCAGGCCTTGCAGTGCCCCGAGGCCGACAGAGATCGGCCACAGGTAGAACAGCAGGGAGCGGGTCCACATGGCCAGGGACGTCCACTGGGCCGTCCACGCCGTGGTGCCCCGCCACCAGGCGCCGTTGAGCAGATACAGGAACGCCAGCGCGGTCGTGAGGACCACGAGACCGGCCCAGGGGGCGACGGAACGCCTCAACTCGATACGCAGCACACGGGTGTTCACCAAGTGCCCCTTGCCTGCTCGGGGTTGAGGAGCAGCGCCGAGTAACCGCGCTCCAGGGGGCTGTCGCCAGGGTGCTCCGGGCCGCCCATCGAGGCCAGTTCGTCCGGCGGGCCCTGGAATACCAGCCGCCCCTCGGCGAAGACCACCACGTCGGTGCAGGCGGCGGCGACGTCCTCCACCAGGTGCGTCGAGACGAGCACGCAGGTGTCCGTGCCCAACTCCTGGAGCAGCTCCCGGAATCGGAGCCGCTGCGCCGGGTCCAGACCGACCGTCGGCTCGTCGAGGAGCAGGATCGTCGGGTCGTTGACGATGGCCTGGGCGATACCGACCCGCCGGACCATGCCGCCCGACAGCGCCTTCATCCGCTCGTCGGCACGGTCCGCGAGGCCCACGCGCTCCACGGCACGCTGTACCGCCCCGGGGATCTCCGCCTTCGGCACCTCCTTCAGCCACGCCATGTACTCGACGAACTCGCGCACGGTGAAGCGCTTGTAGTAGCCGAACTCCTGCGGCAGATAGCCGATCCGACGGCGCAGCGCACGGTGTTCGCCCATGCCGGCCACACCGCCCACGGACTCGCCGAGCAGCTCCAGGCTGCCCTCGGTGGGGCGCAGCACGGTGGCCAGCGTCCGGATGAGGGTGGTCTTGCCCGCCCCGTTGGGGCCGAGGAGACCGTGGACACCGGTGCCCAGCGACAGATCGAGGCCGTCGACGGCCATCCGTTTCCTGCCGACCCTGACCTTCAGCCCGGTCGCCAGGATCTCCCAGGCGTAGGCGGTCGGCGCGATGTCGGCCGCGCTCACGGCGGAGGTCATGGTCGGTCCTGCCTTTCTGATGGTCATCGATGGGCTCCCAGCACGGAGTACGCGCCCCTGCGGGCGATCACGACACCGACGCCGAGGACGAGGAGCAGCCCCCACACGGGCAGACCGTCCGCCCGCAGAACAAGAGCCGTACGGCCGGCGGCCAGGGTCGGTGCCACGACCACGGCGGCCCATACGGCGGCCAGCGCGACGGCGGCACGGGTCACCCCGACGACACCGCCGAGCGCCAGGGTCGTCGCCGTGAACGCCAGACAGGGCAGCAGCCACTGGGCCACCATCACCCCCGTCACCCACCCGCCCACCAGCAGCGCGGGCACGACCACGCCGAGCACGGACGCGGTGCGCCGCAGCACCAGCTGGAGCCCGGCCCTGGGCACCGAGGCGGTCAGTTCGTACGCCGGGTCGAGACCGCGCGACCAGGACGCCGCGACGCCGAGCACGGGCAGGACGGGCGCGAGCAGCAGCACCAGCGAGACATCACCGGAGCCGGAACCGGACCCCGAGCCGCTGTCGCCGAGGTCGAGCAGCAGGGCCAGCAGTGTCACGGCCACGGCCATGGCCAGCCACGGCACCATCGTGGGCGTCATCCACCGCGACAGCCGCCCCGACCACCGCCGCCCGCGCGGCATCGGGGCGGTGGCCGCCAACTGCGGTTCGAGGCCGGACCACACGCTGCCGACCAGCGCCGCCACGGCGGGCACCCCGGCACCGACAGCGGCGGAGAGCCGGTCACGGCACTCCCTGCACGTCTCCAAGTGGGCCTCCACGGCCCACACTTCGTCGGCGGCGAGGTCGGTGCCGCCGTGCGCGTACCCCTCGATGATCCGCGCCGACGCGTGTTCCACACTGTCCCCACTCATGCCAGCGCCCTCCGCATGGCGATCCGGGCCCGGCGGGCACGGGTCTTGACCGTGCCCTCGGGCAGCCCGAGCAGGACCGCGGTCTCCCGGACGGACAGCCCGTCGAGCACCATGGCCTGCAGTACCTGTCTCAACTCCGGCGCGAGGCACCGCAGTGCGTCCCCGACATCACCGCCGACGGTCTCCGCGAGCGCCAACTCCTCGGCGGCGGGCGCCACTTCGGGCCCGGCGGCGGCCGGCGGCGGCTCCGCGTGATGGGCCCTGCGCCGGAACGCGTCGACCAGCCGGCGCGCCGCGATCGTCCACAGCCAGCCGACGGCCGTCCCACCGACCGCGGCCCCCGCGAACGCACCCGCCGCGCGCCACACCGCCAGGTAGGTCTCCTGCATGACCTCGGCGACGATCTGCTCGTCCGCACACCGGCGGCGCAACCGCACCGCCAGCCACGGCGACGTACGCCGGTACAACTCCTCGAACGCGCCCCGGTCGCCCTTGGCCACCAGCCGCACGAGACGCTCCTCGTCCACCTGATGCAGCGCTGCTGCCCTGACTGATCTCACACCGGCTAGACGCCCGAGCGGGCCCACGGGTTTTCCCCTGAATGTGACCCCCGCCACACGAGGGCGGCGCTCTCATGCTTCTGTCACGGCCCTGTACCAGCGGGTAGTTTGACCGTTGAGGAGAAAGGCCAGGTCAGAGCCGTTCCTATAGGGGTGCTTTACCTGACGCACAGGCAGGGAACAGGGCGGGCCCAAGGAAGCGCTAGGTGCCGTTGATTCGATGCCCGCCTCGAAACTCCCTCATCGTTCTTGGAGTTGTCTCTCATGAAGCGTGTGCGTCTCGTCCCCGCCGTTGCCCTGCTGGCGCTGTCCCCGCTCGCCCTCACCGCCTGCGGTTCGGGTGACTCGTCGACCTCGACCAGCGGCAACTCCGGCACGTCCAGCCAGAGTTGCCAGGCCCCCTCGGGCGCCCCGTCCGGCGCCCCATCGGGTGCGCCCAGCGGTGCCCCGTCCGGCGCCCCGACCGACGGCGCGTCAGGAGCCCCATCGGGCGCGCCGACCGGCGCGGCCCCGTCGGGAGCCCCCTCGGGCATGCCGTCGGGCGGCCCCGGCGGCGGTGGCCAGGGCGGTGGCGGTGGCTGCGGCGGCGGCCCGGGCGGCGGTCAGGGTGGCGAGGGTCAGCAGGCCCAGCAGCAGGGCTGACATGCCGTAGAGGCATCGCGGGTACGACATGGGCGGCGCGCTCGACGAACGGGCGCGCCGCCCACGTATGTTCGGGGCGCGCCCCGCCAGGGGCGCGGGGAACTGCGCGACAAGCCCCCACCGGCCCGCAGTCGAAGTACCACACTCCGCTCCGAACAGTTCACCCCAGCCAGTGCCGACGCCCGATGGCAATCAACCGCATCCGCCGCGTGGCCACCTGGGCCACCTGGTCGCGTTCCGCCTCCGGGGCGTCCAGGGTCTCCAGGAACTGCGACGCAGTCACCAGCATCTGGTCGACGTACAGGCCCGCCAGCATCAGCAGGTCCTCCTCCGTCCAGCCCGCCGACTCGGGCTGTTCCGCGAGCGCGTCCCGTACCTCCTCGGCGAAGCGGGCCAGTTGGTCGCGGATGGCCTCGCGGACCGGCTGGACCCCGCCGTGCCGCTCGCGCGCGATGAAGCGGACGTGGGCGGGCTGCGTCTGGACGTGACCGGCGATCAGGTCGACCGCGCGGACTATGCGGTCCTCGCTGTCGCCCGACCCGGACACAGTCGTGGCGATCATCGGGTGCAGGCTACCGAGCGCCTCCTCGACGAGGGCGACGCCCAGGTCGGCCGTGGAGCGGAAGTGGCGGTAGAAGGCGGTCGGGGCGACTCCGACGGCACGCGTGACCTCGCGCAGGCCGAGGCTGCTCAGGCTCTGGTCCTCCAACAGGGCGAGCGCCGCGTCCAGGAGCGCCTGCCGGGTCTTCTGCTTCTGGGCCTGTCGGATGCCGAGAGTGTGACTCATGCCATGCAGTTAACAACTGTTCTCTGTAATTGAAAAGCCGGGCGGCGCGCTAGACTCAGGAGTCAGTGAACAAGTGTAACTACAACCGTTCGCTGAACTGTAACGAACGAAAGGGATCTCCTCCCATGTTCTTCCTCGTGGCCGTCCTTCTGCTGCTGGGCATGGTGCTGGGCACCGTCGCCCACGTCCCGGTCTCGTTCACCGTCCTGGCCGCCGCCGGCATCGCCGTCTGGCTCGGCATCTTCGCGCTCCGTGAGCGCCTCGCCCGTCGGAGCTGATCACCATGCAACTCACCGCATCGGCCACCGGCCGTACCAGCGATACCGAGCGCACCGGCCCCCGCGACGCCGACGGCATGGCCGTCGCGTCCTTCGTCCTCGGGCTGCTGGGCCTGCTGGTCCTGAACATCTTCCTCGGCCCCGTCGCCATCGTCCTGGCCGTCGTCGCCCTCTGGCGCGGTACGCAGCGGCGCGGCCGGGCGATCCTCGGCCTCGGTCTCGGCATCGCCGACCTGGCCGTGCTCGTCACCCTCATGCAGCTCGACCACACCGTCTCGTGGAGCTTCTGACCGGGGTCCACCAGTTTCCCCGTCACCACGGCGCCGTAGAATCACGACACCATGGCATACCTCGACCACGCCGCGACCACCCCGATGCTTCCGGAGGCGGTCGAGGCAATGACCGCGACGCTGGGCGTCACCGGTAACGCTTCCGCACTCCACGCGGCCGGCCGCAGAGCGAGGCGTACGGTCGAGGAGGCCCGCGAGACGCTCGCCGAGTCGCTCGGCGCCCGGCCCAGCGAGGTCGTGTTCACCTCCGGCGGCACCGAGGCCGACAACCTCGCCGTCAAGGGCCTGTACTGGGCCCGCCGCGACGCCGACCCGGCCCGTACGCGCGTCCTCGCCAGCCCCGTCGAGCACCACGCCGTCCTCGACGCCGTGCACTGGCTCGGCGAGCACGAGGGCGCCGACGTCGAGTACCTCCCCGTCGACGCGTACGGCCGCGTCCACCCCGACGCCCTGCGCGAGGCGATCGCCCGCAACCCCGACGACGTCGCCCTGGCCACGGTCATGTGGGCCAACAACGAGATCGGCACGATCATGCCGGTCCGTGAACTCGCCGACGTGGCAGCCGAGTTCGGCGTCCCGCTGCACGCCGACGCCGTACAGGCCTTCGGCCAGGTGCCCGTCTCCTTCGCCGACTCCGGGCTCGCCGCGATGACCGTCTCCGGCCACAAGGTCGGCGGCCCGTACGGCATCGGCGCGCTGCTGCTCGGCCGTGAGTACAGCCCCGTACCGGTGCTGCACGGTGGCGGTCAGGAGCGGCACGTACGGTCCGGGACCCTCGATGTGCCGGCCGTCGCCTCCTTCGCGGTGGCCGGGCGGATCGCCGCCGAGCAGCAGGAGTGGTTCGCGCACGAGATCGGCGCGCTGCGGGACTCGCTGGTCGAGGAGGTGCGGCGGGTGGTGCCGGACGCGATCCTGGGCGGCGATCCGGTGGACCGGCTGCCCGCCAACGCGCACTTCACCTTTCCCGGCTGTGAAGGCGATTCCCTGCTGTTGCTTCTGGACGCGCAGGGGATCGAGTGCTCCACCGGCTCCGCCTGTACGGCCGGGGTCGCGCAGCCCAGCCATGTCCTGCTGGCCACGGGTACGGATCCCGATCTGGCTCGGGGCACGCTTCGGTTTTCCTTCGGCCATACCTCCACGCAGGCGGACGTGGAGGCGGTGGCGAAGGTGATTGGGCCTGCGGTGGAGCGGGCCCGGGTGGCTGGGTTGAGCTGAGCTCTTGAGGGGTTGTCGGTTGGGTGCTGCGCCGTCGTGGCTGGTCGCGCAGTTCCCCGCGCCCCTATGGGGCGCCTACCTGAGCGGCGTGGGGTAGGTGTCGGTCGCCTGCCGCATGCATGGGCTGCGCCAGTACGTGATGTGGCCGACGCCGTCGTATGTCAGGAGGTGGGCCTCGCGGTCCATCTGGTGGGCCGCGTTCGTCGCCCAGCGGTTGGCCTCGCGGAGGGTCTGGAACGAGGCCTCGTCCGTCGGGTTCAGCGCGGTCCGCCGGGCGTCCACCTCCTCCTTGTCGCAGCGCATCTCCGCGCTGCCGCCGATACCGCGCGGGTCGAAGCCCACGAAGTCGAAACGGGCGGCCAGCTCGGGGGAGAAGGAGAACGGCGCACTCAGCGCGAGGTTCACCCCGGACTGGCCGGGCCCGCCCGGGTTGAGCAGCAGCGAGCCGATCCGGCGGTCGGGGTCGGTGGCCCGGTGCCGGGCGAGGGCCAGGTCGACGGTCGTGCCGTCCGGGTGCTGCCAGATCACCGGGACCGTGAGGGTCCCGCACTCGAACTCGCCCTGACCCTCGCCGGACGGGGATTCGCAGGGCTATCAGGCTATGGAGCCGGTCCGGGAGAGGGAGGGGGTGGCGGCGGTGGCCGTCCCGGTCAGTAACTGGCCGAGCAGCGCACCGGCCGCCACGGCGACGGCCGCGAGCCTGGATTGTCAGTTACTGACCTGGACTAGCTGTCCATCACCATCAGCGCGGCCATCATGCCCTCGTCCTCGTGCTGAAGGAGGTGGCAGTGGAGCATGTACATGTACGTGTCGTCGGTGAAGTCCGTGAACTTCATCGCGATCTTGATGGAGCCACCGCCGACCACCTCATAGGTGTCGAACCAGCCGAGGTCGACGCCGGTGGGTTCCTCGCCGTTGATCTCGATCAGCTGGAACGGCACGTCGTGCAGATGGAAGGAGTGCTCCAGCTGTGTGCTGTTGGTGATCGTCCAGATCTCCTCGGCGTCGAGGGTCGTCATGATCGTGGCCATCGAGTCCATGGTCGTGCCCGCGGAGCCGTTGATCGTCATCAGCTGGCCGCTCTGCCCGAGGGTGATCGTGCGGGCGGCGAAGTCGGTCGTGTCGTACCGGGTGATCGTGTTGAGGCTGCTCGGCAGGTCGTCCGGGGTGTCGGAGGCGTCCGGCGTGACGGTCAGGAAGTCGTACGTGCCGCTGCCGCCCCGGATCCAGCCCGTGGTGACCACCGTCTGGAGCGTGACCGCCGCGTCGAGGTCGAGGACGAACTCGGCGCGGGCGCCCGCCACCAGCCGGATCGAGGTCACCTCGGTGGCCTCGGTGAGATAGCCCTGGTCGGTGGCGATCTGGGTGAGCGTGCCGCCGTCGCTGCGCTGCAGGGTCAGGATGTCGGAGGGGGAGGCGTTCAGGACGCGGAAGCGGGTGCGCTTCTTGGTGGCGGTGAAGCCCAGGGTGGTCGCGTCCACGTTGGTGCCGTTGCACAGCACCGGATAGGTGAGGCCGGAGCTGAGGTAGCCGGTGATGTCGTACTTGATGTCACCGCTGGTGTCGACCGCCAGGCACTGCAGGATGAGCGGGATGTCGTCGACGCCGTACTCGCTCGGCAGCGCCGCCGAGGCGTCCGAGTCGTCCTCGACGATGATCATCCCGGCGAGGCCGTGGACGACCTGCTCGGCCGTGGTGCCCAGGGCGTGCGGGTGGTACCAGAGGGTCTTGGCCTCGTCCTTGATCTCGAAGGTCGGCGACCAGGTCTCGCCGTCGGCGAAGGCGTTCTGCGGGCCGCCGTCCATCTCGGCCGGGATGTGGGCGCCGTGGAAGTGGACGCTGGTGTCGTCGCCCAGGTTGTTGGTGATGTTCAGCAGGACCGTGCTGCCGTTGGTCCACTTCATGGTCGGGCCGAGGATCGACCCGTTGTAGCCGGCCGTCGTACTCGTGACACCGCTGATCACCTCCGCCGTGCCGGTCTGCGCGGCCAGGGTGAAGGTCGTGGTGCCGTCGGCGGTGGTGCCCTCCAGCAGGTCCGGGATGTTCAGGGTGGTGTCGGCCGCGGCGGCCTTGAAGGTGTTGCCGTCGGTCAGCAGGGCGAAGGTCCCCGTCGCCGCGCCGACGGCCGCGAACCCGACCCCGGCCATGCCGCCGAGGAACTTCCGCCGGTGCAGGCCCTTGCGGTGTCGTTCGCCCTTGTCGCCGCCCCGGTCGTGCTTCGCGTGGGCACCCTTGCGCTGCTGTTCCGTCGAGTCGACGGGCTCGTTTGTGTGGCTCATGGCAGCGGAGCCTTGGCCTAAGGACTGTGTAAAGACTGAGGCGAACCTAGGAGCCCCCGCAGCAACCTGTGGAACCTGAGATCGCCGACCGGATCGTCAACTCCATGAGAGACAAGGCGAGTTGGCGTCCCGCAGGTCAGGATCGGCGGGCGGGACAGTTCGGGCGACCCGCTCTCATCAAAGGCTCATGATCCGAGGTGTGTGATGTGTGTCACGCTGATTGCTGGGTGAGCGCAGTGCTCGCCCGGGCGACGAGCCCCATGTACTTCTCCCAGTCCCACCCCTCGCCCGGGTCGGTGTGGTCCGTCCCCGGCACCTCCACGTGCCCGATGATGTGCTCCCGGTCGACGGGTATGCCGTACCGCGCGCAGACCCTCGCCGTCAGCCGCGCCGAGGCCGTGTACATCGCGTCCGTGAAGTTCTCGGGCTTGTCCACGAAGCCCTCGTGCTCGATGCCGACGCTCCGCTCGTTGAACTCCCGGTTGCCCGCGTGGAACGCCACGTCCAGCTCGCGGATCATCTGGGTGACGTGCCCGTCCTTACGGACGATGTAGTGCGCCGCGGCCCCGTGCGCCGGGTTCTGGAAGACCTTCACCGCGCTGTCGAAGCTGCCCTGGGTGACATGGACGATCACCCGGTCCACGGCGTAGTCGTCGGGCCGGTCCGCCATCCGCCAGTTCGCCGAGGAGGCCGCAACCCAGCGCGCCCCCGTGTAGTCGACCTCGCCCTCCTTGCGCGGCTTCGCCATCCCGGGCACCCGCCACCACATGCGCCCAAGCTCGTCCCGCGCGAGCACGCCCGTTGCCACGGCGGCCACCGCGCCGCCGATGAGCAGGGCCCGCCGCCCGATCCGCCGGTCGCCGTCCTTCGGGGCAGCTCTCCGGTGGCCCTCGCCGCGCGACTGCCGGGGAATGTCCTGTGGAAGGCCTTGGCCGGTGTCGTGACGAGCCTGTGTTTCCTCCATGTGATCCCAACGGATACTCGCGCGCCCCGGTTCCCGGCGCCCCGTACCCTGGAAGGGTTATGACTCACACCTCGCAGCAGCCCCTCCGCGTACTGGCCGCCATGTCCGGCGGCGTGGACTCCGCCGTAGCCGCCGCCCGGGCGGCGGAATCCGGCCATGACGTCACCGGCGTCCATCTCGCCCTGTCCGCGAACCCCCAATCGTTCCGCACGGGTGCGCGTGGCTGTTGCACCATCGAGGACTCCCGCGACGCCCGCCGCGCGGCCGACGTCATCGGCATCCCCTTCTACGTCTGGGACCTCGCCGAGCGCTTCCGCGAGGACGTGGTGGACGACTTCGTCGCCGAGTACGAGGCGGGCCGTACCCCGAACCCGTGTCTGCGCTGCAACGAGAAGATCAAGTTCGCCGCGCTCCTCGACAAGGCCCTCGCCCTCGGCTTCGACGCGGTCTGCACCGGCCACTACGCGCAGGTCGTCACCCTGGCCGACGGCACCCGCGAGCTGCACCGCGCCTCGGACATGGCCAAGGACCAGTCGTACGTCCTCGGCGTGCTCGACGACCGTCAGCTCGCCCACGCGATGTTCCCCCTCGGTGACACCCTCACCACGAAGGACGAGATCCGCGCGGAGGCCGAGCGGCGCGGTCTCGCGGTCGCCAAGAAGCCCGACTCGCACGACATCTGCTTCATCGCCGACGGCGACACCCAGGGCTTCCTCGCGCACCGCCTGGGCAAGGCCGAGGGCGACATCGTCGACGAGTCCGGCGCGGTCGTCGGCACCCACGAGGGCGCGTTCGGCTTCACCATCGGCCAGCGCAAGGGCCTGCGCATCGGCACCCCGGCCGCCGACGGCAAGCCGCGCTACGTCCTCGACATCTCCCCGGTCGACAACACGGTCACGGTCGGCCCGGCCGCCTCCCTCGACGTCGACGCCCTCACCGCGATCAGGCCCCGCTGGTGCGGAGCGGCCCCCACCGGGCCCGGCACCTACACCGCCCAGCTGCGCGCCCACGGCGGCGAGACCGAGGTGACCGCCGAACTCGTCGACGGCACCCTGGAGGTCACGTTCACCGAGCCGGTGCGCGGGGTGGCACCAGGCCAGGCGATCGTCCTGTACGACGGCACCCGCGTGGTGGGGTCGGCGACGATCGCCACGACGGTGCGGGCGACGGCGTCGGTCGGCTGAGGGGAACCCGGCAGAGCGAGGGGCCGTTTCGGCTTGCTGGGGCGACGTATTCCGCTGTCCTCGGGGTCGACACGCCCGGCTGCCAACGGTCGCTGACGCCCTTCGGCAGCAAGTCGCTCTTCGGCATGTGCTTGTTCCTGGGCTCCGACGGCATGCTGATCGCCGCCCCCGAATACGTCGAGGTCGAGGAGGGCGGCGGCCCGGACGACTTCAATGGGCCGTCCCGGGGAGTCGGAGCGTCCGCGCGAAGTCGTCCAGTGCCTCCATCGCGGCGGCGATCACTTCCGGATCGTCGTGGTGGCCACGGAGGACGACGTCGGGGAGGCCGGGCGGGGTGTGCCAGTGGTACGTCACCGAGGTCATCATGATGGTGCTGTCCGCAGGGTAGGAGCGGGTGACCCGGACCCCGTCAGACCCCAGGTGCGGAGAGGCGAATGGCATGCTGCCGGTTCGCTGCTGCCACTCGGGGATTTCCGGGTGCGGCACTGTGAACGCGGTGCTTCCCTCGCAGGAGGCCGCGTCAGGGGCCTCACACTGGAGGCGGGTGGCGTGCATGACCAGCGGCATGTAGGTCAGTGGAACGGGGTGGTAGACGAATGCCTCGTCGGCCTGGAGTTTGTCCCGGAGGGTGACGATCGTCTGCTCGTAGAAACTCTTGTGGAAACGCCGCAGTTTGCGGGTGAGTTCTATGTCGTGGACAGCGGCCAAGCCAGTCAGGTGCAGGCCCAGCCATTCCTTGAAGTTCTTCTTGTCGATCTGGAGGTGAAGATAGCCCCAGAGGTCTGGGCTGGCATCCGTGTCGATGTGGAGCGGGGCGCCGAGGTCGGTGCTCCACAGGGTGCCTTCGGACATGGGCGGTCTCTTTCTTCGGGGGTACGGCAGAAGGGAGCCGTCAGGCGTAGGTCCAGCGGAAGGTGCCCATCACGGCATCGAACAACTCCACGAGGGTGTCGTAGAAAGCGGGATCCGATCCGGGCGCGATCAGGGCACTGAAGGAGAAGGCGAGGTACTGGTCGGGCGTGCTGTCCGGGATGGGAAGGAAGTACTCGACCCGGCGGTGAGCGACGTCGACGCCCTGCGCCGCGTCGGCGGGTACGTCTCGCTCCGAGCGCAGGGCCGCGGTGCCGTCCAGCGTCCGCGTCTCGGCACCGGGGATCTCGGAGGCGAGCGCGGCCAGGACTGCCTCCGGGCCGCTGTCGGGCCTTACCCGGGGGATCTCGATCGCGGAGCGGATACCGCCCGTGCGGCTCACCGCGGCCGACTTCCTGGACGCGTCCTCGCGAACCCGGACGTCCATGGTTCGTCCGCGAACGCGATCTGCCCGGTGCCGCGTTGGGCCTGTTCTGGGTAGCGGGCGGGATCGGTCTGCTGATCGGTGCCCGCAGCGCGCGGTCCATCGCGGCCCATCGCGGTGCGGTGCGGCTTCGGCCAGGAACATCCTCGGACTCGCCGGGATGTTCCTGGCCCCGGCGGGACCGCCCGTACCCCTCGTCGGCCGGGGGCCGTGGCTTGATGCTGCGGGCGCCGGGTGGTGCCTGGCCATGTTCAAGGTGGGCATGGCCGACGTCCTCGGCGTCAGCCTGTCCACGGTCCGGGTACGCAGGGTCCTGCCGGACCCGGTCCGCGAGCCGCCCCGCACGCAGGGGGCGCAGGGAGCGCCGACTACGCCCGCGTGAACTCCACCTCGTAGAAGCAGAGGTGGTCCTTGATCTGGGCCACCTCGGGCTTCGGCTCGGGGTACGCCCAGACGAGGTCGGCGGAGTCAGGGAGGGACCAGTAGGACGCCGTGCCCTTGAAGGGGCAGTACGTGTGGGTTTCGGAGGGGGTCAACAGGTCGAGGCGGACGTCCTCCGCGGGGAGGTAGTAGCGCGGGGGACAACCGGTCTCACGCAGGACGAGGGCCCGCTCGCTCTCGGCGAGCACCTCGCCGCCGTGGACGACCCGTACGCGGTCGTCGGTCTGCTCGATGGTGATCGTGTGTCCTTCAGCCATATCCGAAGAGCGTTCGGGAAGGCCGGATTGTTCCCTGAACGACCATGGTCCTCCCGCGTACGGTGACGGCATGAACATCTGTGTCTTCCTCTCCGCCGCCGACCTGGACGACCGCTACACGCGCCCCGCGCGGGAGTTCGCGAAACTGCTGGGCAAGGGCGGGCACACCCTGGTCTGGGGCGGCTCGGACGTCGGTCTGATGAAGGTGGTCGCGGACGGGGTCCAGGAGGCGGGCGGCCGGCTGCTGGGCGTCTCGGTGGACTTCCTCGCGGCGAAGGCCCGGCCGGGCGCGGACGAAATGGTGATCGCGGGGGACCTCGCCGAACGCAAGCGGCTCCTGCTGGAGAAGGCCGACGCGGTCGTGATCATGGTCGGCGGGACCGGGACGCTCGACGAGGCCACGGAGATCCTGGAGCTGAAGAAGCACGGTAAGACGGACAAGCCGGTGGTCCTGCTGAACACCGCGGGCTTCTACGACGGCCTGAAGGAACAGTTCCGCCGCATGGAGACCGAGGGTTTCCTGCCCCGGCCGCTCACCGACCTGGTGTTCTTCGCGGAGGAGCCGGTGGGGGCGCTGGCGTACCTGGAGGAGAGCCAGGGCGTCGAGTGAGCACTGTGTGATGCGAGCATGGCGGGCATGGCTACACATGTGATCACCGGGGCGGGGTCGGGTATCGGGGCGGCGGTCGCGCGGCGGCTGCACGCGCGCGGGGACGAACTCGTGCTGCACGCGCGTGACGCGGGGCGGGCGAAGGAGTTGGCGGCGGAGTTCCCCGGGGCTCGGACTCTGGTGGGTGACCTGTCGGACCCGGATCGCCTGTCCTGGGCGTTCTCGCACCAGTCGCTGCCGGACCGGGTGGACTCCCTGCTGCACATCGCGGGCGTGGTGGACCTCGGCCCGGTGGGCGACCTGACCCCCAAGACCTGGCGCCACCAACTGAACGTCAACCTGATCGCCCCCGCCGAACTGACCCGGCACCTGCTGCCCCAACTCCGCCTCTCCCAGGGCCAGGTGATCTTCGTCAACTCGGGCGCGGGGCTGAGCGCGAGTGCGAACTGGTCGGCGTACGCCGCGTCGAAGCACGGGCTGAAGGCGCTGGCGGACTCGTTGCGGCAGGAGGAGCGGGGCGCGGGGGTGCGGGTGACGACGGTCTATCCCGGGCGCACGGCGAGCCCGATGCAGGCGAAGGTCCACCAACAGGAGGGCAAGGAGTACGACCCGTCGAAGTGGATCGACCCGGAGTCGGTCGCGACGACGATCCTGCTGGCACTGGACCTGCCCCGGGACGCGGAAATCAACGACGTGACGGTACGCCCGGGCCACTGACGGATTGTTCCTCGCCCCCGCCGCCCCTACCCGTCCCATCCCTGGGGGCTGCGCCCCCAGACCCCAGCTGTCGGCCTGAACGGCCTCGTCCTCAAACGCCGGACGGGCTGAGTGGTGCCGGCCGGTGCTGAAGTGCGGCGGGGGTGGGTGGGCGGGGAAAAGGATGGGCTGAGCGCGGTTGTCCTCGAACGCCGGCCCGCACCCCCACCCAGCCCGTCCGGCGTTTGAGGACAAGGCCCGTTCAGGGCCGGAGCGGGGGTTTGGGGGCGCAGCCCCCAGAAGGATGGGACGGGTAGGGGCGGCGGGGGCGAAAAACCGCCCCGCGGACTACGTACGCTTCCCCACGTGAACGCGAACCCCACCTTCGGCCCCGCCACCGGCATCGGTTCCCTCCCCGGCGGTGATGCCCGGGAAGCCGTGAAGGCGGCCACCGGGTCCTTCGACGACTTCCCCTTCCTGCCCGAACTCCCCGCCCGAGGCCCCGGCGCCGACATGATCGGCCGCACCGCCGGACTCCTCGTCGAGATGTACGCACGCGTGGAGCCCAGCGGCTGGAGATTGGGGGACAGGCCGGGGCGCGACACCAAGCGCGCCCGCTCCTGGCTCGGCGAAGACCTCGACGCGCTGGAGGAGTTCACCCAGGGATACGAGGGGCAGGTGAAGGTGCAGGCCGTCGGGCCTTGGACACTGGCCGCAGCCATCGAGCTCAGGAACGGCGAACTCGCCCTCTCCGACCCCGGCGCCTGCCGCGACCTCGCCGGCTCCCTCGCCGAGGGCATCCGCCTCCACCTCGACGAACTCCGCCGCCGCATCCCCGGCGCCCAACTCGTCCTGCAACTCGACGAACCCTCCCTCATCGCCGTACTCCGAGGACAGGTCAAGACCGCCAGCGGCTACCGCACCCACCGTGTCCCCGACCGCCAGGTCGCCGAGGCGATCCTCCGGGACGTCATCGGCGTGCACGACGGCGGGCCCGTCGTCGTCCACTCCTGCGCGCCCGACGTGCCCTTCGCCCTCCTCCGCAGGGCCGGCGCCGCCGCCGTCTCCTTCGACTTCTCGCTTCTCACCGAGCGTGACGACGACGTGATCGGGGAGGCCGTCGAAAGCGGTACGCGGCTCTTCGTCGGTGTCGTGCCGGGCACGGATGCCCCGTTGTCAGACCCTGCCGGTAGCGTCAGTGGTGTCAGGTCGTTGTGGCGCAGGCTGGGGCTGCATCCGGGGCTTCTCACGGAGGCGGTCACGGTCACCCCGGCGTGCGGACTCGCGGGCGCTTCCCCGCAGTACGCACGCAAGGCACTCGCCCACTGCGCCCAGGCGGCGAGATCACTCGCGGACAACCCAGAGTAACGGGAGGACAACACGGTGGCCGGCGAACAGCACGCACAGACCACATCGGTGCCCGCCGAGGCGCGCGACAGGCACGCCCAGCTCGCCGAGCGCATCGAGGAACACCGCTTCCGGTACTACGTGAACGATGCTCCGGTCGTGAGTGACGCGGAGTTCGACAAGCTTCTGCGTTCACTGGAGGCGCTGGAGGAGGAGTATCCGGAGCTGCGTACGCCCGACTCGCCGACCCAGAAGGTCGCGGGCGCGTACGAGACGGAGTTCACCTCCGTGGAGCACCGCTCACGCATGCTCTCCCTCGACAACGCCTTCGACGACCTGGAGCTGGCGGCGTGGGCGGAGCGCGTCCACAAGGACGTCGGAGCCTCCGAGCACCACTTCCTGTGCGAGCTGAAGGTCGACGGCCTCGCCGTCAACCTGACGTACGAGAACGGCCGTCTCACGCGCGCGGCGACCCGCGGCGACGGCCGCACCGGCGAGGACATCACGCCCAACGTGCGCACGATCGCCGAGATCCCGGACCGGCTCAAGGGCGACCGTGTCCCGGCGCTGGTCGAGATCCGCGGCGAGGTCTACTTCCCGATGGACAAGTTCGCCGAGCTGAACGCCCGGCTCGTCGAGGGCGGCGACAAGCCCTTCGCCAACCCCCGTAACGCGGCGGCCGGTTCGCTCCGCCAGAAGGACCCGCGCATCACGGCCTCCCGTCCGCTGCACATGGTGGTCCACGGCATCGGCGCCCTGGAGGGCTTCGAACCGCTGACCCGCCTCTCCGCCGCGTACACCCTGCTGCACGAGTGGGGCCTGCCGACCACGCGGTACGCGAAGCTGGTCGACGACCTCGACGGCGTACGGGCGTTCATCGCCAACTACGGCGAGAACCGGCACTCCGTGGAGCACGAGATCGACGGCGTCGTCGTCAAGCTCGATGAAATCCCGCTGCAGGGGCGCCTCGGGTCGACCTCGCGCGCCCCTCGCTGGGCCATCGCCTGGAAGTACGCGCCCGAAGAGGTCAACACCAAGCTCATCAACATCCGTGTGGGCGTGGGGCGTACGGGTCGCGTCACGCCGTACGCGCAGGTCGAGCCGGTGACGGTGGCCGGCTCCGAGGTCGAGTTCGCCACCCTGCATAACCAGGACGTCGTCAAGGCCAAGGGCGTCCTCATCGGCGACACCGTGGTGCTGCGCAAGGCCGGTGACGTCATCCCGGAGATCCTCGGCCCGGTCGCCGACCTGCGCGACGGCACGGAGAAGGCCTTCGAGATGCCGGCCAGGTGTCCCGAGTGCGGCGAGCCGCTCCGGCCGATGAAGGAGGGCGACATCGACCTCCGCTGCCCCAACGCCCGTACCTGCCCTGCCCAGTTGAGGGAGCGGCTGTTCTATCTCGCTGGGCGCAAGAGCCTGGACATCGAGAACTTCGGTTACGTGGCCGCCGCCGCGCTCACCAAGCCGCTGGAGCCTTCCGAGCCGCCGCTCGTCGACGAGGGCGACCTCTTCGACCTCACCATCGAGCAACTGCTGCCCATCAAGGCGTACGTCCTGGACCAGGACAGCGGGCTGCCCAAGCGGGACCCGAAGACCGGCGAGGAGAAGATCGCCACGGTCTTCGCCAACCAGGAGGGCGAACCCCGGAAGAACGCGGTCGCGATGCTCGCCAACATCGCCGCCGCCAAGGACCGTCCGCTGGCCAGGGTCCTCACCGGGCTGTCGATCCGGCACGTCGGTCCGGTCGCCGCCGAGGCGCTGGCCCGTGAATTCCGCTCGATCGAGCGCATTGAGCAGGCCTCCGAGGAGGAGTTGGCCACCACGGACGGGGTCGGCCCGATCATCGCGGCCTCCCTCAAGGAGTGGTTCGCGGTCGACTGGCACCAGGAGATCCTGCGCAAGTGGCGGGCCGCCGGGGTCCGGATGGAGGAGGAGGGCTCCGGCGAGGACGAGGGACCACGCCCGCTCGAAGGGCTCACCGTCGTGGTGACCGGCACCCTCGAACACCACACCCGGGACGGCGCGAAGGAGGCGCTGCAGAGCCGTGGAGCAAAAGTGACCGGTTCTGTTTCGAAGAAGACGTCTTTCGTGGTTGTGGGTGACAATCCTGGTTCGAAGTTCGACAAGGCGATGCAGTTGAAGGTGCCTGTTCTGGACGAGGACGGCTTCGCCGTCCTGCTGGAACAAGGTCCCGATGCGGCTGTCGATGCGGCACTTCCGACCGAAGCGGCACTTCCGGCAGAGGAGTAGCGGTTGAAGACCACCCGATCGGCGCATACCAGATGCATACGGGTGGCCGGGTCGCATTCGGGCAACCGTCGGCGACCGCTGCCCGTGGAAGCCTTCTGCGGCCTACTGTTGACGTATGCGCCTGCCGTGCCCGGATGCGGTTCGGACGCGGTCCCGTCGACGGTTGACGGACATCGGACCGCGTGGCGTGGGCACCGCCGGCTGTGAGAGGGACGGGAATGGAACCGACCGATAGCGCCGCCCCTCCTTCACGGCTGCGCGGAAGCCGGATATCCGGCGCCTGGCGCCGGGGTTCCGCCCTCTTCAAGAGCCGTCGCCCCGAACCCGGCCAGGAACAGGGCATGGTCCGCCGCACGGCACGGTTCCTGGAACGGGCGGGCGTCGGCGGCCGTACGACCGGACCGGTGAGCGGGGCCGGCGGCACCGGACAGCGCATCGTCGCCGACAGCAGGGTCTCGCCCCAGCTGACGGCCCACCTCACCGCCGAGCAACGCGCCGCACAGCTCCACGCCCAGGACCCCGAACGCCAGCTGTCCTGGCCCGCGCTGCCCGCGGCGGTCGTCGCGGCGGCCGGGTTCGTCCTCGGCGCCGGCTTCTACCGCGGCTTCACCGGCCACAACGCGCTCTTCCCGTCCGGCACCGTCGGCTGGGCCCTCGCCGTCCTCACCGGCGTCATCGTCGGCCACCTCGTCGCCCTCGGCCGCGCCCGCTGGTGGGGCGGCACCGGATCGGGCGCCGCCCTCACCCTCGCCGTACTCCTGCTGTACGGCTGGGTCCCGGCCGGCATGGTCAGCCTCACCGTCGTCGTCCTGGTCGGCATAGCCCGGCGCCACCGCTGGCGTCAGGGCGTGCTGGCCGGCGCGGTGGACATCCTCGGCATCGGTGCCGGCGCGCTGGTGCTCGCCGCGTTCGGCCGGGTCCCGTCCGTCGAGACCCCGTGGAACCCGCAGACCTGGAGCGTCTACACGGCACCCGAGGTGGTGCTGATCGCGATCACCTACCTCGGGGTCACCCGCACCCTCCTCTGGTATCTGCACACCCCGCGCGGCGGACTGCCCACGGTCGCCCGCTCCGCCCTGGTCAGACAGGGCCTGGTCGCGGTCGCCCTGCTCGCCATCGCACCCCTGATCTGCGTCGTCGCCGTCGCCCTGCCGGTCCTGCTGCCGCTGTTCGCCATCCCCCTCATCGCCCTCGACTCCACCCTGTGGATAGCCAGGGCCCGGGCCGAGGAACAGCTGCGCGACCCGCTCACCGGACTGCCCAACAGACAGTGGCTCCTGGAGCGCACCTGGACGGCCCTCGACGATGCCGAACGCATCGACGCGCGGGCCGCGTTGATGCTCATAGACCTCGACCGCTTCCGCTCCGTCAACGACACCCTCGGCCACCTCGCAGGTGACCGGCTCCTCCTCCAGATAGCGGACCGGCTGCGGCTCGCCCTGCCGCGCGGCGCGGAGGCGGCACGGCTCGGCGGCGACGAGTTCGCCGTCTTACTGCCGGTCGTCGACTCCACGACGTCCGCCACCCGCGTCGCCCGCAACCTGGTCACCGTGCTCGGCTCCCCGCTCGACCTCGACGGACTCACCCTCGTCCTGGAGGCCAGCGCGGGCCTCGCCGTCTTCCCCGACCACGCGCTCGACGCGGAGGGGCTGCTGCGGCGCGCGGACGTCGCCATGTACCAGGCGAAGCGGGACCGTACGGGCGTAGAGGTGTACGAGTCCAAGCGCGACTCCAACACCCCGGACCGCCTCGGCCTGCTGGGCGATCTGCGGCGCGCGCTCGACGCGCACGAGGTCGAGCTGCACTACCAGCCCAAGGTGCGCTTCGACGGACAGGTCGCGGGCCTTGAGGCGCTCGTGCGCTGGGTGCACCCGGAGCGCGGGAAGGTGCCGCCGGACGAGTTCATAGCGATCGCCGAGTCCTCCGGGCTGATGCCCCACCTCACGGAGTACGTGCTGGAGACGGCGCTGGAGCAGGTCGCCAAGTGGCGTGCCCAGAAGCTGTTCGTCCCCGTCGCCGTCAATGTCTCCCCGCGTGACGTCCACACCCCCGGCTTCGCCGGTTCCGTCGCCGCGCGCCTTGCCCGCCACGGGGTCCCGGCGGGGTCGCTGCAGCTGGAGATAACGGAACACGTGCTCCTGGAGGACCCGCAGAAGGCCGCGGCCACGCTGGCCGCGCTGACCGCGCACGGCGTGAAGATGTCCCTGGACGACTTCGGCACCGGGTACTCGTCGCTGGTGCACCTGCGGCGGCTGCCGGTGAGCGAGCTGAAGATCGACCGGTCGTTCGTGGCACGGCTGGCGGTGGACACGGAGGACGCGGAGATCGTGCGGTGCACGGTCGATCTCGCGCACTCCCTGGGGCTGCTCGTCGTCGCCGAGGGCGTGGAGGACGACGAGACGTGGGAGCGGTTGCGGGATCTCGGGTGTGACGCCGTGCAGGGGTGGCTGGTCGCCGCCGCCATGCCTCCCGAGGAGGCCACCGCGTGGTTGCTGGCGCGGGGGACCCGCGGCTGGCAGCGTCCGCGGGCGGCCCTGCCCGCCGCGGAATAGAGGCGGAACCGGAGCCGGGGGAGAAGGCGGAACAGGGGGAGATCTCCCGCCCGCGCACCACCCGTGGCAAACCCGTGCGCGGGTTGTCTCCCGTGCCCCCTAGGATTGGGGCCAAAACCACACCGCACTCACCCCAGAGGATCGCTGCATGCCTGGCATCACGCGCGAGGAGGTCGCCCACCTCGCACGGCTGGCGCGTCTGGAGCTGAAGGGCGAAGAGCTCGACCACTTCGCAGGCCAGCTCGACGACATCATCGGCGCGGTCGCCCGCGTCAGCGAGGTCGCCGACCAAGACGTACCGCCGACCTCGCACCCGCTGCCGCTGACGAACGTCATGCGCGTGGACGAGGTCCGTCCGTCGCTCACCCCCGAGCAGGCGCTCTCCGGCGCCCCGGCCCAGGAGCAGCAGCGTTTCAAGGTGCCGCAGATCCTGGGGGAGGACTAATCACCATGACGGACATCATCAAGCTCACGGCCGCCGAGACCGCCGCGAAGATCGCCTCCGGCGAGCTGACCGCCGTACAGGTCACCGAGGCGCACCTCGCCCGCATCGAGGCCGTCGACGAGAAGGTGCACGCCTTCCTGCACGTCGACCGGGAGGGCGCCCTCGCCCAGGCCCGTGCCGTCGACGCCAAGCGCGAGCGCGGGGAGACGCTGGGCCCGCTGGCCGGCGTACCCCTCGCGCTCAAGGACATCTTCACCACCGAGGGGATCCCGACCACCGTCGGCTCCAAGATCCTCGAAGGGTGGATCCCGCCGTACGACGCGACCGTCACCCGGAAGCTGAAGGCGGCCGACGTCGTCATCCTCGGCAAGACCAACATGGACGAGTTCGCCATGGGGTCGAGCACCGAGAACAGCGCGTACGGGCCGACCGGCAACCCGTGGGACCTGACCAGGATCCCCGGTGGTTCCGGTGGCGGGTCGAGTGCCGCCCTCGCCTCCTTCCAGGCGCCCCTCGCCATCGGCACGGACACCGGCGGTTCCATCCGCCAGCCCGCCGCCGTCACCGGCACGGTCGGCGTCAAGCCGACGTACGGGGCCGTCTCGCGGTACGGCATGGTCGCGTTCTCCAGCTCCCTCGACCAGGGCGGGCCCTGCGCCCGTACGGTCCTGGACGCCGCGCTTCTCCACGAGGTCATCGCCGGGCACGACCCGCTCGACTCGACCTCGATCGACGCGCCGGTCCCGGCGGTCGTCGAGGCCGCCCGCAACGGCAGCGTCGCGGGCATGCGCGTCGGCGTCGTCAAGCAGTTCCGCGGCGAGGGTTACCAGGCCGGCGTCATCCAGCGCTTCGACGAGTCCGTGGCCCTGCTGAGGGACCTCGGGGCCGAGATCGTCGAGCTGGACTGTCCGTCCTTCGACCTGGCGCTTTCTGCCTATTACCTGATCGCGCCCTCCGAGTGCTCCTCCAACCTCGCGCGCTTCGACGGCCTGCGCTACGGCCTCCGTACGGGCGACGACGGCACGCACTCCGCCGAAGAGGTCACCTCGCTCACCCGCGCGGAGGGCTTCGGCCCCGAGGTCAAGCGCCGCATCATGCTCGGCACGTACGCGCTCAGCTCCGGCTACTACGACGCGTACTACGGCAGCGCCCAGAAGGTCCGTACGCTCATCACGCGGGACTTCGAGAAGGCGTTCGAGTCGGTCGACGTGATCGTGTCGCCCACGACCCCGACCACCGCCTTCCCGATCGGCGAGCGCGCCGACGACCCGATGGCGATGTACCTCGCGGACCTCTGCACCATCCCGACCAACCTGGCCGGCAACTCGGCCATGTCCCTGCCCTGCGGTCTCGCGCCCGAGGACGGACTGCCGGTCGGGCTCCAGATCATCGCCCCGGCGCTCCAGGACGACCGCCTTTACAAGGTCGGCGCCGCCGTCGAGGCCGCCTTCGTGGAAAAGTGGGGGCACCCGCTGCTAGAGGAGGCACCGTCGCTGTGAGCGCCATGGCCAAGAAGGCGAAGAACTTCAAGAAGTCGAAGACCGGGCTGTACGTCTCGCTCGGCAGTACCGCGTTCGGCGCGATCAGCGTCGCCAAGCAGGTCAAGCTGGCCCGCGAGGACGGGGACACCCTGCGCCTGATCGACGCCGCCGTATCCGCCGCCGCCATCGTCACCGGCCTCGCCATCCTCTACCGCGAGCTGAAGCGGCTGGGCGACGACGACGTCCTGCTGGGCTGAGAGGGAAGTTTTCACCGTGACCACCACGACCGACGAGTTGGTGTCGTACGAGGACGCCCTGGCGACCTACGACCCCGTCATGGGCCTCGAAGTCCACGTCGAACTCGGCACCAAGACCAAGATGTTCTGCGGCTGTTCGACCGAGCTGGGCGCCGAGCCCAACTCGCAGACCTGCCCGACCTGCCTCGGCATGCCCGGCTCGCTCCCGGTCGTCAACGCGACCGGCGTCGAGTCCGCCATCAGGATCGGCCTCGCGCTGCACTGCGAGATCGCCGAGTGGTGCCGCTTCGCCCGGAAGAACTACTTCTATCCGGACATGCCGAAGAACTTCCAGACCTCCCAGTACGACGAGCCGATCGCCTTCAACGGCTACCTCGACGTCCAGCTGGAGGACGGCGAGACCTTCCGCGTGGAGATCGAACGCGCCCACATGGAGGAGGACACCGGCAAGTCGCTGCACGTCGGCGGCGCGACGGGCCGCATCCACGGCGCCTCGCACTCGCTGCTCGACTACAACCGCGCCGGCATCCCCCTCATCGAGATCGTCACCAAGCCGATCGAGGGCGCCGGCGAGCGCGCTCCCGAGGTCGCCAAGGCGTACGTCGCCGAACTGCGCGAACTCATCAAGGCCCTCGGTGTCTCCGAGGCCCGCATGGAGCAGGGCCAGATGCGCTGCGACGTCAACCTGTCGCTGCGCCCGCACGGCCGCGAGAAGTTCGGCACCCGGAGCGAGACCAAGAACGTCAACTCGCTGCGTTCCGTGGAGCGGGCGGCCCGGTTCGAGATCCAGCGGCACGCCGCCGTACTGAACTCGGGCGGGACGATCATCCAGGAGACCCGGCACTTCCACGAGGACACCGGGTCGACGACCTCGGGCCGCGTGAAGGAGGAGGCCGAGGACTACCGGTACTTCCCCGAGCCGGACCTCGTACCGGTCGCCCCCACCCGCGAGTGGGTCGAGGAGATCCGTGCCGGGCTGCCCGAGCTGCCGCTGGTCCGCCGCAACCGGCTCCGCGAGGAGTGGGGCATCAGCGCCACCGACATGCAGTCGATCCTCAACGCCGGTGCGATCGACCTGATCGTCGCCTCGATCGACGCCGGTGCCGACGCGGCCTCCGCGCGCAAGTGGTGGATGGGCGAACTCGCGCGCAGCGCCAACGAGTCGGGCACCTCGCTCGACGCACTGGCCATCACGCCCGAGCAGGTCGCCCGCGTCACCGCGCTGGTCACCTCCGGCGACCTGAACGACAAGCTGGCCCGCCAGGTCATCGAGGGCGTCCTCGCGGGCGAGGGCACCCCGGACGAGGTCGTCGAGAAGCGGGGCCTGAAGGTCGTCTCCGACGACGGCGCGCTCACCACCGCCGTCCAGGAGGCCATCGCCGGCAACCCGGGCATCGCCGACAAGATCCGCGGCGGCAAGGTGGCCGCGGCGGGCGCCCTGGTCGGCGCGGTCATGAAGGCGACCCGCGGCCAGGCCGACGCGGCCCGCGTCAAGGAACTCATCCTTGAGCAGCTGGGCGTCAGCGAGGGCTGAGTCACACGACAAGGCTGAGGGGCGCATCGGGATTCCGATGCGCCCCTCAGCCGTCGCTTCACTCGATCACGTACGACGGCCCACGACCCGTACGAAGCCCAGGGACCGCCCCTGGTCGGCGCGCACCAGTTCCACCGACTCACGGGCCATGTTCGCCATGAACTCCTCGCTGCTCTCCGCGGCGCAGACCTCGCTCCACAACAGCCAGTCCCGCCAGCCGTCGGGCAGCCAGTCGGCGGCCTCCACCGTCACGGCCCCGCTGCGTGTCCACTGGCGCCGCCACCAGTCGGCGGAGTGGAACGCCCAGAAGTCCGGGTCCCAGAACGGCTTGAGATGCTCGGGCGGCTCCACGCCGTCCGGCTCCTCGCGCAGGGCCGGCATGACGACCCCGATCCGCCCGCCCGGCTTCAGCAGCCGGGTGAGACTCGGCAGATACAGGTCGTTCGTGCCGAAGTACTGGTACGCGTCGATGCTCACGATCGCGTCGAACGACCCGTCGCCGAACGGCAGCTGATGTGCCTCGGCGTACACGGGCAGCACCCGGTCGCCGACGCCCGCCTCGGCGATGCGGCGCGCGTTCTTGCCGGGCTCGATCCACAGGTCGGCGGCGGTGACCTGGACGTCGTACTCCTTGGCGAGGAAGACCGACGTCATGGCCTTGCCGCAGCCCAGGTCGAGCACGCGGGCGCCCGGCGGGAGGGTGTCGAGGCCGAGCGCGGGGGCCAGCCACTCCAGCAGCCAGAGAGCGTGCGGGCCCATCTGGTTGTCGATGGTCCAGCGGGCGTCGTAGCGGCTGCTGCGTGGGTAGTTCGGGTGGTTCAGGCGGTCAGTCCTGGATGTGATGTCGGACATCGGTGAACGGGCTCCTTGGGTTCTGCAAAAGAGAAGAACGGGACGCTTCGGAGCTCGGTCGGACCTTCAAAAAAATGCACCTGCTCGGGTCGCCGGCGAAGCCGGATACGGACAGTCGACGGCCGGACGCTAACAGTGGGCCTCCGCGACCGCATCCGGATTCTCAGGTGGGCGCGCTACGCTCCCGCGCCATGGACGTGCACGAGAATGTGGGTGAGAACGGGGAGGACCACGAGGAGTACGAGGACGCGGAGCTGGACGCGCGGCGGGCCCGTTGGACGGCGACCGGAACCGGGGCGCTGCTGGCCCTCGTGGGGCTCGCGGCCTCGACGCTCCGCCTCACGGGCTCGGCGCCCGCGCTCGTACCCGGTGCGTACGCCTTCGGCGCCGCGGTCTGTGCGCTCGCGTCGGTGCTCGGGGCGCGGGGGCGTACCCGGAGGGCACTATGGTTGTTGATCGTCGGGGTGATGGTGATGGCCCTCGGAGACCAGTTCGACTGAGTTGCTTATCGCGCTTTTACCGGGGCGACAGAGCTCATCTGATTGTCCTGTGATGTGACTCGCAGTCTTGTGAGTAAGGGCACGAACGTCTCAAACGATCATCATCGCCTGCGAGAGTGGTTGGCATCGTTCTTGCCTCTTTTCGTTTCTTTGCGGGCCGTTCTGTTCATTCACGACTGTTCCCGGTCAAAGATCCATATGTCACCCAGGGAGCACGTCTGTGGCAGTCCTCGCACGCTGGTGTGTCAGGCACCGCCTCGTCGTCGTACTGATCTGGCTCGCCGCCTTCGCCGGAGTGACCGCCGCCGCGGCCGTCGCCGGCTCGGCGTACTCGAACGACTACGAGGCACCCGGCACCGAGTCGGGCCGCGCCACCCAGCTCCTCGAGGACGGCTTCCCCGGTCTCGGCGGCGACACAGACACCGTCGTCTGGCACACCGGCTCCGGCACGGTCCGTGCCGCCGACGTCGAGCAGACGATGAGCGACACCCTGGACCGGATCGCCGACCTGCCCGGCGTGGCCTCGGTCGTCAGCCCGTACGAGGGCCGCGGCGGCAGCCAGATCAGCGGCGACGGACGTACGGCGTACGCCACCGTCACCTTCGAGAAGTCCGCCGAGGACATCGACGCGGGCGAGGCGCGGGCCGTCGTCGACGCGGCCGAGGCCGCCCGGGCCGACGGGCTCCAGGTGGAGCTGGGCGGCAGCGCCATCGCGCTCACCGAGTCGTCCGGCGGACACCTCGCCGAGGCTCTCGGCGTGGTCGTCGCGGCCGTCGTGCTGTTCCTCGCCTTCGGCTCGCTCGCCGCCTCCCTGCTGCCCATCGCCACCGCCCTGGTGAGCGTCGGCACGGCGTACGCCGGGATCGTGCTGCTCGGCCACATGATGACCGTCGCCGACTTCGCGCCCATGCTCGGCATGCTGATCGGGCTCGGCGTGGGCATCGACTACGCCCTGTTCATCGTCACCAGACACCGACGCGGCCTCAAACGCGGCCTGTCCGTGACCGAGGCCGCCACCAACGCCGTCACGACCACGGGACGCGCCGTCGTCTTCGCGGGTGCGACCGTTTGCATCGCCCTGCTCGGGATGCTGATCCTGCGCCTCGGTTTCCTCAACGGCGTCGCGATCGCCGCCTCCCTGACAGTGGTCCTGACCGTCGCGGCCTCCGTGACCCTGCTGCCCGCCCTGCTGTCCTTCATCGGACCGCGCGCCCTGAGCCGCCGCGAACGGCGCAGGCTGGCCGAGCACGGGCCCGAGCCGGAGCTGCCCACCGGGCTCGCCGCCCGCTGGTCCGCGTTCGTCGAGCGCCACCCCAAGCTGCTCGGCGCCGCCGCCCTGGTCGTCATGGCGCTGCTCGCCCTGCCCACCCTCTCGCTCCACCTCGGCACCTCCGACCAGGGCAACAACCCGAGCACGACGACCACACGCCAGGCCTACGACCTCATCGCCGACGGTTTCGGCCCCGGCGTCAACGGCCCGCTCACCCTTGTCACGCCCGTCGCCGACGCCGAGGACCAGCTCGTCCTCGACAACCTCGCCGCGACCCTCAGGACCACCAAGGGCGTCGCGTCGGCCTCGCCGGTGACCTACAGCGCGGACGGCTCCACCGGGTACCTCACCGTCGTACCGACGTCCTCCCCGCAGTCCGCGAAGACCAGTGACCTGGTGGAGCGGCTGCGCGAAAAGGTGCTCCCGCGCGCGGAGACCGGCACCTCCCTCGACCTCCAGGTCGGCGGGGTCACGGCGAGTTACGACGACTTCGCGGATGTGATCGTCGGCAAGCTGCCGCTGTTCGTCGGGGTCGTCATCGGCCTGGGCTGTCTGCTGCTGCTTCTCGCGTTCCGCTCGATCGGCATCCCGCTCAAGGCCGCCGCGATGAACGTCGCCGCTGTCGCCTCCGCGTTCGGGGTCGTCGTCGCGATCTTCCAGTGGGGCTGGGGGAGCGAACTCCTCGGCCTCGGCAGCGCGGGCCCGATCGAACCCTTCCTCCCCGTGATCATGGTCTCGGTCCTCTTCGGGCTCTCCATGGACTACCAGGTCTTCCTGGTCAGCCGGATGTACGAGGAGTGGCTGGAGACCGGCGACAACCGGCGGGCCGTCCGGGTCGGCCTCGCCGAGACCAGCCGCGTGATCAACTCCGCGGCCGTCATCATGATCTCCGTCTTCCTCGCCTTCGTCCTCTCCGGCGACCGCGTGATCGCCATGTTCGGCATCGCCCTGGCCGCCGCCGTCGCCCTCGACGCCTTCGTCCTGCGTACGCTCCTGGTGCCCGCCCTGATGCACCTGCTCGGCGGCGCCAACTGGTGGCTGCCCCGCTGGCTCGACCGGCGCCTGCCGCGCATCAGCATCGAGCCGCCCGAGTGCCGCGTCCCCGCAGGCGAATTGGCGGGCGTCGAGGAGGCCGCCCGTGCGAGCATCGCCGACGTAACCGATGCACCTGACGTGGGCGTCATGGACGTACGAGATGTACTCGTGAAGGAGCGACCGCAGGATGTACGCGATATCCCTGGGTGACGACGGCGCCGAACTGCGGCCCCTGGAACCCTGGCACGCCGAGGAGTTCCTCGCGCACCTCGACCGGGGGCGGGAGTTCATCACCCGGCACATCCCCTTCGGCATGAACTCCACGGACGTCGACTCCGCCCGGGAGCAGCTCCAGGGGTACGCGGACCAGCGCGCCGCCGACACCGGGTCGCTGCACGGGATCTGGCTGGACGGGAAGCTCGTCGGCGGGGTGCTGTTCCTCAACTTCAGCGCGGAGCACGGCAACTGCGAGGTCGGCTGCTGGCTGGAACCGGCCGGCACCGGACGCGGCCTGATCACGCGCGCGATGCGGGTCCTCATCGACTGGGCGATTGACGTACGGGGCATGCACCGTGTGGAGTGGCACGCGTCGTCCGTCAACGAAGCGAGTATCAACGTGGCGCGACGGCTGGGCATGAGCCGTGAGGGCCTGCTGCGGGAGAACTACCCGCACCGGGGGGTCCGCGCGGACACCGAGATCTGGTCGGTACTCGCGCCCGAGTGGCAGGCCGCACGCGCGCGTGCCGCTCACAAGGATCATTAAGAGACTTCTCAGACGACGTCCGTACGGTGCGAGGTATGGGAACCAAGACAGCAGACGAGACCGGCGCCGAGACCGGTACCGAGGCACAGAGCGACGACGCCAAGAGCGGCAAGGAGACGGTGGACATCACCAAGGACGAACAGCCGACGGAGGCCACGGCTGAGACCGAGGCCGAGGTCCTGGGCGACGCGGACGAGTACGAGGGCGAGGACCTCGACGAGACGGACCTCGCGCCCGAGAAGGAGAGCCCCTCCGGCGTCGGCCAGGGTGCCGCCGCCGTCGTGGCCGCCGTACTCGGCTTCGTCTCGCTCACCGGCAGCTGGCTGGGCACGGTCGCCTCCGCGCGCGCGAACATCACGGGCCAGCTGGAGATGCAGAGCGCGACGTCCGCGAGCGTCGCCGCCCAGATCGACGCGCTCTACGGCGACGCCTGGCAGGCCACCGCGCTGTGGGGCGGCATCTTCGCGCTCGCCGCGCTGCTCGTCGGTGTCGCGGTCCTCGCCCGGCCCGCGTTCGGCACCCCGGGCAAGCCGCAGGCCGTCTGGATCAAGTCGGTCTCCTGGGCGGGCGTCGCGCTCGGCGTCCTCGGGCTGCTTCTCGCGGTCCTGAAGTACACCGACGTACTGCTGAGCCTGCCCTCGGCCTGATCCGGGGCGGAATCACCGCAGGTCATGAGGGGCCTTAGGCCGGTCGTAAGCACCTTACGGCCCGTCTGAGGCCCCTCACCTGTTTCTAAGGCCCCCACCCCCTCGGAAGATGCGGAACTCTCCCGATGTGGCGGACCCCCCTGGGAGACGAAGGTTGGGACATCGCAGAAAGCGAAGTCCGACCGATCTCGTCACAGACCCGAGGGACACCACATGTTCGAGTACGAGCTCCAGCAGATCCGTTCCGCCGAACTGCGCCGCGAGGCCGCGAACGAGCGCCTCGCCCGGCAGGCGGTCCGCAGCGCCCGCGCCGCCCGTCGCGAGGCAGCGGGCCGAGCCGCGGAGGGCGAGGTGCATACCGACCACCGGCGCCGGCACTGGTTCACCCGGGCCGCGTGAACACCGGGGGACGGGCGGACGGTCGTACGGCGGCGCTCCTCCCCGCGCACGCCTCGACCGTCCGCCCGACCGTCCCCACCGCCCCCACGGTCGTTCCGGCGGACGGCGCGATAACCAGTCCCGCGATGTCAGAGCCCTGTGCGATGCTCTGGCCCGTGGAGACCAGGTCCGTCAGTCCGGTGTTCGTCGGTCGTGTCGACGAGTTGGGGGTGTTGCGGGACGCGCTCGACCGTGCCGACGGCGGTGAGCCGCAGGCCCTGCTGCTCGGCGGGGAGGCCGGGGTCGGGAAGACGCGGCTGGTCGAGGAGTTCGCGACCGTGGCCTGCGACCGCGGTGCCGTCGTCGTGCTCGGCGGCTGTGTCGAGATCGGCGCCGACGGGCTGCCCTTCGCGCCCTTCTCCACCGCCCTGCGCGCCCTCCTGCGGGCGCTGCCCGACGAGTTGGCCGCCGCCGCTGCCGGACAGGAACAGGAACTGGCCCGGCTGCTCCCGGAGTTGGGCGAGACCGGCGCCGGACGGCACGACGAGGAGGGCATGGCCCGCCTCTTCGAACTCACCGCGCGCCTCCTGGAACGCGTCGCCACCGACCGTACGGTCGTCGTCGCCCTCGAAGACCTCCACTGGGCCGACGCCTCCACCCGCCACCTCCTCGCCTACCTCTTCCGCACCCTGCGCACCGGCCGTCTCGTCGTCCTCGCCACCTACCGCGCCGACGACATCCACCGCCGCCACCCCCTGCGCCCCCTCCTCGCCGAACTCGACCGGCTGCGCACGGTCCGCCGGATCGAGCTGAGCCGCTTCAACCGCGCCGAGGTCTCCTGCCAGATCGCCGGCATCCTCGCCGCCGAACCCGAACCGGCCCAGGTCGACGAGATCTTCGACCGCTCCGACGGCAACGCCTTCTTCGTCGAGGAACTCGCCGTCGCCGCCCACGAGGGCTGCCGCACCCGCCTCACCGACACCCTCCGCGACCTGCTCCTCGTCCGAGTCGAAAGCCTGCCCGAGAGCGCCCAGCGGGTCGCCCGGATCGTCGCCGAGGGCGGCTCCACCGTCGAGTACCGACTCCTCGCCGCCGTCGCGGGCCTCGCCGAGGACGACCTCATCGAGGCGCTGCGCGCGGCCGTCGGCGCCAACATCCTGCTCGCCACTCCGGCCGGCGACGGCTACCGCTTCCGCCACTCCCTGGTCCGCGAGGCCGTCGGCGACGACCTGCTCCCCGGCGAACGCTCCCGCCTCAACCGCCGCTACGCCGAGGCCCTGGACGCCGACCCGGCCCTCGTCCCCGCCGACGAACGCACCATGCGTCTGGCCAGCTACTGGTACCACGCCCACGACCCGGCCAAGGCCCTCCCCGCCGTCCTGGACGCCTCGGTCACCGCCCGCCGCCGGTACGCCTACGCCGAGCAACTACGGCTCCTGGAACGGGCGATGGAGCTGTGGGACGTCACTCCTGACGCCGTACGGGCCACACTCCGCCCCGTCGACTACACCGAGGTCTACCCGCCCTGCGGCTGCGACCCGGCCACCACCCCCCTGAGCTACCTCGACCTCATGGCCGAGGCCGCCGTCGCGGGCCGGCTGTGCGGGGAGCGCGAACGGGCCCTGAAGATCACCAAGCGCGCACTGCACCTCCTGGAGGACGACGGCGACCCCCTGCGCGCCGCCTGGTTCTGGTGCCAGCGCTCCCGCCTGGTCCAGGCCCTGTCCCGGGGCGACGGCTGGCAGGAACTGGGCACCGCCCAGGAACTCGTACGGGGTCTGCCGCCCTCGGAGGTCCACGCCGAGGTCCTGGCCAGTGTCGCCACCTGGTCGATGCTGCACTGCCCGGGTCCCGAAGCCCTCACCGCCGCCGAACAGGCCGTCGAGTACGCGTGCATGGTGAGCGCCCACGAGACCGAGATGGGTGCGCGTATCACCCTCGGTGTCCTCATGGCCCAGTCGGGCGGTATCGAACGGGCCCTCGCGGAGATGCACGAGGTGAAGGAGCGCGCGGTCGAGGGCCACATGCCGTTCGTCGTGGGGCGCGCCTATGTGAACCTGCCGGGCTCCCTCGAAGGGGTCGGCCGTTCCCGCGAGGCCGTTCCGATCCTGGAGGAGGGGATCGCCTACACGCGGAAGTTCGGGCTGCTGGACTCCGAGGCATGGATGTGGGGCAACCTCTCCGAGTCGCTGTACTCCCTCGGCCGCTGGGACGAGGCCGTCGAGGCCGCGGCGAACGCGCTGCAGCGCGGCCAGAGCGACAACCCTCAGGGAGCCAGCGCCATCTGTCTGGCCCATCTCGCGCTGAGCCGGGGGGACGTGACCGAGGCGGCGAACCGACTGGCCGCCGCCCGGGCCCACTTCGGCTCCCACGACCGCATGCCCCAGCACTCGCTCCCGCTCGCCCACATCGCCCTCGGCGTCGCCGCCGCGGAGGGCCGCCTCCTCGACGCCCGCACGGAACTGGGCCAGGTCCTGGACGCAGGCTTCCCGCCCGGCACCCACAGTTACGGCTGGCAGCTGCTCCTAGCCGCCGCCACCGCCGAGGCAGACGCCCGCGACCTGCCCGCCGCCGAGGCAGGCCGCCGCGAAACCCTCGAACGCATCCTCGACACCGTCAAGAAGCTCACCACGGACGCCCCCGTCTGGCTCGCCCATGAGCAGTGGGTCCGCGCCGAACTCCGGCGCGCCGACGGCACGGCAGAACCGGACACCTGGTCGCCGGTCGTCACCGCCTTCGAGGCCCTGGAGCGCCCGTACGACCTCGCCCGCGTCCGCCACCGCCTCGCCGAGGCTCTGCTGACGGACGGCGCCGACCCCGACGACCGCGCCCGTGCGACGGACCTCCTGCGCCTGTCCGCCGCCGTCGCCGACCACCTGGGCGCCCGCCCCCTCGCCGACGCCGTCACCCTTCTGGCTCAGCGCGCCCGCCTCACCCTGACCGGCGCCCCGGCCCGCCCGGCCCTCGACCCGGCCGAGTCCCTGGGCCTGACCAGTCGCGAACGGGACGTCCTGCGCCTGGTCTCCGCAGGCCGCACCAACCGCCAGATCGCCGAGGAACTCTTCATCTCCCCGAAGACCGCGAGCGTCCACGTCTCCAACATCCTGGGGAAACTGGGCGTCTCGGGGAGGGGTGAGGCTGCGGCGGTGGCGCATCGGCTCGGGCTGTTCCCGCCGGGGGCGGTCGCCGCCCGGACGGCCGGGTGAGGGCGAGAGTTACGCTGCAAGGGACTCAGGCCCAGGGGAGGCCCCGTGTTCAACATGTTCGAGGAGCTCTTCGCACCGGGACGCAAACACACCCGCGACGAACAGAACCGGCTGGAGCTGACCCGCGAGGACGTCGGCGACGGCGACCCGGGCCGCGGCCCGATAGACCTCGCGTCCGGAAAGGTCGTCGTACGCCGGGCCGAGCAGCCGGAGGATCCGGAGCGGCCGGATGCTCCGGAGGTCACCTGAGGAGCCGTGTTGTACCAGATCGAATTCACCGAACGCGCTGCCGCGAAGCGCGACGCACTCCCCGAGGACCGGCGCGGGCTCCTGGAGCGCGGACTCCAGAAGCTGACCGAGGACCCCTTCACGCCGGTCTCCCAGGCGGTGAGCGGCGAGGACATCCGTGTCGTGTCCGTCGCCACGGGCCTGACCGTCGGCTACATGGGCCACCGGGCCTTCCTGATCCTCGTCTCCGTGGCGAACCTCGACCAGTCGTTGACGGACGAATAGGCCACCGCCGGACCGCTACGTCACCTGAAGCTCCAGGATCCGGTCGTCCCCGTCCTTCGGGTCGCCCCGCCCGTCCGTCGCGCTCGTCACCAGCCACAGCTTGTCGCCGCCCGCCGAGACCACCGTACGGAGCCTGCCGTACTCGCCCGTCAGGAACGCCTGTGGGTCGGCCGCGGCCTTTGTGCCGTCCAGGGGGATGCGCCACAGGCGCTGGCCCTTCAGGCCCGCCATCCAGATGGAGCCCTCGGCGTAGGCGATGCCGCTGGGGGAAGCGTCGTCCGTGCGCCACTGGGCGAGGGGGTTGTGGAAGGCGTCGTCGTCGCTGTCGCCCTCCGCCTCGGGCCAGCCGTAGTTGTCGCCCGGCGCGATCTGGTTCAGCTCGTCCCAGGTGTCCTGGCCGAACTCCGAGGCGAACAGCCGCTGTTCGGAGTCCCAGGCGAGGCCCTGCACATTGCGATGGCCGTACGAGTACACCGCGGAGTCGGGGAAGGGGTTGCCCGGAGCCGGTTCGCCCTCCGGGGTCATCCGCAGGATCTTGCCGCCCAGGGAGTCCTTGTCCTGGGACAGCCCGGTGTCACCGCTCTCGCCGGTGCCCGCGTACAGCATCTTGTCAGGGCCGAAGGCGATCCGGCCGCCGTTGTGGATGTATCCCTTCGGGATACCCCGGAAGACCGTGTTCGGGGCGCCCAACTGCTCGCCCGCCGGCTTCTCCTCCTCGTACAGCATGCGGGCGATGCGGTTGTCCGACTCCGTCGTGAAGTACGCGTAGACCATGTGGTCCGACGCGAAGGAGGGGGACAGGGCCAGGCCCATCAGGCCGCCCTCGCCCGCCGGGGAGACCCCGGGCACCTCGCCCAGCTCCGTCTTCTTCCCCGTCTCCGTGTCGACCCTCGTGATCGTGCCCTCGTCACGGGAGGAGACCAGCAGGTCGCCGTCCGGGAGCGGGGCCAGGCCCCAGGGGCTCTTCAGGTCCTCCGTGACCGTCCGCAGCACCTTCACCGTGCCCTTGGCCGGCGGGGCGGCCTGCGCGGTCGCCCGCTCGGAGGGCGACGACGTGGACGGCGTACGCGTACCGCTCGGTGACGCGCTCTCGTCGCCTCCTCCTCCCTCGTCGGAGGAGCAGCCGGCCGTGAGCAGGAGCGTGGCTGCGGCCAGTACGGCCGTCACAGCTCGACGTTGCACGATCATGGTCCCTTCGACGCGGCACGTTCTCCTTGTCATACACCGCTCGCGCCCCACGAGTTCCCGATCCCCGAAGCCTGATGCCCCGGCCCGGGTTCCCGCGGTACCCACTTGTCTACTTATCCACCCGCATCGGTCCGTATCAGTCCCACGATCCCTGCGCCCGGGGCAGTTCCGCGACCTCCGTCAGATCCGCCGCCGACAGCCGCAGCTCCGCCGCCCGCGCGTTCTGCGCCACCCACCGTTCCCGCTTGGCCCCCGGTACCGGCACCACGTGCCGGCCCTGCGCGAGCACCCACGCCAGCGCCACCTGGGCCGTTGTGACCTCCGGACCGAGACGCGCCGCCACCCGGCGCAGGCCCGCCACGATCGGCTGGTTCGCGGCCATCATCTCGGCCGTGAAACGGGGGTGGCGGGCCCGGATGTCCTCCGGCTCGAAGCCCCCGCCCGGTGTCAGCGTCCCGGTCAGGAAACCGTTGCCCAGGGGCATCGCCGCCAGAAAGCCCACCCCGCGCGCGGAGCACCACGGCAGCAGCGACTCCAGCGCCTCGGTCGACCACACCGACAGCTCGGCCTGTACGGCGCTGACCGGAAACACCTGCTGTACGCGCTCCAGTTGACGGATCGTCGCGTCGTACAGCCGCGCCTGCGACCGGCGCCCGGTCCGCGCGCCCATCGCGGACAGCCCCAACGCCCGTACCTTTCCGGCCTGTACGAGTTCCGCCAGCGCGCCCCAGGTCTCCTCGACGGGAACCTCCGGGTCCGCGCGGTGCAGCTGGTACAGGTCGATGACGTCCGTCTGGAGCCGGCGCAGCGACGCGTCGCACGCCCGTCTCACGTATCCCGGGCGGCCGTTGGCCACGATGTGCTGATCGCCCACCAGCAGACCGACCTTCGTCGACACGAAGGCGTCCGGGCGCCGTTCCCGCAACACCCGCCCCACCAACAGCTCGTTGGTGAACGGCCCGTACATGTCGGCCGTGTCCAGGAGCGTCGAGCCCTCGTCCAGGGCCCGGTGCACAGCCCGCACCGACTCCTCGCCGCGCTGCCTGGACGCGCTGTACGCCCAGCTCATCGGCATGCACCCGAGGCCCACGGCCCCCACTTCGAGCGCCGCCGCGCCGATCGTCCTGCGCTCCACCTGGTCGTGAACCTCTCTCTCCCTGCGCCCCAAACCTAACCTCTGTACGCACAGGGGTTCGCCCAGGACCGATCGACCATCTGCCCTAGCCTCGTGACCATGACTGCTGACGTGTGGCTTCCCATCCCGCCGGAAGAGATCGAGGGCCTCCCCGAAGGGCCGAACTACCTCTTCTGGAACGGCGATCACGACTACCCGGGGGACCCGGCCGACTGCGCGTTCTACGTGGTGCCGTACATGAAGCCCGTCGAGGTGTGTGTACGTCCCCTGCCGGAGATGACCGGCGTCCAGGTGCTGCAGACGCTGTCCGCCGGCGTCGACAACATCCAGCCGGGGCTCGGCCGACTGCACCCGGGCGTACGGCTGTGCAACGCGCGCGGTGTGCACGAGGCGAGCACCGGTGAGCTGACCCTCGCCCTGATCCTGGCCTCGCTGCGCGGCATCCCCGACTTCGTGCGGGCGCAGGCCAAGGGGGAGTGGCTGGGCGGGTTTCGGCCGGCGCTCGCCGACAAGAGCGTCCTCATCGTCGGGTACGGCTCGATCGGCGCCGCCATCGAGGACCGGCTCGCGCCCTTCGAGCTCGCGCGGGTGGCGCGCGTCGCGCGCTCTGAGCGCACCACGGCGCGCGGACCGGTGCATCCGCTCACCGAACTGCCCGCCCTGCTCCCCGAAGCCGACATCGTGATCCTCGCCACGCCCCTCACCGATCAGACGAGAGGACTGGTGAACGGCGACTTCCTGGCGCGCATGAAGGACGGCGCACTCCTCGTGAACGTGGCCCGCGGGCCCGTCGTCGACACCAAGGCGCTGCTGGCCGAGCTGGAGGCCGGGCGCCTCACGGCCGCCCTCGACGTCACCGATCCGGAACCGCTGCCGCCGGGACACCCCTTGTGGCAGGCGCCCGGCGTGCTCATCAGCCCCCATGTCGGCGGCCCCACCTCCGCGTTCCGGCCACGCGCCGAGCGGTTGCTGGTGGACCAGTTGAGTCGTTTCGTGAACCGGGAACCGCTGCGGAACGTGATCCTTACGACGGGGACGATCGACACATAATCCGGTTCGGGCACCCTCCGCATTCCCCCGGATGCGAGGTGTGTCCGTATTGCCGCTGATCGTCACGGAGAGTAGAGGAACTATGTCCCTGAGTGACGAGACTGGTGTATCGTCCCGACAGGGGCTGCGCCGCGAACCGTTCGGCGCCGGGGACGGACATTTCAGACTGTGAGGGGGGCGACGGGCGATGCACGGCCTATGGGCGAACGATCCGACGCGGCGGGGCCGCCGACGGCGACCCTGGCGCACGGCCGCGCGCAGACGCGGTCACTGCAGCCATCACCACCACCGCCGGCACAGCGGTCGCCGGAGGCACACGCACGCCTCGCCCCCGGTACCAGGCGCGCACCCGGCGCACCGGGTCGCGCGGGACGCGGGAGCGGCGCGGGTCCGGAGGGTCCGGTGAGTTCCCCGGGGGCGCTGTTGAGCCGCCGCCGGCCGGTCTCCGGCGGGGGGACGAGCCTGGTCTCGCAGCTCGTACTGGCCTTGGTCTGCGCGGGATACGCCTTCGGTTCCGCGCTCGGCTGGGGCTCCCCCCGACTCGCCCTGATCATGGGCGACTTCGGGCTGAGCGCGGCGGCGGCCACCGCGGCCGTGTCCTGCTTCCTCTACGCCCGCAGCCGTATCCGCTTTCGACCCGCGTGGCTGCTGTTCGCGCTGTCGTCCGCCATGGCCTCCGTGGGCAATCTGATCTGGGGCTGGTACGAGGTCGTGCTCGGCGTGGCCGTGCCCAGCCCGAGCTATGCCGACCTGTTCTTCCTGTGCTTCGCCCCGCCCGCCATCGTGGGACTCCTGGTCCTCGCCAAGCGGCCGGTGACGAAGGCCGGCTGGGTCTGCATGGTCCTGGACGCCTGGCTGATCGGCGGCTCGCTGCTCACCCTGTCCTGGAGCCTCGCCCTCGCGCAGACGGCGAAGTTCGACGGACCGAGCGTCGCGCACACCGCGCTGTCACTGGCGTACCCGCTGCTCGACATCGCTCTCGTCAGCATGGTCCTCGCGCTGCACTTCCGGCGCTCCACCGTGAACCGTTCCGCGGTCAACACCGCGATCGGCGCCCTCGCCCTGACCGTGGGCTGCGACGCCCTGTTCACCTCGCCCCTGATGCACAACAACTACCACTCGGGCCAGTTGCTCGACGCGGGCTGGTTCGCCGGCTCGCTGCTGCTGGCGTACGCGCCATGGGTGGGCTCCGGCCACGAGGGTCCCGGTGAGTCCGGCGGGCACACGCGCGTGGTGCACGAGCACCTCCCCGGACAGCAGCGCCCGGGCGGCCGTCCCGGCGGCCACCAGCACCCGTCCCACACACCTCACACGCCTCGCCAGGGCCATCCGTCCGCTCCGGGGCAAGGGCATCCGCCCGCACCGGGCGGTGATCACAGCCGGTATCCGGCCACCCGGCCCATCACCGGCTCGCTGGCCGCGCTCACGCCGTATCTGGCCGCCGCGGTCTGCACGCTGGGCATCCTCTACAACGTCCTCAACGGCCGCAGCCCCGACCGCGTGGTGCTCATCACCGCGGGCGCCGTCGTCCTCGCGCTCGTCGTGCGCCAGGGCATCATGCTGCTCGACAACATCACCCTCACCCAGGAACTGGCCCAGAAGGAGAACCACTTCCGCTCCCTGGTCCAGGGCTCCAGCGACGTCATCATGATCGCCGCACCCAACGGGATGCTGCGGTACGTCAGTCCGGCCGCCGCCGGGGTCTACGGCCGGCCCGCGGAGGAGCTCGTCGGCACCGAACTGGCCCATCTCATCCACCCGGAGGACCTGGGCTGCGTGGTGCACGAAGTGCGCCGCTTCCTCGCCGCCAGCCCCGGCGAAGAACCCACGACCCGTATCGAGTGCCGCTTCAAGTCCGGCGACGGCGGCTGGCTGAACGTGGAGTCCACGGTCAACCGGCACCACGGCGGCCTCATCTTCAACAGCCGTGACGTCACCGAACGGGTGCGGCTCCAGGCCCAGTTGCAGCACAACGCCGAGCACGACCCGCTCACCGACCTGCCCAACCGCGCGCTGTTCACCCAGCGGGTGCAGCAGGCTCTGTCCGGCCGCCGCTCCACCGACCGCGGCACGGCCGTCCTCTTCATCGACCTCGACGGCTTCAAGGCCGTCAACGACACGATCGGGCACCAGGCCGGGGACGAACTGCTCGTCCAGGCCGCCCGCAGACTCCAGGACGCGGTCCGGTACGGGGACACCGCCTCCCGCCTCGGCGGCGACGAGTTCGCCGCCCTGATCGTCGGCGACGGCACCCGGGACCGTACCGCCCGCGAGCGCCACATAATGGAACTGGCCGACAGGCTGCGGCTCACCCTCTCGCAGCCGTACGACATCGACGGCAACGACGTCCGGGTCAACGCCTCCATCGGCGTCGCCTTCGCCGAACCCGGTCTCGGCGCCGGCGAGCTGCTGCGCAACGCCGACCTGGCGATGTACCGCGCCAAGGCCTCCGGCAAGGGCCGCGTCGAGCTGTACGCGCCCCAGATGCAGCAGGACGTCGTACGGAAGGCGGAACTGGCCACGCGGCTGCGCGCCGCACTGCACGACGGCGAGTTCGCGCTGCTGCACCAGCCGGTGGTGGCCCTGGAGAACGGCCGGATCACGTCGGTCGCCGCCCAGGCGCGCTGGCGCTCCTCCCAGGGCGTGCTGTTCACGCCCGCCGAGTTCCTGCGCGTCGCCGAGGACAGCGACAAGACCGCCGAGCTGGACCGCTGGATGCTGGAGGAGGCCGTGGAACAGGCCGCCGAACGCGCCGCGACCGGGCTCGCCGTACCCGTCGCCGTCCGGATGAGCGCCCGGCGGCTCCTCGACCGCTCCCTGCCCCTCGGATCGATCGAGACCCTGCTGACCCGGCACGGGCTGCCCACCGGCGCCCTGATGATCGAGCTGGCGGACACCGACCCCCGGGTCTCCCTGGACGAGCTGGAACGCCGGCTGAACGCCTTCAGACGGCTCGGCGTACAGATCGCGCTGGACGGCTTCGGCAGCGGCTACGCGGCGATCACGGCACTGCGGCGGCTCCCCGTCGACGTCCTGAAACTCGACCGCGGGCTGGTCGAGGGCGTCGTCGAGTCCGCGCGGCTGCACAAGATCACCAGCGGGCTGCTCAGAATCGCGAACGACCTCGGGCTCCAGTCCGTGGCCGACGGCGTGGACCTGCCGGAGCAGGTGACCGCCCTGCGCGCGATGGGCTGCACACACGGGCAGGGCATGGCCTTCTCCGGGCCGCTGGACGAGTACCGGCTGCGCCGGGCCCTGTCCACCGGCCGCTATCCCGTGCCCAATGGTCCGGCCGAGCCCGCGTTCGCGGGAGGCGGCTCCGGGGTGTACACAAGTACGGGTGTGTCCGCCGGTACAACCGTGTCCGCGAGTACGGCCGTGCCCGCCGTTCTCGGGGGCGGAACGGCCCTCCGCTCACATAATGAGACTCCCGTCCCACCCACTTGACAGTCGGTGCGTGCCGGGGAGAGGGTCGACCTCATGCGCACCCGAATTCTCGTACTTGGAAAGCGCGTCGGCTGACGCTGGTGAACGTTTCGGACGGACCCGGAACTCCCAGCGACCGCACCCGGCGCGCTCCCCTCGCTTGCCTCACGGCACGAGGGGTTTTTTGTTGCACCGACACCAGTCGGGCCGCGACGAAAACGCAACGCACACCGCACAAAACTCGCAAAAACCCTCAGCATCGAGAAGAGAATGCCGATGACCGAGCAGGCCACCGGGGCCCATCACCCGCAGCCGCGGCCCCGTTCCGGAGGACAGCAGTCCGCCCCCGAGCACGTCACGGGTGCGAAGTCCCTCATCCGCTCGCTTGAGGAGGTCGGGGCCGAGACGGTATTCGGCATTCCCGGCGGTGCGATCCTTCCCGCGTACGACCCGCTGATGGACTCCACGCGGGTGCGGCACGTGCTCGTGCGGCACGAGCAGGGCGCGGGCCACGCGGCCACCGGCTACGCGCAGGCCACCGGCAAGGTCGGCGTCTGCATGGCGACCAGCGGCCCCGGCGCCACCAACCTGGTGACCCCGATCGCCGACGCGCACATGGACTCGGTGCCGCTCGTGGCGATCACCGGGCAGGTCGCGTCCAAGGCGATCGGTACGGACGCCTTCCAGGAGGCGGACATCGTCGGCATCACCATGCCGATCACCAAGCACAACTTCCTGGTCACCAAGGCCGAGGACATCCCGAAGACCATCGCCGAGGCCTTCCACATCGCCTCCACAGGGCGGCCGGGTCCGGTCCTGGTCGACATCGCTAAGGACGCCCTCCAGGCCCAGACCGTCTTCCAGTGGCCGCCGGCCGCCGACCTGCCCGGCTACCGCCCGGTGACCAAGCCGCACGCCAAGCAGATCCGCGAGGCGGCCAAGCTGATCACCGCCGCCAAGCGGCCGGTCCTCTACGTCGGCGGCGGTGTCATCAAGGCACAGGCCACCGCCGAGCTGAAGGTCCTCGCAGAACTCACCGGAGCGCCCGTCACCACCACCCTGATGGCGCTCGGCGCATTCCCCGACAGCCACCCGCTGCACGTGGGAATGCCGGGCATGCATGGTGCGGTCACCGCCGTCACCGCGCTGCAGAAGGCCGACCTGATCGTCGCCCTCGGAGCCCGCTTCGACGACCGCGTCACCGGCAAGCTGTCCAGCTTCGCCCCGCACGCCAAGATCGTCCACGCCGACATCGACCCGGCGGAGATCGGCAAGAACCGCGCCGCCGACGTCCCGATCGTCGGCGACGCCCGCGAGGTCATCGCCGACCTGGTCCAGGCCGTGCAGAAGGAGCACAGCGAGGGCCAGACCGGCGACTACACCGCGTGGTGGAAGGACCTCAACCGCTGGCGCGAGACCTACCCGCTCGGCTACGAGCAGCCCGACAACGGCTCGCTCTCCCCGCAGCAGGTCATCGAGCGCATCGGACAGCTCGCCCCCGAGGGCACGATCTTCGCGGCGGGCGTCGGCCAGCACCAGATGTGGGCCGCGCACTACATCCAGTACGAGAAGCCCGCGACCTGGCTGAACTCCGGCGGCGCCGGAACGATGGGGTACGCGGTCCCGGCCGCGATGGGAGCCAAGGCCGGCGCCCCGGACCGTACGGTCTGGGCGATCGACGGCGACGGCTGCTTCCAGATGACAAATCAGGAACTCACCACCTGCGCGCTCAACAACATCCCGATCAAGGTCGCCATCATCAACAACGGCGCCCTCGGGATGGTCCGCCAGTGGCAGACCCTGTTCTACAACCAGCGGTACTCCAACACCGTGCTGCACTCGGGCCCGAACGACGTCAACCCGGACGCCAAGGGTACCCGGGTCCCCGACTTCGTGAAGCTGTCCGAGGCGATGGGCTGCTACGCGATCCGCTGCGAGTCCCCCGACGACCTCGACAAGGTCATCGAGGAGGCGAACTCGATCAACGACCGCCCCGTCGTGATCGACTTCATCGTCCACGAGGACGCCATGGTGTGGCCGATGGTCGCCGCAGGCACCTCCAACGACGAGATCCTGGCCGCCCGGGACGTCCGCCCCGACTTCGGCGACAACGAAGACGACTAAGAGAGAGCCTTGTCAACGCCATGAGTAAGCACACACTCTCCGTCCTCGTCGAGAACAAGCCAGGTGTCCTCGCCCGGATCACCGCCCTGTTCTCCCGGCGCGGCTTCAACATCGACTCGCTCGCCGTCGGCGTCACCGAGCACCCCGAGATCTCCCGCATCACCATCGTGGTCAACGTGATCGAGGAACTCCCCCTCGAACAGGTGACCAAGCAGCTCAATAAACTCGTCAACGTGCTGAAGATCGTCGAACTGGAATCCGGCTCGGCCGTTCAGCGTGAACTCGTTCTGGTGAAGGTGCGCGCGGACAACGAGACGCGTTCCCAGATCGTCGAGATCGTCCAGCTGTTCCGCGCCAAGACGGTCGACGTCTCCCCGGAGGCCGTCACCATCGAGGCCACCGGCAGCAGCGACAAGCTGTCGGCGATGCTCAAGATGCTGGAGCCGTACGGCATCAAGGAGTTGGTGCAGTCCGGCACGATCGCGATCGGGCGCGGCGCGCGCTCGATCACGGACCGGTCGCTGCGCGCGCTGGACCGGTCGGCCTAGCCGACGGATTCGGGCGGTCGGGGGACCCCGGCCGCCCGTATTGCGAGACCCCCGAACTTCACTTCCCCCCGCCGTCATACGGTGGGACGCAACACCTGCACTCAAGGAGAGAACCCAAAGTGGCCGAGCTGTTCTACGACGCCGACGCCGACCTGTCCATCATCCAGGGCCGCAAGGTCGCGGTCATCGGTTACGGCAGCCAGGGCCACGCCCACGCGCTGTCGCTCCGTGACTCGGGTGTCGACGTCCGCGTCGGTCTGCACGAGGGCTCCAAGTCCAAGGCGAAGGCCGAGGAGCAGGGCCTGCGCGTGGTGACCCCCGCCGAGGCCGCCGCCGAGGCCGACGTCATCATGATCCTCGTCCCGGACCCGATCCAGGCCCAGGTCTACGAGGAGTCCATCAAGGACAACCTCAAGGCGGGCGACGCGCTGTTCTTCGGCCACGGCCTGAACATCCGCTTCGACTTCATCAAGCCCCCGGCCGGCATCGACGTCTGCATGGTCGCCCCCAAGGGTCCGGGCCACCTCGTGCGCCGCCAGTACGAGGAGGGCCGCGGCGTTCCGTGTATCGCGGCCGTCGAGCAGGACGCGACCGGCAACGCCTTCGCGCTCGCCCTCTCGTACGCCAAGGGCATCGGTGGCACCCGCGCCGGCGTCATCAAGACGACGTTCACCGAGGAGACCGAGACCGACCTGTTCGGTGAGCAGGCCGTTCTCTGCGGTGGTACGGCCGCGCTGGTCAAGGCCGGTTTCGAGACGCTGACCGAGGCCGGCTACCAGCCGGAGATCGCGTACTTCGAGTGCCTGCACGAGCTGAAGCTGATCGTCGACCTGATGTACGAGGGCGGCCTGGAGAAGATGCGCTGGAGCGTCTCCGAGACCGCCGAGTGGGGCGACTACGTCACCGGTCCCCGCATCATCACGGACGCCACCAAGGCCGAGATGAAGAAGGTCCTCGCCGAGATCCAGGACGGCACCTTCGCGCGTGAGTGGATGGCCGAGTACCACGGCGGTCTGAAGAAGTACAACGAGTACAAGTCGCAGGACGAGGCGAGCCTCCTGGAGACCACGGGCAAGGAGCTGCGCAAGCTGATGTCCTGGGTGAACGACGAGGCGTGAGTCTGTTGGTCGGGCCGTGACGCCGGTGCGGTTCACCGGGGTCACGGCCTGGCTGTCTGCCGGGGGCGCGCGCCGCGGGGCTCTGCCCCGGACCCCGCTCCTCAAACGCCGGAGGGGCTGAACCAGGCACGTGCGAGTGATCCTTCTGCGCAGGCGCAAGAACGTCCTCGCCGCGCCACTACACTGCCGTACTACATTCGCGTCAGGCCCACAGCGTCGTGCGTCTCCAACGCGGCTAAGCGACACCAGCGAATTTCAGGCACGCCCCCACGCCGCCCGGCACGCCGAGAGCACGCACCGAACGACGCGGGAGCACACCTGAAATTCCCCGGCGCCGCTTCCCCCTCCACCGCCTGCGGCCGTCGGGACGGCCGTCCGCAAAGGACTGAGTGAGGACTCACGTGAGCTCGAAACCTGTCGTACTCATCGCTGAAGAGCTGTCGCCCGCGACCGTCGACGCGCTCGGCCCGGACTTCGAGATCCGGCACTGCAACGGAGCGGACCGAGCCGAACTGCTCCCCGCAATCGCCGACGTCGACGCGATCCTGATCCGCTCGGCCACCAAGGTCGACGCGGAAGCGGTCGCCGCCGCACGCAAGCTGAAGGTCGTCGCACGAGCCGGCGTCGGCCTGGACAACGTCGACGTGCCGTCCGCCACCAAGGCCGGCGTGATGGTCGTCAACGCCCCCACCTCCAACATCGTGACCGCGGCCGAACTGGCCTGCGGTCTCCTGCTCGCCACCGCCCGCCACATTCCGCAGGCCAACTCGGCGCTGAAGAACGGCGAGTGGAAGCGCAGCAAGTACACGGGCGTGGAGTTGGCCGAGAAGACCCTCGGTGTCGTGGGTCTGGGTCGGATCGGTGCGCTGGTCGCCCAGCGCATGTCCGGCTTCGGTATGAAGGTCGTCGCGTACGACCCGTACATCCAGCCCGCGCGTGCCGCGCAGATGGGCGTCAAGGTCCTGTCGCTGGACGAGCTGCTCGAGGTCTCCGACTTCATCACCGTCCACCTGCCGAAGACCCCCGAGACGGTCGGTCTCATCGGCGACGAGGCGCTGCACAAGGTCAAGCCGAGCGTCCGGATCGTGAACGCCGCGCGCGGCGGGATCGTCGACGAGGAGTCGCTGTACTCGGCGCTCAAGGAGGGCCGCGTCGCCGGCGCCGGTCTCGACGTGTACGCGAAGGAGCCCTGCACGGACTCCCCGCTGTTCGAGCTGGACCAGGTCGTCTGCACCCCGCACCTCGGCGCCTCCACGGACGAGGCGCAGGAGAAGGCCGGTATCGCCGTCGCCCGCTCGGTGCGGCTCGCGCTCGCCGGTGAGCTGGTCCCGGACGCGGTCAACGTCCAGGGCGGGGTCATCGCCGAGGACGTCAAGCCGGGTCTGCCGCTCGCCGAGAAGCTCGGCCGGATCTTCACCGCGCTCGCGGGCGAGGTCGCGGTCCGCCTCGATGTCGAGGTGTACGGCGAGATCACCCAGCACGACGTCAAGGTGCTCGAACTCTCCGCGCTCAAGGGCGTGTTCGAGGACGTCGTCGACGAGACGGTGTCGTACGTCAACGCCCCGCTGTTCGCGCAGGAGCGCGGCGTCGAGGTACGGCTGACGACCAGCTCGGAGTCGGCCGACCACCGCAATGTGGTCACCGTGCGCGGCACGCTCAGCACCGGCGAGGAGGTGTCGGTCTCCGGCACGCTGGCCGGTCCGAAGAACCACCAGAAGATCGTCGCGGTGGGGGAGTACGACGTGGATCTGGCGCTCGCCGACCACATGGTCGTGTTCCGGTACGTCGACCGTCCCGGTGTCGTCGGCACGGTCGGGCGCATCTTCGGTGAGGCGGGCATCAACATCGCTGGGATGCAGGTGTCCCGGTCGGTGGCCGGTGGGGAAGCGCTGGCTGTCCTGACCGTCGACGACACGGTTGCCCCCGGGGTGCTGACGGAGGTCGCCGAGGAGATCGGCGCGACGTCTGCTCGATCGGTCAACCTGGTCTGAGGGTGACCGTCGTCTGGGGGCTGCCGCCCCCAGGCCCCCGCTGTCGGCCCTGAACGGGCCTTGTCCTCAAACGCCGGACGGGCTACTGCATCTCCCGGGGGATACCCCCCGGACCCCCAGCCGAAAGCGGGTTGGCTGGGGTGACCGGCGCGGCTGCTGTGAGCCGAGCCCAGGCACCCCAGCCCGTCCGGCGTTTGAGGACGAGGCCGTTCAGGCCGAAAGGGGGGTCTGGGGGCGCAGCCCCCAGGGATGGGACGGGTAGGGGCGGCGGGGGCGAGAAAAAGCGCGACGAGCCGAGGCCCCTCACTCGTCCGGCGTTTTCACCTTCAACGCCAGCACCGCCGCCCCCAGCAACACCACCACCCCCGCGACCGCAGCCGCCTGCATCCCGTGGACGTACGCCTCCCTCGCCGCCATGACCAGCGCGTCTCCCGTGCGCGCCGGAAGCTGCTGGGCCACCGCCAGCGCGCCGCCCAGGGTCTCCTGGGCCGGGGCGGGCGCCGAGGACGGGATGCCGTGGCGGTAGACCGCCGTACCGATCGAGCCCAGTACGGCCATGCCCAGCGCGCCGCCGAACTCCGCGCCCGTCTCCAGCAGGGAGGCCGCGGTGCCCGCCTTGTCGACCGGGGCGGTGCTCAGGCCCAGGTCCATCAGCTGGGACATCACGGTGACGATGCCGGCCGCGAGGACGCCCGCGCCGGCCAGGACCAGCCACAGGGAGTCGGTGCCCACCAGGGCCAGCAGCCCGTATCCGCAGGCCGCCGTCACGAAGCCGCCGGCGACGACATGGGCGCGCGGTACGCCCCGCTGGACCAGGGCCGCGGCGACGGGGGCCGCGACACCGACCAGGACCGTCGGCAACAGGCCCCACAGCGCGGCCTCCAGGGAGCTCTTGCCCAGCACCGACTGGAGGTACTGCGTGGTGAAGTACGCCGAGCCCATCATCCCGAACGCCGAGATCAGGTTCAGGGAGACGGCCGGGCCGAAGCCCCGCCCCCGGAACAGCGCGGGGGAGATGAGCGGTGAGGCGGCCGTGCGCTGGCGCTGGACGAAGAGGTACGCGAAGAACAGGCCGACGGTGACCGACATGACGTACCGCGTGTGCCAGCCCTCCGCCGCGATCTCCTTGAGGCCGTAGATCACGGGGAGGACCGCCGCCATCGACAGGGGGACGCTGAGGAGGTCGAAGCGGCCGGGGTTCGTGGTCTTCGACTCGGGGAGCAGGGCCGGGCCCAGGATCAGGAGCAGGGCCATCGCGGGCAGGTTGACCAGGAAGACCGAGCCCCACCAGAAGTACTCGACGAGCAGTCCGCTCATCACCGAGCCGAGGGCGACGCCGCCGGTCATCACACCGGACCACATGCCGATCGCCTTGGCGCGCTGGCCGGGGTCGCGGAACATCGTGCGGATCAGGGCCATCGTCGACGGCATCAGGGTCGCGCCGCCGATGCCGAGGACCGCGCGGGCCCCGATCAGGGTCTCGGCACTGTTCGCGTACGCGGCGAGCAGGGAGCCCGCGCCGAAGGCGGCGGCGCCGATGAGGAGGAGCCTGCGGCGGCCGACGCGGTCGCCCAGGGAGCCCATCGTCATCAGCAGGCCGGCCAGGACGAAGGCGTAGATGTCGAAGATCCAGAGTTGCTGGGTGCCGGTCGGGGCCAGGTCCGCGCTGATCGCGGGGACCGCGAAGTAGAGGACGGAGACGTCCATCGAGACCAGCAGCAGCGGCAGCATCAGCACGCCGAGCGCGGTCCATTCGCGGCGGCCGGCCCGGGGGCCGGGGGAGGTCGTCATGCAGGTCGGGTTCGTCATGGCGAGCAATGTACGGGTGTTTTAAACGTTCGTCTAGGACGGGTGTGTAAATCGGTTGTCTAGGACGGTTGTATGGATCGCGGGTAGGGTGGCCGCATGGGACACCGTGAGGATCTGCTCGAAGGCGCCAGGCGCTGCCTGCTGGAGAAGGGGTTCGTGCGCACGACCGCGCGCGACATCGTCAAGGAGTCGGGGACCAACCTGGCGTCCATCGGCTACCACTACGGCTCGAAGGACAAGCTCCTCGCGGAGGCGTACGTCTCCCTGGTGGAGGAGCTCTCCGACGACTTCGCGCCTGCCGTGGGGCCGGCCGAGGGCAGTGAGCCCGGCTCGCTCGACCGGTTCCAGGATGTCTGGTCGAACATCATCGGCACGATGCAGAGGCCCGGTTCGCTGTGGCGACTCAGTGTGGAGATCGTGGCCATGGGGGATCAACTGCCCGCGGTCCGCGACCACTTGGCGCTGGCCCAGCGTGAGGCGGCGCGCGGGATCATCCCGCTGTTCCTCGGTGGCCGCGAGGAGGACGTCCCGGAAGAGGACGTCGACTCCGTCGGCAAGTTCTACAACACCCTGATGACCGGGCTGATCACCCAGTGGGTCTTCGATCCGGCCACGGCGCCGACCGCGGATCAGCTCACCGAAGGACTGCGGCGGGTGATCGGGGCGTCGGCGGAGGCGGCGGGCTGATCCGGGGTGGCGGGCTGGCCGGAACCCGTCGGCCGGGCGACGGATTTCGCCCGGCGGCTGTCCGGACCGACGGAACTCCGACAGGCGGGGCCGGCCGAACAGCCTGCGGTCACAGCCGCGCCCCCTTCAGCGCCATGTGCAGCAACAGCCTGTCCTCGCCCTCGTCCAGATCCAGGCCCGTCAACCGCTCCACCCGGGACAGGCGGTAGTACAGGGTCTGGCGGTGGATGCCCAGCGCCGCCGCCGTACGTGTCGCCTGGCCCGCGCAGTCGAGATACGTCTCGGCCGTGCGGGCCAGTTCGCGATGGGCGGGGGAGAGCAGCGGGGTGACCGCCGGGTCGTGGGTCGCGTCCGGGGGGAGTGCCGTCAGCAGGCGGTACGGGCCGATCGTCCGCCACTCCGCGACCGGGCCGAGCCCCGGTTCCGCGCCCACCGCCCGCGCCGCCGCCGACGCCTCCCGCCAGGCCGCCCCCAGCTCCGCCAGACCGACCCGCGCCGCCGCGATGCCGGCCCCGCCCCGCTCACCCGCCCGCTCCAGCAACCGCCCCGCCGCTGTCGTCGCCGGCGTCAGCGTGTCCGGTGCGCGCAGCCGGAGCAGCACCGCCAGGGACTGGGCCGAGGTCCCCCACGGCATCGTGCACAGGGCCGTCGCACCCTGCACCGTACGCACGGAGGGCGCGTCGGACGACGGCCAGGGGGCCACACAGATCAGCGTGTGGGGAGCGTCGGCCCGCGGCCCGAGCGCCGTACGGAGTTCCGCGATCGCCGTGTCCCGCTGCCAGTCGCGCTCCGCCGTGAGGACGGCCCGCAGCTCACGGGTCAGATCCGTGCCGTGCTGCGCCTCGTCCGCCAGCAGCGCGCCGATCCGCGCCGTCACCGCCATGGCCGTGGCCAGCTGGGCGTCGGACGGGCCCGGGTCGTCGTCCAGCAGCCAGACATAGCCGAGGACGACACCCCGATGGCGTACCGGGAGACAGATCCGTCCCCGGTAGACCCCCGCCTCGGGGGTGGGCGGGATGCGCACCGGCCCCGTCGCCCGGGTGATCCCGAAGCCCTCGAACCACTCCCGGACCACCGTCGTCGAGCGCCGGGTGAGGATCGAGCGCGTGCGTACAGGATCCAGCGCCGACTCGTCCAGCTCGCCCTCACTGTCGTACGCGCCGAACGCGATCAGCTCGAAACCCCGGTTCTCCAGGGTCGCGGGCGCCCCGAGCAGCTCCGAGATCTCGTCGACGAGGTCCTGGTAGTCACCGGCGTGGTGGGAGGAGGCGGCATCGGCAGTCACCCGCCCATTCTCCCCTGCCCGATGCTCACCTTCATACATCTGTCTGAGATCCGTGGCACGGATGCGTGACAGCTGTCGATGGCTGACGATCGGAGGGATCCTTAGATTTCACGGTGGTTCTCCGTTTACCGGCCTTTTGTGGAGGTGCCCCGTGCTGGGTCCCGTGATTCTCGCCGCCTCGCGCAGCGACCGGATGCGCCGAGTGATCTCGGCCGCCCCGGTGACCAGGCCGGTCGTCGACCGCTTCATCCCCGGCGAGACGGTCGACGACGTCGTCCCGATCGTCCAGGACCTCACCGGCCGGGGCCTGGAAGTCACCCTGGACGTGGTCGGCGAGGACATCACCACCCCCGAGCAGGCCGCCGCCGCCCGGGACGCCTACCTGGAGCTGGTCGAACGGCTCGGCGAACTGGACCTCGGCACCCGCGCCGAGATGTCCGTCAAGCTGTCGCTCTTCGGCCAGGCACTGGAGGGCGGCCACGACCTGGCCCTCGCCAACATCCGGCCCGTCGTCGAGGCGGCAGCCGCGATCGGTACGACGGTCACCCTGGACGCGGAGGACCACACCACCCTGGACTCGATGTTCGCCATCCACGACGAACTCCGTAAGGACTTCCCGCAGACCGGCTGCGTCATCCAGGCCTACCTGTACCGCACCGAGGCCGACGCCCGCCGCCTCGCCGACAACGGCAGCCGCGTACGGCTCGTGAAGGGCGCGTACAAGGAGCCCGCCGAGGTCGCCTACCAGCAGAAGTCCGAGACCGACAAGGCGTACGTCCGGATCCTCCGCATCCTGATGGAGGGCACCGGGTACCCGATGATCGGGTCCCACGACCCCCGCCTCATCTCCATCGCCCAGGAACTCGCCCGCCGCGCGAGCCGCAAGCCCGACGAGTACGAGTTCCAGATGCTGTACGGGATCAGGAGCGACGAGCATCTGCGCCTCGCCGCAGAGGGGCACCGGATGCGCGTCTACACGGCGTACGGGACGGACTGGTACGGGTACTTCATGCGGCGGCTCGCTGAACGCCCCGCCAACCTGCTGTTCTTCGGCCGCTCGATCCTCACCAAGGGCTGAAACCCCCCGCTCGCAAAGGAGTTACGGACACCATGGACGCCGTCACCCAGGTCCCCACCCCCGTCAACGAGCCGGTGCACGGCTACGCCCCCGGATCGCCCGAGCGCGCGCGGCTCGAAGCCAAGCTGAAGGAGCTGGCCGAGAACCCCGTCGACCTGCCGATGACCATCGGCGGCGAGCGGCGCATGGGCGGCGGCGAGCGGGTCGACGTCGTGCAGCCGCACAACCACAAGGCCCGCCTCGGCACCTACGCCAACGCCACCCAGCAGGACGCCCAGGACGCGATCGACGCGGCCCTCGCAGCGGCCCCCGCCTGGCGCGCGATGGCGTTCGACGACCGCGCCGCGATCATCCTGCGCGCCGCCGAACTCCTGGCAGGACCCTGGCGCGAGACCCTCGCCGCGTCCACCATGCTCGGCCAGTCGAAGACCGCCCAGCAGGCCGAGATCGACTCCGCCTGCGAGCTGATCGACTTCTGGCGCTTCAACGTCAAGTACGCCCGCGACCTGCTCGCCGAGCAGCCGCCCGCCAACTCCCCGGGCGTCTGGAACCGCCTCGACCACCGCCCCCTCGAAGGCTTCGTCTACGCGATCACGCCCTTCAACTTCACGGCGATCGCGGGCAATCTGCCGACCGCGCCCGCGCTGATGGGCAACGTGGTCGTGTGGAAGCCGTCCCCGACGCAGACCCATGCCGCTGTCCTCCTCATGCAGCTGCTGGAGGAGGCAGGTCTTCCCAAGGGCGTCATCAACCTGGTCACCGGTGACGGCATCGAGGTCTCCAAGGTGGCCCTGGAGCACCGGGACCTGGCCGGCATCCACTTCACCGGTTCGACCAAGACCTTCCAGTACCTGTGGAAGACGATCGGCTCGAACATCGAGAAGTACCGCTCGTACCCGCGGCTCGTCGGCGAGACCGGCGGCAAGGACTTCGTGGTCGCCCACCCGAGCGCGGACAGGGCGGTGTTGAAGACGGCCCTCACCCGAGGCGCCTTCGAGTACCAGGGCCAGAAGTGCAGCGCGACCTCCCGCGCCTACATCCCCGCGTCCATCTGGAACGACGGTTTCCGTGAGGAATTCGCCGCCGAGGTCGACTACTTGACCATGGGTGACGTCACCGACCTGTCCAACTTCATCGGCGCCGTCATCGATGAGCGGGCCTTCGCCAAGAACAAGGCCGCCATCGACCGCGCGAAGGCCGACCCGACGTGCACGATCGTGGCGGGCGGCTCGTACGACGACTCGGTCGGCTACTTCGTCCGCCCGACGGTCGTGGAGTGCACGGACCCGGCCAACGAGGTCTTCACGACGGAGTACTTCGGCCCGTTCCTGGCCGTGCACGTCTATGAGGACGGGGCGTACGACGAGATGCTGACCCAGATGGAGTCCGTGTCCGACTACGCCCTGACCGGCTCGGTCATCTCCGGTGACCGCGCGGCAGCCGCGTACACGATGGAGAAGCTGCGCTACGCGGCCGGCAACTTCTACATCAACGACAAGTCGACCGGCGCGGTCGTCGGCCAGCAGCCGTTCGGCGGCGGACGCGCGTCCGGCACCAACGACAAGGCGGGCGCCCCCCAGAACCTGATGCGCTGGACCCTGACCCGCGCCATCAAGGAGACCCTGGTCGCCCCGACCGACTACACGTACCCGCACATGGGTTGAATCGCCCTCGCACAACAGGTCGTGGGCCGGGCAGACTTCGGCCCATGACCTGGACGGAGAGTGTGCTGACCAGTGACGGGACCGGGCTGTGGGCCCGTCGTTCGGGGCGCGGCGCGGAGCCGCTGGTGCTGTGCCACGGCGGGCCCGGCCTGTGGGACATGTTCGAGGACGTCACCGAACTCCTCGGCGACCTGGCCTCGGTGATCCGCTGGGACCAACGCGGCTGTGGCCGCTCGGACCCGTCCGACGGGCCCTGGACGAGCGAGCAGGCAGTCGCCGATCTCGACGCCGTACGGGCCCACTTCGGCCTGGAACGGATGACCCTGCTCGGGCACTCCTGGGGCGCGCAGCTCGCCCTCACCTACGCGCTGACCCATCCCGAGCGGGTCCGGGCCCTCGTCTATGTGAGCGGTACGGGAATCGGCCCGGACGCCGACTGGCACGACGCCCACCATCGCAACTTCCGCGCCCGGCTTGCCGAGTCGCCCGAACTCCTCGCCCGCTGGGGCGAGTTGACGGACCGTCGGTCGCAGCTGTCGGACGCGGAGGCGCGGGAGGTCGCCGTACTGCGGTGGTCGGCCGAATTCCCGGACCGGGAGCGGGCGTTGGAGATGCGCGGCGCATGGCCGAACCCTGGTTCGGCGTCAACTTCGCCTGCAACCAGGCCTTCAACGCCGAGCGGAAGCTGATCTGGGGCACTCCCGACCTGTACGACCGCTGCCGGGCGCTCGACGTCCCCGTGGTCATCGTCGACGGGCCGGCGGACATCCGCCCCCGAACGGCGGTGGACTCCCTGGAGCGGGCCCTGCCACGCGTACGCAGGGCGGTCCTGCCGGAGGCCGGTCATCTCCCCTGGGTCGAGGATCCGACCGGCTTCCGGCAGGCGGTCGCATCAATACTGTGATCAGTTCTCGCAGGTCGTACGGCCCGGGTGCCACCGGCAGGCCAGCGCGGCGAAGCCGCCGTCCGCGATCACCGGTACGGCGATGGTCGCGCCGCCCTTCGCGACCTGCGTCCCGCGCACCAGGCCCGCCGAACCGTCCGTCACCGTCTCCACCAGCCAGCGCCCGGCGCCGAGCCGCAGCGGTACGTCCGCCGTGTGCGCCGCGCCCGCGAACGTACCGCCGATGAACCACCGTCCGTCCGCCGCCCGTCGGGCGAGTACGGCGGCCCGGCCCGGGTCACCGGTCAGCAGCCGTGTCTCCTCCCAGCGCGCCGGCAACTGCTCCAGGTAACTGCGGGCCTCGGGACGCGCCTCGTACGACTCCGGAGTGCCGGCGAGGTTCTGGATGCCCGACTCGTACAGCACCGTCAGCCCCAACTCACCCGCGTCGGAAGCCACGTTGGGGCGGAACGGACGGTGGAAGGCACCCGGGGTGAAGTCCATCGAGCCGATCACATTGCGGGTGAAGGGGAGTGCGGCCAGCTGCTCGGCCGTGTTGTTGCGCTTCTCCTCGCCGCCCACGCCCTCCATCGTCATGACCTGCGGCCAGGTGCGCTGCATGCCCTTGGGGATCGTGGAGCCGTGGAAGTTGACGAGGAGGTGGTGACGGGCCGTCGACTCCAGGGCCTCGTCGTACCAGCGCATCCGTTCCTGCGACTCCGAGTCCATGAAGTCGATCTTCACGCCCTTGACGCCCCAACTCGCCAGCGTGCCAAGCCACTTCTCGCGCTCCACCGGGTCGGTGAGGAGCGTGTAGTGCAGCCAGACCTGGACGCCGACGCCCTTCGCCGCCGCGTACCGCACCAGCTCCGGCATCCAGCTGTTCGTCTGCCAGTCGGGGTCGATGACGTCCCACTCGCCGGGCTTGTAGTACCAGCCCGCGTCGACGACCTCGTACGGCCACTTCCGCTCGGCCGCGTAATCGACGTATTCCTTCTGCGCCGCCAGGCTCTGCCCGGCCTCCTTGCCGCCCGCGAGCCAGGTCCACAGGGCCGGGCCCGGCTTGATCCAGGACGTGTCCCGGACCTTGGACGGCGGCGCGAGATCGTCGACGAGGGTCGACTCCGTCACGGTGGTCAGGTCACCGGTGACGATCGTGCGCCAGGGCGTCTTCAACGAGCCCTCGACAGCGACGGGTTCGTCGTTCCAGAGGCTAACCTTGTACGTCGGTGAGTTCGCCTCGTGCGTCAAGTGGGCGCCCGCGTAGGAGCCGTTGAGGTCCGACTCCGCGATCAGCGCGTAGCCGCCGGGTGTGTTGAACAGAGCCTGCATCGAGTACGGGCCCGCCGGTGCCGTCGCCGCCGACTCGTAGCGTTTGAAGGGGAGTTCGTTGTCGGCACGGTAGGCGTTGACGACCGCCTGGCTGTCCGTGGGGAGCGTGAAGGCGGAGGCCTCGCGCAGGACGTTCCCGGTGCTGCGCGGCAGGACGTAGCGATAGGCGACGCCGTCCCGGGCCACCCGCACCAGCAGGTCGAGCCGGGCGCCCTCGGCCGTACGGAAGCGGAAGCGGGCCTCGGTCATCCGGGCAACCCGCTCGCGGGACTTGCCCGTTGTGGACGTATAGCGCTCGGTGACCGTCCGGGTCGTGCGGCCCGCGTACTCCAACCCCTTGGAGAAGTCGGCCTGTTCGGTGACCAGGCCCAGCGGCGAGGGGGCGAGGACCTGTTCGCCGGCGCGTCTCACGGTGAGGGTCGGGTGGCCGTCGGCCGGGTCCAGCGCGACGACGGCCGTGGGGGAGGAGCCGGGCGGGGCCTTCACCTCCCAGGCCGCCGCCGAGTCGCCGGTATGCGCGCCTGCCGGGAGAGCCGTCACCGCGGTGGCGAGTAATGCGGAGCAGAGAGTCAGCGCGATCGACATGAAGTACCCCTTCAGCCGTTCAGTCATCCGATGACTGTGAGGCTGCTGGGTGGAATTGGGGCTGTCAAGGTGTCGCGCAGCGCTATCTGTGGGCTGGAGGTCGGATCAATCAGGTCTGGAAGTGTCGGTGAACATCCTGCGACGGCTCGGGATACTGGACCCATGGCCCCCACCCTGCGCACCGCCCACACGGCCGACCTCACCCCCGCCGAACTCGCCGCCGCTCGTGACCTCATGGACGCGGCCTTCGACGGAGGCTTCGCCGACGAGGACTGGGAACACGCGCTCGGCGGCATCCACGCCCTCGTCCACGACGAGACGGGCCGCCTTCTCGCCCATGGCTCGGTCGTCATGCGCCGCGCGTTGCACCGGGGCCACTGGCTGCGCGTCGGCTATGTGGAGGCGGTCGGGGTCCGCGCCGACGCCCGCCGTCGAGGCCTCGGCGGGCTGGTGCTGGGGGCGCTGGAGCGGATCGTCGACGGCGGCTACGACTTCGGCGCGCTGTCCGCGAGCGCCGACGGCGCCTCCCTCTATCTCGCCAGGGGCTGGCAGCTCTGGCCGGGCCGGATCAGCGCCCTCGGCCCGGACGGCGTGGTCCACCTTCCGGGCGAGGAGGGCGATGTCTTCGTACGCCCTGCCGCAGTCGGGTCGCTGGACCCCTCCGACGGTCTGGTCTTCGACTGGCGGGACGGTGACGTGCTGTAGGGCGTGCAGCCAAAAGGCCAGGTCAGGTGGGCGTGACCCAATCCGCCGTCTCAGATAGTAGGAAGTCCGACTAATTGTGGAGACAGATGCCCTGTCCTCACTTAGCTTTGTAGAAGCCGAACGTGTCGCTGGACCAAGCGAATGACGGTCGCGAGCCGGAGCCCGTGCAGGCAACCCCTGTGGCACCGACGCTCCCCGTCCGACCCGGCGTCTCGAATCCCCCCTCCCTAGGAGTCGATTTCCCATGGCCGAGACGACCGTCCGCCGCCGAGTCCGCCACGTCTCCCCGACGAGCGAGTCCGACCGCAAGAACGCCGCAGCGGCGCTCCAGCGCGCCCTCGACCGCAGGGACAACGGCGGCCAGACAGGCCACTGAGGACCGCCTCCGAGCGGTCTCGTTACGCCCGCCGCACCTCGAAGTGGTCGATCCGCTCCCCGCTCTCCGCCAGCGCGGACACCTTGAGCCGGGGAGCCGCGCCCGGTGCGCCGGCCTCCGCCTCCACGGAGAGGAACGAGTAGCCGGTGTAGCGCACCCGCGACCACTCGACGGTGTCCTCGTGCCGCTCCTGCGACTTGGTCCAGTAGTAGCTCTCCACCGACTCCCGGTCGACGACCTTCCCCTCGAAGCTGTCCTTCACCCCGACCGGGAAGCTGTACAGACTCCGGCCCGCGCCGCCCGCAGTGACGTACACGGTCCCGTCCCGCGTCGGATCGGTCGACGCGCCGACCGGCACCTTCCTGCCCACCCGGCCGCCCCTCAGGGCATCCGTCCGCTCGTACACATGGTTGTGGCCGTTGATCACCAGATCGACCTGGTGCTTGTCGAAGAGCGGCAGCCAGGCGTCCCGTACCCCGCCGTCGGAGGCGTGGGTGGACGTCGAGTACGTGCAGTGGTGGAAGAAGACCACGACGAAGTCGATCCCGCCCGACGCGCGCAGCTCGGCCAGCCGCCGGTCCAGCCACGCCGTCTGGCGGCCGTCCGTGTGCCCCAGGTTCGCGGGGATCTCGTACGACACGTCGTTCGCGTCCAGCGCCACGACGCCGACATTGCCGTACGTGAACGAGTAGGCGCCCGGGGTGTTCCGGGCGTCGAAGCCGTTCTCCGGGAGCGACCAGCGGGCCGACTGGCCGCCGTAGCCGTTCGGTGAGTACCAGGCCTCCATGTCGTGGTTGCCGGTCGTCACCATCCACGGCACCGACTTCGCGACCGTCTCCGTCTGCTTCAGGAACAGGTCCCAGGCGGTCGGGTCGTAGGTGTCCGACTTCTCGCCGTGGCCGGTGACGTCCGCGTAGCAGATGTCCCCCGCGTGGAGATGGAAGGCGGGCTTCCGGCCGAGGATCAGCTTGTCGTTGGCGAGCGCGTCGGGCGTCACGCCCTGGTCGCCGAAGGCCGTGAACACGAAGCTCGCGGGCGCGGTCGCGGGCGCCGTACGGAACGTGCCCAGGGTGGACCGGTGCGCGCTCGACGCCGGGTCGAAGCCCTCGTGGCCGACGCCGTAGTAGTACGTCGTCCCGGGGCGCAGCCCGTCGAGCGCCGCGTGCACGTAGTACTGGTCCAGGTCGAGGCGGATACCGGGCAGGCCCGGTGTGTGCAGCGGGCGCAACTCGGCGTCGATGCGGCGGCTCAGGTCGCCGGGCGTCGGTCCGACTCGCACGTACGGCTTCCTGACCGCGAACGGGACCTGCCAGGAGATCCGCATCTGCGTCTTCGGGTCGGCGCCGAAGGCCAGATGGCGGCCGAAGGGCGTGACGGCGGAGCCGGGCACCTTGCTGGTCGCCGGGTTCGCCGTGCCCGTGCTCGACGAGCAGCCGGTGAGCAGCCCGCCGCCGGCCAGCGCGCCCGCCGTCACCAGCGCGCGGCGCCGCGTGAACCGCGTCCGCAGATACTCGTACTGCTCCGCCATGCTCATCCGGCGGGCCAGTTGCGGCGGAATGCCGACGTTCGGGGTGTCCATAGGATGCGAACTTCCCAGCAATCCCCAACGTCCGCCACACATACGGGTGAACGGCAGTCGAAGAGCGGTCGCCGCGGCACGCCCTCGTGTCCGTATCGCGGACATGGCGTGTCATCCCATGGGACCAGGAGTACGGTGCCGTTATGTCTCGCAGCATCAATCTCGCAGTGATTCCCGGTGACGGCATCGGCCAGGAGGTCGTGGCCCAGGGGCTCAAGATCCTCTCCGCCGTCCTTCCGCAGGATGTGAAGCTGGAGACCAAGGAGTTCGACTTCGGTGCCCGGCGCTACCACGCCACCGGTGAGACCCTCACCGAGGCCGACCTGGACGCGCTCAAGAAGCACGACGCCATCCTGCTCGGTGCGATCGGTGACCCGAGCGTGCCGTCCGGTGTCCTGGAGCGCGGCTTCCTGCTGAAGCTCCGCTTCGCCTTCGACCACCACGTCAACCTGCGTCCGTCGAAGCTCCTCCCCGGTGTCGCCACCCCGCTGGCCGGCCAGCCCGAGATCGACTTCGTGGTCGTCCGCGAGGGCACCGAGGGCCCGTACACCGGCAACGGCGGCACCATCCGCAAGGGCACCCCGCACGAGGTCGCCACCGAGGTCTCCGTGAACACGGCCTTCGGTGTCGAGCGAGTCGTCCGTGACGCCTTCGCGCGTGCCCAGGCCCGCCCCCGCAAGAAGCTGACGCTGGTCCACAAGAACAACGTGCTGACCTTCGCGGGCCACCTCTGGACGAACATCTTCAACAAGGTGGCCGAGGAGTTCCCCGAGGTCACCACGGACTACATCCACGTGGACGCGGCGACGATCTACCTCGTCACCGACCCCGCCCGCTTCGACGTGATCGTCACCGACAACCTCTTCGGCGACATCATCACCGACCTCGCCGCGGCCGTCTCCGGCGGCATCGGCGTCGCCGCGAGCGGGAACATCAACCCGTCCGGCGAGTACCCCTCGATGTTCGAGCCCGTGCACGGCTCGGCCCCGGACATCGCCGGTCAGGGCAAGGCCGACCCCAGCGCCACCGTCCTGTCCGTCGCCCTTCTGCTCCGCCACCTCGGCTACGAGGCGGAGGCCGTCCGTATCGAGGACGCCGTCACCGCCGACCTCGCGGAGCGCGGCACCACGACCCGTACGACGGACGAGATCGGCGACGCGCTCGCCGTACGAGTAGCCGGCTGACCCCGCGGCGCTCCACTCGAAGTTTCGAAGCCGCCGGGTCGCATATGCACCCGGCGGCTTTTCCTACGTCCCCGCCGGGTGTCACCATCATCCCCTGGGTCGCATTCACGCCCTTTTCGTCCATGGCCTCGCCCACGCGATAATCGAACGCGGAGCCGCGGACTGAGGGAATGCTCGGACGTCCTGACACTGGCCACTGGCAGTAGAGGCGTGAGCGCGGCCCGTCACACACAAACCGGTGAAGGACACCCACTCATGACGACGCCCACGATCGAGCTAAAGCCCTCGGCCTCGCCACTTTCCGGCGCGGAGCGCGAGGCGATCCTGGCCAGCCCCGGCTTCGGCCGCCACTTCACCGACCACATGGTGACGATCAAGTGGACCGAGGGCCGCGGCTGGCACGACGGCCAGCTCGTCCCGTACGGCCCGCTCTCCCTCGACCCCGCCAACATGACCCTGCACTACGCGCAGGAGATCTTCGAGGGACTCAAGGCCTACCGCCGTCCCGACGGCACCGTCGCCACCTTCCGCCCGGAGAAGAACGCCGAGCGCTTCCAGAACTCCGCGCGCCGGCTCGCGATGCCCGAGCTGCCCGTCGAGACGTTCATCGAGGCCATTGACGCGCTGGTCCAGCAGGACCGCGACTGGGTGCCCGCGCACGGCGGCGAGGAGTCCCTCTACCTGCGCCCCTTCATGATCGCCACCGAGGTCGGCCTGGGCGTCAAGCCGGCCAACGAGTACCTGTTCCTGGTGATCGCGTCCCCCGCCGGCGCCTACTTCCCCGGTGGCGTCAAGCCCGTCTCCATCTGGCTCTCCGAGGACCGCGTCCGCGCCGTCCCCGGCGGCATGGGCGACGCCAAGACCGGCGGCAACTACGCGGCCTCCCTGCTCGCCCAGGCCGAGGCCGCCGAACAGGGCTGCGCCCAGGTCTGCTACCTCGACGCCGTCGAGCACAAGTGGATCGAGGAACTCGGCGGTATGAACCTGTACTTCGTGTACGGGGACCGCATCGTCACCCCGTCGTTGACGGGCTCCATCCTGGAGGGCGTCACCCGCGACTCCCTCCTCACCGTCGCCCGCGACCTCGGCTACACCTCCGAGGAAGGCCGTATCTCCATCGACGACTGGCAGCGCGACGCCGAGAACGGCTCCCTGACCGAGGTCTTCGCCTGCGGTACGGCGGCCGTCATCACCCCCGTCGGCACGGTCAAGCGCACCGGCGCGGAGTGGCAGCAGAGCGGGGGCGAACCCGGCGAGGTCACGCTGCGCCTGCGTGAGGCGCTGCTCGACATTCAGCGGGGTACGGCGGAGGACGCGCACGGTTGGATGCACGTTCTCGGCTGAGGGCTCGGCGGGGTGGGTTGTTGTTTGGCTGCCGGCCGGTGGGGGCTGGTCGCGCCCCGCGGCGGAGCCGCAGATCGACACAGCCCCGCGCCCCTTCGGGGGCGCCATTCGCACCCGGCATAACGCGGTCCCCCGGTGGGTATCCACTCATTCCACCGGGGGAGGGGGAACACATGACCGCACGGCCGCCGCGCCGCTCGCGTCTGCGTGGGCTCCTGCGTGAGTTACGTAAACCCCGGCGCCCGCAGAGCCTCTCCGTGCTCGTCCTGCTCGCCGCGCTGGCCGGATTCCTGCTCTGGAACAGCTCCGGCATGGACAACTACGGCGAGAACCTCGCCCTCAACCTCGGCACCGACATCCTCGGCGTCGCCGTCACCGTCTTCGTCATCGGGCCGCTGATCAGCCGCGCCCAGGAGGGCCGGGTCCGCGAGCACACGCGGCTCGACTACGAGTGGTTCAGCGCCCAGGTGCACGGCTCGAACTCCAACGTGAAGATCCTCGACACCTTCTCCAACGTCTTCGGCCCCCAGTTCTCCGAGCGCCTCTTCCGCGGTATCCGCTCCGCCACCGCGCACGGCGCCCGCGTACAGATCCTGCTCCTCGACCCCGACTCCCTCGCCGTCCTCCTGCGCGGCCAGGAACTGGGCGAACGGCACGCCGACATCCGCCGGGACATCCTGCGCAACCTCCGCACCCTGCACTCCTTCCGGGACCGCCTCGACGACCACGCCCGCACCCTGCTCGACGTACGGCTGTGCTCGACCTCGCCCGGAGTGACCCTCTACCGCTGGGACGGCCACTCCCTCGTCTCCTTCCTCACCGTCGGCCGCCTCTCCGGCGAGGGCGTCCAGCTGGAGGTCGCCGTCCGCTCCCCGCTCGGCGCGTTCGTCGAGCAGCGGTTCGACGAGCTGTGGCAGCAGAGCAAACCCATGGAACGCTTCACCCACATGCCGGTCACCCTGGTCGACGCGGCCGCCGCCCGGCGGGAGTTCACCTGCCGGTTCGTGGTCGTCGACGAACGGTGGTACGTCGCCGGGCACGACCTCGTGTCCTACCTGGCCCGCCACCGCCTCGACCAACTCTCCGCGTACAGCGACGCCTTGGGGACACCCTCGGCCGCGTACGAGGTGATCGTGGTCGACGACGAGACCGAGCTGCACGCGCAGCTCACCACGCACTACGCGGAGAAGTACGATGCACCAGCGGCGGCCTTCGTCTGGCTGCGACCGCCGGCCCTGGTCACGGAATAGAGGCCCTTGCACAGCATGCGCTCATCGCACGACCCGGCCCCGCGCGGCGGCCCGAGATTCCGCGCCCTCACCCCCCGTGACCTGGACGGTCTGCTCCAGCGCGTCGGCGCCTTCTCGCCCGCCGACCGGCTGGCGCTGCGCGCGGTCGCGACGGTGCTGCCGTTCCGTACGAACGCCTATGTCGTCGACGAGTTGATCGACTGGTCGGCCGTACCCGACGGCGACCCGATCTTCCGGCTCACTTTCCCGCAGACGGGCATGCTCCCCGCACCGGACGTCCGCGAGATGGCGGACCTGCTGGCCACCGGCGCCCCCGCCCGCGAACTCCAGCGCGCGGCCCACGAGATCCGGATGCGCCTCAACCCGCACCCCTCCGGCCAGTTGGACGCCAACGTCCCCGTGCACGAGGGCGTCCGGCTGCCGGGCCTCCAGCACAAGTACCCGGAAACGGTGCTGGTCTTCCCGCGCCAGGGCCAGACCTGCCACGCCTACTGCACGTACTGCTTCCGCTGGCCGCAGTTCGTCGGCGAGTCCGAACTCCGCATCGCCACCGACGACATCATCACCACCACGGCCTACCTCCGCGCCCACCCCGAGGTCAGCAGCGCGCTGATCACCGGCGGCGACCCGCTGGTGATGAGTACGGAGGTACTGAGCCGGTACGTCGACCCGCTGCTGGAGATCGAGAGCATCCGCTCGATCCGCGTCGGCACCAAGTCCCTCGCTTTCTGGCCGTACCGGTTCACCACCGACCGGGACGCCGACGACCTGCTGCGGCTGTTCGAGAAGGTCGTGGCGAGCGGCCGTCACCTCGCCCTCATGGCCCACTTCACGCATCCGCAGGAGCTGCGCCCGGCCGTCGTACGGGAGGCCATGCGGCGCGTGCGCGACACCGGCGCCGTGATCCGCTGCCAGGGGCCGCTGGTGGCCGGGATCAACGACAACGCCGACGCCTGGGCCGAGTTGTGGGACGTGACGACCACACTGGGCGCGGTGCCGTACTACCAGTTCGTGGAACGGGACACGGGCCCGCAGGGCTACTTCGGCGTCCCGCTCGCCCGCGGCCACCAGATCTTCCGGGACGCCCACTCCCGCGTCTCCGGCCTCGCCCGTACCGTGCGCGGCCCGGTGATGTCGGCGATGCCCGGCAAGGTGTGCGTGGACGGTGTCGCGGAGGTGGCCGGCGAGAAGGTCTTCGTGCTGCACCTCATCCAGGCGCGCGATCCCGCCCTGGTCGACCGCCCGTTCTTCGCCGCGTACGACGAGGACGCGACCTGGTTCACCGACCTCAAACCGGCCTTCGGGGCAGCGGAGTTCCTGCCCGGCCTGCAGGCGGGATGAGAACCACACGGACGCGTGAACCCTCGTCCAGGTTGTACGCAATAAGACCGATTGACCCTTACCGTGAAGGTGCGTTTGCATCGCAGTGAGCCCGCGGCACGGGGCCGGGGGAACAGTGCACAGGGGAAATGTGCACAGGGGAAATGTGCACCGGGGGAAACGGGGAAACACATGACCAGCAGAGCCATGCGGTTCGTGCGGGCGACGACCATCGCCGCACTCGCCGTCAGCACACTCGCACTTCCCACGACCACGGCGTCGTCGGCGCCGGGGAAGGCGCCACGACCGGGCGTCACCGAGCGGGTCACCGTGTCGGCCAAGGGCGTGCAGTCCGACGGCGACTCGGGCGGGCCGACCCTCAGCGACGACGGCCGCTTCGCCGCGTTCGCCACCTACGGCACCACCATCGTGCCGGGCGACACCAACGGCGACGGGGACGCGTTCGTGCGCGACCTGCGCACCGGAAAGGTGACCCGCGTCAGCGTCGCCTCGGACGGCACCCAGTCCACGGGCGGTGACACGCACAACGCGCGCATCAGCGGCAACGGCCGGTACGTCGTCTTCACCTCCGACGCGACGAACCTCGTCGACTGGGGCGGAAAGCCGCCCACCGGCTTCTCCCACGAGGACGTGTACGTCCACGACCGCCGCACGGGCCGCACGGAACTGGTGAGCACGACACCCGACGGCGGGACCGCCAACGCGTACGGCAGCGTCGGGATCTCCGACGACGGCCGGTACGTCGCCTTCAACGCCCCGATCGCCCGCGTGGAGGGCGGCACGAGCTACCACCTCGCCGCGTACGTCACGGACCGCCGCACCGGCAAGGTCACCCGGATCAGCCACGAGCACCCCGAGTGGACGGTCTACAGCACCGGGATCAGCGGCAACGGCCGCTATGTCGAGTACGAGATCCGCCACCCGCGCGGCGGCCCGAGCGAACTGATGGTGTTCGACCGCCGGACCGGCAAGGAGGAACAGGCCAACGTCGACAGCGCGGGCTCGCCGTCGCAGGCCGACGCCGGCGCCGTCGGCGGGTCGCTCTCGGACGACGGCCGGTACATCGCCTTCAGCTCCCTCACCGACCTGGTCGGCGACCCGACCCCGAACGGCTTCTACCTCTACGTACGGGACCTGCGCACGGACGTCACCCGCCGTATCCAGCACGACGGCCCGGGGGAGCGGAGCCTGAGCGGCAATCTCCTCAGCGGCGACGGCCGGTACCTGGCGTACAACTTCCCGGTGCGGACACCGGCCGGCGACTACGTCGACAACGTCTATCTGCACGACCTGCGCACCGGAGCCACCCGCCTCGTCAGCAGGACGATCACGGGCGGTATCGCGACCGAGCCGACCGGGTACAGCGCGCCCTCGTCGCTCAGCCGCGACGGCAGGCTGGTGGGCTTCCTGTCGTCCGCGACCGACATCGTCAAGGGCGACACGAACGGTCACTCGGACGGGTTCGTCCGCCGTGTGAGCTGAGCACCGGGGGTTCGCATACTGAGACACCCACGAGGCGCGGGGACGGTCTGTGCCAGACTGCCCCCGTGCTCTCGTTCGCCACGATTATTGGCAGCAGGCGCGCCGGTCCGCAGTGACCGCCTCGTACGACCAGGTACGGGCGGCCATCGTCGTCTTCGACCCGCGCGCAGACCTCTCGCACCCGCGAGGGGTTTTTCGCTTTTCTGGCCCACATTCAGCCGGAGAAGAAGCGTGAGGGATCATCGGAGGACGGTGGAGCCGGTCATTCCGGTACAGACCGAGATCGACATCCCAGGAGCCTTGAGATCATGACGGAATCCAGCGAACCCAGCGAACTCGACGACTCGTTCCACGTCTTCGACACCACCCTGCGCGACGGCGCCCAGCGCGAGGGCATCAACCTCACCGTCGCCGACAAGCTGGCCATCGCACGGCACCTGGACGACTTCGGCGTCGGCTTCATCGAGGGCGGCTGGCCGGGCGCCAACCCGCGCGACACCGAGTTCTTCGCCCGCGCCCAGCAGGAGATCGACTTCAGGCACGCCCAGCTGGTGGCCTTCGGCGCCACCCGCCGGGCCGGCGGCAAGGCGAGCCAGGACCCGCAGGTCAAGGCCCTCCTCGACTCGGGCGCGCCCGTCATCACCCTGGTAGCCAAGTCCCACGACCGCCATGTGGAACTGGCGCTGCGCACCACGCTCGACGAGAACCTGGAGATGGTCCGGGACACCGTCGCCCACCTCCGCTCCCAGGGTCGCCGGGTCTTCGTCGACTGCGAGCACTTCTTCGACGGCTACCGCGCCAACCCCGAGTACGCGAAGGCCGTCGTCCGGGCCGCGTCCGAGGCCGGCGCCGACGTCGTCATCCTCTGCGACACCAACGGCGGGATGCTCCCGGCCCAGGTCCAGGCGGTCGTCGCCACGGTCCTCGCCGACACCGGAGCCCGCCTCGGCATCCACGCCCAGGACGACACGGGCTGCGCGGTCGCCAACACCCTCGCCGCCGTCGACGCGGGCGCGACCCACGTCCAGTGCACGGCGAACGGCTACGGCGAGCGCGTGGGCAACGCCAACCTGTTCCCGGTGGTCGCGGCCCTGGAGCTGAAGTACGGCAAGAAGGTCCTCCCTGAGGGCGCGCTGCGCGAGATGACCCGCATCTCCCACGCGATCGCCGAGGTGGTCAACCTGACGCCTTCGACCCATCAGCCGTACGTGGGAGTCTCGGCCTTCGCCCACAAGGCGGGCCTGCACGCCTCGGCGATCAAGGTCGACCCGGACCTCTACCAGCACATCGACCCCGAGCAGGTCGGCAACACCATGCGGATGCTGGTCTCCGACATGGCGGGCCGCGCGTCGATCGAGCTGAAGGGCAAGGAACTCGGCGTCGACCTGGGCGACGACCGCGAGCTGGTAGGCAGGGTCGTGGAACGGGTCAAGGAACGCGAACTGCAGGGCTACACGTACGAGGCGGCGGACGCGTCCTTCGAACTGCTGCTCCGCGCGGAGGCCGAGGGCAGGGCCCGTACGTACTTCGAGGTCGAGTCCTGGCGCGCGATCGTCGAGAACCGCCCCGACGGCAGCCACGCCAACGAGGCCACGGTCAAGCTCTTCGCCAAGGGCGAGCGCATCGTCGCGACGGCGGAGGGCAACGGCCCGGTGAACGCCCTCGACCGCGCCCTGAAGGTCGCCCTGGAGAAGATCTACCCGCCGCTCGCCAAGCTGGACCTGGTCGACTACAAGGTCCGCATCCTGGAGGGCAAGCACGGCACCCAGTCCACGACCCGAGTCCTCATCTCGACGTCGGACGGCAAGGGCGAGTGGTCGACGGTGGGCGTGGCCGACAACGTGATCGCCGCGTCGTGGGAGGCCCTGGCGGACGCGTACACGTACGGGCTGCTGCGGGCGGGAGTGGAGCCGGCCGAGTAGCGGAGACGGTGGGGGGTGGACCCCAGACCCCAGGGCCCACCCTCCCACTCCCCCCGAGGGTGCCCGTTTCCGTCCCGTTTCGGGTAGCTTCGAAGATATGAAGGCCGTACTGGTCCGTCCTCTCGTACGCCTACTGCTGGTGCCCTTCGTAGCGACACTCGCGGTACTCGCGCTGCTGACGGCCGCCGCGCCCGGCGCCCAGGCGGCCACCGACCTATCCAAAGTCGCCGAGGCACTGCGAGCGGACCCGGTGTACGTGGACCCGGAGGCCAAGGACCTCCTCTCCTCCGCCGACGCGGACGCGCTGGCCGCCAAGATCAAGGACGCGGACAAACCGCTGTTCGTGGCCGTTCTCCCGGCCGACTACCCGGCGGAGAACCTCTTCACGAACCTCCGTACGGAGACGGGCATCACGGGCCTGTACGCCGTACGCCTGGGCGACCTTTTCAGCGCACGGGCCGACAGCGGCGTGCTGAGCAAGCCGGCGGTAGCCAACCTCGTCACAGCCGTGCAGGGCACGGACGACCCGAAGGCCCAGCTCAACGACTTCGTCGACGCGGCACTGCGCGGCAGTGTCGGCGGTTCGGCACCGGCCACCTGGAGCGGTGGGGACTCCGGTGGCGGGGTGGACGCCGGTGCGCTGATCGCGGTAGGCGCGGTGCTGGCGGCGGGCGGCGCGGGCGCGTACGCACTGGTCCGGCGCAACCGGCGACGGCACGAGGAGGAGCAGCGGGCAGCCCTCGCCAAACTGTCGGTCGTCGTGGACGAGGACATCACGGCGTTCGGCGAGGAACTGGACCGGCTGGACTTCCACCCCGCCGAGACGGGCGCCGACGACGCGATGCGCGCGGACTACGAACGAGCGCTGGACTCCTACGACAAGTCGAAGTCACTGATGGCGGCCACGAGGCGCCCGGAGGAAGTACGCGCGGTGACACAGACGCTGGAGGACGGCCGCTTCTCGCTGGCGCAACTGGCGGCACGCCGCGAGGGCCGCCCGCTGCCCGAACGCCGTGGCCCCTGCTTCTTCGACCCGCGTCACGGCCCGTCGGTCACCGACGCGACCTGGACCCCGGCGGGCGGCGCACCCCGGGAGGTCCCGGTCTGCGCGGCCGACCAGGCCCGCCTGGCCGACGGCCGGGACCCGGCAGTCCGCGAGGTGGAGACGGCCTCGGGCCCCCGCCCGTACTGGGACGCGGGCCCGGCATATGGCCCCTGGGCAGGCGGCTACTTCGGCGGCGGCATCCTGCCCGGCCTCCTGGTCGGCACGATGCTCGGCAGCATGATGGCCACCCCGTCCTACGCGGCCGACTACGGCGAGGGCTACGGCGACTTCCGAGGCACCGCCGGCTCCGATGGCGGCGACATGTCCGGCGCGGACTTCGACTCCGGGGACTATGGCGGCGGTTTCGGCGGAGGGGACTTCGGGGGTGGCGGGGACTTCGGCGGGGGGTTCTGAGCAAGTGCCGGGTGGGCATCACCCAGCCCGCCCTTCTGCGGTACAGGCGGTGCCTCTTCAGCGCCGGCCGGGGCATTTCAGCCCGTCCGGCGTTTGAGGACGAGGCCGTTCAGGCCGAAAGGGGGGTCTGGGGGCGCAGCCCCCAGGGATGGGAACGGGTAAGGGCGGCGGGGGCGAAAAACTCCCCACGACGTACGCGCACGGACCCGGCGCCGAAAAGCGCCGAGCCCGTGGACGTCGTACGGAGCCTGATACGAAGGACCGTCAGAGAGTCGCAGCCGCCGCAGTGATCGCCGAGGCGAAGGTCGAGACCTCGGAGTAGACACCGGGCGCGTTGGCCCGAGCGCAGCCGATACCCCAGCTGACGATGCCGACCTGCACCCACTCGTTGGCGCTGTCCCGACGGAACATCGGACCACCGGAGTCACCCTGGCAGGTGTCGACGCCACCGGACGCGTATCCGGCACAGATCTCGTCAGCCGCGACGAGCCCGCTGTAGCCGCTGTAGGACCGGCAGGTGGCGTCGCTCACGAACGGCACGGTCGCCTTGAGCATGTACCGCTGCTGGGCGCCACCCTCAGAGGCCGAACCCCACCCGGCGATGGTGAAGGTGCCGGTGTTGTAGGCCGTGGTGGTGGCGATCTTCAGCGTGGACTGGGTGGTGATGGGCGAGGCGAGCTTGATGAGCGCCCAGTCCTTGCCGTTGCCGTTGTAGCCGGGGGCCTGGTACACGTACGTGGACCTGACCTGGACCCGGCCGGTGGTCGACTGGAGGTCCACGACACCGGCGGTCGCCGTGATGCTGGTGTTGGCGCCGGTGCCGCTCACACAGTGCGCGGCGGTGAGCACGATCTGCTGGGTGAGCAGCGAGCCGCCACAGCCCATGGAGAGCCGGACCATGAACGGGAACTCGCCCTGCGCGGCCCGGGTTCCACCGACGACGGGCGCCGGAGCGGCCTGGGCGGAGGAGAGGGGCTGCAGGCTGATGATGGCGAGCGCGGCGGCGCCGGCGGCTGCGGCTCTCTTGAGCGCGGTGATGAGCTTCTTCAACGTGATGCCTTCCGTGGGGGGTTGGACATACGCAGAAATGTCAGGCTCATGCCAAACAAACAGAAAGAACTCGTGCACTTGATGGCATGAGCTGGTCAAAATCTGTTGAAGGATTATGGGAACGCTGTGAGCGCGCCCACAAGGGGCGAAATCCAGCCGCGCCCATCGAGCCACCGGCCCCGGCCGGGGCTACACAGGCCTACGCACCGGCGTCGGGCAACCGCAGCCACTCCGCCCAGGACAGATCACGCCCGATGAACCGAGGCCGGACGAACGGCCACTCATCCCCGATCCACCGAGGCACAAGCTCATCAAGCGCCTGCTCGACCGCACCCCCCACGGCACTGTCGACAACCCACCAGGAGACCTCGGCATCGGCCCCGGCCTTCTCGGGCGGATCGATGTACACACACCCGAGTTCGACGGTCTCCTCGCCATTGAGCAGCACGTAGTTGAAGGACTCATGGGCGTCGATCTCGGCGGCATGCCGCTCCAGATCGGCGAGATTGGCCTCGTACGTGATGGAGGCGGCCGGCCACCCCCAGGCCTCCCCGAAGATGCCCCACAACCGCTCACGCGACCCCATGACAGTCGGGTAGTCGATGACGGCATCGGCCCCACGAATCGGCCGCAGGTGATACCCACCGGCCACGTCGACGTGCAGCGGGTGAACGAAGTCGCGGGGGAGCCAGGTCATGACCGGAGGCTAACGCCCACGTGGGCGCCTCGCACCGGGATGTCCCGGGGGAGTGTCCACCGACGACCGTACCGCTCCCCGGCGGCGTGCCACCAGGCGGGCGGGGAGACGCCGTCGCCGCGAGGGGCCGACGCCTGCCCGGGATGCAGTCCGACGGCGAGTAGTGCGTCCGACGCCACGTACACGGTGAACCATCCGCGCCAGTGCCCATCGACTCCGGGCTCGCACGCGAGGTCGTACCGAACCTCGTCAGGCGCGAACGGCATCCAGTCGATACCGCGTTCCCGCAGTCAAGCGCGCAGGGCGGCGAGGGGGCCGGGATGCCCGGGAAGGTTTTCGCAGGAGGTGATGGTGATCCACGCTGTGTTGTCCATGGGGCGGTCGTCCTCTGGGTGGTCAGGCCCGGTCCAGGAACGCGGTCCAGGTGCCGGGGGCGACGGTGAGGACCGGGCCGGAGGGGTTCTTGGAGTCACGGATGTGGATGGCGGAGGGGTTGGCGGCGACTTCGAGACAGTTGCCGCCCTCGTTGCTGCTGTAGCTCGACTTGAACCACGCCAGGTTGCCCGCGGGGAGGTGTTGTCGCGCTGCGGTGTTCATGACTCTCCAAGCAGTCTGTCCAGGAGGCATGCGCTCTCTTCGGGGGAGAGGGCCTGTGACCGCAGCATTCCATATTTCAGCTGATACACACTTACTTCGGCAGGATCATCGACCAGGAAGCTGGCGCGCTGCACTTCCAGGTACACCATGTGGTCGTGGTCCGGGTTCTCCAGCAGCAGCATGGGGCCCGCAAGGCCAGCGTGTGGCACGCGCCCCATGGGCATGACCTGAATCCCTACGTGGTCGAGGTCGCTGTACTCGCGCAGCGCGCGGATCTGCTCGCGCATCACGTCACTTCCGCCGAGGGCTGTGCGCAGGATCCCCTCCTCCAGGATGAAGTGGCCGAACGGGGGCTGCCTGCGCTGCCAGATCTGCTGCCGCTCGATGCGAGAACTCACCCATTGCTCAGCCGTCTCGTCCTCGAAGCGCGGGAAGCGGGAGTCGAAGGAAGCGCGGCAGTAGTCCTTGGTCTGGAGGAGCCCCGGCACCATCTGTGTCTCGTACGACAGAACACTGACGGCCTCCTGCTCGATGTCGACGAGCCCCTGCGCGAACGTCGGAATCCGCTCCCGCATCGGCATCTTGGCCACGGCGATGGCCAACACCCCACCTGTACACAGCAGTTCGTCGAACTGTTCGGCCCGATCCAGTTGCAGGGCAAGTCGTCCCTGCTCAATCGACCCGACCGTGTCGACGTGGAGGTTCGCCAGCTCGGCGAACTGCTCCTGAGTGAGCCGGGCCGCCCTCCGGAAGTGGGCGACCAGCGCACCGATGGCCTGCCATGAACTGCCCCGCTTGGGCTTCTTCGCCGAATGCATGCGTGTCCCTTTCCCCCGTTTCCACCCGAACCCCTCGTAGTGGAGTCGTAGCAATCGGAACTACGACTTCACGTACTGCTCCACAGTAGTGACTCCCTGTGACAGTGGCCTCATGAACGCACAACCCCAACTCCTCCACGCCCGCCAGGCGTTCTACCGCCGCGACCGCAGGTCGGTACGCCTGGCCCGCGACTTCACCCGCGAGACCCTCACCGACTGGGGCACCCCCGAGCGCACCGACGACGTGCTGCTCTGCGTGAGCGAACTGACCACGAACGCCCGTGCGCCATGAGGCGCTCTGTTGTATCCCCGGTTGAGCCGGGAGGAACTGAAGGGAGGTTCTTGGGCCTGATGACTTACCTGGACTCGAAAGGGGAAGGGGACCGCAGCATGTCAGGAAACCAGCGATCGTGTTCAAGTGTGGAAGCGATGCGCTGGGGGGCCCGCGCGATATGGCGAAAGCTGGATTGCCTGAACCCCAATCTCCAAAGGATGAAATGTGTCGCATCCGCCGGAAACCTGCACTTGCCACCGGCGCCGCATCCTGCGGTGGAGTAAATGCGTATCCACCGCACCCTTCGGATAGCGGAATGATTCCCAATGAGGGAATTCAAGGAGATGAGTGGGGCGCCTAAGTCGCGCTAGACACGTACAACAGAGACGAACATGGGATCACCTAAAGGATGCGAATCCCAAGGTGACGGAGGCCCCGTAGTAGTCGCAGGAGTAACGACCTGCCAAGGAGGACGGGAAAGCCGTCTACAGGGCGAAGGGGGCCAGGTGATTCGGACATCACGATGCTGGGAGGTATGCGTAATGCAGAGCGCCGAAGCGGTACTTGATGTCCTGCGTGAACGCGGCAGGCGCGGCCTGCCGTGCGATGAGCTGTATCGACAGCTGTTCAACCCGAACCTGTATCTGCTGGCCTACGGGCGCGTCTACGCCAACCATGGCGCGATGACCCCCGGGGCCTGCGGGGAAACCGCAGACGGCATGTCCGAAGCCAAGATCGGGCACATCACCGAAGCCATGCGCCACGAGCGCTACCGCTTCCGTCCGGTACGGCGCGTCCACATTCCAAAATCCAACGGAAAGACGCGCCCCCTCGGCCTGCCGTCCTGGTCGGACAAACTTGTCGGCGAAGTAATGCGTCTCCTGCTGGAGGCATATTATGAGCCGCGGTTCTCCGGCCGCTCCCACGGTTTCCGTCCCGGCCGGGGCTGCCACACGGCACTGTCCGAGGTGGCACACAAATGGACCGGGACAACCTGGTTCATCGAGGGAGACATCTCCGACTGCTTCGGCTCGCTCGACCATGAGGTCCTGCTGGCCATCCTGTCGGAGAAAATCCGCGACAACCGGTTCCTCCGCCTCATCCAACAGATGCTCAAGGCGGGATACCTGGAGGACTGGAAATGGCACGCCACCCTGTCGGGTTCCCCGCAGGGAGGTGTCCTCTCTCCACTCCTGTCCAACATCTATATGGACCGGCTGGACACCTTCGTCGAAACAGTTCTCATCCCGGAATACACCCGAGGGACCACCCGGAGGAAGAATCCGGAGTACCAGAAGCTGGAAAACGCGATCTGGAACACCCGGCAGCGGCTCGCCAAGAGAAAGGAGCACACCGAGTCCGCTCAAGTCCGCCAGTGGCGCAAGGAGTTGCGCCGTCATCCGGTCGGTGATCCGCATGATCCCGGCTACCGGCGGCTGCGCTACATCCGCTACGCGGACGATCACCTCCTCGGGTTCACCGGTCCCAAGGCCGAAGCCGAGACGGTCAAACAGCGCCTGGCCGCGTTCCTGCGTGACGATCTCAAGCTGGAGCTCAACCAGGGCAAGACGCTGGTCACCCACGGCCGCACCCAGGCGGCCCGCTTCCTCGGCTACGACATCACCGTTCAGCACGCCGACGCCAAGGTCTCCCGGGGCGGCCGTGTCAATCGCGGCATGCGCTCCATCAACGGGAAGGTGTCGCTCCGCGTGCCCAAGGACGTGATCAAGGCCAAATGCGCCCCGTTCCTCAAGCGCGGCAAACCCGCGCACCTGGACCCGCTGACTGGATGCACACCCTTCGACATCGTCAGTCTCTACGGAGCCCAGTACCGGGGCATCGTCCAGTACTACCTGCTGGCCGGCGACGTCTGGAAACTCGACCGGCTCAAGGGGGTCATGCTGACCTCCCTGCTCAAGACCCTGGCCGCCAAGCACCGGTCAAGGGTGACCTCGATGGCCAACCGCTACAAGACGACTATCAAGACACCCCAAGGACCGCGCAGGTGCTTCGAGGCCAGAATCGAACGAGAAGGCAGGAAACCACTGGTCGCACGGTTCGGTGGAATTCCCCTCACCCGGAAACGGACGGCCGTCCTCGACGACCTTCCGTCCACTATGTTCACCCCGCGCAGCCGCCCGCGCGGCAGCCAACTCATCGATCGGCTCCAACGCGGACGGTGTGAACTCTGCGAGAGGCGAACTGAGGTGCAAGTACACCAAGTTCGTTCCCTCGCGGAGCTACACGGCCAGAGAGAACAGCCAGCCTGGACGCTACTGATGCTCAAGAAGCGGCGCAGAACGCTCGTGGTCTGCCCGCCTTGTCACGGAAGCATCCATGCATGACCCGGGTGACGAACACGCAGTAGTCACTGGAGAGCCCGCTGCACCGAAAGGGTGCACGGCGGGTTCGGGCCGGAGGCCACTGGAAAAGGACCCGCACAGCGGAAACCTCGCCAGTGGCCTACCGGTACTCCTGCACGGCGTACCGCCGGGCCGGGGCTTCCTCCTGCAACTGGCCCTGGCCACCGACGGCGTACTGCGCGTCGAGGTCCACGACAGCGGCACGGGCGAGATCCGTATGCCGGACGTCGGCCCGGAGGCCGAGGCGGGGCGGGGGCTGCTCATCGTGGCGGGGCTGGCGGACAGGTGGGGGGTGGGGGAGCGGAACCCGGGTAAGTCGGTGTGGTGCGAGTTCAGGGTGCTGCGGTGAGTCATTCGGCGTACTGGCGTGCCTCGGTGGCCAACTGCTCGTCCCCGGCGAGGTCATAGGCGTCGGCGGAAGACATCCAGGCGGCCTTTGCGCGGAGGTCTTGACCTTGCGCTGCATGCAGCTTTGCGATGTTCCATCGAACATGTCCCACGTGGTGCCAGTCACTCAGGGAGACAAAGACGGCCTCGCACTTGTGAAGTGCCTCTGATGCCGATTCGAATTCTCGAAGAGCGGTCAGGAGACTGCCTACATGGTTCCAAGCCGAGGCTTCTCCATACCGGTCGTGCTGCTCGGCGAAGAGGTCGGCGGCGTTCAGGTATGCGTTGGCAGCGTCGTCGAATCTGGACACCTCTCTCAAAGCTGCGCCCAGATTGAGCCATGCCGTCGCCTCGCGTTGCCGATCTCCCACCCGGTGGAATGCCTGCTGGGCGCGGTTGTGAGCCCGCACGGCTTCATCGAACCGCCGAAGCTTCAGAAGCGGCATGCCCAGGGTGTTCCAAGCCATCGCTTCGCGGTGCTCATCGCCTACCTGGGCGAACATCTCCTGCGCCCGCCCGAGCATCTGAGCCGCAATGTCGTGCTGTCCCCACTCGTGCATGCAAAAGCCGAGGTTGCTCCAGCTGGTTGCTTGGGCGCTGCGATCTTCGAGCGCGTAGGCAAGTCGTAGTGCGTTGGTGTGGACGATGGCTGCCTCACGGTACTGGCGCAACTGGTGCCGGGAATTCCCCAGGGCGGACAAGGAGAACAGTTCCAGGATCCGGTCCTCCTCGCGTCTGGCCGCCGTCAGTAGAGTTTCGGACACTCGGGTTCCATCGGTGAAATGTCGCTGGACGTGCAGATACCGGTCGATGCAGACGCCCAATGCGGTGGCGAATCTGCTGTGCTCGGCCATCTCTGCCCACTGAACGGCCCGTACGAGGGAAGTGTGCTCGGAGTCCAGCCAGGCGAGTGCGGCATCCCGGTCAGGGAAGAGATCTGGCGCCTCTGCAACCAGTTGGCCGTGGAGATGTTGGTCGGCGGAGGCCGCTCGTAGGAAGAACTCTTGGAGCAAGCTGTTCCTGGCATCCGTGGCTTCGTGGGCGAGTACGGGCTCGGAGGTGCTCAGAGTGGCGGCGTACACGCGTAGCAAGTCGTGCATCACCCAACGGTCCGCGGCGGGCGATGCACTGATCAGATAGACGGCTGCCAGATCCTCAAGTCTCTCCATGATGTCGGCCGGAGACACTCCGGAGAGAGCCACCGCGGTGGGTTGTCCGAAGTCCGACGTCGGAGCCTGGGCCAAGAGCCGGAACAGCCTGGCCTGGTCCGCGTCGAGCCGTTCGTACGTGACGTCGAACACCGGGCGCAGCACCAGGTCTCTGTCGTACTGGTCCCTGCCGGGTGCTCGCAACGCGCGCACCCGGTCGATTGCTGCTTCAAGATCCGCGACGAGCGTGGAGACCGCGCGCGGTTTACGCCGGCGGAGCTGAGCCGCCGCGATCTGAAGCGCCAGCGGAAGCCGGCCGCACAGGTCGACGAGCCGCCGAACGGCATCAGGCTCTGCGGACGCCCGGGAGTCGTCAGGATCGCTGATGCGCAGGGCCCGCTCGACCAGCGCGACCGCCTCGTCCTGCGTAAGCGAGTCGAGCGTGATCGACCGCGCGGTCAGCGAGTCGAGCGAGTCCCGGGAGGTCACCAGAACCCGATGCCGCGTACTGCCAGGCAGCAGCGGTACGACCTGTGCGGCATCCGAGACGTTGTCCAGCACGATCAGTACGGAACCCCGCTCGTCCAGAGTCGACCGGTACAACGCGTACAATTCCTCTGGCGTGGAAGGAAGGCTGTCGCGTCCGATGCCGAGAGCGGTGAGGAGGGACTCCACCGCCTGCTCCGGCGCCGTAGGGGCGTTGTCGTAGCCCCGCATATTGACGAAGAGCGTTCCGCCGGGGAACCGAGCACGCGCGGCGTGCGCAACGTGCAGAGCCAGCGCGGTCTTCCCCACACCGCCGAGCCCGCCGACCGCCGAGATCAACACGGCGTCTGTACGGGCCTCTGTGTCGGGATCGAGTACGTCCAACAGAGCCTTGACGTGCTGTTCACGGCCGGTGAAGGCCGTCGGAGGAGCAGGGAGCGCGGACATGGCGGTGAAGGCCGGGCCGTGGCCGTGCTCGGCCCGTCCGGTGACGGGGCCGTGGAAGGTGCTGCCCCGAAAGTCGTAGTGATCTCCGTCGCCCACCGATTCCGCCCGTCCCACTACACAGCCCCCGACTCTTTGCGTTCGCCCTCATCATGGCCCGCCGTCGTGCAAAGGGAGAGGGAGATCGGGGGGGAGGCCGGACCAGTTGCTCTCTCGTCGGCTGCCGTGACCCATCCCGCGCCCAGGCAGTTAAGGGAAACGTACTTCTGGGAAACGTATTTCCCTAAGTGATCCTGCTGGAGGCCAACCATGCCCCGCCCGACCCGCGACCAACTCCCCAAACCCACCGACATGTTCGACCGTGACTGGGAGTGGAGCGAACTGACGGCCTTCGCGTCCGACACCGGCCCGGAAGCCACCCTGGCCGTGGTCTCCGGGCGTCGCCGCCAGGGCAAGTCCTTCCTTCTCGACTCGCTCGCCCGTGCCGCCGGCGGTTTCTACTTCTGCGCGTACGAGGCAACGGAAGCGGAGTCGCTCCGCCGCTTCGGCGAGGAACTCGGCCACTACACCGGCACCGTCGCCCCCATGCGCTTCGACCGCTGGGAACAGGCGATCGATGCCCTGCTCGCACTCGGCGCGGAACGCCCCCTCCCCGTCGTCATCGACGAGTTCCCGTACCTGGCCCGGGCCACCCCCGCCCTCCCCTCCATCATTCAAGTCGCCTACGGACCACGCCGACCCGAGCGTCTGAACTCCCGTACCCGCCTGCTCCTCTGCGGCAGCTCGCTCTCGTTCATGGGCAAGCTGCTCAGTGGTACGTCACCCCTGCGCGGCCGGGCCGGGCTCGAACTCGTCGTCCATCCCCTCGACTTCAGGCAGGCCGCCGCCTTCTGGGGCATCGACGACCACCGCCTGGCGCTCCTCGTGCACAGCGTCGTCGGCGGAACTCCCGCCTACCGAAGGGAGTTCGTCCGCGACGACGTCCCCGTCGACCTGGCCGACTTCGACGCCTGGGTCTGCCGTACGGCGCTGTCCCCGCGCTCCCCGCTCTACCGCGAGGCCCGTTATCTCCTCGCCGACGAGTCGGACCTGCGGGACCGCGCCCTTTACCACTCCGTCCTCGCAGCACTGGCCTCCGGAAACGGCACGGCGGGCCGGATCGCCGGCTGCCTGGAGCGGCCGATCAGCGACATCACACACCCGCTGACCGTCCTCCAGGACTGCGGACTCGTGCGGAGGGAGACGGACGCGTTCCGCGGGAACCGCAGCATCTACCGGGTGGGCGAGCCGCTCATCGCCTTCGACCACGCCATCTCGCGGCCGAAGCTCGCCCTGCTGGACCGGGGGATGGCCGAGCACGTCTGGGAGACCGCCAGGCCCCGCTTCCTCTCAGCAGTCGTCGGCCCGCACTTCGAACAGGTCTGCCGTGAGTGGGTGGCCCACTTCGCGGCGCCGGACACCTTCGGCGGCATGCCGATCGACGTCTCGTACGGGACGGTCCCTGACCGGACCGCCCGTACCAGCCACGAGATCGACGTGGTCGTACGGGGCGCGGTGGGCCAGGACAACGGCGTACTGCTCTCCCTGGGGGAGGCCAAGTGGGACCAGGTGATGGGGACGGGGCACCTTGAGCGCCTGCGGCAGGCCGAACGGCTGCTGGCGGATCGCGGGGTCGACACGTCCGCCGTACGGCTCGCCTGTTACAGCGGGGCCGGTTTCACCGGCGATCTGCGGGCTATGGAGAGGCGGGGAGAGGTGATCCTGGTCGACCTGGAGCGGTTGTACAAGGGGGAATGAGGTCACCGGACCTCCCTCACGCTTTCGCGCCCGCAGGCGGTGCGTAGGTGCCCGACAGCCATGGCAGCGACCGCAGTCGCAGCCAGCCCGGCGCTGACCCACACGGCCCCCCGGTAGTCCCCCGTTACCCCGGTCGCCGCCCCGGCCAGCAATGGCCCCAGGACAGCCCCGGTGTTCAGCGCGACCGTGGCGAACGACCCGCTGAGCGCAGGGGCGTTGGAGGCGACCCGCATGACACGGTTGACGAGAGTCGACCCGATCCCGAACGACAGCCCGCCTTGGACGGCGGCCCCGATGAACAGCGTCGTGGGATGCGCGCTGACCAGGGCCAGCACCGCCCACCCGACCGGCAGCGCCCACAGCGCGAGTCCCAGGCCCGGACGCGGAGCCAGGGGGTGCCGGAGGCGACCGTCACCCGTATGACCGCTCGTACGGGTTGCCGCACGACCGGCTGCCGTCACGCCGACGAAGGCGCCCGCGCCGAACGCGGCGAGCAGTCCCGGGACCGCCTCGCCGGGCAACCGGGCGACGTCCGTGGCGATCACCGCGAGATAGGCGAAGGTCGCGAAGGTCGCCCCATTGACCACGGCCGCGAGTGCCATCGCCACCTGCACCGGCCGCGCCTTCAGTACGCGTACCTCCCGCTTGATCGAGATCTCGTGCGGACGGGTCGACCCGGCGGGAGCCGACCGGAACACGAGCGCCAGCGCGGGCAGGCACAGTGCGGCGACCGCCCAGAACGCCGCACGCCAGTCGTACCAGTCCCCGAGCAGCGCGCCCGCGGGTACGCCGACGACGCACGACAGCGTGACCCCCGACAGCAGTACGGCGGTGGCCCGGGCCTGCCTCGCCGGAGCGGCGAGGGAGGTCGCGGCAGACATCGCGACCGAGAGAAATCCGGCGTTGACGATCGCGGCGGCGATCCGGGTGCCGAACAGCACCGCGAAGTCCGTCGTGAGCGCACCGACGACATGCACGACGACGAACGCGGCCAGAAAGCCCGCCAGCGCGCGAGGACGTGGCCATCGCGCGCTCAACGCGGCCGTCACCGGCGCTCCGACGACCATTCCGACGGCGTACGCGGATGTCAGGCTCGCGGCGGCGCTTACCGAGATGGACAGGTCATGGGCGATGTCCGGTACGAGACCGGCCAACATGAACTCGGAGGTTCCCTGCGCGAAAACGGCAAGGCTGAGGACATACACGAACAGGGGCAAGGGATCGGCTCCAGCGCTGGGACGAACAAGCGGAGACGTCCGCGCGCTGGGCATCGAAACGGGACCGGGCACGCGGAACGGGCACGCACGTCAGGTCACTGGAAGCGAGATCGAGCAAGACCGACCGAAGGCCGACGGAGAACGGCCGAACGATCGGTTACTGGTCAGATGACGATCCGCCGCCGATGACCGGCGGCTCCGTTCTGTCCGACTCGGGGCTCATCACCCGAGGAATGCTACGCATGGGCCAACGGCCCATCAACCGGTTTTTCATCCACGTGGACGACGACATCTAGGACAGTTTCTGGCCTATCTCCCACGTACCGTCCCCACATGCCCACCACCCCCGACACCCCACCGAACGACACCCCCGACACCCCCGACGGCATCCCGGTCAAGCCCTTCGCCGACGCCCCCGCCCTAGACGCCTGGCTCGCCGCCCACCCGTCCCCGCAACCCGCCGCCCTCTGGGGCAAGGTCGCGAAGAAGGGGTCGGGGTTGCCCTCCGTCGACTTCGCCGAGGTCAATGACGTGGCCCTCTGCCACGGGTGGATCACCGGTCAGCGAAAGAGCCTCGATGCCTCGTACTTCCTTCAGAAGATCACCCCGCGTCGGCGGGGCAGTACGTGGTCGATGGTCAATGTGCGGCGCGTGCCGGAGCTGGTCGAGGCCGGGCTCATGCGGCCCGGTGGGCTCGCGGAGGTCGATGCCGCGAAGGCGGACGGGCGGTGGGAGGCGGCGTACGAGTCCCAGCGGGACGCCTCCGTGCCGGACGACCTCGTCGCCGCGCTCGAGCGCGAGCCCCGCGCCAAGGCCGCCTTCGAGGCGCTCGGCAGGACGGGGCGGTATCAGGAAGTGATCCTGCCGCTGCTCACCGCCCGTACGCCGGCCACCCGGGCCGCGCGTCTCTCGGCGGCCGTCGCCAGGCTGGCGGAGGGGGCCGCGGATCCCCGGCCCTGAGCGGCCACCGGCCGGTCACCCGTCATCCGTCACCCGGTACCCGTCACCCGGTACCGCTCCACCTCCGCCCGCCCGAAGTCTCGCGCGGAACCAGTGGAACCAGTGGAACCACGCGTCGCGTCACGCGTTCCGGATCGCCGAGATGTCGAAGTTCAGCTTGATCTTGTCCGACACCAGCACGCCACCCGTCTCCAGGGCCGCGTTCCACGTCAGGCCCCACTCCGAGCGCAGGATCTCGGCCTTGCCCTCGAAACCCACGCGCTCGTTGCCGAACGGGTCCTTCGCCGCGCCGTTGAACTCCAGGTCGATGGAGATCTCCTTGGTGGTGCCGAGGATCTCCAGGTCGCCGGTGATGCGGTAGTCGTCGCCGCCGAGGGACTCCGCCTTGGTCGAGCGGAACGTCATCGTCGGGAACTCGTCCGTCCGGAAGAAGTCCGCGCTTTTCAGGTGGCCGTCGCGGTCGGCGGAGCCCGTCTCGATGCTGTCCATCTTGATGTCGAGGGACGCCGTCGAGTTGGACGGGTCGGTGCCGTCGAGGTGCAGGGTGCCCTCGAACTCCTGGAAGCCGCCCTTGACGTTCGTCACCATGGCGTGCCGGGCGACGAAGCCGATGGTCGTGTGCGACGCGTCGATCGTGTAGTCGCCGGTCAGCGCGGCGAGCTCCGGGGTGACGACTCCGGTGGCCGTGGCTGCGTCGCCGTCGGTGGTCTTGCGGCCGAAGATACCCATGACGTGCTCCTTGGGGACGGGTTGTTGAAGCTTTAATCAATCCAACGAGAGGAACCGTAGTCCTATTCCGTTCAAGATTCAACATCATCCGGGGAGTGTCGGTGACGTTACTCCGGGTGTCGTAACCTCACCCGGTGCGGCAGGGGTGTCGCCTCGACGGCTTTGTGTGACTCCCACAACCCGACCGCCCCCTGAGCAGTCGGGTCGGCTGCATGCCTGCGTTGTTCTGTTCAGGGGTACCAGGAAAACGCGCCGGAGACTGTACGGAGTCGACGGCCCGGTTTTCTTGCTCGACTTCGTATGGTCACTACATGACCTTTATCGACGAGGCGCAGGGTGGGTCCGCGGGCGAGCCGACAGGAGAGCCGACGGACGCACGCGGGCGCGTGGCCGAGCTGCACGAGATCCGTGCGCGGGCTCTGGCCGGCCCCAGCGAGAAGGCCACCGAGGCGCAGCACGCCAAGGGCAAGCTGACCGCCCGGGAGCGCATCGAACTGCTCCTCGACCCGGACTCCTTCAACGAGGTCGAGCAGCTGCGCCGGCATCGCGCGACAGGCTTCGGCCTGGAGGCCAAGCGGCCGTTCACCGACGGTGTCATCACCGGCTGGGGCACGGTGGAGGGTCGTACGGTCTTCGTGTACGCCCATGATTTTCGGATTTTCGGTGGTGCGCTCGGTGAGGCCCACGCCACCAAGATTCACAAGATCATGGACATGGCCATCGCGGCCGGGGCCCCGCTCGTCTCCCTCAACGACGGCGCCGGCGCCCGTATCCAGGAGGGCGTCTCCGCTCTCGCCGGGTACGGCGGCATCTTCCAGCGCAACACCAGGGCGTCCGGGGTCATCCCGCAGATCTCCGTGATGCTCGGCCCGTGTGCGGGTGGCGCGGCCTACAGCCCCGCCCTCACCGACTTCGTCTTCATGGTCCGCGAGACCTCGCAGATGTTCATCACAGGCCCGGACGTCGTCAAGGCGGTCACCGGCGAGGAGATCACCCAGAACGGCCTCGGCGGCGCCGACGTGCACGCCGAGACGAGCGGCGTCGCGCACTTCGCGTACGACGACGAGGAGACCTGCATCGCCGAGGTGCGCTACCTCCTCGCGATGCTCCCGCAGAACAACCGCGAGAACCCGCCGCGTGCCGAGTCCGAGGACCCTGCCGACCGGCGCGGCGAGATCCTCCTTGACCTCGTCCCGGCCGACGGCAACCGGCCGTACGACATGGCGAAGGTCATCGAGGAGATCGTCGACGACGGCGACTTCCTTGAGGTCCACGAGCGTTGGGCCCGCAACATCATCTGCGCGCTCGGCCGGCTCGACGGCCAGGTCGTCGGCATCGTCGCCAACCAGCCGCAGAGCCTCGCCGGGGTCCTGGACATCGAGGCGTCGGAAAAAGCTGCACGGTTTGTCCAGATGTGCGACGCTTTTAACATCCCGATCGTCACGCTGCTGGATGTCCCCGGCTTCCTTCCGGGCGTCGACCAGGAGCACGGCGGAATCATCCGGCACGGCGCGAAGCTCCTCTACGCCTACTGCAACGCGACCGTTCCGAGGATCTCGCTGATCCTGCGCAAGGCGTACGGAGGCGCGTACATCGTCATGGACAGCCAGTCCATCGGCGCCGACCTCACCTACGCCTGGCCGACGAACGAGATCGCCGTGATGGGCGCCGAAGGTGCCGCCAACGTCATCTTCCGCCGTCAGATCGCGGACGCCGAGGACTCCGAGGCGATGAGGGCTCGGATGGTCAAGGAGTACAAGTCCGAGCTGATGCACCCCTACTACGCCGCCGAGCGCGGACTGGTCGACGACGTCATCGACCCGGCCGAGACCCGTTCGGTGCTCATCAGGTCGCTCGCGATGCTGCACACCAAGCACGCCGATCTGCCTTCGCGAAAGCACGGCAACCCCCCGCAGTGATCCCCGCGTGGTAACCCAGCGGATCCTTCGCGGTACGCCCGCGGAAACCTCTCTCACGGAGACTGTGACCTATGAACACCTCTGACATTCGCGTCGAGAAGGGCCATGCCGAGCCCGAAGAGGTCGCCGCTATCACGGCGATCTTGCTTGCCCGCGCGGCGGCCGCGCCGGCGGCGCCCGTGGCCCATCGGCGCCCGAAGGCCGGCTGGCGTCGGCTGGAGCGCGAGGGCGGCTTCCGTGCTCCGCACAGCTGGCACTGAGCCTTCTGAGCCTGGGTTTTGAAAGGGCCCCCTTCCGCAGTGCGGGAGGGGGCCCTTTCGTATGTGCGTCGGCCGCGGGCCGGTGGGGCTTCTCGCGCAGTTCCCCGCGCCCCTGAAGACGGGGCTCTGCCCCTGTCTTCAAGCCACTGGGCTGCCGCAGACGGCCTACAACCGTCCGAGGCAGCCCAGTAGCCGCAAAACCACGTACCTACCGCAGTCGAGCCATCAGCGCGTGCTCCACGAGCGTGATGAGCGCGCTCTTCGCGTCCGCCCGGTGCCGCGCGTCCGTCGTGATGATCGGAGTGTCCGGGCCGATCTGGAGCGCCTCCCGGACCTCGTCCGGGTTGTACGGCTGGCTGCCGTCGAACCCGTTCAGCGCGATCACGAAGGGCAGGCCGCTGTTCTCGAAGTAGTCGACAGCCGGGAAGCAGTCAGCAAGGCGCCTCGTGTCGACGAGGACGATCGCGCCGATCGCGCCGCGTACCAGGTCGTCCCACATGAACCAGAAGCGGTCCTGGCCGGGCGTACCGAAGAGGTACAGGATCAGGTCCTGGTCCAGGGTGATACGGCCGAAGTCCATTGCCACCGTCGTGGTGGTCTTGTCCCCCGTGTGCGTGAGGTCGTCGATGCCCGCGGACGCGGACGTCATCACGGCCTCGGTACGCAGCGGATTGATCTCCGAGACGGCCCCGACGAACGTGGTCTTTCCCACGCCGAAGCCGCCCGCCACCACGATTTTCGCGGACGTGGTGGAGCGGGAAGGCCCTCCGCTAGAGCTTGCGAAGTCCACTGAGCACCCTTTCGAGCAAAGTCACGTCTGGCTGGCCGCCGGCGTTCTCGTCGCCGCCGGGCTGATGAATGGCGACCAGGCCTGCCTCCGCCAAGTCGGCGACGAGGATCCTGGCCACGCCGAGGGGGATGGTCAGCAACGCCGAGATTTCGGCCACCGACTTGATCTCTCGGCAGAGGTTGCAGATCCGCTGATGCTCGGGCAACTGGCCCTGCATCTGGTGCGGCTGCGCAGTGGTGTGCACCAGCGCCTCGATGGCGAGCTGGTAGCGCGGGCGGGTCCGGCCGCCCGTCATGGCGTACGGACGCACCAGGGGGTTGTTTGCGCCCCCTGCGGGCGACGGCTCCGGAGAGCGCCGCTGCGGCTGCACTGGCTGAATACGGGGGGCCGGCGGCTGGTCGTACGGCGACGGCCCGGGACCCTGCGGGTTCTGGGGTGCGTACGGCTGCTGCCGACGGTGGCTCGGTGCGGAGGGGAAGTTGTACCGGTTCTGGTCACCCTGACCCTGGCCGCCCTGACCCTGGCCGGGGCCGTACGACCAGTTGCCCGAGGACGAACCGCCTGGGGGTGTTGCCACTTTCTTCTCCTCCTCCGACTGTGCCGGGGCACCGCATCACTGTGGAGCCGCGTCCGAAACCTACCGTCCCGGGACGCCAAAACGCACCGTCTGTCTGCTAGTTGAGAAGGCTCCCTTGGAGCTCCGCACGCAGATCGGGTGTCAGGACCGTACCGGCACGGTCGACCAGAAGCGCCATCTCGTACCCAATGAGACCGATGTCGGCCTCCGGATGTGCAAGGACCGCGAGCGAAGAACCGTCGGAGACGGACATGATGAAGAGGAATCCCCTCTCCATCTCCACAACTGTCTGGTTCACGCTGCCGCCCTCGAAGATGCGCGAGGCACCCGCGGTGAGGGAGGTCAGACCGGAGGCGACAGCGGCGAGCTGGTCCGCACGGTCTCGCGGAAAACCTTCGGACATCGCCAGAAGGAGTCCGTCGGCGGAGACCACCACCGTGTGGGACACCCCAGGGGTGTTGTCCACGAAGTTGGTGATCAACCAGTTCAGGTTCTGCGCCGCCTGGCTCATCGGGCTCACACTAACGCTCCTGGTTGTAGGTGCTGTCAGGCCCACCGTGGTGATTCCTGGTGGCCTGGCCGTTCGTGTCACTACCTGCGGTGCGTCCCCGCTGGACGCCCTGGCGCAGGTTGCTCAACCTGCCCCGGATGTCCTCGGGGGCGCGGGAGACCGACGGGCCGCCCTGGGGAGTCGCTTCCGCGGCACCCTCGATCAGATTGGCCTTCGGTACCCGGCGCGGCAGGCCGGAGGAGGTTACCCCGCCCGCCTTGGGCTTGCGGAGCGCTGACGCCTGCTGCCAGCGCTCGTCGTTGGCCGAACGCCAGTCGTCGGGACCGGTTCCGTTGCCGTTCGCATTGCCGTTCGCGTTGCCGTTCTGCTCCGCGGGAGCCGGCGCCGGAGTCTCCTGGCCCACGTGCTGCCGGGAGGCGCCGTTGCCGGTGCCGCCCGAGGGGGATCCACGGCGGGGGAGCCCGGCGTCGGTCAGCGTGTGCGGGGCGGAGGGGGCCGGTCCCGGACGCTCGAAGCCTACGTGATTTCGCTCACTCACGTCACCGGCCTGCGCGGACTCCGCTTCCGGAGCGTACTCGGAGCGGTGCCCGTTCTGGTAACTGTCCGGCTGCGGCCAGTCGTCCTGGTAGCGCCGCTCCTCGAAGGCCGAGAAGGACTCCGGGGTGGAGGCGTGCGCCGGCGCGGGCTCTTCCTGGCCGGGCTCCGCGTACGCGGGCTCGGGGTAGCCGCCGGTGCCGTTCGTGGACGGGTAGCCGTTCGTCGACGGGTAGTCGCTGCCGGCCGAGGTGAAGTCGTCCGTCTGCGGGAAGCCGTTGCTCCCGTTGTAGTACGGCTCCTCGTACGACGGCTGCTGCCGTTCCTCGTACGCCGTCTGCTGGTCGTAGCCCGCGAAGGGCTCCTCCAGGGCCGGGGTCTGGCCGTTCGGCGCCGCCGCGAAGTCGTCGCCGTACGCGGGGACCTCGCCGGCCTCGTGCTGGCCCGGCTCGGGGTGCGTCTGGGCCTCCAGCTGCGCCCGGCGCTCCTCGCGCATCAGGGAGCGGCCTACGGGGTCCAGCTCGCGTATGTCGTCCGGGACCTCGGTGTAGCGGCTGTCGTCGAAGCCCAGCTCGGCCGCCGTACGCATCGGCTGCTGCTGGACGGCTCCGAAGCTCTCGCCGACGTACTGCTGCTGCGGCTGCTGCTCCGGGATGATCTGGGAGACGGTGAACTCGTCGCGCTGCAGCTGCTGCTCGCCACCGCCACCGTGGGTGATGGCGTCGGGGAGCATGACCAGCGAGGTCGTACCGGCCTGCTCGCCCGAGGGGCGGAGCTGGACGCGGATGCCGTGCCGGTCGGACAGCCGGCCGACCACGAACAGGCCCATGCGCTGGGAGATCGCGGCGTCCACGGTCGGCGGGTTGGCCAGCTTGTGGTTGATGTCCGCGAAGTCCTCGGCGGTGAGGCCGATGCCCTTGTCGTGGATCTCGACCATGATGCGGCCGTCCGGGAGACGGGTCGCCGTGACGCGGACCTTCGTCTGGGGGGACGAGAACGTGGTGGCGTTCTCCAGCAGCTCCGCCAGCAGGTGCACGAGGTCGGTGACCGCGCGGCCGTGGATCTCGGCCTCCGGTACGCCCGACAGCTCGATGCGCTCGTACTGCTCCACCTCGGAGGAGGCGGCGCGCAGGACGTCGACCAGCGGGACCGGCTGGTCCCAGCGGCGGCCCGGCTCCTCGCCGGCGAGGACCAGGAGGTTCTCGCCGTTTCGGCGCATACGGGTCGCGAGGTGGTCCAGACGGAAGAGGTTCTCCAGCTGGTCCGGGTCGGCCTCGTTGTTCTCCAGGTCGGTGATGAGGGTCAGCTGGCCCTCGATCAGGGACTGGTTGCGGCGCGACAGGTTGGTGAAGATCGCGTTGATGTTGCCCCGCAGCAGGGCCTGCTCGGCGGCCAGTCGGACCGCCTCGCGGTGGACCTGGTCGAAGGCGCGGGCGACCTCGCCGATCTCGTCCGTGGTGTTGATGGGGATGGCGGCGACCCGGGTGTCGACCCGGCCGGGGTCGGTGCGCGACAGCTGGTCGACCAGCATCGGCAGGCGCTGCTCGGCGATACCGAAGGCGGCGTTGCGCAGCTGGCGCATCGCGCGGCTCATCTGGCGGGCCACCATGCCGGCCAGGATGAACGCGGCGAGCAGGGCGACCACGACGGCCGCACCCACGATGATCGCGTCGCGCTTGGCGTCGTCGGAGATGCTGGACGCCTCGGCCACCGCGGACTTGGAGAGGTCCGACTCCAGCTTGAGGTAGGCGTTGTACTTCAGCGTGTTGACCGCCCACCAGTTCTGGGGCGTGATGCCGTCCGCCGCGAGCTCGGCGCGGGCACTGGCGTCGGTCGTGGGAAGCGCGGCCAGGGCCGAGATCATCTTGGTGGGGTCGGCCGGCGGCGCGACATACGTCTCGCCCTTGGCCGCGGCGGCCTGGGCGGCCTGCTCGGCCATCTCCTTGCCGGTGGCCGTGACCTGTGCGGTCGCGTCCTCCAGCTTCTTGGCGTCCTCGGCGGTACCGCCCGCGATGTACTCCGCGATGGCGATCCGCTCCAGGTACGCGTACGAGGAGAGCGCGATGCGCTGGCTCTGGAAGCTGGTCTGGTTGGGGCCGGGCTTGATCAGCAGGTGCATGCCGATGGAACGCTCCAGCGACACGGAGGCCTTGGTGAGCGAGAGGGCGTACACGGTCCGGCCGTAGGCGGTGATGTTGCCCGTGCCCAGGCCCAGCTCGTTGGAGAACTCCATCAGCGTGTGCGTGATGGCGGTGTAGCTCTCCTCGGACTGCACACCGGTGAGCTTCGAGGTGTAGGCAGCCGCGCGGATCGTCTCCAGCTGCGGCTCGACCTCGCGGAACAGCTTCAGCCGGCGCTCGACACTCGGCTTGTCCGGGATGCTCTGCGCGGCGGTGTCGAAGGCGTCGGCGGCCTTGTCGGTGGCCGCACGGGCCTTCACGACCGTCGCGTCGTCCTCGCCCTTGCCCTGGAGCAGGGGCGCCGCGGTGATGTCACGCTCCTGGAAGAGCGCGTCGCCGTAGACCAGGGCGGCCTGCACGAGGCGGGCGGTCTTCTCCGCGTCCTCGGCCTCCTGCCAGGTGTCGATCGAACTCTTCACCTGGAAGCCGCCCATGACGAGGCCGACCACCACGGGTATGAGCAGGATCGCGTTCAGCCTGGTCGGCACGCGCCAGTTGCGCGGGGAGAAACGGCTGCCGCTCGGAGCGGGTGGCGCCATCGGCTCCGAACCGGGCACAGGGGCGGACGCCCCTCCGCGCGGCGGCGGGGTGAAGTTGCCCCGGGCCGACGGCTCGGGACCGTTCTTGCTTCGCCTCACTCGACCAACAACCTCTCGGCGGAAGGCACCAACGTTGTGCCGCAGTCTCTCAGAGCCGGTAAGTCAAAGACCCCCGGTGGGGTTACGTCTTTGACTATTAGGCAGTTCAGGCATTCCAGCACGTCAGCCTTCGCACTTCCAAACAGTGGAATGCGAAGATCCGTAGTGATGTAAGCCCCAGATAAAACGGTCATAAAGAACGAGCCCCGCCAAAAGGCGGGGCCGATGTGAGCACAGCGAGACCGGATGACCGCGACGCGTGGCCATACCACCGGATATCTCTGTCGAAACGTTATGAACACCGGGGCCGACCGTGTCAAAGGCCACAGTCGGCTCCGGTGTATCTACGACAACTGCCGTACGGCATCGTTGACTTGGTTACCGCAGGCGCGCCATGAGCGCGTGCTCGACCAGCGTGATCAGCGCGCTCTTGGCATCCGAGCGGTGCCGGGCGTCCGTCGTGATGATCGGCGCGTCCGGGCCGATCTGGAGCGCCTCGCGCACTTCCTCGGGGTTGTACGGCTGGTGCCCGTCGAAGCCGTTGAGGGCGATGACGAACGGCAGGCCGCTGTTCTCGAAGTAGTCGACCGCGGGGAAACAGTCCGCGAGCCGGCGGGTGTCGACCAGGACCACGGCGCCGATCGCGCCGCGCACCAGGTCGTCCCACATGAACCAGAAGCGGTCCTGACCCGGCGTACCGAAGAGGTACAGGATCAGGTCCTGGTCCAGGGTGATACGGCCGAAGTCCATGGCCACCGTGGTGGTGGTCTTGTCCCCGGTGTGGGTCAGGTCGTCGATACCCGCCGAGGCCGACGTCATGACGGCCTCGGTGCGCAGCGGGTTGATCTCCGAGACGGCGCCCACGAACGTGGTCTTGCCCACGCCGAACCCGCCCGCGACCACGATCTTCGCGGAGGTGGTGGCCCGGCCCCCGTCAGAGCTTGCGAAGTCCACTGAGCACCCTTTCGAGCAGTGTCACCGCTGGTGCACCGCCGTTGTTCTCGTCGCCGCCCGGCTGGTGGATGGCGACCAGTCCGGCCTCGGCGAGGTCCGCGACCAGGATGCGGGCCACACCGAGCGGCATGGCGAGGAGCGCCGACACCTCTGCCACCGACTTGACCTCACGGCACAGGTGGCAGATGCGCTGGTGCTCGGGGAGCAGTCCCATGAGCGCCGCCGGGTCGGCCGTGGTGCTGATCAGGGCCTCGATGGCGAGCTGGTAGCGCGGCCGGGTCCGGCCGCCGGTCATGGCGTAGGGCCGTACCAGCGGCTGGTCGCCCTCGTCCTCGTACGTATGAGCGTACGGATCGTGAGAGGCGGTGGGCGGGGTCATGAATCCTCCGGGCGGGACAGCGTCGGTCAGTCGTGCCGTCTGACATGGCCGGTGGGGGGATTGTGTCGGCCGGACGGTGTTTTGGTGAGACGGGTGGATCCGGAGCGGTCAGTGGAGCAGACTGCCCTGTAGTTCGGCGCGCAGGTCCGGGGTGAGCACTGCGCCCGCCCGGTCGACCAGGAGCGCCATCTCGTAGCCGACAAGGCCGATGTCGCAGTCCGGGTGGGAGAGGACCGCCAACGACGATCCGTCCGAGACGGACATGAGAAAGAGGAAGCCGCGTTCCATCTCGACGACCGTCTGGGCCACCGTGCCGCCCTCGAAGATGCGCGAGGCACCCGCGGTGAGCGAGGTGAGCCCGGAGGCGACGGCGGCGAGCTGGTCGGCGCGGTCCCGCGGGAAGCCTTCCGACATCGCCAGAAGGAGACCGTCGGCGGACACGACGACGGTGTGGGACACACCCGGGGTGTTGTCCACGAAGTTGGTTATCAACCAGTTGAGGTTTTGTGCCGCCTGGCTCATCTGGCTCAACTAACGCTCCTGCTGGTGAGTGGGGCTGGGGAAGCTGCCGGTCTGGTCGGAGCCGGTACCGGCCTGCCGACCCTGGGCGATGCCCCTACGGAGATTGGTCAGCCGGCCGCGCACGTCATCGGGCGCGCGTGAGACCGCAGGACCGCTTTGGTGCTGTTGCTGCTGAGCCGTACCCGGTACGAGGTTCGCACGCGGGACCCGGCGCGGAAGGCCGGAAGTCGTGACGCCACCGGCGGCCGGCTGGCGGACGCGCTCGGCCTGCCGGATCAGCTCGTCGTTGGGCGAGCTGCGCCAGGAGCTGGTAGCGGCCGGCGCGGTCGCCGGACGCGGGGGAGTCGGCGCGGAGGACGGCTGCGGGGGAGCCGAACCGTTCCCGTTGCTGACGCCGTTGGTGCTGGTGCCGTTGGTCGTCTGCGGTCGGCCGCCCTGCTGACCCTGCCCGTGGAACCAGTTGGTCTCCAGGGTGTCGTACAGCGGCGTCCGTCCGTCACCCGGGCTGCTCGCCGGCGGCAGGGCCTCCGGCTGCGGCGGGCGCGGCGGGACCGGCGGACGCGAGCCGCCGAAGTCACCGGGGCCTTGGCCCGCGCCCGGCTGCGGGCGCTCGAACTGGCCGGTGGACGACGGGTCCTGCTGGCGGCGCGGCACCGGACCCCGGTTGTCGAAGGGGGCCGGCGGCGCGGGGAACTGGCCGGTCGAGCCGTTGTCGTACCCGGTCGGCGCCGGGAACTGGCCCGTCGAACCGTTGTCGTACGACGGCGGCCCGAACTGCCCGTTGTTCTGCGGGCTCTGCGGTCCGCCCGCCGGGGCGCCGAACACGTCCGAGCGGACGAACGACCCGGTGTTCTGCTGGCCGTTGGTGTCGGCGGGGCCGAAACCGGGCACGGCGAACTGGCCGGTGTCCGAAGGACCGCCAGGACGCGGGGCGTTGAAGTCGGGGCGGGCGAACTCGGAGGTGGCGGCCGGGTTCTGGAGATCGTCGATGCGCGGAAGCGCCGGCATCTCCGAGGTCGCGGCCGGGTCCTGGCGGCTGTCGATGCGAGGCATCCGCGAGGTGGAGTCCGGCTCCTCGTGACCGCGCGGGGTGTCCAGCGAGGCACGCGGCACCGGAGGCTGCGCGTTCTCGTCGCTCCAGCTCGGCCGCGACGGCGCGTTGCCGTTGCCGCCGGGCAGCTCCGGACGGGCCGCACCGCCACGCGGCGGAAGCTGCGGACGACGCCCGCCGCCCTGGCCCTCCGGGCGCTGCGGGGGTACGGGGCCGCGCGAGCCGCCGAAGCCGTCCTGACGTGAGGTGCTGTTGCCGAAGGCGTCCTGGCCCTGGCGTGCGCCCGGACCGTCACCGAAGCCACCGGCGGCCTGCATGCCCTGCGGAGCACCCGGCGCCTGGCCGCCGAAGCCGCTCAGGCCACCCGCACTGGCACCGGCCGGAGCCGGCCTGCCGCCCTGCTGCGGTGCGCCCGGACCCTGCGGTCCACGCGGCGCTCCGCCGGGTCCACCCGGGCGACCGCCCGAGTCCCGGCCGGGCAGCGCGGCCCGCGGTCCCTGGCCGGAGCCGACCTGGCCGCGCGGAGCGGCACCGGCGCCGAGGAGTCCGCCACCGGCGGGAGCACCCTGGCCGGCGCCCCGGCGGGCCGCGGCCACACCGGCGGCGGCCTGCGCGGCGGCGGGTCCGCCCTGGGGGGCACCCTGGCCGGGCTTGCCCGGAGCGGGCTTCTTGCCGCCCTGGGCGACGTCGACGGGGAGCATGACCAGCGCGGTCGTACCACCGGAGTCGGAGGGACGCAGCTGGATCCGGATGCCGTGGCGCTGCGAGAGGCGGCCGACCACGAACAGACCCATGCGGCGGGAGACCGACACGTCCACGGTGGGCGGTGCGGCGAGCCGCTCGTTGATCGCGGCGAGGTCCTCGGGGGAGAGGCCGATGCCGGTGTCGTGGATCTCGATCAGGACGCGGCCGTCGGGCAGCGCGTGACCGGTGACCTTGACCTTGGTCTGCGGGGAGGAGAACGACGTGGCGTTCTCCAGCAGCTCGGCGAGGAGGTGCACGAGGTCGTTGACCACTCGGCCGGCGACCTCGGTGGTCGGCACGGACGACAGTTCGATGCGCTCGTACTGCTCCACCTCGGAGGCGGCGGCGCGGAGCACGTCGACCAGCGGGACCGGACGGGTCCAGCGGCGGCCGGGCTCTTCACCGGCGAGGACGAGAAGGTTCTCGCCGTTCCGGCGCATACGGGTCGCGAGGTGGTCGAGCTTGAAGAGCGAGGACAGCTGGTCCGGGTCGGCCTCGCGGGACTCCAGTTCGGAGATGAGCGAGAGTTGACGCTGGATGAGGCCCTGGGAGCGGCGCGAGAGGTTGGTGAACATCGCGTTGACGTTGCCCCGGAGGAGGGCCTGCTCGGCGGCGAGGCGGACGGCCTCGCGGTGCACGTCGTCGAAGGCCGCGGCCACCTGGCCGATCTCGTCCCGGGAGTGCACACCGACCGACTCGACGGAGGTGTCGACGTCCTGCGGGTCCGACTCCGAGAGCTGCTTGACCAGCTCGGGCAGCCGGTCCTGGGCGACCTTGGTCGCGGTGTCCTGGAGGCGGCGCAGCGAGCGGATCATGGACCGGGCGACGACGAAGGCGCCGACCAGCGAGACACCGAGGACGAGCAGGATCAGCGCACCGGAGACGATCGCTTCCTGCTCGGCTTCGTTGCGCAGTTCACGAGCCTTCTGCTCCATCTCGTTGAGGAGCGTCAGCTCGATCTTCTTCATCTGAAGGATCTTGGCCGAGTCGTCGTCGATCCAGTCCTTGTAGGAGCGCTTCTGCAGCCCCTGGATGCCGTCCCTGCTCTGCAGGATGCGCTTGGCGTAGAGGTCGGCCGCGGTGATCGTCGGGTTGCCCTCGTCGATCGACTGGAGCATTTCCTCGGCGCCGTCGCCGTAGATGCTCTTGAAGCTGTCCAGCTCGGATTCCTGGCTGCTCAGCGCGGAATCGGCGTAGAGCCGGTCGTTCTCCGAGAGGTCGCCGACGGTCTTGTTGTCCTCGGGCAGTGCCGCCGCGATGACCGCGCGCTGGATGGACGCGTACTCCTTGGCCGAGGAGAACGCGGCCAGGGAGCGGGTACGGGTGATCATCTCGGGGTTGCTGGTCGCCTCGGCCATGTCCTGGGAGAGGTCGAGCAGCTGGGTGATCAGCCGGTGGTAGGACTCGACCGTCTGCGTCGAGTTGTCCGGGTCCTCGTAGGCGCTGCTGCGGATCTCGCTGATGTTGGCCAGCTCACCGACGAGACCCACCAGGCTGTCGCGGACACCCTCCAGGTTGCCGTTCTTGCTGGCGGTGTCGATCTCTTCGGAGCCGTCGATGAAGTTGGCGAGGGCCCGGTCGGTCTTCTCGCGTACGCCCTTGACGCTGTAGTCCGTGGCGGGCGCGCCGTGCGCGAGGGGACCGGCCGACTGGTCGCGCTCCTCCTGGAGCGCGGCGGACAGCTCGGTCGCCTGCTTGGTGATGTCCGTCAGCAGCCGCATGTTGTCGAGCTGCTGGATGTCGTCCATGTTGTCGCTGATGCGCAGCGCACCGAGCGAGGTCGCGGCGACCACGGGGAGCGCGAGCAGCGAGACCAGACGGGTCGAGATCCGCCAGTTCCGCAGGGCTATTCGCGTACCGGGGCCGCTCGGGCCCTTGGCCGGCTTCACCGGTGGCGGAGCGGCCGAGGGGGCGCCGGTGACCGCGCCCTTGCCGCCGGGCCCGCCGGGCGCACCACTGCCGAGGCGCGTCGACCGCTCGCCGTTGTCGCCGGTCAGAGCTGCCTGGCCCGGGTTCTGGGCGTGCTGGGGGGAGGAACCGTTACCGGCTCCGTTGTGTGGCTCCGGCTCCGCCGAAGCGCTGCCATCCCTCTTGAAACGTCCCTGCACTAGCGTCGCAACCTCTGGACCAGGCGCCCCTCCGCGTGAACGGACGGACGGTGTCGGCGTATAGGGGGCGCCCTGAAATACGCCCCCCATGGTGGTCGTTGAGTAACCCGGCGCTGGTTCCCCCTTACGTGCCGCCGCTCGGCGCTGCGTCGCGCCCCCTGTGCGCCGGCTCGTATCCCGCGGCGGTCCGTGGAATTCCAGCACAGTGCCGGATCTCCAACAAGGCCAATGGGTCACGGTGTGACGACGATGACGCCTTGTGAGCGTCGCGTTACGAGGCGTGCAGAGTGAACCCGCACATAAAGGACGGAGTTCCACGAGTTGCATGGATAGTCGCGGTGTCCAGGTCGCCATGATCAGGAGCGGAATGAGAGCTTCAGTGGAGCAATGTCCGTTTCGTGAGGGGGACTTGAAGGCCGGGATTGACCGGTTTGCCCATGGACTCGTGAGCAAACTCACACGCCGTTCAAGGGGTCTCCGTGACTTCCCCGGGGAATCGGATGTTTAGCCTGACGCTTTACAGGGATGGCAAATCCGACAACCCGCGCGCGGACGGCGGCTCTCCGCCCCGCCGAGCGCCCGGACACGACAGGGTCGAGGACTACAACAGTGAAGACGACGACGATGTTCCACAACATCGCAAACCCGCGGCGCACGACGCTGGCCCACCTCACGGACGCCGACGAACTGACGCCCGTCGAGCAGCCGGAGCACTCCGTAGACCTCCCCACCCAGACCGCCAACCCCCGCCGCACCATCCTCATGGAAGCCCCGGTCGCGGCCTCCGTCGCCGAGTAGTACGCGCGAGTGCCGCCCTGTCATTCAGGGCGGACCCTGTGAATGCCTGTGTGTCAAGGGCGCCTCGCTTATTGCGCGGGGTGTCCGCCCCCGGCGCGTTAGCCTGGAGCGTCAGACTCCAGCCGGACCAGCAGAGGGGCGCAGGAATCCCGTGCGCATCGCCAGATTCTCCATCGACGGGAACGTCGCCTTCGGCGCGGTCGAGGGCGACAAGCCGGACGAACTAGTCCTGGACATCATCAAGGGCATTCCGTACGGCACCGACTTCGAGCTCAGTGGTGTCAAGGTCCCCCTGGACAAGGTCAAGCTGCTGCCCCCGGTCATCGGCCACAAGATCGTGGCGTTCGGGCGCAACTACGCCGACCACGCGAAGGAACTCGGCAACGAGATCCCCGACGCGCCGTTCGCCTTCTTCAAACCGGCCACCTCGATGATCGCCTCCGGCGGCGAGATCCAGTACCCGTCCTTCTCCAGCGAGGTACATCACGAGGCCGAGCTGGCCGTGGTCATCGGCCGCATGTGCCGCGAAGTCCCGCGGGAGCGAGTCAAGGACGTGATCTTCGGCTACACCTGCGCCAACGACGTCACCGCGCGGGACGTCCAGAAGCGCGAGAAGCAGTGGGCGCGCGCAAAGGGCTTCGACACGTCGTGCCCCCTCGGCCCCTGGGTGGAAACGGACCTCGACCCGTCCGACCTGACGATCCAGCTCACGGTCAACGGCGAACAGCGCCAACTGGGCCGTACGAGCGAGATGATCCACTCCATCGAGGACCTGATCGTCAACATCACCGAGGCCATGACGCTGCTCCCCGGCGACGTGATCCTCACGGGCACCCCGGCAGGCGTCGGACCGCTCACCGTCGGCGACGAGGTCGCCGTCACCATCGAAGGCATCGGCACTCTCACCAACAAGGTTGTCAAGCGTGGCTAGCGCACCCGCCCCCGCCGTCCGAGTACGGTTCTGCCCGTCGCCCACCGGTAACCCCCACGTGGGCCTGGTCCGTACGGCCCTGTTCAACTGGGCGTACGCCCGCCACACCGGCGGCACGTTCGTCTTCCGCATCGAGGACACCGACGCGGCCCGCGACTCCGAGGAGTCGTACGAGCAGCTGCTGTCCTCGCTGCGCTGGCTGGGCTTCGACTGGGACGAGGGCCCCGAGATCGGCGGCCCGCACGCGCCGTACCGCCAGTCGCAGCGCATGGACACCTACAAGGACGTGGCGGCCAAGCTCCTGGAAGCGGGCCACGCGTACTACTGCTACTGCTCCACGGAGGAGCTGGACACCCGCCGCGACGCCGCCCGTGCGGCCGGCCGGCCCTCCGGGTACGACGGCCACTGCCGCGCCCTGACCGACGAGCAGGTGTCCGCGTACACCGCCGAGGGCCGCACGCCCATCGTCCGCTTCCGGATGCCCGACGAGACGATCACCTTCACGGACCTGGTCCGCGGCGAACTGACGTTCACCCCGGAGAACGTCCCGGACTACGGGATCGTACGAGCCAACGGCGCGCCCCTGTACACGCTGGTCAACCCGGTGGACGACGCGCTGATGGAGATCACGCACGTCCTGCGCGGCGAGGACCTGCTGTCGTCGACGCCGCGCCAGATCGCCCTGTACAAGGCGCTGATCGAACTGGGCATCGCGAAGCAGATCCCCTCCTTCGGGCACCTGCCGTACGTGATGGGCGAGGGCAACAAGAAGCTCTCGAAGCGCGACCCGGAGTCGTCCCTGAACCTCTACAGGGAGCGCGGTTTCCTCCCCGAGGGCCTGCTCAACTACCTCTCCCTCCTCGGCTGGTCGCTCTCGGCGGACCAGGACGTCTTCTCGATCGACGAGATGGTCGCCGCCTTCGACGTGTCGGACGTGAACCCCAACCCGGCCCGCTTCGACCTGAAGAAGTGCGAGGCGATCAACGCCGACCACATCCGGCTGCTGGACGTGAAGGACTTCACGGAGCGCTGCGCACCCTGGCTCCAGGCACCCTTCGCGCCCTGGGCGCCGGAGGCCTTCGACGAGGCGAAGTGGCAGGCGATCGCCCCGCACGCCCAGACCCGCCTCAAGGTCCTCTCGGAGATCACGGACAACGTCGACTTCCTGTTCCTGCCCGAGCCGGCCACCGACGAGGCGTCCTGGACGAAGGCCATGAAGGAGGGCAGCGACGCCCTCCTGATCACGGCGCGGGAGAAGCTGGAGGCGGCCGACTGGACGTCCCCCGAGTCCCTGAAGGAGGCCGTCCTGGCCGTCGGCGAGGCCCACGGCCTCAAGCTCGGCAAGGCCCAGGCCCCGGTCCGCGTAGCCGTCACCGGCCGCACGATCGGCCTGCCCCTCTTCGAGTCCCTGGAAGTCCTGGGCAAGGAGAAGACGCTGGCCCGGATCGACGCGGCGCTGTCCAAGCTGGCGGCGTAACACCCAGGCACACGCGAGGGGCGGGACCCGGTAGTTCCGGGTGCCGCCCCTCGAACGTGCGGTTCAGACCGCGTCGTTCTCGTCGATCAGGTACGTGAACTCGTCGAAGATCTCCAGTACGACGATGACCATGATGGCCCCCGCGACCATGTACTCCAGCATCACGCCGGCGGCTACGTACGCCTTCCGGAGATGTTCGTCGGGGCCGAGTTGCGCCGTCGCAGCCTTGCGGAAGGGGTCACGCGACAGCACCCGCACAGCCCTGTCCAGCTGGGCTCGACGTTCGCCGGGCAGGCCGTCGTAGGTCGCACGGGCCTCGACGGTGAACTGGACTCGGTACTCACTCATGCACCCAGTGTGCCAGCCCACGGCTGTATCCATCGGGGACAATCCCCGAGCCTCCAGCCACCGGCACGGGTGCTCTCCAACTCCAGCATCCGCGTACAGGACCGCAAGCTGCGCGTGCTCGGCGTCCGCGACCGGTTCGAGTCCGTCCTGTGCGCGGCCGAGCCGTGTGGATCGACCGCGACGGCCTCGTCGGTGCGGAGCAGGCATCCGAGGGCCCGCACCGGATCGCCTCGCTCGCCGAACTCCCCGCGCTCCTCGGCGCCGATACCCGTTTTGGAGCGCCGTCCACCTTCGGGTAATGTTCTTCCTGCGCCGCCGGAGAGCGGGCCGAAAGGCCGGGAACCGGAGGTGCAAGCTAGAACAAAAGCTCCGCAGGGGCTGGCGTTCCAGTGGCCTATGGTGTAATTGGCAGCACGACGGTTTCTGGTTCCGTTAGTCTTGGTTCGAGTCCAGGTAGGCCAGCTCGCAGATTGCTTCAAATCTGCACCCGTGGAGATCAGAATCCACACAGGCCCCCGTTGTGTAGCGGCCTAGCACGCTGCCCTCTCACGGCAGTAGCGCCGGTTCGAATCCGGTCGGGGGTACAGATCCTTCTCGGAGGGTCAGTCCGGGTCGCACCCGCTGACTCTCACGCAGGATCGCTAGGGCCCCCGTTGTGTAGCGGCCTAGCACGCTGCCCTCTCACGGCAGTAGCGCCGGTTCGAATCCGGTCGGGGGTACGCTTTACCTTGAAGTGCCTTGGTCTATGGTGTAATTGGCAACACTACGGTTTCTGGTACCGTCATTCTTGGTTCGAGTCCAGGTAGACCAGCTCGGATCTGCGGCGATGTAGTTTTCACCGCTTGCAAGATCCTCGCCCCCGTTGTGTAGCGGCCTAGCACGCTGCCCTCTCACGGCAGTAGCGCCGGTTCGAATCCGGTCGGGGGTACGTCAGTGCAGGTGGCCCTCCGCTTCGGCGGGGGGCCACTCTGCATTGCCCCTACCTCCCCTGCCTACAGCCCGTACCGCCGTGCCGACTCCTCCTCCTGGGCCAGCCGGTGCAGCGCCGTGAGCACCGGTTCGAAGAGCACCGTCGCCGCGACCGCCGTCTCCACCCGCTCCGCGTCCGACGCGTGCGTCTCGAGGTAGTCCAGGTCCCGTCTCGCCACCTGGTGCATCAACTCCGCGTACGGCGCCATCAGTTCGGCGTCCCAGGGATAGCCCAGCCGGATCAGCGCGGCCACCGCCACCACCAGCGAGCGGTGCACGGGGGAGAGCGCGCTCAGCTCGCGCGCGGTCTCCCAGCCGAGGTTCGCCAGCAGTCGGTCGACCTCCCGGCGGGCGGCGACCACGGCCGGGTCCTCCTCGTCCGGTTCGGCGCCCTGCGGCAACGCCCACAGGGCCGCGCCCAGGCGGATCGTACGGCCCAGGGACTCGTCGTCGACATGGCCGAGCACCTCACGGGCGGTGGCTACGGGGATACGGCCCACCTGGATCAGCGCGCGCACCAGACGCAGACGGCGCAGATGGTCCTCGTCGTACTCCGCGGTCGTCGTGTTGATCTGGCGGCCGGGCGCCAACAGGCCTTCGCGCAGGTAGTACTTGATGGTCGCGGTGGACACCCCGCTGCGCTCGCTCAACTCCGCCAGCCGCATCCCTTGCGCCTTCCCTCGGACAACGGCACGATCCAAGCACGCGGTGGTCGGATAGCGCCGCTAGCCAATGGGGTTCACTGGGGTTCTGTTGTTTTTGCGGGTGCGGGTCCGCTGTGGCTGGTCGCGCAGTTCCCCGCGCCCCTAGGTTGGTGACCTCGCCCCTGACATAGAAGTGCCCTCGGGAAGCGGCCTGCCGCGGCGTTGGGGCCGGCCCGCTTCCTGAGGGCGTTTGTACGTGTCAGCCCGTGCGGCGCAAGGCCTCCGACAAGCGGGCCGCCGCGTCGATGACCGCCTGGGCGTGCATGCGGCCGGGGTGGCGGGTCAGGCGTTCGATGGGGCCCGAGACCGAGACGGCGGCCACCACGCGGTTCGACGGGCCCCGGACGGGGGCCGAGACCGAGGCGACGCCCGGTTCGCGTTCGCCGATGGACTGGGCCCAGCCCCGGCGTCGTACGCCCGACAGCGCTGTCGCTGTGAAGCGGGCGCCCTGGAGGCCGCGGTGCAGGCGCTCCGGCTCCTCCCACGCCATCAGGATCTGGGCCGACGAGCCCGCCTTCATCGTGAGCGTCGAGCCGACCGGGACCGTGTCCCTGAGGCCCGAGAGGCGCTCGGCCGCTGCGACGCAGATGCGCATGTCGCCCTGGCGGCGGTAGAGCTGCGCACTCTCGCCCGTCAGGTCGCGGAGGTGGGTGAGCACCGGGCCCGCTGTCGCGAGGAGGCGGTCCTCGCCCGCCGCTGCCGCCAGCTCTGCCAGGCGGGGGCCGAGAATGAAACGGCCCTGCATGTCGCGCGCCACCATCCGGTGGTGTTCCAAGGCCACGGCGAGACGATGTGCCGTGGGTCGTGCGAGTCCGGTCGCCGCGACCAGACCCGCGAGGGTGGCCGGACCGGACTCCAGAGCGCTCAGGACAAGGGCTGCCTTGTCCAGAACGCCGACGCCGCTACTGTTGTCCATGAAACGATACTCGCGTCTCACTCTGTGAAACGCAAGTTCATTTTCCGGTGGAACGCGCCACTCTGGAAGACACAGCGGCCCGCCGACCAACGGGCCCGGCGGCGGATGTCCGACGAGGGGTATGGGCGATCGCCTCCACAAGATCTCTATCTAGTTGGGCCGGCGCCCGAACGGGCCGGCCTGGAGGGAAAGCGATGGGTAGGACACTCGCGGAGAAGGTCTGGGACGACCATGTCGTCCGGCGCGCCGAGGGCGAGCCCGACCTCCTTTTCATTGATCTGCATCTGCTGCACGAGGTGACCAGCCCGCAGGCCTTCGACGGCCTCCGTCAGGCGGGGCGTGCCGTGCGGCGTCTCGACCTCACCATCGCGACCGAGGACCACAACACCCCGACCCTCGACATCGACAAGCCCATCGCCGACCCGGTCTCCCGGGTCCAGCTGGAGACGCTGCGCAAGAACTGCGCCGACTTCGGTGTGCGGCTGCACCCGCTGGGCGACGTCGAGCAGGGCGTCGTCCACGTCGTGGGACCGCAGCTGGGACTGACCCAGCCGGGCACCACCGTCGTCTGCGGCGACTCCCACACCTCCACGCACGGCGCCTTCGGCGCGCTGGCCTTCGGCATCGGCACCTCGCAGGTCGAGCATGTGCTGGCCACCCAGACGCTGCCGCTGGCCCGCCCCCAGACCATGGCCATCACGGTCGACGGCGAACTGCCCGACGGCGTCACCGCCAAGGACCTGATCCTCGCCATCATCGCGAAGATCGGCACGGGCGGCGGCCAGGGCTACATCCTGGAGTACCGCGGCTCCGCCATCGAGAAGCTCTCGATGGAGGCCCGGATGACCATCTGCAACATGTCGATCGAGGCCGGCGCCCGCGCGGGCATGATCGCCCCCGACGAGACCACCTTCGAGTACCTCAAGGGCCGCCCGCACGCGCCCGAGGGCGCCGACTGGGACGCGGCGGTGGAGTACTGGAAGACCCTGAAGACCGATGACGACGCCGTCTTCGACGCCGAGGTCGTCATCGACGGCGCCGCGCTCTCCCCGTTCGTCACCTGGGGCACCAACCCCGGTCAGGGCGCGCCGCTTTCGGCCGCCGTCCCCGATCCGGCTTCGTACGAAGACGCTTCGGAGCGCCTCGCCGCCGAAAAGGCCCTGGAATACATGGGGTTGGAGGCCGGACAGTCGCTGCGCTCCATCAAGGTGGACACCGTCTTCGTAGGTTCGTGCACCAACGGCCGTATCGAGGACCTGCGCGCCGCCGCCGAGATCGTCGAGGGCCGCAAAGTCGCCGACGGCGTACGGATGCTGGTCGTACCCGGCTCGGTGCGGGTCGGTCTGCAGGCCGTCTCCGAGGGGCTTGACCTGGTCTTCAAGGAGGCCGGCGCCGAATGGCGGCACGCGGGCTGCTCGATGTGTCTGGGCATGAACCCCGACCAGCTGGCCCCCGGTGAGCGCTCCGCGTCCACCTCCAACCGCAACTTCGAGGGCAGGCAGGGCAAGGGCGGCCGTACGCACCTGGTGTCGCCGCAGGTCGCCGCCGCGACGGCCGTACTGGGCCACCTGGCCTCCCCGGCCGACCTGTCCGACGCCGATGCCCGTACGCCCGCTGGAGTCTGATCAGCCATGGAAGCATTCACCACGCACACCGGCCGAGCCGTCCCGCTGCGCCGCAGCAACGTCGACACCGACCAGATCATCCCTGCTCACTGGCTCAAGAAGGTCACGCGGGACGGGTTCGAGGACGGGCTGTTCGAGGCCTGGCGCAAGGACGAGAACTTCATCCTCAACCGGCCCGAGCGTAAGGGCGCGACGGTCCTGGTCGCCGGTCCCGACTTCGGTACGGGCTCCTCGCGCGAGCACGCGGTCTGGGCGCTGCAGAACTACGGCTTCAAGACCGTCATCTCGTCGCGCTTCGCCGACATCTTCCGAGGTAACTCGCTCAAGAACGGCCTGCTCACGGTGGTTCTGGAGCAGAAGATCGTGGACGCGCTCCAGGAGCTGACGGAGAACGACCCGCAGGCCGAGATCACGGTCGACCTGGAGGCCCGCGAGGTGCGCGCCGAGGGCATCACCGCCGCCTTCGAGCTCGACGAGAACGCCCGTTGGCGGCTGCTGAACGGGCTGGACGACATCTCCATCACCCTGCAGAACGAGGACCAGATCGTCTCGTACGAGGCGAAGCGGCCCTCGCACAAGCCGTGGACGCTCAAGGTCTGAGGTTCCTTTCAAGGACCGCAGTCGTCCGAAGGCCGCTCGCAAGTCGAGTTTCGGCCACTGCAACACCCCGTCTGTACCCCCGATCGCCACGATTGGGGGTACAGCTGTTTCTGCCTCCCGACCCCCTCGCGCACCGTCCCGTGGCCTCTCAACTCCCCATGTTAGAAAGGGTGTTGATTGGGTACCCGGGTCTTGACACCGCGACTCCGAAGCCGGCGCGGAAGGCCGTTTGAGGCGGCAGTTGCCCCCTGAGCAGGCGACAACTCGCCCCAGATGGCACAATCTGTGCATGGAACACGACGGCCAACTCGAGCTCTACACGGCGGTCGCGGCCCAACTCAAGGAAGCGCACACAAGAGTGCGCGCACTGCAAGTCCCGGAGGGCGTACGGATGGCGCTGACCCGGAAGCTGCTGGTCATTACGGCCGCGGCCAAGCACGATCTCGCCGATGCGACAAGGCGGCTGGAACGCTTCACGGCGGACCTCGACGAGGGTCGATTCCCCGACGAGGGCCGCTGAGGAACTCCGTGACAGCCCGAGTTCGTTGCGGCACAAGGGTGATTAGCCCGTTTCGTGTTTGATTTGCGGTATATATCTGCCTAACGTGCGAAAAAGCTTGAACACTTTCGTTCTGGCAATGTCTCCGAAGGGGAAGACGTGAACAAGGCGCAGCTCGTAGAAGCCATTGCGGACAAGGTCGGTGGCCGTCAGCAGGCCGCCGAGGCGGTCGACGCGGTCCTGGACGCCATCGTCCGCGCGACGGTCAGTGGGGACCGGGTGTCGGTCACCGGCTTCGGTTCCTTCGAGAAGGTCGACCGTCCGGCCCGTTACGCCCGCAACCCGCAGACGGGCGAGCGGGTTCGGGTCAAGAAGACCTCCGTCCCCCGCTTCCGTGCCGGCCAGGGCTTCAAGGACCTGGTGAGCGGCTCGAAGAAGCTCCCGCGCGGTGGCGAGGTCGCGGTCAAGAAGGCGCCCAAGGGCAGCCTGACCGGCGGTGCTGCCGCAACGGTCAAGAAGGCCGCGGCGAAGAAGGCCACGACCGCCAAGCGTGCGACGGCGGCCAGGAAGACCGTTGCCAAGAAGGCGGCGCCGGCGAAGAAGACCACGACGGCGAAGACGGCCGCGGCCAAGAAGACCACCGCGAAGTCCGCGGCGGCCAAGAAGACCACGGCCACGGCGAAGAAGACCGCCGCGAAGAAGGCCCCGGCCAAGAAGGCGACGGCCAAGAAGGCCCCCGCCCGCAAGACGGCGGCCCGCACGACCACCGCCAAGAAAGCCACCGCCCGCAGCAAGTAGGGGCGCGAGGGTACTCACGCGCCGGGCCGGACTCCCTTGGGGAGTCCGGCCCGCGGCGTGTTCGGTTCATTTTTTGCTGCGGGCCCGGTGGGGGCTGGTCGCGCAGTTCCCCGCGCCCCTGTCGGGGCGCTGCGCGCGCCCGACTTCGGCCAGGTCCGTTAGAAGGTCTGCAGGGTGACCAGCGTGATCCGGAGGCCGCCTGCGACCCCTGTCGCTCCCTCGGTCTCGATGCGCACCCGTTGCCCCGGTCGCAGCAGCCTCAGTCCGCCCGCGTCGAACGCCGGTGCGTCGAAGGGGACGGGGGTGCCGTCGTCGAGCAGCACACTGCCGCTGCGCGTCTCGGCGTCGTACGTGTACGCGGTCGCCTGCATGGCGGCAGCCTACTGGCCCGCGATCAGCAGCCCCTCGACCACGGCCGCCGTCCGCGCCCCGACCCCCAGGGCGAGCGCCGCCCGCAGATCGTCGCCGGTGTCCACGTCCTGGCGTACGGAATTCACCGTCGTGAGTCCGATTTCCACGGCGCCCGATTCACGATGGCGGGTCCGGGAATGCGGGCCGAAATGCGGAGACAATTCCTGACCGGGTCCTGCGGTCAGCAGAGTGGTGCCGACGGTGGCCGCGTCCGCGAGGAAAGCGCGGGGGAATTCGGCGGCCGCATCCAGGACCCGGGCCAGTTCCAGCGGGCGCAGGGCCGGCAGATCGGCGTTCAGGGCCGCCACGGGGCTGTCCGGCCGTCTTGTGCGCACGGCCGCCGCTCCGTGCGCCAGAGCGGCGTTCAGGCCGCCCAGGGGCTCGTCGGGGACGATCGCGGCCCCCAGCGCGGCCAGCTCGCGGGCGGCGAGGGCGTCGTCCGTGACGACCGCCACATCGCGGACCGCCGTGCAGGCGAGCACCGCAGCCACCGTGTCCTGTGCGAAGGCCAGGGCGAGGCCGGGGCGGAGCCCGTCGTGGGCTGTGTCCGCGAGCCTGCTCTTGGCCCGCGCCAGGGGCTTGAGGGGTATGACCACTGTCCACTGCACGAGCGTTCCGTACCTCCCTCGGCCACCCCGGCTGCTCACCCGGCGCTCTCCCGGTCGCAACCATTGTCACCTGGCTGTCACCAAAGCCCATCCGGCGGTGTCGGTGCCGGGGCGTACGGTGTTCTCGACAGACCGGAACCCTGGGGCGACACTTGTGCGGCCCCCAGGTCAACCGGCCGGAGGTCCTGGCCCAGGCCCTAGAGGAAGGTGTCCGCGTGCCCCGCCGCAGAATCGGCTTCTGGTACCGCCTTGCAGCGGTCATCTGCAAACCGCCGCTGGTGGTTCTGATCAAGCGGGACTGGCGCGGATCGGAGAACATTCCGGCGGCTGGTGGATTTATCACCGCGGTGAACCACAATTCGCATGCCGACCCCTTCGCCTACGCGCACTACCAGTACAACAGCGGCCGTGTTCCGCGTTTTCTGGCGAAGAGCGGGCTTTTCAAGAAGGGATTCGTCGGCACCATGATGCGTGGCACCGGACAGATCCCCGTCTACCGCGAGACCACCGATGCGCTGAGCGCCTTCCGCGCCGCGATCGACGCCGTGGAGCGCGGTGAGTGCGTCGTCTTCTATCCCGAGGGCACCATCACCCGCGACCCGGACCAGTGGCCCATGACCGGCAAGACCGGCGCCGCCCGGGTCGCCCTGCAGACCAAGTGCCCGGTGATCCCGGTGGCCCAGTGGGGCGCGAACGAACTGCTGCCGCCGTACGCCGGAAAGCTCAACGTCCTTCCGCGCAAGACCCACCACGTCCTCGCAGGCCCGCCCGTTGACCTCACGCGGTTCTACGACCAGGAGATGAGCCCCGACCTCCTGAAGGAGGCGACGGAGGCCATCATGGCCGCCATCACCCGCCAGCTGGAGGACATCCGCGGCGAGAAGGCGCCCAAGACGCCGTACGACCCGCGCCAGGAGCGGATCGAGCAGCGCCGCCGTACGGCCGCGGAAGAGGCACAGGACGCGCGGGACGCACAGCACGCGCTGGACGCCTTGAACGCGGTACCAGAAGCAGCACAGGCACGGGAAGTTCAGGAAGAGGGGCAGGGCAAGTGAGCGAGCCGGTCAAGGCGGCGGTGTTCAGCGCGGGATCGTGGGGGACCGCCTTCGGCATGGTGCTCGCCGACGCCGGCTGCGAGGTGACCCTGTGGGCCCGCCGCCCCGAACTCGCCGAGGCGATCAACTCCACGCGTACGAACCCGGACTACTTCCCGGGAGTCGAACTCCCGGGGAACCTCCGCGCCACCACGGACCCCGCACAAGCCGCCCGCGACGCCGACTTCACGATACTCAGCATCCCCTCGCAGACCCTGCGCGGGAACCTCGCCGAGTGGACGCCCCTGCTCGCCCCCGACACGGTTCTCGTCTCCCTCATGAAGGGCGTCGAACTCGGCTCCGCGATGCGGATGAGCGAGGTCATCGAGGACGTCGCCAAGGTCGGCCAGGACCGGATCGCGGTCGTCACGGGCCCCAACCTCGCCCGGGAGATCGCCGCCCGGATGCCGGCCGCAGCGGTGGTCGCCTGTACGGACGACGCTGTGGCCCAGCGCCTCCAGACCGTCTGCCACACCCCGTACTTCCGCCCGTACACCAACACCGACGTCGTCGGCTGTGAACTGGGCGGCGCCGTCAAGAACGTGATCGGTCTCGCCGTCGGAATCGCCGACGGCATGGGCCTCGGCGACAACGCGAAGGGCTCGCTCATCACGCGCGGCCTCGCCGAGACCACCCGCCTCGGCCTCGCGATGGGCGCCGACCCGCTCACCTTCTCCGGACTCGCGGGCCTGGGAGACCTGGTGGCGACCTGCTCCTCGCCCCTCTCCCGCAACCACACCTTCGGCACCAACCTCGGCAAGGGCATGACCCTGCAGGAGACCATCGCGGTCACCAAGCAGACCGCGGAGGGCGTCAAGTCCTGTGAGAGCGTGCTGGATCTGGCCCGCAGGCACGGTGTCGACATGCCGATCACGGAGACGGTCGTCGGCATCGTGCACGAGGGCAAGGCGCCAGTCGTGGCCCTGAAGGAACTGATGTCGCGCAGCGCCAAGCCCGAACGACGCTGAGCAACAGGGGTCTGCGGGCGCTGACTCAGCGCCCTACCACCGGGTACCCTCAACGCGATATGAGCACCGAGAACCTCCCCCAGAGCCCCGGGCAGCCGTCCCGCAAGCCGCGCGTGGCCGTCGTCTTCGGCGGTCGCAGCTCCGAACACGGGATCTCCGTGGTCACCGCCGGCGCCGTGCTGCGTGCCATCGACCGGACGAAGTACGACGTCCTGCCGATCGGCATCACCCAGGACGGCCGCTGGGCGCTCACCGCGGACGAACCGGAGCGCATGGCGATCGTCGACCGCAAGGCGCCGAACGTCGACCAGCTGGCTGAGTCGAGGGAGGGCGGAGTAGTCCTCCCCGTCGATCCCTCGAACCGCGAAGTCGTCTACAGCGAACCGGGATCGGTGCCCAAGGCCCTCGGCGAGGTGGACGTCGTCTTCCCCGTGCTGCACGGCCCCTACGGCGAGGACGGCACCCTCCAGGGACTGCTGGAACTCTCCGGTGTCCCGTACGTCGGCGCGGGCGTGCTCGCCTCGGCCGTCGGCCAGGACAAGGAGTACATGAAGCGGGTGTTCACGTCGTTCGGCCTCAAGGTCGGCCCGTACGTGGTGATCCGGCCGCGTGAGTGGGAGCGCGACGAGTCGGCCGCCCGCAAGAAGATCATCGACTTCGCCGGCGAGTACGGCTGGCCGCTGTTCGTGAAGCCCGCGCGCGCGGGATCGTCGTTCGGCATCACCAAGGTCGACGAACTGAGCGGCCTCGACGAGGCGATCGCCGAGGCCCAGCGCCACGACCCCAAGATCATCGTGGAGGCCGCGCTGCGCGGGCGCGAGATCGAGTGCGGGGTGCTGGAGTTCGAGGACGGCCCGCGTGCCTCCGTACCCGCCGAGATCCCGCCGGTCCAGTCGCACGCCTTCTACGACTTCGAGGCCAAGTACATCGACTCGGCCGACGGAATCGTTCCCGCCCCCCTCACCGAGGAGCAGACGGCGGACGTACGCCGCCTGGCGGTGGAGGCCTTCGACGCGGCCTCCTGCGAGGGCCTGGTCCGCGCGGACTTCTTCCTCACGGAAGACGGCGAGTTCGTCATCAACGAGATCAACACGATGCCCGGCTTCACCCCGATCTCCATGTACCCGAGGATGTGGGAAGAGACGGGCGTGGACTACCCCGAGCTGGTGGACCGCCTGGTACAGGCAGCCCTGCGCCGCTCAACAGGCCTGAGGTAGAGGAGCGCCCCAAAGGGGCGCGGGGAACTGCGCGACAAGCCACAACGGACCAGCACCCGACAACGCAACAGCCCCACTACGGCGCCTAGTCGGCAATCCCCACAGGCACCGTCTTCTTAATAGCGGCAGCCAGATCAACAAGCGCCCCAGAGGTGTCCCGCCCCGACGGAACAGTCACCTCGACATAGGCAAGCCGCGAGGACGTGGTGAACCGGGACGACCTGTCGTCCCGTTTCTCCATCAGCCACCCGACCCCGTTCACCTCACCCCCCACCGCATCAGGATCCGCCCCCGTGGCGACCTTGGGGTCGGTCATCTTGGGCGGCCTCACAACACCGCAGCGCAGTATGATCGCCGGGCTGCCCCAGCCCGCGGTCAGTGCGGACCGGGGCTCGGGGTCGTCCCGGTCAAGACCGTCCACCTTCGCCGGCAGCGCCTCGTCCAGGTTCCGGCACAGCTTCATCGCCTTCCCGTCCGGCTCGGGAACCGTGACCGAGGTGCTGTCGTCTGCGGAGGAGCAGCCCGTGACGACGATCAACAGGGCGAGCACGGGCAGAGCGAGCGGCCGGTGACGGAAGAAGAAGTGCACCGGCACAGGGTAGACGGGGGCTACAAGTGCACCACCGGGCAGGTCAGGGTGCGGGTGATGCCGTCCACTTGCTGGACCTTGGCGACCACCATGCGGCCGAGGTCGTCCACTGTGTCGGCCTGGGCGCGCACAATCACGTCGTACGGTCCTGTCACATCCTCGGCCTGGATCACCCCCGGGATCTTGCTGATCGTCTCGGCGACGGTCGACGCTTTGCCGACCTCCGTCTGGATCAGGATGTACGCCTGTACCACGGAACCTCCAGGGCGGCCACGAGGATCATGTGGGGAAAAGGAACGCCACGGTATCGCGTCGCCGCGCGCCAGGGGGAGACCCGCGGCGGCCGGGGCACCCGCGCCGGGGTGCGCACGAAGCACAGGTTGACGGTCACCTCGACCGTACCGAGGCCGACGGGGCCTCGCGACCGGGCACGGACAGCAACACGGGCAGCAACGGGGACAGCACCAGAAGGGGACGTACGTCTATGAAGGGCACTGTGGGAGAGCTGGGGGAGTTCGGGCTCATCAGGGAGCTGACCTCCCGGCTCACCACCACCCCGGCGGTCCGGGTCGGCCCCGGCGACGACGCCGCCGTGGTCGCCGCGCCCGACCGCAGGGTCGTGGCGAGCACCGACATCCTCCTGGAGGGGCGGCACTTCCGCCGGGACTGGTCCACCGCGTACGACGTGGGCCGCAAGGCGGCCGCCCAGAACCTCGCGGACATCGCCGCCATGGGCGCCGTACCGACCGCACTGCTGCTCGGCCTGGTCGTCCCCGCCGACCTTCCGGTCACCTGGCCCGTCGAACTGATGGACGGTCTGCGTGACGAGTGCCAGGTCGCGGGCGCGGCCGTGGTGGGCGGTGATGTCGTGCGGGGGGACACGATCATGGTGTCCATCACCGCGCTCGGTGATCTGCGCAACCACGAGCCGGTCGTCCGGGGCGGTGCCCGGCCCGGTGACGTCGTCGCGGTGACCGGGTGGCTGGGCTGGTCGGCGGCCGGGCACGCGGTGCTCTCGCGCGGTTTCCGCTCCCCGCGCGCCTTCGTCGAGGCCCACCGGCGCCCCGAACCGCCGTACCACGCGGGCCCGGCGGCGGCCGGTCTCGGCGCGACCGCGATGTGCGATGTGAGCGACGGGCTGATCGCCGACCTCGGGCACATCGCGGAGGCCAGCAAGGTCCGGATCGACATCCGGTCGGGCGCGATCGACATCCCGTCCCAGATGAACGACATCGGGCAGGCCGTCGGCGTCGATCCCATGCAGTGGGTGCTCACCGGTGGCGAGGACCACGCGATCGTGGCGACCTTCCCGCCGGACGTGAAGCTGCCGGCCCGCTGGAAGGTGATCGGCGAGGTCCTCAACCCGTCGGCGCTGCCCCAGGTGACGGTCGACGGCGCTCCCTGGACCAGCAAGGGCGGCTGGGACCACTTCGCGGACATCGAGTCGTGAGCGGAGCCAGGAGCGTGCCTCCGCGCGTGCTGACTGTCGCCGGCTCCGACTCCGGCGGTGGCGCGGGAATCCAGGCCGACCTGAAGACGATGCTGGCGCTCGGCGTGCACGGCATGAGCGTGCTCACGGCGGTCACCGCGCAGAACTCCCTTGGTGTGCAGGGTGCTTGGGAGCTGCCGGTGGAGGCTGTGCTGGCCCAGTACCGCAGCGTCGTCGACGACATCGGCGTACAGGCGGTCAAGACCGGGATGCTCGCCTCGGCCGAACTGGTCGAGGCGGTCGCCGAGTTGCTCGCGGCGACGGACGTGCCGACGGTCGTCGACCCGGTGGGCGTCTCCAAGCACGGGGACCCGCTGCTGGCCGCCTCCGCACTGGACTCCGTACGGACGAAGCTGCTGCCGGTGGCGACCGTGGCGACGCCGAACCTCGACGAGGTGGCCCAGCTCACGGGTGTACGGGTCGAATCGGAAGGTCAGTTGCGCGAGGGCGCGGCGGCCGTGCTGGCGTTCGGGCCGCGGTGGGCGCTGATCAAGGGCGGGCATCTGCCCGGCGAGGCCGTGGACCTGCTCACGGACGGCTCCGAGGAGCACTGGCTGCGCGCCCCGCGCCACGACAACCGGCATACGCACGGCACGGGCTGCACGCTGGCGTCGGCGATCGCGTCGGGACTGGCGAGGGGTGAGTCGGTGCCGGCGGCAGTGACGGCGGCGAAGGAGTACGTCACCGGGGCGATCGCGGCCGGGTTCGCGCTGGGGGGCGGGATCGGGCCGGTGGATCACGGCTGGCGGTTCCGTACATAGACGGTATCTGGGTACGGCAAAAAGCCGGTCCACCGAGGTGGACCGGCTCTGAGCAGCGAACCAGCAGTGGCCGCGCGCTAGCTGAGCGTCAGCGCGAGACCTTGCCGGCCTTGATGCACGAGGTGCAAGCGTTCACGCGCTTCGGCGTCCCACCGACCACGGTACGTACGCGCTGGATGTTCGGGTTCCAGCGACGGGGTGTACGGCGGTGCGAGTGGGAGATGGCGTTGCCGAAGCCCGGCCCCTTGCCGCAGACGTCGCAGTTGGCAGCCACGGGTCACTCCAAAGACTTCAGATGCTCTTACGGGTTGATCCCGGCATGCCGGGATCAGGATCGTAGGATCTGAGTGGCGGTGCCAGGGAGAAGGCCCGATGTGCGAAGACCATCTGGGATGGCCGTCTCGATCGGGCAACCGGAGCAGCATACAACGACTGCGCCAGTACAACGAAACTACCATGGCTGATCAGGGCCTCGCTCCCGCCCCGGGCCACCAGGCATTCACCCGGGGTCTACGCTGCGTGCCACGTCCAGCAGCTCAAGGAGGCACAGGTGCCGCAGGTGCCGCAGACATTCTTCGATGCTCTCGCGGTCCGCACCTGGTGCGGACTCGCGCTGGCCGCGCTGGGGCGGGCGCGCGAGGAGATCGACGCGATCAATGTCTACCCGGTGGCCGACGGCGACACCGGCACCAACCTGTATCTGACGCTGGAGTCGGCGTACGCGGCGGTAGAGGCGGCGTTCGCGGGGCACGAGGCGGGGGCGGGCGCGAGCGGTCCCTCCGGGGCTCCCACGCTGGCAGACGCGGCCCGGGCGATGGCCCACGGCGCGCTGATAGGGGCGCGCGGCAACTCCGGCACGATCCTGGCGCAGCTGCTGCGCGGCATGGCCCAGGTGCTCGCCGCCGACGCGGAAGGCGAGACGGGCGGTGAGAGTGCTCACGTCGGCGGTCCCGCTCTGTGCCTGGCTCTGCGGCGCGCGGCCGACGCCGCCCGGGAGGCCGTGGTCCATCCGGTCGAGGGCACGGTCCTCACGGTCGCCTCGGCCGCCGCCGACGCCGCGGCGGGGGCGGAGGGCGACTGCGGGACGGTCGCCAGAGCCGCGTACGAGGGTGCCTCGACCGCGCTGGCCGCCACCCCGGGGCAACTGGCCGTCCTGGGGCGCGCGGGCGTCGTCGACGCGGGCGGGCGGGGGCTGGTGACGGTGCTCGGGGCGTTGGTGGAGACGTTCCGGGGGGAGGCGCCGGGGGGTGGTGGTGGCGGTGCGGGGGCGGCACGCGTGCGCGTGCCTGTGCGCTCCTCCGACGCTCTGGACGATCCGGTCGACTGTGTCGACGAGGACGGCGCCTCCGGTCCCGCCTTCGAGGTGATCTACCTCCTGGAGGCGGAGGACGCGGCCGTCGCCCGGCTCCGGGAGCGGCTCGACCGGCTAGGGGACTCGCTCGTGGTGGTCGGCGGCGACGGGCTGTGGAACGTGCACGTCCATGTCGACGACGCCGGTGCCGCCGTGGAGGCGGGCGTCGAGGCGGGGCGGCCCTACCGGATCCGGATCACGCACTTCGGGGTCGGCGACGTGCACACCGGGGGCGCCGGACGGCCGCACCGGGAGCGGGTGCAGCGGGCTGTCGTGGCCGTCGTGCCGGGGGAGGGGCTGGCCGGGCTGTACGGCGAGGCCGGCGCGACCACCGTGCTCGCGCGGCCGGGCGAACCCCCCGCGAGCGGGGAGCTGGTCGAGGCCGTACGGCGGGCCCACGCGCGCGAGGTCGTGCTGCTGCCCAATGACGCCGATCTGCGCCACACCGCTGCCGCGGCTGCCGAGCAGGCCCGCTCGGAGGGGATCCGCGTGGCCCTGATCCCGACCCGCTCGGCGGTCCAGGGCATCGCCGCGCTCGCCGTGCACGAACCGGAGCGGCGGTTCGACGAGGACGTCGTCGCGATGACCTCGGCGGCGGGCGCGACCCGCTACGCCGAACTCGCCGTCGCGGAACGGCAGTCCTGGACGATGGCCGGGATCTGCCAGACCGGCGACGTCCTCGGCCTCATCGACGGCGACGTAGCCGTGATCGGCTCGGACGTCACGGCTACGGCGGTGGCGGTCATCGACCGGATGCTCCAGGCAGGCGGCGAGATGGTGACCCTGGTCCTCGGCGACGAGGCACCAGAGACAATCGCGACGCACCTTGAAGCACGGGTCCGCGAGGGCTACTTGGCTGTCGACACGGTGGTGTACCGGGGGGGACGGCAGGGGGCGCTGCTGCTCATCGGCGTGGAGTGACTCGCCCCCGCCGCCCCTACCCGTTCCCATCCCTGGGGGCTGCGCCCCCAGACCCCCCTTTGTCCTCAAACGCCGGACGGGCTGACTACTCAGCCCGTCCGGCGTTTGAGGACAAGGCCCGTTCAGGGCCGTAGCGGGGGTTCGGGGGCGGCAGCCCCCGAGGATGGGACGGGTAGGGGCGGCGGGGGCGAGGAAACTTGGGGCCCTTACTCGGCCTCCTGTTCCTCCATCAGTTGGAGCATCTGTTCTGCCTCGGCCCGTCGGGCCCGGACCGTCTCGGCGTCCGGGTCCTCGGCGGAGCCGCCGTACGCCCGCAGCACCCCACGCGCGCGTGCCGCCGCCTCCGCAGGCCGGCTGAGGTCCGCCTCCAGCCAACCCGCGGCCAGCTCCGCGCCGGTGCGGCCGTGGAGGCCCTCCTCACCCAGTGAGGAGAACACCGCGATCGCCTTCGTCATCTGGGCCAGCGCCTCCTCGAAGGCGGCCTCGATCGCACCGTCCTCCGCGTCCTCGGCGGCCGAGCGGGCCAGCAGGTCGCCGAACTGGCGGTGGGAGTGGGCGAGTTCGGCGCCGAGCTGCTCGCGGGACTCCAGGTCGTCCGCCTCCGACAGGGCCTGCGTGCACTCGCGCACCGCGTCCTGCATCCGGAGGCGTGCCCCCGTCAGACCCGCCTCCGTGCGCAGCGCCAGCCACGCGCGGGCGCGCAGGGCACGCACCAGGCCGTGCACATTGCCGAGCGAGCGCCACAGGTCGCCGGCGCGTTCGTAGGCCTGGTCGGCCTCGGCGGGCAGCCCGGCCTGACCGAGGGACTCGGCGGCGAGGTGGGCGAGGGTCGCGTGGTCCTGCTGCTCCGGCCAGTGCCGGGCGATCTCCGCGGCCTTGAGACGGCGTTCGGCCGACTCGCGGTGCTCGCCCAGCTCGGCCAGGCAGTCGGCGAGCCACCACAGCGTCTGGACGACCGCTCCGTCGCCGTGCGATTCGGCGCTCAGATCGGGCAGCGCCGACTCCAGCACCTCGGCCGCCTCCGCCCACCGGCCCTGCCGGAGGAGGAAACCGCCGAGCAGATGCCTGGCCCAGGCCCCCAGCGTCGGGCCCTCGCCCGCCTCGTCGGCCCAGTGCGCGGCCTCCAGGGCGTGGTCAGCAGCCTCGCCGACCTCGTCACGCGCCCCGAGGATCTCGGCGAGCTGGAGGTTCAGCTGGGCGTGCCCCGCCGCCTCCAGATACGTCCCGCCGTGCTCCAGGGCTCCCCGCAGCGCCCGCTCGGCCCCGGCGATGTCGCCGAGATGGTGGGAGAGTCCGGCCAGCCGGGCCTCGTACTCCACCGCGAACCACGGCAGCCCCGCCGCGACGAACGCGTCCGTGGCCCAGGTGAACAGCTCCGCGGCGCCTTCCAGGTCCCCGGCGCGCGTCGCCAGTTCACCGAGCATGGCCTGGGCCTCCGCGCCCCGTGAGGCGAGCCGTACGTCGTCCCCGGCGTGCCCGTCGACGAGCGCCAGCAGCTCCCGTACGGCGTTCTCGGCGGCGGCCAGGGCACGGTCGGTGCCGGTCTCCTCGACCTGGCGCATGAGGATGCGGGCGCGCCCCATCAGGACCGCCGCGGCCTGCCGTACGCCGGTGCCCTCGTCGGAGTAGAGCGCGAGGACCTCCTCGTACGGCTCGGAGACGGCGGCCAGGGCCGCGTCCACGTCGCCCTCCAGGGCGCGGGCGTACGCGGCGCGGGCGCGGGCTGCCAGGGCCTCGCCGGGGTCACCTGCCTCGGCGTACAGCTCGGCGGCCCGCTCGAAGAGCGTGATGCCCTCAGGACCGCCCTCCATGGCCTTGTGGTCGACGATCTCCGCCTGGTCGGACACCGATAGCTCGACGCCCTCGGCGGCCCGGGAGACGGCCGCCCACGCCTCCATCGCGTTCGGGAGCAGCCCGTCCGACATCCGGCGGGCCTCGGCGAGCAGCGCGGGCAGGTCGTCCGGCGCCGGCGCCTGGGCCTGCGGCTCGGCGGGCCGCGTCACCGGCGCCCTGCGGGGCGCGGGGACGCCGGACGCCCGTACGCCCAGCGGCAGCCGGTCCACCAGGGGAACCTGCGCCATGCGCGCGCGGACGTCATCGCCGACGTACGACGTGCCGTTGCGGGCGTCGAAGCGCGCGGAGAGCGAAAGGGCCTCCTCGCGCGCGTGGACGGCGAGTTCGCGGGCGGTCCAGTCGCGTCCGGCCGGGCCCGGCACCGACTGGGCGCCCATGCCCAGCCCGGTCAACCGGTCCATCAGGAGTGCCACGGCGGCCATGAAGTCCATCTGGCTGCGCGGCTGCCCGGAGTCCGTGAAGTACGCGGGACGCTCCGCGAGCAGCTCCAGGCCCCGCGCCTCGTTCCCGGTGAGCGCGCAGAACTCGACGTGGTCCGCGTACGCGCCCCGCATGCTCTCCATGGGCCGCACCAGCCGGAAGCCCCGCAGGTGGTGCGCGCGGGCCTCGTCCAGGCGGCCCAGGCGCAGCAGCGGACCCAGGGAGGACGCCAGGACGGTGTGCGGCTCGTGGGCGCACGTGAACTCGCCCTCCAGGACCGGCCGCCACAGGTCGAGCGCCTCCGCGTCCGCACCCCGCTCGGCCTGCCACCAGCCCTGGCTGTGCAGTTCGCAGGCATGGCAGTCGGCCATGCTGTCGCGGTCGGCGGCCAGCCAGGCCGCGTACGCCCGTTCGGCCCGCGCCAGGTCGCCGACATGCGCGGCCACACTGAACTCGGCGCCGCGCACGGCCCGTTCGGAGTGTCCGGCGAGCCGGTAGCGGTGCTCCATCTCGCCGAGCCACTTCTCGATGGAGGCCAAGGGGATGTGCGGCTGGTCCAGCATGCCCGTGGTCATCCACTTGAAGACCCAGTGCAGCGTGTGGACCTCGTACTCGTCGAAGTCCTCCGGCCGCTCGTCCCACATGCGCAGCAGACGCGCGAAGGGGACGAACATCCGGTCCTTCTCGGAGCTGTAGTTGTAGGCCTTCAGCTGGTGCCCGAGCGCCTCGATCACGGCGAGCGGGATGTTCAGCTTCTCGGCCTCCGCGAGCAGCTGCTCCGCGCGCGCGTTGCGGGCCGGTCCCTCGGGCTGCTCGGAGTTGAGTGCCATGGCCTCGCGGAGCGCGTCGAAGTCCTTGATCTCGTTCATCGCCGGCCGTCCTCCGTGGGCTCCGTGGGATCGCTGTGGGTGGCCCACTCCAGGAGGCCGATGAACGCACGGTTCAGCAGCGCGGAGTCCGCGGGCCGCAGCGGGCGCTGCGCCATGAGCAGCGCCTGCCCGTACAGGGACTCCGTGGCGGTGCCGATCAGTTCCGGGTCGTCAAGGGAACTGATCCTCCGGATCAGCGGGTTGAGATGGTTGAGCACCAGCCGCGCGCGCGGGGCGCTGCCCCGCAGCGAGCCGAGGATGCCGGCCCACAGGTCGTCGGCCTGCTCCTCGGCCTCCGCGCGGGCCTGCTCGTGCCGGGCCGCCCGGTCGTCCAGGTGCAGCGCGGGCACCGACAGCGGGTGGAAGGCGCGCAGGACGACATCGCACCCCAGGGGGTCGAGTCTGGCCCGCGCGGCCCCCATGAACGCCGCCAGGGCCAGCTCCTCGGCCGGGTCGACGGCGTCCAGGTGGGCGGTCACGGTGTCGGCGTCCAGCTCGGCGACCACGGTCCCCGGGCGCACCGACGGCAGCGCCTCGATCAGCTCACTGTCGTACGTGTAGCCGCCGTTGACGACACCGACGCCCTGTGCGGACGCGATCGGCGCGACCTGCCGGTACTCCTCGACGCTCCGGGTGAAGTGCACCACCGGATGCCGCTGCGCGAACTCCTCCAGGGACAGCTGCCCGTCGGTCGTCTCGAAGGGGAGCCACGGCAGCATCGTGCGCAGCATCTCCTTGTCGTGCCTGGCCAGGGACTTGACGCCCAGGTGGTGCACCGACAGGAACGCGGCCAGCCGCTCCGGATCACCGGCGGCGAGCCCGGTCAACCAGGAGCGAATCCTTTCCCCCAGCGCCTCGCGTACGGCGGCCAGCGTCTCGTCCTCGTACAGCGACTCGCGCGAAGCCGTCGGCCGCAGACTGTCCGTGTCCAGCACGCACCGCACGAAGAACGCCCAGTCGGGCAGCAGCTGTTCGGCCCGCTCGGTGAGCAGCATGCCCTTCAGATGCACACGGTGACTCGCGCGCTGCGCCGGACTCACCGAGGACGGCAGGACGTACGCCACCCCGCGGATCCCCGCGAGCGGCACGTCCAGGTCGATCGAGTCCAGCGGCGAGAACCCGAACAGGTCGTGACAGTGCCGCTGAAGAGCCACCCTCCGGGTGGCGGGCGACGGGTACGGACGGTTCCAGGGCGCGGGCAGATCGGTGACGGCCTCGTCGCCCACCCGCACGTCGTACGGCAGCAGCGACCCGAAGTCCCGCGCCAGCGCCAGCACCCGCTCCTCGGTGAGCCACTCACCCGCCCCGGGCCGCGCCACCAGGTGCACGGTGGTGCCCGGTTCGGGCCGGGCGTCGTCGGGGAGCGTACGCACGGTGTACGAACCGTCGTCCGCGGCCGTCCACTCCACGGGCGGCGCGTCCGGCGTACGGGCGCTGCGGCTGACGACCCTGATCCGCTCGGCCACGACGAAACAGGCCAGCAGCCCGATCCCGAACTGGCCGAGGAACTCCGAACGCGCCTCCTGGATGTCGCCGGGGTCCGCCCGCTTGGAACTGCGGCCGATGGTCGCCAGCAGGTTGTGCACGTCCGCCTCGGTGAGACCGACCCCGGAGTCCTCGACCCGCAGGGTGCCGCCCTCGGCGTACAGCCGCACCCGCGCCGGGGCGTCGGGCTGCTCCGCGCGCCGGGCGGTGATCGCGTCCACGGCGTTCTGCAGCAGCTCGCGCAGATAGACCTTGGGGCTGGAGTAGAGGTGATGGGAGAGCAGGTCCACGAGGCCGCGCAGGTCGACCTGGAACGTATGCGGTGACTGGGATGACTGTGAGGTCTGGGAGTCCATCGTCGCAGCGCCGGAGGGGGGACCAGGTTCTGGCGACGGCGCGGGGTCGGGCGGTCCCGGTGAGGCGGTGACCGCGGGGGATGGCCGGGCGCGCCATCCTAGGCCCCGAACGAGCCGTCTGACCAGCGGATTCGCTATACGTATACGGGAATGTCAGTGGTGTGGTGTGCAATGGATCTCGTGCCCGCACTGGAAGAACCACTGAAGCAACCACTGAAATCAGTGCTCGGCCCCGCCACCGCGAAGGTGATGGCCGAGCACCTCGGCCTGCACACCGTCGGCGACCTCCTGCACCACTATCCGCGCAGGTACGAGGAGCGGGGCCAGCTCACCCACCTGGCCGACCTCCCCATGGACGAACACGTGACGGTGGTCGCCCAGGTGGCCGACGCACGCCTGCACACCTTCGCCTCCTCGAAGGCCCGGGGCGGCAAGGGCCAGCGACTGGAAGTCACCATCACGGACGGCAGCGGCCGGCTCCAACTGGTCTTCTTCGGCGCCGGAGTCCACAAACCCCACAAGGAACTCCTCCCCGGCACCCGAGCCCTGTTCGCCGGCAAGGTCTCGGTCTTCAACCGCCGTCTCCAACTCGCCCATCCGGCGTACGAGTTGCTGCGCGGCGACACCGACGAGGCGGCGGAGACGGTCGGCTCCTGGGCGGGCGCGCTGATCCCGCTGTACCCCGCCACGGCGAAGCTGGAGTCCTGGAAGATCGCCAAGTCGCTGCAGACGGTGTTGGACCTCGCCCAGGAGGCCGTCGACCCGCTGCCCCCCTCCCTTCGGGAGGGCAGGGGCCTGGCCACCCTCCCCGAGGCCCTCCTGAAGATCCACCGCCCGCACACCAAGGCGGACATCGAGGACGCGCGCACCCGCCTCAAGTGGGACGAGGCGTTCGTCCTCCAGATCGCCCTGGCCCGCCGCCGCCACGCGGACGCCCAACTCCCGGCGGTCCCCCGCAGACCGACCCCGGACGGCCTCCTCACGGCCTTCGACGCGAAGTTGCCCTTCACCCTCACGGAGGGCCAGCAGAAGGTCTCCAAGGAGATCTTCGACGACCTGGCGGCGGAGCATCCGATGCACCGGCTGCTCCAGGGGGAGGTTGGTTCGGGGAAGACAATGGTGGCCCTCCGCGCCATGCTCGCCGTGGTCGACGCGGGCGGTCAGGCCGCGATGCTCGCGCCCACCGAGGTGCTCGCCCAGCAGCACCACCGGTCGATCACCGAGATGATGGGGGAGTTGGCCGAGGGCGGGATGCTCGGCGGCGCGGACAAGGCCACCAAGGTGGTCCTCCTGACCGGCTCCATGGGCACCGCGGCCCGCCGCCAGGCGCTCCTCGACCTCGTCACCGGCGAGGCGGGGCTCGTGATCGGTACGCACGCGCTGATCGAGGACAAGGTCCAGTTCCACGACCTCGGCCTGGTGGTGGTCGACGAACAGCACCGCTTCGGCGTCGAACAGCGCGACGCACTCCGGGGCAAGGGCAAACAGCCCCCGCATCTGCTGGTGATGACCGCCACGCCCATTCCCCGGACGGTCGCCATGACCGTCTTCGGCGACCTGGAGACGTCCGTCCTGGACCAGCTCCCGGCCGGCCGCTCGCCCATCGCCAGTCATGTCGTCCCGGCCGCCGACAAACCCCATTTCCTGGCGCGCGCATGGGAGCGCGTGCGCGAGGAGGTCGAGGGCGGCCACCAGGCGTACGTGGTCTGCCCGCGCATCGGCGACGAGGAGGACGACCCCAAGAAGGCCAGGAAGTCGGCGGAGGACGAGGCGGAGAAGCGCCCGCCGCTAGCCGTCGTACAGGTGGCCGACCAGCTCACCCGGGGACCCCTCCAAGGACTCAAGGTCGAGATCCTGCACGGCCGGATGCACCCCGACGACAAGGACGCCGTGATGCGCCGCTTCGCCGCCGGTGAGACGGACGTCCTGGTGGCCACGACGGTCATCGAGGTCGGCGTCAACGTGCCCAACGCGACGGCGATGGTCATCATGGACGCCGACCGCTTCGGCGTCTCCCAGCTCCACCAGCTCCGGGGCCGCGTCGGCCGTGGCTCGGCGGCCGGTCTCTGCCTCCTGGTCAGCGAGATGCCCGAGGCGAGCGCGGCCCGCCAGCGCCTCAACGCCGTCGCGGCCACCCTCGACGGCTTCGAACTCTCCCGCATCGACCTCGAACAACGCAGAGAGGGCGACGTCCTGGGCCAGGCCCAGTCGGGCGCCCGCACATCCCTCCGCATGCTCACGGTCATCGACGACGAGGAAATCATCGCGGAGGCGAGAGAGGAGGCGGCAGCAGTCGTCGTCGCCGACCCGGAACTGGAGAACCTCCCGGGCCTACGTACAGCGCTCGACGCCCTACTGGACGAGGAGAGGGAGCAGTACCTGGACAAGGGGTGAGCCATTTTCTCTCCGCCCAGGGGCAGCGCGCCCCAAAGGAGCGCGGGGAACTGCGCGACCAGCCCCCACCGGCCCGCAGTCGCCAACACCACAGCGCACCCCCCCACCCCCTCCTGCGAAACTGAACCCGGCCCCATCCCTCATCCATCCCTCGAACAAGGACCCCCAGATGACCCGCGTGATCGCCGGCACAGCCGGCGGACGACGCCTAGCCGTCCCGCCGGGCACCGGCACACGCCCCACCTCCGACCGCGCCCGAGAAGGCCTCTTCTCCACCTGGCAGGCACTCCTGGGTGGCCCCCTGGACGGCGAACGGGTCCTCGACCTGTACGCCGGCTCCGGCGCCGTAGGCCTGGAGGCGCTCAGCCGCGGCGCAGGCCACACCCTCCTCGTGGAGGCCGACCCCCGCGCCGCCCGCATCGTCCGCGAGAACGTCAAGTCGCTCGGGCTGCCCGGCGCCGAGGTCAGGGCGGGCAAGGCGGAACAGGTTGTTCAGACGGCGTCCACACAGCCGTACGACATCGTCTTCATCGACCCGCCCTACGCCGTTCCGGACGACGATCTTCGCGAGATCCTGCTCACACTCCGGGCGGGGGGCTGGCTCACGGCCGAAGCCCTCGTCACCGTGGAGCGCAGCACCAGAGGCGGCGAATTCGCGTGGCCGGACGGCTTCGAAGCGCTCCGGGCCCGTCGCTACGGCGAGGGAACGTTTTGGTACGGTCGCGCCGCCTCTACGTGCGAAGACGCACGATGACCGGACCGGAGAGCGAGGGATCACTAGTGCGCCGCGCCGTCTGTCCCGGGTCGTTCGACCCGATCACCAACGGACACCTCGACATCATTTCCCGCGCCTCCCGTCTGTACGACGAGGTCTATGTCGCGGTCATGATCAACAAGTCCAAGAAGGGCCTGTTCGAGATCGACGAGCGGATCGATCTGATCCGCCAGGTCACCGCCGAGTTCGGAAACGTCCGGGTCGAGTCCTTCCACGGCCTCCTCGTCGACTTCTGCAAGCAGCGCGACATCCCGGCCATCGTCAAGGGCCTGCGAGCCGTCAGCGACTTCGACTACGAACTCCAGATGGCCCAGATGAACAACGGTCTGTCCGGCGTCGAGACGCTCTTCGTGCCGACCAACCCCACCTACAGCTTCCTGTCCTCCTCGCTGGTCAAGGAGGTGGCCGCCTGGGGCGGGGACGTCTCCCACCTCGTGCCGCCGCTCGTCCTGGAAGCCCTCGACGGCCGCCTCAAGAAGGACTGACCGGCGAGCTGACGAAGAACTGACAAACCGTCACTCGGTGTCGGGCGGGGCGACAGGAGTCGTACAGTCGACCCGTCCGTCTTCATCACAGCTGTAGAGAGTGGCGAGCACACGGTGGACGTGCAGAAGAAGCTCGACGAGATCGTCTCCTCGGTCTCCAGTGCCCGGTCGATGCCCATGTCGGCCTCGTGCGTGGTCAACCGCGCCGACCTTCTCGCGATGCTGGAAGAGGTGCGCGCGGCCCTGCCCGGCTCCCTCGCACAGGCACAGGAGCTGATCGGCGACCGGGAACACATGGTCGAGCAGGCCCGTCAGGAGGCCGACCGGATCATCCGGACCGCCCACGAGGAGCGCGGCTCGCTGATCTCCGACACGGAGGTCGCCCGCCGCTCCCAGAACGAGGCGGACCGCATCCTCGCCGAGGCCCGCAAGGAGGCCGAGGACGTCCGCGCCGAGGCCGACGACTACGTCGACTCCAAGCTCGCCAACTTCGAGGTCGTCCTCACCAAGACCCTCGGCTCGGTCGGCCGCGGCCGCGAGAAGCTCCTCGGCACCGGACCCGGCCTCGACGAGCAGGGGTACGAGGACGAGGATGCCCCCGAGCGCAGCCACGACCCCGAGACCCTGCGCCTCAACGCCGACAAATACGTCGACGTGAAGCTCGGCGCCTTCGAGGCCGTCCTCGCCAAGACCCTGGAGGCCGTCGGCCGCGGCCGGCAGACCCTGCACGGCCGTATCGCCTCCGACGACCTCGGCGCCCTCGGCCAGGACGACGACGGCAGCCCCAGGCAGCACACCAGCGACGCCGACTACCTGGCCGACCTCGCCGACTCCCCGGATTCCCTGGGGGTACAGCCCCGGGCGGCGGAGATCCCGGCCCAGCAGCAGTACGGCCAGCAGGACCAGTACGGCTACCAGCAGCCCGCCGACCCGTACGGCGGCTACCAGCAGGCGTACGCCCAGCAGCCCGCCGACCCGTACGGCTACCAGTCGGCCGACCCGTACGCCTACCAGGGGTACGACGGTCAGCAGGCCGCCTACGACCCCGCCCACGTCCAGCAGGGGCACGTCCAGCCGGAACAGCAGCAGCCACATCAGCCGCACGCCCTCGACGAGACCAGCTTCTTCGACACGACCATGATCAGTGCCGAGCAGCTGCGCGCCTACGAACAGGGTCGCGGCGGGCAGTAAGTGCCCGCACGGGGACCGGATTGGGCCGTGGGCGGAAGGTCCAGTATCCTGGCTCTTCGGTCGCGTGTACCTCTGCGATCACCGCTGCCCGGAAGACGGGCGGCCGAGCATCGAAGATCGAAAGCAGGAATGGCTCTGAACGCCCGCCTCGACCACCGCAACCCTCTTGTGTTCGACACACACGAGCTGGGGCGGCGTCCTGGCGCGCTGCAGCGCCTGACCCGTGAGATCGACGCTCCCAAGGACTTCGGTCTCGCGGGAGTCATCGGAGTGCCGGAAGGCGCGCCGGTGGAGCTCGAACTCCGCCTGGAGTCGGTCATGGAAGGTGTGCTTGTCACAGGCACCGCCCGTGCACGCGCCAAGGGGGAGTGCGTAAGGTGTCTGGAGCCGCTGGAGCAGCAGCTCGAAGCGGATTTCCAGGAGATGTTCTCGTACCCTGACGCCGACGACCGGGGCCGTGTGAAAGCGGAGCCGGCCGACGACGCCGAGGAAGACGAGGACACGCTCTTCATCGAGGACGGCTTGTTCGACCTCGAACCCGTGCTGCGTGATGCGGTGGTGCTCGCACTGCCGATGCAGCCGGTGTGCCAGGACGACTGCCCCGGCCTGTGCTCCCAGTGCGGAGCCCGGCTGGCGGACGACCCGGACCACCACCACGATGCCGTCGACATCCGTTGGGCGGCACTGCAGGGACTCGCAGGTTCACTCGAACCCGGCGAGAAGGACGAGATCAGCGGCGCCGACGCGGAAGCGGGCGTCGACGAGAAGCAGGAGAAGTAGCCGTGGCTGTTCCGAAGCGGAAGATGTCGCGCAGCAACACGCGCCACCGCCGGTCGCAGTGGAAGGCTGCGGTCCCCAACCTGATTGCGTGCGAGCGCTGCCAGGAGCCCAAGCTGCAGCACATCGCGTGCCCGTCTTGCGGCACTTACAACAAGCGCCAGGTCCTCGAGGTCTGAGCGGCTGGTGAGAGGCTTCATGTCTGACGCCCAGGCGGACTCGACCGCCAAGAAAAAAACGGCGGACACGGCCTCGTCCCACACGCTTCTGGAAGGGCGGCTCGGCTACCAGCTGGAGTCCGCCCTTCTGGTGCGTGCACTGACCCACCGTTCGTACGCGTACGAGAACGGCGGTCTGCCCACCAACGAGCGGCTGGAGTTCCTCGGGGACTCCGTGCTCGGCCTGGTGGTCACGGACACGCTGTACCGCACCCACCCCGACCTCCCAGAAGGCCAGTTGGCCAAGCTGCGGGCCGCGGTGGTCAATTCTCGTGCGCTCGCGGAGGTGGGCCGTGGGCTCGAACTCGGCTCCTTCATCCGGCTCGGCCGCGGTGAAGAGGGCACGGGCGGGCGGGACAAGGCGTCCATCCTCGCCGACACCCTCGAAGCGGTGATCGGCGCTGTCTATCTCGACCAGGGTCTCGACGCGGCGGGCGAACTCGTCCACCGTCTCTTCGACCCGCTGATCGAGAAGTCCTCGAATCTCGGTGCTGGCCTGGACTGGAAGACCAGTCTCCAGGAACTCACCGCGACCGAAGGGCTCGGTGTTCCCGAGTACCTGGTCACGGAAACCGGTCCGGACCACGAGAAGACCTTCACTGCTGCCGCCCGCGTCGGAGGCGTCTCGTACGGCACCGGCACCGGCCGCAGCAAGAAGGAGGCGGAGCAGCAGGCTGCGGAGTCGGCTTGGCGTTCCATCCGTGCTGACGCGGATGAACGTGCCAAAGCGGCTGCCGAGGCTGCCGTTGCTGAGGCCGCGGTGCCTGTTGAGGAGGACGTGGAGGCGTCTTCCTCAACCTCTGCCTGAGGTTGCTCGCGTGCACCAGTGCTTGTCCCTGGCGGGACTTGCACTGGTGTTCTTCGGTTTGTTCTTCGGCTGCGGGCCCGTCGTGGCTTGTCGCGCAGTTCCCCGCGCCCCTAAAAGCAGGGGGTTTCTATGCCCGAGTTGCCTGAAGTTGAGGTTGTGCGGCGGGGGCTTGCTCGGTGGGTTGCTCAGCGGATCATTGCTGATGCCGAGGTTCTGCATCCTCGGGCTGTGCGGCGGCACATTGCCGGTGGTGATGACTTCACTTACCGCCTCAAAGGGCATCGCGTCGGTACGCCCAGTCGGCGTGGGAAGTATCTGTGGCTGCCGTTGGAGGACACCGGGCAGTCGGTGTTGGCGCATCTTGGGATGAGTGGGCAGTTGTTGGTGCAGCCGCAGGACGCCGTCGATGAGAAGCATCTGCGGATTCGGGTGCGGTTCGCCGACGATCTCGGCACCGAACTCCGGTTCGTCGATCAACGCACCTTCGGTGGGCTGTCGTTGCACGACAACACGCCCGACGGGCTGCCCGACGTCATCGCCCACATCGCGCGCGACCCCCTCGACCCGCTGTTCGACGACGAGGCCTTCCATCAGGCGCTGCGCCGGAAGCGTACGACCATCAAACGGGCCCTGCTCGACCAGTCGTTGATCAGCGGCGTCGGCAACATCTACGCGGACGAGGCCCTTTGGCGGTCCCGCGTCCACTACGAACGTCCGACCGCCGGCTTCACCCGGCCGCGTACGGCCGAACTCCTGGGCCATGTACGGGATGTGATGAACGCGGCGCTGGCCGTGGGCGGCACGAGTTTCGACAGTCTATATGTCAACGTCAATGGCGAATCGGGGTACTTCGACCGCTCGCTCGACGCGTACGGACGCGAGGGACTGCCGTGCAAGCGGTGTGCGACGCCGATGCTCCGCCGTCCCTGGATGAACCGGTCCAGCTACTTCTGTCCGAAGTGTCAGAGGGTCCCGCGCGCGGTGTCGTAGCGTTCGCGAGCCGCCAGTACGGAGTCCATGCGGCCCTCCACGCAGTGGATGAGCGACAGCAGGCGCTCGGCGACCTCGTGGCCCAGGGGGGTCAGTTCGTAGTCCACGCGGGGCGGGTTCGTCGGCTGGGCCTCGCGGTGGACCAGGCCGTCGCGCTCCAGGGCCTGGAGGGTCTGGGAGAGCATCTTCTCGCTCACGCCGTCGACACGGCGGCGCAGCTCGTTGAAGCGGAGCGAGCCCTCCTGAAGGGCACCGAGCGTGAGCGCGCCCCAGCGGCCCGTGACGTGTTCCAGCGTGCCGCGCGACGGACACGCCTTGGCGAACACGTCGTAGGGGAGGTTCTGCTCCTCCGTGGCGTTCATCATGACCCCAGCGTACGCGAACGCAGCGCTGACCTGAAGGTTGCGCTAACTGTTGGTTAGCGCAACCTTCAGGCCGCTCAGCCGATTCCGACGGCGGATCTGCCGGTCAGTAGCCGAAGTCCTGCGTCCACCAAGGGCCGCCCGAGCCCAAGTGGACACCCACCCCCAGCGTCTTGAAGTCGCAATTCAGGATGTTCGCCTTGTGGCCGGGGCTGTTCATCCAGGCCTCCATCACCGCGGCCGCGTCGGCCTGGCCCCGGGCGATGTTCTCGCCGCCGAGGTTGGTGATGCCGGCCTTGTCCGCACGGTCCCAGGGCGAGAGGCCGTCGGGGTCGGTGTGGTCGAAGAAGTCCCGGGCGGCCATGTCGTCGCTGAGCGCCTCCGCCAGCTCCCGCAGGGCGCTGTTCGCCGCCACCGCGCTGCAGCCGACCTTCGCCCGCTCCTCGTTGACGAGCTTGAGCACCTCCGCCTCGGCGGCGGCCTCCGCGGTCACCGTGATCGGGGCGGAGGACTGCTGCTTCTCCTTCGACTTCGTCGGCGTGGGAGTCGGAGTCGGAGTCGCCTTCGGTTCCTTGGTGGGAGTGGCCGAGGGCTTCTTCGGTGGGGCCTCGGTCGTCGGGGCCGCCGACGCGGTCGACGTCGAGGGGGACGGAGACGGGGACGAGGTGTCGCGGTCGGCGTCCCGGCTCGTCGACGTACCGCTGTCGCGGTCCGTGTCGGCGTTGCCGGACGTGCCGCCCTGCTGGGTCTCGTCGTTCGTCGGGGAGTCAGCGGCCTGCACCTTGTCGCCGTTGCTGCCGCCGCCGAGCGTGTACTTGTCGCCGCCGGGCAGCACGCCCGTGGCGACCGCGACGGTACCGAGGGCGACCGCGGCGGAGACGCCGAGCAGGCCTGTACGGAGCGGCCTGGGCGACCGCTTCTTGCGGCTGCGCGCACCGCCGGCGCCCGGTCCGTCGAAGGAGCCGTCGCCGTTCAGTGCCCCGTGGGTGCCGGTGTCGTCCGGGGCGAAGAGGTAGGCGTTGCTCTTCGCGTAGGCCTCGGAGTGTGCCTCGGGGTTCAGATAAGGGGCGATGCCCACGGTCGTGGGCGCGTCCTCCCACAGTGTGCTGTAGGCGGTGTGCGGTATGTGATGAGTGGGCGGGACCCGGGAGTCGTACGGTCCGTGATCGGATCCGTGACCACCAGTGCCCGAATCGTATGTTTCCGTGACCCCCGTGGCGCGACCCGTGGTGGCGCGGCCGGCGGCGGAGCGTCGGTGGCGTCCCATGTTTTGGCCTTCCTCGTCCTTGCGGTCCGGGTAACTCACTCGATCGAGTGAGTTTCATATGAGATTCGTTGGGTGGGGACGGTACCCCATGGCGCAAGGGGAGGAAGTGCTGAGAGAGACATTGGCCCGTTAGCGTGCACCCATGAACGAGGATGTACGGCTGGTCGCCTGGGTGCGCGGACGCGTCCAGGGTGTGGGTTTCCGCTGGTTCACGCGGGCGAAGGCCCTGGAGATCGGCGGCCTGAGTGGTTTTGCTCTCAATTTGGACGACGGACGTGTGCAAGTGGTCGCGGAAGGGCCGCGTCCGGGCTGTGAAGGACTGCTCGACTGGCTGCGGGGGAGCGACACGCCCGGCCGCGTGGACGGGGTCACCGAGATCTGGGACACACCTCGCCGGATCTACGACGGCTTCGCCATCCGCTGAGGGGGTTCTGTAAAGGGGCCCAGGCGACGGCCCGTGGACATGCCACGCGCACCTGTCCACAGCAGAAACGGCCTGGTGGTTGCCAAGAAGCGCAGGTCGTGGCAGGCTCCGCAGAAAACGCTTGTCGTCACGCCCGCGGGCCCCGCCGGAGTCGCAGCGCCGCCCCACAGGGGCCGTGCGCCACGGTGCCGCCCGCCAATGCAGGGCGTGATCGTGTTGACCGTCAAACTTTTTGGTGAGACGCTGAAAGCCCCGCGCACCTTAGCTGTTTGGCATGTAAGAACGGCAGCAAGAACTCCAGAGTGCCAAGCATCGCGGGTGCGATTCCCTCACGACCCACACCGCTTCGGTCGGTCACTCAGTGTGGAGGACCATCAATCATGGCAAAGGCGCTTCTCGGTTACGTCGGCGGCTCTGACCCGCGACTCCTCGCCGAGATGCGACGGCTCCAGCAGCGCGTACAGGACCTGGAATCCGAACTCGGACGCATCCAGGCGGAGAACGACGAGCTGACGGCTGCCGCTTCTCACGACTCGCTTCTCGAGAGCATCGACGCACGCCAGGCGGAGCCCGCGCTCACCTGATCACTGCATCAGTCACGACACGCAGTGGTTGGCTGCCCGTATCAACCGCTAAGTCGTCAGAGTTCAGATTTTGGCCAGAGTATTGCAAGGGACGCTTCGGCGTCCCTTCTTTATTTCCCCCGGGTGCTTGGGTGCCTGGGGGCTTCTGTGGGTGCCGCTGTGCTTCCTCAAGCGCTTGCACTCTCTTTAACGTCTGGTGTGCCCTGCACGTTCATCCGTGAAACCGCGGGGTATCCGGGGGTTCACTGTGTGACATAACGGCGGAAGGTAGAGTCCAGCGGCGTGCACCTCAAGGCCCTGACCCTCCGAGGGTTCAAGTCGTTCGCCTCGGCGACCACGCTCCGGTTCGAGCCGGGCATCACGTGTGTCGTGGGACCCAACGGTTCTGGCAAGTCCAACGTCGTGGACGCGCTCAGCTGGGTCATGGGCGAACAGGGCGCCAAGTCGCTGCGCGGCGGCAAGATGGAGGACGTCATCTTCGCCGGCACCACCGGGCGCCCGCCGCTCGGCCGCGCCGAGGTGTCCCTCACCATCGACAACTCCGACGGCGCGCTGCCCATCGAGTACGCCGAGGTCACCATCACGCGGATCATGTTCCGCAACGGCGGCAGCGAGTACCAGATCAACGGCGACACCTGCCGGCTCCTCGACATCCAGGAACTGCTGTCCGACTCCGGCATCGGCCGCGAGATGCACGTCATCGTCGGCCAGGGCCAGCTGGACTCCGTACTGCACGCCGATCCGATGGGCCGCCGCGCCTTCATCGAGGAGGCGGCGGGCGTACTGAAGCACCGCAAGCGCAAGGAGAAGGCGCTGCGCAAGCTGGACGCGATGCAGGCGAACCTCGCCCGTGTCCAGGACCTCACCGACGAACTGCGGCGCCAGCTGAAGCCGCTCGGGCGGCAGGCGGCGGTCGCGCGCCGGGCCGCGGTCATCCAGGCGGACCTGCGCGACTCCCGGCTCCGGCTCCTCGCCGACGACCTCGTACGGCTGCGGGCGGCGCTCCGGACGGAGGTCGCGGACGAGGCCGCGCTCAAGGAGCGCAAGGATGCGGCGGAGGCCGAGCTGAAGAAGGCGCTCCAGCGCGAGGCGCTGCTGGAGGACGAGGTACGGCAGCTCACCCCGCGCCTCCAGCGCGCACAGCAGACCTGGTACGAGCTGTCCCAGCTCGCCGAACGCGTACGCGGCACCGTCTCGCTGGCCGACGCGCGCGTGAAGAGCGCCACCTCCGCCCCCGACGAGGAACGGCGTGGCCGTGAGCCCGAGGACATGGAGCGCGAGGCCGCGCGCATCCGGGAGCAGGAGGCCGAGCTGGAAGCGGCCCTGGAGGCCGCCGAACACGCGCTGGAGGACACGGTCGCGCACCGCGCCGAACTGGAACGCGAACTCGCGGTCGAGGAACGGCGCCTGAAGGACGTGGCCCGCGCGATCGCCGACCGCCGCGAGGGCCTGGCCCGGCTGAACGGCCAGGTCAACGCCGCCCGTTCACGTGCGGCCAGCGCCCAGGCCGAGATCGACCGTCTCGCCGCCGCGCGCGACGAGGCCCAGGCACGTGCGGTCGCGGCCCAGGAGGAGTACGAGATCCTGAAGGCCGAGGTCGACGGCCTCGACGCCGGTGACGCGGACCTGGCGGAACAGCACACCACGGCGAAGGCGGCCCTGACCGACGCGGAAGCGGCCCTCTCGGCGGCCCGCGAGGCGGCCACGGCAGCGGAACGCCGGCGCGCCGCCACCCAGGCCCGCCACGAGGCCCTCGCCCTCGGCCTGCGCCGCAAGGACGGCACGGGCGCGCTCCTGGCCGCCCAGGACCGCCTCACGGGCCTGCTCGGCCCGGCGGCCGAACTCCTGACGGTCACCCCGGGCCACGAGGTCGCCGTGGCCGCCGCCTTCGGTGCGGCGGCGGACGCCATCGCGGTGTCGACCCCGGCCGCGGCAGCAGCCGCGATCCGCCTCCTGCGCAAGCAGGACGGGGGGCGCGCTTCGCTGCTGCTTGCGGGGGCGCCCGAGCTGGAGGGCGATGGGCTGCGGCGGTCCAGGGGTTCGGCAGGGGAGTCGGGTCCGGGTGCGCTTGGCTCGGTGGGTGCTGCGGGGGGCGGTCCGGGGGCTGGTGAGGGGCTGGGTGGCGGCTCGGGTTCTGGGGGCGGTGCGTCGGGGGCGGGTGTCCGTGGCTCGGTGAGTGCTGCGGGTGGTGTGGGTGCGGGTGGTTCGGTGGCTTCTGGGGATGTCGGTGGGGGGTCGGGGAGTGGCTCGGGTTCTGCGGGTGGTGCGTCGGGGGCGGGTGTCCGTGGCTCGGTGAGTGCTGCGGGTGGTTCGGTGGCTTCTGGGGGTGCCGGTGGGGGGTCGGGGAGTGGCTCGGGTTCTGCGGGTGGTGCGTCGGGGGCGGGTGTCCGTGGCTCGGTGAGTGCTGCGGGTGGTTCGGTGGCTTCTGGGGATGTCGGTGGGGGGTCGGGGAGTGGCTCGGGTTCTGCGGGCGGTTTGCCGGAGGCGGCACCGCGCGTGGCGGGGGAGCAGGGTGCAGGGCCAAGTGACTTGGCGGGCGTCGCGGATACCGACGGAGGGCAGTCGGGTGCCCGGCTCGGCCCTGCGGGCGACGAGTCCGGCGGTGGCCTTGGTGCGCGACAGCACGCGGTGGTCCCCGCGCAGGACGGCTCGGCTTTCGGGGGTGTACGCGGTGCCGGTGTCGGCGGTTCGGTCGAGGACGCCGGAATCCGTGCCGGACAGGAGGCCGACGCCGAGGGCCGGTCGGGTACGGGCGCCGCTCCGGGCAGTGGAACCGCCTCCGGTGATCGTGACGCGGCCCGGAGCAGCGGGCGCACAGTGCCTCTCCTTGCCGCCGATCTCGTCCGAGGCCCCCTCGAACTCATGCCCGCCGTACGGCGGTTGCTGCGTGGGATCGTCGTTGTGGAGACGCTCGAAGACGCCGAGGAACTGGTCTACGCGCGGCCGGAGTTGACCGCCGTGACCGCCGAAGGGGATCTGCTGGGCGCCCACTTCGCGCACGGTGGGTCCGCCGGGGCGCCGAGTCTGCTGGAGGTGCAGGCCTCCGTCGATGAGGCCGCCGGGCAGCTCGATGAACTGGCCGTGCGGTGCGAGGAGTTGGCCGGGGCGCAGCAGCTCGCCGTGGAGCGGCGCAAGGAGTGTGCCGCGTTCGTCGAGGAGATCGGGGAGCGGCGCAGGGCCGCCGACCGGGAGAAGTCGGCCGTCGCCCAGCAGCTCGGGCGGCTCGCCGGGCAGGCCAGGGGCGCCGCCGGAGAGGCCGAGAGGTCCACCGCGGCTGCGGCGCGGGCGCAGGAGGCGCTCGACAGGGCCGTACAGGATGCCGAGGAACTCGCGGAACGGCTGGCTGTCGTCGAGGAGATGCCCGTCGAGGAGGAGCCCGACACCGGCGTACGGGATCGGCTCGCCGCCGATGGTGCCAACGCGCGGCAGACCGAGATGGAAGCCCGGCTCCAGGTCCGTACGCACGAGGAGCGGGTCAAGGGGCTGGCCGGACGGGCCGACTCGCTCGACCGGGCCGCCCGTGCCGAACGCGAGGCACGCGCGCGTGCCGAGCAGCGGCGGGCTCGGCTCAGACACGAGGCGGCCGTCGCCGAAGCCGTCGCCTCCGGGGCCCGGCAACTGCTCGCGCACGTCGAGGTGTCGCTCGGGCGGGCCGAGGCCGAGCGGGTCGCCGCCGATGCCGCCAAGGCGCGCCGGGAACAGGAACGGGGCGCCGCTCGTGCCCAGGGGCGTGATCTCAAGGCGGAACTCGACAAGTTGACGGATTCAGTGCACCGCGGTGAGGTACTCGGCGCCGAGAAGCGGCTGCGGATCGAGCAGCTGGAGACCAAGGCGCTGGAGGAACTCGGTGTGGAACCGGAGGGGCTCGTCGACGAGTACGGTCCGCATCAGCTGGTGCCGCCCTCGCCCCCCGCCGAGGGCGAGGAGCTGCCTGAGGACCCGGAGCACCCGCGCAACCAGCCGAAGCAGTTCCACCGGGCCGAGCAGGAGAAGCGCCTCAAGGCGGCCGAGCGGGCCTACCAGCAGCTCGGCAAGGTCAATCCGCTCGCCCTGGAGGAGTTCGCGGCGCTGGAGGAACGCCACAAGTTCCTGAGTGAGCAGCTTGAGGACCTCAAGAAGACTCGTGCCGATCTGCTTCAAGTAGTGAAGGAGGTCGACGAGCGCGTCGAGCAGGTTTTCACCGAGGCATACCGGGACACGGCCGTGCAGTTCGAGGGTGTGTTCAGTCGGCTGTTCCCGGGCGGTGAGGGGCGGTTGATCCTGACCGACCCCGACAACATGCTCACCACCGGTGTGGATGTGGAGGCCCGGCCGCCGGGCAAGAAGGTCAAGCGGCTCTCGTTGCTCTCCGGTGGCGAGCGCTCACTCACCGCCGTAGCGTTGCTGGTGTCGATCTTCAAGGCTCGGCCGAGCCCCTTCTACGTCATGGACGAAGTCGAGGCGGCCCTCGACGACACCAACCTCCAGCGGCTCATCCGCATCATGCAGGAGCTGCAGGAGGCCTCGCAGCTCATCGTGATCACGCACCAGAAGCGGACGATGGAGGTCGCCGACGCGCTGTACGGCGTCTCCATGCAGGGCGACGGCGTGTCGAAGGTGATTTCACAGCGGCTCCGCTAGCCCTTCAATGCTTCGAGACTTGAACACATTCCGGCTAAGGCTGCCTCTTATCTCACACCCTTCGCCCTCTTGACTTCGAAACTTGAAGGAATAGTCTCGGCAACGTTGTTTTTACCTTCAGGTACCACCTACCTGGGAGTTGTACGTGACCAGCACTGAGCAGGCACTCAAGTCAGGAGCCGGGACGGCTCACCCCGAGCATCTCGGACACGTCATCTTCATCGCGGCGGCGGCCGCGATGGGCGGTTTCCTCTTCGGCTACGACAGTGCCGTGATCAACGGCGCCGTCGAGGCCATCCGGGACCGCTACGACATCGGCTCCGCCGCTCTGGCGCAGGTCATCGCCATCGCGCTGATCGGCTGTGCCATCGGTGCCGCGACCGCCGGACGCATGGCCGACCGCATCGGCCGTATCCGCTGCATGCAGATCTCCGCCGTGCTGTTCACGATCAGTGCCGTCGGCTCCGCGCTGCCCTTCTCCCTGTACGACCTCGCCTTCTGGCGGATCATCGGCGGCTTCGCCATCGGCATGGCCTCCGTCATCGGCCCCGCCTACATCGCCGAGGTCGCCCCGGCCGCGTACCGGGGACGGCTCGGCTCCTTCCAGCAGGCCGCGATCGTCGTCGGCATCGCCATCTCGCAGCTGGTCAACTGGGGCATCCTGAACGCGGCCGGCGGTGACCAGCGCGGCACGCTGCTGGGCGTCGAGGCCTGGCAGGTCATGCTCGGTGTGATGGTCGTACCAGCGGTGCTGTACGGGCTGCTGTCCTTCGCGATCCCCGAGTCGCCGCGCTTTCTGATCTCCGTCGGCCGTGACGAGCGCGCCCGTGAGGTGCTGCGCGAGGTCGAGGGCGACGGCATCGACATGGACGCCCGGGTCGCCGAGATCGAGCACGCCATGAGGAGCGAGCACAAGTCGACCTTCCGGGACCTGCTCGGCGGCACCTTCTTCTTCAAGCCGATCGTCTGGATCGGCATCGGGCTCTCGGTGTTCCAGCAGTTCGTCGGTATCAACGTGGCGTTCTACTACTCCTCGACGCTGTGGCAGTCGGTCGGCGTCGACCCGACGGAGTCGTTCTTCTACTCCTTCACCACGTCGATCATCAACATCGTCGGCACCGTCATCGCCATGATCTTCGTCGACCGGATCGGCCGTCGGCCGCTCGCGCTCATCGGTTCCGTCGGCATGGTCATCGGGCTCGCCCTGGAGGCCTGGGCCTTCTCCTTCGACCTCGTCGACGGCAAGCTGCCCGCCACCCAGGGCTGGATCGCCCTGGTCGCCGCCCACATCTTCGTCCTCTTCTTCGCCCTCTCCTGGGGTGTCGTCGTCTGGGTCTTCCTCGGCGAGATGTTCCCGAACAAGATCCGCGCCGCCGCACTGGGCGTGGCCGCCGCCGCACAGTGGATCGCCAACTGGGCCATCACCGCGAGCTTCCCGTCGCTGGCCGACTGGAACCTCTCCGCGACCTACGTGATCTACACGATCTTCGCGGCGCTCTCGATCCCGTTCGTGCTCCGCTTCGTCAAGGAGACGAAGGGCAAGACGCTGGAGGAGATGGGCTGATCCCCGGTACCCCGGTACCCCGGTACCCCGGTATCCGTATGAACTCGGGGAGGAGGGCCAAGTCCCCGCTGCCCTCCTCCCCGTACCTCCGCCGCCCCGGCTCGGCCACTGCCCGAGCCGGGGCGGCGGTCTTCGTACGTCACCACGTTTCACCAGATGAGGACGCCGCCGCCGATCTCCAGGGCCTTGTGGGCGCTCTCCTCGATGATCCGCAGCCGGTCCTCGATGCCCGCGCGGTGTTCCGCCAGGGTCCGAGGCCGCTCCGTGCCGGCGGCGATCGCGTCCAGGTGGGCGCGCAACAGGGCGACCTCACGCAGCAGGGCCGGCACCTCCCCGGCCTCGACATGCAGATCGGCGTCGGCCAGCCGGGGCAGGAGGCGGGCGCCCAGCGCGCGTACCGACTCCGATCCCCACACCGTCGTACGCCATGACTCGAAGCCGCCCGACTGATACACGTCGGCCGGCACGTCGAGCAGCCGCAGCTTCCCGTCCGGCTCGCGGACGAACACTTCCACCAACAGGCTCATGACCGCAGGGAACCACCGCCGGACCCGACCGGACCACCGGGTTTCGCGGCGGGTCAGCCGCCCAGCGCCGGAACCACCCGCTCCCCGAACAACCGCAGGCTCCGCCAGCCCTCCTCCACCGGCATTCCGCCCGACAGCGGATGCAGTACGTAGTTGTCCAGGCCCTGGGTCACGCACTCCTCCGGCGTCAGCATCCGGTAGACGCCCTCGGCGCGCAGTTCCTCGACCGTCGTGGCCGCAGACCTCACGGCCGACCGGATGTCGCCGGACTGCCAGGAGGCGTACGTCCGGGCCTCGTGCAGGAAGTGGTGACCGTGCTCGGCCCAGGCCCGGTCCGGGTCCTCGGTGATGTGCAGCAGCGGGGTCTCGGCGGCCGGCATCATCGTCCAGCCCTCGGTGCCGTACTCGACGAGCCGCTCCTTGTAGTAGGCCTCCAGCTCGGGCAGGTGCGCGCTGGGGAAGAGGGGGAGCCCGAGACGGGCGGCCCGTCTCGCCGCCGCCTTCGACGAGCCGCCTACCAGGAGCAGCGGGTGCGGGTCGGTGCACGGGCGCGGAGTGACCCGTACCGTACGGCCCCGGTACTCGAACTCCTCGCCGCTCCAGGCCTTCAGGAGGGTCTCCAGCAGCTCGTCCTGGAGCTTGCCGCGCCGCTTCCAGTCGGCGCCGAAGTGGGCGTACTCCTCGGGCCGGTATCCGATCCCGGCGACCGTGACCAGCCGGCCGCCGCTCAGGAGGTCGAGTACGGCTATGTCCTCGGCGAGCCTCAAGGGATCGTGCAACGGGCCGATCACCGCAGACACCGTCACCGCGATCCGCCGCGTCGCCCCGAACACGGCTCCCGCGAAGGCGAACGGCGACGGCAGCCAGTTGTTGGCGACGCCGTGGTGCTCCTCGGTCTGGACGGTGGTGATTCCGTGGGCGTCGGCGTACGCGGCCATCTCGATCGCGGCCTCGTAGCGGGCGCGGAGATCGGCGGGGGCGGCGTCGGGGGCGACCAGGTTGAAACGTACGACGGTGACGGGCATGGGGGTCCCTTCCGGCGGGTGTGCCGGGGGAGATTAGCTGACGGTGTGTCAGATTGCCAGAGGTAAGGGGAGGGGGTGTCGCGGCCCACCGGATGGGCCGTGACACCCCCTGGGGACGCTGCTCCGCGTACCCGACGAGCACGGACGCATACTGGTGCGTGCTGTGACTCCGCCCCTGAGGGGCTTCCCGGCCGACGCGAAGTCGGACGGCGGACCAGCCCGGCCCGGTGGGACGCGTGGCCCCGCACGGACAACGAACGTCCGAGCGGGAGGTCACGCATACTGGACCGGCTATGGAAACCATCATCCTTGCTGTAGTCATCGCCGTGATCGTGCTCGGTGTGCTCGGTGGGCTCGTCGTCGGCAGCCGCAGGAAGAAGCCGCTGCCCCCGGCGCCCCCCACGACACCCGACCTCACCGCCCCTCCGGCCGAGCCGCACGTCGGCGACGAGGCCGAGACGCCGCGCGACGAACCGCGCCGCACGATAGAGGAGGTGGATCTTCCGGAGGGTGCGGACGGCACGTCCGTCGCCGTCGAGGAGCCTCCCTCCGCTCCCGAGATCGAGGTACCGGAGCCCACCGCCGGCCGGTTGGTCCGGTTGCGCGCCCGGCTCTCCAGGTCGCAGAACGCGCTCGGCAAGGGGCTGCTCACGCTCCTCGCGCGCGAGCACCTCGACGACGACACCTGGGAGGAGATCGAGGACACCCTCCTCACCGCCGACGTCGGCGTCCAGCCCACCCAGGATCTGGTCGAGCGGCTGCGTGAGCGGGTGAGGGTGCTCGGTACGCGGACGCCTGAAGAGCTGCGCGGGCTGTTGCGCGAGGAACTGCTCAAGATCCTCGAACCCGGGTTCGACCGCGCGGTGAACACCGACTCGCCCCTCGACACCCCGGGCATCGTGATGGTGGTCGGCGTCAACGGCACCGGCAAGACCACCACCACCGGCAAGCTCGCGCGCGTGCTCGTCGCCGACGGGAAGAACGTCGTCCTCGGCGCCGCCGACACCTTCCGGGCCGCCGCCGCCGATCAGCTTCAGACCTGGGGCGACCGGGTGGGGGCCCGTACGGTGCGTGGTCCTGAAGGGGGTGACCCTGCTTCCATCGCCTTCGACGCCGTCAAGGAAGGGATCGAGGCCGGTGCCGATGTCGTTCTCATCGACACCGCCGGGCGGCTCCACACCAAGACCGGGCTCATGGACGAGCTGGGCAAGATCAAGCGCGTCGTCGAGAAGCACGCCCCGCTGGACGAAGTGCTGCTCGTGCTCGACGCCACGACCGGGCAGAACGGGCTCGTCCAGGCCCGTGTCTTCGCCGAGGTCGTCGACATCACCGGCATCGTGCTCACCAAGCTCGACGGCACCGCAAAGGGCGGCATCGTCATCGCCGTACAGCGCGAGCTGGGTGTCCCGGTGAAGCTGATCGGGCTCGGCGAGGGGGCCGACGACCTGGCTCCGTTCGAGCCGGAGGCGTTCGTTGACGCCCTTATCGGCGACTGAACGGGCGGAGTGCCCGGGAGATTTACCACCTACTAGAAAAGTAGGTGGCGGGGTGAGCAAGAGGCCCGCCGCATGGTGCAGATGCGGTGGGCCTCTCGTATCGGCGAGGTCAGGCGCTACGCCCGCGACCGGTGCGCCACATAGGCCAGCGTGCCCAGCAGCAGCCGCGCCGCCGGAGGCTTCGTCGCCGTGTCCAGGGCCGGCGGGCGCAGCCAGGTGACCGGGCCGAGGCCGCCCCGGTCGGAGGGGGGCGCCGTGAGATGCGTACCGGCGCCGAGGCCGTGCAGGTCGAGGGACGCGTCGTCCCAGCCCATGCGGTAGAGGAGTTGGGGCAGTTCGGTGGCGGCGCCGGGGGCGACGAAGAACTGGGCGCGGCCCTGCGGGGTGGCCGTGACCGGGCCGAGGGGGATGCCCATGCGCTCCAGGCGGACCAGGGCGTGGCGGCCGGCCGGTTCGGCGACCTCGATCACGTCGAAGGCGCGGCCCACGGGGAGCATCACCGAGGCGCCGGGGAACTGGCCCCAGGTGTCCGTGACCTCGTCGAGCGTGGCGCCGGCCGCTACCCGGGGCGCGAAGCTCAGCGGGTGGGCGCCAGGCGTCGGGCAGTCCGGCAGGCCGCAGGAGCAGGCGCCGCCCGCCGCGCGGGCGCCGGCCACCACGTCCCAGCCCCAGAGGCCGGTGTACTCGGCCACGGCGGTGCACTCCGACGACCGGCCGCGGCGGCGCGTGCCGGGCCGGATCTCGCGGATACCCCGGCTGCTGCCGATCGTGAAGCCCATGCCCCCTCCAACGGGTCCGACGCACCGATGGTTACGAGATGCACGTGGAACGTAACCCTGTGTTTCCGACTGCCCGACAGCCCTGCCCGCCATCACCTGTTTCAGTCGGCGCCAGGAAGTACCGCGGGTAGTGCGCTCGGCGGCGTGCGCCCTCGTGTGCATCGCTCCGCCCACTTCCGGCTGTCCTCTGTCAAGTGAATCCTGTGCAGCCACCCGGGAGTTCATTCGAAGGGGTGGCGAATGGTGGCGTTTCCTGGATCCCCATGGCTGGAGCCGTGATCGTAGGATTACTTTGAGTGCACGAGGCCTGGAGGCACATGCACTTGTGGGTATGCCGGAGGCAAGTCGGCTTCCCGTTCGAAGGGTGAGAACCGCCGGACGCGAAGCCTATTTACCGGCATTCTGATAGGGCTTGGCGCACTCGGCGACAAGTGGTCTCAGGGATGGGGGCGTTCCAGTGGGCGGCAACGGCGGAAGCGCGACGACACCGGCCAGCGCCGACAAGCGCCCGAACGAGCTGCTCGGCTCATGGTTCGTGCGCAGCGGCTGGTCCAAGGGCGAGCTGGCGCGCCAAGTGAACCGACGGGCCCGCCAGTTGGGCGCCAACCACATCTCCACGGACACCTCGCGGGTCCGGCGCTGGCTCGACGGGGAGAACCCGCGCGAGCCGATCCCGCGCATCCTGTCCGAGCTGTTCTCCGAGCGCTTCGGCTGTGTCGTCTCCGTCGAGGACCTGGGGCTGCGCGCCGCCCGCCAGTCACCGTCCGCGTCCGGCGTCGACCTGCCCTGGACGGGCCCGCAGACCGTGGCCCTGCTCAGCGAGTTCTCCCGCAGCGACCTGATGCTGGCCCGGCGCGGCTTCCTCGGCACCGCCCTCGCCCTCTCCGCCGGACCGACCCTGATCGAGCCCATGCAGCGCTGGCTCGTCCCCGTGCCCCCCGCCCCGCCCGAGGAGCCCGAGCACCCGTCCGCCGCGCGCCGGGCCGGCCGGCTCTCCCAGCCCGAGCTGGAGCTGCTGGAGTCCACCACCGCGATGTTCCGGAAGTGGGACGCCCAGTGCGGCGGCGGCCTGCGCCGCAAGGCCGTGGTCGGACAGCTGCACGAGGTCACCGACCTCCTCCAGGAGCCCCAGCCCGAGGCCACCACCCGCAAGCTGTTCAAGGTCGCCGCCGAACTGGCCGAACTCGCCGGCTGGATGTCGTACGACGTGGGACTCCAGCCGACCGCCCAGAAGTACTTCGTGCTGGCCCTGCACGCGGCCAAGGAGGCCGGGGACAAGCCGCTGGGCTCGTACATCCTGTCGTCCATGAGCCGCCAGATGATCCACCTCGGCCGGCCGGACGACGCCCTCGAACTGATCCATCTCGCGCAGTACGGCAGCCGTGACTGCGCGAGCCCCCGCACCCAAGCCATGCTGTATGCGATGGAGGCACGCGCATACGCCAATATGGGACAGCCCGGAAAGTGCAAGCGGGCCGTGCGGATGGCCGAGGACACGTTCGCGGACGTACACGATTGGGACGAACCCGATCCCGACTGGATCCGCTTCTTCTCCCGGGCCGAGCTGTACGGCGAGAACTCCCACTCCTTCCGCGACCTGGCCTATGTCGCAGGCCGCAGCCCCACCTACGCCTCCCTCGCCGAACCCCTCATGCGCAGCGCCGTCGACCTGTTCGCGAAGGACACCGATCACCAGCGGTCGTACGCACTGAACCTGATCGGCATGGCCACCGTCCACCTCCTCCAGCGGGAGCCCGAACAGGCCACCGTGCTGGCCGCCGAGGCCATGGGAATCGCCAAGAAGGTGCGCTCGGAGCGGGTCAACACTCGTATTCGAAAAACCGTCGACACGGCCGTACGCGACTTCGGGGAACTCACCGAGGTCGCCGACCTCACCGACCAGCTCGCCATCGATCTGCCAGAGACCGCCGAAGCGGTCTGAACCCCCGGAACCCCGGCCGCGGCAGGCCCTCCCGAACAGCCCGACTCGGCTCCCCCGCCAGGTCATCGGAAGGCCCGCCGCGGTCGGACCACCGCCCCGGGTGAAGGTTGCGCCACGATAACGATCGGCGCGTCCGACATCTGGCAGTTCATCGATCCGTAACACACAAGGCGCCTTCGTCACTGCGGCGAAACATCGAGGGGCGTCGACCGAAACGGCGCTGCGCCAATCTCTGGCGCATAACCGGCCCACCCCTCAATCCGCTCAGGCTTCGCCCGCACGGGGCCGTACCAATGACGAGGAGACGCCGATGGCATCAGCCGCCATCACGCTAGCCGCAGACGCTCCCACGCTGTCTGCCGCAAACACCGGGTTCATGCTGATCTGTTCAGCCCTGGTGTTGCTCATGACCCCCGGTCTCGCCTTCTTCTACGGCGGCATGGTTCGGGTCAAGAGCACTCTGAACATGTTGATGATGAGCTTTATCAGCATCGGGATCGTCACGATCCTCTGGGTGCTCTACGGCTTCTCGCTCGCCTTCGGCACCGACAAGGGCGGCTTCATCGGCTGGACCTCGGGCTGGGTCGGTCTCAGTGACATCGGCACCGCCGATCTGTGGGACGGCTACACCATCCCGATCCTGGCCTTCATGGTCTTCCAGATGATGTTCGCCATCATCACGCCCGCCCTGATCAGCGGCGCCCTCGCGGACCGCGTCAAGTTCACGGCATGGGCGCTGTTCGTCGCCCTCTGGGCCACGGTCGTCTACTTCCCCGTCGCCCACTGGGTATGGGGCGCGGGCGGCTGGGCCTTCGAGCTCGGTGTCATCGACTTCGCCGGTGGTACGGCGGTTCACATCAACGCGGGTGCCGCGGCGCTCGGCGTGATCCTGGTCATCGGCAAGCGCGTCGGCTTCAAGAAGGACCCGATGCGCCCGCACAGCCTCCCGCTGGTCATGCTCGGCGCCGGTCTCCTCTGGTTCGGCTGGTTCGGCTTCAACGCCGGCTCGTGGCTGGGCAACGACGACGGCGTCGGCTCGCTGATGTTCGTCAACACGCAGGTCGCCACCGCCGCCGCCATGCTCGCCTGGCTCATCTACGAGAAGATCCGCCACGGCGCGTTCACCACGCTGGGCGCCGCCTCCGGCGCGGTCGCGGGTCTGGTCGCCATCACCCCCTCGGGCGGTGCGGTCTCCCCGATCGGCGCGATCGCCGTCGGCGCCATCGCCGGTCTGCTGTGCGCCATGGCCGTCGGCCTCAAGTACAAGCTCGGTTACGACGACTCGCTCGACGTCGTCGGTGTCCACCTCGTCGGTGGTGTCGTCGGCTCCCTGCTGATCGGCTTCTTCGCCAGCGGCAAGGGCCAGTCCGAGGTCCAGGGCCTCTTCTACGGCGGCGGTCTCGACCAGTTCTGGAAGCAGTGCGCGGGCGTCTTCGCCGTCCTCGGCTACTCCCTGGTCGTCTCCGCGATCCTCGCCTTCCTCATCGACAAGACGATCGGTATGCGCGTCTCCGAGGACGACGAGGTCGCCGGCATCGACCAGGCCGAGCACGCCGAGACCGCATACGACTTCAGCGGCGCCGGCGGCGGCGCGGCCCGTACGTCCGTCACCACGGCCGTCGGTGGCGAGAGCAAGAAGGTGGACGCATGAAGCTCATCACCGCCGTTGTGAAGCCCCACCGGCTCGACGAGATCAAGGAGGCCCTCCAGGCCTTCGGGGTCCACGGTCTGACGGTCACCGAGGCGAGCGGCTACGGTCGTCAGCGGGGCCACACCGAGGTCTACCGCGGCGCCGAGTACACGGTCGACCTCGTTCCCAAGATCCGCATCGAGGTTCTCGCCGAGGACGACGACGCCGAGGGTCTGATCGACGTCATCGTCAAGGCGGCCCGAACCGGCAAGATCGGTGACGGCAAGGTCTGGTCCCTCCCGGTCGACACGGCCGTCCGGGTCCGGACCGGCGAGCGCGGCCCGGACGCGCTCTGAGGCAGGAAAAAGAACAGGAGTCGCTGGGTGACGAGTACGAACGTGCGTAAGGATGCAGAGGACTCGGGACCCAGCGGCTATGCGGCGGCCCGGCTGCGCCTCCTCACCGAGGGGGTGCGGTCCGGGCCGCCGCGCCGTGCGGCCCTCGCCGAACTGACGGACGAATGGCTGACCGGCCTGTTCACCGCGGGCGCCGAGGGCATGCGCGGAGTCTCCCTGGTCGCCGTCGGCGGCTACGGCAGAGGTGAACTCTCCCCACGCAGCGACCTCGACCTGCTCCTCCTGCACGACGGCAGCGACTCCGCCGGGGTCGCCGCCCTCGCCGACCGGCTCTGGTACCCCGTCTGGGACCTGGGCCTCGCCCTCGACCACTCCGTACGGACCCAGTCCGAGGCCCGCAAGGTGTCCGGCGAGGACCTCAAGGTGCAGCTGGGCCTGCTCGACGCCCGCCACCTCGCCGGCGACCTCGGCCTCACGGCCGGCCTGCGCACCGCCGTCCTCGCCGACTGGCGCAACCAGGCCCCCAAACGCCTCCCCGAACTCCAGGAACTCTGCGCCGAGCGCGCCGAACGCCAGGGCGAACTGCAGTACCTCCTCGAACCCGACCTCAAGGAGGCCCGCGGCGGCCTCCGCGACGCCACCGCCCTGCGCGCCGTCGCGGCCTCCTGGCTCGCCGACGCCCCGCGCGAGGGGCTCACCGACGCCCGCCGCCGCCTCCTGGACGTTCGCGACGCCCTCCACCTCACGACCGGCCGCGCCACCGACCGCCTCGCCCTCCAGGAGCAGGACCAGGTGGCCGCCGAACTCGGCCTCCTCGACGCCGACACCCTCCTGCGGCAGGTGTACGAGGCCGCACGCGTCGTGTCGTACGCCAGTGACGTCACCTGGCGCGAGGTGGGGCGCGTACTGAGATCACGCGCCGTACGCCCGCGCCTGCGCGCCATGCTGGGCGGCGGCAAGCCGGTGGCGGAACGTTCACCCTTGGCCGAAGGTGTCGTCGAACAGGACGGCGAGGTGGTGCTCGCCCGCGCCGCCCGCCCCGACCGCGACCCCGTACTCCCGCTCCGCGCCGCCGCAGCCGCCGCCCAGGCGGGCCTCCCGCTCTCCCTGCACGCGGTGCGCCGCATGGCGGTGGCTGCCCGTCCCCTGCCCACCCCGTGGCCTGCTGAAGCCCGCGAACAACTGGTCACACTGCTCGGCTCGGGCCGCCCGACCATCGAGGTCTGGGAGGCGCTGGAGGCCGAGGGCCTGATCACCCACTTCCTCCCCGACTGGGAGCGGGTCCGCTGCCGCCCGCAGCGCAACGCCGTGCACATCTGGACGGTCGACCGCCACCTCATCGAAACGGCCGTCCGCGCCTCCGAGTTCACCCGCCGCGTCAGCCGCCCCGACCTCCTCCTCGTCTCCGCGCTCCTCCACGACATCGGCAAGGGCTGGCCCGGCGACCACTCCGTCGCGGGCGAGATCATCGCCAAGGACGTGGCCACCCGCATCGGCTTCGACCGCGCGGACGTGGCGGTGCTGGCAACACTCGTACGTCACCACCTCCTCCTCATCGACACCGCCACCCGGCGTGACCTGGAGGACCCGGCCACCGTGCGCTCGGTCGCCGAGGCGGTCGGCTCGCAGAGCACCCTGGAACTGCTCCACGCGCTCACCGAGTCCGACGCGCTCGCGACGGGCCCGGCCGCCTGGTCGACCTGGCGCGGCTCGCTCGTCGCCGACCTGGTGAAACGGGTCGCCGCCGTGCTCTCCGGGGACGCCGCCGAGGAACCCGAGGCCGCCGCGCCCACCGCCGAACAGGAACGGCTCGCCATCGAGGCGATCGCGACCGGGGGACCGGTCCTGGCGCTGCGCGCCCAGACGGAACCCCCGGCGGACGCGTCGGCGGAGGAGGAGCCCTCCGGGGATCCCGAGCCGCTGGGCGTGGAGTTGCTGATCGCCGTACCGGATCAGTCGGGGGTGCTGCCCGCGGTGGCCGGGGTGCTGGCGATGCACCGGTTGACGGTCCGCACGGCGGAACTGCGCGCACTGGACCTCCCCGACGGGGTCGAGGGCGCGGTCCTGCTCCTCGACTGGCGGGTGGCCGCGGAGTACGGCTCCCTGCCCCAGGCGGCCCGCCTGCGCGCCGACCTCGTACGGGCCCTGGACGGCTCCCTGGACATCGCGGGGCGGCTGGCGGAGCGGGATGCGGCTTATCCGCGGCGCCGGGGCGTGGTGGCTCCGCCGGCCCGGGTGACCGTGCATCCGACGGCCTCCCGCCAAGCCACGGTGATCGAGGTGCGCGCCCAGGATGCTCCGGGGCTGCTGCACCGGATCGGGCGTGCGCTGGATGATGCGGGGGTGCGGGTGCGGAGTATGCATGTCAGCACGCTGGGGTCGAATGCTGTGGATGCTTTTTACGTGACCACGGGCCAGGGTGCGCCTCTGCCCGGGGGCGAGGCGCCCGCGGTGGCGCGGAAGCTAGAGGAGATGTTGCGGGCGTGACCTCGCGGTCGTGGCGTGCGTTTACCAGATGTGCTCCCTGCTGAGGCGGGGATGGTCCAGCGGTGGACGCGTTCTACGTGACGAACAACAAGGTGCTCCCCGCCAACGCAGGGATTCCCGTCCCCGCCTGCTGAATCAGCAGGCGGGGACGAATTGCTTGCAGGGCCGGATACCCTGGAGAACAGCCCACTCTGCCCCCGACTCCGAGGACCGACGCCGCCGTGTTCGATACTCTCTCCGATCGCCTCCAAGCCACCTTCAAAACGCTCCGGGGCAAGGGCCGGCTTTCCGAGGCGGACATCGACGCCACGGCCCGCGAGATTCGTATCGCGCTCCTCGAAGCGGACGTGGCCCTGCCGGTCGTGCGGACGTTCATCAAGAACGTCAAGGAGAGGGCGCTCGGCAGCGATGTCTCCAAGGCCCTGAATCCGGCCCAGCAGGTCCTCAAAATCGTCAATGAGGAGCTTGTCACCATCCTCGGCGGCGAAACCCGCCGCCTCCGTTTCGCCAAGCAGCCCCCGACCGTCATCATGCTGGCCGGTCTCCAGGGTGCGGGTAAGACCACGCTCGCGGGCAAGCTGGGCAAGTGGCTCAAGGACCAGGGGCACTCGCCCCTCCTCGTCGCCGCCGACCTCCAGCGCCCCAACGCCGTCAACCAGCTCAGCGTCGTCGCCGAGCGGGCCGGGGTCGCCGTCTACGCGCCCGAGCCGGGCAACGGGGTCGGGGACCCGGTGAAGGTCGCCAAGGACTCCATGGAGTTCGCGAAGACCAAGGTCCACGACATCGTGATCGTGGACACCGCCGGGCGCCTCGGTATCGACGCCGAGCTGATGCAGCAGGCCGCGGACATCCGGGACGCGGTGTCGCCGGACGAGATCCTCTTCGTCGTCGACGCCATGATCGGCCAGGACGCCGTCAACACGGCCGAGGCCTTCCGGGACGGTGTCGGGTTCGACGGTGTGGTCCTGTCGAAGCTCGACGGTGACGCCCGTGGTGGTGCCGCGCTCTCCATCGCCTCGGTGACCGGCAAGCCGATCATGTTCGCGTCGAACGGCGAGAAGCTCGACGACTTCGACGCGTTCCACCCCGACCGGATGGCCTCCCGCATCCTCGACATGGGTGACCTCCTCACCCTGATCGAGCAGGCGGAGAAGACGTTCAGCCAGGAAGAAGCCGAGGCAATGGCCTCGAAGCTGGCGTCCAAGAAGGGCCAGGACTTCACCCTGGACGACTTCCTGGCCCAGATGGAGCAGGTCAGGAAGATGGGCTCCATCTCCAAGCTGCTCGGGATGCTGCCCGGAATGGGGCAGATCAAGGACCAGATCAACAACCTCGACGAGCGCGATGTGGACCGTACGGCGGCCATCATCAAGTCGATGACCCCGGCCGAGCGCCAGGACGCGACGATCATCAACGGCTCGCGCCGCGCCCGTATCGCCAAGGGTTCCGGTGTCGAGGTCAGCGCGGTCAAGGGCCTGGTCGAGCGGTTCTTCGAGGCCCGCAAGATGATGTCCCGCATGGCCCAGGGCGGCGGCATGCCGGGGATGCCCGGGATGCCGGGCATGGGTGGCGGACCCGGCCGGTCGAAGAAGCAGCCCAAGCAGGCCAAGGGCAAGCAGCGCTCCGGCAACCCGATGAAGCGCAAGCAGCAGGAGCAGGAGGAGGCCGCGCGCAAGGCCGCCGGCGCCCAGGGGGCTCCGGGCGGCGCGTTCGGTCTGCCGGGCCAGCAGGTCGGCCAGGACTTCGAGTTGCCGGACGAGTTCAAGAAGTTCATGGGCTGATTCGTGGGCTGATCCGACAAGTCCGTACGTCGTTCAGGGCGCCCCTCGTCGGAGGGGCGCCCTCGCGCGTTCTGCGCGTGCCCGCGCCCGGGGTGTGTCGTAACGTCCGCATATGACCAACCCTGTGCCGCCGCGCAAGGCCCCCGACCAGCCGTGGCGTTCCGAGGGCACTCCGGAGGAGGAGCCGCCGAAGCCGTCACCCGGTGGGCGGCGGATGCGGGGCGGCTGGTGGAATCTGGTCCTCGCCGCCCTGGTCGTCTATCTGATCGCCAACCTCGTGCTGTCCTTCTTCAACGACGGTGACGAGCCGACGATCTCGTACACCGCGTTCAGCAAGCAGGTCGCCGACGGCAACGTCAGCAAGATCTACTCCAAGGGCGACGCGATCCAGGGCCAGCTGAAGAAGTCCCAGGACAACCCCGAGGGCGACGGCAAGTACACCAAGTTCAAGACCCAGCGCCCGGAGTTCGCGGACGACCAGCTCTGGGAGCAGCTGACCAAGAACAATGTCACCGTCACGGCCGAGCCGGTCGTCCAGCAGCGCAGTTTCCTGGTCAATCTGCTGATCTCGCTGGCGCCGATGCTGCTTCTCGTCGTGCTGTGGGTGTTCATCGCGCGGCGGATGAGCGCGGGGCTGGGCGGCGGGGGCGGGATGCTGGGGCGCAAGGCGCCGCCGAAGCCGGTCGAGCTGGAGCCGGGCGCCCAGCGCACGACGTTCGCGGACGTGGCGGGTATCGACGAGGTCGAGGGTGAGCTGAACGACGTCGTCGACTTCCTGAAGAACCCGGACGCCTACCGCCGCATGGGCGCCAAGATGCCGCGCGGTGTGCTGCTGGCCGGTCCGCCCGGCACGGGCAAGACGCTGCTCGCGCGGGCGGTGGCCGGGGAGGCGGGGGTGCCGTTCTTCTCGGCCTCCGCCTCGGAGTTCATCGAGATGATCGTGGGCGTCGGCGCCTCGCGGGTACGGGAACTGTTCGCGGAGGCCCGCAAGGTGGCGCCGTCGATCATCTTCATCGACGAGATCGACACGATCGGGCGGGCCCGCGCTGGCGGTTCGGGCATGGGCGGTCACGACGAGCGCGAGCAGACCCTGAACCAGATTCTCACCGAGATGGACGGCTTCTCCGGCTCCGAGGGAGTGATCGTCCTCGCCGCGACCAACCGCGCGGACATCCTGGACCCCGCCCTGACCCGCCCGGGCCGGTTCGACCGGGTCGTCAACGTCTCGCCCCCGGACCGCGGCGGCCGTGAGGCGATCCTGGAGATCCACACCCGGCAGATTCCGCTGGCCCCGGACGTGGACCTGGCCCAGGTGGCCCGTACGACGCCGGGGATGACCGGTGCCGAGCTGGCCAACCTCGCCAACGAGGCCGCGCTGCTCGCGGTCAAGCGTCAGCAGGAGCTGGTCACGCAGACCGACCTGTCGGAGGCGCTGGAGAAGGTGCAGCTGGGCGCCGAACGCCCCTTGGTCATGCCGGCCGAGGAGCGTCGGCGCACGGCCTGTCACGAGAGCGGCCACGCCCTGCTGGGCATGCTCCAGCCGGGCGCCGACCCGGTCCGCAAGATCACCATCGTGCCCAGGGGGCGGGCGCTCGGTGTCACGCTCTCCACGCCCGACGCCGACAGATACGCGTACACGGAGGAGTATCTGCGCGGTCGGATCATCGGTGCGCTGGGCGGTATGGCCGCGGAACAGGTCGTCTTCGGGGTCGTCACCACGGGTTCGGAGAACGACCTCGAACAGGTGACCAATATCGTGCGTGGCATGGTCGCGCGCTGGGGCATGAGTGAGCGGGTCGGCCGGCTCTCGGCGCTCCCGAACGACGCCCAGCAGGCGTACGGCCTCTCGGCGGCTCCGCAGACCCTGGACGTGATCGAGCACGAGATGCGGCGCATCGTCGACGAGTGCTACGACGAGGCCTGCGGCAAGCTCCGCGACCACCGGGCCCAACTGGACGCGCTGGCCACGGCCCTGCTGGAGAACGAGACGCTGGAGGAGGCGGACGCGTACCGGGTCGCCGGGATCGCGCGCCTGGGCAAGGACGGCTGAGCCGGCTCACACCGTCAGGGCGATGAGGTACCGGAAGACGTTCGGCATCCAGATCGTCCCGTCCCGCCGCTGATGCGGATGCAGCGCCTCCGCCAGTTCCTTGTCGACCTGCTCCTGGCCGGTCGCCGTGATCGCCGCGTCGAAGAGCCCCGTCGACAGCAGCCCTCGTACCGCGCTGCCCATGTCGGCGTATCCGAACGGGCACGCCACCCGTCCGGAGCCGTCCGGGCGCAGGCCCGCCCGCTGGGCGACCTCCTCCAGGTCGTCGCGGAGTGCGGGGCGCCAACTGCCCGTGACGCGCAGCGGATCCGCGAGCCGGGTCGCGACCCGCAGCACGGCCGACGTGGCGCAGCGCTCCGGCGGACCCCAGCCCGCGAGCACCACGGGGGTGCCCCGTTCGACCGGTGGCACCGCCGCCGCGAGGGTCTCGGCGAGTCCGTCGGAGTCGCCCGCGAGACAGCCGATCGGCTCGAACGCGGTCACCAGGGTGTACGCGGGAGAGTCCGCCTCCCTAGGGAGGCGCGCCACAAGCCGGGTGTCGCCACGCGCGCGCGTGCCCGACGATTCGGGCAGCAGACGCTCCCGTGCGAGAGCCAGCCGTTCGGGTGAGGAGGCCTCGACACCGGTGACGGCAGCGCCTCTCGCGGCGGCCATCAACAGGGCCAGGCCCGAGCCGCAGCCGAGGCCGAGCAGCCGGGTGCCGGTGCCCACTTCCAGCCGTTCGTAGACGGTCTCGTAGAGCGGTACGAGCATCCGCTCCTGGATCTCCGACCAGTCACGCGCGCGTGCGCACAGGTCCACGCGGGTCGTCGGACCCGCGTGAGGCAGGTGCTGCCGCACGAGCGTAGGTGTCATCGAAAGCGCCCCAATCCGCCGAGAGTTGCCGCTGTGATCGATGTGGTGGCCCCCGTTCAGTGCGCTCGCACTTCCCCCGTATGCCAGGAAACTCCGCACCCGTCCTGTCGTCCAGGGGTTGTGGAGCCGAGGTTGTGCGCCGGCTGTGCTCACGAAAAGAATTCACATGCCGGCAACGTGGGCCCGTAGCATCGCGTCATGGCAAAGGCACCCGTACTCACGCCGCAGGCAATTGACTTCCCCCGCTGGTACCAGGATCTGGTCGGCAAGGCGGAGTTGGCCGACAACGGTCCAGTGCGGGGCACCATGGTCATCCGGCCGTACGGGTACGGGCTGTGGGAGCGGATGCAGGCCGAGATGGACGCGCGGATCAAGGAGACGGGTACGCAGAACGCGTACTTCCCGCTGCTGATCCCGCAGTCGTACTTCGCCAAGGAGGCCGAGCACGTCGAGGGTTTCGCGCCGGAGCTGGCCGTGGTCACGCACGCCGGCGGCAAGGACCTCGAAGAGCCCGCGGTGGTCCGCCCCACCTCCGAGATGATCATCAACGACTACTTCTCGAAGTGGGTGCAGAGCTACCGCGACCTACCCCTCCTGATCAACCAGTGGGCGAACGTGGTGCGTTGGGAACTGCGCCCCCGGCTCTTCCTCCGGACGACGGAGTTCCTGTGGCAGGAGGGCCACACCGCGCACGCCACCCACGAGGACGCCCGCGCGTTCGCCGAGCACATCCACCGCGACGTCTACGAGGACTTCATGGTGAACGTCCTGGCGATGGACACGGTTCCCGGCCGCAAGACGGTCAAGGAGCGCTTCGCGGGCGCGATCAACACGCTCACGCTCGAAGGCATGATGGGCGACGGCAAGGCCCTCCAGATGGCCACCAGTCATGAGCTGGGCCAGAACTTCGCCAAGGCGTTCAACACCAGCTACCTGTCGAAGGAAGGCAGGCAGGAACTCGTCTGGCAGACGTCCTGGGGGTCGACGACCCGCATGATCGGCGCCCTGGTGATGGCACACGGGGACGACAACGGCCTGCGGGTCCCGCCGCGTCTCGCCGCGATCCAGGCCGTGGTCCTCGCGATCAAGGGCGACGAAGCGGTTCTGGCCAAGGTCCGCGAACTCGGCGACCGGCTGAAGGCGGCGGGCGTACGCGTCCATGTCGATGACCGCACTGACGTGCCCTTCGGCCGCCGCGCCGTCGACTGGGAGCTGAAGGGCGTGCCCGTACGTATCGAGATCGGCCCCCGCGACCTGGAGAACGGCACGGCGATGCTCGCCCGCCGGATCCCGGGCGGCAAGGACCCGGTGGCCCTCGACACACTCGTACGACTGCTGCCCACTGTCCTCGAAGAGGACCAGGCGCTGCTGCTGGCCCAGTCGCGCGAGCGCCGGGAGTCGCGTACGTCGGACGTGTCGACGTTCGAGGAGGCCGTGGAGGTGGCGACCGCCGGCGGCTGGGCGCGCATCCCCTGGGCGGTGCTCGGCGAAGAGGGCGAGGCGAGGCTGGGTGAGCACGCGGTGACCGTACGCTGTCTGGTCGCCGCGGACGGGTCGGTGCCGGACGCCGATGACGCACCGGGTAACGTCGCCATCGTCGCGCGCGCTTACTGAAGTACGGACGAGAGCGACCGAAAGGCCTCTTGCGTACCGGACGACCACAGGTGCCCCGGCGTGCGGGCAGCGTCTACGCGCCGGGTCGTACGTGGGGCTACGCACCGGCTTGGTATGAGCTGTGAGGCTTCTCCGCAGATCAGCGCACCCGCCCTCGTCCGGACGCATCAGCGGCAACTGACGGGTACGTGCAAATTATTTGGGATGGCCCGGAATCGGAACACAGCGGCACCCAGGCTCGTTGTCATTACGTGAGCACGACACAGACACCACCTGTTCTCGCCGCAGAACTGGCGCAGGCGTGGGCCGACATTCAGCGGTACCACCCCGAGCTGCCCGATCTTGCCGCGCCCGAGTCCCTGATCGGAGAGTCGTCGTCCGCCTGCGGACACGCGCTCTCCTTCGAGCGACTGCTTCATGAGGCAGTCCATGGCATCGCCGCCGCCCGCGGAGTACGCGACACCTCCCGGGCCGGCCGCTACCACAACCGCAGATTCCTCGCGATCGCCGAGGAGCTGGGCCTGGACCACCCCGAGGAACCGCATCCCAGCAGCGGCTTCTCGCTGGTCACGCTCAACCCCGAGGCGAAGCGGCGTTACCGCCCCACCATGGAGCGGCTGCAGCGCGCCCTGAAGGCGCACACGGTGGCCACGTCCGCCGACACGACCCGCGCGTTCCGCGGCCCGGCCGCGCGCCACGGCTCCTCCGGGGGCGGGGTGCGCGTGAAGGCCGTCTGCGACTGCGGTCGCAACGTGCGCGTCGTCCCGTCGGTGCTGGCGCAGGCGCCGATCGTGTGCGGCGGCTGCGGCAAGCCGTTCAGAATCCCCGAGATCGTGGGCGCGGGCGCCGCGTGAGGCTCCGCCCCGCAACGTGATCGAACCCGGCATCTCGTGGGTGCCGGAGGAACACGTGGGGACGTTTTCCGGGGTGCTGCTGCGACGCGCAGCTGCGGGCATGCGTGCCGCCAGGGGCGGCACGGGTGGGCGCAGCGGCACCCCGTAAGCGCCGGGCTGCGCGTCCGGCCTGTGCGGCACCCCGACGCCGGGTGCCTCTCAGGCATGGGCGCGCACACCCTCCGGTTCAGGCAACCCGCAGGGTATGGCAGAATGGTCAGCTGTACTCGACAGCCGCACAGGAACCCTCTCGCCTCCGGCTGACGCGTCCATCGGGCACTCGGGTACCGCAACCCCACGCGGCAATCTCGCCGTGCCCAACCACGTCAAATCCAGGAGAACCCACTCCCGTGGCAGTCAAGATCAAGCTGAAGCGTCTGGGCAAGATCCGTTCGCCTCACTACCGCATCGTCGTCGCCGACTCCCGTACCCGCCGTGACGGCCGGGCCATCGAGGAGATCGGCCTGTACCACCCGGTGCAGAACCCCTCGCGCATCGAGGTCGACACCGACCGCGCGCAGTACTGGCTGGGTGTCGGCGCGCAGCCGACCGAGCCGGTTCTCGCCATCCTCAAGCTGACCGGCGACTGGCAGAAGTTCAAGGGCCTGCCCGCCCCGGCTCCGCTGCTCGTGGCCGCTCCGAAGGCCGCGCGTCCGTCGTTCGAGGCCCTGGGTGGCGACAACGACGGCAAGGGTGAGGCCATCACTCAGAAGAAGAAGGCTGAGAAGAAGGACGAGGCCGCGGCCGAGTCCACGTCGACCGAGGCCTGAGCATGCTCGAGGAGGCTCTTGAGCACCTCGTGAAGGGCATCGTCGACAACCCCGACGAAGTGCAGGTCGCCTCGCGCGACCTGCGTCGCGGGCGCGTTCTGGAGGTCAGGGTCCATCCCGACGACCTCGGCAAGGTGATCGGCCGCAACGGCCGTACCGCACGTGCCCTGCGTACCGTCGTGGGTGCCATCGGCGGGCGCGGTGTCCGTGTCGACCTCGTCGACGTGGACCAGGTTCGCTGATCATCACGCAGCACCGGCTCGGGCCGGGGAGGGCCACTTGGGCCGTCCCCGGCCCGTAGTCGTCTACGCGGTAATGCCGTAGGCACACGACAGGAGATTCCAGAAAGTGCAGCTCGTAGTCGCGCGTGTGGGCCGCGCCCACGGCATCAAGGGCGAGGTCACCGTCGAGGTACGTACGGACGAGCCGGAGCTGCGGCTCCCGCCCGGCGCCGTCCTGGCCACCGACCCGGCCACGGCGGGTCCGCTGACCATCGAGACGGGCCGCGTCCACAGCGGCCGGCTCCTGCTGCGTTTCGAGGGCGTACGCGACCGGACCGGCGCCGAGGCCCTGCGCAACGTCCTGCTGATCGCCGACATCGACCCCGAGGAACTGCCCGAGGGCGAGGACGAGTACTACGACCACCAGCTGATGGACCTGGACGTGGTCCTGGCCGACGGCACCGAGATCGGACGCATCACCGAGATCTCGCACCTGCCCTCCCAGGACCTGTTCGTCGTGGAGCGCCCCGACGGCAGCGAGGTGTACGTCCCGTTCGTCGAGGAGATCGTGCTGGAGATCGACCTGGAGGAGCAGCGGGCGGTCATCGACCCGCCGCCGGGTCTGATCGACGACAACGCCGAGATCGCTTCGTCGCGGGACGAGTCGTAATGCGCCTCGACGTCGTCACGATCTTCCCCGAGTACCTCGAACCCCTGAACGTCTCGCTCGTCGGCAAGGCACGCGCGCGTGGACAGCTGAATGTGCACGTGCATCATCTTCGGGACTGGACGTACGACCGCCACAACACGGTCGACGACACGCCCTACGGCGGCGGCCCGGGCATGGTCATGAAGACCGACCCCTGGGGCGACGCCCTGGACGACGTACTGGCCGACGGCTACGAGACCGGCTCCCGGATGCCCGCGCTGGTCGTGCCCACGCCCAGTGGCCGTCCCTTCGACCAGGCACTCGCCGTCGAGCTGTCCGAGCGGCCGTGGCTGGTCTTCACGCCCGCCCGGTACGAGGGCATCGACCGGCGGGTCATCGACGAGTACGCGACCCGGATGCCCGTGTACGAGGTGTCCATCGGCGACTATGTGCTCGCCGGCGGCGAGGCTGCCGTACTCGTGATCACGGAGGCCGTGGCGCGGCTGCTGCCCGGGGTCCTCGGCAACGCCGAGTCGCACCGGGACGACTCCTTCGCGCCGGGCGCCATGGCCAACCTTCTTGAGGGGCCCGTCTACACCAAGCCGCCCCAGTGGCGCGGCCGGGAGATCCCGGACGTGCTGCTCAGCGGCCACCACGGCAAGATCGCGCGCTGGCGCCGGGACGAGGCACTGCGTCGTACGGCGGCCAACCGGCCCGACCTGATCGAGCAGACCGACGCGTCCGCCTTCGACAAAAAGGACCGCGAGACGCTCTCCATCATGGGGTGGGCGCCTTCGGCCGACGGCCGATTTTGGCGCAGGCCAGAGGGCGTGGAAGAATAGGTCGCTGTTGTGCGTCGTCCGGCGTGCGCCCCTGCCACGGGGGGACACGACGCCCGCCCCGGCACGGACAGCATTCTTCCGGAAATCAAGCTCCCGTTGATGACCTGTGGCATCAACGAAGAAAGCAGACGAAATGTCCAACCTGCTCGACTCCGTCGACGCCGCGTCGCTGCGCGACGACATCCCGGCCTTCCGCCCGGGTGACACCGTCAACGTCCACGTCCGCGTCATCGAGGGCAACCGCTCCCGTGTGCAGCAGTTCAAGGGCGTAGTCATCCGCCGCCAGGGCGCCGGTGTCCGCGAGACCTTCACGGTCCGCAAGGTCTCGTTCTCCGTCGGCGTGGAGCGCACCTTCCCGGTGCACACCCCGATCGTCGAGAAGATCGAGCTGGTCACGCGCGGTGACGTGCGTCGCGCGAAGCTGTACTACCTCCGTGAGCTGCGCGGCAAGGCCGCGAAGATCAAGGAGAAGCGCGACAACTGAGCTTTCGCGGGGCCCGATGTAAAGAGGGCTCACATCGAGGCCGGATAACATCCTGCCCCGATGGACACCGAAGCACAGCCGACGGAGCGCGACCGCTCCTCCCACCCCGTTCGATCCGAGGAGAACTCGGACACCGAGGGGCCGGAGGACCGGTCGCGTTTCGCGTTGGTGTCCCGGGCGGCCGAGTGGCTCCCGGGCGGGCGGATCACCCTGACCGTGCTGGTCTGTCTGGTTTTTCTGCTGCTCTTCAGCAGGTTCGTCATCCAGCCGTTCGAAATTCCCAGCCGCTCGATGGAGAGCGGATTGAGGATCGGGGACCGCGTTCTCGTAAATAAGTTGGCGTACCGTTTTGGTGCCGAGCCGCGGCGAGGTGACGTCGTCGTGTTCGACGGAACCGGCTACTTCGGGCACGCCGACTACATCAAGCGCGTTGTGGGTGTGGGGAGAGACCACGTGGTCTGCTGCGACAAGGAGGGGAGGATCGAGGTGAACGGCCGGTCGGTCGACGAGTCGACATTCCTTTACCCCGGTGACAGCCCGTCCACGGTGTCCTTCGACGTAGTGGTGCCCGAGGGCAGACTCTTCGTCATGGGGGATCACCGCAGCGACTCCAGCGACTCCCGGGACCACCTGGGTTCACCCGGCGGCGGCATGGTCCCCGTCGGCAGGGTGATCGGCCGGGCCGACTGGATCGCCTGGCCCAGCGACCACTGGACCCGGCTGGAACGACCCGGCGCTTACGCGCGTGTGCCTGGCGCCCCGATGGCGAACGCGCTGAACAAGGCGGACGGTGTCCATGGGTAACCGCGGCAAGCCGCGCGGTGTGCCCGCCAGCGCCGCCGAGCAGCTGCTGCCCACCGGCTCCCGCCGGGCGGCCGGCGCCGCCGCGAGGCCCGGCCGGGCCGAGCGGCGCAAGCTCCAGCGCAAGGTCAAGCGGCGCAGGCGGCGTTCCGCCGTCAAGGAGATACCCCTCCTGGTGGGGGTCGCGGTCCTCATAGCCCTCGTTCTGAAGACGTTTCTCGTGCAGGCGTTCGTGATCCCGTCGGGCTCGATGGAGAACACGATCCAGATCGGCGACCGCGTCCTCGTGGACAAGTTCACCCCCTGGTTCGGCTCCGAGCCCCAGCGCGGTGACGTCGTCGTCTTCAAGGATCCCGGCGGCTGGCTCGACGACGAGCCGGCGGCCCAGCAGGGCGAAGACCCCATCGTCGTCAAGCAGGTCAAGCAGGCGCTCACCTTCATCGGCCTGCTGCCCTCGGACAACGAGAAGGACCTCATCAAGCGGGTCGTCGCGGTCGGCGGCGACACCGTCAAGTGCTGTGACACCCAGGGCCGCGTGACCGTCAACGGCATGCCGCTCGAAGAGACGACCTACATCCACCCCGACAACAAGCCGTCCTCCATCACCTTCGAGGTGAAGGTCCCCGAGGGGCGCCTGTGGGTGATGGGCGACCACCGGTCCAACTCCGCCGACTCCCGCTACCACCGCACCGAGGCGTACAGCGGCACGGTCTCCCTGAACTCCGTCGTGGGCCGGGCCATGGTCATCGCCTGGCCGTTCGGCCACTGGACCCGTCTGGAGGAGCCGGACACGTTCTCGTCGGTGCCGGGCGGGTCGGCCACCGCCCTCGGCCAGTCGCATAGGGTGGCTTCCGCGGATCGGTACGGATCGATCCCGCTCCCGACCCCTGCGGAACTCCCGCTCGTTATGGGAGTGGTGGGCCTGCGTCGCATCCGGCGCGGGCGGCGGCACGGAGTGAGGAGTGGATGTGGGGGATTTGGCGGTCGGCGCACGGTCCGGACAGGACGGTCCCGAGGAACAGCGCCCCGCGGAGCCGGTTCCACCGGCCGCAGAGGACGCCGGCCCCGCCGAGAGTGACCCCCGGGCCCCAGGGCTCTCCGGGAGTGGCTCAGGGTCCTCCGGGACGGGTGCAGGGGGCTCCGGGGACTCCGGGGACGACACGGCGGAGGACCTCGGCGAACCCGGCCACAAGCCCAGGAAGCAGCGCTCCTTCTGGAAGGAGTTGCCGCTGCTCATCGGTATCGCGCTGGTGCTCGCGCTGCTGATCAAGACCTTCCTGGTCCAGGCGTTCTCCATCCCCTCGGACTCCATGCAGCACACGCTGGAGCAGGGCGACCGGGTCCTGGTCGACAAACTGACCCCGTGGTTCGGCTCCGAGCCCGAGCGCGGTGAGGTCGTCGTCTTCCACGACCCCGCCGACTGGCTGGCCGGCGAGCCGACCGTCGAACCGAACCCCGTGCAGCGGGTCCTCGGCTGGATCGGCCTGATGCCGTCCGCCAACGAGAAGGACCTCATCAAGCGCGTGATCGGCGTCGGCGGGGACACCGTCGAGTGCAACGGCACGGGCCCGCTGAAGGTCAACGGCAAGGCGCTCGACGAGCCGTACGTCTACGCGGGGAACACCCCGTGCAGCGTCGACGACCAGGGCGGCCAGTTCAAGGTCACGGTACCCACGGGCAAAATCTGGGTCATGGGTGACCACCGGCAGAACTCGCTGGACTCCCGGTACCACCAGGAGGACAAGAACGCGGGCTTCGTCCCCGTGGACAACGTCGTCGGCCGCGCGATCGTGGTCGCCTGGCCGCCCACCCGCTGGGACACGCTGCCGATTCCCGACACCTTCGACCAGAACCTGAGCGCCGCCGCCCCGGGCGCGCTGGGCCTCGCGGGCGCGGTTCCGCTGGTGCTGTGGCGCAGGCGCCGCGTGGCGGGTCGTACGACTCCTCCCGTTACCGCCGGAAACTCCGGTGTTCCCGGGTCGGGTACCGCCGGGTAGGGTGCCGTCCCAGGCACCGATCTGGGGGACCACTGGGATGACCGGCACGACAACGCGTACGGACGAGGGCCACGGACGGCTCGGCAGCAAGCTGTCGGGACTGGCGGTGGCCCTCGGCTGTGTGCTCTTCCTCGGCGGCTTCGTCTGGGGCGCGATCCTCTACCGGCCGTACACCGTGCCGACCGACTCCATGTCGCCCACCATCGTGGCCGGCGACCGGGTGCTGGCCCAGCGGATCGACGGCGCCGAGGTCGAGCGCGGTGACGTCGTGGTCTTCACCCAGGAGAGCTGGGGCAACATGCCCCTGGTCAAGCGGGTCGTGGCCGTCGGCGGGGACACGGTCTCCTGCTGCACGGACGGCAAGCTGGTCGTCAACGGCAAGCAGATCCAGGAGTCCTACATCCCCAACGGTCAGGCCGCGGAGCTGATGGGCATCCCGTCGATCACGGTCCCCAAGGGACGCCTGTTCCTGCTCGGCGACGAGCGCACCGGCTCCCTGGACTCCACGGCCCACCTCACGGAGGCCTTCAACGGCACGGTGGCACGCAGTTCGGTGGCCGCCCGCGTCGACGCCGTGGTGTGGCCCATGAACGGCATGCTGGCCCGCCCCACGGGCTTCGAGACCCTGGGGGGCCTGTCCTCGCCCGGGCCGCTGCGGCTGCTCACCGTCGCGGTCGTGGTGGGCGGGGTGCTGGTCCTGGGCGGCGGCGCATACGGGCCGGTCGCCAAGCTGCTGGCGAAGCGGCGGCGCCCTGCCACGGAGGCGGAGCCCGCCGGTGCCCGCTGAGCCGGTGGGCGGTGTCGAGGACTCGTACGTCGGCAGGCTGCGCAAGGTGTCCCGGGTCGTACTCCTCGATCCGCAGGACCGGATTCTGCTGCTGCACGGACATGAGCCGGACGATCCGGCCGACGACTGGTGGTTCACGCCTGGCGGCGGCCTGGAGGGCGACGAGACCCACGAGGAGGCCGCGCTGCGGGAACTCGCGGAGGAGACCGGCATCACCGGCGCCGACGTCGAACTCGGTCCGGTGCTGTGGCGGCGCACATGCTCATTCCCGTTCGCGGGGCGCCGCTGGGACCAGGACGAGTGGTACTACCTGGCCCGTACGGACCGCACGGAGACCCGGGCCACGGCGCTCACGGAGCTGGAACGGCGCAGTGTCGCCGGAGCGCACTGGTGGACGTGCCAGGAACTGACCCGGGCACATGAGACGGTGTATCCGACCAGACTCGCCGAGCTCCTGCGGAGGCTGCTCGACGAAGGGCCCCCGGCCCGTCCCGAGATCCTCGACACGGAAATCGTCTAGAGGCTCGCGTGACTGGCGCACAATGGTGGGACGCACGGCTGAAGGGGAACATGCCATGAGCGCCGAGGACCTCGAAAAGTACGAGACCGAGATGGAGCTGAAGCTCTACCGGGAGTACCGCGATGTCGTCGGTCTGTTCAAATATGTGATCGAGACCGAACGGCGCTTCTATCTCACCAACGACTACGAGATGCAGGTGCACTCGGTCCAGGGTGAGGTTTTCTTCGAGGTGTCCATGGCGGACGCCTGGGTGTGGGACATGTACCGGCCGGCCCGGTTCGTGAAACAGGTACGGGTGCTCACGTTCAAGGACGTGAACATCGAGGAGCTGAACAAGAGTGACCTGGAGCTGCCGGGCGGCTGACGGTCACTCATGTGGGTGACGGAGTTATCCACAATGGCGAGCTTGTCCACCAAGATCCAATAGCTCGTTGAACTGCCCTCACTGTTGGCGCCGGAGGTGGTGCCGACATGAGCAACGTGAACACCCGCGACGGACGACGCGGCGCACTGGGCAGGTACGGCGAGGAACTGGCCGCGCGGCGGCTGACCGAGGCCGGGATGACGGTCCTGGACCGCAACTGGCGGGCCGGCCGCACCGGTGAGATCGACATCGTGGCCAGGGACGGTGACGCGCTCGTCGTCTGCGAGGTCAAGACCCGCCGGGCGGCCGGACCGGCGGGTGCCTTCCAGCACCCGATGGCGGCCGTCACCCCGGCCAAGGCCGAGCGGCTGCGGGGCCTCGCCGAACGCTGGGTCCAGGAACACGGGGGCGCGCCGCCCGGCGGGGTCCGCATCGACCTGGTCGGCGTTCTGCTGCCCGAGCGCGGCGCACCCGTGGTGGAACACGTGCGGGGGGTGGCGTGATGGGATTCGCCCGTACGTGTTCGGTGGCGCTGGTAGGTGTCGAGGGCGTGGTCGTCGAGGTCCAGGCGGATCTCGAACCCGGCGTCGCCGCGTTCACCCTGGTGGGACTGCCCGACAAGAGCCTGACGGAGAGCAAGGACAGGGTCCGCGCGGCGGTCGTCAACTCGGGGGCCGCCTGGCCGCAGAAGAAGCTCACGGTGGGGCTCAGCCCGGCGTCCGTGCCCAAGAGCGGCAGCGGGTTCGATCTCGCCGTCGCGGCGGCCGTCCTGGGGGCCGCCGAGCGGATCGATCCCCGGGTCCTCGCCGACATCGTGATGATCGGCGAACTGGGCCTCGACGGCCGGGTGCGGCCCGTCCGGGGCATCCTGCCGGCGGTGCTGGCGGCGGCCGACTCGGGCTACGAACAGGTCGTCGTACCGGAGTGTGCCGCCGCTGAGGCCGCACTGGTCCCCGGGGTGTCGGTGCTCGGCGTACGCAGTCTGCGGCAGCTGATCGCCGTCCTCACCGACGAGCCCGTACCCGACGAGGAACCGGACGAGCACGGCCGCCCCGACCCGCTCATGGCGGGCCTGCGGATGCCGGGCACCGGGGCGGCCACGGGCATGCACAGCATGGGCGCCGCCCAGTACGACAACGGCCACGACCTGGCCGACGTCGTGGGCCAGCACTCGGCGCGCACGGCCATGGAGGTGGCTGCGGCCGGCGGCCACCACGTCTTCCTCGAAGGGCCACCAGGAGCGGGCAAGACGATGCTCGCCGAGCGGCTGCCCGCCGTCCTGCCCCGGCTCACCCGGGAGGAGTCGCTGGAGGTCACCGCGGTCCACTCGGTCGCGGGCCTGCTGCCACCGGGCAAGCCCCTGATCGACACGGCGCCCTACTGCGCCCCGCACCACTCGGCCACCATGCAGGCCCTCGTCGGCGGCGGACAGGGCGTCGCACGGCCGGGAGCGGTGTCGCTCGCTCATCGTGGCGTACTTTTTCTGGACGAAACACCAGAATTCGGAAGCCAGGTGCTCGACGCCCTGCGCCAGCCCCTGGAGGCCGGGCACGTGGTGATCGCGCGGAGTGCGGGGGTCGTACGGTTCCCAGCCCGGTTCCTGATGATCCTGGCGGCGAATCCCTGCCCGTGCGGCCGCTTCTCGCAGCGGGACACCCTCTGCGAGTGCCCGCCCTCCGTCATCCGGCGCTACCAGGCCCGGCTCTCCGGACCCCTGCTCGACCGGGTCGACCTGCGGGTCGAGGTGGACCGGGTCACGCGCTCCCAGCTCACCGAGTGCGGGGCGCGGGGCGAGTCCACGGCGATGGTCCGCGAACGGGTCCGGGCGGCCCGGGAGCGGGCGACGGCACGGCTCGTGGGCACCCCGTGGCTGACCAACAGCGAGGTGCCGGGACGGGAGCTGCGCAGCCGCTGGCATGCCGTGCCCGGCGCGATGGAGGAGGCCGAGCGGAACCTGGAACGGGGCATGCTCACCGCACGCGGCATCGACCGCGTCCTGCGGGTCGCCTGGACCGTCGCGGACCTCGTCGGCCACGACCGTCCCGACGCGACGGACGTCGCCCTGGCGCTGCAGCTGCGTACGGGGGTGCCGCGAGGGGTGCCGATGGCGATTGGGGCGTTGGCGTGATGGGGGGTGTGGGTGGAGGCGCGGTTGGTGGTGGGTCGGGTGGCCGGCCGGGACCGGCCCGACGGGATGGGCGTTGTCTTGGCGATACAGCAGTCGGGCTGGGGGGTGCCGCAAGGGGTGCCCACGGCTATCGGGGTGTTGACGTGACGGGGGATGTGGTCGGCGGCGAGGTGGGGGATCAGTTGGGGGCGGAAGGGGTTGCCCGGGTCTTTCTCACGCGGGTCGTCGAGCCCGGTGACGAGGTCGCAGGGCGGTGGATCAGGGAGCGCGGGGCCGTGGAGGTGGCGCGGCGGCTGCGGGACGGTGGGCCCATGCTGACCGGGGTCACCGGGACCCGGTGGGCGGGGCTGTGTGCGCGGGCGGCGCAGGCCGAGCCTGAGCGGGATCTCGCCGTCGCGCGGGCGGCCGGAGTGCGGTTCGTGTGGCCCGGCGGGCTCGAGTGGCCGGCCCAGCTCGACGATCTCGGGGATGCGCGGCCGGTGGGGTTGTGGGTGCGTGGGCGGCCCAGTCTGCGGATGTGGGCGCTGCGGTCCGTCGCGGTCGTGGGTGCCCGGGCCTGCACCGAGTACGGGGCTCATATGGCGGCCACACTCGCCGCCGGGCTTGCGGAGCGGGGGTGGGTGGTGGTGTCGGGCGGGGCGTACGGGGTGGACGGGGCCGCGCACCGGGGTGCGCTCGGTGCGGGCGGGGCCACCGTCGCCGTACTCGCCTGCGGGGTCGACCGGCCCTACCCGCGCGGGCACACCCAGCTGATCACCAGAATCGCCGAACAGGGGCTGGTGGTCGGGGAGTTGCCGCCCGGTGATCATCCGACGCAGAGTCGGTTCGTGCAGCGGAACCGGGTGATCGCGGCCCTCACCCGGGGGACCGTGGTCGTCGAGGCCGCGTATCGCAGCGGTTCGCTCGTCACCGCGCGGGCGGCGCAGCGGCTGGGGCGGTTCACGATAGGGGTGCCGGGACCCGCCACCAGCGGGCTCTCCGCGGGCGTGCACGAACTCCTGCGCGGGGACGCGATGCTGGTCACCGACGCCGCGGAAGTCGCCGAGCTGGTCGGGGACATGGGCGAGCTGGCGCCGGACCGGCGCGGGCCGGTGCTCCCGCGCGACCTGCTGGAACCGGCGGCGGAACGCGTCCTGGCCGCGCTGCCCGCACGCGGGACGGCGACGGTGGACGACATCGCGCGGGGCGCGTCGACGGCCAAGGACGACGCGGTCGCCAGGCTGTACGAGCTCCGATCACTTGGTTACGTCGAACGACACGACGACGGCTGGAAGTTGACACGCGAGGCGATGATCTCCGTCCGGTCCGGGAGAGACCGGTGCTGACCGAGCGTGTTCGGCCGTCCGGGGGATACCCGACGCCCTTGCCGTTTCCCGCAGTTGGTCCGCACCGATGGTCACACAGGGCAACGACCACGACCCTGGAGGGCGTCCAGCGGAACGTATCTGCGCACACCCCGTCCCCCCGACCTCGCACACTGCGACGCCCCAGTCACGCTACGCTCACGTGGATTCCGGCTCAGACCGGCAGTCGGACAGGCAATTCGACCAGACGGGTAATTCGACATCAGACCGCATCAGACCGACGGCCCGACCGGGCACTCATCCAGACACCACCGGTTCACGGCAGAACGGCACTAGGCGACGTATGCCCCAGCACACCTCCGGGTCCGACCGGGCGGCGGCCCCACCGGCCGCCCGCGACGGCGGTAGCGGGCGCCCGCCCGCTCCTTCGACGCTCGACGAGCTGTGGCGTTCGTACAAGACGACGGGCGACGAGCGGCTGCGCGAGCAGCTGATCCTGCACTACTCGCCGCTCGTGAAGTACGTCGCCGGCCGGGTGAGCGTCGGGCTGCCGCCCAATGTCGAACAGGCGGACTTCGTCTCCTCCGGGGTGTTCGGGCTGATCGACGCGATCGAGAAGTTCGACATCGAGCGGGAGATCAAGTTCGAGACGTACGCGATCACGCGCATCCGGGGCGCGATGATCGACGAACTGCGGGCGCTGGACTGGATTCCGCGGTCGGTACGGCAGAAGGCGCGCAACGTGGAGCGGGCGTACGCGACGCTGGAGGCGCGGCTGCGGCGGACGCCGTCGGAGGGCGAGGTGGCCGCCGAGATGGGCATCGCCGTCGACGAACTCCACGCCGTGTTCAGCCAGTTGTCGCTGGCGAACGTGGTCGCGCTGGAGGAGCTGTTGCACGCGGGGGGTGAGGGCGGCGACCGGCTGAGCCTCATGGACACCCTGGAGGACACCGCCGCCGACAACCCGGTCGAGGTGGCCGAGGGGCGGGAGCTGCGGCGGTTCCTTGCGCGGGCGATCAACACACTGCCCGACCGGGAGAAGACCGTCGTGACGCTGTACTACTACGAGGGGCTCACCCTCGCGGAGATCGGCAACGTACTGGGCGTGACCGAGAGCCGGGTCAGTCAGATCCACACCAAGTCGGTCCTGCAACTGCGCGCGAAACTGGCGAGCTTCGGGCGCTGACTCCCCTCCGGGGCCGTGCGTCCGTACAGTGGTTGACGTGCCAAGGATTCGAGCGGCCTCCGTGGCCGAGCACCGGTCGATGCAGCGAGCCGCCCTGCTGGACGCGGCGAGGTCCCTGCTGTCCGAGGGCGGGACGGAGGCGCTGACCTTCCCGGCCCTGGCCGAGCGGACGGGGCTCGCGCGGTCGTCCGTCTATGAGTACTTCCGGTCGCGGGCGGCCGTCGTCGAGGAGTTGTGCGAGGTCGACTTCCCGGTCTGGGCTGCCGAGGTCGAGGCGGCGATGGCTGCTGCGGAGGGGCCCGAGGGCAAGGTCGAGGCGTATGTGCGTCGGCAGCTCGCGCTGGTGGGGGATCGGCGGCATCGGGCCGTGGTGGCGATCTCGGCGAGTGAGCTGGATGCGGGGGCCCGGGAGAAGATCCGGGCCGCGCACGGTGGGCTGGTCGCGATGGTGGTCGAGGCGTTGCGGGACATCGGGCATGCGGAGCCTCGGCTGGCTGCGATGTTGCTGCAGGGGGTTGTCGATGCTGCTGTGCGGCGGATCGAGTTCGGGGTTGCTGAGGATCCTGCGGTGATTACGGATGCGGCTGTGGGGGTGGCTCTGCGGGGTGTGCGGGGCTGAGGGTGGGTGTCGCTGGGGTCGGGGGATTTTCGCTTGCCCGCGCTTGCGGGGTGCCGCCTGCGCCCACCCGTGCCGCCCCTGGCGGCACGCATGCCCGCAGGCTAGGCGGCTGGGTGGGCGGTTGCCGCCCGTAGGCTAGGGCTGCGGCAGGGGTACGCCTTGTACCGGTAGTAGGCGGGACGGGCCCCTGCGTAGGAGCCATGGGGGTAGGAGTGTGAGCGGGTCCAGGTAGGTGTTGCCTCGTAGGAGGCCCCAGTGCACGCACGTCGTCGGGCAGTGGGTGCCTTCTGGTTCCACCGTGCCTACCATCTCGCCCGCCTTTACCTCCGCTCCCTTCTTCAGTGCTGCCGTCACCGGCTCGTACGTTGTTCGTAGGGGCGGAGTGCCTGTGCCCGTGAGTTCCACCGAGACGACTCCCCGGCCTGCCACCCGGCCCGCGAAGTGCACTCGGCCCGGGGCCACCGCTCGGACCGGGGCGCCCGGCGTTGCGGCCAGGTCCACGCCTCGGTGGCCCCTCGCGTAGGGCGTCGGGGGTGGTTCCCATGCCCGTAGGACCAGGGGGCGGGTGCCCACGGGCCAGGACCGGGCGAGCGTGGGGGTGGGAGGGGCGTTCGGCGTGAGTGGGTCGGGTCCGGCAGCTCCCTGTGCCGTCGACGTCGTCAGTGTCAGTAGCAGGCCCACGGTCCAGCACGCTCCTCGGTTCGCTCGCATGGGAGGAGGCTGGCGCGATTCGCGGTGGTTCGTGCGGGCCTGTGGAGTACTGACCGGTTGTGGACAACGGCGTCACCCGGGGCCCCGCGGGTCCCGTACACTTCCTTTGGCGATCCGGGTCACCGGGTCGACTTCGCACGCCCCGACATCAGGCCCCGTATGGAGTCGGTGTCAGCGCCTCTCGGTCCCTCGCGGCAAGGCGCAAATCGGGCGTCAGGCGCGGGTGCCGGCCGGTACCCGCGGCACAACCGAGAAACACAAGGAGAACGGCCATGGCCGTCGTCACGATGCGGGAGCTGCTGGAAAGCGGCGTCCACTTCGGTCACCAGACCCGTCGTTGGAACCCGAAGATGAAGCGCTTCATCTTCACGGAGCGCAACGGCATCTACATCATCGACCTGCTCCAGTCGCTGTCGTACATCGACCGCGCCTACGAGTTCGTCAAGGAGACCGTCGCCCACGGCGGCACGGTCATGTTCGTCGGCACGAAGAAGCAGGCGCAGGAGGCGATCGCCGAGCAGGCGACCCGCGTCGGCATGCCCTACGTCAACCAGCGCTGGCTGGGCGGCATGCTCACCAACTTCTCGACCGTCTACAAGCGTCTGCAGCGCCTCAAGGAGCTCGAGCAGATCGACTTCGAGGACGTCGCCGCGTCCGGTCTGACCAAGAAGGAGCTTCTCGTGCTCTCGCGCGAGAAGGCCAAGCTGGAGAAGACCCTCGGTGGTATCCGCGAGATGCAGAAGGTGCCCAGCGCCGTCTGGATCGTGGACACCAAGAAGGAGCACATCGCCGTTGGTGAGGCCCGGAAGCTCAACATTCCGGTCGTCGCGATCCTCGACACCAACTGCGACCCCGACGAGGTCGACTACAAGATCCCGGGCAACGACGACGCGATCCGCTCCGTCACCCTGCTCACCCGCGTGATCGCCGACGCTGTCGCCGAGGGCCTCATCTCCCGTTCCGGCGTCAACACCGGTGACAAGGGCGAGAAGGCCGTCGCCGAGCCCCTCGCCGAGTGGGAGCGCGACCTCCTCGAGGGCGAGAAGAAGGCTGACGACGCCGAGGCGCCCGCCGCCGAGGCCGCTGCCGCTGAGGCCCCCGTCGAGGCCGAGGCTCCGGTCGAGGCCGCCGCCGAGGCCGAGGTCGCCGCTGAGGCCCCCGTCGAGGCTCCCGTCGCCGAGGCTCCGGCCGCGGACGCCGAGCAGGCCTGACCCTCACCCCTTCGGGTTGTTGACGGCGGGGGCACCTCCATCGGGCCCCCGCCTTCGATCCGTAGATCTTTCAGACTTCGAGAGAGACTCCGAGAATCATGGCGAACTACACCGCCGCCGACGTCAAGAAGCTCCGTGAGCTCACCGGCGCCGGCATGATGGACTGCAAGAAGGCGCTGGACGAGGCCGAGGGCGATGTCGACAAGGCCGTAGAGGCCCTGCGCATCAAGGGCCAGAAGGGCGTCGCCAAGCGCGAGGGCCGGTCCGCCGAGAACGGCGCCGTCGTCTCCCTGATCGCCGACGACAACACCTCCGGTGTCCTCGTCGAGCTGAAGTGCGAGACGGACTTCGTCGCCAAGGGCGAGAAGTTCCAGGCCGCTGCCAACGCGCTCGCCGAGCACGTCGCCAAGACCTCCCCGGCCGACCTGGAGGCGCTGCTCGCCTCCGAGATCGAGGCCGGCAAGACGGTTCAGGCGTACGTCGACGAGGCCAACGCCAACCTGGGCGAGAAGATCGTCCTGGACCGCTTCGCGCAGTACGCGGACGGTTTCGTGCTGGCGTACATGCACCGCACGATGCCCGATCTGCCCCCGCAGATCGGTGTCCTCGTCGAGCTGGACAAGCCCAACGCCGACGTCGCCAAGGGCATCGCCCAGCACATCGCCGCCTTCGCGCCGAAGTACCTCTCCAAGGAGGACGTGCCGGCCGAGGTCGTCGAGACCGAGCGCCGTGTCGCCGAGGAGACCACCCGCGCCGAGGGCAAGCCCGAGGCCGCCCTGCCGAAGATCGTCGAGGGTCGCGTCAACGGCTTCTTCAAGGACGCCACGCTGCTCGGCCAGCCGTACGCCCTGGACAACAAGAAGTCCGTCCAGAAGGTCCTGGACGAGGCCGGTGTCACCCTGAAGCGCTTCACGCGCATCAAGGTCGGCATCTGAGTCCGTACCGCGATCGACGCGCGGCCCGCGTAGGCATGCCTATAGGGTCGACGGCAGTCACGCGCGTACGCCGTCACGCACGCGCGCGTGGCGGACGACAGCAGATCTGACGAGGAGGCCATTGCCGAGCATGGGATGCGATCGACACCCCACCGGCAGTGGCCTTCTTCGTATGTGTGACACGTGAAGAGGCGAGATTCTCCATGACCACCAAGGCCCAGAAGAGCGAAGACGGCAAGGTACGCGGCCGGTTCATGCTGAAGCTGTCCGGAGAGGCCTTCTCCGGCGGCGGGGGCCTGGGCGTCGACCCTGACGTGGTGCACAAGATTGCCCGCGAGATCGCGGCCGTCGTGCGCGACGGCTCGCAGATCGCCGTCGTCATCGGCGGCGGCAACTTCTTTCGCGGCGCGGAACTCCAGCAGCGCGGCATGGACCGGGCCCGTTCGGACTACATGGGCATGCTCGGCACCGTCATGAACTGCCTCGCCCTCCAGGACTTCCTGGAGAAGGAGGGCATCGACAGCCGGGTCCAGACCGCCATCACCATGGGGCAGGTCGCCGAGCCGTACATCCCGCTGCGCGCCGTACGGCACCTGGAGAAGGGCCGTGTGGTCATCTTCGGCGCCGGTATGGGCATGCCGTACTTCTCCACCGACACGACCGCCGCACAGCGCGCCCTGGAGATCGACGCCGAGGCGCTGCTGATGGGCAAGAACGGCGTGGACGGGGTCTACGACTCCGACCCGAAGACCAACCCCGAAGCCGTCAAGTTCGACTCGCTCGGCTACGGCGAGGTCATCACCCGGGACCTCAAGGTCGCCGACATGACCGCGATCACGCTGTGCCGCGACAACAAGCTCCCGATCCTCGTCTTCGAGCTTCTGACCGAGGGCAATATCGCGCGGGCCGTCAAGGGTGAGAAGATCGGCACTCTCGTCGGTGAACAGGGCAGCCGGGACTGACCAGGGATCAGCCCTGCCCGGGGACGGACCCTGAGCGGGGGATGGACAATGGCCTGCCGGTCGGGAACCGTGCAGGAAGAAGACGCGACGCAGCCGGCCGCCGACCCTGACCGAACAGCAGCCGGGCCTACTCAAGACACGCAGGAGCAAGTGGTGATCGAAGAGACCCTCCTCGAGGCCGAGGAGAAGATGGAGAAGGCCGTCGTGGTCGCCAAGGAGGACTTCGCCGCGATCCGCACCGGTCGTGCGCACCCGGCGATGTTCAACAAGATCGTGGCCGACTACTACGGCGCGCTGACGCCGATCAACCAACTGGCCTCGTTCTCCGTGCCCGAACCGCGCATGGCCGTGGTGACCCCGTTCGACAAGAGCGCGCTGCGCAACATCGAGCAGGCGATCCGGGACTCCGACCTCGGCGTCAACCCGAGCAACGACGGAAACATCATCCGCGTGGTGTTCCCCGAACTCACCCAGGAGCGCCGCAAGGACTACATCAAGGTCGCCCGGACCAAGGCCGAGGACTCCAAGATCTCGATCCGGTCCATCCGCCGCAAGGCCAAGGACGCCATCGACAAGTTCGTCAAGGACGGCGAGGTCGGCGAGGACGAGGGCCGCCGCGCGGAGAAGGAGCTCGACGACACCACCGCGAAGTACGTCGCACAGGTGGACGAGCTTCTCAAGCACAAGGAAGCGGAGCTTCTCGAAGTCTGATGAACGACTCTTCCTGGGGGGCGCCGCCACACGCCGGGTACTGGGGGCCGTCCGACGGGGGGCCTGTCCAGGGGGCTGCCCCGGCGGGTCCCGCGTACGATGCGCACCACGCGCAGCAGACTCGCCCCATGCCCATCGTGCCCGACGTACCCGCACATGGCGGGGACCAGGATGACGACCGGGGGGCCGCTCGGCCGGGCGGCCCCTTGTTCCGCGACGAGACGCCACAGGCGCAGCCCCACGGGACGGTGCCGCAGAAGCCGGATTCCATGCCCACGCCCGACGACGCCGCCCAGCCCGCCCCGCAGAAGAAGAGCGCGGGCCGGGACCTGGGCGCGGCCATAGGGGTCGCCATCGGGCTCGGTGCGGTGATCCTCGCGTCGCTGTTCGTCGTCAAGGCCGTCTTCGTCGGCGTGATAGTCGTCGCCGTCGTGGTCGGCCTGTGGGAGCTGACGTCCCGGCTCCAGGAGCGCAAGGGCATCAAGGCACCCCTGGTGCCGCTCGCGCTCGGCGGGGCCGCGATGGTCGTCTCCGGATACGTCCGGGGTGCCGAGGGCGCGTGGGTCGCGATGGCGCTCACCGCGCTCGCTGTCCTGGTCTGGCGTATGACGGAACCACCGGAGGGCTACCTCAAGGACGTCACGGCGGGCGTCTTCGCGGCCTTCTACGTCCCCTTCCTGGCCACGTTCGTCGCGATGATGCTCACCGCCGACGACGGTGCGCAGCGCGTCATGACGTTCCTGGTGCTGACCGTGGTCAGCGACACCGGGGCGTACGCGATCGGCTGGCGCTTCGGCAAGCACAAGCTCGCCCCCCGCATCAGCCCCGGCAAGACCCGCGAGGGCATGCTGGGGGCGGTCCTCTTCGCGATGGTGGCGGGCGCGCTGCTGATGGAGCTCGCGATCGACGACGGCACCTGGTGGCAGGGGCTCTTGCTCGGCCTCGCGGTCGCGGTCAGCGCCACGCTCGGCGACCTCGGCGAGTCCATGATCAAGCGGGACCTGGGCATCAAGGACATGGGCACGCTGCTGCCGGGCCACGGCGGGATCATGGACCGGCTGGACTCGTTGCTGCCCACGGCTCCTGTGGTGTGGCTGCTCTTCGTCGCCTTCGTGGGCTGAGGGCGGGGGCGACGGCGGTGCCGAGAGCGGTCGGAATGTTCCAGTACGGTCCGGGTTTCCTGTGAAACACCTACGTCGGCCCGAAACCACCCCTTTCGAACCTAAGATCGACTTCGGTGTGGTCGATGTGTCCGGAAGGGGTGGCGTGCATGTGGGGGCGTAGTCGTGTCAGACGCGAGCGGCAGGCCGAAGGGCTGGCAGCTGTCACCGGCCCGGTCGAGGCGGCAGACGCCGCTCATCAGGCGCTGCTGGAGCTGAGCCGGGAGATGCGGGGCGAACTGGCGCGGCTCGAAGCGCTGCTCGACCGTGGCGACGGGGTGCCCTCGGACACGATCCGGGAGCAGACGCTCGGCGCGGTGACTGTCTTCGCCGACCTGGACGGCGTGTCCCAGCAGTACCAGGAGATCCGTACGGCGACCGTCGAGGCGGCCGAGCACGGCGCCGAGGTGGCCGCTCCCTGGCTGGCGGCGCTCGGGGAGCACACCGGGTCGATGACCGAGCTGGGCGAGACGTTCGCCGGGGTCGGCGAGTCCCTGGCCTACCTCCGCGAACGCACCGAGCGGCTGCGCGCCGACCTGGTCCCGCTGCGCGAGGGGGCCCACGAGGCCCTGCGTGCCGCCCAGGACGAGCTGGCGGCCGCCGAGGGCGCCGACGGCTGGCACACCTGGCGGACGGCCCTCACCGCCCTGGCCACCCGACTGACCGAACTGGACGGCGGCCACGTCGTACCGACGGCCCGACGCAAGGTCAGCGACCACTACCGCGAGCTGGAGCGAGAGGTGGCGGAGCTGCGGGGGGCGATGGCGGCGGCGCCGCGGTGAGGGCGTCTCAGCTCTGCTGAGCTGGCCTTTTGTGCATGGTTCGGAGGTTGTCCACAGGGCGGCGAGGGGCTGTCCGGATGTCTGCGACACTGGTACAGCCATGCCTAAGCCCGGAGAACTCACATTCGTCGCCCCGCGCGGAGCCCAGAAGCCGCCGCGGCATCTTGCCGATCTCACGCCTGCCGAGCGTAAAGAGGCCGTTGCCGCGATCGGTGAGAAGCCGTTTCGTGCCAAGCAGCTCTCGCAGCACTACTTCGCGCGGTTCGCGCACGACCCGGCCGAGTGGACGGACATCCCGGCCGCCTCGCGCACCAAGCTCCAGGAGGCGCTGCTTCCGGAGCTGATGACGGTCGTGCGGCATCTGTCGACCGACCAGGAGACCACCCGCAAGACACTGTGGCGGATGGTCGACGGGACGCTCGTCGAGTCGGTGCTCATGCGGTACCCGGACCGGGTGACCATGTGCATCAGCTCGCAGGCGGGGTGCGGGATGAACTGCCCGTTCTGTGCGACCGGGCAGGCGGGTCTTGACCGGAACCTGTCCACCGCCGAGATCGTGCACCAGATCGTGGATGGGATGCGTGCGCTCAGGGACGGGGAGATTCCCGGTGGTCCCGCGCGGCTCTCCAACATCGTCTTCATGGGCATGGGTGAGCCCCTCGCCAACTACAAGCGGGTCGTCGGTGCCATCCGCGCGCTGACCGACCCCGAGCCGGACGGGCTCGGGCTGTCGCAGCGGGGGATCACCGTCTCGACCGTCGGGCTGGTGCCGGCCATCAACCGGTTCTCCGACGAGGGCTTCAAGTGCCGACTCGCCATCTCCCTGCACGCCCCCGACGACGAGCTGCGCGACACCCTCGTGCCCGTCAACACCCGGTGGAAGGTGCGGGAGGTGCTCGACGCCGGGTGGGAGTACGCGGCCAAGTCGGGGCGCCGGCTGTCCATCGAGTACGCGCTGATCCGGGACATCAACGACCAGGCCTGGCGCGGTGACCGGCTCGGGCGGCTGCTTCGGGGCAAGCCCGTGCATGTCAACCTGATCCCGCTGAACCCGACTCCGGGGTCCAAGTGGACCGCCTCGCGGCCCGAGGACGAGAAGGCGTTCGTCGAGGCCATCGCCGCACACGGGGTGCCCGTGACCGTTCGGGACACCCGGGGGCAGGAGATCGACGGGGCGTGTGGCCAGCTCGCGGCCACCGAGCGATAGCCTGCGGTCGGCCACCGGGCGGTAGCTCGCGGCCACCGGGCGGTAGGCTTACGTCGTACCTACATATCTTCATATTCCGACAGGGGAGCGCCACAGCGCTGAGAGTGCGGGACAGACCGCAGACCCTCTGAACCTCGCCCAGGTCATTCTGGGTAGGAAGTTCGGTCATCACTCAAGCTGTTGCGCCCTGCCCGGGAACCCTCCATGAGGTCCCGGGCAGGGCCGCGTCTCTTCCTGGTCATCCCAGGAGGAAGAATCCAGTGAGCACCACCAAGCAGGTCATGGTCACGGCCGTGGCCCTCGGACTCGGGCTCGTCACGCTGGCCGCGTGCGGGTCCGAGGACGGCGGTAGCGGGTCGGCGGCGGAGTCCAAGACCGTCACCCTCGTCAGCCATGACTCGTGGGCCGTGTCGAAGGACGTTCTCGCCGCCTTCGAGAAGCAGTCCGGGTACACCGTCAAGGTCCTCAAGGACGGCGACGCCGGGCAGGCCGTCAACAAGGCGATCCTGACCAAGGACAACCCGCAGGGCGATGTCTTCTTCGGCGTCGACAACACCCTGCTCTCCCGCGCGCTCGACAACGGGCTCTTCCAGTCGTACGAGGTGAAGGACGCCGACGCGATCCTGCCCGCGTACCGGGCCGACGAGGACAAGCACCGGGTCACGCCGATCGACACCGGCGACATCTGCGTCAACTACGACAAGGCCTGGTTCAGCGAGCACAAGCTGACCCCGCCCGAGTCCTTCGACGATCTGATCAAGCCCGCCTACAAGGACCTCCTCGTCACCGAGAACGCCTCCACCTCCTCGCCCGGGCTCGGCTTCCTGCTCGGCAGCGCCGCCAGGTACGGCGACGACGGCTGGACCGGCTACTGGAAGAAGCTCCAGGCCAACGGCGTCAAGGTCGTCGATGGGTGGGAGCAGGCCTACAACGAGGAGTTCTCCGGGTCGGCCGGCGGCAAGAAGGCCAAGGGCGACCGGCCGCTCGTCGTCTCGTACGCCTCCTCGCCGCCCGCCGAGGTGATCTTCGCCGATCCGAAGCCGGCCACTGCCCCGACCGGGGTCGCGACGGGCACCTGCTTCCGGCAGGTCGAGTACGCCGGGCTGCTCAGCAACGCCAGGAACAGCGAGGGCGGCAAGGCGCTGCTCGACTTCCTCGTCGGCAAGACCTTCCAGGAGGACATGCCGCTCAACATGTTCGTGTACCCGGTGCGGGAGGGCGCCCAGGTGCCCGCCGAGTTCACCGAGTACGGGCCGCAGGCCAAGGACCCCGAGACCATGGCTCCCGCGAAGATCGCCGAACACCGTGACCAGTGGGTCAAGTCGTGGACATCGCTCGTACTGAAGTAGCCCCAGGCCTGGTGACCGGACGGGCTAAGGGTGCCGCTCTGCGCGGTGCCCTGCTCGTGCTGCCCGTCTTCTTCTTCGCGCTCTTCTTCGCCTATCCCGTCGCCGCCATCGTCGCGCGCGGCCTGCACGTCGACGGGGTCTGGCGGTTCGGGCAGATCGGGGACGTGCTGGCGGACTCCGGCATTCGGCGCGTCCTCTGGTTCACCGCCTGGCAGGCGCTCGCGTCGACTGCGCTCACGCTGCTGATCGCGCTCCCCGGCGCGTATGTCTTCGCGCGCTTCGATTTCAGGGGCAAGCAGATTCTGCGGGCCGTGGTGACCGTGCCGTTCGTGCTGCCGACCGTTGTCGTCGGTACGGCGTTCCTGGCGCTGGTCGGGCGCGGCGGGCTGCTCGACGAGCTGTGGGGCGTACGGCTGGACACGACCGTGTGGGCGATCCTGCTCGCGCACGTCTTCTTCAACTACGCCGTCGTGGTGCGGACCGTCGGCGGGCTCTGGGCGCAGCTCGACCCCAGGCAGGAGGAGGCCGCGCGGGTGCTCGGTGCCTCGCGGTTCGCGGCCTGGCGGCAGGTCACCCTGCCCGCCCTCGCGCCCGCCGTCGCCGCCGCCGCGCTCATGGTCTTCCTCTTCACCTTCACCTCCTTCGGGGTGGTGCAGATCCTCGGCGGGCCGACCTTCGCCACCCTCGAAGTGGAGATCTACCGGCAGACCTCCGAGATCTTCGACCTCGGTACGGCCGCTGTCCTGACGATCGTCCAGTTCGTCGCAGTGGGCGCGATCCTCGCCGTACACGCCGGGACCGTACGTCGGCGGGAGAGCGCGCTGCGGCTCGTGGCGTCGGAGACCACCTCACGCCGGCCGCGTGGGCGGGGGCAGTGGGCGCTGCTGGGCGGGGTGCTGGTGAGTATCGCCCTGCTGCTCGTGCTGCCGCTCGGTGTTCTTGTGCAGCGGTCGTTCGATACGCCCGGCGGGCCGGGGCTCGGCTACTACAGGGCGCTCACCAGTGACGACTCCGGGATCTTTCTCGTCGCGCCGATCGCCGCCATCGGGAACTCGCTCCAGTACGCCCTCGCCGCCACCGGTATCGCCGTCGTGGTGGGGTCGCTGGCCGCCGTGGCGCTCACCCGGCGCGATGCCGGGCGGCTCGTACGGGGGTTCGACGCGCTGTTGATGCTGCCGCTCGGGGTGTCGGCGGTGACCGTCGGGTTCGGGTTCCTCATCGCGCTCGACGAGCCGCCGCTCGATCTGCGCAGCAGCTGGATCCTCGTACCGCTCGCGCAGGCGCTGGTCGGGGTGCCGTTCGTGGTGCGGACCATGCTGCCGGTGCTGCGGGCCGTGGACGGGCGGCTCAGGGAGGCGGCGGCCGTCCTCGGGGCCTCGCCCTGGCGGGTCTGGCGTGAGGTCGATCTGGCGATCGTGCGGCGGGCGCTGCTGGTCGCGGCGGGGTTCGCGTTCGCCGTGTCGCTGGGCGAGTTCGGGGCGACCGTGTTCATCGCGCGGCCCGACAACCCCACCCTGCCGGTCGCCGTGGCCCGGCTGCTGGGGCGCCCGGGTGACCTCAACTACGGCCAGGCGATGGCCCTTTCGACGATCTTGATGGTGGTGTGCGCGGTGGCCCTGTTGGTGCTGGAGCGGCTGCGGACCGACCGGACGGGGGAGTTCTGACCATGGCCATGCTCAGTCTCGAAGGGGCGTCCGTGCGGTTCGGGGCGCGGGCCGTGTTGGACGGGGTCGGTCTCGATGTCGCCGAGCACGAGATCGTGTGTGTGCTCGGGCCGAGTGGGAGCGGGAAGTCGACGCTGCTGCGGGCGGTTGCCGGGCTTCAGTCGTTGGACGCGGGGCGCGTGTTGCTGGACGGGCGGGATCTTGCCGGGGTTCCCGCGCACAAGCGGGGGGTCGGGCTGATGTTCCAGGACCATCAGCTGTTCCCGCAGCGGGATGTCGGCGGCAACGTCGAGTTCGGGTTGCGTATGCATCACGTGTCCAAAGAGCAACAGGGCGTACGTGTGCGGGAGTTGTTGGAGCTGGTGGGGTTGCCGGGGGCTGCGGGGCGGGCTGTTGCCGCGTTGTCCGGTGGGGAGCAGCAGCGGGTCGCGCTTGCTCGGGCGCTTGCGCCTCGGCCTCGGTTGCTGATGCTCGACGAGCCGCTGGGGCAGCTGGATCGGTCGTTGCGTGAGCGGCTTGTTGTCGAACTCCGGGAGCTTTTTGGGCGGTTGGGGACCACCGTGCTCGCGGTCACCCATGACCAGGGGGAGGCCTTTGCTCTTGCCGACCGGGTGGTGGTGATGCGGGATGGGCGGATCGCTCAGTCCGGTACGCCGCTTGAGGTGTGGCAGCGGCCTGTTGACGAGTTCGTGGCGCGGTTTCTTGGCTTCGACAATGTTGTTGAGGCGATGGTGAGTGGGCAGGTCGCGGATACGGCGTGGGGGAAGGTGCCGGTGCCCGAGGGCAGCTTGCAGGGGGTGCGGATGGTGCTTGTGCGGCCTGGTGGTGTGCGGGTGGTGGGTGCCGATGAGGGGCTGCGTTGTGTTGTGGCTGCGCGGACGTTTCGGGGGACGCATGTTGCTGTGCGGCTTCAGCCTGAGGGTGTGTCTGGGGATGTGCCTTGGGTGGAGGCTGCGTGTGCGTTGCGGGAGGCGCCGGGGCCGGGGGATGTGGTGGGGGTGGTTTTTGAGGGGGCGGAGACTGTTGTGCTCGGGTGAGCTTGGGGGCTTTTCTCGCCCCCGCCGCCCCTACCCGTCCCATCCCTGGGGGCTGCGCCCCCAGACCCCCCTTTCGGCCTGAACGGCCTCGTCCTCAAGCGCCGGACGGGCTGAAGTGCGGTGCGGCATTAGGGTTCAGGCTATGACGAAGCTCGCGCATGACCGCTACTGCGATGAAATCGCTCATCAGGTCGGACAGTTGAGGGCTGTCGTGACCTCTGGTGTCGATCTGGACGCGACCGTGCCGACCTGTCCCGACTGGTCGTTCGAGCAGTTGGTGCGGCACACCGGTGGTGCCCTGCGGTGGGTGGACACGCTGGTGCGTACGCGGGCCGACGAGAACGTTGATGAGGGGCAAGTGCCCTTGAGTGGTGGGCCCGAGGCGCAAGGCGATGCCGGCGCGCTGGACGCCTGGCTTGCCGAGACCGGGGAGTTGGTTGTCGGGGCGTTGCGTGAGGCCGGGGCGGATACCGAGGTGTGGGCCTGGGCCGGGATTCACAACTCGGGGTTCTGGGCGCGGCGGATGGCCCACGAGATCACCGTTCACCGCGCGGACGCGACCCTCGCCGCAGGGCTGCCGTACGAGGTCGCGGCCGACATCGCCGCCGACGCGATCGACGAGTGGCTGCAGATCGTCGAGTTCGTGCAGCGGACCGATCCGCACGACGCGGCACGGGAGTTGCGGGGGGTGGGGCGCAGTATTCATCTCCATGCCACCGACGCCGGTCCCGAGTTGAACGCCGAGTGGTTCATCCAACTTACCGAGGACGGTGTCGTCTGGCGTCGTGGGCATGAGAAGGCGACGGTCGCTCTGCGGGGGCCCCTCACCGACGTCCTGCTCGCCTTCTATCGGCGACTTCCGCTGGACAGCCCGGAGTTGGAGGTTCTCGGGGAGCGGGAGCTTTTGGACTTCTGGCTGGAGAAGGCCACCTTCGGCTGACAGCGGAGTGGCCCGCCTCCCTGACGAGGGGCGGGCCACAACGTACGTACAACCGGATACCACTTGTGGAACGTCAGCGGTTGCTGGACGTCCCACGACGGCGCATGCCGAAGAAGACAGCGCCGCCGCCGACGGCGACCAGGGCAGCCGCGATACCGGCGATCACGCCGGTGTTCGAGCCGGCGCCGGTCTCGGCGAGGTTGGAGCTGCCGCCCGCGGGCGTCGGAACGCTGCTCGCGGGGGCACCCGGGGTGCTCTCGTCGGCCGACGGGGTCGGGGTGGCCGACTCCTCGGGCTCCGAGGCCGACGGGGTCGGCGTCGCGGGCTCGGACGGCTCCGGGGTCTCCGACGCCGACGGGGTCGGAGTCGGGGTCGGCTCCGTCTTGCAGGCGTCGCCCGGCGTGGTCACGTCCGGCTTGATGTACTCGTCGACCTGGTTGCCGGCCTTGACGTGGACGCGGTACGTCGTGTTCGGCGCCCAGTCCTCCGAGAAGTCGACGGTGACGCCCTCGCGGGTGCCCACGACGTCCTCGGTGCCGATGACCTTGTCGCCCAGGTACACGGTGACGGTGGCCGGGGTGCCCGACGGGTCCTTGTCGGTGACGCTGATGACACCGTTTTCGCCGTCGCACTTGGCGACGGCGGAGAACTCACTGATGTTGCAGGCGAACGCGTTGCCCGCGACACCGAGCGCGAGCGCGGCCGAGGCGGAGGCGACACCGAGAAAACGCACGGAACGTGCGGTACGGCGAGATATGGACACGATTGCCCTTCACGGGATGCGCAACTGAGGGGGGTGGAGGGAGTGAAGAGACCTCATCACCTCATCACTCCCTGGAGTCTCACAGGTTTATAAGCGCGGGATAAGGGCTGTCAATCCGTATGCGGGCTACAGGGATTGGTTTTGCCTACCCGTTAACCAGCGAGACGTTTCAAGGCCTCCGGAGCCTCCTCGATCCGGTCGACCAGGGCAATTCGGTCCTCCATCGCCCGCTCCCGCGCGAGCGACTGGAGCAGTGGCCAGGCGGGCAGCCGCTCGGTCCAGTGCGCGCGGTTCACGAGCACCATGGGCGTGGGCTCGCCGCGCGACTCGTAGTAGTTCGGGGTCGCGTTGTCGAAGATCTCCTGTACGGTCCCGGCGGCGCCCGGCAGGAACACGACCCCCGCGTTCGAGCGGGCCAACAGGCCGTCCTCGCGGGTGGCGTTGGCGAAGTACTTGGCGATGTGCGAGGCGAAGGCGTTCGGCGGCTCGTGCCCGTAGAACCAGGTCGGGATGCCGACCGAGTTGCCGCCCCTGGGCCAGCGTGAGCGGACCTCGAACGCGGCGCGCGCCCAGTCGGTGATCGAGGGCGTGAACGAGGGCGCTGCGGTGAGGAGTTCGCATGCCTCGTCGAGCATGGTGTCCTCGAAGGGCGCCGCGTACGCCCCGAGGTTCGCCGCCTCCATCGCGCCCGGGCCGCCGCCCGTGGCCACCGTGAACCCGGCGCGCGTCAGCTCGCGCCCCAGGCGCGCGGCACCGGCGTACGCCTCGGTCCCGCGCGCCATCGCGTGCCCGCCCATCACCCCCACGACCTGTGTTCCGCGCAGGAGTTCGTCGAGGGCGTCGGTGACGGAGTCGTCGTGGACGGAGCGCAGCATCGAGGCGAAGATGTCGCCGTCGGCCTTGGTGAGCTGGAACCAGGCGTATGCCAGGGCGTCGGGTGTCAGCTCGTAGCCCTTGTCGAGTCCGGCGAACAGCTCGTCCGGCGAGTAGGGGTGGCCGCGGTACGGGTCGAAGGGCAGGTCGGGGGCGGGCGGGAAGACCAGGGCGCCGCTCGCGCGCACCTTCGCCGCCGCGTCCTGCCGCATGGGGCAGCCGAGGAAGACGGCGCCCGCGGTGTCGCTGGTCAGCAGTTCCTTCGTACGGTCCGTCAGATCGACTGCCTGGACGCGGAATCCGGCGAGGGTGCCGCGCGCCGAGACCACGGCGTCGAACTCCTCCAGCGTCTCGATCTCACGGTCGTCGTGGTGGGCCGCATGGGCGGGGCTCGTCTGCACCCGCCCATGTAAGCACGGTCCGTGTACGCGCTCGGACTAGCCCTGGACGGCCGCCGGGTCCATCCACACGACCTCCCAGGTGTGGCCGTCGAGGTCGTCGAAAGAGCGGCCGTACATGAAGCCGAGGTCCTGCGTCTGGCCGGCCGGGGAACCGCCCGCGGCGAGTGCCTTGTCGACCAGCTCGTCGACCTTCTCGCGGCTCTCGGCGCTCAGCGCGACCAGCACCTCGCTGGTCTTCGTCGCGTCCGCGATCTCCTTCTGGGTGAAGGTCCCGTAGAACGCCTTGGTGAGCAGCATCGCGACGATCGTGTCGCTGATCACGATGGACGCGGCGTTGTCGTCGCTGAACTGCGGGTTGATCGTGTAGCCGAGTTCCGTGAAGAACTTCTTCGAGGCGCCGAGGTCGTTCACGGGCAGGTTCACGAAGATCATCTGCTGGTAGGTCGGCGAGGTCATCGGAGTCTCTCCCATTCGTGATGTGTGCTGTTCGGAGGGGTAGACCCGCGGGTCGGGCAGAACTCATCGGTGAGTGCGGGATTTTCTTTGTGCGGGTTCAGGTGGTCAGTGGCAGCGCCGCCAGCTCCGCGATCAGGAAGGTCAGCGGGGCGAACAGGGCGAGGAGGGCTCCTGCGCGCAGGGCTGCGGCGGTGCGCAGGGTCGTCGCCGGGGCGCCGAGGCGGAGCAGGGCCGCGGTGGTGTCCGCGCGGGCGGTTCTCGCCTCGGCGGCGGCTGTGAGGAGCGTGGCGAGGGTGCAGCCGACCACGACCAGGGCGCCGAGGGCGGTGAGGGGGCCGAGGGACGGGTCGTCGGCGTCGTACAGCGTGACCATGGCGTACGCGCCTGAGGCCACCGCGCAGACGACGCCCAGGGGGCGGCCGATGCGGGTCGACTCGGCCATGAGGACGCGGCCGGCGAGGAGGCGGAGGGCGCCGGGGCGGACCGCCTGGAGGAGGCGTCCGCAGAGGTGGGTGAGGCCTGGGCCGGCGAGGGCGAGGCCCAGGGCTGTGAGGGTCCAGCCGGCGAGTACGGCTGCGGGGCTGCCGGTGGCTCCGCCGGGGATGGTGAGGCCGGGGGTGTGGGTGTCTCGGCTGGCGTACGCCTCTACGGCGAGGCCTGCTGCGAGGACCGCGATGCCCCAGGGGAGGTCTCGGGGGGTGGGGTTGGGGGCGGGGAGGGGGTGCGGGTCGGTGGGGGTGAGGTCGTCGGGTTCCTGGGCCGGGGATTCAGGGGTGCCCGGGGTGGGGGCTGGGGGGTTGGTCGCGCTGCCCGGCGCTTGCGGGGTGCCGCCTCTCGGTGGGACGGGCGCCGCCCCAGCGGCACTGCTGCCCGCAGCTTGTGCGCGTGCCGCCGCTTGTGTGCGTGCGCCCGCGGCTTGGGCGCCTGTGCGGCGGCGTGTGTCCCGTGGGCGCAATGTCAGCGCGACCGAGATCGATGCCGCCGCCGGTACCAGGGTCAGCAGGGTCAGGGCTGCTGGGAGGGGGAGGGGGTGGTCGGCGGCCAGGAAGTCCGATGCGTCGCCGTCGAAGGGCATGCCCGTCAGGTCGCCTCGGAGGTGGAGGAAGAACAGGAGGGCCAGCATCGAACCCAGGGTGCAGGACAGGGCCGTTGTCGCGGCCGAGACGGCCATCAGGCGGGCCGGGCCCAGGCCGATCGCCGACAGGCCCGGGCGCGGTCTCGTGCCGGGGTCCGTGCGGGCCACCGTCACCGCGAAGTGGACCGTGGCCGCGATGGGGGCCACGCACCAGGCCAGCCGCAGGGCCGAGCCGCCGGCCGAGTCCTGGTGGGCGAGGGCGTGGCCCAGGGTGCCGAGGAGGAGGAAACCCGTGGCCGCCGACGCCGTCGCCACCAGCAGACGGCGGAGCTGGACGGCCGACTGGGAGCCGCGGGCTAGACGGAGAGCGAGCACGCCGCCCGGCCTTCCGTATCGGTCCCGGCCCCGGCACCGGTCTCGTTGCCGGTTCCATTCCCGGCTCCGGCTCCGGCCCTGGCCCCGGTCTCGCCCCCGGACTCAGTCCCGTTCCCGTTCCCGTTCTCGTTGCCGTCGATCGGGGGCAAGTGGACGGTGTTCACGCGCCGTCCGTCGAGCAGCGAGACCGTGCGGTCCGCCAGTGCCGCCGTGTTCGCGTCGTGGGTCGCCAGGATCACCGTGATGCCGTGCGAGCGGGCCGCTGTCGTCAGCGTGCGAAGAACCTGGGCGCGGTCCGCCTGGTACAGAGGGGCCGTCGGTTCGTCCGCGAAGAGGACCGTGGGGGCCGGGGCCAGTGCCCGGGCGATCGAGACGCGCTGGCGTTCGGACTGGCGCAGCTCGTGCGGGCGTTTGCGGGCCCGATCGCCGATGTCCAGGCGCTCCAGCCACTCCAGGGCCGCCGTCTTGGCGCGTTGGCGGCTGGTGCCGCGCAGCATGAGGGGCAGGGCCGCGTTCTCCCAGACGTTCAGTTCCGGTACGAGGACGGGGGCCGGGTCGATCCAGCCGAAACGGTCGCGGCGCAGCCGCTCGCGGGCGAAGGGGCCCATCGTGTGCACGGGCACGCTGTTGAACCAGACCTCGCCCCGCTGCGGCCGTACCAGGCCCGACAGGCAGCGCAGCAGGGTCGTCTTGCCGCTGCCGCGCGGGCCGCTGACGGCGAGGATCTCGCCCTCCCGGACGCCGAGCGAGACACCGCTCAGCGCCGGCGAGCCGTCGTTGTGCTGGAAGTGCAGGGCGCGTGCCCAGAGCACGTCGTTGTCCGGCGGGGCCACCATCGCGTACACCTCGGTTCAGATCAGAAATGCCGTGCGGATCGCGGGCGGAATCCGCGAAATCCCCCGTGCGGGGGAACGAAGGCAGGGCCGATCGGTTACAGGCACGCTAGGTTTTCGGCGGCGCGAGGCCGGACAGCACACGGCCCGGGTACGCCCGTTCTCACTCGTACGGGTGTACTCGGGCCGTATGAACAGCTGAATCGTCGGAGTCGGCGGTCGGACCGCCGGGAGCTACAGCTTCGTCCATGCCTCCGTCAGCGTCGCGCGCAGGATCTGTTCGATCTCGTCGAACGTCTCCTGGTTGGAGATCAGCGGCGGGGCGAGCTGGACCACCGGGTCGCCGCGGTCGTCGGCACGGCAGTACAGGCCGTTCTCGAAGAGGGCCTTGGAGAGGAAGCCGTAGAGGATACGTTCCGTCTCCTCCGCGTCGAAGGACTCCTTGGTCGCCTTGTCCTTGACCAGTTCGATTCCGTAGAAGAAGCCGTTGCCGCGGACGTCGCCGACGATCGGCAGGTCGTACAGCTTCTCCAGGGTCGAGCGGAACGCGCCCTCGTTGTCCAGGACGTGCTGGTTGAGGCCCTCGCGCTCGAACAGGTCGAGGTTGGCGAGGCCCACCGCCGCCGACACCGGGTGGCCGCCGAAGGTGTAGCCGTGCAGGAAGGTGTTGTCGCCCTTGTAGAACGGCTCCGCGAGGCGGTCGCTGATGATGCACGCGCCGATCGGGGAGTAGCCCGAGGTCATGCCCTTGGCGCAGGTGATCATGTCCGGTACGTAGTCGAACTTGTCGCACGCGAACATCGTGCCGAGGCGGCCGAAGGCGCAGATGACCTCGTCCGAGACGAGCAGGACGTCGTGGCGGTCGCAGATCTCGCGGACCCGCTGGAAGTAGCCCGGCGGGGGCGGGAAGCAGCCGCCCGCGTTCTGGACCGGCTCCAGGAAGACCGCGGCCACCGTGTCCGCGCCCTCGAAGAGGATCTCCTGTTCGATCTGGTCGGCGGCCCAGCGGCCGTACGCCTCCGGGTCGTCGCCGAAGAGCGGGGCGCGGTAGATGTTGGTGTTCGGGACCTTGTGGGCGCCGGGGACCAGCGGCTCGAAGGGGGCCTTCAGGCCCGGGAGGCCGGTGATGGACAGGGCGCCCTGGGGGGTGCCGTGGTAGGCGACGGCACGCGAGATGACCTTGTACTTGGTGGGCTTGCCGACCAGCTTGAAGTACTGCTTGGCGAGCTTCCAGGCGGTCTCGACGGCCTCGCCGCCGCCCGTGGTGAAGAAGACCTTGTTGAGGTCGCCCGGCGCGTAGTTGGCCAAACGTTCCGCCAGCTCCACCGCCTTCGGGTGGGCGTACGACCACACCGGGAAGAAGGCCAGCTCCTGGGCCTGCTTGAAGGCGGTCTCCGCGAGTTCCGTGCGGCCGTGACCGGCCTGGACCACGAACAGCCCCGCCAGACCGTCGAGGTAGCGCCGGCCCTTGTCGTCGTAGATGTACGTGCCCTCGCCCCGGACGATCGTCGGGACGGGCGCGTTCTCGTACGACGACATGCGGGTGAAGTGCATCCACAGGTGGTCGTACGCGGTGCGGCTGAGGTCCTTGGGGTGGTGGCTGTCGGTGGTCGTCACGGTTATCGGGTTCCCCACATGTAGGTCTGCTTCTTGAGCTTGAGGTAGACGAAGCTTTCGGTGGAGCGCACGCCGGGCAGGGCCCGTATGCGTTTGTTGATGACGTCCAGCAGATGGTCGTCGTCCTCGCAGACGATCTCGGCGAGGATGTCGAAGGAGCCCGCGGTCATGACCACGTACTCGACTTCCGGCATGGCGCTCAGCGCGTCGGCCACCGGGTCCAGGTCGCCGTCGACGTTGACGCCGACCATCGCCTGCCTGCGGAAACCCACGGTGAGCGGGTCCGTGACGGCGACGATCTGCATCACGCCCTGGTCGAGCAGCTTCTGGACGCGCTGGCGTACGGCCGCCTCCGAGAGGCCCACCGCCTTGCCGATCGCCGCGTACGGCCGGCGGCCGTCCTCCTGGAGCTGTTCGATGATGCCGAGGGAGACGGCGTCCAGCTGGGGCGTGCCGTTCCTGGGCTCGCGGGCGTCCCTGTGCTCTGCGCTTCGACTGGCCACGCGCTCACTGTGCACGAGGGGTCGACGGTTTCGCAAGGCTCGATCGATGAAATTCGTTGTCGATGGGTGTCTGTTTTGCGGATTTCGCAGCCCATAGGGGATCGGGGGTGTTGAAAACGTCGGACTGCGGAATAGGGTGGGTGTCTCAGTCAATGGACACCCGAGAGTCATTGGACACCTGAACTGGAGGGCCGGCAGTGAGCACCGAGCTGCGTCGTCTGCGCAACTACATCGATGGTGAGTTCCGGGACGCCGCCGACGGGCGGACCACCGAGGTGGTCAACCCCGTGACGGGCGAGGCGTACGCGACCGCGCCGCTGTCCGGGCAGCCGGACGTCGACGCCGCCATGGCGGCCGCCGCCGCCGCTTTCCCCGCCTGGCGCGACCAGACTCCGGCCGAGCGGCAGAAGGCCCTCCTGAAGATCGCGGACGCGTTCGAGGAGCGTGCCGAGGATTTGATCGCGGCCGAGGTGGAGAACACCGGCAAGCCGATCGGGCTCACCCGGTCCGAGGAGATCCCGCCGATGGTGGACCAGATCCGCTTCTTCGCGGGTGCGGCCCGGATGCTGGAGGGGCGCAGCGCCGGCGAGTACATGGACGGGATGACGTCGATCGTCCGCCGGGAGCCGGTCGGGGTCTGCGCGCAGGTCGCGCCCTGGAACTACCCGATGATGATGGCCGTATGGAAGTTCGCCCCGGCGATCGCGGCCGGCAACACGGTGGTGCTGAAGCCCTCGGACACGACGCCCGCGTCCACGGTCCTCATCGCCGAGATCATCGGTTCGGTCCTGCCCAAGGGTGTCTTCAACGTCATCACCGGTGACCGTGAGACCGGGCGGCTGATGGTCGAACACAAGACGCCCGCGATGGCGTCGATCACCGGTTCGGTGCGGGCCGGTATGCAGGTCGCCGAGTCCGCGTCGAAGGACCTCAAGCGCGTCCACCTGGAGCTGGGCGGCAAGGCGCCGGTCGTCGTCTTCGAGGACACCGACATCGCCAAGGCCGTCGAGGACATCTCGGTCGCGGGTTACTTCAACGCGGGCCAGGACTGTACGGCGGCCACGCGCGTCCTCGTACAGGAGTCCATCCACGACGAGTTCGTCGCCGCGCTCGCGAAGGCCGCCGCCGAGACCAAGACCGGCCAGCCGGACGACGAGGACGTGCTGTACGGGCCGCTCAACAACCCGAACCAGCTCAAGCAGGTCACCGGGTTCATCGAGCGGCTGCCCGCCCACGCGAAGGTCGAGGCGGGCGGTCACCGGGTCGGTGAGAAGGGCTACTTCTACGCCGCGACCGTGGTGTCCGGCCTGAAGCAGGACGACGAGATCATCCAGAACGAGGTCTTCGGGCCGGTCATCACCGTCCAGTCCTTCACGGACGAGACGCAGGCCGTGGAGTGGGCCAACGGCGTGGACTACGCCCTCGCCTCGTCCGTGTGGACGAAGGACCACTCGCGGGCGATGCGGATGTCGAAGGTCCTGGACTTCGGCTGTGTGTGGATCAACGCCCACATCCCGCTGGTCGCGGAGATGCCCCACGGCGGCTTCAAGAAGTCCGGCTACGGCAAGGACCTCTCGGGGTACGGGTTCGACGACTACACGCGGATCAAGCATGTGATGACGTCGCTCGACGGCTGACGGCTGACGGCTGACGGTCGGTCTTGGGTCGTTCAGGTGTGTGTGCGGCCCCGGGCGGGAGTTCTCCGTCCGGGGCCGCACTGTTTCAGGATGCCTGCGTCTCTGCGCGGTCCGTGCGGGTGATCACTCCGCAGTCCGGCGGGCCCGGCAGCTCGTGGTCGGGGGAGCCGGGGAACTCGTCCTCGTCGGGGAAGGTGATGCCCGTCTTCTCCATGATGGGCGCGCACTCTTTCAGTGCCTTGCGGAAGTCGCTGAAGTCGGTGCGGTTCCGGTCGCCGCGCTCGCCTCCCAGCTTCGTCTGCAGGCGGATCTCTCCGTCGTCGTCCTTGACGGCGTGGAAGCTCGGGAAGCGGGTCTGGCCCTCGTCGCGCATGCACGCGGCGAAGTCGTCGTTCGCCTCGTTGACGTCGTCGGGGGCGTTGTCGGTCGGCTCGTACTTCAGGCCGAACGCCTCGCCGCCGCGCGGCGGTTCGGGGGCTGTCGGGCCCGGCGTGCCGGTGGATCCGGATCCGGTCGCAGTGGTTCCGGTGGTTCCGGTCGCCGTGGCCGCCGTCGCGCTGACCGTGCCCAGCGCGACGACCGAGATCATGGCGCAGGCCAGGGCGAGACGCCGGGGGCGGGCCGCGAGTACGGGCATGGGTGCCTCCAAGTGGGGTCGTGGGTGGTGGTGATGTCATGGGTGGTGCGGGATCCACGGAAGCGTGTCGCCGGTTACAGCAGCGGAACGGGCGGACTTATCGCCGTGTAACCGGCCGCGCGCCACACTGACCGGCATGCGTGTGCTGGTGGTCGAGGACCACGAAGAACTCGCCGAGACCGTCGCCGCGGGCCTGCGCCGGGAGGGGATGGCGGTCGACCTCGCCTTCGACGGCCCGACCGCGCTGGAGCGCGCCGCGGTCAACGGCTACGACGTCGTCGTGCTCGACCGCGATCTGCCCGGCGTCCACGGCGACCAGGTGTGCCGGACGCTCGCCGGGGACGGCAGCAGGGCGCGGGTGCTGATGCTGACGGCGTCCGGGACGGTGGCCGACCGGGTCGCGGGGCTCGGACTCGGCGCCGACGACTATCTGCCGAAGCCGTTCGCCTTCATGGAACTCGTCGCGCGGATACGGGCGTTGGCGCGCCGTGCGCAGCCCGCGTTGCCGCCGGTCCTGGTGAGCGGTGAACTGCGGCTCGACCCGGCGCGGCGGGTCGCCACTCGGGCCGGGTGCCAACTACCGCTCAGCCCCAAGGAGTTCGCCGTACTGGAGTTGCTGATGGGGGCGCGCGGGAGTGTGGTGTCCGCCGAGGAACTGCTCGAACGGGCCTGGGACGAGGCCGCCGACCCCTTCAGCCAGACCGTGAAGGTGACGGTGAGCCGGCTGCGGCGGAAGCTGGGGGAGCCGCCGCTGATCGAGACCGTCGAGCGGGCGGGGTACCGGCTGTGAGGTCCGTCGTGAGGGTGGCGCTGCGTGGGCCGCGCAGTATCCGGTGGCGGCTGACCCTGCTCTACAGCGCGTTGTTCGCGGTCGCGGGGGCGGTGCTGCTGAGCTTCACGTATGTGCTGGTGGCGAACTCCGAGCCCGGGGTGAGGGTGGGGAGTCCCGAGCGCCGGGACACGTTCTCCCAAGGCATCCCCAAAGGCCCTGACGCGCCGCTCGTCGCCCAGTACGTGCAGCAGCGGCTGTCGGTGCAACGGGACGAGCAGTTGCAGCAGTTGCTGATCGAGTCGGGGATCGCGCTGGCCGTGATGATCGTGGTGTCGGTGGCCCTGGGCTGGCTGATGGCCGGGCGGGTGCTGGATCCGCTGCGGACGATGACGGCCGCGGCTCGTCGTATCTCCGCCGACAACCTCCACGAGCGGCTCGCGGTACCCGGTCCCGATGACGAGCTGAAGGCGATGGCCGACACCTTCGACGCCGTACTCGCCAGGCTGGAGGGGGCGTTCGAGGCGCAGAAGCAGTTCGTCGCCAACGCCTCGCACGAGTTGCGCACTCCGCTCACTCTGCAGCAGGCCCTTGTCGACGTGGCGCTCGCCGACCCCGACGCGTCCGCCGGGACCCTCCGGGCCACCTGCGTACGGGTGCGTGCGGCGGGCCGGGAGCAGGAACGGCTCATCGACGCGCTGCTCACGCTGGCGCGCAGCCAACAGGGGCTGGAGCGGCGGGAGTTCGTGGATCTGGCGGAGGTTGTGCGGGGGCGGTTGCCAGAGGGGGGTGGTGGACGTCCGTGTGTGGAGGCGGAGTTGGGGCCGGCGCCGCTGCTGGGGGATCCGCAGCTGATCGAACGGCTGGTGGTCAACCTCGCCGACAACGCTGTTCGGCACAACTTGCCCGAGGGGGAGGGGAGTTGGGTGCGGGTGTGGACGGGGGTCGATGGGGGGTGGCCGGTTCTGCGGATCGAGAACAGTGGGGCGGTGATCGGGGCGGATGAGGTGCGGGGGTTGTTTCAGCCGTTCCGGCGGTTGGGTGGGGCGCGGGTGCGGGTTCGGGGGGCCGGGGTGACGGGGCTCGGCCTGGGGCTGTCGATCGTGGCTGCTGTTGCTGCCGCGCATGGGGGTGGGGTGGTGGCTTGGGCCCGGGAGGGGGGTGGGTTGGGGGTGGAGGTGAGGTTGCCTGCGGCGGCTCGGTTGACGCAGGGCTCCTGAGGGGGAGGGGTGCGGGGTTGTGGGGAGGGCGCGGGCCTGCTGTGGCTTGTCGCGCAGTTCCCCGCGCCCCTATGGGGCGCTTGTGCGTGCGGAGGTGCATGCTGCCTGGGCGCCAGTGCCCTGTCTGTCCGTGCCCCTCGCCGGGCGTGGCGTGCCCGCTGCTTACGTGGCCCTAGGTGAGCGGGCCGGAGTCGATCTGTCTCGACACGGACGACGAGGACACCACACGGCGGCCCACGTTGGAGGGGTTCGAGAAGCGCACGGGGATCACCGCGGAGTTGGCCCAGGTGGTCTTCGAGCTGTTCCGGTCCGAGGGGTTCGGCAAGGTCACCGTCAATGACCTGGCTGCTGCCGCCGGCGTGTCCCGCTCCACCTTCCTGCGCTACGACTGGACGGCGCTGCGGCACGCGCTCGGCGTCATCGTGGAGCCCCATCGCCAGGATCCGGCCGGCGCTCTGGTGATGTCCCGTCTGATCATGGATACGCCCTCGCTGTGCGCCCGCAGCCAGGAGAAGCAGGCCGGCTGGCGGCCCGCCATCGCCGCGGCTCTCGCCGAGCGTGCCGGCTCGTCCGGGCCCACGGCACTGGGCCCGCTTGGTGCGGGCCGCCGCCGCGGTGGACGCCCTGAACATCGCCGTCAGCCACTGGACCTCCTCCGACGGCGCCCCCGACCTCGACGCCCTCCTCGACGAGGCCTTCGCGGCGCTCACGCCGCCGTCGGCGTGATCTGGACGGCAGCCCCTGGGTGGCGTCGTGCGCCGGTGCGGGAGGGCCGGGTCAAGGTCAAGCGGCGCCCACTCGCACGGCGGCAGCTCTTTTGAACGTGTTCAACTCAAGCGTATGCTGCCTCCATGAGCGACAGAGCCGCCCTTCTCAAGGGCATCCGCGTCTGGTTGGTCCTCTTCGTCGTCTGTCTGGTGCTCAGCGGCGCCACCGCCTTCCCCCTCGTGCACGAACTGCGCTGGACCGAGAGCCTGTTGCGGGCCCTGTCCGTCCCCGAGCGGCTGCCGGGGCTGATGGACTGGGTCGCGCGCGTCCGTGACGGTCTCGACGCCACCGATGAGCGCTACCCGTTCGTCCTCTACGGCACGGACTGGCTCGCCTTCGCCCACCTCGTCATCGCGGTCGCCTTCTACGGGCCCTACCGCGACCCCGTACGCAACATCTGGGTCGTCGAGTTCGGGATGATCGCCTGCGCCGGGATCGTTCCGCTCGCGCTGATCTGCGGGCCGATCCGGGGAATTCCCTTCTGGTGGACGGTCATCGACATCTCGTTCGGGGTGTTCGGAGTGATCCCGCTGTACGCCGTACGGAAGCGAATCAAGCGGCTGGAGGCGCTCAGTCCCGCGCATCCAGCCGCCGCGGCCGTCACCGTCTGAACGTCGCCTCGATGATGCGTGCGGCGACCGGATTCATGGCGTAGCCCTTGGCGTCGGTCGAGTTGACCGAGTAGACGAGGGTGCGGGACAGATCGCGGGTGCCGATGACTATCGTGTTGTAGCCCCAGCGGCCGCCCGACTTGCCCCACAACTCCGTGCCGTCGTCGGTGACGTGCCGTTGGAGGCCCGCGCTCATGGTGGCCCCGGGGACATCGGCGGGCACGGTGAACATCTCCGTCAGCTGAGGCTCGGGTACGACCTGGCCGCGGAACAGGGCGGTCAGCAGCCGCTCCAGATCCGCCGTCGTGGAGATCATGGCCCCCGCCGCTCCGGTGTCCGTGGTACCCCACACCGTGACGTCGCGCAGCTTCGTCGTCCCGTCCGCGCGCGGCACGGCCTGGTAGCCGTGGTTGTGCGGACCTCTGATCTCCGGGTCGGTGCCCGGGAGGTACGTGTCCCGCATCCCCAGCGGGCCGAAGATGCGGCGGGCCGCCTCCCGCTCGTACGAGTGCCCGGTGACCCGCTCTATCAGCACCTCAAGGACGGTATAGCCGATGTTCAGGTAGTGCTGCCCGGTGCCCGGCGCGAACTCGGGCTCCTTCGCGGTGGCAGAGGCGACCATCTCGCGAGCCGTATGGATGTCAAAGCGGTGCGCGTACACCTCCTCGAAGGTGTCGCCGGGGAGGTCGGGGACCGGAATTCCGCTGGTGTGGTTGAGCAGTTGGCGCACGGTCACGTCCTTGTACGTGGCCGGGATCAGCTCCGGCAGATAGTGCCGGGCCGGCCGGCCGAGGTCCACATCACCCTCCGCCGCGAGCTGCAGCACGACCGCCGCCGTGACCACCTTGGTCGTCGAACCGGCCCGGAAACGCCCGTCGGGGTCCGCCGGGCGCCCGCTCGCGAGGTCGTGCACCCCCGCGCTGCCGTGCCAGTCCGGGCCCTTGCCGCCTACCCGTACGAGCGCGGCGGTCGCGTCCGCGTTCGGCAGTCCGGCGATCGCGGCCTGCAGAGCCTTGGCGTCGGGGCCCGCGACCTGCGCGGTCGCGGTCGCCGGGGCGGAGTCGGCGAGCGCGGGTGCGGCCAGCGGGCCGGCCGCCAGGGCGAGGGTGAGGGCGGTGGCGAGAGCCGTGGTGCGTAAGGCGGTGCGTGTGCGTGTGCGTGTGCGAGTGCGGGTGCGGGTGGTCATCGGCTGCTCCTGGAGGCGGCTGGTGTCGATGTTCACATCCTTGATCCATGCGGGGTGGCGCGGATCGTCACCGAGGATGACGTCGACCCTGGTGTCGGCCCGAGGCCAACTGGGTTACCGCGGATGAGAGTTGTCAGGGATCGCACCTAGGGGTCGTGTCCTGGCAGGCATGCGGGGGAGGAAAAACTGTTATCGGGGGTGCCCCCGATCCGTCTCCAAGGGCGACCCGGTGTGTGACTGGGGCGGGGGCCGGTGTGCAACAGGGCGACGTAAGGTGCACAGACGTACGAGAAAGGGCTTTCGTGGACGGGCGCCAGTGGAGTTCCACCATTGCTGCGGCGCAGGCCGGTGACCGGCGGGCGCTGGACGAGCTGGTCGCGGGCTGGCTGCCGCTGGTCTACAACATCGTCGGCCGGGCCTTGAACGGTCACGCGGACGTCGACGACGTCGTGCAGGAGACCATGCTCCGGGCCGTCGACAACCTGGGCTCACTGCGCGACCCGGACAGCTTCCGGTCATGGCTCGTCGCCATCGCGATGCGCCAGATCCGGGACCGCGCCCGCCGCCGTACGACCGACACCCTGCGCGACGAGACCGCCGGCGGAGCCGCCGACTTCGCCGAACTCACCGTGCTCCGGCTCCAGTTGGAGGGGCAGCGGCGCGAGGTCGCGGAGGCGGTGCGCTGGCTCGACGACGAGGACCGGCAGCTGCTGTCGCTGTGGTGGCTGGAGGTCGCGGGCGAACTCACCCGGCGGGAGCTGGCGGCGGCCGTCGGCATCAGCCGGCAGCACGCCGCCGTCCGCGTCCAGCGGATGAAGGAGCGCCTGGAGGCCTCGCGCGGAATCGTACGGGCGCTCGACGGCGCCTGCCCCGACCTGCGCGAACTGACCGCCCGCTGGGACGGCGACCCGGACTCCGTCTGGCGCAAGCGGCTGGCCCGGCACCTCAGGGGGTGCGCGTACTGCGCGAGCCCCGGCGAGGCGGTCGTCGTACCGGCGGAACGGCTCCTGGTCGGCATCGCGCTCGTCCCGCTGCCCGTCGGCTTCACCCTGTCGCTGGCCTTCGGCGGCAAGACGGCCGCGGCGGCCACCGCCGCCGCTTCCGTCGGCTGGTCGGGCAAGGTGCTCGGCGCCCTGGCCAAGCCGGCCGTCGCCCTGAGCGCCGGGGCGACGATCGTCGCGGGCGGCGCGTACGTCGTGACGCAGGCCCCGGAGGACCCGCCGCCGGCCATCGCGGCCCCCACGGCTCGCGCCCAGTCGCCCGACGCCCCCACCACCTTCCCGCCCCGGTCCCCGTCGGCATCCCCCTCTCCTTCCCCGTCCCCGTCGGCGACCCGGCCGAAGACCGACGTGTACGGCACGGTCGTGGATGCCGTCGACACGGCCCCCGACCCGAACGCCCGCCCCGCCGCCCTCCCGCACCGGACCGAGACCGGGATCAACAGCACCGGCGGCGCGCACGCCACCATGAACCACCGCGGGGACAGCGTGACGCTCACCGGCAAGGGCTACGTCCTCGTCCGCTGGCAGATCACGCCGCAGACCCGGTCAGGCAGCCTCGCCATGCCGGCCTGGACCGCCCTGAAGGGCAAGCTCTTCCACGTCGCCTCGGGCGGCGGGCGCCGCATGGACGACAGCGTCAGCACCACCGACACCACCGCGACCGGCATGGGCAACGCGACCACCGGCTACACCGTCCTGCCCGCCGGCACCCAGCAGATGTGGCAGAACGAGTACTTCTACGTCGACGGCAGTGTCACCCTCACCGTCAACGAACGCGGCGCCGACTACGGCCTCAACGTCTTCCCCACGACCTGGGACAAGGTGGAGGAGGACGTGACCAGCGGACCCCCCGAGGGCGTCACCCGCTACGGCCTCGTCCGCGACACCGGCAAGGACGACACCCCTGTTCCGCAGTACGTCACCCGCGCCACCCCGGCCGATCCGGCGACCGTCGCTCAGGCGTCCCGCGTGTAGTTCTCCTGCGCCTCCATGACCTCGTCACCGTGCTCGAAGGCCCACACGCCGAAGGCCTCGACCGGGGCGAGCAACGACCGCCCCAGATCGGTGAGTTCGTACTCCACGCGCGGTGGCGAGCCGCCGTACGCCCGCCGTCGGACGAGCCCGTTGAACTCCAGTCGCCGCAGCGTCTCGGTCAGCACCTTCTGGCTGATGCCGCCGATCCGGTCCTTCAACTCCCCGTGGCGCACGGGCCCTTGGCGCAGCGCCCACACCACCACCGCGTTCCAGGTGTTGCCGAGCAGATCGAAGGCGAGTCGCGCGCGGCAGTCGGCGAGGAAGGGGAAGGGCGGTTCGGTGTCCGTGGTCACGTACCGAATGGTGCCCCAACGGCCTTCTACCGTCAGCGACATGAGAACGAGAAGGCGAGTGGGAATCCTCGGTACGGGGGGAATGGCGGACGCCCTGGGCGCCCAGTGGGCGCGGGCCGGTCACGAGGTCTTCGTCGGCGGCCGGAACGCCGGACGCGCGGCGGACCTGGCGCACCGCATCGGGGCCGTCGGCAGCGGTGGCCTGCGGGAAGCGGCGGAACACGACACCGACGCCGTACTCCTCGCGCTGCCCTACCCGGTGGCGGCGGAGACGGTCGCCGCGCTCGAAGTCCCGCTGCGCGGACGGGTGGTGATCGACTGCACCAACCCAGTGGGGCCGGGCTTCGCCCTGCTGACGGCCGGCGGCCCCTCAGCAGCCCGGCGCGTGGCGTCGGCCGCCCCCGCCGCCCATGTGGTCAAGGCCTTCAACCTCTGCCACGAGGACGTCTGGCGCCTGACCCCGCCGGCCTTCGACGGCCGCCCGCTCGCCGTCCCCCTGTGCGGCGACGACGAACACGCGCTGTCCGTCGTACGACAACTCGTCCGCGACCTGGGCTGCGAGCCGCTGAACGCCGGAAGCCTGGACCGGGCGGCCCTGTTGGAGGCGACGGCGGCGCTGCTGATCGGGCTGTGGGTGGGGGAGGGGGCCGACGCTCAGGCGATCGCGCCGCCACGGGAGTTCGCGGGTCGGCGCACCTGACCCGTCGGAGGCTCCATCACCCCTTGCGCAGCGCGCACAACGCGGCGATGCGGTTCGTGGTGATCGAGTCGACGCCCACGTCGAGCAGTCGCCGCATGGAACGGCGGGTGTCCGGGGTCCACACCGACAGCAGATAGCCGTCCCGGTGCACCCGTGCCGTGAGGCTCCGGTCGACGAGGGCGAAGCGGTAGTTGAGCCAGCGCGGGCGCACCGCGGCCAGCAGGGCCGGGCGCGGCGGTGCGAGGGTCTTCCAGGTCAGGGCGATCTCGGCGGACGGGTCGGCCGCGCGGACGGCGAGCATCGCCGGGGCGTCCGCGCAGTAGTACGCGCGGTCCTCCGCCGCGCACTCCCGGACCACGTCCACCACCCGCCGTACCGCCCGCACATCGGGCGACCCGGGCAGATCGATCATCACCCGGCTGCCCTCGGTCACGGCCAGCGCCTCCGCGAGCGTCGGCACCCCGCCCTCCGTCAGCCCGTGCACCTCGGCCGCCGACAGCGCGGTCAGCGGCCGGTCCTGCTCCCACAGCCGCTTCAGCGTCGCGTCGTGCAGCAGCACGGGTACGCCGTCACGGGTCAGCCGTACGTCGAACTCGACCGCGTCCGCGCCCTGGTCGAGCGCGGAACGCAGCGAGTCGATGGTGTTCTCACGGAAGCGGTAGGGGTCGCCGCGATGGGCCACGGCGGTCACGTTCTGCATGGGTCCATTGTGCTGGGACGGGGCCCGTGATGGTCCCCGGTGTTCCTCAGCGGGCGAGCCACGCCGAGGTGTACGTGTCGATCTCGGCGGCCAGCGCGGCCTTGCCCGCCGGGTCGAGGAAGGAGGCCTCGACGGCGTTCTTGGCGAGGTCCGCGAGACCCCATTCGTCGAGGTCGAGCAGCCGCCCGGCGACCGCGTACTCGTTGTTGAGGTCGGTGCCGAACATCGGCGGGTCGTCGGAGTTGATCGTCACGAGGACCCCGGCCCGCACGAACTCCTTGATCGGGTGCTCGTCGAGCGTACGGACCGCGCGCGTGGCGATGTTGGAGGTCGGGCAGACCTCCAGGGCGATGCGCTGCTCGGCGAGGTGCGCGAGCAGTTCGGCGTCCTGAGCGGAACTCGTACCGTGCCCGATTCGTTCTGCGCGCAGATGGTTCAGCGCGTCCCAGACGGTCTCCGGCCCGGTGGTCTCGCCCGCGTGCGGAACCGAGCGCAGTCCGGCGGCGATCGCCCGGTCGAAGTACGGCTTGAACTGCGGCCTCGGTACGCCGATCTCGGGCCCGCCGAGCCCGAACGAGACCAGCCCCTCCGGGCGCAGCCGGTCGTCGGTGGCGAGCCGTACGGTCTCCTCGGCCGCGTCGAGCCCGGCCTCGCCCGGGATGTCGAAGCACCAGCGCAGTACGGTCCCGAACTCGGCCTCGGCCGACTTCCGGGCGTCCTCGATCGCGTCCATGAAGGCGCGCTCGTCGATACCGCGGCGGGTCGAGGAGAACGGGGTGATGGTCAGCTCGGCGTACCGGACCTGCTGGCGGGCCAGGTCGCGGGCCACCTCGTAGGTCAGCAGCCGCACGTCCTCCGGGGTCCGGATGAGGTCCACGACGGACAGGTACACCTGGATGAAGTGGGCGAAGTCCGTGAACGTGAAGTAGTCGGCCAGGGCTTCGAGGTCGGTGGGGACCTTGGAGTCGGGATGGCGCGCGGCCAGCTCCGACACGATCCTCGGGGAGGCGGAGCCGACGTGATGGACGTGCAGTTCGGCCTTGGGCAGCCCGGCGATGAAGGCGTGCGGGTCCTGGACGTCCGCCGCGGCACGCTGGTGGTTGTCGGTCAAGGGTTCCTCCCCGGGAACGGCGCCCCGGACATGCGACGGTCGGCGGGGCGCGGGTGATCGGCTGATCGATGACTCGGGGATCATCGTAGGCCGGGTCCGTGGGGAGAGGCCCACGGGATTTCGTCCAGGGGCGGGAGCGGGAGCGGGCGCGGCGACTGGCGGGCAGGGGAGTGGCGGGAGGGGATGCCGAGGTCCCCCGTCGCCCTGTGATCCCGGGCCGTAGCATGACGGGAACGCACGAACGAGGGGACCCCACGCATGTCCGACGCCGCGCAGCCGCCGCATCCACCGGAGAACGTCCCTTCGGAGGGGGCGAGTTCCGAGGGCGCGGCGACCGGTGAGACCGCAAGCGAGAGTCCCGCTGGCGGTACGCCTGCCAGGGTCCCGCTGGACAAGCCTCCCGCCGGGTCGGCCTCCGGCGGCACCGCGGACTCCGGGCCCGAGTTCGATCCCTGGGCACCGCCGGCCGAGGATGCCTCGGGCTCCGGGGCCACGTTGTTCTGGGACGACGGGGGTACGACCCCGCCGCCTCCCTCTGCCCAGGGACACCCGACGGTCCCTGCGGCGCCGGCGTCCGCCTCGCCTCCGCCCGCGCCTCAGCCCTCCCAGCCCTGGGCCAACCCCTTCGCCCCGCCCGGCGGTCACGTGGCGGGCACCCCGCAGGACAATCCCTTCGCGCCCCCTGCCCCACACGGCTCCTACGCGCAGCCCGCCGCGCCTGTGCCCCCGCCGCCCATAGCCCCCGACGGGCCCGGACAGGCCCCGCACTCCTATCCGGCCGGGCCGGTGTACGGCTACCCGCAGCAGCCCGGGTACGGCGGTGGCGGTCCCGTGTATGCCCCGCCCCCTCCGGCCTACGGCGGTGGCCCCGGCTATGGCTGGGCTCCCATGGCGCCTCAGCCGAGCAATGGCATGGGTACGGCCGCGCTTGTGGTCGGGATCGTCTCGGCCGTCATCTTCTGTCTGTGGCCGCTGGCGATCATCCTGGGCATCCTTGCGGTGATCTTCGGTGTGGTCGGGCGTGGGAAGGTTCGGCGGGGTGAGGCGACCAATGGGGGGCAGGCGTTGGCCGGGATCATCTGTGGGGCGGTTGGGATCGTCATCGCTGCGGCGTTCGGCGTCGTCGTCATCGCCTTCGGCGACGACAGTGACGCGAGTACGTTTGATGACGGGTACTCGACGGTGCTGTCGCAGCAGGTGTAGCGGGCGATCAGGGCTGCGTCTGCGTGGCTTGGGGTTGTGGCTGTCTGCGGCGCCGTCGTGGCTGGTCGCGCAGTTCCCCGCGCCCCTATGGGGCGCGTTGACGAACCCGGCGTGGATTTGCTGACCCCACTCAGCCCCGCAACCTCTCCCGCGCCGCCATCAGCGCGAACCCCAGCAGATTCGGCCCCTGCCACCGCTCCGGATCCTGTGCCGCCTCGTCGTCCCCCGCAAGCCCGATGCCCCACACGCGGTCCACGGGGCTTGCCTCCACCAGGACGCGGTTGCCCGTGGCCAGGAGGAACTCCCGTAGTTCGGGATGTGCGGCGAACTTGTGGACGCTGCCCTCGACCACGATTCCGAAGCGTTCGCGCTGCCACACGGCCTCGTCGAAGCCGCGTACGAGACGGCCGGCCTTCTTCGCCAGTGCCGGGTTCGGTGATGTGATCGCCCGGTGTTCCGCCTCCGGGTCCTCGAACAGGCGGGCCTTGGCGGCCATCATCCAGTGCTCCGCCGTCGCGTACTCCACTCCGTCCACCGAGAACGTGGCCGGCCACCACTGGCTGAGACAGTTCGCTCCCACGCGGCCGTCCTGGCGTGGCCGGTGCCCCCAGAAGTGCAGATACTTGATGCGTTCCCCCGACCGGACCGCGCTGATCAGCGTGTCCCGAGAATCGATCTTCCCCATGCACGCGAGTCTGGCAGCCACCACTGACAACGCGTCCTGCCTTTTCCCGTTCGGCTCGACACCTGGTCGACAGATTCCGTCGCGTAACCAAATGGCAACAACGGAATCCCTTGTTGGAGTCCACTTACTCTGTCAGGATCGGCACTCAAATCGACCTGGAGCTACGTTGACCCCCGCAAATCGGGGCGGGCGACGGAGGAGAGCGACATGCACAATCCGGGCCATCGCTTCCCGGCGCAGGAGCGGCTCGCGGCCGGCGCGCAGTACATCGCGGGCCGGCTGACCCACGGCACCTCCGGCCGTACGTTCGCGGTCGTCGACCCCGCCACCGGCGACGAGGTCTACACGTACGAGCTGGCCGGTCCTGACGACGTGGACGCGGCCGTCGCAGCGGCGCGTGCCGCCTTTCCGGGCTGGGCCGGGGCCACCCCGGGCGAGCGTTCCGACGCGCTGCACCGCTTCGCCGCCGTCCTCGCCGACCGCGCCGAGGAGTTCGCCCGCGCCGAGTCCCTCCAGTGCGGCAAGCCGCTCAAGCTGACCCGCGAGTTCGACGTGCCGGGGACGATCGACAACACCGCGTTCTTCGCCGGCGCCGCCCGGCACCTCCAGGGGCAGTCGGCCGGGGAGTACTCCGGTGACCACACCTCGTACGTCCGCCGGGAACCCATCGGTGTCGTCGGCTCCATCGCGCCCTGGAACTATCCCCTTCAGATGGCCGCCTGGAAGATCCTCCCGGCGGTCGCCGCCGGCAACACGATCGTCCTGAAGCCCGCCGAGCTGACCCCGCTGACCTCGCTCCTCTTCGCCGAGGCGGCCACCGCGGCCGGGATTCCGGACGGGGTGATCAATGTCGTCACCGGGACCGGCAAGGAGGCCGGTGAGCATCTCGTCGGGCATCCCGATGTCGCCATGACGTCCTTCACCGGGTCCACCGCCGTCGGCAAGCGCGTCGCCGAGGTCGCCACCGCCACCGTCAAGCGGCTCCACCTTGAGCTGGGCGGCAAGGCACCCTTCGTCGTCTTCGACGACGCCGATCTCGACGCGGCCGTCAACGGCGCCGTCGCGGGCTCCCTCATCAACACCGGGCAGGACTGCACGGCCGCCACGCGCGCGTACGTGCAACGGCCGCTGTACGAGGAGTTCGTCGCGAAAACGGCCGCCCTTATGGAGACCGTCCGGCTCGGTGATCCGTTCGCCTCCGGTACCGACCTCGGGCCGCTTATTTCCCACGCGCAGCGCGACCGGGTCGCCGGTTTCGTCGAGCGGGCGCGTGCCTACGCGCGCGTGGTGACCGGCGGCGAGGCTCCCCAGGGGGAGCTGAAGAACGGCGCCTACTACCGGCCCACCCTGGTCGCCGACGCCGCCCAGGACAGCGAGATCGTCCAGTCCGAGATCTTCGGGCCCGTTCTCGTCGTACTCCCCTTCGACAGCGACGACGAAGGCATCCGGCTCGCCAACGACACGCCCTATGGTCTCGCCGCCTCCGCCTGGAGCCGGGACGTCTACCGGGCGAACCGCGCCACCCGCGAGATCAAGGCGGGCTGTGTGTGGGTCAACGACCACATTCCGATCATCAGCGAGATGCCCCACGGCGGGTACAAGGCGTCCGGCTACGGCAAGGACATGTCTACGTACTCGTTCGAGGAGTACACGCAGACCAAGCACGTCATGTTCGACAACACCGCGGTTGCCCGTAAGGACTGGCACCGCACGATCTTCGGGGACCGCTGACCGGACACAGGCCGACCGACCAGCGGCCGCACACCCTCCCGAAAGGGCACCAGCGCATGGAGCAGTACGAGCCCGACCGCCTTTCCCCGGCCCAGGTGGCCGCCATGCGGCGCAGCTTCAGGAACGGCAGGGCCGCCCTGACCCGCCGGTCCCTGCTGCGCGCCTCCGCGGGCGGCGCCCTCGTGGCCGGCGGCCTCGGCGCGCTGACCGGCTGCGGCATTCCCGCGGCCGGCAAGACCGCCGGAGGCGTCTCCGCGGACGACCACTCGGCCAAGGAGAAGACCGTCAACTTCTCCAACTGGACCGAGTACATGGACGTCGACGAGAGCGAGAAGCACCACCCCACGCTCGACGCGTTCACCAAGAGGACCGGCATCAAGGTCAAGTACACCGAGGACATCAACGACAACGTCGAGTTCTTCGGCAAGATCAAGCCGCAGCTCGCGGCGGGCCAGGACACCGGCCGGGACATCATCGTCCTCACCGACTGGCTCGCCGGCCGGCTGATCCGCCTCGGCTGGGTCCAGAAGCTGGACGCGTCGAACCTCCCGCACGCGTTCGCGAACCTGGCGGAGCAGTTCCGCAGCCCCGACTGGGACCCGGGCCGCGCCTACTCGTACCCCTGGCAGGGCATCTCGACCGTCATCGCCTACAACAAGAAGGCGCTCGACGGTGTCGAGGTGAAGTCGGTCTCCGACATGCTCGACAACCCCAAGCTGAAGGGGCGCGTCGGGTTCCTCTCCGAGATGCGCGACAGCATCGGCATGACCCTGCTCGACATGGGCAAGGACCCGGCGAAGTTCACCGACGACGACTACGACGCGGCGATCGCCCGTCTCCAGAAGGCCGTCGACCAGGGCCAGATCCGCCGCTTCTCCGGCAACGACTACACGGCCGACCTGACCTCGGGCGACTTCGCGGCCTGTATCGCCTGGGCCGGGGACGTCGTCCAGCTCAAGGCGGACAGCCCGGACATCGACTTCATCATCCCGGACAGCGGCTACATCACGTCCAGCGACAACATGCTGATCCCCAACAAGGCGCGCCACAAGACGAACGCCGAGCGGCTCATGGACTACTACTACGAGCCCGAACCCGCCGCCGAACTGGCCGCCTACATCAACTACGTGTGTCCCGTCGACGGAGTGAGGCCCTACCTCGCGAAGATCGACGAGTCGGCGGCGGACAACCCGCTGATCATCCCCGACGCGGCGATGGCCGCGAAGTCCCACGCGTTCAGGTCCTTGAGCCAGAAAGAAGAGACGGCGTACGAGGAGAAGTTCGCGAAGTTGACAGGGGCGTAGCCACGCCTGCCCCAGCGGTGCGACACCTCTCCGACTCCCCAAGGACCACACCATGACCAGCACAGAACACGGCGGCGACGTCCGTCTCTCCGGGATCAGCAAGAACTACGGCTCCTTCACCGCCGTACACCCCCTCGACCTCACCGTCCCGCAAGGCTCCTTCTTCGCCTTGCTCGGCGCTTCCGGCTGCGGCAAGACGACCACCCTGCGGATGATCGCCGGGCTGGAGGAACCTTCCTCCGGGACCGTCTACCTCGGCGAGCAGGAGGTCACCAACCTGCCGCCGTACAAGCGGCCCGTGAACACCGTCTTCCAGTCGTACGCCCTCTTCCCGCACCTCGACATCTTCGAGAACGTCGCCTTCGGCCTGCGCCGGCGCGGCATCAAGTCCGTGAAGAAGCAGGTCGAGGACATGCTGGAACTCGTCCAGCTGGGCGAGCAGGCGCGCAAGAAGCCGCACCAGCTCTCCGGTGGCCAGCAGCAGCGCGTCGCCGTGGCCCGTGCGCTGATCAACACCCCCAAGGTGCTGCTCCTCGACGAGCCGCTCGGCGCCCTCGACCTCAAGCTGCGCCGCCAGATGCAGCTGGAGCTGAAGCGCATCCAGACCGAGGTCGGCATCACGTTCGTCCATGTCACGCACGACCAGGAGGAGGCCATGACGATGGCCGACACGGTCGCCGTGATGAACGCGGGGCGCGTGGAACAGCTCGGGTCGCCCGCCGACCTCTACGAGAACCCGCAGACGACGTTCGTCGCGAACTTCCTCGGCACCTCCAACCTCATCGAGGCCGAGGTGGACGCCAAGAGCGGCGACGAGATCGTCCTCAAGGCGGGCGGCGGCAAGCTCCTGCTCCCCGAGGCCCGCTGTTCCGCGCCGACCAGGACCGGCGGCAAGGTGCTCGTCGGGGTCCGCCCCGAGAAGATCTCCCTCACGCACGCGGACGACGCCGGCGACATCCCGGCCGGCCGCAACCGCATCACCGGCAAGATCGCCGACACGAGTTTCATCGGCGTCTCCACGCAGTACGTCATCGACAGCCCCGTCTGTCCCGAGTTCGAGGTGTACGTCCAGAACATCGACCGCGACGCCAGGCTCGCCCCCGGCGCGGACGTCGTCCTGCACTGGAACCCGGCCCACACCTTCGGGCTCGACGCCGACCAGGACATCGACGCGGGCGTCGGCACGGTCGACGAGGAGGCGGCCGCCTGATGGCCACCGCGACCCCCGAAGCGCCGCCCCTGGCGCCCGCACCGGTCAAGAAGCCCTCGCGTAAAAGGGGCCGCTGGACGCCGTATTGGCTGCTCCTGCCCGGTCTGCTCTGGCTGTTCGTGTTCTTCGCCCTGCCGATGGTTTACCAGGCCTCCACGTCCGTGCAGACGGGCTCCCTGGAGGAGGGCTACAAGGTCACCTGGCACTTCGCGACCTACTGGGACGCCGTGGCCGACTACTGGCCGCAGTTCCTGCGCTCGGTGCTGTACGCGGGCGCCGCGACGATCCTGTGTCTGGTGCTGGGCTATCCGCTCGCGTATCTGATCGCGTTCCGCGCGGGACGCTGGCGCAACCTGATCATGATCCTGGTCATCGCGCCGTTCTTCACCAGCTTCCTGATCCGTACGCTCGCCTGGAAGACGATCCTCGCGGACGGCGGCCCGGTCGTCGGCGCCCTCAACTCGCTGCATGTCCTGGACGTCACCAGCTGGCTCGGCATCACGGCCGGGGACCGGGTGCTGGCCACGCCGCTCGCGGTGGTCTGCGGTCTGACGTACAACTTCCTGCCGTTCATGATCCTGCCGCTCTACACCTCGCTCGAACGCATCGACGGACGGCTGCACGAGGCGGCCGGCGACCTGTACGCCAGGCCGTTCACGACCTTCCGCAAGGTCACCTTCCCGCTGTCGATGCCCGGGGTCGTCTCCGGCACGCTGCTCACCTTCATCCCGGCGAGCGGCGACTACGTCAACGCCGACCTCCTCGGCTCGACGGACACGCGCATGATCGGAAACGTCATCCAGACGCAGTTCCTGCGCATCCTCGACTATCCGACGGCCGCCGCGCTCTCCTTCATCCTCATGGCGGCGATCCTCATCATGGTCACCCTCTACATCCGCAAGTCCGGGACGGAGGACCTGGTTTAAATGGCCTTCGTGCATTCCATCGGGCGCTGGCTCAAGAGCCATTTCGTCGTCATCGCGGGACTCATCACACTCGGCTATCTCCTGCTGCCGAACGTGGTCGTCACGGTCTTCTCCTTCAACAAGCCGAAGGGCCGCTTCAATTACGAGTGGCAGCAGTTCTCGACCGACGCCTGGCGCGATCCCTGCGGGGTCGCCGACCTCTGCGGCTCGCTCTCGCTGAGCCTCAGGATCGCCTTCTGGGCGACCGTCGGGGCGACCGTCCTCGGCACGATGATCGCCTTCGCGCTGGTGCGGTACCGCTTCCGCGCGCGGGGCGCCGTCAACTCCCTGATCTTCCTCCCCATGGCGATGCCCGAGGTCGTCATGGCGGCCTCGCTGCTCACCCTGTTCCTCAACCTGGGCGCGCAGCTGGGCTTCTGGACGATCCTGATCGCCCACATCATGTTCTGCCTCAGCTTCGTCGTCGTCGCCGTGAAGGCGCGCGTGATGTCGATGGACCCGCGCCTTGAGGAGGCCGCCCGGGACCTCTACGCGGGCCCGGTGCAGACCTTCGTACGCGTGACCCTGCCCATCGCGGCCCCCGGAATCGCCGCGGGCGCGCTGCTCGCCTTCGCTCTCTCCTTCGACGATTTCATCATCACCAATTTCAACGCGGGCTCGACCGTCACCTTCCCCATGTTCGTCTGGGGCTCGGCGCAGCGCGGAACTCCCGTGCAGATCAATGTCATCGGCACGGCCATGTTCCTGGTCGCCGTCCTGTTCGTACTGGCTGGAATGGTCATCGGCAACCGCAGAAACAGGCAGAAGACCTCATAGTTCTCGTGATTCTCGTAGGGAGTTGGAATCATGGCCCCAAGCGCCATGACCCATGGAAACGTAAATCGCTGGACGAAATCCCTTTCCGACGCCCAGCCGGTCGCCTACTGGTTGGACGACCCCGGCAAGCCGCACCCCGAACCCGCCCTCACCGGCGGCGAGACCTGCGATCTGCTCGTCGTGGGCGGCGGCTACAGCGGGCTGTGGACCGCGCTGATCGCCAAGGAGCGCGACCCGCAACGGGATGTCGTGCTCGTCGAGGGCCGCGAGGTGGGCTGGGCCGCCTCCGGCCGCAACGGTGGCTTCTGCGCCGCGTCCCTCACCCATGGCCTGGCCAACGGCCTCGCCCGCTGGCCGGACGAGATCCACCGCCTCCAGGAACTGGGCGCGCGGAACCTCGACGAGATCGAGAAGGCGGTCGCCCGCCACGCTCTGGACTGCGACTTCGAGCGCACCGGCGAGATCGACGTGGCCACCGAACCCCACCAGGCGGCCGGACTCCGCGCCTGGCACGAGGAGTTGACGGCCAAGGGCCTGGCGACCGGCACCGAGTTCCTGGACGCGGAGGCGGTACGGGACCAGGTCGCGTCCCCCACCTTCCTGGCCGGCCTGCACGACCGCACCGGCGTCGCGCTGCTCAACCCGGCGAAACTGGCCTGGGGGCTCAAGCGGGCCTGTCTGCGCCTGGGCGTGCGCGTGTACGAGCACACACCGGCGCTCACGCTGCGGCCGTACGGCGCGGGCATGGCCGTACGCACCCCTTACGGGTCGGTCCGCGCCCGTCGGATCGCGCTCGGGACGAACATCTTCCCGAGCCTGGTGAAGCGGGTCCGGGCGTACACCGTCCCCGTCTACGACTACGCGCTGATGACCGAACCCCTGAGCGAGGAGCATCTCGCGTCGGTCGGCTGGCGGGGGCGGCAGGGCCTCGGGGACAGCGCCAACCAGTTCCACTACTTCCGGCTGAGCGCCGACAACCGTGTCCTGTGGGGCGGTTACGACGCGATCTATCCGTACGGCGGCCGGGTGCGCGCCGAGTACGACGACCGCCCCGAGACCTACGCCAAGCTGGCCGACCACTTCTTCACCTGCTTCCCGCAGCTGGAGGGCGTCCGCTTCACCCACGCGTGGGGCGGCGCGATCGACACCTGCTCGCGCTTCTCGGCGTTCTTCGGCACCGCGCACGGGGGGCGCGTGGCGTATGCGGCGGGATTCACCGGCCTCGGCGTCGGCGCGACGCGCTTCGGGGCGGACGTGATGCTGGATCTGCTGGCGGGGGAGCGGACGTCGTTGACGATGGTGCGTAGGAAGCCGTTGCCGTTTCCGCCGGAGCCGTTTGCGTGGACGGGGATTGCCTTGACCAAGTGGTCGTTGGCGCGGGCGGATTCGCGTGGGGGGCGGCGGAATCTGTGGCTTCGGGCGATGGATCGGTTCGGGCTGGGATTCGACAGCTAGTGGGTTGTTCGTCGGCTGCGGGGCGGTGGGGGCTTGTCGCGCAGTTCCCCGCGCCCCTTAGGGGGCGCTTGCGCCCAGCTCAGTGGCTATGAGCCGGTTCACTCCCGAAACCTTGCGGAACCCGCGTAATGCTTGCGGGAAACCTCTCTCTTCCACGTGACGCGACCAGCGTTCACAGAGAAAGGGAGGACCCCTCATGACAGGGGCGAAAACGGCGGTCGAGTGGCTGGCGTCCGTGGCTCCGGATCCCGAGGCCTGTCGGTGGGAGTGGGAGCGCAATCCCCTGGGGATCGCGCTGCTGCCCGCCGGCAAGGCCTGGGACGTACTGATCCTGCCGGGCGAACTCGGTTACCCCACCCTCGACGTCCTCACCCGCGTCATCGACCAACTCGGCCCGGTGCTCGTCGACTTCGGCGACTCCCGGATGGGGTTCTTCGTGCCGCCGGGCACTGCGGCCCGCTGGCTGGGCACGGGGGTGCGTACGGCGGGAAACGGCACGTGGATCGTCGTGCCGTACCCCAACCGCGCGACCGGAGGCGTCCGTTGGCTGGTCCCGCCGGACGGCTCGGGCACCCTCACCGACCCGGCACTCCTCGAACTGGCCATGCACGAGGCGGCGGCGGGTCTGGCGACGGACGAGGACAGGTGAGGCTCGCGCGGTTCTCGTAGTCACCGCATGACCACGCTCTCGTCGGCCGTCCGTGCGGTCGACGCGAACCGTGGCCATGTGGCCCACAGGTGTGTGTTGTTGGGGGGAGAGAGGGCGTGACCGCCGACGGGATCAGGGGGAGTCTGGAGGATCAGGCCGAGGGTGAGGGCGGCCTGCGGACGACGAAGAGCCGCAGCAGGATCAGCAGCGCCGAGCACAGGCACCAGCTCGCCACCACGTCCAGCGGCCAGTGGAAACCCCGGACGACCAGCCCGACGGCGACGGCCGCGTTGAGGACGAGGCAGCTGATCAGGACGAGCCGACGGGCGTACGTACGGCGCAGCCACGGCAGCAGGAGCAGCGTGGCGGAGCCGTAGGCGACGACGGCCGTCGCGGTGTGACCGGAGGGGTAGAAGCCGGTGCCGGGACCCATGACCGGCGGCCCGGACCGGGCTACCAGTTCCTTCAGCGGTACGACGATCGCCGGTACGGCCGCCATCAGCACGCCCGCGCCGACCGGTTCCCGCCACCAGCGTTCCGTACCCGCCCGACGCGCGCGCAGTCCGACGTACACCAGGACGACGAGAAGGACCGGAACGGCGACCGCGATGCCGCCGAGATCGGCGAGGAGCGCCCAGCCGCGAGTGGGGTGGACCAGTGAGTCGCTGAGGCGTTCGTCCGCGCGGGCGAGGGGGCCGTGGACGGCGACCTGCCAGGTGATCAGCGCGAAGAGGAGGACCGCGAGGGTCAGAAGGGTGAGGAGAAAACGAGAGTTCGACCGGCCCGGAACAGGGGGGAGAGTACCGGGCCGGTCGATCAGATCGGATCGTCGCACGCCCCGGGGGGTTTGGGGCGGGCGACTGTCCGATCGGTGAGGAGACCCGGAGCCGGAAGCTCCGGTTGTGTGCGCGAGGGCACGACCGGATCGAAGCTGGGGAGGCCCCGACCAGGTGCCACCCACAGTTTCCTGCGGGCGGGGTGTATCTCTCATCTGGATAGAACCTACGGCAGGGGAGGCGGCTGAAACAGGCGGATCGGCGACCCGCCATCCACCCCGCACACCTTCTTCACACGCTCTGACGGCGTCCGCGCCGGCTCCGCACGGGCCCGGAAACAAGCGGAATCCGGGCCGTTGGACTGATGCGAACGGGTGGTGCGGAGGGGCGGCGGGAACCAGGAACGGGTCAGACGCTGGTGAAGGCCTGCTCGATGATGTCGAGGCCCTCGTTGAGGAGGTCCTCACCGATCACCAGCGGGGGCAGGAAGCGGAGGACGTTGCCGTAGGTACCACAGGTAAGGACCACCAAACCCTCTTGGTGACAGGCCTTGGCGAGCGCGGCGGTCGCCTCCGGGTGGGGCTCCTTGGTGGTGCGGTCCTTGACCAGCTCGATGGCGATCATGGCGCCGCGCCCACGGATGTCCCCGATGACCTCGTACTTCTCGGCCATGGCGGACAGCCGGGCCTTCATGACGGACTCGATGTGCTTGGCCCGGGCGTTGAGATCGAGTTCCTTCATGGTCTCGATCGAGCCGAGCGCACCCGCACAGGCGACCGGGTTCCCGCCGTACGTTCCACCGAGGCCGCCCGCGTGCGCGGCGTCCATGATCTCGGCGCGCCCGGTGACGGCGGCGAGCGGCAGCCCGCCCGCGATGCCCTTCGCGGTGGTGATCAGGTCGGGCACGATGCCCTCGTCCTCGCACGCGAACCACTGTCCCGTACGGCAGAACCCGGACTGGATCTCATCGGCGACGAAGACGATGCCGTTGTCGGCGGCGAACTGCCGGACGGCCGGCAGGAACCCCTTCGCGGGCTCGATGAACCCGCCCTCGCCGAGCACCGGCTCGATGATGATCGCGGCGACGTTCTCGGCCCCGACCTGCTTGCTGATCTGGTCGATGGCCTGAGCGGCGGCCTCGGGCCCGGCGTTGTCCGCCCCGGTCGGCCACCGATACCCATAGGCGACCGGGACGCGGTACACCTCGGGCGCGAACGGCCCGAAGCCGTGCTTGTACGGCATGTTCTTGGCGGTGAGGGCCATCGTGAGGTTCGTACGCCCGTGGTACCCGTGGTCGAACACGACCACGGCCTGCTGCTTGGTGTACGCCCGCGCGATCTTCACGGCGTTCTCGACGGCCTCGGCGCCGCTGTTGAAGAGGGCGCTCTTCTTGGCGTGATCGCCCGGCGTCAGCTCGGCGAGCGCCTCGGCGACCTCGACGTACCCCTCGTACGGCGTGACCATGAAACAGGTGTGCGTGAAGGCGGCGAGCTGGGCGGAGGCCCGCCGCACGACGGCCTCGGCGCTCGCGCCGACGGAGGTGACGGCGATACCGGACCCGAAGTCGATCAGCCGGTTCCCGTCGACGTCCTCGATGATCCCGCCACCCGCACGCGCGGTGAAGACGGGCAGCACGGACCCGACCCCACCCGCGACGGCGGCCAGCCGCCGGGCCTGGAGCTCCTGGGACTTGGGGCCGGGGATGGGGGTGAGTAGGCGGCGCTCCTGGGGGAGGGGGGGAAGGGCGGTCATGAGGGCTCCCTGGTGATCTTGCGAACCGGAGTTTCCTGGCTGGGCTTCCGGGTGGGGTTCGCGGGCGGAGAATTTCGGACGCTTCGTTTCTTTCTCCGCAGGCTAGGGGTGAGAGAGGGGGGTGGGCATGCTCCATGTGGGCGTTGTCAGGGGATTCGGTTGTCCGTGGTGGACATAGCGTCGGCGCGGAGCGGGCGGGCGCCGCCGGGCTCGGAGACCAGGCAGCGCCGGTCCGGGTGGCCGGCCATCCACAGCTGGGTGGCCCGCGGGTCGAGGTGGACTCGCGGGGCCATCGCCAGGGTGAGGCCGCCGACGGTGATCCGCTGATTCGTGCCATGGCGGCGGATCTCGCAGTCGACCAGGCGCCACGAGTGCTCGGTGAGCGTCGCCGCCATGCGGCGGACGGCCACGATCAGGCCGATGTGCAAGGGGAGGAGCGTCACTTCGAGGACCAGGGGAAAGGCGAACAGGCCGATCCTGTCGTGGCCCTCGTCCGCCACCACCTCCGCGATCTGGAGACACATCAGGGTCGGCCAGATGAGGAAGAGCGCCACGAGGAGGCCGCGCATCCGGCGGCGTATCGCGCGGTGGGTGGGACAGCGCGCTCACTCCGGGCGTGGGGACGGCGGCATCCGGCCGGGGCGCGCCCTCCGCCGGGACCAGGAGGTTGCGCTGGTACTGCTCGCGCATGTGGCGCGGGGCCTTCTCCGTGCGGCGGGAGGCCGCGATGACGAGTCGCTCGCCCGGGACGCCGCACCACCACAGGACGGCGATCTGTTCCCGACGCTCCACCGGAGCATCCGCACGCATGCGCCGCCTCCACCAGCTCGGCGTGCTGGAGAGCACCAACGGCAGCCGCTGCTCCGGCGCGGCGGGGTCGGGTACCTCGAACCATGCGTTGCGCACGTCCTGGGCCTTCGGATGGTCCGAGACGCCGTGCGGTGGATTCACGGTGGTGTGCCAGGGATGGGCGCGCAGGACGCGGCGGACCTGCCAGGCGTTCGGGAGTTCGGCGAGCAGTTCCAGGGGGACGCGTATCGCCGTGAACAGGAAGAAGGCCACGGTCACCCAGACCAGTCGCCCCAGCACCGCGTCCGTGGCGTTGGCGAACAGGGTCCAGTACCCGGCGCAGACGGCGACGATCAGCAGACTGCGTCCCGTCTGGCGTCGCCACGCACGCCGGGTCGCGGGGTCGTCCCACGCCACAGCCCCCTCGCCGTACGCCGAGTCGTTCTGGTCGGTCACTTGAGAAGCCCCCGTTGTGTCTTTCGCAGCCTGCGAGAAGGGACGACGATATCCGGAACACGCAGGTCCGCTCCGCGAAGTCGGCCCTGTGAGCGGTGAACTCCCCTTGTCGGGGCGTTAGATTGACGCCTGATGGCTGATGATGGACGGAACGGCTGGTCAGGGGGCAAGGCGATGGACAGCGACGGGACGCAGGACGCGCGGGGTACGCATGCGAGTCCTGTGCCGCGTCCGGCGGGGCCGCCGGGCGGGCCCTCCGTGCCGCCTCGGCCGGTGCGGGCGCCGGGGGTGGCTGCTCGTGCGTCCGTCGCCGAGTGGCTCAATGAGCCTCGGCCCGCGGCCAAGCCGGGGATCTGGCGGTACGGGTACCGGCTGCCCAAGGGGGCGCAGGCGGCGGAACGTCTCTCCCCGGTCACCGTCGTCGGGATACTCGTTCCGCTCGTGGTCGGGTTGTTCCTGTGGTCGGTCTGGCGGCGGGGTGCGATGCCCTACCAGTCGGTGCTGCTGAAGCTCTTCACGCCTGAGGACTGGTGGTGGGGTGGCACCGTCTCGCCCAAGGGGTGGGAGGGCAGCGCTGCCGTCCTCGTCTACAACGGTGTTTTCTTTCTGGTGCTGCTCTACGCCATGGGGCGACTGGGCAGTTGGCCCGACATCGCCCGGCATTTCGTCGCGCGCCGCCCGCAGCCCGCGCGGGCGCTGTTCGCGCTGCTCGGCGCTCTTGTCACGCTCGGGTTCGTGTTTCCCGACGCCTTTCCGGGCGTCGGCTGGGACGCCCTGCCGATCGTCGACGCCGTCTTCGCCCTCGTCGCCCTGATCGCCGGTGGGTTCGATGTGTTCGGGTCGACCGCGTTCAAGGCCGGGCTGTACGCCGTCATCACTCTGCTTGTCGTCTGGCCGTTCGCGCGGATCGGGGGCTGGTGGGGGTACGTCAAGGAGCGGCTCGCCGCTCGTAAGGCCGCTGCCGGGCCCACCGGGCCCCTGCCCGCCGACCGGCCCCGTGAACAGTGGCCCGACCTGCGCGAGGCCGGGCAGTACGAGGCCGCCGAGCTGCTCACCGCCGAGGTGGCCGGCGGTCGTATGAACGACGTCGACTGTGCGCGGGTCGAGCACGCGTGGGCGGCTGCCAGGCGTGACGGGGCGCTCGCGGGCTTCCGGGACGCCGTGTTGCGGCAGGGGGCCGGCGCCTGGAGTCATCCCTCCGGAGCGCGGGACCTCGCCCGGCGTACCGCGCAGCACGATCTGTCCGTGGGGCAGGTGCGTATCGGGCGGTGGGTGGCGGCCGAGCGGGCGCCGCTCGTCTACCACGGCGCCGGTGCCGCGCTCGGGCCCGAGGTGCTCGGCACGTCGTTGCTCGCCGTTGGGCCGTCGGGGGCGGGCAAGACACGGCAGCTCATCGAACCGGTGACCGAGGCGCTGGCCCTGCGGGCGCTCACCGGGCAGTGCGCCTTTGTCGCCGTCTCCGCGCCGGGGACGCCCCTTGCCGCCGACTCCGCGTTCGATGTCGTCGTACGGATAGGGGATCGTGACTCCGTCCACGACCTCGATCCGTACGCCGACTCCGACGACCCCGACGAGGCCGCCGCCTTCCTCGCCGAGGCGCTGGTCGGCGACCTCGACACCGTCGGCACCGAGAGTGCGGCCACCGCGCTCGCTCAGGTGCTCGGGCCGTACAGGGCGGCGCACGGCCGTTTCCCCGCCCTGCCGGTGCTGCGGGAGCTGCTGGAGAGCGACCCCGCCGCGCTGACCGCCCTGCGGGACGCCCTCGCGGGGGACGAGTTCACCGTCATGCGGCGCGAACTCGACGTACGCATCCGGCAGTCGGCGAGCCCGGCGGACGTCGGCCGGATCGTCGCGGACCGGCTCTCGCTGCTCAACCGGCCCGTCTTCGACGGGTTCTTCGGTGGGGGCGGTGCCGCTCGGGCCTTCTCCCTGCGCTCCCTCACCCAGCATCCGCTGCGCGTCCGCGTCGATCTGCCGGAGCACGGTCACGAGGAGGCCGCGCGGCTGATCACGCGGCTCGTCCTCGCGCAGTTCAGTGCCGTCGTACGGGACGGACGGCGCCCGCACTTCGCCTGTCTGGTCCTCGACGACGCGACCGGGACGGTCACCGCCGGTTCGGTACGGCGTATCCAGCGGATGCGCTCCCAGAACGCGGGCGTCGTACTCGCCCTGCGGACCATCGGCGACGTCCCGGAGGCGCTGCACGGGCCGCTGTACGGCGCTGTCGGCTGCCGGATGGCGTTCTCCGGCGTGACGACCTGGGACGGCGGCCGGTTCGCGCAGGCCTGGGGCACGGCATGGGTGGAGACGCGGGACGTGGCCAAGCACACGGTCTTCGCGGACCAGCCGATGACCCGCGCCATCCACGCTCTGCGCAAGCTCGTCACCGGCAAGGCCGTCACGACCGACGCCGTGACCGTACGTACGGTCGAACGGGAGCGCTGGTCGGCGTCCGAACTGGCGCACGAGGTGCCGCCGGGGCACGCGGTGCTGTCACTGACGACCGTCGAGGGCGAGCACGCGCCGCCGCTGCTGGTGGATCTGCGGGGCTGAGTCATATGTATGGGGTCGTCACGGAGTCGTCATGGAGTCGCCCGTATGTGGCACGCGGTACGTACGGTAAGGCAGAATCGGCACAGGCCGTTCATACGTGGCGGCCAAAAGTTCACGGAGTCCACACAGATCTGAAGGCCCCATGCCCCCGACGCTCGCCTCGCTCCTCCATCACTCCGCGCTCAGGCTGACCGTGCGGGCGGGCGGGGACCGCCTGGACGTACCCGTCCGCTGGGTGCACGCCAGCGAACTGGCCGACCCCGTCCCCTACATGGAGGGCGGGGAGCTGCTCCTGATCACCGCGCTCAAGCTGGACGCCGAGGACCCCGAGGCCATGCGGCGCTATGTGAAGCGGCTGGCCGGGGCGGGCGTCGTCGGACTCGGCTTCGCCGTCGGTGTCCACTACGGGGAGATCCCGAAGGCGCTGGTGGAAGCGGCGGAGCACGAGGGGCTGCCGCTCCTCGAAGTTCCGCGCCGCACGCCCTTCCTCGCCATCAGCAAGGCGGTCTCGGCCGCTATCGCCGCCGACCAGTATCGGGCCGTGACGGCTGGTTTCGCGGCGCAGCGGGAACTGACCCGGCAGGCGCTGAGCGACGGCCCGGAGGGTCTGCTCGCCGCGCTCGCCTCCCAGGTCGACGGCTGGGCCGCGCTGTACGACGCCTCGGGCGCCGTAGTCGCCACCGCGCCCGAGTGGGCCGGGCGGCGGGCGGCCCGGCTCACGGCGGATGTGGAGCGGCTGCGGGAGCGGCCGGCGCCGGCCAGTGCGGTGGTCGGCGTGGGGGAGAGCAGCGGGGGTGAGGATCGGGACCGGGTCGAGCTGCACTCCCTCGGTACCGGGCGGCGTCCGCGTGCCGCGCTGGCGGTGGGGACCGCTGCGGCGCTGGGTACGGCGGAGCGGTACGCCCTGCACTCGGCCATCGCGCTGCTGACGCTGACGACCGAGAGGTCCCGGTCCCTCCAGGCCGCCGAGCAGCGCATCGGGGCGGCTGTGCTGCGGATGCTGCTGGCCGGCGAACCCGATCACGCGCGTGCCGTCGCCGGGGGGCTGTACGGCGAGTTGCTCGACGCGCCGTTCCGGATCGTCGTCGCGGAGTCGGCTTCTCCGCCGGTGGGGCAGGGGGTGCCGGTGGGGGCGGCGAGCAGGCCTACGGCCGGTGCCCTTGTCGCCGCCGACACGAACGGGGATCCGCTGGGCGGGCTCGCCGAGTGCCTGGAGTCCGCTGCCGCGCGGGCGGGGGAGGCGGTGCTGGTGGTGCCTGAGGGGGAGCGGTTGGTCGTGCTCGCGGTGGACGGGGGTGCGGCGGAGGCGGCCTGTGGGGAGTTCGCCGCGGCGGTGGAGGGGGCTCGGGTGGAGGTTCGGGAGAGGGATCGGGGGCGGGGGGGTGCGTCGGGCTCTGGCTCTGGTCCTTCTGGTCCTTCTGGTTCCTCCGGTTCCTCCGGGGACGAGGACGAGCTTGTGGTGGGGATGTCGGGGCCTGCGGGGCCCATCGCCGCTGCTGCCGCGTACAAGCAGGCCGAGCAGGCCTTGTCGGTGGCCCGGAGGCGGGGGCGGGTACTGGTCGGGCATGAGCAGTTGGCCGCCGGGTCCGTGGTGCCTTTGCTCGCGGACGATGCGGTGCGGGCGTTCGCTGACGGGTTGTTGCGTCCGCTGTACGAGCATGACGCGACGGGTCGGGGGGATCTGGTGGCGTCGTTGCGGGCGTGGCTGTCGCGGCACGGGCAGTGGGATGCGGCTGCGGCGGATCTTGGGGTGCATCGGCATACGTTGCGGTACCGGATGCGGCGGGTGGAGGAGATTCTGGGGCGGTCGCTGGATGATCCGGATGTGCGGATGGAGTTGTGGCTGGCGCTGAAGACGACGGCGGCGGTGGGGGAGTAGGGGGTTTGTTTTCGCCCCCGCCGCCCCTACCCGTCCCATCCCGTTCCTGGGGGCTGCGCCCCCAGACCCCCCTTTGTCGCGCTGAACGCGCTCGTCCTCAAACGCCGGACGGGCTGAAAGACCAGGAGCGGGGGTTCGGGGGCGCAGCCCCCGAGGATGGGAACGGGTAAGGGCGGCGGGGGCGAAGAAACACCCCGCCGAACCGTCGCACAACCCGCCCCCACCACTCCACCCCGGACAAACAACACCTCGCCATCCCCGCCCTACGGTGTACCCATGACTGCCACCCACGCCTTCTGGCTCGCCGGCCGTCAGGCCACCGGCGAGACCACCTTCGACGTCACCTCCCCCTGGGACGGACGCCTCGTCGGCAAGGTCGGCGTGCCGACCGAGGCCCAGGTCGAGGAAGCCGTCGCCGCCGCCCACGCCGTCCGCGACGAGTTCGCCGCCACCCCGGCCCACGTCCGCGCCACCGCCCTCGACCACGTCAGCCGCCGCCTCGTAGAGCGCACGGAAGACATCGCCCAGCTCATCTCCGCCGAGAACGGCAAGCCGATCAAGTGGGCCCGCGGCGAGGTCGGCCGAGCCGTCTCCGTGTTCCGGTTCGCCGCCGAGGAGGCCCGGCGCTTCAACGGCGGCGAGGCGCAGCGCCTAGACACCGACCTCGGCGGACAGGGCCGCCTCGCCCTCACGCGCCGCTTCCCCAAGGGCGTCGTCCTCGGCATCGCCCCCTTCAACTTTCCCCTCAACCTCTGCGCCCACAAGATCGCCCCGGCGATCGCCGCAGGCGCCCCCATCATCCTCAAGCCGGCCCCCGCCACCCCCCTCTCCGGCCTCCTCATCGGCGAACTCCTCGCCGAGACCGACCTGCCCGCCGGCGCGTGGAGCATCCTCCCGGTCGCCAACGACCGCATGCCCGCCCTCGTACAGGACCCGCGGCTGCCCGTGATCTCCTTCACCGGCTCCGAGAAGGTCGGCTACGCGATCATGGACTCGGTCCCGCGTAAGCACTGCACCCTCGAACTCGGCGGCAACGGCGCGGCGGTCGTCCTCGCCGACTACGCCTCCGACGCCGACCTCGACTGGGCGGCGACCCGTATCGCCACGTTCTCCAACTACCAGGGCGGCCAGTCCTGCATCTCCGTGCAGCGGGTCATCGCGGACGCCTCCGTGTACGACCGGCTGCTGCCCCGTATCGTCGCCGCCGTCGAGGCCCAGGTGACCGGCGACCCGGCCGACGGCGCCACCGACGTCGGACCGCTGGTCAGCGAGGACGCCGCCAAGCGGGTCGAGGCGTGGGTCGATGAGGCTGTGCGAGCCGGTGCGAACCTTCTCGCCGGTGGCAAGCGCGACGGTGCCTCCTACGCGCCCACCGTCCTCACCGACGTACCCGCCGATGTCACCATCTCCTGCGAGGAGGTCTTCGGGCCGGTCCTCACCGTGCAGAAGGTGGACGGCGAGGCTGCCGCCTTCGCCGCCGCCAACGACTCCAAGTACGGCCTCCAGGCAGGCGTGTTCACCCACGACCTCCAGGCCGCCTTCCGCGCCCACCGCGCCCTGGAGGTCGGCGGTGTCGTCATCGGCGACGTGCCCTCCTACCGCGCCGACCAGATGCCGTACGGCGGCGCCAAGCAGTCCGGTGTCGGCCGCGAGGGCGTCAGGTTCGCGATGGACGACTACACGTACGAGCGCGTTCTGGTGCTCACCGGTATCGCTCTCTGACCTGCCACGCACAGGCAGAAACGAACGGTCGTAGCCTACTTTGCGGGGGCTAGGGCCGTTCCTGTTTGCGGGGCGTTGGCCTCCGGCCGATCTTCGCGACCTTACCCGGCGGACGCTCTCCGTCATGGTGAGCCGACCCCATGGGGAGACGCACGCTTTCATCGATGTCAGTGGGTCTGTCTAGGCTCTGCACGGCAGTCCATTTATCGAGTGGAGGCAGCGTGGCGGAATCTGCGCGGTGGCCTGTGGTCATCGATGGGAAGATCGGCTCGCTCCCTTTCCATGACATGTCCTCCTGGGGCGAATTCGAGAAGCTGGTGTGGGAACTCGTCCAGGCCGTGGAGCATCTGTCGCCGTGTTACCGCTATGGAACGCCGGGACAGGCACAGGGTGGCGTCGACATCGTCGGGCGCGCATCGGACGGCAGTTGGTCCGCCTTCCAAGTCAAGCAGGTGGCCGAGTTCACCGCTGCCAACGCGAAGAAGGCTTTGGACCTGTTCGTCCGCGCGCCTCGTCCTCACGATGCCGCGCGCCTGGTCATTGTCACCTCGTGCAAGGGAACACGGACGCAGGTACGTGAGGTGGCTCACGGTTACCAGGATCGGTACCCAAGCCTGATCCTGGGCGAGGTGTGGGACGCCGAGCACCTGGGGCAGCTACTGCGGGATCAACCACGCATCGTTGCCCGCTACTTCGGAGACGAGGTGGCTCGGCGGTTCTGTGACAACGACGCCCTGGCAGCGTTCCTCTCCACAGCAGGCACCGCTGAGTTAGGCATCCCTATTGCTGCTGCGGACCCGTTTGGACTGGAGATCCACGAGGCGATCGCTGCCGGCGACGACACACAGGGCAGCCCGCTTCCCAGGTACTTCCGCCGACCGTTTGACGACGCAATTGAGGTCGCCGTAGACCAGGCACGCACTGGGCAAAGTGTGATCAAGATCCTCCTGGGCGACTCCTCCACGGGAAAGTCCCGCGCGGCGTACGAGGCGATCCAACGCTTGCCAGAGGAGTGGCGGCTGTGGCATCCAGTCGGTCAGGACGACCTGCTCGGTTCGCTCGATTCCGTAGCGCCCCGCACAGTTCTGTGGCTCAACGAGATCAACCGATACCTCCTCTCTGGCAACACCGTTCGTGATGAGCAGGTCGCCGGTCGACTTGCCGAGTTGCTTCGCAACGTTGACCGAGCACCCGTACTCGTTCTCGGCACGGCCTGGTACGAACACGTGTCCACGATGACCAGGGCGCCGCAGAACGAAAGCACGCAAAGGAAAACCCTGTTGGCCGGAGCGTGGATCCGAGTACCAGAGACGTTCAGCGAAAACGAACTCTCTGCCCTCACGGAGGAGTCAGGGCAGACAGACGACAGGGTGCTGCTGGCCGCACGCCTCGCTGAGAGCGGGCATGTCATCCAGTATTTGGCTGGCGGTCCTGCCCAACTCGAGTGCTACGAGATGGGCTCTCCGACAGCCCGTGCAGTGCTGGAGGTTGCCATGGACGCCCGGAGACTCGGGCACGGGCTCGACTTGTCTGCTGCCTTTCTCAAGTCCGTAGCGCAGGCGTACCTTACACCGTTGCAGTGTGATCTGGCCCCTCCCCAATGGTTCAAGCAGGCGGTGGAGTACTTGTCGACCCCGTGCCGTGGCGTTCGTGGTCCACTGGCGCCTGTGCGGGGCTTTGCCATGACGGATGGGCAGGAGCCGAGCCACTTCCGGCTGTCGGACTTCATCGAACTCCATGGGCGGCGACACCGGGGGACCGTGTGCCCGACCGCGGACTTCTGGTCTGCGGCCGTACGGTGTTCGGTCGACGCGAAGGACAAGGCAGCCTTCTCTCGCGCAGCGCTGGCCCGCGGCCGGATGACAGACGCCGAGTCCTTGGCCATGGCAGCGGCAGCTGAAGGAGAGGGCGGCGCCCTCTTCGGGTTCGCCGAGTGGATCACAAAACACGGTAAGCGCGAGGATGCCATGCTCTACTACGAGCTGGCCGCCGAAGTCGGTGATGCCCAGGCTCAAGTTGTCGTTGCCTGGCATCACGAGCGTGCGGGGCGACTCGACGACGCGGAAGCGTGGTATCGCCAGGCCATGGAGTCCAGCGGCAGGTTCGACGCCGCCGTGGGGCTTGCCTCCGTCTTGACCTGGCGCGGACACTCCAAGGCAGCGGCCAGACTCTACGAGAGGGTTCTGGAATCCGGTTTCTTCGGTGCCCGGGCTGTCGAGTACCAGGCCCGTTGGCTCGCCAAAGAAGGCCGGCACGAACTCGCTCTGCTCCTCACTACGTGGTCGTTCGAAGCCGGTGAGGGGCCCCGAAGTTTCCGGACAGGCACCCAATAGGGTTGTCCTGAACGAGGAAACGAGGAAGAAGTGGCGCCACCCAGTAAGTACTCGCCGGAGTTCCGCGAGGAAGCCGTCCAGATCGCGTTGAGGTCAAGCAAGACGATCTCCGAAGTCGCCCGGGAGCTCGAGTTGAACTCGGAGACTCTACGCGCCTGGGTGAAGAAGTACCAGAAGCAGCAGGAACCGGCCCCTGATGCGGAACTGACGGTTAACGAGCGGGCGCGCCTGAGGGAACTCGAACGACGTAACCGTGAGCTGGAGATGGAAAATTCTTTCCTGAAAAAAGCCGCAGCGTACTTCGCGAAGGATCCCCGGTAGCAAGCAAGTACGAGTTCATCGATGAGATGCGGCTCGACACCGAGGAGTACGCATACAGCGTCGAGTTCATGTGCGGTCGGCTCGGTGTATCCCGATCCGGCTACTACGACTGGCGCTCCCGCCCGGAATCCGCGACAGCCCAGCGGCGCGAAGAACTGCAATTGCTCATCGAGAAGGTCTTCGACATGTCCGACAGCACCTACGGGCACCGGCGCATCCAGGCCCAGCTGGACCGCTGGGGCGTTGCCGCAGGCGTGGAGCTGGTCCGCCGCATCATGCGTGAACTGGGCCTGGTGCCCTGCCAGCCACGCCCGAAGAGGTTCAGCCTCACGCAGGCTGCGGCCGGCCGGGGGTCAGACCTCGTCGGCCGCGACTTCACCGCGGATGCGCCCGGTGAAAAGCTCGTCGGCGACATTACTTACATCGCGACCGGAGAAGGCTGGCTGTACCTCGCGACGGTCATCGACTGTTGCACGAAAGAAGTGATCGGCTACGCGATGGACGACCACTACCAGACTCCGTTGATATCCAGGGCGATCCGCAACGCGGCACGGAACAGGAACCTCTCGGCCGGCGCGATATTTCACTCCGACCGCGGAAGTAACTACATGTCAGCCGAGTTCGGGAAGACGCTCGACCGGTTCGGGCTCCGCAGATCTTCCGGTCGCACCGGGATCTGTTTCGACAACGCCATGGCCGAATCATTCTTCGGCACCCTGAAGAACGAGCGCGTATCAAGGGTGACTTACCTGACCCGCGAGGCCGCCCGGCAGGACATCACTCGCTACATCGAATTCTGGTACAATCGCAAACGCCTCCACTCGGCGGTGGGCTACCGCCCTCCGTGCGAAGTCCACGCTGAGTACGAGAAGTTGCGAATCGCCGCGTGAAATAGACGGTCAGAAGCCTGTCCGGAAACCGCGAGGCCCCTCACGGCAACCCCGAGGCTTTCACCGGGCTTGCCTGGGCCTATAGGTATGAGGACACTCAGCGGGCGATCAACGTGCTCCTGTATGCGGCGGAAGCAGGTGACGCGAATGCGCCGCGGGAACTGGCCTGGATCTACGAGGAGGAGGGCGACTCCGCTCAAGCTGATCATTTCTGTGAGGTCGCCGTCTCTCTGGGGGAGACGAATGCACTGCGGGGGCTGGGAATGATTCGCCGCAGCAAGGGCGACCACTGCTCGGCCGCTGCCTTGTTCTGGAGGGCTTACAACCTCGGTCTCGGCTACGTGTTGTTCGAGTTGGCGGCTCTGAGAGAGACGGAAGGCAAGCTCAAGCTGGCAGAACGACTTTATCGGCGTGCTCTCCGCGAAGGGCATCAGTATGCGGTGAATCATCTGGTACGGATCCTGGAGACCAGCGGGCGGGCACGAGAAGCTGAGGAACTGGCCGGCGATTCCACGGATCTCCTCCGAGAGCTCGCGCGAGCGCGTGCTGACCGGGGCGAACTGGACGCGGCGGAAGACCTGTTGACCGCAGCGATCTTTCGCGGAGAGGCCAATGTGCTGTTGACCTTGGCAGAGTTCCGTCAGCGACGTGGGGACCTTGCCGGAGCAGAGCGTGCACTTCGGCAGGCTCGGGACGCCGGGGCGGCCTCGGCCGCCGAGCGACTGGCGAAGCTGCTGGAGGGCAAGTCGAGCTGACCGTTGATAAGCAAGCGCGGAGTACGCGACTCGCGTCCCACGTCCGTCTGACGTCCCAGGCGGCCTCTCGCTCTCGTGCCCAATGGAGTGTCACGGTCTCGCCTCCCGGTTGCTCGACTTGAAGGCCGTACGCATCCTGTCGAGCCGCGCTCTGTTGGTCCGTGCTTCTCGGACACCCCTAGCTAACCCTAGCTAATGGGAACCGTTTTCACATACACTCGTCGCGAAGGAGTCCGGCACCGATGCCTTCCGGTGCCGGACCCCTTTCATGCACCGACCGCTCCGGACCCGAGGGCCTGTCCGGCGGATCCTGTCGGAGACGCGAGGTGGCGGTGACATCAGCCGCCCCCCCCGGGACAGGCCCTACCCAGGGAAGCCGACATGCGCGAGCCGCAGCGGGCCACGCAGCCTGATACGTACGTCGTGCACACCGCCGAGTGCGAGTGCGAGTGAGGCCCGTCCCGTCGTGTAGTCGTACGGGCCCCCGGTCGGCGTCGGTGTCAGTACGGCCGTCACCGCGCGGTCGTCCAGTACGACCTCCACCTCCACTGATCCCTCGCCCGCCGTCGTCACCGCGACCTCCGTGACCCCCGCCCCGAAGTCGCAGTCCCGGTAGAGCAGTTCGGCTTCTCCGTCGCCCCCCGGCGTCACCGCGTCCCCCGACACCTTCGTACGGTCGACGATCTCGATGCCCCTCTGCTCGTCGAAGTCGGCCGCCGACAGGCCGAGTTGGCGCACCGGGCGCGGTACCGACGGTGTGCCGGTCACCTGGACCGTCGTACGAGCGCGGATGTCCTCGCTCGACGCGCCCGCCAGGAGTTCGTACGAACCCGGGGCGAGGCGCCAGCCGTTGCTCCCCACGTCCCAGAACTCCAGGCAACTCAGCGGGAGTTCGAAGGACATGGTCGCCGATTGCCCCGGGGGCAAGGTGATTCGGCGGTGGGCCACCAGTTCCCGGCGTGGGCGGGTGACCGGTGACTCCGGCGCCCTCGTGTACAGCTGCGCCACCTCGTCCGCCGTGACGTACCCGGTGTTGGCGACCGTGAACGACACCCGCAGCGTCTCCTCGTCCGTCACCTCCGCCGTCAGGTCGCCGTACGCGAACGTCGCGTACGACAGGCCGTGGCCGAAGGGGAACAGGGGGGTGCCCTCGAAGTAGAGGTACGTCTGCCGGGAGCCGATCACGTCGTAGTCCAGCAGGTCGGGGAGGTCGGCGTCGGCCGCGTACCAGGTCTGCGGGAGGCGGCCCGCCGGTGAGACGTCGCCCGCCAGGACGCGGGCCAGCGCCGTGCCCGCCGCCTGGCCGCCGTGCGCCGTCCACAGGGCCGCCGGGAGGTCCGTGACGTCCACCGCGTACGGGTATGCCGAGGTCAGCGTCAGGATCGTTCGGGGGTTCGCCGCGCGGGCCGCTCGCAGCAATCGCTCCTGGTGGGCGGGGAGGTGGAGCGTCGTGCGGTCCTCCGTCTCGCGGCCGTTGATGTGCGGGTCGTTGCCCGCGACCACCACGACCACGTCCGCCCGCGCGGCCACTCTTTTCACCGACTCCTCACCGCGTTCGGTGACGATCAGCTCGAAGATCTCCGGAGGCGTCTCCTTCTCGTCGGCAACCTTCACGCCGTCGGCGGCGACAGAGACGTGGCGACCAGTACCGACGTGCCGGAGGAGGTGGTGGCGGTTTTCAGCAGAATTGGTCGAATCGGGGGAGTTCTGCGGCTCCAGGCGGAACGTCTCCTGGACCACCCAGCCGCCGGGCTGGTCCGCCGACGCCCGTACGTAGCCGTCCTCCGCGACCGAGAGGTAGCGGCCGTCGGGGGCCCGCAGCGTCAGGATGCCCTCGCCCCAGTCGGTCAGCGCGAACTCGGTGCCCTCGGCCTCGGTGGTGAGCGGGGGCAGGTCCGTGCGGCCCGCGAGGAGGGCCGGGTCCAGTGCGCCCTCGGCGCCCCGGGCGACGTCCGGCGCGTCCTCGGCGGGCAGGACGTGCAGGAACGTACCCGCCGACGTGCGCAGCCGTACGCGGTCCACGCCCTCGGCGAACTCGACGCGCTCGGCGCCGAAGCGGTCGTACAGGGCCTCCAGCGGGGTCGAGCGGTGGATGAGGGTGCCGCTGTACCAGTCGGCCTTGCACTCGTCGGCGAGGAGACCCACGACCGCCACTCGGGTGTCGGCGGGCAGGGGGAGCATGGCGTCGTCGTTCTTGAGCAGGACGATCGCCTGCTCCGCCGCCTCCTGCGCGAGGGCGCGGTGGGCCGGCGTGTCGAAGTCCTTGGTGTCGGCGTACGGGTCGTACTGCGGGTCGAACTCGCCCAGGCGGAAGCGGACCGAGAGCTGACGGCGGACCGCCCTGTCGATGTCCGCCTCCGTCAACAGACCCTGGGACAGGGCTCCTTGGACGCGGGCGACGATCTTCGAACTGTCCGTGCCGTGGTCGGTGAAGCTGTCCACGCCGGCGATCAGCGCGGCGGCCGTCGCCTCCTCGTGGGTGTCGAAGTAGTGCTCCGAGTCGACCAGGTTGGAGGGGGCCGCCGCGTCCGAGCAGACCAGCAGGTCCTCGTCCGTCCAGGTGCGCAGGTGGTCGCCGAGCAGCGGCGAGACGTGGTTGGGGCGGCCGTTGACCAGGTTGTACGCGGGCATCACCCCGGCCACCGCACCCGCCTCGACCGTCTCGCGGAAGGCGCGCAGGTCGTACTCGTGCAGGACGCGCGGGCGGACCGAGGAGGAGGAAGTGTCGCGGTTCGTCTCGTTGTTGTGGGCCAGCCAGTGCTTGAGGACCGGGGCCGTACGCCAGTACGCGGGATGGTCGCCGCGCAGGCCGCGCGTGTACGCCGTGGCGATCGCCGAGGTCAGCTTCGGGTCTTCCGAGTAGCCCTCCTCGTTGCGGCCCCACAAGGGGTTGCGCAGCAGATTGACCGTCGGCGCCCAGACGTTGAGGCCGACGCGGTCGTCGCGGGCGCGCATCGCCCGGACCTCCTTGGACACCGCCTCGCCGACGCGTTGCACGAGTTCCTCGTTCCAGGTCGCGCCGAGACCGACCGCCTGCGGGAACACCGTCGCCGGGCCCATCCAGGCCACCCCGTGCAGCGCCTCCTGGCCGGTGCGGAAGGCGGCGATGCCGAGGCGCTCCACTGCGGGCGCGAACTGGTGCAGAAAAGCCACCCGTTCGTCGAGGGTCAGGCGCGACAGCAGATCGTCGATGCGCTTCGCGGTCGGCAGCTGCGGATCGCGGAATGGTGGCGAAGACGGCGTTTGTGCGGTCACGTGGGGTTCCCTTTGCGATCTGGCGGCGAGGCACATTCGAAGCGCTTCGATGCTCATTCGACGTGGGGGTGGGTGTCAAGAGACCCAGGTGCAACAAATCCGTTTCCCGCCCGTGATGTCACCCACGATGTCAAGCGGCATACGGGGGCGGTTCGGGCCGCCTGGCAGGGCGTCACACCTCGGAGGAATCTTGGAGCCGACCCTTGTGCACCCTCAGGTGTTCACTTAACCTCGCAGCAACATCGAAGCGCTTCGACTAACTGGGAGCCACCGGGAGCACCTCCTGGAACGCCACCCGGGAAGAGCGGTCCTCCGCAGTCATCCGAGGACTCCCTCGCCCCGACCAGTCACGAGAGTCACGCCAGTAACACACAAGACACCGCAGCCGACGGCTCCACCGCCGGGTGTCCTGGTGCGCCATGAAGGGTTGACGCAATGACGCCGAATGCCTCCTCCGCCTCCTCCGCACCGAGCCGGAGAAGCTTCCTCGCCTCCACGGCGGTCGCCGCCGCCGCGGTGGCGGGCGGGATGCCGCTGCTCGCCGCCTGCGGTGGCTCGCAGGAGAGGAACAAGGAGGGCACGACCTCCGGGAAGGCCGCCGAGAAGATCCTCCCCGCGTTCGTGGCGTCGAGCGTCGTCGTGCCGGACCTTCCCTCGAAGAACGGCTCATCGGCCGGTTTCACCAAGGCGATCGACCTGAACGCCCTGAAGACCGCGGTGCCGAAGAAGCTCGGCAGCGGCGGCTCGCTGAAGATCATGGCGCCGATGTGGGGCAGCCCGCCGTCCAACGACAACCCGTACTACACGGCCATGAACGACGCCATCGGTGTCAAGGTCACCTGGCAGAACCAGGACGGCAACACCTACGACGAGAAGCTGGGGGCCGTCCTCGCCTCCAGCGAGATTCCCGACGTGGTGGTTGTCCCGGGCTGGAACCTGAACGGCAAGATACCGAGCGCCATCAACGCCAAGTTCGCAGACCTCGGCCCCTACTTGTCCGGCGACAAGGTCAAGGCGTACCCGAACCTCGCGGCCGTACCGACGGATGCCTGGCAACGCTCCATCTTCGGCGGCCAGTTGCGCGCCATCCCGATGCCGGCCTCCTACGTCACGAACATCGTGCCCTTCTACCGCAAGGACATCTTCGCGGCGAAGGGCTACGAACTCCCCAAGACGCCCGACGAGTTCCTCGCCTGGGCGAAGGAGGCCACCGACGCCAAGGGCAAGGTGTGGGCCTGCGACGACCTCAAGTGGACCGCCTTCAACATCTACGGCGTCCTCAACGGCAGCGACAAGGCGCTGTGGTGGGACCTCAGGGACGGCAAGCTCGTCAACCGGATCGAGACCGACGAGTACCTCGAAGCCCTGGAATGGATGCGCAAGCTCTACGAGGCCGACGTGGTCCACCCTGACGCCAAGGCCGTCAAGGGCGATGCGTCCAACCGTTTCACCGCCGGCCAGTCTCTGGTCTTCAACGGTGACATCTCCTACTGGTACGCCTCGACGGCCGAACAGAAGATCCAGAAGACCGGCTTCGAGATGGGCGCGTTCGACATCTTCGGCCCCGACGGCGGCGACCCCACGCTGTGGGCGACGCAGCCCGCGGGCATCTTCACCTTCGTCAGCAAGAAGGCGTCGAAGCAGCAGATCAAGGACTTCCTGGCACTCGCCGACTACTGCGCCTCGCCGTACGGCACCAAGGAGTACATGCTCACCGTCTACGGCGTCGAGGGCACCGACTACACGCTGAAGGACGGTATGCCCGTCAAGACCACCAAGGGCAACAACGAGGTCTTCGGCGCATACGACTACACCGGCGACCCGGCCTCCTACCTCGCCCATCCCGACCTTCCCGAGATCGCCAAGCTCCAGGTCGAGTGGCAGCAGCGCATGGGCGCCTTCACCAAGAAGTCCTCCTTCTACGGTCTGACCATCACCGAGCCCAACCGCTACACCAACCTCGCCAACGACTTCGAGCAGTTGGAGGACGACGTCGTCCGCGGCCGCAAGAAGATCAGCGACGTACAGCAGGCAGTGTCCGACTGGAAGTCCAAGGGCGGCGACGGGCTGCGCGACTGGTACAAGAAGCTGCTCGACGACAACGGCTCCGCGGCCAACTGACCCAGGGGCGAGGCAAGGAGAACGCCGTGTCCCACAGCACGGTGCCTCGGAGCAGGGCCGAGGCGAAGAAGACCGACGAGAAGGCCGACGCGCATGCTCCGGTGTCCGACGGCGCCGTCGGACACCGGAGCATGCGGCGCCAGGGAAAGCTGAGTCTCCGGCTCAGATTCAGACGCGACCGCACACTGATCCTGATGACCCTGCCGGCGATCCTGCTGCTCCTGGTCTTCAACTACGTACCGATCTTCGGCAATGTGGTCGCGTTCCAGGACTACGACCCATATCTCAGCGACAACGGTTTCGTCGCGATGTTCGAGAGCCCTTGGGTCGGTTTCGAGCAGTTCGAGCGAATATTCCAGGACTCCGGCTTCTGGCACGCGCTGCAGAACACCTTCGTGCTGTTCTCCCTCCAACTCGTGCTGTTCTTCCCCATCCCGATCCTGCTCGCGCTGGTCATCAACAGTGTGATCAGGCCCCGGGTGCGGGCGGTCGCCCAGGCGATCATGTACCTGCCCCACTTCTTCTCGTGGGTGCTGGTCGTCACCGTCTTCCAGCAGATCTTCGGCGGTGCCGGCATCATCGCCCAGACCCTGCGCCAGCACGGGTACGAGGGCTTCGACCTCATGACCGACCCGGGAATCTTCAAATTCCTGGTGACCGCCGAGGGTGTCTGGAAGGACGCGGGCTGGGGGATCATCGTTTTCCTCGCCGCGCTCTCCGCCGTCTCCAACGACCTGTACGAGGCCGCCGCGATGGACGGTGCGGGACGCTGGCGCCGCATGTGGCACATCACGCTTCCTGCGCTGCGTCCGGTGATCGCCCTGCTGCTGGTGCTCCGTGTCGGCGACGCGCTGACGGTCGGCTTCGAGCAACTGCTGCTCCAACGCGACTCGGTGGGGCCAGGCGCCTCCGAGGTTCTCGACACCTACGTGTGGTGGAACGGCATCCGAAACCAGGACTTCAGCTACGCAGCGGCTGCCGGCCTGATCAAGGGTGTGGTGGGTCTGGCCCTCGTGCTGACCGCGAACAAGGTCGCCCATCTCATGGGCGAGCAGGGGGTGTACAAGAAGTGAGCACCTTCACCGAACAGAGCTACAAGCCCGACAAGTCCGCGGTGCCCGACCGGGCCGCGTCCAGGCCGAGTCCGTGGGCGGCCCCGACGCGGCCGGCCTGGGAGGAGGAACCCTCCAAGGCGGGCCTCGCGGGCAAGGGGATCGTCCTCACCCTGGCGTGCTTCGCGATCCTCTTCCCGCTGTGGATCGTCATCGTCACCAGCCTCTCGTCGAAGAAGACGATCGACGCGACCGGCGGCCTGGTGGTGATCCCCAAGGACATCACCTTCATCGCCTACCAGGAACTTCTCAGTGGCGGCCAGGTCCAGCGCGCCGCCCTGGTCAGCGTGGGCGTGACCCTGATCGGCACGCTGTTCAGCATGACGGTGTCCGTCCTGTCCGCGTACGGCCTCTCGCGCACCGGGTCCCTCGGGCACCGTTGGTTCCTGATGCTGTTGCTCGCCACCATGTTCTTCGGTGCCGGTCTCATCCCGACGTATCTGCTGGTGCAGGGCCTCGGGCTGACCGACAGCTACCTCGCGCTGATTCTGCCGAGTGCGGTGAGCGTCTTCAACATCCTGGTCCTGCGCGCGTTCTTCATGGGCATCTCGCCGGAACTCATCGACAGCGCCCGCATCGACGGGGCCGGGGACTGGCGGATCCTCTGGAAGATCGTGATGCCCTTGTCGCGGGCGGTCCTCGCGGTGATCGCGCTCTTCTACGCGGTCGGATACTGGAGCGCCTGGTTCAACGCGTCGATCTATCTGTCCGACCAGGACATGATGCCGTTGCAGAACGTCATGATCCAGCTGGTCCAGAAGCAGGAACGGCCAGTCGGTCTGGCCACCCAGATCAACACGGGGCAGCTGTCGCCGCTGGCCGTTCAGATGGCCGTGATGGTGCTGGCACTGGTGCCGGTGGCGATTCTCTCGCCCTTCGTTCAGCGGCACTTCAAGAAGGGCATGTTGACCGGCGCGGTCAAGGGGTGACGGTCGGTTTCTCTTTTTCACGGCTTGGGGTGCCTCTTGCGGTCCTGTGGTGGCTGCGGGTGCGTTGTGGCTTGTCGCGCAGTTCCCCGCGCCCCTATCGGGCGCGTTTTCCTCCCCCTCTCTTTTCAGATCGAGGTAAGTCATGTCTTCGTCGTCTCGTCCGAGTAGACGTGTTGTTCTTGCCGGGGCCGCTGCCGTTGGTGCGCTCTCCGCTGTGCCGCTGTCCGGTACGGGGGCCCACGCAGCGACAGCCGCCCCCGCCTACCGGTGGCGTACCGCCGTCATCGGGGGTACCGGATTTGTCACCGGGGTGCTCTTCCACCCCTCCGTCCGCGGTCTCGCCTACGCCCGTACCGACATCGGCGGGGCCTATCGGTGGGACGAGCGGGCCGCCCGTTGGACCCCGCTCACCGATCACCTCGGGTGGGACGACTGGAATCTGCTCGGGGTGGAGGCCATCGCCGTCGATCCGGCGCACCCCGACCGGGTGTACCTCTCCCTCGGTGCCTATGCCCAGTCCTGGGCCGGGAACGGGGCTGTTCTGCGGTCCGAGGACCGGGGAGCGACCTGGGCGCGTACCGATCTGGGTGTGAAGCTCGGGGCCAATGAGGACGGGCGGGGGGCCGGTGAGCGGCTGCTCGTCGATCCGCGGGACAGCGACACATTGTGGCTGGGCACCCGGCACGACGGGCTGCTCAAGTCGACGGATCGGGGCGCTACTTGGGCAGCCGACAGTGCCTTCCCGGCCGCTCCGAGCGCCGGCGGCCAGGGCGTCACCTTCCTGGTCGCCGTCGGTCGTGCCGTCTACGCCGGGTGGGGCGACGGCGACGGCAACGGGACCGCCGGTACGGCCAACCTGTACCGCACCACCGACGGCACGACCTGGGAAGCCGTGCCCGGCCAGCCCGTCGGCGCCACCTCCGCCAAGGTGCCGATCCGCGCCGCCTACGACCGGCACACCCGCGACCTGTACGTGACGTACGGCAACGCGCCCGGGCCCAACGGCCAGTCCGACGGCAGCGTGCACAAGCTGCGCACCACGACCGGCGGCTGGACGGACGTGACCCCGGTCAAGCCGGGCGGGACCACCGCCGACGGCTCCGCCGACACCTTCGCCTATGGCGGAGTCGCCGTCGACGCCTGCCGGGCCGGCACCGTCGTCGTCTCCACCAACAACCGCTGGGCCGACATCGACACCCTGTTCCGTTCCACGGACGGCGGCCGTAACTGGACGTCCCTCAAGGACGCTGCTGTGTTCGACGTGTCCGAGACTCCTTTCCTCAAGTGGGGCGGCACTGCCCCCAAGTTCGGCTGGTGGATCCAGGCTCTTGCCCTCGATCCGTACGACTCGCGGCACCTCGTGTACGGGACCGGCGCGACCCTCTACGGCACCCGTGACCTCAAGCACTGGGCCCCGCAGATCCGTGGCCTGGAGGAGACGGCCGTGCGCCAGCTGATCTCGCCCCCGGTCGGGGAGGCGCACCTGCTCAGCGGACTCGGGGACATCGGCGTGATGTACCACGAGCGGCTCACGGCGTCTCCGTCGCGCGGCATGGCGTCGAACCCCGTGTTCGGGTCGGCGACGGGACTCGCCCAGGCCGCGGCCAAGCCGTCGTACGTCGTCCGGGCAGGGTGGGGCGACAACGGCAACGGTGCCTTCTCGAACGACGGCGGGCGGAGCTGGGCGCCCTTCGCTGCCCAGCCCGACATCGCCAAGAACGCACCGGGGCCGATCGCCACCAACGCCGACGGCAGCGTGCTGCTGTGGACCTTCGTGCACTGGGACGGCACGAAGTACCCAGCCCACCGCTCCACGGACAACGGCACGACCTGGTCCGAGATCTCCTCCATTCCGAAGGGCGCCACGCCGGTCGCCGACCCGGCCGACCCGACGCTCTTCTACGCGTACGACACCGACACAGGAACGCTATACGCCAGCACTGACAGTGGCCTCTCGTTCACTGCCCGTGCGGGCGGGCTGCCCTCGGGCGACAGCCAGTTCGAGCTGGTCGCGGCGCCGGGCAGCTCCGGTGACCTGTGGCTGAGCGTCAAGTGGAACGGGCTCCACCGGTCCACCGACGGCGGCGTCACCTTCACCAAGGTCGCCAGCTGCTGGGCCTCGTACACCCTCGGGTTCGGGCGGGCCGCCGAGGGCGCCGCCTACCCGGCGATCTACATGGTCGGCTCCACCGAGGCCATCACCGCCGTCTACCGCTCCGACGACGAGGCGAAGACCTGGACGCGGATCAACGACGACGCCCATCAGTGGGGCTGGACCGGCGAGGTGATCACCGGCGACCCGCGCGTCTACGGCCGCGTCTACCTCGCCACCAACGGGCGGGGCATCCAGTACGGGGAGCCCGTCTGATGCCCGGCCTCAGCGACGCCACCCGGGGGCGGATCCTCTTCGGTGGCGACTACAACCCCGAGCAGTGGCCCGAGGACACCTGGCCCGAGGACGTCCGGCTGATGAAGGACGCCGGCGTCAACTCCGTCACCCTCGGCGTCTTCTCCTGGGCGAAGCTCGAACCGAGGCCCGGGGCACGGGAGTTCGGCTGGCTGGACCGGCTGATGGACCTGATGCACGCGGGCGGCATCGGCGTCGTCCTCGCCACGCCCACCTCCTCGCCGCCGCCCTGGATGGGCCGGCTGCACCCCGAGACCCTGCCCGTCGCCGAGGACGGCCGGATCGAATGGTGGGGCGGGCGCCAGCACTTCGCGCACTCCAGCGCCGTCTACCGCCGCTACGCCGCCGCCATCACCGAGGACCTCGCCGCCCGCTACGGCGGCCACCCCGCCCTCACCATGTGGCACATCAACAACGAGTACTGCACCTACGACTGGGGCGACGAGTCGGCCGCAGCCTTCCGCCACTGGCTCCAGGACAAGTACGGGACCCTGGACGCCCTCAACACGGCCTGGGGTACGGCCTTCTGGAGCCAGGGGTACGGCGACTGGGACGAGATCCTGCCGCCGCGCCTCCCGCACTACATGCGGAACCCCACCCAGGTACTGGACTTCAAACGCTTCACGTCCGACGCCCTCCTGGAGTGCTACCTCGCGGAACGCGACATCGTCCGCCGCCACACCCCGCACCTCCCGGTCACCACCAACTTCATGCCGATGTGGGCGGGCCAGGACGCCTGGCGCTGGGTCCAGGAGGAGGACCTCGTCTCCGTCGACCTCTACCCCGACCCGCGCGACCCGCTCGGCGCCCAAGAGGCCGCGCTCGTCCAGGACATGACGCGTTCGCAGGCACGCGGCCCATGGATGCTGATGGAACAGGCGGCCGGTCCGGTCAACTGGCGGGGTGTGAACCACCCCAAGCCGCGCGGCCTCAACCGCCTCTGGTCGCTCCAGGCCGTGGCACGCGGCGCCGACGCCGTCTGCTACTTCCAGTGGCGCCAATCCAGGCAGGGCGCAGAGAAGTTCCACTCCGGCATGGTCAGCCACGCGGGCGAACACGGCCGCACCTTCCAAGAGGTCAAGCAGCTCGGCGCCGAACTCGCCGCCATCGGTGGTGAGGTGACGGACAGTCATACCGCCAACGACATCGCCGTACTCCACGACTGGCACGCCTGGTGGGGCGGCGCCCAGGACGGGCGGCTCTCCTCCGAGGTGGACTACCCGCAGGTCGTACGGGCCTGGCACCGGGCCCTGTGGGAAGCACACCTCGCCACCGACTTCGCCCACCCCGAGCACGACCTCGCGGCCTACCGGCTCGTCGTCGTACCGCAGTTGTACCTGCTCACGGATGCCGCGATCGACAACCTCGTCGCGTACGTACGCGACGGCGGCACCCTCGTCTGCGGCTTCCTGACCGGAGTCGCAGACGAGGACGACCGGGTGCGCCCCGGGGCCATGGACGAGCGGCTGCGCGAGCTGTTCGGGCTGCGCACCCTGCACGAGTGGTGGCCGCTGGACGCGGGAGAGAGCATCGAAGTCGACGGATTCCGGGGCCAGTTGTGGTCCGAGGAGCTGGAGGCCGACGACGCCGACGAGGTCACCCCGTACAAGGGCGGCGAACTCGACGGGCTGCCTGCGGTGCTGCGCAAGGGGCGTGCCTGGTACGTCTCCACGCTCCCCGAGCCCGAAGCGCTCCGGGATCTCCTCGCCCGGATCGGCGCAGGCGCGGGCGTCCGGCCGGTGCTGGACGCCCTGCCCGACGGGGTCGAGGCGGTCCGGCGCGGCGAACTGCTCTTCCTCCTCAACCACGGCACCGACCCGGTGACGGTCCAAGTGCCCGGTGCCCACCGTGACTTGCTGACCGGGGACACCGTCACGGACGCGGTCCAGCTCGGCCGGTACGGAGTGGCGGTGCTGAAGCCATGAGCGCCGGCGGACCCGTTCACGGAACCTGGGAACCGCTCCCCGCCGTCCGCTGGGAGGACGGCTACCTGAGCGGCAACGGCCGCCATGGCGCCCTGGTGTTCGGAGACGCGGACAACGACCGGGTCATCGTCACGCACCACACCCTCGTCCGCCCGAACGGCAGCGAGCACGCACGGCCACCACGGCTCGCGGACCAACTGGCCGCCCTCCAGGACCGGTTGCTGGCCGGCGACACCACAGCCGCCGAGAGCTTCACCGACGGGCGGGAGCTGCAATGGGTGCAGCCCTTCCATCCGGCGTTCCAGGTGCGGCTGCGCGGAGGAGGCCCGGCGGGGGACCGACGGGACTACCGCCGGTCCGTCGACTTCACCACCGGGGTCGTCGAAGCCGGGTGCGAGGGCTGGCGCAGCCGGGTCTTCGTGTCCCGAGCGGACGACGTCATCGTCCAGTACGTCAGCGGAGGATCCGGCGACCCCGGCGGTCCGGGTCTCACCCTCGACATCGATCTCGACCACCGACTCCCGGGCGCCCCGGCCGAGTTGGGCGTCGGCCACAGCGTGGTGCGCACCCCCGAGGGCGCCCTGCTCACCCTCCGCGCCCGCTACCCCGACAGCGACCGCGCGTACACCGGCGTGACCCTCGTCGTCCGCACCGGCGGCGCTACGGCCCTCACCCCGCCCGGCGTCCGGGTCGAGGGCGCGGAGTCCGTCCTGCTGCTGACGCGAGTCGTCCGGCATGTCGGCGAACTGGACACGGCGGACGTCGACCGGGCCCTGCGCGAACTGCTCCTCGGTGAGCTGTTGTCGGGCGGGCAGGTGTACGACCGTCTCCTCGCCCGCCACACCCCCCTCCACCGCACCGCCTACGACCGCGTCACCCTCGACCTCGCCGCCGACGAAGCCGAACGTGCCCTGCCCGGCGCCGAGTTGCTCACCCGCACCAAGAGCCCGGCCCTCCTGGAACGCCTCTTCGCCGCCGGCCGCTACCACCTGCTCTCCGCCAGCGGGATGTTCCCGCCCCGCCTGGTCGGCCTGTGGACCGGAGACTGGGACACGGCGTGGGCGGGAGCGTTCACCAACGACGCCAACGTCAACCTCCAGACCGCGTCGGCCGCGCCCGGCGCCCTCCCCGAAGTCACGGAAGCCCTCGCCTCCCTGATCCACGGTCAGCTCGACGACTGGCGCGACAACGCCCGCACTGTCTTCGGCGCGCGGGGTGTCATGGCGCCCGCGCACACCGACGGCGAGTCCGGGCTGACGTACCACTTCAGCCGCGAATATCCGCTGCACCTCTGGACGGCCGGTGCCGACTGGCTGCTCAAGCCGCTCGTCGACCACGACGAGACCCGTGGCGAGCAGGACGCGCGCACGGCACAGGCCCTCGCCGAAGTCGCCCTGTTCTACGAGGACTTCCTCACGCGGACCGACTCCGACGGCCACCTCGTCGTCGTCCCCTCGTACTCGCCCGAGAACCGTCCGGCGAACGCGAGCTGGGGCACGGTCAACGCGGCGATGGACCTCTCGGCCGCCCGGCACGCCCTGCTCACCGCAGCCAAGTACCACCCGGAACGGGCGGATCACTGGCGGGCGTTGGCCGACCGGCTCCCGCCCCACCGGATCAACGCCGACGGTGCCCTCGCCGAATGGGCCTGGCCCGGCCTGGACGACACCTACGACCACCGTCACCTCAGCCATCTCTACGGTGTCTGGCCCCTCGACGAGATCAACCCGTACGACACTCCCGACCTCGCCGCAGCCGCGTACCGCGCCCTCCAACTCCGGGGCGCCGAGAACGACTCGGCCCACGGCCACCTCCACCACGCCCTGATCGCGGCCCGCCTCCGCGACGGCGAACGGGTCACCCAGGCCCTCGGCCAGGTGCTCGACGGCGACTTCTTCCACGCCTCCCTGATGAGCGCGCACTACCCGGAACGGGACGTCTACAACGCGGACGCCGCGCACACCCTGCCCGCCGTGCTGATCGAGGCCCTCATCCAGTCGACCCCCGACCGGCTGGTCCTCCTGCCCGCGCTCCCGGCGGCCTGCCCCACCGGTCAACTTCGGGGCGTACGCACGCGGTTCGGCGCGGAGGTGGACCTCGACTGGGGACCGGGGCGGGGCCGGGCCGTCGTACGCCCCACCCGGACCCACCGCATCGACCTCAGGACTTCCTCCGGCGCACGCACGCTCGACCTCGTCGCCGGAGAAGACCGCGTCCTCGATCTGGGACCGCGGTAAGCGCACCGAGGAACAGCGCAGCCGACAACAGCACACAACCCCCCCACCACCCGCATCTCCCCCCACCCATGGAAGGAACGGAACCCCATGGCAACACGCACCCGCACCCGTACTCGCACCCTGAGCCGCCGGATCACCAAGGCTCTGCTGGCCCCCGCTCTCGCACTCGGCGCCACCATCGGTCTCGCCTCCGCCCCCGCCTCGGCCGCCGTCTGGAACTCCTGCGACCAGTGGGGCAACACCTCGCTGAACGGCTACACCCTCTACAACAACATCTGGGGCTCCGGCGCCGGCAGCCAGTGCATCTGGGCCAACTCCGGTACCAACTGGGGTGTCTGGGCCAACCACCCGAACACCGGCGGCATCAAGTCGTACCCCAACTCCAAGAAGGTGATCAACAAGACGATCACCTCGCTCGGCTCGCTCTCCAGCAGCTACAACGTCACCGTCCCGTCGTCCGGCGCGTACAACACGTCGTACGACATCTGGGACACCGACTACGACTACGAGATCATGCTCTGGGTCAACTACAACGGCGCCGTAGGCCCGTTGGGCACCTCGCAGGGCAACGTCACTCTGGGCGGCCACACTTGGACCGTCTACAAGGGCAACAACGGCGCCAACGAGGTCTTCTCGTTCCTGCGCACCTCGGACTCCACCTCCGGCACCGTCGACGTCCTGCCGATCCTCAAGTGGATCAAGGACACCAAGGGCTGGTTCGGCAACGAGACCATCGGTGACGTGCAGTTCGGGTTCGAGATCACCTCTTCCTCCGGCGGTCTGGACTTCGCCACCAACAACCTGACCGTCAGCAGCAGCTGACGGTCCGACAGGGGCGGCGGGCGGCCGTGCCGTTCAGGCGCGGTCGACCTCGGCCCGCAGTGCGTTGTAGTCGGTGAAGGCCGCTTCGACGTCGGCCTTGGTCAGGCCGTAGCGGGCCAGGTCGTAGCGGTGGGGGCGGCTGCCCCTGAGGTGCGTGGCGACCGTGGGGAGCCGGGCCGCGTCCGCGTCGGTCCACTGGGCGCCGACGGCCCCGTACAGCTTCGGGGCGCCGGCGGCCGGGTCGGTGCCGAGCCAGGAGTACGGCACGTCCACCACCGCCTCGCGCGGAAACTCGGCACGGGCCGCGAGTCCGCGCCGCACGGAGCGGCTCAGCAGGTCGAGCCACGTGGCGCCGAGGGTGTGCAGGTCGACCCTGCGCCGGGAGATGGCCATCCCGCACTCGACCAGACTGCAGAACGAGGCGACGGCGGTCGCCGGGTCGCGGTGCGTCCACACAAGCGTGGCGTCGGGGAACACACGGAGCAGGGCGTCCAGATTCCCGGTGTGCATGGGCGACTTGAGGATCCAGCGGCGCCGAGGGCGACCGTACTGGAGCACCTGGAAGCACTCCTTGAGATGGTGGTAGTCGGGGACGAAGTCCCGCTCGAACTGCCGGGCGTGGTACTCGGGCAGCCGGGCCTGGGACAGCGGCACCAGAGCGTGCGGCAGGAGGAAGGTGTCCTCCTCGGGGCCCTCGGCGGTCATGGGATGGATCTCGCGGAACCGCGGGGAGAGCAGATACGTCCCGTCGAGCGTCCGCCGCGCGGCCGTGACCGCCTTCTTCCGCTCACGGGCCGACGGTTCGAGCCCGGGGGCGAGCAACTCCCACAGCCGGGGGCACCGATGCTCGTCGGAGAGGGACAGCACGCCGTGGGTGAGCGTGGTGGCGGTACGCGGGAGCCCCACCACGAACACCGGCTTCTCGACGGTCTCTTGGGCGATCGCGGGGTTCGCGGCGATCAACCGCCGGATCCGGGCCCGGTTGGTGAGATGTCTGCGCACATGGGCCTGCGCGGACTGCCAGCCGACCGGCGACAACTCCTCATCACCCGCCCACTCCCGCAGCAACGGCCGAAACCCGTCCACGAACCACTCGTCCCCGTCCGCCCACCCCGCCTTGTCGACGATCCGCTCGAAGACCCGGTCAGGATCCCGCCGAGAACCGAACGCAGGCCGCAGCAGCAGATTGGCCACCGTGAGGGGGAGATTGGTGGAAGACACGGGACGGGGTTCCTTTCCGCCGGGGACAGGGAAACACACCGAACTAGTGTGCGCCCCATAGGGCGCGGGGAACTGCGCGACAAGCCACGACGCACCCGCACCCGCCCCCAAACCGCTCCCCACCCCCCAATAGGCGCCAGCCACTACTCAACGATCGGCAACCGCGCCCCACCCCGCAAAAACACCGGAATACGATCCAGCGGCGCATCCACAGTCACAGCCGCCCCGCCCTCATACGTCTCACCAGTCCACGCATCCGTCCAGACAACTCCCGCCGGAAGATACGCAGTACGGGCCGTCGCCCCCGCGGTAAGCACAGGCGCGACCAACACATCAGGCCCGAAGAGATACGAGTCGTCGACCGACCACGCCGCCTGGTCCTCCGGGAACTCCAGGAACAGCGGCCGCATCACCGGCAACCCCTCCTCGTGCGCCTCACGCATGACCCGCAGCACATACGGCTTCAACCGCTCACGCAACCGCACGTACCGCTCCAGAATCGCGCCCGCCTCCTCCCCGTACGACCACACCTCGTTGGGCCCACCGGTCATGTCGGGCCCCAACGGCATACCCGGCTCACGGAACCCATGCAGCCGCATCAGCGGCGAGAACGCGCCGAACTGGAACCAGCGGACCATGACTTCGCGGTACGCGGGATCGTCCGGGTCGCCGCCGTGGAAGCCGCCGATGTCGGTGTTCCACCAGGGGATGCCGGACAGGGCGGTGTTGAGACCGGCCGCGATCTGGCGGCGCAGGGTCGGGAAGTCGACGCCGATGTCACCGGACCATAGGGCGGCGCCGTACCGTTGACTGCCCGCCCACGCCGAGCGGTTGAGGCTGATCACCTCGTCCTCGCCGGACGCGATCAGGCCCTCGTAGAAGGTGCGGGCGTTCTCGACCGGGTACAGGTTGCCGACCTCAAGGCCGGGGCCCGCCCAGTACCGCAGGTTCTCCGGGAAACCCGGCTTCAGCTCCGGCTCGCAGGCGTCCAGCCAGAAGGCCGTGATGCCGTACGGGGCAAGGTAGTTGTCGCGGATCCTCGACCAGAGGAAGTCCCGGGCCTCGGGGTTCGTGGCGTCGTAGAACGCGACCTGGACAGTCGACGCGACACCCTTGTCGGGCCAGTCCGCGTGCGCCATTGGGCCGTACTGCGTACCGATGAAGTAGCCGCGCTGCTCCATGAGTTGATGGTTCTCGGAGAGCGGTGACACCGAAGGCCACACGGAGACGACGAGTTTGACGCCCATCTCCGCCAACTCCGCGACCATGGCGGCCGGGTCGGGCCACTCGGCCGGGTCGAACTTCCAGTCGCCCAGATGCGTCCAGTGGAAGAAGTCGCACACGATGGCCCGCAGCGGCAGCCCGCGCCGCTTGTACTCCCGTGCCACGCCCAGGAGTTCGTCCTGCGTGCGGTAACGCAGCTTGCACTGCCAGAAGCCCGCCGCCCACTCGGGCAGCATCGGCGTACGGCCCGTCACCGCGCTGTAGCGGCGCTGGGCGTCGGCCGGCTGTCCGGCGGTGATCCAGTAGTCGATCTGCCGGGCCGAATCCGCCACCCAGCGCGTTCCGTTGCCCGCCAGCTCCACCCGCCCGATCGCCGGGCTGTTCCACAGCAGCGTGTAGCCACGGCTGGAGGTGAGCACCGGCACGGACACCTCGGCGTTGCGCTGCACCAGGTCCAGCACGACACCCTTCTGGTCGAACAGACCGTGCTGGTGCTGGCCGAGGCCGTACAGCTTCTCGTCCTCGTAGGCGGCGAACCGCTGCTCCAGCCGGTGGTAGCCGTTGCCGACGGCCGTGTAGAGACGCGAGCCCGGCCACCAGAAGTGCGCCCGCTCCTCGGCGAGCAGCTCGGCCGAGTCGTCGGTCCGCAGGAACCGGATCAGACCCTCCGCGCTCACCTCGACGGTCAGCGTCCCGACGGTCAACTGCCCCTGCCCGCCCTCGATCTTGACGGTGTACGCCGTCGACGGAGGCTCGTCGAGCAGGGCACCCGGCAGCCCCTCCAGGACCGGCCCGCCGAGCCGTGTCCTGACCCGGACCGCGTCCGGACCCCAGGGCTCGATCCGTACGGTCTCCTGACGGCCGCTCCACTCCAGCGCACCGTCCCGTTCACGGAACGTGCCGACGGTGGGGGAGGACTGTGCGAGGCTGACCGCGCCTGACGGGGGCGGGGTTTCGGCGGGCTGGTTCACGTGGCGGCTCCTGAAGGAAGGAGTGGGGGAGTGGTTGTGGGGGACCCCCGGCGCGGCTCTCGCGGGCCGGACCGGGACAGGCAGGGGTCTCCAACGCCCGTCGGACATCCGGGCGTTGGAGCGTGTTGGTCGGTTGTGGTGGGCGGGCCGGGGGTTCAGGAAGTAGCTGGGGCCGGCGCCGGCCCCGTACTGGCCCGCACCGTCAACTCGGGTGCGATCAGCGCGACTTCGTCGCCCCCGCTTCCTTCGAGCTTCGCGATCAGCAGTTCCACCGCGCGCCGCCCCATCTCCTGCGCGGGAATGGCGACGGACGTCAGTCGCACCGAGGCCTGGGTGGCGACCTGGTCCGGGCAGACGGCGATGACCGACACGTCCTCGGGCACCGCCCGCCCCTGCTGGCGCAGCAGCGCGAGGAGCGGCTCGACCGCCGACTCGTTCTGCACGACGAACCCCGTGGTGCCCGGCCGTTCGTCGAAGATCCGGGCCAGGGTCACGGTCATCGCGTCGTACCCGCCCTCGCACGGCCGGTGCAGCACCCGCACCCCCAACTCCCGTGACCGGGACCGGAGTCCGTCGAGTGTGCGCTCGGCGAAACCGGTGTGCCGTTCGTAGACCGCCGGCGCCTCGCCGATGACAGCGATGTCACGGTGACCGAGCTTCGCCAGGTGCTCGGCGCACAGCGCTCCCGTGGCCCCGAAGTCGAGGTCGACGCAGGTCAGACCCTCGGTGGCGGCCGGCAGGCCGATCAGTACGGACGGCTGGTCCGTGCCGCGCAGCAACGGCAGCCGCTCGTCGTCGAGTTCGACGTCCATCAGGATCATCGCGTCGGCGAGCCCGCTGCCGGTGACCCGGCGCACGGCGTCGGGGCCCTCCTCGCCGGTGAGCAGCAGGACGTCGTACCCATGCGTGCGGGCGTTGGTGGCGACCGCTATGGCGATCTCCATCATCACCGGCACGTACATGTCCGTACGCAACGGGACCATCAGGGCGATGATGTTGGAACGGCTGCTCGCCAGCGCCCGGGCGCCCGCGTTCGGGTGGTAGCCGAGCTGTTGGATGCTCTGCTCGACCCGCTGCCGGGTGCCCGCGGAGATGGACCGCTTGCCGCTGAGGACATAGCTCACCGTGCTCGCCGAGACTCCGGCGTGCTGGGCGACCTCGGCGAGGGTGACCATCCAGCTCTCCAAGCATTGTGTGAAGCGCTTCGACAGTGCGCGTAACGGATAACGGTGACGGATAACGGCGAGTGAGGGTGGAACGACAGTAACCCCAGCAGGGGTGAGTGTCCATATGTTGTCGAAGCGCTTCGACAACGTTTTTCGGGGCTTTCTCGCATCTGTCTCGGCCAGCATGGCAACTTTCCCACCCGGCGGCGGCCACTGAGGAGTGCTCCGCGAATCGTCGCCCGGAAGGACCCCCATGCAACACCGCAGACCGCGCCTCTCGAAGAAGGCGAAAACCTTCGCCTCCGCCCTGGTCGCCCTCGCGGCCGCCGTCGGCGTCACCGTCGCGCAGGCGGGCGAGTCGAGCAAGAAGTGCGCGGCCTTCGACACCGTCACGCTCGACAAGTACTACGTCAACAACAACCTCTGGAACCAGGAGAAGGCCGTCGGCTCCCAGTGCGTCTGGGACAACTCCCGGTCCGGCTCCACCATCTCCTGGGGCACGAACTACAGCTGGGCCAACAGTGCCACCGGCAAGGACTACGACGTCAAGACGTACGCCAGTTCGGTCCTCGGCTGGCACTGGGGCTGGAAGACCGACAAGGCCGCCACCCAACTGCCGATCCGCGTCGGCGACCGCAAGCCGGTGCGGACCACCTGGGACTTCACGGTCAGCTCGAACCCGGGCGTCATGAACGTGGCCTACGACCTGTGGCTGCACAGCAAGAACACCGCGGACTGGCAGGACCAGCCCACCGACGAGATCATGATCTGGCTCAACCGCCAGGGCGGCGCGGGCCCCCTCGGCACCAAGACCGCGAGCGTCAGCCTCGGCGGCGCGATGTGGGACATCTACGAGGGCGACATCGGCTGGAAGGTCCACTCCTTCGTCCGCCGCGCCAACACCACCAAGGCCACCCTCGACCTCGACGACTTCACCCAGGCCCTGGTCCGCCGCAAGCTGCTCAGCAACGACAAGTACGTCTCCGGCATCGAGGCGGGCACCGAGGTCTTCAAGGGCACGGGCCAGCTGGACACCAAGGCCTACTCGGTCGACATCGGCTGACAGGCGGCTGAAGGGCTGGTGTGAAAGCGCCGGACGGCCGCGCGAGGACTGGTGAGGTCGCCCGTAATCGGGTACCAACGATCGAGTAGCACCGATCAGTAACGTACGGTCCTCAAGATCCCGATTCGCGGCGAGGTGTGCCTCATGTCCGCAAGCCCAGTCAAGCCCTCAGCCCAGCCCTCAGCCCAGCCCTCGGCCAAACCCACCGTCACCGAGCGGGAAGCCCGCCAGGTGGCGGAGGCCGCCCGGGAACAGGGCTGGCGAAAGCCCAGCTTCGCCAAGGAACTGTTCCTCGGCCGCTTCCGGCTCGACCTCATCCACCCGCACCCGCTCCCGCCCACCGAGGACGCGCAGCGCGGCGAGGAGTTCCTCGCCAAGCTGCGCGACTTCTGCGAGACGAAGATCGACGCGGCCCGCATCGAACGCGAGGCGCGGATCCCCGACGAGGTCGTGAACGGGCTCAAGGAGCTGGGCGCCCTCGGGATGAAGATCGACACCAAGTACGGCGGCCTCGGCCTCACCCAGGTGTACTACAACAAGGCCCTCGCCCTGGTCGGCTCCGCGAACCCGGCGCTCGGCGCGCTGCTCTCCGCCCATCAGTCGATCGGCGTACCGCAGCCGCTGAAATTGTTCGGCACCCAGGAACAGAAGGACGAGTTCCTGCCGCGCTGCGCCCGCACCGACATCTCCGCCTTCCTCCTCACCGAGCCGGACGTCGGCTCGGACCCGGCGCGGCTCGCCACCAGCGCGGTACCGGACGGCGACGACTACGTCCTGGACGGCGTCAAGCTCTGGACGACCAACGGGGTCGTCGCCGACCTCCTCGTCGTCATGGCCCGCGTCCCGAAGTCCGAGGGCCACAAGGGCGGCATCACCGCGTTCGTCGTCGAGACCGCCTCCGAGGGCGTCACCGTCGAACACCGCAACGCCTTCATGGGCCTGCGCGGCCTGGAGAACGGCGTCACCCGCTTCCATCAGGTGCGCGTCCCGGCCGCCAACCGGATCGGCCCCGAGGGTTCCGGCCTCAAGATCGCCCTGACGACCCTGAACACGGGCCGGCTGTCGCTGCCCGCGATGTGCGTGGGCGCCGGGAAGTGGTGCCTGAAGATCGCCCGGGAGTGGTCGGCCGTACGGGAGCAGTGGGGCAAGCCGGTCGCGCTGCACGAGGCGGTCGGCGCGAAGATCAGTTTCATCGCGGCCACCACCTTCGCCCTCGAAGCCGTCCTGGACCTCTCCTCCCAGATGGCCGACGAGAACCGCAACGACATCCGCATCGAGGCCGCCCTCGCCAAGCTGTACGGCTCCGAGATGGCCTGGCTGATGGCCGACGAACTCGTCCAGATCCGCGGCGGACGCGGCTTCGAGACCGCCGAGTCGCTCGCCGCCCGCGGGGAACGGGCGGTCCCCGCCGAACAGGTGCTGCGCGACCTCCGGATCAACCGCATCTTCGAGGGCTCGACGGAGATCATGCATCTGCTGATCGCGCGTGAGGCGGTCGACGCCCATCTGACGGTCGCGGGCGACCTCATCGACCCGGACAAGTCCCTCTCGGACAAGGCGAAGGCGGGCGCGAACGCCGGTGTCTTCTACGCCAAGTGGCTGCCGAAGCTCGTCACGGGCGCGGGCCAACTGCCGCGCTCGTACGCCGAGTTCAAGCACGAGGTCGACCTCTCGCCGCATCTGCGGTACGTCGAACGCAGTGCCCGCAAGCTGGCCCGCTCCACCTTCTACGCCATGTCCCGCTGGCAGGGCCGGATGGAGACCAAGCAGGGCTTCCTCGGCCGGATCGTCGACATCGGCGCCGAACTGTTCGCGATGAGCGCGGCCTGCGTACGGGCCGAACTCCTGCGCGCCCAGGGCGAGAACGGCCGCGAGGCCTACCAACTCGCCGACGCCTTCTGCCGGCAGGCCCGCGTCCGCGTCGAGGAACTCTTCGGCCGGCTGTGGACCAACACCGACGACGTCGACCGCGCGGTGGTCAAGGGTGTCCTCGCCGGCACTTACACCTGGCTGGAGGAGGGCGTCGTCGACCTCTCGGGGGAGGGCCCCTGGATCGCGGACGCCACACCGGGCCCGGCGAAACAGGAGAACGTCCACCGTCCCATCCGCTGATATTTTCCCGGGAATTCACTGTCGTCCCCGGCGTCATTCTGTTGCTTGCCCCACCGAAGAGGCACGTCAACAATGAAAAGAATGGCGAACGGGGACGGCAACATATGCGCCAAGGTGCGGGAATAAGGGTCGGTGAGGAATTCGTTGGGTGCTGCCCCTCGCGGAGAAGCCGCGCGCGACCCAGCCGGACACCCTCGACGTGCACCGGGACGAGCTGGCGGTCCTCCTGCAACTCTTCCGCAGCGCGACGGAGTACGTGAAGGACCCCGTACTGCGCGAAGTGATCAGAGCGAATCAGCAGGGCGTCCATATTCTCCAGCGGGCCAACCACTGGATCAGCATGCTGACGGACGCCGTTCAGCAGGGTAAAGCTCGTTGTAGTGGGGGTAATTCTCGTGCCGGCTCTCGGACTCGACAACATCACCGGCCGCATCATGCGGGCCGGCGAGGGGCGGGTGCTGCGCAGGCTGCAGGGCACCGCCGAACAGGTGGCATCCCTCGAAGAGGACTTCGAGTCCATGACCGACGAGGAACTGGCGGCCGTGACCCCGGAGTTGAAGGAGCGCCACGCCGCCGGCGTGAGCCTCGACGAGCTGCTCCCCGAGGCCTTCGCCGCCATGCGCGAGGCCGCCCGGCGCACCCTCGGCATGCGTCACTTCGACGTCCAGGTGATGGGCGGAGCCGCCCTGCACGAGGGCAACATCGCCGAGATGCACACCGGCGAGGGCAAGACCCTGGTCGCGACCCTCCCCGCCTACCTGAACGCCTTGTCGGGCAAGGGAGTTCACCTGGTCACAGTCAACGACTACCTGGCCCGGCGCGACGCCGAGTGGATGGGCGGGGCGTACGCGTTCATGGGCCTGACGGTCGGTGTGGTCCGCTCGGAGTCGACCCCGGCCGAGCGGCGGGCGGCGTACGCCTGCGACATCACGTACGGCACCAACACCGAGTTCGGCTTCGACTATCTGCGCGACAACATGGCCTGGTCGAAGGACGAACTCGTGCAACGCGGCCACCACTTCGCGATCGTCGACGAGGCCGACTCCATCCTCATCGACGAGGCCCGCACCCCGCTGATCATCTCCGGCCCCGCCGACCAGGCCACCCACTGGTACGAGGCGTTCGCCCGGATCGTGAAGAGCATGCGGGGCACGGCCATTCAGGAGGAGCAGTTCATCAGGCTGGAGGACAAGGAACGCCTGAAGGAGCTGCGGGCCGCGTACGACTACGAGTTCGACCCCAAGAAACGCACGGTCGCGATCCTCGACCGGGGCGTGGAACACGTACAGGACCAGCTCGGCATCGACAGCCTCTACGAAGCCGACCACACCCCCCTCATCGGCCACCTCAACAACGCCCTGAAAGCGAAGGAGTTGTTCCGCAGGGACCAGGAGTACGTGGTCGTCGACGGCGACGTCATGATCGTCGACGAGCACACGGGCCGGATGCTCGCCGGCCGCCGCTACAACGAGGGGCTGCACCAGGCGATCGAGGCCAAGGAGGGCGTCCGGGTCAAGGAGGAGAACCAGACCCTGGCGACCGTCACACTCCAGAACTTCTTCCGCCTGTACGACAAGCTCTCCGGCATGACCGGTACGGCCATGACCGAGGCCGCCGAGTTCCACCAGATCTACGAACTCGGCGTCGTCCCCATCCCCACCAACCGCCCGATGGTCCGCACCGACCGCTCCGACCTGATCTACCGCACCGAGGTCGCGAAGTTCGAGGCGGTCGTCGACGACATCGCCGAGAAGCACGAGAAGGGCCAGCCGATCCTGGTCGGCACGACCTCGGTGGAGAAGTCCGAGTACCTCTCGCGCCGGCTCGCCAAGCGGGGCATCCGGCACGCGGTCCTCAACGCCAAGCAGCACGACCGCGAGGCCACCATCGTCGCCCAGGCGGGCCGCAGGGGCGCGGTCACGGTCGCCACCAACATGGCCGGACGCGGTACGGACATCATGCTCGGCGGCAACCCGGAGGCGCTGGCGGCGGCCGAGCTGCCCGAGGACGCGAGCCCCGAGGACCGCCAAGCGGTACTCGACCGGGTCGCCGCCGAACGCCAGGAGGTCACCGACCTCGGCGGCCTCTACGTCCTCGGCACCGAACGCCACGACTCCCGCCGCATCGACAACCAGCTCCGCGGCCGCTCCGGCCGCCAGGGCGACCCCGGCGAGTCCCGCTTCTACCTCTCCCTCCAGGACGACCTGATGCGCCTGTTCCAGGCCCAGCTGGTCGACCGGGTGATGTCGGCGGCCAACCTTCCCGAGGACGTCCCCATCGAGAACAAGGTCGTCACGCGTGCGGTCGCCTCGGCCCAGGCCCAGATCGAACGACAGCACTTCGAGTCCCGCAAGGACGTACTGAAGTTCGACGAGGTCCTCAACCGCCAGCGCACGCTCATCTACGCCGAACGCCGCCGCGTCCTGGAGGGCGGTGACCTGCGCGAACAGCTCCAGCACTTCATGGACGACACCGTCCGGGCGTACGTCCGCCAGGAGACGAGCGAGGGCTTCCCGGAGGAATGGGACCTGGACAGGCTGTGGGGCGCGCTACGCCAGCTCTACCCGGCGAAACTGACGGTAGAGGACCTGGAGGACGAGCTGGACGGCCTGGCCAACCTCACCGCAGACCACCTGGCCGACGCGATAGTGGCGGACATCCACGCCCGCTACGACGACCGCGAGCGGGAACTGGGCGCCGACACGACCCGCGAGCTGGAACGCCGAGTGATGCTGTCCGTCCTGGACCGCAAATGGCGCGAGCACCTGTACGAGATGGACTACCTCCGCGACGGCATCGGCCTGCGCTGGACCCTCGGCCGCGAACCGATCGTCGAGTACGAGCGCGAGGGCTACGACATGTTCGGCGCGATGACCGACGCCATCAAGGAGGAGTCGGTCGGCTTCGTCTTCAACCTGCAGATCGAAACGACCCCGACCGACCTACAACCGGACCCCCGCCGCACGGAGTCCCTCCACTTCACCGCCCCGACGATGGACACAGCGGAGGGAGTATTGGAACGGGATGCGCGCAAGCGCCCCTAAAGGGGCGCGGGGAACTGCGCGACAAGCCCCCACGCCCCCGCAGCCAAAGAACTACCTACCCAGCGGAGCGCTCAGCACTTCTTGTCACTGGGATCACTGGTCGTCCACTTGCAATCGTCGACCTTCGACCCGTTCGCTCTGGTCAGAATCGCCGTGTCACTCGTGTTGTTCCACACGTACCAGCTCCGCTTCTGGAACTTGGTAGCAGCCGTGTCCGTCCCCTTCCCGGTACGGATCTTCATCGTCTTGCCGGCACCGATCTTCAGGTTGCCGAACGTGTACTTGTGATTGGCGACGTCCTTCAGGATCCAGCCCTTGAGCGAGATGGACGCCGAGCTGGTGTTCTTGATCTCCACCCACTCCCCGTTCAGGGACGCGTTGGAGCCGTTGTCCGAGCCCGGACTGTCGAACCACACGTGCCGGATGACCACACCCCCGGCCGCCTCGGCCGGAGTGCTGAGAACCGCGCCGGTCAGGGCGACCGCGCCCGCGAGCGCGGGCAGGGCAGTACGTCGGATGCGCATCGAGATCCCCCCAGGATTTCGTCCACGACTGACCGGTCGTCCACCGGTCAGGGCAGAAGTGATATCACATGATCTGTATGTCAGTTTCACTTATGGACGCTCACCCGAGGGACGCACTGTCCTCACTGTCGGTGGTTGCGGCCACAATGGAGAGATGACCGACAGCCCAGCCCCCCTCGCAGACCCGCACCTCGTCTTCGACCCCGTCGCCGGAGACGGCCCCCGGGATGTGGTGATCCTCGGTTCCACCGGGTCGATCGGCACCCAGGCCATCGATCTCGTGCTGCGCAACCCGGACCGCTTCCGGGTCACCGGGCTCTCCGCCGCGGGCGGCCGGGTCGCGCTCCTCGCCGAACAGGCGCACCAGCTGCGCGTACGCACGGTCGCGGTCGCCCGCGAGGACGCCGTACCGGCCCTGCGCGAGGCGCTGAGCGAGCGGTACGGCGCAGGGGAGCCGCTCCCCGAGATACTCGCCGGACCGGACGCGGCCACCCACCTCGCCACCGCCGACTGCCACACCGTGCTGAACGGCATCACCGGCTCCATCGGCCTCGCCCCGACCCTCGCCGCCCTGGAGGCGGGCCGCACCCTCGCGCTCGCCAACAAGGAGTCGCTCATCGTCGGCGGCCCGCTGGTCAAGGCGCTGGCCAAGCCGGGCCAGATCATCCCGGTCGACTCCGAGCACGCGGCCCTGTTCCAGGCCCTGGCGGCCGGCACCCGGTCCGACGTCCGCAAGCTCGTCGTCACGGCGTCCGGCGGCCCCTTCCGCGGCCGTACGAAGGCACAGCTGGCCGACGTGACGGTCGAGGACGCGCTCGCGCACCCCACCTGGGCGATGGGCCCGGTGATCACGATCAACTCCGCGACCCTCGTCAACAAGGGCCTGGAGGTGATCGAGGCACACCTCCTCTACGACATTCCCTTCGAACGTATTGAGGTGGTCGTGCACCCGCAGTCGTATGTCCACTCGATGGTTGAGTTCACGGACGGATCGACACTGGCGCAGGCCACGCCCCCCGACATGCGCGGCCCCATCGCGATCGGCCTCGGCTGGCCGGAGCGCGTACCGGACGCCGCACCCGCGTTCGACTGGAGCAAGGCGTCGACGTGGGAGTTCTTCCCGCTCGACACCGAGGCGTTCCCGTCGGTCGGCCTCGCCCGGCACGTCGGGCAGCTCGCGGGCACGGCCCCCGCGGTGTTCAATGCGGCGAACGAGGAGTGTGTGGAAGCATTCCGGAGCGGCTCACTGCCGTTCAACGGGATCATGGAGACCGTGACCCGGGTGGTCGAGGAGCACGGCACCCCTCGTACGGGAACTTCCCTGACCGTCGCGGACGTCCTTGAGGCGGAGTCGTGGGCGCGGGCGAGGGCCCGTGAACTGACACGCCAGACAACGGCACAGCAGCAGTCGAAGACACAGCAGACGAAGGCAGAGCAAGCCATGGCGACCGCGGAGGCCCGTGCATGACGACACTGATGATGATTCTCGGCATAGTCGTCTTCGTGATCGGCCTGTTGGTGTCGATCGCCTGGCACGAGCTGGGACATCTCTCCACGGCGAAGCTTTTCGGCATCCGCGTACCGCAGTACATGGTCGGCTTCGGCCCGACGATCTGGTCGCGCAAGAAGGGTGAGACCGAGTACGGCATCAAGGCGATCCCGTTCGGCGGCTACATCCGCATGATCGGGATGTTCCCGCCCGGCCCGGACGGCCGCATCGAGGCCCGCTCGACCTCCCCCTGGCGCGTGATGATCGAGGACGCGCGCGCCCAGTCCTTCGAGGAACTGCTCCCGGGCGACGAGAAGCGCCTGTTCTACACACGCAAGCCGTGGAAACGCGTCATCGTGATGTTCGCGGGCCCGTTCATGAACCTCATCCTCGCGGTGGCCCTGTTCCTGACCGTCCTGATGGGCTTCGGCGTCTCCCAGCAGACCACCAGCGTCAGCTCGGTCTCCAAGTGCGTCATCGCCCAGAGCGAGGGGCGCGACGACTGCCGCAAGACCGACGCGGCCTCCCCGGCCGCCGCGGCCGGCCTCCAGGCGGGCGACAAGATCCTCTCCTTCGGCGGGGTCCAGGTCGACAGCTGGAACAAGCTCTCGGACGAGATCCGCGCCAACCCCGGCAAGGACGTCGCGATCGTCGTCGAACGCAAGGGCGAGCAGCTCACCCTGAACGCGAAGATCGCCACCAACCAGGTCGCGAAGAAGGACTCCAGCGGCCAGATCGTCGAGGGCCAGTACGTCACGGCCGGCTTCCTCGGCTTCAGCGCGGCCACCGGCATCGTCCGCCAGGACTTCGGCGACTCGGTGACCTGGATGGGCGACCGCATGGGCGAGGCCGTCGACTCCATCGCGAGTCTGCCCGGCAAGATCCCCGCCCTGTGGAACGCGGCCTTCGACGGCGGCGAACGCGAGGCGGACTCCCCGATGGGCGTGGTCGGCGCGGCACGCGTGGGCGGCGAGATCTTCACCCTGGACATCCCGCCGACCCAACAACTCGCGATGGCGTTGATGCTGGTGGCGGGCTTCAACCTGTCCCTGTTCCTCTTCAACATGCTCCCGCTGCTGCCGCTCGACGGCGGCCATGTCGCGGGCGCCCTGTGGGAGGCGCTGCGCCGGAACACGGCGAAGGTGCTGAAGCGGCCGGACCCGGGCCCGTTCGACGTGGCGAAGCTGATGCCGGTGGCCTATGTGGTGGCGGGCATCTTCATCTGCTTCACGCTGCTGGTGCTGGTGGCGGACGTGGTTAACCCAGTGCGCATCTCGTAGCCACCCGGGGTTTCCCGGCGGGTTCGCGGCGGCCGGGCACAGTGGGAGAACCCCACGGTGCCCGGCCGTTCCCCAATGTGTGGGTTTACGTGCGGGATGTGCTCGGGCCTGGGCGGGTGCCGTAATCTCGAAGCCTGGAGCCCGCTGTTCACGGGACCGGACCTTGAACCACAACTTGGGGTTGCACAGCAGATGACTGCGATTTCTCTCGGCATGCCGTCCGTTCCGACCAAGCTCGCCGAACGCCGGAAGAGCCGGCAGATCCAGGTCGGTTCGGTGGCCGTGGGCGGAGACGCGCCGGTGTCGGTGCAGTCGATGACGACGACGCGTACGTCGGACATCGGCGCCACGCTTCAGCAGATCGCCGAGCTGACGGCGTCCGGCTGCCAGATCGTGCGGGTGGCGTGCCCGACGCAGGACGACGCGGACGCGCTGGCGACCATCGCGCGCAAGTCGCAGATCCCGGTGATCGCGGACATCCACTTCCAGCCGAAGTACGTGTTCGCCGCGATCGAGGCGGGCTGCGCCGCTGTCCGCGTCAACCCCGGCAACATCAAGCAGTTCGACGACCAGGTCAAGGAGATCGCGCGCGCCGCGAAGGACCACGGCACGCCGATCCGTATCGGCGTCAACGCCGGTTCGCTGGACCGCAGGCTGCTCCAGAAGTACGGCAAGGCGACGCCGGAGGCGCTCGTCGAGTCGGCCCTCTGGGAGGCGTCGCTCTTCGAGGAGCACGACTTCCGGGACATCAAGATCTCGGTGAAGCACAACGACCCGGTGGTCATGGTCAACGCCTACCGGCAGCTCGCGGCGGCCTGCGACTACCCCCTCCACCTGGGCGTGACGGAAGCAGGCCCCGCCTTCCAGGGCACGATCAAGTCGGCGGTCGCCTTCGGCGCCCTCCTGAGCGAGGGCATCGGCGACACGATCCGCGTCTCCCTCTCGGCGCCGCCGGTCGAGGAGATCAAGGTCGGCAACCAGATCCTGGAGTCGCTGAACCTCCGCCAGCGTGGCCTGGAGATCGTGTCGTGTCCGTCGTGCGGGCGGGCCCAGGTCGACGTCTACAAGCTGGCCGAGGAGGTCACGGCGGGCCTGGAGGGTATGGAGGTTCCGCTGCGGGTCGCGGTCATGGGGTGTGTGGTGAACGGCCCCGGCGAGGCGCGTGAGGCCGACCTGGGAGTCGCCTCCGGCAACGGCAAGGGGCAGATCTTCGTGAAGGGCGAGGTCATCAAGACGGTGCCCGAGTCGAAGATCGTGGAGACCCTGATCGAGGAGGCGATGAAGATCGCCGAGCAGATGGAGGCGGACGGAATCGCTTCGGGCGAGCCGTCGGTGTCCGTGGCGGGTTGATTTCGCCCCCGCCGCCCCTACCCGTTCCCGTCCCCTGGGGGCTGCGCCCCCAGACCCCCCTTTCGGCCTGCACGGCCTCGTCCTCAAGCGGCGGACGGGCTGGGTGGGGCGCGGCGGGTGGGTGGGAAAGAAATTCGCGCTGCACGGCCTCGTCCTCAAGCGGCGGACGGGCTGGGTGGGGGTGCGGCGGGTGGGTGGGAAAGAAATTCGCGCTGAACGCGCTCGTCCTAAAACGCCGGACAGGCTGGGTGGGGGTGCCGGGTGGGCTGAGATGCCCCGGCCTGGGCTGGATGAGAAGCGGTAAACGGGTGGGTGGGTGGGAAACCCGGCCTGGGGTGGACCGGCAGTGCCTCTCGGACACCGGACAGGGTGAGCCACCCAGCCCGTCCGGCGTTTGAGGACAAGGCCCGTTCAGGGCCGGAGCGGGGGGCTGGGGGCGGCAGCCCCCAGGGACGGTCACCAGAGCCGACGGTTCCGACAAGGCAACGGCACCAAACACAGGGCGGCGCCGCTCAGCTTCCGCAGGTACAGTGCGGAGATCAGCAGACCGCATGGTGAGGCCCGCACGTGTTGACGCAGACCACCTCCCGGGTGCTCGAACCGGGCGACCTGGACGCCGCACTCGCTGTCCTCGGCCGCGAGCCGGTCGCGAACGCCTTCGTGACCTCCCGTGTCCAGATCGCGGGCCTCGACCCCTGGCGCCTCGGCGGCGAGATGTGGGGCTGGTACGAGGACGGCATGCTCACCAGCCTCTGCTACGCCGGCGCCAACCTCGTCCCGATCTGCGCCACCCCCCGCGCCGTACGCGCCTTCGCAGACCGGGCCAGGCGAGCGGGCCGCCGCTGCTCCTCCATCGTCGGCCCCGCCGAGGCCACCACCCAGCTGTGGCGGCTGCTCGAACCGAGCTGGGGCCCCGCCCGTGAGGTCCGCCGCCACCAGCCCCTCATGGTCACCGACCGCCTGCCCGACCCCTCCCTCATCGCCCCGGACCCGTACGTCCGCCGCATCCGCAAGGACGAGATGGAGACGATCATGCCGGCGTGCGTGGCGATGTTCACCGAGGAGGTCGGAATCTCACCACTCGCCGGTGACGGCGGCCTCCTCTACCAGGCCAGGGTCGCCGAACTGGTCGGCTCCGGCCGCTCCTTCGCCCGCCTCGACGAGCACGGCAGGGTCGCCTTCAAGGCCGAGATCGGCGCCGCGACCTCACAGGCCTGCCAGATCCAGGGCGTCTGGGTGGCCCCCAAATACCGGGGCCAGGGCCTCGCCGCCCCCGGCATGGCCGCCGTACTGCGCTACGCCCTCGCGGACGTGGCCCCGGTGGTCAGTCTGTACGTGAACGACTTCAACACCCCTGCCCGCAGGACGTACTTGCGGGTGGGATTCCAGGAAGTCGGAGCGTTCATGAGCGTCCTGTTCTGAACCGGTCGCACGGGCCCCGGCCACCCGGTCACATCCGGCCCGCACCAGCAAATGGCACTCCACACCCCCTGTAGTCTCCGGACATGCCGCGCTTCCCCGGTCATGGCCGCCATCACTCCCGCCCCCACGACGTGGTCGTCGGCCCCCTCGACCTCGCCGCCCGGGTCGACGAGGCGCTCGCCGTCCAGGCCGTGGCGTTCGGACTCGGCGCCGACGAGGTCGCCGTACGCAGGCAGATCGTGTTGCGGCACCTGACCTATCCCGGGGCCCGCGCACTGGGCGCGACCACCCCCGACGGACGGCTCGCGGGGTTCGTCTACGGCATGCCGAACGACCGTACGCACTGGTGGTCCACCGTCGTCGAGCCGTATCTGCGCAGACAGGGCCACGACGGCTGGCTCGACGACTCCTTCGTGATCACCGAACTGCACGTCCACCCGAGCTTCCAGAACGCCGGCGTCGGCCGGGCCCTCATCACCGCCATCACCGACACCGCCGCAGAACCCCGCTCGATCCTCTCCGCGATCGACACCGACAGCCCGGCCCGCGGCCTCTACCACTCCCTCGGCTACGAGGACCTGGCCCGCCAGGTCCTCTTCCCCAGTGCCCCGAAGCCGTACGCGGTGATGGGCGCCCCCCTTCCCCTGCGCAGACGCTAGGGCGCGTACGGCCGATTTCCACCGCCCCGCACCCCCCGGCTAACCTCCTGCCATCACCCTTACGCAGCAGGAGTCGAGAATCATGGCCCAGGCCCAGGTCCAGCGCATGTCCCGTTTGATGGTCAAGACACTGCGTGACGACCCCGCCGACGCCGAGGTGCTCAGCCACAAGCTGCTGGTCAGGGCCGGTTATGTACGCCGTACCGCCGCCGGACTCTGGTCCTGGCTGCCGCTCGGCAAGAAGGTCCTGGCCAATGTGGAGCGGGTCGTCCGCGAGGAGATGGACGCCATCGGCGCCCAGGAGGTCACGCTCCCCGCCCTGCTGCCGAAGGAGCCCTACGAGGCGACCGGCCGCTGGGACGAGTACGGCCCCGAGCTGTTCCGGCTCAACGACCGCAAGGGCGGCGACTACCTCCTCGGCCCGACCCACGAGGAGATCTTCACCCTCCTGGTCAAGGACCAGTGCACGTCCTACAAGGACCTGCCCGTGATCCTCTACCAGATCCAGAACAAGTACCGCGACGAGGCCCGCCCGCGCGCCGGCATCCTGCGCGGCCGCGAGTTCCTGATGAAGGACTCGTACTCCTTCGACACGGAGGACGAGGGCCTGGCCAAGTCGTACGCCCTGCACCGCGAGGCGTACCAGAAGATCTTCGCGCGTCTAGGCCTCGACTACCGCATCTGCGCCGCCACCGCGGGCGCCATGGGCGGCTCCAAGTCCGAGGAGTTCCTCGCCCCGGCCGCCGCAGGCGAGGACACCTTCGCCGACTGCCCCAACTGCGACTACGCCGCCAACACCGAGGCGATCACGTACGCGCTCCAGCCGGTCGACGGCTCGGCCGTCCCCGCCCTGGAGGAGATCCCGACCCCCGAGACCCCGACCATCGAGACGCTCGCCGCGTATCTGGAGGTCCCTGCCTCCGCCACCCTCAAGAACCTCCTCATCAAGGTGGACGGCGAGATCGTCGCGATCGGCGTCCCCGGTGACCGTGAGGTCGACCTGGGCAAGGTCGAGGCGCACTTCGCGCCCGCCGCCGTCGAACTCGTCACCGCCGAGGACTTCACGGGCCGCGACGACCTCGTACGCGGCTACGTCGGCCCGCAGGGCCTGGAGAAGGTCCGCTACTTCGCCGACCCGCGCATCGCCCCCGGCACCGCCTGGATCACCGGCGCCAACAAGGACGGCCTGCACGCCAAGAACGTCGTCGCCGGGCGCGACTTCGAGGTCGACGAGTACGTCGACTCCGTGGTCGTCCAGGAAGGCGACCCCTGCCCGGCCTGCGGCACCGGCCTCAAGCTGGACCGCGCCATCGAGATCGGCCACATCTTCCAGCTCGGCCGCAAGTACGCCGACGCCCTCAGCCTCGACGTCCTCGGCCAGCAGGGCAAGCCGGTCCGCGTGACCATGGGCTCCTACGGCATCGGCGTCTCCCGCGCGGTCGCCGCCCTCGCCGAGCAGCACGCCGACGAGCAGGGCCTGTGCTGGCCCAAGGAGATCGCCCCGGCCGACGTCCACGTCGTCGCCGCGGGCAAGGCCCTCCAGACCGAACTGGCCCTCGACGTCTCCGACAAGCTGGCCGCGGCCGGCGCCCGCGTCCTGGTCGACGACCGCGCCGGCGTCTCCCCGGGCGTCAAGTTCACGGACGCCGAGCTGATCGGCGTACCCAAGATCCTGGTGGCGGGCCGCCGTTCGGCCGAGGGCGTCCTGGAGCTCAAGGACCGCCGGACGGGCGAGCGCGAGGAACTGACGGTCGACGAGGCGATCGCCCGCCTGACCGCCTGATGCCCGCCGCACTTTAAAGCCACCTCTCAGAAAGTTCTCGGGAGGCGTATGGACGCCTCACAGACTTCTCTCAGGCCGGTCCCCGAACGTAGGGCGTGACACAGAGTCACGTCCTACGGGAGGGGAACGACCATGACGGGCAGGGAGCGGGAGCGGAGAGCCGCCGCGGCGGTACGCAGAGGGGTACGGCGTACGGCGGCCGTGGCGGCGGCGGTCTCACTGGCCGCGGCGGCCGGGGTGTTCGCCCTCGTCGGCACGATGGAGTCGGACGCGACGACGGCCGCGAGCAGCACCTCGGACTCGACATCCAGTTCGTCCAGTTCAACCAGCTCATCCAGTACGTCGTCGAGTTCGAGCAGCAGCACGGACACCAGTACCAGTACCAGTACCAGTACCGACAGCAGTACGGACACGTCGTCCTCGTCGACGGACTCGTCCGCGTCGGACAGCTCCTCTTCGGATTCCTCGGACTCCTCGTCGTCCAGCGACCTCCAGTCCTCCTCCGACGACGTCACCTCCTCCGACTCCAGCGGCTCCGCCGACTCCACCTCGGGGGCGTCGTGATGACCACCGCCGTCCGCCCCACGGCCGCCGCCGACTGGCGTGCCCTCGGTACCAGCGTCCGGCTCGTCACCACCGACCCGGCCCTGCTGGACTCCTGCAACCTGCTCCTGGCCCGCCAGCTGGCCGAGGTCGACGCCACCTGCAGCCGCTTCCGCGCCGACTCCGAACTCTCCGCCCTCGACGACACCGCCGGCCGCCCGACCCGGGTCAGCCCGCTGCTGGCCGAGGCCCTGGCGGTGGCCCTGCGCGCGGCCGAGGCGACCGACGGAGCCGTCGACCCGACGATCGGCTCGGCGCTGGAAGCCCTCGGCTACGACCGCGACTTCACCCTCGTCCAGGAGGACGACCGCCCGGTACGGCTCACCGTGCGGCGCGTTCCCGGCTGGCGCCGGATCCACCTGGACCGGGCGACCGGCACGGTCACCGTCCCGTCCGGCATCCGCCTCGACCTGGGCGCCACCGCGAAGGCATGGGCCGCCGACCGGGCCGCACGAACGCTGGCAGAGGCCGCCGGCTGCGGAGTCCTGGTGAGCCTCGGCGGCGACACGGCGGTCGCCGGTGAGCCCCCGACCGGCGGCTGGCGTATCCGCGTCCAGGACATCACCGGCCCGGTGGACGAAGCGCCCGCCCAGGGCCCGTACGCCACGATCGGCCTCCACAGCGGCGGCCTCGCCACCTCCGGCACGGCCGCACGCCACTGGCGCCGGGGCGAGCACACCCTCCACCACATCATCAACCCGGACACGGGCCTCCCCGTCCACACCCCCTGGCGCACGGTCTCCGTCGCGGCGGCGAACTGCGCCGACGCCAACGCGGCGAGCACGGCGGCCCTGGTGAAGGGGAGGGGCGCGGAACGCTGGCTGACGGGGCTGGGCCTCCCGGCGAGGCTGGTGACGACGGACGGAACGGTCGTGACGACGCCGGGCTGGCCCGTCTCATCCACCACCCGCACCACCACACCCCCGGAGGCAACGCCATGACCTCCGAAACCCTCTGGTACGCCAACCGCGCCACAGGCGCCGTGTGCCTGGTCCTCTTCACGGTCGTCGTCCTGCTCGGCATCGCGGTTCGCCTGCGAGGCAGAATCCCCGGCCTGCCCAGATTCGGCACGGTCTCCCTCCACCGCACCCTCTCCCTCTCCGCCACCGCCTTCCTCGCGCTCCACATAGCCGCAGCCGTGATCGACGGCTACGTCGACATCACGCTCCTCGACGCCGTCGTCCCCTTCGTCTCCGACTACCAGCCCCTCTGGCTGGGTCTGGGCACGGTCGCCCTCGACCTGATGCTCGCGGTGCTGGTAACCAGCCTGCTGCGCGCCCGCCTGGGCCACCGCACCTGGCGTGCCGTGCACTGGCTCGCGTACGCCTCCTGGCCGATCGCCCTCGTCCACGGAATCGGCATCGGCACGGACACCGGCGCCGACTGGATGACCTGGCTGACCGTGTCCTGCGTGGCCGCCGTACTCGCCGCCTTCGGCATCCGCACGGCCCACGCGGTACGCGCAGCCCGCCGCACCCCAACTGCCCTGCTCCACACACCGGAACGCACGCTCGAAGGGGTCCGCTGATGACCGCCACCTACACGGACATCTTCATGCCGCCCCGCCTATTGGCCCCCGGCGGCGCCCCGGCTGACTTCGGCACGCACGAGCAGCGGTACGGGCCCGTCTCGTACGGCAACCCGGCCCAACTCCTGGAAACTGTCGGCCAGTCGGGCCTCACCGGCCGCGGCGGAGCCGCCTTCGCCACGTACCGCAAACTCGTCTCCGTGGCCGACGCGGGCCGCCGCACAGGCCGTGCCCCGGTGATCGTGGCCAACGGCGCCGAGGGCGAGCCCGCGAGCCACAAGGACAAGACACTCCTCCAGCTTTCGCCCCATCTCGTCCTGGACGGACTCCAGTTGGCGGCCCAGGCGATCGGCGCCGGAGAGGCGTACCTCGCGGTGGAGGCGGGCGGCAGCTACCTGGAGGCGGCCCTGGCCGAGCGCCGCCGCGACCCCCTGTCCGTCAAGGTGGTCCGCGTCCCCAAACGGTTCCTGTCGGGCCAGTCCTCCGCCCTCACCTCGTACGTCTCCGGCGGCGCCGCCCTTCCGCAGCACCAGCGCCCGCCGGTGCGGGAGCGCGGAGTGAACCGGGCCCCGACCCTCGTCCAGAACGTCGAGACCCTGGCCCACCTCGCACTGATCGCCCGCTACGGCGCCGACTGGTTCCGGGCCGCGGGCACCCCCTCGGAACCCGGCAGCGCGCTGTGCACGGTGCATGTGCCCGGCCGTGAAGTACGGGTCGTGGAAGCCCCGTTCGGGATGCAGATAGGCAGACTACTGCCTCTGGGCCCCACCGGAGCGGTCCTGATCGGCGGCTACCACGGCACCTGGATCCCAGCCGCCGAGGCCGCCCAACTCCCCCTGACCACCACCTACTTGGGTGCGGGCGTACTCGCCATGCTCCCCGCCGACCACTGCGGCCTGGCCGAAACTGCCCGCGTCCTGCGGTACTTGGCCCTGGAGTCGGCCGGCCAGTGCGGCCCCTGCCTCAACGGCCTGCCCCGAATCGCCGCCGCCTTCCAGACCCTGGCCGCCCCCGGCCCCCAGGGCACGACGCGCACGGACGTCGCCCGCTGGTCCGGCCTGGTCGAGGGCCGCGGCGCCTGCCACCACCCCGACGGCACGGTCCGCCTGGTCCGCTCGGCCCTGACGACCTTCGCCCCCGAACTGGACGCCCACGCAAGGGGCTTCTGCACGGCAACGACCCAAATCCCCCTTCTGCCAGTCCCCAACGACCGGACCTGACATGACCCAAGAGACATCGATAGACATCGACTGGACGTCCTGCCAGGCCCACGGCCTGTGCGCCGAACTCCTCCCGGAACACATCACCTTGGACGAGTGGGGCTACCCACTCGTAGACGGCGCCCCAATCCCCACCCGCACAACGAAACGAGCCCGCAGAGCAGCAGCAGACTGCCCCGTCCTAGCTCTCAAACTGAGGGCCGGCTGACCCACCTAGGGGCGCGGGGAACTGCGCGACCAGCCCCCACCGGCCCGCAGCAAACCCTCAACCCTCAAAGCCACCCCGCAAACTCCAGCAACAACTCAGCATCCTTAGGACGCCCCACGCGCAGTGCCCGCACACCCGACTCCACCGCCCGAAACAACGTCCACCCCCGCAACCGCTCCTGATCCACATCCAAGGACTCAGCAAGCCGCTTCACCCGCCGCCGAGTAATCGCCGCCCCCGAAGACGAAGCGATCAGATCCTCCACCCGATCCCGAACCAACCGAGCCAGATCGAACGCACACTCCCCGACCACCGGATCCGGCCCCACCGCCAACCACGGCATCCGCTCACCGGCCAACACCTTGCTCTGCCGAAACGTCCCATGCAGCAACCGAACCTCGGGCGGCGCGACCACCAACTCCTCCCGAGCGGCAAGCGCCGCCGCCACCAGCGGCGCCACCTCCGCACCGGCGCTCGCCGCCATCGCCTCCGCCTGCCGCCCGGTCCGCGAGGCCACCGTCTCGAAGACGACGTCGGACCCGACAGGCGGCTCGACCCACAGCCGCCGCAACGTCCCCGCGGCCTCCAGCAGCGCCTTCGCCTCGGGCAGCGACCGCACCGACACATCAGGATGCAGCCGCTCCAGCAACAGCACACCCTCCTCGGCGGAGTCGCCGGAGCCGCCGGAGTCGGTGACCGGCTCCAGCAGCTGCACCGCCCCCACCCCACCCCAGTGCGCCAGCGCGGCCCGCTCACTCTCCGGCCGGGCCCGGCGCGGCGCGAGCTTCAGGACGGCGGGCGTACCGTCGGCCCGCCGCACCAGCACCACCAGACTGCTCCGACCGCCCGGTACCTGTACCCGCTCCACGGTCAACACGCGTAGATCCACGGCCTGTTGAGCCGCCGCAGGCACCCGCGCCAGCCAGTCGTCACCGTCCGGTGCCGTCTCGCCGAGCGCCCTCACCAGACGGGGCGGCGGTGCGAATGCCATGCGCGAGTCGTTTCCTTCCGGTACTCGGGACGCGGTGTGTGCGATACGGCCTACGCCGTGGGTGTCGCCGACGCCGACACGGTGCTCGCCCGCTCGGCGAGCCCAGGGAAGGGTACGCTCCCGCCCCGCCACCGCACCGCCCGCACCGCGGCCTCCCGCAGCCCCTCGGCACCCGTCCGGCGCCGCTCGCCCTCGGCTGCCCGGACCAGGTCGGAGTACACCCCGGCGACCCGCTCCTCCAGCTCGGCCGCGAGCCGGACGGCGGCGTCCGAGTCGGTCACCGGGAACGGCAGCGCGTACCCGGCTGCCGCCGCCACCGGTGTGCCCCCGAGGGCTCGCACCGCGCGCGCCAGCTCGTCGCGCCGGGCCCGATGGGCGTCGTACGCCGCCCGCGCCTCGCTCCGGCGGGCCTCGCCGATCAGCCCGCCGACGACCCCGTACCCGTACACCGCCGCGTGTTCGGCGCCCAGGGCGGCCTGGAGCGCGGTCAGCTCACCGGTGTCCTTCTCAGCCTTCCCCGACTTGCTCACTTCGCGCCCTCCGTCAGCAGATACACATGCGCGGCCCCGGCCGCCGCCACCGAGGCCAGCAGCCGCGCCAGCTCGCCCGGCACTTCGAGGAGCGCCTTCGTACGCCGGTCCACGAGGGTCCGCTCGGCGGCGGCGAGCCCGGCGAGGGCGTCCTGCTCTGTCGGCGGCGCCGCAGAGGCCGAAGCCGAAGGCGAAGGCGAGGCGGAGGTCGGTGTCGGCTCAACGCCCCCGAAGGCCTCCGCGTGCCGTACGGCCTCCGCGCGCAGCTCCGACAGGTGCTCCGCCAGTACCGGGAACGCGGCGATCGCCGCGTCGTACTGCCGTACGAGCCCGGTGCTGTCGCTCGCCGCACGCGCGCGCGTGCGCTCGGCGACCGACGGGCTGCCGGAACTCGTGGCCGTCGAGTCGGACTCGGAAGTGCAGCCCACGAGGAGGGCGGCGCCCGCGGCCGAGGCGAGCAGGGTCCTTCTGCGCGGACCCGCGGGGACTCCCAGCGGGGTGCGCGAGGGCGGGGGGAACGGCACGGCAGACGTCCTCGGAGGGCTCGTACGAACGGGAGACCACGGAAAACAACGGGAAGGGCAGCACGCCCGTGATCACCGTACCCGCGCCCCGGCCCGGCACCCGCCACCGGCGCAGCCGGGCCACCGGCGGCGTTCCGGTGGACGGCAACACCCCCCGGGACCGGATACCCTTTGACCTGACACGCGACCTACCCACAACAGCACACGCGGCCGAGGAGTCACCCGGATGAGCACCACCCAGAGCGAGAGGCTTCGAGAGCTCCTGGAGCCGCTCGTCAGCTCGCAGGGTCTCGATCTCGAAGAGATCGCAGTGGAGTCCGTCGGGCGCAAGAGAGTGCTGCGGGTCGTCGTCGATTCCGACGACGGGGCCGATCTGGACGCGATCGCCGATGTGAGCCGCGCGCTCTCGGCGAAGCTCGACGAGACGGACGCGATGGGCGCGGGGGAGTACACCCTGGAGGTCGGCACCCCCGGCGCCGAACGCGAACTCACCGAGCACCGGCACTACGTACGCGCCGTCGACCGGCTGGTCAGGTTCCAGCTCACCGAGGGCGCCGGCGAAGTCGTCGGCCGAATCCTGACCGTGGACGACGCGGGCATGGACCTCGAGGTGCCGGGCGTGAAGGGCCGCAAGGCCACCGCCCGCCGGCTCGCCTTCGGCGACTTCGACAAGGCCCGCGTCCAGGTCGAGTTCAACCGGAAAGACAGCAAGGACAAGCAGGACGAGCAGGACATGACGGAAGAAGAGGAGGCGTAGCCGTGGACATCGACATGAGTGCCCTGCGGGGCTTGGTGCGGGAGAAGGAGATCTCCTTCGACCTGCTGGTCGAGGCGATCGAGTCGGCCCTCCTCATCGCCTACCACCGCACCGAGGGAAGCCGCCGCCACGCGCGCGTGAAGCTCGACCGGGACACCGGTCATGTGACCGTGTGGGCGAAGGAGGACCCCCAGGAGCTGGAGGAGGGGCAGGAGGCACGCGAGTTCGACGACACCCCGTCGGACTTCGGCCGGATCGCCGCCACCACCGCCAAGCAGGTCATCCTGCAGCGCCTGCGCGACGCCGAGGACGACGCGACGCTCGGCGAGTACGCGGGCCGCGAGGGCGACATCGTCACCGGTGTCGTCCAGCAGGGCCGCGACCCGAAGAACGTGCTCGTCGACATCGGCAAGCTGGAGGCCATCCTGCCGGTGCAGGAGCAGGTCCCCGGTGAGACCTACACACACGGGCTGCGGCTGCGGTCGTACGTCGTACGAGTGGCGAAGGGTGTGCGCGGTCCGTCCGTCACCCTCTCGCGCACGCACCCCAACCTGGTGAAGAAGCTCTTCGCGCTGGAGGTGCCCGAGATCGCCGACGGTTCGGTGGAGATCTCGGCCATCGCGCGCGAGGCCGGGCACCGCACGAAGATCGCCGTCCGGTCGACGCGCAGCGGTCTGAACGCCAAGGGCGCCTGCATCGGCCCCATGGGCGGCCGGGTGCGCAATGTCATGGCCGAGCTGAACGGCGAGAAGATCGACATCGTCGACTGGTCGGACGACCCGGCCGACATGGTGGCGAACGCGCTGTCCCCGGCCCGGGTCACCAAGGTCGAGGTCGTCGACCTCGCGGCCCGCTCCGCGCGCGTGACGGTCCCCGACTACCAGCTGTCGCTGGCGATCGGCAAGGAGGGCCAGAACGCCCGCCTCGCCGCCCGGCTGACCGGCTGGCGCATCGACATCCGCCCGGACACCGAGCAGCCGTCCGAGCGGCCCGCCGACCAGCCCCGGGGCCAGTAGGGAATAGATCCAAGCCGCAGGTGGCTGAGATCACGACAACAACCGTTCGATCCTTATCTCGAATGAGTGAGGTCCGTACGGGGAGGTAGACTTAGGAGTGTCTGGCCGGACGCGAGCCCGCGTATGCCCTGAACGCACCTGTGTGGGGTGTCGGGAGCGAGCGGCCAAGAAGGATCTGCTGCGCATCGTGGCGATCGAGGGTGAATGCGCCCCCGATCATCGCGGTACGCTGCCCGGCCGGGGTGCGTATGTGCACCCCGCCCTGGTCTGTCTCGACCTGGCGGTTCGCCGCCGGGCGTTCCCACGGGCACTGCGTGCCCCGGGAGCGCTCGACACGGCGGCGTTGCGCCGGTACGTCGAGCAGGCAACACCGTAAGACGCGTCGCACGGAACCCCCGTGCGGCTCTGGTACCCCCCGCGAGTTGGAAGTAGGTCGAGATTGCGATGAGCACTCGATGAGCACGCGATGAGTACGCCCATGAAGTAGCGACGGTCCGGCCGCAACCCGGACCTAAAAGGAGCGAAGTGGCTAAGGTCCGGGTATACGAACTCGCCAAGGAGTTCGGGGTTGAGAGCAAGGCCGTCATGGCCAAGCTCCAGGAACTCGGTGAATTCGTCCGATCGGCATCCTCGACGATCGAGGCGCCCGTAGTACGCAAGTTGACAGACGCCTTCCAGGGCGGGAGCAGCGCCAAGCCCGGCGCCCCCCGCAAGGCGGCTCCCAAGCCCGGCGCGCCCTCCCCGGCGCAGTCGGCCCGTCCGGCTGCCCCGCGGCCGCCGGCTCCCAAGCCCGCCGTGGCCGAGCGCCCCGCGGCGCCCGCCGCGCCGAGTGCGCCGGTCACCCCGGTGACCCCGGCCCCGCAGGGTTCACGTCCGACGCCGGGCCCCAAGCCCGCGCCGAAGCCGGCCCCCGCGGCGCCCACCACGCCGGAGTTCACCGCTCCGCCGTCGGCACCGGTCACCCCGGCCGCCGCTCAGGCCCCGCGTCCCAGCACCGGTGCCCGTCCCGGCGCCCCGCGTCCCAGCGGTGCCCGTCCCTCGGGTCCCGGTCAGGACCGGGGTCAGGGTCAGGACCGTAGTCAGGATCGCGGCCAGGGCCGTGGCGAGCGTCCGGGCGCCCCGCGTCCGGGTGGCCAGGGCGCTCCGCGTCCCGGCGGTGCCCGTCCGTCCGGTCCGCGTCCGGGCAACAACCCCTTCACGTCCGGTGGTTCCACCGGCATGGCGCGTCCCCAGTCGCCCCGTCCGCAGGGCGCTCCGCGTCCCGGCGGCCAGGGTGGCCCCGGTGGCGCTCCCGGTGCCGGTGGTCCGCGTCCGCAGGGTGCGGGCGGCGGCCAGGGTGCTCCCCGTCCGCAGGGTGCGGGTGGCGGGCGTCCGAGTCCGGGCGGCATGCCTCGTCCGCAGGGTGGTCCCGGTGGCGCTCCGCGTCCCGGCGGCGGCCCCGGCGGCAACCGTCCCAACCCCGGCATGATGCCGCAGCGTCCCGCTGCGGGTAGCCCGCGTCCCGGCGGTGGCCCTGGTGGCCGCGGTCCCGGTGGCGGCGGCGGTCGTCCCGGTGGTCCCGGTGGCGGTGGCGGCGGTCGTCCCGGTGGCGGCGGCGGTTTCGCCGGTCGTCCGGCCGGTCCCGGTGGCGGTGGCGGCGGTTTCGCTGGTCGTCCCGGTGGTCCGGGTGGCGGTGGCGGCGGTTTCGCTGGTCGTCCCGGTGGTCCCGGCGGTGGCGGCGGCGGTCGTCCCGGTTTCGGTGGTCGTCCCGGTGGTCCGGGTGGCCGTGGTGGCACGCAGGGCGCCTTCGGTCGTCCCGGTGGTCCCGCGCGTCGTGGTCGCAAGTCGAAGCGGCAGAGGCGCCAGGAGTACGAGGCCATGCAGGCCCCGTCGGTCGGCGGCGTGATGCTGCCGCGCGGCAACGGACAGTCCGTCCGCCTGTCGCGTGGTGCGTCCCTCACCGACTTCGCCGAGAAGATCGGCGCCAACCCGGCGTCGCTCGTCGGCGTGATGATGAACCTCGGCGAGATGGTCACTGCCACGCAGTCCGTCTCCGACGAGACGCTGAAGCTCCTCGCGGACGAGATGAACTTCGTCCTCGAGATCGTCAGCCCCGAGGAGGAGGACCGCGAGCTGCTCGAGTCCTTCGACATCGAGTTCGGTGAGGACGAGGGTGGCGAGGAGTTCCTCGTCGCGCGTCCGCCGGTCGTGACCGTCATGGGTCACGTCGACCACGGTAAGACCCGCCTCCTCGACACCATCCGCAAGACGAACGTCGTCGCGGGTGAGGCCGGCGGTATCACGCAGCACATCGGTGCGTACCAGGTCACGACTCAGGTCAACGACGAAGAGCGCAAGATCACCTTCATCGACACCCCGGGTCACGAGGCGTTCACCGCCATGCGTGCCCGTGGTGCCAAGTCGACCGACATCGCGATCCTCGTGGTGGCGGCCAACGACGGTGTGATGCCCCAGACGATCGAGGCGCTGAACCACGCCAAGGCGGCCGACGTGCCGATCGTGGTCGCGGTCAACAAGATCGACGTCGAGGGCGCGGACCCGACCAAGGTCCGTGGTCAGCTGACCGAGTTCGGTCTGGTGGCCGAGGAGTACGGCGGCGACACGATGTTCGTCGACATCTCCGCCAAGCAGGGCCTCAACATCGAGGCTCTCCTGGAGGCCGTGGTCCTCACCGCGGACGCCTCGCTCGACCTGCGGGCCAACCCGGAGCAGGACGCGCAGGGCATCGCGATCGAGTCCCACCTCGACCGTGGCCGCGGTGCCGTCTCGACGGTCCTGGTCCAGCGCGGCACGCTGCGCATCGGCGACACGATGGTGGTCGGCGACGCGTACGGCCGGGTCCGGGCGATGCTCGACGACAACGGCAACAACGTCGAGGAAGCGACTCCGTCGACTCCCGTCCTGGTCCTGGGTCTCACCAACGTCCCGGGCGCCGGCGACAACTTCCTGGTTGTCGACGAGGACCGTACGGCGCGTCAGATCGCCGAGAAGCGGGCGGCGCGCGAGCGCAACGCCAACTTCGCCCGGCGTGGAGTCCGGTTCTCCCTGGAGAACCTGGACGAGGCGCTCAAGGCCGGTCTGGTGCAGGAACTCAACCTCATCATCAAGGGCGACGCGTCCGGTTCGGTGGAGGCTCTCGAGTCCTCGCTGCTCCAGCTCGACGTCGGCGAAGAGGTCGACATCCGCGTCCTGCACCGCGGCGTGGGTGCGGTCACCGAGTCGGACATCGACCTGGCGACCGGCTCCGACGCGATCGTCATCGGCTTCAACGTCCGCGCTGCGGGCCGCGCGGCGCAGATGGCGGAGCGCGAGGGCGTCGACGTCCGCTACTACTCGGTGATCTACCAGGCCATCGAGGAGATCGAGGCAGCCCTCAAGGGCATGCTCAAGCCGGAGTACGAAGAGGTCGAGCTGGGTACGGCGGAGATCCGCGAGGTCTTCCGCTCGTCCAAGCTGGGCAACATCGCCGGTGTGCTGGTCCGCTCCGGCGAGGTCAAGCGCAACACCAAGGCGCGGTTGCTGCGCGATGGCAAGGTCATCGCGGAGAGCCTCACCATCTCCGGTCTGCGTCGCTTCAAGGACGACGTCACCGAGATCCGCGAAGGGTTCGAGGGCGGTATCAACCTCGGCAACTTCAACGACATCAAGGTCGACGACGTCATCGCGACGTACGAGATGCGGGAGAAGCCGCGCGGCTAAGCGGTGGGTAGTACGTGCAGTCCAGCTGGCCGGCAGGGAAAAGTCCCCGCCGGCCAGCTGGCCGTCTGCCCGCTACGGCCCTGAACGGGCCTTGTCCTCAAACGCCGGACGGGCTGAATACCCAAGCGCCGGCCGGCACCACCCAGCCCGTCCGGCGTTTGAGGACGAGCGCGTTCAGCGCGACAAGGGGGGTCTGGGGGCGCAGCCCCCAGGGATGGGACGGGTAGGGGCGGCGGGGGCGAGAACAATCCCGTCGAGCCACCGCCCCGTACGCTGTACCGTTCTTGATGTCCCCGCCCATACAGCCGGCGGGGCCATCGATCCCGCACCGGCGGGTCATCCGGATACACACATGTACGTGGGGACTCTGTCCTTCGACCTCCTGCTCGGCGACGTACGCTCGCTGAAGGAGAAGCGCTCCGTCGTCCGCCCGATCGTCGCCGAACTCCAGCGCAGGTACGCGGTGAGCGTGGCCGAGGTCGAACACCTCGACCTGCACCGCAGAGCAGGCATCGGCCTCGCGGTGGTGGCAGGCGACACGGCACACATCACCGATGTGCTGGACCAGTGCGAGCGACTGGTCGCCGGCCGCCCCGAGGTGGAACTGCTGTCCGTACGACGACGGCTCCACGGCGACGACGACTAGAGCCCAACAAATGAACGACCTGCAAGAACGCAGAACGCGGAACGCGGAACAGAAAAGAACGGGAGACGGACCAGTGGCCGACAACGCGCGGGCGAAGAGGTTGGCTGACCTCATCCGAGAGGTGGTGGCCCAGAAGCTCCAGCGCGGGATCAAGGACCCGCGCCTCGGCACCCACGTCACCATCACGGACACCCGGGTCACCGGGGACCTCCGGGAGGCGACCGTCTTCTACACGGTCTACGGGGACGACGAGGAGCGGGCGGCCGCTGCCGCCGGCCTGGAGAGCGCCAAGGGCGTCCTGCGCTCCGCCGTCGGCCAGGCCGCGGGCGTGAAGTTCACGCCCACCCTGGCCTTCGTCGCGGACGCACTCCCGGACACCTCCAAGAAGATCGAGGACCTCCTCGACAAGGCCCGTGCCTCCGACGCCCAGGTGCGCCAGGCGTCCGCGGGCGCCGCGTTCGCCGGTGACGCGGACCCGTACAAGAAGCCGGACGACGAGGACGACACCGCCGAATGACGCAGCAGAACACCAGGACGCCCGACGGGCTTGTCATCGTCGACAAGCCGTCGGGCTTCACTTCGCACGACGTGGTCGCCAAGATGCGCGGGATCGCCAGGACCCGCCGCGTCGGACACGCCGGCACCCTCGACCCCATGGCCACGGGCGTGCTCGTCCTCGGGGTCGAGCGCGCGACCAAGCTCCTCGGCCACCTCGCGCTGACCGAGAAGGAGTATCTGGGCACCGTCCGCCTCGGACAGAACACGCTCACCGACGACGCCGAGGGGGACATCACCTCCTCCACCGACGCCTCCGGGGTCACCCGAGAGGCCGTCGACGCCGGAGTCGCCAAGCTGACCGGCCGCATCATGCAGGTGCCGTCCAAGGTCAGCGCCATCAAGATCAACGGCGTGCGCTCGTACAAGCGGGCCCGTGAGGGCGAGGAGTTCGAGATCCCGGCCCGCCCGGTCACCGTCTCCTCCTTCGCGGTGTACGACGTCCGGGACGCCGTCGCGGCCGACGGCACCCCCGTACTCGACCTGGTCGTGTCGGTGGTGTGCTCCTCCGGTACGTACATCCGCGCGCTGGCCCGGGACCTGGGCGCCGACCTGGGCGTCGGCGGTCATCTCACCGCACTGCGCCGGACGCGCGTCGGCCCGTACAAGCTGGACGCGGCCCGCACGCTCGACCAGTTGCAGCAGGAGCTGACGGTGATGCCGATCGCCGACGCGGCCACCGCGGCGTTCCCCCGCTGGAACGTGGACGAGAAGCGGGCGCGGCTGCTGACGAACGGCGTACGGCTGGAGATGCCCGAGGAGTACACCGGTGTCGGCGCCGTGGCCGTCTTCGACCCCGCCGGGCAGTTCCTCGCCCTGGTGGAGGAGGAGAAGGGCAAGGCGAAGAGCCTCGCGGTCTTCGTCTGACGTTCCGCGCCGTGGAGCGGCGGTCACGGGGACACGTTCCCGCCGCTCCACGGTTCCCCCTCGGTTCCCCCACCCAAGGGTGTATCCATCCCTCGCGATTCATTCACCCGTCCGGGCAGGCGCTCGGAGTGAACCGAGGGGGCGGAAGGGGGCGCGTTCGTCGCACGCTCTGTTCTGCTGATCACCGGATGCCTACCGTCGAAAGCAGACGCGTGCGTACGCAGGCACGCGTGTACGGCGGGGAGGACGACGATGGCGGGACGGGGCCCGCGCGCCGGGGGCGGCCGTCGGCCGTCGGCCGACGCGCCCGAGACGCGAGAAGACGAACAGGCCGTCGAGGCCGCCGATGCCGCTGACGAGTCGCTCGTGCGGGTGTGCGACCTGGCCGGTCGCCCACGGGGTACGGGCTTCGTGGCCGACCACCACGGCACACTGATCACCAGCCACGAGGCCGTCGACGGACTGGCCCGGCTGGTCCTGCGCGGCCCCGCAGACCGTACGTGTGTGGTGTCGGCGGCAGACGCGGTGACCCTTCTCCCGACCTTGGGCCTGGCCCTGGTGCGCACGGAGGGCCTGGGCGCGGACCCGCTCCCCGTCTCGGTCCGGGACCGGGTGGCGACTGGCACATACGTACGGATCGCAGCGGGCGGCTGGCGGGAGGCGCGCGTGCTCGGCACGACCGACGTCACCTACACGGCCACGGACCGCTTCCATCTCCTCCCCGACGCCCTGGAGTTGGCGATCGGCACGGCGGGCAGCGACGCGCTGCGACTGGGCGGCGGCGCGGCCGGGGGACCCGTGCTCGACCGTACGACGGGAGCGGTGCTGGGGGTACTGGGCACGGCTCTGCTGCCGCAACCCACGGGAGCATCACCGGAACCGGCGGGCCACCGGGCACCAGGTTTCGCGCTCCCCCTCCACACCCGGCGGGCCCTGGAGGCCCCCCTCGCGGAACTCCTGGCCCGCAACGCGGCGACGGTCCCCGCGTACGGCGCCGACCTCAATCTCGCGGGCGTCCTGGAACTGACGGCGACCTCGGTGGGCTCGGACGGACCGCCGGGCGCACTGGCGGGCTTCGTGGGCCGTACCTCGGGCGGCCTGGACGCGGGCGCGGTCGAGCCGGTCGAACGGGCGGAACTGGCAAGGGAGTTGAAGGAGTTCACCGCCGCACGCGAGAGCCCGGCCGTCGTCCTCGGCCTGGTCGGCGCCCCCGGCAGCGGCCGTACGACGGAACTCGCGGCCCTCGCCGCCCGCCGCCACCGCGACCCGGAACCGGCCCCCACCCTGTGGCTGCGCGGCGCCGACCTGCGCGACGAGGACACCTCGGTGGCGGACGCGGCCCGCCGCGCACTGGACCGAGCGGCCCGGATCGTGGCTGCGTCGGGCGAGCACACCACCGACCTGGGCGACATCACCCCGGAACGCCTGGCCCACCTGTCCCACAAGACGTCCCGCCCCCTCCTGCTCCTCCTCGACGGCCCCGAGGAAATGCCCCCACTCCTGGCCCACCGAGCGAAGGAATGGACAAGGTCGACGGAGACCTGGCTCCGAGAATCACACGCCCGCTTGGTGGTGGCCTGCCGCCCGGAGTACTGGGAACAGACGGGGGGCGACCCGGGCATTCCAGCCCGTTGGGCGTGCGCAGACGAGGCCGACCCGGGCATTCCAGCCCGTCCGGCGTTTGAGGACGAGGCCGTTCAGGCCGACAGCGGGGGTCTGGGGGCGGCAGCCCCCAGGGATGGGACGGGTAGGGGCGGCGGGGGCGAAAATCCCCAACGGCCACCCCACCCCCCACGCCAACTCCACCTCACCGACCTCACCGAATCCGAAGCCCACCAAGCCCACACCCGCTACGCCATCCCCCCATCCACCCTCACCCCCCAGGACGCCCGCCACCCCCTCACACTCCGCCTCCTCTCCGAGGTCCGCGCCGCCCTCCCCACCCACCCGGACACCACGCCCCCCACCCCCCGCCTCGACCGCCACGACGTCTTCACCGCCTACCTGGACCTGATGTGCCTCCGCATCGCAGTCCGCCTAGCCGCCGAGAACGGCCTACGCGGCACCCCCGTACGCCGCCTCGCAGCAAAGGTCTCCGGCCAGATCCACGAGGCCGCCCGCCGCAGCCTGGGCCCCGGACAGGGCGAACTGGACCGCGCGTCCTTCGAGTCCGTGTTCCCCTGGGGCCCCGCACCGGCCCACCTGGGCGGCGGCACGGGCTGGGCCTCAGCAGTCCTCACCGAGGGCCTCCTCGTCCCCGCCGGCACGGGCTACCGCTTCGCCCACGAGGAACTCGCCGACTGGATCCAGGGCACACACCTGGACCTGGACGAGGCGCTGCACGCCCTGGTCCACCGCCGCCGCCCGGAGAACGACAAGAACGCGGCGCTGGTCCCCGTACCGCACCACCGCATCGGCCCGGTAGTCCAGTCACTACTGCTCCTCTCCCGCCAGCACGGAGCCCCCGAACTGGCCCTACGCCTGCGGGAGTTGGCGCAAGCCATCGACCCGCAACCCCAACCCCAACCCCAGCCCTCGACCTCCACCGACTCATCCACCTCCACCTCCACCTGGTGGGCCACCCACCTCCTCACCGACGTACTCCGCAACGTCCCCGACGCAACCCCGTACACCCACGTCCTGCGCCTCCTCGCCGACCGCATCGCGGCCCGCCGCCGGCGGAACCAGACAGTGCCCCAAGAGCTGGGCCCCGCCTTCTGGACGGCCCTCCGCCTCCCCGAAGCCACCGCCGTCGACCTCCTCCGCCGACTCGTCGTGGGCGACGACCCGCCGGGCCAGTCCGACCAGCCGCGCTACCTGGACGCCGTGGCCCAGCTGCTCGCCGCCGACCCCACCGCCGTACAACCGCTCCTCGCCCGCTGGTTCGACGACGACCGTCCGCTGCCCGCGACGCCGGACGCGACCGTGGCGACCGCCGCCCAGGCGCTGCTCCACACCCACCGCCACCGAGCCCTGGACGAGCTGACCGAGGTACTCGTCGACAGTGCGCACCGGCGCGGGGACGAACTCCTCGCCGTGCTCGCCGAGGAGGAGCCGTCCGCCGTCTGCCGGGCCGTGGACCGGTGGGCGCACGACGAGCGGCCGGCCCGGCGGGTCGCGGCGGTGGCGTACGGCACGCGCGTCGCACCCCGGGTGCGCACCGACGCCGACCTCGACCTCCTGAGCTACGCGGCCCTCGCACTGCTCGCCCGCCCCGGCGACTGCACCCTCCACGGCGGCGCGCTCGCGCTCCTCGTCCGTGATCCGCGTACCCGCGCCCAGCATCTCCCGCAGGCGCTGCGGCACTTCACGGCCGGCGACCCGCACCTCCCGCCGAGCGCCCTGGTCCCCGCCCTCACGACCCACCCGGAGCCGGTCCTCGACGCGTTCCGGACCAGGCTGCTCGGCCCGGAACCGGGCGACACGCTACGCACCCTCGCCGACATCACGACCCCGGCCCTGGCCCGGCGGGTCGCCGTGCTCGTACGGCAGGCCGTGGAGCGGCGGCCGGAGACCGCCGGGCACATGGCCGCGTACGTCGACCGGCGCCTCGACCAGGGACCGACCGTCAGGCCCGTGCTCCTCCCGCTGGTCACCGGCCTCCTCGTCGACGGCCCGGCCCCGGTGCGCGCGGCCCTCGCGACCGTGCTCGCCGCGCCCGGGGCCCCCGTCTCCCACCCCCTCCGCCAGGAACTCCTCGAAGCCCTGCTGGCCCGGGAGCACGACCCCACCGTCCTGGACGCACTGCTCCGCACCACGGTGGAGGCCACGGCCCGCCATGGCGGGGAACGCACGCGGGGCCTCGTACACCGCTGCGGTCTGCTGCTCGTACGCACTCCGGACGGTGCGACGCGGTTCGACTGCTGCCTGGTCGAGCTGAGCAGGCGGGTGCCCGGGTTCGCGGTGCTGGTGGCGGGCTGGCTGACCGACACCCCGGGGGAGTGGGCCGCCGTGGTCGGCCCCAGTACGCGACGCATGATCGAGAACCTGGCGGGGGTGCGGGTCCCCGCGTAGCGAACGCTTCCGAACTGCGGTCGGCGGCCGGAAACCGGTCGTGTCACGTGCGCCCTGTCACAGCCTCCATGCCGATGCGAGCCGGGCGCGTCCGGCATGGCACCCTTAGACCTGCGTAAGAAGGCCTGCGTAAGAGGCAGACACGGACACGGGTTCGACGAGGAGCGGTCACAGTGCAGCGCTGGCGTGGCTTGGAGGACATCCCCGAGGACTGGGGACGCGGCGTCGTCACCATCGGTTCCTACGACGGGGTCCACCGCGGACACCAGCTGATCATCCGGCATGCCGTGGAGCGCGCCCGCGAGCTGGGAGTTCCCTCGGTCGTCGTCACCTTCGACCCGCACCCCAGCGAGGTCGTCCGCCCCGGCAGCCACCCGCCGCTGCTGGCCCCGCACCACCGCCGTGCCGAACTGATGGCCGAGCTGGGTGTCGACGCCGTCCTGATCCTCCCCTTCACCAAGGAGTTCTCGAAGCTCTCCCCGGCCGACTTCGTGGTCAAGGTCCTGGTCGACAAACTGCACGCCCGGGCGGTCGTCGAGGGCCCGAACTTCCGTTTCGGCCACAAGGCGGCCGGCAATGTGAAGTTCCTGACCGAACTCGGCCGGACGTACGACTTCGAGGTCGAGGTCGTCGACCTGTATGTGTCGGGCGAGGCGGGCGGCGGCGAGCCGTTCTCGTCCACGCTGACGCGTCGGCTGGTCGGCGAGGGTGACGTCGGGGGCGCGCGCGAGATCCTGGGCCGCCCGCACCGCGTCGAGGGCGTTGTCGTCCGGGGCGCCCAGCGGGGCCGTGAACTCGGCTTTCCCACCGCCAACGTGGAGACACTGCCCCACACCGCGATCCCGGCCGACGGTGTCTACGCGGGCTGGCTGCACGCGGACGGCGAGGTGATGCCGGCCGCGATCTCCGTCGGCACGAACCCGCAGTTCGACGGCACGGAACGGACGGTGGAGGCGTACGCCATCGACCGCGTCGGCCTCGATCTGTACGGCCTGCACGTCGCCGTCGACTTCCTGGCGTTCGTGCGCGGCCAGGCCAAGTTCGACTCGCTGGACGCGCTGCTCGTACAGATGGCCGAGGACGTGAAGAAGTGCCGCGAGCTGATCGCGGCGGCGGCGGAGTAGCGACTCGCACGCCTACTGCAGAAAAGGCGGCCGATGCCCTGGGTTGGGCATCGGCCGCCTTCTTGGTGTGCCCAGCATGGGCGATTGCTTGGGGGTGTGAGTCCCCTGGGGGAAGAGGTGGTGCTAACCCCGAGCCGGAGGCAAGGGCGTCATCGTGAGGTGGGGTCTGGAGGAAGCCCGAGGCGAGACCTGGGTACCGAGGAACACGAACCGTGTATGAGGCGTGCTGGTCGGGTGAGCCTGCCATGGAAGGTGATGCCCGTCTCCACCAAGAAGGCCAGTGCGTAAACGCGGCGGGGATCCAGGGACAGTGATCGTTCTTACCTGGGGAGATCTGTGCGGGTGTCGGTTGTGCTGAGGTTGTCGCCGCGCCGACGGTCCGTGCCGGGAGGTGGGGGCTGACCGGGCAGAAGTCAGCAGAGGCCGTAGTACCAGCCGGGATGGGCACGGCGGCTGGGAAGGGCCGAACATCGAGTGGAACGGATGATGTGGTGACTGCTCGTGCCGGTCACGTGGACCGCAGTAATACCGCTTCGGCGGTGCCGACCGGGGAGGGACCGGTGCATTCCGGAAGTGACCCGGCGGAGCGCAGTGACCGGCCGGCGCGTCTCACGGAGGACGTTCACCGCGGTCAGGAGCCGTCCTTGTGGGAGTTGATGCTCTCGAAGGAGAACCTGCTCGCGGCGCTCAACCGCGTTGAAGTGAACCGGGGTGCTCCCGGGGTGGACGGCATGACCACGGCCGAACTCAGGCCGTGGGTCGCGGTGCGCTGGCCCGAGGTGAGGGCCGAACTCGATGCGGGCATCTACCGGCCGTCGCCGGTCCGTCAGGTGGTCATCCCGAAGCCTGGCGGCGGTGAGCGGATGCTGGGGGTGCCGCGGGTGCTGGACCGCTTGATCCAGCAGGCCATCGCGCAAGTGCTCGTGCCCGTCTTCGACCCTGGCTTTTCGGGGTCGTCCTTCGGGTTTCGTCCCGGCCGGTCCGCCCATCAGGCGGTCCGGGTCGCGCGGCGGGCCGTCGAGGACGGCAACCGCTGGGTTGTGGACCTCGATCTGGACCGGTTCTTCGACCGGGTTCAGCATGATGTCCTGATGGCGCGGGTGGCGCGGAAAGTCAGTGACCGCAGGGTTCTGAAACTGATCCGCAGGTATCTGGAAGCCGGGATCATGGTGGACGGCGTGAAGATGCCGAGTGTGGAGGGGACCCCGCAGGGGTCTCCGCTGTCGCCCGTCTTGTCGAACATCATGCTCGACGACCTGGACCGGGAACTGTTCAGGCGTGGTCACCGGTTCGTGCGTTACGCCGACGACGTCCGCGTCTTCGTGCGGAGCAAGCGGGCCGCTCAGAGGGTGCTCGACTCGGTCACGGCCGTGGTCGAGCAGCGGCTGAAACTGAAGGTCAACCGGGACAAGTCGAAGGTGGTCCACGCCCGCGAAGCGGTGCTGCTGGGGTTCGGCTTCTACTTCGCCCGGGGCGGGAAGGTCGGTGTCCGGGTCGACCCGAAGGCGGTCAAACGCCTGAAGGAACGACTCAGGGAACTGACGTCGCGCCGGTGGAGCATCGCGATGCCCGAACGCATCGGGAAGATCAACCGCTTCACCGCTGGCTGGATGGGCTACTTCCGGCTCGCGGATGGTTCACACCTGTTCCGTGAGCTGGACAAGTGGCTGCACCGCAGGATGCGGCAGGTCCGGTGGAAGGAATGGAAGAGGCCGAAGACCCGTCAGCACATGCTGCGCAAGCTCGGGATCAACGAGCGGCTGTCCCGCGAGTGGGGCGGCACCAGCAAGGGCTACTGGCGGATCGCGGGTTCTGCCGTCCTCAACCAGGCACTGCCCACCACCCACTGGGACGACCTCGGCCTGCACATGCTCAAGCCGACCTGGCAACGGTTGAGATCAGCTGGATGAACCGCCGGATGCGTGGCCCGCATGTCCGGTGGTGTGAGAGGAGGGACGGGCGACCCGTCCCTCCTACTCGATTGTCCCCTGCCCGCTACTGCTGCGGAGGCTGCGGGTAGCCGGGCTGCTGGGCCTGCTGCTGAGGCGGCTGGTACGGCTGCCCAGGCTGCGGCGGATAGCCGTACGGCTGACCGGGCTGGGGCGGCGGCGGGTACTGCCCCGGCTGGCCGGGCGGCGGCGGAACGTACTGGCCCTGCCCCGGGACGGGCGGAGCCGCCGGGTACGGCTGCGGCTGCCCCGGAGCCTGCTGCTGCATCTGCTGCTGGTGTCCCGGCAGCGGCGGGGCCGCGACCGGGGGCGGGTTGCCGTCCGAGGTCCAGAGCCCGTGCATCTGCTGGTGCCGTACGAAGTCCTCGGCGATCAGGGCGGCGAGGTTGAAGTACGCCTCGCGGACCTTGGGCCGCATCATGTCGAGGTCGACCTCGGCACCGGCGGCGAGATGCTCGTCGAAGGGCACGGTGATGACACCCCGGCACCGCGTCTCGAAGTGGGAGACGATGTCCTCCACCTTGATCATCTTGCCGGTCTCGCGCACCCCCGAGATGACGGTGAGGGACCGCGAGACCAGGTCCGCGTACCCGTGTGCGGACAGCCAGTCCAGCGTCGTACTGGCGCTGCTGGCGCCGTCCACGGACGGCGTCGAGATGATGATCAGCTGATCGGCGAGGTCGAGTACGCCCCGCATGGCGCTGTAGAGCAGACCGGTACCGGAGTCGGTCAGGATGATCGGGTACTGCTTGCCCAGTACGTCGATCGCGCGCCGGTAGTCCTCGTCGTTGAAGGTCGTCGAGACGGCCGGGTCGACGTCGTTGGCGATGATCTCCAGACCGGACGGCGCCTGGGACGTGAACCGCCGGATGTCCATGTACGAGTTGAGGTACGGGATCGCCTGGACGAGGTCCCGGATGGTGGCCCCGGTCTCGCGCCGCACACGGCGGCCGAGCGTGCCGGCGTCCGGGTTGGCGTCGATGGCGAGGATCTTGTCCTGCCGCTCGGTGGCGAGGGTGGAGCCGAGCGCGGTGGTAGTGGTGGTCTTACCGACCCCGCCCTTGAGGCTGATGACGGCGATGCGATAGCAGGACAGCACGGGAGTGCGAATCAGCTCCAGCTTCCGCTGCCGCTCGGCCTCCTCCTTCTTGCCGCCGAGCTTGAACCGCGAGGGCGCGGCCGCGGGCCGCCCGCTCTTCGCCTTCTGCTTCTTGTTGTTGAGCAGCCGGTCGGAGGACAGCTCGACGGCCGCGGTGTAACCGAGCGGCGCGGCACCGGGGTTGGTCATCTGCCGCTGGTCGTGCTGCATGGGCTGCGGCCAGGCGGTCCCGGTACGCGGATCCACGGGCGGCTGCGGCACGCCCTGCGGAACCCCGGGCTGGCCGTACGCCGGCTGCGGAGGCGACGGGGGAACGGCGCCCGGTACATGCGGGGGCGCCGGAGGCCCGGCGTGCGGGTGGGGCGCGTCAGCCTGCTGCGGCACCTGAGGCTGCGGCGGCGCCTGCTGCGCGGGCCCCTGCGGGAAGGGGAACCCATACCCACCGGGCGCACCGGCGGGGCCCCCGGGCCCACCGGGGTGCGGGAAGCCGTACCCGGGCTGCGGCGCCGGAGGCTGGGGCACAGGAGAACCAGCGGGAGGCGGGAAGCCGTACCCGTCCTGGGGGTTGGGAGTGGGAGCGGGGGGCACCGGTGCCGGGTTGCCGACGGGGGCTGGAGCCGGGGGAGTGGAGCCACCCGGGGCGCCGGGAGCCGGAGCAGGGGTGCCACTGGGCGTGCCCGGAGCGGAAGCAGGGTTGCCACTCGGCGTGCCCGGAGCGGGAGCAGGGGTGGCTGGAGCTGGGGGAGTGGAGCCTCCCGGGGTGCCGGGAGCCGGGGCAGGGGTGTCACTCGGGGTGCCCGGAGTGGGAGCAGGGGTGGCTGGAGCTGGAGGCTGACCGCCGGGCTGGGGGGCGCTGCCGTCGCCTTGCGGGCCGGGCGCGGCCGGGGCCGGAGGCTGGGCGCCGGGGGGCGGGAATCCGTACCCGCCTTGGGGGTTGGGGCCAGCAGGGGCCGGAGCCGGGGTGGGCGCGCCGGGCTGGGGGAAGCCGTAGCCGCCCTGAGGGGTGGGACCCGTGGGCGGCGTTGCCGGGGGCGGGAATCCGTACCCCGAGAGCGGGCCATCCTGCGCCGGGGCGGGGGCACTCGGTGTCGAGGGTTGGGCGCCGGGGGGCGGGAATCCGTACCCGCCTTGGGCGTTCGGGCCTGCCTGGGGCGGCACGGGTGCGCCCGGCTGCGGGAGGTCGTAGCCACCCTGGGCGTTCGGGGCCGGGGGCTGGGCGCCGGGCTGGGGGAAGCCGTAGCCACCCTGAGCGTTCGGGGCCTGGGTCGGGGGCTGAGGTTGGGCGCCGGGCGGGAAGCCGTATCCGCCTTGGGCGTTGGGGCCTGCCGGGGTCGGCGCGGGCGCTCCGGGCTGGGGGGCGCTGTGGTCGCCTTGGGCGTTCGGTGCCGGCGGTTGGGGTTGGGTGCCGGGGGGTGGGAAGCCGTATCCGCCTTGGGCGTTGGGGCCCGCCGGGGTCCGCGTGGATGCGCCCGGCTGGGGGGCGCTGTGGTCGCCTTGGGCGTTCGGCGCCGGGGGCTGGGCGCCGGGGGGCGGGAAGCCATACCCGCCTTGGGCGTTGGGGCCCGCCGGGGTCGGCGCGGGTGCGCCCGGCTGGGGGACGTTGTGGTCGCCCTGGGCGTTCGGCGCCGGGGGTTGGGCGCCGGGGGGCGGGAAGCCGTATCCGCCCTGGGCGTTGGGGCCTGCCGGGGTCGGCCTGGGCGCGCCCGGCTGCGGGACGCCGTAGCCGCCCTGAGCGTTCGGGGCCGGAGGCGGGAAGCCGTACCCGCCCTGGGCGTTGGGACCTGTGGGAGGAGCCGGAGTCGCCTGCGGCGGGAATCCGTAGCCAGCGGGTGGTGCACCCGGTGCCGGGGCAGGGACCCCAGGGACCGCCGCGGCCGGGTTGGGCGGCGGGAAGCCGTACCCAGCCTGCGGGGGCGCGGGAGCGTTCCACGCGATTGGCGCGGCCTGCGGCTGGAACGGGGGCTGCATCGACGGTGCGGGCGGCTGCTGGCCCGGCACAGCAGGCGGCTGAGGCTGACCCGGTGCCGGCGTGGCCGACGCGGCCTGCGGCTGGACAGGCGCGGCTTCCGGCCGCGTCGGCGGCTGGGGTTGCGGCTGCGCGGGCCACTGTCCGGCCGTCATGGGAGCGGCCGGCTGGTACGACGGGGGCAGCGGCGGCAGTCCGCTGCCCTGACCTGTCGCCGGGGGAGCCCAAGCGGGCGGTACGGTCCCGGGCGCGCCCTCCGGCAGCGGGGGCAGGTTGAGCGGTGCGCTGGGCACCGAGTCCCGCACGGGCGCGACCGGCGCGGAGTCGCGTACGTCGTCGACCGCGCTCGGTGCCGACGCGGTGTCCTCGGGCTCGACGTCGACGACCTCGGCAGCCACCGGCTCGGCGTCCACGGGCTCCGAGGCGGCAACTTCCGTTGCCACTACTGCCTCGGACTCCGCGTCCTCCTCGTCGGATTCAGTGTCCGCAGACTCGACATCCTGCGGCGTCACGGCGTCACCGGCGTCGTCCTGCAGCTCGGGCACGGCACCGCTCACCTCGTCGGTGACCTCGTCAACATCCGTACCCTCGTCACCCACCGCATCGACGTCATCCAGGGGCTCCGGGACACTCACCTCAGCGGCGACAACCTCGGCCTCGAAGGCCGCATCACCGGAGTCGTCGCCGGACTCACCGCCGTCGGCAGCCGAGACCGCCGGCTCCGTGAAGTCGCGCTGCACGGCGGTCGGCGGAGCGGCCTGAGCCGGAGGGGTCGCCGGCACCGGAGGGGTCCACTGGGCGTGGAATCCGCCCACGGGAAAACTGGGGACAGCCGTAGGGCTCGCGGGACCACCCGCGGCCCCCGACTGCGGCGCCGCCGGCGGGAACCCACCGCTCACCGGCAACCGGGGCACACCCACAGGACTCGCATCGCCGACACCGGCACCCGAACGAGCATCCGCATCCCCGTCCGCGTCTACACCCGTGTCCGAACCCGAACCCGTATCCGAGTCGTCGCCCGACACCGGGCCCGCCTCGTCGTTCGATTCGGCATCCGTCTCGTCCTCGTCCCCCGACGCCCCCGACCCTCCCGACGCGTTCTGCGTGTACCAGGCAGGCGTCGCGTAATCGATGGTGAACTCGCCCGTCATCTCGCTGGCGGACTCCGCGTCGGACTGGTCATCGCCGGGTGTGGCCCAGCCCCCGCGGATCCCGTCCCGATCGCTGTTCACAGTTCCTCCTGATGTGGTCGAGCACCCGCTTGCCGTGCTGGGGCGACCATTTCTCGTCTGTATGCATGTCGTCCGAAGCCGGTTCTTCAGTGGGTTGTGTCCACGTCGTCCGGCATCGGGCGGCGGAGGTCGTCCGATCTGCTTGGCTCTTCCCCCGGTACTCCCGACCCAGCCTAATCACCACGACCCCCGCCCCGGCAGGCCCGTCCACCCCTCAGTGACCGTCCATTACGTCACAGCCTGACCGGAACCGATCCCGTCCGTGCCCGAACCGCCTTCTCCGGCAAGAGAGTTGACACGACCGGAACGACATCCGCCCCACCTCCGCCCCACACCCGCCACAACCTCACATGCATAGTAGGCGGCCCCTCTGACAACGCACTTCGCCGAAAAGCGCACGAAAAAAGAGGGGCGGGGCCGGCGCGATGCGCCGGCCCCGCCCCTCTCCCGGGCGGCGAACTACTCCACATCCCCGCCGGAATCCGTACCCGCACCGGCACCCGCCGCGAGCCCGCCGTTCTGCTCCGTCGGCTCCAGATCGAACTCCCCGTCGCGCGCCCCGAGCACGAACGCCGTCCACTCCGCCTCCGTGTAACGGAGGACGGTGTCATGGTCCAGGGACGACCGCATGGCCACCGCGCCCTCGGGGAGATAGGCGATCTCGACCCGCTCCTCGTGCTCCTCGGTGCCGGGCGCGCTGTGCCACTCGACGCCCGAGATGTCGAGGGAGTACAGCTCATCCCGCTCCCGCTCCTTGCGCGCCTTGACGTCCTCGTCCTGCGCGGCCGTGGTGTCCTGTGCGCCCTGTGCCTCCGCCATGGCGAAGCGACCCCTTTCCGACGTATGTGATACGACAACTACGATCTGTGTTCTCACCCTAGTGGCCGAGCCCGGGCATCCGGACTGTTTGCACACCGCGGTGAAGACGGCCGCTGCCTGCTGGTATCCTGGGCGACGGCCGTTTGTGTACGCACCCCCGGAGTCATTAGCCCCGGAGGCCGCGCCCAGCGGATTCCCGGCCTCCCGAGTTACGGAAGCTCCCCTGAGAAGTGGACCAGGGGCACTCGGTGGCTACTACAAAGACTACGAGGAGTACGCGTGTCGCTCGACGCCGCAGTGAAGAAGCAGCTCATCTCTGAGTTCGGTACCAAGGAGGGCGACACCGGCTCCCCCGAGGTCCAGGTCGCGATGCTCTCGCGCCGTATCTCGGACCTGACCGAGCACCTCAAGACGCACAAGCACGACCACCACTCCCGTCGTGGTCTGCTGATCCTCGTCGGTCAGCGTCGCCGCCTTCTCCAGTACCTGGCCAAGAAGGACATCCAGCGCTTCCGTGCGCTGGTCGACCGCCTCGGCATCCGCCGCGGTGCGGCGGGCGCCAAGTAAGTCGCTGTGAGAGGGAGCGGTTCCCACTTCTAGGGGGCCGCTCCCTTTGCCGTACGTGCGGAAACGTGCGGAGTGTCACTGCCTCTTTGTAGTGTGGTAGCACAACGCAATACGCAGGACACAAACGCACGGCACAAACGCAGGACGCAAGCGCAGGACACATACGAGGAGAAGTGCACCTCGCCGCCGCCGGTCCTCGGTAGTGGCCCCCGGGAACTGCGACCCCCGGGTGCTTCGATCGAAGACCGGCCCGCACTCAGAAGGCGCGCTTCTCCGACCCCACGTCCCTCTGCCACACGGGCAGGACGGGACAAAAGACGAAAAAGTATCGGAGAAAACGCTAGTGGAGAACGAGACCCACTACGCCGAGGCCGTCATTGACAACGGTTCCTTCGGCACCCGCACCATCCGCTTCGAGACGGGCCGCCTGGCCAAGCAGGCCGCTGGCTCCGCCGTGGCGTACCTGGACGACGACACCATGGTGCTGTCGGCCACCACCGCCTCCAAGAACCCCAAGGACCAGCTCGACTTCTTCCCCCTCACGGTGGACGTCGAGGAGCGCATGTACGCGGCCGGGAAGATCCCCGGTTCCTTCTTCCGTCGTGAGGGCCGGCCCTCCGAGGACGCGATCCTCACCTGCCGCCTGATCGACCGCCCGCTGCGCCCGTCCTTCAAGAAGGGCCTGCGCAACGAGATCCAGGTCGTCGCCACGATCATGGCGCTCAACCCCGACCACCTGTACGACGTCGTGGCGATCAACGCCGCCTCCGCGTCCACGCAGCTGGCCGGTCTGCCCTTCTCCGGCCCGATCGGCGGCGTCCGCGTCGCGCTGATCAACGGCCAGTGGGTCGCGTTCCCGACGCACACCGAGCTCGAGGACGCCGTCTTCGACATGGTCGTCGCCGGTCGCGTCCTGGAGGACGGCGACGTCGCGATCATGATGGTCGAGGCCGAGGCCACCGAGAAGACCATCGCGCTGGTCGCGGGCGGCGCCGAGGCGCCGACCGAGGAGGTCGTCGCCGCCGGTCTGGACGCCGCGAAGCCCTTCATCAAGGTCCTCTGCAAGGCCCAGGCCGACCTCGCCTCGAAGGCCGCCAAGCCCACCGGTGAGTTCCCGGTCTTCCTCGACTACCAGGACGACGTCCTGGAGGCCCTCACGGCCGCCGTCAAGGACGAGCTGTCGCAGGCGCTCACCATCGCGGGCAAGCAGGACCGCGAGGCCGAGCTGGACCGCGTCAAGGGTCTCGCCGCCGAGAAGCTGCTCCCGCAGTTCGAGGGCCGCGAGAAGGAGATCAGCGCGGCCTACCGCTCGCTGACCAAGTCCCTGGTCCGTGAGCGCGTCATCAAGGACAAGGTCCGCATCGACGGCCGTGGCGTCACGGACATCCGTACGCTCGCCGCCGAGGTCGAGGCCATCCCGCGCGTGCACGGCTCGGCGCTGTTCGAGCGTGGCGAGACCCAGATCCTGGGCGTCACCACCCTCAACATGCTCCGCATGGAGCAGCAGCTCGACACCCTCTCCCCGGTGACGCGCAAGCGCTACATGCACAACTACAACTTCCCGCCGTACTCCGTCGGCGAGACCGGCCGCGTCGGCTCCCCGAAGCGCCGCGAGATCGGCCACGGCGCGCTCGCCGAGCGCGCGATCGTGCCGGTCCTCCCGACGCGCGAGGAGTTCCCCTACGCGATCCGTCAGGTGTCCGAGGCCCTCGGCTCCAACGGCTCGACGTCCATGGGCTCGGTCTGCGCCTCCACCATGTCGCTGCTGAACGCCGGTGTGCCGCTGAAGGCCCCCGTCGCCGGTATCGCCATGGGCTTGATCTCCCAGGAGATCAAGGGCGAGACGCACTACGTCGCCCTCACCGACATCCTCGGTGCGGAGGACGCCTTCGGCGACATGGACTTCAAGGTCGCCGGCACCAAGGAGTTCGTGACCGCCCTCCAGCTGGACACCAAGCTGGACGGCATCCCGGCCTCCGTCCTGGCCGCCGCTCTCAAGCAGGCCCGTGACGCCCGCCTCCACATCCTCGACGTGATGATGGAAGCGATCGACACGCCGGACGAGATGTCCCCGAACGCCCCGCGGATCATCACGGTCAAGATCCCCGTGGACAAGATCGGTGAGGTCATCGGCCCCAAGGGCAAGATGATCAACCAGATCCAGGAGGACACCGGCGCCGACATCACGATCGAGGACGACGGCACCATCTACATCGGTGCCGCGCAGGGCTCGCAGGCCGAGGCCGCCCGCGCAGTGATCAACGGCATCGCCAACCCGACCATGCCGGAGGTCGGCGAGCGCTACCTGGGTACGGTCGTCAAGACCACCACCTTCGGTGCGTTCGTGTCGCTGCTCCCGGGCAAGGACGGACTGCTGCACATCTCGCAGATCCGCAAGCTCGCCGGCGGCAAGCGCGTGGAGAACGTCGAGGACGTCGTCGGCGTGGGCCAGAAGGTCCAGGTCGAGATCGCCGAGATCGACTCCCGCGGCAAGCTGTCCCTCATCCCTGTCATCGAGGGTGAAGACAGCGACGACAAGGACGACAAGAAGGACGACACCGACCAGTGACGTCGAGCAGCTCCACGGCGACGGCCCGCACCTCTTCTGAGGCGCGGGCCGTCGCCCGTACCCAAACCCTGATCAAGGGCACCAACGGCATCGGCACGGTCCGTAAGACCACCCTCCCCGGCGGCCTGCGCATCGTCACCGAAACCCTGCCCTCGGTCCGCTCCGCGACCTTCGGCATCTGGGCCCACGTCGGCTCCCGCGACGAGACGCCGACCCTGAACGGCGCCACGCACTACCTGGAGCACCTGCTCTTCAAGGGCACGACCCGCAGGTCGGCGCTGGACATCTCCTCGGCGATCGACGCGGTCGGCGGCGAGATGAACGCGTTCACGGCGAAGGAGTACACGTGCTACTACGCGCGCGTGCTCGACACCGACCTCCCGCTCGCCATCGACGTCGTCTGCGACATGCTGACCGGCTCCCTGATCCTCGAAGAGGACGTCAACGTCGAACGCGGCGCCATCCTCGAAGAGATCGCGATGACGGAGGACGACCCGGGCGACTGTGTGCACGACCTGTTCGCGCACACCATGCTTGGCGACACCCCCCTCGGCCGCCCGGTCCTCGGCACGGTCGACACGGTCAACGCCCTCACCGCGGACCGCATCCGCCGCTTCTACAAGAAGCACTACGACCCGACCCACCTCGTCGTGGCGGCGGCCGGCAACATAGACCACAACAAGGTCGTACGCCAGGTCCGCGCGGCCTTTGAGAAGGCGGGCTCCCTCAAGCACCTCGACGCCACGCCGATCGCCCCGCGCGACGGCCGCCGGAGCCTCCGTACGAGCGGCCGCGTCGAACTGCTCGGCCGCAAGACCGAACAGGCCCACGTCGTCCTCGGCATGCCGGGCCTGGCCCGCACGGACGAACGCCGCTGGGCCCTCGGCGTGCTCAACACGGCCCTGGGCGGCGGCATGTCGTCCCGCCTCTTCCAGGAGGTCCGGGAGAAGCGGGGCCTCGCGTACAGCGTGTACTCGTACACGTCAGGCTTCGCCGACTGCGGCCTCTTCGGGGTGTACGCGGGCTGTCGGCCCTCGCAGGTCCACGACGTGCTGAAGATCTGCCGCGACGAACTCGACCACGTCGCCGAGCACGGCCTCTCCGACGAGGAGATCGGCCGCGCCATCGGCCAGCTGCGCGGCTCCACGGTCCTCGGCCTGGAGGACACGGGCGCGCTGATGAACCGTATCGGCAAGAGCGAACTGTGCTGGGGCGACCAGATGTCCGTCGACGACATGCTGGCCCGGATCGCCGAGGTCACCCCGGACGCCGTCCGTGAGGTCGCCCGCGAGATCCTGGGACAGCGCCCGTCGCTGGCGGTCATCGGCCCGCTCAAGGACAAGCAGGCCGCACGTCTGCACGAGGCCGTCGCCTGACAGCCGTACCCGTCCGACGTATCCGTCCGACACCCGAGTCCATCCGGTAAGGAAGCAAGAACATGAGCAAGCTGCGCGTGGCGGTCCTCGGCGCCAACGGCCGTATCGGATCCGAGGCGGTACGGGCGGTCGAGGCCGCCGAGGACATGGAACTGGTCGCCGCCCTCAGCCGGGGCGACAAGCTGGAGACGCTCGCCGACACGGGCGCCCAGGTCGCGGTCGAACTGACCACCCCCGCCTCGGTGATGGGCAACCTCGACTTCTGTGTACGCCACGGCATCCACGCGGTCGTCGGCACCACCGGCTGGACCGACGACCGCCTCGCGCAGCTCACCGGCTGGCTGGCCCAGTCCCCGGAGACGGGCGTGCTCATCGCGCCCAACTTCTCCATCGGGGCCGTACTGACGATGAAGTTCGCGCAGATCGCGGCGCCCTACTTCGAGTCGGTCGAGGTGATCGAGCTGCACCACCCGAACAAGGTGGACGCGCCCAGCGGCACCGCCGCGCGCACGGCGCAGCTCATCGCCGAGGCCCGGGCCAAGGCGGGCTCGGCTCCGGCCCCGGACGCCACTGTCACCGCCCTGGACGGCGCCCGGGGCGCGAACGTCGACGGGGTGCCCGTGCACTCCGTACGCCTGCGCGGCCTCCTGGCCCACCAGGAGGTCCTGCTGGGCGGCGAGGGCGAAACGCTGACCGTCCGCCACGACTCGCTGCACCACAGCAGCTTCATGCCGGGCATCCTGCTCGGCGCGCGCCGTGTCGTGGACACCCCGGGCCTCACCTTCGGCCTGGAACACTTCCTCGACCTCGGCTGAGGGACATCATGCGCGCGAAGCTCTCCTACGCCCTCACGGCCGCCGTCCTGGTCTTCTACTTCGCCCTGGTCGGCAGCCGCGGGGTCATGCTCATACAGACCGGCACGCTCCTGACCGTCACCTTCGGTGTGGCGGTCCTGATCCTGCCGGTGATCGGCGTGTGGTTCCTCTGGAAGAACACCCAGTTCGTCCGGAACGCCAACCGTCTCGCCGCCGAGCTGGACGCCGAAGGCGGCCTGCCCGCCGACGAGTTGAGGCGCACCCCGAGCGGCCGGGTCGACCGCGACTCGGCCGACGAGGTCTTCGCCAGACGCAAGGCCGAGACGGAGTCGGCCCCCGACGACTGGCGCAACTGGTTCCGCCTCGCGGTCGCCTACCACGACGCCCGCGACACCCCCCGCGCCCGCAAGGCGATGCAGCGCGCGATCGCCCTGCACGACGGCAGGACACCGGCCCAGCCGGCCTGAACACACGCTACGAGGGGCCGGCCCGCAACCGCGGACCGGCCCCTCGCTGTTCGCTGTGGTGCTGCCTAGCCCCGCCCGAACTCCGCGGCCCACGCCTCGATGCTGTCCGCCGCCCGGTCGAACGCCGCCATACGCCCCAGGAAGTCGGCGTTGTGCGTGGTGAGCAGCGGCGCCAGATCGTCAGCGGCCCGATCCCGGCGTACGAGGACCAGTGCCTGCCCCTGCACGGTGCGCGGCAGACCCAGCCACCGCACCGGCTGCTGCACCGTCCGTACGGCGACGACCTTCTCCCAGCGCGTCGTCCGCGTGGCGAGGAACCCCACCCGGCGCAGCCCGCGCGCACTCACCCACACGCCGGTGCGCAGCAGCCGCAGTGCGGTGGCGATGACGCCCAGCGCGATGCCGAGACAGACCGCGCCGCCGGACAACTCGCCGGTGGCCGCGATGATGACCGCCGCGAACAGGACGTACGAGGCGAGCAGCAGCAGAAGCGCCGCCACGCCCACCCGCCAGGGGCCGGGCCGGTACGGGCGCCGCCAGCGGTCGCGGTCGTCGAACGGCAGCGCGACGCCGGCCGCGGCCTCGTCGGAGGCGCGGTCGGCCGTAAGGAAGGGCAGGGGCACGGCTGGTCCTCACTCAATTCCATGCGCGGGCTGTGCCCGGTGAGGTTATACAGCCGGCTGCCTTGTCACCAGCCTTGGGGGTGCGAGGAGGGCCGGACCACGCCATTCGGCCGCAGCCCGATGGCCCTCAACGACTGTCGGCCGCCTGGGACTGCTGTGTCTGCCCGCCGGCCTGATCGACCGACAGGGCGGGCATCCCGAGGACCAGGGAGCCGACGAGCCCGGCGACGATGGTGAGCCCCAGGAGCCAGCGCCCGGCTATGTCACCGGCGGACGCGCGCTCACGGGGCGGTGGAGCGACATTGCTGCGGAACTTGTCGGCTTCGGCGATGAAGGCGAACGGTACGGGCTCGCGCCGGCGCAACATGGGGGTACTTCTCCCTTGGGGATCGAACTCTGAGAATCGAACGATTCGCTGCTGTCTGTACAGACGAGCGAGCGCCCCAAATGGTGCCCGGTTTCACCAACTTAACTCTGTGACGATGGCGAACGTCCCGTTTGGCGGGCCGTAGAGTGGCGTCGCCGAATGACGAGATGGGAAGGACTCTCCGAACCGTGACGCCCACCCCCGACGACGAGTTCAAGATCGACCTGCGTAGCGATGTGACCGTCGAGCTGGTCAAATCCAGCGCGTCGGACTCCGACGTGCTGTTCGCGGCCCGTGTGTCGACCGTCGGGGAGCAGTCCCTGGACGAGTTGGACAAGGACCCGGAGCGCTCGACCGGGCTGATCAACTACCTCATGCGAGACCGGCACGGCAGCCCGTTCGAGCACAACTCCATGACGTTCTTCATCAGCGCCCCGATCTTCGTCTTCCGCGAGTTCATGCGGCACCGGGTGGGATGGTCGTACAACGAGGAATCCGGACGATACCGGGAGCTGCAGCCCGTGTTCTACGTGCCGGACACCTCGCGCAAGCTCGTCCAGCAGGGCCGACCCGGCAAGTACGTCTTCGTCGAGGGCACCCCAGAGCAGCACGGAATCGTCGAGCACGCCATGGAGGACGCGTACCGCCAGGCGTACCGGAACTACCAGCAGATGCTCGCGCAGGGCGTCGCCCGCGAGGTCGCCCGTGCGGTCCTCCCCGTCGGCCTGTTCTCGTCGATGTACGCGACCTGCAACGCCCGCTCCCTGATGCACTTCCTCGGCCTGCGCACACAGCACGAGCTGGCGAAGGTGCCGTCGTTCCCGCAGCGGGAGATCGAGATGGTCGGCGAGAAGATGGAGGCGGCATGGGCCGGGCTCATGCCGCTGACTCACGCGGCCTTCAACAAGAACGGCAGGGTCGCACCGTAGGACAGACGCACGCGCGTGTTCTACCGCCGGGCACAGATGTGCGGATCAGCCTCGCGAGGTGTCCGTATTGCGGTATTTCGAGAGGTTCATCTAGCCTGATCAAACGGACCCGGCACTGCTTGAACCCCCGAGCAGGCAGTGCCGGGCTCCTTATTTGTCCTGACTTTTCCCGCACCCCTAGGGCAGACCGCGCCCTGAGCAGCGAGTAGCGTGGTACCCATGGCTCCGACCTCCACTCCGCAGACCCCCTTCGGGAGGGTCCTCACCGCCATGGTCACGCCGTTCACGGCGGACGGCGCGCTCGACCTCGACGGCGCTCAGCGGCTCGCCACCCACCTGGTGGACGCAGGCAATGACGGCCTGGTCATCAACGGCACCACCGGCGAGTCCCCGACCACCAGCGACGCGGAGAAATCGGATCTCGTACGAGCCGTACTGGAGGCGGTCGGCGAGCGGGCCCACATCATCGCGGGCGTCGGCACGAACGACACCCACCACAGCGTCGAACTGGCCCGCGCGGCGGAGAAGACCGGCGCGCACGGCCTCCTGACCGTCACGCCGTACTACAACAAGCCCCCGCAGGAGGGCCTGTACCGGCACTTCACGGCCATCGCCGACGCCACCGAACTCCCGGTCATGCTGTACGACATCCCGGGCCGCAGCGGCGTCCCGATCAGCACCGAGACGATCGTCCGGCTCGCCGAGCACCCCCGGATCGTCGCCAACAAGGACGCCAAGGGCGACCTCGGCCGGGCCAGCTGGTCCATCGCCCGCTCCGGCCTCGCCTGGTACTCGGGCGACGACATGCTGAACCTGCCGCTGCTCTCCGTGGGCGCGGTCGGCTTCGTCTCGGTCGTCGGCCACGTCGTCACACCGGAGCTGCGCACTCTGGTCGAGGCGTACGTCTCTGGCGACGTCCAGAAGGCCACCGAGATCCACCAGAAGCTGCTCCCGGTCTTCACCGGCATGTTCCGCACCCAGGGCGTCATGACCACCAAGGCCGCGCTCGCCCTCCAGGGCCTGCCCGCCGGACCCCTGCGCGCTCCGATGGTCGAGCTGACGGCCGACGAGATCGCCCAGCTCAAGATCGATCTTGCCGCCGGCGGGGTACAGCTCTGACATCAGACTTCACAACTGAATACGCGGGACAACTGTGTCCGCAGTCCACATCCAACAACTGCTTTTGCACGAACGTCATGCGCGCCACGTGCCTTACCGGTACGTGGCGCGTGTGGTGAGGAGAGTCTTTTGAGTCATCCGCATCCTGAACTCGGCGCTCCGCCGAAGCTCCCGAAGGGCGGCCTCCGGGTCACCCCGCTGGGCGGCCTCGGCGAGATCGGCCGCAACATGACCGTCTTCGAGTACGGCGGCCGCCTGCTCATCGTCGACTGCGGCGTCCTCTTCCCCGAGGAGGAGCAGCCCGGAATCGACCTGATCCTGCCGGACTTCACGTCCATCAGGGACCGCCTCGACGACATCGAGGGCATCGTCCTCACGCACGGCCACGAGGACCACATCGGCGCCGTCCCCTACCTCCTGCGGGAGAAGCCGGACATCCCGCTGATCGGCTCCAAGCTGACCCTCGCGTTCATCGAGGCGAAGCTCCAGGAGCACCGGATCCGCCCGTACACCCTTGAGGTGACGGAGGGGAACCGCGAGCGCATCGGCCCCTTCGACTGCGAGTTCATCGCGGTCAACCACTCCATTCCGGACGCCCTCGCGGTCGCCATCCGTACCCCTGCGGGCATGGTGGTCCACACGGGCGACTTCAAGATGGACCAGCTCCCGCTGGACGGCCGCCTCACGGACCTGCACGCATTCGCACGGCTGAGCGAAGAGGGCATCGACCTCCTTCTCTCCGACTCGACGAACGCCGAGGTCCCGGGCTTCGTTCCGCCCGAGCGCGACATCTCGAACGTGCTGCGCCAGGTCTTCGCGGGCGCCAGCAAGCGGGTCATCGTGGCGAGCTTCGCGAGCCACATCCACCGCATCCAGCAGATCCTGGACGCGGCCCACGAGTACGGCCGCAGGGTCGCCTTCGTCGGCCGCTCGATGGTCCGTAACATGGGCATCGCCCGGGACCTGGGCTATCTGAAGGTCCCGCCGGGCCTGGTGGTGGACGTCAAGACCCTCGACGACCTCCCGGACCACGAGGTCGTGCTGGTCTGTACGGGTTCGCAGGGCGAGCCGATGGCAGCGCTGTCCCGCATGGCCAACAGGGACCACCAGATCCGTATCGTCCAGGGCGACACGGTGATCCTGGCCTCGTCGCTGATCCCCGGTAACGAGAACTCGGTGTACCGCGTGATCAACGGCCTGACCCGATGGGGCGCGAAGGTCGTCCACAAGGGCAACGCCAAGGTGCACGTCTCCGGCCACGCCTCGGCCGGCGAGCTCCTGTACTTCTACAACATCTGCAAGCCGCGCAACCTGATGCCGGTCCACGGCGAATGGCGCCATCTGCGGGCCAACGCCGAGCTGGGCGCCATGACGGGCGTTCCGCACGACCGGATCGTCATCGCCGAGGACGGCGTGGTCGTCGACCTCATCGAGGGCAAGGCGAAGATCTCCGGCAAGGTCCAGGCCGGGTACGTGTACGTCGACGGACTCTCGGTCGGCGATGTCGGCGAACCCACCCTGAAGGATCGCAGGATCCTCGGTGACGAGGGCATCATCTCGGTCTTCGTGGTGATGGACTCGTCCACGGGGAAGATCACGGGCGGCCCGCACATCCAGGCCCGCGGCTCGGGCATCGACGACTCGGCCTTCACCGACGTCGTCCCGAGGATCGCCGAGGTGCTGGAGCGCTCGGCACAGGACGGCGTGGTGGAGCCCCACCAGATGCAGCAGCTCATCCGCCGCACGCTGGGCAAATGGGTGTCGGACAACTACCGCCGGCGCCCGATGATCCTCCCGGTCGTCGTGGAGGTCTGACGGGCCCGGAGGGCGTCAACCTGGAGCGGGGCTCCTCGATTTGCATCGAGGAGCCCCGCTCCAGTAGGTTTACGGCTCCGCCTGCAAGGGAACCCGGTGCAACTGTGCACCAGGGACCGGCCCGAGCGGGTGGAAATTCCGACTCAGAACTTCTGATAAAGTCGGAGTCGCCGGAAAGGGAAACGCGAAAGCGGAAACCTGGAAAGCACCGAGGAAATCGGATCCGGAAACGGTCTGATAGAGTCGGAAACGCAAGACCAGAAAGAAATAGCAGGAACGAAGGGAAACTGCCCGGAGGAAAGCCCGAGAGGGTGAGTACAAAGGAAGCGTCCGTTCCTTGAGAACTCAACAGCGTGCCAAAAATCAACGCCAGATATGTTGATGCCCCGGCTCACAGGCTTGTGTCTGTGGGTTGAGGTTCCTTTGAAGCAGTAAACACAGCGAGGACGCTGTGAACGGTCGGGCTTATTCCGCCTGACTGTTCCGCTCTCATGTGTGCTGACCCGATTACGGGTTGACATTCACGGAGAGTTTGATCCTGGCTCAGGACGAACGCTGGCGGCGTGCTTAACACATGCAAGTCGAACGATGAACCACTTCGGTGGGGATTAGTGGCGAACGGGTGAGTAACACGTGGGCAATCTGCCCTGCACTCTGGGACAAGCCCTGGAAACGGGGTCTAATACCGGATGATACTTCTGCTCGCATGGGTGGGGGTTGAAAGCTCCGGCGGTGCAGGATGAGCCCGCGGCCTATCAGCTTGTTGGTGAGGTAGTGGCTCACCAAGGCGACGACGGGTAGCCGGCCTGAGAGGGCGACCGGCCACACTGGGACTGAGACACGGCCCAGACTCCTACGGGAGGCAGCAGTGGGGAATATTGCACAATGGGCGCAAGCCTGATGCAGCGACGCCGCGTGAGGGATGACGGCCTTCGGGTTGTAAACCTCTTTCAGCAGGGAAGAAGCGCAAGTGACGGTACCTGCAGAAGAAGCGCCGGCTAACTACGTGCCAGCAGCCGCGGTAATACGTAGGGCGCAAGCGTTGTCCGGAATTATTGGGCGTAAAGAGCTCGTAGGCGGTCTGTCGCGTCGGATGTGAAAGCCCGGGGCTTAACCCCGGGTCTGCATTCGATACGGGCAGACTAGAGTGTGGTAGGGGAGATCGGAATTCCTGGTGTAGCGGTGAAATGCGCAGATATCAGGAGGAACACCGGTGGCGAAGGCGGATCTCTGGGCCATTACTGACGCTGAGGAGCGAAAGCGTGGGGAGCGAACAGGATTAGATACCCTGGTAGTCCACGCCGTAAACGGTGGGAACTAGGTGTTGGCGACATTCCACGTCGTCGGTGCCGCAGCTAACGCATTAAGTTCCCCGCCTGGGGAGTACGGCCGCAAGGCTAAAACTCAAAGGAATTGACGGGGGCCCGCACAAGCAGCGGAGCATGTGGCTTAATTCGACGCAACGCGAAGAACCTTACCAAGGCTTGACATACACCGGAAACTGGCAGAGATGTCAGCCCCCTTGTGGTCGGTGTACAGGTGGTGCATGGCTGTCGTCAGCTCGTGTCGTGAGATGTTGGGTTAAGTCCCGCAACGAGCGCAACCCTTGTTCTGTGTTGCCAGCACGCTCCTTCGGGGGTGGTGGGGACTCACAGGAGACTGCCGGGGTCAACTCGGAGGAAGGTGGGGACGACGTCAAGTCATCATGCCCCTTATGTCTTGGGCTGCACACGTGCTACAATGGCCGGTACAATGAGCTGCGATGCCGTGAGGCGGAGCGAATCTCAAAAAGCCGGTCTCAGTTCGGATTGGGGTCTGCAACTCGACCCCATGAAGTCGGAGTTGCTAGTAATCGCAGATCAGCATTGCTGCGGTGAATACGTTCCCGGGCCTTGTACACACCGCCCGTCACGTCACGAAAGTCGGTAACACCCGAAGCCGGTGGCCCAACCCCTCACGGGGAGGGAGCTGTCGAAGGTGGGACTGGCGATTGGGACGAAGTCGTAACAAGGTAGCCGTACCGGAAGGTGCGGCTGGATCACCTCCTTTCTAAGGAGCATCTAGGCCGCCAAGCACGCTTGGTGGTCCAGGGCCATTACGTCGGCACACGTCCGGCGGTGGTTGCTCATGGGTGGAACGTTGATTATTCGGCACACTTGATCGTCTTCTCCTTCCAGTACTGTCCTTCGGGGCGTGGAACGAATGAGGGAAGCGGCGAGTGGGCCGGGCACGCTGTTGGGTGTCTGAGGGTACGGCCGGTATGGCTGCCTTCAGTGCCGACCCCAGTGAACTCGTCCCGTTAGGGGTGGGGTGGTGGGTGGTTGGTCGTTGTTTGAGAACTGCACAGTGGACGCGAGCATCTGTGGCCAAGTTTTTAAGGGCGCACGGTGGATGCCTTGGCACCAGGAACCGATGAAGGACGTGGGAGGCCACGATAGTCCCCGGGGAGTCGTCAACCAGGCTTTGATCCGGGGGTTTCCGAATGGGGAAACCCGGCAGTCGTCATGGGCTGTCACCCACATCTGAACACATAGGGTGTGTGGAGGGAACGCGGGGAAGTGAAACATCTCAGTACCCGCAGGAAGAGAAAACAACCGTGATTCCGGGAGTAGTGGCGAGCGAAACCGGATGAGGCCAAACCGTATACGTGTGAGACCCGGCAGGGGTTGCGTGTGCGGGGTTGTGGGATCTCTCTTTCACAGTCTGCCGGCTGTGAGGCGAGTCAGAAACCGTTGATGTAGGCGAAGGACATGCGAAAGGTCCGGCGTAGAGGGTAAGACCCCCGTAGTCGAAACGTCAACGGCTCGTTTGAGAGACACCCAAGTAGCACGGGGCCCGAGAAATCCCGTGTGAATCTGGCGGGACCACCCGTTAAGCCTAAATATTCCCTGGTGACCGATAGCGGATAGTACCGTGAGGGAATGGTGAAAAGTACCGCGGGAGCGGAGTGAAATAGTACCTGAAACCGTGTGCCTACAAGCCGTGGGAGCGTCGGATATGTGCTTGCACATATCTCGTGACTGCGTGCCTTTTGAAGAATGAGCCTGCGAGTTTGCGGTGTGTTGCGAGGTTAACCCGTGTGGGGAAGCCGTAGCGAAAGCGAGTCCGAATAGGGCGGTATAGTAGCGCGCTCAAGACCCGAAGCGGAGTGATCTAGCCATGGGCAGGTTGAAGCGGAGGTAAGACTTCGTGGAGGACCGAACCCACCAGGGTTGAAAACCTGGGGGATGACCTGTGGTTAGGGGTGAAAGGCCAATCAAACTCCGTGATAGCTGGTTCTCCCCGAAATGCATTTAGGTGCAGCGTCGTGTGTTTCTTGCCGGAGGTAGAGCACTGGATAGGCGATGGGCCCTACCGGGTTACTGACCTTAGCCAAACTCCGAATGCCGGTAAGTGAGAGCGCGGCAGTGAGACTGTGGGGGATAAGCTCCATGGTCGAGAGGGAAACAGCCCAGAGCATCGACTAAGGCCCCTAAGCGTACGCTAAGTGGGAAAGGATGTGGAGTCGCAGAGACAACCAGGAGGTTGGCTTAGAAGCAGCCACCCTTGAAAGAGTGCGTAATAGCTCACTGGTCTAGTGATTCCGCGCCGACAATGTAGCGGGGCTCAAGCGTACCGCCGAAGTCGTGTCATTCATACAACAGGGCCAACGCCTGTATGGATGGGTAGGGGAGCGTCGTATGCCGGGTGAAGCGGCGGCGGAAGCCAGTCGTGGACGGTTTACGAGTGAGAATGCAGGCATGAGTAGCGATACACACGTGGGAAACGTGTGCGCCGATTGACTAAGGGTTCCTGGGTCAAGCTGATCTGCCCAGGGTAAGTCGGGACCTAAGGCGAGGCCGACAGGCGTAGTCGATGGATAACCGGTTGATATTCCGGTACCCGCTGTGAAGCGTCAAACATCGAGCCCATTAATGCTAAAGCCGTGAAGCCGTTCCGGACCCTTCGGGGAAAGGAAAGTGGTGGAGCCGCTGACCCAAGGTGGTAGTAGGTGAGTGATGGGGTGACGCAGGAAGGTAGTCCATCCCGGGCGGTGGTTGTCCCGGGGTAAGGGTGTAGGACGTGGTCTAGGCAAATCCGGATCACATATAGTCTGAGGCCTGATGCCGAGCCGATTGTGGTGAAGTGGATGATCCTATGCTGTCGAGAAAAGCCTCTAGCGAGTTTCATGGCGGCCCGTACCCTAAACCGACTCAGGTGGTCAGGTAGAGAATACCGAGGCGTTCGGGTGAACTATGGTTAAGGAACTCGGCAAAATGCCCCCGTAACTTCGGGAGAAGGGGGGCCATCACCGGTGATTGAATGTACTTCATGAGCTGGGGGTGGCCGCAGAGACCAGCGAGAAGCGACTGTTTACTAAAAACACAGGTCCGTGCGAAGCCGTAAGGCGATGTATACGGACTGACGCCTGCCCGGTGCTGGAACGTTAAGGGGACCGGTTAGTCCAACTTCGGTTGGGCGAGGCTGAGAACTTAAGCGCCAGTAAACGGCGGTGGTAACTATAACCATCCTAAGGTAGCGAAATTCCTTGTCGGGTAAGTTCCGACCTGCACGAATGGCGTAACGACTTCTCGACTGTCTCAACCATAGGCCCGGTGAAATTGCACTACGAGTAAAGATGCTCGTTTCGCGCAGCAGGACGGAAAGACCCCGGGACCTTTACTATAGTTTGATATTGGTGTTCGGTTCGGCTTGTGTAGGATAGCTGGGAGACTGTGAAGTGGGCACGCCAGTGTCTGTGGAGTCGTCGTTGAAATACCAGTCTGGTCGTGCTGGATGTCTAACCTGGGTCCGTGATCCGGATCAGGGACAGTGTCTGATGGGTAGTTTAACTGGGGCGGTTGCCTCCTAAAGAGTAACGGAGGCGCCCAAAGGTTCCCTCAGCCTGGTTGGCAATCAGGTGTTGAGTGTAAGTGCACAAGGGAGCTTGACTGTGAGACCGACGGGTCGAGCAGGGACGAAAGTCGGGACTAGTGATCCGGCGGTGGCTTGTGGAAGCGCCGTCGCTCAACGGATAAAAGGTACCCCGGGGATAACAGGCTGATCTTCCCCAAGAGTCCATATCGACGGGATGGTTTGGCACCTCGATGTCGGCTCGTCGCATCCTGGGGCTGGAGTCGGTCCCAAGGGTTGGGCTGTTCGCCCATTAAAGCGGTACGCGAGCTGGGTTTAGAACGTCGTGAGACAGTTCGGTCCCTATCCGCTGCGCGCGCAGGAACATTGTGAAGGGCTGTCCCTAGTACGAGAGGACCGGGACGGACGAACCTCTGGTGTGCCAGTTGTTCTGCCAAGGGCATGGCTGGTTGGCTACGTTCGGGAGGGATAACCGCTGAAAGCATCTAAGCGGGAAGCCTGCTTCGAGATGAGTGTTCCCACCCCCTTTGAGGGGTTAAGGCTCCCAGTAGACGACTGGGTTGATAGGCCAGATCTGGAAGCCCGGTAACGGGTGGAGGTGACTGGTACTAATAGGCCGAGGGCTTGTCCTCAGTTGCTCGCGTCCACTGTGTTGGTTCTGAAACCACGAACAACCCCATTGCCATGGTCACGGCAGTGGTGCGGTTGAAGTGTTTGTTTCACCGTGTTTCGGTGGTCATAGCGTGAGGGAAACGCCCGGTTACATTCCGAACCCGGAAGCTAAGCCTTACAGCGCCGATGGTACTGCAGGGGGGACCCTGTGGGAGAGTAGGACACCGCCGAACAAATATTGAAAGGGTTGGATCCTGAACTTCGGTTCGGGGTCCAACCCTTTTTTGTTGTGTGTCACTTGACGTTCACGTCGCGCGGCAACCATCCAGAGCATGGGTACTGCTGCAATGCTCAGGGCCGCCGGCGTCGGAGTCGGTGACGAGGTCGTCGTGCCGGCCTTCGGGAACGTGGAAGTCGCCGAGGCCGTGATCCAGGCCGGTGGGCTGCCGGTGTTCGCCGACATAGATCCAGTGACGTACTGCCTTGATCCGTCGACTGTCGAGGCGGCCACAACTCCTCGGACAGCGGCTGTCGTTGTCGTACACCGCTTCGGGCGGCCGGCCGACATGGGGCGGATGCTTGAGATCGGGCAGCGGCACGGGCTGCTGGTGCTGCAGCACGGGGAGTCCGAGGCGCCGTACGACGAGATCGCTCAGCGGCGGCAGCGTGCGGCGTTTCTCGATCTCAAGTTGAGGGGTGTGCGGACGCCCGACGACGGGGACGGGCACACCTATCAGCAGTACGTCGTGCGGGTGCCCGGCAATGGGCGGCCCGATCGGGATGCCTTCGCTCGGGCCTTGCGGGCCAGGGGAGTTGACTGCCGGGTGCCGGTGAAGGCGCCGGTGCATCGCATGCCCGCGTTCCGGCGTTGTGTGCCGCTGCCCGAGACCGAGATGGCGGCCTTCGAGACGTTGGCGCTGCCGGTGGACGCCTCGTTGACCAAGCGGGACATGCAGCGGATCGTGTCCGCGTGCAACTCGCTCGGAGGGCTGTTGCAGCCCGCGTACTGATCGTGCGGGCGTAGTTGGGAGCACGGGACTGTTCGGGGTATGATCTATTTCGTTGCCGCGAGGGAGACCTCGAAAAGCAACTGGCCCCCCTAGCTCAGTCGGCAGAGCGTCTCCATGGTAAGGAGAAGGTCAACGGTTCGATTCCGTTGGGGGGCTCCACGTAGAAGGCCCCGCCCAATTGGGCGGGGCCTTTCTCACGTCTGCCGTCAGTTCTTCTGCAGGCCCGGCACGCGCATCGCGAGGATCGCCATGTCGTCGGACGGGGCGTCGGAGGCGAAGCGTTCGACCGCGCGCATGATGCGGGCCGCCACCGCGCCGGCCGTCAGGCCCGTACAGGTCTTGAGGACGTCCGTCAGGCCGTCGTCGCCCAGCATGCGGGTGCCCTCGCGGCGTTCCGTGACGCCGTCCGTGACGCAGAGGAGGACGTCGCCGGGGTCGAGGGTGATCGTCTGCTCGTACAGTTCCAGGTCCTCCAGGACGCCCAGGAGGGGCTGGGGCTCCGCTGCCGGTTCCACGGTGCCGTCCTGGCGCAGGCGGAGCGGGAGGGGGTGTCCGGCGCAGACGACCTTCAGTACGGCGCTGCCGTCCTCCTGCGGCCACAACTCGCCGTACAGGAGGGTCAGGAAGCGGCTGCGGGCGCCCTCGTCGAGGATCGCCGAGTTGAGGCGCTCCAGGACCGCGGGGCCGCCGAAGCCCTCTCTCGCCAGCAGGCGGAGGGCGTGCCGGGCCAGGCCCGTCACCGCGGCGGCCTCCGGGCCCGTACCGCAGACGTCGCCGATGGCGAAGCCGTAGGCGCCGTCGCGGATGGGGAAGAGGTCGTAGAAGTCGCCGCCGACCTCGTTGCCCTCGCCGGCCGCGCGGTAGATGACCTCCACCTCGACGCCGTCGATCTCCGGCAACTCCGGGGGGAGGAGGCTGCGTTGGAGGGACTGGCTGATGGCGGTGCGTTCCGAGTAGAGGCGGGCGTTGTCCAGGGCCAGAGCGGCGCGGCGGCTCAAGTCCTCGGCCAGTTCCAGGATTTCCTGGCGGAAGTGTTCGTCCGTCGGCTTGCCGAGGGTGAGCATGCCGATCACGCGGTTGCGCGCGACCAGCGGGAGGACGACCGTCTCGCCGCCGACTGCCGCCGCCGTCGCGAGAGTGGTGCCGATGCCCGAGCTGACCGTGGTGGTGGGCGCGTTGAGGCCCAGACTGCGCATGGAGGTGCGCAGGGCCGCCTGATGGGCCGCCTCCGCGGGGGCCGACCAGACGCGGGCGCCGGGTGTGGGTACCGGGTCCGGCGGGGAGATCTTCGACAGGAGGGCCTTGAGGCCGTCGATGCGGTCCTCGTCCTCGTGCAGGACGTACGAGAGGTACGGATCCGATGCCTGGTCGGCGATCGTGTAGACCGCGCACCAGGTGGCCAGGGTCGGGACCGTCATCTGGGCCATGAGGGCGAGGGTCTGGTCGCGGTCGAGCGTTCCCGCGAGGAGGTCGGATGCCTCCACCAGGAAGCTCAGCGAGCCTCGGCGCAGGCGTTCCAGCTCGCCGAGGCGGGCCGACTCCACCGCCAACGCGATGCGGTCGGCGGCGAATTGGAGGCGCAGTGCCTCTTCGTTCGTATAGCGGCCGGGGGATTCCGCCGCGACGCCGAGGGAGCCGGTGAGGCGGCCCTCCACCTTCAAGGGGACGGTGACGACCGAGCGCATGCCCGTGCCGCTGAGGAGGGGGACGGCTCCGGGGACGGCCGAGAGGTCGTCGTGGACGGCCGGCATGCGGGCTGAGCCGTAGCGGCCGGGGCCGGCCTCGACCGGGACACGGGCGAAGCGCTGGCGGGCGGAGGGGAGGCCGGTCGAGGCCCGTACCTCCAACTCCGTTTCGTCGTCCGTGGCCAGGAGCAGGAAGGCGGAGTCGGCGTCGAGCATGTCGCGGGCGCGCTCCACCGTGCGCTGGAGGAGGCCGTCGAGGTCGTCCGGGGCCGGGGAGCCGATGAACACCTCGAAGGGGTCCGTGTTCGGGCCATCGGAGGACGACGTCGAGTCGGACGAGCTGCCGCGCAACGGGGTCTGCAGGACCGCCCGTTCGTGGTCGCGGACGAGGAGACAGACCGTCGAGGGCTCGCCGTCCGTGTCACGGACGCGGAGGTGGGAGGCGTACACCGCGGTGACGCGGCCGTTGGCGCCCCTTATGCCGTAGCTGCCTTCCCAGCGGGAGAGTTGGAGGGCCTCGACGATGCCGGTGCTGGTGCCGGGGGTGTGCGGCCAGGCGGCGAGGTCGGTGAGGGGTTTGCCGATGACCGACTCGGGTGCGTAGCCGAAGAGTTCCTCGGAGTCCTCGTTCCACGCGGCGATGGATCCGGCGCGGTCGATCTGGATGACCGCGACCCGGACGCGGCCGTCGGCCAGCGGGAGGAGGTCGGCGGGGAGGGACGGGCCCGCGGAGCGGGTGCCCACCGCGCGGTGCGGGAGTTCGAGCTGGAACCAGACCTGTTTCTGTGTGGGCGTGTATTCGACGCCCCAGCGGCCGGCCAGTGCCGCGCACAACTGAAGGCCCCGGCCTCCCTCCCGGTCGGGGCTGCCCATGTTGACGGGCGAGCCCTGGAGGGGGATCTCGCGCTCCGGGTAGCGGTCGGCGACCTCGATACGGACGCCGTCGTCACTGCGTAGACAGAGGACATCCGCGGAGGTGCCGGCGTGGATCACGGCGTTGGTGACCAGCTCGCTCGTGAGGACCACGGCGTCGTCGACGATGTCCGCGAAGCCCCAGCCCTGGAGGGTGTCGCGGACGAATGATCGGGCGGTCGCGACCGATCGCCCGACCGGGTCGAAGGTGGCTGCCGCGCGCGCGGTGATCACAGAACTCCTCGTCCGGTTGTCGGAGTGCGGCGTGCCGGGGCCGATCCGCTCCTGCCGGGGCAGGGTCTGGTTCCCCGTCGGCCGGGGATCCTGGGGTGCTTCCCCGGGATGCAGTCCGGTGGTCATGGTGCGGTGCCCCTCCGATGCCTGCCCGCTCGTGGTCGTGCCACCGCCCAGACCGGACGGACCGGTGTGGCTGGACAGCCGCATGCAAGGTTACTTACCTTCGCGGTCCATGCGGATGCAGGTCTGCAGTGTTTACGTCCCCAGAGTGTGCGGACGGTGTGCGAAGCTGCCGAACTGTTATGGCCGGGTTCGGACTGGGTGAAACACTGGGCAGGCTCCAGGAGAAGGTCTCCGCACGGCAGGCAGTATCCGGGTACGCCCGAGTGATGGCAGAGCACGCAGAGCAGAAACGGTCGACCCCTTCGGGAGGGACACAGTGGAGTCTGGCGCAGCGACGCGGGGCACTAAGACGCGCGCGAAAGGCGGACAGTCCCTGAGTAACCGGCGTAAACCGCGCAACGGCACGACCGAGGTGGACACGGCTGCCCTGGACAAGTTGCTGTCGGCCCTGGAATCGATGCGTGACGGCAACTTCCGCAAGCGGCTCACGGTGTCCGGCGACGGCGTCATGTCGGAGATCGCGGCCGTTTTCAATGAGGTGGCCGACCGTAATCTCCACTTGACGGGTGAATTGTCGCGCGTACGGCGCATGGTGGGGCGCGAGGGGAAGCTGACCGAGCGGCTGGAGTCAGGGGCCAGCGAGGGCTCGTGGGCCGCCGCCATCGATGCCTCGAACGCCCTTGTCGACGATCTCGTACGTCCGGTCTCCGAGGTCGGCCGGGTGCTCAGCGCGGTCGCGGAGGGCGATCTGTCGCCCCGGATGGAGCTGCGGGCGCAGGCCGCCGACGGCAACGGGCATCCGCTGCGCGGGGAGTTTCTCAAGGTCGGGCGCACGGTCAACAATCTCGTCGACCAGTTGTCGACGTTCACCGACGAGGTCACGCGTGTGGCCAGCGAGGTCGGTACGGAGGGCAAGCTGGGCGGTCAGGCCCAGGTGCGCGGGATGTCCGGTTCGTGGCGGGACCTCACGGACTCCGTCAACACCATGGCGTACCGGCTGACGGCGCAGGTGCGGGACATCGCGCTGGTGACGACGGCGGTCGCGAAGGGTGACTTGTCCCGGAAGGTCACGGTTCACGTCGCCGGCGAGATGCTGGAGCTGAAGAACACCGTCAACACGATGGTCGATCAGCTGTCGTCTTTCTCCTCCGAGGTGACGCGAGTCGCGCGCGAGGTGGGTACCGAGGGCGAGCTGGGCGGCCAGGCGCAGGTGCCTGGTGTGGCGGGAGTGTGGAAAGACCTCACCGATTCGGTGAATCTTATGGCCGGCAATCTGACGGCCCAGGTGCGCGGGATCGCGCAGGTGACGACCGCGGTCGCCAACGGTGATCTGTCACAGAAGGTGACGGTTTCGGCGCGCGGTGAGGTCGCCCAGCTCGCCGAGACGATCAACCAGATGACGGAGACGCTGCGGACGTTCGCGGACGAGGTCACCCGCGTCGCCAACGAGGTCGGTGGCGAGGGGCGGCTCGGCGGGCAGGCGAACGTGCCGGGCGCGGCGGGAACGTGGAAGGACCTGACGGACTCCGTCAACACGGTCTTCCGGAACCTCACCACCCAGGTGCGGGACATCGCCGCCGTGACGACGGCTGTGGCCAGCGGTGACCTGTCGCAGAAGGTCAGCGTCGAGGTCGCCGGCGAGATGCTGGAGCTGAAGAACACCGTCAACGGGATGGTTGACCAACTGTCCGCGTTCGGTGCCGAGGTGACCCGGGTCGCGCGGGAGATCGGCGTCGAGGGCGAGCTGGGCGGCCAGGCCGAGGTGCCGGGCGCCGCGGGGACGTGGAAGGACCTGACGGACTCCGTCAACACGGCGTTCAGGAACCTCACCGGACAGGTGAGGAACATCGCCCAGGTGACGACCGCGGTGGCCAATGGTGACCTGTCCCAGAAGGTCACCGTCGATGTGTCCGGCGAGATGCTCCAGCTGAAGAACACCGTGAACACGATGGTGGACCAGCTGTCGAGCTTCGCCGACCAGGTGACGCGGATGGCCCGTGACGTGGGTACGGAGGGGCGCCTCGGCGGTCAGGCACGTGTGGACGGTGTGTCCGGTACGTGGAAGGAACTCACCGACTCCGTCAACTTCATGGGTGGCAACCTGACTTCTCAGGTGCGGCAGATCGCCCAGGTGACGACGGCCGTGGCCCGGGGTGACCTGTCCCAGAAGATCGATGTCGACGCTCGCGGCGAGATCCTCGAGTTGAAGAACACGATCAACACCATGGTTGATCAACTCTCGGCCTTCGCCGACCAGGTGACCCGGGTCGCCCGTGACGTGGGTACGGAGGGCCGCCTCGGCGGACAGGCGCAGGTGCCCGGTGTCGCCGGTGTGTGGCGCGACCTCACGGACTCCGTGAACGGCATGGCCGGCAACCTCACCGCCCAGGTGCGCAACATCGCCCAGGTGGCGACCGCGGTGGCCCGGGGTGACCTGTCCCAGAAGATCACCGTGGACGCGCGCGGGGAGATCCTGGAGCTGAAGAACACCCTGAACACGATGGTCGACCAGTTGTCGTCGTTCGCCCAGGAGGTCACGCGTGTGGCCCGTGAGGTGGGTACGGAGGGCATGCTCGGCGGGCAGGCCGAGGTGCAGGGTGTCTCCGGCACCTGGAAGGACCTCACGCAGTCCGTGAACTTCATGGCGAACAACCTGACTATCCAGGTGCGCAACATCGCCGAGGTGACGACCGCGGTCGCCAAGGGCGATCTGTCGAAGAAGATCACTGTTGACGCGAAGGGCGAGATTCTTGAGCTCGTCACGACGGTCAACACCATGGTTGATCAACTGTCGTCGTTCGCCGAGCAGGTGACGCGGGTCGCGCGTGAGGTGGGCACGGAGGGCATCCTCGGCGGCCAGGCCCACGCGTCGGGCGTCACGGGCATCTGGAAGGACCTCACCGACAACGTCAACCTGATGGCCAACAACCTGACCGTCCAGGTGCGCAACATCTCCCAGGTCGCGGCGGCCGTCGCCAACGGCGACCTGACGCGGACGGTGACGATCGAGGCGCGCGGCGAGGTCGCGCAGCTCGCCGACACCTTCAACACCATGGTGAAGACGCTGAGTTCGTTCGCCGACCAGGTCACCAAGGTGGCCCGTGAGGTGGGTACGGACGGCATCCTGGGCGGGCAGGCGCGCGTACCGGGTGTGTCGGGTACGTGGAAGGACCTCACCGAGTCGGTGAACGGGATGGCGTCCAACCTGACCGGCCAGGTGCGCAACATCGCGATGGTCACGACGGCCATCGCCAAGGGGGACTTGACGAAGAAGATCGACATTGACGCTCGCGGCGAGATCCTTGAGCTCAAGACGACGATCAACACCATGGTTGATCAACTGTCGTCCTTCGCCGAGGAGGTCACCCGAGTCGCCCGCGAGGTGGGTACGGAGGGCCAGCTCGGCGGTCAGGCACGTGTGCGTGACGTCGACGGCACCTGGCGCGACCTCACCGAGTCGGTGAACGAGATGGCCGGGAACCTGACCCGGCAGGTGCGTGCCATCGCGCGCGTGGCGACCGCGGTGACCCGTGGCGACCTCAACCTGAAGATCGACGTGGACGCCTCCGGCGAGATCCAGGAACTTCAGGACTACATCAACAAGATGATCGCCAACCTGCGCGACACCACGATCGCCAACAAGGAACAGGACTGGCTCAAGGGCAACCTGGCCCGGATCTCCGCCCTGATGCAGGGCCGCCGGGACCTCGACGACGTGGCCTCGCTGATCATGAGCGAGCTGACGCCGGTCGTCACCGCCCAGCACGGCGCGTTCTTCCTGGCGATGCAGACGGTCGACGCCAAGGACCCGGGAGGCGTCCCGGAGAACGCGTACGAACTGCGCATGCTCGGCTCGTACGGCTACTCCATGGGCTCCATGCCGACCTCGTTCCGGCCCGGTGAGGCGCTGGTCGGGACCGCCGCGCAGGAGAAGCGCACGATCCTCGTGGAGAACGCCCCGAGCGGCTATCTGAAGATCTCCTCGGGGCTCGGCGAGGCGCCGCCCGCGCAGGTGATCGTGTTGCCGCTGCTGTTCGAGGGGAAGGTGCTCGGGGTCATCGAACTGGCGTCGTTCACGCCGTTCACGCAGATCCAGAAGGACTTCCTCAACCAGATCGCCGAGATGATCGCGACGAGCGTCAACACCATCTCCGTCAACACCAAGACGGAGGTGCTGCTGAAGCAGTCGCAGGAGCTGACCGAGCAGCTGAGGGAGCGCTCGGCCGAGCTGGAGAACCGGCAGAAGGCCCTTCAGTCGTCCAACGCGGAGCTGGAGGAGAAGGCCGAACTGCTGGCCCAGCAGAACCGCGACATCGAGGTCAAGAACACGGAGATCGAGGAGGCGCGGCAGGTCCTGGAGGAGCGCGCCGAGCAACTCGCCGTGTCGATGCGCTACAAGAGCGAGTTCCTCGCCAACATGTCGCACGAGCTGCGTACGCCGCTCAACTCGCTGCTGATCCTGGCCAAGCTGCTCGCCGACAACGCGGACACCAACCTCACCCCGAAGCAGGTCGAGTTCGCCGAGACGATCCACGGGGCGGGCTCGGACCTGCTGCAGCTGATCAACGACATCCTCGATCTGTCGAAGGTCGAGGCGGGCAAGATGGACGTCTCCCCGACGCGCATCGCGCTCGTGCAGCTCGTCGACTACGTGGAGGCCACCTTCCGGCCGCTGACCGCCGAGAAGCGCCTCGACTTCTCCGTACGGGTCTCGCCTGACCTGCCCGCCACGCTGCACACCGACGAGCAACGGCTGCTCCAGGTGCTGCGCAACCTGCTGTCCAACGCGGTGAAGTTCACCGACACGGGAGCGGTCGAACTCGTCATCCGGCCGGCCGGTGCGGAGGTGCCGGTCGCCATCCGGGAGCAGTTGCTGGAGGCGGGCTCGCTGCGGGACGCGGACGCCGACCTGATCGCGTTCTCGGTGACCGACACCGGCATCGGTATCGCGGCCAGCAAGATGCGGGTGATCTTCGAGGCGTTCAAGCAGGCGGACGGCACGACCAGTCGCAAGTACGGAGGTACGGGTCTGGGGCTGTCCATCTCGCGGGAGATCGCGCGGCTGCTCGGCGGCGAGATCCACGCGCAGAGCGAGCCGGGCCGCGGTTCGACGTTCACGCTGTATTTGCCGCTGCATCCGAGTGAACTGCCTCCGCAGGGCTACGCGCAGCTGACGCCCTCCCTGGAGGTCGGCGAACTGCTGGCCTCCGAGGCGGAGCTGGCCGGTGCGGACATCGAGACCCCGGCCGAGGTGAAGTCGTACCAGGAGGCGCAGAACGGGCCCGCCGCGCTCTTCAGGCGGCGCCGCAGGGCCGTGTCGGTGGCCGAACTGAACGCCTCCTCCAGGGCGAACGGCCATTGGGCGGCGGCGGGCGAGCAGGAGGCGCCGCAACAGCCGCGCCGGGGTATCCACTTCGACGGCGAGAAGGTGCTGATCGTCGACGACGACATCCGCAACGTGTTCGCGCTGACGAGCGTCCTGGAGCAGCACGGGCTGTCGGTGCTGTACGCAGAGAACGGCCGGGAAGGCATCGAAGTCCTGGAACAGCACGACGATGTGACAGTCGTACTGATGGACATCATGATGCCCGAGATGGACGGATACGCGACGACCACGGCGATCCGCAGGATGCCGCAGTTCGCCGGGCTGCCGATCATCGCGCTGACCGCGAAGGCGATGAAGGGCGACCGGGAGAAGGCGATCGAGTCGGGGGCCTCGGACTATGTGACCAAGCCCGTCGACCCCGATCACCTGCTGTCGGTGATGGAGCAGTGGATGCGGGAGGAGTGACGGCTGAGCTGGGTGTTTTCGACGCGAGGGCGGGAACCTCCGGTGTTCACCCGGAGTTGCTGACTCAGTGTGGCCGAAGCCGTGTAGAAGTACGGGATTCGGGGAACCTTCTGGTCTCCCGCTACGTTTCTGCTACGTGCACAGTGACATCGCGGTGACAGGGTGTGGCGACAGGCGGGGTGCGGCTACCATGACCGGCACGAGGACGGGCGGCGCAAGGGAGCCGTCCCCTGGGGCGGCGCGCGGTGGCGTTGCCCCAAGTCCTGAGGACAGGGGAGGCCCCAAGCCGGGGCGAGGAGGGCGGGCCATGGTGCAGAAGGCCAAGATCCTCCTGGTCGATGACCGGCCGGAGAATCTGCTGGCGCTGGAGGCCATCCTCTCTGCGTTGGATCAGACACTGGTGCGGGCATCGTCCGGGGAGGAAGCGCTCAAGGCACTTCTGACGGACGACTTCGCGGTCATTCTGCTGGACGTCCAGATGCCGGGCATGGACGGCTTCGAAACGGCCGCGCACATCAAGCGGCGGGAGCGGACCCGGGACATCCCGATCATCTTCCTCACCGCGATCAACCACGGTCCGCACCACACCTTCCGGGGATACGCGGCGGGTGCGGTGGACTACATCTCCAAGCCGTTCGACCCGTGGGTGCTGCGGGCGAAGGTCTCGGTGTTCGTCGAGCTGTACATGAAGAACTGCCAACTCCGGGAGCAGGCCGCCCTGTTGCGGCTCCAGCTGGAGGGCGGTGGCGGCAAGGCCGCGGTAGGCGCGGCCAAGGAGCCGGCGGGCCTGCTCGCCGAACTGTCCGCGCGGCTCGCGGCCGTCGAGGAACAGGCCGAGGCGCTGTCCAAACAGCTCGACGACGAGTCGGCGGACGCGGCGGCGGTGGCCACGGCAGCCCATCTCGAACGCAAACTGACCGGCCTGCGCCGGGCCCTGGACGCGCTCGAACCGGGAACCGGGAGCGGGGCACCCTCGGTGCCGTCGCAGAACTGACCCGTACGCCGGTCGTCATTCCCCGCCCGAAGTCGTCGAACTCACCCGTGCGTCGGGCGTAGTTGCGCGTGAGCGCGCGTCAGTTTCGCGCTCACGCCAGGGCGACACGAACGGGTGAAGCAGTTACACACGTGTCGGCTGTCGCCTCCACCGGTAACCTCACACACATGGCCCCACGTCCTTCCGCAGCCAAGAAGCCGCCCGCGAAGAAGGCAGCCGCGTCCGCGAAGGCTCCGGCGAAGAAGGCCGCGGCGAAAAAAGCCCCCGCGAAGAGGGCGCCCGCCAAGAAGACAGCGGCGAAGAAGGCCGCGCCCGCTCCGGCGCCCAGCCCGACCGGGGGCGTCTACCGCCTCGTACGCGCCCTGTGGCTCGGCATCGCGCACGCCGTCGGTGCCGTGTTCCGCGGGATAGGGCAGGGTGCGAAGAACCTCGACCCGGCACACCGGAAGGACGGCGTGGCACTGCTGTTGCTCGCCCTCGCGCTGATCGTCGCCGCGGGCACCTGGTCCAACCTGCGCGGTCCCGTCGGCGACCTCGTCGAGATGCTGGTCACCGGCGCGTTCGGCCGGCTCGACCTGCTGGTGCCGATACTGCTGGCGGTCATCGCCGTACGGCTCATCCGGCACCCCGAGAAGCCCGAGGCCAACGGCCGGATCGTCATCGGGCTGTCCGCGCTCGTCATCGGTGTGCTCGGGCAGGTCCACATCGCGTGCGGCGCCCCCGCGCGCAGCGAGGGCATGCAGGCCATAAGGGACGCCGGCGGGCTCATCGGCTGGGGAGCGGCCACCCCGCTGACGTACACCATGGGCCAGGTCCTCGCCGTACCGCTGCTGGTGCTGCTCACCGTGTTCGGGCTGCTCGTGGTCACCGCGACGCCCGTCAACGCGATTCCGCAGCGGCTGCGGCAGCTCGGGGTCCGGCTCGGCATCCTCCACGACCCCGAGGACGACGCGTTCTCCGAGGACGACGAGCAGTACGAGGACCAGTGGCGCGAGTCGCTGCCCGCGCGCCCCCGCAGGCGCGGGTCCGCCCCCGAGGCGTACGACCCGGACGGCGCCGAGCAGGACGCGCTCTCCAAGCGCCGGAGCCGCCCCAGGCGCTCCGTACGGCAGCCCGACCCCGGGCGGCCGATGGACGCCGTGGACGTCGCCGCAGCGGCCGCCGCAGCCCTCGACGGGGCCGTTCTGCACGGCATGCCGCCCTCGCCGATCGTCGCCGACCTCACCCAGGGGGTGAGCGCGGGCGGCGACCGCGAGGAGACGACGCCGACGCCCACTCCCGTACCGGCGGCGCGGCCCAAGCAGGAGAAGCTCAAGGCGGAGCCGGTCAAGGCCGCGGTCGCGGACCTCACGAAGGCGCCGCCGGAGGAGATGCGCGACCTGCCGCCGCGCGCCGAACAGCTCCAGCTCTCCGGGGACATCACCTACTCGCTGCCCTCGCTCGACCTCCTGGAGCGCGGCGGCCCCGGCAAGACCCGCAGCGCGGCGAACGACGCGGTGGTCGCCTCTCTCACGAACGTTTTCATGGAGTTCAAGGTCGACGCCGCGGTCACGGGCTTCACCCGCGGTCCGACGGTCACGCGGTACGAGGTCGAACTGGGCCCCGCGGTGAAGGTCGAGCGGATCACCGCCCTCGCCAAGAACATCGCGTACGCCGTCGCCAGCCCCGACGTACGGATCATCAGCCCGATCCCCGGCAAGTCGGCGGTCGGCATCGAGATCCCCAACACCGACCGCGAGATGGTCAACCTGGGGGACGTGCTCCGGCTGGCCGACGCCGCCGAGGACGACCACCCGATGCTGGTCGCGCTGGGCAAGGACGTCGAGGGCGGCTATGTGATGGCCAACCTCGCCAAGATGCCGCACATGCTCGTCGCAGGTGCGACCGGTTCGGGCAAATCGTCCTGCATCAACTGCCTGATCACGTCGATCATGGTCCGGGCGACCCCCGAGGACGTCCGTATGGTCCTCGTCGACCCCAAGCGCGTCGAGTTGACCGCGTACGAGGGCATCCCGCACCTGATCACGCCGATCATCACCAACCCGAAGCGGGCCGCGGAGGCGCTCCAGTGGGTCGTACGGGAAATGGATCTGCGGTACGACGATCTGGCCGCGTTCGGGTTCCGGCACATCGACGACTTCAACGAGGCCATCAGGAACGGCAAGGTCAAGCTGCCCGAGGGCAGTGAGCGCGAGCTGTCGCCGTACCCGTACCTGCTGGTGATCGTCGACGAGCTGGCCGACCTGATGATGGTGGCCCCCAGGGACGTCGAGGACGCGATCGTGCGCATCACGCAGCTCGCGCGCGCGGCCGGCATCCACCTGGTCCTCGCCACGCAGCGGCCCTCTGTTGATGTGGTGACCGGGTTGATCAAGGCGAACGTGCCGTCAAGGCTCGCCTTCGCCACCTCGTCCCTGGCCGACTCGCGGGTCATCCTGGACCAGCCCGGCGCCGAGAAGCTGATCGGCAAGGGCGACGGGCTGTTCCTGCCGATGGGCGCCAACAAGCCCACCCGTATGCAGGGCGCCTTCGTGACCGAGGACGAGGTCGCGGTCGTCGTCCAGCACTGCAAGGACCAGATGGCGCCGGTCTTCCGGGACGACGTCACCGTGGGCACCAAGCAGAAGAAGGAGATCGACGAGGAGATCGGCGACGACCTCGAACTGCTGTGCGCGGCGGCCGAACTCGTCGTCAGCAGCCAGTTCGGATCCACGTCGATGCTCCAGCGCAAGCTGCGGGTCGGATTCGCCAAGGCGGGGCGGCTGATGGACCTCATGGAGACGCGGGGGATCGTCGGGCCGAGCGAGGGCTCCAAGGCGCGTGACGTTCTTGTGAAGGCTGACGGTCTGGACGAGATGCTCGCGGTGATTCGTGGGGAGACTGAGTCGTAGGGACTCGCCCGGTGTGCGGTGTCCGTGTGTGCGGCAACCGGGTGGTCGATCGTGACTCACTCGTAAGGGATCATTGAGCAACCGTTTCCCTTCGGCGTACGTCAAGTTGAGGGAGGCGACAGATCCTTGCCTCACCATGACCTGACCATCGGCGTGTCCTGGCCATTCCGATGGCGTACAAAGTCCCTCCGCCCAGTTGCCCCACCCTTTCCGAACCCCCCTAAACTGAACCTCCAGCACAGGTGGCTAAACGCTCGAAAGGCGCCCCCGTGTCCATCGGCAACTCCCCACAAGGCGAGCGTCCGTCCGAAGAAGACCGCGACGACCGCGAGGAAGCAGCCCGCCCCTCGATCGGTCGCGCCCTCCAACAGGCCCGCATCGCGGCCGGGCTGACCGTCGACGACGTCAGCTCCGCCACCCGGGTCCGGATCGCCATCGTGCACGCGATCGAACAGGACGACTTCGACGCCTGCGGCGGAGACGTCTACGCGCGCGGGCACATCCGAACCCTCGCTCGCGCCGTCCACCTCGATCCCGAACCGCTGCTCGCGCAGTTCGCCGACGCCCGCGGCGGGCGTCCGGCGCCGACCCCGGCCGCACCCCTGTTCGAGGCGGAACGCATCCGCCCCGAGCGGCGCGGTCCGAACTGGACCGCGGCGATGGTCGCCGCGATCGTCGCCGTGATCGGCTTCGTCGGCTTCACCCTGGTCAACGGGGGCGACGACAACGAAGGCACGCAGGCGGGGGTGGCCGAGGGCTCCACGCCCACGGCCAGTCAGTCGGCCTCGCCCACACCCAAGAAGGACAAGCCCGCCGACCCGAAGCCGGACCCGTCGGACAGCGCGATCGCGGCGGCGCCGCGCGACAAGGTGACCGTCCAGGTGAGCGCCGCGGACGGGCGCAGCTGGATCTCCGCCAAGGACCACAACGGCCGGCTGCTCTTCGACGGCCTGCTCAAGCAGGGTCAGTCCCAGACCTTCCAGGACAACGAGGAGATCAACCTCGTCCTGGGTGACGCGGGCGCGATCCAGCTGTACGTGAACGGCAAGAAGATCGAGGACGAGTTCCAGCCGGGAGCCGTCGAGCGGCTCACCTACACGAAGGGCGACCCCGAGGTCGGCTAGGCGGTAGCGCGCTTTCGGTGTTCACAGGTACGGGGCTGGCCCAGACGGGGCCGGCCCCGTCTGCGTGGGGTGTCCCCGTCGACGTGGGGTGTCAGTGGGACGAAGTAGTCTTGAGCCCATGCCTGAACGCCGTACCGTCGCACTCGTCACCCTTGGCTGCGCCCGTAACGAGGTGGACTCGGAGGAGCTCGCAGGCCGCTTGGAGGCGGACGGCTGGCAACTCGTGGAGGACGCCGAGGACGCGGACGTCGCTGTCGTCAACACCTGTGGCTTCGTCGAGGCCGCCAAGAAGGACTCCGTCGACGCCCTCCTGGAGGCCAACGACCTCAAGGGGCACGGCAGAACCCAGGCCGTCGTGGCGGTGGGCTGCATGGCCGAGCGGTACGGCAAGGAACTCGCCGAGGCCCTCCCCGAGGCCGACGGCGTGCTCGGCTTCGACGACTACTCCGACATCTCCGACCGCCTGCAGACCATCCTGAACGGCGGCATCCACGCCTCGCACACCCCGCGCGACCGGCGCAAGCTGCTGCCGATCAGCCCGGCGGAGCGGCAGAGCGCGGGTGCGGGGGTCGCTCTTCCGGGGCACGGCACCGCCACGGACGCTGACGCAACCCCGGTGGAGCCCGTCGAGGCCCCCGCCGACCTTCCCGAAGGTGTCGCCCCGGTCTCCGGACCGCGTGCGCCGCTGCGCCGGCGGCTCGACGGCGCGCCCGTCGCCTCGGTGAAGCTCGCCTCCGGCTGCGACCGGCGCTGCTCCTTCTGCGCCATCCCGTCCTTCCGCGGCTCCTTCATCTCGCGCCGCCCTAGCGACGTACTGAACGAGACCAGGTGGCTCGCCGAGCAGGGCGTCAAGGAGGTCATGCTCGTCTCCGAGAACAACACCTCGTACGGCAAGGACCTGGGCGACATCCGCCTCCTGGAGTCGCTGCTGCCCGAGCTGGCGGACGTCGACGGCATCGAGCGCGTGCGCGTGAGCTACCTCCAGCCCGCCGAGATGCGCCCGGGGCTCATCGACGTACTGACCTCGACCCCCAAGGTCGCCCCCTACTTCGACCTCTCCTTCCAGCACTCCGCGCCCGACGTGCTGCGCGCGATGCGGCGCTTCGGTGACACCGACCGCTTCCTGGAGCTGCTCGACACCATCCGGAGCAAGGCCCCGCAGGCCGGTGTGCGGTCCAACTTCATCGTGGGCTTCCCCGGTGAGACCGAGGCCGACCTGGCGGAGCTGGAGCGGTTCCTGAACAACGCGCGCCTGGACGCCATCGGGGTCTTCGGGTACTCCGACGAGGACGGCACGGAAGCGGCCACGTACGAGAACAAGCTGGACGAGGACGTCGTCGCGGCCCGGCTCGCCCGGGTCTCGCGGCTGGCCGAGGAGCTGGTCTCGCAGCGCGCCGAGGAGCGTGTCGGTGAGACCTTGCGGGTGCTGGTCGAGTCGGTCGGCGGCGAGGAGGGTGCGTACGGCAGGGGTGAGCACCAGGCGCCGGAGACGGACGGCCAGGTGCTGTTCACCAACTTCGCGGACTTCGAGGGCCTCACGGGCGGCGAAGGCCCGAGCGTCGGCCGTATCGTCGAGGCCAAGGTGGTCGGTACGGAAGGTGTCGACCTGGTGGCCGAGCTGCTCCCGGGCTCGCTCGGCTCGCTCGCGTGTTCGGAGTCAGAGGAGGCGGCCAGATGACCGGAGTCCCGGCATCCGCAGCGGGCGGCTCCTCCAGCGCGCGGAACGCCAAAGGCGTGCCGGGAGCGGTGGGTGTGCCGGGCGCGTTGGGTGCCACCGGGGTCTCCGGTTCCTCGGTCGTTTCTGGGCCCGTGGGGTCCGCTGTCGGCTCCACGGCGTCAGGGGCGCCCTCCCTCGACTCCGGGGATTCCGGTGCTCAGGGGGGTGCGAAGGCGGTGCGCGGCGGGAAGCTGGGCGCCGCGGCCGTCAATCAGGCCAGCCTCTGGAACATCGCGAACATTCTTACGATGATCCGGCTGCTGCTGGTGCCGGGCTTCGTCGCCCTGATGCTGGCCGACGGCGGGTACGACCCGGCGTGGCGCTCGCTCGCCTGGGCGGCCTTCGCCGTCGCCATGATCACCGACATCTTCGACGGCCATCTGGCACGTACGTACGACCTCGTCACCGACTTCGGGAAGATCGCCGACCCCATCGCCGACAAGGCGATCATGGGAGCGGCGCTGATCTGTCTCTCCGCCCTCGGCGATCTGCCGTGGTGGGTGACCGGTGTGATCCTCGGGCGTGAACTCGGGATCACCCTGCTGCGCTTCGTCGTGATCCGGTACGGGGTGATCCCCGCGAGCCGCGGCGGCAAGGTCAAGACGCTGACGCAGGGCGTGGCCGTCGGGATGTACGTCCTGGCGCTGACGGGTCCGCTGGCGACGCTGAGGTTCTGGGTGATGGCCGCGGCGGTCGTGCTGACCGTGGTGACCGGGCTCGACTATGTAAGACAGGCCATTGTGCTGCGCAGGCAGGGAATCGCCGAGCGTGAGGCCGCGTCGGCGGAGGCGGAACGGTGAGTTCCGTGGCCGCCGACGTGGTGAGACTACTGACGGTGAAGGGTGAGACGCTCGCTGTCGCGGAGTCCCTCACGGGTGGTCTCGTTGCGGCGGAGATCACATCGGTGCCCGGAGCCTCCAAGGTGTTCCGGGGTGCGGTGACGGCGTACGCGACCGAGCTGAAGCACCAGGTGCTTGATGTCGACGCCACCCTGCTGGCCGCCAAGGGGGCGGTGAACCCGCAGGTCGCGGCACAGATGGCGGCCGGAGTCCGCCGGATTCTCGGCGCCGACTGGGGCATCGCGACGACCGGTGTGGCCGGCCCGGATCCGCAGGACGGGCAGCCCGTCGGGACGGTTTTCGTGGCCGTGGACGGCCCTTTCGGAGCGGACTCCGGCGCCGAAGGTGGCGGAAAAGTGGCGTCCCTGCGGTTGAACGGCTCCCGGGCGGAAATTCGTATGGAGAGTGTACGGAGCGTACTCGCACTCCTCCTGGAGGGGATTGCGGGCGAACAGACCGGGAATGAGCGGGCACAGGATACGGAACAGAACGGGGGGACCTGATGTTTGCAGCCCTGAGTGAACACGACATCGCTCCCCGCACGGCCGCGGCGCAAGGCGGTACGGTGGGGCGTGAAGGATGCGGCTACACGGTCCGAGGAGGGAGCCACCGATGATTCTGCTCCGTCGCCTGTTGGGTGACGTGCTGCGTCGGCAGCGCCAGCGCCAGGGCCGTACTCTGCGCGAAGTCTCCTCGTCCGCCCGAGTCTCACTCGGCTATCTCTCCGAGGTGGAGCGGGGGCAGAAGGAGGCATCCTCCGAGCTGCTGTCCGCGATCTGCGACGCGCTGGACGTACGGATGTCCGAGCTCATGCGGGAAGTGAGCGATGAGCTCGCCCTCGCCGAGCTGGCCCAGTCTGCTGCGGCCAACGAGCCTGTACCCACGCCGGTGCGTCCAATGCTCGGTTCCGTCTCGGTGGCCGGTGTGCCACCGGAACGGGTGACCATCAAGGCGCCCGCCGAGGCGGTGGATGTCGTCGCCGCCTGAGGTGCACGAACAGCACGACCAGTGAGTGTGTGAGAGCCCCGGCCGGGGCTTCTCCGGGGAGATCCGGAGGAGCGCGGTCGGGGTTTTCGCGTTGTGGGTCCACTGGTGGGGCCGTCCCGGGTGCGTTTGCCGGTGTGTCGTGGGGCGGTCATGGTGGGGAGGAGGCGGGCGCGTGCGGGTTCTTGGGCGGTCGTCGCTGGGAAAGCGGTGCTCCTCTGTGCCGGTGATGCGCCCTGTTTGCGGGTGAGCGTGGCGTTCTAGCGTGAGGCTGGAGGTGAGCCATGGCGGTGCGGATAGTTCGCTGGGGGGCGCTGCTGGGGCTCGGTGCCGTGTGGTGGTGGGCCGTGCTGCGGCTCGCGCTGGCGCCCGGGGCGGGGGTGCTGGAGGGGGCGGTCGCGGCCGGGGGGTGGGGGCTGAGTCTGTTGCCGGTGCACTGTGTGCCGAAGGGGCGGGCGGTGCGGGGGGTTCCGGGGCTGGCTGACGGGGGTGCCGGTGGGGGTGTCGGTCCTACCAGGGCATCGCTACGCCGCCGTTCGGGCGGAGGATCTGGCCCGTCGTGAACGCCGACGCGTCGGACGCCAGGTGCAGCACCGCGTGGGCGACCTCCTCCGGTTCGCCGACCCGGCCCAGCGGGGCCATCCGGGACATCAGCGCCTCGGTGTGCGCCTGCGCCTCGCCGTCGTGGCGGTCGGTCATCGGCGTACGGATCCAGCCGGGCGCGACGGCGTTGACGCGGATGCCGTGGCGTCCGATCTCGGCGGCCAGCGTCTTCGTGAGCTGGACGACCGACGCCTTCGCCACGCCGTAGCAGAGCAGGCCGGGGTTGCCGGTGTCGACGGCGCCCGAGGCCATGGTGACGATGCTGCCCCTGGTGTTCCTGGAGATCATCAGGCGGGCCGCCTCCTGGCAGGCGTACAGCACGCCCTTGAAGTTGACGCCCAGGACCCGGTCCAGATCCTCGTCGCGGGTCTCCAGTACGGGGCTGCTGTGCATGATCCCGGCGACCGCCGCCATGACGTCCAGTCGCTCGCACGCGGCCACGGCCTGCCGGACCTGGGCCCGGTCGGTGACGTCCAGGTGGTGGGTACGGGCCGTGCCGCCCATGCCCTTGATCAGGGTCGCCGTCTCGTGCAGGCCCTGCGCGTCCCGGTCGGCGCAGTGCACCACGGCGCCCGCTTCGGCGAGCAGTACGGCGGATGCGCGTCCGATGCCGCTGGCGGCCCCGGTGACGAATGCGGTGCGTCCGGTGAGGTCGTACGCCTGTACGGGCATGCTGGGACGGTACGAGGGTTCCTGACGGGTCGTCAACTGCTTGTGTGGGGTGTCAGGTGTACGGGTCAGTTGTACGGGGGTGACTTGCGCCGGGCTCGCGCGGCGCCGGGGGCCGGGGCCGGGCCCGGTTGGCAGGTCGGGCACCAGTAGGTGGGGCGTTCGCGGGAGCCGTCGCCCTGGTCGGCGACGCGGATCGGGGTGCGGCAGCGCAGACAGGGGCGGGGCGCGCGGCCGTACGCGAAGAGGTCCTGGCCGCGCAGGCCCGTCGTACTGCGGACCGGGCGGTCCCGGTTGGCTTCGAGGAGTTTCTTCGCGAGTGCGGGCAGCTTCGCGGTGCGGTCGGCGGGCAGGTCGCCGAGGGGGAGCCATGGGGTGACGCCCAGGAGGAAGCACAGCTCGCTCTTGTAGACGTTGCCGATGCCGGCGAGATTGCGCTGGTCGAGCAGGGCCTCGCCGAGGGGGCGGGCGGGGTCCGCGAGGAGGTTGGCGAGTGCCTGGTCGGGGTCCCAGTCGGGGCCCAGGAGGTCGGGGCCGAGGTGGCCGACGGCGCGGTGTTCGTCGGTGGTGCGGAGGAGTTCGAGTACGGGGAGGCGGTAGCCGACGGCGGTGCGGTCCGCGGTGCCGAGGATCGCCCGGATCTGGTGCGAGGGGCCGCCGCTCCAGCGGCTGCCGTTCTCGTACACCTTCCAGGAGCCATCCATCCGCAGATGCGAGTGGAGGGTCAGGCCGCCCTCCACACGGGTGAGGAGGTGCTTGCCGCGTGGGGTGACCTCCAGGACGGTGCGGCCGGTGAGGTCGGCCGTGGCGTACTTGGGCACGCGGAGGTCGGAGCGGGTCAGCACCTTCCCGGCGAGTGCGGTGTGCAGTCTCCTCGCGGCCTGCCAGACCGTGTCACCTTCGGGCATGGGACCAGGGTGGCATGTCGGCGTGGGGGCTGTGATGGGTCATGCGCGTAGGCGCAGGCCGCGCGGGGTCGCGATGAAGCCCGCTCCTTCCAGGAGGGTGCCGAAGGGGGAGGTCAGGGCTGCTGCGCCGTTGACCCGCTCCACCGTGACCGTGCCGAGGGAGCCTGCGCGGGCCGCTGCGGCCAGGGCTTCCGCCGCCGCGTGCAGACGGGGGTCCTCGGTGGGGTGGACGTCCGGTTCGGAGGGCCAGGCCAGGAGTGTCTTGCCGCCTCGTTCCATGTAGAGCGTCAGCTCTCCGTCGACCAGTACCACCAGCGAACCGGCCTTGCGGCCCGCCTTGTGACCGGCGCCGGTCGGGGGCTCGGGCCAGGGGAGCGCGGCGCCGTACGCGTTCGCCGGATCTGCGGCTGCGAGTACTACGGCACGGGTGGCTCCGGAGGAGGGGGGTGAGGAGGTGGGGGAGTAGGGGCGGGGCAGGGCGGTCTCGGCGAAGCCGTGGGCGGGCGTGTGGGGGTTCCGGGCGGTGGGGGCGTGGGGGGAATCGGGGCCGAAGTCGAAGTCGAGGTCTTCTGCGAAGGCGTGGTCTGCGGGGGTGGCGGCGTCGTGCGCGTCGGTCGGGCCGGAGGTCGGGGTGGGCCGGTAGTCGCCGCGGTCTCGGGCGTTCGCTGTTGCCCGGAGGCGGTCGACCGCGCCGTCCATGGCGAACTGGGCGGCGCCGAGGCCCTCCACCACGTAGCCGCGACGGGCCTGACCGCTGTCCTCGAAGGCGGAGAGGATGCGGTACACGGCCGAGAAGCCGCCCTCCACGCCTTCTGCGGCGACGGCTCCCCGGGTCACCACGCCGTGGCGGTCGAGCAGGGTGCGGGCCAGGGCGTGGGCGCGGACGGTGAGGTCGGGCTCATGGGAGGGGAGCAGGGACCAGCGGCCTGCCACGGTCGGGGGGCCGCTGCGTGAGGTGGGGCGTGCGGCGGCCGTAAGCGAGCCGTACCGGCCGCGCGGGACTGCGCGTTTCGCCCGGTGTGCCGTCGAGCCCGCCGTACGGCCCGAGCCGAGCAGGGAGCGCATCGGGGCGAGCGTGTCGTTCGTGAGCCGGCCCGACCAGGCCAGGTCCCAGACGGCGTCGGCCAGTTGGGGATCCGTGGCGTCCGGGTGCGTGGTGGCGCGGATCTGGTCGGCGATCTGGCGGAAGAAGAGCCCGTAGCCCCCGGTGAGGGTGTCGAGGACGGACTGGTGGAGTGCGGTGGGTTCCAGGGGGTGGGGCGGTGGCAGGAGCAGCGGGGCCGCGTCCGCGAGGTACAGGGACACCCAGCCGTCCTTGCCGGGGAGGGCGCCCGCTCCGGCCCAGACGATCTCCCCGGCTGCCGTGAGTTCGTCGAGCATCGCGGGGGCGTAGTTCGCCACCCGGGACGGCAGGACCAGCTTCTCCAGGGCGGATGCGGGCACGGAGGCGCCCTGCAACTGCTCGACCGCACGCACCAGTCCGTCGATGCCGCGCAGCCCGTGGCCCTTGCCGATGTGTTGCCACTGGGGCAGGAACTGCGCGAGCGCCGCAGGGGGCACCGGCTCCAGTTCGTGCCGCAGGGCGGCCAGTGAACGGCGTCGGAGGCGGCGCAGGACCGTCGCGTCGCACCACTCCTGGCCGATGCCTGCCGGGTGGAACTCCCCCTGTACGACACGGCCGTTCGCCGCCAGCCGCTGGAGCGCGCCCTCGGTGACCGCCACGCCCAGGCCGAACCTGGCCGCCGCCGTGGCCGAGGTGAACGGGCCGTGGGTGCGGGCGTGACGGGCGAGGAGGTCACCGAGCGGGTCCTTGACCGGCTCGGTGAATGCCTCCGGGACGCCGACCGGCAGTGCCGTACCGAGCGCGTCCCGCAGACGGCCCGCGTCCTCGATCGCCGCCCAGTGGTCGGCGCCGCCGATACGGACCCTGATCGCGCGGCGGGCGCCGGCCAGCTCCCGGGCCCACCGCGAGTCGGCGCCGCGCTCGGCCAACTCGGCGTCGGTGAGCGGGCCCAGCATGCGCAGCAGGTCCGCGACGCCTTCGGCGTCCTTCACGCGTCGGTCCTCGGTGAGCCACTGGAGTTCCCGCTCCAGCTCCGTCAGCACCTCGGCGTCCAGCAGCTCGCGCAGCTCCGCCTGGCCCAGCAGCTCGGCCAGCAGCCGCGAGTCCAGCGACAGGGCGGCGGCGCGCCGCTCGGCCAGCGGGGAGTCGCCCTCGTACAGGAACTGGGCGACGTATCCGAAGAGGAGGGAGCGGGCGAAGGGGGAGGGCTCCGAGGTGGTGACCTCGACCAGGCGGACCTTGCGGGACTCGATGTCGCCCATCAGTTCCACGAGCCCGGGTACGTCGAAGACGTCCTGGAGGCATTCGCGGACCGCTTCGAGGACGATGGGGAACGAACCGAACTCGCTGGCCACCTGGAGCAGTTGGGAGGCCCGCTGGCGCTGCTGCCAGAGCGGGGTGCGCTTGCCGGGGCTGCGGCGGGGGAGCAGCAGGGCGCGCGCGGCGCACTCGCGGAAGCGGGCCGCGAACAGGGCCGAGCCGCCCACCTCGTCGGTGACGATCCGGTCGACCTCACCCTTGTCGAAGGTCACGTCCGCCGCGCCCACGGGGGCCTGCTCCGCGTCGTATTCCGTGCCGGTCTTCATCGGTTCCTGGTCGAGCAGGTCCAGGCTCATCAGATCGGCGTCCGGGAGGCGCAGCACGATGCCGTCGTCGGCGTGCATGACCTGGGCGTCCATGCCGTACCGCTCGGAGAGCTTGGCGCCCAGCGCGAGCGCCCAGGGGGCGTGGACCTGGGCGCCGAAGGGGGAGTGGACGACGACCCGCCAGTCGCCGAGTTCGTCGCGGAACTGCTCCACGACGATGGTCCGGTCGTCCGGGATGTGGCCGCACGCCTCGCGCTGTTCGGCCAGGTAGGACAGGACGTTGTCCGCGGCCCAGGTGTCGAGTCCGGCGGCGAGCAGGCGGCTGCGGGCGGCCTCCTCGGGCAGTGAGCCGACCTCGCGCAGGAACGCGCCCACCGCGCGGCCCAGTTCCAGCGGGCGGCCCAGCTGGTCGCCCTTCCAGAAGGGGAGGCGGCCGGGGACCCCGGGAGCGGGGGACACCAGGACGCGGTCCCTAGTGATGTCCTCGATGCGCCAGGAACTCGTACCGAGCGTGAATACGTCGCCCACGCGGGACTCGTACACCATCTCCTCGTCCAGCTCGCCGACCCGGCCGCCACCCTTCTTGGGGTCGGCACCGGCGAGGAAGACGCCGAAGAGCCCGCGGTCGGGAATCGTGCCCCCGGAGGTGACGGCGAGGCGCTGTGCACCCGGGCGGCCGGTCACCGAGCCGGCGACGCGGTCCCACACCACGCGCGGACGCAGCTCCGCGAACGCGTCGGACGGATAGCGGCCCGCGAGCATGTCCAGGACCGCGGTGAACGCCGACTCCGGGAGGGCGGCGAAGGGGGCCGCACGGCGGACCGTGGACAGCAGGTCGTCGACCTGCCAGGTGTCCAGCGCCACCATCGCGACGAGTTGCTGGGCGAGGACGTCCAGGGGGTTGGCGGGGACCTTCAGGGACTCGATGGAACCGGTGCGCATGCGCTCGGTGACCACGGCCGCCTGGACGAGGTCTCCCCGGTACTTGGGGAAGACGACCCCTGTGGAGACCGCGCCCACCTGGTGTCCGGCGCGGCCGACGCGCTGCAGCCCGGAGGCCACGGACGGGGGCGACTCGACCTGGATGACCAGGTCCACGGCGCCCATGTCGATGCCCAGTTCGAGGCTGGAGGTGGCCACCACGGCGGGCAGCCGGCCCGCCTTGAGGTCCTCCTCGACCAGTGCGCGCTGCTCCTTGGAGACCGAGCCGTGGTGGGCCCGGGCGATGACCGGCGGTGCGCCCTGGGCCGCGCCCGAGCCGCCCATCAGCTCCGCGGGCGCGTGGTGTTCGGCCAGGGGCTCACCGGTGGCCCGCTCGTACGCGATCTCGTTGAGCCGGTTGCACAGGCGCTCCGCGAGGCGGCGGGAGTTGGCGAACACGATCGTCGAGCGGTGCGCCTGGACGAGATCGGCGATCCGCTCCTCGACGTGCGGCCAGATGGACGGGCGTTCGGCGCCGTCGTTCGCGTCGGCGACCGGGGAGCCGCCCAGTTCGCCCAGGTCCTCCACGGGGACGACGACCGAGAGGTCGAACTCCTTGCCGGACTTGGGCTGGACGATCTCCACCTTGCGCTGGGGGGAGAGGTAACGCGCGATCTCGTCGACCGGGCGGACGGTCGCGGAGAGGCCGATGCGCCGGGCGGGCCTCGGCAGCAGCTCGTCCAGTCGCTCCAGGGAGAGCGCGAGATGCGCGCCGCGCTTGGTGCCCGCGACCGCGTGCACCTCGTCCAGGATCACCGTCTCCACGCCCGTCAGCGCGTCGCGCGTGGCCGACGTGAGCATCAGGAACAGCGACTCCGGGGTGGTGATCAGGATGTCCGGCGGGCGGGTGGCGAGGGCGCGGCGCTCGGCGGGCGGGGTGTCGCCGGAGCGGATGCCCACCTTGACCTCGGGCTCGGGCAGGCCCAGACGTACGGATTCCTGGCGGATGCCCGTGAGGGGGCTGCGCAGGTTGCGTTCCACGTCGACCGCGAGGGCCTTGAGCGGTGACACGTAGAGCACGCGGCAGCGTTTGTGGGGGTCGGCCGGCGGGGGTGTCGAGGTGAGCTGGTCCAGTGCGGCCAGGAACGCGGCCAGGGTCTTGCCGGAGCCGGTCGGGGCCACCACCAGCACGTCCGAACCCTCGCCGATGGCCTGCCACGCGCCCGCCTGGGCCGCGGTGGGCGCGGAGAAGGCCCCGGTGAACCAGCCGCGGGTCGCGGGGGAGAAGCCGTCCAGGGCTCGGTGCGTGGAGCTGACCATGCGTACATCCTGCACCTCGGCACTGACAATCGGGCTGACCTGCGGGTTTGCCTCCGGCGGTGGGGCGGGTGCGGTGTGGTGGTCTGTGGGTGCGGTTGTGTGCCGACTCCCGGTCGGTGGTCGCGCATTCGGTTGTGTGGTGGGTCGGGGCCGCGCCGGGGGGTGTCCGTCCTCGGTCGGGCGGTGCTGCCTGATTTGGATGTGCTCGGTGATGGACGCCCGCCGCTGCGGGCGGACACCCCCCGACACGGCCCCTTCCCGCCGTACGCGGCTGGCGGGTTGCGTGGGGGGCGGGCCCTCGGCGGGCTTGTGCGCCTTCGGGGAGAATGGGGGCATGGCACGTTCGGGGGAGCTGGCTCGGCACTGGCAGTACGTGGAGTTGCCCGGTGTCGATCTTTTGCGTGCTCGGTACATCCAGAAGACCTTTGTCCGGCACACCCACGAGAACTTCGTCATCGCTGCCATCACTGAGGGCGTGGAGGTCTTTCGTCATCGGGGGGTCGATCAGTACGCGGGGTCGGGGGCGCTCGCGTTGGTCAATCCCGATACGCCGCACACGGGGCGGGCGGGGGTGCCCGAGGGGTGGCGGTACGGGGCTGTGTATCCGGCGCCCGAGGTGGTCGCGGAGATCGCCGCGGAGACCACGGCGATTCGGGGGACGCCTGGATTTGTCGCTCCCGTGTTTGATGATCCGTACTCGGTCGCTCTTGTTCATGAGGTGCTGCGTGCGGCCGAGGAGGGCAACGCGTTGGCCGCCGACACGTTGCTGCGGGTCGCGGTGACCCGGTTGCTTCGGCTCAACGGCGGGGTCCTTCAGGAGCGGGCGGTGCGTACGGCGGGCGGGCGGATCGCGGCACGCGCGCGTGCTGTGCTGGAGGAGACGATGGCCGAGCCGCCGACCCTGGAGAGGCTTGCCAAGGATCTGGGTACCAGCCCCTTCGCGCTGCTCCGGGCGTTCCGTGACACGTACGGATTGCCGCCGCACGCCTGGCTGACGGACGCACGCGTGCGTCGGGCGCGGCGGCTGCTGGACGCGGGTACCGCGCCCGCCGACGTGGCTGTTGCGGTCGGGTTTACCGATCAGCCACATCTCAACCGGCACTTCGCCCGGATCGTGGGCGTGCCTCCTGGGGCGTACCAGCGGGAGCGCAAGAACGTACAAGACCCGCCGGGACAGCTTCTCTTACCGTCCGACGGGTGGCAGAACACACAGCTCTCGCAGACACACGTACCGACGACGGAGGCAAACCGGACGCCGCCGTCGTACGAGACGCCCTCGGAGTCGGGGTCGCCGTCGGACTGTCCGGTTTCGCCTTCGGGGTGACCTCGGTCGGCAGCGGGCTCACGCTGCTGCAGACCTGTGCGCTCAGCCTCCTGGTGTTCACCGGGGCCTCCCAGTTCGCGCTCGTCGGCGCGCTCGCGGCCGGCGGCAATCCGCTCACGGCAGCGGCGGGCGCCTTCTTCCTGGGGGTGCGGAACGCCTTCTACGGGCTGCGGCTGTCGCAGTTGCTGGCCCTCCCGCGCGCGGTGCGTCCGTTCGCCGCCCAATGGGTCATCGACGAGACCACGGTGGTCGCCCTGGCGCAGCCCACGCGGCGCAGCGCCCGTATCGGATTCGCCGTCACCGGGCTCACCCTGTACGTGCTGTGGAACCTCACGACGCTGCTCGGCGGGCTGGGGGCCGAGGCCATCGGGGACACCGACGCGTGGGGTCTGGACGCCGCCGGGCCCGCCGTCTTCCTGGCGCTGCTCGCACCCATGCTGAAGTCCGGTGTGGAGCGTGCTGTCGCGGGCCTCGCCGTGCTGCTGGGGCTCGGGCTGCTACCCGTACTGCCGGGCGGTGTGCCGGTTCTGGTGGCCGCGCTCGCGGCGCCGGTCGTTCTCTGCGTGGAGGGTCGGCGTGGGGCGAAGAGCGGGAAGGGCGGGGACCGTTGAACTTCTGGATCGCGATCGGTGTGACGGCTCTCGGCTGTTACGTCGTCAAGCTCGTCGGGCTCCTCGTGCCCGCCGGTGTCCTGGAACGTCCGCTCGTCAGGCGGTTGGCCGCCCTGCTGCCCGTCGCCCTCCTCGCCGCTCTCACCGCTCAGCAGGCCTTCGCCGACGGGCGGGTGCTCGTCCTGGACGCGAAGGCCGCAGGGCTCGCCGCAGCCGCCGTGGCGCTGGTGCTGCGTGCTCCCTTCCTGCTCGTCGTCGCGGCGGCCGTGGTGGTGACGGCGGGGGTGCGGGTGATGACCGGCTGAGTGCCGGCTGTGCGCGCTCTCGTTCAGCCGACTGGGCGGCCGTACGCCTTCAGGGTGCGCAGTGCCTCGACCGTCGCCATGGGGCGTGTCTCCAGGGCGGTGCCCGGTGCCCACGCGCGCCGGCGGACGGGCCAGCCGCCGTCCTCGCGCTGCTCGCTCGCGAGGAAGTCCAGGGAACGCGTCATCTCCTCGTCCGTGAACCACGCGCGCGCGAGTGAGCCCGGAGTCCTCGCGTAGTCGTACGGGAAGTGGTGCTCGCCCGTGGCGTAGCCGGGCGCCACCGGGTGGGCGTCGACGCGCTCCGGGTCGAGTGCCACGAGCTGGTGCTCGCGTACCAGGCGGCCCAGCCGGTCGGCCGCCGCCTGCGCGCGTGAGCGGTCCGGAACCGAGTCCAGGAAGGCGACGGCGGCCTGCACCTCGTACGGATGGGACTTCTCCAGCGACGCGACCGCCTGCCAGCAGAAGTCCGTGGCCCGAAACAGCCAGGCGTGCCACACCTCGTTGCGGTGCAGCAGGCCCACCACCGGGCCGGTGGCGAGGAGTTCGCTCGGCGGTTCGGCCACGACCTGCACGAACGGCGCCGCCGGATAGCCGCGCTGGCTGGGATGGACCGCCGGCAGCGCGCCGTCCGGTGTGGAGACGGAGGTCAGATAGCGGCACACGCGCTCCACCCGCTGCCCGCCGCAGCGCCCGATGGCGTCCAGGACCCGCAGCGCGTGCCCGGTGTGCAGGGGCTGGCTGACGGGGCCGCGCAGATCGGGTTCCAGCGCGTGGCCGTATCCGCCGTCCTCGTTGCGGTAGGCGTCCAGCGCGGTCTCCACCGCGTCGGCGCCCCCGTTCAGGAAGTGATACGCGAAGCGGCGCTGTTCCAGCACGCGCGCGGTGAGCCACACGAAGTGCTCGGCACGGAAGAGCGGGGAACGCGCCGGGGGCGTCGGGGGGAGTGGGGCTGCTCCTGTTTCGGCCATGCGTCTGACCGTAGGGCGCGAAGCGGTCCCGGTGAGCGGTCCCGGCGCGGGCCCACCCTCAGGGGCGGGATACTGACGTCATGCGGTTGACGGTCTTCTGGCAGCGGATGGCGGATCACTTCGGTTCGGGGTACGCCGACACCTTCGCGCGCGATCACGTGATGACGGAACTCGGCGGACGGACCGTCCACGAGGCCCTGGACGCCGGCTGGGAGGCGAAGGACGTGTGGCGTGTGGTGTGCACGGCCATGAACGTTCCAGCGGAAAACCGGTGAAATCGCACTGAAGCGACGTCGGTCGGCCGCGAAGATCGTAGGGCGGCGACCGATTGTCGGTGGTGTGGGCGAGACTTGCTCCGTGGCATCCACAGACGAGACCGGGCAGCTCGGACAGCAGGCGTCCCCGTTCGGCACGACGCCGCCCACACCCCCGGCCGGGAATGCCGCCGGGCAGGGCGCGCGCATGCCGCGCTGGCTGCCGCGCGCCATGATGCTGGCCCTCGCCCTCGTCGGCCTGTTCCAGCTGGGCAGTTGGGCCTTCCACCAGCTCACGGGCCTGTTGATCAACGTCCTCATCGCGTTCTTCGCCGCGCTCGCGATCGAACCCGCGGTGAGCCGGATGGCCGCGCACGGGATGCGCCGGGGCCTGGCCACCTTCCTGGTCTTCATCGGCCTGCTCATCGCGATCGCCGGATTCATCACCCTGCTCGGCTCCATGCTCGCGGGCCAGATCATCAAGATCGTCGAGGACTTCCCGGCCTATCTCGACTCCGTCATCAGCTGGATCAACGCGCACTTCAACACCGACCTGAAGCGCGTGGACGTCCAGGAGGGGCTGCTCCGCTCCGACTGGCTGCGCAGTTACGTCCAGAACAGCGCCACCGGCGTCCTGGACGTCTCCGCCCAGGTCCTCGGCGGTCTCTTCCAGTTGCTGACGATCACCCTGTTCTCGTTCTACTTCGCCGCCGACGGGCCGAGACTGCGCCGCGCGCTGTGCTCCGTACTGCCGCCCGCCCGGCAGGCCGAGGTGCTGCGCGCGTGGGAGATCGCCGTCGACAAGACCGGCGGCTACCTGTACTCGCGCGGTCTGATGGCGCTCATCTCCGGGGTGGCCCACTACATCCTGCTGGAGTCCCTGGACGTGCCGTACGCGCCCGTGCTGGCTGTCTGGGTGGGGCTGGTCTCCCAGTTCCTCCCGACCATCGGCACCTATCTGGCGGGCGCCCTGCCGATGCTGATCGCGTTCACCGTCGATCCCTGGTACGCGCTGTGGGTGCTGGTCTTCGTCGTGGTCTACCAGCAGTTCGAGAACTATGTGCTGCAGCCCAAGCTGACCGCGAAGACCGTCGACATCCATCCCGCGGTCGCCTTCGGCTCGGTCGTCGCCGGCACCGCGCTCCTCGGCGCCGTCGGCGCGCTGATCGCCATCCCGGCGGTCGCCACGCTCCAGGCGTTCCTGGGGGCGTACGTGAAGCGGTACGACGTCACGGACGACCCCCGTGTCCACGGGCACCGCGGACGGGGCCGGGGCGCGAGCTTCGTCACGCGGCTGCGGAGTCTGCTGGAGGGGCGGCGGGGCGCCGGCCCCGAGGACTCGGCGGACTCTGCGGGGGCGCCGGAAGCCGGGCCGCCGGAATCCGGCTCCGGGAAGGGCTCCACGCCCGCGTGAGCGGCGCCCGGGCCGCAGTGCCGGTGGCGGACGCCGCGTAGGCCCGCCACCAACGGCGTGACGGCACCGTCTCGTCCGGTCGAGGGGCACCCCATGTCATGCATTCCTGGGGTGTCGCACCCTGCGTCCGGCCCGTTGCCGGACCGCGAACGTAGTCTCGGAGGTGCCGGGTGTCACGCTTGACACGAAAATCGAACATCCATTCTGATGGAGATTCCGGCGAGGCTCTCGACGGGGATTTCGTGAGGGTTTTCATGGAGATGTGCCCGAGTTATCCACAGGCCGGACGGGCGTCGGGGCGCATTGTCAGTGGCAGGCGTTAGCGTCTTTGACGTGAAGCGATCGACTCAAGCAAATCGGGTGGAACCCATGGCAGCAGGTACTGACCGCGAGAAGGCGCTCGACGCCGCTCTCGCACAGATTGAACGGCAGTTCGGCAAGGGCGCGGTGATGCGCCTCGGCGAGCGGCCGAACGAGCCCATCGAGGTCATCCACACCGGGTCGACCGCACTCGATGTTGCCCTCGGCGTCGGCGGTCTGCCGCGCGGCCGAGTGGTCGAGGTGTACGGCCCGGAGTCCTCCGGCAAGACGACCCTGACCCTGCACGCGGTGGCGAACGCGCAGAAGGCCGGCGGTCAGGTGGCCTTCATCGACGCGGAGCACGCCCTCGACCCCGAGTACGCGAAGAAGCTCGGCGTCGACATCGACAACCTGATCCTGTCTCAGCCGGACAACGGCGAGCAGGCCCTGGAAATCGTGGACATGCTGGTTCGCTCCGGTGCCCTGGACCTCATCGTCATCGACTCCGTCGCCGCGCTCGTCCCGCGCGCGGAGATCGAGGGCGAGATGGGTGACAGCCACGTCGGTCTCCAGGCCCGTCTGATGAGCCAGGCGCTGCGGAAGATCACCAGTGCGCTCAACCAGTCCAAGACCACCGCGATCTTCATCAACCAGCTGCGCGAGAAGATCGGCGTGATGTTCGGCTCCCCGGAGACCACGACCGGTGGCCGGGCGCTCAAGTTCTACGCCTCGGTGCGACTCGACATCCGTCGTATCGAGACGCTGAAGGACGGCACCGACGCGGTCGGCAACCGCACCCGCGTCAAGGTCGTCAAGAACAAGGTCGCCCCGCCCTTCAAGCAGGCCGAGTTCGACATCCTCTACGGGCAGGGCATCAGCCGCGAGGGCGGCCTGATCGACATGGGCGTGGAGAACGGCTTCGTCCGCAAGGCCGGCGCCTGGTACACGTACGAGGGCGACCAGCTCGGCCAGGGCAAGGAGAACGCCCGTAACTTCCTGAAGGACAACCCCGACCTCGCCAACGAGATCGAGAAGAAGATCCTGGAGAAGCTGGGCGTCGGCGTACGGCCCGAGAAGCCGACCGCCGAGCCGGGTGCGGACGCGGCGGTCTCGACGGCCCCGGGTGTGACCACGGACGAGGCCGGCAAGACGGTCCCGGCTCCCGCGTCGGCGGCCAAGACCACCAAGGCCAAGGCCACGGCGGCCAAGAGCTGACCGATGACACGACGAACCGACTGGGCCGAGTACGCATACCCCGCTGCCTCGGAGGGCCGGGGTGACGGGGGCCGCGAGGGCTCCGCCGGGCGTGGTGACAGTGCCGACGGGGATGCCGGGCCATACGGGGGTGGCCGCGGAACCCACGAGGGCGACGGGTGGTACGAGGGCGACGGAGGTTCCGGTGTCGGACCGCGCCGCGGTGAGGGGCCGTCGGGGGACGGTCCGCGTCGGGGCGACGGTTCTCCGGGAGGCAGGCGACGCCGTGGCGGCGGTGGCCTGAGCGGCGAAAACATCCCGTACGACGAAAGCGGTCCGTACGGAGCGGGCGGCTCACGTGGTGAGGGCTCGCGTGGTGGACGTGGTCGTCGTCGGGGGCGCGGCTTCGGTGAGCAGGGCGGCGACCCACAGGACGGAGGTTCCGTCTCCTCGTCGAGGGCCGAGACGGCGGAGCCCCCAGGGGACCCGGCTGAGCGGGCGCGGGGTATCTGCCTGCGCCTGCTCACCGGGACCCCGCGCACGCGGAAGCAGCTCGCGGACGCCCTGCACAAGCGCGAGATTCCGGACGAGGTCGCCGAGGAGGTGCTGTCGCGGTTCGAGGAGGTCGGACTGATCAACGACAGCGCGTTCGCGGACGCCTGGGTCGAGTCCCGGCACCACGGCCGGGGACTGGCCCGGCGCGCGCTCGTACAGGAACTGCGTACCAAGGGCGTGGACGCGACGCTCATCGACGAGGCCGTCGGGCAGCTTGACTCCGAGCAGGAGGAGACGACCGCGCGTGAACTCGTCGCACGCAAGCTGCGGGCGACCCGCGGCCTCGACCGCGACAAGCGGATTCGGCGGCTCGCGGGCATGCTCGCCCGCAAGGGCTACTCCCAGGGCATGGCCCTGAGGGTGGTCCGGCAGGCACTGGAGGAAGAGGGCGAGGACACCGAGTTCCTCGCGGACGACGGGTACTGAGCCCGCCGTCGAGCCGAGATCCGGCCGTCCCGAGAGGCAGTTGACCGCTCGGGAGGTCTACGTCCACGGCCCTGGACACGATGGACGCGCGGGGGCGCCGATCGCGTTCAGGGCCGGGCGGACGGTACGACTGCTTCGTACAGGCAGTGGGCCTACGGTGTGACCGGAAGCCCCGCCGCCCGCCAGGCCTGGAACCCTCCGACCAGGTCGGTCGCCCGGTGCAGCCCCAACTGGTGCAGGGACGCGACCGCGAGGCTCGACGCGTACCCCTCGTTGCAGATCACCACGATCCGCAGGTCGTGGCCGGTCGCCTGAGACGCGCGATGGCTGCCCCGGGGATCCAGGCGCCACTCCAGCTCGTTGCGCTCGACCACGAGCGCGCCGGGGATCAGGCCGTCCTGCTCCCGCAGGGCCGCGTACCGGATGTCGACCAGCAGCGCCTCGCCGGCCTGTGCGGCCTCGTACGCCTCGTGTGTCTCCACGCGCGCGTAGGTGTCGCGAACGCGGTCCAGCAACTCGTCGATGCCGACGGGCTGTTCACTCACACTCACTGCCAGTCCTGCGGGCGCTCGACGTGCTCCAGGCGCAGCACCTGGCCCGTGCGGCTGTAGCGGCGGATCTGGGGCAGCGGCGGGTAGTAGGCGTGGACCGAGATCGCGTGCTGGTCGCGGGACTCGTTGAGCACCTCGTGCACATGGTGGCGGCCGAAGGCCCGGCCCTGGCCGGCCGGCAGTCGCCGCTCCCGGTCGACGCCCTCGGTGAGTTCGAGGGTCTTCCAGCCGTCGGCGGGCAGCCGGGCGGCGAGCGAGTGCTCCTTGAGCTCGCCGGTCGCGGTGATGAAGGCCCCGACCGACTCGGCGTGGTCGTGCCAGCCGGTGCCGGTGCCGGGCGGCCAGCCGATCAGCCAGGCCTCGCTGCCGCCGGGGCCATCGAGGCGCACCCAGGTGCGGCCCTCGGGGTCGAGCGGCAGGGAGGCGATCAGCTCGGCGTCGGCGGCCGTACGTCGTACGAAGTCGAGGAGGTCGGCCTGCGTCGGGGTCTTCGGGGTCCCGGAGACCTGAGCGGGGGCGGAAACGGAGGGTGACACGGACACGGATACCGTCCTGGTGAACGTTCGCGGAGCGCGGGAACGCCGGAGACCGGCGCGCGCGGGAATCAGGGGGATGCGAATTCAGCAGGACGGACGACACACGTAGCCCGCGTAGCGGACGAGGTCCATATGGACCCTCCGCCACAGGCGCACATCGGTGTCGGCATCGGTCACGTTCCGGAGTACAGCATGACGGTGCGGAGTGGTCAACTCGTTGTCACTATGTGGACAGGTGCTGGTGGGAGGCGGCGGACAGCACGGGGCTGACGGTAAGCGGAGGGGGCCGACGGGCGGGGCTGCCGGGAGGCGTCAGCGTGTGCTCGCCGCGGCCTCGGTGTTCGCCGATGTGTTCGACTCGCCTGCCTTGCCGGTCCCGCCCGCCCTGCCCGCCTTGTCCGTGGTGTCGTCCGTGTGGTCCCGCGCGGGACCACCGAGCGTCGCCTCGGCCGCCGTGTACAGGTCGGCCGGGCGTACCCCGCTCAGCGCCGTGACCAGGTGTCCGTCCGGGCGGATCAGCAGCACCGTGTGGGCGGCGGCGCCCGGGTAGCTCTCGGTGACCAGCAGCTCTGCGGGATGCGGCAGCGCGGCCACCGCGGCCGCGAGCCGGGGCATGAGCCCGGCGCTCACCCAGTGCTTGCGCTCCCACACACCCGTACCCGGCGCGATCAGCACCACCAGCAGCGCGCCGCGCCCCAGCCGCTCCCGCAGCCGTACGAAGGAACCGTCCTCCGCGGTGACCTGCACATCCGTCACCTGGGAGCCCGGCGGGGTCTCCACCGAGATCTCCGCCTCGATGTGCTGAGGCGCCAGCGGCGACTGGGCGTACGCCCCCGGCGCGCCCAGGATGCCGCGCCCCAAGTGACCGTCCGTGAGCAGCGCGTCGTGTCCACGGGCGGACCCGGGGACATACGACCGCAGCCCTCCGCCGCCGCGCAGCAGCGGCAGCGTCTGGTCGGCGGCGCGCAGCCGGGCGGAGACGGCGGCGCGCCGCTCGATCTGGTAGCTGTCCAGCAGTGCCTCGTGCGGGCCATGGTGCCAGGCCAGGGCCAGCTTCCAGGCGAGGTTGTCGGCGTCCCGCAGCCCCTCGTCCAGCCCCTGTGTGCCGAGCGCGCCGAGCAGGTGCGCGGCGTCCCCGGCGAGGAAGACCCGGCCGGCCCGCCAGCGCCGGGCGAGCCGGTGGTGGACGATGTGGACGCCGGTGTCGAGCAGGTCGTACGGCGGTGTGGTCCCGCCGCTCCAACCCGCGAGGGTCTCCCGGACGCGGGTCACCAGGAGTTCGGGCGTGACCAGGTCCTTGCCCGGCGGCAGCAGCCAGTCCAGGCGCCACACGCCGTCGGGGAGCGGGCGGGCGGTGATCTCCCCGGCCGAGGGCCCCGATGTCCGCCACGGCGGCATCCGGTGCAACAACGCCTCACCGGGCCACGGAAGTTCCGTACGCAGCGCCGCAACGGCGTGTCGTTCCACGGCCGTACGTCCGGGGAAGCGGATGTCCTGGAGTTTGCGGACGGTGGAGCGCGGGCCGTCGCAGCCGATCAGGTAGCTGCCGCGCCACCACGTGCCGCCCGGGCCACGGGTGTGTGCCGTAACGCCGGAGGGCTCCTGCTCGATCGAGTCGAGGCGACTGTTGACGGCGACCTTGACGAGCCGCTCGCGCGCGATGGCGGTTCGCAGGGCGCCGGTCAGTACGTGCTGGGCGACGTGCAAGGGGATGTCGGATTCAGTGAAGGGCTCCGGTGCGAGACCAGAGGGGAGCGCGTCGGTCGGCTCTTCGGTTTCCTCGGCCCCGAAAGAGATCTGACGCATCACCTGCTTGCGCCGCATCGACCGCCATCCGGCCCAGTGGAGACCGGCCTCCGCGATCGGCGCACCGGTCAGCCGTGCCAGGAGCGCGGCGGTGTCCTCGCGCAGCACGACCGTGCGCGCGGGGCGCTGGTCGTCCTTGCCGGGACCCTCGTCGAGGACGACCGAGGGGACCTCCTGGCGCGCCAGCGCAAGCGCCAGCGTGAGCCCGACCGGCCCCGCTCCGACGATGATCACCGGGTCCATGGCGCGGCGCCCCCTGCCCAGAGCGACGTCTTCTTTGACGTAAGTGAACAGGAAGTTTGAGCAGGGTGCACGATCACAGAACGTATGCAACAGATTGCCGGTGCTTGCGTCAAGTGACGGAGGCAGTGGCGAACGCGCCACTGCCTCCGTGTAGGTCATGCCACTGCCTCCGGGCAGGTCATACGAGTTGACCGTCCGTCAGATGGTGCCGCCCGCGCCGGTCGCCTCGGTGCCGGCCACCGTCGCCGGTCCGAGCACCACACCGGTCGACTTCTTGCCTCGCCGCAGTCGGGCCTCCAGCCAGCTCGCGAAGCTGGTGATGAGGAAGTTGAGCACGATGAAGATGACCGCCACCACGATGAAGCTCTGAACGACGTTGGCGTAGTTGGCCGCGAGTGTGCCGCGTGTGTTGAGCAACTCGGTGAACCCGATCATCACGCCGCCCAGCGCGGTGTCCTTCACGATGACCACGAGCTGGCTGACGATGGCCGGCAGCATGGCCGTGACGGCCTGCGGCAGCAGGACGTTCCTCATCGTCTGGCCCTTGCGCAGGCCGATCGCCATCGCGGCTTCCGACTGGCCCTTGGGCAGGGAGAGGATGCCGGCTCGTACGATCTCGGCGAGGACGGACGCGTTGTAGAGCACCAGGCCCGTGACGACGGCGTAGAGCGGCCGCTGTTCGCTGCTGACGTTCGTGTAGCGGTTGTAGAACTCGTTGGCGAACAGTATCAACAGCAGGACCGGGATCGCTCGGAAGAACTCGACCACCGCGCCGGCCGCACCCCGCACCCACCGGTGGTCGGAGAGGCGTGAGATGCCGAAGACGGCGCCCAACGGAAGGGCGATCACCATGGCGAGTGCCGCGGCCTTCAGCGTGTTGCCGAGGCCCGGCAGCAGATAGGTCGTCCAGGCCTGGGACTCGGTGAACGGCTTCCACAGGGCCCACTTCAGCTGGCCCTTGTCGTCCATGGTCTGCCAGACCCACCACAGGAGCAGGGCGAGCAGGACGAAGAAGACCACCGAGAGGAGCACGTTGCGCCGCTTGGCGCGGGGCCCCGGAGCGTCGTAGAGAACGGAACTCATCGCTTCACCGCCAGTCGCTTGCTCAGCCAGCCGAAGAAGAGGCCGGTCGGGAGGGTCAGCACCACGAACCCCAATGCGAAGACGGCGCCGATGAGCAGCGTCTGGGCCTCGTTCTCGATCATCTCCTTCATCAGGAGGGCGGCCTCGGCCACACCGATCGCGGCTGCCACGGTCGTGTTCTTGGTCAGGGCGATCAGTACGTTGGCCAGCGGGCCGATCACCGAACGGAATGCCTGTGGCAGCACGATGAACCGGAGGGTCTGGGCGAAGCTCAGTCCGATGGCACGGGCCGCCTCGGCCTGTCCGAGCGGCACCGTGTTGATGCCGGACCGAATCGCCTCGCAGACGAAGGCCGCGGTGTAGGCGACGAGACCGAGGATCGCCAGGCGGAAGTACCGCACGTCGAAGTCGGACGCACCCATGGTCACGCTGAAGATGTCGGAGAGGCCGAGCGAGGTGAAGACGATGATCACGGTCAGGGGGATGTTCCGGACGATGTTGACGTAGGCCGTGCCGAACCCGCGCATCAGCGGCACCGGGCTGACCCGCATCGCGGCCAGGAGAGTGCCCCAGACCAGGGAGCCGACGCCGGAGAAGACGGTGAGCTGCACCGTCCTCCAGAAGGCGCCCCAAATGCTCGGGTCGTCATAGCCTGAAAGAAAGTCGAACACGATTTCCCGCGCTTCCGGGTCTGAGGCGTATGTGGACAGCGCGGCGTGCCGTCGCCTTGGTCACGATCGGCGACGGCACGCCGGTGAACCCTCGTGCTACGAGACGATGTTGCCGATCTTCGGCGCGGGCTCGTTCTTGTAGTTGGCCGGACCGAAGTTGTCCTTGACCGCCGTGTCCCACGAGCCGTCGCTGACCATCTTCTCGAGAGCGTCGTTGATCTTGTTCACCGTCTCGGTGTCGCCCTTCTTCACACCGATGCCGTAGTTCTCGTTGCTGAGCTTGAGGCCGGCGAGCTTGAACTGGCCCTTGTACTGCTCCTGCGCGGCGAAACCTGCGAGGATCGAGTCGTCCGTGGTCAATGCGTCCACGGCGCCGCTCTGCAGAGCGGCGATGCACTCCGAGTAGCCGCTCCTCTCGGTGAGGTTGGCCTTCGGTGCGAAGTCGTTCTTGACGTTCTGCGCCGAGGTGGAGCCGGTCACCGAGCACAGGTTCTTGTCGTTGAGGTCCGTGGCCTTGGTGATGTCCGAGTCGGCCTTGACCAGCAGGTCCTGGTGGGCCAGCAGGTACGGGCCGGCGAAGTCGACCTTCTTGGCGCGCTCGTCGTTGATCGAGTAGGTGGCCGCGATGAACTTCACGTCGCCGCGGGCGAGCGCGTTCTCGCGGTCGGCGCTCTTGGTCTCGACGAACTCGATCTGGTCGGGCTCGTAGCCGAGTTCCTTGGCCACGTAGGTGGCCACGTCCACGTCGAAGCCGGAGAAGGACCCGTCGGGCTCCTTCAGGCCGAGCCCGGGCTGGTCGTACTTGATGCCGACCTTGATCTTGTCGCCGGAACCCGAGCCGGTGTCGCTGCTGTCGCTGTCGTCGCCTCCGCACGCGGTGGCGGTGAGCGCGAGTACGAGGGCTGCGGCCGAGGCCGCGGTGACCTTGCGGAGCTTCATCGTGAACATCCTTTGGCTGGTGGAGAGACGCGGGCCGTCGGTGCCGTGCGGGGCCTGACGGGCGAGGCTTGTCGAAGACGCGCAGATCGTCAGTGGTACAGATCGTCAGTGGTGCAGGATCTTGGACAGGAAGTCCTTGGCCCGGTCGCTGCGCGGGTTGCTGAAGAACTGGTCCGGCACAGCCTCTTCGACGATGCGGCCGTCGGCCATGAACACCACTCGGTTCGCAGCCGAACGGGCGAACCCCATTTCGTGGGTGACGACGATCATGGTCATGCCCTCGCGGGCGAGTTGCTGCATGACCTCGAGGACCTCGTTGATCATCTCCGGGTCGAGCGCCGACGTGGGCTCGTCGAAGAGCATGACCTTGGGGTCCATGGCCAGGGCGCGTGCGATGGCGACACGCTGCTGCTGGCCGCCGGACAGCTGTGCGGGGTACTTGTCGGCCTGCGTGGCCACGCCCACCCGGTCGAGCAGGGCGCGGGCCTTCTCCTCGGCCACCTTCTTGTCTGCCTTGCGGACCTTGATCTGGCCCAGCATCACGTTCTCGAGCACGGTCTTGTGCGCGAACAGGTTGAAGGACTGGAACACCATGCCGACGTCGGCGCGCAGCCGGGCCAGCTCCTTGCCCTCCTGGGGCAGCGGTTTGCCGTCGATGGCGATGTCGCCGGAGTCGATCGTCTCCAGCCGGTTGATGGCGCGGCACAGGGTGGACTTACCGGACCCGGAGGGTCCGATGACCACGACCACCTCGCCGCGGGCGATGGTCAGGTCGATGTCCTGGAGAACGTGCAATGCGCCGAAGTGCTTGTTGACGCTCTTCAGGACGACCAGATCGCCGGTCGCGGCCACGTCGTCCTTGGTCATCGATACTTCGGTCATCGCTGACTGGCTCCGTCCTGCTCGGTTTCGGAGGACAGTAGTGACCCTGTGAGACCAACGTCATTACATCTGAGGGAGAATTGAGGATAACGATCCGATGTCAGGTCAACACGTTTTGTAGCGCCCCTCGAAAGAGGTGTACCGGCTGCATAACGGAAGCGACCCGTACCCGGAACCAGGCACGCGCGTGCGTGTGTCCACATGGTGTACTCCGCTGGTGCACCGCCCGTGGTGTACAAGTCGAAGCGGTACGGCCGATGAACCGAAGGGGGCCGCGATGCGACTGCTCCTGGTCGAGGACGACAACCATGTCGCCGCCGCGCTCTCCGCGGTCCTGGCACGGCACGGATTCGATGTCACGCACGCCCGCAGCGGCGAGGAGGCCCTCCAGGCGCTCGTCCCGGAGGGCAACGGCTTCGGCGTGGTGCTGCTCGACCTGGGCCTGCCCGACCAGGACGGCTACGAGGTGTGCGGCAAGATCCGTAAACGCACCAGCACCCCCGTGATCATGGTCACCGCGCGCTCCGACGTCCGCTCCCGCATCCACGGCCTCAACCTCGGCGCCGACGACTACGTGGTGAAGCCGTACGACACCGGGGAACTGCTCGCCCGGATCCACGCCGTCAGCCGCCGCACCCTCCACGAGGACGCCGGCGACGCCGGTGACAACGCGCTGCTTCTGGGGTCCCTGCGGATCGAACTGTCCACCCGGCAGGTCCTCGTGGACGGTTCGGTCGTCCAGCTGACCCGCAAGGAGTTCGATCTGCTCGCCCTCCTCGCCCAGCGTCCCGGAGTGGTGTTCCGCCGCGAACAGATCATCAGCGAGGTCTGGCGCACCAGCTGGGAGGGGACCGGCCGCACCCTGGAGGTGCATGTCGCGTCCCTGCGCGCCAAGTTGCGCATGCCGGCGCTGATCGAGACCGTCCGCGGCGTGGGCTACCGGCTCGTCGCCCCGACGCCGTAGCGGGGACGGGTGCGCACACGCCTTCTCCCGCTGCTCATCGTCCTGATGGCGGCCGTGCTGCTCGCGCTCGGCATCCCGCTCGCCGTCAGCGTGGCCGCCGCCCAGCAGCAGACCGTCGTCATCGACCGGATCGACGACACCGCGCGCTTCGCGGCGCTCGCCCAGTTCGTCACCGACCGGCCCACCGGGTCCCGCGTCAAGGACACGGCCACCGACGAGCGCGGCGAGACCCTCCAGCGGGAACTCGAGAGCTACTACGACGTCTACGGCATCCGTGCCGGCGTCTTCTACCGCAACGACGTCCCCATGGCCAACGCGCCGGCCGACTGGTACCTGCCGGAAACGGGCGAGGTGCGCGACGCGTTCGCCGAAGCGCTCCTCTCGCGCCGCAGCCACGATCCACAACAGGTCTGGCCCTGGCAGCGAAACCGGCTCGTCGTCGCGTCGCCGGTCATCCGGGACGGCGACGTCGTGGCCGTCGTGGTCACCGACTCGCCCACCGGGCACATGCGTTCGCAGACCCTGCACGGCTGGATCGTGATCGGCGCCGGCGAGATCGCCGCGATGCTGCTCGCCGTGGGCGCCGCGCTGCGCCTCACCGGCTGGGTGCTCAGACCCGTACGCGTGCTCGACGCCACCACGCACCACATCGCGACCGGCAGCCTGAAGTCCCGGGTCGCGGTGGCTGGCGGGCCGCCGGAACTCAGACGGCTGGCCCGGTCGTTCAACGAGATGGCGGACAACGTCGAGGACGTGCTGGAGCAGCAGCGTGCCTTCGTCGCCGACGCCTCGCACCAGCTGCGCAACCCGCTCTCGGCGCTGCTGCTGCGGATCGAACTGCTCGCACTCGAACTGCCGGAGGACAACGAGGAGATCGCATCGGTCCGTACCGAGGGCAAGCGCCTGGCGGAGGTCCTGGACGACCTCCTCGACCTGGCGCTGGCCGAGCACGCCGAGGCGGACCTCGCCCTCACCGACATCGGCGCGCTGACGGCCGAGCGCGTCGCGGCCTGGACCCCGCTCGCCGAGGCCAAGGGCGTGCGGCTGGTCGGCGACTGCCCGGCCACCACCGCGTGGGCCGACCCGGTCACGCTGTCCAGCGCCCTGGACGCGGTGATCGACAACGCGGTGAAGTTCACCCCCGAGGACGAACGCGTGCAGGTGTCGGTCGCGTCGAACGGCGAGACCTCGACGGTCATGGTCACCGACGGCGGCCCGGGCCTCACCGACGAGGAACTCGTCCGGATCGGCGACCGCTTCTGGCGCAGCGGCAGACACCAGAACGTCAAGGGTTCGGGCCTGGGCCTGTCCATCTCCCGGGTCCTGCTGGCGGCGGGCGGCGGCACGATCTCGTACGACCATCACGAACCGCACGGCCTGAAGGTGACCGTCCGGGTGCCCAGGTCGGGTCCGGCGTCCTGATGGGCCCTACGGCTTGACCGAGCGGTAGTAGCGTCGGGCGCCCTCGTGCAGGGTCAGCGGGTCGGTGTAGATGGCGGTCCGCAGATCCACGAGCTGCGCCGAGTGGACATGGGCGCCGATGCCGTCCCGGCTGTTGATCACCGACCGGGTCAGCCACTCGGTGAGCCTCGGGTCGACGTCCTCGCGTGTCATGAGCAGGTTGGACACGGCGATCGTCGCCACGGTCTCGCCGTCCTGGACGGTCGGGTAGGCCGACTCGGGCATGTTGGTGGCCCGGTAGTAGCGGGAGGCGCCGCCCTGTTCGTGCAGTTTGGCGACCAGGTCCGCGTCGATCGGGACGAAGCGGAAGGCGAAGTCCTTCGCCAGCTGCACCAGACCGTTCGTCGGGAGCCCGCCGGACCAGAAGAAGGCGTCGATCTGGTCCTGCTCGAGCCGCCCGGGCCCGGTGTCGATGCCGTCGGCGAAGGGCTTGATGTCCTTGGCCGGATCGAGACCGGCGGCCGCCAGCACCCGGTTCGCGATCAGCCGTACGCCGGAGTTCTCCAGCCCTATGGCCACCCGCTTGCCCTTCAGGTCCTGCACGGTCGAGATCTTGGAGTCGCGGGGCACGACGAGCTGCACATAGTCGTCGTAGAGCCGCGCGACCCCGCGCAACGAGCTCGCCCCCGGCCGATTCCTCAGCTTGTACGTCTCCACCGCGTCGGCCGCCGCGATGGTGAAGTCGGCGTTGCCCGTGGCCACCCGCTCGACGTTCTCCTGCGATCCCTGGCTGGTCATCAGCCGTACCTCGAGCTTCGGCATGTCCTTGGCGAAGGCCTTGCTGAGCCGCGAGCCGTACTGCTGGTAGACGCCGGCCTGGGTCCCGGTGCTGAACGTGATCGTCCCGTCCGGCGGCTCCTCGTCCAGCGGCAGCAGCCACCACAGCAGCAGCCCGAAGACCACGAAACCGGCGGCCGAGCCCATCAGGGCCTGACGCCTGCGGATCCGGGGGAGCACCTTGAACATGCGCGCGATCCTGCCAGTACGGCCCCGGTACTGGCCAGGGGAGCGGGAGCCGGCGCGGGCGGGGTTGTCGGCCGTACGACGATCGGACCGGCCCCCGGAGGGCCGCCACGGCATCGCTATTGTCACCGCATGCGCCCCACTGACGCCCCCGCCTCGTCGCCCGCCGACCTCGTCCGGGAGTTCCACCTCGCCTTCGGCCTCGACACCCGCAGTACGCCCGCCGAGGTCTCCCCGGACCTCGCGGCGCACCGGGGCGAGCTGCTCGCGGAGGAGGCCGCGGAGGTCGCCGAGGTCGCGGTCACGGGTCCCCTGGACCGGCTGGCGCACGAGCTGGCCGACGTCGTGTACGTCGCGTACGGCACCGCCCTGGTCCACGGGATCGACCTCGACGCGGTGATCGCGGAGATCCACCGCGCCAACATGACGAAGCTTGGCCCCGACGGCCTGGTAGCCCGCAGGGCCGACGGCAAGGTGCTCAAGGGCGACCACTACCGCGCCCCCGACGTGGGGGCCGTGCTGCGTCGACAGGGCTGGAACGCGGGCGAGCGGTAATCCGTACGGCTCTGCTGGAAGCGGCCGGTCAGGGCCTCGCCCCGGCGGTGAGGGCCTGCGGCAGGGGTCTGCCGCAGATACGTACGCGGCGCACCGTGGCCGGGCCCGTCCGTCGGGCGGTTCTGCTTTCCCGGGAACCTCTGGCGCTCGTACAGGCGTCGCATGGACCATCGGCGCGCGGAGGCGTACGGGCGGGGGGTCCGATGGGGCGGTTCGAGTTCGGGGAGTACCGGACGCTCGCGCTGCTCGGGGTGGGTGGGATGGGCCGGGCGTATCTGGCCCGTTCGGCGTCGGGGCGGCTTGTCGTGGTCGCCCGACGGCGACTCGACGCTGCTCGCCGTCACGCGGCGCACGGTATGTCTGGTCACGTTCGCCGAGTACGACACGTCGTGGGCACGGCGCACGAACCAGGGGCAGCCCTGGCGGGCGTACGGCTTCGACCTGCCGACGGGTGCCCCGCTGTGGTTCAGGCGCGGTTCGGCGGCACAGGTGACGGCGCTGAACGCGGCGGGCGGCCGGTTCGCCCTGGCCTCGGCGACCGAGACATTCGGTCCCCTGTACGTGCTCCATGAGCGCTCGGGCGAGGAGGAGTCCAGCATCTCCGACGGCTCGGCCACGCCCGAGGTGCATCCGGGAGCCCGGGGAACCCACTACTACACGACGCAGACGTCCGTGCGGCGGGTGAACCTGGCCACCGGGAAGGCGAGTTGGACCCGACCCCTGGAGTACGCGCGGGTGGCACCACTGGCCGGCGGCGAACTCGTCGTGGCCGCCACGGCCGACGGCCTCGGTGCCCTGGACGCGGCCGGCGGCGACCGGCGCTGGTGGCGCGACGACGTCCGCGCGCTCACCACGACCGACGGCCGCCCCCTGGCGGACGCCACGGCGGTCTACGCGACGGGCCCCCGCCCCGGCGACTCCGCCGTGTCCGAGGGCACGTCCGCGTGGGGCATCCACGTCCTCGCGGCCGACACGGGCAGGCTGCTCTGGGCGGTCCCGGTGGACGGTCTGACCACGCTGTCGTACGCGGCGGCGGGCGACGGCCTGATCCATGTGTGCACCAGTGCGACGCTGCAGACGTTCCGCGGCCCGTGAGCCACGCCGGCCCGCGCGAGCAGGCACAACGGGAGGAGCACCCGCTCACCGACGACCATCCCCGACGGCGAAGGAAAGGCTCACAGGAGGCCCGCGCATGACCACCGCCCTTCACCCCGAGGACCCCAGACAGCTGGGCCGGCACCACCTGATCGCCCGGCTCGGTGCCGGAGGCATGGGCCAGGTCTACCTCGCCCGCTCACCGGGCGGCCGTCTCACCGCCGTCAAGACCGTCCACGAGCACCTGGCCGCGGACCCGCACTACAGGGAACGGTTCCGCCGCGAGGCGACCGCTGCCCGCAAGGTCACCGGCGCCTACACGGCCCCCGTCCTGGACGCCGACCCCGACGCCCGGCTTCCCTGGCTGGCCACCGCCTTCCTGCCCGGAGTGACGCTGAGCCGCGCCGTCGCGAAGACCGGCCCCCTGCCCGCACCGGCCGTGCGTGCCCTCGCCGCCGCCCTCGCCGAGGCGCTGCGCGACATCCACGCGGCCGGCCTCGTCCACCGTGATCTGAAGCCGTCGAACATCCTGGTCACCAGGGACGGCCCCCGTGTCATCGACTTCGGCATCGCCCGCGCCCAGGACGACCGGGCTCTGACCGAGACCGGCGGGATGATCGGCACCCCCGGGTACATGTCCCCGGAGCAGATTCTCGACGGCCCGGCGGTCACTGCGGCGACGGACATCTTCGCGCTGGGCGCGGTGCTGGCGTTCGCGGCGACGGGCCGGAACGCGTTCGGCGCGGCCTCGGTGCCCGCGCTGCTCTACCGGATCGTCCACGAAGAGCCCGAACTCGACGGCGTACCTCTGGAACTGGGCCTGAAGGACCTGATCGACGCCTGCCTCGACAAGCCTCCCGGCAACCGCCCCGATGCCGCCGCGATACTCCACCGCGTCGTCACCGCCGCTCTGTCGGCCTGGTGGCGTGAGGAACCGCTGCGGTCCCTGGTGGCCGACGCCGAGGCGAGTCCGCGGCCCGGCCCGGAACCGATGCCGGCTCCTACCGTCCAGCTGCCGGGCCCGGCGGCCCCCTCCCGGCGGTGGCGCGAGGTGTCCCGCCGAGCCGCCCTCGCGGCTGGCGGCGCCGCCTTCGTCGGCCTGTTCGGTTACTCGGTGGCGCGGGGCGGTGGTGCCGGTGACCAGGACGACGATCCGGACGCCTGGCAGGTGACCGGGGGAACGGCCGGCTCCGGCGCGATCCGCTGGCGGTTGAGCCCCGGCGACGGCCGCGTGGACGCCCTGCTCGCCACCCCGGCCGGGCTCGTCCTGCACGGGCTTGAGGGACCGGTCACCAGTGCCGGGGCGGTCCAGTTGCGTACCGCCTCGACGGGCGGCCTCCGCTGGGCGGCCGAGACCCACGGTGACGTACCGGACGACTGGGGCGTCACCGACGACGGGCTGCTCCTCGCGGGCGGCATCCGCCTCATCCCCACCGTCACCAGCACGGGCAAGACCCTTCCCGGGGCGGCCGCGCCGGACGCCACCCAGCGGTGGTACGTGGTCGCCGGCACCGCCATGGTCCTCAGTGACATGTACGTGCTGCGCGCCGTCTCGCTCACCTCGGGCGTCGAACTCTGGCGCCGCGAAGAGCGCACCGACACCGAGTGGCGCCGTCCCGCCGTCGTCGGCGACGCCCTTCTGCTCACCGACGAGTTGGCCCGTCCGACCTGCGTGGACGCGAGGACGGGCAAAGAACGGTGGACCTACCGGGAGTTGGGCAAGAGCGACACGGTGACGGCCGTGGGCGCACTCCCGCCGGACCGGTTCGCCCTGCTCACCGAGAAGGGCGTGCTGCATGTCGTCGACGCCCGCAGCGGAGACCGTACGGTCGCCCGCGCGCTGAAGACCGAGATCTCGCGCGGAGCCACGGCTCTCGCCCGCACCGGCACCGTCGGCCTCCTCCTGACCGGCTCCACCCTGCACGGCTTCGGCCTCGACGACGCACGCCTGACCTGGAGCACGCCCGCGCTCGGCCTCGACGCCTGCTGGACCCGGCGCCCCGGTGGCAGCCATGTCCCCGTCGTCGCAGGCGGACTGCTGATGCACTGGAAGGACGGCCGTACCCTCACCGCCCTCGATCCGCGCACGGGCCGGTCCCGTGGCCGGGAGAGACAGTTCGAGGGCACCGGCCCCGCACAGTGCCCACCCGCCGTCGCACCGGACGGCGCCACGGTGTACGCGGCGGCGGGCCGCGCCTGCGCGGCACTGCGGACGACCGCGAAGGGCCTCACCGAGACGCACACCCGCACAGCTCCCGCCCCCGTCACCGCCCTCACGGCCGATGCCCACGGCTGGTACGCCTGCGCGGGCCGCAAGACCGTGATGGCGGTCAACCGATGACCCGACCGGGACTCCGTTCACGACCGCCTACCCTTGTCGCATGAGCAGCAACGACCGGAGCCCGGCAGTGGACGTCAAGACCTACGAAGTGCGCACGTACGGGTGATGTCTTCCACAATCCCCCGGAAGTGCCTCTGACCTGCAATGCCGGTGATTTAGCGTGTTACCGCAGGTGGCGGGGGTTGGGGAGTGAGCCTTTAAGGGCTCTAGCTCTGTGAACTCTGCCCCGATTTGGGTGATTGTCCGGCGAAAGCCCCACGCGGCAACGGAGTTCCCCATGGGCAGGAGATCGACCAAGATCCTTCTGTCGCACGAGGAACTCCGTCGGAGGCTCAGTGTCGCACCCTGCCCGCAACAACCAGGCAGCATGACCGGACACGGGGACGGACCGGCCGTAAGCGGTATCTGTCGGCTTCGAGGCGACGGGCCAGGGCGCCGGTGTCGGTGCTGTCCCGAGTTGTCCTCCCGGCGGTGGTGGAAGGGACGGCCGCGTCAGCGCCGCTGGAAGGCGCGGTTCAGGACGTCGTGGGTGACCGCCAGCCCGAGCCGGTGCCCGTGCTCGGAGGCGAAGCGGTAATGCACGCCGGCCCAGATTCGCGCCTCCAGGAGTTCGGCTGTCGCCGCCTGAAGGCTGTCGAAGTGGCGGGTCGTGCCGGAGGCGGGGCTGTACGCGGCGAACGTGAGGTCGTCACGGCCGAAGAACGACCCCAGGGTTGTCATGACCGCCGTGGTGAAGCAGGCGTGGCCCGACGGGTACTCCGGCGACGGGGCGGTGACCCGCAGCGGTGTCCAGTCCGGGTCGGGATCGGTGGCCGCGTTGCCGTCGGTGCCGGCGAGCGGAATGGCCGTCACCGGGCGCCAGAAGTTCCAGTGCGCCTTGGCCTTGTAGCAGGCGATCAGGGTGTCGGCGGAGGCCACGTACACCATGGCGAGCAGCCGGGCCGTCCGGAGGCTGCTGAGGTGGTGCGCGTCGGCGAGTTGCCGGGTGATCGACCATTCGACCATCCGGGGGTCGTCCCACCAGATCGCCGCCTCGGTCTGGTCCTCGGTGCGGACGGTGCTGGTGGCCGCGCCGAGGCTCTTGACCTCGTTCAGGTCGCGGGCCCAGGCGGCGCCGGTCAGGGCCGGCGGGGGCTTGACCCGGTAGGCGCCGGCGTCGGGGACGACGAACGGCTTCAGGTTCGGCACCCAGGCGCCGACGCCGATGTAGCCGGGCGGGGTGAGCCGGTATTCGCCCGGCTCGGTGCCGACGGTCCACGGCGCGGTGGGGTCGAAGCCGTCGTCACGGCGGCTCTCGGTCATCGCCGCGGCGGCGGCCCTGCCGACGGCCACCCCGCCGTCCTCGGCGCGGCCGTCGGGGATCGCGGCCAGCGCCTCGTCGTACCGGGCGTTCAGCGACTCGGCCTGCCCGGGGAAGAGCCACAGCAGCGTGTCGTGGGCGGCCGCCGCCACCGCCGCGGCGGTGGAGTCCCCGGGGCGGCTGCGGGGCGCGCTGACCAGGGGCTCGTACGGACGGCCGGCGACGGCGTTGACCGCGTCGTACACGGCGCCCTGCACGATGGCGAAGCTGCGGGTGCTGGTGGTGGGCGACTGCTTGGCGGTGTCGTAGATGGCGGTCTGGGCGTGGATGTTCCAGGCGATGACGGGATTGCCAGGGGCGGCCTCCACGCCGCTGTGCGCCTCGGCGGCGGTTACCGTCAGTGGGACGGTCAGGGCGAATACGGTGAGGACCGCGATACGGCGTAACCCTCTGCATGATCCGGCGAGCGGGCGTTGTGTCACGAGAACCCCCATGCGCTTGTCGGTGACAGATTGTCCGAGCCTATAGGCAGGGGTCAGTTTTGTCGTTACATCGACAATCATCGACAACTGAGCGCTGTTCCCTGGCGAGTTGGGGACGTCCAGGACGGTTCCGTCCCAGGCCCAAGGCGTTGTCGGGCCCGGGTCGGCGCCGCGCTGGTGGGAAGCTTCTGCATCCCCCAGCCCGGCAGGTGCCGCAACTGCTCCGTAAGCATTCGCAGTACGGCCCGGTAACCCGGAGGTCCGGCACTGTCCGCGCTGCTGAACAGGCACAGCGCCAGGACGAAATACATCACTGCACGGGCGGGCGGGAGCCGTCGTCGCTTCTCGCGGGCTCCAGCCCGTTCGATCACTTCGTCAACGGCCTGAGGCGTGATTGCCTCGGTCAGGACGCCAAGGCGTAGGTGTTCGCCGAAGCACAGCTCAGCGGGGACGGGCCGCGGAGAGGATGACTGGTCTCCGGCCAGGGAAGGGTGGTTGTTGCGGGCGGGGTGCGACACTGAGCCTCCGACGGAGGTCCTCGTGGACAGAAGGATCTTGGTCGATCTCCTGTCCATGGGGAACTCCGTTGCCGCGTGGGGCTTTCGCCGGACAACCACCCAAATCGGGGCAGAGTTCACGGGGCTGGAGTCCTTACGGACTCGCTCCCCAACCCCCGCCACCTGCGGTAACACGCTAAGTAACCGTCCGGCCGCGGATCACACGGCGGAACTCCGTCAGGTGCGCGCGGCTCTGCGGTGGCTGGGGCAGGAGAAGGACTCTGCCCGGGGCTGGAGTGCCGAGGGCGAGGCGGAGTACACGGTGAGGACGGGCAAGTTGCGGGAGCGCAGGGCGGCGCTGTCGGCTTCCTCAGCGGCAGGAGGAGTGGCGCAGGGTGAGCACCGGGGAAAGCTACGCCGAGTTCTGGGCACGGGCGGACTGGGCCGAGCGCAGGCATTTGCTGCTGGACGAGGGGCTCACCGTGGTGGCTCATCGAGCCAGGCCCGTCAGGGGCACGGCGCACGGAGGAGCTGAGGGGACGACGAGAGTACAGATTGTTCCCGGCGCCGATCTGGCGAACAGACTGCGCCTGCAGGATGCGATCTCTGAGGTAGCGCGCGGATTCGGTACTGCCCGAAGCTCTGGCTGAAGGCCGTGGGTTTCATGGCCGCTTGCTATGTGGCGGAAGCCGAGCGGTGCCCCTCCGAGTCCGGCGCGAGCCCCATTGAGTCGGCCGCGATCGACGCGAAGAGTTCGGTCGCGTGAGCCAGCAGCATCCGCTGTTCTCCGGCGGGCAGCGTTTGAACACTGCCGCGATCGGCCACTCGTCGGGCGAATTCTGCGCGGGCTGCTATGCCCTCCGGAGTGCGCGCCGTACCGAACGCGGGATTGCGGACGAAGGCGAGGTTGCCGCTGTGGTCCGTGGCGCGTTGCCGTGGGCGCGGCAGACGACCTCCGGATGCGTCAGCGGCAGTGGTGGGCAAGATCACGGACAGGTAGTGGAACACGGTGTTCAGGTCAAGGTGCTGCGGGCCGTCCGGAATCCCGCGCTCGAACAACTGCAGCAGGGCACCGGTGAAGCCGGTGTGCCTGTCCGTCAGTCCGTACCGCGCCCGAGTGGTCTTGCCCGTGGCGCACAGGATGTGGACGTCTCCCGCGCTCCGGTCCTCGAGCGCCCGGCCGGCGAAGCAGCAGTCGAGTACCACGACTGATTGCTTCGCCCGCAGCGACCGCAGGCGGCTGAATACGGCGTTGCCGGGCACGCCGGTTCGGATCCGGTCGGCACCCTTGTCGACTGAGCCGTGGAGAGTCAGGAAGAGTTCCATGAGTCCGTGCCCGCCGCCGTCCAAGGATTCCTGCATGCCGTGCCCCACGTAGTAGAAGAGCACCACGTCCGGCTGCTGACCCGCGATCTGGTCCAACGGGCCGAGGATTTCGTCTGTGCTCTTGGGATTGGTGACGGTGACCACGTGCTCTTCACAGAACAGTCCGGTGGTCCCGGTCAGAGCACGCCTGAGATCTGACACGCTCGTCTCGGCCTGCGGAATCCCTTCCAGCGTGGAATCGAGATACTCTGACGCGCCCACGAGAATCGCCCACGAACTCTCCCGGTCTATCACGCGAGTTGGCCAGGGCATCCTCATCCAGTCCCTTCGCTCGGCAGGCAGTCCCGGCGAAGCCGTTCCTGCACTTTTGAGATCTCTGCTTCGCTCCGCGCCGAGCCGGTTGGCCTGTGGCTTCGATACTGACCCGGCCGTGCGCCAGCCGTACGATGTGATGGTCCCGCCCGAGGGGGCGCAGCCATTTCGCATACTGTGCGCATGCGCTTCGGGGTGGTCGTAGGGATCCTTTACTGTCTGCAGTTCAGCCGGGAGCTGAGCGAGCAGGAGGTCGAGCGCATCGCTCACATGATCCTGGAGCAGCCGTTTTCCGACCTCACCACGGGGGAGGCGTACGCATCGGTCGAGGCGGCGCTCGCCGAGAACTCCTGGGAGAGGGACCTGTCCTGGCAGCCACACGACGAGCCGTCGATCCGGGACTTCCTGCGGCGTCTGCTGGAACGTCTGGACGAGCTGCGCCCGTGGCAGGAGCCGCTGTTCCGCGCTCTCGGGCTGGGGCGCTGGGAGGAGTTCAAACGCGGAACCCTGCTGGCCTACGTGCGGCTGGACTCCCCGGCGAAGGACCTGGTGCACAGGCGCTTGCGTTCCGTACCCGGGGATGAGCACCAACTGCGGGGACTGGTGCTGCGTCTCAGGTCCGGGGACCAAGTCGCCGTGGTGGCACCGCCGTTGCCGGGCGGATACGACGCGGTACTGATGGCTGTGCGGCCGCACCGACCCGTGGCGGAGATGACCGAGGCTTTCCAGACCCATACGGGATACCCACGGGAGCGGGTGTCCCCGGCAGCCCAGCGCTGGTGGGAAGCACGGAGCGGCGGAACGCTGCCTCCGGGGGTGCACCCGCTGCGGGACTGAGCAGCGAGTCGACAGCGGCTGCCACCCCCGAGGCGGACCCACCAAAGAGGCTGCTCCCCGGCTGCTGGAGCGCCGCGTACCCACCGGTGAGGCGGCCCGATGCCGGAGCGGCACCACGGTGACCGGGCAGCGGGCGGGTGGAGGGCGGCCCGGCCGACCGAACCAAGGAGCAGGCCGGTAACTCTGCCATGCCCGCGTGCGCCGAGCGCCATCACTTCGGTCCATGCGCCGGTCTGCAAGCGACGGCCGCCATCCCGACCGACTCTTGACAGGCGCATGATCAAAGGGGAGTATCCGGGCGCCATGCGCAAGGGGTGTACATACGGATGAATCCGTGATCAACCCGGCAGAGCTTGGGGGACAGTCACGCGCATACGCAGTGAGAGACACCGAAGATCGTCCGCGGTGTGGCGGTATCCCGGCCGACGATCACGGTTAGGTATGGCGGCTCTGGTGGCAGTGGCCGTGGCCCTTCCTTCAACATGTGCGGCGCGGTCGACGACAACGACGAGTGCAGTTCCAAGGGTGGCAGTGGCGAGGGTACGGCGGTCCCTGCGATCGTCTCCTCACTGCTGGACTACCGGCCCGACATCGTCACGCTCAACGAAGTGTGCGAAAACCAGTTCACTGCTCTCCTTGAACAGGTCGAGGCGGCCTATACCCAGATGGGCGGACGCCGGCCACCGGCGGTGACGACTTCGACGTACGGCTGTGGGACACGGCCACCGGCAGGGCACGCTGCCCACAGGCGCCATACTGCGGCCGTTCGGTCCGTGACCTTCGACTGCCGACGTGGTGCGGGTGTGCTATCTGCTGCCCGACCGGGCCGACTTCGAGCCCTGCTGGCCGGTACTGCGTCACGTCTTCGGCCAGGTCCGACCGGCCGCCACGATGTTGATGTGCAGCCTCGCCGACCCCGGATGAAGATCGAGATCGAGGTGTACGCACGGCGGGTCGCCGCGTGACAGCTCGCGTCTTCAGGGGTGAGGGAACGAGGGCGTCGTGCCCGAGGGCGGGCGGGGCGATCTGACACATGCCAAGTGCTCACGCCTGAAACCACTGCTGCCCGGCGGCGGAGTGCCGGGCGGACGGTGCTGCGCGGGTACTCCCGCTGTCGTACGCGCTCAGGCACTGCCGCTCATACGGTGGGGAGGTGACGTCCTTCGATCGCCTGACCGCCCGGCTGCGGGATCTTTCGCCCAGGTCCGTGGATCTGCTCGTGGTGGCTGTGGTCGCGTGGTTCACCGGACTGGACGCGTGGTCGAACGAACCGGAGTACCGGCAGGCGGACTGGTTCACCTGGCTGCTGCTGGCGGTCTCGCTCCTCGCCCTGGTGTGGCGGCGGCGGTGGCCGGTGGCGGTCGCGGTGGTGACGGGTGCGGCGTGCGCGGGCTGGGCGCTGTACGGGCACATCGGGGAGCTGCTGAATCTGCCGGTGATCGTGGCGCTGTACACGGTCGCGGTACAGGGCGACCGGCGCCGCACGGTGCGGACCGGACTGATCGCCTCCCTCACGTCGGGTGCGGTCGCGCTGTGGGTGGGCAACGACGTGGTGAACCCGCAAGGGCTGGCGGTACTGGAGATGCTGTGGCCGCTGGTGCCGCTACTGCTGGGTGAAGCGGTGCGTACGCGGCGACAGTTGCAGGCCGAGTACGTCGCCCGGGCCGCCCGTGCGGAGGAGGACCGGGAGCGGGAGGCGGCCCGTCGGGTGCACGAGGAGCGGGTCCGGATCGCCCGTGAGCTGCACGACGTGGTTGCGCACACGGTCGCGGCGATGACCGTGCAGGCGGGCGTGGCGCTGGACGCGTTCGACGTGAAGCCCGAGGTGGCCCGGGCGGCGATGCGGCAGGTGCGGGCGGCGGGCAAGGAGGCGGTACGGGAGCTGCGCGCCACCGTCACTGTGTTGCGCGAGACGGAGGGCGAACCGGTGGAACCGGCGCCGGGGCTCGAGCGGCTCGCCGAACTGGTCGACCGGTTCGCGGGCGGCGATGTGGAGATCACGCTCCGGCAGGAGGGAGAGCCGGACGGGGTGTCGTCGGTGGTGGGGCTGGCCGCGTACCGGATCGTGCAGGAAGCGCTGACGAACGTCGTCAAGCACTCCGGTGCCCGGCACGCGGCGGTGGCCGTCGTGCGGGGCGACGGTGGACTGATGGTAGAGGTCGTCGACGACGGCCCTCCCTCCCCGTCACCAGCCGGGGGCGGCTTCGGCCTGGCCGGGATGCGGGAGCGGGCAGCGGCGGCCGGGGGCACGATCGACTACGGACCGGTGCCCGGCGGCGGGTTCCGGGTGCGGGCCGAACTGCCGGCCCGTGGCGGCGACGGAGGGGAGCGATCGTGACGGTGCGTGTGGTGCTCGCGGATGACCAGACCGTCGTACGGGCGGGCTTCCGCGCCCTGCTGGACCTGACCGACGACCTGGTCGTGGTCGCGGAGGCGGCCGACGGGCGGCAGGCCGTGGAAGCGGTGCGGCTGACCCGGCCCGACGTCGTGCTGATGGACATCCGTATGCCCGGCGTCGACGGCATCGAGGCCACCCGCCAGATCGCCGCCGACCCTGCCCTGGACGGCGTACGCGTGGTCATGCTCACCACGTACCAGGCCGACGGTTACGTCTTCGAGGCGCTGCGGCACGGGGCGGCCGGGTTTCTGCTGAAGGACATCGAGCCGGACGAACTGCGGGCGGCGATCCGTACGGTCGCGGCCGGGCAGAGCCTTCTCGCACCGGCCGTGACCCGCGCTGTGGTGGAGGAGTTCGCCCGGTTGAAGGGCCCGGAGGCGGTGGGTGCGGAGCGGCTGGCGGTGCTCACCGAGCGGGAGCGGGAGGTGATGGCGCTGGTCGCGGCCGGACTGGGCAACGAGGAGATCGGCCGGACGCTGCTGATGAGCCCGCTGACCGCGAAAACCCATGTGAGCCGCGCGATGATCAAGCTCCGGGCGCGGGACCGGGCGCAGCTGGTAGTGCTGGCGTACGAGACGGGACTGGTCAGGGCAGGAGAAGGCTGAGCGAGTCGGCGAGGCCCCTCCCGGAACCGGAAGACGCGCCGCAGCTCGCTGCCGTGATCGGTGCTGAAGCCGCACGGGGCGGGCAACGGTCGGCGCCCTGGGACTGGGTCCGGCGAGAGCTACTCCCGTGGGAGTAGCGGCCGACTCCCGGCGGCGGATGTCCGGATCGTCCGGGCTTCCTACCGTGGTCGGCATGATCGAAACACACGACCTCACGAAACGCTACGGCGACCGGACCGCCGTCGACCGACTGACGTTCACCGTCCGGCCCGGCCGGGTGACCGGCTTCCTCGGCCCCAACGGCGCCGGAAAGTCCACCACCATGCGCCTCGTCCTCGGCCTCGACGCACCCACCGCGGGTACCGTCACCGTGGTGGGCCGACGGTACGCCGAACTGCCCGCGCCCCTGCGCATGGTCGGCGCGCTGCTGGACGCCAAAGGTGTGCACGGCGGACGCACCGCTCACCAGCACCTGACCGGGCTGGCGGCGAGCAACCGCATCCCGCGCCGCCGGGTCACCGAAGTCCTGGACCTGACCGGTCTGACCGAGGTGGCCGGGCGGCGGGTCAAGGGCTTCTCGCTCGGCATGAGCCAGCGGCTCGGCATCGCCGCCGCACTGCTCGGCGACCCGGAGGTGCTGATCCTCGACGAGCCGGTCAACGGCCTGGACACCGAGGGCGTCCGCTGGATCCGTACGCTGCTGAAGTCCCTTGCCGGGCAGGGCCGTACGGTTTTCCTCTCCAGCCACCTGATGAGCGAGATGGAGCTGACCGCCGACCATCTGATCGTGATTGGCAAGGGCCGACTGCTGGCCGACACGAGTGTGCGGGACTTCATCGAGGCCGACTCCCGCGCCCATGTGCTCGTTCGCTCCCCGGAACCGGAGCGGCTCCGGGACCTGATGGCGGCCATGGGCGCGACCGTAGGGCTCGACGCCCGGGGCGGCTGGCGCGTGGACGGCCTCGATGCCGCCACCATCGGCGAGCTGGCCCGCGTTCACGGCCTCGCTGTACACGAACTCACCCCCGTGCACTCCTCCTTGGAGGAGGTGTACACGGCCCTCTCCCACGATTCGACTGAGTACCGGACACCCCAGGAGGCCGTCCGATGACCATCCCCATACAGGCACGAGCCGGTCTTCCGCAGGCGCTCGCACATGAGTGGATCAAGTTCCGCAGCGTGCGCTCCCTGGTGTGGACGACCGTCGCCACCGCCGTCGTCCCCGTGCTGGGCGCGGTGTTCGTCGCGGCGACAGGGAGCCTGCAGCCGGACGACACGGTGCTCGGCGCCGGCCTCACCCTCTCGGTCACCGCACAGACGCTCGCCGCGGTCGTCGGCGCCCTGGTGATCACCAGCGAGTACGGCAGCGGCAGCATCCGCACCACCTTCGCCGCTACCCCGCGCCGCGCCAGCGTACTGGCGGCGAAGGCGACGCTGCTCGCGGGGCTGACGTACGTCCTGGCGCTGGCCTCCTGCACCCTCGCCTACCTCGTCGGCGACGCGATGCTCGAAGACGGCACGTACGCCCAAGGGGAGCCGCTGCCCGCCCTGTTCGGCGTCGCCGCCTGCTTCGCGGTGGCCGCACTGTTCGGCCTGGCGGTCGGCACCCTCGTACGCCACTCCGCCGGCGCCGTCACCGCCGTCATCGGCCTGCTGCTCCTGCCGTCCCTCCTCGGGCCGCTCTTCGGCTACGCCCAGCGCTGGGTCGCGGGCATCTCACCGACGGCCGCCCTCCAGAAACTCACCCAGACCTCGGACGCGACCCCGGAGACGGTCGGCAGCCTCGGCCCCTGGCCGTCCCTGCTGCTCGTCACGGGCTACACGACGGCGCTGCTCCTGCTGGCCGCTGTGACCCTGCGCAGGCGGGACGCCTGATCCTCACAGCCCTCTGAAGCCCTCTGACGAATGGAGAATCACCATGCCGTGGACGACTGCACGCATACGGCTGCTCCTAGCCCTGGTGATCGCCGATCTCCTGTTGGTGGTCGGGGTCTCCTGCGCGGATGCCGACGCGACGCAGCCCGCCCCGCAAGGCGCTCGGGTCACCGCCGAGGAGACGGTGGGCGACCGCGTGGTCGACCTGACCCTCGACTCCCCGGCCCTGAGCCGCCCCGCGAAGGTCCGGTTGCTGACCCCGGACGGCTGGCAGGAACGACGGCCCGGCGACAGCTGGCCGACGCTGTATCTGCTGGTCGGCGGGGACGGCAACCACAAAGCCTGGACCGAGGACTACGACGCCCGGCTCCGGGACGTGCCCCAACTGCGCGACGTGCTCGTCGTGATGCCGCAGATGCCGCTGTTCGGCTTCTACACGGACTGGTACAACGGTGGCCGGGGCGGCCCGCCCGCGGTGGAGACCTTCCACCTCAAGGAGGTGCGCCCTCTCCTGGAACGGCACTACGGAGCGGGTACCCGTCGTGTGGCCGCGGGGGATTCGCAGGGCGGGTTCGGTGCCCTCTCTTACGCGGCGCGCCACCCGGGACTGTTCCGGGCGGTGGCGAGCTACAGCGGCTTCGTCCACCCGAGCCAGCATCCGCACGCGATCCGGGCCGCGATGACGTACCTCGGCCTGGACTGGAAGGCGCTGTGGGGCGACCCGGTCGCCCAGCGCGCCAACTGGCAGGCCCACGACCCCTATTACCTGGCCGATCGACTGCGTACGACACCTGTGTATCTCTCCAGCGGTGACGGCACGGCAGGCGTCCTCGACCCGCCCGGTACCGAACCCGACCCGGAGATTCCCGGACTGGAGGACCCGTCCGGTCCGTTCCCCGAGGACGCGATCTCTCCGACGGAGACGCTCATGGAACGCGAGTCCCGGACCCTTGCCGCCCGCCTGGCCTCCGCCGGAACACCGGTGACGACGCACTTCTACGCAGGCACGCACTCCCCGCCGTACTGGGCACGAGAGTTCCACCGCTCACTGCCGCTCCTGCTGGACGCCCTGCAAGGCCCGAAAGTCGTACGGGAAGAGCGGGTTGCCCCGCGCCAGGTCGATCTCACCGTCGCCTCGCCCGCACTCGGCGGCACGGCCAGAGTGCGGCTGCTGACGCCGGACGGCTGGGAGCGGCGGCGGCACGGCCGGAGCTGGCCCGTCCTCTACCTCCTGCACGGCGGCTTCGAACCGGAGACCTACAAGACCTGGATCCGAGAGTCCGATATCGAGGACCTCCCCCAACTGCGCGACGTCCTGGTGGTGATGCCCGAAGGAGGGCAGGTCGGCTTCTACAGCAACTGGCGGAACCACGGCAGCGGAGGCCCGCCCGCCTGGGAGACCTTCCACCTGGACGAACTGCGCCCGCTGCTCGAACACCACTACGGCGCCGGGACACGCAGGGCGGTGGCCGGGCTGTCGATGGGCGGCTTCGGCGCGGTGTCCTACACGGCCCGCCGCCCGGGGCTGTTCCGTGCCGCGGCGAGCTTCAGCGGGCCGGTCCATCTCCTGCACCCGCGGATGCGCGAGGTCTGGCCGCAGATGGAAGAGGCGTACGGCGGAAGCCTGGACGCTCTGTGGGGCGACCGGGATACCCAGCGCCCCGTCTGGCATGCTCGGTCGACCGTGCCTCGGTCGTCCACCGCGTTGTGGGCGTTCGGGAGAGGCAGGGAGGTCGCCTCGGCCGCGGGGTGCTCGGAGACCACAGGAGTGGGTTTGCGCAGCCGGTCCGTCAGGCGCAGGGCCACCGGTTCGGTGTAGCGGGCGGTGAGCGGCCCGAGAACGACGAGGATCAGGACGTATGCCGTGGCCAGTGGGCCGATACGCGGTTCGACGCCGACGGCGAGTCCGGCGATGACGATGGAGAACTCGCCGCGGGCGACCAGGGTGCCGCCGGCCCGCCAGCGGCCCTTGGCGGAGATCCCGGCGCGCCGTGCGGCCCAGTGGCCGGTAGCGATCTTCGTCAGCGCGGTGACGGTGGCCAGGGCGAGCGCCGGGAGCAGGACGGGCGGGATGTCCGCCGGATCGGTGTGCAGGCGAAGAAGACGAAGAACACCGCGGCGAACAGATCCCGCAGCGGAGTGAGGAGGCCGCTGGCCCCTTCGGCGACCTCCCCGGACAGCGCGATACCCACGAGGAACGCCCCCACGGCCGCCGACACCTGCAACTGCTGGGCAACCCCGGCCACCAGGAGGGCCAGTCCGAAGACGACCAGCAGGAGCATCTCGGCACTGTCGGAGGACACCGCCCGGCTGACCAGCCCGCCGTGACGCAGGGCCACGTACAGGACGGCGCCGACGGTGCCCAGGGCGATCAGCAGGGTGGCGGCGCCGCCCGCCAGGCTCACCCCCGCGAGCAGGGCGGTGAGGATGGGCAGGTAGACGGCCATGGAGAGGTCTTCGAGGACGAGGATGCTCAGGATGACGGGTGTCTCGCGGTTGCCGAGTCGTCCCAGGTCTCCGAGGACTTTGGCGATGACGCCGGAGGAGGAGATCCAGGTGACCCCGGCCAGGGCGACGGCGGCGACCGGGCCCCAGCCCAGCAGCAGCGCCATCGCCGCACCGGGGGTGGCGTTGAGGACCAGGTCGACCGCGCCGGCGGGGTATTGGGTCTTGAGGCTGGAGACGAGCTCGGAGGCGCTGTACTCCAGGCCGAGCAGAAGCAGCAGGAGTATGACGCCTATCTCGGCGCCGGTAGCCACGAACTCCTCACTGGTGCCCAGCGGCAGGAGCCCGCCCTCACCGAAGGCGAGGCCGGCCAGCAGATACAGGGGAATCGGCGAGAACTGGAACCGCCCGGCGAACCGTCCCAGCAGCCCCAGACCGAGGGTGATCGCGCCGAACTCGATCAGGAACACCGCGGAGGAGTGCATGCCGGGTCACTACCTGCCGAGTATCGCCGCGGCTGCCTCCACGCCCTCGCGCGTACCGATCAGGATCAGGGTGTCGCCGCCGGCCAGCCGGAAGTCCGGGGCAGGTGACGGTTTCGCCTCGGCGCAGCACCGCGACGATGGACACACTGGTCTCGGTGCGCATCCGCGTCTCGCCCAGCAGCCGCCCGTTCCAGTGCGAGGTGGCGGACAGTTCGATCCGCTCCGCCACCAGCCCCAGGTCGGTCGTGGACAGCAGGTTCGGGCTGTGGTGCGCCGGCATGAGAGCGTCGATGAGGGTCGCCGTCTCTTCGGACGTCAGCCGCACCGACAGATCGCAGGCGTCGGGATCGTCCTTGCGGTACGCGCCCAGGGTCCGTGATCCGTCGCGGTGGGCGACGACCGACAGGCGGCGCTGTTCCCGTGTCGTCAGGTCATAGCGCACGCCAATCCCCGGCAACGGCGTACTGCTCAGGCGTGGAGCACCCATGGCTGCCCCCTGTCTGGTTCGGGCGTTATCTCGGACAGTTGTCGGTGTCACCCTAACGAGGGTCTGGAATCGGTCATGGGAGTGCGGCCGAGGGCCGAGTGGGACAATCCGCGTCCCCCCGGAACGACTGACAGGACTGGCAGGACTGGCAGGACTGGAAGGAAACGTCAGCATGATCGAGTGGGTGTCTCTCAGCTCCGGGGTGCGGCCTGTCCCCCGGCCGGTCGCCACCCCGCTGGTGTGGGCTGCGGCCTCCGGCGGTGCCCTGGTGCTCGTGGCGCTGCTCAACACCCTCACCGGCACCGACCAGCCCGAACTCGCCTTGACGGCACTGTCCCTGCTGGCCGCCCTGCTGGGCCTGTGCGCGCGCTTCACCGCGGCACCCGGTACGGCGGTGCTGTGCTGGCTGTTCCTCAACGGCTTCGCCATCCCGCCCGTGGGGACCCTCACCTGGGCCGGACACCGCGACACGTTCTGGCTCGCCTGCCTGCTCGCCGCAGCTCTCGTCGGCACGCTGCTGGCCCGCTTGCTCCACGCCCGCGCGGCCTACCGCCGGGTCACCGAGGGAGGCGCGGCGACGGACCCGCGCGATGGGCTGCACGACCTCTGAACCTGGCTCAGCAGGTTGCGGGCGTAGTGAAGCCGTAAGAATTCAACATGGTGTTTCGCTGTCTCCTGTGACGGATGCGAGTACGTCGTCGGCCGTGGGTGCCACGACCGACAACGAACAAGTCGGCCAGGGTCTGCTGGTTGCATAGACCTCGCTGGGAAACGACCTTCGCCAGGATCCGGTCCGCGTCGGTGATCTCTTGACGGAAGACGCCGCCACGGGTTCCCGGAAACCGGGCGCCGCTGACGGATAGCTGAAGCGGGCAACACGCACCTGCTATAGCCCCACCCCGCGCATTCTCATGAGTTTCTTTCGACCTGTCGAGGATTCCCCAGGCCAGGCCACGAGTGCGGTGGCCTGGACGATGACGCGGCCGTGAGGTACTTGCGCAACACCAGCGTCCGGGCCGCAGGCGGCGCAGCCCCGGCGTTCAGTTCCAACGGAGCCCAGCACCGGACGAGCGGCGCCGATGACGTCAGCAGCGGCATGGCGACCGGCGGTGTGATCGTGGCGAGCATGTTGAAACGGAATGCGCCCCGCAGTCGCGTCGGCCGCCCTGTTCATCTTCGTAGCCCCGGCCCTCAAGGCGTGCGGCGACGCCGACGTCGTTGTTCAGCCGAGAACAGGCGGCACTGAGGGGTGAAGGGACTGAGGCGGGCTCCTGTTCGTGACCGCATACCCTTGACCCATGACGAGCAGCAACGACCGGAGCCCGGCAGTGGACGTCAAGACCTACGAAGTGCGCACGTACGGGTGCCAGATGAACGTCCATGATTCCGAGCGATTGTCCGGTCTGCTCGAAAACGCTGGCTATGTACGTGCCGCCAAGGACGCGGACGGAGACGCGGACGTCGTCGTCTTCAACACCTGCGCCGTGCGTGAGAACGCCGACAACCGGCTGTACGGCAACCTCGGCCGGCTCGCCCCGATGAAGACCAAGCGCCCCGGGATGCAGATCGCGGTGGGTGGCTGTCTCGCGCAGAAGGACCGCGACACCATCGTGAAGAAGGCGCCCTGGGTGGACGTCGTCTTCGGTACGCACAACATCGGCAAGCTGCCCGTCCTGCTCGAACGCGCGCGCGTGCAGGAAGAGGCCCAGGTCGAGATCGCCGAGTCCCTCGAAGCGTTCCCGTCGACGCTGCCTACCCGCCGCGAGAGCGCGTACGCGGCCTGGGTGTCGATCTCCGTCGGCTGCAACAACACCTGCACCTTCTGTATCGTCCCGGCCCTGCGCGGCAAGGAGAAGGACCGTCGCACCGGCGACATCCTCGCCGAGATCGAGGCCCTGGTCGGCGAGGGCGTCTCCGAGATCACCCTGCTCGGGCAGAACGTCAACGCGTACGGCTCCGACATCGGCGACCGCGAGGCCTTCGGCAAGCTGCTGCGGGCCTGCGGGAAGATCGACGGCCTGGAGCGCGTCCGCTTCACCTCCCCGCACCCGCGCGACTTCACCGACGACGTCATCGCCGCCATGGCCGAGACGCCGAACGTGATGCCGCAGCTCCACATGCCCATGCAGTCCGGCTCGGACACGATCCTGAAGGCGATGCGCCGCTCGTACCGCCAGGAGCGCTACCTGGGGATCATCGAGAAGGTGCGGGCCGCCATCCCGCACGCGGCTATCACCACCGACATCATCGTCGGCTTCCCCGGGGAGACCGAGGAGGACTTCGAGCAGACGATGCACGCGGTCCGCGAGGCCCGGTTCGCGCAGGCGTTCACCTTCCAGTACTCCAAGCGGCCCGGCACGCCCGCCGCCACCATGGAGAACCAGATCCCCAAGGAGGTCGTCCAGGCGCGCTACCTGCGCCTCGCCGCCCTCCAGGAGGAGATCTCCTGGGAGGAGAACAAGAAGCAGATCGGCCGCACCCTGGAGCTGATGGTCGCCGAGGGCGAGGGCCGCAAGGACGGCGCCACCCACCGCCTCTCCGGCCGCGCCCCCGACAACCGCCTGGTCCACTTCACCAAGCCGGACACCGAGGTACGCCCAGGGGACGTGGTCACGGTCGAGATCACGTACGCCGCCCCGCACCACCTCCTCGCCGAGGGCTCCGTTCTGAACGTGCGTCCCACGCGCGCGGGTGACGCCTGGGAGAAGCGCAACACCGCGGAGGCCGCCAAGCCCGCGGGCGTGATGCTCGGCCTGCCGAAGATCGGGGCGCCCGCTCCGCTGCCGGTGGCTACGGGGAGCGGCTGCGGCTGCGACTGACGTCCTGGCACAATGCGGACAGGGAAGGAGCATCACATGTTGCCGTACAGCGTTGCGTTCACCGAACAGGCCGCCAAAGTGCGCGACAGCCTGACCGCCGACAGGCGTGACCTGCTGGAGCGTGGCCTGGCCATACTGGCGACCGACCCACGGCACAAGCTCTCCCATTCCGTCCTCGGCGACGAGTCCACACGTGGGCTCGCCCTGTCGCGCAATCTCTTCATCGAGTACGTGATCAGTGAGGGCAAGCTCGTGGTGCTCGTGCTCACGGTCATCGACCTGACGGACGTGCTCTTCGAGGAGTGACGCCGGGCCGTCCTCCGGGGTTACGCTGCCGATCATGCTCGTCGCCGCCGCAGTCTGCCCCTGTCCGCCCCTCCTCGTGCCCGAGGTGGCCGCGGGCGCCGCGCCCGAGCTGGACGCCGCCCGCACCGCCTGTACGGACGCGCTGGGCGTCCTCGCGGCCTCCCGCCCCGACCGCCTGCTCGTCGTCGGACCGGCGGGGGAAGGCGGGCGTGGACCGCACCCGGAGGGCACCCGCGGCTCGTTCCGCGGCTTCGGCGTGGACGTCGACGTACGCCTGGGCACCGGAGGCGCAGAGACGGAAGGGGAGCTGCCGTCGTCGCTCGCCGTCGCCGCCTGGCTGCTGGAGCGGACCGGATGGTCCGTGGCGCCCGTCGAAGGCCTGGGCGTGGGCGAACCGCTCGCGCCCGAGCGATGCTTCGAGGCCGGACGGGACATCGGCGGACGGTCGGAGCGGCTGGCCCTGCTGGTGATGGGCGACGCCAGCGCCTGCCGCACGCTCAAGGCACCGGGGTATCTGGACGAGCGGGCCGCCGGGTTCGACGAGGAGGCCGGACGGGCGCTGGGCGCGGCGGACGTGGCGGCGCTGAAGACGCTGGACGCGGAACTGGCGTACGAGCTGAAGTGTTCGGGCCGCGCCCCCTGGCAGGTCCTTGCGGGCGCGGCCGAGGACGCAGGCCTCGCGGGCGCGCTGCTGTACGAGGACGCGCCGTACGGCGTGGGGTACGTGGTCGCGGCCTGGTCGTAGAGGGCGTACGGACGCGGCGGACGGCCGGGAGCGTCTGCTCCGCGGCCGTCCGCCGATGTCGTGCGATGGTGCTGTCGGTGCCGGTCAGGAAGCCGGCGGTGGTGCGTCCGGGGGCGGCGTGAACGTGTCGTCCCGGGTGGTGTCACCGTCCTTGTGCGCGATACGGTCCACGGCGCCCTTCGCCTTGTCGGTGCCCGTATGGATCTTGTCGCTGTACTTGCCCTTGGTCTTGTCGTCGACCACCTTCGCGGCCTTGTCGAGACCCCGTTCGATCTTGTCCCCGTGCTGCTGCGCGAGGTCCGAGACCTTGTCCTTGGCCGGGGCGAGCTTCGCCTTCAAACTGTCCAGCAGGCCCATGGTTCACCTTCCCTCGCGGGCAGTCACTTGCGGGCGCCCTCACCGGCCTCGCTGTCGGCGGCTTCCTCGGCGGACTGCTGCTTGGGGATCTCGACGCCCTCGGTGGCGGCCACGGCCACGGCTTCCGGCTTCTCCGCCGTACTCTCCGTCCCGGCACCGCTGCCGGCCTCGGGCGACCCCTTCGCCACTTCCGTCTCCTCCGCCGCGGCCTCGTCCGTCACCGCGACGGACTGCTCCTCGGCGGCCGACGCCTCTTCCGCGGTCTTCGACCGTCCAAGAAACCGTGCAAAAACGCCCATATCCACTCCATACGTTACTCGTGCGGGCGAAATCCCGCGTCGCCCGGTGCGTCCGTTTGCGTCGCCCCCGTCACCGCCTCCCGAATCCGGCGGCGCGAACCTCGCAACTGGCAACGACCCCGGACACCCACCGTCACGTAACTCGTTCGAGGAGGGGTCCCGGGTTTGGGAGACTGGGGCAGTGAGCAGCACACCCCCCTCCCCCCGAGTCATCGCCGTCGTCGGCCCCACCGCAGCCGGAAAGTCCGATCTGGGCGTCTTCCTGGCCCAGCGTCTCGGCGGGGAGGTCGTCAACGCCGACTCGATGCAGCTCTACCGAGGGATGGACATCGGTACCGCCAAGCTGACGCCCGAGGAACGCGGAGGCGTCCCGCACCACCTCCTCGACATCTGGGACGTGACCGTCGCGGCCAGCGTCGCCGAGTACCAGCGCCTCGCACGCGAGCGGATCGACGCACTGCTCGCCGAGGGCCGCTGGCCGGTCCTGGTCGGCGGCTCCGGTCTGTACGTCCGTGGAGCCGTCGACAACCTGGAGTTCCCCGGCACCGATCCCGAGGTCAGGGCCCGCCTGGAGGAGGAGCTGGCCCTGCGCGGCTCCGGCGCCCTGCACGCCCGGCTGGCCGCCGCCGACCCCGAGGCCGCGCTCGCGATCCTGCCCAGCAACGGCCGCCGTATCGTCCGGGCCCTGGAGGTCATCGAGATCACCGGCAAGCCCTTCACCGCCAACCTCCCGGGCCACGACTCCGTGTACGACACCGTCCAGATCGGCGTCGACGTGTCCCGCCCCGAGCTGGACGAGCGCATCGCGCGCCGGGTCGACCGGATGTGGGCGGCGGGGCTCATGGACGAGGTGCGCGCGCTGGAGGCGCACGGCCTGCGCGAGGGGCTCACGGCATCGCGCGCGCTGGGCTACCAGCAGGTGCTCGCGGCGCTCGCGGGGGAGTACGGCGAGGACGACGCGCGTGCGGAGACCGTGCGCGCCACCAAACGCTTCGCGCGCCGTCAGGATTCATGGTTCAGACGCGATCCCCGGGTGCACTGGCTCAGTGGGGCTGCGGCGGATCTCACAGAACTTCCGGGCCTCGCACTGGCGTTGGTCGAACGACCGGTCACAGCCTGATCACGTCATGGCATCGGGACGCTCCGGCCGTCATCCAGGCCTCCGGCGCCGTGCCATCATCGAGCTTCGATCGACCAAGTGGAGTCCGAGTTGGGAGGGCGCGTGGCGATGGAGGCCGGCCCTCGCGACACCGCACAAGGCGCGGGACACGTCACCGGTGACGGTGGCGAAACGGAACAGGGCGAGGACCGTCTGAGCCCGGACGGGCCCGACGACACCCAGGGCGGCGTGACCGCCGACGGACCCGAACCGGACGAGATGTTCCTCGGGCCCGAGGTCGAGGTCGAGCTGCGCCCGCAGCGCCGTCTGCGTATCTGGCAGCTCGCCCCGATCGTGGTCCTGGCCGCGCTCGGCTCCCTGATGTTCGCCTTCCCGCTGGCGTTCGACTTCGGCGACAGCGGAGCGGTCATCGCCATGCTGGGGTTGCTCATCTGCTCCTGCGCCGCGGGCTGGGGCATGATGGCCGCCCGCAGGGTGGGCTACACGGCACCTGGGCTGGGTGACGGCCGCCGGCGGGACTGGCGGGTCGTGCTGGCGTACGTCGTGATGGGGGCCGTCGTGATCGTGCTCGCTGTGTGGCGAGTGGCCCGGTTGCGCTAAGCGCTCCGCTGGAGGGGCCGAGAGGGCTCGTGTGTTCGCTGCGGCGCCGTCGTGGCTGGGCGCGCAGTTCCCCGCGCCCCTATCGGGGCGCCCCCACCCCGTACGATCGAGGGATGAGCACGAGCATCGCCTTCCTCAAGGGCCATGGGACCGAGAACGACTTCGTGATCGTCCCCGACCCCGAGAACCTCATCGACCTCTCCCCGGCCGCCGTCGCCGCCCTGTGCGACCGGCGTGCGGGCATCGGGGGTGACGGACTGCTGCACGTCGTGCGGTCCGCCGCGCATCCCGAGGCCAGGGGCATGGCGGGCGAGGCGGAGTGGTTCATGGACTACCGCAACGGCGACGGCTCGATCGCCGAGATGTGCGGCAACGGGGTGCGGGTCTTCGCGCGCTATCTCCAGCGGGCCGGACATGTCGCCGAAGGGGACATCGCCATCGCCACGCGCGGGGGCGTGAAGAGCGTGCACCTCGCCAAGGAGGGCGACGTCACCGTCGGCATGGGCAAGGCCCTCCTCCCCGAAGGGGAGGTCACTGTACGGGTGGGGGAGCACGCCTGGCCCGCGCGGAACGTCAACATGGGCAACCCGCACGCGGTCGCCTTCGTGGACGATCTCGCGCACGCGGGCGACCTGTTCACCGTGCCGCCGTTCAGCCCCGCCTCCGTCTACCCGGACGGGGTCAACGTCGAGTTCGTGGTCGACCGCGGCCCGCGTCATGTCGCGTTCCGCGTGCACGAACGCGGGGCCGGTGAGACCCGCTCGTGCGGCACGGGCGCGTGTGCCGTCGCCGTGGCCGCCGCTCGGCGCGACGGCGCGGACCCGGCCGTGACCGGGGCCCCGGTGACGTACACCGTCGATGTGCCCGGCGGGCGCCTGGTGATCACCGAGCGGGCCGACGGCGAGATCGAGATGACCGGTCCCGCGGTGATCGTCGCCGAGGGCGAGATCGATGCGGAGTGGCTGGAAACCGCGGTGAAGTGAAGCGGGTGGTGGTCGGGCATCGCAGCCCACGGGGCCTGTGCGCCGTGGAACCGTAGTCCTGTGGCCCTCCATGACTCGGAAACGAGGTCGATCGCAGGTCGGGTGGCTCGAATGCACAGGCCCTCGAACCGTCGCTCGAATGGGTGATCCGTTTCACGCTCGACGAGAGGTGGTCAGTCGCGCGTGGTGGGCTCGGTAGCATCAAGCACCGGCCCGGACGGGGGAACAACGTCATCCCCTGAGCCGCCGTCCGCCATGGGGCATCCCGTCCGCCGGTCCAGGTAGCCGGAGGTGCCCATGAGTGCGGAGGCCACGAATCCCGCGAGCCCAGGTGCTGTGACGTCCTCGCCCAAGCTCGCGGTCTCGCTGGAGCAAGGGGGGACTCCCGCGCCCCGCCGACGGGCCCGCCCCCGGATCGACCTGCGCAGGCTGGGCAGAGCGGCCTTCCTCGGCTCCGCCACCCGCGACCGGCTGCCCGACGCCATCGGCCACGTCGCCGAGGCGCACCGCGCCCACCACCCCGACGCCGACCTGGATCCGCTGCGCCGGGCCTACGTCCTGGCCGAGTCCTCGCACCGCGGCCAGATGCGCAAGAGCGGCGAGCCGTACATCACGCACCCGCTCGCCGTGACCCTGATCCTCGCCGAACTCGGCGCGGAGACCACGACCTTGACGGCGTCTCTGCTCCACGACACCGTCGAGGACACCGATGTGACGCTGGATCAGGTCGGCGAGGAGTTCGGCGCCGAGGTCCGCTTCATCGTCGACGGTGTGACGAAGCTGGAGAAGGTCGACTACGGCGCCGCCGCCGAGCCCGAGACCTTCCGCAAGATGCTCGTCGCCACCGGGAACGACGTCCGCGTGATGTCGATCAAACTCGCCGACCGGCTGCACAACATGCGCACCCTGGGCGTGATGCGCCCCGAGAAGCAGGAACGCATCGCCAAGGTCACCCGGGACGTGCTCATCCCGCTCGCCGAACGGCTCGGCGTCCAGGCGCTCAAGACCGAACTGGAAGACCTAGTCTTCGCGATCCTGCACCCCGAGGAGTACCAGCACACCCGGGAGTTGATCGTCAACAACGCCTCCCGCGCGGACGACCCGCTCGCGGAGATCGCCGACGAGGTGCGCGCGGTACTGCGCGATTCGGGGATCCAGGCCGAAGTCCTCATCCGGCCACGGCACTTCGTGTCCCTGCACCGGACGGCGCGCAAACGCGGCACACTGCGCGGCTCCGACTTCGGGCGGGTCCTCGTCCTCGTCAACGAGGACGCCGACTGCTACGGCGTACTGGGCGAGCTGCACACGTGCATGACGCCCGTCGTCTCGGAGTTCAAGGACTTCATCGCGGTCCCCAAGTTCAACCTGTACCAGTCGCTGCACACGGCCGTCGCCCGCAAGGACGGTCAGGTCGCCGAAGTCCTCATCCGTACGCACCAGATGCACAAGGCCGCCGAGGCCGGTGTGATCGCGCTCGGCAATCCCTACGCTCCTCCTTCGGAGGAGCAGACCGACGGCGACGGGGCGCGGGCCGACCTCGAAGGCGACGGCGAGCGCATTGACCCCACCAGGCCCGGCTGGCTCTCCCGGCTGCTCGACTGGCAGGAGGCCGCGCCCGACCCCGACACCTTCTGGTCCACCCTGCGCGAGGACCTCGCCCAGGACCGCGAGATCACCGTCTTCCGGGCCGACGGCGGCTCGCTCGGGCTCCCCGAGGGCGCGAGCTGCGTGGACGCGGCCTACGCGCAGTACGGCGAGGACGCGCACGCCTGCATCGGCGCCCGGGTCAACGGCCGACTGGCGACGCTGAGCACGGTCCTGCGGGACGGCGACACGGTCCAGCTCCTCATGGGGCAGGACCCGGCCTCCGAGCCCTCCAGGGAGTGGCTGGAGCACGCGCACACACCTGTCGCCAGGATCGCCATCCAGCGCTGGCTCGCCGCCCATCCGACACACGACGAACCGACGGACGGTCCGGAGACCTCCGGCGACCTCCCGGAGGCCGAGGAGACACCCGCGGAGCCCGCCCGTGAGGCCGCCGGCGCCCGTCCCGCACAGGACGGCTCCAGCGCTGCCCCGGATGCCTCCCCTGCCGCCGCGACCGCCGTCGTCGACCAGCCCGGGGCGACCGTACGACTCGCCGGCTGCTGTACGCCCGTACCGCCCGACGAGGTCACCGGCTTCGCCGTGCGCGGGGGAGTGGTGACCGTCCACCGCGTGGAGTGCGCCGGGGTGGCGCGTATGAAGAGCACGGGGCGCGCGGAGGTCGGTGTGCACTGGGGGGACACCACCGAGGCCCGGGTCACCCTCGTCGCCGAATCGTTCGGGCGGCCCCATCTGCTGGCCGACCTCACCGAGGCCATCGCCCTGGAGGGCGTCGCGATCGTCTCGGCGACCGTCGAACCCCCCAGCCAGCAGCGCGTACGCCACACCTACACGCTCCAACTCCCGGACGCGGCGCACCTTCCGGCCCTCATGCGGGCCATGCGCAATGTGCCGGGCGTGTACGACGTGAGCCGGGCGCAGCATCACGTGGCGGTTCCCTGAGGTACCCGTTCGGGTGGGACCGGCGCGAGTCGCCGTCGTCCGGCGGGCGGGCGCTGGTAGCCGTGGTGCATGCTGCTCAACCCCCGTACCCGGTTCACGTCGGCGCTGCTCGCCTCCGCCGTCTCCGTCTGTCTCGTCGCCGCGAGTGCCCCCGCGGCACCCTTGGGCGTCGGCGACCGCCTCTTCCCGCACCTGGGCAACCCCGGGTACGACGTGGCGTCGTACGACCTGGCCTTCAGCTACCCCGGAACCAACAGCAAGCCGCTGTCCGCCGTCACGACCATCGACGCCTGGACGACCGCCCCGCTCGAACAGGTCAACCTCGACTTCTCCCACGGGAAGGTCGAGGCGGTCGAGGTCGACGGTGAACCGGCGTCGTTCGCCAGTGCGGGCGAGGACCTGGTGGTGACGCCCCGGGCGGCGCTGCCCGCCGGGAGCTGGATGCGGATCACCGTGCGGCACACCAGTGATCCCGTGTCCGCGCCCGACCGGGACGGGGGCTGGGTCCGCACCAAGGACGGGCTCGCGATGGCCAACCAGGCCGATGTCGCGCACCTGGTGTTCCCGTGCAACGACCACCCCTCCGACAAGGCGATGTTCACCATCAGGGTCACCGCCCCGAACGGCTACACGGCGGTCGCCAACGGACTGCCCGCAGGCGTCGACCGGGTCGGCAAGGCGACGACCTGGACGTATCGCACCCAGCACCCCATGGCCACCGAACTGGCCCAGGTGTCCATCGGCCGCTCCACCGTGCTGCACCGCACCGGACCGCACGGGCTGCCCGTACGCGATGTCGTGCCCACCAAGGACCGGGTGCTCCTGGAGCGCTGGTTGAAGAAGACGCCCGCGCAGATCGAGTGGATGGAGAGCAAGGTCGGCCGCTACCCGTTCGAGACGTACGGGGTGCTCATCGCCGAGGCGTCGACCGGCTTCGAGCTGGAGACACAGACCCTCTCTCTCTTCGAGAGAGACCTGTTCACCGAGCCCGCCTTCCCCGAGTGGTACGTCGACTCGATCATGGTGCACGAACTGGCCCACCAGTGGTTCGGCGACAGCGTCAGCCCGCGCACCTGGTCCGACCTGTGGCTCAACGAAGGACACGCCACCTGGTACGAGGCCCTGTACGCGGAGGAGAAGGCGGGCCGGAAGCTGGAGGACCGCATGAAGGCCGCCTACGGCTCCTCCGACCGCTGGCGCGCCGCCGGCGGACCGCCCGCCGCCCCCAAGGCGCCCAAGCCCGGCCAGAAGATCGGCATCTTCCGCCCGAGCGTCTACGACGGCGCCGCCCTCGCCCTCTACGCCCTGCGCCAGGAGATCGGCCGCCCCGCGTTCGAGCGCGTCGAGGAGGCATGGGTCGGCCTCCACAAGGACGGCATCGCGGGCACCGCCGACTTCGAGCGCCTCGCCTCCGACATCGCCGGACGGGACCTGAGCGCGTTCTTCCAGGCCTGGCTGTACGCGGAGAAGACGCCGCCGATGCCCGGCCACCCGGACTGGAAGTCCGCCACGTCCGCGACATAGCCCCGCGAAATAACACCGTGACGAGACGGGGCGTGCCGTGCGACCATCGTCAGGTCGGCGGCGCTGCCCCCGGCCTCACGGGACGGGTTCCGGGAATCTCCCGGGACGCTCGTGCGTTGTGAGCAGTGACGACGCGCAATCCGTCGCCGCAACCGAATCCCCAACGACGTAAGGACCCAATGACCTCCTCTTCTTCCCCTTCCCAGGACACTGAGCGCTTCGCGCACACCTACCCCGAAGGTCTTCGGGCCGATGCCCTGATGGAAGAGGATGTCGCCTGGAGCCACGAGATCGACGGAGACCGGGACGGCGACCAGTTCGACCGCTCCGAGCGCGCGGCCCTCCGCCGCGTGGCAGGTCTCTCCACCGAGCTCGAGGACGTCACCGAGGTCGAGTACCGCCAGCTCCGTCTGGAGCGGGTCGTGCTCGTCGGTGTGTGGACCACGGGAACCATCAAGGACGCGGACAACTCCCTCGCCGAACTGGCCGCCCTCGCGGAGACCGCGGGCGCGCTCGTGCTCGACGGCGTCGTCCAGCGCCGCGACAAGCCCGACGCGGCCACCTACATCGGCTCCGGCAAGGCCAACGAGCTGCGGGGCATCGTCATCGAGACGGGCGCCGACACGGTCATCTGCGACGGTGAGCTGAGCCCGGGCCAGCTGATCCACCTCGAAGACGTCGTCAAGGTCAAGGTCATCGACCGTACGGCCCTGATCCTCGACATCTTCGCCCAGCACGCCAAGTCCCGAGAGGGCAAGGCGCAGGTCGCGCTCGCGCAGATGCAGTACATGCTGCCGAGGCTGCGAGGCTGGGGTCAGTCGCTGTCCCGTCAGATGGGCGGCGGCAAGGGCGGCGGTCTCGCCACCCGTGGTCCCGGTGAGACCAAGATCGAGACGGACCGGCGCCGGATCCGCGAGAAGATGGCGAAGATGCGCCGGGAGATCGCGGAGATGAAGACCGGCCGCGACATCCAGCGTCAGGTGCGCCGGCGCAACAAGGTGCCCTCGGTCGCCATCGCCGGCTACACCAACGCGGGCAAGTCCTCGCTGCTCAACCGCCTCACGGGCGCGGGCGTGCTGGTCGAGAACTCCCTGTTCGCGACCCTCGACCCGACCGTGCGCCGGACCGAGACCCCTGGCGGGCGCCTCTACACGCTGGCCGACACCGTCGGCTTCGTACGGCACCTGCCGCATCACCTCGTCGAGGCGTTCCGCTCCACGATGGAGGAGGTCGGCGACTCCGACCTGATCCTGCACGTGGTCGACGGCTCGCACCCGGCGCCGGAGGAGCAGTTGGCCGCCGTGCGCGAGGTGATCAGGGATGTCGGTGCCACCGGCGTATCCGAGATCGTCGTGATCAACAAGGCGGACGCGGCGGACCCGTTGACGCTTCAGCGGCTGATGCGGATGGAGACGCGTTCCATCGCGGTGTCCGCTCGTACCGGTCAGGGCATCGACGAGCTGCTCGCGCTGATCGACAACGAGCTGCCCCGGCCCTCGGTCGAGATCGAGGCGCTCGTGCCGTACACCCACGGCGGGCTGGTCGCCCGTGCCCACACCGAGGGCGAGGTGATCTCCGAGGAGCACACCGCGGAGGGCACGTTGCTCAAGGCGCGGGTGCATGAGGAATTGGCGGCGGATCTGTCGCCGTATGTTCCGGCGGCTGCTGCGCTTTAGGCTCCGCCGGGGGGGGGCGTTGTTTGTCTGCGGGTGCGTTGTGGCTGGTCGCGCAGTTCCCCGCGCCCCTGAAATGGGCCCCCAATGCCTTCGGCATGGGGGCCCATTTCCTCACTGGTCGGCGAACTTTTCGCTTACCTCGTCGTAGATGCCCTTTGCCACCTTGCCCAGCCTCGGGCCTGCCAGCCAGCCTGAGCTGACTGGGCCGATCGACGTGTTGGAGATCAGGGTCGGGGTGCCGTCCGCGCCTGTGGTGACCCAGCCGCCGCCGGAGGAACCGCCGGTCATGGTGCAGCCGATCCGGTACATCGTCGGGTCGGCCTCGACGATCGACAGGCGGCCCGGTCGGTCCTCGCACTGGTACATCGTCTCGCCGTCGAAGGGCTCCGCCGCCGGATACCCGGTCGCCGTGATGCTCTCCACCTGCGTGACGGCGGGCGCGTCGAAGTCCACCGGAAGGGCCGAACCGACCGTCTCCTCCAGCGACTTGCCGCTGCCGCCCTTCTCCGGGGTCACATGGATGACCGCGAAGTCGTACGGTGCCCCGTCGCCGCCGGTCGCACCCCCTTGCTCGATCCACTGGTCCGAGGTCTGCGCCCAGTCACCCCACCAGACGCCGTAGGGAGCGATCTCCGCGCGTGGGGCGTTCTCCACCTCGGCGCTGGACCTGGCCGCGTTGTTGTACGACGGCACGAAGGCGATGTTGCGGTACCAGCCGCCGTTCTTGCCGGCGTGCACGCAGTGGCCCGCCGTCCAGACGAGGTTCGACTTCCCGGGGTGGGCGGGGTCCTCGACCACGGTCGCCGAGCAGACCATCGTGCCCTCGGGCCCGTCGAAGAACACCTTCCCCGCCTCGGGCGCGTTGGCGTGGTAGGCGGGCGATACGGCCTTCGCGGCCACGGCCTTCGGCGTAGGGTCGGTGACGCCTTGGTCGCCCGCGAGGTCGGTCTCGTCGACGCTCTTCTCCGGGTCGTCCGCCTCGCGCATCCGGTCCGTGTCCCAGAGGCCCTCGATGATCGGGTTGACGTAGTCCTCGGCCTCGCGCAGCCAGTCGTCCTTGTCCCAGTCCTTCCAGGCGCCGTTCTTCCACTTGTCGATGTCGATCCCGTGCTCTTTGAGCTTGTCCTTGAGCCCGTCCGGGATCGTGATCTTCCCGGCACCGTCGTCAGCGGCCGAGGCGGAGGACTGTCCGCCCGCGTCGGAGTCGCCGGAGTCGGATCCGCAGGCGGTGGCGGTGAGCGCGAGCGCCACCGCGAGGCCGACGGCGGCCGGCACGGGGGAGGTTCCGCGGCGCGCGCCCTTCCCACGGCGGCCGGCGAAGGGCGGGCGTATGGGTCGCATGATCTGTCTCCCCCTGGCGTGGTCTGACCGTGTGCTGTCCCTGCACGGCATCACACACTATGCGGTACCTATGGGGGCCATCCGATGGAACGGCAACTGTTTCGCTACAGGCGGTCCGGGCCGCCAAACGTCCGGCGGGGCGCCGATGTGACGCCGTGTCACGGCTGATTCCGGAGTGCCGGGGGAGCCGCGCCGCGCCCGCAACTGTTCCGTCCCGGCAAGGATCTTGAGGTTACCCGTGACTCCTGTGGCACGGCGGGTGTTGGTAACGGGAGGAGTGTCTCGGTGAGTTGGCGGCCGCCGGGGCGGCAGAGCAGTGGAGCAGCGGGGAGTTGGGGCGTTGGGGCTACGGGAGTCCATGGAGACGGGGGAGCGCACAGGGGCACGGGAATCCCGGGCGCCGGTGGAAGCCGACGTGGATGTCGAGGTGTGCGCGGGCGCGCGCGGGGCGCACGAGGGGATTCTGCGGCGCCAGTCGGCGCGTGAATCGGCGGCACGCACCTACGCGCGCGCCCTCCCGATCGTCCCCGTACGGGCACGCGGACTGACGATCGAGGGCGCCGACGGCCGCCGCTACCTCGACTGCCTCTCGGGCGCGGGGACCCTGGCCCTCGGGCACAACCATCCCGTCGTGCTGGAGGCGATCCGCAAGGTGCTCGACTCGGGGGCGCCGCTGCACGTCCTCGATCTGGCGACCCCCGTCAAGGACGCCTTCATCACCGAGCTGTTCCGCACCCTGCCGCCCGGACTCGCCGACCACGCGCGCGTGCAGTTCTGCGGACCGGCCGGGACGGACGCGGTGGAGGCCGCCTTCAAGCTCGTACGCGCCGCGACCGGCCGCACCGGCATGCTCGCCTTCACCGGCGCCTACCACGGCATGACCGCCGGTTCGCTGGAAGCATCCGGCCACGCGGCCGACGTACGCGTCGCCCGGCTGCCCTTCCCCCAGGACTACCGCTGCCCCTTCGGCATGGGCGGCGACCGGGGCGCCGAACTCGCCGCCCGCTGGACCGAGTCCGTCCTCGACGACACCAAGTCGGGCGTGCCCCTGCCCGCCGGGATGATCCTCGAACCCGTCCAGGGCGAGGGCGGGGTGATTCCCGCGCCGGACGCCTGGATGCGGCGTATGCGACGGATCACCGAGGACCGCTCGATCCCGCTGATCGCCGACGAGATCCAGACGGGAGTCGGCCGCACCGGCGCCTTCTGGGCGGTCGAGCACAGCGGAGTCACCCCCGACGTGATGGTGCTGTCCAAGGCCATCGGCGGCAGCCTGCCCCTGGCCGTCGTGGTCTACCGCGACGACCTCGACGTCTGGGAACCCGGCGCCCACGCGGGCACGTTCCGCGGCAACCAGCTCGCCATGGCAGCGGGCACGGCCACTCTGACGTACGTCCGCGAACACGGCCTCGCCGAGCGCGCGGCCACCCTGGGCCCCCGGATCCTCGCCCAACTCCGGAAGCTGGCAGCGGAGTTCCCGATCATCGGCGATGTACGCGGACGGGGACTGATGATCGGGGTCGAACTGGTCGGACCGGGGGAGGAACGGCAGGCGGTGGCCACTGGTCACCCAGGTGCCGATCCGGAGGTGTTTCCCCGCCCCGCCGGAGGAGGCCCGCGCCCCGCAGCGCCCCAACTGGCCGCCGCCGTACAGCGCGAGTGCCTGCGCCGTGGCCTGATCGTCGAACTCGGCGGGCGTCAGGCGAGCGTCGTTCGTCTGCTGCCGCCGCTGACCATCAGCGACGAGCAGGCCGACGCGGTACTCGACCGACTGGCCGACGCCGTGGCGGCGGTGGCGCGCGGCCACACCGAAGGACGCCCGCTCGACACCCCCTCCGAGCGAGCGGGGTAGCCACGCCGACGCCCGCTCGTACCGCTCCGGTCCCCCTGCACTCGCACTCGAACAACCCCCACGAGGAACCGTCTTGAACAGCACCCCCGTACCCGAAGGCCGTTCCCATCCCACCCCCGCGAGGGACACGGTGCCCCGGCAGAAGGCAGCCGCCGGGAGCGCCCAGTGGGCGCGCGGTGCCACGGCCGACCTCCTGGAGCACCTCGACCCCCACACCGCGGCCCAGGCCGCCGCCACCGAGAACCTGCTGCGCTGCTGGGTACGGGAGAACAACCTCACCGCCCCCACCGACGGTCTCCTCCGCATCCCCCTCCCGACCAGCGGCACCGCCCTGCTGGCACCGGTCCACTACTGGTCCCCGACCGGCTGGCACCGCTTCGGCCTCCCCCACCTGGCCGACGCCCCCGCAGGAGCCCCGGCCGCCGACGCGGTCACCGTCGCGACACTCCTCGCGAGGGAGGCGTACGACGGCCCGAAGGCGGCGGGGACGGGCAGCGGTCCGGGGAGCGATGCCACCCCCTCTCGCGCCCCCTCCGTCCTGCCCCCCGACGCCGTCGACCTGGTCGCACGTGTCGCCGACTCGGTCCGCCGTACCGCCACCTTCATCAGCGACCGGCGTGCCCAGCCGGCCGACGGGCCCGATCTCTTCCTCGCCGCCGAGCAGGCGCTGCTGCTCGGCCACCCGCTGCACCCGACCCCGAAGAGCCGCGAAGGGCTCGCCGAGGCCGAAGCCCGGCTCTACTCACCGGAGTTGCGCGGCTCCTTCCCGCTGCACTGGCTTGCGGTGGCCCCCTCCGTGCTCGCCACGGACTCCGCCTGGACCGAGGGTGGCCGGCCCGTACGCGCCGAGCAGCTCACCGAGCGGCTCGTCGGCGCCGCGCTGCCGCTCCCGCTGCCCGACGGCTACGCGGCCCTGCCCCTGCATCCCTGGCAGATCCGCGAGACCCGGCACCGCCCGCAGACCGCGGCCCTGTTCGAGGCCGGTCTGCTCCGCGACCTCTGCGCTCATGGCTCCCCCTGGTACCCCACCTCTTCCGTACGCACCGTCCATCGCTCGGGCGCCCCCGCGATGCTGAAGCTCTCGCTGGGGCTGCGCATCACCAACTCCCGGCGTGAGAACCTCCGCAAGGAACTCCACCGGGGCGTCGAGGTGCACCGGCTGCTGCGCGGCGGACTGGCCAAGCAGTGGCAGTCCGCGCACCCGGGTTTCGACATCGTCCGCGACCCGGCATGGCTCGCCGTCGACGACCCGGACGGCAGCCCCGTCACCGGCCTCGACGTGGTGATCCGGCACAACCCGTTCCACCCGGCGGACGACGTGGCCTGCATCGCGGGACTCGTCTCGCCCCGGCCGCATGCCCACCTGGAGGACCCGGCCCCGCGGTCCCGGCTCGCCGCTGTCATCACGCGGCTCGCCGGACGAACCGGGCGTCCGCGCGGCGCCGTCGCCACCGAGTGGTTCCTGCGCTACCTGGAGCAGGTCGTCCGGCCCGTGCTCTGGCTGGACAGCGAGGCCGGGATCGCCCTGGAGGCCCACCAGCAGAACACCCTGCTCCTGTTGGACGGCGACGGCTGGCCCAGGGGAGGCCGCTACCGCGACAACCAGGGGTACTACTTCCGCGAGTCCCGGCGCACCGAACTCGACTCCCGGCTGCCGGGCATCGGCGAACAGAGCGACACGTTCGTCTCCGACGAGGTCACCGACGAACGCTTCGCCTACTACCTCGGCATCAACAACGTCCTCGGCCTCATCGGCGCGTTCGGCTCCCAGCACCTCGCCGACGAACAGCTGCTGCTCGCCGCCTTCCGGCGCTTCCTCGGCGACATCGCCTCCGGTCCCGCCCGGCTGCGTACGTCCCTGCCCGGCCGGCTGCTGGACTCACCCGTCCTGCGCTGCAAGGCCAACCTGCTCACCCGGCTGCACGGACTCGACGAACTGGTCGGCCCGGTCGACACGCAGTCCGTCTACGTCAGCATCGCCAACCCCCTTCATTCCTGACGCCCCCGACACCGAAAACCCCTTTTCACCCCTGAGGAACACGCCACACCCCATCTCATGAGAGGAGCGTCCCGTGCCCCCTGCCGACGCCCGTACCGCCCCGCCCGCCGCCTTCCGTACCGGCGGCGACAGCGAGGACACACTGGAGCTGCGCCTGCCCGACGAGTTCGTCGCGATGTACGCCGACGATCTCCTCGACCGCATCGGGGACTGGGGGCCGAGCCTTACGCCCGCGGGCTCGTTCCAGCTCGTTCCCGTCGAGGTCGAGCGGGATCTCCCGTTGATCGGCCGCTGGATAAACGACCCCACCGTGGCCACCTTCTGGGATCTCGCCGGCACCGAATGCGTGACCGAGGCCCACCTGCGGTCCCAGCTCGACGGGGACGGGCGCAGCGTCCCTTGTCTCGGCGTGCTGGAGGGCACTCCGATGAGCTACTGGGAGATCTACCGGGCCGACCTCGACCCACTGGCCAGGCACTATCCCGCCCGTCCGCACGACACCGGAGTGCACCTCCTGCTCGGCGGTGTCGCCGATCGAGGGCGCGGGCTGGGCAGCATCCTGCTCAGAGCCGTCGCCGACCTCGTACTCGACCATCGCCCTGCCTGCGCGCGCGTCGTCGCGGAACCCGACCTGCGCAACACCCCCTCCGTGTCGGCCTTTCTGACCGCCGGATTCCGGTTCTCCGCCGAGCTGGACCTGCCCGCGAAGCGGGCCGCACTCATGGTCCGGGACCGAGGCGTGCGCGATGCGTTGTAGCGCCGTCGCTTCTCCCGCCTTGATCACCCGATTGTCAGTGCCGCCCCGTAGGGTGGTCGGGCTATGACGAAGCCCTCACTCCCTGAACTCCTGCATGCTGCCGTCACCGCTGTCGGCGGTACGGAGCGCCCCGGCCAGGTGACCATGGCCAAAGCCGTCGCGGAGGCGATCGACGACGGATCCCATCTGCTGGTGCAGGCAGGCACCGGCACCGGAAAGTCGCTCGGCTACCTCGTGCCCGCGCTCGCACACGGGGAGCGGGTCGTCGTCGCGACGGCGACCCTCGCCCTGCAGCGCCAGCTCGTGGAGCGCGACCTGCCGCGCACGGTCGACGCATTGCATCCCGTGCTGCGCCGCCGCCCCGAGTTCGCGATGCTCAAGGGGAGATCGAACTACCTGTGCCTGCACCGCCTCCACGAGGGCGTGCCGCAGGAGGAGGACGAGGGCCTCTTCGACCAGTTCGAGGCGGCGGCGCCCACCAGCAAGCTGGGCCAGGATCTGCTGCGCCTGCGCGAGTGGTCCGACGAGACCGAGACCGGCGACCGCGACGGCCTCACCCCCGGCGTCTCCGACCGCGCCTGGGCGCAGGTCTCCGTCTCCTCCCGGGAGTGCCTGGGCGCCACGAAGTGCGCGTACGGAGCCGAGTGCTTCGCCGAGATGGCCCGGGAGCGGGCCAAGCTCGCGGAGGTGATCGTCACGAACCACGCGCTGCTCGCGATCGACGCCATCGAGGGCGCGCCCGTCCTCCCGCAGCACGAGGTGCTGATCGTCGACGAGGCGCACGAACTGGTCTCCCGGGTCACCGGAGTGGCCACAGGCGAACTCACTCCCGGCCAGGTCAACCGTGCCGTGCGCCGCGCGGCGAAGCTCGTCAACGAGAAGGCCGCCGACCAGCTCCAGACCGCGGCCGAGGGCTTCGAGCGGGTGATGGAGCTGGCCCTGCCGGGCCGCCTGGAGGAGGTCCCGGAAGATCTCGGGTACGCCCTGATGGCGCTACGGGACGCGGCCCGCACGGTGATCTCCGGGATCGGCGCGACCCGCGACAAGTCGGTCCAGGACGAGGACGCGGTCCGCAAACAGGCGCTGGCCTCGGTGGAGAGCGTGCACGACGTCGCGGAGCGGATCGCGAACGGCTCCGAGTGGGACGTCGTCTGGTACGAGCGGCACGACCGCTTCGGAGCCTCCCTGCGGGTCGCCCCCATGTCGGTGTCGGGCCTCCTCAGGGAGAAGCTCTTCACGGACCGCTCCGTCGTCCTGACCTCCGCGACGCTCAAGCTCGGCGGCGACTTCAACGGCGTCGGGGCCTCCCTGGGCCTCGCCCCCGAGGGCACGGCGGGCGACGACCTCCCGCAGTGGAAGGGCGTCGACGTCGGCTCGCCCTTCGACTACCCGAAGCAGGGCATCCTGTACGTCGCCAAGCACCTGGCGCGCCCCGCGCGCGACGGTGACCGCGGGGACATGCTCGACGAGCTGACGGAGCTGATCCAGGCGGCGGGCGGGCGCACGCTCGGCCTGTTCTCCTCGATGCGGGCCGCCCAGCTCGCGGCGGAGGAACTGCGTTCCCGTATCCCCGAGTTCCCGATCCTCCTCCAGGGCGAGGAGACGCTCGGCGAGCTGATCAAGAACTTCGCGGCGGACCCCAAGACCTGTCTGTTCGGCACGCTGTCGCTCTGGCAGGGCGTCGACGTCCCGGGCGCCAGCTGCCAGCTGGTCGTCATGGACAAGATCCCGTTCCCGCGCCCGGACGACCCGCTGATGAGCGCCCGCCAGAAGGCCGTCGAGGACGCCGGGGGCAACGGCTTCATGGCCGTCGCCGCCACCCACGCGGCACTGCTCATGGCCCAGGGCGCCGGCCGCCTCGTACGGGCGACGGGGGACCGCGGTGTGGTCGCCGTACTGGACCAGCGGCTGGCCACGGCCCGGTACGGCAGCTATCTGAAGGCGTCCCTGCCGGACTTCTGGTACACCACGGACCGCAATGTGGTCCGGCGCTCACTGGCCGCGATCGACGCGGCGGCGAAGCAGACGGAGAACGCCGAGCCGGCCGAGGCGTAGACGTCACTGTGCGGGCCACCGACTTCAGTCGGTGGCCCGCACAGTCACGCACCTGCACACACGGGGACAGCACAGGGCCCCGGAACCGGCGCAGGGGTTCCGGGGCCCGGTCGGGGGCGGGTCCGACGACCCGCCGCCTCCCGCAGCTCACACGCGGCGGAGCACCGCCACCACCTTGCCGAGGATCGTCGCCTCGTCGCCGGGGATCGGCTGGTACGCGGAGTTGTGCGGGAGGAGCCAGACATGGCCGTCCTCGCGCTTGAAGCGCTTGACCGTGGCCTCGCCCTCCAGCATCGCGGCCACGATGTCGCCGTTCTCCGCGACCGGCTGGCGGCGGACGGTCACCCAGTCGCCGTCGCAGATCGCGGCCTCGATCATCGAGTCACCGACGACCTTCAGGACGAACAGTTCGCCGTCGCCCACCAGTTGGCGGGGGAGCGGAAACACGTCCTCGACCGATTCCTCGGCGAGGATGGGACCGCCGGCGGCGATCCGTCCCACAAGTGGGACATAGGACGCCGCGGGTTTGCCCGCGGTGTCCGTGGGCTGCACGGAAGCCCCTTGGTCGGAACCGCGCACCTCATAGGCGCGCGGGCGGTGTGGATCGCGGCGCAGGAATCCCTTGCGCTCCAGGGCCATGAGCTGGTGTGCGACCGATGAGGTACTGGAGAGGCCGACTGCCTGCCCGATCTCGCGCATCGACGGCGGGTAACCGCGTCGCTGCACGGAGTCCCTGATGACCTCGATCACGCGCCGTTGCCGGTCGGTGAGTCCCGAGCTGTCCGCTCGGATTCCTGGAGGTCGCCCAGGGAGGGACCGCTTGTGTCCCTCGGGATTCGTGGCTTCGTTCATCGCATGCACCGGCTCGAGTCGGCCCTGGGAGCGGTCCTGGGCAGTGATGGTGGCACTGTCTGCGGTGGTGGTCACGTCGGCCCCTCTCGATGGTCTCCCGTGCAGTGCAACGGTAGTTGCTTTCGAAAGGTTGCGCCAAACACACGTTCGAGTGAAAAATTGAGGATGGCCTGCCGCGATCAGATGTTTGGGTGTATGGCCCATGCCGTGCCGGGCGGACAAAAGGGCTCATTGTTGTACCCTTCACCGCCGGGGTGACGACCTCGTGGGCCGCTGCCCAAGTCTGCCACCCGGGAGCCCGTCAACCGGGATTCGCCCCCTGTCGCACGCGGTTCTCACCGTATCTCCGCATGTTCGCGAGCGGTATGGCCGTACGGCACATGCCAATACGGGTGCGACACGCTGATACGCGATGGATGTACGGGCCAATCCCCACATCTAGTGGTTGGATTGCGGCAGTAGCCCAGAAGTTGTGGTCCCCCGGGTCTTCGGTCCCTCGGGCATCGCCTATGCTGGGGGCTGCTTCGAGGGGCCCGAGGGGTTCCGAGAGGCCATTGAGTCTGCTGTGAGGGAGGGTTGGAGACCATGCACTGCCCCTTCTGCAGGCACCCCGACAGCCGCGTCGTCGACAGTCGTACGACCGACGACGGCACGTCGATCCGCAGGCGCCGCCAGTGTCCCGACTGCACTCGCCGGTTCACGACCGTCGAGACGTGCTCGCTCATGGTGGTCAAGCGGTCCGGAGTCACCGAGCCTTTCAGTCGTACGAAGGTCATCAACGGCGTGCGCAAGGCATGCCAGGGACGACCTGTCACCGAGGACGCACTCGCCCAACTCGGCCAGCGGGTCGAGGAAGCGGTGCGGGCCACCGGAAGCGCCGAGCTGACCACCCACGACGTGGGGCTGGCCATACTCGGTCCGCTGCAGGAACTCGACCTCGTCGCCTACCTGCGATTCGCGTCCGTCTACCGGGCGTTCGACTCGCTGGACGACTTCGAGGCCGCCGTCGCGGAACTCAGGGAAACATCGCGCCGCCCCGCCGAGGACGACGAAGACCCGGATGTGGGGCGCCAGGAAGACGACCGCGGGAGCGGAGGGACCACTCAGGTCCCCGTGCCCGCCAACGCCGCCGACTGACCGGCGGACCGGACCCGGACGGTGTGTTCGGAGTTCGGAACCGGCCGGAGTGGCGGCGAACCAAGGACCTGCTGCGGACGGCCCCGAGGGGGTACCCGCAGCGCGAGAAACAACACCGTGTCATGGGAACAACGTGACACTTCTGGGCGTTTTGCCCGATACAGGGAGGCGGCATGACAGAGACGGCGAGCGGTCCGGCACGGAGTTCCCGCGCCAAGGGCAGCACCAAGGCGAGCAAGGGGCTGCGCATCGAGCGCATCCACACCACCCCCGGCGTGCATCCGTACGACGAGGTCGAGTGGGCGAGCCGTGACGTCGTCATGACCAACTGGCGCGACGGCTCGGTCAATTTCGAGCAGCGTGGCGTCGAGTTCCCCGCCGAGTGGGCGGTGAACGCGGTCAACATCGTCACCAGCAAGTACTTCCGCGGTGCGGTCGGCACCCCGCAGCGCGAGGTGAGCCTCAAGCAGCTCATCGACCGCATCGTGAAGACGTACACGAAGGCCGGAGAGGAGTACAAGTACTTCGCCTCCCCGGCCGACGCCGAGATCTTCGAGCACGAGCTGGCCTACGCCCTCCTGCACCAGATCTTCAGCTTCAACAGCCCCGTCTGGTTCAACGTCGGGACCCCGCAGCCCCAGCAGGTCTCGGCCTGCTTCATCCTGGCCGTCGACGACTCCATGGAGTCGATCCTCGACTGGTACAAGGAAGAGGGCATGATCTTCAAGGGCGGCTCCGGCGCCGGCCTGAACCTCTCCCGGATCCGCTCCTCCAAGGAACTGCTCTCCTCCGGCGGCAACGCCTCGGGGCCGGTCTCCTTCATGCGCGGTGCCGACGCCTCGGCAGGAACGATCAAGTCGGGCGGCGCCACCCGCCGCGCGGCCAAGATGGTCATCCTCGACGTCGACCACCCCGACATCGAGGACTTCATCGAGACCAAGGTGAAGGAAGAGGAGAAGATCCGCGCCCTGCGCGACGCGGGCTTCGACATGGACCTGGGCGGCGACGACATCACGTCCGTCCAGTACCAGAACGCCAACAACTCGGTCCGCGTGAACGACACGTTCATGAAGGCGGTCGAGGCGGGCGGCAAGTTCGGGCTCACCTCCCGGATGACCGGCGAGGTCATCGAGGAGGTCGACGCCAAGGAGCTCTTCCGCAAGATGGCCGTCGCGGCCTGGGCCTGCGCCGACCCGGGCATCCAGTACGACGACACGATCAACCGCTGGCACACCTGCCCGGAGTCCGGCCGTATCAACGGCTCGAACCCGTGCAGCGAGTACATGCACCTGGACAACACGTCCTGCAACCTCGCCTCGCTGAACCTGATGAAGTTCCTCAAGGACGACGGCAAGGGCCGTCAGTCCTTCGAGATCGACCGCTTCGCGAAGGTCGTCGAGCTGGTCATCACCGCGATGGACATCTCCATCTGCTTCGCGGACTTCCCGACCCAGAAGATCGGCGAGAACACGCGCGCGTTCCGCCAGCTCGGCATCGGCTACGCCAACCTCGGCGCCCTGCTGATGGCGACCGGTCACGCGTACGACTCCGAGGGCGGCCGTGCCCTGGCCGGTGCCATCACCTCCCTGATGACCGGCACGTCGTACCGCCGTTCCGCCGAACTCGCCGCGGTCGTCGGCCCGTACGACGGCTACGCCCGCAACGCGCAGCCGCACCTGCGGGTCATGAAGCAGCACGCCGACGAGAACGACAAGGCCGTCCGTATCGACGACCTGGACACCCCGATCTGGGCCGCCGCCACGGAGGCCTGGCAGGACGTCGTCCGGATCGGCGAGAAGAACGGTTTCCGTAACGCGCAGGCGTCCGTCATCGCCCCGACCGGCACCATCGGTCTCGCGATGTCCTGCGACACCACGGGACTTGAGCCCGACCTCGCACTGGTCAAGTTCAAGAAACTCGTCGGCGGCGGCTCGATGCAGATCGTCAACGGCACGGTCCCGCAGGCCCTGCGCCGCCTGGGCTACCAGGAGGAGCAGATCGAGGCGATCGTCGCCCACATCGCCGAGCACGGCCATGTGATCGACGCCCCGAGCCTCAAGCACGAGCACTACGAGGTGTTCGACTGCGCCATGGGCGAGCGGACCATCTCCGCGATGGGCCACGTCCGCATGATGGCCGCGATCCAGCCCTGGATCTCCGGCGCCCTGTCCAAGACGGTCAACATGCCGGAGACGGCGACCGTCGAGGAGGTCGAGGAGATCTACTTCGAGGCCTGGAAGATGGGCGTCAAGGCGCTCGCGATCTACCGCGACAACTGCAAGGTCGGTCAGCCGCTCTCCGTCAAGAAGAAGGAGGACGAGAAGACCGAGGTGACCGCGAAGGCCGAGGCGACGATCCGTGAGGCCGTCGAGAAGGTCGTCGAGTACCGCCCGGTCCGCAAGCGCCTCCCCAAGGGCCGTCCTGGCATCACCACGTCCTTCACGGTCGGTGGCGCCGAGGGCTACATGACCGCCAACTCCTACCCGGACGACGGTCTCGGCGAGGTCTTCCTGAAGATGTCCAAGCAGGGCTCGACCCTCGCGGGCATGATGGACGCCTTCTCGATCGCCATCTCGGTGGGTCTGCAGTACGGCGTGCCGCTGGAGACGTACGTCTCGAAGTTCACGAACATGCGCTTCGAGCCGGCCGGTATGACGGACGACCCCGATGTCCGCATGGCCCAGTCGATCGTCGACTACATCTTCCGTCGCCTGGCGCTGGACTTCCTTCCCTTCGAGACGCGTTCCGCCCTCGGCATCCACTCCGCCGACGAGCGCCAGCGGCACCTGGAGACGGGTTCCTACGAGCCGACCGACGACGAGGTCGACATCGAGGGCCTGGCCCAGTCGGCGCCCCGCGCGCAGGAGCTGAAGGCCGTGGCGACCCCGAAGGCCGTTGCGGAAGCGGTCCAGCCGGTTCTGCAGCAGGTGCACACCAGCGCCGAACTGGTGGAGATGCAGCTGGGCATCCAGGCGGACGCCCCGCTGTGCTTCTCCTGCGGCACGAAGATGCAGCGGGCCGGGTCCTGCTACATCTGCGAGGGCTGCGGGTCGACCAGCGGTTGCAGCTGACCAGTGAGTGAGGGAGGGGCACCGGCTTCGCGCCGGTGCCCCTCCGTCGTCGTGTCGTGGGCCACGTAACCTCCGTCCATGGACGACAGTCGCAGCGTCACGACGGTGAGATCGGTGAGCTCTCGGCGGCTGCTCGGGTGGCCGCTCTCGACGCGCTGGTCGTGGATCTCCGGTCCCCGGATCCTGTGGTGCGGGACGAGCGCGCCTATGTCGCGGCTGTCCGCTGGATACCCGCCCTCGACGCGGCGGAGCGGCGGTGGCTGGGGGACCGGACGGCCGGGCTGTTCGTCGATCCCGGCGTTCAGGCGCGTGCGTTCGCTCCCCTTGTCCTCGCCCGGATCGTCGACGCGGGGGAGTGGCGCCAGGAGTGGTGGGAGGCGTTCGCCGGGTGGTACCCCGGGGAGGCCGATCTGCGCGGGTACGACACCACGCTCGGCTGGGTGCACGCCGCCGCGCACGGCGCCGATCTGCTGGCGGCTCTCGCACGGCGTCCACAGCAGGAGCCCGCACCGCTGATCGAACTGGCCGTCGCACGGCTGCTGGCCGGGACCGACCATGTCTTCGACGCTCAGGAGGACGACCGGATCGCCCGTGCGCTGGCCCAGGTTCTGTGCCGGCCCGGGATCGGTGTCGCCGACTCTGTGGGATGGCTGGACACGGTCTCGGCGGCGTTCCGGACGGGGGAGCCGGGCCCGGTGCCCCCGTGGGCCTCCAACACCATGCGCACGCTGCGGATGCTCTACCTGCTGACGGACCGCGGACTGCTCGCGCCGGGAGGGGACGGCCCGCCGAGCACGGTCACCCATCGGGAGGCCGTACTCGATGCCCTGGCCGCCACCCTCGCGATCGTCACCCCTTGTCTGCCCTCCCCTTCGGGGAGGGATCAGGTCTGACGGGTGCGGCCCATCGTCCTGGTGAACGTCGCCGGGTCGTCCTCGAAGCCCTGGACGCCGGAGTGGAAGTCCCACGACCCGGTCTCGTCACGGACGAACTCCGCGACCGTGGCCGCCGTGGACCCCAGAACGCCGCCGAAGTCGTCCTCGGCCAGGACGCTGTAGCCCTCGCGGATGCGCAGGCCGGGCTTGACGACGCTCACGAACGTCCGGTGCGTGGAACGCTGTTGGATGATGACACCGACCACCACGCGCGCGTACTGCGCGGCCAGGCGGTCGAACTCCAGCGTCATGACCTCGTCCCAGCCGAAGCCCTTGCCGTCCTTGCTGTCCCGGTTGAGCGTGATCGTGCCGTCCGGGGAGCGGCTGTCGAAGTGCACCGCATAGGCGGGGTCGCCGTACGGATCGGTCGCCGAGTAGGTCGCGGCGACGATGTCGAGATCGGTGGGCGGCTGCCCCGCCGGACTCGGATCCCACTTCAGTGAGACTTCGGCCTTGCGGATCCCCTTGTTGAGGGCCTTCACCAGACTTCCCTTCCCCGTTCGCCGTGTGCGGATGCTCCAACTGCCGGTACATCACAGCTGGTTGTCCATCGTGCCACGCGCGCGGGGGCGCTCGCGCGATTGTACTCGGCCCGAGCGTGACCGGCGCCACGCTCCGTGGCCTTACGATGGCGCGGTGCTGGTCAAGTGGATTCGCTGCACCGTGGTGGACCGCCGCGGTTTCGAACGGGGGCAGCGAAAGTGGGCGGGACTTCTGGGGGAGCCGGGATTCCGGGGGCAGGGCGGGGGCTGGAGCCGGGGGCGTCCCGGTGTGGCACACGTCTTCGCCTTCTGGGAGAGCCGTGCCTTCTACGACTCCTTCATGGCCCGGTCCCATGACCGGCTCGCCACCACTCAGTCGGGCACCTTCAAGGAACAGCAGGTCAAACTCTTCGACCACCGGTTCGACGTGAAGACCGGCTTCGAGCCGCGCTTCACGGACTCCGACCTGGTACGGGTCGCGCACTGCCGTGTCCACGAGGAGCGCGCCGAGCACTTCGCGCTGATGCAGGAGAAGGTCTGGAACCCCGCGATGGCGGGCTCGCCCGGCATGGTGCGCGGACTGTTCGGCGAGGCACCGGGGAGCGAGTTCCTGATCCTGTCGATGTGGCAGTCGGCCGCCGAGCACGGCAAGTACCGGGCCGAACGCGTGGAGCGGCTGGCACTGCGGGCCCAGTTGGAGGCGGATGTCGCGGCTCTCGCCGGTGACATCGTCGAGCTGGAACCGAGCTGGATAGTCTGAAGATCGGCATCAGATCAGCACTCTGAGTGCTCCAATGTGCACGACATGTGTGACATACGCCGTATAGAGACCGTGCGAGTGCCCGCTCGACGCCGACCCGATCTAGGGTTTTGGCATGGTAAGACCACGGCGCATCGTCCTTGTCCGGCACGGCGAGTCAATGGGCAATGCCGATGACACCGTCTACGAACGCGAGCCCGACCATGCCCTGGCCCTCACCGAACGCGGCTGGCGGCAGGCGGAGGAGACAGGCAAACGGCTGCGCGAGGTGTTCGGGCAGGAGCAGGTCAGCGTGTACGTCTCCCCGTACCGCCGTACCCACGAGACCCTGCGCGCGTTCAGCCTGAACCCCGACCTCATACGCGTACGCGAGGAGCCCCGGCTGCGCGAGCAGGACTGGGGCAACTGGCAGGACCGGGACGACGTACAGCTGCAGAAGGCGTACCGGGACGCGTACGGGCACTTCTTCTATCGCTTCGCCCAGGGGGAGTCCGGCGCCGATGTGTACGACCGGGTCGGCGGCTTCCTGGAGAGCCTCTACCGCAGCTTCGAGGCACCCGACCATCCGCCCAATGTGCTGCTGGTGACCCACGGTCTGGCCATGCGGCTGTTCTGCATGCGCTGGTTCCACTGGACGGTCGCGGAATTCGAGTCACTGTCGAATCCGGGGAACGCGGAGATGCGGATGCTCGTTCTCGGGAGTGACGGCAGGTACACGCTTGACCGGCCGTTCGAGCGCTGGCGTGACCCGGAATCGTACGGAGTGAGTGGTTAGGTTGGCAGGGCGATGACAGTTGACTCCCCTCCCGCTTCTCCTCCCGCTTCCGCTGCGCACGAGCGCCTGGAGCGCGCCCTGGCCAGTCTGCGCGGGCTCGCGGTGGGGGACGCGCTGGGGTCGCAGTTCTTCGTACCCGTGAACCACCGGCTGCTGGGGCTCCGCGAGCTGCCGCCCGGCCCCTGGCAGTGGACCGACGACACGGAGATGGCGTGCTCCGTGGTGGCCGTGCTCGCCGCCCACCGCCGCATCGACCAGGACGCACTGGCCCGCTCCTTCGCCGAGCACCACGACTTCGACCGCGGGTACGGTCCCGCGGTGAACCGGCTCCTGCGGCTGGTCCGGGAGGGCGGCGACTGGCGCGAGCTGGCGTCCGCCCTGTTCAACGGGCAGGGATCCTGGGGCAACGGCGCGGCCATGCGCATCGCGCCCCTGGGCGCCTGGTACGCCGACGATCCGGAGCAGGCGACCCACCAGGCGGAGATCTCGGCCTATCCCACGCATCAGCACCGCGAGGCCGTGGTCGGCGCCATGGCCGTCGCCGCGGCAGCCGCCCTGGCAGCCTCCCCGGACGGCCCGCCGAGCCCCGCTGCGCTGCTCGACGGCGTCATCGCGCTCGTCCCGCGCAGCGCCGTCGCAGCCGGGCTGCGGCGCGCCCGGGACATGCTCGACTACGCCGACGCGGGCACGGTCGCGGCCGTACTGGGCTGTGGCCGGCGTACGACGGCGCACGACACCGTGCCGTTCGCGCTCTGGTCCGCCGCGCGCGCCCTCGGCGACTACGAAGAGGCCTTCTGGGCCACGGCCCAGGCGGGCGGCGACGTGGACACGAACTGCGCCATCGTGGGCGGCGTACTCGCCGCGGAGAAGGCGGGGGCACCGCCGCAGGCGTGGCTGGAGCGGACGGAAACGCTGCCTGAGTGGGCGCCTGCGGGGGCGTAGCCCCGCTGGGTGCGGGCCCCTGGGGTGGGCTCGGGCGGTGAGTCGGCTTCGTGCCGGGGGCCGACGCAGAGGGTTCGTGCGGCCAGGGCGCGCGTGCGCACCGGGAGCGAACCCATCGAGCAGGACGGCGTCCACTGCTGGCGCATGCGCGCGTGCGTGCGTTCCGGAGCCCCGACCCCACGTCGGCGCAAGCCGTATCGCGGCGCACGCCTGGGGCGAGACAGGTCCCGGTGAGGCGCCGACGGCGCGGGCCGCTGCCGGAGCGTCGTGTCGTCCGCGCGGGTGGCACTTGGGACCTGCGGTGCTGCGTGTTGCTTCGGTGCCCGGAGGGACGTACACGTGCTGCCGGCACTGGCAGGGCACCGGATGCCTGCGCGGGCGGTACCTGGGCCCGGCCCGCAGCACTGCACATTGCCTCAGTGCGCGTGGGCGGCAGGCTCGCGAGGCCCACGACGCCCTGCGTCACTCCGGGGGCCCGGAGCGACGCAGGGCTGCCGCCGTCGGCCGCGACCCCGCAGGCGGCGCCTGAGGGCCCGCTGCCGGGAGATCAGCCGCCCGCCGGACCCGCGGTGCTCGCCGTGCCTGACAGGGCCTCCAGATCGCTCTTGCGGACGCGGATCACGAACCAGGCGGTGGCGAGGGCCAGTACGGCCATCGCGGCGGCCGGGATGAAGGCCGTGGAGATGCCGTGGGCCAGTACCTCGTGACTCCAGGGAGCGGGGAGCTGGTTCGTCCTCGCGAACTCCGCCTTCTGTTCGGGCGTGGCCTCGGCCAGGAACTTGGGCACCTGTTCCGCGGCCTCGTTGCGGCTGGCCGCGCCGAACACCGTCGTCAGGATGGAGAGGCCGAGCGAACCGCCCACCTGCTGCGTGACGTTGAGCAGCCCGGACGCCGCGCCCGCCTCGTGCGCGGCGACCCCGGAGACAGCTGTGAGGGTCAGCGTCACGAAGTTCAGGCCCATGCCGAAGCCGAACACCAGCATCGGGCCGAGCACCCCGCCGACGTACGAGCTGTCGGGACTGATGAAGGACTGCCAGATGAGGCCGAGAGTGGCCAGCGCCGACCCGACCACCATGAACGGCTTGGGCCCGAGGACCGGCAGGAACCGCTGCGACAGGCCCGCGCCGATGGCGATGGCGAAGGTCACCGGCAGGAAGGCGAGGCCCGCCTCGATCGGCGTGTACAGCAGCACGTTCTGCACGAAGAGGACGATGAAGAAGAACATGCCGAACATCGCCGCGGCCAGGCTCAGCATGATCACGTACGTGCCCGAGCGGTTGCGGTCGGCGAACATCTTCAGCGGGGTGATCGGCTCCTTGGCGCGCATCTCCACGAAGACGAACGCGGCCAGCAGGATCACCGCCGTGCCGAAGGAGGCGAGGGTCAGGCTGTCCCGCCAGCCCTCCTCCGCCGCGCGGATGAAGCCGTAGACGAGGGCCGCCATGCCCAGCGTCGAGGTCAGCGCGCCCACGAGGTCGAAGCGGCCCGGATGGCGTTCGGACTCGCTGATGTACAACGGCGTGAGCACGGCGATCAGGAGGCCGATCGGTACGTTGACGAAGAGCACCCAGCGCCAGTCGAGCCACTCCGTGAGCATGCCGCCGGCCAGCAGACCGACGGCGCCGCCGCCCGCCGAGACGGCGGCGAAGACCCCGAACGCCCGGTTCCGCTCCGGGCCTTCGGCGAACGTGGTGGTGATGAGCGCCAGCGAGGTGGGCGACGCGATCGCGCCACCCACGCCCTGGAGGGCGCGTGCGGCCAGCAACTGCCAGGGTTCCTGGGCGAGTCCGCCCAGCAGCGAGGCGGCGATGAACACCAGGATGCCGGTCAGGAAGACCCGGCGGCGGCCGAGGATGTCGCCGGCCCGGCCGCCGAGCAGCAGCAGACCGCCGAAGGTGAGCGTGTAGGCGCTGACCACCCAGGTGAGGTCGGTGGTGCTGAACTTGAGAGCGTCTTGAATGTGCGGCAGCGCGATGTTCACAATCGTCGCGTCGAGTACCACCATGAGTTGGCAGGCCGCGATGACGGTGAGCGCTATGCCGGGATGCCCCTCCCGGCGGGCCGCACCTGGTTTCTGATCCTTCATCAACGAAGAGGTAGTCACTATGGGTCCCCCATAAGAGCGCTAGTGAACGCTCGCGTTCACTGTTGCGTCGAACGGTAGTGAGTCCCCGCTAGTGAACGCAAGCGTTCACTGAAGTCGCCGCCGTGTCGCACTCCGGTCGCCCGGGTAATCTCTGCGATTCACCTGGTCGGCGATCCCCTCAATACCGACAATCCTCATAATCCTCGCACCGCCCGCTCACCCCTGCCCGCTGGAGACACATCAGATGGTTACTTCGCGCTGGACGGCCGCCCCCGCTCAGACGGCCTCCCCCCGCCGGCGCGGCGCCGTGCTCGAACGCGCGATTCTCGACGCCGCGCTGGAGCAGCTCAGTACGGTCGGCTGGAACGGCCTCACGATGGAGGGCGTCGCCGCCGGCGCCCAGACAGGCAAGGCCGCCGTCTACAGACGCTGGCCCTCGAAGGAGGACCTCGTCGCGGACGCGCTCCAGTCCGGGCTGCCGCGCTTCGACCTGGCGCCCGACCTCGGGAACGTGCGGGACGACCTCGTCGAACTGTGCCGGCAGGTGCGTGAGGCGATGTTCTCGCGCCCCGGGTTCGCGCTGCGCTCGGTGATTCACGAATGCGACAGCCCGCAGGCGGAACGCTTTCAGGGCGTGATCTTCGGAGGGCTCGTCGAGCCGACAGTGAGGCTCCTCCGGGAGATCATCGACCGCGGAATCGCGCGGGGGGAGACCCGTCCCGACGCGGCCAACGGCTATGTCCTCGACGCCATTCCGGCGATGATGATGTACCGCTCGAAGATGTGCGCGAGTGAATGGCATGAGCCGGACATCGAAGAAATGATCGACCAGTTGATGGTTCCGCTGTTGCGGGCGGGAAGTGCCTGAAGTCGCTTGGGGGACCAGGGTGTCGCGTGGGGTTCCGGGCGGCGTAGGCTGAGACCGCCATGCCGTACGAAGCACCCACCCACACAGTCGAGCGCTCCCTGCGCGCCACGACCGGAGCGAAGGTCATCGCCGGCGTCGACGAGGTGGGCCGGGGCGCGTGGGCCGGCCCCGTCACCGTCTGCGCGGCGGTCACCGGACTCCGGCGGCCCCCCGAGGGGCTCACCGACTCCAAGCTCATCGCGGTCAAGCGGCGTGCCCGACTCGCGGAAGAACTGCGGAAATGGGTCACGTCGTACGCGCTGGGGCACGCCTCTCCGGAGGAGATCGACGACCTGGGGATGACGGCCGCGCTGCGGCTCGCCGCGGTGCGCGCACTGGAGGCCTTGCCCGTCCGCCCCGACGCGGTCATCCTCGATGGCAAGCACGACTACCTGGGGTCGCCGTGGCAGGTCCGCACGGTGATCAAGGGTGACCAGTCGTGCGTGGCGGTCGCGGCGGCGTCCGTGATCGCCAAGGTTCAGCGCGACAAAATGATGGCCGAACTGGGCATCGACCATGCAGACTTCGGTTTTGCGGCCAATGCCGGGTATCCGTCTCCCGTGCACAAGGCCGCGCTGGAGGAGCGGGGCCCCACCCCGTACCACCGGCTGTCGTGGGCTTATCTTGATGCGCTGCCCCAGTGGCGGCACCTCAAGAAGGCCCGCAGTTGGGCGAACGGGAACGCTCCGGAGATCGAGGGCCAGCTCGGCTTCGACTTCTGACGATTCCGTTCGCACTCATGTGCCACCCGCCGACGCGAGTCGCACCGGCGTTTGATAAATATCAGGTCATGCCTCTCATTCCCGAGGAGCCTCAGATTCACGAGAGTGCCCAGGGTCCCCGCGTCACTCCGGCCAGTGGCCGCACCGCGCCGACCCCCCGTCCCGTACCCGGCCCCCGCCCCGCGGCCGCGCCGCGTCCCGGCCGTCCGGGGCCTTTCCGGCCCACGGCGCCGGTCCAGCGCGCACCGCACGAAGCGCCGGCGACCGCCGTGGCCGCTACCGCGGGCGCGGTCAAGCCCGGGCCGTCCGCGGCTCCGGCCGCCCCTGCCCCTTCCACCCCCTCTGCCCCTGCCTCCACGGCTTCGGCGGCCCCGCAGATCCAGCTGATCCCGGCCTCGGCCGAGGGTGCGCTGGACGCTGCCGAGGAAGCCGTCGACCTGCTCCTGGAGTCGGGCCGTGCCCCCGGCGAGGTGCTGGTGATCACCACCGGCGATCCGCACCCGTGGGCCGCGCACGAGCTGTCCTTCGGTGAGGCCCCGTACTGGGCGCAGCACGACGCGGGCGACGACGTCTTCTATGCCGACGCCGCCGCTCTGAGCCGTGCCGGCTCCCGTCCCGTGGTCGTGGTCGCCGTCAACGGCGGCGCCGACGCCACGGCGGCAGCCGCCCTTCCCCTGGCCCTCGGCCGGGCCGGCGCCCTGCTGATCGTCTGCGGTGACCCGCAGCAGATCAACTCGGTGCTGGGCGCGGGGGTCTGAGCCGGTCCAGCGACATCGGACCGGCTGACGGAGGGCCGCTGAAGCGGTATTCGTACAGTGGTCGGTTCGACGTGCCCTGACGTGCTTCGCCGCGTCCGGGTGATCACGCGTCGGTGATGTCATGGCCCGGGCAACAGGGCGAGGTCGTACGGTCGACGGGGGCACGCGTGCGCGTGCGCCCGTCGTGTGCTGTGGATGCCGTACGGCGAGTTCCGTGTGCTGTGCCGTCGTGCGCTTGCGCGTCTGGGTCTGGATCCGTCGTGCACGCGCACGGGTTGATCGCTGCCGCATGTCCTTGTGTGCTGCCACATGCTCTGGTGCGGCTTCGTACGTCGTGCCAGGCGGACGCCGTTGTCCGCGGTGGCTGTTCCTGTACGACGTGGACATCACCTGGGGCCGTCGGGCGCGGCCCTCTCGGACGCCGGGGTCAGCGGGCCGCCGCGCGGCGCAGGATGTCCGAGGCGGCGCCTCCGGTGCGGGGCATCGGCAGCGGTGGCGGTGCCTCGGACATGGCGAAGGGCTCCGGGGGTGAGTCCGCGTTGGGGCGTCGCCCGCCGCGGCCCTCGCCCAGCACCTGCCAGCCGTCGTGGGTCAGCGTGATGTACGCGCCGCAGCGCAGCCCGTGCAGGGTGCACGCGTCACGCAGACCCCACATCCACGCACCGTCCTCCTCCGTCCAACGGGCGTCGCCGTCACGGCAGTAGAGCAGGACGGCGGTACGCACCGGTGTACGGCGGCGCAGGTCGTGCGGGATGACCCGGCGCAGCTGCGCGAGCAGCGAGTTGCGGAACATCCAGCCGTCGGCCGGCGCCGAGCGACGGGTGAACGAGGCGCTCGCCCGCACCCGCTCATCCGTGTCGAGGACGGCCACGATCGCGGTCGCGGGCCTTGGGCTGTGCCTGGAGTGCAGTCCGCTGACGACCTCGCGCGGATTGCGCAGCAGGGGAATCCCCGCTGAGGCCCACTCCGAGGGTTCGAGCATGCGGGCTGCTGAGTTGGTGGAAGCGGCGGACAGGTCGGCAGACGTCGACATGGATGCCGCGGGGGACGGAGCGAATCCGAAGGTCACGGTCCTCCCTTCGGCTACGCGCCCACACTGCGGGCGGAGATCGGACTTGGGGGAGCGCACACCGCAGCGAAGCCCTGCCGGACCACGGGCAAGCCGTGCGGGGAGCGGACTCCAATTCTTGCGGTCGAACTGGGTTGCGGCAACGAGCAAATGGGGCCACCGACCGTCTTCTGGTGATCTGTGGATTATATCCCTGCCGGGTGTGTCATTTGTAGATGCCTGGGGTGGCCGGGAACGTACCGTTGGTTCGGGTGTCCACCCCGGTTCATCTACCCGTCATCAGCCCTGCAGGGCGAGGACCAGTGGCAAGACCCCCCGAGCACCGGCCCGGCGGAGCATCCGGGCCGCCACCGCGAGGGTCCACCCGGTCTCCGTGAAGTCGTCCAAAAGGAGGACTGGCCCCTGCGCATCGACGAGGGCGGCGGCCAGCGCGGGTGGCACGATCAGGGCCCCGTCGAGCGCTTTCAGCCGCTGGGCGCTGTTGCTGCGGGACACGGGCGGGGCGTCACCGGCGTACTCCAGACTGCCCAGCAGCGGCAGCCGGCCGACCTCCGCGATGCGCGCGCCCAGGGACGCGATCAGCTGCGGGCGGGTGCGCGAGGCGACGGTGACGATGCCGACCGGACGCGGCTGGGCCGCCGCGGCTCCAGAGGCCCAGCCGTCGGGTCCCTTCGCCCAGTCGACCAGTACTCCGACGACAGCCTTGGCCACATCGTCCGGCACCGGTCCGTCCTGGGCCTGCGGCGAGAACATCGGGCGCAGCCGGTTGCCCCAGCCGATGTCCGACAACCGGCCCAACGCGCGCCCCGTGGAGGCCTGTTCACCGGCCGGGATACGTCCCTTCAGCTCGACTCCGATCGCCGGCAGCCCGGTCGGCCACATGCGACGGGGCTCGACCTCGACACCGGCCCGGCCCAGATCCGCGCGCGCGGCGTCCACGGCCGTCGTGGAGGCGTCGGCGGTGAAACGGGCGCCCGCGCAGTTGTCGCAGCGGCCGCAGGGCTTGGCGCCCTCGTCGTCCAACTGGCGCTGCAGGAACTCCATCCGGCAGTCCGTCGTCGACGCGTACGCGCGCATCGCCTCCTGCTCGGCCTTCCGCTGGCGCGCCACCCACTCGTACCGCTCAGTTTCGTACGTCCAGGGCCGGCCCGTGGAGACCCAGCCGCCCTTGACCCGGTTGACGGCCCCGTCGACGTCGAGAACCTTGAGCATGCTCTCCAGGCGGGAGCGGCGCAGCTCCACCAGGGGTTCCAGGGCGGGCAGCGACAACGGCCGCTCCGCGCGCGCGAGGACGTCGAGCGTGCGGCGCACCAGCTCCTCCGGAGGGAAGGCGAGGGAGGCGAAGTACTCCCAGATCGCCTCGTCCTCCTTCCCCGGGAGCAGCAGCACCTCCGCGTGCTCGACACCGCGTCCGGCGCGACCGACCTGCTGGTAGTAGGCGATCGGGGAGGAGGGCGAACCGAGGTGCACGACGAAGCCGAGGTCCGGTTTGTCGAAGCCCATACCGAGCGCGGACGTCGCCACCAGGGCCTTCACCTTGTTGCCGAGCAGGTCGTCCTCGGCCTGCTGCCGGTCGGCGTTCTCCGTCTTCCCCGTGTACGAGGCCACGGTGTGCCCGCGCTGCCGGAGGAAGGCCGTGACCTCCTCGGCGGCGGCCACCGTGAGGGTGTAGATGATCCCGGAGCCCGGCAGTTCGGACAGGTGGTCGGCGAGCCACGCCATCCGGTGCGCCGCGTCCGGCAGCCGCAGCACACCCAGGCTCAGGCTCTCCCGGTCCAGGGGGCCGCGCAGCACCAGCGCGTCCGAGGTGCCGCCGGTGCCCAGCTGTTCGGCCACGTCGGCGGTCACGCGCGCGTTGGCCGTGGCGGTGGTCGCCAGGACGGGCACGCCCGGCGCGAGGTCGGTGAGCATCGTGCGCAGCCGGCGGTAGTCGGGGCGGAAGTCGTGGCCCCAGTCGGAGATGCAGTGCGCCTCGTCCACCACGAGCAGGCCTGTGGCGGAGGCGAGCTTGGGCAGCACCTGGTCGCGGAAGTCGGGGTTGTTGAGGCGTTCGGGGCTGACCAGCAGGACGTCGACCGTGCCCGCCGCGATCTCCTCCTGGACCGTGTCCCATTCCTCGGTGTTCGAGGAGTTGATCGTCCGCGCGTGGATGCCCGCCCGGGCCGCGGCGTCCACCTGGTTGCGCATCAGCGCGAGCAGCGGCGAGACGATCACCGTCGGCCCACTGCCCTGGGCCCGCAGCAGCGAGGTCGCCACGAAGTACACCGCGGACTTGCCCCACCCCGTGCGCTGTACGACCAGGGCCCGGCGCTTGTCGGCGACCAGCGCCTCGATCGCCCGCCACTGGTCCTCGCGCAGCCGCGCGGCGCCCGTGGCGTCCCCGACGAGGCGGGCGAGGACCGTGTCGGCCGCCGCCCGGAGATCCGCGTTGCTCGTGTGCTCCATGCACCCCATACAACAGGACGCCACTGACATCCGGGACGTGGGACGGCGCATCACGGCCACCTCTCGGGCGCGCGCGTATGCGGGTGGGCGTGGGCGTATGCGTGCGGGCGTGGGCGGACATGTCGGGCGCCGGTGTCCGTTTTTCGCGCCCGAACACGTGCTCGCCCGGCCTGGCGCCACCTTGGCGTGTCCCTGATTGGGGTTATCCACAGGCTCAAACGGAATCCGGAGATCCGCGAGATCGTCACCGCATGACGAATCACAGCGAAACGCATCAGGTCACCCTGCGCACCCCGGCCGAACTGGCCGACGCCCTGCCGTATCTGCTCGGCTACCACCCCGAGGACAGCATCGTCCTGGTCGCACTGCACGACAGGGACGGACGCGGCCGGTTCGGCGGCCGGGCCCGGCTCGGAATTCCCACGAACCCGGACGACTGGCCCGCCGTGGCACAGCAGTTGACACACGGCCTGGTGACCGGAAGCGAGCGCAGAGGAGCACGGCCCGAGAGCATGGTCGTGTATCTCTGCCAGGAACCGGCGGAGGGCGAGGCACGGCACCAGGTGCGGGAACGGCTGCGCCCGCTCGCCCAGTTGCTGCGCACCGAATGCGGCCGTCTCGACGTCCCCGTGGTCGAGGCGCTGTGCATCGCCGACAACCGCTTCTGGTCCTACTGCTGTGTGACGCCCGAGTGCTGTCCCGACGACGGGGTGCCCATGGGCCTGCCCGGCACCTCGGTGCTGGCCGCCGCCGCGACCTACGCCGGCCTGCAAGTGCGGGGCACCCTGCGTGAGTTGCGGGCCAGGCTCCAGCCCTGGGAGACCGCGGCGGCGCTGGAACAGGAACGCGTGCTCCACACCGTGAACGCCCGCCTGGTCCCGCGAATCCTCGACGACGCGAGCCGCGCGGACATCGCCGAGGAGACCCTGCGAGAGGCACGCCGGGTCAGGGACCGGTTCGCCGAGGCTCCCGCCGTGTCCGGCACGCTTCTGTCGGACCTCCGCGACGACGAACTGCTCTCCCATGACGAGGCCGCCGCGCTGATTCTGGGCCTGCAGGACCGCACGACCCGCGACCGGGCGGCGGAGTGGATGGAAGGCGAGGAGGCGGCACCCGCCCTGCGCCTCTGGCGGGCCCTCGCCCGCCGCTGTGTCGGGTCCTACGGGGAGCACGCGGCGGCTCCGCTGACGCTCGCCGGCTGGGTCGCCTGGTCGACCGGCGACGATCTGGAGGCCAGGGAGGCCTTGGCCATGGCACTCGGCGCCGACCCCGGTTATCTGTTCGCCCGCCTGCTGCACCAGGCCTGCAACGAGGGACTGGACCCGGAGTCGATCCGCCGCTGTCTGCGCGCGGAGCGCGGCGGCCGAGCACGCGTGCCTGCCGGGCCGCCCCCGACGACGCCGGACACCGGGTGGATCGAGGACGACGACAGCGAGGAGGGCGAGGGCATGGGTATGGGCCTCGGCTGGGGTGAGGACCCCGAAGGGTTCGAGGCCATGGACGGGTTCGAGGGGACGAGCGGTGTCGATGGCGCGCAGGGGGCCGAGAGCGACGGCCGGTTCGGCGCCACCGAAGCCAGGCCTCCGCACGACGAGGTCGGGGGTCCCCCGTCCTGCTCGACATCGGTCAGCGGCGCCACGCGGGCGCTGGAGTCGGCCACGAGGCGTCGACGCCGGGTAGGCCCGCCGGACGGCGCAGAGACCCGCCCGCGTGGCAGGGGGACGGGCGGGACCCGTCCCCAGCCCTCGGGCAAGCCCGCCGTACGTCGTCGCAGCCCGGGCGCGGGGGAGGCCGCACCCCGCGGTCGCAGGGCGAAGGGGGACGATGCGTGAACGGGGGTAGGGCAAGCCACGGCCGCCGGGGCAGCGGCTGGACGCTGGTCGGACGGATCGACAAGGGCGGGGCAGCCGACCGGCGTCTGAACAGCGACGGGATCAGCGGGCTATGGCAGGGCAGCGAGGGAAGGCCCGAGGAGCGACTCGTCTGCGACGGGACAGAGCGCAGGCATACCGGCGAGCGCGTGATGGGCGGCGGACGGTTCGGCCGGGCCGCAACGCGCAACCGACGATTGAGCAACGGCGTTTCGTCCCACGTACAACTGATCGGCGCCAGGACAGCTGACGGACACCCCACCATCCCGACCGTGGCGCACAGCCGGTGCGGTTGTCACGGCACCGGTCGGGCACCGGCCCCGCCGCACCGCCATTCGGTCGGCTTGTCCCGCCGGGGGCGTGACTCGGGGAAGCCCTGGTCCGTTCACCTGAGTGGCGGAACCCTTGGACGGGCCGAGCCGCCGCCCCACATTTGCCCCGCCGTAGCCCCCTACCAGGCGCCGAGCGCGCCCCCGGCGCCCAGAGCGCAGAAGAAGCCGCCCATGCATCCACCGACCCCGCCCTCGGCCGCCGACGATCACCGTGCCGTGAGTCCACCCGCGTCGCCCTTGCGGGGAGGTGGCGGCGGAGCACCCGGGAGCGCAGGCGACCCGCGCGGCTCGGAGCCGCCTTTCCCGGGAACCGGACGGCCTGCCGCACTTCCTGGCACCGGACGCCCTGCCGCACCCCCGGCAAGAGGCGCGCCGTCACTGTCCCCCGCTGCTCGGCCACCGCTTGCTCCGCCGCCGGGCGCCCGCCGCCCCGCCCAACTGCCCCCGACCCACACCACCCTGATCTGCGTCGCCCTCCCCGGGCTCGCGATCTCCACAGACCAGGGACAGCTGACCGGTCGAGGGCTGGAGGGTTTCTATCGCGGCGGGCGGCGCCTGCTCGCCCGGTGCCAGGTCCGGGTGGCCGGCCGTGAACCGCTCGCGGTCCAGGCCCGGATGACCGCCGCCGACCGCGCCCGCTTCGTGGGGACACTGCGCGCCTCCCCGGACGGCGGGCCGGACCCGGACGTCGTCGTCGAGCGCATCCGCCACGCGGACGGCACCGAGCGGATCACCCTGCACAGCTCGGCGCCGCGCCCGCTGCGTCTGCCGGTCGAGGTGTCACTCGGGACCGACCTGGCCGACCTGGGCACGATCGCCTCCGGCACCGCGGGCCCCGAACTGCCTGCCAGCGTCCACGCCTTCGGCCTGCGCTGGGCCGGCGCCACCGGCGGCGCGGCCGTCACGGCCGACCCACCGCCCGCCGACGCACTGGCCTCCGCAGGCCTGCTGCGCTGGGAACTCGACCTGCTCCCGGGCGGTTCCACGACCCTGGAGCTGCGCATACGACAGGACGGCGCGGGACCCGTCCGAGCCGTGGGTCACGTGGCGACGAGCCCCCTCGCCCCGGCACGGGCCGTCGGTGACGATCCACGCGTCGAGGCGCTCCTCAGCACCAGCATCGAGGACCTTCAGGCCCTGCTCCTGCGCGACTCCGTGCACCCCTCCGACACGCATCTCGCGGCAGGGGCGCCGTGGCGCTGCGGCATGGCCCCGGCCGAGGCTCTCGCCGCCGCCCGGATGACGCTCCCGCTGGGCACCGGGCTTGCGGCGGGCACCCTGCGCACCCTCGCCCGCACCCAGATCCCGGGTCCGGGCCCGAGGTCCGGCATGCTGACCGGGCCGCGCCGGGACGCGGGCGCACACCTCCCACCGGGCTGCACGGGTACGGAGGCCACCCTGCTCTTCCCGGTACTCCTCGCCGAGGCCCGCCGCTGGGGGCTCCCCGAGCAGACGACCGAGGAACTGCTCCCCACCGCGGAGCGCTGTCTGACCTGGCTGCGCACGACCGTGGGCGACGGCACCTACCTGCCCGATCCACAGCCGGGCGGCCCGCTGCGCTGCGAGACACAGGCCCACGCACACCGAGCCGCCCTCCTCGGCGCCGATCTCCTGGACACGTACGGCCGACCCGGCGGTGCCGGGCTGCGGCAGTGGGCCCAGGAGCTGCGCACCGCGTTCCGGGACGACTTCTGGGTCGAGGACCGGGGCGGCGGCAGACCGGCGGCCGCCCGTACCCCGGACGGGCGCATCGTGCCGCACTTCGGCGCGATCGCCGCCCATCTCCTCGACACCGGTCTGCTGGGCGCGGGCGAGCTGGCCCCCGGGCTGCTCGACAAGGTGCAGACCGAACAACTCGCCCGGCTGTTCGGCAGCCCCGCCATGGACTCGGGCTGGGGACTGCGCGGCCTCGGCGTCAAGGAGCCGGGGTACAACCCGTTCGGCCACCGCAGCGGCGCTGTGCGGGTCCAGGAGACCGCGGTGGCCGTCGCGGGCCTGGCCACCGCCGGGTACGAGAAGGAGGCGAGTTCGCTGCTGCGCGGCCTCCTGGCGGCGGCCGAGGCCTTCGACCACCGGCTGCCGGAGATGTACGCGGGGGAACAGCGCACAGCGGGAGGCGCCCCGCTGCCCCACCCGGCGGCCTGCCGGCCGTCGGCCACTGCTGCCGCCTCCGGGATCCTGCTGCTCGCCACCCTGGCCGGCATCCGTCCGGACGCCCCGGCGAACACGGTCATGCTCCGTCCGGTACGCAGTGTGCCGCTGGGCGAGATCGGCCTGACGGGGTTGCGGGTCGCGGGAGAGCCCTTCTCCGTCCGGGTCGGCCGTCTCGGCGTCGCCATGGTCGAGGAGGCCGCTGCTGGGCTGCAACTGGGGGCGTGACCTCGTACGACATGCCTCGGGAAGGCGTCAGGAGGTGGCCGGTGACGCGCGTGTCCGACCGTCGTGGATCAGTCATGGGTGCGGCTGGAGAGGGGAGTGTTTATCGTCAGGCAGACGACTATGATCGCCGCATGCCCTACGACCCGTCAGCGTTTCCGCCCTTCGCCGTCACCGTGGACCTGGTCGTGCTGACCGTGCGTCGTCATGCCCTGTGCGCGCTGGCGGTACGCAGGGGTGAGCCGCCCTTTCAGGGGCGCTGGGCACTCCCGGGCGGCTTCGTGCGGGCCGACGAGGATCTGGGGCAGGCCGCGGCGCGTGAACTCGCCGAGGAGACCGGCCTGCGCGCCCACGACCCGGACGCCCCGGCCCAGGACAACGGCGCCCACCTGGAACAGCTCGCGACCTACGGCGACCCCAAGCGCGACCCCCGGATGCGCGTGGTCAGCGTCGCCCATCTCGCGCTCGCCCCCGACCTGCCCGCTCCCCGGGCCGGCGGCGACGCCAACAGCGCGCGCTGGGCGCCCGTCGAGGAACTGCTGCAGCAGGGCGGCTACGGCCGCGACGGCGAACAGGCGGCACCGCTCGCCTTCGACCACGCCCAGATCCTGTCGGACGGGGTGGAGCGCGCCCGCTCCAAGATCGAGTACTCGTCGCTGGCCACCGCGTTCTGCCCGACCGAGTTCACCGTCGGCGAGTTGCGCCGGGTGTACGAGGCGGTGTGGGGCGTAGCCCTCGATCCCCGCAACTTCCATCGCAAGGTCACGGGCACCCCCGGCTTCCTCGTTCCCACCGGCGGCACGACCACCAGGCAGGGTGGCCGCCCGGCCCAGCTCTTCCGAGCCGGCGGCGCCACACTGCTCAACCCTCCGATGCTGCGCCCCGAGGTCTGACACACGAACGCCGTGGACAGACGTGCGTACATGGGCCCTGCCACACCCCATAAAACGGACATAACGCGCTATCTTGCTACGGGTGATCCAGGCTTTCGGACTGACCAGCAGCCCTCGCAAGGAGCTTCCCCCCGCCGTCGACGACGTCTCCTTCGAGGCGCGCGCGGGATGCGTCACCACACTCCTCGGTACCCCGGGCGCCGGCAAGACGGCGGTGCTCAGGCTCATGCTCGAACTCCAACAGGGCCGTGGCATCACCTACTTCAGAGGCCGGCCACTGCACCGCATCGCCCATCCGTCGCGTGAGGTCGGCGTTCTCCTGGGCGATGTGCCGGGGCACCCCGCGCGCACGGTCCGAGGTCAACTCCGCATGCTGTGCGCGGCGGCCGGAGTCCCGGTCCGCCGTGCCGACGAGGTCCTTGAGGTGGTCGGCCTCGTCAGTCTGCGCGACGAACGCCTGGGCACCCTGTCGCGCGGCATGGACCGTCGGCTCGGCCTGGCCTGCGCCCTGCTGGCGGACCCGCACACCCTCGTGCTGGACTCCCTCACCGAGGGCCTGTCCGCCCGCGAAAGCCATTGGCTGCACGGCATGCTGCGCGCCCACGCGACCCAGGGCGGCACCGTCCTGTTCACCACCACCGACCCCAAGGAGGCGGCCCGCACCGCCGACCGGATCGTCACCCTCGAACAGGGCCGGGTCGTCGCCGACCAGGAGGCCGCGGACTTCTCCCGCACCCGCTTGCGCCCCCGGGTCGCCGTCCGCAGCCCGCACGCCACCCGTCTCGCGGCCCTGCTGACCAAGGAGGCCCGGACGGCACATCGCTCTGTGGAGGTCGTACGGGAGTCCGGCAACCGGCTCGCCGTGTACGGCAGTACCTGCGCGGACGTCGGCGAGACCGCGTTCCGGCACGGCATCCTCGTACACCAACTCGCCGACGAGGTCGGTGACATGGCCTCCGGCGGCGACTCGACCCACCGGGGTGAGGAGAAGGCTGCCGAGGTCACACCCGAGGACGCGGCCGTGCGTCAAGGGGCTGCCGTGCTCCCGGAACTCTCCGCGGCGCACGGCTCTGCCGAGCGCTGCCCCGGCGCGTCAACCGAGGTCATCCCTGCGACCTGTGGCCCCGAGCCGGACGTGCCCCCCGGCCGCTTGGCGACAGCCGTGGGTGTCTCCGAGCCGTCGGATGGCCCCGGCCCGGCGGCATCCGCGCCCACTCGCCCCCGGGCCGCCCACCCGCGTTCCTCCGACGCCGCCCTCGCCCCCGACAACCCGCCCCCGCTGCCACCCCCCATCTCCGTCCGCTCCGCCCCGAGTCCGCTGCGCCCCCTCCGCTACGAGCTGCGCCGGGCCGGCGGTGTCGGCACCGGGTTTCTGACCGGGGCCGTCGTGCTCGTCTCGTCCGCGCTCGTCGCCGTACTCATGGCCCGCATCGGGCACACCCCGCAGCACCGCCTGCTGGCCGCCTGGCCGCGGGAGCTGCCGCTGCCGCCCGCGGCACTCGGCGCCGGGCTGCTCGGCGCCATCGCCTTCGGCGACGAGTTCCGCCACCCCGCCCTGGCGGTGGACCGCGGCACCGTGCCCCGCCGGCTGGGACTGCTCGCCGCCAAACTCCTCGTCGCCGGGGCCACCGGGCTGCTGCTGGCCTTCCTCACCGTGGGCTGCGACGCCGAAGTGCTCTACCTCGTCTACGGACAGGAGCTGGCGAAGGTTCCCGCGGACTGGTTGGCGCTGACCGCGAGTTGGATCGGGCTCGTGATCGGCTGCTCGTGGGCCGGGGTGCTGGCAGCCGGGATCTTCCGGTCCACCACCGCCGGGCTCGCTGCGGTGGTCGCCGTACCCGTCCTCGTGGTGCCCCTCGTACAGAAGGTCCTGGAGGGCTCGTCCGTGCGGAGCGCGGCCGGGTTCTCCGTGCGGCTGCGGGAGCTGTTCCTGGCCCAGTGGCCGTTCGGGGGCGAGCGGTACCTGGCCGCCGGGGCGCGGATGATGGCCCAACCCGTCGGTGGCGCACTGGCGTTGTCGCTGACTGCCCTGCTCTGCGCGTATCTGCTCACGACCCTGCGGAGCAGGGTCCGATGACGATCGCCCGCGCCCTTCCGGTCCCGCCCTGCGCACAACTCCCCGGGGAACGCCCATTTCTTTCCGATAAGGCGTCAATTGCGACGGGGTGAGCGATCACCCTTTCGTGTGCTTTTCACCAAAGACCTCAAGGGAGTTGGAGACGGAGCCGACAAAAGATCCGTGAGTACCCTTGCGCACACCATGATGACCGCCGCCCGCTCCGCAGACTCCGGTCTCGTCGGCCCGGGCGAACTCGACCGCTACCCCTACGCCGAGGCTCCCGGTCCCGACCGCGTCGGAGTCCCCTCCTGGGACGCCGCGGACCCGGAGCTGGGCCGTGTCGGCCGCCGCAGCGCGGGCAGCCGCGGCCGCGGGCTGCACGGTCAACTCGTCCAGCAGCTGGGCCAGATGATCGTCTCCGGCGACCTGGGCGCGGACCGCCCCCTCGTGCCCGAGGAGATCGGCCAGCGCTTCGAGGTCTCCCGCACCGTCGTCCGTGAGTCGCTCCGTGTCCTGGAGGCCAAGGGCCTGGTGAGCGCCCGGCCGAACGTGGGCACGCGCGTGCGTCCCGTCAGCGACTGGAACCTCCTTGACCCCGACATCATCGAGTGGCGTGCCTTCGGGCCGCAGCGCGACGATCAGCGCCGCGAGCTGAGCGAGCTGCGCTGGACGATCGAGCCGCTCGCCGCGCGTCTAGCCGCCGGGCACGGGCGCGAGGACGTCCAGCAGAGGATCGTGGACATGGTCGAGATCATGGGCCACGCCATGAGCCAGGGCGACGCGCTGACGTTCTCGCGCGCCGACTCCGAGTTCCACTCGCTGCTCATCCAGCTCGCGGGCAACCGCATGCTGGAGCACCTCTCCGGGATCGTCTCCGCCGCCCTCCAGGTGTCCGGCGGTCCGGTCACCGGTTGTGACCGGCCCACCGAAGCGTCCCTCGCGCACCACGCCCGGATCGCCGACGCCCTCGCGGCCGGCGACGGCGCGGGTGCGGAGGCGGCCATGCGGCAGCTCCTCATCGTGCACCCCGAGGTGGAGCGCGTGGTCCCGGCCCCGCGCGAGCACTGACCACGCGCCCAGGGCGGCACGATCGGGGGCCGTGTCGCCCTCCCGGAACTTCGCCCGGCCCGCGAACCGTCACCGCCGGGCCCCGTCGGATCCCGAGAGGGCCCGGCGGGGCCCGGCGGCGGAGACGGGGCGGGCAGGTGGCGCGGTGACGGTGGGGCGAAGAGACGGCGACCGGTCCTGAAGCGTCCGCTGCGGCTGTGATACGGCTGTGGATGCGACTGTCGTTTTGGCTGTCGATGTGTCTGCCGACGCGGGCATGGATCGGCCGGAACGATCGGGTCGCCACCACAGCTGACCATATTTAGCTGTATCTGACCGCTTTTGTGCGCTTACGGGGTGTGACTCGGGCCACGCAGATTGGGCGTAACGCTTGTGGAAGCAGCGCGATGACCTAAGAGGTGGCAGCCGAGGAGGGAATACAGACGCCGTTCCAGGCGCTGTGCATCTTCCCGGCCCCCGCCCGCGCCGTCGGCCCATCCCCAGTCGGCGGTCGTCGGCTCCTGTCCGTAGTGGACGGGGCCGGAAGCCGTTTTCCAACGTTCCGAGAGGTTGTTCGTGTCGGCCAGCACATCCCGTACGCTCCCGCCGGAGATCGCCGAGTCCGTCTCTGTCATGGCGCTCATCGAGCGGGGAAAGGCTGAGGGGCAGATCGCCGGCGATGACGTGCGTCGGGCCTTCGAAGCTGACCAGATTCCGGCCACTCAGTGGAAGAACGTACTGCGCAGCCTCAACCAGATCCTCGAGGAAGAGGGTGTGACGCTGATGGTCAGTGCCGCGGAGCCAAAGCGCACCCGAAAGAGCGTCGCAGCGAAGAGTCCGGCCAAGCGCACCGCCACCAAGACGGTCGCGGCGAAGACGGTGACCACGAAGAAGGCCACCGCCACCGCCACCCCGGCGGCCCCCGCCGCCGAGTCCTCCGTCGAGGACGAGGCGCCTGTGAAGAAGGCCGCAGCCAAGAAGACGACGACCGCCAAGAAGGCGGTCGCGAAGAAGACCGTCGCCAAGAAGACGGCGGCCAAGAAGACGACCGCCGGCAAGGACGACGCCGAGGTCGCCGAGGACGAGGTCCTCGAGGACGTCAAGCCCGGTGAAGAGGAAGAGGAAGGGGCCGAGAACAAGGGCTTCGTCCTCTCCGACGACGACGAGGACGACGCGCCGGCCCAGCAGGTCGCCGTCGCCGGTGCCACCGCCGACCCGGTCAAGGACTACCTCAAGCAGATCGGCAAGGTCCCGCTGCTCAACGCCGAGCAGGAGGTCGAGCTCGCCAAGCGCATCGAGGCCGGTCTGTTCGCCGAGGACAAGCTGTCCAACGCCGACAAGCTCGCCCCCAAGCTCAAGCGCGAGCTGGAGATCATCGCCGAGGACGGCCGCCGCGCCAAGAACCACCTCCTGGAGGCCAACCTCCGTCTGGTGGTCTCCCTGGCCAAGCGCTACACCGGCCGCGGCATGCTCTTCCTGGACCTCATCCAGGAGGGCAACCTCGGTCTGATCCGCGCGGTCGAGAAGTTCGACTACACCAAGGGCTACAAGTTCTCCACGTACGCCACCTGGTGGATCCGTCAGGCGATCACCCGCGCCATGGCCGACCAGGCCCGCACCATCCGTATCCCGGTGCACATGGTCGAGGTCATCAACAAGCTCGCGCGCGTGCAGCGCCAGATGCTCCAGGACCTGGGCCGCGAGCCCACCCCGGAGGAGCTGGCCAAGGAACTCGACATGACCCCCGAGAAGGTCATCGAGGTCCAGAAGTACGGCCGCGAGCCGATCTCCCTCCACACCCCCCTGGGTGAGGACGGCGACAGCGAGTTCGGTGACCTCATCGAGGACTCCGAAGCGGTCGTCCCGGCCGACGCGGTCAGCTTCACGCTCCTCCAGGAGCAGCTGCACTCGGTCCTGGACACGCTGTCCGAGCGCGAGGCGGGCGTCGTCTCGATGCGCTTCGGTCTCACCGACGGTCAGCCGAAGACCCTCGACGAGATCGGCAAGGTGTACGGGGTCACCCGTGAGCGCATCCGCCAGATCGAGTCCAAGACCATGTCGAAGCTGCGCCACCCGTCGCGTTCGCAGGTCCTGCGCGACTACCTCGACTAGGTCGCGGTCGTACGACACGAAAGGCCCGGCCTCCCTCGACGGGAGCCGGGCCTTCGTGCTGTCCGGACGCGGGTCGTCGCACCGGCGTGCGGGGAGTGCGGCCCGGCGCGTGCGGAGCGCGGGCTTCAGCCGACGGCGTCCCTCTTTCGTGGCCCGCGCGTGCGGGGCGGGGCGGGTTGGATCACTCTGGGTTTCTCGTGATCATCCCAGAGTGAGGAGCGCGCATGCGTCGTCCCATTGTCCGGGCCCTGTCCCGGGCGCTGACCCGGTCGCTGGTCCTGGCGGCCTCGGCGGGCGTGATACCGCTGGCGTCAGCCGCCCCTGTCGCCGCCGACAGCGTTGTCGTCGGCGGATTCCCGGTCGACGTGTCCGAGGGCCCGTGGACGGTGGCCCTGTCCAGCCGTGACCGGTTCGGGGGTACGCGGGCCGGACAGTTCTGCGGCGGCGTGGCCGTCGGCCGGACCACCGTACTGACGGCGGCCCACTGCATGGGCGCGGACGTCCTCGGGGGGCCGCCCGACCGCGTTCAGGACCTGAAGGTCATCACCGGGCGTACCGAACTCACGTCGGCTCAGGGCAAGGAGATCGCGGTCCGCGACACCTGGGTCAACCCGGGCTACGACAAGACCAGCAACGCCGGGGACTTCGCCGTGCTCACCCTCGCCGAGGCGCTCCCGCAGACCTCGGTCATCGGGATGGCGGCTGCTGGTGACCCGGCCTACGAGCCCGGGACGAACGCCACGGTCTACGGCTGGGGCGACATCACGGGCGGCGCTGACTACGCGCGCGGTCTGCGGGCCGCACGCGTGCATGTGCTCGCCGACGCACTCTGTGAGCGGGCCTATCCGGGCAGCGCCGACGGCACCTACAAGGCCGACAGCATGGTGTGTGCCGGCGAGGCCGCAGGGGGGCCGGACGCCTGTCAGGGGGACAGCGGAGGGCCGCTGGTCGCCCAGGGGCGGCTGGTCGGGCTGGTGTCCTGGGGCAGCGGCTGCGGACGGCCCGGGAGCCCGGGCGTCTACACGCGGGTCTCCGACGTCGTACGGACGATGGGGTGGAACACCGCCACCACTGCCGGTGGCGGCGCCTGAGGCCCCGTGGGCGGCGGCCTGAGGGGTCTCTTGGGGCGCGGCTGGGGCGCGACGACGCTGTAACGGTCGTCTCGCGGTCCGTGAGCGAGCTTGCGTGAAGCGGGCGGCCACTCCTGGGTGCAGGAGTGGCCGCCCGGATCAACCGGCCTGGGCCGGAGCTGGCTCGTCGTCGAAGCGCAGTATCAGCGTTCTTCTTCGTTGGAGCTGGCCGGAACGGTCGTCAGGCGCTCCGTCTCGTCCTGTATCTCAGCGGCGATCTTCTTGAGTTCCGGCTCGAACTTGCGGCCGTGGTGGGCGCAGAAGAGCAGTTCTCCGCCGCTCGCCAAGACAACGCGAAGGTATGCCTGGGCGCCGCAGCGGTCGCAGCGATCAGCGGCCGTCAGCGGGCTCGCGGGGGTCAGAACAGTAGTCACGTCGCCTCTTCTCTAGCTCGACGAGCTGTCGTACCAGGGTCAACATCCAACCAGGCCGAAAACGTTCCCGCTCGCGGCTCTTCCTCGAAAAAAATCTTTTCGAAGCGGCTGTCAGCTGCCGGTTGGCGGCGAATGTGCCGTATTGCGTGTCTTCGTGTCTGTACGGGTTCGCGCTGTCTGTCGTCTGTCGGTGTGTGGGTCCCCCGGCTGGGTTGCCGGTTGTTCATGAGGACGTGCCCGGAGCCTAAATGGTTCATGCCTGGAAGGGAACGTGATATGTACTTCACTCCATCGAGGGATCGAACAAGCATGCGACGCTGGAATAGTGTGAGTTCATGACGAGGGTGGCGTTACATCGGCTCTACCAGGCCTCGGTACCCTCTGAGCGGCAACCGAAGCCGGGCCCTTACCCATCAGGGCACCAATTGAAATTCAGCGAGGAGCGAACCGCGTGACCGCCGATACGTCCGTGCCGTCCACAGCGTTGCTGGCAGGAGCAGACCGGGACGGTTCCAACTACACCGCGCGGCACCTGCTCGTCCTTGAGGGGCTCGAAGCCGTGCGCAAGCGCCCGGGCATGTACATCGGGTCGACGGACAGCCGCGGCCTGATGCACTGCCTCTGGGAGATCATCGACAACTCCGTGGACGAGGCCCTCGGGGGCTACTGCGACCACATCGACGTCATCCTCCACGACGACGGCTCCGTCGAGGTGCGGGACAACGGCCGGGGCATCCCCGTCGACGTCGAACCCAAGACCGGCCTCTCCGGTGTCGAGGTCGTCATGACCAAGCTGCACGCCGGCGGCAAGTTCGGCGGTGGCTCGTACGCCGCCTCCGGCGGTCTGCACGGCGTGGGCGCCTCCGTGGTGAACGCGCTCTCGGCGCGCCTGGACGTCGAGGTCGACCGGGTCGGGAGCACCCACGCGATCAGCTTCCGGCGCGGTGTGCCCGGCTCCTTCGCCGAGATCGGCCCCGACGCCAAGTTCGAGACGGGCGGCCTGCGCAAGACCAAGCGGATCCCCAAGACCCGCACCGGCACGCGCGTGCGCTACTGGGCCGACCGACAGATCTTCCTCAAGGACGCCAAGCTCTCCCTGGAGAACCTCCACCAGCGCGCTCGGCAGACCGCGTTTCTGGTGCCGGGCCTCACCATCGTCGTCCGTGACGAGTTCGGGCTCGGCGAGGGCGGCAGCAAGGGCGAGGAGTCCTTCCGCTTCGACGGCGGCATCAGCGAGTTCTGCGAGTACCTGGCCTCCGACAAGCCGGTCTGCGACGTCCTCCGCTTCTCCGGGCAGGGCACCTTCAAGGAGACGGTCCCGGTCCTGGACGACCACGGCCAGATGACCCCCACCGAGGTCACCCGCGAGCTGGGTGTCGACGTGGCGCTGCGCTGGGGCACGGGCTACGACGTGACCCTGAAGTCGTTCGTGAACATCATCGCCACCCCCAAGGGCGGCACCCATGTCGCGGGCTTCGAACAGGCCGTCGCGAAGACGATGAACGAGGTGCTGCGCACCAAGAAGCTGCTGCGCGTCGCCGAGGACGACATCGTCAAGGACGACGCCCTGGAGGGCCTCACCGCGGTCGTCACCGTGCGTCTCGCCGAACCGCAGTTCGAGGGCCAGACCAAGGAGGTGCTCGGTACCTCGGCGGCCCGCCGTATCGTGACGAACGTGGTGTCCAAGGAGCTCAAGGACTTCCTGACCACCACCAAGCGGGACGCCGCCGCGCAGGCCCGCGTCGTCATGGAGAAGGCCGTCGCAGCCGCTCGTACGCGCATCGCTGCCCGCCAGCACAAGGACGCGCAGCGCCGGAAGACGGCCCTGGAGTCCTCCTCGCTGCCCGCGAAGCTCGCCGACTGCCGCAGTGACGACGTCGAGCGCAGTGAGCTGTTCATCGTGGAGGGCGACTCCGCGCTCGGTACGGCCAAGCTCGCCCGGAACTCCGAGTTCCAGGCCCTGCTGCCGATCCGGGGCAAGATCCTCAACGTCCAGAAGTCGTCCGTGACCGACATGCTGAAGAACGCCGAGTGCGGCGCGATCATCCAGGTCATAGGGGCCGGATCCGGTCGTACGTTCGACATCGACGCGGCCCGCTACGGCAAGATCATCATGATGACCGACGCCGACGTCGACGGCTCCCACATCCGCACCCTGCTGCTGACGCTGTTCCACCGCTACATGCGGCCCATGGTCGAAGCGGGCCGGGTGTTCGCCGCGGTGCCGCCGTTGCACCGGGTCGAACTCGTCCAGCCGAAGAAGGGCCAGGACAAGTACGTCTACACGTACTCGGACCGTGAGCTGCGCGAGAAGCTGCTGGAGTTCCAGAGCAAGGGCGTCCGCTACAAGGACTCGATCCAGCGCTACAAGGGTCTCGGTGAGATGGACGCCGACCAGCTGGCAGAGACCACCATGGATCCCCGCCACCGCACCCTGCGCCGGATCAACCTGTCCGACCTGGACTCCGCCGAGCAGGTCTTCGACCTCCTGATGGGCAACGACGTCGCTCCGCGCAAGGAGTTCATCTCCAGCTCGGCGGCGACGCTGGACAGGTCCCGGATCGACGCGTGACCGCGGTGGGTCGGGTGTACACCCCGGGGCGTGCGCCCGACCCACCTCGAACCGATCTCACGGGATGAATCACCTAATGGGGTGAAGCCCATGGAGAAGAAGAGTCGGGGATCTTCCCGTTCTGTCCATCCTTGGGCATGCAGTCAAGCACCGGCCGTCCGCGCAGACGCGGGGGCGGCCCTGAGAGTTCGGCCGAGACCCACGCACGTCGTGACGTCGTCCCCACCCACGCGGGGGTGAGCGGGGACACGCGGTTCGAGGACCCCTGGTACGACGCGCTCGCCTCCGGCTGGGGCGAGTTGGACGGCACGGGCGCGCCCGCCACCGTCGTCCCGCCCGCGCGCCGGGAACAGGAGCGCCGGGGCGGCGGCGCGGCCGACGTCTATCTGGAGGTGCAGCGCAGCGCGGCCTTCCAGGAGGTGCGAGGCCGGTACCGGAGGTTCGTGATCCCCGGTGTCGCCGTCTTCTTCTCCTGGTACGTCGGCTATGTCGTGACGGCGACCATGGCACCCGGATTCATGGCCCGGCCCGTGGCGGGCGCGGTGAACGTGGCGATGCTGGCGGGACTCGGACAGTTCCTCACGACGTTCCTGTTCACCTGGGCGTACGCCCGCCACGCACGGCTGCGCAGGGACCGGGCCGCGCTCGATCTGCGCTGGGACACCCAGGAACTGACGCGGGGCCTCAGGGGCGGTGGATCGTGACAGGTGATCACCAGATGCTGGCGTTGGTGCTGTTCAGCGCGTTCGTCGCCGTCACCCTGGCCATCACCACCTGGGTGAGCCGGCACCGGCAGGGTTCGGCGGAGGAGTTCTACGCGGGCGGTCGGCTGTTCTCCCCGATGGAGAATGGTTTTGCCATCGCGGGCGACTACATGTCGGCCGCCTCCTTCCTCGGCATCTCCGGCCTCATCGCCCTCTTCGGCTACGACGGACTGCTGTACTCGGTGGGCTTCCTGGTGGCCTGGCTCGTCGTGCTGTTCCTCGTTGCCGAACTGGTGCGCAACTGCGGGCGGTTCACCCTGGCCGACGTCGTCGCCTCGCGGATGCGGGAGCGACCTGTACGGATCGCGGCGGGAACTTCTTCGGTCACCGTGTCCGTTCTGTATTTGGTGGCGCAAATGGTCGGGGCGGGCAGCCTGGTCGCGCTGCTGCTGGGCGGGACGAGCGAGGCGGCGCAGTCCTGGACGGTCATCGCGGTCGGCGCGCTCATGGTGATCTATGTGTCGTTGGGAGGGATGCGGGCCACTACGTGGATCCAGATCGTCAAGGCGGTCCTGCTGATGGGCGGGGCGGTCGCGCTGACCGTGCTGGTGCTGGTGCGGTTCCACGGCGACTTCGACCAGCTGCTGCGCACGGCGGCCGATCGCAGCGGTCACGGTGACGCGTTCCTCGCCCCCGGGCTGAGGTACGGCGGTGACTGGACCTCGCGTTTCGACTTCATCAGCCTGGGGCTGGCACTCGTCCTGGGTACGGCCGGGCTGCCGCACATCCTGTCCCGCTTCTACACCGTGCCGACCGCCCGTGCTGCCCGCCGTTCGGTCGTCTGGTCGATCGGGCTCATCGGCGGTTTCTATCTGATGACGATCGTCCTCGGCTTCGGTGCGGCGGCGATCGTGGGACCCGAGGCGGTCCGCGGGTCGAACGCCGCCGGGAACACGGCGGTGCCACTGCTGGCCCTCGACCTGGGCGGTGGCGCTGACTCCACAGGCGGAACGGTTCTGTTCGCGATCGTCGCCGCCATCGCCTTCGCAACGATTCTCGCGGTGGTCGCCGGCATCACGCTCGCCTCCTCGGCGTCCGTCGCCCACGACCTGTACTCGTCGCTGCGTCGCCCGCGTGCCAAGCCCCACAGCGAGGTGGCCGTGGCACGCACCGCCGCGGTCGGCATCGGTGTGGTCGCGATCGCCCTCGGCCTGCTCGCCCGCGACCTGAACGTCGCCTTCCTGGTGGGCCTCGCCTTCGCGGTCGCGGCGTCCGCGAATCTGCCGGTGCTGCTCTACTCGCTGTTCTGGGGCGGCTTCACGACCCGGGGCGCGGTGTGGTCGGTGTACGGGGGGCTGGTTCCGTCGGTCGTCCTCGTGCTGCTGTCGCCCGTGGTGTCGGGCAGCCCCGAATCGCTGTTCCCCGGCGTGGACTTCCAGTACTTCCCGCTGCAGAACCCGGGGCTCGTCTCGATCCCGCTGGGATTCCTCGCGGGCTGGCTCGGCACGGTCACCTCCGCGGAGGAGCCGGACGCGGCCAAGCACGCGGAGACCGAGGTGCGGTCGCTCACGGGGGCGGGGGCTGTTTAGCGGGCGGCCATTTCACGGTCGTACGACTTCCTCACTGTCGTACGACAGTGAAGAGCGGGCGAGCCGCTCAGGGGGCCACCCATGCGTACCGGTGTTCGGGGCGGCCCGTGTCGCCGTACTTGAGGGAGAGGCGGAGGCGGCCCGCCTGTTCCAGGTGGCGGAGGTAGCGCTGGGCCGTGGAGCGGCTCAGGCCCGTCTCGGCGGCCACCTCGTGGGCCGAGAGGGCGTGGCCGGCGCGGTGGAGCACGCCGCAGATGAGGTCCGTGGTCGGTTCCGAGTGGCCGCTCGGCAGGCCGGGGGAGGCGGGAGCGGGCGGGGTGCGCAGGGCGCCGAAGATCTGGTCGACCTGCTCCTGGCAGGTGTGGTTCCGGTCGCCGACGTGGTCGACGGTGCGGCGCAGGGCGGCGTAGGACTCCAGGCGGGTGCGCAGCGCGGTGAAGGTGAACGGCTTGACCAGGTAGTGCAGGGCGCCCAGGCGCATCGCGGTCTGTACGGTCACCACGTCACTCGCCCCGGTGATCATGATGACATCGGTGCAGTGGCCCTGTTCCCGCATGAGGTGGACCAGTTCGAGTCCCGTCCGGTCGGGCAGGTAGTGGTCGAGCAGGACCAGGTCGATGGTGCCGCGCTGTACGGCGGCCAGGGCCTCGGCAGCGTTGTGGGCGCGGGCGGCGACTCTGAATCCGGGGACCTTCTCCACGTACTTGGTGTTGATCTCCGCGACTCGGAGGTCGTCGTCCACCACCAGGACGTCAATCATCGGACCACTCTTGCAAGCAGAGGAGCGGTTTGCGCCCAGAAGGCGGATGTTGTGGCATGCGCCACATCTGTGGTCCTCCGCTGTCGGTTCTCCGGGTTCCTCAGGGGCGGGTCGCCCACACGTAACGGTGTTCGGGGCGGCCCGCGTCGCCGTACTTGAGGGTCAGTCTGGCTCGTCCCGTGCGCTCCAGGAGCTTCAGATAGCGCTGGGCGGTCTGTCGGCTCACCCCTGTCCGTTCGGCGATCTCCTGGGCGGACAGGGGGCCTTCGGCGTTCACCAGGGCGCGGCGCACGAGTTCCGCGGTGGTGGGGGAGTGCCCCTTGGGCAGTTCGGGCTCGGGGCCGGAGGACAAGGCGCCGAAGATCCGGTCCACCTCGGCCTGTTCGGCCTCGCCGCCGCCGTCGAGGGTGCGGCGCAGTTCCGCGTATGCCTCCAGCTTGGAACGCAGTCCCGCGAAGGCGAACGGCTTGACCAGGTACTGCAGCGCCCCCTGCCGCATCGCCGCCTGCACGGTCGACACGTCACGGGCCGCCGTCACCATGATCACGTCGGTCTCGTGGCCGCGTCGGCGCATCTCCTGGACGACCGAGAGGCCCGTGTCGTCCGGCAGGTAGTGGTCCATCAGGACGAGGTCCAGCTGCGGCAGCGCCTCCAGTTGCCGCAGTGCCTCGGCCGCGCTGTGCGCCTCTCCCGCGACATGGAAACCGGGCACCTTCTCCACATAGGCGGCGTTGACGCGCGCCACCCGGATGTCGTCGTCCACTACCAGGACCTCGATCATCTCGACTCCTCCTCAGCAGCGGGGGCGGTGGTGGCGGCCGGCTCCAGGGGCCGTCCCGTGTCCGGGAACCGCACTTGTTCCGGCGCCGGGTCCGGCTCCGCGAGTGCCTCCGGCAGGACGACGGTGAACTCCGCGCCCCCGCCCTCGGCGTCGGCCACGCGCGCGCTGCCGCCCTGCCGCTCCGCGAGGCGACGTACCAGGGGGAGCCCGATTCCGCGCTTGCCGTGCGCCGGGGGCTTCTTCGTGGACCACCCCTCCGTGAAGATCAACTCACGCTGTTCCGCCGGGATTCCGGGCCCGGTGTCCCGCACTCTGAGGACCGCGGTACGGCCCTCCGCGCGCAGTTCGACCTCCACGCGCGCGTGCGGAGTGCCGGCGACGGCGTCCAGCGCGTTGTCGACCAGGTTGCCGACGACCGTGACCAGCTCCCGGGGGTCGATCAGCCGGTTCGGGAGCAGCGTCCGGTCCGAGACCCACAGGGCGACCCCGCGCTCCGCCGCCACGGTGGCCTTGCCGACCAGCAGCGCGGCGAGCAGCGGATCGCGGATCTTCTCGGCGACTTGCTCCGCGGTGGCCCGGTGGTCGCCGACCACCTCACCGACGAACTCCACGGCGTCGTCGTACATCTCCAGTTCGAGCAGTCCCAGCAGGGTGTGCATGCGGTTGGCGTGTTCGTGGTCCTGGGCGCGCAGGGCGTCGAGCAGACCGTGCGTGGAGTCCAGTTCGCGGCCGAGCTGCTCCAGCTCGGTGCGGTCGCGCAGGGTGGCGACGGCGCCCCCGTCGTCGGTGGGCATGCGGTTGGCGACCAGGACACGCTGGCCGCGCACGGTGAGCAGGTCGGTGCCGGTCACCCGGCCGGCCAGCACATCGGTCGTACGTCCGGCGCCGAGCGCCTTGTCCAGGGAGCGGCCGACGGCCTCCTCGCCGATGCCCAGCAGGCGCTGCGCCTCGTCGTTGAGGAGCCGTACGCGGCCCGCGCGGTCCAGGGCGACGACACCCTCGCGGATGCCGTGCAGCACGGCCTCACGTTCCGCGAGCAGCGCCGCGATGTCCGAGAAGGCCAGGTCCCGGGTCTGCCGGTGCACCCTCCGGGAGATCACCCAGGCGGCCAGGGCACCCACGGCCATGGCGCCGCCCGCGTACGCGAACAGTCCCGGGATCGCGTGGATCAGCCGGGCGCGCACACTGTCGTACTCGATGCCGACCGAGACCGCCCCGACGATCCTGCCGTCGGTGTCGCGCAGCGGCACCTTGCCCCGGGCCGAGCGGCCCAGGGTGCCGCTGTCGATCTCCATGACCTCCTTGCCGGCCAGGGCCTCGCGGGGGTCGGTGGAGACGACCTTGCCGATCTCCGCCGGGTCCGTGTGCGACCAGCGCACGCCCCGCATGTCCATCACCACGACGTACTCGGCCCCGCTGGCCTTCCGGATCCGCTCCGCCTCGGTCTGCACCGGCCCGTCGACCGACGGCTCGCTTCCCTGCAGATCCTCGGCGATCTGCGGCTGGGCCGCTGTGGTCTGCGCGATCGCCAGCGCCCTGCGCATCGCCTGGTCGTCCAGCTGATCACTGAGCGGTGCGAGGAACAGCCCGGTCGCGAGCACCGCGACTCCCGCGGCGATCGCCACCTGCATCAGCAGCACCTGCGAGAACATCCGCCGCGGCAGACCGAGGCGCAGGCGGCGTACGGGGGGAGTGGGGCTCATACCCATGAAGGTACGGGGACGAGTGGGTTGTGCCGTAGTGGGATGTGACGTGGATCCCTTGATCAGTACGTGTACGGGGTGCTTGACGGGTGGACGACGGCTGTCCTCTACGTTGCGCGATCAGCGCGTGGGAGCCGTCGGCTCCAGTTCGCGCACCGACACCACATCCATCCGCGCCGGCGAACCCAGCGCCGATCCGCAGCTCTCCGGACGAGGCGGCGCGGAGGCGCTCTGGGCGACCTCGACACTCCACCGGCGCCCGTCCGTGTGCGCGACGGTCACCTTCCAGAGCGGGGCCGAGCCGTCCGTCCGTACGACGCTCAGCGCGTCCGCCGTGTCCTCGCGCGCAGCCGAGCGGACGGCGAGTTCCGCGGCCTGTCCGGGCCGCTCCCAGGCGGAGCCGCCGCGGCAGCCCTCCACGACGACCCGCCCTTCGCGCACGCCCTGGAGGATCTCCTTGACGTGCGGTGCCTGGGCGCGGCCGTAGGCGTAGCCGTACGGCAGGACGAGCAGCGTCGGCGAAAAACGGTGTCCGCCGAGGTGCGTGACCTCCCAGGCGCCCTCGACGCCGGAGGCGGCCAGTTCGGCCGCGAGGGGACGGCCGAGCAGCGCGCAGCAGCGGTCGCGCTTGCCGTTGGTGCAGACGAGCGCGAGGGGATCGCCGGTGTGCGGCCGCCCCTGGAGCGCGGCGTCGAAGGATCGCGGGTCACCCTTGCCGAGCGCGGCGAAGTCGAGGCCGAGCAGTTCCTCGGGGGTGCGGGTCGTGGCGCCGTGCAGCCAGGCGCTTCCGGGCGTGGTGTGGGCCGCGTACACCTGCCGTACGGCGGGCGTCCCGAAGTCGGCGTGGCGGCCGGGGCGGCGGATCAGCGCGATCCGTACGCCGGTGCCCTCCGCGGCCTTCTCCAGGGCGCGGCCGAGCGCGGGGTCCAGGTGGCTCATGGTGAGCGCCTGGGCACCCCAGGGGCCGGGCTGCTCCAGCAGCAGCCACGTCCTCGCGGTCGCCGCGGTTCCCGCGATGGGCTCGTCGAGGTCCCGGGAGACGGTCGCGCACCTACTCACAGAGGTGAGCCTAACCTGACTTGGAGCGGGATGACTTCCAGCCGCGCGGAACGGGTGGTTCAGGGGGGTTGGGGGTGGTTGGCGGTGGCTCCGGGCGTGGTCGGGCTACTCCGGGAGCGGTTGCGGAGGGCGCTCGCCCACGTAGGTTCCGGACGGACGCATCCGCAGGGGGCGCTCGTCGTACTCCTCCAGGGCGTGCGCGATCCAGCCCGCCGTACGGGCCACGGCGAAGATCGTCTCGCCTGCCGACGCGCCCATGCCGCAGGCGACCGTGAACACGGCCAGGGCGAGGTCCACGTTGGCGTGCAGCGGGGTGTGGCGGGCGGCGGTGGTCACGATGTCGCGGGCGGCGGCGAGGGCGGGTTCGGCCTGGGGCATCTCCTCAAGGAGGGTGAAGAGGGCACGCGCGCGTGGGTCCTCGCCGGGGTAGATCCGGTGGCCGAGCCCGGGGACGCGGCGGCCCACACGCAGCTCGTCCGCGACCACGGGAGCCGCGTCGCCCTCTTCGAGCACGGCCAGGAGCATCTTGTGGGCCAGGCCGCTGGCGGCGCCGTGCAGCGGGCCCTCGAGGACGCCGAGGCCGGCCGAGACGGCCGCGTAGGGGTGCGCGCGGGCGGACGCGGCGACGCGTACGGCGAGGGTCGAGGCGGCCAGGTCGTGGTCGACGAGCAGGCCGAGAGCCGTGTCCAGGGTGCGCAGTGATGCCTCGTCGGGGACCCGGAAGGCGAGCCGGGGCCAGAGGCGGTGGGCCAGCGGGCCCTCGTCACGGTGGCCCGGTGAGAGTGTCGGCAGGGCGGCGACGAGGGTGGGGATGAGGGTGCGGGCGGTGCCCAGGACGGTGTCCGCGGAGAGGTCGAAGCGGAGCGGGTCGGCCGCCGCCGCGGCGATCGCGGCGACGCGGAGCCGGTCGACCGGGTCGCTGTGCTCGGGCAGCGCGTTGACGGAGCGGCGGGCGGCGGCGACGGAGGCCTTGGGGGCGGTGAAGGTGACCCCGGGGCGCAGGGTGCCGGTCCACAGCCACTCGGCGACCTCTTCGTAGGAGTGACGCGCGGCCAGTTCGGCGGCGTCGACGCCCCGGAAGTAGTACCGGTCCTTGTCGATGAGGGTGAGCCGGGTCCGTACCGACAGCTCACCGCCGGAGCCCGAACTCGCGGCGCTTTCCCGCTTGTTGCGGCGGGCGAGCGCCTCCACCTCCTTGGCGTCGAAGGTGCTGCCGCGGCCACTGGGATCGCGACGGCTGCTGAGCTGACCGCGGCTCACGTACGCGTACACAGTCTCGGGCTTCACGCCGAGCAACTCGGCGGTCTCCTTGGTGCTCAGCCGCCGGCCGGTGTGGTCGGGGGCGGGGTCTTGATCGCGCATGAGGGTCACCGTATCCGTATGGACTGAGCATTGATTCAATCAATATTGACATCGTTTCAGTCAATCATGGACAGTCGAATCAAGTTCAGGGAGGAACCATGCCGATCAACCAGGCCGCTGCAGTGGCGACCACCGCTGTCGACGTACCGCGAGGGCTCGCGGGCGTCGTCGTCACCGACACCCGAATTGGTGACGTCCGGGGGCGTGAGGGCTTTTACCACTACCGCCAGTACTCCGCCGTCGAACTCGCGCAGACCCGCGGCTTCGAGGACGTCTGGCACCTCCTGGTCCACGGCGATCTGCCGGACGGGGACCGTCTCGCCGCCTTCACCGCCGAGACCGCGGCGCTGCGGCGGCTGCCCGACGAGGTACGGGCGGCGCTGCCCGCGATCGCGGCGGCGAGTGGCCGGTCCGGACCGCTGGCCGGAATGCGTACGGCGCTGTCGCTGCTCGGTGCGGCGAAGGGCTTCCGGCCCGTGTACGACATCGACGCGGAGCAGCGACGGGCGGACGCCCTGGTCGCCTCGGCGGCCGTACCCGCCGTGCTGACGGCGCTGTATCGGCTGGGGCGGGGTCTCGACCCGGTGGAGCCTCGGGACGACCTCCCGTATGCGGCCAACTACCTGTACATGTTGACGGGGTCGGAGCCGGACCCGCTGCACGCCAGGGCGATCGAGCAATACTTGATCTCAACCATTGATCACGGATTCAATGCATCAACATTCACGGCGAGGGTCATCGCGTCGACCGGGGCGGATGTGGCGGCGTCTCTGGTGGGAGCGGTGGGAGCCCTTTCGGGCCCGCTGCACGGCGGTGCCCCGAGCCGTGCGCTGGACACCCTGGACGCGATCGGCACGGCGGACCGCATCGACGGCTGGATCCGCGAACGCGTCCTCGCCGGTGACCGCATCATGGGCTTCGGTCACCCGGTCTACCGCACCGAGGATCCCCGCTCCCGCATGCTCCGGGGCATCGCCGAGCAGTTCGGTGGCCCGCTGGTGGACCTGGCGGTCGAGGTCGAACGGCGGGTGGAGGCGATCCTGGCCGAACTGAAGCCGGGCCGGGAACTGCACACGAACGTCGAGTTCTACGCGGGCGTGGTCATGGAACTGTGCGGTCTGCCACGCGAGATGTTCACGCCGACGTTCGCGGCGGCTCGGGTGGTGGGCTGGAGCGCCAACATCCTGGAACAGGCGGAGGACTCGAAGATCATTCGGCCGGCGGCGCGGTATGTGGGGCCTGTGGCGCCGGTGGCGGTGCCGGCCGTCGCCTGAACGACTGCGACCCGGCGCCGCGTCGAGCGGGCCGGGTCACCTCGTCCGGTCGGTGCTAGAGATCTGGAATGTCGGCCTTGGCGCGAATAAGGGTTTCGCGAGTAATGACTACGATTCTTTCGTAGTCGGCGCGAGACGCATCGGAAGGAAGGTCGGGGTCGAGTGATTCGGTGGCATCGGTGCCGATGACAGCGAAACTTCCGTCGGACAACTCGAAGATATCGGGGCAATTTCCGCCCCCTGTGCTCCCCCGGTCGACAGGAGGCACACCGATCCGACGGACAATCTTGCTCACTGTTGATTTCCTTTTCACGTCTCGCGGGCGGAAAGAAGTCTGCGCACGACTGCTGCGGGACGAAGGCGGCCCTGTGGGGCGTGCGCGTCGAAATCCGGCGGCGTGGGCGACGGTCTTGTGGAGTTGCCCTGCGCGATCACGTGTGAGTCAACCCCAGTGCCGCCTGGGACAACTGGGAACTTGACCCGTTCGTTATGGCCCGTGGGTGTGATTTCTGGCGTGCGCTACTCGTCGGAGCCCGGGGGATCGCCGACCACCCACCACTCGTCGATGTCCGCATCCTCCAGTTGGCGCAGGAGATCGTCGATCATGTGCCCCAACTCGGCCTCGTCCGAATCGCCGGGGATGGTCGCCCGCTGCCCCCGCGTGGCGTACCAGTACTCCCTGAATACGGGGTTCTGGAGGTGACCGCGTAGGTGCCCGAAGAACTCCTCGCGACTCAGGTTGCCGATGCGGTAGTAGAAAAGGGCATTGGTGTACAGGGCGTTGGCGAAGAGGTACTGCTTCCGTTTCTCGGGGGAGGCCGGTATCTCGAAGATGTCCAGCACTTCGGCCAGCTCGGGCCTGTCGATCGCCTTGCTCAGCAGTTCCCAGTGAAGGCGCTGTTGGTGTGCCAGGTTGGTGTGGCGTTGCGTGAGCGCGGACTGTTCCAGGTGGTCGAGCCGCTTGTGCAATGCGTTGAGCGCGTGACGTTGCGCGGCCAGGGTGGCGAGGGAGCCTGCCATCAGGCCGAGGCCCGCTGCCACGGCAGGGCCGAGCCCTCGTATCCCACTCTTCCGTGTGACCATGTCAACCCCCGAATCAGGCGGCCGTCCGCCGGTCGTCGGAATGCGGGTCGACGGAGGGGGACCGGCGAGCGATGGGCGGCGCTTGCCGCCTCCAGAGTGCCGAGCGGCTCTGATCGGCGGGGGAGGCGGAGAGGAGGCGCACGGAAGGAAGCGAGGGTCGCACACTTCGGCGCCATGTCAGACGTGTGCCCCGCGCCGACTGCTAACAATCGTTCACTCAGCGACGATTCCTCCGGCTCGTATCCTGGGGCGGCATTCGTTCCCCGTACGTGCGCGCGGCCGTGAGCCGGTGTGCGCGTCCGCGTGAGAGAGGTCGCAGATTGAGCCAGCCGGGTCCGGGTCCGAGCAGTCACCAGATCCCCGTCATCGTTCTCGCCGGCTTCCTCGGCTCCGGCAAGACCACCCTCCTCAACCACCTCCTGCACCGCAGCGGTGGCAGCCGTATCGGGGCCCTCGTCAATGACTTCGGGGCCATCGAGATCGACGCCATGGCTGTTGCGGGGGCCCTGGGGGACTCCACCGTCTCCCTGGGGAACGGGTGTCTGTGCTGCGCTGTTGATGCGAGTGAACTTGATGTCTATCTTGATCGACTCGCTCAACCCTCGACCCGGATCGACGTCATCGTCATCGAGGCCAGCGGACTCGCCGAGCCGCAGGAACTCGTGCGCATGGTGCTCGCCAGTGAGAATCCCCGGGTCGTGTACGGAGGGCTCGTCGAGGTCGTCGACGCCGTCGAGTTCGACGACACGCGGGCGAGGCATCCCGAGATCGACCGCCATCTCGCCCTCGCCGATCTCGTCGTCGTCAACAAGGTCGGCCAGGTCGCCGACGGCGGCGAGCGGGTCCTGGGCATCGTCCGCGGGCTGGTCGACCGTGCCGCCGTCGTCCCCGCCGACTACGGGCGCGTGGACCCCGAGTTCCTCTTCGACTGCCGGCCGACCGAGGAACGTATCGGGCAGCTGTCCTTCGACGACCTGCACGATCACGGGGAGGACGGGGAGGACGGGGAGGACGGGGAGCAGGGCCACTCCGGGCATCTGCACGCCGCCTACGACAGTCTCTCCTTCAGCTCCTCGACGCCTCTCGACCCGCGTCGGCTCATGGAGTTCCTCGACAGCCGGCCCGCAGGGCTCTACCGCATCAAGGGGTACGTCGACTTCGGGCCGCACGACCCGCGCAACCGGTACGCCGTGCACGCCGTCGGGCCGTTCCTGCGGTTCTATCCCGAGCCCTGGGCCGACGGCGAGGACCGGCTCAGCCGGCTCGTCCTCATCGGGTCCGGCATCGGACTGCCCGCCCTCGGCAAGGAGTTGGAGGCCTGTATGGACGACGCCCCACACGCCGACGAGCACAGTATGTGGGGCGTCCTGAGATACGTACAGGAGCCGAGCCCGGAGGGCTCCGGGGAGAGCGGCTGACCTACAGCGGGCCCGTCACCACGCCCACCGTCTTCGGCAGCGACACGCCCGAGCCGTCGCGGCGCGGGTCCATCTCCGGGAGTTCCGCCGGGGTGCCGTTCTTCTGGGACGCGCGCGCCGGTGCCGGGCCCGCCCAGGCCACGGACAGACAGTCCTCGCCCTTCAGGAACCGCTGGCAGCGGACACCGCCGGTGGCGCGGCCCTTGCGCGGGTACTGGTCGAACGGGGTCAGCTTCGCCGTCGTCTGCACCGAGTCGTCCAGCGTGCCGCGCGAACCCGCGACCGTGAAGACGACCGCGTCCACCGCCGGGTCCACCGCCGTGAACGAGATCACCTTGGCGCCGTCCGTCAGCTTGATGCCGGCCATACCGCCGGCCGGGCGGCCCTGGGGACGGACATGGGCGGCCTGGAAACGCAGCAGTTGGGCGTCGTCCGTGATGAAGACCAGGTCCTCCTCGCCCGTACGCAGCTCGGCGGCGCCGACGATCCGGTCGCCCTCCTTGAGCGTGATGACCTCCAACTCCTCCTTGTTGGAGGGATAGTCGGGGACCACCCGCTTGACGACGCCCTGTTCCGTGCCGATCGCGAGACCCGGGGACGACTCGTCGAGCGTCGTCAGACAGACCACCGTCTCGCCGTCCTCCAGGGACAGGAACTCCGACAGCGGGGCGCCGCCCGAGAGGTTGGGCGCCGCCATCGTGTCGGGGAGCTGGGGCAGGTCGATGACGTTGATGCGCAGCAGGCGGCCGGCCGACGTCACCGCGCCCACCTCACCCCGCGCCGTCGCCGGGACCGCCGAGACGATCAGGTCGTGCTTCGTCCGCCGGCCGTCCTCGTCCGCCGGGAACGGCTCGCCGTTCGCGGTACGCGCCAGCAGGTCCGTAGAGGACAGCAGCACCCGGCACGGGTCGTCGGCCACCTGAAGCGGGACCGCGGCGGCGGTGGCCGCACCGGCCGACTCCAGCAGGACCGTACGCCGGTCGGTGCCGAACTTCTTGGCCACCGAGGCCAGTTCGGTCGAGACCAGCTTGCGTAGTTCCGCGTCCGACTCCAGGATCCGGGTCAGCTCCGCGATCTCGGCGGCCAGCCGGTCCTTCTCGGACTCCAGCTCGATGCGGTCGAACCGGGTCAGCCGGCGCAGCGGGGTGTCCAGGATGTACTGCGTCTGGATCTCGGACAGGCCGAAGCGCTCCATCAGGCGTTCCTTCGCCTGCGCGGAGTTGTCGCTGGAGCGGATCAGCCGGATGACCTCGTCGATGTCCACCAGCGCGGTGAGCAGGCCCTCGACCAGGTGCAGCCGGTCACGGCGCTTGCCGCGACGGAACTCCGAGCGACGCCGCACGACCTCGAAGCGGTGGTCGAGATAGACCTCCAGGAGTTCCTTGAGGCCGAGCGTGAGGGGCTGGCCGTCCACCAGCGCCACGTTGTTGATGCCGAAGGACTCCTCCATCGGCGTCAGCTTGTAGAGCTGTTCCAGGACGGCTTCCGGTACGAAGCCGTTCTTGATCTCGATGACCAGACGCAGGCCGTGGTTGCGGTCGGTGAGGTCCTTGACGTCGGCGATGCCCTGGAGCTTCTTCGCGCCGACCAGGTCCTTGATCTTGGCGATCACCTTCTCCGGGCCGACGGTGAAGGGCAGTTCGGTGACGACCAGGCCCATCCGGCGCGCCGTCACGTTCTCCACCGACACCGTGGCGCGGATCTTGAACGTGCCGCGGCCCGTCTCGTACGCGTCCCTGATGCCGGCGAGGCCGACGATCCGGCCGCCGGTGGGCAGGTCGGGGCCCGGGACGTGCCGCATCAGGGTGTCGAGGTCCGCGTTCGGGTAGCGGATCAGGTGCCGGGCGGCCGAGATGACCTCGCCGAGGTTGTGCGGCGGCATGTTCGTGGCCATACCGACGGCGATGCCCGACGCGCCGTTCACCAGCAGGTTCGGGAAGGCGGCGGGCAGCGCCACCGGTTCCTGCTCCTGGCCGTCGTAGTTCGGCGCGAAGTCGACCGTGTCCTCTTCGATGGACTCCGTCATCAGGGACGTCGCGTCGGCCATCCGGGCCTCGGTGTACCGCATGGCGGCCGGCGGGTCGTCGTTGCCCAGCGAACCGAAGTTGCCGTGGCCGTCGACCAGCGGCACACGCATGGAGAACGGCTGGGCGAGCCGCACCAGGGCGTCGTAGATCGACGAGTCGCCGTGCGGGTGCAGCTTACCCATGACCTCGCCGACGACACGGGCGCACTTCACATAGCCGCGGTCGGGGCGCAGGCCCATCTCGTTCATCTGGTACACGATGCGACGGTGTACGGGTTTGAGGCCGTCGCGGGCGTCGGGCAGGGCTCGGGAGTAGATGACGGAGTACGCGTACTCGAGGAAGGAGCCCTGCATCTCGTCGACGACGTCGATGTCGAGGATCCGCTCCTCGAAGTCGTCGGGCGGCGGGGTCTTCGTGCTGCGGCGGGCCATCGCTGCCGGCTCCTTCTGTTTCCTGGTCGTTCGCTTACGGGGTGCTTGAGTCTGTGACGTGAACAGGATCTGACGCGGACCATTGTGGACTGCCGCACTGACAACGCGGACCAAGGCCCGTCCCTGCGGCGGCGTTGGGCGGTGGGCGCCGTTGCTGAAACGTACCGCCCCGAAGCTGCGGAATCTCGCTGTCGGCGTACGTCCGCCGGGAACTTCGCCAGCACTCCGCACGCTTGCATACAGTGGCAGGACCGGCAGGAAATCAGCGGTTGCAACAACCGCATCCGCGATCGAAGGGACGTACATGCCCATGGGTCACACGGCCACAGCCGAGGCAGGCTCCGGCGGCCTGACAGCGACAGAGCACCGCCTCGCCAACGGGCTGCGCGTGGTGCTCTCCGAGGACCACCTGACCCCGGTCGCGGCGGTGTGCCTCTGGTACGACGTCGGATCACGCCATGAAGTCAAGGGCCGTACGGGCCTGGCTCACCTTTTCGAGCACCTGATGTTCCAGGGCTCGGGCCAGGTGAAGGGCAACGGCCACTTCGAACTGGTCCAGGGCGCGGGCGGCTCGCTCAACGGCACCACCAGCTTCGAGCGCACCAACTACTTCGAGACCATGCCCACCCACCAGCTGGAGCTGGCCCTCTGGCTGGAGGCCGACCGCATGGGCTCGCTGCTCGCGGCCCTCGACGACGAGTCCATGGAGAACCAGCGGGACGTCGTCAAGAACGAACGCCGGCAGCGCTACGACAACGTCCCCTACGGGACGGCGTTCGAGAAGCTCACCGCCCTCGCCTACCCGGAGGGCCACCCCTACCACCACACGCCGATCGGCTCGATGGCGGACCTGGACGCGGCGACCCTGGAGGACGCCCGCGCGTTCTTCCGCACGTACTACGCGCCCAACAACGCCGTCCTGTCGGTCGTCGGGGACATCGACCCCGAGGAGACGCTCGCCTGGGTCGAGAAGTACTTCGGTTCCATCGCCGGGCACGACGGCAAGCCCGAGCCGCGCTCCGGCGCCCTCCCCGACATCATCGGCGAGCAGCTGCGCGAGGTCGTCGTCGAAGAGGTCCCCGCGCGCGCGTTGATGGCCGCCTACCGGCTCCCGGAAGACGGCACGCGCGCGTGCGACGCGGCCGACCTGGCGCTCACCGTCCTCGGCGGCGGCGAGTCCTCCCGCCTCTACAACCGGCTCGTACGGCGGGACCGTACGGCGGTGGCGGCCGGCTTCGGCCTGCTGCGGCTGGCCGGAGCGCCCTCCCTGGGCTGGCTGGACGTGAAGACCTCCGCGGACGTCGAGGTGCCGGTCATCGAGGCCGCCGTCGACGAGGAACTCGCCCGGTTCGCCGCCGAGGGCCCCACGGCCGAGGAAATGGAGCGCGCCCAGGCCCAGTTGGAGCGCGAGTGGCTGGACCGGCTCGGCACGGTCGCGGGCCGCGCCGACGAACTGTGCCGCTTCGCCGTGCTGTTCGGTAACCCGCAGCTCGCGCTGACCGCCGTCCAGCGCGTGCTGGAGGTGACCGCCGAGGAGGTCCAGCAGGCCGCCAAGGACCGACTGCGCCCCGACAACCGCGCGGTGCTCGTCTACGAGCCGGTCCCCGGAGAGACCGCCGAGGACGCGGATCCCCCCGAGGACCCCGAGGCCGAGGCCACGGTCGAAGCCGGCGACAAGGACGAGGAGGCGGCCAAGTGACCGAGCTCACCACGATGAAGTTCCACCCCCAGCCCCAGGCGGGCGAAGCCAGGCCCTGGGCCTTCCCGGCCCCCGGACGCGGCACGCTCGACAACGGCCTGACCGTCCTGCGCTGCCACCGCCCCGGCCAGCAGATCGTCGCCGTCGAGGTGCTCGTCGACGCCCCTCTGGAGGCCGAGCCGGCCGGTCTCGACGGCGTGGCCACGATCATGGCCAGGGCCTTCTCCGAAGGCACCGACAAGCACTCCGCCGAGGAGTTCGCCGCCGAACTGGAGCGCTGCGGCGCCACCCTCGACGCGCACGCCGACCACCCCTGCGTCCGCCTCAGCCTCGAAGTCCCCGTGTCGCGGCTCCCCAAGGCGCTCGGTCTGCTGGCCGACGCCCTCAGGGCACCCGCGTTCGCGGACAGCGAGATCGAGCGGCTGGTGCGCAACCGGCTCGACGAGATCCCGCACGAGACGGCCAACCCGGCCCGCCGCTCCGCCAAGCAGCTCTACAAGGAGCTGTTCCCGGAGACCTCGCGCATGTCCCGGCCGCGCCAGGGCACCGAGGAGACGGTCGCGAAGATCGACTCCGCGGCCGTACGCACCTTCTACGAGAGGCACGTCCGCCCCGCCACGGCCACCGCCGTGGTCGTCGGCGACCTCACCGGCGTCGACCTGGACGCGCTGCTCGGCGAGACCCTGGGGGCCTGGACCGGCTCGACGGCCCAGCCGCGGCCCGTGCCGCCGGTGACCGCCGACGACACCGGCCGGGTCGTCATCGTGGACCGCCCGGGCGCCGTACAGACCCAGCTGCTCATCGGCCGCATCGGCGCCGACCGGCACGACCGTGTCTGGGCCGCCCAGGTCCTCGGCACGTACTGCCTCGGCGGCACCCTCACCTCCCGCCTGGACCGCGTCCTGCGCGAGGAGAAGGGCTACACCTACGGTGTGCGGGCGTTCGGCCAGGTCCTGCGCTCGGCCCCGGACGGCTCGGGCGCCGCGCTGCTCGCCATCAGCGGCTCCGTCGACACACCGAACACCGGTCCCGCCCTGGAGGACCTCTGGAAGGTGCTGCACACGCTCGCTGCCGAGGGGCTCACCGACGCCGAGCGCGATGTCGCGGTGCAGAACCTGGTGGGCGTCGCCCCGCTCAAGTACGAGACGGCGGCGGCCGTGGCGAGCACGCTGGCCGACCAGGTCGAGCAGCACCTGCCCGACGACTACCAGGCCACGCTGTACCGGCAACTCGCCGCCACCGGCACCGTGGAGGCCACCGCGGCGGCCGTGAACGCCTTCCCGGTGGACCGGCTGGTGACGGTCCTCGTCGGTGACGCGGCGACGATCGAGGAGCCCGTCAGGGCCCTCGGCATCGGCGAAGTGACCGTCGTACCCGCCGAGTAGCGGCACCGCGATGCACGACAGGGGCCCGGTGACGGAAGCGTCACCGGGCCCCTCTTGTCCATATTGATGGGCAAGTTGCCCGTATTGATGGAGAGGTTGACTGTCTGACCTGTGGCATGCGCTACAAAACCCGTGATCGGTTTGTTGATTGAAAGTTACGCGGCTTAGCGTCGGTCCGGCTGTCCGTCACGCACTACGCCGCAGCCGCGGCACCCGGACAGTCATCGCCGAGTCCCCACATGGCGCGAGCCAGGGGAGCCGGGGACCCACACTGTGCAGTCCCTGGGGTGAATCGGACGCCCGCGCGCCCAGCGAGGGGGTCCGTAGGAGACCTTCCTGCTCCGAACCCGTCAGCTAACCCGGTAGGCGAGAAGGAAGGAAAGGACCAGCCACTACATGGCGTTCACCCGCGCCACCGGGAAGCACCGTCGTCCCAGCCGCCCCAGTCTCGTCACCCGTACGACCGTCCGCGCGGCCGGAGTCGCGGCCCTCGCCACCACCGGCGTCGTCGGCACCCTCGCCGCCCCGGCGCTCGCCGAGGAGTCCGCCGCCGAGCAGACCGGCCTCACCCCGGTGATCTCCATCGGCGAGGCGCTCGCCGACCAGATCGACGCGCAGGCCGCCGCACAGGAGCAGGCAGCCGAGAAGGCCGCCGCCGAGAAGCGGGCCGTCGCGGCCGAGAAACGCGCCCTGGCCGCCGCGAAGAAGGAGGCGGAGGAGCGGGCCAAGGAGGCACGCGAGGCGGAGGCCCGCGCCGCCCGCGAGGCCGAGCGCAAGCGCCTCAACACCTTCGTCGCCCCGATCTCCGGCTCGTACATCTCCACGGGCTACAAGTCGGGCGGAGCCGTCTGGTCCTCCGGCAGCCACACCGGCATCGACTTCCACGCCTCGTCCGGCACCACCGTCCACGCGGTGGGCTCCGGCACGGTCGTCGAGGCGGGCTGGGGCGGCGCCTACGGCAACAACATCGTGATCAAGATGATTGATGGTACGTACACTCAGTACGGTCATCTGTCGTCCATCAACGTGTCCGTCGGTCAGACCGTCACCCCGGGCCAGCAGATAGGTCTCTCCGGGGCCACCGGCAACGTCACCGGTGCGCACCTCCACTTCGAGGCCCGCACGACCGCGGAGTACGGCTCGGACATGGACCCCGTCGCCTACCTCCGCTCGCACGGTGTGAACGTCTGACAACCACGCGCATCTCTTGTCGTCGCCCCGGCTCCCCGAGCCGGGGCTTTCGGCGTTTCCGGCGGCCCTGTGTCCAAAAAATATCCCTGGATTCCGGCCCGCCGTCGGAAATTCCGGTTCTCTGCAATAGAGTCACTGAACACACGTCAATCGTCGACGTTTCACGGGGATTAAAGCGGAGGTCGGACATGCGTATTCCGGCGCACTCGGTATGCACGGCGATCCGGGACGACATCGTCGCCGGTGTCTACGAGCGCGGCAGCCGGCTCACCGAGGAACTGCTCGCGCGCCGGTACGGCGTCTCGCGCGTCCCCGTCCGCGAGGCCCTGCGCACCCTGGAGGCCGAGGGCTTCGTGGTGACCCGGCGCCACGCGGGCGCGTGCGTCGCGGAACCGACCGAGCAGGAGGCCTCCGACCTGCTGGAGATGCGCATGCTCCTGGAGCCGCTGGGTGCCTCCCGGGCCGCCCAGCGGCGCACCGAGGCCCATCTGAAAGTGCTGCGCGGCCTGGTCAGGCTGGGGCAGGAGCGGGCCAGGAGGGGCAACAGCGAGGACCTGCGCTCCCTGGGCGGCTGGTTCCACGAGACGCTCGCCCAGGCCTCCGGAAGCCACGCCCTGACCTCGACGCTCACCCAGCTCCGGCACAAGATCGCCTGGATGTACGCGGTGGAGGCCCCGGTCAACCCCGTCGAGTCCTGGACCGAGCACGGGGCGATCGTGGACGCCGTGGCGCGCGGCGACAGCGAGCGGGCGCGAGCCGTCACGGCGCTGCACACCGAGCGGTCGGCCGGCGCGCACCGGCTGCGCTTTCCCGGCGGCGGAGACCGTCCGGAGCGTGTGAGGACTTCGCAACATCCCGTAAACATGACGGGCCTGCGTCATTAACACGGGCGCCGTATACAAAGAGGGTGGAATTCGCGGGGGATTATTTCTGCTGCCCATAAACGATAAACGCGAAGGGGTCGCCCGGAATTCCGGGCGACCCCTTCGCGTATGCGGATGGTGCCTTTGAGGCGACGGCTGTCGCCGCCCTCAATTTCTCAGACCGTCTCGGGAAGTTCCTCGAGTCCCTCGGCCACCAGCTTCGCCAGGCGGTCGAGCGCCGCGTCGGCGCCCTCCGCCTCGGAGGCGAGGACGATCTCCTCGCCGCCCTGGGCACCCAGGCCGAGGACCGCCAGCATGGAGGCCGCGTTGACGGGGTTGCCGTCGGCCTTGGCGATCGTCATGGGGACGCCGGCGGCCGTGGCCGCACGGACGAAGATGGAGGCGGGGCGGGCGTGGAGGCCCTCCGCCCAGCCGACGTTGACGCGGCGCTCAGCCATGTGATGCTGCCCTTCACTGTCTCAGGGTTGTCTAGACCATTGTTCCATAGCGTGAAGCGTTCCGGGAGGCAGGTGGAAACCTGTCCCGGAACCGCGTTCGGACCCCGGCCTGGGCCCGACTTCGGTCCCCACAGACTGCCTCGCGACGTTGTCGTACGCGAGCCGTACTCTGGGGCGCATGCAGAACTCGTCGGACCGGCACGAGTACCCCGCCCACTGGGAGGCGGACGTCGTGCTGCGCGACGGCGGCACCGCCCGCATCCGGCCCATCACCGCGGACGACGCCGACCGGCTGGTCAGCTTCTACGAGCAGGTTTCGGACGAGTCGAAGTACTACCGCTTCTTCGCGCCCTATCCGCGCCTGTCCGCAAAGGACGTCCACCGCTTCACCCACCACGACTTCGTGGACCGGGTGGGGCTCGCGGCCACGGTCGGCGGCGAGTTCATCGCCACCGTACGCTATGACCGCATTGATGCCGACGGCCTGCCCGCGTCCGGTCCCGCCCACGAGGCCGAGGTCGCCTTCCTCGTGCAGGACGCCCACCAGGGCAGGGGCGTCGCCTCCGCCCTCCTCGAACACATCGGGGCCGTCGCCCGCGAACGCGACATCCGCCGCTTCGCCGCCGAGGTGCTCCCGGCCAACACCAAGATGATCAAGGTGTTCACGGACGCCGGATACACCCAGAAGCGCAGCTTCGAGGACGGCGTCGTCCGCCTGGAGTTCGACCTGGAGCCCACCGACCGCTCCCTCGCCGTCCAACGCGCGCGGGAACAGCGGGCCGAGGCACGCTCCGTACGTCGGCTCCTCGTCCCGGGCGCGGTGGCCGTCATCGGCGTCGGCCGCGCTCCCGGCGGCGTCGGCCGCAGCGTCCTCGACCACATCAGGGACGCCGGTTTCACCGGTGACCTGTACGCGGTCAACAGTGCCTTCCCGGAGGAGCAGAAGGACATCGACGGGGTGCCGGCCCACCGGTCGGTGCGGGAGATCGAGGGTTCCGTCGACCTCGCGGTCGTCGCCGTCCCGGCCGCGTACGTCCCCGATGTCGTCGCCGAGTGCGGAGAGCACGGAGTGCAGGGGCTCGTCGTGGTCTCGGCCGGGTACGCGGAGAGCGGCCCCGAGGGACTGGAGCGGCAGCGCGAACTCGTACGGCACGCGCGCACGTACGGGATGCGCATCATCGGCCCCAACGCCTTCGGCGTCATCAACACCGCCGAGGACGTCCGGCTGAACGCGTCGCTCGCCCCAGAGATGCCGAGGCCGGGCAGGATCGGCCTGTTCGCGCAGTCCGGCGCCATCGGGATCGCCCTCCTCTCCCGGTTGCACCGGCGCGGGGGAGGCGTCACCGGGGTCACGGGTGTGTCGACGTTCGTCTCCTCCGGCAACCGGGCCGACGTGTCCGGCAACGACGTACTCCAGTACTGGTACGACGACCCGGACACCGACGTCGTCCTCATGTACCTCGAATCCATCGGCAACCCGCGCAAGTTCACGCGCCTCGCGCGGCGCACGGCGGCGGCGAAGCCGCTGGTGGTCGTCCAGGGGGCGCGGCACGGTGGCGCCGCTCCACAGGGACATGCCGTACGGGCCACGCGGCTGCCGCACGCGACGGTGTCCGCGCTGCTGCGGCAGGCCGGGGTGATCCGCGTGGACACGATCACCGAACTGGTCGACGCGGGGCTGCTGCTGGCCCGGCAGCCACTGCCCGCCGGGCCGCGGGTGGCGATCCTGGGGAACTCGGAGTCGCTGGGCCTGCTGACGTACGACGCGTGCCTGTCGGAGGGCCTGCGGCCGCTCGCGCCGCTGGATCTGACGACGGGGGCGTCGCCGGAGGACTTCCGCCGGGCGCTGTCGGAGGCGTTGGCGGACGAGGGGTGCGATGCGGTGGTGGTGACCGCGATCCCCACGGTGGGGGAGGGCTCCCCTGGGGATGCCGCGTTGGCCGAGGCCCTGAGGTCGGCGGCGGCGGAGGTTCCCGGTAAGCCGGTGCTGGTGGTGCATGTGGAGCTGGGCGGACTTGCGGAGGCGTTGTCGGCTGCCGCGAGCACGGCACCACAGGCGGGTTCCGTGGCACCCGGCGTTGCGGGCGGTGCTCACCCTCCCCCGCTCTCGGCTTCGCTCGAGCGGGGGGACCCCCATCGCCCTGCGGAACGCCTGCCCACCGCGGGGGCGGAGCGTTCGTTCACGGCGGGGCCGGGACAGCCGCCTGCCCCCGGGCAGGGGCAGCCGCCCACCGCGGGGGCGGAACGCCCGCGCACGGCGGGGGCGTGGGAGCCCCCCGCCGCAGGGCCGGGACAGCCGTCCACCCCACCCGTGTCACAGACACAGGCACCGCCCCCGCCCACCCCCGACTCCTGCTCCCGTCTCATCCCCGCCTACCCCGCCGCCGAACGCGCCGTCCGCGCCCTCGCCGAAGCCGTGAAGTACGGGCAGTGGCGGCGGGAGGTGGCCGAGCCCGGCAAGGTGCCCGGGTACGAGGACATCGACGAGAAGGGCGCCGCCGAGCTGATCGGCGGGCTCCTCGCGCGCGGGCAGGGGCTCACCCTCGGTACGGACGAGACGTGCGAGCTGCTCGGGACGTACGGCATCCCGGTGCGCAGGGCCCTCCCCGCGCTGAGCGCCGACGACGCCGTGGCCGCCGCGCGGACCATCGGCTACCCGATCGCCCTCAAGGCCACCGCCCCCCACCTGCGCCACCGCGCCGACCTGGGCGGCGTACGCCTGGATCTCGCGGACGAGGAGCAACTGCGGCGGGCGTACGCCGAGTTGACCGGCCTCTTCGGGAATCCGCACGAGGTGCGGCCCGTCGTGCAGGGGATGGCATCGCGGGGAGTCGACACCGTCGTACGGGCGGTCATCGACCCGGCGGCCGGCGCGGTGCTGTCCTTCGGGCTCGCCGGGCCCGCCTCGCAGCTGCTCGGGGACACCGCGCACCGGCTGATACCGGTCACCGACCGCGACGCGGCCTCACTGATCCGGTCGATCCGGACGGCGCCGCTCCTCTTCGGCTGGCGCGGCTCGGCGCCGGTCGACACCGGAGCGCTGGAAGAACTGCTGCTCAGGGTGTCGCGGCTCGTCGACGACCACCCCGAGGTCATCGCCGTCTCCCTGGAGCCGGTGGTCGTCGCACAGCACGGGCTGAGCGTGCTCGGGGCGTCGGTGCGGCTGGCGCCGCCGCCCGTCCGTGACGACCTGGGTCCCAGGACACTTCCTGTGTACTGAGCGGTGCCTCGCAGTCAGTGGGCCCCCGTAGGATGGGCACATGGCCAAGACCAGTACATCGACCCAGGGGCTGCGAGCGGCGATCGAGCGCAGCGGCTACTACCCGGCCCTCGTGGCCGAGGCGGTGGAGGCCGCGATCGGCGGCGACTCCATCCGGTCGTACCTGGTCCACCAGGAGACGACGTTCGACGCGAACGAGGTGCGTCGGCATGTGACCGTGCTCGTCCTCACGGGCAACCGCTTCATCGTCAGCCACACCGACGAGCAGGCCGCGGACACCACATCCCCGACGCCGTACGCCACCACGTCCACGGAATCCGTGAAGCTCGGCCGGATCTCGTCCGTCGTGCTCAGTAGGGTCGTCGCCAACCCGGAGTCGTACACGCCGGGCACGCTGCCCCGTGAGGTCGTCCTGACCATCGGCTGGGGCGCCGTCGCCCGTATCGACCTGGAGCCGGCCGCTTGCGGCGACCCCAACTGCGAGGCCGACCACGGCTACACGGGCAGTTCCACGGCGGACGACCTGAGCCTGCGCGTCAGCGAGGCCGGCGACGGCCCCGAGACGGTCCGCCAGGCCCTCGTCTTCGCGCAGGCACTCTCCGAGGCGACCGCGGACGTCGCCCGCTGATGTCCCAGCCCACCACCTGGGACCACCCGGAACCACTCGCAGTCTCCTCCGCCCCCGTCCCGCACTACGGCACGGGCTCGCTCGCCGACCTGCTGCCCACTCTGGCCGCCGGCATGGACGTACCGGGCATGTCCCCGGCCATCCCGGAGCTGGCGCCCGCCGACCGGAACTGCGTGTTCCTGATCGACGGACTGGGCTGGGAGCAGCTCCTCGCCCACCCGGACGAGGCCCCCTTCATGAGCTCCCTCATAAGCAGCTCACGCGGGGACACGGGCCGCCCGATCACCACCGGCTACCCCGCGACCACCGCGACCTCCCTCGCCTCCGTCGGTACCGGGCTGCCGCCGGGTGCGCACGGCCTGCCCGGCTACACCGTCCGCAACCCGGCCACCGGCGAGCTGATGAACCAGCTGCGCTGGCAGCCGTGGACGGAACCGCGCGCGTGGCAGCCGCACCCCACGGTGTTCCAGCTGGCGCACCAGGCCGGTGTGCACACGGTCCAGGTCTCCTCGCCGACCTTCGAGAACACCCCGCTGACCAAGATCGCGCTCAGTGGCGGAACGTTCCGGGGGAAGCTGTCCGGCGAGGACCGCATGGACCTGGCGGCCGAGCAACTGGCCGCCGGTGACCGCTCGTTGGTCTACACGTACTACGCCGAGGTGGACGGCAAGGGCCACCGCTTCGGCGTCGACTCGGACGCCTGGCGCGGCCAGCTCATGTACGTCGACCGGCTCGTCCAGCGGCTGGCGGAGCAACTCCCGCCGCGCGCCGCGCTGTACGTCACCGCCGACCACGGCATGATCGACATCCCGTTCGACGAGCAGCACCGCATCGACTTCGACGAGGACTGGGAACTGCGCGCCGGCGTCGCCCTGTTGGGCGGCGAGGGCCGGGCGCGGCACGTGTACGCGGTGCCGGGCGCCCAGTCCGACGTACTGACCTGCTGGCGCGAGGTGCTCGGCGAGCAGTTCTGGGTGGCATCGAGGGACGAGGCCATAGCGGCGGGCTGGTTCGGACCGACGGTCGACGAACGGGTGTACGGACGGATCGGCGACGTGGTCGCGGCGGCGCGGGACGACGTCCTGATCGTCGCTTCCGAGCGGGAGCCGAGGGAGTCGGCGATGGTCGGTAACCACGGCTCGATGACCCCCGCGGAACAGCTCGTCCCGCTGCTCCAAGTACGCTCCTGACGCTTCCCCCCTTCCCGACCCACCTGCCACTCCTCCGTGTCTCTCGCCGAAAGGTGCTCAACCTCCCATGTCCGAGCTGGTGTTCTTCTCCGGGACGATGGACTGCGGGAAGTCGACCCTGGCGCTGCAGATCGCGCACAACAGGTCGGCGAGGGGACTGCAGGGTCTGATCTTCACCCGGGACGACCGCGCGGGGGAGGGCAAGCTCTCCTCGCGGCTCGGTCTGGTGACCGACGCGGTCGAGGCGGTCCTGGGGATGGATCTGTACGGCTATGTCGTGGACCGGGTGTCGCAGGGCGGCCGGGTCGACTACCTGATCGTGGACGAGGCGCAGTTCCTGGCGCCGGACCAGATCGACCAACTCGCGCGCGTGGTCGACGATCTGCGCCTCGACGTCTACGCCTTCGGCATCACCACCGACTTCCGCACGAAGCTCTTCCCGGGCTCGCGACGGCTGATCGAGCTGGCGGACCGGATAGAGACGCTCCAGGTCGAGGCGATGTGCTGGTGCGGCGCGCGGGCCACGCACAACGCACGCACCGTGAACGGCGAGATGGTCGTGGAGGGCGAGCAGGTCGTGGTCGGCGATGTGAGCAGCCTCGCCGCGGAGGTCGGCTACGAGGTGTTGTGCCGACGCCACCACCGTCGCCGCATGACGAGCGCCTCCGCCCACGCCGGCGCGCTCTCCCCGGACGTCCTGCCGGTCGGCCCCTCCTGATCGTCGCCGCCCGTCCCGCCTTCCCCGAACGTTCCGCCCGAATCCCGGAACACCCCCGATACGACGAAGGTCACAATTACGTATCGGACATTTCGCGCTTCAACCTTCACTTGAACCGCACAAGTTGGCTAAGTTGACCTCCGTACGACTTCTTCCCAAGTCGCTGTTCGAAGCAGACAGTTGACTCGGGGGTGGAACACGGAAGGAGCTCGTCCCGCATGGCGCCGGAACGAACCCGTAATGATGGGCCGAGCCGTGAGGAGGTCCAGCAGCGGATCAACAGCCTCTACGACCAGGCCGAAAGCGTCACCGGGACCTTCAACGCCACCCGCGCGATGAAGGTCGGCATGCGCAGGCGCGTCAACCCGACGCCCGACACCGCGCGCAGGCGCTCGGACCCCGCCCTCGACGAAGTCACCCGACCGTGGTTCGACGCGGCGCGCGCCAAGCTGGGCCCGACCCTGCCAGCCGTACTGCCGCCCGACAGGAGGCCGGCCCGCGCGGCCGAGCCCCGCCCCGCTCGTCCCGCGAGCCCTCCCGCCGAACCGGCCGCCCGCGCCGTGCCGGAGCTCACCGCCGCATCCATGCCCGAGTTGCCCACGGGATCCGCGCGCGAACTGTCGCCCGTACCCAGGGCCGAACTGCCGCCCGCCCCGGTCGCCGAACTGCCCGCCGCGCCCATGAACGCGCTGTCGGCAGTGCCTTCACCGCGGCAGGAAGCCCCGGGGGGCCTGACCGCGCTGCCCGCCGAGCCCAGCTGGTTCCCGCAGCCCGCCACGGGCACCGCTCCGTTCCCGGCCGAGATGCCGCAACTGCCCCAGTCGGCAGGCCCGGGCACGGACGCGTCCCTCGAAGGCACGCCCCTTTACGCGGGCACGCTCCGCGACGGGAACTATGCCCTCGTCACCGAACTCCCCCTGGTCGCGGACCCGTTCCCGGTGGCGGACCCGTTCCCCGCCGCCGCCCCGTTCCCCGTCGCGGAAGCGCCCTACGTCGCACAGGCGCCCCACGTCGCGCAGACCTCGTACGTCGCACAGACGTCCTACGGCACGGGAACCTACTTCGGCGCCGACCCGTTCCTGGGCGCCGGTGCCGTGGCCGGCGGGAGTATCGGCAACGGCATCGCGTTCGGTCTGGAGCCCGGTGCGAAGGCCGCGAAGGCGGTCGCCTTCGCCCGTGCGCAGATCGGCAGACCGTGCGTCTGGGGCGCGGTGGGACCGGGGTCCTACGACAACTCCGGTCTGATCCAGGCCGCCTGGAAGGCCGCCGGGGTCGCGCTCCCACGTGCCGTGCACGAGCAGGCGGGAGCCGGCATGGCGATCCACCTCGCCGACATCCGCCCCGGCGACCTCGTCTTCTTCCACGGCGACATGGGCCACGTCGGTCACGTCGGCATCTGCGTCGGCGACGGCACGATGATGCACGCACCGAGTCCCGGCGCGACGGTGCGCGAGGACTCGATCTTCGCGGCCGGCGAGGCGGCGATCCACAGCGTCCTGCGGCCGGCGTAGGGGCCACGGCGCAGGGGTCGCCAGGGGGCCGTCAGCGGGCCCCTCCGGATCACCGCGGGCCCTTCCGGATCACTTCTGGATCAGCGAGAACAACGCCCCCTCCGGGTCCGTCACCGTCGCCACCCGTCCGTGTGCGCTGTCGTGCGGAGGCTTGACGACATGGCCGCCCAGGTCCACCAGCCGGGTGGCCGCCGCGTCCGCGTCGGAGACCTCGAAGTACGTCATCCAGTGCGGACCCCGGTCCCGGGGCAGGGAGTTGCCCACGCCGTGGATGCCGGCGACCGGACGGCCCTCGACGTGCAGGGTGACGTAGTCGAAGTTCGCCGACACCACGGGCTCCTCCTCGTAGCCGAAGACGGTCTTGTAGAACTTGGCGACGCTCGACGAGTCACGGGTCACCAGCTCGTTCCAGGCGGGCGTGCCGGGGACACCGGTGATGTCCGTGCCCAGATGGGCGGCGGCCTGCCAGATGCCGAACACCGCTCCCATCGGGTCGGAGGCGATCGCCAGCCGGCCCGCCTCGGCCGCGTCCAGGGGGCCGACGCCCACCGTGCCGCCCGAGTGCCGGACCATCTCCGCTGTGAGGTCCGCGTCGTCCGAGGCGAGGTACGGCGTCCACGCGATGGGGAGATGGCGGTCCGGCGGCAGCTGGCCGATGCCGGCCACCTCATGACCGTCCAGCCGGGCCCGGACGTACCAGCCGAGTTGCTGGGGGCCCGGTTCGAACTCCCAGCCGAACAGCTCTCCGTAGAAGTCCTGGGTCGCCGCCATTCCGTGCACCATCAGACTCACCCAGCAGGGTGTGCCGGGCGCGTGCCGGTCGTGCGCCTCGCTGTTCCGGCCGTCCGACTCCCGTGCCTCGGTCATCGTCACTCTCTCCTCGACCCCTAGGGCCTGTCGTCACATTCCCGTCTGCCGGGCGACGCCATGCACGTACTCTCGCCGCACCGGGCACAGACCCACGTACTACCAGTAAGCGGGCCCGTGCCCGGCACGCCGAGAGTACGCACCTGACGCCGCCCGGCCCGCCCTCCGGGCGGACGACGGGAATGTGACGACAGGCCCTATCGGTGGCCGTGTCACTTCCGCCGTCCGCCGCGTCGGCGGACCTGCCGCATACCGTCGTACGGCGTGCCTCGTCCCGTACGTCCGTCGTGCCGAGCCGCGATCCCGCGCGCACGCACGCCCCGTGCCGATGCTCGCACCACCCGCGGTACCGCGCGCTCCGGCCGCGCCGACCCCCGCACGTCCTCGTCGTGAGGGTGCCCGATCCGCCGTTTCCCGCCCGTTTCCGTGCGATTGCCGCAAGGTGTCCATCGGTCGTACAGCATGTGCCCGATCCAGTACGCCTGGTGATCGAACCTGTCCGGCGGGAGAGTAGCCCGACCTGGCCGCCGCGGCCACCCCGTGCGCAAGGATGGAGCCATGAACGCCATCATCTCCGCATCCGAACTAGTGAACGAGCTGGCTGGTTCCCGTCCGCTGGTCCTGCTCGACGTCCGCTGGCAGCTGAGCATGCCCGGCGCGGCGCCTTTCGACGGGCACGTCGCGTACGTGGCCGGGCATCTCCCCGGCGCCGTCTTCGTCGACCTGGACCGGGAACTCGCCTCCGCGCCGGGGGCGAGTGGCCGGCATCCGCTGCCCGACCCGGAGGTGTTCGGCACAGCGATGCGCCGCGCGGGTGTCTCGTCCGGCGTCCCGGTCGTTGTGTACGACGGTGGACAGGGCTGGGCGGCGGCCCGCGCGTGGTGGCTGCTGCGCTGGACAGGTCACCCGGACGTGCGGGTCCTTGACGGCGGGTTGCCGTCCTGGGCGGGGGCGCTCGACACGGACGTACCTGCGCCCGCCGAGGGCGACTTCACGCCGGTGCCAGGAGCGGTGGACCTGCTGGACGCGGACGGCGCCGCCGCACTGGCCCGCTCCGGACTGCTGCTCGACGCGCGCGCGGGGGAGCGCTACCGGGGCGAGGTCGAGCCCATCGACCGGGTCGGCGGACACATCCCGGGCGCGGTCTCGGCCCCCACGAACGAGAACGTGGGCCCCGACGGCCGCTTCCTGCCCCCGGACGAACTGACGGCCCGCTTCAAGACCCTGGGTGCAACAGACACCACCGCGGTAGGCGTGTACTGCGGTTCAGGCGTCTCAGCCGCCCACGAGGTCCTCGCCCTGGCGGTAGCGGGCATCCCGGCAGCGCTGTACGTGGGCTCCTGGTCGGAGTGGTCGAGCGATCCGGCGCGACCGGTGGCAGTGGGCCCGGACCCGCAGTAGCCCAACAGTTCCATGCCCCCCCCGTTCAACTGAACGGGGGGCCACGCAACGCCCCGTCAGGGGCGCGAGGAACTGCGCGACAAGCCCCCACCGGACCCGCAGCAAACGAACCGCCTACCCAGCGGAGCTACTCCTTGTTCTTTCGGCGCGTGCCGAACACGATCTCGTCCCAGCTCGGTACAGCCGCTCTACGCCCAGGCCGCACCCCATCCGCCTCCGCCTGGCGGTCAGTCGCACCGACCAGCCGGTCACGGTGAGCGCCGACCGAGCGAGGCATCAGCACGTCCGCGTACGCGGAACCCGCCGAGGCCGCAGGAGCAGGAGGCTCCTCCACCTCGGGTTCGGGTGCCGGTTCCTCCGGGACTTCCGTGGAGGAGGGTCGTTCCGGCACGACCATGTCGCCACGGAAGCTCGGTACCGCCTCCAGCAGGCTGGTCAGCGAATCGCGCTCGCTCGCGCTCTCCTCGGTGGCCTCCGGCGACGGCGCCGGCAGGGCCGGACGGTCCAGCGGGCGGTCGCGCGGCAGCCGGGCGATACGCGGTACGAACGGGAAGCTGGGCTCGGGCGCCGAGAGGTCGTCCGACTCGCCGATCAGCGAGCGGGCCTCCTCGTCGACGGCCTGGACGAGCCGCCGGGGCGGGTCGTACGTCCAGCTCGCCGAGTGCGGTTCACCGGCGACCAGATAGACCAGCAGGACTTCCCAGGTGCCGTCGTCGCGGCGCCACGAGTCCCACTGGACGGTGTCCTTGTCGGCGCCACGGATCGTCAGCCGCTCCTGCACGGCCTCGCCGAGCTGTGGACCGGCGTTCTCACCGGGCCGGCGGACCGGAGTCTTCCGGGCCCGCTCGGCCATGAAGGCTCGTTCGGCCAGCACGGGGCCCTCGAAGCGACGCACACGGTCGACCGGAATCCCGGCGAGCTGCGCCACTTCTTCCGCGGACGCACCGGCACGTATGCGTGCCTGGATGTCGCGGGGGCGGAGATGACTCTCCACCTCGATCTCGATCTGGCCGAGGCGGGGACGGTCGCCGCGAACGGCGGCGCGCAGACGCTCATCGATCGGAAGCGTGTACTCCGTGCTGTCCGCAGCCTTCAGCACCAGCCGTGTGCCGTCGTTAGAGACGGCCACGACACGCAGTTCGGGCATGGGGACCTCCCGGGTGGTGCCTGCCGACGTCACGTGCGTCGCTGCTTCCGCTAGTCGAGTGTGGCCTGCCCGGGTGCAGCCTGCCACAACCTTGCCGAGTTGCCCGGCGTGTCGGGCGCGGGCCCGAGATCGCCGTTATGTCACGGTTATCTATTCGCAACGCTAAGTGACAAACTCCGTCACCCTGTGCAACGAGCCCCCTCTTGGCGATCCTGGAAGGCCCCGGACGCCCAGGCGGGAGACCGGACCCAGGGCTCGCAACAGTACTCCATTTGGGCCACGTGCGTGGATTGGCACGCCACCCAATTCCAGCAGGGGAGTGCGAGTTGGCCGATCTTCCACCGGTTCCGTGACCTCGGACGCAACGCAGCTCACGTAAACATCGGAAACGGAACCAATTCCTTCGTTACGCGCCGAGAACCCGTCGCAAGTAGTCGTTCTGGAACAGCCGTTCGGGGTCGAGCCGGTCCCGCAGGGCGGTGAACTCCCCGAAACGGGGATAGACCCCCGCGAAGTAATCGGCGTCCTTCGTGTGCACCTTGCCCCAGTGCGGCCGTCCCTCGTGCGCCGTGAAGATGCGCTCGGCGGCGGTGAAGTACGCCTGATAGGGCGTCCCCCGGAACATGTGGACGGCCACGTAGGCGCTGTCGCGGCCCGAGGCCGTGGAGAGCGCGATGTCGTCGGCGGGGGCCGTACGCACCTCCACGGGGAAGCTGACCCGCAGGTCCGACTTGTCGACCATCGCCTTGAGTTCGCGCAGCGTCTCCACCAGGGCCTCGCGCGGAACGGCGTACTCCATCTCCACGAAGCGCACCCGGCGCGGAGACGTGTAGACCTTGTACGGGATGTCCGTGTACGTCCGCGCGGACAGTGCCTTGCTGGAGATCTGGGCGATCGTCGGGATCGTGGCCGGCACCGTGCGGCCGACCAACTGGGCCGCCTGGAAGACGCCGTTGGAGAGGAACTCGTCCTCGATCCAGCCCTTGATCCGACTGACCGGTTTCTCGGGGCCCGCGCTGCGGTTGTTGCGCTTGGTGTTGGTGTTGCCGGTGTGCGGGAACCAGTAGAACTCGAAGTGCTCGTTCTCGGCCCAGAGTTCGTCGAAGGCGCTGGTGACCTTGTCGAAGGTCATCGGCTCCTCGCGGGCGGTGAGCAGGAAGAGCGGCTCCACGGCGAACGTGATCGCGGTGATGATCCCCAGGGCACCGATGCCGACCCGGGCCGCCGCGAAGACCTCCGGATTCTCCTTCTCGGAGCAGGCGAGCACCGAACCGTCCGCCGTCACCAGCTCAAGACCCTTGATCTGGGCGGCTATCGAGCCCGACTCACGGCCGGTGCCGTGGGTGCCGGTGCTGGTGGCGCCCGAGACCGTCTGCTCCATGATGTCGCCCATGTTCGTGAGCGACAGACCCTCGCGGGCCAGAGCCATGTTGAGTCTCTTGAGCGGAGTGCCCGCCTCGACCCTGACCGTCAGGTTCTCGCGGTCAATGTTGCGGATACCGGTCAACAGTTGAGGGCGGATCAACACCCCGTCGGTGGCGGCGGTCGCCGTGAAGGAGTGCCCGGTGCCGACGGCCTTCACCTTGAGACCGTCCGCGGCTGCTTTCCGTACCGCCGCCGACAGTTCCTCCACGGAAGCGGGCGTGACCTCCCGGGCGGGCCGGGCGGTGACGTTGCCCGCCCAGTTACGCCACGTGCCGCTCTTGCCGCTCGCTGTGCTGCTCAACGATGCCTCCCCGACGCGGAGCCGGCCTGCTCAGCCGGCGGTACCCGAGGAAACCGACCGCGACCGCGACGGCCCCGGACGCCACCGGAACCCCGTACCCGGCGCCCGCACCGGCGGCGTCGATCACCCAGCCGGACACGGAGGAGCCGAGCGCGACGCCGACCGCGAGCCCGGTGCTCACCCAGGTCATGCCCTCGGTCAGTTGCGCGCGTGGTACGTGCTGTTCGATGAGGGACATCGTCGTGATCATCGTGGGTGCGATGGACAGGCCCGCAACGAACAGCGCCACGGCCAGAAACGGCAAGTTTCCGACCAGTAGGAGGGGGATCATACTCACGGCCATCGCACATATGCCCAGCAGCCACCGGCGTTCCGGGGCTCCCGGAAGGTGCAGCAGCCCGAACACCGCTCCCGCCGTGCAGGAGCCCGCCGCGTAGAGGGCCAGCACGACGCTCGCGGCGCCCTGATGACCCCGTTCCTCGGCGAAGGCGACGGTGACCACGTCGACCGCCCCGAAGATCGCCCCGGTCGCCGCGAAGGTGACCACCAGGACCTGGAGACCGGGGGAGCGCAGCGCCGAGCCGCCCTTGTGCTGCGCGCGCGGATGCGGCTCGGGCTCGGTGGCCCGCTGCGCCGTCAGCCAGAAGACACCGGCCGCCAGGAAGCAGGCGGCGAGCAGCGGCCCCGCCTCCGGGAACCACACCGTGGACAGCCCGATGGAGATGATCGGCCCGAAGATGAAGCAGACCTCGTCCACCACGGACTCGAAGGAGTACGCGGTGTGCAGCTGCGGGGTGTCCCGGTACAGGGCCGCCCACCGCGCGCGGGTCATCGCGCCGACGCTCGGTACGCAGCCGATGCCGGCGCCGCACACGAACAGCACCCAGTCCGGCCACTCGAAGCGCGCGGCGAGCAGCAGCCCGGCCGAGGCCACCAGGGCGCAGAAGGTCGCGGGCCGCAGTACGCGGCGCTGCCCGTACTGGTCGACGAGCCGCGAGACCTGTGGACCCGCCACCGCGGCGGCCAGGGCGATGGTCGCCGTGAGGGCGCCCGCGAGCCCGTACCGCCCGGTGAGCTGGGAGATCATCGTGACCACGCCGATGCCCATCATCGACAGCGGCATCCGGCCGAGGAACCCCGCGGCGGTGAAGCGCCCGGAGCCGGGGGCGGCGAACAGGGCGCGGTAGGGGCTGGGCACGGGGAGACTCCGGTCGACCGGTAAGGCGTGAGGGGCGCGTGGGTAAGGCGTGAGGACAGCCGATACAGCTTACGGGTCAGGTGACCCTGATACACCCGTCGGGACGGGCCGCGATCCCGGCTGTCAGAGGGGGGTGGCAGGATCGGAGCCATGCGAGATGCGCTCGACGCCACCCCTTACGACGCCCTGCTCCTGCTCTCTTTCGGCGGCCCCGAGGGCCCGGACGACGTGGTTCCGTTCCTGGAGAACGTGACGCGCGGGCGGGGCATCCCCAAGGAACGCCTCAAGGAAGTCGGACAGCACTACTTCCTGTTCGGCGGGGTCAGCCCGATCAACGACCAGAACCGCGCCCTCCTGGACGCCCTGCGCAAGGACTTCGCGGACCACGGCCTCGACCTGCCGGTCTACTGGGGCAACCGCAACTGGGCCCCGTACCTCACCGACACCCTCCGCGAGATGGTCCAGGACGGCAGACGCCGCATCCTCGTCCTCGCCACCAGCGCGTACGCCTCGTACTCGGGCTGCCGCCAGTACCGCGAGAACCTCGCGGACTCCCTGGCCGCCCTGGAGGCCGAGGGCCTCGACCTCCCCCAGGTCGACAAGCTGCGGCACTACTTCAACCACCCGGGATTCCTGGAGCCCATGATCGAGGGTGTGCTCACCTCCCTCGCCGACCTCCCCGAGGACGTCAGGGACGGCGCGCACCTCGCCTTCTCGACCCACTCCATCCCGACCGCCTCCGCCGACACCTCCGGGCCCGTCGAGGACCACGGGGACGGCGGGGCGTACGTGAAGCAGCACCTGGACACCGCCCGGCTGATCGCGGACGCCGTGCGCGAGCGGACCGGCGTCGACCATCCCTGGCAGCTCGTCTACCAGTCGCGCTCCGGTGCCCCGCACATCCCGTGGCTGGAGCCCGACATCTGCGACCACCTGGAGGAGCGGCACGGTGCCGGCGTCCCGGCCGTCGTGATCGCGCCCATCGGGTTCGTGTCGGACCACATGGAGGTCCTGTACGACCTCGACACGGAGGCCAGGGCCAAGGCGGAGGAACTGGGCCTGCCCATGCGCCGCTCCGCGACCGTGGGCGCCGACCCGCGCTTCGCCGCCGCGGTCCGCGAACTTGTCCTGGAGCGCGCCGCCACCGAGAGCGGCCAGGACATCACGCCGTGCGCCCTGGGCGCGCTCGGCGCGACCCGCGACCTCTGCCCGGTGGGCTGCTGCCCGTCCCGTGCCCCCAGGCCCGCCGCCGCGGGCGCCGACAGCCCGTACGCGTGAGGAACCCAGTGACCGACCCCCTGCTGCCCGAACTGCTCCGGCTCGCCCAGGAGGCCGCCCGCCGCGCGGGAGAGCTGCTGCGGGACGGCAGGCCGGCCGACCTCGCGGTCGCCGCCACCAAGTCCAGCCCCATCGACGTCGTCACGGAGATGGACATCGCGGCGGAGAAGCTGATCACCGACGTGATCTCCGACCACCGCCCGGACGACGGCTTCCTCGGCGAGGAGGGCGCCTCCAGCGAGGGCAGCAGCGGCATCCGCTGGGTCATCGACCCGCTCGACGGCACGGTCAACTACCTGTACGGACTGCCCACTTGGTCCGTCTCCATCGCGGCTGAGCGGGACGGCGAGCGGATCGTCGGCGTGGTCGCGGCGCCGATGCGCGGTGAGACGTTCCACGCGGTGCTCGGCGGGGGAGCCTGGGCCACCGGCGCCTGGGAGGGCGAACGCCGGCTCACCGTCCGCCCGGCCCCGCCCCTGGACCAGGCCCTGGTGTCGACGGGCTTCAACTACGTCGCCGAGGTCAAGGCCCACCAGGCCGAGGTGGCGAGGCAGCTGATCCCGCTGCTGCGCGACATCCGGCGCGGCGGTTCGGCTGCGGTGGACCTCTGCGATCTGGCGGCGGGTCGCCTGGACGGCTACTACGAGCGCGGCCTCAACGCCTGGGACGTGGCCGCGGGCGACCTGATCGCCCGGGAGGCGGGCGCCCTGACCGGTGGACGCCCCGGAGAACGCCCGTCACGCGATCTGACGGTCGCGGGCACCCCAGGCGTCTTCGAACCCCTCCAGCACCACCTGGAGGCCTTCGGCGCCTGGCACGACTGATGCTGAAGCGGCCCAGGGGCCGGAAACACAGAAACAGCGGAACCCCGGCGCTGGATTCGCCGGGGTTCCACTGTTACCGCGACGTAGTGCGTACGCACTACGTCAGACGCTCGTCGCGCCGACCTCCACACCGTGTTCGGCGGCGAGGCGGCGCAGGTCGTCGAGTTCGGCCTGTTCCACTTCGACGAGGAAGTCGTCGCCCTCGTCGCGAGCCCGAGTGAGGTCGGTCTCGGTCGCCCTTATGCGCTGCAGAAGTCCTGCGGTGAATGCGTCCATGCTGCGCCCCCTCGTCCTGGGTCGTGGGTCGATGGCACGGGGGTGTGCCGTTCGGAAGGGGCGATCACGTCTCCAACTGGGTGCCCAGCGCTGCCCTGCCGGGCGGCGACGGTGCCGGACACCCACGCCCGCTCTGCGGAAAGCGGTCCGTTGTGCCACTAGGTGTCATGGCACACGCAGAGCGTGATCGCGGGGTGTAAAGCCGTCCTCCCCCCGCTCCGTTCCGGGGAAACCTCAACCCGCCAAGAATTCTTCCCTCCGTTGTCGGCGGGAGCGGCCCGGGGCGGCCGGGAAGGTGTCCTGCGGTGATCGTTCTGAGCCCTCTTACAACCGGTTTACGGGCGAAAGCGGCAGGATGGAGGCCTGACCACACGAAAAGATTCCGCCAACGTGCCGACCGGGCCCGCGGGCGACCCCGAGGAAGGACAAACGACGTGCGCGTACTCGTCGTCGAGGACGAGCAACTGCTCGCCGATGCGGTGGCCACCGGACTGCGCCGGGAGGCCATGGCCGTCGACGTCGTGTACGACGGTGCGGCGGCCCTGGAGCGCATCGGCGTCAACGACTACGACGTGGTCGTCCTCGACCGTGACCTCCCGCTGGTGCACGGCGACGACGTCTGCCGCAAGATCGTCGAACTCGGCATGCCCACGCGCGTGTTGATGCTCACGGCTTCCGGAGATGTCAGCGACCGGGTCGAGGGACTGGAGATCGGCGCGGACGACTACCTCCCCAAACCCTTCGCCTTCAGCGAGCTGACGGCACGCGTGCGTGCCCTCGGCCGGCGTACGAGCCTGCCGCTGCCGCCCGTCCTGGAGCGGGCCGGGATCAAGCTCGACCCGAACCGCCGCGAGGTCTTCCGCGACGGCAAGGAGGTCCAGCTCGCGCCGAAGGAGTTCGCCGTCCTGGAGGTGCTGCTGCGCAGCGAGGGCGCGGTCGTCTCCGCCGAGCAGCTCCTGGAGAAGGCCTGGGACGAGAACACCGACCCGTTCACCAACGTCGTACGCGTGACCGTGATGACCCTGCGGCGCAAGCTGGGCGAGCCTCCCGTGATCGTCACCGTGCCGGGCTCCGGTTACCGGATCTGAGGATTCGATGGCCACGACACCCGCTCCCCCGAAGGCGCCCCCGAAGCCCACCTGGGACCCGAGGAAGCCCCAGCAGCTGCCGCTGCCATGGCTCCGCCCGACCATCCGCATACGCCTGACGCTGCTCTACGGCGGCATGTTCCTGATCGCCGGCATCCTGCTGCTGTCGATCATCTATCTGCTGGCCGCCCAGGCCATCCGGGAGGGCAGCAACCAGTCGTTCCAGATCGAGGGCACCGTCACCCGGATCACCAGTGACACCTGCCCGGTGCTGGACAGCGCGACCACCGACAACCAGCGCAACGCCGCGCTCAAGGCGTGCAGCGACGCCCTGCGCCAGCACGCCCTGGACAGCCTGCTCAGCCGCTCGCTGCTCACGCTGCTGGGTCTCGCCGTGATCGCCTTCGCGTTCGGCTACGCCATGGCAGGCCGGGTCCTGACCCCGCTGGGCCGGATCACCCGTACCGCCCGCGCGGTGGCCGGCTCGGACCTGTCCCGCCGGATCGAGCTGGACGGCCCCGACGACGAGCTGAAGGAGCTGGCGGACACCCTGGACGAGATGCTGGAGCGCCTCCAGCGGGCGTTCACGGCCCAGCAGAGGTTCGTCGGCAACGCGTCGCACGAGCTGAGAACGCCGCTGGCGATCAACCGCACGCTCCTTGAGGTGCACCTGTCCGATCCGGCGGCGCCACCGGAACTCCAGCAACTGGGCAAGACGCTGCTGGCGACCAACGAGCGCAGTGAGCAGCTCGTCGAGGGGCTCCTGCTGCTGGCCCGCAGCGACAACCAGATCGTCGAGCGGAAACCGGTCGATCTGGCCGAGGTCGCCTCGCAGGCCGTCGACCAGACGCATGCCGAGGCCGAGGCCAAGGGGGTCGAGTTCCGCGGACAGCGCGATCCCGTGGTCGTCCAGGGCAACGGCGTACTGCTGGAGCGGATCGCGCTGAACCTCGTACAGAACGCGGTGCGGTACAACGTGCCGGAGGACGGCTGGGTCGAGGTGAACACCGTGGTCCAGCACGGGCAGGCGGTGCTGGTCGTCTCGAACACGGGTCCTGTGGTCCCGGCGTACGAGGTGGACAACCTCTTCGAGCCCTTCAGGCGGCTGCGTACGGAGCGAACGGGCAGTGACAAGGGTGTGGGCCTCGGGCTGTCGATCGCGCGCTCTGTGGCGCGCGCTCACGGCGGCCACATCTCGGCCACACCGCGTGAGGGGGGTGGGCTCGTGATGCGAGTCGCCCTTCCTATCTGAGATCATGTCGCCGACACGCGAGGATGTTCGCTTTGCGCGGAATTTCCGGGGCACCCTCCCGGAGACTTCGTGTGTGATCGATCACAAGGGCGAAATTCCGGCCATCTACTGTCCGTGATCATGCGACCTGCCATAAGGCCCGGATAATCCGGGTTTTCAGGGGTCTTGATCACGGGAAGTACACGGTGGGGCGCCTTTGAAGTGCGGTATTCGGACCGTGTACGGTCCGCATCGCCATCCATGCCGATCTCTCTTGAGGGGGTCGGTTGGGTGTCGATTGAGTAACAGACCTTGATGTGAGGCAAAATCTCCGCCTCAGGTCGGGCACAAGTCCGGCCTCTCACGCGTTACCTGCGCTGAGACACCGCAGACACCCAGAGGGGGAGAGCGCGACATGGCAACGGATTACGACACCCCACGCAAGACCGACGACGACGTCGACTCGGACAGCCTTGAAGAACTGAAGGCCAGGAGGAACGACAAGTCGACTTCCGCCGTGGACGTCGACGAGTTCGAGGCCGCCGAAGGCCTCGAACTGCCCGGAGCGGACCTCTCGAACGAGGAGTTGGCCGTCCGGGTCCTGCCCAAGCAGCAGGACGAGTTCACCTGCATGACCTGCTTCCTGGTGCACCACCGCAGCCAGCTGGCCCGCGAGAAGAACGGTCAGCCGATCTGCCGCGACTGCGACTGAGGGCGGGTCGGCCGTGACTGGCTCGACCCCTCCTTGGAAGCGCCGCTTCCCTTCGCGGGGAGCGGACCAGGGGCCGCAGAACGGCCCTCACGGTGCTCGTGACGACGAGCGAGGCTCATCCGGTACAGGATCGGCCTCGCTCGAACCGGCCGACAGGCCGGCCGACCACGGGGATGACCTCCCGGTGCCGGCCGAGCCTTCCGTCCCCGTCGCCGGGCGACGGACGGCCGCGATCCGGCACAAGGCCAGGGAAGGCGTCCGCAAGGGCGGCAGCCGGGCGAAGGCGAGCCTGGCGTACCTCACCGACCGGATCATCGAGAACGCCCCGCGTATCCCCGTACGCGACCTCGCCACCCTCCGCAGACAGTTCCCGGGCCTCGGGCCCGAGGAGATCGCGGACAAACTCGTCGCGGGCGCCGCGAGCGCGACGGCGACCGTGGGCGCGGGCATCGGGGCCGCAGCCATGCTGCCGGTGCCACCGGCCATGCCGACCGAGCTGGCCGCCGAGATCACCGGTGTGGCCGCGATCGAGCTCAAGATGATCGCCGAGCTGCACGAGGTCTACGGCGTACGGCCACCGGGCAATCTGAAGCAGCGCAGTACCGCGTACCTGAACTCGTGGTCGGGCGAGCGCGGCATCGACGTGACCAAGCCGTCGACGTTCAACTCGGCCCTCGGGGGCCAGATGAAGCGCGAACTCCGCCAGCAGATCATGAAGCGGATGGTCCGGGACCTGCCCAACCTGATCCCGTTCATGGTGGGCGCGGCCGTCGGCGCGGTCATGAACCGGCGCGACACCAGAAAGCTCGCGGGCCACGTCCGCAAGGACCTGCGCAGGTTCCAGGTCCCCTGGGACCAGCTCCCCGAACTGCCCCCGCTGCCGCTGCCCACCGACGCACTGGACATCGCGAACGGGCCGAAGGAACTCGGGAAGTAGCGGCCCGCAGGGGCTCAAAGCCCCCGGGCGCAGGAGCGGCGGGCAAGTCTTTGCCCGCCGTCGAAGAAGAATTTGCCGATCGGTTCAGCCGGCGTCGCGGGCGGCGGCCGCCCGCGCCGATTCCAGCGCTGCCACCAGCCGCTCGGGCTCCCGCGTCGACAGATACAGGTACGGGGTGGGGTCCGCGGGGTCCGTGACCTGGACGCGCAGCGCCGTGGGGATGTAGGCGCGCAGCAGCATGAAGGCGCGGGTGTCGGCCTTGTACGTGCGCCAGGCGCGGGCCTCCTCCGCGTCCAGGATCTCCGCCTCGCCCAGGGCCGCCACCGGGATCTTCGCCTCGCCCGCGATCAACGCGTCGCCCACGATCCGGATCCGGATCGAGCCGTACGAACTCGCCGCCACCGCGGCCGCAGCCGTACCGCCCACCAGGCCGCCGAGCAGGGGCAGCGTGCCGAACGGGAGCAGGATCAGGGCGAAGGAGACGCCGACCAGGAAGGAGATCAGCCACCAGGAGCGGGGGGCCGTGAGGCGTTCTTCGTACGGGGAGGCCGAAAGCTGCATGGAGCCAAGCTTGGCATGGTGTCGGTCGACGGCCGACTCGCGGGTAAGGTCTGCGGCTGTGAGTGGTACATCCGCAGCTCTGAAGCCCCCCGCCGACGCCGTGGCGCCCGTGCGGCACCCGGACGCACCCGCGCCCGGAGAGCTGCTCGGCGCCCACTACGAACAGTGTTTCGGATGTGGCAGCGAACAGGCCCATGGCCTGCACCTCGCCGCGCGGGCCGGCGACGGGGTCACCGTCACCGCCGAGTTCACCGTGCGGGAGGCCCACCAGGGCGCCCCCGGCCTCGCCCACGGCGGAGTGCTCGCCAGCGCGCTGGACGAGACGCTCGGCTCCCTGAACTGGCTGCTGCGCACCATCGCCGTGACCGGACGGCTGGAGACCGAGTTCGTCCGGCCCGTGCCCGTCGGCACCCTGCTGCATCTGGAGGCCGAGGTCACCGCGGTGGCCCGGCGGAAGATCTACTCGACCGCCACCGGACGCATCGGCGGCCCCGACGGGCCCGTCGCGGTGCGCGCCGAGGCCCTCTTCATCGAGGTCAAGGTCGAGCACTTCATCGAGAACGGCCGCCCGGAGGAGATCCAGGCGGCCATGAGCGACCCGGACCAGGTCCGGCGCGCCCGCGCATTCGAGGTGAACCCGTGAGCCCCGCACCCATGGGCCGTGAGCCCCTGGACGTCCTCATCCGCCGCGTCGACCCGGACGTACCGCTTCCGTCGTACGCACAGCCCGGCGACGCAGGAGCCGATCTGCGGACGACGCGGGAGTGCGAACTGAAGCCCGGGGAACGGGCCGTTCTGCCCACCGGGGTGTCCATCGCACTTCCCGACGGGTACGCGGCCTTCGTGCACCCCCGTTCGGGGCTCGCCGCCCGCTGCGGTGTCGCTCTGGTGAATGCCCCGGGGACGGTTGATGCCGGGTACCGTGGGGAGATCAAGGTGATCGTGGTGAATCTCGACCCGCACGAACCCGTGCGATTCGAGCGCTTCGACAGGATTGCCCAACTGGTCGTCCAGCAGGTCGAGAAGGTCCGCTTCCGGGAGGTCGCGGAACTTCCCGGCTCGGCGCGGGCCGAGGGGGGCTTCGGGTCCACCGGAGGTCACGCCTCGGTGGGCGGTGCGAGCGGTCACAGCGGTCAGGCCGCAGTGGGCGGCACAACGGGTGGGAATCGATACGCTTCGGTCGTATCCGACCGGGAAGGACAGTGACGTGTTCGGACGTCGCAAGAAGAAGGGTGCCGCCGAGGACGCGGCCGGCGAGGCCGAGCAGGTCGTCGACAGCGGCACTGAGGCGGACGAGGAAGCCGCGGGCGGACGTGGACGCGTCCGGCTGGAGCCGGAGCCGCGTCCCGACGGACCCTGGGACGACACCGAGGTCCGCGAGCCCGGCGAGGGCCGGGTGGACCTGGGCGGACTGTTCGTGCCCGGAGTCGACGGCATGGAACTTCGGGTCGAGGTCGCGGGTGACGCGATCGTCGCGGCGACCGTCGTGCTGCGCGACAGCGCCGTACAGCTCCAGGCCTTCGCCGCGCCCAAGCGCGAGGGCATCTGGGGCGAGGTGCGCGAGGAGATCGCCTCCGGCATCACCCAGCAGGGTGGCATCGTCGACGAGGTCGAGGGGCCGCTGGGCTGGGAGCTGCGCGCGCAGGTTCCGGTGCAACTGCCGGACGGCACGGGTGGTTTCCAGGTCGTGCGGTTCGTCGGTGTGGACGGTCCGCGGTGGTTCCTGCGGGGGGTCATCTCCGGGCAGGGTGCGGTGCAGCCGCAGGCGGCCGGGCTGCTGGAGCAGATCTTCCGGGACACGGTCGTCGTTCGTGGCGAGGGGCCGATGGCGCCTCGCGACCCGATCGTGCTGAAGCTGCCGAACGATGCGCAGATGGTGCCCGAGGGTGTTCAGCAGGAGGAGCAGGCTGGGTCTCGCTTCTCCGGTGGCATGGGGCAGCTGCAGCGTGGGCCGGAGATTACTGAGGTTCGCTAAGAGTTCCGTCGGTTACGCGGTTTGTTTGCCGCGGGCCGGTGGGGGCTGGTCGCGCAGTTCCCCGCGCCCCTTTTTCGGGCTTCGCCCCGAAAAAGGGGCGCGGCTCGTTTGTGGGCGCGTCAGGGTTGCGTCAAAGGCGTGCTTCGGTCTGCTTCTCGTCCATTTTGTCGGCATTGTTCGACGTAATGTCGACGCTGCGTCCGCAGCGGGCGCGGGAAGACAATGAGGCCATGGGACGCGGCAAGCTTCGGATCTATCTCGGTGCGGCACCGGGCGTCGGCAAGACGTACGCGATGCTCTCCGAGGCGCACCGCCGTGTCGAGCGGGGAACGGACTGCGTGGTGGCCTTCGTGGAGCACCACAGCCGGCCGCGTACGGAGGTGATGCTCCACGGCCTTGAGCAGATCCCGCGCAAGGAGTTGGGCTACCGCGGATCCGTGTTCACCGAGATGGACGTGGACGCCGTGCTCGCGCGTCGGCCGCAGGTCGCCCTGGTGGACGAACTGCCGCACACCAATATCCCGGGCTCGCGCAACACCAAGCGCTGGCAGGACGTCGAGGAGCTGCTGGCCGCCGGTATTGACGTGATATCGACTGTCAACATTCAACATCTTGAGTCGTTGGGTGATGTGGTTGAGTCGATCACTGGTGTACGTCAACAGGAGACCGTTCCCGACGAAGTGGTCCGGCGTGCGGATCAGATCGAGCTGGTCGACATGTCCCCGCAGGCGCTGCGTCGGCGGATGGCCCACGGCAACATCTACAAGTCCGACAAGGTAGACGCGGCTCTCTCCAACTACTTCCGCCCGGGGAACCTGACAGCGCTGCGGGAACTGGCGCTGCTGTGGGTGGCCGACCGGGTCGACGAGTACCTGACCGAGTACCGCAGTGAGCACCAGGTCTCCAGGATCTGGGGTTCGCGGGAACGGATCGTGGTCGGACTGACCGGCGGACCCGAGGGTCGTACGTTGATCCGGCGGGCCGCGCGGCTCGCCGAGAAGGGCGCCGGCGGCGAGGTCATGGCCGTCTACGTCGCCCGCAGCGACGGGCTGACCAACGCCTCCCCGAAGGAACTGACCGTCCAGCGGACCCTGGTCGAGGATCTTGGCGGAACCTTTCACCATGTGGTCGGGGACGACGTCCCGGTGGCGCTGCTGGACTTCGCGCGGGGCGTGAACGCCACCCAGATCGTGCTGGGTGTCTCCCGGCGCAAGACCTGGCAGTACGTCTTCGGGCCCGGGGTCGGCGCGACCGTGGCCCGGGAGTCGGGGCCCGACCTCGACGTCCACCTGATCACCCATGACGAGGCGGGCAAGGGACGCGGGCTGCCCGTGGCCCGGGGGGCCCGGCTCGGGCGGGCGCGGATCATCTGGGGCTGGCTGGTCGGCGTGGCCGGTCCGCTGGCCCTCGCGCTGCTGCTGAACGCCGTCGACCTCGGCCTCGCCAACGACATGCTGCTGTTCCTGGCGCTCACCGTGGCGGCGGCCCTGCTCGGCGGCCTCTACCCGGCGCTCGCCTCGGCGGCCTTCGGCTCCATGCTGCTGAACTACTACTACACGCCGCCGTATCACCGGCTGACCATCGCCGACCCGAAGAACATCGTCGCCCTCGTGATCTTCTTCGGGGTCGCCGTGGCCGTGGCGTCGGTGGTGGACCTGGCCGCCCGGCGGACGCATCAGGCGGCCCGGCTGCGGGCCGAGTCGGAGATCCTCTCCTTCCTCGCGGGGAGCGTCCTGCGCGGCGAGACCAGCCTGGAGGCGCTCCTCGAACGGGTCCGGGAGACCTTCGGGATGGAGTCCGTGGCGCTGCTGGAGCGGGCGGGCGACGTCGATCCATGGACCTGCGCGGGCAGCGTCGGCACCAGGCAGGCGGTGGAGCGGCCGGAGGACGCGGACGTGGACATGCCGGTCGGCGACCACATGGCGCTCGCGCTGTCCGGCCGGGTGCTGCCCGCCGCCGACCGGCGCGTGCTGGCCGCGTTCGCCGCCCAGGCGGCCGTGGTACTCGACCGCCGGCGCCTCCAGTCCCAGGCCGACCAGGCCCGTACCCTCGCCGAGGGCAACCGGATCCGCACGGCGCTGCTCGCCGCCGTCAGCCATGACCTCCGTACGCCACTGGCCGGGATCAAGGCGGCGGTCACGTCGTTGCGGTCGGACGACGTGGAGTGGTCCGAGGAGGACCGGGCCGAACTGCTGGCCGGCATCGAGGACGGCGCCGACCGGCTCGACCACCTGGTGGGCAACCTGCTGGACATGTCCCGGCTCCAGACCGGCACCGTCACCCCGCTGATCAGGGAGATCGACCTCGACGAGGTGGTGCCGATGGCGCTGGGGGGCGTACCCGAGAACAGCGTCGAGCTGGACGTTCCCGAGACGCTGCCGATGGTCGCCGTCGATCCCGGGCTGCTGGAGCGCTCGGTGGCCAACCTGGTCGAGAACGCCGTCAAGTACAGCCCGGACGGGGAGACGGTGCTGGTGGCCGCCAGTGCCATCGCCGACCGGGTGGAGGTGCGGGTGGTGGACCGCGGGCCGGGCGTGCCGGACGAGGCGAAGGACCGCATCTTCGAGCCCTTCCAGCGGTACGGTGACGCTCCGCGCGGGGCCGGGGTCGGACTGGGCCTGGCGGTGGCCCGGGGGTTCGCGGAGGCGATGGGCGGCACGCTCCAGGCCGAGGACACGCCTGGGGGCGGGCTGAGCATGGTGCTCACGGTGCGGGCGGCGGGGACGGACGCAGGCGCGGGGGTCGAGTCTCTGAGGCGTGGTGGAGTGGCGGGGGCCGTGGCAGTGGGAACAGAAGTGCAGGCGGAAAGGCAGGTTTCATGACCCGGGTGCTGGTGGTCGACGACGAGCCGCAGATCGTGCGCGCGCTCGTGATCAACCTCAAGGCACGCAAGTACGAGGTCGACGCGGCCCCCGACGGTGCCACCGCCCTCGAACTGGCCGCCGCCCGCCATCCCGACGTGGTCGTGCTCGACCTCGGTCTGCCCGACATGGACGGCGTCGAGGTGATCAAGGGGCTCCGGGGCTGGACCCGGGTGCCCATCCTGGTGCTGTCGGCCCGGCACACCTCCGACGAGAAGGTCGAGGCGCTCGACGCGGGCGCCGACGACTACGTCACCAAGCCCTTCGGCATGGACGAACTGCTGGCCCGGCTGAGGGCCGCCGTCCGCCGGGCCGAGCCCACCGGGAGCGCGGAGGACGACGTCATGGTGGAGACCGCCGAGTTCACCGTCGACCTGGCCGCGAAGAAGGTCCACCGCGGGGGGCGCGACGTACGGCTGACTCCCACGGAGTGGCATCTGCTGGAGGTGCTCGTGCGCAACACGGGCCGGCTGGTCAGCCAGAAACAGCTGCTCCAGGAGGTGTGGGGGCCGTCGTACGGGACGGAGACCAACTATCTGCGCGTGTACATGGCGCAGCTGCGGCGCAAACTGGAGACGGATCCCTCGCATCCGAAACACTTCATCACCGAGCCGGGGATGGGGTACCGGTTCGAGCGGTAGGTCACGGGGGTACGTCGGTGTCGGTGGGCGCCGGTACGCTTCAGGTATGACTGCTGTTCCTCGTTCCGAGAAGCCGACGGGCCGGTTTCGGCGCATGCTCGACCGGCTCTCCTCGTCGCAGGAGGACCTGGAGTCCGAGGAGCTGCGCGAGGACACCGAGACCGCGGGCTGTACGCGTATCGGTGACTGCCACGACCGACAGATAGTGACGGTTACTGGTACCTTGCGCACGGTCACGCTACGGCCGAGGGCGGGGGTTCCGGCCCTGGAGGCCGAGCTGTTCGACGGCTCGGCCGCGCTGGACGTGGTGTGGCTCGGCAGACGCTCCATCGTCGGGATAGAGCCGGGACGCAAGCTGATCGCGTCGGGCCGGATCTCGATGAGCCGGGGCCGCCGTGTGCTGTTCAATCCGAAATACGAACTGAGACCCCTCGGACGGGAGTAGCCGGTGACGTCGCTCGACAAGCCGACCGAAGACGCCCAGCACGATTCCAGGGCGGTGACCGAGGCCGCGCTCTTCGAGGCGTTCGGCGGTCTGCGGGGCATGATCGAGACGGTCCTGCCGGGGCTGCTCTTCGTCACGATCTACACGATCAAGAAGGACCTGCACGCGTCGGCCATCGCGGCCCTCGGTGTCTCGGTGCTGATGGTCGTGGTGCGCCTCGTCATGAAGGACACCGTCAAGCACGCCTTCAGCGGGGTGTTCGGGGTCGCCTTCGGTGTCGTCTTCGCGATGATGACGGGCAATGCGAAGGACTTCTATCTGCCCGGCATGCTCTACACGCTGGGGCTGGCGCTGGCGTACATCATCACGACGCTGGCCGGTGTGCCGCTGCTCGGGCTGATCCTCGGGCCGGTGTTCAAGGAGAACCTCTCCTGGCGTACGCGTAATCCTGGGCGCAAGAAGGCCTATGCGAAGGCCAGTTGGGCCTGGGGGCTGATTCTGCTCGCCAAGTGCGCGATTCTGTTCCCGCTGTACTGGTGGGCGGACACGGCGTCGCTCGGGTGGGTGCTGGTGGCGTTGAAGATTCCGCCGTTCCTGTTGGCCGTGTGGCTCACGTGGGTGTTCCTGGCGAAGGCGCCGGCGCCTATTGATGTGTTCGCTGAGATGGAGGCGGAGGAGCGGGCGGAGGAGGAGCGGCGGAAGGCTGCGGCTTCCTCGTCCCCGTCTTCTTCCGAGTAGGGGGTGCGGGGGTCGGCGTTGGGTTTTCTTCGCCCCCGCCGCCCCTACCCGTTCCCATCCTTCTGGGGGCTGCGCCCCCAGACCCCCCTTTCGCGCTGAACGCGCTCGTCCTCAAACGCCGGACGGGCTAAAGGATCCCCGGACGGGCTGAAAGATCCAGCCCCTGTCAGTCCTTTCGGACCGACAGCAGGTCCTCCAACTGCTCCTCCCTTGCCTGGGCGGCTACGAACAGGAGTTCGTCTCCCGCTTCCAGGGAGTCCTCGCGGGACGGGGTCAGGACTCGGGTGCCGCGGATGATCGTCACCAGGGACGTGTCCTCCGGCCACTCCACGTCGCCGACCTGGGTGCCGGCCAGGGCCGACTCCGGGGGGAGGGTCAGTTCGACCAGGTTCGCGTCGCCGTGGCTGAAGCGGAGGAGGCGGACCAGGTCGCCCACGCTCACCGCTTCCTCGACCAGGGCCGACATCAGACGCGGGGTGGAGACCGCCACGTCCACGCCCCAGGCCTCGTTGAACAGCCACTCGTTCTTGGGGTTGTTGACGCGGGCGACGACGCGTGGGACGCCGTACTCCGTCTTCGCCAGCAGGGAGACGACGAGGTTCACCTTGTCGTCGCCCGTCGCGGCGATCACCACGTTGCAGCGCTGCAGCGCGGCCTCGTCCAGCGAGGTGATCTCGCAGGCGTCGGCCAGCAGCCACTCCGCCTGGGGGACCCGTTCGACCGAGATGGCCGTCGGGGCCTTGTCGATCAGCAGGATCTCGTGGCCGTTCTCCAGCAGTTCGCCCGCGATCGAGCGGCCGACGGCACCGGCACCGGCAATGGCGACCCTCATCAGTGACCGGCCTCCTCTTCGGGGCCTTCGGCGAAGGACGCCTCGACCTTCTCGACGTCGTCCGTACGCATCATCACGTGCACCAGGTCGCCCTCTTGCAGCACCGTCTGCGAGGAGGGCAGGACCGCCTCGCCCAGGCGGGTGAGGAAGGCGACACGCACGCCGGTCTCGTCCTGCAGCTTGCTGATCTTGTGGCCCACCCAGGCCGACGACGCGTGCACCTCGGCGAGCTGGACGCCGCCGGTGGGATCGCGCCACAGAGGCTCCGCACCGGACGGCAGCAGCCTGCGCAGCATCTGGTCGGCCGTCCAGCGGACGGTGGCCACGGTCGGGATGCCGAGGCGCTGGTAGACCTCGGCACGGCGGGGGTCGTAGATACGGGCCGCGACGTTCTCGATGCCGAACATCTCGCGCGCCACCCGGGCGGCGATGATGTTCGAGTTGTCACCGCTGGAGACGGCGGCGAAAGCGCCTGCCTCCTCGATGCCCGCCTCGCGCAGGGTGTCCTGGTCGAAGCCGACCCCGGTGACGCGCCGGCCGCCGAACCCGGAGCCCAGTCGTCGGAAGGCGGTGGGGTCCTGATCGATCACGGCGACCGTGTGCCCCTGTTGCTCCAGGGTCTGGGCGAGAGCGGAACCCACTCTGCCGCAGCCCATGATGACGATGTGCACGACCGTCCTTCCGATCCGAGGTCGAAGCCCGCCGTTGTCGACTTGGCTCGATTGGCTTGAACAGGGTCTCAGACCCTCGCCCAAGCTACACACGCACGGTCGGCGGAGGGCACCCCCCTACCTGCGGCTGATGCTGCGGACGCTGGCCAGAGTGAGCAGGGCGAGGACGACAAGTGAGGCGACGGCGCCGATCAGCTCCGCGGCGAGGTGGGGCATGGGGGCTCCCGGAAGGCGATGAAAGGGTTAAAAGGTTCATAAGGTGCGCTGTGTTTTCGTCATATAGCCATGAAGACGCGGTCCCGGGGGCGTTTGCCTGTCTCGGATGCCGGGATTTCACTCGGCGGACCGCCGGGATTTCACCCGGATGTGCCCAGAACAAGGCGGGGAGCTTACGATCCTGTCCGTGTCCAAACTGACCGACGTGCCCAAACGGATCCTGATCGGGCGCGCACTGCGCAGTGATCGGCTCGGCGAAACGCTCCTGCCGAAGCGCATCGCTCTCCCCGTCTTCGCCTCCGACCCACTCTCCTCCGTGGCCTACGCTCCCGGGGAAGTGCTGCTGGTCCTGTCGATCGCGGGCGTGTCGGCGTACCACTTCAGCCCGTGGATCGCGGTCGCTGTCGTCGTACTGATGTTCACCGTGGTCGCCTCCTACCGGCAGAACGTGCACGCGTACCCGAGCGGCGGCGGCGATTACGAGGTGGCGAACACCAACCTCGGCCCAAAGGCCGGGCTCACGGTCGCCAGCGCGCTGCTCGTCGACTACGTGCTCACCGTCGCCGTGTCGATCTCCTCCGGCATCGAGAACCTCGGCTCCGCGATCCCCTTCGTCGTCGAGCACAAGGTGCTCTGCGCGGTCGCCGTCATCGTGCTGCTCACGCTGATGAACCTGCGGGGCGTCAAGGAGTCCGGGAAGCTGTTCGCGATTCCGACCTACGTGTTCGTCGCGGGCGTCTTCATCATGATCGCGTGGGGCGCGTACCGCGGGCTGGTGCTGGACGAGACCATGCGTGCGCCGACGGCCGGCTACGAGATCAAGGCCGAGCACCAGGGCCTCGCCGGATTCGCCCTCGTATTCCTGCTCCTGCGCGCCTTCTCCTCCGGCTGTGCCGCGCTCACCGGCGTTGAGGCCATCTCCAACGGTGTGCCCGCCTTTCGTAAGCCGAAGTCCAAGAACGCGGCGACCACGCTCGCGGCGATGGGCCTCCTCGCCGTCACCATGTTCTGCGGGATCATCGGGCTCGCCATGGCCACCAAGGTGCGGATGGCCGAGAACCCCGCGCACGACCTGCTGGACAAGGGCGTCGAGCTGGGCCCCGACTACGTCCAGAACCCGGTGATCTCCCAGGTCGCCGAGGCGGTGTTCGGCGGCGGCAGCTTCTTCTTCATTCTCCTGGCCGCCGCCACCGCGCTGGTGCTCTTCCTGGCCGCCAACACCGCGTACAACGGCTTCCCGCTCCTCGGCTCGATCCTCGCCCAGGACCGCTACCTCCCGCGCCAGCTGCACACCCGCGGCGACCGGCTCGCCTTCTCCAACGGCATCGTGCTGCTCGCCGGTGCGGCCGTCCTGCTGGTGTGGATCTACGGGGCCGACTCGACCCGCCTCATCCAGCTGTACATCGTCGGCGTGTTCGTGTCCTTCACGCTCAGCCAGACCGGCATGGTCCGGCACTGGAACCGCCACCTGGCCACCGAGAAGGACCAGGCGAAGCGCCGGCACATGATCCGCTCCCGCGCCATCAACACCTTCGGCGCCTTCTTCACCGGCCTTGTGCTGGTCGTCGTACTCGGCACGAAGTTCACGCACGGTGCCTGGGTGGCGCTGCTCGGCATGGTGATCTTCTACGCGGTGATGACCGCGATCCGTAAGCACTACGACCGGGTCTCCGCGGAGATCGCGGCCCCGGAGGGCCCGAGCGACGACAGCGTACGGCCGTCGCGGGTGCACTCCGTCGTCCTGATCTCGAAGATCCACCGGCCCACGCTGCGCGCGCTCGCGTACGCGAAACTGATGCGCTCCGACACGCTGGAGGCGCTCAGCGTCAACGTCGACCCGGAGGAGACGAAGGCGCTGCGGGAGGAGTGGGAGCGGCGGGGGATCACCGTCCCGCTGAAGGTGCTCGACTCGCCGTACCGGGAGATCACCCGGCCGGTGATCGAGTACGTGAAGGGGCTGCGCCGGGATTCGCCGCGCGACGCCGTGTCCGTGATCATCCCGGAGTACGTGGTCGGCCACTGGTACGAGCACCTGCTGCACAACCAGAGCGCGCTCCGCCTCAAGGGGCGCCTGCTGTTCACGCCGGGTGTCATGGTGACGTCGGTGCCCTACCAGCTGCAGTCGTCCGAGGCGGCCAAGAACCGCGCCCGCAAGCGGCAGGACTGGAACGCGCCCGGATCGGTCCGGCGCGGCCCGGCCGAGGAACGGCCGAAGGAGCCGACCGCGAAGGGCTGAGCCGACGGGTCCGGGTTCGGGTGCGGGCTTGTGGTGAGCGGTCGGGCAGGGCCCACGTAGACTGGTGGGCTGTTGTCCGGCCGTTCTCTCTTTCTCTCTTACGGAGTCACCCCACCATGCAGGCAGAACCGAAGAAATCGCTGGTGGGGCTGGAGTACGAGGTCGAGGTCGGTCCCGTCGCCCATGGCGGCCACTGCATCGCGCGTACGGAGGAGGGGCAGGTCCTCTTTGTCCGGCACACGCTGCCCGGTGAGTGGGTCGTGGCCCGGGTGACGGAGGGTGAGGAGGGGGCGCGGTTCCTGCGCGCGGACGCGGTGGAGGTGCTCACGGCGTCCAAGGACCGAGTCGAGGCCCCCTGTCCCTACGCCGGCCCCGGCCGCTGCGGCGGCTGCGACTGGCAGCACGCCAAGCCGGGCGCACAGCGTCGGCTCAAGGGCGAGGTCGTCGCCGAGCAGCTGAAGCGGCTCGCCGGTCTGACCCCGGAGGAGGCCGGCTGGGACGGCACGGTCATGCCTGCCGAGGGCGACAAGCTGCCGCCCGGTGAGGTGCCTCAGTGGCGTACGAGGGTGCAGTACGCGGTCGACGCGGACGGCAACGCCGGTCTGCGCCGCCACCGTTCGCACGAGGTCGAGCCGATCGAGCACTGCATGATCGCGGCGCCGGGCGTCAGCGAGCTGGGCATCGAGGAGCGTGACTGGTCGGGGATGGAGTCCGTCGACGCGATCGCCGCGACGGGGTCCCAGGACCGCATGGTCATCCTGGAGCCGAGGCCCGGTGCTCGGTTGCCTCTGGTCGAGTTGGACAAGCCCGTTTCCGTCATGCGGGTCGAGGAGCACGACGGCGGCATCCACCGCGTCCACGGCCGCGCGTTCGTCCGCGAGCGCGCCGACGGCCGTACGTACCGGGTCGGCAGCGGCGGCTTCTGGCAGGTCCACCCGATGGCGGCGGACACGTTGATGAAGGCGGTCATGCAGGGCCTGCTTCCGCGCAAGGGAGACATGGCCCTCGATCTGTACTGCGGGGTCGGCCTGTTCGCGGGTGCGTTGGCCGACCGGATCGGCGAGAAGGGCGCGGTTCTCGGCATCGAGTCGGGCAAGCGCGCGGTCGAGGACGCCCGTCACAACCTCGCCGCGTTCGATCGGGTTCGCATTGAGCAGGGCAAGGTCGAGGCGGTGTTGCCCCGTACGGGGATCACCGAGGTTGATTTGATCGTCCTGGATCCGCCGCGGGCTGGGGCGGGGCGGAAGACGGTCGAGCAGTTGGTGAAGCTGGGGGCGCGGAAGATCGCTTATGTGGCTTGCGATCCGGCGGCGTTGGCTCGGGACTTGGGGTATTTTCGGGAGGGGGGGTATCGGGTGCGGACGCTTCGGGCTTTTGATCTGTTTCCGATGACGCATCATGTGGAGTGCGTGGCGATCCTTGAGCCTGCCGCAAAGGGCTCCTGACCTGCAGGTTCGGGTGGTGTGTGTTATGAGCGCGGTGGGCGTTACGGGTGATATCTTGACGCACGTTCTGATGTGCCGTCAGGTGTCTTGTGCTGCAGGTCGGGAGCCCAAGAGGGCTGGGATCTGGAGATCTTCAATGGCTGAGGTTACGGCGGTTGGAATTCGAGGCCGGTCTTGGCGATGAGGCCGTCGATGAGGCCGGGTCGGTACTGCATCCGTTTGAGCCGGGCCTTCACCAGCGTGGTGAGCTGGTCGAGGCTGTGTTTGGTGAGGTTGCCCAGTGACCGTTTCAGCAGTGACCAGACGCCCTCGACCGGGTTGAACTCGGATGCGTACGGCGGCAGTTGGTAGACAGTCAGCCATAATCGGGCGTCGATCAGTTGCCGCATGGTGCGGCTGACGTGCGTGTTCAGATTGTCCCAGACCAGGACGATCGGGCCACCGAGTTGCTGGTGTGCGGCGTCGAGCAGGCGGGCGTAGTCGGTCTCGGTGGAGCACTTGCGCCGGCCTTTGGCGGGGCCGCGATCGAGGTGGGTGCGGTAGACCAGTCGGGACCGGTGGCCGGACTTGGTGCAGATCAGTGCAGCCGTGGAGACGCGCTTGATGCCTGCGGCGGTGACCCGCACGACGGGTGTGTGGCCGCGCCGGCCCCAGGTGCGGCCTTTGGGCGGCCTCAGGCCCTGGCCGGCTTCGTCTTCGAAGCAGAGCCAGGCGCCCAGGTCCGCCGCCGTCTTTTTATGACGGGCCACTGCTCGTCCTTCCAGGCGGCGATCTTCTCCTCGTCGCGCTCGGTGGCCTTGCGGGACGGGACCTGCACACTCCAGCCGATGCGGTGCAGCAGCAGGTCCAGCCCGGCCAGGGTGTACTCGACGCCGAACCGACGGCGCACGACCTCGGCGATCCTCACTTAAGTCCAGCACTGGTCAGGCCAGCCGGAGGCAGCCGGGCCGGCTTCCGACACCGCTTCCAGCACGCCTAGTTGAACCACGTCGAGCTTGCAGCGGGAACCGCCAGGGCCCTTGGAGACCAGAGCCTGCCGCCCGCCCGCAGCCAACGCCCGCCGCCAGCGGTTCACCGACATATACGTCACCCTGAACCGCCGGGCCACCTCCCGGTCACTGGCCCCCGCCTCGATCAGATCGGCGGCCGCCAACCGGACCCGCTCACGCCGAGCCCCCTCCTCAGCGGTCAGCCCTCCGCCATCGGGGTACCTCATCCCTCCGGCATAGCGCAGCCCACGACAGCCGTCACGGCCCCACGTAACCCGCACCCTTAAAGATCTCTAGCTAAGCGGCGCTTCGCCAAGATCTACCCGGTGTACTTCATCTCGACGGTGCTGGCGTTCGTCATGTTCTCCGGCATGGGCAAGGTCCCGAGCCTGTACTTCGGGTGATCGGCACGTGCGTCATGCTGTCCTTCGTCCTCCCCTGCACCCTCGGTGCCCTGATCGAACTCCCTTATCCCGCCGAGGAGATGATCCCGACGGGGCCGGTCGGCGGCCCCTTCGCCTACTGGTTCACGTACGTCTTCCCGGCCTTCCGTGTGCTGGAATTCATGGCCGGTGTCGCCGCCGCCCTGCTGGTGCGCAGGCATGCACGAGGCAGGGACTTTCCTTCCGTTCGTGATCCTGATCGCCGCCCTGGCGGTGGCGGATCTGCGAGGCGACTGGTCCCCGCTGCGTTCCCCCGGATGCTCTTCCTCGGCGAGATCTCCTATCGCCTGTACGTCTTCCAGTTGCTGCTGCTCGCGGTTGTCGCGGGCGGGCTGCGTCCGGCGCTCGCGGCAGCCGGGGTGCTCGTGGACAAGGAGGCGGCACTCCCGCACGGGCTGCTGGTTCCGGTGGTAGGGGCCTGTCTGGCGTTCTGCTCGCTGGTCGCCTGGGCGGCGTACCACAGGGTTGAGGTGCCGATGATGCGGCGCCTGCGGCCCCGTACGACAGGGCCTACGGCCGGCCGTACGCCCGCATGAACATGGCAATCCCGCGGTCGACGACCGCGGCGATCCGCTTTTCGTCCAGCGTGACCTGCCCGAGGACGGACTCCAGCTGAGCGTCGCCGATGAGCAGGGCGCGCAGTTGGCGGGCCCCGGCCTCGGGATCCGGGACGGACAGCCGTCCGGCCCGGTCGAGGAGGGCGAGTTGTTCCGCGATGGAGCGGAGGCCCGCCTCCTGGTCGACGCGCCGCAGAGCCACTTGGAGCGACTCCTCCAGCGGGGCGTCGGCGAGGATCCGCCACCGCAGGGCGGCCGCGTCGTCGCACAGCATCAGCCGTACCCAGCGGCGGCCGAAGTCGATGAACTGCGCCTCCAGGTCGGCGCAGTCGTGGGCGGCGATGGTCTCGCCCACCACCGTGCTGAACTGCGTGGCCATTGGGTCCATCGCGGCCTCGACCACCGCGATGACCAGGGACTCCCGGTCGCCGAAGTGGTTGTAGAGGGTCTGCTTCGCGACGTTCGCCTCGGCGGCGATGGCGTCGACGCTGCCGCGCACGAAGCCGTCCCGGATGAACACCCCGGCCGCCGCCTCCAGGATCTGGGCCCTGCGGTCCCGGCCGCCGTGTGTCCGCCGCGGCCGCGCCGCGACAGCGTGCTGGGTCTTCGCCACTGATCTGCCTTCCGGTCGAGTACCGGCTTGATTTCTAGACGATCCAGTCTACTATTCAAATCTAGACGACCTAGTCCAAGTTTTGTTCCAGATCTACACCCACATCCACATCCACGGCTGACTCCCGCACTTCCGGAGGGGACTCCCGGCATGACTCGACAGACACCCGCGCCCCCGGGAACGGAGCAGGACGGCCGCATCGACACCCAGCTCTGGTGGCTGTGCGGCGTACTGGAGCTCGGCGCCATCACCACACTGCTCGACGGGACGATCGTCAACGTCGCCATCGACGCGCTGTCGCAGGAGTTCGACTCCACGCTCGACTCGATCCAGTGGACGGTCACCGGCTACCTGCTCGCCCTGTCCCTGGTGGTGCCGCTGTCCGGCTGGGCCATGGAGCGGTTTGGCGCCAAACGGATGTGGCTCGCCGCCCAGTTCCTCTTCCTGCTCGGCTCGGTGCTCTCCGGTCTGGCCTGGTCGGTGGAGAGCCTGATCATCTTCCGGGTGGTCCAGGGCCTCGGCGGAGGCATGGTGATGCCGATGGCGCAGGCCATGCTGGCCCGGGCGGCGGGGCCGAGCCGGCTGGGCCGGGTCATGGCGGTGGTCTCCGTACCCGCCATGCTCGCCCCGATCATCGGCCCGGTGATCGGCGGAGTCTTCGTCGACGAGCTGAACTGGCGCTGGATCTTCTTCGTGAACATTCCCATCGGCCTGGCCGCCATCGTCCTGGCCTGGGTGAAGCTGCCCGCCGACCGCCCGTCGAAGAACATGAGCCTCGACGTGCTCGGACTGCTGCTCCTCTCCCCGGGACTGGCCCTGCTGCTCTACGGGTTGGCCGAGAGCGGCACCGAGGGCTTCACCGGCGGCGACAGTCTCCCGTGGACCCTGGCGGGCATCCTGCTGCTGATCGGCTTCGCCGGGCACGCCCTGCGGACCTCCCGGACATCGCTGATCGATCTGCGGCTGTTCGCCGACCGGGGCTTCTCGGCCGCCGTCGTCACGCAGTTCACCCTGAACGCGGCCGTGTTCGGCGCGATGTTCCTGCTCCCGCTGTACTTCCAGATGGACCGGGGCTACAGCGTGCTGCACGCCGGTCTGATGCTCGCCCCCCAGGGCGTCGGATACGTCATCGCCATGGTTGTCGTCGGCAAGGCGACGGACCGGATGAGCCCCGGCCTGCTGGCGCTCGCCGGTGTGCTGGTCACCCTGATCGGCACGATCCCGTTCGCGATGCTGGACGACGGCAGCAGCCAGGCGCTGCTCGCCGCCGGCATGGTGGCGCGCGGCATCGGCGTTGGTGTGGTCACCCTGCCGAGTCTCGCCGCGGCCTACCGCTCGCTGGCTCCGGCGGCGCTGCCGAGGGCGTCGAGCGCGATGAACATCTTCCAGCGCCTGGGCGGTTCGGTCGGCACGGCGGTCGTCGCTGTCGTGCTCCAGCGGTCCTTCACCGACAACACCGACGCCCCGCTGGCGGACGCGTTCAACACGTCCTTCTGGTGGGTGCTCGGCTTCACCGCGATCACCCTGCTCCCCGTGCTCCTCCTGCCGCGCAAGGCCCCGGCCCCCGCACCGGATGCCACGAAGACACCGGCCGAGTCGCCCACCGCGGCCTGACCCGGCGCCCCAGAAGTCCGGCCCGGCCCCTTTCGAGGGGCCGGGCCGGATCGCTGTACGGAGAGTCAGACGGTGAAGACGACCTTGCCGAAGAGCTCACCGGAAGCCATGGCCGCCAATCCGGCCCTGACCTCGGACAGTGGCAGCACCCGGTCCACGACCGGACGCGCCCCGGTCCGGACGCAGAAGGCGGCCAGCCGGCCCAGCTGATCGGCCGTCCCCATGGTCGAGCCCACCACGGAGAGCTGGTTGGCGAAGATCCGGCCCAGGTCGGCGGGCGGAAAGGTCAGGCCGTGGATGACGATGGCGACCGTGTGCACGGCTTCCCCGTGGCCAAGATCGGTCCGGGTCTCCACGTCATGGCCACGGTTGTCGGCTTCGGTCAGGAGAGCGTGCATGATGCGCAGAGCCCGATCGACCAGCGGACGTGACAGGTACAGGGGGATAACCTCGGGCTTGCCCCGGGTGTCGACCACGGTCCGGGACCTGCCGCCCGCCGAGGTCGTCATGAGCCGGGCGGAGCACGACGCCAGCGGAGGGAGCCTGCTCGTCGTCTACTTCGGCACACTGAGCCGTGAGGCCCGGGTCGAACTCGCCGTGGGCTCGGCGCGGTTGTCGCAACCCCTGCTGGTGGTCGACGACGCCGCCCTCGCCTACCTGGCGGCTCGCGGCAACCGTCAGGTCAGCACCGCCACACAGACCCTGCTGCCGTTCTCCGGCGTCAACCCCTACATCCGGGAGAAGCGCGGCCGGATCGGCGGCGAGATGTTCTACGGCCGTGACGCCGAGCGGAAGAGCATCCTCGACCCACGCGGCACCCAGGTCATCTTCGGCGGCCGGGGGCTGGGCAAGTCGGCACTGCTAGCCGACGCGGGGGACAGGTTCGTGGAGCACCGCCCGGGTTACCACCAGGCGGTGTACGTGAACCTCGACCACGAGAACATCGGCAAGGGCAGTTCGCTCGGCCCGGAGGCGCTGTGGAGCGTCCTGGACCGGAAGCTCACCGAGGCACAGGTGCTGAGCCCGTCGCAGGGCCGCAAGCCCGTGAAGGACATCTCCGAGCGGGTGTGCGCGGGCATCCGGGCCTGGTCCGACGCGGATTCGCGCCGCGGGCTGCTGATCCTGCTCGACGAGTGCGACCAGTTCTTCGAGGCGGACGCTCCCCGGTTCAACCAGACGAAGAAGCTCAAGGGCCTCGGGGACGACACCAAGGATCACGCGAAGGTCGTGTTCGCGGGGCTGCACTCGGTGCAGCGCTTCGCCAAGCTGGCGAGCAACGGGCCGTTCGGCCACCTCGCGCAGACCCCGAAGGTGATCGGTCCGCTCGCCCCCCAGTCCGCCGCCGATCTCCTGGTCGAGCCGATGCGGGCACTCGGCTTCGAGTTCAAGGACCTGGATCTCGTCAACCGGGTGCTCGGCTACTGCTCCTACCAGCCGTTCCTCATCCAGATGTTCGGGCACCGGCTGGTCGAGGTGATGCACCGCAAGCGGACGCGGCGCCTGCCCGAGGGGCCCAAGGAACCTCCGTACGAGGTGGAACTCGCCGACATCGTGGTCGTGGAGTCGGACACCGGGCTGCGGGACAGCATCTCGGCGGCCTTCAAGGACACCCTGAGTCTCGACCACCGCTACGACGTGATCGCCAACGTGCTGGCCTATCACGCCCGTCAGCGTGGCCTGGAGGTGCGGCTGAGCGACGCCGAACTGCGCGAGGAGTGCGAGACGTTCTGGCGCAAGGGCTTCGAGCAGCTCGACACCGAGGGTTTCCGCGCCTACCTCTCCGAGATGGTCGGGCTCGGTATCCTCGCCCCCAACCACGACGGCCAGGGCTGGCATCTGCGCGGCCCGAACGCCCTGCGCATGATCGGCACCTCCCACGAGGTGGACGCCCGGCTGCTCAGGGCCGAGCAGGACTGCGAACTCCAGGAGAGCATCGTGCAGGAGGGCCGCCCCGAGCTGCCCGACGACCGGCCGGCTCCGCTCACCATCACCCAGCTCGACGACCTGCTCGGCGAGCGGTCCAACCAGACGAGGGTCGTCCTCGGCACCTCCGCGACCGGTGTCGCCGACGTCGGAGACACCCTGCGGGCGGTCGCCGGACGCATCGCCGACTGGGAGCTGCCGCCCATCGGCAGGCCCAGTGTCTACCGGCAGGAACTCCAGGGCGGGCGCCCGCGCGAACGGCGCGTCGTCATCAGTGACTTCGTCCGCTGCCCTGCACGGCCCGAGACCTGCCGGGAAGCCGTCGAGCAGGCGGAGAACCTGCTTCCCGCCACCCCCGGGGTGACCCGCGCGGTCGTCCTCGTCATCGACCCCGGCCAAATGGCCCTGTGGCGTTCGCTGTTGACGGGTACGGAGCCCACCACGGCCGCCCCCGTCGTCCTGCGGCGCCACGACCGCCGCAGCCTGCGCGGCTGGACCCAGCGCATCGAGATGTTCCACACGGAGGACCGCCTGGACCGTCTCCATGAACTGACCGGCGGATGGCCGCTGTTGGTCGGCCGGGCGCACCGTCTGCACCGCGAACTCGGCGACCCCGACGAGGTGTTGCGCCGTCTGGCCGGTCTGCGCACGGACCGGACCGAGGCCCGCGCGTTCGCCGAGGCGACCGGTGTGTACGCGGACCCGCTGCTGGCGACGGGGTATCAGTCCCTCGCCGACGAGTTCAAGGAGGACCCGTTCGACCTGGAGAGCGCGGTGACCGCCGTGGCCGTCCGGGCCCGGATCGAGGACGAGGAGGAGGCGCGGTGGATCGTCACCTGCCTGGACGCCCTCCAGGTCTTCGACCGAGAGGACGGCCAACTGCGCCTGGAGCGGCTGCTCCGGGAGTGCGTACGGTGCGTCAGCGTACGTGGACACTGAGTGGACGGTACGGAGATCCTTCCGTCACTCTGGGTGCTGTCGAGCGCGGGGACACAGCACGGAACGTACGCACCTGGAGGTGGCCGCGGATGATGCACGGCGATACGAACGAGGACGACGGAGACCTGACGGGGTGGGAGGAGGAAAGGGAGCCCGATCCCTCGGACAGCCTGCGGACGTTCGGGGCCGTCGTCCAGGCGCTGCGCGAGCATGCGGGGCTCAGCCGGGAGGAGTTCGGGGACCGGGTGCGGTTCTCCAAGCACACGGTCGCGTCGGTGGAGTTGGGGAGGCGGTTCGCGGACGACTCCTTCGTGGAGCTGGCGGAGGACGCGACCGGGAACACCGGGGCGTTGCGGAAGTCGGCGAAGCATCTGACGCGGGGGGACGCGGGGTTGGCGGCCTGGTTCCGGCGGTGGGCGAAGCTGGAGCGGGTCGCGGTGAGCCTGTGCACGTACGAGTGCCGGTTGGTGCCGGGGCTGTTGCAGTCGGAGGGGTACGCGCGGGCGGTGTTCGAGGGGACCGTGCCCGTGGCGCCCGACGAGCAACTGGAGGACTTCATGGTCAGGCGGATGGAACGACAGCGGATGCTGTTCGAGCGGCAGACAACGCCGTTCAGCTTCATCGTCGAAGAGCATGTGTTCCGGCGGCGGTTCGGGGACACCGGGCAGATGCGTGGGCTGTTCGACCACGTGCTGGAGCTGAGCGCTCCGCGCAACGTGACGCTTCAGATCGTGCCGTTGGAGGCGGGGTTGCATGCTTGTCTTGACGGTCCTCTTCAGCTGCTGGTGACTCCCAAGGGGCAGAGGCTCGCCTACTCCGAAGGGCAGAAGAACGGTCGCCTGATCACCGACTCGAAAGAGGTCGGTGCGCTCCAACAGCGCTATGACACACTGCGCTCGCAGGCCCTCAACGCCAAGGATTCTCGGGGTCTGTTGGAGCGACTCAGAGGAGAGCTATGAGCACGTCGGAACTGGCCTGGTTCAAGTCCAGCTACAGCGGCAGTGAAGGCGACAGCTGTGTCGAGGTCGCCGTCGACGGGCAAGCAGTGCACGTACGGGATTCCAAGGATGTCGCACGCCCCGACTTCGCGGTCGGTCGTGAGGTGTGGTCGCGGTTCGTAGGGGAGCTATGAGCGCGTCGGATCTGGCTTGGTTCAAGTCCAGCTACAGCGGCAGCCAGGGCGACGACTGCGTCGAGGTCGCCGTCGACGGGCGAGCCGTGCATGTACGCGACTCCAAGGACGTCATACGCCCCGACTTCGCGGTCGGCCGTGAGGTGTGGTCGCGGTTCGTGGGGTTCGTCGGGGTGGTCTGAGGGGCGTTCGAATCTGCGATCAGATCGGGCCGTTCTCTCACCCACGGTCCCGGTCGGGTGCAGCGGGGTCGGTGCGGTCTCGGCGGTGCGGTTGTGCCGTCGTGGGCCGCCCCGGGTCCTCGATTCCCTTACGGACGGTAAGGGGTGGGCGTTGGCTGAATTGGGGCGAACACCTTGTGTCGGTCTGCGCTGAACGGGTGATCGGTCTCTTCTCCTCGCAGCTCACTGGGCATCCTCGCGGCAGATGTCCGTAAACACGGCGCGTGACCTTCGTCGTGTGGTGAGGGGGAGTCATGGCGACCGCTGCTTCCGGTGATCCGATCCAGGCGGCTCAGACGGAGGTCGCGCCACCGTCACCCGCGACCCCGACTGGATGGACGTGTTCGCGGTCGGCAGGGACGGCGTGCCCCGGGTCGCCTGGTGGCACGGCGAGTGGAACGACTGGCAGCCGCTCGGCACGTACGCCTTCGCGCCCCGCACGCCCATCACCGCGCTCAGCCGTGACTCCGACTGGATGGACATCTTCGCCGTCGGCACGGACGGTGTCGTACGGGTGGCCTGGTGGCACGGGAACTGGAACGACTGGCAGCCGATCTACTCGCAGAAGTTCCAGCCGGGCACGGTCGTCGCCGCGCAGAGCCGCAACGACGACCAGATGGACCTGTTCGCCGTCGGGGCGGACGGCCGGGTGTACAGCAACTGGTGGCACGGTGAGTGGCACGAGTGGTTCCCCGTCGGCACCCACGTCTTCTGACGTCCCCCGTTATGTTTTCCGCGGTGACCAGCTTGTGGACGGGTGAGGCCCTTTCGCGCGGCGCAGGGTATACAGGATGTGTATGCAGGTCACACCCTTGCGGTGAAGTTAGGTAACCCTTACCGTACCTACTTGCATCATTCAGGGATCCGGCCGTCACCCCGGCCGGCCCGCGGCGAGCGCTTCACCGACGCAGCCTGGCCGTCCTACCCCAGTGCCTTCAGGGCCTGGAAGGTACCCGCAGCCGGAACCCGCTCATAGGACCCGCACTTGAATCAGCCCGCCTTCGGTCTGTACGACCCTGCCCGCGACCACAGTGACTGCGGCGTCGGCTTCATCACCCGGCTCGACGGGACGCCGAGCCACGACGTCATCCGTAAGGGTGATGAAGCGCTCCGTGCGATCCCGCACCGTGGCGGCGCGTCCGCCGAGGGCGTCGGCGACGGCGCGGGCGTGAGCGTCGACCTGTCGGCGGAGTTCTTCGGCGCGATCACCGGCGAGACCCTGCGCGCCGGGCACTTCGGCGTCGCCAACTGCTTCGTGCCGACCGACCAGGCCCGGCGCGACGCCGCCGTCGACCTCGTCGGCTGGTGCATCGCCGAGCAGGGCTTCGAGGTCGTGCTGGTCCGGGACGTTCCCGTCGATCACAGCGTCGCCAGGCCCGCCGCCGAGCAGTACCAACTCCCCGTCGTGCAGTGGGTGTTCCGGGCCCCGGACGAGTGGCAGCGCGCCGACGTCGACACCGCCGCCAACCGCGCCCTGCTCGCCGTCGAAGCCGTCGCCTACGCCGACGACCAGGACCGGTACGCCGGGCTGTACGCGCTGTCGCTCAGCGCGCGCACGCAGGTGCTCAAGGGGCGGCTCAACTCCGGCGAGGTCATCCCCTACTTCTGCGACCTCCTCGACCCTCGGCACTCCGTACGGTCGCTGTACTTCCACACCCGGTTCTCCACGAACACCGAGCCGCACCCGACCATGGCCCAGCCGTTCCGGCTCATGGCGCACAACGGCGAGCTGAACACGGACAGGAAGAACCGGCTCTCCGACGAGGCCCTCGCGCGGGCCCGGACGCGGAGCATCGTGCGCCCGCCGGGCCAGTCCGACTCCAGCCGGCTCGACCAGACCCTCCAGAGCCGGGTCTTCGACGACGGGCTCGATCTCGTCGAGGCCGTCGTGTCGCTCATGCCGCCCGCCTGGGAGAACGACCGCACCCTGCCCGACGGTGTGCGGGACATGCTGGAGTACTTCTCCCTGTACGAGGAGAAGAACGACGGTCCCGCCGCCCTCATCTTCAGCGACGGCGACGTCGTCGGTGCGCGACTGGACCGGCTCGGGCTCCGTCCCCTCCGTACCGTCGAGACCGCCGAGTACCTGATGGTGGCCTCGGAGGCCGGCCAGGTCGCGTTCCCCGACGACGAGGTCGTGCACCGGGGCCGTATCGAGGCCGGCGGCATGCTCGTCGTCGATCACCGGACCGGGCGCCGGATGCGTACCCGCGACGTGCTCGACTCGCTCGCCGCGCGCCGCCCGTACAGCGAGCTGCTCGACGCGGCCCGGGTGAACCTCGACGACCTGCCCGCCCCCGACTACTACCGGGGCACGACGACCCTCGGCTACGACGGCGACCTGAGCCTCGCGGGCCGGTACGTGGCGTACGCGCTGAACCAGGAGAGCTTCCGGTTCATGCTCGACCCGATGCTCAACACCGGGTCCGAGCGGATCTCCGCGATGGGCTACGGCAACGCGATCAACGCGCTCAGCGACACCGAGGGCGGCATGGCGAAGTACTTCTCGCAGCGCTTCGCCCAGGTCACGAATCCGCCGCTGGACAGCATCCGCGAGGCCGACGGCATGAGCATGCGGGTCGCGCTCGGCCCCAAGCCCGACGGCACCGGCAACACCAGCGAGCGTCAGCTCGTCGTCTCCTCGCCCGTGCTCGGGCACCTCGACATGGTCCGACTGCGCGACCAGCGGATCGTGCCGCTGGAGCGGTTCGCCATGCTCTACGAGCCGGTGACCGGGGACGAGACCGCCAACGCCGACGCCCTCCGGGACGCGCTCCAGCAGCTCTGCGACGACGTCGAGCGGTTCGCCTCGGAAGGCGGCGGCATCGCCGTCCTCACCGACCGGGCCGTCTCCTCCACGCGGGCGCCCCTGCCGGTGATCCTCGCCGTCGCGGCCGTCAACCAGCGGCTCATCGAGACCGGGCTGCGGCTGCGCGTCTCGATGGTGGCGGAGAGCGGCCAGCTGGCCTCCTCCCATCACGTCGCGACCGCGCTCGGCTTCGGCGCCTCCGCCGTGTACAGCCTCAGCGCACGGCTGCGCGCCGAGGAGAAGTTCCCCAGCGCGCCCGCCCCCGCCGGTGAGATCACCGAGACCGACCGGGCGCTCGCCAAGTTCCGCAAGGCCGCCGAGAAGTCCCTCGCCAAGACCATGGGCCGGGTCGGACTGTGCACCGCCGAGAGCTACATCGGCGGCGAGTTCTTCGAGCCGAACTACCTCGACACCCGCGACGACGTGTTCGCACGGACCTTCCCGCACATGGACGCCCCGGTCGGCGGCGTCGGCTTCGCCCGGATCGCCCAGGCCGCGACGGACTGGCACGAGCGGGCCCGTACGGTCGAGACCGAGGGACAGGTTCCGCTGCTCGGCCTGTTCAAGGAGCGGTCGGACGGCGCCGGGCACTCCTTCGGCGTCACGGCCGTGCGCGGCTTCGGCGACATGGTCGAGGAGCGCCCGGAGTTCGGCCGCGAGGGCGACCCCGAGGCCCTGCGCCTTCTCACACTCGGCCAGCTCGACGACGCGTTCGGCATCACCGACGCCGCGTACCGCAACACCGGGTACGACGCCCTCAGCGACGCCGAGATCGACGCGTTCCGGATCACGCCCGGGTACCGCGCCTTCCTGCGGACCACGCACGAGGAGCGGTCCCGCCGTCCGGCCGCGCTGCGTGACGTACTCGCGCTGCCCGCCGACCTCACCGGACTCCGTACGCCCGAGGACTTCGCGCGCGAGCTGGGCCGCTTCTCGGCGACCGGCAACGCGAGCGTCACGGTCCGAGGCGTGGTCGCGTCCATGACACCCCGGTCGACCATTCACCTGCGCCTCACCTCCCCGGGTCCCGAGGCCGCCGAGCGCCACGCCGCCCTCGCCGAAGGGCTCGGACACCTGGGCGAGGTCACCACCCTCGCCGTGGGCGCCGACGGCATCGAGGTCGCCGCCACCGGTACCGCAGCCCACCTGCTCACCCTTCTCGACGGCGCCCCCGACAGCGTCCCGCTCGACGAGGTCCAGCCCGCCCACGAGATCACCCGCTTCCTCGCCTCCGGCGCGATGAGCCACGGCGCGCTCGTGGCGACCGCGCACGAGGCCGTCGCACACGGCACCAACATGGTCGGCGCGATGTCGAACAGCGGCGAGGGCGGCGAGCACCACACCCGGTACGGCACCATCCGGGGCTCCCGGATCAAGCAGTTCGCGTCCGGCCGGTTCGGCATTTGGGCGGGCTATCTCGCCGACCCGATGCTCCAGGAGCTGGAGATCAAGATCGGGCAGGGCGCCAAGCCGGGCGAGGGCGGTCAGCTGCCCGCGCCGAAGGTCACCGTCGACATCGCGGCGGCCCGTGGCGGCACCCCGGGCATCGAGCTGATCTCACCGCCCCCGCACCACGACACGTACTCCATCGAGGACCTCGCCCAGCTCATCCACGACTGCAAGGCCGCCCGCGTCCGCGTCATCGTCAAGCTGGTGTCCTCCGAGGGCATCGGCACCATCGCGGTCGGTGTCGCCAAGGCCGGCGCGGACGTCATCAACGTCGCCGGGAACACCGGCGGCACGGGCGCGGCAGCCGTCACGAGCCTCAAGTACGCCGGGCGTTCGGCGGAGATCGGAGTCGCCGAGGTCCACCAGGCGCTTGTCGCGAACGGGCTCCGGCAGAAGGTCGTGCTGCGCTGCTCCGGCGCGCACCAGACCGGCGGAGACGTCGTCACCTCTGCGCTTCTCGGCGGTGACAGCTTCGAGTTCGGTACGACCGCGCTGATGATGCTCGGCTGTGTCATGGCGAAGAACTGCAACGTGAAGTGCCCGGCCGGGCTCACCACCAACTCCGAGGCGTTCGAGGGCGACCCGCGCGCACTCGCCCAGTACCTCCTCAACATCGCCCACGACGTCCGCCAGATCCTCGCCCGGCTGGGCCTGCGGTCACTGCGCGAGGCGCGCGGGCGTACGGATCTGCTGCAGCTCCTCGACCACCCGGCGAGCGTCGGCCGCCTCGACGTCCGCCGCCTTCTCGCGCGCGTGCCCGAGAAGGTCGTGGCCGATCCGGAGTACCTGGAGAAGGACTTCACCACCGACACCGCCCTGATCGAGCAGGTCCGGGCCGCGCTGCTCGACCGGCGCGAGCCGTCCCTGCTCGTCGAGGGCATCCACCTCGGCAACAGCGACAAGTCCGTCGGCGGACAGCTCTCCATCGACGTCGAGCGACTCCTCAATCACGAGAACGCCCCTGATGCACCCGCCGTGACCACCGACGACCGAGGCCGTCGCCGCCTCGTCGACGGCGCCGTCCGCATCCGTACCACCGGGTCGGCCGGACAGTCGTACGGCGTCTTCCTCAACGACGGCATCACTCTCGAACACACCGGTACCGCCAACGACGGTGTCGGCAAGAGCCAGAGCGGCGGTCGGATCGTCGTGCGCGCTCCGGGCGGCGGCAGCGCCGAGCCCGGTGGCAATGTGCTGATCGGGAACTTCGCGCTGTTCGGCGCGACCGGCGGCCGTACGTTCGTGCAGGGCGAGGCCGGTGACCGGTTCGCCGTGCGCAACTCCGGTGCGACGGCGGTCGTCGAGGGCGTCGGCGACTTCGGCTGCGAGTACATGACCGGCGGTACGGTCCTCAACCTCGGCGGCTTCGGCAAGGGCCTCGGCAACGGTATGAGCGGCGGGTTCCTCTACCAGTACGACCCCTCCGGCGACCTCCGCGACCGGGTGAGCGCCGACTCCCTCCTCGTGTTCCCGGTGACCGACACCGCGCGCGGCGCCTTCCACGAGGAGGCCGTACGGCTGCTGCTGGCCTGGCATGTCGAGGCCACCGGCTCCGAGCTGGCCGCCCGCCTGCTGCACGACTGGGACACCGAACGGCAGCACATGTACTGCGGGATGCCCCGCGCGCTGCTCCTCTACCAGGACTCCACCGAGATCCTCGCCGCCGTGACGCGTAACGAACTCCTGGACGAGCTGGCGAACTCCATCGCGACGGACAAGCTCCGCGCGTTCAAGGTCGACTACCGCGACCGCCGTACCGTCCTCGGCGGCCGGGCCCCGGCCTTCGGCGACCAGGGCAGCGACGACATGTTCTCGCTGCTGTCCTCGTACACCGTGCTCGGCGTCGCCCAGGACCTCGCGCTCCAGCGGGTGCCCGGCGCGAGCGGCCCGGACGACCCGAAGGTCACCGAGGCCGTCCGGAATCTCGTCCTCACCGAGGACTTCTTCGTCAAGCAGCGGGTCGTGAAGTACCTGCGCGGCACGCTGGACCGCTTCGACGACGGCGAACTCGCCACCCTCATCGCGATCAAGCGCCTCGACGACTACAAGCGCGCCCTCAAGCAGCGCAACAACCTCAGCGTGGACGCCCCCGGCACCTACGGCTGGATCGTCCACCAGACCACCAAGAACGCAGGCCGCGTCCGCGCCGCCCGGTTCGACGAGCTGCTGGCCACGGCCGCGCTCGACGACATCGCGAGCCGCCGTATCCCGCAGGCCCCGACCGAGACGGTGACCGCGTGACCCTCATGCCCCCGACCGGGTCCCTCATCCCGGTGGACGCACCGTTCTCCGCCGCCCAGGAGTCCTGGCTCGCCGGGTTCATCGCCGGCATAGCGGCGGCCGGACGCCGGGCCAGTGCGGCGGGTGACGGGCCCGCCGCGACGATCGACGTCCTGTTCGGCACCCAGACCGGCAACGCCGAGTTCGTGGCCGACGAACTCGCCGCCGGAACCCGGGCCCGTGGCCTGGGCGCGCGGACCGCCGCGCTCGACGCCGTCACGCCCGAGCAACTCGCCACGATGTCCCACGTACTTGTCGTCGTCTCCACGTACGGCGAGGGCGAACTCCCCGACAACGCCGGGCTGTTCTGGGAGGCGCTCCAGTCCGACACGGCACCGCGCCTCGAAGGCACGCGGTACGCGGTCCTCGGTCTCGGCGACCGTGGCTACGACGACTTCTGCCAGGCCGCGAAGCTCATCGACACCCGCCTGGAGCAGCTCGGCGCCGGCCGGCTGCACGAACGCGTGGACTGCGACGTCGACTTCGAGGAGCCGGCGGCGGCCTGGACGGGCGCGGTCCTCGACCGCCTGGTCGCGGAGACCGGCGCGAGCGGGACGAGCGGTACGACCGGCGCGAGTACGCCCGCGGCGACACCGGCCCGCGTCCGTTCCCCCTGGAACAAGCGCACCCCGTACCCGTCCCGGCTCACGGTGAACAGGCTGCTGTCCTCCCCGCGCAGCGCGAAGGAGATCCGCCACTACGAGTTCGACCTCGGCGACAGCGGCATCACGTACGAGGCGGGCGACGCGCTGGCCGTCGTACCGCTGAACGACGACGCCCTCGTGGGCACGCTGCTCGATCACCTCGGCGCGAGCGGAGACGCGGAGACCGCCCAACTCCTGCGTACCGAACGGGAGATCCGTACCCCGTCGAAGGAGCTGATCGCCGACCTCGTCGAGCGTGCGCCGTCGAGCGAGCTGGCCGCGGTCGTCGCGCACGGCGACCGGTCCGACCTCGACTCCTGGCTCTGGGGGAGGGATGTGCTCGACCTGCTCCAGGACGCCGGTTCCGCCGCCCCGGACCTCGCCGAACTCCTGCCGCTGCTACGGCCGTTGCAGGCCCGCCAGTACTCGATCGCGTCGAGCCCGCTCGCCCATGGGGACCGGATCCACCTCACGATCGCGTCCGTCCGGTACGGCACCGGGCAGCGGACGTACGAGGGCGTGGCATCGACGTACCTGGCGGACCGCATAGGCGAGGACACGTCCGTCGGCATCTACGTCCAGCCGAACGCCTCCTTCGGTGTCCCGGCCGACGACGACGCCCCGATGATCATGATCGGTCCTGGCACGGGCATCGCGCCGTTCCGCGGTTTCCTGCACGAGCGGGCCGCGCGGGGTGCCGCCGGGCGCAACTGGCTGTTCTTCGGCGACCAGCACCGCGACACCGACTTCGTGTACGAGGACGAGCTGACGGATCTGCGGCAGCGCGGCGTGCTCACCGAGCTGGATCTCGCGTTCTCGCGCGACCAGGCCGAGAAGATCTACGTACAGACACGGATGCGGGAGCGCTCGCGCGAGCTGTACGGCTGGCTGGAGGAGGGTGCGCACGTCTACGTCTGCGGCGACGCCTCCCGCATGGCGAAGGACGTCGAGACGGCCCTGCTGGGTGTCATCGGCGAGCAGCGCGGACGTGGTGACGACGACGCGGCGGAGTATCTCGCCGACCTGCGGCGGGCGAAGCGCTACGTCCGGGACGTGTACTGAACATGACCGACCAGCATGGCGGCCGGCTTTGCGCGTTCGAGGGGTGCTGCCCCCGGCGGAACAGCAGTGTGCGACTCATCGACGCGCGGATGCCGGAGCTGGCCCGGTGCCTGACCCTCTTCCAGTACGTCCAGGCGGTCACCGGAGGGCCGGTCGCGCGGATCGACCAGGCCGGGAGCTATGCCGTACCGAGTCTGCGCGGTGACGCGTTCGCCGTCCGGCCGGGGGCGATCGCGCTGCGTCTCGACGGTGACGGGGTCGCCTCGGCCGTGGTCGAACGGGACGAGAGCAGCGGGTCGGTGGCCGTCCATCTGATCGACGGGGCCGGGCGGACCGTGCATCAGGGGCGGCTGTTGTCGGAGGGGGACCGGCTGTTGGTCGGACTTGCCCCTACGGTCGAGGCCGGGGCGTCTGCGGTCGGGGCGTCCGCCGTTCCCGAGGTGCCGGCGTGGGAGAGCGGTGACCAGCTCGCGCAGTTCGACGCGGTTCTCGCGGACGGTGGGGTTGCCCGGCGTGCGGCGTTCGACCGGTATCGCGGTGAGCACCGGGCGATCGACGTCGGCGTCGTGCCGTCGGTGCTCGACCATGTGTGCTCGGTCGGGCTGCCGATCGGGGTCGCCGTGTTCGCCCCGGCGGTCATGCAGGCGTGCGCGGGGCGGGTTCATGTGACTGACCGGACCGTGGGTGGGCGGGTGTTCGCGGCGGTTGCGGAGAGTTCGGTGGAGATCGACCTCGCGGGTGTGCGGGAGTGTCACCTTGTGCGGGCCTCGGGGGCGCACGGCCCGACCTCGGCGTTGGAGTTGGACGACGAGGACGGGCGGTGCGTTGCTGTTGTTACGCAGTTCGGAGTGGTTGGGGTGGATGTGTACGGGGTGTGGGAGCAGCTTGCCGCGTCGTTGCCCGACGCGTAGTGCTGCGCTGGTTGGGCGGGTTGTCGGCTGCGGGCCCGGTGGGGGCTTGTCGCGCAGTTCCCCGCGCCCCTGTCGGGGGCGCTGGCGCGCCACCCGACCATCCCTACTTCAGTGACCCGTTACTTCCCTCGGCTCGTCATCTCACGTACCTCCAGGGAGAGTTGGCCGCGACCAGCCTCCTCCACTCCCTTGAGGGCTCAAGCACCAGGGTGGGCCTGCCTGGTGAACGTCTGCCGTCAGACGGCGGACCAGCCGTTGTCGACGGCCAGGATCACGCCGTTGATGTTGCTGGCCGCGTCCGAGGCGAGGAACACGATCGCGGCGGCCTGCTCCTCGGGCTCGGCCACCCGGCCGATGTTGCCCATGTACGGGAAGAGCACCGACGGTCCGTGCGCCTCCTGGTCGACCGCCGGGACCATGCCGGTCCGTGTGCCGCCCGGGGCGATGGCGTTGGCGCGGATGCCCTGGTTCCGGTACATCACGGCGAGGGACTTCGTGAGGCCCACGATGCCGTGCTTGGAGGCGGTGTACGCGGTTCCCGCGGCGCTGCCGCGCAGGCCCGCCTCGGAGGCGGTGCTCACGATGGCACCCTTGCCCGCCTCGAGCATGTGCGGCAGGACGGCCCGGGTGAGCAGGAACGGAGCGGTCAGGTTGATGCGGATGACGCGCTCCCACTCGGCGTCGCTGACGTCCGCCGCCGCCGACATGCTGTCCATGATCCCCGCGTTGTTCACCAGCGCGTCCACCCCGCCGAAGCGCTCCACCGTCGTGGCGACCACCTCGTCGACGACGGTCTGCTCGCTCAGGTCGCCGATCACGGCCACCGCCGTGCCGCCGGCCTCCTCGATCTCCTTGACGGTCGTGGCGGCGCCGTCGGCGTTGAGATCGGCGACCACGACGCGGGCGCCCTCCGCCGCGAAGGCCAGTGCGGTGGCCCGGCCGATGCCCGATCCTGCGCCGGTGACGATGACGCTGCGGCCGTTGAGTCCAGTGGTCATGACGTGCTCCAGAGGTGGTGCGTGAGGGTGCAACGGGGTGTTGCGGTGCCACCGTACGACTTAATGTCTCTGAAAGACATAAAGTCGAGGTGTCTTCTTGGGATCACTACAATGGGCCGGTCCTCAATGACGGGGCGGAAGTACGGGGCGGAAGTACGGGGTGGAAGCGAGGAGTCGCTGGTGCCGGACGGCAGGCAGGGCGAGGCTTCCGGTCGTGGGCGCGGGCGGACGGGTCGGCCTCGGCTGACCGAGCAGCGCAAGTCCGAGATCCGGCTGGAGATCGCCCTGGCCGCGGTGGAGCTGTTCGTCGCCCAGGGGGTGACCGCCACGACGGGGGAGCAGATCGGGCAGGCGGTGGGGGTCTCGTCGCGGACCGTGTGGCGTTACTTCCCGAGTAAGGAGAGCTGCGTCACTCCGTTGTTCGCGGCCGGTATCGACAGGATCGCCGGGTGTCTGCGGGAGTGGGGGCCTGGGCGGCCACTGGAGGAGGCGTTGGCGCCGGTGTTGGACATCGACACCTGGACGGGGCGGCCCGGGGTCGCGGAGTTGCGCAAGCTGCTACGGCTGACCCGTACCGAGCCGGGGCTGCGTGCCGTCTGGCTTCAGTCGCACGACGAGGCTGAGCCGGCCTTTGCCCGTGCGCTTGCTGCGCGTGCGGGTTTGCCTGCCGATGATGTGCGGCCGGTGATTCAGGCCGCGATGCTCAACTCTGCGTTGCGTGCGGCGGCTGAGCGGGATGCGTGGCGCACGGCTGACGCCGGGGCGGAGTCCGGGGCGGGGGAGGCGGGGGCTGAACTGGCGGCCGGCTTCCGCTTGGCGCTTGCTGTTGCGCAGGAGGGGTTGTCCTAGCTGCGCTCGACGGGCGGGGGCGTCGGCCGTCGGGGGTGGTTGGTTGTTTGGTGCGGGTTCGGTGGGGGCTGGTCGCGCCCACGCGGCGGAGCCGCATATGAACACAGCCTCGCGCCCCTTACGGGGCGCTGTGGCGCGCCCTGTGTACGAGATCAGCTGCCGCCTTCGGCCACTCCGTGTGGTCAAAGGTGAAGCCCGTGTCCAGTAGGCGGCCCGGAATCACCCGGCGGCTCTTCAGTAGGAGTTCTGTGTCCGAGCGGAGTGCGAACGCGCCCAGTTCTGCCATCCAGCGGGTGGCGGGCAGGCCTACTGGGACTCCCCAGGCCGCGCGCAGCGCCTTCATGAACTCGCGCTGTGGGACGGGATCGGGAGCGGCGAGGTTCACCGGGCCGGTCAGGTCTTCCCGGGTGGTCAGGAAGGTGATCGCGCGTACGAAGTCCTGGTCGTGGATCCAGGACACGTACTGCGCCCCGCCCGCGACCGGGCCGCCGAGGCCGAGCCGGGCCAGGCGGAGGAGGACGTCGAAGACGCCGCCGCGGTCCGGGCTCATCACCATGGCGGTTCGCAGGGCGACCTTGCGCGTGGTGGGCGTCGGTGCCTGCTCCTGGGCCCGCTCCCAGGCCTTGGCGATCTCGACGCTGTAGGCCCAGTAGTCCGGTACGCCGGGTTCGGCGCCGCCGATGACGCCGGTCGCCTCGTCGTTGGGGGCGTCGAAGCGGTGGGCGTAGATGGTCGCGGTGCTCATCTGGAGCCAGAGGCGGGGCGGCCGTGCGGCTCCCGCGATCGCTTCGCCCACGACCCTGGCCGAGTGCACCCGCGAGTCCATCATGGCCCGCAGATTGGCGGGGGTGTAGCGGCAGCTGACGCTGCGGCCCGCCAGGTTGATCACGATGTCGCTGCCGTCGACAGCCTTGGCCCAGTCGCCCAGGGTCTCGCCGTCCCAGGCGATCTCGCCCTCGCGCGTCGGCCGTCTGGTCAGGACGGTCACGTCGTGACCGGCGGCGGTGAGGGCGCGGTTCAGGACCTTACCCACCTGGCCGGTTCCTCCGGGAATGACGATCCTCATGGCTCCCCCTGGGACGTGAACGTGTGCGCTGAACGGCTGTGCTACGAGCCTGGCGTAGATATTTGAACACGTTCAAAAGCGGGCGTCCAGTCGGACCGGCTACTACTTCACCCACTACTTCACCCACCGCGCGATCCTCGTCGCGTCCCCCATGACGCGCTCCAACGGCCCGCGCCTGAAGAAGCGCGACCAGGCGACGGCGAAGACGGTCACGGCCACGACGAAGCCGAACAGCACGTGCAGCGGGGAGCCGGGGAGTTCGTCGATGCCGAGGGCCCAGATGCCGGCCACGTGGAGGACGTACGCCGTCAGGGACATCGTGCCGACCGCGACGACCGGTCCCGCGAGGCGCCGGAAGCGGGGGAGGGTGTCGACGGCGGCCACGCAGCCGACGAGTACGGCGATGGCGACCCCGGTGTTGCCCACGACGGACAGCGTCGTCTCGCTGTGCGGGGAGGCCACCCACAACCAGGCCGCCGAGTCCCCGGTCGGATAGCCGGCCGTGTCCGACCACCAGGCCGACATGACCGAACCGGAGCCGTCCTCGCCGCCGCCCGCCGCGAGGGCGGAGGAGACACCGGGTACGAAGTGCAGGGCCAGCCACGAGCCGCCGTAACCGAGCACGGCGAGCGCGACGCCGGTGGCGGCGAGGCGGATACGTACGGCCGTGGCGGCGAGGTCGAGACGGGCCACCGCCATGCCCGCGAAGAGGAACGGGACCCAGGTCAGGGCCGGGTAGCTCCCGGTGAACATCAGCTCGACGAAGCCGTCGGTGCCGCTGACCCGGGCCAGCGGATCGTTGTGCGTGAACGTCTCCGCCCAGGAGCCGTCGTCGATGGACCGCCGGACGACGTACAGGAGTTGGGGCAGGACGAGTGCCGTACCGGCGGCGATGGCGGCCAGGGCGCCGGCGCGCAGTCGGTGGAAGGGCAGGACCAGGACGAAGCAGAGGCCGTAGAAGGCGAGGATGACCTCGACGGGGGTGCCGGTGGAGGTCAGCCAGGTGCCGAGGGCGACCAGCAGCACCGCCCTGATCAGCACCTTGGCGACGGCCTGGCGTCCCTCGCGGCCGGTCTTCGGCACCCGGCGGCCCGTCATCAGGATGATCGAGAAGCCCGCCAGGAAGGCGAAGAGCGCGGAGGCGCGGCCGTGGAACAGCTCCATGACATGGCCGGTCACCCCGCCCGAGGAGGGGTCGGGGCCGACATGGGCGGCGTACATCCCGAAGACGGCGAGGCCGCGCGCGAGGTCCACGCCGACCAGTCGGCCTAGCTGTGCGGGACGTATACCGGCGGGGCTGACAGGAGCTGTGGGTTCGATCTGAGTACCGGCGGCGAAATTCGGCAAAGAGGCGTTTTGCGTCATGGTTCCAGGGTGGAAACCCGCTGGTCGGACCAGGTATCCGCCGAACGTCCGGCGAACCCCCGCCGAACGGCCGGGGGTACCCCGCCGAACGGTTGATCAGTAATTTACGTACCCACCACTGACGAACGAGTGCCGGATGGGAGGATGAGCGCCGTCATGACTGCCGGATGGGGTGCACGCACGCTGCGGGCCGCGGTGTTCGCGGCCGTCTGCGTGCTGCTCGCCGCCCTCGGCCACGTGCTGATGTCCGGCTCCTCCGTCTCCTGGCGGACGCTCGTCGCCGGGACCGTGGTCATGGGCGGCGCGGGCTGGTGCCTCGCCGGCCGCGAACGCGGACTCCCGCTGGTCGTGGGTGTGGTGGTCGTCGCCCAGGGCGCGCTCCACTCGGCGTTCTCGTTCACGCGGAGCACCGCCGGCACGTCGACGGACTCCATGGACATGACCCACATCGGCATGGATGCCGACATGGGCATGGACATGGACATGGACACGGGGATGGTCATGGGCCTGGGGCACATGGCCCACGGCGGCCACGGCACGGACGCCCTGTCGTCCTCGTACGGCATGCTCGCCGCCCACACGCTCGCCGCGCTGCTCTGCGGTCTGTGGCTGGCGTACGGCGAACGGGCCGCGTTCCGCATCCTGCGCGCGGTGGCCGGCCGCCTGGCCGCTCCGCTGCGACTGGCGCTCGCGCGCCCGGCGACTCCGGACCGCCCCCGCCTCCGCCCGCGCCGCGGCAGCTCGGACCGGACACCACGGCTCCTCCTGCTCGTCCACGCGATCACTTCTCGGGGCCCGCCGACGGGGCTCGCTGTCATCTGAGACAGCGAGGGTCTGCTGATCGGATCACGCCTGGCCGCCGGGTGTGGCACACGTTCCTTTGCCTTGTGGCCGCACGCATCACACATGGTGCCGCAGCCTGAAGCCGGCGTGATCCGAACGGCAGGCCCTGGTTTCCCGGGGCCGTTCCAGGAAGCTCCGACGCACTCGACGTCGGCCTCCGTGGGCGCCCGGGCCCCCGGTCGTACCCGCCCAGCGCGTACGACCGTCCTCCCTCACCCGGTAGCGGCGTGCCCGCACGTCTCGCGCCTCGCAGCGCCTTCGCGTGCGTCGCGTTTCGTGGGCTGTCGCCGGGCCGGATTCCGGATGATCCGAGAAGGACCCCAGGTGATCACTCCTGTACTGCCCGCCTCGACCCGCCCGACCTCCACGACTCGTCCGTTGGACGAGTCGATAACCGCCTGGGCGCTCGCCGCCCGTGGTGGCGACCCGGCCGCCGTCGAACGGTTCGTCGGCGCCCTGCACCGCGATGTGGTGCGGTACGTCGCCCATCTCTCCGCCGATCCGCAGGCCGCCGACGATCTCGCCCAGGACACGTTCCTGCGGGCGCTCGGCAGTCTGCACCGGTTCGAGGGGCGGTCCTCGGCCCGTGCCTGGCTGATGGCCATCGCGCGGCGCGCGGTGATCGACAGCTTCCGGCACGCAGCCGCCCGGCCCCGGCTGTGCGACACCGACGACTGGCGGCTGACCGCCGAACTGGCCCAGCCGCGCGGCCTGCCCGGCTTCGACGACGGGGTCGCGCTCCTCGACCTGCTGGCCGTGCTGCCCGACGAGCGGCGCGAGGCGTTCATCCTCACGCAGCTGATGGGGCTGCCCTACGCGGAGGCGGCCGAGGTCAGCGACTGCCCTGTGGGGACGGTGCGTTCGCGCGTGGCCCGCGCCCGCGCGACCCTCGTCGACCTGCTCACCGAGGCCGAGACGGAGGCCGAGACGGAGGCCGTGACGAAGACGGTGGCCGCGACGGAGTCAGGACTGGAGTCAGGATCGGAGTCGCGGCCGGAGCCGGCGGTCCTGGCGGCCTGACGACCGACCGGGCGGGCGGGCGGGCGGGACAGGGGAGTTCACGCCTTCTCCCCGCCCGCCACCTCCGGCAGCAGCCCGTACATCGCCTCGCGCTCCTCGGCGCCGATACGCGCCAGCCCCGAGTTGACCGTGTCGGCCAGGGTCGGCGAGGCCTCCGTGAACAGGCGGCGGCCCTTCTCGGTGAGGGCGACCTCGACGCCCCGCTTGTCGCTGCGGACCGAGCGCCGGGTGACGAGCCCCGCGTGCTGGAGGCAGGCGATCTGGTAGGTGAGCCGGGTCTTGGGTCGGCCGAGCAGCTCCGCGATCCGGGTCATCCGCAGCCCGCCGTCGGCCCGGCCCGCCAGCAGGCACAGCACCAGGAACTCGTCGTGGGAGACCCCGAGCGTGTCCTTGAGGACGGGGCCGAGCCGCTGCTCGATCGACCCGGTCGTGGCCAGCAGGATCATCCAGGCCCGTAGCTCGGCCGGGAGCAGGGCGCTCTCGCCCGCGGAGGGGCATGCGGGCAGGTCGGGGGCGCTGTCGGCAGGGTCGGCCATGGGTTCGATCCTACCGGTTGTCCAATTTTGCACGAAGGAGTCGCGGAGGGTTGTTCAGATTTGGATTACGGGCTAGCGTGAGCATCATCCAAATTTGGATGACCGGCGATGATCGGCGATGACCGGGGTCTTCGCCATCCCTTCGTCGTCCTCTTTTCGTCTCGTCGTCCTCTTTTTCGTCCCCCTTGCGTATGTGGAGACCCTCATGACCGTTGCCGTAGAAACCGGCCTGTGGCAGCTCGACCGGACCGCGACCACCGTCGCCGTCAGTCACAAGACGATGTGGGGCATGGTCACGGTGAAGGGCGCCTTCGCCGTCGTCGGCGGCCAGGGCGAGGTCCTGTCCGACGGCTCCGCCACCGGCACCGTGACCCTGGACGCCACCTCCCTGGACACCAAGCACACCAAGCGCGACAAGCACCTGCGCTCCGCCGACTTCTTCGACGTCGACAACCACCCCGAGATCACCTTCGGGGTGCGCGGCGCCGAACTCCGCGGCGGCGACACCGTCCACGTCGACGGTCAGCTGACCGTGCGCGGCATCAGCCGCCCGGTGACCCTCACGGCCCGCCTCACCAAGGCGAACGCCGACGCGGTCGCCCTGGACGCGGAGTTCACCGTGGACCGGAACGAGTTCGGCATGGGCTGGAACCAGATGGGCATGATCAAGGGCCTCACGACGGTCAACGCCACGCTCGCCTTCGTCCGTACGAAGACGGCCTGACCCGTCACGTTGACCCCCGTTGGCTACCGCTCGCCCGGCAGCCGGACGTCCATGCTCGACAAGGTGTCCGGCGACGCCGTGAAGACACGCAGCCGGATCCGCGTCCCCGGCCGCCGGGGCACGTGGAACACCGTCCCGGGCGGCCGGAGTCGGTAGACGGCGCTCGCGTGGGCGGGCAGCGTGGCAGGCCCCCGGGCCACCTTCCACCAGTGGCTCATGCCCTGACCGGTGGTCAGCGTGAAGTGGGGCGTGAGGGCGCTGTCGTCCGTGTTCGTGACCCGGACGTCCAGTTCCGACACGGCGGCCGGTCCGGCCGTACGCGTCCCCGTCACCCGCATCCGCAGCGGCGGCGACCCCGTCGCCGCCACGGCCGCACTCGCCAGCGCCGGTACGAGGAGCAGCGCCGCCGCCGCGACCAGCGCCGGACGCCTGCGCGGGCCCGACAGGATGCGCGGCCGGGGCTGCCACGCGCCGGCGAAGGACGCGGCGGGCGTGGTGATCGCGGCCGCCAGCCACAGCGGAGTCATCAGCAGGTAGTAGCCGTCCTGCGAACGCGTCGCCAGGAAGAAGGCACACCAGGGCAGCACCGTCGTCGCCGGACCCAACCGCCGCACGAACAGGACGAGCAGTGCCAGCAGCGCCCCCGTCAGCAGCACGCTCGCGTGCGAGTACCAGGCCAGCCGGTCGCTGCCGTCGGTGTAGTAGAGCGCGAGGCCCACCAGCCCCTGCCCGTGGATAGTCGCGTCCTGCGTCAGCGGCAGCGCGACCCCGGCCGCCCAGGCGCCCGGCTCGCTCACGACGAAGTACGTGTTGATCAGCAGCCATACGGTGACTGCCATGCCCGCGACCCGCAGCACCACCCCGGCGGCGGCCCTGCCACCCAGTTCGCCCCGGCGCACGGCGTAGATCCCGGCCAGCAGGAACGGCACGAGGAACCACGGCAGTTGCTGCGCCGCGCAGGCCGCGCCCAGACAGGCGGCCCGCGCGATCCCGCCCCACCCGAGCCGCCCGCCCGCCCCGATCCGCGGCCAGTGCACCACCACCGGGATCAGCAGCGCGAGCCCGATGATCGCCGGGTAACCGAGCCGCGCGTAACTCGGCAGGAAGCCGAGGCCCAGACACGCCATGGTCGCCGCCGACCGCCACGGCACCGGCAGCAGCCGCCACAGGGTGACCGCGCCGACGAGCAGCGCCCCGGTCGTCACCGCGGTCGCGGCCAGCGCGCCGTGCCCGAGCCACAGAAGGGGCGCCGTCAGCAGCAGGGCGAGGGGCGGGTAACCGTACGTGAGGTCGTAGCCGCCGTTCATCGTCGGGGTCAGGGCGACGTCGGGGTTGTGCTGGAAGAGCCACGGCCAGGGCTGCCCGTACACCGGATGCCCGGCGACCAGTTCCCGGGCGGCCTGCGCGGTGAGGACGCCCTCGTCGCCGCCGGCGTGGTTCAGGGCGAACGTGCACAGGGTCAGCGTGATGGCGGTGACCAGGACGCAGAGATCGAGCCGGGCGAGCGAACGGGTCCGGCGTACGGTCAGCGCCAGCACCCCGCTGACCAGGATCGACAGATAGCAGAGCGAGATGACGGCGGCGACGACCAGCCGGTGACTGGCGGCCTGCGTCCACACCGCGCGCGTACCGATGAACAGGCTGACGGTCGCGAGCAGGGTCAGAACGCGATGCCACTGCGCGGGGGCATCGGCCTCCGGGACGGCCACCCAGGTCGGGCGGGGGATGGTCTTCGCCCTGGTGTCAGGCGCTGTTTCTGCCAAGTGCACGACAGTGGAACGTAATCGTGCCTGGTGTGCCGCGTGCGGGTGGAGGTGAAGGGTCCAGTGTGAGGCCGGTAAGAATGTCCGCTAGTGGCCGTTTATGGGCATTCGCTAGTAGCTGTATATGGGCATTCAGTAGACATCCCGTACGTAACGCTTCGCCGCCGCGAGCTGCTTCACGTACACGCCCGCCTCTTCCTCGCTCAGTCCGCCGTGTGCCACCGCGATGTCCCGCAGCGCCCGGTCCACGTCCTTGGCCATGCGGGAGGCGTCGCCGCAGACGTAGAAGTGGGCGCCCTCCTGGAGCCAGTGCCACAGCTCGGGCCCGTGCTCGCGCATCCGGTCCTGGACGTACACCTTGTTGCGCTGGTCGCGGGAGAACGCGGTGTCCAGGCGGCTGAGGGTGCCCTCGGCCACCAGTTCGGCCAGCTCGTCCTCGTAGTAGAAGTCGGTGGCGCGGTGCTGCTCGCCGAAGAACAGCCAGTTCTGCGCCGTGTGCCCGAGCGCCCTCCGCTCCTCCAGGAACCCCACGAACGGCGCGACCCCGGTCCCCGGCCCGACCATCACCATCGGCGTCGAGGCGTCCGCCGGGGGCCGGAAGTGCGGCGAGCGCTGCACGAAGACGGGCACCGCCGTGTCCGGCCCGGCGTCGGCCAGGAAGGGCGAGCAGACTCCGCCGCGCGGCACGCCACGCAGGTTCTCGTACCGCACCACGGACACCGTCAGCGAGACTCGCGCCGGGTCGACGAGCGGGCTCGACGAGATGGAGTACAGCCGGGGCTGAAGCCTCCGCAGCACCCCCACCCACTCCTGCGCGGACGCCCGCACCCCGTACTCGGCGACCACGTCGACGGCCTGCCGACCCCAGGACCAGCGGGCCAGCCCGTCCTTGTTGTCGGACCGCATCAGCTTCTTCAACTCCCGGTTGTCCCGGGCCCGTTCAGAGATGAAGCGGAGCAGGTCGGACGTGATCCGGGTGATGTCGAGCTGCCCGTGCAGCGCCTCGGAGAGCGAGAACTCACCAACTCCGTTCACGATCACGCCGGTTGACGCGTCCAGTCCGGTCACGGCCAGCCATTCCGCCACCAGGGAGGCGGAGTTGACGGGCCGAACGCCGAGCGCGTCGCCCGCCTCGTACGCCAGTCCCGTACCGCTCGTGTCGAAGGTGAACCGGCGCACCTCCTTGGTTGCGCCGGGAAGGCTGAGCAGCCGGTTGCCGACGAGCCGGGCGGGGGAGGGGGCGGGCTTGGCGGACCGGACGACGGGAGCGGGAGCGGGAGCGGGAGCAGCAGGAGCAGCGGGAGCAGCGGGAGCGGAAACCGTCTTTTCGCTGTCCGTCTCCAGCCCGTCGAGCACCTGGTCGAGCCACGCGTCCGCCGACGGCTCGAAGTCGGGCTCGCAGTCGGTGCGCGGCGCGATCCGTACCGCCCCCAACTCGTCGAGTCGCGCGTCCAGTCGGCGCCCGTGCCCGCAGAAGTCGTCGTACGAGGAGTCGCCCAGCGCGAGGACGGCGTACCGCACGCCGTCCAGCCGTGGCGCCTGCTCCCCGGAGAGCGTGTCCCAGAGGCCGGAGCCGTTGTCGGGGGCGTCGCCGTCGCCGAACGTGCTGGTGATGAAGAGGAGATCGGCACCGCGCGCGAGGGCGGCCACATCGGCCTCGTCCATGCCGACGAGCCTCGCCCGGTGCCCGCCGGCGTTCAGCCGTTCAGCAGCCGCGCCCGCCAGCTCCTCGGCGTTGCCGGTCTGGGAGGCCCACAGCACGACGACCTCCCGCCCGGCCAACTCGACCTCGACACCGACCTGTTGCTGCGGCGGTGCGTCCAGGGCCCGGGAGTACATGCCGGCGAGCATCCCGTTCACCCAGTCGGCGTGCTCGGCGCTGAAGGGAGCGGAGGCGGGCAGCACCGGAGTCCCCGCGGCGCCGGTGGGCAACCCGGCGAGGAAGCCCGAGAGGTACTGGCGTTCCTGGGAGCTGAGGACGGGCGGGGGAGCGGGCGTGAACGCCAACTCCGGTACCGGCACCGGGATTTGTGTGCGCACGGGCTCGGGGACCTCGGGGTGCTGCACCTCGGCCTCGGGCTTGTGCACCTTGACCAGGGACACCGCGCAGACCTTGAACTCCGGCTGCAGGGACAGCGGATCGACCGCGTCGCTCGTCACCGCGTTGATGCTGAGGTACTCACCGAAGAGGTCGTTCCAGTGGAAGGGCGCGAAGACGCACCCCGGACGCACCCGGTCCGTGACGACCGCCGGCAGCACGGCCCGCCCGCGCCGCGAGGCGACCTCGACCGGGTCGCCGTCCACGACGCCCAACTCCCGGGCGTCCTCCGGGTGTACCTCCACGAACGGCCCGGAGTTCAGCTTGTTGAGCTTGGCGACCTTGCCCGTCTTCGTGAGGGTGTGCCACTGGTGCTGCACGCGCCCGGTGTTGAGGACGAACGGGAAGTCGTCGTCGGGCAGTTCGGCGGCGGGCAGATGCGGCCGGGCGAAGAAGACGCCACGCCCACTGGCCGTGGGGAACCGCAGTCCCTCGTCCCCCTGGTAGCGAATGGGGTTGCGCGCGGGCCCGTCCACGGAGGCGGCCGGCCACTGCACGGGAGTCTCCCGCAGCCGCTCGTACGTCACGCCCCGAAGGTCCCACCCGGTCTTCGGGTTCCAGGCCCGCTTCAGCTCCTCGAAGACGTCCGCCGCGCTCTCGTACGCGAACCCCTCGAACCCCATCGCACGGGCGACGGCCGCGATGATCCGCCAGTCGGCCATGGCGTCGCCGGGCGGGTCCACGGCGGCCTGGGCGAGGGTGAGGCTGCGCTCACTGTTGACGAGGACGCCCTCCGCCTCGGTCCACATCGCACCGGGCAGGACGACATCGGCGTACGCGTTGGTCTCGGTCTCGGCGAAGACGTCCTGGGTGACGACGAACTCGGCGGCCTCCAGGCCCTCGATGACCGTACGGCGATTGGCGACCGAGGCGACCGGGTTGGTGCAGATGATCCAGCAGGCCTTGATGTGGCCCTCGGCCATCCGCCGGAACATCTCGACCGTGCCGTGCCCGGCGCCGTCCTTGCGGAGTGTGCCGGCCGGCAGCTCCCACAGGTCCTCGACGAACGCCCGCTCCTCGTCCACCAGCACCGACCGCTGCCCGGGCAGCCCCGGCCCCATGTACCCCATCTCCCGGCCGCCCATGGCGTTCGGCTGCCCGGTGAGGGAGAAGGGCCCGCTGCCGGGCCGGCAGATCGCACCCGTCGCGAGATGCAGATTGACCAGGGCGTTCGTGTTCCAGGTGCCGTGCGTGGACTGGTTGAGCCCCATGGTCCAGCAGCTCATCCAGTCATCGGCCGCCCCGATGATCCGCGCGGCTTCCCGGATGTCGTCCTCGGGAATCCCGGTGATCGCGGAGACGGCGTCCGGCGGATAGTCGTCGAGGAAGCCGGGCATCTCCTCCCAGCCCTCGGTGTGGGCGGCGATGAACTCCGGGTCGGTGTGCCCGTCGGCGTGCAGGAGATGAAGCAGACCGTTGAGAAAGGCGAGATCAGTCCCAGGCTTGATCTGCAGGAAGAGATCGGCCTTGGCGGCGGTGGCGGTACGCCGCGGATCGACCACGATCAGCTTGGCCCCCGCCTTGACCCGCTCCATCATCCGCAGATACAGGATCGGATGGCAGTCGGCCATGTTCGACCCGATGACGAGGAAGGCGTCGGCGTGGTCGAAGTCGTCGTACGAGCCGGGCGGCCCGTCGGCGCCCAGCGACAGCTTGTATCCGGTACCGGCACTCGCCATGCACAGCCGCGAGTTGGACTCGATCTGATTGGTCCCGACGAACCCCTTGGCCAGCTTGTTCGCCAGATACTGGGCCTCAAGGCCCATCTGCCCGGAGACATAGAAGGCGACGGCGTCCGGCCCGTGCTCGTCGACGATCGCGCGCAGCCGCCGCGCGGTCTCCGCGATCGCGTCCGCGACGGGCGCGGGCACCAGCTCCTCGCCCCGGTCGTCCGAGCCGTCCCGGACCAGCGCGGTGGTCAGCCGGCCCGGCGCGCTCAGCATGTCGGCGGTGGTCGCGCCCTTCGTGCACAGCCGCCCGGCGTTCGCGGGGTGCGCCTTGTCCCCGGACGCCTTGAAGACCGTACGCCGTCCGTCGGGCCCGAGCCCGACGTCCAGCACGATTCCGCAGCCCACACCGCAGTACGAGCACACGGTCCGCACCTGCGTGGTCGTGGGGGTAGTGGTCACGTGCTGCCTTTCTCTGCCCTGCCCTGCCCTGCTCCGTACCGGGCCTGCTGCCGACGAGCGTACGAATTGCCCGTTACGTCGATGTCACATGACCTGATCATGAGCGGTTACACCCGCTGCACAGCCAGAGTGTCAGTGCTGTGAGGTACGTATAGGTGTTCGGATATATCTCACATAGGGGGTCGCTGAGCGTGTCGTATTGGGCCGATCGGGTGACCATGCGTAAGAATTGGCTGATGCAGACAGCCAGTGCGAGCCAGGGCGGAGTGGGTCGATGAACAGCCACGATGTCACCGACGAACAGTGGGAGGGGCTCGCCCAGGTCGTACCGCTGAGAGGCCGGGACGCCTGGCCGTCCGCGGTGGGCCACCGGTCGATACCCGAGGCGGAGACCGAGGCCAGGCGGCGTTTCGTCGTCCTGCGCGTCAATGTCTTCGCGGACGCGCGGGACGTCGCGGAAACCCTGATGGCGGGCATTCCGGTGCTCCTCGACCTGACCGGCGCCGAGACGGACACCGCCAAGCGCGTCCTCGATTTCAGCACGGGCGTCGTCTTCGGTCTGGCGAGCGGGATGCACCGGGTCGACCGGAACGTGTTCCTTCTCACCCCGCCAGGTACGGAGGTCGGGGGCCTCATGGGCGGAGCGGGGGTCCCCGGACACTGAGAGCGACCCGGCCGCAAAAACCGGTGATCCCCCGTTCGTAGGAAGGTGCGGCGGACGGAACGGTTCGCCGCGCGGGCGGAGCCCTACGGTCCGGTTATGACCCTGTCAATGGATCTACCGCCCGCCGCAGCGCAGAAGCAGACAGCGCCGCGTCCCGAGCGGCCGAGCGTCACCGAACTGCGGCTCTCCGCGTACGCGGGGCACCGCCGGGTGAGCCTGCCGCTCGGGCGGCTCACCCTTCTCGCCGGGCCGAGCGGCAGTGGCAAGACGACAGCCCTCAGGGCGTACGAGTCACTGGCCCGCCTCGGCTCCGGCGCCGCCGTCGGCGAGGCCTTCCCGAACCCGGCCGCCTGCGTACCGGAACGCGCCCGCCCCGACGCCCAGCGCAGGCGCGGCTTCCGCATCGGCTGTACGGCGGACGGTCCCGAGGGTCCGGTACAACTCGACGTCGCCGTGCAGGCCGAGCCCGAACTGCGCATCGTGGGCGAGCGGTTGAGCGCGGGTGGAGTGGTCCTGCTGGAGACGGCACTGCGCGATCCCGGCCGCCGCTTCGTCCAGGCCGCCTGGCACACCGCCGGTTCGGAATCGGTCACGCGCGTCTCGATGCCGGACGACCGGCTCGGTACGGCCCTGTTGCCGTTGAAGGTGGCCGGCCGGACCGACGGAGAGCGCAGGGTCATCGCCGCCGCCGAGCAGATGGTGGTCGCACTGCGGTCGGTCTTCGCCTGCGACCCACGCCCAGACCGGATGCGCGCGGCGGTCCCGGTGAGCAGCGGACGCCTGCTGCCGGGTTGCGACAACCTGGCCGAGGTCCTCTGGCGCACCGGTACCGAATGCGCCATCCGCCATGGGCTGTTGACCGCCGCCGTCCGCGAGGGCTGCGCGGGCCCGGTCACGGACGTACGCGCCGACCGGGTCGCCGACGGCCGCGTCAGAGCCGTACTCGACCGGGGCGACGGCGTGCTCACCCACTTCGGCAGGCTGGGCGACGGCGAGTTGAGATACGCGGGCCTGGCACTGGTCCTGCTGACCGGCCCCGGCGTCCTGACGGTCGACCGCCCCGGCGAGGTGCCCGACGCCCTCCAGACACTCACGGTCCTGGCCGACGGTTTCGACCGCGCCCTGGACGTACGTCAGCGCGAGCAACTCCTGGGCCTGGCGGTACGGATGTGCGACCGCGGGCACATCCGCCTGCTCGGGGCGGTGAGCGACGCGTCGTGGGCGCGGGGAGTGGCAGGGGCGACGGTGGTACACCTGAAGCCGTGACTGATCAGGAACACCCCGAACAGCGGCAGGATCTGGACGTGGCGCAACTCCAGCGCAGGCTGGCCGAGTTCGCGGCGGCACGGAACTGGCAGCCGTTCCACACCCCCAAGAACCTCGCCGCCGCGCTCAGTGTGGAGGCGTCCGAACTGGTCGAGATCTTCCAGTGGTTGACGCCCGAGGAGTCGGCGCGGGTGATGGACGACGCGGACACCGCCCACCGCGTGACGGACGAGGTCGCGGACGTACTCGCCTATCTGCTCCAGCTGTGCGAGGTGCTCGGGATCGACGCGCTCGCGGCCCTCGACGCGAAGATCGACCGCAACGAACGGAGGTTCCCGCCGAAATAGTTACTCTCCGGAGTCAAAATGCGGTTCGTTCCCCATTTGTTGTCCGCAGATTTCCGTCTTCCTCTGGCTTTTCGTCCCACAGCACTTCACTCTGGGTAGTGGACGGTGGAATTTGGGCGGACGTGCGAGAGCGCGTCGGGACAGACGGGGGCAGCGCATGGACGCGGTGCGGCTCATCCTGACGAGCAGACGTGCCCTCGCGGGCAGCGACGGTGTGCCGGAGACCCTGAGGGAGGTGTGGCAGGCACAGGCCCTCGCGCAGGCGATAGGCAGCCGCCTCGCAGTCACCGGGCCACCCGAACTGCGGGGCGAGGCACTGGGGTTGACCGAACTGGCGGGCCGGGGCTGCGGAGTGCTCGACGAACCGCGCCTCGCCGTCGGCGCGTTACGCGCGGCCCAGCTGACCGAGCTGGGCGACGCCCGCCAGGCCCTCCTCTGGCTGGGCAATCTCCTCGGCGAGGCGGGCATCGCCCTGGTCGGCATCGCGAGCGCGGCACGCGACGAGACGACGTACTGGCAGTGCATGGAGTCGATCGACGCGGCGGACGAATCCCGCGACCGGGTCCTGGAGATGCTCCGAAAGCTGGCGGCGCGGGAGGCGGCGGGGGGAGCGGAGCGGGTCGCCGGGTAGGCGGGCGTTCGTTTGTCCGGCGCGGGCCGGTGGGGGCTGGTCGCGCGGTTCCCCGCGCCCCTGTCGGTGCGCGTTCCGCGCCCGAATCCCAGCAGGGGCCACGACCCGGCCGGCAAGGCCGAAGGGGTTGCCCGGCAGGAGGAAGCTTGCCGCAGGTTCGCAGCCGACCTCGGTTGGTCCGTTGTGGCGTTCAAGCGACGACGACCGCACAGCCGTCGGCAGAGGCGGCCAGCGCGCTCTGCGACCCGCGTACGCGGAATTGCTCGACATACTGTCTGTTCGCGAGGCCGATGCCGTGCTTGTCTGGCACACGGACCGTCTGAAGCGGCCCGCTCGGGACCTTGAGACAGAGCCCGACCCGAAGCGCAACACCGGGCTGGGCTCCATGCTGTTGGGGTTACGGCTCCCGCCTCTTGACCGCCCTCCACAGGGCGCGCGCCTCGGGGCACACGCCTTCCCTGCACTCCGGGCAGGACTGCCCGTGATCCAGCATCCGTCGGTACGTCGCCACGTCGTACGACTCCTCATGGATCCGGATGAACTCCGCATCCCCTGCGACGGCTTGAATGTCGCCCGCGCCCCCGGATTCCTCCTCCCACCGCTGCTCGCTCACGACAGTGCCTCCATGTGGTCGCACAGCGCGTTGACCGAGCGGGAGATTCGCCGGGCGTGCGCGAGCCCCGGAGGAAGGCTGAGCCGCTGCCGGGCCTCACGGGCGCACACCAGTGCGCACGGCCTCGGTACGTCGTCCTCCGACAGCTTGCGGGCGACAGACTCCACCTCGGGGACCAGAAGCTTCAGATGCCCTCGCAGAGTCAGCGTCAGCGTTGCCAGCTCGACATCGGACGGGGGCACTTGAGCCTCCGGACCCATCAGGCGAAGGGCGCTGGAGCGCATGGACTCGATGTCCAGAGGGAGATCCCCTGCCGTGTCACTCGTGGGGGTTGTAGCTTGCGACATGTTGACCTGCTTCCTCAGGTTGGCCAAGCCCCGGGGCCCTGCCAGGCTGCCGGGGTTCTTGCGTGTCAACCCTTCTGAGCTTCCTCATCCGCCACAATTGGGCGGCCCTATATGGAGGCCCTATATCGTTGATTCCATGGGGGATTCCGGACCGGACCTGTGGGCACATCCGCAGCTCATCGCCGCTGTCACCGCCGAGGACTGGGGTGCCGTCTTCCGCACGTACCGGAAGCTCACAGGCCTCAGCCAGACCAAGCTGGGTGAGCGCGTCGGCCTGGTCCAGCCGGACGTCTCCGCCATCGAGCGGGGCCACTGGCGGGTGACCTCGGTGGAGGTACAGCAGCGCATCCGCTCCGGTCTGGACGTCCCGGCGGACCTCAGCCGGGCGGGGGCCCTGGCCCCGGCTCAGCAGGTCGCCCGGCTGGTGCTCCCGGGCCCCGGGCCTGATGACGACCTGCTGACCCGGATCACGAGCGTGGTCGACAACGGACACAGGGTCGACGCCCCCACATTGGACTGGCTTGACCGGCTGCTGGCCGAGCACCGCCGGGCCGAGGACCAGATCGGTTCCCGCCCCCTGGTGGACGTGATGCGTCAGCAGCTCCGCACTGTCGTGGACCTCTATGCCGGCGCCCGTGGCCCGTTGGCCGACCGCGTGGTCCGTCTCGCGTCCGAGCACGCTCAGTTCCTCGCGTGGATGGCGCAGGACCAGTGGCAGACGGCCGCCGCGCTGGCCTGGTACGACCGGAGTCACGAATGGGCGCTGGAGGCCGGAGACCCCAACATGGCCGCCACCACGCTGTCGATGAAGGCCCACATGGCGTGGTCCGGCGGACGCGGAGACCGGGCTGTCCGGCTCGCTGAAGCAGCGCGTTGGTCGGCGTCGGGGACGTCGCTCGGGGTGCAGGGCATGGCGGCGCAGATGGCTGCCCGGGGCCACGCGCTCAACGGTGACGGTGACGACGCCACCCGGTTCCTGGACGAGGCACAGGACCTCATCGGCCGGGCAGCCGAGCGCCCCGAGGACGAACCGGTCTGGATGTACTTCTACGGCGAGACATGGTTCACGCTCCAGCGGGGCATGTCCGCGCTGCACCTGCGGGACTGGCGCGCGGCCGTGGACCACCTCACGGTGGGGCTGGCCGCCCTGCCGGACGAGTACCGCCGTGACAAGACCTGGTACCGCACCTGCCTGGCCCACGCCTGCGCCGGAGCCGGGGAGGCCGCACAGGCGCTCACTGTGGCGCTGGAGGCCGTGCCCGATGCCTCCGCCGTCGGCCGCCCGCACTCTTGGAACGAGCTGCACACCACAGCCGCTCTCCTGCTGCGCCGGGGCGCTGCCGAGGGGCGCCAACTCGTCACCGCGCTGCGCGAGTTCGACTGAGCGCCAGCCCCTTGCCGGCTGATCAAGCAGATCGAGCAATTCCCAGGTCGCGGACAGAGCGGAGTCCACGGGGACCCATGGGGACGGGAGCCGGGCGGCCTGCCCTGGCTGAGCAGTTCGAGGACGTGCCGAGACCCGGAGCGTCCTCGCTGGGACGCCCCGCGCTGACGCCAGCTGATGGCGCAGACGGGGCCGCTCCATATGACGCTGCGCATGAGCTGATCAAAGCCTTGTTCCGTCATATTTCGCTCGGCATCAGACTTCAGCTCCGCAAGGATCTCTGTATGAGACTGAACCCGGGGATCACCCTGGACTACGCGGACGACGTGCTCCGCCGTGCGGAGACGACGTGGGGCAATGCGCGAGGCGCACAAGACATGTACCGCGCCTACACCGATGCAGTCCATGACATCTATCCCACGCTCAAGCAGGCGTTCGCCGTGCCGGATCTCGCTGCCGGTTTCCACTCCACGGCCTACTGGAACCTCCTCGCTGTCGCCGGAGCCAACGCAGAAATCGGCGTGACCTCAGACGGGCGGTGGTCACCAACGAAGAAGCTCGTAGCCCGGCCCGGTCTGCCCGTCGTCTACGACACCAACATGCTCAACCGCTGGCAGCAGCCCGGAGACATCCTGTGGCGCGACATTTGGACAAGCAGAAATACGGCCAGGGAGACCTTGCGCGGAAGGCAGCCACGGCCATCCGCTACCTGGAGCGTGTACTCAAGGACAGCCGGCCTGGGGAGCCCGTGCGCCTGCGTGAGGGCGTCACGCTGGAGGTGTGGGTCGACACCGACGATCGTGGTGGGGACGTGGACTTGTCGATTCTGCGCAGCGCGGCCGACCTGGACAACCTTCACCAGGACACCGGTGCTCGGGTGCTGACCGATGACATCGGGATGCGTCTGCGCGCTCATCAGCTGGGCCTGAAGGTGGTGCGCTTGCCGGAGAAGCACCGCAAGAAGGGCACGGCGCTCGATGAGGTTCCGCCGCAGCAGGACGGGCGGGCCCTGGGCTGACACAGGTCCCGGCCACCGGGGACAGCCTGTCCTGTACCGGGGTACGAGGGGGACAAGATCAGGAATCGCTGCCCCCGCCGGTGTCCCCTGTACCGGCCGTGCCCGGGACACCATGGGAGCGGACCTGGCCGTCTGTGAGTCGCTGGCGAGCCGGAGCGACCGCCAGCGATTCCCTGACGGCCCGACGGGTCGCTTCGCCGCCTGCCGCATGAGTAAGTGGCTACTCTGACCTGGGCTGATTCTCCTTGAATGTGGGCGAAAAGCCCGCTTCAACTTGAAGGTCAGACAGATCCGCGTTCAGTGCGGCCATCAGCTCCTCCATCTGCTGCAGCAGCCCCTTCGGCTGTGTGGGCCCCGCCTGCTGCGGCACGACTTCTTCGGACAATGACGGCCTCCTCGGCCCCTGGCCCCCGAGGGAGCCGACGCGGGTGCGCCCCGGAAACGGGCGAGCCGACAATCGAACTGGCTGCCCGGCGGATACCGGTGCGGGCGCCGGTCGGGCCGGCTCCGCCCGAGCCAACGATCATCGCCGGGGCGGGTCACTGGCGCGGAGCCGCACCTCACGCGCGGTTGACGGTTTTTCACCCGCCCGGGGAGGTGTGGGACAGGGGAGACCGGTGGGGTTGACCGGTGTTCGAGCGTGCAGGATGGAAGCATGGATCTACGCATCTTCACCGAACCCCAGCAAGGCGCGACCTACGACACTCTGCTCACCGTGGCGAAGGCTACGGAGGACCTCGGTTTCGACGCCTTTTTCCGCTCCGACCACTACCTCCACATGGGCGACGTGGACGGCCTCCCCGGCCCCACCGACGCCTGGATCACCCTCGCCGGACTCGCCCGCGAGACCAAGCGCATCCGCCTCGGCACCCTGATGACGGCAGCCACCTTCCGCCTCCCCGGCGTCCTCGCGATCCAGGTCGCGCAGGTCGACCAGATGTCCGGCGGCCGGGTCGAACTCGGCCTGGGCGCGGGCTGGTTCGAGCAGGAGCACAAGGCGTACGGCATCCCCTTCCCGCAGCAGAAGTTCGCCCGCCTCGAAGAGCAGCTGGCGATCGTCACCGGCCTGTGGGGCACCAAAACCGGCGAAACGTTCAGCCATCACGGCACGCACTACGACCTCACCGACTCGCCCGCCCTGCCCAAGCCCGCGCAGGACAAGATCCCCGTACTCATCGGCGGCCACGGCGCGACCCGTACCCCGAGGCTGACCGCGCAGTACGCCGACGAGTTCAACATGCCGTTCGCCTCCATCGAGGACAGTGAGCGCCAGTTCGGCCGGGTGCGCGCGGCGGCCGAGCAGGCGGGCCGCAAGGCCGACGAGCTGACGTACTCGAACGCGCTCGTCGTCTGTGTCGGCAAGGACGACCGGGAACTGGCCCGTCGCGCCGCCGCGATCGGCCGCGAGGTTGACGAACTGAAGGAAAACGGCCTGGCGGGCTCCCCGGCCGAGGTCGTGGACCGGATCGGCCGGTTCGCGGAGATCGGCTCCCAGCGCATCTACCTCCAGATCCTCGACCTCGACGACATGGACCACCTGGAGCTGATCTCCTCGCGGGTGCAGTCGCAGCTGTCGTAGCAGTGCGGTAGGGGGAGGGTCGGGTGACTCGGCCCTTCCCGGCCCCACAGGGCTCCCCGTCCGGGGTGGAAAATGCCTGAGTGCGCCCTGCGTGTTCGCTGTACTTTGTGTGAACGCGCTTGGGCAGGTCAGACGCCATCACCGCAGGCAGAGACCACTGCGACCGTCGGACCACGACCGCCGAAGCGCGCTCATCCACTGCCGTGGCGGCCCCGAGCCGTACGGCGGTACAGACGCCGTTTCGAGGTACAACCACCGTGTTCCTGACGATCAGCACCACCGGCACCCCCGAACGCCCCGCGACCGACCTCGGGTACCTGCTGCACAAGCATCCCGACAACGCGCAGACGTTCTCCACCTCCTACGGCACCGCGCACGTCTTCTACCCCGAGGCGTCCGCCGAGCGCTGCACGGCCGCGCTGCTGCTGGAGGTCGACGCGGTGGCGCTGGTCCGGCGCGGCAAGGGCAAGGGACGCGGCGGCGCGCCCGACGCGGCACTCGCGCAGTACGTCAACGACCGCCCGTACGCTGCCTCCTCGCTGCTCGCGGTCGCGCTCAGCGCCGTGTTCAGCAGCGCGATGAAGGGCCAGTGCCGGGCGAAGCCCGAACTCCCGGATCAGGCACGTCCGTTGCGCATCGAGGTGCCCGCGGTCCCGGCCCGGGGCGGCGCCGACCTCGTGCGTGGTCTCTTCGAGCCGCTCGGCTGGACGATGACGGTCGAACCGGTCGCGCTGGACCCGGAGTTCCCGGAGTGGGGCGACTCGCGGTACGTGCGTCTCGTCCTTGAATCGGAGACGCTGACCCTCGCCGAGGCGCTGCGCCACCTGTACGTCCTGCTGCCGGTCCTCGACGACGCCAAGCACTACTGGGTCGCGCCCGACGAGGTCGACAAGCTGCTGCGGGCGGGTGAGGGCTGGCTGCCCGAGCACCCGGAGCAGAAGCTGATCACCAGCCGCTATCTGTCCCGCCGTTGGTCGCTCACGCGGCAGGCGATGGAGCGGCTGGAACTGGTCCGGCTCGCCGAGACCGACGACAGCGAGGTCGAGGAGATCGACAACGCGGTCGAGGAGGAGACGGAGGTGGAGGAGAGGCCCACCCCGCTCGCCGTACAGCGCCGGGAGGCGATCACCGCGGCGCTGAAGACGTCCGGGGCCGCCCGAGTCCTCGATCTCGGGTGCGGACAGGGCCAGTTGGTGCAGGCGCTGCTCAAGGACACCGCGTTCACCGAGATCGTCGGTGTCGATGTGTCGATGCGCGCGCTCACCATCGCCTCCCGGCGGCTGAAGCTGGACCGGATGGGCGAACGGCAGGCGGCGCGCGTCCAGTTGCTCCAGGGTTCGCTCGCCTACACCGACAAGCGGCTCAAGGGGTACGACGCCGCCGTACTGTGCGAGGTCGTCGAACACCTCGACCTGCCTCGCCTGCCCGCCCTGGAGTACGCGGTGTTCGGCGCGGCCCGCCCCCGTACGGTCCTCGTGACGACGCCGAACGTCGAGTACAACGTCCGCTGGGAGACCCTCCCGGCCGGCCACAGCCGCCACAGCGACCACCGCTTCGAGTGGACGCGGGAGGAGTTCCGGGCGTGGGCGGCCACGGTGGCCGAACGGCACGGCTACGACACGGAGTTCGTGCCTGTCGGCCCGGACGACCCGGAGGTCGGCCCACCGACACAGATGGCCGTGTTCACGATGAAGACCGAGACCGAGACCGCCAACAAGGAGAAGGAGGCGAACGCAGCATGAGCAGTGTCGAGAACACTGAGAACACTGAGAACACCGAGAACACCGAGAGCATCGAGAGTGTCGAGAGTGTCGAGAACAAGGGGCGTGTGCTGCCCGTCACCGACCTCTCCCTCGTCGTGCTGATCGGGGCGTCCGGCTCGGGCAAGTCCACTTTCGCCCGGCGGCACTTCAAGCCGACCGAGGTCATCTCCTCGGACTTCTGCCGAGGCCTGGTCGCCGACGACGAGAACGACCAGAGCGCCAGCGGGGACGCCTTCGACGTCCTGCACTACATCGCGGGCAAGCGACTCGCGGCGGGCCGCCGTACGGTCGTCGACGCGACCAACGTCCAGGAGGGCAGCCGAAAGCAGCTCATCGAGCTGGCACGGCAGTACGACGTCCTGCCCATCGCCATCGTCCTCGACGTGCCCGACGACGTCTGCGCCGAACGCAACGCCTCCCGCACCGACCGGGCCGACATGCCCCGCCGGGTCATCCACCGGCACATCCGCGAACTCCGCCGCTCCCTGCGCCACTTGGAGCGCGAGGGATTCCGCAAGGTGCACATCCTGCGTGGAGTGGAGGAGATCGAGAGCGCCGAGATCCGCACGGAGAAGCGCTACAACGACCTGACCCACCTCACCGGCCCCTTCGACATCATCGGCGACATCCACGGCTGCGCTGCCGAACTCAACTCCCTGCTCGACAAGTTGGGCTACGAGGACGGCGTGCACCCGGCCGGCCGTACGGCCGTCTTCGTGGGCGACCTCGTCGACCGAGGCCCGGACAGCCCGGGAGTGCTGCGGCGCGTGATGTCCATGGTCGGCTCGGGCAACGCGCTGTGCGTACCCGGCAACCACGAGAACAAGTACGGCCGCTTCCTCAAGGGCCGCAAGGTCCAGCACACCCACGGCCTCGCCGAGACCATCGGGCAGATGGAGGGAGAGAGCGACGAATTCCGGTCCCGGGTACGGGAGTTCATCGACGGCCTGGTCAGCCACTACGTCCTCGACGGTGGCCGGCTGGTGGTCTGCCACGCCGGTCTGCCCGAGAAGTACCACGGCCGTACGTCGGGCCGGGTGCGCTCGCACGCGCTGTACGGCGAAACGACCGGCGAGACCGACGAGTTCGGCCTGCCGGTGCGCTACCCGTGGGCGGAGGATTACCGTGGCCGGGCCGCGGTCGTGTACGGCCACACACCTGTCCCAGAGGCGAGCTGGCTGAACAACACCATCTGCCTCGACACGGGTGTCGTCTTCGGCGGCAAGCTGACCGCGCTGCGCTGGCCGGAGCGCGAACTGGTCGACGTACCGGCGGAGCAGATCTGGTACGAGCCGGTCAGGCCGCTGCGTCCGGAGGCACCGGGCGGGCACGACGGCCGGCCGCTGGACCTGGCGGACGTCCACGGCCGCCGGGTGGTCGAGACACGCCACGCGGGCCGGATCACGGTCCGTGAGGAGAACGCGGCGGCGGCCCTGGAGGTCATGAGCCGTTTCGCGGTGGACCCGCGGCTGCTGCCGTACCTGCCGCCGACGATGGCTCCGACGACGACCTCCCAGGTGGAGAGCTACTTGGAGCACCCGGCGGAGGCGTTCGAGCAGTACCGGGCGGACGGGGTCGAGCGGGTCGTGTGCGAGGAGAAGCACATGGGGTCGCGTGCGGTGGTGCTGGTGTGCCGTGACGGGGAGGTGGCTCGGAAGCGGTTCGGTGTGGACGCCGCCGAGGGTCCTACGGGGGCGCTGTACACGCGTACCGGGCGGCCGTTCGTCGACGATCCGGCGGTGACCGAGGAGATCCTCCGCCGGGTGCGGGTGGCGGCCGACGCGGCGGGTCTGTGGGAGGAGCTGGGCACCGACTGGCTGCTGCTGGACGCCGAGTTGATGCCGTGGTCGCTGAAGGCGGGTGGGCTGCTGCGGTCGCAGTACGCGGCGGTGGGCGCCGCGTCGGGGGCGGTGTTCCCGGGTGCGCTGGCGGCCCTGGAGGGTGCGGCTGCGCGAGGCGTCGACGTGGGCGACCTGCTGACCCGCCAGCGTGAACGGGCGTCGGACGCCTCGGCGTTCACGGCGGCCTACCGGCGCTACTGCTGGCCGACGGAGGGGCTCGACGGGGTCCGGCTGGCCCCCTTCCAGGTCCTCGCGACCGAGGGCCGCAGCCTGGCCGGGCTGCCGCACGACGAGCAACTCGCCCTGCTGGACCGGCTGGTGGAGCACGACGGTACGGGGCTGCTGCAGACGACGCGTCGGCTGTACGTAGACACGGGGGACGCGGAGTCGGTTCGGGCCGGCGTGGACTGGTGGCTGGAGATGACCGGGCGGGGTGGTGAGGGCATGGTCGTGAAGCCGCTGGGTGGTGTTGTGCGCGACGGCAAGGGGCGGCTTGTGCAGCCTGGCATCAAGTGCCGGGGGCGGGAGTACCTGCGGATCATCTACGGGCCGGAGTACACGCGGCCCGAGAACCTGGCGCGTCTTCGGGGGCGGTTCCTGAACCACAAGCGGTCGCTTGCGATCAGGGAGTACGCGCTGGGGTTGGAGGCGTTGGATCGGCTGGCGGAGGGGGAGCCGTTGTGGCGGGTGCATGAGGCGGTGTTCGGGGTGCTGGCACTGGAGTCGGAGCCGGTGGATCCGCGGCTGTAGGCGTTTTTCGCCCCCGCCGCCCCTACCCGTTCCCATCCCTGGGGGCTGCGCCCCCAAGACCCCCTTTGTCCTCAAACGCCGGACGGGCTGGGTATTCAGCCCCTCCGGCGTTTGAGGAGCGGGGGTTCGGGGGCGGAGTCCCCGATGGGGGTCCCCCCTCTGGGGGAGGGACGGGTAGGGGCGGCGGGGGCGAGGAAAATGTCAGCCCACCAACCGCAACCTCTCCCCACCCACCCCCACCCGAACCGTCTGCCCCCACGTCAACTCCACCGCGTCGCTCTCGATCCCGTCCCCGAAAGCGATCAGCCGTTCGGACTCGACCGTGAGGGTGAGCCGGCCCTCGGCCCCCAGCTCGCCCGCGACCAACGACGTCCCGGTCGCCGGAGACGGCCACGCCTCCCGTACGAACCACACCAGCCGGTCCTCCGTCGGGCCCGGCAGGCGCGGACCGGCACCCGCACCGCCCCGTTCCTGCCACACCGACCGCAACCACCCACTCGCCCCGGTCCCCGTCCCCACCAGCACCCCGGACGAGGCCTGGGCCTCGACGACACCCCTGTCGTCGTCGAGGCTCAGGCGGTAGCGGGCGGTCTGGTGACCGGCGGCGCCGAGGTAGATCTCGTTGAGGGCCAGCAGTCGTTGGGTGTCGTCGGCGACCGCCTCGACCATGGTCAGTTCGGAGCCGCCTGTTGCCGTCGCGAGTACCGACGCGAGGAGCGTCCGGGCGTCCGCCGGGCGGTGGCGTACCAGGACGCCCGGATTGCGGCCGGGGTCCGTGTCGATGCCCACCACCGGCTGCCCGGCCAGGTACTTGGCGACGTTCGCCACCAGCCCGTCCTGCCCGACCACGACGACCACGTCCTCGGGTGCGAAGAGGAAGCGGTCCAAGTCGGCCCGTTCCAGCTGTGTTTGACGCCATGTCAGAGGGATCGCCGCAGTCACCTCCGCCATGGACCGGCGAGTGCGGTGGTGACGCTCGGCCACCTCCTCGATGTCCCGTCCCCGGGAACGGAGAAAGAAGGCGGCCTGGCCGTGCGTGCCGTGTCGGGCCACCAACTCCTCGTACTCCGTGGTGCGGTGGACCAGGACGGCCCGCGGAACCAGGCTCACTGCTGCGCTCCTCCCAGCCTGGCCAGCAGGCCGGTCAGGACGTCCGGTGACACCGTCACACTGTCGATGCGGGGCAGGTTCTCCGCGAGCCGCGTGCCCGTCAGGGCGTGCAGCAGCGCCACGTCCGCGTCGGCGTGGGCACGCAGCCACGCCGCCTGGGCCTCGGCTCGCGCTTCGCCCACGCCCCGCACGCTCGCGGCCTCCGCCTCCGCCAGCCGTACCACTCGTGCCGCTTCCGCGTCCGCCCGTACCGCGTCGGCCGCCGCGTACTCCTCGGCCTCCCGGCGGGCGTTCGTACCCCGCTGGTCGACCAACTGCTCCTCCCTCCTGGCGAGTTCGATCTGGCTGGCCAGTTCGTTCTCGGCGATGGTCCGCTCGCGTTCCACGGCCACCGCTCGGCGTTCGTACGTCGCCCGGTCGGCCTCCTGCTGGATCTGCTCGCGGGCCGGGGTGCGGAGCGCCCGCTCCACCTCGGGTTCCGGCCGCAGCGCCACCACCCGTACGGCCACCACCTCGATGCCCGTGGCCGGGAGGCGCGGCTCGGCGCCCAGCCCCGCCGCGACCCGTTCCCGCACCGACGCCACCCCGTCGACCAGCGCGGCCGCCAACGGCGTACGGGCCAGGACGTCCAGGGCGTGCTGCTGGGCCGTCTCCGTCAGCAGTGTGGCCAGCTGCTCCAGGGGCGCGCCCCGCCAGATGCCCGTGTCCGGGTCGACGGAGAAGTCGAGGCGGGTGGCGGCGAGGGCGGGGTCGCTGACGCGGTAGGTGACGGTCGCCTGGACCGCCACGTCCTGGAAGTCGGACGTACGGGCATGGAAGGTCATCGCCAACTCCCGGTCGTCGACCGGGACTTCGGACAGCGTGGCGGTCAGCGCGCGGAACCAGAAGCTGAGCCCGGGACCGTCGTGCGCCAGTCGGCCGGAGCGTTGGTGGCGGATGTGGGCCGTGGGCGTGCCTCGCAGATGGCGCCAGCCGAGGCGCCGGGTGATGTCGGCCATGTGCCTGTCGTCCATCCCCTCGTCCGGTGCGGAGGGCGCGCCGTCCGTGTGCCGGCGACGCGCCCTCCGCACCACTTGTCGTCAAGTAGACGATATTCGGTCCATCTGCTTATCGTCAAGGGGACGAGATGGGGCGGGGTGAGGTGGGGTGGGAGGAGTGGCGGGGGGAGTGGTGTGGCGAGGGTTACCCCTGTATCCGCCGGATATCCGCCGACCAGTGGGTGAACGCGATGCGGAGTGGTCAGGATGGGGGTATGGGATTCCATGTCGACTCCGAGGCCGGGCGGCTGCGCCGCGTCATCCTGCACCGGCCGGACCTAGAGCTCAAAAGGCTCACCCCCAGTAATAAGGACGCCCTTCTCTTCGACGACCTGCTGTGGGTGCGCCGTGCGCGCGCCGAGCATGACGGTTTCGCCGACGTCCTGCGCGACCGGGGCGTCGCCGTCCATCTCTTCGGCGACCTGCTCACCGAAGCCCTGGCGATCCCGGTGGCCCGGACACTCGTACTGGACCGCGTCTTCGACGAGAAGGAGTACGGCCCGCTCGCCACCGACCATCTCCGGGCCGCCTTCGAGAACCTGCCCGCCGCCGAGCTGGCCGAGCTGCTCATCGGCGGCATCACCAAGCGCGAGTTCCTCGCCGCGCACGCGGAGCCGACCTCGGTCCGCTTCCATGTCATGGAGCTGGACGACTTCCTCCTCGGCCCCCTCCCCAACCACCTCTTCACCCGTGACACCTCGGCCTGGATCTACGACGGCGTCTCCATCAACGCGATGCGCTGGCCGGCCCGCCAGCGGGAGACCGTGCACTTCGAGGCGATCTACCGGCACCATCCCCTCTTCCGTGGCGAAACCTTCCGCCTCTGGTCGGAGGGGCAGGCGGACTACCCCTCCACCATCGAGGGCGGGGACGTCCTCGTCATCGGCAACGGCGCCGTACTCATCGGGATGAGCGAGCGCACCACGCCCCAGGCGGTCGAGATGCTCGCGCACAAGCTCTTCGCCGCCGGGTCCGCCGAGACGATCGTGGCGCTCGACATGCCCAAGCGGCGCGCGTTCATGCACCTCGACACCGTGATGACGATGGTCGACGGAGACACCTTCACCCAGTACGCCGGGCTCGGCATGCTCCGCTCGTACACCATCGAACCGGGCGTCGGGGACAAGGAGTTGAAGGTCACCGACCATCCGCCGGAGCACATGCACCGGGCGATCGCCGCAGCACTCGGCCTCAGCGAGATCCGTGTCCTGACCGCGACCCAGGACGTGCACGCGGCCGAGCGCGAGCAGTGGGACGACGGCTGCAACGTCCTCGCTGTCGAGCCGGGAGTCGTGGTCGCGTACGAGCGCAACGCGACCACGAACACGCATCTGCGGAAGCAGGGCATCGAGGTGATAGAGATCCCGGGCAGTGAGCTGGGGCGGGGGAGGGGTGGGCCGCGGTGTATGAGCTGCCCGGTGCAGCGGGATGCCGTGACCTAGGAGAATCTGGCCGTATATAAATGTAAGGAGTCGTATAGACTTCCATTCGTCTATGTCATGTACGTACTGCCGGATCACTTGGAGCGCCCCCATGGCGACTGTCCCGACCGCCCTCGCCGGGCGCCACTTCCTCAAGGAGCTGGACTTCACCGAGGAGGAGTTCCGTGGGCTGCTCGATCTCGCCGCGGAGCTGAAGGCGGCGAAGAAGGCCGGGACCGAGACGCGGTATCTGGCAGGCAAGAACATCGCGCTGATCTTCGAGAAGACTTCGACGCGTACGCGCTGTGCGTTCGAGGTCGCGGCGGCGGATCAGGGTGCCTCGACGACGTACCTCGACCCGTCGGGCTCGCAGATTGGGCACAAGGAGTCGGTGAAGGACACGGCTCGGGTGCTCGGGCGGATGTACGACGGGATCGAGTTCCGGGGTGACAGTCAGGCGGCGGTGGAGGAGCTGGCGGCGTACGCGGGCGTGCCGGTGTTCAACGGGCTGACCGACGACTGGCATCCCACCCAGATGCTGGCCGACGTACTGACGATGATCGAACACGGCGGCGGCAGGTCGTTGAAGGAGATCGCCTTCGCCTACCTCGGCGACGCCCGCTTCAACATGGGGAACTCGTATCTGATCACCGGTGCGCTGCTCGGCATGGACGTACGGATCGTCGCGCCGCGGGCGTACTGGCCCGCCGAGGATGTCGTCGCCGACGCGCGGAAGCTGGCGGAGGCGAGTGGGGCGCGGGTGACGCTGACGGAGTCGGTGCCGGAGGGCGTGCTCGGTGTCGACTTCGTCGCCACCGATGTGTGGGTGTCGATGGGGGAGTCGAAGGGTGTGTGGGCGGAGCGGATCGCTGCGCTGGCTTCGTATGCCGTGACGATGGATGTGCTGCGGGCGACGGGGAACGCGGACGTGAAGTTCCTGCACTGTCTGCCGGCGTTTCATGATCTCGGTACGAAGGTCGGGCGCGAGATATACGAGACGTACGGTCTGGAGTCGCTGGAGGTCACGGACGAGGTGTTCGAGTCGGCGCATTCCGTCGTCTTCGACGAGGCGGAGAACCGGCTGCACACGATCAAGGCGGTGCTGGTCGCGACGCTGGCGTGAAGTTTCCTCGCCCCCGCCGCCCCTACCCGTCCCATCCTCGGGGGCTCCGCCCCCGAACCCCCGTATCGCGCTAAAACGCGCTCGTCCTCAAACGCCGGACGGGCTGAAATGCCTGGGCCTGGGCTGAAAGATCAAGCCCCGGCCGGCACCATCCAGCCCGTCCGGCGTTTGAGGACGAGGCCGTTCAGGCCGACAGCGGGGGTCTGGGGGCGGAGCCCCCAGGAACGGGATGGGACGGGTAGGGGCGGCGGGGGCGAAGAAAACCCTACGAACGACGCCACTGCGCCGGTACCACCGGCACCCTGAACCACACCGCCTTGCCCGATTCCGTGGCCCGGTGGCCGCAGGACGAGCTCAGTGTGCGGATCAGCAGCAACCCCCGACCATGTTCCTGCCAGGGATCCGGCTCCTCGGACACCGGCCGCGTCAGATTCCCCGGCGGCGCCGGATCGGGATCGTGCACCTCGACCTGGCAGCTGTTCGGCATCAGCTCCACCACCAGCTCTATCGGCGCGTCCCCCGCCGTGTGCTCCACGGCGTTGGCCACCAGCTCCGCGGTGAGCAGCTCCGCCGTGTCGCAGTCCGCCGCCGCGTGTTCCAGCTCGGCCAGGGCCGTACGGACCAGCGCACGGGCGACGGGCACCGCCGCGGCGGTGTGCGGCAGGGCGATACGCCAGGAGGCGGGGGCGGAGGGCTCTTGCAAGGCGGTTCCGTTCATGGAGCAGGCTGTCCTGCTTTCAACAATAGGAATGGTACGGCGAGGTCCGGCAGAGGCATTTGTCGGGCGCCGCACGGGACCTTGGGCCCCGCTCACCGTCGGCTTACCCAGACCAACGGCCCGTCTCCCACAACCACTCCCACTGTTACCGCGCTATTGACACCTCGTGACGCGCCCGGATCACCGAAACAGACCGCGCGCCCCACCACCCCTATCGCGCACTCATGACGACAGTCATGGATGAGTGATAACTTCGAATGGTGAGTCCTTTCACCGGCTCGACCCCCCGCACCTCCACCTGGCACCACATCCGCCTCGACCTCGCCCCCACCGGCGTGGCCACCGTCACCCTCGCCCGCCCCGAGAAACTCAACGCCCTCACCTTCGGCGCCTACGCCGACCTGCGCGATCTGCTCGCCGAGCTGTCCCGGGATCGGTCCGTACGGGCGCTGGTGCTGGCCGGGGAGGGCCGCGGCTTCTGCTCGGGCGGCGACGTCGACGAGATCATCGGCGCGACCCTGTCCATGGACACCGCCCAGCTGCTCGACTTCAACCGGATGACCGGGCAGGTCGTACGGGCCGTACGGGAGTGCCCGTTCCCGGTGATCGCGGCGGTGCACGGCGTGGCGGCGGGCGCCGGAGCGGTCCTCGCCCTGGCCGCCGACTTCCGCGTCGCCGACCCCAGTGCCCGCTTCGCCTTCCTCTTCACCCGGGTCGGCCTCTCCGGCGGCGACATGGGCGCCGCCTACCTGCTGCCCCGGGTCGTCGGACTCGGCCACGCGACCCGCCTCCTGATGCTCGGCGAACCCGTACGCGCCCCCGAGGCCGAACGCATCGGCCTCATCAGCGAACTCACCGACGAGGGCCGAGCCGACGAGGCCGCCAAAACCCTGGCCCACCGCCTCGCCGAGGGCCCGGCCCTCGCATACGCCCAGACCAAAGCCCTCCTCACCGCCGAACTCGACATGCCCTTGGCGGCATCGGTGGAGCTTGACGCCGCCACTCAGGCCCTCCTCATGACCGGCGAGGACTACAAGGAATTCCACCAGGCGTTCACGCAGAAGCGCCCCCCGAAGTGGCGCGGCAAATGAATCCGACTTCAGGGGCAGCCCACCTAGGGGCGCGGGGAACTGCGCGACCAGCCACAGCGCACCCGCAGCCGCCGACAAGGACCAGCCACCCCAAACGCATCGCGATCATCGGCGGCGGCCCAGGCGGCCTCTACGCCGCCGCCCTCCTCAAACGCCTCGACCCCACCCGCAAAATCACCCTCTGGGAACGCAACGCCCCCGACGACACCTTCGGCTTCGGCGTCGTCCTCTCCGACGAAACCCTCGGCGGCATAGAACACGCCGACCCCGCCGTCTACGAAGCCCTGCAACAGCACTTCACCCGCTGGGACGACATAGACATCGTCCACCGCACCACCCGCCACACCTCCGGAGGACACGGCTTCGCCGCCCTAGGCAGACAACAGCTCCTGGAAATCCTGCACGCCCGCTGCCGCGAACTCGGCGTCGAGCTGCGCTTCCGTACGGAGGCGCCGTACCCGGCGTGGCTGGCGGAGACGTACGACCTGGTCATCGCCGCCGACGGAGTCCACAGCACCACACGCGAGGCCTACGCCCAGGAGTTCCGGCCCCGGCTGACCACCCACCGCTGCCGCTACCTCTGGCTCGCTGCCGACTTCGCCTTCGACGCCTTCCGCTTCGAGATCGCGGAGACGGAGCACGGCGTGATGCAGCTCCACGGATACCCGTACGCCCCCGACGCCTCGACCGTGATCGTCGAGATGCGGGAAGAGGTATGGCGGGCAGCAGGCTTCAACGAAAACGAAAACGAAAACGAACCGAACGAATCGAACACAGGCCCCTCCGTCGACCGCTGCGCGAAAATCTTCGCCGACGCCCTCGGCGGACGCCCCCTGCGCGCCAACAAGTCCACCTGGACCACCTTCCGTACGGTCGTCAACGACCGCTGGTCCCACGGCAACGTCGTCCTCCTCGGGGACGCCGCCCACACCGCCCACTTCTCCATCGGCTCCGGCACCAAGCTCGCCGTCGAGGACGCCCTCGCGCTCGCCGCCTGTCTGGAGGAGCGGCCGACGCTCGCCGAGGCGCTGGCGGCGTACGAGGAGGAGCGGCGGCCTGTTGTCGAATCCACGCAACGGGCGGCCCGCGCCAGTCTGGAGTGGTTCGAGAACCTGCCCCTCTATCTCGACCAGCCGCCCCGCCAGTTCGCGTTCAACCTCCTCACCCGTAGCCGCCGCGTCACCCACGACAACCTGCGGCTGCGCGATCCGCACTTCACCGCCGCCGTGGAGCGGGAGTTCGGCTGCCCGCCCGCCACCCCACCCATGTTCACGCCCTTCCGGCTGCGCGGACTGACCCTCCGCAACCGTGTCGTCGTGTCCCCCATGGACATGTACTCGGCCACCGACGGCGTCCCCGGCGACTTCCACCTCGTCCACCTGGGAGCCCGCGCGCTCGGCGGCGCCGGACTGGTGATGACCGAGATGGTGTGCGTGAGTGCCGAAGGGCGCATCACCCCGGGCTGCGCCGGCCTTTACACCGACCAACAGGCGGAAGCCTGGCGGCGAATAGCCACATTCATCCACTCCCAGGCCCCCGGCACCGCACTCGGCATCCAGCTCGGCCACTCCGGCCGCAAGGGCTCTACGAAGCTGATGTGGGAGGGCATGGACGAGCCGCTGGCGGGCGACGGCAACTGGCCGCTCGTCGCGGCCTCCCCGATCCCGTACCGACCCGGCAGCCAGACCCCGCACGAACTCACCCGCACCCAACTCGCCGCCATCCGCGAGCAGTTCACCGCAGCCGCCCGCCGAGCCGCCGACGCGGACTTCGATCTCCTCGAACTCCACTGCGCGCACGGCTACTTGCTCTCCGGCTTCCTCTCCCCGCTCACCAACCACCGCACGGACGTGTACGGCGGGCCGCTCGCCGCCCGTCTCCGCTTCCCCCTCGAAGTCTTCGACGCCGTACGGGAGGTGTGGCCGGACGAGCGGCCCATGACCGTTCGTATCTCGGCCACCGACTGGGCCGACGGGGGTACCACGGCTGAGGACGCCGTCACGATCGCGCGGGCCTTCGTCGACCACGGCGCCGACGCGATCGACGTGTCGACCGGGCAGGTCGTGGCCGACGAGCGTCCGGAGTACGGCCGTTCCTACCAGACCCCGTTCGCCGACCGCATCCGCCACGAGACCGGCGCCCCGGTGATCGCCGTCGGCGCGATCTCCTCCTGGGACGACGTCAACTCCCTGATCCTGGCGGGCCGTACGGACCTGTGCGCCCTTGCCCGCCCCCATCTCTACGACCCGAACTGGACCCTGCACGCGGCGGCCGAGCAGGGGTACGAGGGTCCGGGCGTCGTCTGGCCGGCGCCGTACCGCGCGGGCAGCCGACGCCCCCGCACCGGACGCACGGACGCCCCCAAACCCCGGCTCACACTAGGGAGTTGACCTCTGCCCCACACCCACAGTTACCTCGGCCATCCCTGCCGTCAGCGTCGTGCCGTCCGCCGGATCGACCAGCAGGAACGCACCCGTGTGGCGGGACACCGCGTAGTCGTCGAGGGCGAGTGGCTCGGCGGTGCGCAGGGTGATGCGGCCCAGGTCGTTCGCCGCCAACTCGGTCGCCCCGCCGAGGTCCTTGACCACGGCCTTGACCGTACGGGTCGTGTGCTTCAGCAGGACCCGGTCGCCGACGCGCAGTCGGCGGTCGGTGAGATGGCAGACGGACGCGCGGACGTCCTGCGTGAGCGCGGGCGCGTCCGCACCGGCGGTGAGCATGTCCCCGCGCGAGACGTCCCGTTGGTCGGCCAGGCGGATGCTGATCGACTGGGGTGCGTGTGCGGTAGGGGCCGCCGTACCCAGCACATTGATGCCGGTGATTTCGGAGGTCTCCCCGGACGGGTGGACGGTCACCCGGTCGCCGACCCGTAGCGAGCCGGACACCAACTGCCCGGCGTAGTGGCGGACTTCGTCGTGCCGGATCACGTACTGGACGGGGAAGCGGGCCGGGGCGTCAGCGGGGTCGCCGCCCACCGGGGCGTTCTCCAGGTGGTCGAGGAGCGCCGGGCCGCCGTACCAGTCCATGTGGGTGGAGGGGTCCACGACGTTGTCGCCGGCGAGTGCCGAGACGGGGATCGGGGTGAAGCCGCCCACCCCCAACTCACCTCCCAACTCATCCGCGTACGCGGCGAATTCGGTGACGATCCTGTCGAACCGCTCCTCCTCGTACCCCACCAGGTCCATCTTGTTGACGGCCAGCACGATGTGCGGGACCCGCAGCAGGGCCGCCACGGCCGCGTGCCGCCGGGTCTGCTCGACCACGCCGTTGCGGGCGTCGACGAGGATGATCGCCAGGTCGGCCGTGGAGGCACCCGTCACCATGTTGCGGGTGTACTGCACATGCCCAGGAGTGTCGGCGAGGATGAAGCGGCGCTTCGGCGTGGCGAAGTAGCGGTAGGCCACGTCGATGGTGATGCCCTGTTCGCGCTCGGCGCGCAGGCCGTCCGTCAGCAGGGCGAGGTCAGGGGCCTCCTGCCCCCGTGAAGCCGAGACGCGCTCCACTGCCTCCAACTGGTCGGCCAGCACCGACTTGGAGTCGTGCAGCAGCCGGCCCACGAGGGTGGACTTGCCGTCGTCCACGGAACCGGCGGTCGCGAACCGCAGAGTGTCGATCGTGACAGCCGTATCGATGGTGTCGATGGTGCTGCTCATGGCTAGAAGTACCCCTCGCGCTTGCGGTCTTCCATCGCGGCCTCGGACATCTTGTCGTCGGCGCGGGTGGCTCCCCGCTCGGTGAGCCGGGACGCGGCGATCTCCGCGATCACGTCGTCGAGCGTGCCCGCGTCGGAGTCGACGGCACCCGTGCAGGACATGTCCCCGACGGTCCGGTACCGCACCCGGCGCTTCTCGACGGTCTCGTCGGCCTTCGGGCCGCCCCACTCGCCTGCCGTCAGCCACATTCCGCCCCGCCGGAACACCTCGCGGTAGTGCGCGAAGTAGATCTCGGGCAGCTCGATGCCCTCGCGGGCGATGTACTGCCAGACGTCCAGCTCGGTCCAGTTGCTCAAGGGAAACACGCGGACGTGCTCGCCTGGCGCGTGCCGCCCGTTGTACAGGTTCCACAACTCCGGGCGCTGGCGACGCGGGTCCCACTGCGAGAACTCGTCCCGCAGCGAGAAGACGCGCTCCTTCGCCCGGGCCTTCTCCTCGTCCCGGCGCCCGCCACCGAAGACCGCGTCGAACCGCTCGCTCTGGATCTTCTCCGTCAACGGCACGGTCTGGAGCGGATTTCGCGTCCCGTCCGGCCGCTCCCGCAGCACACCCCGGTCGATGTAGTCCTGCACGGAGGCCACATGCAGCCGCAGCCCGTGAGCCGCCACCACCCGGTCGCGATACGCCAGCACCTCGGCGAAGTTGTGCCCGGTGTCCACATGCAGCAGCGGGAACGGGACCGGGGCCGGCGTGAACGCCTTGAGCGCCAGATGCAGCATGACGATCGAGTCCTTGCCGCCGGAGAACAGGATCACCGGCCGCTCGAACTCACCCGCCACCTCACGGAAGATGTGCACGGCCTCGGACTCCAGAGCGTCCAGGTGGGAGAGCGTGTACGCACTCACACGAGCCCCCGCTCCGCCAGCACCGCGTACACCGCGTCCGCCGACTCCTCCGGGGTCTGGTCCTGCGTCCGCAGGATCAGTGCCGGGTCCTCCGGGGGCTCGTACGGGTCGTCGACGCCGGTCAGGCCGGTCAGCCGGCCCGCCGCCTGGCGGGCGTACAGGCCCTTCACGTCCCGCTCGCTGCACACCTCGACCGGGGTCGCGACATGGACCTCGATGTACGGGGTCCCGCTCGCGTCGTGCCGTTTGTGCACGGCCTCGCGGCTGTCGGCGTACGGCGCGATCACCGGGACGACCGACAGGACGCCGTTGCGGGCGAGCACCTCGGAGACGAGGCCGATGCGCTGGACGTTGGTGTTGCGGTCCTCGCGGGAGAAGCCGAGGCCGGCGGAGAGGAAGCGGCGGATCTCGTCGCCGTCGAGGACCTCCACCCGGTGTCCCTCGCTGCGCAGCCGGTCGCCGAGCAACTGGGCGATCGTCGTCTTACCCGCGCTCGGCAGCCCGGTGAGCCAGACGGTGGCTCCCTGAGCTCTGGTCGGCCCCGTGGGCCTGGCCGTGGTGGTCATTCGCAACAGTCCTCGTCTCTCTCCCCGCGTGCGGCTCCCCGGACGTTAGGTAAGAAACTTGAGAAGAGGCGAAGAGGAACCTGAGGGTTCCGTTAGTGACGCCTGATGTGGCTGAGGTCACATGCGGGTGCACGTGTCACCGGCGTCCCGTCGGCGTACGACCCGCGTCACAGGCCCACGAACCCGGCCCCCGCGTCCCGCAGCCGGGCGTGCAGTCCCTGGAAGACGGCCGCCGAGCGGACGCCCGGCCAGTCCGCCGGGAGGAGGTGGGCGGGCAGGCCGGGGTCGGCGTACGGCAGATGGCGCCAGGAGTCCAGGGCCAGCAGATAGTCGCGGTAGGCCTCCTCGGGCGGGGTGTCCTCGCGCTTCTCCCAGCCGAGCAGCACCGGCGCGTGCCGGTCGAGGAACGCCTCGTGCTCCTTGGCGATCGCGGCCAGGTCCCACCAGCGGGACACCGCCTCGACCGTCGCCGCGAAGCCCAGGTGCTCACCGCGGAAGAAGTCGACGTAGGGGTCGAGGCGCAGCCGCTCCAGGGTGTGCCGGGTCTCCTCGTAGAGGCGCGCCGGGGCGATCCACACGCCCGGGGTCGCCGTGCCGAAGCCGAGTCCGGCCAGGCGGGAACGGAGGACATGGCGCTTCTGGCGCTCCGACTCGGGGACGGAGAACACCGCGAGCACCCAGCCCTCGTCGTGCGGCGGGGGAGCGGCGCCGTACACGCGCCGGTCGCCGTCGTCGAGCAACTGGCGGGCGTCGGGGGAGAGTTCGTACCCGGCCGCGCCCTGTGCCGTACGGGCCGGCAGGAGCAGGCCGCGCCGCTTCAGCCGGGACACGGAGGACCGGACGGAGGGCGCGTCGACGCCGACCGCGGCGAGGAGCCGGATCAGCTCGGCGACGGGTACCGGGCCGGGCATGAAACGGCCGTACGCGCCGTAGAGCGTGACGATGAGGGACCGAGGGGCGTGCTGTTCGGACACGTTGATCATTTTAGGCCGCCGGGATCACTGGTTGTCGCCATTTCCGCTGGTCAACTACCTCCGGTGGTTGATTTCTGGTCAAGATCACTTCATGTGGAGGGCTGTGTCGGGTCGGTGCGCAGCCGGAAGCGCTGGAGCTTGCCGGTCGCCGTCCGGGGCAGGGCGTCCAGGAAGACGATCTCGCGCGGACACTTGTACGGGGCCAGCTCCTCCCTGACGTACGCGCGCAGCGCCTCCGCGTCCCGCCGCGCGCCCTCCCTGAGCACCGCGTACGCCACCACGACCTGCCCGCGCGCCTCGTCGGCCCGGCCCACCACCGCCGTCTCCATGACGTCCGGATGGCGCAGCAGCGCCTCCTCGACCTCCGGGCCCGCGATGTTGTACCCGGCCGAGATGATCATGTCGTCCGCCCGTGCCACGTACCGGAAGTACCCGTCGCCCTCCCGCACATACGTGTCCCCGGTGATGTTCCACCCGTCCCGCACATATGTGCCCTGGCGCGGATCGGCGAGGTAGCGGCAGCCGACCGGGCCGCGCACCGCGAGCAGTCCGGGCGTCCCGTCGGGCACCGGCTCGCCGTTCTCGTCCTGCACGCGCGCGTGCCACCCCGGTACCGGCACCCCGGTCGTACCGGGCCTGATGTCCTGGTCGGCCGCCGAGATGAAGATGTGCAGCAGCTCGGTCGCGCCGATGCCGTTGATCAGCCGCAGCCCAGTGCGCTCGTACCAGGCCTGCCAGGTGGCGGCGGGGAGGTTCTCGCCCGCCGACACGCACCGGCGCAGCGAGCCGGTGTCGTGCGCGTCCAGCCCGTCGAGCATCGCCCGGTAGGCCGTCGGCGCGGTGAACAGCACCGAGACCCGGTGTTCGGCTATGGCCGGCAACAGCTGTTTGGGGCCCGCCTGTTCGAGTAGGAGCGCACTCGCCCCGGCCCGCATCGGGAAGACCACCAGACCGCCGAGCCCGAAGGTGAAACCGAGCGGGGGACTGCCCGCGAAGACGTCGTCCGCGTGCGGTTTCAGTACGTGCCGCGAGAACGTGTCGGCGATGGCGAGCACATCCCGGTGGAAGTGCATGCACCCTTTCGGGCGACCGGTGGTACCGGACGTGAACGCGATCAGCGCCACGTCGTCGGCCGCGGTGTCCACGGCCGGGTACGGGGTGCCGGGCACCGGACGGTTCAGCAGGTCGTCGAGGCCGTCACCGCCGTACGGCACGATCCGCAGCCCCGGTATCTCCGCCTTGGCGAGGTCGTCGAGGGCCCGGATGTCGCACAGGGCGTGCCCTATCCGGGCCATCTCGCACATCGTGCTCAGCTCCTGCGGACGCTGCTGGGCCAGCACGGTGACCGCGACCGCCCCCGCCTTCAGCACCGCCAGCCAGCAGGCCGCGAGCCAGGGTGTGGTGGGGCCGCGCAGGAGGACCCGGTTGCCCGGCACGACCCCGAGGTCCCGGGTGAGGACGTGCGCGACCCGGTCGACCCGGGTGCGCAGCTCGCCGTACGTCCACACCTCACCGGCGGCCGTACGGAACACCGGGCGCCCGGGGTCGGAACCGTCGCCGGCCAGCAGCTCGGCCGCGCAGTTCAGCCGGTCGGGGTAACGCACCTCGGGCAGGTCGAAGCGGAGGCCGGGCCACTGGTCCGGGGGCGGGAGGCTGTCGCGCGCGAACGTGTCCACGTGGGCCGAGGGAACCCGCCGCGCGGGATCGGCGCGGCCCTCGGGAGCCCTGCCGTACCCGGGATGCCTGGGACGCATGGGGTGCATGGGATCCATGGCGGTTCGCCCCTTTGCCGTCGTGGGCGTAGGCGTAGTGGTGGGCCGAGACCTGTCCTGCACAAGGAGCGTATCGTGTTGGTGACGGCAGTCAACGGTGCGCGATACCGTCGGGGAGGGGCCGTGGACGACGGCCTCGGAGGGAGGACCGGCGATGCCCGCATTCTCGCTCGAACCGGCACAGGCCGCCTGGTGTGCCGAGCTGCGCGCGCTGGCCGCCGACCGGCTGCGCCCGCTCGCCGAGAAGGGCGAACCGGGCCGCGTCAACCGTCCCCTCGTCGCCGAACTCGGCCAACTCGGGCTGCTCTCCCGCCTGTTCACCTCCGGAGCGCTCGACCTGTGCCTGATGCGGGAGTCCCTCGCGCACGCCTGCACCGAGGCGGAGACCGCCCTCGCCCTCCAGGGCCTCGGCGCCCATCCGGTCCACGCCCACGGCGCCCCGGCCCAGCGGGCCCGCTGGCTGCCCCGGGTGAGCGAGGGCAGCGCGGTGGCCGCCTTCGCGCTGAGCGAGCCCGGCGCGGGCTCCGACGCGGCGGCCCTGTCCCTCACGGCCGCCCCCGACGGCCCCTCCGGCTGGCGCCTCACCGGCGAGAAGTGCTGGATCTCCAACGCCCCCGAGGCCGACTTCTACACCGTCTTCGCCCGTACGACAGCGGGCGCCGGGGCCCGTGGAGTCACGGCCTTCCTGCTCCCCGCCGACCGGCCCGGCCTCACCGGCAGCGCCCTCGACATGCTCTCCCCGCACCCCATCGGAGCCCTCGCCCTCGACGCCGTACCGGTGACCGTGGACGACGTCATCGGCGAACCCGACCGCGGCTTCCGGGTCGCCATGGGCACACTCAATCTGTTCCGGCCGAGCGTCGGCGCCTTCGCGGTCGGCATGGCCCAGGCGGCGCTGGACGCGACCCTCGCCCACACGGCCCAACGGGACGCGTTCGGCGGCAAGTTGAAGGACCTCCAGGCTGTCTCCCACCAGATCGCCGAGATGGCCCTGCGCACGGAGGCGGCCCGGCTGATGGTCTACGCGGCAGCGGCGGCGTACGACGAAGGCGCCCAAGGGGTCCCCGGGCGCGCCGCGATGGCGAAGCTGCTGGCCACCGAGACCGCGCAGTACGTCGTCGACGCGGCCGTCCAGCTGCACGGCGCGCGGGCGCTGCGGCGCGGCCATCTCCTCGAACACCTCTACCGGGAGGTACGGGCGCCGCGTATCTACGAGGGGGCGAGCGAGGTCCAACGGACGGTCATCGCCAAGGAGTTGTACAAGGAGTCCCAGGGGACGGGGGAGGCCCTGTGAGTGCCGAGCGCGTCAATCCGGCCGGGCTCTCGCCGCCCGCCGGCTTCTCGCACGCCGTCGTCGCCACCGGCTCCCGGCTGGTGTTCCTCGCGGGGCAGACCGCGCTCGACGCCGACGGGAAGGTCGTAGGGGACACGCTGGTCGAGCAGTTCGAGCGGGCCCTCGGGAATCTGCTCGCCGCACTGCACGCGGCCGGCGGTACGCCCGCCGACCTCGCCAGGGTCACCGTGTACGCCACGGACGTCGCCGACTATCGCGCCCAGGCCCCTCAACTCGGCCGTGTCTGGAGGAGGTTGGCGGGGCGCGACTATCCGGCGATGGCGGTCGTCGGGATCGTACGGCTGTGGGACGAAGAGGCCCTGGTGGAGCTGGACGGCTTCGCGGTGCTGCCGTAGAGAGTGGTCAGAGGTTGTTCAGGCCGCGGTCGTCAGGCGGTGCGGGGAGACCACGCTGCCGTCGGGCAGCAGCTCGCCGGTGTCGTCGAAGACGATCGCGCCGTTGCACAGGAGGTTCCAGCCCTGCTCGGGGTGGAAGGCGACGATGTGCGCGGCGTCCCGGTCGGGGCGGTCGGCCGAGGGGCACGCGGGCTGGTGTGAACACATGGTGTGCCTCCGGATCGGATAGCTGGTGCTCGGGTGCGGTGCGTCCGTGAGTCCTTGCGTCTTTGCGGCCTTGCTTCCTTGCCGGTTCTGACGATGCCCGTGCCGGGGGCCCGGCGCCAAGTCGAGGCGAGGAAGCGTGACAGCACGCGGACGTGCTGTGACACCACTCTGACAATTCCGCCGTTCCGAGAAGATCCGAAAAGCGGGGCAGTCGGCGTGCACGACTCGCCGACGAAGGGGTGATGATCACGCGCGCGGGCGCGGGGGGCCAGTACCTGTGGAGTCCCCCCAAGGAGGTTTCCCCATGTCTGTTTCCTTCCGGTCCCTCTCCCGTGCCGCCGCCGTCGCGGCCGGTGCCGCGCTGCTGACCGTGTCCCAGGCCGCGACCCCCGCAGCCGCCGACGAGGGCTTCGACCAGGTCACGGTCGAGTCCGGCAGCATCACGCCCGACGGCGAACTCACGCTCGCCGGCAGCTACCGCTGCCTCAGCACCGGCGGTTCCGTCCGCGTCGCCGCCTCGATCGAGCGCGGCGAGAACGTCTGGCACGGCCTGGACAGCATCCCCGCGAGCTGCGACGGCTCCTGGCACCAGTGGTCGAACACCAAGGCCACCGAGCCGGGCGCGTACGAGCCCGGCCCGGTGCGGGTCAAGACCAGCCTGGTGGAGTTCCGCCGCTCGGGCTTCATCCCGCTGCCGACGGTCCACTCGGAGCGGATCCAGGAGGTCGTCCTCACGCAGGCGTGAGCCGCCTGCCGCAGCGGGCGTTGACGGGGCTTGACCGGGGCTACGCGCCGGTCAGGACCCGCATCCATTCCTCGACCTCGTCGGACGTACGGGGCAGCCCGGCCGACAGGTTCTCGTGGCCGTCCGCCGTCACCAGGATGTCGTCCTCGATCCGGACCCCGATGCCCCGGTACTCCGCAGGCACGGTCAGGTCGTCCGGCTGGAAGTACAGGCCCGGCTCGACCGTGAGGATCATGCCCGGTTCGAGGATGCCGTCGACATACAGCTCGGTCCGTGACTTGGCGCAGTCGTGCACGTCCAGGCCGAGCATGTGACCGGTGCCGGCCATGGTGAAGCGGCGCTGGAGGGCCAGCTCGTACACGTCGTCCGGGTCGCCCTCCAACAGGCCCCACTCGACAAGCTTCTCGGCCAGGTAGCGCTGGGCGGCGACATGGAAGTCCCGGTACGCGGCACCGGGCTTGACCGTCCGGATGCCTGCCTCCTGAGCCTCGTACACCGCGTCGTAGATCTTGCGCTGGAGCGGGGTGAAGGTGCCGCTGATGGGGAGGGTGCGGGTGACGTCGGCGGTGTAGAGGGAGTTCGTCTCCACGCCCGCGTCGAGCAACAGCAGCTCGCCCGGGCGGACTTCGCCGTCGTTGCGCTGCCAGTGCATGATCGTGGCGTGCTCGCCGGCCGCGCAGATCGAGCCGTAGCCGATGTCGTTGCCCTCAAGTCGGGCGCGGCGGAAGAAGGTTCCCTCGATCCAGCGCTCCGAGGTGGCGATCGCGGTCGCCAACTCCCGTACGACATCCACGAATCCGCGTACGGTCGAGTCGACCGCCTTGCGCATCTCGCCGATCTCCCAGTCGTCCTTCACCAGACGCAGCTCGGACAGCACCGTCTTCAGCTCGGTGTCCCGGTCCTCGTCCGTCGTCACGGCGGCCTCGAGTTCGGCGTCGTAGCCGCGCACGATCCGGGTGGGGACGGCGGGGGCCGCGCGCAGCTCGGCGGAGGCCTCGCGGACGTCACGGCAGGGCAGGCCGAGGACCTGTTCGGCCTCGGCGAGGGAGTGGCGGCGGCCGACCCACAGCTCGCCCTTGGCCGCGCCCTGCCAGAACTCGCCGCTGTCCCGGTCGGAGCGGGGGAGGAGATAGGCGACGGCGTCGTGACCGTCGGCGTCCGCGCGGGGTTCGAGGACGAGGAGCGCGTCCACCGTCTGGTCGCCCGTGAGATGGACGTACTCGGTGGACGGGCGGAACGGGTAGTGCGTGTCGTTGGCGCGGACCTTGAGGTTGCCGGCCGGGACGATCAGACGCTCGCCGGGGAAGCGGGCGGAGAGGGCGGCGCGGCGCTCGGCGGCGTACGGGGCCTGCTCGATGGGGCGCAGGTCCTTCAGCTCGGTGTCGGCCCATCCCGTCGTCATCAGCTCGGCCAGCTGCGGGGAGACGGACGGGTACAGGCGGTTCTTGCGGTCCTTGGTCTCAGCGGTCTCTTCGGGTTCAGCGGTTTCGGTCGAATCCGTGGACACCTGTGGGCACCTTCTTCGCCTTGAGGTCAGCAGCAGTCGGTCGGTGAGTCGAGCCTAGGCGCCCTTGGCGAGAATAGGAACATGTGACATTGTACTGATGTGAGTAAGCGACTGACCTGCGATGTTGTGGTCATCGGCGCCGGAATGGTGGGTGCCGCATGTGCCCTTTACCTCGCCCGGGCCGGCCTCGCGACCCTCGTCCTCGACCGGGGGCCGGTGGCCGGTGGCACCACCGGCGCCGGTGAGGGCAACCTGCTCGTCTCCGACAAGGAACCGGGGCCCGAGCTGGACCTCGCGCTGCTCTCCGCCCGCCTCTGGCACGACCTCGCGGCCGAACCGGGTCTGGGCGGCGCCGTCGAGTTCGAGGCGAAGGGCGGGATCGTCGTCGCCTCCGACGCGGCAGGCATGGCCGCGCTGGCCGGGTTCGCCGCCGGACAGCGGGCGGCGGGCATCGAGGCCGAGACGGTCGACGCTGGTCAACTCGCCGACCTGGAACCGCACTTGGCCCCCGACCTCGCGGGCGGTGTGCTGTACCCGCAGGACTGCCAGGTGATGCCCTCCCTCGCCGCCGCCCAGGTCGTCCGGGCGGCCCGGCGGGCCGGAGCCGAACTGCGCACCGGTACGGCCGTCACCGACATCCTGTGCGCACCGGACGGCTCCGTACGCGGCGTCCGGACTGCGGAGCACGGCGACATCCACGCCCCGGCCGTCGTCAACGCGGCCGGCACCTGGGGCGGCGAGGTCGCCGCGCTGGCCGGGGTGCACCTGCCCGTGCTGCCCCGGCGCGGCTTCGTCCTGGTCACCGAACCGCTGCCGCCCGGCACCGTACGGCACAAGGTGTACGCCGCCGACTATGTCGCCGACGTGGCCAGCGGCGACGCAGGGCTCCAGTCCTCGGCGGTCGTCGAGAGCACGGCCGCGGGGCCGGTGCTGATCGGGGCCAGCCGTGAACGGGTCGGCTTCGACCGGACGTTCTCGCTCCCGGTCGTGCGTCGACTGGCCGCGCAGGCCCTGGCGCTCTTCCCGGTGCTCGGGAGTGTGCACGCGATGCGCGCTTACCTGGGTTTCCGGCCGTACATGCCGGACCATCTGCCGGCCATCGGGGCCGATCCCCGGGCGCCGGGGCTCTATCACGCGTGCGGTCACGAGGGGGCGGGGATCGGGCTGGCGGTCGGTACGGGGCAGTTGATCGCGCAGTCGTTGGCGGGCAAGCGGCCCGATCTGGACCTCGCGCCGTTCCGTCCGGACCGCTTCGAGGAGGGCAATCAGTGAGACAGAGGACTCCGCTGGAGCTGGCCAGGGCCCACCCCGGGCCGCCCTTCACCGTCACTGTCGACGGACACGAGACCGCTGCGCTGCCCGGTCAGACTGTCGCCGCCGTCCTCTGGTCGGTGGGGGTCACCTCCTGGCGGAGCACCCGGGGGAGTGGTGCGCCGCGCGGGATCTTCTGTGGGATCGGGGTCTGCTTCGACTGCCTTGTCACCGTCAATGACCGGCCTAACCAGCGGGCTTGCCTGGTACCGGCTGCGTCCGGCGACGTGATCCGTACGCAGGAAGGGGTTGGTCATGACGAACTCGGGTGAGCGTTCGGTGGGTTATCTGGTTCGTCGGCTGCGGGCCGGTGGGGGCTGGTCGCGCAGTTCCCCGCGCCCCTATCGGGGCGCTGGCGCGCACCCGACTTCATCCGTGGCGATTGTCGGTGCCGGTCCGGCGGGCCTCGCTGCCGCGCTGACCGCCGCCGACCTGGGCGTACGGGTGGTGCTGCTCGACTCGGGTGCCCAGGCCGGTGGGCAGTTCTACCGGCAGCCCGCTGCGGCGTTGAAGGCGCGTCGGCCGCAGGCCCTGCATCACGCCTGGGGTACCTGGGAGAAGCTGCGGGATCGGCTGGCGGCGCATGTCGCGGCGGGTCGGATCACCCACCTGGCGGATCGTCATGTGTGGTTCGTAGAGGGGGAGTTCGGCGGAAGTGGTCGTTTTGGCGTGCATGCTCTTCTCGGTCCCGCGCAGGCCGAGTCGGAGACCGTCACCGCCGATGCCGTCCTCCTCGCCACCGGTGGCTACGAGAAGGTGTTGCCCTTCCCTGGCTGGACTCTCCCCGGTGTGGTCACCGCCGGTGGCGCCCAGGCCATGCTCAAGGGCGGGCTCGTTCTGCCGGGCCGTACGGCGGTCGTCGCCGGTACCGGGCCGCTGCTGATGCCGGTCGCGGCCGGGCTCGCCGCAGCGGGCGCCGAAGTCGCCGCGTACGTCGAGTCCACGCACCCCGCCGACTTCGTACGGCACACCGCGACACTCGCCGCCAACCCGGCGAAGATCGCCGAGGCCGTTCAGTACGCGGCCCAACTCCTGTGCCACAAGGTCCCGGTGACGGTACGTCACACCGTCGTCGCGGCCCATGGCACCGACCGCGTCGAAGCCGTCACCGTCGCCGCCCTGGACCCGGACGGTCGGGTACGGCCCGGCACCGAGCGGCGGATCGCCTGCGACACCCTGGCCGTCGGCCACGGCATGCTCGCGCACACCGACCTCGCCGAGACCCTCGGGTGCGCGATCGACGCCACCGGCGACCCCTTCGTCGTCACCGACGCCGAGCAGCGCACCGACGTCGACGGTGTCTGGGCGGCGGGCGAGGCCACCGGCATCGGGGGAGCGGTGCTGGCGCTCGCCGAGGGGGAGATCGCCGGGTGCTCGATCGCCGCGCGGCTGGGGGGAGTTGAGCCTCGTCCTGCCGACTGGGCGGCTGCCGCGCGGACCCGTACCCGGCTGCGGAAGTTCTTCGCTGCCGTTGATACCGCGTACGCGCCGCCTGCGCGCTGGGTGGAGCAGGTTGCCGATGACACCGTCGTCTGTCGGTGCGAGGAGGTGACGGCCTCCGAAGTCCGGGAGGCCGTCGAGGAGTTGGGGGCGACTGATTTGCGTACCGTGAAGCTGCTCACTCGTGCGGGTATGGGGTGGTGTCAGGGGCGGGTCTGTGCGACCGGGGTCGCTGGGGTTGCCGGGTGTTCGGTGGGGGTGGCCAAGCGGCCGTTTGCTGGACCTGTGCCGTTGGGGGTGTTGGCGGAGGAGCCTCGGTGCTGATGGTTGTGATTTGGCTGCGGGGCCGTTGTGGCTGGTCGCGCCCACGCGGCGGAGCCGCAGATTAGAAACAGTCCCGCGCCCCTATGGGGCGCGCTTCTCCTCTGTATCTCGAAAACTGGAGGTTCTTATGGGCACCACCGCCCCCGTCCCCGTCTGGCGTGGCGTTCTCGTTGCCACCGCGCTGCCGCTCAACGACGATCTGAGCGTCAACTACGCCGCCTACGCGGACCATTGCCGTTGGCTCGTCGAGAACGGGTGTGACGGTGTCGTGCCCAATGGCTCCCTCGGTGAGTATCAGGTGCTCACCGCCGAGGAGCGGACGAAAGTCGTCGAGACCGCCGTTGCCGCTATCGGCGGGGACCGGGTCATGCCCGGTGTCGCCGCCTACGGTTCCGCCGAGTCCGCTCGCTGGGCCGCGCAGGCCAAGGACGCCGGCTGTGCCGCCGTCATGCTGCTGCCGCCCAACGCCTACCGGGCCGACGAGCGTTCGGTGCTCGCGCACTACGCGGCCGTCGCCGAGGTCGGGATCGACATCGTGGCGTACAACAACCCCATCGACACCAAGGTCGACCTCACCCCCGAGTTGTTGGCCAAGCTGCACGCGGCCGGGCTCATCAAGGGAGTGAAGGAGTTCTCCGGAGACACCCGGCGCATCTACCAGATCCAGGAACTCGCCCCGGAACTCGATGTGTTGATCGGCGCTGACGACGTCCTGCTGGAGCTGGCGACCGCCGGAGCGGTCGGTTGGGTCGCCGGGTATCCCAACGCGCTGCCCCGGGCCACGGTCGAGCTGTACCGCGCCGCCGTCGCGGGCGACCTGGCCACCGCCCTGCCGCTCTACCAGCAGCTGCACGCACTCCACCGCTGGGACTCCAAGGTCGAGTTCGTGCAGGCGATCAAGCTGTCGATGGACATCGTCGGCCGGCATGGCGGTCCTGTCCGCCCGCCGCGCATGCCGCTGCTGCCCGAGCAGGAGAAGGCGGTCCGCGAAGCCACCGAGAAGGCCGTCGCCCTCGGTCTCGCCTGAGCCGCAACTCCGCCTGCCCGCCGACCTGAGAGGATCGCCCCATGCGCAGCAAGCTCGTCCTGCACGCCGTCGACTCGCACACCGAGGGCATGCCGACCCGGGTCGTCACCGGCGGGATCGGCACCATCCCCGGCGACACGATGAACGAACGCCGGCTGTGGTTCCGCGAACACCGGGACGACGTACGGAACTTCCTGATGAACGAGCCGCGCGGGCACGCCGCCATGAGCGGGGCGATCCTCCAGCCGCCGACCCGGCCCGACTGCGACTACGGCGTCGTCTACATCGAGGTCTCCGGCTATCTGCCGATGTGCGGCCACGGGACGATCGGTGTCGCGACCGTGCTCGTCGAGACCGGCATGGTCCCGGTCGTCGAGCCGGTCACCACCATCCGGCTCGACACCCCGGCCGGGCTCGTCGTCGCCGAGGTGTCCGTGGAGGGCGGTGCGGCCAAGGCGGTCACCATCCGCAACGTGCCTTCTTTCGCCGTGGAGTTGGGGCGCAAAGCCACCCTCGCCGACGGTCGCACGGTGACGTACGACCTCGCCTTCGGTGGCAACTTCTACGCCATCCTGCCCCTCGACGAGTTCGGCCTGCCCTTCGAGCGCGACCGTAAGGACGACATCCTCGCCGCCGGACTCGCCCTGATGGACGCGATCAACGCCGACAGTCCCCCCGTACATCCCGAGAACCCGACCATCAACGGTGTCCACCACGTCTACTTGGCCGCCCCCGGCTCGGACGCGACCCGGTCCCGGCACGCGATGGCCATCCACCCCGGCTGGTTCGACCGCTCGCCCTGCGGCACCGGCACCTCCGCGCGCATGGCCCAGCTGCACGCGCGCGGTGAACTCCCCTTGCACCAGGACTTCTTGAACGAGTCCTTCATCGGTACGTCGTTCACCGGGCGGCTCGTCGAGAGTGTCGAGGTCGCCGGGCGGCCCGCCGTGGTGCCCACGATCACCGGGCGGGCCTGGGTCACGGGCACCGCCCAGTATCTGCTGGACCCGGACGATCCGTTCCCGGCCGGCTTCGTACTCTGACACCGCCACGAATCAACAAGCAGCCACACGACAACCAGCGAGTTCCGAGAACCATCCAGGAGACACCCATGGCCGCTCAGCGCACCGGCCCCGCCCTGCCCAGCCTCGGCGGGCCGCGGCCCAGCTATCGGGCGAGCGTCGCCGACGCGCTGCGGGCCGCGCTCGTCGCCGGTGAACTGCGGCCCGGCGAGGTCTACTCGGCGCCCTCGCTCGCCGCCCGCTTCGGCGTCTCGGCCACCCCGGTGCGCGAGGCCATGCTCGACCTGGTGAAGGAGGGCATGGTCGATCCCGTACCCAACAAGGGGTTCCGGGTCACCACGGTCTCCGAGCGGCAGCTCGACGAGTACACCCACATCCGGTCGCTGATCGAGATCCCGACCACCGTCGGCCTCGCCGCGACCGCCGACCCGGCCGCCCTTGAGGCGCTGCGCAAGGACGCGGCGGACAGCGTGGCCGCGGCGGAGAGCGGCGACCTCATCGCCTATGTCGACAGCGACCGCCGCTTCCACCTCGGTCTGCTCGCCCTGGCCGGCAACGAGCATCTGGTCGAGGTCGTCGGTGACCTGCGCAAACGGTCCCGGCTGTACGGGCTGACCGCGCTGGCCGAGCGGGGGCTGCTGACGTCCAGCGCCGAGGAGCACCTGGAGATCCTCGACGCGCTCCTCGCCCGGGACGCGGCAGGTGTACGGACCGCGATGACCCGGCATCTGGGCCATGTCCGGGGCGACTGGGCCCACTGAATCACCCCGTACCCGTTGCGCGAATGGCGTACACGAACTCACCGTGCGCGTTCGGACGTGTTCGGTTGTTGCCCTCCGGGCGGCGGGAGGACACTGAATCCATGGCCTCCGAGCACGCGGACGACGAACATCAGGTCGGACCCGACCTGGCGGAACAGGCGTTCCAGCAGGCGTCGTACTCGATGTCCGTGTTCGACATCGAGCAGCGGTACCGGCGGCTCAACGACGTGGCCTGCCAGGTGATGGGCGTCGACGAGGACGTGTTGCTCGGTCAGGTCTTCCCGTACGGCGTGCCGGCGGACGTCGAGCAGCTCGGCATGCTGGCGGCCCTGCGGGAGGTGGCCGCGACGGGCAAGCCCACGCACTACGAGAGCTTCACGCGGGCGCCCTCCGGGATCCGCGAGCACGCCTGGAACCTGGAGTTGTGGCCCGTCCGGGACGCCTCGGGCGAGGTGTGCGCGGTCGGGATGGCCGCGTTCGACAGCAGCGAGCAGCACTGGGCGCGGCAGCGGCTCGCGGTGCTCGACGAGGCGGCCGTGTCGATCGGCACCAGCCTGGATCTCGACCGGACCGCCCAGGAACTCGCCGACCTGGTCGTGCCCCGGTTCGCCGACTTCGCCAGCGTCGACCTGCTGGAGGCGGTCATGCGCGGCGACGAGCCCGCCGAGGCCGGGCCGGACGGCGAGGTCGTCCTGCGCCGCCTCGCCCACGCCTCCGGCTCGGAGTGGGTGCCCGGCGCGGTGATGGGGCTGGGCGCCACCGACACGTATCCGCCGTACTCCCCGCCCGCGCGGGCGCTGCGCACCGGACAGACGGTGCTCAGCCGCAGCGGCGCCCCCGACTTCGACCACTGGATGGCGAGCGCGCCCGAACGGGCCGAGAGCCTGCGCGGAACCGTCGTCACCTCGCTGGTCGCGGTGCCGCTCATCGCGCGCGGTACGACGCTCGGGGTCGCCGTCCTGCTGCGCACCCGGGACGACGTCTTCAACGAGGACGACTTCGTCCTGGCGAAGGAGCTGGCGAGCCGCGCCGCCCTCTGCGTCGACAACGCCCGCCGCTACACCCGCGAGCGCACCACCGCCCTCGCCCTCCAGGAGAGCCTGCTGCCGCGCGGCCCGTCCCGGCAGTCGGCGGTGGACGTGGCCTCCCGCTATCTGCCGACCGACTCCCGCGCGGGCGTCGGCGGTGACTGGTTCGACGTCATCCCGCTGTCGGGGGCGCGCGTCGGCCTGGTCGTCGGCGACGTCGTCGGCCACGGCATCCAGGCTTCGGCGACCATGGGCAGACTGCGTACGGCGGTCCAGACCCTGGCCGACGTCGATCTGCCGCCCGACGAACTCCTGGCCCACCTCGACGACCTGGTCCTGCGCCTCGCCGCCGACGACGACAGTGACGCGAGCGACGCGCGGATCGGCGTCGGAGCCACCGGGGCGACCTGTCTGTACGCCGTCTACGACCCGGTCTCCCGCGAGTTGGCCGTTGCCAGTGCCGGCCATCCGCCACCCGTGCTGGTCCTGCCGGACGGGGACACCCGGGTCGTGGACGTCGCCGTCGGGCCGGTGCTCGGCGTCGGCGGCCTGCCCTTCGAGACCACCGAGAGCCTCCTGCCGGAAGGCACCCTCGTCGCCCTGTTCACGGACGGCCTGGTGGAGGCCACCGAGCGTGACGCCGACCTCGGGATCGCCCTGCTCGCCCGGACCCTGGCCGACGGCGACGACACCCGCCCGCTGGAGGACCGCTGCGACCAGGTCCTGTCCGCCCTGCTGCCGACCCACCCGAGCGACGACGTCGCCCTCGTGCTGGCCCGCACCCGCGCCCTGGACGCCGACCACGTCCGTGTCTGGGACCTGCCCGCCGACTTCGAGGTGGTCGCCGAGGCCCGCAGACGCGCCGTCGCACAGCTGACGGAATGGGGGCTCGACGAGGCCGCGTTCGTCACCGAACTGGTCGTCAGCGAACTGGTCACCAACGCGATCCGCTACGGCGCCGACCCGATCCAGCTCCGGCTGATCCACGACCGTACGCTCATCTGCGAGGTCTCCGACGGCAGTTCCACCTCACCGCATCTGCGCCGGGCCAGGATCTCCGACGAGGGCGGCCGGGGCCTCCTCCTCGTCGCCCAGCTCACCACCAGCTGGGGCACCCGGCACACCAGGAACGGCAAGACGATCTGGGCGGAACAGGCCCTGACCTGACCGTTCCCGCCGAGCCTCAGGAGACGGTCGTACGCAGCCGCTGCGGGACCGCCCACCACTGGTCCGGACGGTCGACCACCATGGCCTCGGGTCCCGTCTCGATGAACCGGGCGAGCCGGAAGAGGTACGCCGCGATTCCTGCCGCGCCCTGCATCCACGTGGTGTCCGGGGGCAGCAGCGGGTCCTCCTTGCGGTACTCGACGAAGCGCCAGCGGGCGCCCGCCCCGTCCCGGATCGCCCGCTCCACCAAGGCGTCGCCCATCACCCGGGCCGCCCGGACGAACGTGTCGGCGGCATCCGTGTCCTGACTGTCCTGGGCCGCGTCCAGGAGTACGTCGCCCACGCCCGCCGTGCCGCAGCAGCGGCCGTCGTTGTCCCAGAAGCCGGGGCGCAGACGCTGTGGGACGCCCGAGGTGAGGATCGAGGTCAGACAGCGCTGCCGCAGCTCGCCGACGCCGAGTCCCGACACCTCCGTGACGCCCGCGTGGGCCAGCGCCGAGAACAGGTGCGAGGTGCCCGCCGGGCCGTGGCACCAGGTGTACGTCAGTGGCTCGACCTCCCGCTTCGACGGCGGGATCGTGTGCGGGACGACGAAGCCGCCGTCGTCCAACAGGCCTACGGACAGCACGTGTTGGGCTCCCCGCACGGCCGCCTCGACGAAGTCCTTGCGGCCGAGCGCCGCCCCCGCCACGGCCAGCGCGGAGGCCACGCCGGCGGTGCCGTGGGAGTAGTTCGGCGCCCGCCACTCCGTGGTCGCCCCGATGCCCCAGTCCAGGCCGGACTCCGTACGGTCCGCGACCCGCAGCAGTGCCTCGCAGCCCGTCGTCGCGATCGACTCGGCGTGCTCGCCGCCCGCCCAGACGGCGGTCAGCACCACACCAGCGGTGCCCATGATGATGTCGTTGAGGGGCGCGTCGGAACCGGCTTCGAACCCGACGGTGGTCTTCCAGCCGTCGGGGGCCGCCAGTTCGGCCAGCCGTCGCAGCGCGACCGACTCCGAGCCCGGTTCGAGCAGCCTCAGCGCGGTGACGTCACCGGCCAGCCCCAGGTACAGCGAGGGTTCCGTACGGTCCCGGGCCGTCGCCGACAGCCTGTTGACGATCCCGGCCGCCAACGACCGCTCCCGCTCGGTGAGTTCGCGGTGCCGGGCGATCTCCGCCAGGACGGGGGCCAGGCCCGCGATACCCGCGTACAGGGAGTCCCGGTCCTCCGCGGGCGCCGTGTCCCGGCGGTCCTCCGCCCCGTCCTCGGACACCGTCTCCGGCAGCCAGGGTCCGTCGTCGTCGCGGATCCGGTCCAGCACCCACGACCAGGCGGCCTCGCCCAGGTCCCTAAAACCGTCGTACGAACCGCTTGTATCGCTCGAACTGTTCTTCTCCGGCACCCGGTCAAGCTACAACCGCGAGATTCCGGCCGGTAGACGCCGTGATGCTCCCGCCGCGCCGCCACGGTCATGGGTAGGGAAAATCTGTTCCCATCGGGTGCGGGGGCGGCAACTCCGGCACGGTAGAAAGGACACATGGCACAGCGCGAGACCCCCGCGGGGGACATGGACGATGTTGACGCGGTGACCCGTGCGGTGCTGACCGCGTCGCGGCTGCTGGTGGCGGTCTCCGCCCGTTCCCTCGCCGAGGTCGAGGAACGTGTGACGCTCCCGCAGTTCCGGATGCTGGTCGTTCTGTCCACCCGTGGGGACACCAAGCTGGTCACGCTCGCCGACCTGCTCCAGGTGGCCCCGTCCACCGCGATGCGCATGGTCGACCGGCTGATCGCGGCCGGCCTCGCCGAGCGCCACCTCAACCCCGACAACCGCCGTGAGACGCAGTTGGGCCTCAGCGAGGAGGGGCGTCGCACGGTCGAGGACGTCATGGCCCGGCGGCGGGCCGAGATCTCCGGGATCGTGGCCCGCCTCGCCCCGGAGCAGCGCGCGGCCCTCGTCGAGGCGCTCACCGCCTTCAGTGAGGCGGGCGGCGAGCCCCCGGCCCCGGCAGCGGACGACACGGAGCCGCACGCGCTGGGCTGGGCCGACACCATGATCGTATGACGTTGTTCACGGCACGCGGCATCGTCGGCCGGCGGCTCTCAGCCCGCTGACGATGCCGTACGGCCCGGACCTGTGGGGGCCGGAGCGGCCGTCCTGATGTTCAGGTCCGGGCGCGGGGTGAGCGCGACCATCGGCGCGCCCTGCGGAGGCGGCGGCGGGGTCGTGTCGTCCTTGGGCAGTTTCGGCGGCGTGCTCTGCTGGAAGTTGACCTGGTCGATGTTGACCAGGCCGGTGTTCTCCAGCACGGTGATGTGGTCGAGGACGGTGTCGTTGGCCAGATCGGCCAGGGCGCGGACCATGACGTTCTGGGTGGTGGCGCGGATCTTGGCGATGGTGGGGAAGATCTGGCCGTGGGTCACCCGCATGATGGTGACGGCCGTGGAGTCGAACTGCCTGCCGGCGGCCGCGTCCGCGGTGGCCACGAACTGCTGCTGTTGCGGCGACGCCAGATTGGGCAGGACGACCCCTAGTTCGGGGGCGATCTTGCGGCACATCTCGTCGAGTCCGGCGTGACCGACGATCAGGTGCTTGCCGGCTTCCCTCATCTCCGCGGTCGTGCCCCGCTCCATCGCCATCTCGCCCAACGGGTACTCCCAGAGCCCCGCCGCGCGCACCTTGACCACGAAGTCCCGGTCGGCCTCGGTCAGCGGTCCGTAGCGGGTGTTGGCGATGACGCGGTCCGGTGAACTCGTCGTCTTCTCCACGCCGACCACGGCCGGGTAGGCCAGCGCCACGAGGGTCAACCCCAGAGCGCCGAAAACGAACATGTTTCCTGCCATTTTGGCCGAGCTGGGCATGGGACCTCCTGGGGTGAGTGGCGCCTACGTCAGGAGGTACGGGAGAGAGGGGCTGTTCAATCATTGCTCAGGGTAAATTTTGCACTCTGCCAAATCCCGGGTCCCGGCTGCGCCGCGAGGGAGGCGTTCCGAGGGCGGTTCGTGATCCCGGCGCGACGTGGGACGTCGGCATCCGCGCAGACGGGTCGCTGACGAAGGCACTGGAACCTGGATGTCGGGTGACCGGCGCTCGGCCGATGCCTTCCGGGATCTAGGGCCAGCGGGTTCTCGACGGTCACAGCGGGCATGGTCGGGACCTCCTCGGGGCAGCGGGCTCGTGGCCGCTTTCACTCTTTGACAGACAACCCGCCCACGGTTCCCCCGCGTCGCCGCTGCTGCCGGGGCCGTCCCGGTTCCAGGTCGTGCCGCTTCGCGTAGTTGACGACGTGACAGCCGCCGAGTGGAATCGCCTTGCGCCAGGACACCGGGACCCAAGACCCGAGACGGACGTCACACCGGGCCTTCTGTCACGTATCGCTGTGCGGATCCGGTCAGTAGGGGTGAATCCGCAACATGACACGGAGTTCACCGTGGAATCGCTTCTCCACCATTACGGCAACCCACTCGCGGGGCAGAGCGGCAGCACCGGTATGCGCGCGATGATCGGCCGGGACGAGGAACTGCGAACCCTCCGTGGGGCGTTGGCGGACGCGGCGGCCGGGCGTGGCGGCGCGCTGCTGGTCCACGGCACCCCCGGCGTCGGCAAGTCGGCTCTGCTGCGCACGGTCGGCGCCGAAGCCGCCGGGAGCGGTTTCAGGGTGCTGAGCGCGTCCGGCGTGGAGTCCGAACTGTGGCTGCCGTTCGCCGCACTGCAACTGCTGCTGCAACCGGCCGCCGACGGCATCGACAAGCTGCCGGCCCCACACCGACTGGCGCTGAGCGGCGCGTTGAGTGCCACGGAGGCCGAGCCCCACATCTTCCAGGTCGGCATGGCCGTACTCGAACTACTCGCCGACGCAGCCGTACGGCAGCCGCTTCTGCTGCTTGTCGACGACCTGCAGTGGATCGACTCCTCGAGCCGGGACGTGCTCAGGTTCGTCGCCCGGCGCACCCGCGACCTCCCCATCCTGCTCATCGTCGCCTCCCGGGTCCACTACCCCGAAGCGAACAGCCTGAGTGCGCATCCGGACCTCCATCTGGAACCGCTCGGCCGGACGGCCGCCGCCGCACTGCTCGACGCCGGCGCACCCGGCCTGTCGGCGCCGGTGCGGGCACTCGTCCTGGAGCGCGCGGCGGGTAATCCACTGGCCCTGGTCGAGTTGCCCAAGGCGGTGAAGGGCATGCCCACGGAGCCGGACGATCTACCGCTGCCGCAGCGGCTGGAGGAGGCGTTCGCCGCGCGTACCGACTCGGCGAGCCGGGAGTGCCGTACGTTCCTGCTGGCTCTGGCCGCCGAGCCGAACGCCCCGCTGAACCGGCTGCTGGAAGTGTCGAGCCGCCTCTCCGGCTCGACGGCTTCCGTGGACACCCTGCAAGAGGCGGTCGACGCGGGCCTGGTGGCCCTGATCGGCCGTACCCTCGAATTCCGGCATCCGCTGATGCGCTCGGCGATCTACACCCGCGCCACGGTGACCGATCGGCTGGCCACCCACCGCGCCCTCGCGGCGGTGATGGACGACATGCCCGAGCGCCAGCTCATTCACCTGGCCGCCTCCACGCTCGGCCCGGACGAGGAACTGGCCGCCCGGCTCGAGCGTTTCGCCGACGCGGCGCAGGCCCGGGGAAAGCTGGTGGCCGCCGTCCCGGCCCTGCGCCGGGCGGCCGACCTCGTCCACGACGCGCACCGCCGGACCGGCATCCTGATCCGGGCGGTGGAGCTGGCCAGCGAGATCAACGACCGCATCCACACCCAGATGTTGCTGGACCGCGCCGACATGCGCGAGCTCGGCCCACTGGAGCGGGCCCGTCTCATGGTCGTGTCCGACAAAGCCGCGTTCGACGCGGGCGAACCGCATCGACGTATCCGGGAGATGGTCACCACGGCGGCCGGGGCGTTCGACGCGGGAGGCGCGGACATCGCCGAGAACCTGCTGTGGCGTGCGGCCGCACGATGTTTCTTCCAGGACGGCGACGCACAGGTGCGCGCCGGGACCGCGGCCGAACTGGCTCGCTGCGACCCCGACCCGGACGACCCCCACGCGCTGACGGTACGGGCGTACACCGAGCCGTACCGGCACGGTGCCGACGTGCTCGCGCGGCTCGACGACCTCGAACCGGACAGCCAGGACGGCCGGATCCTGCACTTCCTCGGCAGCGGCGCGATGGTCCTGGGGGATACCACCCGCGCCGTCCGCTACCTCTCGCTGGCGGCCGCCGCGTGGCGGTCGCAGGGCAGGCTCGGGCTGCTGGCCCGCTCGCTGGCCGGCAGTTGGCCGCGCGTGTACCTCGGTCAGCTCGACCGGGCTCGCGAGGAATCCGGTGAAGGGCTCGCCCTGGCCGAGGAGACCGGGGAATGGATCGTCTGGCTGGGCGTGAAGGCGACGGGGGGCCTGGTGGCGGCGCTGCGCGGCGAGACCGAGGCCGCGGCGCGCACGATCGGCGAACTGCGCGCCCACGCACTGTTCCCCGGCATGCCGTTCGCCACGGTGATGGCACAACAGGTCGACGGCCTGCTCGCCCTTTTCGACGGCCGCACGACCGAGGCGTACGACCTTCTCGCGCGCGCGTTCGATCCGGCCGACCCGCACTTCCACTCGGTGAGCCGCTGGCTGCTCGCGCCGGACCTGGCGGACGCCGCGGTGGCCGCGGGTACTGTCCCGCAGGCCCGGGAACTGCTGGCGGAACTACCGGAACTGGCCCGCCGGCTGCCTTCGGAGATGATGGTGGTCGCACACGCCTACACCGACGCCGTGCTGGCTCCCGACGACACGGCGGAGGAGCGCTACGCCGCCGCACTCGCCGCGCTGCCCGCCGGCTGGGGCCTTTCGCGGGCCCGGCTGCACCTGCACCACGGCCGCTGGCTGCGCCGCCAACGCCGCAACGTGGACGCCCGGAACCCGTTGCGCACCGCCCGCGACGAGTTCGACCAGGTCGGCGCCCAGCCCTGGGCCGAGATGGCCCGCGAGCAGCTGCGTGCCGCCGGCGAGTCGAGCCGCCGGCGGCACGCGAACACCGCCGAGCAGTTGTCGGCGCAGGAGATGCAGATAGCCGTACTGGCGTCACAAGGGCTGAGCAACCGGGAGATCGGCCGGCGCCTGTTCATCTCCCACCGCACCGTCGGGGCCCACCTGTACCGGATCTATCCCCGCCTGGGCATCACGAGCCGGGGCAAGCTCGCCGGCGTGCTCGCCGCTCTCCAGCCCGCTGGAGCGGGAGGGAACGGCCGGCTCCCTCTGTGATCCCCTGGTCGGTGCAGGTGGCCCGATGCGCATGAGTGTCGCGCGCGTCTCCTCCGTCAACCCGCCCCAGATGCCATGCCTTTCCCGGTGGCTCAGCGCGTACCGCCGACAGGGAATCCGCACCGGGCACCGGCCACAGATCGACAACGCCCGCTGGATGGTGACCTCGTCGCCCGGGAGCGGGAAGAAGGTCTCGATGGCGGCGCCGCGGCAGTACGCGGCCTGCCACCAGCTCACTGCCAAGTGGGTGCTCAGTGCCGTCGTCATCCCATCTCCTCCAGCTTCCTGCCGTTGGTCTCGCGCACCAGACCGGCGACGAAGACGAAGGAGAGCAGGGCGAAGCACGCGTAGAGGCCGTAGGTGGACGACAGGCTCCAGTCCGACATACGGGGGAAGCTCTCGGTGACGGCCCAGTTGGCGATCCAGTTGGCGGCGGTCGCCACCGACATCGCGGCGGCGCGGATCCGCAGCGGGAACATCTCGCCGACCATCACCCAGAGCACCACACCCCAGGAGACCGCGAAGAAGAAGACGAAGGCGTGGGCGGCGATCAGCGCCACGGTCCCCTGGGCGTCCGGGATGGACAGACTGCTGCCGCTGCCTGTCCGGTACGAGAAGGCCCAGGCGGCGAAGGCCAGCGAGACGGCCATGCCCAGCGAGCCGGTCAGCGCGAGCGGTTTGCGGCCGACCCGGTCGATCAGGAGCATGGCCACGACCGTCCCGACGATGTTGATGATCGACGTCGACAGGCTGATCAGCAGGGAGCTCGACTGGTCGATGCCCACCGACTGCCACAGCAGCGACGAGTAGTAGAAGATGACGTTGATTCCGACGAGTTGCTGAAAGACCGCGAGCCCGATGCCGGCCCACACGATCGGCAGCAGCCCGAAGCGGCCGTCGAGCAGATCGCGTACCCGCGGCTTGTGGCCGGTGCGGAGCGCGTGCTGGATCTCGGCGATCCGGTCGTCGGTGCCGTCCTGCGTTCCCCGCAGGTCGCGCAGTGCCGCGCGGGCCTGGACCAGACGGCCCGTGGCGACGAGGAAGTGCGGCGACTCCGGGATCCGGAGGGTGAGGAACCAGTAGGCGAGTGCCGGTACGACAGCGGCCATGAGCATCCACTGCCAGGCGTGCAGGGGCCCCAGCGGGTTCTCGCTCTTCCCGTCGGCGCCTTGGGCGATCGCCCAGTTGACGAGCTGGGAGGCGGTGATCCCCAGCACGATGGCCGCCTGCTGGAACGACGCGAGCCGGCCGCGGTGGTCGGCCGGCGCGACCTCGGCGATGTAGCTGGGCCCGATCAGCGAGGCGAGGCCGATCGCCATGCCGCCGACGACCCGCCAGGCGCCCAGGTCCCAGGCGGAGAAGGGCATCGACGAGCCGAGTGCGCTGATCGCGAAGAGGGCGGCGGCCAGGTGCATCACCCGCAGGCGGCCGACGCGGTCGGCGAGGCGCCCCGCGATGGCGGCTCCGAAGGCGGAACCGAGCAGCGCGGAGGCCACGATGGTGCCCGTCTGGCCGGCGCTGACGTCGAATCGGTGCTGGATTCCGGTGACGGCGCCGTTGATGACGGCACTGTCGTAGCCGAACAGGAAGCCGCCGAGGGACGCGGCTGCCGAGATGTAGGTGATGCGCCGGAGATCGGATGCGGGGGGCGTGGCCACGGGCGGGGCCGACCCCGCGGGAGTGGCGTTCGCGGTCATGGACAAGGCTCCTTCACAGGACCGGGTTCGCGGGGCGCGCGGGCGGGGGCTCCCGGGCCGGGCGGGTACACCGGTCGTACGGGCATGGATTCAAGTGGTACGGGAGTGGATTCACGGTGACGGCTGCCGGGCGCCTCGGCGCTGCCGTTCGGGCACGGCACGGCCGGGAACCCCGGCCGTCGGCCTTGACGGTGCGGGTGCCGCTGTCAGGCTCCGCTGTCAGCGGCTGACCGCCGGGAACGAGATGAGTTCGTGGAGACGGGCGAGGTTCGCCGCGCCGACGAGGCCCGCGTCCTGCCCGAGGGTGGCGGTGCGGACCTCGGCGTAGGCCCGGTACGCGCCGCCGCCCAGAGCCCGGCGGTAGGAGACCTCGGCCGGACGCCGGATCAGCTCCCCGGTGTCGCCGAGGCCGCCGCCGATGACGAGGACGGACGGGTCGAGGACGGAGGCGAGGTCGGCGAGGGCCTGGCCCAGCCAGCGACCCGATCGCGCGAACACGTCGAGGGAGAACGGGTCGCCGCGCCGGGCGGCCTCGGTCACATGGTGCCCGTGCAGACCGGACGGGGTGCCGTCGCCCAGCGCGAGCACCGCCGCCGCGTACGCCGGATCGGTGGCCGCCAGCTCGCGGGCACGGCGGGTGTGGGCCGCTCCGCTCGCGTACTGCTCCATGCAGCCGTGCTGACCGCAGGGGCACGGGAGACCGTCGGGGACCGCCCGGTAGTGGCCGATCTCGCCCGCCATGCCGAAGGAGCCGCGGAAGAGCCGGTCTCTGCTGATGATGCCTCCGCCGAAGCCGGTGCCCGCGGTGACCATCAGCATGTCCTCGTGCCCGGCACCGGCTCCGTGGACGAACTCGCCCCACGCGGCGGCGTTCGCGTCGTTCTCGACGACGACCGGAAGCCCCGTGGCCTCCTGGACGATGTCCCGGATCGCCTTGTCGTGCCGGCCCAGGTTGGGCGCGAAGCGCACCGTCGAGCGTTCCGCGTCCACATGTCCGGCGGCTCCGATTCCCACCGCCCGCACATCGTCCCGGCCCTGGCGGACCCGCTGGACCGCCTCGGCGATCGCCCCGGCGATCCGGTCCGGGTCCCGAGGGGTGGGGATACGCACCCGGGAGACGACCGCCCCGCCGGGGTCGACCGTTCCGGCGGCGATCTTCGTGCCGCCGAGGTCGACTCCCACGGTCAGACCACCGGTCTGCTCGGTGGATGGTTGTCGGCGGTACTCGCGGAGGGAGATCGTCACGGCGTTCCTTTCATCGTGTCGACGCCCCGGAGCCGACGCTCGCGACCGGTCCGGGGATCACCTCAGCCTCCTTGTTCCGGCGACGAGTTGCCTAAGTCGTTCGACTGCGTTTCGTACCGGCAGTCGAACCGTGAAGGCCGCCGAGTCGTTTGACTGATGACGGAGCTCTCCGCGCCTTCGAGGATCGTGAGGCGATGACTCGCGCAGCCCCTTGATCGCACCGGTTTACCGAGCGGTGATGTGATGAGAGAACATGACGGTCTCACTCTGGTGGTGTCCCGGATCCTTGTCCGCCTGGTCGTCGCCCAGGGCGTGGACCGGCCCGTGATGGTCGATCTCTGTTACAGGTGCACCGATCCGTACGCGGTGTCCTTGACGTTCCACGTGAGTCCTGAGGACAGCGTGCGATGGGTGTTCGGCCGCGATCTCCTCCTGGCCGGACAACAAGGACTCACCGGCGCCGGCGACGTCCAGGTCTGGCCGTCACGATGCTCCTGGGTCAGGAAGACGTGCATCGCGCTGCGCCAGTCCCCGGGGAAGGACGAGGTCGTCGTGGCGGCCTCGGCACGAGCCCTGGACGCCTTCCTCCTGCGAACCCTCGCGGTGGTACCCGCCGGCACCGAGGACCGCCACCTGGACATGGACGGAACTGTCCATCAACTCCTGGGCGGCCCTGGAGAGCCGCATCGATAGGCCGCATCGACAGGCCGCATCGATAGGCGCTGCCACACTCGGTGGCAGCGCCTTCTCGGGAAACCGTCAGATGTCCCGGAAGATCTCGATCTGCGCCCCCACCGAGTTCAACCGCTCCGCCAGATCCTCGTACCCCCGGTTGATGACGTACACGTTCCGCAGTACGGACGTGCCGTCGGCCGCCATCATCGCCAGCAGGACCACCACCGCCGGTCGCAGTGCGGGCGGGCACATCATCTCGGCCGCTCGCCAGCGGGTCGGGCCCTCCACCAGGACCCGGTGCGGGTCGAGGAGTTGGAGGCGTCCGCCGAGGCGGTTCAGGTCGGTGAGGTAGATCGCGCGGTTGTCGTAGACCCAGTCGTGGATGAGGGTCTTGCCCTGGGCCGATGCCGCGATGGCCGCGAAGAACGGCACGTTGTCGATGTTCAGGCCAGGGAACGGCATCGGGTGGATCTTGTCGATCGGCGCCTCCAGTTTGGAGGGCCGGACCGTCAGGTCGACCAGCCGCGTACGGCCGTTGTCGGCGACGTACTCGGGCGTACGGTCGTGGTCGAGCCCCATCTCCTCCAGGACCGCCAGCTCGATCTCCAGGAACTCGATCGGCACCCGGCACACGGTCAGTTCGGACTCGGTGACGACCGCCGCCGCGAGCAGGCTCATCGCCTCGACCGGGTCCTCGGAGGGCGAGTAGTCGACGTCCACGTCGATGGTCGGTACGCCGTGCACGGTGAGCGTCGTGGTGCCGATGCCCTCGACCCGTACGCCCAGCGCCTCCAGGAAGAAGCACAGGTCCTGGACCATGTAGTTGGAGGACGCGTTACGGATGACGGTCACGCCCTCGTGCCGGGCGGCGGCGAGCAGCGCGTTCTCGGTGACGGTGTCCCCGCGCTCGGTCAGCACGATCGGGCGGCCGGGGGAGACCGACCGGTCGACCTGGGCGTGGTAGAGCCCTTCGGTCGCCGCGATGTCTAGCCCGAACCGGCGCAGCGCGATCATGTGCGGCTCGATGGTCCGCGTACCGAGGTCGCAGCCACCGGCGTACGGCAGCTGGAAACGGTCCATACGGTGCAGCAGCGGGCCGAGGAACATGATGATCGAGCGCGTACGGCGGGCCGCCTCGGCGTCGATGGCCTCCATGTCCAGCTCGGCCGGCGGCACGATCTCCAGGTCGACGCCGTCGTTGATCCACCGCGTGCGTACGCCGATCGAGCCGAGTACCTCCAGGAGGCGGTACACCTCCTCGATGCGGGCGACCCGGCGCAGCACCGTGCGCCCCCTGTTGAGCAGCGAGGCGCACAGCAGCGCGACACACGCGTTCTTGCTGGTCTTGACGTCGATTGAGCCGGAGAGGCGGCGACCGCCGACCACCCGCAGATGCATCGGACCCGCGTACCCCAGGGAGACGATCTCGCTGTCGAGTGCTTCACCGATTCGGGCGATCATCTCAAGGCTGATGTTTTGATTGCCGCGTTCGATGCGATTGACGGCGCTCTGGCTGGTGCCGAGTGCGTCGGCGAGATGCGTCTGTGTCCAGCCCCGATGCTGCCTGGCGTCACGGATGAGCTTGCCGATACGTACGAGGTAGTCGTCTGCCATGGGGTTGAGGCTATCTCAGATATGAGATGGCGCCTCCTGGGGACTCCGTGCGGGTGACGGATCGTCAGTTGTTGCTGGTTCCCGAACGGTCGTCAGTGGCGCTTCTTGGTGCGCGTGCGGCGCCAGCCGAACGGTCCGGGCAGGTCCATCGAGGTCGTACGGCGTCCCGTGCTGCTGTGGGTGCGCCGCGGCCCGTGTTCGCCGCCGGACGTGAACGACCAGGAGCGCCTGTTGATGTTCAGCCGGAGGCCCGGGAGGATGCGGAAACTCTTTCGGAATGTGAGAGGCATAGGGGTCGGGTACCCCGGATCGGCGCGGTGATGGCCACAACGCCCCTTTCGGACGCCTGCCTTCAGGCACCCGCGCCGCCGTCGACCGGCACGATCGCGCCCGTCACCATCGAGGCGCGGTCGCTGAGCAGCCAGGTGGCGACCTCGGCCACCTCGCGGGGCTCGGCCATGCGGCCGAGCGGGATCGACGTGGTGATGCGCTCGACGATGCCCGGGGTGGCCGCCTCCCACGCGTCGATCATCTCCGTGGCGGTGCCGCCGGGGGTGATGCCGTTCACCCGGATGCCCTCAGGGCCCCAGGTCACGGCCGCGGTCTCGGTGATGCTGTTGAGCGCGCGCTTCATGGCGCCGTACGCGGGGAGGGCGGGGTTAGCTCGGCGGCTGCCGATGCTGGACGTGTTGACGATCGCTCCGCCACCGCCGCGTCGCATGAGTGCGGCCTCGGCGTTCATGGCCGTCCAGTGCGAGCGGAAGTTCACGGCGAACTGCTCGTCGATGTCGTCGTCGCTCGTGGTGTCGAGCGGGCCGGGCTGCTGGATTGTCGCGCCGTTGTTGAAGGCGCCGTCGAGCCGTCCGTGCAGTTCCTCCACGCGGTCGACGGCCGCGTGGACGCTCGTACGGTCGGCGAGGTCCAGGGGGACGGCGTCGGCGCGGCCGCCTTCGGCGCGGATCTCGGTGACGAGGTCGTCGAGGGCCTTGGTGCTGCGGGCGGCGAGTACGACGGCGGCGCCCTCGGCGGCGAAGAGCCGGGCCGCGGCCGCCCCGATGCCACGGCTGGCGCCGGTGATGAGCACGACCTTGCCGGTGAGCAGGCCGATCGGGGTGGAGGTGAAGGTGGGGGCGGGGCTGGTGTTGTTGTTGTCGGTTGTCATGCCAACAGCGTGCGCGGCCCGAGGCGCCGGATACAGGCACAAGCGGTACCAGGATCCGGCGCCGATCTGCGTGCAGACTCGGAGTATGGACAAGCAGGAACTCGGGGCGTTCCTCCGCAGCCGGCGCGAGCGGCTGCGGCCGGAGGACGTCGGCCTCCCCTCCGGACCGCGACGCCGGACACCGGGGTTGCGCCGTGAGGAGGCAGCGGTCCTCGCGCACATCTCCACGGAGTACTACGTCCGGCTCGAACAGGGCAGGGCGCCACGGCCGTCGGGCGAGGTCCTCGCCGGGATCGCGGGCGCGCTGCGGCTCACCGACGCCGAGTCCGACCACCTCCACGTCCTCGCGGGCACCGCGCCGATCCGCACCCGGCTGCACCGGCGCGACGTCCGCCCGAGCGTCCTCGCGCTCCTCGAACGGCTGCCGCAGACGGCCGGGTTCGTCGTCTCCGCGGCGTTCGAGGTGCTCGCGTGGAACGACCTCGCGGCCGCGCTCATGGAGGACTTCGCCCAACTCGCCCCCAGGGACCGCAATCTCGCGCGCCGGGCGTTCCTCGGACCGACGCGACCCGACACACCGCTGTACGGGATCTCCGACGCCGCCGAGTTCCGGCACAACGTCGTCATGGAACTCCGCACCACCCTCGCCCGGTACCCCTCCGATCCCGGGGTGACCGGCCTCGTCGACGAACTCCGCGACGGCAGCCCGGACTTCGCCCGGCTCTGGGAGCGGCACGACGTACAGGCCGTGCCGATGCTCACGAAGACCTTCCGTCACCCGGTCGTCGGGGAGGTCACCGTCGACTGCGACAGACTCGCGCTCACGGACCGCGACCAGCATCTCGTGCTCTACAGCGCGCCGTTGGGTTCCCCTGGCGCGGAGGCGCTGGCGCTGCTGAACGTGCTGGGAGCCGAGGCGGGCGAATACCGGCGCTGAGCGCTCCGCCGGATGTGCCGTGACGGGTTGTCTTTCGGCTGCGGCACCGTCGTGGCTGGTCGCGCCCACGCGGCGGTAGCCGCAAGTTCAACCGCAAATTCAACACAGCCCCGGGCCCCTTGGCCGCGTCGCCGGACCGCAGTCGACTTCACCGGGTCCGCTCAGCACCGCGGTCGGATGTCCGGCCACGGCGAACACCGTCGCAGGCCGGGGCGACTTGCTGATCCGGTCGCCGGGGTGCCCCTCCGGACACGGCCGGTTGCCCGAGTGGCCGGAGGCAGGGGGCTTCCCCGCGGCCCGGTGTCAGTACCCGGCCGTAGCGTGTGCGCGTGACCCAACTCATGCAGACCTACTCCTACTTACGGCCCTCGGCCGTGCGCGAGACCACGGCCGGACGCACCCTCGCGTTGGAGACCTCCGGTGGTGCCACCCCGGCAGGAGAGGCGGCCAACCCCCGGTTCTTCAGCGGGTTCCTGACCGCGCCGATCGCCGCGGCGACGGCGCTGCTCGCGGTCGCCGACGTGGCCGCCGCCCGCTACTACCGGCCGGGCGCCAACAACTCGCTCGACCCGGTGGTGACGGCCGACGGCGACCGGCTGCGGCTCGAGTCCTTCTCCGGCTGCTGCGGTGTGTACGCCCGCCTCGACGTCCTCGCCCCCGGCCTCGACGGTGACGACGTCGGCCACGGCACCACGAACGTGGACGTCAACCTGCCGCTGCGGCGGGCGCTGGCCGGGCTCGGTGGGCTCGACCCCCTCCATCTGGCCGTCGGGCCCGAGGAGTTGACCGTCAAGACCTTCGACGGCGAGTTCGTGGAGAAGAAGGTCCCGCTGCCGGAGCGCTGGCTGCGCGGGTTCGCCGAGGCCCAGGTGCTTGCGGCGGGCTTCGCGCTTCGCGCCGAGGTGCCCGCCGTGGAGGCGGCCGCCCTGCTGCGGGCGCTGCCCCGGCCGACCCAGCGGTCGGACGCCCGTACGACCCGCTGGGTCGTGCCCGCGGGCCGCACCCTGCGCCCCACGACCAGGCCGGCGCCCGGTGCGGTGTGCCTGCCCGGCCCCGAGCGGCTGCTGACCCTCCGTACGGTCCTGCGGCACGCGACGACCGTACGGGTGTACGCCCCGGACGCCGTCGACTCCCCGGACGGGACGACCGCCGCCGCCTGGGAGGTCGAACTGCCGGGCATGCGGCTGACGTTGATGCTCTCCCAGAGCGCCTCGCGCGGCTTCTCCGGCGAGGGCGGAGTGCTGAACGACCTCGCCACCGGACCCTCGACGGCGGACGCGGAACGGGTTGCCGAACTGCTGGCCTGGGAGCCGAGGATCGACGTCACCGAACTGTCGGCGCAGGCAGGCCTGCCCGCCGACCGGGTACGCGCCGCGCTCACGATGCTGGGCACATCCGGCCAGATCGGCTACGACCTCGCCGACGAGGCGTACTTCCACCGCCACCTCCCCTACCGCGCGGCCGCCGCCGAGACCCGCAACCCCCGGCTGCGCGGCGCACGAGCGCTGGTCGCGGACGGCGCGGTACGGCTCGAAGGCCCCCTGACCCGCGTAGGAAGGGGCGACGACGCCCACGTGGTCCGCACCGACGACGAGTCGGGCCAACTGAGCTGCACCTGCTTCTGGTGGGCGAAGTACCGGGGCGGACGCGGCCCGTGCAAGCACGTGCTCGCGGCGGGCATCGCGCGGGGCCGGGCGGCGGACACGGAAGCGGAAGCTGCCGTGGAAGCCGTGGGGTCGGTTTCCGCCGTGGGGTCGGCTTCCGGCCCACCCTCACCTTCGCCAACAGCCACAACGACCCCCGCACGATCGGAGACCCCCCGATGAACCTCGTCCACCTCGCCGAAACAGGTGACGTCGAGGCCGTGCTCCGCGAGCTCGCCGCTCTGACCCCGGACGAGCGCGCGGCGCAGGCCGAGGCGTTGGAGGCGCGGCGTGCGGCGCTGCGGGCCGGCTGGTTCCATGGCGTCACGGAGGAGGGGAAGGCCGCTCAGCTCGCCGCCGAGTTCGGCTGCCGGACCGACCCTGCGGACGCGGCCGACTGGATCGTGCTGCCCGAGAACGACAGGCACGCGGTTCGGCTGCCCCTCGACGGCGTCTGGGTGCTCGACGTCGTGAATCTTTACCCCGTCGCCTGGCGGGCCGAGCTGGCCGCACAACTCGCCGAGCGGTTGACCCCTGGGCAGGGCCTCAGGTCCGACCTCGTCGAACACCTCGTCCTCGACACGGGCTGCCCCGTCCCGACCACCGACGGGTTCATCGACAACTGGCTGCGCTGGCGCGACAGCACCTGGACGCATCCCGAACATCTGCGCGGCGGGCCCCGGCCCGGCGCCACCTTCCTGGAGCGGCTGCGCGCGGACGATCTGACGCCGCTGCTCCTCCCCCTGGTGCTGGAGCGACCGGGCGTGCGCTTCGGCGCGGGCTCGTTCCGCCACATGCTCAACCGCAGAGGCCTGGCGTACATCATGGAGGACACCAGGCTGGGCGTGTTCATCACCTTCTCCAAGGAGGGCCTGGTGGACCGTGCCGCGCTGGTCCGGCGCGTCTTCACCGACCTGGCCCCTTCCGCCGCCTGGGGGCGGGACGCCGCTGTCGCGCTCACCCAACTCGCCCTCACCCCGGCGGAACACGCCTCCACAACCCGCGAACGCGTCGCGCTCGCCGAGCCGTTGGTCGCCCAACTGCTCCAGGACGGCACGCGCGACGAGACCGCGCCGCCGATCGAGTACCTCCGCGCCCTCGCCCTCACCCCGGCCGAGAACGCCCCCGCCCTCCGGGACCACGTGGCACTGCTCGACCTGTCGATGCCGGTGGCCACCTACGCCCATGAAGTCCTGCTCGGCCTGGACGAGGCCGGGCTGCTGGAGCCCGACGTACTCACCGAGATGTGCGAACGGGTCCTGCTCCGCCCGGAGAAGAAACTGGTCCGCGCCCAGCTCACCCGGCTCGACCGCGCGGCCCGGAAGGACCCCGCGCGCGCCGCGCGTACCGTGCTCGACGCGGCGACGGCCCTCGACCACCGGGAGGTCGACCTCCAGGAGCGTGCCCTCGCCGTGATCGCCCGGCACCTCAAGGCCGCGGGCGACTCCGTCCTGCCCGAGCTGCGTACGGCCGCCGCACGGATCAACCCCGCCCTCGCGGGCCGCGCCGCCGAACTCCTCGGCACCGCACCGGACCGCCTCACCGACCAGTACGCCGACACGCTGCCCGTCGTGCCCGAGCCCCGCCCGGTGCCCGGGCCCATCGAGACCGCCGTCGAGGTCGCCGAGGAACTCGCGGCGGCCGTCGCGAACCCCAAGGACGTGGTGACGTTCGAGCGGGTCCTGGACGGCCTGGTCCGCCACGCCCACCTCGACCGGGCCACGCTGGCCCAGGCGCTGAAGCCGGTCATGCGCAAGGAACCCCGCGACGCCGTCGACGTCACTCAGGCCGACGCGTACGACGTTGCCAGGGCGCTGCGGGGCGACGAGCCGAGGCAGCGCCACTTCGCCTCCCGCTACAGGTCCGGCCACTCCTCCCCGGCCGGGGAACTGTTGCGGGCGCGTCTGGCCGAGGTGATCGACATCATCGAGGCCGGCACACAGCCCTTCCTGCTGGCCGTGCCGACCGACGCCACGGGAGCGCTGGACGCCGCCGAACTCGTCCGGCGGATCTCGGCGCTCGACGGGCTCGGCATCACACCCGAGCCCGTCGACCTGGCCCAGGCGCTGCTGCGCGTCACCCCGACCGCCGACGAGAAGGTGCTGGACGCGGCCGGGAAGCTGGGATCCGACGCCGGGCGGCGGCTCGCCCAGTGGCTGCGCGAGGGCGGGCTGCCGCACCGGGACTCCGCCCCCGAGGACGACGCCGACTCGGGCAAGCACCCGTCGGAGCTGGTGAAGCACATCCACCCCGAGCCGGTCCCCGGCCCCCCGCTGCTCCCGGCAGCCGAGGCCCTGATCGGGCCACACGAGAACAACGGCCTCTACGACCCGATGGTCCCCTTCTGGCTCGCCCAGCTGCCCCACCACCGCGAACTCGTCCTGGCCCGCGACTACTTCAGGTACCGCGCGTCCATGCGGGGCTGGGCCCGCGCCCTGCCGTTCGCCGCGGAGTCCGGCGGCCCGGCGGGATTCGCGCTGCACACGGCCCTGGCGTCCACCCTCGCGTACGACCAGCAGGGCGAGCGCGACGCGGCGGTGGACGCGCTCCTCGTGCTCGCCGGACGGGGCCAGCTGGACACCGGCCTGCTCGGCCGCCGACTGGGCGACATGCTGCGCGCCACGTGGGTCGAGGCGAACCGGGTGACCGCGTCCCTGCGCACGGCTGCCGAGACCGGCGCGTACGCCACGATCTGGTCGGTCCTCGAAGCCGCCCTGCCCCTCCTGCTGCGCGACCCCGTCGTCCGGGGCACCGGAGCCCTGCTCGCCCTCGGCATCGACTGCGCCTCCCGCTGCGCGGCGAAGGGCGAGATACCCGAGGTCACGACGGCCGCCGCACGCACCGGATCGAGCCAGGTGGTGAAGAACGCGCGGTTGCTGCGCGACGTACTGGGCTGACCGGCCCGGCCACCGCGCGGGACATCACCGCGCGGTGGCCGCCGTACGGTCGGGCACATCACACGGCGGCCGGGCATGACCATCCGCCACCCATGTACTAGAGTTATCTCGACATCGAGATATCTGCCGGGCGTACCGCGGCCCACTCCACTGTCGGTCCAGCGGTAAGGCTTACCTAACTTAGCCTTACTTTAGCGGATCGGCCAAGTAGGCGTGGCGGCAGGATGCGGTGGAACGCGCACATCAATGAAGGAGACTGTCGTGTCGGCGAACAGCTTCGACGCCCGTAGCACGCTCAGCGTGGGCGACGAGTCGTACGAGATCTTCCGGCTGGACAAGGTGGAAGGCTCGGCTCGCCTTCCGTACAGCCTGAAGGTGCTGCTGGAGAACCTGCTCCGTACCGAGGACGGCGCGAACATCACCGCCGACCACATCCGGGCCCTCGGTGGCTGGGACTCGCAGGCGCAGCCCAGCCAGGAGATCCAGTTCACGCCGGCCCGCGTGATCATGCAGGACTTCACCGGCGTGCCCTGTGTCGTGGACCTCGCCACCATGCGTGAGGCTGTCAAGGAGCTCGGCGGCGACCCGGCGAAGATCAACCCCCTCGCCCCCGCCGAGCTGGTCATCGACCACTCCGTCATCGCCGACAAGTTCGGCACCAACGACGCCTTCGCGCAGAACGTCGAGCTGGAGTACGGCCGCAACAAGGAGCGCTACCAGTTCCTGCGCTGGGGCCAGACCGCCTTCGACGAGTTCAAGGTCGTCCCGCCCGGCACCGGCATCGTCCACCAGGTCAACATCGAGCACCTCGCCCGGACCGTCATGGTCCGTAACGGGCAGGCGTACCCCGACACCCTGGTCGGCACCGACTCCCACACCACCATGGTCAACGGCCTCGGTGTTCTGGGATGGGGCGTCGGCGGTATCGAGGCCGAGGCCGCGATGCTGGGCCAGCCCGTCTCGATGCTCATCCCGCGCGTCGTCGGCTTCAAGCTCACCGGTGAGCTGACCCCCGGCACCACCGCCACCGACCTCGTGCTCACGATCACCGAGATGCTCCGCAAGCACGGTGTCGTCGGCAAGTTCGTCGAGTTCTACGGCGAGGGCGTGGCCGCCACCTCCCTCGCGAACCGCGCCACCATCGGCAACATGTCGCCGGAGTTCGGCTCCACCGCCGCGATCTTCCCGATCGACGGCGAGACCATCAAGTACCTGAAGCTGACGGGCCGCGACGCCCAGCAGCTCGCGCTCGTCGAGGCGTACGCCAAGGCGCAGGGCCTCTGGCTGGACCCGGCCGCCGAGCCCGACTTCTCCGAGAAGCTGGAGCTGGACCTGTCGACGGTCGTCCCGTCGATCGCCGGCCCGAAGCGCCCGCAGGACCGGATCGTCCTCGCGAACGCCGCCGAGCAGTTCAAGTCCGACGTACGCAACTACGTCGCCGACGACGACGAGGCGGGCAAGGAGTCCTTCCCGGCCTCCGACTCCCCGGCCACCAGCAACGGCGTGCCGACCAACCCGGTCACCGTGACCGCCGCCGACGGCTCGACCTACGAGATCGACCACGGCGCGGTGACGGTCGCGGCCATCACCTCCTGCACCAACACCTCGAACCCGTACGTCATGGTCGCCGCCGCGCTCGTCGCGAAGAAGGCCGTGGAGAAGGGGCTGACCCGCAAGCCGTGGGTCAAGACCACCCTCGCCCCGGGCTCCAAGGTCGTCACCGACTACTTCGACAAGGCGGGGCTCACCCCCTACCTCGACAAGGTCGGCTTCAACCTCGTCGGCTACGGCTGCACCACCTGCATCGGCAACTCAGGACCGCTGCCGGAGGAGGTCTCCAAGGCCGTCAACGACCACGACCTGGCCGTGACCTCGGTGCTCTCCGGCAACCGCAACTTCGAGGGCAGGATCAACCCCGACGTCAAGATGAACTACCTGGCGTCCCCGCCGCTGGTCGTCGCGTACGCCCTCGCGGGTTCCATGAAGGTCGACATCACGCGTGACGCGCTCGGTGTGGACCAGGAGGGCAAGCCGGTCTTCCTGGCCGACATCTGGCCCTCCGAGGCCGAGGTCAACGACGTCGTGGCGAACGCCATCGGCGAGGACATGTTCAACAAGTCCTACCAGGACGTCTTCGCGGGCGACGCCCAGTGGCAGGCGCTGCCGATCCCCGAGGGCAACACCTTCGAGTGGGACGCGCAGTCGACGTACGTCCGCAAGCCCCCGTACTTCGAGGGCATGACGATGGAGACCACCCCGGTCTCGGACATCGCCGGCGCCCGCGTCCTCGCCAAGCTCGGCGACTCGGTCACCACCGACCACATCTCCCCGGCCGGCGCGATCAAGGCCGACACCCCCGGTGGCAAGTACCTCACCGAGCACGGTGTCGAGCGTCGTGACTTCAACAGCTACGGCTCGCGCCGTGGCAACCACGAAGTCATGATCCGCGGTACGTTCGCCAACATCCGCCTGCGCAACCAGATCGCGCCCGGCACCGAGGGCGGCTACACCCGCGACTTCACGCAGGACGGCGGGCCGGTCTCCTTCATCTACGACGCCTCCCGCAACTACATCGAGCAGGGCGTCCCGCTGGTCATCCTGGCCGGCAAGGAGTACGGCTCCGGCTCGTCCCGCGACTGGGCCGCCAAGGGCACCGCGCTCCTCGGCGTCAAGGCCGTCGTCGCCGAGTCGTACGAGCGCATCCACCGCTCGAACCTCATCGGCATGGGCGTCATCCCGCTCCAGTACCCGGCGGGCCAGTCCGCCGAGTCCCTCGGGCTGACCGGCGAGGAGACCTTCTCCATCGCCGGCATCACCGAGCTGAACGACGGCACCACCCCGAGCACGGTCAAGGTCACCACCGACACCGGTGTGGAGTTCGACGCGGTCGTCCGCATCGACACCCCCGGTGAGGCCGACTACTACCGCAACGGCGGCATCCTGCAGTACGTGCTGCGCAGCCTGATCACCAAGTAGCCGATCCGGTACGGCAGTTGGGCCGCACTCCCCGCCAAGGAACAAGGGGGGTGCGGCCCTTCGCATGTGCGCGTACCCCTACACCCGTTACACCCAGCCCCGCTGTGCCGCCCGTACCCCCAGCTGGAACCGGCTCGCCGCACCCAGCCGGTCCTGCAGGTCACTCACCCGGCGCCGCAGGGTCCTGAGGCTCACCCCCAGATGGCGGGCCACCGCCTCGTCCTTCATGCCGGCCGCCAGCAGCCGGGTCAACGTCCGCTCGCCCTCGGAGAGTTCACCCTCGCCGACCCCCTGGCCGAGTGGTGTCGCCTGCTGCCAGGCCAGGTCGAAGAGCTTCTGCAGGGCCTCGGTCACCGCCGAGTGCCGTACGACCGCCGCGCAGTAGCCGCCCGAGTCGGACGCGGTCAGCGGAAGCATCGCCCGACGCCCGTCGACCACCAGCATCTTGACCGGCACCGAGGGCAACACCCGGGCCTGCTCGCCGAGTTCGACCATCTTCCAGGCGTGGAAGAGGACGTCGGGATCCTCCAGGGCGGTCGCCGCGTACACCGTGCGGTACACGATCCCCCGGCTGAGGAGATCGGACTGGAGGTCCAACTGCGGGGTGCGCGGGGCCAGATACGGGGGAGTGTCGAAGACGCACACCTCGTGCTCGGCGCGCGCGTACAGCTCCTCCAGGCGGGCCGCGTTGGCGCCCTCCCCGGAGACCACCTCGACCAGGCGGGACGGCTCCTCCCGCAGCAGCCCGGCCTCGTAGGAGGCGGCCATCTCCTCGGCGGTGGCGGCGAGCAGTTCGGACTCCGTCTCCCGCTGCCGGATCAGCGCGCGGATCGCCACCCTCGGGTCGACCGCGCGTAACCCGCCCATGGAGTCCGGCGGCTGGAGCAGACCGAGCGCGAGCAGCCGGTTGCAGGACTCGCGGACCCGGCCCGGAGAGGCGCCGGTCAGCAGCGCCCAGCCGGCCGCGCCCGCGTCGGGCTGATGGAGGACCGACTGGTACACCCGCTCGTCGAAGGCGGAGACCCCCACCGCGGACCATGGGCTCGCGGCAGGGGTCTGTCTTGCCGTGTCATATGCCGTGTTCACCATGACTCGGCACGCTAGAGGATCCTTGTTAAGGCTGATGCACAGGCGACGGGAGTTACTTCAGGCCGAACGCCCGCAGCACGGTCTGGTCGATGCCGTTGCCTGCCCGGTCGGCGGCCCGTACCCGCAGCGACACCGACTCGGCGCCCTTCGCGGCCCTGAACCGTGCCTTGCCGCCGCTGACCTTCACTTCCTTCCAGGAGGTGCCGTCGTCAAAGGAGACCCAGGCCTTCAGACTGCTCGCCTGCACGCTTCCCAGCTGGTTGGCGACGGGCAGCGCGACCTCCAACTCCCCCTTGCGCTCAGCCCGGTTGAGGAGGTCGAGGCCCTTCGGGGCGATACCGACCGTGAGCAGCGGCAGTGCCGTCGCGGCCTCGGTGTGCGCCGAGGCGAAGGTCCACTCGGTGTGCGTGCTCGTGGAGTACTTGGCCCACTCCGCCCGCCGCTGCACATCCAGCTCGAAGCGGTAGGAGGCCTTGTCCGCCGGGACGTCGAAGATGCCGTACCCGCCGAACGTCGAGTCGCCGACCAACTGCCCGTCCGCGTAGAGCTTGCCCTTCGCGGTGCTGTCGGTGCCGTCGATGTAGCCGTAGTGGCCCGGCGTGGAGTCGGTCAACTCCGCCACCGACATGGTGAGTTTGTCGCCGGTGCGCTCGGAGTGGCCGTACTCCTCACTGGTGCCCGGGCGGATGACCTGCCGCAGCCAGTTCTCGGTGCCCTTCTCCGTACCCGGCTCGGTGAAGGTCCGCAGCGGGCTCCACTGGCCCCTGTACGTGTTCCAGTTGGGATAGACGACGTGCCAGGTACGGGTGTCCGGGTCGACGTAGTAGTACTCGTCGCGTTCCGTGCCCAGCTCCGTGTACACGCTGCTCTCGATGCCGAAGAGCTGCCAGGGGCGGAAGGTGTACAGGGCGTCCGCGCCGATCTCGCCGGCCGTCGCCCCGTAGTAACGGGCGTGCCGCTTCACCGTGTTGGACTTGTCCAGGCTGTACGTCTGGTCCGCGGAGATGGAACCGCTCTGCGCGACGAGCACGTTGTAGACGTACGGGCTGACCGGTGTGCCGCTCAGCTTGAGCGTGACCTTCTTGCCGGTCTTCAGCAGGGAGGTGAGCTTGGCGCCCTCCTCGCCGGTGGCGATCATCAGCGGGACGGTGGTCGCGCGGTCCACGGCCTCGATCCAGAAACCGGGCTTGTCGCGGTACACGATGAGGTAACCGGCGCCCGCCTTGGTCGCGTTGTCCAGGGCACTCTGTGCGCGGTCCGTGGCGCCGATCCTGACCACCGCCACCTTGCCCTTGACGTCGAGCCCCGCGAAGTCGGCCTCGGTACCGCCGCCCGCGTCCACCGCCCGGACCTTGTGGTCACCGCTGATCTTCAACGGGAAGTCCTCGTACGTCTGGGAGTAGTAGAGCGAGGACAGCTCGGTCTTCTCCGGGCTGGTGACGCTCGCCGTCAACTCCTTCTCGTACAGCCGGAACTTGGCGGAGAACTCCAGGCTTCCGATGGTGACCTCGGGGGTCGGCGCCACATAGACGTGGTCGGTCCAGAAGCCCTGGCTGTAGGTGAGGCCCCAGCCGTTGCCCGGCCCCTCGCGGTGCACATTGGTGCTGAAGCCCTTGAACTCGGAGTTCTGCTTGGTCTTCGGCTTGATCTCCACCGCCTTGCGGGCGTCGAGGACGACCTCCGTGTCCCCGCCCACCTTGATCTCGGGGCTGGAGACGACCGAGGTGCCGACGGCCGTCCCGCCCGCGTCACGGTCGGGGATCCAGGTCGAGATGGCGTAGGTGCCGGCCGGGACCTGCCAGGTCCAGCCGCTTCCGAGGAAGCCGTACTCGTCGGGGTAGGCGCGGTTCAGCTCCATGAGCGTGTAGATCGAGCCCCCGGTGGGCGCCTTGCCGTCGCGGGCCAGGAGGGAGACCTTGAGGTCGTACGTCTTCGGCGCCTTCTCGAAGCCGACGGCCGTGGTGACCTCGATGCCGTCGGCGGTCGCCGTGACGTGGCCCGTGTACCGGCCCTGGGCCTGCGCGGCCGGGTCGACCGAGACCGGGACCGTGGCGGTGCCCTTGGCGGGGACGGTGACCGTACCGACGCCAGGGGCGGCTGCGGCGAGGCTGGACGAGACCGTCAACTCCACCGCCTTGTCAGTGGTGTTGGTGTACGTGATGTCCTTGCCGACGACTCCCGTGTCGCCGTCCTCGAACTTGCCGAAGCTCAGCGCCGACGTCGCGAACACGCCCTGCCCGGCCGCCCGTGCGACATCGACCCGGCCGTCGCCCTGCTCGAACACGGAGTTGACGTCGTTCGTCTTCGCCGTGCTGGCCAGGGACTGCTTGAGCTGCTCGCCCGTCCAGTCCGGATGGGCCTGCGCGACCAGTGCCGCCGCACCCGCGACATGCGGGGTCGCCATCGACGTACCGTTCGCCGCCGTGTAGTCGGCGTCGACCGGCGTACCCATGGTGGTGCCTGCCGCACGGGCCGCCACGATGCCCACGCCCGGCGCGGTGATCTCCGGCTTGACCGCGAAGTCACCGAGGCGCGGGCCACGGCTGGAGAACGACGCGAGCTTGTCGGACTTGTCGACCGCGCCCACCGTCAGCGCCGAGTCGGCGATGCCCGGGGTGCCGACCGACTGCTCGTAGGGGCCCGCGTTGCCCGACGCGACCACGAAGAGGGCGCCGGTGGAGGCGGACAGCTCGTCGACGGTCTCACTGAGCACGTCGGACGCGCCGGTCGCCGTACCGCCCAGCGACATGGAGACGATCTTCGCACCGGAGTGCGCCGCCCACTCCATGCCCGCGATGATCCAGGAGGACTGGCCGCGACCGTCGTTGCCCAGCACCTTGCCGACCAGCAGCTCCGCGCCCGGGGCGACACCCTTGAGCCTGCCGTCCGAGGCCGCGCCCGAACCGACGATCGTGGACGCCACATGAGTGCCGTGACCGTGGCCGTCCTGCACCGCCTGGTCCGGCACGAAACTCGTCGACTCCGCGATCTTCCCCGCGAGGTCCGGGTGTCCGGTGTCCACGCCCGTGTCCAGGACGGCGACCTTGACGCCCTTCCCGTCGTAGCCCGCCTGCCACACCTCGGGCGCGCCGATCTGCGGGACACTCACATCGAGGGACGCCTTCACCTGGGCGTCCAGCCAGAGCTTGTCGATGCCCTCGCCGAGCTGCTTCGCGGCCTTCGCGGTGGGCTCGGTGCCGAGGGCCGGGGCGATGTCCGTCCAGAAGGCGCTGGACTTCTTCGCGCTCAGCGCGGCGCCGTCGATCCCGGGCAGCGCGAGCGTCCGGCGCGCGCCCTCGGGGGTCGCGCTGCCCTTGCTGTACGTCGCGATGACAGGGGTGGCGCCGGTCCTCGCGTCCGAGTAGCCCTGCTTGACGAGCTGGGTGACGTTGAACAGGGCCGGGTCGAGACGGCCCGCCTGGATCAGCGGGATCGCATCCGTCGGCAGGACGCTGACCTCGCCGTTCTTCTCGCTGGACAGGAAGGTGGCGGCCTCGCGGCCCGTGCCGCGCCGGACGTCGACGGCGTTCTTGCCGTCCGCTCCCGTGGTGAGGGAGACGGTGTCGCCGGTGATGAGGGTGACCGTCTGCGCCGGGACGGCAACGGTGCCGGTGCTCTTGGGCGTGGTGGTGACCGGAGACACCGGTCCGGCCGCCGCGGGCGCGATCGCACCCGCGACCAGCCCGGCCGCGCCTGCCACGGCCCAGAGGGCATGGAGTCTTCGCATGGGTGGAGGTCCTCCCCTGAACGCTCGAACTCTGAGAACGCTTCCGGCCTGGTGAGCGGAAGCCAGTGATCAGAGTGGTCGCCGCAGACAAAGGGGCTCAAGGGATTCGGGTGGCCGGGGAGTGCCAATGCCGCCTTCGGTCAAGGCAGTTGACCGCATCCGATGCCACCGGGAGGGCGTCCCACGGCCGTCGCCCAGGTTGAACACAGGATTCCCCCAGGAAACCGGGACACGATCAGGACATGTCTGGCACTTCTGGGGTTCGCGGCGGTCATGTCCGTGTGCTGATCGTCGACGACGAACCGGCGCTCACGGAACTGCTGTGCGTCGCCGCCACCGAGGCGGGCTGGCGGCCCTACCCGGCCTTCGACGGCGAGAGCGCGCTGCGCGTCGCCCGCTCCTCGGCCCCGCATGCCGTCGTCCTCGACGGCATGCTGCCGGACCTCGACGGCCTCCAGGTGCTGCGCAGGCTGCGCTACGAGAGCCCGCGCCTGCCCGTGCTCATGCTCACCGCCCGCGACGCTCTCGAACACCGGCTCGACGGCCTGGAGGCGGGCGCCGACGACTACGTCACCAAGCCGTTCTCCCTGGAGGAGGTAGTCCTGCGGCTGCGTGGACTGCTCCGCCGCTGCGGCGCCGAACAGACCCGCACCGACGACTCCGTACGCGTCCTCGGCGACCTCGTGATCACCGAGGAGACCCGCGAGGTGCACCGCGACGGCACGCCCGTCCAGCTCACCGCCAAGGAGTTCGACCTGCTCAGCCTGCTGATGGGCCATCCGCGCCAGGTGCTCAGCAAGAGCCAGATCCTCGACCACGTCTGGACCAGCTGCTTCGACAGCGGCGACAACCTCGTCGAGGTCTACATCTCCAGCCTGCGCCGCAAGATCGACAAGGGCAGGGCCCCGATGATCCACACCGTGCGCGGACTCGGGTACGCGATCCGGGCGGGGGAGGACGGGAGATGACCGTACGACTGCGCGGGCGCTCACTGCGGACCCGCCTGCTGTTCTTCATCGGCGTCACCCTGGCCGCCGTGTGCGGCGCCATGGCGGTCACGACCATCTTCGCCCAGCAGAGATACCTGCTGGGCAGCCTCGACGACCGCGTCGCCAACGCCGTCGCCCGCAGCCAGGGCGGCGCCGCGCTCCACCCCGAGACGGACACCGACCTCGGCTTCCTCAACGAGAACGGCCAGCCCGCCGGAACCCTGGCCGCCCGCCTCTCCGCCGACGGCAAGCTGCTCACCGCCCAGGTCGTCGCCCAGGACGCGGCGCCGCAGGACCTCGACTCCGCCCAGCGGAAGGCGTTGGCCGGCATCAGGGCCGACGGCAGGATGCACACCCGTACCGTGCCGGGCCTCGGCACCTACCGGATCACGGCGATCGGCGGCACCTCGGACAACGGCGTCCGGGTGCTGACCGGGCTGCCCATGGACGACGTCCAGAACATGATCCGGGGCCTGGTCGTCGTCGAGGCCGTGGTGGCGGCGGTCGGACTGACGATCGCGGGCTGCCTCTGCGCGGTCGTCATACGACGTCAACTGCGGCCCCTGGGCCGGGTCGCGGCCACCGCGGTCGAGGTCTCGCGGGCGCCGCTGGGCCGGGGCGCGGTCGTCGGCCTCACCCGCGTCCCGGAACGCGACACCGACCCGGGCAGCGAGGCGGGCCAGGTCGGCGCCGCCCTCAACCGGATGATCGACCACGTCGAGTCGTCCCTCGCCGAACGCCAGGCCGGCGAGGAACGCATGCGGCGCTTCCTGGCCGACGCCAGCCATGAACTCCGTACCCCGCTCGCCTCGATCGCCGGATACGCCGAACTCATGAACCGGGGTACGCAGCGGATCGAGCCCGCGATGGCCTGGCGGCGGGTGTCGGCGGAGTCGGCGCGGATGACCGGGCTGGTGGAGGACCTGCTGCTGCTCGCCCGGCTCGACGAGGGGCGGCCGTTGCAGTCGGCCGAGGTGGACCTCGCGGCGGTGGTCGCCGAGTCGGTGTGGGACGCGCGGGCCGCCGGCGAGCACCACAACTGGCAGCTGGCGCTGCTCCTCGACTCCCCGGCGCTGGTCTCCGGCGACGAGGCCAGGCTGCACCAGGTGGTCGCCAACCTGCTGGCCAACGCCCGGGTGCACACACCCGCCGGTACGACGGTGATGGCCTCGATCGAGGTCGTGGACGAGCGCTGCGTCATCCGCGTACGCGACGACGGCCCCGGCATCCCGCCGCACCTGCTCCCGTCGGTCTTCGAACGCTTCACCCGCGCCGACGCCTCCCGCGCCCGTACGAGCCCCCAGGACGGCGGTTCGGGCCTCGGCCTCGCCATCGTGACGGCGATCGTGACGGCCCACGGAGGCAGCATCGACGTCCAAAGCGCCCCAGGGCACACCGAGTTCACGATCGAACTGCCCACCGCGACACCGGCACCGCAGCCGACCCCGACCCGCCCTGACCTCCGTACAACCATCAGGAGTTGATCACGAGAGCCGCATCCACCCGGATGCGGCTCTCGTGCGTCAAGGCACCTTGTGCGTCAGCCGTTTACAACCGCCCCGCGCAGCGCTAGCTTCGAAGGAGAGTGGGGTGGGAGCGCTCCCACACCGAGCGGACCGGAACCCGCACAACCGGGACCCGCTCCCACCCCACCACTCCCCACGCACACGCATCGCACCTCTCGCGCACCCCCCGCCGGGCGCGCCCCTTCACCCGCACGTTCCGTACGGACCGCACGACGTACGGCGTACCGCGTACGACTGAAGGAGATCATGACATGGCCATGACATCCACCTCGCTACCCCCACCCTCCCCCCGCACCCCACCCCGCTTACCCCTCCCCACCCGGGGCAGAGCCCTCCTCCTCGTCCTCCTGGCCCTGCTCACCGCGATCCCGGCCCTCGGCCTGGTCGTCACGGCGGGCGGTGACGCGGAGGCGCACGGCACCCCGATGAAACCCGGCAGCCGTACCTTCCTGTGCTGGCAGGACGCCCTCACCGACACCGGTGAGATCCAGGCGGTCAACCCGGCCTGCAAGACGGCCCAACAGGTCAGCGGCACCACGCCGTTCTACAATTGGTTCTCGGTGCTCCGCTCGGACGGCGCCGGCCGCACCCGGGGCTTCGTCCCGGACGGCGAACTGTGCAGCGGCGGCAACACCAACTTCACCGGGTTCAACACCCCCAGCGCCGACTGGCCGTTGACCCATCTCACCTCGGGCGCCACCGTCGACTTCTCGTACAACGCGTGGGCGGCGCACCCGGGTTGGTTCTACGTCTACATCACCAAGGACGGCTTCGACCCGACCCAGACGCTCACCTGGGACGCGATCGAGTCCCAGCCGTTCCTGAGCGTCGACCACCCGCCGCTCAACGGCACCCCGGGCAACGTCGAGGCCAACTACTCCTGGACCGGCCAGCTTCCGGCGAACAAGTCGGGCCGCCACCTCATCTACATGGTGTGGCAGCGCTCCGACAGCGCGGAGACCTTCTACTCCTGCTCCGACGTCGTCTTCGACGGCGGCAACGGCGAGGTGACCGGTATCAAGGACCCGGGCAACCCGCCCACCGAGCCCCCGCCCGGCGCGTGCACCGCCTCCCGTCGTACGACGGGCAGTTGGAGCGGCGGCTACCAGTCCGAGGTGACCGTCACCAACTCCGGCACGGTGCCGATGCTCGGCTGGATGGTCGACTGGACCCTCCCGGCCGGCCAGTCGGTCGCCAGCCTCTGGAACGGCAACCCCACCTACAACGGCCAGGCGGTGATGGTCCACAACGCCAACTGGAACGGCTCACTGGATCCGGGCGGGACCGCGACCTTCGGGTACGTCGTCCAGGGCTCCGGCGGTGATACGTCAACCACCCTGCCCTGTCGGGTCGGTTAGACCTGTCGGGCTTCGGCCTGCTCAGGGCGGACCCGGTGGTCGATACCCACCGGGTCCGCGAGCCGGGCCGGCACGGGGGATGAGGCCCGGGTGGAGCGGTTCTCGGGACGGGACCAAGCACTGGAGACGACGCTGGAGACAACGTTGTCCAGTGGTCCGAAGATCACTCTATCGCCCCAATGGACAACACCGTCAAGCCGGTTGGCTCCCCGGCGGTTCCTGCAGGAGAGCACGCGATCGCCCGTACGCATGACCCGCCCCCGTGCCTTCTCGGCGGCGCCGGCCCTCCCGTGGTACCGCTGGCGGACGTCACTGTCCCCGCGGCTTGTGCGACCTGTGTGCGCGACCCGTCCGAAGAAGGAGGGTCCGCGTCATGCGTGTCCGCCCCACGTCCCTGCTGCCGTCCCTGCTGCTCGCTGCCGCGTTGGCGCTGGGCGCCCCCACTCCGGCGGACGCGTCCGCAAGCCCGCTCGTGGAGGACCCCACCCCGTACGTCGATCCGCTCATCGGCACCAGGAACGGCGGCGATGTCTTCCCGGGCGCGGTCGTCCCGTTCGGCATGCTCTCCTGGAGCCCCGAGAACACCCGCGGCGACGCCACCCGCACAGCAGCCCCCGGCGGCTACCACTACGACGCCACCCGCATCCGGGGCTTCAGCCTCACCCACATGTCCGGCACGGGCTGCGCGGGCGGCAGCGGCGACATCCCGTTCTTCCCGTACGCCGGACAGGTCACCTCCTCCCCGGCGAGCGACACCCGGGACGCGGTGTACGCGGCCGACTTCAACCACGCCGACGAGACGGCGGAGCCGGGCCACTACCGGGTAGGCATGGCATCCGGGGTCACCGCCGACCTCACGGCGACCACCCGCACCGGCTCGGCCCGCTTCACCTACCCACCCGACAGACCGGCCTCGTTGCTGATCCGCACCGCCAACTCCGAGGTGGGCTCGACGGATTCGACGGTCACGATCGACCCCGCCGCCCGCACGGTCTCCGGCTCGGTCACCTCCGGCAACTTCTGCGGCCACCTCGACCCGGAGGGCCGACGCCCGTACTACACCCTCCACTTCACGGCCCGCTTCGACCGAGCCTTCAAGTCGACGGGCACCTGGCAGGACGACCGCCTGAGCCCGGGGTCGACATCCACGTCCGGCGGCACGGGCGGCTTCACCGCCGACAACGGCCGTCCCGTGACGGGCAAAGGGGCAGGCGGCTATGTGGAGTTCGAGCCCGGCACGGGCCCGGTGGGCGTCAAGGTCGGTATCTCGTACGTCAGCAGGGCAGGCGCCGAGGCGAACCTGGCTGCCGAGAACCCACCGACCCGCACCTTCACCTCGGTCCAGTCGACAGCCCAACTGGCCTGGCGGGAAAAGCTGGCCGCGATCCGGATCGGCGGCGGCACGGAAGCCGAACGCACCACCTTCTACACCGCCCTCTACCACTCCCTCCTCCACCCGAACGTCATCAGCGACGCCGATCGCCGATACCGGGGCGCCGACGGCAGGGTCCACCGGGTCCGGGTGAGCCACGACAACCAGTACGGCACCTTCTCCGGCTGGGACGTCTACCGCTCCCAGGTCCAGCTGCTGACCCTCCTCGACCCCGACACGGGCTCGGACATCGCCCAGTCCCTGTACGAACTCGCCCGCCAGAACGGCGGGTTGTGGGACCGCTGGCTGCACGGCGCGAGCGGCACCCACGTCATGAACGGCGACCCGTCGCCCGCCGCCCTCGCCGGCATCCACGCCTTCGGCGGCAGGCACTTCGACCTCCGAGGCGCGCTGGACTCCCTGGTCCGGGCGGCGACGACACCGACACGGCAGGACCTGTCCCCGACGGGCAGACCGGTCCTGTCGGTCGGCCAACGCCCGTCCCTGGACAAGTACTTGGCCCACCGCTACATGCCGTCGGTGTCCAACGCCTGGGCCGGCGCGGCGGAGACCCTGGAGATGTCGGGCGCGGACTTCGCACTGTCCCAACTGGCGCACGCGGCAGGGCGGAAGGGAACGGCGGCCGAGTTCATGAAACGCGCCCAGTGGTGGCAGAACAGCTTCAACATCGCGGCACACCGCAGCGGCGGCTACATCACCGACCGCAGGGCGGACGGCAGTTGGGCCACCGGCTTCACCCCGGCCACCGGCAGAGGATTCGTCGAGGGTACGGCGGCCCAGTACACCTGGATGGTCCCGCACAACCTGGCAGGCCTGTTCGCAGCAATGGGAGGCAAGGCCAAGGCGATCGACCGCCTGGACGCCTTCTTCCACCACGCCGACGGCACCTGGGCCCTCACCGGCAGCGGCGGAGAGAAGTCCGAGCTGGACAACGAACCCTCGGTCAACGTCCCCTACCTGTACGCCTACGCGGGCGCCCCGCACAAAACGCAGGAGACGGTACGCGCGGCGATGACGAGCCTCTGGTCCACCCGCCCCGGCGGCATCCCCGGCAACGACGACCTGGGCGCGATGTCCTCCTGGTACGTCTTCGCCGCGCTCGGCATGTACCTCCAGGTCCCGTCCCGAGCCGAACTGGTCCTGGCCTCACCCCTGTTCCCGAGGATCGAGATCACCCGCCCGTACGTCAACGACATCTCGATCCACGCGGAGGGAGCGGCGGCGAACGCCCCGTACGTCCACTCCCTCGCGGTCAACGGCCGTACGAGCACCCGCCCTTGGCTCCCGGCGTCCTTCGTCCGACAGGGCGGCACCTTGAACTACACCCTGGCCACCACCCCGCACCCCACCTGGGGCAGTGCTCGATCGGACGCCCCGCCGTCCTTCCGCTCGGGCGAGCAGCCATACCAGATCGGCGTAGGTCCGACCACGGTGACGCTCGCACCGGGAGGCGGCGCGGGGGTGGACATCCGCGCGCTGTCCCTTACGGGAGCCGACGGCAAGTCCCCGGAGGTGCGCTTCGAGGTGGAGACTCCGCCGGGTGTAACGGCAACACCGGCGTCCGGCAGGGTAGTTGATGGCACCCGGCGGATCACGCTCGCCGCACCGGCCACGACCGACCAGGGCTTCTACGAGGCGAGGATCAAGGTCACGTCGACGAACACGGCGTACGAGCAGCCGATCGCCCTCACGGTGGCGGCCCCCGGCTCCCTCCTCGCCGCCTACAACAACACGGGCACCTCCGACGACACCGGCGACCACACCGAGGCCGACTACGACGGCGCCGGCTGGAGCTACTCCCGCCAGGCCCTGGCAGCGGCGGGCCTGTTCCCGGGAACACGGGGGAGCCTCCCGACAGGCCTGTCCTTCACCTGGCCGGCCTCACCGCCGGGCCGCCCGGACAACGCGTCGGCGACGGCCCAGACACTCCAACTCGCGACTCCCGCAACCCGGTTGTCGTTCATCGGCAGCGCGGCCTTCGGCAACCAGCGAACACAGGCGACCGTCACGTACACCGACGGCACCACCGACACGATTGACCTCGCCCTCACCGACTGGACCCTCGGCGGCGGCACGGGAACCGTCCAGTACGGCAACGAGGTCGTGGCGAGGGTCGAGTACCGGAACGTCTCGGGAGCGGGCCGGGACCCGGTCCCGACGTACGTCTTCGCGACGCGGCCGTTCACGGCTCAGGCCGGCCGGAGCATCGCGAGCGTACGGTTGCCGGCCAATACGAACGTGCACGTTTTCACCCTCGCCGTTGGCTGACACCATCGACGGATGGGGCAACGGCCGAACCTTCCCGAGGAGTTCAGGTCCGAGGCGCGCATCGCCTTCGCGTTCCTCGTCGAGACCGAGGGCTTCGCCGAGCCGGAGGACCACGACCTCGGGCTCAGGTACTGCCGCGTTGACCTGGAAGTGCGCCTCTGCTGCCATCTGGGACGACCTGAGCCCTGCGTGTGGACGCGTCTGAGCCCGATCGCGCCGGACGGTACACGAGGGTGGGGTGCGTATCTGGACGACCTCTACACAGCCGTCGGCTGCGGCCCACCCCAGGACGTCCCTGGCACCGTCCACAACCGACGCTCTCTGCTCAAGCGCGTTCACCAACACGCGGAAGCACTACGCCGGTTACTGCCCCGTCTCCCCGCCCGCTTCCCCGACCCCTGAACAGCGAAGCGGGCCCGGGGCAAAACCCCGAGCCCGCTCCACCATGCACCGACAGCCGATCGGCCGATCAGCCCAGCAACTCCACCTCCGCCAACGTCGACTCCCCGTCGAACACCAGCCGGTACTGCGCATACGACCCCGCCGACGTCACCGAGAACGCCCGGGTCTGCCGGTCCCACCGGAACGACTCACCCGAACGCCGGTCCAGTGTCCGCCAGTTGGTGCCGTCCGAGGAGCCCTGCAGCACCCAGCCCGTCGGGGCCGCAGCCCGATCCGCCGACGTCAGCGTGTACTGGACCGCCTTCGTGCGACCGCCGAGCGGTAGCTCCACGGACGTCATCGTCGCGTTGGTCGCCGACGTGTTGTCGAACAACTCCTCGTTCAACGCGCCCTCACCCACCACCACATCCGCCCGAGGCGTCGGCACCTTGTCGTCCTTGGTGATCGACACCGGCGCTGCGCTCTTGGACGTTCCCCATGTCGAGGGCTTGGCGCCCATGTCGAACTCCAGGGTTCCGCCCCGGGAGACGATCGAGTGGTGGAGTGAAGTCGACGTCCAGGACTTGCCGTTGACCTTCAAGCCTTGGACGTACACGTTCCGCGCGCTGTTCTTCGGGGCCTTGATCACCAGGTCCCGTCCGTTCTCCAAGTGCACCGTCGCCTTCGTGAACAGCGGGGAGCCGATGGCGTATTCGCCGCTGCCCATGACCAGCGGGTAGAAGCCGAGCGCCGAGAACAGGTACCAGGCCGACTGCTCGCCGTTGTCCTCGTCGCCGTGGTAGCCCTGCCCGATCTCGCTGCCCGTGTAGAGCCGCGAGAGGACCTCGCGGACGTTCTTCTGCGTCTTCCAGGGCCGGCCCGCCGCGTCGTACATGTAGTTCACGTGGTGGGCCACCTGGTTGGAGTGGCCGTACATGCCCATCCGGACGTCCCGGGCCTCCGTCATCTCGTGGATGACCCCGGTATAGGAGCCGATGAAGTCCGGCGAGGCCGTCTCCGGCGTCGAGAAGTACGCGTCCAGCTTCTCAGCCAACCCCGCGCGCCCGCCGTACAGGTTGGCCAGACCCCGGCTGTCCTGCGGGGCGGTGAAGGCGTAGCCCCAGCCGTTGGTCTCGGTGTAGTCGTGGCCCCACACCCTCGGGTCGTACTTCGAGGACTCGACGCGCCACTCGCCCGTCTCGGTGCGCCCCTGGAAGAAGCCGGCCTGGGAGTCGAAGAGGTTCACGTAGTCCTGGGCGCGGTCGAGGAAGTACTCCGACTCCTCCTTGTAGCGCTTCTCGCCGGTCTTCTTGTAGAGCGCCTGGCCCATCCGCGCGATGCCGTAGTCGTTGAGATAGCCCTCCAGCGCCCACGACAGGCCCTCGTGGGTGTCGGTGCTCGTGTAGCCGAGGAACGGCGAGGTGGCCATGCCCTTGCGGCCGACGCCCGCGGACGGGGGCACGACCGTGGCGTTCTTCAGGGCCGCGTCGTAGGCCGACCTCGCGTCGAAGTCGACGCCCTTCACGTACGCGTCCGCGAAGGCCACGTCCGAGGAGGTGCCGGTCATCAGGTCGGCGTACCCGGGGGAGGACCAGCGCGAGGTCCAGCCGCCGTCCTTGTACTGCTGGACGAACCCGTCGACCATCTCACCTGCTTGACGGGGCGTCAGAAGCGAGTAGGCGGGCCAGGTCGTCCGATACGTGTCCCAGAAGCCGTTGTTGACGTACACCTTGCCGTCCACGATCTTCGCCCCGGTGTGCGTCGGGGTGTCGGGACCCGGCATCGGGGAGAACGGCGACGCGTACTGGTACTTCGAACCGACCTTCTCGAAGCCGGAGTTGGGGTACAGATACAGCCGGTACAGGCTGGAGTACAGCGTCGTCAGCTGGTCCGGCGTCGCCCCCTCCACCTCGACCTTCCCCAGCAGCGCGTCCCACTGCCGCTGCGCACCGGCCTTCACCGCCTCGAAGGACGTGCCGTCCGGGATCTCCTGGCGCAGGTTGTCCTTGGCCTGGTCGATGCTGATGAGCGAGGTCGCGATGCGCAGGGTGACCGTCCGGTCCTCGCCCGCGTCGAAGCGTAGATGGCCCTTGACCCCGCTCGACGAGCCCTCCGTCACCGGCGCGTCGAACACCCCGTACACGAACAGTCGGGTCGCCCCCGTCGACAGCCCCGACTTCACGTCGGAGTAGCCGGTGAAGGTGCCGGTCGCCTTGTCGAGGGTCAGGCCCGCCTGGTCCGTCACGTTGTCGAACAGGACGCTCGCGTCGTTACCCGGGTAGGTGAAGCGCAGGGCCGCCGCGTGGTCGGTCGGCGCGATCTCCGACTTCATGCCGTTCTCGAAGGTCACCCCGTAGTAGTACGGCCGCGCGGTCTCGTTCTCGTGCCGGAAGGCCAGCGCCCGTGCCGTACGCCCGGTGTCCGGGGTGCCCGCGGCGGCCGACGGCATCACCTGGAAGGTCTGCCGGTCACCCATCCAGGGGCTGGGCTCATGGCTGGCGCTGAACGCCTGGATCGTCGGCAGGTTGTCGTCGTTGTTGGCCCGCGCGTAGTCGTACAGCCAGCTCAGCGAGCCCGCGTTGGTCACCGGCGTCCAGAAGTTGAACCCGTGCGGCACCGCCGTCGCGGGGAAGTTGTTGCCGCGCGAGAAGCCGCCGCTGGAGTTGGTGCCACGGGTCGTCGACGCGTAGTCCGACAGATGCGCCTTGGGCTTCTCCTGCGGTACGGCCTTCAGCGCCACGTCGTCCAGCCAGCCCCGGAACTTCGCCGGCCCCTTGGGGGAGTCGTACGCCACCAGGATCCGGTCGACGGTCTTGCCGGCCGCGACCGACCCGATCCGCGAGGCCACGTTGTTCCACTGGTTGACGTAGAGGACCTTGGCCGCCCCCTGCCCCTGCGGGGTGAGCGCGAACCCGTGCTGGTCGGTCGCCTTCAGGTCGCTCAGATACGTCCCGTCCGTGAAGGCGAGGTCCACGGAGACGTTGGTGGCGTCGTAGTCCAGGTCGCCGTCCGCCATCGACGGGAAGATCCGGTACGACAGCCGCGTGTCGCGTCCCACGGCCACATCGACGTCGAAGACCTTGTTGTACGAGTACGCCCGCCCGTCGGTGGTGTGCCGCCCGGCGTAGCGCAGCGCCCGCTTGCCGGTGAAGCCGGCGCCCGACTTCGCCGTCGGCGAGCCGCTGGGGCCCTTGTCGACCAGCGAGAGCATGTCCTGAGGCAGCGGGTCGGCGCCGCCGCCCTTGGAGAACTGGACGTCGGCGAGCTGGAGGATGCCGCCGCCGTTGTTCTTGGAGATCTCCAGCCGGAAGTGCCGGTACTCGGCCGGGCTCGCGATGTCGTAGGTCTTCGTCTGGAACGGCTCGGAGAAGGACTCGCCGGTGCGGGCGTCCACCGTGGTCCAGTTCGTGCCGTCCGCGGAGCCCCGCAGGGTCCAGTCCTGCGGGTTGCGTTCGTCGTGGTCGTTGGCCGACGTGAGCGCGTAGGTGACCACCTCGACCGGTGCGGCCAGGTCGAACTCCACCCAGCCGGTGGGGGCGAACGTCAGCCACTTGGTGCTGGGCTCGACGTCGACGAGGTTCTCCTTCACCTCCCGCGCGCCGGCGTTCTCGCCGCTGGCCCGGACGTCCGTGACCTGGTCGGTCACATTGCCCGGAATTCCGGTGCTGTATCCGCCGTCCACGCCCGCGGCGCGTTCGGTGCCGTCGGCCGCCGTGTCGACGGTGTTCAGCCAGTCGGGCGCCGGTTCACCCGCCTCGAACGAGGAGGCGAACTCCCCGTCGGCGGCCGGTGCGGCGGTGGACAGCGCGGTTGCCGCGCCCTGACCGCCGATCACCAGTGCGAACACCGCCGTAATGGCCGAAATTGATCTGAACTCCCATCCGTACCGAGCCCTGTGCCGAACTCCATACCGCATGCGAGAGCACCCTCCCTGCCACCTGGACAACGTTGTCACCTTGGCTGCGCAGGAACCAGTAGGGAGTCAAGTGGTCAGTGGTGTCAAGGGTGTTGGGTGCGGCATTCGGGCCCAATATCGCGAATTTCCCGCTCAAAGGGATGTGTGCGGTCCACATATTTCCGCGAGGTCTCAACTCGGAAAAGACCCGCGGCCAACCCTGCATTCGATCTTGCCCCTTTGACGGGAAGTGGACTATACCTGTCGGCGTCTGACTACTGTTCGACCGGTCGACGACAGGTGCGGGGAGAGCCGGAAGGGTGGTTTGACGTGCTGAACGCGCGGCCCGCCGGGTATTCCCTCTGATCAGGGCACATCACGCACTAAGTACTTCCTGCACGACCCAGTACGACCCGACCGCGGTGCCGGGAGGATCCGGTTCACCGCCTGAGTCCTGGAGAAGGCGAGGACTTGAGCATGGGATCCACCTCCGACGAGAGCCGCACCACCGGTACCACCCCTGTGAACGGTGTGGGGCGCCGCGACCTGATCAAACGATCTGCTGCGCTCGGCCTGATCTCCGTCCCCACGATGAGCTTCCTGTCCGCGTGTGCGAGCAGCGGCGGAGACGACGAGGACAAGGCCGCCGCGGGCGAGAAGACCGCGAAGAACCCCCTAGCAGTCAACGACACGGCACAGATGGAGTTCGTGCTGTTCGACGGCGGTTTCGGCAAGGAGTACGCCGAGGACGCGGTCAAGATCTACGAGACGAACTTCCCCAAGGCGAAGGTCAAGTTCTCCGCCACCCAGAAGATCCAGTCCACGCTCCAGCCCCGCTTCAACCAGGGCACCCCGCCGGACCTGATCGACAACTCCGGCGCCGAGCAGATGGACATGGGCGTCCTGGCCGGCAAGAGCCAGCTCGCCGACCTCACCCCGCTGCTGGACGCCCCGTCCTACGACGACCCGAACAAGAAGGTCCGCGACACCCTGCGGCCGGGCATCGTCGAGATGGGCCAGCTCGACGGCGACCCGGTCTGGATCATGTACTACGCCTACACGGTGTACGGCGTCTGGTACTCCCAGAAGGCCCTGGACTCGCTCGACGCCACCTACCCGGAGACGTGGGACGAGATGCTCGCCGTGTGCGAGAAGGCCAAGAAAAAGGGCATGGCCGGCTGGACCTACGCGGGCAAGTACCCGTACTACCTCCCCTTCTCGCTCTACCCGATGATCGGCAAGGTCGGCGGTGTCGAGGTCCTCGACGCGATCGACAACCTGGAGCCCAACGCCTGGAAGAACCCGGCTGTCAAGGCCTGTTTCGAGGCGTACTACGAGCTGTACAAGAAGGGGTACGTCCTTCAGGGCACCCCTGGTCTCGACCACATCCAGTCGCAGACCGCGTGGGCCAAGGGCAAGGCGCTGTTCATCCCGAACGGCTCCTGGGTGGAGAACGAGTCGGCGAACGTCATGCCGGCCGACTTCGACCTCGCCGTCTCCGCGCCGACCGGCATCGACAGCTCCGACAAGCTGCCGTTCGGCACGATCTGGGCCTCCGGCGGCGAGCCGTTCATCGTCCCGTCCAAGGCGAAGAACACGGCGGGCGGCATGGAACAGCTGCGCATCATGCTCAGCGAGGCGTCCTCGAAGAACTTCACCACCAAGGTCAAGTCGCTGACCGCGTACAACGGCGGCACCGACGGCATCACCCTCACCCCGGGCCTGAAGTCCGGTGTGGCGGCGCTGGAGAAGGCCGGCGACAACGTCGTCAACCCGCGTATGCAGGACTGGTACGTACAGCTCCAGAAGGAGCAGATCGGGGTCTCGGGACTCGGCGAGATGATGGCCGGGCGGCTCACCCCGGCCGAGGCCATCAAGAAGATCCAGGCCTTCGCCGACGCGACCGCGAAGGACACGTCGATCAAGCACTACAAGCACCAGTGATCGAAGCGGTCGAGAACTGATGATGAGTCACCGGCGGCGGCACCCGCGTACGGAACGGGGTCTGTGGTAATGCAGCACGGCAAGTACCGCTTCATCGTGGGATTCCTGGCGGTCCCTCTGGGGCTGTACGCACTATTCGTCGTCTGGCCGTTCATCCAGTCCATCTATTACTCGTTCACGGACTGGACCGGACTGAGCCCGGAATTCAAGATGGTCGGCTTCGACAACTACAAGAGGATGTTCGACGACGAGATCTTCTGGAAGTCGTTGCAGCACAGCCTCCTGTTCGCGTTGCTGCTGCCGCTGGTGACGATCGGTCTGGCGCTGTTCTTCGCCTTCATGATCAATGTGGGCGGGAAGCGGCGCCGCGGCGGACCGGTGATTTCCGGGGTCCGCGGCTCCTCGTTCTACAAAATCGTCTACTTCTTTCCGCAGGTCCTGTCGATCGCGATCGTCGCGCTGCTGTTCGCGTTCGCGTACAACCCGGAGAGCGGTGCGATCAATTCGCTGCTGCGCGGAATCGGGCTCGGCAGCATCCAGCCGCTCTGGCTGGGCGACCCGGACCTCGCCCTGTGGTGTGTGATGGCGGTGCTGGTCTGGTCGACGGTCGGCTTCTTCGTGGTGCTGTTCTCCGCGGGCATGGCCTCAATCCCGGCCGACCTGTACGAGGCCGCGCTGCTCGACGGCGCGAACCGGGTCACCACGTTCTTCCGGATCACCCTGCCGCTGCTGTGGGACACCGTGCAGTCCGGCTGGGTCTACATGGGCATCCTCGCGCTGGGCGCCGAGTCGTTCGCGGTCGTACAGATCATGACGACCGGGCCCGGCGGTCCGGACTACTCGACGACCGTCATGGTCCTGTACGTCTACCAGAAGGCCTTCCGCGACGGTCAGGCCGCCTACGCAACCACCATCGGGGTCGCCCTGCTCGTCGTCACGCTGGCCTTCGCGGCCCTCGTGATGCGGCTGGGCCGACGCGAGCGGCTGGAGTACTGACACCTATGAAGACGACCGACAGCACACCGTCGGACACGGTCCCCCAGCAGGCCGGAGGGCCCGTGCGGAAGGCGGACGCGCCCGCGAAGGGCGACCGGGGGAAGCGTGAGGGCAGGGTCCTCAACGTGTTCTCGCACGGCATGCTCATCCTGTGGGCGTTCATGGTCGTGATGCCGCTCCTGTGGGCGGTGATGACGTCCTTCAAGGACGACAACGCCATCTTCAGCTCACCCTGGTCCCTGCCGGACGAGCTGCACTTCGACAACTGGGCGCGGGCCTGGACCGACGCCAACATGAGCGACTACTTTCTCAACACCATCCTGGTGGTGGCAGGTTCGCTCATCGGCACCCTGGTGCTGGGCTCGATGGCGGCGTACGTCCTGGCCCGTTTCGAGTTCCCGGGCAACCGGTTCATCTACTACCTGTTCATCGGCGGCATGAGCTTCCCGATCATGCTGGCCCTGGTCCCGCTGTTCTACGTCGTGGACAACATGGGCCTGCTGAACACGCTCCACGGGCTGATCCTGGTCTACATCGCCTATTCGCTGCCGTTCACGGTCTTCTTCCTGACCGCGTTCTTCCGGACCCTGCCGTCCTCGGTGGCGGAGGCGGCCTTCGTCGACGGCGCCTCGCACTCCCGGACCTTCTTCCAGATCATGCTGCCGATGGCCAAGCCCGGGCTGATCAGCGTGGGGATCTTCAACTTCCTTGGCCAGTGGAACCAGTACATGCTGCCGACAGTGCTCAACACCGACCCCGACAAGCGGGTCCTCACCCAGGGCCTGGTGCAACTGGCCGCCAGCCAGGGCTACAAGGGCGACTGGTCGGGTCTCTTCGCCGGCCTGGTGATGGCGATGCTGCCGGTGCTGGCCGCGTACATCATCTTCCAGCGACAGGTGGTGACGGGTCTGACCGCCGGCGCGCTGAAATAACCGGAACCTTTCGTTCGGCCGCCGTACGCGCGCGTGCATACCGCAAACGGTGCACGCGCGCTGCTTTGAGTACAAGACCCCGGATGCAGTTCAACCTCTTGACGGGAGGCGACCCTAACGGCTCAGCTTAGAGTTCACTAGTTGGACATAGACGGGCCTCATCGAAGCGGTCCCGTGCGCAGGAGGTCGTCGTGGAGACTCCGGGGTCGCAGTCGTCACTGCACCGAGCCAACCTGGAACGGGTCGTACGGGCCGTACGCCTCGCCGGGTCGCTCACGCAGGCCGAGATCGCCAGGACCACCGGCCTGTCCGCGGCCACGGTGTCCAACATCGTGCGCGAGCTGAAGGACGGCGGAACGGTCGAGGTCACGCCCACCTCGGCGGGTGGCCGCCGGGCCCGGGCCGTCTCGCTGAGCGGCGACGCCGGCATCGTGATCGGCATCGACTTCGGGCACACCCACCTGCGCGTCGCGATCGGCAACCTCGCCCACCAGGTGCTGGCCGAGGAGTCCGAGCCGCTGGACGTGGACGCCTCCGCCGCGCAGGGCTTCGACCGGGCGGAAGAGCTGGTCAGTCGCCTGATCGCAGCAACGGGCGTCGACCGTTCCAAGATCGCCGGCGTGGGCCTGGGCGTACCGGGTCCGATCGACGTCGAGTCGGGCACGCTGGGCTCCAGCGCGATCCTGCCCGGGTGGATCGGCACCAGACCCGGCGAGGAGATGCGGGGCCGCCTCGGCGTGCCGGTGCACGTGGACAACGACGCCAATCTCGGGGCCCTCGGCGAGCTGGTCTGGGGCAGCGGCCGGGGGGTGCGCGACCTGGCGTACATCAAGGTCGCGAGCGGCGTTGGCGCCGGGCTGGTGATCAGTGGCAAGATCTACCGGGGCCCGGGTGGCACAGCGGGAGAAATCGGGCATATTACTCTTGATGAATCCGGCCCTGTCTGCCGTTGCGGAAACCGGGGCTGCCTGGAGACCTTCACGGCGGCGCGCTACGTGCTTCCGCTCCTCCAGTCCAGCCACGGAACCGACCTGACCATGGAAGGTGTCGTGCGGCTGGCGCGGGACGGTGACCCGGGCTGCCGTCGCGTGATCGCCGACGTCGGCCGACACATCGGCAGTGGAGTCGCCAATCTCTGCAACCTGTTGAACCCGAGCCGGGTGGTCCTCGGTGGTGATCTCGCCGAGGCCGGTGAGCTGGTGCTCGGTCCCATCAGAGAGTCCGTAGGCCGCTACGCGATCCCCAGTGCGGCACGTCAACTGTCCGTTCTTCCGGGGGCACTTGGAGGTCGTGCGGAGGTGCTCGGAGCACTCGCTCTCGCGCTGAGCGAGATGGGTGATTCGACCCTTTTGGACGGCACGCTGACCACAGCCACTCCTGTCTTCACCTAGAGAACGAACAAAGCCGTTGCCAACCCGTTAAGGATTTACTTCTTGACGTCGCACGTGTGGCCGAGTTGACTTCCAGCCACCTCGGTCGCAGTGTTGCGGCCCTGTCAGGGAGGCACCCCCAAATGAACGCGTTGATGCGTAGAGTCGTGATCGGCACCACAGCAATCTCCATGGCTCTCGCTGTGGCCGCCTGTGGCAAGGCCGGAGACGACGACTCGGACAGCGGCAGCACCGGCTCCGGCGGCGACAAGTCGATCGGCCTGCTTCTGCCCGACAGCGTCACCACCCGTTACGCCAAGTTCGACAAGCCGTACTTCGACGCCAAGGTCAAGGAGCTGTGCTCCGACTGCACGCTGGAGTACGCCAACGCGGCCGGCAGCGCCGCGACCCAGGCCCAGCAGGTCAGCAGCATGATCACCAAGGGCGTCAAGGTCATCGCGATCAGCGCCGTCGACTCCGCCGCGATCAAGTCCTCGATCCAGGCCGCCGTCGACAAGGGCATCAAGGTCGTCGCGTACGACCGTCTGGCCCAGGGCCCGGTCTCCGCGTACATCTCCTTCGACAACGAGAAGGTCGGCGAGCTCCAGGGCCAGTCCCTGCTCGACGCGCTGGGCGCCAAGGCCACCCCGAAGGCCAAGGTCGTCATGATCAACGGCCTGGCCTCGGACCCGAACGCCGGGCTGTTCAAGAAGGGCGCCCACAGCGTCCTCGACGGCAAGGTCGACATCGCCTACGAGCAGGCCGGCGACTGGGACGACAAGGTCGCCGCCCAGAAGATGTCCGCCGCCATCACCCAGCTGGGCGCCAAGAACATCGCGGGCGTCTACTCGGCCAACGACGGCATGGCCGGTGGTATCGCCACCGTCCTCAAGGGCGCGGGCATCAGCACCGTCCCGCTGACCGGTCAGGACGCCGAGCTGAGCAGCATCCAGCGGATCCTCGCCGGCACGCAGGCCAGCACGATCTACAAGGCGTACAAGCCGGAGGCCGACGGCGCCGCCGAACTGGCCGTCGCCCTGCTGGAGGGCAAGAGCATCGACTCGCTCGCCAGCACGACGCAGACCAGCGGTTCCGGTGACAAGGTGCCTTCGAACCTGCTGACCCCGGTCACGCTGACGAAGGACAACATCGAGGACACCGTGATCAAGGACAAGCTGTACACGGTCGCCGAGATCTGCACCGGCGAGTTCGCCGCCGCCTGCAAGACCGCCGGTCTGCAGTAAGCGCCACCGGCGCACAAAGGAGTCCGCCGGCACCGGGTGGGCGCTCTCACGGGCGTCCACCCGGACATGACCGCCCGGCGGTCCCGCGAGACCTGTCCGACGCCCGCCCCGGCCTTCAGACCCCGCTGCCGGGACGGGCGTCGGACGGAACCCGTTGCCTTCGGCAGCGGAATCGCGCATGTTCACCTTGTAAACCAGTGCCTCGCGCACAACCCTCCGCGCCTTTTGACAGCGCGGCATCCCCGCCGGTCAGGCGGCGAAGGAGATGGTTCACGTGTCCGCTACGCCCGTGTTGGCGTTGCGCGGAGTCTCCAAGCGATTCGGTGCGGTGCAGGCCCTCACCGATGTCGAACTGGAGGTCCACGCCGGAGAAGTGGTCGCGCTCGTCGGCGACAACGGCGCAGGAAAGTCCACCCTGGTCAAGACGATCGCGGGTGTGCATCCCATCGATGACGGCGTCATCGAGTGGGAGGGCAAGCCGGTCAGCATCAACAGGCCGCACGACGCCCAGGGACTCGGCGTCGCGACGGTCTACCAGGACCTCGCGCTGTGCGACAACCTCGATGTGGTCGGCAACCTCTACCTCGGACGCGAGCTGCTGCGCCGCGGCGTCATCGACGAGGTCACGATGGAGAAGAACTCGCGTGAACTGCTGAGCACGCTCTCCATCCGCATCCCCAGCGTGCGCATCCCGATCGCGAGCCTCTCCGGCGGCCAGCGCCAGGTCGTCGCCATCGCCCGCGCGCTGATCGGCGACCCCAAGGTCGTCATCCTCGACGAGCCCACCGCCGCCCTCGGTGTCGAGCAGACCGCACAGGTCCTCGACCTCGTCGAGCGGCTGCGTGAGCGCAACCTCGGCGTCATCCTCATCAGCCACAACATGGCCGATGTGAAGGCGGTCGCCGACACCGTCGCCGTGCTGCGCCTGGGCAAGAACAACGGTTCCTTCTCCGTGAAGGACACCAGTCAGGAAGAGATCATCTCCGCCATCACCGGGGCCACGGAAAACGCCGTGACCCGTCGTGCGGGGCGTCGCAGCACGGAGGCCGCGAAGTGAGCGACACGTCGAAGACAGCGAAGAAGGACGGCGTGGTCGAGACTCAGGCCACCGTGGCCCCCGCCGACGACCCCACGGCCGCGGCCGTACAGGTCGTCGACCCGCGGCTGCTGGTCCGCGAAGAGGGCCTGAAGGGCTACTGGACCGAGTTCAAGCGCAAGGTGAAGGGCGGCGAGATCGGCTCCCTGCCGGTCGTCATCGGCCTGATCGTCATCTGGACCATCTTCCAGCTGAAGAACGACCGGTTCCTCAGCGCCGAGAACCTGTCCAACATCAGCTTCTACCTGTCGGCCACCGGCATGATCGCCATCGGCCTGGTGTTCGTGCTGCTGCTCGGCGAGATCGACCTGTCCGTCGCCTCCGTCAGCGGCCTGGCGTCCACACTGTTCGCCGTGTTCGTGGTCAACCACGGGGTGAACGCCTGGCTCGCCCTGCTGCTGACCATCGTGGTCGGCATCGGTATCGGAAGCCTGCACGGCTGGTTCTTCGCCAAACTCGGCGTACCCGCCTTCGTGGTCACCCTGGCCGGCTTCCTCGGCTGGAACGGCCTCATGCTGTGGCTGCTCGGCTCGACCGGCACCATCAACATCCCCGACGAGGGCCCGGTGCACCTCCTCGGGCAGCGGTCCTTCTTCATGGACCAGGCCATCATCGGCGCCTACCTGCTGGCCGGCCTCGGAGTCGTCTCCCTGCTCGCCGGATCGATCATCGAGCAGCGCCGCCGCAAGGCCGCGGGAGTGCCCTACCGGACCAACGCCGAGATCGCGCTGCGCGTCGGTGCGCTCGCGGTGGCCGCGTTCGTCGCGGCGGCCGTGCTGAACTCCGCCTCCGGTGTGTCCAACGCGCTGGTGATCTTCCTCGCGTGCCTGGTGATCGTGGACTTCGTGCTGCGGCGTACGACGTTCGGCCGCAAGGTCTTCGCGGTCGGCGGTGGCATCGAGGCGGCTCGGCGTGCGGGTATCAACGTTCCGCTGATCCGGATCGCGGTCTTCGCGATCGCCGGTGGGTTCGCGGCGGTCGGCGGTATGTTCTTCGCCGGTCAGACGCAGAGTGCTTCGCTGACGTCGGGTGGCGGTAACACGCTGATGCTGGCGATCGCGGCGGCGGTCATTGGTGGCACCAGCCTGTTTGGTGGGCGGGGGACCGTGTGGTCGGCGCTGCTGGGTATGTTGGTGATCCAGTCGATCCAGACGGGTCTGGATCTGCTGAACATGAACACGTCGATCCAGTACATGATCACTGGTGCGGTGCTGTTGGGTGCGGTTGTCATCGACTCGGTGTCCCGCAAGAGCCAGAAGGCTGCGGGGCGGGCTTAGCGGGGGAGCGCTGTGGGGGTTGCGGTGGTTGTCCGACTGCGGCCCGTGCGTGGCTTGTCGCGCAGTTCCCCGCGCCCCTGAAAGTTGCGCCTGCGGCGCACTTTCATACAAATGTGCCCGGCACCGTTTCTTGGTGCCGGGCACAGGTGTGTCATAGATAACCCGTTTCTTGGGTACGGCCGATCGCGTGACGTATCACGCACAGGCCGGGCGTTGTTCGCGAAGGCGGAACACTAGACTCGACACGCCCGGCGAAAGCTCGATCAGCTCTACTGCAAGGAGGCACGGGTGCCGCTGCTGACCCGCATCAGGGGACCGCGTGATCTTGACCGGCTCAGCCTGGAGCAGCTGGACCAGCTGGCCGAGGAGATCCGGACCTTCCTCGTCGACGCGGTCTCCAAGACCGGCGGCCACCTCGGCCCCAACCTCGGTGTCGTCGAGCTGACCATCGCGCTGCACCGGGTCTTCGACTCGCCGAAGGACAAGGTGCTGTGGGACACGGGCCACCAGTCCTACGTCCACAAGCTGCTCACCGGCCGCCAGGACTTCTCCAAGCTGAAGATGAAGGGCGGCCTCTCCGGCTACCCCTCGCAGGCCGAGTCCGAGCACGACGTCATCGAGAACTCGCACGCCTCGACGGTCCTGGGCTGGGCCGACGGCCTCGCGAAGGCCAACCAGGTCCAGAAACGCGACGACCACCACGTGGTCGCCGTCATCGGTGACGGCGCGCTCACCGGCGGGATGGCCTGGGAGGCGCTGAACAACATCGCCGACGCCAAGGACCGCCCGCTGGTCATCGTCGTCAACGACAACGAGCGCTCGTACGCGCCCACCATCGGCGGCCTCGCCAACCACCTGGCCACCCTGCGCACGACGGACGGCTACGAGCGGTTCCTCGCCAAGGGCAAGGACCTGCTGGAGCGGACCCCAGTCGTCGGCAGGCCGCTCTACGAGACCCTGCACGGCGCCAAGAAGGGCCTCAAGGACTTCATCGCCCCGCAGGGCATGTTCGAGGACCTCGGACTCAAGTACGTCGGCCCCATCGACGGCCACGACATCGAGGCCCTGGAGTCCGCGCTGGCGCGGGCGAAGCGCTTCGGCGGGCCCGTCATCGTGCACTGCCTCACCGAGAAGGGCCGTGGCTATCAGCCCGCCCTCCAGGACGAGGCCGACCGCTTCCACGGCATCGGCCCCATCCACCCCGACACCGGCCTGCCGGTCAAGGCATCCGGCGCCGACTGGACCTCCGTCTTCGGCGACGAGATGGTCAAGCTGGGCCAGGAGCGCGAGGACATCGTCGCCATCACGGCCGCGATGCTCCAGCCGGTCGGCCTGAAGAAGTTCGCCGACGCCTTCCCCGACCGCATCTACGACGTCGGCATCGCCGAGCAGCACGGCGCCGTCTCCGCGGCCGGCCTCGCCACCGGGGGAGTGCACCCCGTCTTCGCGGTGTACGCCACCTTCCTGAACCGGGCCTTCGACCAGGTCCTCATGGACGTGGCGCTGCACAAGTGCGGCGTGACGTTCGTGCTCGACCGGGCCGGCGTCACCGGCACCGACGGCGCCTCCCACAACGGCATGTGGGACATGTCGATCCTCCAGGTCGTACCGGGCCTCCGGCTCGCCGCCCCGCGCGACGCCGACCAGGTCCGCGCCCAGCTCCGCGAGGCAGTCGAGGTCGACGACGCGCCGACCGTCGTCCGCTTCTCGAAGGGCGCCGTCGGCCCCGCCGTACCCGCCGTGGGACGCGTCGGCGGCATGGACGTACTGCGGGAGCCGGGTACGGACACGCCGGACGTGCTCCTCGTCTCCGTGGGCGCGCTGGCCCCCATGTGCCTGGAGATCGCCGGGCTGTTGGAGCAGCAGGGCATCTCCACCACCGTCGTCGACCCGCGCTGGGTCAAGCCCGTCGACGAGGCCATGGCCCCGCTCGCCGAGCGGCACCGCGTGGTCGTCACCGTCGAGGACAACTCCCGTGTGGGCGGCGTCGGTTCGGCCGTCGCACAGGCCCTGCGGGACGCGGGGGTCGACGTACCGCTGCGTGACTTCGGTATCCCGCCGCGCTTCCTCGACCACGCCTCGCGGGCCGAGGTCATGGCGGAGATCGGTCTGACCGCGCCGGACATCGCCCGCCAGGTCACCGGGCTGGTCTCGAAGATCGACGGACGGTTCGAGCAGTCGGAAGTCGACTCGGTGGAGCCCGCGCGCGACTGACCCACACCTGAGTCCCAATGGGCCGCTTTCACCACCCTTTACGGTGGGGAAAGCGGCCCATTAGCGTGACATCCCTGGTGTCAGGGCATACGCACCACGCCCCCTCTCGATCATGTCCGGGACGACACAGCGTGGGAGGTACGCCCGTGAGCAGCACCCTCTTCAGGACGAAGAAGGTCGAACAGTCCATCCTCGACACCGAAGAACCAGAGCACGCGCTCAAGAAATCCCTGTCCGCGCTGGATCTGACGGTCTTCGGCGTCGGTGTCATCATCGGCACCGGCATCTTCGTCCTCACCGGCACGGTCGCCAAGAACAACGCGGGCCCCGCCGTCGCCCTGGCCTTCGTGGTCGCCGGTGTCGTCTGCGCGCTCGCCGCGCTCTGCTACGCCGAGTTCGCCTCCACGGTCCCGGTGGCCGGGTCCGCGTACACGTTCTCGTACGCCTCGCTCGGCGAACTGCCCGCCTGGATCATCGGCTGGGACCTCGTGCTGGAGTTCGCGCTCGGTACGGCGGTGGTCGCCGTCGGCTGGTCCGGCTACATCGACTCGCTCCTCGACAACGCGGGCTGGCATCTGCCGGAGGCGCTCAGCGGCCGGGACGGCGCCGACGGCTTCGGCTTCGACATCCTCGCCGCCGCACTGGTCCTGGTGCTTACGGCCATCCTCGTACTCGGTACGAAGCTCTCCGCGCGCGTCACCTCGATCGTCGTCGCCATCAAGGTGACCGTCGTCCTGACCGTGATCATCGCGGGCGCCTTCTTCATCAAGAGCGACAACTACGACCCGTTCGTCCCGAAGGCGCAGGAGGTCCCGGCCGGCGACAGTCTCCAATCGCCGCTCATCCAGCTGATGTTCGGCTGGGCGCCCTCCAACTTCGGCGTGATGGGCATCTTCACCGCCGCCTCCGTCGTCTTCTTCGCCTTCATCGGCTTCGACGTGGTGGCCACGGCCGCCGAGGAGACCAGGAACCCGCAGCGGGACATGCCCCGGGGCATCATCGGCTCCCTCATCATCTGCACCACTCTCTACGTCCTGGTGTCGGTCGTGGTGACCGGCATGCAGCACTACACCGAGCTGTCGGTGACCGCGCCGCTCGCCGACGCCTTCAAGGCCACCGGGCACCCGTGGTTCGCGGGCTTCATCAGCTTCGGCGCGGCGGTGGGCCTGACAACGGTCTGCATGATCCTTCTCCTCGGCCAGACCCGGGTCTTCTTCGCGATGAGCCGAGACGGACTGCTGCCCCGCTTCTTCTCCCACGTCCACCCGCGCTTCCGGACCCCGCACCGCCCGACGATCCTGCTGGGCGTGATCATCGCGATCGTCGCCGGCTTCACCCCGCTGAGCGAACTCGCCGAACTGGTCAACATCGGCACGCTGTTCGCCTTCGTGGTCGTGGCGATCGGTGTGGTCATCCTCCGCAGGTCCCGCCCCGACCTGCACCGGGCCTTCCGCACCCCGTGGGTGCCGTTCATCCCGATCCTGTCGGTGCTCGCCTCGCTCTGGCTGATGCTGAACCTGCCCGCCGAGACCTGGCTGCGGTTCGCGGGCTGGATGGCGCTCGGCTTCCTCGTGTACTTCCTGTACGGCCGCTCCCACAGCCTCCTGGGACGCCGGCAGGAGACGACGGTGGGCCAGGTGCTCAAGCCCCCGACCGACACCAACTGACCTGAACGGTCGGCGAGTTGACCATCGGGCCCCGTTCGGCACGGCGTGCGCTAGTTGCTCCGTACCGAACGGGGCCCGGCGACGTCGGCGCCCAACTCCGCGACCCTGCGCCGCAGTTCACGATCGGCGGTGACGACGAGGATGTCCCGCCCCTGAGCCTCGGCGACCAGCTCGACCATCCGGTCGTCCCCGCTGCCGGCCGCCGAGTCGACCCGTACACCGGGAACGGACTCGACTCCACGGGCAGCGCCCTCGACGACGAGGACGATCTCCAGAGGCCCGGCGTGCCCGGGCAAACCGCTCTCCCCATACGCGACCAGCCGGTCCCGCAGTCGCTCCGCCGCCCCGCGCCGGTCCCGCCACCAGCCGTCGGGAACCGAGCCGACGACATTGGCGGCATCGACGATGAGGAGGCGTGGGGTGTCCATGGGGCCAGGGTCGCACGCGGCACCGAAATGGCCGTCAATGGCAGGTAAGGGAACGGCGAGTACCGGAATCGTCTGTACCGGATGAGGGGGGCCGGGAGGCGCGGCAAAGGTAAGAGCACACTAAAGTAGTCCAGTGCCCATTGTTCCTCCTTCCGCGCCCACGGCCGTGGGGCGTCCCGAGTCGGTCAACGGTGACTGGCTGATACGGGGTCGCGACGGCCGGCTGAGCGCGTACGACGCCGTGGGGGACGCGATCGTCTGCCGTGCGGAGTCCCGGCCCGGCGGGCCCTGGCTCGAACCCAGGCGCATCGGCGGCGACCAGCGCGTGCACCCCATGCTCGGCGTCGGTCAAGGCGCCGACCAGTACGCCCACTTGGCGACCTGGCGCCCCACGGTCAAGGGCGAGGCGGGCCTCGTCCACACCACCCACTTCCGCCCCGCTCTCGCCGCCCTCGACTGGACGCCCCTCGGCCACCCGAACCAGAAGGGCGACCGGACGGGCGTACCGGCGGTCGCCGTCGACGCGGAGGGCCGCGCCCATGTCTTCGTACGGAACGCGGTGGGCGGGGTCAGCATGCGCGGCCAGAAGGAGCGCGGTGGGTGGGGTCCCTGGCGCGACCTCAAAGGCGAAGGTGTGGAAGAGCAGTTGACGGCGGTCACGCGCACCTCGGGCCGCGTGGAGCTGTACGGCAACTCGCCCCACGGCATCGTCCGGTGGACGCAGGGCGGCCCCGGCTGGATCCCCGAACTCGACGAGACCCCGCTCAAGGTGACGGCCCGTCCGGGCACCCTGCGGGCGCTGGTCACGTCCGACGAGCACGTGACGCTCTTCTACACGGACGAGACGGACACGGTGTGCGCGTGGCGGGCGGGGAGCGAGCCGGTGGAGGTTCTCCCGGGCGCGGGGCCCGGCCCGGTGGCGGTGATCCGCTGCACCCTGGACGAGATCGACTGCACGTTGCTCGCGCAGCGCTCGGCGAGCGGGCGGGTGGCGTTCGCGGCGTATCCGACGGAGCAGGAGTCGGCGGGGGCGTGGTGGACGGAGTCGGGCCCCCAACTCCCGCTGGACGCACGGGTGTCGCTGACGGAGGACGCGGACGGCAGGGTGGTCGCGGCGACGGTGGTACCCGGGGGCGGGGACCTGAGGGTGGCACGGAGGAAGCGGGAACCGGGGTTGGCGCTGGAGGCGTGGGCGACGGTGTGAGGGCTGTCTCTCGCCCCCGCCGCCCCTACCCGTTCCCATCCTCGGGGGCTCCGCCCCCGAACCCCGGAGGGGCTGGATCTTTCAGCCCGTCCGGCGTTTGAGGACGAGGCCGTTCAGGCCGAAAAAGGGGGGTCTGGGGGCGCAGCCCCCAGGGATGGGAATGGGTAGGGGCGGCGGGGGCGAAAAAACCAAGTGCCCCGCACACCACACACGGCATGCAGGGCACCCAGCGACCACCAACGAACCGTTACGCCGGTACGGAAGCCACCCCGGCCTCCAGGAACCGCTTCCCGTTCACCCGCTCGGAGACACCCTCACGGTCCAGGTAAGGCGTGATCCCACCCAGGTGGAACGGCCACCCGGCGCCCGTGATCAGGCACAGGTCGATGTCCTGAGCCTCAGCCACGACACCCTCGTCGAGCATCAGCCCGATCTCCTGGGCGACAGCGTCGAGCACCCGGTCCCGCACCTGCTCCTCGCTCAGGGCGACATCCCCCTGCTTCAGCAGCGCGGCAACCTCGGGGTCCAACTCCGGCTTCCCACTGTCGTACACGTAGAAGCCGCGCTTCCCCGCCTTGACGACAGCAGCCAGGTTCGGCGACACCGTGAACCGCTCCGGGAACGCCCGGTTCAGCGTCTCCGACACGTGCAGCCCGATAGCGGGACCGACCAGCTCCAGCAGCACCAGCGGAGACATCGGCAGCCCCAGCGGCTCCACCGCCTTCTCCGCGACCTCGACCGACGTACCCTCGTCGATCACGTTCTGGATCTCACCCATGAAGCGGGTGAGGATACGGTTCACGACGAACGCCGGAGCGTCCTTCACCAGCACCGCGGTCTTCTTCAGCTTCTTGGCGACACCGAACGCCGTGGCCAGCGAGGCGTCGTCCGTCTGCTCGCCGCGCACGATCTCGAGCAGCGGCAGGATCGCGACCGGGTTGAAGAAGTGGAAGCCGACGACCCGCTCGGGGTTCTTCAGCTTCGACGCCATCTCCGTCACCGACAGCGAGGACGTGTTCGTCGCGAGGATCGCGTGCGCCGGAGCGACCGCCTCGACCTCCGCGAACACCTGCTGCTTGACGCCGATCTCCTCGAAGACGGCCTCGATGATGAAGTCCGCGTCGGAGAAGCCCTCCGCCTTGTCCAGGACACCCGTCACCAGCGCCTTGAGGCGGTTGGCCTTGTCCTGGTTGATCCGGCCCTTGCCGAGCAGCTTCTCGATCTCGGCGTGGACGTAGCCCACACCCTTGTCGACGCGCTCCTGGTCGATGTCGGTCAGCACGACCGGCACCTCAAGGCGGCGCAGGAAGAGCAGCGCCAGCTGCGAGGCCATCAGACCCGCACCGACCACGCCCACCTTCGTCACCGGACGCGCCAGCGACTTGTCCGGCGCACCCGCCGGCCGCTTGCCGCGCTTCTGCACCAAATTGAAGGCATAAATACCCGACCGGAGTTCGCCACCCATGATCAGATCGGCGAGGGCCACGTCCTCCGCGTCGAACCCCTGCTGGAGGTCGCCGTTCTTCGCCGCGGCGATGATGTCGAGGGCGCGGTATGCGGCCGGAGCCGCCCCGTGCACCTTGCTGTCCGCGATGAACCGGCCCTTGGCGACCGCCTGGTCCCAGGCCTCGCCGCGGTCGATCGCCGGACGCTCGACCGTGATGTCGCCCTTGAGGACGGAAGCCGTCCAGAGCAGCGACTGCTCCAGGAAGTCCGCGCCCTCGAACAGCGCGTCGGCGATGCCCAGGTCGAGCACCTGCTGGCCCTTGAGCTGCTTGTTCTGGTTGAGCGAGTTCTCGATGATCACGCTCACCGCACGCTCCGCGCCGATGAGGTTCGGCAGGATCGTGCAGCCGCCCCAGCCGGGGACCAGGCCGAGGAAGACCTCGGGGAGGGAGAAGGCCGCGATGGCCTTCGACACGGTCCGGTACTCGCAGTGCAGACCGACCTCGACGCCACCGCCCATGGCGGCACCGTTGTAGTAGGCGAAGGTCGGGACGGCGATCGCGGACAGCCGCTTGAAGACCTCGTGGCCGCCCTTGCCGATGGCGAGCGCGTCGTCGTGGTTCTTCAGCAGCTCGACGCCCTTGAGGTCGGCGCCGACCGCGAAGATGAACGGCTTGCCGGTGACGCCGACACCGACGATCTCGCCGGCCGACGCCTCCTTCTCGACCTGGTCGATGGCGGCGCTCAGGTTCGCCAGCGAGGCCGGACCGAAGGTGGTCGGCTTGGTGTGGTCGAAGCCGTTGTCCAGGGTGATGAGGGCGAACCGGCCCGCGCCGAACGGCAGATCGAGGTGGCGTACGTGCGCGGACGTCACGACCTCGTCGGGGAACAGCTCGGCCGCACCCTTCAAAAGCTCGGTGGTGGTGCTCACTTGTCGCCTCCGGCGTCCTTGTGGTGCGGGTTCTCCCAGATGACGGTGGCGCCCATGCCGAAGCCGACGCACATGGTGGTGAGGCCGTAGCGGACCTCCGGCTGCTCCTCGAACTGACGGGCGAGCTGCGTCATCAGACGCACACCCGACGAGGCCAGCGGGTGGCCGAACGCGATGGCACCGCCGTACTGGTTGACGCGCGCGTCGTCGTCCGCGATGCCGTAGTGGTCGAGGAAGGCCAGCACCTGGACGGCGAACGCCTCGTTGACCTCGAACAGACCGATGTCACCGATGCCCAGGCCCGCCTTGGCGAGGGCCTTCTCGGTCGCCGGGATCGGCCCGTAGCCCATGACCTCGGGCTCGACACCCGCGAAGGCGTACGAGACGAGGCGCATCTTGACGGGCAGGTTGTTCTCGCGCGCGAAGTCCTCGGACGCGATGAGCGAGGCGGTCGCGCCGTCGTTCAGACCGGCCGCGTTGCCCGCGGTGACCCGCCCGTGCACCCGGAACGGCGTCTTCAGCCCGCTCAGGTTCTCCAGGGTGGTCCCCGGCCGCATCGGCTCGTCGGCGGTGACGAGACCCCAACCGGTCTCGCCGACCTGGTCGTTGGTGTTCCGCACGGAGATCGGCACCAGGTCCTGCTGGATCTTGCCGTTGGCGTACGCCTTGGCGGCCTTCTCCTGCGAGCGCACGGCGTACTCGTCGGCGCGCAGCTTGGTGATGTGCGGGTAGCGGTCGTGCAGGTTCTCGGCGGTCATGCCCATGAACAGGGCCGACTCGTCGACGAGCTTCTCGCTCACGAACCGCGGGTTCGGGTCGACGCCCTCGCCCATGGGGTGACGGCCCATGTGCTCGACACCACCGGCGATGGCGATGTCGTACGCACCGAAGGCGACGGAACCGGCGACCGAGGTGACGGCGGTCAGCGCGCCCGCACACATCCGGTCGATGGAGTACCCGGGGACCGACTGCGGCAGCCCGGCGAGAATGCCGGCGGTCCGCCCCAGGGTCAGCCCCTGGTCACCGATCTGCGTGGTCGCGGCGATGGCGACCTCGTCGATCGCCTTGGGGTCGAGACCCGGGTTGCGGCGCAGCAGCTCCCGGATCGCCTTCACGACGAGGTCGTCCGCGCGGGTCTCGTGGTAGATGCCCTTCGGGCCCGCCTTGCCGAACGGGGTGCGGACGCCGTCGACGAAGACGACGTCCCTGACGGTACGAGGCACGATGGCTCTCCTCCAGAGGTGCGGGACGGCACTGCTGCATAAGCATCCGCTGAGCGGGCGCTCAGCCCCATGCTACTTGTGAGTAACAGCCCTGCACACCCCTGGGCGGCCGAGCGGCGAACGTCACATGGTGCAACATGTTACCGCCGGTTACAGAGGTTGACCTCAGGGCGCGGGGAACTGCGCGACCAGCCACACGCGACCCGCACTCGCATGAACAACAGGAGCCCCCTACCCCTTAGGCGGAGCGGTGGACCCCCGAGGACTAAGTACAGGAGTAGCCACCGGGTGAGACACCCCACCTCCACCGATCACCCCGAACAACGTCCGAGCAACATCCGCCCCAAACCCGTACACATCGTGACTCATCGCAGACAACGTAGGCCGAGTCAGCCGACACAACTGAGAATCGTCCCAGGCCAGCAACGACACATCCCCCGGCACGCTCAGCCCCATCTCCGCCGCCACAGACAGCCCCGCCACCGCCATGATGTCGTTGTCGTACAGAATCGCCGTGGGCCGGTCCGCGCCCGCCGCGGACAGCAACGACCGAGTCGCCCGAGCCCCCGCGTCCCCCGAGAAGTCGGTCGCCACCTGAGCCACCCCGGCCAGCCCGAGCCCCCGCGCCGCCTCGTCGAAGGCGGCCGTACGAATACTGCTGTGCCCCAGCGCCACCGCACCCCCCACCCGCGCGACCCGCCGATGCCCGAGCGCCGCGAGATACCGCACCGCCTCCGTGACGGCCGTCGCGTCGTCGGTCCACACCGAGGTCAGCCCGCCGGCGAGCGACGGATGCCCGACCGCGACCGCAGGCATCCCGAGCCGCTCGACGGCCTGGATCCGCGGATCGTCGGCCCGCAGGTCGACCAGGATCGCCCCGCCGATGATCCGCCCCTTCCACCAGGACTCCTGGAGCCCGACCTCCTCCTCCAGGCTCCGTACGAGCCTGAGCAGCAGCGAGCACGAATGCTCGGTCAGTACGCTCTCCACGCCCGAGATGAAGTCCATGTAGAACGGTTCGAGCCCGAGCAGCCGGGCCGGCCGGCAGATCGCGAGCCCCACCACGTCCACCCGGGCCCCGGCCAGCGACCGCGCCGTGAGGTTCGGCTCCCAGCCCAGTTCACGGGCGGCGGTGAAGATCCGGTCCCGGGTCGCCTCGGCGAGCCCCGGCTTGTGGTTGAAGGCGAGGGACACGGCACCCTTGGACACACCGGCGCGCGCGGCGACGTCCTTGATGGTGACGCGGGGTGTCGGCGATGCCGTCATCGTGCGGGCTCCACGCAGTACAGGGCCGATCGGGCGGTCTCGGCATCCGGAGTCTCCCAGCCACGCACCCCGATGGTCACCTGTTCCCCGGGCAACAGGGTCACCAGCCCACGATCGGCCCACGCTCCCGGGTCCAGCCGGTCGGCCTGCAAGAGCAGATCCCGTACGAGGGTACGGGCCGTCACCGTGACCGCCCCCGGAGTAACACGCACGTCGAACTCGGGCCGGGGGTAAGGGATTTCACGGTCAGGTACGGGAAAGTACAGCGCCCGCAGCCCGTCCGCGTCGGCGACCAGGAACTCCTCGGCCCCCACGGGCGCAAGCCCCTCCGGCACCCGCACCTCGGCGACCGCCCGCCCCTCCGCCACGAACCCGACCCGCACCACCGAACCACCCACCACATCCCCGTCCACGGACAGCCGCCGCAGCTCCACGGTCCCCTTCCACCGTTCCGCCGCCTGATTGACGACCGCCAACACCAGCCCGGATCCCCGCACTTGAAGTGTGAGCAGCCGGTCCGCGTACAGCCGCCGCAGCTCGTGATAGAGCGGCTTCTCGCGTCCGTCCCCGTCGATCGCCGCCCAGGACGTCACCGGCCAGCAGTCGTTGAGCTGCCACACGATCGTCCCCGCGCACACCGGCCAGTGCGAACGCCAGTGCTCGATCCCGGCGGCGACGGCACGGGCCTGATTGACCTGGGTGAGGTAGTGCCACCGGTCGAAGTCCCCTTCAGGCAGCGCAAAATGGCGACCGAGCCCACGCTCCAGCTTCCCATTGCCGTCCTCCGCCTTCTGGTGGTGCAGCATGCCGGGGGATTCGGAGGCGAGCGTCTCGCCGGGCAGCGCGCGCCGCAGCGTGGCGTACGCCGCCGGTGCCTGCCACCCGAACTCGGCCACGAAACGCGGAACTTGGAGCAGGTAGTCGGCGTAGTCCGCCCGGTTCCACACCTCCCACGAGTGGTGCGTCCCGTACGCCGGATCGTTCGGATGCCGATCCCAGGACCCGGACCAGGGACTGCCCGCCGTATAGGGCCGCGTAGGGTCCAACTCGGCCACCAGACGCGGCAGTACGCCCAGGTAATACCCCTCACCCCACGACTCTCCGGCCAGCCGCTGCTCCCACCCCCAGTCCCTGAACCCCCACAGGTTCTCGTTGTTGCCGTTCCACAGCACGAGCGAGGGATGCGGCATCAGCCGTACGACGTTCTCCCGGGCCTCCGCCTCGACCTCGCCCCGCAGCGGCTGCTCCTCGGGATAGGCGGCGCACGCGAACGGGAAGTCCTGCCAGACCAGCAGCCCCAACTCGTCGCAGGTGTCGTAGAAGTCCTCGCTCTCGTAGATCCCGCCGCCCCACACGCGTACGAGGTCCACGCCGATGCCGGCCGCCTGCGCGAGCCGTTCCCGGTGCCGCTCCCGGGTGATCCGGGACGGGAACACGTCGTCCGGGATCCAGTTGACGCCCCGTGCGAACAGCCGCTCCCCGTTGACGACCAGCGTGAACCCGGCCCCGTGGGCGTCGGCGGACGTGTCGAGCCCGACGGTCCGGAACCCGACCCGCCGTCGCCAGCCGTCCAGCGGGACATCGCCATGACGGAGCGTCAACTCGACCTCGTACAGCGGCTGTTCCCCGTACCCGCGCGGCCACCACAACTCCACGTCCGGCACGTCCAGCCGGACGACACCACTGGTCCCGTCGACCGTGCCCCGCACCCGGAACTCGCTGCTCCCACGGCTCACGCGGGCCTCCAGCGTGAGCCCGGCCTCGACCCGGGTGCGCTCGACGTCGACCGCCAACTTGACCTGTCCCACGCCGTGTTCATCGACCGTCACCTCGGGACGCACCCGGGCGATCCGGGCCGTGGACCAGTGCTCGAGCCGCACCGGCCGCCAGATCCCGGCCGTGACGAGAGTGGGCCCCCAGTCCCAGCCGAAGGAACAGGCCATCTTCCGGATGTACTGATAGGGCTCGGCATAGGCGCCGGGCCGCTCGCCCAGCCGCTCCCGCACGGCCTCCGCCTCGGCGTAGGCGGACACGAACCGCACGGACAGCCGCCCTGTCGACCCGGTCACGTCGAAGCGGTACGAGCGGTGCATGTTCCGTACCCGGCCCAGGAGTTGACCGTCGAGCCGGATCTCGGCGGCGGTGTCGAGCCCGTCGAAGACGAGGTCGGTCTGCTCATGGACCGAGGAGGCGTCGAGGTCCGTCTCGTACGTCCACTCCCGGTGCCCCACCCATGCGACCTCGGTCTCGTTCAGCCCGAGAAAGGGGTCCGGGATCACTCCCGCCGCCAGCAGGTCGGTGTGCACGCAGCCCGGCACCGAGGCCGGCAGGGCGCCCCCCTCGTGCTTCAGGGTCCAGCCCTCGGTGAGCGGTGTGGCCTCCAGCATCCGCACTCCCTAAACCGTTTCAGGCCCGCAGGTGGCCACATCTTGGCAGCCTTGGCGAAATAGGGACTTTACCGGTTCAGAAAGCACTGTCAGAGTGCCGAATCAGCCAACCCACTCGTGCTCGTCCGTCCCCTGAACGGAGCTGACGCACATGAACCGCCGTACCGTCCTCGCCGCGGCCACCGCGGCCCTGCTGCTCTCGGCCGCCTGCACCGGCACCGGCGGCGCCTCGAAGGGCGCCGACGCCAACGCGCCTGATGATCCGTCAAAAGTCAGCGGCACCATCAAGGTTCTGACCCAGCGCACCGATCTCGTCGCCGACGGCACGATGAAGAAGTACGCCGCCGAGTTCAACAAGACGTACCCCAAGGTCAAGGTCGAGTTCGAGGCGCTCACGAACTACGAGACCGATGTCAAGATCCGCATGAACACGGAGAACTACGGCGATGTGCTGCTGATCCCCGCGGTGGTCAAGAAGAGCGACTACCCGAAGTTCTTCGCCTCGCTGGGCACCCAGGAGGAGCGCGCCAAGAAGTACCGCTTCACCGGCTTCACCACCGTCGACGGCAAGGTCTACGGGCAGAGCCCGATCGGTGTGAGTCCCGGGTTCGTCTACAACAAGCGCGTCTGGAAGGAGGCGGGGGTCACCGAATGGCCCACCACCCCGGCCGAGTTCCTCGCGGACCTCAAGGCGATCAAGTCCCAGACCGACGCGATCCCGTACTACACCAACTTCGCGGCCGGCTGGACGCTCACCTCGTGGACGTACGTCAACGGCTCGGTCCACTGCGACACCCGGGCGACCGACAAGCTGGCCGAGGGCGACCCGTGGGCGAAGGGCGCCGATCTGCGCGTCGGCGACACCCTGCTGCACGACATCGTGAAGTCGGGCCTGGTCGAGAAGGACCCGACGACCAGCAACTGGGAGGAGTCCAAGCCCCGGACGGCGAAGGGTGAGATCGCCACGCAGTGGCTCGGCACCTGGGCGATCGTCCAGTTCCGGGACGCCGCGAAGAAGGCCGGGGTGAGCCCCGACGACATCGGCTTCATGCCCTTCCCGGCCCAGGTGGACGGCACGTTCTGCGCGGTCCTCAGCCCCGACTACAACCAGGCCGTCAACGTGCACTCCCCGCACAAGGCGGCGGCCCGCGCCTGGGTCGACTGGTTCACCGAGAAGTCCAGCTTCGTCGACGACAACCTGGGCATCTCCCCGCTCAAGGACGCGCCCCTGCCCGAGGTGCTGAAGCCGTACGAGGACGCGGGCGTGAAGTTCATCGAGGTGGACGACAGTAAGGGCGCGCAGGTCAAGAACATCGACAACCAGTCGGAGACCGGCATCTACGCCCCCGAGTACCGGCAGAACCTCGTCGACCTGGCCCGCGGTGCCCGCAAGGGCAGCCTCGACGACTTCTTCGCCGACCTCAGCGAGCGCTGGACCGAGACACAGCGGAACCTGGGGTCCTGATGGCGGACACCACCGAGAAGGCGGCCCTCCGGGTCGCCACGGGGGCGGCCACCCCGGCCGCCCCCACCCCGGCCCGGGCTCCGCGGGGGACCCGGCTGTGGCGCTTCGTCACCCCCTGGCTCTTCCTTCTCGCGCCGCTCGCCCTGCTCGTCACCTTCACCTACGCGCCGATCGTCAACATGGTCGCGTACAGCTTCACCGACTGGGACGGTGTCAGCCCCGAACTGCACTACACGGGCGTCGAGAACTACACCGAACTCCTCACCCGCCCCGAGCTGTTCGAGGTGTTCTTCGTCAGCGGCTACTACCTGGCCGCCTCCGCGCTCCAGATCGTCGCCGCGCTCTACTTCGCGACGATCCTCAGTTTCAACATCCGGTTCCGGAACTTCTTCAAGGGTGTGCTGTTCTTCCCGTATCTGATCAACGGGGTCGCGATCGGCTTCGTGTTCCTCTACTTCTTCCAGGACGGCGGCACCCTCGACTCGGTGCTGTCCCTGGTGGGCTACCACACGGACCACGCCTGGCTCGGCACCCCGGTCTCCGCGAACACCTCGCTCGCCGGCGTCTCGATCTGGCGCTATCTGGGCCTGAACTTCGTGCTCTTCCTCGGCGCGATCCAGTCCATCCCGGGGGAGCTCTACGAGGCGGCCGAACTGGACGGCGCGAACCGCTGGCACCAGTTCCGCTACATCATCGCGCCCGGCATCAAGCCGGTCCTCACCCTGACGGTGATCCTGTCCATCTCCGGCTCGCTGTCGGCCTTCGAGATCCCGTACATCATGACCGGCGGGGCGACCGGCACCGAGACCTTCGTCATCCAGACCCTCAACCTGGCCTTCCGCTTCAACAAGACGGGGCTCGCCTCGGCCGCCGCGGTCGTCCTGCTGCTGATCATCCTGCTGGTGACCTGGGTGCAGCGCCGCCTCGTCCCCGACGACAAGGTGGACCTCACATGACGCGCCGCACCGTGGCCCGCACGCTCGTGTACCTCTCGCTGATCGGTGCGACGGCCCTGGTGCTGCTGCCGCTCGGCGTGGTCCTGATGACCTCCCTCAAGTCCTCGGAGGAGATGGCGAACGGCAGCGGCGCGCTCTCGCTCCCCGACCGACTGTTCAACGTCGACAACTATGTGACGGCGTTTCAGGACGGCCGGATGCTCACGGCGTTCGCCAACACGGCGATCATCCTGGTCGTGGCCATCGGCGGCACGGTCCTCATCGGTTCGATGACCGCGTACGCCATCGACCGCTTCACCTTCCGCTTCCGGAAGCTGGTGATCGCCCTGTTCCTGGTGGCGACCCTGGTGCCCGGCGTCACGACCCAGGTGGCGACGTTCCAGATCGTGAACAGCTTCGGCATGTTCGACACCCTCTGGGCGCCGATCGCGCTCTACATGGGCACCGACATCGTGTCGATCTACATCTTCCTGCAATTCGTCCGGTCGATCCCGATCTCCCTGGACGAGTCGGCACGCCTCGACGGAGCCAACGCCTTCACGATCTACCGAAAGATCATCTTCCCGCTCCTGAAACCGGCGATCGCGACGGTGGTGATAGTGAAGGGGATCACCGTCTACAACGACTTCTACATCCCCTTCCTCTACATGCCGTCCGAAGATCTTGGCGTGATCTCGACGTCCCTCTTCCGCTTCAAGGGCCCCTTCGCGGCCCACTGGGAGACAATCTCAGCAGGCGCGGTCCTGGTCATTCTGCCCACACTGATCGCTTTCCTGTCGTTGCAGAGGTTCATCTACAACGGCTTCATGAAGGGCGCGACCAGGTGAGACACCCAGGGGCGCGGGGAACTGCGCGAGCGACCACGAAGCACCCGCACCCGCCGAACAACAGGACCCCTACGGCGCCTTTGCGGAAAGCGCCTCAACCAAAACAGGCGTCACCAACTCCACCTGCCAGGCCCGAGCCCCGTACCCCTCAAGCGCTGCCGCAACAGCCTCCGCATCAGCGACAACAGGCGGCTCCCAGCAAACCCTCCGCACCGTGTCCGGAGTGATCAGATTCTCCTGGGGCATGTTCAACCCCTCGGCCAGCGCCGAGACCCCGGCCCGCGCCGCGGACAACCGCGCCGCGGCCACCGGATCCTTGTCCGCCCAGGCCCGCGGCGGCGGAGGCCCGACCACAGGCTGCCCCGGCTGGGGCAACTGCGCGTCGGTGAGCGCCTTCGCCCGGTCCACCGCGGCCTGCCACTGCTCCAACTGCCGCCGCCCCATCCGATGCCCGAACCCGGTCAGCCCGGCCAGCGCGTGCACATTGGCCGGCACGGCGAGCGCGGCCTCGACGATCGCCGCGTCCGACAGCACCTTGCCCGGCGACACGTCCCGGCGCTGCGCGATCCGGTCCCGGGTCTCCCACAGCTCCCGTACGACGGCCAGCTGCCTGCGCCGACGCACCTTGTGCATACCGGACGTACGGCGCCAGGGGTCCTTGCGGGGCTCGGGCGGCGGCGCCGACGCGATCGCGTCGAACTCCTGCCGGGCCCACTCCAGCTTGCCCTGCCGGTCCAGCTCCTTCTCCAGCGCGTCCCGCAGGTCGACCAGGAGTTCGACATCAAGCGCCGCATACCGCAGCCAGGGCTCGGGCAGCGGCCGGGTCGACCAGTCGACCGCGGAGTGGCCCTTCTCGAGTACGAAGCCCAGGACGCCCTCGACCATCGCGCCCAGGCCGACCCGGGGGAACCCGGCCAGCCGTCCGGCCAGCTCGGTGTCGAACAGTGTGGCGGGGATCATGCCTATCTCACGGAGACAGGGCAGGTCCTGGGTGGCGGCGTGCAGCACCCATTCCACTCCGTCGAGTGCCTCGCCGAGGCCCGACAGGTCGGGGCAGGCGACCGGGTCGATGAGCGCGGTGCCGGCGCCCTCGCGGCGCAGCTGCACCAGATAGGCGCGCTGTCCGTAGCGGTAACCGGACGCGCGTTCGGCGTCGACGGCGACGGGACCGCTGCCCGCGGCGAACGCGGCGATCACCTCGGCGAGCGAGTTCTCGTCGGCGATGACTGGCGGAATACCGTCGCGGGGATCGAGGAGGGGGATCGGCGCCTGAGCCTCAGAAGATCCGTTGTCGTCCGGAGGGGCGCCTCCGGTGGTTCGCAGTGAGCTGTCTGCTGCGGTCTCTTGGGCTTCGGTCACCTGTCAAGGGTATCTGTGTATGGAAGGCGCCCGCCGACGGAACGTTCCGTCGACGGGCGCCTTGGGGTCGTAAACCAGTCACGTGTCACACGTGTCAGTGAATTCGGTCGGTGATCAGTGGTCAGTCATGCTCGTTGATCATTGTTCAGCGGGGTTCAGTGGATGATCCCGGTTCGGAGGGCCACCGCCACCATCCCGGCGCGGTCACCCGTGCCGAGCTTGCGGGCGATACGGGCGAGGTGGCTCTTGACGGTGAGCGCGGACAGGCCCATGGAGACGCCGATCGCCTTGTTGGACTGGCCTTCCGCGACCAGTCGCAGGACCTCGACCTCGCGGCCGGACAGCTCGCGGTAGCCGCCCGGGTGGCTCGGGGCACCCGGGGGGCGGCGGTGCATACGGGCGCCGGCGCCGATGGGGGCGGCGCCGGGTCGGCTGGGAAGTCCGACGTTGTTGCGGGTGCCGGTGACGACGTAACCCTTCACACCGCCCGCGAGGGCGTTGCGCACGGCTCCGATGTCGTCGGCGGCGGACAGTGCCAGGCCGTTGGGCCAGCCCGCGGCGCGGGTCTCGGACAGCAGGGTGAGCCCGCTGCCGTCGGGCAGGTGGACGTCAGCGACGCAGATGTCGCGGGGGTTGCCGATGCGGGGACGAGCCTCCGCGATGGACGAGGCCTCGATCACATCGCGCACACCGAGCGCCCACAGATGGCGGGTGACGGTGGAGCGGACGCGGGGGTCGGCCACGACCACCATGGCGGTCGGCTTGTTCGGGCGGTAGGCGACCAGGCTTGCGGGCTGCTCAAGAAGAACGGACACCAGGCCTCCTGGAGTGCGGCGTGCTTTCAAGGTCACAGAGGTCTTCGGCATCAAACCTGTGCTCCTTTAGAGAAAGATCACGATCTGGTGAGTAACAATCCGTGCAATTCGGACACGCCTTCGATCATCCGAAGATCGAACGGTTTCGCTCTGCGTCGATACGCGGCCGAAAGTGGCCGTATCGACAAAGAGGTACTAAAGACGGCGTGCCGATGCGCGACAGAAGAGGGGGCTTGGGCGTGACAAAGGGAACGGCCTTGCGGTCCCCGCACGGGGGCCGCAAGGCCGTTCAACGGATTCAGGTGCTACCGGGACTGAGGGCCCCGCCGCTGCGGCAGCGTCACCACCGACGCGTCGCCGGGGGCGGCCGGTGGCAGGCCCGCGATCTGGGCGAGGAGGTCGCACCAGGAGGCCAGGTGGGAGGCGGTGTCCGGGACGCCGCCGAGGCCCTCGCGGGGCGTCCAGGAGGCGCGGATCTCGATCTGGGAGGCGGCCGGCCGCTCCGACATCCCGCCGAAGTAGTGCGAACTCGCGCGCGTGACGGTGCCGCTGGCCTCGCCGTACGACAGCCCGCGCGCCTCGAGCGCACCCGTCAGCCACGACCAGCACACGTCGGGCAGCAGCGGGTCCGCGGCCATCTCCGGCTCCAGTTCCGCACGCACCAGCGTCACCAGCCGGAAGGACCCCTGCCAGGCATCGTGCCCGGCCGGGTCGTGCAGCAGGACGAGCCGGCCGTCGGCCAGATCTTCCTCGCCGTCGACGACCGCCGCCTCCAGGGCGTACGCGAACGGCGCCAGGCGCTGGGGCGCCCGCGTCGGCTCGATCTCGATCTGCGGCCTCAGCCGCGCGGACCGCAACGCGTCGACGGCAGCCCGGAAGGGCAACGGAGCCGTGTCCGCATCCCGGTCCCCCTCCTTCGCGTCGTCCATTCCGCCAGCGCCGTCCGACAGTCGTCCCTGAGCCGCAGCCATGCGGGGAAGATTAAAGGGAACCGGGCCTCCGTGCGGGGAGGGACACCCGTGGGACGGGCCACAGTACGGTCGGAGCCGCCGACGGAGCTTGTTCGCGGGACTGTCGGCGGGGCTGTCGGTGGGGCGTGCGAGACTTTGGGTCGTGAGCGCGAACCAGAGCCCTGCGGGCCAGCAGCCGACAGCGACGTCCGCCGCCGTCAAGAACGACGCCGTGCAGGATTCCGCCTTCCTCAAGGCGTGCAGACGCGAGCCGGTGCCGCACACACCCGTGTGGTTCATGCGCCAGGCCGGGCGCTCCCTGCCCGAGTACCGCAAGGTCCGCGAGGGCATCCCCATGCTGGAGTCCTGCACCCGGCCCGAGCTGGTCGCCGAGATCACGCTCCAGCCGGTCCGCCGGCACAACGTGGACGCGGCCATCTACTTCAGCGACATCGTCGTCCCGCTCAAGGCCATCGGTGTCGACCTCGACATCAAGCCCGGCGTCGGCCCGGTCGTCGAGAAGCCGATCCGCACCCGCGCGGACCTCGCCCAGCTCCGCGACCTCACCCCCGAGGACGTCTCGTACGTCACCGAGGCCATCGGCCTGCTCACCCGCGAACTCGGCGCCACCCCGCTGATCGGCTTCGCCGGCGCGCCCTTCACCCTCGCGAGCTACCTCGTCGAGGGCGGCCCGTCGCGGACGTACGAGAACGCCAAGGCGATCATGTACGGCGATCCGCAGCTCTGGGCCGACCTCCTCGACCGCCTCGCCGACATCACGGCCGCCTTCCTCAAGGTCCAGATCGAGGCGGGCGCCAGTGCCGTCCAGCTGTTCGACTCCTGGGCCGGCGCCCTCGCCCCGGCCGACTACCGCCGCTCGGTGCTCCCCGCCTCCCAGAAGGTCTTCAAGGCCGTCGAGGGGTACGGCGTGCCGCGCATCCACTTCGGCGTCGGCACCGGCGAGCTGCTCACCCCGATGAGCGAGGCCGGCGTGGACGTCATGGGCGTCGACTGGCGCGTCCCGCTAGACGAGGCCGCCCGCCGGATCGGCCCCGGCAAGGCGCTCCAGGGCAACCTCGACCCGACGGTCCTGTTCGCCTCCACGGAGGCCGTCGAGGCCAAGACGCGCGAGGTTCTCGACTCCGCGAAGGGCCTGGAGGGTCACGTCTTCAACCTCGGCCACGGCGTCATGCCGAACACGCCCCCGGACGCCCTGACCCGCCTCGTGGAGTACGTCCACACCAGCACCGCCCGCTGAGCCCCGCGTCGGCGCCCGTCACCACGTATGCCGTGCCTGCCTGCCCCACAGCAGGCGCCCCGGCTCGGGCGGTGGCGGGGTGCCGGCCCTGAGCGGCCAGGCGAGCAGCATGCCCGCGAGGAAGCCGACGATATGGGCGGCATACGCCACGGTGCCGGCCTCGGAGACGCCCTCGCCGGACGAGTACACCGCCGATACAGCACCAGATAGGCGCCCAGGGCACCGGCGATGGCCCCGGAGGCGCCGGACTGCCAGGTGTTGGGCCTACGTGCAGGCCGCAGCCGTAAGGTCGGGGCGCTGGTCAGCGATTGGTCAGCGACGGGCCGAGCGGAGTTCGAGGTTGGTGACCCTGGGCGTGATGGTGGGGACGCACGATCTCGTCGGCGTCCGCGACAGCGAACCAGGCGTGGCCGGCCGCCGGGATCACACTCCGCGGTGAATGCCCCAGCCAGGTGAAACAGCATGGTGGCACAGCTGCGGCGCCGCCGCAGGGTGCACACAGGATCACCAGGTGACGGGAAGCCTCTTGACCCCGAAAACCAGCGAGTCGGTGCGGTATTCGATGTCCTCGAACGGGATTGCGAGCCGCAGGTCCGGAAAGCGGCGGAACAGGGCGGACAGCACGAGCTGAAGTTCAAGGCGGGCGAGTTGCTGGCCGACGCACTGGTGTTGACCGTAGCCGAAGGCCAGATGCGGTACGGGTTTGCGGCGCAGGTCGAGTTCGCCGGCGGGTGAGGGCAGGGCGGCGCCGTGGTTGGCCATCAGCGTGGAGACGACGACGTACTCCCCGGCGCGGATCTCCTGGTCGTTGACCGACAGGTCTGTGTTCGCCTGCCGAACCAGTGGAGGCGCCACTGCCAGCACCCGGAACAACTCCTCGACGGCGCCGCCGGACAGGGAATCGTCGTCGCGCAGGATCGCCAGCTGCTCCGGGTGCCTCAACAACGCCAGTGCGCTGAGCCCGATCATGCCCGAGAGGGTTCCGTGCCCGGCAACGAGAACGTCCAGCCCCATGCCGACCAGTTCGTCGTCGTTCAGCACCGCGCCGTGCTTGCGCACCAGGTCCCCGAGGATGTTGTCGCCCGGTTCGCGCCGATGCGCCGCGACCAGTTCGGCCATGTAGTCGATCATCGCCGCGAAGTTGTCCTGCTGGACCTCCGGCGTGGTGTCCACGCTGCTCGCGATCGAACTGCGCTCCCGGATGTCGGCCCGGTCCTCGATCGGTGCCCCCAGTAACTCGCAGATCACCATCAGGGGCAGCGGTTCGGCGAACGCCCTGATCAGGTCGACGCCCGGACCGGCTTTCTCCACGGCGTCGAGGTGTTCTTCGACGATCTGGCCGATCACGCCGCTGAGCGCCCGGACCCTCTTCATGGTGAAGGCTCCGGCCTGCATCCGGCGGTACCGGGTGTGCTCGTCCCCGTCGTAGTTGAGCAGGACGCCCGGCTGGTTCATCACCGAGCGCGGGCCGGTCCAATGCGGATCGAAGGCGAACCCGACCTCATAGCGAGCGTCGGACAGGACCGCGCGGGCATCGTCCTCGCGGGTGACGAGGACTGCCTCGACCTCGCCCAGCTGGGAGTTGGGCACGGGAATTCGGTGCAACGACGGGTCGTAATGCAGCTCGACGAGATCGGCTCCGGGCCGGAACGGGCACGTGGCCGGGCGGTGGTTGTGAGGCATCGACACTGGTTCGGTCATGGCGTTCGCTACCTTCCTGACGGCGCGTGAGTCGTTCAGCGGGAATGATGTGTACATGGTCGACATTCGGCTCATCGGAAGCGTCAGACCGATCGGTCCGAAAATATTGGCATTTATCGCGGAATCTCGCGGAGATCCGTTCGCGATATCGACTGCGGACCTTTTACGAAGCGCTGAGTTTGTCGTGCAACAGTTCCCGTGTGATGCTGTCCAGCCGCGCCGCGGCACCCTTGTCGAAAGCCGGGCGAATCAGACTGAGCGGCATGCCCTCCACAAAGGCGCTCAGCGGTTCCCGGGGCGGAGCGTCGATGATCCTGACGATCGGAGGAATGGCGAACTCGACCGGCTGCGCGGCTCTCTTCATCTGGTCGACGTGGGCCGCGGTGGCCGGGTCGAAGTCCCCCGCGAAACCGGTGCGCGTTCCACCCGGGAACAGCAGTACATACCGGGCGCGGTGCCCGTTCTTCTCGTCCGCGAACGAGACGCCGAGGAGGTCGTTCAGTCGTCCGCCCTGGAACATGGCCGACCAGCCGTCGTAGCCGCGTTCCAGTCCGAGGTCGTCCCACTGGATGCCCGCCGCTCCCGCCCCTGGGCCGGCGATGTTCATGACGACCGGAGTGTCGGCCTTGTTCATCTGGTCGGCCAAGCCGTATCCGAGCAGGTACCGGCTGAGATAATACAACGCGAAATTATGCTCGAACCCTTCGGAGGTCACCATGCGATGGCTGCGGAAGTACCGTGCACATAACACGAGGGCGTCGACTGCGGCAAACCTCGTCTTGATTTGCCCGATGGCACGCTGGTTCTCGCTGACGAGGCTGAGGTCGGCTTCGATGAAGAAGGCCCGGTCGGCTGCGCCCGACTTGTGGGCAGCGTTGAGGAACTTCTTCCCCTTCGCCGGATCAGGGCCGAGCACGACCACCTGCTCGCCCCGGTCGAGGTAGGTGTTCGCGAGCGCGTGCCCGATGCCGGAGGTTCCTCCTGTTACGACAATGGTCTTCACCGTGATACTCCTCGGAAACACTGAGTCGGAAGAACTGAGTCGCGAATCGTGTGATGCGGAAAGTCCCCGTCCAATGGGCAGTCTTCACCCTTGGGCGAGTAGTGGGAAAGTAAGGAAAAGGAGTCAGGTGGCCGCAGCGGCGATTTCGGCCCGCACCACGTCCCGGGCGAGCCCGACGGCCGTCGCCGCCGCGCCGGTGGGACCCAGGGTCGACCCGCTCACATAGAGACCGTCGATGATCAGCATGATCCGGTCCCCGAGCCTGTCCGGGTCTGTTGCCCGAGTCCGGCGGGCGAGTTCACGCAACTGCTCGCGCACGTTCTGGAAATGCTTCAGGGACACCTGATGGGCCGGATGATCGGGATCGGGAAACTCCGCGTGTGTGTTACGGAGCGGGCAGCCTCTCGTGTTCGGCGCCATGCCCTGGACCGCTCGGACCAGTTCGACCAACTGGTCCTCCGGCTTGTCCACCGTGGCGCACACGCCGGCCACGATCTGTTGCCAGGCTTGGGCGGACCGCTCGAGATAGGCCACCACCAGCTGGTCCTTGCTGGGGAACTCCCGGTAGAGCAACTGCTTGCCGCACCCGATTTCATCAATGATCTGCTGCATTCCCACCGCGTGCACACCTTGCCGATCGAAGAGGTCGGCAACGGTGTCCAGGATGCGCTCGCGGGTACCGGGAGCAGGTTTCCGGGGCATGCGCCGAGTGTAGCAGACCAATCGGTCCAATATCGGGCGGATCTCGATCATCGCACCTGATTCGGACGAGCATCATCAGACGCGGCGTCGCTACCGGTCCGCCGCTACCTCCGCCGTGCGCGTACATAGGACATCGGTGTCAGCACCCGCCCGTGCTCGTCCACTTGGACCGCGTCCGGGCCGGGCCTGGCGGCGGTGTCCAGTGCGCCCGCTTCTCCCATTCTGGCCAGCAGCTCGTGGGTGAAGCTGGTGGCGAAGACGGCTTCGGTGACGTCCAGGATCTGCCAGTGCGGGTCGAGATTCGCATGCAGATTGTCCTTGCTGACCAAAACCTCGTCCACGATCGGTGTCCCCGACGGCATGGACTCCGCGAAGCAGAACAGGTGGAGCGTGGCATCGGGTCGGCAGACCCGGTGGAGCGCGGCAGCGTACGCCGACCGCTGCTCGTCGTTCAGGCAGTGGTACAGCCCGCTGTCGAGCGCGGTGTCGAAACCGGTTCCGACACCGCGCAGTTCAGTGGCGTCGGCAACCAGGAATCGCACCTGGACGCCATGGTCCGATGCGCGCCGTGCCGCCTGCTCGATGGCACTGGGCGAACCGTCCACACCGGTCACCTCGTACCCTTGGCCCGCCAGCATGATGGCGTTCTCCCCCAGTCCGCAGCCCGCGTCGAGCACCTTGCCGGCGAAGCCTCCCGCTCGCGCCAGGTCCACAACGGCCTGTTGGGGCCCACCGATGTCCCAGGGAATCACCTTCCCGCCGGGATCAACGCCACCGAAAGCCGCACGGCCCGCATACAGCGCCTCGAATTCCATGTTCTCTTGAGAGAAAGTCTGTTCTTCCATGGCCATGCCGCTTCCCCTTGCCGTTCGGCCGATCGGGATCAGTTCCGTGGATGCGCTGTGAGTGACTTCAGTCGGCTTCCGGATCAGTGCGTCGGCACCGGACCCTCCTGCTACGGGACGGTGTTCGCTTCCTGGGCCGGTGTGACCGCGGGGGCTGCCGGAACCTTGGCCGGCCGCATACGTGTCGCGACGACCAGCGTGAGGACGACGACCACGGTCATGGCCAGGAAGACATCGGAGTAGGCGGCGCCGTCCTGGCCGGAATGGAGAGGGTTGGCGGCGCCGCTGCCGCTCTGCTGCCTCGCGGACACCAGTACGCCGAACACGGCGGGGCCGGTACCGGCCCCGAGGAACTGGGCCCCCTGAAGGATTCCGAGCCCGGCGCCGGCCTGTTCGGCGGGCAACTCGGCTGCCGCGGCGCCGATGATGGTGGTCATCACGAGGATGAAGCCGATGCTGATCCCGAGGATCCCGACGCCGGCGGGGATCACCGAGGAGCCGCCGGTGAAGGTCGAGAGCGACAGGGAGAACAGCCCGATGAGGGTGAGCCCGGCGAGGACCAGGGGGCGGGTGCCCATGCGGTCGGCGAGGCGGCCGATCAACGGCGAGAGCAGGGCGGTCGCCACACCGGCCGGAATCATGACCAGCGCGCCCTCTCCCGGGGTGAGGCCGTTGACCTCGACCAGCAGCAGCGGAACGAACACCAGGCCGCCGAGATTGACGATCATGGCGAGGAACGCGACGAGGATGCCGGTCCGGTAGACGCGGTTGCTGAACAGCGATGGCGGGACAAACGGCTGCTCCACGTGGACGGTGCGCCATCCGAAGAGCATGAGCGCCGCGACGGCGACCGTGAGGCTGCCCCAGGACAGGGGAGCGGTGAAGCCGGAGACCTGAGCCTGGGTCATGCCGAACAGCACCAGTCCGGTTCCGCTGCCGAGGAGGATGCCACCGGGGAGGTCGAGTCGACCGCCGCCCGCCGGAGCTTCGTCCGGCAGCACGCGCCAGGCGGCGGGAAGCAGCAGCAGCGAGACCATGAGCATGATCCAGAACAGGGCGGGCCAGCCGAGCCACTGGCCGACCCCACCGCCCAGTGTCGGTCCGGCGGCGGTGCCGACGCCCGCGCCCGCCGAAACGACACCGATCCCCATGCCGCGCTTCTCCGCCGGCAGCAGCCTCGTGACGGCGATGATCGAGAGCACCGGGATCGCGGCCCCGCCGAGGCCCGTCACGATCCGCCCGGTCACGAGCATGGGCAGATTCGGGGAGATCGCGCAGACAAGGCTCCCGGCGGCGTAGGTCAGCAGTGCGAAAGCGAAGAGACGCCGAAGGCTCACCCGGTCGGAAACGCGGCCGTAGAGGGGAATCCCGACAGAGAACATCAGCAGGAAGCCGGTGACGACCCAGGCGAGTTCCGCCTCGGAGGCCCCGAATTCCTCCCCGATCGTCGGGAGCATCAGATTGACCATGTCGCTGGCTGTGACCGTGACGAGGATCGCCGGCATCAGCACTGCCAGTAAGGCCAGTCCCGGACCGGTCTGTTCGGTCGTTGTCGACGTGGAAGTCATTCAAAACGTCCTTCGGGCAACTTTCTGCCACCGTGGTAGTTGCAGTTAGGGTAAAGAGATGACGGAGGGATCTTCCCTCCGTCATCGGTCGACTAGTGATTCCGTTGCGCGAGCTCCCGCTCGCTCGCCAGTACCTGCTGGACCAGATGTGCGATCGTCGTCCGGCTGAGCCGTTCCTCCATGGCCCGTTCCGCGTCCCGGAACTCCACTTCGAGCAGGCGCTGCATGTTGCGCCCCACCTCGCATTCGGCGCTCGGTGGATGCGGGTGCCGGGACAGTACCGGCCCCGCTTCGACGGCGGCGTACACGTCGTGGAGCGTGATGTCGCGCGCGGGGCGGGCGAGCGACCAGCCGCCGTTGCGCCCCTCGGTGGACCAGACAAGACCGGCGTCCCGCAGGCTGCCGAGGATCCGCCGCACCAGGACCGGATTGCTCGCCAGGCTCTCCGCGATCTCCGTGGAGGTCAACGAGTGATCGCGCCAGCGTGCCAGCATCGTGAGCGCGTGAATCGCGACCGCACTCCTGCTGCTGACACTCACCACGACCCCTTCCCGATCGGCACCCCATCGATCTGAACTGTAACGAGGCTAGTGGCAGTTTGATCGGCGCGTCAATGCGGGGTCCGGCCGGGGCCACGCACGAGCCCCCGGTGTGCGAAGCAACAGCCCGAAGAACCGCACCCCTTGGACGAGAGGAGCCTGAGGGTGAACCGTAATGACATCGGGAGCACGCGCAGTACCGTGATGAACAGACGCCGCCTGACCGGCCGGACGGCCACGAGGAGGAACGCCTGTGGAGCGGTTGACCAGCACGATCCTCAAGTCGCTGCCCGGTCCGCCCGACCACCCGGAATCGCCCGATCTCATCCGTCTCCTCGGCGGTCCCCGTGGTGAACGGGCCCCGCGAACGTGCGACTGTCAGGAAACCCGCGATCGCCACTGCCTCACCCTGCTCAGCCTCGGGGTCGACCGGGGCACGGTCGTGACCCACGCCGACGCCCAGCTGTACGACGCCGGCCGGTGTCCCGACACCGGGTGCGTATGGCGCTCTCTGCTCACGCTCGTGTTCGCCGGCGATCTGGTGCTGGCCGACCTGCACTGCTCGCGCCTGTCCGAGCAATCCCGGTGGTCCGGCACCGGTCCCGAGGCGCAGGTGGTGCAGATTGTCCGCAGCCGTATCGGCTTCCTGGTCGGGGATCCGGACGGCACCCGGCGCATCCTCGGAGAGCTCGTGCAGGGCCCCATCGCCGAATCGATGGACGCGGTGGTGGTGGGCTGGCTCACCGAGGCACTGGTCCAGCTGGGCGAGCCGTACACGGCGGAGAACCTGTTGGTCGGCCATGGCTACTCAGGAACCCTCCCTGTACGGATGCCGGGCAAGGCGCTGCTGCTCCAAGCGAGAGGGCAGCTCCATCTCGCGCTGCGGCGGTCGAAGCGTGCCTTGAAGGACTTCCTGGCCTGCGGGGCCGAGGTCGCGGCGTGCGATTTCGCCAATCCCACGGTGATCCCTTGGCGCACCGGCGTCGTGCTGTGTCTGCGGGAGCTCAAACAGGATGAGCTGACGCGTACGCTCGCCCGCACCGAACTCATCGGAGCGAGACGATGGGGTTCTCCCCGGGAGATCGGCAGGGCGTTGCTCACCGCGGCGTTGGTGGAGGACAGCTCGGTCGCGAGGGATCTCGTCGCCGAGGCCGTCGATCTGTTCACCACGTCGGACGCCCGCTGCGACGTCGCCTACGCGGCCCACGTTCTCGGCGCCGCCCCTGGGCTCCAGGACGACGTGGTGTGGGTGCGTCAGATCCTGCGGCGCATCGCGGAGCTCACGCAGCGGAGCGGCAACCGGCATGCCGTCGACCGTGCCACCGAGAGGCTGTCCGGGTTCCTGTCCTCCCACGGCGATCCGGTCCTGACCAAGCACGAGACCGGTGTGGTCAAGCTGGTCTGGGCCGGGTACAACAACACCGAGATCGCCGACCATCTCTCGCTGACGCGCCGCACTGTGGAGCACCATCTGTCCGCGATCTACCGCAAGTTCGGGCTCACCGACCGGCGGCACCTCTTCCGGTCGATGACCGAGTTCCTCTGAGGCGCCCGTGCACCGTCACCACGGCCAGCGCCATTCCTTGTTCTCCGGAACCACCCAGTAGTGCTCCAGCTGGATCCTGCCGAACAGCCAACGTCCGTGCTCGAGCACGTAGCTGTCGGAGAACCGGCCCACACTCTGGTGCACCACGTCCTCCTTGTCGAACCTGACGTGCTCCTCGAAGAAGCAGGCACCGGTCGCACGGTCGCCGTCGACCGTCACCTGGTGCACCTGGTTGAAGTTCTTGAGCATCACCTCGGATGCCCCCTGGAGTTCGACCATCTTCGGCAGCAGCGCGCTGTAGTACTCCTGGATCGCCGCGCGGCCACGGGCATCGCCGAAACTTCCGTAGTCCAGGTGCGCGTCGGTCGTGAACAGGGTGCCCAGGCCGGTCCAGTTCCGACCGTTGAGGCAGTGGTGGAAGGAGTTGCGCAGTTTCGTGAGTTCCCGGATCGCCTCCAGCTCCCGCACTCTGGCCGCCAACTCGTCGATCCGGGACCCCAGGTCCACCCCGTCCGCCATCTTGATTCCTCTCCAGCGCAGTCGAATCCCGTTCTGTTTCTTGCTGAAACCGCGCCCAGGTTCGCAGCCGCAGGACGGACATCACAAGTCCCGCGCCCCATTCCTGGGGTCACTCCGAAATCCGTGAATTCATGCATCCGATTAAGGTCGGGAACGGGAATGCCGGCGACACCGAACGGGAGACACCTTGAACCAGTCGAAGCGAATCGCACTGATCAGTGGTGCGGGCCGCAACATCGGGGCCGCGACGGCCAGGGAGCTGGCCGACCGTGGATACCACGTGATCGTGAACTACCGCAGCGACGGCCGTGCGGCAGCGGACGTGGTCGAAGCGATCGAGTCGCGCGGTGGCACGGCCGAGGCGGCCCAGGCAGATGTCTGTGTCGGTGAACAGGTCGGCGCGCTGGTGGAGCGGGTGCGCGCCGACTACGGGCGGATCGACCTGCTGATCTGCAACGCGAACACCGTGACACCGCCCTTCGCGCCCTTCGCCGAACTGGACTGGGACGCGTTCGCCGCGAAGGTCAACGGAGAACTCGCCGGTTCCTTCTTCCTCACCCAGCGGACGCTTGCCGTCATGCGTGAGCAGAAGTCGGGCAGGATCATCTACATCTCCAGCACGGCGTCGGACACCATCGGTATGGCCCTGCCCCATTCCGTCGCCAAAGCGGCGCTGAACACGTTCAGTCGTCATATCGCCGGCATCGCCGCCCAGTACGGGGTCACGGTGAACACGGTCTCCTTGGGCGCCGTGCACACTGATGCCACGTCGGAGTTCAGTGAGAGCTTCTGGAAGTACACGACCGACCGTTCCGTGGTGTCGCGCAGGGTGCAACCGGAGGACGCTGCCCGCGCCGTGGCCCTCGTCGCCGATGACGGCTTCGGGTTTACCTCAGGGCAGGTGATCCGGGTCGACGGCGGGTTCGAGGTGCTGGACCAGCAGCTGCATCCCCTGGCGGACAGCTTCCGCTGACGGAGGCACACGGGAACGGCCGCGGGTGCCCGTCCCTGTGGGACGCCCGTAGGTTTCCGGCCCATCCCTTGTTGCCCCCGAAGAAAGCATGCCACTGTGAGGTCGGCCCGAAAGGGCCGACCTTTCTTCGTGATTTCGGTCAGCTCGGCGTACGAAATCACATGTCGCGCTTCGTGAAACTGAGACGGGCATGGAATTCCGGGGACACGGTGAACCGACAGGAGCACGCTCACGGAACGCCGTTCGAAATGACCGCGGGGGACGTGGCCCGTCAGCGCACCGTGGGTGAGCCACGCCTCCTCCTCGCAGAGGCCAGGAGGAAACGGCACGAACTCGTCTCCCAGGGGCGCTGGCAGGAGGCGGACGTTCTGGTCGAACGGGCCCTCCGGGATGTCGCACGCGACGCGAGTGCCGTCAGCGGACAGGATCTGGCCTACCTGACGTACGTTCCGGGCGCCCAGGCGCTCGGCGCAGAAGAAGGCGAAGGGCAGTTCGGATGCCGCACGGTCAGACGCACGAATGCGGTGCGTGCGTTGCTCCTGACCAACCGTGGCCTGAACCGCACCGAGGCCGTCCGCCAGGCCAACCTCGTGCTGGGTTCGCCTGGACGAGACGACGTCGGCGGCTTCTGGGCGGCCGTACTCACGCTGATCCATGCGAACGAGCTGTCGGCCGCGAACAGTGCCTGTGCGCGGGCGGCCTCCGGGCCGACGCGGACCCGATCCGCCCTGCACCGGGATGCGCTGGCGCTGCTGCGCGGGCGGATATGGGCGGTGTCCGGTCAACTGCCGAAAGCCGTCTCGGTGTTCGGCCGGGTCCGGGAGCGCAACACGAGTCCCCAGCTCACCGGGGTGGCTGCCGCGTGGCATGTCGAGGCCCTCAGCGCGGTCGGGCAGCACCGGCAGGCGTACATCGCCCTGCATGAAAGCGGGTTCCACGGTGCCGGCACGCCCCACCCCGAGCGAGCGCAACTACTTGTCGCCCGCAGCGCAGCACATCTCGCCGCGGGGAACTTCCAGTTGGGGCTCCAGGACGCGCTTGCCTGCGGCGAGTGTGCCGGCATGTGGGGGGTGCGCAATCCGGCCGTCCTCCCCTGGCGTTCACAGGCTGCGCTCTGCGCCTCGGCGCTCGGGCGAGCAGGCTTCGCCGTCGTGCTCGCGCGCCAGGAGCACGAACTGGCCCAGCGGTGGGGAACAACTCGCGGGCAGGGAATCGCCCTGCACGCGCTCGGCATCGCCCAGCGGGACAACAGGGGGGTTGACGCACTTCTCGAAGCAGAGTCGTTGCTGTCCGGCTCGCCGGACACCCTGGAGGTGGCCAAGGTGCGCTACGGCCTAGGATGCCTGCTGCTGTCGCTCGGACGACTCGAAGAGGCGAGGGAGTTCCTCGGTGCCGCGGCCGGCACGGGCTTCCGGCCGTGGTCGGCCTTTGCGGCCGCCACAGTTCGACGGCTGGCCGACGGTCACTGGGCGCCGTCGCTCACCGAGCAGGAGAAGAAGGTCGCCAGACTCGCGCTCGCCGGCCGGACCAACAAGGAGGTGGCGCTCGACCTGTACCTGACGGCACGCACGGTCGAGTTCCACCTCTCGAACACGTACCGCAAGCTCGGCATCTCCGGGCGGGAAGAACTGGCGACAGCGGCATTGCTGATCGGCTGAGACCGTTGCCACGACTCACCGTCACAGCCCTTGGGCACCGGTGCCGACAAGCAGACCGTGCCGATGAGTTCCGGATGTCGTAGGGCTTGTCATCGTCCAGAGCGTCCGGATACGGCTCGTGGCCGTGCGGCTGGGGGGAGGGCCACTCCGCCCAGCCGCCGTGGAGGCGTTGGAACTATTCGAAATGCTGCACCATCGGGTGGAGTTGCTGATCCAGAACGTCGAAGCCGCCGTCCACGCGGAGTACTTGGCCCACTGACGCTCCGAAGTCGTCGTCGGCGACGATCGCGATACTGCGCGCCGCCTCGTCGGCCTCGATCAGTCGGCCGAATACCGATCGACTCTCCATGAGCTTGCGGAGGTCGTCGATCATGACACCCGAGGACGCGTCGGTCCGCACCGCGCCGAACGCGACCGTGTTGACGATGACCCCGTACTGCGCTGCGACCCCGGCGACGTGCCGGCTGAATGTGTTGAGCGCGGCCTTGGCCGTGGAATGGGCCGCGACACTGCCGACCCTGTCCGCCGCCGTGCTCGAAACGTAGACGATCCGGCCCTTCCGCTCCTCCGCCATGACACGCAGCACACTCTGGGTGAGGAAGTACGCTCCTGCCAGTTCCCCGATCACCTTCCCGATGAAATCGTCCCAGGAGAGCGTGAGCAGAGGCTCGAACGGCGGATTCACTGTGTTGGCGTTGCAGACGAGAGCATCGATTCGGCCGCGGTCGGTACGGATCCGGTCGATCATTCCGGCGACCTGCTCGGGGTCGCAGACGTCGGCTTGGACAGTCTGGGCGGAGCCGCCCGCGGACTCGATCGTGCTCACCACATCCGCGGCCGCATCGGCGTTCTGGTGGTAGTTCACGGCCACGTGATAGCCGCGCCTTCCCATCTCCCGTGCGGTCGCCGCGCCGATCCCACGGCTCGCGCCGCTGATCAGCACCACCTGCTGTGACTGCTCCACGTTTCCTCCCGGGTCCGAAGCGTCTGGAGATCGCCCGTCAGGCGACCTTGGACCCGAGCCTGCGGTGTTGTCTCTACGGCTCTCCACCAGACTTTCGCCGCCCGTTTCTGCGGGCCCCCCGCAGGGCTGCCAGGGCCCTCTTGCGGGCACGTCGGACCGACTGCGAGGCTCGGTCGAGCCGATAGATGCGTGGAAGGGCCATGTGGTGCACCGCGAACCAGGATCGACCGAAGCCGTCTCCACAATTCTGAGTGGCCTCGGGAAGAGCCAGGGTCCGGTCGAGCTCAGGGCAACGCGCTGCGGCTCGGTGCCCTCACCGGGGTGTCGCTGTTGCCCTATGGGATGAAACGTGGTGAAACAACTCTGAATGCTGCTCGGTGACTCGCCAAATATCCTCACGGGCCGGCCGAAACGGCGAGGGCACGTGAATGACATGTGGGTGAACCTTTTCCGAATTGCCGGGCAGTTAGGAGATTTTGCTCCGTGTCTTTCCGTTTGGTTGTCCAGTTGACAGAAGTGTGACCTTGTGGCACGATTTCTAAGGCGGACCGATCGGTCCCGAATCGATGGAGATGTTATTCTGGCAGGGTGGATTTGTTCGAAGGTGAGCTGAAGGCCCTGCTCATGGTGGCAATTCATGCCGCGAATCTCATTTTCTGTCGGCTGATTAAGGGTACTGCCTTGTGTCCCTGATGTAGTTCGTAGTCCGACCTCCAACGGCGGTCATCAATGGCGATGCTGCAGATCCAGTCCTGACGTCAGCCGTGGGCGGCCTGTCCGCCTTTCCGGACGAGAGGCGCCTGACCTGGCGGTGAGGCGTTCCCTGTATCTATGTCCATGTGTTGACCGATTTGCCGAGTGAGGTCAAAAGCCTTGTTTCTGTCGACGCGACCAGTCCGTGTCGCGTTGCCACGTGGCGCTGTTGGTCAACAGATGGGGGTGGCGAAAATGGCCGGAAACGACAGGGAGAGTCAATTCGCGAAGGCGGGCGCGGGAACCGAGGTGGTCCCCACGTGTCTAACGGCCGGACATGTGGCGAAAGGACCCGCCCCTGAGTCACGGACGACCGCGTGGCAGCGGGGCACGGCCACCTACGTACCGGGAATGTCCCTCCCCGACGACCGCACACTCGTACCGCCTGACGATTTATGTCTCGCCTTGGGCAACATCGAGTTCGCGAATCGCGGAGTGGACCGCGCGACGGTCACCGAGCGGGCCGAACGGCTGCTCGGCGCGGCGGAGCCGCACACGAACCCGCACCGAACGTGGCTCGCGATCCTGGCCCTGCTTTACGCCGGTGACCTCGAGTCCGTCAACGCCCAGTGCGAGCGCCTGGAGTGTGATCCCGCGTGGGTCGGCTCGCACCTGTGCCAGGAACTGCTGTTGCTGCTGCGGGCGCGGAGCAACCTGCTCTCGGGGAAGGCTCGCCGGGCTACGCACATGCTCAAGGCGGTGCTCGACCGTGGCCCGTCGGCCCAGCCGGCCTCCCTCGCGGTCGCGTGGCTGATCGAGGCGCTCGTGCACCTCGGTGAACTCGACGGCGCCCACCAGGTGCTGGTCGAGCGCAAGTTGGCCGGCCCACTGGACCCCGACCTGCCGGACCGCGCGTACATCCTGGCCGCACGCGGTGCCCTCCACATGTCCGGCGGGCAGTTCCGGCACGCCATCGACGACTACTTGGCCTGCGGCTGGGTACTGAGCACCTTCTCCGTGGTCAATCCGGCGGTGATCCCGTGGCGTTCGAAGGCCGTGTTCGGGGCGCTGGGTGCTCGTCGGTACGACTTGGCACTCGCGCTGGCCGAGGAGGAACTCATCGCGGCGAGGAAGTGGGGATCGCCGCGCGGCGTCGGCATCGCACTGCATGCCGTGGGAGTGGCCCGCCGGGACGACACCTCGGTCGGCGTACTCGAGGAGGCCGTCGCACTGCTGGCCCTGGGGCGGGCGCACACCGAGCTCGTGCAGGCCCTCTACGACCTCGGCATGATGCACATTCGGCGGCAGGAGATGACGAGGGCGCGCAAACGGCTCGACGAGGCCGCCTTCGTGGCGTACGAGTGCCGCAACACTTTCTGGCAGGAACGTATCCGCTTCGCTCTGGAGCGTCTGCAGGCACCCGACAACACCTCTACGCTCACCCGGCAGGAGGAGAAGATCGCCTACCTGGCCCGAGCCGGGCACAGCAACCGGCGCATTGCGGAGATGAATTTCCTGACGGTCCGTACAGTCGAGTTCCATTTGTCCAGTGTGTATCGGAAGCTCTCCATCTCCGGTAGGCGGGAACTCGTCACAGTGCTGAGCTGAGTCCCCTTGAGTGCGGCAGAATTCATGCTGTGCTCGCCATGTCTACGGGCGCCGTCCGCCGATATCGGTCCGGGCGGCGTTCTGCTTGTCCGGAAACAGCACGAAGATCTTTCTCTGAGAGATTGAGTTCCCATACTGCGGTTGCGCCGTAGGTTTTCCGGTCCGTCCTTGTGTCTCTCTCTTCCGGATGCCAGGATCGGATTGCGGTCATCGACCGTGAAACCATTTCTCCGAGACTCCCGTCGGGGTGTCTCTCGTGTGTCTAGGCAGGTGCTGCTCCTCATGCTCCAGCAGAACACGACGAAGCGCATTGGTTACTGGTTTCTGCATCTGCACCAGTTGTTCGACGAGGCGACTGGGCGGGCGCTGTCCGGTGAAAACCTGAATCGCCGGCAGTGGCAGGTGCTGCATGCCATCAGCATCAACGTGGACACGGTAGCCGCCATCGATGACTCGTTCGCTCCTTTTCTGGCGGTCGACGGAGTCGATTCCTACCAGTCGATCGTCGACGATTTCGGTAGTCGCGGATGGATTTCCGTAGCAGGTGATTCCGTCAAACTCACCGATGCCGGTGCAGCAGCGCACGATCGGGCTGAAGTGCTGGTGAACGCCCACGCCGCCACATCTCTCGTCGGTATCTCCGAAAGTGAGTTCCTCGTAGCCAACGACGTGCTCGCACGGATTGCCGAAAACATCGAGAAGGCGTAGCGGGAAGCGGTGGCCGACGGCCTTCGACCGCGACTTCCTGATCAGGCCGAGCCGCCAGGGCACCTTCCACTCCGCTGCCGTCATCCCAGGAGAGCCATCGTGCGCAAGGTGCTCATCGCCAACCGTGGCGAAATCGCTGTCCGCGTTGCCCGGGCCTGCCGGGATGCCGGAATCGCGAGCGTGGCCGTGTACGCCGACCCGGACCGGGACGCGTCGCATGTCCGCGCCGCGGATGAGGCGTTCGCCCTGGGCGGTGACACCCCGGCGACCAGTTATCTGGACATCGCCAAGGTGCTGCAAGCCGCCAAGGACGCCGGGGCGGACGCGATCCATCCCGGATACGGCTTCCTCTCGGAGAACGCCGACTTCGCCCAGGCCGTCCTCGACGCCGGCCTGACCTGGATCGGCCCGCCCCCGCAGGCCATCCGTGACCTCGGCGACAAGGTCGCCGCCCGTCACATCGCCCAGCGCGCCGGTGCCCCGCTGGTCGCCGGCACGCCCGACCCGGTCTCCGGATCCGACGAGGTCGTCGCCTTCGCCCAGGAGCACGGCCTGCCCATCGCCATCAAGGCCGCCTTCGGCGGCGGCGGACGCGGCCTGAAGGTCGCCCGCACCCTCGAAGAGGTCCCGGAGCTGTACGACTCCGCCGTCCGTGAGGCCGTGGCCGCCTTCGGACGCGGCGAGTGCTTCGTCGAGCGCTACCTCGACAAGCCCCGCCACGTGGAGACCCAGTGCCTGGCCGACTCCCACGGCAACGTGGTCGTCGTCTCGACGCGTGACTGCTCGCTCCAGCGCCGCCACCAGAAGTTGGTGGAGGAGGCCCCGGCGCCCTTCCTCTCCGAGGAGCAGGTCGCGGAGCTGTACGCCTCCTCGAAGGCGATCCTGAAGGAGGCCGGCTACGTCGGCGCCGGCACGGTGGAGTTCCTCGTCGGCCAGGACGGCACGATCTCCTTCCTGGAGGTCAACACCCGCCTCCAGGTCGAGCACCCGGTCACCGAGGAGGTCGCCGGCATCGACCTCGTACGCGAGATGTTCCGCATCGCCGACGGCGAGGCACTCGGCTACGGCGACCCGGAACTGCGCGGCCATTCCTTCGAGTTCCGCATCAACGGCGAGGACCCGGGCCGCGGCTTCCTGCCCGCCCCCGGCACCGTGACCACCTTCGCCCCGCCGTCCGGCCCCGGTGTCCGCCTGGACGCGGGCGTCGAGTCCGGCAGCGTCATCGGCCCGGCCTGGGACTCCCTCCTCGCCAAGCTGATCGTCACCGGCGCCACCCGCGAACAGGCCCTCCAGCGCGCCGCCCGTGCGCTGGCGGAGTTCCAGGTGGAGGGCATGGCCACCGCGATCCCCTTCCACCGCGCGGTCGTCGCCGACCCCGCCTTCGCCCCCGAACTCACCGGCAGCCAGGACCCCTTCACGGTCCACACCCGCTGGATCGAGACCGAGTTCGTCAACGAGATCAAGCCCTTCGCCGCCCCGACCGACGCCGACGCGGAGGACGAGACGGACCGGGAGACCATCGTCGTCGAGGTCGGCGGCAAACGCCTGGAGGTCTCCCTCCCGTCCTCCCTGGGCATGTCCCTGGCCCGCACCGGCCTCGCCGCCGGGGCCAAGCCCAAGCGCCGCGCGGCCAAGAAGTCCGGCCCGGTGGCCTCCGGCGACACCCTCGCCTCCCCCATGCAGGGCACCATCGTCAAGGTCGCCGTCGAGGAGGGCCAGGAGGTCAAGGAGGGCGACCTGGTCGTCGTCCTGGAGGCCATGAAGATGGAACAGCCCCTCAACGCCCACAAGGCCGGCACCGTCAAGGGCCTGGCCGCGGAGGTGAGTGCCTCCGTCGCCTCCGGCGCCCCCATCTGCGAGATCAAGGACTGACAACCTTGGAGAGGAACATGGACACTTCGGTGCTCATTATCGGCGCAGGGCCTGTGGGACTCATGCTGGCGGGGGAGTTACGTCTCGCGGGGATCGGCGTCACCGTCCTGGAGAGCCTCCCGCGGCGCACCGGTGAGTCCCGGGGGATCGGCATGACGATCCGCACCGTTGAACTCTTCGACCAGCGAGGCCTCCTGCCGCGCCTGAGCCGCCACCAGGCGGGCGAGATCGAGTACGGGAATCAGGGCCACTTCGGCGGAATCGGCCTGGACCTCGGGGTGCTCGGCGGCTTTCATCAGGCCGCGAAGACCGTGCCCCAGTCCGTGACGGAGGCAGCGCTGGAGGAGTGGGCACGGGAACTGGGTGCCGACATCCGCCGGGGCAGCGAGTTCCTGTCCCTCGAGGACGACGGATCCGGCGTCACCGTACGGACCCGGGAAGCCTCGGGTGAGGAGACGCTGCGTGCCCGGTACGTTGTGGGCTGCGACGGAGGACGCAGCCTGGTGCGCAAGGCCGGCGGATTCGACTTCCCGGGCACCCCCGCCACGACCGAACTCCTGCTGGCCGACCTGCGCGGCGTGGATCTCGAACCACGCATGGTGGGCGAGCAGTTGTCCGGCGGCATGGTGATGGTGGCCAGACTGCCCGACGGCGCGCACCGCATCATCGTCTCCGAACGGGACACGCGGCCCCAGCGGCGCACCGAGCCCCCGGCCTTCGCGGAGGTGGCCGACGCCTGGAAGCGGCTCACCGGCATCGACATCTCGCACGCCGAACCGGTCTGGGTCAGTGCCTTCGGCGACGCCGCCCGTCTGGCCACAGAGTACCGGCGGGGCCGGGTGCTGCTGGCCGGCGACGCCGCCCACGTCCATCTGCCCGCCGGCGGCCAGGGCATGAACACGGGTCTGCAGGACGCCGCGAACCTGGGCTGGAAGCTCGCTGCGGTACTCCGAGGCGGCGCCCCCGCCGACCTGCTCGACACCTACCACACCGAACGCCACGAGGTCGGCCGCAGGCTGCTGGAGAACACCAAGGCACAGAGCCTGCTCATCCTGGGCGGAGCCGATGTCGGACCACTGCGCGACGTGCTGTCGGAGATGGTCCGGAACGACGACGTCAGCCGGCATCTGGCAGCCAAGGTGAGTGGACTGGACATCCGCTACGACGTCGGCACCGGGAGCCATCCTCTGCTGGGGACGCGCATGCCCCACCTGCGGCTGGACTGCGACGGACGGGCGACCAGCAGCACCGAACTGCTACGCGCAGGGCGCGGTGTGCTGCTCGACCTGGAGGCCAGCACCTGGCTGCGTCAGCGGGCGGAGGGATGGTCCGACCGGATCGACGTCGTCACCGCCACCCCGTACGACGTGCCTGCGGGCAGCCCGCTCCACGGCACGGCGGCGGTGCTCCTGCGCCCCGACGGACATGTCGCCTGGGCGGCACCCGGCAGCCACCACGACCTGCCCATGGCCCTGGGCCGCTGGTTCGGCTCGCCACGATGAAGGTCTTCGCCCCGATGGAGCCCTTCGCGCATGGAAGAAGCTCACCCCGCACCCCCACCCCGACGAGCAGGCACCAGGAACCGGAGAGGGAAAGATGCACAGCACTCTGATAGTCGCTCGGATGGACCTCACGTCGGCCGGCGATGTCGCGCAGCTCTTCGCAGAGTTCGACCGCACCGACATGCCGCACCTCATGGGCACCCGTCGCAGGCAGCTCTACTCGTACAAGGGTCTCTACTTCCACCTGCAGGACTTCGACACGCAGGACGGCGGCGAGCGCATCGAGAAGGCGAAGACCGACCCGCGATTCGTCGGCATCAGCGAGGATCTGAAGCCCTTCATCGAGGCCTACGACCCTGCCACCTGGCGTTCGCCCTCCGACGCCATGGCGCAGCGCTTCTACGACTGGAGCGCGCGATGAGCGTCTCCCCGTCCCGCCGCCGGGTGGCCATCACGGGCATCGGCGTGACAGCCCCCGGCGGAGTGGGCACCAAGAACTTCTGGCAGTTGCTGACGGATGGGCGCACCGCGACCCGCCGCATCTCCTTCTTCGACCCGTCGGCATTCCGTTCCCAGGTCGCGGCCGAGATCGACTTCGATCCGGAGCTGCACGGACTGAGCCCCCAGGAGATCAGGCGGACGGACCGGGCGGCGCAGCTGGCGGTGGTCACGGCCCGCGAGGCCGTCACCGACAGCGGGCTGGAGTTCGCCACGCTCGACCCGCACCGGACCGGCGTGACCATCGGCAGCGCCGTCGGCGCCACCATGGGACTCGACGAGGAGTACCGCACAGTCAGTGACGGCGGACGGCTGGACCTCGTGGACCACCGCTACGCGGTGCCGCACCTGTACAACTACCTCGTCCCCAGCTCGTTCGCGGTTGAGGTGGCCTGGGCCGTGGGCGCCGAGGGGCCGAACACGGTGGTGTCGACCGGCTGCACCTCGGGGCTGGACTCGGTGGGATACGCCACCGAACTGATCCGGGAGGGCTCCGCCGACGTCATGGTCGCGGGCGCCTCGGACGCACCCATCTCCCCGATCACCGTGGCCTGCTTCGACGCGATCAAGGCGACCACCCCACGTAACGACGACGCCGAGCACGCCTCCCGGCCCTTCGACGCCAGCCGCAATGGCTTCGTCCTGGGCGAGGGCTCCGCGGTCTTCGTCCTGGAGGAGCTGGAGAGCGCGCGGCGACGTGGCGCGCACGTCTACGCGGAGATCGCCGGGTACGCGACGCGGAGCAACGCCTTCCATATGACCGGTCTGCGTCCGGACGGCCGCGAGATGGCCGAGGCGATCCGGGTCGCCCTGGACGAGGCCCGGCTCGCCCCGCAGGACATCGACTACATCAACGCGCACGGCTCGGGCACCAAGCAGAACGACCGGCACGAGACCGCCGCGTTCAAGCGAAGTCTGGGCGAGCGTGCCTACGACGTCCCGGTCAGCTCCATCAAGTCGATGGTCGGGCACTCTTTGGGCGCCATCGGCTCGATCGAGATCGCCGCGTCCGCACTGGCCATCGAGCACGACGTCGTGCCGCCGACGGCCAATCTCCACCAGCGGGACCCCGAGTGCGACCTGGACTACGTACCGGTCACCGCGCGGGAGCACACCACCGACACAGTGCTGTCGGTGGGCAGCGGATTCGGCGGCTTCCAGAGCGCGATCGTGCTGACCGGACCCGGAAGGAGCGATTGATGGGGGCGGACACCTCGGCGCGCGAGCCCACCCGGGTGGTGGTGACCGGCATCGGAGTCGCCGCACCCAACGGCCTGGGCCTGGACCGGTATTGGTCGGCGACGCTGAGCGGGGACAGCGGGATCGGCCCGCTGTCGAGGTTCGCCTCCTCCGGCTATCCGGCCCGGCTGGCCGGTGAGATCAAGGGCTTCAAGGCCGAGGAAGAGCTGCCCGGCAGGCTGCTGCCGCAGACCGACCGGATGACGCGGCTCTCGCTGGTGAGCGCGGACTGGGCTCTCGCCGATGCCGGTGTGACACCCGCGGAGATGGCCGACTACGCCATGGGGGTCATCACCGCCAGCCACGCGGGCGGCTTCGAGTTCGGCCAGAAGGAGTTACGGGCGCTGTGGAGCAAAGGCGGCAAGTACGTGAGCGCGTACCAGTCGTTCGCCTGGTTCTACGCCGTCAACAGCGGGCAGATCTCCATCCGACACGGGATGCGGGGCCCCAGCGGCGTCGTGGTCAGTGACCAGGCGGGCGGCCTGGACGCGGTGGCGCAGGCCCGTCGGCAGATCCGTAAGGGGACCCCGCTGATCATGTCCGGTGCCGTCGACGCCTCGCTCTGCTCCTGGGGCTGGGTCGCCCAGCTCGCCGGCGGAGGACTGAGTACCAGCGACGAACCCGAGCGCGCCTATCTGCCGTTCGACGCGGACGCCCGGGGCTACGTGCCCGGTGAGGGAGGCGCCCTGCTCGTGCTGGAGAGCGCCGAGCACGCTCGCGCCCGCGGTGCCGAACGGATCTACGGTGAGATCGCGGGATACGCCGCCACCTTCGACCCCGCACCGGACAGCGGGCGCGAGCCGGGGCTGCGCCGGGCCGTCGAACTCGCCCTCGCCGACGCGGACACGGATCCAGCCGCCATCGACGTCGTCTTCGCCGACGCCGCCGGGCTGCCGGAGCCGGACCGGCTGGAGGCCGAGGCGCTCTGCAAGGTCTTCGGCCCCCGGCGAGTACCGGTCACCGTGCCCAAGACGATGACCGGCCGCCTGTACTCCGGCGCGGCCCCCCTGGACCTGGCGACCGCTTGCCTCACGATCCGCGACGGGGTGATCCCGCCCACCGTGCACACCTCCCCGTCGGACGAGTACGACCTGGATCTGGTCACCGAGACGCGCCGGCAGCCGGTGCGCTCGGCCCTCGTACTGGCCCGCGGCCACGGCGGGTTCAACTCCGCGATGGTCGTACGGGCCGCGGTCACCTGACACCGGGCCGGCGGCGCGGACCCGCGCCCTCGACCGTGGGCCCGGGCCGGAAGCCCTGGGCCCCAAGACCCGGCCGACCTCCGGCCGCACTCCTGAGCATGCGGCAACTCCCTTTTGCTGCACGCAAGTTGCTCGTCCATGCCCCGAACCGAACCCCGGGAAGGACCACCGCCATGCCTGCCTGCTTCACCCTCGACGACCTCAAACGCATCCTGCGTGAGGGCGCCGGTACGGACGACGCCGTCGATCTCGACGGAGACATCCTCGACACCGAGTTCACGGCGCTGGGCTACGAGTCCCTCGCGATGCTGGAGACCTTCGGCCGCATCGAGCGGGAATACGGCATCGACCTCGCCGAGGACACGATGACCGACGACCTCACCCCGCGCCGTCTGATCGGAACCATCACCGAACAGGTGTCGGGTGTCCCGACCACCTGAGCCCTCGCCCCGAGGCTGCTCGCGACCCGACACCCCAGGAGACACACATGACACACCAGGACGCCAAGGTCGCCCTCATCACCGGCGCGACCAGCGGCATCGGCCTCGCCTCGGCCCGGGTGCTGGCCGGTGCAGGACATCAGGTCTACCTCTGCGCCCGCACCGAGGACAGCGTGAACAGCACCGTCAAGGAACTGCGCGACGAGGGGCTGGACGTGGACGGCGTCGCCTGTGACGTGCGGTCCAAGGAGGACGTCGAGCGGTTCGTCCGGACCGCCGTCGAGCGGTACGGGCCGGTCGACGTGCTGGTGAACAACGCCGGACGCAGCGGCGGCGGGGTCACGGCCGACATCGCCGACGACCTCTGGTTCGACGTGATCGACACCAACCTCAACAGCGTCTTCCGGATGACCCGCGAGGTACTGACCACGGGCGGCATGCGGGCCAAGAGCCGAGGTCGGATCATCAACATCGCCTCCACCGCCGGAAAGCAGGGCGTCGTGCTCGGCGCCCCGTACTCGGCCTCCAAACACGGCGTCGTCGGCTTCACCAAGGCCCTGGGCAACGAGCTGGCCCCCACGGGCATCACCGTCAACGCCGTGTGCCCCGGCTACGTCGAGACCCCCATGGCCCAGCGCGTCCGCCAGGGCTACGCCACCGCGTACGACACCAGCGAGGAGGCCATCCTCGACAAGTTCCAGGCCAAGATCCCGCTCGGCCGCTACTCCACCCCCGAGGAGGTCGCCGGCCTCGTCGGCTATCTGGCCTCCGACACCGCCTCATCCATCACCTCGCAGGCCCTGAACGTCTGCGGTGGCCTCGGCAACTTCTGATCCCGGAGGGGGACCCTCATGAACCCGCAGTCAGCGCGCCAGGTCGAACATGAGATCACCGTCGAGGCCCCGGCCTCGGACGTCTACCGGCTGCTCGCGGAGGTCGAGAACTGGCCCCGCATCTTCCCGCCGTCGGTGTACGTCGACTACGTCGAGCGCAACGGGAACGAGGAGCGCATCCGGATCTGGGCGACCGCCAACGGCGAGGCCAAGAACTGGTCGTCGCGCCGCACACTGGACCCCGAGGCCCGTCGGATCGAGTTCCGGCAGGAGGTCTCCACCCCGCCCGTGGCCGACATGGGTGGCACCTGGATCATGGAACCCGTCGGGGAGACCACCACACGACTGCGCCTGCTGCACGACTACCGGGCCATCGACGACGATCCCGGGAAGCTCGCCTGGATCGACGAGGCGGTCGACCACAACAGTCGCTCCGAACTGGCCTCGCTCAAGGCGAACATGGAGCTGGCGACCGGGGCGGCCGAGCTGACCCTGTCCTTCGAGGACACCGTCCGCATCGACGGAGCGGCCAAGGACGTCTACGACTTCCTCAACGAGGCCGAGCTGTGGGTCGAGCGTCTGCCGCACGTCGCCGCCGTCCAGTTCTCCGAGGACACCCCGGGGCTCCAGGTGCTGCGTATGGACACGCTCACCAAGGACGGCTCCACGCACACCACTGAGTCGGTACGCGTCTGCTTCCCGAACCGCAGGATCGCGTACAAGCAGACCACCTTGCCTCCGCTGATGACCCTGCACACCGGCTACTGGCTGCTGGCGGAGGACACCGATGGTGTCACCACCGCGACCTCCCAGCACACCGTCGTGATCAACAGCGAGAACATCCAGCGGGTGCTGGGACCCGAAGCCGACGTCGAGGCCGCCCGCTCCTTCGTCCGGGAGGCCCTGGGCCACAACAGCAGGGCGACTCTCGGATACGCCAAGGAGTACGCGGAAGCGCGGAGCGCCTGAACCATGGCGGACGCGCTGGAGAGCCGGGCCCGGGAGTCCGCAACGGAGACCGGGGCCTCGTACACCGACGGTTCCCTGGACACCGATGTCGTGGTCGTCGGCGCCGGACCGGCGGGCCTGATGCTGGCGGGTGAACTGCGCCGCGGTGCTGCCCGGGTGATCGTGCTGGAGCAACTGGCCGAGCCGACCGCCGAGTCCAGGGCCTCCACCCTGCACGCCAGAACGATGGACGTCCTCGCCGAACGGGGGCTGCTCGAAAGGCTGGGTCCGCTGCCCGACGGCGGCACCGGCCACTTCGGCGGCATACCGCTCGACCTGAGGGCCGCCGACCCCGGTCATCCGTACGCCGGCCAGTGGAAGTGCCCGCAGACCCGCATGGAGGCCATGCTCCACGAGTGGGCCGTCGAACTGGGCGCCGACGTCCGACGCGGCCGGGCGGTCACCGGACTCGTCCAGCACACGGACCGGGTGGAGGTGGTGGCCGCGGGGCCGGGCGGTCTCCCCGAGCGGCTGTCGGCGGCGTACGCGGTCGGCTGCGACGGAGAACGCAGCACCGTGCGCCAGTTGGCCGGCTTCGACTTCCCCGGGCAGCCCGCCACCCGGGAGATGCTCCGCGCGGACATTGCCGGCGTCCGCATCCCCGACCGGCGCTTCGAGCGGCACGAGGCCGGCCTCGCCACCGCTTTCCGCTGGCCCGACGGAACCACACGGGTCATGGTGCACGTGTACGGGCGGGCGCCTCGATCACGCACCCGCCTGCCGGAGTTCGCGGAGATCGCCGCGGCGTGGGCCGAGGTGACCGGTGAGGACATCAGCGGTGCCCGCCCGCTGTGGCGGGGCGCGTTCGACGACACCCTGCGGCAGGCCGCCCGCTACCGGATGCACCGGGTGTTCCTGGCGGGCGACGCAGCCCACGTCCAGATGCCGGTCGGCGGACAGGCACTCAACCTCGGGCTGCAGGACTCCGCCGCCCTCGGCCCACGGCTCGCCGCCCGGGTCACTGGAGCGGCCGGGGACTCCGTCCTGCACGGCTACCACGAGGATCGGCACCCCGCCGGCAGGCAGGCGCTGACCGCCATCCAGGCGCAGGCACGGCTGCTGCTCGGCGGGCCGGAGGTCGAGGGCCTGCGGTCGGTCTTCGGGGAACTTCTGCGCTTCGACAGCGTGCGCACCCAACTGGCTCGGGGGATCAGCGGCCTCGGTCACCCACCTCCGCCGAGCACAGCCCCTCCACCCTCCACACCCACCCCCTCCACACCCACGTCAGCACACACGGCACAAGGGAGTTCAGACATGACGAGGCTCACCGGCAAGACGGCACTGGTCACCGGGTCCAGCCGGGGCATCGGCCGGGCCACCGCATCGCGCCTGGCGCGCGAGGGCGCGCTGGTCGCCGTGCACTACGCGTCCAACCAGGACGCCGCCGACGAGACGGTCGCCCTGATCGAGAAGGAGGGCGGACGCGCCTTCCCCGTCCGCGCGCCGCTCGGCGTCCCGGGCGACGTGCACGAGCTGTTCCTCGGCCTGTCGGCGGGCCTGAAGGAGCGCACCGGCGGCACGGTGCTGGACATCCTGGTGAACAACGCGGGCGCGACGTCCGCGGTCGGCACCGCCCCGGAGGACGTCACCCCCGAGGACTTCGACCACTACGTCGCCGTGAACGCGAAGGCGCCGTTCTTCATCGTGCAGAGGGCACTCGGACTCATGCCGGACGGCGGACGCATCATCAACATCTCCTCCGGCCTCACCCGGGTCGCCAATCCCGATCAGGTGGCGTACGCGATGACCAAGGGTGCCATCGAGCAGCTGAGCCTGCACTTCGCACGGCACCTGGCACCGCGGCGGATCACGGTCAACACCGTGGCGCCGGGCATCACCAACAACGGTGGTCCCGTCTTCGACATCCCGGAGGCCGTGGAGCAGATGGCGCAGCTGTCCGCCTTCAAGCGGGTCGGCGAGGCAGGCGAGGTCGCCGATGTCATCACCTTCCTGGCCACCGACGAAGCACGCTGGATCACCGGCGCGTTCATCGACGCGACCGGAGGGACGTTGCTCGGATGAGTGCCGTGGACAGCCTGACCGAACTCGGCGAGCTGAAGGAGCAGGCCCGCAGCGGACCGGATCCCATGGCCACCGAGCGGCAGCACGCGAAGGGAAAGCTCACCGCGCGGGAGCGGATCGAACTCCTGCTGGACAAGGGCAGCTTCACCGAACTCGAACCGCTGCGTCGCCACCGTGCCACCGGTTTCGGCCTGGAGGACAAGCGGCCGTACACCGACGGTGTGGTCGCCGGCTGGGGCGAGGTCGACGGGCGGACCGTCTTCCTCTACGCCCACGACTTCCGTATCTTCGGCGGCGCGCTCGGCGAGGCGCACGCGCAGAAGATCCACAAGGTGATGGACATGGCCGCCGCGGCCGGCGCCCCACTGGTCTCGCTCAACGACGGCGCGGGAGCACGGATCCAGGAAGGCGTGTCCGCGCTCGCCGGCTACGGCGGAATCTTCGCCCGCAACACCCGGGCGTCCGGAGTGATCCCGCAGATCAGCGTGATGCTGGGGCCGTGCGCCGGCGGAGCGGCCTACTCGCCGGCGCTCACCGACTTCGTCTTCGCCGTGCGCGGCATCTCCCAGATGTTCATCACCGGCCCCGACGTGGTCCAGTCGGTCACAGGTGAACGGGTCTCGCACGACGGACTGGGCGGGGCGGACGTCCACGGCCAGAACTCGGGCGTGGCCCACTTCGTCTACGACGACGAGGAGACCTGCCTGGCCGAGGTGCGCTACCTGCTGTCCCTGCTGCCCTCCAACAACCGCGAACTGCCGCCCCGTACGCGAGGGGAGGACCCGCCGGACCGGGAGAGCGACACCCTGCTCGAACTGGTGCCGTACGAGGGCAACCGCTCGTACGACATCCGTGCGGTGATCGAGGAACTCGTCGACGACGGCGAGTACATGGAGGTCCACGCCGCCTGGGCCGCCAACCTGGTCTGCGCGCTGGCCCGGCTCGGCGACCGCGTGGTCGGGATCGTCGCCAACCAGCCCGCTGTCATGGCCGGCGTCCTCGACATCGACGCGAGCGAGAAGGGCGCGCGGTTCGTCCAGTTCTGCGATGCCTTCAACATCCCCCTGGTCACCCTCGTCGACGTACCGGGCTTCCTGCCAGGGGTCGGACAGGAGCACGACGGCATCATCCGGCGCGGAGCGAAACTGCTGTACGCCTACTGCAACGCCACCGTGCCACGCATCTCCCTGATCCTGCGCAAGGCCTACGGCGGCGCCTACATCGTCATGGACTCCCGGTCGATCGGCGCGGACATCGCGCTGGCCTGGCCCACGAACGAGATCGCGGTGATGGGCGCGGAGGCCGCCGCGGGCGTCGTCTTCCGCCGTGAGATCGCCGCCGCACCAGATCCCGAACACACCCGGCAACAGAAGATCGCGGAGTATCGGGAGGCGCTGATGCACCCGTACTACGCGGCGGAACGCGGCCTCGTCGACGACGTCATCGACCCGCGCCGAACGCGACCCGTGCTGATCCGCGCGCTGTCCATGCTGCACACCAAGGACGCCGACCTGCCTCGCCGCAAGCACGGCAACCCGCCCCAGTGAGACAGCGGGACGGCAGACGGCACACGACGTCGCGCCGACCCCGACCCCGACCACGAGACGACACGAGACGAATGGGGAACGTCCGATGAAAGTCGGCCTGCTTTTCGACCTGCGCAATCCGGCACAGTGGCACCGCCCCTGGGCCGATCACTACGCACGTGCCCTGGAGCTCTGCGAGGAGGCCGACCAGCGCGGCGCCGACGGCGTGTGGCTCACCGAGCACCATCTCTTCGAGGACGGCTACCTCCCCCAGCCCCTCACGTTCGCGGCGGCCGTCGCAGCTCGCACCCGCCGGGTCCGCATCGGCACCTCCGTCATGCTGCCCGCCCTGCGCGAGCCCGCTCACATCGCCGAGGAGGCGGCGATCGTCGACCTGATCAGCGGCGGACGGCTGGAACTCGGTATGGGCGCCGGATACCGGATGCCCGAGTACGAACTCTTCGGCGCCGACATCTCGCAGCGGTTCACCACGACGGAACGCCACATCGTCGAGGTCCGCCGTCTGTGGCAGGAGAAGGCGGTCACCCCCGGCCCGATCCAGGACCCTGTGCCCCTGTGGGGAGGGTTCTACGGTCCCCGCGGCGGGCGGCTGGCCGGCCGGCTGGGCATCGGCCTGCTGCACATCTCGCACAAGGTCTACGAGCACTACCGGGCCGGACTGGCAGAGGGCGGCCACGACCCGCGGCGCGCACGCGTGTCCGACCTGCTGCCCATCTTCCTGTCCGACGACCCGGACGCGGCCTGGGTCCGCATCGCTCCGCACCTCGCGCACCAGCTGAACTCCTACCAGCAGGCCTCGGTGGAGGGCACCGGCAAGCCCGCACCACCGCTGATCGACCCGGACGCGCTGCGCGACCGGACCTCCGACGCCCCCTGGGGAGCACTCCAGGTCCTCACGCCGGAGGACGCCGCCGTCCGCATCCGGGAGATGACCGAGGGGCTGCCGGTGGAGCACCTCATCTTCTGGGCGGACATCGCGGGACTGCCCGACGACCTTGTGCTGCGCCACATGGAACTCGTCTGCGAGAAGCTCCCCGCGCTGCTGTCCTCATGACCTCGCCGCCCGCCTCCGGCACCGGCGCCGGGCCCGCGAGTCGAGGGAGCCGGGTCCGGGACCCGAGGCTGCTTGGGCTGTTGTTCGTCCTCTCGGGAAACATGGTCCTGGACGCCCTGGAAGTGTCCGTGGTGCTCGTGGCGCTGCCCACGATCAGCGCGGACCTCGGGCTCTCCCTGTGGCAGGTGCAGTGGCTGATGAGCGGCTTCGCCCTGGGCTTCGCCGCGCTGCTCGTGTTCGGGCAGTGGTTCAACGCCCGGCTCGGGCGCCGCCGTGCCTATCTCGTGGCCATGCTCGTCTTCGCCCTGGCTTCGGCCGTCGGCGGCATGGCCGACAACACGGCGCTGCTGATCGCCACCCGAGTGGTCAAGGGTTTCTGCGCCGCGATCACCGCACCCAGCGGACTGGCCATCATCAGCACCGCTTTCCAGGAGACGGCACAGCAGCGCAGGGCCGTCTCCGTCTACTCCCTGTTCGGTGCGGCCGGGTTCACCGTGGGTCTGCTGCTCTCCGGCGTACTGGTGGAGGCGAGCTGGCGGTGGACGCTCCTGTTCCCCGCCCCCATCGCACTGTTGCTGCTGTTCTTCGGGCGCCGCCTGATCCCGTCCGCCCCGCGTACGGAAGGCAGGACCTCGGTCAACCTTGCGGTGCTCCGCGACGGACGGCTGGTAAGGGCGGCCGTCTGCGCTGCCTCGCTCAACGGCTCGTACATCGGGCTGCTGCTGGTCGTCACCTTTCAGACGGCCGCACCGGACGTCGGCTGGGCTCCCTGGCAGACGGCGCTCGCACTGCTGCCGGCCTGTCTGCCACTGGCTCTGACGGTGCCGTTCGCGGCCCGTCTCGTCGGCCGGTTCGGCACGGCACGGCTGATCACCCTGGGCGCTCTGACCCCGCTGCTCGGCCAGGTGCTCTACCTGTGGCAGCCGGAGGCCGAGCCGTACGCGGCCCGGCTGCTGCCCGCGCTGCTCCTGGTGGGGGCGGGCTTCGTGCTCTCCTTCGCCGCTCTGAACATTCAGGCCACATCCACGATCCCGGCCGCGGACCGGGGCTCGGCGGTGCCGCTCTACCAGACGGCGGTCCAGCTCAGCTCCGTCATCGTGCTACCGCTGGTCGCCCTGTCGCTCACCCGAGGCGACGGCCACCGGCCGGCGCTGGCGTTCATCGCGGCGGTGGGCGCAGCGGGCCTGTTCATCGCCCTCACCGGACTCCGGCCCGGCACCGACCGAAAGGCACAGCCGTGACAGATCCAGGAGCGACAGCATCCGAGGAGGAGCCGATCCGGCTCGTAGTGATCACCGGCAGCGTACGGGAGGGAAGGTTCGGCCCGACCGTCGCCACCTGGTTCACCGAGCAGGCCTCGGCGCACGACGACGTCGCCGTCCAGGTCGTCGACCTCCGTGAGCATCCGCTGCCGCTGATCATGCCCGAGCCCGGCCACGCCCCGCCGCCGGACACGTCCCGGGTGCACCGGACGCTGGCCGGCCGACTGGCCGAGGCCGACGCCTTCGTCGTCGTCACCCCCGAGTACAACCACACCGTTCCGGCAGCGCTGAAGAACGCCATCGACTGGTTCCGCGAGGAGTGGGCGGCCAAACCCGTCGGCTTCGTCTCGTACGGTGGACTGAGCGGTGGACTCAGGGCCGTGGAACACCTGCGGCAGATCTTCGCCGAACTGCACGCGGTCTCCGTGCGCGACTCGGTGAGTTTCCACAACGCATGGGACCGGTTCGACGCGCACGGCCGTCCCCTGAGTCCGCAGGACTGCGAGGGTGCGGCGAAGGTCCTGCTGGACCAGCTCACCTGGTGGGGCCGGGCACTGCGCAGCGCCCGGGCCGAACGGCCGTACGGAACATGACCACGGAGGGGGGAACGGAGCTTCCGGACCCGGGCCGGCACGAAATCCAGGGGCGCTCGACGCACCCGGCGGACACGCCGACGCAGTTGCTCGCGGGAGAGGACGACGGGGAGCCGGAGGAGTCGCACATTCTGCGCGGCACCGACTGACCGAGACAGCCGGAGACGAGACGAGACGAAAGGAAGGAACATGGTCCGCGTGTTGCCGGAAACCCTGTCCCCAGGCGTTCGCCGCATCACCCTCCAGGGCGGGGACGTCACTCTCTCCGCCCTGCTCGCCGAACCGGCGACCCCGGCACCGAGGGCCGTGGTCGTCGCCCTGCACGGCGGCGGCATGCGCGCGGGCTATTTCGACGGGCAGGCGCATCCGGACCTGTCGCTGATGACGCTCGGAGCAGGACTGGGCTACACGGTCCTGTCCGTCGACCGCCCCGGCTACGGCCGTTCGGCCGCCCTGCTCCCCGACGGACAGACCCTGACCGAACAGTCCGTGACCCTGCATCGCGCGCTGGACCACTTCACCTCCCGGTACGCCGTCGGAGCCGGGTTCTTCCTGGTCGCCCACTCCTATGGGGGCAAGCTCGCGCTGACGGCAGCGGGCGACGGCCGGAACGCGGGACTGCTCGGGCTCGACATGTCGGGCTGCGGCCATCGGTACGCCGTGGACCCCGACGGGCTCCTCGACGCCCGGGGAGCCCGGCTCTGGATGCGCAACTGGGGCCCGCTGCGGTCGTATCCGCCGGACACGTTCCGCACCAGCGCGACGCTGGTGGCTCCCATGCCGGCGCGTGAACGCCGGGACGCGGTGCGCTGGCCCGACCTCTTCCCCGGTATCGCCGCGAAGGTCCGGGTCCCGGTCAGGCTGACCTTCGCCGCCCACGAGGACTACTGGCTGCACGACGAGGACTCGCTGGCCGATCTCACGGCTCGTCTCGCGGCACCGCGGGTCCTCGTCGACCGCGTTCCGGACGCCGGACACAATGTCAGCCTCGGTTGGGCAGCGCGGTCCTACCATCTGAAGGCCCTCGCGTTCCTCGAGGAATGCCTCGCCTGCCGGGCTGTGTCGGGGCGCTCGGCGCCGACCCCGGCAGCCCCGGCGGCCTGACGGCCCGTTCCGTCGACGGCATACGGGAAGTGAGATGCGCTCAGACTTCACCCGACGCGCCCTCGCCACCGCCTTCCTGCCCCTGACATGGTCAACGCCGTCGAGGCGCCGACGCGCATCCCTTTCGTGAGCGAGGCTGCCGCCTACTTGTACATGTGGCGTGGCTTGCGCAAAGGCGGCACAGTAATCGAGTCGGCTGTATCACCAACCCGGCCGTGCCTGCCTGCCCCACAGCAGGCGGCCCGGCTCGGGCGGCGGCGGGGTGCCGGCCCTGAGCGGCCAGGCGAGCAGCATGCCCGCGAGGAAGCCGACGATATGGGCGGCGTACGCCACGGTGCCGGCCTCGGAGACGCCCTCGCCGGACGAGTACACCGCCTGCAGCACGAACCAGAAGCCCAGCACCAGCCAGGCCGGCAGCCGCAGCGGCAGAAACACCAGGAAGGGCACCAGGACCCACACCCTGGCCTTCGGGAACAGCACCAGATAGGCGCCCAGGACACCGGCGATCGCCCCGGAGGCGCCGATCAGGGGGTCGCCCGAGTCCGCGTTGACAAGCGCGAAGCCGTACGACGCCGCGTAGCCGCAGACGACGTAGAAGAGCAGATACCGCACATGCCCGAGCCGGTCCTCGATGTTGTTGCCGAAGATCAGCAGGAACAGCATGTTGCCCAGCAGGTGCAGCCAGCCGCCGTGCAGGAACATCGCCGTGAAGACGGACAGCACAGGTGACTTGTCGTAGGTGGGCGGGCCGATCACACAGCCCGGCCCGCCCGTGCCGATCCCAACGTCGCCCGTCGGGACCACGCGCGGCAGCTGGTGGTGGATCAGTTCCCGGGGCACGGCGGCGTACTGGTCCAGGAATGCCTGGAGGTGGCACAGCTGTGCCAGGCCGCTCTCGCCCGTCACCGAGCCCGCGATGCCGGGCATGGAGAGGAACACGAGGACGTTCGCGGCGATCAGGGCGTACGTGACCCAAGGGGTGCGGCTTGCGGGGTTCACGTCATGGACAGGGATGACCACAAGGAAGTAGTGCCCGCGATGCGTCCCGTGAACCGGTGAACGCGACTGTCCGTGTGTCCGTATCTGTCCTCAACGTCCGCGGCACGGCGAAGGCGCGTCGCGGGGACGAGGTGAGGAACAGGCGATGAACGACCGAGTTACTCCTCCGATGGTGGCTCTGCCGAACGGGGAGGCTGAACTGGCCCTGGTGGTCCACCTGCCCTGGGAGGACGTGGCGCGGCTCGGCCAGGAGGCGGGGCGGTTGGCCACGCAGATGCAGCGGCCTGTGTCGCTGGACGAGGCTGTCAGCCATCGGCTGCGGTCCAGTGGGTTGGGCACCCACGCGAAGCCGGCGGGGGCGCAGCCGCCTCCGGCGGTTGCGCCATCGGCGTCGGTGTCGTCGTTGCCGTCCCGGCCGCCGGCGGAGCAGGCTCGGCAGGCTATTGATCGGATCAACGGGACGGCCTAGCGGTAGGGGGGGGCGGTTCGTTGCCGGGTGCGGGCTGTGTGTGGCTTGTCGCGCAGTTCCCCGCGCCCCTAGGTAAGTCTCCGTACCGCTGCTGATGCCTTCCTGGCCGCTACCAGTACCGGGTCCCAGACCGGGGAGAACGGGGGCGCGTAGCCCAGGTCCAGGGCTGTCATCTGTTCGACTGTCAGGCGGGCTGTCAGGGCCACCGCCGCGATGTCGACCCGCTTTGCCGCGCCCTCGCGGCCTACGATCTGGACGCCCAGGAGGCGGCCTGTGCGGTGTTCGGCGAGCATTTTCACGGTCATGAGGGCTGCGCCGGGGTAGTAGCCCGCGCGGCTCGTCGACTCGATGGTGACCGTTTCGAAGCGGAGGCCCGCTCGGTGTGCGTCCTTCTCGCGCAGGCCGGTGCGGGCGATCTCCAGGTCGCAGACCTTGCTCACGGCCGTGCCGACGACCCCGGGGAAGGTGGCGTAGTCGCCGCCGGCGTTCGCGCCGATGACCTGGCCGTGCTTGTTGGCGTGCGTGCCGAGGGCGATGTGCCGTTCCCGGCCGGAGACGAGGTCCAGGACCTCCACACAGTCGCCGCCCGCCCAGATGTTCTCGTGGCCGCGCACCCGCATCGCCAGGTCGGTGAGGAGGCCCCCGTGGTCGCCCAGGGGGAGTCCCGCCGCGCGGGCGAGGGTCGTCTCGGGGCGGACGCCGATGCCGAGCACGACCACGTCCGCCGGGTATTCGGCGTCGTCGGTCACCACCGCGCGTACCTTGCCGTCCTCGCCCGTGAGCAGTTTGGTGACCTCGGCCTCGTTCACCATGGTGATGCCCAGGCCATCCATCGCCTCGCGCACCAGGCGGCCCATGTCCGGGTCGAGCGTGGACATGGGTTCCTGGCCGCGGTTGACGACGGTCACCTCGTAGCCGCGCTTGATGAGCGCCTCGGCCATCTCCACGCCGATGTAGCCCGCGCCGACGACGACCGCGCGTCGGCCCTTGGTGGTGGTCAGGGTGTCCAGGAGGGCCTGGCCGTCGTCCAGGGTCTGTACGCCGTGCACCCCGGGGGCATCGATGCCCGGCAGTTCCGGGCGGATCGGACGGGCCCCCGTGGCGATCACCAGTTTGTCGTACGACGTCCATGACTCGGCGCCCGTTTCCAGGGCACGCGCGCGTACCCGGCGGCCGGGGACGTCGATCTCCATGACCTCCGTCCGCATGCGCAGGTCGATGTCCCGGGCCAGGTGCTCCTCGGGTGTACGGGCGATCAGTCGGTCCCGGTCCGGGACGTCGCCGCTCACCCAGTAGGGGATGCCGCACGCCGAGTAGGAGGTGAAGTTGCCGCGTTCGAACGCGACGATCTCCAGCTCGTCGGGGCCCTTGAGCCGGCGTGCCTGCGACGCGGCGGACATGCCCGCCGCGTCGCCGCCGATCACGACCAGCCGCTCGGTCCCACGCTTCGTGTCCCTCGTACGGTCATCGCTCGCGTTCATGCTCATACGAACACGCTACGGGGACCCCGCATTTCAGTCCCGGTCGGTTCTGATCAGTTCTGGTCAGTCCTCGTCCGGGTTGGTCGGCTGCGTCGCCGGGCCCGTGGTCGTCGCCGGGGTGGGGCGGTGGCGGCGGGTGCGGGTCAGGCGCAGCCAGGCGAACAGCAGCAGGGCCGCCACCGCCGCGAACGGCAGTACGGCGGCGATGGCCACCACGATCCAGCGCAGCATCGTCACGAACGCGTCCCAGCCGCCCGAGAGGGCGTCCAGGAAGCCGGGGTCGTCGTCCTCGTCGGACTCCTTGGCCGGGGTCTCGGACAGGGAGAGGTTGATCGTGGCCAGGGTCGTGCGGTCCTTCAGGGAGGTCTGGCGGGCGAGCAGCGACTCCAGGTCGGCCTGGCGGCGGCTCAACTCGCCCTCCAGGGTGACCACATCGGAGAGCTTGGTGGCCTGGTCCATCAGCTCGCGGATGCGGTTCACGCTGGCGCGCTGGGTGGTGATGCGGCTCTCCACGTCGACGACCTGCTCGGTGACGTCCGTCGCCTCCGCCTCCCGGTGCAGCAGCTTGCCGGTGCCCTCCAGGTCGGCGAGGACCTCCTCGTACTCGCCGACGGGCACCCGCAGGACGATCTCGGTGCTCTCGCTGCCCTCCTCGCCCTCCTCGCCCTCCTCCTCGTTCAGGGTCGTCGTCTCGCTGCCTACATAGCCGCCCGCGTTCTGCGCGGTGGTGCGGACCTTGGCCAGGGCCTTGGACACGTCCTTGACCTGCACGGAGACGGACACGGTACGGATGATGTGCGCGCCGGCGGCGGGCTGGGGTGCGGTGCTGGCCTGGGCGGCGCCGTCCTTGCCGCTACCCGGCTTGCTGTCGGCCTCGGCCTCGGCCTGTTCGTCCAGGGCGCCCGGGGCGGCCACTGCCGCGTCGCCGCCCGCGTCACTGGCGGTCGAGCCGGAGTCGTCGGCGCCGGTGCAGCCGGTGAGTGCGAGGGCTGCGGCGAGCAGGATTCCCGCCAAGGCCTGAACAGGTCGTAGGGAGCGTCGTGTACGGCTTGTGCGCAGGGTGTTCATCTTGCGGATCCCCCCGAGGGCTGTCGTCGGACCGTCTTGGACCGTCTTGGACCGCCGTGGTGCACGGCTGACGTTCCTTCGACGCCCGAAGGGTTCGAGACGTTGGCCGGTTGTGGTCCCGATGCGGTCACGGTCGGGACTCGTGCCGGACACCGGGGAGCGGTGTGCGCCGACGGGAGTGTCAGTGGGGTCTGAGAGGGTGGTGACATGAGCGCAGTGGAGGCCCGTGCGGGTGCCGGGCATGTCGTCGTCATCGGGGGCGGGATCGCGGGTCTGGCCGCCGCGCACCGGCTCCTGGACCGGGGCGTTCGGGTCACGGTCCTGGAGGCGTCCGAGCGCGTCGGCGGCAAGCTGCTGCCCGGCGAGATCGCGGGCGCGCGGGTCGATCTCGGCGCCGAGTCGATGCTCGCGCGCAGACCCGAAGCAATCGCACTCGCCCGCGAGGTCGGCCTCGACGACCGCCTCCAGCCGCCCGCCACCTCGACGGCCTCGATCTGGACCCGGGGCGCCCTGCGACCCATGCCCAAGGGGCACGTCATGGGCGTCCCCGGCAGCGCCTCGGCCCTGTCCGGCGTCCTCTCGGAGGAGGGGCTGGCCCGGATCGAGCGCGACGCCGACCTGCCGCGCACGGAGGTCGGGGACGACGTGGCGGTGGGGGAGTTCGTCGCCGCGCGCCTCGGCCGCGAGGTCGTCGACCGGCTGGTCGAGCCGCTGCTGGGCGGGGTGTACGCGGGTGACGCGTACCGCATCTCGATGCGCTCGGCCGTGCCCCAGCTCTTCGAGGTGGCGAAGAAGCAGGCGTCCCTCACGGAGGGCGTGCGCGGCATCCAGGCCCGGATGGCCGCCGCCCCCCAGCAGACCGGCCCGGTCTTCATGGGCATCCAGGGAGGCGTGGGCCAACTGCCGCTCGCCGTCGCGGAGTCGGTGCGCGCGCGGGGCGGCGAGATCGTCACCGGGGCACCGGTGACCGAGCTGCGCCGGGTCGCCGGGACGTCGGCGGCGTGGCGGGTCGTGACCGCGGACCGGGTGTTCGACGCCGACGGGGTGGTCGTCGCCGTACCGACCCCGGTGGCCGCGGACCTGCTCCGCGCCGAGGCACCGGCCGCCGCGGCCGAACTCGCGGGCGTGGAGTACGCCTCGATGGCCCTGATCACCCTGGCCTACCGCCGCGCCGACGTCAGCCTCCCCGAGGGCAGCGGCTTCCTCGTCCCGCCCGTCGACGGACGCACGATCAAGGCGTCGACGTTCGCCTCCCAGAAGTGGGGCTGGATCGCGGAGGAGAACCCGGACCTGCTGGTCCTGCGGGCCTCCGTCGGGCGGTACGCCGAGACGGAGATCCTCCAGCGCCCCGACACCGACCTGGTCGACGTCTCGCGCCACGACCTCAAGGAGGCCACCGGACTGACGGCGGCCCCCGTCGAGACCCGCGTCACCCGCTGGGACGACGGCCTGCCCCAGTACCCCGTCGGCCACCACGCGCGCGTGGACCGCATCCGCGATCACATCGCCAAGCTCCCGGGCCTCGCGGTGTGCGGCGCGGCGTATGACGGCGTCGGTATCCCGGCGTGTATCGCGAGCGCGTACGCGGCGGTGGACGCGGTGAGCGCTTCGCGGGGGGCACGGGTTTGAAGCTGCGGGTTCGTCGTGGCTGGTCGCGCCCACGCGGCGGAGCCGCAGATAGGCACAGCCCCGCGCCCCTTGGGGCGCGGGGCGAACCGCACGGAGTTCGCCCCCGGTGCGAAGCGCCTCCGGCGGAGCGGGAGAATAGGCGCATGAGTGACGACGCCCCCACCACCGAGTCCGGCCGGATCCCGAACAAGGGCAAGCTGGCCAAGGACCTCAACGAGGTCATCCGCTACACCCTGTGGTCCGTCTTCAAGCTGAAGGACGTCCTGCCCGAGGACCGCGCGGGCTACGCCGACGAGGTCCAGGAGCTGTTCGACCAGCTCGCCGCGAAGGACGTGACCGTCCGCGGCACGTACGACGTGTCGGGGCTGCGCGCCGACGCCGACCTGATGATCTGGTGGCACGCCGAGACCGCCGACCAGCTCCAGGAGGCGTACAACCTCTTCCGCCGCACCAAGCTGGGCCGCGCACTGGAGCCGGTGTGGTCGAACATGGCGCTGCACCGCCCCGCCGAGTTCAACCGCTCGCACATCCCGGCGTTCCTGGCCGACGAGACGCCCCGGAACTACATCAGCGTCTACCCGTTCGTGCGCTCGTACGACTGGTACCTGCTGCCCGACGAGGACCGCCGCCGGATGCTCGCCGACCACGGCAAGATGGCCCGCGGCTACCCGGACGTACGCGCCAATACGGTCGCCTCGTTCTCCCTCGGCGACTACGAGTGGCTGCTGGCCTTCGAGGCCGACGAGCTGTACCGCATCGTCGACCTCATGCGCCACCTGCGCGCCTCCGAGGCCCGCATGCACGTCCGCGAAGAGGTCCCGTTCTACACGGGCCGTCGTAAGTCGGTGGCTGAGCTGGTCGAGGGGCTCGCCTGACCGGAGGCGGTGCTCTGCGGTCGGCCGGGGGCCGGGCCCGCCGCGCGGCGGCGTAGCCGGATGCCGCGTCCCCGGGAGACGCAGCGCCGGGCACCGCGTCTCCCGGGGACGCGGCACCGGGCGCCGCGAGGGCGTCGGGCGGCCGGTCGCCTGTCTCGCCCGATGGGCGCCCGCTTCACGCGCCTTGGGCGGCCTTCCCGCTGGATGCCTTCAGGGAACGGCCGACCGGGGCCGCCGGGCGCGGTTCCGGATGCGGGGCGCAGTCCGCGCCCCGCGCCGGCAGGCGGCCCGTCAGCAGATACGTGTCCAGGTGGGCGTTGACGCACTGGTTCGGGCCGCCCGCGATGCCGTGCGTGCCCGCGCCCCGCTCGGTCACCAGGGCCGAGCCGGACAGCCGGCGCCGCAGTTCGAGCGCGCCCGCGTACGGTGTCGCGCCGTCCCGTTCGGCCGCCAGGATCAGCACCGGCGGCAGCTCACCCGGGCCGGTCCGGACGTCGAGGGGCGTCTGCCGGGGCGCCTGCCAGTAGGCGCAGGGCAGGTTCATCCACGCGTTGTCCCAGGTCTCGAAGGGCGCCGTGCGGGCGAGCCGGGTGTTGTCCCGGTCCCAGACCTGCCAACTCGTCGGCCAGGGCGCGTCGTTGCACTCGACGGCCGTGTAGACCGCGTTGCCGTTCTCCGCCTCGGCGGCTGCCTCCGTCACCGGTGCCGCCTGGTCGATCAGCGGCTGCGGATCGCCCTTGAGGTAGGCGGACAGGGCGTGGGCGCGGTGCGGCCAGTAGTCGTCGTAGTACCCGGCCTGGAGGAACGCACCCTGCAACTGGCCGGGCCCCACCTTCCCGCCGGCCGGCTCGGCGGCGAGCTGAGCGGCAGCCTTCTCGTAGCTCCGTAGTACCCCATCCGGCGTGGCACCCAGGCCGTACACGTCGTCGTGCTTGGCCACCCAGGCCCGGAAGTCGGCCCAGCGGGCCTCGAACGCGGCCGACTGGTCGAGGTTGTTGCGGTACCAGACGCCGCCCGGGTCCGGGTTCACCACCGAGTCGAACACCATCCGCCGTACGTGCGAGGGGAACAGCGTCGCGTACAGCGCCCCGAAGTACGTGCCGTACGAGGCGCCCATGAAGGTCAGCCGGTCCTCGCCGAGCGCGGCGCGCAGGACGTCCAGGTCACGGGCGTTGTTGAGGGAGTGGTAGTGGCGCAGCGCGTCGCCCGAGCGCTCGGCGCACCCGCGCGCGTACGCCTTCGCCTCGGCGATCCGCTCCATCTTGAACGACTCGGAGGGGTGCGCCGGTGCCTGCGTGGGTCCCTTGAAGAAGTGCTTGGGGTCCTTGCAGGACAGGGGCGCCGAGCGGCCCACCCCGCGCGGGGCGTACCCGACCAGGTCGTACGCCCCCGCGATGCGCTTCCACTCAGGGATGACGCCGATCAGCGGGAAGAACATGCCGGAGGCGCCGGGGCCGCCCGGGTTGTAGACGAGGGCGCCCTGGCGCTCCACCTTGTGCTCGGGGTCGCGCGGGTTCTTGCCGGTCGCCTCCGCCCGGCTGACGGTGAGCTTGATCTGCTTGCCGTCGGGGCGCGCGTAGTCGAGCGGCACGGTGACGGTGCCGCAGCGCAGACTGTCCGGCAGCTCCTCCTCCGCCGGGCACTTCCCGAAGCGGATCCCGGCGGCCCCGGCGCGTGCGGCGGCCAGCACGGAGCCCCGGAACTCGGCCGAGCCGGGACCGCCCGGGCGGTCGGGCAGGCCAGGGGCGCTGTCCGCCGGGGCGGCGGCCAGGGTGGTCAGCAGCAAGGACCCGACAGCCGTGTAGAGGGCGGCAGCTCGCATTCGCGTATCCCTTCGGTGGCAACAGAAGGGATGTTTCGGGCGAGGGTAGGTGAAGGCAAGCACCGCCCGCCCGGTGTCGCCGCGAGCACTCCTATGCGCCCCCGAACACTCCTGGGGCGCCGGGGACGAGGGTCAGCGCAGGCGTTCGCGCAGGGTGGTGTCCTGCGGCTCCCGGTGCGCGAAGGCCGCGCGCAGATCGGGCTCGCCGACGGCACGCACCCCGAGTACGGCGACGGAGGTGAGGTACGTCCGGTCGTCGCCCGCGCCGCGGTGGCCGGCGGTCCTGGTACGCCGGGACAGGCCGGTGAGCAGGCGCTGTCCGGCCGGTGACGCCCAGCGCGAGTACGGGTGGACCTCGATCCGGGCGATCGCGAGGCAGCTCAGGGTGAGGACGAGGGGCAGCGCGAACCAGAGGGCGACCAGGTCGCGCGGCACGGTGTCCCGCCCCGGCAGCAGCAGCGCCACCGAGCCCAGCGCGATGACGGCCAGTGCGGCGGCCTGGGCCTGGCGGACCGCGAACGCGATCCCGCGCCTGGCCCCGTCGGGCACGGCCAGGCCCGCCGCGACGAGCCGGTCCGCGAGCCCCCGTACGGCCTCGGTGCCGGCGGCGGCCGTGCGTACCGGAGCGATGCGGGACTGGCCCTCCGGTCCGATGGCGCCTATCACCGACCGTTCCATCTCGTCGCGCCCGCTCGGGTCCACGACGGTCGCCCAGCCGGTGTGGGCGAGCAGCAGCCGTCTCTGACGGGCCATCGACACCAGGGTGAGATCGGCGACCCGGGCCGGTCCGCCGGACAGGAACGCGGCCTCGTACAGCGTCAGGTCACGCCCGCGTCCGCCGGGGCCCGCGTCCGGATCGACGGCGGCCGCGTGCACGGCGGCCAGACAGAGCCGGGTGCACGCCGTACCGGCGGCGATCCAGGCCAGCAGCAGGAGGAAGGACCAGAACATGCCGTTGTTCTATGCGAAGGGGTCCCGGAACGCCATGGGCTTTCAGGATATGGACGAGGTATGGCCGGTACGTGACGTATGGGCGGTGGCCGGATCAGGGTTCCTGGGAAGGCTCAGCAGGCTCCGAGGGCTCAGCGGGCTCTGCGGGCTCGGTGAGTTCCCCGACCTCCCCGACCTCCCCAACTTCCGGCGGCGGGCTGGTCGCGGGCGGCGGCAGCGGATAGGTCGAGACCGGCGAGGGTGTCACCGGGACGGCCGACGCGGGGTCGGCCGTCGGGCCGGGCGGGGCCGGGGAGTTGGTGAGCGGCGGGGTGCTCGCGGCGGCCATGTCGGTGGCCAGGGCGTCGAAATCGACGTACCCCGTGGCCTCCAGGACCTTGATGTGGTCCAGCACGGTCGTGTTCGCGTCGTCGGCGAGGGCGCGGACCAGGGAGTTGCGGGTGCTCGCGCGGACCTGCGCGACGACGGAGAACACCTTGCCGTGCGCCATCCGCAGCAGGTTGGCGAACTCACGGTCGAAGTCCTCGCCGTGGGACGCGTTCATGATGCCGAGCCATCCGCGCTGCTGCTCGCTGGGCTGGTTCGGCAGTTCGAGCCCGAGCCGCGACGCCACGTCCCGGACCCGAGCGTCGAGGAACGTGTGTCCCTCGATGAGATGCAGGCCCGCGGTCCGTACGGCCTCGGTGGTGCCGCGCTCCTGGGCCTGCTGACCGGCGGGCAGTTCCCACAGCCCGGCCAGCCGGACCTTGGTGAGGAACTCGCGGTCGAGCGCCGACAGCGGACCGAACCGCGTCGACACGCTCTGCGCGTTGAGCACGGCCGCGCCGGTACCGGAACGGTCCGTGTACGACCAGACCGGGAAGATCAGTGCGACGAGGGTCGCCGCCAGTCCCGCGATGATGAGCCCGGTGCCGCCCAGCCCGGGACGTTGGATGGATCGCATGGTGCCTTCTGCCTCCTGTTGCGGCACCGCACGCTAATGCGCTTCGGACACGAAGTTCGCATCTTACTGCGGGCGCTACGCCAACTGCCGTACGAGGAGGGACGGCTGAGGGGAGGGGGCGGACGACGGATGGGGGAGCGTACGCCTCGCGCATACCGCCCGAAACGCCAACAAGTGGGCCTCGTGGGCGAGACGTGTGTACCGCGCTGTTAACCCCCGCACAGTTCGCGGCGATTGGAGCCGGGGTGGCTCAGCGGCGCAGGAGTACGCGGCGGGTGGCGCGGGCCAGCCGGGCGGTCGGCCGCTGGGAGCGCGGGGCCGGGCCCGAGCGGTCCAGCCACCACTCACGCAGTCGCCGCCGGACCTCCGCGTCCTCGGGCTGCCCGCCGAGCAGCAGATGCGCGGCGAAGTCCAGCGCGTCGTGCCGGTAGCCGTCGGCCATGGGGTGCCCGTGCGCGTACGCGAGGAAGGCCGGCCGGTATCCGGCCCCCAGGATCTCGGGCAACTCCGGCGCGACCTTCGCCACGACATCGGCCCGCTTCGCCCCGAGCGCCCGCGACTGCACCCCGAGCCGCACCCGATCGAACCCCTCCGGCACGGGAGTCCCCGCGACAAGCGCGGAAAGCAACGCGGCCTGCGCAAGGGCGAGCCGCTGCCGGGCCCCTTCGGGAGCGGCGGCGGAGCTGTCACCGCGGCCGGCCGCGTCGCTGACGGCGGCGCCACGACTGCCAGCCACCTCGCCGGCCGACGCCTGCGATGCGGCCGACGCCTTGGACGCGGCGGTTTCCGGCACGGTTGGGGCTTCCGGCGGGGCTGCGACTGATGCCTGTGTCTGGCCGGTCGGGGCCTGCGATGAGGCGGGCGCTTTCGACTCGGGGGTCTCCGGCACCGCTGCGGCAGGGACCTCCGGTGTGGCTGTGGCCGAGGCATGTGCCTGGCTGGTCGGTGCCTGCGATGCGGCCGGCGTTGTTGACGCGGGAGTCTCCCTCATCCCTGCGGTCTCCGGCACGGCCGGGGCCTCCGGCGTGGTCGCCGCCGAAGCCTGCGCCTGGCCTTTCGGTGCCTGCGATGCGACTGGCGCCTTGGACGCGGCGGTTTCCGGCACGGTTGGGGCTTCCGGCGGGGCTGCGACTGATGCCTGTGTCTGGCCGGTCGGGGCCTGCGATGAGGCCGGCGCTTTCGACTCGGGGGTCTCCGGCACCGCTGCGGCAGGGACCTCCGGTGTGGCTGTGGCCGAGGCATGTGCCTGGCTGGTCGGTGCCTGCGATGCGGCCGGCGCCTTGGACGCGGCGGTTTCCGGCACGGTTGGGGCTTCCGGCGGGGCTGCCGCTGATGCCTGCGTCTGGCCGGTCGGTGCCTTCGTCGGGGCGGTCTCCGGCACCGCTGCGGCAGAGACCTCCGGTGTCGCCGTCGCCGTAGCCCGCGTCTGCGTGGACGCGGCCCGAGCCAAGGCTCCCCGTATCGACGCCAGTTCCCGCTTCAGTTCGTCCGCCTCGGGGAAGTTGTCGTCCCGTTCCAGTAGGACGCCGGGTGGGGTGACGCGGGAGGCGAGGTTCGTGAGGATGTCGAGGACGGTGTCCGGGATCGGGTGGGCGTGGCTGTCGTGCCAGACGCCGTCTCGTTCGAAACCGCCTGCGACATGGACGTACGCGATCGCCTCGACGGGCAGTTCGGCCAGGGCCTGTGCCGGGTCCTCGCCTCGGTTGACGTGGTTCGTGTGCAGGTTGGCGACGTCGATGAGGAGGCGTACGCCGGTCCGGTCGGCCAGTTCGTACAGGAACTGGCCCTCGGTCAGCTCCTCGCCCGGCCAGGCGATCAGCGCGGCGATGTTCTCGACCGCCAGGGGTACCGGTAGCGCCGCCTGGGCGATACGGACGTTCTCGCACAGCACGTCGAGCGCGTCCCGGGTGCGGGGGACGGGCAGCAGGTGGCCGGCCTCCAGGAGGGGGGAGGCGGTCAACGGGCCGCCCGCGCGGACGAACGCGATGTGCTCGGTGACCAGGGGCGAGCCCAGTGCCTCGGCCCGCTCGGCGAGCGCGGTGAGCCGGTCCTCGGCGGGCCGGTCCGCACCGCCCAGGCCCAGGGAGACACCGTGCGGGACGACCGTCACGCCACGCTCGCGCAGCCGCAGCAGCGACTCGGGGAGATGCCCCGGGCAGAGGTTCTCGGCCACGGCCTCGACCCAGTCGATGCCCGTCATGGCCTCCACGGCGTCCGCGATCTCCGGCCGCCACCCGATGCCCGTACCCAGGTGCCCAAGTTGCTCCAGTCGCTTCATCGTCCGTCCCTTCTACGACCTTCTCGGTCCACGGAGTGATGGCCCCGGCCCCCGGGATCGAACCCCTCCCGGGGGACCTTCAGAGCAACATTTGAGCTTCCGCCCGCCTACGGGGTCTGGGTGGTGACCGCGTTGGGATCCGGTGCCTCCGGCCGGTTGGTGTTGACCACGCCGGGTGTTGTCGGCGACGGCTTCGAGGACCCCTGGACGCCGCTGGTCGGCTCCACCGCGGGTGCGACGGGCGGCACCACGCCGGGGGACGGCGGCGGCGGACCGGTCGGACTGGCGCTGGGCCCGGCGGCGGACTGGGCGATCTCCTCGAAGTCGACCTGGCCGGTCTTCTCCAGGACCGTGATGTGGTCGAGCACGGTCTGGTTGGTGTCCGAGGCCAGCTGACGCACCAGCGTGTTGCGGGTGGTGTTCCGCACCGTCGCGACGTCCGGGAGGATCTTGCCGTGCGCGGTGCGCAGCAGGTTCGCCCAGACCTTGTCGTAATCGGTGCCCTCGGCGGCCGTCATCTCGTCCAGCCAGCCCTGTTGCAGTTCGTTCGGCTGGTTGGGGATCGGGACACCGAGCTGCTGGGAGATGCTCCGCACCCGCTTGTCGAGGTCGGTGTGGCCCACGATCAGATGCTGCGCCGCCTCCCGGACGGCCGCGCTGGCGGACTTCTCCATCGCCTGCTGTCCGGCGGGCAGCTCCCACAGTCCGGCGAGCCGCACACGCACGATGAGGTCACGGTCGGAGGGGGTCAGCGGTCCCCACTGCGTGTTCACCGTCTCTCCGGTGACCGCGGCGGCCGTCGCGGTGTCGTTGCGGTGCGGGTAGGAGTAGAACACCGGGTACGCGAGTGCACCGACCGTGCCTGCGATTGCCAGACCGACGAGGATCGAGCCGTTCATGCGGGGCAAAGAAGCCTCCCGAGGGGAACCCAACTGATCGTTGGGGGAGTGATACGTGGCCAGTGGGGGAGAGGGCGATACGTGAGAAGCGGTCAGGACACTGAGCGGGCCCGCGCCGCGGTCACGTACACCAGTCAGATCGTGCCGTTGGCGAGGGCGTCGAAGTCGACCGCGTCCGTCTTCTCCAGCATCGTGATGTGGTCGAGCACGGTCTGGTTGGTGTCCGTCGCCAGCTGACGCACCAGGGTGTTCTGGGTCTGGTTGCGGACCGCCCCGATGGCCGGGAAGATCCCACCGTGCGCCTTGCGCAGAAGGCTCGCCCAGATCCGGTCGAAGGACTCGCCCTGAGCGGCGTCCATCTGGGCCAGGAAGCCCTGCTGCTGCGCGTTCGGCTGGTTGGGGATCTCGACACCGAGCTGGGAGGCGACCTTCCGCACCCGCTCGTCCAGGTCGCCGTGGCCCACCAGCAGGTGGTCCGCCGCGTCCTTGACCGTGGCGCTGTCGGACTTCGCCATCGCCTTCTCCGCCGCCGGCAGCTCCCACAGCCCGGCCAGCCGCACGCGCACGATCAGGTCGCGGTCCGAGGCGGTCAGCGGCCCCCACTGGGTGTTCACCGTGCCGGCGGCCATGTTCGACACTCCGGTGCCGGACCGGTCGGTGTAGGACCACACGGGGAACGCGAGCGCGGCGATGGTGGTCGTCAGGGCCGCGATGACGAGGGCCGATTGGTTGAAACGCGGCAAAGGAGCCTCCCGGGGAAACCAACTGGTCGTTGGGCAGATGTTGCTTGGCCAGTGACAGAAGGTACGGCCGGGAACCCGGTGATGTTCAACGAAGATGTCTGAACCCTGTGCGTCCCAGGGGACGGTGGTCCGCGACAACCGTCGCCGAACCGGGCGCGATCTCCGTGAAACCGGCATCACGGACCAACGGCAGCCCACCGGAGGTGAGTTCACGCCAACGGTCCGGCTCCGCCGTACGCACGGCGAGCGGATAGCCCGCGTCGCGCCAGGCCACCCGGGCCTCGTCCGACAGCTCCCACCACGCCAGTTGAGCCCCGTGCCCCGTCTGGGCCATCGCCTTGCCCGCCGACATGTCCAACCCGGGATTCAGCCAGAGAACGGGCACCGCAGGGTCCGGATCGAGCGGCGGCTCCGGATCCTCCAGTTCGGTACCGGAGACCTGAAGTCGGGCCAGATCCTTGGGCCACCCGTCCAACGGCACAGGCGGAAAGACCCGCACCTCGGCCGACTTCCCACTGACCGTGATCCCGGCCAACGCCTCGGCCCGCCGCCACTCGGCCCCCCGCGCCCGCCGCACAACCTTACGAATCCGAGCGTCCTGCCAGTCCCGCATGACCTGCGCCCACTCGCCTTCTCCGGCAGACCTTTCATCCCCGAGAATCACAAGAACGGCCCGAGCGGCGGTCTCCAACGCATCGGTACGAGCGGGCGGCGCCCCCTTCTCGATCCGCGCAACGAGAGGCAGAACGAACTGGGGCGCCTCATCACGAGGGGACTGCTCGGACTGAAAAGGACTGTCGCTGGGGTGCGTTTGATCATGGCTCACGAGGACCAACTCTAGGGGCGCGGGGAACTGCGCGACCAGCCACATACGACCCGCAGCCGCCCCACGACACAAGGCCCCACACTCATGGCGCCCCGATCAGCTCAGACACCTTCACAAACCGAAACCCACGCTCACGCAACACAGGCACGATCACACGCAGCGCCCGCTCAGTCACCGGCGCCGCACTACGCGTGCAGTGCATGACGACAACCGACCCCGCCCGCACCCCGTCCAGCACCTGCCGGGCCACGGCGCCCGCGTCCGTAGCGAACGCATCCCCGCTCACCACATCCCACTGCACCGCCGTGACCCCGGCCCCACTCAGCGCCCGCAGCGCACGCCGGTCGTAACACCCGCCCGGGAAACGGAAGTAGGGCATGGCACCGCGTACCCCGACGGCCCGGAACGCCGCGAAGGCCCGCTCGACGTCGCCCCGCATCCGCGCCTCCGAGCCGGCGATCGTCGGCAGCCCGTAGCAGTCCTCGGTGAAGGCGTAGTGGCTGTACGAGTGGTTGGCGACCTCGAACAAGGGGTCCCGCCCGATGGAACGGGCCTGGACCGGGTACTCCTCGGCCCACCGCCCCGTCATGAACACGGTCGCCGGCACCTTCAGCGCCCGCAGCGTGGCGATCAGCCGGGGATTGTCGAAGCGCTCGCCCCGCGCCGCCCGGTCGCCCTGTCCGGCGGTCATGTCGGCGTCGAAGGTGAGGGCGACGGTCTTCTCCGCGCCGCGCGGACCGTTCCGGAAGACGGGGGTCAGACCGGCGGGCCCGGGGGCGAGGGTGGGCGGACGCGAGGGGACGGCGGAGGGGGACACGGGAGGCCGCTGCGGGACGGGGGCCGTGCCGCAGGCGGCCAGGGCAGCGAGCGCGGCGCCCAGGACACAGCCAGTGGCGACTTGTCGTACGAGAGTGATCATCGTACGAAGGTAGAAATGCCGGGGTTGTCCGGCGGGCCGCCGCGAGGGCAAACCCCCCGGATGTCACCCGCCCGGCCGGTGAACCCGTACCCCCGCCGCCCCGCAGCCCACAGCCCCCTACGTGGCGAGCAGCCGCGCCCTGGCCTCCGCCACGTCGAAGTCCGCCTTCGGGTACTGCGGGTCCAGCGCCTCCAGGTGCTCAAGGAGCAGCCGGCTGATCGCCCAGTTGCGGTACCACTTGCGGTCCGCCGGGATCAGGTACCAGGGCGCGCCGGTCGAACACCGCTCCAGGGCGATCTCGTACGCCTCCTGGTACGCGGGCCACAGCGCGCGCTCCTCGATGTCGCCGACGTTGAACTTCCAGTGCTTGTCGGGGTTGTCGAGGCGTTCGAGAAGACGGCGCCGCTGTTCGTCGTACGAGATGTGCAGGAAGCACTTCACGACGGTCACGCCGTCCTCGGCGAGGGACTTCTCGAAGCCGTTGATCTGGTTGTAGCGGGCGGTGAGCTGGGCCCGGGAGGCGAGTTCGCGGACGCGGGCGATCAGGACGTCCTCGTAGTGGGAGCGGTCGAAGATGCCGATCTCGCCGGGCTGGGGGAGGGCCCGTTTGATGCGCCAGAGGAAGGAGTGGCCCAGTTCCTCGTGGGTGGGTGCCTTGAACGCACTGATCCGGCAGCCCGACGGGTTGAACAGGCCGATGACGTGTTTGACCGTGCCGCCCTTGCCGCTGGTGTCCATGCCCTGCAGGACGAGCAGCAGCCGCCGTCGGTCCCCGGTCGCGCCCGCCGCCCACAGCCGCTCCTGGAGGACCGCGAGCCGCTCGCCCAGCAGGGCGGTGGCGGCGAGGCCCGCGGCCTTGTCACCGGGGCCGCCCGGGGTGGCCCAGGCGTCGTACGCGCCGAGGTTCACGGGTGCCCCGCCGGGGACGCGCAGCAGCTCAGCCAGTGAGCCCTCGGCACTCTCGGCACGCCTCCCGGAGTCCTGTTTCGAGCCCTTCTTGGCCATGGGGCACCTCTTCCGGTCCGGTCCTTCGATCCTCCGGCACGGGAGCGGGGTGCGCCAGCCGCCGAGAGGTCCTAGCGACGTGTACAGCGCCCGGTGGGGCTCGTGGCCGGTGGGCGGCACTGGAGGGCGAAGTCGGCAGGCCCGTCGGGTCGGGAACCAGGGGACCGTAGCCGGAGTGGCCGATGCCCTGCGCGGCGGCGGTGCCGGCGAAGAGTTCGGAGAGGGCTCCGGTGAAGGCGATGCAGGCACCCAGGGCGCCGGTGCGGGCGAGGACCTGGCGTCGGGAGGCGGGGGATGCGTCGACTGCCGTCAGGCCGTCAACTGCCTTGGTGGCAACGGCTGTTGAGGTGTCGTCGAGTTCGGGCGTGCCGAATGCGGACAGGGGGAGGCGACCTTCCTGCTGGCGGACAGGACTGTGACCTTGCTGTGTGTATCACGCCGTACGGACCTTGGTAACCACGCGCGTAGCGCGCCTCACCCCGATGACCCGCCTGGAGGCGGCTGCTGGGCCTGTGCCCGTTCCAGGAAGCGGAGCAGTTCCACCGGGAAGGGCAGGACGAGTGTCGAGTTCTTCTCGGCCGCGACCGCCACCACCGTCTGGAGCAGCCGGAGTTGGAGCGCGGCGGGCTGGTCGGACATGACCTCGGCGGCCTCCGCGAGCTTCTTCGAGGCCTGCAGTTCGGCGTCCGCGTTGATGATCCGGGCCCGGCGTTCGCGGTCGGCCTCGGCCTGGCGGGCCATCGAGCGCTTCATCGTGTCGGGCAGGGAGACGTCCTTGATCTCGACCCGGTCGATCTGCACACCCCAGCCCATCGCCGGGCTGTCGATCATCAGTTCCAGACCCTGGTTGAGTTTCTCGCGGTTGGAGAGGAGGTCGTCGAGGTCGCTCTTGCCGATGATCGAGCGCAGGGACGTCTGCGCCATCTGGGAGACCGCGAAGCGGTAGTCCTCGACCTGGACGAGCGCGTTCGCCGCGTCGATCACCTTGAAGTAGACGACCGCGTCCACGCGCACGGTCACGTTGTCCCGCGTGATGCCCTCCTGCGCGGGCACCGGCAGCGTGACGATCTGCATGTTGACCTTGTGCAGCCGGTCCACGAGCGGGACCACCATCGTGAAACCGGGCCGTCGTACGTCCCCGGCGAGCCGGCCGAGCCGGAAGACGACCCCGCGTTCGTACTGCTTGACGACCCGTGCCGCCGCCCCGACGTAGACGAGCCCGGCGGCTCCGGCGGCGATGGCCGCGGCCAGCAATTCCTCAAGCATGATGACGACCCCTCGCAGCCGTCCCGTATGTGCCGATCGGCACCTTTAACAAACGATATGCCCGGTCCGGGGCTCGGGGCGAGCCTCGGACCGGGCAACCTCACATGCGAGACATACGAGACATACGAAGGCCGTGGAGGTTACGGCGTCGGCGTCATCATCCTGACCGGTTCCGTCCCGGCCGCGCTGTGCCGCTCCGCCCAGCTCTCCAGGGCCGTGCGGCAGGCGTGGTCCAGGTGGTGCAGGCCCGACAGGTCCAGCTCGATGGGCCGGTCCTGGGGCAGCGCCTCCAGGCTGTCCAGTATTTTCGGCAGCCGCAGGAAGGTCGCGTTGCCCGACAGATACGCCTGGACGGGCCCGGCGCCCTTGTCTATGACATCGAGCTTCAGATGCGAGGCCTCCCAGGCGGTCTTGCCCACCGACAGGGCGAGACCGATCAGCACGCCCTCGAACATGTTCACGGACACGATCGCCACGGCCGTGACGACGAGTATCAGCGCCTCACCGCGGTGCTCGCGCCAGAGCGAGACGACCCCGCGCAGCGGGATCAGCTTCCAGCCCGCGTGGACGAGGATGCCGGCCAGCGCGGGCAACGGGATCAGCGCCAGCGCGCCGGGCAGCAGCGCCGCGAACAGCAGCAGCCATACGCCGTGCATGACCCGGGACGCCTTCGTCCGCGCGCCCGCCTGCAGGTTCGCCGAGCTGCGCACGATCACCGCGGTCATCGGCAGCGCGCCCAGCAGCCCGCACACGGTGTTGCCGGCGCCCTGCGCCATCAGTTCCTTGTCGTACTGGGTGCGCGGACCGTCGTGCAGCCGGTCCACCGCGGCCGCGCTGAACAGGCTCTCGGCGGACGCGATCAGCGTGAACGCCACGACCGTGCCGAGCACGCTCAGGCTCGCCAGTTCGCCGAAGGCGCCGAGGCCGGGCAGCTGGACGGCGTCCAGCAGGCCCTTCACCTCCACGGTCGCCACCGGCAGGCTGAAGACGAGGGTGACGACGGTCGCCAGGACCACCGCCGCGAGCGCGCCCGGCACCGCCCGCACCTTCTTGGGCAGCCGCTGCCACAGCACGATCACGGCTATCGTGCCCGCGCCGACGGCCAGCGAGGCCAGCGCGCTGGTGCTCCCCACGGCCTTCGCGGCGGCCTCGGGCAGCCCGACGATCTTGTCGAGCCCGGCGGCGGGCGCCTTCAGCCCGGCCGCCGCGTACAGCTGCCCGGCGATGATCACGAGCCCGATTCCGGCCAGCATGCCCTCGACGACGGACACGGATATCGCCCGGAACCAGCGCCCCAGCTTCAGGGCGCCCATGGCGAGCTGGAGCAGGCCGGCGGCGAGCACGATCACCCCGAGGGCGGCCAGACCGTGCTCCCGTACGGCCTCGAAGACGAGCACGGTGAGGCCGGCGGCGGGCCCGGACACCTGGAGGCTGCTGCCCGGCAGGAGTCCGGTGACGATGCCGCCCACGATGCCGGTGACCAGGCCGAGTTCGGCCGGCACACCGGAGGCGACGGCGACGCCCACGCACAGCGGCAGGGCGACCAGGAACACGACGAGCGAGGCGGCGAAGTCCTGCCGCAGATGAGGGAACTTGGCCATTTTGGTGAGGCTGGTCATGGCGGCCCTCACAGCGCTTCGAACGCGTCGGTGGCGGCCCGGTGTTCGCGTACGGACCCGGTGTGGACCTCGTAGTACCAGCCGCGCAGGCGCAGTTGGCCCTTCGCCAGACGTTGCTCCACACAGGGGTAGGAGCGCAGCCGCAGCAGCTGGGTCAGGACGTGGTTCTGGACGCCCGCCGCGACCGTCGGGTCGTCGGTGTCGGACGCGGTGGTCGCCCCGGGTTCCCCTGCGGCGTGCGCGAGCCAGTCGCGTACGGCGGGTACGGCGGTGAGGTCGTCGCCGCGCACCAGGGCGCCGACGGCACCGCAGTGGGAGTGGCCGCAGACCACGATGTCGCTGACGCCGAGGACCTCCACGGCGTACTCGATCGTGGCCGCCTCGCCGGTGGGGCGGCCGGAGGCGTATGGGGGGACGATGTTGCCGGCGGTGCGCAGCTCGAAGAGTTCGCCCGGCCTGGCACCTGTGATCAGGGCCGGGACGACCCTGGAATCGGAGCAGGTGATGAACAGGACCTGGGGGGACTGGCCTTCGGCGAGCTTGGCGAACTCCTCAGGGCGCTGACCGAAGGTGCGGGCGTTGTCGATGAGGGGCTGCATGTGGTGACTCCTCCTGGCGCGCCTCGATGGCGCGTCGGACGTACATGACAGTCGGACGTGAGTGACAGAGCGTGGGGGGACGTCTCTGCTGTCAGCAGCGGAACACCTGGAGTGCGGCCGGGGTGTGCGCGGTCAGGGATCTGGGCGCCTGATGGCGGGATGTGACGCGCGCTTCCGGTTCGTGCGGGGCCGTGGGGTCCGCTGCGAGGGGCGGGCGCTCGGGCGTCTCGGGGCCCGCATCGACGATTCGATGCCGGTCACGGATGCGCAGGGGCCAGCTCGGGTCGTTGGGACGGCCGTCATTACCGCAGGTAACGTACTCGTCGCGCAGGGCTTCCGCCCGGGGTTTGTTTCGGGGCTCGGTCTTGGCCACGGCGTGACGGGCTGTGTGCGCGGATGCGAAGGACGCGGTGGGAGCGAAGAACTGGAGGGCCAGCAGGGCGGCGGCGAGGAGCGAAATCACGGTCCTGGCCGTAGCACCTCGGAACATGCGCCCCCCTCCAGGCGGTTCGAGATCTCTTACGCGCGTCAATGGTTGGTCAACCACTGGTCAAGAAACACGTTAACCCTGCGAAGTTGTTTGCAGGGTTAACTTAGCGTTTCGTGCTGAAGAGAGCCTGAAAGCGCGGGTGGGATGACGCGAACTGGCCCTTGACCTGCGGCAGTTCGTGTGGTGGGAGGGTGGGGCCCATGAGGGCTCTACGCGGGCTCCACGAGGCCCTTGGCGTCGCGGGCCAGAGCGGTCAGGCGGGAGATCGCGCGGAAGTACTTCTTGCGGTAGCCGCCGTTCAGCATCTCCTCGCTGAACAGCTGGTCGAAGGGCATGCCGGAGGCGAGCACCGGGACCTCGCGGTCGTAGAGCCGGTCGGCGAGCACGACGAGCCGCAGCGCCGTCGACTGGTCGGGAACCGGCCGTACGTCGGTGAGGCACACGGCCTTCAGGTCGTCCGTGAGGGCGCCGTACCGGCTGGGGTGCACGCGGGCGAGGTGGTCGAGGAGGTGCGGGAAGTCGTCGAGCGACGCGCCCTCGGTGGCGTACGCGGCCTTGGTCACCTGCTCCTCGGAGTACGGCGCCGGGGCCTGGGGCAGCCCGCGGTGGCGGTAGTCCTCGCCGTCGATGCGCAGTGCGCGGAAGTGGGCGGACAGGCCCTGGATCTCGCGCAGGAAGTCGGCCGACGCGAACCGGCCCTCGCCGAGCTTGCCCGGCAGGGTGTTCGAGGTGGCGGCGAGCGCGACGCCCGCGTCGACGAGCTTGCCGAGCAGGGTCGACACGAGGACGGTGTCGCCCGGGTCGTCCAGCTCGAACTCGTCGATGCAGAGCAGCCGGTGGCCGCTGAGTGTCTGCACGGTCTTCTGGAACCCGAGGGCGCCGACGAGGTTCGTCAGCTCCACGAAGGTGCCGAAGGCCTTGAGCGCGGGCTCGGCCGGGGTGGCGTGCCAGAGGGAGGCGAGGAGGTGGGTCTTGCCGACGCCGTAGCCGCCGTCGAGGTAGACCCCACGGGGCCCGGCGGGCAGCTTGGGCGCCCTGGCCTTCCCGAACCCGAAGAATCCCCGCTTGCCGCCCCCCAGGGCGTGCGCCCCGCCGAGCCCGCCGGCGAAGCCGTCGAGGACGCGCACGGCCTCGGTCTGGCTGGGCTGGTTCGGGTCCGGGATGTACGTACCGAAGCGCACCGAGTCGAACCGGGGCGGCGGCACCATCTCGGCGACCAGCCGGTCCGCGGGAACGTGCGGCTCACGCACGCACAGGGACAGCGGGGTGGCCGCGTCGGCTATCGGGCCGAATCCGGGGGTGGCTGGGGTGGTAGGCACGGTTCACCATGCTAAGCCGCATGCCAGACTGCCTGACATGCGACGCCTGTTCCCTGTGACCGAAGAGACAGTGACCGGGGCCTCGGGAGGGGCCGTGAATGCCGGTGGTGCCGGTGGTTCGCCCGGGGGTGGTGGGGCGGTCGACCGTGAGTGGAGTCTGGCGGAGCTGGGCGCCGCCTACGCCTACCCCGAGCGGGGGAACGGGGGCCCGGGAACTTGGCTGCGGGCCAACATGGTGTCCACGCTCGACGGTGCCGCCCAGCACGACGGCCGTTCCCAGCCCATCTCCTCCGCCTCCGACATGCGGATCTTCGGCACCCTGAGGGCGCTGGCGGACGTGGTGCTCGTCGGTGCGGAAACGGTACGCCAGGAGGGTTATCGGCCGGCACGCGCGCGTGCCGAGTTCGCCGAGGCCCGGGAGGCGGCCGGGCAGGGGGAGGCGGCGGCGATCGCGGTCGTCAGCGCGAGCCTCGAGCTGGACTTCTCGCTCCCGTTGTTCACCTCGCCCCTGGTGCCCACCCTGGTCCTCACGGGTGCCGCGGCCGCCCCCGACCGGGTCGCCGCCGCCGAGAAGGCGGGCGCCCGGGTGGTCGTCGCCGGTGACGGCATGGGCGTGGACCCGGCACGTGCCGTACAGGCCCTCGCCGGCCTCGGTCACACCCGGCTGCTGGCCGAGGGCGGGCCGCGGCTGCTGGGGCAGCTGGTGGCGGCCGGTGTGCTCGACGAGCTGTGCCTGACGATCTCCCCGATGCTCACCGTGGGGGACGCTCAGCGGATCTCGGGCGGGCCCTCGTTGGCTGTCCCCCGGCGCTTCGAACTGGTGTCCTTGCTGGAGGAGGAGGGCTTCCTGTTCAGTCGGTATCGCCGCCCATGAGGTGTGGGGGTCCCGCATGACCCGACACGATGTGGAATCTTCCGTTCCGTTTGTCTTTCGCTGGGCACACTAAAACTCGCAGCCCCCGTGCGATCACGGGGCAGGATGGTTTCCGCAGGGGCCTACGGACGGCCCACGGAGGAGAAGGGCGCCTGTCGTGTTCACAAGCGTACTGATGATCGAGAAGGCCCTGACGTCCGCCGACGTGGAGTTCGTCACCACCTTGCACGGCGACGAGGACGTCGCCTTCCACGTACTGCTCCAGCCCCGTGGCGACCAGGCCGACCGGCTGCTGCGCGCCATCGACGACATCGCCCTCGGCGAGCTGGACGAGGCGGCGCACGAACGGGAGGCGCCGGAGGGGAAGGACGCGGCGGCGTTGGGGGAGCAGGCGTTGGAGGTGTCGCTGGCGGCGCTGCGGGGGTCTGGTAACGAGGCGGAGGGGCGGATTGTCGAGGACCATCCGCTTGATGCGCTTCGGGGGTTGGTGGACGAGGTCGAGGCGGATGAGGTGATCGTGCTGACCGATCCTCATTACGTGGAGGAGTTCTTTCATCGGGACTGGGCTTCTCGGGCTCGGCACAAGGTGGGCGTGCCGGTGTTGAAGTTGTTCTCGCACAGCAAGGCGTAGTTCTTCGGGTGCGGGTGCGTTGTGGCTGGTCGCGCAGTTCCCCGCGCCCCTGGGTGGGTATCCGCTGCGTCCCTTGTCAAGTGCTGTCAGTCGTGGCTAATAGGCTGGGGGTCCGTCGTCGTACCGCACCTGGGAGATAAGCGCATGGCACCCGGCCTTCCTACCGCCATGGACCGACCGCACTTCATTGGCATTGGTGGCGCCGGGATGTCGGGGATCGCGAAGATCCTTGCTCAGCGTGGGGCCTCTGTGGCGGGGAGTGATGCCAAGGAGTCCGAGACCGCCGCGGCTCTGCGGGCACTGGGGGCGACCGTGCATATCGGGCATGCGGCCGGGCATCTCGCCGATGACGCCACGTGTGTCGTGGTGTCCTCCGCGATCCGGGCCGACAATCCGGAGCTGGCGCGGGCGGCCGAGCTGGGGATCCCGGTGGTTCACCGGTCGGACGCGCTCGCCCGGCTGATGGACGGGCTGCGGCCGATCGCCGTCGCGGGTACGCATGGCAAGACGACCACGACGTCGATGCTGGCGGTGTCGCTGAGCGAGCTGGGGCTGAACCCCTCGTACGCGATCGGCGGTGATCTGGACGCGCCCGGCTCGAACGCCCTGCACGGCGACGGTGAGATCTTCGTGGCCGAGGCGGACGAATCGGACCGCAGCTTCCACAAGTACGCGCCCGAGGTCGCGATCGTCCTCAACGTCGAGCTCGACCACCACGCCAACTACGCCTCCATGGACGAGATCTACGAGTCCTTCGAGACGTTCGCCGGTCGGATCGTGGCCGGTGGGACGCTCGTGATCTCCGCCGATCACGACGGCGCCCGCGAGCTGACGCGGCGGCTGCCCGACTCCGTGCGCGTGGTGTCGTACGGGGAGTCCGCCGACGCCGATGTGCGGGTGCTGTCCGTCGTGCCCCAGGGGCTCAAGAGCGAGGTCACCGTCGAGCTGGACGGGGCTCCGCTCACCTTCACGGTCTCGGTGCCCGGGCGGCACTACGCGCACAACGCGGTCGCCGCGCTGGCCGCGGGCGTCGCGCTGGGCGTGCCCGCCGGAGAGCTGGCGCCCGCGCTGGCGGCGTACACGGGCGTGAAGCGGCGGTTGCAGCTGAAGGGCGAGGCGGCGGGTGTCCAGGTCATCGACTCGTACGCGCACCACCCGACCGAGATGACGGCGGACCTGGAGGCGATGCGGGCGGCGGTCGGTGACGCGCGCATCCTGGTGGTCTTCCAGCCGCACCTCTTCTCCCGTACCCAGGAGCTGGGCAAGGAGATGGGCGGGTCGCTGGCGCTCGCGGACGCCTCGGTCGTCCTCGACATCTACCCGGCCCGCGAGGACCCGATCCCGGGTGTCACCAGCACGCTGATCATCGACGCCGCGCGGGTCGCGGGCGCCGATGTGACGGCCGTCTCCGACAAGGCCGAGGTCCCCGAGGTCGTCGCGGGAATGGCGAAGCCCGGGGATCTCGTTCTCACCATGGGCGCGGGTGACGTGACGGACCTGGGCCCGCGGATCCTGGATCGTCTCGCACAGAAGTAAGGGGTTGGCCTTCATGTCGTACGACGTCGACAAGCCGGACGAGCAGTGGCGCGCGGAGCTGACGCCGGCCGAGTACACGGTCCTGCGTCAGGCCGGCACGGAGCCCGCCTTCGTCGGTGAGTACACGGACACCAAGACGAAGGGCGTCTACTCCTGCCGGGCCTGTGGCGCCGAACTCTTCACCTCGGACACGAAGTTCGAGTCGCACTGCGGCTGGCCGAGCTTCTTCGACCCGAAGGACACCGACGCGGTCGAGCTGATCGCGGACCGGTCCCACGGGATGGTGCGGACCGAGGTGCGGTGTGCGCGGTGCGGATCGCATCTCGGGCATGTGTTCGAGGGTGAGGGGTATCCGACCCCGACCGATCAGCGGTACTGCATCAACAGCATCTCGCTGCGGCTGACGCCCGGCGAGGGCTGACGGCTTCGTTCATCGTTCATCGTTCGCCGGGCGGTGGGGTGTTCCGCCGTCCGGCTCCGAGGTGCGTGGTGTGCCGCCCCGGCCCACCCGTACCCGCTCGCCGCCCACGTCCGGTTTCAGGTCGACCTGCACCTGATGGGTAGTCTGGCGGTCCACTGTGCCGCCGAGTTCGGCTGTGACCACTCCGATCCGGACTCCGCCACGGCCGGTGCCGGAGCGGTGCACCTGGACCATGAACGTCAGGTTCACGTTCTCCACGGTGAAGCCCAAGGCCCGGCCCTGGGCTTCCTCGCGGGCCTCCTCCAGTTCGCCCCGGACCTGACGGATCACTTCGGCCAGTCCCACGAACCCCGGTACATCCGGCAACTCGTACCTCCCGAAAGCCTGTTGTTGCATTGCACGTCACTATGCGCAACCACCACCGTATAGTGACGGTGTGGCTGCTGACGGGGGTATCCATACCAATTCGTCCATGGAGACGCCGCCCTGGGTGGTGCGTATTCGGCGGGCGAACGGGGAGATCGCGGGCGCCGGCATTCTGCTGAGCCCCGATCAGGTCCTCACCTGTGCCCATGTGGTGGAGCGGGGAGCCCGGGTCACCGCCGAGTTCGTCGGGGCGCCCGGCCATACGGTGCCCTCGGTGGTGGCATGGGTGGACGGGGACGCGTATGTGCCGGAGACCCGGGACGCCGACGGCGATCCCAGTGGCGATGTCGCAATGCTGAGACTGGAACACTCCAGACCCACCGGAGAGACGACGCGGCTCCACCGGCTGTCCGCACCGAACCGGGCCGTACGGATGTACGGCTTCCCGTACGACCACAACGGCGGCATCTGGTTCCGGGCCACCGTCGTCGGCGGCTGCGGGCGTGACGGCCAGGTGCAGCTGAGCCCGACGAGCCGTGGTGAGCTGGCCAGCCCGGGATGCAGCGGTTCCGGTGTCGTCGACAGCCGGACCGGCGAGGTCATCGGGATGGTTCTCAGCGGGCTCAAGGACCGCCACGGAAACCTGTTCTCCTTCATGACCCCGGCCGAGACCATCGTCCGGCACCTCCCGCAGATCGCCCAGTGGACCTCGGGCCGGACCGCGGTCGACGACAGACTCAGATCCACGGGCGACGACGCCTCGGAGGCCCTGCTCGACGAGCCGTTCGCGCAGCGTCTCGCCGACTGGCTCCGGGACGACGGGCAGCAGGTGAAGATCAGCCTCGTCCGCAGCGGCGACGCCGCGCGGGCCGCCACGTTGCGTCGCGCCATCACCCTGGCCGACCGGGAGTTACGCACCTCGGCATCCGTCGACCGGGCGTCGCTCGATCCGCCGGGTACCGTCCCCTCGGCCGGCGGCCATGACCTGGCCGTGGACGCCACCGGACTCAGCTCCGCCGAGATCGAGGAGCGGATCGCCGAGCGCATGGGGCTGTGGCAGCACCCGGGCGCCCCGCCGACCGAACGGATCAGGACGGCGCAGGTCACCCTCACACTGATCGTCGTCGGGGTCGACGAGGCCGTCGACCCACCGGCGCTCCTGGACCTCCTGGAGATGCTCCGGGCCCAGGGCAGCCGCCTCCTGCTGGTCTTCCGCACCGCGGGTGCCGCCCACCGCCACGCCCGGTACCAACTGGTGGCCGAGCCCGCCCGACAGCGCCACGCACGTCTGGTCGCGCGGCTGGAGGAGACCGCCACCGGCCCGCTGGCCACGGCGCTGTACGAGCGGATGGCCGCCGTACGGACCGAGGACACCCGTCACGCGGACTCGGTCCTGGTGAGTGCCCACGCCGCACTCGCGGACCTGACCCGGGCGCCCGGCGCCGCGGGTGAAGGCTGCCGCGGGCCCGACCTGGCACGGTACGAGCGGCTCGCCGAACGGGTGACAGCCGGGCTGGCCAGGACCATCGGCACCCTCGACCGGCTCCGTGACCGGCGCGACGAACTGCGCGGCCGACTGCAGAGCTACCACGTACTGCACCAGCAGGCCACCCAGGGCGAGGAGGACCTGGCGGTGGACGCGCTCTATCTCCGCGCCCACGAACTGCTGCGGGCCAGGCCGTGCGACGTACAGGCGGCCGAGGCCGCGGTGGACGTCTATGTGCGCAGAGTCGAACGCGGGGACGCGGGCCGGAACCAGGGGGGTGTCCCCTCATGATGACGTCATCACCCGAGCCGTGCCCCAGATCCGACTGCCGGGGCGGCCACATCATGGTGACGGGCTTCTGCGGCACCTGCGCCCGCAGGCCGCCCGCCCCGGTACGGGGGTTACCGGCGCGGCCCGCCGCCGGGCCCGCGCGGTCCTCGCACCGGTCGGCAGCCCCTGCGGCAGCCCCCGCGTTGGACCGTGACGGTCTGCTGGTCCTTCCCCGCGTCCCCTCCCCGGATCCGTCGGAAGTCGCCGGTACCATCGCCCGTTCACCCAGCGGGGGCCGACGCTGCGGCGTCGACAACTGCACCGCCACCATCGGTGTCTCCTACGACGGAGGGCCGGCTCCCGACCACGGCTTCTGCACGGCGTGCGGTGCGGAGTACTCCTTCATGCCGAAACTGCACCCGGGCGACCGGGTCGGCGGCCACTACCGGGTGCTCGGCTATCTCGCGGTGGGCGGCCTCGGCTGGGTCCACCTCGCGGAGGACACCCGGGTGCCGGACCTCCTGGTCGTCCTCAAAGGGCTGATCAACACCGGGGACGCCGTCGCCCGGCGGTCGGCCGTCGAGGAGCGCCGCTCACTCACCACGCTCCACCACCGGGACATCGTCCGCATCGTCACGTACGTGCACCATCAGGTGCCCGGCGAGAAGGAACCCACCGGGTACATCGTGATGGAGTACGTCGGCGGCCGTTCCCTCGCCTGGATCCGGCATGCCTCGGACGAGGAACTGGCGCGGCTCTTCGGCGGATCGTTCGAGTTCGGCCATGTGCTCACCTACGGCTGCAAGATCCTCGGTGCCTTCGAGTACCTGCACGACCAGGGCCTGCTGTACTGCGACATGAAGCCCGACAACGTCATCCACTACGGGCGTGAGATCAAGGTCATCGACCTCGGAGCCATCCGCCGGATCGACGACCGCTCCTCCAGCCTGGTCTACACCCCGGACTACGCACCGCCGAAGACGGAACGCGACGAGCGCGGCTTCCAGGTCGACACCGACCTCTACACCGTCGGCCGGACCCTGAAGACCCTCGCCGTCCGTGCGTTGCCGGCCGCCGGACTCGCCGCCCGTTCCTTCGACGCACTGATCCGACGCGCCACCCACCCGGAGCCGGCCGCCCGCTTCACCTCCGCGGCCGAGATGTCCCGCCAGCTCTGGGAGGTGCTCCGGGAGCATCAGGCCCTCAGCGGGCACGAGCCGTATCCGGAGCGTTCCACCTGCTTCGAACCGACGGCGGCGCTGTTCGGCTCGGCTCTCGGCACGGTGCCGGCACTCGACCACTGGACCCGGCGCTCCAGCTCCGACGCGCCGGAACTGCCCATCGGCGCGCCGGAACCCCGGGACGCGGCCCGCGCGCTGCCCGTCCCCGTTCCCGACCCCCGGGACGCCGCCGCCGTACTGCTCGGCGGACTCGCCGCCGACAACCCGGAGCGCGTCGCGGAGCAGGCGGAACGGGACTCGGCGCTGTACACCGTGGAGACCGCGCTGTGGCTGTGCCGCGCCTATCTGGACGCCGGGGACGTGGACAAGGCCGACCGGTGGGTGGGGAAGGCCCGTGGGCTGAGCCGGGATTACGACTGGCGGATCTTCTGGCACCAGGGGCTGCTGCATCTGACGAGTGGTCAGGTGCGCGAGGCGGAGTGCGAGTTCGCCGCCACCTACGCCACCCTGCCCGGTGAGTCCGCGCCGAAGCTGGCACTCGGCTACTGCGCGGAACACCTCGCGGCCACCGCCGGGGCCGGGGAGCGGCAGACCGAGGAGTACGCGGAGTACACCGAGGAGTACTACGAGGCCGTCTGGCGGCGCGACCGGACCCAGGGCAGCGCGGCCTTCGGGCTCGCCCGGATCCACCTTCGCCGGGGCGACCGGGAGGAGGCCGTCGGCGTACTCGACGAAGTACCGACGACGTCACGGCACTACGACGCCGCACGCGTCGCCGCGATCCGGGTGCTCACCGGCCGGCTTCCCGGTGCCGGCCCCACCGCGGCCCAGCTCGGCGAGGCCGCCGAGCGGCTGCAAGGGCTGAGGAGACCGCCGACCACGCTGCACCTCGACGGCAGCGGAGCCTGGGACCGGCTGGTCACCGAGGTCCGGGGACATGCCGTCACCTGCCGTCCGCCCGGGGGATGGGGACCGGACTTCCCCGCCGGGGAGCTGTTCGGGCCGGCGGACACACCGAGGGCGCTGGGCGAGCTGCTGTCCCGGTCGCTGAAGAGACTCGCGGACCAGGCGGGGAGCACCGGCGAGCGCGGTGACCTGCTGGACCGGGCGTACGCGACCCTCCCCGAGACCGTCGGCCTCCGGGAACTGCTTCGGGGGTGGCGGCGGACGGTGTGAGGGGCGGGGCGGCGAGCGGACCGGCGACTGAGGACGAGGGCGAGGAGCACGGACACAGTGGACACAGACACATCCGTGAACGGAGGTGTACCGGGCGTGCGCGTGGTCGGAAGCGAGAAGGCGGGGCAGATCACGGTCGGGCTGGAGATCAGCCAGTCGAAATACCTGTCCGCCAAGGCGAGTGAACCGGAGATGCACGCCATCCTGACCGTCCGGGTCGATGGCACGGAGGGCGGCGGAGGGCCGGGCCCCGTGCTCGCCCAGGTGCTGGCCGTGGACTGCTCCAGCTCGATGGCCTGGCCGCAGGAGAAGCTCCGCGCCGCCAAACAGGCGGCCGTGGCGGCGCTGCGGATGCTGCCGGACGGCACCCCGTTCGCGGTGGTCCGGGGCGCGGAATCGGCGGCCATGGTCTACCCGACCACCACAGCCATGGCCCGGGCGGACGCCCGGCAGCGCGCGGAGGCGGAGAACGCCGTGGGCCGGCTGGTCGAGGGAGGCGGCACCTGTATCGGTACCTGGCTCGACCTGTGCCGTCGACTGCTGACGGAGCAGGCCGCGCCGATCGGACATGTCCTGCTGCTCACCGACGGCAAGAACCAGCACGACGAGCTGATGCCGCTGGAGGGCGTTCTGGAGGCGTGCGCGGGGCGCTTCGTGTGCGACGCCTGGGGCATCGGCGACGGCTGGGACGGGCGGGAACTCCTGGACATCACCCGCCGCCTGCACGGCAGCGCCGCCTCGGTACAAGAGGAGTCCGCCCTTCCGGGGGAGTACGAGAGGCTGATGGACCGTCTGCTCACGAAGAGCGTTCCCGAGCTGGCGATCTCCGTGACTCCCAAGGACGGGGCCACGGTCCGCTACGTCAAGCAGGTCTTCCCGACCGAGGCCGAACTCGTTCCCGGCACCGGGCAGGACGGCGGGACACAGCGGTTCGTCACCCGTGCGTGGGGTGACGAGACCCGCCGCTACCAGCTGTGCCTCGCGGCCGACCCCGCCGGCCGCCAGCCCCGGGAGGACCGCCAGATCGCAGTCGTGGCCGTCGACGTGCCCGGTGGCGAAGGCGTGCGGCTGCCGACGCCCCTGCCCTGCGTCGTGCACTGGACCGACGACCCGGTCCAGTCCCTGTACACCGACGTCCAGGTCGAGCACTTCGAGCAGCATCGGCTGCTCGGCGAGGCCATCGCGGCCGCGACCGACGCCCACCGCAAAGGTGAACACGACCTGGCGGAGCGGAAGTTGGGCCGGGCGGTGCAGCTCGCCCATGCCATGGGCGCCGCCGTGCAGCTCAGCCGGCTGGAACAGCTGGTGGAGATCGTCGACGCCACAGCCGGGCTGGTCAGGCTCCGTGCCGGCGTGGCGGCCATCGACTTCGAGCGCTTGATCGCCGCGAGCAGTCACAGCACGTACGGCCCGGAGTCGGCCCCCGGCGCCGGCACGAACCCTGGAGCCGGTGTGATGCCGTGCCCGGCCTGCGGGACGAACGCGCCGGTTACCGCACAGTACTGCGGGTCGTGCCGGCACCCCTTCGGAGAGCGGCCATGAGCACCACCGGGCGGGACCTGACGCGCAGACTCCGGCTGCTGCTGGCCCTCGGGGCCGCCGCCACCCTCGTACTGTTCGGCGCGTACCGGGGTGTGCACGACGACACCGTGCCGATGGCATCGTCGAGCACCCCGGGGATCCTGGCGGTCGACACCGCGATGCACGCGATGAGAACGGCGAACAAGGTCGTCAGCGGCGCCGGGGCGACGGATGACACGACCGGTGAGTTCCACACCCAGATCTCGGTCGCGCACCAGAGCCTCGCGCGGGCGGCTTCGGAGAACGTCACCGGTATCGAGGGCCGCCACACCCTGCAGACCGTCACCGGGCTGATCGCCGTCTACTCGGGCTTTGTGGAGCGCTCCGGCAAGGAGGGAGACGACTCTGTGCTGAGAGGCGTCTACCTGCACTACGCGGGCCGGGTGCTCAGCTCCGAATCTGACGGGGACATCATGGACCGCCTCAAGGATCTGCGGGCCGAACAAGTGAAGAAGGCCGAGGGGCAGGCGTCCTTCCCCTTGCCGTTGCGGCTGGGCTGGAGCGCGGTCCTGGTGCTGTACGTCGCGCTGTGCGCGGCGCTGGTGGAGGCGCAGTGGTTCGCACGGCGCCGGTTCCGCCACTCCGTGCACCCGCCGCTGCTCGCCGCGACCGTCCTGTGCCTGGCCGTAGTGGCAGTCCTGGGCTGGCTCACGCTGGGGGCACATACGGCGATGAACGGCACTCTCGACGGACTCCTCCAGCCGAAGTCGGCGGATGAGATCCCCGGTTTCGCCGCCCACGCGGAGGTCAAGATGGAGAACGTCGGCCTCTGGGCAGCGTTGTCCAACTGGGTACTGATCGAAGGGGCGTTGCTGATGGCGCTGATGGTGGCGGGGCTGTGGCCGCGCATCGCGGAGTACCGGTTCAAGGCGTCGCGATGAGACGACCACGACCCCGCAACCTCGGCATCGTCTGCGCCTGTCTGATCCTGCTCGCGGCCGGAGTCGTCACTGGGGTGCGCTGGGCGCAGGACAAGGGCCCGCTGACCCTGCTCGCCAACTGGAGCGGTGAGGAGGAGAAGCAGTTCAAGGACGTCCTCGAACGGTTCAAGGACGACCACGGCATCGAGGTCGTCTACCAGGGCAGCTCCGCCCTGAGCCAGGTGCTGGCCGCCGGCATCGCCTCCGGTTCCCCGCCCGACGTGGCGGTGGTCCCGGGGCCGGGCGAACTGATGACCTACGCGGACGAGGGCCGACTCCACCCGCTGGGCGCCTTGTTCGAAGCCGGTCGGTACGACGAGTTCTGGGCACCCGAAGTGACGCCGCAGGAAGGCCGGAAGAGCAGGTACTGGCTGCCGGTCAAGGCCGGTCTGAAGAGCATGGTGTGGCACTCGAAGTCGAATGAGGAGAAGGTCGCCGAGTTCGCCCGCACCCCCGGCAAGTGGTGCCTGGCCATGGAGTCCGGCGCGACCTCCGGCTGGCCGGGCACCGACTGGGTGGAGGACATCCTGCTGCAGCAGGCGGGCCCCAAGACGTACGGGGATTGGGCGACCGGCAAGCTCGACTGGAGGAAAGGGCACGTGAGGAAGGCATGGCAGACCTGGGGCGAGATGGTGGGCGCGGACGACCAGGACTCCATGGAAAAGGGGCTGAAGGCCGACTACACGAAGACCTGCTCACCGCAACTCCTTGAGCACCAAGGGTCGTTCCGCGCCACCGATTGGAAGAAGGCCGACGGCGACTTCGTCCACTCCGCCGAGGTGATCCCCGAGGCTCGCAAAGCCGCCAAATCCTGGGAGGCCTCCGGCGACCTCGCGGTCATGCTGAACAAGAGCGAGGAGGCCGAACAGCTGATCCGCTATCTGGCCTCCCCCGAGACCGAACTGCCGGAATACACGGTGAACACGGGCGCCTCACCGCCGATCGACACGAAGACCGTGAAGGGGAGGGTCGCCTCGACGCTTCGTGGACTGGACGGGACCCTCTGCTGGGACGCTTCGGACGCGATGCCACGCGCCCTGCGTGACGCGTTCCAGCAGGCGGTGCTCCGCTACCTCATCGCACCGAAGACGCTCGACGCCGAGCTGGCGGCCCTGGAACGACTACGCGTCGACCAGGGCACGACACTTCCCGTCTGCAGTTAGAGGTCAGCGACCGGAGCGGTCGTCGTCACCCCTGACGATCAGCTCCTCCAGGGCCGGCCGGTCGTCGGCACCGCCCTGTGCGCTGACCCGGACGTACCGGGCGTTCACCGGCTGGCTGAGCATGCCCGCGGCTCCGTCGGGCCGTACCCGCGTCCAGCTGTCGCCGTCCCGGGAGACCTCGACCGAGTACGTGGCCGGGAGCGGGTCCCGCCAGCGCAGGGCGACATGGGTGAGCGGTCGGGTCCGGCGCAGATCGAGCGTCACGGCTCCTTCGGTGGCGTCCGGCGACCAGAAGGTGGTGTCGTTGCCGTCCACCGCCGCCACCGCGTAGGCGCCCGGCTCCTCGGTCGAGGCGCTGATCCGGGCGCAGCGCGCCAGGTTGTCGGTGGGGTCGCGGTCCGGGCGCCGGGTCTTGAGGACGGCCGGTACGGACTCGCTCACCAGCCGATCGCCCTCCGGCGAGTCCACGCGCATCGGTTCCCCGCCGGTCAGCCGGACGGTGGTCTGCTCCGGCCCGACGGCGATGTCGAAGGTGCGCCCCTGCCAGCGCAGACCGCGCAGGGTCACCCCGTCCTTGAGCTGTGGCGGCAGCAGCGGGTCCAGCCGGATGCCGTCCTCGCGCCAGCGCAGCCCGGTCAGGCCATGGGTGAAGGCCTGTAGGAAGCCGCCCTTGCCGGTCAGGAAGTCCTGGGCGGGCTGGCCCGCCAGCGGGTCGGACGCCCCGGCCTTCTCGCCCCGGGCCTCGGCGAACAGCGCGTACGGATCGCGGGCGAACGGCCGGTAGGCGCGCAGGAGATAGGTGTACGTCGCACAGCCGGGCGCGCCGATCTCGGCGGCGTCGACGGCGTGCACCGAGTCCGTCATGGCCGGGCCGTCGGGGTCGCTGCGCCGCGCGTAGTAGTCGAGGGTCCGGGCCTTCCTCGCGTCGTCCATGGGCCATTCGAGCGGATAGATCAGCAGCACCGTGTCGGCCTGCTTGATCGGCTTCGTCCCGTCGTACCCCGCGTACTGGAGGTAGACGCCGGTGTCCGCGTCGTAGGGAATGCGCAGCCGGTCGGCGATCCTGGTCCACTCCTCCGGCACCGGCTCGCCGAGCAGCTGTCCGGCGCGGGTCGCGTTGCGCAGGGCGACCGCGGCGCCGGCGTTGGTGAAGACGCCGTCGTTGACGTCGTTGCTGTACTCGTCGGGCCCCGCCACATGGTTGATCGAGTACGAGCCGTCGGAGTTGGCGGTGACCCGGCTCGCCCAGAAGTCCGCGATGCCCTTCAGCAGAGGCCAGCCACGGCCGCGCAGCCAGGCCGTGTCGCCCGTCACCAGGTAGTACTGCCAGACGGCGAGGGAGATGTCGCTCTGCAGATGGTTCTGCATCCGGCAGTGGTCGGGGTCCACGCTGTGGCACTCGGCGGCCAGGTCGCCGTCGCTGCCGCTGGTCCACGAGTAGAACAGTCCCCGGTGGCCGAGCCGGGCGGCATTGGCCCCGGCCGCTGGCATGGTCCGGTACCGGTACTCCACGATCGTCCGCGCCAGCTCCGGGTGGAACGCCAGCAGGCCCGGGTGGATCCACGTCTCGGCGTCCCAGAAGACCAGCCCCGCGTAGTTGTCGCTGGTCAGGCCGACCGGCGACACGCTGGTGGCGGTGCCCGGCCGGGTGGCCGACAGCACCCCGTACAGGGAGGACCGCAGCCAGGCCTGGATGTCCGGACGGCCGGGCACCTCGATACCGCCGCGCCACAGCTCGTTCCAGGCCCTGGCGTGCTCGCCGAAGAGCGTGTCCCAGCCGCGCGTGGCGGCCCACCGGGAGGCGTCGAGCGCGGCGCGTTCCGGCAGCCCGGACGTCAACTCCGTGTCCACACCGACGTACTTGACGAACTCGTACGACCGGCCCGGCTCGACCGCGACGGTGGCGGACTGGCTCTCGGAGCCGACGTCGGCGGCGCGTCGACCGGTCTGGCGCCGAGGCCTGTCGGACCGGTCGACACCGGCGCGGGCGGCGCTGTCGCCGAGGACGAGGGTGGAGGCGACCGCGCCGTCCACGTTCGTGCCGTCGGTGCGGAAGGAGAGACCGATGGTCCGGTCCGCGCTGCCGGGCCGGGGCCCGCCGCCGGTCCTGGTGATCCGTCGCGCCCCGGCGCCGTCCAGGACGTCGGTGACGGTGGTCCGGCCGCGCCAGTGGGGCACCATGCGCAGCCGTACGGTGCCCACGTGCGGGTTGTTGCGGTCGGTGGTGATGTCGTAGACCAGGTCCGTGGCCCGGCCGTCGGCGGCGGTCCAGGTCAGGGACGTACGGACGAGTCCGCAGCGCTGGAACAGGGTCTGGCGGTATCCCGAGATCGCGGCGGCGGGTGTCCGCGAGGTGAAGGTGTCGCCGCCGACGCCCACGGTGAGCGTCGACCAGGTGGGGAGGGCGGCGGCGACCTGGAACCCCTTGGCCACGGCCGGGTCGCGGGCGTAGAGGCCCGCGGCGAAGGCGCCGTCGTAGGCCGGGGTGTAGAGGGGCCAGCCGGTCCGCTCACCGGTGGCGTCGTAGCCCATGCCGTTGGAGGGAACGCGCTGGCCGAGCAGGCCGTTGGCGACGTAGGCCCGGAAGGGGTTGTCCCGGTCCGGCCGGGTGGTCGAGGGAGCCCAGGCCGGGTCCCCGGCGTCCCGCAGACAGGGCCGGTCGGGCACTCCCGCGGCAGCCGCTCGGGGCACCTGCGCGGCCGGGACGGCCAGAGCGGGGACGAGTGCCGTCGCCAGGGCGAGGACACCCACGAGGACGGGCGGAATCGGCCGACCGCTGCGACGACGCCCGGCCCGGCCCCTTCCGGGGTGGATTCGTAGTGGCATCGCTGTCCCTTCAACTCAACTGCGGCCCGTCCAGCGGCGGATGAGCTATTGACTTTGCCCCTGAATAGGGTGTTGCGTCACGAATGATGGCATGGGCGGGAACAGGTTCCGTCCATGTGCGGAGGGGTGGCGGGGGGAGCGCGGCAGCCAGGTGGGGGCGTGTGGGAGCGAGGCATGCCGTTCTCGGCGATCACTTCGGCCGAGCCGTGGACGGGCCCCTGTCCAGGCGTCCGGTCCGACCGGTCGACGGGACGCGCCGAAGGGCGGGAACACGGTCAACCTGCCCCGTGCAGCGGGATACTTGTGGCCTCTCACGACAATGCGACCAGGGGAGCGGATCGGTGAACTCTGTCTTAGGGGCGGGCGGTTGGGGCGAGAGCGGCGGTCGGGGCGGGCGGCACGCGGTCGTTGTGGGCGGGAGTCTCGCGGGGCTTCTCGCGGCGCACGTCCTGGCCGGGCACGCAGACCGGGTGACCGTCGTCGAGCGCGACCGGTTCCCGGACGGCACCGGGGCACGGCCCGGCGTGCCGCAGAGCCGGCATCCACATGTCCTGCTGCAGGGCGGGCAGTCGGCCCTGGAGTCGCTGCTGCCGGGCTTCCTGGAGGAGCTGCGGGAGGCGGGGGCGCCACGGGTCGGCCTGCCGTCGGACCTGGTGCTGTGGCAGAACGGCCGCTGGCTGCGCCGGGTGCCCCCGTCGACGCACATCTACACCGGTTCCCGTGCGCAGTTGGAGGGGCTGGTGCGGCGGCGCGTTCTCGCCGACCCGGTGATCAGCGTGCTGGAGGGCACCGACGCGGTCGGGCTGCTCGGTGACGCCTCGCGGGTGCGGGGCGTGCTGCTGCGGGACCGCGCCGACGGTGCCGACGCGGAGCACCGGGCGCTGGAGGCCGATCTCGTCGTCGACGCCTCCGGCAGCGGCACCAAGGCCCCGCAGTGGCTCGCCGCGCTCGGCGCCGAGGCCCCGCACGAGGAGACCATCGACACCGGGCTCGCCTATGCCTCCCGCGTCTACCGGGGCAGGGACGGTGTCCTCGGCGGCGACACCCTCGGCTACTACGTCTACCCCAACCCCGAACAGGTCCACGGCGGCGGTGCGCTGCCGCTGGAGGACGGCAGCCATCTGGTCATCGTCTCGGGGCTGCGCGGCGACGAACCGCCCCGGGGCGACGACGAGTTCGAGACATACGCCAAGCGGCTGGGGCATCCGCTCCTGGACCGGTGGATCGAGGAAGCCGAACCGCTCTCATCGGCGTTCGGCTACCGGCGGACCGCGAACACCCGCCGCCGCTACGACCTGCCCGGCCGCCGCCCGGCCGGTTTCCTCGCCACCGGCGACGCCCTGTGCACCTTCAACCCGATCTACGGGCAGGGCATGGCCGTCGCCGCGATGAGCGCGGTCGCCCTGCGCGACGCGCTCGCCGACCCGCGCCGGACGCCCACCACGCGCCGCGTGCAGCAGGCGCTCCTCGCGGCGTCCCGGCTCGCGTGGGACATCTCCGCCGGGGCGGACCGCAAGATGCCGGGCGCGGTCGGCACCGCGGTCGAGGGCGCGCCCACGGACCGCGTCGCGGACTGGTATCTGCGCCGGGTCACGGAGCGGTCCCCCGGCGACCCCGTCGTGGGCCGCGCCTTCCGCGCCGTACTGACCCTCTCCGCGCCCGTCTCCGCCCTGTTCGCGCCACCCGTGGCCCGCGCGGTGCTGTTCGGTCCACCCGGACCGACACCGACCCGGCCGCCGGAGGCACTGGAGGAGCCGGGGGAGTCGGGGGACTGAGCGACACACGCTGGGGCCCAGCCGTCGTCGTACGGCAGGGCCCCAGCGCGTCTTCCTCTCCCGCTACGACGTGCAGACGTCCTACAGCCTGTCGGCCGCCGCGTCGATCTTGCTGGAGTCCGGGCCTGACCGGGACGTTCCTCGGGCACGGGCGGGCGCCGCGGTGATGGGCGCCGGAGGGCGGATCATCGTCACGGGGTCCGTCCTTGGCGACCGGCCCAAGGGCGGCCTCGCCGCGTACTCGGCGTCCAAGAGCGGCGTCCAGTCCCTGGTGGGGGCGCTGGCACAGGAGTTGGGGCCGCGCGGGATCACCGTCAACACGGTGGCTCTCGGCTGGTTCGACACCGGGCTCGGCGCGCACTGGCGGCGCAGCGCGGAGCGCGACAGCGGCATCGTCGACCACACGGCACTGGGCCGCTGGGGCACCCCCGACGACCTCCCCGGCATCTGTCTCTTCCTGGCCTCCGAGTCCTCGGCCTATGTGACCGGTACGACGATCACGGTCGACGGCGGCTACTCGCTGCTGTGACCGGCCGCCGCCGACCGGGAGGGCCTGTTGGCGTCGCGTGACGTCAACAGGCCCTGCCCGCTGATCAGTTGGAGCTGAACACCCGTACGTCCCAGGCGCCGAGCTCCAGTTGGCTGCCCGCCGCGACCGGACTACCGCCGTTCAGTACGTCCGTCAGGTCGGCCGGGGCCGTGACGCGCACCGGCTCCCAGCTCCAGTTGTGGACGATGTGCACGCGCCGTCCGTCCTCCGCCGTACCGGTGGTCGCCGTGACCGAGACCGGGAGGTTCCCCCAGGCGCTGCGGGCGGCCGGGGTCAGCCAGGTGGCCAGCTCCCGGGCGAGGTCGCGGCCCGGGACCGTGCCGACGTACGTCACCTGGCCCGAGCCGTGGCGGCGCGTGGTGACCGCCGGCCAGCGGCCGAAGTGCGGGTGGTCGTACGTCACCAGCGGCTCGGCGTCGGTCACGGTGAGACCGTCGGCCCAGTGCGACGCCGTTGCGCCGTCCGGGAGTTGGAGCGGGCCGCCGGGCACGCCACGCACCGGGATCCCGTCGGTCAGGTTGCTGAACTCGTCGTAGGTGACGCCCGCCGCGTCCACCAGGCGCCCGGGGGCGGGTTCGTGGCGGGCCCGCGCCTCGTGGTCGGCGTACGCCGTGCGCGGGCCGAGGACCAGGTGGCCGCCCGCGTGGGCGTACGCGGCGAGCCAGTCGAGGGTCGTGTCGTCGACGACGTACAGCGCCGGGACGACCAGGACCGGGTGCCGGACCACCGCCTCCTCCGGGCTCAGGCCCTCCCGTTCGCCGCTCGGGTCGTGGAGCTGGCGGGCGTGCACGATCCTGACCTGGCGGCCGGCGTCGAAGGCGCCCCGGTAGAAGGGGTCGAAGATCCGGTGGTAGGCGGTGTCGTCGGGGCCGCCGTCTCCGGTCGCGAGCGGCGGATACTTCTGCATCAGCCACTTGCTGGGCGTCGAGTAGACCAGCGTGATGTCGGCGTCCGGTTCGAGACCGGCGACCAGCGGGCCCGCCGCGTCCAACTCGGCGCCCAGCCGGGCCAGTTCGGCGTACGTACGGCCGGGCCGGCCGCTGTGCGGGAGGACACCGCCCCAGTAGGTCTCGGCGCCGAAGTGCAGGGTGTGCCAGTGCCAGTACTCGATCATCCTGGCCCCGCGCCCGACCAGCGCCCAGGCGGCCTGACGCCACTGGCCGTCGTAGGCGGGGCGGTTGTGCCAGGGCTCACCGATCGACGAGGCGTTGGTCTCGGTGACCAGGAACGGGGCCTGCTTGGAGGAGAACATCCAGTCGGCGGTCTGGTAGAGGGCCCAGACGCCCGTCGTACGCCAGCGCTGCGCGTGCGCGTCCGGTGTCCGGTCGGGGAGCGCGAGGGCGTCCTGCATGTCGTAGTACGGGTTGCCCGACGCGATGTCGAGCCGGTCGGTCAGCTCGTCGTCCTGGACGGCCGGGCGGGTGTACGAGATGCAGGTCGTGACGAACTGGTCCGGGTTCGCGTACTCCCGGACGATGTCCGCCTGCCAGCCGATGAACTCGGTGACCTGGCGGGCCTGGAACTCCCGCCAGGCGACGTCGTATTGAGGCTGGACGTTGCCGTCGGGGGTCCACAGGTCGGCCCAGGCGGACAGGCGGTGCGACCAGTAGACGAGCCCCCATTCGCGGTTCAGGGTCTCGATGTCCCCGTACTTCTCCCGGAGATGGTCGACGAAGCGCTCGAACACGCCCCGGTTGTGCAGGAGTTCGTTGCCGGGTTCGTTGTCGACCTGGAAGCCGATGACCGCGGGGTGGCCGGCGTACCGGGCGACGATCTTCCGGATCACCCGCTCGGCGTGGAACCGGAACGCGGGGTGCGTGAAGTCCACCTCCTGCCGGGCGCCCCAGCCGATCCGCTGCCCGGTGGCTCGCTCACCGGTGATCTCCGGGTACTGGCGGGCCAGCCACGGCGGCACGGCGTACGTCGGTGTCCCGAGGACCACGCCGATTCCGCGCTCATGGGCACCGTCGAGCACCGGCTCCAGCCAGTCGAGGTCGAAGCGGCCGTTCTCCGGCTCCCAGGTCGACCAGACCGACTCGCCGACCCGGATCACGGTGAACCGGGCGTCGGCCATCAGGTCCAGGTCGGCCTTGAGTTGTTCGCCGGGACGGTACTCGGGGCCGTGGGTGGGCTGGTACTCGTGGTAGTACGCGGCGCCGAACAGGACGCGGGCGGGCAGAACCGCCATGAAGTCAACCTCCAGGGAAGAAAGGGGAGTTGGGTGGTTCGGGGGTAACTCGCTTGTTGCATAAGGGAGTTACTGCGTATCCGGAGGCGGCCGACCAGTCGCCCACGACGACGGGCGGCTCGGGCGCGCCATGGGCGGCGAGGGCGGCCCGCCAGGCGTCGAGCCGGTCCCTGGCGGCGAACCAGCGTGGCGGACCGGAGAGGTGATGGACCGTCATATATTCGAGATCCAGGAGGTGTTGGGTGGCCGGCCGGGTGAGCAGATCCGCCCCGCCGCCCGAGGTGACCGGGTGGGAGGTGGCGAAGGGCGGCGGTGCGCCGATGACCAGGACCGGTACGTCCACGGTCAGCTCCGCCACGCCGGCGCCCTCGTCGATCGGCTCGGAGACGACAATGCCGTCCACCCCCTGTTCGAGGAGCGAGCCGACGGCACCGGCGACGCCAGCCGGGTCGCCCTCCATCGTGCTGACGACCCGCAGCGCGTACCCGGTGTCCCGGACGGCGCGCTCGATGCCCATCAGCAGTGACGCGGGCCCGTACAGGGCGGTACCCAGCGTCACCACGCCGATGGACCTCGTCCGCCCGGACGCTAGTGTCCGGGCGGCGTTGTTCATCCGGTAGCCGAGGTCCTCGGCGGCCTGGAGAACACGGCGCCGTACGTCCTCGGAGACGTACCGCTCGCCGTTGAGCACCCGGGACACGGTCTTCTGGGAGACACCCGCGAGGCGTGACACGTCGACGCTGGGGGGCGTCGACGAGGCCGCACCCCGTCCTGTCTGTCGTGTCACGGCGACTCCTAGCGGATCTCTGACTGCGCTGTCATGACAGCGCAGTCATATCTACGCAGTCGGACGGGGCGCGTCAAGGGGTCGCGCAATCTCGGCGTGACTTTCGCCGTTGGAGTCGGGGTGCTGGAGGGCGCTGGAAGCGGGTGGTGGGACCGGGTGCCGGGGCGGGGTGCCGGAGCCGGATGGTGGAGTCGGACGGTTGAGTCAGGCGGCGCGGCGCGGCGCGGCGGGGCGGGGCGGGGCGGGGTGCCGGGGCCGGGTGCCGGAGTCGGACGGCGGAGTCAGGCGCCGGAGTCAGGCAGCGGGTGTCAGTGCGTGGGAGTCGGCGGGTGTCAGCGCGTGGCCGTCGGCTGTGGTTCGCCGAGGTCCCAGAACAGCCCGGCCATGATGCGCAGGCCCTCCCGCGCCACCGAACCGAGCAGGTGTTCGTCGAGGGCGTGCTGGGCGCAGGACGGGTGCGAGTGCGGCACCCATGCGGTGGGCAGGCCCAGGATCTCCGCGAAGGCGGCGTTGGGGGGCGTGCCGCCCAGGTTTGGCAGCAGGGCCGGGACCTTGCCGGTGCTGCGGCGCAGGGAGGCCGTCGCCCAGTGGACCCAGGGGTCGTCCGGGTCGAGGCGGGTCGCCGGGACCGCCTGGAGCAGTTCGGCGCGCTCGCGTTCAAGGCGGTGGGGCGCAGCCCGATGCTCGGCGCGGTGGTGGCGTTCGTGTCGGTCGCCGCCGAGTGCGACGCGAGCTCGTTGGCGTTCCTGGGCATCCTGCTCGTCTGTACGGTGATCAACCTGCTGGTGACGAGCGGCTCCGCCCAGTGGGCGCTGGTCGGCTCGGTCTTCGTACCGATGTTCATGCTGCTGGACACCCCGCCAGAGGTGACCCAGGCGGTGTACCGCATCGCCGACTCGTGCACCAACGCGGCGACCCGATGAGCGCGTACTTCGTGATGACCCTGGGCGTCGTCCAGCGCTACCGGCGCTCCGCGGGCATCGGCACGCTGCTCTCCCTGAGCCTGCCGCTGGGACCGGGGGTGCCCGTCCGCTGAAACCCGGCTCCCCGGAAGCCCACGTTCCCCATGTTCCTTGGCGTTCCTGGGTAGTTACCCGCTTTCCCATGTCTTCTTCCCACGCCGTACGAGGAGAGCCGCCCGTGCCGCTGCCCGACATCGAGGCCCTGGCCCGTACCGCCCTGCCCGAGATGACCGACGACCTGCGGACCCTGGTCGAATGCGAAACCCCCAGTGACGACAAGGAGTTGCTGTCCGCCGGACTCGCCGCCATCGAGGGGTGGGCGCACCGGCGCCTGGGTTCGCCGGACGAGGTCGTGCGCCACGACGGGGGCGAACACGGAGATGTCCTGGAACTCCTCTACCGGGGCACCTCGGAGACGGAGGTGCTGCTGCTCGCCCACTACGACACCGTATGGCCGGCCGGCACCCTCGCCGAGTGGCCGTTCACCGTGACGGACGACGGCCGGGTGAGCGCACCGGGCGCCTTCGACATGAAGTGCGGCCTGGTACAGGCGATCTGGGCACTGCGCCTGCTGCGCGAACGGAACCTGCCGCTCCCGACGGTACGGCTGCTCCTCAACGGCGACGAGGAGATCGGCAGCCCGTTCTCCCGGCCGCACATCGAGCGGCTCAGCGAGCGGGTGGCGGCCACGTTGGTGTGCGAACCGGCGGCGGGTCCGGACGGCGACCTGAAGACGGCCCGCAAGGGGGTCGGCCTCTTCGAGGTGGCCGTGGCGGGCGTGGAGGCACACGCGGGCCTGGACCCGTACGGCGGCGCGAGCGCTGTGCACGCCCTGGCCGAACTGGTCACCCGGATCGCGGAGTTGGGCTCACGCGAGCACGGCACGACGGTCAACGTCGGTGTGATCAGCGGCGGTACGGGACGCAACGTCATCGCCGGACACGCCCGCTGCGGTGTCGACGTACGCATCGCCGACCCCGCCGAGGCGGCCCGTATCGACACCGAACTGGCCGCCCTCACGGCCTCCGACCCCCGGGTGCGGGTGACCGTCACCGGCGGCTGGAACCGCCCGGCGATGGTGCCGACGCCGGCCTCCCAACTCCTCTTCAAACAGGCGCAGTCGGTGGCGTCCGGGCTCGGCCGGCCGATCCGTGAGACGGGCGTGGGCGGAGCGAGCGACGGCAACTTCGTCTCCGCACTGGGACGCCCGGTCCTCGACGGCCTTGGCCCGGTGGGCGGGGGTGCGCACGCGCGGGGCGAACATGTGCTGCTGGGGCACGTGCCCGCCCGTACGGCGCTTCTCGCGGGGCTGCTGATGGCCCACGCCCAGTAGGCGGACCCGGCGAGGCAGGGTGGTGCGGTGACGACCGGCGAGTCCTTTCGTCACCGCACCGGACGGAATTAGGCGACTGCGGTTCCGAGCCACGAGCTGGGAATGCAGATCCATATCCCTACCGCGAAGGCAACCAACGAGAGGCAGGCCACTGCCTGGCGGTACACGGGTGCCTTCGAAATCCTGCGGGTGGACATATTCTCTTGTTTCTCCTGCAACCACTAGGGACCGGGTGCTGTTTTGCGACCCTGTGAATATTCTATTGATGGCCGCCTTCCAGCGCAAACTGACAAAACATGGCTACAGGGGGCTATTCAACGAGTTCTAGGTCTGGTAGATGTTTGTCGCCGTGCGAAGTCCGGCCAGGCTCGCGCGTGCCTGCGTTGCCTCCCTGGCCGCGCCGATCCGGTCCGCGATCTCGATGGCCTCGGAGATGTGCGCCGTGGCCGAGGCCTGCTGGCCCAGTTGGAGTTCGGCGAGTCCCAACGCGTGCAGTGCCTGGGCCTGTTCGTGTGCGGCGCCCACGCTTCGGGCCAGGTCCAGGGCGTGCTGGTGCCGGGTCGCCGCCTCGCCGAACCTGCCCGCGGCGTGCAGGGCGGCACCCATCGCGTGCAGGGTGTCGGCGGCGTTGCGGCGGTCGCCCAGCCTGCGGAAGGTGGCCAGGGAATCCTGGTAGAGGTCGAGCATGGCGGTGAGTTCTTCCGGGGAATTCATGGTGCTGGCGAGATTCACCTGGGTGATGGCACTCTCCGAAGGGCTGCCCGTTTCACTGAGGGTCTCCAGCGCTTCCTGGAGAATTCGGCGTGCGGTATCGGTGTCGCCCGTGTGGAGATGGAGATCCGCGAGATTGTTGAGGACATGCGCGTATTCTCGTCCGTCCGCCGATCTTCGGAAGTCGGTGAGGGCTGCATGGAAATTGTCGCGGGACTCCTCGACGTTCCCCAGGTAGAGATGTGTAATTCCGAGGTTGTTCCGCGAGCGGGCGATCTGCCAGCGGTCTCCCGAGGCGATTCGTAGGCGCAGGGTGTTGAGCTGGAACTCGAGTGCTTCCGTCAGCCGGCCGAGATTCCAGTGGAGAACCCCGAGCTGGTGGAGGGCCTCGGCCCTGGCCTCGGTGTCGCCAGTCTCCCCGGCACCCTGGAGCGCGCGCCGGTGGGCGGTGCGGGCCTCCTCGTACCGGCCGCAGCGGGACAGCGCGTTCCCCAGGTCGATCAGCGCGTGGACCTCGGACTGGCGTTCGCCGGCCGTGTGCCAGTGCTGTACGGCGGAGGCGTGCATGCGCCGGGCGTCCGCCGAGTAGCCCTCCTCGTCGAGGAATCCGGCCAGCGCGCTCGCGAGCAGGGCCGCCGCCCGCAGACGCCCGGTGGCCCGGCAGTGGCGTTCGGCGGCGAGGAGGGCCGTGCGCTCCGCGAGGAGCCAGCGGCGGGCCGACCGGGGACCGTCCCAGGGCGGCACCGGATGCTCCGGCGGCGGCAGCGGACGATGCGGGCGAAGGGCGCGCGGCTGGATCAATTTGTCGGCCGCGTCGGATGCGTGCACATAGAAATCGATCATTCTGTCCACGGCCCGGTCGCGCACGATGTCGGATTCCTCGGACATGACCAGGTCGCGCGCGTATTCGCCGAGCAGATCGTGGAGTGTGTAGCGCTCGGGGGCGGGTTCGCGCACCAAGTGGGCGTCGAGCAGCACCTCCAGGACATTTTCCGTCGCGTCGTGCGGAAGGCCGGCGAGGGCGGCGAGTGCGTATGCGTCGATCTCCGGACCGAATCGAAGCCCGAGAAATCGGAAAAGCGTTTGTTCTTCGCTCGTCAGTGTTCTGTACGAAACCTCGAACGCCGTGGCTATCCCGCCCCTGGTGCCGTCCCGGATTTCCTGGAGCCGCCCCTGTCCGTGGGTGAGCCGGCGCAGGAGGTGGGCGGTCGTCCAGGAGGGGCGGGAGGCCAGTCGCCCGGCAGCGAGTTCGATGGCGAGGGGGAGGAAGCCCGTGAGCCGGACGATGTCCGCGACCTCGCCCGTCTGACGGGTGCGGTCCTCGCCGGCCACGGAACGGAACAGGGCGACGGCGTCCTTCGGCGGCAGTACGTCCAGCTGGATCGACCGGATGCCCGGCAGCCCCGTGAGCCGTCGGCGGCTGGTGACGATGACGAGGGACGGCGAGGCGCCCGGCAGCAGGGGGCGCAGCTGTTCCGGGCCCGCGGCGTCGTCGAGGATGACGATGGCGCGCCGGTTGCTGAGCAGGCTGTGCCACAGGCCCGCCAGCTCGTGCGGGTCCTGCGGGAGGTCCTTCGCGGGGATCCCGAAGGCCCGGATCAGGGAGCTGAGCGCCGCCTCGGTGGTGAGCGTCTCCTGTCCGGGTGTGTGGGCGAGCAGGTCGAGGTGGACGGCCCCGTCCGGGTAGAGCGGCCCGAGTCGTCTCGCCGCGTGCAGCGCGATCAACGTCTTGCCGACTCCGGCCATGCCCGACACGGTCTGCAGGGCGATGACGGTACGTCCGGCCGCCGCACCCGCCGCCAGGGGCGAGGCGGTGTCCACGATGGCCGCCAACTCCTCCTCACGGCCGACCAGTTCGGCGTGACCGGGCAGCGCCCGGGGCGCAGCGACCGCTGCCACCGCCGCCGCACCGGCGCCCACCGCGGTCTCGGGCCGGGGCAGGAAGGCCTGTACGGGCGCGCCGTTGAGGACGAGTCCGTGCAGCCGGGAGAGCGCCGCGCCAGGGTCCGCGCCGAGGTCGTCCCGCAGCCGGCGCCGGACACCCTCGAAGACGCGCAGCGCGTCGGCCTGCCGTCCGCTGCCGTAGGTGGCCGTCATGAGCTGGCCGGCGAGCAGTTCGTCGGTGGGGTGCTCCTCCAGGAGGTCGGTGAGGTCGGGGACGAGTTCGGCGAAGCGGCCCTCGCGCAGTTCGAGTTCGATACGGACCAGCTGCGCGGAGAGGTGCCGCTGCCCGAGGACGCCCCTGATGTGTTCGGCCCACAGCCCGGGCAGGCCCGCCAGCGGCTCGCCTCGCCAGAGTGCGCCCGCCTCGTGCAGCAGACCGAGCGCCTGCCGGTCGTCGCCGGTGTCGCTGAGGGCGCGCGCCCGGGCGGTCAGCGCCTGGAAGCGGTGGTAGTCCACCTGGTCGGGGCGCACGTTCAGGGAGTAGGTGTGCGCCTGCTGGACGAGCCGCGCCTCGCTGTCCAGGGCCCGCAGTCTGCGCCGGATCCGGGCGGCGTACGAGTGCAGACTCGCCCGGGGTCGCGCGGGCGGGCTCTCGTCCCACAGCCGGTGGATCAGGGCGTCGAGGGAAACCGGGCGCCCCGCTTCGAACCCCAGGGCGGCCAGGAGCAGCCTCTCCTTGGCTGAGCCCAGCGGATCGGCGTACTGGTTTCCGCGCAGTTCGACCGGTCCCAGTAAGCGGATTTCCAAGTCCACCAGTGCCCCCGTCCGACGGTCGGCCTGCGCTCTGGCGTCGATAAGAATCGCATGCGGTCAATAACTGTTCAAATATTGCTACAACTCAAAAGATTTAATGGCTCATTTCTGACGGATACGAACCCGCCAAGAACTAGTTCGGTCTGATGTGGTCGGCGGCCGGGTAGGACACAGGGCGTCGGGCATCGGGGGACCTGGGGGAAGCGGCGCATGCAGCACGTGACGGCCGAGGAATTACAGACGGCCCTGACCCTGGCCGCCCGACGGCCACATGCCCAGCAGGCACTCGCCCGCCTCGTGGGCGCGCTGCCCGCGCCCGCGGTCACCGAATCCGTACGGGCCTGGACCGAGCAGTCCACCGGCACGGGCGCGGCCGGCAGTTCCCGCGCCCTCGCCGACCTGCTGGCCGCGGAAGCGGCCAACAGCCCCGCGCTCGCCGGGGAGTTACGGCGGTGGCACGCCGACGTCCTGGCCACGGAGGCCGCCGACAACGCCCGCCACCAGGTCGCGAACAGCATCGGCGGCTCCACGAGCATCGGCGGACCGGTGGTCCAGGCCCGCGACATCACCGGCGGTGTCCACTTCCACCCCGTACTCGATTCGTCGGCGGTCAGGGCACCGGCCGTCCCGCGTCAAGTGCCGCCCGTGCCGGGCCACTTCATCAACCGGCTCGCCGAACGGGCGGAGCTGGACCGGCTGGCGCACGCCTCGCCCGACGGCGCCACGATCGCCGTCATCAGCGGACCGGCCGGCATCGGCAAGACCGCACTGGCCCGCCGCTGGCTCCTCGGTCGCGCGGAGGCCTTCCCCGACGGGCAGTTGTACGCCGATCTGCGCGGCCACTCCGCCGACGGCCCCGCCCGCCCCGGCGAACTCCTCACGGAACTCCTGCGCTCCTTCGGCCATGAGCGCATCCCCGCCGAGCTGAACGAGCAGGCGGCGCTGTGGCGTTCGGTCACCGCCGACGCGCGCATCGCCCTGTTGCTCGACAACGCGCTCAGTGCCGCCCAGGTGCGTCCCCTGTTGCCGGGATCGACGGTGGCCCTCACGGTCGTGACCAGCCGGAACCGGCTGACCGGCCTCGGCCTGGAGGGTGCGGCCTTCGTCCCGCTGGACGCGCTGGGAACCGGCGACTCCATGGAGTTGCTCCGCCGCCGGGTGGGCGCCGACCGGGTACGGCAGGAGCCGGAGGCGGCGCTGGCCATGGCCCGGGCCTGCGCGGGGCTGCCCCTGGCCGTGTGCGTGGCCGGAGCGCGGGCCGCGTCCAGACCCCGGCAGTCGCTGGAGGTGCTGGCGCGGGCGCTGAGCGGCGGCGGTGGAGAAGGCCCGCTGGAGGCGCTGCGGATGGGAGGCGAGTCCGCCGTACGCGCGGCGCTGCAGGAGTCGTACCGCCTCCTGGAACCCCAACTGGCCTACATCTACCGGTATTTGAGCCTGGCTCCGGTACCTGTGCTCACCCCGCCGGTGGCCGCGGCGGTCTGTGCTGCCGAGCCGGCCGACATGGACCGGATGCTCGACGAACTGGTCGAGGTGCACCTCCTGGAGGACCTCGGGCCGGATCCGCGCACCGGCCTCGACCGCTACCGCTTCCACGACCTGATCCGCGCCCACGCGCGCGAACGTGCCGCCGAGGAGGAGACCGTCGAGGACAGCGACCGGGCCGTACGACGTGTCGTGGACCACCACCTGGCCGTGGCCACGGCCGCCGAGGCCCTCCTCACCCCCAGCCACCGCACCCTGCGCCGCGACTGGCCCGAGCCGCCCGCCGCACCGCCGTTCACCGACGCCCCCGGCGCACTGCGCTGGCTCGACGCGGAACGCGCCCGGCTGATGGCCGTACTGCGGACCGCGGCGGCCCGGGGCTGGAACGCCGCCGCCTGGCAACTCGCGGACGCCCTCTGGCCGTTGTTCCTCCGTCTTCGCCCCTACGACCTGTGGATCGAGGCCCATGAGATCGGCCTCGCCGCGGCCCGCCGGGACCGGGACCCGGCCGGGATCGCCCGGATGCTCACCTCGGGCGGCGCCGGCCTGCGCAACGTGGGCCGGTACGAAGAGGCCCTGACCTGGTTCGGCCAGGCGCTGGACGCGGCCCGACTCGGGCGGCAAGAGGCGGACGGCTCCCAGGAGTTGACGGCCGCCCTGCGCAACGAGGCCCAGGCGCTGCACGGTCTGGGGCAGACGCACCGGCTCGCGGGCCAACTGGACCTGGCCCGCGAGTACTTCACCCGCGACCTGGCCCTGCGCGAGGAGATCGGCTACCGGCGAGGCACCGCCCTGACCCGCCTCTGCCTGGGCGACACGGCCCTGGCGGACGACCACCCGGCCGAGGCCCTCGCCCACCTCACCCGGGCCCGCGTGGACCTCCTGGCCGAGAACGACCCGTACGACGCGGCCCGCGCCCTGGCATACCTGGGCCGGGCCCACGCCCGCCTCGGCACTCCTCACCACGACCTCGCCGACAGCCAACTCCGCCAGGCGATCACCGAGTTCGAACAGACCGGCTCGGTCCACTGGCAGGCACGTGTGCTGGAGATGCTCGGCGAGGGGGCCGAGGAGCGTGGGGATGTGGAGCGGGCGAGGGACTGGTACGCGCAGTCCCTGGCCCGCTACGAGCCGGTCAGTGAGGTCGACGCGCGTCGTTTGGAGGGCCGGCTGCAGCAGGTGCGGTGACCGCGGCGCCGGAGGCGTGGGGATGTCGAGCGGGCCAGGGACTGGTGCGCGCAGTCCCTGGCCCGCTACGAGCCCGTCAGCCAAGCCGACGCACGTCGTCCGGCGGACCGGTCGCGACAGCTGCCGTAACCCCGGCGTGCGTCCTGAGTACAGGGGTGCCGCCGACCCCGACCCGCGCCCGCGCGACACAACCGCCGCCCACGCCGGCAAGCAGCACCAGCGAGCACCCCGGGTAGCGCCACAGCACCAGCCCGGCCAGCAGCCACGCTTCGGCGGCCGGCCTCGGGCGGGTGCTGAACAGCACGTCGGCGCACTCGCGCCAGTTCTCCCCGTTCTCCCCGGTGGTGTCGAGGCAGACGATCACCGGATCGTCGGCGATCACGGTGTCGATCACGGTGTCGTTCACGCCGAACTCCTGCTCCGGCGTCCGCCCCACAGCCGGCGGGGGAGCGGAAGCGGCGGCAGTACGGGTTCGTGGGCGGGCTCGCCCAGGCCCAGGAGTCGGTACATCAGCTTGCGGGTGTTGGGTCCGAACCGTCCCGGCTCCGAGGAGATGCGCCGCGCGATCCGGGCGTACCCCGTGGCCGGATAGACGGACCGGGCGTACGCGAGCTGCTCGGGCAGCGCGTGTGCGGGGGACAACGCCGGTGCCACGCGGGCGAGTTCGGCGCCCGGCGACGCGGGATCGACGTCCTCCTCCGGGAAGCGGGCCAGGATGATGGGCGCACGGGTGAGCGTGGAGTACAGCGTCACGGAGCCGTGGTCGCCGATCACCCAGTCCGCCGCGACGAGCAGTGAGCGCCAGTCCAGCTCCGGCGGGACGACGACGATCCCGTGCCGCCGGGCCGTCGACAGCCAGGACCGTACCTGCCAGGAACCGTGCCCCGACCAGACGTTGGGATGGACGAGTACGGCCACCCGGTACTCGTCGGCCGGCAGTTCCGCGAGGAGCCTGGGCAGGAGCGCGTCCAGGCGGTTGAAGGAGGACCCGGTTCCCCAGGTCGAGGAGACCAGCAGCAGTTTCTGAGCTCCGCGCAGCCCCAGTGCCGCACGGAAGCGGGCGCGCAGCGGCATGCTCGCCGCGATCCGGTCGCGGGTGGCGTCACCGACCACCTCGGTGACGGGCAGCGCCTCCGGGCACTCCCGCCGCAGCGTGTCCAGGTCGTCCCGGTGCGCGACGGCCAGCGCCTTGGGCACCAGCCGTCCGTCCCGCACCAGATACCGCCTGCCCAGCCCGCCGACGGTCCGGGGCGCTCCCGGATCCCGGTCGTCGGCGGGCCGCGAGAGCTTCATGTGCCCGGCGCCGTGCGGCAGCCGCAGCAGCGGGCCGTGGAGCCGGTCGACGCCCTGCGAACCGGCGGCCAGCACCAGGTCGAACCTGTCGTCGAGAGCCGCTTCCCAGGGCAGCAGGCTGTCGTGCTCCACGGGCACGGAGCGGGTAGCGCCCGCGTTGAAGGCGTGCGGAGCGATCGTGAAGTCGACCTGGATCCGCAGATCGGACTCCAGCAGCGACAGCACGTCACGCAGCCGCTGTCCGTACACCTGCGTGTGTACGACGGCCAGGACCCGCTTGCAGCCCGGCAGCGTCAGCCATTGCCGTGCACCGTCCATCGGTACCCCCGTTGTCGTGTTCCTGGTGAGTTGGAATGCTCGGTTCGGGGTTGCCCCGATATCGGGTCGGAAGGCTTGCCACGGCCTTGCCGAAACCTTGCAGAGGCGCGGAGGAGGGGAAGACGGACGGGCGGGCCGCCGGAAGATGTCCGGTGGCCCGCCCGTGGGGAGGGGAGAGGAAGGTCGGTCAGCTCACGTCGGAGGCGTCCAGGCGGTACAGGCCGCTGCTGGTCGACGTGGTGGATGTGGACGTGGACGTCGAGGTGGAGCTCGACGAGCTGCTCGTCGAACTGGTGCTGTACTCCGAGGAGTCGACCGCCGTGCCGTTCGCCTTCACCCAGGTGGCGATCTCGGAGTTCGTGCCCTGGCCGGAGTCGCTGCTGACGATGATGTAGTGCAACTTCCCCGCCTTCACCAGGCTCTTGAGCTTGGCCAGGGTCATCGCGTTGTCGCTGCCCGACCAGCCGCCCATGGAGATCACGGGCTGGCCCGACTCCAGGATGATCGAGGACGCCGTCTGGTCGGTGGCCACCGCCAGCAGCCAAGTCGCCCCGTCCTGGTGCTTCTTGAGGTACGTGATCATGTCCGACGACACCTGGGTGCCGCCGCCCATCCCGCCGCCACCGCCACCGGTGCCGCCACCGTCACCGCTCGGACGGGTGCCCGACTCGGCCGCCGCATCCGACGAACTCCCGCTGGAGGACGACGAGTTGCCGGACGGGGGCGTCCCCATCGACTGGCCGCCGCTGTTGCTCGTACCGCTGCTGCTGCTCGTACCCCCGGAGCCCTGCGGAGCACCGCCACCGCCACCACCCATGCCGCCGCCCGTGCTGGGACCGGCCGTCGGGTTGGTGCCGTTGGTGCTGGAGGTCGCGGCCGAGACCGAGTAGGCGGCCGGTCCTGCGAGCAGGGCGACCACCGCGGCCAGTGCCGCGACGCCCATCAGACGGTGCCGCTTGGTGAAGCGGCCGACCAGCAGGCCCAGTACGGCGATGGTGCCCGCTGCCGCAACCACGATCTCCGCGACCGTGTACAGCGTGCCGGAGCCGGACACCCGCTGGAGCAGGACGACCGCCCAGATCGCGCTCGCCGCGATGGCCAGCGGAAGAACCCAGGCCCACTTGGCCGCCGAGCCCTCACGGAAGGCGCGGTAGAGCATCACGCCGCCGGCGCCCGCCAGGGCCGCGATACCGGGGGCCATGGCCGTGACGTAGTACGGGTGGAAGGTGCCCTCGGCGAGGGCGAAGGTCAGGTAGTGCAGGACGAACCAGCCGCCCCAGAGCATCAGCGCCGCGCGCTTGGCGTCCGTACGAGGGGCACGGCCGCGCAGGACCAGGCCCGCGACCAGGGCGATCAGCGCGAAGGGGATCAGCCAGGAGATCTGGCCGCCCATGATCTCGTTGAACATGCGGTAGATGGACGCCGTACCGCCGAAGCTCGCGCCGTTGCCCGCCGAGCCCGTCGACGAACTCGCCCCGAAGATCCGGCCGAAGCCGTTGTAGCCGATGACCAGGTCCCAGACCGTGTTGTCGGTCGAGCCGCCGATGTAGGGGCGGGAGGAGGCCGGGATCAGGTCGACGACCACCATCCACCAGGCGGAGGAGACGATCAGGGCCACCGTGCCGACGGCCAGGTTGCGGATGCGCCTGCCCAGGCTCGCGTTGGCCGCCCAGAGGTAGACCAGGAAGAAGACCGGCAGGACGACGTACGCCTGCATCATCTTCGTGTTGAACGCGAAGCCGATCGCCACGCCCGACCACACCAGCGGCATCAGCCGGCCGGTGCGCACCGACTTCATCAGGGCCGCCGCGCCCAGCAGCATCAGGAAGACCAGGATCGGGTCAGGGTTGGTGTCCCGGGTGATCGCCACCGTGATGGGGGTGAGAGTGAGCGCGAGGGCCGCGATCGTCGCCGCCACCGGGCCGAAGTCGCGCTTCACCATGCGGAACAGCAGGGCCACCGAGCCCGTGCCGACCGCGACCATCGGCAGCATCAACTGCCAGGTCCCGTAACCGAATACGCGGGCCGACAGGCCCATCACCCATAGGGCGAAGGGGGGTTTGTCGACGGTGATGAAGCTGCCGGAGTCCAACGCCCCGAAGAAGAACGCCTTCCAGCTCTTCGTGCCGCTGTACACGGCCGCGTTGTAGAAGGTGTTGCCGGTGATGGAGGAGAGGTTCCAGGCGTAGAGCGCCGTCGCCAGGAGGAGGATGCCCCAGAGAGTCGGGCGGGTCCAGCTCGGGTCCTCGGGGGCGCCGGTGAACAGGCGTTTGGCGCGGGCCGCGAGACCGCCGCCTGACGTCGGGGGTTCGGCGCGGTGGCGGGGCGCGGGTGCGCTGTCGCGGGTCGGCGGCGGGGCGAGGGTCGTCATGATACGTACTCCAAGCTGGGGGCGGGGCTGCTGCTGGTGACGTGCTGGGGTGCGCCTACCGGGCTCTGCGCGGGCACGCGGTGGGGTACGGCGATCCGGGCGCGGCCGGTGAGGCTGCTGCGCAGCATCCGGCGCATGCCTCTCAGGTCGTCGAGGGCGGTGCGGACGATGTCGACCCGGCTGTCGGGGTCGTCGACCCAGTCGACCGGCACCTCGTGGATGCGGAGGCGGTTGCGCTGGGCCAGGACCAGCAACTCGGTGTCGAAGAACCAGGCGTTGTCCTCGATGTGCGGGGCGAGGGCCCGGAAGACGTCCGTGCGGACGGCCTTGAAGCCGCACTGGGCGTCCGAGAAGCGGGCCGCGAGGCCGAGCTTCAGGAGGAGGTTGTAGGAGCGGGAGATGAACTCGCGCTTCGGGCCGCGCACCACGTCGGCCTGGCGGTGCAGCCGGCTGCCGATGGCCACGTCGCTGTGGCCGGAGAGAAGGGGGGCCACGAGCGGCAGGAAACCCGCCAGGCCCGTGGACAGGTCGACGTCCATGTAGGCGACCACGTCGGCCGTGGAGTCGCTCCACACGTGCTTCAGCGCGCGGCCCCGGCCCTTGGCGTCCAGATGGACGGCGTGGACGTGGGGGAGGTGGAGCGTCAGGTCGGTCGCGACCTGCCAGGTGGCGTCAGTGCTGGCGTTGTCCGCGACCGTGATGCGGAACGGGAACGGGAAGGAGGCTTCGAGGTAGGCGTGGAGACGGCCGATGCTCTCGGCGAGTACGTGCGCCTCGTTGTACACCGGCACCACGATCTCGACCGAACGCTGCCGGACGCCCCTCGCGTTCGTTTCGTTCATGCCAGTGACGATCGGGGCCGTATCTGGGGCGACCCTGAGGCGACTCTGAGCGACGAATGAGAATCAGCGGACTCACAGGTTGCTCAAAGGCGACCGGTGACACGTGACGTGCTGACACGTGACTTCAGGCCGTGTGCGCGTCCCCGCCGCCCGGAGTCGCCGACGCGATCAACTGGTCGATCAGCGCGATCAGTACGTCCCGGCACGACTCCCGGTCCCGCGCGTCGCACAGCAGGACCGGCGTGTGCTCCGGCAGCGCCAGCGCCTCCCGGATCTCGTCCGGCTCGTACGGATGCTCCCCGTGGAAGCCGTTCACCCCGACGACGAACGGGATGTCCCGGCGCTCGAAGAAGTCGATCGCCGCGAAGCTCGACTCCGGCCGGCGTACGTCGATGAGGACCACGGCCCCCAGCGCGCCGATCGCCAGGTCGTTCCACATGAACCAGAACCGCTGCTGTCCCGGCGTACCGAAGAGGTACAGGATCAGTTCCTGGCTGAGGGTGATGCGGCCGAAGTCGAGGGCCACGGTGGTGGCCTTCTTCTCCTCGATGCCGTCGAGGTCGTCGATGCCGAGGCCGGCCGCGGTGAGCGGCTCCTCGGTGCGCAGCGGCACGATCTCGCTGACCGAGCCGACCATCGTCGTCTTGCCCACGCCGAAGCCGCCGGCGATGAGGATCTTGACCGTGTCGGGCGCCGAGGTCCCGTTCGCGGTCAGGCTAGAGCCGGCCAAGGCCGTCCCTCACTTTCTGGAGCAGGTCCATGTCCGTGGTGCGCGAGATCTGGCGCGGGGACTGGGCGGTGATCCGGCCGGCCTCCAGCAGATCGCACAGCATGATGACGACCACGCTCACCGGCAGGTCCAGATGGGCCGCCAGCTCCGCCACCACGACGGGCCGTGCGCACAGCCGCAGGATCCGAGCGTGCTCGGGCTGCGGCCGGGCGCCGCCGTCGGGCTGTGGCTCCACCGCCGTCACCGACGTGATCAGCGTGAAGTCGGCGCGGCTGGGCCGGGTCCGCCCGCCGGTGAGCGTGAACGGCCGGACGAGCCGGCCGGCCGCGTCGCTTCCGCTCACCTCACTCGCCGGCCGCGCCGGCGACCCCGGCACGCGGGGCCGCGCTGAGGTGCTCACCGATCTTCTTCACCAGCATGTTCATCTGGTACGCGACCACCCCGACGTCCGCTCCCTGGCTGGTCAGCACGGCGAGATGGGCGCCCGGACCGGCCGCGGTGAGGATCAGGTAGCCGTTGCGCATCTCGATCAGTGCCTGGCGCACCGGACCGCCGCGGAAGTCCATGCTGACGCCCTTGCTGAGGCTCATCAGCCCGGACGCGGTCGCCGCGAGCCGCTCGGCGTCGTCGCGCAGGAACGCCGTCGACCTGCTGACGACCAGTCCGTCCTCGGAGAGCACGACGGCGTGGTTCACCTCGGCTACCCGGTCCACGAGTCCGGTGAGCAACTGGTCCAGCTCGGTGTGCGTGGCGGGGGTGGGGCGTGTCATTTCTCTGTCCTTCATCAGCGGTCTGCGGGCGGAGTCGAGGTGACCGGAGTGCCTGCGTCGGGGAGCGGTGCGTCGGGTTCCTGAGGCGAGTCGTCCTCCCCATGGTCGTACTGCTCTTCGGCGTCGTCGTCACGGGCCTGGAGGGTTCCGCGCTGGAAACCGGAGAGCGAGGAGGCCGCGCGCTCCGCCGAGAACTCGTCGAGCGAGTCCTCGGACGTGCCGTCGGGGTCGTCCTCCCGCAACTCGGCGGCCAGACTGGTCTGCGGCACCCGGCGCGGCAGCGGGGTGAGCCCGCCCTTGCGCGCGGCGGCGCCCTTCTCGGCCTTGCCCTCACCGCCGCGGCCCGCCCCGACGAGGGCGGCCTGCCGGGGCGTGGGACCGGCGTCGGCGATCCGGACGCGGGCCGCGACGGGCGGTGTCTCCCGGTCCCGGACGCGCTCGTGCGCCGGACGCTCCGCGGCGACCGGCCCCGGCACCTCGGCGGACGCCTTCTCCGTATCCGAGGAGTCCGTGTCGGGCGCGGCGAGTTCGCGGACGACGACATCGTGCGGGATCAGCACGATCGCCGTCGTGCCGCCGTACGGCGAGGAGCGCAGCGTGACCTGGATGCCGTGCCGGACGGCGAGGCGCGCGATCACGAACATGCCGAGCCGCAGGTCGTCGGCGAGCGCCACCACGTCGAACTGCGGGGCCTCGGCCAGGTGTTCGTTGAAGGACGCGTAGTCCTCCTCGGACATGCCGAGACCGCGGTCCTCGATCTCGATGGCCAGCCCCCTGGCGACCATCGCGGCCCGTACGCCGACCGGGCTGGGCGCGGGGGAGTAGGCGGTCGCGTTGTCGATCAGCTCGGCCAGCAGATGGATGACGTCGGCCACCGCGGGCGGCGCGAGATACACGTCCTCCTCGGTCTGTACGTCGACCCGCTGGTACTCGGCGACCTCGCCGACGGCGCTGCGCAGGATGTCGATCAGCGCGACCGGCTCGGTCCAGCTGCGGCCGGGCCGTTCACCGCTGATGATGACGAGGTTCTCCTCGTACCGGCGCAACTGGCTCGCGGTGGAGTCGAGTTCGTACAGCCCCTTGAGGATCTCCGGGTCCTGGTGGGCGCGTTCCAGCGCGTCCAGCTTGGTGAGCTGGAGGTTGACCAGGTTCTGGCTCTGCCGGGCGATGCCCAGGATGACCTTCTGGAACCCGCGCCGGGTGTCGGCGAGTTCGACCGCGGTGTGTACGGCGGTGCGCTGCGCCGCGTTGAACGCGTGGGCCACCTGGCCGAGTTCGTCGTGGCCGTAGTCCAGCGGCGGGGTGGCCGACTCGACGTCGACCTTCTCGCCCCGGTTGAGCCGCGCGACCACGTCCGGCAGCCGCTCCTCGGCCAGACCCAGGGTGGCCATGCGCAGCCCGCGCAGCCGACGGGACAGGGACCGGGTGATGCGCCAGGACAGCATGATGCACAGCAGCAGCGCTACGAACCCGCCCGCGCTCAGCGAGGCCGCCTTGATCAGCAGCGACCGCGCCTCGTCGGCGCTGCGGGTGAGCAGGCCCCTGGTCTCGTCGTGGATCAGCGAGCCGTACTGGACGCTCAGTTCGTCCATCGCGGCGGACCACTGCTTCTGCTTGTCCGGCAGGGTGATCTTCCGGTCGGTGCCGCCGCCGGGCGTGCCCGACGTGAGCACCTGGTCCTCGATGGAGGTCAGGGTCTTCCAGGCGGAGCCCGCCAGGATCGCCTCGGTACGGGTCTTCGCCGTGCCGCTCAGGGACTGGATCAGCTGGTCCTCGACGACCCAGCGCCGGGCGCTCACCAGTCGGACGTACGACTCCCACTCCTGCTGGTCCAGACTCCCCGCGGTCCAGGCCAGGTTGAGCTGCGAGTCCTCCTGGGCGACCAGTTCGGCGGCCTGCTCCAGCGAGACGAGCGGGCCGGCCTGGGAGGTGAGGTCGCCGTCGTCGACCTGGGACAGCTCCTGGAAGGCGTGGATCTGGGTGCCGATGATCGACGAGTACTGGTCCAGCGCCTGCTGGGCGGAGATGTCGGTGAGCCTGTCGACCTGACCGCGGTAGTACTCCAGGCTGCCCGCCGCCGCGATCACCGAGTACATCCGCTCGCTGATGCGGTCGGGGGCCTCCTGGATCGCCTTGGTCTGGCCGACCAGTTGAGCGACCGCCTTGTCCGTCACCTTGCGCTGCGCGTCCAGGGCGCTGCGGTCGCCCCTGGGCGAGGCCAGCCACTCGGCCGACAGCGTGCGCTCCTTCTGCAACGCCATCGTGGCATCGGTGCCCATGGCACCGGTCGCCTTGCTGAGCCCCGTCTGGTCCCGCAGCCGCAGGCCCTCCGAGAACATCTGAATCGTCGTCACGCCCCACATCGCGGCGAGGGTGACGCTCGGCACTAGCGCGAGCAGGATCAGCGAGAGACGTATGGAGCCGAGACGGCGCCGGGCACCTTTGCGTGGAGGCATCGTCGTCCTAGAGCGATCAGCGGTGAGCGGGAGTGAGCAGGTGACAACTGGCAGGGGGCGGCAGAAGCGGAACAGGCGCCGGAACATGTTTCCGGGTCCGCAGGATGCTATCCGTACAAGTGAACGTACGCACCGTGAGCCCCCAAAGCTTGGTTCAGCCGTTGTACGACGGTTGCCGCGCGGGAGGGTTGGGGAGCGAGGCGGAGGGGGATACGGAAGCCCCGCGGAGGGGTGCTGGGCGGAGTCGAGGAGCGGGCGGCTCAGCGGGTGCCGTCGGCGGAGAACCTCGCGACGTCGGCGATGTTCTGCTTGGTGACGAAGGCCGGCCCGGTGAGCACGGGAGCCGAACCGCCGCCGCTGAAGTTGCCGTTGGACTTGTACAGCCAGAGCGAGTCGACGGCGAGATAACCCTGCAGGTAGGGCTGCTGGTCCACGGCGAACTGCACCTCGCCGCTCTTGACCGCGTTGACGATGTCGTTGTTCAGGTCGAACGTCGCGATCTTCGCCTTGCTGCCCGACTCGTCCACCGACTTCACCGCCGCGAGCGCGAACTGCGCGCCCAGGGTGACGACTTCGTCGATGTCCGGGTCCTGGGTCAACCGGGCCGCGACGACCGCGGTCACCGCGTCCATGTCGGTGCCGTTCACATAGAGGTTCTCGGTCTCGCCGGTGAAGGTCTTCTTCACTCCGGCGCAGCGCGCCTCCATGGCGACGTTGCCCTGCTCGTGGATGACGCAGAGGGTGTGCTTGACCTTGAGCGTGTCCAGTTTGTCGCCGAGGGCGCGACCGGCGGTGCTCTCGTCCTGCCCGAAGAACGACATCAGGCCCGCGGAACGCCAGGCGTCGATACCCGAGTTGAGACCGACCACGGGTATCCCCGCCGACCTCGCCTGCGCGACCGCGCTCTTCATCGCCTCGGGCTTGGCGAGGGTGACGGCGATCCCGTCGACCTTGTTCTTGACCGCGTCGCGCACCAGGGCGGCCTGGGCGGCGGCATCGGGGTCGCTCTCGTACGTCAGCTCGATGTTGTCCTTGGCCGCGGCGGCCTCGGCGCCCTTCTGCACCCGCTCCCAGAAGGCGTCGTCCTTGGCGCCGTGGGTGATCAGAGCGACCTTGATCCGGGCGGTGCCGGCACCGGCGGTGCCCTGGCCGGAGTCCGACCCGTCGGAGCCGGAACCCGAACAGCCGGCCGCGAGAAGACATACGGCGGCCACACCGGCGGCGACGGCGGTGACACGGGGAGATCGTGCGGAACCGGAAGAGACGGGGGGTGTGTTCATGGGAGTGCGGCACCTCGCTGCGCGGCCGAGGAGGGGAAGGACATAGAGAGGGAGAGGAAGGGCGAGAGGGGGAGTGGGTACGGCGAAATCTGCGCGATCGTCGGTCGACGTGCACTGACTGTCCGACTTTCGCTGGGGCGGAGCCAATCGGATGTGACGCCTGGTAGTCAAGTGAGCAACCAGTTGGAACCGGAGTCCACAAGCCGGTTCGGGGTGTGCCCGGCGCGTGTGATCCCCCTCGGTCGGTCCTGGGTAGTGTCTGAAGGATTGCCGGTGCGGAGGAGGAATGGAAGGGGAAAAGGGGCCTCCGGTTCCCTTTCGTGTCCCCGGTGCCCGGCCGAACCGTCATCAGGCAGCCTCGCCCGTCCTGCACCGAGGAGCGTGACGTGAACGAGTGGCTGATCTACCGAGGCACCGGACAACCGCACGACGGAGTCGACCGGCTCCCGGACCCGCCCGCCTGGCGCCGCTTCGACGGCGGCCCACTGATCCGGCCGCCGGCCGCCGCCGACACCGTCTCCACCCGGAGGCTCGGCCAGAGCCGCGCCTTCGCCGAGCACTACCGGCCGACCCCGGCCGAACTGGAGCTGGTCAACGCGGCGTTGTATCTGCGCCGACCGCTCCTCGTCACCGGCGAACCGGGCAGCGGCAAGAGCACACTCGCGCACGCCGTGGCCCATGAACTGGGGCTGGGCCGGGTACTGCACTGGCCCATCGTCAGCCGCACCCAACTCACCGACGGCCTCTACAAATACGACGCGTTGGGCCGCCTGCAGGACCTCCAGATCACCCGTCCGCGCGAACGCCCGGAGGCCGGCACGGTGTCGGTACCGCCCGGCCAACTGCCCCCGGAGGCACCCGACCTGCTCGCCCGGGGCATCGGCCGCTACCTCCAACTGGGCCCGCTCGGCACCGCGTTGCTCCCGACGGCACGACCCCGGGTACTCCTCGTGGACGAGCTGGACAAGAGCGACATCGACCTGCCCAACGACCTCCTCGGGGTCCTGGAGGAGGGCGAGTTCGGCATCCCCGAGCTGGAGAGGATCGCCGAACACCGCCCGGCGGTACGGGTCCGCGACCACGACGGTCGCTCCGTGGAGGTCCACGAGGGCAGGGTCCGCTGCCGTGCCTTCCCCTTCATCGTCCTCACCAGCAACGGTGAACGCGACTTTCCCGTACCGCTGTTGAGGCGCTGCGTCCACCTCCACCTGGAGCCCCCGGACGAGGACAGGCTCGCTGCGATGGTCCGCGCCCACTTCGGCGAGGACGCGGCCGAACAGCACGCCGACGTCATCGCCCGCTTCCTGGAACGCAGGCCCGGCGAACAACGAGCCGCCGACCAGCTCCTCAACGCCATCTACCTGACCCGCCACGCCCAGAACGAGGAACCGGGCACCCGTGCGCACCTCGCGGACCAACTCATGCGGCCGTTGAATCGGCCGGCGCGGTGAGTGGGGGTGGGGGGTCACTGGACCCGCTGGATTCGCTGGTCCGGCGTCTGAGGGAGGCGGGGGTCAGGGCGGGGGCCACTGAACTCGCGGATGCGCTCTGGCTGGCGGGGCGGATGGCCGAGGCGGAGAGCGGGGCCGGCGGCGAGGTAGGTGCCGGGCCTGGTGATGGGGTTGGTGACTACGGTGGCGACGGTCTCCCGTCCGACCGGGTGGACCGGCCGGTGGCTCCGCAACTTCTCGCGGTGGTGCGGGACGAGGGGGCCGAGGGAACGTACGGCGCGCCTGGCGCCGAGATCCTCGTACCGGTGGCTTCCGCCTTTCCGGGCCTGCTGTCCCTGGGGCACGCCCTGCGGCCCCTCCAGGGCAGGCCGGCGCCGGCCGGACCGCCGCGCCCCCGGACCGACGACGTCCTCGACGAGTCCCGAACCGCGCAGGCGAGCGCCGTCGGGGACTGTGCGCTGCCGGTCTTCCGGGCCGACCGGAGACGGCAGTCCCGGATGCAGCTGCTGGCCGACGACTCGCCGTCGATGGGCGCCTGGGAACGCACCCTGGAGGAACTGCGCCTCGCCTGCGAACAGTCCGGCGCCTTCCGGTCGGTGACCGTCCACCGGCTGCGCCCGCACCCCGACGGCGGAGTCGGCGTGCTGTGCCGGGCGGGCGGCAGCGAATGGCTCGCCCCGGCGGACGGTCTGCGCGACCCGAGCGGCCGGACCGTCACCCTGCTGCTCAGCGACTGCTCGGGCCCGCTGTGGCGGCACGGCGCCGCCCAGCGGCTGCTCCACCGGCGGCTGCGCACGGGCCCGCTGGCCGTCGTACAGCCACTGCCCGCCCGCCTGTGGCCGCAGACCCTGCTGCCCACCGAACCCGGCACCCTGTGGCGCACGGCGGGCCCCGGCGGGACGCTCGGCTTCCGGCCGTTCCGCGACCGGGGTCCCGTGGACGGCGGGGCGCTGCCGGTCCCCGTGCTGCCGCCTACCCCCGCCGCACTCGGCGGCTGGGCACGTTTGCTGTCGGAACGGTCGGCGGACACGCTGACGGCCTCCGTGGCCATGGTCGGGCCCGCGGACCCGGGAACGGCACCCGCTCCCCGCCCCGACCGCACCCCGGAACAGCTGGTCGAGGACTTCCGCACCACCGCCTCCCCGGCCGCCCGCCGCCTCGCGGTCTGCCTCTCGGCGGCGCCGCTGTCGTACCCCGTCATGCAACTCGTACAGCGCGCCCTGCTGCCCGGCACCGGCCCGGTCGAACTGGCCGAGGTGCTCTTCAGCGACCTGTTGGTGGAGGTGGCGGACGACAGCGACGGCCCCGGCCCCTGGTACGAATTCGCCCCGGGCGTAAGGGACTTGCTGCTTCGCCGACTGGAGCTGGACGAGGCCCGCGCGGTACTGGAACAGTGCTCGCGCTATCTGGAACGGGTGTGGGGAACGCGGGCCCGGAACTTCCCCGCGGTGGTGGTCGGCCACCTCTCGGGGACGACCGCCCGAACCGGGGTCGGCCACCCGGACGACACCGAGGAGACTCCCGGCCGACCGGTCCCGCAACCCTTCGCGGACGTACCCCGCAGGGTGCTGCGCAGATTCCAGCCGGGAGACGTCGACGCCACCCCGAACCCCACCTCCAGCCAATCGCAGTCGCAATCACTGGCCCTCCGGTTGGCCCGTACCCGCCTCGCCCGCTACGAACGGCAGGGCGGCATCCGCGACCTCTGGGACGCCGTACGCATCCTGCGCGCGACCGCGCCCGGCGCGGAAACGGCGGCACTCCTCGCCGAATGCCTGCTCGGCCTCTGGGACATCCACCGGGACCGCGCGGTGCTGCGGGAGGCCGAGGACACCGTCCGCGCGGCAGCGGACCCCGCCGGCTCACCGCCGGCCCGCGCGCACCTCGTCCTCGGCAGGGTCCTCCGGGCCCGCGCAGCGACCGAGCCCGACGACGAGGCGAGGGCCCGCGCACTGGCCGAGGCGGCCGAGAGCCTGGAGCGCGCCTACGCCCTGCTGCGCTCCGAGCCGGGCCCCCTGCTCGACGTCCTGCTCCACGTCGTCGAGGTCGTCCGCGCCCGCTACCGCCTCCTCGGTGACCGACGACTGCTGTACGGGGCCCAGGTACGGCTCGACGCCCTACTGGAGGGCTGGCCGGGCGAACACCCCCTGCCCGGAACGGCGTTGCTGGCACGCGGCGGACTACTGATGGAACTGTGCACCAACGCACGCGAGCGCGACTCGGCCGACGAGTCACGGGCCCTGGCCGTCCAGGCGGCAGCCGACTTCGAGTCGGCTGCGGCGTTGGCAGAGCGGGCGGGGGAACCGCCGGGGGTCGTCTGCCGGGCGCGGCTCGAACTGGCTGCGGCCCGGGCGATCGTGACGGGGGATCAGGGGGCGTCGGAGGTTGTCACGGCGCTGACCGAGGCACTGTGGGCCGCCGGATCAGGTGCGCACACGGGCGAGTTGAGGCTGCGCGCGCTCTGGCGGCTGGCGGAAGCCCACATCGCCCGCTGGACCCGCAGCGCCGAACCGGCCGAACTGGACACCGCCGACGGGTACTTCGCCCGGGCGCAGGCGCAGCTCAGCACCGACGATCCGCGGCGCCCGGAACTGCTGGCGGCGCGGGGCGGTGCGGCACTGAACCGGGCGGCCCACGCCGACGGCGTCGCGGGCGCCGACGTCGCCACGGACGCCGTACGCGTCCTGCGCGCCGCGCTCGCCCAGACCCCCGAGAGCGACCCGGCGCTGCCCGCCCGCCGACTCCTCTTCGCCCGCGCCCTGCACCGCCACCACGAACTCGGCGGCTCGCTCACCGACCTCCACGAGGCCGAGTGGATCCTGGCCCGCGCGGCCCGCGGCGCCCGGACGGGTGGGGACGCCCGGACGGAGGCGTTGGCGTGGCTGGAGCGGGGGGATGTGCTGCTGGCCCTGGCCCGCCCGCGGCCCAGTACCACGGAGTACGAGGACCGGGCCGCGGAGTCCTTCCGTCGGGCCGCCTCCGCGGCTGAGGCGTCCGACGACCTCCTCGTCATGGCCCGTGCCCTGCACCGGCGCGGCACGGTCCTGGAACGCACGGCGGGCCCGGCCCACGCTCTCGACGCGTACCGCGCCGCCTGGGCCGCCTGGCAGGGGGCGGGCGGCGACGAACGGCACCCGGAGGCCCGAACGACCCTGGAACGGATGCGGGCGCTGACGGCACGGTCGGTCGGTACAGGTTCGGCCTGATTCGATCGTTGTTTCGGTCATGTACCTCAGGCGGACCCGAAGAAAGGTTTCCGTGTGTTGCCCACACGGGTAATTGCCGATGGCCGACGTGCCTGGGAGGAGCACAGCATGTCGAATTGTGCGACCGATGAGCCGACCGCGTGGGATGAACCTCTGCCGGATCTCACGGGGGTCGAGTGGGGGGACTTGCGGGGGAGCGACGGTCATTCCGTGTTGAACGAGGTACTGGCGATGCTGATGGAGAGGACGACGACGGTGGCGTTCTACGACGATGCACCATGAACGTGACCGATTGACCCCGGAGTCCGACAGGAGACTTCGGTGCTCTCTTCCGGTCGCTCGGGCGCATTCGTTTTTCGTTGCGTCGGTGCGGGCATGCACGACCCAGGCAGGGAGGGGGCCGCATGCCTACATCGTTGCGAGGGTGCGCCGTGACCACGGTCGACGATCTCGATCCCGCGCCTTGGCCGGGAGCGGTACTGGACGTTCCGCGCCTGCGTCACGTCGGTCTGCGCCCGGTTCCGCTGCGCCAGTTCACGCTGAAGGTGCACACGCGCTGCAACCTGTCGTGTTCCTATTGTTACATTTACCATGGGTCTGACAGCTCCTGGCGTGACCACCCGCCCCGCGTTGCCTCTCGTGTCATGCGCCGTACTGCCCAGCGCATAGCCGAGCACGTGGTGACCCATGGGCTGGACGAGGTCCGCGTCGATCTGCACGGCGGCGAACCCCTGCTGTCGGGTCCGGCACTTCTGCTGGAGTACGTCGCCGCAATCCGTGCCGCGGTCCCCGCGAGCTGCCCGACACCGGCGACCGTGCAGACCAACGGCACTCTGCTCACGGAATCGGTCCTGGCCGAGTTGGGTGAGGCCGGGATCCGGATCGGCCTCAGCCTCGACGGCGGCACGCATGCACTCAACCGACGCCGGGTGGACCACGTGGGCCGCGCGTCGTGGCCGGCGGCGGAGCGGGCGGCCAGGCTGCTGGCCAGGCATCCGGACTCGTACGCCGGACTGTTGTGCACCGTCGACATCGGGCAGGACCCGGTCGAGGTGTACCGCTCGCTCGTCGCGCTGGGGCCGCCCGCCCTCGATCTGCTGTTGCCGCACGCCAATTGGTCCGCCCCGCCGCCGGGACTGCCGGTGCGTGCTCCGGAGGCCGCCCGGACCGGGACCCGGGGCGTGACGCCGTACGGTGACTGGCTGGCCGCCGTGTTCGACCGGTGGTGGGAGGACGGCCGTGGTGCCGAACGGCCGCCGCGGATCCGCCTGTTCGCCGAGATCATCGCTTTGCTGGTCGGCGGAGCCAGCGCGACGGAAGCGGTAGGGCTGTCGCCGGCGGGTGCCGTCGTGATCGAGACGGACGGTTGCATCGAGCAGCTCGACTCGCTGAAGCAGGCGTACCAAGGGGCGGTCGTGACCGGCCTCGATGTGTTCCACAACTCCTTCGACGAGGCCTTGGACCACCCCGGGATGGCTGCTCGCCAGCTCGGCGAGGCCGCCCTTTCCGCTGTGTGCCGGACCTGCCCGGTCATGCGGGTGTGCGGCGGAGGCAATTACGCGCACCGCTACCGGGAAGGCAGCGGCTTTCGCCATCCGAGCGTGTACTGCAGGGACCTCGAGCGCCTGATCAGGCATGTCGCGAACCACCTTGGCGAGGCGGCCAAGGAATTCGGCAGACCGGCCAAACGGGTGAACCATTCACCGTAAACGTCGCATAAAGGAATTCTGGGTGTGTTGTGCTATCACTTGTCAAATATTGTCGCTTTGTCGAGAAGCTCACTATTACTTTAAGGGGATGGTCATATGGTGGACCGGCGTGACGGAGCCGGATCGCGAAACCACTATGTGATCAGTTATGCGGGGTTCAATCGCCCGTGGGCGAGTTGGATCTCGCATCAGCTCGAACAGTTGGGCCACCGGACAACGCTGCTGCGCTGGGACCCGCCGGTGAGTATTTCCTTGGCCGAGGCCCTGTGCGGCCTGTTGGAGGCCCCCGGTCGCGTTCTGCTCGTGCTGGACGACTGGTACTTCAATCTCGGGCCGCGTACCGACGCCGAATGGACGGCGGCCCTGCGGGAGGTCGTCCCGGAGCACGAGGACCGGTTCGCAGCAGTGAGTGTGGCCACCCGCGCCGTCCCGCCGGGTGGCGAGCGCCTGCAGCCCGTGGACCTGCGTGATCTCGAAGCGGGGGAGGCCCGGCGGCGGATCCTGGTCCGCCTGGGTCTGCCGACCAGTGGTGCGGCGGTCGACAGTGACAGCGCTCCGCGGTTTCCCAACGACCCGCCGGCAGTGGTGAACACCCCGCGTCGGAATCTCCGTTTCACCGGCCGTGAACGGGCGTTGGACGAACTGCACTCTCTGCTGAACCAGGGCGGGGACGGATTTTCGCGTGTCGCTCTCCGCGGAATCTCGGGAGTGGGGAAAAGCCAGATCGCGATCGAGTACGCGCACCGGTTCGGAAACGACTACGACGTGGTGTGGTTCGTCAGCGCCGGATTCCGTGCCACGGCCCGCGAGCAGTTCGCCGACCTCGCACCCCGGTTGGACCTCTGGGTCGGTGTGGAGCCGGGCGAGCGCATCCGTGCCGTGCACGAGGCGCTGCGCATCGGCAAGCCGCACCGCCGCTGGCTGGTGATCTTCGACAGTGCGGACGACATGGCGCAGGTTGAGGATCTGCTGCCGGAAGGCAACGGCCATGTCCTGGTCACCACGCTGACTCAAGACTGGGCGACGTCGGGCAGCCTCAGCGAGATCCAGGTTCTGCCGTTCATCCGTGAGGAATCGGTCGCCTACGTCCGCCGCCGGGCTCCGCGCCTCTCGGAGCAGGATGCCGACCAGTTGGCGGAGGCTGTGCAGGATCTGCCTTTACTGCTGGCGCAGACGGCCGCCTGGCTGGAGGCCAACAGGATGCCCGCCAAGGACTACATCGACCTGATCGGCAAGGGCGGCGCCAGTCGGATCGGCATTCGTATCTCGGACGACTACCCCATGGGTTTCCAGACGAGCTGGTCGATAACTCTCAATACTCTCAAGGAAAACTTCCCGGAGGCGTTCGAACTGCTTTGGCTGTTCGCGCTCTTCTCGCCGGACGCCATTCCTGTGCGACTGATCCAGACCGCGCATCCCTCCGACCTCCCCGAGCATCTTGCCTCGCTCGCGGCCGAACCGTTCCGCTGGTATTCGGCGCTGCAACGACTGTCGGAGTGCACGGCGGTTCAACTTTCCTACGAGAGTTCAACAGAGGGCGAACTCCACGTGGGTGGCGCGAGCATGCACCGGCTCTATCACGACTTCCTTTACAGCACTCTGCCGGAGGAGCGCCGGGAGGCGATGTCCTTGGTCGCCTGTGAGGTGTTGGCCGGCGTGGACCCGCGGCGCCCCCGTGATGCCCCGGCTTGGCCCCGCTACGCGGAACTGCTTCCGCAACTGCATTTCGCCGGAGCCCTCGGCAGTAATAAGCCGGTGGTGCGCAGGATGGTCCTCAACTGCATCGACTATCTGCGGGCACGTGGCGAAGCCGGAGACGGGCTCGAGTTGTGCCAACAGACCCTGGCCCGTTGGCGAAGCCGCCTGGATCAGGATGATCCGGATTTGCTGGAATTGACTCATCAGCATGCCAACATGCTGCGTCGCATCGGCAGTTACCGTGAGGCGGAGGCGGTCGGGCGAGCCGAGGTGAGCAGGCTCTCCGAGACAAGGCCGTCCGACGATCCCGGCCTCATCCGCGCGAAGGACGGCTTGGGGGGCACCCTGCTTGCCCTGGGCGAATATCGGGAGGCCCATGAGCTGTTCCAGCCGTCTCACACCAAGTCCGCCGACACGGCTTCGGACACCAATCACGGAATCAGCCTGGCGCTACTGGGTCGATATCAGGAGGCATGCGACTGGCACTACAAGGTCCTTCAAGCGCGAGAGGAGGGTCTGCCGCCGGAGCACTCAAGGATCCCGCTCTCAAGGCTGTACTACGCTTGGACTCTTCGCCTCCTCGGTCGATATGGAGAGGCCAAGGTCCGGCAGCAGAGCAATCTCGCGGATCTTCGGCGGACCTTGGGCGAATGGCACCCGCATTCTCTCCTCGCGGAACACAATCTCGCACTGTGCCTGCGTCGCGCCGGGGACCTCGAAGGCGCGAAGGCAGCCATGAAGGGCCTCGTGGAACGCACTAGTCGCAAGTATGCATCGCGGCACCCCGACACCCTGCACGTCCTGGCGGACTTCGCCACCTTCCAGCGTGAGCACGGTGATCTGGACCAGGCCCGAGAACTGGCCGGCGAAGTGGCCGGCGGCTATCACGATCTGGTGGGGCCCGGCCACCCCTTCACTATCGGGGCGAAGGGCAACATTGGCCTCGTCCTGTGGAAGTACGCCGAGCGTGCGCAGGCGCTGCGGATCGCGGAGACCGCCTGGCACGAGATGACCGCCGCAGTCGGTGCGGATCACCCCTGGACACTGGGCTGTGCCCTCAATCTGTCCGGCGCCCGCAACTACGCCGGGGACGAGGAGAGCGCCGTGCGACTCAGTGGGGAGACCCTGGAGCGTGCCACAGTCGTTCTCGGCGCGAACCATCCCATGACCCTGTCGTGCAAAGCCGCACTCTCCGCGGATCTGCGGTCGCTGCGCCGTGACAAGGAAGCCGCGGTACTGGAGGAGGACGCGCTACGGAAGCTCACGGAGAAGTTCGGATCCGGCCATCCTCATACCAAAGCCGTGGGGAGGCGCGATCGTCCGTACTGGGACTTCGAACCGCAGCCGACGTGACTGCCCGAACAGGTTCTCGGTGGTATTCGATTGACTCGATTGGCCTCCCGTGAGTCGTGTGACACACCGTCGCCAAAGCTGCTAGCCTCGCGCCTCTGACATGCGTGGAAATCGCGCGCGGACCATCCCACCTGGAGAAGGCTTGCCTGTTCCTCAGGGCGTGGCGCCTTCTCCGGGGGCCCAGCGTCGAATCGCCCAGCCGTTGCCGGACTTCGACGGTCGGGATCTGGCCATGCTGGCAGCGAGGGCTGGACATCCGGTTCTCGCCGAGCTGGCCGAGACATTTCGTCGGCGGACCGGATCCTCGACCCCGGGCGCGTTCTACGATGACTCGCCCTATGTCCCGACAGAGCAGCAGTCTCACCTCCGGTGACCGTTGCGCCGCCCCCGTGGCCGGTGCGGGGCCTCGACGTCGACGCGGTCCGGTGTGCCACCGGTGCTCTCCCCACCCCCTTCCGGCAGTTCGTGCTGAAGGTGCACAGCCGCTGCAATCTCGCCTGCACCTACTGCTACGTCTACGAGGGCCCCGACCAGAGCTGGAGTGAGCGCCCCCGGTCAGTGCCGGACGAGGTGGTGGCCGCCGCCGCCCGGCGCATCGCCGAGCATGCCGCGACCCATGGGCTGCGCGACGTACACGTCAATCTGCACGGCGGTGAGCCGTTGCTCTCAGGCCCGGGGCCGCTCGTGCGGTATGTGGGCGCGGTGCGGCGGGCCGTGGCCGAGCAGGCCGGGCCGTCATGTCGGGTGCATGTCAGTATGCAGACGAACGGGACCCTGCTCACCGACGCCGTCGTCAGTGAACTGGCCGGGGCCGGCATCAAGATCGGGGTGAGTCTCGACGGTGGGCTCGCCCGGCACAACAGTCGGCGCGTCGACCGCCGGGGGCGGCCTGCCTGGCCCGCCGCCACTCGGGGGCTTCGGGTTCTCGCGCGGCACGCGGACTCGTACGCAGGGATTCTCTGCACCATCGACCCGGCGACGGACCCCGTCGAGGTGTACGAGTCGCTGCTGGAGTTCGCGCCGCCGAGCCTCGATCTGCTGCTGCCGCACGCCAATTGGTCCGCTCCGCCGCCCGGTGCCGATACCGGTGGCTCCGAACCGTACGGCCGGTGGCTGGCCGCTGTCTTCGACCAGTGGTTCGACGCCGAGCGGGTGCGTACGACCATTCGGCTCTTCACCGAGATCATCGGTCTGCTCATGGGGTTGCCCAGCGCCACCGAGGCGGTCGGGACCTCGCCTGTTGTGGCGGTCGTCGTCGACACTGACGGCGCGATCGAACAGGTCGACTCGCTCAAGACCACCTACGCGGGGGCTCCCGCCACCGGACTCGATGTCTTTCGGCACACCTTTGACCTGGCGCTCGACCATCCCGGTATCGCCGCGCGTCAGCTGGGCCCCGCCGTGCTCTCGCGGATGTGCCGGGACTGCGCGCTCGTCGAGGTGTGCGGGGGTGGGAACTACGCCCACAGATTCCGGGCCGACACCGGGTTCCAGAACCCATCCGTCTACTGTCGGGACCTCGAACATCTCATCAGGCACATCGCCGGGCGGATCAGTTCGGTTGTCGGGAACACACAATTGCGGGAGGACTGAGCCGCCGTCAGAATCCCCTTAGCACTGGGGGACTTGGGGGGCGGGGGCTTGAGCAAGGTGTTCATCAGCCACAGCACGCGCGGCGACTCCTACGCCACAGCGGTGCGCTCACAGGTCGTCCACGGGCTGCGCGAGCGCGGATATGACGTCCTTGTCGACGCGGACGGGCTGTTACCCGGGGAGCAGTGGCATCCACGGCTCTACGAGTGGCTGTTGGAGTGCCGGGCCGCGGTCGTCCTGCTCAACCGGGCCGCGCTCACGTCCTTCTGGGTGCACCGGGAAGTCGACATCCTGATGTGGCGGCACCACTTCAACAGGTCGTTCCTCGTCCTTCCCGCACCGGTCGGCGATGTGACCCCGGAGGACATGAGCACCGCAGGGTTCGATGACCTGATGTCCCTCCAGCTCGTACAGCGGGCCGAAGCGGGCGACTCCGAGACGCGGCAGGCGGATCCCGCTGAGACCGCCGCGGTCATCGTGCAGGCGTTCCCGCCGCTGCCCGCCCTGCCCGACGACGACGATCCCGTACGGCGCTGGGCCGAGGACATCACCGCGCAGCTGAGCCAGGTGCGTACGATGAGCCGGCTCGCGCGGATGGGACGTGCTCTCGGGATGCAGGACCGGCATCTGGCCGGGGCCCCGGTCACGGACGTCAGCTGTGGATTCCTCGCCGCGCAGATGCTGCACACGCACGACGCGGTGGCGCTGCGCAACGCCGTCGGGGAGATCGCTAGGCACATGGACAGTACGGCTCTCGACCAGCTCGTCCAACTGGTGCTGCCGGTCTGGATCGACGCTACCTCCGCCCGGCACGTGCTGCCAGACGACGACGGCATTCGGCCCCGCACGGTCGTCCTCAGCGTGCGAAACCCGACCACGGGGGAGTACTACCTGGGTCGGGCCTTCTGCATGGACCACAGCCGCTACTGGCCGATCGTCGTGACCGCGCCGCCGCCGGGCGAGGAGGACCCTGAGGAAGAGCTGCGGTACCGGTGCGAGCGGACCATCAGGGCCCGGTTCGGGATGACCGACCGGGAACCGCTGGCGAGCGCCCCGCAGCTGCCGAACTGCGACACGTACGTCGTGATCTTCGCCGAGCACTGTTCCTTGGACGAGGCGGAGCGCGTGGTCGACTGGCTGCACGGGCAGATTTCCTGGCTGCACATTCTTCTCATCCCCCGCGACGAGCTGACGGACGACGACCCCAGACCCGGGCGGCTGGCCGGCGCCGCGCTGCTAGTGCCGCCCTTCGGGGCCCACGACGAGCGGATCGCGATCAGGGTCGCCTACGGGATGCTCAACGACTGGAGCCACGGCAGGGGCGGGGACGGGGACAGGCCGGGGCGCCCCCGGGGAAAGGGATGAGCCCGATGACGGAGCACCTGAGTCCCGAGGACTGGTTCCGCAGTCCCGACCGGGGGGACGGCGAGATCTATGTGATGTCCCCGCGCATCGAGGAAGCGGTCATGGTGGCCCTCGCCACCGGCCGCCCGCTGCTGCTGCGCGGCAGGCCCGGGTCCGGCAAGTCGTCCCTGGCGCCCTTCATCGCCCGCCAGCGCGGCTGGCGTTACTACGACCACGTCATCACCTACGGCACCCGGTCGACCGAACTGCTGTGGCGCTACGACAGTGTGCGCAGGCTCGCCGACGCGCAGGCCCACAGGCAAGGGGCCGTCGGCCTCGATGACGCCTCCTATGTCGAACCCGGTGTGCTGTGGTGGGCGTTGGCGCCCGGGTCTGCGCGGCGGCGGGGGCGGGCAGCGGGGCAGGCGGCCCCCGGGGCGGAGTGCCCGGACCCCTCCGCGGACGTCAATGTCGGACGCAGTCCCGACCATGCCGTCGTACTCATCGACGAGATCGACAAGGCCGATCCCGACGTGCCCAACAGCCTTCTGGTGCCGCTGGGTTCGCACCGGTTCACCGTGGTGGAGACCGGTACCGAGGTGCGGTTGGAGCAGCCCGTCGGGGAGGTGGACCCGCGGTTCTCCCGGTATCTGGTCGTCATCACCACGAACGACGAGCGTGAGCTTCCGCAGGCGTTCCTGAGGCGGTGTGTCGTGGAGACGTTGCCCGATCACGATGTGCCGAGCCTGGTGCGGATCGCCGAGGAACATATGAAGACCTGGCACGGGAGCGCCGGAGACGGCGAGTTGCGGTTGGCGGAGGCGCTCGCCGTGGAGCTGGGCAAAGTGCGGGAACAGGCCATGACGATCGGATTGCGCGAACCCAGCACCGCCGAGTTCCTCGACGCGTTGCGGGCCTGCCTCACGCTCGGGATCACGCTCGGCAGCGAACGCTGGGAGTGGCTGAAGAACTGCGTCCTGATCAAGCGTCAGCAGATCGCGGGGGACGAGTGGTGAGGCCGGTAACGCGCGAGATCTGGCTTGGTGACGTCGCCCGTGCCGCCACCACCCTCGGTGTGACCGACGTGGTCGGCTGGGAACGCGTGGCCGCCCTCCTCGGCCTCGGCCCGGGCACCGAGCCCACGCCTCTCGCCGAACCGCCGGCGGACGGGACGACACCACCCCCGCCGGCGCCCGCTACGGGACGGACCGGCCCGTCGGACGAAGGAGACCCTCGGCCGTACGTCGAACCCCCTGATGCCGCCCGGCCCCGGCGTGGGGACGAGGAGCCGACCTTGCTCGTCCCAGTCGGCCACCGTCCGCCCCGCCGCACGGGCTGGGCCGTCGACCCGCTGCCCGCCCCACGCTCCACCCCCACCGCCGAGGACGGTACGCCTCCGCACCCGCCCCTCCTCGCGCCCCGCTCCACCGCCGCCGTGCTCCACGCGGCCCTCGCCCGCGTCACGTCCGAGGGCGACCTTGATGTCGAACGGGCCGCGGACCATCTCGCCCGGGGACTGCCCCTCGCGGAGATCCCGCGCCGCCCCCTGCCCACCCTGCGCTACGGCGTGCAGATCCTCGCCGACATCTCCGCCTCGATGGAACCCTTCGCCCGGGATGTCGAGGACGTCATCGACCAGGTCCGCAGCCTCGTCGGGGTCGCCGGGACACGAGTACTGCGTTTCTCCGACTGCCCCTCCCGCGGTGTCGGCGCCGGCCCGCGCGGCACCTGGCGGCCCTACCAGCCACCCCAGCACGGCACCCGGGTACTGCTGCTGTCCGGCCTTGGCAAGGTCGGACCGGTGTTCGACCCGCACCGCGGCACGGAGCGCGAATGGCGGGAGATCCTCCTCCGGATCAGGCAGCACGGCTGCGACACGGTGGCCCTCGTGCCGCTTCCCGAGCGACTCTGGCCGGCCTGGTGGCAGTCCCGGATGCGAGTGGTGGCCTGGGACCGCGGGACTACCGTGGGGCGAGTCGTCGGAGGCCTGCGTTGAGGAGGCCAACGGTCCGGGGCCGAGAGCGGGGTGGCATCCCATGAGCCCCCCGGCCCGGCAGGGCCATGAACTCGCCGTCCTGCTCAGTGTCGCCAGCCGGATCGAGCCCGAGCTGATGCGCGCGGTACGGATCGCGGTGGCTCCTTTGCTCGACGTGTCGGCCGAGGTCGACCTGTGGTTCGGCAACCTCGTGGAGCGACGTGGATACGGCTATGTCTCGCTGCGCGCCGACCTGTTGCCCTCACTGCGCACCGAACTCGCCGACCGGCTGGCCGGTTCGCCGTCCGGGGCGCCCGTGCACCGCTTGTGGTCGGTGATGGAACGCCTGCACAAGGACCGCTCGCCGGCCCTGTTCGCCGAGGAGTGGGCCACCTGGCTCGCGATCCGGGACGGAGCCGATGCCGACCTGGCCATCGAACGCGCGCTGCGACCCGCGCTGCGGGCCCTGGTCGAGCAGGGTCGGGACGGGGTCGCCCGCTGGTTCGCCGGTGCCTGGCCGCGGCTGCCCGAGCCGGTCCGCCGTACGACCACTGCCTGGCAGCTCGCCACGGTCACCAGCGCGCGGCTGTCCGGGGTGATCCTCCGCCCCGAACTGCCGGAACGGCTCACCGTGACCGACATCGGGCTGATCGCGGCCCGACTGCCCCGGGTCTCGCTCCGGGTGCGCCGGTGCGGACCGGACCTGTTGCTCGGCGAACGGGCTGACGGCGTGGGCGGGTTCACCGTCGAGGTTCCGGACACCGACCCCAGGGTGCTTGATCTGCTCGACGACCCGCTGCCACGCACCCTGCTGGTGAGCCGGGGAGCCACCGCCACCGAGCGCGTCGGCTGGGGGCCGGTACGGCTGCTCACGGCCGACGGCGCCGTCTACGCGGTGCCCGCTCCCAGCCCGGTGCCCGAACGCCCGGTCCGGCTGCGAAGGCCCGCCGCGCCCGAACGGCGGATCACCGTCGCTCACACTGGTGCCAGCCAGGCCTGGGGCGCCTGGGTCGCCGACCATGCGGAGAACGCCGGATTCGGCGTGACCGCGGAGTCGTGGCACCCGGACTCGGGGCGGACGCTGTGGGACGAACTCGGCGGACTCCTGCAGGGCCCCGGCAGGACCTTGCTCGTACTGGGCGACACCGACTGCCGGTTCGGCGGACGCGGTGACGACGAGTGGAACGCCGCATTGCCCGAGGCCGCCGCCGACTGGCCGGGCCGGCTCGCCGCGGTGCTCGTCGGCGCGGGTGAACGGCCCGCCGCCGTCGGGGCGTTGCCGCTGGCCGACCTGCGCGGGGTCGACGAACGTGAGGCCGTACGCCGCCTGTTCACCCTCCTCGGTACGCCGCTGACGGGCACCGGCACCAGAAGCGGCGACCGCCCCACCGTCGACCTCCGGTTCCCCGGCATCTCACCCGCCGTCTCCAATGCCCCGCCCCGCAACCCCCGGTTCACGGGCCGCGAAGCCCTGCTGGCCCGCACCCGGCAGACCCTGCTCTCCTCCGGTCCCGAACCGGGCGCGGGGGACCGCCACCGCTGTGTGCTGCTCGGCCCGTCCGGCACGGGCAAGACACAGACGGTCACCGAGTACGTACACCGGTACGGCAGCGAATACGACGTGGTGTGGTGGATCAGCGCGGGTTTCCAAGGCACGGCCCGCGAACAACTCGCCGAGCTGGCACCGAGGTTGAGACTCACCGCCGGGGAGGACATCGGCAACCGGATCCGCGCGGTGCAGGCCGCGCTGCGGGTCGGGCAGCCGTACCACCGCTGGTTGCTGGTGCTGGACCGGGCCGACGACATGACCGAGATCGAGGATCTGCTGCCGGAGGGCGCCGGGCACGTCCTCATCACGTCCAACAGCCGGGCCTGGGCCGACAACGAACGCGTCCACCGCATCGATGTGCCCCCCTTCTTCCGCGCGGAGTCGATCGCGTACACCAGAAGCCGTGTCCCCCGGCTGAACCTCGCCGAGGCCGATCTGCTCGCGGAGGCGGTGCAGGATCTGCCGCTGCTGCTGTCGCATATGGCGGCCTGGCTGGATGCCAATCCCATGCCCGTCGCCGAGTATCTGGAACTCGTCCACAACGGCCACTCCGGCCGGCTGGACCAGCCTGTCGCGGGCAGTGGCTCGGCCGGGTATCCGCAGGCGTTGGAGAGCAGTTGGTCGATCACTCTCGCGTCGCTCCAGGACCACCATCCCGCCATCGCCGAGCTCCTGAAGCTCTTCACCTGCTTCTCGCCGGACGCCGTGCCGGTGGGCCTGCTGTGGAAGGGGCGGCAGGTCGATCTGCCACCCCGTATCGCCGCGCTGGCGGCCGACCGACAGGCGTGGGACGCGGCCCTGTTGCGGCTGGCTGAGACATCGGCGGTGCGGTTGGTGTTCGGGGAGGACGGGGTGGAGCGGGCCGAGATGCACAGCCTCTACCACTCCCTGCTGCGGGAGGGCCTTGGCGAGGACGAGCGCGACCTGTTCTCCCAGATCGCCTGCGAGACACTGGCGGCGGCGGTACCCGACGACCCCTCCGACGCCGAAACCTGGTCACGCTATGCCGAGTTGATTCCGCACCTGGAGATCTCGGGGGCCTTGAACAGTACCCGGGACGAGGTGTCCAAACTGGTGCTGAACTGCGTCGATTACCTGAAGAACCGGGGGGAGGCACGCACCGGGCTGCGGCTGTGCGAGCTGACCATGGCGCGATGGCACAGCCGGATTGCGCAGGACAGCGACCCGATGCTCGTCCTCACGCATCAGCACGCGAACATGCTTCGGAGGATGGGGCGTTACCAGGAGGCGGAGGCGGTGGGGCGGGCGGTCACGGACCGATTGTCCGACCGCCGACCGGCCGACGACCCCGCACTGCTCCGGGCCAAGAACGGGCTAGGGGGCACGCTGGTCGCCCTGGGCGTGTACCGCGAGGCGTACAACCTGTTTAGCGATGCGTACCGGCTGTACGGCCCGGTCGACGAGGTGCAGGGCAACCGGGCCCTGTCCAATCTCGCCAACGCTGCCGCCCTGCTCGGCCGGTACCAGGAATCCTTCGAAAAATGCACCGCCCTCGCCCTGCGGCGGGGGCAGATCGATCGGCTCCACCCCCGGAGGCTCGACACCGAGATGCGCTGCTGCTGGACACTGCGTCTGCTCGGCCGCTACACCGAGGCCCTCGACCGGCAGGCCGCAAACGTACGGGACTACCACGATGTCATGGGCCGATACAGCGTCAACTCCATGATCGCCGAGCACAACCACGCCCTGTGTCTGCGACGGTCGGGCCAGCTGTCCCGCGCGGACGAGCTGATGCGGGCAGTCGTCGAGCTGGCCCGTCAGCTGCACGGGCCACGCCATCCGGCGGCGCTCTTCGTGGTGGCGGACTACGCCTCCCTGCTGCTGGAACAGCACGATGCGGACCGCGCGTGGACCCTCGCGGACACCGTTGCCCGGGACTACGCGGACCTGCTCGGAGACGACCATCCGTTCTCCGTGGGCACGGCAGGCAACGTCGGCCTGACGCTCTGGGAGTCGGGCGACCGGGACGAGGCGCTCCGCATCGCCGAACAGGCACAGCGCGGCATGGTCGCCGCGATGGGCACCGATCACCCCTGGTCGCTGGGGTGCGCACTGAATGTCTCCGGTGCCCGCAGTCTGGCCGGGGACCACGAAGGCGCCGCCCGCCGCAGCAAGGACGCCATGGAACGCACGGCTCGTGCCCTCGGAGGCACCCATCCGCTGACCCTGATGTGCAAAGCGGCACTCGCCGCCGACCTACGCGCCCTCCGCCAGACCGACGCCGCCGACCGCCTGGAGCGGGAGACGCTCGGGCAGCTCGTCGAGGCGCTGGGGCCGGACAGCCCGTTCACCCTGGCGATGCGCCAGGGTGAACGGCCCTACTGGGACTTCGAACCGCAGCCGGAGTGACCTCGGCCTCGGTCACGGGGTCACTGCCCCCTACAGCTGCCGAACCCCCGTCACCCTTACGGCTTTCGGGCCACCGCCCCATACATGGCGATGTCCTCGTCCCTGATCCCCTCGCCGCTCGTCTCGTCCGGGTGCCACTTGTGGACCTGGACGATGCCCGGCTCGACCAGCTCCAGGCCCTCGAAGAACTCCTCGGCCTCCGGGAACGTCCGCAGGCGCATCGGCATGTTGCGGGCCTTGTACTCGCGGGCGACCCGGCCCACCTCCTCCGGGGCGAACTCGGCGGTGCCGATGGACATCGCCAGGTAGCTGCCCGAGGGGAGGGGGTCGAGGAGGCGGCGGACGATGCCCACCGCGTCGTCCTCGTCCAGGACGAAGTGGACGATCGCGATCACCGTGAGCGCGACCGGTTTGGTCAGGTCGAGGGTCTCCCGGAAGTCCGGGGAGTCGAGGATGGCCTCCGGGTGCTGGAAGTCGGCCTCGATGTACGCCGTCCGGCCCTCCGGCGTGCTGGCCAGCAGGCCCTGGGAGAGGGTGAGGACGATCGGGTCGTTGTCGACGTAGACCACCCGGGACTCGGGGGCCACCGACTGGGCGATCTCGTGCAGGTTGGGGGAGGTCGGGATGCCGGTGCCTATGTCGAGGAACTGGCGGATGCCCGCTTCCTTGGCCAGATAGGCCACCGCTCGGTTCATCCAGTCGCGGTTGGCCTTCATGTGGATCGGCAGGGCGGGCCACTCGTGCGACATGGCGTCGCCCGCTTCCTTGTCGGCGGGGTAGTAGTCCTTACCGCCGAGGATGTAGTCGTAGATCCGCGCGGAGTGTGCGTTCTCCGTGTCGATCCGGTCGGCCGGCCATCCGTTGTCGGGCACGCCGCCCCTCCCATTCACGTGGTGAGTCTGAGTCAAGTCTCGGTAGAAACAAGGCAGTTCAGTACATCAGTGCAGTACATCATTTCTGTACATCAGTTCTGTACGGCAGTTCTGTTCGTCAGAGCAGGAAGTCTGCTGCACCCGCCTTCACACCGGCCAGGAAACTTGTCATCTCGTTCGGGGTGAAGACCAGGGCGGGGCTGTCGGGATCGGTCGACTGGCGGACGGCGACCCGGCCGTCGGCGAGCTTCATCACCTCGACGCAGGCGCCGCCCGCGTCGTCGCTCCACGGCTTGGACCAGCCCCGGGAGCCGAGTTCACGGGCGGGCATGCCGTTGCGTACGGAGCGGGTGTGTACGGGGTGGTGGGGGTGGGTGGGGTGGTGCATGTCAGAGCTCCTTGCGAATCGCACCGAGGAAGGCCTCGGTCTTTCTGGCGGGCGCCGACTGCGCGCCCAACCGGTCCAGGGCCTCGCGATAGACGACGACGTCGTCGGCCTTGTCGAGATACACCGCGCCGACCAGACCGCTCAGATAGACGATGTCCGGCAACTCGGGTGCCCTGAAACGGAAGAGATGGAACGCTCCGGCCCGCATCGCGGGATGCGGGCCGTTGCCGAACGGCATGATCTGCAAGGTCACATGAGGCAGCGCGTTCATCGCGATCAGATGGTCGATCTGCGCGCGCATCACCTCCGGACCGCCGACCGGCCACCGCAGCACGGTCTCGTCCATCACGATCCACACCCGCGGTGGTGCCTCGCGGGTCAGTAGTTCCTGCCGTCGCAGGCGCAGTGCCACCCGGCGGTCCGTCGCCTCCGAAGAGGCGTGCGGATTGCCGGCCCCCAGCAGTGCACGCGCGTAGTCCGCCGTCTGGAACAGGCCCGGCACAAACTGCGATTCGTACGCACGGACCTGCAACGCCGCCTGTTCCAGGCTCAGATACGCGGCGAACCAGTCGGGCAGTACGTCCCGGTAGTTGTGCCACCAGCCGCGCTTGTTGGCCTCGCGGACCGACTTGAGGAACGTGTCGATCTCCTGCTGGTCCGCCACCCCGTACGTCTGCAGCAGTTTCTCGACGTCCGGCAGGCGGAGCCGGGCCACCTTGGCGGCTTCCATCCTGCGGATCGTGGAGTGGCTGACGCCGATCGCCACACCCGCGTCCTCGTACGTGAGACCGGCGCGCGTCCGCAGCTCCTCCAGCTGTCTGCCGAGGATCATGCGCAGGACGGAGGGGGCGCCACCCCAGTCGGTCTCCGCGGTCACACCTACCCCCTCACACCGGGCTCAGGGTCGCAGTCTGTCACGATCATCATCGACGGGAGCAGCATGCACCGCACGAATTGCAATTTTCAACTTGCTGGTTGCGAGCCGTTGTTGTCAGGTGTCACAGTGTTCGTACCTTCCCGGAAACGGTGAACGACGAGTCTGAATGGCCCTGTTGGGGGAGAAGGGGCTACAACCTGCGCTTATTCGAGGCAGGTTGACCTACTCGTGGCTCGCATCGGGGTGGCGTCGCACCGGCCAGGGTGCGCAGGCAGACGAAAGGCGAACGGCGATGGCTCCGCCCTCCCTCCCCCAGCCACTCGGCCGACTGCCCAGGGACAGGCTCGCCGGCCCCTCCAAGTACTCTCACCAACACTCTCCGCAGTCGGGCATGTTCGCTTTGCCCGCGACTCCCGCCTCCGTGGGCGCGGCCCGCCGGAAGGTGCGCGAACTGCTCGGCGCCTGGAGCGTCGGCGACGACGCCGTCGACAACGCCCTCCTGGTGACCTCCGAACTCGTCACCAACGCCCTCACCCACACCGCCAGCGAGCGGATCGTGTGCCGGTTGCGCCTGTCCGCCGGGCGGCTGCACGTCGAGGTCGAGGACGAGAACCGCGGCGGGACCCTGCCGTACCAGCGCATGCCCGGCCCCGACGAACAGTGCGGACGCGGACTCCTGCTGGTCGGCATCCTGAGCAGCGACTGGGGCGTCCGCGACGCCCCGCACGGCTCCGGGCGCATCGTCTGGGCCGAACTCCCCGACGAGCACGCGGAGTTGACGGACAGCACCGCACCGACGTCCACGCCGCCGTCGCCGGTCGCGGCCTCGGCCTTGGCCTCCGTCGAGATCCCGGCTCCCGCCGACAGCGCGACCTCCGTGACCACCGAGCCCGCCGCCGCACCCGCTGCCCCCACACCCGCCACGCCCGACGCCCCGGCCCCGCTCAGACCCGCCCCCGTCTTACCCCCGACCCCACCCGCCGCCCACGCGGCACAGGTCGCCGCGCCGGCCCCCTGGCAGCCGCCGGCCCCGCACCGCACCCGGCCCGTCCCCCACTCGGCCGAAGGAACAGCCTCACATGGACCGTATGGACCGTATGGAACAACAGCGCCGCACCATTCCCCGTACTCCCGTTCCTGACCCGCGCCCCCACGGCCCGGTCACCCACCTCACGCTCCCGCCGCTCCACGCAGCCCCCGCGACAAAGCGAGGGCCCGGCGATATCCGCTACGGTTCGGCAGCGCACCAAAGGGGCGCGGGGCTGCAACATCTGCGGCTCCGCCGCGTTGGCGCGATCAACCACGACGGCGCCGCAGCGAACCCACAACACCTCCCGGCGCTTCCAGCGGAGCGCCTCGGCTGTGACGCCGTCGGCACACCCCGTGAGCATGGCCGGCGGATCATGGACAGCCTGCCCCGCGTCGGCTGTGTCTTCGCCGACGACCAGCGCTGGTGGTGGATCGTGCCGTCCGGCTCCCACATTGGAGTCACCTGGCCGCCGAGCACCCGTTACGTGGTCGGCGCGCAGCTCGCCGACCCGTCCTGGACGCGCACCCGACCGGCGTCCCCGTCCGTCCGGCCCCGGCTGATCCACAGCCCCGAGGGTGACTCCCCGTACACCCCGCCGATACCGCTGTACTTCCTCGCCTGCCGACTGGCCGGCAGCGTTCCCAGCTGGTCGCTGGGCACCGGCGGCTGATCCCGCCGACTCCCTTGCGGATCCCCTGAGGCGAAAGGCCTCGGGGGATCTTGACGGCACAAATGTTACCGGTAACATTTGTGCCGTCCCCGCACCGGCGCGAGGACGAGTCAGCCGCGTTCTCGACCACAGGTGACGGGAGTCCACGTGACCGATCAACCGACGGCACGACCGGCGGTCACCGAGCGACGGACATCCCCCATCGGCCCAGAGACCCCTGTCGGCCCAGCCACCCCCGTCTTCAGCCCCGCCGCCGTGGTCGCCTCCTGCGTCGGCTTCGTGCTGATCGGGGCCCTCCAGGCCCTGTACGGTCCGGCGATCCCGGCCCTCCGCGACGAGTTCGGGCTCTCCCCGTCGGCCGCCGGTCTCGGGCTGAGCGCCCACTTCGTCGGCGGGGTCGCCGGGGTGCTCCTCTTCGACCGGCTGTACGTCCGGATCGGCAACCGGCGCATCCTCGGCAGCTCGTACGTCCTGATGGCCGTCGGTGCGGCCGGCTTCGCGCTGGCGCCGAACTGGCCGGTCGCGCTGGCCGCCGCCCTGCTCGCCGGGCTCGGCTTCGGCGGTATCGACTACGGCCTCAACCAGCTCTTCGCGATCGGCTTCGGCAAGCGTTCGACGGCGATGCTGAACATCCTCAACGCCCACTTCGGCATCGGCGCGATCCTCGGCCCGGCGCTGATCGGCGCGGTCGGCTCGGAGCACTATCCGGCCGTTTTCCTCGCCTTCTCGCTCGCCAACCTGCCCCTGCTCCTGTGCCTTCGGGGCGTACGGGAACACGTACCGCAGCAGACCCCCGCACCCGAGTCCGGCGTCCCCGGCGGGCAGGTCCTCGCCCGCAGCCTGGGCTCCGTACTCGGCGTCTTCGTCACCCTCTATGTCCTGCACGTGGGCATCGAGGCGGGCGTCGGCGGGTGGGAGCCGACGCACCTGGAGACGGTCGGGTACGGCGCCGGAGCCGCCGCCACAGCCACCTCCGTGTACTGGCTGATGATGACGATCGGCCGGTTCCTGGTCGCGCCGCTCGCTCTGCGCCACTCCGCCCAGTCGATCATCGCGGTGTCCTGCGCCGGGATGACCGTCTGCCTGCTGCTGGCCGCGATACCCGGACTCGCCCCCTACGCCTACGCGGGCGTCGGCCTCTTCATCGCGCCCATCTTCCCCACCGGGCTGCCCTGGCTGAACCGGGCCGCCCCACGCGCCCGGAGAGCCGGTGCCGTGGTCATCGCCGCGTCGATGGCCGGGGGAGTGGCCGCGGGACCGGTGCTCGGCAAGGCCATCGAGTGGTCCGGCGTACGGGCCGTGCCGCTGCTGCTCAGCGGGGTCTCGGCGCTCTGTCTGGCCGCCACGGTCTGGCTGATCCGGGCGACCCGCACCCACTGACCCCCTCGCTCACCGACCACCACCCTCCAGCGGACCGGCTGGAGTCCACGACCCGAAGGGAAACCCCCGCATGCCCGCCCTGACAACGACGTCCGACGGTTTCCTGCTGCACGGCGAGCCGTTCCGGATCATCTCCGGCGCGATGCACTACTTCCGCGTCCACCCCGACCAGTGGGCCGACCGGCTGCGCAAGGCCCGGCTGATGGGCCTCAACACCGTGGAGACGTACGTCCCCTGGAACCTCCACCAGCCCGAACCGGGCACCCTCGCCCTCGACGGCATCCTCGACCTGCCCCGCTATCTGCGACTGGCCAAGGCGGAGGGGCTGCACGTCCTGCTGCGGCCCGGGCCGTTCATCTGCGCCGAGTGGGACGGCGGCGGGCTGCCCTCCTGGCTCACCACCGACCCCGACATCCGGCTGCGCTCCAGCGACCCCCGTTTCACGGGCGCCATCGACCGCTATCTGGATCTCCTGCTGCCTCCGCTGCTGCCGTATCTCGCCGAGTCGGGCGGTCCCGTGATCGCCGTGCAGGTGGAGAACGAGTTCGGGGCCTACGGTGACGACGCCGCGTATCTCGAACACCTCGCGGAGGCCCTGCGCTCGCGCGGGATCGGGGAGTTGCTCTTCACCTGCGACCAGGCCAACCCCGAGCATCTGGCGGCCGGCAGCCTTCCCGGGGTGCTCACGACCGGCACCTTCGGCAGCAGAGTCGCCGCTTCCCTGAAGAAGTTGAGGGCGCATCAGCCCGAAGGGCCCCTGATGTGCGCGGAGTTCTGGATCGGCTGGTTCGACCACTGGGGCGAGGAGCACCACGTCCGGGACGCGGCCGACGCCGCCGCCGACCTGGACCGGCTGCTCTCGGCGGGGGCGTCCGTCAACATCTACATGTTCCACGGCGGCACCAACTTCGCCTTCACCAACGGCGCCAACCACGACCACGCCTACCAGCCCATGGTCACGTCCTACGACTACGACGCCGCCCTCACCGAGAACGGCGACCCCGGACCGAAGTACCACGCCTTCCGCGAGGTCATCGCCCGGCACGCACCCGTCCCCGACGAGCCGGTTCCCGCGCCGAGCCGCAAACTCCCGCCCACGGTGGTGGAGTTGGGGCAGCGGGCGCCCTTGCTGCCCAATGTGGGGGTTCTCGCCAAGCCCGTTCGTACCGAGGAACCGGCGACCATGGACGAGCTGGGGCTGCGCGCCGGGTACGTCCTGTACCGCACCACCGCTCCCCTCGCGGGCGACGGGCTGCTGCACTTCGCCGACGGAGTGGGCGACCGGGCTCAGGTGTTCGTCGACGGCGCCCCCGTCGGCGTACTCGAACGCGAGCGGCACGACGAGACCCTGCCCGTCCGGATCCCCTTCGCCGGAGCGGCAGTCGACGTGCTCGTCGAGAACATGGGCGGGGTCAACTACGGGCCGCGCATCGGCTCGCAAAAGGGCCTCCTAGGGGCGGTCACCTTCAACGGCACCGCCCTGCACGGCTGGGACAGCCACCCCCTCACCCTCGACGACCTCAGCGCCCTGCCCTTCGCGCCCTCCGACGCGACCCCGGCCACCCAACCCGCCTTCTACAAGGGCACGTTCGAGGTCGAGGCCCCCGCCGACACCTTCCTGTCGCTGCCCGGCTGGACCAAGGGCCAGGCCTGGATCAACAACTTCCACCTCGGCCGCTACTGGAACCGCGGCCCGCAGCGCACCCTCTACGTCCCCGCCCCCGTACTGCGCCCCGGCGCCAACGAGTTGGTGCTCCTTGAGCTGAACGCCACCACCTCCGCACAGGCGCTGCTCACCGACACCCCCGACCTCGGACCGGTGAAACCGTGACCCACCACTCCCTCCGGATCCCGGCGCCCGCCGGACCCCCGCTCACCGGCCACCTCCCCTTCACCGACGCGCCGGGCGTCGCCGACCCGATCGAGGTGACCAGCCGCTGGTTCACCCGCGGCGGACGCCCCTCGTTCCCCGTCTCCGGCGAGTTCCATTACTCCCGCTACCCGGCCGGGGAGTGGGAGGAGGAGCTGCTGAAGATGAAGGCGGCCGGTGTCACGGCCGTCGCCAGCTACCTCATCTGGATCCACCACGAGGAGATCGAGGGCCGGATCCGCTTCGACGGCGACCGCGACCTGCGCCGCTTCGCCGAACTCTGCGCCCGCCACGGCCTGGACTTCATCCCGCGCATCGGGCCCTGGAGCCACGCAGAGGTACGCAACGGCGGCCTGCCCGACTGGCTGCTCACCCGCACCACCGCACCCCGCACCGACGACCCCGACTACCTGGGACCCGTACACGGCTGGTTCACCGCGATCGCCGAGCAGTTGAAGGGGCTCGACCGGGCGCACGGCGGCCCGATCGTCGCCGTCCAGATCGAGAACGAGCTGTACGACCAGCCCGGCCACCTCCTCACCCTCAAGCGCGTGGCACAGGAGGCCGGGCTGAGCGCCCCGCTCTGGACCTCGACCGCCTGGGGCGGAGTCCAACTCCCGCCCGACGAACTGCTTCCGCTGTACGGCGGCTACACCGAGACCTTCTGGACCGAGTGGGACGGCGGCTGGTCCGACACCTGCCGCAAGCACTTCTTCTTCACCCACCAGCGCGACGACGAGGGCATCGGCGCCGACCTGCGCCCGACGACCGTACGAGGCGGAGAACCGGCGCCCACCGACCGATTCCCCTGGGCCACCTGCGAGTTGGGCGGCGGGATGGCCGTGGCCTACCACCGCCGGCCGCGGGTCGACGCCGCCGACATCGGCGCGCTCGGGCTCACGAAGATCGGGTGCGGCTCGGTCTGGCAGGGCTACTACATGTTCCACGGCGGCACGAATCCCGCCGGTGAGCTGAGCACCCTCCAGGAGTCCCACGCCACCGACTACCCGAACGACCTGCCTGTCCTGACGTACGACTTCCAGGCCCCGCTCGGCGAGTACGGCCAGTACCGGCCCTCGTACGACGAACTGCGCCTCCAGCACCTGCTGTTGGCGGACTTCGGCGAGCGCATCGCGCCCATGGAGTCCGTGCTGCCCGAGCGGCAGCCGGCCGGGCAGGACGACCGGGGGACGCTGCGATGGGCCGTGCGGAGCGACGGCGACTCCGGTTTCCTGTTCGTCAACAACCATCAGCCGCACGAGCCGTTGCCCGACCATCCGGACACGTCGTTCACGGTCGAGTTTCCGGACGGGCCCGAACTGACCGTGCCCAGCGCGCCGGTGACGATCCCTCAAGGAGCCTATTTCTGCTGGCCGTTACGGCTCGACGTCGCCGGACTGCGGCTCGACTGGGCCACCGCCCAGCCCGTGTGCACGGTCGACGTCGGCGGACGTACCGTCCTGGTGCTGGCCGCCACGGACGGGGTGGACGTCGAACTGGCCCTGGACATCAGCACGTTGAGGTATGTGCACACGCCCATGGGGAAGGTCGTGTCCGCCGACGGACGCTTCCTCGTCACCGGGCTGCGGCCCGGCACCGACGCCCTCGTCGAGGTCGGCACGCTGGACGGCGGACAGGTCGGCCTCCTGGTGCTGGACGCGGCGACCGCCCGTACCGCCTACCGGGGTGCGGCTTGGGGCGCCGAGCGGCTGGTCCTGTGCGGCGCCGGGGACGGGGTCGTCTTCGACGAACCGGCCGGGGAGGTGCGGGTGCACAGCGCGGCGGCGGAGACCTCGTTCGCCGTGCTGCCCGCACCCGAGCGGCCTCCCGGCGAGAACCTGGCCGTGACCGCCGACGGGGTGTTCACCCGCTACACGCTCCCCACGGGCGGCGACTCGGGCACCCTCGACGTCTCCCTCCTCCGGGCCGCCGGACCTGCCCCCGACACCGTCACCGGCGTACTGGACCGGGCCAGCGCGCCCGCCGACAAGTACTTCGACACGTCCGCCGCCGAGTACCTCATCGACGTACCGGACCAACTCCCGCGCACCGGAACGCTGTTGCGCATCCACTGGACCGGTGACGTGGCCCGCGCGTATGTCGGGGAGACGCTGGTCGCCGACCAGTTCTCCGCGGGGCGGGTCTGGGACATCGCCCTCGACCGGATCCCGGACGGCGCACTGCGCACCGGCGGAGGGCTGCGCGTGAAGGTGCTGCCGTTCGCCGCCGACGCACCCGTGTATCTGCCGGTGCCCGTGCCGGTGGGGGAGGCCGGGATCTCGCGCGTCGAATGGGTCACCGTACGGACTCAGGTGATCACCGGGTAGGTCCCGGTCGGTGGTGACCGCCGTCCGGCGGCCTATCCTGTGGGCCAGCCGGGCGGGGCACTACCGCCACCCACGGGACGAAGCCGAAGGATGCACCCCATGACCCGAAGTGCCGGTGGCGGCGCCGCTCCCAAGGGGCGCAGCCGACGCAACTTCGCGGGAACGCGGCCGGTGATGGACGACGTGGCGCGGCTGGCCGGTGTCTCCAAGCAGACCGTGTCGCGGGTGCTCAACGACAACCCGGCCGTGCGGGCCGAGACCCGGGAAGCCGTCCTTGAGGCCATGCGGTCGCTCGGGTACCGGCCGAGCCGCAGCGCACGTTCGCTGGCCAGCGGGCGGACCCGGATGCTCGGGGTGATCTCCTTCGACGCGGCCCGCTACGGGCCCGCCTCCACGCTCACCGCGATCAACACCGCGGCCCAGGACGCGGGTTACCTGGTCAGCTCCATCGCCCTCGACACCGCCGACCGGGACACCGTCGTCCAGGCCGTGGACCGGCTGTCCGCGGAGGGCGCCGACGGGGTCATCGCCATCGCCCCGCAGCGGCGGGTGGGCAAGGCGCTCGCCGAGGCGCACCTCGACATCCCCCTCGTCGTGATGGACAACGCCCTCGGCGACGACACCCCCATGGTCACCGCCGACTCTCGGGGCGGAGCGCGCCTCGCCACCGAACACCTCCTGGACCTGGGCCACCGTACGGTCCGGCACATCGCCGGACCCACCGGCTGGACCTCCGCCGAACGCCGGGCCGCGAGCTGGCGCGAGACCCTGGAGAAGGCCGGGGCCGAGGTGCCCGAGCCGCTCGTCGGCGACTGGAGCGCCGACTCCGGATACGAACTGGGCCGGCGGCTCGCCCGCGATCCGGACGTCACCGCCGTCTTCGCCTCCAACGACCAGATGGCGCTCGGCGCGCTGCGCGCCTTCCACGAGGCCGGCCGCCGGGTCCCGCACGACGTCAGCGTCGTCGGTTACGACGACATCCCGGAAGCGGCCCACCTGCTGCCCCCGCTGACGACCATCCGCACCGACTTCCAGGAGATCGGCACACGCTCGCTGCGGCTGCTCCTGGCACGGATCGACGGTCAGGCGAACATGGGTGCGACGGCCGGTGCGGAGCCGGACACGGGCCTTGTCACCGTCATCCCCGCCCACCTCATCGTGCGGAGCAGCACGGGTCCCGTACGGGCCTAAACTGGGCCGGTGGTAACAGGTACGGGCAGCCCCGGTTCCGACGATCCGTCCGCCGAGGTGCTGGCGGAGGCCGCCGGGGCCTTCGGGCTGCTCGCCTCGCCCGCCCGGCTGCACATCGTGTGGGCGCTGGCCCAGGGCGAGAGCGATTTGAATCCTCCCCTCCCTCAGGGGAGGGGATTCCTGGCTCAGGCTGCCATTCGGGGCGGCGCCCCGAATGGTCTCACGCCCTCGGCACCAGCCGGGTTGAGGCCAGCCCGGATGAGCATCACGTGTGCGGAGTTCTTGTCCCGGGGGGATGCGGTTCCGCAGGTGGTGCAGGTGTAGGCGCGCATTCCCAGCGGCAGTGCGTGCTTGGCTCTCGCTCCGCAGTGCGCGCAGTCCATGGTGGTGTGCGCGGGGTGGACCAGGTGCACGCGGCGTGCGTGCTTGCGGCCCATCTCGATCAGGGCCCGTTTGTTGGCGCCAATGGCGGCGTCAGCGGCCTTCCTGGCCATGGTGGTCCTGGCGAGAAACTTCGGCTTGAAGTCCTCGACAGCGATCGCGTCGTGGTCGGTCACGACCTTCTTCGCCCACTTGCGGCCGGTGTCCTGCCGCTGGCGGGCGATCTTCTGGTACGTCTTCGCCCGCCACTTCATGGCCTCGCGGTACCCCTTGGAGGCCGCTTGCCCTTTGGCGGGCTTGCGGCGGGCCATCATCCGGTCGTACCGGGACAGTTTCTCCTTGGCCTTTTGCCCGTGCTGGGCGTGGGGGAGATCATGGGCGTCGCTGGTGGTGGTCGCAGTCTCCTTCACACCCCAGTCGATGCCGATCACGCGGCCGGTCTCGGGGAGCGGCCGCACCTCGGCGGGGACGACGAAGCTGGCGTACCAGTGCCCGAGGCTGTCCTGATAGACGCGCACCGATGACGGCTCGGCAGGAAGGTCCCGCGACCACACCACCGTCAAGGCGATGCCGCCCGCCAGATGCAGCCTGCCGTCCTTGAGGCGGAAGCCACGCCGGGTGTAGTTCAACGTCGGCAGCGTCTCGCGCTTCTTCTTCCACTTCGGCATCCCGGCCCGGCGGTGCTGCGGAACCCGATCGCGGATGTCTTTTTGCGCCTTGGCCTTGGACCTGCCGAAATCCCGGATGAACTGCTGCTGCGGAACGCTGGAGCCCTCACGCAGCCACGGCGTGCGCGCACGGGCACCGGTCAGCATCCTGTCGAGCTGCGCAGGACCGCAGTTGCGCTTGTCGGTGCCCTCTGGACGGTTGCTGTTCCAGGAGTGGGTTTGCTTCGACTTGTCCACACACTCGTTCCACACCCACCGGCACCGGTCCCCCTCCGCCCTCAGCAGCGTGAGGGCGGTGGACGACACTCGAAGCCGGAACGTGTACCGGGCATGCCCCGCTCCGTCGGCCCCTGCCGTTTCCGCCACGTCCTCGCTCCCCGTCCAGGTTCCGGTCACCCGCCCTCTGTCGGACGACCATACGTACGAGATCCACACGCCCGCTCCCCTCTCCCGTCGCGATCACTCCTATCGGCGAACACGGGCACGTGTGTTCGTCACATTCGGCTCCGCGGGGCAAGCCGCAGCGCCGCTCCGCGCCCGGGAAGCAGAGTGCGGCGAGACGCCGTCGATCTCTCCGGAGCCCACGGCCGCAGGCCGCGCGTTCTGTACGTCGGTACGGCGATCGGGGACGCCGAGCACTACGCCGCCCGCATGGGCGAGGCCGCCCGGGTCGCGGGCTTCGACCTCACGCCGCTGCAGCTCTTCCCCATGCCGAACGTGGACGACGTCGAGGGCGCGGTGCTCGAACAGGACGTCGTCTGGGTCATGGGCGGCTCGGTCGCGAACCTGCTGGCGGTGTGGCGGGTGCACGGCCTCGACCGGATCATGCGGCGCGCCTGGGAGGCCGGCGTGGTGCTCAGCGGCTGAGCGCGGGCTCCCTCTGCTGGTTCAGGGGTGGCACCACCGACTCCTTCGGCCCCGAACTCCGGCCGCTCACCGACGCGTTGGGGTTTCTGCCGTACGGCAACGGGCTCCACTACGACAGCGACGCGGGCCGCCGCCCGCTCGTCCACACGCTGGTTGCCGACGGCACCCTGCCCACCACGCACTGCACCGACGACGGGGTCGGCCTCGTCTACCGAGGGACCGAACTCGTCGAGGCAGTCGCGGAGTTGCCGGGCAAGGGTGCCTATGTCGTCAGGTGTGAAGGGGAGTCGACGGTGGAGGAGCGCATCGAGCCGCGCAGGCTGCCCTCTCCGGTGTCGTCCTGACCGTCGTCCGTCGTTGTCGTCGGCGCCTTGGAATCCGTGGTCGTCCGAGCCGCCACGGCCGCCTTGTGCTCCCGCTTGATCTTGCGTCGCTGACGGCGGCTGACCCGGGGTTCCTGGTCCGGGAGCCAGCCGAAGGCCATGCAACTGCCCACGGCGCCCAGGGTGAGGCCCACGAAGAAGCCGCCCAGGTTCGAGGTGAGCCATGTGCCCAGCGTCAGCAGGATGCCGACGATCGAGTAGAACAGGCGTTGTGCGGGGTTGAAGATGATCAGCAGACCGCACACGATCATCAGCGACGGCAGCAGATAGCCCGCCAGACCCTGCATACCGATGTGCAGGACGACCTTGAGCGACACCTTCATGGTGACCAGGATCTCCGCCCCGCCCAGGGTGAGCAGCACCCCGGCCAGGAACGGACGGTGGGCCCGCCATGCTCTGAAGGCGGGCCGCACCCCCTGCCGTATGTCGGCCGACATCAGCAACCCGACTGGCTGAAACTGAGCTTCAGCCCGGGCAGCTTGAACACCGCGGCCGTGGTCGCGTAGTTGGTCTGCCGCAGGTTGGAGATGTGGACGGTGTCCGCCTGCTGGCTGAAGACACCGCGCGGACCCTTGACGCCCGCCTTGGTGAGCGTGCTGGCATCGTTGCCGATCTCGATGTTGTCGAACGACGCGTTGCCCGACAGCTCGGTGGAGTCGGTCGTCAGGTCGGTCGCGGTCACCGGAGTGCCGCTGCTGCCGGCCTTGATCAGCAGGTTGATGCCGCCGAGGTCGACGCTCTGGCACAGCTTGGTGAGCGACGCGCTCTTGATCGCGGAGGTGATGACCAGCACCTGACCGCCGGTGTCACCCTCGTTCGGGCTGTTCTCGATCATGTGGTCGAGGCCGCCGAACTGCTCGAAGCCGGTGCCGTTCAGCTCGGTCGCGGTGACCGTGAACGGCATGCCGGAGATGGCGAACTGGACGCCCAGGGCGCCCTCGGCGGTGAGTACCGCGAGCGTCGCGGCGATCAGGGTGGCCGGCACCGCCATGATGGCGGCGCGGCGTCCACGGACCCGCCCGCGTCGCTCGGCGCCCTTTCCGGCGCCTTCGAAGAATTCGGACACGTTGGAGGATCCCGAGCCCCCGGAGCCACCGGAGGCGTTACCGCTCTCCGGCTGCTCGGGGTTGGATCCGGCGGACGACGAGACGTCCGAGGACGAGGCCATGGCTGCTCCCAAGTGCATAGTCAATGCGTCAATGCTGGTCGGGCTTCAGTGGCGTGTTGTCCTGGCGCGGACAGCAGCTGGGGTATCCGTCTCCTCGCAACTCCCGGCGATTGCAAGGGCTTTCACGGTTACGCACCAGTAGCCGCCGAGGAAGTTACCCGTGGTTACTTTGGAGGGTCAAGGGAGTTGTGAAAAAAGGGTGCGGATTATGCGCCACCTGTGGCTTCACGGGGTGATCTAGGGTCGTCCGGGGCGTCCAGAGGGGTCTCCGAGGGCTCGGAGGGACGCGCGGAAAACCACGGGAAAGTTGGATCGGAGACATCAACTTCCGCTCTGCACCTTGACGTTGACGGTTCCTCAGGTTTAGAACTGCCGTGGTTTCCCCGGATCCGTGGCGCCGGATCCGCAGCGGTGCAAGCCGCTCTTCCCGGACTCAACGCTCATTCCGAAGTCCGCCTCCGAGGCACCGGTACGGCCGTTTCCCCCCTGGGCCGTCGCCGGGTCGCCCTGTCCCGCCCGGTCCGGCCAGGAAGCCTCCCTCCAAGCCTTCCTGTCGGTCACCGGCCGGTTGTCGTTGCCGGTCCGTCACGTACGGAGAAGGCGTCGCGGGCCGGCGACGGCTCCTTTCCCGCGCTCTCGGGTTCATCCCATGTCCTCGGGTTCATTCCATGCCCTTCAGGCGGCGGCACGCGTTCCCACGCGTACTTCCGCACGTCCTGACCCCCTAGACACCACCCCCCACCTCACCCCCAACACGCCCCCAACACGCCCCCCAACACCCCCAGTTCCAGAAAGAGGCACCCGCATCATGCGTACTCGCACCCGCTCCGCCCTGGCCCTCGCCGCCGCTGTCGCCGGCCTCTCCGTCGCCGCGGTCACCCCCGCGTCCGCCGCCGACACCGTGCTGACCGTCGGCAGCGCGGCCGGCGACGCCGTCGCCGTCGGCGACGTCCTCAGCGCCTCCCTCGCCTCCGGCACCACCGCCACGCTCTACTCCAGCGCGACCGGCACGAGCGGCGTCTCCTGCTCGGCGTCGACCTTCACCGCCTCGGTGCTGACCAACCCCACCGCGCCGGGCACCGCGACCGAGTCGGTCACCGCCCACACCTTCGGCAGTTGCACCAGCAACGTCCTCGGGGTCCTCGGGGTGACCAGCGTGACCGTCAACAACCTGCCCTACACCACCGCGGTCGGCTCCGACGGCACCGTCACCGTCACCCCGGCCTCCGGTTCCACCATCCAGACGACCGTGGTGCTCAGCACCCTGCTGGGCAGCATCAACTGCGTCTACCAGGCGCCCAGCCTGACCGGTACGACCGGCGAGGCCGACAACAGCATCAACTTCGCGGCCCAGGCGTTCACCAAGACGTCCGGTTCGTCGCTGTGCTTCAGCAGCGGCTACTTCACCGCCAAGTACGCCCCGGTGCAGGACGTGACGCAGGGCAACGCCACGGTCTTCGTCAACTGACGATCCGTCAATGGACGGCTGGGTCGCCGGTGTTCACCGGCGGCGCAGCCGCAGGACGAGGGCGGCGACCACGGCGAGCAGTACGGCCGCGGCGCCGCCCGCGACCGCGTACCGCGGTCCGGAGCCGTCGGTGGTGGCCGCCACCGGGGCGCCGGCCACGGTGCTTCCGGCCTGTGGGGCGGCGGAGTCGGCGGACTCCGCCGCCTCTTCCGTCTCCGCCGTCCTCGACGGTTCCTCGGCCGCATCGGTCGGCGTGGGGGACTGGGCGGGCTTGGTCTGCGCCGCAGTGCTCGCGGACGCGTCGGAGCTGCCGGCGCCGCCGGAGTTGCCCCCGTCGCTCTTCGCTTTCGGGAAAACCACGTCCGAGCACGAGTAGTACGTGTCCGGCGTACTGGAGTTCTGCCAGATCGTGTACAGGACGTGGCGGCCGGTCCGGTCCGAGGGCAGCGTCATGTTGATGCGGTACGCGTCGCCCGTCATCGACGGGTCCTTGACCTCGGCGAACGGCTTGGCCGGCAGGTCGGACCACTTCAGCGGCTCGGCCGGGTCGTACCCGGGCTTCGTCAGGAACATCTTGAACGTGCCGGTGTGCGGGATCGTCGAGCGGTACGTCATCGTCAGCCGCGCGCCCGGCGACAACGTGGTCGTGGGCCAGTCGGCGCGGGCGATGTCGAGCCCCCGGTAGTCGGGCAGCCCGCCGCTGCACAGCTTGCCGTCGGGGATCACCGCGCGGTCCCGGCCGTTCACGTCCGCGACCCGCAGGTTGTCCCAGAAGGTGAAGGGCGCCCCGCCGTTCGCGGTGAGCGCCGCCCGGCAGGCCGCCGTACCGGCCGTGCTGCCGCCGTCGGGGGAGCAGGCGTAGGCACGGCTGACCGGTTTCGTCGGCGCACCGTGCGCCTGGGCGGGAGCCGCCGCCGACAACGTCAGCAACAGCGGTGCCGCGACGACGGCGGTGCAGGAGAGTGCGGCGGCCGAGAGAGTACGGCGGTGGGCGGTCATCGGGATGTCTCCTCGACCGAGGGGGGGAACAGGTCTGAACAGGTCTGCTGCGGGGCGGCCCGGGAACGGGTCCGCCTTCGGGCAGTACGGGAAGCGGGCAGACCGCGTTCAATCGCCACACGACTGCCACACCCACCGCCGCTCGCCCCGCCGCACACGCCGCCAATCCCCCGTAACTCGCCCAACCCGGTCAACTGGCCGTCGTTCAGGGGCGGTTTCCGGCGTTCGAGGGTGTGGAACCGGACGGATCGAGGGTTTCCCCTGTATCCGGATGACCTTCTCTTTGCCTACTGTTCCACCACAGCCGCCCCACAGGTAACCCCGGAACGGGCCGCTCGCGCTTGGCCGGCCGCCGCGCCGCTTTTCGACTGCACCCCCCGCCGCTTCGACGACGAAGCGAATCGACCGCCACTCCGCGCCGCCCTCCAGGCTGCCCGGAGTACGGCCACGAAAGGCAAGCCCTTGCGTACCTCACCCACCCGTGCCACGGGGCGGAAGCTGATATCCGCCGCCGCGGTCTCCGCCGCGCTGGTCGCCGCCGCCACCACCTCGGTCGCCTTCGCCCAGGAGCCCGCCGCTCCCGCCACCGCACCGGAAGCCGCCGCACAGGCGGTCGCCGTCCCGGCCGAGCGACTCATCGTCGGCTACAAGGCCGGCGCCGCCGAGGCCAGGTCGAACCAGGCCGCCGACGCCGACGCCGTCGCGAAGGGCAAGGAGGCCGGCGAGAGCCTGGACTTCCAGCGCCGCCTCGGCACCGGTGCCGCCCTCGTCGACCTGGGCGAGCAGCTCAGCAAGGCGGACGTCGCCGACGTCATCGCCGAGTACCAGGCCGACCCGCAGGTCGCCTACGTCGTACCGGACCGCCTCAACAAGCCGCAGGCCGACCCGAACGACACCGAGTACAGCAAGCAGTGGGACCTCTTCGAGACCACCGCGGGCATGCGCGTCCCGGACGCCTGGACCACCGCGACCGGCACCGGCGTGACCGTCGCCGTCATCGACACCGGTTATGTCACCCACTCCGACCTGGCCGCCAACATCGTCGCGGGCTACGACTTCATCTCCGACACCGCCGTCTCGGTGGACGGCAACGGCCGTGACAGCAACCCGGCCGACCCGGGCGACTGGTACGCCACCGACGAGTGCGGCACCGGCACCGGCTCCAGTAACTCCTCCTGGCACGGCACCCATGTCGCGGGCACCATCGCCGCCGCCACGAACAACAGCAAGGGTGTCGCGGGCATCGCGTACAACGCGAAGATCTCCCCGCTGCGCGTCCTCGGCAAGTGCGGCGGCTACGACTCCGACATCATCGACGCCATCACCTGGGCGTCCGGCGGCACCGTCTCCGGAGTCCCGGCCAACGCCAACGTCGCCAAGGTCATCAACATGAGCCTGGGCGGCTCCGGTGCGTGCACCACGGCCACCCAGACGGCGATCACCAACGCCGTGGGCCGTGGCACCACGGTCGTCGTCGCGGCGGGCAACAGCAACGCCAACGCGGCCAACTACTCGCCGGCCAGTTGCAGCAACGTCATCTCGGTCGCCGCACTGAGCCGTACGGGCGCCAAGGCCTCGTACTCCAACTACGGCTCCACCGTGGACATCGCGGCCCCCGGCGGCCAGACCAGCACCGGTACCGCCAACGGCATCCTGTCCACGCTGAACTCCGGCACGCAGGGCCCTTCGACCGAGTCGTACGCCTACTACCAGGGCACCAGCATGGCCGCCCCGCACATCGCGGGCCTCGCCGCGCTGATGAAGTCGGCGAACTCCTCGCTGACCCCGGCCCAGATCGAGTCGGCGATCAAGACCAACTCCCGTGCCCTGCCCGGCGCCTGCTCGGGCGGCTGCGGCGCCGGTCTGGCCGACGCGACCAAGACCGTGCAGGCCGTGAGCGGTACGACCACGGGCACCACCTTCTCCTCCACCACCGCGGTCTCGATCCCGGACAACAGCTCCGCCGTCGAGTCCTCGATCGCCGTCAGCGGCCGGACCGGCAACGCCCCCTCGGCCCTCCAGGTCGGCGTCGACATCACCCACACCTACCGCGGTGACCTGGTCATCACGCTGGTGGCGCCCGACGGCACGACCTACCCGCTGAAGGCCTCCAGCACCTCGGACTCCGCCGACAACGTGAGCGCCACGTACACGGTGGACGCCTCCAGCGAGGTGGCCAACGGCACCTGGAAGCTCCGCGTCCAGGACGTGGCCGCCTCGGACACGGGCACGATCAACAGCTGGAAGCTCACCTTCTGATTCAGTGAGCTGAAGGTGTGACAGAGACGGGCGGGTCGGCAGGCGTGGATGGACGCTTACCGACCCGCCGCTGTCATGTGCCGTACGTGATGACCTGGGGAGGTCGGGCGCGGGACCCGCGTCCCGAAAGGGGCGCGGGGAACTGCGCGACCAGCCCCCACCGGCCCGCAGCGAACGAACCGCCGATCCAGCGGAGCTACCCGCAGCGAACGAACCGCCGATCCAGCGGAGCTACCCGCAGCGAACGAACCGCCCATCCAGCGGAGCTACCCGCTGAACTCCGCCAGATGCTCCGCAGCCCACTCCCGGTACGAGCGCCCCGGCCGGCCGAGCAACTCCGCCACATCCGGCTCCACTTGCCCCTTGGCCCCGTCCCGCCCCCGCGCCGCACTCTCCACGAGGGCGTGGGCCACCGCCTCCGGGTAACGGGCGAGCAGCCCCCGCAGAACCTCGTCCTCCGTCAACTCGACGAACTTCAGGGGCCGTTGCAGCAACTCGCCCAGGATCTCCGTCTGTTCGACCGGAGTGACTCCGGCCGGTCCGGTCAGCGCGTACGCCCGCCCCGCGTGCGCTTCCGGGTCCGTGAGCGCCCGTACCGCCACGTCGGCGATGTCCCGCGGGTCGACGTTCGCGTTCCGCGAGGTGCCGTAGGGGCCCCGGACGACCCCCTCCTCCCGGACGGAGCGGGCCCAGCCCAGGGTGTTGGACATGAAGGCGCGCGGACGCAGCAAGGTCCACGCCAGGCCGGAGGCGCGCAGGAGTTCCTCGTTGCACCGCTGCCACCGTGTGATCAGGTCGGTGGCCCCGGGGTCGGTCACCGCCTGGGCCGACAGCTTCACCACCTGAGGTACCCCCGCCGCTCGGGAGGCCGCCACGAAGTTCTCGTCCTGGGCCGGCGCCAGCGGGTTCGCGGTGACGAGCAGAGCGGACCGTACGCCGGCCAGCGCCGTGCGCAGCCCGGCGGCGTCGTCGAAGTCCCCGCGCACCACCTCGACTCCGGGACCGGCGAGGGTGACGCGGTGCGGGTCGCGGGTGAGCAGGCGCAGCGGGCCGGTGCCCGCCAGGCGTTCGGCGACCAGTCGGCCGACGGTGCCGGTGGCCCCCGTCAGCAGAATCACGGGACGGGGACCGGGACCGGGGCCGGGGCCGGGGAGAGGATGCGGACGCCGCGGTCGGCCCGGCTGTCCAGTCCGAGCAGGAGCCCCGGTACCGCGATGCCGGGCAGGATGTGGGACCACAGGACCGAGATACGGTGCGCGAGGTCCGCCCGGTCGGTCAGGGCCCGCGACATCAACTGGATGCCCGCGAAGCCCCCCACCAGCAGCTCCACCGTGTCCTGCGGCTTCACCGTGGGCAGCAACTCGCCCTGGGCGCCAGCCTGTTCCATCAGCACGATCAGCCGCTCCCCCCACTGCCGGAACGGTCCGGAGTGGTCGACCCCGGGGGGCGTCGCCTGGTCCACCGTCAGCCGCACGCTGCCTCGCAGCAGGGAGTCGGTCAGCAGCCGCTGCGCCACGACGAACGTCATGTCGATGATCTCCTGCAGTTTGCAGGGCTGTTCCGGGACCGTGCCGAACGGCACCTGCTCGTCGAGCACCGCCTGCGCGAGCGATTCCTTGGAAGGAAAGTGAAAATACAGGGCGCCCTTGGTGACCTCGGCCCGCTCAAGGACCATCGCGATGGTCGTGGACGTGTAGCCGTGTTCGTCGAAAACCGCGCCCGCGGCTTCCAGGATCGCCCTGCGCGTCCTGATGGCGCGCTCCTGTTTCGCCATAAGAGCCCCTCCCTGGCGCCCAGTTGGCCGGTGTCCGTATTCGGTGCCGTATTCAGTGCCGTGCTGGTGCGTGACGACGCGTGGTCAGGTGCGCCGGAACCGCCGATCATAGGGCCGGACCGACTGATCTCGTTGAAAACAAACCGGTCGCCTCGTACTCTAACGCTCACCGGAGCGGGCGCCTTTCCGTCTGCCACGCCATTCGGGGGACCGAGGGAGAGACATTGCTTCCAGTGCCGCAGTCTGCCGAAATCCCACTCATGACGGCGAGCGTTCCGCGCCAACTCGTGCACCGTGCGGCGATCGCGGAGACGTTCCCCACCGGCTGGTCCCGAACGGAGACCGACCGGTTCAGCGTCTCCGCACAGTGGCCGCGAGTCCACTGTTTACACGTGTCGGCCGACCGGACGGCCTACGATCCGCTGCTCGTCGTGGAGACCGTGCGTCAGGCCGGAACCCTGCTCAACCACACCGAGTACCAGGTGCCCCTGGACCACCAGTTCGTGCTCCAGGAGTTCCGGATCACGACGTTCCCCGAGCACTTGGGCGTCGGGCCGGTCCCTGCCGAACCCACCGTCGACATCACCTTCTCCGACATCCGCCATCGAGGCAAGCGCCTGGTTTCGGCCCGTTACGCGGCCGACGTACTGCTGGACGGCGAGCTGGTCGCGCATGCCGACGTCGCCTTCACCTGCACCAGCGGCGCCGTCTTCAGCAGGCTGCGCGGCGGTCGTACGGCGGCCGGCGTGACCGCGCTGCCCGTCCCGCCGGGGCTGCCGGCCGCCGACGTGGGCCGGGACTCGGCGGCGGACGTCGTTCTGGCACCGCCTCAACAGGACGATCGTGACTGGCAGTTGCGAGTTGATACCGGTCATGCTGTTTTCTTCGACCATCCTCTCGATCACATACCGGGCATGCTGCTCCTGGAGGCCGCCCGCCAGGCGGCGCTGGCGCGGACCGGCCCCGACGGCGGGCTGATACCCGTGTCCTTCGACACGACCTTCCATCAGTTCGCCGAACTGGACCTGCCCACCTGGATAGAGTCCACGGATCAAGGTGACGGGGCCCTGAAGGTGGTGGGAACACAGGAGGGACACACGGTTTTCGAGTGTGTGGTGGGCACCATGGAACGGTCGGCTATCTTGTACAGGCAGTAAGAAACAAACGGCATATCCCGTTTTTCTTCAGGGAGTTCGGGAGCGCCGGGACGGTGTGGGAAGGGGTGGGCGCCGATGGCGAGGCAGTTACGCGCCGAGCAGACCCGTGCGACGATCATCACGGCCGCGGCCGACCTGTTCGACCGCCATGGCTATGAGTCGACCAGCCTGAGCGACATAGTCGAGCACGCCCATGTCACCAAAGGCGCCCTCTACTTCCACTTCGCGGCGAAGGAGGATCTGGCCCACGCCATCCTGGAGATCCAGTCCAGGACCTCCCGGCGGATGGCCAGGGACATCGAGGGCCGCGGCTACTCCTCGCTCGAAGCGCTGATCCGCATCACCTTCGGGATCACCAGGATGGCCGTCGAGGGCCCGATCTCCCGGGCGGGCCTGCGTCTCGCCGCCGGCGACGTCGTCGTACGGCCGCCGCTGCGGCACCCGTTCCGCGAGTGGTCGGAGATCGCGTCCGGCAAACTCCTCGGCGCGGTCAAGGAGTCCGACGTCCATCCGGACATCGACGTCGACGCGATGGCGCACTCCCTTGTCAGCTTCTTCGTCGGCAGCCGCGTGGTGAGCCGAGCGGTGGAGCCGGTGGCCCGCCAGCCCCGCCGTACGGCGGACATGTGGCGCCTCACCATCCGGGCCTTGGTGCCCACGCCGAGGCGGGCGCGGTATCTGAGCCTGGTGGCGCAACTGGAGCGGGAGATAAGGGTGGTGGCGTGAGACTGGCCGTGCGGCTACTGGGGAGGGGCTTGCGGTTGAGTGCCGGGTGACCGGTTGGTTGTGGCTGGTCGCGCAGTTCCTCGCGCCCCTGAGGGGGGCGGTAGCGTGAGGCTCATGCCTGTCTCCGACTCCGTGTCCCCGCCTGTGATCCTCTCCAACGAGCCGGGGTCGTTCCCCTGGAGCGTGCTGGCCGAACGGCATCCCGCGCTCATCCAGAAGGTACGGGACGCCTTCCCGTACGGCCCCGAGCAGCACCGCGCGCTCGACGCGCTCCTCAAGAACTGCACCGAGGGCGCCGTCGAACCGCTCCCGGCCGGGGCCGAGGACCGGGAGCAGTGGGAGGAGTGGGGGACCCGGGAGTACGCGGGCCGGTCCTGGTTCGACGTGCCGTGGCTGTGGGCGGAGGGGTACTTCTACCGCCAACTCCTCGAAGCGGTCGGGTACTTCGGCGGAGACGGGGGAGCCGGCGCCTGGCGTGGGATCGACCCCTTCCGCCCTTTCAAACTCGCCGAACTGGACGCCCCCGAGACCGACGAGGAACTGGCCGCGCTCGACGACCTGGTGGGCAGGCCGGAGGAGGAACAGGCGCGCGCCCTGCTCCACGGGTCGTTGTGGGGCAACCGGGCCGACCTCGGCTTCCGGCTCTCCGGCGCGGACGAGGGCGGAGAGGCGGCGGGACTCGTCGCAGACGACAGCGAGTCCCTCTGGTCGCTGCTCCGGCCCACCCGACGCGACGCCGGCACGGTGTGCCTGGTCGCGGACAACGCGGGCCGTGAACTCGTCCCCGATCTACTGCTCCTGGACCACCTGCTGACCCGGGGGTACGCCGAACGCGCCGTCCTGCACGTGAAACCGCACCCGTTCTTCGTCTCCGACGCGACCACCGCCGACGTCGTCGACGCCCTGCGCCGGCTGACCCGCGCTCCGGGCGAGGCCGCCGCGTACGGTCACCGCCTCTGGTCCGCGATGGCCGACGGCCGCCTCACGGTACGCGCCCACCCCTTCTCCTGCGCCCCCCTCCCGTACGCGGAGATGCCCGACGACCTGCGCGAGGACTTCGCCTCGGCCACGGTCACCGTGATGAAGGGCGACCTGAACTACCGCCGTCTGGTCGGTGACCGACTCCGGCCCCCGACCACCCCGTTCGCGGACGTCACCGAGTACTTCCCCGGCCCGGTGGCCGCCCTGCGCACCCTGAAGTCGGACGTGATCGTCGGCCTCGACGCCCGTACCGAGACCGCGCTCGTGGCCGCGGAAGGGCAGCGCTGGCGGACGAGCGGTACGCGTGCGGTGGTCCAGGTGGCTCGTTGACCTGTGGTGATCATGTCAAATATTTGATAGGCATGCGCCCATGGCGTTACGTCCATTGCGCTCGGAAAGTTCGGGAAGTCCAGGAAGAGGAAAACTCGCGGCGGTGCTGGCCGCCCTGACTCTGGCCGTCGCGGCCTGTGGCGGCGACGGCTCGGACTCGTCCTCCTCGGACGACGGCAAGGAACGGATCGATGTCGCTGCCCTGCCGCTGATCGACTGCGTCGCGCTCTACATCGCGCGCGACCGCGGTCTGTTCGAGAAGGAGGGACTCGACGTCCGTATCACGCAGGTCCAGCAGAGCCTCCAGGCGCTGCCCGCGCTGGCGAAGGGCCAGGTCGACGTGGTCGCGAGCGCGAACTACGTCACCTACCTCCAGGCCCATGAGAAGGGCACCCTCGACATCCGTATCGTCGCCGAGTCGATCAGAGCCGCGCCGCGCATGATGGATGTGCTGGTGTCGAAGGACTCGGACATCGAGACCGTCGCCGACCTCAAGGGCCGCAAGGTCGCCGTGAACGTCCTGAACAACGTCCAGTCGCTGACCTTCAACGAGATCCTGGAGCAGGCGGGCGCCGGGCTTCCCGAATACCGGCAGGTCCCCTTCCCGCAGATGGGTGCCGCGCTGGAGAAGGGGCAGGTCGACGCCATCCACGTGGTCGAGCCCTTCGACAGCGTCATCCAGGACGAACTGAAGGCAAGGGTGCTCATCGACGGCTCGTCCCCACCCGTCGAGACGATCCCCCTCAGCGGCTACGTCACCACCAACCAGTACGCCACCGAGAACCCGGAGACCCTCGCCGCTTTCCAACGGGCCATCAAGGCCGCCGCGCAGATCGCCGGCGAGGACCCGTCGGCCGTACGCGCAGTGGTGCCGACGTACACGAAGGTGACGGCGGACCAGGCGAACTCCATCGACCTGCCGGTCTTCCCTCCGGTCATGGACGCCACACAGATCGCCCGGCTGACCGAACTGATGGAGAAACAGGGGCTGTTGAAGAAGGCGATCGATCCGGCGACGCTGTTGGTGCGGTGAAACGGGTACGAGAACGGGCACAGGTGCGGGAGTTGGGCCGGGGTCGGGTACGCGTACGGCAGGAGCCGGTGCTCGGTGTTCTCGGCGTGCTCCTCGCCTTCGGGGTGTGCGAGGCGGTGAGCAGGGCCGGGATCGTACGGCGCAGCTATCTGCCGCCGGCGTCCGAAGTCCTGGCCCGGGCCGTGGAGTTGGCGGGCGACCGGGCCTTTCTGGACGGGCTCGGGGCGACCCTGCGCGCATGGGCCCTGGGACTGGGGCTGGCCTGCGCGATAGCGATCCCGCTGGGGCTGCTGCTCGGGAGCGTGCCGGTCGTCGACGCCGCCGTACGCGCGATCGTCGAGTTCCTGCGCCCGATGCCGTCCGTCGCACTGATCCCCCTGGTCTCCCTCCTCCTCGGCTCGGGCACCGAGACCAAGGTCGCACTGATCACCTACGCCTCGGTCTGGCCGATCCTCTTCAACACCGTCTACGGACTCGGCGAGACCGATCCCCTCGCCAAGGACACCCTGCGCGCCTTCGGCTTCGGCCGCCTCTCCGTGCTGCTCCACGTCGAACTCCCCGGCACGGCACCCTTCATCGCGGCCGGTATCCGCATCTCGGCCGCGATCGCCCTCATCCTCGCCGTCGCCACGGAGATCCTCGCCGGCTTCGGCGAGGGCCTCGGCATCTTCATCGCCCAGGCGGGCACGGCGACCGACGGCACCCGGGACGTCCTGGCAGGTGTGATGTGGGCCGGGACCCTGGGCCTGGTCATCGACGGGGTGCTCGTGCGGTGTGAACGCAGAGCGTTTCCGTGGACACCGGAACACCGGCCACGCGAGCGCCAAGCACGCCCTGCGTCCGCGTCGGTCCGTGGCGAGCGGTCCGCCACCGACGTCTCCGACCACGAGGTTCACCCATGAGCGGCCGCACAGGGCCCACGGCCGACAAGCCACCACGCGCGGACACCGCCCAGAAGAAGACCGGGACCGCCGGAACCGGTTCTGCCTCCCCCACCCTTATCGCCTCCCGTACCGCCCGTGTGGGCTCCCGCGCCCGAGGCGCGCTGCTCCGTTGGCTCGTGCTCGCCCTCGCCGTGGGCGTCTGGCAGCTCGCCGCCCGTGCGCACGGCAGCGTCTACTTCCCTCCTCCCGGCCGTATCGCACGCCACGCCTACGATCTGTGGTTCTCCGGCCCCGTCAGCCATCTCTTCCTCACCGACGCCGCCGTCGACAACATCCTGCCCAGCCTCGGCCGGATGGCTGTCGGGTTCGCGCTCGCCGCCGTCGCCGGGGTTGCGCTGGGTATCGCGGTCGGGCGGTCGCGCCGGGCGTACGCCCTGTGCAACCCGGTCCTCCAGTTCGCGCGCGCCGTCCCGCCCCCGGCCCTCGTACCCGTCTTCGTCGTCGTGCTCGACTTCGGTACGCAGATGCAGATCGCGTCGATCGTCTTCAGTGCCGTATGGCCCGTGCTGATCAACACGGCGGACGGGGCGCGCAATGTCGACCCGCTGCGGCTCGAAGTGGCCACCGTGCTGCGTCTGACCGCGTTCGAACGGCTCTGGCTGCTGCTTCTGCCCTCCGCGCTGCCGCGCATCTTCGCCGGGCTTCGGCTGAGCCTCTCGCTCTCCCTCATCCTCATGGTGTTCTCGGAGCTGCTGCCGGGCACCGCCAACGGCATCGGCTTCACCCTCACCGACGCCCAGTCGCGCTCCGACCTGCTGACCGTATGGGCGGCCCTCGTCCTGCTCGGCGCCCTCGGACACCTCCTCAACACAGGCCTGCTGGCGGTCGAGAAGCGGCTGATCGGCAGCAAGCGACCCACATGACCCCAGCCCCTCAGGACAGGTGACCGATCCGGATGCTCACCCTCGACTCCCTCGGCCAGCACTACGGCGACCACAGCGTCCTGCGGGACATCAGCCTCACCGTGCCCGACGGTCAACTCCTGTGCGTCGTCGGCCCGTCCGGCTGCGGCAAGTCCACGCTGCTGCGCACCATCGCCGGACTGCTGCCCGCACACGAGGGCACGGTCACCGTCGACGACACGCCCGTCTCCGGTGTGCCCGACCGGCTCGCCGTCGTGTTCCAGGACTACGGGCGCTCCCTGTTCCCCTGGCTCACCGTGCGCGAGAACGTCGCGCTGCCGCTGCGCCGCCGCGGTCTGGGCCGGGCCGAACGACGCGGGGAGGCGGAACGGATCCTGGAGCGCGTGGGTCTGGCCGGTGCCGCCCGCCGCCACCCCTGGCAGCTCTCCGGCGGTATGCAGCAGCGCGTCGCCATCGCCCGCGCCCTCGTCTGCCGTCCTTCTCTGCTCCTCATGGACGAGCCCTTCGGTTCCTTGGACGCCCAGACCCGGGAGGACCTCGAAGACCTGCTCCTTGAAGTGCACCGCACGGACGGCGCGACCATCGTCTTCGTGACGCACGACATCGACGAAAGCGTGTACGTCGGTGACCGCGTCGTCGTCCTGTCGCCGGGCCCAGGCTCCCGGGTCCTCCTCGACCTCCCGGTCGGGCTCCCCGGCCCGCGCGACCAGATCGGGACGCGGGGGCTGCCCGAGTTCGTGGCGCTGAGGGCGCAGGTCGGACGGGCGGTGCGCTCGGGGGCGGGTGAGGGCTCGTAGCAGTCGCAGAAAGTCTCGTAGTGTTCGCATGTCGAGTGAACTCACAGCACCCGTCCGGAATCCCGGAATCGGTCCTGATTCACGCGATGGTGTGATCTTGTCCCGCTCCGTGGATGGCACGTCCGGGGCAGGGGTAAGGCCCCGCCCATGACACAGCCGTTCGTACTCCCGCACTTCTATATGCCGTATCCCGCGCGCCTGAATCCGCATCTCGACGAGGCGCGCGCCCATTCGACCGTCTGGGCACGGGAGATGGGAATGCTGGAGGGCTCAGGCGTCTGGGAGCAGTCCGACCTCGACGCGCACGACTACGGGTTGCTGTGCGCGTACACGCACCCCGACTGCGACGGGCCCGACCTCTCGCTCATCACCGACTGGTACGTGTGGGTCTTCTTCTTCGACGACCACTTCCTGGAGGTCTTCAAACGCAGCCAGGACCGGGACGGCGGCAAGGCCTATCTCGACCGGCTGCCCCTTTTCATGCCGCTCGACCTCTCGACTCCCGTACCGGAGCCGCAGAATCCGGTGGAGGCGGGCCTCGCCGACCTCTGGGCACGCACCGTTCCGTCGATGTCCGTGGACTGGCGCAGGCGGTTCTCCGTCGCCACCGAGCATCTGCTGAACGAGTCGATGTGGGAACTGTCCAACATCAACGAGGGTCGGATCTCCAACCCCGTCGAGTACATCGAGATGCGCCGCAAGGTCGGCGGCGCGCCCTGGTCGGCGGGGCTCGTGGAGTACGCGACCGCCGAAGTGCCCGCGTCCGTCGCGGAGTCGAGGCCGCTCAGGGTGTTGATGGAGACCTTCTCGGACGGCGTCCACCTGCGCAACGACCTTTTCTCCTACCAGCGGGAGGTCGAGGACGAGGGCGAACTGAGCAACGGCGTACTCGTCCTGGAGACCTTCTTCGGGTGCACGACCCAGGAGGCCGCCGACACCGTCAACGACATCCTCACTTCACGGCTGCACCAGTTCGAGCACACCGCGCTCACCGAAGTCCCCGGCCTGGCCCTGGAGAAGGGCCTCACACCGGACCAGGTCGCCGCGGTGGCCGCGTACACGCGCGGGCTGCAGGACTGGCAGTCCGGCGGCCACGAGTGGCATCTGCGCTCCAGCCGGTACATGAACGAAGGGGCCCTGGAGGAGTCGCGGCCGTTCGGGGTCGGCGCTTTCGGCACGTCCGCGACCAACATCGGCGCACTGCTGGCCTCGGCAGGCGCGGAACGCCTGCGCGCCTACACGCATGTGCCCTACCAGCAGGTCGGCCCGTCCCAACTGCCGGATTTCTACATGCCGTTCCGGCTCACCCTCAGCCCGCATCTGGACGGCGCCCGGTACCGCCTCACCGACTGGATGCACAGCATGGGCATGCTCCAGGAAGGCGTCTGGGACGAGGACAAGCTCGCCGCCGCCGACCTGCCGCTGTGCGCGGCCGGCATCCACCCGGACGCGACGGCCGACGCCCTCGACCTCAGCTCCGCCTGGCTGTCCTGGGGCACCTACGGCGACGACTACTACCCCCTCGTCTTCGGCCACCGCCGCGACCTGGCCGCGGCCCGTCTGTGCACCGAGCGGCTCTCCGCCTGCATGCCCATCGAGGGCGACGCGTTCCCTGCCCCGGTCAACGGCATGGAACGCGGGCTCATCGACCTGTGGCGGCGTACGACGGTCGAGATGACCCCCGATCAGCGGCGCACGTTCCGTGCCGCGGTGGACGTCATGACCGAGAGCTGGGTGTGGGAACTGTCCAACATGACCCAGAACCGCATCCCCGACCCGATCGACTACCTGGAGATGCGCCGCGCCACCTTCGGCTCGGACCTCACCATGAGCCTGTGCCGCATCGGCCACGGCCGGACGGTCCCGCCGGAGGTCTACCGCAGCGGCCCCGTCCAGTCGCTGGAGAAGGCGGCCTCCGACTACGCGATGCTCATCAACGACGTCTTCTCGTACCAGAAGGAGATCCAGTACGAGGGCGAGATCCACAACGGCATCCTCGTCGTCCAGAACTTCTTCGACTGCGACTACCCGACCGCGCTCGGCATCATCCACGATCTGATGACCCAGCGCATGCAGCAGTTCGAGCATGTCGCCGCCCATGAATTCCCGGTCCTGTACGAGGACTTCAAGCTCACGGACGAGGCACGCGCGATCATGGACGGCTATGTGGACGAGCTGCGGAACTGGCTGTCCGGCATCCTGCACTGGCACCAGCAGGTGCCCCGCTACAAGGCGGACTACCTGGCCCGCAGGTCGCACGGCTTCCTGCCGGACCGCAGCAGCTCGGTACTGGCGGTTGGCTGACGGCTCCCCGCCCACCAGTACGTACGCGCCCGTCCTCCGTCAGCCGAGGTCGCGCACCCGTTCCGCCGTCTCCTCGGCGAGTTCTCGTACGCCCGTGGCGGCGTTCCCCGAGAGCTCGCCGAGTATCGCGTCCGCGGAGGCCAACAGGGCGCGGGCCTCCTCCGGGAGGTCCGCGTCGGCCAGCGCGCGGGTGAGGGCGTAGTGCTCCTCGGTGATGTAACGGCCGAGGTTCACCCCGTGCCAGAGCCGCAGGGAGGTGTCCCGGGGGTCGGTGAGGATGGCCCGCAGGGCCGCCAACGTGGCCGTGGCCTGGGGCAGTTGCCCCAGCTCCCGTTCGAGGCGGGCCTGTGTCAGCCGGGCCGACACCCGGGCCCAGGCCGTGTCCGGGAGGCCGGCGAGCAGACGCTGGGCCCGCAAGGCCTGGAACCTGTCGCCCAGTCCCTGGAACTCGTGGCTCAGCGCCCGCAACGGCGAGGTGTCCAGGGCCTCCGGTGACTTGCCCGGCCGCCCGAGCTGATACAGCCCCAACTCGACCTCGTCCAGCAAGCGGATCAGTGCGACCCGGGCCAGTTCGGTCATGCCCTGGTCGCGGGCCAGCTCCGTCCAGGTGAACAGCGGTTCGTCCGACGGGTCCGTGCCGAACATCGAGGCGTCCATGTCCAGCGCCCACTGCCGCAGTTCGGCACCCATGGCCCCGGACCCCGGCAGCTCGCTCAGACCGCACGCGGTGTCGAAGTCCGTGTCCCGGACCTCGTGCAGCAGCGGCAGATCCTCGGCCAGTCCTTGCAGGCCCACCAGGACGGCACCGAGGCGCAGTTCGTCCGTCATCGACGACTCCGCCTCGTACCGCACGAGATGCCGCAGCAGGCCCAGATCGCCGTCCGCGCGGTCGAACTGCGCGGCCCGCAGGGCGAGTCGGCGGCGCAGCGGATCCCGGGCCACCTCATCCCACGCCACCGGGCCGTCGCCCGCCCGCAGCACGGCCAGGTCGGCCCGGCCACGAGCGAGCACCGGCTCCCACAGGGGCGGGCGCGGCTGCCGGTCGAGCAGCTCGTACGCCCCGCCCTCCTCCGCGTTGAGCAGCAGGAAGTCGGGCTCGGTGCGCAGCAGCGCCTTGTGCAGCAGGCCGATCAGCTCCACGGGGGAGCGCTCAGGCAGTCCCAGGGCGCCGCGCAGTTCGGCGCGTTCGGCATCGATGTCGGAGTCCTCGCGCATCTCCTGCTCCGTCTCCGCTATGCGCGCGAGGATCTTCTCCGTACCGTCGGCGGGCGACAGGTCCAGGTAGTCGTGCCAGCCGGGCAGACCGATCACGATCTCCAGCGCCTCGTCGGCACTGGAGCCGATGATCCCGGCCGAGCCCTCCGAGCCGGCGTACAGCACCGATCCGTCCGCGCACACGAAGAACGTGCCTCCCGTGCCGTCGCCGGCCACCGGGGTCAGCTCTCCGCCCGAGGCGAGGCGGACCTCCTCCCCGTGGTCGGCGCGGTCGAGGTCGAAGTCGAAGGGGAACGCGGCCAGTTCGGCGGCGGAACGGCTCTGTCGCAGCAGCCGCAGGGCGTGATCGGTCATGCCGCAGAACGTAACAGCCCCCACTGACAACGGGAATATCGCCGTCCATTACCAGTTTCCGAACCTTCTCGTACGGAACCGCACATTCAGGGAACTTCGGCAATTCGCCAGGAGTCTTATGAGGTGAGTGGAACTGAATGACAGACCACCAGAACACGGGGGTGTTCGACCTTGACCGACATCATTGAGAGGCCTACGGAAAGCATTACAGGGGAACAGGCGCCCGCGCCCGGGGAGTTGACGCCGTACGTGGCGCCGCTGCTCGTCCCTCCGGTCCTGCGGCCCGCGTCCGAGGACGTGCTGAAGGAGACCGAGATCGCCCTGCGCCCGGCCTGGGTGCGCCTGCACCCGCAGCTGCCGCCGACCCTGATGTGGGGGTACGAGGGACAGGTGCCCGGCCCGACCATCGAGGTGCGCCGCGGACAGCGCGTCCGGATCGCCTGGACCAACCGCATTCCCGCGGACGGCGAATACCCGGTCACCGCCGTGGAGGTCCCGGTCCGCGCACCGGGGACCCCGCCGGCGACCACCGAACCGGGCCGCGAGGGCGTCGAGCCCAACAAGGACGTGGCGGCCCTGCCCGCCTGGTCGGTGACCCATCTGCACGGCGCCCAGACGGGCGGCGGCAACGACGGCTGGGCGGACAACGCCGTGGGCTTCGGCGACGCCCAGCTCTCCGAGTATCCGAACGACCACCAGGCGGTCCAGTGGTGGTACCACGACCACGCCATGAACATCACCCGGTGGAACGTGCTGGCGGGCCTCTACGGCACCTACCTCGTCCGTGACGACGAGGAGGACGCCCTCCATCTCCCCTGCGGGGAGCGGGAGATACCGCTGCTGCTCGCCGACCGGAACCTGGACACGGACGAGGACGGCCGTCTCAACGGACGTCTCCTGCACAAGACCGTCATCGTGCAGCAGCAGAACCCGGAGACGCTCAAGCCGGTCTCCATCCCGTTCACCGGCCCGTACACCACGGTCAACGGCCGTATCTGGCCGTACGCCGACGTGGACGCCGCCTGGTACCGCTTCCGGCTGGTCAACGCGTCCAACGCGCGCATCTACAACCTCGTCCTGGTCGACGAGGACAACAACCCGGTCCCGGGCGTCGTCCACCAGATCGGCAGCGACGGCGGACTGCTGCCGCGCCCCGTCCCCGTCGACTTCGACGGGGCGCTGCCCACGCTGACCGCCGCCCCGGCCGAGCGTTTCGACCTGCTCGTCGACTTCAGGGGGCTCGCCGGCCGGAAGCTGCGCCTGGTCAACAAGGGCCGCGCCCAGGCACCGGGCGTGCCCGACCCGGCGAGCGACGTGCGCTACCCGGAGGTCATGGAGTTCCGGGTGCGCGAGGAGTGCGTCAGCGACAGCTTCGAACTGCCCGAGGTGCTCTCCGGCTCCTTCCGCCGCCTCACGCACGGCATCGAGCACGGGCACCGGATGATCGTCCTCACCCCGCCCGCCACCAAGGGCGGCGGCGGACACCCGGAGATCTGGGAGATGACCGAGGTCGCCGACCCGACCGGCATCCAGTTCCCCGCCGAGGGCGTCATCCAGGTGACCGGCCAGGACGGAACGACCAAGACGTACCGCCGTACGGCACGGACGTTCAACGACGGCCTCGGCTTCACCATCGCCGAGGGCAGCCACGAACAGTGGAGCTTCCTCAACCTCTCCCCGATCGTCCACCCGATGCACATCCACCTGGCCGACTTCCAGCTCCTGGGCCGGGACGCCTACAACGTCTCGGGCTTCGACCCGGCGGTCGGCGGCACCCGGAGCCCGATCGCCTTCGACGCGGCCACACAGATACCGCTGGCGCCCAACGAGCGCGGCTACAAGGATGTCTTCCGGGTCCCTGGGAACCAGATCCTGCGCGTCATGGGGAAGTTCGACGGTGCGTACGGCCGGTTCATGTACCACTGCCACCTCCTCGAACACGAGGACATGGGCATGATGCGGCCCTTCGTGGTGATGCCCAAGGAGGTGCTCGAGTTCGACCACGGGGCGGGACACGGCGGCCACGACGGTCACACGGCCTGAGGGGTCCGGGCGGACGCCTATGGCTGCCCATTTCTGACCCTGTGTCAGTCTCACTCGTTCGTGGCTCGTTGTGCGCCGGTGCGCCGGGTAGAGCACCTGCCGGAGGCGAACCATGGAACAGACCGCACTGCGTCCCAAGCCCATGCCCGGTCAGGAACCGGCCGGCGGCACCACAACCCGTCCGGCCCGGCGCCCGCATGCCGCGCCCCGGCGCGGCCGACGGCTGACGGCCCTGCTGTTCGGCCTGTTCGTCGGGGCCGTCCTGGTCCTCGCGGGCGTCGGGCTCGGCACGCTCGGCGCCACGGTGATCGGCATGAGCAAGCTCGCGGACCTGCAGCGTCAGGCGGGACAGGACGGGCAGGCAGGGCAACAGGGTCAGGGGCAGGGGCCTGACTCGGCGGGCGCGCGAAGTGGTGCGCCCGCCGAGTCAGGGCCTGGGTCCGGGGCCGAGTCCCGGTCCGGGCCGGGATCCGGGTCGGGCCACTCCAGGCAGCCCTCGGACGGTGCGAGCCCGGCCTCCTCGGCGTCGGCCGTGACCGCGACGCTCGGTGTCGAGGCCGTGGACGCCGAGAAAGTGGGAGCCCTGGTCGTCGGCGTCCACATCCCGGGCCCCGGCTACACCGCGGGCCTGGTCCGGGGCGACGTACTCCTCACCTTCGGCGGGGCCCGGGTCGACTCGGCGGCCGATCTCGCCCGTGTGGTCGCCCGTGCCCGCCCCGGTGCGGAGATCACCCTCACGGTCCGTCACCGCAGCGGCGGCTACCAGCAGTTGGTGGCGATCCCGGGCGTCGTCACCTGACCGCCTCGGTCAGTGGACGGCCTCCGTCACCCGACCGCGTCCGCCACCTGACGACCCTCCGTCAGACAACCACCCTGAAGTGGCTGGTCAGCCGCCCGTCGTCGGCCAGCACATGAAAGGCGAGGCCGACCGGCGCGTCCCGGTCCGCGACCTCCTCGCCCTCCCAGGGCAGCTGGAGGGTCCACGTCACCCCCGGGCCGACGACCAGCGGCCGGCCCGCGAAGGTCGTGGCGGCCGGGGTGTGCGCGTGACCGGTGATGAGACCGGCGATCTGCGGGCTGCGCTCCATCAGGGCGGCCAGCCGGTCGGGCCGGCCCAGCTGGTAGGAGTCCGGCAGGGGGTGGTGCAGGGCGACGGGCGGGTGGTGGAAGGCGAGCAGCGCCGGGACGCCCTCGTCCAGTTCGTCGAGCGTCGCGTCGATCCAGTCGTACGTCTCGTCGTCGAGGGCGCCTTCGTCGCGGCCCGGCACGCTGGAGTCGCACATCAGTACGGCGGCGTCGTCGAAGACGTGCGCGCTGTTCACCGGCCCCTCGGCGGCGGGCAGCCCGAGCAGCGCCTTGCGGTAGGGCGCGCGGCTGTCGTGGTTGCCCGGGCAGGTGAGTACGGGGAAGGGCGCGTCGCCGGTGCGCAGCCCGAGGATGCGCGCGGCCTCCTCGTACTCGGCCTCCGTGCCGTGGTCCGCGATGTCCCCGGTCACCAGCAAGGCGTCCACATGCCCCGGCAGCTCCCACAGCCGGTCGCGCACCCGTTCGGCGCGTGCGATGGACCGCGCGGTTCCGTCGAGGTGCAGATCGCTGATGTGGGCCAGTACGAGCATGGACTTCCGCCTCCCTTAATGGTTCAGGTAGATCTAAGCATTAGATCTAATGGTTGCTCAACTCTCATCCGTTAGTTGAGTGGGCCGCGGTGGGAGGGAGCGGGTGGGAGATGGACGCGAGACGGGTGGTGAGAGCTGCAAACCGGCTCGCGCCGCCCCGCGCATCCGGGCAGGATGCTGCCCGTAGCCCCTCGCCCTTCCACGGAGGCCCGGATGACCGGCAGCAGCCCCGCGCCCTTCACCGCCGACGACTACCGGGCCCGGATGCGGCGCGCCGCACGGGAGGCCGAGGACGCGGGGCTCGCCGGGCTCCTGGTGGCCCCAGGACCCGACCTCGTCTGGCTCACCGGCTACGCACCCACCGCGGTCACCGAACGCCTCACTCTGCTCGTCCTGGCCGCCGGACAGGACCCGGTCCTCGTCGTCCCCGCCCTGGAGGCCCCGGACGCGGCCCACGCGGCGGGCGCACCCGCCCTGACCCTGCGCGACTGGACCGACGGCAAGGACCCGTACGCGGCCACCGCACCCCTCCTCGACGCGGCGGGCCGCTTCGGGGTCAGCGACAACGCCTGGGCACTGCATCTGCTGGCACTCCAGAAGGCGCTGCCCGGCACCTCGTACGTCTCCCTCACCGAGGGACTGCCGATGCTGCGCGCCGTGAAGGACGCGGCGGAACTGACACGCCTGGCAGCCGCGGGAGCGGCTGCTGACGCAACGTACGAGGAGATCCGGAAGGTTCCCTTCGGGGGCCGCCGCGAGAGGGACGTCGCGGGCGATCTCGCCGATCTGCTGCGGCGGTTCGGGCACTCCGAGGTCGACTTCACGATCGTCGCCTCCGGCCCCAACGGCGCCAACCCGCACCACGAGGCCGGCGACCGCGTCATCGAGCGGGGTGACATGGTCGTCCTCGACTTCGGCGGCCTCCTGCACGGCTACGGCTCCGACACCTCCCGCACGGTCCACGTCGGCGAACCGGACGCCGAGCGGCGCAGGGTCCACGACATCGTGCGCGAGGCCCAGGAGGCGGGCTTCCGCGCCGTGCGGCCCGGCGCGGCGTGCCAGGACGTCGACCGGGCGGCCCGCGCGGTCATCACCGAGGCCGGATACGGCGAGTACTTCATCCACCGCACCGGCCACGGCATCGGCGTCACCACGCACGAGCCGCCGTACATGATCGAGGGCGAGGAACGGCCCCTCGTCCCCGGCATGTGCTTCTCCGTGGAACCCGGCATCTACCTGCCCGGCCGCTTCGGCGTACGCATCGAGGACATCGTCACGGTGACCGAGGACGGCGGCCGACGCCTCAACAACACGACGCGCGAGCTGGTCGTCGTGGACTGACCGACCGCTCACCAGGAGTTCCGCCCTGCCAGCACCCCTCCGGACGACAACGGCGCGACCATGACACAGGCACCGACACCCACCGCGGACACGGTCCGCCGACTGGTCCGCTCCCTGCTCGCGGACAGCGCCCTCGGCACGTCCGCCACGGCGGGACCCGACGTGCGGCCCGTCGGCGCGGGCGGCGAGGCGTCCACCTGGTGGGTCGGTGCCCGGCACGTCCTGCGCCTGGCCCCCGACCGGGACGCGTCCGCGCGGCTGCGCCGCGAACTGCGCCTGCGCGACCTCGTGCGCCCGCACCTCGGCGTCGCCGTCCCCGTCGGTGTGGCGCACGGCGAGTGGGCCGCCGGACTGGCCTACACGCTGGACACCAGGGTGCCCGGCGGCTCGGCCGAGGAGCACGACGTCTCCGCCGTCGGCGAGGCCGATCTGGCCGCGCTGCTCACGGGCCTGCGCGAGGTGCCTGCACGGCAGGCCGAGACGCTCGGGGTGCCACGGGTCGCGCCACGCTCCCTGGAGGCCCTGCGCCGGGCCGCCGAGCGCGCGGCCGAACGTCTCGCCGCGGCCGACGAGTTCGACCCCGCACGGCTCCACCAGCTCACCCCGGCCGCCGCCACGCAACTCGCCGCGCAGGCCGGTACGGCGGTCCTCGTCCACCACGATCTGAGGGGCGAGCACCTCGTGGTGAGCGCCGACGGGCGGGTGCGCGGTGTCCTCGACTGGGCCGACGCGGTCGTCGGCGACCCGGCCGAGGACATCGCCGGGCTCGCCCTCGCGGTCGGCTCGCCCGCCGCCGTACGCGCGGCCACCCTCGCCGGTTACGCGGCCCGCCCCTGTCTGCGCGGCCTGTGGCTCGCCCGCTGCGACACGATCGTCCGGCTCGCCGAGAGCCTCACCGGCCGCGACGCCGGCCCGCGACCGCTGCTGCGGGTGCAGCTGCGGCGCGCGTGGGAGGCGATCCTGCTGGAACGGGTGACGGAACTGCGGGAGCAGGACGAGGAAGGGTAGGCCTGGCGCCCGCAAGGGGGCACCGACAGCGCGGGAACCGATCTCCCGGACAGGAACGTCGCTGCCGCTCAGGCAGGTACCGTCGCTGCCCCACAAGACAACTCACCCTTGCTCCAGCACCACGCAGGACTCCCCTGGGATGTGCAGCAGTCCGTCCGCGCCCGGCAGTTCGACTGGCTCCCAGGCGGCCAGCACCGTTGCCTGTCGCGGGCCCAGGGGGACCGCCGCCGGCTTCGCTGCCAGGTTCGCCACCACGCGTACGTCCCCGCGCCGGAAGGCGAGCCAGCGGGCCTCCTCGTCGTACGCGACCTTGATGTCCGACAGGTCGGGGTCCGTGAGGTCGGGCTGGGCGTGGCGCAGGGCGATCAGCTCGCGGTACCAGGACAGCACGCGCGCGTGGGGCTCACGTCCGGGCTCGGACCAGTCGAGGCAGGAGCGGTCGCGGGTCGCCGGGTCCTGTGGGTCGGGAACGTCCTCCTCGGCCCAGCCGTGCGCCGTGAACTCCCGCCGCCTGCCCCGCCGTACGGCCTCCGCGAGGTCCGCGTCCGTGTGGTCGGTGAAGAACTGCCACGGAGTGCCCGCCGCCCACTCCTCGCCCATGAACAGCATCGGCGTGAACGGCCCGGTGAGCATCAGCGCGGCCCCGCAGGCCAGCAGACCGGGGGAGAGGGAGGCCGAAAGGCGGTCCCCCTGGGCGCGGTTGCCGATCTGGTCGTGGGTCTGTGTGAAGCCGAGCAGCCGGTGCGCGGCGACCCGGGTGCGGTCGAGCGGGCGGCCGTGCAGCCGGCCCCGGAAGGTCGAGTACGTGCCGTCGTGGAAGTAGCCGCCCGTGAGCGTCTTGGCGAGCGCCGCGAACGGGGCCCGCGCGAAGTCCTCGTAGTAGCCCTTCGACTCACCGGTCAGTGCGGTGTGCAGGGCGTGGTGGAAGTCGTCGCTCCATTGGGCGTGCAGTCCGAGGCCGCCGCCCGCGCGCGGGGTGACGAGCCGCGGGTCGTTGAGGTCGGACTCGGCGATCAGGGACAGCGGCCGGCCCAGCTCGGCGGCGAGGGCGTCCACAGCCGTCGACAGCTCCTCCAGGAAGTGGCACGCGCGCGTGTCCCGCAGTGCGTGCACCGCGTCCAGCCGCAGCCCGTCGACCCGGTAGTCGCGCAGCCAGGCCAGCGCGCTGCCCAGCAGATACGCGCGCACCTCGTCCGACCCGGGCGCGTCCAGGTTCACGGCGGAACCCCACGGCGTCTGGTGCGTGTCCGTGAAGTACGGGCCGAAGGCGGGCAGATAGTTGCCGGAAGGGCCCAAGTGGTTGTGCACGACGTCCAGGACCACACCGAGACCGAGCGCGTGCGCCTCGTCGACAAATCGCTTCAGCGCCTCGGGGCCGCCGTACGGCTCGTGCACCGCCCACAGCGAGACCCCCTCGTACCCCCAGCCGTGCCGCCCCGGGAACGGGCACAGCGGCATCAACTCGACGTGCGTCACGCCCAGTTCGACCAGGTGGCCGAGCCGCCCGGCCGCCGCGTCCAGCGTGCCCTCGGGCGTGTACGTGCCCACGTGCAGCTCGTACAGGACCGCGCCCGGCAGCGCCCGGCCCGCCCACTCGGTGCGCCAGGTGTGGAGCCCGTGGTCGACGACCGCGCTCAGCCCGTCCGGGCCGTCCGGCTGGCGGCGCGAACGCGGGTCGGGCAGTACGGGGCCGTCGTCCACGGCGAAGCCGTAACGCGACCCTTCCCGGGCCTCGGCCTCGCCGGACCACCAGCCCGCGCGCTCCGGATCGCGCTCCAACGCGCGCGTGCCCGCGTCGCACTGGAGCGTCACACGACTGGCCTGCGGTGCCCACACCTCGAAGTGCACGGACGGTTCCCCTTCGTCTGCCGGGTGGTGCCCGGGAGGTAGCCCGTCCCATCGTGCTTCAAACACCCCGCTCCGCGCTTGAATCTTCACGTTTGCCCCGGGTGTCGTCGGGCCGGACCGACGGGCCACCGTTTCCGCGTTTTCTGGACACTCCGCGCGCGCTGCCCGACAATCACGAACGTGACGTCGTCCTTCGAGTTCCACACGTATCCGGCTCGTCTCTCCGACGCGGAGCGCGACCGGGCGCTGAAGGTGCTGCGGGACGGGGTCGCCCTGGGCCGGCTGTCGCACGACACGTTCATCCGCCGGATGGAACTCGCCCTCATCGCCCGCCGGTCCGACGAACTGGCCGTCCTCACCGCGGATCTGCCCACCGAGAGCCGCCTGTCCCGCCTGGTGTTCGGGACGGTCGAGGCGGTCTCCGGCTTCACGGTACGGCTGCGCAGGGCCTGGCAGTCCGAGCGGCTCCCCAAGCTGCTGCTGCCCCACCCCGGCAGCGGCCACCCGTTGCGCATAGGGCGCGACCCGGCCAACGGTCTGCGGCTCACCCACGAGACGGTCTCGCGCGTCCACGCCGAACTCCGGCACCAGGGCGGCCTGTGGGTGCTGCGCGACCTCGGCTCGACCAACGGCACCACGGTGAACGGCCGACGTGTGATCGGCGCGGCCGTCGTCCGCGACGGCGACCAGATCGGCTTCGGGCACATGGCGTTCAGGCTCGCCGCCGAGTGACACCACCCCCGCGGGACCGTCCCCGCGGGAGCAATTCACTTTGCCTGCCGCGGTGTTGACGTACCCCCGGAGTCGTGACTGACTGTGCGTGCACCATGTACACCAGGTGAATCGACGGCCCCGCTTGTGGAGGTGTGCCCTGTCGCCGCTCCTCCGCTACCCGTCCGTGGACGAGCTGGCCGACCGGGCCGCCGCACTCGTCGCCCGGCACCCCGCCGACGCCCGGCTGCGCACGGTCGGCACCTCACGCGGCGGTACGCCCCTGTGGCTGCTCTCCGTGGGCCACGGCGACCGCCAGGCCCTCGTCGTCGCCGGACCGCACGCCAACGAGCCCGTGGGCGGCGCGACCACCCTCCGGCTGGCCGAGCGGGCGCTCGCCGACCCCGGACCGGCCCTCCGCGCGGACGCCACCTGGAACCTGCTGCTGTGCCTCGACCCCGACGGCTCGCGCCGCAACGAGGGCTGGCTCGGGGGCCCGTACACGCTCGGGCACTACTTCCGGAACTTCTTCCGGCCCGGCTTCATGGAACAGCCCGAATGGCTGCCCGACGGCGCGGCGGGCGCCGCCCTGCCGGAGACCCGCGCACTCCTCGCCGTCCAGGACGAACTGCGGCCGTTCTTCCAGTGCTCGCTGCACGGCGTCGACGTCGGCGGCGCCTTCGTGGAACTCACCCGCGACCTGCCCGGCCTCCCGCAGCGCGTCGAGCAGACCGCGGCCCGGCTCGCCATACCGCGCGAACTCGGCTCGTTCGACACCCTGTACTGGCCCCGCCTGGGACCCGCCGTGCACCGGATACCGCCGCCGAGGCGCGGCGACCTGGCCGCCGCCATCACCGAGGCCGCCGTCGAGTCGACCTGGTTCCATCCGCACCGGCACGGCACCGTGACCGCGATCGTCGAGTCGCCCATGTGGGGCGTCGCCGCCGTGGAGGACGACAGCCCGCCCGCCGACGCCGACGCCGTGCTGCGCACCATCAGCCACACGCTGCGGCACGACACGCGGTACCTGGAGCTGGCCCTCGGACGCCTGAGACCCCACCTCGCGCGTGTGCCGGACGCGGACCGTCTCCTCGCCCCCGTGGACGACTACCTCCTGGTCTGCCCCGGCCTCGCCGACACCTGGGACCCCGACACGGACGACGGCACCGCACGCCCCCTGCCCCCGCTCAGCACCGCCCACCTGGCCACCCTGCGCATCGCCGGGCGGAAGCTGGCCCTGCGCACGGCGGGGCTGCTGCACCAGCTGGCGTGCGCCGCCGGTCCGGGGGCCGCCGACGTCCGGTGCGCGCTCGACCGGCTGATCGACGAGTGGTGCGCCGACTACCGCGACGGCTGCGGGGCGCGCTGGATACCGGTCGCCCGTCAGGTCGAGTACCAGTCGCGGGTGGTGCTCGCCGCGTTCGAACTGGCGGGCCGCCACGCGCGCGTGGGCTCCCGTTCGGGTGACTCGGGCTGGGGCACGGAGTCCGCGGTGCCGATGCACAGGGAATGACCCACACCATCACCACCGGCAACACGATCAGCCCCGTCCGGACCAACGGGACCGTCAAGGCCGTGCGAGCGGTACGCGGTGCCCTGCTGGCCGTCGGTCTCCTCGTCGCGGGCTCCGCCCCCGCCCAGGCGGTCTCCCAGGGGGGCGCAGGAGACAACTGGCTCTACGTCACCGTCACCCGGGGCGAGTCGGGTTCCGGCGACACCCGCGGCACGCTGGTGCTGTGCGACCCGCCCCAGGGGCACGCGCAGGCGGCCAGAGCATGTGCGGACCTCGCCGCCGCCGACGGCGACATCGGCGGCATCCCGCCGAAGAAGGTCATCTGCCCGATGCTCTACTCCCCGGTCACCGTGCACGCGCACGGGGAGTGGAACGGCCGCCCGCGGGAGTACGACAGGACCTTCTCCAACGGCTGCGAACTGGGCGCGCGCACCGGGGCCGTGTTCGCCCTGTAGGTGCCCATCGGGGGCGCTCCGGCCGGGCGAACGGCAGGGAGAGAGGCGAACGGTTTCGCCTGGCTCCTCCAAGCGGACCCGGTGAAGTCGACTGCGGTCCGGCGACGCCGCCAAGGGGCGCGGGGAACTGCGCGACCAGCCGCGACGGCGCCGCAGTCGAAAGACAACCCAGCACGGCACATCCGGCGGAGCGCCTAGCTCCTCCGGGCGGCCCCCTCGCGCGCGTGCCGCGCCGCCGCCACCACCGTGCGGGCCTGGTGCTCGACCTGGTGCTCCAGGGGCACCCAGCGGGCGCGGAAGCGGTCCATGAAGGCCTCGCTCCAGACCGTGACCAGGTGTTCGAGGCGCGGTGCCGCGCGGTCGTCGGTCTCCCGCAGGACCCGCAGCAGCATCGCGGCGGCCCGCAGCGGCAGCCGGCGGCCGAACGCGTCCACGCTGCCGACGTACGCCATCGTCGTGTCGGCGGGCGGTGTGTGCGTCCAGTCGTCGGCCAGCCCCGGCACCAGCTCCAGCGCCCACTGGGCGGCCCGCAGCAGTGGTCCCTCGGCGCCCTTGAGCCGGGGCAGCGCGTCCGCTAGGACCCGTTCGACCTCCAGCCCGTCCCGCAGCAGCCGGCCCGCGAGCCGCCGTATCGCCGCCGCGGGCGCGGGGTGCGGGGCCGGGTCGTCCACCAGGTCGCTCGCCCACATCGGCACCTCGACGACCGCGGTCAGACCGCCGTAGCGGTGGGCGTGGTACCAGGTGCTGTGCCGGGCGTCGTCGGGCATGCTCGGGTACGCCGCGTCCGAGCCCGGCGCCGGCATCACATGCACACCGGGCCCCGACGCGGGCCAGCCCGCCGCGTCCGAGGCGCCCGTCTCCACCGGGATGTGCAGCTGCGCCGCCGACTTGGCGAACGGCTCCGCGAGCCCGGGGACGTCCTTCGTCAGCTGCACCCAGCTGCCGCCGACGTCGGTGCCGTGCAGGGTGACCTGGAGATAGGGCCGCAGCTCGTCGATGACCCGGATCAGGGCGCGGGTCTCGGGCGGCAGCCGGTCGGGCGGCAGCACGGAGGGCGACCACTCCGGCTGCTCGGCCCCGGCCGGCCGGTAGAAGCCGAGGTGGTAGTCGAGCAGGCTGCGCGGCGCCGGGGTGACGTGCAGGCTCGCGCCGTCCGGGTCCGCGCACAGCAGGAAGTGCCAGGAGGTCGCCGTCCGCAGCTCGTGGTCGTACAGGGCCCGTTCGGCGAGGGCGAGGAGCGTGGAGCCGCCCGTGGGCTCGTTGGCGTGGGCGCCCGCGACGACGAGCACGGCGCGCCGTGCGTGGCCCACGGACAGCAGGTGCAGGGGCCGTCCCGCGCGGGAGGAGCCCACCTGCCTCAAGGCGCACAGGCCGGGCCGGTGAGCCGCCAGCGCCCGGGCGGACGAGACGAGTTCGTTCACACTGGGGTAGCGCAGCTCCGGCAGGAGACTCACCCCCGTCTGGTCCACCCTGCGTCGCAATCCGCAGTACCCCATGGCGTCGGAGGACTGTCAAGGAGGTGACGGGGGCGGCTCCAGGGGGCGCCAAGGAGTACTCACCGCCGGTGGTGAGGAGGAGCGCGGCCGGGGGAACGGCCGGCCGGGACATCTGCCGCGCGGAACGCCAAGCGAGGGCCCCGCCGAGGGCGTGTACGCGTGCCACCGACGGGGCGCCGAGGGAGCGACGCCGCTCACCACCATGCGCCGGTCCCGCACTGCGCGCTCCGGGAGTGCGCGCCGCCGTGAGCCGGGCGCCAGGGCGCTAAAAGGGGCGCGCGCAACGAGCCCGCGCCCCCGCTGTCACTCCTCGCCGACACGCTCCAGCAGCGCCACCGGCAGCCGCGCGAAAAGCTCCTCCACGCGCGCGTGCCCCGTGAACTCCCGCTCCGGAGCCAGCAGATCAGTCCACCGGCCCGGCGGCAACGGCAGCCGCGTGTCCTGCCAGCCGCCCGTGTCCGCCAGCCGCAGGGACAGCCGGGTGACCGCCGTGACCACCTCCCCGGAGCGCGCGAACGCCGCACAGTGCGCCGCCGCCGGGCCCTCCGCGACGAGCGGCGTGTACGTCGCCGTGTCGCCGAACACCGCAGGCCGCCGCCCGCGCAGCCGCAACGCGGCAGCCGTCAACTCCGCCTTCTCGCCCGGCGCCTCCGGAGGGAAACGAACGGGGCGCCGGTTGTCCGGGTCCACCAGTGCCCGGTACTCGCTCTCCGTGCCCTGATAGAGGTCCGGCACCCCCGGCATCGTCAGATGGACCAGGGCCGCGCCCAGGACGTTCGCCCGGACATACGGCTCCAGGGCGCTCCGCAGCGCGGCCACGACCTCGCCGGGCGCCCCGCACGGGCCCGCCGCCACGAACGCCGCCACAGCCTCCTCGTACGCCGGTTCCTGCTCCGTCCAGGCGGTGTGCAGGCCCGCCTCCCGGACGTGCTTCAGAAGGGCGCCCTGGAGCCTCTCAGGGGCCGCCGGGCCCAGACCGAAGGCCGTCTGCCAGGCCGCCCACGCCAACTGGGCGTCGGGCACGCCCTCGCCGGTGCGCGTGACCTCCGCCAGGACGTCGGCCCAGCGCTGCGGGCACTCGGTGAGGACGGCCAGCGCGGCGCGTACGTCGGCGCTGCGCTTCGTGTCGTGCGTCGACAGCACGGTCCCCGTTGCCGGCCAGTCGCGCTGCACGCGCGCGCAGTAGGCGTGGAAGTCCTCCGGGGACACCGCGGGACTGCCCGGACCGCCGCCGACCTCGGTCGCCGATAGCAGCGGCACATAGCGGTAGAACGCCGTGTCCTCCACGGACTTGGCCCGCAGAGCCGACGCCGTCTGCGCGAACCGGTCCCGGAACTCGACGTGGTCGGGCCCGTCCCCGAACCGCCCCAGCAGCAGATTCCGTACGACGTCCACGGCCCCGCCCTCCTCAGGGACGGCGAACGCCCGCCGGGCCTCCTCGGCGGCCTCTTCGGTGACCAGGGAGGCCGCGTCCCCAGGGGTGTAGGGGCGGTAGACCTCCAGGCGGACCAGCAGCTCGCGCAGCGCGGTACGCAGGGCCCAGGGGGCGCGGTCGCGCAGGGCGAGGTCCGGGGAAGCCGCGCAGATACGGTTCGCCACGCGGGTCAGCCGGTCCACCTCGGTGGCCAGCTCGTGCGTCACCACCTTGTACGCGGCCCGCCGGACCGTCGTCTCCCAGTGCCCGCCCCGGTCGGCCTGAGGGGCCGCGAACCGCCGGTACTGGCCGAGGAGTTCACCCACGCCCGCCGGGTCCGTGAACAGGCCGTCCACGTGCCGCAGGGCGTCGTACCCGGTGGTCCCCGCGACCGGCCAGCCCGCCGGCAGGTGCTCCCCGTCGGCCAGGATCTTCTCGACCACCGTCCAGCGGCCCCCGCTCGCCTCGTGCAGCCGCCGCAGATACCCGCCCGGGTCCGCGAGACCGTCCGGGTGGTCGACCCGCAGCCCCTCCACCACGCCGTCGTCGAGCAGCTCCAGCAGCTTCCCGTGGGTCGCCGCGAACACCTCGGGGTCCTCGACGCGCACCCCGATCAGCTCCGAGATGCTGAAGAAGCGCCGGTAGTTGAGTTCGGTGCGGGCCAGCCGCCACCACACCGGGCGGTACCACTGCGCGTCGAGGAGCTGCGGCAGCGGCAGCTCCTCGGTGCCCTCGCGCAGTGGGAGGACATGGTCGTAGTAGCGCAGGACAGGACCGTCGTACCCCAGGTGCGCGTCCTCCCAGTACCCGACCTTCAGCTGGTCCCGCTCCGCGCCGAGCGGCGCCCCGAGCACCGGCAGCAGCATCCGGCCGTCCTGTGCCTCCCAGTCGATGTCGAACCAGCGCGCGTACGGCGACCCGGGGCCCTCCCGGAGCACCTCCCACAGGGGGCGGTTGTGGCGCGGGGACATGGCCATGTGGTTGGGCACGATGTCGGCGACCAGCCCGAGACCGTGCTCCCGCGCGGTGCGGGCCAGTGCGCGCAGGCCCTCCTCGCCGCCGAGTTCACCGCGCACGCGCGCGGGGTCCACGATGTCGTAGCCGTGCGTCGATCCCGGGACGGCCTCCAGGAACGGCGACAGATGCAGATGCGAGACGCCGAGCGAGGCCAGGTACGGCACGGCGGCCGCCGCGGCACCGAACGGGAACGCGGGCTGGAGTTGCAGCCGGTAGGTGGCCGTGGGCACGACCGGGTCAGGACGCTCAGGTGTCATGGAAACCTACGTACCCGCCCCGAGGCCTTTCGTGTCATCGGCTCCTGCACTCGGCTCCCACGGCTCGTTGGTGTCGGCGGGAGTGGTGCCGCGCCCTTCAGGGGCGCGGGGCTGTGTCGATCTGCGGCTCCGCCGCGCGGGCGCGACCAGCCACAGCGGACCCGCAGACTCTGCACCGCATTTCCAGCGGAGCGCTTACGCGGGGCGTTGCAGCACCGTCAGACTGCGGTCCGTCAGGGTGAGCCGGTCGCCCGCCTCCACCTTCGCGCCCGTGCCCGGGGGCACGCCCTCCGGACGGGCCGTGTCGATCACGACCTGCCAGCGGCGGCCGTGGTTGACCGGCACCACGAACTCCAGCGTCTTCGGCGAGGCGTTGAACATCAGCAGGAACGAGTCGTCGGCGATGCGCTCACCGCGCGCACCCGGTTCGGAGATCGCGTTGCCGTTGAGGAACACGCTCATCGCGCCCGCCTGCGACGAGTCCCAGTCGCGCTGGACCATCTCCTCGCCCGCCGGAGTGAACCAGGCGATGTCCGACAGGTCGTCGTGGGTGCCCTCCACGGGACGGCCGTGGAAGAAGCGGCGCCTGCGGAAGACCGGATGGTCCTTGCGCAGCCACACCATCGCGCGCGTGAAGTCCAGCAGATCGCCGGTGCCGGATTCGCCGTCGCCGTCCTCGTCGCTGGGCCACGGCACCCAGGAGACCTCGTTGTCCTGGCAGTACGCGTTGTTGTTGCCGCCCTGGGTGCGCGCGAACTCGTCGCCGTGGCTGATCATGGGCACGCCCTGGGACAGCATCAGGGTCGCGATGAAGTTCCGCAGTTGGCGCCCCCGGAGGGCGAGGACGTCGGGGTCGTCGGTCTCGCCCTCCGCGCCGCAGTTCCAGGACCGGTTGTGGCTCTCGCCGTCCCGGTTGTCCTCGCCGTTGGCCAGGTTGCGCTTCTCGTTGTACGACACCAGGTCGTTGAGGGTGAAACCGTCGTGGCAGGTCACGAAGTTGATCGAGGCCAGCGGACGGCGGCCGTCGTCCTGGTAGAGGTCCGAGGAGCCCGTCAGCCGGGACGCGAACTCCGCGAGCGTGCGCGGCTCGCCGCGCCACATGTCCCGTACGGTGTCGCGGTACATCCCGTTCCACTCGGTCCACAGCGGCGGGAAGTTGCCCACCTGGTAGCCGCCCTCGCCCACGTCCCACGGCTCGGCGATCAGCTTCACCTGGGACACCACCGGGTCCTGCTGGACCAGGTCGAAGAACGACGACAGCCGGTCGACCTCGTGGAACTGCCGGGCCAGCGTGGCCGCGAGGTCGAAGCGGAAGCCGTCGACGTGCATCTCGGTGACCCAGTAGCGCAGCGAGTCCATGATCAGCTGGAGCACGTGCGGGGACCGCATGAGCAGCGAGTTCCCGGTGCCCGTGGTGTCCATGTAGTAGCGCTGGTCCTCGGCGAGCCGGTAGTACTGCGCGTTGTCGATGCCCCGGAAGGACAGCGTCGGGCCCAGATGGTTGCCCTCCGCGGTGTGGTTGTAGACCACGTCCAGGATGACCTCGATACCGGCCTCGTGCAGCGCCCGTACTGCCGACTTGAACTCCAGGACCTGCTGGCCGCGGTCGCCCCAGGAGGCGTACGCGTTGTGCGGGGCGAAGAAGCCGATCGTGTTGTAGCCCCAGTAGTTGTTCAGGCCCATGTCCACCAGCCGGTGGTCGTTCACGAACTGGTGGACCGGCATCAGCTCCAGGGCCGTGACACCGAGTCCGGTCAGGTGTTCGATGATCGCCGGGTGGGCGAGCGCCGCGTACGTCCCGCGCAGTTCCTCGGGCAGCGCCGGATGGCGCATCGTCAGGCCCTTCACATGGGCCTCGTAGATCACCGTGTGGTGGTACTCGGTGCGCGGGCGCCGGTCGTCGCCCCAGTCGAAGTACGGGTTGACCACGACCGACGACATCGTGTGCGGCGCCGAGTCGAGGTCGTTGCGCCGTTCGGGTGAGCCGAAGTGGTAGCCGTAGACCTCCTCGCCCCAGGTGACCGCACCGCTGATCGCCTTCGCGTACGGGTCGAGCAGCAGCTTCGCCGAGTTGGTCCGCAGGCCGCGCTCGGGCGCGTACGGGCCGTGCATACGCAGGCCGTACCGCTGACCCGGCATCACACCGGGCAGATACGCGTGCCGGACGAACGCGTCGCTCTCCCGGAGTTCCACCGCCGTCTCCGAGCCGTCGTCGTGCAGCAGACACAACTCGACCCGGTCGGCGGCCTCCGAGAAGACCGCGAAGTTGGTGCCGGCGCCGTCGTACGTGGCACCGAGTGGGTATGCCTCTCCTGGCCAGACCTGCATGCACCCGACTCTTTCAGTTGTGGTTCGCCGCTGGGTCGACTCCGCTCCGAGTCTCCCCGAAAGTGATGGAACCACCTACGACTTACGTCCCTCTTACCGGTCGACCAGTGCGTACCCGCATACACGGGTATGCCAAAACTTTTCGTCTTTACATACTCCCGGGGCTGTGAGGGGGAGTAAGGGGACTACGTGCGCAAGATCGTGCGTCGCCACCTGGGCAAGGTGGTGGCGGGTACGGGGATCGCGGTGGCCGGTACGGCCCTGATGGTCGCGGTGACACTGCCGGGATCGGCGGGGGCCGACGAATCGGGAGGTACGGGGACCGCGGGGAGTACGACGAGTACGGGCCGAAGCGCGGGAGAGTCCGCGCAGCAGCAGGCCGCGGTGCCGCCCGCTGTCGTGGAACAGGCGCCCGCCGAGGGCGAGCAGGGCAAGGGCCGTGATCCGCTGACCGACGGCGAGATGGCGAAGGTCGAGCGGATCGCCCTCAACCGGCAGCTGCGCGACTCCAGCGAGAACGTCGAGGGGCAGCGCGGCCCGCAGCGGATCGGCATCGACCTCGCCGACCCCGAGGCCGCCGAGGTGGACGACCCGAACGCGCCCCGGCGCGCGGACGTGTCGTACTACGACTACAAGGACGACACCCTGGTCACCAGGACCGTCAACCTGGAGACGGGCAAGGTCGAGCGGACCGGCACCCAGCACGGCGTACAGCCGCCGCTGAGCCGCGCCGAGACCGCCGAGGCGACGCAGCTGCTGATAGCCGACGCGCTGGGCGCGGGCCTGAAGGTGGACTACAAGGACGCCACCGGCAAGGAACTCACCTCGCCGGACCAGCTGCTCGTCAGCAGCATGGTCTACCGGGCCGTTCCGGGCGCCCAGCCCGCCGTCCTCGACTCCTGCGGTGACCACCGCTGTGTGCGGCTCTTCCCGAAGGTGAAGAACGGGCCGTGGATCGACGCCCGTTCGCTCGTCGTCGACCTGAGCGCCCGCAAGGTGGCCAAGCTCGGCTGACCCGAGGGCTCTTCTTTCCCTCCCCTCTCTCTTCTCTCATCCTTTTCAGCTCTCTCCTCCTTGGGAGTTTCTTCGTCATGCGCGAAAAGTCGTTGCTCGTCGGCCTCTCCGTGGTCGCGCTGGCCGCCGGCCTCACCACGGCGGCGGGGCCGGCCGCCGCCCAGCCGAAGGCCGGGCCCGTGCCGCCCACCGAGTGCAGTGTGCCGTACCGGATCGAGCAGAAGCTCGCCACCGGCACCACCTGGCGGATGTGCTGGCGCTACGAGAGCGAGGCCGGGCTCGTCCTGGAGAACGTCTCGTACCAGCCGCCGGGCGAGCCCCGACCGATCAAGGTCCTCAACTCGGCCAAGCTCGGCCAGATACACGTCCCCTATGACGACGGAAAGGCCGAGTACCAGGACCTGACCGCGGCGGGTTTCGGCCAGGGACTGCTGAACCTGGCGCCCGGTGAGTGCCCCGGCGGCACCATCAAGACCGTCAAGGTGCCCGAGGCCTGGGACCCGGCCAACGCGAACGTCAAGGGCCTGTGCACCACGACCCGTTCACGCGGCCACGCCTACCGGATGCAGGGCGACACCGCGAACAAGGTCTGGCAGACCCAGGGCAAGGATCTGCTCGTCTACACCGTCAACCAGGTCGGCTGGTACGAGTACATGACCGAGTGGCGCTTCCAGGACGACGGCACCGTCAACATGAACGTCGGCGCCACCGGCAGCCTCGCGCCCGACGACTACGACGCGGGCGACGGCCGCGGCTGGCCCATCGGCAACGGCCCGAAGGCGTACGCCACCAGCCACAGCCACAACGTCTTCTGGCGGCTCGACTTCGGCCTCGACGGCTCCTCCAAGGGCAAGATCGAGCAGTACGACTCGGTCGTCAGCCCGCCCGCGAACGGCCAGGAAGGGCCCACCAACAAAACGACCCGCACCCAGGTCAAGAAGGAACTCGCGGGCGACGCCAAGAACATGCGCTGGTGGCGTGTCGTCAGCGCCACCGGCAGGAACAAGGACCGGCACGCGCGGTCGTACGAGATCGTCCCCGGCGCCACCACCAAGTACCCGGGCCGCAGTTACACCCGGCACGACGTCTACTTCACCGAGTACAACAAGTGCGAGCAGTTCGCCAGCGACAACCTGGGCGACTGTGGTGCCGGTGCCAAGAAGTCCGTCGACGGATGGGTCAACGGACAGACCCTCACCCACCCGTTGGTCTGGGTGAACGTGGGCTTCCATCACATAGCCCGGGACGAGGACCAGCAGCCCATGCCCGTCCACTGGCAGGGCTTCTCCATCGCCCCGCGCGATGTCACGGCTATGAATCCGCTCACTCCCGCCGCCCTCGCCGACCAGAACGGGCATGTCGAAAGCGGTAGTTGAGAAACGACCTGTCCATCGGGCTGCACCGTTGACCGCTCCCGGAGTACCCTTCCTTGATCGTTGGCCCAGACCGGCCACGGGGAGAAGCTCGGGGGAGCGGAAGGCGGTGCGCGGGTGGGCTCGGGAGGGCTGGAGTTGCCCCCTGGTGACGAGGGTCACGAGGGGAACTCCACAGAGGTCCCGCCCGGCGCGGTGTCCCTGGCACGGCCGATGGAGACGGGTTCCATTGGACCGGAACTGGACTGGGACGCCGACGCCTGGCGCGAGGTGCGTACGCGCGCCCAGCGGGCCGGCCGGGCCTACATCTGGCTGAACCTGGTCGAACAGCGACTGCGCGCGGTCGTGGCCGCTGTCCTGCGCCCCATCTACGAACCCGTCCACGGCGACGAGTGGGTGGTCGCGGCTGCTGGACCGGCCGGCCAGGAATGGGTGCAGCGCGCGGTCGCCGTACGGGAAGTCAGTCGCCGCAAGGGCTACTTGCTGGACCCGGCCGACGACAACGTCCTGAGCTTTCTCACCTTGCCGCAGCTGCGCGAGCTGATGGTGCAGCACTGGCCGTGCTTCGAGCCGTACATCGACGAGCGCCGCGACGTCGAACTCGCCCTGGACGAGCTGGAGGTCACCCGCAACGTCGTCTCCCGCAACCGGGCCCTGTCCGAGGCCGTCCTCAACCAGGCCGAGCGGGCCTCCGGGAAGCTCCTGGAGACCCTCGGCGCGGGCGGCGACGTGCCCTCCGCGCGTCGGCTGCCGGTGGACGCGGTCGAGGACCTGGTGGGCGACCGGTACGGGGACGTGGTCGCCGTGCACACCGACCGGGTACGGCTGATGCGCCAGTTCCCCGCCGAGGACATCTTCGGCGGTGCGCGCCGCCTCGACGCCATCGGCATCGGCCTCAACCTGCTCGTGCAGAACTTCTCCGGGCGGCGGCTGGTACGGCTGGCGGAGTCGGGCTGCCGGACGAGACTGCTGTTCCTGAACCCCGCGTCCAGTGCGGTGAAGCGGCGCGAGCGGGAACTCGGCATCAAGCGGGGCGAGTTGAGTCGCGCCGTGGAGATGAACATCCTGCACATGCGCCGGGTGCGGTCGAAGCTGCGCGACCCCGGCGCCTTCGAGATCCAAGTCTTCGACGAGACGCCCCGCTTCACGGCCTATCTCGTCGACGGGGACGGCTCGGACGGGGTCGCGATCGTGCAGACGTATCTGCGCCGGACGCGGGGGATGGAGGCGCCGGTGCTGGTGCTGCGCGGTGGCAGCAGGGTGGTCAAGTCGGACGAGTCGGAGGAGATCGGCATCTTCCCGACGTACCGCGAGGAGTTCGAGGTGGCCTGGGCGGATTCGCGGCCGGTGTCCTGATCTGGTCGGCCCGTGCGGCTCCGATAAGCGGAATGCGGTCCTCTGATTGTCAGTGGCTCATGGGATCGTGGAGACCACTGGGGGAAAGCACCACCAAGAAGGGGGGCCAGGCATGGGCTGGCACCATGAGCTGCTGATCGGCTTCGACCTGGAGACGACCGGGACGGACCCGACCGAGGCACGCATCGTCACCGCCGCGGTGATCGAGGTGAGGAGCGGTGAGCCGCTCGGCCGCCGTGAATGGCTGGCGGATCCGGGCGTGGAGATCCCGGCGGACGCGGTGGCCGTGCACGGCATCACCAACGAGCGCGCGACCAGCGAGGGGCGGCCCGCCGACCAGGTGGCGGACGCGATCGCGGATGTGCTGACCGGGTACTGGAGAACGGGCGTGCCGGTGGTCGCCTACAACGCGAACTTCGACCTCACCCTGCTCTCCGCGGAGCTGCGGCGGCATGGTCTGCCGTCTCTGCGGGAGCGGTTGGGCGGGCTGGATCCGGCTCCGGTGATCGACCCGTACACGATCGACCGGTCCGTGGACCGGTATCGGCGCGGCAAGCGGAACCTCGAAGCGGTGTGCACGGAGTACGGGGTCGCGCTGGAGGCCGCGCATGACGCGTCGGCGGACGCGTTGGCCGCGGCGCGATTGGCGGGTGCGATAGCCGAGCGGTATCCCAAGGTTGCGGGGTTGGGGGCGGTGGAGCTGCATCGGCGTCAGATCGAGTGGTATGCGGAGTGGGCGGCGGATTTTCAGGGGTTTCTGCGGCGTAAGGGGGAGGCGGACGCTGTGGTGGATGGGAGTTGGCCTGTGCGGGAGGTTGGGGCCGGGGTGTGAGGTGTGCCGCAGGGCATCTTTCTTCGCCCCCGCCGCCCTTACCCGTCCCATCCTCGGGGGCGCTGCCCCCGAACCCCCGTATCGCGCTGAACGCGCTCGTCCTCAATCGCCGGACGGGCTGGATATGGTGCCGGCCGGTGCTTGATCTTTCAGCCCGTCCGGCGTTTGAGGACTAGGCCCGTTCAGGGCCGTAGGGGGGGGCTGGGGGCGCAGCCCCCAGGGATGGGACGGGTAGGGGCGGCGGGGGCGAGATTCTCTGGGGTGCCACGCGGGCGCGGTGGGCGCGTTCCACCGACTGGCCCCAGTACGTGCCCGTCACCATCAGCGTCGCCCCCAACGCCGTCAGCACCGTCAAGTGCTCGCCACCCAGCGCGATCCCGATCGCCGCCGCCCAGATCGGCTCCGTCCCCAGAAGCAGGCTGGCCCGGCTTGCTGACGTCCGCTGCACAGCCCAGGTCTGCGCCAGGAACGCGAACACACTGCAGAACAGGGCTAGATAGAGCAGTTGCGTCCACGTCCCGGCGTCGGCGCGGGTGAGTGTCGGCAGGGAGGGAGCGGCTGCCGGGAGGAACACGACCGTGCCGATCACGGTCTGGAGTGTCGTCAGGTGGAGAGGGCGGATCGGCCGGCCTGTCGTGAGGCGTCCGACCAGCGCCACATGGACCGCCCGTACCAGCGCTGCGCCCAGCATCAGCAGGTCCCCGAGCCGCGGTGCGTGAAAGCCGTTGCCGGACATGAGCAGACCGACGGCCAGGACACACACGCCTGCGGCGGCGTAGAAGGCGGGGGGCAGCCCGCCGGGGTGTCCGGCGCGGTCGAGGAGAGGGGTGAGCACAATGGTCAGGCTGATGATCAGACCCGCGTTGGCGGCGGTCGTGTGGGCGACTCCGTACGTCTCCACGACGAGGACGGCGGCCTGGGTGAGCCCCAGCGGCAGCCCGGCCCGCACCTCCTCCCGGGTCCACAGACGAACCCCCCGGCCCTGCTCCCGCTGCCCTTCCTTCCCCCGCCCCGCGGCGACCAGGCCGAGACAGGCGAGTGCGGAGAAGGCGTACCGGGCGAACAGGACGACGAGGACGGGCAGGGCGGAGGTGGCCGTCTGGGCGGACAGATAGCTGGAGCCCCAGACGAGCGCTACAAGGAGGAGTACCGCATCGGTACGGCGGGAGTCGGACACGCGACTACGGTGCACTGCCAGTGACCCTGAAGCCCAGGGCCACCTTCTTCAACGATCTTTTAGTTTCCCTACACAGTCCGCCTACACTGGTCCCGTGGACGAACGACAGCTGCGGATCCTGCGCGAACTCGGTGAGCTGGGCAGCGTCACCGCGGTCGCCGACGCGCTCCTCGTCACGCCCTCGGCGATCTCGCAGCAGCTGAGGCTGCTCCAGCGAGCCATCCCCGTCCCGCTCACCGAGCGACAGGGACGCCGGCTGGTGCTGACCGACGCCGGGCAGGCGCTGGCGGGCGCGGCGACCGAGGTGGAGTCGGCGCTGGCGCGGGCCCGGCACACCGTCGAGGAGTTCCTGGACCGGCCGGACGGGGAGGTGTCCGTGGCGGCGTTCCACAGCGCGGGCGCCGCGTTCTTCCCGCTGCTGCTGCGCGCCCTCGCCGGACCGGACGGTCCTGTGCTGGCGCTGGCCGACAAGGACGTCACGCAGGACGACTTCCCACCGCTGACCAGGGAGTACGACATCGTCCTCGCCCACCGCCTCGACCACGCCCCACCCTGGCCGCGCACGGTGGCGGCGACCCCGCTGCTGCGCGAACCCCTCGACGTGGCCATGCCCGCCGACCACCCACTCGCCGCCAAACGACGACTGACCCCGACCGACGTGGCCGACCAGCCCTGGATCGCCGTACACGACGGCTTCCCGATCATGGCAACGATCGAGGCCATCGCCACAGCAGCAGGCCGCCGCCCCCATCTCGCCCACCGCATCAACGAGTTCGCGGTAGCCGCAGAGGCAGTAGCGGCAGGCGGAGGCCTCGCCCTGATGCCCCGCTGGACCTCCCGCCCCCACCCCGACCTGGTCCTGAAGCCCCTCAGCGGAGTCGAGTCCAGACGCAGAATCGACGCCCTGCACCGCCCGGAGCGTACGGCCAGAAGGGCCGTAAGAACTGTCCTGAAGGAACTGAGCAAGGCAGCACAGACAATCAGGGCCGAGGAGTAACGCGCCCCAAAGGGGCGCGGGGAACTGCGCGACCAGCCACAAACAACCCGCAGCCGCCAGACAACAGCAAGTCCATGTTCAACAGGCGCTCAAAACGAATACCACCGCACAGTCGAATCCCCTTCCCTCAACGACCCCACCCGCCGCACAAACTCCCCCAACGCCCGAGGATTAACAGGCGCATGCTGCGCCACCCACGCACAACTCGCCGTCTCCCGAGCCCCCCGCAACACCCCACACCCCTCCCACTCCCGCACATCCCACCCGTACGCCTCCGTGAACGCCTCGTACGACGAGGTCGGCAGCCCGTATCGGTCATGGGAGAGGGCCATGACCACCAGATCGTGCTCGCGCAGATCGGCGGAGAACGTCTCCAGGTCGACCAGAACCGGCCCGTCGGGCCCGATGTGCACATTGCGCGGCAGCGCGTCACCGTGGATCGGGCCGCGCGGAAGCCGCGGGACGAGCGCGGCGGCGGCCGTCGCGAAACCGTCCCGCCGCTCACGCAGATACGCCGCGTCGGCCGGATCGATCGCGTCGCCCGCGAGCCGCAGCCAGCGTTCGACGCCGCCCAGGAGGTCACGGGGCGGGAGGGCGAAGGTGGCGGGGAGCGGCAGGGCGTGCACGATCCGTAGGAGTTCGGCCAAATCCGCCGGTTCGGCGGGGCGTACGGGATCGGGCAGCCGGTGCCACACCGTCACCGGGTGACCCTCGACGAGGAGCGGCTTCGGGTCGGCCGCGCGGACCGCCGGGACGTCCGCCTCGGCGAGCCAGAACGCGATGTCCAGCTCCCGCCGGGCTCTGTCGAGGAGTTCGGCGTCGCGGCCCACCTTGACGACCAGGTCACCGGCGGCGAACACCGCGTTCTCGCCCAGCGCGAGAAGCCGTACGTCCGGTGCCGTGGCAGGCAGTACGCCTGCCGTGGCCAGTACGTCCCGGGCCTCTGCCTCGTCCATGGTCCGCCTCCAGCGCGATGTCCCGTCCATGCCTGTGTACGTCCGCGAACGGCGTCAGGTTCACGCCATCCGCCGGTCAGTGTCGCATTCGCACTGGTGGGGGCGTATGCGCGGTGCCTTGACTGTGTACATCGGCTTCACGACCATGACGGAGCCCACTCCGGGGCCACCTCGGGCGACCAAAGGAGCCGATCACGTGACACTGGTGACCGGGGTGAGGCGGCCGGCCAAGCACACGACCCGCGCCGGACCGGGCGGTGGCGGGCGGATCACCGGCCACGGCGCCTGGTTCCTCGTCCTGCCCGCGCTGATCCCGATCCTCGTCCTGAGCGTGGGACCGCTGCTGTACGGGATCCTGCTGGCGTTCACCGACGCCCAGTCCGGCCGGACGGCGTCCACGCGGTGGATCGGCACGCTCAACTTCCGGGACCTGGTGCACGACACACTCTTCTGGGAGTCGTTCCGGATCGGGCTGGTCTGGGCGGTCGGGGTGACCGTGCCGCAGTTCCTGCTCGCCCTCGGCCTCGCCCTCCTCCTCAACCAGGAGTTACGGCTGCGCTGGCTGGCCCGTGCCCTCGCGATCATCCCGTGGGCGATGCCCGAGGTCGTCGTCGGCATCATGTGGCGACTTGTCTACAACCCGGACGCCGGTGTCCTCAACGAGACGCTGCGTGACCTGGGCCTGGGTGACGGACGTGACTGGCTCAGCGGCCTCGGGACCGCGCTGCCGGCCGTGATCGTCGTAGGCGTCTGGGCGGGGATGCCGCAGACGACTGTCGCCCTGCTCGCGGGCCTCCAGAACACCCCGCACGAACTCCACGAGGCCGCCGCGCTCGACGGCGCCGGTGCCTGGCGCCGCTTCCGGACGGTCACCTGGCCCGCGCTGCGGCCGATCGCGCTCGCCATCACCGCCCTCAACCTCATCTGGAACTTCAACTCCTTCGCCCTGGTCTACGTCCTGACCAACGGCGGCCCCGGCGGACGTACCCGCCTCCCGATGCTCTTCGCCTACGAAGAGGCCTTCCGCTACGGCCAGTTCGGCTACGCGGCGGCGATGGGCTGTGTGATGGTCGCCCTGATCTCCGTCCTGCTCGCCGTGTTCCTCGTCGGCCGTCTGCGGGGAGGTGAGGAGAGGTGAGGACGAGCACCAGCGCCCGCATCGGCCAGTACGCGGCCCTCCTCGCGTATCTAGCCTTCCTCGCCCTCCCGTTCCTCTGGCTCCTGTCCACCGCCTTCAAGTCCCCCCGAGAACTGGGCAGTCTGCACCCCCGCTGGATCCCGGAGCACCCCACCCTCGACAACTTCCGCCAGGCCTTCGACGAACAGCCCCTGCTGCACGCCGCGTTGAACTCCCTCCTCGCGGCGGCCTCGGCCGCGCTGATCGCCGTACTGATCGCGACGCCGATGGCGTACGTCATCGCCAGGCACCGCACGCTGCTCGGGCGGGCGGCGACCGGGTGGGTGGTGGTCAGCCAGGCGTTCCCGTTCGTGCTGGTGATCATCCCGCTGTTCCTGGTGCTCAAGAACCTGCGGCTGATCGACTCCGTCTTCGGGCTGGTGATGGTGTACGTGGTGTGGTCGCTGCCGTTCGCGCTGTGGATGCTCGTCGGGTATGTACGGGCCGTGCCCGCCGAGTTGGAGGAGGCGGCGGCCGTCGACGGCGCCGGACGGCTGCGCACGCTCGTCTCCGTCACGGCACCGCTGCTCGCGCCGGGGATCGTGGCCACGGCACTGTTCGCCTTCATCACAGCCTGGAACGAGTTCTTCTTCGCGCTCGTCCTCCTCAAGACCCCGGAGAAACAGACCCTGCCGGTCGTCCTCACGCACTTCATCGGCGCGGAGGGCGTGGCGGACCTGGGCCCGCTGGCCGCCGCCGCGTTCCTGGCGACGCTGCCCTCGCTGGTCGTCTTCGCGATCATCCAGCGCCGGATCACGGGCGGGATGACGGCCGGGGCGGTGAAGGCCTGATGCGCGCGCGATGGCTCCTCGTCGTCCTCGGCCTGCTGCTCGCCGGGTGCACCAGCAGCGGTGACACGGCCACGGACGGCACGATCACCCTCCGCTTCCAGTCCCTCGCCTGGCAGGACGAGTCCGTCGCCGCCAACAAGGCGCTGGTGAAGGAGTGGAACGCGACCCATCCGGACGTCAAGGTCGAGTACGTACAAGGGAGTTGGGACAGCGTCCACGACCAGCTGCTCACCTCCTTCGAGGGCGGCGAGGCCCCCGACATCATCCACGACGCCTCGGACGACCTCGCGGACTTCGCGTACGGCGGCTACCTCGCCGATCTGCGCGAACTGCTGCCCGAGCGGCTCAAGTCCGACATCCCGCAACGCAGTTGGGACACGACGACCTTCGGGGACGGCGTCTACGGTGTGCCGTTCCTCCAGGAACCGCGCGTGCTGATCGCCAACGCCAAGTGGCTGAGGGAGGCGGGCGTACGGATCCCGACCCCCGAACAGCCGTGGAGCTGGGTTGAGTTCAGGCGGATCACCCGACAACTCGGCGACGGCGACGGCAAGTACGGCGTCGCCTGGCCGCTCAAGGAGCCCGTCTCCGCCACCCTCAACCTGTCGCTGTCGGCGGGCGGGCAGCTCTTCCGCCGGGGCGCCGACGGCAAGGTGACGATCCGGTTCGAGGCGGCGGACCAGACCGTTCCGCGCACCATCCACGACCAGGCCAACACCGACCGCAGCGCCTCGCCGACCACCCTCGGCAGCGGCGGCTCCGACACCCTGCCCGGGTTCTTCGGCGGCCGGTACGCGATGGTCCCGCTCGGCTTCTCCTACCGCCAGCAGATCGCGCAGCAGGCCCCGAAGGGCTTCGAGTGGCAGGTGCTGCCCGCACCGGCGGGCGCCGACGGACTCACCCAGGGCGTCAGCCCGCAGACCCTGTCCATCGCTGAGGACAGCCAACATCCGCGCGAGGCGGCCGAGTTCATCGACTTCATGCTGCGCCCCGAGAACATGGTCCGCCTCGCCCTGGGCGACTGGATGCTCCCCACGGGCACCGAGGCCCTGAAGTCCCCGTCCCTGCGGACACCGAAGGACGGCTGGGCCACCGGCACCGCCCTCGCCACCCACCTCCGCTCGGCCCCCGCCCAGTCCGTACGGGGCTACCCGGAGTGGAAGGACAAGGTCGCGACGCCCGCGTTCCAGGAGTACTACAGCGGGGCGATCGACCTCGCCGACCTGCGGAAACGGCTGGAGGAGGACGGGAATCTGGTGCTGGCTCGCTATCAGCGGTGAGTGGCCATCGGCCGGGACTTCTAATCAGTTGTACGAGACGTCTCGTCTCGCTTACGGTCGGGAACATGACCACCTCCCGCATGACCACCTCCCGCATGACCGGCACCCACACGACCCCCGCCCACATCGCCATGTTCTCCATCGCCGCCCACGGCCATGTGAACCCCAGCCTCGAAGTGATCCGCGAGCTGGTGGCCCGAGGGCACCGCGTCACGTACGCGATTCCGCCCGCGTTCGCCGACAAGGTGGCCGAGACGGGAGCGCGGCCCGTGCTCTACACCTCGACGCTGCCGGGCCCCGACGACGACCCGGAGGCGTGGGGCACCACCCTCCTCGACAACGTCGAGCCCTTCCTCGCCGACGCCATCCAGGCGTTGCCGCAGCTCATCAAGGGGTACGAGGGGGATGCGCCCGATCTCGTGCTGCACGACATCGCCTCCTACCCGGCCCGCGTCCTCGCCCACCGCTGGGGCGTGCCCGCCATCTCCCTCTCGCCGAATCTCGTCGCCTGGGACGGGTACGAGGAGGAGGTCGCCGAGCCGATGTGGGCGGAGCCCCGGCAGACCGAGCGCGGCCAGGCCTACTACGCACGCTTCGAGGGCTGGCTGAAGGAGAACGGGATCACCCAGCACCCCGACCCCTTCGCCGGCCGACCCGCTCGTTCCCTCGTCCTGATCCCCAAGGTCTTGCAGCCGAACGCCGACCGCGTCGACGAGCGCGTCCACACCTTCGTCGGCGCCTGTCAGGGCGACCGGTCCGCGCAGGGGGACTGGCAGCGGCCCGCCGACGCCGAGAAAGTCGTCCTCGTATCGCTGGGGTCCGCCTTCACCAAGCAGCCGGAGTTCTACCGGGAGTGCGTGCGGGCCTTCGCCGACCTGCCGGGGTGGCACCTCGTCCTCCAGGTCGGCAGGCATGTTGACGGGCGCGAGCTGGGCCCCGTACCGGCCAATGTCGAAGTGCGGTCCTGGGTACCGCAGTTGGCGGTTCTGCGGCAGGCCGACCTGTTCGTCACGCATGCCGGGGCCGGTGGCAGTCAGGAGGGGCTGGCCACCGCCACGCCGATGATCGCCGTGCCGCAGGCAGTCGACCAGTTCGGCAACGCGGACATGTTGCAGGGGCTCGGGGTCGCCCGGCATCTGCCCATGGAGGAGGCGACCGCCCAGGCGCTGCGCGCGGCAGCCCTCGCCCTCGTGGACGATCCCGAAGTCGCCCGGCGTCTCACGGAGGTTCAGGCCGGGATGGCGGAGGAGGGCGGCACCCGGCGGGCCGCCGACCTGATCGAGGCCGAGCTGTCCGGCGTATGACGTGAAGAGGGCCCGTTGGCTCCCCGGTGACCAACGGGCCCTCTCTGGAAGGGAACTGGCGATAGATCAGACGCTGATCCGCTCGCCGCCCTCCACCCTCGGCGTGACCGCCTCGGGAGACTCGTCGTGCGTCAGGTCGGGCAGCCGGTTCAGCCACTTCGGGAAGTACCAGTTGCGCTCGCCGAGCAGCGCCATCACTGCGGGCAGCAGCACACCCCGGATGATCGTCGCGTCGATGAGCACCGCGGCCGCGAGGCCCACGCCCATCTGCTTCATGGACTGCATCGACAGCGTCCCGAAGATGGCGAACACCGCGACCATGATGACGGCGGCACTGGTGACGACCCCGGCCGTGGTGACCACGCCGTGCTGGATCGCGTCCTTCGTCGTACTGCCCCGCAGTCGTGCCTCGCGGATACGGGAGACGACGAACACGTGGTAGTCCATCGACAGGCCGAACAGGATCACGAAGAGGAACAGCGGCAGCCAGGTGATGATGGCGCCCACGCCCTCCGCGCCCACCAGCGACGCGCCCCAGCCGTGCTGGAAGACGGCGACCAGGATGCCGTAAGCCGCCCCGACCGAGAGGAGGTTGAGCACGATCGACGTGATCGCGATCGTCAGGGAGCGGAACGACAGGAGCATCAGCAGGAAGGCGAACACGACCACGAAGGCGAAGACCGGGGCGACCGCGCCGGCCAGCTGGTCGTTGAAGTCCTTCGAGCCGGCGACTTGTCCGGTGATCGGCGCCTGGACGCCGTCGACCTTGTCGAGTGTGGCCGGGCGTACCTCGTCGCGCAGCTTGTCCAGGCTCTCGCCGGCCTTGTCCAGGTCGGAGCCGCCGACCAGCGGGACGTACACGAAGGCGATGTTCTCGGCGTCGTGCAGCTTGATGTCCACCGGGCCGCGCGAGGCACCCGAACTGATCGCGCGCTCACGGAAGTCGGCGAGGGCGGACTGCACGTCGGCCGCGTTGATGTCCTTCGCCTTGACGATCACCTCGGCGGGGTCGGAGCCGCCGGGGAACGCGTCGTTGACGCGGTTGTAGGTGCCGACGATCGGCAGCGAGTCGCCGAACTCCTGGTCCAGGGTGAGGTTCTGGGTCTTCATGCCGAGCGCGGGAGCGGCGATGGCGAGCAGCGCACCGGCCGCCACGACCAGCGCGATGGCAGGCTTACCGAGGACGACCTTCAGCACGGCCGTCCAGAACCGGCTCTCCCCGCCACCCTTGCCGTTGCCGTTCTTGCGCCGCTTGTCCGGGTGCAGGAACGGGATCCGGCCCTTCTCGACCCGCGTGCCGAGCAGCGACAGCAGCGCCGGAAGAACCGTCACCGAACCGACCATGGCGACCGCCACGACCATCAGCGAGGCAAGGCCCATCGCCTCGAACGTGGCGAGCCCGGTGAACAGCATGCCCGCCATCGCCACGCACACCGTGACACCGGAGACGATGATCGCGCGGCCACTGGTCGCCGCGGCGATCTGCAGCGCGACCTCCGGGGTACGGCCCGCGGCCCGCTCCTCGCGCTCCCGGCGCAGATAGAACAGGCAGTAGTCGACACCGACGGCGAGACCGACGAGCAGCATCACGGAGCTGGCCGTGTCGTCCATCGGCTGGAGATGGCTGACGAGACCCATCAGACCCATCGTCGCGACGATCGCCGTGATCGCCAGCGCCACCGGCAGCAGCGCCGCGACCACCGCGCCGAACGCGATCAGCAGAATGCCGAGGGCCACCGGCACGGCGGAGTACTCGGCCTTCTTGAAGTCGTCACCGAAGGCGTCGTCGAACGTCTTGTTCATACTGGCGCCGCCGATCTCCTCGATCCGCAGCTCCGAGTGGTCCTTCTGGACGTCCGCGACGGCGTTCAGCACCGGCTCGACCCGGTCGCCCGCCGTCTCGGCGTCGCCCCGCATGTCGAACTGGACGAGCGCGCTGCGGCCGTCCTTCGAGAGGGTGTCCGTGTCGTACGGAGACTGCACGTCCGTGACCCGGCCGGTGCCGTCGACCGCCTTCATGACGTCGGAGACGGCGGCCCGGAACGCGGGATCCGTGGCCTTGAGGCTCCCGTCCTTCGCCTGGATGAGGACGGTCTCACTGGACGGCTCGTCGATCCCGGCATCCTCGACGATCTTGGCAGCCGTGTGGGTCTCGCCCCCCAGCTGGTCGCTCTCCTTGACCTCGACACTGCCGGCCGCCGAGCCGAGCCCCATCGCCAGGACGACGAACAGCACCCAGATCCCGACGGCCGCCCAGCGATGCTTGGCGCTCCAGCCGCCGGCCCGGGCGGCTATGCCCCGCACCCGCGTTTCTCCGTTCCCCATGACGGGCTTGCCCCCTCGTAAGCGGCGACAGCCGCCTGCCATCACCTTTAGGTTCGAAGGTATGGGCCGGATAAGAGCGTCTCGTCGTGCTCCCCGGTGAGGTGCGGCCGGCGAAAGTCCTCCCGTCGGATGCCGGTGTCTCCCCACTGGGTAGGACACCGGCCCCCTACATCTAAAAGACGATCTCGGGGTGGTTCGTCAGGGGCGCGGTCACCGGGCGACTGTCAGTGGGCCGCCCTATGGTGAGCGAATGACGACAGGTGAGCAGGCGACGAAGACCTACGCGGCACTGCTGCGCGGCATCAACGTGGGCGGCAACAAGAAGGTCCCCATGGCCGAGCTGCGCACCCTCCTGGAGGGCCTCGGATACGACGGCGTGGGCACCTACCTCCAGAGCGGCAACGCCGTGTTCGCCGCCGGTCACGGCGACGAGGAGTCCCTCGCCGGGGAGATCGCGGGAGCCATCGAGAAGCACTTCGGATTCACCGTCGACGTGATCGTGCGCGACCACGCCCACCTCCGCGCGATCAGGGACAACTGCCCTTTCCCGGCAGCGGACTTGGAGGCCAAGCAACTCCACGTCACCTACTTCTCCACCCCCGTCGACGAGACCAGCTTCGCGGAGATCGACCAACCCGCCCACCTCCCCGAGGAGTTCCGCCTCGGCGACCGCGTGCTGTACCTGTACGCCCCCGACGGCCTCGGCCGCTCCAAGCTCGCCGAGCAGCTCGCCAAACCCCGGTTCCTGAAGGGCCTGATCGCGACGACGCGGAACTGGAACACGGTGGTCAAGCTGGTGGAACTGACCGAGGGCGACTGACCCGGTTTCTCTGGTGGCAAGCTGATCGGTATGCGCTACATCATTATCGGGACAGGGGCGGTCGGCGGCGCCATCGGCGGGCGGCTGGCCGGGGCGGGCCACGAGGTGGTCCTGGTCGCCCGGGGCGCGCAGTACGAGGCGCTGCGCGCGCACGGGCTGAGCCTTGTGACCCCGGACGGGCAGCACACGTACCGCCTGCCGACCGTCGACGGACCCGCCGGACTCGGGGAGTTGCGCGCCGACGACGTACTCGTCCTCGCCGTGAAGACGCAGGACAGCGAGGGCGCCCTGGCGGCCTGGGGGCCGGTGCCCGTCGCCGGTGGCGGTACGGCGGCCGAGCGGCTGCCGCTGCTCTGCGCGCAGAACGGCGTGGAGGGCCCGCGCCTCGCGCTGCGCCGCTTCCGGCACGTCTACGGGGTCTGCGTCTGGCTGCCCGCGACCTACGTGGAACCCGGGGTCGTGTCCGCCGCCGGCGCCCCGCTCACCGGCATCCTCCACCTGGGCCGGTACCCGCACGGCACGGACGACACCCTCCGCCGGATCGCCGCCGACCTGGAGAAGACGACGTTCGAGGCACCGGTCGTCCCGGACGTCACACGGTGGCTGTACGCCAAGCTGCTCACCAACCTCGGCAACGCCGTCCGGGCGCTCAGCGGCGCCTCGGACAGCGAGGAGAGCGAGCGGCTGCGTCAACGGGTGTACGCCGAGGGCGAGTCGGTGCTCGCGGCGGCCGGGATCCCGTACACGAGCGCCGAGGAGGAGAAGGCAAGGCGCGGCGACAGGATCACCCTGCGACCGCTCCCGGGCGTCGAGGCCGGCGGCGGCTCCACCTGGCAGTCCCTGGCCCGGGGTACCGGCACGATCGAGACGGACTATCTCAACGGCGAGATCGTGTTCCTGGGCCGGCTGCACGGCGTACCGACCCCACTGAACGAGCTGCTGCAACGGCTGGCCGACACGTTCGCCAGGGAACGGCGGCCGGCGGGTTCGCTGCCGTCGGCGGAACTCGTACGGCTGGCGGACGAGGCCGTCGCGTCGGTGCGAGAGCCCGCAGCCGGTCGTCCCTAGCGCGAGAGCGGGCGTTGGAGGCTGGGGGAGGGGCCATCCCGATCCAGCTCCAACCTCGTTGTCGTATCCCACTGACTGCCCCCAGGCGACCCATCTGCAGGCGGACGCAGGCAGCCGCCGCCTACGCGCTCACCGCGGCGCGCCTCGACAACGGCATCCGCACCGCCGCCTCCGCGTACCGGCGCAGCAGCAGCCGGGCCACCTCGGGCGCCGGCCCCAGCACGTCCGCGAGTACGTCGGCCCGTTCCGCGCCCCGCGCGATGCGGTCCGGGAGGAAGCCGGGGGCGAAGACGTAAGGCGCGACGGCGACGCGTTCGCAGCCCAGGTCCCGCAACTCCCGTACCGCGTCCTCCGTGCGGGGGAGAGCGGCGGAGGCGAACGCGGGTCGCACGGCGCACCAACCGGTGTGCCGCCACTCCCGCGCGATTTCTGCGATCACCGCGATCGCCTCCGGGTCGGTGGACCCCGCCGAGGCCAGCACGACCCCGGTCGAGGACTTGTCGGCGGGCGTCAACCCCGCCTCGTACAGCCGCCGTTCGAGGGCGGACATCAGCAGTGGCGACGGGCCGAGCACCTGCGCCTGACGGATTCGCAACCCGCGCGGCGCGTCCCGCAGGACCGCCGGGATGTCCGCCTTCGCGTGGAAGGCGCGGGTCAGGAGGAGCGGGAGGGCCACGACATCTCGTACGCCCTCCGCCGCCAGGGACTCCAACACCCCTTGTACGGACGGAATGTTGAAGTCCAGGAAGCCGGTCTCCACGCGCAGCCCCGGCCGCAGCGACCGTACCCGCCGTACGAGGGCGTGCACGGTCGCCGCGTGCCGCGGGTCGCGGCTGCCGTGGGCGATGACGAGGAGAACGGGCTCGTGGCGCATGGGCTCAGCTCTTCACCAGGAGGCCGCGGCTGCGGAGCACCCGCCGTTCCAGCGGGCTGAAGAACAGCAGGTCGACGGCGATACCGACGAACAGGATCAGGAAGATCGCCTCGAAGATCATCGGCATGGAGCTGGCGTTGCGGCCGTTCTCCAGCAGCGCGCCGAGGCCGATGCCCAGGTCGGGCGAGGAGGCGATGATCTCCGCGGCCATCAGCGAGCGCCAGGAGAACGCCCAGCCCTGCTTCAGACCGGCCAGATAGCCCGGCAGCGAGGCCGGCAGGACGATGTGCCAGGCGCCCTTCCAGCCGGTCGCGCCCATCGTGCGGCCCGCCCGCAGGAACAGCGGCGGCACCTGGTCGATGCCGGAGACCAGGCCGTTGGCGATGGACGGGACCGCGCCGAGCAGGATCACCGCGTACATCATCGAGTTGTTCAGGCCCAGCCACAGCACGGCGGGCGGCACCCACGCCACCGACGGCAGCGACTGGAGGCCCGACAGGACCGGTCCGATCGCCGCGCGGATGAACTTCACCCGGGCCACCACCAGGCCCAGCGGGGTGCCGATCGCCAGGGCCAGCAGGAAGCCGAGCAGACCGCGCTCGGCGCTGGTCCAGATGTAGCCGAGAAGCTTGCCCTCCAGCCAGGCGTCCTTGAACTCGGCCGCCACATCGCCCGGCGAGGGCAGCTTGGTCGGGTCCGTGACGACGTTGAAAGTGATCAATGCCTGCCAGATCAGCAGCACCACGGCCGTCGCGACGAGCGGCGGGAGGAGCTTGGTGCGGGCGGTCACCGAGAACGGCGTACGCCCGGTGGCCGTGGTCTCCAGGGCGTCCAGACCGGCCTCAAGGCCGGCGATCTGATGGTTGCCGTCGGCCTTCGCCTGACGCGTGTCCGTCAGGCCCGACTTCGTGTCACTGCTGGCCATGACGGCGGATCTCCCCACGCAGTTGTTCGGTGATCTCAATGGACAGTTCCGCCACGGGGGCGTCCTCGATACGGCGTGGCTGCGGGATCTCCACCGTCCACTCGCGCGCGATCCGGCCCGGCCGCGACGACAGCAGGACGACCCGCTGTGCGAGCCGCACCGCCTCGCGCACGTTGTGCGTGACGAACAGGACGGAGACGCCCGTCTCGGCCCAGATCCGGGTCAGCTCGTCGTGCAGCACGTCACGCGTGATCGCGTCGAGCGCCGCGAACGGCTCGTCCATCAGCAGCAGTCGGCTCTCCTGGGCCAGCGCCCGGGCCAGCGCGACCCGCTGGCGCATACCGCCGGACAGCTCGTGCACCCGCTTGTCGTACGAGCCCTGCAGCCGGACGAGCGCGAGCAGCTCCTCGGCCCTGCCACGCCGGTCGTTCTTCGGAACTCCGCCCAGTTTCAGGGCGAGTTCGATGTTCTTGCCCGCGGTCAGCCACGGGAACAGGGCGTGCTCCTGGAACATCAGGGCAGGGCGCCCGTCGGTCCTGATGCTGCCCGCGCTCGGGTTGTCGAGACCCGCGACGAGGTTCAGCAGCGTGGACTTGCCACAGCCCGAGGCCCCCAGGAGGGTGACGAACTCACCCGGTGCGACATCGAGCGTGATGTCGTCGAGGACGAGCTGCTGCCCGGCGGGCCCGGCGAAGGACTTCGAGACATGCTCGATGCGGGCGGCGTACTCGACCGACTCGGCCGGTCCGGCCTTGGCGATAGCGGTGGCCATTGGTCGTCACCTCCTGGGGACTTGAGGGGATCGGTGCTTACTTGACGCCGAGACCGGCGTCGTCGACCGTGCTCTCACCCGCGGCCTCGAGGACCGTGTTCAGGGGCGTGAGGTCGTAGATGCCCGTCAGCAGCGGGTCCTCCAGCAGACCGGCCTTCACCGCGTGCTCCGCCTCCGTGTTGAGGGTGGAGGCCAGCGGGTCGTTGGTGAACTGGATGGACTTCCACGCCGGGTCCAGGACCGCGGCCGGCAGCTCCTTGCCCGAGTCGATGCCCAGCTGCTTGTTCGCCGCGGTCTTCGCCGCGTCGGAGTTGGCGTTGATCCACTTGTTGGTCTCGACGGAGGCCTTCAGGACCGCCTCGACGGCCTTCGGGTGCTCCTTGAGGAACTTCTGCGACACGATGATGTTCGTGATCACGAACTTCTTGTCCGGCCACAGGTCCGCCTCGTCGAGCAGCACCTTCGCACCCTCGGCGACCAGCTTGGACGCGGTCGGCTCCGGCACCCAGGCACCGTCGATGGAGCCGGACTTGTAGGCGTCCGGGGTGACCTTGTTGTCGGTGCGGACGACCGACACATCGCCCTTGCCGCTCTCCGCGTCGACCTTCCAGCCCTGGTCGGCGATCCAGTTGAGGAACGCCACGTCCTGGGTGTTGCCCAGCTGCGGGGTGGCGATCTTCTTGCCCTTGACGTCCTTCAGGGTCTTGATCTTGTCCGGGTTGACCACGAGCTTCACACCGCCGGACGCCGACCCGCCGATGATCCGCAGGTTGGTGCCCTTGGACTTGGTGAAGCCGTTGATCGCCGGAGAGGGGCCGATCCAGCCGATGTCGATGGAGCCCGAGTTGAGGGCCTCGATCTCGGACGGGCCGGCGTTGAAGATCTGGTACTTGGCCTCGGTGGCGCCCAGCGCCTTCTGGAAGTACCCCTTGTTGACACCGACGAGTGCGGTCGCGTGCGTCAGGTTGCCGAAGTAGCCGATCTTGACGGAGTCGAGTCCGTCGATCTTCTCGGCCCCGGCGGCGACCTTCGCGTTGGCGTTCTCGTCCTTCGACTCGGAGCCATAGCCGCAGGCGGCGAGGGTGAGAAGGGGAAGCGCGGCGATGACCGCGAAGGTGCGGCGAAGAGCGGTGTTGACAGGCACGGGAGGTGTTCCTCTCGGAGGCCCGGCGGTCACGGTCTCTCAGGTCGTGGCCGGGAGGTCGGCAGGTCTTCGTCGATGTCGGGACGTCCGGTGGGGGGACAGGGCGCGCAAGCGGTGCGCGTACGTCAGCACGCACATCGCGCGACTCCGCCCTGCCCGCTGCCGAGGGCGCCGCTGCCGACGCGGCCGCCCTCCTTCGCGAACGTGGAGTAGTAGTCCATGACGTTCATGTCAGAAGTCCCACCCGTCGTCCTCGGCCGCGTCCTTGACGGGCTCCGGGGACGCGAACGACTCGCCGACCATGCCGGCGGTCAGCGTGGTGCCGTCGTTCGGGTCGATCAGGATGAACGATCCTGTGCGCCGCGAGTCGGCGTACGAGTCGACGGGCAGCGGCTCCGCGGTGCGGATCTTCACGCGGCCGATGTCGTTGGCGACGAGCTGTCCCGGGTGCGGGTGCAGGGACAGGTCGTCGAGCGTGAGCCGGGACGGGATGTCCTTGACGATCGCCTTGACCGTACGGGTGCCGTGCTTGAGCAGCACCCGGTGGCCGACCGTCAGCGGTGCGTCGGCGACGTGGCACACGGTCGCCTCGATGTCCTGCGTGGTCGGCGGCGCGTCCTTGCTGGGCACGATCAGGTCGCCGCGCGAGATGTCGATGTCGTCCTCCAGGAGGACGGTCACCGACTGCGTGGTGCAGGCGACCTCGACCGCCTCGCCGAGCAGGTCGATCCCGGCGATCCTCGACGCGTGGCCGGACGGCAGGACCGTCACGGACTCGCCGACGCGGAAGGAACCGGCGGCGATCTGGCCCGCGTACCCCCGGTAGTCGGGGTGCTCGGCGGTCTGCGGCCGGATCACGTACTGCACGGGGAGACGGGCGTGGCAGTGGCTCAGGTCGTGGGCGACCGGGACCGACTCCAGGTGCTCCAGGAAGGTCGGCCCGCCGTACCAGTCCATGTTGGCGGACGGGTCCACCACGTTGTCGCCGGCCAGCGCCGAGATCGGGATCGCGGTGATCTCGGGGACGCCCAGCTCCAGCGCGTACGCCGTGAACTCCTCGGCGATCGCCGCGAAGACCGACTCCTGGTAGTCGACCAGGTCCATCTTGTTGACCGCGAGGACCACGTGCGGGACCCGCAGCAGCGCCGCGAGGGCCGCGTGCCGCCTGGTCTGCTCGACGACGCCGTTGCGGGCGTCTATCAGGATCACCGTCAGCTCGGCCGTGGAGGCACCCGTCACCATGTTGCGGGTGTACTGCACGTGGCCGGGCGTGTCGGCGAGGATGAACCGGCGCTTCGGCGTGGCGAAGTAGCGGTAGGCCACGTCGATGGTGATGCCCTGCTCGCGCTCGGCGCGCAGGCCGTCGGTGAGCAGTGCGAGGTCAGGGGCTTCCTGCCCCCGTGAAGCCGACGCGCGCTCCACCGCCTCCAGCTGGTCGGTGAGGATCGACTTGGAGTCGTGCAGCAGCCGGCCCACGAGGGTGGACTTGCCGTCGTCCACGGACCCGGCGGTGGCGAACCGCAGGAGCGTGGTCTCGGAGAGTTCCGGGAGTTCGGTGGTCGTGCTCATGGCTAGAAGTACCCCTCGCGCTTGCGGTCTTCCATCGCGGCCTCGGACATCTTGTCGTCGGCGCGGGTGGCACCCCGCTCGGTGAGCCGGGAGGCGGCGATCTCGGTGATGACGTCGGCCAGCGTCACGGCGTCGGAGTCGACGGCACCCGTGCAGGACATGTCGCCGACCGTGCGGTAGCGGACCTGCCGCTTCTCGACGGTCTCGCCGTCCTTCGGGCCGCCCCACTCGCCCGCCGTCAGCCACATCCCGGCCCGCTTGAACACCTCACGCTCGTGCGCGAAGTAGATGTCCGGCAGCTCGATGCCCTCGCGGGCGATGTACTGCCAGACGTCCAACTCGGTCCAGTTGGAGAGGGGGAACACGCGTACGTGCTCGCCTGGTGCGTGCCGTCCGTTGTACAGGTTCCACAGCTCGGGGCGCTGGCGGCGCGGGTCCCACTGCGAGAACTCGTCCCGCAGCGAGAAGACGCGCTCCTTGGCCCGGGCCTTCTCCTCGTCGCGCCGACCGCCGCCGAAGACCGCGTCGAACTTCTCGGCCTGGATCTTCTCGGTCAGCGGGAGCGTCTGCAGCGGGTTGCGGGTCCCGTCCGGACGCTCCTTCAGCACACCCCGGTCGATGTACTCCTGCACGGACGCGACATGCAGCCGCAGCCCGTGCCGCTCGACCGTACGGTCCCGGTACTCGAGGACCTCGGGGAAGTTGTGCCCGGTGTCCACGTGCAGCAGCGTGAAGGGGATCGCCGCGGGGGCGAACGCCTTCAGCGCCAGATGCAGCATGACGATCGAGTCCTTGCCACCGGAGAAGAGAATCACCGGCCGCTCGAACTCACCCGCCACCTCACGGAAGATGTGCACGGCCTCGGACTCGAGGGCGTCCAGGTGGGAGAGGGCGTACGGGGCGCCCGTACCCTCCGCCGGCTTGGCAACGGTCGTCGTCATGCCAGTCCCCTCTCGGTGAGCAGCGCGTGGAGCGCGGCCGCGGACTCCTGGACGGTCTGGTCCTGCGACTCGATCCGCAGGTCGGGCGTCTCGGGCGCCTCGTACGGGTCGTCGACCCCCGTGAGCCCGGTCAGCTCGCCCGCGGCCTGCTTGGCGTACAGACCCTTCACATCGCGTACGGAGCACACCTCGACCGGGGTCGCCACATGCACCTCGAGGTACGCGGCGCCGCTCTCCTGGTGCCGCTTGCGCACCGCCTCGCGGCTGTCCGCGTACGGCGCGATCACCGGGACCAGCGCCTTGACGCCGTTACGGGCTAGCAGCTCGGCGAGGAAGCCGATGCGCTGCACGTTCGTGTGCCGGTCCTCGCGGCTGAAGCCGAGGCCCGCCGAGATGAACTCACGGATCTCGTCGCCGTCGAGCACCTCGACGAGGTGGCCGTCCTCGCGCAGCCGGCCGGCCAGCTCGTACGCGATGGTGGTCTTGCCGGCGCTCGGCAGACCCGTGAGCCATACGGTGGCTCCGGTCGTCACTGGTATCTCCTGGTCCTCGGGGGTCGCGGTCTCGGTCTGGGGCTGGCTCTGGGGCATCAGCCGTGCAGCCCGCACTCGGTCTTGCCGCGGCCCGCCCAGCGGCCGGCGCGCGCGTCCTCGCCCTCCAGCACCCGGCGGGTGCAGGGCGCGCAGCCGACGGACGCGTAGCCGTCCATCAGCAGCGGGTTGGTGAGTACGCCGTGTTCGGCGACGTACGCGTCCACGTCGTCCTGCGTCCAGCGGGCGATCGGGGAGACCTTGACCTTCTGCCGCTTCTCGTCCCAGCCGACGACCGGGGTGTCCGCCCGGGTCGGGGACTCGTCGCGGCGGAGGCCGGTAGCCCAGGCCGCGTACCCCTTGAGACCCCGCTCCAGGGGCTCGACCTTGCGCAGCTTGCAGCACAGGTCGGGGTCGCGGTCGTGCAGCTTCGGGCCGTACTCGGCGTCCTGCTCGGCGACCGTCTGGACCGGGGTGAGGGTGAGGACACGGACGTCCATCACGGCCTCGACCGCGTCACGGGTGCCGATGGTCTCGGGGAAGTGGTAGCCGGTGTCGAGGAACACGACGTCCACACCGGGCATCGCACGGGAGGCGAGATGGGCGACCACCGCGTCCTCCATGGAGGAGGTCACACAGAAACGCTTGCCGAAGGTGGCGGTGGCCCACTGGAGGATCTCCAGCGCGGAGGCGTCCTCCAGGTCACGGCCCGCCTGCTCGGCGAGTGCCTTCAAGTCGTCGGTCGTACGGTCTTCCTGAACGGTCGTCATATCTCGTCCCCTCCACCGTCATTGCGCTGAAGTCCACGAGCCAGCAGCCCGAGGAACTTCAACTGGAAGGCTCGATTGCACGCTCCGCATTCCCAGGCGCCGTGACCCTGCTCGTTCGGACGCAGGTCCTCGTCGCCGCAGTAGGGGCAGTAGAAGGGGGCGGCGCGCTCGCTCATGACAGGGACTCCTCGGAGGCACGGGTCGCCCACGCGGCGAAACGCTCGCCGTCCTCGCGCTCCGCCTGGAAGTTCTTCAGCACGCGCTCGACATAGTCCGGCAGCTCCTCCGAAGTCACCTTCAGACCACGGACCTTGCGGCCGAAACCGGCCTCCAGACCGAGGGCGCCGCCCAGGTGGACCTGGAAGCCCTCGACCTGCTCGCCAGCGTCGTTCAGGACCAACTGGCCCTTGAGACCGATGTCCGCGACCTGGATACGGGCGCAGGCGTTCGGGCAGCCGTTGATGTTGATGGTGACCGGCTCGTCGAACTCCGGGATACGGCGCTCCAGTTCGTCGATCAGGGAGGCGCCGCGCGCCTTCGTCTCGACGATCGCGAGCTTGCAGTACTCGATACCGGTGCAGGCCATCGTGCCGCGCCGGAAGGGAGAGGGGTTGACGCGCAGGTCGAGTGCCTCCAGGCCCTCGACGAGCGAGTCGATCTGGTTCTCCTCCACATCGAGCACGATCATCTTCTGCTCGACGGTCGTACGGACGCGGCCCGAGCCGTGGGCCTCGGCCAGTTCGGCGATCTTCGTGAGGATCGTGCCGTCCACGCGGCCCACGCGCGGGGCGAAACCGACGTAGAAGCGGCCGTCCTTCTGGCGGTGGACGCCGACGTGGTCGCGCCAGCGCTCGACGGGCTGGGCCGGGGCCGGGCCGTCGATCAGCTTGCGCTTGAGGTAGTCGTCCTCCAGGACCTGGCGGAACTTCTCCACGCCCCAGTCGGCGACCAGGAACTTCAGCCGGGCACGGGTGCGCAGCCGACGGTAGCCGTGGTCGCGGAAGATCGAGATGACGCCCTCGTAGACGTCCGGGACCTCGTCCAGCGGGACCCAGGCGCCCAGGCGCTGGCCGATCTTCGGGTTGGTGGAGAGACCGCCGCCGACCCAGACGTCGAAACCGGGGCCGTGCTCGGGGTGCTCCACACCGACGAACGCGATGTCGTTGATCTCGTGCGCCACGTCGAGCAGCGGCGAGCCGGAGATCGCCGACTTGAACTTGCGGGGCAGGTTCGAGAAGTCCTTGTTGCCGATGATCCGGCGCTGGATCACCTCGATGGCGGGCGAGCCGTCGATGATCTCGTCCTCGGCGATCCCGGCGACCGGCGAACCGAGGATGACGCGGGGCGTGTCACCGCAGGCCTCGGTGGTGGACAGACCGACCGCTTCGAGCCGCTCCCAGATCTCCGGGACGTCCTCGATACGGATCCAGTGGTACTGCACGTTCTGCCGGTCCGTGAGGTCGGCCGTGCCGCGCGCGAACTCCTGGGAGATCTCGCCGATCACCCGCAGCTGCTCGGTGGTGAGCCGGCCGCCGTCGATGCGGACGCGCAGCATGAAGTACTCGTCGTCCAGCTCCTCCGGCTCCAGGATCGCGGTCTTGCCGCCGTCGATCCCGGGCTTGCGCTGGGTGTAGAGCCCCCACCAGCGCATACGCCCGCGCAGGTCGTTGGGGTCGATGGAGTCGAAGCCGCGCTTGGAGTAGATCGTCTCAATGCGTGTCCGCACATTGAGACCGTCGTCGTCCTTCTTGAACTGCTCGTTGCCGTTGAGCGGGGTGAAGTGTCCGGCGGCCCACTGACCCTCACCACGGTGACGGCTCACCTTGCGGCGGGGCGCGGCGGCAGGGTTCTGCGGGGTGGCGGCCATGATTCATCGTCCTTCGGGACAGGCGGAAAGCTGCTCTTACCTGCGCGCACGGGCGCATGGTCAGACTGGCGCGGCTCTGCGCAGGCTGAGGCAAAGGGGGAGGGGCGGCGGTGCTGGAGGCTCGTCAGCTCGCCGGACAGATGGCGCTGGACATGCGGCCGAGGTCGACGTGCCGCCGACTCACCAAGGCAATCCCAGTTCCAGACATGACGGAAGCGTGTCATGGCAATCTGGACACAGTCCAGCATTGTCCGCCATTCGGACAACCTTGTCTCGTACGGCGAGACAAGGTGTTGTCGGTCACACGGCAGGGGTGCGGCCGGTCGAACAGGTGGGTTCCGGTGGTGTCCGGCCAGGTCAGGCGGAGTACGCGCCCGGCCAGGGTCCGGGTGCGCTGACCTCCTTCTCCTCCTCGACCTTGGTGTCGAAGAGGGTGAAGCCGCGGCGCAGATAGTTGTCCATGGCGTGTTCACCGTCCTTGCTGCATGTATGCAGCCAGACCCGCTTTGTCGGGGCCAGGCCCGGCCAGCGGTCGCCGAGGTCCCAGGCGCGGGCGGTGCCGTACGAGAGGAGGTGGCCGCCGATGCGGCGGCCTCGGAAGGCGGGGAGCAGGCCGAAGTAGGCGATCTCCACGATGCCGTCGTCCTGGGGTTCGAACTCCACGTAGCCCGCCGGGGTGCCGTGGTCGTAGGCGACCCAGGTCTCTACGCCGGGGCGTGCGAGGTACTCCTGCCAGCGGGCGTATGTCCAGGTCAGGCGGTCGGTCCAGCGGATGTCTCCGCCGACCGAGGCGTAGAGGTAGCGGCTGAACTCCGGGGAGGGGAGTTCGGCGCGGGTGATTCTGACGTCCCCGTCGGGGGCCTCGGCGGGGAGGAGGTCGGTCGGGGAGGTCTGTTCCAGGGACCAGGTGGTCACGGCGATGTTGCTCATGGCGGTCAGGGAATCATCTGGGTGGGTTGCCTGTCGATTGTCGGCTGCGGGCCGGTGGGGGCTGGTCGCGCAGTTCCCCGCGCCCCTGGAAGCGGGGCGCTGTCGCGCCCCTGCTTCATCGGCGCCGTTCGCGCCCGCGCGGCGGAGCCGCAGGTCGGATGCAGCCCCGTGCCCAAATTCACCAGCGCCGTTCGAAGCAGCCCCTGCGCCCGACTTCGCCAACCCCGTCCCACCCGCGTGGGCGCTATTTCAGAGAGCCCGTGATCGACGACAGCGGTACCGCGTACAGGACCCGTTCCGGGACCGGGGTTCCGCGCCAGCCCGCCCGTTCGTCCGCTGCGCGTTCCGTCAGGGACCAGACCTCGCCCATGCCCTCCCAGTAGGAGAGGGACTCGGCGTGTTCGGCCCAGCAGCGGCGGGACTCTTCGTCGGTGCCGCAGCGGGCGGCCTTTGCGCCCTCGGCGTCCAGGCGCCACAGGGTGCCGTGGCGGTTCTTCGAGCCGGGGGCGTGGCCGATGTACCAGTCCGCCTTCTCGTCGCCCGCCGAGCGGTACGACAGGACACCCTGTATGCCGGTGGCCTTCGTCGAGTAGGCCTCTACCGCGTCCGCGCGGCCCAGGGCGTTGGTGGCGAGGAGGCCGGAGCGGTCGCCCGCGCCGCTGAACGAGTAGCGCCACAGGCGGCTGCGCTGATCGGCGCCGGACGGGAACCACTCGCTCGCGACCAGGCTGTCGGGCGTGGAGCTGCGGTCCAGGGAGAGGGAGCCGAAACAGGGGGTGCGGTCGTCCGAAGCGGGGTCGCACGTGCCACCGGTCAGGCTGTACGAGGCGACCGCGGGCATGACGTAGCCGTAGCCGTGCGCCGACCAGCCGCCCGGCACCTTGCCGACCGCCGGGCTGTCGACCGAGGTGCGCTGGATGCGGTTCATGTCGTACACGTAGAGGGACTTGTGGTCGGAGTCCGTGGGCGAGGCCGTGACCAGGAGCTTGTCCTGGTACCAGACCATGCCGGAGATCGACGAGGACAGCTTGCGGTAGTCCGAGCCGTCCTTCGTCGGGACGACCAGCAGCACCCAGCGGTAGGTCATGTTGCTCAGGTCGTTCGCGTCCACGACGGCGACCCGTGCCAGGCCCTGGGAGACCGTGGGCTCGTCCGGTTTGGCGTCGTTGTGCGTCCAGCCGGAGAGGATCACGCGGTTGGCGCCCCAGCGGCCGTCCTCGTCCGCGTCGCCGGAGGTGGTGACGGACTGCGGCAGCCAGCGCTGACTGGCCGAGTCGGCGTCGTCCCAGCAGTACGCGCGGGTGGCCGTCGGGGCGACGGGCAGCGCCTCGGTCTCGGTGGGGGCGCACTCGGCCGTGTTGCGCATCGTGCGGTTGGTGCGTTCCAGGACGGTGCTCACACCCACCGTGCCGCCCATGGAGGTGGCCAGCCGGTCGAGCGAACTCTTCGACGCCAGGTGCTCCTTGAGCTGGAAGTTCGCCAGCTCGGCGGCGGACGTCACGGGCTTCAGGGGCCCCGGGTTGTCGCTGCTCACGGCCTGGGAGGCGCTGACGATGGTGGCCGCGGCGGTGAGGGCGAGGGCGGTGCCGGCGAGGGCGCCGCGCAGCGCTTTGCCCCTCCTCTGCCTGCGGTGTCTGCCGCGATGTTTCATTACATCCTCCCGTGGCAGGCCAACTGCTCGTCACGGTCCGTGTGTTGAACCAGGACAGCAGTGTGGGGGGCCGTGGGATGGATGGTACGTCAGGGGGCGCCGGGCCTGGTCGAATACCCCGGAATCCATGCGCATGTGTTGTGCACGGGGCCCGTTCGGGCGCTTTTTCGTACGCAGATGTCACGCCCGGTCACTGTGCGTGGCCCTTTCACCCCTCGGTTGCCGCTCCCCGGCCCCGGGCCACCGTCGGCGCCGTCGAGTGGGGCAGTAGATCGAGGGGGTCGTCCGGGAGGAGGACGGTCACCTCCGTCTCCTCGCTGAAGCGGTACGGGCGATGGTCGAGAAACGCCCCCAGATACCGCCGTATCCGGGACATCTCCGCGCGTACGGTCACCGTGCGGGCCGGGTCGCCGAACACGTCCTCCGCGAGGCCCGCCGCACTGCGGCCGGTGCGGTGCAGGGCCAGGAGGTAGAGCAACTCGGCGTGCCGGGGGCTCAGTTCATGGGTCCAGGAGCCCGCCGGGCCCGACACCGTCACCGAACGGTGGCGCGACCGGCCCAGGTCCAGGACGATCCGGGTGGCGCCGAGCGGCTCGGGTTCGGCGGCGGCGCGGATCAGCCAGCCGCCGGCCAGCGGTTCCACCGCGCACAGGCCCACCGCCGGCAGCCAACACCGGCCCGGGGACAGCGACTTGGGCAGCGCCACGCGGCTCGTGTACGGCATGCCGGTGGCCGCGGCCGTCCAGCCGTCCCGGTCCACCGCCAGGGCCCGCCCGGCGAGCCGTGCCAGCACCGGCGCCGCCACCGCCCGCAGCCGCTCCAGCGAGTGCTGGTGCCGCTCCCGCAGCCCCGCCTCGGCGAGCTTGGCGACCGAGTCGACCCAGGCGAGCGTCGCCGGATGCATGCTCTCCAGCGGCCCGCTGATGTCCACCACCCCGATCAGCCGGCCGTCGCGCGGGTCGGTGATCGGCGCGCCCGTGCACGTCCAGGAGGCGTGCGACCGTACGAAGTGCTCGGAGGCGAAGACCTGTACGGGGCGCCGGGCGACCACCGGGGTGCCCACGCCGTTGGTGCCGACGACGTCCTCGGCCCAGTCGGCGCCGGGCTCGAACCCGAACGAGTCGGCCTTGCGCAGCACGGGCGTACTGCCCTCGCGCCACAGCACCCGGCCCTCCTCGTCCGCGACGACCATGATGTGCCGGCTGACGTCCGCCACCGACAACAGCCCCTGCCGCAGCACCGGGAGGACATGCCGCAGCCGGGTGGTCTCCCGCCGCCGCTCCAACTCCTCGCGGGTCAACAGGCCGGCCCGGAAGTCGTGGTCGGGGTCGACGCCGCTGCGCAGCATGCGGTCCCAGGACTGGTCGATCACCGGGCGCGGTGCGAGGCGCGGGCGCTGTCCGGTGAGGCGGGCCGCGCGTACGTCGCTGAGCAGTCGCGCCGCCTGCGCCGCGTCACGGGCGACGAGCTGTGTGACGTCCATCGGCGGGTTCGCCACTGGATCCTCCCGTGAAGGGGTGCGGCAACCGGTTGCCGGAGCCGTTCGGCGACGCTGCCCGGGTCCCGTATTGACTGGTTGTCTCATGGTGCCGTCCCGTGCCCCGGAGCGACACACTCCGCCCACAGATGCCAACAAGTTGCAACCCCCTGCAACCCTGGTGAACTGCCCTGCGGTGGCTGAAACTTGGGCGACGCCGCCCGCGCGGCGTTCGCGCTCCCGATCCATGCGGGCCAGCGAGCGGGGGTGGTGCCGTGTCGGCGCAGCACCATCCCCGCGGGAGCTTGGCGGGTGGGCGGGATTTTGGCTGCGGGCCCGGTGGGGGCTTGTCGCGCAGTTCCCCGCGCCCCTGTCGGGTCGCGCTGGTGCGCTTCCCCGACATCGGGACAGCCCTTGGGGGTCAGGGCAGTGGTCTTGCCCGGTCCACCACCTCTGCCAGGTTCAGGGTGTGGGGGAGGGTGCCGAAGGCGTTGCCCCAGTCGCCGGCCAGGCGGGAGGCGCAGAAGGCGTCGGCTGTCTCCGGGGGTGCGAAGCGGACCAGTAGGGAGCCCTGGAGGACCAGGGCGATCCGTTCGACCAGGCGCCGTGCTCGGCCCTCGATGCCGTCCAGGTCGGCGAGTTCGGCCAGCAGGTTCTTGATGGCGCCGTCGAGGCGGTGGTCCGCGCCGCGTGCCTTGCCGACCTCCATGAGGAACGCGTTGAGGGCGGCGGGCTCGCGCTGCATGGCCCGCAGAACGTCCAGCGCCTGGACGTTCCCGGCGCCCTCCCAGATCGAGTTGAGCGGCGACTCGCGCAGCAGCCGGGGCATGCCCGACTCCTCGACATAGCCGTTGCCGCCCAGACACTCGGACGCCTCCACCACCAGCGGGGTGCAGCGCTTGGTCACCCAGTACTTGGCGGCGGGCAACGCGAGCCGCAGGAAGGCCCGTTCCTGCTCGCCCCCGTCGTCGTAGGCGGCGGCCAGCCGGAGCGCGAGGGCCGTCGCCGCCTCCGACTCCAGGGCCAGATCGGCCAGTACGTTGCGCATCAGCGGCTTGTCGATCAGCTTCCCGCCGAAGGCCTCGCGGTACGTGCAGTGGTGCACGGCCTGGGCGACCGCCTGCCGCATCAGCGCCGCCGCGCCGAGCACACAGTCGAGCCGGGTCGCCGAGACCATCTCGATGATGGTGCGCACCCCGCGCCCCTCGTCCCCGACCCGGCGTACCCACGTCCCGTCGAACTCGACCTCGGCGGACGCGTTGGACCGGTTGCCCAGCTTGTCCTTGAGCCGCTGGATCCGGAACTCGTTGCGCGTGCCGTCCGGCAGGACGCGGGGGAGGAGGAAGCAGGTCACTCCGCCGGGGGCCTGCGCCAGCACCAGGAAACCGTCCGACATGGGCGCCGAACAGAACCACTTGTGGCCGGTCAGCTCGTACGTCCCGTCCTCGGCGAGCGGCCTCGCGACCGTCGTGTTGGCCCGTACGTCGCTGCCGCCCTGCTTCTCCGTCATGCCCATCCCGAAGAGCACCCCGGCCTTCCGGTCGGCCGGCCCGAGTCCCTCCTCGTAGACGGTGGATGTCAGCCGGGGCTCCCACTCGGCGGCGAGCGCCGGGTCGGTGCGCAGCGCGGGCACCGCCGCGTGGGTCATCGACAGCGGGCAGCCGTGGCCCGCCTCGGCCTGCGACCAGACCAGGAACCCGGCGGCCCGCCGGACATGCCCGCCGGGCCGGGTCCAGGCCGCCGTCAGCCCGGCGGCGACGCCCTTGCCGAGCAGCCGGTGCCAGGCCGGATGGAACTCCACCTCGTCGATCCGGTTGCCGTACCGGTCGTGCGTGCGCAGCTTCGGGGGGTTCTCGTTGGCGAGCGCCCCCCATTCCTGCACCTGCGCGGATCCGGCGGACTTCCCGAGCGTGGAGAGTTCGTCCCGGGCCTCGTCCAGAAGCCCGGGGTCCAGATGCCGCTCGACGGCCGCCACCAGGGCCTTGTCGGCGGTGAACACGTCATATCCGGCCAGGGGTGGCGCCTGGTTGGTCACGGTGTGGGTGCTGGCTGCCATAAAACGAACCTACCCGCAGCTCAGCACCCTGTGCCGGTCAGGCCGGTCGGGAGAGTGCCGCCAGTTCGTCGGAGGCCAGGGAGGTCACGTCCTGGTCCGCCTGGAGGGACTCCAGCCAGCCGGGGTGGTACACGGTGTCGAGGTAGCGCTCGCCGAGGTCCGGGGCGATCGCCACCGCCGTGAGGTCACGTCCGTCGTGCCGGGCCAGCCACTGCCTGGCCCCGCTGATGACCGTGCCGGTGGATCCGCCGAACAGGAAGCCCCGGGCCGCCAGCTGCCGGCAGACCCGTACCGCGTCCGGTTCCTCGACGCGGATCACCTCGTCGATGTACGACTCGTCGAGCAGCTGCGGCCGTACGCTCGTGCCCAGGCCCGGGATCATCCGGGGTCCGGGCGGCCCCCCGAAGGTGACCGAGCCGACGGCGTCCACGGCGACGATCCGCACCCGCCGGTTCCACTGCCAGAACCAGCGCGCGCAGCCCATCAGCGTGCCGGTGGTGCCGGCGCCGACGAACAGGACGTCCAGGTCCGGGAACCGACGGGCGATCGCCGGTGCCGTCGTACGGTAGTGCGCCCGCCAGTTCCCGTCGTTCGCGTACTGATTGAGCCATACGTACCGCTCGTCGGAGGCGCACAGCGCCCGGACGTAGCCGATCCTGGCGCCCAGGAAACCGCCGTGCAGATCGGGCCGGTCGATGACGTGCACCCGGCTGCCCAGCGCCTCCATCAGACGGATCGCCTGTGCGTTGCAGCGTGAGTCGGTCACGCACAGGAACCCGTAGCCCCGACTGGCCGCGAGCACACTGAGCGCGACGCCCAGGTTGCCCGAGGAGGACTCCACGAGAACGGATCCCGGCCGCAGCCTGCCGTCCCGTTCGGCGGCCGCGACCATCTCGCAGGCGGCCTTCATCTTGATCGAACCGGCGAAGTTGAAGCCCTCGCACTTCAGGAAGAGGGGCAGCCCGACGGCGGCCCGCAGGTCGACGTACAGCTCGTCCTCGTTGAAGTCCGATGGTTGGGAAATGACTGGCATGTTGTCCCCCTGAGTGTGACGCGCCTGTCCTTGGCACGCCTGATCTGTGGCACGGCACCCGGCGCCCCGGGCGCTGCGACTTGTCCCCCTGAACAGGTCAGCCGTGCCGGCGCAGTTCGTGGAAGAAGCCGTCGACGACACGGAGTTCGCCGCGGCGGGTCACCTCGTCGTGGACGAACCTGCCGACGGCGAGGTCGAGCACTCCGAGGCCGAAGGGCGAGAAGACCACCGGCCGGTCCACCGGGACCTTCGTGCGGCCGGTGAGTACGTCGTCCAGCGTGCCGTCGATGAACTCCCGGCTGCCGGTGAGCTGTTCGGCCAGGTGCGGAGAGGTCTCCGCCTTCAGGCAGTGCTCGACGTCGTCGACGTAGTTCGCCGAGGCGAGCAGGATCTCGGGCGCGAGGTCGCGCAACGAGACGTGCAGGACGAGAGGATGGTGGTCGAACCACGACACGTCGTGGATGTGCGGCTTCGCGGCGACGGTGGCGAACACCAGCAAGTCGCTTGAGCGGACGAGCTGTTCGGCGCTCTCGTGGATAGTGATCTTGCCGCCGTTGTCCGAGCGCTCCAGATAGCCCCGGAAGCCGGCCGCGCTGTCGGCGGACAGGTCGAACACACCCGTCTCGTCGAACTCCCAGCCGGTGGCGGCCAGATAGGTGTGGATGTAGCGGGCGATGAGCCCCGTGCCGACGAATCCGACCCGGGTCGGCCGGGCGCGCCCCTGACTCAGCTTGCCGGCGGCCAGCGCTGCCGAGGCCGCCGTACGCGAGGCGCTGATGATCGAGCTCTCCAGGCAGGCGAACGGATAGCCCGTGTCGTGGTCGTTGAGGATCAGCACGGCCGAGGCCCGCGGGATCCCGCCCGCCACGTTCTCCGGGAAGCTGGACACCCACTTCAGCCCGTCCACGCGCACGTCCCCGCCGATCGACGCGGGCAGCGCGATGATCCGCGACGACGGACGGTCCGGGAACCGCAGGAAGTACGAGGGCGGGTTCACCGAGTCCCCGGCCCCGTGCAGCCGGTACACCGCCTCGACGAGGTCGACGACGTCCGACTCCCGTCCCTGAAGGGCCTGTTGGACCTGCTCACCGGAGATGACCGAGAACGGCGGGACCGTGACAGGGGTCGTGGTCATGATGCATTCCCTTCGAGAGAGTCGGCAGAGTCGGTGCGGCGGACCGGGTCGGCCAGGGCCGCGAGCACCTCGCGCGGCCCCTCGAACGGCTCCCGGCTGTGTGCCGTACGGATGTTGTCGACGAGCAGCAGATCGCCGTCGTGCCACGGCTCGCGCACGGTGTGCGCCGTGTACACCTCGTTGAGGATCTGGACGACGTCCTCGCCGATCGGATCGCCGTTGCCATAGCGGGTGTTGAAGGGGAGGCCGTCGGCGCCGTACACGTCGACCAGGTACTCGTGGACCTCCGGGTCCATCGTCCACTCGTTGAGGAACGCGATCTGGTTGAACCAGCAGCGGCGGCCGGTGACCGGGTGGTTCAGTACGGCGCCGCGCCGCTGGCGGGTGCGCAGGGAGCCGTCCAGCTCCCAGGCGAACTCGATGGCGTGGGCACGGCAGTAGCGCTCGACAGAGGCCCGGTCGGAGGTGCCGAAGGCCTCGGCGAGCGTCGCGCCTATCTCGTCGTTGAAGGTCCGGGTGAGCAACCAGCCCTCCTTCTCGAAGCGTTGGACGAGTTCGGCGGGCAGCGCGTCGAGCACGGCCGCCGCGTCGGCCACCCCGGTCGCGCCGCCCTCGGCGGGCGCTTCGAGGCAGGCGAACATCAGCAGGCCGGGGAACTCCTGGGCGTAGCTCAGCTCGTGGTGCATGCACATCGGCTGGTTGGGCGGCCACTTGGAGGACGAGTACACGCCGTCGGCGTACCGCCGCCGGGGCGCGAAGGCCTCCTGGTCGCTCATCAGGCCGTCGGCCAGCCGCCGCAGCACGGCGCCGGTCGTGGTGGGCTCGTGCAGGCCGAGGCCGCGCACCAGCAGCGAGCCGTGCTCGGCGACGGCCGCCCGCAGCGCGTCCCGGTGGGCGCCCGCCCACTCGGCCGGGTCGGTGACGGGCGGAGTGTGCAGGGTCGGCGGCCGGCCGGGGAGCAGTTCGATGCCCGGAAGTGCCGCCGGGGGTGCGGGAGTCGACGTCGAAGGTGTGGATGAGAGTGCCATGGTTGTCGTTCCTTTCGGTGCGGCCGTCGTCAGGCGGTGGCGGCCGGCGATTCGAGCAGCTCGGCCAGGTCCGCGAGGACCGGGTGGCGGATGACGTCCTTGAGGGTGATCGCCCGGTCCAGGGCGATCGCGAGCCGGACGGCCGACAGCGAGGTGCCGCCCCGGTCGAAGAAGTGGTCCAGGCGCCCGATCCGGTCGGCCGGAACCCCGAGCACGTCGGCCCAGGCGGCGGCGAGACGCCGCTCACCGGCCGTCTCCGGCCCCCGCACGCCCTCCTCGGCGGTGTCGAGTTCCTCGGCGAGCGCGGTGAGCGTCCTGCGGTCGGTCTTGCCGTTGGGGGTGAGCGGCAGCCGCTCCCGCCAGTGCACGGCCGCCGGAACCATGTACGCGGGCAGCGACTCGGCCAACCGCGCCTGTACGTCCACGAGTTCGGCGCCGGTGCAGAACGCCACCAGCCGTGCACCCCGTACGACCACCACGGCGCCGTCCCGGACGCCGGGCGCCCGCAGCAGCGCGTTCTCGATCTCGCCGATCTCGATCCGGAAGCCCCGCAGCTTCACCTGGGTGTCCCGGCGGCCGAGGAACTCCAGCCTGCCGTCGGGCAGCCAGCGCCCGTGGTCACCGCTGCGGTAGAGCCGCTCACCGGGCCGGTACGGGTCCAGCGTGAAGGCGGCGGCCGTGCGCTCGGGGTCGTTGACGTACCCGCGCCCGACACACACCCCGGAGAACACGATCTCCCCGGGTGCCCCGAGCGGCACGGGCGAGAGGTGCTCGTCGACCACGTACACGCGGACGTTGCGCACGGGCCGCCCGAGCGGAACGCGGGGCCCGTCGGGCACCCGGTCCATCACCTCGTGGTTGGTGTCGTCCGAAGTCTCCGTCAGGCCATAGGCGTTGGCGACCCTGATGCCGGGCTGTGCGGCGAACCAGCGCTGCACCAGCTCCCGCTTCACCGCCTCCCCGGTCACCGACACACAGTGCAGATCGGGGAGTTCACGGGGCCGCTGCTCCAACTCGGCGAGCACCGCTTCGAGATACGACGGCACGATCTGGAGCACATTGACCCCACCGTCCACGATCGTGTCCACGAACCGGGCCACGTCCAGGATCACGTCCTGTCCGACCAGCAGCGTCCGGCCGCCGACGAGCAGCGCGGACACCAGCTGCCACAGCGAGATGTCGAAACACTGCGGAGCGGTCTGCGCGACCGTCTGCCCCTCGCCGACCTCCAGGTCCTCCAGCTTGGCGAGGACATGGTTGACGAAGCCCGCGTGCTCGCACATCGCGCCCTTGGGCTCACCCGTCGACCCGGACGTGAAGTAGATATAGGCCAGTTGATCGGCGGTGACGCGCACCCCGAGGTCGTCGTCCGCGTGCCCCTCCACCCCGATCTCGTCGACGTACAGCCTCGGTACGTCCGTCCCCGTCGCGTCGAGCGTGGTGGTGCTGCCGTGCTCGGTGACGACGAACGCGCACTCGGCGCGGGTGAGGGTGGCGGTGATGCGCCCGGCCGGGAAGTGCGGCTCGACCGGCAGATAGACACCGCCCGCCTTGAGCACCCCGAGCACGGCGGCCATCCAGTCGAGGTTGCGCTCGGTGACCACGGCGACGACACCCTCACGGGCCAGCCCACGGGCCAGCAGGGCCCGACCGACCTGGTTCGCCCGGGAGTTGAGCTGCCGGTAGGTCCACTCCGTGCCGCCCTGCACGGCCGCGACCGCGTCCGGGTGCTTGCGGACCCGCTCCTCGAACAGCTCGTGCACCCGGCGGTCCGGGAGTTCACGCTCCGGGCCCGCCAACCCGTCGAGCTGGAAGGCGAGTTCGGCACCGGACAGCAGGCTCTGACCCTCGTGGTCGGCGTCCGGGTCGGCGGCCATCAGGGAGAGCGCGGTGAGGTGGTAGCCGGCGATCCGGGCAGCCGCCTCGGTGTCGAGGACATCGGTGCGGTGACGCAGCCGCAGGGTGCGCTCGCCGACACTCACGTACAACACAGCGCCGTCGTCGGCGAGTTCGACCCCGTGCGGGTCGAGGACGGTCTCGTACGGCGGCTCGTCCGCCCCGCCCACCTCGTCGGCGAGGTCCGTCATCGCCAGCAGCTGCCGCCAGGAGCCGGGGCCGACCAGCATCCGGCGGGCCACGGGCGGTTGCCCCTTCACCGCCACGTACCCGGTGGTGACCTCCCGCTCGCCGGAGAGCGCGGCGAGCACCTTGGCGTGCGCGGCGAGCAGCGCAGACTCGAACGAGGCCGACCTCAACAGGCTGGCGTCGAGCGGGACCTCGTACTCGGCGTACACCGAGTGGGGCCCGTTCTGCGGGTTCTCGCCCGGGACCGGGCCGGATATCCAGCGTGGAATCGTGGTCATCGTTCTGCCCCCGTCGAAATCTCTGCGGTCCGGCCGGGCTGTGCGAGCCGGTCGGTCTGTGTCGTCAGTGCGGTGTGTGTGGTCCGCGCGGTCAGTGCGGGCCGGTTGGACCGTGCGGTGAGGACGATCTGGTCGCTGCGCAGCGGCACCGCCGGGTTTCCGCCCCAGCGGGCCAGGCACGGGACGTCCTCGCCCTTCATCAGGAAGGAGTCCGGGGCGAGTTGGGATCCGTCGCCCATCGACACCCCGTAGTGCACGAGTGCGGCCGTGCCGACCGTGACGCCCGCGCCGAGGACGATGTGGTCGGACTTGAAGGTGCCGTCCTCCTGCGAGTGGGACTGGAGGACGCTGCGCGGGCCGAGTGTGCAGTCGTCGCCGATCGTGGTGAGGGTGCGCTCGGTGATGGCGGCGCCGTCGTCGAAGACCCGGCGCCCGATCCGCACGCCCAGCAGCCGCCAGGCCAGGTTCTTGAACGGCGTGCCGTTGAGCGCGACGAGGAAGGCGGAGGGCACCTTCCACAGCCGCTCCTGCCACCAGAAGTGCGGGTCGTAGATGGAGCACAACCGGGGTACCAGCGGCCGGAACCGGGTGATGAGCCGCTCGACGAGCACGTAGTACCCGGCGGTCAGCACGAGCCCGAGGACCAGGGAGGCGCCGACCAGCGCACCGGCGGCGACGCCGTGCGTGCCGTGCACGGCGAGGGCCGCGAAGCCGAGCACCGTGAAGAGCAGGGAGTGCAGCCAGCGGACGAACAGGAACAGGCCCATCGTGCGCAGGTTGTAGCGGTTCTTCGCGGCGAGCCGGCGGACGAACTCCTCGCCCTCGCGCAGATGGTCGAAGCTGCTGTCCCGCTCCACCGTCCGCGGGATCTCGAAGGACGGCGAGCCCAACAGGCCGACGTTCTCCCGGACTTCACCGTCGAGCGGGACCATCACCTTGGTCGCGAGCAGGACGTTCCCACCGGTCCTGCCCCCGGACGGATACGCGATGTGGTTGCCGAGGAAGCTGTGCGGCCCGATCTCCGCCCGCGAGACGCGGAACGACGTACCCGAGTAGTCGGCGTTGAGGACCGACAGCCCGTCGGCGACCATCGTGCCGCGGCCGACGGAGACCAGGTAGGGGGTCTCCTGCCGTACCTCCGTACCGAAGTTGGAGCCGGTCTGCTCGACGTGCGAGAGGTCGTAGCCGATGGCCCGCAGATAGTGGACGACGTACGAGCTGTCGCCCGTCAGCCACAGGAAGAACTTCAGGTTGGTCATGCGGGTGATGGCCCGCTGCGCCCCGTAGTGCAGGCCGTACAGCGGATACACCCGGTCCGGCCGGATCACCAGGTTCAGCAGCCGGGGGACCACGGACACGCTCACGGCTCCGACGACCATCACGGCGACGAAGAGCGCGAGGGACACGCCCAGGGCCTCGGCGTAGAAGCGGACCGAGGACATGTCGGCCACGTCCGGGTCGAACAGCGCGTCCAGCCGGGGAACCAGGTCCAGCAGCAGATAGCCGCCCCCGACCGCCAACGGCACGTAGAACAGCAGGAGTTGCAGGAGACTCGCGAGGCCGTAGGCGGCCCGGCGGGCGGTGGAGCAGGGGGCCGCGGGGACCCGTACGTAGTCCACGTCCGTGGGCTGGGCGGGCGAGCCGTGCCAGCGCAGGCCCGCCGGGACCGCCTGGCCCTCGAACAGGGTGGACGAGTGGCCGAGTTGGGCGCCGTCACCGATCGAGGTGCCGATGTCGAGGACGGTCTTCTCGCCGACGTACACATCCCTGCCCAGGGTGACCGGGCCGGTCTGGATACGGCCGGCGACGGCCCGGTAGCAGAGGAAGTGGGCGTCCTTGCGGATCACCGTGCCCGCGCCGACCGTGAGCAGGTCGGTGCAGACCGGGAGGCTGGGCGAGAGAATCGTGACGCCCTTGCCGATCCGCGCGCCGAGCGCCCGCAGATAGAGCACGTAGAGCGGGTTACCGGCGAACAGGACCATCGGGTTGGCGTGCAGCAGCGCCTTCACGGTCCAGAAGCGCAGATAGGCGAGGCCCCACACCGGGAACTCGGTCGTCTTCCAGCGGCCGATCAGCACCCACTTGGCGACCACCGGCAGGGTGCACATCCCGACGAAGACGGCACCGCCGAACACGACCGACCGCACATAGACGTCGACGGCCCCCGCACCGGCGTTGATCCACTCGTAGCCCTCGACGGTGACGAGCCCCGTGAGGAAGCAGTACGCGGCGAAGACCAGCAACTGCGCTGCCCCGCACAGGACATACCGCAGGCCACTGCCGGGCGCCGGGGCCTCGGCGGGCGGTGCGGCGGGCGCCTCGGCCGGGGCGCCGCCGAGCGCCGCCGCCAGACTCCGGATCGTCGGATGGCCGTACACGTCCTTCATCGACACCGACGGCAGATCGTCGCGCTTCCTGACGCGGGCACAGAAGTGCGCCATGACCAGGGAGTTGGCGCCGAGATCGTCGAAGAAGTGGCTGTCGAGCGGTACTTGGTCCGTCTTCACGACCCCGGCGAGCACCTCGGCGAGGATCCGCTCGATGTCACCCCCGGCGCCGGACAACTGCGTTTGCTGCGTCTGCTTGATCGGATCGGTCGGCGGTATGGACGCCAACTCGACCGGTTTTCCCCCCATTGTTCCCCCCACGATGAAGCTCCTTAGCGGTGCTGGTCCTGGCTTTCGGTTCGGTCGGCTGATTCGGTCGGCGCGGATCGGTGGACGACCGGTCGAGCGGCGGCCGGGGTCCCCTGTTCCCGGCCTGTTTCCCGGCCCCGTCCCCGCACCCATGTCCGGGCCTCCCGTGCCGGCTTCGCGACCAGGGCCTCCAGGGGTCCCCGGCCCCTGGTGAGCCGCCAGACGACCGCGAAGAGCAGCGAGCCCGCGACCAGTACGGCGTACTGGAGGTCGGGGGAGCCGTTCAGGGCTCCGGTGGCGAGGAACAGGACATGGGCGGTGTAGAGGGTCAGCGGCATGCTTCCGGCGGCCGCCAGCGGGAGCAGCGCGCGCCGCACCACGGTGATCCGGGTCAGCAGCAGGACCGCCGCGAGCAGTGCGGTGGCCGAGCCGAGGGTGTGCAGTACGTCGAACGGCGAGGTGGCGTGCGGGGCCCGGGAGAGCATCGACCACCAGGTCTCGCCGTCCGGGGTGTCCCACAGGGCCTCGTCGCGGGCGTGCGGCCCGGTCGTGTCGTAGAACTCATTCTCCTGGAGCCGCTCAAGGCCGCCCCAGCGGAAGAGCCACAGCGAGCAGACCAGCCAGGAGGAGGCGGCGAGCGCCAGTCCGGCGGTCAGCAGCCGGGTCGCGGTGCGCCGGTCGAAGAGGTCGAGGCGCCCGATGGCGAGCCCGGCGCAGAGGTACGCCGTCCACGCCAGGACCGGATAGTCGCCGTGGACCAGGAGGTCGCCGAGGAGACCGGCCGGGTCGGTGACGACGTCCTGGAGCGTCGGGTCACCGTCGAAGGCGGGTTCGGGCAGCGCTCCCTGCAACAGGTGGACGAGGAAGGGCGCGACCACGCCCAGCCCGAGGGCGATACAGGCCAACGTCCGTGCCCGCAGGGCCAGCAGAGGCAGCGCGAGCAGGAACAACAGGGCGTAGAAGGCGAGGATGACGTCGACTTCGAGGCCGGCCGCGTTGGCGGCGTAGCCCAAGGTCAGCCCGATCAGACCGACGGACAGTGCCCGTGCGGCGACCGAGGCGAGCGAGCCGCGGTCGACCCGGGGCGTACGGCCGCCGGTCGTGAAGGCCAGGCCGACGCCGGCGACCAGCGCGAAGGTCGCCGAGGACCGGCCGCCCGCCAGCTGCCAGGCCACCGTCGGTGAATCGTCCGGCTCGAACGCTCCGAATACATGCACGGAGAACATACCGAGTAACGCGAGGCCACGGGCCACGTCCACACCGGCGATGCGCGGTGTCGATAAAGGCATGAGGTAGCTCCGTAAATGGGAAAATTGGCACGATGGATTTCACGTCCGCCGTACGCCCGCGGTGCAGCTGTGAGCGGGAGTGACAGTTGACGCGATATGGGAAATGGCGTGCTGGACGAATTGACGTGTCAGTGGAAAATGTCGATGAGCGCGGCGTGCGGCACGGCGTCGATCCGCACGTTTTCCGTGCGGATCACAGGCAACGCGGCTCGATCGGGCTTGGTCGGAGCCCGGATGCCCCCGTGTCGTGATGCTTCGCACTCCCTTGGGTGGGTGTGCCCCGGAGAATGCAATCCGAATTGTTTCGACCCGGTTATGAACGGGTCAAGCGTCACCGGCGTAATGTCGCTTTCCTGTTACAGAGTCACGACTTTTCGTACGGAATGCGACTGCGTGTGCGGACCCCTCACCTGGGAGCTTTCCGTAGGGCAGGTGTAATTGCCGGGCGGTATTCCGTTTGGGCGCGCCGAAATATGGCCGCCAAGTGCATGACAGAAATAGTATTCGATTTTCCTGCTGAATCGTTCCTTTCCGTTTCCACTGGGTTTCCCTTCGTTTTCTGCCGCGTCACGGGAAGGAAGGGGAGGGAGCGGCGCACGGGTGCCGGGCCCTGACCGGGGCACCGGAGGGTGAGAGAGGTACCGCCCGCCCGATACCGTTAGGGCGTGCAGGCAGCAAGTGAACTTCCCGAGAGCCCCAGCGGCCGACTCCATCGCGCGCGCGTCCTCTACCGGAACGTCTCGAAGCGCAGGACCGCATGGCTGTTGCTCAAGGACACCGTCAACTCGTGCATCGAGTACCGGATCCTGGGTCTGGCCGCGGAGGCGGCCTTCTTCACGCTGCTGTCCGTGCCGCCGCTGCTGCTGAGCCTGATCGGCCTGCTCGGCTACGTCGACGACTGGACCGGCACCGACACCATCACCAGTCTGGAGACCAACATCCTGGAGGCGTCCCGGACGGTCCTGTCCGACAAGGGCGTCACGGAGATCGCCCGGCCGATCCTGGACGACGTGATGAAGGGCGGCCGGCCCGACGTCATCTCCATAGGGTTCCTGTTCGCCCTCTGGTCCGGCTCCCGCGCGGTGAACGTCTTCATCGACACCATCACCGTCATGTACGGCCTGGACGGTGTCCGAGGGATCGTGAAAACCAGGCTCGTCGCCTTCGTCCTGTTCGTCGTAGCCCTGTTGATCGGCTCGGTCGCGCTGCCGCTGATGGTGGCGGGCCCGGACGCCGTACTGAACGTCCTGCCATGGTCGGAGACGCTCGTACAGGTCCTGTACTGGCCCGTCGTCATCCTCCTCTCCATCGCCTTCCTGACGACGCTGTTCCATGTGTCGGTCCCGGTGCGCTCACCGTGGATCGAGGACGTGCCGGGCGCGCTGGTGGCCCTCGGGATGTGGGTGCTCGGCAGTTTCCTGCTGCGCATCTACCTGACCAAGACGATCGAGGGCGCGACGATCTACGGATCGCTCGCCGCCGCTGTCGCCGTCCTCCTGTGGGTCGGTGTCTCGGCCTTCGCCGTGCTCGTCGGGGCCGCCGTCAACGCGGCGATCGACCGTGTCTGGCCGGCCGCCTCCACGGCCGCCGCGCGTGCCGCGAACGAGAGGCTCCGCGAGGAGGAGGCCGCGGAGTACGTCGCCCGGATGACCGCCGCCCGCACCTACGAGCACGACGACGACCCCGACGACCCGGCGGACATGCCCTCCGAGTTCCCGGAACGCTGGTCCCGCTTCCTGCCCCCGGAGGACGTGACGTCCCGCCTGCGGGCGCATGTGAAGAGCACACCCAAGACGGGGGAGGGGCCGCCCTCCGCGAAGTGACGGGGGGTGGGGTGAGGCCGGGCTTTTCTTCGCCCCCGCCGCCCCTACCCGTCCCATCCTTCTGGGGGCTGCCGCCCCCAGACCCCCGCTCCGGCCCTGAAGGGGCCTTGTCCTCAAACGCCGGACGGGCTGGGTATGTCAGCCCGTCCGGCGTTTGAGGACGAAGGGGGGTCTGGGGGCGGGGGCGAATCCGACTCGGCGCGCAGACGTGCCTCGTGGCGGCGTAGCCTTTCGTACGTGTACGAGGAACGGCCCTCCCGGCTGCCGGGCGCGGTGGTGTGGACGAACACCCCGGCCGGGCCCGGCGCGCGGCCCGTCCTGCCCGACGGCTGCATGGACCTGCTCTGGCGCGAGGGCCGCCTGCTGGTCGCGGGCCCCGACACCCGCCCGTACGTCCCCGAGGGCGCCCCCGTCCGCTGGGCGGGCGTCCGCTTCCGACCCGGCACGGCGCCGACCCTGCTCGGCGTGCCCGCGCACGAACTCCGAGACCGGCGCGTCGAGTTGGCCGACCTGTGGGGAGCGGCGGAGGTGCGGCGGCTCAGGGCACGTGTCGACGCGGCGCCGGATCCGGCGACGGCGCTTGAGCAGCTGGCACTGGAACGGGCGGCGGACACACCTCCGCCGGATCCCCTGCTGGGCGGCCTGGTGGCGGCCCTGCAATCGGGCCGCCCGGTGGGCCGTACCGCAGACGAACTGGGCCTGAGCGCCCGCCAGTTGCACCGCCGCTCCCTGTCCGCCTTCGGCTACGGCCCCAAGACCCTGGCCCGCATCCTCCGCATGCAGCGCGCACTGGCCCTGGCGAGGGAGGGAGTCCCCTTCGCGGCGGCGGCGACACGAGCGGGGTACGCGGACCAGGCTCACTTGTCCCGGGAGGTAAGGGAGTTGGCGGGAGCATCGCTGCGGCAACTGTTGAACGAAGGGGGCTGAGCCCCCCTTAGGGGCGCGGGGAACTGCGCGACCAGCCCCCACCGACCTGCGGGCAAATCACTGCACGTCCCGCGGAGCGAACAAGTCGACCCCATTGCCATCAGGATCAAGCACGCACGCATACCGCTGCCCCCAAACCGCATCCCACGGCTTCAACTCACTCCCATACCCCGCCCCCACCAACTCCTCGTACAGCGCGTCGACTTCGGCAGCCGACCCGCACAGGAAGGCCAGCCCGATCCGCCCACCGCCACTCGGCCGCTGCCAGTCGGGATGGAAGGACCGGACGGTCTCCTCCGTGTCGAGCAACAGCCGTAGTCCGCCCGGCAGTTGGGCCTCGACATGCGGCTGATTCTCGGCTCCCTCGGGGATGTCGAGCCCGAGCCGGCGGTAGAAGGCGACGGAGGCGGCGAGGTCGGCGGTGACGATGCCGATGGCGTCGAAGCGGGGAGTCGGTCGTGAGGACGGTCGTGAGGATGGTTGTGAGGACGGTTGTGTAGTCATACGGCCACGTTAGGAGGGTCGGCGGCAGCAGGTCTTGAACGAATCGGACGTGTCGGGACCCCGGTTGCGGGCACGGCCGAGGGTGCCGATAGTGGAAGAGAGAACTGTTCACCGGCGGAGCGGGAACGACATCCGGTGCTGCCATCGGGTGCCGTCGTGCACCACGAGGTCGACCGACGACACCTCGGCGGTGAAGGGAAGACGGCCGTTCAGGTCGGCCTCCACCTCCTCCAGGACGGCGACGTTCTCCTGCCGTTGGGCGACGGTGAGATGCGGGACGACGTCGTCGAACTTCCCGCCGTACGGCGGGGTTTCCGGCCACCGGTCCGTGATCGCCCCGGTGAGCCGACGGAACGGCGCGTCCGGTTCCGGAGCGAGATACAGCAGCCCCGGAAGCCGCGCGCAGCGCTCGAACCGGACCTCGAAGGAAGCGTGCCGTCCGAGCACCTCGCCGAGAGCGGCGAGGGTGGCGCCGTCGATTCCGCTCGCGGGGAGAAAGGGGACTCCGCCGAGGGAATCCGCACGACGAGTGCTGAGTGCTGTCTGCCCTGCTCTTGTCGATGTACCTGTCACCGCACCTGTCCAGCAGAGGAGAGGAGACGGGCACGGCGCTGTTCCGTACCCGCCCGGGAGAGGCGAACGTCATGGCCCACACGAGCAACGCGCTGTTCGAGCAACCGAGGAGTCCGGTCACCGTGGAAGCGGTGTACGACCCCGTCCTCTCCCGCTGGTTGTGGCTGGTCAAGTGGGTGCTGGCGATCCCGCACTACGTCGTCCTCCTCTTCCTCTGGCTCGCCTTCCTCCTCGTCACCGTGATCGCCTTCTTCGCGATCCTGTTCACCGGCGCCTATCCACGCGCCCTGTTCACCTTCAACGTCGGTGTCCTGCGCTGGAGTTGGCGGGTGGCGTACTACACGTACGGCTCCCTCGGCACCGACCGCTATCCGCCGTTCACGCTCGCGGACGTGCCCGACTATCCGGCCCACCTGGAGGTGGCCCGGCCCGAACAGCTCTCGCGCGGGCTCGTGCTCGTCAAGTGGTGGCTGCTGGTGCTGCCGCAGCTGCTGGTGGTCGCCGTCTTCGAGGGCGGCGCACGCTGCGTGGGAGGCCTCGCGGGCCTGCTGGCCTTCTACGCGGGCGTCTCCCTGCTCTTCACGGGCCGCTATCCGCGCGGCATGTACGACCTCAACGTCGGCCTGCACCGCTGGACGGCCCGCGTCGTGGCGTACGCGGCACTGATGACGGACACCTATCCGCCGTTCCGCCTCGACCAGGGCCCGAGCGAGCCGTGACCCACATCGGGCACGGCGAGAACACCGGGCGCACCGCGTCCGGAGGGCGTTGTCAGTGGTGGCGTGCAGGATGGCGGGCATGACCACACCAGTTGCAGTGATCGTGGATGCCGTCGCCTACGCGCAGGCGGTCGAGGACGCGGTGAAGGCGTCGGCCGCCTATTACGAGGGCGGCACCTCGGTGCTGGACGACGACGCCTACGACAGGCTCGTACGCGGCATCGCGGCCTGGGAGGCCGACCATCCCGAGCAGGTGCTGCCCGAGTCGCCGACCGGGAAGGTCGCCGGGGGCGCCGTGGAAGGCGATGTCCCGCACACCGTCGAGATGCTGAGCCTGGACAACGTGTTCTCGCCGGAGGAGTTCACCGCCTGGACCGCGTCGCTGGCCCGCCGTATCGGCCACGAGGTGGAGCGGTTCAGCGTGGAGCCGAAGCTCGACGGACTCGCGATCGCCGCCCGCTACACCCACGGCCGCCTCACCCGGCTGATCACCCGCGGCGACGGGAGAGCCGGCGAGGACGTCTCGCACGCCATCGGCACCGTCGAGGGCCTGCCCGCCGAGCTGGCCGAACCGGTGACGGTGGAGGTGCGCGGCGAAGTCCTGATGACCAGCGCCCAGTTCGAGTACGCCAACGAGGTGCGCACGACCCACGGTGGGGCACCGTTCGCCAATCCGCGTGGAGCCTCGGCGGGCACCCTGCGCGCCAAGGAGCGCGCGTACACGGTGCCGATGACGTTCTTCGGCTACGGCCTGCTGCCCCTCGCCGACACCGGGACACAGCTCGCGGACCGGCTGGGCGGGCTCGCGCACAGTGACCTCATGACCCTGGCGGGTGAGCTGGGCGTGAACACCACCGCGACCACCGCCGTACCCGGTGTCACCTGTGACACGGTCGAGCAGGTGATGGCCCGGGTCACGGAGATCGGCGCACTGCGGGCGGAGCTGCCGTTCGGGATCGACGGGATCGTCATCAAGGCCGACCTGGCCGCCGACCAGCAGGCCGCAGGGTCGGGGTCGCGTGCGCCGCGCTGGGCGATCGCCTACAAGCTGCCCGCCGTGGAGAAGATCACCCGGCTCCTCGATGTGGAGTGGAACGTGGGCTGCACCGGGATCATCGCCCCGCGCGCGGTCCTGGAGCCGGTGGAGATCGACGGCGCCACCATCACGTACGCGACCCTCCACAACCCCAACGACATCACCCGCCGTGACCTGCGTCTGGGCGACCACGTCATGGTCCATCGCGCCGGCGATGTCATCCCGCGCGTGGAAGCCCCCGTCGCCCACCTTCGTACGGGCGACGAGCAGCCGATCGTCTTCCCCGAGGTGTGTCCGCGCTGCGGGGCGGCCATCGACACCAGCGAACAGCGCTGGCGCTGCGAGAACGGCCGTAACTGCCACCTGGTCGCCGCCCTCTCCTACGCGGCCGGCCGCGACCAGCTCGACATCGAGGGCCTCGGCCACACCCGCGTCGTCCAACTCGTCGACGCCGGCCTGGTGAAGGATCTCGCCGACCTGTTCGCCCTCACCCGGGAGCAGTTGCTGGCCCTGGAGCGGATGGGCGAGACGAGCACCGACAACCTCCTCGCCGCGATCGGCGCGGCGAAGGGCCAGCCCCTGTCGCGCGTGCTGTGCGCCCTCGGGGTACGTGGCACCGGCCGCTCCATGTCCCGCCGTATCGCCCGGTACTTCGCCACGATGGACAACATCCGCGCCGCGGACGCCGAAGCGATGCGCCAGGTCGAGGGCATCGGCACCGAGAAGGCCCCGTCCATCGTCGCCGAACTGACCGAACTGGCCCCGCTCATCGACAGACTCGTCGCGGCCGGGGTGAACATGACGGAACCCGGCGCCACCCCGCCCACCCCCACGACCGATGCCGCCGACGACGGCCTCCCGGAGGCCGCGGACACGACGAACGGCCCCCTGGCAGGGATGACGGTGGTCGTCACCGGCGCCATGACCGGAGCCCTGGAGAAGCTCAGCCGCAACCAGATGAACGAGCTCATCGAACGCGCCGGAGGCCGCTCCTCCTCCAGCGTCTCCAAGAAGACCACCTTGGTCGTCGCCGGAGAAGGCGCCGGCTCGAAGCGCGCCAAGGCCGAGACACTCGGCGTCCGCCTGGCCACCCCGGACGAGTTCGCGGCCCTCGTCGCCGACCACCTCGACCCCCTGGGACCGGACGCCCCCGCCGCATAAGCTCGTCGTCCATGGCACCCAACCTCCTCGTCTACACCCGCACGACCGCCTTCCGGCACGACTCCATCCCGGCCGCCGTGGCCGCCGTACGCACACTCGGCGACTTCGAGGTGGACCACACCGAGGAGCCCGAGGCCTTCGAGCGGCCCCTGGACGGGTACGCGGCCGTCGTGTTCCTCTCCACCAGCGGCGAGGTGCTGACACCCACCGGGCGCGAGCGGCTCGCCGCATACGTCGAGGCGGGCGGCGGGTTCGTCGGCATACACGCGGCGGCCTGCACGGAGTACGACTGGCCGTACTACGGCGAGTTGCTCGGCGCCTGGTTCGCCCAACACCCGGCGTACCAGCCCGGCAAGGCGATGGTCGAGGACCACGACCACCCCGCGACCGCCCACCTGCCGGAAGTCTGGCAGTTCACCGACGAGTGGTACGACTTCCGCACCAACCCCCGAACCACGGCCCACATACTCATCTCCGCCGACGAGTCCTCCTACGAGGGCGGAGGAATGGGCGACGACCACCCGTTGGCGTGGTGCAGAGAGCATGGCGCGGGCAACGGCCGAGTCTTTTACACCGCTCTCGGCCACGCCGAGGAGGCATACGACGACCCGGACTTCCGCGCCCACCTGCTGGGCGGCATCACCTGGGCAACGGGCCTGAGTCAGAGGCACCCCTTCAGGGGCGCGGGCACTCCCGGACTCGTCTGAGGAACAGGCGGCGGAACTGCCAGGACAGCGAGGCCAGATCGCTGATGAGACGGCTGTTCCGACCGTGCCTACGGGTGCGTGTCCGTGATCGCGATGACCTCGTCGAGGTGGTCCAGGGCGGCCCGCAGGTCGTCGATCTTGGCCTGGATGCGCTCGCGCTCGGCTCGCAGCATGGCTCGTTGCCCGGCGTCGGTGTGCCCGGAGTCCCAGCACGGCAGGAGTTCGCTGATCCTTCGGCTGGTGAGGCCGGCGGCGAACATCTGCTGGAAGAAGCGGACCAGGGGGATGGCGTCCTGCCGGTACAGACGCTGGCCGGACGGGCTGCGCTCCGCGATGAGCAGCCCTTGCTGCTCGTAGTAGCGCACGGCGCGCACGGAGACGTCGGCGCCTCGTGCCACCTCGCCGATGCGGATCAACCGCTCTGCTGCGGCCACTGTGACAGTCATGGTGATTCCTCTCACCCCTGGCCCTGACGACCAAGCACTTGCCCCTGACGTTGGCGTCAGGTTTTAGCGTACCGGCCATGGATATCAACAACTCCGTCGCCCTTGTCACCGGAGCCAACCGCGGCCTGGGCCGCGCCTTCGCCCAGCGCCTGCTCGAACGGGGCGCCCGCAAGGTCTACGCGACGGCCCGCCGACCGGAGACCGTGGACCTGCCCGGGGTCGAGGTGCTGCCCCTCGACATCGCCGATCCCGCATCCGTGAGGGCCGCCGCCGAGGCCGCCCCGGACGTCTCGCTGCTCATCAACAACGCGGGAATCAGTACGGGGACCGACCTGGTGACCGGTTCGCTGGACGCGGTGCGGCACGAGCTGGAGACCAACATGTTCGGCCACCTGGGAATGATCCGGGAGTTCGCGCCGGCGCTCGCCAGGAACGGCGGGGGCGCGGTCGTCAACGTCCTCTCCGCCATGTCGTGGTTCGGCGGCAAGGGCGCCAATGCCTACCACCTGACCAAGGCCGCCGCCTGGGCCATGACCAACGGCGTCCGCCTGGAGCTCGCCGAGCAGGGCACGCTCGTCACAGCGGTACACCTCGGCCTGGCCGACACCGACATGGCGGCGGGCTGGCCCGTGGACAAGATCGCTCCGTCGGACCTGGCCGACGCGGCGCTCGACGGTGTCGAGGCGGGCTCCGCCGAGGTCCTCGCCGACCAGTGGAGCCGGGACGTCAAGTCCCGTCTGCCGCTGACGCCGGAAGAGTTCAACGCCGCGATGGACCGCGCCCTGGCGGCGCTGATGGCGGCCTGAGGGGCCCCTCGGGCCGCGACGGCCCATGCCGCGTTGTTGGCGGTCGTCAGCCGTGCAGCCACTGTCGGGGTCGAGCACGGCGAAGGCGTCTTCGTGGCGGATGCGGCCGTGGAGGAGGCCTGGCTGTTCACCTGGTACTGGGGCCCCAGAAGTGGACCTGGGCTCCGCCAGTCTGGTTGTTGCGAACAGCGAGCGCGTTTCCGGGAGCTGATCGAGGCCGAGGCCACGGCCCGGATCGGCGAGGGCCCCCTTGGGCTCAGGCGGCGATGGCCACCCGGAGCCGGATCGGAGCCAGAACGGTGCGCCCGGAAAGGCGCGGGGAACCGCGTGACGAGCCCCCACCGGCCCGCAGCCGAAAACGAAACCTCAGGAACCGGGAGAGCCCGGCGCAGCCGTACTACCCCGGACAACCAACCGCGTGGACAACTCCGTACGAGTCCCTTCCGGCCGGTCCCCGGCCATCATCCGCACCAACAACCGCAACGCGGCCCCCGCCATCTCCGACAACGGCTGCCGAACAGTGGTCAGCGCAGGAGTAACCCACCGCGACTCGGGAAGGTCGTCGAACCCCACCACACTCACATCCTCCGGCACCCTCAACTTCCGCTCAGCCAACGCCCGGTACACACCGAGCGCCATCTTGTCCGAGCACACGAACACCGCCGTCGGCGGCTCCGGCAGGTCCAGCAGCTCCAACATCCGCCCGTACGCGACCGTCTCGTCGAAGCTGCCGTACCGGATGTACTCGGGACGCTGGCGCACCCCCGCCGACACAAGCGCCGAGCGATACCCGGCCACCCGCGCACTGCTGCACATCTTGCGCCGGTACCCGGCGATGACCGCGATGCGTTCATGGCCCAGGCCCAGCAGATGTTCCGCCGCCGTCACTCCGCCGTGCCAGTTGGCCGCGCCCACCGACACCACCCCCGGCGGCGATTCCAGTACCGGGTCGATCATCACGAACGGGATGTGGTGCTGGTCGAGCCAGGCGTACTGGGACGGGGTCAGTTCGGCGAGGTTGAACAGGACGCCGGAGGAGCCCCGGGCCGTCAGCTTGTCCAGCCAGCCGCGTTCCGGGCGCCCGCCCCGGGTCCGGGTCAGGCCCGCCGACACGACCACCTCCAGACCCGCGTCGTGCGCCGCCTCCTCCACACCGTGCAGGACCGCGCCCGACCAGGAGTTGTCGAGCGAGTGGACGATCAGGTCGACCAGGCCGGGCGCCTTCGACGCGTCGGAGCGGGGTCTGCGGACATAGCCGAGCCGGTCCAGTGCCTCGGTGACCCGCCGCCGGGTCTCCGGCGCCACGTCCTCCCGGCCGTTCACGACCTTCGAGGCGGTCGGTACGGAGACCCCGGCCTCCCGGGCCACGACCGCCAGCGTGGGCCCCGTGGGCGCGCTGCCACCTCCGGTGCGGACCATGGAAACCGCCTCTCCAGCCCCGCCCGAGGACCATCGAAAGTTTCGAATAGGGCTGCTCACGCGACGGAAACATTGACCGCGTAGCAACCGGTTCCTACATTAGGGCCGCCGCAACACCGCGTGAAGACATAGGGATTCAAAGGATCACGCCGACCGAAATTTTCGAAATACCGAACGCGAAAACGACGAGGCATCACGACAGGCAGGACCCAGGACAGGAGATGTGCGGGATGACGACCGCAGGCCCCATCCACAACCCCGTGCTCCCCGGATTCCACCCGGACCCCAGCATCCTGAGGGTCGGTGCCGACTACTACCTCGCCACCTCCACCTTCGAGTGGTTCCCGGGCGTCCCCGTGCACCACTCGACGGACCTCGTCCACTGGACGCCGGCCGGTCACATCCTGGACCGTGCCGACCTCCTCGACCTGCGCGGAGTCCCCGACTCGGGCGGAGTGTGGGCGCCCTCGCTGTCGTACCACGAGGGCCGGTTCTGGATGGTCTACAGCATCGTCCGGACCGTCGGTTCCCCCTACAAGGACGTCGACAACTACCTGGTGACCGCCGAGTCGATCGACGGTCCGTGGTCGGAACCGGTGTTCCTGAACTCCTCCGGGTTCGACCCGTCGTTCTTCCACGACGAGGACGGCCGCAGCTGGCTGCTCAACATGCAGTGGGACCCGCGCGAGGGGCATCCGTCGTTCGCCGGAATCCTGCTCCAGGAGTACGACGCCCGGAAGCAGGCCCTGATCGGACTGCCGCGCACGATCCTCACCCACGACGAGCTGATCGAGGGTCCCAACGTGTACCGGCGGGACGGCTGGTACTACCTGATGCTCGCCGAGGGCGGCACCGGCTGGAACCACGGCATCCTGATGGCCCGTTCACGCGAACTGACCGGACCCTACGAACTCGACCCCCAGGGCTCGCTCCTGACGACCCGTGACATTCCCGACTGGCCTCTGCAGAAGGCGGGGCACGGGGAGTTGGTGTGCACGGAGGCGGGGGAGTGGTACCTAGCCCACCTCGCCTCGCGCCCCGTTGCCACCCCTGACGGACCCCGCTGCGTACTCGGCCGGGAGACCTGCCTGCAACGCGTGACCTGGACGGACGACGGCTGGCTACGACTGGCGGACGGAGGCCGCCGACCGAGCCTGGAGGTGTTGGCACCCAGGGGAGTCCAACCCTCAACCACCTTTCCCGTCAAGGCCGTTGGCCGCGACGACTTCGACACCCCCACCCTCCCCACCCACTGGAGCACCCTGCGCGCCCCCGCCGCCCCCGACTGGCTCACCCTCACCGAGCGCCCCGGCCATCTGCGGCTGCGCGGCAGACAGAGCCCGCACTCCCGCTACGACCAGAGCCTGGTCGCGCGCCGGCTGACCTCGGTGCGCTGCGAGGTGACGACGGTGGTCGACTTCCGCCCCGCCCACTTCACCCAACTGGCGGGCCTGATCTGCTGGTACGACACCGCCCAGCACTACTATCTGCGCCTCACCCACACCGAGGGCAGGGGCAGGGTGCTGGGCGTCGTCTTCACCGACGACGGAACGTACGGGGAACTCCCGGACTCCCAACTCGACGTCGACGACTGGCCGTTGGTGCACATGCGCGCCCGCTTCGACGGCGCCGAACTCCGCTTCTCCGCGTCCCCGGACGGCGTGGACTGGCGGCCGGTCGGGCCCGTCCTCGACGCGTCCAGGCTCTCCGACGACTACGGCCAACGCCTGCGTTTCACCGGCGCGTTCGTCGGCGTCTGCGCCCAGGATCTGGGCGGCACCCGCACCCAGGCGGACTTCGACTGGTTCGACGTACGGGAACTCGCTGACATGTGAGAAACCGGATGTTGAAATGACCCGCGTCAACCAGCTCACCCGGTCTTTTCGACCCGAACGACACGCAGCAGGAGGTGGGACGTTCATGCACGCACGGGCCGCCGCCGGTTTCTCGTCCATCACGATGATGGTCAAACTCGACGACATCTCCACGGAGTTGATCCAGCAGGCGCAACGCGAGCTGGGGATCGACATCACTGTCGTTCAGGGCGACCGGTTCATGAAGGCCGCCCAGTACGTCGCCAAGTACAACCTGGGCAACGACGTCCCGTTCACCACCTACACCTGGGGGGTGGCCGAGAGCGTCCGGCCCGAGGGCGGGGGAGGGGACCACGGCACGACTAGCGGCGGCTTCGACCAGCTCGGTTTCGGGACGGTGATGTACGCCAAATAGCCGCCCGCTCACCCACCGAATGGCTTCTTCCGCGGGAATACCGCCAGGTCATGTGTTGCTCTGATCTGAACGGTTCACGCGCGGCGGCGAGGGAGCTGGTGGGCAGATGACGGCAGAACCGACGGAGTCCGTGGAGCAGCCCGTCGTACGGACGCCCTACGGGGACGTCCGCGGCAGATACGAGGGCGACGGGATCGCGGTCTTCCGTGGCATCCCGTACGCCGCCTCGCCCTTCGGCCCCCGCCGGTTCAGGCCGCCCGTGCCGCCCACCCCCTGGGACGGGGTGCGCGACGCGGGCGGCTTCGGTCCCACCGCGCCGAAACCGCCGTACTCCGAGGCCTTCGCCCGGCTGCTGTCGGACCCGGTGGTCCCCGGTGACGACTGCCTCAACCTCAACGTCTGGACACCGGAGCTGGGCCGGGACGCGCGGCTTCCGGTCATGGTGTGGATCCATGGCGGAGCCTTGACCCGAGGCTCCTCGGCCGTGCCCGTCTACGACGGCCATGCCTTCGCCCGCGACGGCGTGGTCCTCGTCTCGGTCAACTACCGTCTGGGCGTGGAGGGTTACGGCCTCTTCCCGGACGCGCCGGCCAACCCAGGACTGCGCGACCAGCTCGCCGCCCTGGAGTGGGTACGGGCGTCCGTCGCGGCCTTCGGCGGCGACCCCGACCGGGTCACCGTCTTCGGCCAGTCGGCCGGCGCGATCAGCATCGGCGCGCTGCTCGCCGCTCCCCGCGCCCAGGGGCTCTTCCGGCGGGCGGTGCTCCAGAGCGGGCCGCCCGAGGTGAGCGACCGTGACAAGGTACGGCGGATGGTGCGCCGGATGGCGACCCGGCTGAAGATCCCGGCGACCGCCGAGGCCTTCGCCGCCGTCGACCGGGAGCTGCTGCTGCGCGTCCAGGGCGAGGTCGGCCGGCTGAGCAGCCCGGTCCTCGGCGGGCCCGCCTTCGGCATCGTCGTCGACGGCGACCTCGTACCCCGCGACCCCCTGGAGGCCCTCGTCGAGGGAGCCGCCGCCGACGTCGACCTGATGCTGGGCTGGACCCGGGACGAGTACCGGCTCTGGCTGGTGCCGGGCGGGCTGGTGGAGCGCGTCGACCGGCTCGGTACGGTCGCCCTGGCCGGCGCGATGGCCCGCTGCCGCTGCGGCCCCGAGGTCCCGCGCGGCTACCGCGCCCTGCACCCCGGCGCCGGCACCGCCGACCTGGTCGGCCAGCTGGTCACCGACCACCTGCTCCGCGTACCGCTGCACCGCCTCGCGGACGCCCGGCACGGCGGCGGGGCCTATGTGTACGAGTTCGCCTGGCCGTCGACCAAGCCCGGCCTGGGCGCCTGCCACGCCCTCGAACTCGGATTCGTGTTCGACACCCGGGAGGCACCCGAGTCGGCCAAGCTCGCGGGCGAGGGCGCCCCGCAGGATCTCGCCGAGGCGATGCACACGGCGTGGGTGCGCTTCGCCGTCGACGGCGACCCGGGCTGGCAGCGCTGGGACCCCTCGCACCCGGTGCGCGTCTTCGGCGACGGCGCCCCGCACACCGTACGAGGCCCACGGGACCGCGAACTGGCTCTGTGGGCGGCCGACCGCGCCCCCGGGGCACCGGGACCGACACCGGCGTCGGCCCTCCCGCTCGGTTCGCGTATGCGTGCCGTGGAATCCCGGTCAGTCGTACGGCGGCTCCGCCTCCCCGGCAGCGTCCCGAGGCGCTGACCACCGGCCGCCCCCAGGTGGCAGGTGTGCGCGCCGCCCGGCCGCCACCGCGCACGCGTCCGGGCGGGCGGCCTCATGACGACCCAGGTCAGCACGTCCACGGTGGAGACCGAGGCCCCGCAGTCGGCCGCCCGCTCCTCCCTGGCCCGTACGGAGAGCCGCTGGGGCCTCTACCACGAGCGCACCGACACCCCGCGCGAGGTACGGGTCTCCGCTGCCCAGGGCCTGGGCACCGCCGGCACCCCGGACGACCTCAAGCCCTTGCTCGCCGACACCGATGCCCGGGTCCGGGCCGCCCCGCTCACCGCCCTCGCGACCACGGGCTGCTGCCCGCCGCCGCTGGACACGGCGGTGACTGCCGCTCTTCCTGGCCGACCCCGCCCGGCAGGTCCGTTCGGGTGCGGCGGCATCGGAGTTGGCGGTGCCCGTGCTGGCAGAGGTGCTGTCGGACGCGTTCGCCGACGTCCGCAAGGCGGCGGTCCGGGCGCTGCGCCGCCACGACGGTCGGCCGGGGGTGGCGGAGGCGCTCGCTTCGGTGTCGGGGGGACGCGGACGCGGATGTGCGGGCGTACGCCCGGCTTCGTAGTCAGGACGTCAACTGCTGAGTGTCGCCACCGAGTTCCGTACGACGACATGCGTGCCCAGGAGCAGGTGCTCGTCCGGGTCGTCGGGGGTACGGCCGAGGGCGGTGCGGACGGCGAGGCGGCCCAACTCCTCGTAGGGGACGTGGACCGTGGTGAGCGCCGGGTGCAGGTCGCGGGCGAACGGGATGTCGTCGTACCCGGCCAGTGAGACGTCGCCCGGCACGGAGAGTCCGGCCTCGTGGAGGGCGGTCAGCGCACCGGCGGCGACCATGTCGGTGGCGGCCATCACCGCCGTGAACTCGAGCCCCTGGGACAGGGCTTGGCGCATCAGACGGTGGCCCGAGTCGCGGGTGAAGTCGCCGTGCAGCCGCAGCGCCGGGTCGGGTTCCAGGCCGCGGGCACGGTGGGCGGCGGTGTAGCCGCGTTCGCGGCCCTGGGCGGTGGTGTGGTCGGGGCGGCCGCCGAGGAAGAGGAGACGCTGATGGCCCTGGGCGAGGACGTGGGCGCACAGGGCATAGGCGCCGCCCTCGTTGTCGTACTCGATGACCGTGACCGGCGTACCGGGATTCAGCGGCGGCCGGCCGCACAGCACCAGGCGGGAGCCGACGGAGGCCAGGGAGTCGGCGATACGGGCCGTGCGGGTGCGGTACTCGGGGGTGTCGGCGGTGCCGCCGACCAGGATCACGGCGGCGGCACGCTGGGCACGCATCATCTCCACGAACTCCAGTTCGTGCGCGGTGTCGCCGTCCGTGCTGCACACCAGGCTGAGATGGCCGAGCCGGGTCGCCTCGCGCTCCACGCCGTGCGCCATGAGCGCGAACGAGGGCCCGGTGATGTCGTCGAGCACGAAGGCGAGCGTGGGCGTACCGACTCCGGCGACCGCCTTGGCGCGCGCGTCGGCGACATAGTCCAGCTCACGTACGGCCCGCATGACGCTGGTACGGGTCGCCGCGCTCACCGGGTAGTCGCCGCCCAGCACCCGGGACACGGTGGACGCGGACACCCCGGCCCGGGCCGCGACATCCCGGATGGTGCTGCGTGTCGCGCTGACTCCGGTGCTGCTCTTCCTCGTCATGGTGCGTGCCCCCCTGTCCGTGGGACCTGCGGCAACACATTGGCAACCGGTTCCCGGTCCGGAGGCTAGCAGTGGATGTGGGCGGGCGGGAGCGGGAGGGCGAGGGCGAGGGGCCCGGAACCGAAACTTTCCCCGTGACCGGCCCCTCCAGCTCTGTTCCACTCCGATCTACTTCGATCTACGCCGAACTCGCCGCCGCCTCCTCCGCCGAGAGACGCGGACGGGCGGTTGTGGCGCCGAAGCTTCGGGCGGTCGCCGGAGTCGGGTCGGTCGGCCTGCGGGTGTGCCAGTCGGTGACCGCCTGATAGGCCGCCGCGACCTCCAACAGCCGGTCCTCCTCGTACGGTTGGCCGCCGAGTATCGTGCCGACGGGTACGCCGGCGCTGTCGAAGCCGATGGGGAAGCCGATCTCGGGCAGGCCGAGGATGTCGAAGGGGACGGGGCCGGTCTGCAGGACGACGTCGGCGGTGGTCAGCACACCGTCGAGCACCTCTCTCAGCAGGTGGTTCTTGGCGCGCTGGGCGGTGATCCACTCGTCGCCCGAGAGCATCAGCCCCTGCAGCCAACTCAGCAGCGACACCCCGAACTTGGTGGGATCGGTGCGCAGCCAGTGCCGGAAGGGCTCGGTACGTTCGGCGAGTCGGGCCGCGTTGAACGTACCGGTGAGCAGGGCCCAGTCGTCCGGGTAGGCGACGTCGACGAGCGTGACGCCCGGGATCGCGTCCAGGCGCGTGAGGAACGCGGTCCTCAACTCCCGCTGGGCGGACAGGAAATCGGCGGGGACGCCGATACGGGTGGCCCGGCGCAGACGTACCTTGCCGCCTCTCGCCACGACCGGGGTCGCGGCGCGGATCAGGTCGGGTACGGCGGGCAGGCCGAGGGTGCGCGGGTCCTGCGGGTCCGGTCCGGCCAGGACCTGGAGCATGATCGCCGCGTCCATCGCGTCGCGCGCGAGCGGGCCCGCGTGGTCGCGGGTGAACGAGAGCGGGATGACGCCGTGGATGGACACCCGGCCCATCGTGGGCTTCAGGCCGGTCAGGTTCTGCTGGTTGGACGGCAGCACGATCGAGCCGCCGGTCTGCGTCCCGATCGACGAGGAGGCGAGCCGGCCGGCCACCGCGCAGGCGGGGCCGGTCGAGGAACCGCCGGGGTCGACGGACGGGTCCTCCGGCGTCCACGCGTTGACCGTCGTCACAGTGCCGTTCGGCTTCGTGGCGCGGGTGGTGGCCAGCGGCCCCATCTGGCCCTTGCCGAGCACGAACGCGCCGGCCGCCTTCAGCCGGGCCACGGCCGTGGCGTCCGTGTCCGGCACGAAGTCCTCGAAGATGAGGGAGTTGCAGCGGGTGGGCACGCCCGCCGTGAAGTAGTTGTCCTTGATGCAGAGGGGGATGCCGTGCAGGAGGCGTCTGCCCGCCGGCGTACGGTCCGCGCGCCGGGCCGCCGCACGCGCGTTCTCGGCGGTGACCTCCGCATACGCCTGGTACGTGCCGTCGTACCGCTCGATCCGCTCCAGGTACGCCTCGGTCAGCACGGTCGACTTCAGCTTCCCGCGCCGCATGAGTACGGCGGCCTCGGCGAGCGTCGCCTCCGACGGGTCGTTGCGTGCGGCCTGCCGTACGTCGATGTCGAGGGTGGGGTTGGGGATATGGTCCGCAACTGAAGCCGCGTGCACGGGAGTTGCTGCCTGCATGGTGAGTCCGCCAGCCAGCGCCGCCGAACTCGCCAGGAATATCCGCCGGTTGATGGATCTGTTGACGGATCTCTTGAGGGGGCTGCTCATGTCCGGTCGCCCGCCTTTCCGGTCCACGCCTCGGTGATGGACGGGTACAGGAGTGGCGGCGAGGCCTGCTGCGCGTACGCCGGGTCGGTGGCGGGCGGTGTCCAGCCGGATATCGCGCCGGGGGTCGAGGCGACGAACGCCCGCAGGGAGGCGAGCACTTGGGAGCGCGTCGGGACTCCGGTGGCGGGGTCGGCCTGCTCCGGCAGGAGCGACAGATCGAACCCGGCCAACGCCAGCCGGGTCCGTACATAGGCGTCCAACTGGTCCTGCGTGGGCGGCTCGGTCACCACGGCCTCCGTGATCGGCGTACGGGTTCGCCCCGGACTCCATCACCGGCCCGTGAAGCCCTCATTGAGCCCATGCTTCACGGGAGTTACGCCAGGTTCGGCGTGGGAGCTACGCCGGGTTCAGCGTCCGGGCGATCGACGTGATCGCCCCCGGCCCCACCCGGCAGCACCCGCCGATCAGCCGCGCCCCCGCGTCCCGCCAGCCTGTCACCTGCTCGGCGGAGAAGGTCGAACTGCCGGTCCAGGCACGGGCATCGGCGTCCCAGACCTCGCCGCTGTTCGGATAGACCACGACCGGCTTCCCCGTCACCCGGGCCGCCAACTCCACAGCACCCTCGACGTCCTCGGGCACACAGCAGTTCACACCGACGGCGACGACCTCGTCCGCGTCGGCGGCCAACGCGAACGCCTCCGCGAGCGGCTGACCGGCCCGCGTCAGGTCCCCGGCCACGCTGTACGACAGCCACACCGGCACCCCGAGCCCGCGCACCGCGCGCAGCAGCGCCTCGGCCTCGTCGGCGTCCGGAACCGTCTCCAGGGCCAGTACATCGGGCGAGGCCGCGGCCAGCACCTCCACACGCGGCCGGTGGAAACGCTCCAGCTCGTCGACGCTCAGCCCGTACCGCCCCCGGTACTCGGACCCGTCCGCGAGCATCGCCCCGTACGGCCCGACCGACGCCGCCACCCACAACGGCCGCTCCGCGTCCGCCCGGCGCGCGGCCTCGCGGGCCAGCTCGACGCTCAGCGCGAGCAGCTCGGCGGCGCGCTCCCGGCCGATGCCGCGCTTGGCGAAGCCGGCGAAGGTGGCCTGGTAGCTGGAGGTGATCGCGACGTCGGCGCCCGCCCGGAAGTAGGCGAGGTGCGCGTCGACGATCGCCTCGGGCTGCTCGACGAGCAGCCGCGCCGACCACAGCTCGTCACTCAGATCGTGCCCGGCGGACCCCAGCTGGTTGGACATACCGCCGTCGAGGACGAGGGGGGAGCCCGAGGTGAGGGCGGCGGAGAAGGGGGTTTCGCTGGTCTCGCTGGTCATACCTCGACGCTAGTCCACAGTGGGCACGGCGACCGTATGTGTCCAGTACATGAACAGATCGACCACATTGTGGGATGGCGAGTTACGATCACGCCCTCCCCACCTCCCCACCTCTCCCCGCTGACCGGAAGTGTCATGACTGCGCCCAGCACCACCGGGGCCGACGAGCCGGAGCTGAACCCGACCGAGACGGCCGAGAGCGCCGAGACAGCCTCGGCGACGCAGAAGCCGCCGCCCGGCCGCCGCACCTTCGGCCTGGCCGCCGCCACCGCGCTGGTGATGGGCAACATCATCGGCGGCGGCCCAGCTGTACTGGCTGGCCAAGGGCACGCGGGACCGCGTCCGCCCGGCGGGCCTGGTCCGCGACCTGCTCGTCGCCGCCCTGTCCTTCGCGTTCTCGTTCTGGCTGATCGCGGGGGCGGGGTACGCGGCGGTGTATCAGGGGGTGTTGTTCCTGTTCGCGGGGATTCCGGTGTACGTGTGGATGCGGGGCCGACAGCAGTCGGAGGAACTGGAGGAGAACGAGAAGGCGGCCGCCTGATCCGGCTGCCTGGCCTGGGGGTGTGTCGCTACGAGGCGAGGTCCCGGACGTTGGCAAGGGCTCCTCGGATTACGCCGGCGAGCCTGCGATCCCCCTCGGCGGAGGGGAGTTCGCCCTGCCAGGCATCGATCTCCTGCCATCCGTGAGCGGCGAGGGACGGGTCGGGCAGTCCGACCTTGAGCCTCGGGGGTGCGGTGGGAAGGCGTACCAGCAGGGTGGAGGTCCCCAGGGCGGCGGCGACCGCGATGCCCTCGTAAGCCAACACCGGGACGCCGTATGCGGCATGAAGGGGCACACGCGGAGCCAACTGGGCCAACCTGTCCAGGAGATCGGGGTGCGTGTGCAGCTGCCATTCGCCCAGCGCGTAGTCGTTCGGTCCGTGGGGCGGAGAGCCCTGTGCCTGGAGGAAGTCCAGCAGCGCGGCGTTCTGGGGGTGCTCTGCGGATATCGACGGCAGGTCTTGGCGCATGGGCATGACAGTACGTCGGCAACCAGACGACTCGCGCGGGTGAAGTGCTCAGCTCGTGGCGACTGAGCGTTCCAAAGCAGCCCGATGATCGGAAACCCACTGATAGGCCGCCTGAACGTGGCTCACCGCCCCTGCGTCACGGAGCCCGATCATGGCGACATCACCCGCATCGGCCTGGGTCTCGATGCCCCGCCAGCACCGGTCCTGCCACCACAAGATCGTCGACACGAGACGTTGCCGGTCCGACAGCTCGTAGCTGTCGACGATCAGCCTCATGCGCCGGGTTGTCTCCTCGACGTCGGTGACCGAAGGGCCCAGATCGAGGTACTGCCAACAGACATGAGCGATGTCGTGGATCCGTGCGCCCGGCGCCGCAAGGTCCCAGTCGATGAATGCCGTCGGGCGAAGCTCGCCACTGGACAGCTGATAGACGGTGTTCTTGGGTGACAGGTCGTTGTGACACACGACCTCCTGGTCTCCGGCCAGCGGGGTGCCGGCCGTCAGGTCGTGGAACTCACGTACGAGCCGGGCGACCGTCACCAGACTCTCGTCGGATGACACAGCGGCAGGTTGTCGCCGCTCCCACGCCACATGGCCATCGAGGTAACTGAGGACCTCGCGGCCCTCGTCGTCCACACCGAGATACCGCGGAGCACCACTCCAGCCACTGGCTTCAAGCAACCTCAGCAGATCACCCACGAACCTCGTGCGAGCCGAGGCCGGACGGCGCACCGTGTCTCCGACACGAACGACCGCATTGACGAAACCTCCAGGCAACAGCGATTCAGGCATGCGTCCACCCTGCCTGATCGTTGCCTGCTTGATCCATCCGTGTCGCCGACCACCAGCGCGGGCACCAGCGCCGCAGTCCTTGCGAGGACGGTGCCTACGTGGCGTTCCTCTTCGCCAGCTCGTCGACGTAGTTGTACGCCGCGTCCTACCGGTCGGCCTGCCGCATCCGGACGACCGCGACCCCACCCTCCAGATCCACCGTCGTCCGGTTCGGCGGCGCCCCGTCCTCCTCGTCGTCCCGCATCAGCAATGACGACTGTCGCTCCTTGAGTTCGTTCTGCTTGCCGGGCGAGAAGGTCGCGTGCAGCTGCTCGAACCCGGTCGCCGATATCTGGCCCTGCCGGGCGCTGTTCCGCCAGGGCAGCACTCCCGCTCGCCCGGCCCGCAGCAGTAGCTGATCCACGAAGGCCATGACGGTCAGCAGGATGACCAGTCCGGGCAGGGTCATGAGGACGGCGAATTCCATGCCCCCAGTATCCGCAGCAGCGGCCGAAACCGGCAGGTTCCGGCCGCCCGGAGTCAGTCCTGCGCCGCGTGCCGCCCGCCCCGTCGCCTTCCGCCCCCGCTCCCGTGCCCCCGGACCTTCCGAGCCGCCGGAATCATCAGCCCCGCCAGCAGCCCGACCGCCATCGCGTACGGCCACCAGCCGAGCCCCGAACTGGACGCCGCCGGAGCGGAGTTGGTGTTCGAGTCGGCAGACGTCACCGAATCCGATTCCGATTCCGCCGCAGACCCCGTGCGTACCCCCGAACTCGCCGTCGGCGACGCACTCTTGGCGGCCGCCGTCAGGACCACGTCGTTGCCGTCGCCACCCCGGTAACTGATCCGGTACGTCGTGGCGCCGAGCTTCAACGCGGCGCCCTCCTTCAGCCCACTGAACGTGCCCACCGTCTTCGCGCGCCCCGCGTTGTCGAGCACCTTGATCGTGGGCGCGGAGCCGGAAGCCGCGCCCGCCGCCGACAAGTCCAGCGCCCCCGCCAGCCGCACCGCCCCGCCGACCTTCAACGGCTGTCCCCGCAGCACCAGTTCGCCCTTCGCGCTCTGCGTGTATCCACCCGTCACCGTCAACTCGCCCGCGACCACGCCCTCGTTGGTCACCGAGCCCTTCACCGTCCCCGAACCGGTGAGTGTCTTGCGCACGCGCAGTCCCGCTGTGCCCACGTCGAGCCGTGCGCCCGCCGCCGTCAGCCGAATCGCCTTGCTGTTGGCCAGAGTTGCCCCGCCCCTGAGCGCCAGCGTCCCCTTCGTGACCGTCGTGCTGCCGCTGTACGTCACTCCAGTCCCCGTCAATGTCGTCGTCGCCGCGCCTGACTGAGTGAGCGAGCCGCTACCGCTCACCCGCGACAGCGTCACCGTCTTGCTCGTATTCCGTACCACCAACGAGCCGTTGTTCACGACCTTGTAGAGCGAACCCTTCGTGTACAGGCCGCCGTCGCCGCCCGCCTTCCCGCTGCCCAGGCGCAGTACCGCGCCCTTCTCGACCGTCGTCGAGCCGTCGTAGTACTGGACGGCCGCGAACGTGACGTCGTTGCCGCGCGTCCCCTTGATGACGATGTCCCCGGCGCCGGGCGCGGAGAGCGTGTCGTGGTAGCGCCCGCCGCCGATCGGGGCGCCCAGCGTCACCGGGCCGTTGTAGTCGAACGTCAGCAGTGAACGGGAGCTGGCGGCAAGGAGGTTGATGTAGACCGTCTCCGCCGTACCCGGCATGAAGATCTTGTTCGTCGTGCCGTCGCCCCACTGGACGTTCGCGCCCTTGATGTTGGTGCCGCGCTTGTTGACGTTCTTGCGGGCGGGCGTCCAGTTGAGGGCGGGGTCCGTGAGTGACGGGTTCGTGTCGCCGCCCTGGTTCGACCAGCTGTATTGCCCCGTCAGGATCACCTTCGAGCCCGGGCGGGACTGGACGTTGATGTCGCTGCCGTACTCGCGCTGGTAGAAGTCCATCCCCATCGTGACCGTCTGGCCGAGCGGGGTGTCGACCGTCCAGGTGCCCTGGTTCAGGACCTTGCGTACGCGAGGGAGCGACGTCGCGAACTCCGGTCGGCCCGTGTTCACCCCCGTGCCGTTGTCGATCACCCCGGAGAAGGGGTGGGTGCCCGAGAGGTCCCAGGTGCCCCAGAGGAAACGGGGTTGCGTCAGCAGTCCGTCGCCACTGATCGTGCCCAGGTTGTACGTGCTCTTCAGGGACAGCCGCAGAGTGCCGTCGACCCTGATGTTGTCCTGGTTCAGGCGGAACGCCGGGGTGTTGTACGGGAAGTGGCCGATCAGGCCGGTCGTGCCGCCGTTGCCGTACTGGAGCGTGGCTCCCCGTTCAACCGTCACCGCCGGTGGGTCGGGGTTCGTCACCGTGACGTACGGGTGGTTGCCGCCGGGGATGCTCACCTTCTGGCCCTGCCGGGACCTGGGCAGCGTGAAGTCGCTGTCCTTCGTCAGGATCAGGGTGCCCGTGCCGCGCACGGTGAGGGTGCCCTCGCCGCGGAAGACACCGTCGTACGTCGTCGTCCCGGCGGGCACCCTCACCACCGTGTCGCCGGTGAGGGTGACGTCCCGGCCGGCGAGTACGTCGGCGGTGGCGTCCCGGAGGCCGGCCGCCGAGGCGGGCGGGGCGCCGAGCAGGAGGGCGGTCAGCGCGAGGGCCGCGGCAGCCGTCGTCGTCCTGAGGGCGGGGCTGGTGGTGAGGGAGTGGCTGTGCACGTGAAGGGAGACGGAACGGACTGCCGGGTAATAACAGAAAGTTGCTCAGTGGTTTTCGTCTCTCCCGACCCGTTGACCTTCACGTAACACGCGCTTACCTTTTGGGCGTTTGGGAGTGACAGATCTTGTTCGTAAGTACGAACGTTTCTCGTGTCACCCCCCACATACGAACACGTGCCAACATGATGCGCCCCACCCCCGAGAGGCATTCCGCATGAGCCGCGCTGACGACCCGCCCGAAGACCCCGCCCTCTCCGCACGGAGAGCGCTCCTGAAGGGCGCCCTCGCCGCAGGCGCCCTCACTGCCGTCCCCGGCGTCGCGCACGCCGCCGTTCCTCGGGCGACCGCCGCCCCCTACGTCAACCCCCTCGTCCGCAACCGCGCCGACCCCCACATCCACCGGCACACCGACGGCCGGTACTACTTCACGGCCACCGCCCCCGAGTACGACCGCATCATCCTGCGCCGCTCCCGCACCATCCGGGGGATCGCGACCGCCGACGAGTCCGTCATCTGGCGCAAGCACGCGACCGGGGTCATGGGCGCGCACATCTGGGCGCCGGAGATCCACCACATCGACGGCAAGTGGTACGTCTACTTCGCCTCCGCGCCCGCCGAGGCCATCTGGGACATCCGGATCTGGGTGCTGGAGAACGCCAGCCCCGATCCCTTCAAGGGGACTTGGGTCGAGCGCGGGCAGCTGAAGACCGCCTGGGAGACCTTCTCCCTCGACGCCACCACCTTCACCCACAGTGGCTCCCGCTACCTCGCCTGGGCGCAGCACGAGCCCGACATGGACAACAACACCGCCGTCTGGCTGTCGAAGATGGCCGACCCGCTCACCCTGACGGGACCTCAGATCCGGCTCACCACACCCGAGTTCGACTGGGAGCGCATCGGCTTCCGGGTCAACGAAGGGCCGTCGTTCATCAAGCGCAACGGCCGGATCTTCATGTCGTACTCGGCGAGCGCCACCGACTTCAACTACTGCATGGGCCTGCTGACCATCGACGCCCGCGACGACCTCATGGACCCGGCCAACTGGACCAAGTCCCCGACGCCCGTCTTCACCAGCAACGGCACCACCAGGCAGTACGGCCCCGGCCACAACTGCTTCACCGTCGCCGAGGACGGCCGTACCGACGTCCTCGTCTACCACGCACGGCAGTACAAGGAGATCGTCGGCGATCCGCTCAACGATCCCAACCGCCACACCCGGGTGCAGAAGCTCGGCTGGAACACCGACGGCACCCCGGACTTCGGCATCCCCGTCGCCGACACGCAGGTTGATTCGCTGAATCTGAAGGAGAGTGGCTCATGAGACGTGTGTACGCGGTTCTTCTCGCCCTATGTCTGGCCCTGGCCGGCGCCCTCGCAACCGCCGGACCCGCCCAGGCAGCCGCCGTGACCATCACCAACGGCACCCAGTTCACCGACACTTCGGGCAGCCCCCTGCACGCGCACGGCGGCGGAGTCATCAAGGTCGGCTCCTACTACTACTGGTTCGGCGAGCACCGCAACGCCGACAACACCTTCCAGTACGTGGACGCCTACCGCTCCACCGATCTGAAGAACTGGGAGTTCCGCAACCACGTCCTGACCCAGTCCAGCGCCTCCGAACTCGCCACCGCCAACATCGAGCGGCCGAAGGTCATGTACAACGCGGCCACCGGCAAGTACGTGATGTGGATGCACAAGGAGAACGGCGCCGACTACAGCGAGGCCCGTGCCGCCGTCGCCGTCTCCGACACCATCGACGGCAACTACACCTGGCAGGGCAGCTTCCGCCCGCTCGACACCCACATGTCCCGTGACATCACGGTGTTCGTGGACACCGACGGCACCGGCTACATGATCTCGGCGGCCCGCGAGAACTACGACCTCCAGATCTACCGGCTCACCGCCGACTACACCGGCATCGCCGCCCTGGTCGCCGACCCCTGGCACGGGGGCCACCGCGAGGCCCCGGCCCTCTTCAAGCGCGACGGCGTCTACTTCATGCTGACTTCGGGCGCCACCGGCTGGAGCCCCAACCAGCAGCAGTACGCCACCGCGACCAGCATCACCGGCCCGTGGACGGCCATGGCGAACGTCGGCGACTCGACGACGTACGGCTCGCAGACCACGTACGTCCTTCCCGTGCAGGGGAGTTCAGGCACCTCCTACCTCTACATGGGCGACCGCTGGGGCAACGCCTTCGGCGGCACGGTCAACGACTCCCGTTATGTCTGGCTGCCGTTGAGTTTCCCGACGACGACCACGATGTCCATGTCCTGGTCCCCCGAGGTCACCATCGACACCGCCACCGGCACGATCACCGGCACGAGTGCCACGTACAACACGCTGATCGCCCGGCACTCCTCGAAGTGCGCGGACGTGACCAGCCAGTCGCTGTGGGCGGGCGCCCAGATCAAGCAGTACACCTGCAACAGCGGCAACAACCAGAAGTACTGGTTCAAGTCGGTCGCGACCGGCTACTACCAACTCATGGTCCGCAACAGCTCGTTGTGCGTCCAGGAGAACACCAGCACGGTCACACAGGAGAACTGCAGCTCCTCGGCCACCAACCAGCAGTGGTCGCTCACCACCACCGGCTCCTACGTCAACGTCGTCTCCCGCGCGACCGGCAAATGCCTCGACGTGAGCGGCGTGTCCACCGCCGACTCGGCCGCCATCATCACCTACACCTGCAACGGCGGAACGAACCAGCAGTGGACACGCGGGACATGACAGTTACTCAGTAACGCGGGGCCCGGTGGAGCCGGGTGCGCGACCGCGCCCCGCAAGGGGCGCGGGGAACTGCGCGACCAGCCCCCACCGGCCCGCGGTCAAAGAACCGCCCATCCAGTGCAGCGCCCAGCTCAGCTCAGCAGATCGAGCGCATCGATGGCCGTACCCGCACTGAGATAACCCGTCGTCCCCGACCCGCTCACCACGTTGATCTTCAGGACGTTGTACTGACTGGTGTCCGTGAGCCACGCGCTCGCCGGCACGCTGTACGTGAACGTGTTGTTGTTCCCCCGGTACGACCCGTTGGTCAGCGACCGGGTGCTCGGCTGGGTGGGCGGGGAGGGGATCGCCGACGTCCAGGTGTCGTTGACGACGACCTGCGGGCGACCGTTCGCGTAGGCCGTCGTCACCCCGATGCGCAGGGTGTGCGCGGCGGCGGCCTGGGCGGTGGTCAGCTTGAAGTACACCAGCAGACCGCTGTTGACGTCCTTCCAGATGTAGCAGGGGAAGGCCGAGGTCTCGCTGCCACTGCCGATCACCACGTTGCCGGTCCAGGCGGCGGCCCGGACGTCCGACGGATGCGCGTACGTCATCAGGTCGGCGTTCTTGAAGCCGCTCGGCGTGCCGTTCCAGTCGTTGATCCGCCAGATCGCGCTCGCGTTGCTCGGGTCGTTCGACGACGGGATCGCGATCGAGTTGAGCGTGGTCGTACCGCCGGCCGAGACCGACACCGACGTGGTGTACACCGCCAGCTCGCCCTTGAAGACGGTCAGCGTGTACGTACCCGGAAGGGCGCCCGTGATCGAGAAGTAGCCGTCGGAGGCACGGGCCGAAGCCCAGTACTGCGCCGCCGAGTTGGCGATCCCGACCGTGTACGCGTACGCCGTGTTGCGCCCGGTGATCCCGACGCCCGCGACCCGGCCCCGGCCGCCCGCCGCGACGTAACCGGAGATGCCGAGCGAGTCCGCCCACGAAGTGGTGAGGGTGCCCGGGAACAGCGACGAGGAGGGCGCGGCGCCGTCCGTGAAGGCGATGACGTACGGGCCCTGGAGGCCGAAGCGCTGGTCCTCGGTCTGGTTCTGGCCGTAGTAGAGGATCTCGTACAGACCGCCGCCGTCCGCGCTCTGGTGGCGCAGGAGGGAGCGGTAGAACGGGCCGCCGGACGCCTTCTCGTGGTTGCTGCGCACCACGTACAGGCCGACGCTGCCGGTCGTCCAGCCGACGTAGTCGTAGTCCATGACCCGCAGCTTCGAGTAGTGCTTCGAGCGGGTCTGGCCGTCGGACTTCGCGAAGACGTCCGAGGCCTCGATGGTGGTCGGCGCGTAAGTGTAGGAATCGGGCTCGTCGTTGAGGAACAGGCCCGCCTTCACGCGCAGGATGAACCGGGTCGCCGAGACCGAGGTGTCGGCCTTGTTGGTCCACACGTAGACGTTGTTCTCGCCGCTGCGGGCCGCGTAGTAGTGCTTCAGCGTGCCGTACGTGACGCTGACCAGGATCGTCGAACCGGACTGCGTGATGGTCACGGTGGAGGTGCCGAGGCCGGACTCGATGTGCGAGTTCATACCGCCGTAGCCCTGGTACTCCGTGCCCCGGTAGACCAGCGAGGACAGGTCGCCGTTGGACTTGCGGACCTTGAAGACGAGGTTGGCGCCGGTGTCGATGACGTAGTTCGTGCCGTCGTCGGTGTAGCCGAAGGTCGCCGCCTGCGCCGTGCCGGGAAGGGCCAGTCCGGCGGCGGTGGCCGTGGCGCCGAGGACGAGCGCACGGCGGCCGAGGTGGGGCCCGGCGTGTCTGTCGTTGGCTGAGGACATGTGGGGGTGCCTCCTTCGGAGGGTGTGGGGGTGTGCGGGTGTCCGGAAGACTGGCAGTTGAATCGATTTCGCGAAAGGGCTTTCGCCGTAAGGAAGTTGGCAGTTGTGTGAAATCGTGCAGGGATCTAGAAAGCGCTTGTCGGACGATGTACGGTCCTGCCGCTGGGCCTTGTCGAGCGACGGAGGACTGCTGTGGGAACCGCGATGAGACGTTTCAACCGTGCCGTGCTTGCAGCTGTGACCCTGAGCACCGCTGCCGGTTTGTCGGCTGTTCCGGCCGCCGCCCACACACTCCCTCCGCACGCCCTGGGCATCGCCAACTGCACAGCCACCGCATGCCACTTCGACGTCGCGCCCGGCACCTACGACGTACGGGTGCTGCTCGGCGGTGAGGCCGCCGCCAGTACGGCCGTCAGCGGCGAGACCCGGCGCGCGCTGCTCCCGGAGACGGCCACGGCGGCCGGCGAGCGGGTCGCCCGCAGCTTCACCGTGAACGTCCGTACGCCCGAAGGCGAACCGACCGGTCCCGAGGGCACCCCCGGTCTCGACCTGGTCCTCGGCGGCTCGGCGCCGGCCCTGGCCGACATCCGCGTGACCCCGGCAAGCCGCCACACCCGGCAGATCTTCCTCGTCGGCGACTCGACCGTCTGCGACCAGCCCGGCGACCCGTACACCGGCTGGGGCCAGCGGCTCCCGCAGTACCTCCGCAAGGGTCTGTCCGTCGCCAACTACGCTGATTCCGGGGAGAGTACGGTCACCTACCTCGCCAACTCGGCGCTCTTCCCGACCGTTCAGCCGCTGATCCGCCCCGGCGACCTGGTCCTCGTCCAACTCGCCCACAACGACAAGCAGACGGACGAACCGACGTACCGCGCGAACCTGGAGACACTCGTCGCGGGTATCCGTGAGCGAGGGGGGAACCCGGTGCTGGTGACCCCGATCGTGCGCCGCTGGTTCAACGCCGACGGCACCCTGAACAACGGAACCGCCCTGCTGGTCAACGGACTTGGCGTCGACCACCCGGCGGTGATCCGGGCGGTGGCGGCGGCGCGGGGGGTGCCGCTGATCGATCTCACGGCTCGGACGAAGGCGCTGGTGGAGTCTCTCGGGGTCGAGGACTCCAAGGGGTTGTACCTGTACGACGAGAAGCGGGACAACACGCACACGTCTGTCCATGGGGCCACGGTTTACGCGGAGTTGGTGCGCGATGAGTTGGTGGCTCAGCGGCTTGCTCCGCGGGGCGGAGGGCGGTGAACGCTCCGCTGGAAGCGCGGTAATGAAACCGCGGGCCGGTGGGGGCTGGTCGCGCAGTTCCCCGCGCCCCTTACGGGGCGCGATACCGCGTCCTGCATTCGCCAGGGCCGCTTTGCCGGCCTGCAGAACTGACGGCCTGGCCCGCCAAGAGCCCCTGGGGCGTCCCGACCGGAACCGGGGCGCTCCAGGTTCTGCCTCGCGCTGCCCCATGCGTTGCTCGCGCGGCCGGTTCAGAGGGCCAGGCGGGCGATCCGCAGCGTCGCGGTGGTCGGGGACACGCCGTTCAGCGGGGTCGCGTACGTCGGGGTCACCGGTGCGTACGCCCAGGTCAGCGAGCCGTTCTTCAGGACCGCTATGTCGCCCGTGATACGCGCCTGCACGACCTTGTCCGGCGTCTTGTACACGCCGTTCCAGTCGATCAGCCGCAGATGCGTGCCCGTGAACGTGCCGGTGCAGGTGCCGCTCGCGCACTTGGCGTTCTTCAGGGACTCCCAGGAGACCAGCAGCCGGTCCTTGCCGTACGGGGCGACCCGGACGTTGACGTGTTCCGTCCCCGGCGAGTTCGTCAGGTAAATCGCCTTGCCCGCAGGGGAGTTGCGGTTCTTGAGGAACGACACCGCCGCCTGGTGCGTGCTCCACCTCGGCTTCACCGTCCAGCCCCGGCCGCTCGCGTCGTCCGGGTTCTTCGCGGCGGAGGCCGAGCCGCGCGAACCGTACGCGGTGGCGTAGCGGCCCGTGGACGACTTCACCAGGTCACCGGTGCGGCCCGCGTACGTGCCGCCGCAGTAGCCCGCCCAGCACTGCTCGCGCTGCACGGCGGGCGCGTTGTCGGGGGCGCCGATGCCCGTCGACACGAACAGGCCCGAGCGCCAGTCGTCGAAGCAGAGGGAGGTGAAGGCGCCGGTGGTCTCGGCGTGCAGGGCGATGCCCTCGTTGTGGGAGCAGCCCCAGCCCCAACCACCGCTGAGCTTCACGCCCTTGGAGCCGATGTACGACAGCTTGTCGCCGAAGTGGCCGTCGGCGAAGCCGCCCGCGCCGTGCACCACGAAGTAGGCGCCGTACTTGGTGCCGTTCCAGGTGAGCTGGCCGTCCAGGGTCGGCGACGTGTCGTTGGACGCGGTGCCGGTGAGCTTGGTGCGCCAGGCCTCCTTGCCCTGGGAGAAGCGGACCAGCGCCGCCGCCGTCTCCTTCCACTTGTTGGTGTCGGCGACCCGGGTGAGCAGCGCGAAGCCGTCGTTGTGCGCGACCAGCCCGCCGACCTCCTTGGCACCCTTGATGATCGCGTCGCCGCCCGCGCGCTTGCCCGCGGTGGTCAGCGGGGTCACGTGCACACCGTCCGAGGCCGGCCAGGCGACCCGCATCGTGCCGTTGGGCGCGACCGCTGTCGCCGTCCGCGTCCACTCACGCGTGTTGTTGTAACCGGCCGACACGTAGGGGAACTTGGCCGGCAGCGTCACCGAGGTGGTCGTGATGGTGAGACTGGGCGTCGCCGTGGTCGCCGCCCCGGCGGTCGCGTACCAGGCGCCGGCGAGCAGCCCGGCCGCCGCGAGCCCGCCGATGAGGGGCTTGCGGGCCGCGTGGGTGCGGCGGTGGGCGGAGGTGCGGGGGAGTGGTGCTGAAGTCATGCCTGTCTGTTGCCGGGGGGAGGGGAAAGGTTGCCGCCGGATGGGACGGGATTTTCGTAGACGGATCGGACATGTTTCTCGCTGCGGCGCGGGTACGGTTCGGCGGGCGCCGAACGGTCGCGCCCCTACCGTGACGGCATGACCCCCTCAGGCCCGGCCTCCGCCTTCGCCGCCCTCCACCACCGCGACGAGCCCCTCCTGCTCCCCAACTCCTGGGACCACGCCTCGGCCGTCGCCCTCGCCGCCCAGGGCTTCGCGGCGATCGGCACCACGAGTCTCGGCGTCGCCGCTGCCGTCGGACTGCCCGACGGTACGGCGGCGACCCGCGACCAGACCCTCCAACTCGCCCTGAATATCGGCACGGAGGACTTCCTGCTGTCCGTCGACGCCGAGGGTGGCTTCAGCGAAGACCCGGGCCGGGTGGGGGAGTTCGCGCGGGAGCTGTCCGTCGTCGGCGCCGTCGGCATCAACCTGGAGGACGGAAACGGGGAGGGCGGCCTCGGACCGGCCGCCCTGCACGCCGCCAAGATCGCCGCCGTCAAGGCCGCCGCCCCGGGCCTCTTCGTCAACGCCCGCACGGACACGCACTGGCTCGGCGACCGTCGGTCCCCCGACCTGGTCCGGGACACCATGACCCGCCTCGACGCCTACCAACAGGCGGGCGCCGACGGGGTGTTCGTGCCCGGACTGACCGACCCGGATCAGATCGCCGCGCTGGTCGAGCGCCTCGACGTCCCGCTCAACATCCTCTACTCGCCCACGGGGCCCACAGTCGCTCAGCTCGGCGACCTCGGTGTACGCCGTGTCAGCCTCGGTTCGCTTCTCTACCGGCGGGCGCTCGGCGCGGCCGTGGAGGCGCTCACCGACATCCGGGCCGGGCGGGTGCCGAAGGGCGAGGCACCCTCGTACGACGAAGTGGTGGCCCTCGGTCACGAGCGCCACGGACGCGCGCGACCGAACCGGATCAGCCGACCGGGACCAGTGTCTCCGTGAGTCGTGCGGCGAACTCCGCCGAGTGCGTCCGCACCCCGAGATGTCCGCCGGGGAACTGGCGGAGGGCGTTCCCGGTGCGGCGGGCGAGGATCGTGGCGGTGCGGTACAGGAGCTGGTCGACGGAGTCGACTCCCGCGGCGAGGGTGAGACGGGGAGGGGCGGCGGAGAGGGCGGCGAGGTCGGCGTCGTAGGAGGCGAACGGCACCAGGACGCGGGTGATCATGAGGGCCATCGGGTTGGCCAACTCGTCGGTGGGGGAGAGGGGTTGGGCTTCCGGAGCCGGTTCCGGGGGAGTCGGCGGGCGTTCCTCCAGGCCCGCGTTCATCCTGGCTGCCGCGGCCTCCAGGCCGTGCTTGCGGTACGTGTCGTACACGTCGGTGAACATGGCCCGCTGCCGTTCCGCGTCGGGCAGGACCCCCACGACCGGCGGCTCGTGCGCGACCACGTGCCGCAGCCGGTCCGGGTGCCGGGCCGCCAGGTCGAGCGCGGGGACGGCGCCGGAGCTGGTGCCGAACACGTACGCGGACTCGCCCTCGGGCAGCACCGCGTCCAGCACCCGGGCCGCGCCCTCGCTCCACCACTCGACGCGCTGTTCCTCCACGGGCTTGCCGAGTTGGCCGTGGGCGAGGCCGAGCGGGTCGTACGTCACGACGGTGAAGCGTTCTGCGAGGCGGGCCGTGAAGTCGTCGAGGCCCATGGGATGTCCGGCGCCGCCAGGGAGGATGAGGAGGACGGGGCCGGAGCCGCGCACGTCGTAGTGATCACTCATCCTCCCGAAGCTACCGGCTGGGAAGGCCCGGGGCGCAATGATTTACGGGACGTGGGCCCGTACGCCGCCAACGAGCCCTTCGCACCCTTGCAGGTGCTTTCATTCCGCCGACTGCCTGCCCCCGCGTGGTGAGCCCTCCCCCCGGCCCACAGCGTGGAGGCCATGCAGGAATCACGCTCGGTCTCCCTCGCGCGGCATCAAGGCGGCGTGCTGCGTCCCGAGACGCGGGAGACGGCCCCGGGACCGGGCAGGGACCCCCGGACGGCGGCACCCGCACGCCCGTTGCCCTGGCTGCTGGCCGTGGCCGGCGCCTTCACCCTCGTCCAGTTGACTCTCGCGGTCCCCGGCGTGGGGCTCGGCTGGGACGAGACCGTGTACGTCAGTCAGGTCGGCCCGCAGGCCCCGGCGGCGTTCTTCAGCGCTCCCCGCGCGCGGGGCATCACCTTCCTGGTCGCACCGGTCGCCGCGTGGACCACCTCCACCGAGGCACTTCGCGTCTACCTCGCCCTGCTCTCCGGCTGCGGGCTCTTCGTGGCGCTGTGGGTGTGGCGCAGGCTGCTGCCGGTTCCCGTGCTCGCGGTCGCGGGCGCGCTGTTCGCGAGCCTGTGGGTCACGGTCTTCTACGGTCCGCAGGCCATGCCCAACCTCTGGGTCGCCCTCGGGGCGCTCGCCGCCGTCGGCTGCTTTCTGCGCGCCGCCCGCGACCCCGGGGACCGGCGCGCGCTGATCGGCCTGGGCGCGGGCACGGCACTGGCCGCGCTGATGCGCCCGACGGACGCGGTATGGCTGGCCCTGCCGCTCACCGTGGCCGCCCTGTCGGTGCGGAACACCCGCAGGACGCTGCTGCTCGCCGTCCTCGTCGGCTCCGCCGTGCTCGGCTGCGCCGAGTGGGTCGTCGAGGCGTACGCGGCATACGGCGGACTCGGCGCCCGGCTCGCGCGGGCCAGCGAGATCCAGGGCCACCTGGGCTGGTACTTCGCCGTCGACGACCACGCGCGTGCCCTGGGCGGCCGTACCCTGTGCCGCCCCTGCGACGGCTCCTTGAGCCACCCCGTCGGCGCCCTGTGGTTCCTCGCGCTGCCCCTGGTCGTCGCGGGCGGCGTCCGTGCGGCGGCCCGCACCGGGCAGCGCACCCCGGTCCTTCTGGCCTCGGCGGTCGGAGCGGCGCTCGCCGCGCCCTACCTGTTCACCGTCGGCTACGCGGCACCCCGGTTCCTGCTCCCGGCGTACGCCCTGCTGGCCCTGCCCGCCGCGTACGCCCTGGTCCGGGTCTGCGCCCTCCCACGCCGACGCCCGGCAGTCGTCGCGCTCGTCGTCGCGGCCCTCGCCGTACATCTGGCGGTCCAGTACCGCATCCTCGACGGCGTGACCGACCGCGCCCGCGCCACGTTCGCCGCCAACGGCCGCGTCGCCGCCGCACTGCGCGCCCAGGGCGTACGGCCGCCGTGCGTCCTCACCGGCGACGACGCGGTCCGGATCGCCTTCCTCCTGGGCTGCGCCTCCCGCCAGGCCACCGGCCATGACGTCTCCATCACGCCCGAGGCACTGGCCGGGGCGGGCGTACGGCAGCCGGTCGGGTTCCTGTTCTCGGGCGGGCAGAGGGTCCCCTCGTACGCCCGTTCCTGGCGCCCCCTGGACCTGCCCGACCCGCCCGCCCGGCCGGGCTACCGCGCCTATGTGTCCCCCGCCGCGAGGACGGAACCCCCGGCTCCCGTTGCCGCCGTACGGGCACACTGACCGACCGGCGACAACGGGAGAGGGCGGCACTCAGCCGATCGGCGCGTACACCACGCCCAGCTTGTCGATCTCGTCGCCCGAGCGGCCCGTGAAGCCGACGATCTGCCAGCCCGACGGTGCCGTGAACGTCGTCGTGTCCGACGTGGCCGTGCCGGAGGTCAGGGTGCGGGACTTGTCGGTGGTGAACGCCGCCGAGAAGATCCTTGTCTGCCCGTCCTTCTGACCCTGTGTCAGCTTCACCGAGGTGAGGTGCTCGCCGGACGCCAGGGTGAGGGAGGTGGCCGTGCCGCCCGTACCGCCGTGGGTGAGGGTCGTGCCGCTGTCGTGCGTCAGGGACACCGCGTCCAGCCGGGAGCCGCCGCGCAGGGTGAGCGTGCGGGGCGAGCGGGTCGCCGGGAGGTCGTCGGCGTCGTTGAACGCCGTACCGTGCGGGCCGCCGAAGAAGTCGCTCGCGCGGAGGTTCGAGGGCAGCGTCCAGGAGAAGTCGACCGTGTGGGGGAAGTGGTCGGAGAGGTTGGCGCCCGCGGAGTCCAGGAACGACGCCCACTCGTTGTTGTAGCGGGTCGCGGAGAGGTTCACGAGCTTGCTGCCGCGGTAGAAGATCTTGTCGACGACCTCGCAGTCGTTCGTCGGCGCGGTCGTCGGGCAGACCAGCGCGTCACTGCCCTGCGTCGGCTGTACGCCGCCCTTCACCAGCTGGACCCAGGCGTCCGTCAGGCCGTTGTCCGCCACGAGCGTGCGGATGTTGTCGCCCGCACGCGTGTACCGGGTGTTCGTGTCACCGGCGACGATCACCGCGTTGCCCGCGGAGTTGGCCTGGATGAAGGCGGACAGCTGCGAGATGTTGGACCGGCGGGCGGCCAGGGCCGCGTCGTCCGAGTCCGCGTTGGGGTGGGCGTTGTACACGTCCACGTAGACGCCCTCGTCGAGCCGCACCCGGGCCAGCGAGAAGCCCTTCGGGGTAAGGCAGTTGGTGCCGGTGCAGTCGTTCCACTGCACCCGCTCGAAGTCCTGGAAGGCGTAGTCCGAGAGGGTGTTGAGACCGTCGCCGAAGGGCACACCGCCACTCGTCGCCGTGCGGTACGCGTGGTTGTCGTTCGCGTACAGCGCCGCGTGGTAGTTGAAGTCCTCCTGCACGTTGACGATGTCGTACGCGCCCAGACGCGGCGATATCAGCGGGGTGTTCACCTCGGGGTTGCCCGAGCTGAGCAGCTCGGGGAGGCCCGCGACGTTGTACGTGAGGACGTTGAAGGTGCCGGAGGTGGCGGCTGCCGCCGGGGTCGAGCCGGTGGTGGCGAGCCCGGTCAGCGCGAGCGCGCCGGCCACGAGGGTGCCGATGAGTCTTCTCATGGTGGGGGTGTCTCCATGGGGACGATAGGTGAACGCTGCTCAGGTTCGACGGCCAACAGTGTGATGGACAAGGGCTGTTGGGGGAACAGTGAGTGCCGAGGCGATCCGCCGTGTCCGGGTCGTCCCGCGCTCACCCGGCGGTTGGGCAAGGTTCATGCTTCGCGCGGATTCTCCTCAGGCGGCGCACCACGGGCGCCGCGTGACTGAGGAGGCGCAGCCATGGGGCACGGGCACTCGCACGGACACGGCGGTCATCACCACCATCACGCACACGGTCCCGAGGACGGTACGGCGCTGCCCGCCGCCCTCGACACGTCCGTGCCCGACGAGGCCCTGAACCCCGAACAGCGGTCGCGCCGCACGCTGTTGCGCGGTGCCGGCCTGCTCGGCGCGGGCCTCGCAGCCGCGAGCGTAGTCGCCCCGACGGCCGCCGCTCCCGCATACGCGACCACCAACTCCCGCCGAAGAGGCGGCTTCCTGTGGCTGACAGGGGACCACCACATTCACACGCAGTACAGCAGCGACGGCAAGTACCGCGTCGTCGACCAGGTCCGCCAGGGCGCCAAGCACGGCATGGACTGGCTGGTCATCACCGACCACGGCTCGGCCACGCACGCCAAGATCGGTGTGGACAAGGTCAACCCGGACATCAGGGCGGCCCGCGCTGCGTACGAGGACACCCTCGTCTTCCAGGGCCTGGAGTGGAACATCCCGGGCGCCGAGCACGCCACGGTGTTCGTGCACCCCGGCAACAACGAGGTCTCCGTCCTCAAGCAGTTCGAGACCGACTACGACGGCAGCGTGAAGAACGCCTCCGACTCCACGCCCGCCAACGAGGCGCTCGCCGTCGCGGGCCTCGCCTTCCTCTCCGACCAGGTGAAGCGGCGCAAGGTCAAGGACGCGCTGATGCTCGCCAACCACCCGGCGCGGCGCGGTGTCGACTCCCCGCACGAGATCCGCGCCTGGCGCGACGCGAGCCCCGCGAGCCACCAGATCGCGGTCGGCTTCGAGGGCGCGCCCGGCCACCAGGCCGCAGGTCTGCCCGCCCCGCTCGGCCCGGCCCGCGCCCGGGGCATCTACGACAACAACCCGAGCGCCAACTCCTTCCCCGGCTACCCCCTGGAGAGCTACCGCACCTGGGGCGGCTTCGACTGGATGACCGCCACCGTCGGCGGCCTCTGGGACAGCCTGATCGCCGAGGGCAAGCCCTGGTGGATCACCGCCAACTCCGACTCCCACCAGGTCTACGCGGACACCGCGGTCCGCGGCCCCGGCGGCAGCTTCGAGGCCAACGGCCGCTACGAGGACCCGATCTACGGCGGAAAGATCGACATCACCCAGGGCGACTACTGGCCCGGCCAGTACAGCCGCACCCACGTCGGCTCCGACGGCTTCTCCTACGCCGCCGTCATGGACGGCATCCGCGCCGGCCGCATCTGGGTCGACCACGGCCAGCTGATCAGCGGCCTCGACGTACGCGTCTCGGGCGCCGGCCGCTGGAGCACGCTAGGCGGCGCGCTGCACGTGAAGCGAGGCACGAAGGTCACGCTGACGGTGGACGTGGCACTGGCCGACAGCGCCAACTGGGCCGGTTTCCTGCCCAAGTTGGCCAAGGTGGACGTCATCCAGGGCGATGTCACCGGCCCGGTCGCGGACCGCGACACCTTCACTGCTCCCTCGGCCAAGGTCGTCAAGACGTACGAGGTGAACCAGACCACGGGCACACTCCGCCTCACGTACGACCTCGGACGCGTCGACCGCCCGCTGTACGTCCGCCTGCGCGGCAGCGACGGCAACCGGTCCGCCGTGGGCGCCCTGGGCGCGACGGTCGACCCGGCGGGCCCGGCCATCGACGTCGTCGGCGACGCGGACCCGTGGAAGGACCTCTGGTTCTACACGAACCCGGTGTGGGTGCTGCCTTCGTGACGCGGTACGCCTGTTGGGCCGACACTCCGGTGTCGGCCCTCCGCGCGGCCGACCACCTTCTCCTCGCGTTGGCGGCCGAACTAACCCTCCCCGAGGGCACGTTCAGCTGCACCCACCTCGTACGAGGCGAACGCCCCCGGGTGGCCCTCTCGTTCACCCTGCCGTCCGAGCCGCTCCTGCGCACCGCCGAGGAGCGGCTCAGGGCCCAGGGGTACGAGGTGAGGCCCGGGGTGCCGGACGCGGTGGGTCGGGCGGTCATCTACTCGGGCGCGGATTCGCTCAACGGCACGGTGACGGTGGGGGAGTTGCTGGCGCGGAGCGCGATCGACCGGGTGACGGTGCTGGGGGCCGCGGGCCAACCGCCCGCCGGGCAAACGCTGGTGATGCATGGTCATGTGCGGCCGCAGTGGGAGGGCGGCGAACTCGTCCTCGCCACCATGCCCGCCGTCGGGGGCACCCTGGTGCCGTTCGAGGTGCCGGACCCGACACCGTGTTGTGCGGATCACTGAGCCGAGGGTGTGGGCTGGAACTGGAGTGAGGGCTCCAGCCCACATCCGCCTCCTCGTGTGCCCCGGGCAAGGGAGGAGCCAACTGGGTCAGTTGGCCTCTACTCCCCGAGGAGTTCGGGGAAGTTGGATGACCGTGGTGAGCACTGTCATCGCCATCGCGCTGAGCAGGATCACCATCAGATAGGGCCGGCCTTCGCGCGGGTTCCGCGCGAAGGCCGGACGCCTGGTCAGCAGGCAATGATGCTCGACACCGGTGTCCAGTTCACGCCGGAGGGCTGGTAGCTGTAGGCGCCGGGCATCCGCCATTGGGTGCCGTCTGCGAAGGTCAGCAGGGGGCGAGTTCCCGGGGTCTGGTTGTTCTCCCACGAGCCCGTGGTGTAGAAGGGGATGTCCCACGGCAGACCGCACGTGTACATGCCGACGTTGTCGCCGCCCCGGTTCGCATACTGGTACGCGCAGAACCAGTAGTAGTGCGCGGTGGGCTTGCAGTAGGGGGAGTTGGGCCCTTCTCCGGGCACGGCTGCCGCTCCCAGCTTCCGCGGCTGCTTCTCCCCCGGCACAGCAACGTTCAGAACCGCACCGCCGAGGTCGATCTGGTTCGGCGCCACTTGGGTGCCTTTTCCATCCAGCTTGGTGAGGTAGGCGTCGACCTTGTTCTGCAGGCCCGCCGCCTTCTCGGTGCTGAGCCCCGCCGCCCGCGCCTCCGCCACATACAGATCGCGGTCGCTGACCGCGGCGCTCGCCGTGCCCGTCCCGGCGACCGCGGCGAGCACGGTCATCGCCATCGCGCTGAGCAGGATCAGTAACCGGTGTTTCAGTGAGTTCATGGTCATCGGATCTCGTTTCCTCCGTTGTTGGTGTCTCTTGTTCGTCCCCTGAAGAGAGGGTGCTGGCCGCAGCCGGGCCTGTCGTTACGGGTGAGCGCACAGGTCTTTAGTCCGCGCGCACTGTCGTGCACCGCTGGCGGTACTGGCGTGGTGACAGGCCCTGGGCGCTGCGGAAGGTCTGGCTGAAGTGCGCGGGGCTGGTGAAACCCCACCGGGCCGCGATCGCGTGGATCGGGCGGGAGGCCAACCGGGGGTCGGCCAGGTCGCGTCGGCACTGTTCCAGGCGGCGTTCGCGGATCCAGCCGGCGACGGTGTGGCCCTCCTCCTGGAACAGCTTGTGCAGATAGCGCAGGGAGATGTGATGGGCCGAGGCGATTGCGTCCGGGGTCAGGTTCGCATCGCCCAGGTTGTCCCGGATGAAGGCGTGGATCCGGGCCATCAGCGCGCGCTGCCTGGTGTGGGGCGGCACCGAGCTCGACGTGTCCAGCGCGTCGGCGAGTGCCGTCGTCAGCACGTCGAGGGTGAGGGTGGACAGGCGTTCGGTGTCCGACGGGCTGAGCTCGTCCATGCGTTGGGCGAGGTGCACCAGGAACTGTGACGACAGCGCGCCGATGCCCCGGGTGCCCGGGATCCGTACCGCGCTCAGCCGGCGTAGCTCTCCGGGAGGCAACGGCAGCAGCGAGCGCGGGAAGCGCAGGAGGAGCAGTTGCTGGCTCCCCGGAAAATCCGGAGCGAAACTGGCCTGGTAGGGGCGTGAGGTGTCGAACAGCATCAGGTCCCCGACCCCGAACTCCACCCGCCGGTCGTCCTGCGTGATCTCACCACCGCCGCGCATGATGCACCCCAGTTTGAACATTTCGGGATCGGCGCGGCGGATCAGTTTGGGTGTGCGGTGGACCGTGTGCCGCATCGTGGTCATCAAGGTCACCTGCACAGGCCCGAACCCACTGATACCGACCTCCGCCTGGAACGTGCTCTCCACCTGCGGTTCGCAGCGTGTGTCGTAGGGCGCCCAGAGTTTCGAACTCACCTCGCGCCAGAACGCGAACCGATCTTCCGCCGAGACCTCGGCAGTGCTGACCACATCCATGCCCCCACCCGCCATGTCGTCACTAGTAGGCCGCAGATGATCGGTTTTCGACCGGAATGCGGCTGCTGAGTTGTCCCTGACAGGTCTAGCGGCTCGCGGATTGTTCGCGTTCGGCCCACCGACACCGAACAAACAACGCCCGAAGAATGCGGCGGCGCCTCGCCCGGCACCGCGATCGACACCCCGCTCGGCATCGGCATGGAAATTCCCCAACGCCCCCCAGAACACGGGGATTGCGCCCAGCAGCAGACCCCGATTCCGGGGTCCCCCAGTACTCCCATTCCGACGGACGGATCTCCGCCCAACGCCACAGCACCTCGACGCGGTCGGGGTTCCACATGTTGAACCTTCCGCAGCTCGGCGGCGCTGACGTCGGCGAGGGCTTGACTCGGTACTCGGCGACTTCCCTGGGGGCGTCCGCCATACGGACGTTGAGCTGTCGATGGCGTCCTGGATGTCCCAGCCTGGACGGTCGCCGCCCAGCACTCGTCCGCCAACTCCTTCTGAACCGGGTCACCCGTTGACCCCCGTGTAGTGCCCCAAACTCCACCGCCAAAGCCACCGCGCCCCCAGATACGCCACCAACCCCAGCAACGGCGAAGCCGCCGCCAGCCAGTACGGCACGCCCGTGTCGTCGCCGTGCCCGGTCAGTACCGCCGCCGGGAAGTACGCGACGAACGCGAGCGGCAGGCCGAAGGTGAGGAGGCCGCTCACCGCCCTGGGTAGCACGTTCAGTGGATAGCTGCCGAACGTGCCGAGCAGCTCCTCCAGCCAGCGGCCCCAGTAGTCCGCGGCCGGGAAGCGCAGCGACGCGCAGGCGACCGCCGTGAACAGGGCCGCCTCCAGGAGCATTCCGCCGAGGACGCAGACGACGAGGTACGAGATGCGGCCCGCCGTCCAGTCCAGGTTGCTCCGGGACAGGGCGCCGATCATGAGGCCCACGGCCACCGTCAGGTCGCCGATGGCGTTGGTGGGGAAGACGGACAGCTGGACCTGGCGGTACACCGGCATCGGGCGGACCAGGTAGGTGTCGATCATCCCCTCCTGGATGATCCTGCCGATGCCGTGCATCCTCCCGAGGAACAACACGAAGATGCCGTGCGCCAGCATCCGGGTCGCCGGGATCAGCAGTACCTCCGAGCTGTCCCAGCCGCCCATCCCGGTGAACCGGGTCAGCAGCACCGTCGCGAACACGATGACCGACACCTGCCAGACGGCGCCGATCGCGATCATCAGCAGGAACTCGGAGCGGTACTCCAGCTGGGCACGGAAGTTGAGGCGCGTGATGCGCCATGCGATACGGAAGGCGTTCACGGCCTCAGCCTCCCTGGGAGATCACGCGGCGGGCGGCCCGGCTCCACAGGAACCGGGTGAACAGGGCCAGCAGGACGATCCAGATGACCTGGACAGACAGCTGGAAGGCCGCGTCCGAGAGCGGGACGCGGCCCACGTACAGCGACAGCGGCACGCTCAGTGTGGCCTGGAAGGGCAGGAAGGAGCTGAGCGTGATGAACCAGCCCGGGAAGAACCACAGGGGTGCGTACACCCCGGACAGCAGGTTCTGCGCGAAGATCAGGATGAGCATCGCGGCGCCGTTGCGCAGCGTCCAGAAGCACAGCTGGTCGATCACCAGCATGACGTAATACAGGACCAGCTGGCCCAGCAGCAGGCTCAACGCGAACACCCCTGCCACGGGCGCCGATTCGGGCGGCTCGACCACCCCGACGGCGAGGCACAGGACGTACCCGGTCAACGCCCAGGCGAAGCCGTACAGTTGCTCGCCGAGTGCGCGCAGCGCGTAGTAGCGCTGGGGCGGCAGCGGGCGCAGGTACCAGTACACGATCGTGCCGAAGTGCATGTGCTGGAGCACGGAGTCGCGGCCCGCGTACTGGTCCAACTCCCGCAGGCGGGAGGCGAGTACGGCCATCACGGCGTACGTCACCGCCTGCTCGCGGTCGAGGCCGGCCGTCGTACCGGTCTGCTGGTACAGGCCGTTCCACAGGGACGCGACCAGGACCACCTGGACGGTCAGCCGGACCAGCGCGGCGGTCATCCGGGGCGGGGCGTGCAGCTCACCGAGGGGTGTGACCCTGGTGGCCCGCCAGGCGTGCAGGACGGCCATGTCAGCTGCCCTCGCGTGGAGTCGGGGCGTCGGCGTGGACGTACGCGGCCCGCATCACGTCCTCCAGGTCGGCCTCGTCGAGGGCGATGTCCGTCACCTCGTACCGCTCGATGACCCGCTTGAGCGCCTGGTGGACCGTCGGAGCGGACGGGCCGTCGGGGCCGAAGACCACCTGCGGGCCTTCGCGGCGCAGAAGGGCGATGCCGGGGAGCGCCTCGACCTCCGCGTGCGGGTCGGCCAGGGTCGCCCGGACCTGCCAGGTCGAGCCGAACCTCTTCTTGATCTCGTCCAGCGTGCCGTCCAGCACCAGCCGGCCGTGGTTGACGAGGACGACCCGCTCGGCGAGCCGCTCGACCTCCGTCATGTCGTGGGTGGTCAGCAACACCGTCCGGCCGCGTTCTTCCACCTGGTGGCGCAGGAACTCCCGTACCTGTTCCTTCACCACCACGTCCATGCCGATGGTGGGTTCGTCGAGGAACACCACCGGCGGGTCGTGCAGCAGCGCCGCCGCCAGGTCGCAGCGCACCCGTTGGCCCAGAGAGAGGTGCCGTACTCGGGTGTCCCAGAACGTGGAGAGTTGCAGCAGGTCGTCGAACTCCCGCAGCCGTACGTCGTGTTCGGGCTTGGGTATCTCGTAGATGTCCCGGAGGATCGAGAACGACTCGCGCACCGGCAGGTCCCACCAGAGCTGGGTGCGCTGGCCGAACACCGCCCCGATGTTGCGGGCGTTGCGCTCGCGCTCCAGGTAGGGCACCACGCCGGCGACGCGTGCCTCGCCGGAGGTGGGGGTGAGGATGCCGGTGAGCATCTTGATGGTGGTGGATTTCCCGGCGCCGTTCGGGCCTAGCAGGGCCAGGAGTTCACCCGGCGCGACGTCGAAGGTGATGTCGGAGACGGCGTCCTTCGCGACCCGTTCCGGCTGGACGAGGGAGCGCAGGGCCCCGGTGAAACCGGGACGCCGCACGGTGGTGTGGAAGGTCCGGGACAGGCCGCGGACCTCGATGGAACCACTCACTCAGGGAACCTCCGGGAGCTTGCGACGCACGAACACGGCCGTCCGGCTGGGAGCCGGACGGCCGTGTGATGTGACCGGTAACATACTCAGTCGTCGATGGCCGAGAAGACAACGGAGAATTCAGCGGGCTGAACCCTCAGCAGATACTGCGGAAGAGCGCCCGGCCCGCAGGACTGCGAGCCGATGCCCTGCTGGCCGTGGTCGAGGTTGACCCACACCGTGTCGCCGGGGGCGAGGTCGGTGAGGTGCTCGGCCGCGTCGAGCTGTTCGCTCGTCCAGCGGCGGGCCGTGAACCAGAACTCCGGGTCGCCGTCGACGCGCAGTCCGCCGATCTCCGCCCAACGGACGTCGGTCCGGGCGCCGTTCTCCTGCGGGCGGACGTAGGGCGTCTGGAGGTCGTCGACCGTGGACTCCCAACGGGCCAGCAGGGAAGCTGCGTTGGTGTCCGGATAGCCTTCGCCGGGACCGCCGCCGAACCAGGTCACCCGGTCCGCGGCCGACAGTCCCAGCCGGATGCCGAGCCTCGGCAGTGGCAGAGTCCAGTCGCCCTCGGGATCGACGGTCACGGTCAGCTTCAGCTTGTCGCCGTCGGACGTCCAGCGGTACACCGTGTCGAGGCCCACCTCGGCCGCGGCGGGCGCCACCCGGGTCCGTACCGTCAGCGAGTCCGCGCCCAACTCCACCGAATCCAGGCGGTGTTGCATCCGGTGCAGGCCCAGCTTGCGCCACAGCACGCCGTAGCGGATGTCGGGCTGCCAGGTCGCGCCGAAGTCGTTGTCGGTGGGCGCCCGCCACACGTCGAGGCGCAGAGCCTGGACCTCGCGGCCACCGATCGACTTCAGCGCGCCCGTGCGGGCGTCGAAGGTGCCCGGGCCGAGGGTGACGACCCCGTCGGCCGAGGCGGGCGCGGCCGAGGCGGTGACCGTCGGCAACGGCCGTGCGGATGCCGGGAATTGACCCCAGGCGACCTGGTGCCCCTGCTCGCCCCAGGTCGACTCGTCCGCCAGCAGCGCCCGTACGGTCCACAGCGACTCGGCACCGCCCCGCGCGTCGGCGGGCAGCTCGGGCAGCTTCACGTCGGTCGACTCGCCGGGCGCGAGGGCGGGCACCGCCAGGGTGCCGGTCTCAACTGCCGTGCCGTCGACGTCGTACGACCATGTGAAGGTGAGCGCGGAGAGATCGGCGAAGTCGTAGGCGTTGGTGACCCGGACCGTCCCGTCCGTGCCGTCGCCCTCGATCCGGACCGGCTCGATGACCTTCGCGAACTCGACGAGGCCCGGGGACGGCGTGCGGTCCGGGAAGATCAGGCCGTCGCAGACGAAGTTGCCGTCATGCAGCTCCTCGCCGAAGTCGCCGCCGTACGCGTAGCCGAACCGCTCGTCCTTGATGCCGTGGTCGATCCACTCCCAGATGAAGCCGCCCTGGATGCGCTCGTGGGCCTCGAAGATGCGCTGGTAGTCGGCGATGCCGCCGGGGCCGTTGCCCATGGCGTGCCCGTACTCGCAGAGGATGAAGGGGAGTTGGCGGCGCTTGTGCGTACCGCCGTCCTGGCCCTGGCCGATGCGCTCGGTCTCGGCGTGGTCGGCGTACATGCGGGAGTACATGTCCGTGTCGCGGCAGTCCCAGTCGCCCTCGTAGTGCACGAGCCGGGAGCTGTCGCGCCCGTGGATCCACTCGGCCATGGCGGTCAGCCCGCGTCCGGTGCCGGCCTCGTTGCCCAGCGACCAGATGACGACCGACGGGTGGTTCTTGTCGCGCTCGACCATCCGGGACGCGCGGTCCAGGAGGGCCGGGGTCCAGCGGTCGTCGTCGACGGGGTTGTCGCGCCACTTCTGCTCGGTGAAACCGTGGGTCTCCAGGTCGCACTCGTCGATGACCCACAGGCCGTACTCGTCGCACAGGTCCAGGAAGGCCGGGTGCGGCGGGTAGTGCGAGGTGCGGACGGCGTTGAGGTTGTGCCGCTTCATCAGCAGGACGTCGGCCCGCATGGTCTCCAGGTCGAGCGCGCGGCCCTTCTCGGGGTGCCATTCGTGGCGGTTGACGCCCTTGAAGAGGACCGCCTTGCCGTTGACCTTGATCAGCCCGTCCGCCAGCTCGACGGTCCGGAAGCCGATGCGCAACGGCACCCGCTCACCGGCCGTGACCAGCACACCGTCGTAGAGGCGGGGTGTCTCGGCGGTCCACGGCTCGACGGCGACCGTCACCGGCTCGCCGGTCCTGACATCGATGTCCAGCTCGGGGACGGTGACGCGCCCGTCGACGTCGGACTCGACGCGGAGCGTGCCCGTACCGGCCGTGTGGTCGTACGAGGCGTGCACGAAGAAGTCGCCGGCGCTGCCCGCCGGGCGGTGCAGCAGCGTGACGTCACGGAAGATGCCCGGCAGCCACCACTGGTCCTGGTCCTCCAGGTACGAACCCGCCGACCACTGGTGGACCCGGACGGCGAGAACGTTGCCGCTCGGCTTCAGCAGCTGCCCGACCGCGAACTCGTGGGGCAGCCGCGAGCCCTTGAACTCGCCGAGCTCCGTGCCGTTCAGCCACACCCGGGCGCACGACTCGACCCCGTCGAAGCGCAGCACCGCCCCGCCGTCCGACAGGTCGGGCCAGTCGGACGGCAGGTCGAAGACGTGCAGGTGGTCGCCGGTCGGGTTCTCGGTCGGCACACGGGGCGGGTCCACCGGGAACGGATAGAGATGGTTGGTGTAGATCGGGGACCCGAAAGCCCCGTCGCCCTGGAGGACCCAGTGCCCGGGGACCGTCACCTCGGCCCAGTCCCCGGCGTCGTACCCCGGCGCGGCGAACGAGTCGTCCGCGCCGTCGGCGGTCGGCGACAGCCGGAAACTCCAGCTGCCGTTCAGGGACAGCGAACCGGCGTCCGAGGACGCGTACCAGGCGCGGGGCGGAAGCGCCCCGGTGCCGGGTGAGACGCTCTCGACGTAGTCGGTGGACGTGGCCGTGGTGCGGAAGGACATCGGTCTCCTAGTTCAGCGCGATAGGCGCGATCGGCGGCTCAGCCCTTGATGCCGGTCTGTGCGACCCCCTGCACCAGCCAGCGCTGGAGGAAGAGGAACACGAACACCAGGGGCAGGATCGATACGGCCGTGGCCATGAAGATCAGATGGAAGTTGACTGTTTGGTTGGTCATGTACGAGGACAGCGCGATCTGTACCGTCCAGGCCTCCTGATCCTGACCGATGACCAGGGGCCAGAGGAAGGCGTTCCAGCCGCTGATGAACGTGATCGTCGCGATAGCGGCGAAGAAGTTCAGCGAGTTGGGTACGACGATGCGCCAGTACGCGCTCCAGTAACCGAGCCCGTCCACGCGCGCCGCCTCCTCCAACTCCTTCGGGAACCCCAAGAAGTACTGCCGGAACAGGAAGCAGGTGAAACCACTGAAGAGCCCCGGAACGATGAGCCCCTGGAAGGAGGACACCCAGCCGAGCGACGAAACCAGCACAAAGCTGGGCACGAAGGTGACGGCGGCCGGGACCATCAGGGTCACCAGAACGGCGTAGAAGATCTTGTTGGCGTGCTTGTACGGGATACGGGCGAGGCCGTAGCCCGCGAGCGAGCAGACCAGCAGGGTGCCGATCGTGTGCCCGACGCCGACCAGCCAGGAGTTCCACAGGGAGTGCGCGAAGGGGACCGTCTCGTCGCTGAACAGCTCGCTGATGTTGCCCCACTGGATGTCGGTGGGGAACCACTGCCAGTTCTCGCCGGTGATCTCGGCGTCCGTGGACAACGCGTTGCGGACGATCAGATAGAAGGGGACCAGGAACAGCAGGGCGCAGATGCCGGTGGCGAGGTAGAGGCCGGCGGAGCCGATCACCCCGCGCCGGTCGCGCCTGCGTTCGCGGCGCCTGGGAGGCGGTGGGGGCCCGGCGTCGGCCTTGCCGGTCTCTATGGTGGTGGTCACTTGGACTGCTCCCCCCTTCCGAAGCCCATGAGCTTGCCCTGGAGCAGGGTCACCGTGCAGATCAGCAGGGTCAGGATGACCGCACCCGCGCTGCCGGCGCCGTAGTCCTGGCTGTCACCCAGGGCCATGTAGTACAGCTCGACGAGCGGCGGGCGGCCCCATGTCGTCTTCGCGAGCAGGTTGAAGAACTCGTCGAAGGCCTGGTAGGCGGCCACGAGCAGCAGCAGGATCACGGCGGTCGAGGTCGCCCGCAGCTGGGGCAGCGTGATGTGCCGGAAGGTCTGCCAGCCGGGCTTGGCACCGTCGATGGCGGCGGCCTCGTACAGCTCCGGCGGGATGTTCTGCAGCGCCGCCAGGAACAGGATCATGTAGAAACCGGCCTGGAGCCACAGTCGTACGGTGACGATGACCAGCCAGTACCAGGGCGGGCTGGGATTGGCCAGCCAGGCGATGTTCTCGACGCCGAACCAGCCGAGGACCGTGTTCATGAGGCCGAACCGGACGCCGCTGAAGAGGGACATCTTCCAGATCAGCGAGGCGGCGACGAAGCTGCACGCGGCCGGCAGGAAGAAGACGGAGCGGAAGAACGCCTTCATGAAGCGCAGCCGGTTCACCATCAGAGCCAGCGCCAGGGAGAACGCCCAGGTGACGGGGACGATGATCACGGCGAAGACGGTGAAGGTCCCCAGGGACTTGACGAACGAGTCGTTCGTCAGCATCCACTTGTAGTTGTCGAAGCCGACGAACTTGTCCGGGGTGACGGTGAAGCGTGCCTCGAAGAAGCTGAGCCACAGGCTCCAGCCGATGGGGATGTAGACGAAGATCACCAGGCCGAGGAGGAACGGGCCGGTGAAGATCCAGAAGTTGAGGGTGGCGCCCGCCACGCCCCGCCGAGGCTTGGTCCTGGGGACCTTGGCCGGGGCGGGGCGCGCGAGTTCGCGCGTGGTGGTCGACATGTCGATGCCTGTCCGTTCGCTGCCCGTCCGCCCGCCTATCCGAACAGCGTCTTGAGCTCGCGGTTGACCTTCACGTCCGCCGTGTCGAGCGCCTTCTCGGGATCGACGCCCTTGCGGACGGCGTCGGCGATCACACCCTCAAGGGCGGTGATCATGGCCTGGGTCCACGAGATGTTGTCGAAGCGCCCGTAGTCGGTGAAGAGCTTGACGCCCTCGGCGGGCAGGCCCGTCTTCAGCTTGGTGGCGGACTCGGCGAGCGAGGTGCGCGGCGGTACGTGGAAGCCGTAGCTGAGGGCCCAGTCCTCCTGGTACTCCTTCTGGTCGATCCACAGCCACTTCACGTACTCCTTGGCCAGGTCGACGTTCTTGCCCTTGGCGTTGACGAACATCGACCAACCGCCGTTGTAGACGGCCGGCTTGGCGCCGGAGGCCGCCGAGGGGAAGGGGAAGATGCCGAGGTCGTCGCCGAGGGCCTTCTGCATCACGGGCATCGCCCACATACCGCACCACTGGATCGCGGTGAGGCCCTGGACCAGCGCCGAGGGGTCCCAGTAGTCGGCGGGGGCGTCGAGGAGCAGATGGCCGCTGGTGAACATCTTGCGGTACACCTTCAGTGCCGCGGCCACGTCGTCCGTGTGGTACGCGATCTCGTTCTTGTCGTTGAGCTGGTCGGCGCCGGCCGCCCAGACGAGGGCGTAGTTCGTCGACACCAGGTTGTTGCCGAGGAAGAGGCCCTTGACCTTGTCGGTGGTGAGCTTCTCGGCGGCCTCGGCGAGTTCCTCAAGGGTCTGCGGGATGCCTATGCCCGCCTTCTCCAGCAGCGACTTGCGGTAGTAGAAGAACTGCGGGTCGTCGATCATCCGGACGCCGTAGACCTTGCCGTCGACGGTGTGCGACTTGATGTCCGCCGGATTGAAGTCGGACTTCACCGGGTTGATGATGTCGTCCAGCGGCGCCACCTGACCGCTCTTGATCAGCTGGAGCTGCGGGTGGAACTCGAAGACGTCCGGCGCCTGGTCGGTGAGCAGCGACGAGAACAGCTTGCTCTCGAAGTTGGTGCCGGTGATCCACTGCGTGGTCACGTTCGCGCCCTCGTACGCCTTGGCGTACTTCTTGATGGCCTGCTCGGTCCCCGCCTCGCCGTACGCGTGGAAGTACTGCGTGAGGTTCTTGCCCGAACTGCCGCCGCCCGAACGGCCGTTGTTGCCGCCGCAGGCGGTCAGCGCGCCCGCGGCGGACAGGCCTGCTGCGGCCCGGAGGATGGATCGGCGGTCCCAGTTGCTGCTCATGGCCGACATGTGACGTCCTTGTCTCTAGTGCGGCTGCGGGCCACGGGCTCAACGCCGAGTGGCTGAAACAGGAGGTGCGGAGCGGGACGTTAACCTTCGGTTAAGGCTTCGGCAAGGGGTTGGACGAAGCACGTTCGAAACGTTGCCCGGCGTTCGGGATGTCGGACGCGACGGGGTCCGCGCCGGACACGACGAAGTCGCGGACCGCGTCAACCACGGTTCGCGCAGGGCTGGTTGGCCGCCGGCCCGGACCTACTTCAGGGGCATCGGACCGGTGCGCCGGGCGGACGACGACCGCTGGGTGGCCGAGGACAGCGCCCCTTCGAGGGCGAACGTCGCCGCGCCCAGACACGCCGGATCGGTGGGGATGGCGGACAGGACGATCTCGGTGGCGGCCATCGGCCGAGGCAGCGCGTGCCGCCCGACGGCCTCGCGCACTTCACGCAGCAGCGGTTCGCCCAGCCTGCGGGCCACCCAGCTGCTGAGCACGACCACTTCCGGGTTGAGGACGTTGACCAGGTTCGCGATACCCGCGCCGATGTAACGGGCCGTCTCCTGTACGACCTTGAGCGCCACGGGGTCCCGCTCGTCCACGCCGCGGGCCAGCGCGTCGATCGTGGCGGTCTGGTCGTCGGGGTGCAGCAGCGGGCTGCTCGGGCCGATCTCCCGCAGGTTCAGCATGATGCCGGGCGCGCCCACATAGGCCTCCACGCAGCCGTGGTTGCCGCAGCGGCACAGCCGTCCGTCCAGGACGAGCGTGGTGTGACCCCACTCGCCGGCGCTGTTGCTCACCCCCCGGTACAGCCCGCCCTGGAGCGCGAGCCCGGCGCCGACCCCCGTCCCGAGGTTGACCACCACCGTGTCCCCACGCCCGCGCGCCGCCCCGAACCACATCTCCGCCACCGCGCCGGCGCGCAGCGGATTGTCCAGGTAGAGGGGGTACGCGATGACCTCGGACAGCAGATCGAGCAGCGGCACGTCGTGCCAGTCCCAGTTGGGCGCGTACTCCGAGATACCGGTGTCCCGGTCCACCTGCCCCGGCACGCTCACCCCGACGCCCAGCACCCGCGCGCCCTCGATACCGGCCTGCGCGACCACGGAACCGACGGCGGCGGCCACATGGCTGACCACCTGCTCGGGCAGGCTCTCGCCGGGGCGCATGTCCTCGTCGGCGCGGGCCAGCACGTTCAGCGCGAGATCGAACAGCTCGACATGGACGTACGTCTCCGCGATGTCGACGCCGATCAGCGCGCCCCCCGACGCGTTGACGGCCACGAGACCGCGGGGCCGGCCGCCCGCCGAGTCCTCGAACCCGACCTCCGTGATCATCCGCAGATCGAGCAGCTCACCGACGAGCGTGGCGACCGTGGCCAGGCTCAGCCCCGTGGCCGCCGCCAGCTCCTGCCGGGAGGTGGGGGAGTGGGCGATGAGCTGGCGCAGCACCTCATAGCGGTTAGCGGTGCGGATGTCACGTGATGTGCGCTTCACCACCGGGCTTGCCCCCTCGCCGTGCAGACCTCAGTGCAGACAGACCGGGCGTGACGGCACCGGCGCCGCGCCAGGCTATGGGCAGCGGGGGAGGTTCGACAAGGGGTTAGGAAAGGGGCTGAAGAAAGTCTTCCCGCACTTGGCGGCACACCCGGCGGATCAGCGCGGATCAGTCGCCGAGCATCTCCCGTACGAACGTGTTGGTGAACTTTGCCGAGGGGTCCAGGGACGCGGCCAGGGCCGTGAAGTCCGGCAGGCGTGGATACCGGCCGCGCAGCACCTCCGCCGGTACGGCGAACACCTTGCCCCAGTGGGGACGCGGGCCGAACGGGTTCAGGGCCGTCTCGACCCGGCGTACGACGGGCAGTACCGCCTCTGCGTCCGCGACCCAGGTGAAGTGGAACGCCACGCTGTCCCGTCCGTGCGCCGGGCTCAGCCACTGGTCGTCGGCGGCGATCGTGCGGACCTCGCAGACCTGGAGGACCGGCGCGATCACGTCCCGGATCGCGTCGAGGGAGCGCAGCGCGTCCACGGCGTACGGGCGTGGCAGGAGGTACTCCGACTGGAGTTCCTCGCCGCTGCTCGGGGTGAACTCCGCCCGGAAGTGGGGGAGTCGCTCGTTCCAGGGGCCCGGCACCCCGAACTGCTCGGTGCAGTTCACGGCCGGCATCCCCGGCACCGGGTGCATCGCCTCGGTGGCGGGCGCGGCCCACGGGAAGTCCGGCAGAGCCTGGTCGCTGCGCCGCTTCAGCCACACCTGGCGGAAGCCCGGCCCGCGCCAGTCCGTGAACAGGCTCACGCTGTACGCGGCACCCGCCACGGCCTCGAAGTCCAGCCCCTCCAGGGGCAGTTCGGTGAACACGTACTGCTCGACCTCGAAGTCCGCCTCCAGGTCCAGGGTGAGGGCGGTGACGACGCCCAGGGCGCCGAGCGCGGTGACGGCGCCGTCGAAGCCGTCCTCGCCCCGCGCGATCGTCAGCGTCGAACCGTCCGCCGTGACCAGCTCGACCTCGCGCACCGGGGCGGCCAGCGAACCGTTGCCGACACCCGAACCGTGCGTACCGGTCGCCACCGAGCCCGCCACCGAGATGTGCGGGAGGGACGCCATGTTGGGCAGCGCGAGCCCGCGCCCGTGGACGACCCGGGCCAGTTCCGCGTACCGGACCCCGCCCCCGACCCGGACCGTACGGGCCGTGGTGTCGACGTCGATCTCCGGCGGGAGCGCGGCCAGGGAGAGCAGGACGCCGCCGTCGCCGGGCTCGGCGATCTCGTTGAACGAGTGCCCGCTGCCCAGCACCCGCACCCGCGCGCTCTCCGCGACGAGCGCCCGCAGAGCGGCCGGGGTGTGCGGTCGGTGCAGCTCCTTGGGCGTGTAGGTGATGTTGCCCGCCCAGTTGGTCAGCGTCTCGGCCATCGGGTCCGTCCCTCCGCTCAGATGTGTCGACCTTCTCACGCAGTGGTGTGTGACATGCCCGAGGGGCCCCGAGGCCACGGACACGCAGGCGGGGGCATACCGTGAGGAGTCGAACGCCGGAGTACCGCCGGAGCTGGAGGAGACACGGGATGGGCAGCCGCACCGCGCTGGTCGAGGATCTGATGGAGCGCTTTCCGCACGTACCGCGCGAGGCCGTCTTCAAAGAGGACCTGCTCAGGGGTGGTGTGGCCTTCGACCCGTCCGCGCTCAGCGACAACGAGGGCGGCGACGTCAAGCCGAAGTCGTACTTCATCTTCTCCTTCGACCACGGCACCCTCCCCGAACTGGGCGAGGCCGCGCTGCGCCGCCCGCCGGAGGAGATCATCCTCACCGGCGGCCCGTACGACCTGCGCCGGACCGTCGTGTCCGTACGCGTGAACCCGACGTCGCCCTATCGGGTGGCCGCCGACGAGCACGGCGTGCTCGGCCTCTACCTCGACGGGAAGCGGATCTCGGACGTCGGTGTGCCGCCGATGCCCGAGTACTACAAGCACAAGCTCTCCAACGGGAAGTCCGTCATGGAGGTCGCCCCCACCATCCAGTGGGGCTACCTCATCTATCTGACCGTCTTCCGGGTCTGCCAGTACTTCGGCGCCAAGGAGGAGTGCCAGTACTGCGACATCAACCACAACTGGCGCCAGCACAAGGCGGCCGGGCGGCCCTACACCGGCGTCAAGGACGTCGAGGAGGTCCTCGAAGCCCTGGAGATCATCGACCGCTACGACACGGCGAAGGCCTCCACCGCCTACACCCTCACCGGCGGCGCCATCACCTCCAAGCTCCAGGGCCGCGACGAGGCCGACTTCTACGGCCACTACGCCAAGGCCATCGAGGAGCGCTTCCCGGGCCGCTGGATCGGCAAGGTCGTCGCCCAGGCGCTGCCGAAGGACGACGTACAGCGCTTCAAGGACTACGGCGTGCAGATCTACCACCCCAACTACGAGGTGTGGGACGAGTACCTTTTCAAACTGCACTGCCCCGGCAAGGAGCGCTACGTCGGCCGCGCCGAATGGCACAAGCGCATCCTCGACTCGGCGGAGATCTTCGGCGCGCGCAATGTCATCCCCAATTTCGTGGCGGGCGTGGAGATGGCCGAGCCCTTCGGCTTCAAGACGGTCGACGAGGCGATCGAGTCGACCACCGAGGGCCTGCGTTTCTTCATGTCGCACGGCATCACGCCCCGCTTCACCACCTGGTGCCCCGAGCCCACGACCCCGCTCGGCAAGGCCAACCCCCAGGGCGCGCCGCTGGAGTACCACATCCGTTTGCTGCAGGCCTATCGCCAGACGATGGACGACTTCGGCCTCGACTCGCCCCCCGGCTACGGCGAACCCGGCCCCGGCCGCGCCGTGTTCTCCGTCAGCTCCTTCATGGACAGCTTGCCCGCTCGGGATTCGGCGTCGAAAGTCTGAACGGAACACCGCCTCGATCCGTATGGGGGACTGGGAACCATGCGTGGTTCCCAGTAACCCTGAACCCCCGTACGGCGAGTCCGCGTTGACATGTGACGACATGTGAATACGTCGCTTGTCAGTTGTGCGGGAGACGTGAAAAGCTCGGGCTCCGTTTTGCAAAACGGTCCCCAACTCCCCTGCTCTTGGGGTCAGTTGACCTTGACGTTGGCGTGTGCAAGCCGTTGATGCTGGAGTCCCCCCATATGCCAGATCTGCCGACCCCTCAGGACGCCGCCGAAGCAGCGCTGTTCTCGGAGTGCTGGGACGCGGTCCTCTCGTACGCCGACCTCTGCACGTCCGGCGCCTCCGCCGGCACCGAACTCGCCGCCGAGGCGTTCACGCACGGTATCCACGCGGCCCGCGCCGCCGACTTCGGAGCCCGCAACAACGGACGCCGCATACCCCGCCTGCCCTGGATACCCCTGCTCCTGGCGGCAGTTCGCAGTACCGCCGCGTCCTGGGAGGAGACCGGACACGGCAACCATCTCGACCCCGACCTGCGCCTGTGGCTCAACTCCGACAAGGCCGCCCGGTACGTGGGCCCGCCGCTGCGCCGCCCGCTCGCGCTGCGCGCCATGCGCGACATGCAGGAACGGGACGCGGCCCTGCTCTGGCTGGCCGACGTGGAGTCGCTGCCGCTGCCCGTCGTCGCCCGCCGGCTCGGCCTCGACCCCGACAGCGCCACCGAGGAACTCACCCAGGTACGCGCCCTGTTCAGGGACCGCTGCCAGCGCAACCTCATCGACAGCCCGATGGACACCGACTGCCGCGCCTTCGCCCGGCTGCTCGACGCGGTCTCCCGTTCGCAGGGCGCCGAGATCCCCGACGACCTCTCCCGGCACCTCGCGATCTGCGTGGATTGCGCCGAGGCCGCCGCCTGTCTGCGGTTGTACGGCGGGGCCAGCGGACTGCCCTCCGCACTCGCCGGCGGTGTCATCGGCTGGGGCGGGCTCGCCTACCTGGAACGGCGCCGCCGCGCCGCCGAGGCCGGTCTGCTCGGCGGGCGCGGGGAAGCGGGTATCGACACCGGCCTCACCGTCGGGGAGTCCCGTCCGCGCATCGGCCGTACGGCGATCCTGGTCGCGGCCGTCATCGTCTCCGCCCTGACGCTCACCGTCTCGCTGATGCCGTTCGGCGGCTCCGGCAACGATGTCTCCGCGAAGGGCGGCACGACCAACGGCCAGCCCGTGGCGGACCCGGGCGGCCTGCCGTCCGGCGTGACCGTCCCGGCGGGCGCGACCCCGTCGACGTCGCCCGACCGGTCGACCCCGGACACGTCCACGACACCCTCGGACAAGCCCGACCCGGAGCCCCAGGGCACCTCCACGGCCACAGCGAGCGGCGCGGCGCCGAAGCCGAGCCCCAGCAAGAGCAACAGCGACGAGATCTCCTGCGAGGCCGAGTACGACCTCGTCAACGAGTGGCCCGACGGCTTCCAGGCCACCATCAGCGTCACCACCGCGAAGGCCATCGACGGCTGGAGCATCGCCTGGTCCTTCCGCAACGGCCAGCAGGTCGGCCAGATGTGGGACGCGAGCTTCGCCCAGGACGGCGCCCGCGTCACGGCCACGGCCGCCGACTACAACAGGACGGTCGCGGCCGACGGCACGGTCTCCTTCGGCTTCCTCGCCAGCTGGCAGGGCACGAACGCGCCCCCGTTCGACTTCACGCTGAACGGCAGCCCCTGCACGACCTGAGGAGGCCGGCCACCACCCGATCCGGCCACGCCGAGCGATGTCGCTACGGGCGTGGCCGGAGTTCTTTGCGGCTCGGTCAGATCACTTCGCTCTCACTCCGGTCCGCCCGCTCCCAGAGGGTGTGGAAGCGGCCCTCGCGGTCGGTACGCCGGTAGGTGTGGGCGCCGAAGTAGTCGCGCTGGCCCTGGGTGAGGGCGGCCGGGAGGCGCTCGGTGCGCAGGGTGTCGTAGTACGACAGGGCGGCGGAGAAGGCCGGGACCGGGACGCCGTGCCGGGCGGCCGTGGCGACGACCTCGCGCCACGGGACCTGGGAGTCGGCGATCTCGGCCGCGAACCCCTCCTCGGTGAGCAGCGTGACCCGGCGGGGATCGGCGGCGTACGCGTCCCGCACCCGGTCGAGGAAGGCGGCCCGGACGATGCAGCCGCCGCGCCAGATCCTCGCGATCGCCCCGAGGTCGATGTCCCAGCCGTACTCGGCCGACGCATCCATGATCATCTTCCAGCCCTGGTCGTAGGCGATGAGCTTCGACGCGTACAGGGCGTGCTCGACGATGCAGGCGAAGCGCTCCGCCTCGTACGAGGTGAGGTCCCAGCTGGTGCCGCCGGGCAGCTCGCGGTACGCGGCGCGCAGGGCGCTCTGGCCGGAGGCGGCGCGGGCGAAGGTCGCCTGGGCGATGGCGGTGACCGGCGAACCGAGGTCCAGGGCGGTCCGTACGGTCCAGCGGCCGGTGCCCTTCTGCCCGGCGGAGTCGGCCACCACGTCCACGAAGGGTCTGCCGGTGGCGGCGTCGGTGTGGGCGAGGATCTCGGCGGTGATCTCCATCAGGTAGGAGTCGAGGCGCCCCTTGTTCCACTGCCGGAACACCTCGGCGATCCGCGCGGGTTCGTATCCGCCGACCTGCCGAAGCAGGTGGTAGGCCTCGCCGATCAGCTGCATGTCGGCGTACTCGATCCCGTTGTGCACCATCTTCACGAAGTGCCCGGCGCCGTCCGTCCCGACATGGGTGACACAGGGCTCGCCGTCCACCTTGGCACTGATCGTCTCGAACATCGGCCCGAGCGCGGCGTACGAGGCCACGGAGCCGCCGGGCATGATGCTCGGCCCGTTCAGCGCACCCTCCTCACCCCCGGAGACGCCCACTCCCACGAAGTGGATACCGAGCCCGCGCAGGGCCTGTTCCCGGCGGCGGGTGTCGGAGAAGTGGGCGTTGCCACCGTCGATGATCATGTCGCCGGGTTCCAGGAGGGCGGCGAACTCGTCGATCACCGCATCGGTCGCAGCCCCGGCCTGCACCATGATCATGAGCCGCCGGGGACGCTCCAGGGCCGCCACGAACTGCTCGGCCGTCTCGGCGGCCACGAAGTCGCCCTCGTGCCCGAACTCCTCAACCAGCGCCTTCGTCCTGGCGGGGGTCCGGTTGTGGATGGCAACGGTGTAACCGTGCCGGGCGAAGTTCCGGGCCAGATTCCGGCCCATCACCGCCAGGCCGGTGACGCCGATCTGCGCGGTCGCCTTCATGGTGTGCTCCTTCGCTCGGTGCGGTCGCTCGGCGCGGTCCAACCGCCGCACTGATCAGTTACGGCTGGTGGGGCCCCAGTTGTTCAGCCGGATATCGGGTGACGTGCCGAGCGGGTGTGCGCTTGGAGCGAAAGCGCGGTGACGGGAAGAACGAGGGGCCCGGCCGACGACCGGCCGGACCCCTCGCCGGAGTTCGGTCAGATCGAGAAGTCGACCCCCTGGGCGAGCGGGAGTTCGCCCGAGTGGTTGACGGTGTTCTCGGTGCCCGAGGTGCCGATGTCTAGACGATGTTCAGTTCGCGTCGCGCGTCCGCGCCCGCGAAGCGGTCCGCGCTCAGCGCGCCGACGTCCACGAGGGGGGTCGCGCCCGTGTAGAGGTCGCGCAGCACCTCGCCGACCGCGGGTCCCATGAGGAACCCGTGCCCGGAGAAGCCCGTCGCGTACAGGAAACCGGGGACCTCGACCGAGCGGCCGATCAGCGCGTTGTGGTCGGGCGTCATCTCGTACAGCCCCGCCCAGCCGCTCGCGATGCCGACGTCACCGAGGGCCGGGACACGCCGCTCCAGCACCTCGGCGAGGTCGGCGAGCCACTCCGGATCGCGGGTCTGGTCGAACCCCCAGGAGTCGGTGCGCTCGGACATGCCCATGAGCAGGCCCTCGCCCTCGTTGTGGAAGTAGAAGGAGGTGGAGAAGTCGATGGTGAACGGGGTGTCGGGGGCCAGCCCCCGCACCGGTTCGGTGATCACGATCTGCCGGCGCAGCGGCTCCACCGGCAGCGTCACCCCCGCCCAGACACCGACCTCCTTGGCCCAGGCGCCGACGGTGCAGATGACGGTGGCGGTGCGGATGGTGCCGTGCTCGGTGTGTACGGCGGTGATCTCCCCGCCCTCGACGTCGATTCCGGTGGCCGAGCACCCGGTCACGAGACGGGCGCCGGCGCGGCGGGCGGCGGTGGCGTAACCGAGCACCACCGACTCCGGGGTGCAGTGGCCGTCACGCGGCGAGTACAGCGCGCCCACCAGGCCCTCGGTGCCGATGAGCGGGGAGAGCCGCTTGGCCTCGGCGACGTCGACGACGCGGCTCGGCACACCGAGGGCGTTCTGCAGCTCGGCGTTCTGGGCGAAGGTGTCCAGGTCCTTCTCGTCGTCGAGGAGGAAGAGGTAGCCGACCTGGTGGAGGTCGATCTCCTGCCCGAACTCGGTGCCGAAGCGCTCGAACGTCTCCAGGCTGTGCAGCCCGAGCTTGATGTTGATCTCGTCGGAGAACAGCGCCCTGACCCCGCCGGCCGCCTTGCAGGTCGAACCCTCGCCGAGAGCGCCGCGCTCCACGAGTACGACCCGTTCGACGCCGGCCGCCGCGAGATGGTAGGCGGCGCTGAGCCCCATGATGCCGCCGCCGATGATGACGACGTCGGCCGCGTCGGGCGGCACATGGCGTGCTGTCGTGGTCACGAGTTCCTCCGGTTCGTGCGGTGGCTTGCCGCGGTGGGTGTCCTGGCGGCTGCCGGATCGCCCACCGGCGTCGGAGTGACGATGACGATGATGATGGCGATGACGGTGGGGGCTCAACGGCGTTGAGGCAGAAGCAGAAAAAGAGTTGGCTTCCTTCCAGGACCCGGGGCTAGGGTTTCTGTTGTTCCGTCGGCGGCCGATCGGCCGCCGACGTCGGCTGAGCAGGACGCTGAACAGGACCAGGAGGTGTGAACCGATGGCTGTCTTTGAGCTGGGCGCTGCCCGCATTCAGAAGTTCATCAAGTCCACCTCCGTGGCCGCCGGCTGACCTCCACTTTCCTTCGCGCCCGAGTGCGCGCGCCGGGGCCACCCTTGTGAAGGGTCTCCCTTGACTTCCCTTTCCTCACACGCGCTCGCCCCGTACGGCTGGGACGACGCGTGGGCAGCCGAATTCGCCCCGTACGCCGCCGAAGGGCTGCTCGTCGGCCGCGTGATCCGCGTCGACCGCGGCCAGTGCGACGTCGCCACCGCCGACGGTGTGCTGCGCGCCGACACCACGTTCGTCACGCCCAACGATCCGATGCGGGTCATCTGCACGGGCGACTGGGCCGTGGTCGAACCGGCCGGCGACCCGCGTTACGTCCGTACGTATCTGCCGCGCCGGAGCGCGTTCGTACGGTCCACCTCCTCCAAGCGGTCCGAGGGCCAGATCCTCGCGGCCAACGTCGACCACGCCATCGTGGCCGTGTCGCTGGCCGTCGAACTCGACCTCGGCCGTGTCGAACGGTTCCTGGCGCTGGCCTGGGAATCGGGCGCACAGCCGGTCGTGGTGCTCACCAAGGCCGATCTGGTACCGGATGCGACGACCCTGTCGTATCTCGTCCAGGACGTGGAGGCCACCGCCCCCGGGGTGCCGGTGCTCACCGTCAGCTCCACCAACGGGGACGGCGTCGACGTCCTCGCGGCGGTCGTCTCCGACGGTACGGCCGTGCTGCTCGGGCAGTCCGGTGCGGGCAAGTCGACGCTCGCGAACGCGCTGCTCGGCGTGGACGTCATGGAGGTCCAGGCCACCCGTGACGCCGACGGCAAGGGCCGGCACACGACAACCACCCGCAACCTGCTCGCCCTGCCCGGCGGGGGCGTCCTCATCGACACACCGGGGCTGCGGGGCGTCGGCCTCTGGGACGCCGGTACCGGCGTCGGGCAGGTCTTCGCCGAGATCGAGGAACTGGCCGCCGACTGCCGCTTCCAGGACTGCGCCCACACGGCGGAGCCGGGGTGCGCAGTCCTGGACGCGGTCGACTCCGGCGCGCTGGCTCAGCGGCGCCTGGAGAGCTATCGCAAGCTGCTGCGGGAGAACCAGTACATCGTCGCGAAGACGGATGCGCGGTTGCGTGCGGAGATCCGCAAGGACTGGAAGAAGAAGGGGGCGGAGGGGAGGGCGGCGATGGAGGCCAAGCGGGGGCGCCAGCGGTAGCGGCCGCTGGGCGCGCGGGGGCTTTCTTCGCCCCCGCCGCCCCTACCCGTTCCCATCCCTGGGGGCTGAGCCCCCAGACCCCCCTACGGCCCTGAACGGGCCTTGTCCTCAAACGCCGGACGGGCTGAGTACTCAGCCCGTCCGGCGTTTGAGGACAAGGGGGTTCGGGGGCGGAGCCCCCGAGGATGGGACGGGTAGGGGCGGCGGGGGCGAGAAGCATCGTGTCCGATACCCGCCAGCCGCACCCTCCCCACCTGCCGCAAACTGGACAGCGTGACCGACAAGACACCAGGTACGCGGCCGTGCGCAGCAGGGACGCCCGGTTCGACGGCGAGTTCTTCTTCGCCGTCGAGACCACCGGCATCTACTGCCGCCCCAGCTGCCCCGCAGTCACCCCCAAACGGCACAACGTCCGCTTCTACCCGACCGCCGCCGCCCGGGACGGCGACAGTCCCCTCAGCACCCTCACCGCCGCCCTCGCCGACGGCACCCTCCGGCTCGACCCGGGCGCCGACCGCGACGAGACCCACCGCGCCCTGCTCGCCCTGCCGGGACTCGACCCCCGTACCGTCGCCGTCGTCCGGGCCCGTGCCCTCGGCGACCCCGACGTCGCGCCGCCCGGCGTGGACGTGCCCGACACCTGGCGCCCCTGGCGCTCGTACGCCCTCCATCACCTCATCGCCGCAGGCGAGTGGGAGTCCTCATCGTCATGAACATGAATACGCACACCGCTGTCTCCGCCACCGTCTACTGGACCACCCTCGACAGCCCCCTCGGCCAACTCCTCCTCACCGCCGACGAGTCGGGTGCCCTCACCTCCCTCTCCGTGCCCGGACAGAAGGGCGGCCGGAGCGTCGGAAGTGTCGAGGACGGGTGGCGGGCCGACCCCGTGCCCTTCCGGGCAGCGGAAGCCCAACTCGCCGCCTACTTCGCCGGTGAACTCACCCATTTCCAGCTGGAGTTGAGGAGCGGCGGGACCGAATTCCGGCAGCGGGTCTGGGACGCCCTCGACTCGGTGCCGTACGGGGAGACCACCACGTACGGGCGGATCGCCGCGCGGATCGGGGCCTCCCGGGCCGCCGTACGGGCCGTCGGCGGTGCGATCGGCGCCAATCCGCTGCTCGTCGTCCGGCCCTGTCACCGGGTGATCGGCGCGGACGGGTCCCTCACGGGGTACGCCGGCGGTCTTGACTGCAAGCGCCGTCTGCTCGGCCTGGAGGGCGTTCCGTTCACCCCGTAGTCAGTTCTCCTCCAGGCCCCAGCTGTGGATCCGCCTCGGGTGGATGCGGATCACCTCCTCGCTGAAGTGCGGGCCCAACTCGTGCGGGCCCGTGAGGAGTTCGGCCTCGCCGCGGATGTCGACGCCGCGTACTTTCCAGGGGCGGACGCTCACCACGTCGTCGACGACCAGCGCCACCTTCGGGTTCTTCTCCAGGTTGCGCCACTTCTTGGTGCGGCCCATCGCGAGGCCGCCGATCAGGATCGTCCCGTCGTCCTGCGGGAAGAAGCCGACGGGGTTCGCCTGAGGCTGCCCGTGGGGGTCGACGGTGGCCAGCCGTCCCAGCCGCTGGGTCCGGAGGTAGGCGCGCTCGGCCGCGCTGAATTCGGTCATGGCGGCAGCCAAACACGGCGGGCCGGGCAGGCGCAGCGGAAACACGGGTGTACGTGCGAACGTAAGTGCGTGCCGCCATGGGTGTGACATCGCGGTGGCGCCGGTGATCGTTCGGGGAACCATGCGCCCATGACCCGCGCGATCATGGTTCGGCACATCCTCGCGGCCCTGGTGACCGCCCTGGCGCTCGTCCCGCCCGCCGCGACAGCCGACGAGGGGCCCACCGAATTCCTCCTGCCCCCGGCCTCGGTCCTGTCTCCGGTATCTGCCGCTGCGGAAACCCCCGTTCCCCGGCTCTGGACCGGCACCTGGGCTGCCGCGGCCTCCGGGACCGCCGCGGGCAGGCCCGGCGCCTCCTTCCGCAACGTCCTGCATCTCAGCGTCGGCGGCAGCGCGCTGCGCGTCCGGCTGACCAACCGGCTCGGCACCGAGCCCCTCCACCTCGGCGCCGTCACCGTCGCGCTCCAGGAACCCGGCGAGCCCAAGAGCCCGGACGCCGAACCCGGTTCGATGCGTACGGCCACCTTCGCGGGCGCCCCCACCGTGACGATCCCGGCGGGCCAGGACCGCGTCACCGACGCCGTCGACCTCGTCGTGCCGTACGGCGCCAATCTGTTGGTCACCGTCCACACGCCCGACGACTCCGGACCGGCGACCTACCACCGGACGGCCAAGCAGACCAACTTCCTTGCCCCGAGCGGTGATTGGGCCGACGTGGAGGACGGTGACGCCTACACCAGGACGACCACCTCCTGGTACTACGTCACCGGCGTGGACGTCCTCGACGCACCCGCCGCCGGCAGTGTGGTCGCGCTCGGCGACTCCCTCACCGACGGCGGCGGCACCACCTCCGACACCAACCGCCGCTGGCCCGACCGCCTCGCCGACCGGTTCGCCGCACTGCCCCCGAACCGCCGCCTCGGCGTCCTGAACGCGGGTATCTCCGGCAACCGTCTCCTCCTCGACGGCGTCGGCCCGCGCGCCCTGAGCCGCTTCGGCGCCGACGTCCTCTCCCGGACCGGGGTCCGCGCGGTGATCGTGTTCGAGGGCATCAACGACATCAACGGGACCCCGGCCGAGACCGATCCGCGCGCCATCGAGAAGGCCTACCGGACCCTCGTGGCCCGCGCCCACGCCCACGGCATCCGTGTCATCGGCGCCACCATCACCCCGTACGCGGGCCACGCCCAGTGGAAGGAGGACCGCGAGTCCGTACGCCGGACCGTGAACACCTTCATCCGCGACAGCGGCCTCTTCGACGCGGTCATCGACTTCGACGCCGCCGTCCGCGACCCGGAGTACCCGCAGCGGATGCGCGCCGCCTACGACCCCGGCGACCACCTCCACTTCAACGACGCCGGTATGCGCGTCATGGCCGACGCGATCGATCTGGCGGACCTCATGCGTCTGTGAGCGGTGGCAGGCCCCAGCGCGGGGCCTGGGCATTCGGGCGGACCGGGGCGATCGTCAGGTCCGGGCGGTCGCCCCGGGCCGTGACGGTCGCCGACTCGCTCTTCCGCAGGGCGAGTTGGATCGTCCCCTCGCCGAGGTCCCGGTAGCGCAGGGTGCGGCCCCGTTCGTCCCGTACGTCGATCCGGCCCGCGATGCCGTGCCGTACGACACAGGGTGCGCCCGCCTCGCTGACCAGACGAACCCAGCGCGTGACACCGTCCTCGCGGACCGCGCTCAGCAGAAACGCCCCCTGGGTACGGAAGTTGTGCACCGTGAGGTCCGCCCACGCGGCCGGCAGCGCCGGGAACACGCGGATGGTCCCGCCCCAGGACTGGCAGACCATGTCGTGCAGGGACTGCGCGGCCGAGAGCGGCGTCTCGATGACCGGGCCCGACTCCTTGTACATGGTGTTGGGCTGGATGAAACGGGACATCAGCTCACCCAGGTAGGCGAGCGCGTCCTCGCCCTTGCCCAGCAGCGCCGACATCGAGGCCGCGCCCGTGAACGTGTAGCCCTGCAGAGCACCCTCGAAGCCCACCCAGTGGGCCAACGACCGCTCGATCAGGGCCCGTTCGTCCGGTGTGCGGCCGGTCAGCTCGTACAGCGGGTAGACCGCGAGCAGGTGGGAGTAGTGGCGGTGGGACTTCGCGAAAGGGATGTCCGCGCCGATCATGAAGCCGTTCGCGTCGGTCGGATATGCCACCCGCCTGGCCAGCACCTTGCGCCAGCGCGGTGCCAACTCGTCCTTGATGCCCAGTAGTTCGGCGGATTCGAGGAGGGTGCGGCAGCCCCAGGTGAGCAGCATCAGGTCGTAGTTGCAGTCGCGGGAGTTGCCGCCGTACTCCGGGGAGAAGGTGGGCGGCAGGTGCAACTTGCCGTCCGGGCCCGGCTCCAGGAAGTGGAGGTAGTAGTTGATCGCCTTGCGGAGGAGCGGGTAGAGGACGTCCCTGAGGATTCGCTCGTCCATGGTGTGGCGGTAACTGAGCCAGACGTTGTGGAGGGCCCAAGTCAGGTTCCCGACCTCGGGGGTTGGTGGGTCCTGGCCGGGGATGCCCACGCCGTAACCCATCAGGGGGCTGATGGCGCCGTTGACGAGCTGGGGGTCGGTGGTGCGCGGGATGCCGAGCGAGTCGGCGCGGTACGGCTGCGCGGTCTCCTTGGCCAGGTTGTCCCGGAACTCGCTCAACGCCCTTGTCACGGCGTCGAGTTCGAGGTGATTGGAGCCGTGGATCAGCCAGTACTCCAGCTGCACGTTCAGGTTCCACCAGGTGTTCGGCCAGGGCGTGGGCTCCAGCCAGGGGCCGCAGGTCGCCATCACGGGCGCGTCCCGGCGGGCGGCCGACGCCGTCTTGTAGAGCTGGATCCAGTAGAAGCGCTGGATCCTGGCGTCGGGGACGGACAGGAAACTCTTGCGGTAGTACGCGTTCCACCAGGCCCGGTGGCTCGACGCGAGGGCGGAGTAGGGGAGTTGGGAGGCGCCGCGCACCTCCCTGAGCGCCCGCGCGAGTGCCGTACGCCTCGGGTACGAGTGCGCCACATGGACGTACAGCGTCCGGCTCGTGCCCCGGCCACGCTCCCGCCAGGCCGTCACATGCTCGCCGCCCGCCAGCAGCGGCTGTACGGCGGCGAAGACGCCGTGGTGCTCGTCGTACTCGGCGACCTGGGCGGGGTCGTTGCCCCGGTAGCCGTCCGGCAGCGGTTTGGAGGCGGCGCGCGGGCTGATCGCGTCGGCCGGGTGGAACACCCACCGGAAGCCGCGCTCGCCCTTGCTCGGGGTGACCTCGACGGCGAGGACCGAGCGGTCGTTGTGCACCAGGGCGCGTAGGGCGAGGGTGCCCCGGTCGGTGGTGAGCGTGCCGGTGAGTTCGGCGTCGCGCAGCCCGAGCCGCCAGTCGAGACCGGTGATCGTGCCCACCGGCTCCAACGTGAAGTACCCGATGGGCAGCCGCGCGAGCCCGAAGAGGGAGCCGAACTCGGGCCTGTGGTCCTGCACTTCGGAGTGCTGGACATTGAAACGGACGGCCCTGGTGGGGGAGTCGGGGTCGGCGTAGATGCCGGAGCCGAGAAAGCCGTTGCCGAGATACGGGCCCTCATACCAGGTGGTCGGCATCCGCTGCCAGACGAGGTCGGCGTCGTCGAGGACGGTGCGCCAGGGGTCGACGGAGGCCTGAGCTTGCGTGGGCAGTCCTCCGGTGAGGAGCCCGCCGCCCAAAGCAGATCCGGTGGCGAGGACGGTACGTCTGGACGGGCTGGGCACATTGCCTCCCGGCGGCTCGGATCATTGGTTCATTCATCGGAGCTATCCCGGAAAGCAACGTAGAGAAGGTGTGAGATGCCGTCAATAAGGCGAGAGAGATCCGATGTGTCAGCCCCAGAATGTGGCGCCCAGCCACGCGCCCGCGATCAGCAGGCAGGTGAAGAGTTCGATGAGCACGCTGGTGCCGCCCGACCGCATCACCCTCCGCACGGCCGCCATCGCCTCGCCGTGCCGGCCCAGCCGCAGCCGCTCATGGAGATAGACACCGCCCACGAAACCGGGGATCGCGCCCAACACGGGCAGCAGGAAGAAGCCGAGCAGGGCGCCCGTCCCGGCGTACACCGCCATTCGGGGGGTTGCGCCGCTCGCACGCAGTTGGCGCGGGGGCAGCTGCCAGCGCACCACCTGGGACAGGAACAGGACGACGGTCGTGCCCACGAGCACCCACCAGGAGATCGCCTCCGGATCCTTCAGCGCCCACCACAGGACCGCGGCCCATACGAGCCACGACCCCGGCACCCCGGGCACCAGAACTCCGCACAGACCGAACAGCATCACCAGGCCGATCAGCAGGAGATCCCACGCTCCCATCTATCCAGCGTGACGGAGGGCCGGGAAAATTGCAGGTCAGGGGAGAGGAGGGACTTCGTATGAAGGCTCAGGGGCGTCGGTCGCGGACGACCCAGCCCCGCTCGTACGCGTGCCAGCCCAGCTGCAGCCGGGTCGTCACGCCTGTCAGCTCCATCAGCCGCTTCACCCGGCGCTGTACGGTCCGCAGCCCCAGGTCCAGCTGTTTGGCGACGCTCGCGTCGGTCAGCCCGGCCAGCAGCAGGGACAGGATCTCCAGGTCGGCGGTGTCGGGCTGGTCCGGCGTACCCTCCGTGAACCCGTCGTCCGCCACGCCGAGACGCAGGGGGAGCGCGTCCCGCCACACCGACTCGAACAGGCCCGACAGCAGTTCGAGCAGCCCGCTGGCGTGGACGACCAGCGCGGCGGGCTCCGCCGTACGGGAGGTGAGGGGGACGAGGGCGAGTGAGCGGTCGGCGATCACCAGCTTCGTCGGCACCTGGTCGACGACCCGTACCCGCTCGCCCCGGTTCAGCGCGGCGGTCAGCTCGGCGACACCGGCGGGCAGGTCCAGCACCGCCCGTTCGACGACCACGCGGTAGTCGACGCCACGGTCGGCGGCCTGCTCCTCCGCGTGGTTCTCCGGGCCGGTGACGGCCACCGGATTCCCGGTGACCAGTGCGCACACCTCGTCGCTCGCACCCAGCTGGAGCTGGAGGAACCGGCGCGAGACCGCCGCCGCGCCCGTCACCACCTCGACCAGGTCGTGCACGGCGGGTTCGGCGGCCTGGGCCCGGTACTCCTCGGCGAGGAGCGCGGCGGCCAGTTCCGCCTTCTCCAGCTCGTGCCGCTGCTGGGTGAGCAGAGCGCCCAGCGCGACCCCGGGCGGCGCGGCGACCCAGCGTCCGGGCCGCGCCGACGACTGGGCGGCGAGTCCGTGCCGCTCCAGTCGGCGCAGGGCGCGCTCGGTGACGTACTCGCCGAGCGAGAGCCGTCGAGCGAGATCGGGCACATCGGCGGCGCCCACGGCCACCAGGGCCCGGTACGCCGACTCGTGCGCCTCGTCCAGACCTATCGCCGCAAGCACCGGGCGCCGCCCTCCCCAACGTTGTCCGTGGCGGGAACCGGCCACGACGCAAACCCGCCTCGGTACATCATCGCCGTACCACCCTTCCCTCTGCCAAGGTGTCGCCACCGCCAACCACAGCGGAACCCAAGGAAGACCGGTCACACTCGGGTCGGAGCGGACCGGCGTGCACGGCAGTTCGACGTACGACGCGCGCTGTACGGCTCTCGCAGGCCTGGAACTCGTGGGGTCTGCGGGGGTTCGTGGGTCAGGTCACCCCGGCGTCGCCGGGCGGTTCTCCCGTGGGGGGTGGGGCCGCCCGGCGACTTGTTTCGTACGGCTGTTCGTCGTGTCATCCGACACGCCGTCGAACACGCCGTTCGCGACGGAACGCCGGGTCGGATTTTCCTGATGCCCCGTTTTCATCGGGCCCGTGCGGTGGACAATTGGGGGCATGAGCCAGCAGGGGGAGAGGTCCACCGGTCACGAGGACGACTGGTGGGGGCAGCTGTACGACGACTCCACCGAGGACACCGGGCCCACGGCCGCGGGCGACTCCCTGGACGACCGGTTCGCCTCGGCGGCGGGCACGGTCGACGATGTCCCGGAGGGGTCCTCGGCCTATGGGCCGGGGTACGGGTCCGGGTACGAGGACGACACGGTGTTCGGACGCGAGACCGTGTCGGGGGATGCCTTCGGCGCCTCTGGTGCTTCCGGTGCTTCCGGTGCCTTCGAGGAGTGGGACGACTTGGCGGCGGAGGCCTTGCCACCACTGCCGTCGCGGCCCGTACCCCCTCCGGCTCCGGTTTCGCTTCCGCCGCAACGCGGCGGAGTCCCCTACGGGATGTGGGACGCCCCGCGCGGCAACGGCCCAGGGCGCCCCCGCGCCCCCTGGGAGCCGCCGCCCGCCATGCCCCCGGGCCCCGCGACCTTCCCGCCCGGCCCCAAGCCCCCGGGCTTCCGGGACCGCACACAGCCGCCCGCACCCGGCGACCCTGCCGGACCGGCCCGGCAGGCAGGCGCCGACAACACGGACGCCAAGGACGTCACGGATGCCGTGTGGGGCGCCCCGCCGCGACCGCAGTCGCCCAAGCCCGGCGCCGAGGGGTCGGCCCGCGAGAGCGCCCTGGAGACAGTCGCTGACACCACGGACGCTGTGTTGGACGCCCCGCCGTCTCCGCAGCCGCCCACGCCCGGCGGCGAGAGGCCGGCCCGCGAGAGCGCCCTGGAGACAGGAGCGGACGCCGCGGATGCCGTGTGGGGCGCCCCGCCGTCTCCGCAGGCGCCCGCGTCCGGCGTCGAGGGGTCGGAGCGCGAGAGCGCCCGGCAGGCAGGCGCCGGAATCAGGGACGTCACGGATGGTGCGGATGCCGTGTGGGATGCCCCGCGGCGTCCGCAGGCGTCCGCGTCCGGTGCCGAGGGGCCCGTCGGCGAGAGCGCCCGGGAGACAGGCGGCGACATCAGAGGCGCCACGGATGGCGTGTGGGACGCACCGCCGTCTCCGCTGCCGCCCGCGTCCGGCGTCGAGGGGTCGGAGCGCGAGAGCGCCCGGCAGGCAGGCGCCGGAATCAGGGACGTCACGGATGGTGCGGATGCCGTGTGGGACGCCCCGCCGCGTCCGCAGGCGCCCGTGTCCGGTGCCGAGGGGCCCGTCGGCCGGAGCGCCCGGGAGACAGGCGGCGACATCAGGGGTGCCACGGACGGTGTGTGGGGCGCCCCTCCACGGTCGCCTGCCGCGACCGGCCCCGTATCCGCGTCCGCCCCGGAGGACCCTCCGGACAGGCGGCCCGCCTCGGGGCCGGTGCCCCACTCCGGCTGGGGCGCGTCGAAGGGCGAACCTCGGCGCGATCCCGTCCAGGACAGCCCCCCGGCCGACTCCTCCCTCCTCCGGGGCCCAGTCCTCCGTACCCCCACCCGTCGGGACATCCCGGCCATCCCTCCCGAGGCGCCGAAGTCGCAGGAGCAGCGGGAGGGTCCCGGAGCGACTGACCCCGCCGCCCCTTCCTCCGCGATCGCCACCGACGGGCCGCCCACCTCCGTCGACCACGTCGGCTCCGGGCCCCCCACCTACGCCCCCGAGCCCACCGCTCTCCCGCCCGCCGACCCCGACGACCTGGGGGACCTCGTCGCGGACACCGTGCTCGACGGGGCGCAGTACGGTGCCGCCACGCTCCGGGCCGTCTCCCTGCGCGGGGACTCCGCGCGCTTTCGGGGGGAGCCCCGCCGCGACTCCCTCCTCACCGCCCGTTTCGGAGTGGGCGACAACGCGCTCGTCCTCATCGCCATGGCGACCGGCGCCCGTGCCACGCCCGGCGCGCACCGGGCCGCCGCCGAGGCGTGCCAGTGGATCGGGCGTGCGGTGGGGCGCAGCCATGTACGGCTCGCCGAGGACATCCGGGCCGCCCGGCGCGGTGACCTCAAGTCGGGACTGCACCGGCTCACCGACCGCAGCCTCGGCAAGCTCCGGGCGAGCGCCGCCGAGCAGGGCATCGAGCCCGAGGAGTACACCGCGGGCCTGCGCTGCCTGCTGCTCCCCGCCGACCCCGACTGCCGTACGCGCGTCTTCTTCGGCGTCGGCGCCGGCGGACTGTTCCGGCTCCGGGACGGCGAGTGGCAGGACATCGAACCCCGGGTCGCCGAGATTCCGGCCGGCGAGCCCGTCGTCGGATTCGGTTCGCTGCCCCACGAGACCCCGGACGGGGACCGGCTCACCATGGACCTCGGGATCACGACCCCGCCGAGCCCGTACGAGCCCGCCCCCGAACCGCCCCGCGAGCCCTTCCGGTTCCGGGCCTCCGTCGCCCGCCCGGGGGACACGCTCCTGCTGTGCACCGGCGGCCTCGCCGAGCCGCTGCGGGGCGAGCCCGAGCTGTGCGAGTACCTCACGGGACGCTGGTCCGGCCCCACCCCGCCCGGCCTCGCCGCGTTCCTTGCCGACGCCCAGGTACGGGTCAAGGGGTACGCGGACGACCGTACGGCCGCCGCGGTCTGGGAGGCGTGACAGGGGCTGCTGACGGAAGTGGCCTACGGCCGGATCGGTAGCCCCTGCTGGACAGTTGGGGCGGTTCGTCGCCGCCACGCGCCCGTCCCCGCACTGGCCGGGCGCGTGAACTGGCGCAGCGTCCGCTCCAAATGCCTCTCCAGCAGCGCCCGGTGGGTGCGGTCGACGTCCTGATCCGGCCAGGAACGGTCCAAGGATCCCCGTACATCCGGTCGTTGACGATTCGACATGACTGCCGTGTTCAGGTCGGGGGCATGGATCCCGTGAACGCGTTCGATCAGGAGGGGACAGTACACCGGCGTCCGGGCGGGGGTCATGGAGAGGCAGGCACGAGGGGGCGGTCCCGTAACCATCGGGGGCTTCTCGACGAAAGCGGCGGAGGAAACCACCGACAACGGCGGCGACAACGACACAGACCACGGCATCCGCGACGGCGATGGCGTGAACCGGGGGGAGGCGTCGCAATTGAGGCGCAGGCTGGGCTGTTCGGATCTGCGGGAGGTACCGGAGGCCCGCAGGGCCATGCGCGAGTTGCTGCGGCACTGGGGAAGGCCCGGCAGCTCGGAGATAGCGGAACTGCTGACCAGCGAACTGGTCACCAACGCACTGGTCCACACCGACCGCGACGCGGTGCTGACGGCCACCGTCTCGCCGCACGGATTACGCGTGGAGGTACGGGACTTCGTGGGACGCAGGCCGAGGCTGCGCGTACCGTCCGCCGACGACGGTACGCACGGCCGAGGACTGGTTCTGGTGGAGTCCCTCGCCGACGCGTGGGGAGTCAGGGCGCACGGCGTGGGCAAGGCGGTGTGGTTCGAACTGAACGGGGGCGCGGCCTGAATCGGCCGCGCCCCCGTGTCGGTCGCGCTCAGAACGTGCGGTAGTGCTCAGCCGTACTGCTTCTCGAGGTCCCGCAGCTTGCGCTCCAGGGAGTCGAGACGGGGCAGGGCCATCGTGTCGTCCTCCGCCGTGAGGTCGACCGTGATCGAGTCACTGCTGCCACGGACGGGCTGGAGGGAGGGACGGGCGCGCAAGGGCAGCTGCTCCGCGGAGGATATGGCAGGCTCCGAGGTGACCTGGGCGGGCGCCCGCTCCACCTCGACCTGCTGGTGGCCACCGCCGCCGCCACCGCCGCCGAACGGGCCGCGGTGGCCCCGGCTGATCGCCTTGAGGTGCGCGCGCTCGGCGCGCTCCTGCTCCCGGCGGCGCAGCCGCGCCTGCTCCTTCTGGCGCCGGTCCTCGCGCACCTCGTCGACCGCCTCGTCCAGGCTGCGCACGCCCTCGAGGAGCATCAGCGACCAGGCCTTGTACGTCTCACGGGGCGCCCGCGCCCAGCGGACCATACGGATCTGGGGCAGCGGACGCGGCACCAGACCCTGCTCGCGCAGGGCGGCCCGGCGGGTCTGCTTCAGCGCGCGGTCGAAGAGGACCGCGGCGGACAGGGACATGCCGGCGAAGAACTGCGGGGCACCAGCGTTGTCGAGACCCCGGGGCGCGTGCACCCAGTTGAACCAGGCGGCGGCAGCCGCGAACATCCACACGAGTATCCGGGAGCCGAGCGCCGCGTCACCGTGGCTGGCCTCGCGCACCGCGAGCACGGAGCAGAACATCGCCGCTCCGTCCAGACCGAACGGCACGAGGTACTGCCAGCCGTCGGTGAGGTTCAGGTTCTGCTCGCCGAAGCCGACGAGGCCGTGGAAGGAGAGCGCCGCGGCGACCGCCGCACAGCAGAAGAGGAGTACGTAGGAAGCCGTGGCGAATATGGCTTCCTTGCGCCTGCGGCGCTCTTCGGTGCGCTCCCACGAGTCGTCCTGGCCGGCCTTCGCCCCGGAGGAGCGCTTGCCGCGCGCGAGCACCGCCACCGCCGCCAGCACGCCCAGGAGCAGTACGGCGCCCGGAAGCAGCCAGTTAAGCGATATGTCGGTCAATCTCATCTGGGGTCCCTTGCATTGGGATAGGGCGTAACGCCCGCCATAGTGGCCCAATCCCCTCAGCCCTCAGGGGGTTTCGGGGCAAGAGGCCGCCTAAGGAGGTGCAAGGGGATACTCAGGGCGACATTCTGCTCGAACTGCCGCTTGAGGGGCGGGAGTTGAGTTCGAATAAGACTACCCGTACGGGTGGTTCCACGGAAAGTTCCTGCGCCAAGTGAGGAACTTGTGAAGTGGCTGTAACCGTAGGGAGACCTAATCGAACGTGATCTTACGGCGGGGATCTTACGACACGTCACGCCGGCCCGTGTGGCAGGGGGGTACTCCTGACGGTCCCCCGGGAATTCCCCGGGGATTCCCTGAGGATTCCCTGAGGGTTCCTCAACTCGCGGCGGCGGCCACGAGCTTGGCGACACGTTCGCTCTCGCAGCTGCGCGGGCAGTTGTCGCACATCTCGTCCGGGCGGATCGTGTAGAAGAAGCAGCAGCTAGCCCGGTCGCGGGTGGGCAGGGTCGCGCCGTCCGGCGTCGTCACCTCACGGAAGCCGGCCGAGCCGACGAACGGCCGGGTCGAGCCCGGCAGTAGCAGCTCCAGGTCCCGCTGCGCGCGGTCAGCCTCGCCGACGACCCCTCCTATGTAGTGCAGGCCCTCCACGACGTCGTCGGTCACCACGGCCCACAGGGCCCGGCCGCGCCGCCGCATCCGCGGCCCGAAACCGCCGAGCAGGGGCTCCAGGTGCTCGGTGAGCGCCGCCCGGACCTCCGCGCGCAGCGCCTCCTCGTCGCCGACGACCCGGGCGCCGGGCAGAGTGGCCGCGGGGTCGCCGGGCAGGCAGGAGAAGGTGCCCGGACGGACACGGAATTGCCCGTCCACGCGGTGATAGGAGACGTCCTCAACGGGCAGACGTGGTACCCGGCGGTGCAGGAACCACGGCACGGTGATCAGCAGACAGGCGGTCCACGCGTACCGGTGCAGCCCGAAACCGGCGACGACGTCCGGGCGGCCCGGCTCCTCGTAGTCCCGCACCACCTGCTCGTGGTCCCAGGCGAGAAAGGAGTCGAGGTCGGCGTCGGCCGCCGCGAGCCCGGCGGCCCGGACCCAGCCGTCGCCGCGCGGATGCTCCTGCTCGGGGCCCAGTTCGATGACGGTCGCGTGCGAGTGGGCCTCGGCGAGCCGGTCGTACGAGTCCGCGACGGCGGACCGGGCCTGTACGGGAGCGGACATGTCGGGACCACCGCATCTCGATAGATCGTTCGAAGACCGAAGATGAAGATCAAAGGTAAGCCTTACCTTACCCATCATGCCCGTGATGTGATCCGGATTTAACACCGGATCCGGCCCGGAATCGAACCTGGACGCGAATCGGGATTTGAACTGACGGAATGTGCGCCTATGGTGCTTGACGGGCGAGTAACAACCCGCCGTAATGACCCCATGTGCCGTCAAGGTGCCATCTAGCCCGGAGGAGGCCCCCGTGCAGCACGCCGGCCCACAGGGCGCGCACGGCTCGCCCGAGACAGGGGTACCGGCTTCACGCCCGGGTGCCGTACGTGTCCCACCGCAGCCCAGGGCCGCGGACGTGGACCGGGGGTGGCGCCAGGGGGCGAGCGGCCCGACGGCCCGCGAGGTCGCGGGAGCGGGCGCCCGGGGAGGCGACGCCCGGGGTGAGCACACGCACAGCGAGCGGCCGATCCCGCTCCCTCGTACCGAGCAGGCACGCCCCGTCGTCCAGCGTTCCTCCGTGCGCGGCCAGATCCTCGACGCGCTGCGCACCGCGCTCGTCGGGGGCGAGCTGGCACCCGGGGAGGTGTACTCGGCCCCCGCGCTCGGCGACCGCTTCGGCGTTTCCGCGACGCCCGTCCGCGAGGCGATGCAGCAACTCGCCCTGGAGGGCGCCGTCGAGGTCGTCCCGAACCGCGGCTTCCGCGTCGTGGAACGCGGCGCCCGCGAGCTGGCCGAGCTGGGCGAGATCCGCGCCCTGATCGAACTCCCGGTGATGCTCCGCCTGGCCCGCACGGTGCCGACGGAACGCTGGACGGAACTCCGCCCCCTGGCCGAGGCAACGGCCCGAGCGGCCTCCACCGGCTGCCGAGCCACCTACGCCGAATCCGACCGAGCCTTCCACCGAGCGGTCCTGTCCCTGGCCGGCAACACCCAACTCGTCCAAATAGCAGAGGACCTCCACCGCCGAGCCCAGTGGCCCTTGGTGGGCGCAAAGCCGGCGGCCCTCATGGCGGACGCGGCGGACCACATGGCTCTGCTGGAGGCACTGGCGGCAAGAGACGTGACAGTGGTCCAGGCGCTAGTACGTGAACACGTAACAGGCGCCCACTGACGCGCCCTTAAGGGGCGCGGGGAACTGCGCGACCAGCCACGGCGGACCGGCAGCCGCCAAACAACCGAACAACTCCACCCAGTTGGCGCACCCAAGCAACTAGGCCGACGCCGCAGGCGGAGCCAACTGCCGCGCCAACCATGTAGGCACGCCCCCGAGCAACCGAAACAACCGCCCAGCCTCCGCCCGCAACCGAGAAGCCTCCGGCTCGGACTCCGCATCGGCGAGCGAAGCCAACGCCGGTGCGGTCCCCACGAGATACCCCAACTCCTCCCGAATCCGCAGCGATTCACCGAACCCGTGCCGCGCCTCCGCCAACTCCCCGTCCCGCAGGGCGAGTCCGGCCAGATGGCGCCAGGTGAACGACAGCAACAGCGGATCCGCGTGCGCGGTCGCCCCCGCATGGGCACGCCGATACGCGGCCCGCGCCGCCTGCGGGGACCCTGCCAGGTTCTCCGCCAGCAACCCCCGCCGAAAGTCCAGCACCGCCCGCCCGGAAGCCCCCGGCGGGATCAGCGCCGCGGCCCGCCCCAGCGCGGCCCGAGCCTCGTCCGCGCGGTCCCGCACGCCGAGCAGCGTCGAGGCGTACGCCAACTGCCCCCGCTCGCACGCCGCCGCGCCCCGCTCGTCGTCGCTCTGCGCCAGCGCCTCCGCCGTACGGAGCGCGTCCTCGGCCTCCCCCCAGCCCTGCTCGGTGTAGAGACACCGTTCCACCAGCAGCCCGGCCCGCTGGAGCGAGGCATCGGCCGTGGTGGGGTCGAGCAGCGCCGCCGCGTCCGCCCAGCAGGCGCGCGAGCGCAGCCGCCATACCGCGGTCTGGAGGGGATCGTCACCAGAGGTCGTTCCGTAACCAGACATGGCGGTATGCGCCACGTTGCCCTCCCCAAGGTCCTGTTCTTCGGATCAGCTCGGGGTCGCGCTGTACCGGCGACGCAAGGCACCGCGCCTCGCCACCGACCTGATCCGAAGAACAGGCCCAGCACGCCATCGAGCTTGTTGAGTGGTGGCGGCATCTCAGCATGAATCCCGGCACCGGGCCAAGGGGGTAGGTGAAGGATTTCACAAAGTCGGGGAAGATCGGTCGCCCGGTTGCCACGGAACCGCTCTCACGGGGCGCACGCCAGGACCGCACGCCCCGCACGACCTCTCACCGAACCCGTCGCCACAAAGCCGCCGCAGGCTCAACTCATCCGCAACGCCAGGAAGAAGTCCAGCTTGTCCTCCAGTCGCGACAGATCACGCCCCGTCAACTGCTCGATCCGCCCCACCCGGTACCGCAGCGTGTTCACATGCAGATGCAGCCGGGTCGCGCACCGCGTCCACGAGCCGTCGCACTCCAGGAACGCCTCCAGCGTCGGGATCAGCTCGGCCCGGTGGCGTCGGTCGTAGTCGCGCAGGGGGTCGAGGAGGCGGGCCGTGAAGGCGCGGCGGACGTCGTCCGGGACGAAGGGGAGGAGGAGGACGTGGGAGGCCAACTCCTGGTGGCCCGCCGCGCACACCCGGCCGGGGCGCGCCGCGGCCACCCGGCGCGCGTGCCGTGCCTCCTCCAGCGCCCCGCGCAGCCCCTCCGCCGAGTGCACGGCGGCGCTCACGCCGATCGTGAGCCGCCCGTCGTCGTCGAGGCCCGCCGACAGCGGGTCCCGTACGGCGGTCAGCAGCTCCTCGGCGAGGATCCCCGTCTCCGAACCGTCGTGCTCCGACGACACCGCCGGCAGTGGTACGAGGGCGATCGCCTCGTCCCCCGTCTGGGCCACCGCGATCCGGTCGGAGTGCTCCGGGCCCGCCAGCAGCGGGTCGACGAGGATTTCCTCCAGCAACGCCTGGGCCACCGGACCGCCCTCGATCTCGCCGCCCGCCCAGTCCACGCGGGCCACGACGACCTGCCAGTGCGGGGCCGCGCCGAGGCCGGGCAGCAGTACCGGAGCGGCGACCCGCAGCCGGGCCGCGATCTCGGAGGGCGCCGCGCCCGTCTGCACCAGCTCCAGAACCTCCTGGGCGAGCCGCCGCCGTACCGTACGGGCCGTGTCGCGCCGGTCGCGCTCGACCGCGATCAGCTGCGTGACGCCCTGCAGCAGGTCGAGCCGCTCCGCCGGCCAGTCCCCGGCGTCCGCCTCGACGGCGAGCAGCCAGTCGGAGAGAAGGGTTTCCCGTACGTCCCGCGAGCCGCCCTGTGCGGCGGCGGTACGGCCGTTGCCACGCACGGGAAACAGGGAGTACGTCGTGCCGCCCACCGTCACCCGGTGGGGTCCGCGTCGGCCGGTGCGGGACGCCGTCAGATGCTCGGCCGCCAGGGCCGCGCACACGTCGGGGGCCGGGGCGGGGCCCGAGACCTTGGAGCCCGCGATGAGACGTCCGGCGGGGGAGAGGACCCAGGCGCGCAGGTCCAGGTCCGAGCCGAGCAGGTCCAGGACCACGTCGGGGCCGCCCCCCGCCGGACCCGAGGTCATCATCCGGCGGTGCCGGTCCACGACCGCCGCCAGATCCCCGGCACGCTCGCCGGACACCTGCCGTACGACATGCTCGGTGATCGTCGCGAACGCCACCGACTCGTGCACCGCGAACAGCGGCAGCCGGTGCCGGGCGCAGGCCGTGATCAGGTCGTCCGGGACGGCCCCCAGCTCGGCCTCACCGGCGGCCAGGGCCGCGACCCCGGCCCCCGCCACAAGCCGTACGAACGACTCGGAGTCCGCCGGGTCCCGCCGCCAGGCCAGTCCGGTGAGCACCAGCTCGCCGCCCGAGAGGTAGCGGCTGGGGTCCCTGAGGTCGGTGGTCATCACCCCGCGGACGGTGCGGTCCAGCTCGTCCTCGCCGCCGAGCAGCCTGAGGCCCAGCGCGTCGGTGTCCAGCAGTGCGCGCAGCCGCATTCTCGTCGCCGCCGTTCTGTTTGCGAGCCGCGCTTTTCCGCCTGCGCGGCGCTCACTGTTTCCGGGGAAAATCAGAGAGGTTACTGATGACCCCTGTTCATACGAATCTACAAGACGATCGCCCTGGCCAGCCAACTCCTTCATGGTTTCCGTGACTGACCTGGGCGGAGTACAGCGCTGTGTACTGATCTCATCCCCTGTGAACAGCACATGAACGAGCCATTGGCGCGACCCGTCGGTACGACTCACGAGACGCCGAGACGAAGAGGAAAAGAGCCGGTCATGGACTTCCTTCGCCCCGCCAGCTGGCAGGAGGCGCTCGCCGCGAAGGCCGAGCACCCCACCGCTGTGCCGATCGCGGGCGGCACCGACGTGATGGTCGAGATCAACTTCGACCACCGTCGACCCGAGTGCCTGCTCGACCTCACCCGCATCGGAGATCTCTACGAGTGGGAGACCGACGGCGACAGCGTGCGCCTGGGCGCCTCGGTCCCGTACACCAGGATCATGGAGAACCTGCGCGGCGAGTTGCCGGGCCTGGCCCTCGCCTCGCACACGGTCGCCTCCCCGCAGATCCGCAACCGCGGCGGTGTCGGCGGCAACCTCGGTACCGCCTCCCCGGCGGGTGACGCCCACCCGGCGCTCCTCGCCGCGGGCGCGCAGGTCGAGGCCGAGTCCGTACGAGGGACCCGGCTGATCCCGATCGACGACTTCTACACCGGCGTGAAGCGCAACGCGCTCGCGCCCGACGAGCTGATCCGCGCGGTCCGCATCAAGAAGGCGGACGGCCCCCAGCAGTACTCGAAGGTTGGCACTCGCAACGCCATGGTCATCGCGGTCTGCGCCTTCGGCCTCGCGCTGCACCCGTCGACGCGGACCGTCCGTACGGGCATCGGTTCGGCGGCGCCCACACCCGTCAGGGCGAAGGCCGCCGAGGAGTTCCTGAACGCGGCGCTCGACGAGGGCGGCTTCTGGGACAACGGGAAGATCATCACCCCGTCGGTCGCCAAGCAGTTCGCCGACCTGTGCGCCGCCGCCTGCAACCCCATCGACGACGTCCGGGGCACCGCGAGCTACCGCCGCCACGCGGTCGGCGTGATGGCCCGCCGCACGCTGACATGGACCTGGGAGTCGTACCGCGGCACCGCCGCTCGCACGGAGGGAGTCGCGTAATGCGCGTCAATTTCACGGTCAACGGGCGTCCGCAGGAGGCCGACGACGTATGGGAGGGCGAGTCCCTGCTGTACGTGCTGCGGGAGCGGCTCGGCCTGCCGGGTTCCAAGAACGCCTGCGAGCAGGGCGAGTGCGGGTCGTGCACCGTCCGCCTCGACGGCGTACCGGTGTGCTCGTGTCTCGTCGCGGCGGGACAGGCGGAGGGCCGCGAGATCGTCACGGTCGAGGGGCTCGCCGAGTACGCCAAGCAGCGTACGGAACACGGCAGTTGCGGAACGGGCGCCTGCGGTACGTCACTTGACGCGGCCAAGCGGTGGGAGCCCAAGGGCAGTACGGACTCCCAGACCGGCGAGGGAGTCGAACTCGCCCCGATCCAGCAGGCGTTCATCGACGCGGGCGCAGTCCAGTGCGGTTTCTGCACGCCCGGTCTGCTGGTCGCCGCCGACGAGATGCTGGAGCAGAACCCCAACCCGACCGACGCGGACATCCGCGAGGCGCTGTCGGGCAACCTGTGCCGCTGCACGGGCTACGAGAAGATCATGGACGCGGTCCGGCTGGCCGCGGCCCGACAGGGAGAGGCGGTCTGACATGCCCGGCAAGAGCGCTCCCCTCGGGACGCCCACCAAGGTCACCCAGGGCTCGCAGACCAAGGGCGGCATCGGCGAGTCCACGCTCCGCCCGGACGGCACCCTCAAGGTCACCGGCGAGTTCGCGTACTCGTCCGACATGTGGCACGAGGACATGCTCTGGGGCCAGATCCTGCGCTCCACGGTCGCCCACGCCGAGATCGTCTCGATCGACACGGCCGAGGCCCTGGCCCTGCCCGGCGTCTACTCGATCATGACGTACGACGACCTCCCGACCGACGTGAGGAACTACGGCCTGGAGATCCAGGACACCCCGGTCCTCGCCCACGGCAGGGTCCGCCACCACGGCGAACCGGTCGCCATCGTCGCCGCCGACCACCCGGAGACCGCGCGCCGCGCAGCAGCAAAGATCAAGGTCGAGTACCGCGACCTGCCGGTCATCACCGACGAGGCCTCCGCGACCGCGCCGGACGCGATCCTCATCCATGAGAACCGCACCGACCACCACATCGGCCACGTCGACCACCCGAACATCCTCCACCGCCAGCCGGTCATCCGAGGCGACGTCGAAGCAGCCCGCGCCCGGGCCGACTTCATCGTCACCGGCGAGTACACCTTCGGCATGCAGGACCAGGCGTTCCTGGGCCCCGAGTCGGGCCTGGCCGTCCCCGCCGAAGACGGCGGAGTCGACCTCTACGTCGCCACCCAGTGGCTGCACTCCGACCTGCGCCAGATCGCCCCGGTGCTGGGCCTCCCCGAGGACAAGGTCCGCATGACGCTGTCGGGCGTCGGCGGAGCCTTCGGCGGGCGCGAGGACCTGTCGATGCAGATCCACGCGTGTCTGCTGGCGCTGCGCACTGGCAAACCAGTGAAGATCGTCTACAACCGCTTCGAGTCCTTCTTCGGTCACGTCCACCGGCATCCCGCGAAGCTCACGTACGAGCACGGGGCCACGAAGGACGGCAAGCTGACCCACCTGAAGGCGCGGATCGTGCTCGACGGCGGCGCGTACGCGTCCGCCTCGCCGGCGGTCGTCGGCAACGCGGCCTCGCTGGGCGCCGGCCCCTACGTCGTCGACGACGTCGACATCGACTGCATCGCCCTCTACACCAACAACCCGCCCTGCGGCGCGATGCGCGGCTTCGGCGCGGTCCAGGCGTGCTTCGCCTACGAGGCCCAGATGGACAAGCTCGCCGACGCGGTGGGCATGGACCGGGTCGAGTTCCGCCGCCTCAACGCGATGGAACAGGGCACGCTGCTGCCGACCGGGCAGGCCGTCGACTCCCCGGCGCCGGTCGCCGAACTCCTGCGCCGCGTCAAGGCGATGCCGCTTCCGCCGGAGCAGCAGTGGCTGGCGGCGGGCGAGGCGGCGGACGTACGCCAGCTGCCGGGCGGCCTCTCCAACACCACCCACGGCGAGGGTGTCGTCCGGGGCATCGGCTACGCGGTCGGCATCAAGAACGTCGGCTTCTCCGAGGGCTTCGACGACTACTCAACTGCCCGGGTCCGCATGGAGGTTGTCGGCGGTGAGCCGGTGGCCACGGTCCACACGGCCATGGCGGAGGTCGGCCAGGGCGGGGTCACCGTCCACGCCCAGATCGCCCGCACCGAGCTGGGCGTCACCCAGGTGACGATCCACCCGGCCGACACCCAGGTGGGCAGCGCCGGTTCGACCTCTGCCTCCCGCCAGACGTACGTCACCGGCGGCGCCGTCAAGAACTCGTGCGAGCTGGTGCGGGAGAAGGTGCTGGAGGTCGGGCGCCGCAAGTTCGGCTCGTACCACCCGGCTTGGGCCACGGCGGAGCTGCTGTTGGAGGGCGGCAAGGTGGTGACGGACGCCGGCGAGGTCCTGGCCGACCTGGTGGACGTCCTGGGCGACGAGGCCGTCGAGGTCGAGGCGGAGTGGCGGCACCGGCCGACCGAACCGTTCGATCTGCGCACCGGCCAGGGCTTCGGACACGTCCAGTACTCGTTCGCGGCGCACCGGGCGGTCGTCGAGGTCGACACGGAACTGGGCCTGGTGAAGGTCATCGAGCTGGCTTGCGCACAGGATGTCGGCAAGGCGCTGAATCCGCTGTCGGTGGTCGGGCAGATCCAGGGCGGCACGACGCAGGGTCTTGGCATCGCGGTGATGGAGGAGATCATCATCGATCCGAAGACGGCCAAGGTACGGAATCCGTCCTTCACGGACTATCTGATCCCGACCATCCTCGACACCCCGACCATCCCGGTCGACGTCCTCGAACTGGCCGACGCGCATGCGCCTTACGGGTTGCGCGGGGTTGGCGAGGCGCCGACTTTGTCGTCAACTCCGGCCGTGTTGGCGGCGATTCGGAATGCGACGGGCTTGGAGCTGACGAAGACGCCGGTGCGGCCTGAGCACCTGACCGGTACGGCGTAGTCGGTTCGTTGTCGGGTGCGGGCCCGGTGGGGGCTGGTCGCGCAGTTCCCCGCGCCCCTAAAAACCCCGGCCCTGCGGGCCGAAAGGCGAGGGGCGCAGCCCCTGCCTTTCAGGGGCGCGGGGAACTGCGCGAGAAGCCCCACCGGGCCCGCACCCGACAACGAACCCCACAAATACCCCCACTCGTCTCGGGCCGTCCCCCGGGTCGTGCACCTTCCCAACCCCCTATGAACCTTGGGAGACCGCACCATGACCCAGCAGTCGGTACAGCCGAGGCCCATCGAGGCGCCCCCAGGCGTCAAATCCGGCCAATCCCCGCTCGACCGCTACTTCCGGATAACCCACCGAAACTCCACCTTTGCCCGAGAGATCCGCGGCGGCATCACCACCTTCATGGCGATGGCGTACATCCTGCTCCTCAATCCTCTGATCCTCTCGGGCAAGGACGCCGCCGGAAACACGCTCGGCCAACAGGCGCTGATCACCGCAACGGCGTTCGCCGCAGCCGTCACCACCCTCCTCATGGGCTTCGTCGGCAAGGTCCCGCTCGCCCTCGCCGCCGGCCTGTCCGTGTCCGGCGTGCTGGCCTCGCAGGTGGTGCCAGCCATGACCTGGCCGCAGGCGATGGGCATGTGTGTGCTGTACGGCGTGGTCATCATGCTGCTGGTCGTCACCGGCCTGCGCGAGATGATCATGAACGCGATTCCGCTGGCGCTGAAACACGCGATCACCATGGGCATCGGCCTGTTCGTCGCGCTGATCGGCCTGGTGAAGGCCGGTTTCGTGCACCAGGGCAAGGCGACCCCGCTCTCCCTCGGCCCGAACGGCGAACTCACGGGCTGGCCCGTGCTGTTGTTCGCCGCGACCCTCCTCCTCATCTTCATGCTCCAGGCTCGAGGTGTCCCCGGAGCGATCCTCGTCGGCATCGTCAGCGGGACCGTCATCGCCGTCCTGCTCAACGCGGTCGGCGCGATCGACCCCAAGCAATGGGCCAGCGGCGCACCGGAGTTGCACGGCAGCGCGGTGTCGATGCCGGACTTCTCGCTCTTCGGGGACGTCGAGTTCGGCGGCTGGGGCGAGGTCGGTGCGATGACGGTCGGCATGATCGTGTTCACCCTCGTCCTCGCGGGCTTCTTCGACGCGATGGCGACGATCATCGGCGTCGGCACGGAGGCCGGGCTCGCCGACAAGAAGGGCCGGATGCCGGGCCTGTCCAAGGCGCTGTTCATCGACGGCGCGGGCGGAGCGATCGGCGGCGTCGCCGGCGCGTCGGGCCAGACGGTGTTCGTGGAGTCGGCGACGGGTGTCGGGGAGGGGGCACGTACAGGGCTGTCCTCCGTCGTCACCGGCCTGTTCTTCGCGGCCTGCCTCTTCTTCACCCCGCTGACGGCGATCGTGCCGGGGGAGGTCGCGGCGGCCGCCCTGGTGGTCATCGGCGCGATGATGATGTCGAACGCCCGGCACATCGACTGGGCCGACCGAGCCACCGCCGTCCCGGTCTTCCTGACCGTCGTGATCATGCCGTTCACGTACTCGATCACGGCGGGCGTGGCGGCCGGTGTGATCTCGTACGTCGCGATCAAGGTCGCGCAGGGCAGGGCGCGCGAGATCGGTGCCTTCATGTGGGCCCTGACAGGCATCTTCTTCGTCTATTTCGCCCTCAGTCCTATTGAGAGCTGGCTGGGCGTCCACTAGCCGCCCACTATGTACGCACACCGTTGATGAGGAGACCGAGATGCTGGACATCGCCGAAGAACTGCACCGGTGGGTCGAGCAGGGCCGTGACTTCGCCGTGGCCACCGTGGTGGCCGTGGGCGGCAGTGCGCCCCGCCAGCCGGGTGCCGCCCTCGCGGTGGACGCCGACGGCACGGCGATCGGCTCGGTCTCGGGCGGCTGTGTGGAGGGCGCGGTGTACGAACTGTGCCAACAGGCCCTGGCGGATGGCGAGTCGGTCCTCGAACGCTTCGGCTACAGCGACGCGGACGCGTTCGCGGTGGGTCTGACGTGCGGCGGGATCATCGACATCCTGGTGACGCCGGTACGGGCGTCGGATCCCGTCCGCAAGGTGCTGGCGTCGGCTCTGGGCGCCGCCGTGGGCGGGGAGGCGGCGGCCGTGGCACGGATCGTCTCCGGCCCGGCGGAACTGCTGGGCCGCGCTCTGCTCGTGGGCCCGGACGGCTCGTACGAGGGCGGCTTCGGCGCGCACCCCGAGCTGGACCGCACGGTGGCTGCCGAGGCACGCGCCTACCTCGACGCGGGCCGCACCGGCACCCTGGAGATCGGCGAGCAGGGCTCTCGTTGCGGAGCACCGCTCACGGTGCTGGTCGAGTCGTCGGTGCCGCCGCCCCGCATGATCGTGTTCGGCGCGATCGACTTCGCGTCGGCGCTGGTCCGCATCGGCAAGTTCCTCGGCTACCACGTGACGGTGTGCGACGCCCGCCCGGTCTTCGCGACGCCCGCCCGCTTCCCCGACGCGGACGAGATCGTCGTCGAGTGGCCGCACCGGTACCTGGAACGGACGCCGGTGGACGCCCGTACGGTCCTGTGCGTCCTCACCCACGACGCCAAGTTCGACGTACCCCTGCTCCAACTCGCCCTGCGCCTGCCGGTGGCGTACATCGGCGCGATGGGCTCCCGCCGGACCCACCTCGACCGGAACGAGCGGCTGCGCGAAGTCGGCGTGACGGAGCTGGAGTTGGCGCGGCTGAGGTCACCGATCGGGCTGGATCTCGGCGCTCGTACGCCTGAGGAGACGGCGTTGTCGATCGCGTCGGAGATCGTTGCCAACAGGCGGGGCGGGAGTGGGGGTTCGCTTACCGGGGCGCATACGCCGATCCATCATGACGTCACCTCGGCGTCGGCATCGGTGGGGCGGATCGGGGTGGTTGCCTGAGTCGGTTCAGAGGTCGGTGGGGACAATAGGAACCATGCGGAGCGGACGTCGCCCAACAGATCGTCCAAAGCATTTACGAGGGCTTGCAGCCCTTGATTCGCAGGGTGCTGTGGCAGCGTCAGGCTCAATTTCGATATCGGTCCCAGAGAGTTTCGTACATCGTTCGCTTTGTCTGCCACCGTGCGCAGCGACCGGAGGATATCGTCCACTCTGTTCCACGCGATCTTGGACGGCGGTCGTAGCCTTCCGAGAACTGTCTTGAACCCGATGGCCCGCGTCCTGATGGATTCCATCAGCTCAGGTGCGACCCAGAGTGCACGCGCTGACGCCAGCTGTTCCAGGGGGCGCTCGAACGTGTACCGGATCTCGTCGAGTAGACGCAGGATCGCGTCGCCGTCGGCCGTCTCCGGCGTCTTGGGCGTGGTGCTCGGCTGGTGAGTGACAGTCGTCCGGCCGAAAAGAGTGGCTTCGCGGTCGGCCGCGGGCCCGGTCACGGCCGCCGTCGGCACTGACGGTGGCCGCACATTGACCACCCTCGCTGTTGCGGAGTCCACCCCGAAGCGGCGGTCGGACTCCGCAGCCGCCTCCGCCGCGAGCCGGAAGAACCAGCGGCGGTCCCGGTCGTCGTACTTCTTGCTGCGGGTGCAGAACATCAGCGCGCACGCCTGGAGCGCCAGCGTCCACTGCACGGCCCAGCCCGGCCCGAGGGCCCGGATCTTCAGCCAGGGGCCCGGCGCGTCCCGTATCCCGTCCACGATGCGCCGTAGCCCCTGCGGAATCAGCAGCCCGTCCGCCTCCCGCCCGAGGAGCAGGGCGAGGACTTCCTCCCGGGCCTCGTCCGTCAGGTGTGGCAGGAACTCGCCGACCAGGTACAGCATCAGGTGGACGGGGTCGCGCACGAGGAGCGCGTCCTTGTCGAACCGGGTCAGATCGATGAGCCGGTACGAGTCGGCCGGTGCGTCCGGGTGCTCGGGAACCATGATGTTGCCGGGGTGTAGATCGCCGTGGGCGCGGCCACGGAGCGGGTCTTCCACCTGGCCTCGGGAGAGCCCGCAACCGTCCTTCAGGTGAAGGGGATTGGGCAGGGTGCCGGACCTTCCGGGCAGGGTGATCGACGCGTCGGAGAAGGAGATCCCGAGTTCGTCGCGGGCCCACTGCGCGAGCGGGCCGTTCGGTGCCAGCCGCCGGTCGAGCAGCGCGGCGACGAACTCCGCGGCAGTCATGGGCTCACCGCCCTTGTCGTCCGGATTCCAGTCGGACAGCAGGGACCCGGCGACGGCCGCCGCGATGTCGGGAAGCCGTGACTGCCGCTGTCGTACGACAGCGGCGAGCGTCACCATGTCCTGCCCGTCGCCCGCGATCTCCTGGAACATCATCCACGCGTCGTTCACCGGCATCGGGTCGTAGAGCTGCTTGACGAGATGCGTCTCGGGGAACGAGGGGCACGACTCGTTCTTGGCTGGCCCGGACAGCCATGCAGCCTTGAGACCGCCGGGCTCCACCGAAGCCTCCTCGTCCGAGGCGCACAGCTTGATGATCATCCTGCGTCGGCGCTGTTCGAGGGGGTCACTGTCCCGCACGGTCACGGAGGCCAGCAGGGCGCCGCTGCCGCCGTCGTCCAGAAAAGCGGGGGCGCTGAGCTTCCGGTGATTCTGCGTCTGCCAACTTTCGAGCAGTTCGGACGCGCGCTCGCCGAACCTGGCGAATGGAGATCGATCCACCGATTCAGTATCCACGTGGGAAGAGGGTTGGGGACGTGCCGGACGTGAAATGCCGTCCGGGGGAGAAGGAGGGGGTCACCATGGCACGACGCAGGGGGATTCGGCGACCGGGGCGGCTGCCGCGCCGGGGTGAGGCGGTGGACGCCGACCGGTTGCGGGAGTTGATAGCCGGGCAGGAGGCCGGAAGCGATGAACCCCTGTGCTTCGAGGGGCTGCGCGTGCGCGGCGAACTCGATCTCAGCCGACGTCGGCTCGACTTCGGACTGGCGCTGCTCGACTGCGAGTTCGACACTCCTCCGCAGTTGACCGAGCTCGCCGTTCGCAGCCTCGACCTCTCCGGCTCACGGATGCCCGCGCTGTACGCCGACCGTCTCGCCGTCGACGGCGAACTGCTGTTGCGAGGCGCCTGGTTGGGCCGGGGCGACGGCACGGAATCCCGGCCGCTGTCCGACCCGACCGCGCGTGCCAGCGGCACCCGGGGACCGCGGAGGGTCTGGGAGGGGCTGACCGCAGGCGTGCTCCAGCTCGCCGACGCGCGCATCGCGGGCAACCTCGTCCTCGTCGACCTGCGCGTGACCGAGGACTCCCTGTGGTCGCTGCTTGCTCCCCGCCTCTCCATCGGAGGCTCGCTGCACGCCCGGCAACTGCGCAGCTCGGGCGCCCTCTATCTGCGCGATGCGCGGGTCGCGTACTCCGTGAACCTCAACGGCGCCGAGGTCGGCGGCCTCGACGCCACCGAACTTGTGTGCGGGGGAGGTCTGTACGCCGACTGGGGATTCCGCAGCACGGGACAGGTGCTGTTGCGGGCGGCTGAGGTGAGCGGTGTGGCGACCTTCCACGACAGCGTCCTCACCGGGCCCGCGGGCTCACTCCATCTGAGCCGGCTGCGCGTGCCACGGCTCAGACTCGACCTGCGCGAACCGCCCGCCGGGCCGGTGGTGTTGCAGGACGCCACGGTCGACGTCCTCGTCGACTCCGCGGAGACCTGGCCGGCCGCCGGCGAACTCTTCCTGGAGGGCTTCACCTACAAGCGACTCGAATCCGCCCAGCAGGTCGACGTGCGCTCGCGCATCGGCTGGATCACCCGCGACGCACGTGTCGGGGCCGGCTCGTTCGAGCAACTGGCCAAGGCGTACGAGTCCGGCGGCGACGAACGCGCGGCACGCACCGTACGGCACGCCCGCGAACGGCAGTTGCGCCGCCACGACCGTCTCACCGGCCGCGTGTGGGGCGTGGTCCAGGACATGCTGTTCGGCTACGGATACGCGCCGCGCCGGGCACTGGTGTGGCTGCTGTCCCTCGCAGCCGCGGGGTCCCTGTGGTTCGCCCACCACCAGCCCCGTCCGGTCGGCGGAAACGGCCAACGGGCCTGGGATCCCGTGCTGTACAGCCTGGACCTCCTGATCCCCGTCGCGAGCCTGGGATACCGGGGGAGCTGGGATCCGGCGGGCGTCGACAAGGCGGTGGCGGTCGTACTGGTGGTGTCCGGCTGGGTGCTGGCCACCGCGGTGATCGCCGGTGCCCGGCGTGTCCTGGGACGGGGGTGAGGCGGCGTCCGTGACGGTACGCTGCCTCAGGGCCGCCGAGAGTGACGGGCAGCGATGCCGCGACGGCGCCGGGAAGCGACGGACCAGAGGGAGCCGATGGGGCGCGAGGAATACTGGGTGGCCATCGCCCGGGACGGCCTCCTGTGCGGCGCCGGGTTCTTCGTCACGCGGCACTTCGTGGTGACCCTGGTCGGCTGCGTGCGCGAACTGGCCCTGGGCGGCGCGGTGGAGCTGACGACCGCGGAAGGCCTCGGGCTCGGCGGTGTGGTGGACGAGATCGCCGAGGACGTGGGGCTCGCGCTGATCCATGTGATCGCGCCGGTGCGTGCCGACTATCCGACGCCACGGGCCGACCGTGCCGTCAAAGGGGACTTCTGGCAGGCCCCTTACCGGCCCGGCCCCCAACACCCGCCGCTCAGCGGCACGGTGGACGACGTCCTGCCCGACTGCCGTCGCGCCGGCGCCCACCGCGCACTGTCGGTCCTCGAACTCACCGTGGGCCCTCTGGCGACGACCGGGGCCGACTTCTACGCGGGTGGGCCCGTCGAGCGACGCGGAACCGGTGCGGAGGACGCGGTGCTGGGCGTCCTCCTGGAATCCGAGAGCGCACGAGGCCTACGGGGCGACCGAAGGGGATCGCTCGCGGCCGGGGACATCGGCGGTGTCATCGACGCCTTCGACGCGCTCAACCCGCACCGCATGCTGGGACTCCTCAGGGAGGGCGTACCCGAGGGACCCGCAGGGGAGCCGGGCCCAGGGCTTCCGCAGCCTTGGCCGTCCGGGCTGCCCGTGCCGGTCAGGCCGGGCGAAGCGCCCGGGGCGGTCGCTCCGGCCGAGGCGCACGGGGCGCCGACGCCGACCGGTTCGGCGCGGCGGCCCGGGCCGGTCGAATCGGCGGGCCCCGCATGGACTCCCGAGCCACCGGAAGAGCCCCATCGGCCCCGGCCGCCCGACGCGCCGGTCGGCGGAACCCGGCTGGCCGAAGTGGAGGCGACGGCTGCTGTCGTGGAGTTCGGACTGCGCAAGTTCCAGGACTGGGCGGCGGCAGGCATCGTCGACCCACGGGACCTGCCGCCCCATCAGATCGCCCTGCTCGACGAAGTGGTGCGAGTCGCCAAGGGGGAGGAAACGCGTGGTTGACTCCCTGGACGAGGCCGTCCGATGTGCCGAGGACGCGCTGCGGGACCTCGACGGCACGCGGTTCGAACGCGTGGCCAACCTGATGCGGTTTCTCGACATGAGCGCCGAGAACTGCCTGGCCGGCGGGAGGTGGGGCCCGGACACGGGCGCGGCGGGAGTACGCCTCGGCCGGCTGCTGCTCGAACTCGGGCTGCGCCAGGAGGCGGAGCGGATGTTCCGGCTGCTGTTCGAGGGGCTCGTCTCCCACGGTGTACCCGAGCCCGACTGGGGCGAACAGGGCGAGCCGTTCATCAACTGCCTCGGCGTCCTGGGCATCTCGCTCGGGCAGCAGGCGGACGCCCGCTCGGTGCTCGACTACGTACAGCAGTACTGCACGCCCTGCCTCTCGCCCGCCGCGGCGACCACACACGTCAACCTGGCCGCCGTCGAACTGAGCCTGGGCGATGTCGACTCCGCCGTCGACCACGCGCTCGCCGCACGTGCCCTGCTCGAACGGCTGCCCGAGCCCGAAGCCCCGGCGCTGCAGCCGCTCCACACAGTCCTGGACGCCGTCGAGCACCAACTCCTGGGCTTCGCACCGCAGTACGGCAACCACCCGGCCCGTGCCCTGTCGGCTCTCGCGGACCGCACGGGCCGTGTGCTCGACCGCCTCGACACCTCGGATCCACGCGCCTTCCTGACCGTCGTGAGCTTCGCCATGGTGCGGGCCGGAGCGGCCGTCGAGGCCGGGGACACCGAAGTCCTGGAGACCGTGGTGAAGGTCGTCGAGGTGGCCGCCCAGCGGCTGGCCACCCTGCTCGGCGCGGACCACCCCAAGGCGCTCGCCGTCCAGGCGGACCTGGCCGCCGTCCAGATCGAGGCCGCTCGCGCCGTGCGGTCGCCCGCCCGGCTGGACCGGGCCGTGCGGCTGCTCGGTGCGACGGCCCAGCGCCTTGAGGTCCGGCTGGGCGCCGCGCACCCCCGTACCGTGGGCGCGCTGACCAACCTGGCCGCGGCCCAGGTGGAGGCCGTACGCGCGCTGCCCGAGCCCGGGAAGGCGCGGCGCACTGCCGACGCCCTCGCCGAACGGGCCGAGCAGTTCAGCGAGTTGCTGGGCGCGAGGCACCCCGTGACGCGCCTGGTGAACGCCTCGGCCGTCACCTGCCACCGGATGGCCATGGGCGACGAGGGAGGACGCGACTTCGGCGGTACGACACTGGTACGGACGCTGGTGGACTCGGCGGCGGACTGGCGGGAGGACGGGGAGGCGTACCGGTCGTTCAGGGACGCGGTGAGCGCGGTGGGGCAGCCGCCTACGCCGAGGGACGGGGGGGTCTGGTTCCAGACGATGACCTTCCACGGTCCTGTGGTGCGGGTCGCACCGAGAAGTGAAGGCATCGCCCTCGGTTCCCTCGTCCGCGGCACCGTGGCCCGGTCCGACCAGCAGGGGATGGAGGTCGAGGTCGACGATATGCACCAAGGCCTCGTCCCTGTCAGTGAATTCCCCCGCGAAGTCGTGGAGGCCGGGTCCGTGAGGGAGGCCGTCGTCATCGGCCGCGAGCGAGTCGGCGAGGGCCGGCTGCTCCTCTCCATGAGGGAACCACTGCTCGAACAGGCCGCCCGACGCCGTCTCCTCGCGAGGGCAGTCGGCCTGCCGTCGGACGGTGCGACGGTCTCCGGCCTGGTCGTCGGAGTAGTCGACGGAGGTCTCGCGGTGGAGGTCGCGGACGAGATCGCATTCCTGCCGACGGTGGACATCGGGATGGAGCCGCTCTGGGACCTAGACCGATACGTGGGAAGGATCCTGGACGCCAAGGCGTGGATCCCTCCTTCCGGCTCCCTCGTTCTCTCCCGCCGTGCCTGGCTCGTGGAGGCGGATGCTCTGGCGCCCGAGGACTGGCTGGCCCATGTGCAGGTGGGACATGTGCGCACCGGTACGGTGCTGCGCGTTCGGTCGGAGGACGTCGCGGTGGACCTGGGGAGCTTCCTGGGCTTCCTCGACCGCACCGACTTCGGGCCGGTCCTCGTCCAGACCGGTGACGTGGTGACGGTCCGGGTCGCCTCGGTCGACCGGAGGAGAGGCGTGGTGTTCGTCGTGCTCCAGAGCAACCGAGGTATGCCCTGGCTGCGCTTTATGGAGACCCACCGTCCAGGGCTGATCGTCCGGGGCAAAGTCATCAGGATCGACCGCTCGGGGGTCTTCGTTCACGTGGCGGCCGGCGTCGTTGGACTGGCACGGATCGAGGAACTGGCCGTCGACCAGCTCCTAGGAGACGTGCCTACCGCCGTACCCGACGAAGAGATGTTCGTCAGGATCGTCGCGATCGACGCGGACCGGTGCCGGGTCGAGCTCTCGGCCCGGCAGGCCGACCAGGCCCTCGGGGCCGACCCGGAGGCTGCCGTGTGCGATCCTGAACTGTACGGCGGAGCAACCGACTTCCCGTCCGTCAGCATGAACGACACCGCGCGCTCGCTCTTCGAAGAGCACCAGCGAAGCGTCATCCAGCGGCAGCGACGCGCACCGGGCTGACGTCCGTCACCCCATCCTCAGCAGCCGGTTCACCGCCCGCCCGAACACATACCGAGCCGTCGACTCCAGCAGACGGTCGAACAGCGACGGCAGCAGGCGTACGCGCAACTCCTCGCGCCAGACCACCCGTGAGCGCCCGCCGGGGCCCGGGCGGACCTCGATCTCCGCCCAGCCCAGGACGACCCGGCCGCGTTTCTCCAGGCGGACGAGGCCCGGGGTGTCGTCCGTCGGGGGACGCCAGACGGTGACCTCCATACGGTCGTCGAAGGCGAGGGGGCCGATGCCCGAGCGGGCGACGAACACCGTGCCCTCGTGGGTCGGCGGCGCCGTGAGCACCGTGACGCGGGTGAGGGGGACCACGGAAGCGTGGCGGGGCCACTCCGTGAGCCGGCGCCAGGCCTCGTCGAGGGGGAGCGGCACCGTGCGTTCGAGGAGGAAGTTGACCACGGCACGATCGTAGGGAACCCGGCGGGCGGTACGGCACGATCCGGGGTCCCGCGACCCCTGTTCACAGGTGACTCACACAGATGGCCCAGTCGCGCATTCACGAGGTGACGTAGGACGGACACCGGCGGTCAATTCCTGTCGCGGCGGGGGACGGTGAGCCGCTACGCACTAACATTTGCCGCAGGAGTGGACAATCCGGCAATCCACCCACGCTCACGGGGAGTTGTTCGTCATGCCGCTGAAGACCTATGGCGTACTGATCGCACGGGCCGTCGACGCCCGTCGCGAGGGTTCCGCCAACACACCGCACTATCAGATCGAGTTGACGGACGATCAGGGCACGCACTACCGCGCTTCCGTCAACGTGAAGTCGCAGGAGCGGCCGAACGAACTGCTCTACCTCGTCGACGACGACCTCCGGCATCCTGTCACTGCCCGTCTGGCGGGTCTTGCGAGCGGCTGGAACAGCCTTCCGGCCGGGCCCGGCGGCCCGAACCTCGACTTCGTCCGGGGCAATCTCTTCGATCCGTCGAAGATGCGCGTCCTGCCGCCTGATGTGGCAGGCCCCGACAACGACCTCGCCGACCTCCTCGACCACTACGTCCGACGCGCGATCGACGACCCGGCCGCCCGTCTGTACGTCTTCGGCGAGCGCTGGGGGCCGGAGGCCGACGTCCGCGACAAGATCTTCGGCTTTCTGCCCGGCAACGGCGTCCACGACATCCATATGAACCAGGGCAACAGCCGCCGTTTCCAGGGCGACGACGGGGTCTGGCAGGACGGCGGGCTCCTCGTCCGCTTCCCGGGGCAGGAGCCCGCCCAGGAGCGGTGGGTCGCCGTCTTCCTCGCCTTCCAGAGCCAGAAGTGGCACACCGACGACAGCACCGGCCACGCCCTCCCGGGTACGGCTCCCGACACGGGGACGGACACCGGCGGTGGGCGTCCCGCACCGGGAACCCAGCCCATCCGGATCGTCGGCGCCCTCGTCAACCCGCGCGGCCCCGCCCCCGAGGCCGAGACGGTCACCCTCCTCAACGCATCCCCGGCCACCGTCGACCTCACCGGCTGGCGGCTCCTCGACCGGCTCGGCCACAGCAGCCCGCTGCCGCCGGTGCCGATCGCCGCGGGCGCCGCGCTCCCCGTCCTGCTCACCGGCGGCGCCCAACTCGGCAACCACGGCGGGGAGATCACCCTGCTGGACGCGGCCGGCCTCAAGGTGCACGGCGTCTCCTACACCGCCGAGGACGCCGGACGCGAGGGCTGGACAGTGGTGTTCTGAGCGGGGGACCGGGCGGGCGTGGTGGGCGGCACGGTTGTGCCCGGTCGACCGCTTCCGCCCCCGCACGGTGTACGGCAGCATGGGCGCGATCTCGTGACCCGTGACCTGTATCCCGTGACCTGTATCCCGTGATCTGTATCCCGGCCGGAGGGCGCCCGCGTGGACAGCCAACCGCACGACACACTCGACCAACCTGACGGAACACTCGGTCCATCCCACGACGCAGTCGACCAATCCCACGGCACAGCAGACCAACCGCACGGCACATCAGACCAACCGCACGACAAACTCGACGAGTTGCAGCGCGATCCCTATCCCCACTACACCCGCGCCCGCGACGCCCAGGGCCTGACCTTCGTCGCCGAACTCGACGCCTGGCTGGTCGCCCGGGACGCCGATGTACGTGAAGTGCTGCGCCGCGCCGAGGACTTCTCCTCGGCCGGTTCGCTGCGCCCCGACGTCATGCCGGCTCCCGCCGCCTTAGCCGTGCTGGGCGGCGGCTTCGGCGGGCGGCCCGTGGTCGTTGGCGCGGACGGGGACCAGCATCAGGAACTGCGTGCCCCGATCGTCCGGGGCCTCTCGCCCGCCAGGGTCGCCGCCGCCGTGCCGTACGCCGCCGAGCGTGCCGCCGCCCTGGTCGACGCGTTCATGAACGGCGGACGCAACGAAGACCGTGAACACAACCGTGAGCACAAGGGCGAGCACGTCGAGTTCATGTCCGCGTACGCCCGACGCCTGCCCGGAGACGTCATCGGCCGCATCGTCGGACTCGACCCCGTCGACATCCCGGCTGTCGTGCACGGCGGCTACCGCGCGGAGGAACTCCTCTTCCTGCCCTTGCCCGAGGACGAACAGATCGCCGTCGCCGAGGACGTGGTCGCGACCCAGCGCATCCTCGACCGGTACGCCCGCGCCCGGCACACCGAACCCCGCGAGGACCTCTGTACGGAGATCGTCGCGTCCGTCGCCCACGACGGAGGAGACACCGAACTCACCCTCGACCAGCGCCACGAAGCCGCCTCCCACCTCCAGAACCTGCTGATCGCCGGGCACCTCACCACCACCGCCCTCATCGGCACGACGGTCCTCCATCTGCTCCGGCACCCGGACCAGTGGGAGCTGCTGTGCGCCGAGCCGGACCGGATCCCGGCCGCCGTGGAGGAGGCCGCCCGGTACGACGCCGCGGTCCAGGGATTCCGCCGCGTCACCACCCGCCCGGTCACCCTCGCGGGCACCGAACTCCCGGCCGGGACAACGCTGTTCGTCGCCTTCGGCGCGGCCAACCGGGACGGTGTCCGGTATCCGGGCCCGGACGAGTTCGACATCACCCGCACCCCCGCCCGCCACCTCGCCTTCGGATTCGGCGCCCACGCCTGCCCCGGCTCCCAGCTCGCCCGGGAACAACTCCGCCTCACCCTGCGGGAGTTGACCAGCCGTCTGCCGGGCCTGCGACTGTCCGAGGACCACCCGGTCACGATGCGCCCGACGATGATCCACCGATCTCCGGAGAGCCTGCACCTGACCTGGTGACAGGACCGGTCGCGGACCCGGTGACCAACCGAGCGACCGGTGCACGGGTCTTGTTCTGACATCCGGATCTTCCCTAGGGTCCCTCAAAGGGGAGGGGAAGCGCTTTCTGGTGAAAGAGGTGACTCCAGGTCGCCGCCCGTGCGCTGGGCGTCGGCCGGGCGGCCTTCGAGGATGCCCTCGCCTACGCGCAGCAGCGTGAGTCGTTCGGCAAGCAGATCTGGCAGCACCAGTCCATCGGCAACTACCTCGCCGACATGGAGGCGGGCATGGCCAAGCTGTTCGCCTCGGAGACCGCGATGCAGATCACCCTCAACGCCGTCCGCATTCACTATGGTTATGGCTACTCCACCGAGTTCGATGTCGAACGCTACTTCCGCGACGCGCCGTTGATGATCGTCGGCGAGGGTACGAACGAGATCCAGCGGAACGTGATCGCGAGCCAGTTGGTGAAGCGGGGCGGACTCGACAGCTGAATCTGACTCGACGTCATGAACCCTGCCCCGTCTGTTCCCTGAGGCCGTAGAGGGCGAGGGAGGAGGTACCGGCGCGGATGGCGGCGAGGGCCCGTCGCGCGACAGCCACCCCCGCCCGCAGCGCAGCCACCGGATCCGGTGCCTCGTCCAGCTCGATGAGCACCGTGCTCGCGCCGGGTGTGCGGGACATCGCGTCGGCCCAGCCGGGCCAGTCCACGATGCCCGTGCCCAGTTCCGTCATGTAGGGCTGCTGCTGGGTGAACACCGTGTCGTCGATGGTGAGTTCGACGTCTATCGGCCGGACCGCGTCCTTCCAGTGCGCCAGTGCGATCCGCTGCGCGTGCCGACGCGCGACGGCCACCGGATCGCCGCCGCCGAGCGCGATGTGGCACGAGTCCGGGCACAGCCACACATAGCGCGGGTCGGTCAGCGCCATGAACAGGTCGATGTCCCGCTCGTACCAGAGCGTGCTGTTGGACTCCGTGTGGAAGGCGAGCCGCACGCCGTGCCGGGCGACCGCGTCGCCGACCGCGTGGGCGATGTCGGCCATCCGGGACATGTACGCGGCGTCGACGAAGAACGGCGGGCGCGTCCCGAACGTCGTCCGCATGGGCAGCCCGGCGATCAGCAGGTCCGCCCCGACCTCGGCGAGGAAGGCCGCGCGTCGCTCGGCGTCGGCGACGATCGCGGGCAGGTTGTCGCCCTGCCGCCAGTCGGGGGCGTCGCTCCCGGCGACGAAGGCGCTCACCACGCCCAGTCCCCGTGCCTCCAGCGCGCGCCGGAACGAGGACGCGCTGCCGAACGCCCGCAGGGCCGACTCGATGTCGCCGGGCGCGAAGGTCAGCTCGATACCGGTGACCCCGGCCTCGGCCAGCGCATCGAGTACCCGCGCCCAGAAGCCCCCGGGGTCGGCGAGTGCCAACTCCCGTACGGCGTCCGTGGTTTCGAGGCCCCAGAACGCCGGGTGGTAGAAGGTGATGACGTCGGTGGCGAACCGCGGTTCAGCGTGGGCGGTCGGCAGAGTCACTCCGCACCGCCACGGGCGTTGTAGACGACCACACCGTCGGCGTCGACGGCGTCCCGGTAGTTCCGGAACACGGCGAGCGCCTCCTCCCGCAGCACGTCCTGTACGACCTTGATGCCACGCGCCTCGAACTGCTCGGCCCAGTCCGCGCCCAGCGGACCCTCGTCGAACGTGGTGATCTCCTCCAGTTCCGGTCCCTCGCCCGCGACCACCAGACCACGCACCCCAGACCATAGGGTCGCGCCGTAACACTGCACGCACGGACGCCAGTTGACGACCAGCTCGTGCGCCGCCAGGCCGTCGCCGCCCAAGTCCCAGCCGCCGACGGCCGTTTGGGCCAGCCCGAGGGCGACGACCTCGGCGTGCGCGCTGGAGACACCGGAGGCGAGGACGACGTTCACGCCGACCGAGACGATCCGGCCGGTGTCCTGCTCGGCGACGAGCGCCGCGAACGGACCACCGTTGCCCTCACGCCAGTTGCGGTCCGCCAGCCGGTGCACGAGACGCATCCGGTCGTCGCGGTCCGGGACGACGCCGGGTACGTCCGCCAACTCGTCGTCGATCCAGGCCGGCAGCGCCACCCGGTATTCCCTCGCGATCTCGATCACGGTCCAACTCCCTTGCGAAGTACGGCGGTTCAGTAGAGGTCAGTGCGCGGTGAGCGCGGTGCGGTGTGCCGCGACGGCACGGGCCGCCCGTACGGCCGTCACCGCGCCCGTGAGGGTGACGTTGGCGGCCATCGCCGTGGGGATCACGCCGTTGCCGGCGAGGTACAGGTTGTCGAAGCCCCACACCCTGCCGTCCGGGTCGCACACGCTGGTGCCGTCGTCGGCCGTACCCGAGCGGACCGTACCGGTCACGTGCAGCGAGGAGCCGGGCGGCAGCAGCGCCGACTCGGTCGCCGGATCGAACGGGCCGAACTCCTCGGCGATCGCCCGGACTTCGTCCAGCGCGCGCCTGAGCAGTGCCCGGTCGGCGTCGGAGTAGTCGAACTCGACGCCTATGCGCGGCAGTCCCGCGAGGTCGGTGGCCGACTCCGAGAACACGAGCCGGTTCTCGGGGCGCGACTCCACGGGGACGTAGAGCGCGAGGCCCACGTTGTGGGCGAGGGGGCGGCCGGCCTCGTCCACGTACGTCCGGTTCATGATCTGACCGTGGAACGGCTGTGCCGCTCCGTTCCGCGGCAGCCAGAGCGAGTCCGTGCAGGACTCGCCGACGCGGGCCAGCGGCAGGGCGTCGAGGGCGATGCCGAACCGGTCGAGGTCGAGCAGCACTCGGCCGGTGACGAAGGCGTGCTCGTTGAGGTGGCGGCCCAGGGCGTCGGGGCGGATGCCCGAGGCGAACAGGAGCTGCGGGGTGCGCAGCGCGTCGGCGCACACCACCACGGTGTCGGCGCGGAGTTCGGACTCGGCGCCGTCGGTGACGCGCCGCAGCCGGGCGCCGGCGACCCGGCCGTCGTCCTCCGACACGATGAGCGAGGTCGCGAGGGTACCGGTGACCAGGGTGAACGCGGGGTCCCCGCCTGCCGCGATCGGAGGGAAGATCGTCCCCGGGGCGGTGCGTGGCAGCGGGCCCGAGGGCGTCGCGGTGACCGCCATGGGCATGGGCTGCGGACGCCGGTCGTGGGGTCCGGTGCCGTCGTAGCGCCGACGCAGGACGTCGAGGACCAGTTCACCGACCTCGGTCGGGCCGATCGGGGCGGGCGTGACCGCCAGCATCCGGTGGGCGGTGGCCAGATCGGCCGCCCAGCCGGCCGGGTCGCCGAAGTCGAACACCTCGTCCCCGGCGGGCCACGGCGTCGCGGCCGTCCAGTGCACCCCCATGCCGCCCGCGTTCCACGCGAGCGCCGTCGCGGGCATCGCCTCGGCGTCCTCGCCGAAGGCCAGCGCGTGGAACATGCCGGGCGTCAGAGCGTCGAGGCTGTCCGCGATCTCGCGCACCACCTCGGCGCCCAGGTACATGCCCTGGATGCCGCTGGTGACCTGCTCGTTGTAGCGCTCCCACAGGACCGGGTCGTCGACGTCGTGCAGATGCACACCAGGTGCCGTACCGATCGCCTCGCCGCCGTCGACCATCGTGATGCGCAGCGCCGGATCGGAGTCCCGCAGCAGCCGGGCCACGACGGCTCCCATGATGCCGCTGCCGACGACGAGGACATTGGTGTGGGGGGTGTCGGTCACAGTGAAGCTCCATGTCTTGTACAGCAGTTGGTGCCGAAGAAGGGCGTTATGCGCTGTGGACGAGGGGGCCGAACAGCTCGGTGTCCATGCGGTCGAGGGCCAGCTTGACGGCTCCGACGAGCGGGGCGTCGCGGCCCAGGATCGTGGCACGCAGTTCGACGGCGGGGTTGCGGGCCTCGCGCAGCGCCGCGCGCACTCGGGGCAGCAGCACGTCGGCCGCCTCCTCCAGGCCGCCGCCGAGCACGATGAGCGAGGGCGCGACGGTCCACGACAGGGTCGTGAGGATCGACGTGATGTGCTCCACGAGTTCGTCGACCTCGCCGAGCGCGGTCGCGTCACCCTCGCGGGCCGCCTCGAACCGGCCGAGCGCGACCGCGCGTTGGGCCGGATCGGGTGAGGTGAGCCAGGCCACCGGGTGGTTCTCGACCGAGTTCGCCGGGATCGAGGCCGCCTCGACGATCTCACCCGCGGCGCCGTCGAGACCCCGGTGCACGGCCCCTCGGATGAGGATGCCGAGTCCGGTCCTGTTCCCGAGCATCGCCCATACGACGTTGTCGTGGTCGCCGGCCACGCCCCGCCAACGCTCCGCGAGGGCACCGAGGTTGGTGTCGTTGTCCGCGAACCACGGTACCCGGATGCGTCGCGTGAGCTCCTCGGGCAGGTTCACGCCTTCCCACCGTGTCGTGTGGACCAGTCGGCGTACGACTCCGTCGTCGTCGATGGCACCGAGGCCCGCGACCGCGCCGGCCCGCAGCCGGTCCACCGACCCGCCCGCGTCGTCGAGTGCCTCCAGGACCAGCGCCGCCACGTCGTCCAGGGTGGCCTGGGGATCCTGGTAGGCGCGCAGCGGCCGGTGGGCCCGGCCGAGGATACGGCCGCGGACATCGGCGACGACCGCGGACGCGCCCGAGGTGGTGATCTGCGCCGCCGCCAACAGGGCGTGTTCGGCCCGCAGTTCGTACCGTCGTGCGGGGCGTCCCGCGGAGCCGCTCGTCGGTACGCGCTCCAACTCCGTCACCCAGCCCGCCTCGACGAGCGAGTCCAGGATGAGTTCGATGGTGCGGCGCGAGAGACCGGCCCGCTCGGCGAGCGCGGTGAGCGTCATCGGCTCGGCCGACACCGCCAACGCCCGCAGGATCACCGAGGTGTTGACGCGTCGGACCGCGGTCTGGTTCATGCCGTTCATCCCGGACCTCAGCACGCCTCCACCACCCCGGACACCGCCCGTACGACGGGATCGAACACGCCCGTGGTGTCGGCCACGATCGCCGCGCCGGGCCGACCGTACTCGCGCGCCGGATCCCCCGGCCCACCGGTCGCCCGCGCCCAGCCCGGCTCCCGGCCGTGGACGAAGCCGACGAGATCGGTGTGCATGGCGGTGGCCAACTCCATGGGCGGGTACGGCCCGAGCGCCTCCGCGCAGCCCGGTGCGTCGAGCAGGTCGAAGAAGAACGGGATGTCCACGCAGTGCGCGGCGCCGCCGAGCGCGGGGGAGGGCCACTCGAAGGAGTACAGCCAGGTACCGGCGTCCGCGTCACGACGCGCCGCCGCCACGCGTGGACGGGCGGCGCGGAACAGGGTGTCCGTCACCCGGGTGCCCGCCGCGCGGGCGGCGGCGAGTTCGGCGGGGCTGTACGGGCTCGGGTGCGCGTTCTCCGGTGCGGCACCGCAGTCGAACTCGTCGCCCGTCGCGCCGAGCAGCAGAGGTACGTCGTGTCCGTGCCGCGTGAGTCCGTCGGCGACCGGCACCGGCAGGATGTCGTCGCCGACGATCGGGCTGAACGGGAGGATGCCGGCGCCGAGTTCGTCCCGCAGGGCGACCACGGCTTCCTGGAGTTGCTCCTCGGTACGGCTGCCGAACCCGGCCAGTGTCGACGGCACGCCCACCCGCTCCCCGAGCCGCTCGACGAACTCGCGGGCCCCGTCTCCGTCCCCGTCGAAGAGGCCGCCGGACAGGCTGACCGCCCGCTGGAAGAGGCCGCTCGCGGTGGGCGACGAGAGCAGCGCGAGCACCGCCGCGCCCCCGGCCGACTGACCCGCGACGGTGACCCGGCCCGGATCACCGCCGAACGCGCCGATGTTCTCCTGGACCCAGTCGAGTGCGAGCAGCAGGTCGCGCAGACCGAGGTTGGTGGGTACGCCGTCCAGCGGGGCGAATCCGTCGACGCCCAGCCGGTAGCCGACGGTGACGCAGACGACGCCGTCCCGGGCGAAGGAACGGCCGTCGTACCAGGGACTCGCCGGGCTGCCCGCGAGGAAGCCGCCACCGTGGATCCACACCAGGACCGGGCAGGGCACGTGATCGTCGGCGGGAGCCGGGGCGACGACGGAGAGGTTCAGGATGTCGTCGCCGGGCACCGACGGCTCCGGAATCGTGGTCGTGGGGAACAGCGGAACGCGCTGCGAGGTGGGCCCGGGCCGGGACGCGTCGAACGGCTCCGGGAACCGGTCGCGTCGGACCGGCGCCGCGAACCGCCGTACGCCGGTGGGCTGTTGGGCGTACGGGATGCCGAGGAAGCGCTGTACGGGGCCGGTGCGACGGCCGACGACGGGACCGGCGGGGGAGTACACGGTGACGGCGATGTCGGCGGCGTCGTCCATGGCGGTCACCGCATTCCCGATCCGGAGATGCCCTGGACGAAGTAGCGCTGGAGGAAGAGGAAGAGCACCAGTACCGGCAGCATCACGACGATCGCGCCGGCGAGCAGCAGGCCGTAGTCGGTGACGTGGGCGGCGGCCTGGCTGGTCGCGGCGAGGCCCACCGGGAGCGTGTAGGTGTCCATGCTCTGGGCGACGATGAGCGGCCAGATGAAGTTGTTCCACGAGGTGAGGAACGACATGATCGTGATCGTCGCGACCGCCGGGCCGGCCAGTGGCAGGAAGATGCGGAAGAAGATCCGGAACTCGCCCGCGCCGTCGATCCGCGCCGCCTCCAGCAGCTCGTCGGGGACGGACATCGCGTACTGCCGCATGATGAACACCGACAGCGGCAACGCGACGCCGGGCAGGGCGATTCCGGTCAGGGTGTCCGCGAGCCCCATGTCCACGGTGAGTACGAACTGCGGGACGAACACCGTGGTCAGCGGCACCATCATCGCAGCCATCACCGCGCCGAACGCGAGCCGTTTGCCCGCGAATTCGAGCTTGGCGAGCGCGTAACCGGCGGCGGATGCGGCCACGATGTTGCCGGCCACCACGAGGGCCGCGACCACGACACTGTTGGCGAGGAACTGCCCGAAACCCTCGGTCCGGAACAGCCGGGTGAAGTTGTCGAGGGTGACGTGGTGCGGGAGCCAGGCGCCGGGGTCGGAGCGGATCTCGTCGAGGCTGCGCAGCGAGCCGCTGGCCACCCAGACGAACGGGAGCAGGGTGAGCAGCGCGCAGACCACCAGCGCGCCGTACAGCAGCGGCCGGGAGAGGGAGCGTCGGGGCGCGGCGGCCAGGTCGGTGGTCGCGTGGGCGTTCGCCGGTGCGGTGAGGGCGGTCATGAGCGGGACCTCAGCAGTCGGAACTGGACGATGCTCACCAGGGCCACCAGCAGCAGCATCACGAAGGACGCGGCCGAGGAGACCCCGAACTCGCCCGAGCCGAACTGGCGGTAGGTGTACAGCGCCATCGACTCGGTGGAGCCCAACGGGCCGCCGTTGGTCAACAGATAGGGCTCGTCGAAGACTTGGAGATAGAAGACGGTCAGCAGCACCGACACCATGAGGGTGGTCGGCAGCAGCAGGGGCAGGGTGATGTGCCTCAACTGCCGCCAGCGGCCCGCCCCGTCGAGGGCGGCGGCCTCGTACACGTCCTGCGGGATCGCCTGCAGCCCGGCGAGGAACAGCACCATCGCGGTACCGAAGTTGCGCCAGATGCCGAGCAGGATGACGACGGGCATCGCCAGGTTCTGGTCGTCCAGCCAGTTCGGCCCGGCGAGGCCGACCGCGCCGAGCACCTTGTTGACGGTGCCGTCGGCGTTGAAGGCGTACTGCCAGATCAGGGCCACCGCCACGACGTTGGTGACGACCGGCGCGAAGAAGACCGTACGGAACACCCCGCGCAGCCGCCGGATACCGGAGTTCAACGCGACGGCCAGCGCGAATCCGAGCCCCATCGTCAGCGGCACACCGACCACCACGAAGACGGCGGTGTTGAGGATGTCCCGCAGGAAGCTCTCGTCCTGGAACAGCCGGAGATAGTTGTCCAGGCCCGTGAAGTTGACCGCGAACGGGTGCCGCAGATCCGCGCCCCGGAGGTCGGTGAGGCTGAAACCGAGCGCGGCGACGGTGGGGATCGCCGTGTAGAGGAGGAACACGACACCGAACGGCGCGAGGAACAGCCAGGCGACGGCGGTTCGCCGACCGCCCCGGGTGCTCCGGGCGCCCCGGGAGCGGCGCGCTCGGCGCGGCGCCCCCGGACTGATGGTGGTCATCGTCGGCGGCTCACTTCGTGCCCGTGCCGAGGCTCTCGGCGTACGACTGGACGTTCGCCGCCGCCTTCTCGGCGGTCTCCGTTCCCTTGGCCACGGCCTCCATCTCCTTGCCGAGCCGCGTCGCGACCTGCTGCCAGGTGCTCACCTGGGGGAACGCCTCGGTGTTCTTCAGCTGGGTGAGGAAGGCGTCGAGGAGCGGCTGGTCCGCGATCGCCGGGTCTTCCCAGGCGGAGATGACCGCCGGCAGCGAGCTGTATGCCTTGTACTGCGCGACCTGCGTGCTCGGCTCCGCCAGATACCGGACCAGCTTCCACGACGCGTCCGCGTCGCCATCACCCGCGAGGACGCCCCAACTTCCCCCGGCGGAGAAGGACTTGCTGCCCGAGGACCCGGCGGGCAGCGGCGCGGTGGCGACATTGGCGGCCGTCCAGCCGTCCTTCTTCGCGGCGGTGTCGAGCTGGCCGACGACCCACGGTCCGGTGATCATCATGGCGGTCTTCCCGGACACGAAGTACGGCTGCGCGTCCAGGAACGTGGGCCCGCTGGTGTCGGCCACGCCGGAGGTGAAGAACGACGCGTTGTACTGGAGCGCGTCGACCGTCGCCGGAGTGTCGAGGGTCCATTTCCCGGCGGAGGAGAGCAGCGAGCCGCCGGCCTGCCAGGCGTACATCGCGACGTCCTGGCCGTTGAAGATGTCCCAGCCGATGTCGGCCCCGAGGCCGCGCTTGGTGCCCGCGCCCTGGAGCGCCTTGAGGAACGGCACCGTCTCGTCCCACTTGGTCGGCGCGCTCACGCCGGCCTTCTTGGCGAGGTCGGCGCGGTAGACGAGCGCGTACGTGTAGGCGTACCAGGGCACCGTGTAGGCGACCTCCCCGGCCACCCCCGCGGCCCAGAGACTCTCGAAGAAGGCCGATTTGTCGACGAGGCCGTCCGGGACGGGCCGGAGGATCGCCGGGTCGAGGAACTGCGCCTGCGACTCGGGGAAGAACTGGGCGACATCGGGCCCCTTGCCCGCCGCGATCGCCGACTGGAGCTTGGTGTAGTACTCGCCGTTCGGTATCAGGGTCAGCTTCACGGTGACGTCCGGGTTCGCGGCCTTGAAGGGCTTGATGACCTTGTCGAGCACGTCGGCGTCGCCCTGGGCGGCCCAGACGGTGACAGTGCCGGTGGCCGGGGAGCTGTCGACGGGTTCGGCGGCGGTTGTCGCGGCGGCGGTGTCGTCGCTGCGTCCACAGCCCGTGAGGGCGAAGGCGCCCGCGAGAGCGAGGCCCGCGGTCAGCTTCAGGGCGCCGCGTCGGGAGGGTATGGACACTCGGGGCTCCTGTGCAGGGGTTGTGCTGGTGGCTGGTGGCTGTGGCTGGTGGCGAAAAGGTATGAGCGAGGTATTTCGGTCGAGTGGCACTGCCGTCACGAATAATTTCGGAACTTGTAGCGAAATCTATTTATGGCGATTTATGGCATTTGAGAGGGAATGGTCGAGCGGAAAAGAGGTGGCGGACCGCGGCCGGAGGTCGGTACGGTCCCGCACGATGACTACTGACTCCGTTGACAGATCGGGGGTCCCGTCCGCGCAAGGTGAGTGCTGATGCTCACTCGCCACGCGTCCGGGGACACCCACCTCTCTTATTGGCCGCGCGTACGACAGTTCGCCGTGCCTCCGTCCATGATCGAGACCGCGACCGCGCGCCGTCTGGCCGGGGACTGGGCGGGCGCGTGTGCCGTCGCGGGCGTCGACGTCGATCTGCACCCACGGTCCGTGGCCCGCACCCACGGCCGCGAACTCGCCGCCCAACTCCGCGCCGATCTACGCCACTTGGCACCAGACCTGCTGCGCTGGCACCTGCCGAGGATCGCCCCCGACGGACTCCTGCGCCCGGGCCTGACGATCAGCCTGGCCCGGTACGACGCCACCGGGCACCCCGGCGCCCACTCGGTGCACCTCGTGGCCCGGACCCCACCCGCCTGGGCGGACGCCGGCCAGCGAATCAGCCTCACGCTGTGGGACGGCTCCCTCGGCGCGCACGGCTCCTGCGGCGCGCACGGCTCCTGCGGCGCGCACGGCTCCTGCGGCTCCCTCGCCTCCCATGCCGTTGCGGGCGCCCGCCGCCATCCGCACCCCCACCCCAGCCGACGGTTCCGCCTCGACCTGCACCGCCACCTCTGGGACGCGCGCAGAACCGATGAGCTGCGGACCCGGTCCGGGGCCGACCGGCCGCCCGACGGCGACGGTCCCGCAGCGGCCCCGGATCCGCTGGACCGGGCGCCGCGGGGGCGCCGCTGTGCCGTGGACCGGTGGGCGGCCGAGGCGGAGCTGCTGCTCGACGCCGACGGACGGTCCACCGGCACCGGCACCGGACATGGCGGGGGCGCGGTCACCGTACGGTTCGGGGCCCGGCGCCGATTGCTCCTGGAGCTGGTCGCGGCCCCGGACGGCGGCGGCCCGCCCGCGCTGCGGATCACGGAGGCGCTCAAGGCCGGCCACGCCTCCGGACTGCCGGTCCTGCCCGACGCGGCGACCTGGGTACTGCCCGACCTGGAGCTGCTCCGGACCGGCGCGATCGAGGTGGACCGGCTGCACCCGCTGGTCGCCTCGGCACTCGTACCGGACCGTCCGCCGACCGGCCCGCCCCGGATCCCGGACCGACCGGGCGAACCGCGCCTCGTGGAGTGCCGGGGCGCCCGGCACCGGATCGGCCTGGTCGACGGGGTGCTCGCCCCGCTGGACCACGACCCCGCCGAGCTCCGCCGGGAGGAACTCCTGGCCGAGCTGACCGGCACCCCGATGCCCTGTCTGCGGGCCATCGACGAGGCCCACCGCCACCCGGACTGCCTCACCGGCGTCCGCGAGCGCCTGGACCACGGCGACATCGCCGGTGCGCTGGCCGTCGTAGAAGGACTGCTGGGGCCCGAAGCGGTGCTGCGCGGCGGTGCCCTGCGTGACGAACTGGAGCGGGCCGCCGAGCGGCGGATCACGTACGGACTGTTCAGGGCGGGCCTGACCGGAGCCGGGCCGGCACCTGGATCCGGGGGCCGCTGCACGAACGGCCGCCGTCGAACTCACTGAGAGTCGCCCCAAACCCCCTTGTATTGCTGGCTAATTACTACGAACCCAAAGGTGATCAAACATGCCCACAGCCATCCCCCTCGCCGCCCTCGAACCCTCCCCAACCCTGCCCGCCACCCCCCAACTCGACATCGCCGCCGAGCTGTTGACCCTGCTCCGCGACACCACCACCGAACCCCGCCCCGACATCCAGCTGGAGGCCCTCACACTGGCCGTGGCCGCCGATCTGCCCGTGCTGCTGTGGGGTGAACCGGGGATCGGCAAGACCGCGGCCCTCACACAGCTGGCCGCCGCCCTGGACCTGCCCCTCACCACGGTGATCGCGAGTGTCCACGAGCCGTCCGACTTCTCCGGGCTGCCCGTCGTCGGGGACGATCCCGCGACGCACGGTGTGCCGATGGCCCCGCCGGACTGGGCGGTACGACTCGTACGGGCCGGCCGGGGACTGCTGTTCCTCGACGAACTGTCCACCGCGCCGCCCGCAGTTCAGGCCGCGCTGCTCCGGCTGGTCCTGGAGCGGCGGATCGGCGCCCTCCAACTGCCGCCCGGCGTAAGGATCGTGGCCGCCGCCAACCCCCGGTCCTCGGCAGCCGACGGCTGGGAACTGAGCCCGCCGCTCGCCAACCGCTTCGTCCATCTCCGGTGGACCCACGACCACGAGGTCGTCGTACGCGGCCTCGGCGGGACCTGGCCCCGGGCCACGCTGCCCCGGCTCGATCCCGAGAAGCTGCCGGAGGCCGTGGACTTCGCCCGCCGCGCGGTGTGCGCGCTGCTCGCCGCCCGGCCCAAGCTCGTACACCAGTTGCCCAGCAACGAGACGCGCCGGGGCGGAGCCTGGCCGTCACCCCGGAGCTGGGACATGACCCTCAGCCTGATCGCCTTCGCGACCGCCGCCGGTTCTTCCCGGGAAGTGCTCTCGCTGCTGGTCAGGGGCGCGGTCGGGGACGGTCCGGGGCTGGAGCTGCTGGCCAGCCTGGACCGGCTGGACCTCCCGGACCCCGAGTCGCTGCTCGCCGACCCGGCCGGTGCCGACCTGCCCGAGCGCGGGGATCTGCGCCAGGCTGTGCTGGACGGTGTGGTGGCGGCCGTCCGGGGGCGCCCGGACAAGTCCCGCTGGGACGCGGCCTGGGCGCTGCTCGTCCGGGCGCTGGAGACCGGGGCCCCGGACCTGGTGGTCGTCCCGGCGACCACACTGGCCTCGCTGCGGCAAGAGGACTGGGACGTCCCGACGGCGATCGAGCAGCTCGCCGGTGTCGTGTCCCTGTCCCGGCGGGCGGACCGGGCGGCGGACCGTGTCGCGGGACGCGTCGGGGCCGGCGCGACCGGAGCGAAGGGCGGCCGATGACCACCGACGTATCGGGACCGGGCGCTCTGGACCTCGGCAAACTCTTCGCCGCCCGACTGCACGCCGTGCGGGCCCGTCCGTACCTGGCCACGGCCCTGTTCGCCCTGCACCCCGTCGAGTCGCGGCAGGTCCCGACGATGGCCGTCGACCGGCACTGGCGGTGCTACATCTCGCCGGCGTTCGTGGACCGGATGCCGGTCGAGGAGCTGGCCGGGGTGTGGGTGCACGAGGTCTCGCACCTGCTGCGCGACCACCACGGCCGCAGCGACCGCTTCGCCCGCGAGCACGGGCTGACCGGCCCCGGGGAACGGCTGCGGATGAACATCGCCGCGGACTTCGAGATCAACGACGACGTGTTCGGCGACGGGCTCGTCCACCCCGAAGGCGCCGTCCAGCCAGGATCGGCGGGGCTTCCGCAAGGCCTGCTCATGGAGGAGTACCTGAGCCGGTTCAAACTCGCGCCGAACATGATGGGCCTGTACTGGCTGGACTGCGGCAGCGGCGCCGACGGACTCGGCCGGGAATGGGATCTCGGCCCCGACGGCGCGCACGGCCTGAGCGAGCAGGAACGGGACGCGGTCCGCTTCCGGGTGGCGCAGGGCATCAACGGCCGCCCCGGGCACGCCCCGAAGGGATGGCGGCGCTGGGCGGAGGAGGCGTTCCATCCGCCGCAGCCCTGGCGGGAGTTGCTGGGCGCGGCGGTCCGCTCGGCGGCCACAGGCGGTGGCGTCGGCGAGGACTACACGTACGGCCGGCCGTCGCGCCGCTCGGCCGGGCTGCCCGGTGTCGTCCTGCCGAGTCTGCGGCGCAGACCGCCCCGGGTCTCCGTGGTCATCGACACCTCCGGGTCGGTCAGCGACGCCGAACTGGGCAGTGCGCTCCTGGAGGTCGCGGCGATCTCCCGCGCGGTGGGCGGCCGACGGGACCTGGTCACCGTGGTGCCGTGCGACGCGTCGGCCCAGTTCGTGCACCCGCTGTGCAGCGCCGAGGGGATTCCCCTGCTGGGCGGCGGGGGTACGGACCTGCGCACCGGCTTCGCCAAGGCGCTGGGGGCGAACCCGCGCCCCGACGCCGTCGTGGTCCTGACCGACGGCCAGACACCCTGGCCGGAGACCCGGCCGCCGTGCCGGACGGTGGTGGGCCTGTTCCCCCGGCAGCCCACGGCCCGGCGGTGGGGCGAGAGCGAGGGCGACGACGACTACGTACCGGACTCGCCGCCCGACTGGGCGAGAGTGGTCCACATCGGATAGATGCCCACGGACAGACGTCCACGTACACAGACGTCCACGTACAGACGTCCACGTATAGACGTCCACGGACAGACATCCACGGCTCGGCACCCGGTGATCTCCGGACCAACAGGACTGAAAGGATGGCCCGATGAGCACCCCTTCCTCACTTCTGTCGGCGTTTCGTCCCAAGGTCCAAGAGCGTCTCTACGACTTCTACGAAGAACTCCGGAGCGCCGACGACCTGTTCTGGGACCGCCGCACGGGCGCCTGGATCGCGACCGGGCACGCCGTGGTCAGCAGCGCCGCGAACGCGCCCGGCCTGTCCTCGGTGCGCTACCCCGACATCGAGGCCGTCCCCGAGGAACTACGGCCGCTGGCCCGGGTCCTGAGCAGACAGATGCTCTACAACGACGCCCCCGACCACGCCCGGCTGCGGACCCTGATCGGCAAGGCGTTCACCGCGCGTGCGGTGGCGGCACTGCGCGCGCGGATCGTCGAGGCCGTCGACCGGATCATCGCCGAGGCGGCGCCGACCGGCCGTATGGACATCGTCGCGGACCTCGCCAAGCCCCTTCCCCTCACCATCATCTGCGACCTTCTCGACGTACCGGAGGAGGACCGCGCCGCCGTCGCCGCCTGGTCCGAGCCGGTCGCCGAGGCCATCGGCAACTCCCGGCTCGACGAGGACCGTAACCGCGAGGCCTCGCAGAGCATGGCGGACATGCTCGCGTACCTGCGGGAACTCCTCACCCGCAAGGACGCGACGCCGACTCCCCACACCCTGCGCGCGATGGTGAACGCCCAGGCCGACAACACCGAACAGGACCTCGACGAACTCCTCGCCAACTGCGCCCTGTTGCTCATCGCCGGCCACGAGACCACCACCCACTTCATCGGCAACGCCACCCTCGCCCTGCTCCGCGACCCGGACGCCGCCGACCAACTGCGCGCCAAACCCGAGCTGATGCCCGCCGCCGTCGAGGAACTCCTGCGCTACGACGCCCCGGTACAGCTGATGCTGCGCCGGGCCCGGCACGACCTGGACCTCGCGGGCCGCGCCATCGAGGAGGGGCAGACGGTGCTACTGGTGTGCGGCGCCGCCAACCGGGACCCGGCAGTCTTCCCCGACCCCCACACGCTGGACTTCGAACGCTCCGGCTCCGGCGGCCGGCACATGTCCTTCGGCCACGGCCCGCACTTCTGCCTCGGCGCGGCGCTGGCCCGCATGGAGGGCGAGATCGTCCTGGACGCCCTCCTCAACCGCCTCCCGCACCTCCGCCTCGACGGCACCGAACCCCCGAAGTGGCAGCGCAGCCTCAACTTCCGCGGGCTGACACGCCTGGACGTGGCCTTCACGCCGGTGGAGGCGGAGACGGGTCCGGTCGCGGCGGGGTCCTGACCCCGGAGCGCGGGGACCCCCATCGGTATCGATGGGGGTTGCCCCCGCGCTCCGGGCCGGGGGCCCGCTCCGGGCCGGGGGCCCGCTCCGGGCCGGGGGCCCGCTCCGGGCCGGGGGCCCGCTCCGGGCCGGGGGCCCGCTCCGGGCCGGGGGCCCGCTCCGGGCCGGGGGCCCGCTCCGGGCCGGGGGCCCGCTCCGGGCCGGGGCCCGCTCCGGGCCGGGGGCCCGCTCCGGGCCGGGCCGGGGGCCCGCTCCGGGCCGGGGGCCCGCTCCGGGCCGGGGGCCCGCTCCGGGCCGGGGGCCCGCTCCGGGCCGGGGGCCCGCTCCGGGCCGGGGGCCCGCTCCGGGCCGGGGGCCCGCTCCGGGCCGGGGGCCCGCCTGAGGCGCGCCCGGCCCCGGCCCCGGCTCCCTGGCCCCGCCTGGGGCGCCGCCGCTCACCGCCGGGCGGGCTCCGCGCCCTCGCGGTAGAGGACCAGGTGTTCGTGGAAGAGGACACCGTCACGGACATCGCCCGTGGCGGTGAAGCCGGTGTCGTCGACGTAGTCGATGTGGTCGCCGGTGACCGTGTAGCTGCCGGTGTAGGCGCTGCGGCGGTTGCCGCGGGCCTCGTCGTAGCGGCCGTTCGGCAGCAGTTCCTGGCGGATGAACCCGTCGGCGGTCACCCACATCCCGACGTACGGGTGCGGGGCGCGGGGTGTGTCGTTGCTGGTCATGGCTCTACGATCGCCCCGCCGGCCGGGGGCAACCAGGCCGCCGTCTCCCCAGGTGGATGCTTCCTGGGTGCCGCACACCCACCTTCGCGAGAGACCTCCCCGGGCACCCTCCGACGTACGCGGCGGCACGGATCCTGGGTGCGCGGCACCTGGGGAAACCGCGGCCTGGTTCCGATTCCCCGGCGCGACGAATCTGGTGGTCGAGCAGCCGCAACAGCTGCCGAAACACTCGCCTCGGACCTGTACCGGCGCTCAGTTCGCGCAGTGGTGACATCGACGAGGCGACTCCACCGAGGAGCACGCAATGACCGTCACCCACGCCATCTCCGACTCCGGTACTGACTTCGGCGCCGTGCGCTGGAACCCCGAGGCCCTCGCCGAGATCCTCTCGAACGACGAGGGGCGTCCCGTCCTGTTCACCAACGCCCGCATCCTGACGGCGGACCCGCTGATCGGGACCATGACCGGCGCCGACCTGCTGTTCGTCGGCTCCCTGGTCGTCGGGGTCGGCCCCGGCATCATCACCGCGGCGGGGGACGACAACGCCATCGTCGTCGACTGCACCGGCCTGACCATCGCCCCCGCCGTCGTGGACACCGTGGCGCTGACCGGCGGCCGCGGTCACCGCTCGGAGTACGTCGCGACCCTGACCCCGGGCAACACCCCCGACTTCCTGGTCCTGCCCGACGAACTCGCCGCCGACGTGCCCAGCGCCGTGGCCACCTTCTTCACCCGGCCGGAGCAGATCCGCGCCCTCGTCGCGGCCGGCCGACCGGTCCTGTGGGCCGGCACCGACGCCCCCGGCCGCGCCACCGCCCCCGAGACGGGCATCCCGGCCGCCGCCGATCTGACCGGCAGCCCGCGCGTCGGCGTCTGGATCGACCGGAACGACTTCCTGCACCAGGAACTCACCGCCGACGGCCGCTACGACGAGACCCGGGGCGGACGCCCGCACGCCTACCAGGGCCGCTACTGGATCGACGGCGACCGCATCGACTACCTGGACGACCTCGGCTTCTGGGCCTACGGAGCGTTCCAGGCCGACGAACTGCACCACGCGGGCTACGTCATGAAGCTCGCCTGACCCTCCCCGCCCCACCTCCCCACCTCCCCACCCCACCTCCCCACCCCACCTCCCCGCCGTATCGAAAGCCGAAAGAAGACCTCTCATGAACGCCAACACGGCCCACGCCAACGCCAACGTCAACGACACCACCAGCGCCGCCGTCCTCGAAGAGCTCCGGCGCCGCCCTGCCGACCGGCGGCGCATCCTGTTCACCGGCGCGACCGTCGTCACCATGGACCCCGGTCTCGGCGTCATCGACGGCGGTGACGTCCTCGTCGAGGGCGCCACCATCACCGCCGTCGGCCGCGGCCTCGACGCGGGCGACGCCGTGGTCGTCGACGCCACAGGTACGGTCATCACCCCAGGGTTCGTCGACACCCACCGGCACGCCTGGGAGACCCAGTTGCGCCGGATCATGCCGGACGTCGACGACCTCGGCGCCTACGTCATGGCCACCCTTGCCGGCTACGCCACGGTCTACCGGCCCCAGGACATGTACATCGGCACTCGCCTGGCCGCCCTGACCGCGATCGACAGCGGCATCACGACGATGCTCGACTTCTCCCACAACTCCCGCACCGGCGAGCACTCCGACGCCGCCATCGAGGCTCTCGTCGACACCGGCATCCGAGGCGTGCACGCGTCCATGGGCCCGCACTTCGGCGAATGGGACCGCCAGTGGCCCGGCGACCTGACCCGCATGAAGGAAAAGCACTTCAGCAGCGACGACCAACTGCTCACCCTGCGCCTGGCGACCCTGGCCACCGACGAGATCGCCGGCCCGGCACTCGCGTACGGCCCCGAACTCGCCCGCGTCGCCAAGGACTTGGGCATCGGAGTGAGCGTCGACGCCGTCTTCGGCACGTCCGGCTCCGAGGCGGTCCTGCGCTGGGCGAAGGACGGCGTCCTAGGCCCCGACGTCACCCTGATCCACTCCACCGGCCTGACCCCCGAGGCATGGAAGGCCAATGCCGTTGCTTTTGCGGGGTCCGGGCGGTTGAAGCGGTGTGCTGATATCGCGGCTGGAGCGACTGGGGTTGGGGGTCCTGACCCGGTCGTGTCCGCCTGAGCTGGTGGACCAGGTGGTGGGCGGTGCGGGTCGCTCGGAGAAGCGCCGACGTCTGTTGTCCGCTCGGTTCACGGTCTACTTCGTGCTGGCGATGTGCTTGTTCCCGCAGGCCGACTACCTGGAGGTCCTCCGGCTGGTGAAGACGGGCGACAGGGGACTGCGGTCCTGGTCCGGGGTGAACAAGTCGTCGCTGACCAGGGCCCGGCAGCGGCTCGGCTGGCCGGTGATGCGGGAACTGTTCCGGTCCGTGGCCCGGCCGCTCGGCGCGGACGGCGAGCGGTTCCGGGGGCTGCGGGTGCTGGCCCTGGACGGGATACTGCTGGCCGTGCCCGACTCCGCGGGCAACAACGACGCCTTCGGCAAGTCCGGATCCCAGCGCAGCCCCATGGGCTATCCGCAGGCCAGAGTGGTCGCGGTGGCCGAGTGTTCCTCTCACGCCGTCCTGGACGCCGCGATCGGCGGGTTCAAGGATTCCGAGCGCATCGTCTCCGACGCCCTGGACTCCCATGCCGGGACCGGCACGCTGCTGCTGGCCGACCGGGGACTGTGGGGTCTGGCCCGCTGGCACCGGCTCCGGGACCAGGGCACGCACCTGCTGTGGCGAATCGAGCGACGCAAAGCACGCCGGGTCCAGGACGTCCTGCCCGACGGCAGCTACCTCGCCCGGATCGAGGCGAACAAGCACAGCAAAGCGGCCGGAACCGTCAAGGCGCCGCCGGCGCTGGTCCGGGTGATCGAGTACCGCGTCGACGGGCAGGCCGACATCGTCCGGCTCATCACCAGCCTGACCGACCATGAGAAGTACCCCGCCGAAGAACTCGCCGTCCTCTACGCCCGGCGCTGGGAGATCGAGCTCGTCTTCGACGAGATCAAGACTCACCAACGCGGCCGGCCGGTCCTCAGGTCACAGACACCGGACGGCGTGCGGCAGGAGATCTACGCGCACTTGATCGTGCACCATGCCACCCGGGATCTGCTGGACGAGGCCGCCCGCCTGCACCACAGCATCGCCGAGCGGACCTCGTTCACCTGGGCCCTGCACGTCGTCCGCCGCTCGGTGATCTCACCGAGCGGCTTTTCCCCCCTCAGCTCGCAAGCGGGACCGACGCCTCGGACTCTCTGAAATCGGCTGCAGCCTGCTGCCCCGCCGCCGATCCCGTGACTGCCCTCGCAAGATCCGTTCCTGCATCACCGGCTACGCAAGCAAAGCCCCTGGCGAACCTTCCAGCAGCCGACGTCCACCGGTCACCGTGGCCTTGAACAACCGGTGGCACGACCACTAAAGCAACGGCATTGCATGGAAGGCGATGGGGGAGTCCGGCACCACGGTGGCCCTCGCCCCGACCTCCGACGCGCAGATCGGCCTGGAGACCGCGATCCCCGCAGTCGACGAGGCCCTCGCCGTCGGTATCCGCCCCGGACTGAGCATCGACGTCGAAGTCGCCCTGGCCAGCGACATGTTCACCCAGATGCGGGCCCTGCACGCCATCCAGCGGATGCGCGCGGTCAACACCGCGTACGGCACCGACGTACAGCCCTCCCGCATCACCACGTACGACGTCCTCGACTTCGCCACCCTCCAGGGCGCCCGAACGAACGGCCTGGCAGCCGTCACCGGCTCACTCACCCCGGGCAAGAAGGCCGACCTGCTGGTCATCCGGGCCGAGGACCTCAACAACATGCCCCTCAACGACCCGATCGGCACGATCGTGCTGGGCTCCGACGCCCGCAACATAAGCGCCGTCCTCATCAACGGCGAACCCCGCAAGTGGAACGGCCAGGTCCTGGACGTAGACCTCACCGCCCTGCGCAACGAGGTGCACGCCTCACGCGAGTACGTGCTGAACACCCCGGCGGCCTGAACACCCCCCGCCCACAGGGCAGTTCCCACCCTCGTCCCCCCGGCACGTTCCTTCGACAGACGGCGGCCACGCACCCAGACCCCCGTTACGGCCCTGAACGGGCCTTGCCCTCAAACGCCGGACGGGCTGGATCTTTGAGCCCGTCCGGCGTTTGAGGACGAGCGCGTCCAGCGCGATACGGGGGTTCGGGGGCGGAGCCCCCGAGGGATGGGAATGGGTAGGGGCGGCGGGGGCGAGAAAACGAAGCGGACCAGCGGCATGTTCGCCGCCGCCGTGCTCCCGCAGATCGGTGCCCAGGCCGTCGCCACCGGGCTCGGCCGGCACGCGGTCTTCTGGATCGGCGCCGCCCTCATGGCCCTGTACCTGATCCCGTGTCGCCGGGTCCCCTCCGCGATCCTCGCCCTGCGGGCCGGCGCGCTGCCCGCCCTGGCCGCCGTCCCCGTACTCGCCTCCGTGCCCCAGCCCCTGGCCGCACCCCTGCGCGCATGCGCGCAGTACTCGCCCTCGCGCCAGCCGCCCTCACCATCGCGGCCAGCTCCTTCCTCGGCGGCCACATCGTGCCGCCGGTCGTCGTGCTGCTGCCGCCCGTCTCCACCAACACGCAATGGCGGGGGAGGAACAGCCGGATGCTGTTCCTCCCCCGCCATGACGGGACGGACTTCAGATGGCCTGCGCGGTGGGCATGACGGTGATCTCGGTGAGGTTGACTTGGCGCGGGACGGCGGCCATGAAGGCGACGGTCTCCGCGATGTCCGCGGACTGCAGACAGTCGATGTCGTGGATGAGGTCGGCCATCAGCTTGGAGGCGTCCGGGTCGGTGACGTGGTCGGGGAGTTCGGTCTCGACCATGCCGGGCTCGATGGTGGCCACGCGGACCATCTTGGGACCGAGTTCGACGCGGAGCAGCCGGGTGAGATGGCTGATGTACGCCTTGGTGCCGGAGTAGACGGAGAACTTCGCCAGGATGCGGGTCGCCGCGATCGACGAGGTGTTGATCAGGTCGGCGGGCCTGCCCTGGGCGGCGGCATCCGTCAGGTGCGGAAGGAACGCGGCGATGACGTTCATCAGGCCGCCGATGTTGAGGTCGATCTGGCGCTGCCAGTCGTCGACCTTCAACTCCTCGATGCCGGAGATGAGTTGGACCCCGGCGTTGTTGAACACCAGGTCGGCCTTGCCGAAGCGGGCGGCGACCTGGTCGGCGGCGCTCCGGACAGCGGCACGGTCGGTCACGTCGACGGCCAGGGCGAGCGCGGAGCCGCCAGCGGCCTCGATCTCCTTGACCAGACTGTCGAGACGCTCCTTCCGCCGGGCCAACACGACCACGGTGGCGCCGAGTTCGGCGAGGCGCCGGGCGGTGACGGCACCCATGCCGCTGGAGGCACCGGAGACGACGGCGACACGGCCGGCCAGGGGCGTGCCGGTGAGCAGGGCAACGGACATCACAAAACCTCAATCTCTTTGCTGGGGACGGTTTCTGGGACCGATTTACGGTTTCTGGGACCGATCTCTGGCGATGCGTCAGGCGACGTCGTCATGGCCGGTGGCGGCGGACTTCTCGCGCCAGGCGGCGAGATCCTCCTGCACCTGCTGATACTTGACGTCCAGCCGCTCCAAGGTGTCGCGCCCGAGGTAGAGGTGCGTGGGCAGCTTCTCCGTGGAGGCGGCCTCGACGATGAGCGCGGCACCCTTGACCGGGTCGCCGAGCTGCGCGTGGTTGGCCCGGTCGATCCAGTCCAGCGTCACGTGCGCCGGGGTGTCGTCGTAGTCGGCGATCCGGTCCGCGGCGACCGACAGGGAACTGGCGTCGAGGAAGTCCGTACGGAAGACGCCCGGTTCGACGACCATCGACTGGATCCCGAACGGGGCCATCTCGACGGAGAGCGCCTCGCTGATGCCGGCGACGGCGAACTTCGACGCGCAGTACAGGCTGACACCGGGCTCCCCCTCGAACCCGGAGCGGGAGCCGATGTGCACCAGCCGGCCCGAGCCCTGCTTGCGCATCACGGGCAGCACGGCGCGGGTGACATTGACCAGCCCGAAGACGTTGAGGTCGAACAGCGACCTGGCCTCCGCGTCGGTGATCTCCTCCAGCGCGCCGAGCAGACCCCGGCCGGCGTTGTTGACGAGGACGTCGATGCCGCCGAACCGCTCCACGGCGGCCTCGACCGCCCGCGGGATGCTGTCGTTGTCCGTGACGTCCAGGGCGACCGCGAAGACCTTGTCGGAGTTCTTCAGATCGTCCGGCACACGCTCCGGATTCCGTACGGCGACCACGACATCGTTGCCTCCCGCCAGGGCGGCACGGGCGATTTCCGCACCGATTCCACGGGAGGCGCCGGTGACGAACCACGTAGCCATGGGAAAACCTCTTTCGTCTTTTTCGGCTCCCCTTTTCGGGGACTTCCTGTTGACGAATTCGAGTCTGCCCGTCGGCCCAGGAGCGATGAAGGCCGCGCTTTTCCTGGGAGTCCCACACCCAGGAAAGGATCGGAAAGGCTAGGAAAGACTAGGAAAGACTAGAAAAGACTAGGAAAGACTAGGAAAGGCGAGGTACTTCGGGCGCACTGACGGAACCCAGCAGGGCCAGTCCGTCGGCGGAGGGGGAGCCGGGCTCGGCCTGGAGGACGACGAGTTGCTGTCCCGGGACGCTGCGGATGCTGAGCGCCTCGTGCCGCAGCTCCAGGTCTCCCACGACGGAGTGGCGCACATGCTTGACGTCGTAGGGCGGGACCCGGGTGTACTCGCGTGCCCACAGGGCGCGGAACTCGCCACTGCGCACCGACAGTTCACCCACCAGCTCCAGGATCCGGGGATCCTCGGGGGTGCTCGCGGCGGTCCGCTGAAGGTCGGCGACCGCACGGTGCCTGGCCCGCTCCGCGTTCCGGTAGAAGGTCTTCGCCGTGGGGTCGAGGAAGTGCATGCGCAGTACGTTGTCGTGCTGGGCGAAGTCGCCGTAGAGGGCGTCGGCCAGTGCGTTCGTGGCCAGCAGGTCCTGGGCGTGGCCGATGATGAAGGCCGGTGTACTGGTCCAGCTCTCGATCAGTTGCCGCAGGTGCGGGCGGACCCGCTCGACCCGGACCGGTGACTTCGTACGGCGGGTTGCCGGCTGTGCCAGCCGGAAGAGTTCCCCCTTGTCCTCGTCCCCGAGGCGCAGCGCGCGGGCAAGAGCCTCCAGCACTCGGTGTGAGGGGCTCAGCTCACGGCCCTGCTCAAGCCGGCTGTAGTAGCTCGGGCTGACACCGGCGAGCGTCGCGACCTCGTCACGCCGCAGGCCGGGCACTCTCCGCCGGCCGGCGCCGGACAGTCCCGCCGCGTCAGGGCTGAGACGTTCTCTACGGGAGCGGAGGAACCGACCCAGCCCTCCAACCGGGTCATGCCGAATGTCGTTGTCCATACCGTCAAGGCTAGGCGGAGAAGGGCGCGCGGAGTCCTGCCGACGGTGGGTGTAATACACCCAGGATCGCCGCTCCCCACGAGGACGAAAGTCCGTAGGCTTGCCCCATGAGCAACGGGACACCCCTGGGTGATTTCCTCAGAGCCCGCCGAGAAGCCCTGAAGCCGCACGACGTCGGTCTGCCCGAACACGGGCGCCGCCGGGTGCCGGGCCTGCGCCGAGAGGAAGTCGCGCTGCTCGCCGGAGTCAGCTCCGACTACTACATCAGGCTGGAACAGGGCCGCGAGAACAGCCCGTCCCCGCAGGTCCTCGACGCCGTGGCGCAGGCGCTGAAACTGGACGCGGAGGCCACCGACCATCTCAACCGCCTCTGCCTCACCGCCTCGCAACGCCCGCGCGACCGAGGCGAGACGGCCGTCAGCCAGCAGCTGCTGCAACTGATGGACGGCTGGGAGCACACCCCGGCCTTCGTCGTCGGCCCGGCCCTCGACATCATGGCGGGCAACTCCCTTGCCACGGCCCTCCACAGCGGGTTCGACGCGTTCGACAACCTCGCCCGCATGGTGTTCGTCGACCCGGCGGGCCGCGAGTTCTACCAGGAATGGGAGCGGGCCGCGCATTCCTGCACCGCCGAAATCCGGGCCGCCTACGGCCACGACCCCGAATCGCCCCGAATCGCCGAAGTCGTGACGCAACTCTCCGCCCAGAGCAAGGAATTCGCCGAGCTCTGGCAGCGGCACGACGTGAAAGGAAAATCCCAAGAGGGCAAGCACCTCAAACACCCCCAGGTCGGCGACCTGCACATCAAATTCGCGGCATTCACGGTCAACGGAGCCCCCCACCAACAACTGGTCGTCTACCAAGCCGAACCGACCAGCCCGACGGCCGCCGCCTTCGAAACCCTGAGGACCATGGCCACCCACCCGAAACAGACCGAGACAGCCCAGAGGTAGCACCACGGAGGACGCGATGCGCGCCGGGGTTCCAGGTGCGCAGCCCGAAGCGGGATGCACGGGCCCCACCCCAGCGAACGTCCGGGCACACGCCCCCGAGCGGGGTCCAGGCTCGCGCCGTCAAGCAGGATGTACGGGCCCCACCCCCCACCGAACACCCAGGCGCACGCCCCCAAGCGGCGTGCAGGGGACGCAGTCCCCGCCGAACCTCCAGGCCCACACCCCCGAGCGGGGTGCTGGGGACGCAGTCCCGGCCGGGGGTTCAGGGGGCTGCGCCCCCTGACGGGGTCGAAGGGGCGGAGCCCCTGGGGATGGGAACGGGTAGGGGCGGCGGGGGCGAGGAAAGCAGCCCTGCCCCGAGCCCGCGCCGGCCTCCTTCTCCCTCCACCCCCACCCACGGCCCGCACCGGCCGATGGAATGACACGCCCGCCCCCACCGCGCGCCCGCAAGGCCCGCGCGCCGTCCGTCCCGCAGGATCCGGGGCATGCTGCCCCAGTTCTGGACCCGGACGGTCGAGTTCCTCCTCGGCCGTGAGGGCCGCTCGCTGCATCTGAAGGCGGCGGGCGGCACCACAGCGGCCCTCGGGGCGGTGATGCTCCTCGGCTCGTGGGCGGTCGTGGCCGCCGAGGAGGGGGCCAGGGGCGCTAACCTGACGTCGTACCCGAAGGCCCTGTGGTGGTCGGTCGAGACGGCGACGACCGTCGGATACGGCGACTTCTACCCGGTGACCCTGTGGGGCCGGATCGTCGGCGCCGTGGTGATGGTCGTCGGCATCACCACGTACGGCATGGTCACCGCGGCCCTCGCCACCTGGTTCGTCGGCCGGGAGGAGAAACGCCGGCATCGTCTCGCGCACACCGCCCACGAACTGTGCGAGGACACCGCCCGCGCCCTGCACGACCGTTTCGACCGCCTGGAACACCTGGTCACCAGCCATGACCGGCCCGAGGGACGGACTGAATGAACGGCGCCGCGCGCTGCTCCAGCCACGGTCGTGCGTTTCCCCGAGGCGGCGACCCACCGGACAACGCCGACCGGAGCAGCTATTCCTGGGCGCCCGCGTCGCCGTCGCCGGCCGGCTGCTGCTGGAGGAAGGCCGTGAGCCATTTCTCCGTATGGGCCACGTGGGCCGCGGCCGCGCCCGAGGCGGCGACGGGATCGCGGTTGGCGAGTGCCGTGGCGATCGCGCGGTGGTCCTCGTCACTGGCGCGCTTGATGTGCGGGCCGTCGGGAAGCGTGAACACCTGATAGGCGCGGGACCGGGCCCGGAACACCCCGAGCAGCGAACCGAGCGTGGGGTTGCCGCCGACGCGGGCGATCTCCGCGTGGAAGCTCTGGTCGAGGGCGGAGACCCGCTCCGGGTCCTCGGTCGCCTCCATCGCCTCGATGTGCTCGAAGATCGACTTCAGTGTCTCGGGGGTCATCCGGGCCGCCGCCTGCGCCGCCGCATGGGATTCCAGGATCCGCCGGATCTCGTACATCTCCAGCAGTCCGGCGAGCGGCAGCAGGTCGACGGTGAGCGACAGGCTGCCGACGATGTCCTCCGGCCGCAGCTGTGAGACATAGGTGCCCGAGCCGTGCCGGGGCTCTATCACCCGCAGGGCCGCGAGCATCCGTACGGCCTCGCGCAAGGAGCCCCGGGAGACGCCCAGTTCCTCGCACAGCTCGCCCTCCGGCGGGATGCGCTGCCCGGCCACCAGGCGGCCGGTGGAGATCATGTGCCGTAGTCCGTGGAACGCCTGGTCAACTGCGGACATTCTTCCCCTCCTGAGGACTCGGCCGCTTCGCTCGGCCTTCGGCAGCCTACAGAGTCATCTGATGAGTTACGGCATCTCCCCTCAAGTCATCCAATGACTTATTTCTAGGGCGTAATCGGTCGGTCACAACGCCATCAAGTCGCCCCTCGCCTCGCGGATTGCGCCACCGAGTCCCATCCATCGGCATCTTTGCAGGTAAGGGGGCATTCTTTGGGTGCTCAAGGATGCGATACAAGTGCGGAACGCCCCTCTGTTCCCCGTGACCGTCTGATGTCGGTGCCCCCGGCCCCTTGCCTGCCCCAGCGTCTCGATGCCACGATGCGCCGCAAGTCATCTGACCTATTTTCGTTGCCGTCCGATGTGTGGGCCTGCCGTCATGGGGCCAGGGAGATCGTGAGTCATACGTGAGCGAGCTGGATGTCAGCACTGTCACCACCGCGCCGAGCCCCCTGCTGCTCGCCGACGGAAGACCGGCGGCCGAAGCCTGGTCGCTGGATCCCGCGCACAAGCACGTCAACCACGGGTCGTTCGGGGCGGTTCCGGTCGTCGCACAGCAGGAGCAGAACCGGCTGCGGGCGGAGATGGACCGCTCGCCGGGCGTGTGGTTCCCAGGGCTGTCGGCCCGGGTCGCGGCCGCCCGGACCGAGGTCGCCGCGTTCCTGCGGGTCGCCGTCGACGACCTCGCCCTGGTCCCGAACGCCAGCGGCGGCGCGAGCGTCGTCTACACGAACGTACCGGCGAGGCCAGGCGGCGAGGTCCTTGTGACCGACCATGGCTACGGCGCCGTCACCATGGGAGCGCAGCGCCTGGCCCGGCGCTGGGGCGGCACCGTCCGTACCGCGCACGTTCCGCTCGACGCGGACGAGGACCGTGCGTACGAGGCGATCCTCGCCGGGACCACCGACGCGACGGGCCTGATCGTCCTCGACCACATCACCTCGGCCACCGCCCGCTGGATGCCCGTGGAGCGGATCGGACGCGTGGCGCGTGAACGCGGCATCCCGCTGCTGGTGGACGGCGCACATGTGCCAGGACTGGCCGAGGACCCGCTCGCGGGGCTGGACTGCGACGTGTGGGTCGGCAATCTCCACAAGTTCGGCTGCTCGCCGCGGGGTACGGCGGCCCTGGTCGCCCGCGGTCCGCTCCGCGACGACCTCCACCCGCTGATCGATTCGTGGGGCGCCCCGGAGCCGTACCCCGCCCGCTTCGACACCCAGGGCACCGTCGACGTCACGAGCTACCTCGCCGCGCCGACCGCCCTCGGCTTCGTCGAGCACACCTGGGGCTGGGACACGGCACGCGCCTACATGCGGACGCTGGCCGACTACGCGGAACGGATCGTCGGCGATGCTTTCGCCGAACTCACCGGCGTCGACAGCGCAGTTGACGTCGGCATGCCGGTCAACGCGCTGCGTCTGGTCCGGCTTCCCGAAGGCCTCGGCACCACGCACGCCGCCGCGGACGCCCTGCGCGACCGCGTCGCCGCGGAGTTGGGCGTCGAGGCCGCCTTCACCAGCTTCGGAGGTATCGGTTACCTCCGGTTGTCGACGCACGTGTACAACACGGCCGCCGACTTCGAGTACTTCGCCGAGCACTGCGTTCCGGTGCTCGGCGCATGGGCCCGCACCCAGCACGACGCACACCTCACATCGCAGTGATCCATCAGATCCATCAGATCCATCAGATCCATCAGATCCATCGCAGACCCCCCCGGAACTGGGAGAGCACAGTGTTGAGCAGCAGAAAGGCAGCAGCGGTCGCCCTCGGGCTCGCCACCGCGTTGACGGTGTCGGGCTGTGCCGTCGGCGGCGGCTCCGGCGCGAGCGACGGAACCGTCACGCTCCACATGGTCGAGAGCCTCACCAACCCGGCCCGTACGGCCGTACTGAAGACCCTCATCGGCCAGTTCGAGAAGCAGAACCCCAAGATCAAGGTCGATCTGATCTCCCCGCCCACCGAACAGGCGGACCAGAAGATCCAGCAGATGCTCCAGTCCGGCAGCGGCATCGACACCATGGAGGTCCGGGACATCACGGCCGGGCCGTGGTCGACCAACGGCTGGCTCTACGACATGAGCAAGCCCCTCAAGGGCTGGAGCGGCTGGGACGCGCTGACCGACAACGCTGTCAAGTACTCGAAGGACGCCAAGAGCCGGACGTACTACATCCCGTACGGCTTCTACGGCCTCAGCCTCTACTACCGCACCGACCTGGTCTCCGAGGCCGGCTACAGCGCCCCGCCCGCGAGCTGGGACGACCTGCTGGAGCAGGCCACCGCCATCCAGGACCCCGACAAGCGCCGGTACGGCTATGCCTTCCGAGGCGGAACGAACGCGAACAGCAACGCGGTCGCGGTCATTGAGGCGTACGTCGCCGACAGGATCGACCGTGACAACGGCTTCAAGCTGACCGACGGCAAGACGATCTTCTCCGCGCCGGAGGCGCTCACCGCTCTGGAGACGTACTTCAAGCTCTTCAAGAAGGCGTCGCCGCCGTCGTCCGTCGCCTGGGGCTACCCGGAGATGGTCGAGGGTTTCTCCAACGGCTCGACGGCCTTCCTCCTCCAGGACCCCGAAGTGATCGCCACGGTGGCCGAGTCGAAGTCGATCACCACGAAGCAATGGAATACGGCCCCGCTGCTGACCGGCCCCAGCGGCAAGGCCGTTCAGCCGGTGGCGACCGCGGGCTGGGGCATCGCGTCCGGCAGCACGCACAAGGCGGAGGCGGTCAAGCTGGTCAAGTTCCTCTCCGAGGGCGACGCGGCCACCACCTTCGACAAGAAGAACAGCCTCGTTCCCATCCTCAAGAGCTCCGCCGCCGACACGTTCTACAAGACGGGCGCCTGGGCGAGCTACGTGAAGATGACCGAGAACCCGGACACGTACATCACGGTCACCCAGCCCCGTAACTCCTCCTGGTGGACCGAGTGGATCCAGAAGTCGGACTCCGAGATCCAGAAGGTGCTGCTGGGCAAGATGACGCCCAAGGAGCTCCTGGCCGGCTGGGACACCTACTGGACCGAGAAGTGGAAGAGCCAGTAGGGCTGGCGGGAAGGCCGGACGTGAATCCCTCAACCACCGACGCGGGGCCCCGGCAGGTGGCCCCGCCACCCGCGAAGACCTCGGCGCCTGCGCCCCCGCGCCCGCGTCGGCCGGTCTTCACCGGCCGCCGGGGCCTGAGCATCGCGGCGTTCATGGCGCCGGCCGCCCTGTTCGTCGCGGTGTTCGTCTACTACCCCATGATCGCGGGCGGTCAAATGGCCTTCCGCAACTGGAACTTGAACGACCTCACCGACACCTCCTGGGTCGGCCTCAAGAACTTCAAGGGCATCCTGGACGACCCGGTCTTCTACACCGTCCTGGACAACACCGCTGTCTGGGTGGTCGGTTCGATCGTGCCCCAGTTCGTCATCGGGTTCGCCATCGCCCTGTGGCTGCGCCGCAAGTTCCGCTTCCGCGGGCTCTACCAGGCGCTGATCTTCTTCCCGTGGGCGATCTCCGGGTTCCTCATCGGCATCCTGTTCCGCTGGATGTTCAACAGCGAGTTCGGAGTCGTCAACGACCTGCTGGAAAAAGCCCACTTGATCGACACCCCGATCCCGTGGCTGGCCGACCCGAAGACCGCGATGACCGCCGTCGTCATCGCCAACATCTGGTACGGGGTCACCTTCTTCACCATCATGATCCTGGCCGCGCTGCAGTCGATCCCCGACGAGATCTACGAGGCCGCCGCGCTCGACGGCGCCGGAAAGGTCCGTACCCTCTTCCAGATCACCATCCCCTCCATCCGCGCGACGCTGGCGCTGACGGTCCTGCTCAGGGTCATCTGGATCTTCAACTTCCCCGACATCATCTTCGGCATGACCGGCGGCGGCCCGTCCAACGAGACGCACATCGTGACCACGTGGATGATCTCCATCACCCAGCAGGGCGACTACGGGAAGGCCTCGGCGGTCGGGCTGATCGTCGTCGCCATGCTGATGGTCTTCTCGGTCTTCTACCTCACGGCCACCCGGGAGCGGAACGGAAAGACGTCATGATCAACAAGGAGTCCACCGCCGGACGCGCCGTACGCGTCACGTTCCTGACGGGCTGGCTGATCGTCACGGTCTTCCCGCTGTACTGGATCACCATCACCTCGCTCAAGAGCCCCGGGACGATCTTCAGCCCCTCGATCGCCTACTGGCCCGAGCACTTCTCGCTCGCCAACTACACCGGCCTGTTCAGCAAGGCACAGTTCGGCGTCTACCTCACCAACAGCCTGGTCATCGCCACGGTCGCCGGCGTGGTGGCGACCGTCATCTCCCTCCTGTCGGCGTACGTCCTTGCGCGCTTCGAGTTCCGGAGCAAGACCGCGCTCCTGATGGCGGCCCTGGTCACCCAGATGATCCCGTCCTTCATCGCGCTCGGGCCGCTGTACATGCTGATGACGGAACTCCAACTCGTGGACAACCGGCTCGGGTTGACCCTCGTCTACGTCGCGGTCTGCATCCCCTTCTGCACGGTGATGCTCCGCGGCTTCTTCGAGAACGTGCCGGACGCGCTGGAGGAGGCCGCGATGATCGACGGCTGCTCACGGCTCGGGGCACTCTTCCGGGTGCTGCTGCCGGTCATGCAGCCCGGCATCATCGCGGCGTTCATCTTCAACTTCGTCAACTGCTGGAACGAGCTGTTCCTTTCGGTAACCCTGATGAACAGCGACGCCAACAAGACCGTCCCCACGGCGCTGAACGGCTTCATCTCCAGCTTCAACATCGACTGGGGCTCGATGTCGGCGGCGGCGGTCCTCACGATCGCACCCACGATGCTGCTCTTCGCCTTCGCCAGCCGTTACATCGTCCAGGGACTCACTTCCGGCGCGGTGAAGGGGTGACGAGCACTCATGGGTTGAGCGGCCAGTAGGGGTCCAGATATTTGGACGGCCGCCGTCTCGCACTCCCCGGCGGTGACGGGGGCGGAGGTGCGGACGGCCTCTAGAGCCAGTCCCGCCGCTTGAAGATCAGGTACAGACTGACGCAGACGACCCCCATCAGACCGATCGCGAAGGGATACCCGAAGCTCCAGCCCAACTCCGGCATGTCCTCGAAGTTCATGCCGTAGATCGTCCCGACGAGCGTCGGAGCGAACAGAATGGCCGCCCACGACGAGATCTTCTTGACGTTGCCTACCTGGGGGCGCTGACCTGCGGTGATGGTGCTGTACGGGGCCCTGGCCTGGCCTGATGCGTCTTTCTCGGCCTTTCGTACTCGTGTCCCGTTGCGCAGTCGATTCTCCCCATGCGCTCCCCAGCGTTGCCCATACTCCCCGGATTCTCCCCATGGCGCGGGCTCGTGTTGGAACCCGTGTCGCCGGAGTCGCGACACCGGACCACCAGGCGTACCGGTCACACCCCGTCGCCGTCGGCCCTGCGGCGGCTTCACTGGCCGCGGCGTCTAGAGGAACGCGCGCAATGAAGGCCGGAGCAACGGAGAGGGAAGCTCGGGCCTCGTGTGAGCCGAGCGGCAAGGGCGTGGCGTGATCGATCACCCGTTTGCCGGGAACCCAGATGCACCAGCATCGGCAGGCGTGCAAAGCCGAATACGCTCCCATGCCGCACGGCATCGCGTGTGATGCCAGGTCGTAGCTGCCGCTCGATCACGTCGTCGACCAACTGGGTCGCCATGCGGTAGTACGCACGAATGGCAGTAGCTCGTGACGCCGCGCAGGGGGCGGCTGGCGATTCGCCGGGCACACCACGTAGGTCGATTTCGAGGCCATGGCGCGCGTAGGACTCCAGGAACAGCGGATATCGGTCCCCGGCGATGACCGCAGCAGCAGCAGCGGTCTGCCGGGACAACTCCACATGATTTCCGTGGACCGAACCCACCATCCGCACCACCGTGGTTGCACGGTCCGAACCGAGACCCGTCACATGCCGAATCCGGTCCTCATGTTCCTGCTTGACTCGGCGCAGCTTCTCCACCGTGAACAGATCCAGCCCGCCTGAGGGGCCACGAAGTTTCCGGACGGGGACCCAATAGGGTTGTCCTGAACAGGAAACGAGGAAGAAGTGGCGCCACCCAGTAAGTACTCGCCGGAGTTCCGCGAGGAAGCCGTCCAGATCGCGTTGAGGTCAAGCAAGACGATCTCCGAAGTCGCCCGGGAGCTTGAGCTGAACCCGGAGACACTACGCGGCTGGGTCAAGAAGCACCAGAAGCAGCAGGAACCGGCTCCCGACGCCGAACTGACGGTAACCGAGCGGGCGCGCCTGAAGGAACTCGAACGACGCAACCGCGAGCTGGAGATGGAAGTTACCTTCCTGAAAAAAGCCGCAGCGTACTTCGCGAAGGATCCCCGGTAGCAAGCAAGTACGAGTTCATCGACGAGATGCGGCTCGACACCGAGGAGTACGCATACAGCGTCGAGTTCATGTGCGGCCGACTCGGCGTATCTAGATCCGGCTACTACGACTGGCGATCCCGCCCGGAATCCGCGACGACCCAGCGGCGCGAAGAATTGAAACTGCTCGTCGAGAAAGCCTTCGACATGTCCGACGGCACCTACGGACACCGGCGCATCCAGGCCCAGCTGCACCGCTGGGGCGTCACCGCGGGACTGGAGCTCGTCCGCCGGCTCATGCGCGAGCTGGGCCTTGAGCCCTGCCAGCCGCAGCCGAAGAGGTTCAGCCTCACCAAGGCCGCGGCCGGCCAGGTGCCGGACCTCGTCGGGCGCAACTTCACCGCGGATGCGCCCGGCGAAAAACTCGTCGGCGACATCACCTACATCTCGACCGGGGAAGGCTGGCTGTACCTCGCAACGGTCATCGACTGCTGCACGAAGGAAGTCATCGGTTACGCAATGGACGACCACTACCAAACCCCACTGATATCCAGGGCGATCCACAACGCGGCACGCAACAGGAACCTCTCGGCCGGCGCGATATTTCACTCCGACCGCGGAAGCAACTACATGTCAGCCGAGTTCGGGAAGACGCTCGACCGGTACGGACTCCGCAGATCTTCCGGCCGCACCGGGATCTGTTTCGACAATGCCATGGCCGAATCATTCTTCGGCGCCCTGAAGAACGAGCGTGCATCAAGGGTGACTTACCTGACCCGCGAGGCCGCCCGGCAGGACATCACTCGCTACATCGAATTCTGGTACAATCGCAAACGCCTCCACTCGGCAGTGGGTTACCGCCCTCCGCGCGAAGTCCACGCCGAATACGAGAAGTTGCGAATTACCGCGTGAAACAGACGGTCAGACACCTGTCCGGAAAACGCGAGGCCCCTCACGCCTGCCGCATCGACCTCACCGTGCTGATCGGCGCACAACAGCATCAGATTGTCGGCGTTCTCCCTCTGCGCGCGGTCCAGGGGATGTTCACCCCGTGGAGAGCGGACGCTGTTGCCGCGTCCGACGATATGAGCCAGCTCACCGAGATTCAGCGTCCGCCATGACATCGAACCCTCCAGCAGGTAGGCGTTGCAGAGTGCGCACCTGCCCCCACTGCGCACCCATACCTCCCTGCGCACCGGTTCCGACGGCTTGCCGCTTGCACCTCGCGCCTTGCCCTGACTCTTCACGGTGCCTGCCCTTCGAACCAGTTGAGATCTGCTCCTCGAAGCTAGTGTTGCGTGTTTGAAGTCTATTTACGTTTGATCTTGTCGAGGATCTGGTCGGCGGTTTTGGTCCAGGTGAAGGGTTCGCAGCGGGTGTTGTAGCCGTCGATGAAGGCGCGGATGGCGGCCTTGAGGTCGGGGACGGACTCGAAGGTGCCGCGTCGTATGGCCTGGCGGGTGATGATCCCGAAGAAGACCTCGACGAGGTTGAGCCACGAGCAGGAGGTGGGCGTGAAGTGCAGGGTCACCCGCGGGTTCTTCGCCAGCCACGCTTTTACGTTGGCGTGCTTGTGGGTGGCGTAGTTGTCGACCACGACGTGCAGTTTCACGCGTGGGTGGGCCTTGGCGACCTGCTTGAGGAAGGCCAGGAACTCGGCGTTGGTGTGCCGCTCGAAGCACGCGTCGGCGCTGATCCTTCCGGTGGCGACTTCCAGGGCGGCGAACAGAGAGGTGGTCCCGTTGCGCTTGTAGTCATGGGTCTGCCGTTCCGGCAGGCCCGGCCGCAGCGGCAGGATCGGGGCGGTGCGGTCCAGCGCCTGTATCTGCGTCTTCTCATCCACGCAGACCACGACCGCCTTCTCCGGCGGCGCCAGGTAGAGACCGACGATGTCACGGATCTTCGGCTCCAGCGCGGGGTCGGTGGAGAACTTGAACGTCTCCACCCGATGAGGCTGGATGCCCCACTTGCGCCAGATCTTGGCGATGGTGGAGTAGGCCAGCCCCAGCTCCTTCCCAAGCAGCCGCGACGACCAGTGCGTGACCGCCAGGTGCGCCGGCGGCCTGCCGTCCTCAGCCAGCGTGGACACCAGCACGGCAACTTCGTCCACCGTCCCGGGCCGGCCCGGGCGCGGCAGGTCGCCCAGCGACTCGATGCCCGACTCCTCGTAGCGGCCACGCCACTTCAGCACGGTCGGACGCGACGTCCCCAACCGGACGGCAATGTCCGTGTTGGGCACACCTTCCGCCGCCAGCAGCAGGATCCGCGCCCGCTGCACCAACCCCGCCGGGGCCGTCGACATCCGCGTCAACGCCTCCAGGCGCGACCGGTCACCCTCACGGAGCTGCAACGCAGCGGCCAGATACACAGCTCCATTGTCCCGAAACTACAAACGTAAACCTACTTCAAACACGCGACACTAGTGTCTCGTGATTCCGTTCGCGTTACGCGATCTTGCGTGTCTCGTTGGTGCTGGTATGGAGCTTTCCCTGGAACAGGCCGCCGAGTTGCGGGAGTTGGCGAATTGTCGTGATGTGCCCGCGGATTTGGCGACGCGGGCCCGGATCGTGCTGTGGTCGAGTGAGGGACGGCGGCGCAAGGACATTGCCGAGTTGCTCGGGGTGTCGCTGCCGACCGTGGACCGCTGGAAGACCCGTTATGCCCGGGGCGGGCTGGCCGGGCTGGAAGGCAATCGCCCCGGTGGAGCCCGGGACCAAGTGCCGGCACGGGTACGGGCGCGGGTGATTGCGCTGACGCGTATGACACCACCGGCCGGCACCGGGCTGTCGCACTGGTCGACGCGCGAGTTGGCGAAGTACCTGAAGCGGACCGAGAACATCACCGTGTCTTGGCACTACATCGCGCGGATCTGGCGCGAGGAGCGACTCAAGCCGCATCGCAGCGGCACCTTCAAGATTTCCAAGGACCCCGCGTTCGCGGAGAAAGTCGCCGATGTGGTCGGGCTCTACCTCGCTCCGCCCGGTGGCGCGGTCGTGCTCTCGATCGACGAGAAGACGCAGATCCAGGCGCTGGACCGCACTCAGCCGGTCCTGCCGGTCGCCTTCGCGGCCACCGAGAAGCGCACCCACGACTACGTGCGGCACGGCACCACGAACCTGTTCGCCGCCCTCAACGTCGCCACCGGCGAAGTCATCGGCGAGTGCAAGCCGAGCCGGAACGGCAAGAACTTCCTGGCCTTTCTGAAGAAGGCGGTGAAGCCGCATGCGGGAAAGGAGATCCATGTCGTCCTGGACAACCTCTCCACCCACACCACGCCGGAAGTGAAGGCATGGCTGGCCAAGAACTCCCACGTCCACTTTCACTTCACCCCCGTCGGGTCTTCCTGGATCAATCAGATCGAGACCTGGTTCGGAATGCTGACCAGGCAGTCGATCCGCCGCGGCACCTTCGCCAGCGTCAACGTCCTGATCACGCAGATCCGCAACTACATCGACTCCTGGAACTCCGAGGCCAGGCCCTTCACTTGGACCGCGACAGCCGGCGAGATCCTGGCGAAGGTCCGACTCGTCCAGACCAACATCAAGAAGCTCGTCGCGAACAACTCAAAGTGATGCAAACAGGATCACGAGACACTAGGCCGCAACAGCCATCACCTCGAGTGGACTTGACAAACTTCTGAGTCGTTGCCATGCGCTGGCCAGGTCAGCGTGGCATGCCGTACGGAGGCCCGGGGTTGACATCAGCCCTGAGGCGACGGGGCGCCGGTCTCCGAGTGCAAGTCTCTTTGGGACGGTGGACACTTCGCCGTCGGCGTCCTCAGGAATTGTGAAGGACTTGCGTGGCCTGACAGGCCTCGCCACGTCGGAGCCCTGACGACGACCTCACCCGCCGAAGTCAAGAGGCCCAAGAGGCCCAATGGCCCGTCGGGTGCGCCGATGCACGTCCATCCTGGGCGCATGACTGAGTCCGACGCCTCCCCAGCACCGCACAGTGTGCAGAGGATCACGGCGGTGACGCGAAGCGACATCTTTGACTACCTGCGCGGTGAGGGCGGCCCCTGGTGGGGACGGCTCGACGAGATCGACTTTCTGGTCGGCTTGTACGACCTGGACCGGTTGGCGTCTACGGATTCCCGGTTTACGACGGCGCGTGGCGACATCGTCCAGCACCGGATCAACAACCCATTGGACTGGGGCGACGACTGGGTCTTCGAGGACCCGCGCTTCCGGCTCGGCGATGGCCCCGATGAGGTGCTTCTTGCCTTTCTGGCGCGGCTCGTTCATCCAGAAGTACAGTCCGACGTCGACGAGTCATCCAAGCGCGTCGAGGAGCTGAACCGCCGCCTCGGGCCTGATGGTTGGACTCTCCGCCCATTCGAGTTCCTGTCGGGCCGGCCGCTTTACACGCCGGTCCCCACTCAGGCCACCGGCCCGCTGATCTCATTGCCTGTCGGTGACGACGACACCGCCAAACTCGACCTCGTTCTAGGGCAGACCTACAGCCTCCTTGACCGCGACGGCGAGGAGGTCGCCCGCGACCTGCTCCGCTCGGCTGTCCTCACGCTGCGGTGTGACGGCCGCTTCTACCACCCCATGCCCGGTGACGGATGGACGGCCGCCACGTACGAGGCTGTGCTTACGGTGGATCGCGCTCTTCTGCCGGAGTTCACAACAGCGGTTACCGACGCGATCTGGCAGCGACTGGGAACCGTGCTCACCTGGCTCCAGCGCGAAGACGTTCAGTCCCTCGTGGTCGATGGTGACATCGGGCCGTCCTTGGCCGTTCCGCCGGACTGGAGGAACCAGACCGCCGAGCCTGAGCTCGATCTCTCGGTGGCTCGACGCTTCCGAATCGACTTTCCGTCCACAGAGTTCGACGTTGCGCGGCAGGACTTCGCCGACCTTGAGATCCGCGGCCGCGGGTTCTCCTATTTCTACGACACCCGCACGGACCGAATGATCACCGATTTTCTACTCGATGACCGGCCACTGGTGGCAACTCTGTGCAACGTCACCCTCATCAACAGGGACGGCGCCCTCTCGCCCAGAATCAAACTGTGGAAGAAGGACAAGACCAAGGCCGCGAGGACAGTGGCCATGGAGGCGATACCAGGTACCGAATCCACTCAGATCATCAAGGCGCTCGTCGACACCAATGACGTCCACGAGAACTTCTGGAAGGTCATCTGTTTCATCCAGAACTGCGTTGGGCTGGACAACATCCCTGGGGGCAGGCGACGGTCGGCCATCGACGGTGAGGCCGAGTTGGCTCGGCTGCTCGCCGACCAAGACCGGACGACGCTCCTCGAAGCCGTCAGGACCGCTATCGGCGGTGCCCTCACGGAAGAGGACATTCGGCGAATCAGCAACCGCAAGTTGCAACTCCAGCGGTTCAAGAGGCTGTTGACAGACCCGGAGTTCTTCGAGTAGGAGCGTGGCCGGGTGGCAGGGCCGGAAGCGGTCTGGCAGGGCTTCTTCGAGGAGAATCCGTGGATCTTCGGGTACGGCCTCAACCTCGTCGCCTGTGAACCCCTCGACGACGGCAAACTGGAGCGCATCACGACTGGCGCCAACATCTTCACAGGGGCAGGAAAGCGCAGTGACGCCGTCATGCGTTCCAAGGGCTTCATCAGCAGCCTGCTGCTCTGCGAGATCAAAACCCACCGGACACCGCTGCTGGCCAGCGCGCTGTACCGGGCCCCGGACGTCTACCAGGTCTCCAAGGACGTCGTCGGCGCCGTAGCGCAGGTACAGAAGACTGCCCACAAGGCACTACGACTGGTCACCGGCGAACTGCACAGGCTCTACCGGAACGACGGCGCCCCGACAGACATCGAAATCTCGACCGCCCGCCCCCGACAGGTGCTGGTGATCGGAAGCCTCACCGAGTTCACCGACCGCAGCGCGACGAACCCGGAGAAGATCACTTCCTTTGAGCAGTACAGGCGATCTATCCAAGACGTTGAAGTCATCACGTTCGACGAGCTCTACGAACGGGCTTGCTTCATCGTGGAGGACCGCTGACGACCAAGAAGAGAACCTGGTCGCAACTGGATGGATCAGGCGCTTAGAGGGGGTGTGGACCCAAGCGATGTGCTCACCTGCCTGCTCGCAGGTCGCCCACGAACGAAACCATCAAGGCGCTTGCTATCGATTCCGGGACGCTTTGCCCGTGTCGTCCCCCGTGGCCGACAATGGTCACGGCGAGCACCGTTGGCGGCCATATGAGGGGGAGTCCGTGACGGTCGGGGTGTTCCGGGGGTGCCTGTTCAAGAGGCGTCTCGGATAGCCGGAGCTACGGTCGGAGCACGAGCTTGCCGTGCGTGTGCTGCCGTTCCAGCCTGCGGAACGCGTCCCGTACGTGCTCCAGCGGGTAGGTGCGGGCGATCGGCCCCTCCGGTTCCCCGCGATTGGCAGGCTGGGCCAGCCGGCTTGCCGAGCACGCCGCTGAGCCTTCTTCGCGCCGCCGCATCTACCGAAGGCGCGTGCCCTCGGCCGGAGTCAGGGCGATCGGCAGCAGTGACGCCGGAATCAACTACGGCGTGAGGTATTTAGGTACTATGGCTGTGGAGGTGTTGATGATGACGATGGCGGCGAAGCCGGTGCGCCAGTCCCCGCTGAAGGTGGACCCGGCGACGGACAAATTGATCAGTCAGGGCGCTCATTTCCTGGGGCTGACGAAGAAGGACCTGGTGGCCGAGGCGGTCCGGGTGTATCTGGAACAGCGCCGTGAGGATCTGCGGTCCGGGATGGTGGAGGCGCTCAGTGTGCTGGATGGCTCGCTGAAATCGGATGTGATGCTGCTGACCGGGCTGACCGCGGAGGAGATCGACGCGGTCGGAGGAATCGAGGAATGAGCGGACCAGGCCCGCTGCGCCCAGCACGCCCGACGCTGCGCTGTCTGCGCGAGGATCTGGGCCTCGCGGTGCCGCCGGTCACGGCGCCGCTGGACGAGGCCGACCACCCGGTGCTGGCCAAGGTGTCCGAGCAGTTCGCGGAGGAGGACGGCAAGCACGAACGCATTCGGTCCGTGGATGACCATGTGTTGTTCAAGGTCAAGGTGCAGCGGTGGCGCGGCGCGGTATGGCTGGACGCCGACATGCCGTGGCTGGTCGCGGCGGGCCGGCGCGAGGACGGCTCGGGCGATGACTTCTATGCAGCCCTGGAGGCCGACGGCCGTGCCGCCCGGGCTCGCTACAACGCGGAACATTCCGATGGGTTGAAGACCGCGACGTACACTGCTCACCTCCTGCCCGCACGCGAGGACCACGTCCGATACCGTGCCGAGGCCGGTATCCGCTTCGTGCGCCGCCTGCGGGCGACTCTGCTGGACCTGGCGCACGCCACGCTGCGCGACGGGCGCGAACACACATGCGAGTTCGATACCTTCGCCCTCGGTCTCCAGGTGCGTGCGGACGACGGCCACGAGACCTACCTCGCCGTCCGGATCACCGGCTCCGTACCGCCGAACCTGACCGTGCTAATCCTGCGCAACGTCCCCGGCTGCGAGGCTGACGGCTGGTATCCGGAGTACGCCCTGCCCGAGCGGGACCTGCTCCCGGCCGAACAGGCGTGGTCCAACCTCATGGACCCGCGCGCGGCTGCCCAGGTGCTGGATGAGGAGCGGTAGCCAGGCATCCGTCAGTTCGAACCGTATCCCCGATGTCGGGGTATGTGTCCACGATCTTGGACAGTCGAGGCGCTTGTCCTCACTGCGATGTGCATCCGGACATCAAAGAACCCCTCACGCGTTTCCGTAGGGGAGAGGGTATGTACGCCCCCGGCAGGACTCGAACCTGCGGCCAAGCGCTTAGAAGGCGCATGCCGTGTTGCCCGTTCGGAAGCACGGCGCGGCCTGTGGCGAGTTGCTGGCCTCCCTCACGTCGGACCTCCTCGCGGTGAACAAGGCTTGCGTCCGTTCTGGGATCATCGGGTCGCCACGGCAGATTCAGCGTTTCGGAGCGTCTGGGTGCCGCAGGGCTGTCACTGTCTGTGATGTGTCGCAGGGTCGGCGGCGTCGCGTGGGCTGCCAGTTTTTTAGGGAGAGGAGATCACCCGCATCACTTCTCCCCAGGGACTCCCCAGAGCTCGTCAGAGCCCCACTCTCGGAAGGTGCGAGAGCAAACAGCGCAAGCTCCGTGAGGAGGAATGCTCAACCCTAGAGCCAGTCCCGCCGCTTGAAAATCACGTACAAGCTCACGCAAACCACCCCCATTAGACCGATCGCGAAGGGATACCCGAAGCTCCAGCCCAACTCCGGCATGTCCTCGAAGTTCATGCCGTAGATGGTCCCTACGAGCGTCGGGGCGAACAGAATCGCCGCCCACGACGAGATCTTCTTGATCTCCTCGTTCTGTTCGAACCCCGCCTCCGCCAACGCCCGCATCTCCGCGTTCTGTTGCTGGGTCACCAGGGTGGAGTTGACGGTCAGGATGTCCGTCAGGGCCTGGCGGAAGCCGTCGACGCGTTCGCTGGTGTGGGTGACGTGGTCGGCCACGTCCCTCAGGTAGCGCTGGAGTTCCTCGTCCGTGCCGTACTTCGCGAAGCCCGCCATCAGGCTGTGCAGCATGCCGACCAGGGGGCGGGTCGCGCGCTGGAACTCGACCATCTCGCGGGAGAGTTCGTAGATACGGCGGGAGACCTCCGGGTCGCCCCGGAAGACCTCCGTCTCGATCTCGTCGATGTCGTTCTGGACGCCCTCGACGACCGGTGCGTAGCCGTCGACCACCGCGTCCAGGATCGCGTACAGCACCGCCTCCGGGCCCAGTTTCAGCAGCTCCGGGGTCTCCTCCATGCGGCGGCGTACTGCCGACAGGTCCGGGGCCGCGCCATGGCGGACCGTGATCAGGAAGTCGGCGCCGACGAACACGTGCAGCTCGCCGAAGTCGACCTCCTCGGCCGCGTCCAGATAGCGGGCGGCGCTCAGGACGACGAAGAGCGTGTCGCCGTACCGCTCCAGCTTCGGGCGCTGATGTGCCTCCATCGCGTCCTCGACGGCGAGCGGGTGCAGGTCGAACTCGTCTGCCAGGGAGAGGAGTTCGGCCTCCGTGGGGCGGGCCAGGCCGATCCACGCCATGCCGTCAGGCTCGTCGCGCAGCTCGCGGAAGGTCTCCGCGAGGGTGCTGGGCGTCGAGACGCGTACCCCGTCGCGGTAGAGGGCCGCGTGCACGATGCTGTCGGTCGGTTCGGTCGGTTCCGGGGGTGGTGCGTCGGTCCGGGGGGCGGCGGGCTTCGTGGGCGGTGCGGAGGGTGGCGTCAGGGCGCGTCGCCAGGCCGGCTTCCGTCCGTTCTTCGAGGCTTGGCGGGCACGTCGCTCGGACATCGCGGCTGGCTCCCGTCTCGACGGTGCTCGAACATGCGTTCAGGTGCGGCTGAGTCGATCACGGAGCAGGATATACGGGTCAAATGACTTCGACCCCTGAGGTCGGGCAAGCGTCCGGTCCGCATTCGGCAAGGATCGCGGACCGAAGCTGTCCGCAAGCGGGGCTAGCGTGCGGAACATGCGGAAGACGACGAAGACGACGAAGACGACGCCCTCGACAACCGGCAGCGACACCGACACCGGCGGCGGCACCACGGCGAGCCCCGCATCGGCCCCGGCCACCTCGCCTCCCGTCCTCGGCCCCCGCGCCCTCAACCGCGCCACCCTCGCCCGGCAGCTGCTCCTCACCAGGTCGCTTATGTCCGCCAAGGACGCCCTCACGCACCTCCTCGGTCTTCAGGCGCAGAACGTGAAGCCCCCGTACTACGCGCTCGCCGCCCGCCTCGACGGCTTCGACCCCGAGGAACTTTCCCGGCTGATGGCCGAGCACGAGGCCGTCCGGATCGTCACCATGCGCTCGACCATCCACACCCACACCGCCGACGACTGCCTCACCCTGCGACCGCTCGTCCAGCCCGCCCGGGACCGCGAACTCACCTACTTCCGCAAGGGACTTGTGGGCGTCGACCTCGACCGGCTCACCGTCCTTGCCCGCGACCTCGTCGAGACCGAGCCGCGCACGATGAAGCAGCTGCGCGAGGCACTCCTCGTCGAATGGCCCGACGCCGACCCGCAGTCCCTGAGCGTCGCCGCCCGCTGCCGGCTCCCGCTCGTCCAGGTCACCCCACGCGGCCTGTGGGGCCGCAGCGGCCAGGTCGCCCTCACCACCGCCGAGCACTGGCTCGGCCGCCGGGCCGAACCGGACCCCGACCAGGCATCGACGACCGACGCGACCGTGCTCCGCTACCTCGCCGCCTTCGGCCCCGCCTCCGTCAAGGACATGCAGACCTGGGCCGGCCTCACCCGGCTCCGCGACGCCTTCGAACGCCTGCGCCCGCAGCTGCTCACCTTCCGGGACGAGCACGGCACCGAGCTGTTCGACCTCCCCGACGCTCCCCGCCCCGACCCGGACACCCCGGCCCCGCCGCGTTTCCTGCCCGAGTTCGACAACCTGCTCCTCTCGCACGCCGACCGCACCCGTCTCGTCCCCACCGACCTCAAGGGCCGTACCTGGACGGGCAATCAGGCGCACTGCGTCCTGCTCGTCGACGGACTCGTCGCGGGCCTGTGGCGGCTCGCAGACGGCACGCTCACGGTCGAGCCGTTCGGCAAGCTCACAAAGGGCGTACAGGCAGCGGTAGTTGAGGAAGGCGAGTGGATGCTCGGGACGCTGCACGCGGGGACGGCGTACGACATCCGGTTCGGCACCGTCGTACGAGGATGAGAGTGAACCGGAGACGTGAGCCGGAGACGTGAACCCGAGACGTGAGCCGGAGACGTGAACCCGAGACGTGAGCCGGAGACGTGAACCCGAGACGTGAACCCGAGACGTGAACCCGAGACGTGAACCCGAGACATGGACCGGAGAAGCGGACCGGAAACGTGGATAGGGGGCGCTGCGGACCGCTCGTGGCCGGTCCGCAACGCCCCCTGGCATTCACCTGAGGGGTGCTCAGGAGACTGTGGTGGCTGTACCGCTACTGGTTACGACGCGACCTGCGTCGCCACCAGGCTGGAGAAGGTGGTCAGCCGGGTGTAGACCCCGGGGTAGCCGGCTTCCGCGCAGCCCTCGCCCCAGGAAGTGATGCCTGCCAGGACGCCGCCGATCATCAGCGGGCCGCCGCTGTCGCCCTGGCAGGTGTCGACGCCGCCGGAGGTGTATCCGGCGCAGACCATGTCGCTCGCGATGTAGCTGGAGCCGTACGAGCTGGTGCAGCTGGCGTTGGAGACGGTCGGGACCGTCGCCGTGCGCAGCTGGTTGGAGGAGCTGCCGCCCGCGGAGGTGGTGCCCCAGCCGATGATGCGGGCCGTGGTGCCGGCCGCGTACACGCCCGTCTGGGACGAGGTGACGTACGACGCCGTGGTGTACGGCATCGAGGTGGCGAGGGTCAGCACGGCCACGTCGTCGCCCTCGGTGGCGTCGACGTAGCTCGGGTGGATCCAGATGTTGGTGACCCGGCTGACGGTGCCGTTGGTGCCGTTGCGGTAGGTACGGCCGCCGACGACTCTCACGCTGCTCGTGGTCTCGTCGACCATACAGTGGGCGGCAGTTACGACCTTGGTGGCCGAGACGAGGGTGCCACCGCAGAACTGGTTCTGCGAGGAGTCCGTGATCTGCATGACGTAGGGGTACGTCGCGGCGGTGGTCGTGGTTCCGCCGACGATGGGCTGGGGGGCGGCGACGGCGCCGGGGGCGGCGATCAACGCGGTCGTGGCGGCGGCGGCGATGGCCGTCAGCACGGCGGCGGCCTTCTTGGCGCGAGCGAGCCCGAACATGGGTTCTCCTCTTGGGGGAATTGCCGGTGGGGGGACGCGCGGGTGTGGGGGGTGGTGCACGGGGCGGTGGTGCTGCCCCGTGTGCCCGGCGTTGCGGCACATCCACAAGGTAGGAGTCGGATAAGAGTCTCCCCAATGAGGGAACCCCCTAGGGGAGTTGGGGGAGGGAAAACCCTCGGTCGTCCGGGGTCGACAGCGCGGTACGGTGAGAGCGCAAGGATGGATCCCGCGCAGGAGCGGCCGTACCTGGTATGTGTGCGTTACTTGGTGTGGCGTCCCGCCGCCAGCCTGACGATGTCCACCCGAGACCGGATCCCCAGCTTCCGGTACACCCGGGTGAGCGTCGCCTCGACCGTCTTGACGCTGATGAACAGGCGTCCGGCGATCTCGCGGTTGGTCGCACCCTCCATCACGAGCGCCGCGACCTGACGTTCCATCGCGGCGAGCCCGTCGAGCGCGGCGGCGGCCTGCGGCTGCTGTACGAGGGGCTGCGGCGCGGGGTTGGGCACGGTGGCCGCGTCCACCCGGCGCAGCCAGGGCAGCGCGCGGGAGCGTCTGAACAGCCGTGCGGCCTCGTCGTACGACGTCGGGGCAGGTGTCGGCCCCGGGGGGCCGGTGCGCAGCTCGGCCAGGGAGAGCGCGGCGCGCGCCTCCTCAAGTCCATAGCCCAGCTTGGCCAGTCGGTCCTGCGCGGACGTCAACTGGGCGAGCGCCGCGTCGTGTTCGCCGCGCACGGCACGCACCAGCGCCTCGGCCCGGTCGAGCACCGCGAGCACGCTCTCCCGCCCCAGCCGCAGCGCGTGGGCCCGCGACACGTCGATGACCTCCTGCGCCTCGTCGGTCTCGCCGACCTGTACGAGCGCCTCCGCGAGGTCGCTCTGCCAGCGCCCGCGCGCCGGGTCGTCGACGCCGAGATCGTGCTCCAACTCCCGTGCCCGGCGCAGCGACTGCACCGCGCCCGGTGCGTCCCCGGCCACCAACCGGGCGTATCCCAGGGCCGCTTGGGCCCGGGACAGATACATCAGGTCGCCGTTCTCCTCGGCGTGTTCGACGGCCTCCCGGGCCAGCGCCAGCGCCCGGTCGACATCGCCGCCGGATGCCTCGGCCAGCGCGGCGAGCATCGCGGAGGCGACCTCGCCGATACCGGTGTCCCGGGCCAGCCGCAGGCTCTCCCGGGCCAGGTCGAGCGCCCGGCCGCAGTGCCCGCAGCGCAGTTCGGTCTCCGCGAGGCCGCGCAGGAAGTGGACCTCGCTCTCGACCGATCCGCGCCGGCGCACCTCGCGCAGCAGGGTGGTGATGGTGGCCCGCGCCTCGGGCAGCTGGTCGCTCATGATCAGCCAGCGGAACCGGGCCGAACCGACGCCGTTGTGATGGACCGTCACCTCCGGGTCCTGGGGCTCCTTCAGCGCGCGTTTGATGGTCGCGGGCGCGTCCGGGTGGCCCATCAGGGTCTCGGTCTGCGCCTGGAAGGAGAGCGCCATCAGCTCCGTGTGGCGGTCGCCGCCGCGTGCGGCCAGCTCCGCCGCGCGTGCCGCCTCCTCGCGGCACTCGGCGAAGTCGCCCTCCACGAGCACCGCCCGCCAGGCCAGTTGGTAGTGGATCAGGGCGAGCAGCCGAGGGTCGTCGCCCGCGTCGGCCAGTGCCTGCGGGAAGACGGAGTCGACCTCCGTCATGGCGTGGCCGGCCGTGTCGATCACGATGATCCAGGCCCGCACCCGCTCGTCGGGCACAGCCGTCCCGTCGAGCACCTGGCGGGCGATGTCCCGAGCGAGATCCAGGTCACCGGAGGTGATCGCGTCCTCGGCGGCTCGCAGCCGGTGCTCGTCCGGGCTCGGCACGCTGTCGGCCGGGGTGTGCCGGACGGCGAGCTGTCCGAGCGAGGCCGCCACCGACGGCGCCCCGCGGTCCCGGGCCAGCGCGGCGGCCTCGGCGAGCCGGGCGGCCACCTCCGGATCCGTGCCCTCGGTGGCCAGGGCGAGGTGCCGGGCCCGCTCGATCGGGTCGGAGGCGGCCGTGGACAGCGCGGCGTGCGCGGCCCGGCGCTCCTGGGCGCTCGCCTCGGCGTACAGCGCGGCCGAGACGAGGGGATGCGCGAACCGTACGGCCGGACCCTCGGGCTCGGTGGCCAGCAGCCCGAGGGCGGCGGCCTGGGCGGTCTCCGCCTCGGCGTTCTCCCGGCCCGCCTCGTGCAGCAGGGCCAGGGTGGGACGGGCGCCGGCGCTCACCACGAGGAGGGTGCGGCGGGCGTCGTCCGACAGCATCTCCAGGCGGCTGAGGACCAGCGCGCGCAGCGAGGTCGGCACCGGCAGGGGCTCGCCCGGACGCGGGGGAGTGGGGTTCTCGGCGAGGGCCCGGCCCAGTTCGAGGGCGTACAGCGGATTGCCCGCGCTGGTGCGGTGGATCTCCCGCACGGTCGAACGCGGGAGGCCGCCGTAGCCCCGGTGGTCGAGGAGCGCGGCCACCTGGGAGTGGGTCAGCGGGTTGACCCGGACCGCGAGGGTGTCGGGTGTGGACGCGCGTAGATAGCGGTCGTACTCCTGGCCGTCCGACCGGCCGGCGAACACCATGCGGACGGGGTCGTCGCCCAGGCGGCGGGCGGCGAAGCCGAGCAGTTCGGTGCTGGCGGTGTCCAGCCACTGGAGGTCGTCGGCGACGACGAGGACGGGGCCCTTGGCGGCCAGCGCGCGCAGTGCGGACAGCACGGCCAGCCGCAGCGCGAGGCCGTCGCGCTGGAGCGTGGACTCGCCGCGGCCGGTGAGCGCGGCCTCCAGGGCGACACGCTGGGCGACGGGCAGTTGGGCGGACACCTCGTCGAGGGCGAGGCCGAGAAGGTCGGCGAGTGCGAGGAAGGGGAGATGCGATTCGGACTCGGTGGCGGAGCAGCGCAACACGGTTCGTGCCGATTCGCCGTATTCCGCGGCCAATGTCCGCAGGACGGTGGACTTTCCTATTCCGGCGGGTCCGTGCAGCAGTACGCTGCCGCCGCGCGAAAGCTGCTCGCGGGCCCCGATGAGTGCCTCGTCCCGGCCTATGAGCAGGTCGGAGCGGCTTCGGCCAGACTCCTGGAAGTCCCGTCGCACGGTCACCGCTCCCCTCCTGTGTCGTGTGGGCCCCAATATTAGGCAACAGATCTTTGAATTTCGGACCGGCGGTGTGGTGAGCCGAATAACAGGACGGTAGCGGCATGGGGAAATTCAAGTCACTTGTGAATGAATACACCTTATGCGTGTGCGGAGCGTGACGACAGATTCTTCGCCGATCGCAAGTCGTTGCCCGATCGGACGTGGCGCTCACCCCCGTTCAGGGGTAGGGAGACCTGCGACACGGATTACATGATGCCGGGGAATCGCCCGGCGATGGTCCGGGATCGAGGAGGAGTGATGACGACGGTGACCGAGCGCTTCCGCGAGGCACGGGACTTTCTGCTGGCCCACCGCGAGGACTACGCCACCGCCTACGAGGGTTTCAGCTGGCCCCGACCCGAGCGCTTCAACTGGGCCCTGGACTGGTTCGACGTCATCGCGGACGGGAACGACCGCACCGCCCTGCACATCGTCGAGGAGGACGGCTCCGAGACCAAGCTGTCCTTCGCCGAGCTGTCCGCCCGCTCCGACCGGGTCGCGGGCTGGCTGCGCGGGCGCGGGGTCCGCCCCGAGGACCGGCTCCTCGTCATGCTCGGTAACCAGACCGAGCTGTGGGAGACGGCCCTCGCCGCGATGAAGCTCGGCGCCGTCGTCATCCCCGCCACACCCCTCCTCGGCCCCGCAGACCTCCGCGACCGCGTGGACCGCGGCCGGGTCGCCCATGTCCTCGTCCGCGCAGAGGACACCGCCAAGTTCGACGAGGTGCCCGGCGACTACACCCGGATCGCGGTGGGCGGCGCCCCCGAGGGCTGGCAGCCGTACGAGGACGCGTACGACGCCCCCGCGGAGTTCACGCCGGACGGGCCCACCCACTGTGACGACCCCCTGATGCTCTACTTCACCTCGGGCACGACGGCTCGCCCCAAACTGGTCGAGCACACCCACGCGTCGTACCCCATCGGGCACTTGGCGACCATGTACTGGATCGGCCTCAAGCCCGGCGACGTGCATCTGAACATCTCCTCGCCCGGCTGGGCCAAGCACGCCTGGTCCAACCTCTTCGCGCCCTGGAACGCCGAGGCGACCGTCTTCATCCACAACTACACACGCTTCGACCCGGCCCGGCTGATGGCCGAGATGGACCGCGCGGGCGTCACCTCCTTCTGCGCCCCGCCGACCGTCTGGCGCATGCTCATCCAGGCCGACCTGACCCAGCTCCGCACCCCGCCGCGCGAGGCCGTGGCCGCCGGGGAGCCGCTCAACCCCGAGGTCATCGAACAGGTGCGCCGCTCCTGGGGTGTCACGATCCGGGACGGCTTCGGCCAGACGGAGACCGCCGTCCAGGTCTCCAACAGCCCAGGCCAGCCCCTGAAGACGGGCTCCATGGGCCGCCCGAGCCCCGGCTACAAGGTCGTCCTCCTCGACCCCGTCTCGGGTGAACCGGGCGCGGACGAGGGCGAGATCGCGCTCGACCTCGCCACCCGCCCGGTCGGTGTCATGACCGGCTACCACGGCGACGCCGACCTCACGGCGGAGGCGATGGCCGGCGGCTTCTACCGCACCGGGGACATCGGTTCGCGCGACGAGGACGGCTACATCACGTACGTCGGCCGGGCCGACGACGTCTTCAAGGCGTCCGACTACAAGATCTCCCCCTTCGAGCTGGAGAGCGCGCTCCTTGAGCACGAGGCGGTGGCGGAGGCGGCCGTGGTCCCCGCGCCGGACGAACTGCGCCTGGCCGTACCGAAGGCGTACATCGTGCTCGCGGCGGGCTGGGAGCCGGGACCCGACACCGCGAAGGTCCTGTTCGAGCACAGCCGCGAGGTCCTCGCCCCCTACAAGCGCCTGCGCCGACTGGAGTTCGCCGACCTCCCCAAGACGGTCTCCGGCAAGATCCGCCGGATCGAACTGCGCGAGGCGACGGCGGCGGGCTCGGCGAACGAGTACCGGGAGGAGGACTTCCGGTGAGTTCGGTGAGTTCCTGCACCCAAGGGATCGGCGCGCTCGTCATCCAAGGTCCTCATGTCGGCAGCAGCACGAGTGAACCCGCTGTGGCACGGGACTCGATCGCCCGATGGGCCTGTGCCGCGTCGGGCAAGGCATAGGTGCCACCGAACCGTATGCGCAGTATGTCTTCGGATATCGCGCCGAAGACCTCGTTCGCGCGCCACAGCACCTCGGCGCGGGTGCGGACGAAGTGTGGCAGCACCGGCCGGGTCACGAACAGCGAACCCAGTTCGGCGAGACGTTGCAGATCGAACGGCGGCACTCGGCCGCTCGCGGAGCCGAACAACGCGAGGGTGCCCCGCGGCCTGAGCGAGGCGAGGCTCGACTCGAAGGTGGCCGCACCGACACCGTCGTAGACGGCGGAGACACCTTCACCGCCCGTCAGTTCCCGGACCCGAGCGGCGAGTCCGTCGCCGTAACGCAGCACGTGCCCGGCCCCGGCCTCCCGGGCGAGCTTCTCCTTCTCGTCGGTGGACACGGTGGTGATCACCTCGGCGCCTCGCGCCGCGGCCCATTGCACCAGAAGCTGGCCCATGCCGCCGGCACCCGCGTGAACCAGGATCGCGTCTCCCGGCGTCGGCCGGTACACCGACTCCAGGAGGTAGTGCGCGGTCATTCCCTGCAACAACGCGCCACCGGCGACCTGCCAGTCGATCCCGTCGGGCACCGGCACGCACTGGTCGGCCGGTACGGCCACGAGTTCGGCATAGCCGGCCCTGCCGTACGCCCAGGCCACTCGGTCCCCGACGGCGACCTCGGCTCCCTCGCACGCCGCCACGACCTCGCCTGCTCCTTCGAGGCCCGGAACGGGGAGTTCGGCGGGATACTCCCCTCTGCGCACGTACACGTCGCGGTAGTTCACGCCGATCGCCCTGGTCCGCACCAGCACCTCGCCCGGCCCGGGAACCGGGTCCGGCATCCGGCGGTAACGGAGAGTATCCGGGCCGCCGGGCTCGGTGACCACTACTGCGTGCACGAGGTCTCCCTTTCTCGCTCTTGTCGGTTCGACCGCATCACGTTGCCTGGGCCTTCTGTTCGCGGCGGAATCGGTACAGCACCGGTTCGGTGTAGCCGTTCGGCGCCGTCGTGCCCCGGGTGATCAGTTCGCGGGCCGCCTGCCACGCGAGGGAGGCTTCCCCCGCGCGCAACAGCGGCCGGTATCCCGGTTCGTCGTGGAGGCGGTCGTCGAGGACCGCCGCCGTCCGGCGCAGACCGTCGTCCACGTCCCGCACGGTGATCACGTCGTGGTGCAGCCAGTTCGCCAGCAGCTGGGTCGACATCCGCAGGGTGGCGCGGTCTTCGAGTACGACGACACCGTCGAAGGCGGGCATCGGGGAACTGGCGACGGCGCGCTCGACCCAGCGCACCGCGTAGCCGAGAACGGTGTAGCAGTGGGCGTCCAGCTCGGTCCGCAGATCGGTGAGGGTTTTGGTCTCGGCGACAGGCGGGCGCAGGAGCTCGCCGAGCGAACGGCGCGGTCCGGCCGCCGCGATCTCGCGCTGTACGTCGGCGACGTCCACCTGGTGGTAGTGCGCGGCGTGCAGGGTCGCGGCGACGGCGGTCGGCACCCAGGTCATCCCCGCGCCCAGGGAGAGCTGGCCGATCTTGGACGCGAACAGGTCGCCCATCCGGTCGGGCGTGGGCCACATGCCAAGACCGATCAGTGCCCGGCCCTGAAGGCCGTGGGCCAGGCAGGTGTCGACGTGCCACTGCTCGTAGGCCAGCTGCCAGTGCTGGGTCTTCATGGCGGCCTTGGGCACCATGGGCCCGGCCGCCATCGAGGTGTGGATCTCGTCGGCGGTCCGGTCGAGCAGACCGTTGTTGGTGGAGACGACCCGATGCCGGACCGCCTTCAGGCACGCCGCCAGGTTGACGGTGGTGCGCCGCTCCTCGTCCAGCAGCCCGAGTTTCACCGTGTGATCCGGCAGTCCGAGCAGGCGCTCGACGCGGCCGAACAGCTCGTCGACGAAGGCGAACTCGTCCGGCCCGTGCAGTTTCGGCACCGCCAGATACACCGCGCCGGCACGGGAGTTCACGCGGGAGGTGTCGCCCCGCAGGTCGTGCAGCGCCGCGAGGGTGGCGATCACGGCGTCGACGATGACTTCCGGCACCTCGGCGCCCTCGTGGTCGAGGATCGCGTCCGTGGTCATCAGCTGCCCGACGATCCGGGCGAACAGCAGTGCCCGCCCGGGCAGCGAGATCCGGCCGCCGTCCGGAGCGGTGTACCGGCGATCGGGATCCATGCCGCCGCCACCGTGCCGCGCGGTGTAGCTGCCGCACATCAGACGCAACCAGGCCCGGTAGACCTCGATCTTGTCCGCGACGTCCACGGCGGCGACACAGTCCTCGAAGTCCATGATCGTGCTGATCCCGGACTCCGGGACCACGTCCTGGATGCCGGCCGCGTCGAGGCGGCCGAACTCGCCGTCCGGGTCGAACCGGATCTCGACGTGCAGGTGATGATGTTCGATCAGCACGACCGACGGCCGAGCGGGATCACCGCGGAATCCGGCCAGCCGCGCCGTGGGGGCCAGTGTGCTGAACGTGCCGTCGGACAACCGCACGCGCAAGGCGCCGTCGATGACTTGGTAGCGCGTCGATTCCGTGTGCGAGCCCTCGTCGAGCGGCGCCATCACGTCGAGAATGCCCCGAGCGAAGTCGATGACCGCCTCGCGGCGTTCGGCGGCGTTGCCCGGAGGGATCACGTCGGTCTCGTACAGGGTGCGATACAGCGACCCCCACCGGGCGTTGACCCCTTCGAGCGCGAAGGGCTCGTCGACCACCGGCACCAGCAGTTGCGGACCGGCGATCCGCGTGATCTCCGCGTCCGCGCCGGCGGTGTCCACGGTGAAAGGCTCCGGTGTCGCGACCAGGTAGCCGATCTCCGTCAGGTACCGGCGATACGCGTCCGCGTCGAAGTTCTCGCCGCGGTGCTCGGTGTGCCAGGCGTCAACTCTGTCCTGCAGTTCGCGGCGCCGGTCCACCAATGCGCGATTGTGCGGTGCGAGGTCGTCGATGAGCTGCTCGAACCCGGCCCAGAACTCCCCGGCAGCCACGTCGATGCCGGGGAGAGCCTCCAGTTCCACGAAATCCCGAAACGCGCGCGCGACCCGCAGGGCCCCGATCCGGACCCACGCGTCCGCGGCGACTTCAGCGATGCTCATAAAGGCACCACACCATTGTCGCCTCCAGCTTCTTCAAGATCTTCAGATTCTCGATGGATTCGACGACGTCCACCGATCCGATACAGGCATCGACGACCTGCTCGCTCACCAGCCGTGCCGCCTCCGGTTTCGCCCGCACCGTCGAGACCGTCACGTCGACCGGCATGTGCTCGCGCACGAACTGCAGGGTGGCCGGGTGTGACGCCGCCGAGCGGATGTCCGCGATCTCGCCGGAGAACTCCGAATGGACCGCGACGCACATGGGCTTGGTCGGCGATTCCCAGACCCCGACCATCGCCATCGATCGCAGCTTGCTGAAATGAAGATCGACCCAGGAGTCGACCACTGATCCGTTGCTCATGTCCAGATACCCGGCGGCGACCAGCGCCCTGCCGCCGTGTGTCTCGGAATCGTCGATGGCGGCACGAAAGGAGGGGAAAAGCTTGATGTTCTCGCCCCCGATGCGCACGGCCTCCGCGTGCGCGTCCGTCCCCGACGGACCGAGCGTCTTGATGACGTCCTGCTTCACCATGGTGCAGTCCCCGTACTGCTGGAAGCGCTGAATTCGTACGTGGTCAGGTGGGCGGCCTCGCCGACGGTACGGCAGCCGGACAGGGCGAGATCCGTCTCGAGTTCCTCGCGCAGCAGTGACAGCACGGCGTCGACGCCCGACTCGCCGCCGACGGCGAGCCCGTAGAGGACCGGCCGCCCCAGCAGGACGCCGTCGGCGCCGCGAGCCAGGGCTTTGAGTACGTCTGCCCCTGATCGGACGCCGCCGTCGACGAGTACCTCCACCGTGTCCCCCACCGCGGCCCGGATCTCCGGCAGCACCGTGAGTGCGGGCACGGCTCCGTCGAGCTGACGCCCGCCGTGATTGGAGACCACCAGCGCGTCCACGCCCGCGCGTGTAGCCCTGAGGGCGTCCTCGCGCGTCAGGACGCCCTTCACGACGAGCGGCAGCCGGGTGCGCGCCCGCAGCCATTCGATGTCGCTCCACGCCAATGAGGGGTCGAACATCTCGGTGGTGTGCGAGGCGACGGCCGAGCCTTCGGCCGAGGCCCGTTGCGCTCCGATCGCGGCCTCGCCGCGGAAGTGGGCGGCGTAGACGTCGGGCGGCAGTGCGAAGCCGTTGTGCTGGTCCTTGAGGCGGCGGCCCAGCCGGGGCACGTCGACGGTGAGCATGAGCGCCTGGCAGCCCGCGGCTTCGGCCCGGCTCACCAGTTCCGTCGTGGCGCCCCGGTCCCGCAGCCAGTACAGCTGGAACCACAGGTCGGCACCCGACTCGGCGATGCGCTCCACCGGTGTCCCGCTGAGCATCGCCACGGTGAACGGCACGCCCGCCTTCTTCGCCGCGCGCGCGGTGGCCGCCTCGCTCTCAGGATGGACCAGCCCGTGGTAGGCCATCGGCGCGACGGCCACCGGCAGGCTCGCTTCGGTGCCGACCAGGCGGGACGCGGTCGACACGTGCGACACGTCCCGCAGCATCCGCGGCGCCACGTACAGGTTGTCGAAGGCGCGCCGGTTGGCGGCCACGCTCAGTTCGGCACCGCTGCCGCCGGAGACGAAGTCCCAGGATGCGGGCGGTATCACGGTGCGGGCCGCGTCGGCGAACTCGGCCACGGACTGCGGCCGACTCGGTTGCCCGGCCTCCGTCACCTCCGTCACCGTTCCTCCCGCTGGCTCCGCTCCGCCTTCCTCGCCTCGAACAACGCCTTGACGTTGCCCTTGCCGAAGGTCTCGGCACCGACCCGCTCGATCACCTCGAAGAAGAAGGTGTTACGCGGATGCGTGGAGTGCGTGAAGATCTGGAACAGCTCGCCGCCGTGGTCCCGGTCGGCGAGGATGCCCAGTCCGCGCAGTTGCTCGAGTTCGTGGCGCGCTACGCCGCCGATGCGGTCGGGCAGCAGGTCGTAGTAGGCGCCCGGAGTGTCGAGGAAGTCCACCCCGCGCCCGCGCAGCTTCTGGACGGCCGTCACGATGTCCGCGCAGCCGAACGCGATGTGCTCGATCCCGGGCCCGGCGTTGTTCTGCACGAACTCCGCGATGAAGTCCAGCGCCTGCCCCGGCTTCGCGGCGGACTCGACGATGGTGAAGGTGACGTCGCCCGCGGCGTTGCGCACGACCTGGGAATCCATGCCCTGACCGCCGACCATGGTCCGGTCCTCGAAGATCACCGAGAAACCCAGGACGGATTCATAGAACTTGACCGCGTTCCGAAGGTCGCCGGCGCCGACGAGGTAGGCGAAGTGGTCGAGTACGCCGAACTCCGCGAACTCCGCGGGTGCCTGCGACGCGGACTCCTGTGCCGGGACGATGCCCGGCGGCAGTTGCCCGGGTTCTGCATCGTCCGGGCGTTCGACCAGGCCGTGCCGGACGTCGCCGAACGCGCCGAAGCCGGCGACCGGCACACCGGCGCGCTCGACCGGCTGAAGCACGGCTTCGGCGCCGTTGGCCACGGCCTCCTCGAAGGCCGTACGGACCGACGGCGTGCGCAGCCAGATGTTGGCCACGCCGTCGCCGTGGGTGCGGACCCACGTGGACACCGGGGAACCATCGGTCAGCCCCTGGGTGACCAAGAGCACGATGTTCCCTTGCCTTAACGCGATCGAGCGGTGGGACCGGACGCTCGTGCTCGACGTTCCCGCTATCTCGAAGGCGTATTTCGAGACAAGATCCTCGACGGTCGCGTCAATGTCTCCGACATAGAACTCGACGTGATCCAACCGAGCATCACGCAACGCATGCATGGCAGTTCTCCAAACGCATTGAAGTCAACCGAAATCAGACGGGGCTTCGAAGTTGCTTGCTCAACTCGAACTTACCGTTCCCTCGGGAGGCTTGACAACGGCCACATTAGGCGGCGCGACGGGCGCGAGATTGAATCCATGTTTCATGACACATCTAGTGCGCGCTGAGCAGGTAATTCGGAATCGTCGATTGCAATTCTCGCAAATCTGAGGCTCGGTATTCTGTGGATTTCGTCGAACTTTCCCGGGGCGCCCGTCCTGGTGAGGCGAACATGTGGACAAGCAGAGAAGCGCCTCCACGTGTGAAGGCGCTTCCGAGTAACCCTCCGGGCTGGGCCGATCCGCTGCTCACTCCCGCGCGGTGATCACCGCGGGATCGTCGCGGGCGCCACGCGATCCGGTGAGCCGGCTGTTTCCGAGACGGTATGCCGCACGGAGAGCAGTGACACACACGCGATCAGCGCGGACAGGGCCGGAATGGCCACCGGTCCTCCCGTCGACAGGGCGAGCCCGCCGACGGCGCCGCCGACGGCGACGCCCAGGAACTGCACGGAGAAGTGCAGCCCCAGTGCCTGGGACCGCTGCGAGGGCGCCAGGGCGGCGATCCGGGTCTGCTGGGAGATCCCGCCGCAGCACCAGGCGGCACCCAGGCAGAACAGCACCGGAAACGCGGCGATCTCCGCGACGGCGCGGGGATGCCAGGCGGTGCCGACGGCGATGGTCGCGAGGAGCAGGGCCATCAGCGAGAGAGCCACGCGCAGCACCCGCGCCACGGGCACCTTGATCAGGATGTTGCCGATCGTGCGCCCGGCCAGGAACGCGCCCGCGCCGAAGACGATCATCAGCGCCGCGACACCCTGGCTTCCCATCCTGGTCGCCCGCTCGACGATCGGCGCGAGATACGTGTAGGTGCAGTACGCGGCGAGGAAGACCCCGAAGGTGGTCAGCAGACTCCACCGGACGGCCGGGCTGTGCAGCAGTTGGGTCCGGCCGCTGCCGAGGGGAGCCGCCGGCACCGTCGGCAGCAGGACCGCCAGTATCAGCGCGGTCGTCAGCGCCAGGATCGTGACGAACAGGAACGTACCCCGCCAGCCGAACAGTCCGCCGATCAAGGTGCCGAGCGGCGCGCCCAGGGTGAGCGCCAGCGCGTTGCCGCTGGCGGTGACCGCGATCGCGTTGGGCATGTCCTGCGGCCGGCACAGCGCGGCCGCCGCCGCGGCGGCCGGCCCGGCCAGCAGGGCCGCGCTCGCCGCGGCCAGCACGCGCGCCGCGGCGAGCACGGCATAGTCGAGTGCGCACGCCGCGAGGGCGTTGCTGAGCGCGAAAACGAGCATGGCCCAGATCAGCACCGACTTCGGCGGCACCCTCCGGAACGCGCCGATCAGTGGCGGCCCGGCCAGGGCGTAGACCAGCGCGAAGACCGTGACCAGCTGTCCGCACACCGATACGGACACGTTCATGGAGTGCGCGACCGCCGGCAGTACGCCGGCGATGACATAGCCCTCGGTGCCGACGGTGAAGGTGGCCAGGGCCAGCACGTAGATCCGGGGGTTCATGCCGGTTCCGGCGCGGTGGGAACCGGTACGGCCAGCCGCCGGCGCGCGAGGTCGTCGGCGGCCCGCGCTGTGGTGATCCTCGTGCGCGCGGCCGTCTCGAACAGGCCGGTCAGGGTGTCGGCGATCGACTCGATGCGCTTGACCGCCTCCGCCGGTTCGTCGCCGAGGACTTCGCGTGAGACCGCGTTGACGACACCTCCGGCGTTGGCGATGTAGTCGGGGGCCCAGAGGATCTCGCGCTCCCGCAACAACTCCGCCACGCCGGGATCGGCCAGTTGGTTGTTGGCCGCGCCCGCGACCGCGCCGCATCGAAGTCGCGCCACCAGATCCCGGGTCAGCAGGCCGCCGAGCGCGGCGGGGACGAGCACGTCCACCTCGGCGGTGGCCGCCGCGTCGGGTTCGGCGAACACCGCGCCCAGTTCCGCGCCGAGCGAGCGCTTCACCGGGTCGACATCGCTCAGGACCAGGTCGGCTCCCGCAGCCGCCAACTGCCGGGCGATCTGCTCCCCGACGTGTCCCAGGCCGACCACCGCGAATCGCCTGCCCGCCAAGTCCGGCGAGCCGAACAGCGCCAGGCAGGTCGAGCGCAGCGCGGCGACGACGCCCAGGGCCGTGAACGGCGAGGGGTCACCGCTGCCGCCGACGGCCTCCGGGCGGCAGAACACGTACTCGGTCCGTTCGCCGATGACCGCCATGTCGGCCGGTCCGGTACCCGCGTCGGGGCCGGTCACGTAGGCGCCGTCGAACTCCGCCACGATGTCGCCGACATCGTGCAGCGCCGCGCGGCGTTCGTCCGCGGTGAGGCTCCGCCCGGCGGGGACGACCACGACCGTCTTGCCGCCGCCGTTCGGCAGTCCGGCGGCAGCGCATTTGCGGGTCATGCCCTCCGACAGGCGCAGCGCGTCGGACAGGCCGCTCTCCCAGCTGTCGTACGCCCACATCCGGCAGCCGCCGACCGCACGGCCGAGAGCGGTGGAGTGCACGGCGACGACGATCGGCAGCCGGCTCCGCCGCCCGCGTCGCATCACGACCGATTCATGACTGAACTCCCTCGGAGTCTCCACGCGTCCTCCAGTGCACCCAGATGCTTTCGGCCCACCCGCTGGGGACCGGGCCTCCGCGCCGTCCGCTGTCCAGCCTGCCGACGACCGGTCCGCGGGACCAGAACCGAATCCGAGAACTTCCCGGTGTTGTCTTTGCGAAGTTCACAAAAAGGCAGCGTGCGTGTTCTTGATCGGCTCTCGTCGACGCGTGGTCACAGGAAGCTGCCATACAATCGCGAGAGAGATCACTATGAAATCCACATCGGGAGGGGCGATGGTGGAGTCTGTGACCGAGGGGGCCGGGGCGCAGCCCGACACCCCCGCGACGTGGCAGCCCGTCGTCGAACTCTGCGAATCACTCGCCGCAGAACTGCCCACGGTGATCCCGGATATCGTCGACCGCATACGGTTCGAAATCCCGAGCTATCAGATCGTGGACCGCGATCAGCAGGAACGCGACGTCACCCGCCATTACCAGGGACTGCTGACCGGCGTGGCCGCACGCCGCTCGCCCACCCGCGAAGAGGTCGATGCCGCGCACGCACTCGGAGCCGAACGCGCCGCCACCGGCCTGCCGTTGCACGCCCTCGTCGAGGCCTACCACGTCGGCTACCGTGAGATGTGGAACGTGCTGCTCGCTCGTGCCCAGTCGCACGACACCCGTGTCGTCGCGCAACTCGTCTCGATCGTCGGGATGGTCTGGACGTGGGTGCAGCATTCCAGCAGTGCGGCCGCCGAGGCGTACGGCGTCGCCGTCCGCGCCGCCGATGCCACGCTCCTGCGGCTGACCCACCAGTTCCTCGACGGCCTTGCCACCGCCGCGCCCGCGCCCGCGGGCGTCGACCTCGAGCAACTGGCCGCCGCCCTCACTTTCGATCCGGCAGGCGAGTTCCAGGCTCTGTGCTCACCGGCCGAGGCCTGGACCGACGAGCGCATGATGGATCTGCGGCACCGCCGGTGGCCGGGCACGCTGCGCTGCGCGACCCGCGGCAACCTCATGATCGCCCTGGTCCAGGACATCTCGCCGCAGGCCGTGGTCGAAGCGGCCCAGCGGCAGAACCCTGATGCGAGCTTCGGCGTCGGCCTGCTGCGGACCGGGCTCCCCGGCGCCGCGATGAGCATGGCGGACGCGAGAGCGGCGCTGCCGCTGACGGATCCGGGACAGGTGAAGTCCTTTGCCGACCACTGGCTGCTCGCCACCCTGGCGCCCACCGCGCAACGCTTCGCGGTGCTGCTCGAGCCGCGCAGAGAGGCCGCGCGACAACACCCCGACCTGGCGGAGACAGTGCTCAGATTCGCCGAGAACGGCTTCTCGCTCAGCGCGACCGCCCGCGTCCTGCACGTACATCCGAACACCGTGAAGTACCGCCTGCAGCGCTGGCAGCAACTCACGGATTGGGACGTACGCACCTGGCAGGGACTGTCGTCCACGATCATCGCGCTCGGCCTGCCAACACTCTGAAACGCCCATCCCTGCACACCGAAGTGCGCCAGTCGCTGCGCATGCAGACGCACGGCCAGCGGTCGAAGCCGTGAGAGGTTGTCAGATCGCTGCGGCGCCGTCGTGGCTGGTCGCGCAGTTCCCCGCGCCCCTTCGGGGCGCTGCCGCGCTTGGGGCATGTGGACAGCCAGGCTCAGACCCCGGTGGCGTCCAAGTCCTCGGCCGGGCTGTTGACCGGCTGCGGAGTGCCCGTCAGGTCTAGGACGAAGAGCGGGATGCCGAGGGTGTCGGCTCGGGCTCGGGCGTCGCTGTCGTAGCCGGCGAGGGAGAAGTAGACGCAGTTCGAGGACTCCGTCATCGCTGTCAGCCACAGGCACTCGATGTCCCGCAGTGATGCCGGGCTCACCGTCGGGTCGACCTGTGCCAGGACTCCGCGTGCGGCCAGGCCGACGCCGGACGGGGGGCGCTGGTCCGCGCGGCGGATGTCCTGGTAGCCGAGCCAGCGCAGATAGAGGGCGGCGGCGGTGACGGCGTCGCGTGCGGTGCGGATGGTGACGGGCTGGAAGGCGCGCCGGGGGCGGGCGGACGGGTGGGGGCGCGGGGCGCGGAGGACGCCCGGGAGCTTCGCGGTGCCACTTGGAGGGGGCGGGGCGTCCGCCGGCTGGGGACGGTCTTCGGGGGCGTCCTGGGCCGCCCGTGTCACCGGGATGCGCAGGACCGTGCCGCAGGGGCAGCCCAGTTCGGGGTGCGGCCACTGGTCTCCCCGGCCGCAGGCCCCGCAGCGCACGGTGACCCACTCCTCGTCCCAGACACGGTGGGTGACGGCTGTCGCGGACGCCCGTTCGTCGAGCGACGGGCTGACGGGCGTACCGCACGCGCACGGATAGGAGGGTGCCGCGTACAGATGCTCGCGCAGGCAGGCCGGACATCGCACCGGCATGCTCTCGGCCATGGCCCACTCCACTACGTGATGTCGGGGTCAGAGCCCCATCGTGCTGCACGGAACCCCCGCTTGTCCGTCTCTTGACGGCCTTTCCGGTCCCACTTACATTGTTTCCAGATAGCAGAAATTAGATTCCATATTGTGGAAACTGTCACGGAAGGCTCAACTCTCCGCGGGGCGCGACGGGAGTACGAATCCGAGGAGTTGCTCCATGGCACGTATGACCGCTGCCCGCGCGGCAGTCGAGATCCTCAAGCGGGAGGGCGTCACGCACGCGTTCGGTGTGCCCGGCGCGGCGATCAACCCCTTCTACGCGGCGCTCAAGGCCTCCGGCGGGATCAGCCACACCCTCGCCCGCCATGTCGAGGGCGCCTCGCACATGGCCGAGGGCTACACCCGCACCCACCCCGGCAACATCGGTGTCTGCGTGGGCACTTCGGGCCCCGCCGGCACCGACATGATCACGGGCCTGTACTCCGCGACCGGCGACTCGATCCCGATCCTCTGCATCACCGGACAGGCACCCACCGCCGTGATCCACAAGGAGGACTTCCAGGCCGTCGACATCGCCTCCATCGCCCGGCCGGTCACGAAGATGGCCGTCACCGTGCTGGAGGCGGCCCAGGTGCCCGGCGTCCTCCAGCAGGCCTTCCATCTGATGCGGTCGGGCCGCCCGGGGCCGGTGCTGGTCGATCTGCCGGTCGACGTCCAACAGACGGAGATCGAGTTCGACCCCGAGACCTATGAACCGCTGCCCGTCTATCGACCAGCCGCCACCCGCGCCCAGATCGAGAAGGCCCTCGCGATGCTCAACGCCTCGCACCGGCCGCTGATCGTGGCCGGCGGCGGCATCATCAACGCCGACGCGGCCGAACTCCTGGTGGAATTTGCCGAGTTGACGGGTGTGCCAGTCGTCCCGACCCTCATGGGCTGGGGCGCGCTGCCGGACGACCACGAGCTGAACGCCGGGATGGTCGGCCTCCAGACCTCGCACCGCTACGGCAACGCCACCTTCCTGGAGTCCGACTTCGTCCTCGGCATCGGCAACCGCTGGGCCAACCGCCACACCGGCCGCCTCGACGTCTACACCGCCGGCCGCACCTTCGTGCACGTCGACATCGAGCCCACCCAGATCGGCCGTATCTTCGCCCCCGACTACGGCATCGCCTCCGACGCCAAGGCCGCGCTGGAGCTTTTCGTCACGGTGGCAAGGGAGTTGAAGGACGCGGGCGGCCTCCCCGACCGCTCCGACTGGGCGGCGGCCGCACAGGAGCGCAGGGCCCGCCTCCAGCGTCGTACGCACTTCGACGACATCCCGATCAAGCCGCAGCGCGTCTACGAGGAGATGAACAAGGCCTTCGGCCCCGAGACGCGGTACGTGACCACGATCGGCCTCTCGCAGATCGCCGGCGCACAGATGCTGCACGTCTACCGGCCCCGCCACTGGATCAACTGCGGCCAGGCGGGCCCTCTCGGCTGGACGATCCCGGCCGCGCTGGGCGTCGCCGTCGCCGACCCGGAGGCGTCCGTGGTCGCCCTCTCCGGGGACTACGACTTCCAGTTCATGATCGAGGAGTTGGCGGTCGGAGCCCAGCACCGCATCCCGTACGTCCACGTCCTGGTGAACAACTCCTACCTCGGTCTGATCCGGCAGGCGCAGCGGGCCTTCGACATCGACTTCCAGGTCAACCTGGAGTTCGAGAACCTCAACTCACCCGAACTGGGCGCCTACGGCGTCGACCACGTCAAGGTCGCCGAGGGCCTCGGCTGCAGGGCGATCCGCGTGACGGACCCGGCCGAACTGGCCACGGCCTTCGAGCAGGCGAAGAAGCTCGCGGCCGAACACCGGGTCCCGGTGGTCGTCGAGGCGATCCTGGAACGCGTCACGAACATCTCCATGTCGACCACCAACGACATAGGAAACGTGGTGGAGTTCGAGGACATCGCGACGGAGCCTGGCCATGCGCCGACATCGATCAGGCCGCTGAAGGCCTGACCGCGACGACACGCGAGAAAGGGGTGCCCGCATGGGCACCCCTTCTTGTTTCCCCCGTGCTGTGTTCCCTCGTGCGCCCGCGGCACCCTCACTGCCCGTGATGCTCCGACAGCCCCGGCCAGTCCTCGGGCCCGCCGCCCTGCCACTCGACGAGGTCGCTCGTCTCCGGGTCGATCCACTCCAGGTCGGCGAGTCGCAGCGCTTCGACGACATCGTCGAGGTGGGAGGCGACCCCGAGTGTCTCGTCCCCGGCGGTGACCCGCCTCGATCCGTCCAGGGCCGGGGGATGCACGACGATGTTGGGTACGTCCATGCTCCCAGCGTGCTGCCCGCGCACCCGTTCCGCACATCGGGAACCGGGCCACGCGGGCAGGGGGCAATCGCCGTGGGTTTCCGGGCGGCGCCAACGCCTGGGCGCGACAGGACAGTTGTCAGCGGTGGCGCCGCCCGGAAGATCTGGGGGAGGGAGGGTGGAGCGGGCGTCAGACCTCGGCGCCCGACAGGCGTTCCACGCCCCGCAGCAGCGCCGAGTGGTCCAGGCCCCCGTCGCCCTGGGTACGCAGGGACGCGACGAGTTGGGCGACCACCGCGCCGACCGGCAGCGCGGCGCCGACCGTGCGGGCCGCGTCCGTCACGATGCCCATGTCCTTGTGGTGGAGGTCGATACGGAAGCCCGGCGCGAAGTCACGGTTCAGGAAGTTGTCCTTCTTGCGGGCCAGCACCGTCGAGCCGGCCAGCCCGCCGCCCAGCACCTCCAGCGCCGCCCGCAGGTCCACGCCCGACTTCTCCAGGAAGACCACGGCCTCGGCGCACCCCTGGATGTTCACGGCGACGATCAGCTGGTTCGCTGCCTTCACCGTCTGGCCGGAGCCGTGCGGACCGCACAGCACGATGGTCCTGCCCAGCGCCTCGAGGATCGGCTTCGCCGCGTCGAAGTCGGCCTGCTCACCGCCGACCATGATGGACAGCACGGCCTCGACCGCGCCCGCCTCACCGCCCGACACGGGCGCGTCCAGCACCCGGACGCCCTTCTCGGCCGCCGCCTTCGCCAGGTCCACCGACGTCTGCGGGGTGATCGACGACATGTCGACCACCAGGGCACCGGGCCGCACGTTCTCCAGGATGCCCTCGGGGCCGTACGCGACCGCCTCGACCTGCGGTGACGCGGGCACCATCGTGATCACCACGTCGGCATTGCGCACGGCCTGGGCGATCGAGCCGGCCGCGGTGCCGCCGGCGGCGACCAGGCGGTCGAGCTTGTCCTGTTCCAGGGTGAAGCCGGTGACGTCGTAACCCGCCTTGATCAGGTTCTCGGACATGGGGGAGCCCATGATGCCGAGACCTATCCAGGCGACCCGGGGGAGATTGCTCATGATGGGGTGCCTCTCTGGCTCTTTGGTTCGGTTACTTGTCGGCCTGCTGCTCTGTCGTGTCAGGGGTTCGGCGCGCCTCGTACGGCAGCCAGTCGAAGGCCTCGGCGCTCGGCCGGTCGCCCGGCTTGTACTCCAGGCCGACCCAGCCCGTGTAACCGGCCTTGCGCAGCCGGTCGAGGTGGTCCGCGAGGGGGAGCGTGCCGGTGCCGGGGGCGCCGCGGCCGGGGTTGTCGGCGATCTGGACGTGGCCCGTCTTCGCGGCGAACTCGTCGATCACCGACGGGAGGTCCTCGCCGTTCATGGACAGGTGGTAGAGGTCCATCAGGAAACGGGCGTTGTCGAGGCCCGTCGCCGCGTTGACCCGGTCGACGACCTCCACGGCGGCCGGGGCGCTGACCAGCGGGTACCGGGGTGACTCCAGCCGGTTGAGCGCTTCTACGAGGAGGATCGCGCCGATACGGTCGGCGGCCCGGGCCGCGAGCACCAGGTTCTCCAGCGCCAGCGCGTCCTGCTCCGCCGGGTCCACGCCCTCGATCCGGTTGCCGTACAGCGCGTTGAGGGCGCCGCAGCCGAGCGACTCGGCCAGACCGGCGGCCACCTCGATGTTGGCGCGGAACCGCTCGGACTCCGCCCCGGGCACCGACAGGGCGCCCCGGTCCGGGCCCGGCAGCTGGCCGGCGTAGAAGTTCAGACCGGTGAGCCGGACGCCCGCGTCCTCGATCGCCGCCCGCAGGGAGTCCAGCTCGGACTGTTCCGGCGTGGGGGAGTCGAGCCAGGGCCACCACAGCTCGACCGCGGTGAAACCGGCCGCACGGGCCGCCGCCGGGCGCTCCAGGAGCGGGAGTTCCGTGAAGAGGATCGACAGGTTGACGTTGAAGCGCTGCTCTGTGGATCCCATGGCCGTCGACGCCTCTCATGGTTCGATCTTCGCGATCTTAATTCCGTATTGTGGAAATATGTTTCTGCTCATTGGAAGATTGCCGCCGGGTGTCGGAGCTTGTCAAGAGGGCTCTCCCGAGTGGTCTCTCCTGTGGTCTCCCAAGTGGCGGGGTGGGAAGAGGGCGGTTAGACAGGTGCAACGTTCATCTGAGCGGGGCGCACGTTGCCCGTGTGTCAGTGCCCTGAAGTTGTGAGGCGAACATGGCCGTCGAGCCATTCCCTGCCTGCCCGGAGAACCCCGGAACAGGCGAACATCCTCCCGTCACCCGAATACGTACGGACGAACTGGTGCGCACCGTGGTCGTCGCCAGACCCCTGGACGACGTCGTCCAACTCGTCACCCTCCTGGAGCAGTCGCCCGACGGCCTGCCTATCGCCGCGTCCGTCCTGCGGGTGGCGGCGGTGGCGCGTTCCGTGGAGGACGTCTCGCGCCTCGTGGAACTCCTGGGCCCGCCGCAGCGCGGCGTCGACCGGATGGACGAGGCGATCCGGACGGCCGCCGAGCAGCGGCCCGTGGCCGAGGTCGGCCGCCTGGTCGCCCTCCTGCACGCGGCCCCACACGCCGCACACGCCAAGGCCCAGGCCCTGCACGCGGCCGCCACCGGCAGACCCGTCGAGGACCTCGTCCAGCTGATCGGCCGCCTCGACGAGGCCCGTGATCATGACGAGGTCCATGACCGGGACAGGAATCCCGCGTCCACACCCACGCCCGCCCCCGCGCACACCCCACCTCAGGGCGAGGAACAGCCGGCCCGCCTCTGGCTCCGCCGTGCCGCCGCCGCCCTCGTCCTGCTCTGCGGCGCGGCCCACTTCCCGCTCGACTGGGTCGACGCGCCGAAGCACGGACTGGCCGCCTCGCTCGGCGTCTCCGTGCTGTGTCTGCTGGCCGGTACAGCGCTCTGGTTCAGCCGGTCGTCGCTCGTGGCCGCCGCTGCCGTGCTCGTCGCGGGCGCGCTGGCAGCCGCCCAACTGCTGGGCGCGCACGCCGACTCGGCGACCCTCGCCTATGTACGTCAGGCGGGTGGAGCCGCCACCCCGCTGCCCGCTCTGGCGGCCTGCTGGGCGACGCTCGCCGCGCTGACGGCACTGGCCGTCTCCCTCGCCCGCCGAAGGCGTGCCACCCGTGTGAGTGACACCGCACCGGATGCTGCCCTGCAGGTGAACTCCCTGCGACTGTAGGCCGGTTGGTGGCCTCGGGGGCACGTCGTCGGCCCGAGCGGGCATCGCTGGTGATTGCCGCCGGAGAGTCCGTTAGGGTCGAGCCCGAGCGACCGGGAGCCGATGCCATGGGGGCACAGTGCGATTGAGAGTGGAGTTCACGACCGAGCCCTTCGACCTCGACGAGGCACCCGCACACGCGCTGGTCGCCCGCGAGGTCATCGAGGCGGCCGATCTGGACGCGGTGGACGTCGGCCCGTTCGGCAACACCGCCGAGGGTCGCGCCGACGCCGTGCTCACCGCCCTGGACGCGCTGCTGCGCAAGACGCTGGAAGCCGGCGCGACCCGGATCTCGCTTCAGGTCAACGTGATCGACGGGGAGGGCGGTCGGTGACCGGCGGTGGGGACGGGTCCGCCGGTGCGGCCTTCGTCGCGGCCGTGAAACCGCTGGTCGACGCTATGGGCGGCGAGATGGTCCCGCCCGGCCAGGCCGGCCCCGACGACGTCGTGCTCGCCTGGGAGGGCGCCGACGTGGTCGCCGTACGCCTGCCGCAGCTCGCCGACTCGCTCGATCACATCCTGGCCGCCCTGGAGCGCAAGCACGGCAAGCCGCTGGCCGAACTGGACCGCAAGGCCAAGCAGGAGATCGTACGGATACTCGAGGCGCGCGGCGCCTTCTCCGTGCGGCACGGGGTCGAGACCGTGGCGGGCGCCCTCGGGGTCAGCCGCTTCACGGTCTACAACTACCTGAACCGCGAGAAACAGGCCTGACGGGCCTCGGGTAACGCCGTCGGGGGCGGCGCCGTAACCCGGAATTTTCAACAAAGTGTTGACGTCTTGTCGCCGGAAGGCGTTAGCTGTGCGGAGCCCGTCCAGTACGCACAAGGCCACGGAGGCTTGCCGTGACGTCGAGTACGACCCCTGGTGGCCTCGCCCGGTTCAACGCCCTGGCGGAGTCCGCGGCCCGCGCCGCCCTCCACGAGGCCTGTGCGTCGGCGGCCTGGGGTCGGCAGCTGCTCGCCGGACGCCCGTACGCCACCGCCGAGGACCTGTACGCGGCGAGCGACGCGGCAATGACGGAACTGACCGCCGACGACCTCGCCGAGGCGATGGCCGGCCACCCGCCGATCGGCCGCCCCAAGCCCGGCGACCCGACCTCCGCCCGCGAGCAGCGCGGTATGGCCGGCGCCTCCGACGAGCTGAAGTCCGAGATGCTCGAACTGAACCTCGCCTACCAGGAACGGTTCGGCCATGTCTTCCTGATCTGCGCGACCGGCCGCACCGGCGAGCAGATGCGCGACGCCGTACGGGAACGGATCGGGAACACACCGGAGGAGGAGCGGGAGATCGTCCGCACCGAACTGGGGAAGATCAACCGCATCCGGCTCGGCAACCTCGTACAGGAAGAGCAGGCATGAGTACCGACACCACCGCTTCCGTGTCCACGCACATCCTGGACACCAGCGTCGGCCGGCCCGCCGCGGGTGTCGCCGTCCGGCTCGCCGCGCGCAGCGGCCGGGACGCGGACTGGAAGGCGCTCGGTGGCAGCGCGACCGACGCGGACGGGCGGTGCAAGGATCTGCCGGCACTGCCGGAGGACACGACCCACGTGCGGCTCGACTTCGAGGTCGAGCCGTATCTGGAACAGAAGCTGAAGCAGAACCAGGCCGATGCGCAGCAGGACGCCCCCGCGAATCGGGACAGCGGTGCGGCGGGAGCGTTCTTCCCGGAGGTGGCGATCACGTTCGCCGTCGTACCGGGCGAGCACTACCACGTACCGCTGCTGCTCAACCCGTTCGGCTACTCCGTATACCGAGGGAGCTAGCTCTATGCCCATCCTGGGACAGAACCAGTACGGCAAGGCCGAGAACCGCGTCGTGCGCGTCACCCGCGACGGCGCCACCCACCACATCAAGGATCTCAACGTCTCCGTGTCGCTCTCCGGCGACATGGACGAGGTCCACCTCTCCGGCTCGAACGCGAACGTCCTGCCGACGGACACCACCAAGAACACGGTGTACGCCTTCGCCAAGGAGCACGGCATCGACTCCGCCGAGCAGTTCGGCATCCATCTGGCCCGGCACTTCGTGACCGGCCAGGAGCCGATCGAGAAGGCACGCATCCGGATCGAGGAGTACTCCTGGACGCGGATCGAGGCGGCGGGGGAGGGCGAGCACTCGTTCGCCCGGCAGGGCCAGGAGACGAGGGTCGCGCAGATCACCTACGACGGTTCGTCGTGGGAAGTGATCTCCGGGCTCAAGGACCTGGTCGTGATGAACACGACCGACTCCGAGTTCTGGGGCTACGTCAAGGACAAGTACACGACGCTCCCCGAGGCGCACGACCGCATCCTGGCGACCCAGGTGTCCGCGCGCTGGCGCTTCAACTGGTCCGACGACGCACAGGAGATGCCGGACTGGGAGGAGTCGTACGAGCAGACGCGGAAGCACCTGCTCTCGGCCTTCGCGGAGACCTACTCGCTCTCCCTCCAGCAGACCCTCTTCCAGATGGGCGCGCGGATCGTCGAACACCGCGACGAGATCGACGAGGTGAGGTTCGCCCTCCCCAACAAGCACCATTTCCTTGTCGACTTGAAGCCTTTCGACCTCAAGAACGACAACGAGGTGTACTTCGCCGCCGACCGGCCGTACGGCCTGATCGAGGGCACGATCCTGCGCGACGGCGCCGAGGCGCGCATCCCCGCCGACCTCACCAACCTCTGAGACTTCTAAGGACGTTCGTACGATGAGCCAGCGCATCGTCATCGAGAACTGCGCGGTCGCGACTGTGGACGCCACCGACACCGAGTACGCGTCCGGCCATGTGGTGATCGCCGGAAACCGGATCGAGTCGGTCGGCGCGGGCAAGGCCCCCGAGGGCCTCGCGGACGTGGTCCGGCGCATCGACGCGAGCGGTCACCTGGTCACCCCCGGCCTGATCAACTCGCACCACCACTACTACCAGTGGATCACCCGGGGCCTGGCCACCGGCCACAACCTCTTCAACTGGCTGGTGGCGCTGTACCCGACCTGGGCGCGCATCGACGAGCCGATGGTCCGCGCGGCGGCGCAGGGCTCGCTCGCCATGATGGCCCGTGGCGGAGTCACCACCGCCATGGACCACCACTACGTCTTCCCGAAGGGCTCCGGCGACCTGTCCGGCGCGATCATCGGCGCGGCCCGCGAGATGGGCGTCCGCTTCACCCTCGCCCGTGGCTCCATGGACCGCAGCGAGAAGGACGGCGGCCTGCCCCCGGACTTCGCCGTCGAGACCCTGGAGGGCGCGCTCGCCGCCACCGAGGCCACGGTCGACGAGCACCACGACCCCTCCTTCGACGCCATGACCCAGGTGGCTGTGGCCCCCTGCTCGCCCTTCTCCGTATCCACCGAACTCCTGCGTGAGGGTGCCGAGTTGGCCCGCCGCCTCGGCGTACGGCTGCACACGCACGGCTCCGAGACGGTCGAGGAGGAGCAGTTCTGCAAGGAGCTGTTCGGCATGGGCCCGACCGACTACTTCGAGTCGACCGGCTGGCTCGGCGAGGACGTGTGGATGGCGCACTGCGTCCACATGAACGACTCGGACATCGCCGCCTTCGCCCGTACGAAGACGGGTGTGGCCCACTGTCCGTCCTCCAACGCCCGCTTGGCCGCGGGCATCGCGCGCGTCCCCGACATGCTGGCGGCCGGCGTCCCGGTCGGCCTCGGCGTCGACGGCACCGCCTCCAACGAGTCCGGCGAACTCCACACCGAACTGCGCAACGCCCTCCTCATCAACCGCCTCGGGGCGCACCGGGAAGCGGCCCTGAACGCCCGGCAGGCGCTGCGCCTCGGGACGTACGGCGGGGCCCAAGTCCTGGGCCGGGCAAGGGAGACGGGCTCGCTGGAGCCGGGCAAGCTCGCCGACCTGGTCCTCTGGAACCTGGACACGCTGGCCCACGCGTCGATCGCCGACCCGGTCACCGCCCTCGTCTTCGGCGCGGCGGCCCCGGTCACCGCGTCCTTCGTCAACGGCGAACAGATCGTCGAGAACGGGCGGTTGCTGCACGTCGACGAGGACGAGATCGCCCGCTCGACGCGCGCCGAGGCCCGGCGGCTGGCGGCCATCGCGGCGCAGGCCTGATTCAGGGGGCCCGAAAAGACCTCCGGCCGAGGGGGACGGCCCTCGGCCGGAGTCCTGCTGTTACCGCCGGTCGGCATCGGCCGGTCAGCCGATGTAGTAACTGTCCCCGTACACCTTCCAGTCGAGCGGCGGGTCCAGGTTCAGGTTCCCCTGGTCGAGGAAGACCCGCTGGGCGGTGTCCACGCGGCTGGTGTCCTCGTGGGCGGCCTCCTGCTCCATCGCCCACGTCCGGGCGTCGAGGAAGGCGCTGAGATACGTCGTCTCGTCGCCGCCCTCGGCCGGGGTGGCCGCGTTCGAGCGGGCCCGCGTGCGGATCCCGCCGAAGGAGACGCTGTCCGTGCCGGGGCCGTGCATGACCATGGCGTCGTAGTAGACGAACTGGCCCAGCGTGCCGACGCCGTCCTTCTTGGCGCGGGCCACGGCCGGGTCGAAGTAGGCACGGTCGCGCTCGTCGTCCTGGGCCTTGCGGAACGCGGACGTCTTGGCCGCCTTGCGCCAGGCGGTGGGGAAGCCCGGGTCGAGGCCCTCGTGCGAGTCCGTGCCGTCCACCGTGCGCAGGGCGGGCAGGAAAGCGGCCAGGGCGTTGTCCGGGACCCGCTCGGTGTACAGCTCGACGAGGGCCAGCATGTCGCTCGTACCGGAGCAGAAGCCGATGATCCCGCCGGTGTAGCCGCGCCCGTCGCCGATGTCCTGGATGTACTCGTACTGCGCCCGCCAGTCCAGGGACGAGTTCTCCGCGCTGCACACCAGCCGCATCGCGATGTCCTTCTTGTCCGGGTCGTCGAGCCCGGTCCCGGTCGCGTCGGTGGTCGCGCCTGACGCGATCCGCTGGGTGGTGAGGATCGCGGTGGCGCCGAGCGCCGCCAGCAGCGTACGGCGGGCGGCGGCTCTGTGCATGATCGGCACGTGAACTCCAAAAAGGGCGCGAGAGGAAGAGGTTGAGGGTCGCGCGCCAAGTTGGGAATGCCGTGGGGTGGGAGTAGGAGGTCGCTGTGAGTGTCGGTCAGAGTCCGAAGAGTTGCGGCTCCGACGCCAGTGCCCGGAAGTACTCCTTGGGGTCCGCGACCAGTTTGCGTGCCTTGAGGTCCATCAGCCCACCCACGGCCGTGATCTCCGCGGCGACCGTGCCGTCGGTCTTGCGGATCGTCTGCCGGATGCGGAATGTCTTGCCCTCACCCCAGACGAAGCCGCACGTCACCTCGACCTCGTCGCCCGCGAGCAGCTCCCGCTGGTACCGGATGGTGGTCTCCAGGGCCACCGGTCCGACGCCCTTCGAGATCAGCCCCGACTGGCTGATCCCGGCCTCCTTGAGCAACGCCCAGCGGGCGTGCTCCGCGTAGTTGACGTACACGCTCTGGTTGAGGTGCCCCTGCCCATCGATCTCGTACCCGCGCACGGTCACCGGGACGGAAAACGGTTCGGCCACGACTTTCCCCTTCACGACTGCTCGGCTTCACGATGACGGAGCCAGCGTACTGAGCGGTCGCTCATACCCGTCAACTGCCTTTGTGTGAACAGCGGTTACGTCCGTCGGGGCGACGCCAGCAGATAGCGGGCGCCGGTACGCGGCTCGGTGTGCTCGCCGACCTGCCAGCCCGCCTTCTCCAGCGTGGCCGCGCAGGCCCGCAGCGCGTCACCGTCGGGCTCGCGCACGGCGACGGCCTCCGGCTGCGGGGTCGCCCGCACCCGATAGCCACCGCCGCTCCCACCTCCGTCGGCCGGGCGGTGGCCGGCCGCCTCCAGCGCGAGCGCGGCGGCCTGCACCAGATGCGTACGCTCCCAGCCGCACGGACGGTCCATGGCCCCGTCCCTGTTGGTCATCCGGCGCAGCTCCAGCAGCCCCTGCCAGGCACTGTGCACCTCACGCGTCCGGGCGGGCCCGGCGGCCGGTATCTCCTCCTCGCCTCCCACCCGCGCGGCGAACACGCCAGTGGCCCCGACGGAGGCAGGGGCGACCTCGGTGGCGGCCGGTGTGTCCGTGGGCGGCGCTTCCTCCCGTATGCGATGGCCCGTCGGTGTCAGGAAGTGGTCGTGCGGTGGTCGCGGATGCCGGAAGGCGAGCCCGCGCTTCACCAGTGCGGCGAGCTGGTACTCCGTGCCCCGCAGCCGGCCGGTGACGGGGTCGGCGGCGTCGATGACGCGTCGCTGGGCGGCGGTCGGCGGTCGTGTCATGGCGCACTCCTCCCCGGTCACGGGTCTCCTCGATCATGGGTCGATTCGGTGGATTCAACCCGTTCGAAGACTACGACCCGGCACTGACATCGAGGGCCCAGCGCTCCAGCTCCGCGAACTCGCGCTCCCGGAGACCCTTGCGCGGGTCGATCCGCAGCAGCAGCGCCTGCCCGGGGTGATGCTCGGCCACATGGCGGACGTCGAGGTCGGTGATCATGTCGTCGACCCAGGCGAAGGGGCGTCCGTCCGCCCACTCCACTACGCGGCGCGTCTTCCAGAACAGCCCGTCGGGATCCTCGGCGAACATATTGGTGAACTCGATGACCGGCAGGTCGGCCGGCAGTCCGATCGCCGGGCCGATCATCTTGTTCGCCCCGTGCATCCAGACCGTGGCCCACGCCAGGTCGTACGGCAGGGCGAGCAGCCGGGCGCCGTGGCTGGGGTGCAGCCGTATCCGCAGGCCGCGGCGGAGCCGCCGGGAGCCCGGTTTCTGCCTGGCCGACCAGTTCGGAGGGTGCATCCGGCAGGTCACGTAACCGTGCGGGCGCAGCAGCCGGGCGCGGAACGGGTTGAGGGGGCCGTCGACGTCGAGGAGCAGCAGTGGCCGGTCGGTCATTCGGTCCGTCATGGGAAAGGGCTACCCATGACGGACGGCGGCCGACCGTCCGGCTGCCACTACTGCCGATAACCGCTCAGGAACCGCCCGATCCGGCTGATCGCCACGTCCAGGTCGTCCGCGTACGGGAGGGTGAGGATGCGAAAGTGGTCGGGGGTGGGCCAGTTGAAGCCCGTGCCCTGCACGACCTGGATCTTCTCCTGGAGAAGCAGGTCCAGGACGAACTTCTCGTCGTCGTGGATCTTGTGCACCTTGGGGTCGAGGCGCGGGAACGCGTACAGCGAACCCTTCGGCTTCACGCACGAGACGCCCGGGATCTCGTTGAGCTTCTCCCAGGCCACGGTGCGCTGTTCGTGCAGCCGCCCGCCCGGGGCGGTCAGCTCGTGGATGGACTGGCGGCCGCCGAGGGCGGCCTGGATGGCGTACTGCGCGGGCGCGTTGGCGCACAGCCGCATGGAGGCCAGCATCGTCAGGCCCTCCAGATAGCTCTTCGCGTGCTGCTTCGGGCCGGTGACCACCAGCCAGCCCGAGCGGAAGCCGGCCACCCGGTACGTCTTCGACAGCCCGCAGAAGGTGAGGACGACCAGGTCGGGGGCGAGCGCGGCGACCGAGTGGTGCACGGCGTCGTCGTACAGGATCTGGTCGTAGATCTCGTCGGCGAAGACCATCAGGCCGTGCCGGCGGGCCAGGTCGAGGATGCCCTCGATGATCTCCTTCGGGTAGACCGCGCCGGTGGGGTTGTTCGGGTTGATGATGACGACGGCCTTGGTGCGGTCGGTGATCTTCGCCGCCATGTCGTCCAGGTCCGGGTACCAGTCGGCCTGTTCGTCGCAGAGGTAGTGGACCGCCTTGCCGCCGGCGAGGGTCGTCACCGCCGTCCAGAGGGGGAAGTCCGGGGCGGGGATGAGGATTTCGTCGCCGTCCTCGACCAGCGCCTGTACGGCCATCGAGATCAGCTCGGAGATGCCGTTGCCGAGGAAGACGTCGTCGACGCCGACCTCCAGGCCGAGCGTCTGGTAGCGCTGGGCGACCGCGCGGCGGGCGGAGAGGATGCCGCGCGAGTCCGTGTAGCCGTGGGCCTGCGGCAGCATGCGGATCATGTCCTGGAGGATCTCCTCCGGCGCCTCGAAGCCGAACAGCGCGGGGTTGCCGGTGTTCAGGCGCAGCACGCTGTGGCCCGCCTTCTCCAGCGCGTCCGCGTGCTCGATCACCGGGCCGCGGATCTCGTAACAGACCTCGCTGAGCTTGTTCGACTGCCGGAACTCCATGCGCGCTCGCCCCTCCGGTTTCGTGTGTTGCTTGGTTTTACCAAGTTCCAGCTTGGAAAGTCCAACGACATGTCTAGACTGCGTCGCATGTCACCTCGCCGAAGCTACGACCAGTACTGTTCCACCGCGCGCGCCCTCGATGTCGTCGGCGACCGCTGGACCCTCCTGATCGTCCGCGAACTGCTGGCCGGCCCGCGCCGCTACACGGACCTGCACGCGGACCTCCCGGGCGTCAGCACGGACGTACTGGCCTCCCGGCTGAAGGACATGGAGCGCGAGGGACTGACAACCCGGCGTCGGCTGCCGCCGCCAGGAGCGGTGTACGTCTACGAACTCACCGCCCGGGGAAGGCAGTTGCTGCCCGTCCTCCAGGCGCTGTGGGAGTGGGGCGCCCCCGAGCTGACCGAGCGCCGGGCCACGGACGCGGTACGGGCCCACTGGTTCGCGCTGCCGCTGCTGCGCGGGCTGGAGGGCGTGAGCGGTGGGGGACTCGTCGAAGTCCGGCTGGAGGAGGGCGAGTTCCACCTGTATGTCGGTGCCGAGGACGTTCCGGTGTACGGGGCCGGGCCCGCCCCCGAGGAGCCCGACGCCCGGCTGTCGATGGACACCGGCACCTGCGCGGCGGTCGGCCGGGGGGACGTGAGCGTGCTGGACGCGGTCCGGGGCGGACGTATCGAGGTGACCGGCGAGGGAACGCTCGCCAAGGCCCTGCGCGAGGCCTGATCGACACGACCAGGGGGCCGGGAACGGGACATGCCCGCCGCGTACTGCCGAGCGCGGCGGGCATGTTGACGAACCGTCAGGCGTCGGTCAGGCTCCCGGCGGGACCTGCCTCGGTCGGCCCGAGCCGCGCGTCAGGGCGTAGCCGCCGACGCCCGCCAGGGCGGCCAGCGCACCGCCGATCGCCGTCCAGACCCAGCGGTCGGACCACCAGCCGGAGGCCCAGCCGTCGTCGGGCTCGATGCTCGACAGCACGGCGGTCGCCGTCGAACTGTCCTCCGTGTCCTCGGACTTGACCGCGATCCCGGGCACCAGCGGCTCGGCCAGCGAGCCGTCCACGGCCGCCGAACCGCCGATGTCCTTGGAGTCGACCCGCAGTTCGGCCTCGACCGGGAGGCCGAGGTCGGAGGTCGGGAGGTTCACGGCCGTCAGGCGGACGTAGTACGTGCCCGGCAGCGGGTCGTTGGCCCACTGCTCCGACCAGGCCCGGACCGTGCGCAGTGTGCACGCCAGCTCCACGGAGGCGGTGCCCGCGGCGGCGGTGCGGGTCTGCGCGCCGTACTGGCAGGCCTGGCGGCGCCGCAGACCGTCGTACACGTCGAGCTGCCAGGCCTCGGACGCGTGGGTGTCCGGCAGCTTCACCGTCGCCTTGACGGTGGGGCGCTGGCCGGCGTCGGCGGGGAACGACCAGTACAGGTAGTCGCCCGCCGAGCCGCTCGCGGTGGCCTGCTGGCCCTGGTCGATCTCCGTCGCCGTACGGAACGACGTGCCCGCCGAGGTGGGCGCCGAGCTGCCGTCCGAGGGGCTCGGGGAGGGCGTCTCGTCGGCTACGGCCGGGACGGCGGCCAGCCCGAGCAGCAGCACGGCCGAACCCAACACGCGGACACCGCGCGTCAGTTGATTGCCGAAGTTACCGAAGTTGCCGAGATTGTTGAGAGCACGCATCAGTTGGTCCTCCAGACCGCGAGCCGCCAACGAGAGAGCCAGCCCCACAGGACGCCCGTGAGGAAGCCGACCAGGACGAGCGCGCCCAGCAGCCACCAGCCACGGCCGAGACCGAAGGAGGCCACATCGCTCGCCTGGCTCGGGCCGTCGACGACGTCGACGGTTAGTTCGAGCGGCAGACCGGGCGTGGACGCCACACCACTCGCCGCCGAGAAGGAGTTGGTGACCTGGAGACACACGGTCTCGGCTGCGGTCTTCTCGGCGTCGTCGTCGGCCTCAGCTGTCGGATAGCGCAGGCCCGTCGAGATGACATCGGTACGGCCGGTGCCGTTGCCCTCGCCGCGCACGATCTCGCGGCCCTTCGCGGTCACCGCCCGCAGCAGCACCCCGTAGTCGGGGTTGACGGCCCGGTCCGCCGACACGCTCACCGAGGCCCGCAGTTCCTGACCGGGCTGGACCTCGACCTGGTACCAGCGCTGCTGGCCGAACTCCTCGCGGTCCGTGTACAGACCGGACTTCACCGCCGGGGCGTTCGTGCACCCGGCCGCACCCGTGACCGCGACCGGCGTCACCACCGGGTCGGCGGCGCGGACGACCAACTGGTTGACCTTGTCGGCGAGTTCGTCGGTGTGCTCGACCGACGTGTACGTTCCGCCGGTCGCCTCCGCGATACAACTCAGCTGCTGCCGCATCTTGGTGTTCGGGACCAGGCCGAGGGTGTCGATGGTGAGGCCGATGCCCTTGGCCGCGATCTCCCGGGCCACCTCGCACGGGTCGAGCGGCGCGCAGGTGTCCTCGCCGTCACTGATCAGCACGATGCGCTTGGTGCCCTCACCGCCGTCGAGGTCGTCGGCGGCCTTCAGCAGCGCGGGGCCGATCGGCGTCCAGCCGGTGGGTGTGAGCGTCGCGACGGCCGTCTTGGCCTCGGTACGGTCGAGCGGGCCCACCGGATAGAGCTGCGCGGTGTCCTTGCAACCCTCCTTGCGGTCGTCGCCCGGGTAGTTGGCGCCCAGCGTGCGGATACCGAGCTGGACCTCCTCGGGGGTCGCGTCGAGCACCTCGTTGAACGCCTGCTTCGCCGCGGCCATCCGCGACTGCCCGTCGATGTCCTTCGCCCGCATCGAACCGCTGACGTCGAGAAGGAGGTTGACCTTGGGCGCGAGTGCGGTGGTTTCGTCGGCGACGGCTCCGGCCGGGACCGCGATCCCGGCCGCCAGGGCGGCGAGCAGGACGCAGGCGCCCGCCGCCAGCCGTTGTCTTGTGATCATCGACGGATCCTATTGACCCGGGGCGACCCGCTTCAAAACGGGTCCCGTCAACGTCCCCTGTCGGCGAGCCCGTCAGCTGCCCTCCAGCTTGACTTCTCCCAGGGGATTGGGGAGTTGGGTCCACTGGTCCCCGGGTGTCTCCGGGGACAGCCGCATCAGGGTCAACGCCTTGGTGGGCAGGGGCTGTTCGAGCAGCGCGAGCAGATCGGGCGTGCGCGGCAGGCCCTGTACTCCCTGTACCGCCGTCTCCAGCGCCTCCCGCAGCGCCGCTTCCGAACCGGCGGTCGCGCCCAGCGCCCCCGCCACCAGGGAGCCGAACAGCTTGCGGCGCAGGGTGGGTTCGTCGTCGGTGACGATCCGTCCGGTCAGTCGGGGCGCCGGGATACCGTGCCGGGCCAGCCGGGCCGGGCTGACGCGAATGTCGGCGAGGTCGCGGTAGACCAGCCGCAGCGGGTCCCCGTCCGCCGACAGCACGACGAGCAGGTTCTGGCCGTGCGCCTCCAGAGCGACGCCCAGATCGAGCAGGCGCAGACCGACGGTGAGGGCGAGACGCGTGAACTGGGCCAGCCAGGAGGGGGATCGGTGGAATCCGGTGGCGGCGAGTGCTCCGACGGGAACGACCCGCTCGCCCGCCACCACGTCCGCGTACTGATCCGGCGGCTCCCTCAACACCGCCGCCAGATCGGGCGAGTTGGCGGTGACCGCGCCGAGCGTGCGGGTGATGTGCAGCTGCCCGTCGAGACGCGCGGCCATCGACTCCATGAACGCCGACACCGTCGCCGCCGTCTCGATCGAGTACGGCGAGATGTCCCGTACCGAGGAGGTGAGCCGGGCGCTCAACGCCGTCTTGAGATGCGGGCCGCCGTCCGGGAGGGCGAGACTGCGCAGGGACATCAGGGGATGCGCCGACAGCCCGCCCCTGCCGGGCAGTTGGAGCACATGCGCCGACTGCCAGGGATGCACCGGGATCAGCGGACGCTTCCCGTCCCACAGCCACTTGGGCCACTCGCCCCGCACGGCGCAGTCGTCCGCCGTCACCAGCGCCAGCTCCACGACCGGCCGGTGCTCGGGCCCGTACGCGAGCTGCTCGGCCACCGAGAAGCCGGGCCGGGAACGGCAGTTGGGGTGGAAGGGATGCCCGTCGACGACCCGCTGCTCCCACTCCCAGCTCGTCAACGGGGTCTGTACGGCACCCGCCTGGTTCGCGCGCGACAGGGCCAACGAGGCGACGCTGTGGCCGAGTTCGGCCGCGAAGGCGGGACCGTGCGGGACGGCCAGGTCCGTCAGCAGCCGCGCCGGATCGTCGTACGAGACCCTCCCGAGCCGTACGGCGGTCACGCGGCCGTCGACGGCGTACGGATCGGCGTACGGGCCCTCCAGACGGCGGCCGTCCGCCAGCAGGAGACCCGCGCCGCCCTCGCGGCGGACGATCCACGGCAGCGACTCATGGACGAGCGCCCGCCACAGCCGGGTCAGTACGGCGGCCCGCGCACCGGGCAGCTCGGCCGCGTACCGCGACGCGAGGTCGGGGCGTACGGCGGCCAGTTCGTCGGCGACCTCTGCCTCTGCGCTGGAGGGACGGTGCACGGCGGGCTCCTCGATGCGGGTGCGGGTGCGGGTGCGGGTTTGGGTTTGGGTTTGGGTGCGGGTATGTGCCGGTGAGCGGGCGGGCCGACGACAGACATACTGATCATCAGCGCACCGCGGGAAACCGCACCGTAGGGAAGCACCGTAAGAAACGAGGGAACGCGTGGACCCCACCATGCCCCCCACCGCGCCCCCGGATGCGCGGGCGCACCACGTCACCGCAGCGCGCGCCGATGCCTACGCGACCGCGCCCCTGCTCAACTGTCTGCTCAGGGAAGTGGCCCAGCCGGTCCCCGGCACCGGCGAGCCGCGCGTTTACCGGCTGCCGAGCGGACAGCGCCTGCTGCGCGTGCACGGCGCACGACGGCCCGCCGCGCCCGAGGTGAACACGGGCGACGGCACCTGGCACCCGGTCGGCCACGCCGAACTCGTCAAGCTCGTGGCCGAGGAACTCCAGGCGCACACCGGCCTGTCCAACCCCGAACTGCCCGCCGAGATGGCCGACAGCCGGGACGCGGTCGCCGCGCTGCTCACCGCCCGCGACCTGGCCACCCCGCCCGACGACCCGTACCGCCGCTCCGAGCAGTCGCTCCTCACCGGGCACCCTTACCACCCGGCGCCCAAGGCGCGCGGCGGTGGCCCGGTGGCGCGCTGGCTGCCGTACGCGCCCGAGGCGTACGCCGCCTTCCCGCTGGTGCTGCTCGGCGTGCGCGAGGACGCGGTCGCCGAGGAGGGCGACGTATCCGCCCTGGACGCCTTCGGCACGGCCCCGCCCGGCTACCGGCTGCTGCCCGCCCATCCCTGGCAGCTCGACCTCGTCGGCCCGAGCCTGACGGACGCCTTCGCGGACGGCCGGCTGATCCGGCTCGGCACGACCACGTCCGACACCTGGCCCACGGCGGCGATCCGCACGCTGTACGCGCCCGAGCACGACCTCTTCGTCAAGTTCAGCCTCGACGTCCGCATCACCAACGACGTACGCCGGCTGTGGCGCCACGACTTGCTGGCGCTGCGCCGCACGGACGCGGCGGTCGTCGCAGCCGTTGCCAGGACCCCCGGCGGCTGCTGGCTGAGCGACCGGGGCTACCGCACCGCTGACTTCGCCTTCGAGGAGCTGGCGGTACTGGTCCGCGACGGCCTGCGCGACCATGTCGTACCGGGCGCCACCCCGCTGCTCGCCGCCGCGCTGGTCGAGGGCTTCGACGGCAACCCGCTCGACGGGCTCACCGACCCGACCGCATGGTGGACGGCGTATCTGCGCTGTGCCGTGCCACCGGTCGTGGACCTGTTCGCCCGCCACGGTGTCGTCATCGAGGCCCACCTCCAGAACTGCCTGATCGCGGTCGACGCCCACGGAACCCCCGTACAGGCCCTGTACCGGGACGCGGAGGGCGTGAAGCTGCTGCCGGACGTGACGCGGGCGGCGGGCTGGGAGCGGCTCGTGTACTGCCTGGTCGTCAACCACCTCACGGAGGTCGCGGAGGTGCTGCGGGAACGCCACCCGGGCTTCGACCCCTGGCAGGCCGTACGCCGGGAGCTGTTCCGCCCCGACCTCCCCGAGGTCGCCGAGTTGCTCACCGCGCCCACGCTCCCGGGAAAGACGAACCTGCTGCTGCGCTGGACCGGCGCGGACGGGGCCGACGCCCGCTATCTGCCGCTGCCGAACCCGCTGGCGGGGTGAACCGGTGGGGCGAAGGGGAACCGTTCCGGATCCGGTGACGTCATGAGCGAGACATCTAGACTGATGGCCGGTAATGGGGAGCTTCGCGGCTGATTACGGCTGATTACGGCTGTTCGACGGGGACGGGGGCCGGGGCGATGAGTTCCCACAGCCTGACCGGAGAGGCGAGATGGGGGAGTCATGAAACCGCTCGGACCAGGTGATCCCGCCTCTGTCGGGGACGGCAGATACCGGCTGGTCGGACGGCTCGGCCAGGGCGGAATGGGCGTCGTCTACTTCGGCCGGTCGCGGTCGGGCCGGGCGGTGGCCGTCAAGGTCGTACGGCCCGAACTGAGCACGGAACCGGGTTTCCGGCGCAGATTCGCCGACGAGGTGGCCGCGGCCCGCCGCGTCGGCGGCTTCCACACCGCGCCGGTCGTGGACGCCGATCCGGAGGGCGAACCGGCCTGGCTGGTGACCGCCTACGTCCCCGGCCCCACCCTGCGGGACCTGCTCGACCAGGTGGGCCCCCTGCCCGCGGACACGCTCACCGTGCTGGCCGCCGGCCTCGCCGAGGCGCTGGCCGCCATCCACCAGGCCGGGGTCATCCACCGCGACCTGAAACCCGCCAACATCATCGTCGCGGAGGACGGCCCCCGGGTCATCGACTTCGGCATCGCACGGGCCCTCGACGGTACGGCCCTCACTCAGACCGGGTTCCAGATCGGCACGCTCGGCTTCCTCGCGCCGGAGCAGCTCACCGGCGGCAGGCTCACTCCCGCGGTGGACATGTTCGCCCTGGGGGTGGTGCTCAGCCAGGCGGCGGGACGCGCTCCCTTCGGCGACGGGGCGTCGGCCGCCTGGCCCTACCGCGTCGTCCACGAACAGCCGGACCTCACGGACCTGCCCGGCGGGCTGCGCGAACTGGTCGCCGCCTGCCTGGCCAAGGACCCGCTCGACCGCCCCGGCCCGTCGGAGTTCCTCGACCAGCTCACGGTCCGACACCCGTCGGACACCTGGCTACCCGCCGAGGCGACCGCGCTCATCCGGAGACAGGTACCGGTGACGGACCGCCCGTCGGCGGCGCCCCTCGACCCGCGCGCGGGTGCGTTCGGGCCGCCGCCGGTCGCCGATGGACAGCCCCTGGCGATGGACCAGCGCGCGACGGTGTCCGTGACGCCGCCGGTCGGCGATGGGCAGGCACCGGCCGGCGACCAGCGCGCGACCGTCCACGCGCCGCCCCCCGTCGCCGAAGGGCAAGCGCTGGGCACCGACCCGCGCCCCGCCACGCCCGCCCCGTCGGCGCCGACCGAGGGCCGGGCCGTGGCCTCCCACCCCCTGACCGTCCAGTCGCCGCCCGGCCCCGGCTTCGGGCCCCCGCCGGTCCTCGCACCCGCCCCTGTCCCGCCCGGCGGGCCCGTCCCGCCCGGGGACGCCGGAGCGCCCGGCGGTGCCGGGCCCCGGCGCGGGCGCCGAGGGACGGTCGCCGTAGCGGCGCTGCTGGTCGCGGCGGTCGTCGCGGGGCTGCTCGTGTGGCAGCCCTGGACCGGTTCCGGTCAGGGCGATGCCGACGCGAGCGGAGCCTTGCCGTCGCCCCGGCGATCGACCCCCGCCGTCTTCCCCGACGCCCCGCTGCTGGTCCGGCTGGACACGGAACCCGGATCGTCGGAATGCCACAGCGTGATCGGCCGCCGCGACTCCACCACGGACAACCCCGAACAACTGATCGACGGGACCTGCGACGCCCTCCCGCAGTGGTCCCCCGACCACAAGTCGTTCGCGTTCACCCGCAAGACGGCCGACGGGGCGGCCGTGTGGACGGCGAACGCCGACGGCAGCGGCGTCCGCCGGATCGGCGCCATCTCGGGCGGCCGGGTCTCCTGGTCCCCGGACGGCAAGCGACTGGCCGTCCTGCGCCGCGACGGGGACGGTGTGCAGCAGCTGTTCGCCGTGAACGTCTCGGACCGCTCCGCGCAGCAACTGACCACCGGCTCCGGGAAGGTGGACGACCCGGCCTGGTCCCCCGACGGCAAGTTCATCGCCGTCTGCCTCCAGAAGCCCTCGGGCTGGCAGGTCCACGTCGTCGATCCGGCACAGCCGAGCGCCGAACCCCGGCAGGTGACCAACCAGCCCCGGCGGGCGCTGGACCCCGTCTGGTCCCCGGACGGCCGCTACTTCGCGTACACCGCCGGAGCACCCGACAAGGGGACGGGCGGAGACATCCACATCGCCAGGACCGACGGCAGCGACGACCGGACTCTGGTGCGGACGGCCGCCCAGGAGATGGACCCGGTCTGGTCACCGGACGGCAAGTGGGTGGCCTACGTTCGGGGGCCGTTCGACCGGCCGGTGATCTGGGCGATCCGCGCGGACGGCACGGGTGCCCGCAAACTCACCACTGGCAGCACACCGGAGGGGCACCCTTCTTGGCGCTGAGAAACGCCGTACCGGCTGTCGCACCTGATCACTATGCTCGCGGCATGAGAGAGGTCACGGCAACCCGCTACGTGGAGCCCCTGAGGTCGGGCGGTTCCGTCCCCGGCGTGGTCGAGGCCGACGACCTCGGCACCTACGTCGTGAAGTTCACCGGCTCCGCGCAGGGCCGCAAGGCACTGGTCGCCGAAGTGATCGTCGGAGAGCTGTCCCGCGCCCTGGGACTGCGCTTCCCCGAACTCGTCCTCGTGCACTTCGACCCGGAGATCGCCGACGACGAACCCCACCAGGAAGTACGGGACCTGCACAGTGCCAGCGCCGGCGTAAACCTCGGCATGGACTATCTGCCGGGCGCGCGGGACTTCACCCCGGAGGTCGCCGCGAGCTGCACGGTCGACCCGCTGGAGGCCGGAAAGGTCATCTGGCTCGACGCGCTGACCGTCAACGTCGACCGTACGGTCCACAGCTCCAACCTGATGATCTGGCCGACGCTCGGCATCGCACCCCCGCGCCTGTGGCTCATCGACCACGGCGCCGCCCTCGTCTTCCACCACCGCTGGGACGGCGCCGACCCCACGAAGGCCTACGACTTCCGCCACCACGCCCTCGGCCACTACACCCCGGACACCCGGGCCGCCGACGCCGAACTGGCTCCCCGGGTGACCGAGGACCTGCTGCGCGGCATCGCGGCCGAGGTGCCGGACGCCTGGCTGGCCGGCGAGCCGGGCTTCGCGACACCGGACGACGTCAGGGAGGCGTACGTCGGCTACCTGCACGCGCGCGTGCGGGCCTCGGCCGCCTGGCTGCCCACCGACTTCCCCACCCGGGAGGAACTCGCCGCCGAGGAGGCCCTCCGGGCGGCGAAGACACAGCGAGGCCGCCCGAGTTGGCTCAAGCGGGTCCCCGACCTGCACGGCAAGCCGGCGGCGGAACAGGATTGGTCGGTGCATCTCGGATGAGCCCCCACGCACCCGTCGTACAGATCGAGTACTGCACCCAGTGCCGTTGGCTGCCCCGCGCGGCCTGGCTGGCACAGGAGCTGCTCACCACCTTCGAGACGGAGCTGGGTGAGCTGTCGCTCAAGCCCGGCACCGGCGGCGTGTTCGTCGTCCGGGTCGACGACGAGGTGGTCTGGGACCGCAAGGAGCAGGGCTTCCCGGAGCCCACGGCCGTGAAGCAGGCCGTACGCGACCGAGTGGCCCCGGGAAGATCCCTGGGCCACTCGGACAAGCCGGATTCCTAGAAGACCAGAGGATCAGCCCTTGAGCTGCTCGTACGCCGGCAGGGTCAGGAAGTCCGCGTAGTCGGCGTCGAGGGCGACCGTGAGCAGCAGGTCGTGGGCCTGCTGCCAGTGGCCGGCCGCGAAGGCCTCCTCGCCGATCTCCGCGCGGATGTTCGCGAGTTCCTCGGCGGCGATCTTGCGGGCCAGCTCCGGGGTGGCCCGCTCGCCGTTCTCGAACTCGACGTCCGCGTTGATCCACTGCCAGATCTGGGAGCGGGAGATCTCGGCGGTGGCCGCGTCCTCCATCAGGTTGAAGATGGCGACCGCGCCGAGCCCGCGCAGCCACGCCTCGATGTAACGGATGCCCACCTGCACGGCGTTGACCAGTCCGTCGTACGTCGGCTTCGCCTTCAGCGAGTCCACGGCGATCAGGTCGGCGGCCTCGACGTGGACGTCCTCGCGGAGGCGGTCCTTCTGGTTCGGCCGGTCGCCGAGTACCGCGTCGAAGGAGGCAAGGGCGATCGGGACGAGGTCGGGGTGGGCGACCCAGGAGCCGTCGAAACCGTCGCCGGCCTCACGGTCCTTGTCGGCCTTGACCTTCTCGAAGGCGACCTTGTTGACCTCTTCGTCGCGCCGGGACGGGATGAACGCGGCCATGCCGCCGATCGCGTGCGCGCCGCGCTTGTGGCAGGTGCGGACGAGGAGTTCGGTGTACGCGCGCATGAACGGGGCGGTCATCGTCACGGCGTTGCGGTCCGGGAGGACGAACTTGGCGCCGCCGTCACGGAAGTTCTTGACGATGGAGAAGAGGTAGTCCCAGCGACCCGCGTTCAAACCCGAGGCGTGGTCGCGGAGTTCGTAGAGGATCTCCTCCATCTCGTACGCGGCCGTGATCGTCTCGATGAGGACGGTCGCGCGGACCGTGCCCTGCGGGATGCCGACGTAGTCCTGCGCGAAGACGAACACCTCGTTCCACAGCCGGGCTTCGAGGTGCGACTCGGTCTTGGGCAGGTAGAAGTACGGGCCCTTGCCGAGGTCGAGGAGCCGCTGCGCGTTGTGGAAGAAGTAGAGGCCGAAGTCGACCAGGACGCCGGGCACTTGCTCCCCGTCGACCTGGAGATGACGCTCGTTCAGGTGCCACCCACGGGGCCGCATGACGACGGTCGCGAGTTCGGCATCGGCCTTGAGGGCGTACGACTTGCCGCTCTTCGGGTCGGTGAAGTCGATGTTCCGGGTGTAGGCGTCGGCCAGGTTGACCTGACCGAGGACCACGTTCTCCCAGGTCGGCGCGGAGGCGTCCTCGAAGTCCGCGAGCCAGATCTTCGCGCCCGAGTTGAGGGCGTTGATCGTCATCTTGCGGTCGGTCGGGCCGGTGATCTCGACGCGCCGGTCGTTCAGCGCGGCGGGGGACTCGGCGACGCGCCAGGAGTCGTCGGCGCGGATCGCGGCCGTCTCGGGGAGGAAGTCGAGGGTCGAGGTGCGGGCGATCTCGGCACGGCGCTCCGCACGGCGCGCGAGAAGCTCGTCACGCCGGGGCGTGAACCGCCGGTGCAACTCGGCCACGAAGGCCAGCGCCGCGTCGGTGAGCACCTCCTCCTGCCGGGGCAGGGGCTCGGCGTCGACGATGGCCAGCGGGGACGGCGCTGGTGCGGACATGAGCGGTCACTTCCTTCAGCGGGCTGGGCTGTGGGTTGCTGGGTGCTGCTTGGAACGGATGTTTCTGCTCAACGGATGCTAGTTTCCTCATTGTGGAAGTTCAATAATTTGTTGACGTCGAGATTCTCTACTCCAGCCGGTCCAGGTCGGCCACCGTGTCGATGTCGTACGGCTGTGCCGCGTCACCGCACTCGACGAGGGTGAGCGCGTCGCCGTGGGCCTTGAGGTAGTCGCGGGCGCCCCGGTCTCCGATCGCGACCGTCGTGATACCCGCCCAGTGCGCGGCGCCGAACAGCACCGGATGCCCGCGCGTTCCGTCGTACGAGGCCGCCGCGAGGGACTTCTCGGAGGTGTACGCGGCGAGAACGCGGGCCATGGCCTCCGGCCCGATGCCAGGCTGGTCCACCAGCGAGACGAGGGCCGCGCGGGCCGACGTGGCCCGCAGGGACGTCAGCCCCGCCCGCAGCGAGGAGCCCATGCCCTCCGTCCACTCCGGGTTGTCGATCAGGACGCACCCGGGTAGGACGGCCCGCTTCCGTACGTCGTCGGCCCGCGCCCCGAGAACGACATGGATCGGATCGCAGCCCGCCGTACGCAGGGCGTCGGCCGCGTGTTCGACGAGGAGACGTCCGCGGTGTTCGAGGAGGGCCTTGGGGTGACCGCCGAGCCGTCGTCCCCCGCCCGCCGCGAGCAGCAGCCCCGCTACCTGGTCCGGCTTCTCCGTCATGCCTCCTGCATACCTGACGCGGAGGCGAACCGGCGGTGTTCACGGACGTTCGCGGGCTGAATTTCGGTCCATGGTGTGGCGCCTGTCGCGCGGGTGGCGTTTACTGTCCCGCGTCCCCGGCGCCCGACCAGCGCGATGGGGGTGTGCGGGGCGCACGTGGGGGCCGTGGGGGAGCTGTGTTGCGGAGCTTGGGACAGAGGTCGGTGACCGGCAGCGACGAAGATCCGAGAGTGGCGGAGTTGCGGACCGCGGTGTCCCGGCTGCGCCGCGAACTCGCCGCGCACCCGGCCGAGTTCCCCGACCGTGGCATCGCCGAGGACGAACTGGCGTCCCTGGCCGCGATGGCCATCACCGGCCGCCCCGAAATCCCGCGCCTGCGCCGCTCGTTGCTCCTGGTCGCCGGGGCGATCGGCTCGGTGAGTGCGTTGGCTCGGGGGCTGTCGGAGGTGCGTGCGGCGGTGGAGCTGTTCGGGGAGTCTCCGCGTCGCTGAGTGCTCTGTTGGATCGGCGGTTCATAGCCGCGGGTCCGGTAGGGGCTGGTCGAGCAGTTCCCCGCGCCCCTTTGGGGCGCTGTCCTGTGCCGGGGTTCGTCGCGCCAGGCGGCGGAGCCGCACGTCGACCTGACCCCGCGCCCGCCGTCAGTGCGTGGGGCTGCCCGAGCTGGCCAGTGCCTCCGACAGTTCGGCGGCGACCTGCTTCAGTACGGGGACGATCTTCTCCGTCGCCTCCTCCGTGACCCGGCCCGCCGGGCCCGAGATCGAGATCGCGGCGGCGGTCGGGGAGTTGGGCACGGAGACCGCGAGGCAGCGGACGCCGATCTCCTGCTCGTTGTCGTCGACCGCGAAGCCGAGTCGGCGTACCTCCTCCAGCGCGGTCAGGAAGTCGTCCGGGGTCGTGATTGTCTTGTTCGTCGCGGCCGGCATGCCCGTACGGGCGAGCAGGGAACGCACCTCGTCCGGCGGGACGTCGGCGAGCAGAGCCTTGCCGACGCCGGTGGAGTGCGGCAGGACACGCCGGCCCACCTCCGTGAACATGCGCATCGAGTGCTTGGACGGGACCTGCGCCACGTACACGATCTCGTCGCCGTCCAGGAGCGCCATGTTCGCCGTCTCGCCGGTCTCCTCGACCAGCCGGGCCAGATAGGGGCGGGCCCAGGTGCCGAGCAGCCGGGACGCGGACTCGCCGAGGCGGATGAGCCGCGGGCCGAGCGCGTACCGGCGGTTGGGCTGCTGTCGTACGTAACCGCAGACGACGAGCGTGCGCATGAGCCGGTGGATGGTGGGCAGCGGCAGCCCGCTGCTCACGGACAGTTCGCTCAGGCCGACCTCACCGCCCGCGTCGGCCATACGCTCCAGCAGATCGAAGGCGCGCTCCAGGGACTGCACACCACCGCTGGCGGCGGCGGGTTTGGCGGCGTCGGTGGAGCTGGCGCTGGGCGTCGGCACGGCGCGTTCCTTTCACGGCTGACAGGCGATGATGCAGCCTACCGGTCGGTTGCTTGACGGCCTGCTTGTATGTAGCTACGTTCTGATTTCTGGAACTGTAATTCCATTCTGTGGAAACATCCAGGTTGTCGCCGGGGTCACTCTTGACGGTATGAGGAGGGCGGGGAAGACTCCTTCAACAGAACGTTGAATTCCGTTACGTGGAAGTTAACGGCGGGATTCACGGTGGCAGAGAGGGGTCTCCGAGTGTCCGACGTCGAACTGGTGTTGCGCTCGACGCGCGTCATCACGCCCGAGGGGACGCGCGCGGCCACGGTCGCGGTCGCCGACGGCCGGATCACGGCCGTACTCCCGTACGAGGCCGACGTACCGCCCGGGGCGCGCCTGGAGGACTTCGGCGACGACGTCCTGCTGCCCGGGCTGGTCGACACCCACGTGCATGTCAACGACCCCGGCCGCACGGAGTGGGAGGGCTTCTGGACCGCCACGCGCGCGGCGGCGGCCGGCGGCATCACCACCCTCGTCGACATGCCCCTCAACTCCCTCCCGCCGACGACGACGGTCGACCACCTCCGTACGAAGCGGGAAGTGGCCGCGTCGAAGGCGCACATCGACGTCGGGTTCTGGGGCGGCGCGCTGCCCGACAACGTCAAGGACCTGCGCCCGCTGCACGACGCCGGAGTCTTCGGCTTCAAGGCGTTCCTGTCGCCGTCCGGTGTGGACGAGTTCCCGCATCTCGACCAGGAGCAACTGGCCCTGTCGATGGCCGAGATCGCCGGTTTCGACGGACTGCTGATCGTGCACGCCGAGGACCCGCACCACCTCGACACGGCCCCGCAGCAGGGCGGCCCCGAGTACGCCCACTTCCTCGCCTCGCGACCGCGCGGCGCGGAGGACACGGCGATCGCGAACCTGATCGCCCAGGCGAAGCGGCTGCACGCGCGCGTGCACGTGCTGCACCTGTCGTCGAGCGACGCGCTGCCGTTGATCGCCGAGGCGAAGGCGGCGGGTGTACGGATCACGGTGGAGACCTGCCCGCACTACCTCACCCTCACCGCCGAGGAAGTCCCCGACGGGGCCAGCGAGTTCAAGTGCTGCCCGCCCATCCGTGAGGCCGCCAACCAGGACCTGCTGTGGCAGGCGCTCGCCGACGGCACGATCGACTGCGTGGTCACCGACCACTCGCCGTCCACCGCCGACCTCAAGACCGCCGACTTCGCGACGGCGTGGGGCGGCATCTCCGGACTCCAGCTGAGCCTCGCGGCGGTGTGGACGGAGGCGCGGGGGAGGGGCCACTCCCTGGAGGACGTCGTGCGCTGGATGTCCACGCGTACGGCCGCGCTGGTGGGCCTCGGCGCGCGCAAGGGCGCGATCGAGGCGGGCCGGGACGCCGACTTCGCGGTGCTCGCCCCGGACGAGACGTTCACCGTGGACCCGGCGGCCCTCCAACACCGCAACCGCGTGACGGCGTACGCGGGCAAGACCCTGAGCGGGGTCGTGAAGTCGACCTGGCTGCGCGGCGAACGCATCGTGGCGGAGGGCGAGTTCACCGACCCGAAGGGACAACTCCTGACCCGCACCCCTTGACCCCCTCCGGCTTCCCGTTCCCCGGCACCCGCAGCGCCGACTCCGAAAGGCAGACCTGATCACCGTGACCGCGATTCCGAGCTTCACCGGCGACGCGAACCCCTACGGAGGCGGCGACCCGTACGCGGACTACCGCACCGCGGACTTCCCCTTCACCCAGTACGCCGACCTCGCCGACCGCCGTCTCGGGGCCGGGGTGATCGCCGCCAACGACGAGTTCTTCGCCCACCGCGAGAACATGCTCGTGCCCGAGCCCGCCGAGTTCGTGCCCGAGCACTTCGGCCACAAGGGCAAGGTCATGGACGGCTGGGAGACACGGCGCAGGCGCGGCGCGTCGGCGGAGCACCCGTGGCCGACCGCCGAGGACCACGACTGGGCCCTCGTCCGGCTCGGCGCGCCCGGCGTCGTACGGGGCATCGTGGTCGACACGGCCCACTTCCGCGGGAACTATCCGCAGGCCGTGTCGGTGGAGGGCGTGTCGGTATCCGGCTCCCCGTCCCCCGAGGACCTTCTGTCGGACGACTTGAAGTGGACGACGCTGGTACCGCGCACGAAGGTCGGCGGCCATGCGGCGAACGGCTTCGAGGTGTCGCTCGAACAGCGCTTCACGCACCTGCGCGTCAACCAGCATCCCGACGGGGGTATCGCCCGCCTGCGGGTGTACGGCGAGATCGTCCCCGACCCCGCCTGGCTGGCGGTGCTCGGCACCTTCGACGTGGTCGCCCTGGAGAACGGCGGCCGGGCCGAGGACGCGTCCAATTTGTTCTACTCACCGGCGTCGAACACCATCCAGCCCGGGCGCTCCCGCAAGATGGACGACGGCTGGGAGACGCGCCGCCGCCGCGACCAGGGCAACGACTGGATCCGCTACCGGCTGGTGGCCCGGTCGGAGATCCGGGCGATCGAGATCGACACGGCGTATCTGAAGGGGAACAGCGCGGGCTGGGCGACGGTGTCGCTCCGGGACGGCGAGGACGGGGAGCAGGGAGAGAACGGCGGCTGGACGGAGATCCTCCCGCGCACCCGCCTCCAGCCCGACACGAACCACCGCTTCGTCCTCCCGACCCCGGCAACGGGCACCCACGCGCGGGTGGACATCTATCCGGACGGCGGGATCGCCCGGCTGCGGCTGTTCGGCTCGCTGACGGAGGAGGGGGCGGGGGAGCTGGCGGCTCGGTATCAGGAGCTTGGGGGCTGAGGGGGCCTCCGGCGGGGGGAGGGAGCTGGGCGTAGACGGTCTGCGCGGGCCTTTTCCTCGCCCCCGCCGCCCCTACCCGTCCCATCCCCAGGGGCTCTGCCCCTTCGACCCCGTCAGGGGGCACAGCCCCCTGAACCCCCGGCGGGGACTGCGTCCCCTGCACCCCGCTCGGGGGCGCAGCCCCCTGGACCCCCGGTGGGGACTGCGTCCCCTGCACCCCGCTCGGGGGTGTGGGCCTGGACGTTCGTTGGGGACTGCGTCCCCTGCACTCCGCTCGGGGCTGCGCCCCTGGACCCCGCTCCGGGGCGTGGGCCTCGAAGTTCGGCGGGGACTGCGTCCCCTGGACCCCGCTCGGGGGTGCGCGCCTGCCCCCCCGGGGGAGTTCCCTCCGGGCGGGAACTCCCCCCGCCCGGAGCTGCACCTCTGGGCCTCCCCTGCGGATTGCGTCCAGTGCACCTCGCTTCGCGCTGGGCATCTGGCCTCCCGGCGGGCCGCCGCCCCACGTGCTGGCGGCGAACGGACACCGAGGTGAGGTGCCCGGAATCCCTGCCACCGATGAGTTGCGGGGCCCGGCGGGGTCTGAGGTGATGACAACCAGGACCCCTCCCAGAGAGCAGGTATCCGCCATGGGCACCCTCACCCTCACGTCCTTCGTCACCCTCGACGGCGTCTACCAGGCACCTGGCGGCCCCAACGAGGACCCGCGTGACGGCTTCACGCAGGGCGGCTGGAGCGTCCCGTACGGGGACGAGGACTTCGGCCGGTTCATCACCGAGGTCTTCGAACGCGTCGACGTCTTCCTCCTGGGCCGCCGTACGTACGACATCTTCGCCTCGTACTGGCCCAAGGTCACCGATCCCGCCGACCCGGTCGCGTCCCGGCTGAACGGTCTACCGAAGTACGTTGTCTCGTCCAGCCTCAGGGAACCGCACTGGGCCGGCACGACCGTGCTGAGCGGTGATCTCGGCAAGGAGGTCGCCGCCCTCAAGGAGCGCACCGACCGTGAGGTCCAGGTGCACGGCAGCGGCGCCCTCGCCCAGTCCCTCCTCGCCCTGGACCTCGTCGACAAGGTCCACCTGCTGACCTTCCCGGTCGTCCTCGGCGCCGGACGCCGTCTCCTTGCGGAGGGCGCCGTTCCGACCGCCTTCCGGCACATGGGAGGCCGTACGACCACGGCGGGCGTCTCCATTCAGACGTACGAGTCCGCGGGCCGCCCGGAATACGGCACGTACGAGCTTCCGGAGAACGCGTAGCAACGCGATCTGGTAGCAACGCGATCAGTTCGAGATGTCGAAGCGCAGCGTCATTCCGAAGTCATTCCGAACTGCCTTGCCCCGCGCCCAATGGAGATGTGGGGGGTACGCGGGGCAAGGGGTTCAGCGGTACATGCCGATCAGGTCGCGCCGTTCCTGGGACCGAGTCGTGGGGGGACTCAGCAGCCGTAGTCGATCAGGTCGAACGACGCGTAGTGGTCGGAGGTGTAGTAGTCCTCCTGGTACTCCTCACCCGTGACGATGCGACGGGCACCGCGCGTGGAGGAGCCAGGGGTCTTGACCGTGTACTCGTGGTAGTAACCGGTGGACTGCGAAGGCAGGATGCCCTCCCGGTTCTGGAAGACGCTGCCGTCCTGCGAGTACGGGTAGGGGCCGCCCTGCGCGATCAGGTTGAGCGTCGTGTAGGCCTGCGACGGCAGATCGTCGTAGCAGATGCTGCCCACTGCCGTGGTGGCGGCACCGGCCGTGCCGGCGGTGACGGTGCCACCCACCAGGAGAGCGGACAGAACAGCGGCTGCGGCGCCGATGCGAGTGATTCGTGGGGGGAATCTCATGACCCAATGATGACGCGCGTAGACAGTGGCATGTCAATGACAACCCCGAAGAATTTCCCGTCAAGTCCGATGAGTTTTCCGGAAGTTAACTTCGGGATCGGCCGCCCCCGTCACCCCCGCTTCCGGCTCTCGGCAGCCGCGAACAGCGCGAACGACAGCACGAGCAGTGCGACGCTCGCGTAGACCTCGTAGCCGTCGAGAAAACCGATCCTCCGTACGAGGCCCCAGTGCACATCGGTGAATTCGTGCAGCAGACCCGCGACGCCCTGCACCAGGGCGAGGAAACCGACGATCTCCAGTAGCTGCTTCATGCCGGGATCCTCGCCCCGGGCGCCGCCCGCCTCCATCGGCCGCAGGGCGAGGACTCGCCTCCCGAAGTCGCCGGCCACTCCCGGAGACACCGCCGAAAGTCTGCGGCGGCGCGACTTTGGTCGACGATCACAACTCGACAGGGGTGACACGGGCCAGGAGTGCGTAGATTTGTCGACTGTGAGTGGTGACAGGGCGACATCCGTTCCCGAGGCCCCGACGGCGTTCCCGGGGCGTCGGTGGCTCTTCCCGTCCGCCGTGCTCGACGGACTGGACCCCGTCTCCAACGCTGCCCCCGACTCCGGCTCCGAACGCAAGTGGGCCGGACGGTTCGGCCGGCTTGGCCTGTCCCCACGGCCCCGGCGCACCGCACGCGACTGGGTCGTCGACTTCACCTGCTTCCTGCTGGCCGTCGTCATCGGCGTGCTGGGCGCGGACGCCCTGGCCAACGACCCGAACACCCCTCACGCCCTCGCCCTCGTCGACCAGTGGCTCGGCGCCCTCGCCTGCGCCGCAGTCTGGCTGCGGCGCCGCTGGCCGCTCGGCCTCGCCGTCGCGATGCTCGCGGTCAGCCTCGTGTCGAGCACGGCGGGCGGGGCCGGCCTCGTCGCCCTCTTCTCCCTCGCCGTGCACCGGCCCTTCCGGTACGTCGGCCTGGTCGCCGCCGCCTCCGTCGTCGTGGTCCCGTTCTTCTACTGGCTGCGCCCCGACCCGGACCTGCCGTACCTCGTCTCGGTGATCCTCAGTGTGCTGCTGACCGCGACCGCGGTCGGCTGGGGCATGTTCGTACGGTCCAAGCGGCAGCTCATGCTCAGCCTGCGGGACCGGCTGCGGCGGGCCGAGACGGAGGCGGCGCTGCGGGCCGAACAGGCGCAGCGGCTCGCCCGCGAGGCCATCGCGCGCGAGATGCACGACGTACTCGCCCATCGGCTCACCCTGTTGAGCGTCCACGCCGGCGCCCTGGAGTTCCGGCCCGACGCACCCCGTGAGGAGGTCGCGCGGGCGGCCGGGGTCATCCGGGAGAGCGCCCACGAGGCACTCCAGGACCTGCGGGAGATCATCGGCGTCCTGCGGGCCGGCGACGCGGAGGAGGCGGGGCGCCCACAGCCGACGCTGGCCGCGCTCGACACCCTGGTGACCGAATCCCGCGAGGCCGGCATGAAGATCGTGCTGGACAGCCGTGTGACGGCACCGGCGGCCGTTCCCGCCTCCATCGGCCGCACCGCCTACCGGATCGTCCAGGAGGGCCTCACGAACGCCCGCAAGCACGCCCCGGGCGCCGAGGTCACGGTGTCCCTCGCGGGCGCCCCGGGCGACGGCCTGACCGTCTCCGTACGCAATCCCGCGCCCCCGGGAGAGATCCCGCACGTCCCCGGCTCCGGACAGGGCCTCATCGGCCTGACCGAGCGCGCGACGCTGGCGGGCGGACGGCTGGAGCACGGCACGGAGGCGGACGGGGGAGAGGGCGGACACGGGCACGCGCGCGTGGGGTTCGCCGTACGGGCCTGGCTGCCGTGGGGCGGACCTCTCTGAAACTGGACCTCTCTGAAGCGGGATCGATCCCCTTCAGCGCGGGACCTCTTTAAAGAGGAGGGCGTTTTCAGCCGCGCCCCGTACGCGGTACCACCCGATGTCCCGCCTCCCCGTACACCCAGCCCGAGGTCTCCTCGATGAACTCGGTCGGGAAGCCCGGCCGGAATCCGGTCGTCTCGTCCAGTTTGACCACCAGGTCCTCGGGGAGCGTCAGTTCGGCCGCGCCGAGGTTGTCCATGAGCTGCTCGACCCGGCGGGCGCCCAGGATCGGATGCACGGCGGGGGAGTGCGCCATGGTCCACGCGATGGCCACCTGCGCCGGGGACGCGCCGAGTTCGTCCGCCGCCGACTGCACGGCCCGCGCCACCGCGTGCTCATGCTCGCCGATCGCGTCCGCGGACAGCCGTACCGACTCGTCGGGGGCGATGCCCCGCGCGCGGGTGTACTTTCCGGACAGGATCCCGTTGTGCAGCGGACTCCAGGCCGCCACCGACATCCCGAACGCCTCGGCCATCGGCAGCAGTTCACGCTCGATGTCCCGGTTCAGCAGGCTGTACGGCACCTGCAGCGCGGCGAACTGCGACCAACCCCGCCACTCCGCCAGCGTGTTGGCCCGGGACACCACCCAGGCCGGGGCGTCAGAGATGCCGACGTACAGCACCTTCCCCGAGCGCACGGCGTCGTCGAGGGCACGCATGGTCTCCTCGACGGGCGTGGCGCGGTCCCAGATGTGGACCCAGTAGACGTCGACGTAGTCCGTGCCGAGCCGGCGCAGGCTCGTCTCCAGGGACAGCGTGAGGTTCTTGCGGTGGTTGCCCGCGGCGTTGGGGTCGGCGCCGTCGCGCGAGATCGTGTACTTCGTGGACAGCACGAGCCGGTCGCGCCGCCCCCTGAGGAGTTCGCCCAGGATCGTCTCGCTGGCCCCACCGCGGTAGTTGATCGCGGTGTCGACGACATTGCCGCCGGCGGCCTCGTACGCGTCGAGGATGCGTGCGCACTCCTCCCTGGGTGCACCCACCCCGCCCTGCTCACCGAAGGTCATGGCTCCCAGGAAGAGTTCGGAGACGCGCAGGCCGGTCCGGCCCAGCAGTCGGTAACGCACGAAAGGCCCCTCACTTGACGGATGTTCAGGCGGGCAATGTAGCCGCGCTCCGCCCGTGTCCGACCCGGCGCCGCACAACCGTGATTACGTAGGGCCATGACCGTGATCAGACTGCTCCTCGTCGACGACGACCCCCTGGTGCGGGCAGGCCTGTCCCTGATGATGGGCGGCGCCGACGACATCGAGATCGTCGGCGAGGCCGCGGACGGCAGTGAGGTCGAGGCGCTCGTCGGCCGCACCGGCCCGGACGTCGTGCTCATGGACATCCGGATGCCGACGGTGGACGGTCTGGCCGCCACCGAACGCCTCCGCGCTCTCAAGGACGCCCCGCAGGTCGTGGTCCTGACCACCTTCCACGCCGACGACCAGGTACTGCGCGCCCTGCGCGCGGGTGCCGCCGGCTTCGTCCTCAAGGACACCCCGCCCGCCGAGATCCTGGCCGCGGTACGCCGCGTCGCGGCCGGGGACCCCGTCCTGTCGCCCGCCGTGACCCGCCAGCTGATGGCCCACGCGGCGGGCGGCACGGCCGACACCCGGCGGGCCGGCGCCCGGGAGCGGATCGGCGCCCTGAACGACCGGGAACGCGAGGTCGCGGTCGCCGTCGGCCAGGGCCGCTCGAACGCCGAGATCGCCGCCGCCCTGTTCATGAGCGTCGCCACCGTCAAGACGCACGTCTCCCGCATTCTCGCCAAGCTCGACCTCAACAACCGAGTACAGATCGCCCTGTTGACGTACGACGCCGGACTCCTGGAAGAAAACGGGCACGACGGGCACTAGCCGGTGACGGCGCACGTTCACATGGCAACGGGGACGGCCGGCCCGGCTGCGGGACTGGCCGCGAGGGTGGTTGTCAGGAGGGTCGTCGTGGGGGAAGCGGATGTGCTCGATCTGGGGGAGTTCGGCGACGGGTTCAGGGCGGACCCGCATCCGGTGTACGCACGCCTGCGGGCCCGCGGCCCCGTGCACCGCGTCCGGCTGCCGGGTCATGACGCGGACCATGTGACCTGGCTCGTCGTCGGGTACGAGGAGGCGCGGGCGGCGCTCGCCGACCCCCGGCTGGCCAAGGACGTGAACAAGATCGGGACGCGGTTCCTGGACGAGGAGCTGATCGGCAAGTACCTCCTCGTCGCGGACCCGCCGCAGCACACCCGGCTGCGCGCGCTGGTCACCCGCGCCTTCACCGCACGCCGCGTGGAGGCCCTGCGGCCGCGGATCCAGGAGATCACCGACGAACTCCTCGACGCGATGATCCCGGGCGGCCGGGCCGACCTGGTGGACTCGTTCGCGTACCCGCTGCCCCTCACGGTGATCTGCGAACTGCTCGGCGTGCCCGAGATCGACCGTACGGCCTTCCGGAAACTGTCCTCTGAGGCGGTCGCGCCCACCGACGCGGAGAGCCACCACGACGCGTTCGTGCAGCTCGCCGCGTATCTCACCGACCTGATCGAGGACAAGCGGTGCGCCGGGCCGAGCGGCGACCTGCTCAGCGACCTGATCCGGACGACCGCCGAGGACGGCGACCGGCTGTCGCCCGAGGAACTGCGCGGTATGGCGTTCATCCTGCTGATAGCGGGCCACGAGACGACCGTCAACCTCATCACCAGCGGCGTCCACGCCCTGCTCACCCACCCCGCCCAACTGGCCGAACTGCGCGCCGACATGACCCTCCTCGACGGCGCGGTGGAGGAGATGCTGCGCTACGAAGGGCCGGTGGAGAACGCGACGTTCCGGTTCGCCGCCGAACCCCTGGAGATCGGCGGCACAGCCGTCGAGAAGGGCGAAGCGGTGATGATCGGCCTCACCGCGGCCGACCGTGACGGGGACCGCTATCCGGCCCCGGACCGCTTCGACATCCACCGCGACACCCGGGGCCACATGGCCTTCGGCCACGGCCTCCACTACTGCCTGGGCGCCCCACTGGCCCGCCTCGAAGCACGCACGGCGATAGGCACCCTGCTGGACCGCGCCCCCGCCCTGGCCCTGGCAGGCCCGCCCGGCGACTGGCTCCCCGGGATGCTGATGCGCGGGGTACGGAGCCTGCCGGTGCGCTGGTAGCCGGGCGGCGCGGGAACACTCGGGGCGTTGAGGGAACGGCCGAGAACGCCCTGGGAGTCGGCCGTACCCCCACTGGATCCGTTCCCCCCGGTCGTCGGTCCCGCGCTCACTCCCACCCGCCCGCGATCTCCGCGAGGTGGACGGGCCTGTGCTCCTGTCTGGACAGTTCGCAGGCCTCGGCGACGCGCAGGGCCTGGAGTGCCTCGCGGCCGTCACAGGGGTTGGCGCGCTCGCCTCGCACCACCTCCACGAACGCCGACAGCTCGGCCTCGTAGGCGGGCCCGAAGCGCTCCAGGAAGCCGGTCCAGGGCTTGCTCGCGGCCGGCGGTCCGGCCGGTTCGGTGGACGCGATGGGCGTACGGTCGTCCAGGCCCACGCCGACCTGGTCCAGCTCCCCGGCCAGCTCCATGCGGACGTCGTAGCCCGCGCCGTTCATCCGCGTCGCCGTCGCCGTGGCGAGCGTGCCGTCGTCCAGGGTGAGTACCGCGGCGGCCGTACCGATGTCGCCCGCCTCGCGGAACATCGAGGGACCGGTGTCCGACCCGGTCGCGTACACCTCGACGATCTCGTGCCCCGTCACCCAGCGCAGGATGTCGAAGTCATGGATCAGGGTGTCCCGGTACAGCCCGCCGGACAGCGGGAGGTACTCGGGCGGAGGCGGCGTCTGGTCCGACGTCGTCATGCGGACGGTGTGCAGACGGCCGAGCTTTCCGGAGCGCACGATGTCCCGGGCGCCCGTGTAGCCGATGTCGAACCGGCGCTGGAAGCCCATCTGAAGGATCGTTCCGGCCGCCTCCACCTCGGCGATCGCGGCCAGCGTGGCGGGCAGATCGAGGGCTATGGGCTTCTCGCAGAACACCGGGAGACCCGAGCGTGCTGCCCGACCGATCAGTTCGGCGTGGGCCGAGGTGGCCGCGGTGATCACCACCGCGTCCACGCCCCAGGTGAAGATCTCGTCGACACCGGGTGCGGCCGTGGCTCCTAAACGATGTGCCAGATCCTGTGCCCGCCCGCTGTCCGCGTCCGTGACGATGAGTGAGCCCCCTACCTCGCGGTGGCGGCTGAGGGTATTCGCGTGGAATGAACCGATACGGCCCGTCCCGATGACTCCGATGCGCATAAGAACCAAACTGGGGTCCGACCAGGTGCGCTGTCAATGCGTATGTCCGGACAATCGAACTACACAACTTCCCGTCAACAATCCCCGGAGCTACGCTCGGCCCGTGCCGAAACCAGATGTGGATCCCACAGCGCCGCTGGAACTGAGTGTGGACCGGAGCAGTCCGGTACCGCTCTACTTCCAGCTGTCCCAGCAGCTCGAAGCCGCGATCGAGCACGGAGCGCTCACCCCCGGCAGCCTGCTGGGCAACGAGATAGAGCTGGCCGGACGACTCGGCCTGTCCCGCCCCACCGTGCGCCAGGCCATCCAGTCCCTGGTGGACAAGGGCCTCCTCGTACGCCGGCGAGGCGTCGGCACGCAGGTCGTGCACAGCCAGGTCAAACGCCCGCTCGAACTGAGCAGCCTGTACGACGACCTGGAGGCGGCGGGCCAGCGCCCCGCGACCAAGGTCCTCGTCAACACGGTCGTGCCGGCCTCCGCCGAGGTCGCCGCCGCCCTCAACGTGGCCGAGGGCAGCGACGTGCACCGCGTGGAACGGCTGCGGCTGTCCCACGGCGAGCCGATGGCGTACCTCTGCAACTACCTGCCACCGGGCCTCTTCGACCTGCAGACCGCACAGCTGGAGGCCACCGGCCTCTACCGCCTGATGCGCGCCGCCGGAATCACCCTCCACAGCGCCCGCCAGTCGATCGGCGCCAGAGGAGCAACGGCGGAGGAGGCGGAACGCCTGACGGAGCGCGAAGGCGCCCCACTCCTCACGATGCAGCGCACAACCTTCGACGACACAGGCCGAGCAGTCGAATTCGGCACCCACACCTACCGCCCCACCCGCTATTCGTTCGAGTTCCAGCTACTGGTACGCCCCTGAAGGGGCGCGGGGAACTGCGCGAGCAACCACAACGCACCCGCACCCGGCAAAACACCCGCACCGCCCCATTGCTCCCCCGCGCGGCAACGAGACTTACGGTGAGGCAGAATCGCCGCAATGAGCACCTACCGCGACCTCGCACTCCCTCGGGCTCTCAGCGCAGCCAGTGGGGCCGGCGCCCCCATCGGTTCCCGCCGGGCCCCGGCGCTGCGTACCGTCGGCACGCGCGAGCGCCGTTCCCACCTCACAGCCCCCCGCGTGCCCACCGTCGGCATCGACATCGGCGGCACGAAGGTGATGGCGGGAGTGGTCGACGCCGACGGCAACATCCTGGAGAAGCTCCGCACCGAGACGCCGGACAAGTCCAAGAGCCCCAAGGTCGTCGAGGACACCATCGTCGAGCTGGTCCTCGACCTGTCCGACCGGCACGACGTGCACGCGGTCGGTATCGGCGCGGCCGGCTGGGTCGACGCCGACCGCAACCGGGTCCTGTTCGCGCCCCACCTGTCGTGGCGCAACGAGCCCCTCAGGGACCGCATCTCCGGCCGCCTCGCCGTCCCCGTCCTGGTCGACAACGACGCCAACGCCGCCGCCTGGGCGGAGTGGCGCTTCGGCGCGGGTCGCGGCGAGGACCACCTCGTCATGATCACGCTCGGTACGGGCATCGGCGGCGCGATCCTGGAGGACGGCCAGGTCAAGCGCGGCAAGTTCGGCGTCGCCGGCGAGTTCGGCCATATGCAGGTTGTGCCCGGCGGCCACCGCTGCCCGTGCGGCAACCGCGGCTGCTGGGAGCAGTACAGCTCCGGCAACGCGCTGGTCAGAGAGGCACGTGAACTCGCGGCGGCCGACTCCCCGGTGGCCTACGGGATCATCGAGCACGTCAAGGGCAACATCGCCGAGATCACCGGTCCGATGATCACCGAGCTGGCCCGTGAGGGCGACGCCATGTGCATCGAACTGCTCCAGGACATCGGCCAGTGGCTCGGCGTCGGCATCGCCAACCTGGCCGCCGCCCTGGACCCCTCCTGCTTCGTGATCGGCGGCGGTGTCTCCGCGGCCGACGACCTGCTGATCGGCCCCGCGCGGGACGCCTTCCGGCGCCAGCTGACCGGCCGCGGCTACCGCCCCGAGGCCCGCATCGCCCGCGCCCAGCTCGGCCCCGAGGCCGGCATGGTGGGCGCCGCCGACCTCGCCCGTCTGGTCGCCCGCCGCTTCCGGCGCGCGAACCGACGCCGCGTCGAACGGTACGAACGCTACGAGAAGTACGCCGAGACCCGCCGCACCTCCCAGGGGCCGCTGTGACCGCTTCCCTGCCCCGCCAGGCCATGGCCCCGGACGACCCGACCAGGCCCCCGGAGGACCGCGGCCACATGATCCGCCGTCGCGCCCTGACCCTGCTGATCATCGTGCTGCTCATCGGTGTCCCGGCCGGCTATCTGGTGATCTCCGCCAACCAGAGCCGTGACAGCGGCAAGGACAAGGAACGCAAGTGGGCGGCGCGCGGCCTCACCGAGGCCTGGCCCTCGAAGGTCCAGCGCCACATCTACGAGGTACCCGTCCCGCGCCAGGCCGACGGCAAGGGAATCGTGTCGACGAAGGTCGCCTACTACGAGACGAACAACTGGCGCACCAGCCGTCTGTACGTCCAGTTCATGACCACGAACGCGGGCCTGGACCACTTCTTCAAGGCCATGGGCGTGCCCCGCGCCAGTCTGGAGAAGGACAAGCTCACCATCAGCGCCCGCGACCAGAAGATCGTCGGCTGGGAGTTCAAGGATCCGGGCCCGTGGTGGGGTCTCGCCCACCAGCAGAAGAACCCGGCACCCACCCAGCACATCGTCGTGAAGTGGTCGCACCCCAACCACTACATGGTCTACGTCGTCTCGCGCACCACCCCCTGACGGGCCGGGCGACCGGGCTCCGGCCCGTCGCCGGGACCGATTGTCAGACCCCGCCCGTACAGTCGAAGACGTCCGACTCGACGGACACGACACGAGGGCGGGAGGTGACGCACGCATGAGCGACGAGACATCGGCAACAGCGGTGGCGGACGTGTCCGTGCGCCTCGCGGCCGTCTTCCTCCCGGCCCCGCTCCCGCGCGAGGGCCGCATCGCCTTCTGGGACCCGTCGGGGGACACAGGCCTGCCCGGCGAGGGCGACGCACACACGGAACTGACGGTCGTACGACGACACGGCGCCGGTGTCCGCCGCCGGACCACCCCCGCGCTGACGCTGCCCGTCGACACTGCGCTGCCGCTGCTCGTACGGGCCCGCCGCGAGCCCGCCGCCCATCCCGCCACGGCCTGCTGGGGCGCCGCCGCGCTGCACGCCCTGCGGCTCACCGCCCGCGGCAGGCTGCTGCCCGGGCTGACCCCCGTCGGCCACGACGCCTGGCGCGCGGGCCCGCTGGACCCCGACGACATCGCCCACCTCAGGGCCATCGCCGCAGCGCTGCCGTACGAGGGCCACGCGGTGCCCCTCCCCGGCGCGGGCCCCCTGCAACTGCCCGAGCCGGAGGCGCTCGTACGAGCCTTCCTGGACGCCGTCGCGGACACCCTCCCGCGCACCCCGGCGGCTCCGTACGCGGCGGGGCTGCCCTTCGCCGCGCGCGCGGCACAGCGGCTGCCGGACGCCCATGACTGGGCGGCGGAGGTCGCCGCGGGCATGGACGCGGGCGTGCGGATCTCGCTCCGCCTCGACCTGTCGGCGTACGAGCTGTTCGACGACCCCGACCGGGTGCGCAGCGCGGGCGCGGCGATCGTCCAGGTGCACAGCCTCGCCGACCCCACCCTGGTCACCGACGCGGCGACCCTGTGGGCGGGCACCGCGGACGCGGCCTTCGGGGCACGCGCCCGCGTGGACGCCGCCTTGGCGGTGCGCCGCGCGGCCCGCGTCTGGCCCCCGCTCGACCGTCTCACCGAGCAGGACGCGCCCGCCGTACTGGCACTCTCCGAGGAGGAGCTGTACGACCTGCTCGGTATGGCCGCGACCCGCCTCGCCGCCGCCGGAGTCGCCGTCCACTGGCCCCGGGACCTCGCCCAGGACCTGACCGCACAGGCGGTCGTACGCCCGGCGCCCGGCTCGGCGAAGGACGGCACCGGGTTCTTCGAGAGCGAGGAACTCCTCCAGTTCCGCTGGCAGTTGGCGCTCGGCGGAGATCCGCTCACCGAGGCCGAGATGGACGTCCTGGCCGAGGCCCACCGTCCCGTCGTACGCCTCAAGGACCAGTGGGTCCTGGTGGACCCCGCCCTCGTCCGCAAGGCACGCAAGCGCGAACTGGGCCTGCTCGACCCGGTCGACGCGCTCTCGGCCGCACTCACCGGCGAGGTGGAGGTCGACGGCGAGACCGTCGAGGCGGTCCCGGTCGGCGCGCTGGCGACCCTGCGCGACCGGCTCACGGTGGGCATCACCCCCGTGGAACCACCCCCGGGGCTGAAAGCCACCCTCCGCGACTATCAACTCCGGGGACTGTCCTGGCTGGACCTCATGACCTCCCTCGGTCTCGGCGGCTGTCTCGCCGACGACATGGGGCTCGGCAAGACGATCACCGTCATCGCCCTGCATCTGCGGCGGGCCCGCAGCGAGCCGACGTTGGTGGTCTGCCCCGCCTCCCTGCTGGGCAACTGGCAGCGCGAGATCACCAAGTTCGCGCCCGGCGTCCCCGTCCGCCGCTACCACGGCCCCGACCGCACCCTGGAGGACATGGGGGGCGGCTTCGTCCTCACGACGTACGGCACCATGCGGTCGACGGCGCCCAGGCTGGCCGAGCAGCCGTGGGGGATGGTCGTCGCGGACGAGGCGCAGCACGTCAAGAACCCGTACTCGGCGACCGCGAAGGCGCTGCGCACGATCCCGACCCCCGCGCGCGTGGCGCTCACCGGCACCCCCGTCGAGAACAACCTCTCCGAGCTCTGGGCCCTGCTCGACTGGACCACCCCCGGCCTCCTGGGCCCCCTGAAGTCCTTCCGCGCCCGGCACGCGCGCGCGGTGGAGACCGGTGAGGACGAGGAGGCGGTGGCCCGACTCGCCCGTCTGGTCCGCCCGTTCCTGCTGCGCCGCAAGAAGTCCGACCCGGGCATCGTCCCGGAACTCCCGCCGAAGACCGAGACCGACCATCCGGTCCCCCTGACCCGCGAACAGGCCGCGCTGTACGAGGCGGTGGTGCGCGAGTCGATGCTCGCCATCGAGACGACGGACGGCATCGCGCGCCGCGGCCTGGTGCTGAAGCTGCTGACCTCCCTCAAGCAGATCTGCGACCACCCCGCGCTGTACCTCAAGGAGGAGGCGCCGACGCCTGCCGCGAGCGACCGAATGGCGGCCCGTTCCGGCAAACTCGCCCTGCTGGACGAGCTGTTGGACACCCTGCTGGCCGAGGACGGCTCGGCCCTGGTGTTCACGCAGTACGTGGGGATGGCCCGCCTGATCACGTCCCACCTCGCGGCCCGCGCGGTCCCGGCGGAACTGCTCCACGGCGGCACCCCGGTCCCCGAACGGGAACGCATGGTGGACCGCTTCCAGGCCGGCGCGACCCCGATCCTGATCCTCTCCCTGAAGGCGGCGGGCACGGGCCTGAACCTGACACGCGCGGGCCATGTCGTCCACTTCGACCGCTGGTGGAACCCGGCGGTCGAGGAACAGGCCACGGACCGCGCCTACCGCATCGGCCAGACCCAGCCCGTCCAGGTGCACCGCCTGATCACCGAGGGCACGGTCGAGGACCGCATCGCGGAGATGCTCGAATCCAAGCGAGCCCTGGCCGACGCGATCCTCACCTCCGGCGAATCGTCCCTCACGGAACTGACGGACCGGGCACTGTCCGACCTGGTCTCACTGCGGAGGGCGGTGTGATGCCGACGGAGGAGCACGAGGACGGGCGCGGCCCGGCGGGGGAGAAGCCGGTGCGGGCCGAGCGCCCCCTGCCCGACGATCCCGGGCAGGACCGACCGGCCGACGAGCCGATTCCGGGCGAGCGCCCCCTGCCCGACGATCCCGGCCAGGACCGACCGGCCGACGCCGCCCGCAGGGCCCTGCGAGCCGCCCGGGAGCGCGCGACCCAGACGACGACGTCTGCGACACAGGGCGCGGTGCCGGGGACGGAGTCCGCGTGGGGCGTGGCACGCGCGGCGGCCGGGAAGCTCGCGGAACCCGAGAATCCTGGGCAGCGCGGGAGGCCCGCGGAGGCCGCGGGGCCCGAGACACGGCCGGGCGACGCGGCCCGTGCGGCGCTGCGGGGCGCGACGACACTGGCTGGGGGCGAGCGCCCGTCAGGTGTCTCGGCAGGGTCGGGCCCGGAGACCTTGGATGTTTCCGATGGTGCTTCGGATGTCTCCGATGCCCGGCACGCTCGTGCTGATGCGGGAGGCGGCTGGGGCGGGCGTCCTGGTGACGTTGCTCGTGGGGGGCTGCGGGGCGCGACGACATCGGCCGGGGGTGAGCGCCCGTCAGGTGTCTCGGCAGGGTCGGGCCCGGAGGACCCGGACGTACCCGACGTCGCCCCGGACGTCCCCGATGCCCCGCAGGCCCGTCCCGACGCGGGAGACCGCAAGAGCGGACGCCCCGGAGACGTCGCTCGCGAGGCCTTGCGCGCCGCGCGCGGTGAGGCTCTGCGGGCCCGGCTCGACGCGGAGGCGGCGGCAGCCCAGGCCGCGCGGCGGCCTGTCCGGCCCCTGCGTGCGCGTGACCGGAGTCCCGGGGACCGGGTGCGGGACGTACGGGAACTGCTCGCCGGTTCCTTCGAGTTGCCCGCCGACGAGTCCCCGGCGGCTTCGGTGCGGGACCCCGGAACCTCTGGCGCCGAGCCGCACACGGACCCTTCGCCGCCCGTGACCGTGGGGGAGGTCCTGCGTGCCGTCGCCTCGCCGACACCGGGGGACGACACCCCTGGCGTCGAGGCCGACGAAGCGACGGCAGGCGCGTCGAGCGACAGCCCGAACCCCCGGGCCACCACCGGGTTCCGACAGGCACCGCCGCCCCTCGCCGATCCCCACGACAGCGACAACGACACCTCACGCATCGCCTCCGTGCCCTCCTCCATGGCCGCACCTGGTCGTGACGGTGAGTTGCGCCGGACCTTCCCCGCGCTGCGGGCCCCGGGGAACCGGGACGCGTCCGAGGGCGTCGGCTTCGCGGAGAGCTGGTGGGGGAACGCCTGGGTGACCGCCCTGGAGGAGGGCGCGTTGGACGTCGCCCGGCTGGTGCGGGGGCGCGGGTACGCCGAGAAGGGGCACGTCGATGCCATCACGGTGACACCGGGGCTCGTACTCGCCTACGTACAGGGCTCCCGCCCCCGGCCGTACCGCGTACAGGTGCGGCTGCGCACCCTCGGCGGCCAGGAGTGGGAGCGGTTCCTGGAAGCCGCCGTGGAGCGGCCCGGGCACATCGCCGCGCTGCTCGACAAGGAGCTGCCCCAGTCCCTCGCCGACTGCGGGGCCCCGCTGCTGCCCGGCCCCGGCGACCTCGAACCCCGGTGCAGCTGCCCCGACTCAGGACACCCCTGCAAACACGCCGCCGCCCTCTGCTACCAGACCGCCCGCCTCCTCGACGCCGACCCCTTCGTCCTGCTCCTCCTGCGGGGCCGGGGCGAGCGGGAAGTGCTCGATGAGTTGTCCCGGCGTAACGCGGCCCGTGCCGCCCGTGCCGCGCAGGAGCAGCAGACGGCGGCCTTCCCCGGGGTCCGGGCCTCCGACGCGCTGGCCCCGCGCACCCTCCCGCCGCTCCCGGCACCGCTGCCTCCCCGCCCGCACCCCGAGCCGCCCCCGGCCTACCCGGCGGCCCCGGGCGGCCCGGACCCCTTCGCGCTGGACCAGTTGGCGACGGACGCCGCCGCCCGCGCCCACACCCTGCTCACCGCAGGCCACGACCCGGTCGGCGAGCTGACCCTGTGGCAGGACGCCGTACGGCTCGCCGCCGCCCGCCCCGGCTCCGGCCTCACCGCGGGCACCCGCGCCCTCTACTCCTCGCTCGCCAGAGCCGCCGGCCGCACCCCGGCCGACCTGGCGCGCGCGGTGGCCGCCTGGCGGCAGGGCGGGCTCGACGGACTGGAGGTCCTCGAGGAGGAGTGGGACCCGCCGGCGGGGCGCTTCGACCGCGCCCGCCCCCTCCTCCGCGCCGCCGACCTCCCCGCCTTCAGACCCTGGCGCAACCACCTCACCCACCCGCGCGGCCACATACAGCTCCGCCTGGGCCGCGACGGCCTCTGGTACGCGTACGAGTCCGAACCGGGCCACGACGACTGGTGGCCCCGAGGCACCCCCGACCCGGACCCGGTCGGCGCCCTCACCGGCCTCGGCAACCCTGGCGACGAGAGGCAGAAAGGCGGATAGAAACGGATAGAAAACGTATCCCGAACCGTCCCGCCGACCGCTCTCCGACGCATGCCGCAGGGCGTCCCACATGCAGTAACGTCGAGCCGTGACGGACAACGGGAGCAGCGAACGGCCATCAGCGCGTGCGGGCCGCCCCGGGCAGCGGAAGCGGGCCGACGCGCACCACGGCGCCAAGGAGCGGCCCAGCACGATGCAGGTCCGTAGGGGCTCCAGCCGTGCGTGAACGGCTGGAGGTCCTCGGTGCGAGGCTCGGGGATTTCCGGTAGGAGTGGTGAACCGTTGAGCGGATTCAGGTGTGGCACGTGGCTCTCGGCCCACGCGATCCATGCCTCGGCTTCCTCTCCGGCCGGCCCGGGCGGCAGAGCCTCTGCATGAAGTCGGAGTGCGCCGACGTCCTCGACGAGGCCGGCTGCGCGCTGAGGCTGCGGATGTTGGACGACCGCCACAGGGCTCTCCGTGACGGGCGTGTCCGGTCAGAAGGCGGCGATGCCCTCCATGCCGGACTCGTCGAAGGCGGGCAGGCCCTCGGCCGTCGTGACCTTGGTGAGGGCGCCATTGGCCTCGACGCGGAAGCCGTCGACGGTGCCGGAGACGGCGTTCTGGACGTAGACGAACTTCTCGTCCTGCGTCACGGCGAGGTCGATCACGCCCTGCGATGTGGCGGAGGGCGGGGTGGCGATGCCCACCTCGTTGGTCAGGGAGAGCGTGCCGCGCTTGTCCATGCGGTACCCGGTGACCGTGGAGTTGCCGGTGTTGCCGCCGTAGAAGTAGTTGCCCGCGCGTTCCAGCCAGCACAGGGTCTCCTGGCCGTTGGCCAGCGGCTGCTGAAGGACCTTCAGTTTGCCGTCGTGCTTCACCTGGTACGTGGTGACCGTGGACTTCTCGGCCTCGGCGACCAGCATCCGCTTCCCGGTCCCGTCGAAGCTGATCGCGAACGGGACGCCGCCGGCCGACTTGTTGACGACGGGTTCGGCGACGGCTGGGAGGCCGTTCCGCTTCATCGGGAAGACCTCGACGGTGTTGTTGGACTTGGTGGTGACGACCAGGTTGCGGCCGTCCGGGGTGAACTCCACCTCGCCGGGCGAGCTGGAGAACAGAGGGATGTCCTCGTTGTCCAGGCCCAGGGAACGGTGAGACCCCTGCAGCGGCTTGAGCCCCTTGCCGGTGATCCTGAAGCCCTGGACGCTGCCCCCGCCGCCCGCGTTCATGACGTACGCGATCCTGCCGTGCACCGCGATGCTCGCCGGGAACTCTCCACCGGAGTCCACGACGCGCCTGTCCGTCAGCTGCTGCCCTTCGACGCGGAAGGAGGTCACTGTGCCGCTGCCCGCGTTGACGGCGAGCAGCCTGCCCGAAGCCTCGGCGTAGATGAGTGAGCCCTGGGAGGCGAGCGAGTCGGTGGGTGCGTCGACCTGGTCACCGCCCTTGCCGCCGGTCCGGTAGGTCCCCGAGGGACTCAACTTGCCGTCGTCGCCCCGCGCGAACACATGGATGGTGTTGCCGTCCAGCTCGTTGCCCTGGACGAAGACGGCGTGGTCGGCCCCGACAGCGCTCTCGGAGTACTGACTGGCCGAAGCCACGGTCACGGCCACGGTGACCGCCGTCGCGGCGGCGAGGGCTCCGCCGCCGATCATGATGCGCCGTGTCCTGGACTTCGCCCGGTGACCGCCGGGGGTGCCGGCGGTCCGGCTCGTGCGGTCGTCGTCCCGGTGGCTGCTGTGCATGGTCACGTCCCGTTCCTCTGTGTCTGCGCGGTGCCGTCCACGGTTGCGGACGGCACCAGAGTGGGTCGTGGGAGCGATGTGCCGGTGAGGAATGGGGATCGCGTCAGACTCTCGTAAGAGTCCTGGTGACGGAGCGACAGGGCTTTCTGCGTACGGCAGGCGACGAATCGTCCGGAGGACGGCCAAGGTCTTACGGAACCCTTACGAGGCCGCATCGGGGACCCTCACGCGCCTACGCTCGCAGGCGTGTTGACCATCCGAAGTATTGCTCTCGTGACGACCGCCCCCCTTGTGCTGGCTGCGGCGGGCCTCGCGCATCCGCACGGGCTGTCCAGGTCGACGGCCTCGGACTGGACGCAGTTGCACATCGCGCTGTTGCCGGTCTTTCCGCTGCTCACGGTCGGCCTCCTGGTCCCTCTCCGGCATCGGCCTCGACCCGGCCTCACGGGCTTCGCCACCGTGGTGGCCTGGGCGGGTGCCTTCGTCTACGCGGCCTTCTACACCGGGCTCGACGCGGTCGCGGGTATCGCGGCCGGGACCGCGGTCGAGCACGCCGGCGAGACAGCGAGCCTCGGGCCGGTCAAGCGCCCGCTCTATGACACGGGTGAGGCGCTCGGGCAGGCCGGCGCCTACGCCCTCATCGGCGCCATCGCGGCCACGGCGGTCGCGCTGCTCCCGAAGTACGGCGCCCGAATCCTGCCCGGAACGGTGGTGCTCCTCGCGGCAGGCTGGTCCTTCGTCGACAGCCACATCTTCTGGCCACGCGGCGTATGGACGATGCTCGGCTTCGCCCTGGGCTTCGCGCTGCTCGCCTGGGGGACCGGGAGGAGCGCCCCCACCGGCGAAGCAGGCATGCTTCCCGGCCGCCGAGCGGGCGATCACGGGACTGGAGGGTGAAGTGATCTGTCGGGCGGGAGCGTGCCGGGCCCGGCACAGCCGGTCACCAGCCGGTCAGCAGCAGGTGATTGAGAAGCAGGGCGACCACGGCCTGCGCGGCGAGCCAGATGCGCGGTCCGGTCAGGAACGCACCTGAGGTGAGCAGCCACATGGCGAACGGCAGCCAGATGCGCTCGGTCTCCGCCTTGCTCATCCCGGACAGATCGGCGATGAGCAGAGCGGAGAACGTCGCGGCGATGAGCAGGGCGAGGCGGAGGTCGGGGGAGGCGCCGGTACCGTCCGACCGGGGCACGAGCCGCCGGCGGAGGGCGGGGACGACACGTAGGGGAGCGCTGTGGCGGTCGGGTGTCCGGACGGGCGGCGGAGCGACGGGGGAGGAATGTGCCCTGAGCCGTGCCGCAGCCCCAAGGAGCGTGGCGACGGTGCGCCGCAGGCCCGCCACTGTCGCCGGGCCCACGACCAGGACCGTGCAGGCGAGGTTGGCCCACACCCAGTAGCCGTAGGGCCGGATGCCGCCGGCGCCCTGGTAGTAGCGCTCGGCCAGGAGGTGGTACGCCTCCCACCAGTTGAAGCCCGCGAGGGTGAACGCGAGCGGAACGATGGTGACTCCGGCGAGGGCGTAGGGCAGGGGCCGGGTCCGGCGCGGGCCGCCGAGCAGCACGGCGGCGCCCGCGATGACGGCGAAGAGGGTGAGGCCGTAGGAGAGATAGCAGGTGAGGCCGAAGAGGAGGCCGGAGGCGAAACCGGTGAGCCGGGGCCGGTGTCCGGTGACCGCGAGGGCGAGGAACGCGATGGTCCAGGCGGCGACCGCCGCGAAGTACCCGTCCGCGGACGTCCCCATCCACACCGCGGCGGGCGCCATCACCAGGAACGGTGCCGCCCGGCGTGCGAGGGCCTCGCTCGCGAGCGCCCGCACGGCGACCAGTACCGCCACGCAGGCCGACGCGCCGACGGTGATGCAGAAGACTCCGGCCCAGGCCCCACCGCCGAGTCCGACCCGGTCGAGCAGGACGAACGTGACCGTCGCCGCCGGGGGATGGCCCGCGACATGTGGGGGCCAGTGGTCGGGGGAGTGCAGCAGGATGTGCTGGGTGAAGTCCCGCAGGGTCGCGGGGATGTCCTGGAAGCGGTCGATGACCTGCAGGTACTCGTACCTGGTCGTGAGCCGGACCGCGATTCCGCGTTGCCAGCCGTCGATCAGTGCCAGTGACCACGTCCAGGCCATCGCCGTGCCCCAGGCGGCGCCGAGCAGCGCGCGCCACTGCAGCCGGGCGGCCAGCTGCGGGCCGTACGCCACGACGCCGACCGCGACGACGAGTGCCGTCGGGGTGCCGGGGCCGATGTGGGGGCCCCAGTTGGCGTACAAGGGAGGCCAGCCCACGTGCAGGGAGCCGTGCTCCCGCTGGATCGTGGTGCCGACCAGCGCGGCCGTCACGACGAGCAGTGTGGCGGCCACGGTCGCGTACAGGTCTCGGAGAAGATCACGGGTCACGACGGGAACGCTAGGCCGCGTGGACCGTGCCGAGGCCGCCGCCCGTGCGGACGTCAGCGTTTCGTCATGTGTCGAAGGCCCCTTCCCGCAGCTGTACCGCCCTACGGTCGGCGCATGTCACGGTTGCCCGCCCCACCCTCCTCGCCCACATCCCCCGGTTTCTGGCGCAGTCCGGTGCGCGGACCCTGGTTCACCTCCGTCCTCGGTGTCGTGCTGCTCGGCGGGATCACCGCGCTGTTCGTGACGGGACTGCTGTCGTACGCCGCCTACAATCCGGACCTCGCGCGGGTGAACGACAAGACCCCGGACAAGGGCCTTCTCGGCTTCTACCTCTTCGCCTGGCCGACGCGTCCGTACTGGCTGTACCGGCTCAACCAGGGCGTCCATGTCACGCTCGGAATCACGCTCGTGCCTGTCCTGCTGGCCAAGCTGTGGTCGGTGGTGCCGAAGCTGTTCGCGCTGCCGCCGGCCCGGTCGCTCGCGCACGCACTGGAGCGGGTCTCCCTGCTGCTTCTGGTCGGCGGCGTGCTGTTCGAGTTCGTGACGGGTGTGCTCAACGTCCAGTTGGACTACGTCTTCCCCGGCTCCTTCTATCCGCTGCACTTCTACGGCGCCTGGGTGTTCTTCGCCGCGTTCGTGGTGCACGTGGTGCTCCGGGCCCCCGCTGCCGTACGCAATGTGCGTCGAATGCGGGCGGGGAAAGGCTCTCACGAGGAGACGGGCTTTCCTCTGGTCTCCCCGCGGCCGGCCGAGCCCACTGTGTCCCGGCGCGGGGCGCTGTGGCTGGTCGGGGGTGGTTCGCTGCTGCTGTTCGGGACCACGGCGGGACAGAACTTCGACGGACCGCTCAGGCGGACCGCCCTCCTCGCGCCGCGCGGGGGTGCCGATCCGGGCAGTGGCCCCGGCGGCTTCCAGATCAACAAGACGGCCGCGTCCCGGGGGATCAGCGCGCGGGAGACGAGCGAGGACGCGTGGCGGCTGGTCGTCACCGGGCCATCCGGGACCCTCCGGCTGAGCCGCGCGGAACTGCTCGAACTGCCGCTGCACAGTTCGGCGTTGCCCATTGCCTGTGTGGAGGGGTGGTCCACCGGCGACCAGTGGTGGCGGGGCGTACGGCTGCGGGAACTCGCCACCCTCGTCGGGTACGACACGGACGCGGCGCCCGACGTCTTCGTGGAGTCCCTCCAGCGGCGTGGCGCCTTCCGCGAGGCCGCCCTGCGGTCCAACCAGGTGCGTGACCCGCGTTCGCTGCTGGCCCTGGACGTCAACGGTGAGCCGCTGACCCCCGACCACGGCTACCCGGCCCGGATCATCGTGCCCGCGGCGCCCGGTGTGCTCAACACCAAGTGGGTGGCCCGGATGACGTTCGGAGACCTGTGATGCGCAGAGCGTTCCCTTCGCTGGGAAGTCCCCTACAGGTTCTGCTCCTGGCCTGCTCGTTCGCGCTCGCGGGGTACGCGGGCATGCGTCTGCTGTACGGGGACCGGCTCGGGGTGACGTTGTGGTTCGTGGGCGCGGCGGTGCTGCACGACCTGGTGTTCCTGCCGCTGTACGCGGCCGTGGACCGGGCGGTCACCGGTGTGCTCGGTGCCGTCGGCCGCCGGGAGCGGGCCCTGTACGTCCGGGTGCCGGCGGCCCTGTCCGGACTCCTGCTGCTGGTGTGGTTCCCGCTCATCAGCGGCCGGGTCGCGGACAGCTACGAGTCGGCCACCGCCCTGTCCGCGGACGGGTTCCTCACCCGCTGGCTGCTGATCACCGCCGTACTGTTCGGTGGTTCCGCCCTGCTGCTGGTGCTGCGGCTGCGCAGGGAGACGAAGCAGCGGCCACCGGCCGACCACTGATCGACCGCTCGCCAGCCCAGAGGGCGGGCGTACCGCAGCAGCGCCGGGGTGCCGAGCCGGGCCCAGGGGAACGCGGCGCCGGTGGCGCCCCGTACGTCGGTGCCGCGCACGATGTGGACATCGGCGCGTTCGTCCACGTCCACCGGGACCGTCTCGGCGATCAACAGGCCGTCAGGCAGCAGTAGTTGGGCCAGCCTGTGGAGCAGGGCGCGTGGGTCGCCGCCGATGCCGAGGTTGTCGTCCAGGAGCAGGGCGGTGTTCCAACGGCCCTCGCCCGGCAAGGGCTCGAAGACCGAGCGCGACAGGGCAGGCCCGCCGAGGCCCACGGTGTGGGCGACCGCGGCCTCGCTGACGTCGATGCCGAGCGCGGTCCGGCCCCGGGCGGCGAGTTCCGTGACCAGCCTTCCCGGCCCGCACCCGACGTCGAGGACGGCACCCTCACACCGGTCCAGGACCAGCCGGTCCACGGCGTCGGCCCGCGTACACCACCGCTCCACGTCCAGCGGCAGCAGCCAGCCGTCGGCGCGGCGCAGGAAGAGTGGTCCGTGGCCGGCCCGGAGGGCGTCGGCGTAGGGGTCGGCGGACCAGCTGTGCCCGGAGGTGTCCCGCGCCACCACCTCCCGCGCTGTGCTCATCGGCGGCCGGCCGTCCGCAGCCGGGCGAGTTCCGCGGCGAAGCAGCCGTGCGGCGCCATGGCGGCGACCGCTTCGGCGTCGGCCGCTGTGTCCACGTCCCGCAGCCGCGGCAGATCGCGCACCCGCAGGCCCGCGGCGACCAGCCGGTCGCGCTGGACGGCGCCGGTGGCCGGCGTCGACATCGGGACGCCGCGCAGCAACTCGGGGTCCGGTTCCGCCAGTCCGAGCGCCCAGAAGCCGCCGTCGTCGGCCGGACCGAAGCAGGCGTCGTACCCGTCGAAGTCCACAGTGAGCAGGCCCGGGGTGACCTGCGGTGTGTCCATCCCGATCAGCAGCGCCGGGCCGTCGCAGCCGGCGAAGGCCGCGGCCAGCCTCTTGTCGAGGCCGCCCGCGCACTGCGGTACGACGTCGAAGCCGGGCGGCAGCCAGGGCCCGGCCGTCCCGTCGAGGACCAGGACCCGGCGCCGGGCGGGTGTCCCGGCCACCGTTCGCAGGGTGTCCGTGAGGGCCGCCTCGGCGAGCGCCGCGGCCTCCTCGGGCGTGAACGGCGGAGTGAGCCGGGTCTTCACCCGTCCCGGCCGGGGTTCCTTGGCGATGACGAGCAGGGTGGTCATCGGCGGATCCCCCTCTGAGCCCGGGACTGCGCGGCGGTCGCCTCGGGTACGACGGGTGCTTCGGCCAGGACGCGGCTCATGTCCCGTACCGCCTGCCAGGTGCCGCGCCATGTTCCGGTCACCTTCGAGGCACCGGAGCGCGGCAGGTACGGGACGTCGTGCTCGGTGACGCGCCAGCCCGCGTCGGCGGCGCGCACGACCATCTGCAGGGGGTAGCCGCTGCGCCGGTCGGTCAGGTCCAGGCCCAGCAGAGCCTTGCGGCGGGCGGCGCGCAGGGACCGAGGTCGTGCAGGCGCAGCCCGGTACGTCGGCGCAGCATCAGGGAGAGCGCGAGATTTCCGGCCCGGGCATGGACGGGCCAGGCACCCCGGCCCTGCGGCCGGCGCCGCCCGAGCACCAGATCAGCCTCCCCGCCCAGCACTTCGCGTACGAAGGGCACGAGCAGGGCCGGATCCAGCGTGGCGTCGCAGTCGCAGAAGCACACGATCTCGGCCGTCGCGGCAGTCAGCCCCGCATGGCAGGCGGCGCCGAAGCCGCGCCGGGCTTCGTGCACGACGGTCGCCCCGCGCTCGCGGGCGATCTCGGCCGAGCCGTCGGTGGAGCCGTTGTCCACGACGACGGCGCGCCAGCCGGGAGGGATGCGGTCGAGTACCCACGGCAGGGCCTCGGCCTCGTTCAGACAGGGGAGGACGACATCGACGTCCTCGGGTGCGGAAGAGGTCATCACGACTTTCACCCTACGAACGTGAATGGCGCATATCGGGCTTCGGCTCCTTACGAAACGCGGACGTCGGTGCCTGCGGACGGCTGGAGGGCGCCGCGCGCGAGCACGTGGTGCGAGGCTGGCCGTATGGAACAGCAGCCGTACGCGTCACCGGCGGACACCCCCGCCGGCCGAAGGACCGTGGGTGCCCGCGTCCTCGTGGTCGACGACGACCCCACGGTCGCGGAGGTCGTCTCGGGCTACCTCGATCGCGCCGGGTACCTCGTGGACCGGGCCGGGGACGGGCCGAGCGCCCTGGCCGGCGCCGCCGCCCACTGGCCCGACCTGGTGGTTCTCGATCTGATGCTGCCCGGCATGGACGGGCTGGAGGTGTGCCGCCGGATGCGTGCACGCGGCCCCGTCCCGGTCATCATGCTCACCGCCCGGGGCGACGAGGACGACCGCATCATGGGCCTGGAGGTGGGCGCGGACGACTACGTCACCAAGCCGTTCAGCCCTCGCGAGCTGGTGCTGCGAGTGGAGTCCGTACTGCGTCGCACGACGCCCCTCGCGGGCACGCGGTCTTTCGGTGCGGCCGGGCTCACCGTGGACCCGGCCGCGCGCCGCGCCGCCAAGAACGGCGCCGAACTCGCCCTCACCCTCCGGGAGTTCGACCTCCTGGCGTTCTTCCTCCGCCATCCGGGCCGGGCGTACAGCCGCGAGGACCTGATGCGGGAGGTGTGGGGCTGGGACTTCGGTGACCTCTCGACCGTCACCGTCCACGTCCGCCGGCTGCGCAACAAGGTCGAGGACGATCCCGCCCGGCCCCGGCTGGTCCAGACGGTGTGGGGCGTCGGCTACCGCTTCGATCCGGTCGGTTCCTCCGGCCAGGGCGAGGAGTGATCATGCGCGACACCCTCCTCATCGCCCTGTACGCCCTCCTCGGCGCCGGTGCGGCCGGGCTGCTCGGCGCGGGAACCCTGTGGCTGCTGCGCCGCCGCTCCCTGACCACCTCTCTCACCGTCGTGGCCTCGGTCGCCGTGACCGCGATGCTCGCGGGCACGCTGGCCGTGGCGCAGGCGATGTTCCTGTCCGCGCACGACCTTTCGGTGGTGACGACGGTGGTCGCGATGGCGGCCGTCGTCTCCCTGGCCACCGCGCTGGTGCTGGGCCGCTGGGTGGTCGCCCGCAGTCGCGAACTCACCCTCGCCGCCCGCTCCTTCGGCGACGGCGGCGACTTCACCGCACCCCACGGTCCGGTCACCGCCGAACTCGCCGCGCTCAGCCGCGAACTGGAGGCCACCAGCGCGAAGCTGGCCGATTCCCGCGAGCGCGAACGCGCCCTCGAGTCCTCCCGCCGGGAACTCGTCGCCTGGATCTCGCACGACCTGCGCACCCCGCTCGCGGGACTGCGCGCGATGTCCGAGGCGCTGGAGGACGGCGTCGCCACCGACCCAGGACGCTACCTGCGCCAGATCCGCACCGAGGTCGAACGCCTCAACGACATGGTCGGCGACCTCTTCGAACTCTCCCGCATCCACGCCGGCAGTCTGGCTCTGTCGCTCTCCCGGATGTCCGTCTACGACCTGGTCGGAGATGCCCTCGCCGGGGCGTATCCACTGGCCCACGAGCACGGGGTGCGACTCGTCGGGGACCGCGTCGAGCCGCTGCCGGTGGAGGTGGACGGCAAGGAGATGAGCCGCGTCCTGGGAAACCTACTGGTCAACGCGATCCGGCGCACCCCCATGGACGGCACGGTCATGGTGGCCGCCGAACGCTCGCCGGCCGGCGTGATGCTGTCCGTCTCGGACAGTTGCGGCGGCATCCCCGAGGAGGACCTGTCCCGTGTGTTCGACACCGGCTGGCGCGGCACCCACGCCCGCACGCCTCCGGCGGGCGCCGGGCTCGGTCTCGCCATCGTGCGCGGCATCGTGGAGGCCCATCAGGGCCGCGCCACGGTCCGCAACATCCCCGGCGGCTGCCGCTTCGAGGTGGTGCTGCCCGCTGCCGCTTCCTGAAACGGGCAGCACCACCGGTCCAAGGGCGCTACGCGCCACGCATCCCGGCCCGCGCGAACTCCCGCATACCCTGCGCGAAGCCGACCTCCGGCTTCCACCCCAGCTCCACCCGCAGCCGGGACGAGTCCGCCGTGATGTGCCGCACGTCCCCCAGCCGGTACTCGCCGGTCACGACCGGCTCGGGCCCGCCATACGCGGCGGCCAACGCCCGCGCCATCTCCCCGACGGTGTGCGGCTCACCGCTGCCCGTGTTGTACGTGGTGAGCGCGCCGGAGGCCGCATCGGCCTCCAGCGCCGTCACGTTGGCCGCCGCGACATCCCGTACGTGCACGAAGTCCCGCCGCTGCCTGCCGTCCTCGTACACACGCGGGGCCTCACCCCGGCCGAGCGCCGACCGGAAGAAGGAGGCGACCCCGGCGTAGGGGGTGTCCCGCGGCATCCGAGGCCCGTACACGTTGTGGTAGCGCAACGAGACCGCCGAGCCGCCCGTCGACCGCGCCCACGCGGCGGCCAGATGCTCCTGGGCGAGCTTGGTGGTGGCGTACACGTTACGAGGGTCCACCGGCGCGTCCTCGGAGACCAGCCCCGGCGACAACTCCTCCGCGCACACCGGACACCGGGGCTCGAAACGCCCGGCCGTCAGGTCGGTGACGGCCCGGGGCCCCGGCCGCACCACTCCGTGCCGCGCGCACGTGTAGCGCCCTTCCCCGTAGACCACCATCGACCCGGCCAGCACCAACCGCCGCACGCCCTTCTCTGCCATGGCCGTGAGCAGTACGGCGGTGCCGAGGTCGTTGCGGGAGACGTACTCCGCCGCGTCGGCGAACCCGGTGCCCAGTCCGACCATGGCCGCCTGATGGCACACGGCGTCCATACCGGGCAGGGCACGGGCCACAGCCTCTTGATTTCGCACGTCCGCGTCCGGGTCGTCACACACGTCGAACACGACAGGCTCGTGCCCGCGCGCCTGAAGTGCCTCGACGACATGGGACCCGATGAACCCGGCACCGCCGGTGACCAGTACACGCATGCGGCCACGGTAGGGCGGATCACCCGTCGTGGTCCCGGGCCGCGCCCGCCACGTCACGGCTCCGTAAGACAACGCGCTGCCGTCCGCACGGCCGCTCCTGGCAGGGGTGCCCGAGCCGCCGGGACGTCGGCGTGGCACCTGCCGCTACCCGGGCGCCAGAATCGCCGAGTAGCGCGGCCCTCGTCGATCCACGCGCCGAGGACGTCATCCCCCGCGAGAGCGGTCCTGGCGACGAGGATCCAGCCGCGCCCGCTCGGGTGGGAACGGGCGCCGATTGCACGGGAGCCCGCCTCGCGGGCTGATCGCGTCCGACCCCGACGGCGCTGCGGACACGCCGCTGGGCGGCTGGGCGTTCCGGTACGGCCGTGAAGCCGTTGCCGGAGACAAGTTCCGACCGGGCCGCACTCTGGACGACGGGGTCCCGTTGCTCGGGCACGCGACCTCGCAGCCTTCTCGCGGCTGTGGCCCGGACGCGACGACCCGTTCGCCCAGCGCGTGAACGCTGTCCCGTGGGCGAACTCGAAGCCCTTGTCGCCGACGACATCGACGCCGTCAAGCGTGAACCACGCGACGTGGTCATCACCGGCAGCCTCAGCCTCGTGCACCTGCTCAGGGCCGAGGGCCTGATCGACGAGTACCGGCTGCTGACCTCCCCTGCCGCCCTCGGCACGGGCGACCGGCTCTTCTCCGCCAGCGGCCCTCACCCGCCACCGCAAGGCCGCCCGATGACCGCCCGCCTCATGGCCCTGTACGAGGCGCCCGCCGATCCCGCAGCATTCGACCGGGCGAAACACGAGCCCTTCCCATCGGAGGTGGTTCGCCCTGCCGGCCACATACGAGCGGGCGCCAGAAGGCCGAGGACATATCGCGCGCCCACGACCAGTCGGGACGACTTCGGGGGCGACCGCGGTCGCCGTACATATCTGCGCGTTCCCCAGTCAGGGCTGTGGGGCGCAGCCCATCTCCGCGGTGAAGACCACGGGGTCGCAGTCGAACCCGCGGAGGATCTCGTGAAACTCCCAGGCTCCGGAAGCGTCCCGGGTGAACTCGGCGACCGTCAACGCGGTGGATCCGGAGAAGTGCCCGAAGTCGTCCTTCAGAAGCTCCTTGTACCCGTCGACCACCAGCACTCCGACGTTCGACAGGTCGCCGAATGTCTTGGGGCCGCTGTTCTGGTGGATCGCCACGCCTACGACCACCCGTGCGAAGGAGGAAGCGAGGCGATCGAGCTCCAGGGTCATCGCTTCGACGTAGCCGAAGCCCTGACCGGTCTGGCTGTGCCGGCTCATGTTGATGGTGCCGTCCGGTGAGCGGTTGTCGAAGTGGACGACGTACACAGGCCGCCCGTAGGGGGCATCCGCCGAGTAGGTCGTGGCGATGATGTCGAGATGGTGAGGCGGTTGATTCCAGGGACTCGGATCCCACTTGAGCCGTACCTCGGCTTTCCTCACTCCCTGGCTGTCACTGCTCACCGGATCGCTGCCTCTCCCATGCCGAGCCACCACGGGACGGTCCCCCGCAAGGGTAAGTATGGCTCTCGGTCAACCTGTTGAAGCTTTCCTCAGCGGGCCGGTCCAGCAGCCGCGCGCCGATCACCGCGGTCTGGAGCCTGTGGCGGTGGGCGGGGTTGGCGCCGGTGAGTTCGTGTATGCGTTCGAGGCGGTAGGTCAGGGCGCGCACGCTGAGGGTGAGGCGGCAGTGGCTTGCCGGTAAGGCGGAGGACCTGGAAGAGAGCACTGTCCACAGCTACACGATGACCGTGGGTCGTGTCCGGGGGAAGCTCGGGCACATCCGACTGCAGGAACTGACAGAGGATCACGTCGAGGCGTGGATGAGGTGGGAGCTTGAGGAGGGCCGCGTCCGGGGTGGCAGGACGCGCGAGGGTCTGGGGGCGACCTCGGTGGAGATGTCCCTGGCGCGGCTGGAGGAGGCACTGAACCGGGCGGTGGCCCGTCGCCTGGTTGCCGTGAATGTTGCCCCCGGACCACGAAGCGCTGGTATGTGAAGCCGGATGTGGAGGATCTTCGTCCGGCGGCGGATACTTGGGGAGGTCTGGCGAGTGTCCCCGCCCCCGTTCCTGCAGAGAATGTGTGATGTGGGAGCGTGAAGGGGTGAGTGAGAAGAACGTCGAAATCCTGCAATACCGCTTTGACGGGCCAGAACAGGCTCCGGTCCTGGTCCTGGGGTGCTCCCTCGGTGCTACGTGGCACATGTGGGACCGGCAGGTGCCGGAGCTGGTGAGGCAGTGGCGGGTCTTCCGTTTCGACCTGCCCGGGCACGGCGGTGCCCCCGCGCACCCCGCCGGATCGGTCACCGACCTGGCCACCCGCCTGCTCGCCACGCTCGACGCGGTCGGCGTGCAGCGCTTCGGCTACGCGGGCTGCGCGCTCGGCGGCGCGATCGGCGCCGAACTGGCGCTGCGCCACCCGGAGCGGCTGGCCTCGCTCGCGCTGATCGCGGCCTCGCCCCGCTTCGGGACGGCCGACGAGTTCCGCCAGCGCGGGGTGATCGTCCGGACGAACGGGCTCGACCCCATCGCCCGTACCTCTCCCGAGCGCTGGTTCACCAGCGGCTTCGCCGCCGCGCAGCCCGCGATCACCGAGTGGGCCGTACAGATGGTCCGCACCACCGACCCCGGCTGCTACATCGCGGCCTGCGAATCCCTCGCCTCCTTCGACGTACGGGGCGAACTGGCCCGAGTCGGTGTGCCGACCCTCGTCCTCGTCGGCTCCGACGACCAGGTGACCGGCCCCGCCGAGGCCCGCACCCTCGTCGCGGGCATACCGGACGCCCGGCTCGCGGTGGTGCCCGGCGCCTCGCACCTGGTCCCGGTCGAGCAGCCCGCGGCCGTCACCGACCTCCTCGTACGCCACTTCTCGACGGCCTGGCAGCCCGCGTACGACAACCCGACCGGCCAGACGGCCATCTCGGCGGCGCCGCTCAAGCCGGTGCTGACCGCCGCACAGCCGATCACCCCCATCGCGGAGATCGCGCCGGCCGCCGCACAGTCCGGCGGGCAGAGCCGCCCGGACCAGTACGACGCCGGGATCAAGGTCCGGCGCGAGGTGCTCGGCGACGCGCACGTCGACCGGGCGCTGGCGCAGGCGGACGAGTTCTCCGGGGACTTCCAGGAGTTCATCACCAGATACGCCTGGGGCGAGATCTGGAACCGGCCGGGCCTCGACCGGCGCTCCCGCAGCTGTGTCACCCTCACCGCCCTCGTCGCGGGAGGCCACCTCGACGAACTCGCCTTCCACACCCGTGCAGCCCTCCGCAACGGCCTCACCCCGGCCGAGATCAAGGAAGTACTGCTCCAGGCCGCCGTCTACTGCGGGGTACCGGCCGCGAACAGCGCGTTCAAGGTGGCCCAGCAGGTCATCCGCGAGGAGACGACCCCCGAGGAGTGACCGGGGAAGCCTGGTGGTGAAACCACCAGGCTCGGCGGCCCACCACCCCGGCCCACGCGGCAGGATGGGACGCATGAAGCTCACGAAGAAGTCGCACGCCTGCATCCGTCTGGAGAAGAACGGGCAGACGCTCGTCCTGGACCCCGGGGGATTCAGCGAGGAGGACGCCGCGGCCGGCGCCGACGCGATCCTGGTCACCCACGAGCACGCCGACCACTTCGACGAGGGACGCCTGCGCGCCGCCCTGGACGCCAACCCGGCCGCCGAGCTCTGGACCCTCGCCTCGGTCGCGGAACAGCTCTCCGCGGCCTTCCCTGGCCGCGTCCACACCGTCGGCCACGGCGACACGTTCACCGCCGCGGGCTTCGACGTCCAGGTCCACGGCGAACTGCACGCCGTGATCCACCCGGACATCCCGCGCATCACGAACGTCGGCTACCTCGTCGACGGCGCCGTCTTCCATCCCGGCGACGCCCTCACCGTCCCCGATCACCCGGTCGAGACCCTGCTGCTCCCAGTCATGGCCCCGTGGAGCAAGGTCTCCGAGGTCATCGACTACGTCCGAGAGCTCAAGCCGCGCCGTGCGTACGACATCCACGACGCCCTGCTCACGGACCTCGCCCGCCCGATCTACGACCGCATGGTCGGCGGCCTGGGCGGCGCCGAGCACCACCGCCTCGCGCCGGGGACCTCGGCGGAGGTCTGAGCCGCGTTGTCAGACCCGGCGGGTAGGTTGTGGGGCATGCGTATCGCGACCTGGAACGTGAACTCGATCACCGCCCGCCTGCCGAGGCTGCTGGCCTGGCTGGAGAGCACCGGCACGGATGTGCTGTGCCTCCAGGAGGCCAAGGTCGCCGCCGAGCAGTTCCCCACCGACCAGCTGCGCGAGCTGGGCTACGAGGCGGCGGTCAACGCGACCGGCAGGTGGAACGGCGTCGCGGTGATCTCCCGCGTGGGCCTGGAGGACGTGGTGCGGGGCCTGCCCGGCGACCCCGGCTACGAGGGCGTCGAGGAGCCCCGTGCCATCTCCGCGACCTGCGGCCCGGTCCGCGTCTGGTCGGTGTACGTGCCGAACGGCCGCGAGGTGGACCACCCCCACTACGCCTACAAGCTCCAGTGGTTCGAGGCCCTGAAGGCAGCGGTCGCCGACGACGCGGCGGGCAGCCGCCCGTTCGCGGTCCTGGGCGACTACAACGTGGCCCCGACGGACGACGACGTCTACGACCTCGCCGCCTTCGAGGGCCTCACGCACGTCACCCCGGCGGAGCGAGCGGCCCTCACGTCCCTGCGCGAGGCGGGCCTGACGGACGTCGTCCCCCGCCCCCTGAAGTACGACCACCCGTTCACGTACTGGGACTACCGCCAGCTCTGCTTCCCCAAGAACCGCGGCATGCGCATCGACCTGGTGTACGGCAACCAGGCTTTTGCCGGGGCGGTGAAGGACGCGTACGTCGACCGCGAGGAGCGCAAGGGGAAGGGGGCGTCGGATCACGCCCCTGTGGTGGTGGACCTGGAGGTGTAACGGTGCCTGCACCCCCCCAGGGACGGCCACCAGACCCACGGTGCCTACGGACCCAGCGCCTCCAACGGCACCGCCCCAGCCAGCGCGGCCAACCCCGCATCACCGGGATGCAGATGATCCCCACTGTCATACGCGGGACGCAACTGCGTCGGCTGTGCCGGATCCCGCAACGCCGCGTCGAAGTCGACGATGCCGTCGAAACCGGTGTCGGAGTCACCGTCGGGGACCGCCTCCTCGCGGATCCACGTGTTGACGGCCGCCCGCTGGCCGTCGACCACTGACGTGCACCGTGCCTCACCCCCGCACGGCCCGATCGTCGCCACCAGCACCCGCAGCCCCCGCGCCCGTACCCGTGCCGCCAGTTCCTCCAGCCCGGCGATGACATCGCCCGCCGACGCCCCCGTCCGCAGGTCGTTCACGCCCTGGAAGACGATCGCTGTGCGGGCCGACGTCTGGGCGAGGACGTCCCGGTCCAGGCGGTGCAGGGCGCTCACCCCGCCCGAGTCGGTCGAGACGCCGTCGCCGGGGTAGCGGTCGGTGAGGATGCGGTTCGCGGCGATGCCCTGGTTGAGGACGCCGTACTGGGGAACCGCGCTCTGGGCCCGCAGCCGGTCGGCGAGTACGTCGGGCCAGCGCCGGTTGGTGTCCAGGGTCGAGCGCTCGCCGTCGGTGATCGAGTCGCCGAGCACCACCACCGACCCGGGACCGTCACCCACGTCGACGCCCGTCAGCAGCGGCCAGGTCGTCAGCGTCGAGGTGTACGGCGTCGGGGAGCCGTCCGCCGTATGGTCGCCCGGCTCGCTGACGTACGAGCGTTGCTGCGCGAGCCGGTGCAGCGGGGCCGCCGTCACCGTGCCCGGCAGATGGAAGCTGACCAGCAGGTTGGTGTCGGCGGGCACCGCGAAGTCCAACGGATCGCTGAACGCCTGTGCCCCGGCCGGGAGTTCGACCCCCGCTGCGCCCCCGAACGTCAGCGGCAGCGGCGTACCGCTCGCCGTCGCGCCCGCCGACTGCACGGCCACCGTCGCGCTGCCGATCCGTACCGGCGCCGACGCGAAGGTGTTGTCGAAGCGGACCCGTACCCGTGGCCCGCCGGCCGACGTGTGCACCACCAGCCGCAGCGTCCGGTCGGTCCAGGGGCCGACGGTCGCGTACGTCGAGGTCGGTGCCGCCCAACTGCCCGTCCAGGCGGCCGTGTCGGGCCGTACCGAGAGGGCGAACACATGCAGGTCGACCGCGTACGGCAGCCGGACGGACTCGACCTCGTGACCGCGTGCGATCGGCACCGTGACGACGTACAGCCGTGCCTTCTCGGCGAGTTGACCGTTGGGCGTGTTCACATGCGGCAGGGCGACCGCCTTGGCGCCGAGGGGGCCGGTGCGCCAGTCCGGGGCGGTCAGCCGGTACGAGGACTCCGTGCCGTCCGCGTACGAGACCGTGCCCGCGCCGCTCACCTCGGAGCCGCCGGTGGCGGTGAGGAGGAACGCGAGGGCGTCGCCCTCCCCGCGCACCCGTACGGGCTGGCCGGCCGCGCGGACGTTGTCCGGCTCGCCAGGGTCCCGGCAGGGCCAGGTCAGCCTCGCGCCCTGGACGGTGAGGGCGCGGCCCCTGGTCCAGCCGGCGGCCGTCAGGTCCTGGGCCGACAGGGAGGCGCCCGAGCCGTCGAAGTCGGCCGTGCCGGGGAGGGCGTCGTCGCTGATGGCGGTGTTGTCGAAGTACTGGGTGAGGGGCAGGGGTTCGGTGGCCTCGGCCGTCGAAGACAGGGGGGTGAGCGTCGCGAACAGGGCGAGGATGATGCCCGGGCCCCAGAGAGCTCGGAGTCCCGGTCCCCGCCCGACTCGGCTACCTCGGCGCATGTGCGTCCCCTCGGTCGACTCGGCCCGCCGCTCAACGCAGTGTGAAGCTAAAGAGGTACCAGGTGCCCGTCAATGCGGCAGGTGTGCCGGGCACGGGTGTGCGAGGAAGTTGGCCGGAACCGGCGGCCCCGCGCGCCCAGTGGTGCGGTCGGCGGTGTGAATGACACGCTGGACGTATGAACATCCCTTTCCTGGGCAACTGGCGCAAGAAGCATGGACTCGCCCGAGGGGTGGCGGTGTTCTCCGAGGGGGAGCACGACCCCGAGGCGGTCGCCGGGCTTCTCTCCGAGTGCGAGCTGCTCCGCTCCCAGGCCGGCCGGGAGGGCGTCGAACTCGACGACTCCGCCGCCTCGTTGGAGGCGCTGGACCAGCTGCTGCCGGGCTGGCGGGACGACGAGGAGGCACTGTCCTGGCTCGGCAACGACGCGGGTCTCTACCTCGGCACCGTCATCGTGCGGACCGTCCCCGGCGCCGAATGGGACTTCTGGCCGAACGGTCAGCCCGTCGTACGGCTGTCGTCGGGCCGTGAGTTCGACGTCGTCGCCTCCGGTCACGCGTGGGCGTCCAGTGGAGCCCCCGAGCTGTCGCAGCTGTACGCGGAGGTCGCGGAGTCGTAGCCGAGGGGGAGGCGCCGGGGTATGGCTGACGTAAATACGGCTTATGCCCGAAAAGTGCGTGTCGTGTACTAACTCCACCCTCGGGTGGATAGTTTGCGGCGACCACGACACAGCTGAGAGTAAGTAGGGCTGGGCATGGCCGTCGATCCGCTGATCGAGCTGCAGGAAGTCAACAAGCACTTCGGTGAGCTGCATGTTCTCCAGGACATCAACCTCACCGTCGGCAGGGGGGAGGTGGTCGTCGTCATCGGGCCGTCCGGGTCGGGCAAGTCCACTCTGTGCAGGGCGATCAACCGGCTGGAGCCGATCGAGTCCGGGACGATCAGGCTGGACGGACAGTTGCTGCCCGACGAGGGCAAGCCGCTCGCGCGGCTGCGGGCCGAAGTCGGGATGGTCTTCCAGTCGTTCAACCTCTTCGCCCACAAGACCGTGCTGCAGAACGTGTCGCTGGGGCAGGTCAAGGTGCGGGGGCGGAAGAAGGACGAGGCCGACAGACGCTCCCGTGAACTCCTCGACCGGGTGGGCCTCGCCTCGCAGGCGCCGAAGTACCCGGCCCAGCTCTCCGGCGGCCAGCAGCAGCGCGTGGCCATCGCGCGCGCCCTCGCCATGGACCCCAAGGTCATGCTCTTCGACGAGCCGACGTCGGCACTCGACCCGGAGATGATCAATGAAGTCCTGGAGGTCATGCAGCAACTGGCCCGTGAGGGAATGACGATGGTCGTCGTCACCCACGAGATGGGCTTCGCCCGTTCGGCCGCCAACCGGGTCGTCTTCATGTCGGACGGCCGTATCGTCGAGGACCGAAGCCCGGACGAGTTCTTCACCAACCCGCGCAGCGACCGCGCCAAGGACTTCCTCTCCAAGATCCTCAAGCACTGACGGCCGACGCCGGCCGGGGCGGGAAATCGGCCGCGGCGAACCTCGACTACGATTTGCGGTTCATCCCCGTGGTGTTGGCGACCCGGCCGGTCCGCGACGGGGATGGGGACCGAGGCCGTGGACGTGGCACCGGCCGAATCAGGGACGCTGCTGCCAGGCGGGCAGTGGTAGAAGGGCATGCGTTCGCCCGGCGGCAGCCGGAGATCACTGCTCGCGCAGGGGTACCGACACAAGTGAGGCGTCGTGCTCCGGCGAGGAGGAGGTCAGCTGCGCGCCGGTCGGGTTGTGCTCGACGCGGAGCGGGTCGCCCGGGCCGACCAGCTCGCCGAGGCCGAGCGGGCCCACGTCGCAGAGGTACGCGACGTGGGCGCCGCTCTCCTTGGTTCCGGAGACCGCGCTCCACCACCGCGGGCTAGGAGGCGCGGTGGGTGCTGCGCGGGGCGACGGTGGGCAGCGGTGTCTTTGCCACCCGGGTGATGTCCGTGACGACCTCGACGACATCGGGCCCGTACGCCTGCGAGTTGACGACCTTCAGGAGCAGGGCGAACGAGTTGTTGCCGTGTTTGCGGGCCAGCCGTTCGTGGTTGCGGGCGAGATAGCGGGTCGCCGCCTGGTTGGTGATCGCGCGCTGGCCGCAGAAGAGGAAGACCGGCCGGGCCTCGCCGCTCTGGCCGGCGGTGAGCCGCGCGAGGATCACGTACTCGCTCTTGCCCCCCTCCAGCCGGTAGCGCTCGGTGCCGATCTGGAAGGCGCCGCGGTCCGGGCCGGGTTCGGCGTCGACGTTGACGCGGACACCGGGGAGCAGCGAGTGCAGATGGGCCAGCATGCGGCGATTGGAGGCCGGGCCGCCCACGCAGAACTCGGTCCGCTCGCCGAAGCCCTGTTGTGCCGCGTCGTGGGCGACGACCTGGGCGTGGGCGTTGCAGTCCTTGATGAGGGCGGAGAGCTCCAGGAGCGCGAACACGTCGTGGCGCATCACCGTCAGCTCGGGGCCACCGGCCTCGCGGTTCACCACGAGCAGCGACTCGGAGTTGTCCGGCAGCCCGAAGAAGGCCTGCTTGCGGCGGAGTTTGCGCCTCCACAGATAGGTGCGGGCCAGCCAGCCGAGGGCTGCGCTGATACCGGCCGCGACCACACCGAGGACGATATTGCGCACATCGTCAGTCATGGGCGCGCATGTTAGCGGTCGACCGGACCGGTGTTCGAGGGGCCCTTACGGGACCACGGTGAGGAAGTTACGCTGCGCGGACGGCTGTTGACTGGAGGTATTGATGCGTCGCCCTGTCGCGCGAAAGCTGGCGGTCCTGGCGGTTTCGGCCACGGTGGTGTCGGTGGGGGCGGCCGCGCCGCCTTCCGGTGCCACGTCGGCGGGTACGGGTGTGGGGAAGGTCCCGGTCGCCGTCGGGTACGGCGGTGCCGTGGCGAGCGTGGACGCGGACGCCTCGGCCGCCGGGATCGAGATCCTGCGCAAGGGCGGCAACGCGGTGGACGCCGCCGTCGCCACGGCCGCCGCGCTCGGCGTCACGGAGCCCTACTCCAACGGCATCGGCGGAGGCGGCTACTTCGTCTACTACGACGCCAAGTCCCGTACGGTACAGACGATCGACGGCCGTGAGACGGCACCCCTGACGGCCGACTCGGGCCTGTTCCTGGAGAACGGTCAGCCGATCGCCTTCGCCGACGCCGTCACCAGCGGCCTTGGCGTCGGTACGCCGGGCACACCGGCGACCTGGCAGGCGGCGCTGGACAGTTGGGGCAGCGAGCGGCTCGGTACGCTGCTGAAGCCGGCGGAGCGGCTCGCGCGCGACGGCTTCACGGTGGACGACACGTTCCGGTCGCAGACCGCGTCCAACGAGGCGCGGTTCAGATACTTCCCGGACACGGCGGAGCTGTTCCTGCCGGGCGGTGCGCTGCCGGTGGTCGGGTCGACGTTCAAGAACCCCGATCTCGCGCGTACGTACGAGGAGTTGGGCCGCAAGGGCGTTGGCGCCCTGTATCGGGGGAAGCTGGCGAAGGAGATCGTCGACACGGTCAACGAGCCGCCGGTGGACCCGGGTTCGGGCTACAACGCGCGCCCAGGCAAGCTGTCGCTGACCGACCTGGCGGCCTACCGGGCGAAGCGCCAGGCGCCGTCGAAGACCTCGTACCGGGGCCTGGGCGTCTACTCGATGGCCCCCTCCTCGTCCGGTGGGACGACGGTCGGCGAGGCCCTCAACATCCTTGAGAACACGGACCTTTCGAAGGCGAGCGAGGTCCAGTTCCTGCACCGCTACATCGAGGCGAGCCGGATCGCCTTCGCGGACCGGGGGCGCTGGGTGGGCGACCCGGCCTTCGAGGACGTACCGACGAAGGAGCTGCTGTCGCAGTCGTACGCCGACTCGCGCGAGTGCCTGATCAAGGACGACGCGGTGCTGACGAGCCCGGTCGCGCCGGGCGACCCGCGCAACCCGACGGCATGCGACAGCACAGGCACGGCAGCGCCGACGACGTACGAGGGTGAGAACACGACGCACCTGACGGTGGCCGACAAGTGGGGCAACGTCGTGTCCTACACGCTGACGATCGAGCAGACCGGCGGCAGCGGCATCACGGTCCCGGGCCGCGGATTCATCCTGAACAACGAGCTGACGGACTTCTCCTTCGCCCCGGCCAGCCCGGCCGTCCCGGACCCGAACCTGCCGGGCCCGGGCAAGCGACCGCGCTCGTCGATGTCCCCGACGATCGTCCTGGACGCCCACGGCAAGCCGGTCGTGGCCCTCGGCTCACCCGGCGGCGCGACCATCATCACGACCGTCCTGCAGACCCTGACGAGCTTCCTGGACCGGGGGATCCCACTGGTCGACGCGATCGCGGCCCCGCGCGCGAGCCAGCGCAACCAGACGACCACTGAGCTGGAACCGGCCCTGTGGACCAGCGAGTTGAGGACGAAACTGGAGGCCATCGGCCACGGCTTCCGCCTCAACCCCGAGATCGGCGCGGCAACCGGCGTACAACGCCTCCCGAACGGCAAGTGGCTGGCGGCAGCGGAGACGGTACGCCGGGGCGGCGGCTCGGCGATGGTGGTGCGGCCGGCGTCCTGAGTCGGCCGGGGGGCTCCGGGCGGACGCCGCACCTGGAGCGGCTGACCGCAGTCACAGGGCGGACGTACTCGCGGCGCGGCGTCCTTGGTCCGCCGAGGGCGGGCGGCGGTGTTTGGGGCCGGTGGCTCGCCCTCGTAGCAGCGGGCGGTTGTCGCGGGGACGATCCACCCGCGTGCGTGGCTACGAGGCCGGCGGCCCGTCGCTGTACCCGCGGACCTCCGCCGTCGGCCACGTGTACTCGATCTCCTGCACCGTGAAGCCCGCGGCCATCCGCAGTGGGCGTTCGGCCGTGCGCAGGCCGCCCGCTCGTTCGTAGAAGGCGATCGCGTGGGTGTTGCCGGCCAGGACCTCCAGGTAGATGTCCTGGCCGGGGTGGTGGCGGGCCGCCCAGGCGAAGCCTTCGCGCAGAAGGGTGCGGCCGATGCCGGTGCCGACGTGGTCCGGGCGGGCGTGCAGGTTGTCCAGGTGGACGCGGCCGTCCGGGGCCGTGTCCACGTGGATGAAGCCCCGGAGTTCGCCGTCCTGTTCGGCCGGCAGGAGGCATCGGTCCGGTGACAGGTCGGCCGTGCGGGCCTGCCACTTGGCGAGGTGCTCCGCCGCCAGCGGGCCGGCCAGGTACGCGGCGGGCATGAGCGCGGTGTACGCGCTGCGCCAACTGGCCGTGTGCAGGGCCGCGATGCTCTCCGCGTCCGCCGAAGTCCCGTTCCTGATGCGCATGGAGCCGTACGTTACGCCCGGCTCGTGTGCGCCTCCTGGCGTGCTGTGAGGATCCGGGGCCCCGACTCCGTGATCGCCACCGTGTGTTCGGTGTGGGCCGCGCGGGAGCCGTCGTTCGTGCGCAGGGTCCAGCCGTCCGGGGCGTCGTGGTAGCCGTCCTTGCCGCTGCCGATCAGTAGGGGCTCGATCGCCAGGACCAGCCCGTGGCGCAGCCGCATGCCCCGGCCGGGGCGGCCCTCGTTCGGGACCGGCGGGTCCTCGTGCATCCGGCGGCCGATGCCGTGGCCGCCGAAGCCGTCCGGGATGCCGTACCCCGCCGTACGGCACACCTCGCCGATCGCGTGCGCGATGTCGCCGATGCGGTTGCCGACGACCGCCGCCGCGATGCCCGCCGCGAGGGCCCGCTCGGCGGTCTCGATGAGCCGTACGTCGGCCGGGCGCGGCTCGCCCACGACGAAGCTGATCGCCGAGTCGCCCGCCCAGCCGCCCAGCTCGGCGCCGAAGTCGGCGGAGACGAGGTCGCCGTCGCGCAGCCGGTAGTCGTCCGGGATGCCGTGCACGATCGCGTCGTTCACCGAGAGGCAGATCACCGCCGGGAACGGCGTCGGCGCGAAGGAGGGGTGGTAGCCGAGGAAGGGGGAGGTCGCTCCCGCCGCGCGCAGCACCTCGTGTGCCACCTCGTCCAGCTCCCGAAGGGAAACGCCCACGTCAGCGGCGGCTCGGACGGCTGTCAGGCCTCTGCCGACCACCTGGCCCGTCTCGTACATGGCATCGATCGTTGTGTCTGTCTTGAGTTCCACCATGCCAATTACTATACCGGTATTAGAATGGCGGCATGGTACGCACTCCTCTCACCCCCGAAGAGCGTGAACGCGGCGAGCGGCTCGGCCGGCTGCTGCGTGAGGCGCGTGGTTGCCGCAGCATGGCGGAGATCGCGGCCCGCGCCGGACTCTCCGCCGAGACCCTCCGCAAGATCGAGACCGGGCGGGCGCCGACGCCGGCGTTCTTCACGGTCGCGGCCCTCGCGCGGGTCCTCGGACTGTCCATGGACGAACTCGTCGGGCAGTGCGCGCCACTCGCCCCGGTCGCGGCGTGAGCCCCGTGGCGCGGTTCCGGCCATTGTGATCGTGGTTCTCATCACGTTCCGCTGGGTGCGCGGTACTCTGCGTCCGGTCCGAAAACCCCCCGTAGCCCTTCCGTAACACGACTGGTGTTTTCTACGGGGCGGAGTACTCCGTTCGGGCATGGGGTGGACATCATGGCGGTGGAACAACTCCCGGGGCAGGTGCGGGAGTTCGCGCGGTATCTGAACGGCCTGCTGGCCCGCCTCGACCAGGGCGCGGGCTGGTGCGGCGTGTTCTGGCAGCGCGACCCCGACGGTATGCGCGCCTGTCTGGAGGGGCACGAAGTGCCGCCCTGGGACGTCGTAGAGGCGCTGCTCCAGGATCTCGCCACCGAATACGGAACCGGTGCCGTCACCCCCGAGGCCGAGCGGGCACGTGCCCTGCACCAGGCCTCGCTCACCGCGTTCGACACCCGGCCCGGCGCCCGCGACACCCTCGGCGACCGGCTCGACGTGATGCTCCGCGAACAGAAGTACGCCGCCGAACGGCTCGCCGAACTGGGCCGGTTGCTCAACTCCGCCGGTACCCACGAGGAGGCCGAGGGCTTCCGCCTCGACCTCGCCTGGGCCCACGACGACCACGAACGCGCCACCGCGCGCTGCGCCGAACTCCGGTCCCGCCTGGACCAGTTGGCCCGCCGGGCGGTGAGCGGCGCGACCATTCCCCGCCGCGACCCCGACGACGAGGCGGGCCTGTTCGCCGCCCGCGTCCAGAACGTCCAGCACCCGGCCGACGCACTCAACCTGCCCAGACAGCGCACCGACCTCGACACCGACGAGCACCGCCCGCCCGGCGACCCGGCCGCCTGGCACGACGACGAGGACGGCGTCCGCGGACAGCGCTCGGTCGACGGCACGGTTGTCGGGTACGAGGACGGGCGCGGCGCCCGTCGACAGGGCGCGGCCGAGGATATGGCTGGCTGGTACGACGGCGAGGGCGGCGTCCGCGGACAGCGCTCGGTCGACGGCACGGTTGTCGGGTACGAGGACGGGCGCGGCGCCCGTCGACAGGGCGCGGCCGAGGATATGGCTGGCTGGCACGACGGCGAGGGCGGCGTCCGCGGACAGCGCTCGGTCGACGCCACGGCCGTCGGGTACGAGGAGGAGCGCGGCGCCCGTCGACAGGGCGCGGCCGAGGATATGGCTGGCTGGCACGACGGCGAGGACGGCGCCCGTCGACAGGGCGCGGTCGACGGCACGGCTGGCTGGCACGACGACGAGCGTGGCCCCCGCCGGCAGGGTGCGGACGACCGGCAGGCCGCCGGGTACGAGAACGGGCGCGGCTCCCAGCCGCAGGCCCCGGACGGCTCCGGTCCCGCCCGTCACGGAGACGACCGTGGCCCTGGCGAGCCGGGTTCCGACGACCTGCGCCCCTGGCGCGGTCACAGCCGCCGCTCCGGCGGCGCGGACGACCGCGACGACCCCCGCCAGGCCGACGCCCCCGACACCCCCGAACCCGCGGTCGAGCGCACGACACCACAGCTCCCCGCCGACTGGTACGACCCCCCGGCCCCAGCCGTCACCCCCGAACCCGAACCCGACCCCGTGCCCGTGCCGGAACCCGGCCGCGCCTCCAAGCAGCGTTCCAAGCGCCGTACCCGGGGCAGCGCCCGGTTCGCCGGGATGATGGACGACGCGGACACCGGTGCCACGCCCACCGTCGACCCCACCTCCATGCCGGTCATGCCCACGCCCGCCGCCCCGACCCGCCGTACCCCGCGCGGGGCACGCTTCGCCGGGTCCGCCGTTGCCGCGCAGCCCGCCGCTCCCAAGCGGGAGGCGCTGGACGACGACGCCCGGCACGACACCATCGACGCCGTCCGCAGCCTCGTACGACTGCGGAGCGAGGGCCGCAGCGGGGAGGCGCACGCGCTGCTCGTCGAGGCCGCCTACTGGCCCGCCGCCCGTTTCCCCCTGCTCGCCGCAGAGCTGCACCGCGCCGGGCTCGGCGCCGACTGGGCGACCCTGCTCTGGGAGGCCGCGTCCCTGCCGGCCGGCCGGCTGGTCGCCGCCGCCGACGCGCTCGTCGCGGCCGGGCGCGGGAACGACGGCCAGCAGATCCTGCGGCAGGGCATCGTGCGACCGGCCCACGAGGTCGGCGAGGCCGTGCTCGGGCTCGTCGAGGAGGGCAGACAGCGCGAGGCGCGCGCGCTGCTCGACGCGTACGTCCGCGTCCGCACCCCTGAGGAGGCCGCCCGCAGTGTCGGCCCCGACCCGCAGCACCTCGTACCGCTGCTCCTGGAGGCAGCCCGGGGCGCGTCCGAGGACTGCTACTGGGATCTGGTGCACGCACTCCGGGTGGCAGGCCACAGTGCCTGATCCGGGTGTACACGACTCGCCCACCGGGGTGTGAAACGTGATCGACTCCGCGGGTTAACGGCGATGGTCTTGGCAAGGCTGTTCCGGAGGCTTACTTTCAAGCCCCTACGACCTCTGTCTACGGGCGTAGAGGCTCTCTGACGTCCAGCCGGAAGGAGCAGGTCATGGCCAACGTCGTACGTGCCGCTCTGGTTCAGGCCACCTGGACCGGCGACACCGAGTCCATGGTCGCCAAACATGTGGAGCACGCCCGTGAGGCCGCCCGGCAGGGCGCCAAGGTAATCGGGTTCCAGGAAGTCTTCAACGCCCCCTACTTCTGCCAGGTCCAGGAGCCCGACCACTACCGCTGGGCCGAGCCCGTGCCCGACGGGCCGACGGTGGTTCGTATGCAGGAGCTGGCGCGCGAGACCGGCATGGTCATCGTCGTGCCCGTGTTCGAGGTCGAGCAGTCCGGGTTCTACTTCAACACCGCGGCCGTGATCGACGCCGACGGCACCTACCTCGGGAAGTACCGCAAGCACCACATCCCGCAGGTCAAGGGCTTCTGGGAGAAGTACTACTTCAAGCCCGGCAACCTCGGCTGGCCGATCTTCGAGACGGCCGTCGGGAAGATCGGCGTCTACATCTGTTACGACAGGCACTTCCCGGAGGGCTGGCGGCAGCTGGGCCTCAACGGCGCGCAACTCGTCTACAACCCGTCCGCCACCTCGCGCGGCCTCTCCGCCTACCTCTGGCAGCTGGAGCAGCCGGCCGCGGCCGTCGCCAACGAGTACTTCGTCGCCGCCATCAACCGGGTGGGGCAGGAGGAGTACGGGGACAACGACTTCTACGGGACCTCGTACTTCGTGAACCCGCGCGGCCAGTTCGTCGGCGAGGTCGCCAGCGACAAGGACGAGGAACTCGTCGTGCGGGACCTGGATTTCGATCTCATCGAGGAAGTCCGGCAGCAGTGGGCCTTCTACCGGGACCGGCGGCCGGACGCGTACGAAGGGCTGGTGCAGCCGTGAGCGATCTGTACGGGCGACACAAGGCGGTCCTGCCGGACTGGCTCGCCCTCTACTACGAGGACCCGCTCGAGATCACACACGGCGAGGGCCGGTACGTGTGGGACGCGAACGGGAAGCAGTACCTCGACTTCTTCGGCGGCATCCTCACCACGATGACCGCGCACGCGCTGCCCGAGATCACCAAGGCGGTGAGCGAACAGGCCGGGCGGATCATCCACTCGTCCACGCTCTACCTGAACCGCCCGATGGTCGAACTGGCCGAGCGGATCGCCCAGTTGTCCGGCATCCCGGACGCCCGCGTCTTCTTCACCACCTCCGGCACGGAGGCCAACGACACGGCCCTCCTCCTCGCCACCTCCTACCGGCGCAGCAACCAGATCCTGGCGATGCGCAACAGCTACCACGGGCGTTCGTTCAGCACGGTCGGCATCACGGGCAACAAGGGCTGGTCCCCGACCTCCCTGTCCCCGCTGCAGACCCTGTACGTCCACGGCGGGGTCCGCACGCGCGGTCCGTACGCCGATCTGAGCGACGACGAGTTCATCGCCGCCTGCGTCGCCGACCTGGAGGACCTGCTCGGGCACGTCCGTCCGCCCGCCGCGCTGATCGCCGAGCCGATCCAGGGCGTCGGCGGCTTCACCTCGCCGCCCGACGGGCTGTACGCGGCCTTCCGCGAGGTGCTGGCGGCGCGCGGCATCCTCTGGATCGCCGACGAGGTGCAGACCGGCTGGGGCCGCACCGGCGAGCACTTCTGGGGCTGGCAGGCGCACGCGGAGAACGGTCCGCCGGACATCGTCACCTTCGCCAAGGGCATCGGCAACGGCATGTCCATCGGCGGGGTCGTGGCCCGCGCCGAGATCATGAACTGCCTCGACTCCAACTCCATCTCGACCTTCGGCGGCACCCAGATCACCATGGCGGCCGGCCTCGCCAACCTCACGTACCTCCTGGAACACGACCTCCAGGGCAACGCCCGGCGCGTCGGCGGCCTCCTCATCGAACGGCTGCGGGGCGTCGCCGCACAGCTGCCGGGCGTACGGGAGGTCCGTGGGCGCGGGTTGATGATCGGCGTCGAGCTGGTGAAGCCCGGTACCGACACCGCCGACCCGGAGACCGCGGCCGCCGTGCTCGAAGCAGCCCGGGAGGAGGGGCTGCTCCTCGGCAAGGGCGGCGGCCACAACACGAGCGCGCTGCGCATCGCACCGCCGCTGTCGCTCACCGTCGCGGAGGCCGAGGAGGGCGCCGCGATCCTCGAACGCGCTCTGAGGAGCTGCGTCCAGTAACACCACAGCAAGGAAGACGGCCATGCTCATGACCACCACCTTGGAACCCGCCCTGTCGGTCCGTCAGGTCCTCGGCCTGGAACGGGTGCTCGCGGGCGAGCCCGAGGTGGTGGCCGGGGCCGGGCATCTGGACCGCGCCGTGCGCTGGGTGCATGTCGCCGAGGCCGCCGATGTCGGCGTGATGCTCAGCGGCGGCGAGATGATCCTCACGACCGGGGTGCTGCTCGCGGGGGACGAAGTGGCCCAGGCCGAGTACATCCGGTCGCTGCACCGGGCGGAAGCCGCAGCCGTCGTTCTCGGACTCGGCCGGGCCTTTCCGGCGCCGCCGGACGTCATGCGGCGCGCGGCCGAGCGGTGCGGGCTGCCGATGGTGGTGCTCCATCGGCCGTTCCCCTTCGCGGAGTTGACGGAGGAGGTCCAATCCCGGCTGGTACGGCGGAAGTTCGCCGCCGTGAGCCTGTCGGAAGCCGTGCGGACCGCTCTCACCGGGCTCATCACCTCCGGCGCCCCCATGCAGTTGCTGCTCGACGAGGTCGCCTCGCACAGTGGCTGTCCCGTCGTCGTCACCAACCTCGCCCATCGCGTCCTCGCCACCTCGGGGGAGCGGTCGGCCGTCGACGACGTGCTGCGGGACTGGGAGCGAATCTCCCGGCAGGCGGGCGGCAGTGAGGGCGACGGATGGATCCGGGCCGAGCTGGGCGGGCGCGGTGAGCGGTGGGGGCGGATCGTGCTCTGCGGATATCGCGGCGACGTCGCCACCGGGCGGCTGCTCGCCGACCGGGCCGCCGAGGCCCTCGTCCTGCACCGCATGCTCGGGGGTTCCGTGCACACCTGGGAGGAGCAGTCCGCGCAGAGCCTGCTCACGGACCTGGTGAGCGGAGTCGTACCGGCCAGGCAACTGCTCCCGCGCGCACGGGCCGCCGGACTGCCCGTCAACCGGCGGACCTTCGTACCGCTCGTCGTGCGGGGCGGCGACCCCGCCGAACTCGACCGCGTCCTACGCCTGTTGGGGCTGCCGGGGCTGGTCGCCGAGCTGGCCGACGACGCCACCGCCGTCCTGCTGAGCCTCGCCCGGGACCAGGACGCCAAGGCGCTCGCCGCGCACTTCGCGCTCCGGCTGCGTACGGAGACCGCCGGGGCCCGGACCGTCGTGGCCGCCGCCGAGGCGCTCGGCTCCTGGGACGACGTACCCACCGGACTGCGCGAGGCGCTGCACGTCGCCGCGGCCGTCGCGGACACCCCGGCGGGGCAGGATCTGCCGGTCCTGGTGCACCTGAGGGACGTACGCCTTCGCGGGCTTGTCCGGCTGTTGCGCGACGATCCACACGTGCAGGCGTTCGCCGAGCGCGAGCTGGACGGGCTGCTGTGCGGGGCCGAGGGCGAGTCCGAGCTGCTGCCCGTGCTGCGGACCTATCTCGCCACCGGGCGCAACAAATCACGTACCGCGCAACTCCACCATGTCTCGCGGCCCGCGCTCTACCGACGGCTGGAAGCGATAGAGGCGCGGCTCGGGCTCGATCTCGACGACTTCGAGCAGGCCGCCTCCGTGCATATCGCGCTCCTCGCGCACGACGCTCAGCAAGGCCGATGACCGTACCCCGCACTGCTCCGTCTTACCGCTCCGAAACATCAGAGGACCTGGGAAAACAGTGGTGAAACATGGGCCCAAGTCAGGGTGACACCGTGGAACGACGAACGCCCGCAGGCGTGACACCGTGCAACTCAAACCCGATCTCCAGGCTTCCTAGGCTCGGCGTACACCGAGTGACCGGAGGTCCCGATGAGCAGGGTGATTCGCGCCGCCATCTTCCAGACTGCCTGGACGGGCGACAAGGAGTCGATGATCCAGGTCCACGAGCAGGCGGTCCGCGACGCCGCGGCGCAGGGTGCTCAAGTCATGTGTTTCCAGGAGCTGTTCTACGGACCGTACTTCTGCCAGGTCCAGGACAAGGCGTTCTACGAGTACGCCGAGCAGATCCCGAACGGCCCGATCGTCAAGCGCTTCCAGGCGCTGGCCAAGGAACTGGGCATCGTCCTCGTCCTGCCGATGTACGAGGAGGAGCAGCCCGGCGTCCTCTACAACACGGCCGCCGTGATCGACGCGGACGGCTCGTACCTCGGCAAGTACCGCAAGCACCACATCCCGCAGGTCGCCGGGTTCTGGGAGAAGTTCTACTTCCGCCCGGGGAACGCGGGTTGGCCGATCTTCGAGACGGCCGTCGGGAAGATCGGCGTCTACATCTGCTACGACCGGCACTTCCCGGAGGGCTGGCGTGCGCTCGGCCTCGAAGGCGCCGAGATCGTCTTCAACCCGTCGGCCACCTCGCGCGGCCTGTCCGCCTACCTGTGGCAGCTGGAGCAGCCGGCGGCGGCCGTCGCCAACGAGTACTTCGTCGGCGCGATCAACCGGGTCGGCGTCGAGGAACTCGGCGACAACGACTTCTACGGGACCTCGTACTTCGTGGACCCGGAGGCACAGTTCGTCGGCGAGGTGGCGAGCGACAAGGAGACCGAACTCGTCGTCCGCGACCTGGACCTCAACAAGCTGCGCGAGGTCCGCGACCGCTGGCAGTTCTACCGCGACCGCCGCCCGGACGCGTATGGCCCCCTGACCGCGCCGTAACAAGTAGACGCCGGTTCCCGCGCCCCCCTAAGGGGCGCGGGGAACTGCGCGACCAGCCACACACAACCGGCACCTTCGAGACAACCGAACGGAGCGTGAACCATGGCCGGCCGTACTCTCATCCGCGGTGGACTAGTCATCACCGCGTCGGACGAGATCCACGCCGATGTCCTGATCGAGGACGGCCGAATCGCCGCCCTCGCCACCAGCGGAAGCGCCACCGCCGAGGCGTGGAGCGCCGAGCGGACCATAGACGCCACCGGCAAATACGTCATCCCCGGCGGCGTCGACGCGCACACCCACATGGAACTGCCGTTCGGCGGTACGGCCGCCTCGGACACCTTCGAGACCGGCACCCGGGCCGCCGCCTGGGGCGGTACGACCACGATCATCGACTTCGCCGTACAGAGCGTCGGCCAGTCGCTGCGCGACGGACTCGACACCTGGAACGCCAAGGCCGACGGCAACTGCGCCATCGACTACGCCTTCCACATGATCGTCTCCGACGTGAACCAGGACACGCTCAAGGAGATGGACCTGCTGGTCGAGGAGGGCGTCACCTCCTTCAAGCAGTTCATGGCCTACCCGGGCGTCTTCTACAGCGACGACGGCCAGATCCTGCGCGCCATGCAGCGCTCCGCCGAGAACGGCGGCCTGATCATGATGCACGCCGAGAACGGCATCGCGATCGATGTGCTGGTCGAGCAGGCGCTGGCCCGTGGCGAGACCGACCCCCGCTTCCACGGCGAGGTCCGCAAGGCCCTCCTCGAAGCGGAGGCCACGCACCGCGCGATCAAGCTCGCGCAGGTCGCCGGCGCACCCCTGTACGTCGTCCACGTCTCGGCGCAGGAGGCAGTCGCCGAGCTGGCAAGGGCGCGCGACGAAGGGCTCAACGTCTTCGGCGAGACCTGCCCGCAGTACCTGTTCCTGTCGACGGACAACCTGGCCGAGCCGGACTTCGAGGGCGCGAAGTACGTGTGCTCGACGCCCCTTCGGCCCAAGGACCACCAGGCCGCGCTGTGGCGGGGGCTCAGGACCAACGACCTCCAGGTCGTCTCCACGGACCACTGCCCGTTCTGCTTCGAGGGCCAGAAGGAGCTGGGGCGCGGCGACTTCTCGAAGATCCCCAACGGGCTCCCGGGCGTCGAGAACCGCATGGACCTCCTCCACCAGGCCGTGGTCGACGGGCACATCAGCCGTCGCCGCTGGATCGAGATCGCCTGCGCCACCCCGGCCCGGATGTTCGGCCTCTACCCGAAGAAGGGCACCATCGCCCCGGGCGCCGACGCCGACGTCGTCATCTACGACCCGGCGGCCGAGCAGACCGTCTCCGCCGAGACCCACCACATGAACGTCGACTACTCGGCGTACGAGGGCAAGCGGATCACCGGCCGCGTCGAGACCGTCCTCTCGCGGGGCGAACTCGTCATCACCGAGCGGGAGTTCACCGGACGCGCGGGTCACGGCGTCTACACCCCCCGCTCCACCTGTCAGTACCTGACCTGAACTAGGAGTGGAGCAGATGGACTTCGGACTCGTCCTCCAGACCGACCCGCCCGCCTCGCGCGTCATCGAGCTGATGCAGCGCGCCGAGGGCAACGGTTTCACGTACGGCTGGACCTTCGACTCCGCCGTGCTGTGGCAGGAACCGTTCGTGATCTACAGTCAGATCCTTTCCAGCACCGAGAAGTTGACGGTCGGCCCGATGGTCACCAACCCGGGCACCCGCACCTGGGAGGTCACCGCCTCCACCTTCGCGACCCTCAACGACATGTTCGGCAACCGCACGGTCTGCGGCATCGGCCGCGGCGACTCCGCGATGCGCGTCGCCGGGCGTACGCCCAACACCCTCGCGCGGATCAGCGGCGCGATGAAGGTCATCCGCTCGCTCGGCCGCGGCGACGAGGCCGACCTCGGCGGTACGGTGGTCAAGTTCCCGTGGGTGAAGCCGGGCGCCGAACTCCCCGTCTGGATGGCCGCGTACGGCCCCAAGGCGCTCAAGATGACCGGCGAGGAGGCCGACGGGTTCATCCTCCAGCTCGCCGACCTCTACCTCACCGAGTACATGGTGAAGACGGTCAAGGACGCCGCCGTCGCCGCCGGACGTGACCCGTCCGAGGTGAAGATCTGCGTCGCCGCCCCCGCGTACATCACCCAGGACGACTCGCCCGAGGCACTCGCCCACGCCCGCGAGCAGTGCCGCTGGTTCGGCGGGATGGTCGGCAACCACGTCGCCGACCTGGTGTCGAAGTACGGCGAGCACTCCGCCGCCGTACCCGAGGAACTCACCGATTACATCAAGGCCCGTGAGGGGTACGACTACTCCCATCACGGCCGCGCCGACAACCCCGACACCCAGTTCGTGCCCGACGAGATCGTCGACCGGTTCTGCGTCATCGGCACCCCCGAGATGCACATCGAGAAGCTCAACAAGCTGCGTGAGCTGGGCGTCGACCAGTTCGCCCTCTACGACATGCACGACGCCCAGGAGAAGGTCATCGACGCGTACGGCACGACGGTCATCCCCGCCGTCAACAGCTGACCCGCGCAACCGCACAACTCCCCATCCCCCCACTCCAGTTCTCCCCTCCCTCGCCGTCCCGAGGGAGGGGGCCGGAGCCCGCACGGCCTTTCCGGATCCGCCCCTCGTTTGATTGGCCTGCCCATGACCGACACCGCTCCCACGGCCATACCGCCGTCCGCCCAACTCACCCTCCCCGACGGCCGGGTGGAGATCTCCCCCGACGCGCCCGCGCCCAGCGGGCCGTACGCCAACGAGGACCTGCTGCCGGTTCCGATCGAGAAGCGCACCTGGACCACGTACAACTTCTCGGCTCTCTGGGTGGGCATGGCCCACAACACGGCCTCCTGGACCCTCGCTTCGGGTCTGATCGCCGTGGGCATGGACTGGAAGCAGGCCGTGCTCACGATCGCCCTGGCGAACGTGATCGTGCTGATCCCGATGCTGCTCACCGGGCACGCCGGGCCCAAGTACGGCATCCCCTTCCCCGTCTTCGCCCGCGCCTCCTTCGGTATCCGGGGCGCCAACCTCCCCGCTGTCGTACGGGCGTTGGTGGCCTGCGGCTGGTTCGGCATCCAGACCTGGATCGGCGGCGAGGCGATCTACTTCCTCGCCGGCAAGCTCATCGGCAACGGCTGGAGCGACGCCGGGAAGATCGGCGGCTACGCCTGGACGATGTGGCTGTCCTTCGCCATCTTCTGGGCGATCCAGGTCGCGATCATCTACCGGGGCATGGAGACGATCCGCCGCTTCGAGAACTGGGCCGCGCCCTTCGTCCTCGTCGGCGCCGGCGTGATGCTGTGGTGGATGGCCGACAAGGCCGGCGGCTTCGGCCCGCTGCTCGACCAGCCCTCCAAGCTGGGCTACGGCGCGGACTTCTGGAAGATCTTCGCGCCCGCCCTCATGGGCATGATCGGCTTCTGGTCCACGCTGTCGCTGAACATCCCGGACTTCACTCGATACGGGAAGAGCCAGAAGGCCCAGACGTGGGGGCAGGCGCTCGGTCTGCCGACCACGATGACGCTCTTCGCGTTCCTGTCCGTCATGGTCACCTCGGGCTCGCAGGCCGTGTACGGCGAGGCCATCTGGGACCCGGTACAGCTCGCCGCCAAGACCGACAACGTCTTCGGTCTGCTGTTCGCCCTGGTCACCGTGCTGGTGGCGACCCTGTCCGTGAACGTCGCGGCCAACCTGGTCTCCCCGGCCTTCGACTTCTCCAACATCGCGCCCCGCAAGATAAGTTTCCGGGCCGGCGCGCTCGCCACCTGCGTCCTCGGCGTGCTGATCTTCCCCTGGAAGCTGTACTCCGACCCGCAGGGCTACATCTTCACCTGGCTCGGCCTGGTCGGCGGTCTGCTCGGCACGGTCGCCGGCATCCTCATCGCCGACTACTGGATCCTGCGCCGCGGCAAGCTCGACCTCGCCGACCTGTACAAGGCGGGCGGACGCTACTGGTACGAGAACGGCTGGAACTGGCGCGCGGTCGTCGCGTTCCTGGTCGGCGGTGTGCTGGCGATCGGCGGCGCCAACTTCGCCCCGCTGATCGACGGGCGGCCCATCCCGGCGCTGTCCTCACTGGCGAACTACGGCTGGGCCGTGGGTCTGGGCACGTCGATGGTGCTCTACCTGGTGCTGATGGTGGCGACCGGGAAGGGCAAGACGGAGGTCTGACCCTGTGAAGTGACCTGCGAGGGCGGCCGGTTCTACTGGCCGCCCTCCAGCGCTGCCACCGCGTCCCGGGCGGCCTTGATGGCGCCCTTGTTGATCACATCCGTGCTGGGCGCCTTCTTCGACTCGAAGTCGCTGCCGTTGTACGTGATCACCACCAGCGCGTTCGACGCGCGGACCAGCACCACGCCCTCGCGGGTCTGCTGCTTGTCCTCGGTGGTGAGGTTCACGACGGAGTAGGCGGCGTCACCGAGACCCGGCACGACCCCGCCGCCGCTCTTCTCCGTCATCCGCTCCTTGTACGTCTTCTCCGCCGCCGCATCCGTGTCGGACAGCTCGAACGACACGTCGAGCCAGCGGTAGTCGTACCCCTTGAGCGCGTTCCAGGAGCAGGTGCGGCGCACCTCCGTGTCCGTCGACGGGATCTCCTTGCCGGCCGCCTTGGCGCCCGGGACAAGGGACTTGATGGTGCCCGGCGGGATGGCCGAGCAGGGCGCGGGCGCGGCGGTGAACGTCTTCGAGGCCGCCGAGGTCGAGGGCGCGGTGGGCGACGAGGACGCGCCCTTGGCGGCCGCCTCGGGTTCGTCGGCGGTCGGCGACGCGGCGAGCGGACCCGAGGACAACGCCCAGCCGGCGGTGGCGAGCACGGCGACCGGCGCCAGGCGTGTGACGAGCGCGAGCGGCAGAGGAAGGCTCAAGGCGCACTTCTCGTGGGGGACGGTGCGGAGGGGGGTCCGCACTCCGGACGGGACGCCAGTGTCACATGACTGCCTGTGGGGCGGAAGTAAGAACTCGCTCCGTGGCTGTGCGATGACTGTCCTTCATGATCGGCCGCCCGGACTGTCCGTCAGAATGCGCAAATCGACGTCGACAGGGCCCAATTCACTGTCAATGCGATCAATCATGGCGAATGCCTCATAGGTGACTGGTGCCCTGCGTCCGGGGCGTACGTACGATCACCGGATCGCGTCCCGTAGTGAAGGAGCCGCCCGTGTTCACCACCCGACCCACGCTCCAGGGCACCTTCGGGATGGTGTCCTCCACGCACTGGCTGGCCTCGCAGTCGGCGATGGCGGTCCTGGAGGACGGCGGCAACGCGTACGACGCCGCCGTCGCCGCGGGCTTCGTCCTGCATGTCGTCGAACCGCACCTCAACGGGCCCGGCGGTGAGGTGCCGATCATCATCGCCCCGGCCGGCGGCGAGGTGCGGGTGCTGTGCGGGCAGGGCGTCGCGCCCGCCGGGGCTACGGTCGCGCACTACAGGGGGCTCGGACTCGACCTCGTACCCGGCACCGGGCCCCTCGCCGCCGCCGTGCCCGGTGCCTTCGACGCCTGGATGCTCCTGCTCCGCGACCACGGCACCAAGCCGCTCGCCGACGTCCTCAAGTACGCCATCGGGTACGCCGAGGACGGGCACGCGCCCGTGGAGAACATCGGCGCGACCGTCGAGGCCGTACGGGAACTGTTCGAGACGGAGTGGACCTCATCCGCGGACGTGTACCTGCCCGGCGGACAGCCGCCCCGGCCCGGCGAACTGTTCCGCAATCCCGCCCTGGCCGCCACCTGGAAGCGCCTGCTCGCCGAGGTCGCCGGGGCGGGGGACCGCATCGCCCAGATCGAGGCGGCACGGGAGGTGTGGCGCACCGGCTTCATCGCCGAGGCGCTCGTACGGCAGTCCGCGCGGCCCACCATGGACACCAGCGGCGAGCGTCACACCGGCACCCTGACCGCCGCCGACCTCGCCTCCTGGTCCGCGACTTACGAGGCCCCGGCGACGTACGACTGGCAGGGCTGGACCCTCTGCAAGGCCGGCCCCTGGAGCCAGGGGCCGGCCTTCCTCCAGCAGCTCGCGCTCCTCCCGCCCGAGCTGCCCGAGTACGGGTCCGCCGACTACGTCCACCTGCTGATCGAGGGCTGCAAGCTCGCCATGGCGGACCGGGAGGCCTGGTACGGGGACGCGTCCGGCGGAGCCGACGTACCGCTCGGCGAGCTGCTGTCCGACCACTACAACGTCGCCCGGCGGGCCCTTGTCGGCGGCAAGGCCTCGTACGAGCTGCGGCCCGGCAGCCCCGGCGGTCGCAGCCCGCAGCTGTGCGCACGCGCGCGCGTGGTGGCCACGGACGAGCCCGGGTTCAGCGCTCTGGGGGCCGGGGAGCCGACGGTCGGGGGCAGTGCGCTCCTTGGCGAACCCCATGTCGCCGCCGACGGCCGTACCCGGGGCGACACCTGCCATCTCGACGTCGTCGACCGCTGGGGCAACATGGTCGCGGCCACGCCCAGTGGCGGCTGGCTCCAGTCCAACCCCGTCGTGCCCGAGCTGGGCTTCCCGCTCGGCACCCGGCTCCAGATGACCTGGCTGGAGGAGGGCCTGCCGGGCTCTCTCGCTCCGGGCCGCCGGCCCCGGACCACCCTCACGCCCTCGGTCGCGCTGCGCGACGGGGTGCCCGTGCTGGCGTTCGGTACGCCCGGCGGGGACCAGCAGGACCAGTGGCAGCTGCACTTCTTCCTCGCGGTCGCCCTGCGCCCCAGGGTGCGCGGCAGCCTGGACCTCCAGGGTGCGATCGACGCCCCGAACTGGCACAACGACAGCTTCCCGAGTTCCTTCTACCCGCGCGGGACGCGCCCCGGGAGCGTCACCGTGGAGGCCCGGATGCCGGGCGGGGTGGTCGAGGAGCTCCGTCGGCGGGGGCACGACGTGACGGTCGGCGGCGACTGGTCCGAGGGCCGGCTGTGCGCGGTCGCCCGGGACCCGGAGACGGGTGTCCTGTCGGCGGCGGCCAATCCCCGGGGGATGCAGGGGTACGCCGTGGGACGCTGATGTCCGGATCCGGGTGTTCAGGGCGATTCCACCCCATGTCCACCGGCCGGGCGGGGATTGTCAGTGGCGCATGCTCTCATGGAGACATGATCGGAGACACCGAAACCATCGAAGAGTTTCTCGCACGGCACGCGTCCGACGTCGAGGAAGCGGTCCGCCAGGCGGCGGCCACCGAGATAATGCCGCGCTTCCGTCAACTCGCCGCCCATGAGATCGACCAGAAGAGCGGCCCGCACGACCTGGTGACGGACGCCGACCGCAAGGCCGAGCTGTATCTCACCGAGGTGCTGCCCAAGCTGCTGCCCGGCTCCGTCGTGGTCGGCGAGGAGGCGGTGCACGCCGACCCCGACTCGTACGAGGCGATACAGCGCGACGTGCCGGTCTGGATCGTCGACCCCGTGGACGGCACCCGGCAGTTCGTCCACGGCGACCCCGGCTTCTGCACGCTGGTCGCGCTCGCCCACCATGGCATCGTCCGCGCGTCGTGGACGTTCGCCCCGGCCCGCGACCAGCTCGCCACCGCGATCCGTGGACAGGGCGCCTTCCTCGACGGCACGCGCCTGTACGCGGGCTCGCCCGAGCCCGGCCGTGACCTCCGGGTGGCCACCTCCCACCCGGACTACACGACGGACGCGCAGAAGCGCGCGCTGCTGGGCCTGTGGACGGACGGCGTGCAGTCGCGCCCCTGCGGCTCCGCGGGCCTGGAGTATCTGGCCATAGCCCGGGGCGAGTTGGACGCCACGGCGTTCTCCTGGGAGGCCGCCTGGGACCACGCCGCGGGCATCCTCCTCGTCGAGGAGGCGGGCGGCGCCCATCTCACCCGTGCGGGCGAACCGTTCCGCATAACCGGCGGCAACGTCCTGCCGTTCACCGCGGCGCGGGACGCGGCCACGGCTGGCCGGGTGGTGGAACTACTGTCGGGCGGAGCCTGATCTGCGGGCGGGCCGAGCTGAACCGCAGGGTGACGACCTCGAACTCGGCCACGGTGCCGACCACCGGCCAGTCGCCGGGGTCGAAGGGCAGCCAGGCGATGTCCACGAAGGCGTCGACCGGCAGGTTGACGTCGACGAACAGACCCGTCCGGCCCGGCCCCCACGGCAGCGCGCACACCATGCCCGTGAGCAGGGAGCCCTCCGGCAGCGGGCCGGTGGTGTAGTGGCTGAGATGCCGATGCCGTAGGGCCGTGGCCCAGGCCCGCTCGAACTCCGAATCGGTCACGTCCACCGCCTCCGGCGGCACCTCCACGGCGCCCTCCGTGAACGCCCCGTACACGGTCTGGTAGAGCTGGACGCCCAGGCGCCCGAACCGCTCGCGCACCAGCGCCAGTTGGGCCTGGGCGGCGGCCATCGAGGCACCGCCCGAGGTGGTGCCGTCGGCGTTCTGCAGGGGCTCGCAGGAGCGCGGGATCGCCAGCCCCGCCTCGAACACCGCCTGCCGCAGCACCCAGCCGTCGTCCTCGACCTCGAACCAGTACCAGGCGGTGTCGTCGGCGTCCTCGCCGGACGATTGGATGCGGAAACGGCGCGTCATCCGGCCGAGGTTACCCGCGCCGGGCAGTGTCGGTGTCCCGGCATATCCTGATCTCAGAAGGCCGTCGGCTGACGAAGGAGTCCGAAGGTGCCGTCGATGCTCGATGCGGTCGTGGTGGGGGCGGGGCCCAACGGGCTGACGGCTGCCGTGGAGCTGGCCCGGCGCGGCTTCTCCGTGGCCGTCTTCGAGGCACGCGACACCGTCGGCGGCGGCGCCCGCACCGAGGAACTGACCCTGCCCGGCTTCCGGCACGACCCGTGCTCGGCGGCCCACCCGCTCGGCGTCAACTCCCCGGCGTTCAGGGCGATGCCGCTGGCCAGGTACGGGCTGGAGTGGCTGCACGCCGACCTGCCCATGGCCCACCCCTTCCCGGACGGCACGGCGGCGGTGCTGTCCCGTTCCGTCGCCGAGACGGCGGCCTCCTTCGGGCCGCGTGACGCGGGCGCGTACCGCAGGCTGGTCGAGCCGTTCCTCAGCAGGTGGGACACCCTGGCCCACGACTTCATGTCCCTGCCCCTGACCTCGCTGCCCCGCGACCCGGTCACCCTCGCCCGCTTCGGCCTGGCCGGCCTGCCGCCCTCGACCTGGCTGATGCGCCGCTTCCGCGACGAGCGGGCGAAAGCCCTGTTCGCAGGCCTTGTCGGCCATGTCATGGCCCCTCTCAACGGGGTCGCCACCGGCGCCGTGGGCCTGGTCTTCGCCCTCGCGGCACACGCCCGTGGCTGGCCGGTCGCCCGCGGCGGCTCCCAGTCGATCTCCGACGCGCTCACCGCGTATCTGACCGACCTCGGCGGCACCGTCCACACCGACTACGAGGTCAAGCGGCTGGACGATCTGCCACCCGCACGTGCGTACGTCTTCGACACCTCACCCACCGCACTGGCCCGGATCGCGGGCTTCGGCGGCTACTACAACGGCTATCGCTACGGCGCCGGCGTCTTCAAGGTCGACTACGCGCTGGACGGCCCGGTGCCCTGGACGGCGAAGGAGGCCCGCACGGCGACCACCGTCCAGGTCGCCGCGAACAGCGCCGAGATCGGCACCGCCCTGCGCGCCGCCTCCCGCGAGAACCGGGCACCCGACAACCCGTTCCTGATCACCGTGCAGCCGAGCGTCGCCGACCCCTCCCGGGCACCCGAGGGCAAACAGGTCTTCTGGGCCTACGGCCACGTCCCGAACGGCTGGACGGGCGACCTCACCGATGCCATCGAGCGCCAGCTGGAACGCTTCGCCCCCGGCTTCCGCGACCGCGTCCTCGCCCGCGCCACCGCAGGCCCGCCCGAACTCGCGGCCCGCAACGCCAACTACGTCGGCGGCGACATCGGCTCCGGCGCGGCCAGCGGCCTCCAGCTGATGCTGCGCCCCAGGCTCTCCCTGTTCCCGTACGCCACCCCGCACCCGGCCGTCTTCATCTGCTCGTCGGCCACCCCGCCGGGCCCGGGTGTGCACGGCATGTCGGGGCACAACGCGGCGAAGGCCGTCTGGAGAAGGCTGCGACAGTCATGACCGCCATCAACCTCGTCAAGGGCGACATCACCCGACAGAGTGCCGACGCGATCGTCAACGCGGCGAACTCGTCACTCCTGGGCGGGGGAGGGGTCGACGGAGCGATCCACCGCAGAGGCGGCCCCGAGATCCTCGCCGCCTGCCGAGCCCTGCGCGCCTCGCAGTACGGCAAGGGCCTGGCCACCGGCAAAGCGGTCGCCACGACCGCGGGCGAACTGGACGCACGCTGGGTGATCCACACGGTAGGACCTGTGTTCGGCGGTGCATCGGAGGACCGTTCGGACCAACTGGCCTCCTGCTACCGGGAGTCCCTGCGCGTCGCCGACGAACTGGGCGCCCGGACGGTCGCGTTCCCCGCCATCTCCACGGGCGTCTACCGCTGGCCGATGGAGGACGCGGCGCGGATCGCGGTGGCGGCGGTACGGGAAGCGGAGACCGCAGTAGAAGAAGTGCGGTTCGTGCTCTTCGACGAGAGGGCGTACGAGGCGTTCGCGGCTCAACTCCGTTGAGCTACGACACGGCGAAGGGCCGCGCCTGAGCGGCCCGCCGGGGGAGTTACCCGGCGTTTCCGGTCTCGGCGTCGCCGTCGGTGTCGCTGAGGCCCAGCCGCAGATGCTCCACGTGGTAGACCGCCTGGTCGAGCAGCTCGGCGACATGGTGGTCGTGCAGCGCGTACACGACCGAACGGCCGCGCCGCTCTCCGACGACCAGGCCCAGGTTGCGCAGCAGCCGCAGCTGGTGCGAGCACGCCGACTGCTCCATGCCCACCTCGGCCGCCAACTCCGTCGCCGGGAGCGGACCTTCGCGCAGTCGCGCCAGGATCAGCAGGCGGGAGGGCGTCGACAGGGCCTGGAGCGTGGTGGCCACCTTCGCGACATTGTCCGCGTCGAGGCGTACGCGCTCGGCGGCGTCCTGCGCGGTGACGACGGCTCCATGACCCATGGCCGTATCTTACTCATCGCACATGAACGAATGAATGAGTGTTCATGTGTTCCTGTATGGTGCTTCCCGTGTCTGCCACTCTCACCGCGTCTCAGGTCGTCCCGTCGCCCGCCGTACCTGCCGCGCCCCGCCGCCGCACCCGGGTTCTCGCGCTCCCCGAGGCCCGCTGGGCCACGGCGGCCACGGCCCTGTTCCTGCTCGCGCTGCCCCTGCAACTGGCCGACGCGCCGGCCTGGACCTGGGGAGCGCTCTACGCGCTGGCGTACGCCACCGGCGGCTGGGAGCCCGGCTGGGAAGGCCTGAAGGCGCTACGGGAACGGACTCTCGACGTCGACCTGCTGATGATCGTCGCCGCCCTCGGTGCCGCAGCGATCGGCCAGGTGATGGACGGCGCCCTGCTGATCGTCATCTTCGCGACCTCCGGTGCCCTGGAGGCCCTCGCCACCGCCCGCACCGCCGACTCGGTACGCGGCCTCCTCGACCTGGCCCCCGCCACGGCGACTCGGCTGGACCCCGACGGCCACGAACTGACCCTCCCCGTCGACGAGTTGACCGTCGGCGACACCATCCTCGTACGCCCCGGAGAACGCGTCGGGGCCGACGGCCGCGTACTGGACGGCGCGAGCGAGGTCGACCAGGCGACGATCACCGGCGAACCGCTGCCCGCTCCGAAGGAGCCCGGCGACGAGGTCTTCGCGGGCACACTCAACGGCACCGGCGCCCTGCGCGTACGGGTCGAGCGCGACGCCTCCGACTCGGTGATCGCCCGGATCGTACGCCTGGTCGAGGAGGCGTCCGAGACCAAGGCTCCCACCCAGCTGTTCATCGAGAAGGTCGAGCAGCGCTACTCGCTGGGCATGGTCGCCGCGACCCTCGCCGTGTTCGCAGTACCGCTCGCCTTCGGTACGGACCTCACCGACGCCCTGCTGCGCGCCATGACCTTCATGATCGTGGCCTCGCCCTGCGCGGTCGTGCTCGCCACCATGCCGCCGCTGCTCTCGGCGATCGCCAACGCCGGGCGGCACGGCGTCCTGGTCAAGTCGGCGGTGGTGATGGAACGACTCGGGCAGGTCGACGCCGTCGCCCTCGACAAGACCGGCACCCTCACCGAGGGCACGCCGAGGCTGACGGACGTACGGCCGTTGCCCGGATCCGACCTCGACGAGGACGACCTGCTGGCGCTCGCAGCCGCTGCCGAGCACCCGAGCGAGCACCCACTGGCCCGGGCCGTGGTGGAGGCGGCGCGAGAGCGAGGGCTCGTGCTGTCCGTGGCGGAGGACTTCGACTCGACGCCGGGAGTGGGTGTGACGGCTGCCGTGGACGGGCGCGTGGTCGCGGTGGGGGCGCCAGGGCGGCTGCTGGACGGTGTGGGGGTGTCGGACAGTGCGGGGGTGCCGGACGGTGCCGGGGTGTCGAAAGGCGCCAGAGTCTCGGACAGTGCCGGGGTGTCGGAAGGGTCGGCAACTCGGCTGCTGGTCAAGGAGGTTGAGGCGTCCGGTCGTACGGCCGTCCTCGTGGTCGCCGACAACGTGCCGGTCGGAGTTCTCGGTCTCGCCGACCGGCTGCGTCCCGGTGCCGCCGCCACCGTCGCCTCGCTCACTCAACTCACCGGTACCGCACCCGTGTTGCTGACCGGCGACAACCCGCGTGCCGCAGCCCGACTGGCCGCCGAGGTCGGGATCGAGGACGTACGGGCCGGGCTGCTTCCCCAGCAGAAGCTGGGCGCGGTAAGGGAGTTGGAGGCGGCCGGGCGCAGGGTCATGGTCGTCGGGGACGGTGTCAACGACGCACCGGCACTCGCCGCCGCCCACATCGGCGTGGCCATGGGGCGGGCGGGTTCCGACCTCGCGCTGGAGACGGCGGACGCGGTGATCGTGCGGGACGAACTCACCACCGTGCCCGCAGTGATCGTCCTCTCGCGGCGCGCCGGACGCCTGGTCGTGCAGAATCTGGTGATCGCCGGGGTGTTCATCGCGGGCCTCGTCGCCTGGGACCTGATCGGCACGTTGCCGCTGCCGCTCGGTGTCGCGGGTCACGAGGGCTCGACCGTCCTCGTCGGCCTCAACGGGCTGCGGCTGTTGCGGGAGGCTGCGTGGCGGGATGCGGTGAACCGGGGAAGGTGATCCGGAAGGTTCCTGGACACGTCACCTTGATGTCGGATTTCCGCCAGCCCCGCCCCGGCCCATCGCCGATGCTGGACGTATGCGGAACGCGATGCACACCGACACCGAGCGCTGCGTACGTGCCGTCCAGTCGAAGGACGCGCGGTTCGACGGCTGGTTCTTCACGGCGGTCCTGACCACTCGGATCTACTGCCGGCCCAGCTGCCCGGTCGTGCCGCCCAAGCCCGAGAACATGACCTTCTACCCGAGCGCGGCGGCCTGCCAGCAGGCGGGCTTCCGGGCCTGCAAGCGGTGCCGCCCGGACACCAGCCCCGGCTCGCCGGAGTGGAACCAGCGGGCCGATCTCGTGGCTCGCGCGATGCGGCTGATCGGCGACGGCATCGTGGACCGCGAAGGAGTTCCGGGCCTCGCCGCCCGCCTCGGCTACAGCACCCGCCAGATCGAACGGCAGCTCCTCGCCGAACTGGGCGCAGGCCCGCTCGCCCTCGCCCGCGCCCAGCGCGCCCAGACCGCGCGGCTCCTCGTCGAGACGACCGCGCTGCCCATGGCGGAGATCGCCTTCGCGGCGGGCTTCGCCTCGATCCGAACCTTCAACGACACCGTCCGCGAGGTCTTCGCCCTCTCCCCGAGCGAACTCCGCGCCCGCCTCCCGAAGACACGCACGCAGGCGGGCGGTGGGGGTACGGCCGTCAGCGCACCGGCTGGCACACCGGGCGCGCTCAACCTCCGCCTGCCCTTCCGCGCCCCGCTCAACCCGGACAACCTCTTCGGCCACCTCGCCGCGACCGCCGTACCCGGTGTGGAGGAGTGGCGTGACGGCGCCTACCGCCGGACCCTGCGCCTCCCGTACGGACACGGCATCGCCGCTCTCACCCCGAAGCCCGACCACATCGCGTGCCGCCTCACCCTCAGCGACCTGCGCGACCTGCCCGTCGCCATCAGCCGCTGCCGCCGGATGCTCGACCTGGACGCCGATCCGGTCGCGGTGGACGAGCAGTTGCGTACGGATCCGGTGCTGGCGCCGCTCGTCGCGAAGGCCCCGGGGCGACGCGTCCCGCGCACGGTCGACGAGGCGGAGTTCGCCGTACGGGCGGTGCTCGGCCAACAGGTGTCCACGGCCGCCGCCCGTACCCACGCGGCCCGTCTCGTCACGGCGTACGGCGACCCGGTCGACGATCCCGAGGGCGGCCTGACCCACCTCTTCCCCACACCACAGGCCCTGGCCGCCCTCGACCCCGAGTCCCTGGCCATGCCCCGCACCCGCCGGGCCACCTTCACGACACTGGTCGGCCAACTCGCCGACGGGACACTCCACTTGGGCGTCGAGAGCGACTGGTCGGAGGCCCGTGCCCGGCTGCTCGCCCTCCCCGGCTTCGGCCCCTGGACGGTCGACGTCATCGCGATGCGTGCCCTCGGCGACCCCGACGCGTTCCTCCCCACGGACCTCGGAATCCGGCGCGCGGCCCAGGAGTTGGGCCTCCCTTCGACGCCGGCCGCACTGACGGCACGTGCGGCGGCCTGGCGGCCGTGGCGGGCGTACGCGGTCCAGTACCTGTGGGCGACGGACAGCCACCCCATCAACTTTCTACCGGTATAACGACGTTGAGGAACACCAGGGAATCCCCATGAACATGAAGCACCACACAGTCATCGACAGCCCGTACGGCCCCCTCACCCTCGTGGCCGACGACGGAGTCCTCAGCGGTCTCTACATGGTCGACCAGCGTCACCGCCCGCCCGAGGAGAACTTCGGCGCCCGCGACGACGCGCCTTTCGGGGAGACGGTCGACCAGCTGAAGGCGTATTTCGAGGGCGAGTTGAAGGAGTTCACTCTGCAACTCCGGCTGTCGGGAACGGAGTTCCAGCGCAGCGTGTGGGAGCAGCTGTGCCGTATCCCGTACGGCGAGACCCGCTCGTACGGCGAACTCGCCGACGCCCTCGGCAATCCGAAGGCATCCCGCGCCGTGGGCCTCGCCAACGGCAAGAACCCCGTCGGCATCATCGTGCCCTGCCACCGGGTGGTCGGCGCGGACGGCAGCCTCACCGGGTACGGGGGCGGGCTGGAGCGCAAGCAGCGGCTGCTGGACTTCGAACGGGGGTCGGCGCTCTTCTGATCTCTCCAATGGTGAAGGTCTGCGGCCCCGAGGAGTTGGACGTCCTTGTGACCAACGAGGCTGCGGACAGCGTGACTTGTGCGGCCCTGGAGGAGGCGGGCGTGCGGGTGGTGCGGGTCGGTGCGCCCGTGCGGGGCACTCCGGCCCCGTGTGCCTAGACCTCCGACTTCCCCAGGGCGCGCAGCAGTTGGGGCAGGGCCGTGCCGATCGGCTCCCGTACGATTTCGTCGGCCCGGTCGTCGTACGGGGTCGGCTCGGCGTTGACGATGACGAGCCGGGCGCCGTGATCGGCGGCCACACCGGCGAGCCCGGCGGCGGGCTGGACCTGGAGGCTCGTCCCGACGGCGATGAACACCTGGCAGGCCTTGGTGATGGCGAGGGCGTCCCCGAGGACGACCGGGTCGAGCCGCTGACCGAACATGACGGTCGCCGACTTCAGGATCCCGCCGCAGGTGAGACAGGCGGGGTCGTCCTCCCCGGCGTCGACCCGGGCGAGGGCGTCCTCCATCGGCCCGCGCGCATCACACTCGGTGCACACGAACTCCCGTGCGGTGCCGTGCAGTTCGAGCACCTTGCGGGCCGGCAACCCGGCGAGCTGGTGCAGCCCGTCGACGTTCTGCGTGATCACCCGCACGGGCACCCCGGCCCGCTCCAACTCGGCCACGGCCAGGTGCGCGGCGTTGGGCTCGGCCCGAAGGGTCCGGTTCTGGCGCCGCATCTGCCAGGAACGGCGCCGGATCTCGGGATCGCTCATGTAGTACTCGTACGTCACGAGCTTCTCGGCCCCGGGATCGCGCCGCCACAGGCCGCCCGGGCCGCGGTAGTCGGGGATGCCGGAGTCGGTCGAGATTCCGGCGCCGCTGAGGACGGCGACGAGAGGCTTGGTCATGGTGCCGAGGGTAGGTCGCGGGGTTCGGGAGCGGCGACCGGTTAACGGCCCGGGGCTTGCTTGATGGGAGCGTGACCGTGCCGCCGTACTCGTGTACGAACATGCGCCCGGTGTTAATGTCCGCCCATGGCAGCCAAGGTCTCCGTATCTCTCGACGCCGAACTGGTCGTCGAAGTCATGGTGCTCGCGGGCGTCGGGAACCCGCAGGACGCCGTAGAGCTCGTCGTGCGGGACTACATCGCGCGCGGTCACCGGACGGAGGCCCGGGTCGCCGAGCGTGACGACGCGAGGCGGGCCGTCGACGAGGTGAAGCCGCCGGACGTTCAGGGCTGAACCTCGCGGGCCGGGGTGCTGGTCAGGCCACCCGGTCGCCGTTCTCCAGTTCCACCGTTCCCGCGCCCTCCGCCAGCACGTCGAGGGCGTGCAGTACCCGTCGTCCCAGGGAACCCAAGAGGTACTCGCCGAGGTCCTCGCGTGCCACCAGCCGCCAGGACAGCAGTTCCTCCTCCTGGAGTCTGATCGACTTGAGGGTCTCCTCGTCGAGGACGCCACCGTCGTACAGATAGGCGACCAGCGGCATGTGACCCGCGATGTGGACCCAGTCGACGGCCAGCAGGCGGCCCAGTTCCCGGTCGAGGCCGATCTCCTCCAGGGTCTCCCGGCGCGCGCCCTGGCGCGGGGTCTCCCCGGTGTCCGACTCGATCGTGCCGCCTGGAAGGGCCCAGCCCTCACGGTAGTTGGGCTCGACGAGCAGGATCCGTCCGTCGGCGTCACGGAAGAGCGCGGCGGCGCCGGCCAGGACGCGGGGCAGGCCGGCGATGTATGTGGCGAAGTCTTGGATGGTCATCCTGGAAGCGTAACCAGGGGAGATGACGGACAGCCGTCCGTCGGCGTCCCGTCACACCTGCGGGTGTCCCAACCGCACCGTCCGCGCCGCCAGTTCACTGATCCGCACCCCGTCGAAACCGAACACCGCGCTGCGTACGGTGTCCTCCAGCGGGTCCTTCCACCGGCTCGGGATCGCCTCCGCGCCGCACAGCACACCGGCCACCGAGCCCGCGGTCGCGCCGTTCGAGTCGGTGTCCAGGCCGCCCCGGACGGTCAGGGCGATCGTGCTGGTGAAGTCGCCGTCGCCGTACAGGAGACCGGCGGTGAGGACGGCGACGTTCGGGACTGTGTGGATCCAGCCGAGCCCGGCGGTCTCCGCGGAGACCGTGGCGAGCGTGTCCTCCCAGGTCAGCCGGGTCTCGTGAAGCGCCATGACCCGGCGTACCGTACGGGCCAGGCGGCTGCTCGCCGGGATCACCGTCAGCGCCGTGTCCAGCGCGTGCCGTACGTCGGGTGCCGTGAACGCCGCCGAGATCAGGGCCGCCGCGAACATCGCCCCGTACACGCCGTTGCCCGTGTGGGAGAGGACGGCGTCCCTGCGGGCCAGATAGGCGGCGCGGTGCGGGGCGTCCGGACAGGTCCAGCCGTAGATGTCGGCGCGGATCAGGGCGCCGATCCACTCCTGGTACGGGTTGTCGTGCGTGGCCGTCAGCGGTGGCTTGAGACCGGCCGTGAGGTTGCGATAGGCCGCGCGTTCCGCCGTGAACGTCTGGAGGAACGGCAGCCGCAGCAGCCACAGCTCGCCGACCTGCTCGGTGCTGAAGTCGAAACCGTGCGTCTCCAGCAGGTCCAGGCCGAGGATCGCGTAGTCGACGTCGTCGTCGCGGCAGCTGCCGTGGATCCGGCCACGTACGCACTCCCGCCATTCGGGGCGGAGTTCGAAGCCTTCGTGCTCGCTTCCGGGCGGCGGCTCGGGCAGATAGTCGGTGAGGGGGAGGGCGCCGGTTCGCCGCAAGTAGCGGTCGATGCGGTCGCGCGTCCAGTAGTCGCCCCGCTCGACCGGCTTGCCGAGCATGTTGCCCGCGATCCGGCCCAGCCAGCCCCCGAGAACTCGGTCCGCGAGGTCGGGCTCGGTGCCTGCATGGGTCATGGCTCCGGTCTACCACCATGTGCGGTCGTCGGCTGTGCCCTGACTGTGGGCGGTCAAGAAGGCATGACGGGGCGCGCCTCCTGCGGTTAAGGTCGCAGCGGCGCGACTGCCCTGACGTTGACGGGGCCGGAAAGCAAGGGATGTGCAGGGTGGCGGACGCTTCGGGTACGGCGAAGGTGACGGGTGTGCGGGCGACTCGGGTGCTGATCGCCGCCGACAAGTTCAAGGGGTCGCTGACGGCCGTACAGGTCGCCGAGCGGGTGACCGCCGGGCTGCGCAAGGCCGCCCCCCATGTCGAGGTCGAGTCGCTGCCCGTGGCCGACGGCGGCGACGGGACCGTGGACGCCGCGGTCGCCGCCGGATTCGAACGGCGTGAGGTGCGGGTCGCGGGGCCACTCGGGCATGAGGTGAGCGCCGCGTTCGCGCTGCGCGACGGCACCGCGGTGGTGGAGATGGCCGAGGCGAGCGGTCTCCAGCGGCTGCCCGCGGGCGTGTTCGCGCCGCTCACGGCATCGACGTACGGCTCCGGAGAACTGCTGCGGGCCGCGCTGGACGCGGGCGCGCGCACCATCGTCTTCGGGGTCGGCGGCAGCGCCACCACCGACGGCGGCGCGGGCATGTTGTCCGCGCTCGGCGCCCGCTTCCTGGACGCCGACGGCGAACCGCTGCCGCCCGGGGGCGGCGGGCTGGACGTCCTGGCCACGGCCGACCTCTCGGACCTCGACACCCGCCTCGCGGACGTCGACTTCGTGCTGGCCAGCGACGTGGACAACCCGCTGACCGGGCCGAAGGGCGCCCCCGCGGTGTACGGCCCGCAGAAGGGCGCCTCCCCGGACGACGTGGAGGCCCTGGACGCGGCCCTCGCGCACTACGCGAAGATCCTGGAGGCCGCGATCGGCCCGAAGGCCGCCGAGTACGCCGCCGCGCCGGGTGCGGGCGCCGCCGGCGGCATCGGCTACGGCGCCCTGGTCCTCGGCGCCCGGTTCCGGCCCGGCATCGAGGTCATGCTCGACGTCCTAGGCTTCGGGCCCGCCCTGGACCGCGCCACCCTCGTGATCACCGGCGAGGGCTCCCTCGACGAGCAGACCCTGCACGGCAAGGCCCCGGCGGGCGTCGCCGCGGCGGCCCGCGCGGAGGGCCGCGAGGTAGTCGCGGTCTGCGGCCGTCTGGCCCTGCGCCCGGAGGCCCTGGGCCGGGCCGGCATCCGCCGCGCCTACCCCCTGACGGACATGGAACCGGACCTCGCCAAGTGCATCTCCGACGCCGGCCCGATCCTGGAACGGGTCGCGGAGAACATCGGCCGGGACTTCCTGGTCTGAGGCCCGGGAGACATCGGCCGGGGCTTCCTGGTCCGAAGCCCGCAGGACGCCGTACCGCGTCACCCGCCGCTGCCGGTGAGCCGCGTGGCGTCCTCCAGTACCCCCGCCGGCCCCGACAACCGATACGCGTCCAGAGCCAACGTCATCTCGATCAGGTCGCGCGGCCTGGCCAGTGACCTGGACGTCAGCTGCTCCAGCCGTCGTAAGCGGTTGAACACCGTGTTGCGGTGGCAGTACAGGCGTCCGGCGGCCCGGCCCGCCGACCCCTCGCAGGTCAGCCACACGTCGAGGGTCTCCAGGAGTACCTCCCGGTCGGCGGGCTCCAGCCCGACCAGGGCGCCGAAGACGGACGACACCAGGCGGTTCGCGAGTTCCGGCTGGCTCACCACCAGGGCTGTCGGCATCCGCTGGTCAAGGCGTACGACCTCGCTCGTGTCCGGCGGGCAGGTGCGCAACGCCAGTTCGGCCAGCCGCCGGGCCCGTCCCAGTTCCGCCAGTCCCGGTACGACGGGACTGATCCCGCCCGCCCCCGAGCACCGCCCGCTCAGCGCCCGCGCCACCGCGTCGAGCCCCTGGTCGGGCCCCAGCAGCACCACGCCCACCTCCTGGTCGGCCCGCATCCGCCACACGAACCGGTACCCGGCGCCCCGCAACGGCCGGTGGAAGGCCTCCCTCGGATCCCGCCGGTCCGCCCGCAGCACCACCACCGCGTACGCGCCCCGCTCCGGCAGATCGAGCCCCGCCGCCGCCCGCGCGGCCAGCCCCGGCGACTCCTGGCCGTCGAGCAGCGCGTCGAGCAACGCCTGCAACTGCTCGTCCGTACGCCGCCGCAGTTCCATCTCGGTCGCCCGGTACGCCTCCGACGCCACCGCCGCCTGCGCGTCGATCGCCGACCACACCAGGGTCGCCGATCGCATCAGCACCCCGAGCCGTTGGGGTTCCTGGCCGCCCGCCCCCTCCAGCAGCGCGTCCCAGACCAGATAGCCCGCGCTCCGGTACGCGTGCACCAACAGCTCCAGCGGCAGCCCCTGCTGGGCGCGGCGCCGGCCCGCGTCCTCCGCGTACTCCAGATCGCGGCGCGGCGAGCCCCGGGGCGCGGAGATCGTCCCGATGCCGATCCGCATCGCCTCCTCGACCTCCCGCCACTGCTGGTCGTACGGGATGACCTGGCCGTAGACGGGGGAGTGCTCCGTCAGTTGCCGCAGATGCTCGTCGACCAGCTCCGGCACCCGTTCCAGCAGCGCCGCGCAGGACTCCGCGAGCACCTTCCAGTCATGACCGGTACGCCTTCTGCGGGGTCCCATGAGCGGAGGATGCCACCCGCCGCGCCCCTGCGGCAGGCCCCTGACACGCAGTGTTGTGCTCGCGCACAACGGGCGGTGGCGTCCGCTGGTCACCGGCCACGTTTCGGCGGAGTTTCGGCCGCGACCCGTGGACGGACGCCCGCCCCGGTGCTGGGGTGAGCGCCACACCGGACGCGTGTGCGGGAGGGAGCGGACGCCATGGGCGGTGGAACAAGGGGGTCTGCGGGTGGTTCCGGAGGCGGATCCCCCGGCGGCGCCGATCTCGTCGTACGGGATCTGTCGGTCGGGTACGGGCCCGTGCGCGCCCTGCGTCAGGTGTCGCTGGAGGTGCCCGAGGCGGCCGTTGTGACGGTGCTGGGCGGCAACGGCGCCGGCAAGTCCACGCTGCTGCGCGCCATCAGCCGCACCCTCTCCTTCCAGGGCGGGGCCACGACCGGCGGCACCGTCACGCTCGGCGGACGCCGGATCGACGGGCTCGCCCCCGACCGGGTGGTCGCCGCCGGGGTGTCCCAAGTCCCGGAGGGGCGACGGGTGTTCGCCCGGATGACCGTCGCCGACAATCTGCGCGCCGGAGCCCTCGGCGCGCGCGGCGGACGCACGGAACGGGCCGCCGCCCTGCGCCGCGTCCATGAACTGTTCCCCGTCCTCGCCGACCGCGCCCAGCAGCGCGCGGGACTGCTGTCGGGCGGCGAGCAGCAGATGCTGGCCGTCGCACGTGCCCTCATGGCTACCCCCAAGGTGCTGCTCCTCGACGAGCCGTCGCTGGGCCTGGCCCCGTTGATGGCGGCGCGCATCGCCGACACCGTGCGCGAGATCAACACCCAGGGCACCTCCGTCCTGCTCGTCGAACAGAACGCCGCCCTGGCCCTGCGGCTGGCCACGCAGGCGTACGTCTTGGAGGTCGGCGAGGTCACCCTCTCCGGCCCCTGCGCCGAACTCGCCGTCTCCGACGAGGTACGGCGCCGCTATCTGGGCGTGGTGGACGAGGACGCGGCGGCGGATGCGGCCGGGGCGATGCACGCGGCCCGGGCGATGGACGCGACGGGTGGATCGGCTGCACCCGGGTTGACCCCGTCCATGCCGAGGTTGAGCAGATGGGAGGGTTGATCCACATTGACCACCATTGACGGGCCGCCGTCCACCATTGACGCCCACGCCGTGCCCGCCCTCCACGTTGACCACCTCACCGTCCGCTTCGCCGGCCTCCTCGCCCTGGACGACGTCACCTTCACCGTCAATCCCGGCACCGTCCACGCCCTGATCGGCCCCAACGGCGCCGGCAAGTCCACCTGCTTCAACGTCCTGTCCGGGGTCTACCGGGCCACCTCCGGCAGCGTCCGCTTCGGCGAGCACGAACTGACCGGCATGCCCCCGCACCGCATCGCCGCCCTCGGAGTCGCCCGGATCTTCCAGAACCTCGCCCTGCCGCCGCACGCCACCGTCGAGGACAGCCTGCTGCTCGGCCGCCACCGGCTCACCAGGACCGGCTTCGTCGCCGCCGGACTCCGGCTGCCGTCGGCGGCACGCGAGGAACGCCGGCACCGCGCGCGCGTGCGGGAGATCGCCGAGTTCGTCGGCCTGGAGGGGTACCTGGGACGCCCGGCCGGCTCCCTGCCCTACGGGCTGCAGAAGCTCGCGGAACTCGCCCGGGCCCTGTGCATGGAGCCACGGCTGCTGCTTCTCGACGAACCGGTGGCCGGGATGACCGCCGACGAACGGCGCCGGGTCGCGGCCGTCATCGCCGGTGTCCGCGACAGCCTCGGCATCTCGATCGTCCTGGTGGAGCACGACATGGGGGTGGTGATGAGACTCGCGGACACCGTCACAGTGCTCGACTTCGGGCGCCTGATCGCGGACGGGGCCCCGGCGGACGTACAGAACGACCCGGAGGTCGTACGGGCCTATCTCGGTGAGGAGGCCACCCCGTGAGCACCTTCGCCGAACTGCTCCTCAACGGGATCTCCATGGGCTCGGTCTACGCGCTCATCGCCCTGGGTTTCGTCGTGATCTTCCGGGCCACCGAGGTCGTCAACTTCGCGCACGCCTCGCTGCTGCTCGCGGGCGGCTATGTCACCGCGTCCCTCCACGACGACATCGGCTTCTGGCCCGCGCTCCTCGCGGGCATCGCCGGAGCCGCGCTCGTCGGCGCCGCCGTGGAGTTCCTCGTCATGCGCCGCTCCCGGGGCAACGACCACAGCGTGCTGGCCATCGTCACCATCGGCGTCGACATCCTGCTCACCACCGAACTCACCCGGCGCCTCGGCACGGACGTCCTAGCGCTCGGAGATCCCTGGGGCGACGCCGTCCTCACCCTCGGCCCGATCTCGCTCGCGCACACCCGGATCGCCGCCTTCGTCGCCGCCGCCCTGCTCATCACGGCCTTCCTGCTCGCCTTCCGCTACACCACCTGGGGCGTGGCGATGCGCGCGGCGGCCGAGAACAGCGAGACGGCCGCCCTCATGGGGGTCAGGCTGGGCCGGGTCTCGCTCGGCGCCTGGGCCGTCGCGGGCGGACTCGCGGCCGTCGCCGCCCTGTTCCTCACCGTCTTCCCGACCCCGGGCCTGGAACGGGCCACCTCCCTCGCCGCGCTCAAGGCCTTCCCCGCCGCCATCCTCGGCGGCCTCGACTCCACGACCGGTGCCCTCGTCGGCGGTCTGGTCGTCGGCGTCACCGAGTCCCTCGCCACCGGCTACCAGAGCGACCTGACCTTCATGGGCCGCGGCCTCGGCGACCTCGCGCCCTACCTGGTCATGGTCGCGATCCTCCTCGTCCGGCCCGCCGGGCTCTTCGGCACGAAGGAGCTGGCCCGTGTCTGACGTCCTCGCCGACACGGCGGCCAAGCCCCGGCGCACACTCCGACCGCCGCACGCGCGCACGTACGCGGCTGCCGCGGGCACCCTGCTGCTCCTCGCCCTCCCGTTCTACGTGGACCGCTTCTGGCTCCTGGCCGGGCTGTTCGCCATGGCCGCCGCGATCGGCGCCATCGGCATCAACCTCCTCACCGGCGCCACCGGCCAGCTCTCCATGGGCCACGCCTTCTTCCTCGCGGTCGGTGCCTACAGCTACTGCGTGTTCGCCGCGGAGGGCGGTGACGGACTGACCGGGCTCGGCCTGCCGACCTGGCTCGCGGCCGTGCTCGCCACCCTCGTCGCCGGGGTCGCGGGTGGCCTGTTCAGCCCGATCGCCGGACGCCTGCAAGGCCCCTACCTCGGCATCGCCACCATCGCCCTGATCTTCATCGGCCAGCACGTCCTGTTCAACGCCCGCGAGCTGACCGGCGGCTTCAACGGCCGTGACGTACCCCCGCTGAGCCTCTTCGGCCTCACCTTCGACGACAGCGAACTCCTCGTCGCCAACGTGCCGTTCGGCTCCGCCGAGAAGCTCTGGTACGCCGGACTCGTCCTCCTGCTCGGCTGCGTGCTGTTCGCCCGTGGCGTCCTGCGCGGGCGGCCCGGGCGGGCCATGAACGCCATCCGCGACCACCGCATCGCCGCCGGAGTGATCGGCGTGCCCGTGGCCCGCTACCGTGCCGCCGTCTTCGTCCTGTCGTCGATGTACGCGGGGCTGGCCGGTGTGCTGCTCGCCCTCGTCTTCCAGCGGACCGTGCCCGACTACTTCGGCATCACGCTCTCGCTGGAGTACCTCGCCATGATCGTCATCGGCGGGCTCGGCTCGGTCTCCGGGGCGGTGATCGGCGCGGCCTTCGTCTCGCTCCTGCCCCAGCTGCTGACCCGCTACAGCGACGCGCTGCCCCTGGTCTCCGCCCCGGGCACGGGCGGGATCGCACCGGGCGAGGCGTCCAGGTACCTGTACGGCGCCGCCGTAGTGGCGGTGGTGCTCTTCCTGCCGGGAGGGCTGGTCAGGGTGGCCGCCCGGCGCCGCGTCGCACGTAATCCAGGGGAGGAACGATGACCACGAGATACACGGCCCGAGCCGCTGCGGGCGCGCTCGCCGTGCTGCTGGCGGTGGCCGGGTGCAGCTCCAAGGCCAAGGACGACGACGGGGGCGACAGCGGCTCGGCCTCGGCGGGGGGCGTCAAGACCGACGTCGGAGTGTCCGCCAAGACGATCACGCTCGGCGCGCTCACCGACATGACCGGGGTCTACGCGACCCTCGGCAAGAGCGTCACCCAGGCCCAGCAGCTGTACGTGAAGCAGCTGAACGCCGCCGGAGGCGTCTGCGGGCGCCAGGTGACCCTCACCGTCCGCGACCACGGCTACGACCCGCAGAAGGCCGTCTCCGGCTACACCGAGCTGGAACCGGACGTGCTGGGGTTCGCCCAGTTCATCGGCTCGCCGTTCGTCGCGGCGGTGAAACAGCGCGTCGACGGCCAGGACAAGGTCCTCGTGCTGCCACAGGCGTGGGCCGCCTCGCTGCTCGGCAGCCCGTACATACGCGTGATCGGATCCACGTACGACATTGAGACGATCAATGCGGTCGACTTCTTGATCAATGAGAAGGGGATCAAGAAGGGCGACAAGATCGGTCATGTCTACTTCGAGGGGGACTACGGCGAGAGCGCCCTGGTCGGTTCGAAGTACATGGCGGAGCAGTCGGGGCTGACGGTCGTCGAGCAGAAGATCAAGCCGACCGACAACGACATGACCGCCCAGGTCGCCGCGCTGAAGCAGGCGGGCGTCAAGGCGATTGTGATCAGCGCGGGACCGCGCCAGGCGGCCTCGCTGGTGGGCGTGGCCGCGGCCGGCGGCTTCAACGTCCCGGTCATCGGCAACAACTCGGCCTTCGCCCCGCAGCTCCTGGCCACCCAGGCGGGTCCGGCCCTCTCCAAGAACTACTGGGTCGCCTCGCCGTCCCTGCCCATCGGGGCGGACACCCCGGAGGCCAAGAAGCTGGTGGCCGACTACCAGGCGGCGTACCCGGACGACTCGCTCGACAACGGCGTGGTGGCCGGCTGGACGGCGGTCTCCGTCTTCGGTGAGGCCCTGAAGAAGGCCTGCGCGAGCAAGGACCTCACCCGCGAGGGTGTGGACAAGGCCCTGCTGACGATCAACGCGTTCGACGTCGGCTTCGGCAGCCCGCAGGACTTCAGCGACCCGAAGTCGTCCTCCTCCAAGGAGAGCGTCATCCTGCAGCCCGACAAGAGCGTCACGGGCGGCATGAAGGTCGTACGGGAGTCCGAGGCGTCGTCCGTCGCGGAGGGCTACTCGCCGGCCGAGTGACCGCCGAGACGCCGTACGCACAACGCGGAGGGCCCCGAACCGTCATCCGGTTCGAGGCCCTCCATACAGCGATTACCGCTACGGCAGCTGGGCCGCCCGTGCCTCGCGGCGGTTGCCGCGGAAGTTGTTCACGCGGCGGGCCGTGGCGAAGAGTGGGATCACCGCGCCCAGGACGAGCTGCAGGGCGCAGCCGGTCTGGAGGAGGAGCTGGCCGCCGGGGGCGTCGAAGGCCCAGGCCGCCAGGAGACCCATCGCGGCGACGATCCAGGAGAGCATCGCGACCGCGAGCGGACCCCGCGGCTTCGGGTACTCGACCCGGCTCACCATCAGCCAGGCGGTGCCGACGATGGCCATGAGCGTGGCCACGAACGGCAGCTCCAGGAGCACGATCGAGACGACCGTCAGGGCGCCGAAGGGACTCGGCATGCCCTGGAAGGTGCCGTCCTTCACCGTCACACAGGAGAATCTCGCGAGCCTCAGCACGACCGCGAGCAGGACGACGATCGCACCGACCGCGGCCACCTTCTGGTACGCGTCGTCCGCGACCATGCCGTACACCAGGACGAAGTACGCCGGTGCCAGACCGAAGCTGATCAGGTCGGAGAGGTTGTCCAGCTCGGCGCCCATGGGGGAGGAGCGCAGCTTGCGGGCTACCAGACCGTCGAAGAGGTCGAAGACCGCCGCGCAGAGCATCAGGATCACCGCGGTCGCCGCCGAGTGACGGGCCATGCCCGACTCGTCACTGCCGGTGAGGTGCGGGATCAGGATTCCGGTGGTGGTGAAGTACACCGCCATGAAGCCGCAGGTGGCGTTGCCGAGGGTGAGGGTGTCCGCTATTGAGAGGCGGAGAGAAAGGGGCATCTCCTCCTCGTCGTCACCCACCTCGTCGGCCTCCGGCACCCAGCCGGCCTGTGTCTCGGGATCAATCACGGTCAATGCGAGTCACCCCTGCCACCGTCTTCTGGCCGACCTCGACCGCGACCTCGACACCCTCGGGGAGGTAGATGTCGACGCGCGAGCCGAAGCGGATCAGGCCGATCCGGTCGCCCTGCTCGACCTTCGTGCCCTGCGGGACGTACGGGACGATGCGGCGAGCGACCGCACCGGCGATCTGGATCATCTCGATGTCACCGAGTTCGGTGTCGAAGTGCCAGACGACTCTCTCGTTGTTCTCGCTCTCCTTGTTGAACGCCGGAACGAACCCGCCGGGGATGTGCTCGACGGACGTCACCGTGCCGGAGAGGGGCGCGCGGTTGACGTGTACGTTGAGCGGGCTCATGAAGATCGCGACGCGGGTGCGGCCGTCCTTCCACGGCATGATGCTCTGCACCACGCCGTCGGCGGGAGAGATGACCCGGCCCTGGGTGATCTCGCGCTCGGGGTCACGGAAGAACCACAGCATGCCCGCCGCCAGCGCGGTGGCGGGTACGGCCACGGCCTTGGCGGCGCCGGACTTGCGCGCGCGTACCAGGCTGAGGGCTGCGGTGGCGACGGTCGGGAGGAGCCACGGCGATGCTCCGCGCGCCAGGCGTACGCCTGCCAGGCTGTCGCGAGGTGCAGAGGTTTGGCTGTGGGGCATGGATGACCTTCGTAGCGGATGATGCCGCGCTGTATCAGGGGACGGCGGCTTTCCGGCGATCGTAGCGGCTCACAGCAACAACTGGGTAAGCCAGGAAGCCGAGTCGGCGGCTGAAGAGTACTGACGGGGTGTGATCTTCTTCTCGAAGAAAACACCCCGAACCGAACAATCAGCCCTGGAATTTGTACTCTTCGAGCAACCTGCGCCCGATGATCATTTTCTGGATCTCGGCCGTACCTTCGCCGATCAGCAGCATCGGGGCCTCGCGGTAGAGGCGCTCGATCTCGTACTCCTTGGAGAAGCCGTAGCCGCCGTGGATCCGGAAGGCGTCCTCCACGACCTCTTTGCAGTACTCGGAGGCGAGGTACTTCGCCATCCCTGCCTCAAGGTCGTTTCGTTCTCCCGAGTCCTTTTTGCGTGCCGCGTTCACCATCATCGCATGGGCGGCCTCGACCTTGGTAGCCATCTCGGCCAGCTTGAACTGGATCGCCTGGTGCTGGGCGATCGGCTTGCCGAAAGTGTGACGCTGCTGGGCATACGAGACGCCCAGTTCGAACGCACGCTGAGCGACACCGCAGCCACGCGCGGCCACGTTGACGCGGCCCACCTCGACGCCGTCCATCATTTGGTAAAAACCCCGGCCGGTGGCGCCACCGAGCACGCGATTGGCCGGAATGCGCAGTCCGTCCATGATGAGTTCGGTGGTGTCGACACCCTTGTAACCCATCTTGTCGATCTTCCCCGGGATGGTGAGCCCGGGCCGGACCTCACCGAAGCCCGCCTCCTTCTCGACCAGGAAGGTGGTCATTGACTTGTGGGGCGCGGTCCCCTCCGGGTGTCCTTCGTCACTTCGGACGAGTACGGCGACCAGAGTGGACGTTCCGCCGTTCGTCAGCCACATCTTCTGCCCGTTGAGGACGTACTCGTCACCGTCCCGGACCGCCTTGGAGGTGATGGCCGACACGTCCGAGCCGAGCGCCGGCTCCGACATCGAGAACGCGCCCCGGATCTCACCGGCCGCCATCTTCGGCAGGAAGTGGTCCTTCTGCTCCTGCGTGCCGTGCTGCTTGAGCATGTACGCCACGATGAAGTGCGTGTTGATGATCCCGGAGACCGACATCCAGCCACGCGCGATCTCCTCGACGCACAGCGCGTACGTCAGGAGCGACTCGCCCAGACCGCCGTACTCCTCGGGGATCATCAGGCCGAACAGGCCCAACTCCTTGAGGCCGTCGACGATTTGCTGCGGATACTCGTCGCGGTGCTCCAGCTCGGTCGCGACCGGGATGATCTCCTTGTCCACGAAGTCCCGGACCGTGGACAGGATCTCCTGCTGGATGTCGGTCAGACCGGCGGTCTGGGCGAGTCGCGCCATGGCTACTTCTCCTGCTCCTTGAGCTGGGGCCGGCCGGGCTGTTCGCCGCCGCGCTCCTTGATGTACGTCTCGGTGGGCACCATCACCTTGCGACGGAACACGCAGACCAGCGTGCCGTCCTGCTTGTAGCCCTTGGTCTCGACGTACACGATCCCGCGGTCGTTCTTCGACCGGGAGGGCGTCTTGTCGAGGACCGTCGTCTCGCCGTAGATCGTGTCGCCGTGGAAGGTCGGCGCCACGTGCTTCAGCGACTCGATCTCCAGGTTCGCGATCGCCTTGCCCGACACGTCCGGCACGGACATGCCCAGGAGCAGGGAGTAGATGTAGTTGCCGACCACGACGTTCTTGCCGAAGTCGGTCGTGTTCTCCGCGTAGTTGGCGTCCATGTGGAGCGGGTGGTGGTTCATCGTCAGGAGACAGAAGAGGTGGTCGTCGTACTCCGTGACCGTCTTCCCGGGCCAGTGCCGATAGACGTCGCCGACTGTGAACTCTTCGTAGGTGCGGCCGAACTGCATGATCTTGCCCTCCGGGCTGGTATTCCCCCTAGGCCCCTTCGGGGCCTGGGGGATGAGGGTTTTGTGTGCCTTCCGAACTGCCTGGCCCGAGTCAGTCGGAGGGCGCTTCGAACTTGGACGTGCGCTCCATGCCTGCGGCCCGGCCCTTGCCCGAGATGACCAGCGCCATCTTGCGGCTGGCCTCGTCGATCATCTCGTCGCCGAGCATCGCGGAGCCCTTCTTCCCGCCCGCCTCGGACGTGTAGAAGTCGTAGGCGTCCAGGATCAGTTCGGCGTGGTCGAAGTCCTCCTGCGAGGGCGAGAAGATCTCGTTGGACGCCTCGACCTGGCCCGGGTGCAGCACCCACTTGCCGTCGAAGCCGAGCGCGGCGGCACGCTGGGCGACCTCGCGGTAGCCGTCGATGTTGCGGATCTGCAGGTAGGGGCCGTCGATCGCCTGGAGGTTGTTGGCGCGGGCCGCCATCAGGATCTTCATCAGGATGTAGTGGTAGGCGTCCGCCGGGTAGCCGGGCGGCTGCTCGCCCACGACCAGCGACTTCATGTTGATCGACGCCATGAAGTCGGCCGGGCCGAAGATGATCGTCTCGACGCGCTGGGAGGCCGTCGCGATCTCGTTGACGTTGTTGAGGCCCTGCGCGTTCTCGATCTGCGCCTCGATGCCGATCTTGCCGACCTCGAAGCCCATCGTCTTCTCGATCTGCGTCAGCAGCAGGTCGAGGGCGACGACCTGCTGGGCGGTCTGCACCTTCGGCAGCATGATGCAGTCGAGGTTCTGACCGGCCCCCTCGACGACCGTGACGACATCGCGGTACGTCCACTCCGTCGTCCAGTCGTTGACGCGCACGACCCTCGTCTTGCCCGTCCAGTCGCCCTCGTTGAGGAACTTGACGATGGTGTGCCGCGCCTCGGGCTTGGCGAGCGGCGCGCACGCGTCCTCCAGGTCGAGGAAGACCTGGTCGGCCGGCAGCCCCTGGGCCTTCTCCAGGAAACGGGGGTTGCTCCCCGGAACGGCCAGACAGGAGCGGCGCGGACGCAGACGGTTGACGGGCGTGGTCATGCGGGGACCTCCAGGGGGTCGAGCTTGTTCGCTTTCCGGATCTCGTCGACGATGCGGCCGATGATTCCGGTGATGTCGAAGTCCTTCGGGGTGAAGACCGCGGCCACGCCCGCAGCCTTCAGCTGTTCGGCGTCACCATTGGGGATGATCCCACCGGCGATCACGGGTATATCTGTGGCACCGGCCACACGGAGCCGCTCCAGTACGTCCGGCACGAGCTGGGCGTGCGAGCCGGACAGGATCGACAGGCCGACCGCGTGCACGTCCTCGGCGACCGCCGCCTCCACGATCTCCTCCGGGGTGAGCCGGATGCCCTGGTAGACCACCTCGAACCCCGCGTCACGGGCCCGTACGGCGATCTGCTCGGCCCCGTTGGAGTGCCCGTCCAGGCCCGGCTTGCCCACCAGGAACCGGAGCTTGCCCACGCCCATGTCCCGCGCCGTGGCCTCCACCCCGCGGCGGACCAGCGCCATCGCGGTGCCCTCCCCGGCGGTCACCGCGACCGGCGCGGACGAGACCCCGGTCGGCGCCCGGAACTCCCCGAACACCTCCCGCAGGGCCCCGGCCCACTCACCGGTCGTGACGCCTGCGCGGGCGCACTCCAGGGTGGCTTCCATGAGGTTGTCGGTGCCCTTCGCGGCCTCCTTCAGCCGCTCCAGCGCCTTGCACGGGCGCGGGTGGTTGAAGGGCGGCTGGTAACGCGTGTCGCGCCAGCCCTGGAGCGCCGAGGTCACCCGTGCCTCGACGGCCGGATCGACAGTCTGGATCGCCGCGTCGAGGTCCGCCGTGAGCGGGTTCGGCTCGGTCGACTCGAAGATGTTGACGCCGACGATCTTCTCCTGCCCGGACTCGATACGGGCCCGGCGCTCGGCATGGGACGCCACGAGCTGCGACTTCAGGTAGCCCGACTCGACGGCGGCCATCGCGCCGCCCATCTCCTCGATGCGGCCGATCTCGGCGAGCGACTCCTCGACCAGCTCGGCCACCTTCTTCTCGACCACGTGCGACCCGGCGAAGATGTCCTCGTACTCCAGCAGATCGCTCTCGTAGGCGAGCACCTGCTGCATGCGCAGCGACCACTGCTGGTCCCAGGGCCGGGGGAGCCCCAGCGCCTCGTTCCAGGCGGGGAGCTGGACGGCACGCGCGCGTGCGTCCTTCGACAGGGTCACGGCCAGCATCTCCAGCACGATCCGCTGGACGTTGTTCTCCGGCTGCGCCTCGGTCAGTCCCAGGGAGTTGACCTGCACGCCGTACCGGAAGCGCCGCTGCTTGGGGTTCTCGATGCCGTACCGCTTGCGCGTGACCTGGTCCCAGATCCGCCCGAACGCCCGCAGCTTGCACATCTCCTCGATGAACCGGACACCCGCGTTCACGAAGAAGGAGATCCGGGCGACGACATCACCGAACTTCTCGGGCGGCACCTGCCCCGAGTCCCGTACGGCGTCCAGGACCGCGATGGCCGTCGACATCGCGTACGCGATCTCCTGAACCGGGGTCGCCCCTGCCTCCTGGAGGTGGTAGCTGCATATGTTGATCGGGTTCCACTTGGGGATGTGGTTGACCGTGTAGCAGATCATGTCCGTCGTCAGCCGGAGCGAGGGTCCCGGCGGGAACACGTGCGTGCCCCGGGACAGGTACTCCTTGACGATGTCGTTCTGGGTCGTCCCCTGGAGCGTGGTGATGTCGACACCCTGCTCCTCGGCGACGACCTGGTAGAGCGCCAGCAGCCACATGGCGGTGGCGTTGATCGTCATCGAGGTGTTCATCTGGTCCAGGGGGATGTCCTGGAACAGTCGGCGCATGTCACCGAGGTGCGAGACGGGCACACCGACCCGGCCGACCTCGCCGCGGGCGAGGATGTGGTCGGGGTCGTACCCGGTCTGGGTCGGCAGGTCGAAGGCCACCGACAGACCTGTCTGGCCCTTGGCGAGGTTGCGCCGGTACAGCTCGTTGGACGCCTCGGCCGTGGAGTGACCGGCGTACGTGCGCATGAGCCACGGCCGGTCTTTCTGACGCTCAGTCATCGGTGACCTCAGGCCCTCAGATGTTCCGGAAGCGGTTGATGGCGTCGATGTGCTGGGCGCGCTTCTCCTCGTCGCGCACACCGAGGCCTTCCTCGGGGGCCAGGCACAGGACGCCGACCTTGCCCTGGTGGAGGTTGCGGTGGACGTCGTAGGCGGCCTGCCCGGTCTCCTCCAGGGAGTACACCTTGGACAGCGTCGGGTGGATCTTGCCCTTGGCGACCAGGCGGTTGGCCTCCCAGGCCTCGCGGTAGTTGGCGAAGTGGGAGCCGATGATGCGCTTGAGGGACATCCACAGGTAGCGGTTGTCGTACTCGTGGTTGAAGCCCGAGGTCGAGGCGCAGGTGACGATCGTGCCGCCCTTGCGGGTGACGTAGACCGACGCGCCGAAGGTCTCGCGGCCGGGGTGCTCGAAGACGATGTCGACGTCCTCGCCGCCGGTCAGCTCACGGATGCGCTTGCCGAAGCGCTTCCACTCGCGTGGGTCCTGGTTGTGCTCGTCGGCCCAGAACTTGTAGCCCTCGGCGTTGCGGTCGATGATCGCCTCGGCGCCCATCTTCCGGCAGATGTCCGCCTTCTGCTCGCTGGAGACGACGCAGATGGGGTTGGCGCCGCCGGCCAGCGCGAACTGGGTGGCGTACGAGCCGAGGCCGCCGCTCGCGCCCCAGATGAGGACGTTGTCGCCCTGCTTCATCCCGGCGCCGTTGCACGACACCAGCTGGCGGTACGCGGTGGAGTTGACCAGACCGGGTGCGGCGGCCTCCTCCCACGACAGGTGGTCCGGCTTGGGCATCAGCTGGTTGGACTTGACGAGGGCGATCTCCGCCAGCCCGCCGAAGTTCGTCTCGAAGCCCCAGATGCGCTGTTCGGGGTCGAGCATCGTGTCGTTGTGCCCGTCGGAGGACTCCAGCTCGACGCTCAGGCAGTGCGCGACGACCTCGTCGCCGGGCTTCCAGGAGTTGACGCCGGGACCGGTGCGCAGGACGACGCCCGCGAGGTCGGAACCGATGACGTGGTACGGCAGGTCGTGCCGCTTGGTCAGCTCGCTGAGCCTTCCGTAGCGCTCCAGGAAGCCGAAGGTGGACAGCGGCTCGAAGATCGACGTCCAGACCGAGTTGTAGTTGACGCTCGATGCCATGACGGCCACCAGGGCCTCGCCCGGACCGAGTTCCGGCACCGGGACGTCGTCCAGGTGGATCGACTTCCGGGGGTCCTTGTCGCGGGTTTCGAGGCCCGCGAACATGTCCGTCTCGTCCTTGTGCACGGTGATCGCACGGTACGACTCGGGAAGCTGAAGGGCGGCGAAGTCGGCCGGAGCCGAGTCCGGCGACTGGATCGCGTCCAGGATGTCCTTAACGGTCACGGTGTTGCCTCCGGCGAATGGCGTCTCGAGGGAAGACGCTGAGGGTTACGTCGGTGCTGCTGAGGGTTGGGGTGAGACGTGCCGTCGGTTCGGCGGTGGTGTTTCGGCAGCGCGTGGTGGCGCGGGAGGTTGCCTGTGACGCAGGCGTCCGGGCGCGCAAACACGTGGTTTGCGGGGACAGCCGGCGTACGAATGGTCTCTGCACGCCGGCCGCCCGGACACCTTCAAGGTATGGCACCCCGTGTCAGGCGGCAAGGCACTGGGTGCCAGAAAGTGGCCTCAAATGAAATCTTTACGTAACAAATGAGCGATGATCGATCAAAGGCTACTTGTGAGTACGGAGCGTGTGCGCGGAGTGGACGCGCAGAAAGCGCCGACGGCGGCACTCGGTGCCGCCGTCGGCGCGGTAATAGGGAACCGGGTCAGACCTGGGCCAGAGAGAAGTCGTCCACGGTCACGTGGCCGACCGCCGGCAGGGAGAGACCGAAGCTGATCGCCGTGTAGCCCGAGGGCACCACCGGGGTCGTGTACGTCGCCTGCCGCCAGCCCGACGACGCCGCGAGCGCCGTACTGCTCGACCAGTACTTCCAGGCGCCCGACGTATTGCGCAGATGCACAGTGATCTTCACCGGCGACCCGACCGCCCAACTGCCCTTGAACCACAGTCCGGGCCGGTAGGCCCGCCCGGTGCTCACCGCCGGCGAGCAGGCCCCCGCGTCCTGCCGGGTGACCAGCTTGCGGTCGCCGCTCGTGTACGCGGTGATGTCGACGCGCTCGGCGCGTGCGCCGGAGTGCGCGTCCGCCGTGTAGCTCCAGGAGTAGGTGTTGGTGCCATAGCCCCCGAGCTGGTAGCAGGTCGGCACTCCGCCGCTCGCCGTCTCCAGGGACGCGTTCTGCAGGGTCGCTCCCGGTGCCGGACCCGGCACGCCCGGCCGTAGCGGCCCGCCGATCACCTCGTCCACCGTGGCCACGGCGGTGCCCCGGCTCTGGAGCCAGTCGAGGAAGGCGTCGAGGATCGCGGGGGTCGTGGCGTACGTCGCGTCGCAACCCGAGCCCGAGCACACATGGTGCAGCACGATCGGCACCCAGCCGCCGCCGTTGCCCTCGGCCCGCGTCACGTACTCCTGGAGCGTGGCCAGGGTGGTGCCGGTGGTCACCGAGTCATGGGTGCGGACGTTGTACGGCTCGGCCGGCGGCACGGTGTTCGCGTACGGGCAGCCGCCGCACGAACTGCCCGTGACCAGACGGCCGACGTCCCGCGCCGAGTTGTAGCCGCAGTCGGCGACATAGCCCTCGGTGGCGGAGGTGGACGCCCCGAACGGGTAGGCGAAGTTCTTCACCGTGAGGCCCAGGTCGAGCAGGGCCACCCGGTCGTTGCAGATCTCGCGCCGCTGGTCGTCGGCGCTCAGCGTGGGCAGCCGCGCATGGGAGACGGTGTGCCCGCCGATCTCGTGGCCGTCGGCGGCGAGCTGCCGCGTCTGGGCGGCGGTCAGATAGCCGGCCAGGCCGAGCCGGCCGCTGTTGACGTAGAACGTGCCCTTCATGCCGTGCTGGTCGAGGATCGGGCGGGCGTTCGTGTAGTGGTCGGCCGAACCGTCGTCGAAGGTGAGCGAGACGACGGTCGCCGCCTCCGGGGCCGCCTTGGCCGGTGGCCCGGAGGCGAACAGGGCGCCGAGCGCGAGGCCCGTCGCCGTGAGCAGCGCGGTCAGGGGCCGACGTGGGGCCACTCTCGCCGGTTTGTGGAACAGGACGTCGTACATGTGCCTCCTCTGGGGGCGGATGGGGGTCGTGCGGGGCGCGCGGGGAGACGACCTGATCATTCGCGGCGGCACCCGGCGGTGGGGCGGATCATTCGGGGCGTGCGGTGAAGTCGCGGAAGCGGAAGGCCGCGTTGTCCCCGCGGATGCCGACGCCGCCCGGACGGATGAGACCGCCGGGCGCCTCGTCGGTCACGTCCAGGACGCGCCGGCCGGCCAGGTCCAGCGTGATGCGGACCCGGCGGTCCGGGAGGTCGGTGACGGTGGCCAGGACATCGACCCAGGTGTCCTGGGGCAACTCGGCCCGGGACACCGCGAGCGTGACGTACGTGCCGCCGTTGGACGGGCCGCCCGGCGTCTTGCGCTTGACGGCCACCTCCCCGTCGCGCCGGGCCATGCTCACCGCGTAGCACTCCTGCTCGCTGTGGAAACGCAGCCACAGGTGGACGCCGTCATAGGCGTGCGCGGGCGTGCGGTCGGTGGTGATCAGGTCGTCCACACGCAGCCGCAGGGTGACCCGGGTGCCGCCGAAGTCCCGGCGGCGCGAGGCCAGCCGGAACACCGCCGAGTCCGTGGCCTTCGAGGACTCCGCGTCGGGCCGCTCGCCGTCCGGGCGCCCCGACCAGCCCGCGCCGTCCAGCCCGAAGAGGGAGCCGCTGGTCATGGTCCAGTCGGGGGAGTGCCGGGCGCCGGGCGCGTCGGGATGCCAGTAGGCGAACTCGTTGGTGACCAGCCCCCGTTGGGGGAACTCCGGACGGAACTCGGCCGGGGACGAGTCGTCCCCGGCCGAGGGTCCGACCAGGGTGAGCACGCCCGCGAGCGCCGCCAGCGCCAGCACGGCCCCACCCAGGGCCCGTCCCTGGTGGCGGCGCGACACGGGCGGCACTCTCATCGCGTACCACCTCCGTTCAGCGCGCACTGCTCGAACGTGGGCCACGGCTGCCACTGAGACTTCCGGTGCGCGGCCAAGGCGATGCCGCCCGCGCCGCCGGAGGCGGGCACGACGACCGGCGCCGGCAGCCCCTCGACCTTCACCTGTGTCGCCCGGGCCCCCACAGTGACCTGCACGTCCCGCTCCTGGGCCGCGACAAGCCTGCGCGAGAGCAGGGTGCGGGGGCGGTCGTCGGGCCCGGACAGGACGGTGATCCAGCCTTCGGACAGGCGGACCGTGACCTGGTCCGGCGCACCCCGCCGTACCACGACCGAGCCGTGCAGACCCTCTTCGGTCAGGCCCGTCATACGGGTGCGGAGCGTGTAGTCGGTCCGCCGCCCGGGTGTGTACGCCGCGTACGTCCAGTTGGTGATGCCGACCGGCTGCACGGTGCCGTCGCCGATCACGGTCTGCGCCTGCTTCCCGTCGCCGTCGACCCAGCCGCCGGGCCCGTCGAACGGTCCGGGGGCGGGTGCCGGGCCGGGCAGCGGCGTCAGCCGGACCCGGGCGTACGACGGCCAGGACGCCGCCTCGCCCTGCTTGGACACCGTCAGGGCCATGCCGCCGGAGCCGCGCACCCCGTGCTGATGGGAGGCCTCCAGCCGTACCCGGCCGTCCACCGTGGCGGTCGTCCGGCCTCCGTCCACGACGATGCGGACCCGGTGATCGGATGCGCGATCGAGCGGCTGCTCGGACAGCACCCGGTCCCCGTTCGTCCCGTCGACCAGCTGGGCGGTGTGGCGCGAGATCCGCACACCCAGCGTGGCGTCCCCGCCGACCCGTACGAACACCGTGCCCCGTCCTCCTCGCTCCGGCAGGTCACGCAGGGTCGCGTCGAGCGTGTAGCGGTCCCAGTCGGACGACCCGAAGGGCGTGTACGCCGCGTACCTGTACGACTTGCCCCGCGGATAGGGGCCCTTGCCGGTCAGGAACCCCAGCCCCCGGACCGGCTTCCAGTCGTCGCCGGTCCACAGCTCGGGCCTGCTCAGCGGATCCCCGGACGGGGGGACCGGGGTGCGCGCCGCGACCTCGGCCAGCAGGTCGTCCGCGCTGGTGTCCGAGAACACCTCCAGCCGCTGGAACTGCTGTTGGGCCGTCGCCCTGCGCCCCGGTGGCTCCGGGGAGAGCGTCTTGTCGGTCACGGCCGCCACGAAGAGCCGCTCGACGAGGTCGCGCGAATAGGAGCTGTCGTCGTGCAGCGGGTTCGCCGACTTCGAGAACGGGTAGGCGAACAGCCGCGACCGGGGCAGCCCGTGCCGCTCGAAGTCGCGCAGCGACTCCGTGAAGTCCCCGCGGACCCGTCGCTCGTAGTGCTCGACGCTCTCCAGCTGTCCCGTGGAGGCCAGGTGAATGCGGTTCGCGAGCCTCGAGCCGAGCCTGCCGTCGGGCCCGGGGGTACGGCTGTGCAGGTCGTGCGTGTGGTTCTGGAAGTCCCAGCGGCCCGACCTCGACATCCGGGCGATCTCCTGCCACGACAGGTAGTACGGCCGGTGCCGGCCGACCCGTCCCGTGATCAGGAAGGAGACGGCCGTCATACCGTGCCGAGCCAGGATCCGGTCGCCGTAGGTCCACAGACCGTGGGTGCCGTCGTCGAAGGTCAGCATCACCGAGCGCGGCGGCACCGGGCCGCCGAGAAGATACGTGACGAACTCGTCGGTGGTCAGCGTGTGGTAGCCCGCCGTGCGCAGCGCCGCGAGCTGGCGCTCGAACTGCGCGGGACCGACCACGTACCGGCTCGGGGTGTTCTTCTGGATGTCGTGGTACGTCAGGATCACCGGCGCCGCCCGCCCGGGGAGCCGCGCCCCCAGGGCCTTCCAGCGTGCGGTGGTCGCAGCGTCGATCAGGGCGGCGGGCGTCGACTCCTGGCGGGTGACGTTGCGCCGGTCCACGTGCTGGCGCCACGCCACGGTGAACGGGACGGCGAGGACCAGGGCGGTCACCGCCGCGAGCCCCGCCCGCAGTGAGCGCCGGCCCAGCCGGACGGCGAGGCGCGGACGCCCCTCGGTTACCGAATCGACCACGGCGGCCAGCTCCCCCGGGACAGGACCAGCAGATACAACCCGGCCACCACGGCCGCGGACAGCAGCGCGGCGAGGAGTCTGCCGGTGGCTCGTACGGCTCTCACGACAGCCTCCTCGACCACACCCCGCGCCGGATCGTCAGCAGCGAGTACGGCAGCAGCCAGGACAGGACCAGTGAGGACAGCAGGCTCATCAGCGGGCGGTACCGCCAGCGCGTGGAGCCCGGGTTGTCCACCTTGAACGCCAGACCCCACACCACGCCCTTGAGCAGGATCCCGGCCAGATACAGCCCGGTCAGGAACCACAGGCCGTGGTACGGCGCCCAGACGAGATGCCGTACGGCCATCAGCGGGGCGCACAGGACCCACAGCACATGCCCGTAGAAGAGGAACGCGGGGGCGAGGCCGCGCCGCCACATGAACGTGCCCGTGAAGAAGAGATTGCGGATGAAACTCTTCTTCCAGCGCACCTGCTGGCGCATGAACGGTCGGAAACGGGCTGGAACGGTCGTGACCACACGCGCCGACTGCACATAGCCGATGCGCCACGGGAGTTCCGGATAATCCCGTGCGGTGACGAACGGGGAATCGGCGAACTGTTGTTTGAGTTTTTTGCCTTTCCATTTTTGACCGAGTACATATCCGGTCAGCTGTCGGTCGGTCGCGAATCGGAATTCACCGCCCAGGAAACGGTCGCCCGCCCAGGCCGGGAGGTAATTGACAATGGCGTCCCGGCGGAACACCGCGAGCGGCCCGGAGACACAGCTGACCGAGCCGAAGGCGGCCTCGGCCGCTTTGGCGACCCGGAACTGCCCCTCGTACCAGACGTCCTGGGCCCGGGCGAGCACCGTCTCGTCGGGGTTGAGGGCGCGTGCGTGCCCGCTGACCGCGCCCAGCTCCGGATGGCGCTTGAGGGCGTCCACGCACCGCCCGAGCGCGTCCGGGGCGAGCACGCAGTCGGAGTCGGTGAACGCGATCACGTCCCCGTCTGCCAGTTCGGCGGCCCGCACCAGGGCGTGCTTCTTGCCGACGTTCTTCTCCAGGTAGAGCACGCGTACGGACAGCTCACGCTCCAACCGGCGCAGCTTGGCCCGCGTGCCGTCGGTGGAGGCGTCGTCGACGATCACGATCTGGAGGTTCGGGCAGGTACTCGCGGCCATCGAGCGCACGCAGGCCTCGATGCCCTCCTCCTCGTCCTTCACCGCCACCAGGAAGCTGACCCGAGGCCGCTCCGGCAGCGCCGGGAAGAGTTCCAGGCGCTTCGGACGCCGCTGCAGCAGGCGGACCGACGGGTCGTCGTAGCGGCTGTACGCGATGAACAGCATGGTGATGGTCACGGTCAGGACCAGGAACCCGTAGCCGAGCAGCAGCGGTTCCTGGGTCAGGCCGGGCGCCTCCCGCGCCAGGATCAGCAGCAGCGGGAGCAGCACGATCACCACGGCCAGCCGCCGGGTGGCGTGCCGTACCCCCGGGTCCATCCGGTCCGCGAACCGCGCCAGGGGACCGCGCTCCCGGGCCTCGCAGCCGGGGCTGTCCGGGGCACGGGCGGTGGTTCCTTCGGTCTGGACGCTCATACGACGGCCCGTCGCTTGAACTCGTGCAGGCGGTAGGTGGTGTCCAGGATCGGCACCTCGTCGTCGATCCACGACAGGTCCTGCCGGGGCTGCACGGAGTGGATCAGGACCAGGTCCCAGTCCCGGTCACCGGGCCGTTCCTCGGCCGACAGGCGCCGGCCGTGCACCGACACCACCGGGATCAGCGGATCGGTGTACGCCACCTCGGCTCCGGCCTCGCTCAGCTCCGCCATGATCTCCAGTGACGGGGATTCGCGCAGATCGGCGACGCCCGGCTTGTAACTCACGCCCACGACCAGGATCCGGGCCCTGTGCAGCGGTACCCCGGAGTCGGCCAGCACCTCGCGGGCACGCTGGACCACCGTGTGCGGACGCGTCGCGATGGCGGTCATGGCCGTGTCGATCAGCGGTGACGCCACCCGCCGGCCGCGCAGTTGCCACAGCAGATAGTGCGGGTCGCAGGGGATGCAGTGCCCGCCGACGCCCGGGCCCGGGAAGAACGGCATGAAGCCGTACGGCTTGGTCGCCGCCGCCTCGATGACCTCCAGCGCCTCCAGGCCCAGCTCGCCGCAGATCGTCGCGAACTCGTTGGCCAGGGCGATGTTGACCGCCCGGAACGTGTTCTCCAGCAGCTTGGTCATCTCCGCGGCCTCGGGTGAGAGGACCTCGTGCACATCGGCGCCGGTGCGGCGCAGCACGTCGGCGACGCGCCGGGTGCACTCGGGGCTCACTCCGCCGACCACGCGCGGGGTGGTGCGCTGGGTGTGCGCGGTGCTGCCGGGGTCGATGCGCTCCGGGGCGTACGCGACGCACACGTCCTCCGGGACGCGCAGCCCGCGCGCCGCGAGCGGGCTCAGCAGCAGGTCACGGGTGGTGCCCACGTAGGTGGTCGACGTGAGCACGATGGTCTGGCCCGGCACGGCATGGGCCACGGCGGTCGCGCAGGCGCTCTCCAGGGCGCGCAGATCCGGTACCAAATGCTCGTCCACCGGGGTCGGTACGCAGACCAGGACGGTGTCGGTGGCGCGCAGCGCACCGGGATCGGTGGTCAGGCTGAAGCGGTCGGCGCCGGGCGCGTCCCCGGTGTGGGCGCGCAGCCGGACGTGGTCGTCGGGCACCAGGTCGACGTCATGGGCCCGGATGGCGTCCAGCCGGTCCGCGGAGACGTCGATGCCCGTGACGCTCAGACCCGACTCCAGCAGGGCCAGAGCGGTCGGCAGGCCGACATAGCCGAGCCCGACGATGCCGACATGCGGCTCGAATGTGGAAGCTGGCAAGGTTGGTTCTCCCCCCAAAGTACCGCGCGCAGGCGGTGCTGGTATTTCTGAAAAACGCGGCCCGGGCCCCCGTACCCCCGTCCCCCCAAGGCCGAAGTGGGCAATACGCGTCTTGATGGTCCGACGCGCGGGAAATTGCCCGGAACGAAGCATGCCATGGACTTATGTCGCGCGGGGACACAAAGATCAGGATCGTACAAGTGATGTGCTGACAATCGGCACAATGTGCGGGCGCGGGGGTGCTATTCGCACAAAAAAGCGGGCGGGTGATGGCAATTGCATACCATCACCCGCCCGCTTTCGGTCGGGAAAAGACTGTGAAGCGCAGGTTATGAACGCTCTTTGAGTGCCTGTTCGATCGTCCGCATGACCTCGTCCAGCGGGGCGTCGGTCCGTGCCACCGCCACCAGCACCTCGCCTTGCGAGGTCACCGAGGCCGGCGCCGTCCGGGGCGCGGTGTCCCGCCCGGCCCCGATGCCCGTACCGAAGGTCTTCCGTACGATCCCGAAGGCGTGGTCGAGCTGGGTCTCGACGTCGCCCTGGCCGCCCGCCCGCAGCCAGCGCCGCAGCACGTGGTTGTGGGCGGTGACCACGGCCGACGCGGCGACCTCGGCCAGCAACGGGTCGTCGTTCGCGTCGTCGTCGTGGGCGTGCTCGTCGAAGTGGCCCAGGAGGTAGCGGGTGAAGAGGCGTTCGTAGCGGGCGACCGACGCGATCTCCGCCTCGCGCAGGGTGGGGACCTCGCGGGTCAGCTTGTAGCGGGCGACCGAGATCTCCGGCCGGGCCGCGTACATCTTCATGACTTCCTTGATGCCGCGGCACACGGTGTCGAGGGGATGCTCGTGCGCGGGTGCCGCGTTGAGCACCGCCTCCGCCCGGATCAACGTGTCGTCGTGGTCCGGGAAGATGGCCTCTTCCTTGGAGCGGAAGTGCCGGAAGAAGGTGCGCCGGGCCACGCCGGCCCGGGCCGCGATCTCGTCGACGGTGGTGCCTTCGTAGCCCTTGGTCGAGAACAGTTCCATCGCCGCGGCCGCCAGCTCTCGGCGCATCTTGAGCCGCTGGGCGGCGGCACGGCTGCCCGCGGCACTTTCCGGTGCGTCGGGAGTGGCTGGGGTACGGGAGGACTTGGCGGCCTGGGACATGACCCGAACGTACTGCATGTGTGCAGGGTGGCGCGCACGTCCCGGACCACCCCCGCCCGGTGCGGGCGGGGGTGCTGCGGCCGGGTCGAGCAGTCCGCCCCAGTCGTCCTCCTGTCCGAAGACGGGTTCGAACCGGTCGCCCTCCCCGTCAGCGGCGGGCATATTCGCGGAAGCCGCGGCCCGTCTTGCGGCCGAGGCAGCCCGCGGCCACCAGATGCTCCAGGAGCGGCGCGGGGGCGAGGCCCGGGTCACGGAACTCGCGGTGCAGGACCTTCTCGATGGCCAGGGAGACGTCGAGTCCGACCACGTCCAGCAGCTCGAACGGGCCCATCGGGTAGCCGCCGCCCAGCTTCATCGCCGCGTCAATGTCGTCAAGAGATGCATAGTGCTCCTGCACCATCTTGATCGCGTTGTTGAGATACGGGAAAAGCAATGCGTTGACGATGAATCCGGCTCGGTCACCACAGTCCACGGCATGCTTCTTGATCTTGACGCAGACCTCGCGGACCGTTGAGTGGACGTCGTCGGCCGTCAACACCGTACGGACGACCTCGACCAGTTTCATCGCGGGCGCCGGGTTGAAGAAGTGCATGCCGATCACGTCCTGGGGACGCGAGGTGGCGCGGGCGCAGGCGATGACCGGCAGGGACGACGTCGTGGTGGCGAGCACCGCGCCCGGCTTGCAGACCTTGTCCAGCGTCGCGAACAGCTGCTGCTTGATCTCCAGGTCCTCGGCGACGGCCTCGACGGCCAGATCGACGTCCGCGAAGGCGTCGTACGAGCCCGCCGCGGTGATCCGGTCGAGGGTCTGCGCGGCGGCCTCGGCGGTCAGCCGGCCCTTGTCGACGGAGCGCGCGAGGGACTTGCCGATCCTGGCCTTGGCGATCTGGGCCTTCTCCTCGCTGCGGGCGGCCAGGACCACCTCGTACCCGGCCTTGGCGAAGACCTCGGCGATCCCGGAGGCCATGGTCCCGGAGCCGGCGACACCGACGGAGCGGACCGTGCGGCCGGGGGTCTCGGGGGCGCCGGAGAGCGGGGTCAGGGCGTCCGCCACGACCGTGGAGCTGCCGGGTGCCTCGTACGAGTAGAAGCCGCGTCCCGACTTACGGCCCGTCAGGCCCGCCTCGCTGAGCTGCTTGAGGACGGGCGCCGGGGCGTGCAGCCGGTCGTGGGACTCGGCGTACATGGCCTCCAGGACCGTACGGGCCGTGTCGACGCCGATCAGGTCGAGCAGGGCGAGCGGGCCCATCGGCAGCCCGCAGCCGAGCCGCATCGCCGCGTCGATGTCCTCCCGGGAGGCGTACTTCGCCTCGTACATCGCGGCAGCCTGGTTGAGATAGCCGAACAGCAGCCCGTCGGCGACGAATCCGGGGCGGTCGCCGACCGCGACGGGCTCCTTGCCCAGCTCGATCGCCAGATCGGTGACCGCGGCGACGGCCTGCGGCGCGGTCAGTACCGACGAGACCACCTCGACCAGCTTCATCGCCGGCGCGGGGTTGAAGAAGTGCAGGCCCAAGACGCGCTCGGGTCGCGCCGAGTCGGCGGCGAGACGGGTCACGGAGAGGGCGTTGGTGCCGGTCGCGAGGATCGTCTCGGGGCGCACGATGTCGTCGAGGGCGCGAAAGATCTGGTGCTTGATCTCGTACGACTCCGGCGCCACCTCGATGACCAGGTCGGCGTCTGCCGCCGCGCGCAGGTCGGTGGAGGTGCGGAAGCGGGCGAGGAGGTCCGCGCGCTCCTGTTCGGTGAGCCGGCCGCGCACCACGGCACGGGCGGTCGAGGACTCCAGGGCGGCGACGGCCTTCGCGGCCGTGGCCTCGCTGATGTCGATGCCGACGACCTCGCGGCCGGCCCGGGTGAGGACCTCGGTGATGCCGGTGCCCATCGTGCCGAGGCCGACCACGGCGACGGTCCCGAGCGGGGACGGAGAGGGGTGGGACAGGGGAGTGGCCATCGCGGGACTCCAGAAATGAGGGTGGTGACGACTGGGAGCACGACGGGTGCGCCGAGGGGGCGCACCGGGTGCGAGAAGGAGTGCGGGTGTTGCCGGGCTGCGAGCGCACACGCCCGGAGAAAGGTGGATCCGACGGCCCTGTCCCAAGGCCGTGCCGTACTGCGGTACTTGACGTACCGAACCGACCAGCACTCACGACGGCTGCGTCACCAGGCCGTCGTAAGCAATCATGCGAGTGGGTAACTCGCTCGTCTGAGCTTAACCGGTGGGTAACGAGCGCGCCAGCCCCCGAATTTGTGATGTACGTCCCGAGATCCTGCCCACGCGGCCCTGTTGCCGCACCTAATCTCGGTTTTATGGACGAAGAGTTGCGATCACTCACGGAGCGCTTACGGGCCGAGGCCGGGGCAGGTGCCTCGAAGGTGTACGAGGACCTGGCGGCGACCGAGGACCCGGACGCGCTGGCCGATGTCCTCACCGCGCCCGGACAGCCGCTGTGGGCAAGGGAGTTGGCCGCCTTCCGGCTCGGACTCGCGGGCGACCGGCGGGCCTTCGAGGCCCTCGTCCTCCTCCTCAACCACCGTGACCCGCAGCGCTGTGCCTCCGCCGCGTACGCCCTGGCCCGCCTCGGCGATCCGCGCACGGCCCGCGCGGCGGCCGCCCTCGCGACCAACGAACTGCGCGTCGCCTACGCCCTGCACCCGGTCCGGCTGCTGGCCGAGCTGCACGCCCCCGAGTCCGTGCCCGCGCTGATCACCACACTGGCCCGCCGCCTGAAACCGCACGACCCCTACCGCCGGGTGGCGCTCGCCTGTGTGGAGGGGCTGGGCACGCTGGGGGACCGGCGCGCGGCCCCGGTCCTGAACGAGGCACTCGCGCACCCGGCCCTCGCGGAGGCGGCGGTGCACGCGCTGGCACGCATCCCCAAACAGAGGTGAGCCGACGGCAGTGGTGAGCCGTCAGCGGGGCAGCACGCGCGCGTACCGCACTTCCGGTACGGCGACCCCGTCCACGTCGAAAGGTTCCTCGGCGCCATCGGCCGCGAACCCCGCCCGCTCGTAGAACCGTCGTGCGCGGTCGTTGCCCTTGAGGACCCACAGGAGCATGCGCCGGTGCCCGGCGTCGGCGCACCGGCGGACCGACTCCCGCAGCAGCGCCGGCCCGACCCCGGCGCCGAACTGCCCGACGTCCACGTAGATCGCGTACAACTCGGCGTCGTCGGTACGGAATTCGCCGTCCCGGTAGGGCCCGTGACAGGCCCAGCCGACGACCCCGCCGGCTCGCTCCGCCACGAGGTTCACGACCTCCGACCCGGCCCCCACGAAGAACGCGCGCCGCCGCTCGGCGTCGTCCGCCACGCTGAGGGCGTCGAGGTAGGGCTGCGGCATCAGGCCCTTGTAGGCGTGCTGCCAGCCCCGGATGCGGATCTCGGAGACGCGCTCGCAGTCGGCGAGGGTCATCTCGCGGACGAGGATCGGGTCGTTCGGGTCGTTCATGGCGGCACCCTAGGCGTTTCGCCCGCGCGGAGACCTCCGAATTTTCGGGCCTTCGTCCGGGCCCTCAGAGAAGGGTCAGCTGGACCGGTTCGGGCGCCGCGGCCCCGGGGACGAGGGGGTCGGGCTCCACGGAGGCCGGGTTCCTGCGGGGCATCCCCGCGCGCGTGGGGCCCATCCCGTACTCCTGGGCCAGGTCGTGGACCTGGCGGGTGATCCGGCGCTGGTACCACTTGGGGGCGTAGGCGCCCTCCGCGTACAACCGCTCGTACCGGCGCACCAGATGCGGGTGGTGGTGTCCGAGCCAGGCCATGTACCACTCGCGGGCGCCGGGGCGCAGATGCAGCACCAGCGGGGTCACGGAGGTTGCCCCGGCGGCGGCGATCGCCTGCACCGTGGCCCGCAGTTGGGCCGGGTGGTCGCTGAGGAAGGGCAGTACCGGGGCCATCAGCACCCCGCAGCCGATGCCGTGCTCGCCCAGCGTCCGTACGACGTCCAGGCGCCGTTCCGGAGCGGGTGTGCCCGGCTCGACCGTGCGCCACAGCGCCGGGTCGGTGAAGCCGACGGAGACCGAGATGCCGACGTCCGTGACCTGCGACGCCTGCACCAGGAGGTCGAGGTCGCGCAGGATCAGCGTGCCCTTCGTCAGGATCGAGAAGGGGTTCGCGTGGTCGCGCAGGGCGCTGAGGATGCCCGGCATCAGCCGGTAGCGGCCCTCCGCGCGCTGGTAGCAGTCGACATTGGTCCCCATCGCGATGTGGTCGCCCAGCCAGCGGCGTGAGCCGAGCTGGCGGCGCAGCAGGTCCGGCGCGTTCACCTTGACGACGATCTGGGAGTCGAAGCCGAGGCCGGTGTCGAGGTCCAGATAACTGTGCGTCTTGCGGGCGAAGCAGTACACGCACGCGTGCGTGCAGCCCCGGTACGGGTTCACCGTCCACTCGAACGGCATGCGGGAGGCCCCCGGCACCCGGTTGATGATCGAGCGGGCCCGGATCTCGTGGAAGGTGATCCCGCGGAACTCGGGGGAGTCGAAGGTACGGGTGGTCACCGCGTCCGCGCCGAACAACGCGGCGTCGGTCCGGCTGGAGCCGGAGCCGGATTCCACTGTGAGGTTCTCCCAGCGCATGACACCTCCTCGGTAGCACTGACCCGAGAATAGAACACATGTTCCCTTGATCGTGCGAGCGTATGTTCGAGTCCTGTGAAGCTCCTCGATAGTCCGGACCCCGATTTGGGTGGGCGGGCGGCGGGGTGGTTGGGTGAGCGCGAACCCCCGAACACCCAGCTGCTGGAGGAACGCAATGGCGCAGGTCGAGGCCACCACGGAGCGCATCGTCGCGGCGGACGCGGAGACGGTGTTCGACGCCCTCGCCGATTACAGCGGCACGCGCTCGAAGGTGCTGTCCGAGCAGTTCAGCGAGTACGAGGTGCGCGAGGGCGGCGACGGCGAGGGCACCCTCGTCCACTGGAAGCTCCAGGCGACCAAGAAGCGTGTCCGGGACTGTCTGCTGGAGGTCAGCGAGCCCACCGACGGCGAACTCGTCGAGAAGGACCGCAACTCCTCGATGGTCACCACCTGGCGCGTCACCCCGGCGGGCGAGGGCAAGTCGAGGGTCGTCGTCACCAGCGTCTGGGACGGCGCCGGCGGCATCGGCGGCTTCTTCGAGCGGACCTTCGCCCCCAAGGGCCTCGGCCGTATCTACGACGCCGTCCTCGACAAGCTCGCCACCGAGGTGGAGAAGTAGCCCAAGGGCAACCTCCCAAGCGGCAACCTCTCAAGGGGCGTTGGCTCGCCCCCCGTACCCCTCACCGGTTCGAGTGGATCTCCACCCCCGTGCAACGGTACGCCGTAACTCGTCGCGCTTGCTCACAGTTGTCGCCCAAAGCGGGAATTGTGCGGTAGGTGCGGCGAGGGGAGCGGTACATGGGCGGGATCACTCTGGTGCAGGACGAGCCGACGACCGCACCCGCGCCACCCCCGGCCGAACCCCCGCAACTCGGCCCGCGCCAGGTCCGGTTGGTGTTCTTCGGGCTCATGCTCGCGCTGCTGCTCGCCGCCCTTGAGCAGATGATCGTCGCGACCGCGCTCCCGAAGATCGTCGGTGAGCTGCACGGCCTGGACAAGATGTCCTGGGCGATCACCGCGTATCTGCTCACCGCCACCGTCGGACTGCCGGTCTACGGCAAGCTCGGTGATCTCCTCGGCCGCAAGGGCGTCTTCCAGTTCGCGATCGTCGTGTTCGTCGTCGGCTCGGCGCTGGCCGGCTGGGCGCGCACGATGGACCAGCTCATCGCCTTCCGTGCCCTCCAGGGCGTCGGTGCGGGCGGGTTGATGATCGGCGTGCAGGCGATCATCGCCGACATCGTGCCGCCGCGTGAACGCGGGCGCTTCATGGGCCTGATCGGCGCCGCGTTCGGCCTCGCCTCGGTCGCCGGGCCCCTCCTCGGCGGCTACTTCACCGACCATCTCTCCTGGCGGTGGTGCTTCTGGTTCAACGTCCCGTTCGGGCTGCTCACGCTCGCCGTCGTCACCGTCGTGCTGAAGCTGCCGAAGCCCGCCGCCAAGGCCCGGCTCGACCTCCTCGGGGCGCTGCTGCTCGCCGTGGCCTCGACCTGCCTGGTGCTGCTGACCAGTTGGGGCGGCACCGAGTACGCGTGGGGCTCGCGCGAGATCCTCGGGCTCGGCGCCGGAGCGGTCGTCGCCACCGTGCTCTTCCTCGTCGCCGAGCACTTCGCGCCCGAACCCCTCATCCCGCTGCGGCTGTTCAGGGACTCCGTCTTCAACGTCACCGGTCTGGTGGGCCTGGTGATCGGCGTGGCGCTGTTCGGCGCCGCCAGCTATCTGCCGACCTTCCTGCAGATGGTCGACGGTGCCACCGCCACCGAGTCCGGACTGCTGATGCTGCCCATGATGGCCGGCATCGTCGGCGCGTCGATCGTCTCCGGGCAGCTCATCAGCCACACCGGCCGTTACAAGATCTGGCCGATCCTGGGCGGCGCCCTGTCCGTGTTCGGCATGTGGCTGCTCTCCCGCCTCGAAGTGGACACGCCCCGGCTGCACTACAGCCTCTGGATGGCCGTCCTCGGCGCCGGTATCGGCATGGTGATGCCGGTTCTCGTCCTCGCCGTGCAGAACTCCGTGCGCCCCGCCGACCTCGGCACCGCGACCAGCGCCAACAACTACTTCCGGCAGATCGGCGGCAGCGTCGGCGCCGCGATCTTCGGCACGCTGTTCGCGAACCGGCTCGCCGAGTCCCTGGAGAACAGCCTCCCCACGCGCGCGGGAGCCCGTCTCCCCGACCCCGACTCGATCACCCCGCAGCTCGTCCACGCGCTCCCCCCGGCGCTGCGCGACAGCTACATCAGGGCGTACGCCGACGCCATGCCGCGCATCTTCCTGTACCTCGTGCCGGTGCTCGTCCTCGGCCTCCTCATCGCCTTCTTCCTCAAGGAGAAACCGCTGGTGTCCCACCACACCGCCCCCGCCGACCTCGACTCCCCAGGACCCACGGCTCCCCTGGCGATCCCGCAGGCCAGGGCGCCGTACACCGCCGGAATCCCGGTGTGCGGCACCGTGCAGCACCCGGACGGAACCGTCGTCCCGCGCGCGGCGCTCACCCTCATCGACGTCACGGGGGCGCAGATCGGGCGCGGCGCGAGCGCCGAGGACGGGCGGTACGCGCTGTCCACGCCCGGCGCGGGGGCGTACGTCCTGATCGCCGCGGCGGGCGGTCACCAGCCGCAGGCGGTCACCGTGACCGTCGGCGAGCGTCCCGTCGAACTGGACGTCGTCCTCGGCGGCGCGGGGCACCTCGTGGGCCAGGTGCTGACCGCGGACCGCTCGCCGGTCCGGGACGCCACCGTCACGCTCACCAACGCGCACGGCGAGGTCGTCGCCACCACCCGCAGCGGACGCGAGGGCGGGTACGTCATCACCGAGCTGGTGGCCGGCGAGTACACTCTCGCCGCCAGCGCGCCCGCGTTCCGCCCGACCGCGCTCCCCGTCCTGGTGCGCGCCTCCCGGGAGACCCGCCAGGACGTCGAACTCGCGGGCGGCGCCGTCCTGAAGGGCACTGTGCGGGCCGGTGGCGGACGGCCCGTCGAGGACGCGCGTGTGACGCTGCTCGACGCGGCCGGGAACGTCGTGGACACGCTCACCACCGGAGCCGACGGAACGTTCCGGTTCGTCGACCTCTCCTGCGGCGAGTACACGGTCATCGCCTCCGGCTACCCACCGGTCGCCACCGTCCTTCAGGTGGCGGGCGGCGACCGAACGGAACGCGACCTTCAGCTCGGGCACGACGACTGAGCCCCAGGTAAGGGCGCCGAGAAGGAGGCAGACCGGCCGGTCGGTCCTGGCGTACCGGCGTGCGGGGCGCGCGGCTGTGCGCCGGAGCGGACCGGTGAAGACCAATTAGCGGATTGCCACACATCGCGACCGACCGGCGCCGTACCGTGGTGGCGACGGCACAGATCTTGCGGAGCCGTGGGAAGAAGGGGCCTGCGCCATGGACCGTGGCACCGAGACGGGCGCGACTCCCGGCCGCGGGGCCGGGGAGAGTGCACCGGCGGAGCACGCCGCTGCGGGCCGTATCCCGTTGGCCGTGGTCGTCGTCGACCGCGAAGGCCTCGTCTCGCACTGGAGCCGGGGCGCCCGGCGTCTGTTCGGCGCATCCAAGGAGCAGGCCCTCGGCCAGCCCGCCGTCGACCTGCTGCCCGTCTCCGGAGCCCTCCCCGACGACGGCGACAGCGATGGCGACGAGGACGCCACGCCGTACGGCGCCCACCTCGCCGACGACGGCCTCGGACCCGACCTGGAGTCCTCCCTCGACGGCCGGCTGTCCTACCCGGCGTCGGGCCGCGCCCGCCTCACCGTGCCGGGGCGTGACCGCGTGGACGTCCTGTGGTGGGCCTACCCCCTGGTGGGCCCCGGCCACGGGCGCCTGCTGGTGCTGGCCGCCGACACCGACGTACTGCGCCAGGAGGACGACGAGATCGCCGTCGAGCGCATCGCGCCCGGCTTCGCCCTGCACACCAACTTCCCCGGCGCCGACGAACTCGCCCGCAGGCTCCCCGAGATCCTGCCCAGTATGAGCGTCGAGGAGGGCGCCCGCATCGTCGCCCAGATCCTCGAACTGGGCTATCCCGTACTGGAGTTCAGCCAGAACGACCTGGTTCCGGTCACCCCCGACTGGGGCGTGCCCCGGCGCGCCGAGCGCAAGGCCCGCCGGGAGCGGGCGGCCCGCGCGGCGCAGGCCGGCGAACCCCTGCCCGAGGACCTGAAGGACGACGTCCAGGACCTCGAATACGCGGCCGTGCGCGAGCGGTTGGAGTTCCTCAACGACGTCAGCGGACGCATCGGCACCTCGCTCGACCTGTCCCGCACGATCATCGAGGTCAGCAAGGCCGTCGTACCCCGCTTCACGGACGTCGCGGGCACCTATCTGCGCGAACAGGTCGTCGCGGGCGAGGGGTTCCCCGACGGTGTGCCCGACACGACGACGATGTGGCACCGGGTCGCCCTCGAACACACCGATGAACCAGGCCGCTGGGACGACGTCGTACCGGTCGGCGAGGCCATGCCGTTCCCGGCGCACACCCCGTTCTTCCGGTGCATGACCAGCGGTCAGCCCGTGCTCGTGCCGCGCATCAGCGAGCAGATGGGCCACATGATCGCCTCGCAGTTCGAGAAGCGGGACATCCGGCCGCTGATCACGGGCCGCTCCATGCTGGTCGTCCCGCTGAAGGCACGCAATGTCGTCCTCGGCTTCATGATCCTGCTGCGGCATCCGGAGCGCGTCGAGTTCAACGACATGGACCGTGTCACCGGCGCCGAACTCGCCGCCCGCGCGGGCCTCGTGCTCGACAACGCGCGTATGTACACCTACCAGGAGAGCGTCGCCGAGACCCTCCAGGACAGCATGCTGCCGCACATCCCGCCGCGCATGGCGGGCTGCGACATCGCCACCCGCTATCTGCCCGGCACCCTCCTCGGCCGGGTCGGCGGCGACTGGTTCGACTCCGTGAAACTGCCGGGCGCCCGCACCGCGCTCGTCGTCGGCGACGTCATGGGACACGGCCTCAACTCGGCCGCGATGATGGGCCAGTTGCGTACGGCCGTCCAGACCATGGCCGCCATGGACATCCCGCCCGCCCAACTCCTGCGCAATCTGGACGACCTGGCCCAGCGCCTCGGCGACACCTACCTCGCGACCTGCCTGTACGCCGTCTACGACCCCATCGCGAGCGAGCTGCACATCGCCAACGCGGGCCACATCCCGCCCGTGCTGGTCCGTGCCGAGGACGGCGGCAGCGAGCTGCTCGACCTGCCCACCGGTGCGCCCATCGGCGTCGGCGGAGTGCCCTTCGAGGCGGTACGCGTGCGCGTGGAGCCCGGCGACCGGCTCGTCATGTGCACCGACGGACTGGTCGAGGTGCGCGGGGAGGACATCGGCGTCGGCCTGGCGACCCTCTGCGAGTCCGCCGCCCACCCGGCCGCCTCCATGGACGACGCCTGCGACACCATCATCCGCGCCCTCAACACGCGTGGTGGCCGCAAGGACGACGTGGCGCTGCTGCTGGCCCGGCTGAACGGCATCGAACCCGACGACGTCGCCGAATGGCGGCTCGCCCTCGACCCCGCCGAGGTCGGCCGGGCCCGTGCCGTGGTCCGCGAACAGCTCTACGACTGGGGCCTCGACAAGCTGGTCGACAGCGCCTCGCTGCTGGTCAGCGAACTCGTCACCAACGCCGTACGGCACTCCCACGGACGGCCGCTCGAACTGCGGCTCGTGCGGGGCGAGACCCTGCTGTGCGAGGTGGACGACGACGACCACAGCCTGCCCACACTGCTCGACACCGAGCCCACGGCCGACTCCGGGCGCGGACTGCGCGTGGTGAGCACGCTGGCCCGGGAGTGGGGCACGAGCCGTACGGGCGCGGGCAAGACCGTGTGGTTCGAACTCACGTTGCCCCGCCGACGCTGAAGCTCCGACCGGGGCGGCCACCGGGGCTGCTCCCGGATTGTCAGTGCCCTGTGTTTGGATTGATCGTGCCACGGGGTCGGGGGAGGCGTACGAGACGCACACCGGCGCATACCTCTCGAACGAGCGGTGAAGGTATGCGCGGTGTGCTTGTCGGCGCAACCGGGGCGCGGTAGACCGAACTGGCCCGTCACCTCGGACGGGCCGCCGTCGCACCCTGGGGAGTTGGCCATGAGCGTGTCGAGTCGGTACAGGGAGTCCTGGGAGGGCTTCTGGCGCGAGGCTCCCCACGGACAGGGGGCCGTCTTCTGGGACTCGGAGCCGATGCTGACCGCCGGCCTCCACCTCGCCGTCTTCGAACCGCACATGGCGGACTTCGAGTTGCCCCTCCTGGACCTCGGCTGCGGCAACGGCACCCAGACCCGCTTCCTCACCGACCGCTTCACCCGCGTCATCGGCGCCGACCTCTCGCCCGCGGCCCTGGACCGCGCCCGCCGCGCCGACCCGGAGGCCGCCGCCGAGTACGAACTGCTCGACTGCGCCGAGAAGACCGAGGTCGACGAACTGCACGCGAAGCTCGGCGACACCAACGTGTACATGCGCGGGGTGCTCCACCAGTGCGACGCCGACGACCGGCAGACCCTCGTCGACGGCATCGCCACCCTCATCGGACGGCGCGGCCGGGCCTTCCTGGTCGAGCTGTCGCAGGACGCGCGCCCCATCCTGATGGACCTCGCCGAGAGCCCCGAGGGCCCGCCGCCCAAGCTGCGCCCGGTCCTACAGCACGGCATCGCACCCGGCGAGGTGGCGGACTCGGCGGTACCCGTGTACCTGGGCGCGGCGGGCCTGGAGACCCTCGCGAGCGGCGAACTCCCGCTCACGACAACGGAGTACACCTCGGAGGGAACGCGGGTCGTGCTGCCGTCGAAGTGGGTGGTCGTGAAGCGGGCCGACTGAGCCCGGCGTGCGGCGAGGATCGAGGGGTTCCTCGCTGACGACGGCCGTGGACGCGCTGGTCGTGGCGGGCCCGGCACGCAGAAGCCCGGCATCCGCTGGACCGGCCTCCCGGCCTGTCGCTCAGGCCGTCGCACCCGTCGACAGGGCGTGAGCAGCCGTACGCCTCCCGAGGCCCCGGACGTACACGTTCGCTGCGGCCGACGTGCCGCCGGGCGTCGGGCGGGCCTACGGTCGGGAGGGCGGGACCGTGACGTCGGGCACCGCCCGGCCGCGTTCCCGCGTACCCCTGGAGCGCGACCGGATCGCCACGGACAAGGGAGCAGCCCCGCCATGACCCCTCCCGACGCAGCCCTGGCGCCCGTCTCACCCGGTGTACGGACCATCACCCTGGACGCCGACGGAGTCGTCCTGTCCGCCCTGCTCCGCGAGCCCCGGACGCCGCCGCGCGCGGTGGTGGTCGCCCTGCACGGCGGCGGCATGAGCGCCGGCTACTTCGACGGCCAGGCGCATCCGGATCTCTCCCTGCTGACCCTGGGCGCGAGCCTCGGCTACACGGTCCTCGCCCTGGACCGCCCCGGCTACCGGCACTCCGCCGCCCGGCTGCCCGAGGGACAGCACCTCACCAGCCAGGCGCACTCCGTGCTCGCGGCGCTGGACGACTTCACCTCCCGGTACGACACCGGCGCCGGGCTGTTCCTGCTGGCCCACTCCTACGGCGCCAAGGTGGCGCTGAGCGCCGCCGCGGACCCGGCGGCCCGGAACCTGCTGGGGCTGGACATCTCCGGCTGCGGCCATGTGTACGCCGTCGGCGGGCACGAACCGTTCGACCCGGCCGGTCCCGGACACCGGGTCAGGAACTGGGGGCCGCTGCGCCTGTACCCGCCGGACACCTTCCGCGCCAGTGCCTCGGTGGTGGCGCCCATGCCGCACCGGGAGCGGAGTGATGTGGCCCGCTGGCCGGAACTGTTCCCGGGCATCGCCGCACGCGTGCGCGTGCCGGTGCGGATGACCTTCGCCGAGCACGAGGGCTGGTGGCGCCATGATCCGGAGACCCTGGCCGGGATGGCGGCCTGCTTCTCCGGCTCCCCGCGCGTGGTCGTCGACCGGCAGCCCGACGCCGGCCACAACATCAGCCTCGGCTGGACGGCCCGCTCGTACCATCTGCGGGCCCACGCGTTTCTGGACGAGTGCCTGCCCCGGCAATGAGAAGGAGATTCACGACCCCCGAGCGGCCCTGGCACCGAGGTTCGCCGCCGCGTAATGTGACGCAGCGTGAAGATCCTCATCAGCGCCGACATGGAGGGCGCCACCGGCGTCACCTGGCCGGCCGACGTGCTGCCGGGCACCCCGCAGTGGGAGCGCTGCCGTTCGATGTTCACCTCGGACGTCAACGCCGCCGTGCTCGGCTTCTTCGACGGCGGCGCCGACGAGGTGCTGATCAACGAGGCCCACTGGACCATGCGCAACCTGCTCCTGGAGCGGCTCGACGAGCGGGTGGAGATGCTCACCGGGCGCCACAAGTCGCTGTCCATGGTGGAGGGCGTGCAGCACGGCGACGTCGACGGCATCGCCTTCGTCGGCTACCACGCGGGCGCGGGCATGGAGGGCGTCCTCGCCCACACCTACCTCGCCAACTCCATCACCGGCGTGTGGGTGAACGACGTACGGGCCAGCGAGGGGCTCCTCAACTCCCATGTGGTCGCCGAGTACGGCGTACCGGTCGTGCTCGTCACCGGGGACGACCTCGCCTGCGAGGACGCGCTCGGATACGCGCCCGAGGCGCTGAAGGTCGCCGTCAAGGACCATGTGTCGCGGTACGCCGCCGTGTGCCGTACGCCCGCCAGGACCGCCGCCGACATCCGGGCCGCCGCGAAGGAGGCCGCCACGCTGGCCGTACGGCACGAGCCCGTCGTCGGCGGGCCGTTCACCGTCGCGCTGGAGTTCGACGCCGAGCATCTCGCCATGGCCGCGACCGTCGTGCCCGGTGTGGCGCGGATCGGGGAACGGAAGGTGGCGTACACCAGCGGCACAATGTACGAGGGCATTCGTACCTTCAAGGCGGTCACGACGATCGTCTCGGCCGCGGTGGAGGAGCAGTATGGCTGAGCAGCAGGCGCTCGACGAGGTGGTGTCGTTCACCTCCGATCTCATCCGGATCGACACGACCAACCACGGCGGCGGCGACTGTCAGGAGCGCCCCGCCGCCGAGTACGCCGCCGCGCTGCTCGCCGAGGCGGGGCTCGAACCCACGCTGCTCGAACGGACCAAGGGGCGCACCAACGTCGTCGCCCGGATCGAGGGCACCGACCCCGCCGCCGACGCGCTGCTCGTGCACGGACACCTCGACGTCGTGCCCGCGCAGGCCGACGACTGGAGCGTGCACCCCTTCTCCGGGGAGGTCCGCGACGGCGTCGTCTGGGGGCGGGGCGCGGTCGACATGAAGAACATGGACGCGATGATCCTCGCCGTCGTCCGCGACTGGGCCCGCCAGGGCGTCCGGCCCCGGCGCGACATCGTCGTCGCGTTCACCGCCGACGAGGAGGACAGCGCCGAGGACGGCTCCGAGTTCCTGGCCGCCGAACACCCCGGGCTGTTCGAGGGGTGCACCGAAGGGGTCGGCGAATCAGGGGCGTTCACCTTCCATGACGGCGCCGGACGGCAGCTGTATCCGATCGCCGCAGGTGAACGCGGCACGGGCTGGCTCAAGTTGACCGCCAAGGGACGCGCCGGACACGGCTCGAAGGTCAACGACAGCAACGCCGTCACCCGCCTCGCCGCCGCCGTCGCGCGCATCGGCGCGCACGAGTGGCCGCTTCGGCTCACTCCGACCGTGCAGGCCGCTCTCACCGAACTCGCCGCCCTCTACGGGATCGACTTCGAGCTGGACGACGTCGACGGCCTTCTCACCAAGCTCGGGCCCGCCGCCCGGCTCGTCGAGGCGACCGTCCGCAACAGCGCCAACCCGACCATGCTGAACGCCGGTTACAAGGTCAACGTGATCCCCGGCGAGGCCGTCGCGTACGTCGACGGACGCTTCCTGTACGGCTGCGAGGACGAGTTCCGCGCAACCCTCGACGAACTCACCGGCCCCGAGGTCGCCTGGGAGTTCCACCACCGCTCGGTGGCCGTGCAGGCGCCCGTGGACTCACTCACGTACGCCCGGATGCGCGCCGCCGTCGGGGAGTTCGCGCCCGAGGGGTACGTTGTGCCGTACTGCATGTCCGGTGGCACCGACGCCAAGCAGTTCTCGCGGCTCGGGATCGCGGGGTACGGATTCGCGCCGCTGAAGCTGCCCGAGGGCTTCGACTACCAGGCACTCTTCCATGGTGTCGACGAGCGTGTCCCGGTCGAGGCGCTGCACTTCGGCGTCCGGGTCCTCGACCGGTTTCTGCGGACGGCCTGACCAGTGGGGGAGACAGTGCAGACACTGCCGTACGGATCGTGGCCCTCGCCCATCGACGCCGTACTGGCGGCCGAGCACGACGGGTCCCCCGAGTACGTGGGCTTCGTCGGGGACGAGGCATGGTGGACCGAACCCCGGCCCACCGAGGGCGGACGGCGCACTCTCGTGCGGCGGCGCGCGGACGGCTCCCAGGAGCAGGTCCTGGACGCGCCGTGGAACGTGCGCAGCCGGGTCATGGAGTACGGCGGGCATCCGTGGGCGGGGGTGGTGCGCGACGGCGGTTCGGTGGTCGTGTTCGTCAACTTCACCGATCAGCGGCTGTACTGCCTGGAGGAGGGGCACGAGCCGCGCCCGCTCACGCCGTTGTCCGAGGTAGGAGGCGGACTGCGGTGGGTGGAGCCGCAGTTGCGGGTCGAACTCGGTGAAGTCTGGTGCGTAGTAGAGGAGTTCACCGGCGACGGGCCCACCGATGTGCGGCGGGTGCTCGCCGCCGTGCCGCTGGACGGATCGGCGGCCGACGACCGGGACGCCGTACGCGAACTCACCGACGACCGGCACCGGTTCGTCACCGGGCCCCGGATCTCGCCCGACGGGCGGCGCGCGGCCTGGCTCGCCTGGGACCATCCGCGGATGCCCTGGGACGGCACCGAACTGGTCCTCGCGGACGTGGGTGACGGCGGCACGCTGAGCGGGGCCCGGACCGTCGCCGGCGGGCCCGAGGAGTCGGTCGCGCAGGTGGACTGGGCGGGCGACGGGTCGCTGCTGTACGTCAGCGACCGCTCCGGCTGGTGGAACCTGTACCGCGACGATGTGCCCGTCTGCCCCCGGCCGGAGGAGTTCGGCGGGGCGCTGTGGAAGGTCGGGCAGCGCTGGTTCGCACCCTTGGAGGGCGGTCTCGTCGCCGTCGTGCACGGGCGCGGGGCGACCGCGCTCGGCGTACTGGACACCGAGACCGGCGACGTCGTCGACGCGGCAGGACCCTGGACCGAGTTCGCGTCCACCCTCGCCGTGCACGGGGAGCGGGTCGTCGCCGTCGGGGCCAGCCCGCGCAGCGCGTACGAGGTCGTCGAGCTGGACACCCGTACGGGACGGGCCCGGGTGATCGGCGCCGCCCATCACGACCCGGTCGACCCCGTGCACTATCCCGAGCCGCAGATCCGCACCTTCACGGGCCCCGAGGGCCGGGACATCCACGCGCACATCTACCCGCCCCACCACCCCGGGTACATGGCGCCCGCCGACGAACTGCCCCCGTACGTCGTGTGGGCGCACGGCGGGCCGACCGGGCGGGCGCCCCTCGTGCTCGACCTGGAGATCGCCTACTTCACCTCCCGGGGAATCGGCGTCGCCGAGGTCAACTACGGCGGCTCGACCGGGCACGGGCGCGAGTACCGCAACCGGCTGCGCGAGCAGTGGGGCGTCGTCGACGTCGAGGACTGCGCGGCCGTCGCGCTCGCCCTCGCCGACGAGGGCACCGCCGACCGCGCCCGGCTCGCCGTCCGGGGCGGCAGCGCGGGCGGCTGGACCGCGGCGGCCTCCCTCACCGGTACCGACGTCTACGCCTGCGGCACGATCCTCTACCCCATCCTCGACCTGGCCGGCTGGGGCTCCGGGGAGACCCACGACTTCGAGTCGCAGTACCTGGAGACCCTCGTCGGCCCGCTCGCCGAGGTCCCGGGCCGCTATCTGGAACGCTCGCCCGCCGAGCACGCAGCCGACATCACCGCGCCCTTCCTGCTCCTGCAAGGACTGGACGACGTGATCTGCCCGCCGGTGCAGTGCGAGCGGTTCCTCGCCCGGCTCGCGGCGGAGGGACGGCAGGTGCCGCACCGGTACATCGCGTTCGAGGGGGAGGGGCACGGATTCCGGCGGGCGGACACGACCGTACGCGTCCTGGAGTCCGAACTCTCCCTGTACGCACAGGTCTTCGGCCTGAACCCGCCCGGCGTCCCGACCCTGGAACTCACCAAGTGAAGCCGCTGGTACGGCCGTCGAGGCTGACCCCCGGCGCCCGCGTGGCCGTCGTCGCGCCCAGCGGGCCCGTGCGCGAGGAGCGGCTGCAGGCCGGGCTCGACATCCTGCGCGGCTGGGACCTCGACCCCGTCGTCGCACCTCATGTCCTGGACCGGCACGGGGAGTTCGACTATCTCGCGGGTACGGACGCCGACCGGGCCGCCGACTTCCAGGCCGCCTGGTGCGACCCCACGGTCGACGCCGTGATCTGCGCGCGCGGTGGCTACGGCGCGCAGCGCATGGTCGACCTGCTCGACTGGGACGCGCTGCGGGCCGCCGGGCCCAAGGTGTTCGTCGGCTTCAGCGACATCACCGCGCTGCACGAGGCGTTCGCGGTCCGCCTCGAACTCGCCACCCTGCACGGACCGGCGGCGTCCGGCGTCGACTTCGTCAAGAACGCGCGGGCACAGGAGCATCTGCGGGCCACGCTCTTCGATCCTGAGTCGGTACGGGTCATCAGTGCCGCAGCTGGTTCCGTGCTGGTGCCCGGGCGGGCCCGGGGTGTCACCCTCGGCGGCTGCCTGGCCATGCTCACCAGCGACCTGGGCACCCGGCATGCCCGGCCCGGTGCGCGCGGCGGGCTGCTCATGATCGAGGACGTCGGGGAGAGCGCGTACCGCATCGACCGGACCCTCACCCAGCTCCTGCGCGCGGGCTGGCTCGACGGCGTCGCCGGGATCGCCCTCGGCTCGTGGGAGCGGTGCGGTCCGTACGAGGGGCTGCGTGCCGTGTTCGCCGACCGGCTCGGCGGGCTCGGGGTGCCGGTGCTGGAGGGGTTCGGGTTCGGGCACTGCGAGGGGGCGCTGACGATCCCGTTCGGGGTGGCCGCCGAACTGGACGCGGACGCGGGGACGCTCACGCTGGAGGAACCGGCGCTGCGGTGAGGGGAGTGGGCGTCGGCCTTCGGCGTGCGCTCACCCGTCCGGCGTACCTCCGGGCGCGCGGGAAGCCCTGGATCGGCCCATGCTGGCTGTATGAGCCCGAAGACCTCCGAGAGCGGCGGCAAGGCCGGTGGCGGAACCGGTGGTGCGCGGGGGCTGCTGACGCCCACCAGGGTCGCCGTCGGGGCGCTCGCCCTGCTCGCCCTGATCTTCATCTTCGAGAACACCCGCGCCACCGAGATCCGGCTGCTGATCCCCGAGGTGACCATGCCGCTGTGGATGGCGCTGCTCGGCACGGCGGTCATCGGCGCCCTCTGCGGGGCCTACTTCATGCGGCGCCGCCGGTAGGAAAGAGCGCAGGTGGGGGGCGGTGAACAGGCGGCTCGCGTAAGGTGTCCGGGTGTCTGAGCGCCGTGGATTTCTCGCCGAAGGGCCCCGCGTGGGCATACGCCCGTTCACCTATGAGGACGGTGCCGAGTTCATCGCCCGGGTGCGGGAGAGCAGGGAGCTGCACCACCCCTGGCTGGCCCCGCCGGCGAGTCCGGACGCGTATGCCGCGTATGCCGGGCGGTTGATCGAGGACCCGACCAAGGCGGGGTTCCTCGTGTGCGAGAAGGGCGACGGCGGTGCCGTCGCGGGGTTCATCAACATCAACAACATCGTCCAGGGCGGCTTTCTGTGCGGGGCCCTCGGGTACGGGGCCTTCGCGCACGCGGCCGGGCGGGGGCTGATGGGCGAGGGGCTCGATCTCGTCGTGCGGTACGCGTTCGGGCCGCCGCTGCGGCTGCATCGCCTGGAGATCAACGTGCAGCCCGGCAACACCGCGTCGATCGCCCTCGCCCGGCGCTGCGGCTTCCGGCTGGAGGGGTTCTCGCCGGACTTCCTGTACATCGACGGGGCCTGGCGGGACCACGAGCGGTGGGCTATTACGTCGGACATGGTCAAGGGCTGAGCGCTTCGGGGGTGCGCGGTTTGTTCACCGCGGCCCGGTGGGGGCTGGTCGCGCAGTTCCCCGCGCCCCTTTGGGGCGCGGTCAGGCCGCAGGCCGACGTTTGGGGGCTCTGGCCAGGGGGACGCGGAAGGTTCCGTACGCGCGACATCGCCGGAGGCGAAACGTGAGTCGACCCCGCATCCTGATCGTCGGTGCCGGCTTCGCCGGGTATCAGACGGCCCGCAGTCTGGCCCGGCTGACCCGGCAGAAGGCCGACATCACCCTGCTGAACCCGACCGACCACTTCCTGTATCTGCCCCTGCTGCCCCAGGTCGCCACCGGTGTCCTGGAACCTCGCCGTGTCACCGTCTCCCTCCCCGGCACCCTCCGCGATGTGCGCCTGGTGCTCGGCGAGGCCGAGGCCGACGGCATCGATCTCGACGCGCGCACCGTGCGCTACACCGACCCCGAGGGCGGACACGGCACCCTCGGCTACGACCGGCTCGTCCTCGCCGTCGGCAGCGTCAACAAGCTGCTGCCCGTGCCCGGCGTCGCCGAGAACGCGCACGGCTTCCGGGGACTGCCCGAGGCGCTGTATCTGCGCGACCACGTGACCCGGCAGATCGAGCTGGCGGCCACCGCCGACGACCCCAAGAGCTGCGCCGCCCGCTGTACGTTCGTCGTGGTCGGCGCCGGCTACACCGGCACCGAAGTCGCCGCGCACGGACAGCTGTTCACCGAGGCGCTGGTCCGCAAGCAGCCCTTGCGCGAAGGCCTGCGGCCACGCTGGCTGCTCCTCGACATCGCACCGCGTGTCCTGCCCGAGCTGGACGAGAAGCTCTCGCGCACCGCCGACCGGGTGCTGAGGCAACGGGGCATCGACGTACGGACGGGAACCTCGGTGAAGGAGGCCACCGACGGTGGAGTGCTGTTGTCCGACGGGGAGTTCGTCGAGTCGCGCACCTTGGTGTGGTGCGTCGGGGTCCGGCCCGATCCTCTTGTCGAGAGCATCGGATCGCCTCTCGAACGCGGGCGGCTGATCGTCGACCCGTATCTCCAAGTACCGGGCCACCACGAGGTGTTCGCGTGCGGGGACGCCGCCGCCGTGCCCGATCTGAACAATCCAGGTCAGTTCACGGGAATGACCGCGCAGCACGCCTGGCGGCAGGGCAAGGTCGCGGCCCGCAATGTCGCCGCCTCGCTCGGCATCGGCTCCCGCCGCGTCTACCGCCATCGTGACCTGGGGTTCGTCGTCGATCTGGGCGGGGTCAAGGCCGCCGCCAACCCGCTCGGTGTCTCCCTGTCCGGGCCGCTCGCCGGTGCGGTCACCCGCGGCTACCACCTCGCGGCGATGCCCGGAAACCGGGTGCGCGTCGCGGCGGACTGGCTGCTGGACGCCGTACTGCCGCGCCAGGGCGTGCAGTTGGGGCTCGTACGGTCCTGGTCGGTGCCACTGGACACGGCGTCGCCGGAGCTGGCGCGGGTGCCGGAACAGCACTCGGCGCGAGCTCCGGAACAGCCCTCGGGGCAGGCTCCGGAACAGCCCGGGGCACCGTCCGAGGCAACGGAAGGAAAGTCGTGACTACCCTCGAACCCCTGCACAGCACCGCCGAACTCGCCGAGCTGGGACAGCAGTTGCGCGTCGACAGCGTCCGAGCCGCCGACGCCGCGGGCTCCGGGCATCCGACCTCGTCCATGTCCGCCGCCGACCTGATGGCCGTACTCCTGGCCCGTCACCTCCGCTACGACTTCGACCGCCCGGCCCACCCCGGCAACGACCGTTTCGTCCTCTCCAAGGGACACGCCTCGCCGCTGCTCTACGCCGCCTACAAGGCAGTTGGGGCCATCGACGACGCCGAGCTGCTCACCTTCCGTACGCTCGGCAGCCGGCTCGAAGGGCATCCGACGCCCCGGCGGCTGCCGTGGGTCGAGACGGCCACCGGGTCGCTCGGCCAGGGGCTGCCCGTCGGCGTCGGGATCGCGCTGGCCGGCAAGCGGCTCGACCGCACCGGGTACCGCGTGTGGGTGCTGTGCGGGGACAGCGAGCTGGCCGAGGGGTCGGTGTGGGAGGCCGCCGAGCACGCCTCGTACGAGCATCTCGACAACCTCGTCGCCGTCGTCGACGTCAACCGGCTGGGGCAGCGCGGACCGACCCGGCACGGGCACGATCTCGACGCCTACGCCCGCCGGTTCAAGGCCTTCGGCTGGCACACCGTCGAGATCGACGGACACGACGTCGAGGCCGTCGACCGTGCCTACACCGAGGCCGAGTCCACGACCGGGCAGCCTGTCGTCATCCTTGCCCGCACCCTCAAGGGCAAGGGTGTCGCCTCCGTCGAGGACCGTGAGGGACTGCACGGCAAACCGCTGCCGGACGCCGACGAGGCGATCGCCGAACTCGGCGGCCCGCGTGAGCTGCGCGTCCGCCCGCCCGAGCCGCGCGCCGCCCGCGCCCTGCACTCCGTACGCGCCGGGCACCTCGAACTGCCCCGCTGGGACAGGGAGAACGAGGTCGCCACCCGGGACGCCTACGGGCAGGCGCTCGCCGCGCTCGGCAACGCGCGGGGCGATGTCGTGGCCCTCGACGGCGAGGTGAGCGACTCGACACGCGCGGAGGCCTTCGCCAAGGAGTTCCCCGACCGGTTCTTCGAGTGCTACATCGCCGAACAGCAACTGGTCGCCGCCGCCGTGGGGTTGGCGTCGCGCGGCTGGATCCCGTACGTGTCGACGTTCGCGGCCTTCCTGACCCGCGCGCATGATTTCCTGCGGATGGCGGCGGTCAGCGGGGCCCGGATCAACGTCGTCGGCTCGCACGCGGGCGTCGCCATCGGACAGGACGGGCCCTCCCAGATGGGCCTGGAGGACCTGGCGATGTTCCGTGCGCTGTACGGCTCGACGGTGCTGTATCCGTGCGACGCCCACCAGACCGCGCAGCTCGTCGCCACGATGGCCGGTCTCGACGGCATCGGCTATCTGCGCACCTCACGCGGCGGGACACCGGGGCTGTACGGGCCCGGCGAGGAGTTCCCGATCGGCGGCAGCAAGGTGCTGCGCACCGCCGGGCGCGAGGACCGGCTGACGGTGGTCGCGGCGGGCGTGACCGTCCACGAGGCCCTGGCCGCGGCCGACGCGCTCGGCGCCCAGGGCATCCCGGTCCGGGTCGTCGACCTGTACTCCGTCAAGCCCGTCGACCAGGTCACCCTGCGCCGGGCCGCCGAGGAGACCGGCTGTCTGCTCACCGTCGAGGACCACCGCGAGGAGGGCGGCATCGGCGACGCGGTCCTCGACGCCTTCCTCGACGGACGCCCGCTGCCCCGCCTGGTACGCCTCGCCGTCCGGACGATGCCCGGCTCGGCGACCCCTGACGAGCAGCTGCACGCCGCGGGCATCGACGCCGACTCGATCATGGCGGCGGGCCGGATGCTCGTGGAGGAAGCGATCACGCCGTGAGGACGAGGAGACCCCGATGACCCGACTGCGGTACGTCTACGCCGTCTGCCGTCCCTTCGACGCGGCCCTGCAGGCCCAGTTGACGGGGGTCGCGGGTGTCCCGCCGAAACTGCTCACCCATCACGGTCTGGTCGCCGTCGTCAGTACGGTGCCGGAGGCGGACTTCGCCGAGGAGCCGCTCCGGCAGCGGACGGACGACGGCGACCGGGCCCACCACGCCGTGATCGACGCGCTGACCGCCGTCACGACCCCGCTGCCCCTACGGCCCGCCACCGTCTTCCGGGACGACAGCGCCGTACGCGTGATGATCGAGGAACGCGAGGACGACTTCCGGCGCGCTCTCGACCGCTTTTGCGGGCGGGTGGAGTGGCGCGTGAAGGTGTATCTCGAAGGCCTCGAAGAGAACGCCGAGGTTTTCGCCGGGCAATTGCACCGGACTCTTTCTCGGTACGCCGAGGACCACCGACTGTACGCGTCGCCGAATGTCCTCGAAGCGGCCTATCTTGTGACGCGCGAGGATTCCGAGCAATTCGTGGAACTGGTCGACCGGACAAAGCGTGAGGCGGACGGTATCGCCCCTGGACCGAGGGTCGAACTCACCGGCCCCTGGGCCGTCTACTCCTTCTTCGGCAGTGGCACGGGTTGCGGCCCGAGGTCCTGAATCAGGACCTCGGGCCGCTCGGACCCTTGTGGCTACCAGCGATACCAGCGGCCCCTTGCGCCGCCCGCACCCGTGCCCCGCACCAGGAATCCCAGTAGCCAGACGACAAGGACGATCAGCGCGATCCACCAGAGTATCTTCACCGCGAATCCGGCACCGAAGAGAATCAGGGCCAGAAGCAGTACGAGCAGAATCGGAACCATAGTGTGAACCTCCTGCACACCGGGTTTCCAGAAATCCACGACTCAGACATCGGCCGGGCGAATCATGAGGCCTTTCGGCAGAGAATCTCGCCGTGCGGCACGGTGAACCAGGCGTCCTCCCGGCGCCCCCACTCCCGCCACGCCTCCGACACCGCCCGCAGCTGCTCCACAGTCGCGAGCCCACCCTCCGTGGCCCGGTCCGCGTACGCCGACGCCAGCGTCCGGTCCGCCCACAGACCGCTCCACCAGGCGACCTCGTCGGTGTCCGCGAACGTCCACGTACTGGACGTGGCCGTGATGTCCGTGAGACCGGCCCGCAGCGCCCAGGACTTCAGCCGGCGTCCCGCGTCCGGCTCGCCCCCGTTGGCGCGGGCCACCCGCCGGTACAGGTCCAGCCAGTCGTCCAGCCCCGCCGACTCCGGATACCAGGCCATGGCCAGGTAGTCCCCATCGCGGACGGCGATGTACCCGCCCGGCTTGGTGACCCGGTGCATCTCGCGCAGCGCCCGCACCGGGTCGCCCACGTGCTGGAGCACCTGATGGGCGTGGACCACACAGAACGTGTCGTCCGGGAAGTCCAGCGAGTGGACGTCCGCGACCGCGAACTCCACGTTGCCGAGGCCCCGTTCGGCCGCCGTGGCCCTGGCCTGGTCCAGGATGCCCGGCGCCCGGTCGACGCCGGTGACATGGCCGTCGGGGACCAGTTCCGCCAGGTCGGCGGTGATCGTGCCCGGGCCGCAGCCGATGTCCAGGATCCGCATGTGCGGCTTCAGCGAACCGAGGAGGTACGCGGCCGAGTTGGCGGCGGTGCGCCAGGTGTGCGAGCGGAGCACGGACTCGTGGTGCCCGTGCGTGTAGACGGCGGTCTCCTGCGGCTGCGACTGCGGCTTGGACATGACCGTGCCCCTTCTCGTCTTCTCGGCTCGTTCTCCTTCACCGTACGCAGCCGTGCCGAATAATGAGACCAGCGTCTTGGAGTGTGGACAACCGGCGGTCAGTTCCGGCCGAGCGGGCGGTAGACCGTCAGCGCCTCCGGGAGCTTTTCGAGCGTCACGCCGCCCGTCACCTCCGTGACCTCGCCGTCGTACGCGAGGAGGGTCCCCGGCGTCACGTCGTCCACGTGGAGACGGTGGACCCGGACACCCGCGTGGGCGGGGGAGCGGGTCAGCGGGCCCGCCACAGCCGCCGCCAGGAGGCGCAGCGCGGGCCGCCGGCCGCCGTGCACCACCCGTACGTCGAGCCGCCCGTCCGCCAGGTCGAGCCGGCGGGCCGGTACGAGGCCCAGGCGGTGGTAGGTGCCGTTGCCCGCGAAGAGCAGCCACAACGGGTGTGTGCCGCCCCGGAACTGGGCCTCCAGGGGATGACTGTCGGTGCGCAGGACACGTGCCGCCGCGACCACCCCGGCCGGCCAGCCGCCGATCCGGTCCGACCAGCGCTCACGCTCGCGCACCAGCTCCGGATAGACGCCCAGGCTGCACGTGTTGAGGAAGACGCCCTCCTGCTCCCCGGACCGGAACCGGCCCACGTCCACCCGCACCGCCTCGCCCTGCCGCACCGCCCGGCCGACGTCCCGGACGTCCGCCACCCCCAGGTCGAGCGCGAAGTGGTTGAGCGTGCCGCCGGGCAGGACCACGAGCGGCTTTCCGTGCCGCAGGGCGACCTCGGCGGCCGTGTTCACGGTGCCGTCGCCGCCGCACACCCCGAGCACCTGGCAGCGGGCAGCCGCCTTCTCCAACTCGTCCCGTACGTCCTGTGGCGCGCACTCCACGATCTCCGCCAGCGGCAGTACGTCACCCAGTGCGCGGGCCCGGTCGGCGGTGGCCGCCGCCGTGTTCGCCACGAGGATCAGCCCCTCGCCGTCGGGCAGTGCGGGGGCCGTCGCGTGCGGCGGGCCGGGGGGCGTGGACTGGTCGCGGGTCGGCACGAGTGCTCGTACGGCGAACGCGGCGCCCGCGCCAAGGACCGCGCCCGCCAGGACGTCACTGGGGAAGTGGACGCCGGTGTAGACCCGGGACATCGCCACCGAGAAGGCGACCGGCGCCACCACCGCCCCGAGGCCCCGGGACTCCAGGGCGACCCCGGTCGCGAAGGCCGCCGCCGACGCCGAGTGACCGGACGGGAACGACGTGGTGATCGGCTGCCGCTTCAGCTGCCTGACCAGCGGTACGGGGTCCAGCACGGGGCGTGGCCGGCGTACCGAGCGCTTGCCGACCGTGTTGATCGTCGCGGAGGCCACCGCGAGGGAGGCCAGGCCCCGGACGGCGGCCCGGCGGGCCCTGGGGCTCCCGGTGGCCGCCAGGGCGGCCGCCGTCGCCATCCACAGGACGCCGTGGTTCGCGCTGCGGCTCAGCCTCGGCAGGACGCGTTCGGCGCCCGGCCAGTGCAGGGTGGCGGCGGTCTCGAACAGCCGGGAGTCCAGATTCAGCAGGTGTTTGCGCAGGGCGTGGCGGCCGGGCAGTGGGACGGTGAGGTCGATGTCTGCGGTCATGACGCTCTGGGTACCCTGAAGTGAGCCCTTTTGTCTTGTCGAACGCGTCGGTTGTGCGTGTTGTGGGGCTTGTCGCAAGTGTCGTAGGGCGAGAGGAAAACCCGTATGCGTCTGCTCCTCATCCGGCACGGTCAGACCCCGTCGAACGTGTTGTATCTGCTGGACACCGCAGTTCCGGGGGCCGCACTGACCGAGCTGGGGGAGCGGCAGGCCGCCGCGCTGCCGGAGGCGCTCGCGGGCGAGGACATCGACGCGCTGTACGCGTCCACCCTGATCCGTACGCAGCTGACCGCCGCTCCGCTGGCCGGGGCGCGTGGCCTGGACGTCCTGGTGCGGGACGGGATCCGGGAGGTGTCCGCCGGGGACCTGGAGATGCGGGGGGACGCCGAGGCGGCGGATCTCTACATGACCACCGTCTTCGCGTGGGCGGCCGGTGACACGGAGCTGCGCATGCCGGATGGGGAGAACGGGGTCGAGGCGCTCGGGCGGTTCGACGCGGTGGTGGCGGAGGCCGCCGAGAGTGGGGTTGGCACCGTCGCCATGGTCAGTCATGGCGCCGCGATCCGGATGTGGGCGGCGGCCCGGGCGGACAATGTCGACGTGGCTTTCGCCGCCGAGCATCGGCTCGACAACACTGGTGTGGTTGTTCTGGAGGGGTCGCCGGTGGATGGGTGGAAGGCGGTGTCCTGGGCGGGGGCGGTGGTGGCTGCGGCCGGGCCGGGTGAGAGTGGGCCTGCTGGAGAGCTTCTGGGCTCCGCCGGGTAGGCGGTTCTTTGGCCGCGGGCCGGTGGGGGCTGGTCGCGCAGTTCCCCGCGCCCCTGTCGGGGCGCGTTTCCGTGGCCGGGTGTTTATGGGTTTGCCCGGGGTTGCCGTCCGCCCGCAGAATGCGGCCCATGGGACATCTCGAAGCAGCGCATCTTGAGTACTACCTCCCCGATGGGAGGGCGCTGCTCGGCGATGTGTCGTTCCGCGTCGGGGAAGGGGCCGTCGTGGCCCTGGTGGGGCCCAACGGGGCCGGGAAGACGACCCTGCTGCGGCTGATCTCCGGTGAGCTGAAACCGCATGGCGGGACCGTCAACGTGGGTGGCGGGCTCGGGGTGATGCGCCAGTTCGTGGGCTCCGTGCGGGACGAGACGACCGTACGGGACCTGCTCGTGTCGGTCGCCACGCCCCGTATCCAGGAGGCCGCCAAGGCCGTCGACGTGGCCGAGCACGGCATGCTGACCGTCGACGACGAGGCCGCCCAGCTGCAGTACGCGCAGGCGCTGTCCGACTGGGCCGAGGCGCGCGGGTACGAGGCCGAGACGCTGTGGGACATGTGCACCACGGCCGCGCTCGGGGTGCCGTACGAGAAGGCCCAGTGGCGGCTGGTGCGGACGCTGTCCGGCGGTGAGCAGAAGCGGCTGGTGCTGGAGGCGCTGCTGCGCGGCACGGACGAGGTGCTGCTGCTCGACGAGCCGGACAACTACCTCGACGTACCCGGCAAGCGGTGGCTGGAGGAACGGCTCGCGGAGACCCGGAAGACCGTTCTCTTCGTCTCCCACGACCGGGAGTTGCTCTCGCGGTCCGCGCAGAAGATCGTGTCCGTCGAACCGGGGCCCGCCGGTGCGGACGCGTGGGTGCACGGTGCCGGCTTCGCCACCTATCACCAGGCGCGTAGTGAACGGTTCGCACGCTTCGATGAGTTGCGCCGGCGCTGGGACGAGAAGCACGCCCAGTTGAAGAAGCTGGTGCTGAACCTCCGTCAGGCCGCTGAGAACAGCCCGGCCATGGCGTCGAGGTACGCGGCCTCCCAGACTCGGCTGCGCAAGTTCGAGGAGGCCGGTCCGCCGCCCGAGCCGCCGCGCGAGCAGGACATCACCATGCGGCTCAAGGGCGGCCGGACCGGCGTAAGGTCCGTCACCTGCAAGGGACTTGAGCTGACCGGGCTGATGAAACCCTTCGATCTCGAAGTCTTCTACGGGGAGCGGGTCGCCGTCCTCGGGTCCAACGGTTCCGGCAAGTCGCACTTCCTGCGACTGCTCGCCGGGGACACCGTGAACCACACGGGCGAGTGGAAGCTCGGCGCACGGGTCGTGCCCGGGCACTTCGCCCAGACGCATGCCCACCCCGAGCTGGAGGGCCGTACGCTCCTCGACATCCTGTGGTCCGAGCACGCGCAGGACCGGGGTGCGGCCAGTTCCCGGCTGCGCCGCTACGAGCTGACCGCGCAGGCCGAGCAGCGCTTCGACCGGCTCTCCGGGGGACAGCAGGCCCGCTTCCAGATCCTGCTCCTGGAGCTGGAGGGCGTCACCGCGCTGCTGCTGGACGAGCCGACGGACAACCTCGACCTGGAGTCCGCCGAGGCCCTCCAGGAGGGGCTGGAGGCGTTCGAGGGCACGGTTCTCGCCGTCACCCACGACCGCTGGTTCGCTCGTTCGTTCGACCGCTATCTGGTCTTCGGCAGCGACGGGCGGGTCCGGGAGACCCCGGAGCCTGTGTGGGACGAGCGGCGCGTGGAGCGGGCCCGGTAGCACACGAGGCCCGCGCGCCCGGTTCTTCGTACAGTGGAAGGACGCCACGACGAGCGGGGTGTCACCATGACCGGAGTCGACCCGAGCCGGCTGGACGACCAGCAGCTGATGCGCGAGCTGGAGACGATCCACCGCACACGCCACGACACGCTCCTGCACGGTTCGAACGACGCCCTGCGCACCCACAACGCGCGCATGGCGGGCCTGGAGGGCGAGTACCTGCGCCGCCACCCACGCCGCCCGATCACCGCGGGCCGCACCCGCGAGGGCGCCCGGGAGCGAGGCTGCACGGACGAATGAACATCGGTGTGAACTCCGCGCAGGACTCGTACAGTTCGAAGTAGCCGTACGCGCCCGTGCCCCGAGCTCGCCCGCCGTGACCGAGTCCGTCAGACAGCCTTCTCGCCGGCCACGGCGGACTTGTCGAGCTCGGACACGAGCGCCGCGCAGAACGCCTTCAGGTCGTCCGGTTTACGGCTGGTGATCAGGACGTTGGGCCCGTGGTCGCAGATCCGCACCTGCTCGTCGACCCACTCGCCGCCCGCGTTGCGGATGTCGGTGGCGAGGCTCGGCCACGAGGTCAGCACCCGGCCCCGGACGACGTCCGCCTCCACGAGCGTCCACGGGGCGTGGCAGATCGCGGCGACCGGCCGGCCCCGGTCGAAGAAGTCCCGTACGAACGCGACGGCACGCTCGTCCGTGCGCAGGAAGTCGGGGTTGGCCACCCCGCCGGGCAGCACGAGCCCGCCGAAGGACGCGGCCGGTACCTCGCCGACCACCTCCTCCACGGGAAATGTGTCCGCCTTGTCGAGGTGGTCGAAGGCCTGCACCCGGCCCTGTTTCGTCGACACGAGCACGGGTTCGTCGCCCGTGTCGGTCACCGCCTGCCAGGGCTCGGTCAGCTCGATCTGCTCGACACCCTCGGGTGCGGTCAGAAACGCGATACGCATGTCCTCGGTGTCCTTTCTCGGTTCGGCGGCCCGCCGCCGCGGTCACTTGTCGCGCGGGCGTGACTCCGGGCCGCCGCTCACGATCGCCTCGGCGAGCTTCTGCACGGAGGCGTAGCGGGCGTTCCTGGGGAGCCGCTCCAGGGGCTCGACCAGGGTGTCGGGGGCGTGGCCGGCGCGCAGGAGGCCGCGCAGTTCGCGCGGACCGGCCGGGAAGGACGTACGGCCCAGGAAGCGGGCCAGTTCGAAGCGCACCGTCTCCAGCCCGGCCGGGGAGCGGTCGGGGGCCACCGGGCCGCCCGCGATCGGCGGGTCGTCCTCGGCGGCGGGCTCCGGGTCGTGCCACTCCTCGGTACTGGTCGGGTGGCCGGACCTCAGCAGGCCCTGGACCTGGTGTTTCATCTCGTCGTCGCGATGGGCGCTGACACGGCCGCTGCCTTGCTGCATGACTGCCTCCAGCCTTCGGGGGTGTCCGCCGCGTACCCGAAGATCCGGTGCCGACACCCGACAGGACCACCTCATCGGTGCTTCTTCGGCCGGGTGCTCCCCGCGCGGCTCTCGCCGCCCCGATCCCGGCCCGGCAGGAACTCCTGGACCTTGGCCTTGAGGCCCTGGCGGATCATCGCGCCCCGGTCGGCGTCGCCCTTGAGGACGGCCGAGGCCGTCGCCTCCAACTGCTGCCAGGTGGCGTGCGGGGGCACCGGCGGGACGGCCGGGTCGGTGCGGAACTCGATCACCGCCGGGCCGTCGGCCTCAAGACCCGCCCGCCAGCCCGCCTCGACGTCCTCAGGCCGCTCCACCCGTACGCCGGTCAGGCCCAGGGAGCGGGCGAAGGCCGCGTACGGGATGTCCGGCAGCTCCTGCGAGGGGAGGAAGGAGGGAGCGCCCTCCATCGCGCGCATTTCCCACGTGACCTGGTTGAGATCCTGGTTGTTCCACACCCCCACCACCAGCCGTGGGTCCGTCCAGCGGTCGCGGTACTTCGCCGCGGTGATCATCTCCGCCAGCCCGTTCATCTGCATCGCCCCGTCCCCGACCAGCGCGATCACCGGCCGGTCCGGATGGGCGAACTTCGCGCCGATCGCGTACGGGACCGCGCAGCCCATCGTGGCCAGCGTCCCGGAGAGCGAAGCGCGCATCCCGGGCCGCATCGACAGATGCCGTGCGTACCAGTTCGCCGTCGATCCGGAGTCCGACGTGACGATCGCGTCGTCCGGCAGCAGCGGGCTCAGGGCCCGCGCCACGTACTCCGGGTTGATCGGATCGGCCGACAACGCGGCCCGCCGCTCCAGCACGTCCTGCCAGTGCACGACGTTCGCGCACACCGTGTCGTACCACTCACGGCCCCGCTCCGCCGTGTCCAGCAGCGGGATCAGCCGCTCCAGCGTCGCCTTGGCGTCGCCGACGAGGTTCACCTCGTACGGATAGCGCATCCCCACCATGTGCGGGTCGATGTCGATCTGGACGGCGCGCGCGTGGCCGTAGTCCGGGAGGAACTGGGAGTACGGGAAGGAGGAACCGATCGTCAGCAGGGTGTCGCAGTCGCGCATCAGCTCGTACGAGGGACGCGTGCCCAGCAGCCCGATCGCACCGGTGACGTACGGGAGTTCGTCGCTCAGCGCGTCCTTGCCGAGCAGCGCCTTGGCGACGCCCGCGCCGAGGAGTTCGGCGATCCGCTCGACCTCCGGCTGGGCGCCCGCCGCGCCCTGGCCGATGAGGATCGCGGGCTTGTCACCGGCGTTGAGGATCTCGGCGGCCCGGACCAGGGACTCCTGGGAGGGGACCGTCGTCCACGCGCTGCGGTCCAGGCTGGAGGGCACCATCTTGAACTCGTGCGTGGGCGCCGAGTAGTCGAGTTCCTGGACGTCGCCGGGGATGATGACCGCCGTCGGGGCGCGGCGCGCGTACGCGGTGCGGATCGCCCGGTCCAGGACGTTCGGCAGCTGCTCGGGCACAGTGACCGTCTCCACGAAGTTCGAGGCGACGTCCTTGAACAGGGAGTGCAGATCGACCTCCTGCTGGTACGACCCGCCCATCGCGCTGCGATGCGTCTGGCCGACGATCGCCAGCACCGGCACATGGTCCAGCTTGGCGTCGTACAGGCCGTTCAGGAGGTGGATCGCGCCAGGACCCGAGGTCGCCGCGCACACTCCGAGGCGGCCGCTGAACTTGGCGTAACCGACCGCCTGGAACGCGGACATCTCCTCGTGCCGCGACTGGATGAAGCGTGGTCGGTCCTCGGCCCGGCCCCAGGCGGCGAGCAGGCCGTTGATGCCGTCGCCCGGATACCCGAAGACCTGTTCCACACCCCACTCCCGCAGCCGCTGCAGGACCTGGTCGGCAACCTTGGTGCTCATGAGAACTCCCGGGAGCGGAGACGTACGAGTGGTTCTGTGCCGAGTCACCAGGTCCCGTCCCCGAAAACCTGTTTGGCGGGCATGGGGCGGGGCAGCCGCAACATCAGTGCTTCGGACAGGAGGCACGTCCGTGGGAGCGGTGTACCGCCGACCCGGGTGTGTCTGTCCGGGCTGGACGCGCGCTTCCACGGGGACCGTCCGTCCAACCCTGAGCACTCCGAGGGAGTTGCGTCGCATCATGCGAACCCAAGTGAGTCCGAAGCGTCATCCCCACCATGACGCCCCCGACACCGCCGAGTTGTTCCGCAAGCTCGCCGCCCTTCCCGAGGGCCAACAGCGCGACACCCTGCGCCAGAGGATCGTCGAGGCCTGGCTGCCCATGGCCGACCGGCTCGCGGGCCGCTTCCGCAACCGCGGCGAGAGCATGGACGATCTGCGCCAGGTGGCCGCGCTGGGCCTGGTCAAGGCCGTCGACCGCTACGACCCCGCACTCGGGAACGCCTTCGAGAGCTATGCCGTACCCACCGTCACCGGTGAGATCAAGCGCCACTTCCGGGACCACATGTGGACCCTGCATGTACCGCGCCGGGTCCAGGACCTGCGCAACCGCGTACGGTTCGCCTCCCAGGACCTGGCGCAGACCATCCCGGGCCGCAGGCCCACCGTCGCTGAGATCGCCGAGCACGCCAACATGAGCGAGGAGGACGTCAAGGTCGGCCTGGAGGCCCTGGAGAGCTTCACCGCGCTCTCCCTCGACGCCGAACTGCCCGGCAGCGAGGACGGATACTCCCTCAGCGACGCCCTCGGCGCAGCCGACCCGGCCCTCGACACCGTCATCGACCGCGAGGCCGTCAAGCCCCGGCTGCGGGCGCTGCCCGAGCGTGAACGCGACATCCTCTACATGCGGTTCTTCGGGGACATGACCCAGAGCCGTATCGCCGAGCAGCTCGGCATCTCCCAGATGCACGTCTCCCGCCTGATCAGCCGCTCCTGCAACCGGCTGCGGGACCAGGTCATGAAGGACGTCGCCTAGATCCGGAACGACCGGGTGATCCGTTGTCCTTGCGCGCCTTCTGCGGCAACTCACCCATAGCCAGGGCGATGTGACGGGACATCATGTCCATCGTCTGCGCCTCCGCCAGCGAGAACGCCGGCCGTGTGCCGCTGCGGAACAGGGTGAGCACGCCGTGGACGACGCCGTCGCGGGTCAGCGGTACGCACAGCAGGGACGTCACGTTCGCCTGGACCAGGACCGGTGCACCGGTCGCGTCGAGGCCGAAGGCGTCCGGATCGTCGGGGCGAACCCGCGGCGCGGGGGAGCCACCCCGCGCCGCCTCGACGACCAGCGGACAGTCGGCGGGATCCTGAGCCGCGACGCCGGCCGTGTCCGTCCCGGACGGCCCCAGCACGGTCGTACGGGACGGACGGGCGCCGCCCGTGTCGGCGATCACCCAGTCCGCGAACCGGCCGTGCAGCACCCCGGCCGCCCGCTCCAGAACCGTCTGCGGATCATGGGACGGGCAGGTCAGCAGGGCCGAGGTCATGGCGTCCAGGAGGTCCAGCAGGGTCGCGTGCCGGGTCGCCTCGGAGAGATCGGGGAGGGCCGCGGCCGGGTTCCCCGCCGGTTCGGGCCGGCTCGGCGGCAGACTCAGGTCCGCGGGCTGGAGCACCACCAGGACCGTGGCGCGGGGTTCGCCGTTCGGTCTGAGCCCGGTGAGGGTCGTGTGCACCGGTAGGGACGGGCGCTGCTGGAGCCGTACGGTGAGGCCCCGGTCGCCCTCGCCACGGGCCACCGCCGCGACCTGGGAGCGGAACGCGGCCCGGTCGGCGTGCACGAGGAAGCCCGTCAGCGGACGGCCCGTCGCATAGCCCGCGCGGGCGCCGGTGAAGGCCGTCGCCGCGGGGTTCAGGCGACGCACCACTGTCTCGCGGTCCGTCAACGCCACGGGCAGCGGGAGCTGTTGGAAGATCATCCGCAGCAACTGCTGGTCCTGACGGTCCCGTTGACCCGCGCCTGCGGAGGGCAGGGTCGACGACAGCCGCTCGTACCAGGGCCACAACTGGTCGGCCACATGGTCGAGTTCGAAGATGGCCGCGTCCAGGACGGTCGGGAGGTCGTCGGGCGGTACTGACCTCGCAGCCTTCAACTCGGCGACCCTGCGCACAAAATCCACAAGTTCCTCACCGAATTCATCAGTCTGCGCCATGACATGAACCTAACCCGTTTTCCTTGTGGACAAGCGGGCAGGCGCGGAAAAGAAGGAGGTGGGCGCGATGCCGGACAGCGATCAACTCGGCCACTGGGCAAGGGAGTCGACCGAATCGACCGTGCCCGGACGCAGACTGTCGGAGCTTGTCGAGCAGGCCGTCCGCTGCACCGCCGACTGCTGCGGGGCCAGCAGCATGGTGACCGAGACAGGCACCGGAACCGCACAGGAGACGGGTCCGGAACGCTCGGCCGCCGTCACCCATCCCGACCTCGCGGGCCTCGTCACCGTCCAGCTCCGCTCCGGCGACGGGCCCATCCCGGCCGCCCTCGAACGCGGTACGCCCGTCGACTCGGCCGACCTGTTGAACGAGCGGCGCTGGCCCGAGTACCGAGCCGTGGCGCTCGACTCGGGGGTCCGCTCCAGCGTCACGCTGCCCTTCCGGCGCTCCGGGCTGACGGTCACCCTCAGCCTCTACAGCTTCCGGCCCGGCACCCTGGAGGACGCCCCGCACGGTCCCGTACGGGCGCTCGGCGACCTCGCGGCCACCTGTCTGGTCCGCGACCGCTCCTACGGCGCCGCCCTCACCGAACTGGAGCAGCTCGGCACCGCCCTGCGCACCCGGCCCGTCGTCGACCAGGCGTGCGGCATCGTCATGCACGTCCTGGGCTGCGACGCCGACGACGCCTTCGGCATACTGCGCCGGATCTCACAGGCCACCAACCGCAAGCTGTCGGAGGTGGCGGCGCGTGTGGTCGCGCGGCGGGGGCGGGGCTTGGAAGGGGAGCTGGTCTCCCTGTCGAACTGACGGTCGGGTTGGGGGGTGGTGGTTGGGCGAGCGCGGGTGGGGGTGCGCGAGGGTCGGGCGGTGCTGGTGGTGCTGGTGGTGCTGGCACCGGCACTTACAGATGCCGGTCGGCACGGGTACATCCACAGGTCGGCAGCGCAGGTACGGGCCCCGGCGCAGGGAGGCGCGAGCAGGAACCGGCGGATGCGGTCGGCCACCGGCAGCGGGTGTGTCACCCGCTCGGGTGTGCGCGTCCCGCGAATGGTGTCCGGCCGCGCGCGCCCCACGCCCCGTCGGGCTGTCATGGGGATGCGGGGCATCACCCGACGTGCTCCGCAGCCGCCGCTCGAAGGAGCCCAGCCATGCGCCGCACCGCCCGTGTCCTGTCCGTCGCCGCCCTGGCCGGTGCCGCCCTGGGCATCGCGGCCCCGGCCGTGTCCGCGGACGCCGCCGGGGAGGTCAGCCCGGGCACCGTCGGCCCCGGCGGCACCGTCACCGTCTCCGTGGCCTGCGAGGCGACCGGCGGGACCCCGCCCGTGTCGATCGACGCGCACTCGCAGGGCTTCGAGCTGGGCACCGTCCAGCTCCAGCAGGTCCCCGGCACCGACGACCCGACGGCCGGCCCCGCCTACAGCGGCACCGCGAAGATCGCGCCCGACCTGACCTTCGAGGCCGACCAGAGCGCCGGCGCACCGGCCTCCGAGCTGTCCGCCGACGGTATGTGTCCCGGGCAGGCCGGTGGCCAGGGCAAGGCGTGGAAGGCGACGTTCACCGTCACGCGCGACGGCACCGGCACCTGCGCCACCCAGTCGCACGGCGTCGACACCCAGAGCGGCGGCTCCCTGACCGGCGACTTCCAGGGCTTGGGCACCTGCCCGACGCACACTCCCACGCACGTCCCCACACACGTCCCCACACACCCCTACGAGCCCACCCCCGCCCCGGTGCAGCGCGGGGTGGAGGCCGGTCAGGGCGGTGCGTTCACCGACTCGGTGCCCGCGCTGGTCGCCGGGGGAGTGCTGATCACGGGCGCCGCCGGGGCCGCCGTACACCGGCTCCGCCGCAGGAACACGTCCGCGCGCGGGTGACCCGGGATGCCGCCCGCGCCGTCCGCGCGGCCGGCCGAGGCAACCCGAGCGGGCTCCCATGGGTCCCTGTCACCGTGGGTACCAGCACCCACAAACAGCCACCAGGCACCGCACCAGCAACCGCGCGGAGGTACGCATGCGGCGGACGGACCCCCAGGGGCACGGCCCCGTCCGCTACGGCCCGCCGCTCCCCGGCGACGGACTCCCCGTACTGCCCGAACTCGCCGCCGTCCTCGCCGCCGCGGCCACCCGCCCCGACGCGCAGCCGACCGGCGGCGGCCCCGCGCTCCTCGACGCGGCCTGCGGCTACTGGGCCCGGCGCGGACTGTCCGCCGACCTCGACCGGGTGGCCGCGGCCCCCGGCGCCCCGGCCCTGCTGCTCGCACTGACCGCCGCGATCGGCGGCGACGTCCTGGTGCCCCGGCCCTGCGCGGCCTGGTGGGAGCCCCAGGTGCGGGCGTTGGGCAGATCCGTGTTCCATGTGGGCACGCCCGCCGAGTGCGGGGGCGTGCCGGACCCGTACGCCTTCCTGGAGACCGTACGGAGGGTGCGCGCCGAGGGCGGTGATCCCCGGCTGCTCGTCCTCTCCGTGGCCGACGACCCGACGGCGACCGTCGCCCCGCCCGAACTCCTGCACGAGACCGTCGAGGCAGCGGCGGCGGAGGGCCTGCATCTGGTCAGCGACGAGACCTGGCGCGACACCCTGCACCGGCCGCACGACACCGTGCTGCTCAGCCCGGCCGAGATGCTGCCCGACAAGGTCACCGTCGTCACCGACCTGTGCGGCGCGCTGCTGCCGCCGGGCTGGCCCGCCGCCCTCGCCCGCTTCCCCGCGAACGCCGAAGGCGACGCCCTACGCTCGCGCGTGCTCGACGTCCTCACCGCGCTCGACGCCCGGATCGCCGAACCGGTCGCCGCCGCTGCGGCCTACGCCCTCGGCGAGCCCGCCCCGGTCACCGAACGGCTCACGGCCGCCGTACGCCTGCACGCGCGCGTGGCCGTCGCCGTGCACCGCGCGGTGATCGCCGCGGGCTGTCTGGCCCGGCCCCCGCGCGCGGGCCGCCATCTGTACGTCGATCTGGGCCCCCTGCGGACCGCCCTCGGTGCCCACGGTGTCGGTGACGCCCAGGAGCTGGAGGACTTCCTCACCGCCCGGCTCGGGATGCCCGCGCCGGGCGGTCACCGGTTCGGGGACGACCTCGCGGCGCTGCGCGTCCGGCTGGCCACGGGCGCGCTGCTCGGCGACACGCCCGGGGAACGGACGCAGTCGCTCAGATCACCCGAACCGTTGGAACTGCCACACGTGCGACGCGCGTTGACCCTGATGGGATCGATCTTCGACGATCTCCGTGACGACGCTCAGCGACGGGAGCCTCCTCGATGACGCAGCAGTCCGAGTCGACCACGACCAAGAGCATCAGCACAGGCACAGGCACAGGCACAGGTACTGGTACTGGCACTGGCCCGACCACGACTCCTGAGGTGCTTCAGCCGCCGCACGGCGACCGGGTGTGGCCGCGTTCCTTCGCCGACCGCCTGACCGCTCCGCTGCCCGGCCTCCGGGGCATGGCCAGATTCGCCAGGGAGGGCGCGGTACGGCCGACGCCGGAAGGTCTCGCCGACATTCCGCGTCTGCCCTTCGAACCCGGCCCGCTGCCCCGCGTGGACGCGCGCACGGTCGCCGTCTCCTGGGCGGGGCACGCCAGTTGGGTGGTCAGGATCGGCGGGCTCACCGTCCTCACCGACCCGGTCTGGTCGCGCCGCATCCTGGGGACACCGGCCCGGATCACCCCCGTGGGCGTCGCCTGGAGCGCGCTGCCGCGTGTCGACGCCGTCGTCATCAGCCACAACCACTACGACCACCTGGACGCCCCGACGCTGCGCAGACTCCCGCGCGACACACCGGTGTTCGTGCCGGCCGGGCTCGGCCGCTGGTTCCGGCGCCGCCGGTTCACCCACGTCACCGAGCTGGACTGGTGGGAGACGGCCGAACTGGGCGGCGTCCGCTTCGACTTCGTGCCGGCCCATCACTGGTCCAAGCGTGGCCTCACCGACACCTGCCGCACCCTGTGGGGCGGGTGGGTGCTCACCGACCTGGACGGTCAGCGGGTCTACTTCGCGGGTGACACCGGGTACGGGCACTGGTTCGCCTGTATCGGGCAGCGGTATCCGGGGATCGACCTCGCGTTGCTGCCGATCGGTGCGTACAACCCCCGGTGGTGGCTCAGTGATGTGCACTGCGACCCGGAGGAGGCGGTGCAGGCGGCCGTGGACCTGGGGGCGCGCCGGATGGCTCCGATGCACTGGGCGACGTTCGTCCTGTCGGCCGAGCCGGTCCTCGAACCGCTGACGCGGGTACGGGCGGCGTGGGAGAAGGCAGGCCTGCCGCGAGAGGACCTGTGGGACCTGCCGGTGGGGGGTTCGCGGGTGCTGGCCTGAATTTTCCTCGCCCCCGCCGCCCCTACCCGTCCCATCCTTCTGGGGGCTGCGCCCCCAGACCCCCGCTGTCGGCCTGAACGGCCTCGTCCTCAAACGCCGGACGGGCTAAAAGATCCAGCCCCTCCGGCCTTTGAGGAGCGGAGTCCCGGAAGCGGGGTGCAGGGGACGCAGTCCCCGCCGGGGGTTCAGGGGCTGCGCCCCCTGACGGGGTCGAAGGGGCGGAGCCCCTGGGGATGGGACGGGTAGGGGCGGCGGGGGCGAGAACCGGGCCGTTCTCTCAGGCCGCCCCGCGGACCCCGCGCACCCGGCGCCACACACCCGGCGCCGCGCTGATCGTCAGGGTCAGGGCGACCGCCGCCACCACGCCCTCCCAGGGTTCGTCGAACAAGGAACCGCCCAGGACGCCGATCAGTTGGTACGTGGCCGCCCAGGCCAGGCAGGCCGGGACGTCGCCGCGGGCGAAGCGGCGTACCGGCCACTTCGCCATCAGGCAGGCCAGCATCACCGGGATGCGGCCGGCCGGTACCAGGCGGGAAAGGACCAGGACCGTCACTCCGTGCTCGCTCAGCCTCTCCTGGGCCTGGGCAAGGCGGTCCTCCGGGGCCCTGGACTCGATCGCCGCCAGCCAGCGCGAGCCGTTCTTCGAGCCCATCCCGCGCCGGCCCAGCCAGTACAGCGCCACATCGCCGAGGAACGCGGCCAGCGCGGCGACCGCGAACACCAAGGTCATGGCGAGCGGGGAGGTCTCGTGGAAGGCGACCACCGCCGCCGAACTCACCAGCGCCCCCGTCGGCACCACCGGCACCAGCGCCCCGATCAGCACCAGCAGGAACAGCGTCGGGTAGCCGATCGCCTGCCCGGCCGCCCCCTGCCCCGAGGTCGCCGCGCCGGCCAGGAGCACGTTCACGGCGCGACCTCCAGGCGCATGCTCTCCCCGTGCTCCAGCCGGTGCACCTCGACCGAGGGCGCACGCTCCGCCGCGAGGCGTACGAACTCCTCACCCGGCGAATAGAACTCGTGGGGGCGTACGGCGTCCATCCCGATCGGCCAGTACGTGCCGTAGTGCACCGGCACGGCGGTGCGCGGCGCCAGTCGGGTCAGCGCCTCGGCCGCCCGTTCGGCGTTCAGATGGCCCTCGCCGAGGTACGGGCCCCAGCCGCCCACCGGCAGCAGTGCCACGTCGACCGGCCCGACCTCCTCGGCCATCGACTCGAACAGGCCCGTGTCCCCGGCGAAGTACGTCCGCGCCTCGCCCTCGATCACGTAGCCGAGCGCGGGAGCCCGCTGCGGTCCGAAGTTGAGCCGCCGCCCGTCGTGCCGCGCAGACACGGCCCGTACGACCAGGTCACCGACCTTGGTGTGGTCCCCGGGGGCCACCTCCGTGATCCGCAGGTGCGCCAGGCGGCGCGTCAGGCCCGGCACCGCCTTCGGTGCGCCCCGGGGCACGATCAGGTGTGCGCCGGGCGCGAGGCGCGCGAGGGAGGGGACATGAAGGTGGTCGGAGTGAAGGTGGGAGACGAGCGCCACCTGCGCGCTCCATGCGCCGGGCGGCGGCAACTCGCCCCGTCGACGGCGCAGATGGGCGAGCCGGCGCACGAACAGGGGGTCGGTCAGCAGACGTACGCCCGAGTCCTCGACCGTACAGGTGGCGTGCCCCCACCACGTGATGTCCACCGGCACCCCTTTGCCTCCTTCGCGCGACTCCCCGAAGACTACGGGCAGGAGTAGGGTCGGCGGGAAACCCGGGGCGAGTGGGGAAAACCCTGAGGTGAACGGGGAAGCCCGGAGCTTTGAGGGGGACGCCATGGGACACGCGCACGCCGCCTCCGGCCTGCCCGGCCAGCCGCCGCGGGTCACCGCGATCGCCAGTCTGACGCCGCTCGAAGAACTCGACGAGGAGCCGTTCCTCGTCGACTCCCGAAGCCAGCACGCGATGTGCGCCCGCTGGGCCGCCGAACATGGGTATGTCGTCACTCGTGAGTTGCTCGTCAACAGTCTGCGTCCCGACCACTCCGCCCTCTGGGACGGCGTCGAACCCGGCCTCGACCTCTTCGTGGCGCCCAGCCAGCGGGTCCTGGAACAGGCGCTGACCTCGGTCGACGAGTTCACCGCCGAGTGCGAGCGGCGCGGGGTGCGGGTGGAGACGGTGGGCCGCGCGGAACCGTCGTACGACGCCCAGATGAAGGCCCGGGTGCACCGCCGGCTGTCCATGCCTACCGCCGGGTACGACGGTCGCTGATCCCGCACAGGGCACGCCGGGCCGCGCCCGCCCGTTGTGACAGGGTGGGTGCAGGCCCGCCACGGGGACGGGCCGGGACGTGAGGTGTGCGGGCGTGGGTGCGGGGCCTTGGCGGCGGATCGCCAGCCAGATCGGGCGGAGCGTCGCGGTGTGGGCCGTGTCGACGCTCACGATGCTGGTGCTCGCGGGCATCCTGCCGGACTTCCAGATCCGGAGCGACGACGGCGACAGCGCCACCCGGATCGCGATCACCGCGGCCATCGGTGCCGGCGCCTTCGGTCTGCTGTCGGCGCTGGCCTGGCCGGTGCTGGTCCGGCTGCTGCTGCTCGTGCCCGCCCTGGTCCTCGGCCTGCTGGTCTTCTTCCTCAACGGCTTCCTGCTGCTCGTCGCCCTGCGGCTGACCCCGGCCGACCGCCCCGAGGTGGCGCCGGAGACGGCGGTGGTGGTCGCCGCGGTGATGTCCGCCGTGGCCTCCGCGACGGGCGCGGCCCTGGCCGTACGGGACGACGACGCCTACCGCAGACGGCTCTACCGCCTCGCCGACCGACGTGGCACCGCACGGCCGCTCACGGGGCCCACGACGCCCGGTGTGGTGTTCCTGCAGCTCGACGGCGTCGGCCACGACGTCCTGGTGCGGGCCGTCGAGAAGGGGCTGATGCCGACCGTGGCGGGCCTGCTGGACGCCACCCACCGGCTCACTCCCTGGCGTACCGACTGGTCCAGCCAGACCGGCGCCAGCCAGCTCGGCATCCTGCACGGCACCAACCACGACATCCCCGCCTTCCGCTGGTACGAGAAGGACAAGGGCGAGGTCATGGTCTGCAACCGGCCCACCAGCGCCGCCGAACTCCAGCGCCGGGCCGTCGAACGCACCGGCGACGGCGGCCTGCTCACCGTCGACGGCGCCAGCCGGGGCAACCTCTTCAGCGGCGGCGCCGACCAACAGGCCCTCGTGCTGTCCATCGCGGTACGGCGGCGCGGCCGGGAGAACCGTTCCCGGGCGGGGTACTTCGCCTACTTCTCCGACCCCGCCAACGCCGTCCGCACCGCCCTGTCCTTCGTCGCCGAGGTCGGCCGCGAGATCGGCCAGTCGACCAGGGCCCGGATGCGGGAGATGCGCCCGCGCGTCGCACGCGGGGGCCTTTACCCCCTGGTCCGCGCCTTCGCGACCGTCGTCGAGCGGGACGTGGTCGTCGCCGCTGTGATGGGCGACATGCTCGCCGGGCGCACCGCCGTCTACGCCGACCTGGTCGCGTACGACGAGGTCGCCCACCACTCCGGACCGCACAGCCGCGACACGGAGAAAGTCCTCCAACGCCTCGACCGTTCCCTCGCGTTGATCGCGAACGTCGCCGAACACGCCCCGCGCCCGTACCGGATCGTCCTCCTCTCCGACCACGGACAGAGCCCCGGCGAGACCTTCCGGGGACGGTACGGACTCACCCTCGGCGACCTGGTCCGGGCCGGCTGCGGGCTCCCCGTGTCGCGCAAGGCACAGCGCACCCACAGCGGGGCCGAGGCACGGGCCGCCGTACGCGCCGCGCTGCGCAGGCCCGTCGAGGAGAACGGCGGCCGGCACGTGCCCACGGGCCGTAACTCCGAACCTCTGGTGCTCGCCTCCGGCAACCTCGGCCTGATCTCCTTCCCGGACGTGCATCACCGCATGACCAAGGAGGAGATCGACGCCCGCCACCCCGCGCTGCTCACCACCCTCGCCAACCATCCCGGCGTCGGCTTCGTCCTCGTCCGCAGCGAGGAGCACGGCGGAGTGGTGCTGGGCGCCCACGGCGCGGAGATCCCGGTGGACGAGTTGGACGAGCCGGACGGTGAACACCCCGGTCCGCTGGCCGACTTCGGGCCCGGCGCGGCCGACGCGGTCCGCCGTACGCACTCCTTCCCGCACACCGCCGACATCATGGTCAACTCCTGGTACGACCCGGCCGAGGGCGAGGTGCTCGCCTTCGAGGAGCAGATCGGCTCGCACGGCGGGCTCGGCGGGGCCCAGGGCAGGCCCTTCCTGATGGCGCCGGTCGCGCTGTCCGCCGCGGTCGAGGAGGGGGAGGAACTGGTCGGCGCCGAGCACATCCACCGCGTACTGCGCCGCTGGCTGCGCGAGTGCAACGGTCCGCAGGTGCCCCTGGAGGCGCCCCGGGATCCGGGGGACCAGCGGGCGGCCTGAGTCGGGGCAGTCGTGGTGGCCGGGGCAGCCGTGCCAGCAGGGCCGCCGAATAATCGGCTGCGCCCACGCGCCTCCGTACCCACACTGTTCGTACCGGACCCCGCGCTGTCGCGCGCACTCCGTCCTCTACGAACCCCCTGGAGTTTTCTGTATGCAGGCTGCCGTCACCGTCACTCCCGCCCGGATTCCGGAGCTGCTGCTCGGTCTCGCGACCGTGCGGCCCGTGTTCCTCTGGGGCGCCCCCGGCATCGGAAAGTCCTCCCTGGTAAGGGAGTTCGCTCAGGCGCTGGGACTGGAGTGCGTCAGCCTGCTCGGTACACAGCTGGCGCCGGAGGACCTGATCGGCGTACCGCAGATCCGCGACGGGCGGTCCGTGTTCTGTCCGCCGGAGGCCATCGCCCGTGACGAGCCGTACTGCCTGTTCCTGGACGAGCTGAACGCGGCCACGCCCGACGTCCAGAAGGCGTTCTACTCGCTGATCCTGGACCGCCGTATCGGCAACTACGAGCTGCCGAAGGGCTCGATCGTGATCGGCGCCGGCAACCGCGCCACCGACAACGCCCTCGCCCGCCCGATCGCCTCCGCCCTCGTCAACCGCCTCGCCCACGTGCATCTTGAGGCCTCGCCGAAGGACTGGCTGGTCTGGGCCGCGAACAACGACATCCACCCGTGGGTCGTGGACCACCTCACCGACCGGCCCGACCACCTCTGGTCCAAGCCGCCGAAGACCGAGGAGCCCTTCTCCACGCCCCGCTCCTGGCACATGCTCTCCGACGCCCTGCACTCCTTCGGGCCCGCGCTCGACGAGGAGACCCTGAAGGTGATCGCGCACGGCGCGCTGACACCGACGCACGCCACCGCGTTCTGCGGGTACGTCAAGATCGTGCGCAGCCGGTTCGGCATCGACGCGATCATCAAGGGCGACGCGCGCTGGCCCCACCGCATCGAGGACCGCGACCTGCTCTACTACCTCGCCGAGTCGTTCCGCGGGCGCCTGGTCAAGGAACTCCCCGTCAGCAAGGGGCACATGTCGCCCAACGGCCGCGAGGCCGCGTACCGCGCCAAGTCGCTGCTCGTGCAGCTCGCCGAGATCTCGGTGGAGGTCGCGCAGAGCGTCATCGCCGCCGACGCCGACGGCAACCCCCTGCTGCCCGCCTGGTTCCTGGTCGAGGCGGCGCGGGACATGCCCCGGCTGGTGGAGGCGCGTCGGTGAGCCGGGCGCGCAAGCAGGCGCAGAAGAAGAAGGACCTCGCGCGGGAGGCGTACGAGGCCGGGCTGGCCCTCGTACGCGCCAACCCGGCGCTCGGCTCGGTGGACTTCGTCACCTGCCGGAACGAGGACTGCGTCCTCTCGCCCCGAGACGGACTGGTGTGTGTCGACTCGGACGGCGTGCTGCACGTCCACCCCACCCGGCGCGCCGAACCGGCCGAGTGGGCGTGGGCGGTCGCCCACGGTCTCATCCACCTCGGTTTCGGGCATGTCCCGGCGGCGAAGGGCGACCGCGTCCAGCCCGACCGCTACGACATCGCTGCCCGCTGCGTCGTTGTCAACCGCTTCCTGCTCGGCTTCCCGGTCGGCACCGCCCCCGAACTCCTGCCGCACGCCTACCCCGACGGCGACGAGGAGCAACTGGCCGCCCGCTGGCGGCGCGCGGGCTCGATCCCGGTCGCGTTCGAGCGCTGCGGTACGGCGGGCAGCGAGCCCGACCAGTGGCTCGAACCGTACGACAAGTGGGCCCCGGCGGTCCCCGACTGGCAGCTCGCCTTCGCCTCCGCCCTGACCCGCACCATGGCGACGGCGATGGACGTGGCCGGCGGCCGACGCGAGTCCATGTCCGACGACGCTGCTCGACTGCGGCCCTGGGAAAAGGCGTTGAGCTGGTTCGTCACCTCCTACCCGCTGCTCGGCGGGATCGCGGCAGGCATCAAGCTCGTCGCCGACCTCGAACTCGTCCACGCCCACGGCATCTCCGTCGCCGCCGTCAACGCGGAGGCGGGCGAGATCTACATCAACCCGCTCTGCCAACTGGACGACGAGGAATGGCGGTTCGTCCTCGCCCACGAGATGCTGCACGCCGCCCTGCGCCACGGCGACCGCTGCGGCACCCGCGACCCGTACCTCTTCAACGTCGCCTGCGACTACGTCATCAACAGCTGGCTGACGGAGATGGACGTCGGCACCGCGCCCCAAGGGCTGCTGTACGACGTCGAGTTGAAGGGCCTCTCGGCGGAGGAGGTGTACGACCGGATCGCGACCGACCTGCGCCGGATGCGCCGCCTGTCCACCCTGCGCGGGAAGGGTGCCTGCGATGTGCTGGGCAGCCCGCTCGGCTCACCGCGCGACTACGTCGACCTCGACGAGTTCTACCGGCGCGGTCTCGGCCAGGGGCTGAACCTGCACGAGCAGCAGGAACGCGGGTACCTGCCCGGCGGGTTGGTGGAGGAGATCCGCGCGCTCAATCATCCGCCGCTGCCCTGGGACGCCCAACTCGCCCGCTGGTTCGACGAGTTCGTGCCCCGCCCGGAGCCCGTACGGTCGTATGCGCGCCCCTCGCGCCGGCAGTCCTCCACGCCCGACATCCCGCGCGCGGGGCGGTACTTCCCGCCCGAGGAGATCGCCCGCTGCACCTTCGGCGTGGTCCTCGACACCTCCGGGTCCATGGACCGCACGCTGCTCGGGAAGGCGCTGGGCGCGATCGCCTCGTACGCCGGCGCACGGGACGTACCGGCGGCGCGCGTCGTGTTCTGCGATGCCGCCGCTCACGACGCGGGCTATCTGCCGGTCACCGAGATCGCCGGGCGGGTCCGGGTGCGCGGGCGCGGCGGGACGGTGCTCCAGCCCGGCGTCGATCTGCTGCACCGGGCCGACGACTTCCCGCCGGGGGCGCCCGTGCTGGTGATCACGGACGGCTGGTGCGACGTCCTGCGGGTGCGGCGTGAGCACGCCTATCTGATTCCGCAGGGCGCTCGTCTGCCGTTCACCGCACGTGGGCCGGTCTTTCGCGTGCAGTGAGCCGGAAGTGGGCCGGAGTGTGATCGGATGGGGGGTACGAACCCCGGCATCGGGATCACACGCGAAAGGAAGAACCGTGGCTACCACGCGCTCTGCACACACCGTCTGGGAAGGCAACCTGCTGGAGGGCAGCGGCGTTGTCACCTTCGACTCCTCCGGAGCCATCGCCGAGCAGCCCGTGACGTGGGCGTCGCGCGCCCAGGACGCGAACGGCAAGACCAGCCCCGAGGAGCTGATCGCCGCCGCCCACTCCAGCTGCTTCTCGATGGCGTTCTCGCACGCCCTCGCCGGCGCCGGGACCCCGGCCACCAAGCTCACGACCTCGGCCGACGTCGTCTTCCAGCCGGGTGAGGGCATCACCGGCATCCACCTCACCGTGGAGGGCACCGTGCCCGGCCTCGACGAGGACGCCTTCGTCGCCGCCGCCGAGGACGCCAAGGAGAACTGCCCGGTCAGCAAGGCCCTGACCGGTACGACGATCACCCTGTCGGCCAAGCTCGCCTGACGTTCGTCGGGAGTTTTTCACGCCCCCTGCCGCGCCCCTCGATGTCCGAGGTGCGCGGCATCGTCGTTTCCGGGTACCTCATAGGAGGGATCCGGAGGAAGGGGACAGCTATGGCGCGTGCGGTCGGGATCGATCTCGGGACCACGAACTCGGTGGTGGCCGTTCTGGAGGGCGGTGAAGCCACCGTCGTCGCGAACGCCGAGGGGGCGAGGACCACGCCGTCCGTCGTGGCCTTCGCGAAGAACGGCGAGGTGCTCGTCGGCGAGGTCGCCAAACGGCAGGCCGTGACGAACGTGGAGCGCACGGCCCGCTCCGTCAAACGCCATATGGGCGACGGGGCCTGGCGGTTCCCGGAGCAGGGTTCCGTGGACGGCACCCGCTACCGCGCCCAGGAACTCTCCGCGCGCGTCCTGCAGAAGCTCAAGCGGGACGCGGAGGCCTATCTCGGCGAGGACGTCTCGGACGCGGTGATCACCGTCCCGGCGTACTTCGACGACGCCCAGCGCCAGGCCACCAAGGAGGCCGGGGAGATCGCCGGCCTGAAGGTGCTGCGGATCATCAACGAACCGACCGCCGCCGCCCTCGCCTACGGCCTCGACCGGGGCGAGGAACAGACCGTGCTCGTCTTCGACCTCGGCGGCGGCACCTTCGACGTGTCGCTCCTGGAGATCGGCGACGGCGTCATCGAGGTCAAGGCGACCAACGGCGACACCCAACTCGGCGGCGACGACTGGGACCAGCGGATCGTCGACCACCTCGTCAAACGCTTCAAGGGGCAGCAGGGCATCGATCTCGGCAACGACAAGATGGCGCTGCAACGGCTGCGCGAGGGCGCCGAGAAGGCGAAGATCGAGCTGTCGAGTTCGTCCGAGACGACCGTCAATCTGCCCTACATCACCGCCTCAACGGACGGGCCGCTGCACCTTGAGGAGAAGCTGACGAGGGCTCAGTTCCAGGAACTGACGGCTGACTTGCTCGACCGCTGCAAGACTCCCTTCAGTCAGGCGATCAAGGACGCGGGGGTGAAGCTCGCCGCGATCGACCACGTGATCCTGGTCGGCGGCTCGACCCGGATGCCCGCCGTCACCGAACTGGTCAAGGAACTCACCGGCAAGGAACCGCACAAGGGCGTCAACCCGGACGAGGTCGTCGCGCTGGGCGCCACCCTCCAGGCGGGTGTCATCCGCGGCGACGTGAAGGACGTACTGCTGCTCGACGTCACCCCGCTGTCCCTCGGTATCGAGACCAAGGGCGGCATCATGACCAAGCTGATCGAGCGCAACACGACCATTCCGACCCGGCGTTCGGAGATCTTCACGACGGCCGCCGACAACCAGCCCTCGGTCGGCATCCAGGTCTATCAGGGCGAGCGCGAAATCGCCGCGTACAACAAGAAGTTGGGCGTCTTCGACCTCACCGGGCTGCCGCCGGCGCCGCGTGGCGTGCCGCAGATCGAGGTCGCCTTCGACATCGACGCCAACGGGATCATGCATGTCTCGGCGAAGGATCTCGCCACCGGGCGCGAACAGAAGATGACCGTCACGGGCGGCTCGGCGCTGCCCAAGGACGACATCGACCGGATGATGCGGGAGGCGGAGCAGTACGCCGACGAGGACCGTCGGCGTCGGGAGTCGGCCGAGACGCGTAATCATGCGGAGCAACTCGTCTATCAGACCGAGAAGTTCGTACGGGACAACGAGGAACGGGTTCCTGCGGAGGCGAAGGCGGAGGTTGGCTCGGCTGTTGCCGAGGTGAAGGGGTTGCTCTCCGAGGAGGCCGACATCAGTGCGTTGCGGGCTGGGGTCGAGAAGCTTGCCGCTGTCAGTCAGCGGATGGGGCAGGCGATGTATGCGCAGGCTCCTCCTCCTCAGCAGGAGGACGGGTCTTCTGCTGAGGAGGAAGGGGTTGTGGACGCGGAGATTGTTGATGACGAGCGGGAAGCGGGGGGTGGTGACGGGAAGGGGCGGGGGGTGTAGGTGCGTTGCGGGGTGCGGGTGCGTTGTGGCTGGTCGCGCCCACGCGGCGGAGCCGCACATCGATACAGCCCCGCGCCCCTGAAGGAAGCGCTCCGCGCTCCTTCAGGGCTTGCGGGCCACCCCTGCGTACACCGGCACGATGCCCTCTGCCTGGGCCGCTACGTCCTCCGGTTCCGGGCGCCAGCCGTAGACCGGGATCACGCCGGGGCCGAGTAGTTCCAGGCCGTCGAAGAAGTGGTGGAACTCGGTGAGGGGGCGAGGGAAGAAGGGGGTGCCGCTGCGGCGGAAGTGTTCGGTTGCCTTGGCTATGGCCTCGGGGCTGAGGTCCGGGGTGACCTGGGAGAGGATCAGGTAGCTGCCTGGGGCGAGTGCGTCGACGTATGTCTTGACGAGGCCGTGGACGTCGTCGCCGTCGGGGCCGTCGCTCAGGTAGTGGGTCAGCGCGACCAGTGACAGTGCGATGGGCCGGGTGAAGTCCAGGGACTCGGCGGCCAGGCCCAGGATCTTCTCGGGGTCGCGGGCGTCGGCGTGTACGTAGTCGGTGGTGCCCTCGGGCGTGCCGCGCAGGAGGGCTTGTGCGTGCCGCAGGACGATCGGGTCGTTGTCCGCGTACACCACCTTGGACTCGGGGGCGACGCTCTGGGCCACCTGGTGCAGGTTCGGCTCGGTGGGGATGCCCGTGCCGATGTCCAGGAACTGGCGGACACCGGCCTCGGCGGCGACACGCGTCGCCCGCTGCATGAACCGGCGGTTGGCGCGTGCGCCCCGCAGCACCGTGCCGTCCGCGGCGAGGATCTTCCGGGCCAGTTCCTCGTCCACCGGGTAGTTGTCCTTGCCGCCGAGCCACCAGTCGTAGACCCGGGCCGGGTGCGGTCTGCTGGTGTCGATACGGGGGGCTGCGTCCTCGGGTCCGGTCATGCCGTCTGTGCTCCTGAGTCCTGGGTCCTGGGTCATGGCTGCGGTTCGCGTGAGGGGGTGGGGTGGGGGGACGTGGAGCAGGTGCTGTGGGGTCAGTAGCCGTCTCGGTACTCGGCGATGATCTCTTTCGTGCGCTGGGCCGACGCAGCGCCCGCCGTCATGTGGTCCAGCACCTCCAGGTGCGCGGCGACCTCGCGGCGGGAGTCCAGATAGAGCGCACCGGTCAGGTACTCGGTGTAGACCATGTCGGGCAGTTCGGGCTCGGCGAAGCGGAACAGTTCGAAGGGCGCCGACGTACCGGGATGCGGGCCGTCCCTGAACTCGGCGACCTGGATGGTGACATGGCCGCTCTCCGACACGTCGAGGAGCCGGTCCAGCTGCTCGCGCATGACCTCGCCACGGATGCTCACGGGCCGGCGCAGTACCGTCTCGTCGACGATCACCCAGAGGTGGGGCGGGTGTTCGCGGGTCAGCAGCTTCTGCCGGGCCATCCGCAGCGACACATGCCGCTCGACCGCCTCGGGGCCCGTCTGCCCGACCGTCCCGGCCTCCATGACGGCACGCGCGTACTCCGGGGTCTGCAACAGGCCGGGCACGAAGTGGGGTTCGTACGACCGGATGAGCCGGGCGGAGCCCTCCAGGCTCACATGCATACTGAACCAGTCCGGCACGACATCGGCGAACCGCTGCCACCAGCCGGGCTCGTTCGCCTCCTCGGCGAGGTCGACGAAGACGGACGCCTCGTCCTCGGGCACGCCGTACGCCGTCAACAGCGCATGGACGTACGGGATTTTGAGGGCGACCTCGGCCATCTCCATCCGCCGTACGGTCGCCGAGGCCACCCGCAGAACCCGCGCGGCCTCTTCCCGCTTCAGCCCGGCCGCCTCGCGCAGCTCCTGGAGCCGTCTCCCGAGCACCACTTGGCCCACGGTGGGCGCAGCCCGCCGCTCACTCACGCCACGCCTCCCCTACGCGCCGAAGTACAGCGAGCAGTGTGTCACGTTCCGCTGCCGCCTCGACAGGTTCGAGCCATGGAGAAGCGGCGCACTCCGGTCCGGAACCCAGGCTTCCCCATGCCGGGGTCACCGTCAACTCATCATCGAGTGCAGGTACTTGACCGTCGCCGGGTCGGCCGGGAGGAGCGTCTCGATGGCCAGCTCGGCGACGGTGATGTCCATCGGGGTGTTGAAGGTGGAGATCGACGAGATGAAGGAGAGCAGCCGGCCGTCGTGCTCGATCCGCATCGGGAGGGCGAGCTGGGGCACGGGGTCGGTTGTCCGGTCCGTCGGGGTCTCCTCCTGCTCCGGTACCGGGTACGCGGCGACCTCGTCGTACAGCGCGCGCAGCGGCGGTGAGCGGTGCAGGGCTATCTGGCGTTCCATCTGGGCCAGCAGGTGCCCGCGCCACTCGCGGAGATTGCGGATGCGCGGGGCGAGGCCCTCCGGGTGCAGGGTCAGGCGCATCGCGTTGATCGGCGGCGTGAGCAGGGACTCCGGGAGGCCGTCGAGCAGCATCAGGATGCCCCGGTTGGCGGCCATGACGTTGTACGTGGCGTCGACGACGAACGCCGGATAGGGCTCGTATCCCTGGATCAGCCGCTCGACGCCGTCGCGCAGGGATTCCAGCGCCGGGTCGTCGAGGGGGGTCTCGCGGTAGCGCGGGGCGTAACCGGCGGACAGGAGAAGGGCGTTGCGTTCCCGGACCGGGACGTCCAGGTGCTCCGCGAGCCGCAGGAGCAGTTCCTCGCTCGGGCGGGAGCGGCCCGTCTCCACGAAGCTGATGTGGCGGGCGGACGAATCGGCCCGCAGCGCCAGTTCGAGCTGACTGACGCGCCGCCGCTCCCGCCAGGCCCGCAGCAGCGGGCCGACTCCCTCGTACGCCGTGTCCACGGGGCTGCTGGGGCGGGCGGTGTCGCCGGTGGGGACCCTGGTCATACGGGCACGGTAGCCGAGAGGCCGGCCGGTACCCTCCTGACCTGGGCTGGAAGGCGCGGACTGTGGCACGCTGGGAGAGCACGCCACCATCGTGGAAGGAGCGTGGTCATGGCTGTCGAACCGCTGTCGCAGAAGGAGATCGAGGACCGGCTGGCGGAACTGCCGGGCTGGTCGCTCGACGGAGACCGGATCGCCCGCTCCTACCGCCTCGGCTCGCACTTCGCGGCGGCGGCGCTGGTCCTCCACATCGCCCAGGTCCAGGAGGAACTGGGCCACCACTCCGACCTCACCCTCGGCTACAACACGGTGTCACTCACCGTGAACACCCACAGCGTGGGCGGTGCCGTCACGGACCTCGATTTCGAGCTGGCCCGCAGAGTCGAGGACCTCGCACCGGGGCACGGGGCGAGCTGACCGGGCCACAGGATCACGATCGTGCTGGACTACAGCCAGGAGGCCGAGCGGTACGACGCCCTGCGCGGCGGCGAACCCAGGGCCGCCGCAGCGGCGGACGCCGTACTGAGCCTCGTCCCCGAAGATGCACGCAGCCTGCTCGACGTGGGATGCGGTACGGGCATCGTGACCCGGCGGCTCGCTGCCGCGCGGGCCGGGATGCGGGTGGCGGGCGTCGACCTCACCGACGCGATGGCCAGACGGGCCGCCGCCCGGCTGCCCGGTGCCGTCGTACTCGCCGACAGCCGCCAACTTCCCTTCCCGGACGGCCAGTTGGATGCGGTGACCAGTGTGTGGGTGCTGCATCTCGCCGGGCGGCCCGAGGACGTCGGGGCCATCATCGGGGAGTGCGCGCGGGTGCTGCGGCCGGGTGGCGTGTACGTCACCACCGTCGACAAGGGCGCCGCGCACAACGTGGGCAGCGACATCGACGCCGTACTCGCCTCGCGCCCCTGGCGCGCGGCACCGGACACGGCGGCTGTCGTCGAGGCGCATGCCGTCGGGCACGGGCTGGTACCGGCCGGGGAAGCGCGGTTCCGGGGGTGCGGGCAGGGGCGCAGCCCCCGGCGGGCCGTCGCCGACCTGCGGCGCGGCTGGTTCATGACCCTGCCACCGGGCCACCCCCTGGCCGACGGCTTCGCCACCCGCCTGGAGGCCCTGCCCGACCAGGACTTGCCCCGCCCGGACCCGGTGTTCACACTGCGGGCGTTCCGGAAGCCGTAGTCCTCGGGAGGAGTGGCTGTTGCGGGGTGGCGGCGGTGACTCGGCTGAAGGCCATCGTCCAGTTGGTCACCCAGGTCGCCCCGCCGTCGGCCGAGAACGCCTGCTCCCAGTGCGCCGTGCGGTCCGAGATACCCGACCAGACGAACCGCACCCGGACGTCCTTGTCGTCGTACACGTCATCGCCGTGGAACTCGCCCCGGAGGCTGCCTTGTTGGCCGGTGAAGTCGCCCGTCACCGGCGGGAACAGTCGGCCGCTGCCGCTCGCCGACCAGTTGAGCGACCACCTCTCGGTCTCCCGGTCGAAGAGCCGCAGCGTGAGCCCCTTCGATCCGAGGTGCGGCATGTCGATCTCGTCGAGGTTCGCGGCCCCGTCGAACAGGCTCCGGCAGCGGCTCGTCGCGTCGAACTCCTCCCAACCGCTGTCGGGGTCGAGGAAGTCGGCGCGGTGGCGGTTGCGGACCGTCCAGTCGCCGTGCAGGAAGTCGAAGTCGTGCGGGGTGCTCATGAGCGGTCTCCAGTGGTTCCCTCGGGGAGGCTGTCGGCCAAGTAGTCGGCCAGGTCGGAGACTTGGGGTGCCAGCAAGTGCCGTACCCAGGCGTCGCGTTCGTGCAGGATCGGCGGAAGCTCCCAGACGCAGCCGATCCAGGGGAGGTCGGGCACGATGAAGTGCGTGGGGTCCCGGTCCGGGCAGCCCAGCACCGGCTGGCCCGCCGCCGCGCCACGGAAGTGCAGGACGTTGTCCCACACCCAGCTGTACGCGTTGAGGTAGGCGCCGTCGTCGCCGCCCCGGTGCAGGACGACGAAGGTGGCGGGCGGGGTGCCGTCCGGCTCCGGGAGCAGCTTCGGCAGCATCGCGTACGCGGCCTCCGCGACCTCGGGTGCGATGCCGTCCGGGTCGGCCGTGACGTGGTAGCGCTTGATGTGCCGGCCGGCCACCTCGATGGGTGGGGGGACGGTCAGCAGCTTCTCGGTGAAGGGCATGGGGGGACGCTAGGCCTACTTCACTGACAACATGCGTCAGTGAAGTGGACGAAAGTGTGGGTGAGGTGTCCGTGAGGGCCGGTCGGCTGCTGTCCGTGCTTCTGCTGCTCCAGACCCGGGGGCAGATGACCGCCGCCCAGCTCGCCGAGGAGCTGGAGGTCTCGGTGCGTACGGTCTACCGGGACGTCGAGGCGCTGAGCGCGGCGGGCGTGCCGCTGTACGGCGACGCGGGCCACGCCGGTGGCTATCGGCTGCTCGACGGCTACCGCACCCGGCTGACCGGCCTGACCGCCGATGAGGCCGAGGCGCTGTTCCTGGCCGGTGCCCCGGGCCCGGCCGCCGAGCTGGGCCTCGGCCCGTTCCTCGCCGCCGCCCAGCTCAAGGTGCGTGCCGCGCTCCCGGCCGAGCTGCGCGCGCACGCCGACCGCGTCGCCGGGCGCTTCCACCTGGACGCGCCCGGCTGGTACGCGGACGCCGACGACACCCCGTACCTCCCGGCCGTCGCGGACGCGGTCTGGCGCGGGCGGGTGCTGCGGGTACGGTACCGGCGCTGGCGCGAGCCCACGGATGTAGAACGACGACTCGAACCGTACGGACTGGTGCTGAAGGCGGGCCGCTGGTACGTGGTGGCCGGGCCCGGGCCGCGTACGTTCCGGGTCGACCAGATCCTTGAACTGGCGGCGTGCGACGAGGAGTTCGAGCGACCCGAGGGCTTCGACCTGGCCGCGTACTGGACGGCGTACCAGCGGGACTTCCACGACCGGCTCTATCGCGGCGAGGCGGTGGTGCGGCTGGCGCCCGGCGTGCGGCCTGCCGGGCCCGCCGGACGCGCCGTCGAGGTCAACGGCCGTACAGATGAGGAGGGTTGGACCCTGGCGACGGTGCCGATCGAGTCCGTCGAGCGCGCCCACGAGGAGTTTCTGCGCCTGGGGACAGACATCGAGGTGCTGGCGCCGACCGAGCTGCGGAAGCGGATCGCGCGGACGGTGACGGAACTGGCCGCCAGATACGCGAGATACGCCGGAGACACCGGATACGGCAACTCGGCGCACCCGGGCGGCAACTCCCTTGCGGGCAGCGGCGACTGAGGGGTGGAACCCGTCCGTCCCCCCCCGCAGGAGGTAGGTACCGTGCAGTACCCGCAGCCGCACGCACAACCCCATCCCCCCACCCCGATCCGTACGAGACGCCGGACTCTCCTGGCCGCCGTGACCGCCGGAGTCCTCGCCGCCGCAGGGCTGATGTCGCTCTCCGCCGCACCGGCCGAGGCTGCCACCGCCCGGCAGGTCGAGGCGCTCGACCGGGGTGTCGTCAGCGTGCACGTCGACAGCGGCAACCTGGTCAGCTGGCGCTGGCTCGGCACCGACCCGAACGACGTGTCGTTCAACGTCTACCGGGCCGGTGCGTTGGTCAACTCGACGCCGGTCACCGGCTCCACGAACTACTTCCACTCCGGCGCCCCGTCCCAGGCCGACTACACGGTCCGCGCGATCGTCGGCGGCGTCGAACAGGCCGACTCCGTCCACGCGATCCAGTTCCGCACCGGATACAAGGACGTCCCGATCACCCCGCCCGCCGGCGGCACGACCCCCGACGGTGTCGCCTACACCTACGAGGCGAACGACGCCTCGGTCGGCGACCTGGACGGTGACGGCGCCCTCGACTTCGTACTGAAGTGGCAGCCGACCAACGCCAAGGACAACTCCCAGTCCGGGTACACCGGCAACACGATCGTCGACGGCATCAAGCTCGACGGCACCCGGCTCTGGCGCATCGACCTGGGCCGCAACATCCGCTCGGGCGCGCACTACACACAGTTCCAGGTGTACGACTACGACGGCGACCGCAAGGCCGAGGTCGCCATGAAGACGGCGGACGCGACGGTCGACGGAACGGGCGTCGTCATCGGCAACTCATCGGCGGACTACCGCAATTCGAGCGGTTACGTGCTGTCCGGGCCCGAGTACCTGACCATGTTCAACGGGCAGACCGGCAAGGCGATGGGGACGGTCGACTACGTCCCGGCGCGCGGCACCGTCTCCTCGTGGGGCGACTCCTACGGCAACCGGGTCGACCGATTCCTCGCCGGTACCGCCTACTTGGACGGCGTCCGCCCCTCCCTGATCATGGCGCGCGGCTACTACACCCGCACCGTGCTCGCGGCCTGGGACTGGCGGAACGGGGCGTTCACGCGCCGCTGGACCTTCGACTCCAGCTCATCCACCAACACCGGCAAGGGATTTGACGGCCAGGGCTCGCACAGCCTGTCCGTCGGGGACGTCGACGGCGACGGCAAGGACGAGATCGTCTACGGGGCGATGGCCGTCGACGACAACGGCAACGGCCTGTGGACGACCAGGACGGGCCACGGCGACGCCCAGCACCTCGCCGACCTGGATCCGGCGCACGCGGGCCTGGAGTACTTCAAGGTCTCCGAATCGACCTCCCAGCCGGCCGAGCTGTACATCAACCCGGCCAACGGCACGGTCAACTGGAGCCTCGCCGCCTGCTGCGACAACGGTCGCGGAGTCGCCGGGGACATCTGGGCGGGCAATGACGGGGCGGAGGTCTGGTCGGCCTCCGACTCGTCGATCCGCGACGAGGCCGGCGCCACGAAGGGCCGCGAACCCTCCTCCGTCAACTTCCTCTCCTGGTGGGACGGAGACACGGTCCGCGAACTCCTCGACGGCACCCACATCGACAAGTACGGCACATCATCCGACACCCGCCTGCTGACCGGCGCGTCCGTCCACTCCAACAACAGCACGAAGGCCACCCCGGCCCTCTCCGGTGACCTCTTCGGCGACTGGCGCGAGGAGGTCGTCTGGGCGACCAGCGACAACACGGCCCTGCGCATCTACTCGACACCGATCGAGACGACGACAAAGATCACCACACTGCTACACGACCCCATGTACCGCACGGGCATCGCCTGGCAGAACACCGCATACAACCAGCCCCCACACCCCAGCTTCTTCATCGGCAACGGGATGCCTACGGCACCTAGGCCGACGGTGTACACGCCCTAGCGGACAGAAGCCAAGGACGGCGGTCGTGCGGAGCCCGCACGACCGCCGTCCCGTGTCCCACCGAGGTGTGTCAGACCACCGTGCAGGCCTGGTCGCCCACCGTGAACGCCGGCGGCTTCCCGTTCGTCCCCGACCAGCTTCCCGTGAACCCGAAGCTCACCGATGAGCCCGCCGCCACGTTCGCGTTCCAGGTCACGTTCTTTGCCGTCACCGTCGCGCCCGACTGGGTGTACTCGGCGTTCCAGAGTTGGGAGACGGTCTGGCCGTTCGGGAAGGACCAGCCAAGTGACCAGCCTGCCCAGGCAGTTGTGCCCGTGTTGCTGAGCTGTACGTCCGCCTGGAAGCCTCCCGACCACTCGCTGGTCACCTTGTATGTCACCGCGCAGGCCCCCGTGGGGGTCGGATCCGTGCCGCCGCCGCCCCCGCCGCCGGTCGAGTCCGACGACTCGCCGTAGACGACACCCCGTCCGTTCGTCGCCACGTACACGCGCCCGTACACCCTCGGGTCACCGGTGATCGCCGCGCCCGTCCAACCCCACTGGTGGGCATCGTCGTTGATGCGGGTCCAGGTCGCGCCCTTGTCCGTGGAGCGGAAGATGCCGCGCACGCCGGCGATCTTCGCGCTCGTGTAGAGGGTCTGGTACGTCGCACCCGTCGCCGCTTTGCCGAAGCCGATCGTGTCGGCCTGTTCGACGTTCGCCAGCTTGGTGAAGGTCGTACCGCCGTCCGTGGAGTGCCACAGGCCGTACGCCCCGTCCGTCGCGCCGCCCGCCAGCCAGATGTCGCCCTTCGTGCCCGGAAGTGCCTTGAAGCGCACGCTGTCGCCGGCCGGAAGGCCTGTGGCGGCCGATGCCGTGAACGTTGCTCCGCCGTCCGAACTCACGTAGAACTTGCCCGACTTGAAGCCGTAGAAGGTTCTTGGGTCCACCCGGTCCGACTCCACGATCGCGCCCGCCGGGATACCCGTCGACGCCGACCACGAATTGCCGAAGCCCGTCGCGTACTGCACACCCGTGCCCGTCGGGCTCCACACGAACCGGCTGCCGTCCGACGCCGACGCGATCGTGCCGCCGCCGCTGACGCCCGAAGGGTCCGTCCCGGCAAACCAGTTGGCGCCGTTGTCCGTCGAGAACGCGACGTGCGGGCCCGAGTCCAGGTTGCCCACGCGGGCCACGATCCCGGGGTTCGACTCGGCGTAGTCCAGGCTCGTCGTGGACGTGAAGTTCGGTGAAGTGAACATCATCGAGGGGACCTTGGTGAGATCCGTGTGCCGGAAGCCGCCTATGTCGCCGAGCGCGCTGAGCAGCACGGCCCCGCCCGACGGGGGAGCCGCCAGGTCGTTGACCGCCGTCTCCTCCAGGCCCTGGACCATCGGTTTGATGCTGAACTGGCTTCCGCTGTCCCAGTTCGTGAGGTTCTCCGTGCCGTAGATCGTCGCGCCCGTTCCGTACATCATGCGGTTCGAGTCGAACGGGTCGATCTCCAGCGACTCCGTCATCCACCCCAGTTTCGGGCTCTGTTCGGGCGGCGACGGGTTCGCGCCGAAGGTCAGCCAGGGCGAGGACGACACGTCCATCGTGAAGCGGTTCGAGCGGTTGGGGTACGAGGTGTAGTCCCAGGCATTCGTCCAGGTGCCGCCGCTGTCCGTCGATCGGAAGAGCTGCGTGTCCGGCCACCACGAGCTGTACGCCGTCGCCATCACCGTGCCCGGCTTCTGCCGGTCGATCGTCAGCCCGCTGAAGCCGTAGTAGGTGTCCGCCTCCGCGACCGGGCTGATGTTCGTCCACGTGCCGGTCGCCGTCGCGTACCGCCACAACTGGCCCTTGCCGCCGTCGTACGGACCGCCCTTGTCGCTGTACGGCAGGTACAGGTAGCCGTTCGTGGCGTCCAGTACGCCCTTGTGGGCCAGATAGCCGGTGGGCTGGCCGGCGACCCTCGACCAGGTCGCGCCCGCGTCCGTCGAGCGGTACACCGCGTTGTCCTTGTCGGCGACCCCGACATAGATCGTGCGGGTCGCGCTGCCCGCCGTACCCGTCGACTCGTCGAAGGTGACCCAGACGATCCCCTGGTTGTCGCTGGCGTACCCGCTGGTGTCGGTCGGATCCTGCGCGTAGTTGCCGACGTTGGGGAAGTTCGCCACCTGCGACCAGGTCGCCCCCGAGTCCGTCGACCGCCACAGGCCCTTGCCGCTCGGCGCGCCCAGATACAGCACGCTGTTCCGGTTCGGGTCGATCGCGAGCCGCTCACCCATGCCCCGGCCGGGCATGTTGCCGCCCAACTTGAAGGGCAGATCGGCCCGTTGCCAGCTCGCGCCCCGGTCACCGGACCGCAGCACGGCTCCGTTTCCGGGATCCCAGCTGTTCGTATACGTCCCGACAGCCGCGTACACCTTGTTCGGATCCACGGAGTCGGAGGCGAGACTGACCACCCCGGTGTGCCCCCAGCGGTCCCAGCCGACCGAGTCCAGCAGAGGAGTCCACGTCTTCGTCGACTCCTGCCAGCGATAGGCACCGCCGATGTCCGTACGGGCGTACGCCAGGTTCTTCTCGGCCCGGTTGAACACGATGCCGGGGACGAACCCGCCGCCGTCGATCCGGGCGTTCTTCCAGGTGTACGTGTCGGCGGCGAGGGTCACTTCTGCGCCGCTGGGAGCGGCAAGCGCGAGCGGGCTGCCGGTCAACAGACCTGCGGTCAGGGCCAGTACGGCCGTGAGGATACGGGTTCTTCGCATGGGGGTCCTTTCCGGGTGGGGGAGATCGGGGAAGGCAAAGCAAGGGAGGGTAAGGCACGGACGGCAAGCGCTTTCCTCGCGCCGCGAGAGGTGCCGGGCGACCCCCAGTGCGGGAGGGGGCCGCCCGGCGGGCGGTGCGGGGAGCGCCCTTAAGGGGCGCGGGGAACTGCGCGACCAGCCACGTACAACCCGCAGCTTTCGTACCGACGTTCCCCGCGGAGCGCTCCCTCTGGGGGCTATTCGAGAAGCTCCGCGTACGAACCCATGGCGAGGGCTATGTCCGCTTGGGCCCAGAACCGGTGATACGTGAACGAGGGCGCGGCGCCGCCCGCCAAATACCCCTCGATCTTCGACCAGTTGGGGTCGTCCTCGTAGAAGGAGCGGATCGAGTCGAACGTCGACGACGAGTTGATCGCGTCGCCGTTCGGCATCGTGCCGGTCCAGCCCGACGGCACGTAGACACCGTCGTCGAAGCGGTTGTAGTCCGCGCGGGTCTCCGGGACGGCGATGCCCAGGGTGTCCTGGTGGTTGGCCCACATGCCGTCGAGGAGTGCCTTCGCCGTCGTCGCCGCCTCGGTGTCACCGGAGCGGTCGGCGTAGTACGTCAGCGTCTTCGCGTACGCCGCCGCCACACCCACGTCGTTCGTGTAGTCGGCGACGGTGACGTGAAGTCCCGCGTTCGCGCCCGGAGTTGACGCGTTCCAGGTGTCCGGGGCGCCCGACCATTGGAGTGTCGACGGGATCCGGTATGTGCCGTCCGGGTTGATGGTCGTATTGGACAGCGCCCAGTCGACCCACTTGTCCAGGACGGTCTTCGCCGCCGCGTTGCCCGTCTGCTGGTAGTACTCGGCGACCCGCTCCATGGACCACGCCTGGAAGCCGAACCACTGGTTGGACGGCGGGTCGTGGTACACCGGCTGCTGGTCGTAGTACATGCCGTAGAAGGTCGGCGTACCGGCCGGCGGGGTCGCGTAGCGGCCCGCCCAGCTGTTGGTCGCGCCGCCCGCGATGCCGCCCTCGTTGGACTGGAGCCAGCGGTAGAACTCGATCTGCCGGGTCAGGGAGGTCGCCCAATCCGCCTGCCCTGTCGCCGACTTGGGCTTCAGGTCGGCGTACGAGCTGAGCGCGTAGGCCGCCAGGGGGTTCTGGTAGCCGCCGTGCGTGTGGCTGGAGCCGATGCGCCAGGCCCAGCCCGCCGCGGTGTCGGTGGCGCCGCCCCACGCGTAGTACCAGGACATCAGATAGTGCGAGGCGTCCTTGCCGGTACCGGCCGGGCAGGTCGTCGGGCCGACACAACTCCCTATTTTCTTGAAGTACTTGTCGTACATGGAGTAGCGCAGATAGTCGCCCATCTTCGCCGCCTTGCCGACGGTCGCCGAGACATCGGCACCCTTGCCCTGCTGCTTCGCCCAGATGTCCGCCCAGTAGGCGGCCTGCACGGCACGCGCGTCGGCGTCCGGGGCGTTGGTGAACTTCCACTGTCTGGCGTACGACGCGTCGCCGGTGAACAGGTCCAAGTACCCGTTCGTACCGCCGTACTTGAAGGCGTCGCAGGTCGGCTGCGGAACCGTCTCCCACACCGATTCCTGCGGTCCGCGCTGGAAGGTGTTGATGTAGGAGGGACCGGTGTCCGCCGGACCCGCCTCGCACTTGCCGGGCGAGTTGCCGTAGCCGTAGACGTTGTCGACGTCCTGCAGCCAGTGCATACCGTAGACGTCGTCCGTGCCGTACGCGGTCTTCAGCTCGGCCGCGATCGGGTCGGTGCCGACCGAGACGGCGGTGTTGAGCGCGGCCGGGTACTGGCTCGGCAGGTCGTACTCGGGGGCGTACGTCGCCGGTTTCGACGCGTTGTAGAAGGAGTTGGTCGGCTGGTCGGTGTGGGTGGGGATCATGTACTGCTCCATGATCGACCAGGCGCCGTTGAACTTGCTCCAGTCGCCCGTCACCTTGCCGTACATGGCCTGGAGCCACAGGAGGTAGCTGTACGCCTCCGACGTGGTCTCGTGGCCATGGTCAGGCGCCTCGACGATCAGCGTCTCCACCGAGTGGTAGGGGATGCCCTCGGGGGAGAAGTAGCCGCTCGCCGGGTTGGTGATCTTGCCGTAGAGGTCCAGGAACCGGGCGTCGTACACCTTCGAGGCGGCCAGCTCGGTGACGGTGACCGTCGCCTTGGCGTGGCCGGTGGCCGTCGAGTCGAAGGCCGCCGATCCGGTGCCCGTCGCGTTGGCGGTGATGGTCACCTTCTGCGCTGTGTTCCAGTTCGACGGCGTGAAGGTGAGCGAGGCTCCGCCCGTCACCGACAGGCCCGTGTTGCCACTCGCGCGAGCGGTCGTCACGGTGACGTTGGCGCTCGGCTGTGTCGACAGCTTCACGTCGTACGTCGCCGACTGGCCCTGCTGCACCCCGAGTTGGGTCGGTACGGCGACCACGGCGGGACCCGAGGCGACCGTGATGCCGACCGGCGTGGACGGCGCCGAGGCGCCCAGGCTGTCGTATGCCTTCGCCAGCAGTGAATGTGCGCCCACGGCAAGGCCGGTGGCCGAGTAGATGTACGGCGCGGTCGTGTCCGTGCCGAGCAGCGTGGTGTCGTCGTAGAACTCGACCTTGGTGATCGTCGCGCTGTCCGCCGCCGCTGCCGTGGCCGCCATCGGCACCGCGTCACCCTGCGAGTAGACGGCGCCCGCGGCCGGGCTGGTCAGCACGGTCACCGGCGGCTGGTGGGCCCCGGCGCAGGTCGTGCCGTTGATGGCGAACGAGGTCGGCGCCGCGTTGGCGCCGCTGTATGTGAACTGCCCACCGGTGCTGACGGCCGCGCCCGCGGCGATCGTCGCGTTGTATGTGGCGTTCTGCACGGTGACCGTCTGGCCGGACTGGGACCAGGTGCCGTTCCAGCCATTGCTGAGCCTCTGGTTGCCCGCGTAGGCGTACGTCAGTGTCCAGCCGTTGATGACGTCCGTACCGCGGTTGGTGATCGTGAGATCCGCGGTGAAGCCGGAGCCCCAGTCGTTCGTCGTGTAGTCGACGCTGCACTGAACTGCCGCCGCCTGGGCGGGAGTTGTGCCTGTTGCGAGCATGGTCAGGGGGAGGGCGAGGGCCGCCACGACAGCGGTCCAGAACCGCCGCGCGAGGCGGCGTCTGTGTCGGGGGTGCATGGTGCTGGTTCCTCCTAGCGGCTCGGAGGTGCTCGTGGAGATGTGGGGAGGAGCAACAAGCCTTGAACCAGTGGGAGCGCTCCCATAGTGGGGAGAGGTGTGTCAAGGGTCAAGGTGTTTGAAGAGTCGAAAAGATTCGACGGCGACATCTGATGGAAACACGTCAACCCCTCTGTCCTTTACCGTCACTTGGCGCTAGCTTCGTTGACACCAGTGGGAGCGGTTCCATCAGTCGACGCGTCCGTCACGACGCGCCCGATCTGCAAGGAGTCGCTCATGCGACACCCCCCGCGTTCAGGTCTTTTAGTCGTGCTCGGCGCTGCCGTCGCCCTTGTGGGCACCGCGGTCGCGCCGGTCCTCACGGCGTCGGGAGCCACCCCCGCGTGCACGGTGGAGTACTCGGTCACCAGTGAGTGGGACGCCGGCTTCCAGGGTTCCGTCAAGGTCACCAACAACCTGGCGGCGCTCAGCAGTTGGAGTCTCACCTTCGACTTCGGCGCAGGTCAGAAGGTCACCCAGGGCTGGAACGCCAAGTGGTCCCAGTCCGGTGTCACCGTCACCGCGGCCAACGAGAGCTACAACGGCTCGCTGGGCACGGGCGCGAGCGTCAGCGCGGGGTTCCTCGCCTCACGGTCGGGGAGCAATCCCGTACCGGCGTCGTTCAAGCTCAACGGGACGACGTGCAACGTGGATGCGGAGCCGACCCCGACCTCCACCTCGACTCCCAGTCCGACGCCGACTCCGTCGCCCTCCGATCCGCCGGTCCCCGAGGACGGACCGCCGGCCCTGCACGTGTCCGGCAACAAGCTCGTCGACTCCGGCGGCGCCACCCGGCGACTGCTCGGCGTCAACCGCTCCGGCGGCGAGTTCGCGTGCGTCCAGGGCAACGGCATCTGGGACGGGCCCGTCGACGACGCCTCGGTGCAGGCGATCGCCGACTGGAACGTCAACACCGTACGCATCCCGCTCAACGAGGAGTGCTGGCTCGGGCTGTCCAACATCAGGCCCGAGTACGCGGGCGCCAACTACATCGCCGCCGTCAAGGACCTGGTGGCGAAGGTGAAGGCGCACGGCATGACGCCGATGGTCGAGCTGCACTGGACCTGGGGCCAGTACACGGGCAACTCGGCCGGCTGCTCCGACGTACACGCCAGCTGCCAGAAGCCGATGCCCAACATGCAGTACACGCCCGCCTTCTGGACCTCGGTCGCCAACACCTTCAAGGGTGACCCGGCCGTCGTGTTCGACCTGTTCAACGAGCCCTACCCGGACCGCGCCACCTCCACGGCGGCCCAGGCCTGGACCTGCTGGCGGGACGGCGGCACCTGCCCCGGCATCGGGTACGAGGTCGCCGGTATGCAGGATCTGATCGACGCGGTCCGGGCCACCGGCGCCCAGAACGTGATCCTCGCGGGCGGGCTCGCCTACTCGAACGACCTCAGCCAGTGGCCGGCGTACAAGCCGACCGACCCGACGGGCAATCTCGCCGCCGCCTGGCATGTCTACAACTTCAACTCCTGCTCCAACGAAAGCTGTTGGGACTCGACACTCGCGCCGGTCGCCGCGCAGGTCCCGCTGGTCGCGGGCGAGATCGGCGAGAACACCTGCGCGCACTCGTTCATCGACCGGGTCATGAAGTGGTTCGACGACCGTTCCCTGTCGTACCTCGGCTGGACCTGGAACACCTGGAACTGCGCCACCGGCCCGTCCCTGATCTCCGGTTACGACGGCACACCCACGGCCTTCGGTATCGGACTGCGCGACCACCTGCGCGCCATCGGCTAGCGCTCCGACGGGCTGGCGCTCCATCGGTCGGTGCTCCATCGGTCGGTGCTTCAACTCCCCATCACAGCAAGGCGCTTCTCACCCCACCCGGAAAACGAACGGAAGACAACCGGAACACGAGAGGACACCCGCACTCATGAGCCGTACCAGAACAGCGATCCTCGCCGCCATGGCGCTGGTCGCCGGTGCCACCGGCGCCGCCGTCGCAGCCGCACCGGCCGACGTCGGCATCGCCGCGATCCCCTGCACCGTCGACTACCAGGTGCAGAGCCAGTGGTCCACCGGCTTCACCGCCGCCGTGACGGTCACCAACAACAGCGCGGCCAAGTCGAGTTGGGCCGTGAAGTGGTCGTACGCCGGCAACCAGCAGGTCACCAGCGGCTGGAACGCCAAGCTCACCCAGAGCGGGACCGCCGTGACCGCCGCCAACGAGACCTACAACGGCACGCTCGCCACCGGGGGTTCGGTCAGCTTCGGCTTCAACGGCAGCTACAGCGGCACGAACGCGCTCCCGACCTCCTTCACCCTCGACGGCGTCACCTGCAACGTCGACGACGGCGGCGGCACCGACCCGGATCCCGGTACGCCGTCCAACCGGGTCGACAACCCGTACGCGGGCGCCCGGGTGTACGTGAACCCGGAGTGGTCCGCGAAGGCCGCCGCCGAGACGGGCGGCAGCCGGATCTCCAGCCAGCCCACCGGCGTCTGGCTGGACCGGATCGCCGCGATCAACGGAGTCAACGGCGGGATGGGTCTGCGCGCCCACCTCGACGCCGCCCTCCAGCAGAAGGGCACCGGCGAACTCGTCGTCCAGCTGGTCATCTACAACCTGCCAGGACGCGACTGCGCCGCCCTCGCCTCCAACGGCGAACTCGGCCCGACGGAGATCGACCGCTACAAGACCGCGTACATCGACCCGATCGCGGCGATCCTCGCGGACACCAAGTACGCGGGCCTGCGCATCGTCACGACCGTCGAGATCGACTCGCTGCCCAACCTCGTCACCAACACCGGCAGCCGGCCCACGGCCACGCCCCAGTGCGATGTGATGAAGGCGAACGGCAACTACGTCAAGGGCGTCGGCTACGCACTCGGCAAGCTCGGTGACGTACCGAACGTCTACAACTACGTCGACGCCGGCCACCACGGCTGGATCGGCTGGGACGACAACTTCGGTGCCTCCGCCGATGTGTTCAAGCAGGCGGCCACCGCCGAGGGCGCGACCGTGGGCGACGTGCACGGGTTCATCACCAACACGGCGAACTACAGCGCCCTGAAGGAAAACAACTTCACCATCAACGACACCGTGGCCGGCAAGTCCGTCCGCGAGTCGAAGTGGGTGGACTGGAACCGGTACACCGACGAGCTGTCCTTCGCGCAGGCGTTCCGGAATCAGTTGGTCACGGTCGGCTTCCCGTCCGGGATCGGCATGCTGATCGACACGTCTCGGAATGGGTGGGGTGGCGCTGCGCGGCCTGCCGGGCCCGGGGCTACGACCACGGTCGACACGTATGTGGACGGCGGGCGGTACGACCGGCGGATCCATGTCGGGAACTGGTGCAACCAGTCCGGGGCGGGTCTGGGTGAACGGCCTGTGGCTGCTCCGGCTGCCGGGATCGACGCGTATGTGTGGATGAAGCCTCCGGGGGAGTCGGACGGGTCCAGCACGGCGATTCCGAACGACGAGGGTAAGGGGTTCGACCGGATGTGCGACCCGACGTATACCGGTAACCCGCGGAACAACAACAACCTGTCGGGGGCGTTGGCGAACTCGCCGCTTTCGGGGCACTGGTTCTCCGCGCAGTTCCAGGAGCTGATGAGGAACGCGTATCCGGCACTTTAGCTCCGCTGGTTCGGCGGTTTGGTTGCTGCGGCCCGGTGGGGGCTGGTCGCGCAGTTCCCCGCGCCCCTGAAAGCGGGGCGCCCTGCGCACCGGCGTTCATCAGGAGAGGTGAATAGCGATCCGCCAGGGAACCTCAGGCGTTCTTGCCCAGGCCCTGGCGGATCGCGAACTCCACCGCCGAGTAGGTCTTGTCCTCGCGGCGGGCCCGCGCATCCGGTTTTTTTTGCCGTGCGCGTTCGAGGAGGTCGTCCAGGTTTGCCGTATCGGCAACAGAACTGGCCTGGTCGGCGGGGGCGGAGCAGGCTGGTGGCAACGACGACGGGAGGCCCGTAGACCATGGCCCATCAGCACCGGCACGAGCACACGCATGAGCGCACGCACGAGCATGCCCAGGCACACAACCACGGCGACATCGACTTCGCCAAGATGATCCCCATGCTGGAGGGGCAGGCACAGCTGTTCGCCCCGCTCTACGCCGACGCGCTTGCCTGGCTGTCCCGGCAGCAGCCCGAACCGGGGCTGATCGTGGACGCGGGCAGCGGCCCCGGCATCATCTCGGGCTTCTTCGCGGAGGCGTTCCCCGAGGCGCGCATCGTCGCGGCGGACAGTTCGGCGGCACTGCTCGAGCGGGCCCGCGAGAACGCCGAACGCCTCGGCAACACCGACCGCTTCAGTACCATCGAGGCCGAACTCCCGGACGGGCTAGGCGAGTTGGAGTACCCCGCCGACCTGGTGTGGTCGAGCCGTGTCGTCCACCACGTCGGCGACCAGCGGGCCGCGCTCACCGCGCTCGCGGCCGTCCTCGCGCCGGGCGGCACACTCGCCGTCATGGAGGGCGGCCTCCCGGAGCGGAACCTGCCGCGTGACCTCGGCTTCGGGCGCCCCGGACTGGAGACGCGTCTCGACCTGATCGAGCAGACCTGGTTCACCGAGATGCGTACGACGCTTCCCGGCCATGTCCGCGAGACCGAGGACTGGCCGGCCCTGCTCACCGCCGCCGGTCTGCGCCCCTCCGGCACCCGCACCTTCCTCCTCGACCTCCCCGCCCCGCTCACCGACGAGGCCCGCGCCCACGTGATCGACGTCTTCGACCGGCGCCGCACGATGTTCGGGGACGAACTCGACGCCGAGGACCGCGCCACCCTCGACCGCCTGCTCGACCCCGACGACAAGGCGGGCCTGCACCACCGCCCCGACCTCTTCGTCCTGTCCGCGCTCACGCTGTACACGGGCACCAAGCCGAGGGAGTAGCCCGCAGGGGCCCGTCGCTTCTGACTGTCCCTGACGTCCTTGACTTGGAGAGCGCTTCAAGTGATGGACTCTCTGTCGTTCACTGCACACGCACGGAACAGTCAGGGGAAAACCATGACCGACTCACCCGTCGCGCTCATCACCGGTGGCGGCAGCGGTATCGGTGCCGCCGTCGCGCGGCAGTTGCTGGGCGCCGGTCACCGGGTCGTCGTCACCGGCCGGGGCGAGGAGCGGCTGCGCGGCTTCGCCGAGGAACTCGGCCGCCCGGCGGGGTTGTTGACGATCGCCGGGAACGCGGCCGAGTACGACGACGTGCGCGGCGCCGTCGAGACAGCACTCAAGGAGTTCGGGCGGCTGGACACGGTCGTCGCCAACGCAGGGTTCGCCACCCACGACACCGTCGCCGAGGGCGACCCGGCCGGCTGGACCGAGATGGTGCTCACCAACGTGCTCGGTCCCGCGCTGCTCATCAGGGCTTCGATCGACGCGCTGAAGGAGACCCGGGGCCGGATCGTGCTGGTCGGCAGCGTCGCCGGGTTCGTGCACGGGCCGGGCAACATCTACGGGGCAACGAAGTGGGCGGTGACGGGGCTGGCCGAGAACACCCGACGTCAGGTCACGGAGTTCGGCGTCGGCGTGACGCTGATGGCCCCCGGGCGCGTCGAAACCCCGTTCTGGGACAGCTCCGGCAGCCTTCCGCCGGGGCATCTGCTGACGGCCGACCAGCTGGCCGACTCGATCGTCTGGGCGATCCGGCAGCCGGAGGGAGTAGACGTCAACACCGTGGTCGTACGGCCGATCGGGCAGCCCACCTGACCGCCGCCCGATCGGCCGGGAACGGATCAACCGCCGTGCGGGGAAGTGTAATTGTCTGGGATGCTCAGAACGTCCAGGCAGTTCCTCGTGGCGCGGAGGCCGCACATGCTCACGACCGACCAGGTACCGGGCGCGCCGAACTGGGTCGAGCTGCGCACGCCGGACATGCGGGCGGCGAGCGAGTTCTACGCGGCCCTGTTCGGCTGGGAGCGGGACGCCGAGGTGTTCCGGCTCGACGGGACTGTGGTGGCCGGGGTGCGCGAGGCCGAGGCGGTGGTGGGTGGTTGGGCGCTCTCGTTCCACACCCGGGACGCGGAGGCGACGGCCGGGGCGGTGACGGCGGCAGGCGGTGAACGGGCGGTGGAGGCCGGTGCCTGTGTCGAGACCGGCGTTCTGTACGTCACCGATCCCGCCGGCGTCCGTTTCGGCCTCCGCGAGCCCGGGCCGGCCCCGGTTCTCGGCCTTGTGGACGCCCCCGGCGCCCTGTGGTGGACGCAGTACTACACCATGGACGTACCGGGGGCGAAGGCCTTCTACCAGGCGGTGTTCGCGTGGGACGGCATGGATGTCGTCCTGGAACGCGGCGCAGCCTGCAGCATCCTCTCGCCCGCAGGCAAGGGGCTGCCGGGAGCCCAGGGCGCCCTGATGACGACACCGGCCGAGGCCCTCGGGATCACACCGCCCGCCAGCTGGTTCGAGCCGGGGGCGCGCTGGCTGCCGTACTTCACGGTCCTTGACTGCGACACGACCGTCGACGCGGCGCTCGCCCGGGGCGCCACGCTCGTCTACCCGGCCGAGACCCAGCAGGCGATCGGCCGCCAGGCGACGCTCCTCGACCCGTGGGGCGCCGCGTTCGCGGTGAACGCGGGCGCCGCCTAACCCATGGCAACCGTCCTAAGGATCAGGATCAGCCGGACTCGAAGGTCGCCGGGTCCGGGCCCAGCCGCCGGTTCTCGTTCAGCGCGCTGATCGCCGCGAGGTCCTCCGCGTCCAGGCTGAAGTCGAAGACCTCGATGTTCTCCTTGATCCTGGACGGCGTCACGGACTTGGGGATCACCACATTGCCCAGCTGGAGGTGCCAGCGCAGCACGATCTGGGCCGGCGTACGCCCGTGCTTCTGGGCGATGGCCACGATCGCGGGGACCTCCAGCAGGCCCTTGCCGGAGCCGAGCGGGGACCAGGCCTCCGTGGCGATGCCCTGCTCCGCGTGGTACTCACGGGCCGCGTGCTGCTGGAGATGCGGGTGCAGCTCGATCTGGTTGACGGCCGGGATGACCGACGTCTCGGTGAGGAGTCGATCGAGGTGCTCCGGAAGGAAGTTGGAGACACCGATGGCCCGGGCGCGGCCATCCGCGGCGAGCTTCTCGAACGCCTTGTACGTGTCGACGAACTTGCCCTTGGCCGGCTGCGGCCAGTGGATCAGGTACAGGTCGACGTACTCCAGGCCGAGCTTCTCCAGGGAGGTGTCGAAGGCGCGGAGCGTCGACTCGTACCCCTGGTCGCCGTTCCAGAGCTTGGTGGTGACGAAGAGGTCCTCACGGGAGACGCCGGACGCGGCGACGGCCTTGCCCGTGCCCTCTTCGTTGCCGTAGATCGCGGCTGTGTCGATGCTGCGGTACCCGGTCTCCAGCGCGGTGGCGACCGCTCGCTCCGCCTCGTCGTCCGGCACCTGCCAGACGCGGAAGCCCAGCTGGGGCATCTCGACGCCGTTGTTCAGGATGATCGGGGGGACCTTGCTGCTCACGAGCTCTCGATCCTTCAGTCGTCGGAGTGATGCCCCCATCGTCAACGATCACGGGCCGTGGTGCATTCCTGTCCGGGGAATCCGTCGGAACTGACCGATGAGTCGGCGTCGGGGGAGCGAGATTGGCCGGAAATTCATCCGACGTCTTCGGTCCGGACCATTGACCCTGGAACGTCCTGCCGCGACGCTGGTTCGCGCCGACGGCTGAGTTGATGAACTCGGTACATGGATGTGAACGCTCGCGCCCGTCTGGGCAGCCGCAACCCCCGCCCGGCGCGAACGTCGGCGACTACGCGTACTGCATCGCCCGCACCCGGGCCACCAACGACTTCCACGGCCTGGGCGCCTTCCTGATCATGAATGAACAACTGCGCCGTACAGACGGGCAGTTGTGACGAACGACTGAGAGGTGATTAGTGTCATGAGCGCATCCAGAAGGGTGCTACTGGGCGCCGCCCTCGGCGGTGCCGCCGGCGCGGCCGTCGGTCTGCCGACCGCCACCACCGCCCACGCCGCCTCCTGGCAGCAGAAGTGGGCCCCGTCGGCGAGCGTGAACGGCCTCGGCGCCTTCGAGACCATCGAGGACGACCGCGCCGACTCCCACACCTCCGCGAGCCCGCACATCTACGCCACCGGCAACAACTGGCGCTTCAACATGCACACCGTCGACCGCGACACCTCGACCGACCGTCAGCGCCAGGAGGTCACGGGCCTGCGCAACGGAAGCGGCAGCAACTACCTGAAGTGGACCGAGGGGCAGACCTGGCGGATCACCTACTCGATGTACATCCCCAGCTCGCTCAAGGCGACCACCACCTTCACCCACATCATGCAGATGAAGCAGCCGGGCAGCGGCACCTCGCCGCTCGTCGTGCAGTCGCTGCGCCGGGTGAACGGCGTGCAGACCATCGAACTCAAGCTGGCCATCGACAACTTACTGATCGGCCGTACGAACCTGGAGCCGCTGCACAACAAATGGACCGACGTCGACTTCCAGATCAAGGTCGGCAACGGCTCGGCGGGCACGGTCCGTTGGATCCTCACGTCGGGCGGCTCGACGGTGATCGACGCCTCGAAGACCGGCGTCGACACCTTCCTGGCTGACCGGGTGCGCCCGAAGTGGGGCATCTACCGCTCCCTCGGCGATACCTCCGGGTCCCTCCAGGACACCTACCTGCTGCTCACCAACCTCCGCGGCTACCAACTCGTCTGAGGAGCCGTCACATGCCACCACCCCCCACGTTCCGAACCCGTGGCGCGGCGACGATGGTCCTGCTGGTCCTCGCTGTCGTCCTCGGTCTGACCGGCCCCTCGACCGCTCTCCCGGCCCCGCGACAGTCCGTTGCCACCTCTGCCGTTGACAAGGCCGTTGCCGCCAGTCCGCGTGATCTGGAGAACCCCCGCCAGGAGTTCCTGCGCAACTCAGTCGGCGGCCTCTTCCTGCACTGGGGTCTGCGCACCGCGCCCGCCCACACCGACTGCACCGCCTGGGAGAACGACGTCACCAACGGAGGCTGGACGCCCGACTACTGGGTGCGGGAGGCGCAGAAGCTGCACACCCAGTACCTCGTCCTCGCCAGCTTCCACAGCCGCCTCGGCTACGCCCGTGCCTGGCCGTCGGACATCCCCGGATCCTGCTCCACCCAGCGGGACTTCCTCGGCGAGCTGATCACCGCGGCCAAGTCCAAGGGCCTGAAGGTCATCCTCTACATGACCGACGACCCCCAGTGGCACGCCGAGGGCGGTCACGAGTGGCTCGACTCGGCCGCGTACTCCGCCTACAAGGGCACGAACGTCGACCTGACCACCCGCGAGGGCTTCGGGCAGTACAGCTACGACAACTTCTTCGAGGTCATGGACCGTTACCCCGACCTCGGCGGCTTCTGGATCGACAACGACAACGCGTACTGGGAGAGCCACGACCTCTACCGGCAGATCTACGAGAAGCGTCCGCACTACACGCTCAGCAACAACAACGAAGACACCCCGATCATGGACATGGTCAGCAATGAGCAGAAGACGGGAATGACCCCGGCCTACGACTATCCGCAGGCCGTCTACACCGCTCAACCCCGCCTGACCGAGGCCGACTTCAAGCTGCCCTCGACCGGAGCCTGGTGGTACGACGGCTCCGATCCGGCCGTCGACAGAAAACTCACCCTGGGCCGCCTGATCACCAACGCGGGCTCCTCGGTGAAGGCACTGATGGCCGAAACAGCTCAGGTCAACGGTAAGTTCCCGGCGAACCAGGCGGCCTTCAACGACTTCGCCGAGTCCTACCTGGACCCCATCTGGCAGTCCCTGCACGGCACCGAGGGCGGCGGCTACATGTACGGCGGCCTCAAGCCCGGCTTCTGGAACGACGGCGCGCACGGCGTCACGACGATCAGCAGGGCCAACCCCAACCGGCAGTACGTCCACGTCCTGACCCCGCCCACCACCAGCACCCTGCGCATCCGCGACAACGGCTACCGCATCGCCTCCGTCACCAGCCTCCGTACCGGAGCGGCCATTTCATGGTCCCAGTCCGGTGGCGTGCTCACCCTGACCGGGCTCGGCGACTGGGATCCGTACGACACCGTCTTCAAGGTCACCACGGCCGGCCGCCAGGGCATCCTGACCGGCGTCACGACCAGCGCGAGCGCCTCGACGAGCGGTCACGCCGGATCGGCCGCCGCCGACGGCGACCACCTCACCTACTGGGACAGTGACAAGACCCTGCCCGTCGACCTGACCTTCGATCTCTGCTCGGTGAAGCGGGTGCGGTACATCGGGCTCAACCAGCGCGAGGACTCCGTCGCCTACGCCCGCTCCGCCACCGAGCAGTCCGCGCGGATCAAGGACTACAAGGTCTACCTGAGCGACGACGGCTCGGACTGGGGGAGCGCGGTCAAGACCGGGCAGCTCCCAAGTCACCGTGGAATCCAGGTCATCGACCTCACCGCGGCCGACACCCGGTACGTCCGCCTGGAGATCGACTCCACCTGGGCCGCCGCCACCGACACCACCCGCCACCAGCGGCTGCGGATCGACGAGGCCTGGATCGGCAGGGCGTACGCCACACCGACCGCGCGGGCCGCCCTGGACATCGGTCAGGCCCGCTGAAAAGGGTCAGGCCCGGTACAGGGCCTCGACCTCCTTCGCGTACGCGTTCTCGATCGCCTTGCGCTTCAGCTTCAGGGACGGCGTCAGCAGACCGTGTTCCTCGGTGAACGGCTGGGCCAGGATACGGAAGGTGCGGATCGACTCGGCCTTGGAGACCAGGGTGTTCGCGGCGACCACCGCGCGCCGCACCTCCTTCTCCAGGTCCGGGTCGCGCACCAGTTCCGTCGGGGTCAGCTGCGGTTTGTCACGCATCGTGAGCCAGTGCTCGACCGCCTCCTGGTCCAGGGTGACCAGGGCCGCGATGTACGGGCGGTCGTTGCCGACCAGGATGCACTGGGCGACGAGCGGGTGGTCCCGGACGCGTTCCTCCAGGGCCCCGGGGGAGACGCTCTTGCCGCCCGAGGTCACCAGGATCTCCTTCTTGCGGCCGGTGATCGTGAGGAAGCCGTCGTCGTCGAGGGAGCCCAGGTCACCGGTGGCGAGCCAGCCGTCGTGCAGGGTCGCGTCCGTCGCCTTCTGGTTGTTCAGATAGCCCTGGAAGACGTTGTCGCCGCGCAGCCAGATCTCGCCGTCGTCCGCGATGTGCACCGTCATGCCCGGGATGGCCTGGCCGACCGTGCCGTACCGGGTGCGCTCGGGCGGGTTCGCGGTGGCCGCGGCCGTCGTCTCCGTGAGGCCGTAACCCTCGTAGATGTGGACGCCCGCGCCCGCGAAGAAGAGCCCGAGCCGCCGGTCCATCCCCGAACCGCCCGTCATGGCGTGCCGTACGCGCCCGCCCATCGCGGCCCGGATCTTGGAGTACACGAGCTTCTCGAAGAGCTGGTGCTGCATCCGCAGGCCCGCCGACGGACCGGGGCCCACGTCCCAGGCCTTCTCCTCCACGGCCTCCGCATAGCGCACCGCGACCTCGACGGCCTTCTCGAAGGGGCCCGACTTGCCCTCCCGCTCGGCCTTGCGGCGGGCCGCGTTGAAGACCTTCTCGAAGATGTACGGCACCCCGAGGAAGAAGGTGGGTCTGAAGGCGGCGAGGTCGGGCAGCAGAGCCGCCGCGTTCAGCTGGGGCTGATGGCCGAAACGCACCCCACCGCGGATCGCGGCGACCTGCACCATCCGGCCGAAGACATGGGCGAGGGGGAGAAAGAGGAGCGTCGCCACCTCGTCGCCCTTCCTGGAGTGGAACACCGGTTCCCAGCGCTCGATGACGGTGTCCGCCTCGAACATGAAGTTGGCGTGGGTGATGACACAGCCCTTGGGGCGGCCCGTGGTGCCGGAGGTGTAGATGATCGTCGCCGTCGAATCGGGCGTGACCGCGAGCCGCTGCCGGTGCACCATCTCGTCGTCGAGGTGCGCCCCGGCCTCGTACAGCTCCTGCACGGCGCCCACGTCGAGCTGCCACAGCTGGCGCAGCTGGGGGAGGCGGTCGATGACCGTGGCGATGGTCATCGCGTGGTCCTCGTGCTCCACCATCGCCGCCGTCACCTCGGCGTCGTACAGCATCCAGAAGACCTGCTCGGCGGAGGACGTCGGATAGACGGGCACCACCTGGGCGCCGATCGTCCAGAGCGCGTAGTCGAAGAGCGTCCACTCGTAGCGTGTACGGGACATGATCGCGACGCGGTCCCCGAACCGGATGCCCTGGGCGAGCAGGCCCTTGGCGAGGGCGAGCACCTCGTCGCGGAACTCGCCCGCGGTCACGTCCCGCCACTGGCCGGCCTCGTCCTTGCGGCCGAGCGCGACCCGGAGGGGGTTCTCCTGGGCATGCTCGTAGACCACGTCGGCCAGTCCGCCCACGGGCGGCGCCAACGCCAACGGAGGGTTGGTGAATTCGCGCAAACCCGCTCCTAGTGACGCTCCGGCTCGGCGCGGTGAAAGCTACCTCACAGCCCTGTGCCGCGGGAGGGGGTACCAAACCGAACGGTGTTCGGCTTCGACGCCGTCACCGGGCGGAAAATGCGTCTGTATGGGTAGGGGACGGACAGAATCTCTTACGTCGAAGTACGTTCCGGGTCCGTAATCTCCACCGAATCCGACCGAGCCGATCACCGCCCGCACCAGGCCTCTTGGGGCGCTCTTTAAGGTTCAAGGAGCGCTTCGGGCGACCGCTTCGCTCTCTCTGTCTGCGCCCCGGACGCCGTTCTTGTCACACCTGGATCGCAGTTGCGGCCTTCACCGCCGGTGCAGCCGGTCCCCGCTCGTGAGGATCGCCGCCGCCAGCGCGTCCGCCGCGCTCTGGGCCGACGTACGACGACGGCCGTGGACCAGGACGAAGTCGACCCGCCCCAGCTCCGGCAGCCCGAAGCGGTCGGGTACGCGGACCAGGCCGGGCGGGATCAGTCCGCGCGAGTGGGCCATCACACCGAGGCCGGCCCGGGCCGCCGCGATCAGCCCGTTGAGGCTGCCGCTGGTGCAGGCGACGCGCCAGGCCCGCCCCTGCTGCTCCAGGGCCTCCATGGCGAGGGCGCGGGTGATGCCCGGCGGCGGGTACACGATCAGCGGCACCGGGCGGTCGGGGTCAAGCCGGAGCCGTTCCGCGCCGATCCACACCAGCTCGTCGTGCCACACCGGCTCGCCGCGCGGGTCCTCGGGGCGCCGCTTGGCCAGCACGAGGTCCAGCTTCCCGGCGGCCAGTTGCTCGTGCAGGGTGCCCGACAGCTCCACGGTCAGCTCCAGATCGACCTCGGGATGGTCGTACCGGAAGCCCTCCAGGATCTCCGGCAGCCGGGTCAGTACGAAGTCCTCCGACGCGCCGAACCGCAGCCGGCCGCGCAGCCGCGTACCCGTGAAGAACGCCGTCGCCTGCTCGTGCACGTCCAGGATGCGGCGGGCGAAACCGAGCATCGCCTCGCCGTCCTCGGTCAGCTCCACGGAGTGCGTGTCCCGGGTGAACAGCTGCCGCCCGGTCGCGTCCTCCAGGCGCCGCACATGCTGGCTGACCGTCGACTGACGCAGCCCGAGCCGCCGGGCGGCCTGCGTGAAGCTGAGCGTCTGGGCCACGGTCAGAAAGGTCCGCAGATGAGAGGGGTCGTACACACCCTCCACGCTAGCGCGTCATCGCGAAACGTGATGACAGTCAGAGCGGTGTACGGGATTCCCGATCACGAACCCGAGGAGGACGATGGAAAGGGCACGACCGTCCATGAACCTGACATCCCTGTCCCCGAGTAGTGGAGCACCGTGAAACGCCTGAAGTGGCCGAGCTGGATGCCGATCGACCCCTACATCCTGCTGTTGCTCGGGACGGTGGGCCTCGCGGCGCTCCTCCCCGCGCGCGGGACGGGCGCCGACGTCGCATCCGGTGCTTCCACGGCCGCCATCGCCTTCCTCTTCTTCCTCTACGGCGCCCGCCTCTCCACCCGCGAGGCGCTGGACGGGCTGAAGCACTGGCGGCTGCACGCCACGGTCCTCGCCTGTACGTTCGTCGTCTTCCCGCTGCTCGGCCTCGCCGCCCGTGGACTCGAACCGGTGTTCCTGACCCACGACCTCTACACCGGCCTGCTCTTCCTCACCCTCGTCCCGTCCACGATCCAGTCGTCCATAGCCTTCACGTCGATGGCCCGGGGCAATGTGCCCGCCGCGATCTGCGCGGGCTCCTTCTCCTCCCTCGTCGGCATCGTCGTCACCCCGCTGCTCGCGGCCACCCTGCTCGGCAGCACCGGCGGCGGCTTCTCGCTCGACTCGCTCCTGGAGATCGTGCTCCAGCTGCTGGTCCCGTTCGTCGCCGGGCAGCTGCTCCGGCGCTGGATCGGCGCGTTCATCACCCGGCACAAGAAGGTGCTCGGGCTGGTCGACCGGGGCTCCATCCTCCTCGTCGTCTACACCGCGTTCAGCGAGGGCATGGTCGAGGGCATCTGGCACCAGGTCAGTCCGGCGCGGCTCGCCGGACTGCTGGTCGTCGAGGCCGTACTGCTCGCGGTGATGCTGACGCTCACCTGGTACGGCGGCAAGGCGCTCCGCTTCGACCGCGAGGACCGGATCACGATCCAGTTCGCCGGCTCGAAGAAGTCCCTGGCGGCGGGACTCCCCATGGCAAGCGTCCTGTTCGGCCCCCAGGCCTCACTGGCCGTACTGCCCCTGATGCTCTTCCACCAGATGCAGCTGATGGTCTGCGCGGTCATAGCCAAACGCCGCTCGCAGGACCCGGTGGGTTCGGGTGCGCAATGCGCCCCGAAAGGGGCGCGGGGCTGTGTTGATTTGCGGCTCCGCCGCGGGGCGCGACAAGCCCCCACCGGGCCCGCGGCCGACGAACCGCCTACTTCACGGCGCGACTCGCGGTCACCTGATCCAGAGGCAGCCAAAGCACCGTATTGCTAGTGGCCGTAGCCGGATCCACCGTCGCGGTCATCGCCGCGGCGGACAGCTCCGCCGTGCCCAACGCCCGGTCCCACACCCGCACATCATCGATCGCACCTCCGAAGTGCTGCAGACTGTCCATCCGCTCCCCGACATGCACCCCGAACGCCGAGTTGCGACTGACAGACCCGGCAACGTCCGCGACACTCACCGCCGTACCGTCGACGAAGAGCGTGAACTGGCCACCGCCACGACGCAGAGCGGCGAAGTGCCACTGCCCGTCGTTGTAGGTACCCACGGAGGTCGCCGACGCCGTCCTGACCGCCGACGCGCCGTCCCGGACGGTCATCAGCCCCCGGACACGGTTGCTCGCGGGCTCGGCGCGCAGCCAGACCTGCGGCTGGGTGGAGCCGACCCCGCCCATCCACAGCAGCGGCCGGTCACCCGTCGTCGCCGTGGTACGGAACCAGAGGGCCACCGTGAAGTCCTTCGTGCCGAGCGGCAGCCGGTCGCTGTACGGGAGGCGTACGGCGTCGTCCACGCCGTCGAACTCCAGTGCGCCGCCACCGAACACACCGTCGGTCCGCGCGGCGCCGCCGAGAACGGCGGCCGGGCGGGCGCCCGGGGCCAGGTCACGGGTGGTCGGATCGGGGCCGCGCGCCGGGGTCAGCCAGTCCTCGGAGAAGCGGGCGAAGCGGATCTCGTCGCGGGCGTCGACGGTGCCTCCCTCGTACAGCAGGCCCACCATCGTGCTGTCGATCTTCACCAGATCGGAGTAGCCCGACCAGTCCCGGGTGACGACCGTGCCCCGGTCCACGCTGTCCCAGGTGCGTCCTCCGTCGTACGACGAACGGATCATCATCGTCCGGCGCCGGTCGGGATCGCCCGGGCAGGCCAGCAGTACGCGGGCGCCGAAGTCGACGGTGGAGCACTGGACCTGGGGCGCGTAGAGGTCAGGGAGGGCGTGGAACGGGGTCTGGAAGCTGCTGCCGCCGTCGGCGCTGAAGGCCTGGGTGCGGTGTCCGAGATCCGTACCGTCCTGTTCGCGCCCGCTGACCAGGATCACCCCGTCCTGGCGCTCGGTGAGCGTCACCTCGGAGGGTTTCTGCCGGAAGGTGCCGTCGGCCGCGATCGGCCAGGTGTCGGTGGCGCCGACCTTCCAGTGGTTGCCGCCGTCGTCGCTGATGATCAGCGCGGCGTGGTTGGCGCTGATCCGGCTGCCGTCCCACGTCTCGGTGTTGACGCCGAAGACGAGCCGGCCCGCGTGCGCCCCCCGGGTGAGCTGGATGCCGTGCACGGGGCCCGTCGCGTACCAGGAGTTCCACTCGGGCGGCATGATCTCGGCGCTGAGGTCGCGCGGCTCGGACCAGGTCAGTCCGTCGTCGTCGCTGTACTGCAGATGGGGGCTGCGGTCGCAGGGCACCGGGCAGTTGCCGCCGCCCCGGCCCGTGTTCCAGGTCTCCGCGAGGAGGATGCGGCCGGTCTCCCGGTCCACGATCGGCGCCGGGTTGCCGTGGGTGTCGACCCCGCCGTCGTCCACGACCTGGAGCGGACCCCAGGTGACGCCGTCGTCGGTGGACCTCTTGACGACGATGTCGATGTCACCGGCGTCCCCGCAGTTGTCCTTCCGCCCCTCGGAGAACGCCAGCAGCGTGCCCTTCAGGGTCCGGACGACGGCCGGGATCCGGTAGCAGGCATAGCCGGGGTCCTGGGAGGCCCGGAAGAGTACCTGCTGCTCGAACGTGGCCGTCGGGGTGGCCTGTTCGGCGCCCGCGGGGCTCGGCAGCGCGAACAGCAGAGCGGCCGTGGTGAACACGGCCGTGAGGGTGGATCTGAGACGTGCGCGAAGACTTGACGGCATGTGCGGCCCTGCCCTTCAACGTCTGGACTTCATGCGTCTGGACTTCAGAGTTCTGAACGTGAGTCGGTGATTTCAGAGGTCTGGACATCTGAACAACAGGGCATCCGGAAATTCGGACATCCCACGTCCAACTTGCGCGCATCAGACGGTAGTTGGCTGCTCAGCTGCCCCACAAGAACCGCGTGACGCGGTATCAGGACAACCTTGCTATTCGGCCGGGCAGGGCCACGCCGCCGACATCGACCACACCGCACCTCCGCGAGAACCGTTGGGAGTCCCAACGATAAACGTATAACCGTTGGGAGGTCCAATGATTATTCGCTAGTCTTTTCCTATGTCTGCCGAACTTCGTTCGATACGCGTCCTCCCCAGCTGGATCCTGGGGAGGGCAGCCGACCGCGGGCGGGCGCTGGTCGCCGCCGCGCTGGCCCGTGAAGGGCTGAAGATGTGGCATCACGTGGTGCTCTCCGCCGTCGCGGAGCTGGGCCCGGTCGCGCAGGCCGAACTGGTGCGCGGGGTGGGGCTCGACGCCAAGGACATGGTCGGCGTGCTCAACGATCTCCAGGACGCCGGACTGGTCGTCCGCGCACCCGACCCGCACGACCGGCGCAAGAACGCGGTGACGCTCACCGCGGACGGACGGCGGCTGCTGGCCCGCTGCGAACGGGCCGCGCGCAGGGCCAACGACGAGCTGCTGGCGCCGCTCACCGTCGTGGAACGCGAACTGTTGACGTCCCTGCTCACCCGGGTCTCGGGCACCGGGTAGCGGAGGACCGGTGGTAGAGGCGGGGCCCCAGTGGCGCAGGGGGCGCTCCCCGCCGTTCGGGGCCCCGCCGCCGTGCCGCGGGGAAGCCGGTCAGCCCTGGCGGCCGGTCAGCCCTGGGAGGCCGCGGCCGTCAGGGCGATACGGTCCTCGCCCGCGTACACGTTCATGTTGGAGCCCCGGAGGAACCCCACCAGCGTCAGCCCCGACTCGGCCGCCAGGTCGACGGCGAGCGACGAGGGTGCCGAGACGGCCGCCAGTACCGGGATCCCGGCCATGACCGCCTTCTGTGCCAGCTCGAACGAGGCCCGCCCCGAGACCAGCAGGATCGTCCGGGACAGCGGCAGCCGGCCGTTCTGGAGTGCCCGCCCGACCAGTTTGTCGACCGCGTTGTGCCGGCCGACGTCCTCACGGATGTCGAGCAGTTCGCCCTCCTCCGTGAACAGGGCCGCCGCGTGCAGGCCCCCGGTCCGGTCGAACACCCGTTGGGACGCGCGGAGCCGGTCGGGGAGGCTCGCGAGCAGTTCGGGTGCAAGCCGGACCGGGGGAGCGTCGGCGCCGTCGTCGATGGGCCAGCGGGCAGTCGTACGGACGGCGTCCAGACTGGCCTTGCCGCACAGCCCGCACGAGGACGTCGTGTACACGTTCCGCTCCAGCGTGATGTCGGGCAGCACCACGTCCGGAGCCGTCCGCACATCGACCACGTTGTACGTGTTCGAGCCGTCGTCCGTGGCGCCCGCGCAGTACACGATGTTCTGGAGTTCGCGCCCCTCGGCGAGCACGCCCTCGCTCACCAGGAAGCCGGCGGCGAGTGCGAAGTCGTCGCCCGGTGTCCGCATGGTGATGGCGATCGGCTTGCCGTTCAGCCGGATCTCCATGGGTTCCTCGGCGACGAGGGTGTCCGGACGGGCGGAGACCGCGCCGTCCCGGATGCGGATCACCTTGCGTCGTTCCGTGACTCGTCCCATGCCTTGATCAGCCCCGGTTCTGTACGTGCTGGTGGGTGGCCTTCACGGTCTCATTGTCCTGCACGGGCGAGGAGCGTGGCCGTGAGGTGGAACCGTGCTGGCGAATATTGTCTACAGTATGGTAGTTGCCTCGGCAAGGGGTGTGGCAAGACCTGCGGCACGGGTCGGACGGGCCGCGCGAGGCGTCCGTGGCTCGGAAGCGGTGTTCGGCGCTGCCCCGGGGATACCGTTCGTCCGGTCCGAACGACCGTTCGGCGCACCCCGGATACCGCTCACCGCATACGGTCGGCGAGTTCGACGGGCCGTCTTCCCAAGGATGCGGCCGGTTCCTATCGTCCGGGATCATGAGTCCCCCCATCGCGCCACCCGGCTGGAGCCGCTGGCTCGTTCCTCCGGCCGCCCTCTCGGTCCATCTCTCCATCGGCCAGGCCTACGCCTGGAGCGTCTTCAAGCCGCCCCTGGAATCCGCCCTCGGCCTCAGCGGCACGCAGAGCGCGCTGCCCTTCCAGCTCGGCATCGTCATGCTCGGCCTGTCCGCCGCGTTCGGCGGCACCCTCGTCGAGCGCAACGGTCCGCGCTGGGCCATGACCGTCGCCCTGGTCTGCTTCTCCTCCGGCTTCCTGCTCGCCTCGCTCGGCGCCGCCACCGAGCAGTACTGGCTGATCGTCTTCGGCTACGGCTTCGTGGGCGGCATCGGCCTCGGCATCGGGTACATCTCGCCCGTCTCCACCCTGATCAAGTGGTTCCCCGACCGGCCCGGCATGGCCACCGGCATCGCCATCATGGGCTTCGGCGGCGGCGCGCTCATCGCCTCGCCCTGGTCGGCGCAGATGCTGGAGTCGTTCGGCTCCGACAGCTCCGGGATCGCGCTCGCCTTCCTGGTGCACGGACTGTCGTACGCCGTGTTCATGTCGCTCGGGGTACTCCTCGTGCGGGTGCCGCGCGGCGACAAGCCCGCCGCGGGCGGGGCGAGCGGGCCCAGTTCCCTCTCGGGCGTCCAGGTCTCCGCGCGCAGTGCCGTGCGGACCCCCCAGTTCTGGTGCCTGTGGGTCATCCTCTGTATGAACGTGACCGCGGGCATCGGCATCCTGGAGAAGGCCGCGCCCATGATCAAGGACTTCTTCGCGGACAGCTCCACACCGGTCTCGGTGTCGGCGGCGGCCGGCTTCGTCGCGCTGCTGTCGGCGGCCAACATGGCGGGCCGGATCGGCTGGTCGTCCACCTCCGACCTGATCGGCCGCAAGAACATCTACCGCGTCTACCTGGGCGTGGGCGCGCTGATGTACGCCTCGATCGCCTGGTTCGGGGACTCCTCCAAGCCGCTGTTCATCCTGTGCGCGCTGGTGATCCTCTCCTTCTACGGCGGCGGCTTCGCCACCATCCCCGCCTATCTGAAGGACCTCTTCGGGACCTACCAGGTCGGCGCGATCCACGGGCGGCTGCTCACCGCCTGGTCCACGGCCGGTGTCCTCGGCCCGTTGATCGTCAACTGGATAGCCGACCGGCAGGAGGAGGCAGGCAAGACCGGCTCCGCCCTGTACGGAATGTCGTTCTACATCATGATCGGACTGCTCGCCGTCGGCTTCGTCGCCAACGAACTCGTCCGCCCCGTCGACCCCCGCCACCACATCCCCGCACCGAAGGAGGCCGCCGATGGCCGGCGAGAGCAGTCCGTCTGAGAGCGCGGGACCGCCCGACCGGCGGCCCTTGATCGTGTTCGCCTGGGTATGGGTGGGGGCCCCGCTCTGCTACGGGGTCTACGAACTGGTACAGAAGGCGACACAACTGTTCACGGGGTAGGTGTTCGGTCGCCATGGGGTCTGATGGAAGCCGACAACCCTGCCGCGTGAATCCTGTGGCATCGCGTGCCGTCGTACTGGTGAGTCACTGATCAGACTGGTGGATCCCGCTACCGAAATGCAGTAAGCAGTAAGGGGACCCACTCATGAACGGCTCGCGCATCGCCGCCGTCGGTCACTACCAGCCCGCCAAGGTGCTCACCAACGAGGATCTGGCGGGTCTGGTCGACACCAACGACGAGTGGATCAGAAGCCGGGTGGGCATCCGTACGCGCCACATCGCCGGGCCCGACGAGCCCGTCGACGAGCTGGCCGCGCACGCCGCAGCCAAGGCGCTCGCGGCGGCGGGCCTGGCCGCGAGCGACATCGACCTCGTCCTCGTCGCCACCTCCACGGCCGTCGACCGCTCCCCGAACATGGCCGCCCGGGTCGCGAACCGGATCGGCGTCCCCTCGGCGGCCACGATGGACCTCAACGTCGTGTGCGCCGGCTTCACCCACGCCCTGGCCACGGCCGACCACGCGGTACGGGCCGGGGGATCGGTACGGGCACTCGTCATCGGCGCCGACAAGATGTCCGCGGTGGCGGACTGGACCGACCGCACGACCTGCGTACTCGTCGGGGACGGGGCAGGCGCGGCGGTCGTCGAGGCCTGTCCGCCGGCTGAGGGGGGAATCGCCGGCATCGGGCCCGTGCTGTGGGGTTCCGTGCCCGAGATGGGGCACGCCGTACGGATCGAGGGCACCCCCTCGGTGTTCGCACAGGAGGGGCAGAGCGTCTACCGCTGGGCCACCACCCAACTGCCGCGCATCGCCCGCCAGGCCTGCGAGCGCGCGGGACTCGCCCCCGAGGACCTCGCCGCCGTCGTCCTGCACCAGGCCAACCTGCGGATCATCGAACCGCTGGCGGCGAAGATCGGCGCGGTGAACGCCGTCGTGGCCCGCGATGTCGTCGAGTCCGGCAACACCTCGGCCGCCAGCATCCCGCTCGCCTTTTCGAAGCTCGTCGAGCGCGGCGAGATCGCCACCGGCGACCCGGTCCTGCTGTTCGGCTTCGGCGGCAACCTCTCGTACGCCGGACAGGTCGTCCGCTGTCCCTGAGTGCCCCGGTGTCCGTGCGCCCTCCGGCTCCTGTGCACCGTGGACTGTAGACGAAAGACAATTCATACTGGCGTCCCGGCTGCTCTGCCCGGCGCTGACCCAGGGGGACCGCGATGTTCTCGACGACAGGACTGCCGCAGGGCGCGGTACCGAAGCTCGAACGTCCCGGTCCGCTCCGTGACCGGGTGTACGAGGCGCTGCTCGAACTGATCACCACCCGTGCCCTGCAACCCGGCCAGCACCTCGTCGAGAGCGAACTCGCCGGGCATCTGGGGGTCTCCCGGCAGCCGGTGCGCGAGGCGCTCCAACGGCTCAGCACGGACGGGTGGGTCGATCTGCGGCCCGCCCAAGGTGCCTTCGTGCACGAGCCGACGGAGGAGGAAGCCGACCAACTCCTCACAGTCCGCACGCTGTTGGAGGCCGAGGCGGCCCGGCTCGCCGCCACGGGCGTCGGCCGTGCCGGCATCGAGGTGCTGGAGCAGCTGTGCGCCGAGGGCGAGCGGGCGGTGGCCGAGGACGACGTGGACGGCGCGGTCGCGATGAACGCCCGATTCCACGCGAAGGTCATGGAGCTGGCCGGCAACACGGTTCTGGCGGAGCTGGCAGCGCAGGTGGACCGGCGGGTGCGCTGGTACTACACGCCGGTGGCCCGGCAGCGCGGTCGGCAGTCGTGGATCGAGCACCGCGAACTGATCGCGGCGATCGCGGACGGTGACGGACAGCTGGCCACGGAGGTCATGCGGGCCCACACGGAACACACCCGCAAGACGTACCACGAGCGCCCGCGCGACTGAGCGCTCCGCCGGGCTTCCGGCATCTGCGGTATCTGTCGTATCTGGGGGATCCGTGGTAGCTGCGAGTCATGTGCCGCATGCCCTACTCGCCGCCCAGCACCGCCTGCGTCTGTGTCGTCTGGCCCACCCGCCTGCCCTCGTCGTCGTACAGATCCGTCTGTACGACGACGAAGGACCGGCCCACATGCAGCGGCCGTGCCTCGGCCCTGACCTTGCCCGAGCGGACACCTCGGAAGAAGTTGGTCTTCGACTCCACCGTCGAAGTCCCCGCGCCCGGCGGCAGATTGAGGAACGCGCACACCGCGCCGACGGTGTCCGCGAACGCCATCAGCGCACCCCCGTGCAGGGTGCCGCCCACCGTGCACAGCCGCTCGGACCACGCCAGCACGCCCGTGGTGCGCTCGGCCCCGGCCTCCTCCAGCTCGATGCCCAGCTCCGCCGCGAAGGGCAGCGCGGCAAGGATCGTGGCGGCGAGTTCGCCGGGGCGGGGAGCTTCGGGCGGCGTGGTCATGGCTCTCCTCTCACGGTGACGGGCGCGGGCTGAACCAGTGTGCTGTCGCGGGCGGGCCGGGTCGATGACCCGCGAGGTAATGCGCCATGCGTCGGTACGCGGCTCCTCCTTTGTCCTCTCAGAGGAAGAAGTCGGCGGCAATCTGTGCGCAACTTCTTCCCAGTCCCGGCAGCCGCTGCTACGTTCCACTCGAAAGCCCGGCGAAGTGGCCGGAAACCATGGCCGGTTGGTGCCTGACTAGGCGGGGAGGGGCTCGTGAGACGTATGACCGCGCGACCCGCGAACGCCCATCAGGCCCGGCTGCTGCGGCTGTTGCGTGACGGTGGGCCCAACTCCCGGGCCCAGCTGGGGGACCAGGTCGACCTGTCCCGGTCCAAGCTGGCCGTGGAGGTGGACCGGCTCCTGGAGACGGGCCTGGTCGTGGCCGACGGACTCGCCGCCTCGCGCGGTGGCCGCCGCTCCCACAACATCCGGCTCGCCCCCGCCCTGCGCTTCCTCGGCGTCGACATCGGCGCGACCTCGATCGACATCGCGGTCACCAACGCCGAACTGGAAGTACTGGGACACCTCAACCAGCCCATGGACGTACGCGAGGGCCCGGTCGCGGTCTTCGAGCAAGTCCTGTCCATGGCGGCCAAGTTGAAGGCCTCCGGGCTCGCGGAGGGGTTCGACGGCGCAGGAATCGGCGTCCCGGGCCCGGTCCGCTTCCCCGAGGGCGTACCGGTCGCCCCGCCGATCATGCCCGGCTGGGACGGCTTTCCCGTACGGGAGGCGCTCAGCCAGGAACTGGGCTGCCCGGTGATGGTCGACAACGATGTGAACCTGATGGCGATGGGGGAGCAGCACGCGGGCGTCGCCCGTTCCGTGGGCGACTTCCTCTGCGTCAAGATCGGCACCGGAATCGGCTGCGGCATCGTCGTCGGCGGTGAGGTCCACCGCGGGGTGACGGGCAGCGCCGGCGACATCGGACACATCCAGGCCGTGCCCGACGGCCGCCCGTGCGCCTGCGGCAACCGGGGCTGCCTGGAAGCCCACTTCAGCGGCGCCGCACTCGCCCGCGACGCCAAAGAGGCGGCCCAGCAAGGACTTTCGGCGGAACTCGCGGCCCGGCTGGAGGCGAGCGGCGCCCTGAGCGCCGTCGACGTCGCCGCCGCCGCTGCCGCCGGGGACGCCACCTCGCTCGACCTGATCCGCGAGGGCGGCAACCGCACCGGCCAGGTCATCGCCGGCCTGGTCAGCTTCTTCAACCCCGGCCTGGTGGTGATCGGCGGCGGGGTGACCGGCCTCGGCCACACCCTGCTCGCCGCGATCCGCACCCAGGTCTACCGGCAGTCACTGCCGCTGGCGACCGGCAACCTGCCCATCGTGCTGGGGGAGTTGGGCCCCACCGCCGGAGTCATCGGCGCGGCCCGGCTCATCAGCGACCACCTGTTCTCACCCGCGTAGCCACTCCCTTTTCTCACCTGCGTAGCCACTCCGTACCTACGGCTCATCAGTCCCGTAATTACGGCTCACCAGTACAGCGCCCTGCTCTGCCCTGCTCAAATCGCCTGCCCAGCAAGCGATTTGCCCACCCAACGACTTGCCCTGCAACCGGCCCGCACGCCCGCCAAGGGGAACCGTCATGGCACCAGAACCACCGCTGCTCAGCATGTCCGGCATCACCAAGTCGTTCCCCGGCGTCCGGGCCCTCGACGGCGTCGACCTCGATGTCCAGGCCGGTGAAGTGCACTGTCTGCTCGGCCAGAACGGCGCCGGGAAGTCCACGCTCATCAAGGTCCTGGCCGGCGCCCACCAGCCCGACGACGGCACCATCACCTGGCGCGGCGAGCCCGTCACCCTGCGCTCGCCCATCGCCGCCATGCGCCTCGGCATCGCCACCATCTACCAGGAACTCGACCTGGTGGAGCACCTGTCGGTCGCCGAGAACGTCCACCTGGGCCATGAACCCACGACCGCCGGATTCGTCGTGCGCGGAAAGGCGGCCAAGGCCTCGACTGCCGCCCTGCTCAAGCGACTTGGGCACCCGGAGGTCGATCCCGGGCGGCTGGTGGGGGAGTTGTCGGCGGCGCAGCAGCAGATCGTGTCGATGGCGCGGGCTCTCTCCCATGACGTACGGCTGATCGTCATGGACGAGCCGTCCGCCGCGCTCGACCCGGAGGAGGTCGACAACCTCTTCCGGATCGTCGGTGACCTGACCGCCGACGGGGTCGCCGTCGTCTACATCTCGCACCGGCTGGAGGAGATCCGCCGCATCGGCGACCGCGTCACCGTCCTCAAGGACGGCCGGGCGGTGGCGGGCGGACTCCCCGCGAAGTCCACACCGACCCGCGAGGTCGTCGCCCTGATGACGGGACGGAACGTCGAGTACGTCTTCCCGGAGCGCCCGACGACACCGGGGGATGCGGGCGCCGCGCCGGTCCTTCAGGTCCAAGGACTGGCCAGGGAGGGCGAGTTCGCACCCGTCGACCTCACCGTGCGACCCGGCGAGATCGTCGGCCTCGCCGGACTGGTCGGATCCGGGCGCTCCGAGATCCTGGAGACGATCTACGGCGCCCGCAAGCCGACAGCCGGTCAAGTCCGCGTCGACGGCAAGGCGTTGCGGCCGGGCAGCGTACGGGCCGCCGTGCGCGCCGGACTCGGCCTCGCCCCCGAGGAACGCAAGGCGCAGGCCCTGCTGATGCTGGAGTCCGTCACCCGCAATGTGTCGGTCTCCTCCATGTCCCGCTTCGCACGCGGGGGTTGGATCGACCGGGGCGCCGAACTCGGCGCCGCCCGCGCCGCCACCCGCGAACTGTCGCTGCGGCCCGACAACCCCTCCGTACCCGTCCGCACCCTCTCCGGCGGCAACCAGCAGAAGGCGGTCCTCGCCCGCTGGCTGCTGCGCGGCTGCCGGGTCCTGCTGCTCGACGAACCGACCCGGGGCGTCGACGTCGGCGCCCGCGCCGAGCTGTACGCGGTGATCCGCCGCCTCGCCGACGAGGGCCTCGCCGTCCTGCTGGTCTCCAGCGAAGTGCCCGAGGTGCTCGGCCTCGCCGACCGGGTGCTCGTACTGCGCGAGGGCCGCGTCGTGCACACGGCACCGGCCCGCGAACTCGACGAACACCGCGTACTCGACCTCGTGATGGAAGGAGCCCCTGTGGCCAGCGCAAGCGCAGCGGCCGGCAGCTCTGTGGCCGATGCTGCATCTTCCCGGGGGGCGTCCCCCGGACCCCCGGCAGAAGAACAGGTCGGTCCGACTGACCGGCGTGCACCTCGCGAGGCGGACCCGAGTAACCCCGCCGCCGGTAGCCCTGCGGACGGTGAAAGGGGCCCGGCATCATGACGCAGCCTGTCTCCCCGCCGCGTGACAGCACCGACAAGGTCCCGTCGACCGGTCAACTCCCTGCCTGGAAAGGCATGGTGGCCCTCGCCGACGTCCGTACCCTCTCCCTCCTCGGCGTGCTCGCCGCGCTGATCGTCGTCGGCGGCATCACCAAGCCCGACGAGTTCCTCGACACCCGCAACCTCCAACTCGTCCTCACCCAGGGCTCGGTGATCGGTGTCGTCACCGTCGGGATGACCTTCGTCATCATGTCGGGCGGCATCGACCTGTCGGTCGGCGCGATCGTCGCCCTCGCCTCGGTCTGGGCGACCACCGTCGCCACCCAGGAGTACGGCTTCGCGGGCATCCTCTTCACCGCGGTGCTCGTCGGAGTGGGCTGCGGCTTGGTCAACGGGCTGCTCATCGCGTACGGCGGGATGGTCCCGTTCATCGCCACGCTCGCCATGCTGGCCTCTGCGCGCGGACTCGCCCTCCAGATCACGGACGGCAAGACGCAGATCGTCACCATCGACAGCGTCCTGGACCTCGGCGAGCGCGACGCGTACATCCTCGGCATCCCGCCGCTGGTGTTGGTCTTCGCGGTCGTGACGGTCATCGGCTGGCTGATACTGAACCGCACCACCTTCGGTCGCCGCACGGTCGCCGTCGGCGGCAACGCGGAGGCTGCCCGCCTGGCCGGCATCGACGTACGCCGCCAGCGCCTCTACCTCTACCTCCTGTCCGGACTGTGCTGCGGAATCGCCGCCTTCCTGCTGATCATCCTGTCCGGCTCGGGCCAGAACACCAACGGCAACCTGTACGAGCTGGACGCAATCGCCGCCGCGATCATCGGCGGCACCCTGCTCAGCGGGGGTCGCGGCACCATCGTCGGCTCCGTCCTGGGCGTCCTGATCTTCACCACGATCACCAACATCTTCGCCCTGAACAACCTGCAGAGCGACGTACAGCAGATCGCCAAGGGCGCGATCATCGTCGCCGCCGTGCTCGTCCAGCGCCGTACCGCAAGCACGACCTGAGGGAAGGGTTCACCGCCATGCCAGAGTCGACGCCTTTCACGAGCCGCAGAGGGCTGCTCTTCGGGACCGCCGCCGTCGGGGCGGGAGTCCTGCTCTCCGGTTGCACCAGCAACGAGTCCGACGACGAGCCCGCGACCAACGAGCAGCCGGCCGCCAGCGACACCCCCGGCAAGGCCGTCACCATCGGCTTCGCCGGACCGCAGGCCGACCACGGCTGGCTCAACGCGATCAACGACAACGCCAAGAGCCGCGCCAAGAAGTACTCCGACGTGACCCTGGAGATCACCGAGGGCTCCAACGACACCGCCGCGCAGATCGGCCAGATCGAGACCCTGATCAACAAGAAGGTCGACGTCCTGGTGATCCTGCCCGCCGACGGCAAGGCGCTCACCCAGGTCGGCCTCAAGGCCATGCGCGCCGGAATCCCGGTCGTCAACCTGGACCGGATCTTCAACACCCCGCAGGCGTACCGCTGTTGGATAGGCGGCGACAACTACGGCATGGGCCTCAACGCCGGTCACTACATCGGCGAGCAGCTCAAGGACGTGGACGGCGCCAAGGTCATCGAACTCGCGGGCCTCGACAACCTGGAACTGACCCAGCAGCGCACCAAGGGCTTCGACGACGCCCTGAAGAACTACCCGAACATCAAGAAGGTCGCCCGCCAGGCCGCCGAGTTCACGGTCGAGTCGGGCCAGGCCAAGATGGCCCAACTCCTCCAGGCCCAGCCCGAGTTCAACGCCCTGTGGAACCACGACGACGACCAGGGCGTGGGCGCCCTCCGCGCCATCGAACAGGCCGGCCGCGACGACTTCCTCATGGTCGGCGGCGCGGGCGCCCTCTCCGCCTTCCAGGCCATCAAGCAGGACAACGGCGTCCTGAAGGCGACGGTGCTCTACCCACCCACGATGGCCGCCTCGGCCATCGACCTGGCCCGCGCCCTGGGCCAGGCCAAGGGGGTGAGCGGCCTCGCCGAGTTCGAGATCCCGTCATCGATCACGCTCTATTCGGCGGTCGTCGACAAGACAAACGTCGACCAGTACATGCCGACGGGCTTCAAGTAGAGGGACCGGGGCCGGGGGCTGGGGGCGACTTCCAGGGCTTGCGGTTCGGCCGCGCCCCCAAAGGGGCGCGGGGAACTGCGCGACCAGCCACAACGCACCCGCAGCCGACCCGCTGGACCACCCCCCACCACCTGAGGAGGACATCCGCATGGCAGAGCCGCAGGCAGACGCCGCCGAGGCCGACAAGCCGGCACTGGGCATCGGCATGATCGGATACGCGTTCATGGGCGCAGCCCACTCCCAGGGCTGGCGCACAGCGGGCCGCGTCTTCGACCTGCCCCGGCGCCCGCTGCTCGCAGCGATCTGCGGCCGTGACGCCGACGCCGTCCAAGCCGCGGCGGACCGCCACGGCTGGGCCGCGGCCGAGACCGACTGGCGCGCCCTGATCGAACGGGACGACGTCGACGTCGTAGACATCTGCACCCCCGGCGACAGCCACGCCGAGATCGCCCTAGCCGCCCTCGCCGCAGGCAAACACGTCCTGTGCGAGAAGCCCCTCGCGAACTCCGTCGAGGAGGCCGAGGCGATGACGGCGGCGGCCGAACAGGCCGAGCAACGCGGCCAGTTGGCGATGGTCGGCTTCAACTACCGCCGCCTGCCCGCCACCGCACTCGCCCGTTCCATGGTCGCCGAGGGCAGGCTCGGCAGCCTGCGGCACGTTCGAGTGACGTACCTTCAGGACTGGCTGGTGGACCCGGAGTTCCCCCTCACCTGGCGGCTGCGCAAGGAGGCCGCGGGGTCGGGCGCGCTCGGCGACCTGGGCGCCCACATCGTCGACCTCGCCCAGTACCTCGCGGGCGAGGAACTCACCGGAGTCTCCGCCCTCACCGAAACCTTCGTACGGGAACGCCCGTTGCCCGGCGGCCCGACGAGCGGTCTCTCCGCCGCCGCAACCGCCGGTGTCGGACAGGTCACCGTCGACGACGCGGCCCTGTTCACCGGCCGCTTCCCCTCGGGCGCCCTCGCCTCCTTCGAGGCCACCCGGTACGCGACCGGCCGCAAGAACGCCCTGCGCATCGAACTCAACGGCGGGCACGGCTCGTTGGCCTTCGACCTGGAGCGCCTCAACGAACTCGCCTACCACGACGGCACCGAACCCGGCACCCACGCGGGCTTCCGCCGCATCCTCGTCACCGAACCCGACCACCCCTACCTCGACGCCTGGTGGCCGCCGGGCCACGGCCTCGGCTACGAGCACAGCTTCGTCCACCAGGCCCGCGACCTGGTCCACGCCATCGCGGCGGGCAGTCGGCCCAGGCCGTCCTTCGCGGACGGCCTCCAGGTGCAACGCGTCCTGGCGGCGGTCGAGGAGAGCGCGGAGAAGAACTCCGTCTACACGCCCATCAAGGTCTCACCCACCACGGCCCCACCCACCACGGCCTCGCCCGTATCGGTCTGAGGAGGCTCGACGAGAATGCCGCGCGATTTCACTCTCTTCACCGGCCAGTGGGCCGACCTGCCCCTCGAAGAGGTCTGCCGCCTCGCCCGTGACTTCGGCTACGACGGACTCGAACTCGCCTGCTGGGGCGACCACTTCGAGGTCGACAAGGCGCTCGCGGACCCCTCCTACCTGGACGGCCGCCACCAACTCCTCGACAAGTACGGCCTCAAGTGCTGGGCGATCTCCAACCACCTGGTCGGCCAGGCCGTTTGCGACGCCATCATCGACGAACGCCACCAGGCGATCCTGCCCGCCCGCATCTGGGGCGACGGCGAGGCGGAGGGCGTACGGCAGCGGGCGGCGGCCGAGATCGCCGACACCGCACGGGCCGCGGCCGCCTTCGGCGTCGACACCGTCATCGGGTTCACCGGCTCCGCGATCTGGCACCTGGTCGCGATGTTCCCGCCCGCCCCGGAGTCGATGATCGACCGTGGCTACCAGGACTTCGCCGACCGCTGGAACCCGATCCTGGACGTCTTCGACGCCCAGGGCGTGCGGTTCGCGCACGAGGTCCACCCGAGCGAGATCGCCTACGACTACTGGACAACCCAGCGTGCCCTGGAGGCAGTTGACCACCGGCCCGCGTTCGGCCTGAACTTCGACCCCTCGCACTTCGTGTGGCAGGACCTCGACCCGGTCGGCTTCCTGTGGGACTTCCGCGACCGGATCTACCACGTCGACTGCAAGGAGGCCCGCAAGCGGCTCGACGGCCGCAACGGCCGCCTCGGCTCGCATCTGCCCTGGGGCGACCCGCGCCGTGGCTGGGACTTCGTGTCGGCGGGCCACGGCGATGTCCCCTGGGAGGACGTCTTCCGGATGCTGCGCTCCATCGGCTACCAGGGGCCCATCTCCGTGGAGTGGGAGGACGCCGGCATGGACCGGCTCCAGGGCGCCCCCGAGGCACTGGCGCACCTCAAGGCGTACGACTTCGAGCCGCCGTCGGCTTCGTTCGACGCGGCGTTCGGCAGCAACGACTGAGCCTTTCCCGAGTACTTCTCGAGACCTGAGTACTTCCCGAATGTTCCGGGGTGACGGCGCACCCCGGCGTATCGCACCCGCATGTACAACGAGCCCCATTCGGAGGCATTCGTGCACGCGAAAGACGGCACCACCCGCACCGGCAGAACCGAGAGTCACAGACGACACCCCGGATTCCGCAGAGCGCTCGCCCTGTTCACGGGCGCCGTGCTCGCGGGAGCGTCACTGACACTGGCCGTTCCCCAGGCCGGCGCAGCCGTCGCCGACCCGGCGGACACCCCCGTGGCGGCAGCCGCCGCCGAGGACTTCCAGCAGGTCACCCTCGCCAAGGGCGAACCGGAGGTCGGCGAGCCCATGTCGCTCGCCGTCCTCCCCGACCGCTCGGTCCTGCACACCTCGCGCGACGGCGAACTCCGCATCACCGACGCCGCCGGAAACACCCGGCTCGCCGGCAAGCTCGACGTCTACTCCCACGACGAGGAAGGCCTCCAAGGCATCGGCGTCGACCCGGAGTTCAGCACCAACCGCTTCATCTACCTGTACTACGCACCCCCGTTGAACACCCCGGCGGGCGACGCCCCCGAGACGGGCACCGCGGCCGACTTCGCGCCCTTCGAGGGCGTCAACCGGCTCTCCCGGTTCGTCCTCAACGCCGACGGCACCCTGAACAACGCCAGCGAGACGAAGATCCTCGACGTCCCGGCCTCGCGCGGCCTGTGCTGCCATGTCGGCGGCGACATCGACTTCGACGCGGCGGGCAACCTGTACCTGTCGACGGGCGACGACACCAACCCCTTCCAGTCCGACGGGTTCACGCCCATCGACGAGCGCGCGAACCGCAACCCGGCCTTCGACGCCCAGCGTTCGTCCGCCAACACCAACGACCTGCGCGGCAAGATCCTGCGCATCAAGGTCAACGCGGACGGCTCGTACGCCGTCCCGGACGGCAACCTGTTCGCGGCCGGCACGGACAAGACGCGCCCCGAGATCTACGCGATGGGCTTCCGCAACCCGTTCCGCTTCAGCGTCGACAAAGCGACCGGCATCCTCTACATCGGTGAGTACGGCCCCGACGCGGGCGCCGCCGACCCGAACCGAGGCCCCGCCGGCCAGGTCGAGTTCGCCCGCGTGACCGGCCCCGGCAACTACGGCTGGCCCTACTGCACCGGCGCCAACGACCCCTACGTCGACTACGACTTCGCGACCGGCACCTCGGGCGCCAAGTTCGACTGCGCCGCCCCGAAGAACACCTCGCCCAACAACACCGGCCTCACCGACCTTCCCCCGGCGCAGGCCGCCTGGATCCCGTACAACGGCCCGTCCGTACCGGAGTTCGGCGACGGCTCCGAGTCCCCGATGGGCGGCCCGGTCTACCACTACGACCCCGCGCTCGACTCCCCGGTCAAGTTCCCGGAGGCCTACGACGGCGACTTCTTCGCCGGTGAGTTCGGCCGCCGCTGGATCAAGCGCATCAGCAGCGACGCCGACGGGACCGTCCAGTCCATCAACGACATCCCGTGGACCGGCACCCAGGTGATGGACATGGCCTTCGGGCCCGACGGCGCGCTGTACGTCCTCGACTACGGCCTCGCCTGGTTCGGCGGCGACGAGAACTCCGCCCTGTACCGCATCGAGAACGCCACCGACGGCCACTCCCCGGTCGCGCAGGCCGCCGCCGACGTCACCTCCGGACAGGCCCCGCTGAAGGTGAAGTTCTCCTCCGCCGGCACCACCGACCAGGACGGCGACGCCCTCACGTACAGCTGGGACTTCGGCGACGGCGGTACGTCGACCTCGGCGAACCCCACCCACAAGTACAGGACGAACGGCACGTACACGGCGACGGTGACCGCCAAGGACGCCTCCGGTCGCACCGGCGGCGCGAGCGTCCAGGTCGTCGTCGGCAACACCGCGCCCAAGGTGGTCCTCCAACTCCCGCAGGACGGCCAGCTGTTCGAGTTCGGCGACGCCATTCCGTTCCAGGTGAAGGTCACCGACCGCGAGGACGGCCGGAACATCGACTGCACGAAGGTCGAGGTCACCTTCATCCTCGGGCACGACAGCCACGGCCACCCGCAGACCTCGGCCAACGGCTGCTCCGGCACCATCCAGACCAGCGCCGACGGCGGCCACGACCCCAACGCCAACATCTTCGGGGTCTTCGACGCCCAGTACACCGACCTCGGAGGCGGCGGCCAGGCACCTCTGACCACCCACGACCAGAACGTCGTCCAGCCCACCCACCGCCAGGCCGAGCACTTCAACAACTCCTCGGGTACGACGGTGAGTTCACGCGAGTCGGCCAACGGCGCCAAGACCGTCGGCGACATCGACAACGGCGACTGGATCGCCTTCACGCCGTACGTCCTGAGCAACGCCAAGTCGCTCACGGCACGCGTCGCCTCCGCCGGCGCGGGCGGCAGGCTGGAGATCCGCGCGGGCTCACCGACCGGCAAGGTGCTGGGCCGTACGACCGTACCGACGACCGGCGGCTGGGACACCTACCAGGACGTCACCGCCACCCTCTCCCACACCCCGAAGGGCACGACCACCTTCTACCTGGTCTTCAAGGGAGCGACGAGCGGCGACCTCTACGAGGTCGACGACTTCCACTTCACCACTGGCTGAGGGGAGTGCGCCATGCGACCAACAGGCCGAACCATCACCGCTGTTGTGGGCACGGCACTGCTCCTCGGATGCGTGTCGACCCCGGCCGCCTCCAAGCCCGCACCACGACACACCGACCGGGTGCTCGTCTTCTCCAAGACGGCGGCCTTCCGGCACGACTCGATCCCCGACGGCATCGCAGCACTCAAGGAACTCGGCGCGAGCGCCGGCTTCCGGGTCGACGCGACGGAGGACGCGACCGCGTTCAACCCGGCGAACCTCCGCCGGTACGCGGCCGTCGTCTTCCTCTCGACGACCGGCGATGTCCTGACGGACCGTCAACAACGTTCCTTCGAAAGCTACATCCACCGCGGCGGCGGCTATGTGGGCATCCACGCGGCTGCCGACACGGAGTACGACTGGCAGTTCTACGGTGGCCTCGTCGGCGCCTACTTCCAGGGCCACCCGGCGATCCAGCCGGCCCGGACAGTGGTCGAGGACCGCGCCCACCCGGCCACCTCGGCCCTGGGCGCGGACTGGAACCGTACCGACGAGTGGTACAACTACCGCTCCAACCCCCGGAGTTCGGTACGCGTCCTGGCCTCCCTCGACGAGTCCTCGTACACCGGCGGCACGATGAACGGCGACCATCCGATCGCCTGGTGCCAGAACTACGCGGGCGGACACTCCTTCTACACCGGCGTCGGCCACCTGCCATCCGCGTACGCCGAACCCGCCCTCCGGCAGCACCTGTTGGGCGCCCTGCGCTGGGCCACCGGCAAGGCCCAGGCGGACTGCCGCCCGGAGAACGGTTACCAGCCGCTCTTCGACGGCACCTCCCAGACGGGCTGGAGACAGGCGGGTCCGGGCACCTTCACCCTCTCCGACGACGGCACACTCACGTCGTCGGGCGGGATGGGGATGCTCTGGTACGCCGACCGGAGCTTCGGCGCCTACTCGCTGAAGCTCGACTGGAAGGCCCACGGCGACGACAACTCCGGGGTGTTCGTGGGCTTCCCGCCCTCGGACGACCCCTGGTCGGCCGTCTCCCAGGGCTACGAGATCCAGATCGACGCCACCGACGCCCCCGACCGCACCACCGGGGCCGTGTACGGGTTCAAGTCCGCCGACGTGAAGAAGCGCGACCGCGCGCTGAATCCGCCGGGGGAGTGGAACACGTACGAGATCCGCGTGGAGGGCGAACGCCTCCGCGTCTGGCTCAACGGCGTGCAGATCAACGATTTCACCAACACCGATCCGGCCCGCAGCCTGCGGGACGGCCACATCGGCATCCAGAACCACGGAGCCGACGACCAGGTGTCCTTCCGTGACATCCGGATCAAGGAACTGCCCGTCATGCCCGCGAACACGCCGGCGACCCCGGCCACCACGGGCCACTGAGCGGCGGCGGGCGGGGGACGCCGGACCCCCGCCCGCCGCCTTCCACCCGGCCCGCCGCCGGAGCGCGTGAACGACAAGGAGGCCGCTGCCCATGTCCACGTCGTCGTCCCAACCTCGAACCCGTGTGGGGGTATGGCTGATCGGAGCCCGCGGCTCCGTCGCCACCACCGTCGTCGCGGGCTGCGCCGCCGTGACAGCGGGCCTGCACCGCCCCACCGGCATGGTCACCGAAACACCCCCGTTCACCGACTGCGGCCTCCCACCCCTGTCCGCCCTCGTCTTCGGCGGACACGACACGATGGACTGCCCACTCCCGAAACGCGCGGAGGCACTGACGGCGGCAGGAGTCCTGCCGTACGGCCTCACGTCGGCGATCGCCGCCGAACTGGCCGCAGCGGAACGGGAGATCAGACCCGGCGCGCCCACTCCAGATGAGCTTGACCGAACGCCTGACGACCTGGTGGCGGCCTTCGCCGCGGACATCCAGGACTTCGTACGACGCCACGCCCTCGCCCGGGCGGTGGTGGTGAACGTGGCCTCCACGGAGCCCACCCCGACCGGCACCGCACTCCCGCCCAGCTCGCTCTACGCGGCAGCGGCCCTGCGCGCGGGCTGCCCTTACGTCAACTTCACCCCGTCGACAGGCCTGCACCACCCGGCGCTGGCCCGGGCGGCGGAGACGAGCGGTCTCCCCTACGCAGGCCGAGACGGCAAAACAGGCCAGACGCTCCTCAGATCGGTCCTCGGCCCGATGTTCACGCAACGGGCCCTGGAGGTCCGAGCCTGGTCGGGCACCAACCTCCTCGGCGGCGGCGACGGGGCGTCCCTCGCCGACCCCGCCGCGGCCGCTGCGAAGAACGCAGGCAAGGAACGCGTCCTCGCCGACACGTTGGGCACAACACCGGAGGGCACGGTCCACATCGACGACGTCCCGTCCCTCGGCGACTGGAAAACCGCGTGGGACCACATCGCCTTCGACGGCTTCCTCGGCACCCGCATGGTCCTCCAGACCACTTGGCAGGGCTGCGACTCGGCCCTGGCAGCCCCACTCGTCCTAGACCTGGCCCGCCTCACTGCCCGCGCCCACGAGGCCGGCCTCTCCGGCCCCCTGAGCGAACTCGGCTTCTACTTCAAGGACCCGGTGGGCGAGGGCCCGTCGGGGCTGGGGGAGCAGTACGCGGAGTTGGTGGGGTTCGCGGGGCGGTTGGGGGGTGGGGAAGGGGCGGCGGGGCTGTCGGAGCTGGTGGGACCTATTGAACTGGCGGGGCTTGCGGGATCGGCCGGGCCCACTGCTCCCGCCGAGCCCTCGGGATCGGCTGGCCCTTCGGGTGTGGGGCCGGGCCAGGACGCGGAAGCCTGGGCGGAGGGACCCCGGCCTAGGGGACCCCTGGGCACGCGACCGGCCGACGGGGACGGGGAACGCCGGTGAACACGCGATCCGGCGGGACCCTCCGAGGCGGCGCCCAGGCCAGGGGCGACCGGGCACGCGCTCGGTCCAACGCACCGTACGACGCCTCCGCCGCCACCCCCCTCCGCTTCGGCTACGGAACCAACGGCCTCGCCGACCTCCGCCTCGACGACGCCCTCGGCCTGCTCGCCGACCTCGGCTATGACGGCGTCGGCCTGACCCTCGACCACATGCATCTCGACCCGCTGGCCCCCGACCTTCCCGCCCGTACCCGACAACTCGCCCGCCGCCTGGACACCCTCGGCCTGGGCGTCACAGTGGAGACCGGCGCCCGCTATGTACTCGACCCGCGCCGCAAACACGGCCCCTCCCTCCTCGACCCCGACCCGGACGACCGCCGACGACGCGTCGACCTCCTGCTCCGGGCCGTGCGAGTCGCCGCGGACCTCGGCGCCCACGCCGTGCACTGCTTCAGCGGCATCACCCCCGCCGACACGGACCCGGACACCGCCTGGCACCGACTGACCGACGCCCTCATCCCCGTCCTGGACGCGGCCACAGCGGCAGGCGTCCCGCTCGCCGTCGAACCCGAACCCGGCCAACTCCTCGCCACCATCGCCGACTTCCACCACCTCCGTCACGCACTCGACGACCCGGAGCCCCTCGGCCTCACCCTCGACATCGGCCACTGCCAGTGCCTCGAACCACTCCCTCCCGCCGACTGCGTCCGCGCCGCCGCACCCTGGCTGCGCCACGTCCAGATCGAGGACATGCGCCGCGGAATCCACGAACACCTCCCCTTCGGCGACGGAGAGATCGACTTCCCGCCCGTACTGGCCGCCCTGTCCGCCACCGGCTACCAGGGCCTGACCGTCGTGGAACTCCCCCGCCACTCCCACGCGGGCCCCCACTACGCCGAACACTCCCTCCACTTCCTCCGCCGAACGGCGCCCTCCGCCCCGACGGCACCAGCTCCAACGTCAGTCGCCGAAGGGAGCACCCCATGACCCAGCCCCACGTCGGCCCTGGCACCCACCTCACCGACCTCCGCACCCAACTCACCGCCCACCTCACCGAACCCGCCCGCGCCTGGCTCGCCCGCGCCCTGGACGAGGCAGCCGCCCGCTCCGGCGCCCACGGGCCCATCTCCGCCTGGGAGTTGCTCCTGGCCGAGGCCGGTCGCCGCTGCGGCACCGATCACGCGGACGCCGTACGAGTCCTGATCCTGCATGCCGCCCAAGCCGGCCCGGACGCCCTCACCCGCGTCTACCGGCAGGGCACCGCCGCCGAACGCCGAGCCGTCCTGCACGCCCTGCCCCACCTGGTTCCCGGCCCCGACGCCCTCCCCCTCGTCGAGGACGCCCTGCGCACCAACGACACCCGCCTCGTCGCCGCAGCCGTCGGCCCGTACGCCGCCCGGCACCTGGACGCCCACAACTGGCGCCACGCCGTACTGAAGTGCCTGTTCACCGGAGTGCCCGTCGACGCCGTGGCCGACCTCCACCACCGGGCCCGCGCCGACACCGAACTCGCCCGCATGCTCGACGACTACGCCGCCGAACGCACCGCCGCCGGCCGCCCCGTCCCCGAGGACCTGCACCGAGTCCTGGCCCTGACGGCGTCCGAAGCCAAGGAGTCCTGATGCGCATCTTCGACCCCCACATCCATATGACGTCACGGACCACCGACGACTACCAGGCCATGCACACCGCAGGTGTCCGCGCCGTCGTAGAACCCTCCTTCTGGCTCGGCCAGCCCCGCACCTCACCCGCCTCCTTCCTCGACTACTTCGACTCCCTCCTGGGCTGGGAACCCTTCCGCGCCGCCCAGCACGGCATCGCCCACCACTGCACGATCGCCCTCAACCCCAAGGAGGCCAACGACCCGCGCTGCGCCCCCGTCCTCGACGAACTCCCCCGGTACCTCGTCAAGGACCGCGTCGTCGCCGTCGGCGAGATCGGCTACGACTCGATGACCCCCGCCGAGGACACCGCCCTCGCCGCGCAACTCCAGCTCGCCGCCGACCACGAGCTGCCCGCGCTCGTCCACACCCCGCACCGCGACAAACTCGCCGGCCTGCGCCGCACCCTCGACGCCGTACGGGAGTCCGCGCTGCCCCCGGAGCACGTCCTGCTCGACCATCTCAACGAGACCACCGTCAAGGAGGCCAAGGACGCCGGCTGCTGGCTCGGCTTCTCGGTCTATCCGGAGACCAAGATGGACGAGGAACGGATGGTCGCGATCCTCCGCGCCTACGGGCCCGAGCAGATGCTGGTCAACTCCGCCGCCGACTGGGGCAGAAGCGACCCCCTCAAGACCCGCAAGGTCGGCGACCTGATGCTCGCGGAGGGCTTCACCGAGGACGACGTCGACCGCGTCCTGTGGCGCAACCCGGTCGCCTTCTACGGCCTCAGCGGCCGGCTGGACCTCGAAGTCGAGGCGACCGACGCCACCCACGAGGGCAACTCCATCCTGCGCGGCGGGGAGTGAACGATGCGCTTCCGCCACCCCGACGGCTCCACCGTCCACCTCGCCTACTGCACCAACGTCCACCCCGCCGAAACCCTCGACGGAGTCCTCACCCAACTCCGCGACCACTGCGAACCCGTACGCCGACGCCTCGGCCGCGACCGCCTCGGCATCGGACTGTGGCTGGCCAAGGACGCCGCCCACGCCCTGGTCACCGACCCCTCCGCCCTGCGCGGCCTGCGCACCGAACTCGACCGGCGCGGCCTCGAGGTCGTCACCCTCAACGGCTTCCCCTACGAGGGCTTCGGCGCCGAGGAGGTCAAGTACCGCGTCTACAAGCCCGACTGGGCCGACCCCGAGCGGCTCGCCCACACCACCGACCTGGCCCGGGTCCTCGCCGGCCTCCTCCCCGACGACGTCACCGAGGGCAGCATCTCCACCCTGCCGCTCGCCTGGCGCACCGCATACGACGGCGAACGCGCGGCCACGGCCATGACCGCCCTGGGCACCCTCGCGGAACGCCTCGACGCCCTCGCCGAACTCACCGGCCGCTCCATCCGCGTCGGACTGGAACCGGAACCCGGCTGCACCGTCGAGACCACCGCCGACGCCATCGCCCCGCTCACCGCGATCGGCCACGACCGCATCGGCATCTGCGTCGACACCTGCCACCTCGCCACCTCCTTCGAAGATCCGCACACCGCCCTGGACGCGCTCACCGAGGCCCGCGTCCCCGTCGTCAAGTCCCAGCTCTCAGCCGCCCTGCACGCCGAACACCCCCATCTCCCCGAAGTCCGCGAGGCCCTCGCCGCCTTCGACGAACCCCGCTTCCTGCACCAGACCCGCACGGCCACCGCCGCCGGACTGCGCGGCACGGACGACCTGGGCGAGGCCCTCAAGGGCGACACCCTGCCCGACGCCTCCGCGTGGCGCGCCCACTTCCACGTCCCGCTCCACGCGGCCCCCGCCGCACCCCTCACCTCCACACTCCCCGTACTCAAGTCCGCCCTGACCCGGCTCGTCGGCGGCCCGCACCCCCTCACCCGCCATCTGGAGGTCGAGACCTACACCTGGCAGGCCCTCCCGCCCGAACTACGGCCCCGCGCCCGCGCCCAGCTCGCCGACGGCATAGCCGCCGAACTCACCCTCGCCCGCGACCTTTTGACTGACCTGGGCCTGAAGGAGCTGCCATGAGCCCCGGCCCCGCCGGCGAAGACCCCGTACCGCCGAAGGCCCCCGCACAGTCGGAGCCCCCGGCACCCTCGGAGGCCCCGTCGCCTCCAACCCCGGCACCACCAGAGCCCGTACCTCCGGACCCCGCGCCCACTGACCTCGTCCCTCCTGACCCCGCACCCAGTGACCCCGCACCCAGTGACCCCGCACCCCCTGAGCGCGCACGCAGTGCCCCCGCACCCACCGACCCCATCCCCCTCCTCGTCCTGGACGTCGTAGGCCTCACCCCCCGCCTCCTCGACCACATGCCCCACCTCAAAGCCCTCGGCCAGTCCGGCTCCCGTGCCCCACTGGGTACCGTCCTACCCGCTGTCACCTGCGCCGCCCAGTCCACCTTCCTGACCGGCACCCTCCCCGCCGAGCACGGCATCGTCGGCAACGGTTGGTACTTCCGTGAACTCGGCGACGTACTCCTGTGGCGGCAGCACAACGGACTCGTCGCCGGCGACAAACTGTGGGACGCCGCCCGCCGCGCGCACCCCGGCTACACGGTCGCCAACATCTGCTGGTGGTACGCCATGGGCGCCGACACCGACATCACCGTCACTCCCCGTCCGATCTACTACTCCGACGGCCGTAAGGAACCCGACTGCTACACCCGGCCCCCGGCCCTGCACGACGAACTCACCACCCGGTTCGGCACGTTCCCCCTGTTCCACTTCTGGGGCCCCGGCGCCGACCTCACCTCCAGCCGCTGGATCATCGACGCGACCCGGCACATCCTGCGCACCCGCCGGCCCGACCTGGCTCTGTGCTACCTCCCCCATCTCGACTACGACCTGCAGCGCTTCGGCCCCGACGACCCACGCTCCCTGAAGGCCGCCGCCGACCTCGACGCGGCCATGGCCCCGCTCCTGGACGACGCCCGGGCCGAAGGCCGTACCGTCGTCGCGCTCTCCGAGTACGGCATCACCCGTGTCGACCGGCCCGTCGACATCAACCGGGCCCTGCGCCGCGCAGGCTTGCTCGAAGTGCACACCCAGGACGGCATGGAGTACCTCGACCCGATGGCGTCACGCGCCTTCGCCGTCGCCGACCACCAGATCGCCCACATCTATGTGCGGAGACCGGAGGATCTGGAGACCGTGAAGGAAGCGCTCGCCGACCTGCCAGGGATCGAGCAACTCCTCGACGACGAGGGCAAGAAGACCCACCATCTCGACCATCCGCGCGCCGGCGAACTCGTCGCCGTGGCGGAGCCGGACGCCTGGTTCACGTACTACTACTGGCTCGACGACGCACACGCGCCCGACTTCGCACAGCTCGTCGAGATCCACCGCAAACCCGGATACGACCCGGTCGAACTCTTCATGGATCCGCGCGACCCCTACGTCAAGGTCAAGGCGGCGACCGCACTGGCCCGCAAGAAACTCGGCCTGCGCTACCGCATGGCGGTCGTGCCCCTGGATCCCTCACCTATTCGCGGCAGCCACGGCCGCCTTCCGGCGAGCGACGACGACGGTCCGCTCCTCATCTGCTCCACCCCCCGTGCCGTCGACGGCCGTATCGCGGCCACCGACGTGAAAGCACTCCTGCTCCAACTGGCCGGTCTCTCCTGACTGGTCACAAGTGAAGCACTCACCACTGACAACGCCCTCCGATCCCGAGGAGTTCCAGCAATGAGCCGCACTCACCACACCGACCCCGAACTCGCCCACCGCCTCAGCAGACGGAACATGCTCGGCGTGGCCGCGGGCGCCACCGCCGCCGCGCTCCTGGGCGCCGCCGCGGCCCCCGCCGGTGCCGCCACCCAGACCGCGTCCGGCGGCGCGGGCCGGGGCCGTCCCGTCCTGCCGCCCGGCCGACTCGGCATCCAGCTCTACAGCCTGCGCGACAAGGTCTCCACGCTGGGCTTCGCACCCGTCTTCGCCGAACTGAAGAAGTACGGCTACGACGAGGTCGAGTTCGCCGGATACACCCAGGGCTCCGCCGGCCCCATCACCCTCGCCCAGCTCAAGCGACTGGCCAGGAACAACGGCCTGAACCCGATCGGCAGCCACGTCGGCTACTACTCCAGCGACCCGAACGCGTACACCTTCGCGCAGAACCTCGACAAGGTCCTCGACGACGCCCAGGCCCTCGGCCTCAAGCACATCGGCACCGCCTCCGGCCCGTTCCGCTACGGCTCCACCGTCGACGCCTGGAAGCGGGCGGCGGAGGAGTTCAACACGTACGGCGCGGCGGCCAGGGCACGCGGCATGAAGTTCTACCAGCACAACCACTCCGAGGAGTTCTCCTTCGCCACCGACAACCCCAAGGTCCGCCTCTACGACGTACTCCTCGCCGAGACCGATCCCAAGCTCGTGTACCTGGAGATGGACATCTTCTGGGCCTACTCCGGCCAGTTCCGTTTCTCCAAGCGTCCCGACGGCACCCCCGCGCCCTTCGAGCCGCTGAACTACGTACTCAGGCAGCCCCACCGCTACCCGCTCTTCCATGTGAAGGACGGCGTCAGCGACCCGGGCAACCAGTACGGCTACCGCATGACCGATGTCGGCGACGGCGACATCGACTACCAGCGGTTCATCTCCGCCGTGACCCGGCTGCGCGGGGAGCGGCTGGCCCACCACTGGCAGGCCGAGCACGACAACCCGACCGAGTCCTTCACCTTCGCGCGCCGCTCCAGCGAGCACCTCCACTCGCTGCGCGAGAAGTGCTGACGGCACCGCATACACGTGAGGAGGCCCTCCCGGGAATTCGCCATTCCGGGAGGGCCTCCTCACGCGCGTGTGCCGTCACCGCGCGGGCTGCGGCTCCGCGGTCCGGGCAGTCGTGGGGTCGGTTTCAGCTGGGAACTGGCGTTCTCGCGTCGAATGCGTGACCTTCACGGGTGGCGCTCGTTTCTCATGGCGACGGGATCTTCCGGTGGGGCAGGGCGGGGGGACGGGGTGGGCGAGTTGAGAAGCATCGCGCCGCCGTTTGTCGCGTCCGGTCCGTCTGGTGTGGCCGTCCGGACCCGTCTCAAGGACCTGGCGCCGGACGATGAGATGGTGCTGCGTCTGGTGGGTGCGCATCTGGGGTCGCTGGCCTCGAAGGATCTCAAGGCGCGCTGCCGGGACGCCTTGGCACACTCCAGTGAGACGTGGGCGGTGCGTAAGCGGGAGCTGACTCCGGTCTCGTCGTCGCGGTGGGCGGGCAGTATCACCAAAGCGTCGCATGACCAGTGGGCGTTGGCCCGCCGCTGCCAGCTGGCGCACCTGCAGAACCTGGAAGCGGGCATCCGTACCATCGAGGACCGGCTGTCCCAGCCGGTCGGGCAGAGAGGAACCAAGAAAGCTCCCGGAGGTTACCGGTCCCAGCGGGAGTGGCATGCGAAGTCCCGGCGGCTGCGGGTACTTGAGGACCGGCTGGCTGCCGCGCGGGCCGACCGTGAGGCCGGAGTCGTGCACGTCGTGCGCGGCGGTAAGCGACTGGCCTGCGCCCGGCACCACTTGGAGGCGGCTCAGCTCACGGAGTCCGGGTGGCGGGGGCGTTGGGAGGCGGAGCGCTGGTTCTGTGAGGCGGACGGGGAGTCCGGCAAGCGCTACGGCAACGAGACGATCCGCGTCAGCCCGGACGGTGAGGTGAGTCTCAAGCTGCCCGCGCCGCTCACGCATCTGGCGAATGCCCCCTACGGCCGGTACGTCCTGGCCTGCCGGGTCGCGTTCACGCACCGGGGTACGGAGTGGGCGGACCGCGTCGAGGCCAACCGGGCCGTGGCCTACCGCATCCACTACGACACTGGCCGGGACCGCTGGTATCTGACCGCCTCCTGGCAGATCCCGCCCACCCCCACCCTCCCCGTCGAGGCCGCGCTCGCCCATGGAGTGATCGGCGCCGACATGAACGCCGACCACCTGGCCGCCTGGCGCCTCGACATCCACGGCAACCCGACCGGCAGCCCCCGCCGCTTCTTCTACGACCTGACCGGCACTGCCGAACACCGTGACGCCCAGGTTCGCCACGCCCTGACCCGCCTCCTGCACTGGGCCCGGAGTTGTGGTGTGCGGGCGATCGCGGTGGAGGACCTGGACTTCGCTGCCGAAAAGAGCCGGGAGAATCACGGCCGCCGCAAACGCTTCAGGCAGCTGATCTCTGGCATGCCCACAGGAAAGCTTCGCGCCCGACTGGCCTCGATGGCCGACCAGACGGGCATCGAGGTCATCGCGGTGGATCCGGCCTACACCAGCCGGTGGGGTGCCCAGCACTGGCAGAAACCACTCACCAGCACCACCCGTAAGACCACTCGCCACGATGCTGCTGCCGTGGCGATCGGAAGGCGCGCCCAGGGACACCCGATCCGGCGACGGACGGCACCGCCCCCTGCTCACCGGAGTGATGAGCAGGGGCATCGGACCGTCCAGGCCGGTCGGCGTGTTCCCGGGCGTGAGGGAACCCGCCCCCGCATCCCCGGACCACGGACACGATCCGTGCCGCCCGGACGCGGAGCGAACGCGGGCAACCAGAACGCCCAACACCGTCCGGGGCGTTCGACTGAGCATGAGACCTGGCGACAGGACTCACAGCTCAGTCTCTAGGAACGGTTGGGGGAGACCCGGCGGGCGGCCGTCGGCTTGCCCGGTGCCTTCAGGAATACGGCGAGCACCGCGGAGGCCAGACCGATGCAGCCGGCCAGGACGAACGCGCCCTCGTAGTCCCAGTTGGCGACGACCACCGCGCCCACTCCGGAGCCGACGAGGCCGGAGATGAGCTTCGAGCTGTAGACCATTCCGTAGTTGGAGGCGTTGTTGTTCTCACCGAAGTAGTCCGCCGTCATGGCCGCGAACAGAGGGAAGATCGCCCCGCCGCCGAATCCGGAGACCATCGAGCAGAACAGGAAGAACGGCATGCTGCCCATCTGGCCGGAGACCAGCACACCGAACTGGGCCGTGCCCAGCACCAGACACACGATGATCAGCGTGTTGCGCCGTCCGTAGCGGTCGGATATCCAGCCGATGACGCCACGCCCGGTGCCGTTGACGATGGCTTTCAGGGACATCGCCGTGGCCACGATCCCGCCCGCGAAGCCCATGTCCTTGCCGAACGGCACCTGGAAGGCGATACCGAAGATGTTGATGCCCGCCGTGCAGAGCAGGCAGAACCACATCATCCAGAGGACGGGCTGACGGGCGGCTTCCTTCGGGGTGTACTGCTTGACCGCCGGCGGGTTCTTCTCCAGCGCCCGGCGGATCTTCGGGTCGTCGGTGGCCTTGAGCGGGTCGACGTGCGCGGGCCACCAGTTCTTCGGCGGGTCCTTGAAGAACCAGCCGGCCGACGCCACGACCAGGCACAGCCCGACGCCTACGCAGGCGAGCACGGTCTGGTAGTTGCTGATGTCCATGTACGAGGTGAACAGGAACACGAAGGGCACCGAGCCATAGGCGAAACCGCCGTTGACGAAGCCCGTCTTGCCGCCCTTGCGCTCCGGATACCACTTGCCGACCATGTTCACGCAGGTCGCGTAGACCAGACCGGCGCCGATACCGCTGCACATGCCGAAGCCGAAGTACGCCACGAGCACGTTCGGCGCGTACGCCAGTGAGACGTAGCCGAGCATGGTGCCGACCGCGCCGATCATCATCGCCGTACGCGCGGGCAGTCTGCCGCTCTCCCGCAACTGACCGGCGGGGAAGGCCACGGCCGCCTGGAAGAACACCCAGACGCCCATCAGCCAGAAGATGTGTCCGCTGTCCCACAAGTGGGCCTCGTGGAGGGTGTCCTCCGCGGACGTGAACGCGTACTCGGCGGAGCTGATGCCCATCATGCCGATCCACGGCAGGATGACCATCCACTTGCGCCCACGGCCCATGATGTCGACATCGGACTCGCCGATGCGGTACTTGCGGCCGTTGGGATCCGTCACCTCCCGGTACGGGACGGACGTCGAGTAGTCGATGGTTGTCATCTTGGTCAAGACTCCTTGCGTCGAAAGATCTGGCCAGCGCCCCCTGTCCAAATGCCTTTCGTGCGCGCATGGGTCCCGGGGCTGCCGACGCGCACCGTCGGCCGCTCCCTGTGCTCGGTTACGTCATGAACCGCCCCCAACAGCCGGACGGCTCCGCACCTTCACCTTCGCGGTGCGCTCCAGGGCCCCCACGTCAGATCACCCCGCTCGACCTGAGCAGGCGCAATTCCTCGTCGCCCAGGCCGAGTTCGCCGATGAGGATTTCTTCGGTGTGCTGGCCGAGGAGGGGTGGGGTGGTGATGCGGGTGGGGGAGTCGGAGAGTTTGAGGGGGTTGCCGACGGTGGTGAACTCACCGCGCTGGGGATGCCCGACGGTGACGATCATGTCGTTCGCGGCGAGGGAAGCGTTCTCGATGATCTCCTTGGTGGACAGGATCGGCCCGCACGGAATGCTGTATGCGTTCAGCCGCTCCAGGACCTCCCACTTCGCCAGCGTCGACGTCCACTCCTCGATCAGCTGGAACATCTTCGCCAACTTCGGCAACCGGGCTTCGGGGGTCGCCCAGTCGGGATCGTCCGCGAGTTCCGGCCTGCCGATCAGCCCGGCCAGGGGCTTCCAGCCCGGCGGCTGCACGATCACGTACACGTAATCGATCGGGCCGCCCGGCGCACACCTGACGGCCCACCCGGGCTGCCCACCCCCCGACGCGTTCCCCGAACGCGGCACCTCGTCGCCGAAGTCCTCGTTCGGGTACTCCGGCAAGGGTCCGTGCGCGAGGCGTTGCTGGTCGCGCAGCTTGACCCGGCACAAGTTCAGCACCGCATGCTGCATCGCCACATTCACCCGCTGCCCCCGCCCCGTCGACTCCCGCTGGAACAACGCGGCCAGGATCCCCGCCACCGCGTGGATACCGGTCCCGGAATCCCCGATCTGCGCCCCCGTCGCCAACGGCGGACCGTCCGGGAACCCGGTCGTCGCCATCGACCCGCCCATCGCCTGCGCCACCACCTCATAGGCTTTGAAGCCGGTGTACGGGCCCTCCCCGAACCCTTTGATCGACGCGTACACGATCCGCGGGTTGATCTCCCGGATCCGCTCCCAGGTGAAGCCCATCCGGTCCACCGCACCCGGACCGAAGTTCTCCACCATCACATCCGCACCCCGGATCAACTCCGACAGGATCTCCCTGCCCCGCCCCGTCTTCACGTTCAACGTGACACTGCGCTTGTTGCAGTTCAGCATCGTGAAATACAACGAGTCCGCACCCGGCACATCCCGCAACTGCCCCCGCGTCACATCCCCACCCGGAGCCTCCACCTTCACCACATCCGCACCCAGCCACCCCAGCAACTGCGTCGCCGACGGACCCGACTGCACATGCGTCAAATCCAGCACACGCACACCCTCAAGAGCCCTCGTTGCCACAGGTCACCTCGCTTGGCACATTGCATACAGTCGACGAATACTGTATGAAGATTGTTATCCCGCATCCGATGGGTGATGTCCAGGGGGCGTGCACCACTTTTAAGACGGGAGCCGAATCATGGACCTGTACGAGCATCAAGCCCGCGGACTCTTCGAAGAACACGGCATCCTCGTACCGAGGGCGGAGGTCACCGACTCGCCTGAGGAAGCAAGGGAGTTGGCCCGTCGGCTCGGCGGTCGCGTCGTGGTCAAGGCGCAGGTCAGGTCCGGGGGCCGGGGCAAGGCGGGCGGTGTGCGGCTCGCCGCCGATCCGGCCGCCGCGGAACTCACGGCACGTCAGATCCTCGGCATGGACATCAAGGGCCACGCGGTCGGCAAGGTCATGCTGGCCCAACCCGTGGACATCGAGAGCGAGTTCTGCGTCTCCTACGTCCTCGACCGCACGGCGGGCCGCTTTCTCGCGATCGCCTCCGCCGAGGGCGGCACGGAGATCGAGGAGGTCGCCACTGCTCGGCCCGAGGCGGTGGTCCGTACGCACATCGACCCGGCCGAGGGCGTGACCTTCGCGAAGGCCAGGGAGATCGCAGAGGCCGCCGGGCTGCCAACGCAGGCCGCCGACGTCCTCGTACGGCTGTGGCAGGTGCTCGTTCGTGAGGACGCCGTCCTTGTCGAGGTCAACCCGCTCGTCCGTACCCGGCAGGGACAGCTCCTTGCCCTCGACGGCAAGGTCACCCTCGACGACAACGCCCGCTTCCGGCAGGCGCGTTGGGGAGCGGAGGAGGCGGAGCACGAGGGCACGCTGGAGGCGACGGCTGCCGCGAAGGGCCTCAACTACGTGAAGCTCGACGGCGAGGTCGGCATCATCGGCAACGGCGCCGGCCTGGTCATGTCGACCCTCGACGTGGTCGCCGGTTGCGGCGCGCGCCCCGCCAACTTCCTCGACATCGGCGGTGGGGCGTCCGCCCGCATCATGGCCGACGGGCTGTCCGTCATCCTCTCCGACCCGGACGTGAGGTCGGTGTTCGTCAATGTCTTCGGCGGGATCACGGCGTGCGACGCGGTCGCCGACGGCATCGTGCAGGCCCTGGACGCCGTCCAGTTGACCAAGCCGCTCGTCGTGCGCCTCGACGGCAACAACGCGGCGCGCGGCCGGGCCGTCCTCGACGAGTACGCCCACCCGCTGGTCCAGCAGGCCACCACCATGGACGGCGCCGCTCGCCGAGCCGCCCGACTCGCCAACGCGGCCTGAGGAGACGGAACATGGCGATCTACCTCACCAAGGAGAGCAGGGTCCTCGTCCAGGGCATGACCGGCGGCGAGGGCATGAAGCACACCCGCCGCATGCTTGCCGCCGGCACGAACGTCGTCGGCGGCGTCAACCCGCGCAAGGCCGGCCGTACCGTCGACTTCGACGACCGAGCGGTGCCTGTGTTCGGGTCGGTTGCCGACGGTATACGGGCTACCGGAGCCGACGTCACCGTCGTCTTCGTGCCGCCCGCCTTCGCCAAGGCGGCAGTCGTCGAAGCGGCCGACGCCGGCATCGGACTCGCCGTCGTCATCACCGAGGGCATCCCCGTCCACGACACCGTCGCCTTCACCACGTACGCGAAGGAGACGGGCACCCGGATCGTCGGCCCCAACTGCCCGGGGCTGATCACGCCCGGCCAGTCGAACGCGGGCATCATCCCCGCCGACATCACGAAGCCGGGCCGTATCGGCCTGGTGTCCAAGTCCGGCACGCTCACCTACCAACTCATGTACGAGCTGCGGGACATCGGCTTCTCCACCTGCGTCGGCATCGGCGGCGACCCCGTCGTCGGCACCAGCCACATCGACTGCCTGGCCGCCTTCCAGGACGACCCCGACACCGAACTCGTCGTCCTCATAGGGGAGATCGGCGGCGACGCGGAGGAACGCGCCGCCGCGTACATCAAGAAGCACGTCACCAAGCCCGTCGTCGGCTACATCGCCGGCTTCACCGCGCCCGAGGGCCGAACCATGGGACACGCGGGCGCCATCGTGTCCGGTTCGGCGGGCACGGCGCAGGCGAAGAGGGCGGCACTGGAGGCGGTCGGCGTCCAGGTGGGAACCACCCCGACTGAGACGGCCCGCCTGGTGCTCGCCCTGCTGGAAGCCGACCGCGACGCCAGCCATGGCTGACAGGCCTTGACCGCGCCGGGCCAGCCGATCCGGCGCCACCGCGTTCATCCGCGCATTGATCCACGTGTTCATCCATCCCGCCCCCGACTGTGCACCGAGAGCGGAGACACCGAATGGCAACCACCCTCAACTCCACCCACCTCGTGGTGAAGTCCGGTACGTCCTGGACCGACGCCTGGCAGCGATGTCTCGCCGTCGCCCCCGAGGCGTTCCGCGACGACCGTGTCCTCAACCTCTGGAACTCCGCCTGGCAGGCCGACGGCCGGGCCCTGCCCGCCACCAGCCCCGTCGACGGCAGCCCCATCGCCGGCCCGCCGCGCCTCGACCGGGACGTCGCCCACCAGGCCGTACGCGCCTCCCTCGACCAGCACCGCGCCTGGCGGCACATCCCGCTCGACGAGCGCCGCGCCCGCGTCGCGGCCACCCTCGACGCCCTCACCCAGCACCGCGAACTCCTCGCACTCCTGCTCGTCTGGGAGATCGGCAAGCCGTGGCGGCTCGCGCAGGCGGACGTCGACCGGGCCATCGACGGGGTGCGCTGGTACGTCGACGGCATCGAACCGATGGTCGCCGACCGGGGCCCGCTGGACGGCCCGGTGTCCAACATCGCCAGCTGGAACTACCCGATGAGCGTGCTCGTTCACGCATTGCTGGTACAGGCACTGGCAGGCAACGCGGTCATCGCCAAGACCCCGACCGACGGCGGTGTCGCCTGTCTGACCCTGGCCTGCGCGCTCGCCGCCCGCGAGGGGATTCCCGTCACCCTGGTCAGCGGCAGCGGGGGAGAGCTGTCCGAGGCGCTGGTGCGAGCGCCCGAGATCGGCTGCGTCTCCTTCGTCGGCGGTCGCGACACCGGCGCCGCGGTGGCCACGGCCGTCGCCGACCTCCGCAAGCGTCACGTACTCGAACAGGAAGGACTCAACACCTGGGGCATCTGGAACTACTCGGACTGGGACGCCCTCAAGGCCGTCGTCCCCAAGCTCTTCGACTACGGCAAACAGCGCTGTACGGCGTACCCGCGCTTCGTCGTCCAACGGCAGCTGTTCGACGAGTTCCTGGCCGCCTACCTCCCGGCGGTGCGCACCCTGCGCGTAGGCCACCCGCTCGCCGTCGCGAACGCCGACGACCCCTACCCGGCACTGGACTTCGGGCCCGTGATCAACGCGGCCAAGGCGAAGGAACTGCACGACCAGATCGCCGAGGCCATCGACCGCGGTGCCGTGCCCGTACACCGGGGCAGCCTGGCGGACGCCCGCTTCCTGCCCGGCCAGGACACATCGGCGTACGTCCAACCGGTCACCCTCCTGAACCCGCCGCCGTCCTCGCCGCTGCACCACGCGGAGCCGTTCGGGCCGGTCGACACCATCGTCCTCGTCGACACCGAGGCGGAGCTGCTGGCCGCGATGAACGCCTCGAACGGCGCGCTGGTGGCCACGCTCTCCACGGACGACCGGGCGACCTTCGACCGGCTCGCCCCGCAGATCCGCGCCTTCAAGGTCGGCCACGGCAAACCGCGCTCGCGAGGCGACCGCGACGAGCTGTTCGGCGGCTTCGGCGCGTCCTGGCGCGGTGCGTTCGTCGGCGGTGAGCTGCTGGTACGCGCGGTGACCCAGGGCCCGGTGGGGGAGCGGCTGCCCGGGAACTTCCCCGAGTACCAGCTCATGCCGTGACCCGACAACCGTCGACACACAAGCGAGGTGGCGATCATGACGAAGGCTCTTGAGGGTGTGCGTGTGCTGGATTTGACGCATGTGCAGTCGGGTCCGTCGGCGACGCAGTTGCTGGGGTGGCTGGGTGCGGATGTGGTGAAGGTGGAGGCTCCGGGCGGGGACGTCACGCGGGGGCAGTTGCGGGATGTGCCGGGTGCGGACTCGTTGTATTTCACGATGCTGAACTGCAACAAGCGCAGTGTCACGCTGAACGTGAAGACGGGGCGGGGCAGGGAGATCCTGACGGAGTTGATCCGGGGTGCGGATGTGATGGTGGAGAACTTCGGTCCGGGTGCGGTGGACCGGATGGGCTTCACCTGGGACCGCATCCGGGAGATCAACCCCAGGATCGTGTACGCCTCGATCAAAGGGTTCGGGGAAGGCCCGTACACCGGCTTCAAAGCCTATGAGGTCGTCGCGCAGGCGATGGGCGGCTCGATGGCGACCACCGGGTTCCCGGACGGTCCGCCGTTGGCGACGGGGGCGCAGATCGGGGACTCCGGGACCGGCATCCACGCCGTGGCGGGCATTCTGGCCGCGTTGTTCCAGCGGGAGCGGACGGGGCGGGGGCAGCGGGTGAATGTGGCGATGCAGCATGCGGTGCTGAACTTGTGCCGGGTCAAACTGCGCGATCAGCAACGCCTGACCCGCGGGCCGTTGGCGGAGTATCCGAACGAGGACTTCGGCAGCGAGGTGCCGCGTTCGGGGAACGCGTCGGGGGGCGGGCAGCCCGGGTGGGCTGTGCGCTGCGCGCCGGGTGGCCCGAATGATTACGTGTACGTGATCGTGCAGCCGCCCGGCTGGAAGCCCCTGGCCGGGCTGATCGGCAGGCCGGAACTCGCGGACGATCCCGACTGGTCCACCCCCGAAGCCCGGTTGCCGAAGTTGGCGAAGATGTTCCAGCTGATCGAGGAGTGGACGTCGACGCTGGCGAAGTGGGAGGTCCTGGAGCGGCTGAACGCATACAGCATTCCGTGCGGGCCGATCCTGTCCACGAAGGAGATCATCGAGGACGCTTCACTCGCCGCGAACGACATGATCGTCACCGTCGGGCATCCTGAACGCGGTGAGTTCACCACCGTCGGCAACCCCCTCAAGCTCTCCGACTCCCCCACCCGCATCACCGCCCCGCCCCTCCTCGGCCAGCACACCGAAGAAATCCTCATCGGCGAACTCGGCCTGGAAGAAGACGAGTTGCTGGTGCTCAAGGCGCAGGGTGTGATCTGACCGACGGCGGCCGACGTCGCCTCCGCTCCGTCCCGAGTGAGGTAGTCCATCCATGTCCACACACGCATCCTGTTTCGCCACCGAGACAGTCACGGACCGGCTCGTGGAGTCCAACCGCACCTACGCCGCCGGATTCACCGACCCGGGGATGGACGCCCGCCCGGTGCTCCAGGTGGCCGTCGTGGCCTGTATGGACGCCCGTATCGACCTCCACGCCGCCCTCGGCCTGGAGTTGGGCGACTGTCACACCATCCGGAACGCGGGCGGCGTCGTCACCGACGACACGATCCGTTCCCTGACGATCAGTCAGCGGGCGCTCGGCACCCGCAGTGTCGTACTCATCCACCACACCGGCTGCGGTCTCCAGACCCTGACCGAGGACTTCCGGCACGAACTGGAGCTGGAGGTCGGACAACGGCCGGCCTGGGCGGTGGAGGCCTTCCGGGACGTCGACCAGGACGTACGGCAGTCGATGCAGCGCGTGCGCACCAATCCGTTCCTGCCGCACACGGACGACGTCCGGGGCTTCGTCTTCGACGTGGCGACCGGGCTGCTGCGGGAGACGGCCCCACGAACTGATGCCGTGCGCGATCACTCCGAAGTCTGAATAAGTCAGAAGTCAGAAGTCTGAGAAGTCAGAAGAAGTCCGAAGGGGGCACCCGTGTCGTACCGCACCGCTCTCGCAGAAGTCCTGCACCGTGCCGTCGCGCCCTGCGCCGAACTGACCGGCATGGAGGGCAGGTTCCCCCGTGGGGCGGTGACGGCCTTCGGGGCAACCGGGCTGCTGGGGCTCACCGTCTCCACCGAGTTCGGCGGCGCCGGACTGGGGCTGCCGGAAGCCGCCGAGGTGGTGGCCCGGACGGCCCTGGTCTGCCCGGCGACGGCGGCCGTACTCCGGTCGCACTACACGGCGGTCGCCGTCATCGAGTCGTACGGCAGCCCCTGGGTGCGCGGTGAGATCGCCGCCGGACGTCATCTCAGCAGCCTCGCCCTCCTGGAGGGCGTCACCGGTTGCGGGCAGGAGACGGAGGCCCAACTGCTCATGGCGCGCGGCACGGCCGTTCGTTCCGGTGGGGTGGTCGCCCTGCGTGGGCGTAAGTACGGGGTCGTCGCGGCGGGGGAGGCCGACAGTTACGTCTGGTCCTCCCGGCCGCTCGGTACGCCCGACGGTCTGAGCCTCTGGGGGGTTCCGGCGTACGCCCCGGACCTGTTCGTGCCCGCCCGGCCCGGCGCGACGGGGCCGCCGGGCAGTGCGACGTCCACGGTGTTCGCCGACCCGGTGCTGGTGCCCGCCGAGGCGAGGCTCGGTGCGGACGGCGGCGGGCTCGACATCGTGCTGGGTACGGTCCTGCCGTGGCTGCGCGAACTGCGGGCCGCCGCCGCTGCCGACGGGCGGGCGCAGCACCGCACGCCCGTCGGAGTCCGACCCGCCGATTCCCTCACGCCGTCCCCAAGCAGGGCATGAACTCCGGCCCGTGGACGGCTCGTTCACGTGCTCCTACGAATGTCGGTCCTAGTTAGCCCCGGCCGCGATCTGCTTGCGATAGAACTCGGCCGTGCGTTCCGTGTGCTTGCGCATGATCTCGCCCGCGCGGTCCGCGTCGCCCTTGGCGATGGCCTTGATCAGCTGCGTGTGCTCGTTCCAGGCCTCCTTGCCGCGGGGCTTGGCGATGGGCGTGTAGTACCAGCGCACCTTCTGGCCCACCTGCGACAGCATCTCGGCCAGTACGTCGTTGGCGGCCACGGACGTGACGTACGCGTGCAGGGCCGCGTTGGCCGCGACCAGGCGATCGACGTCACCGGCGGCGAGTGCCTCGACGCCCTCGTTCTGAAGCTCGCAGAGCTGCTCGACGTCCTCGGGCTTCGCATTGCGGGCGGCGAGTTGGGCCGAGTACGTCTCCAACACCGAGCGGACGCCGAGGAGTTGGGCGGCTTCCTCCTCGGTGGGGGAGTGGACGAACGCGCCCTGGGCGGGTCGCAGGTCGACCCAGCCGGCGGTCTGGAGCCGCTGCAGGGCCTCGCGGACCGGCTGCCGGCTGACGCCGAGATGCTCGGCGAGTTCGGCCTCGACCAGGTGCTGGCCCGGCTTGAGGGAGCCGCTGACGATCAGTTCGGTCAGGGCGTCGTACACGGCCTGGCGCAGTGGTGCCGGGCGGGTGACGCGCCGAGACGCTGCGGCCGTGAGTGCCTCGCGCATGGTTGTCCCGTTCCGCCGCCGGGCCGACGGCTTTGCCAATTCGCCAAGGGGGTGGTCGTCGAGAGGGATGCCGACGACGGTTTCACCATACAGGTTTTGGTATGCAACATGGCATGGGTCGCCGATCATGCAATCACGTTCAGTCGATCGTGTGAAACGCCTTCGACTGTCGTCTGTATACAGAAGCCTGTATGGGGTATCGTCTGAGTCTCCTGCACCCCTCGCCGGGGACCGCGTTTCGGAAGGCGGAGCGATCATGACGACCAGCGGGAGCGATGAGACGGTCGAGAGCGTGGTCAGGAGGGTGGTGGCCGATCACCGGGGCCTGCGCGGTGCCCTGCTGCCCGTACTGCACGCGGTCCAGGCCGAGTTGGGCCATGTGCCGCAGGAGGCGATACCGGTGCTCGCGGACGCGCTCAACCTCTCCCGGGCGGACGTCCACGGAGTGGTGACCTTCTACCACGACTTCCGTCGCGAGCCCGCGGGCCGCACCACGGTACGCATCTGCCGAGCCGAGGCATGCCAGGCCCTGGGCGCCGACCGCCTCGTCAACTACGCGCGCGAGACAGGCCTGACCTTGGGGGAGACGTCAGCTGACGGCTCGGTGACCGTCGAGCAGGTTTTCTGCCTGGGCAACTGCCCGTTGGGGCCGTCGGTCGAGGCGAACGGACGGCTGTACGGACGAGTGGGCCCGGCCCGACTCGGCTCCCTACTCAACGGGACGGTCTCCTCATGAACAACCCCTCCCAGCCCTCCAGCTCCGCCCACTCGACGGCGACGGTCTACGTCCCCCGCGACTCGGCGGCCAGGTCCGCCGGCGCGGACGAGGTGGCCGCCGCCCTCCAACGCGCCGCCACGCGTGGGGACTTTGCCATCGACGTCGTACGCAACGGATCGCGCGGCATGCTCTGGCTGGAGCCGATGGTCGAGGTCGTGACCCCGCAGGGCCGAGTCGGCTACGGCCCGGTGACCCCCGAGGACGTGGACGCACTCCTGGCCGCAGGCCTGCTGGACGGCGCGGACCACCCACTCCGCCTCGGCCTCGGCCTCGTGGACGAACTGCCCTGGCTGGCCCGCCAGAACCGCGTCACCTTCGCCAGAGTCGGCGTGACCGACCCCCTGTCGACACAGGACTACGTCGACCACGGCGGCCTCGCGGGACTGCGTGCCGCCCTGGACATGGCGTCCGCCGACGTGGTCGCCGAGGTCACCGAATCAGGCCTGCGCGGTCGCGGCGGCGCCGGATTCCCGGCCGGCATCAAGTGGAAGACAGTGCTGGAGTGCGCCGACGAGCTGAAGTTCGTCTGCTGCAACGCCGACGAGGGCGACAGCGGGACCTTCGCCGACCGCATGGTCATGGAGGGCGACCCGTTCCTGCTCATCGAGGGCATGACCATCGCCGCGCACGCGGTTGGCGCGAGCGAGGGCTACCTCTACATCCGCTCCGAATACCCGGACGCCATCGCCACGATGCGCGAGGCCATCGAACTCGCCCGTGAGCACGGCTGGTTGGGCAAGGGCATCCTCGGCTCCGCACTCGACTTCGACCTGCATGTCCGCGTCGGGGCAGGCGCGTACATCTGCGGCGAGGAGACCTCCATGCTGGAAAGCCTGGAGGGCAAACGGGGCATGGTCCGCGCGAAGCCGCCGATCCCGGCGATCGAGGGCCTCTTCGGCAAACCGACCGTGGTCAACAACGTCCTCACCCTGACCACCGTCCCGGTCGTCCTCGCCAACGGCGCGAAGGCCTACCAGGACCTCGGCGTCGGCCGCTCGCGAGGCACCCAGGTGTTCCAGCTCGGCGGCAACATCGCGCGCGGCGGCATCGTGGAGACCGCCTTCGGCATCACCCTGCGCGAACTGATCGAGGACTACGGCGGCGGAACGCACACCGGGCGTCCGATCCGCACGGTGCAGGTCGGCGGACCACTCGGGGCGTATCTGCCCGAGTCGCTGTTCCATCTGCCCATGGACTACGAGGCGTTCGCCGAGGCCGGCGCGATGCTCGGGCACGGCGGGATCGTCGTCTTCGACGACAGCGTCGACATGGCCGCGCAGGCCCGCTTCGCGATGGAGTTCTGCGCCGAGGAGTCCTGCGGCAAGTGCACACCGTGCAGGGTCGGTTCGGTGCGCGGTGTCGAGGTGATCGACAAGATCGTCGCCGGTACGCACCGGGACGAGAACCTCGCCCTGCTCGAAGACCTCTGCGACCTGATGACCGACGGCTCCCTGTGCGCGATGGGCGGGCTGACCCCGATGCCCGTCCGCAGCGCCCTCACGCACTTCCCCGACGACTTCCTCGGCGGCCGTCGGCTCCTGGAGATCCACCCCGTACGAGCGACGGAGGGCACGGCATGAGCCTGCTCAAGGAACCCGACTTCGGCACCCCCGAACGGCCCGGCCCGGCAACGGTGTCGGTGGAGGTCGACGGTCTGCCGGTGACCGTCCCGGAGGGCACCTCCGTGATGCGCGCGGCAGCCCAAGCAGGCGTCGACATACCCAAGTTGTGCGCCACCGACAGCCTGGAGGCCTTCGGTTCCTGCCGGTTGTGCGTGGTCGAGATCGACGGCCGACGTGGCACCCCGGCCTCCTGCACCACACCGTGCGCCGACGGGATGAAGGTGAGCACCCAGACGCCGAAGGTGGAGAAGCTCCGCCAGGGCGTCATGGAGCTGTACATCTCCGACCACCCCCTCGACTGCCTCACCTGCCCGGCCAACGGAGACTGCGAACTCCAGGACATGGCAGGCGTGGTGGGCCTCAGGCAGGTCCGGTACGGCTACGAGGGCGCCAACCATCTCGACGCCGAGAAGGACACCTCCAACCCCTACTTCGACTTCGACCCGTCCAAGTGCATCGCCTGCTCCCGCTGCGTACGGGCCTGCGGCGAGGTCCAGGGCACCTTCGCGCTCACCATCGAGGGGCGCGGCTTCGACTCCAAGGTCTCACCGGGGGCGGGGGAGTCCTTCATGGACTCCGAGTGCGTCTCCTGCGGCGCCTGCGTCCAGGCCTGCCCGACATCGACGCTCCAGGAACGCTCGGTCGTCGAACTCGGCATGCCCACCAGGTCAGTTGTGACCACCTGCGCCTACTGCGGCGTCGGCTGCTCCTTCAAGGCTGAGCTGCGCGGCGACGAACTCGTCCGCATGGTGCCCCACAAGGACGGCGGCGCCAACGAGGGCCACTCGTGCGTGAAGGGCCGCTTCGCCTTCGGCTACGCCACCCACCCCGACCGAGTGCTCAAGCCCATGGTGCGGGAGCGGATCACCGACCCGTGGCGCGAGGTCGAGTGGGACGAGGCGATCGGGACCGTCGCCCGGCGGATGCGCGAACTCCAGGACCGGTACGGGACCAGCTCGGTCGGCGCCATCACCTCCTCGCGCTGCACCAACGAAGAGGTGTACGTCGTACAGAAGATGGTGCGCGCGGCCTTCGGCAACAACAACGTCGACACCTGCGCGCGCGTCTGCCACTCCCCGACGGGATACGGACTCAAGCAGACCTTCGGCGAGTCGGCGGGCACCCAGGACTTCCGTTCCGTGGACGAGGCCGACGTCATCATGGTGATCGGCGCCAACCCCACTGACGGACACCCGGTGTTCGCCTCCCGGATGAAGCGAAGGCTGCGCGAGGGCGCCAAGTTGATCGTCGTGGACCCGCGCCGTATCGACCTCGTACGCTCGCCGCACGTCGAGGCCGAGCACCACCTCCAGCTCAGGCCGAGCACCAACGTCGCCGTCGTGAACGCGATGGCGCATGTGGTGGTCGCCGAGGGCCTGGTCGACCGGTCCTTCGTGGACGCGAGGTGCGAAGGGTTCGACGACTGGGCGGAGTTCGTCGCCCGACCGGAGAACAGCCCGGAGGCGGTCGAGGAGATCACCGGCGTACCGGCCGCCGAACTGCGGGCAGCGGCACGGCTGTTCGCGACCGCCCCCAACGGCGCCATCTACTACGGCCTCGGTGTCACCGAGCACAGCCAGGGCTCGACCATGGTCATGGGAATGGCCAACCTCGCGATGGCTTGCGGGAACATCGGGCGGGATGGCGTCGGCGTGAACCCGCTGCGCGGCCAGAACAACGTCCAAGGCTCCTGCGACATGGGCTCGTTCCCGCACGAACTCCCCGGCTATCGCCACGTCTCGGACGACGCGGTACGCACCGTCTTCGAGAACCTCTGGGGAGGAACTCTCCTCGCGGAGCCGGGACTTCGCATCCCCAACATGTTCGACGCGGCGATCGATGGCACTTTCCGCGGCCTGTTCGTCCACGGCGAGGACATCGCTCAGTCGGACCCCAACCTCAAGCACGTCACCGCCGCCCTCGAAGCGATGGAACTGGTCGTCGTACAGGACCTGTTCCTCAACGAGACGGCCAAGTTCGCGCAAGTCTTCCTGCCCGGCGCGTCGTTCCTGGAGAAGGACGGCACGTTCACCAACGCCGAACGCCGGATCAACCGCGTCCGCGCGGTGATGAAACCGAAGACGGGAAAACACGAGTGGCAGATCGTCAGCGAGGTCGCCACCGCGATGGGTTACCCGATGTCGTACGACCATCCGCGCGCGATCATGGATGAAATCGCCTCCGTCACACCGACGTTCGCCGGAGTCTCCTTCGACCTCCTCGACAAGCTCGGCAGCGTCCAGTGGCCGTGCAACGAAGAGGCGCCGGAGGGCACGCCCATCATGCACGTGGACGAATTCGTGCGCGGCAAGGGCAAGTTCGTGGTCACCTCCTACGTACCGACCAACGAACGCAGCACGCGCCGCTTCCCGTTGGTCCTCACCACGGGACGCATCCTCAGCCAGTACAACGTCGGCGCGCAGACCCGCCGTACCGGCAATATCGCCTGGCACCCCGAGGACATCCTCGAACTGCACCCCCACGACGCCGAGGACCGAGGCATCAAGGACGGCGACATGGTCACCCTCGCCAGCCGCGTCGGGCGGACGACTCTGCGCGCGGAGATCTCCGACCGGATGCCCACCGGGGTCGTCTACACCACCTTCCACCACCCCGTGACCGGCGCCAACGTGGTGACGACGGAGAACTCCGACTGGGCGACCAACTGCCCGGAGTACAAGGTGACCGCCGTCCAGGTCGGCCTCGCCCGCCCGAGCGAGACCGCTGAGGCGGAACCGACGGCGGAACCGGTGGCGGACGACCTGATCATGGTGGTGGACTGAGATGACAGCGACCGTGCCGTCCGAGCGCAGGATGGCGAACGACATCGCCAGAAACCTCGGACACCTGCCGGGGGAGCGGGCCGCCGAGGAGATCGCGGGGCACATCGGCAGGTTCTGGGACCCACGCATGCGTACCAGGCTGTACGAGTTCGTCGACGCCGGAGCGGACGGCCTTGACCCCCTGGTGGTCGCCGCCGTGAAGCTCCTGCGCTGACCCGTAGGCTGGGGCGGCCCCGGACGGAGAGGAGTCGTTCATGCTGTTCCGGCAGCTGGAGTACTTCGTGGCGGTGGCGAGGGAACGGCACTTCGCCCGCGCGGCGGAGTCCTGCTACGTGTCCCAGCCGGCGCTCTCGGCTGCGATCGCCAAGCTGGAGCGGGAGTTGAACGTCACGCTCATCAACCGCGGGCACAACTACCAGGGCCTCACCCCGGAAGGCGAACGGCTCGTCGTCTGGGCCAAGCGCATCCTCGCCGAACAGGACGCGTTCAAGGCCGAGGTGGCCGCCGTACAGTCCGGCATCACGGGCACGCTGCACCTCGGGACGGACCCCACGGCGTCCACGACCCTCGCGCTGCCCGTCGCCGCCTTCTGCGCGGCGCACCCGCTGGCCAAGGTGCAGGTGCGGTCCCGGCTGTCGACCAAGGAACTCCACCGCCAGCTACGGGACTTCGAGCTGGACGTGGCGATCGCCCACTTCGACCCGGACGACCAGGAGGGCCTGCAGGTCGTCCCCCTCTACCAGGAGCGGTACATGCTGCTGGTCTCGGACGACCAACTCGTCGCCCAGTCCGCCACCGTGACCTGGGCGGACGCCGCCCAACTGCCCCTCGCTCTGCTGACGCCCGACATGCGGATCCGGCAGATTGTAGACACCGTGTTCGCGGAGAAGGGGTTCGTGGTGACCCCGCAGGTCGAGACGGACTCCATCGCCTCCCTCTACGCCCATGTGGGCGGCGGCGGTTGGGCGAGCATCGTCCCGCACACCTGGCTGCGCGCCATGCCGGTCGTCGGTAGGACGAGAGCCCTGCCCCTGGTCGACCCCGAGGCCGGCGCCCAGGTCTCGGTGGCGATCCACGCGGCCACCCCCGGCTCGGTCGCCGCCCGCGCGTTCGTCAACGCCGCCACGGGCCTGTCCCTGGACGACTTCTTCGCCCGCCCGCTGCCGACGGCCGAACCCCGCGTGCGCTGAGCCCAGCCGTCAGGGCGCGTACCGGGCCTGTACCGCCTTCCGGTCCAGTCCCCCCTTGGCGGTGTACGGCAGGGCTGCGACCAGCTCGATCCGGTCCGGCACCTCCAACACGGCCAGCCGGTCACGGCAGTACCGCAGAATCTCGGCGGGCCCGACGCTCTCACCCTCGTGCACCACCACGACGGCACCGACCCGCTGCCCGTACACCGCGTCCGGTACGCCGAACACGGCCGCCTCGGCGACACCTGGGCACCCGGCGAGGATGTCCTCGACATGCTCGGGCGCGATCTTCTCCCCGCCCCGGTTGATGAGGTTCTTGATCCGCCCGGTCAGCGACAGATACCCGTCCTCGTCCAGCGCGCCCAGATCACCGGTGCGCAGCCACCCGTCGACAAAGGTGTACTCCGTCCCGTCCCGGTCGGCGAGATAGCCCCGGGCGACGGTCGGACCGTGCACCCACACCTCGCCCTCGACGCCCACCGGACACACCCGCCCGCTCCGGTCGACGACCCGCACCTCGACCCCGGTCGGCCGCCCGACCGACCCCTGCTTCAACTCCCCCCGCTCGGGCAGGGGTTCACTGGTCGCCTGGTGCGAGGACTCGGTCATCCCGTACGCGGACAGCAGCGGCGCGCCGAACGTGCGCTCCAGCGCGCGCTGCGTTGCCGTGTTGAGGGGCGCGCTGCAACTCCGTACGAACTTCAGGGGAGGTGCCTGCGGCCCCGGGTATTCGCGCTCCGAACGGTCGAGCAGGATCTCGTGGATAGCAGGCACCGCGGTGAACCAAGTGGCGTTCACCGCCCGCATGTCGTCCCAGAACGTGCCCGCCGAGAACCGCCCCCGCTCGGGCAGCAGTACGCAGCCCCCGCTGGCCAGGGATGCCAACAGCGCCGCGAACAGCCCGTGGCCGTGGAAGAACGGCATCACCGCGACCGTCGCGTCACAGGGGCCCAACTCATAGGTGGCACACACACCTTGGACCGACGCGGCCACATTGGCATGGGTCAGTGGGACCATCTTGGCTCGGTCGGTGGTCCCCGCAGTGCACAGGACGAGGGCGTCACGGTCCGACAACTCGCCTGCCGCACCTCGCACTTCGGGGACGGCACCGGTGTCGAGCGTGACCGACGCCGTGCCCGCCCGTGAGACGTCCACCCGCAGCGGCCACACCGGGACCGGCAGTACGGCCCCGTTCATCGAAGGACCGACGAGAACCGCCCGTGCCCCCAACGCCGCCAACTGTGCGGAGAGTTGGACCACAGGCAGCGTCGGATCCAGTGGAGCGACCACCACACCAGCCCGCGCCGCACCGAGCAACCCAACAACGAACTCAGCGGTGTTGGCGCAGATGAGCCCCACCGCGTCACCGCGCCCCAGCCCCGTACGGACGAGTCGCGTTGCCACGTCATCGGCCAGCGCGGCGAGCCCCCGGTAGGACAGGTGCACCCGGTCATCGGAGACCACGAGGGCCCGGGCGTACGGGCGTTCACGTACCTGTCGGTCGAGGAGGTCGGCGAGGCCCGTGACCGTCGGAGGCCGGCACCGGTCGGCGTCGCGCACGGATGCCGCGGCCGGAACGGCCATGACCCCACCCCCTCACGCCAGTTCTGACAGAACAGTCCTCTGCGAGCCTGCGGTGACCTGCGATCGGCGTCCAATACGCGCTCGTGAACGGCCGATAGCAGCTGTCTATCAAGGGAGTTGGCGACCCCGCGCCAGCGGTCGATAGACGCTGTTTATCGGCTGGTCGCCGATGGGTCTTGGACGCGGCCCGGGGTGCTGCGGATGGTGAGAGGAGTAGCCGCTCCGGCAGGACCTGCCCAAGGAGGACCTCGGACCATGACCGCTCCCTCGCCACTGGAGACCGCGGCAGCAGCCGACGTTCCGACCGAGCTCACCGACGGGTACCATCTGGTCGTCGACGCGCTCAAGATGAACGACGTCGACACCATCTACGGAGTGGTCGGCATCCCGATCACCGATCTGGCCCGTCTCGCCCAGGCCCAGGGCATCCGCTACATCGGCTTCCGGCACGAGAGCAACGCCGGACACGCGGCGGCGGCGGCCGGCTACCTCACCAAGAAGCCCGGCGTGGCACTGACCGTGTCGGCACCCGGCTTCCTCAACGGCCTGGTCGCGCTGGCGAACGCGACCACCAACTGCTTCCCGATGGTGCAGATCTCCGGCTCCAGCGAGCGCCACCTCGTCGACCTCAAGCAGGGCGACTACGAGGAGATGGACCAACTCGCCGCCGCGCAGCCCTTCGTGAAGGCCGCCTACCGGGTCAGCCGCGTGGAGGACATCGGCCGCGGCATAGCCCGCGCGCTGCGCACCGCGATCTCCGGGCGCCCCGGCGGCGTCTACCTCGACATCCCGGCCGCGGTGCTCGGCTCCATCATGCCCGCCGAGGAGGGCGCGAAGACGCTGAGCCGCCTGGTCGACCCAGCGCCCCGCCAACTCCCGGCCCCGGAGGCGGTGGACCGGGCGATCGAGCTGCTGGCCTCCGCCGAACGCCCGCTGGTGGTACTCGGCAAGGGCGCCGCGTACGCCCAAGCCGACGCCAAGGTAAGGGAGTTCATCGAGTCGACGGGCATCCCGTACGTACCGATGTCGATGGCCAAGGGCCTGCTGCCCGACGACCACCCGCAGTCGGCGGCCACCGCGCGTTCCCTCGCGCTGAAGAAGGCCGACGTCGTGATGCTGATCGGCGCCCGCCTCAACTGGCTGCTGGGGCACGGCCAGACGGGGTGGAACCCCGACGCCAAGTTCGTCCAGATCGACATCGACCCCAAGGAGATGGACAGCAATCAGCCCATCGCAGCCCCCCTCGTCGGCGACATCGAGTCGGTCCTCGACGCCCTCGCCGAACGCACCAAGCCCGGCCAGATCGCGGCCCCTTCGGCCTGGCGCGAGGAACTGGGCGCCCGCTCGGCGCAGAACGTCGCCAAGATGGCCAAGCGTCTGGAGGCCGACCCGCATCCCATGCAGTTCATGGGCGCCCTGAAGGCCGTACGCGACGTCGTGCGCGCGCGCCCGGAGACGTACATCGTCAACGAGGGTGCCAACGCCCTGGACATCGCGCGCAACGTCATCGACATGCACGTACCGCGCCACCGCCTCGACAGCGGCACCTGGGGCGTCATGGGTATCGGTATGGGGTATGCCATCGCCGCCGCCGTCGAGAGCGGTGCACCGGTCGTCGCCGTCGAGGGCGACAGCGCCTTCGGGTTCAGTGGGATCGAGATCGAGACGATCTGCCGCTACCAGCTGCCCGTCGTCACCGTGATCATGAACAACGGCGGGGTCTACCGGGGTGACGACACCAACCCGTACGACGACACTCCCTCGCCGACGACCCTCATGGGCGCGGCCCGCCACGACCTGTTGATCGAGGCGTTCGGCGGCAAGGGCTACCGCGCGACCACGCCCGCCGAGGTCACCGCCGCCCTCACCGAGGCGCTGGCCTCGGGCGGACCGGCGCTCATCGACTGCGTGATCGACCCCTCGGCCGGCACCGAGAGCGGCCACATCTCACACCTCAACCCCAAGGGCATCACCGTCGGCAACATCACGTCGGCCAAGAAGTGACCACGCAACTTCACGAAAAGGAAGCAGACATGAGTGAAAAGCCGCTCGCCGGAATCAAGGTGATCGACTTCACCGGGGTCCAGGCCGGCCCCGCCTGCACACAGTTGCTCGCCTGGTTCGGCGCCGACGTCCTGAAGGTGGAGCGCCCCAACGGCGGCGACGTCACCCGGAAGCAGCTGCGGGACATCGAGGACCTCGACGCGCTGTATTTCACGATGCTCAACAGCAACAAGCGCTCCCTTGCCATCAACACCAAGACCCCTGAGGGACTTGAGGTGTTGGAGAAGCTCATCACCGACGCCGACGTGCTGGTGGAGAACTTCGCCCCGGGCGCCCTGGACCGGATGGGCCTGACGTGGGAGCGCATCCAGGAACTCAACCCGCGGCTGATCTTCGGCTCGGTCAAGGGCTTCAACGACGACTCCTCGTGGAACGACCTCAAGGTCTACGAGAACGTCGCCCAGTGCGCGGGCGGCGCCGCCTCCACCACCGGCTTCTGGGACGGCCCGCCGACCATCTCCGGTGGCGCCCTCGGCGATACCAACACCGGGATGCACCTGGCGATCGGCATCCTCACGGCGATCATCGACCGCAACAGGACGGGCAAGGGGCAGAAGGTCTCCGTCTCCATGCAGGACGCCGTGCTCAACCTCTGCCGCGTCAAGCTGCGCGACCAGCAGCGCCTGGAGCGGGTCGGCTATCTGGAGGAGTACCCGCAGTACCCCAACGGGGAGTTCACCGACGTCGTACCGCGTGGCGGCAACGCGGGCGGCGGCGGGCAGCCCGGCTGGGTGCTCAAGTGCAAGGGCTGGGAGACCGACCCGAACGCGTACATCTACTTCACCGTCCAGGAACAGAACTGGAAGCGCACCGCCGAGGTGATCGGCCGCCCCGAGTGGGCCGAGGACCCGGAGTACGCCACCGCGCGCGCCCGTCAGTCGCACATCTTCGAGATCTTCGAGGAGATCGAGAAGTGGCTCGCGGACAAGACCAAGTACGAGGCGGTGAACATCCTGCGCGAGTGGGAGGTGCCCTGCGCTCCGGTCATGAGCATGAAGGAGTTGGCCTACGACGAGGACCTGCGTAAGAGCGGCACGGTCGTCGAGGTCGAGCAGAAGGGCCGCGGCACCTACCTGACCGTGGGCAGCCCGGTGAAGTTCTCCTCCTTCAAGCCGGACATCGCCGGCGCCCCGCTGCTGGGCGAGCACAGCTCCGAGGTCCTGGTCGAGCTGGGCTACGACGAGGAGACCATCGGCCGGCTGAAGGAGAGCGGGGTCATCGTCTAGATCGTCCAGTGGGCGGATGACGTGGAAGCGGCCGTGGCCCGAAGGCCACGGCCGCTTCCACGTGTCCGGTGACGCCTCAGACCGTCGCCTTGTTCTCGGCCTCGGCCCGCCGTCGGATCAACTCCCGCTCCCGCTCGCGCCGCGCGGTGACGTCCCGGATGACCGCCCCGACGTACGTGCTGCCGTCGGGGCCCGGCAACAGGGCCACGCTGAACTCGATGGACAGCTTGCGGCCGTCCGCCGCCAGCGCGGGCACGTTCAGGAGATCCGCGTCGCCGTACTTGGTCGTCCCCCGGTCCATGGCCTCCTGGAAGCCGTCCCAGTGCCGCTTGCGGTGCCGCTCCGGGATGATGACGTCCAGACTTCGGCCGTCCACGTCGCCCGCCGAGAACCCGAAGATGCGCTCCGCGCCCCGGTTCCAGAAGCGGATCAGCCCTTCGCCGTCGATGATCACTATGCCGTCGGGTGCCTGGGCGGCCATTCCCAGCACCACCTCGGGATGCAGATCTTCCATGTCGCCTCCGTGCAGGGGCAGTTGGATAGCGAACGCATACTGGCCGACAGTATGCAGACGGATGGTATACAGAATACATACCGCCTGAAAGGGCTCGCGCTCCCGAACAGAGGCGGGACCCCCGCGGCGCAGGGGGCGCTCCCCGCCGCCAGGGGCCCCGCCGTCGTGGGCCGTGGCTCGACTACTCCGGCATCATGCGGCGGTCCCGAGTGCGAGGAGATCGCTGATGGCATGGACGGTCCGCAGGGTGGGGACATCGACGCCTGTGATGTCGGCGAGTTCGATGACGGCGGTCAGGAGGACGTCGAGTTCGAGGGGTTTCCCGCGTTCGAGGTCCTGGAGGGTGGAGGTGCGGTGGTCGCCCACCTTCTCGGCGCCGGCGAGGCGGCGCTCGATGGAGATGCCGACACGGCAGTTGAGGGCCTCGGCGACGGCCAGGGTCTCTTCCATCATGGTCTGGATGACCTGACGGGTGCCGCCGTGATGGCACATCTGGCGCATCGTGGCGCGCGCGAGGGCGCTGATCGGGTTGAAGGAGATGTTGCCGAGCAGCTTGAGCCAGATGTCGTTGCGCAGATCGGGCTCGACGGGGCACTTGAGTCCGCCGGCCCGCATGGCCTCGCTGAAGGCGTGGCAGCGAGGGGAGAGGGAGCGGTCCGGTTCGCCGATCGAGAACCGGGTGCCCTCCAAGTGCCTGACGACGCCCGGCCCTTCCAGCTCCGTCGCCGCATACACGACACAGCCGATGGCCCGTTCCGGCGCGAGTACGGCACTGACCGTGCCGCCGGGGTCCACACTCTCGACACGGTGGCCGTCGTGGGGTCCGCCGTGGCGGTGGAAATACCACCACGGAATGCCGTTCTGGGCGGCGATGACAGCGGTGGACTCGTGGAGCAGCGGCTCGATGAGCGGCCCGCACGCCGCGTACGAGTTGGCCTTGAGCCCGAGGAAGACATGGTCGACGGGACCGATGTCGGCGGGGTTGTCGGTGGCGTGGGCATGCGCGGTGAAGTCACCGCGGGGGCTGAGAACCCGTACGCCGTGTTGCCTCATGGCCGCGAGGTGCGGTCCACGGGCGACGAGATGGACGTCGGCGCCTGCTTGGTGCAGGGCGGCGCCGACATAGGCGCCGATGGCTCCGGCGCCGAGGATGGCGACTTTCACTGGGTGGCGCTCCGTTCGGTCGAGGGTGTACCGCGGAACTGTCGAGAACTGTCGACGAAATATTGTCTACAGGATGGAAGTGGTGGCGGCAAGGGTCCGGGACGGCGCCCGGACGGCCACCCGGGGCCGCGTGAGCTGGGTTTCCGGTCGTTTGTGCGCCGTAGACTGTAGGCGAAAGCCAATTCATACTGGGCTCTCACATGTGGCGACGACGCTGCGGAGGAGGGGCCGTCATGCTGTCGACGACAGGACTGCCGCAGGGCGCGGTACCGAAGCTCGAACGTCCCGGTCCGCTCCGTGACCGGGTGTACGAGGCGCTGCTCGAACTGATCACCACCCGCGCCCTGCAACCCGGCCAGCACCTCGTCGAGAGCGAACTCGCCGGACACCTCGGGGTCTCCCGCCAACCCGTCCGCGAGGCGCTCCAACGGCTCAGCACCGAGGGCTGGGCCGACCTGCGGCCGGCCCAGGGTGCCTTCGTGCACGAGCCGACGGAGGAGGAGGCCGACCAACTCCTCACCGTCCGCACCCTGTTGGAGGCCGAGGCGGCCCGCCTCGCCGCGGCCAACGCGGGTGCCGCGGCCATCACCGTGCTGGAGGACATGTGCGAGGAGGGCGAGCGCGCGGTCGCCGCCGACGACGTGGACGGCGCGGTCGCCATGAACGCCCGGCTCCATGCGAAGGTCATGGAACTCGCGGGCAACACGGTCCTCGCGGAGCTGGCCGCGCAGGTGGACCGTCGGGTCCGCTGGTACTACACGCCGGTCGCCCGTCAGCGTGGCCGCCAGTCGTGGATCGAGCACCGCGAACTGATCGCGGCGATCGCGGACGGCGACGGACCTCGGGCCACGGAGGTCATGCGGGCCCACACGGAACACACCCGGAAGACGTACCACCAGCGGGAGCGGTAGCCGGGTGGGCGTACGGTCACCGTCCCGTTGCCCGTGGTGAGAGATATGCAGGTGAAAGGCACTCTGAAAGCTTGGTATTGTTGTTCGTGTCGCTGCGGGGAGCACTCCCGACGGCGACAGACACCTAGTCCGGGTGGCGGAATGGCAGACGCGCTAGCTTGAGGTGCTAGTGCCCTTTATCGGGCGTGGGGGTTCAAGTCCCCCCTCGGACACACTCTTTGCGCACACGGATGGCGTCGGCCGGGTTTCGGTCGACGCCATCCGTGTTTCGTGGTCGTAGGTCAGGCGTAGCCCGAGCAATCGGGCGATGGTAGCCGGGCAGCGCCGGATTCCAAGGCGGCCCGGTACCAGGTGAGCTTGTGCACGGGTTCGGATCGGATCGTGTCTGCTCGATTGCGGTGAGTGAGGCCGGCTCGGAGGGCGAGCCCTCAGTCCTCTCCTGCTCCGGCGTCACCTTCGGCACCGGCGAAGGGGGGAATCCCGCACTGAGCCGCGTCGGCGAAGGGCGAGCAGACGGGGTGTCACTGGGCAAGCGGCCAAGATCTCCTTACGGTTGGACCCGACCGCCCTGCAAGGGGTATCGGGGCACGAAGGGGGCTCAGTGGAAGCCGAGTTGACGGCACTCGCGGCGACGGCGGTGACAGCTCTGACCGGGCTGATGGTGACGGAGTCGTGGGAGCAGGCCAAGCTGAGACTCGCCCGGTGGTTCCGGCGTCGCGGCGGGGACGAGAACGTACAGGGCGAACTTGAAGCTGCGGGCGAGGAGTTGGCGCATGCCCGCGAGGACGGAGATGTACGGGCCGCCGGGCGGGTCGAGGAACGTCTGCGTGAACGTCTCCTCGGCGTTCTGCAGGACGATGCGGAAGCCGCAGGGGAACTGGCGCGGCTCATCAGCGAACTGGCGCCGGACGCGCCGGTCACTTACGTCAGCTCGGTCAGCGGTGGCACGCATCACGGCCCGTCCTTCCAGGGCGCGCACATCCACGGTGACATCACCTTCACCGTTCCGGCGCCGGTATCGGTATCGGCGGGGACACGACCGCGGCCGAACCAACTGCCCGCCCGGACGTACACGTTCGTCAACAGGGACGAGCAGATCCACGAACTCAGCCAAGCGTTCCCCGCTGCCCGGGCCGGCTCCGACCGCGTCGACCTCGTGGTGGTGTCGGGGGTTTCGGGCGTCGGGAAGACCGCGACGGCCCTCCGGTTCGCGGAGACGGTTCAGGACCGCTATCCCGACGGCCAGTTCTACGTCTCCCTCGCCGGGCTGCGCGACCAGTCGGCACGGACGCCCGTGGTTGGGAGGGACACCATCGATCTGGGTGAGGCGCTGGCCATCTGCCTGAGTGCGCTCGGCGTCGGTGAAAACGACATTCCGCGGACCATCGAGGCGCGTACCAACGAGTTGCGGTCCTGGACCGCCGGTCGGCGCATCCTGCTCGTACTCGACGACGTGACTGAACCCGCACACGTTCGCGCGCTCATCCCGCAGGGGCCCGGCAGCGGGGTGCTGGTCACGTCGCACAGGACGCTGGGCGAACTCGTGGCTCGGGACGACGCGACACCGGTCAGCCTCAAGCCGCTCGACGATCACGGTGGTCTGGCCCTGCTGGCACACATGTGCCCGAGAGCTGTGGACGCCGATCGGGTGGCCGCCGGGCAGCTGGTGAAGCTGTGCGGCGGTCTGCCCATCGCCCTGCGGATCGTGGCGGCCCGGCTCAGGACCGAGGAGGGTCTGACCACGGCCGAGCTGGTGGAGGAACTGTCCGACGAGACGGACCGGCTGGCCGGACTGTCCCTGCCTACCGAGGAGCTGTCCGTGTCCACCGCACTGGGTCCTTCCTACCGGCTCCTGCCGCCCGACGCGGCCCGCCTCTACCGCCTCCTCGGCTGGCTGCCGACCGGCCGTTTCGACGCCGGGGTGGCCTCCGTCGCCGCCGACGTCGACACGCGGGTGGTCAAGCGGCTGCTCCGCGTACTCGCGGGTGCGGGGCTCGTGCAGCGGGAGGCGGACGGTCGCTACGTCATGCACGACCTGATCCGGCTGCATGCCCGGGAGTGTGCGGACCGGGAGGAGCCCGCGACCGGGGAAGCGGAGCTGATCGGGCGGGTGGGTACGCACTACCTCGTCCTCAGCGCGTTCGCCGACCGGGCGATCAAGAAGAAGAGAAAGCGGATCGCCGACCTGTCCGTACTGCTCCGCGAAGCCAACGACCCCTTCGCCGCCCCCGGCGGTCCGGCGCCGCTCATCTGGCTGGACACTGAGCGCGCCGCCATCCTGGGCGTCCTGCGCGCCGCTTCCCGGCACGGCCGGCACACCCTGGTCTGGCAGCTGGCCGAGGCATTCACCGCCCTGTTCTTCCACCGCCGGTATCTCGAGATCTGGCGGGAGGCGCTGGAGTTGGGCGCGCAGGCCGCCGCGGCGGACCCGGACCGGATGGCCGGAGAGGCGGCCGAGGCCCGGCTGCGCAGCCTGCTTTCCCGTCCCCTGATGGACCTGGACCGGCACGACGAGGCGCGCACCCAGCTGGAGCAGGCACTTCGGCTCGCCGAGACGGTCGACGACCTCGTACTGCGTGCCTCGGTCCTGGAGTTCCAGGGCCGGTACCTGGACCGGCACGACCCCGAGAACGCGGTGGCCGCGTACCGGCATTCTCTCGCCCTCAACGAACAGGCCGGGGAAACACGAGGAGCGGCCATCGCCCGTGCCTTCCTCGGCAGCGCGCTGTCAGCCGACGGGGACCACACCGAGGCGCTGGCGGTACTGCGCCGAGCTCACCACGACCTGCTGGCCGACGAGGAGCCGGACGTGCGGATGGCGGCCCGGGCGCTGGCCGCCATCGGCCTCGTACGTGATCGCCTGGGCGACACGCAGGAAGCGGACCGTGACCTGAAGGAAGCGGTCGGGATCCTGCGGGAACGCGACGCGATGCACTACGCGGCCGAAGCCCTGGTGGGACTCGCCGACATCGCGCAGCGGACCGGTGCCGGCACGGACGTGGTGCGGGACCACCTCGCCGAGGCGCTGGAGATCTATGAGCGCGACGGCAATCCGGTGGCGGGTGAACTACATGGCCGGATTCAGGAGTTGGACGCGGCAGAGGGGCCAGAAACCGATCACCGAGGGCCCCGGTAGGTTCGCCGGGCGCCGTCCGGGCGGAGCCGCAGGACGACGTCCTGGGCCCGCAGATCACCGGTCCGTACCGTGACATAGGAGCCGTCCATCGGGAGGCCCGCGCGAAGGGCGGCGTAGACGACCGAGGCCAACACCCCCGGGTCCCGGGGTTCTCCCGTGGCGGTCACCTCCACGACCCGGCCGTCCCGGAGCCCAGCCAGACAGGCATGTCCTCGTACGGCTGACACGGCCAGGAGACTTCCCGGCAGCCGTGCGAGCGTGTCCCGGACCCAGCGCAGCGCACCGGCGGTCGTCGGGTCCGTCCGGCGCCGGACGATCGCCGAGGCGCTCGCGGCCACCCGTCCGTCGCGTTCGTCGTCCGTGCAGGCGAGGTGGGAGAAGAGAGTGGGACCGTCGGGAGCCTCACCGGCGTATCCGGCTACGGCGGCCGGGACCCGCCGTACGGCGACAGTAGGCCCGCCGTCGTCCTTGCCGACCTCGGTGGTCACCCGCCAGGAGGTGACTTGGGTGGTGGGCGGCACGGGCAGGGGTACGGCGAGGGGGTGCGGTTGCTCTGTGGCGGGCTCGGCGAGCTGGAGCAGGCGGTAGAGGGCGGTGCGCAGGCGGGCGAGGGCATGGCCCGGTTCGGCGAAGGCCCGCGCGGCGACCGGCGTATAGCGCTCGGGTGTGTGCTCGCGTACGGCGTCCTCGATCTGCTCGTGCAGGTCTCCGCGTGGGTCGAGCCGGGGTGCCAGGTCCGCCATCGCGTGGGCGGCCGTGCCCGACACCGCGTCGGCGCCGAACGCGGCGAGCAGCAGCGGCGTACCCAGGGACGCGCCGTACAGGCTGACCGATCCGTGGTCGCCGACCAGGACATCGGCCGCGACGAGGGCCGGGCGCCAGGCGTGCACGGCCGGCATCAGCAGCAGCCCGGCGTCCAGCGCGGCAGCCTGCAACGTGCGCAGCTGCCAGGAGCCGTGCGCCGACCAGACGTTGGGGTGGACGATCGCGCCGACCTTGTAGTCGTCGTAGGGGAGCTGGGCGAGGAGGCGGGCGGGGAGGTCCGGCTGCGTCCCCAGGAGGGAGGTCGGTCCCCAGGTCGAGCTCACCATGACCAGCTTCTGGTCCTCCCGGACACCCAGTGCCTCCCGATAGGCCGGTCTCATCGGCCCGCTGCTCAGCAGCTCGTCGAGACAGGGATCGCCCACCAGGAGAGTGCGTCCCGTGGCCTTCGGGTGGGTGGCGAGCAGCTGCTCCTCCTGCGACGGATGGGAGACGGCCAGCCAGGCCCGGCCGGATTCGAGCAGCGAGTCCGGGACGACGCCGGACAGTCGTTCGTGCGGGCCGCGCGAGTCCGGGACGAGCTTCTGGAACCCCACGCCGTGCGGCAGCACGAGGACGGGGCAGTCGCCCTCCGGTACGTCGATGTTCTCGCTGGCGGACAGGATGAGATCCGGGGCCGCCTCTGCCAGCTGCTCCCATGGCATGACGCGGCATCCGGCGTCGTGCAGGAGGGCGAGGACGCCGGAGTCGAAGGCCGAGGTGGGGTCGTGCGCGAAGACGACGGTGACACGGTGGTCGCCGCGCAGCAGCGCCGGGAGCGATTCGAGGACGCGTACGGTCGAAGTGACCGTACGGGCGGCCACGACGAGGGTTCGTTCGCCGTGGAAGGTGCTCCACCGGTGGGCGTCGTGCCCTATGGGCACGCGAAGAGGCCGGCTACCGGACAAGGCACCCACCTCTAACAAACCCGCTCCTCCAGCCGGTCAGCGGCTCGCGGCTCGCGGCTCGCGGCTCGCGGCTCGCGGCTCGCGGCTCGCGGCTCGCGGCTCGCGGCTCGCGGCTCGCGGCTCGCGGCTCGCGGCTCGCGGCTCGCGGCTCGCGGCTCGCGGCTCGCGGCTCGCGGCGACGATCTTGTATCACACGTCAAGCCGTGCTTCCACCCTCCATGTCGGGACCACCCTCGCTGCTCGTGAACAGGTACACGGTAACCAGGGTGCCCGACAGCCCGGATCACCGAGGGCGGGCCGGAGGTCACGACGGCGTCGTTCCGCCCCGACGGCCGCACCCTGGTGACGGGCACGGGAGAGTCCGGCAGCTGCTTTACAGAGCGCTCGCCTCGGGGCACAGCGTCAGAGGGCCCGTCTCATGGAACACCTCACCCCTCACCCGCTCCACCATCGCCTTCACCAGCCCCGCGAACAGCGGGTGCGGGCGGGTCGGCCGGGAGCGCAGCTCCGGGTGGGACCGGGCCGCGACCAGGTAGGGGTGGACGTCGCGCGGGTACTCCACGTACTCCACCAGCTTGCCGTCCGGGGACGTGCCCGAGAACAGCAGGCCCGCCTTCTTCTTCCGAACTCGGCGCGGGCCTCGGTGTCGCCGTCCTCGGCACCGCGCTGACCCTCGTCTACCGCACCGGCCTGCCCGAGGTGCCGGGCCTGAGCGCCGGGGACCGGGCCCACGCCGAGGAGTCCTTCTCCGCCGCCGAGGACGTCGTCGCGCACCTCCCGCCGGCCACCGCCGACGCCGTCCTCACTGCGGCCCGCCAGGCGTACGACCACGGCTTCACCGTCGTCGCGGTGATCGCGACGGCGGTGCTGGTCGGTACGGCGGTGATGGCGGCGCTGATGCTGCGCCCCAAGGCGTCCCAGGGCACCTGACCACAGCCGGTGTTCTGCTGCACCGCTCCGTCGTGGATGCCTTCCCGGGCCGGTTACTCGATGAGGCGTACGGCGTCGGCGACGACGTATCCGTCGGCCGCGTCGGAGAGTTCGACGGTGGCCGGTTGTCCGGGTGTGAACCGGAAGCTGCCGAGGGACACCCATTGGCCTCCGCGTTCGCGCTGGTCGACGGGTATCACGGTGGAGCCGTCGGCGTGGTTGACGACGTAGGGGGCGTTCGACGCCCGGTTGGTGTGAGCGGTGAACCAGACGGCTACCTCGTACCTCCCGCTCGTCGGCACCTCCAGCCGCCAGCGCACGACCGAGCCGCCCGTGCCGGCGGGCCGGGTGCGGTAGGTCGGACCGTAGGACCCGGCGACTCCCGTCGCCTTGTTCCACTCGCCCGACACCACCTCATAGCGCGAGGCGTCGTCGTTGTCGGCGACGACACCGTGGTGCGTGGTGCGTACGGCGTCGGCGACGACGTATCCGTCGGCCGCGTCGGAGAGTTCGATGGTGGCCGGTTGTCCGGGTGTGAACCGGAAGTTGCCAAGGGACACCCATTGGCCTCCGCGTTCGCGCTGGTCGACGGGTATCACGGTGGAGCCGTCGGCGTGGTTGACGACGTAGGGGGCGTTCGACGCCCGGTTGGTGTGAGCGGTGTACCGGACGGCCACGTCGTACGCCCCGTCGGCCGGTACGTCCAGCCGCCAGCGCACGACGGCGCTGCCCGTACCGGCGGGCCGGGTGCGGTAGTTCGGGCCGTAATACCCGGCGACTCCGCTCGCGTTGTTCCACTCGCCCGAGACGGTGTCGAACTCGGCCGAGTCGTTGTCCGCGACGGCGCCCCGGTAGGCGAGACGTACGGCGTCGGCGGCGACCGTCCCGTCAGCGGCATCCGTGAGTTCGATCGTGCCCCCGCCACCGCCGGAGAACGCGAAGTCGCCGAGCCGTACCCATCGTCCCCCCTCGGACCGCTGGTCCACCGCGACCGTGCTCTGGCCCTCGGCGTGGCGGATCACGTAGGAGGCGTTGGATGCCCGGCCGGTCCCGGGCGGGAACCAGGCGGAGACCTCGTACACACCGCTCATCGGCACATCCGGCCGGAACCGCACCTTCGCGGTGCCGGTCCCCGCGGCATGCGTGCGGTGGCTCTGCCCGTACTCCCCGGCGGCCTTCTCCACCCGGGGCCAGGTGCCCGACACCACCTCGAAGCCGCCGCCGAAGTCGTTGTCCGCCACTGCCTTCGGGGCGTCGGAGGGGTGTCCGCCGGAGGTCAGGAGCAACTGGTCGGCGGTGACGACGCTGCCGCCGCCGTGCCCCTGGCCGGCCAGGGCGAACCGGATCGAGTGGCTTCCGGCGGCCAGCGGGACCGTACCCAGGCGGTAGAGCTGGTAGCCCTCGCCCACCGTCGCCGTCGGGTCGATCAGACCCTGGCTGAGCGCTGTGCCGTCGATGCTCGCGCGGAGCTGTCCTGCGTCTGCGCGGCGCTGAAGCCGGACGGCCACCTCGTACGTGCCCGCCGCCGTGACGTCGAAGGGGACATCGACGTAGTCGCCGACCTCCGGAGCCGTGTACCTCAGCGTCCTGCCGCCCCGCGCGTTGGCGTCGGACACGACCGGCGCCGCGGCACCCGTGTCGGTACGGGCCTGTGCGGTGGCCAGTTCGTACTCGTGCCGGGAGAGTCCGGGACCGGTGGCAAGGCTGTCGCGCCCCTTGGTCAGCCACTCGAGGTCGAACCGGGCGATCGAGACGCGCTCGGGGTACGTGTAGTCGGCGCCGTCCCGGCCGTAGACCAGCAGGATCGTGCCGTCGGACAACCGGGCGAGGTCCGAGTAGTAGGACGCGCCCGGATTGATCACCCGGCTGTAGCGGTAGCTCGCCCCTTGGTCGTACGAGACCGAAACGGTCATGTTCTCCCGGGCCGAGGCGTCCGGCCGGCTGAACAGCACCCGGTCGACCGGGTCGCGACTGTACTGGAGCACGCTCGCGTCCACCGAGACGAACTGTCCGGTAGAGCCATCGATCACGGGTGCGGACCAGCTCTCGCCGCCGTCCGTACTCGTCGCGGTGATGCGGTAGCGGGTACCGCCCGAGCCCCACCGGCCGTTGAGGACGATCGCTCCGTCCCCGCGTTCGTAGACGCGGCTCTCGTTGACCGGGTACGAGACGGACACCGGCACCCGGGCACTGCGCCGCCATGAACCGGGATCGCCGTGGGCGTCGCTGTACAGCATGTCGATGCCGTAGTCGGGGTCGGGGTCGGGAGCGCGGTGTTGGACGGGTATCAGCAGTCGGCCGTTCCGCAGCTGGATCCCGTGGCCGGGGCTCGGGGAGTTCAGCGTCCAGCCGTACGGGTTCGGGGCCGAGGAGAACAACGAGGTCAGTTCCTCGGGGGCCGACCAGCTGGCTCCGGCGTCGTCGCTCCGCTTGACGAAGATGGTCCCGCCGGACCCCTTGTAGAACAGGCACACCCGGCCCGTCTGTTCGTCCACCACCGGTGTCGGGTTGCCCCAGCTGTGGTCCGGATCCGTCGGGACCACGGGCACACTCGCCGACCAGGTACGCCCCGCGTCCACACTGCGGCGGACGACCAGATCCTTCGGTCCCGCATCGCTCTTCTCGGGTCGGCCCTCGGCGAACGTGAGGACGACGTCCTCGGCCAGCGCCTGCCCGTCCCCGGCGGGCGGCACGGTTCCTGCGGGGATCACCGTCAGGCCCTGCACATGGAAGCTGGCGTACCCGTCGGCGTCGGTCGAGTCCCACAGCTCGGACTCGGCGAACGAACCCGCATCAGCGGCCGCGGCTGCGGCCGACTCGATCGGGCCCGGTTCGGCCGTGCCCTGCGGGGCCGACAGCGCCAGTGACACCAGCAGGCTCACTCCCAGCGCCCGAAGCACCGTTCTTCGGATCCGGCGCCTCAGCCCGGTTCCCCTCATTCCCGTCCCCCTCATCGGTCCCGCCCATCTGTTCCCGCTCACGACAATGACGCACGCACGCTACTGGCATGGGCCCCGGAGGAAGTCCCCCCGGGGCCCGTCGTGCCCGTGGAGCCGGCGGGTCAGCGGATCGCCATCCCGAAGGCCTTGCCCGTCAGGGCCAGGCCGTTGAGGCCGGGCTGGTACGTCGTCACCGTCGCGCCCGTGCCGCCCATGGCGTTCGACCACGGCAGGCCGTGGATCGCGCCGCGCTCGGCCGGGCCGTGCGGCATGCCGATCCACAGATGCGTGCCGGTGGCGTTCAGGTACTTGCCCACGAGCTGCGACGCGGCCGGAGTGCCGGGCAAGCCGCGGCCGTTGCCCGCCTCGATCCAGTGGTCGGAGTCGCCCGGTGCGCCCAGGAGCGAGAAGGTCTGCACGATGCCGGCGTCCGTCGCCGTACCGATGTCCTTGCCGGGTACGCCGACCGCAAGCAGCATCGTCGAGGCCGTGCCGACCGAGCCCGGCGCGGTGTTCGCGGCGGCCACCTGCGTACCGAAGCCGTCACCGGCCGCCGAGGCGCCGTTCACGCCCTCCGTTCCCTGGTGGATCGTGGCCAGTTCACTGACCGCGCCGGCCCCGGTCACCCGGAGCGTGGTCACCTGCCCGGCCTGCGCGAAGGAGGTGGTGCCCACCCAGAGCGTCTCGCCGGGCGTGCCGACCGCGAGGACGGAGTCGGTCGCGGCGGAGGCGCCGGAGGGGCGGTACGCGACCATCGAGAGCGACGAGCCGAACCGGTCGCCGGCCTCGCCCGCGTCGCTGACGCCGTCGGTGTCCTGGTTGACGCTCGCCACCGGGGTGGGGATGCCGTCCGCGTTCAGTTCGTGCTTCAGGACCGCCACCATGCCGGCATCGGCGCTGGTGCCGACCGTCTCGCCCGGCGAACCGACCGCGATGTGGTTCGGCGAGCCCGCGACGGCGGCACCGAACTCGTCGCCCGCGCTGATGACGCCCACCACACCGGGGGAGTCCTGGTGGAAGGAGGCGCTGGCGGACCCGCGCAGATAGTAGACGAGGCCGGCGTCGACGTACCCCTTCAGGTTCTTGCCGGGCGCGCCGATCAGCAGGTACGGCTCACCGGTGGCCGTCCGTCCGGCGGCCAGGGCGGCCCCCATGTGGTCGCCCGCCTCGGACGCGCGCTCGCTGATGGCGCCCGTGCCGGTGCCCTGCTGGAGGTTGAGGGCGGCCTTGCCATGACCCAGTCCGTCCGGGGAGCCGTAGAGGACGGTCACCCAGCCGGCGTCCGCCGTCGTGTCGACGTCCTCCAGGGGGGTGCCCACGGCCAGGTCGGTGCAGCCGTCCTCGTCGTAGTCGACGACGGCCAGCACACCGCCGAACTCGTCGTCCGCCTCGGCGCCACCGGGTACGTAGGACAGGTCCTGGTGGAGGGTCTCGCTGCCCTTGGCCGCGCCGTAGACGACCTTGACCAGGCCGGCTTCGGACAGGCCGGCCACGGACGCCTTCGGGTCGCCGACCGCGACGTCCTCGGCGGCGTCGCAGTTGAAGTCGGTCACGCGGGTCTCGGCTGCCTTGGCGGCGACCCAGGCGCCCAGGTCGTCGACGCGGGTGGCGACGCCTCCGGTGCGGGTCTCGTTGGCCTCGCTGCCGAGGCAACCACCCTGCCAGGAACGGCTGTTGACGGCGACCAGGGTGGCCTGACCGTTCGTCACCCGGACCGCGGGGCCCCCGGCGTCTCCCAGGCAGACGGCGGCGCCGTCCTTGCCGGTCACGGTCGCGGTGGTCGCGTCGGAGGCGTCCACCGAGAAGGCACCGGTGTGCAGCTTCAGCGGGGCCCACTCGTCCTTCGTACGGCCGTATCCGGCGACGCGCAGTTCCTCCCCGGCCGTGGGCGCGGTGCTGGCCAGGGCCACCGGGGTGGCGGTGGTGACCGGCCGGGAGAGACGGGCGAGGACCAGGTCGCGGTCGGTGCGCGGGACCAGTTCCACGACCTGGAGGACCTGGCCGGCGGTGGTGGTGAGGTCGGTGCGGCCGATGGTCGCGGTCGTCTTCAGCTTCGGGGCGCCGGTGGGCACGGTGAGGTCGGCGGCCGGGTTGTCGGCGAAGCAACTGGTCGCCGTGAGCAGCCACTCGGCATGGACGAGGGTGCCCGAGCAGGCCCGCGTCCCGTCGCCGATGTCGAGGCGGGCGGTGTAGGCGTAGGTGGCGTCGGACGCGGCGGTGCCGCTGACGGGGTGGGCCGGTACGGCGCTCAGCGCGAGGGGTGCGGTGACCAGGGCTGCGGTCAGTGCGGCCAGGCGCACGGGTCTGGTGTGTCGCATGGGTGACTGTTTCCTTGGTGGCTGGTCCGGCGAGTGGACGTGGCTGCGCACTACTTGGAGGTCCTGATCTCGACGAGCATGTGTTCGCGGCCCTGCTCGTCCGCGGCCTCGCCGACGGCGGTCCAGGTGTTCTTCTCGATGTCGAAGGACTTCTCCTCCGTACCGACGGTCATGTCGACCTCGGTGGTGTAGTCGTTGCCCTTGACGGCGTAGACCGAGGGGATCTCCAGGGTCAGCCAGCCGGAGTTGCCCACGACCCGGAAGCAGATCTTGTCGGTCTGCTCGCGGGCCCAGACCTCCAGCAGCCCGGTGCCGCTCGCGCAGTCGGCGAGCGTGATGTGGCCGTCGCCGCGCTTGAGGACGATGTTCTGCTCGGCCAGGATCTTGTCCGCGTTCGGGTACGCGAAGTCCTCGACCGCGTACCCGGGAGCCTCGTCCGCGACCGACGTGGCCGCCCCGGAGACGGGGTCGGAACCGCCGGGAACACCGGCCGTCAGGGCGACCCACGCCAGGGCGCCGACGGTCGCCGCGCCCAGCGTGCGGACCAGGAAACTCTTCCGCCGCAGTCTCGCCGTAAATGTGGTGCGTGCCTTCATCGCATTCCTAAGTTCGTCGCTTCCGATCGGTTTCCCAATGCGGCTGGAGACGGAATGAAGGCTTCCGATAATTCACCTGGAGCCCCCGTCCGAAAAAGACCCCCTAAATCCGGGGAGCCGCTTCGCCGTCGCCATGCCACCTTGCTCTCCCGGCTTTGTCCACTGCTCGAACACCCGCAAAACGTACGTCAGTTGATGCTCTGCTGTGAGCCGTGTCACCATCCGAAAGGGTTGCACGGGCCTTTGTGAAGAAATTGCAAAGGATGCTCTCGATGCTCTTCCCGGCAATGCGTCAAATTCATTGCCATGTGAACTCGCGTTGGTATGGTCGAGCCATTGCACAGGGAACCGCGTTCACCTCACCGGAAGAAACCACGAGGACGACACCCATATGCAGACCATTTTCTGGAGTCGTAGACGGCTCCTCGGCACACTCGCCGCAGTCACCGCCGCGGCGGCCTCGCCGCTCGCCCTGGCTCCCGTAGCCCGCGCCGCCACCGAGGCGGACACCGCGACCGAGGCGCTCGCGCTGCCGGACACCGACCGGGCGAAGGTCGTCAGGGCCTGGCTGGCGGCCGGGAAGGCCGGCCGGGCGGCGGCGACCTACGCGCTCGCCGGCACCGACGCCGACATCCGGACCTTCCTCACCGAGACGCTGCCGAAAGTGACGGTGGAGGACAACCGCGTCGCGATCGTCAGCTACCTCGCCCGTTCGGGCAAGGGCCTGCGCCGCGAGGCCGTCGCCGCACTCGACAACGGCGACAGCACCATCGCCGCCTTCCTCACCGAGGGATTCAAGCCCGCCCTCCTGGAGGACCTGCGTGTGGCGGCCTCCACCGTGTCCGCCACCGGCGACAAGGCGGTCAAGCGGGACGCGTCCGCCGCCCTGGCGACGGGCACGCAGAAGGCGCTGGAGGACTTCCTCACGGAGGGTCAGTTCACCGCCCGGCTGGAGGACGCGCGGACCCAGGTCACCGCCATGCTGCTCAAGGTCGGGCCCGAGGTGCAGAAGTACGCGAGCCGCGCCCTGAACGGCACCGCGACGGAGGTCCAGTGGTTCCTCGACACCGGCCAGCACATCGCACGCGCCCGCGACCAGGAGACCGCGACGATCGAGGAACTCGTCGCGGTGGTCGAGCGGGAGGGCAAGCGCGCCCAGGCCGAGACCGACCTGGCCGTCGAGGCGTCCGAGCGGGCCCAGACCGCGGCGGCGAAGGCCAAGGAAGCGGCGGAGAAGGCCGCGGCCGAGGCCGCCGCCGCGAAGGAGGACGTACAGAAGTCCGCGGCGGCCGCCCGCAAGGCGTCCAGCGCCGCCCAGGGCGCGGCGAACGCCGCCCGTAATGCCATCAACGCCTCCAATGCCGCCGTGGCCGCGTCCCGCCGCGCCTCCTGGGCGGCTGCCGCAGCCTCCCAGGCCGCGTCGACCGCCGGCGGCGCCGCGTCCCGCGCGTACAGCGCCGCCATCGCCGCGTCCAAGGACGCCTCGAAGACCGAGGCCGCCAAGAACGCCGCGGTCGCCGCCCGCAACTCCGCCGCCAAGGCGCGTGCCGCCTCCAAGGCCGCCGAGTACGCGGCGGCCGCCTCCGAACAGGCCGTCGCCGCCGGTAACTCGGCGGCCTCCGCCGCCCGTAACGCCGCTGCCGCCGCGAACGCCTCCGCGCAGGCCGCCGCCGCGGCCGGAGCGGCCCAGTCGGAGGCCGCCGAGGCCAAGCGCCAGGCGCAGATCGCGACCACCGCCGCCAACCGCGCCACCAACGCCGCCTCCACCGCGCAGGCCCTCGCCCACACCGCCGCCACGGCGGCCAGGGTCGCGCGCGATGCCGCCAACTCGGCCGCCGACCACGCCGAGAAGGCGGCCGACGCCGCCGACGAGGCCGTGAAGTACGCGGGCCAGGCCATCGACTACGCCAACAGGTCCACCGCCCATGCCGCCGAGGCCGTCAAGGCGGCCAACACCGCCACCAAGGCCGTCGCCGACGCGATCGCGGTGGAGCAGGCGGCGCGGGAGGCCGAACTGGCGCGCCTGGAACAGGAGAAGCTCCAGGGCCTGGACGAGGCCCTGCAGCTGTCCCAGGTCGAGGCGGTCGAGCGGGCCGAGTACGAGAACAAGCGCGCGCAGGAGGAACAGACCGCGCAGGCCGTCAAGGACCTGATCGCCGCGGCCGAGGACGCCCTCTGGAACGCCGGCGACCTGGCCCTCGCCGCCACGCTCGGCCGCAAGGCAGCCACCGGTCTGCTCACCGCCAAGGGCGCCTGGACGCGGGAGGCCGCCCAGTTCGCCCTGGCCGGCGGCGACAACGACGTACTGTCCTGGGTCGACCTGGACCGGGGCATCGCCCAGCACCAGGACGACCGGGAGACGGTCCTCTACATCGCCCAGATCTCCAGCCCCGCCATCGCGGAGGCGGCGCACGCGGCGCTGGCGAGCGGCAGCGCCTCGGCGGTGGGCGACTTCATCACCTCCGGGGTGATCCGCTCCTCGCAGGACGACAACCGTGTGCAGATCGGCCGCATCCTCGACCAGAAGCCCGGCAAGGCCGTCACCAAGGCGGCCAACGACGCGCTCGACGCGAACACCCCGGAGGCGTTGCAGAAGTTCTTCGACAAGACCTACCCGGACGCGATCCGGGAGGACGACGCCGTCACCACCGCGACGCTGGTGACCACCGGAGGCGAGTACACCAAGGCGTACGCGGAGGTCGCCCTGGAGGGACCGACGTGGATGCGCCGGAACTTCGTCCAGGTCGTGCAGTACGCGGCGGCCCAGCTCGACCACGACTCCGCCACCCACATCGCCGCGGTCCGCGGGGCGATCGCCGCCGCAGCCAAGATCGCCTACACGGCGCAGCAGAACGCGGAACTGGCGTCGAAGGCGGGAGCGGACGCCCGTCAGGCCGCCGCCGAGGCGAAGGAGTGGGCAGACAAGGCACTGGCCTCGGGGCAGCAGGCCGACCAGTACTCCACGCAGGCGAAGCAGAACGCCGACGCCGCGGACAGGTCGGCCGCCGACGCACAGGCCTCGGCGAACCAGGCGAAGGCGGCGGCGGCGACCGCACGCGGAGCGTCCCGCTCGGCGAACTACTCCGCCAACAAGGCCATCGACTCGGCCCGTTCGGCACTGAACTCCTCCTACAGCGCGCAGGCCTCGGCGGCCAGTGCCCGCGCGTCCCAGCTCGCCGCGGGCAAGTCCGAGGCGGAGGCGTCGGCCGCGGCCAGCCAGGCCCGCGCCATCGCCGTCCAGCTGCGTCAGGCCGAGATCGTCCAGGAGGCCCGTGACGCCGCCGAGAAGGCGCAGCAGGAACGGGACAGCGGGAGTGACCCGGCCGACAACGGCACCCACGACGACGTCAACGAGAACGGCACAGGACCGGAAAGGGAGGACTGGTGGTCGGACGCCGGCTGGTGGGCCGACGCCTTCAACACCGTCAGCGTCGCCTCGGGACTCATCGGCGCCGGACTGGGCCTCGCCAGCCTGGTCTTCCCGCCGCTGGCCCCGGTCGCCGCGTTCTTCGGCTACGTGTCCATGGGCGCCGGCGCGCTCGGCGCCATCTTCACCGGCATCGAACACGGCTTCACCAGCGGCCCGTTCATCGAGTCCGCCGGCCGTGCCGCCCTGGGTCTGGTCACGTACGGCCAGTCCAAGTGGGTCGTCCCCGTCGCCAAGAAGGTGGCCCCCGTGGTCAACAAGGTCGCGGAGGAAGGCAAGGAACTCGTGTCCTCGATCACCAGCGGTCTGTCCTCGCTCCTCTGACCGTCGCCGCGAGAGCGATCCCGGCGTCCTGGTTCGTTTACGGAAGGAACAGCACGTGCCTCACCACAACTGGCGCGGATTCGTCGTCGCGGTGTCGACCACGGCGGCGTTCTGCCTCACGGCGGGCGTCGGCTCCGCCACCGCGTCGACGCGGAACGACGACGCCCGCCCCGCCGACCGCCCCGTCACCGGCTTGCTCGACACGCCCGCCGAGGCCGGTGGCGAAGGACAGGGAACGCCGCGTTTCGCCGGCTCCGGATCCTGTACGGGGGTCCCGGCGGCCGTGCGCGCCACGCTGCGGACGGCGGTCACGGAATGCGTCACGGTGCGTACGCCGGAAGCCGCCCGGAACGACACGCGGGCCGCCGCCTCCGGAGCGGGGATCACCACCCTCGCCGCCGAAGCCGCCGCAGCTGAGGACGACCCCGACGAGTACGACCCCGGTGTGTACGACCCCGACCCCGGCGACCCGCCCGCTTCCGCGACCTGCACCATCACCCAAGGCGTGTACGAGTGGACCCGGACGGGCGGACTCTGCGGCAAGGTCCAGGTGACCTACACGCTGTACGACACGAACGGCAAATCCGTGGGCACTGGCCTGATCAACGTCTCGACGAGCCTGCGGACGCATGTGGCGGACACCGACCTCAGCGAGGACATCCGGGCCGAGGTCGTCCAGGTCACCGGCCAGGTCACGGCGTTGAACATCAGGTTCCGGACCGACTGCACCAGCGGCTGCCTCGCCACCCTGCGCACCCCCTGGTACGGGAACACCGAACTCACCACGGGACAGTCGAAGTCCGGCACGGTCACCTACAAGGGCTCGATTCCCGCGTCGGCGACCCGGGCCAGCTTCCAGACGAAGTACCAGATGTACGTGACCACGGCGGGCGCCACACCTGTGGACCCCTCCGCGAGCTGGTCGCCCCCCGCGGACGCGGTGATCAGGTGTGACTCGGAGATGCCGACGACCTCCGGCTGCGTCATCCCGTTCACGGACGACGAGGACGCGCCGATCCTGGAGTACTCGCTCTCCAACCCGAACCACGGTCAGGCGTCCGCGACCTATGAACTGGGCCTGCGGATGCGCGGCAGCAGTCTGTTCCACGGCGAGAACAAGGACGTCGGCAGCGCGAACCGGCGGAACACCTGCGGCTCCGCCAAGTTCACCAATCTCTTTCCCACCATTCCGGAGGCGGATTCCTGTGACGAATTCCCGTTCGCCGGAACGCAGGAAGGCGGAACCGACGGATCACTGTGCGCAGAGATCACGCCGACCAAGGTGAACGGAGTGTGGACCACCCCGCCCACCCACGCCGACAAGCCGGTCACCGATCAGCCCTGTATCCAGTCCCACATGCCCCTGTTCAACAACAAGTCCGCCGGTAGTGTCTACGGGAACTTCAAGAAGGACCAGCGCATCATCAAGGGCGACGCTTTCTGGATGACCATCACGCCCTGAAGGGACGAGCAGAGATGGCGGAGTTGTCGGCAGGCCCTTCCTCCGACTGGGTTCGCGCCGGATCGTGGTGCGTCACCTTCACCCGGGGCATCACACCGGACGACGTGCTCGCCCGCTACGGCGCACTCCCGGCAGACGCCCGGATCATGCCCAAGCCGGAGGCAGTCGAGCTCGGCGCCGCCGCCTACCGGGCCGGGACCCCGAAGTCGGTGCTGCGGGTGGGGTCGCTGAGCGACTGGTCGTTCTGCTACGAGGAATGGGGAGTCCTGGGCGGTATGCCCGGCCCGTTGGCGAGGCTCTCCAGCGGCACGGAGACCCTCACCGTCGACAGCAACGGAGTCGGCCTGGACACCTTCGGGCACTGGCGTGACGGCCGGTGCACCGAGGTGTACGAACCGGAGGACCCGGGCACGCCGTTGTCCTCGCCGCACCCCTTGTGGGATGCCTTCCAGGAACGACGGCACACGGCGGAGGAGGGCGAGTCGGCGCTGATGTCGGCGGTCCGGGTGATCGGCGACCGCATGGGCGCCGTCCTGGACGACGTCACTCTCGACGCCCCCCTGCCGACCGTGCTGCTCGGCGACGACGTTCCGCCCCGAAGATCCCCGCCCGCCGGCCGGGGCCGGGGAGCCCCGGTCCCACTCGCCGACGAGCCCGACTGAGGGAGAGCAGGGACGGTGTGGGCGGGGGGCCGACCCGTACGGTGCCGGTCGCCGGCTGTGTTCAGGTCGCCGTCGCCGAACTGGCCGTCTGCGTACGCGACTCCAAGGACCTGACGCGCCCTCACTTCTCGGTCGGCCGGGACGGCTGGACCTCGTTCGTACGCTACGCCGCGCACGGCTGAGCCCCTCGGCGACGGGCCCAGCCGTACGGCAGGACTCAGTCCCGCAACCGGTCGATCTGGCGCAGCTTGTTCGTCGCGTCCAGTGCCGCCACCTTGTAGGACTCCGCGAGCGTCGGGTAGTTGAAGACCGCGTTGACCAGGTAGTCGACCGTGCCTTCGCAGCCCATCACGGACTGGCCGATGTGGATCAGTTCCGTCGCCCCCGTGCCGAAGCAGTGGACGCCGAGGAGTTTGCGGGTCTCCGGGCAGACCAGGAGCTTGAGCATGCCGTGGGAGTCGCCGATGATCTGGCCCCGGGCCAGTTCGCGGTAGCGGGAGATGCCCACCTCGAACGGGATGCTGTCCTCGGTGAGTTGGTCCTCGGTGCGGCCGATGAAGCTGATCTCGGGGATGGTGTAGATGCCGATGGGCTGGAGGTTGTGCATCTGGTCCACCGGCTCGCCGCACGCGTGGTACGCCGCCGCCCGGCCCTGTTCCATCGAGGTCGCGGCGAGGGCCGGGAAGCCGATGACGTCGCCGACGGCGTAGATGTGCGGCACCTCGGTGCGGTAGTGCTCGTCGACCGTGATCCGGCCACGCCGGTCGGCGGACAACCCAGCCTTGTCCAGGGCGAGTTCGTCGGTGAGGCCCTGGCGGCCCGCCGAGTACATCACGGCGTCCGCGGGGATCTTCTTGCCGCTCTCCAGGACGGTGAGGGTGCCCCGGGGATGACGTTCCACCGCCGCGACCGTCTCCCCGAACCGGAAGGTGACGGCCAGGTCCCGCAGGTGGTACTTGAGCGACTCGATCACCTCGACGTCGCACATGTCGAGCATCCCGGCCCGCTTCTCGACCACCGTGATCTTGCTGCCGAGCGCGGCGAACATGGAGGCGTACTCCATGCCGATCACCCCCGCGCCCACGATGACCATGGAACGCGGCACCCGTTCCAGGTTGAGCACGTTGTCCGAGTCGAGGATCGTCTGTTCGTCGAACTCCACGCTGTCCGGCCGGGCCGGCCGGGTCCCGGTGGCGATGACGATGTGCTCGGCGCTCAACAGCCTTTCGTTGCCGGTCACTTCCTGGAGCGCCACGGTGTGGTCGTCCACGAAGCGGCCGGTTCCGGCGAACAGGGAGACATGGTTGCGGGACAGCTGGCTGCGGATGACATCGACCTCGCGGCTGACCACGTGCTCGGTGCGCGCGGTCAGGTCGGCGACGGTGATGTCCTCCTTGAGACGGTAGCTCTGGCCGTACAGATCGCGCTGGGTGAGGCCGGTGAGGTAGAGAACCGCCTCGCGCAGGGTCTTGGAGGGGATGGTGCCGGTGTGGATGGAGACCCCACCGACCATGTCGGGGCGGTCGATGACGGCGACCCGGCGGCCGAGCTTGGCCGCCGCGATGGCAGCCTTCTGGCCGCCAGGGCCGGATCCTATGACAAGCATGTCGAAGTCGGGCACCCTCGTGAGTTTGTCAGTCCGAGGCCGACGTTCGAAAGGGTGAACGGGCAACGATTGGCGTGCGCTTCACCCCAGGAGGGCTGCGGAGTGAGGCGTTCGAGGCCCTTGCGGTCGTAGTAGCGGGTCATCGCGAAGCCGAAGAGCAGCGCGAGCGCGGTGCCGATCGCGATCATGATCCAGGCGCGGGTGAGCCCGGCGTCCCCGCGGGCGTCGAAGTAGAGGATGGCCCGTACCCCGTCGCCGAGTTGCCGCATGGGCTCGAACGCGGACAGGAAGCGGTAGAAGTCCGGGACCGCCTGGAGCGGGACCGTGGCCCCGGACGAGGGCAGGCCCAGGACGATGAACACGAACATCGACACGAGCTGCCCGATCCCGCCGAAGGCCGCGTTGATGGCCTGGACGCCGAGACCGACCGCGAGGGTGGCGCAGTACGAGTACAGCCACAGCAGGGGCAGATGACCGGCGTCCATGTCGAGGATGCCGACGGTCGCGAGCATGACCAGGGAGACGCTGAGGAGTGTGATTCCGGCGGTCATGCCCATCTTCAGCAGCAGGGTCTGGGTGCGGTCGACGGGCACGGTCGGGCGGCGTGTGTGCCAGGGGCCGATCTCGTTGTCGGCGTAACCGAGCGAGGTGTCCACCGCGTTGCTGATGACGTTGCCGCCCATGAACCCGGCCAGCACGAGCAACAGCGTGTAGTAGAAGGTGCTGAGCCCGAGGCCGCTGTTGGTGCCGATGGGATGCCCGACCTCGGTGGTGACCGCGACCGGGTCGGCCAGCAGTAGCTTCGCCGTCGCGTCGGCCCCTGTCGCGCTCGCCGTCAACTGCTCGCCGATGTTCTGCGAGGCATTGTGGGCGGCGGCCGTGGTGATCTGGCTGGCGAGGGAGGAACCGAGGCTGCCCTTGCCGGGATTGGTCAGCACGGTCAGCGCCGGACGGGCGGTGGCGCTCGTGCCGGTCAGCGCGGCGACGGAGGCGGTGAAGCCGTCGGGCACGACCAGCGCCCCGTAGAGCTTGCCCGAGTCCAGCTGGTCCTGGGCCCGGGCGAGGGTGAGTTCACGCCACTCGGCCTTGTCGCCGCCGGAGGTGTCGGTGATGACGGCCCGGACGATCTGCGCACCCAGGTTCTCCCGCTGCCCGGACAACGGCTCGCCCCGGTCCGCGTTGACGATGCCGATGGGCAGGTCGTGCAGATCGCGGTTGGGGCTCACGATGCCGCCCATGTAGAGCAGCGACAGCAGCAGCGCGAGCAGCCCGGTCAGAACGGTGGGCAGCAGCCACAGCTTGGGCCGACCCAGCAGCGCGGTGCCACGCGCCTGGACGCGGCCGGCGGGGGAGGGGGTTTCGGAGGACGTCCCGGAGGACGGACTGTCGTCGGCTGGCATGGTTCTCCGGTGGCTCTGGGGCGGCCCGGGACCCGAGGTGGTCGCCGCCCGCCCGGCCAGGATCATGCGTACGCCGGCACGGCCGTGCCAGCGACTCGCCGAGCCGGCGGCGTCGACGAACGTACGACTACCGAGCCATGTGGACGCGGACCCCGTCGAGGGCCACCGCCAGGACGCGGTCGCGCTGGGTGTCGTCGAGGAAGTTCGTCGAGGTGATGCCGGCGAGCATGCGCAGCAGGTCGTCGAAGGTCATGTCCTCGCGCGCCTCCCCGGCCGCCTGCGCCCGCTCGAACAGCGGGCCGCCCGCCTGGTACATCGAGTCCCGGCAGGCCAGGAAGATCTCCGACTCGTGGTTGAGGGCCTCGCGGACGGCCCGTTTGGTCACGGTGTACCCCACGAAGCGGCGCAGCCACGCGGTCAGCGCCTCCCACGGCGGCTGGTCGGCGACCTCCAGCGCGAACCGGCACAGGGCGTCCACCTCGTCGGCGTACACGCTCTCGAAGAGATGGCGGCGGGTGGGGAAGTTCCGGTACAGCGTGGCGATGCCGACCCCCGCGCGCCGGGCGATGTCCTCCAGGGACGCCTCGGAGCCGTGCTCCGCGAACGCCTCGCGCGCGGCGGCCAGCAGGGCGTCGTAGTTGCGTGCCGCGTCCTTGCGGTGCGGGCGCTGCGTCGCGGCGAAACCGCTGACGGGGTACGACTGTGCCGTCACGGATGCCTCCCTGGCCGGGCGCCGGTCGGGCGCGCTCGAAACGGATGCGGACCTCCGGTATTGAAGCGGAGGTGAGCCTCCGCTAGAGTGGAGGCGTACCTCCACTTTAGCAGTCGGGGTGCGTTCCCCCTGTGACGCGTACGGCCGTGCGCATCGCAGGCGTGCGCGAACGCGGCCCTCGCCACGTCTACGTCTACTCCGCCACCTCTGTTCGGAGATGCCTTTCCATGCCCCGCAAGTCCACTGGCTCCATGCTCTCCACGCGCTCCACCCGCCTCACCTTCGCGGTCCTCGCGACCGGTGCGGGCGTGTTCTCCATGCTCCAGTCGCTGATCGCACCGGCCCTGCCGACCGTCCAGCACGCCCTGGACACCTCGCAGTCCACCGCGACCTGGGTGATGACGGCCTTCCTGCTGTCCGCCTCGGTGTTCACCCCGATCCTCGGCCGCGTCGGCGACCTGATCGGCAAGAAGCGCACCCTCGTCGCCGTCCTCGTGGTCGTGACGCTCAGCTGTCTGCTCGCCGCGCTCGCGCCGAACATCGGCGTACTGATCTTCGCCCGGGTCGTCCAGGGCGCGGGCGGAGCGCTGTTCCCGCTGTCGTTCGGCATCATCCGGGACGAGTTCCCGCCGGGTGAGGTGAGCGGCAGCATCAGCAACCTGTCCGCCGTCATCGCGGCGGGCGGCGGCGTCGGCATGGTGGCCGCCGGGCCGATCGTGACCGCGCTCGACTACCGCTGGCTGTTCTGGCTGCCCGTCGGCGTCGTGGCCGTCACCACCCTGATCGCCATCCGCTATGTCCCGGAGTCGCCCAACAGGGCTGTCGGGCGCGTCAGTTGGCTCGGTGCCGTACTGCTGTCGGCCTGGCTGGTCGCCCTGCTGCTGCCGCTCAGCCAGGCGACCCGATGGGGCTGGGGCTCGGGCCGGACCATCGGCCTGTTCGCAGCCGCCGTACTCCTCTTCGCCCTCTGGCTGCTGACGGAGGCGCGCTCCAGCACCCCCCTCATCGACCTGAAGATCATGCGCCTGCCCGCCGTGTGGACGACGAACACCGCCGCGCTGCTCTTCGGCGCGGGCATGTACTCGGTCTGGTCCTTCCTCCCCGGCTTCGTCCAGACACCCGCCTCCGCCGGGTACGGATTCGGCGCGAGCGTCACCTCCGCCGGACTGCTCATGCTGCCGATGCTGATCGCGATGTTCCTCGCAGGTGTCCTGGGCGGCAGGCTGACCCCGGTACTGGGCGCCAGGAAACTGCTCACCGCCGGTGCCGCGCTCGGCGCCGTCGCCTGCGGATTCCTCACCCTCTGGCACGACGAACAGTGGCAAGTCGCCTTCGTGGCAGGCGTGTTCGGCCTCGGCATCGGACTGGCCTTCGCCTCGATGGCCAACCTGATCGTCGGCAGCGTCCCGCCCGAGCAGACCGGCGCGGCGACCGGCATGAACGCCAACGTCCGCACCATCGGCGGCTCGATCGGCGCCGCCCTGACCAGCGTCCTGGTCACGAGCACCCTCCAGCCCTCGGGCCTCCCGTACGAATCCGGCTACACCCACGGCTTCGCCCTGCTGGCCGCCCTCTGCCTGGCCGCAGCCCTGGCAGCCCTCCTCGTACCGACCGCCCGTCCCGACCAGCCCCTGGGCGCAGCTCGAGCCACCGCGGACCCGTCACCCACACGGGCCGAAACCGCCACCCGCACCTGACCAACGTTCAGCCGGGGGGGCTGGCCCGCGCCCCGGCTTTTAGGGGCGCGGGGAACTGCGCGATCAGCCCCCACCGGCCCGCGGTGAACGAACTACACGTCCCGCGGATCCCCCTGAGACGGAGCGCCGGCGTCAGCCGCCGCTCACGTTGGCCGTCAGCAGGCGCAGCAACTGCTTGGCCAGCGCGTCCTGTTCGGCCGTGAGGCCCATCGCGTCGCCGATGGCGAGGGGCACCGTACCCGCCCGGTCACGCATCGCGGCGCCTGCCTCGGTGAGACGGAGGGCGACCGAACGCTCGTCCTCCGCCCGCCGCTCACGCCGCAGCAGACCGTTCCCCTCCAGGCGCTTCAGCAGCGGGGAGAGGGTGCTGGACTCCAGCTGGAGGGCATGCCCGAGATCCCGTACGGAGATCGAGTCCTGCTCCCACAGCACCAGCATCACCAGGTACTGCGGATAGGTCAGCCCCAGCTCGTCCAGCAGCGGCCGGTAGCGGGCGGTGACCGCCCGGGAGGCCGCGTAGAGGGCGAAGCAGAGCTGGTCGTCGAGGAGCAGGGAGCCCTCCTGCGGCGGTGCACTTCGGGGTGTCACGGTAGGGCTCCTGGTCTCCGCGTTGTCCTTGGTCGGTTCCGTGTCCGCATGACGCCGTGCACGGTGATTTCCACCCTAACGTTCACGTCCTCCCGATTCCATAGAGCACCAGCAAATAGAGGTCTAATAAGTAGCGCACGATCTAATTGGGCGCTACTCTTCTGGTGTGCCGCCGCTCCCCGGCGAAACCCGCAGATGGAGCCTGCCCCGGCACCCGATCCGAGGAGATCGTCATGACGACCGACACCCGCCCCGTCCTCGAACCCGCCGCCGCCGGCTTCGCCGAGGCGACCGCGAATCCGCCGTACCTCTTCGACCTCGGTCCGGTCGAGGGCCGCAAGACGGTCGACGAGGTGCAGTCGGGCGAGATCGACAAGCCCGCCGTCGACGAGGAGTGGGTCACCGTCCCCGGCGGCCCCACCGGAGAGGTCCCGGCGCGGATCGTCCGCCCGGCCGGTGTCCAGGGCGTCCTGCCGGTGATCGTCTACATCCACGGCGCGGGCTGGGTCTTCGGCAACGCCCACACCCATGACCGTCTGGTGCGCGAACTGGCCGTCGGCGCACGGGCCGCGGTCGTCTTCCCCGAGTACGACCTCTCGCCCGAGGCCCGCTACCCGGTCGCGATCGAGCAGAACTACGCCGTCGCCCGCTGGATCGTCTCCGACGGCGCCGACCACTACCTGGACGCCACCCGGATCGCGGTCGCCGGTGACTCCGTCGGCGGCAACATGGCCGCCGCGCTGACCCTGATGGCCAAGGAGCGCGGCGATGTGCCCCTCGTCCAGCAGGTCCTCTTCTACCCGGTGACCGACGCCGCCTTCGACACCGGCTCCTACCGCCAGTTCGCCGAGGGCTACTTCCTGCGCCGGGACGCCATGGAATGGTTCTGGGACCAGTACACGACCGACGCGTCCGAGCGCGCGCAGATCACCGCGTCGCCGCTGCGCGCCAGCACCGCCCAACTCACCGGCCTGCCCCCGGCGTTGGTCCTCACCGCCGAGGCCGACGTCCTGCGCGACGAGGGCGAGGCGTACGCGAACAAGCTGCGCGAGGCCGGCGTACCCGTCACCGCCGTCCGCTACCAGGGGATCATCCATGACTTCGTGATGCTCAACGCCCTGCGCGGGACGCATGCCGCCGAGGCCGCCATCGGGCAGGCGATCAGCACCCTGCGTACGGCACTCGGCACGGCCTGAGCCCGTAAGCCTGGAGGACGGCCGGGTCACATGGCGTCGAGGTAGTCCCGCAGGATCTGGGAGCGGGACGGGTGGCGCAGCTTGGACATCGTCTTGGACTCGATCTGACGGATCCGCTCGCGTGTCACGCCGTACACCTGGCCGATCTCCTCCAGGGTTCTCGTCCGGCCGCCGGACAGGCCGTAGCGCAGGGAGATGATCCCGGCCTCCCGTGGCGTCATGTCCGCGAGGATGGACTGGATCGTCTCCTGCAGCAGCAGGAACGTGACCATGTCCATGGGCGTGACGCTGTCGCGGTCCTCGATCAGGTCGCCGAACTCGCCGTCGCCGTCCTCGCTGAGGGCGGTGTGCAGGGAGACGGGTTCCTTGGTGTAGGTGGCCAGTTCGGGCAGCCGTTCCACGTCGACGCCCGCCCTCTCCGCCAGCTCCTCCGGCGTGGGTTCCTTGCCGAGGTCCTGGATCAGCTCGCGGCGGGTGCGGGCCACCCGGTTGATGACCTCGACCAGATGGACGGGGATCCGGATGGTCCGGCCCTGGTCGGCCAGCGCGCGGGAGATCGCCTGCCGGATCCACCAGGTCGCGTACGTCGAGAACTTGAAGCCCTTCGCGTAGTCGAACTTCTCGACGGCCCGGATCAGGCCCGTGTTGCCCTCCTGGATCAGGTCCAGGAACAGCAGCCCCCGGCCCGTGTAGCGCTTGGCGACGGACACGACCAGCCGGAGGTTCGCCTCGATGAGGTGGGACTTGGCGCGCTCCCCGTCCGCGGCGACGATCTCCAGCTCCCGTCGGAGCACGGCGTCCTCGGGGGGCTCCTCCAGCAGTTTGTGCTCGGCGTACAGCCCGGCCTCGATGCGTTTCGCGAGGTCGACCTCCTGGTCGGCGCTGAGCAGCCGGACCCGGGCGATGAGCCGGAGGTAGTCCCGCACCTGGTCGACCGAACCTCCCGCGTTGCTGAGCCGGGGGAGGGGAGCATCGCTCTCGTCCTCGGTGGCCGGGTCGAACACATCGGTCACCTCGGTGTCGGTCGCCATCGTGCTCACTTCCTCTCCAGGAGTGCACGCAGGAACGTCCCTGTAGGAGAACGAGCCTCGGCCGCCACGTGTTCCGGAGTGCCCTGGGCAATCACCCGGCCGCCACCGGTCCCGCCCTCCGGGCCCATGTCGATCACCCAGTCCCTCGTCCAGTACATACAGTGTGCGCCCCCGCGTACGGCGCTGGAGTTCGGCGGCGAGTTTGACCCGCTGCGCCTCGCCGCCGGAGAGGGTGGTGGCGGCCTGGCCGAGCTTCACATAGCCGAGGCCGACGTCGTGCAGTGCACCCAGATGCCGGGAGATGATCCCGTGCCATCTCCACCCTGATCGCGCCGTCGCCGAAGCAGTGCTCGCAGCGCCCGCCCTTGACGTGGTGTCGAACGCGAGACTCGACTTCCCGGAACCCGACACCCCGGTGAATACGATCAGCGCGTCCCGGGGCAGCTCCACGGAGACGTCCTGGAGATTGTGCTGACGGGCGCCCTTGATGACGATGCGGTCTTTCACCCGTTCGACCGTAGAGGGCAGGGGGCCGTAGGGCTGCCGAATCGTTGTCAACTTTTTTGGGGCCGGGAAATCTTGATCGACCCGTCAGCATCGCCCCGTCAGCAGTCGCGGAACTCCGGGGACTGGTTGAGGACCTGCGAGCGCAGCGAGGTGAAGCGGGCGTAGGTCTCGCCGTTCTGCGCGCCGGGGTGGAAGGCCGCGACCCGGTGGCAGTTCTGGAAGGCGAGCGCGATGCCGAAGTGCCGCTCCAGGCTGCCCCGGATCGCGTCACTGGCCAGCGCCCGCAGCAGCTGACCGCGCTCCTGCTCGGAGGGCGGCGGGGTCTGGTTGTCGGCGAACTCGGCGGTGCCGCCCTGGAGTTCGGAGGCGAGGTCCGCGATGAGGTCGTAGGCGTAGGGGAGGGAGGTGCGGACGGTTTCGACGAAGTCGTCCTCGCGGATGTCACCCTGCTCGGCTTCGGCGAGGAGCTGGGGGGAGACGTCGAGCGACATGAAGGGGGTGTCCTGTTCTTTCGATCTCGCGAAGTGGGGCAGTGGGGGTGTGGTCAGGCGAGGGAGGCGGGCCCGTGCACGAACTCCGGGTCGACCTGATCGGCCAGGTCCAGGCCCGTCGCCTTGTCCGCCCAGGCCTGGGCGTTGCGCAGATGGAACTCGACGGCGTGCCGCTGGAAGGTGGCCCAGTCCTTGGGGCGGGCGTCGAGCGCGTCCTTGAGCTGGTTCAGCGCGTGCAGGTTGTGCGGTTCCAACTCGCCCTGGTCCCGGCCCTGTTCGGCGGCGCGCACCCAGGAGGACTGGACGAAGTGGGTGAGCAGGTCGTCGCCGGTCTCCTCCTTGAGGAAGAGCAGGTCGTCCTCGCCGGTGACCTTGTTGCCGATCACCGCGAGCGGAATCCCGAACTCGCGGGCGTGGTCGCGGTACTGGCGGTAGACGGAGACGCCCTTGCGGGTCGGTTCGGCGACCAGGAACGTCATGTCGAACCGGGTGAACAGCCCGGAGGCGAAGGCGTCCGCGCCGGCGGTCATGTCGACGACGACGTACTCGCCGGGTCCGTCGACGAGATGGTTGAGGTACAGCTCCACCGCGCCCAACTTGGAGTGGTAGCAGGCGACGCCGAGATCGCCCTCCTCGAAGGCGCCGGTCGCCATCAGCGGCACGCCGCCCACGCGCTCGACGTGCCGGGCGTGGATCTCGTCGTCGCCGAGCGGACGCAGCAGCCGGGAGCCACGGCCGGCCGGGGTCGTCTTGACCATGGCCTCGCGCGACTCGATACGCGGGTTGGTGCCGCGCAGGAAGTCCTTGATGTCACCGAGATGCGCGCTGAGCGGCGGCGCGGCGAACGCCTCGCCGCCGACCGGGTCGAGCGCCTCGGCGAGGTGCTGGTTGATGTCGCCGTCGATGGCGACCACGAGCGCGCCGGAGCGTGCGAGATGGCGGGAGAACAGTGCGGACAGCGTGGTCTTGCCACTGCCGCCCTTACCGACGAACGCGACGCGCATTACCGGGCCGCCCCTCGGCCGGAGGCGGCCTCTTTGCCAGCCATTTTGAAAATGAATGTCATGTGGCAAGTATTTATGCGGCGCCGGGGGCTCTGTCAAATCACCTCGCGCTCAACTGGGGTGCGACGGCTTCGAGTTGGCGGCCGTTTGTTCGACCTTCCTAAATGCATATGATGTGCAGGTGCATCACTACCGCATCAGGACGGCGACCCCCGACGACCTCGACGGCGCGCGAGCCGTCATGCTCGACACCGTCTACCGCGACTTCGGAACGGGGTACGTGCCCCGCTGGCACGGCGACATAGTCGACCCGGCGTCCGCCTATCTGGCGCCCGCCCGGCACGCCCTCCTGGTCGCGGTCGACGCGCGCGACGCGAGCGTGGTCGCCACCGCCGCCCTCGACTCGCGCGGCCCTCTCCATCCGCCGAACCCGCGCCATGTCGCCGAGCGCTATCCCTCGGGCGCGACCGCGCAGTTGCGTCGGGTGTACGTCCGTCCCGAGCACCGCAGGCGCGGACTGGCCCGGCGGCTCGTGGCCGAACTGCTGGCCTTCGCGGCGGCCGACGGCGGCTATCGCGCCGTGTATCTGCACACGGACCCCGCGGTCGCCGGCGCAGAGGGCTTCTGGCGGTCGCTCGGCAAGGTCGTGCACGATGAGCGCGAGGACGCGGGCGGCGGGCAGGGTGTCGTCCACTTCGAGGTTCCGCTGGAGCGGTGATCGCAGGTGGTCACCCCGGGCTGGCTATTGGAAATGATAATCATATAGGGTCCAGTTTCCGTGCGGCCTTCGTCCGTGCCGCACCGCCCCCTTCACAGAACCCGAGGATCATGCGCACCCCCCGCCGCCGACTGCTCGTCGGAGTCCTGCTCGCCCCGCTGCTCACCGGTTGCTTCGCCTCCAGCGGCAGCGACGACGGCGACTCGTCGTCGGACGCCGGGTCCGGCTCCCGGCTGAAGGTCGCCCTCGCCTTCCCGCCCGCCGAGAACTTCTCGCCGTACGGCGCCGACGCCACCCTGCTCAGCCGTCTCGGCGTCACCGAGGGCCTGACCGCCCTGGACGCCAACGGCTCCGCCGCTCCCGCGCTCGCCGAGTCCTGGACCCGCCAGGACGACCGCACCTGGCAGTTCACCCTGCGCGAGGCCACCTTCCAGGACGGCACCGCAGTCACCGCGGCCACCGTCGCCGCCGCCCTCACCCGTGCCACCCAGGCCGAGCCCGAGCCCGCCGCCCTCACCGGCGTCACCCTCACCGCGAAGGCCGCGGCCGACGGACGAATAACCGTCACCACGGCCGAGCCCGACCCCGTGCTCCCGCTGCGCCTCTCCAGCCCCGGCCTCGCCGTCCTCGCGCCCAAGGCGTTCGCGAAGAAGGGCGCCGTCGACCCGGTCGGCACCGCCACCGGACCCTTCGAGCTGACGAAGACCACCGGCTCCACCGCCGCCACCCTCGACCGCTTCGACGACTACTGGGGCGGACGTGCCCAGGCCGCCGGCATCGATGCCCGGTTCATCGCCGACGGCACCGCCCGCGCCAACGCCCTGCGCACCGGCCAGGTCGACATCGCGGAAGCCGTCCCCGTCGCCCAGGCCCCCTCCCTCGACAAGGCGACCCGCCGCGAGACCGCCACGGCCCGCACCACCTACCTCCACCTCAACACCAAGTCAGGCGCCTTCAAGGACGCCGGGCTGCGCGCCGCCGCCCGCGCCGCCGTGGACACCTCCGCGATCGCCGACGGCGTCTACGAAGGCCACGCCGACGCCGGCCAGGGCGTCTACGGCCCGGCGCTCACCTGGGCCGAGGGCAAGCGCGTCCAGCCCACAGGCCGCGCGAAGGTCGCGGCGCCCGACGGCACGGCCGTCACCCTCGCCACGTACGACAACCGGCCCGAACTCCCGGAAGCCGCCCAGGTGTTGAAGCAGCAGCTGGAGAAGGCCGGGTTCAAGGTGACGTTGGAGGTACGGGAGTACTCGCGCCTGGAGAGCGACGCGCTGGCAGGCAAGTTCGACGCCGTCGTCGCCGCCCGCAACACCATGCTCGACTCCGGCGACCCCGTCTCTGTCCTCGCCAGCGACTACACCTCCGACGGCGGCTACAACCTCTCACTCCTCTCCGACAAGAAGGTCGACCAGGCCGTCGCCGAGGCCGAGGGCATCGAGGACACCGCGAAGCGGCAGGACGCGGCCATGGCGGCGGAGGCCCTGATCCTCGGCGCCGATGCCGTCGTCCCGCTCGTCCACCAGCGGATCATCACCGGCGTCGACGCCGACGTACAGGGCGTGCTCCTCGATCCGTACGAGCGCACGCTGGTCGGTACCGGAACCCGGCGCTGACCCGTGCGGGGTCGTGTGGGCACGCTCCTGTGGCGTGCCCTGCTCGCCGCGCTGCTCGTGTGCGGGATCGGCCTGCTGCCCTGGCTGACCCGCACCGACCCGGCGCTCACCGTCCTCAAGGCCCGTTCGGCGGAGCGTGAGGCCACCCCGGCCGTACTGGCCGACATCCGGGAGCAACTCGGCCTGGACGCAGGGCCGTTGCGGCTGCTGGGGGAGTGGATCGGCGGTCTGCCGCAGGGCGATGCCGGGCGGTCCTGGATCTCCGGGACCGAGGTCATGCCCGGAGTACTGGAGGCACTTGGCGCCTCGCTGCTGCTGATGGCCGTGGCGCTGACCATCGCCGTGCTCGTCGCGGCGCTGGTGTGCGCCCGCACCCTGTGGAGCGGCGGGAGGCACGGCGGCGGCAGCGGTTCGGCGATGGTCGCCGCGCTGCCCGAGTTCCTCACCGCGTCCGTGCTCGCCACCGTCGTCGGCGTCCAGCTCGGCTGGCTGCCCGCCCTCGGCTGGTACGGCTTCCAGTGGACGATCCTGCCCGGACTCGCCCTAGGCCTGCCCGCCGGGGCGCTGCTCGGCCGGCTCCTCGACGATCTGCTGCCCGGCGCCTTTGCTGAACCCTGGGCGCTGGCCGCCGCCGCACGCGGCATCCCGGCTCGACGGATCGCGAGCCAGGCGGTACGCCGCTGTTTGCCCGGACTGCTGCCCAACGCGGGCCTGTTCGTCGTCGGGCTGACCGGCGGCTCGGTCGCCGTCGAGCAGATCTTCGACATCCCCGGCCTCGGCCGCACCGCCCTCCAGGCCGCCATCGCCCAGGACCTGCCGGTCCTCCAGGCGAGCACCCTCGCCCTGGTCCTGCTGGCGGCGCTGGCGGCGGGCGGAACCCGGCTGACAGCCCGACTGCTGATCGGACCCGCCCTGCGAGACGGCGGCCTCTCCTCCCTGCACCGCCCCGGTCCGCCCGCCCGCCGCACCCCACCCCTGCTGTACGCAGGTGTACTGCTCGGCGTCGTCGCCCTGGGCCTGCCACGCGACCCCCTGGCCCTGGACACCCGGGCCCGACTCCAACCCCCGTCCTGGACACACCCGTTCGGCACGGACGCACTCGGCCGCGACGTCCTCGCCCGCGTCGGACACGGCGCCCTCGACACGCTCCTGCTCGCCTCGGCGATCAGCGCCGCCGCCCTGCTGATCGGCCTGCTGCTCGGGCTGGTGCCCCGCGTGTCCGAACCGCTCGTCGACACGGTCAACGCGATACCGCCCGTACTCGCCGCGCTGCTCGTCACGGCGGTCGTGGGCAGCGGCGGGGCCACCCCCGCGCTCGCCGTGACCGCCGTCGCCTGGGCACCACTGGCCGCGCACACCGCCGCCCTGCTGCGCCAGGAACGGGCCACGCTGCATGTCACGGCCACCCGGGGGCTGGGCGCCGACCGCTGGTACGTCCTGCGCCACGAACTCCTGCCCGCCGCGCTGCCCCCGGTCACCCGGCACGCCCTACTGCGCCTGCCCGTAGTCGCGTTGGCCCTCGCGGCCCTCGGCTTCCTCGGCCTCGGCGCCCAACCCCCGTCCCCGGAATGGGGCTTGCTCCTCGCCGAGAACCAGCCGTACGCGGAACGCGCCCCCTGGGCGGTGCTGGCCCCGGCCGCGGTACTCGCCCTGCTGGGCGCGTTGGCGGTGACGGCTGCGGGACTCAGGGTCCGGCGGCCCCGGAGGGCGGTGCGGGCGGCCCAACACCGGCCGGAAACACGAGAGTTGGCTTTCCGGTGATCGCCTCCGGAACCGTTGCCGAGGGCCGGGCTGTCCGCGCGGATGTGCCTGTCGCGGCTGCTCGGGACGGGGTGGCGGCGGAGGGTGGTGGGTGCGGCTCAACCGCTTCGGGAGGCGCGGGAGTTGGCCTTCCGATGATCCCGGTTGTCCCGGCGGGAGACGGTGTGCGCGGCCCGAGCTCGCCGGGAGACAAGAAGGCCGGCCTTCCGGCGGGCGCCTCCGCAGCTGCCCGCAACGGTGAGCCGCCTGCCCGGATGTGCCCGGCGCCGCTCTGGATGCCGCCGCCCCGGATGACTGTGCCCGCGTCCCAACACCTCCCGGATTCACGAGAGTTGGCTCTCCAGTGACCACCCCAGCAACCGCCGGTCTTCAGGGCGGGACGCCCGCCCGGACGCGGCTGTCGCCGCTGCTGCGGCTGCTGATCCTCACCCAACTCGCCTTCAACGTCGGCTTCTTCGCCGTTCTGCCCTTTCTCTCCGAGCATCTCGGGCAGGCGATCGGCATGGCCGGCTGGCTCGTCGGGTTCGTGCTCGGGCTGCGTACCTTCAGTCAGCAGGGGCTGTTCGTGGTCGGGGGTGCGCTCGCCGACCGGTACGGCATCCGGCCCGTGGTGCTCGCGGGGTGCGCCCTGCGCATCGCCGGCTTCGCCTGGCTCGGCTATGCCGACTCGACCGCGACCGTCATCGGCGCCGTCCTCCTCATCGGCTTCGCCGCGGCCCTCTTCTCGCCCGCCGTCGAGTCCGAGGTCGCCCGGCAGGCCGTGGTCTGGGAGGAGCAGGGCGGCGGCTCACGCACCCGCGTCCTCGCCCTGTTCACCGTCGCCGGACAGGCGGGCGCCTTCGTCGGGCCACTGCTCGGCGGACTGCTGCTGTCCGTCGACTTCCGTGTCGTCTGTCTCGCGGGCGCCGGAATCTTCGTCCTCGTTCTCGCCGGGCACGCCTGGCTGCTTCCGCAGCACATACCCGGCAGGGAGCGCATACGCGCGAAAGGGGGCGTGCGCACACTGCTGCGCAACCGTCGGTTTCTCGCACTCTGCTCCGCGTACGGCGCCTATCTCCTCGCGTACAACCAGCTGTACCTCGCGCTCCCCGACGAGGTCGAGCGCGCGACCGGCTCGCAGACCGCCCTGGCCTGGCTGTTCGCCCTCTCCTCGCTACTCGTCGTGACCGCCCAACTGCCGGTCACCCGCTGGGTCGGCGACCGTCTCGCCCTGCGCCGCTCGATGGTCGTCGGGATGCTGCTGATCTCCGCCGGATTCGCCGTCGTGGCGCTGGCCAGGCCCGCGGCCTGGACCGGAACCGTCGGGCTGCTGCCCGCCGCCGGGTTCGTCGTCCTGCTCACCTTCGGCCAGATGCTGGTCGCGCCGGTCGCCCGCGCCTGGGTCCCCGACCTCGCCGAAGACGGCCGGCTCGGCCTCTACACCGGCGCCCTGTCGTCGGTTTCCGGCCTGATCGTGCTGGTCGGCAGCTCGCTGACCGGCACCCTCCTCGACACCGGACTGCCCGCCGCCGTCCCTTGGCTGGTGCTGGCCGCCGTACCCCTCGCGGCCATCGCCGTACTGCCGCGGCGGGCTTGAACCGGTGGCCGGGGAGCACCTGCGGGGTCTGAGAGGTGCGGCGGTGGGGCATGCCGATTGGTAGCGTCACACCACCCGCGCCGACACGCGCGGGTGAGCGGCGCCGAGCACCGCCGAGCAGGACCACGCACCACTAAGTACTACCGACCGATGAAACGTACGCGTTTTCGTACAGGGGGGCCCATGGCCACGATTCGCAGGGCAGTCATTCCCGCAGCCGGACTGGGGTCCCGGCTGCTGCCGCTCACCAAGGCGACACCGAAGGAGATGCTGCCCGTCGGTGACAAGCCCGTCATCGAGCACACCGTCCGGGAGCTCGTGGCCTCCGGCATCACCGACATCACCATCGTCGTGTCCGGCGACAAGGGGCTGATCCAGGACCACTTCCGGCCCAACCCCGGCCTCGTCGACCAGCTGCGCGCCGACGGCAAGTCGGCGTACGCGGACGCCGTGGAGGAGGTCGGCGAGCTGTCCCGGCTCGGCCACATCACCTACCTCTACCAGCAGGGTCCGTACGGCAACGGCACCCCCGTCCTCAACGCCTCGCGCAACATCGGCGACGAGCCGCTGCTGGTGCTGTGGCCCGACGACGTGTTCGTCGCCGAGGTCCCGCGCGCCCAGCAGCTGATCAAGGCGTACGAGGCCACCAACTCCCCGGTCCTCGCGCTGATGCCGATGGACCCGGGCGACTCGCAGCGCTACGGCGTCCCCGTCGTCAAGGAGGACCTCGACGACGGTCTGCTGCGCATCACCGGCCTGGTCGAGAAGCCCCGCCCGCAGGACGCGCCTTCCTCGTACGCGGCCATCGGCGGCTACGTCATCACGCCCGGCATCATCGACGAACTGCGCGAACAGACCAAGCGCTGGTACGACCACCGCACCGGTGAGGTCTACCTCACCGACGCCATCAACGCCTACGCCGCCAACCGCGCCGTCTACGGCCAGGTGATCCACGGCCGCTGGTACGACACCGGCAACCCCCTCGCCTACCTCACCGCCCAGTTCGCGGCAGCGCTCAACGACCCGGAGTACGGCCCGCATCTGCGCCGCCTGGCGAAGGAACTGGAGGACGAGGAGACCGCCGGAGGCGAGTGACCCGCCGTTCCCCGGGCTATTCAGCCCGTTGGGGGTCCCCCCTCTGGGGGAGTTTGAGGACGAGCGCGTTCAGCGCGATACGGGGGTCTGGGGGCGGAGCCCCCAGGTCCGCCGGGGTCCGCCTGTGGGAGGATCCCGGCACGATGAGCGACGCTTCCCCGGCGGTACGGAGTCTGCGCGCCGCGGTGTTCGCCGCGGTGTGTGTGCTGCTTGCCGCTGCCGCGCACGGCCTCGCCACCGGCGCGCCACCGGCTCTGTCGGCCGACGGCGCCGGGTTCGCGGCCGTGTTCGCCGCCGGGTGGCTGCTCGGCGGACGGGAGCGGTCGCTGCCGGGGATCGGCGGCCTGACGCTGGCCACCCAGGCGGGGCTGCACCTCGCGTTCGGGGCGGTGCGTGGCCGGACCATGGCGCCCATGCACCACCCCGGGATGTCGATGGCCCACGCGCACTCCCACGTCATGAGTGCCCACGTCCTCGCCGCGCTGGCCGCCTCCTGGTGTCTGCGGCGGGGCGAGGCCGCGCTGTGGTCGCTGCTGCGCTGGGCCGTCGCCTTCGTACCGGGCCTCGCCGCCTGGTGGCGGGACGCGCCCGCCGTGCCGCCCCGCCCGGCCCCCGGGCGCATGTCGTCGTCGGTCGTCCGGCCGCGCCGGCTGCTCCTCCGCTACGCGGTGAGCGGTCGAGGACCGCCGACAGGGATTCCGTACACGCCCTGAAAGTCCTCGACAGCAGTCACCAGTACGGAAATGCGGAGTTCCGCCCATGTTCCCCACACGCATCACCCTGCGCCGCGCCGGCGTCGTCACCGGGCTCACCGCCGCCGGTGTCCTCGCGGCGGCCGGTTCCGCCTTCGCGCACGTCACCGTGCACCCCGAGAGCTACACCAAGGGCGCCACGGACGGCATCCTGACCTTCCGGGTCCCCAACGAGGAGGACACCGCGAGCACCACGAAGGTCCAGGTCTTCCTGCCCACCGACCACCCCGTCCTCGGCGTGCTGGTCACCCCGGAGGAGGGCTGGACCGCGAAGGTCACGACCACCAAGCTCAAGACGCCGATCAAGACGGACGACGGGACGATCACCGACGCCGTCTCCGAGATCACCTGGTCCGGCGGAAAGATCGAGGAGGGGGAGTACGAGGACTTCGACGTCGCGTTCGGTCAACTCCCTGATGACACGGGCCAGTTGGCCTTCAAGACCCTGCAGACCTACTCCGACGGCAATGTCGTCCGCTGGATCGAGACGCCTCAGACGGGACAGGAGGAGCCGGAGAATCCGGCGCCCTCGCTGCAGCTTGTGGCGGCGCCGGCTTCGGCGAAGAGCAGTGCCGGTCAGGCTGTTTCGGCCTCGGCCAGTGACTCGACGGCTCGTGGGCTGGGGATCGCCGGGTTGGTTGTGGGGGTGCTGGGGCTGGCTGCGGCGGTGTTCGCGCTGGTCAGGGCCCGAGGTTCACGTTCGTAAGGCTGATGTTGGGCGGTTCTTTGGCCGCGGGGCGGTGGGGGCTGGTCGCGCAGTTCCCCGCGCCCCTTTGGGGCGCGGGTGGCCCTCACCGGGACATGGACTCGGCCGGTACCAGTGCGCGCAGTTGCTGTTCCACGTCCGCGTACGACGCGACCGGTGTCGTGCGCGGACGGGACGTGCGGTACAGCCACAGGATGTCGCGGCCGAACGACCAGACCAGCGTGCCAAGGGCCAGGGCGACGACGGCCTGCGTGGCCGTGTGGGGCAGGTAGCCGGAGGCGCCGACCAGGAGCAGGATGCCCTGGAGGGCGGCCACGGTCTTGCGGGCGGTGCTCGGGGGGAGCGGGGCGTTCAGCCAGGGCAGGACGCGGGCGGCGGCGACGAAGGCGTAGCGCATGCCGCCGATCAGCAGGACCCACGGGCCCAGCGACATCGACACGTACACGCTCAGCACCAGGATCAGGAACGCGTCGACCTCCATGTCGAAGCGCGCGCCCAGTGTCGAGCAGGTGCCGGTGCGGCGGGCGACCTTGCCGTCCACACCGTCGAGGATCAGGGCCACGGCCGTCAGACCGACGAACAGTGTGACCGGCGGCGAGCTCTCGAAGGAGTCCGCGACCAGGGCCGTCACCCCGCCGACCAGGGTCGCCCGGCCGAGAGTCACACGGTTGGCCGGGCCGAACGACTTCGACCCGGACCGGTGCAGCGCGCGGGACAGAACGGCCCAGGTGGCGAACGCGAACGTCAGCCCGGTCAGCCAGCCCGCCGGGCCCAGACCGAATGCGGAGCCCAGCAAGACCAGCAACAGGATCTGAATGCCCGCTCCCAGAGCGGTCTCCTGCTGTGCCGGCCTTACGTCGTACGTGTAGTTCAGGGCCACCGCTCGTCCTCCGCCGTATGTACAGAGTGGATCATGCCGCGTACTGTGCGCGGACTGTGCACATCTCGGTACGTGAACAACTTCCCAAGCGTTCAGGAGGACTCCGATGAAGCGCGCCGCACGTGCGTTCTGGATCGGTTCGCCGGACCACGGAGAGATCCGTGACGTCGAACTGCCGGCGCCCGGCGAGGGCGAGGTGCTCGTCCGCACCTTGTTCTCCGGCGTGAGCCGTGGCACGGAGACGCTCGTCTTCCGGGGCGGGGTCCCGGTCAGCCAGTACGCGGCCATGCGGGCGCCGTTCCAGGAGGGCGACTTCCCCGGGCCGGTGAAGTACGGCTACCTCAACGTCGGTGTCGTGGAGGAGGGTCCGGACGCGCTCGTCGGCCGTACGGTCTTCTGTCTCTATCCGCATCAGACGCGGTACGTCGTCCCGGTGGGCGCGGTGACAGTGGTGCCGGACTCGGTGCCCGCCGAACGGGCCGTGCTCGCCGGGACCGTGGAGACCGCCGTGAACGCTCTCTGGGACGCGGCGCCGCTCGCCGGTGACCGGATCGCCGTGGTCGGCGGCGGGATGATCGGCTGCTCCGTGGCCGCCCTGGTCGCCCGCTTCCCGGGTGTGCGCGTGCAGTTGGTGGACGCCGATCCCGGGCGGGCGAAGACCGCCGAGGCGCTCGGCGTCGACTTCGCGCTGCCGCAGGACGCGTTGGGGGAGTGCGACCTGGTCGTCCACGCGAGCGCCACCGAGGCGGGACTCGCGCGCTCGCTCGAACTCCTCAGTGCCGAGGGCACGGTGATCGAGCTGAGCTGGTACGGCGACCGGCGCGTCAGCCTGCCCCTGGGCGAGGCGTTCCACTCCCGGCGGCTCACCGTGCGCAGCAGCCAGGTGGGGACGGTGTCCCCGTCCGCGCGCACCGGCCGTACGTACGCCGACCGACTCGCCCTCGCCCTCGACCTGCTGGCGGACCCGGCGCTCGACGCCCTCATCACCGGGGAGAGCGACTTCGAGGAACTCCCGGACGTGCTGCCGAAGCTGGCCTCCGGAGAGATCCCGGCCCTCTGCCACCGCGTCCGCTATTCCATTTGAACAAGCCGTTGAACAAGCTGCCCTGAGCAGCCGTACTAGTCGGCATGCCCCGGCAGCGATCAGCACGGGGCAAGACGCGCCGCACCTGGAGGGTCGTCCGTTGTTCAGCATCACCGTCCGCGATCACATCATGATCGCCCACAGCTTCAGCGGAGAGGTCTTCGGGCCCGCGCAGCGCCTGCACGGAGCGACGTTCCTCGTCGACGCCACGTTCCGCCGTGAGCAGCTGGACGACGACAACATCGTCGTCGACATCGGCCTGGCCACCCAGGAGCTCGGTGCCGTGGTGAGCGAGTTGAACTACCGCAACCTCGACAACGAGCCCGACTTCGCAGGCGTCAACACCTCCACGGAGTTCCTGGCCAAGGTCATCGCCGACCGGCTCGCCGCCCGTATCGAGAAGGGTGCGCTGGGCGAAGGCGCACGGGGCCTGACAGGCCTGACCGTCACGCTGCACGAATCCCACGTCGCCTGGGCGAGCTATGAGCGTGCCCTGTGACCGACACGACCCTCGACCGCGCGGTTCCCCTTTCCCCGGCGGCCTCTTCGGTCGCCCCGGCTCAGGTACAGGTACAGGCTCACGTGCAGAAGACGCTCAACTACGTGCCGGTGCAGAACGCGGCCCTCAAGAACGCGGCGATCATCCCCATGTCCCTGCGCTCCGTGCACTTCGTGATGCCGGGCGGCGTCGACGACCCGGCCACGCCGAGCGGCGGCAACGCATACGACCGGCGGATCAGCCTCGACCTGCCCGGCTTCGGCTGGCAGGTGCACAAGCACGCCGTCGCCGGTGACTGGCCCCGGCCCGGCGCCGACGCCCGCGCGGAACTGGCGCGGACGCTGCGCGAGCTGCCGGACGGCACGGTCGTCCTGCTCGACGGTCTGGTGGCCTGCGGGGTCCCCGAGATCATCGTCCCGGAGGCCGAACGGCTGCGCCTCGCCGTGCTGGTGCACCTTCCGCTGGGCGACGAGACCGGCCTCGACCCGGCGGTCGCGGCCGAGCTGGACGCCCTGGAGCGGACCGTCCTGCGGGCGGTGCCCTCGGTGATCGCGACCAGCGACTGGGCGGTCCGCCGCCTCGTCTCCCACCACGGACTCGCCCCGGACCGCGTGCACATGGCGGCCCCCGGCGCGGACATCGCCCCCCTCGCCTCCGGCACGGACGGCGTCTCCCGCCTCCTGTGCGTGGCCGCGGTGACCCCGCGCAAGGGCCAGCACCGCCTGGTGGAGGCCCTGGCCGCGGTGACCGACCTGCCGTGGAGCTGCGTCTGCGTAGGCGGCCTCGAACAGGACCCCGAGTACGTCTCCGACCTGCGCGCCCTGATCGCCAAGCACGGCCTGGAGGACCGCCTGCACCTGGCCGGCCCCCAGGCGGGCGCCCAGCTAGACGCTTCCTACGCGGCGGCCGACCTGATGGTCCTGACCTCCTACGCGGAGACGTACGGCATGGCGGTCACGGAAGCCCTCGCTCGCGGTATCCCGGTCCTCGCCACGGACGTCGGTGGCCTCCCCGAGGCGGTCGGCCGCGCCCCCGACGGAGGCGTCCCCGGCATCCTCGTACCCCCGGAGAACCCGGCGGCCCTCGCGGCGGAACTGCGCGGCTGGTTCGGCGAGGCGGACGTCCGCCGCCGCCTGAAGGCAGCGGCGCGAGGCCGCCGAGCAGCCCTGGACGGCTGGGCGGCAACGGCACGAAGCCTGGCCGGCGTACTGGGCCGGATCCCCTGGGAACCTCGGAGGGCGGCATGAAGAGGGCGATGACCATGCCGGCGGCCGGACGGCCGGGTCTGGTGGTGCTCGTGGCCACCGACGCCGAAGCGGCGGCCGTACAGGGACGCCGGGAAGTGTCACTGCTACGACGGGCGCTTCTCCCGGGAATCGAGGAGGCCGACGTGAGACACACGACGACGACGGCCTCGGCCGGATCGGACGCGCTCAGGGACGACGACATCGAGCCGGTCGCCACCCGGGCACACCGGGTCGCTGCCCTGCGCAGTGCCGTCGGGGTACTGGGCCGGATTCCCTCGGGAACCTCGCCGGGTCCGGTGGCCTCCGCGGACGCCGACACCGAGCTGTCCGCTGCTCGGGGACGCCGGGTGGCCGCGTTGCGGAGTCTGGTCGGGATGTCGGAGTGGGCTCCTGGGCGAGTGGGGAGCGCGGCATGAGGAAGGCGATGACGGTGGCGGTTTCGGCCGGGTCGGAGGCGGGGCGGCGGGGTTCGGTGCTGTCCGTTGGCTCCGGCATGGAGCTGGTCGCTGCTCGGGGACGCCGGGTGGCCGCGCTGCGGAGTCTGGTCGGGGCGTCGGAGTGGGCTTCCGGGCGAGTGGGGAGCGCGGCATGAGGAAGGCGATGACGGTGGCGGTTTCCGCCGGGTCGGAGGCGGCGCTGCGGGGTTCTACGACGCCCGTGGACGTCGACGTGGAGCTGGTGGCCGCTCGGGGACGCCGGGTGGCCGTGCTGCGGAGTCTCATGAGGACGCCGGAGCGGACTCCCCCAGAAGCAAGGAGCGCGGCATGAAGAAGGCGACGACGATCACGACTTCGGCGGCGTCCGAGATCCAGCGACGGGGACCGGTGACTCCGGTGGACACGAACTCCAAGCCCGCCGCCGGGATTCCGGCCCAGCCCACACACCGGGACGTCAAGGCAGGCGCCGGGCCGGTCAATCCGGGGGAGCGGGGCACGATCCGGCTGCGCGAGGCCGGGCCCGACGACCCGCCCCGGTACGCGCCCGACTGGCTGGAGCTGCGCGAGGGCGCCGACGCCGCCGCACGCGCCGTCGAACTGCTCGACCCGCTCCGCATCCGGCTGGCCAACCTGCCCGGCAAGGCGGGCGGCCTCGTCGTCCACGACCTGGGCTGCGGCACCGGCTCCATGGGCCGCTGGCTCGCACCCCGGCTCGACGGCGCCCAGCACTGGGTCCTGCACGACCGCGACCCCTACCTCCTGCACTTCGCCGCCGTGGCCTCCCCGCGCGCCGCCGCCGACGGCAGCCGTGTGACGGTCGAGACCCGGCGCGGCGATGTCGCCCGGCTGACCTCCGACGCCCTGGTCGGCGCCTCACTGGTCACCGCGTCCGCCCTCCTTGACGTCCTCACCCGTGAGGAGGTCGACGCCCTCGCCACGGCCTGTGCGGGCGTCGGCTGCCCGGCCCTGCTGACCCTGTCCGTGGCCGGCCGCGTCGAGTTCGCCGCCCCCGACCCGCTGGACGGGGACATCGCCGACGCCTTCAACGCCCACCAGCGACGTGCGGGACTCCTCGGCCCCGACGCGGTCACGGCGGCCTGCGAGGCCTTCGACCAGCGCGGCGCCACCGTCCACGTCCACCCGAGTGCCTGGCGCCTCGGCCCCGTAGAGGCCCCGCTCACCGCGGAGTGGCTGCGCGGTTGGGTGGCGGCAGCGGTGGAGGAACGCCCGTCCCTGAAGCCGAAGGCCGACAAATACCTGGCCGAACGCCTGGAGGCGTGCGCGGCGGGCGAGTTGCGGGTGGAGGTCCACCACAGCGACCTCTTGGCACTGGCGAGGCCGAAGGGCGGGGCCACATCATGAGCATGCAGACGGTCGTCGCGCCCCCTAAGGGGCGCGGGGAACTGCGCGACCAGCCCCCACCGGCCCGCGGCCGACAACTCGCATATCCCGCGGCGCATGCCGATACCCGCCTCCGCAGGACAGCCGTACCGGCAGACGGGCGCGCCTCGGCCGGCCGCGCCGGAGTCATCGGCTTCGTAGGAGACAGGGTCGCCCCCCAGACACCCCGCCCGAGCCGACTCCGCCGAGCCGCCCGAGCCCTGAGGCCCCACCTGGGAACCCTCGCCGGAGCAACGATCCTCGGCGTACTCCTCTGGCGCCTCGGCACCGGCGTCTTCCTCGACGGCCTGCGCCGCATCGACGTACCGACCCTGTTCATCGCCCTCGGCATCGGCCTGCTGACCACCGTGTTCAGCGCCTGGCGCTGGGCCCTGGTCGCCCGCAGCCTGCGGATCAGGCTGCCCCTCGTCCCCGCGATCGCCGACTACTACCGCTCGCTGTTCCTGAACGCGGCCCTCCCCGGCGGCGTCCTCGGCGACGTGCACCGCGCGGTACGGCACGGACAGAGCGCCGGCGACGTCGGACGCGGAGTCCGCGCGGTCGTCCTCGAACGCGCCGCCGGACAGATCGCGCTGCTCGCCGTCGGCGCGGGCGTGCTGCTGACCCAGCCGTCACCCGTGATGGCCGAGGCCCGCCGGGTCGCCCTGATGGCCGCCTTCGCCGCCGTGGGCGCCCTCGCGGTCGTCGCCGCGGTACGGATGAACCGGGCCCCGAGCGTCGCGGCCCGCAAGGCCCGGGCCGTGCAGGCCGTACTCGCCGAGGCCCGTGGCGCCCTGCTCTCCCGCCAGAACGCGCCGGGCGTGGCGCTCTCCTCGGTGATCGTCCTCTCCGGCCACCTCGGCATGTTCGTGGTCGCCGCCCGGGTCGCCGGATCCTCGGCGCCCGTCGCCGAGTTGCTGCCGCTGGCCGTACTGGCGCTGCTGGCGATGGGCCTGCCGCTGAACGTCGGCGGCTGGGGCCCCCGCGAGGGCGTCACCGCCTGGGCGTTCGGCGCGGCGGGACTGGGCGCGAGCATGGGGCTGAGCGTCGCCGTCGTGTACGGAGTACTGAGCTTCGTGGCCGCCCTGCCCGGCGCGGTCGTCCTGGTCGTCCGCTACTTCTGGTCGCCCACGGAGCCAGCCGTGTCCACGGAACCCTCGGTGCTCACCGAATCGTCGTCCCCGGACTCGGTGAGCATCGAGAAATACGCCCCGAAGGAGTCGGCGAAGCTCGCCAGCAACGCCTTCCCCTTTTCGGCGGAACCCAGTGAAGGACGGCCGATGACACCGGAATCGGTGTAACCGGCCATGCCGAGGGTGAGGAGATGCCGGCGGTCGTCGGCGACGAAATCAGAGGTCTCATAACCGGGACGGAGCAATTCGGGATGAGCGTGCAGAAGGATGGAGGTCTCGATTTCCCCCGCGTGCATGTCGGTGAGCAGCGAGGTCACCACTCCGGCCCGCTCGCGCGCCGTCTCCCAGTCCTCCGCGGCCGGGAACAGTGCCATCCGCTCACCGCGCGCGGAGGATTCCTGAACGACGTTGCCCAGTACGTAGTTTCCGCCGTGTCCGTTGACGACCACCAGGGCGTCCACGCCCGAGCGGCGCAGCGAATCGGCGATGTCCCGTACTACCGCGTGAAGGGTCACGGAGGAGATGCTGACGGTTCCCGGCCAGGCAGCGTGCTCGTGCGAGCAGGCGATCGTCACCGGCGGAAGGAGGTGCACCGGGTACGCGGCTGCGATCTCCCGGGCTATGGCACACGCGACCAGGGTGTCCGTCGTCAACGGGAGGAAGGGACCGTGCTGTTCGAAGCTCCCGACCGGAAGAACGGCGACCTGCGTTGAGACGCCGGCGGCTCGCGTCCGTACGTCTTCCGTAGTGTCAACCGGCAACCGTATTCCCGAATCATCCATGTTCTCACGGCCTTTCGTCTCTGCTTAGGAACCAGATCATGACAGAAAAAATTGGCGTACTCGGCAAAGCCTCCCAGCCGTCGGGAGTCGAACGCGTCGTTAATGCGCCGTTGCCCACCGTGTACGGCGATTTCCAGGCGGTCGGTTACATGGACCACGATCGCGGTGACGAGCAAGTGGCGCTGGTCTACGGCGAGATCACCGAGGACGACGTACTCACCCGGCTGCATTCCGAGTGCCTGACCGGCGACGCCTTCGGCTCCCAGCACTGCGAATGCGGCGACCAGCTCGACTCCGCACTGCGCGCGATAGTCGCCGAGGGACGCGGCATTCTCGTCTACCTCAGAGGGCATGAGGGCCGGGGCATCGGCCTGCTCGCCAAGCTCCGCGCGATGCAGCTCCAGTCGGAGGGCCTGGACACCGTCGAGGCGAATCTCGCACAGGGCCTGCCGGTCGACTCCCGCGACTACGGCGTCGCCGCGGAGATCCTCCACGACCTCGGCGTCCGCTCGGTGCGCCTGATGTCCAACAACCCGCGCAAGCGCGAGGCGCTGCTCCGCCACGGCATCAAGATCGCCGAGGACGTGCCGCTGCTGATCCCGCCGTGCGAGAACAACATCACCTACCTGCGGACCAAGCGCGAGCGCCTCGACCACGTCCTGCCGCACCTGGACGCGGTAGCACACTGGTCCTGATCACCTGACCGGGAGACCCGGCCGGGAGTTCCGATCAGGGGGTGTGCGTCACTCCGACGCGCGTGGGGGGTGCAGAAGCCCCGATTCCGGAAAGGAAGAGGGAATGACCGACGATGTCCTCTTCCTCTCCCGGGACCAGGTGACGGCCCTCCTCGACCCCGACACGGCGATCGCCTCGCAGCGCGCGGCGTTCGCGGCACTGGGCGCGGGTGGTGCCGGTGCGCCCGACCTGCCTGATCTACCCGATCTACCCGATCTGCCCGGGAAGATCATGCACCCCAGCCGCTTCGACGACAGTGTGGTCTTCGCGTACGTCTCCCGGCTGTCCAGGGACACCGGCGCCGTGGCGAAGTTCGGCAGCGTCAACCCCGGCAACGCGGCGGCCGGCCTGCCGACCATTCACGCCGTCATCACCGCCCTTGACCCGGTGACGGGCGAACTCGCCGCCGTCATGGACGGCACGGCGGTCACGACCCTGCGTACGGCCGCCGCCAGCGCCGTGGCCTTCGACGCGCTGTCCACCGCCGACAGCGCCGAACTGGCCCTCATCGGCTCGGGCACCCAGGCCCTCGCCCACGCCCGGGCGGTCGCCCGCGTACGGAACCTGAAATCCGTACGGGTGTGGAGCCCCACCCCGGAGCGCCGAGCGCGAGCGGCGGAACACCTCGCGGCCGAACTCGGCATCGCCGCCGAGGCGACCGACACCCCGCAGGAGGCGGTGTCCGGGGCTTCCATGGTCGCGACCTGCACGCTCAGCACCACCCCCGTCGTGCACGGCGCCTGGCTCGCACCCGGCTGCACGGTGGTCAGCGTGGGCTCGTTCGAGCCGACCCGCAACGAGGTCGACGCCGAGGTCCTACGGCGGGCAGCGGCCGTGGTCGTCGACGACCCGGAGACCGCGACGGAGCACGCCGGCCCGGTGATCGACGCCCTACGGGACCGCCTGCTGACCCGCGAGAACCTGATCGGCCTCGGAGACGTCATCACCGGCGCCCGGACCGGCCGTACAGGCCCCGACGACATCGTCTTCTACAACAGCGTCGGGCTCGGTGTGCAGGACGCTGCGGCGGCCTGGGCGCTCGTGCGCGCGGCGCGGGGAGAGGGGCGATGAGCGCCCCGCGGTGGGCGGGCGTCGTCGTGATCGGCGGTGGGGCGACGGGGGCGGGCATCGCCTGCCGGCCGGCCCGCTGGATCCCCCGCCTGCACTAGGCGACGGAACACCGGGCGCCCGCCCTGCTCGACCTGCGTCGCACCGGCGGCCGGGCGGGCCTGTACGAGATCACCCCGGACCACAACGCCCTGATCGGCGAGGCGAGTTCGGTCTCCCGCTTCCTCCACGCGACCGGCTTCTTCGGCCACGGTTTCTTCCAAGGACCGGCGGTCGGCGAGGTGATCCGCGACTCCTACCCCGGCCGCGTACCCTTCGTCGACATCAGCCCCTTGAACGCCGGCCGTCTCGCGGCCGATGCCCTGCGCCCGGAGGTCAACCCCGTATGACCCAGCTCCACTTGTGGCTGCGCCACGAGACCCGCACGACCGAACGCCGTACCGCTGTCGTCCCGTCCGACGCCCGGCGGCTCGTCGAGGAGGGAGTGCGCCTGACCGTGGAGGAGTCGCCGCAGCGGATCTTCCCGATCGAGGAGTACGAGGCGGTCGGCTGCGGTGTAGCCGACGCCGGGTCCTGGGTCTCCGCACCCGAGGACGCGGTGATCGTCGGCCTCAAGGAACTCCCCGACGAGCCGGACGAGTTGCGCCACCGGCACATCTTCTTCGGGCACGCCTACAAGGGCCAGCCGGGCGCGGCCGAGCTGCTGAACCGCTTTGTCGCCGGGGGCGGGGCCCTGCTGGACCTGGAGTACCTGGCGGACGACCAGGGGCGGCGGCTGGCCGCCTTCGGCTACTGGGCCGGATACCTCGGCGCCGCTCTCGCCGTGCTCCAGCACCGGGGGAAGTTGACGACTCCCTTGCTGCCGACCACGAAGGAGGCCCTGGAGGCCGAACTCCGGTCGCCCGGAACCCGGATGAGCGCGCTGGTGATCGGCGCCCTGGGCCGCAGCGGCCGGGGCGCGCGGGTCGCGCTCGACGAGGCCGGCGTCGACCCCACCTGCTGGGACCTGGCCGAGACCCGCGACCTGGACCGGCAGGCCCTGCTGGCCCACGAGCTGATGGTCAACACCGTGCTGACGACGAGCCCGGTCCCGCCCTTCCTCACGGACGAGGACCTCGACACCCCCGGCCGCCGCCTCCGCACCCTCTCGGACGTCACGGTCGACGTCGGCTCACCCATGAACCTCCTCCCGGTCTACGACACGGCAACCACCTGGGACGACCCGGTGCGCCTCCTCCGGGACGAGCCCCCGCTCGACCTGATCGCCATCGACAACCTGCCGTCCCTGCTGCCCCGCGAGGCGAGCACGGACTTCTCGGCCGCCCTGGTGCCCCAGCTGCTCGACTTCGAGGTGGGCGGGGCGTGGGGGCGCTGTCTGGACCGGTTCCATCAGGTGTGCCGCGAACTCGGCATCGTCAAGGAGGAGTTGGGCCATGAGTGAGCCGGTTCCCGCGAGCGGCACCGTCCACTGGATCGGCGCGGGCCTGTCCACCGGCGGCGGCCTGGCCGCGCTGTGCGACAGCGACGCCGTACGAGACGTACGGCTGTGGCACCGCACCGAGGACCGCGCGGCCGACGCCCTCGCCCACCTGGGCCTCACCGGCCGAGCCGAACCCCGCGCCTACACCCTCCCCGCGCTCACGGCCGAACTCGCCCCCGGAGACGTGGTCGTCTCCATGCTCCCGGCGCCCGAACACGCCCCGCTGCTGGCGGCCTGCGTACAGGGCGGCGCGCACTTCGCGTGCTCGAGCTATGTGTCGGAGGCGGTACTTGAGCAAGTACCGGCAGCCGAGGCGGCCGGTCTGGTCGTCCTCACCGAGTGCGGGCTCGACCCGGGCATCGACCACCTCTTCGCCCACAGTCTGGTCACCCGCGCCGAGCACGCGATCGGCGCCGGCACACCGGCCTCGTACCGCCTCACGTCGTACTGCGGAGGCATCCCCGCGGAGCCCAACGACTTCAGGTACCGGTTCAGCTGGGCGCCCGCCGGAGTTCTCAACGCCCTTCGCTCGCCCGCCCGTTACATCGAGGACGGCGCCGAGACGGTCGCCGACCGGCCCTGGGAGGTCACGCGTCCGCATGTGATCGACGGGGAGACCTTCGAGGTGTACCCGAACAGGGACAGCCTGCCGTTCGTCGGCCAGTACGAACTGCCGACGGCGTGGAGAGCGGAGACCTTCGTGCGGGGGACCCTGCGCCTGGACGGCTGGCTGAGCGCCTGGGACTCCGTCTTCGAGGAGCTGAAGGGCGGCGACGACGAGCGGATCGGTGCGCTGGCAAGGGAGTTGGCGGCCCGCTACCCGACGACCGACGCCGACCGCGACCGCGTGGTCCTGGCCGTCTCCCTCGATGTGGACGCCGACGGGGAGGGGCACGGCGGTTCGGGGCGGTCGGCCTGGTCCGGCCGTTATCTCCTCGACCTGGAGGGTGACGCGGCCGAGAGCGCGATGGCCCGCTGTGTCTCCCGCACGCTGGCCCTGGGCGTCCGGCACATCCTCGACGGTTCGCTGCCGCCGGGCCTGAGCCGCGCCGCCGAGACGGCACGGCGTTCGGAGGAATGGCTGAGTGAACTCGGCGGGGAGGGACTGGAGTTCAGGCTCACCGTCGGCTGACGGCGGCGCGCTCCCCGCCAACTGCCCAGCGGCAGCTAATCGGTTACGGCCTCGTGCACCAGCCGTCGGAGATCCTGCCAGTACGACTGGCTCGTCCTGTGTCGTACCTGGGTCATGAACTGCACGGTCAGATCACGGCTCGGGTCGACCCAGAACGTCGTCGTCGCCACCCCGCTCCAGCCGTACGTGCCGAGGCCGGTCGGGGCCAGGGTGCGGTCCGGGTCGATCACCACCGAGACCCCTAGGCCGAAACCGACGCCCGCGTTGCCGGGTTCGTCGTGCGGACGGGCGCCGAAGGTGCGCAGATCGGCGCCGCCCGGAAGGTGGTTGGAGGTCATCAGGGCCACCGTCTCGGGCAACAGGAGGCGCACGCCGTCGAGTTCGCCGCCCCGGCGGAGCATCTCCATGAACCGGTGGTAGTCGTGGGCGGTGACGACCATGCCGCCGCTGCCGGACAGGAACCGGGGCCTGCCCTTCAGTGGCAGACCGAGGGTCGGCTCGATACCGCCGTCCTCGGTCTCCCCGTACAACTCGGCCAGCCGGTCCGCCTGTTCGCCCGTCACACAGAAACCGGCGTCCGTCATACCGAGCGGGCGGAAGACACGGTCGGCGACGAACTCGTCGAGGGGCTGTCCGGACGCCACCTCTATGACCCGGCCGAGGACGTTCGTGGCGACCGAGTAGTTCCACTGGGTGCCCGGCTCGAACTGCAGCGGCAGACCCGCGTACACCGAACAGGTCTCGGCCAGGGTCGAGCCCGGCACCACCGACGACTCCAGATTGGCCTCGCGGTAGAGGGCGTCGACGGGGTGCGAGTGGTAGAACGCGAAGGTCAGGCCCGCCGTGTGGGTCAACAGGTGGCGGATCAGGAGGGGTTGGGCGGGCCGGGTCGTGAGGTCGTCCCTGGAGCCGCCCGCGTACACCTGCGGGTCCGCGAACTCCGGCAGGAAGCGGGACACGGGGTCCGTGAGCCCGAGCCTGCCCTCCTCCACCAGGATCAGCGCGGCCACCGAGGTGACCGGCTTGCTCATGGAGTAGATCCGCCACATCGTGTCGGCCTCGACCGGCAGGTCGGCCGCGATGTCGCGCCGGCCGTGCGTGGTGAGGTGCGCGACGCGACCGGCGCGGGCCACGGACACGAGGAATCCGGGCAGGCGCCCTTCGTCGACATAGTGGGCGAAGTGCTGGTCGAGGCGGTCTAGCGCCTTCACATCCAGTCCGACCTCGCTCGGATCGACCTCTTGTCGCAGCTGTGCCATCGTTCCCCTCCGGTCGCTTGAAGTGCCGTCCTGTCATACCCCGACAGGACCACCTCAGGCCTCAGAACCCCCATGGTGACGCAGAGAGCGGGTGGCCGTCGCCCTGCGATCACCAAGATCCGGCAGTTTCAGGGCGCCCAGAAGCCCTATGGCCGCGATACCCGCGAGCACGGGCAACGCAGTCCGCAGCCCCTCGGTGACGGCGGCGAGCGTGGCCGCCGTGGCCACCCCGAGGACCGGTCCGACGTTCATCGCGGTCTGCTGCAACCCGCCCGCCACCCCCGCCGACTCGGCCGCCGCATGCCGTACGACGACGGCCGTCGCGGTCACCATCACGGTGCCGAAACCCGCTCCGAGCAGCAGGAATCCACCGCCGACCACCCCCGCCCCGGACGCCCGGAACAGCACGAGCACCCCGAGCGCGAGCAGCGCCAGCGCGGCCACGGTCGTACGCCGGGCCCCGAACCGACGCAGCAGCACGGCGGCCACCGGCGCCCCCAGCACCATCGCCACGCCACCCGGCAGCGCGGTCAGACTCGTCAGGAACGGGTCCATGCCCAGCTCGTCCTGGAGCACATAACTGGCCACGAAGAGTGTGCCGAACATCGCAGCCGACGCGGCCACGAGAATCCCCAGCGCGGCCCCCACGACCACCGACCCGAGCACGTCCGGCGGCAACAGCGGGTCGGCGGCACGCCGCTCATGGCGTACGAGGAGAAAGCCCGCGCAGGCCGCCGTGAGCAGCGCGAGGACGGCTGACGCGCTCCAGCCGTGCTCCGGCACACCGACGAGCGTGTGCACGAGGCAGGCGAGGGCCAGCGCGAGCAGGGCGGCACCGGGGAGGTCGAGCCGCGCGCGCCCGGCCTCGGGAGCCGGAGGCGGACCCGGAGCACGTACGACCAACGCCAGGACACCCAGCACCAGCGTCGGTACGACATTGAGGAAGAACACCGACCGCCAGCCCAGGTGGGTCACCAGCACCCCGCCCACCAGCGGACCGGCCGCCGCGGCCACCCCGATCGCACTGGTCCGCCACGCGATCGGCATCCCCAGCCGGTCGGGCGGGAACGCGGCGCGCAGCATCCCGAGCGTGGCGGGTTGCAGCAGCGCGCCGAACACACCCTGGACGACCCGCAGTCCGATCACCCACCCCACCTCGGACGCGAATCCGATGCCCGCAGACACCGCCCCGAAGCCCAACACCCCGATGGCGAACAGCTGTTGATGCCCGTACCGGTCCCCGAGCCGCCCGGCGAACACGAGCAGACTCGCGACCGCGATGAGATACCCGGTGCTCGTCCACTGGACCTCGGCGAAGGAGGCGTGCAGGTCTTGTTGCAGGGTGGGTAGCGCGTTGGTCAGCACGGTCCCGTCGAGGGCGACGACCACCGCCCCGATCACACTGCTCGCGAGAGTGACCCGCCGATGCGCGCTCACCGCTCCTCCGGCCCGAGGTGCGCGGCGAGGGCGGTACGCAGCAGGGGTACGAAGTCGTCGGCCCCGGTGGTGAGTTGGAGGCTGCCCCAGGCCCAGAGCTGGGCGATGCCGTATAGGTTCGCGAGCAACGCGCCCGCGACGAGCCGGGCGTCGGCATCAGGCCTGACCTGCCCGACGAGATCCACGAGCAGCGCGAAGACGGGCAGACTGGCCTCGCGCAGCCCCAACTTGTTGCTCTCCAGCAGATCGTGACGGAACATCAGCTCGTGCATGCCCCGGTTGGCGAGCGCGAAGTCGAGGTACACGCGCCCGAGCAGGGCGATCTGCTCCCGGGGCCCCGCCGTACCGCCGGTCCCGTGCCCACTCTCCTCGATCGCCTGCGCTCCCCTGGCCGCCAGCTCGGTGAAGCCACGGCGGGCGATGGCCGACAGCAGCTCCAGATGGGTCGGGAAGTAGCGGCGAGGGGCGCCGTGGGAGACACCGGCACGGCGGGCGATCTCCCGGAGGGTGAGCGCGTGGATGCCTTCCGTGGTCACCAGGTCGACGCCGGCATCGATCAGGCGGGTACGCAGGGAGTCACTCATAGACACTGTCTACCAGTGCGTGGTAGACAGTGTCTACTCCGCGAGATCGGACCGACCGGTCGGTCGGAATGAAGGATCGGCGGCGCATCGTTGATGTAGTCATGACTCAGGACGACACGCAGGACGCGCTCCTCAAGCTGCTCTCCGAGTACGACGGCGGAGTACTGACGACCCTCAAGGCGGACGGCCGCCCCCAGCTCTCGAACGTCAACCACGCCTACGACCCCGACGAACGCACCGTCCGCGTCTCCCTCACCGACACCCGCGCCAAGACCCGCAACATGCGCCGGGACCCGCGCGTCTCCTACCACGTGACCAGCGACGACCGCTGGGCGTACACCGTGGTCGAGGGTGTGGCCGACCTGACGCCGGTGGCGCGGGACCCGCACGACGAGACGGTCGAGGAGCTGATCCGCCTCTACCGGGCAGCGCGCGGCGAGCATCCCGACTGGGACGACTACCGCGCGGCGATGGTCCGGGACGGGCGGCTCGTGCTGCGGATCAGGGTGGAGAGAGCGTACGGGGTGGCGCGGCGCTGAGTGGGCGAGGGTGGGTGACTCTCCGTCAGGGTGCCCGTTCTGCCGCTAGGGTTGATCCACAAGGCGGCGCAACGGCCGTGCGGGGCGCGGGAGACGGGGAGGGCGAGGGATCATGGATCCGATGTCGATGGGCGCCATCGGTGCGGTACTCGGAGCCGTCGGATCGGGCATGGCCAACGAGGCCGGACGGTGGGCGTGGGAGTCCGCCGGAGGAGTGGTCCGCCGTATCGCGGGGCGCGAGGTCGTCGCACCCACGACCCCCGGACAGCTGACCGAGGTCGCCCACCTCGTCCACGACCGAGTGCGGAACGATCCCCAACTCGCCCACGCCTGGACGCTGTTCGCCCAGGGTGTGCCCGCACAGGGTGGCACCCTCACCGGCACCTTCGCGGGCCGGGCCGGACTGCCGGCCTCCCCGCGTTTCTTCACGGACCGTCAGGAAGCGCTGAAGGCCCTGGACAAGGAGGCCACCCGCGCCTTCGACGGCCGCCCCCGGCTGGCCCTGCTGCACGGCCCCGAAGGAATCGGCACCAGCACCCTCGCCATCCACTGGGGCTGGCGGCAACAGACCCGCTTCCCCGACGGGCAGCTCTACGCCGATCTGCGCACCCTCGGCCCCGACGCCGCCCTCGGCACCCTCCTGCGTCAACTCGGCCTGCCCGACGAGGAGATACCGCCCGCCGCAGCCGACCGAGCCGACCTCTTCCGAAGCTGCCTCAGCGACCGACGGCTCCTCCTGGTCCTCGACCACGCCCAATCGGCGGGCCAGGTAAGGGCGTTGCTCACCTCGGCACCGGGCGTCGTCACCGTGGTCGTCGCCCGGCAGCCGCTCGCCGGTCTCGACGCGCTGCACGTCCCGGTCGGCCCCCTGGCCCGCAAGGACGCCAAGCAGCTGCTCACCGACCTGGTCGGCAAACCCGCGATCGGCGCGGCCCGCGCCACCCTGCCCGGCGTACTGGACCGCTGCGCCGGCTCCCCGTACGCCCTACGCGCAGCGGCGCCCCGCCTGACGGCAGCGGTCCCCGCCCCTGAGAGCCCCGCCGCCGATCCGGCCCTGGACGCGGTGGGCAGGGCAGCCGAGGACTCCTACCGCCTGCTGCCCCCTGCCGCCGCCCGCCTCTACCGCCTGGCAGGCCTGTACGCCTGGCCTGCCCTGGACGCCGCCGCAGCCGCACGGGCCGCCGACCTGGACGAGTCGGACGCGGCCCGCCTCCTCGAAGAGCTGGCCGCCGTGCTGCTCCTCGACCCCACGGACGTCGGCCGCTACCGCTACCGCCCCGCAGTACGCGCCCACGCCGAGCGCACGGCCGCCGCCACCGACGGCATCGCCGCGTGCTCGGCGGCCGTCACCCGCACGGTCGAGCACTATCTCAACCTCGCGGTGGCCGCGGCGCAGGCCGCCCTCCCGGAGAGCTGGCGCGTCCCCGCCGGAACCTCGCCGATCTCGTACGGCGACCGGGGCACAGCCGTCGCCGCCCTCACCGCCGAGGCACAGAACCTGGTCCAAGCGGTGCGCGCGGCGGAGGAGTTCAGCGACTGGGACACCGTCGTACGCCTGTGCCAGGCACTGTGGCCGCTCCAACTCAAGGCGGGCCACCACGACATCCTGCTCCCCGCACTCCAGGCAGGCGCACGAACCGCCGACGCCCACTTCCCGGGCAGCCGAACGGCAGGCTCTCTGCACGCCCAACTGGCTCACACCTACACGGAGTTGCGCCGCTGGGACGAGGCGGAACCGGAGGCCGTTGCGGCGGCCCGTGCCGAGCGGGCCGCCGGACACACGCGCGGCCACGCCTCCGCCGTGGAGTTCCTGGGCCTCCTCCGCTTGCGCCAATGGCGCTTCACCGAGGCACACGACTGCTTCGACGAGGCGTACCGCATCCTCGACGCCATCGGCCCCACCGACGAGGGCGCCGCCGATCTCCCCCGCGCCCGCGCCCTGTTGGAGCGCCACCGGGGCCGCGCACTACGGGGCCTCGGCAGCCGCGAGGAGGCCCGCGAACGCCTGCAACAGGCACTGCGCTTCTTCCGGGCCAGCGGCGAGGCGTACAACACGGCCCGCACCCTCACCGACCTCGCCGAAACCCACCTCGACGACGCGGAGTTCACGGCCGCACTGCCCCTGGTCGACGAGGCGATCGCGTCCCTCGGCCAGGAGAACGCCGGCTACCACCTGACCCACCTGCGGAGGCTGCGGGAGCGGTGCGTGAGCGGCGGGTGAGTGCGGTTCGGCGGGCGCCGGCCTCGCCGTAACGTGCCTGGGTGGCGGGGAGGTTGTGGCTGCGGTGCCGTTGGTCGAGGTGGTGATGGTGGCCCTCGGTCGGGAGGTTGTCGGCCGTCGTCTGGTCGGCCTGCGGAGTTCGCGGAGCGGCGCGTGACTGGGGTTCGGCGATGCGTCGGCTTCGCCGAAACGCTCCTGGTCGGTGCGGAGTTCGCGGATGTGCTGCCGCTGGTCGAGGGGGTGGTCGAGGCTCTCGGTCACGAGGATGACGGCCATCATCTGGCCCCCATGCGGAGGTTGTGGGTGCGGCGGGTGACTGGGGTTCGGCGATGGATCGGCTTCGCCGAAACGTGTCTGGTCGGTGCGGAGTTCGAGGCCTCGCCGCCGCTGGCCGACGAGGCGGTCGCGGCCCTCGGCCAGGAGACTGCCAACCACCACCTGGCAGCCGTGCGTCAGCGTCGGGTGACCGTGGCCCGATGGGCGATCCCGCCCGTCCGTACCGTCAGGCCCTGGGTGATCAGCTCGTCCAGGGACTTGCCTGCGGCCAGCCATGCGTACAGGGCCGTGGCGTATGCGGACGGGTCGGTGTCCGCACCCGACTCGGCGTGCAGGGCCAGGAGTTCGCCGTCGCGTGTGCGGACCGTGCAGTCGGCGGGGCCGCTGACGTAGGCGGTCAGTGCGCACTGCGGGTGCAGGGACAACGCCTCCGTCGTCCACTGTTCCGGCGAGCCGAAGCGCGGGTCGTCCGGTTCGCCGTGCCGGAACACCACATCCGCTAGGGCGAGTTGGTGGGTCTCGCGCGTGTCCTCGTGTGCGGCCGTGTGCAGCTCGCCGGTGCTGTCGGCGGGCGGGTGCGGTCCGGCGTACCGGGTGACCTCGATCTCGCCGGCGCCCAGCAGGCGGGTGAGTACGACCAACGGCACGGTGTGTGAAGGGGGTTCGTACGGTGGCAGGGGGAGCGGTTCGAGCAGGGCGGGTTCGTCCGGTTCGGGGATGCCGAGGGCGTCGTAGAAGAGGCGGCGCAGCCGGGTGGCCGACTCGCCGGGTGCGGAGCTGATGAACTCGGCGGGTTCCGGGCCGGGTCGGTGGTCGCGGACCACCCGCTCCAGCTGGATGCGCAACGGGAGGGTCGGGTCGAGACGCGGGGCGTCGCGCACGAAGTCGTGGACCGGGGCGTCGGGCGCGAGGCCCGAGAGGGGAGCGGCGCCCAGCAGGACGGGGGTGCCCAGCGCCGCCGCGTAGTAGGTGACCGAGCCGTGGTCGCCGATCACCGCGTCCGCTGCGATCAGCGACTGCCGCCAGCCGTGCAGGGGGTCGATCAGCGCGAGCCCGGCACGCCGTGCGCGGTCGAGCCAGGCGCGGATCTGCCCGGGACCGTGTCCGTGCCAGATGTTGGGGTGCAGCACGGCCGCGAACCGGTACTCGTCGGCCGGGAACTCCGAGGCCAGCCGGGGGAGGAGCGACGGAAGGACGTCATCCCCGCCACCGTCGCCGAACAACGACTCGGGGTTCCAGGTGGAGTTGAGGAGTACCAGTCGTTGGCCCGTCCTGACACCGAGGGCGCGGCGGTAGCGCTCGCGGTACGGGCGCGCCGCGAGGATGCGGTCCCAGCAGGGGTCCCCGGCGAGCACGGCAGTGGCCGCGGCCTCGGGGCAGGCGGCGCGCAGTCGCTCGTACTGCTCCGGATGCGAGAGGACGAGCGCGTCCGCGACGGGAACGCCGTGCTCGTCGAGCAGCCACTCGGGCGACATCCCGAAAACCGGCCCGCCGACTTCCGAACCCCCGCCGCCCGCCGTTGGGTGTTGGGTGTTGGGTGTCGCCAGCCTCTTAGTGTATCCGATTCCGTGGGACAATATGGCCAAGTGTCCGATAATGTCCGGGAGTTGACCACCGAAGCTCGCCGAGACAGCCAACGAGACCGGTGTCTCGACAGCCTGCTCCCACGGCAGCACCGGCACCCCCGTCCCCGCCAGCAACTCCTCGACACCCGACCTGAACGCCGACGACTCCGTGCAGGTCACGAGCAGTTGGACCCTGAAGTCGTCGTCGAAGAGCGGCATTATGTCGAGCAGTCGGGTCGCCGAGGTCACGTTGTGGACGACGAGCAGGACCTTGAGGCTCCGGCCCCGCGTGGCCCAGCGTGCCGAGTCGTCCCCGACCGGCACCCGTATCCACCCGGCCCCCGACACTCCCTCGCCCGCCCGCCTCTCGCGCCTGTGATCGGGCAACGATAAGTCAACGGCGGAACCGCGCGCACCGGCCGCCCCTGAAATCGGCCGGTACGCGCGGAGGCTCTGTTCTTTTGTGCTCGTTTTGGCCGATGTTGTTGCGTGAAACGTCAGCTGTCAACCGTGCGACCGGTATCAAGCAGGTATCAAGTGGGGCACTCCGGCCGGAAATGCCAAAGTCTCCGAACAGCCCAGGGCTGTTCGGAGACTTCGGAGGACAGGATCAGGCGGAGACCGTCGCGCGCTCCGCGACGTTCTCGGCGCCACGCTCACCGAGCCGCTCCGTCGGCACCCGGTGTGTCTCGCGTGCCGTGATCGCGGCCAGCACCGGCGGGACGCACAGCGCCGCCGTGAACAGCGCGACGGAGAACCAGTCGTCCCCGTCAGGACCGGCGATCTCCGCGGCGAAGGTAACCGCGAAACCGGCGACGGCGAAGCCGATCTGCGTACCGATCGCCATGCCCGACAGACGGACCCGGGTCGAGAACATCTCGCCGTAGAAGGAGGGCCAGATGCCGTTCGCGGCGCTGTAGACCACACCGAAGGTGACGATGCCGAGGACCAGGATCAGTGGGTACGAGCCTGTGGAGATCGCCCACAGGTAGACGAACATCATGACCCCGCTGCCCGCGGCGCCCGCCAGGAACACCGGGCGGCGGCCGATGCGGTCGGACAGCGTGGCCCACAGCGGGATCGCGGCCAGCGCGACCAGGTTGGCGAGCGCGGCCACCCACAGCATGGACGAGCGGTCCATGCCCACCGCGTCACTGGTCGCGTACGCCAGCGCCCACACCGTGAAGATCGTCGAGACCGAGGCGACCAGCGCACCCGCGATCACCCGCAGGACGTCCGCCCAGTGCTCGCGCAGCAGAATCAGCAGCGGCAGCTTCACGACACCCTCGGAGGCGGCCTGCTGGGCGAAGGCCGGGGTCTCCTCCAGCTTGCGGCGGATGACGTACCCGACGACGGCGACCGCGATGCTCAGCCAGAACGGGATGCGCCAGCCCCAGGCCAGCAGCTGGTCCTCGGGCATGGCCGCGATCGGGATGAAGACGAGGGTGGCCAGAAGCTGGCCGCCCTGGGTGCCGCTCAGGGTGAAGCTGGTGAAGAAGCCGCGCCGGCCCGGTGGTGCGTGTTCGAGGGTCATGGAGTTCGCGCTGGCCTGCTCGCCGGCGGCCGAGATGCCCTGGAGGACACGGCAGAGCACGAGCAGGACCGGAGCGAGGGTGCCGACCTGGTCGCGGGTGGGGAGGCAGCCGATGAGGAACGTCGAGATGCCCATCAGGATCAGCGTGAAGACCATGATCTTCTTGCGGCCGAGCCGGTCGCCGAAGTGGCCGAGGAAGAGCGCGCCGACCGGGCGGGCGGCGTACGCGACACCGAAGGTGGCCAGGGACAGCAGGGTCGCGGTGGCCGGGTCGGACTCGTCGAAGAAGACCTTGGGGAAGATCAGGGCGGCCGCGCTGCCGTAGATGAAGAAGTCGTAGTACTCCAGGGCGCTGCCGATCCAGGCGGCCGTGGCGGCTTTCTTCGGCTGGCCGCCCGGTGGGGCGTCGAGGGGTGCTGCGGGGACGGACACGGCGTGCTCCTTCGAGGGAACTCCAACGTAGGTGGAGTGAGCGGAGGGGAGAAGTGCCGGATCCCGGGGGGTGATGGGACGGCCGTGCCGGGAGCTGCCGCTACCCGGCTAATTAACCCACTGGATAGTTAGTAGCGGTTGGCTACGGATGTTGCGCTCACGTTTCCCGGGTGTCAAGAGGTCATGCCGAAGGATCTTTCTGTCGGCCCTCAGGCCGTACGGTCCGCCGTCAGGTAGGCGATGACCATGTCGCCGAGCATCGTCCGGTAGTGCTCCCGCTGGTCCGGGGCCGTCAGGTCGCGGCCGAACAGTGCGCCGAAGGTGTGCCGGTTGGCCACCCGGAAGAAGCAGAAGGAGCTGATCATGGCGTGCAGGTCCACGGCGTCGACATCGGCCGTGAACAGGCCCGACTTGCGGCCCGACTCCAGGATCCGGTGGATCACCTCCAGCGCGGGCGAGCCGATCCGCCCGAGCTGCTCGGAGCTCGCGATGTGCTGGGCCTCGTGGATGTTCTCGATGCTCACCAGGCGGATGAAGTCGGGGTGCGCCTCATGGTGGTCGAAGGTCAGCTCCGCCAGGCGCCGGATGGCCGCGACCGGGTCCAGATGCTCGACGTCGAGGTCCTGCTCGGCCTGCCGGATCACGGTGTACGCGCGCTCCAGCACGGCCGTGAACAGCTGCTCCTTGCCGCCGAAGTAGTAATAGATCATCCGCTTGGTGGTGCGGGTGAGGGCGGCGATCTCGTCCACCCGGGCGCCCGCCAGGCCGGCCCGGGCGAACTCCTTGGTGGCCACGTCGAGAATCTCGGCCTTGGTGCGGACGGCGTCGCGGATGCGCCCGCCGTTGTGTGCCGGTTCTTCGACGCTGGTCATCGGGTTCCTTCGGGCGAGGGGCCAGTGCCGTGAATTCTAGAAGCACGCCGAGGGGCTTCCCCGTGGCCCGGTGATGCTGATATAGCTAACGTACTAGTTCGTACATTAGTGGAGGTCGGTCGTGACCAAGGACTCGTTTCTCGTCGGGCTCATCGGCTCCGGCATCGGTCCGTCACTGAGCCCCGCGCTGCACGAACGGGAGGCCGACCGGCAGGGGCTGCGGTATCTGTACCGGCTCATCGACATCGACACGCTGGGTGTTCCGGCGCAGGCGGTCGGCGATCTCGTACGGGCCGCCCGTGACCTCGGATTCGACGGGCTGAACATCACGCACCCGTGCAAGCAGCTCGTCATCGAGCACCTCGACGGTCTCGACGCGCAGGCCGAGGCGCTCGGCGCCGTCAACACCGTGGTCTTCGAGGACGGCCGCGCGATCGGCCACAACACGGACGTGACCGGGTTCGCCGCGTCCTTCGCGCGTGGGCTGCCCGACGCTCCGCTGGAACGGGTCGTCCAGCTCGGCGCCGGTGGGGCGGGGGCGGCTGTCGCGCATGCGACGCTCACTCTTGGGGCGGGGGAGGTGACCGTTGTCGACGCGCTGCCTGACCGGGCCGCCGACCTTGCCGGCGCCCTCAACCGGCACTTTGGTGTCGGTCGTGCGACCGCTGCGACGCCCGATCGGTTGCCGGCGCTGATCGGCCGGGCCGATGGCATCGTGCACGCGACCCCCACCGGGATGGCTGCCCATCCCGGGCTGCCGTTCCCGGCGGAGGTGCTGCATCCCGGGCTCTGGGTGGCCGAGGTGGTGTATCGGCCGTTGGAGACGGAGCTGTTGCGTACGGCGCGGGGGGTTGGGTGCGCCACGCTCGATGGGGGTGGGATGGCTGTGTTCCAGGCTGCGGATGCGTTCCGTCTGTTCACTGGGCGTGAGCCTGACTGTGGGCGGATGTTGGTGGATATTGCGGAGTTGGCCGGGACCGCGGAGAGCTCGGCAGGCACGGTTGTGTGACGGCTGCGGGCCGTCTGTGGCTGGTCGCGCCCACGCGGCGGAGCCGCATATCGAATACAGCCCCGCGCCCCTGAAGGGGCGCCTGCAGTACCCCATTTTCAAGGGAGCGGGTCCATGCGTACATCCATCGCCACCGTGTCGCTCAGTGGATCCCTGACCGAGAAGCTCACCGCCGCCTCCCGGGCCGGGTTCGACGGGGTCGAGATCTTCGAGAACGATCTGCTCGCCAGCCCCCTCACCCCCGAGGAGATCCGCGCCCGCTGCGCCGACCTCGGGCTCACCATCGACCTCTATCAGCCGATGCGTGACATCGAGGCCGTGCCCGAGGACGAGTTCGTCCGGAATCTGCGGCGCGCCCGGCACAAGTTCGAGCTGATGCGGCGGCTCGGCACCGACACCGTCCTTGTCTGCTCCAGCGTCTCCCCGCTGGCCCTCGACGACGATGCCCTAGCCGCCGCCCAGCTGAGCCGACTGGCCGACCTGGCGCAGGAGTTCGGCGTCCGCGTGGCCTACGAGGCGCTCGCGTGGGGACGGCACGTCAGTACGTACGACCATGCCTGGAGCATCGTCGAGACGGCGGGGCACCCCGCGCTCGGCACCTGTCTCGACAGCTTCCACATCCTTTCCCGGGGCTCGGACCCGAAGGGCATCGAGGACATCCCCGGCGAGAAGATCTTCTTCCTGCAACTGGCCGACGCCCCTCTCCTCGCCATGGACGTGCTCCAGTGGAGCCGCCACTACCGCTGCTTCCCGGGGCAGGGCGGATTTGACATTGCCGGCCTCCTCCAGCACGTCATCAGGGCCGGATACGACGGTCCGCTCTCCCTCGAAGTCTTCAACGACGTGTTCCGGCAGGCCGAGGCCGGACCGACCGCCGTGGACGCCCGGCGCTCCCTCCTCGTCCTCCAGGAGAGCATCGGCCTCGCCCCGCTGCCCGAGCCCGTCGTCCCCACCGGCATCGCCTTCGCCGAGCTGGTCACCCCGGACGCGGAACCCGTCTCGGCGGTCCTCGGCGCACTCGGCCTCACCCGTACCGCCCGCCATCGCAGCAAGCCAGTCGACCTCTGGGAGCGCGGCGAGGCCCGCATCCTCGTCAACACCGGACCGTCCGCCCGCCGCGACGGCACCGGACTCGCCGCCGTCGGCCTGGAATCCCCTGACCCGGCAGGCGCCGCCCGCCGCGCCGAGGCACTCCTCGCCCCCGTCCTGCCCCGCCGCCGCGCCCCCGAGGACGCCCCACTCGACGCGGTGGCCGCCCCCGACGGCACGGAACTCTTCTTCTGCGCCACGGACCGCCCCGAACTCCCCAACTGGCGCACCGACTTCGAGACCCTGGAGACCGTCGAGCCCGGCGTCGGCCGCATCGACCATCTGGCCCTCACCCAGCCCTGGCACCACTTCGACGAGGCCGCTCTCTTCCACAGCAGCGTCCTCGGCCTGAACGGCCAAGAGAGCGTCGACGTCGCCGACCCGTACGGCCTCTTCCGCAGCCGGGCCGTCACCAACTCCGGTGGCAGCGTACGGATCGCGCTCGCCGTCGGCCCCGCACCCACCGAGGCCGAGACCCGCGCCCAGCACATCGCGCTGGCCACCGACGACGTGGTCGCCGCCGCCCGGCGCTTCCGGGCGGCAGGGGGCCGACTGCTCCCGATGCCCGCGAACTACTACGACGACCTCGCGGCCCGATACGAGTTCACCGAGGGCGAGTTGGCGACCTACCGCGAACTCGGCATCCTCTACGACCGTGACGCACAGGGCGAGTTCAGGCACTGCTACACCCAGACCGTGGGCCGCGTCTTCTTCGAGCTGGTCCAGCGCGACGGGGGCTATCAGGGCTACGGCGCCCAGAACGCGCCCGTACGCCTCGCCGCCCAGCACGCACAACGCCCGGTCCGGTAAAGGGAGTTACTCAGTACTTAGTAGCGCCCTACTGTCGAGTGACACTCCTGCTCACACCGGCGATGACGGTCGTCGCCAGGATCCAGCCGGTCAGGATGAGGACGTACGACAGGTACTGGTACCCGCCCTCGGGTGCGAAGGCTCCTTCCTGTCCGAAGGAGATCACCGGGAGGAGCAGGTCCAGAGTGTAGAAGAGCGGATTGAACTCCGGGGCCTCCGAGGCCTTCAACGGACGCGGGTGGTGTACGGCGTACGCGATCGAGCCGGCCGCCAGCAGGGACAGCAGCCAGACGGCGGCGCGCAGCGGGCGGAAGCCGTAGCCGACGGTGAGGTCCTGGAGGTGGCCCCACAGCCGACCGAGCCAGGGCAGGGTGGTCCGGTGCCGGCGCAGCTTGGCGAGCTGGACGCGGCGGGCCGCTCCCTCGTCGCCGACGTGACGGTAGGCGGCGGCCAACTGCTCGTAGGCGTACGGGACATAGCCGTCGCCGTCGCGTTCCAGCAGGGGCAGGCGACGCTCGGCGGGCTCGTGCGGGGTGAGCGTCGTGTAGGTGAGGTTGTTGAAGAGCACCTCGCCCGGGGCGACCTCCGATTCGAAGCCCAGGACCTCGATCCGGGAGCGGCGCAGATGCAGCCGGCCCTCGATCGGCTCGCACCGGTACAGCCACAGCTCACCGATGGTGCAACTGCTGGCCCGCAGCGCCATACCGCCGGGGTTCGACAGCCGCGCCCGCGTGAAGTCGAGGCACCCCGCGATACGGGAGCCGCGCAGATCGATGGCGCCCTGGGTACGCAGCGTCCGCGCCCGTACGTCGGCCCGCACCTCGATGGACTGGGCGCGCAGGACATGGCCCCCGGGGTTGCTCAGTTCGGCGCCGTCCAGAGCGATCGACCCGCCCACCGTGGCACCGGTCAGGAGCATCTCGCCCCGCACCCTCAGTCCCGGCGCCGCGAACCCGTCGCCGAGCACCGCCTGATGGAGCTGGAGCACCGGCACGGACGGGTCGGACGTGGTGAGTTCGGCGCCGTCCATGAAGAGCGCGCCCGCTATCTCCGCACCGGCCAGCCGTACCGGCCCCCGCACCCGGCAGTCCGTCATCCGCAACGGACCGTCGATGCGCGTACTGGCGAGATTGACGGCCGGGAGCACCGAGCCGCGCAGATTCAGCTGGCGCAGCCGGGTCCCGTAGAAGTCGGGCGACTCGTCGAAGTGGCAGTACCGGAGGTGGAGCGGGTGGTCCACGATCGCGTACATCAGGTTCAGATGCCCGGTGATGCGGGCGCCCGAGAGCCTGAGCCTGGGGATCTCGCCGTCCTGCTGCTGGGTGCTGAGCAGCAGGGTCCGCAGCACCGGGGCGCGTACGCTCCGCTCCGGTCCCCAGTCCGCGCCGTCGGCCGCGTTGTCGCCGCCCGCCTCACGGAAGTCCACGGGCTCACCCGTGCGGAAGGCCTGCCACACCCGGGCTTCGGCCGCAGTCAGCTCGTTGATCTCCATCGGGGCGACTCTGACGCGCGCCCGACGCACATGTCAATCGGGCCCGGGGACAACGCCCCGGACCCGATCGCCACTTCAGCCCGCCGACCCGAACCGTCGGCTCAACTCGCCGCTCCCTGACGGGAGTTCCACTCCGCGACCACCGGACGGTCGTGCTCCGTGGACAGCCTGCTGACCGTGCCCGTGGCGAGCTGGAACAGCCGTCCGTCGGTGGCCGGCAGCCCGAGGTAACGGGCCGTCAGCACACGCAGGAAGTGCCCGTGGGCCACCAGGACCACGTCACCCTCTTCGAGCGCGTCCTTGAGGTGGGTCAGGACGCGGTCCGCGCGTCGGCCCACCTCGTCGGGAGACTCGCCGGGATGCCCGTCCGGGCCCGGCGGCACGCCGTCCGTGAACAGATACCAGTCGGGCCGGGTGCGATGGATCTCGGCGGTCGTCACACCCTCGTACGCGCCGTAGTCCCACTCGTGCATGTCCGGGTCGATCAACGCCCCGGTCAGGCCCGCGAGTTCGGCGGTGCGGACCGCACGGACGAGCGGGCTGGTCAGGACGCGTGCGAAGGTCCGTCCGGCGAGGAGCGGAGCGAGGGACTCGGCCTGTTCCTCGCCGTGCCGGGTGAGGGGCAGGTCGGTCCAGCTGGTGTGCTGTCCCGACGCGCTCCACTCCGTCTCGCCGTGGCGGACCACGAGAAGGTCACCCACGGCTTCCTACTTCTTGGACTCGACGGCGTGGCCGCCGAACTGGTTGCGCAGCGCCGCGATCATCTTCATCTGCGGGGAGTCGTCCTGCCGCGACGCGAACCGGGCGAACAACGACGCCGTGATCGCGGGCAGCGGAACCGAGTTGTCGATGGCCGCCTCGACCGTCCACCGGCCCTCGCCGGAGTCCTGCGCGAAACCGCGCAGCCGCTCCAAGTGCTCGTCCTCGTCAAGGGCGTTGACCGCCAGGTCGAGCAGCCAGGACCGGATGACCGTCCCGTCCTGCCAGGACCGGAAGACCTCGCGCACGTCCGTGACGGAGTCGACCTTCTCCAGCAGCTCCCAGCCCTCGGCGTAGGCCTGCATCATGGCGTACTCGATGCCGTTGTGGACCATCTTCGAGAAGTGCCCGGCGCCCACCTTGCCCGCGTGGACATAGCCGTACGGGCCCTCCGGCTTGAGCGCCTCGAAGATCGGGTGAAGCCGCTCGACGTGCTCCTTGTCGCCGCCGACCATCAGGGCGTAGCCGTTCTGGAGGCCCCACACGCCGCCGGAGACACCGGCGTCGACGAAGCCGATGCCCTTCGTGCCCAACTCCTCGGCGTGCTTCTCGTCGTCCGTCCAGCGGGAGTTGCCGCCGTCGACGACCGTGTCACCGGACTCCAGAAGCCCGCCGAGTTCGTCGACGACGGACTGGGTGGCGGCACCCGCCGGAACCATCACCCAGACCACGCGCGGCGCTTCGAGCTTCTCGACCAGCTCGGCGAGGCTCGCCACGTCGGAGACCTCGGGGTTGCGGTCGTAGCCGATGACGGTGTGGCCGGCACGGCGGATGCGCTCGCGCATGTTGCCGCCCATCTTGCCGAGACCGATCAGACCAATCTGCATGTCAGTTCACTTCCTGGGCGTGACGAAGAGTGCGGTACGTGGCCACGAGGGCGGCGGTGGAGGAGTCGAGGCCGGGGACATCGGCTCCTGTGGTGAGCGCGGGTTCGATCCGCTTGGCGAGGACCTTGCCCAGCTCGACGCCCCACTGGTCGAAGGAGTCGATGTTCCAGACGGCGCCCTGGACGAACACCTTGTGCTCGTAGAGCGCGATCAACTGGCCGAGCACGGACGGGGTCAGCTCGCGCGCCAACACGGTCGTCGTCGGGTGGTTGCCCTGGAACGTCTTGTGGGCGACCAGTTCCTCCGGGACCCCTTCGGCCCGCACCTCATCTGGTGTCTTGCCGAAGGCCAGCGCCTGTGTCTGGGCGAAGAAGTTGGCCATCAACAGGTCGTGCTGCGCCTTGAGTTCGTCGCCCAGCTCGGCGACCGGTTCGGCGAAGCCGATGAAGTCGGCCGGGATCAGCTTCGTCCCCTGGTGGATCAACTGGTAGTACGCGTGCTGCCCGTTGGTGCCAGGCGTGCCCCACACCACCGGCCCGGTCTCCCACTCCACCGGCAGCCCGTCCCGATCGACCGACTTGCCATTGGACTCCATGTCCAGTTGCTGCAGATAAGCAGTGAACTTGGAGAGGTAGTGCGAGTAGGGCAGTACGGCGTGCGACTGGGCGCCGAGGAAGTTGCCGTACCAGATCCCCAACAGGCCCAGCAGCAAAGGCGCGTTGGCCTCCGCCGGGGCAGTGCGGAAGTGCTCGTCGACCAGCGCGAACCCGTCCAGCATCTCGCGGAACCGGTCCGGGCCGATCGCGATCATCAGCGACAGTCCGATCGCCGAGTCGTACGAGTACCGCCCGCCGACCCAGTCCCAGAACTCGAACATGTTCGCCGTGTCGATCCCGAAGTCGCCGACCCTTCCGGCGTTCGTCGACAGCGCCACGAAGTGCTTGGCGACCGCCTTCTCGTCGCCGCCGAGGCCCGCGAGGAGCCAGGAGCGGGCCGAGGTGGCGTTGGTGATCGTCTCGATCGTCGTGAACGTCTTCGAGGCGATGATGAAGAGGGTCTCGGCCGGGTCCAGGTCCCGCACGGCCTCGTGGAGGTCGGCGCCGTCGACGTTCGACACGAACCGGAACGTCAACTCCCGTGCGGTGAAGGCCCGCAGAGCCTCGTACGCCATCGCGGGACCGAGGTCCGAGCCGCCGATGCCGATGTTGACGACGTTCTTGATGCGCTTGCCGGTGTGTCCGGTCCACTCGCCGGAGCGCACCCGGTCCGCGAAGGCCGCCAGCTTGTCCAGGACCGCGTGCACGGCCGGGACGACGTTCTCCCCGTCGACCTCGACGACCGCGTCGCGCGGCGCCCGCAGCGCGGTGTGCAGGACCGCACGGTCCTCGGTGATGTTGATCCGCTCGCCCCGGAACATGGCGTCCCGCAGCCCGAACACATCGGTGGCGGCGGCGAGTTCCTGGAGAAGGGCGAGGGTCTCGTCGGTGACCAGGTGCTTGGAGTAGTCGATGTGCAGGTCGCCCACCCGCACGACGTACCGCTCCGCGCGCCCGGGATCGGCGGCGAACAGCTCACGCAGCTGCGGCTGGGGGAGCGCGTCGGAGCGGTGGTCCTCCAGCGCGGTCCACTCGGGGCGCCGGCTGAGCCTGGGGGAGTCAGACATTTTTGGCGGTCTCCTTGGTGCCGTTGGCCCGCAGCGCGACGGCGTACATCTCGTCGGCGTCGAGGCGGCGCAGCTCCTCGGCGATGAGTTCCGAGGTGGGGCGCACCTTCAGCGCGAGGGTGCGGGAGGGCTGGCCGGGCAGGGTGAGCGTGGCGAGCGGGCCCTCGGGGCGGTCGATGACGATCTCGCCCTTGTCGGTGCCGAGGCGGACGGCCGTGACGACCGGGCCCGCGGTGACGACGCGGTCCACCTTGACCTCCAGGCGGGCGCCGAGCCAGCGGGCCAGCAGTTCGGCGCTCGGGTTCTCGGCCTCGCTCTCGACGGCCGCCGAGATGATCTTCGTACGGGCCTGGTCGAGGGCCGCCGCCAGCATCGAGCGCCACGGGGTGAGTCGCGTCCACGCCAGGTCGGTGTCGCCGGGCGCGTACGACCGCACCCGGGCCTCCAGGGCGACCAGCGGCTTCTCGACCGCGTACATGTCGGTGATCCGGCGCTGGGCCAGGGCGCCCAGCGGGTCCTTGGCGGGCACCTCGGGGGCGTCCACCGGCCACCAGACGACGACCGGCGCGTCCGGCAGCAGCAGCGGCAGGACGACCGAGTCGGCGTGGTCGGACACCTCGCCGTAGGTCCGCAGGATGACCGTCTCGCCGGTGCCGGCGTCCGCGCCCACCCGTACCTCGGCGTCGAGGTGGGAGTTGGTGCGGTCGCGCGGGCTGCGGGCGTGCCGCTTGATGACGACCAGGGTGCGCGAGGGGTGCTCGTGCGAGGCCTCCTCGGACGCCTTGATCGAGTCGTACGCGTTCTCCTCGTCCGTGACGATCACCATCGTCAGGACCATGCCCACGGCAGGGGTGCCGATGGCGCGTCGCCCCTTCACCAGTGCTTTGTTGATCTTGCTTGCCGTGGTGTCGGTGAGGTCGATTTTCATGGCCTGCGCCAGCTCCGTCCGTCTCGTGCGAGCATCTCGTCGGCTTCCTGCGGGCCCCAACTGCCCGAGGAGTACTGCGCGGGCCTGCCGTGCGTGCCCCAGTACTGCTCGATCGGGTCGAGGATCCGCCAGGACAGCTCGACCTCCTCGGTGCGCGGGAAGAGGTTCGAGTCGCCGAGGAGGACGTCCAGGATCAGCCGCTCGTACGCCTCGGGGCTGGACTCCGTGAAGGACTCGCCGTACGCGAAGTCCATCGACACGTCCCGGATCTCCATCGAGGTGCCGGGCACCTTGGAGCCGAAGCGGACCGTGATGCCCTCGTCGGGCTGGACCCGGATGACGATCGCGTTCTGGCCCAGCTCCTCCGTCGCCGTGTGGTCGAAGGGGGAGTGGGGGGCCCGCTGGAACACGACCGCGATCTCGGTCACCCTGCGGCCCAGGCGCTTGCCGGTCCTCAAGTAGAACGGGACGCCTGCCCAGCGGCGGTTGTCCACCTCCACCTTGATCGCCGCGTACGTGTCGGTCTTCGACTTGGGGTCGATGCCGTCTTCCTGGAGGTAGCCGATGGCCTTCTCGCCACCCTGCCAGCCCGCCGCGTACTGCCCGCGCACGGTGTGCTCGCCCAGGTGCTCCGGCAGCTTCACCGACTTCAGGACCTTGAGCTTCTCGGTGAGGAGCGAGTCGACGTCGAAGGCGAGCGGCTCCTCCATGGCGGTGAGGGCCATGAGTTGGAGCAGGTGGTTCTGGATGACGTCACGGGCGGACCCGATGCCGTCGTAGTACCCGGCCCGGCCGCCGATGCCGATGTCCTCGGCCATCGTGATCTGTACGTGGTCCACGTACGACCGGTTCCAGATGGGCTCGTACATCTGGTTGGCGAAGCGGAGCGCCAGGATGTTCTGGACGGTCTCCTTGCCGAGGTAATGGTCGATCCGGAAGACCTGCTCCGGGTCGAACACGTCGTGCAGCACCTTGTTCAGCGCACGGGCGCTCTTCAGGTTGTGCCCGAACGGCTTTTCGATCACCGCGCGCCGCCAGGAACCCTCCGGCGCCTTCGCCAGCCCGTGCTTCTTCAGCTGCTGGACGACCTTCGGGAAGAACTTCGGCGGTACGGAGAGATAGAACGCGTAGTTGCCGCTCGTACCCCGGGACGCGTCCAGCTCCTCGACGGCCGAGCGCAGCTGCTTGAACGCCTGGTCGTCGTCGAAGTCGCCGGGGATGAACCGCATGCCCTCGGCGAGCTGCTGCCAGACCTCCTCGCGGAACTCCGTACGGGAGTGCTCGCGCACCGAGTCGTGCACGATCTGCGCGAAGTCCTCGTCCTCCCAGTCCCGGCGCGCGAACCCGACGAGCGAGAAGCCCGGCGGGAGCAGACCCCGGTTGGCGAGGTCGTACACGGCCGGCATCAGCTTCTTGCGGGACAGGTCACCGGTCACCCCGAAGATGACCAGCCCGGACGGCCCGGCGATCTTGGGGAGCCGGCGGTCGCCGCGGTCGCGCAGCGGGTTCTCCCAGTCGGCGGCGGCTTCCACGGCTGCTTCGATGTCGGCGGCCGGCAGGGTCGGTGCCTCGGTCATTCCCCGTCAACTCCCTTGCTGTTCAGCGACTTCGTCACGGCGTCGAGCAGGTCGTTCCAGGCGATCGCGAACTTCGCGACACCCTCGTCCTCCAGCTGCTTCACGACCTCGTCGTACGAGATCCCGAGCCCCTCGACGGCCGCGAGATCGGCACGGGCCTGGGCGTAACCGCCGCTCACCGCGTCGCCGTGGATGTCGCCGTGGTCGGCGGTGGCGGCGAGGGTGGCCTCCGGCATGGTGTTGACGGTGCCGGGCGCGACCAGCTCGTCGACGTACAGGGTGTCCTTGTACGCGGGGTCCTTGACGCCGGTCGAGGCCCACAGCGGACGCTGCTTGTTGGCGTGGGCGCCGCCGAGGGCGGTCCACCGGTCACCGCCGAAGACCTCCTCGTACGCCTCGTAGGCGAGCCGCGCGTTGGCCAGCGCAGCCTTGCCCTTGAGGGCGAGGGCATCGGCCGTGCCGAGGACCGTCAGGCGCTTGTCGATCTCGGAGTCGACGCGGGAGACGAAGAAGGAGGCGACGGAGTGGATGTTCGCCAGGTCGAGGCCCTTGGCCTGCGCCTTCTCCAGGCCGGCCAGATAGGCGGCCATGACCTCGCGGTAGCGCTCCAGCGAGAAGATCAGCGTGACGTTGACGCTGATCCCGAGGCCGATGACCTCGGTGATCGCCGGGAGACCGGCCTTCGTCGCCGGGATCTTGATCATCACGTTGGGCCGGTCGACCAGCCAGGCCAGCTGCTTGGCCTCGGCGATCGTCGCCGCCGTCTCATGGGCGAGCCGCGGGTCGACCTCGATGGAGACGCGGCCGTCCCGTCCGGCTGTGGCGTCGTACACCGGGCGCAGGATGTCGGCGGCGGCGCGGACATCGGCGGTCGTCATCATCCGTACGGCCTCGTCGACCGTGACCCTGCGCGCGGCGAGGTCGGCGAGCTGCTCCTCGTACCCCTCGCCGGAGCCGATGGCGGCCTGGAAGATCGACGGGTTGGTGGTCACGCCGACCACGTGGTGGGTGTCGATGAGGTCGGCCAGGTTGCCGGACGTGATGCGCTTGCGGGACAGGTCGTCCAGCCAGATCGAGACGCCCTCGTCGGAGAGGCGCTTCAGGGTTCCCGCGGTGGTGGTCGTTTCGGTGGTCACTATGATCATCTTCCTTCTGGCGATCGGATCAACCGCGGGCGGTGGCAAGTGATTCCCGCGCGGCCTGGGCCACGTTCTCGGGGGTGAAGCCGAACTCGGCGAACAGGGTCTTGGCGTCGGCGGAGGCGCCGAAGTGTTCGAGGGAGACGATGCGTCCGTGGTCACCGACGTACCGGTACCAGGTCAGACCGATCCCGGCCTCGACCGCCACGCGTGCCTTCACGGACGGCGGCAGGACGCTCTCGCGGTACTCGCGCGGCTGCTCCTCGAACCACTCCACGGACGGCATCGACACCACACGGGTACCCACACCCTCGGCTTCCAGTGCCTCGCGTGCCGCGACGGCGAGTTGGACCTCGGAGCCGGTGGCGATCAGCACGACGTCCGGGGTACCGGTCGACGCCTCGCGGAGGACGTAGCCGCCCTTCGCGGCGTCCTCGTTCCTGGCGTACGTCGGTACACCCTGACGGGTGAGAGCGAGGCCGTGCGGGGCCGGGTTCGTGGCGTGCCGCCTGAGGATCTCGGCCCAGGCTACGGACGTCTCGTTGGCGTCGGCCGGGCGCACGATGTTCAGCCCCGGGATCGCGCGCAGCGAGGCCAGGTGCTCGACCGGCTGGTGCGTCGGGCCGTCCTCGCCGAGGCCTATGGAGTCGTGCGTCCACACGTACGTCACGGGCAACTGCATCAGCGCCGACAGCCGTACGGCGTTCCGCATGTAATCGGAGAAGACCAGGAAGGTGCCGCCGTAGATACGGGTGTTGCCGTGCAGCGCGATGCCGTTCATCTCGGCGGCCATCGAGTGCTCACGGATACCGAAGTGGACGGTACGGCCGTACGGGTCCGCCTCCGGGAGCGGGTTGCCCGCGGGGAGGAAGGAGGACGTCTTGTCGATCGTCGTGTTGTTCGAGCCGGCCAGGTCGGCCGAGCCGCCCCACAGCTCGGGCAGGACCGGGCCCAGCGCCTGGAGCACCTTGCCGGACGCGGCACGCGTGGCGACTGACGTGCCCTCCTCGAACACCGGCAGCGCGTCCTCCCAGCCCTCGGGCAGCTGACCTGCGACGACCCGGTCAAACAGCTGCGCGCGCTCGGGGTTGGCGGTACGCCACTCGGCGAGCCGCTTGTCCCAGGCCGCGTGCGCCTCGGCGCCCCGGTCGAGGGCCCGGCGGGAGTGGGCGAGGACCTCGTCGGCGACCTCGAAGGAGAGCGACGGGTCGAAGCCCAGCAGACGCTTGGTGGCCGCTATCTCCTCGGCGCCGAGGGCCGAGCCGTGGGAGGCCTCGGTGTTCTGGGCGTTCGGGGCGGGCCAGGCGATGATCGTGCGCATCGCGATGATCGAGGGGCGCGCGGTCTCGGCCTGCGCCTCCTTGAGCGCCGTGTACAGCGCGTGTACGTCGATGTCGCCGCCGAGTTCGGGCTCGATCCGCTGCACCTGCCAGCCGTACGCCTCGTACCGCTTGAGCACGTCCTCGGAGAACGCCGTCGCCGTGTCGCCCTCGATGGAGATGTGGTTGTCGTCGTAGACGAAGACGAGGTTGCCGAGCTTCTGATGACCCGCCAGCGAGGAGGCCTCGGCGGAGATGCCCTCCTCCAGGTCGCCGTCCGAGACGATCGCCCAGACGGTGTGGTCGAAGGGGGAGGTACCCTCCGGCGCCTCGGGGTCGAAGAGGCCGCGCTCGTAACGGGCGGCCATCGCCATGCCGACCGCGTTGGCGACGCCCTGACCGAGGGGGCCGGTGGTCGTCTCCACACCGGCCGTGTGGCCGTACTCGGGATGACCCGGGGTCTTCGAACCGTGCGTCCGGAAGGCCTTGAGGTCGTCCAGTTCCAGCTCGTACCCGGACAGGAACAGCTGGGTGTAGAGGGTCAGCGACGTGTGGCCCGGGGAGAGGACGAAGCGGTCACGGCCGGTCCACTCGGGATCCGCGGGGTCGTGTCGCATCACCTTCTGAAAGATCGTGTACGCGGCGGGGGCCAGGCTCATCGCCGTGCCGGGGTGCCCGTTGCCGACCTTCTGCACGGCGTCGGCCGCGAGTACACGGGCTGTGTCGACGGCACGTCGGTCGAGATCGGTCCACTGGAGGCTGTCGGATGTCTGCGGCGTCATCTTCAAGAAATCCTCGATAGGGCGGTGCGAACCGCTACGAACTGCTCGGGCGTGTTCAAACTTAAAAGTCTGACTTTTACGAGGCCAGGTGCCTGTGTGTCACCCTTTGGTGAAAGTGGGACACGGACAGCGGGGCCGAGTCGGCAAGAGAAGGACATGGCGGACAGAACCACCCAAGGCGCCACCCAAGGCACCACCCAAGACACCGCCCGGGGCACTCTCCGGGACGGCGACGGCATCAGGACGTTTCCCTTCCCGGTCGGTCTGAGCGTCCTGGGCGTGGGCATGCAGGTCGGCTCGATGTCACCCGACCGCACCTGGCACGAGGACGCCCCGCTCGACCGCGTCCACCGCATCGACTTCCACATCGTGATGCTGTTTGACGAGGGCCCGGTGACCCACATGATCGACTTCGCCGAGTACGAGGTGACAGCGGGCGACCTGCTGTGGATCCGCCCGGGTCAGGTCCACCGCTTCTCCCGCACCAGCGAGTACCACGGCACCGTCCTCACCATGCAACCCGGCTTCCTGCCCCGCGCCACCGTCGAGGCGACCGGCCTCTACCGCTACGACCTGCCGCCGCTGCTGCGCCCGGACGCTCCCCAACTCGCGGGCCTGCAGACGGCCTTGGCGCAACTGGGCCGAGAGTACGAGGACACGGCCACCCTCCCGATAGGCGTGCACACCTCGGTACTGCGCCACTCCCTCACGGCGTTCCTGCTGCGCCTGTCCCATCTCGCGACGAGTTCGGCGGAGGCGGCGCGCGGCCGGACGGACACCACCTTCACCCTGTTCAGGGACGCGGTGGAGAAGGGCTTCGCCACCAATCACAGCGTCAGCGCGTATGCCGACGCCCTCGGTTACTCCCGGCGCACCCTCGTCCGCGCGGTGCGCGCCGCGACCGGTGAGACGCCCAAGGGGTTCATCGACAAGCGCGTGGTCCTGGAGGCGAAGCGGCTGCTGGCCCACACCTCCCTGCCGATCGGACGGGTGGGCGTGGCCGTCGGCTTTCCCGACGCGGCGAACTTCTCCAAGTTCTTCCAACTCCACACGGGGACCACGCCGGTGGCGTTCCGCGCGGAGCTGCGCTGAGGGAGACGGAAAGGAAGGAGGGGCGGACCTGATGGCCCGCCCCTCCGGCAACGCTCGTACAACCTCCGTATCAGTGACCGAAGTTGAACCAGTTCACGTTCACGAAGTCCTGCGCCTGGCCGCTGGTGAAGGTCAGGTAGACGTCATGGGTGCCGGTGACGGAGCTGATGTTCGCCGGTACCGTCCGCCAGCTCTGCCAGCCGCCCGTGTTGCCGATCGAGAAGCTGCCGATCGGTGTGTTCGTACGGCTGTCGAGACGCACCTCGACCAGCCCGCTCACGCCCGAGTTCGCGCCGCTCGCGACCCGGGCGACGAACTGGGTGGCCGCCGTGGAACCGAAGTTGACGCCCTGGTAGAGCGCCCAGTCGCCGTTGGCGAGCGAGCCGATGTTCTGGCCGCCGCCGGTGTCGGTGGTGGTCTCCGTGAGGGTGCCCGACTGGCTGTTGTACGACTCGGCCTGGATCGCGCTGTACGCGTCCCGGGAGCCGGTCGGCGGGGGAGTGGTCGTACCGCCGCCGGTGGTCGACTGGAGCACCTGGACGTAGTCGACGACCATCGGGCGCCCGGAGACCGTGTTGGCGTCGGGGCCGCCGCCGAACGCGGCCGGGAAGGCGCCGCCCATCGCCACGTTCAGGATGATGAAGAAGCCGTGGTTCGTGGCGTTCGACCAGGTCGTCGCGTCGACCTGGTTCGCGGTCACCGTGTGGTAGTTGGTGCCGTCGACGTAGAAACGGATCGCCTCCGGGCTCACCGAGCGGTCCCACTCCATGCTGTACGTGTGGAAGCCGGCCTGGCAGGTGGTGCCGGTGCAGGTGGTCGTGGAGCCGAGGCCGGTCGTCTCGTTGCAGGGGCCGCCCGGGCTCGTACCGCAGTGCAGGGTGCCCCAAATGGTGTTGAGGCCCTGGGTGTTCTCCATGATGTCGATCTCGCCGACGCTCGGCCAGTTCTGGTAGTTGCCCCGGTAGGGTGACCCGAGCATCCAGAAGGCGGGCCAGTAGCCGAGCGCGGAAGCGCCGGTGACGTTCGGCACCTGGAGGCGGGCCTCCACGCGCAACTTGCCGCCCGCCGGGGGCTGGAAGTCGGTGCGGTTGGTCTCGATGCGGCCCGAGGTCCAGTTGCCGGCGGAGTCGCGGATCGGGGTGATGCGGAGGTTGCCGCTGCCGTCGAGCGAGACGTTGTTGGTGCTGTTCGTCATCGTCTCGATCTCGCCGGTGCCCCAGTTGGCCGGCCCGCCGGGATACGAAGTCCCGGTCGCGTACTGCCAGTTGGTGGTGGAGACGCCGGTCCCGGCGGTGCCGTCGAAGTCGTCGACGAAGACCTGCGTCCAGCCGGTGGGGGGTGTGGGCGCGGAGGCGCCGGCGGGGAGGGTGGCCGCCGTCGCCACGGCGGCGGCCAGACCGAGGGTGCTCAGGACGGCGACGAGAGCCCGTCGCCGTCTGGGTATGCCGGAGGTTTCACTCATGGGGGTGCCTCTCGGTACGGAGAAGTGAGCGCGGGTGTCTTCGAGAAGGCTTGAGAGCGCTCTCAAAGTGGGCCCAATGTGCTCTCCGGTACCGGGGCCGTCAAGACTTAAAGCAGGGAAAGTCCTTTCCTGGCGCGGAAGTTCACGTCATGAACACCGCATACGTGCTAAACCGCGCTGCCCGCCTTCCAGTCCGCCCAGGACAGGTTCCAGCCGTTGAGGCCGTTGGCGGGGTCCACCGTCACCTCGCCCGAGTTCTTGACGATCACCACGTCCCCGAGCATCGAGCTGTCGTAGAACTTGTAGCCCGGTACGGAGGTGTCGTTCGCGCCCTTCGTGTCGTGCAGGCCGACGCAGCCGTGGCTGGTGTTGGTGCTGCCGAACACCGAGGTCGAGGCCCAGTAGTTGCCGTGCACGAAGGTGCCGGACGTGGTCAGGCGCTGGGCGTGCGGGACGTCGGAGATGTCGTACTCGTCGCCGAGCCCGACCGTCGAGGACTCCATCCGGGTCTGCTTGAACCGCTCGCTGATCACCATGATCCCGGACCAGGTGGTGTGCTCGGCGTCGCCGCCGGAGACGGGATAGGTGGCCGTGGTCGCGCCGTCCCGCTGGACGGTCATGGTCTTCGCGGCCAGGTCGACCGTGCTGATCTGCTCGCGGCCGATGTGGAAGGTGACGTCCTTGGACTGGGTGCCGTAGACCCCGTCCGCGCCCTCGACATCCTTGAGTCGCAGCCCGAGCGTGATCTTCGTACCGGCGGCCCAGTAGGTCTCCGGCCGGAAGTCGAGCCGGGTGTCGCTGAACCAGTGCCCGACCACCTCGACGGCCGGTTCGGCGGTCACGGTGATCGCCTTCTGGACGGCGGCCCGGTCGGTGACCGCCTCCGTGAAGTTGATCGACACCGGCATACCGACACCGGAGGTGGAGTCGGCCTCCGGCGTGAAGTACCCGACGAAGGTCGCGGAGGGCGAGGCGGTGGTGAAGGTCGCGGTGTGCGTGGCGGCGTCGGTGACCTGCGCGGACACCTTGTACGTCGTCCCGGAGTACGGGTTCCCGGTGGACGTCCACTTCGTACGGGCCGCGTCCAGGGCCCCGGCCAGCACGCTGCCGTCCCCGCCGGTGACCGTGACGGAGGTGAGGGTGCCGTCGGTGACGGTGACCTCGACGGGGGCGGCGAAGTCGGCGTGCTGGGTGCCGTCGGCCGGGGTGACGGTGACGACGGCCTTCCTGGCGGCCTTCGCGGAGGCGCTCGCGCTCGCCTTGGTCGCCGCCGAGGCGTCGGCGGAGCTGCTGCAGCCGGTGAGCACGGCGGCCGGGACGACTCCGAGCACGGCGAGGACCCCGCGCCGTGACCACGCCGATGGCTGCTGTCCGCTCGGCTCGGACGGGTTCGATATGTGCGGAACGCCCACGGCACGCCTTTCTGAAATGACCAGGAGTGATCGATACTGCGCATGCATGGTGCGCTTTCTGTATGGGTTTGTTCTTTGAAACGGGCGCTCACCGTCTGAGATTCAGGTAAGGACGCCAGAGCACGCCAAGGGGGCGGCCCCACCAGGGACCGCCCCGCACTCCGGAGGCTCAGGCGTCGACCGTCACCCGCTCCGGCACCGGCGCCTCCTCGCGCAGTCCGAACCGGTCGTGCACGCGGCGCAGCGGCGGCGGCGCCCACCAGGCCCGGCGTCCCAGCAGCGCCATGGTCGCCGGGACCAGCAGCATCCGTACGACCGTCGCGTCGATCAGCACGGCCAGCGTCAGCCCGAGCCCGATCTCCAGGATGGGCGCGAAGCCGCCCGTCATGAACGCGCCGAAGACGACGGCGAGCAGCAGCGCGGCGCAGGTGACGACGCGGCCGGAGCGGCGCAGCCCGGTCACCACGGCCTCACGGTCGTCACCGCTCTGGGCGCGGGCCTCGCGCATCCGGGCCAGGATGAACAGCTCGTAGTCCATCGCCAGCCCGAACGCGATCGCGATGATCAGCGGCGGCGCGGTCAGGCTGAGCGAGCCCAGCTCCTCGGAGCCGAGGAGCCCGGCCAGATGCCCGTCCTGGAACACCCAGACGACCACACCGAGCGCGGCACCGAGGCTGAGCAGCGTCGTGGCGATGGTCCGCAGCGGGATCAGCACCGACCCGGTGAAGGCGAACAGCAGCGCGAAGATCCCGATCAGGACGGTGACGGCGGCCCAGGGCCCCCGGTCGGCGAGCATCTCCCGGAAGTCGACCAGCTGCGCGGCGGGACCGGTGACCTGGACGGGCTCGGCACCGCGTACGTCCCTGATCCGCTCGACGAGATCGGTCGCGGCCTTCCCGTCGACGCTGCCGCTCGGCTGGAGTTCCAGCACGGTCGTCCCACCGGGCAGCGTACGGGCCTGGGTGGTCGGCGAGAGGGCGCTGATCCGGTCGGCGGTCGCGGGGTCGGCGCCCGGCTTCAGGACGACGGTGATGGGCGTGACCCCGACACCGGGCGGGAAGTGCGCCCGTACGGTGTCCTGCAACTGCCGTGCCTCGCTGCTGGTCGGCAGCTGGGTCGCGTCCCCGAGGTTGATCTTCATCCCGGTCACGGGCAGCGCGAGGACGAGCAGCACGGGTACGACCGCCACGAGCACGGCGATCGGACGGCGCGCGGCGAAGGTGGCGAGCCGGGCGAACACCTTGCCCTCCTCACCGTCGGCCCGCACCTTGGCCGGGGGGATCTTCGCGCCGAACCGCGTCAGCAGGGCGGGCAGCAGGGTGAGCGCGGCCAGCATGTCGACGACGACCACGGCGGCCACGGCCAGCCCCATGCTGCGCAGGAAGGTGCTCGGGAAGATCAGCAGCCCGGTCAGACAGACGGCGACGGTGAGCCCGGAGAACAGCACGGTCCGTCCGGCGCGGGTGACGGTTCGGTGGACGGCCTCGACGACGTCGTCGGTGTGCCGGCGCTCCTCCCTGAACCGGACCACCATCAACAGGGCGTAGTCGACGGCGAGTCCGAGCCCGAGCATGGTCGTCACCTGGATGGCGTGCACGGAGATGTCGGTGACCTGGCTGAAGAGGAACAGCGCGAGAAACGCGCCCGCGATGCCACTGACGGCGACGAGCAGGGGCAGCCCGGCGGCACGCAGCCCGCCGAAGATGACGAACAGCAGCACCAGCACGACCGGCAGGGAGATCAACTCGGCCTTCTTGACGTCCTCTTGTGCCTGCCCGCCCAACTGCTTCCCGAGCAACGGCCCGCCGCTGACATGCACTTCGGGAGCGTCGATCGCCTCGATCCGATCGACGGCCGAGTCGATGACGGAGTCCTCGGCATCGTCGTCGAGCCCGCTCTTCAACGTGACAGGGATGATCACGGCCCGCCCGTCCTCGGCGACGAGCCCCTCGGTGACGTACGGGTCGGGCACGGCGGCGACACCGTCGACGGCACGCAACTCGGCGACGGCCCGCTCGACTTGGGCCCGCAGCCCGGGGTCGGACACGGCGAGTCCGGCGACGACACCGGTGAGGGTCTCCCCGGTCGGGGACACCCCGTCGAGATAGGCGGCGGCCACCTCGGACTCGGTCCCCGGAACGTCCGGAACATCGTCGGACAGCTTGCCGAAGACACCGGTCCCGAGACCGAACCCCAGCAGCAGAAAGAGCACCCAGACGGCAATGACGGTGAGCGGGCGGCGAGTTGTCGCCCGGGTGACGGTGGCGAGCACGGTCCCTCCCACGGGATCGGTGGACTTGATGTCACCGAACAGGCTGCTGCCGGGCGGGGGGTGGGGGGATCGCCGGGGGGAGGGGTTTCGGGGGTCGCTCTTGCGGGGGAGGGGCGGGGCGGTATGGGTCGTGCGGGGGAGGGGCGTCGCGCAGGGGTCAGCAGGCGGTCGCCGGGGTGATCTTCCGGACGTCGGCGGTGCGGAGTACGAGGGGTTTGGTGGTGTCGCCCGTGGTGGGGAGGAGGGTGACGTTCGCGGGGGTGTAGGAGACGAGCTGTCCGCAGAAATCCCCTGTGGCGGTGGCGACTTTGACGAGGTCGGCGGCGGGGTCCTCGGTCCGGGTCCAGGAGACGCCTAGGGCGGCGGCTACGAGGGTCATGCCGAGGGTGAAGGCGATCATGCTCAGGTACAACGCCTGGCGCACCCGCCGGATCTCGGTGAGGGTCCATTTCCGCAGCGACTGCCCGCCGAGATGGAGCACTTCGCCGGGCTTGCCGAAGGAGGCGCGCACAGCGATCAGCGAACCCACCACGAGGAGCAGGAAGGCCGAACCGAGCAGCACGGTCGCGACGGTCTGCCAGGGCGAGGGGAGCTTGGACAGGTCGTCGCGGCCCTTGAGTACGGCGAGGACCGTGACGAGCGCCGTGAGCCCGATCAGCCCGTTGCGCCAGCCCTCCGCCTGCTTGCGCAATTGGTCGAGCTGACTGAACTGGAGTTCCCGGGCCAGCTCCTCCCAACGACGGTCCGCACCGGCGCTCAAGGCTTGAACTTCCACTGGGCGCCGCAGCCCTCGAAGAGGGTGTTCTCCGGCTGCCCGGAGTGCGCGAAGCCGCATTCGCAGAAGAACGTCTCGGTTGCCTTGAGAGCGGCCTGTTCCGCGAGGGACGGCACCTTGTCCTTGGACCAGGGGAACAGGCCCTTCGTGCCCGCGATCCCCAGGGGGAACGTGGTGGAGGTGCCGCCGTCGCAGCGGGGGCAGACGCCGGTGACGGTGATTCCGTCGGTGTCGGCGGTGACCTGGAAGAGGTCGTCGACCCGCCCGACGTCGACCTGGGCGTATTCCAGGTTCTGCTGGTGGGGAGGGGTGCTCAAGTTGCTTGCTCCTGGGGTGCGTTCGAGGCGTCGGCGGCTTCGGTCTCGGCGACGTCCAGCTGGAACATGGCCGCGTAGACGCGCAGGCGCTCCGTCACCCAGGCGCTGTCGGTGTCCAGTTCGCGGGCCAGGGATGCGACCTGGGCTGCGGAGACGGTGCCGTGGAGGGCCGGTTCCTGGCCGTTGAGGCCCTCGCTGAGGAGGACGAGATCCTGCCAGAGGGGGAGGGTGTCCGGGGCGTCGGGGACGTCGAGGACGACGCCGAGGGGTTCGTAGCGGCTGAGTCGCTCGTGCACCCTCTGGACGGTCCGGCCGAGGCGGGCGGCTATGGCCACCAGCTCCAGGGGTCTGATGGGGGAGGAGGCCCGCGGTTGCTTGAGGGCCATGTACGCGGACAGGGCGAGGAGGTCGTGCTTGTCGGGTACGAGTCCGGTCACCGAGGCACGTTGTGCGTCGGTGAGTTCGGGGATCGGCGCGCCGAGGGCGCGGTACGGGGCGAGTTGGTCGAGTGCCTCGTCGATGGTGAGTTTGGCCTGGTGGCTGTATTCGGCGAGTCGGAACGGTGTGATGTCGTTCCAGACCGCCCGGAAGGGCTCGCCGGTTTCGATACCGCTCAACTCCGTCAATAGGGCGGAGCCACCGTCGCCCGGCGTGAGATCGAGGGCCGCAGGCGAAAGAGCCGGGGACTTCTTGCGGAGCTTGGGCCCGTGAGTGGTCAGCCGCCGCAGGGAGTCACCCAGCGACTCCCCCAGCTCGCCCGCCGCACAGACCAGAGTGGCCGCGGTCCAGGGGACACCGGGGTCGAGGCTGCTGATGAGGAGGGCGATGCGGTCGCGCGGGGAGAGGTCCAGCCAGTGGCGGAGGGGTTCGAGATCGTCGGGGACGCCCATGCCGAGCTCTTCCAGCCGCCGAAGACGGGACACGAAGGCGTCCCACGGCTCGTAGTCCAGGTCCGCGCCGAGGCCGGGCACTCTTCCCCCGGGGGCGTAGCACAGAGCCAGGACGTCGATGGGGATCGACTGGGTGGGCAACGGACTCCTGGTGCTCCCGTCGATCGTGAGCAGTTTCAGATCGCTCTCCTCCAACGGGCGGGCCTCGGCCGGCCCCGGGCTCAGGTCGGGCAGCCGCATTCCGGCCTGGGCGGCGAGATCTCCGACGGACTGCAGGAGGGCGTTGACCGTGATCTTGCGGCGTGCCGCCTCCGCCAGCAGGGACTGGAGGGTGGGCGTCCGCAGGTCTTTGGACGGGTCCCAGAACCGACTGAACATCTCCCACTGGTCCGAGCTGGGGGCGGCCGCCAACAATTGGTCCTCCGACGGCAGCCGATAGCCGAGGAACTCCCAGGGCCGCAGCTGTGCCAGGACCTCGGCGCTGGTGAGCGCGAGCCTCTCAGCCAGTCGGGCGATATGGACCGGCAGGACGTGTACCGGCAGCCCGTCGACGCTGTTGTGGCGCTCGTTCTCCGTCCAACCCGCCAACAGTTCGGCTTCCCTGGAGGTCGCGACATGAGCGGCGATGTCGGCGACCGGCACTTCGGGGACGGTCAGGCCGAGCGGTGCGTACTGGCGGCAGCGCTCCAGCAGCGCGCCGATGCTCTGACCGCTGTCGGCCGATATGGAGAACAACGCCCCCGCGGCGGGCTGCCATTGAGCCCTGCCGGGCTCCGCCCACTCGCGCATCCAGGTGAGCAACTCCAGGTCGACGCTCTCGGGAACGAAATCCAGGGCGGGCGTGTCGTCCGCCGCGACCGGGGGGATCTCCAGGCGGGGGCCGAGAATCGCGAAACGACGCAGGTCACGCAGAGCCTCGGCGAGGGTCCGGTCGTATGCGCGAGTGTAGGTGGCCAGGTCCCTGATGTCGCTGGTCATGTTGTCGAGGAGTTTGTTGTCGCCCGGGCGCGGTACGGGGTGCCCGGTGACGTTCTCGGGGAGCACGACCGTTCTGCCCACGTCGTCGACGAAGCGGATGCCCTGGTCGCGCAGGACCGCCAGGCGCCACGATTCGGTGAGGTCGGTGCCGCCGGGGGCAGAGGTTCCGGGCTCCGGCGGAAGGAGGCTGCCGTCATCCGGAAACCAGCCGACGGAGTCGAGACTGACGTCCGGCTGATGATGGGCGGAGATCCGCCGGACGGGCAGGGTGAGCCCGCTTCCGGCCAGCTCGGCGGCCACGGTCCTGGCCAGTGAGTCCTTGTCCTCCTCCAGACTCCACAGCCACTGGAGGTCCAGTCCTTCCCACCCGGCCAGGTCGGCCACGGCCCGGCGCACCTCCTCGGTGGCCCACTCCCGGTCCCAGCCCAGCAGACTGTTGCGGTTGACGCTGAGCTGCGGGGCGTGGGGGCCGGTCAGATTGATGACGTATCCGAAGGGTTCCTGCGAGGTGACGATGCCGTCGGCGAGCACCATGCCCGTGTTCGGCACCCACCACACGTGGCCTTGGGCGTCGAGCGGCGGGACGAACCTGGGTTCGTCCCGGGGGGCGGGGTGCCGCAGCTCTCCCGCCGGCCACACCACAGGTTCGCCGCCCTCTTCGCAGAGGACCAACTCATGCTCGTTCAGCCGTACTTGGTGTCTCAGCACATCCAGCGCCGACACCAACCCCTCGTTCCCCTCCGGCTCGCTCAGCATCAGCCGGACCAGAGTCCCCCCGTCCCGTATCGGATCACCCCCGTCCTTGTCCTCGTACCGCCGGATCCGGAACAGGCCGCTGCTGCTCGAAATGTCGACGATCAGGGCCTGTTGGGCGATCGAACCCTCGGCGTCCACCTCGCGGGTCACCAGGGTGACCTCGTCGGCGATCATGAAGTAGCTGAGTACGCCGATGCCGAACCGGCTGTACGGGTAGAGCTGCAGCTCGGGGGCCTCCTCCAGCCAGCGGGCCTGTTCCTGCCGGAACGCGCGGGTCTGGGAGAAGCGGCGGCCGGCCCGGCTGAACGTCTGCTCCAGCTGGGCCCGGCCCATACCGACGCCGTTGTCGCGGCACTCGATGTAGGCGCGGCCCGGGCGGCCGTCCACGGACGGTTCACGGCCCTGGGTGATACGGATCTCCGCGGTCCACTTGGAGGGGGCGCCGCCTTTGCGCCTCAGGTACTCCCACCTCAACTCGCGGTAGCGGCAGGCGTCGGCGGCGTTCTGGTACAACTCCCGTACGGCCAGGGACCGGTCGCCGTACAGCTGATGACCCATCAGCAGTTCGCGGATCTCGTCCTGGGCCAGTGCGAAGCGCAACAGCGGGGCGGAGTAGACGCGTTCCTCCGACTGCGGGCGCCGCGCGGGCAGCAGATCCCGGGTGGTGACCCGGCCCGGCAGCCGGTCGGGGAAGTCACCGCGCTGCTGTTCCCGGGCCGTGTGCAGGGCACGCAGAACGGTGTCCGCGCGCAGCGCGAGGTCGGTGAGGCCCTCGTGGAGCGCCGGGTGCGGGCACAGCATCTTCAGGTGCAGGTCGTTGCCCTCGTTGGCCCACTCCAGCTGATCGTGCAGGGTACGCACGACATCGGCCGGCCGGACCGGGTCGGCCACACCCACGTGATCGGGCAGGACATCGGGGAACTGCCGGATGTCGGCGGCGAGGAGACCGGCGAGCCGAACCAGCCCCAGCACGCTCCACAGCCGTACCGGGCACCGCTCCTCGGCGGTCGTGAGGGCCGTGGGCGCGTCCGCCAGGTAGGGGTTGTACGAGGCCAGATCGACGGGGTCGTCGGCCAGGAACCGGATGCTCTTCGCCAACAGCCAGCGAACCTCGTCGAGTTGCTCCTGGTGGTCCTGCCCCGGTCCGAGCAGCGCCCTGGCCAGGCGGCCGATCAGCTCCAGCCCGCCGGAGTCGGGCGCGTCGACCAACTGCTCGGCCACCCAACGGTGGGCCAGCCACGCGGCCAGCGCCCGGTGTGCCTCGCTCTCACCCCGTCGGCCGTGACCACGGGCCTTGCGCAGCAGCTGAGGGTGGCTCTCGTGCACGTACTGAAGCTCGTTGCGCATCTTGGAGCGGTTCTCGTCGTGGCGTACCGGATCCAGGTTCAACGGGTCCGCCTCGGAGAGCCTGCTGAGCTTGCGGGCCCACATGGCCTCCCGCAGGAACGGCAGGGCCACCAGCAGCCCGGTCTCGACCGGGGAACGGTCGGTGCCGCCGTGCAGCAGCTCCGGCATCACCCGGCGCACGGTCCGGGTGGGCAGCCCGGGGTCGTTCCACGGGTCGTCGAAGCGGCGCCGGTCCTTGAGGACGGAGACGGCGCATTCGCGCGCGAACTCGGCGATGCGCTCCCGCATGGGTGAGTCCGGGCCCTCCACACCCGGTCCGGAGATCCACAACGGGGCCTTCTCCACGTCCTCGCGCCAGCGCAGCGGGATCTCCGTGCCCTCGCACAGCTCAGGGAAGGCCGAGGCGGGCTCGTCCCCGGGCGCGTAGCTCACCTGGGGGTGTTGCTCGCCGGTGCGGCGCGCGTAGTCGGTGGTGCGCTCCTTGGCCTGGCGGAACACCGTTTCGAGGGTGCGCTGAGGGGCGTACGGGTCCAGGGCCTCGGCGAGTGCGCGGGTGAAGTGGCTTCCGGTGGCGTCGAATTGGCAGCGTTCCTCGCGATCGCAGCCGACCAGTAGCGCCAGCCGCTTCGACGGGGCGCGGACGGTGGTGGCGCCGAAGCCCGCCGAGTCGTCGTCGGGCGCGCTGTCACGGCATGCGTCCACGATGTAGACGACCGACTCCGCCTTGCATCCTGCCAGGTAGGACGTCATGTCGACGGGGAGGAGCGAGTCGAGCTGGGCCTTCGACCACTGCTGGCCGCGCGCGGGGGCGAGCGCGTCCCCGGGAACCAGGTAGTCGGTGTCTCCGACGTGCACTCCGTGCCCCGTGAAGTAGACGAGCAGCAGCTCGCACTCCTCCTGGGCCGCCCGCTCCAGCGCGGTGGTGATGTCGTTCCGCTCCACCTGCCCGTCGTCGCCCTGCCCGAGGGTGTGGACGGAGTAGCCCGACGCGGCGAGCTGTGTCCCCATCGCTTCGAGGTCCTGTGCCACCGGCTCCGTCAGGGAACCGAACCTCGACGCGGCACGCGGGGTGTCGCCCACTCCGATGAGAAGGGCGGATCGTCTGATCGTCACGCGGGGACGTTAGCGCGACTTCGGCGCGCTGTCAGGGCGTCCCCGGTGTCACCAACCCCGTCTCGTACGCGCAGATCACCGCCTGCACCCGGTCCCTGAGCCCCAGCTTGCTCAGCACGTTGCTCACATGCGTCTTGACGGTGTGTTCGCTCACGAACAGGGTCGTCGCGATCTCCGCGTTGGACAGGCCGCGGGCCAGTAGCCGCAGGGTCTCCTCCTCGCGGCCGGTGAGGATCTCCAGGCGCTGCGGAACGGGCTCGGCGGTGGCCTTCTCGCGGCGGCTGCGGACGATGTCGGCGACCAGGCGGCGCGTCACCGTGGGGGCCAGGAGGGAGTCGCCGGCCGCCACCACCCGCACCGCGTGGACCAGGTCGTCACGGCGTACGTCCTTCAGGAGGAAGCCGCTGGCGCCCGCGTACAGGGCCTCGTAGACGTACTCGTCGAGGTCGAAGGTGGTCAGCATCACGACCTTGCAGGTGGACTGCGCGCATACCCGGCGTGCCGCCTCCAGGCCGTCCATGCCGGGCATCCGGATGTCCAGGAGGACGACGTCGGGGGTGTGCCGGACCACCGCTGCGACGGCCGCTGCGCCGTCCCCGGCCTCCGCGACCACCTCGATGTCCTGCTGTGCCTCCAGGATCATACTGAAGCCGCTGCGGACGAGTTCCTGGTCGTCGGCGACCACCACCCGGATGCTCATCGCGTCACCCCGGGGCCGTCTGCCGGTCCGCGGCGGTCGGCAGGTGGACGACGACGCGGAAGCCGCCGCCCGGGCCGGGGCCCGCGGTCGCGCTGCCTCCGCAGGCGGCGGCCCGCTCCCGGATGCCGATCAGACCGTGGCCGCCCCCGTGCGCGTCCTGCTCCGGGCCCCGCCCGTCGTCCGTCACCGTCAGCTTCAACTCGTCCTCCCCCCAGTCGAGTTCGACCTGCGCGCTCGCAGCGTACGCGTGTTTCACCGTGTTGGTCAGGGCTTCCTGGACCACGCGGTAGGCGGCCACCTCCGTGTCCGGGTGGAGGGGGCGGGGGGTGCCTGTCGTGAGCAGTTCGGTGCGCAGAGCGGTGGAGTCCCGTACTTGTTGGATGAGGGTGGGCAGGGATGCGATGCCGGGTTGTGGGAGGTGGCGTCCGTTCCCGTTCCGGTTTCTCTTCTCTGCTTCCTCCTCCTTCAACACCCCGAGGATCAGCCGCAGTTGCCGCATCGCGTCCCGGCCGGCCCCGGCGATCGCGTCGAAGGCCGCCTCCGCGCGTTCCGGATCGCTGCGTACGACGACCGGTCCGGCCTCCGCCTGTACGACCATCAGGCTCACCGCGTGGGCGAGGATGTCGTGCATGTCGCGGGCGATCCGGGCCCGTTCCTGGGCCAGGGCGCGAGCGGTGTCGGCGGCTCTCTCCCGCTCCAGCCGGCGGGCGCGGTCCTCCACGGCGGCGGTGTAGGCGCGTTGTACGCGGGTCAGCACCCCGAGGCCGTACGCGCAGCCCAGGCTGGTCAGATGGAAGGCGTACTCGAAGGGAAGAGCGTTCTCCTTGTGCTGCATGACCAGGATGCCGCCGGTCACCCAGCCCACGAGCATGGCCCGGCGCTGCCAGGGCGGGGCCTGGGAGGCCATGGTGAACAGGACCACGAGGCCGGCGTACTCCACGTCGGGCGGCGGCGCGTGGTAGACGGCCATCGCCGGAGTGGCCACCGAGACCGCGCAGGCGCACACGAAGGGGGCTCGGCGGCGCCATACCAGGGGGAGTGCGGTGGCTGCGGCAAGGAGCCAGCCCTGCCAGGTGAGTTGGTCGTCGCCCTCGTCTGGGAACATCCACTGGAGGGAGGCGGCGAAGAGGACCAGTGCCGCCAGGGCGGCATCGACGGCGTAGGGGTTCGCTGTTCGTAGGCGGGCCAGGGCTGTTGAGGTCCAGGTGGGTGGGGGCATGTGCGGCTCCTTCGGGGCAAGGGGCCGGTTCAGTATTGCGAGGGGTGTGCTGCCGCGTCCTCACCGGTGCGGGGGATTTTGGCTGCGGGTGCGTTGTGGCTTGTCGCGCAGTTCCCCGCGCCCCTATCGGGGGGCTTCGCCCCCTCCTCAAGGGCGCCAGCCCAGGGCTCGGGAGATGCCTCTTGCCGCCAGTCTTACCGCCGGGACCAACACCGGTACCTGGGCGTCTGATTGAGGGACCACGATTGATACCGCTGCCACCACCCCGCCGGTCTGTCCGCGTACCGGGGCCGCCACCGACAGGGCGTCGTCGGTGACTTGGCGGCTGCTGACCGCTACGCCTGTGCGGCGGACCTCGGCCAGGACTCGGCGGAGTTTGGTCGGGTCGGTGATCGTGTGGGGGGTGAAGGCGGTCAACGGGCCCTCGCAGTAGGTCTGTTGGAAGTCAGGGTCGCTGTGGGCGAGGAGGGCGAGGCCGACGCCTGTGGCATGGAGCGGCCAGCGGGCGCCTACCCGGATGTGGACGCCGACCGCCGAACGGCCCGACAGCCACTCGATGTAGACGACCTCGCCGCCGTCCTGTACCGCCAACTGCACGTTCTCGTGCGTCGCTTCGTACAGGTCCTCCAGATACGGCAGTGCGATCTGGCGCAGCGCCAGCCCGCGTGGGGCGAGTGCCGCGACCTCCCACAGGCGGAGGCCGACGTGGTAGACGCCGGCCTCGTCCCGCTCCAGGGCGCCCCAGTCGGTGAGGGCGCCCACGAGGCGGTGGGTGGTGGTGAGGGTCAGCCCGGCCCGTCGGCTGATGTCCGTGAGGGACAGCGCGGGGTGCTCGTGGTCGAAGGCGCTGAGCACGGACAGCAGCCGGTCGGGCGCGGAGCGGGTGGTCATGGGCGGGCTGCTCCCCGTGCTACGTCGTACGGGCGGGGGTACTCCGTCGGGCGGTAGGTGACGTAGCGCCCCGCTGTGGTCGGATCCGCCTGCTCCGCGCGGGAGTTGAGGGCGGTCGCCGACGTGTCCCAGTGGCCCGTGTCCAGGCGGTCCTCCAGGGCGTGTACGGCGGCGACGGTCTCGCCGGTGGTGAACGTGCAGTGTCCGGGGCCGTCGACATGGGCCTGGCTCAGCAGGCGGCGGCCGACGCGGTCGGCGAGCGCCACGCAGGAGGCGATGGTCACGGCCGTGACGACCTGTGGCCTGCTGTACCCGTTGCCGGTGGCGTTGGTGTGACGCGGCGCAACTCCCTGGTGCCGGATGAGCGGGTTGGCTGCACGGGGTGCTCCCTGATGCCGATGCCGTGGGGGGACGTCACCGGTGTGGGGACCGAACCGGTGCCCGGTGAAGTTAGGCATCAGTTGTGTGGCAGTCAATAACTTGCACAACATCAGTTCCTCGTCGCCGGTCTCGTGTCAGCCGAGCCCGTCCTCCGCGATCCGCTGGAGCAGGGCGTGCAGGGAGTCGCGTTCGGACTGGTCGAGTGGGCCGAGCAGGTCGTTGGTCACGCGCTGGCCGGCCTCGTCGGTGTCCCGGAGGAAGGCGCGGCCGTTCCCGGTCAGGACGACGATCCGGCTGCGGCGGTCGTCGGGGGAGGGGCGGCGTTCGGCGAAGCCGAGCTTCTCCAGGTCGTCGACCAGGCCGACGATCGCGGACGGGTCGTAGCCGAGGCGTGCGCTCAGCTCGCGCTGGAGGGTGCCCTCGGCAGTGCTCAGGAAGCGCAGCACCGCGTAGTGACGCAGACGCAGGCCGGACTCCTGGAGGAAGGAGTTGAAGAGCTGACCCGAGCGCAGGCCGAGGCGGTAGAGCAGATAGCCGGTGTCCCCGTGCAGCCCGCGCATCCACGGCTCCTGCGCGTCGATCGAGGCGGGGTTCTGGACGTCCTGCTGGCGTGCGATGGCGGGCTCCCTCGTCGAGGCCCCCGGGCGGGGCGGTCTTCGTGTCCTGATCCGTGTGCTGATTTCAGCATGACGCACATGTCTGATGGCAACAACTATTGACGTCAACAATTATTGCTCCTAACTTCGATCTCGAAGCCGCACCCCATGTGAAGGGACCACCTCGTGCCCAGCATCGATCTGACCGGCAAGGTCGCCGTCGTCACCGGCAGTGGCCGTGGCCTCGGCCTCGCCTACGCACACGCCCTCGCCGCCGCAGGCGCCTCCGTGGTCGTCAACGACATCGACGAGAACGTGGCCGAGCAGGCCGTGAAGTCCATCACCGCGGCGGGCGGCACCGCCGTCGCCGAGGTGGTTCCGGTCGGTACGACCGAGGCCGCCGAGCGGCTCGTGAACCGCGCGGTCGAGGAGTTCGGCCGGCTGGACATCCTGGTCACCAACGCGGGCATCCTGCGCGACAAGGTGCTGTGGAAGATGACCGACGACGACTTCGACGCGGTGATCACCACCCACCTCAAGGGCACCTTCACCTGCGCCCGCGCCGCCGCCGTACGCATGCGCGAGCAGGGCGAGGGCGGCACGCTGATCCTGGTCGGCTCCCCGGCCGGCCAGCGCGGCAACTTCGGCCAGACGAACTACGCCGCCGCCAAGGCCGGCATCGCCGCCTTCGCCCGTACCTGGTCGATGGAGCTGGGCCGCGCGAACATCACCGTCAACGCGATCGTGCCGGTGGCCGCCACCGCCATGACCGAGACGATTCCTGCCTTCGCGCCCTACATCGAGGCGCTGAAGAACGGCGAGCCGTTCCCGGCCTTCCTCCGCAAGGGCGAGGGCTTCGGCACCCCCGAGGACTGCGCCGCCCTCGTCCCCTTCCTCGCCTCCGAGGCCGCCCGGGGCATCACCGGCCAGGCCATCGGCATCGGCGGCGACAAGGTGGCACTCTGGTCGCATCCGCAGGAGATCAAGACCGCGTACGCCGACGGCGGCTGGACCCCCGAGGCCCTGGCCGACGCCTGGCCCACCTCGGTCGGTGCCGAACTCCAGTCGGTGGGCATCCCCGCCCCCAAGTTCCCGGAGGCGTAACCATGGCGAACCTCAATGTCGAGGAACTCGTCGCGATCGACGTCCACACCCACGCCGAGATCTCCTCCAAGGGCACCTCGTCCCTGGACGACGACCTCCACGACGCCTCGTCGGCCTACTTCAAGGTCGAGGGCAAGCGGAAGCCGACCCTGGAGGAGACCGCCGCGTACTACCGCGAGCGGAAGATGGCCGCCGTCATCTTCACGGTCGACGCCGAGTCCGCGACCGGCACCGAGCCCGTCCCGAACGAGGAGGTCGCCGAGGCCGCCGCGGCCAACCCGGACGTGCTGATCCCCTTCGCCTCCATCGATCCCTTCCGGGGCCGGGCGGGCGTCAAGCAGGCCCGGCGGCTGGTCGAGGAGTACGGGGTCAGGGGCTTCAAGTTCCACCCCAGCATCCAGGGCTTCTTCCCCAACGACCGCTCGGTGGCGTACGAGCTGTACGAGGTGATCGAGGAGACCGGCACGATCGCCCTCTTCCACACCGGCCAGACGGGCATCGGGGCCGGAGTCCCCGGCGGCGGCGGAATCCGCCTGAAGTACAGCAACCCGCTGCACGTGGACGACGTGTCCGCGGACTTCCCGGAGATGAAGATCATCCTGGCGCACCCCTCCTTCCCCTGGCAGGACGAGGCGCTCGCCGTCGCCACGCACAAGCCGGGTGTGCACATCGACCTCTCCGGCTGGTCGCCGAAGTACTTCCCGCCGCAGCTGGTGCAGTACGCCAACACCCTGCTCAAGGACAAGGTCCTCTTCGGCTCGGACTACCCGGTGCTCACCCCGGACCGCTGGCTCGCCGACTTCGAGAAGCTGCCGATCAAGGACGAGGTCAGGCCGAAGATCCTCAAGGAGAACGCGGCCCGCCTGCTAGGCCTCACCAAGCCGTAGTCATAGCCATAGCCGTAGCCATGGCTCCGTAACTCGTAACTCGTATCTCGTAGAGGGGCGCAACGATGCGCAACGAGGGACTGGGGTCTTGGCCCGCCCGCCGGGCCCGCAAGACCCCCCAACGCACCGCCCTGATCCACGGCGACACCACGCTCAGCTACGCACAGCTGTACGAGCGCACCACCCGCCTCGCACACGCCCTGCGCGAGCGGGGTGTGCGCCGCGGTGACCGGATCGCCTATCTGGGCCCGAACCACCCCTCCTACCTGGAGACACTGTTCGCGGCGGGCACGCTCGGCGCGGTCTTCGTACCGCTCAACACCCGCCTCGCCGGGCCGGAGATCGCCTACCAGCTCGCCGACTCCGGTGCCAAGGCCCTCGTCTACGGCCCCTCGCACGCCGGTCTCGTCGCCGGACTGCCGGGCAACACGGACGTGCGTACGTATGTCGAGGTCGGCGCCGAGTACGAGGCGGCGCTCGCCGGGGCCTCCGTCGAGCCGATCGACGCGCCCGTCACCGCCGACGACACCTGCATCATCATGTACACCTCGGGCACGACGGGCCGGCCCAAGGGCGCCATGCTCACGCACGGCAACCTGACCTGGAACGCCGTCAACGTCCTGGTCGACCAGGACGTCATCACCGACGAACGCGCCCTGGTCTCCGCCCCGTTGTTCCACACGGCCGGGCTGAACATGCTCACCCTGCCCGTGCTGCTCAAGGGCGGACTCTGCGTCCTGGTCGAGTCCTTCGTCCCGGAGGACACCTTCGACCTGATCGAACGGCACCGGATCACCTTCATGTTCGGCGTGCCGACGATGTTCGACCAGATCGCCCGGCATCCGCGCTGGGCCGACGCCGACCTGTCCTCGCTGCGCATGCTGTCCTGCGGCGGCTCGCCGGTGCCGACGCCCCTCATCGCCAGGTTCCAGGAGCGCGGGCTCACCTTCCTCCAGGGCTACGGCATGACCGAGGCCTCGCCCGGGACCCTGTTCCTGGACGCCGAGCACGCCGTCAGCAAGGCCGGTTCGGCGGGCGTACCGCACTTCTTCAGCGATGTCCGGGTGGTACGGCCGGACCTGGCTCTCGCGGAGGTCGGCGAGACCGGCGAGATCGTGGTCCGGGGGCCGCACGTCATGCCGGGCTACTGGGGGCTGCCCGAGGAGACGGCCGCCTCCTTCACGGACGGCTGGTTCCGCAGCGGGGACGCCGCCCGGATCGACGAGGACGGATACGTCTTCATCGTCGACCGCATCAAGGACATGATCATCTCGGGCGGGGAGAACATCTACCCCGCCGAGATCGAGGACCTGCTCCTGGCCCACCCCGACATCGTCGAGTGCGCGGTCATCGGCGTCGCCGACGAGAAGTGGGGCGAGGTGCCGCGCGCGGTCGTCGTGCTCCGCGAGGGCGCGGCCCTGGACGCGGACGAGGTACTGGCCTCACTGTCCGGGCGGCTCGCCAAGTACAAGATCCCGAAGTCGGTCGTCCTCGCGGACGAACTCCCCCGCACCGCCTCCGGAAAACTCCTCAAGTCCCGGGTGCGCAAGGCATACGGCGCGGGTGCCCCGTAAAGGGGCGCGGGGAACTGCGCGACCAGCCCCCACCGGCCCGCGGCTTCAACACTGCGCTTCCACCGCAGCATCAACTCTCAGTTAAGGAACGCAACATGAGCATCACCGTCAACGGCATCGACGAACTCAAGAAGCTCGCCGGCAGCGACCTCGGCACCAGCGAGTGGATCGAGGTCACCCAGGAGCGCATCAACACCTTTGCCGATGCCACCGGCGACCACCAGTGGATCCACGTCGACCCGGAGAAGGCCGCCGAGGGCCCCTTCGGCGCCCCGATCGCCCACGGATACCTGACCCTCTCCCTCTTCATCCCGCTCTTCACCGAGCTGCTGGACGTCCAGGGAGTGACGACGAAGGTCAACTACGGCCTCAACAAGGTGCGTTTCCCCTCGCCCGTGAAGGTCGGCTCGAAGATCCGCCTGGTCGGCAGGCTGGCCGGCGTCGAGGACGTGCCGGGCGGGGTGCAGATCACCGTCGACGGCACGATCGAGATCGAGGGTGCCCCGAAGCCGGCGGCGGTGCTGCAGAGCCTGTCCCGTTTCTACGCCTGAGCATCACGGACCGGCACCAGATCGAGAAGGCGTTCCGAGGCGTCCTGGGCGAGCGGTGTGAGCCGTTCGTACACCGTCCGGAACGTCTTCTCGGCCGGTTCCGCCGGCCAGCCGTCCGGGAGGTGCTTCACCGGGAGGCGCGGATCGCGGCGGATGATCCCCAGCCACTCGGCCTGGAGGACCAGGCGCAGGGAGAGGGCGTCGTCCGCCGCCGGCAGCTCCGTCTCCCAGGGCTGCCACCGCCGTACGAACGCCTCGTAGCGCGCGGCCAGTTCGGACAGTTCCCAGGTCTCCTCGATCATCGCGCCGATGTCCATGCCCGAGTCCGCGTGCGCCCGGAACACCTTCACATGGGCGGACAGGCCGAGTTCGGCCACCAGGGCGGCGACGTCGACCTCACCCGGCGCGATCCACAGGCCGTTGAACAGCGGGCCGAAGCCGCTCCACGTCAACTGCGAGCGCAGATCGTGACGTTGACGCTGCCAGGACTCCGGGAGGGAGAAGCCGAGCAGCGTCCAGGTGCCGTCCCACTGCCGGTTGACCGCGCCGGTGTGCCAGACGCGCCGCTCACCGTCGCCCAGCACGTCCGCCGAACGCCCGGTCAGCCCGAAGTACATCCGGCGCCCCTCGCGTTGTCGGCGCAGCAGACCCCGGCTCACCATCCGGGTCAGTGTCGAGCGGGTCGCCTGCTCTCCGACGCCCGCCCGCGCGAACACGTCGATGACGCTGCCCGAGTAGACACAGACGTCACGCCCGAGCACCTGATCGCCCAGGAACGTCAGCATCAGGGACTGCGGCCGCAGCGACTCTTCGGTGGTCACGCGGCCAACGGTACGCCCCGGCGATCAGTACGTCAGCCCGTGACCTGCTGGTACGAGTACACGGTGGTCGCCAGTGCGCAGATGCCGGGCTGGATCACCTCGGCGCGCAGGGTGCCGCTGTTCACGTCGTAGTCGACGCCCTCCGCCTCGTACGCCGTCCCCGTGCAACTGCTGCGCTGCGGGAGGGCGAACAGGCTGGTCACATGGCCCGTGACCGGCTGTCCGTCCACCGCGCGTTCCAGGTCGACCTGGAGCAGCGGGCGGCTCTCCGGGAACAGGGTGCCCGAGTCGTCGTCCGAGGCGCAGAGCAGCCGGGTCGCGGTGACGAAGTCGCAGCCCTGGATGTCCCGCACCGTCTTGTCCAGGGTGATCTGCCCGGCTTCCGCCAGCGCGCCGCCCGTGGCGGGGGTGGACGCGTTGAGGAGCGGGGCCGGGAACACCTGGAGGCGGCCCTGGTCGCCCCACTCGCCCGAGACCAGCCACTGGCCGTCGGGCGAGACGGTGGCGAAGGAGTTGTTCAGCTTCTCGCCCGAGTTGAGCGCGTGCACGTACTGGTATCTCTGCCCGGCCGGGGTGGTGACCGCGAACATCTTGGACGTGGCCGTGTCCGAGCCCTGGTAGGCGTCGAACACGTACCCGTTCGCGATGTCCGGGTCACCGATGTGGTTCCAGCCGGCGATCCGCAGGTCCAGCGGGATGGAGGTGAGCCCGCGGTACAGGAGCGTGCCGTCCGCACGGGACGCCAGCCCCTGACCGCTGCCGAGGGTGTCGACCTGGGCCGAACCCGTCTCCGCCCACTGCGCGTCGGTGGCGGACGCCATGCCACCGCCGCCGAGCGCGAACGCCCCCGAGAGACCTAATAACGTTGCCAGGGACAGGAGTTGACGCTTCATCAGATCAGCCGCCTACGACGTCGACGAACACCGGGTTGGAATAGAACCACGTATCGGCCCACGGGTCACCGTTTCCGGGCTCGTGCGGGATCGGGCCGTGCGGGTCGACCGAGGCGCCGAGGTAACCGGCGCCGTGCCGGTTGCCGTCGCTGCCGCGCAGCCGGACGTAGAACGACTCGTCGCCTGCGGTCAGCGGCACGCGCAGGGTGTACGTCCCCGTGCGGCCCGACACGTCCTTCGACTTGACGACCTTGGTGTCCGGAGCCTGCCAGGTGTCCCGGTCGGCCACCGGACCGCGCACCGCGCCCCGGATCACGTCCACGTGCGCCAACTCCGGCAGGATTCCCTGGGGGTTGAGCCGCGAGGCGCTGGTCACGGTGATGTTCAGCGTGAGCTTCTCGCCCCTGCGGACCCGGAGCCGACCGCCCAGCGTGACACCCCGGCCGAACTCGCAGTCACGGGTCAGCCGGACGTCGAGCCCGTCGAGCAGATGACCGTGGTCCAGCCAGACCCGGCCCGCGCGCATGCCCTGCATCACGGCACGGTAGCCGTAGCCCGTGACGCCGACGTGGGTGCGGCTGAACTGGCCGGGCCAGAAGTCGCTGCCGGGCTGCGGGGTGTCGGTGTTCACCGGGTCGGGCAGCCTGCCGGTGTTGTCGAAGTTCTGCCCGGCCGGCCAGTCGCCGTTCTTCCAGGTGTCGAAGACGATCCGGTGCGCGTCGGAGTTCGTGGTGATCGAGAACAGGCTGCCTTCGGCCAGCATTGAGTCCCACAGACCGCCGACCGTCGCGGTCGCCCAGTCGAAACCGCCGTACGTCAGATACCCGGCCGCCGGATAGCCCGCCCAGGACTGCGCCGACGGCTTGTTCTCGTACTCGCCGCGGATCGAGGTCGTCCCGCGCCAGCCGGGGATGGCCGCGCCCTGGGCGCCGGGTGCGCCCTCCATGCCGATCATGACCTCGGGCGCCGCGTCCCGCCAGTTGCGCATCTCGTGCGGGGAGTCGATGCCCAGGCGCATCGGGTGGTTGGCGAGGACCAGCACGTCGTCGACGTATCCGGTGCGGCGCTGCTCGGCCAGCCACTTGATCGCCTTGACGGCGTGCGCCTCGTTGCGGGCGGTGTCCGTGGCACCCGTCGAGCCCTCGGTGTAGCCGAGGAGCTTGCCGTCGTAGGCGCTCTCGAACTTGGTGAGCAGATCGACCTCGTGCTTGCCGGGCGGGGAGAAGACCGTGCAGTGCTCGGCGCCCGGGATGTACCACTCCAGGCCCTGGAAGATCAGCTGGCGCGGGTTCTCCTTCCGCGCCTTGAGGATCTCGGCGTGTTCCAGCGGGGCGCCGTACTGGGCGTGCCCGAAGTTGGAGTGCTCGGTGAACACCATCCAGTCGAGGCCGAACTTCTCACCGGCGGCGGCCAGTTGGGAGAACGTGTACTTGGCGTCGTGGCTGTACACGGTGTGGATGTGATGGTCGCCGACAAGATAGGCGAGCCGAGGGTCGCTGCCACCCAGCCGGTGCGGGCCGGCGGCAGCGGCGGCGGGCGTCGCCAGCGACCCGGCGGCGAAGGCGGCACCGAACAGGCCCGCCCGGTGCAGGAGTTGACGCCGGGAGACGCCCTGGGCGTCAAGACCGGCGGGGGAGACGGAGGGGTCGGCCCAGGCAGGCAGTTGCTGCTCTGTCATGGTCGTGAGAGTCCCTTGGAGTCTAGGAAAACTAGGGGTGTCAGTGGTTCATGAACGAGCTGACGGGCAGCGCCCGTTCGACGATCCGTACGTCACCGAGGCGCGCGTGCAGGATCTGGTCGATCTTCCCCGCGTACTCGTAGCCGCCGAGCAGCCAGGGGAGCCCGACCGAGGTGATGCCGATGGAGGTCGCCTTCGGGTTGCGGACGACCGGGCAGCCCTGGACGTACAGCGTGGTGTGCCTGCCGTCGTTGACGACCGCGAGGTGCCACCAGGTCTCCAGCGGAGTCTCCTGGCCCCAGTTGGTGGCGATGCCCTGCTGGTTGAGGGGGCGCATGGCCCACTGCGGCTCGCGGTCGTTGGAGAGGGAGAGGGTGGCCAGGGGCTCGTCCGGGTCGTCGGCGGTCTTGCCCGCGGCGCCGCCCGTACCGGTACGGCTGACCACTCCGGCCCAGGCGTGGTGGTCGGGGTCCCAGTCGGCGGGGAGGCGGTAGAACGCCTCGATGGTGTAACCGGCCTTGAACGTCGCCGAGTTGAGGGGCGCGCCGTCGACCGTCCGCAGATAGGCGCCCTTCAGCGGTGACTTGAAGCCGTTGAAGTCCAGGCTGCCGTGTCCGGGCTGGTCCGGGTGGTGGTCGCTGGACCAGTTCAGGGTGGCGCCCCCGACCGTCACCAGCTGGAGGTCGTTGCCACGCCCGGACTGGTCGCGGACCGTCCCGGTGAGGGCGGCCCCGTCGGTCTGTCCGTCGAAGCGCCAGTAGGCCACCGTGCCCGGGATCACCATCTTCGACGCGGGCCGGGCGGGACGCGCGGGCACCGGGGCGAACCCGGCGAAGCGCTCCGTGAAGTCGATGTCGACGGAGAACCGGTCGGCGTCGCCGCTGAGTTCGATCTCCTGGCGCTCCAGCTCGTTGAGGCCCTTCGCGGCCCGGCCCAGGATCCACGGGGAGACCGTCTCCACGTCGATGGTGTTCCGGTCGAGGTCGAAACGGTAGAGGCGGATCATCGCCGCGCCGCCGAAGTACCGGTTCTGATAGTTCGTCAGATGCAGCTCGACGTTATGTCCGGCCGCGTTCTTGCGCGTTGCCCGACCGGCGGGCCAGTAGTGCCCGTTGAGGGTGAGGAAGATCTGGTCGTGGTCGGCGATCAGCTTGTCCCACAGCTCCTGCCCGTACGCCGACAGGGAGTCGTCCTCGACGACCAGCTCGTGCGTCGTGAGGACGACGGGCAGGGTCGGGTGCTTCGCCAGGACGTCCTTCGCCCACGCGTAGCCCTTGTCCGACAGCCGCCAGTCCAGTGCGAGGACCAGCCATTCCCGCCCGGCCGCCTTGAACACGTGGAAGGTGTTGTAGCCGTCGGCCGAGGCCCCGCCGAAGGTGCGCTTCCCCTTGAACCGGTCAGGACCGAACACGTCGAGGTACGGGGAGGCGCCCCGCTGGTCGGTGGTGGAGGACTTCACGTCGTGGTTGCCCGCGAGGACGCTGTAGCCGACGCCCTTCCGGTCCAGGAGCCGGAACGCCTCGCCGATCGCGGCGACCTCCGGCGCGGCACCGTTCTGGGTGAGGTCGCCCAGGTGGGACAGGAACACGATGTTCTCGTCCCGCCCGTGCTCCAGCAGATAGCGCAGCGATGCCTCGACGGGCGCCTTGTCGATGCTCGGCCCGTCGAAGAGGTACTGGGTGTCGGGCATCACGGCGAGCGTGAACCGACGGCTCTGCGTGTCGGGCCGCCACGACGACGAGGACGCGGATGCCGCCTTCTCCGTCACGGCCTCGGCGGCCGTCGGCAGGGCGACGGACGTGGTCGCCGCCGCCCCGATCAGCGCGGTCGCCCGCAGGAAACTACGCCGGCCGGCGCCCGCCTGGGGTGCTTCCAGGGCAGGCTCGTGCCCGGACTCGTGCGAGGTGCACACAACTGACTCCGTAAGTGGTTCTGTGAGGTGAGGGGGAGTGCGTGGGGGGAGTTACAGCGTGCGAAGAGTCCAGGCCCAGCGGTGGGTGCCCGGCTGTACGAGATAGGAGGGGAAGGTGTCGGGGCCGCACGACGCCGTGCCGAGCCCCCGGTGTGCCGCGTCGATGTGCACCACACAGCCGGGCCGGGGCCTCAGCTGGTCGTGGTGGGTGGCGGCGGCCAGGTCCCCGGCGCGGAACCGGGTCACGGAGACCTGGCGCGGCCGGTCCAGCACGACCGAGAGACCGGTGGCGTCCGGCGCCGACAGCCTGAACTGTCGTACACTGTGCCGTCCGCCGCTCTCCTGCGGCCGCAGATAAGGGGTGAACAGGGAGTCCACGGGAGCCGAGTGATGCCCGACGGGCGCTCCGGCGGCGCGGTCCGGGTAGGACTCCCAGGGGCCCTGCCCGTACCACTCCAGCAGGTCGAGCCCGGACACCGTCTCGAACACGGAACCGACCCGCGCCACATCGGCGTAGGCGTCCGGCAGTTCGGCGGTCTCCTCGACGCGGATGCCGCCCTGGACCGGAGTGAACACCTGCTCGTGGCGGATGACGCCCGCGTTCCCGGCGTACTCGGCGAGCACGGTCACCCGGCCGCCGTCGCGCCGCACGTCCACGGCCTTGCGTACGAGGGAGTCGAGGCCCCAGTCCTGCCAGCGGGCCGCCATGCCGCCCAGCTCGTCGTTGTCGGTCGGGGCCCGCCACAGGGACAGCGCGGGCGCCGACGTCAGCAGCGGGTGGACCAGCAGTCCGTCGCCGTCGACCTTGACGGGCGGTCCCGCGACCGCCCGCTCCGGTGCCTCCGGGGCGGCCCGCAGCAGCAGCTGGGGCACGCAGACCTCGGTGCCGCGCGGGGCCCACGGCTCGTCGTCGGCCGTCGTCACCCGCAGGGTCAGCCAGGCCTCGCCGCCGTCCGCCGGCAGCTCGAAGGGCAGCGGTACGGCCGCCGTCTCGCCCGGTCGCAGATCCGGCAGTTCGGCGGGCGCGGTCAGCGTACGGCCGTCCGCGAGCGTCAGTTCCCAGGTGGCCGTGAGCCAGTCCAGGCCCCGGAAGCACTGGTGGTTGGAAAGCACAAGCCCCTCGTGCCGGAACGCCTCCAGGCGCACCGGAGCCGCGATCTCCCGGTGCTCGTACATGACCGGCTTGGGCGTGCGGTCGGGGAAGACGACACCGTCGGCGATGAACGCGCCGTCGTGGATCGTCTCGCCGAAGTCGCCGCCGTACGCCCAGCGCAGGCCGGGGGCGGCGACACCGTTGTCATAGAGCCCGGCGCCCGTGCGTCCGAGTGGTCTGCCGCTGTTCACGCACTGGAGAATGCCGTGGTCCCAGAACTCCCAGATGAACCCGCCCTGAAGCCCCGGCGTTGACTCGATGGCGGCCCAGTGGTCGGCGAGCGTGCCGTTGCTGTTGCCCATGGCGTGCGAGTACTCGCACTGGACGAGCGGCTTGGTCTGCTCACCGGACAGGGCGTGCGCGACACAGTCCTCCAGCGGCGCGTACATCGGACAGGCGATGTCGGACGCCACGGCCGGATCGGCCCAGCCCGTCTTGGCCGCGCCCTCGTACTGGAGGGGCCGGGTCGGGTCGTGACGGCGCAGCCAGCCCGCCGCCGCGTCGTGGTTGGCGCCGTAGTCGGACTCGTTCCCGAGCGACCAGATGATGATCGACGGGTGGTTCTTGTCCCGCAGGACCATCCGCGAGACACGGTCCACGAAGGCGTTCAGATAGCGCGGATCGTCCGCGATCTCGTGCGCGTGGTCGTGCGACTCGATGTCCGCCTCGTCGACCACGTAGAAACCGAGTTCGTCCGCGAGGTCGTACAGCGTCGGGTCGTTCGGGTAGTGCGCGGTGCGGATCGCGTTGAACCCGAACCGCTTCAGCAGCACGAGATCGGCGCGCATGTCGTCGTACGACACGGTCCGCCCGGTCAGCGGATGGAAGTCGTGCCGGTTGACGCCCCGGATGTAGATCCGCTCGCCGTTGACCAGCAGGTCCCGCCCGACGATCTCGACGTCCCGGAAACCGATCCGCCGGTACGAGGTGTCGGCGACCGTTCCGTCGGCGCGGTGCAGCCGGACGGTCAGGCCGTACAGCTCGGGCGTCTCGGCGGTCCACGTGCGTACGTCGGGCACCCGGGCGCACATCCGGGGCTCGCCGAGGAAGTCGGAGACCCGGTCGTCCTCGGCGTTGAACCGGTCGAACTCGGCGTCCTGCGTGAGGAGTTGACCGTCGATCTCGCCGCTGACGTACCAGCCCCCGGGCAGCGCGCCGCCCGCGTCCCGCACCCGGCAGTCCACCCGCAGCTCACCGGAGGCGGGGGCACGCACGGTGATGTCCGCGAGGTGCAGCGGGTCGGTCGCGTACAGCAGCACCGAGCGCGTGATGCCGCCGTGCCACCACTGGTCCTGGTCCTCGATGTGGGTGGCGTCGGACCACTTGACCACCGTCAGCCGTACGGTCGCCGAGCCGCCCGGCCAGACGACGTCGGACAGGTCGAACTCGGCCGCCACATGGGAGTCCTTGGAGATCCCGACCGGCCGCCCGTCGACGTGCACGAGCAGCACGCTCTCGGCGGCGCCGACCTGGAGCACGATCCGCAGGCCCGCCCACTCGGCCGGGACGTCGAACTCACGCTCGTACACGCCCGTCGGGTTGGCGTCCGGAGACGCGGGCGGGAAGTCGCCCCACGGCATCTGGACGTTGGTGTACCAGGGCAGGTCGTCGGTGTCCTGGAGGGTCCAGGCGCCGGGGACTTGGGCCGAGGACCAGTCGTCGCCGACCTCGGCCGTCGGTGTCGGGAGGAGCTGGAAACGCCAGTCGCCGTCCAGGGAGGTCGCCCCGGCACGCCGGTCGACGGCGTTCATGGGGAGCCGCCCCCAGGAGGTCACCTCGGGTGACTCCCAGGGGCGCAGGGCCAGCAGCGGATCGTCTGTCATCCGCGGACCGCTCCCTTCGCGAGGTCGCCGATGATCTGCTTGGCGCCGATGGCGAACACGATCAGCAGCGGGACGAGGGCGAGCAGCGCGCCGGTCATCACGATGCCGTAGTCGGTGGTGCCGTGGGTGCCGTTGAGCTGGGACAGCGCGACCTGGAGAGTCACGTTGTCGGGGTTGGTAAGGGCGATCAGGGGCCAGGCGAAGTCGTTCCACTGGCCCATGAAGGTGAAGATGCCGAGGAAGGCGAGGCCGGGGCGGACCACCGGCAGCGCCACATGCCAGTACTGGCGCAGGAAGTTGGCGCCGTCCAGCTTGGCGGCGTCGAGCAGCTCGTCGTGGATGGCCGTCTTCATGTACTGACGCATCCAGAAGATGCCGAAGGCGTTGGCCGCGGCCGGCACGATCAGCGCGGTCATCGAGCCGATCCAGCCGATCTTCGCCATGACGACGAACTGCGGGATGACCGACAGCTGCGCCGGGACCATGAAGATCACCATGAGCAGCCCGAACAGCAGCCCCTTGCCCGGGAATTCGAACTTGGCGAAGACGAACGCCGCGAGGGAGTCGAAGAGCAGGACCAGGAAGGTCACCGCCGTCGCGACGAGCAGCGAGTTCCACATCGACCCGAAGAAGTCGATGGCGTCGAAGAGATTGCGGACGTTCTCCAGGAAGTGCGTGCCCGGCAGCAGCTTCGGCGGGTACGAGAAGATCTCCGACGAACTGTGCGTCGACATGATCACGGCCCAGTAGAACGGGAAGGCCGAGATCAGCGTGCCGACGATCAGCGGGAGGTGCAGCGCGAGCCCTCTGCGGCGGGACCCCTTGATGAATGCCATTTGCGGGCCCTTCCTAGTCGCCCCGGCGCTGCACGAGGCGCCAGTTGATGATCGAGAAGAGGACGACGACGAGGAAGATGCCCCACGCCACCGCGGCTCCGTACCCGAAGTCGTTGTTGTCGAAGGTCTGCTGGAAGAAGTAGAGGACCATCGTCTGGCCGGAGTGGCCCGGACCGCCCGCGAACGTCGAGTCGTTGGACGAGGTCTGGAGCAGCACCTGTGGTTCGGAGAAGCTCTGCAGACCCGTGACCGTCGAGACGACGAGTACGAACAGCAGCGTGGGCCGCAGCAGCGGCAGCGTGATCCGGAAGAAGGTCTGGATCGGGCCCGCGCCGTCCATGCGCGCCGCCTCGTACAGCTCGCTCGGGACGGTCTGGAGCCCGGCGAGGAAGATGATCGCGTTGTAGCCGGTCCACTGCCAGGTCATCAGTGCCGCGATGGTGACCTTGATGCCCCACGGTGTGTTCAGCCAGGCGATCTGGTCGATCCCCACCGCGTTGAGGATGGCGTTCACCATGCCGAAGTTGGTGGAGAAGATCGAGCCGAAGACGATCGCGATGGCGACGACGGAGGTGACGTTCGGCAGGAAGTACGCGAACCGGTAGACGTTCTTGAAGCGGACCGCCGAGTTGAGCATCACGGCCGTGACCATCGCCAGGAAGATCATGGGGAAGGTGGCCAGCGCCCAGATGATGATCGTGTTGCCGATCGAGTTCCAGAAGTCGCTGTCGGTCAGCAGGTACTGGTACTGCGAGAGCCCTGCCCACTCCATCGAGCCGAGGCCGTCCCAGCGGTGGAACGACAGATAGAGCGAGAAGCCGACCGGGAACAGGCCGAAGCCGAGGAAGATCAGATAGAAGGGCGAGATCGCGGCGTAGAGGTGCCAGTACTTGCGCCACCCCTTCTTCGGCCCGGCCGGCGAGGGCCGCTGCGCCACAGCCGGCGGGGACTGCTCGATGACGGCCATCAGTAGCTCACCCCCAGGTGCTTCGCGATGCGACGGCACTTGCTCATGGCGTCACTCCAGGCTTTCTTGGGGTCCTTGCCGAGGACGCCGACGTTCTTGATCTCGTCCTTGATGGGTGTCCCGAGCGCGATGTCGTACGGGCTGTTGTAGGCGACCACGATCTTCTGCGCGGCGGGCCCGAAAATGTCGGTGGTGACCTGGCCGCCGAAGAAGGGGTCGGCCTCCCGCAGTTGCTTCAGGTCGTAGGAGGCGGGCGTGGAGGGGAAGAGGCCCGCGTCGACGTAACCCTGGGCCTGGTTGGCCGCGTTGAGTATCCAGGTGATGATCTGGAAGGCCTGCTCGGGCTCCCGGCACGCCTTGGTGATCGACAGGAACGAGCCGCCGTTGTTGGCGGGCCGCACCGGCATGTCGGCGATCCGCCACCTGCCCTTGGTCTTCGGCACACCGTTCTTGAGGTCGAACGTCGCCCAGGAGGCGCCCAGTTGGCTCGGCAGCTTGCCGTCCTGCACGGCCGACAACTGGTCCGGGGTGCCGTTCACCAGGTCCGAGACGATCCCGCGCTGCTTGGCCTCGACGGCGAGCGCCCAGGCGTCGCGCACATGCTGCTGGTCGCCGATGAAGTGACGGTCCTTGTCGACGTACCGTTTCGAGCCCTGCTGGACGACGTTCTCGAAGACGGAGTTGACGTCCGTGAGCAACTGGGTGCCCGGAATACGCTTCTTGAGCTGCTCGCCCGCGGTGAAGAACGCCTCCCAGGTGCTCAGCTCCTTCGACACGTCGGCGGGCTCGTACGGCAGACCCGCCTTGCGGAACACCTCGTACTGGTAGAAGTGCGCGACCGGGCCGCAGTCGATCGGGAAGCCGACCATCGTGCCGTCGTCGGCGATGCCCTGGTCCCACTTCCACGGCAGGTACTGGCTCTTGTACTTCTCCGCGCCCAGCGTCCGCAGATCGACGAACTGGTCCGCGTTCGGGAGATAGGCGGCCATGTCCTCGCCCTTGAGCCCCGCGATGTCGGGGACATGGGCCTGGCCGGTGATCGTGGTGATGAGCTTCGAGCGGTACTGGCCGCCGATCTGGATCGCCCGGAGGTCGACCGAGCTGTCGTAGCGGGCCTTGGCGTTCTTGACGACGGTGTCGCTCAGACCGCCGCTCCAGTACCAGAGGACCATGTTGCGCCCGGTGGAGCCGGTCGGAACGGCGCAGCCGCTCGCCAGGCCGCCGAGCGCGGTGGCGGCCGTGCCGGCCAGGCCCGCGCGCAGTAGGCCTCTTCGTGAGAGCTGCACAGCTCCCACCGCCTTTCGGATCTGTTCGGTACGTGCGTTAAGGGGGGAATTACGGGAGGAAGGTGGGGGTCTCAGGGTGTGACGGGTGCGAACCGCACCGGCGGGCCGGGATCGGCCGGCAGCCGGTCGGCCAGGAAGCCGTAGGCGCGCCGCAGTTCGGGGTCGTCGAGCGTGTGCCACCAGCGGTGGACGTGGTACCAGCCGGGCGCGGCCAGCGCGCCGCCGTGATGCCGCACGGAGAGGGAGGCGGCCAGTACGGCGAACCGCAGCCGTTCCTCCAGCGGCCAGCCGCCGAGCGAGGCCGCGACGAAACTGGCGCCGAAGACATCACCGGCGCCCGTCGAGTCCACGACGTCCACGGGCAGCGCCGGGACCTCCGCGTACTCGCCGGTCGTCTGGTCGACGGCGACCGCGCCGTCCCCGCCGCGCGTGACGACGGCCACCGGGACCAGCTCGCTGAGCGTGCCCAGGGCGGCGACCGCGGTGTCGGTACGGGTGTACGCCATGGCCTCGGTCTCGTTCGGGAGGAAGGCGTGGCACAGGGCGAGCTGGTCGAGCAGGTCCGAGGACCACTGCTGGGTCGGGTCCCAGCCGACGTCCGCGTAGATCTGCGTGCCGTTCGCCGCGGCCTTGGCCAGCCAGCGGTGGGGCTCGGCCTCGATGTGCACGAGCGCGGTGCGCGCCTCGGGCGGGTCGCCGAGGAGTTCGTCCTGGGAGTACGGCGGCGGCTGCCCGTGGGTGATCAGGGCGCGGTCGCCGGCGTAGGCGAGCGAGACGGTGACGGGGGTGTGCCAGTCGTCCGCGGTGCGCGAGAGCGAGAGGTCGACGCCCTCCTGGCCCGCGAGGACGGCACGGCAGTGGGCGCCGTAGGCGTCGTCGCCGAAGACCGTGGCCAGCGAGGTCTTCAGACCGTAGCGTGAGGCTGCCACCGCGAGGTTCGCGATCCCGCCGGGGCTGGTGCCCATCCCCGACGTCCAGATCTCCTCGCCGGGCGTCGGGGGCTTGCCCAGGCCGGTCAGGACGAGGTCGAAGAAGAGCAGCCCGGTCAGCAGCACATCGGGCCGTTCGTCGTCCACGCGCGCATCCTCTCGTCAAAACTCGTCAGTTTGATGAGTTTGATGACCGGAATCGTGCGCGTCTTCGGAAGATTTGGCAAGAGTCGAGCAGAACTGAGCATAGAAATGATCGAAGATGACGAGTACTGTTCAGCGCGTGCTGGCAGAACGACGACATCAACTCATCCTGCGGGCCCTGCGCTCGGGCGGCCCCGCGGCCGTGACCGATCTCTCCGAGCAACTGGGTGTGAGCCCCGCCACCATCCGGCGTGACCTGGTCAGACTGGAGGAGGAGGGCCTGCTCACCCGTGTCCACGGCGGCGCCGTGGTGGAGGAGGGCGACCAGCCCTTCGCCGAGGTCGCCGAGGTGCGCGTCGCCGAGAAGGACGCGATAGCGGCCAGGGCCGCCTCGCTCGTCGCGGACGGCCAGTCGGTGCTGCTCGACATCGGCACCACCGCCTACCGGCTGGCCCGCCAGCTGCACGGCCGCCGGCTCACCGTGATCACCAGCAACCTGGTGGTCTTCGAGGAGCTGGTCGACGACGAGGGCATCGAACTGGTGCTCCTCGGCGGCATGGTCCGGCGCGAATACCGCTCCCTGGTCGGCTTCCTCACCGAGGACAACCTGCGCCAGCTGCACGCCGACTGGCTCTTCCTCGGCACCAGCGGCGTCCGCCCCGGCGGCCAGGTGATGGACACCACGGTCGTCGAGGTACCGGTCAAGCGCGCCATGATCAAGGCCGCCGACCGGGTCGTGCTGCTCGCCGACCGGGCCAAGTTCCCCGGCACGGGCATGGCGAAGGTCTGCGGCCCGGACGAACTGGACATGGTGGTGACGAACGCGCCGGTGGACCCGGCGACGCAGTCCTCTCTGCAGGAGGCCGGGGTGCAGGTCATCACGGCAGGAAAGGTGCAATAGCGTGAAGCTGACGATTCTGGGCGGCGGCGGATTCCGCGTGCCGCTCGTGTACGGGGCGCTCCTGGGCGACCACGCCGAGGGCCGGGTGACCCATGTCGTCCTGCACGACCTGGACGCGGGCCGCCTCTCGGCGGTCACCCGCGTCCTGGCCGAGCAGGCGGCGGGGGTGCCCGACGCCCCCGTGGTGAGCGCCACGACCGACCTCGACGAGGCGCTCACCGGCGCCGACTTCGTCTTCTCCGCGATCCGTGTCGGCGGGCTGGAGGGCAGGGCGAACGACGAGAAGGTGGCCCTCGACCAGGGCGTCCTCGGTCAGGAGACGGTCGGCGCCGGCGGCATCGCCTACGGCCTGCGCACGGTCCCGGTCGCCGAGGACATCGCCCGGCGCGTGGCCCGCGTCGCCCCCGACGCCTGGGTCATCAACTTCACCAACCCGGCAGGACTGGTCACCGAGGCCATGTCACGCCACCTCGGCGACCGCGTCATCGGCATCTGCGACTCCCCGGTGGGCCTCGGCCGCCGTATCGCGCGCGTGCTCGGCGCCAACCCCGGCGAGGCGTGGATCGACTACGTCGGCCTCAACCACCTCGGCTGGGTGCGCGGCCTCAGGATCAACGGCCGCGACGAACTCCCGCGCCTGCTCGCCGACCCCGACCTCCTCGGCTCCTTCGAGGAGGGCAAGCTCTTCGGCACCGAGTGGCTCCAGTCCCTGGGCGCCGTCCCGAACGAGTACCTGCACTACTACTACTTCAACCGCGAGGCCGTACGCGCCTACAGCGAGGCCGAGAAGACCCGCGGCGCCTTCCTGCGCGACCAGCAGGCCGGTTTCTACGACGAGATGACCCGGCCCGACGCCAGCGCCCTCACCGCCTGGGAGCGCACCCGCGCCGAGCGCGAGGCGACCTACATGGCCGAGGCCCGCGAGACGGCGGGCGCCGGCGAACGCGACGCCGACGACCTGTCCGGGGGCTACGAGAAGGTCGCCCTCGCCCTGATGCGGGCCATCGCGCGCGACGAGCGCACCACCCTGATCCTCAACGTCCGCAACCGGAAGACGCTCTCCGTGCTCGACGCCGAGGCCGTCATCGAGGTGCCCTGCCTGGTCGACGCCAACGGCGCCCACCCCGTCACCGTCGACCCGCTGCCCGACCACGCCTCAGGGCTGGTCTGCTCGGTCAAGGCGGTCGAACGCGAGGTGCTCGCCGCCGCCGAGTCCGGCTCCCGTGCGACGGCCGTCAAGGCGTTCGCGCTGCACCCGCTCGTCGACTCGGTCAACGTGGCCCGCAGGCTGGTCGACGGATACACCGCCGTCCACCCCGGCCTGGCGTACCTTAAGTAAGCGCTTTCCCTCCCGCTCGTATCTGGAGACCTCTCATGCACGACGAACGCCAGCGGATCGAGGAGCGCGTCCAGCGCCTCCACGACCAGCGGATCAAGGCGGCGATCTACGCGGCCACGGTGCCCTTCACGGTCGAGGCCTGGCAGGCGCCGGGCGAGCCGGTCTCCTTCGAGGAGGCGGCGGCCGCGCCGTACACGCCCTTCGCCATGGACACCCCCTGGGGCCCGCCCTGGGGCACGACCTGGTTCCGGATGCGCGGACAGGTGCCCGCCGAGTGGGCCGGGCGGCGCGTCGAGGCGGTCATCGACCTCGGCTTCATCGGCGACTGGCCGGGCAACCAGGCCGAGGCCCTGGTCCACCGCACCGACGGCACCCCGCTGAAGGCGGTCAACCCGCTCAACCAGTACGTGCCGATCGCCAACCCGGCCGTCGGCGGCGAGGAGATCGACTACCTGGTCGAGGCGGCCTCCAACCCGGACATCCTCGCCGACAACTTCTCCAAGATCACCCCCATGGGTGACATCCTCACCGCCGGTGACAAGCCGATCTACACCTTCCAGCGCGCCGACCTCGCGATCCTGGACGAGGTGGTCTTCCACCTCGACCTCGACATCCAGGTCCTGCGCGAGCTGATGCTGGAGCTGGGCGAGCACGACCCGCGCCGCCACGAGATCACCCACGCCCTGGACCGCGCGCTCGACCTGCTCGACCTGGACGACGTGGCCGGTTCGGCGGCGGCGGTACGAGCGGCCCTGGCGCCCACGCTGGCCAAGCCCGCCAACGCCAGCGCCCACAAGATCTCCGGTGTCGGGCACGCGCACATCGACTCGGCGTGGCTGTGGCCGATCCGCGAGACCAAGCGCAAGACGTCCCGCACCTTCTCCAACGTCACCTCGCTGGCCGACGAGTACGAGGACTTCATCTTCGCCTGCTCGCAGGCCCAGCAGTACGAGTGGGTGCGCGACAACTACCCCAAGGTGTGGGCGCGCATCCAGGAGTCCGTGAAGAAGGGCCAGTGGGCGCCGGTCGGCGGCATGTGGGTCGAGGCCGACGGCAACCTGCCCGGCGGCGAGGCCATGGCCCGCCAGCTGATCCACGGCAAGCGATTCTTCATCGAGCACTTCGGCGTCGAGACCAAGGGCGTGTGGCTGCCGGACTCCTTCGGCTACACCGCTGCCTACCCGCAGCTCGCCAAGCTCGCCGGCAACGACTGGTTCCTCACCCAGAAGATCTCCTGGAACCAGACCAACAAGTTCCCCCACCACACCTTCTGGTGGGAGGGCATCGACGGCACCCGCATCTTCACGCACTTCCCGCCGGTCGACACCTACAACGCCCGTTTCAGCGGCGAGGAGATGGCCCGCGCGACGCGCAACTACCAGGAGAAGGGCGTCGCGAACCGCTCGCTGGCCCCCTTCGGCTGGGGCGACGGCGGCGGCGGCCCCACCCGCGAGATCATGGAACGGGCGCGCAGGCTCGCCGACTTGGAGGGCTCGGCGACGGTCGAGATCGAGCACCCCGACGACTTCTTCGCCAAGGCCCGCGAGGAGTACCCCGACGCTCCGGTGTGGGTCGGCGAGCTGTACCTGGAGCTGCACAGGGCCACGTACACCTCCCAGGCCCGCACCAAGCAGGGCAACCGGCGCAGCGAACACAAGCTGCGCGAGGCCGAGTTGTGGGCGACGACGGCCGCGCTGCACGCGCCGGGCTACGCCTATCCGTACGAGCACCTGGACCGCCTCTGGAAGACGGTCCTGCTCCACCAGTTCCACGACATCTTGCCGGGCTCGTCCATCGCCTGGGTGCACCGCGAGGCGGAGGCCGAATACGCCCGCGTGGCCGAGGAGTTGGAGGCGCTCACCGCCGAGGCGGTGGCCGCGCTCGGCGGCGGCGAGTCCCGTGCGTTCAACACCAGCCCGTACGACCGGGCCGAGGTGGTCCGCACCTCGACGGGTGTCCCCATGTACGTGGAGGTCCCGGCGAGCGGCAGCGCCCCGCTGGCCGTCGCGGAGCCCCTGCAGCCGGTGACGGTCACGGGCGGCCGGATCCTCGACAACGGCCTCGTACGCGTGGAGGTCGCGGAGGACGGCACCCTGTCCTCGGTCCGCGACCTGCGGGCGAACCGCGAAGTCCTCGCAGACAAGGGCAACTTGCTCCGCCTGCACACGGACCTCCCGAACTACTGGGACGCCTGGGACATCGACAAGCACTACAAGAACCGCTACACGGACCTGCTCGACGCGTCCGCCGTCACGGTCGTCGACGAGGACCCGCTCCTCGGCGCCATCCGCGTGGAGCGCGCCTTCGGCAAGGACTCGAAGATCGTCCAGACGATCACCATCCGGGCCGGCAGTCCCCGGATCGACTTCGAGACGGAGATCGACTGGCACGAGGCAGAGAAGATCCTCAAGGCGGCCTTCCCGGTGGACATCCGGGCGGCGCACTCGTCGGCGGAGATCCAGTTCGGCCACGTCCAGCGGCCCACGCACACCAACACCAGCTGGGAGTCGGCCCGGTTCGAGGTCTCCGGCCACCGCTGGGTGCACCTCGCCGAGCCCGGCTACGGCGTCGCGGTCCTCAACGACTCGACGTACGGCCACGACGTCTCCCGCACGGTCCGCGAGGACGGCGGGACGACGACCACGGTCCGCCTGTCGCTGGTGCGCGCCCCGCGGATCCCGGACCCCGGGGCCGACCAGGGCAAGCACCGCTTCACGTACTCGCTGCTGCCCGGCGCGAGCATCGAGGACGCGGTCGCCGAGGGCTACTCGCTGAACCTGCCGCTGCGTGTCGCGGACGCGGCGGGGGCGCCGGAGCCGGTGGTGTGGGCGGACGGCGACGGTGTGACCATCGAGGCGGTGAAGCTCGCCGACGACGCGTCCGGTGATGTCGTCGTGCGGCTCTATGAGTCGCGGGGTGGTCGGGCGGAGGGTGTGCTGTGCATCGGGTTCCCGTTGGCGGGGGCTCAGATCACCGACCTGCTGGAGCGGCCGTTGTCGGAGGCTGCAGTGGAGGGTGACTCGGTGGCGGTGACGTTGCGGCCGTTCGAGGTGCAGACGTTGCGGTTGGCTGTCGGCTCCGCCGGATAGGCGGTTCTTTGGCTGCCGGCCCGGTGGGGGCTGGTCGCGCAGTTCCCCGCGCCCCTTAGGGGCGCGGGTGTGGGCGGGCCGTGTTTATGCGGCCTGCCCGAGTCATTGCCGCATCCGCCCTGACCGTCCCCGGACATGCCGAAAGCCCCCGCAACGGGTCGCGCGATCGCGCGGACGGTTCTTCCCGATGCGGGGGCCTCGTACGGGCTCCTTTCCCTGAGGGCTCTCAGGGAAGGGGGTTACGCGGTGGCTGCCGCCGGCGCTCCCGCCGATGCCTCGGCCGTCGCCTCGGCGACCGGCTCCTCGACGGTCACCGGTGCCGGTACGGCGGACAGTGTGGGCGCCGGGACCTCGTCCGCGTGGGCCGGTACCGATGCCGCGCGCACCGGACGCGGCGCGGAGACCACGGCGTAGTCCTGGCCGAGGAACGGCGGCACCAGGTCGCCCGGGTCCTCGCCGAGCGCCAACTGCACTGCGGCCCAAGGGGCGTTGATGCCGCACAGCTGGAGCTGGTGCAGTCCGCCGGCCGGGCGGGTGTTGACGTCCATGAGGACCGGCCGGTCCCCGTACATCCGGAACTGGATGTTGCTCAGGTGGTGCAGTCCGAAGCCCTCGGCGATGAGGCGCGCGGGCTCCAGCCAGGCCTCGTCGAGGGTGAAGCCGCGCCGCCTGCCGTTCTTGGTGCGGCCGATCGCCATCCGGATGCGCGAGTCGGGGCCCGTGAGGCAGTCGACGGACACCTCGGGCTGCTCCAGACGGGGCATCACCAGCCAGTCGACGCCGTCCTCGGAGTTACGCAGCACGTCGAGGACCATGTCCAACTGGACGTAGGGGCTGGGGAACCCGTTCAGGTGCGCCATCGAGAAGGGGGCACGGGTGATCACCCGGAAACCCACACCGCCCGCGCCTGCCGCCGGCTTGAAGCACGCCTTGTGGCCGTCGGCCTCCAACTGCTCGACGGCGACAAGGAGTTCGTCCGCGTTGCGCACCCGCCACCACGGCGGTACCGGCACCCCGACCGCCTCGACGGCCTGGTACGCGGTCGCCTTGTCCTGGAAGACGGCCACCGCCTCGGGCGTCGGCGCGAGCAGCTTGGTGCCGACGGCCTCGAAGTCCGCGCGGTGCTCGACGATCGCGTCCTGGTGCAGTCGCGGCACGAACACGTCGATCTCGCGGCGGTCGCACTGGTCGAGCGCGTATTCGACGTACGCGGCGGGGGACAGGCCCTCGGGCTCCATCGCGGCGGTGTCGGCGGCGGCCAGGACGGGGGAGTCGGCGTCCCCGTGGGTGGCATGGATCTCGACCGCGCGGTCGCTGGGATTTCTCCGCAGCTGTTCAATGAAGAACACGTTCTCCGCGTACGTGCGGTTGAGCCAGACGCGTACGCGAGAGACCATGCAGGGGCCACCTTTCAAGGATCACGGGCACGGCGGAGCAAGGCCGAGCCCGGCCAGGGGAGAGTTGGGAACACGACAAGCCGCCGGGTGCGAACCGGGTTTGTGGCGGAAGTGTTGAGGCGATCATAAGGCTCCGCGGACCTTGATACTGCTACGTGCGTGTTACGGAATTGACAGCAGTACACCGTGTGTTGCCTTGTGCACCAGCAGTGGCCCCTGTAGTGATCTTCACCGCCGCCCGTGGATCTTCGTGGAGGGGGCTTCCCGAGCGCGGGGAGCCCTACTTGTCCGGCCGCCGGGGATGTGTTCTTGTGGGTCCGAACGCGCGCTCGCGGAGGCGGAGTTCGGATGCGGAAGGGGCTGGGGTGGAGACGACGGCCGGCGGTGCCGGACAGCTGCTGGCGATCAGCGATCTGCACATCGGCTACCCGGAGAACCGCGCCCTGGTCGAACGGATGCACCCCCACTCGGACGACGACTGGCTCCTTGTCGCCGGCGACGTGTCGGAGAGCGTGGCCGATATCCGCTGGGTCCTCGAAACCCTCGCCGGCCGGTTCCGGAAGGTCATCTGGGCACCCGGCAACCACGAGCTGTGGACCCACCCCAAGGACGCGGTCACCCTGCGCGGCGTCGCCCGCTACGAACACCTGGTCGCCCTCTGCCGCGAACTGGGTGTGGTGTCGCCCGAGGACCCGTACCCAGTGTGGGAGGGCCCCGGCGGCCCCGTGGCCGTCGCGCCGCTCTTCCTCCTCTACGACTACTCCTTCCTGCCGCAGGGCTGCGCGACCAAGGCGGAGGGCCTCGCGTACGCGGAGAGCACCGGCATCGTCTGCACCGACGAGTACCTTCTGCACCCCGACCCCTATCCGACCCGCGAGGCCTGGTGCCGGGCCCGGGTCGCGGAGACCGAGCGGCGGCTCGCGGAGCTGCCCGAGGACCTGCCGACGGTGCTCGTCAACCACTATCCGCTGGACCGGCATCCGACGGACGTGCTGTGGCACCCCGAGTTCGCCATGTGGTGCGGCACCACGCTGACCGCCGACTGGCACCGCCGCTTCCGCGTCGCGACCATGGTCTACGGTCATCTGCACATCCCTCGGACCACCTGGCACGAGGGCGTCCGCTTCGAAGAAGTGTCGGTGGGCTACCCCCGCGAGTGGCAGAAGCGCCCCGGAGACCCGGGAAGGCTGCGCCGCATACTGCCGATGGAGGTCGGATCCGGTGATCGAGGAGCTGCTTCCGGCCACGGTGGTGGCCGTGGAAACGCACGGTGACGAGACCGTCGGCGGTGGGGACGGGGCCGGTGGACCCGGGAGCGGTGGGCCGGCCACCGGTGGGCTGGGCACCGGTGGCCTTGGAGACGGTGGCCTTGCGGGCGGTGGCCTCGGTGGCGCGACGCTGTATCCCGAGGAGCAGGCGCTCGTGACCCGGGCGGTGCCCAAGCGCGTCCGCGAGTTCACCCTCGTCCGCGCGTGTGCCCGCCGTGCCATGGAGAAGCTCGGCGTGCCGCCGCAGCCCGTGCTGCCCGGCGAGCGGGGCGCCCCGCAGTGGCCGGCCGGGCTGGTCGGCAGCATGACCCACTGCGAGGGCTACTGTGCCGCCGCACTGGTCCGCGCCACCGACCTGGCCTCGATCGGCATCGACGCCGAACCCCACCAGCCGCTGCCCGAGGGCGTCCTCGACTCCGTGGCCCTGTCCACGGAACGGGAACACCTGCGGGAGCTCGCGGAGGGCGGCCCCGGCGCGCACGGAATCCCCGTGCACTGGGACCGGCTGCTGTTCAGCGCCAAGGAGTCGGTCTACAAGGCGTGGTTCCCCCTCACCGGCAAGTGGCTGGACTTCAGCGAGGCCGACATCGCGTTCACGGCCGCCCCCGGCGCGCACCCGTACGGCACCTTCCGGGCCCGACTGCTGGTGCCCGGACCGGTCGTCGATGGCCACGAACTCGGGTACTTCGACGGCCGCTGGACCGTGCGGCGCGGGCTGCTGGGTACGGCGGTCAGCGTGCCGCACCAGCCTGCCTGAGCAGCTCGAAGAACCTCTCCTCGTTGCCCGAGAGGCCCGCCGCCGCCAGCGCCGCCTCCGCCTCGGCGAGAACGGCGGGCGGCACGACGGGTGGTCGGCGGCTTCCCGGCGGCATGTCGAAGGCCGCGCGCACGGTGTGCAGCAGCCTCAAGTAGGCCTGTACGGCGGTGCGCTCACGGTCGGTCAGTACGGCGGTCGGCATCGGTCGGCTCTCCCCGTGTCGGCGTCATTCCTGCACCTCCCAGCTTGCCGCGCGCCACTGACAATCCGGTTCCCGTACGCGTCGGTTCGCTCGCTTAGCGGAGGCGAAACCTCCTCGAAACGCCTCGTGAGAATGGGGTTCTACGCTGAAGGGAAAGGCTTTTCAGCAAGGGGTCGGCGCGTCAGCGCACAGGAACACGGGGAGGTGGGCGGTGTGACGGACGTCTCGCGTCACGGACCGGCACGCGCCGTACGGCTGCGTTCGGTGGGCGACGGCGAACTGGAACTGCGGTACCGCGTCGTGCACGGGTACCGTCGGGCCTTCCGCATGGCGGGCTCGGGCCCCGCGCTCGTCCTGATCCACGGCATCGGCGACTCCTCGGCGACCTGGGCCGAGCTGATCCCCGACCTCGCCCGCAGCCACACCGTGATCGCCCCCGACCTGCTCGGCCACGGCGCGTCCGACAAACCGCGCGCCGACTACTCGGTGGCCGCCTACGCCAACGGCGTGCGCGATCTGCTCACCACCCTCGGCATCGAGTCCGCGACGCTCGTCGGACACTCGCTCGGGGGCGGGGTGGCGATGCAGTTCGCCTATCAGTTCCCCGAGCGCACCGAGCGGCTCATTCTCGTGAGTGCGGGGGGTGTGGGGCGTGAGGTGAACCCGGTTCTGCGGGCCGTGTCTCTGCCCGGTGCCCATCTCGCGTTGTCCGCACTGCGGTTGCCGGGGATGCGCTTGCAAGTGGGGCTTGCCGTACGGCTGATGAAGCTGCTGGACACCGATCTGGGGCAGGACGCGCCCGAGTTGCTCACGCTGGTGGACGCGCTGCCCGACGAGACCTCGCGCAACGCCTTCATCCGTACGCTGCGGGCGGTGGTCGACTGGCGGGGGCAGGTCGTGACCATGCTCGACCGGTGCTATCTGACTGAGGGCATGCCGACGATGTTGCTGTGGGGGGACCGGGACAGTGTGGTGCCGGTGCGGCATGCGTATGGGGCGCATGAGGCCATGCCCGGTAGTCGGCTGGAGATTTTTGAGGGGGCGGGGCATTTTCCGTTCCACAGTGATCCGGTGCGGTTTGTGGAGCTGGTGGAGGAGTTCACTGGGGGGAGTGCGCCGGCTGACTGGAGTCGGGAGCATTGGCGGGAGTTGTTGGTGGATGGGCGGCCTGTGAGGGAGGGGGTGGGGGAGGAGGAGTTGCGGGAGGTGAGTGAGCGTAGTGCGACGTAGTTTGCTAGGTGCGGGCCGGTGGGGGCTGGTCGCGCAGTTCCCCGCGCCCCTAAAAGGCCGTCCGCGCCCCCTACTGCCAAGCCACCGTTGCTTCTCGTACCGCCGCTACCACCGGTGATTTGCGCAACGCGTGTGACATGGCCAGCAAGTCTCGGGGGCCCTCGGACGGTGCTGACGGGCCGTTCTCTGTCGCCGCCGCGTTGATCACCCTGCCCTCCGGGTCCGCTGACCTGGCCCGTATCGCCGCCGTCACCATCGCCGCGTCCGCCTCTGCCCTCGCGCCCTCGGGGGACGAGCCGGCGGCGACCGCGGCCTCGTAAGCCCTGCTTCGGACCGTTGGGTCGAAGTACGGGTACAGGCTGAGCATGCCGTCGTGGATGTCGGACTCGCGTTGGGTGACCTGGAGTTCGGCCGGGGACCACCAGGCGATGCGGACCCCGCGGTCGCCGTGGTCCGAGAGGGGGGCCAGTTCCCGCCACAGGGGGCTCAGGCGGCGGTAGGTCGACCAGGTGCTCCATACGTCGCCCACGCGCTGGAAGGCCAGCGGGATGCAGAAGCCGGCCGCGGTGACGACCTCCGCGGCGGCGGCCATCGCGGGGGCCACGTACGTGCTCAGATAGTCGAGGTTCTCGCCGTTCCAGCGGGCAATCACTGCCGTCATCTTGGCGGCGGCGAAGGCGATGTTGCAGAAGAAGCCGGCCACGATGACGAGCAGGCCGACCCGCAGCCAGCCGTGCACCTGGAGCGCCCACGGCCAGCACATCATGTTCATCGCTATGTTCGCGACGGTCAGTGCCACTAGGTACAACACGATCATCTCGCGGGTGTACGGCGTGTTCGCGTAGTGCGTGTCGAAATCGCGCAGGCGTTGCTCGGGGGCGTCGCCCAGGGCGAACAGAGCCGCCGTCGCCACGATCACCACCGCGTATCCGGCGATCCAACGGCGCGAGGCGCGGCGGGTGGACTCGGGCGGGCCGCCGCGCCAGTTGATGATCAGCACCAGGCAGGAGGCGCTGAAGGCGCTCAGCAGGCAGTACACGAGGGGCGCCGAGATGTTCGGGACGGCGGTGACGCGGTTGACCCAGGAGATCGTCGGCGGGGCCGCGAAGAAGAACACCAGCACGGACAGCAGGAGCAGCGCGTACACCGACCGCAGCAGCGGGTCCCGCCAGGCGCGCAGTACCGTTCGGCCCTTGAGGAGGAGGACGATCACCATCGCGGCGGACGGCACGTAGTAGCTGGAGTCGTTCACGCCGGGCCCTGCCTCAGCTCTGCGGCCCGCGATAGCCGAGGGAGGCCTCGATCCGGCCCGCGAGCTGGTCCCGCTGAACGGGCTTGCGCAGCGCCGAACCGGCCAGCCACGTACGGCACTTGCTGGCCAGCAGCAGGCCGAAGCTCTCGGCCTCCTGCTCGTCCGCGAGGTCGAACCGGGTGCGGGCGGCCACCTTGCGGACCGTGGCCTGGAGGTCCGCGGTGTCGCTGAGCAGGCGGGCGGCGACCGCGGCGCCGTCGACATGATGGCCGCAGTGCCCGGACTGCATGTGCCACAGCTCGTGGCCCAGGATCACCAACTGGTGGTCGGGCGCGGTGCGTTCCTCGACCACGATGAGATCCTGGTCGGCCATGTCGAGCCACAGCCCGCTGGCCGTGCCGGGCGGGAAGGGCGCCGCGCGGAACAGGACGGGACGGCCGCGGCGCCTGCTCATCGCGTCGCACAGCGCGGTATAGAGGTCGGCGGGTTCCGCCGGTGCCGGGAGCTTCAGCTCGGTGACCAACTCGCCGCACAGGCGGCGCATTTCCTTGCCGATGTTCACAGTCATCCCTCGGATCACGACTCCGGCCGCTTGACGCTCTCCAGAAGCATGTCCAGCCACTCGGCGACCTTGTCGCGATGCTGGTCGGAGGGCAGCTGCGCGGCCCGCCAGGCGATTCCGCGGACTCCGTGGTCCTGCAGCAGCCGCTCCAGCGGGTCGAAGGCGGCCGCCGCCGCCTCGCGCTCACGGTCGGCGAGCTGCTGGAGAAGCTCCTGCTCGGTGCGCTGGAGGGCGCCCGCGAGCGCCTCGGGGTCCTCCGCGGTGAGGAATCCGGCGTGCACCCTGAAGAAGCGCTGGATGGCGTCGCAGTGCTCCATCGTGGGGCGCCGGTCGCCGTTGATGAGGGCGCCCGCCTGCTGGCGCGACATACCGGCGCCGTCGGCGATCTCCTGCTGGGTGTACTTACGGCCGTTCGGCTTGAGCCGCGTGCGGCGCAGCAGGCCAAGGCGTTGCAGGAAACGGGCCTGGAGATCGGGTTCGCCGGCGCTCTGGCCGCTCAGCAGGGCCTTGACGACGCTCTCGGGGACACCGGACGCGGTGGAGAGCTGCGCCGTCCTGAAGACCTCGGTGTGCGGTACGCCGAGCCGGTCCGCGAGCGCGGTGACACGGGCCACTACGGCGGACAGCAGAACCGTCGCCGTGGCGCCCGGAACCTCGTAGCCATCCGTCACCGACAGGTCTCCCACGTCTTGGTCCGTCTTCGTCTTCGTCCGGCATCGCTGTTGCCGCGAACTGCCCGGAGAGAGTAGCGGGTTGTTCGAACTCACATCCAGCTCTCGCCACATCTGTGGCCAGATTCAGCCGTCAACAGGCATGAAATGCCACGATAGTTGACACGGCTCGTGCCGGGGCAGCAGGATCAGGGCGCCGCGTGAAGGCCGCATAGGCAAGAGGGGTGACCTCCCGATGGCATTTCAGGCAGGAGGGCAGCGGCCGGCGCCGCGGCCGGTCCCCGAGAGTCCCGAGGCCCAGGCGTATCTGCGGGACTACGCCACGCTCGTTGAGGCCGTGCCCTTTCCGTCCGTCGTCCTCGACCACCGGTGGGACGTGGTCCTCTCCAACACCGCGTTCGAGACACTTTTCCGCGCCGTCGGCCCGCATCCCACGGCCATGCCCGGCGACAACTTCCTCCGTTTCGTCCTCTTCCACCCGGACGCGGGCACGGTCCTCGGCGAGCACGAGTCGAGCTGGTGCCTGCCGATGCTCGCGCACTTCGCCGCCGCCGTGGAACGGCACAGCCAGGACCGCGGCCTGCAGTCCATCCGCCGGGACATCGCCCAGGACCCGATCATGGAGGCCGCCTACCGGCAGGGCCTGCCGCACTGGATCCGGGCGGTCGGCGCGGAGGCCGTCCAGCGCGACGGCGCCGTACGCCCCCTGCTGCACCCCGACCCGCGCTGGGGCGCCACCGAGTGCCGGGTCGTGGGAGAGACCTCCAAGTCCCTTCAGGACATGGGCTATACGAGGCTGACGCTGGTGCTCCGCGAGACGCGGCGCCCGACGGACGCCCCGCGAGGACCACGCCGCCCGCGGCGCTCGGCGAGCCACCTGAGTGTGGTGCCGGCCCCGGAGGCGTGACACGGGGACCCGGCCCCGGAACCGTCGGCGTTCAGGTCGCCGACGGCACCGGGGCCACCGCCCTGTCAGCCCCAGCACCATTCCCGGATCAGTTCTTGTCCACCGCCCTGTCCGCGACGTCCTCGACCCTGTCCGTCGGGCCGGGTGCCGGGTTCCCGCGTTTGGCCGCCTGGATCTGCTCGTACACATGGGTGCGCAGTTCGGCGAAGCGCGGGGCGACCCGGGTGTGCAACTGGTCGCGTTCGTCCGGGAGATCGATCGTCAGCTGCTCCCTGACGACGGTCGGGGACGCGGACAGGACGAGCACCCGCTGACCCAGGTACACGGCCTCGTCGATGTCGTGGGTGACGAACAGGATCGTGATCCCGCGCTGCCGCCACAGGCCCCGTACGAGGTCTTCGAGGTCGGCGCGGGTCTGGGCGTCGACCGCCGCGAACGGCTCGTCCATCAGCAGGACTTCGGGCTCGTAAGCGAGCGCGCGGGCGATCGCGACCCGCTGCTGCATCCCGCCGGACAGCTGCCACGGATACGCCCCGGCGGCGTCCGCGAGCCCGACCGAACGCAGCGCGTCCGCGACCAGTTCACGGCGCCGGGACTTGGACAAACCCTTCTGCTTCAACGGGAGTTCGACGTTGTCGCCGACGCGCATCCAGGGGAACAGGCTGCGACCGTACTCCTGGAAGACGAACGCCATCCCGGGCGGCGGACCGCTCACCGGCCGTCCCGCGAGCGTCACTTGGCCCGCCGTCGGTGTCATGAGCCCGCCCACGCACTTCAGCAGGGTCGTCTTGCCGCAGCCCGACGGGCCGACCAGGCACACGAGTTCACCCGCCTCGATGCCGAAGGTGAGGTCCCGCACCGCCTCGACCCGGCGCCCGGACCCCTCGTAGACCTTGTTCAGCCCGGATACATCGAGAAGCGCGCCCATGGACCGCCCTTTCACGTTCGAGAGGCTCACTGCGACCGCCGGGCCGAGGCGCGCAGACCGTGGTACCAGCCGAGCACCCGCCGCTCGACCAGCTGGAAGACGACGGAGAGGACGAAGCCGAGCAGGCCCAGGACGAGGATCCCGGTCCACATGTCCGGTATGGCGAAGCCGCGTTGGAACTGCACGATGGTGAAACCGAGGCCGTTGCTGGCGGCGAACATCTCGCTGATGACCATCAGGATGATGGCGATGGACAGCGCCTGGCGCAGCCCCGCGAAGATCTGCGGGCTCGCCGAGCGCAGCACCACGTTCCGCAGTCGGGCGGCTCCCGTGATCCCGTACGAACGTGCCGTTTCGGCCATCACCGGGTCGACCGCGCGCACCCCCTCGACGGTGTTGAGGAGGATCGGCCAGACGCAGCCGCTCGCGATCACGGTGATCTTCATGGTGTCGTCGATGCCCGCGAACAGCATGATGACGGGGATCAGGACGGGCGCCGGGATTGCCCGCAGGAACTCCAGTACCGGCTCGCACAGGGCCCGCACCCGCCGGTAGGAGCCGATGACCGTGCCGAGGGCCACTCCGACGACGGCCGCCACCGTGTACCCGGCGGCCAGCCGCAGGACGCTGGGCAGCACGTCCGCGCGGAGCCGTTCGGGGGTCCAGACGTCGGGGAAGGCCGTGAGGATCGTCCGCAGGGGTGGCCAGAAAGGGTTGGTGCTGTCGTCGGAGGCGAGCCACCAGAGCCCGAGCAGGACGACGGGCAGGGCGACGACGAAGACCAGCCGGAGCAGGAGCCGGGTCACACCGCCACCTCCCCGCGCACCGACTGGTGCCAGGCCAGCGCCCGCCGTTCCACCGTACGGGCGCCCACGTTGATGACAAGGCCGAGCAGCCCGGTCACCACGATGAGCGCGTACATCTCGGGCACCGCCTGCGAGTTCTGCGCGATGGCGATACGCGCGCCCAACCCCGGTGCCCCGATGACCAGTTCGGCGGTCACCGTGAGGATCAGCGCGACGGCCGCGGCCAGCCGTACGCCGGTCATGACGTACGGCAGCGCGGTCGGCCACAGCACGTACCGGATGCGCGCCCAGCCGCCCAGACCGTACGAGCGGGCCGTCTCGTCCGCGACCGGGTCCAAGTCCTGGATGCCGTACAGGACTTGGACCAGCACCTGCCAGAAGGAGGCGTACACGACGAGGAGGAGGACCGAGCGCAGTTCGCTGCCGTAGAGGAGGACGGCGAGCGGGATCAGCGCGACCGACGGGATCGGGCGCAGGAACTCGATCGTCGACGCCGTGGCCTCGCGCAGATACGGCACGACCGACACGAGCACCCCGACGGCGATGCCCGCGCTCACCGCGATGGCGAGGCCCAGCGCCCAGCCGGTGAGCGTGTCGCCGAGCGCCGCCCAGAAGGTGTCGTCGGACAGCTCGTCGCGGAGGGCGCCGGCGATCCGGGCGACGGGCGGGAAGTACGCCTCCTTGACGAGACCGAGCCGCGGCACCGCCTCGCCCAGGGCGAGGAAGACCGCGAGCCCGGTCGTGCCGAGAACGGCGTTCGTCCCTCTCACGGCAGCAACTTGTCCAGGTCGGGGGTCTTCTTGAAGAGCCCGTCCTCCTCGCCGAGCTTCATCAGCGCCTCGATCGAGGCACGGTTGGCCTCGGCGGGCCACTTCGGCAGGGTCACCTTCGCCAGTACGTCCGCGGGGATCTTGGTGTACGTCGTGATGATCTGGCGGGCCTCGTCCGGGTGGGCGTCGGCGTAGGCGAGGGACTCGGCGGTGGCCTCCTGGAACTTCTTCACCAACTCCGGGTTCTGCTGGGCGTATTGGGTGGAGGTGAAGTACATCGCGACGGTGCAGTTCGGCGCGATGTCCACCAGCGGCCAGCCGATCTCCACACCGCCCTGGCTCTTGACGGTCGCGAGGGCCGGTTCGACGACCTGGGCGGCGTCGATCTGCCCGCTGTCGAGGGCGGCGGGCATCTGGTCGAAGGCCAGCTCGACGAAGGTCACCTTGTCCGGGTCACCGCCCGCCTTGCGCACCGCCTCGCGCACCGAGGTCTCGTTGATGTTCTTGAGGGTGTTGACGGCGACCTTCTTGCCCTCCAGTTCCTTCGCCGACTTGATCGGGCTGTCCTTCTTCACGGTGATCGCGCCGAAGTCCTTGCCCTTCACACCGGTCGAGGCGATCCCGTTGACGACGGCCTTGACCGGCACGTTGTTGGACTGGGCGATCATCAACGACGTCACGTTGCTGAAGCCGAACTGGAACTGGCCGCTGACGACACCCGGCACGATCGCCGCGCCGCCCTGCGCGAGGGTGAGGGACAGCTTGAGCCCGCGCTCGCTGAAGAAGCCCTTCTGCTGGCCGAGATAGAGGGGCGCCACATCGACGATGGGGATGATGCCGACCTTGACCGTGGTGATACCGCTGGACGACGTGGTGCCGCCCGACGAGCCGGAACCGTCCGACGAACCACAGGCCGTCGCGGTGATCAGGAGCGTGGCGGCCGTGAGGCCGGTGAACAGACGACGCATGACTCCTCCTGTGGGACCGATCCTGGTGCTCCGACAGGTTGTGCCAGATGGTGGCGGATTGTGCGCAGACAGCACGGGCGTGCTCAGGGAGAACGTCTCAGCGGGAACGTAGAGCCCCGTACGAGCCAGGGTCAATGCCCGTGCCGTACCCGGTTGTTGACGTACACGGCACGCACTCATAGCGTGCGCACAGCGCACACTCGTACGTCCCCTGGAGGCTACGATGACCGCTGCCGCCCGCGCCCCGCACTTCGTCCGCTCCTTCGAACGCGGCCTGGCCGTCATCCGCGCCTTCGACGCCGAACACCCGGCGCTGACGCTCAGCGAGGTCGCCCGCGCCTGCGAACTGACCCGTGCCGCCGCCCGCCGCTTCCTGCTCACCCTCGCCGACCTCGGCTACGTCCACAGCGACGGCCGGCTCTTCCGGCTCACGCCACGCGTGCTGGAACTCGGCTACGCGTACCTCGCCGCCTTCACCCTGCCGCAGATCGCGGAACCGCATCTGGAGCAACTCGTCGCGCAGGTGGGGGAGTCGTCCTCGCTGTGCGTCCTGGACGGCGACGACATCGTGTACGTGGCCCGCGTCCCCATCCGCCGCATCATGACCGCCGCCATCACCGTCGGCACCCGCTTCCCGGCCCACGTCACGTCAGTGGGAAGGGTGATCCTCGCGTATCTGCCCGAGGATGAGCTGGACGCCCGCCTCGCCGGCGCCGACCTGCGCCCGCTGACCGACCGGACGATCACCTCAACGGCCGTACTGCGGGCGGAACTTCAGCGCGTGAGGCGACAGGGGTACGCCGTCGTCGACCAGGAACTGGAGGAGGGGCTGCGCTCGGTCGCCGCCCCGGTGCGGGACCGGGACGGCGAGGTGGTGGCCGGCGTGAACATTCCCGTCCACGCCGGCCGCAACTCCGTGGAGTCGGTACGCCGGGACCTGCTGCCCCATCTCCTGGCGACCGTCGCCCGGATCGAGGCCGACCTGGCGATGGCTACAGGTCGAGGACGAGCCGCGGACCACGGCACCGGGACACACAGATGAGCATCGTCTCGCCCGCCTCCCGCTCCTCGTCCGAGAGCACCGAGTCCCGGTGGTCCGGGGTGCCTTCGAGGACGTCCGTCTCACAGGTGCCGCAGGTGCCCTCGGTGCAGGAGTAGAGCACCTCGACCCCGGCCTCGCGCACGGTGTCAAGCACGGACACGTCGACGGGCACGGTCAGCGTACGGCCGCTGCGCTGCAGCACGACCTCGAACTCGCTGTCGTCACCGCCCTGTTGCGCCTTGGGCGTGAACCGCTCGACGTGCAGCGCACCGCCCGGACAGACGGACTCCACCGCGTCGAGAAGGGCCCCGGGACCGCAGCAGTAGACGAGGGTGCCCTCCGCCAGCCGCCCGACCTCCGAGTCGAGGTCGAGGAGCCCCGTCTCGTCCTGCGGAGCGAACGTGACCTTGTCCCCGTACCGCTCCAACTCCTCCGTGAACGCCATGGAGTTGCGGGTGCGCCCGCCGTACAGCAGGGTCCACTCGGCGCCCGCGGCCTCGGCGGCGGCGAGCATCGGCAGGATCGGGGTGATGCCGATACCGCCCGCGACAAAGCGGTAGCGGGGCGCCGGCTTGAGGGCGAAGTGGTTGCGGGGGCCGCGTACCCGGACCTTGTCGCCGAGCCCCAACTGCCCGTGCACGTACGCCGATCCACCGCGCCCGTCCGGCTCGCGCAGCACCGCGATCCGCCACGCCGACCGGTCGGCCGGATCCCCGCACAGCGAGTACTGGCGCTCCAGCTCGGGCCCGAGCACGACGTCGACATGGGCGCCGGGCTCCCACGGCGGGAGTTCTTCACCCAGCGGATGCCGCAGACTGAGCGCGAGCACGCCATCGGCGGCCAACTCGCGCCGATCAACGACGAGTTCGGCTTCGTACACGCTCATGAGCTGCTTCCTTGCGGCTGGTCGGCCTGCGGCTGATGTCCCTGGGGGTGGGAGAGCATCCACTCCCACATCTCGATGGGGTCCTGCGAGCTGTGTTCACGGCCGCAGTGACAGGTGCCGTGCAGGATGTCCGTGCCCGGCAGCCAGTCGATGCGGTAGACCTCGCCCGTGGGGCTGCTCACAGGACCTTCTCCACGGGCTTGTCGCCCTCCTCGACCAGCCGGGCGAGGATACGGCGGGCGGCGAGACCACCGGTGTCGATGTTGATGCTCAGCTCCTGGTAGCCGGTGCGCTCCGAACCCAGCGTCTCCTGAAGGAGGTTGAGCGCCACGACGTCCTGCATGACGACCGTGTGGTTGTTGCTCCGCAGGAACTCGGTGACCTCGTCGTCGTCCGTGGCCCAGTCCCGCGAGACCATCCAGAAGTCGTACACCTTGCCGTCGGACGACGGAGTGATCGCGTACGTGATCTCGGTGTGGAAGCCGTTCGGGTCGCTGCCGTCCGCCTCGGGCACCACGCCGACCGGCGCGATCCGGCTGTGCAGCAGATACAGGCACGGCGCGTGGTACTCGATGTCCTGCCAGCGGGTGATCCGCCCCTCGATCCCGGTCGACTTGGCGTAGAACGGCGGGCATTCGGCGTCCGCCATGTGCCGGCTGACCCGGACGATCCCGGCGCCCTCGTCGACCTCGGTGGTGATCGGCGTCTCGGCGACCTCGGGGGTGCCGATGTAGCCGCCGTGCAGATAGGTCTCGTGGGAGAGGTCGAGCAGGTTGTCGACCAGGAGCCCGTAGTCGGCGTCGATCGGCTCCATGCCCTGGATGGTCGTCCAGCCGGGGGAGTCGAGGTGCCGGGCGCGCGGGATGGTCTGCGGGTCGGCCAGTGCCGGGTCGCCGATCCAGACCCAGATCAGCGAGTCCTGCTCGACGACCGGGTAGGAGGCGACGCGGGCGGTGCGCGGCACCCGTTTCTGCCCCGGCACGTACACGCACGTACCAGTGGTGTCGTAGGTGAAGCCGTGGTAACCGCACACGATCCGGTCGCCGTCGAGTCCGCTCTCGGAGAGCGGGTACCGGCGGTGCACACAGCGGTCGTGCAGGGCTATCGGCGTCCCCTCGCCCTCGGTGCGATAGAAGACGAGCGGCTCCCCGAGAATCGTCCGTCCGAGCAGCTCCCGCCCCACCTCGTGGCTGTAGGCGGCGACGTACCACTGGTTCCTGGCGAAGGCGGTGGTGTGCGGCATCGTTGCGGCTCCCGTCGTTGGGTGATGGCGACATCGTCCGGAAGGGCGTCAGGGGGGCGCAATACTGCTTCCGCCTCGCGGAAGGCTCGATGGAAAAGGCCTGTTCAGAGGGCCACCCGACGGACCAGCCTTCGTCGGTCGGCCGGACCCGGCCCGTCCACGGGCAGGTCAGTCGGCTTCGGCCCCGGGCAGCAGGCGCGAACCCGCCACGGTGAAGCCGATCCGGGCCCCGCCGCCCGGGCGGGGGCCCGCGGTCACCGTGCCGCCGTGGACCTCGGCGACGTCGCGGACGATGGCGAGGCCGAGTCCGGTCAAGTGACCGCCGTCAGCCCGCCCTCGGCAGCGGTACGGGATCGGAGCCGGTCCGTTCCTCCGGGGCGGCCTCGGCGCGCGGCCGGAGGGCGACCACGCCCGCCTCCGGCACGGTGACGGGCGGGACCGCATCGACGCTTCGGCGCCCGGCTGCCCGGCGGGACTCGAGAGCCGCGATGCCGTACCACGCCAGCAGCGGCGCTACCGCGGCCGACAGCGTGCCGAGCGCGTGGTGGTCCGGGGTCAGTACCGCCGCCGTGACCGCGAACAGCGCGACGGCCGTCGCCGCGGCCCGTACCCGGCACCTCGCTGTGAGGGCGACGACCGCCAGCGCCATCAGCACATACCCGCCCGCCAGCACGCCCGGCAACGCCAAGTAGCCGCCGACGAGGGCCGCCTCGTCCGCCGGGAAGCCCTGGACGGAGGCGAAGACGGCCAGACCGGCCGCGTTGGACACGAACAGCGCGAGGGCGCCGCGCAGATAGACCGGCTGGTTCCGGGACGCCAGCCAGAACAGGGTCAGCGCCATCAAGGGCCAGGCGGCGAAGGTCTCGACGTGGCCTAGGGTCACCGTCGTGGCCTCGCTTACCGTCGCCCAGCCGGCTGTCACGGCGGTCCCGAACGGACGGGCGTTCTCGGCGGCGGACCCCGCCCAGCCGAAGCCGAAGAGGGCGTTGCCGTCCGCCGTCACGGCGAGGAGGCCGCCGTACACGAGACCCGTTCCCGCCACACCCGCCGCCCCGCGCCGCAGGCCCCTGCCCGTGATCACCTTGGACGGCGCGAGGCGTCCCCGGCGTTCCTCGCGGTGTGCGCGACGGCGCGGGGCACACGCCGTGATGCAGCTCATCGTCCGACAGCCTCCTGATCGGCCGAGGACACGACACCTCGGTGGACGCGTCGACACCCTGTTCCTGGATGCTCTTGGATCAGGTAACTGGACTGAACTCTCCGCTTATTCCCCCTGCGGTGAGTGGGACGGGTGTGATGCGCGAGACATCGAATGGGCACCTGGGGTCCCCGGAACGGCCGTCACGGTCGGTGCGACCCCAGGCCCTTCGTCTCCGCGTGGCCGATCAGAGCCCGCTCCGCCTGCAGTGGTGTGGGCGCGGCAGGCAGCGGGTCCGTGTGGTCCGCCCTGCACGCCGTCAGCAGGAACGCGACCAGGCGTCGCCAAGCGTGCGGGGCGGCGCACCGGGTCACCTTCACGACCCCCGCATTGGCCAGCAGGAACAGGAGAACGTCCTCCGGCACGAAGTCGTCCCGCAGGGCTCCGGCTTCCTGGGCCTGCCGCACGAGCTTGGTCAGGGCGGCGGACTGCCGGTCGCAGAGGATCGTCGCGACCTCCGAGTCGGGCAGCCGGAGGGTGAACAGGTCGCTCAGGCCGCGATCGGCCGCCTTCACGCCCTCCGCCGCAGCCATACGTCCGGCCTAGCAACCGGACTACAGTCTCCGGTTACTGTGCGCCACCACGGCGGTCGGGAGCAGCCGGTGGGCCCACGCCCGTCCATCTGCCCACCCGGTCACCCGCTCACCCGCTCACCCGCTCACCTGGTCATCCGGTCGCAAGGGAGACCTCCGTCGACTTGATCAGGGCGACGACCGGTGAACCAGCGGCCAGGCCCAGATCGTCCACTGCCTCCGTGGTGATCGCGGCCGTCAGTTCACCGCCCGTGACGGCGACCTTGACGGAGGCCATGGCGGCACCCGTGGTGATGCCGGCGACCGTGCCGGGGAGCTGGTTGCGGATGGAGACGCCCTCGACGGCGGCGGTGGCCAGCGAGACCTCCGTGGACTTGACCAGGGCGCGCACGACGGTGCCCTCGACAAGGCCGAGTTCCGTGACGGACTCCCGGGTGATCGCGGCGGTGAGGTCCTGACCGCCGTCGAGCCGGACCTTGACGGTGGCCATGACCTCTCCGGCGGTGACCGCGGTGACGGTACCGGGGATCTGGTTGCGGATGCTCAGACTCATGACGGAACGCCTCACAGGGGAAGGGGTGCGGAATGTCGTCCTTCGGTGTTTTTGTGAGGCTCACGCTAGCCGGGGCGGGCGCGGGGTCAGGTCAGGCCGGGTGCGCGTGGGTCCGTGTCGCCCCGAAGGGCCGACGGGTTGCCGCCCCATCGTCGACTCCCGCCGATGGGGCGGCCGTTCACGCCCCCAGTTCCTTGCGAATGCGGTCGAGCATGAACGCGGAGGATTCCTTGGCGCGTTCCTCCCAGGCGAAGACGCAGGCGGTGGCGACGCCGTCGAAGTCCAGTTCGCGCAGGGTGGAGAAGAAGACGTTCCAGTCGACCTCGCCCTGGCCGATGTCCAGGTGCTGATGGATACGGGCCGTGGTGCCGGGCGGGTTGAGGATGTAGCGCAGGCCCGACGAAGCCTTGTGGTTGAAGGAGTCCGCGATGTGGACGTGCTGGAGCTTGTCGCCCGCGTACCGCATCATCGCCGCGATGTCCGCACCGACCTCCGAGGCGCCGGAGAGATGGAAGGAGTGCGGGGCGCAGTAGAGGTAGTTCACCCAGGGCTTGTTGACGGCCCGGACCAGGTCGACCGCCGGAGTGTTCTCCTCGCAGAAGTCGTCCGGGTGGGCCTCCAGGTTCAGCGCGATGCCCTCGCGCTCGAACAGCGGCAGCAGCTCCTCCAGCGAGCGCCAGAACGCGGCCTCGCTCTCGGCGGCGCGCTCGGGGCGGCCGTTGAACTCCGAGTTCATCAGCGGGCATTCGAGGTCGGCGGTGATCTCGATCATCCGCTTCCAGTAGCGGACGGCGGCCTGCCGCTCGCCCTCGTCGGGTGAGGACCACTTGTACAGCGGCAGCACGGACGACAGCTGCACGCCGTGTGCGCGCAGGGAGTTCTTGAGTTCCGCGATCCGCTCGTCGTCCGCGCGCGGATGCAGGAAGAACGGCATGAAGTCGTCGCGCGGCGACAACTCGATGTACTCGTAGCCGAGTTCGGCCACCGTGCGCACCATGGCGTCGATCGGCAGCGCACGGAACATGTAGGGGTCGAGGGCGATCTTCACGCGGCACCTCCGTAGAGCGCGGGGCGGGGCTTGAGGTCGGTGGCGACGACGCTGCCCGACTCCAGGGCCTCGACGGTCGCGCTGGTGATGACGGTCGCGGCGTAGCCGTCCCAGGCGGACGGGCCGGTGGGCTCGGCAGCCGCCGAGACGCCGGCGATCCACTCGCGGAACTCGGTGTCGAAGGCGTCCGTGAAACGGTCCACCCAGTCCGTGAGGATCTCCGTGCTGTGCCGGCCCGCGCTGCGCAGCCCGACGGAGGCGGGGTCGGGCAGCCTGACGACGCCCTCCTCGCCGACCGCCTCGCACTGGATGTCGTAGCCGTACTGGCAGTTGACGAAGACCTCCAGATCGATCCGGACGCCCTTGGCGGTCTCGAAGAGCATGATCTGAGGATCCCTGAGATGGTCGAACCGCTTGCCGGTGGCGCGCGGGACGACCACCTGGGCGGAGACGATCTCGTCGTCGAGCAGCCAGCGCAGTACGTCGACCTCGTGCACGGCCGTGTCCAGGGCGGCCATCGCCGACGTGTACGACTCGGGGACCGTCGGGTTGCGGTGGGCGCAGTGCACGATCAGCGGCTCGCCGATCCGGCCCGAGTCGATGACCTGCTTCATCTTCCGGTAGCCGGCGTCGTAGCGGCGCATGAAGCCGACCTGGACCAGGCGGCGGCCGAGTGCCGTCTCGGCCTCGACGATGCGCAGACAGTCCTCGACGGTGGTGGCGAGGGGCTTCTCGCAGAACACCGGCTTCCCGGCGGCCACCGCGTTCAGTACGTGCTCGGCGTGGGTCGGGCCCCAGGACGTCACGAGCACCGCGTCCACGTCGTCCGCCGCGATCAGGGCCGCCCCGTCGGGCAGCACCTGGGCCCCGGCCGGCGCCGCCGCCTCCTCGGCGCGGGCCGCGTCGATGTCGGTGACCGCGGTGACGCGCGCGCCGGTGACGGTGTCGGTGAGGCGCCGGATGTGCTCCTTGCCTATCCAGCCGGCGCCGATGACGCCTACACGCACAGTCATGAGTGGTGTTCCTTTCCGCGGGGACACGCAGGGTTCCCGTATCGCTCTGCCGCGCTCTACTAGCGCGCGCTAGTTCGCTGCTGCGAGTACGATGACCCCTGTTCAAACGTCATGTCAATGGCTTCGGAGGGTTGGTTCACAGGTGGATGCGTCGGGCAGGCAGCGGCCCACGATGGTGGACGTCGCCGAGAAGGCGGGCGTCTCCCGGGCGCTCGTCTCGATCGTCTTCCGCAACCAGCCGGGAGCCAGTGAGGAGACCCGGGAACGGGTGCTCCGGATCGCGGACGAGATCGGCTACCGCCCCGACAACGCGGCCCGGCTCCTCGCCCGGGGCCGCAGCCGCACCCTCGGCGTGATGTTCACCGTCCACCAGGCCTTCCACACGGACCTCATCGAGGGCATCTACCCGGCGGCCGAACACCTCGGCTACGACGTGCTGCTCTCCGCCGCCGCCCAGGGCCGCAGCGAGGCCAAGGCCGTCGAGGCCCTGCTCAGTCACCGTTGCGAAGCGCTGATCGTCCTTGGCTCCGCCGCCGATGCCGCCTACCTCGACGCGCTCGGCGCCCGCACGGTCGTCGTCTCGGTCGGCCGCCGCGTCCCCGGCGCCCCCGTGGACTCCGTGCACAGTGCCGAGGGCAAGGGCATACGGCAGGCCATGGACCACCTCGTCGAACTCGGGCACCGCCGGATCACGCACATCGACGGCGGACGCGGCCCGGGGTCGGCCGACCGCCGGCGCGCCTACCGGGCTGCGATGCGCAGGCACGGACTGGAGCCCGAGGTCCGGGTGATTCCCGGCGATCACACGGAGCGGTCGGGCATCGAGACCGGGCAACTGCTCCTGGCGGAACGCGACCAGGGGCAGCCGCTGCCCACCGCGGTCCTCGCGGGCAACGACCGCAGTGCGATGGGCCTGTTGATGGCCCTGACCCGGGGTGGCGTCGAGGTCCCGCGCGATCTGTCCGTCGTCGGGTACGACGACAGCCACCTCTCCCACCTCATGCCGATCGGCCTGACCACCGTCCGCCAGGACGCGGTGCTGATGGCGGAGCACGCGGTGGACTTCGCCGTCCGGCGGCTGGAGAAGCCGGGGCTGGAACCGCAAGAGGCCGTCCTGGAACCGAAGTTGGTGGTACGAGGCACGAGCGGGCCACCCCCGGAAGGGGTGGCCTGAGCCGGTCAGCGCGTGCCCTTCGCCGCGAACTCCGCGACGGAGTCCGCGTTCTCCTTGGTGATGAAGGCGGGCCCGGTGAGGACCGGCGCCGTCCCGCCGCCGCTGAAGTTGCCGTTCGTCTTGTAGAGCCACAGGGCGTCGACGGCCAAGTAGCCCTGGAGGTAGGGCTGCTGGTCGACGGCGAACTGCACGGTCCCGTCCTGGACCGCCTTCACCAGGTCCTTGTTGAGGTCGAAGGTCGCGAGCTTGGCCTTGCTCCCGGCGTCGGACAACGACTGGACGGCGGTCAGTGCGATGGGGGCGCCGAGAGTGACCACCTCGTCGATCGAGGGGTCCTGCCGGAGCTTCGCGGTGATCGTCGACTTCACGGACGGCATGTCCGTACCGTTGACGTAGAGGTTGTCCGTCTTGCCGCTGAAACCCTTCTTCAGGCCGGCGCAGCGGGCCTCCAGGGCGACCTGGCCCTGCTCCTGGACGACACACAGGGCGTGCTTGGCGCCCAGCTGGTTCAGCCGCTCGCCGAAGGCCTGTCCGGCGATGTTCTCGTCCTGGCCGAAGTACTCGAGCATGCCGAGCTCCTTCCAGTTGTCCAGGCCGGAGTTGAAGCCGACGACCGGGATGCCGGCCGCCACGGCCTTGGCCACCGCGTCCTTCATGGCGTCCGGCTTGGCCGCGGTGAGCGCGATGCCGTCGACCTTCTGGTCGATCGCGTTCTGCACCAGGTTGGCCTGGTTCCCGGCGCTGGGGTCGCTGGAGTAGACGAGCTTGATGTTGTCCTTGGCCGCGGCGGCCTCGGCGCCCTTGCGGATCAGGTCCCAGAAGGTGTCGCCGGGCGCGGCGTGGGTGACCATCGCGACCGTCATCCGGGGCGTGGTCGCCTTCCCGGCCGAGGCGGCGTCCGCGCCCTCCTCGGACTTCTTGCCGCCGGAGCCGCTGGAGCAGCCGGCGGCGAACAGGACGCCGGCCAGAGCGGTGGCGGTCAGGCCGGTGGCTCGTTGGATTCTGCGCATGTCCCGTGCACCTCGCTGTGCTGGTCATGATGGGAGACGGCCATCGGCGGGGCCGCCCGCCGGTGCCTCTGGAGCGCATTAGTAGCGCGCTCTAGTGGCACGTACTATGGAGCCGCCCAACGGTGATGTCAACGGGTATGTCAGGACGTCCCAACAAAAGGTCCGGAGCTGTTCCCGGTGCGCCCGGCGCCCGCGTCGATCTGACTCCCCGTCAATTCCCCGCTTCCTCCCCCGACGCCCACAGGCGAAGCCGGAAGAGTGGCCGCGCAGCCACCCCGATCAGGGCCCCTGCCGTCCCCTCATGCCTGAGGAAGCCATGACACCCACACCCCACGCCCCCACACGCGCCCTCGCCAGGAGCCGCCCGGCCCCGTTCCAGCCCGCCTCCCGCTCACTCGGACCGGCCCCCGGCACCGCCACGGTGGAGATCGTCATCCCCGTGTACAACGAGGAGCGCGCCCTGCCCGGCTGTCTGCGCACCCTGCACGCACGCCTCGACGACGGGTTCCCCTTCCCCTGGCGGATCACCGTCGCCGACAACGCAAGCACGGACGCGACGCTCACCACCGCCCACGGTCTCGCGGACGAACTGCCCGGCGTGAGCGTCGTACACCTGGACCGCAAGGGCCGCGGTCTGGCGCTGCGCACCGTGTGGGCCGGCAGCGACGCCGACATCGTGGCGTACATGGACGTCGACCTGTCGACCGGCCTGGACGGACTGCTCCCGCTCGTCGCCCCGCTGGCCAGCGGCCACTCCGACCTGGCGATCGGCAGCCGCCTCGCCGCCGGCGCGCGTACCGTGCGCGGACCCCGGCGCGAGTTCATCTCCCGCTGCTACAACGGCATCGTCCGGCTCACCCACGGCGTGCGCTTCACCGACGCCCAGTGCGGATTCAAGGCGGCCCGTACGGACGTACTGCGGCCCCTGCTCGAAGTGACCCGCGACGACGCGTGGTTCTTCGACACCGAACTCCTGCTGCTGGCCGAGCACAACGGACTGCGCGTCCACGAGGTGCCCGTCGACTGGGTCGAGGACGTCGACACCCGCGTGGACGTCGTCTCCACCGCGACCGACGATCTGCGCGGCCTGTGGACCATGGCCCGGCTGAAGGCGTCCGGCGCCGGACGCGTCGAGCTGCCCCGCCGCCCCGAACCGGCCGCCGAGCACCCCGACGCGGTCCTGGCGCCCACCGGCCGACGCGGCGCGCTGTCCTGGGAGGTCGGTTGCTTCGTCGCGATCGGGATCGTCTCCACCCTCGGACAGGCCCTGCTCTACTGGCTGTTGCGCTCCTGGTGGTCACCCGCGGCGGCCAACCTCGTGTCGCTGCTGGCGCTCACCGTCCTCAACACCGAGGCGAACCGCCGGCTCACCTTCCGGCACACGGCAGCCCCGCCGACCCGCGCCCATCTCGGCGCCGGAGGCCTGTTCGTGCTCGGCTACCTGGCCACCTCGGCCGCCGTCCTGTGGTTCACGCACGCCGTTCCCGGCGCGTCGACGGCCGCCGAGACCGCCGTACTGGCCGCGGCGTCCGTCGTCGTCACCGTCGTGCGGTTCGCCGTCCTGCGCTCGGCCGTCTTCCGCAGCCCCCACCGCCGTACGTCCTGACGAGAGCGACCCCCTCCTCATGAGCGACTCCACGCACACCCTGCCCTCCCCGGCACCCGCCTCCGACCGACCGCTCGGCCCGGCCCGCCGCGCCCTGCCCTCCTGGGCCGCGCCCGCCGCCCTCGCGGCGATCCTCGTCCTCGCGACCGCCCTGTACGGCTGGGCTCTGGGCTCCCTCGGCTGGGGCAACAGCTACTACTCGGCGGCCGTGAAGTCGATGGGCCGGAACTGGACCAACTTCCTCTTCGGCGCCTACGACCCGGCCGGGGTCATCACGGTCGACAAACCGCCGGCCGCCCTGTGGCCGCAGGTCGTCAGCACCAAGATCTTCGGCCTTCACGGCTGGGCGCTGATCCTGCCCCAGGTGATCGAGGGCGTGGCCGCGGTGTTCGTGCTGCACCGCACCGTGCGCCGCTGGGCGGGGGAGGCCGCGGCACTGACCGCCGCCCTGGTCCTCACGCTCACGCCCATCACCGTGGCGATCAACCGGGACAACAACCCCGACACCCTCCTCGTCCTGCTTCTGGTGTCGGCGGCGTACGCGCTCACCCGCGCGCTGGCGGCCGACGGCAGGACCGCCACCTGGTGGCTGTGCGCGAGCGGCTTCCTGATCGGATGCGGCTTCCTCACCAAGATGCTCGCCGCCTGGATGGTCGTCCCCGCCTTCGCCGTCGCCTGGCTCGTGGCAGGAAGCGGCGCCTGGGCACCGCGAGTCGGGCGGCTGCTGGGCGCGGGCGCCGTCCTGGCGGCGTCCTCCCTGTGGTGGGTCGCCATGGTTGCCCTGTGGCCGGGCGACCGTCCGTACATCGGCGGCAGCGAGGACGGCTCCGCCTGGGATCTGGTGATCGGCTACAACGGACTCGGCCGTGTCTTCGGCTCCGAGGGCGGAGGCCAGGGCCCGGGCGGTGGTTCGTTCGGAGGCGGTGGCGGGTTCGGCGGTGCCTCCGGCCTCGGGCGTCTCTTCAACGACCAGGTCGCGGGGCAGATCAGCTGGCTGCTGCCCCTCTGCGCGGTCGCCCTGGCCGTCGCGGCGGGCTGCGCGGTGCTGCGCCGACGCGGCCGACTGCCGGACTCCGTACCGCTGCCCGCCGCCGGCTGGCTGCTGTGGGGCACCTGGCTGGTGGTCTGCGCGGCCGTGTTCTCCACCCAGCAGGGCATCTTCCATCCGTACTACACGACCCAACTCGCCCCCGCGATCGGCGCGTTGTGCGGTGGCCTGGTGGCCACGCTCGTACGGGCCCACCGTGCCGGACTCCGCTGGGTCCCCCTGGTCGGTGTCGCCGCGGTCGCGGTGAGCGTCGGCTGGGCGGTGGCGCTCGTCCGCCGCGACCAGGACTGGAACGGCTGGCTCGTCTGGCCGGTGCTGCTGTCCGGCTGCCTCGCGATCACCCTGCTCCTGCTGTCCCGGCGGGGCGGGCGACTGCTCACCGTGGCGGCCGGCGCGGCGGTCGTGTCGGTGCTGCTGGCGCCCGGGGCATGGGCGGTGAGTGTGCCCGCCTCGACGAGCGCGATCGGCGGGAATCCGACAGCGGGGCCGACGGGGCTGGGCTTCGGCGGGGGAGGGGACATGCCGCGGATCGGCTCCGGAGACGGGGGCCAGCCCTCGGAGCTGCCGTCCGGAATGCCCTCCGGCATGCCCGACCTCCCCGGTGGTTCTGGATCGGGTCAGGGCCAGTCCGGTGAGGTGCCGTCCGGTGGGCTGCCGACCTTCCCCGGCAACGCCAACGGCTCCGGCGCAGGTGTTGGAGCCGGAGGAGCCGCAGGACTCGGCAGCGGTGCACAACTGACCGACGATCAGCGCAAGATCCTCACCTACGTGGTCGAGCAGGCGCCCGACGCCCGTATCAAGCTCGCCGTCGAGGGCGGCGCCATGTCCACCAGCGCCTTCATCCTCGGCAGCGACGAGACGGTCGTCGGTATGGGCGGCTTCACCGGCTCCGACGACGCGCCGTCGGTCGGGCAGTTGGAGAAGTGGACCAAGGACGGCGACCTACGCTACGTACTGGGCTCGGAGTCGGGCGGCGGCCTCCCCGGCGCGTCCGGCGGGACGTCCCAGCAGCGCTCCGACTGGCTCGCGGAGAACTGCACCGAGGTGCCCGCCTCGTCGTACGGGGGCACGTCGTCCCAGGACAGCGGCGCGGGGGCGACGGGATTCGGCGGTGCCACCGTGCTGTACGACTGCGCCGCCCGCTGAGCCGACACGTACGACGCACCCCAGAACGGACGGACCGGCGTCATGACCGAACGGACCGCGGCCGAGGCCCGGCGCAGGCTTCTCGTGGTGGAGGACGAACCCAGCATCCGCACCCTGCTGGAGTCCACCCTCCGCCTCACCGGATACGAGGTGACCAGCACCGACAGCGGCCGAGCGGCTCTCACGGAGACCGCGCGCCTCGTCCCGGACCTGATCCTCCTGGACGTGACCCTGCCCGACCTGGACGGATTCGAGGTGACCCGGAGACTGCGGGCGGCGGGGAACGACGTACCCGTGCTGTTCCTGACCGCCCGCACCGGCCTCCACGACCGTCTCACCGGCCTGGGCGCCGGCGGGGACGACTACGTGCCCAAGCCCTTCAGCATCGAGGAGGTGCTGCTGCGCATCGAGGCGATCCTGCGCCGCACCGGCGCCGCGCTCCCGCCGGCCGAGGAGGAGCAGCGGCTGGGGTTCGCCGATCTGGAGATGGACGAGCACGCGCACGAAGTGCACCGCGCCGGCGCGTACGTCCCGCTCTCGCCCACCGAGTTCAAGCTGCTCGGCTACCTAATGGAGAACGCCACCCGGGTGGTGAGCAAGGCCCAGATCCTCAACCACGTGTGGGGGTACGACTTCGCGGGCGACGCACGCATCGTCGAGACGTACATCAAGTACCTGCGCAGAAAGATCGACCACGTCGATCCGCCGCTGATCCACACCGTGCGCGGGGTCGGCTACTGCCTGCGGCTGCCCCGCGAGCGGACGGGGGCCGACGGCCGGTGAGACCACTTCCGCACCGGCCGCCGGGTTCGCTGCGCACGCGGCTGATCCTGGGCGTCACCGTCCTGGCCACGGCGGCGGTGCTGGCCTCCCAGGTGGTCGGCTTCGTCGTGCTGCGTTCCTGGCTGCTGGACCGGGTCGACCAGCAGCTCGCCGACTTCCATCCACCGACGCGCGCCTACACCGACGCGCTCCGCGACGACCTCCCCGGCCCCGGCACGCTGCCCTCCGACTTCCGGGTCTACTTCTACGACTCCGAGGGCCGGCGCCTGAACCTGTCGATGGGTACGGGAAAGCGGACCGGGCCCCGGCTTCCCGACTCCGCCGCCGGTCTCCGGCTGCGCGAGGCACGTCCGGCGAGTGTCCCGGCGGCGGACGGCGACAGCAACTGGCGGGTGGTCAGGTACTCGGGGCCGGACGGGATGAGCGCGGTGGTGGCGCTGCCGCTGGACACCGTCGAGGGCGCCCTGTCGAGGCTCGGGTGGCTGGACCTCGGCCTGCTGGCGGTCACGGTCGTGGGCCTGGTCGCCCTCGGCCGATGGGTGGTCCGGCTGGGGCTGCTGCCGCTGACCCGGATGGAACGCACCGCCGAGGACATCACCGCCGGCGATCTCGGCCTGCGGCTGACCGACACCGACGCGCGCACCGAGATCGGCCGGCTGGGCAGGGTGCTCAACACGATGCTGGACCGGCTGCAGCGGGCCCTGCGGGAGGGGGAGGCGTCGGAGGCGCGGATGCGGCGCTTCGTCGCCGACGCCGGCCATGAACTGCGTACGCCCCTCACCGCGATCCAGGGGTACGCCGAACTCGCCCTGCGTCCCGAGGCGCGCCCGGAGCGCGAGCGACGGGAGGCCAACCGGCTCATCGTGCACAACGCGGAGCGCATGAGCCTGCTCGTGGACGACCTCCAACTGCTCGCCACCCTCGACAAGGAACCCTCCTACCGGCGCGAACCGGTGGACCTCCTCTCGCTCGCGGCGGACGCCGTCAGCGCCGCCGCCCTGCACGGCACCACCCACCGGGTCGACCTCGGCCCGCTGCGCACCGACGCCGACCCGACCGGCACCGACGAACTCGAACTCGTCGAGACGGTGGGCGATCCGCACCGCCTGCGGCAGATCCTGGAGAACCTGCTGTCCAACGCGCGGACCCACACCCCGCCGGGCACCGCCGTGCACATCCGCGTGGGCACGGACCGCCAGGGCCGCACCGGCGCCTCACCCGCCCTGCCCGAGGGGGCTCCCGTGGCGGTGGTCGAAGTCGCCGACGAGGGCCCGGGGCTCGGTCCGCACGACGCCGCGCACGTCTTCGAACGCTTCTACCGGGCCGATCCCTCCCGCTCCCGCGCCCACGGCGGCAGCGGGCTCGGCCTCGCCATCGCCGCCACCATCGCCGAGGGGCACGACGGCCGCCTCGAACTTGACACGGCCCCGGGCCACGGCTGCGTCTTCCGCCTCGTCCTGCCGTACCTGCCCGCCGAGTGGCGGACCGACCGGCCGGGCCGACGGGCCGACGGCGAGGCATAGCGGTCTCTTGGGCAGGGCTTGAAGGCGCCGTTGGCCGGACTTGGCCCGCCCCTCATCTCGTGTACCGACGACCTTCACACCGACGCCACCAGACCCTTCCGTGCCGTTCGGTACCCCTGGGAAACTCCAGGCGCCCCCATTCCGTCACGTACCGCTCATCGCCGTCATCAGGACGAGAGGCCCTTCACCCATGCCCGAAGTCAACCGGCGCCGCTTCCTCCAACTCGCGGGCGCGACCACGGCGTTCACCGCGCTCTCCAGCAGCATCGAGCGTGCCGCCGCCCTTCCCGCGCACCACCGCACCGGCACGATCGAGGACGTCGAGCACATCGTCGTCCTGATGCAGGAGAACCGGTCCTTCGACCACTACTTCGGTGCGCTGCGCGGAGTGCGGGGTTTCGGTGACCCGCATCCGGTCACCCTGGACAACGGCAAGTCGGTCTGGCACCAGTCGGACGGCACCAAGGACCTGCTGCCCTTCCACCCGGAGGCCGACGATCTCGGCATGCAGTTCCTGGAGGGCCTCCCGCACTCCTGGCCCGACGGGCACGCCGCCTACAACGGGGGCAAGTACGACAAGTGGGTGCCCGCGAAGGGCGCCACGACCATGGCGTACCTGACCCGCGAGGACATCCCCTTCCACTACGCGCTCGCGGACAAGTTCACCGTCTGCGACGCCTACCACTGCTCGTTCATCGGCTCCACCGACCCCAACCGCTACTACATGTGGACGGGTTACACGGGCAACGACGGCAAGGGCGGCGGCCCGGTCCTCGGCAACGACGAGGTCGGCTACGACTGGACGACCTACCCCGAGCGGCTGGAGGGGGCCGGTATCTCCTGGAAGATCTACCAGGACATCGGCGACGGCCTGGACGCGGCCGGTTCCTGGGGCTGGATCCAGGATGCCTACCGAGGCAACTACGGCGACAACTCCCTCCTTTACTTCAACAAGTACCGCAACGCCAAGGCGGGCGACCCCTGGTACGACAAGGCCCGCACCGGCACCGACGTGAAGAACGGCGACGGCTACTTCGACCGCCTGAAGGCCGACGTCAAGGCGGGCACGCTCCCGCAGATCTCCTGGATCGCCGCCCCCGAGGCGTTCTCCGAGCACTCCAACTGGCCCTCGAACTACGGCGCCTGGTACATCTCGCAGGTGCTGGACGCGCTCACCTCCAACCCCGAGGTCTGGGCGAAGACGGCGCTGTTCATCACGTACGACGAGAACGACGGCTTCTTCGACCACCTCGTACCGCCGCTGCCGCCGAAGTCCGCCGAGCAGGGCAAGTCCACGGTGGACGTGACGCTGGACCTCTACAAGGGTGACGCGAGCCGGGTGGCCGGCCCGTACGGTCTCGGCCCGCGCGTGCCGATGCTGGTCGTCTCGCCCTGGAGCAAGGGCGGTTACGTCTGCTCCGAGACCCTCGACCACACGTCGATCGTGCGGTTCATGGAGGAGCGCTTCGGGGTGCGCGAGCCCAACATCTCGCCCTGGCGCCGGGCGATCTGCGGCGACCTCACCGCCGCCTTCGACTTCTCCCGTAAGGACGCGCACCCGGTCCCGCTGCCGGAGACCGACGGCTACGAGCCGCAGGACCGGGACCGCCACCCCGACTACAAGCCCACCCCGCCGGCCGACCCGCGCATGCCCCGCCAGGAGCGCGGCACCCGCCCGGCCCGCCCGCTCAAGTACGCCCCGTACGTGGACGGTTCGGCCGACCCGGCGGCCGGGAAGTTCACGCTCGCCTTCGCCTCCGGCAGCCACGCCGGCGCCGCCTTCGTGGTGACGTCCGGCAACCGCACCGACGGCCCCTGGCACTACACGACCGAGGCAGGCAAGACCGTCGCGGACACCTGGAACTCGGCCTACTCCAAGGACGTGTACGACCTGACGGTGCACGGCCCCAACGGCTTCCTGCGGGTCTTCAAGGGCCGGGGCAAGGGCACCGCCGGACCCGAGGCGACCGCACGGCACACCGGCGACGACGTCGAGCTGACGCTCACCAACAAGGGCTCCGGCACAGTGGAGTTGACGGTGAGCAACGGGTACGGGGGACAGGCCCGCAAGATCAGGGTGCGGGCCGGGGCGACCGTACGGCACCGGGTGGACCTGGGCGCCAGCAGGCGCTGGTACGACCTGACGGTCACCTCCGGCGCTGACGCGTCGTTCCTGCGCCGGTTCGCCGGGCACGTGGAGAACGGCCGGGTGGGCGTGAGCGATCCGGCGATAGCCGCCTGCTGAGGGGGTGGGGAGTGGGGCCGGGGCGCCTTGACCGGGACATGGTTGTCATCCAGCCATGCCACGGTAGTGTGCCCCGGTGACCACGCAATCGAACATACCTGCAGGTTGGTACCCGGATCCCCACGGAGCCCCTCAGACGCTCCGCTACTGGGACGGATCTCAGTGGACCGACCACACCAATGTCGACCAGCAGCAGGCGCAGCAGCCCCCGGCCCAGCAGCCGCATGCCCAGCAGCCGCAGGCGGCGCCGGTTCAGCTGCCCCAGCAGGGATTCGGTCAGCCCCAGGGCCAACCGCAGAAGGGGTTCGGGTCGGCGCAGCCGGCCGCCGGTGCCGACCCGCGGGTCCAGCGGCAGGTGCAGCAGCAGGCCGGGGTCGCGGCGGGCGGGGCCGGTGGCGGCACGCTGTTCAGCGAGCCGGTGCTGGTGGTGAACCAGAAGGCCAAGCTGATCGAGCTGACCAACGAGTACAAGGTCATGGACCAGCAGGGCAAGGAGCTGGGCTCGGTCGTCCAGGTCGGCCAGAGCGCGCTGAAGAAGATCCTGCGGTTCGTCTCCAGCCTCGACCAGTTCATGACGCACAAGCTGGAGATCCGGGACGCCCACGGGCAGCCGGTGCTGCTGCTGACGCGGCCCCGGAAGTTCATGAAGTCGCGGGTGCTCGTGCAGCGTCCGGACGGCTCGCCGGTCGGTGAGATCGTCCAGCAGAACATGATCGGGAAGATCAACTTCGCGATCAACGCGGGCGGTCAGCAGGTCGGCGCGATCAAGGCCGAGAACTGGCGGGCCTGGAACTTCGCGATCGTCGACCACGCGGAGAACGAGGTCGCCCGTATCACCAAGACCTGGGAAGGTCTGGCTAAGACGATGTTCACGACCTCGGACAACTATGTCCTGCAGATCCACTACCAGCTGCCCGAACCCCTGCTGAGCCTGGTGGTGGCGACGGCGCTGACCGTCGACACGGCGCTGAAGCAGGATTCACGGGGTCTGGGCTGACGGGGCTGTTCACGGCTGGCGGGGCTGTTCGGTCGGTTCACAGGGGCTGACCGAAGCCGCTGTTCACAGGCGTGTTGATGACGGCCCGCCGGTTCACGGAGGGCTGGCGGTTCACAGGTGCCGGTCGGTTCACAGAGGGGCGTGACGCCCCGGCTCCGCGGCGTGTTCACAAGGACCGGTCGGTTCACAGAGACCGGTCGGTTCACAGAGCCGTGAGGGGCTCAGGCTCCGAGTCCGGTTAACGGGAACCGCTCGGTTCACAGGAACCGGTCGGTTCACAGCGACGTGAGGTGTCCCGGCTCCGACGGCTGCCGGGGCATCAACGACGGTTCGTACGGCGCCGGGTGGGCCGGGTGGGCCTCCAGCGCGAGGACCGACGCCACCGGATGCTCCTCGTCATCCAGGACCGAGACCTCAACCGCAGCCGGAATCGAGGCGGGCGCCGACACGGGCACCGACACCGGGTCCGGCGTCGACCGTGACAGTGTCACCACGCCCCACCCCGCGAGCCCCGCGCCCGCCAGCGCCAGCAGCAGGCCCGCCGCCCCGCCCTGGAGCCGTTCGCCGAGCAGCGTCAGGCCGATGACCGCCGCCGCGACCGGATTGGCCAGGGTCACCAGGGCCAGCGGGCCGCCGAGGCCGCCCCGGTAGGCGGTCTGGGACAGGATCAGGCCGCCCGCCGCGAAGGCCGAGACCAGCAGCGCCACCCCGATGACCTGCCAGCCGGGCAGCGCACCCGAGCCGGCCGTCGCCGCGACCGTGACCGTCTGGGTGAGCGCCGAGGCCACCCCGGACGCGATGCCGGACGCGCTCGCGTGCCGCAGCCCGGGCTTGGCGCCGGGGCGGGCCAGCACCCCGATCAGGACCATCGTCGTACCGGCGACCGCGAGGGCCTCCGGCAGACTCAGCACGTCGTCGGGCGCCGGACCGGACGCCGTGACCAGGATCGCCGCCAGACCGAGCAGCGTCAGGGCGGTGCCCCGCCACTCCACCGCGCTGACCCGCCGCCCGGCGACCCGCGCGCCCAGCGGCACGGCGGCGACCAGGGTGAGCGCACCCAGCGGCTGCACCACCGTGAGCGGACCGTACTTGAGGGCGACCACGTGCAGCAGCGCGCCCGCCGCGTTGAGCAGCACCGAGCCCCACCAGGCGCCGGTCGCCAGCAGCCGCCGTATCCCCGCGTCGGCGTTGCGGGAGGCGAGCCGTTCCTGGGCGACGGCAGCGGCGGCGTAAGCGACGGCCGAGAGCAGGGAGAGGGCGACGGCGACGAGAGTGGCGGTGTTCATCGTCCCGCTCCCAGTCCCGCGCCTACGAGAGCGGGCTCGTCGGCCGGGGCGAGCCTGCTGCCCTGCCCCTGCCCGGCTGTCGACTCGGTGCGGTGCGGCAGGTGGACGACCGCGAGGGCGATGCCCAGCAGGGCCGACGCCACGATCGCGTCGAGCCAGTAGTGGTTCGCCGTACCGACGATGACCAGCAGCGTCACCAGCGGATGCAGCAGCCACAGCCAGCGCCAGCGGGAGCGGGTCGCGACGATCAGGCCGATCGCCACCATCAGGGCCCAGCCGAAGTGCAGCGACGGCATGGCCGCGAACTGGTTGGACAGGGTGTCGGCCTCGGGCGAGGCGCCGTAGACCGTGGGCCCGTACACCTGGCCGGTGTCGATGAGGCCGGCCGCGCCCAGCAGCCGGGGCGGGGCCAGCGGGAAGGTGAGGTGGATGACCAGGGCGGCCCCGGTGACCACGGCGAGGACCCGGCGGGCCCAGACGTAGTGGGTGGGGCGCCGCAGGTAGAGCCAGACCAGGAAGGCGGCGGTGGCCGGAAAGTGCACGGTCGCGTAGTAGGTGTTCGCGACATGGACCGCGGTGTCGCTGTGCAGCAGCGCGGACTGCACGGCGCCCTCGCCGGGGAGGTGGAGGGCACGCTCCCAGTCCCAGACGCGGGTCGCGTTGTGGAAGGCCTCGGCGGTGTGTCCCGTCGCCAGTTGCCTGCCGAGTTTGTAGACGAGGAACAGGCCCGCGACCAGCAGGAGTTCACGGACGAGCGGCGGCCGTCGTATACCGGCGGGTTCCGCCTTGACAGGCGCGGTGCGGGCTTCCATCCCCCGACCCCTTCGGTAGTGCGTTTATGGGCGTGAACTCGTCTGTACGGGCGCTCAGCTCATCGATACGTTGGTGTACCGATACGCCAGTGTACCGAAACGGATCCGTTCCGGTACACTGGCGTATCGATGGACTTACGCCACACTGGAATCGGGAATAAGCCGCAGAGCAGCCCGACACGAACGACAGAAGTGACAGAAGCGATAGGAATGAGGAGCGCAGGCATGACGTCGCAGGCCGCGGAGGGATCGGAACCGGTCGTCGCCTCCCGCCGCTCCAAGATCACGCCGGAGCGTGAGCAGGAGTACTTCGACGCCGTGCTCCTCCAGATCCGCGAGTGCGGGTACGAGGCGCTGACCATGGAGGGCGTTGCCGCCAGCGCGCGCTGCAGCAAGTCGACGCTCTACCGGCAGTGGAAGACGAAGCCACAGTTCGTGGCCGCCGCGCTGCGCGCCAACCGGCGCGCCCGCTTCGCCGACGTGGACACGGGGACCCTCGCCGGGGACCTGCGCGAGGCGGCGCGGGCGGCGGGCGAGTGGTCGGGCCACGACACCCGGCTGATGCAGGCCCTCGGCCATGCCGTCATGCAGGACCCGGAGCTCCAGGAGGCGCTGCGCGAGGCGCTCGTCGAGCCGGAGCTGTGCGCGTTCCGCGAGATGATCCGGCGCGGGATCGAGCGCGGCGAGATCGCCGCCGACCATCCGGCGCTGGAGTACGTACCGGCGCAGATGATGGGCGTCCTGCGGGTCCGCCCGGTCCTTGAGGGTCAGTACGCCGACCCGGAGTATCTCGTGAGGTTCGTGGAGGCCGCGGTGCTGCCCGCACTCGGACTCACCTGAGACGCAGGTCGCCGCCCGTGGCATGACCGGACGGTGACCTGTTCGCGCCGACCCGTGGGGACGGGGGCGGCGCGCACCCCCCGGCCGGGTGGGGTTCCTCTTGAGCGGAGAGGCGCCCCACCCGGCCGATCCACGTGATCACACGTTCTGCCCGCTGCCGTCCCCGGACGAGACCTTGATGCCGGCGGTGATCTCGTCGATCACCGACTCCTTCTGGTCGGCGTCGACACCGAACCGGACGACGACGATCTGCTGCGGGTTGGCGGGCGCGGGGAAGGCGAGCGACTCGACGAACCCGTCGGCGCCCTTGCTCGTGATCGCCTTCCAGCGGACCAGATAGCCCTTCTGCCCGGCCACGGTCACCGCCTTGGAGGCCAGCACCTCGTGCGAGGTGATCTTCCCGTAGGTCGTACCGCCGTACGACTCCTCGGCGTTGGCCTCGATGTCCGCCTTGGCGACCGCCTCAGCGGTGCTGCCCGAGGTGCCGAGCGCCAGTGCGGGCGCCGAGTACGCCCCGCCCTTCGTGCAGGTCTTCGTCGTGTCGCCCGGGCACTTGTACGAGCTGTCCGAGGTCACCTGCCCGCCCACGCTGAGCGACTGGCCGTACCAGCCGTCGGGGATCGGAATGCTGATCCCGTTGACCGAGTCGGGCACCGACCCGCTGTCGATCGTCGGGCTCTCCGAGGGCTCGGACTGCTGCGGATCGGGCGTCTGCCCGTCCGAGCCGCCGCCGGTGCCACCACCGGGCCCGCCCTGACCACCACCGCTCTGGCCACCTGGCCCACCCTGCCCACCGGTGCCACCCTGCCCGCCGGGCACCTGCGAGCCCGCATTGCTACCGCTGCTGCCGTCGTCCTTGGTCAGCGCGTACACACCGCCGCCTATACCGGCGAGGACGGCTATCGCCACCGCGACGGCTATACCGGTGCGCAGCCCGCGCCGGGTGCCGGTGTCCGTCGGTGAATGGTCCGGATACTCCGGATACGCCCCGCCGGCGGCCAGCACCGGCGGACCCCAGGCGGGGGCCGAGCCGTCAAGACGGGTCTGTTCCGTCCATGCCTTACCGTCCCACCAGCGCTCGGTGGCGGGGCCGTCACTTGTCTGCCCGGGGTCGGGATACCAGCCGGGAGGAGTCTCCTGCGTCATGCCCCCACCGTATGAGGCAAGGGTGAAAGCCGGATGAGAGGAGTCATCTTTCCTCGGGGAAAGACGCAGAATGGCGGTCCGAGATGCGGAGATAGGGGGATACGGGAGGTCAGGTGCCGTCCACCGGCAGCCGCAGCGGGACCTTCTGGCCGCCCGGGGCAGAGGCTGGGGGTGACTGAGCCGAGGATGCTCGGGTGTCAGGCGCTGGTGCTTTCCGGGCGGGTGCCCGCGATGCCGTAGAGGTGGGCTGAGATGCCGGGACGGTCAGGGGCAGGAGCCCTCGACCAGCGGCCGCGCAGGCGCCTCCTGGGCTGTCGGGGGCAGCCGCAGTCCCTCCCCTGCCAGGGGTGCGCGAGCCAAGGACGCCGGGCGCCTGTCCTGTCCGCCGGGTGCGCGGGGAGGCCGTGGGTGGTCAGGAGTCCGAAGGCCGCGAAAGCGTGCGTCTGTCTCGCGGCGGAGGGCGGTCCCGGCTCGACGGGCGGTCAGGCGCCTTCCACCACCAGTCGCACCGGCGCCTTCTCCGCCGCCGGCGGCAGTCGCAGGCCCTCCCGGCCGGGGGTGACCGAGCCGAGGATGCTCGGGTGGTGGGCTCCGGTGCTGGCCGGGTGGGTGCCAGGCAGGCCGTGGGTCGTCAGGAAGCCGAGGACCGCGAAGGCGTAGGCCTCCTTGGCGGGGGACGGCAGGCCCAGTTCGTCCGAGGTGCGTAGCGGCACACCGGGGAGGCGGGCTCCGAGCATTGCCATCAGTACGGGGTTGCGGGTGCCGCCGCCCGAGGCGATCACCTCTGTCGCGCCCACGGTGCTGACGGCGTCCGCGACCGTCCTCGCCGTGAGCATCGTGAGCGTGGCGATCACGTCCTCGGCGGACAGGGTGCCGAGGCCGGCCAGGGCGTCCTGGAGGTAGCCGAGGTGGAACAGCTCCTTGCCGGTGGTGCGGGGTGCGGGCAGTGTGTAGTACGGCTCGTCCAACAGGCGTCGCAGCAGCGGGCCGTGGACTGTGCCCCGGGCAGCCAGGGCGCCCTCGGCGTCGTACGTGAGCCTGCCGCCGCTGAAGCCCTTCGCCGCCGCGTCGATCAGCGCGCAGCCCGGTCCGGTGTCGAAGGCGGTGCCGTCCGGGGCCGTGAGGTTGGCGATGCCGCCGAGGTTCAGGGCGACGGGCGTGCCCGGTCGGCCGCGCAGCCACAGCAGGTCGACCAGGCTGACCAGCGGGGCGCCCTGGCCGCCGGCGGCGATGTCGCGCGGGCGGAAGTCGGCGACCACGGGCAGTCCGGTCGCCTCGGCGATCCAGGCCGGTTGGCCGAGTTGGAGGGTGCCGTGCGCCTGCCCGGCATCCACCCAATGGTAGACCGTCTGGCCGTGCGAGGCGATCAACTCCGCTTCCCCGCCGCACAGTTCGCGCACCGCACGGACGGCCGCCCTCGCGAAGGCCTGCCCGATCCTGGTGTCGAGGCGGCACACCTCGGACAGGGAGGTGGCGGCCGGAGGCAGCGCCGCCGCCAGCGACTCCCGCAGTTCGGCGTCGTACGGCTCGCTCACCATTCCCAGCGGGCGCAGTACGAGGCTGTCGCCGACCAGGGTCAGCTCGGCCGCCGCCGCGTCGATGGCGTCGTACGACGTCCCGGACATCAGACCGATCACCCGCATGCCCTCAACCCGCCTTTCCGGCAACGAACTTGGGGGAGGCGGCGAGCGCGAGCACGCTCACCGCGCACACCGTCGCCGCGTAGTACGCGGGGACGTCCACGTTCCCCGTCCGTTTCACCGTCTCCGTGATGATCAGGCCCGCGCACCCCGAGAACACCGCGTTGGAGAGGGCGTAGGCGAGGCCGAGGCCCGTGTATCGCGCGCTCGTCGGAAACAGTTCGGCGAGCATCGCCGGGCCCGGACCCGCCATCAGCCCGACCACCGCGCCCGCCCCGAACACCGCCACCCCCTTCACCGGGTTCGAAGTACCCGCGTCCTGAAGGAGGTTGAGCAGCGGCACCGCCAGGACCACCACCAGCACCGCCCCGGCCAGCATCACCGGCCGCCGCCCCACCCGGTCGCTGAACCACCCGGCCGGTACGATCGTCGCCGCGAACCCCAGATTGGCCAACACCGTGGCGAGCAGCGCCTGTTGAAAGCTCGCGTGCAGGGTGCTCTGGAGGTAGGAGGGGAGTACGACGAGGAAGGTGTAACCGGCGGCGGCCCAGCCCATGATCCGCCCGGCGCCCACCGCGACGGCCCGTGCGATCTCACGGGCGGGCGGGCTCTCCGCGGCGGTCGCGGTGGCGGTCGCTCGTTCGAAGTCCGGGGTTTCCTCCAGTCGCAGTCTCAGCCACAGCGCGCCCAGCGCCAGCGGCAGTGTCAGCAGGAACGGCAACCGCCAGCCCCAGTCGGCCAGTTGGGCCTCGGTGAGCAGTGTGGCGAGCAGGGCCGCCGCGCCCGCCCCGGCCAGCAGTCCCAGCGCCACCGTGAACGACTGCCACGACCCGTACAGCCCGCGCCGCCCCGGTGGCGCGAACTCGGTCATCACGGAGACCGCGCCCCCGAACTCGCCGCCCGCCGAAAGCCCTTGGACCACCCGGAGCAGCGTCAGCAGCCAGGGTGCGAGGGCGCCGACCGTGTCGTACGTCGGCAGCACGCCGATCAGTGTCGTGGCGCCCGTCATCAGCGCGATCACCAGGATCAGCACCGGCCGCCGGCCGATCCGGTCACCGAGCCGGCCGAACACGGCCGCGCCCACCGGCCGGAAGAAGAACGCCAGTCCGAAGGACGCATACGTTTTCACCAGCGCCTCGGCCTCGCTGCCGCCCTCCGGGGTGAAGAAGCGGGCCGCGATCACCGTCGCGAAGTAGCCGTAGACGCCGAACTCGTACCACTCGATGAAGTTCCCCACCGAGCCCGCGAACAGGGCTCTGCGGGAGTGCTCCGGACGAGGGGGCCGCAGGTCGGGGGCGGGCGCGGGCGCGCTCATGGAGGTCCTTTCCGGGGGCGCGGGCGGGGCGGTCGAGGGGGCGCGTCAAGGGGCGGATGCGCGCCCGCCGCGACGGAAAATTAGCTTCATTTCAGGGGGTGTTGACTGTCAATAACTTTCACGACGCCTGGTGGCGGGCCCGCGGCGTCGCCCTGCCGTACTCCCTGTCACTCGTCCCGGCAACACCTGCGCGGACCCGCCTCCACTTCGGCAGCCGGACGGCTAGTCTCAAGTTCTGTACGTCGTTCAGGCGATACCGGGGAGGTAGCGGGATGACGGAGGAACGGCCCGGGACGGCCGGTTCTGCCGCCCTGTGGGAGCGCGACACACAACTCGCCGCCGCCGAGCGGGCGATCGACGCCCTGTGCGCCGACGCCGCCTCCTCGGGCAGCCTGCTGCTCCTCACCGGCGAGGCGGGCCTCGGCAAGACCGCGCTGATGGCCGAAACCCGGCGCATCGCCGAGCGGCGCAACTGCACAGTGTGGTCGGCACGCGGCGGCGAGACCCTCAAGTCGGTCCCCTTCAACGTCGTACGACAGCTGCTGCAGCCCGCGCTCCTGTCGCTGATGCCGGAGGAGGCCCGCGAATACCTGGGCGACTGGTACGACATCGCCGGCCCCGCCCTCGGCATCTCGGAGCCCGGCGACCGCATGGCCGACCCGCAGGGCGTGTGCGACGGCCTGGTCGCGGCCGTACGACGGCTCGCCAAGCGTGACTGGCCGCTCGTCCTGCTGATCGACGACGCCCACTGGGCCGACCAGGAAACCCTGCGCTGGCTGGCCGCGTTCGCCGAGCGGCTCGACGACCTGTCCGTCCTGGTCGTGGTCGCCCGCAGGCCCGACGAGGCCACCGGCGACCGCGCCGACCACCTGGAGGCGATCGCCAGGACGGCGGTGGGCCCCGTCGCCGCGCTCGACGCGCTGACCCCGGCAGCCGCGGCCGGCCTCACCCGCGCCACCCTCGGCCCGCACGCCGACGGCCCGTTCTGCCGCGAGGTGTGGGCGGTCACCGCAGGCAACCCGTACGAGACCGTCGAACTCCTCGCCAAGGTCCAGGACGCCGGACTGGCCCCCGTCGAGGCGTCCTGCGGAAGCCTGCGCGAACTCAACAACTCGGCGCGCGGCGGCGGCCTCGTCGCCCGTCTCCAGGACCTGGGCCTCGCGGCCACCCGCTTCGCCCAGGCCGCGGCCATTCTCGGCTCGGGCATCAGGGTGGACCTCGTGGCCCGGCTGGCCACCCTGGGTCCCAACGAGGCCTACCGCTGCGCCAACCTCCTCTGCACCGAACGCATCCTCACCGAACCCGACCTGACGGCCGGTCAGGTCACCGACAGCGAGCTGGAGTTCGTCCACCCGCTGATCGCCACCGCCGTCTACGACTCCATCCCGGACGGCATGCGCACCGCCATGCACGGCATCGCCGCTCAGGTCGTCACCGAGTCCGGGCAGGGTGCCGCGGCGGCCTCGCACCACCTTCTGCACGTCTATCCGGACGACGACGAGGAACTCGTCGACCAGCTCCGCGAGGCGGCCCGCGAGCACCAGGCGGTCGGCGCCCCGGACGCGGCCCGCAGCTGTCTGGAACGCGCCCTGCTGGAACCGCCCCGCCCCGAGAGCCACGCGCACGTCCTCTACGAACTGGGCTGCGTCACCCTCCTCACCTCGCCCGCCACCACCATCGGACACCTCCAGACGGCGCTCGCGCTGCCCGGCCTGGAGGGCGCCCTGCGGGTCGACGCGATCGTCCGCCTCTCCCAGGCCCTGCTGCACAACGACCAGATGGAGGAAGCGGTCCGCACGGTCGAGGAGGAGGCCACCCGGCATCAACCAGGCCCCGCCCGTATGCGGTTGCAGGGCGCGCAGTTCATGCTGGAGTGCCTCCACGGGGGCGACGCGCCCGCGCCGGGCCGCTCCGAGCGCCTCGCCGAGCTGGCCCGCCCCTGCACCGGCCGGGACAACTCCGAGCGTGCGCTGCTCATGCTGCGCGGCTTCGACGCCATGGCCCACGGCGAGAACGCCGAGGAGGTCGTGGAGGTGTGCGACCGCGCCCTCGTCAACGGCCGCCTCGCCCCCGGACTCGGCTGGACCGACCCCGAGTGGGGCATCGAACTGCTGCTGATGCTGGCCTGCTCGTACGCCTACACGGACCGTCTCGACCGCGCAGAGGCCCTCTACAACGAGGCCCTGCGCGCCTACGAGGCGGCGGGCTGGAGCGGCGGCCACCTCTCCCTCGCCCATGCGTACGTCGGTCTCGGGCACCGCAGGCGGGGCCGACTCAGAGAGGCCGAGACCTCCCTGCGCGAGTCCCTGCGCCTCGCCGAACGCGTCGGGCGCGGCCTGCCCCTGTACTGGTCGGCGACCTGCAACCTCGTCGACACGCTGCTCGCCCGCGGTCATGTCCAGGAGGCCTGGACCGTCGCCGAGCAGTACGGCTTCGCCCCGCCCTACCCGTCCACCATCGTGTTGCCCGAACCCCGCGCCGTACGCGGCCGGTTGCTCCTCGCCGTCGGCCGCACCAAGGAGGGCATCAACGAACTTGAGGCCGCGGAGAAGGCGGCGACCGCGCGGGGCTTCCACAACCCGGTGCTCGCCACCTGGGCCGTCGACCTCGCCCGCGCCCTGGCGACGGAGGACCCGCTCCGCGCCGCCACACTGGCCTCCGACGCCCGCCGGCACGCCGAACGCTTCGGCACGGACACCGCCATCGGCGAGGCCCTCCGCTGCCTGGCAAGCCTGGAGACCGGCCAGCGGGCGGTCCGGCTGGCCGCCCAGGCGGTCGCCTACCTGGAGGCGTCACCCTGCCAGTACGAACACGCGGCGGCCCGCGTCGAGTACGGCATCCTCGCCCGCTCGGTCGCCGAGATCCAACGCGGCCTGACCCTGGCCAAGTCGTGCGGCGCCGACGGCCTGGTGGCCCAGGCACGGGACGTACTGGAGACGGGCCGGGGCCTGCGCTGACCGACGAGGCGCCCGGCACGTGGGTCACACCCGGAGCAACTGCTCCGTGACCTTCTCCAGGCGCCTCCGCACACCCTCGTCGTATGCCTCCTCGTGCGCCCGCGCCGGGCTCGTACCGTCGAAGTACCGTCCGCTGCCCGACTCCCGGGTCACCAGCGCGAGGACGCCCGCCGCGCCGTCGGCGACGCTCGACCAAGGGGTGACCCCGGCCTCGCGGACCATCGTGGTGTCCATGTAGGTGGCCGGGTGCAGCACGTTGACGGAGATGTCCTGGGCCGCCAACTCCTCGGCCAGGGTGAAGGTATGGGCGGCGAGCGCGAACTTGCTGCGGACGTACGCCGTGGTCCCGCTGTAGCCGCGGGTGAGTTCGGGATCGGTGAAATCGAGGGGTGCCTGACCGGCCGAGCCGACGTTCACGATCCGCGAGGGCGCGCCCGCGCGCAGCGCCGGCAGCAGGGCGCGGGTGAGGACGACCGGCGCGAGGTAGTTCACCGCGAGCCGCAACTCGTGCCCGTCGGCGCTCAGTTCACGTCCCGAGCCGCGCGGACCGGCCCCGACGCCCGCGTTGTTGACGAGCACGTCGAGACTCGGGTGCGCGGCCGAGACCTCGGCGCCCAGCTTCCGTACGGCGGCCAGCGAGGCCAGGTCCGCGACGAATCCCTCGGCCACGCCCTCGGTCCGCAGCTCGGTGACGAGCCGCTCGGTGCGGCCGGGGTCGCGCCCATGGGCGAGCACGGTGTGCCCGGAACGGACCAGCTCGAAGGCGACGTACCGGCCGAGCCCCGAGGTGGCGCCGGTGATCAGAACAGTGGAATGACCAGTGGACATGCCTCCACGGTAGGCACGGGAGGCAGGCACGTACGAGATGCTGCTGGGACTACGACCGGCAGGGTCACCCTTCCGTACGGTCCTCCTCTGTGCTGTCTTCCTCCGCCAGCACGCGCTGCGCCGCCGCGAACGCCGAGTTGGCCGCCGGAACCCCGCAGTACACGGCCGTCTGGAGCAGCACCGCGCCGATCTCCTCGGGGGTGAGGCCGTTGCGGCGAGCAGCCCGGACATGCATCGCCAGCTCGTCGTAGTGGCCGTGCGCGACCAGCGCGGTGAGCGTGATCATGCTGCGCTCGCGCCGGGTGAGCGTCGGATCGGTCCAGATCTCGCCCCACGCGTAGCGCGAGATGAAGTCCTGGAAACGGGCCGTGAAAGGCGTCTGGCGCGACTGGGCCCGGTCCACGTGCGCGTCGCCGAGTACCTGCCGCCGCACCTCCATGCCCCGCAGGGGCACCGTCCCGAAGTGCGGGCGCAGCGCGGCCAGTACGGCTTCCGGGCACTGCGCGACCGCCAGATGCGAGGCGCCCGGCAGCTCGACGAGCGTGGCGCCGGGCACGGCGTCCGCGATCTCCCGCAGATGGGCCGGGGGAGTGGCCGGGTCCTGCCGCCCAGCGACGAGCAGCGTGGGCACACCGATCTCGGTCAACCGGTCGCGCAGATCGAAGGCGCCCAGCGCGTCGCAGCAGGCGGCGTACGCGTCAGGATCGGCGTTCCGGTGATCCGCCACCAGCTCCGGCACGGTGAACCCGGACGTGAACCAGCGCGCGTCGGCACTCTCCGCGAGCCCGGCCAGCCCCTCGCTCCGCACCAGCGCGGCCCGCTCCTCCCACGGCTTGCTGCCGTTGAAGTGGGCCGAGGAGCAGAGCACGGCGAGCGAGGACACCCGCTCCGGGTGGTGGAGGGCCAGGTGCAGACCGACGGCACCGCCCAACGACACGCCCGCGTAGGCGAATTGGGCGATCCCGAGCGAGTCGGCGAGCGCCAGGACCAGCGCGGCGAGATCACCGACGGTGGCCCCGGGCCCGATCAGCCCGGGCGCCGAACCCCCGTGCCCCGGCAGGTCCCAGCGGACCACGCGATGCGTGACGGACAGCTCGGGCGCCACCTTGTCCCAGAGGGCGTACGACGTCCCGAGCGAGGGTCCGAGCAGCAGCGGGGGAGCGGTGGCAGAGCCCTCGACGCGGTGGTGCAGCAGCTTGTCGGTCACGGTCGCTCCAGAGCACGGTCGGTGAGGTCTCCGGCGGAGCCGGTGTAACGGGCGGGGTCGGTCAGGTCGTCGAGGGGGAGGTCCTTCAACTCCGGCTCCTCGGCGAGGAGTTCGGCGAGCGATCGGCCCTCGGTGTAGGCACGGGCGGCCACTTCGGTGAGCAGGGCCTTCGCGCGGGCCCGGCCCAGCACGGGCGCGAGTTCGGCGGCCAGCCGCTCGGAGACGATCAGCCCGTGGGTGAGGCCCAGGTGTTGGCGCATGGTGTCCGCGTGAACCCGTAGTCCCGTGGTCAGTTCAGCGGCGTCCAGGGCGGCGCCCCCGACGGTCCGCAGCAACTCCCTGAGCGGCTCCCACTCGGCGTGCCAGGCGCCGGCCGGCCGTTCGTCCTCGGCGACGAGAGCGCCGTACAGGGTGGCTGCGAGCTGTGGTGCACGCCGGGCGGCAGCCGCGATCAGCGTCGACCGTACGGGATTTGCCTTGTGCGGCATCGCGGACGAACCGCCGCCGCTGCCCTCGGACACCTCGGCGATCTCGGTACGGGCGAGGGTGAGTACGTCGGCGGCGATCTTCCCGAGGGCTCCGGCCGTGAGGGCGAGCGCTCCGGCGAGATCCGCGACGGGGGTGCGCAGGGTGTGCCAGGGCAACAGCGGTTCGGCGAGGCCGAGTTCACGGGCGTAGGCGGCGACCAGGGCCTGCGAGTCAGTGGTTCCGTACGCGGCGAACGCGGCCAAGGTGCCTGCGGCGCCGCCGAGTTGGGCGGGGAGTGCGTGACGTACGGCCGTCAGACGGTCGCGTGCGTCCAGCACCAGCGAGCGCCAGCCCGCCGCCTTCAGGCCGAACGTCGTCGGTACGGCGTGCTGGGTGAGGGTGCGGCCCGGCATCGCCGTGTCACGGTGCTCGGCGGCGAGCCGGGCGAGGGCACGGGCGGTGCGGTCGAGGTCCGTGAGGAGCAGGTCCAGAGTGCGGGCGGCGACCAGCATCGTCGCCGTGTCCAGGATGTCCTGGCTGGTCGCACCCCGGTGGACGTACGGGCCGTACTCCGCGCCGACCGCCGCCGTCAGGTCCGCGACCAGCGGGATCACCGGGTTGCCGCCGGACCGGGCGCGCAGCGCGATCGACCGTACGTCGAAGGTGTCCGGGGAGTCGGCTGCCGCGTCGACCGTCGTGGCCGCCTCCGCCGGAGCCAGCCCCAGCCCGGCCTGGGCACGGGTCAGCGCGGCCTCGGCGTCCAGCAGTGCCCGTAGATACGCGGTGTCGCTCGTCGCGGAGGCCGCCGGGGAACCGGCCCACCCGGGGGAGAGCAGGCCGGTGTCGGCGTCGTCGGCGGTAGCGGCATCGGCAGGTGGTGTCACTCGAACTCCAGGAAGACCGTCTCGCCCTCGCCCTGAAGGCGGATGTCGAAACGGTACGTCCGCCGGAGGCCCTCGGCGGCGATCAGCGTGGCGCGCCGCTCGGCCGACAGGGAGTCGAGCAGCGGGTCGGCGCCGTCCGCCAGATACGCCCGCGTGTACAGGTGGTGCAGCAGACCGCGCGCGAACACGCACACGCTGATGTACGGCAGACCGGCGTTGCCCGGGGGCAGCGTGTACAGCGCGAAGTGGCCGTCGGCGTCCGTGGCGACCCGCCCGAAGCCCGTGAAGTCGGTGCCGTTGCGGCCCAGGTGGCCGCCCGTCACCGGGTTGCGGCGCAGGGAGCCGGGGGCGCCGGTGAGGGAGCCGTCGGGCGCCGCCTGCCAGAACTCCAGCAGGGCGTCGGGGATCGGATTGCCCTCACCGTCCAGGACGTACCCGTGGACGGTGATCGTGTCCGGGTGGCCCTTGGGCGCGACCTGCTCGCCCTCGGGGAAGGGGAGCGCGTAGCCGTAGAAGGGGCCGACGGTGTGGGACGGGGTGGGGAGAAGGTGCTCCGGGGACTCCGGGGACTCCGGGGACTCGGTCGGGGACAGCTGGGACTTCTGGGAGACGCTCATCAGTCGCGGCCTTCTTCGATCCAGGTGGCGGAGGGACCGTCGAGGACGATGTCCCACTCGTAGCCGAGCGAGAACTCGGGCTGGGACAGGTCGTGGTTGTACTGGGCGACCAGCCGGTCACGGGCGGCCTCGTCGGTGACCGAGCGCAGGATCGGGTCGTAGCGGAACAGCGGGTCGTTCGGGAAGTACATCTGCGTCACGAGCCGCTGCGTGAACGCCGTGCCGAACACCGAGAAGTGGATGTGTGCGGGCCGCCAGGCGTTGGTGTGGTTGCGCCACGGGTACGCGCCCGGCTTGATCGTCGTGAACTTGTACCGTCCCTGATCATCCGTCAGGACCCGCCCCACACCGGTGAAGTTGGGGTCGAGCGGCGCCGGGTGCTGGTCCCGCAGATGCGCGTATCGGCCGGAGGCGTTGGCCTGCCACAGCTCGATCAACTGGCCGCGCACGGGGCGCCCATTGCGGTCGAGGAGCCGTCCGGAGACGGTGATGCGCTCGCCGAGCGGCTCGCCCTGGTGCTGGATGGTGAGGTCGCTGTCGATGTCGGTGATGTCGGTGGCACCGAACACCGGCCCCGACAGCTCGACCGTCTCCGGGTCCCCGCCGTTCACCGCGACCAGCGGCTGTTTCGGGTAGCGCAGCAGCGAACTGCGGTACGGGGCGTAGTCGCGCGGCGGATGGTTCTGTACGGGGGCGCCTTCGGCGACCGCCTTGTCGTAGGCGTCCTGGAGGTCGCCGACCTCGATGTCGATGTCCGACTGGGAGAGAGCCATGGGGAGTTCCTAGCGTTCGAGGACGAGGGCGAGGCCCTGGCCCACGCCGATGCAGAGGGTGGCGACACCGACTCCCGTGCCCTGGCGGGCGAGTTGGTGGGCGACGGTACCGGCGAGGCGAGCGCCGGACGCGCCGAGCGGGTGGCCGATGGCGATCGCCCCGCCCTGAGTGTTGAGGATCGCCGGGTCGAACTCGGGCCATTCGGCGACGCAGCCGAGGACCTGGGCGGCGAACGCCTCGTTGAGTTCGAGGGTGGTGAGGTCGGCGAATGTTCTGCCGGCCTTGGTGAGGGCGCGGTTGACGGCTTCGACGGGGGCGAGGCCGAAGTAGTCCGGGTCGAGTGCGTTCACGCCGGTCGCGGATACCCGGGCGAGGGGCTCGCGGCCGGTGGCCTTCAGGCCCTCCTCGTCGGTGAGGAGGAGGGCGGCGGCGCCGTCGTTGAGAGGGGAGGCGTTGCCCGCGGTGACCGTGCCGCCCTCGGTGCGGAACGACGGCTTCAGCTTGGCCATCGCGGCGAGGGAAGCGTCGGTGCGGACGCATTCGTCGGTGGCGAAGACGACCGGGTCGCCCTTGCGCTGGGGGATGGTCACGGGGGCGAGTTCGGCATCGAACAGGCCCGCCTGCTGTGCGGCGGCGGCCTTGTGGTGGCTGGCGAGGGCGTATTCGTCCTGTTGCTCGCGGGTGATCTTGTGCTTGTCGGCGATGAGTTCGGCGGACTCACCCAGGGGGATGGTCCACTGCGGGTCCATCTTGGGGTTGGTCATGCGCCAGCCGAGGGTGGTCGAGTACAGCTCGGTGTGCCCGGCGGGGAAGGGCCGGTCGTTCTTGGGCAGGACGTACGGCGCACGGGTCATCGACTCGACGCCGCCGGCGAGGGCGATGGAGGCGTCGCCGAGGGCGATGGCGCGGGCGGCCTGGATCACGGCTTCGAGGCCGGAGGCGCACAGCCGGTTCACGGTGACACCCGGCACGGAGGTGGGCAGGCCTGCGAGGAGGCCGGCCATGCGGGCGACGTTGCGGTTCTCCTCGCCGGCGCCGTTGGCGTTGCCGAAGTAGACGTCCTCGATGCGGGAGGGGTCCAGGTCGGGGGTGCGGGCGAGGAGTGCGCGGAGGGCGTGGGCGCCGAGGTCGTCCGGGCGCACCGAGGAGAGGCCGCCGTTGTAGCGGCCGATCGGGGTGCGGACGGCGTCGACGATGTACACGTCCTTGAGACGGCTCACGCTGCTCATGGCTGGATCTCCTCGGGGATGCGGACCTTCGCGGCGGTCTTCGTCACGATCTCCTCGACCGTGACGCCCGGCGCGGTCTCGACGAGCACGAGGCCGTCCTCGTTGACGTCGAGAACACCCAGATCGGTGATGACCCGGTTCACACACGCCTTGCCGGTGAGCGGGAGTTCACACTGCTCCAGGATCTTCGGGGAGCCGTCCTTCGCGGTGTGCGTCATGACGACGATGACCGTGCGGGCCCCGTGCACGAGGTCCATGGCGCCGCCGATCCCGGTGATCAGCTTGCCCGGGATCGCCCAGTTCGCCAGGTCCCCGCCCGCCGAGACCTGCATCGCGCCCAGCACGGCGACGTCGATGTGCCCGCCCCGGATCATCCCGAAGGACAGCGCCGAGTCGAAGAAGGAGGCCCCCGGCAGGACGGTCACGGTCTCCTTGCCGGCGTTGATCAGGTCGGGGTCGACCTGGTCGTCGGTGGGGTAGGGGCCGGTGCCCAGGATGCCGTTCTCCGACTCCAGGATCACCTCCACCCCGGCAGGAAGGTAGTTGGGGATCAGCGTCGGCAACCCGATGCCGAGATTGACGTACTGCCCGTCGCGCAGCTCGCGCGCGGCACGCGCGGCCATCTGTTCACGTGTCCAGGCCATCAGCTGCTCACCGTCCGCTGCTCGATCATCTTGGCGCTCGCCTGCTCGGGGGTGAGGGCGATGACCCGCTGCACGAAGATGCCCGGCAGGTGCACCGCGTCCGGGTCGATCTCACCCGGCTCGACCAGCTCCTCCACCTCCGCGACCGTGATCCGGCCGGCCATCGCGGCGAGGGGGTTGAAGTTCCGGGTGGATTTGTTGAAGACGAGGTTGCCGTGCCGGTCACCCTTGGCGGCGCGGACCAGCGCGAAGTCGGTGCGGATACCGCGCTCCAGCACGTACTCCGTGCCGTCGAACTCCCGTACCTCCTTCGGCGGTGAGGCCAGCGAGACGCCGCCCTGGCCGTCGTACCGCCAGGGCAGTCCGCCCTCCGCGACCTGGGTGCCGACGCCGGCCGGAGTGAAGAAGGCGGGGATGCCGGCGCCGCCGGCGCGCAGCCGCTCGGCGAGGGTGCCCTGCGGGATCAGCTCGACCTCCAGTTCACCGGCCAGATACTGGCGGGCGAACTCCTTGTTCGCACCGATGTACGAGCCGGTGACGCGGGCGATACGGCCCGCCGCGAGCAGTACCGCGAGGCCGGACTCCATGGCTCCGCAGTTGTTGGACACCACCGACAGGCCCGAGACCGCGCGCTCGTACAACGCCTGGATCAGTACGTTCGGCACACCGCTGAGCCCGAAACCGCCCACCGCGAGCGACGCGCCGTCCGGCACATCGGCCACCGCCTCCAGGGCTGTGGCGACCACCTTGTCCATCCGTGAAGCCCCATCTCTTCCGAGCGTCTTCCGTGCTCTTCCGCGCGCGATTACTCAGGGCACTGAGTATTTCGGCGAGGTTTCCTTCACGCTGCCACTCGCGGGTCATGGCGTCAAGAGGGGTTGGGAAATTGCAGGTGGTAGCCCTGTTCCCGGACTGGAGACAGGGGGAGGGGTGGGCTGTATCGTCAGTACACCAACGAAATTCCGTACGCCCATACAGGCGATCACGCAGACGACCCCAGGAGCGGACATGGCCGCGGTGGACCTCTCCACCCACCCCGGGCACCTCGCCCGGCGACTGCAGCAGGCGCACTACCTGCTGTGGAACACGATGGTCTCCGAGGAGATCACCTCACCGCAGTTCGCGGTCCTGAACGCGCTGGTCGCCGAACCCGGCATGGACCAGCGCACGGTCGGGGAACGGGTGGGCCTCGACCGGTCCACGGTCGCCGAGGTCGTCAGCAGGCTCGGCCGCCGGGCCCTCATCGACAAGGTGCGCGACCCGGAGGACGGCCGCCGCTCCCTGCTGCGCCCCACGGACGACGGCGTGCGCACCCACCGCAAGCTGACCGTGCGGACGGCCCGGATGAACCAGGTCTTCCTGGCCCCGCTCTCCGCCGACGAGCAGACCGTGTTCCTCGACCTCATCCAGCGCGTCGCCGACGCGGCGGAAGGTCTGCGCAACCCGGGGGAGCCGCTCGCCTCCCAGCGCTGACCTGGTTCCCTCCCTGCCACCGGGTCCGCCCAGCGGACCTGGAACGGATACCGTGCAGGGCGAGACCGCCGCCCGGACCAGGGGATGGCCGGTCGGGAGCCGAGGAGGAAACAGGAATGGCAGCCGGAGCATCCGGGGCAGGGGCCGCGACCGAGTCCGAACCCGCGGGGATGCGTACCGTCCAGCGGGCCATCGACATCCTCGGACTCTTCGACGAGGTCCGCCCCGCGCTGACCATCCGCGAGATCGTCAGCGCCTCCGGGCTGCCGAAGACCACCGTGCTGCGCCTGCTCCAGACCCTGCGGCTCAATGGGCTCCTCTGGGTCGACGAGCACGGCCGCTACATCGCGGGCCCCGCACTGCTGCGCTGGTCCCGGCTCGCCGAACAGGCCTGGCGGCTCCCGGCCGCGGCCCAGGCGCTGCTGCGCGACCTCGCCGCCGAGCACAAGGAGACCGTGCATCTGTACGTACGCCGGGACATCCGCCGCGTCTGCATCGCCCAGGAGGAGGGACCGCAGGCGCTGCGCCAGGTCGTGCGCGTGGGCGACGAACTCCCGCTCTGGGCGGGCGGCGTCGCCAAGGCCCTGCTCCTCGACGCCCCGGACGCGCTGCTGCTCCGGGTCGCGGAGGCCTCACCGTACGGCGCCGGACATCTGACGACCCTGCGGCGCTGGATCGAGGAGGCCCGCGGCCACGGGTATGCCGTCAGCCACGGCGAGCGCGAGGAGGGCCTGTCGGCGGTGGCCGTTCCGGTACGGGGGAGGAGCGGGGCCGTGGTGGCCGCGCTGTCCTTCGGCGGGCCGAGTACGCGGTTCACGGACGAACGGGTGGTGCGATTCGCGGGGGCGCTGCGCGGAGCGGCGGGGGAGTTGGGGCGGGCGGGGTTGCCGTTCGAGGCGTGAGGTGGCGGCAGTTGGCGATGCGGGGGGATGCGGTGGGTGGCGTGGCTGGTGATGTAGCGGGTGATGTGGTGAGCGCTGGTCCGCTGACCGGACCAGTAGTTCCGCTGTGCGGATCGCGGGGTTACCCTGGAAGTCCGCACAGCACGCCACCCGGCACGGAAGGCGAACCCCCGTGAGCCCGACCCTCGTCACCCGGCCCCCGCACACCCCCGCCGACTGGTGGGTCACCGCAGACCAGGCCCGCCGTACGGCGCAGGACGGTCTCGCAGACGCCGCGACGGCACCCGACCTGCTGCGCACGCTCGCCGAACTCGACCGGGCCCGCCGTGCCTCCCTCGTCGCCGCCGGAGCCGCCGCCGAGGCCCTGCTCGCCGCGGGCACCGGCTGGCCGGAGATAGCGGCGGCCCTCGGTTTCGCCTCGGCCGACGAGGCCCGGGAGGCGCTCGGTGTCGCCAGGGCGGAGGCGGAGTCGGCGATCGGGGAACGCCTCGGCCATCGCGCCTGAACCGTAGGGGGGCTTGGCCAGGCGCTCATGAGGGGAACGGGGCCTTGGTCAGGCGCTCATAAGCGGAACGGGGACTGGCCAGACGCTCATGAGCGGAACAGGGATCTGGCCAGGCGCTCCCGAAGCCGTCCGGGGACTCGGTCAGGCGCTCCTGAGTCGTCCGGGGGGCTAGGTCAGGCCGTCGCGAACACCACCCACACCTGCCCCTTCGCGAAGTTCACCGGCGTACCGTCCGCCGTCGTGAAGTCCGTCCCGTCCGCCGCCGTCCCGCGCCGCCACTCCACCTCGAACACCCGCCCGTCGCGCAGGACTTGGGCCCGGCCCGAGCCCACGGTCTGGGTGTACGGCGAGTTGTTGCCGAGGACGTCGTGGAACCGCGACTCGCGCACCTTCACGTACTGCACGACGACCGTCGGAGCGGCGAGCCGCTTGCCGTCGGTCGCGAGGGTCGGGGTGCCGTCCATCGACACCAGCCAGCCGTGCCGGTCCGCGGACCAGGTGAAGGTGAAGCGCGCCGACGGGAAGCGGACGGTGCGCGACTTCGCCGGGGTCCCGCCCTCGGGGGCGGCGCCGTACCGGAAGCCGGTCGTCAGCGCCGCCGCTCCGGGCACGGCGTCGAGCAGCCGCTGCGGTCGCAGGTAGAGGTTGTGCGGCGCCACTTTGCCGACGCCCCGGTAGTAGGCGCCGGAAGCGGCCGACGACGGTGACTCGGCGTTCAGTGGCGCCTTGTCGATCAGCGGCAGCAGCTTGCCCTGGGCGCCGGAGAAGGCGAGCGTTGGCTCCTGGAACTGGCGGAGCAGCTCCAGATCGGACTCGCGTGCGCTGCGTACCGGCCCGACGGCCTTCGGCAGCTGTGTCGCGTACACCGCCATCAGCCGGCTCAGACCGCCCTCGACCTGCTCGGCGTACACGATGTCCGCCGCCTCAAGGCCCGTCTGGGGGCGGGCCGCGCGGACGTTGTCGATCTTCACGGCGAGGGCCGAGCCGGCGCTCATCGGGTCGTGCCCCTCGGATTCGCGCTGGTCGGGCTCCTGGCTACGGCTGTGGGTCTGTCCGCGCCCATCGTCGGGTCGGTCGCCCGAGGTGCAGCCGGCCATCAGGGATGCCGTCACGGCAGCGGCCGCCACCAGCGCCGCCGTGGCCGTTCCGCGGCGCCGTGTGCGTGCCGTTCGCGCGATCTGTCGCATGTCCACCGTCGCCACCAGTCCGTATCTCTACGATTGTGCGCTTATCTGTTCATTGGTGGCCATACCCGATTGATTCTGATCGCGCGCGGCGAAGGGGCCGAACGGCCCACGGCCGAGGTCCCCCGGGGGTGGCCTCAGCCCTCCGGGCCGAGGATCTCCGCGAGGTCGTACCCCACCGGCTCCTCCAACTGGTCGTACGTGCAGCTGTCGGCCGTACGGTCCGGGCGCCAGCGGCGGAAACGGGCCGTGTGCCGGAAGCGCACGCCGTTCTCCATGTGGTCGTACGCCACCTCGGCCACCAGTTCGGGCCGCAACGGGATCCACGAGAAGTCCTTCTTCGCCGACCACCGGCTAGGCGCCCCCGGCAGCCGCGAGGCCTCGTGGGCCGCCTCGTCCGCCCAGGCGGCCCACGGATGCTCACTCACGTCCGCCAGCCGTAGCGGCTCCAGTTCCTCTACGAGTTCGGCCCGCCGCTTCATCGGGAACGCGGCGCTCACCCCGACATGCTGGAGGGTGCCCCGGGCGTCGTACAGCCCGAGCAGCAGCGAACCCACGATCGGTCCGCTCTTGTGCAGCCGGTACCCGGCGACCACGACATCGGCCGTCCGCTCGTGCTTGACCTTGAACATGACCCGCTCGTCCTGGCGGTAGAGCAGGCTGAGCGGCTTGGCGATGACACCGTCGAGCCCGGCCCCCTCGTACTGCTCGAACCACTGCTGGGCCACCTCGATGTCGGTGGTCGCCGGCGCCACATGCACGGGCGCGGTCACGCCGGACAAGGCCAGGGTGAGCAGCGCGCGCCGGTCGGTCAGCGGGACGTCGAGGAGCGACTCGTCGGCCAGCGCCAGCAGATCGAACGCGACGAACGAGGCGGGCGTCCGCTCGGCCAGCGTCCGCACCCGGGACGCGGCCGGGTGGATCCGCTCGGTCAGCGCGTCGAAGTCGAGCCGCCCACCGAGCGCGATCACGATCTCCCCGTCCAGCACGCACCGCTCGGGCAACCGGTCCCGCAGGGCCGCCACCAGCTCCGGGAAGTACCTGGTCAGGGACTTGCCGGTGCGGCTCCCGATCTCGACCTCGCCGCCGTCCCGGAACACGATGGCCCGGAAGCCGTCCCACTTCGCCTCGTAGTGCATGTCCGGGGGGATCTTGGCTACGGACTTGGCGAGCATGGGTTTTACGGGGGGCATGACCGGGAGATCCATGGTTCGACTCTACGAGTCGTCCATGGCGTCCGCGCGCTGCGCGATTCGTCCACCGCAGCCCGGCTGTCCTGCACTTTTACCAGTGCGTGTCAGCCGGACTGTGAGACGAATGTGAGATGCCGCCGCGCTCAGCTATCCGACGGGCGGCTCGCTCTTCGGCCGTCCGCCCTTGCAGGCGCGCCGCTCGGCCAGTTCCTGCTCGGCGGTCGCGAGGTCGGCGTGGTCCTGCTCGTCTCCGTGCTCGCGAACGCGCGCACGCATGTGGTCGAGCAGATCGTTCGTGCGGTCGGTTTCGAGCCGCCCGTAGATACGCCCGTAAGCGTCTCGTAGCGAGCCCGGCACCCGGATGGGGCAGGGCTTGGTGCGCCTGGGTGGGGGACTCTCCCGCCCGCAGCTCACGCTGCTCCCTCTCTGCGGAGGCAGGGAACCTTCGCACGAGGCTTGTGCATCTGCAAGGTTTCCAGATTCTGCGTAGATGCGTGGTTAGCCATTTCGGGAAACGGAAACGGCCCTTGGTCGGTGCTCGCAACACCGCCCAACGACCTGACGGAATCCACCTGACTTAACCAGGAGACCCGCTGTGCAGAAGCCTGCCATACGTCGCGAGCGGCGCGTCACGCGTCGTATCCTCCGCGCCGCCATCTGCCTCGTGCCGTGGCCGGCCGCGCTCCCTCGCCGCGTGGCTGATCGCCTCCGGCGCCGACCGTGAGACGGTGACCGGCTGTGCCAACGGGCTGCGGACCGCGGCGAAGCGCGTGTGAGTCGAGCCAGCGGTGACCGCCCGTACGCGCCGCACCATCCACGGTGGCCGTGCCCACCAGACCCGCACAGGTCTGCCGCTACACCCGGGCGCAGGTCGCCCGCCTCGTCTCCCTGTACCGGCCGAGGGAGGCGGAGTGCAAGGCCGCGGTCGACTGCCTGGCCCTCGCCGTCGCGGCGTAACAGCCGCTCAAAATCTCCGAAATGGCGCATTTTACGCGCCATTTGCCAGACGGGTATTCGGTCTCGGGGTAATGCCCCTCGAACGGAGAAGGCCCGTCTGGCCCGCCCTCATCAGGGCGACTACCAAGAAAAGAAGAACGGCCTCGGTTGGTGGTTACGTCACCGGCCCCGAGGCCTGGGCCCATCTCTCCATCGAAGGAGCAAGACCATGGCGAAAACAGTAACAAGCGTCGCTCCCGTCGGCGTCACCAAGCACCTTGCTTCGCCGTCCCCACAGCCCGAAGCCCTCAATCTCGACGCAGAAATGCAGGCCCGTGTCGAGCAGGACGCCGCCCGCATCATGGCCGCCATCACCGACCCCACCACCGCGATCAAGGCGCTCACCGCTGCGCACGGAATCCAGGTCGTGGAGTTGGACGACCCCTTGGACGGCCTGTACGCGCACTACCTGGAGGCTGGCGGCACTCACCTCCTTGTCGTCCCCGCCGACCAGGACCCCGTCACTACCCTGTGGGCCGCCCGCGCGCTGATCGCCAACCAGGGCGTGATGCCGCGATGATGACCACTGGCACCACTGTGTGCGCGTACGAGGGCGGTCCCGCCGTCACGGTCCGCACCGGCCAGGCCGGCAACCAGTACGGGCTGTGCGCCCAGTGCGCCGTCCACACCGACCGCTGCGACACTGCCGAGACCATCCTGGAAGGCCTGCGCACCGGCTTCCGGGACGCCGGACACCTCACCGAAGGCATCAACAACCTCATCGACCAGCTGATGATCATCGTCCCGCTGACGCCCGGCAGCAACCCGCTGGCCATGCTCACCGCCGCCCTCCGGCACATCGCCCCTCAGGACGGCACCGCGGCGGAGGTGCCGGCATGACAATCACCATCCCTCGCGACCTCGCGCTAACGGTCCGACGAGGCCCCGTCACCTCGCCCGGCAAGGTCGCGGAAATCTGTGACGTCCGCCGCACAGATGGCACAGCCACCCTCGTCTACGACCGGCACCGCATCAACCCCGGCACTGCCGTGTGGTTCGCCCGCATCCTCCTGCGCGAGCACGGGTACGCCGTCTCCGAGGTGATCCTCGACGGTATGGGGCCGGACATCACCGCCCTGTTCCGGGATGCGTCCCGGCTCCGTCTGAACATCGAACTGGGCTCCCGCGTCACCACGCCCAAGGTAATCGACTGTGACGATAACGGCCCTGCCTCGTACCAGGTCCCGGGCGGCTGGGATCTCGCGGACGCGACCGACCGGCTCCCCGCAGCGCACGCGGCGGCCCGGCCGAAAGTTGTTCGCGCTCTGCGGACGATCGCCGAGGAAAAGAGGAAGAACGGCGGCATCATCGACACGGCGCTGGACGTAGCGGCCGGGATGATCCTGGAGACCGGGGACCCCGACCAGGTGTGGGACGCGCTCACCCGCGCCCTTGGCCAGGATGAGTCCGAGCGGACACAGGTTTCCGCATGAGGACCGCCGCCACGATCATCGAGCAGCTTGAGGCCAACCACGCTGCGAGCAACGCGGCCGGGCTCGGCAGCCCCGAGCTGGACGCCTTCCATAACCTGCTTGTCGAGCTGATCGCCGAGGCTCCCGAGCCGGAGTTCCGTCTCCGGGAGATCGTGGACCTCCTCGCCCGCGAACACAGCATGAGTGCCAAGTCCGCCTGAGCGGCATCCCGTTCACGGCCCCGGGCCGGCGTCCTTCGGCCGGCCCGGGGCCTGGACTCGATCCTCCTTCACCAAGGAGTTGAGGCATTGTCCAGGACAGTAACCACCTGCGCCCAGCAGCCCACCCCGATCCGACTTCCCGAGCCCGTCCGCAACCTCCTTGAGACCGTCCTCGAAGCCCTCGACCTGCCGCACCGCGGACGAGAGTCAGGTATGAGCACCCTGCCCCGCACCACCGACCACTGGTGGTACCTGACCACACCGTACGGGCAACTGCTGGACACTCTCGGCATGAAGGTGTTCACCGCCCATCCGCCCGCCGAATGGCCCGCCGACCGCGAGTTCGTGGCGGGGATCGTGATCACTCCGTCCGGCGGCATCTCTCACATCGAAGCGGTCCCCGACCTGGTCGGCATGGAACGGGAGTACACCGTCCGTGGCCTGCTCGCCAAGTGGCACGGCGTCGACACCACCGACTGGCCGGTCGCCGTGGCATGGTCCGAGAAGGGGCAGCGATGACTGAGCCCCGCACCATCACCCTGCCCACCGCGGACCACGGCCTGGTCACCGTGACCTGCCCGGCCTGGTGCGTGGGCCACCCCAACCACAGGCCCGACGACCACCGCGCCGACATCCTCCACTGTGGACCGGACGTCGCCCTTGTCTTCCGGGGCCACGACATCGGCGACGCGAGCCTCGTGCAGTCGCCGTTCTCCACGGCCGAGATCCCAGAGTTGTGCAGCAGCACGCCCGGGGTGTCCGTCAGCCTCCTCGGCCTGACCCTCGCCCCCGCCGCCCTGTGCGACTTCGCCGCCGCCCTCGACCGGCATGCCGACCAACTGCGCGACCTCGCCGACCAGTTGTACGCGATCCTTGCCGGAGGCGACCGGTGAGCCGCAGCCTCCTACGCCGCCCTACTGAGCACGCCGCCATCCGCGCCGCATGCCGGTCGCCTCGGCGCCTCCCGCCCGTCCCTGACCTCCTGGTCGCGCTCCTCGATGTCGACGCGTGCGGCGACCGCGAGGGCGTCATCCTCTGCGCGCACTGTGCAGTACGGGCCGCTGAACCGGAGGCGGGCGAGTCGTGACCAACCGTCGTTGGCGATGTAGTCGCCGACCGCGGACGTTCTCCGGGGCCTCCAGGACCGCGGCCCGGTCGAGTACGGCAGCTGGTCGTTCCGGGACCTGAAGGCCATCTTCGACGCGACCGGGCACGGCGAGTACAAGACCGGCGGCAAGATGCACGTTGGCCTTGGCCTGATCCTGGACGCCATCGCGGCCCGCGAGGAGGACGACCCCGACGACGAGGGGGCAAGGGAGGCAGGTCTTGATAGCTACGGGAAATCGGAAACGGGCACTTCAGCCTTCCCGCCGCGCCTACGTTCCCACGCTTCGGCCTGTGTGCACACAACACATGGCGCGGCGCCAGCTGACTGCTGCTGCCGATGGATTTGGGAATCGAGCGACGTGGCGCGTATGGTGCCGCTCCGCTGTAGGACCACCCGCAGGAGGGACTACGCATGACCGCTCATCAGGACGCGCTCGCCAAGGCCACGACCGCGTACATCAGCGCGGACGAGGCCCTCTCGGCGGCCATCACCTCGGCCGTACGTGTCTCAGAGATCAAGGCGGTATGGGACACGGCGCGGGCCACGCGCCTTGCATATGCCAAAGCCCTGGAAGACGCCGGGCACTCCGTGTCAGCGGGACTGGACTACGACAAGGACGCCGAGTAGGCCTGTCGCTCCGAATGCCCCAAGTGGGCGCATTCCAGGGGCATCTCTGCGTTCTCAGTGACGTACCCAGCGGCGCATGGAACACAACAGACGCACGACGAGGCCCCAGCCGAGTCCTCCCGGCTGGGGCCTCGTCGTGCTCGTGCCGACCTACAGACTGTCGAGGATCTGCGCACGCCGCTGGGCGTACTCCTCATCCGAGACGAGTCCCTGCCCCCGCAACTGATCGAGCGTCGCCAACCGGCTCGCGATGTCCGGCGCACCCGTCGGCGCGGAGCCCCCTGCCGGACTCGCAGGGGTTGAACCAGGGGCCGTTCCCTGGGCGATGTGCCGCCGCAGATCATCGGCCAGAACCTTGCCCTGATCCTTCGGCATGTTCTTGATGTCTGCCCGGTTGCCCGAGGTGTACACCGTGAGCGTGCCCAGAAGGATGCCGCCCTGCCACTGCACCGAGGAGACCTTCCCGTAGGGGAAGTCCTCGACCTTCTGCGACATGATCCCGTTCTTGTAGAAGATCAACCGCAGGTTCGTCATCGCGATCAAGCCAGCACCACCGCCGTACTGTCCTGTGGCGAGCATCTCGACCGTCTCGCCCTCCCACAGCACCTCGGGCAGTCTTTGGATCTCCCGCTTCGACCCCATAGTGCTACTTAGTTTCGCGGCCGCAGCGTCGATGTCCGGTCGCACATTGAACGTCGCCATGACGTCCCCCCTTACTGAATCGTGCCCGGATCGTACCGACCCGTCCGCAACAGCACACCGGCCACGCAAAGCCGATCAGCAGTCGAGGGGCTCGTGGTCACCGACCGCAGCGAACTCACCAGCTACCAGTTGCGGCAGCTACGCGCCCGCACCCACGCCACATCCCACGTATGCATCGTCTGCGGCCACGCCGCATCCGACAACGCCACGCCTTCCCCGCGGCCCCGCGTGCGGGGACAGGCTGGGGGACGCACGCTGAAGCCATGAACAGCCGGACTCCTTCAGGCCTTCCGGACGGACCGCTGCAACTCCCGGACCCCGGTGACGGGACGCAGTCGGCGTCGCGCCCCGAGCGCTCCCACTGGAAGATCCTCACCCATGCAGGCGCGGCCCTCGTCGGTCTGCTCGTTGGCGTGCTGATCGGCGTCACGAGCAACTCCAGCACCAACAAGGCAGCCCCTTCAGCGACGGTCACCACCACAGCGACCGCCATGCGCGCGGCCACCGACAACACCGCGTCAGCGGCCGGCAAGGTCTCCTCGGGCGAGTTCCCCGGCGATGGCACCTACGTCGTCGGCAACGACATCAAGCCCGGCACCTACCGTAGCGAAGGCCCACAGGGCGGCCTCATCGCCAGTTGCTACTGGGCCAGGCTCTCCAGCACCTCCGGCGAGCTGAAGGACATCATCGCCAACAACGCCACCAGCGGCCAGACGACCGTCACGATCGCCGCCACCGACAAGGCGTTCAACACCACGGGCTGCAAGGCATGGAAGAAGATCAGCTAGCGGAAGGCCATTCACCCCGTGCCGTGTACGCCGATTGTTCGGCGCCGCCTCCGGCTCAGGCCGCACCATAAAGGTCACCCGAAGATCCTCTGCACCCGAACTCGCGCAACGCCAGGGGCGGGTGAGGAACAGTGTCCGTAACGTGCGCCGCCGCGCCGCTCGCGCGCCCTGTATTCCCGGACGCGCCGGCCGTAGCGTTCAACCGCCGACCTCACCAGTGGGCTGGGCCGGGGCATCCGGTGCCCGGTGTCCACTGGGGGATCCCGGAGCCAGAAGTACCGGGACCCCGGCCCAACAAGTAGAGGTGAGGTGGGCGTATTGGTGGCAATCGAAGGCGCTCCGCCCCGCAAGGGGTGGGTGCGTGAGGTAGCTGAGCGGCTAGGTGTCGCACTCGCAGCGCGTGCGCTGTGGAGCCTGGTCGAGCGACTGCTCAACCACCACTAGGGGTCCGCGACCCCACGGCAGCCCCCGGGTGTATCCCCAGTCGCACGGGGGTTGCCTCCTTTCTTCGGCGGAGTCACACACTCCCCGCATTGCGACTATGCGGCACGTAGCTCTCACAAAGCCCCGCCGCGTTGACCAGCGCTTTCAATGCACCCAATCGCCCGGGCCGCCACCACTCCACTCGATCAGCCCGGACTCGGCTACGTACGTTTCGTCGATGTCCTCGATCCCGGCCCGGCGCAGGAACTCGGCGACGTCCCGCAGCGAGTACGCCCGCCCGAGGAGTTCCCCGTCGACGCGCACGCGCCGGCCGCCGTCCTCGTCGGGCGGTACACGAACACGGTCATCACGGAAGCCATGCCGTCAGCCTCTCCCACGCCAGCGTCACCCGCACCTGTGCCCCCGAGGGACGTGCCATCGCCCCGGTAAAACCACAGATCACGGCTAACACGCCGCATCGTCTTTGCCGTTGGAGCGGTCCGTCGCGCGTCGTCCAGCAAGATCCGAGATCTTCACTCATCTGTGGTCACAACACGGGCACACCGCCTCCACACGGCACACGAGAGGACGGATGATGCCCTCCTGCACACCACGTCCTTGGGGGGACCATGACTGACAGCACGCCACCACCCATGCCCGACTTCCCGCCGCCGCAGGAGCCGGTGGTGAAGAAGAACCACACCAACGCGATCGTCATCGGTGCAGCCGCTGCCGTCATCGCCGCGATCGTCACCACTGGCATCATCGTCGTGCAGTCCACAGACAACGACAGCAAGCAAGCCACCACCACTGCCGCCTCAGAGTCGAGCGCACCGGAAGAGGACGCTGTGACCGCCGTCGCAGAGGAGCCAGAGCCGACGTACGCCGAGGTCGACGCCGACAGCTTCACGATCAAGCTGCGCACCACCGAACGGCAGTGCTTCGGGTCGGCGGGCTGCAATATGACGGTCGAGCCGGACCTGACCCTGTTGGTCGACAGTGCGGACCTCGACCCGGATGCGGTGTACGAGATCACCTATGAGATCCGCGGTGACGAGTCCGGCCCGGTCATTGAGACGGCAGAGCTTTCGGACCAGACAAGTCTGAACTACACGCCGTCTCTGATCAGTACCTCTTCGGCGAGCAAGAAGATCTCGGTGGAGATCACGGATGTCGTGACCCAGGGGTGATGAGGCCACGTGAACGGCAGTACCGGCGCTGGCTGGCCTGACGTCCAATGCCCTGGCGGGGCCCGCTCGGAACACGTCCCGGGCGGGCCCTTCGTCATGCCCAGGGGTACCCGTCAACGTGAACTCCCTCGTCAGTCGTCGAGAGGCTCGGCCATGTGGGCCTTGGCGATGGCGTCGATGCGCTGGGCCAGGTCGAAGTCGGCGGCCGTCAGCCTGTGCCCGGCGTCGTGCGTCGTGATCGCGAAGCGCACCTTTCCCCACCGCAGGTCGATATCCGCGTGGTGGCTGACGAGCCGCTCGACGTCGGCGACGTGCACGATCAGCGCCACCCCGCCGTGGTAGCGGATGCCGAACGTGCGGGTGATCTCGTCACCCTCCCGGCGCCAGCCCGGTACCTCCCGCAGGGCCGCGTCGATCTTGTCCTCCGTCAGTGGCACGGATGCGTCTGCCATGCTCAGCTCCCCTCGGTCGCGGGCGCCAGAACCTCTGTGAGGTCTTGGCCGACCGGGGAATCCTGCCACGGCCGCATCGCCCGCTGAAGGGTGGCCAACTCCCGTCGCATGCGTTCCGACCGGGTCTCGACGGCGATGTCCACCACCGTGCGGGCGATCTCCAGCGCCTGGTCCGGCTCGCCCGCCCCGGCCGCCGCGGTCGCATGCCGTGCGAGATACACGCCACGGTCCCGGCGGGCCGTCTTGGGGACCATGTCGAGGACCTGGTCCCACAGGGAGACGGCCTCAGCGCCGAGGCCGAGCCGGCCGTAGCAGGTGGCGCGCTGTACTTCGAGGTAGCCGGGTGTTCGTCGGCAGGCGTTGCCCCACGGAAGGTCGTCGTCGACCCGGCCGAGGAGTCCGTCCGCCTGGTCGATGAGCCGGTCCACGGCCGTCCGGTCGCCGGTGAGGCTGGCGCCGTGGGCTTGCTGCTGCATGGCCATGATGCGGACCTTCGGCACCAGGCGCCCGGCGTCGTCGAGGGCCGCCTCGCACAGGTCGATGACCGCGTGCCCGTCCCCGAGGTCGGTGCGTACTTGCGCCTGGTTGACGAGGGAGTAGCCGATCAGGTGCAGGTCGCGGGAGCGCATCGCGATCTCCTGCGTGACGCCCCGCCAGAAGTGGGCGCCGTCCATGTCGCCGGCGTCCTGGTACAGCCAGCCGACGAGCGCCGCGTAGGCCGCGCCAACGCGGAGCAGCCCGCGGCGGGTCTCACCCTTGGCCGAGCGGACCAGCTTGTCGATCAGCTGATATTGGGCGGACACCGTGCCGATCAGGTCGTGCGGGCCGAGGAGCATGTCGGCCCGGTAGTGGCCCTCCAACTGCGTCTGGAAGTAGTCGATCAGCGCGGGGTCGACGTGCTGCGAGGCGACGGGACCAGGGACGAGCGCGGCGGCGGTGACGGACATGAACGCACGGCGTTTCACATCTGCCTCTTCGTGGTGCTCAGGGCGGATCCAGCCGGGAGGGGTGGTGAATCCGAGGTCTTCGGGCCATCGGCCGAGCGCATCGTGGATGACGATCGCGGTCTCCTCGGGCGGCCAGCCGGGGCGGTCGCCCTCCCAACGGCGCCAGGTACGCGCGGAGACGGTGAACTGCCTGTCATCGAGGAGACGTTGCCCATGCTCGGAGAGTTTGGCGGCGGCCTGCTCGACGGTGCGCCAGCCCACCCGGAGCCGTGCGGCTCTCAGGGCGTCGTTGCGGCTCATCCGCCCAGCATGAGGTGTCATCGCGCCTGCCTGTAGCCATGGCCGCCACGTGGCTGCACATGGCCACGTCGCGGCCTGGTTGTGCCTCACCGTGCCCACTCATCATCATGGTGTGGCTACAGGACGTACACAGAACGCAGCAGATGGCACCGATGCACGGCGAGACCAGCGCCCCCCGGACATCGAGACGATGCGTGACAGTGCTCGGATACTCCTCGTCGAAGGCGCCGAGTTGCCCGCGCCTGACGAACTGGCCACGCTCACCAAGGTGCTGCGCGGGCACATCCACCTACTCATCCCCGAAGTAGCAGCGGCAGTCGCACGGGCGCCGAAGGACAGCATCCCTCGCTACTGCGCGCTGGCCTGCATCGGGGAAGCGCGCAACAAGCTGAGCTTGGGCGAGGGCGGCACGCGGCCCATCCGGGTCTCGGTGGCGCGGAAGCTCGCCCGCGTCGTCAACGCCCTGTGCGACCACCACGAGAACCTGAACGGCGTCCGCCCGTGACTGCGACGCTGCGCGCGTGCCGCTACTGCGACGGCCTGATCACCGACCCCGAGGACGCGGTCGAGGTCGCCTACGAGCACGTGAACTCCGGGCCCGGCCGTACCGTGTGGGCCCACCGCGCACACGCCGATCTCGTTGACCTGATTGACCTCGATGTGCTGCGCATCCTGACCCGCATATGGGCCCACCATCTGCGCGACTCCTGAGCCCTCGCCGCCGACGTCCATACCCCGGGCCGGTGGCGGGCGGGCGGGTTCAAGCCCCAGTCGGTACGCGTCTCCCGGCCGGTGGCGTCGGGGTTGCGTCCGTCAAGCTGACGGACGCAACCCCGCCCCAGACGCGCGGCGGCATCATGGGCGCCGTGACCTTCTCGCACTACATGGGCATACGAACGCTGCCTTCACCAAGGTCAAGTACATCGTTCCGGATGCTGAGGATCTCCGTTCGGCGGCCACGGTGCTCGACGGCCTGCACGGGGTGGGGTGAGAGAAACGAGTGAGATGGCGAGTTCATATGGCATCTGACCTGCGGCTATGTGGCTCTTCGTAGATCCCTGGTTCGATTCCGTGCGCCCCCCGCCCGTAATCGCCCGGTATGCGAGCTTCATGCGGGACGCCTACCGTGGCTCCCATGGGCGAAGCGGTGGAGCTGGAGGCATTCGGGCGGACGGTGCGGCTGTCCAGCCCCGGCAAGGTCTTCTTTCCGGAGCGTGGGTTCACCAAGCTCGATCTCGCCCAGTACTACCTCGCCGTCGGCCCCGGCATCCTGCGCGCGCTGCGTGACCGGCCCACGACCCTGGAGCGGTACCCGGACGGTGTGGCCGGGGAGAACTTCTTCCAGAAGCGGGCGCCCAAGAACATGCCCGACTGGATTCCCACCGCCCACATCACCTTTCCCAGCGGTCGCAGCGCCGACGAGATGTGCCCGACCGAGGTCGCGGCCGTGCTGTGGGCCGCCCAGTTCGGCACTCTCACCTTCCATCCCTGGCCGGTGCGGCGCGCCGATGTCGACCGCCCCGACGAGCTGCGCATCGACCTCGACCCGCAGCCGGGAACGGATTACGGCGACGCCGTTCGCGCCGCGCACGAACTGCGGGCCGTGCTCGACGAGTTCGGGGGGCTGCGTGGCTGGCCCAAGACCTCCGGTGGGCGGGGGCTGCATGTCTTCGTGCCGATCGAGCCGCGGTGGTCGTTCACGCAGGTGCGGCGGGCGGCGATCGCGGTCGGGCGGGAGTTGGAGCGGCGGATGCCGGAGCAGGTGACGACCAAGTGGTGGAAGGAGGAACGCGGGGAGCGGATCTTCGTTGATTACAATCAGACGGCGCGAGATCGCACCATCGCGTCCGCCTACTCCGTACGGCCTCGGCCGCACGCCCCTGTCTCGGCGCCGTTGACCTGGGACGAGGTCGGTGATGCTCAGCCCGGCGACTTCGACCTCGTCACCATGCCCGAACGGTTCGCCCAACTCGGCGACGTCCACGCCGACATGGACGACCACGCCTTCTCCCTCGACGCCCTGCTCGAACTCGCCCGCCGCGACGAACACGAGCACGGACTCGGCGACCTGCCGTATCCGCCGGAGTACCCGAAGATGCCGGGCGAGCCCAAGCGTGTGCAGCCAAGTCGGGCCCGGAAGGACTGAGTTCACCATCGCCGACTTGGCTGCCACGGAGATCGTCTAGATCCCTCTGAATCTCCCTCCCGTCACAGGTCCTTGATCCGGATGTCCCGGTACGAGACCACGTCGGTCGTGCCGTGGACCTGGAGGCCGATGTATCCGGACGCGAACCGCCGGCCGTCCGTGCCAGGGTCGTCCGAGCGGGGCGGGGTGAAGTCCTGGCCGCCGATGTTGTCGAACTCGTTGATCAGGACGCCGTTGCGGTAGATCGAGTAGTGCTGGTCGACCACCCGGATCTCGTAGTCGTTCCAGGTGCCCTTCTGAGTGACACCCGCCCCGGCGAGCCCCACGCGGTCGAAGCCGTAGACGGAGCCGGTCTTGTACATGTCGCCGTCGGGCCGGTCGAGCACCTGCACCTCGTGCCCGTACTTGATGGCGACCCACTCCGGGCGTGCCTCCTCCGGGTGGTCGTGGACCCACGGGAAGCGCACGAACACACCGGAGTTGGCGTTGCCCGTGCCCGGTGCGTCGTCACGCCACTGGAGCTTGAGGGAGAAGTCGCCGTACTTCCGCTCCGGGAACCACAGCATGCCCAGACCCCCGACCGAGGTGCCGCTGGTGATCGACCCGTCGCCGTTCGGCGCGAACGAACCGCCGCCCACCTGCTGCCACTTGGCGAAGGACTCCGCCGTACCGTCCAGGATCGTGCGGTAGCCCTCGGTCTGGCCCGGCTTGCCGATGCCGGACTCGCGGGCCGCCTCGTCGATCGCCGCGTCCTCTCGTTCGTCGATGGCGCCGTCCTTGAAGAGCTGGTCGAGGACGGTACGTACGTGCTTGAGGAACAGGGCGTGGGACGTCCACTCCCGCTCGTCCTCGATCAACTCGCCTATCCGGCACCGGTTGTTGGTGACCCGGTTGGGCACACCCGAGTCGACCGTGCCGACGATCACCGTCAACCGCTCGTCGTATTCGGGACAGTTGGGCGCCGGAACCCCGCCGCCCGCCACGATCGTGAGGCTCACCGAGCGTGCGTCGCTGGTGTTGCCCGCCTTGTCGCTCGCCCGGTACGTCACGGTGTGCGCGCCCGCCCGGTCGACGACCACCGGCGCGGTGTACGCCAGATAGGGCCCGCCGTCGAGCGAGTACTCGACCGTGGCGACACCCGAGCCGCCGTGGTCCGTGGCGCTGACGGTCACCTTGGCGTTGTTGACGTAGGCGCCGTTCGCGTTCCGGGTGCCCTCGACGGTCACCCCGGTCACGGGCGGAGTCGTGTCCTCGGCGGGCTGCGCCACGACCGTGAACGCGACGCTCTTCTCGGCGGAGACGTTGCCCGCCTTGTCGGTGGCACGGTAGCGGACGGTGTGACTGCCGACCTGATGCACCATCACCGGCCCGGTGTACGGCTGCCAACTCCCGCTGTTCACCGCGTACTCGACGGTGTTGACCCCGGACCCCGTGTCCGACGCGGAGACGGTGACCGTCGCCATGTCGAGATACGCCCCGTCCGGGTTCTGCTCGCCGCTCACCGTCGCCGAGGTCTCAGGCGGCGCCGTGTCCTCCGTCGGCGGAGGGACCACCGTGAACGCGACGCTCTTCTCGGCGGCAGCGTTGCCCGCCTTGTCGAACGCCCGATAGCGCACCGCATGGTCGCCGACCTGGTCGATCACGACCGGCGTGGTGTACGGCTGCCAGGCGCCGTCGGCACCGATCGCGTACTCGACCCGGTCGACGCCGGAACCGCCCTCGTCGGTCGCGGCTATCGCCACACTCGCCGAACCGACGTACTCACCCTGCGAGTTCTGCGCCCCGGTCACGGTCGCCGAGGTCTCCGGGGCCGTCGTGTCGGAACCGGTGCCCTCCTGGACCACGAGGATGCCCTGCATCTGGCCGTGGCCCGGAATCGTGCAGTAGTAGCGGTAGCGGCCGGGGGTGAGCGTGACCTCGGCGGTGTGTCGGCCGTCCTGGTCGTCGTTCGGGTTGGCCAGGATGTTGAGCGGCACGTCGTTGTTGTACTCGGGGTCGACGACGTCGAACGTCAACGTGTGCGGCATTCCCATGGTGTTGCCGGTCGCCGTGCTGTTCTCGAAGACGATCGTCGTCGCGCCCGCCACGGCGGTCGTGGGCGCCGAGTTGTACTTGGTGATGTCGTCGCCCGCCGTCCAGGTGAGGACCTGCGCGGCTGCGGGCTCGGGCGCCGGATCATCAGCGGTACGCGCTCCCGCCGCCGACGTCAGTCCGAGGACCATCAACAGGGACGCCAACAGGGCCGTCCAGAGATGCCTGCGTCTGCGTGTCACTCCGCTGCTCCCCTCGCGAGATCGCCGACCGCGGGCGTCGGGCCCCCGCCGGTGTAAGTGACCCGCCACAGCGCCGACTTGGCGTCCGAGGTGAAGAAACCCCGGCCGTAGTCGAGGACGTACAGCGCGCCGTCGGGACCGAACTTCCAGTCCATGAGGTTCTTGATGCCGTCGTTCCCGATCGGCACGATCTTCTTCAACGACTCGGAGTGGACGGGCAGTCCGCCGTCGCCCTGGGTCTTCGGATCGGTGAGCACCGCGTTGCGCGGCTGGTCGGCGTCGTAGAAGTCGCCCACGAACCACTTGCCGTCCCAGTAGGCCGGCCACTTGGTCGTGCTCGCGCTCGCCGCGTCGTAGCGGTACACCGGACCGTTCATCGCGGCCTGGCCGCCGCCCTTCAGCCATGGCAGCAGATACGTGCTCTCCGCCTGCTTGTAGGACGGGACGCCGTTCGCGTCGCGCGGGAAGTCCGGGGCGCCGCCCTGGGGCGAGTACCAGATGTTGTTGCCGGTGACCGGCGGGAGGTTGACGAGACCGTTGTTGTTCGGCGACTCGTTCTTCGGGTTGTCGCAGTCGTACCAGCCCAGCGGCTTCGACGGGTCGGGCAGATTGCGGTCACGATAGGGCTGCTTGTTGCCCATGCAGTACGGCCAACCCCGGTTGCTCGCCTTGGTGATGACGGCGAACGTGTCGTACTTCGCCGGACCCCAGGTCGTCGAGGGCGCGCTCGCGTCCGGACCGACCCAGCCCGCGTACAGCGTGTCCGTGGTCCTGTCGACGGCGATACGGGCCGGGTTCCTGACCCCCATCACATAGATCTCGCCGCGCGTCTTGCCGCCGCCCTCGTCGGTCTCCTGGCCCGTGAACAGGTTGCCCTGGGGCAGCGTGTACGTGCCGTCGGCCTCCGGATGGATGCGCAGGATCTTGCCGTTGAGGTTGTTGGTGTTGCCGGCGGTGCGCCGGGCGTCGGCGAACGACACGCCCTTGTAGGCCGGTTGGGGGTTGTTGCCGGAGTAACCCTCGCTGAACTGGCTGGAGTTGTTGTCACCGGTGGCGATGTACAGGTTGCCCTTGGAGTCCCAGGCCATCCCGCCGCCCGAGTGGCAGCAACTGTGGATCTGCACCGGCCACTTGAGCAGCACCTTCTCGCTGTTCAGGTCGAGCCGGTTGGTGGCGAGGTCCAGCGTGAAGCGGGAGACGTACCGCTCGGCCATCCTCGTGTCACGGTTGATCCGCGAGTGAGGCGTGTAGTGGAGATACACCCAGCCGTTGCGCTCGAAGGACGGATCCAGCTCGATCCCGAGCAGCCCCTCCTCGACCTTGATCAGCTCGTCCCCGCCGCCCTTATTGCCGAAGACGGTCAACTCGCCCGCCAGAGTGACCTTCTTGGTCCTCGGGTCGTAGACGTGGATCTGTCCCTTGCCCTTGCCGATGTCCGGGTTGTTCCAGTCGGTGATCACCGGCTGGGAGGAGTCGGCGCCGCCCCGGCCGATGTAGAACACCCGCCCGTCGGGCGCGGTCACCAGCCCGTGCGGCTCCCCGATCTGGTCGTTCTGCCCCGCCTGGTTGGGCTGCGTCAGCCGCTCCGCCTTGTAACTGGCGTTGATGGTGGCCTTGCAGTCGGCCTGGGCCAGCCGTGTCGTCCACAGCAGCGCCCCGCGCAGATGGGTACGGAAGTCCGTCTCGTCGTACGACGACACCGTGCCGCCCATGGCGGTGTAGAAGGAACGTCCGCCGTCGTAGTCACGGCACCAACTCACCGGATGGTCCCAGCCGTTGGCGCTCGCACCGGGCGTGTACGTCGACTCGCGCACCCGGGCCACGGTGTGCACCTCGCCGGACGGGTTCTTCACCCAGTTCAGCCACTGGTCCGGCCGCTTCCACTGCACCGGCAGATCCTTGGTGGCCGGATGCCGACGGTCGCCGACCTCAACGGTCGCCCGCTGCACGGTCGTTGGGCTGGTGGCCGCCGGTCGGGCGCCCACCAGCCCGGTGAACCAATCGGAGTACGGTTCCGCCCGGGCCGCGTCATGGATACCGACGAAACCGCCGCCGGCCTCCATGTACGTCTCCAGCCCGGCCTCCTGCTCCGGGTCGAGGACGTCACCGCCCCCGGTCAGGAAGACGATCGCGTTGAAGGTCCCGAGCCGGGGCCCGTCCGTGAACACGGAGGCGTCGCCCGTCGCCTCGATCTCGTAGCGCTGTTCCACCGGGCCGGACAGCCCGATTCGCTCGATCGCCTCGATACCGGCGTTGACGACCGGCGACTCGTCCCCGGCCGCCGCCGAACCGTGGAAGACCAGGACACGTACACCGCTGCCGCCGGGCGGCGACTTCACGGACATCGTTGTCAATGACGGGTCCGGAGCCGGCCGCGCACTCGCGGCGGGCCCCGACAGCAGCCCGGCGGTGACGACCGTGGCGGCGACGGTGGCCGCCCAGGTACGTCTCCGCCCGCTCAACCCTCGTAAGGCCATAGGTTTTTGATGCGATGTGAACCGCACGTGGTCACCCACCCCTCTTCGGTCACAGCAAACGCCAAGGAAGCTAGACCCCTTTGGGCGGCCCGCCAAGAGGAATGACCGGGATCGCACGAACTTTGTCCTGGGTGTGGATAAACGGGTGCCGGGCCGCTACCGTCTCAGCGGTTCCTCTCGTTCCCGCTGCGCATCTTCCGTACCAGGGTGGGGAGTTCGGCATGGACAGACGTGACTTCAACCGGCGTGTGCTGCTCGGGGGCGCGGCCGTCGCGACATCGTTGTCGGTGGCTCCGGAGGCCGGCAGCGCGACCGCCGCAGCCGCGTTACCCCCGAAGACCGCCCCGGCCGGCGGCGCGGTACGGCACATCCAGCTGTACGCCGAGCGGCTCGCCGACGGGCAGATGGGCTACGGCTTCGCGAAGGGCACCGCCTCAGTCCCCGGCCCCCTGATCGAGCTGAACGAGGGCGACACGGCGCACATCACCCTGGAGAACACGACGGACGTGGCCGTGAGTCTGCACGTCCACGGCCTGGACTACGAGATCTCCAGCGACGGCACGAAACTGAGCCGCAGCGAGGTCGAGCCCGGCGGCAGCCGCACCTACACCTGGCGCACCCACGCCCCCGGCGCCCGTACGGACGGCACCTGGCGGGCGGGCAGCGCCGGTTACTGGCACTACCACGACCATGTCGTCGGCACCGAACACGGCACCGGCGGCATCCGCAAGGGCCTCTACGGCCCGGTGATCGTCCGTCGCAAGGGAGACATCCTCCCGGACACGACGTACACGATCGTCTTCAACGACATGACGATCAACAACCGGCCCGGCCATCAGAGCCCCAACTTCGAGGCCACGGTGGGAGATCGCGTCGAGTTCGTGATGATCACGCACGGCGAGTATTACCACACCTTCCATATGCACGGTCACCGCTGGGCGGACAACCGCACCGGCCTGCTCACCGGCCCCGACGACCCGAGTCAGGTCCTCGACAACAAGATCGTGGGCCCGGCGGACTCCTTCGGCTTCCAGGTGATCGCGGGGGAGGGGGTCGGCGCGGGCGCGTGGATGTACCACTGCCATGTGCAGAGCCACTCGGACATGGGGATGGCGGGGCTGTTCCTGGTGAAGAAGACGGACGGGACGATTCCCGGGTACGAGCCGCACGGTGCGGCGAGTGCGGCGGGCTCCGCGGGTACTGCGGGTACTGCGGGTGTTTCTGGCGGGGCGGGGGAGCAGCAGCTGTCGCACGAGCACTGACCCGGTCCGAGAGCGCTCTCATCCGGCGCCCGGCCGGGACTATCCTGATCGGCAACCCGCCGATGAGGAGCCCCGAAGTGACCGAAACCGCGTCGCGTCCCACCCTGGAGGCCGTCGCCGCACGGGCAGGGGTCTCCCGGGCCACCGCGTCGCGGGTCGTGAACGGCGGGGACGGCGTACGCGAACCCCTTGTCGAACGGGTCAGGCAGGCCGTGGAGGAACTCGGATACGTGCCCAACCAGGCGGCCCGCTCCCTGGTGACCCGGCGGCACGACGCCGTCGCCGTCGTCATCGCCGAGCCGGAGACCCGGGTCTTCGCCGACCCCTTCTTCGCCCTCCAACTCCGGGGGATCAGCAAGGAGTTGACCGCCCACGACTCCCAGCTCGTGCTGCTCCTCACCGAAGGGCGCGACGACCACTCCCGCGTCGGCCGGTATCTCGCCGGCGGGCATGTCGACGGCGCGCTCGTCTTCTCCCTGCACCTCGACGACCCGCTGCCCGGCCTGGTCCAGCGTGCCGGCGTGCCCACCGTGTTCGGCGGGCGGCCCGGCTGGAGCGAGGGCACGCGTGACGCCGTGTACGTCGACAGCGACAACCGGGGCGGCGCCCGGGCCGCCGTCCAGCATCTCGTCGACCTCGGGCGGACGCGCATCGCGCACATCACGGGCCCCCTCGACCAGACCTCGGCGGCGGACCGGCTCGACGGGTTCCGGGAGGTCGCGCCCGACGCGGACCCGCGACTGATCGCCGAGAGCGACTTCACGCCGGCCGGAGGGGAGCGCGCGATGCGTGAACTGTTGGACCGGCGTCCGGACTTGGACGCCGTGTTCGCCGCGAATGATCTCGCGGCCTCGGGTGTTCTGCGTGTTCTGCGTGAACGTGGGCGACGGGTGCCGTCGGATGTTGCCGTGGTCGGGTTCGACGACATGTTGGCTGTCGCCGAGCAGACGGATCCGGCGTTGACGACGGTTCGTCAGCCCATCGAGGAGATGGGGAGGTTGATGGCGCGGCTGTTGTTGGGGGGTGGGGTGGATGCGGCGGCCAGCGTGGTGCTGCCGACGACACTTGTTCGGCGCGACTCTGCCTAAGCATCGGACAGGTAGTTCGTTGGCTGTCAGCCGGTGGGGGCTTGTCGCGCAGTTCCCCGCGCCCCTTAGGTGGGACCAGGCGCGCTCTTGATTACTGCGAACCGTGCTCCGTACGGGTCCGTCAGCTTGGCGATCGTGCCGACGCCCTCCACCTCCGTGGCCGGCATGCGGACCTGGCCGCCCAGTTCCTGGGCCTTGGCGACGGTCGCCCCGGCGTCGGTGACCTCGAAGTACGGGAGCCAGTACGGGGTGGTCTCCGTGCCGGTCGGGTCGTCGGCGATGTCGATGACGCCGCCGAACATCCCGTCCTCACCGGCGCCCGCCGGGTTCACGCAGGTGTACGAGCCGCCCGGGAACGGTACCGCCGAGGTCTCCAGGCCCAGGACCGTGCCGTAGAACGCGGCGGCCTTGGGTACGTCTGTCGTGTACAGCTCGACCCAGCACAGGGAGCCGGGGGCGCCGGTCACTTCGAGGCCCTTGATCCGGGCGGGCTGCCAGAGGCCGAAGACGGCGCCGGCGGTGTCGGTGAGGACGGCCATCCGGCCCGCGTCCATCACGTCCATGGGCGGCATCGGTGCGGCGCCCCCGACCTGCTCGGCGGCCTTGACGGTGGCGTCGACGTCCGGGGTCTGGAAGGACACCGTCCAGGACGGCGCACCCCCCTGCTCCTCCGTCATCTGCATGCCGCCCCCGGCGGTCCTCCCGCCCAGCTGGAAGAAGCCGTACCCGCCGGCCTCGGGGCCCGCCGACTGGAAGTCCCAGCCGAAGAGCGCACTGTAGAAGGCGGTGGCGCCCTCGATGTCGGGGGTGCCGAGATCGATCCAGTTGGGAGCGCCGGTGACGAAACGGGTGGTGAGCATCATTGCCCTCCTCTGTGGGGCGCCGCCCTCGTGCGGAGCCCCCGTTGCCTGCTCTGCCGAGTCTTGCACCGCCCACTGACAATCGCTGCCGGAGTGCCGCAGGGGGCGGCGGGCGCTGGAGGCGGTCACCCTGGGTGAGGACGAAGGCGCGCCTTGTTCCAACACGTTCCGCGCGCCGCCGTGCGCTCGCGCATCCGGCGGGAGCATGATCGTGCGACCGGCGGGATGCCGGGGCCGCGCGACGGACGGCCCCGGTGTCCGGCGTTGATCGGACGTTGAGCGAACGTTTTTCACCGTCCGGCACGATCTCGTGCATGCACTACGAGACGATCACCCCGATGGACAGCGCCTGGCAGGCGCAGGCCCTGTGCGCGGAGACCGGGGCCGACTTCTTCTTCCCCGAGCCGGGCAGCTCGGTGCGCGAGGCGAAGCGCATCTGCGGGATGTGCGAGATGCGCCCCGCCTGCCTGGAGTACGCGCTCAGCAACGACGAGCGGTTCGGGGTCTGGGGCGGCCTCTCCGAGAAGGAACGGCTCCACCTCCGGCGCACCTCGCCCACCTCCCACTGACTTCCCGGCCCACCTCCCGCTGACCTCTTGGAAGGCAATTCCCGTACGCCGACCGCTGCCGAGCGGGCACAATCCAGCTCATGCCCCGTACCCCGCTCCAGCAGGTCGACAGTCTGCTGAACGATCTCGACCCGCTTCCGTATCCGCAGCGCATGCGCGAACTCGCCGCACGCGCAGGGGAGTTCGCACCGTTGAGACCGGTGCTGACGGAGCTGGAGGAACGCGGGTCGTACGGCCGTGACCTGGCGATCGTCGCCGCGGCCGTCGGGCGCGACGCCGAATGGATCGCGGACCGGATCGCCGATCCCGACCCATTTGTGCGCGGCCATGCCCTTCAGGTCGCAGACAGCCTCCAAGTCCCCGACTCCGCCTACGAGTCGGGACTCATCGACGCCTCCGAGACGGTACGCCGGGACCTGCTGCGCGCGATCGTCACGGGCGGGCGCACCGCACTCGCCGACCGGCTGCTGGACGGAGTACGGCAGGACTGGGGAGACACCGAGGCGGCACGACTGCTGCCCGGGTGTTCGACGGAGACGGTGGCGCGGCTGCTCCCCGAGATGTTCCACGCCTTCGACGGCTCTCGAGCGCTCGCCCGACGCCATCCGGACCTCCTGCTCGACGTGCTGGAACGGGAGTTGGCCGAACTGCCGGCCGCGCTCTACGACTCCTGGTGGGAGTCCTTCGGCGGAGCCGTGGCCGCCGTCGCACCGCACGATCCGCCGCGCGTCCTCGGCTTCCTGGAGCGACGGCCGCCCAGGGTGTTTCCCCGTCAACTCTCCTCCCGTATCGGCCTGTTCGCCCCCATGGCCCCCGAGCGCGTACTGCGCCTGCTCGGCATGCCCGGCTGGGCCGGTGTGGGTGTGCGCTCGCTGAACACCTCCGTGCTGCGCACGCTGGCCCGCTCCGGAGCACCCGAACTCCTCGCCTACGGCAAGGTGTTGGCGGCTTCCGGAGACCTCCCGGTGCTGCTCGCCGCCATGCCGCCCGGCCGGCGCCACGCCTTCCTCACGGCCGTGCAGGAGGGGCGGGGTACGGCTTCCGCCACCGTCGACCACGCCGTCCTGGCGGCGCTGCCGCGCACCCACGCACCCGACGAGGCCCGTCGGATGGCCGCCGCCGCGCGTGAGCGGGGTGCCGCATGGCATGACGTACTCCTCGTCGAATCGTTCCTGCCCGTCGACGAGATACGGGGCACGCTCCTCAACGCCACCCGCCGCCCCGCCGCCGAAGACCGCGCCCTGGCCTGGCCGTTGCTGATCCGCAACGCCGAGCGCTCCGCCGACCCGGACGCCGTCACCGCCGTACTGTCGGACATGGGGCGGCTGCGGAACGAGCAGGACCCCGTTCGCTCGGCCGCGTTGGGAGCGCTGGCCGACGTCCGCGCGGCACTGTTCACCGAGGACGCCGAACCGCACCTCGACCGGATCACCGCGGATGCCGTGGAGGCCCGGGACTCCTCCGCCCTCACCCGACAGCGGCTCAGCACTCTTGCCCTCGGGGTGCTGCGCGAGCACGCGGCGGGCGGGCCGAGGGAGTTGGTGAACTGGGCGCTGCGCACCCTGGTCCGCATCACCGGCCACACCGGCACCGCCGACCTCGGCCGTCTCGACCGGACCCTCGTGCGCGGCCAGGAACACCGTGTGTACGAGGCGCTGCGACCCTGGATCGAGGCGGGCGCCGAAAAGGCCGACTACAGCCTCGCGTTCGCCCTCACCCGGGCCGTCGGACGCCGCGCCGCCGACATGCCCGAACTCCAGGATCTGCTCTGGCAGGCGATCCGCTACGGCGGCAAGGACGCGACCGTACGCACGGCGATCGACCTCTGGCTGGAGCCGCACGCCACCCGCGACGAACGCGTCGCACGCATCCTGGCCCACGAACCCTCCGCCGGAGCACTCCCGTCGGTGTGGCGCGTCCTCGCCCGCCGCCGCACCGATCTGCTCGGCCCGTTCCTCGCCGAGACCCCGCCGTACGGCCGCTTCCTGCCGAAGCGCGAACCCTGGACCGCACCGGTCCACTACGACCTCCGGCGCTGGCTGCCCCGCCAACAGCGGGATGTCGTACGCCAGTTGGCGGATGTCGCCGACGACTTCGCGCTGCCGCTGTACCGTCGGGTCGGCGCGATCCAACAGGCCGCGCACGTCCCGGAGTTCGGCGCCGCGCTGGTGCGCCAGTGGACCGGGTCCGGGGACGTCGTCCTCGCCGAGGCGGCCCTGGCCGCGCTCTCCCGCACCGACCGGCCGCACGAGGCGCTCCCCGAACTGCTCGCGCACGCGGGCGGCGACCGGGCCCGCGTCGCCGTCTACGCGGCCACCCGCGCCTCCCGCTACGCGCCGCCGTCGCTGCTGGCCGGACGACTGGCGGAGGTGCTGCGCGCGCCGGACGTCAAGGTGACCAGCCGCAAGGAGGCCGTCCGGCTCGCCGCGACCCGTCTCCCGGCCCGGTCGGCCGCGACGCTGCTCTGCGAGACGTACGGGCGGCCCGGCGCCCACCGTGACGTCCGTACCGCGTGTGTGGCCTTCGCGGGCGCGCTCGTGGCGCACGAACCGGTCTGGGAGGTGCTGCGCGACGCGGCCGGCGCAGAGCCGGTGCTGCGCCGGGCCGTGCTGCGGATCCACCCCCTCGACCTGCCCGAACCCCACCGCGAGCGCTACGCCCACCTCGTGCACGCCGTGTGCGCCACCGACGACCCGGAGACCGCGGCCCTCGCCCTGGGTGCCCTCGCCCACTGGACGCCCTGGTCGCCGGACGCGCCCGCGGTGCTGGTCCGGTCCGCGACCAACCTCGACGACCGGACGAACTGGCAGGTGGCGGCCAGAGGCCTGGTGACCGTCGCCGAGGGCTCCCCGCAGGGCGCGCACTGGCTCCTGGAGGCCCTGCGGACCCTCGCCGAGCACCCGGCGGCCGACGACGCAGACCTGGACGCGGGAGAGCGGCGCGACCGTCCGGCCCGCCGACGCGTGGAGTACCTCGTCTCCTGCCTGGTCCAGCACGGCAGGCCGACCACCGAAGCCGCCCGCCCCGCCGCCCTCGCCGCGAGCGAACTGCTCGCCGGATACGACACCCACGTACCGCAGGCCGCGACCCTGGCGGCACACCACCTGGACCTCGACGCCCGACCGCCCCACCTCGGACAGTTGGCCGCGCTCACCGCGGGCCGCCCCGCCCTCGCCGTCCGCACCGCCGGTGAACTAGGCGCACGCCTGGAGAGCCGGGACCAGGAGGGCGACCCCGAGGTGCTACTGGCCGAGGTCGGCCGTCTGACCACCCACGGAGGCCATGCCGAGGGCCTGCTCGCGGTCGCCGTCACCGGAGCACTGGGCAGCCGCACGGACTGGGCAGCGCCCTGGCGCGAGCGCCTGACAGCACTGCGCCGCCACCCCGAGGCCGACGTGCGGGACGCGGCGCTGGACGAGGTGACGGCGTACGAGTGACTCTTCCGGGGGCTGTGATGTCGGCGCCTCCGCCGCAGGCCCCCGGCGGACAAGCAGGCCCGCCGGGATCACCGGTGTTCGCGGTGGCCGTCGTCGGCGCGGTGCGCGGCTGTACGGAATGGGCGGGGCCTTGGCGTGAGCGCCTGACAGCACTGCGCCGTCACCCCGAGGCCGACGTGCGGGACGCGGCGCTGGACGAGGTGATGGCGTACGGCTGAGATTTCCCGGGGGGCGACCCCCGGACCCCCAGCAGAAAGGCGGGCCGACCAGGATCACCGGCGCTGAGGCTGCGAGGAAGCCTCAGGGCCCGGAGGGCCGGGGCAGGCCGGTCGGGATCACCGCGTGGAGATCGCGAGGCGGATCCGAGCGACCGGACGGCCGGGGCGGGTCAGCCGGGATCTCCGGCGCGGAGATTGCGAGGCGAGGGGCGGGGCAGGTCAGCCGGCGGCGCGGGCCGCCATGCGGGCCTTGCGGGCCGCTAGCTTCTCGTCGAACTTGGAGGCCTCCGAGTCCAGGCCGCCCATGAACATGCCCAGCTCCTCCTGCGCCTGCAGGCCCTCGGGGCCCAGGTCGGTCATGTCCATGACCTTCAGGTGGCGCAGGACCGGCTGGAGGACGTCGTCGTGGTGGATGCGCATGTTGTAGACCTCGCCGATCGCCATCTGCGCGGCGGCCCGCTCGAAGCCGGGCATGCCGTGACCGGGCATCCGGAAGTTGACGATCACGTCACGGACCGCCTGCATGGTCAGGTCGGGCGCGAGGTCGAACGCGGCCTTGAGGAGGTTGCGGTAGAAGACCATGTGCAGGTTCTCGTCCGTCGCGATGCGGGCCAGCATGCGGTCGCAGACCGGGTCGCCCGACTGGTGGCCGGTGTTGCGGTGCGATACGCGGGTGGCCAGCTCCTGGAAGGCGACGTACGCCACCGAGTGCAGCATCGAGTGCCGGTTGTCCGACTCGAAGCCCTCGGCCATGTGGGCCATCCGGAAGGCTTCCAGCTTGTCCGGGTCGACCGCGCGCGAGGCGAGCAGATAGTCGCGCATCACGATGCCGTGCCGACCCTCCTCGGCCGTCCAGCGGTGCACCCAGGTGCCCCAGGCGCCGTCGCGGCCGAACAGGCTGGCGATCTCGTGGTGGTAGCTGGGGAGGTTGTCCTCCGTGAGGAGGTTGACGACCAGGGCGATCCGGCCCAGCTCGGTGACCTTGGACTGCTCCTTGCCCCAGGCCTCGCCGTCCTCGAAGAAACCGGGGAAGTTGCGGGCGTCGCTCCACGGCACGTACTCGTGCGGCATCCAGTCCTTGGCGACCTTCAGATGCCGGTTGAGTTCCGTCTCGACCACTTCTTCCAGGGCGAACAGCAGCCGGGCGTCGGTCCAGGCGCCGGACGGACTGCCGAGGTGCGGAGAAGTGATCGTCATGAATGCTCCAGAATGACGTGCGAGCGGACTACGGGGGACGGAACTCAACCTACGGCATCGTAGGCTACGTTCCCGTAGGTTACGACACCGTAGGTTAAGGGTGTTGTAAAGACCGCTGATCAGCGGGTACACGCCGATGCGTGCCGAGGACGCGCCACGGCCCCGGACCCGCAGGCCAGAGCCGAACGGGTACCCCGATCGCCCGGTCAGATGTACAGGTCCCGCAGTCTCACCGAGAGGCATGTCACACAGCCCTCGAGCTTCTCGAACTCGCTGATGTCGACGACCACCGGCTCGTGGCCGAGGTCGGCGAGGAGCTCGGCCGTCTTCGGCGCGCTCGCCGCCATCAGCAGCTTTCCGCCGCCCAGCAGCACCACATGCGCCCCCGACTCCTCCGGCACCGGCAGGAAGCGCGGGAAGAGGGACGGGGTGTCCACCAGCGGCGGATACCCGATCACGGTCCCGTCCGGTAGCGCCGTGACCGCCGACTTCAGATGCAGCACCTTGCTCACCGGTACGGCGACGACCCGGGCGCCGAGCGGTTCGAACACGGCCTTGAGCTGCTGCACCCCGGCGGCGTTCGTCCGCCCGCCCCGCCCGACGTAGAGGGTGTCGCCGATCTTGAGGACGTCGCCGCCCTCCAGGGTGCCCGGCTCCCAGACCCAGTTCACGGAGCAGCCGAGGCGGGCCACCGCCTCCTCGACACCGCCGGTCTCACCGCGCCGGGACGCGGCGCCGGGCCGGGCGATCAGCGCGACGTTCCGGTGGATGACCACCGCGTCCTCGACGAACACCGAGTCCGGGCAGTCGTCCGCCGGATCCACCTCGACGGTCTCCCAGCCGTGCGTGCGCAGCGCCTCCGCGTACGCCTCCCACTGCCGCGCGGCGAGGCCGGCGTCGACCTCCTCGCGCTCGATGTGCGTGACGAGGCCTTCGGCCAGGCGTGGGCTGGGGCGACGTATGAGGGCCTTCTTGCTGGGCACGGGCGGAACTCCGAATCGCAGGGGGCGTCCGCGCACATCATGCAGGGCGGGTCGGTGCGGACAAAAGCCCCGGAGGTCAGAACGGGGCCCGCACGCCCGCCCAGGACACTCGCGTCACCCCACCTCCTCCGGGCCGATCTCCCTCAGTTCGCCGTCCAGGAGCAGCCACCGGGTGATCCCGATCGACTCCAGGAACGGCAGGTCGTGGCTCGCGACGATCAGCGCGCCCTCGTACGACTCCAGGGCCGTCGTGAGCTGTCGGGCGCTCGCCATGTCCAGGTTGTTGGTCGGCTCGTCCAGCATCAGCAGCTGGGGAGCGGGCTCGGCCAGCATCAGGGCGGCCAGGGCGGCGCGGAAGCGTTCACCGCCCGACAGGGTCCCCGCCCGCTGGTCGGCGCGGGCGCCCCGGAACAGGAAGCGGGCCAGCCGGGCACGGACCCGGTTGTTGGTGGCGGCGGGCGAGAACCGGGCCACGTTCTCGGCGACGGTCAGCTCGTCGTCGAGAACGTCGAGCCGCTGCGGCAGAAAACGCAGCGGCACGTGCGCGCGTGCCTCCCCGGAGACCGGGGCCAGTTCCCCGGAGATCGTCCGCAGCAGGGTCGTCTTGCCGGCCCCGTTCCGCCCGATCAGCGCGACCCGCTCGGGCCCGCGCAGATCGAAGGAGCCCACGCTCGCTCCGTACGCCAACTCCAGGTCCAGGAGCGTGAGTACGGTACGGCCCGGCGGTACGGCCGTGTACGGCAGGTCGACGCGGATCTCGTCGTCGTCCCGTACGGCGTCCACCGCCTCGTCGAGCCGTTCCTTCGCGTCGGCGAGCTTCTCCTCGTGCAGGATGCGGTACTTGCCGGCGGACACCTGCGCCGTGCGTTTGCGCACCCGCATGACAGCCCTCGGCTCGCGCTTCTGGTCGAACATCTTCTGCCCGTACCGCTTGCGCCGGGCCAAAGTGACCTGGGCGTCGGCCAGTTCGCGCTTCTGCTTCTTCAGGTCGGCCTCGGCGACGCGCACCATCCGTTCGGCCGCCTCCTGTTCGGTGGCGAGCGCGTCCTCGTACGCCGAGAAGTTGCCGCCGTACCAGGTGACCTCCCCGGAGCGCAGATCGGCGATCTGGTCGACCAGGTCCAGGAGTTCACGGTCGTGGCTGACCACGACCATCACCCCGGGCCAGGACGAGACGGCCGTGTAGAGGCGTCGACGCGCGTACAGGTCGAGGTTGTTGGTCGGCTCGTCCAGCAGGAGGACGTCCGGGCGGTCGAGGAGCAGCGCTGCAAGGTGCAGCAGGACCGACTCGCCGCCCGAGATCTCGCCGATCGTGCGGTCCAACTCGATGTGCCTGAGCCCGAGTTCGCCGAGCGTGACAAGGGCGCGTTCCTCTACGTCCCAGTCGTCGCCGATCGTCTCGAAGTGCCCCTCGGCCACGTCACCCGCCTCGATGGCGTGCAGCGCGGCCCGCTTGGCGGAGATGCCGAGGGCCTCGTCGACGCGCAGGGCGGTGTCGAGGGTGACGTTCTGCGGGAGGTAGCCGATCTCGCCCGCGACACGGACGATGCCGTCGACGGGGCGGAGTTGACCGGCGATCAGCTTCAACAGGGTTGATTTTCCTGAGCCGTTGACGCCGACGAGTCCGGTGCGGCCGGGGCCGACGGCGACGTCGAGGCCATCGAAGACGGGGGTGCCGTCGGGCCAGGCGAAGGACAGGGAGGTGACGGCGATGGAGGTGGTGGCGGACATACGGCCTCGCGGTTGCTTGATGGGGTCTGGGCAAGCGCGTATCGAGACACCGACGGGCGGCGGGCGGGAGATGTCCGGGTGACACGAGAAAGGCCCTGCTCCGGAGGGAGGCACGGACGGCTCGAACACCGAGGTCGCACGCTGCGCGGACACACCACTGGAGGGTGTGGGGCGCGGTGTCTCAGGACCTCAGTAGAGCAACGTCCTTCTCCAATCGACGGCAACAGGACCGCTGTCAGCGTAGGAAGAGGCGTTTCAGGCTGTCAAAGCATTAAAGGCATCGAGCGGGGCCGTCACAGGGCGTCGCGCATCAGCTCCGCCAGGTCGTGGTCCAGGTCGGTCTGCAGGTGCTCCAGGCCGACGGGCACCAGTTCGGTCGTGGACGCCAGGAAGCGCCGCAGCTCGCCCGAGCGGACATGGACGACCGCGGTGCCCTCGGGGGCGTGGAACTCCAGGACCGTACGGTCGTAGCCGTACGGCCGTACCCGGACGTCGCCGTGGCCCTGCGGCTCCCGCATGCCGTCGGAGAGGAGCTCACGGGAGAACGTCCAGCAGACCTCGACGCCCTCCAGCGTGGCCGGCGCGGGGAAGGTCATCCGGACCGCGAACGGGTCGCTCCGGTCGTAGGTGAGCGTTGCGGGAATGCTCGGCATCCGCGGTGCGGCGGCGACGAGACGGGCCTCTACGAGTTGCTCGATGACGGTGGTGGACAACGCCTGCTCCCTTGTGACGGTTGGCCGGACTCCTGGATGGAACGGGCCGCACACTGAAGGAGACGCCGGAATGAGCCAATCAGTGCACCTGAATTTCTAGTGACCTCTGTCACCGAGTTCATTCCCTGCTACTTTCGCCCGCCATGAGGATCTTGAGCGCGAAGCGACAGCCGGGACGGACGATACGGGCGAGCCGGACGAAGTGGGCCGTGGTGGCGGGTGCGTACGCGGCGGCACTCGCCGCCGTCGCCGCCGGACTGGCCGCCCCCGCACAGGCGTACGAGGCGACGGGCGCCGGGCAACGGGCCCCGCACTGGGCGGCGAAGGACAGCGGCGCCGCCGACGTGCGGTTCCGGGGACTGTCCGCCGTCAGCCGGAACACCGCCTGGGTCGCCGGTACGGCGGGCACCGTACTGCGCACCACCGACGGCGGGGCGAACTGGCGGAACGTCTCTCCGCCGGGCGCGGCCGAACTCCAGTTCCGGGACATCGAGGCGTTCGACGCGCGGCGGGCCGTGGTCCTGGCCATCGGTGAGGGCGAGGCCTCCCGGGTCTACCGCACCGACGACGGCGGGCAGACCTGGACCGAGTCCTTCCGCAACACCGACGCCAAGGCCTTCTACGACTGCCTCACCTTCTTCGACCCCCGCCACGGCCTCGCGATGAGCGACCCGGTGGACGGCAAGTTCCGCATCCTCTCCACCAGCGACGGCGGACGCTCCTGGAAGGTGCTCCCCAATGACGGCATGCCGGCCGCGCTGGAGGGCGAGGCGGGCTTCGCGGCGAGCGGGCAGTGCCTGGTCAGCTCGGGGCCGCGCGATGTCTGGCTGGCCACGGGCGGGGGTGCCCGCGCGCGTGTGCTGCACTCCGCGGACCGCGGGCTCACCTGGACCGCCTCCGACACACCGATCCCGGCGGGCGACGGGGCGCGCGGTGTCTTCGCGCTCGCCTTCCGCGACCGTACGCACGGACTTGCCGTCGGCGGCGACTACCGCGCCGACCAGGCCTCCCCGCGCGCGGGAGCGGTCACCACGGACGGCGGCCGTACCTGGACCACCGCGGCCACGCCCCCGCCCGCCTACCGCTCCGGCGTCGCCTGGCTCCCGCACAGCCGCACGGCCGCACTCGCGGTCGGCCCGACCGGCACCGACCTCACCACGGACGCCGGACGCACCTGGAAAACCGTCGACACGGGCTCGTACGACACGGTGGACTGCACCCCTGACCTGGGCTGCTGGGCCGCCGGGGAGAAGGGGCGCGTGGCACGGCTCGAATCGTGAGGCCTGGGTACCCGTTCACCGACCCGAGCGAAGGGAGTGAACGGCCATGCCACGCGGTGCGAGCCCGAAGCGGGAACGCCAGTACGAACACATCAAGGAGAGCGCGCTCGACCGGGGTGAGAGCGAGAAGCGCGCCGAGGAGATCGCCGCGCGGACCGTCAACAAGGAACGCGCCCGCGCCGGCGAGTCCAAGACCGCCAGCCGTACATCCACCCAGGACATGTCGTCCGCCAAGCGCGGCGGTCAGCGCTCGCACAAGGGCGCCCAGGGACCGACGTACGACCAGCTCTACGAGGAGGCCAAGCGGCGGAACGTGCACGGCCGCTCGGACATGAACAAGGAGCAGCTGAAGCGGGCCCTCGGCGGCAAGTGACCTCCCGCGCGCGTGGGACGTACGCTCGTCGTCACCATGGAGCTGACGACGAGCGTGCCCCTTCCGGCGGACTGGCCCACGACCGAGGCGGAGGCCCGCGCGGTCCAGGACGAGCTGCGGCTGCGCGTGGTGCTCGACGAGCCGGGACCGCCGGCCGGGACAGGCCACGTCACGGGTGTCGACGTCGCCTACGACGACGAGCGGGACCTCGTCGTGGCCGCCGCGGTCGTCCTGGACGCGGCGAGCCTCGACGTCGTCGCCGAGGCCACGGCCGTCGGGCGGGTCCCCTTCCCGTACGTGCCCGGCCTGCTCGCGTTCCGCGAGATCCCGGCGGTCCTGGCCGCCCTGGAGGCGCTGCCCGTACCGCCCGGCCTCGTCGTCTGCGACGGCTACGGCCTGGCCCACCCGCGCCGCTTCGGCCTCGCCAGCCACCTCGGCGTCCTCACCGGGCTCCCGACGATCGGCGTCGCGAAGAACCCGTTCACCTTCACGTACGAGGAGCCGGGCGCCCCGCGCGGATCGGCGGCCCCGCTCCTGGCGGGCCCGGAGGAGGTCGGCCGCGCCCTGCGCACCCGGGGCGCCGTCAAGCCGGTGTTCGTCTCGGTCGGCCACCGCACGACCCTCGACACGGCCTGCGCCCACGTCCTGGCGCTCACCCCGGAGTACCGCCTCCCGGAGACGACCCGCCGGGCGGACGCCCTGTGCCGACGGGCACTGAAAGAGGCCACCGAGGCAGGGCTCAAATGATCATCTGAGTATGTGTTCTGAGTACCTGTACGGATGTCGGTGGGCCGGAGCTGTCGGCAGGCTGTGTCCATGACCACGCACCGCGCCCCGAAGCCCGCCGCCAGCCCCGCCCAGCCCGTCGAGCGGGCCGTCACGGCCGCGCTGATCGTCGCCGTACTGGCGGGACTCGCCTGGATCGTCGGCATGATCTACACGGTCACCGGCTGGGCCCAGTGAACCGCTGACGGGCCCGTCCGTCAGCGACTCGACGCCACCCGGAACGTGATCCCCGCCTTGCGCAGGCGGTCGATCAGCGCGTCGCCCATCGCCACGGCGGTGGTGACCTGCCCGGACGTCGGCGGGAGGTCGTCGAAGGCCAGGGAGAGCGCCGACTCGGCGAACATCTTCGCCGTCTCGTCGTAGCCGGGATCGCCGCCCGCGACCTCCGTGAACACCCGCCGGCCGCCGCCTTCACCCACGAACCGCACCGTGAACGAGCTCTTCGCCCGCCGCTCCGCGCTCGGTCCGTCGCCGGGCCGCAGCCGCCCGGACAACCAGCGCCGCGCGGGCGGCAGTTGGGCCGCCGCGAACACCGCGCCGACCGTGGCGACCCCGCCCAGCGCGAAAGGCAGCCGCCGTACCGCCGCGTAATGGCGGTAACGGAAATCAGGGCCGTACCGTTCCAGCGCGCGGGCCGAACGCAGCACGACCTGCGGGTCGATGGTGGGCAGCGGCAGCGCCCAGGCGTCGACCTCCTTGGCGTACCGGGGAGTGCCCGTGGGGGCGGTCGCCCGGCGCCCCAGCAGTCGTGGCTCGTGCCGTCGGCGGTCGCGGGCGGCGGTCAGCATCCGCGGCCCCCGGGAGAACTGGTTGAGCGCCGAGGCGAAGGTGCCGCCCGAGAACATCGCGTCGGCGCGCACGAACCCGTCCACGGTCAGCGGCACGCCCTCGGGCAGCTGGGCGACGGTGAAGTACGCGCCCAGGTCGTGCGGGACGGAGTCGAAACCGGCCGCGTGCACCAGCCGGGCACCGGTCTCCCGCGCGCGTGCGTCGTGCCGGACGTACATCAGGTCCACGAACTCCGGCTCACCACTGAGGTCGAGATAGTCGGTGCCGGCGTCCGCGCAGGCGGCGACCAGTTCCTCGCCGTACGTCAGATAGGGGCCCACCGTCGTGGCCAGCACGCGCGCGTGCCCGGCGAGTGCGCGCACCGAGGCCGGATCGGACACGTCCGCCTCCAGCACCCCGACCTCGGCGGCCTTGCCGACACCCGAGAGGCGCTCGCGCAGCGACTCCAGCCTGTCCCGGCTGCGGCCGGCGACCGCCCAGCGCAGACCGTCGGGCGCGTGCGCGGCGAGGTACTCGGCGGTGAGGGTGCCGACGAAGCCGGTGGCTCCGAACAGCACGATGTCGTACGGACGTTCCACCCTGCTCGGCCTGCTCATGACACCTCTCGTTGCGCGGTCCCGCGCCGTTGTCGGTGGTCGAGGCTAGCGTGAGGGGGTGTGGGGTCGTGCGCCCGGTCCGTCGTCGATTCGTCGGCCGGTCCGCGGCCGGAACGAGGGAGTTTTGGCCAAGCGCTTGCTTAATATGTGCCCTGCGAAGCCTTGTGCGGAGCAGCGGGGCGTTCCTAGCATCGCTGGTGTCATGTCGGTTGTGTCACGGGAGTGGGGGGCTCGATGTCAGTGGCAGGGGAAGCGGGCAGCGGCCCGCTCGCCGGGGTGCGGGTGGTCGAGCTGGCGGGCATCGGGCCCGGTCCGTTCGCCGCGATGCTCCTCGCCGACCTGGGCGCCGACGTGGTCCGTGTGGACCGGCCCGGGGGCACCGGACTGGCCATCGACCCCGAGTACGACGTGACGAACCGCAACAAACGGTCGGTGATCGTCGACCTGAAGGCGCCCGACGGTCCCTCCCGCGTCCTCGACCTCGCCGCCCGCGCCGACATCCTGGTCGAGGGCTACCGCCCCGGTGTCGCCGAGCGCCTCGGCGTCGGGCCCGAGACCTGCCACGCCCGCAACCCCGGGCTCGTCTACGGCCGGATGACGGGCTGGGGCCAGGAGGGCCCGCTCGCCCGCCGCGCCGGGCACGACATTGCCTACCTGGCCCCGACCGGCACCCTCGGCCTGATCGGCAGCCCGGACGCCCCGCCGCCCGCCCCGGCCAACCTCCTCGGCGACTACGCGGGCGGCTCCCTCTATCTCGTCGTCGGGGTCCTCGCCGCCCTCCACCACGCGCGCGCGACGGGCGCCGGCCAGGTCGTGGACGCCGCGATCGTCGACGGCGCCGCCCACCTCGCCACGATGATCCACGGCATGCTCGCGGCGGGCGGCTGGCAGGACCGGCGCGGCGCCAACCTCCTCGACGGCGGCTGCCCGTACTACGGGACCTACGAGACCGCCGACGGCCGGTACATGGCGGTCGGCGCGCTCGAACCGCAGTTCTACGAGGAGTTCCTCGACCTGCTCGGCATCCACGACCACTCCGCCGCCCGCAAGGACATCGCCCGCTGGAACGACCTGCGCGAGGCCGTCACCGCCCGCTTCAAATCCCGTACGAGGGACGAGTGGACGGCCGTCTTCGAGGGCTCCGACGCCTGCGTGGCGCCCGTACTCTCGCTGCGCGAGGCCCCGCACCACCCGCACCTGGCCGCCCGCGGCACCTTCACCGACCACGGCGGCATCACCCAGCCCGCCCCCGCGCCCCGCTTCTCCGTCACCCACACGTCGATCCACAGCGGCCCCGCCCAGCCCGGCGCCGACACGGCGGACGTGGCGCGCGACTGGGACGTGCCCCGACTCCTGCAGGATGGCGGCTGACCCCGGCCGACGCCCGCTCGCCCACCCCACCCCGAAAGGCCTTCCAGTGAGTACCGAAGCGTACGTGTACGACGCGATCCGCACCCCGCGCGGGCGCGGCAAGGCGAACGGATCCCTGCACGGCACCAAGCCCGTCGACCTCGTCGTGGGCCTCATCCACGAGATCCGGAACCGCTTCCCGGACCTCGACCCGGCCGCGATCGACGACATCGTGCTGGGCGTCGTCGGACCGGTCGGCGACCAGGGCTCCGACATCGCGCGCGTCGCCGCCGTCGTCGCGGGACTGCCGGACACGGTGGCCGGCGTCCAGGAGAACCGCTTCTGTGCGTCGGGTCTGGAGGCCGTCAACATGGCCGCCGCCAAGGTGCGTTCGGGCTGGGAGGACCTCGTCCTCGCGGGCGGCGTCGAGTCCATGTCCCGGGTGCCGATGGCCTCGGACGGCGGCGCCTGGTTCAACGACCCGATGACCAACCTGGCCGTCAACTTCGTGCCGCAGGGCATCGGCGCCGACCTCATCGCCACCATCGAGGGGTTCTCGCGGCGCGACGTCGACGAGTACGCGGCGCTGTCCCAGGAGCGGGCGGCGAGCGCCGTGAAGGACGGCCGCTTCGAGCGGTCCCTCGTCCCGGTGAAGGACCGCAACGGCCTCGTCGTCCTCGACCACGACGAACACCTGCGGCCCGGCACCACCGCCGACTCCCTGGCCCGGCTGAAGCCGTCGTTCGCGGACATCGGCGACCTGGGCGGCTTCGACGCGGTGGCCCTCCAGACGTACCACTGGGTCGAGAAGATCGACCATGTCCATCACGCGGGCAACTCCTCCGGCATCGTGGACGGTGCCTCGCTGGTCGCCATCGGCTCCAAGGAGGTCGGCGAGCGCTACGGGCTGCGTCCGCGCGCGCGGATCGTCTCCGCCGCCGTGTGCGGCTCCGAGCCGACCATCATGCTCACCGGCCCGGCGCCCGCCACCCGCAAGGCACTTGCCAAGGCCGGGCTGACCATCGACGACATCGACCTTGTCGAGATCAACGAGGCGTTCGCGGCAGTCGTCCTCCGCTTCGCCCGCGACATGGGCCTCTCCCTCGACAAGGTCAACGTCAACGGCGGCGCCATCGCACTCGGCCACCCGCTGGGCGCCACCGGCGCGATGATCCTCGGCACGCTCGTCGACGAACTGGAGCGCCAGGACAAGCGGTACGGCCTCGCCACGCTGTGCGTGGGCGGCGGGATGGGCATCGCGACGATCGTCGAGCGGGTCTGAACTCCCGGCGGAATCAGCTGAATCAGCCGAATCGGCCGGCTTGTCCACACCGGCGGATTCAACGGCATCCAGAGACTTCTGAGCTTCTACGGAGATCCCCGTCATGACACAGAGCACCACCATCCGCTGGGAACAGGACCGCACCGGTCTCGTCACCCTCGTCCTCGACGACCCGGACCAGTCCGCGAACACCATGAACCAGGCGTTCCGGGACTCCCTCGCGGTGGTCACCGACCGTCTGGAGGCCGAGAAGGACACGATCCGCGGGATCATTCTCACCTCCGCCAAGAAGACGTTCTTCGCGGGCGGCGACCTGCGCGACCTCATCCGGGTCACCCCCGACACGGCCCAGGAGCTGTTCGACGGCGGCCTTGCCATCAAGCGAAACCTGCGCCGCATCGAGACCCTGGGCAAGCCGGTGGTCGCGGCGATGAACGGCGCGGCCCTGGGCGGCGGTTACGAACTCGCGCTGGCCTGCCACCACCGGATCGCGCTCGACACACCGGGCACGAAGATCGGCTGCCCCGAGGTCACCCTCGGTCTCCTCCCCGGAGGCGGCGGGGTCGTCCGTACGGTACGCATGCTGGGCATCGCCGACGCACTGCTGAAGGTGCTGCTCCAGGGCACCCAGTACAGCGCACCGCGAGCCCTGAAGAACGGGCTCATCGACGAAGTGGCCGCCACCCAGGACGAGTTGCTGGCCAAGGCCCGCGCCTTCATCGACGCCAACCCCGAGTCGCAGCAGCCCTGGGACAAGCCCGGCTACCGCATCCCGGGCGGCACCCCCGCCAACCCCAGGTTCGCGGCGAACCTGCCCGCCTTCCCCGCCAACCTGCGCAAGCAGACGAACGGCGCGCCCTACCCGGCCCCGCGCGCCATCCTCGCGGCGGCTGTCGAGGGCGCCCAGGTCGACTTCGAGACCGCGCAGGTCATCGAGGCCCGCTACTTCGTGGAACTGGCCGCTGGACAGACCTCGAAGAACATGATCCAGGCGTTCTTCTTCGACCTCCAGGCCGTCAACTCGGGAGCCAACCGCCCCAAGGGTTTCGAGCCGCGCCCGGTGCGCAAGGTGGCGGTGCTGGGCGCCGGGATGATGGGCGCGGGGATCGCCTACTCGTGCGCCCGCGCGGGCATCGAGGTGGTGTTGAAGGACGTCTCGGCGGCAGCGGCGGCGCGGGGAAAGAACTACTCCGAGAAGCTGTGCGCGAAGGCGGTCTCCCGGGGACGTACGACTCAGGAGAAGGCGGACGAGCTGCTGGCCCGCATCACACCGACCGCCGACCCGCAGGACGTGGCCGGCTGCGACGCGGTCATCGAGGCGGTGTTCGAGGACCCGGCGCTGAAGCACAAGGTGTTCCAGGAGATCCAGCACATCGTCGACCCGGACGCGCTGCTCTGCTCCAACACCTCCACGCTGCCGATCACGTCTCTCGCCGAGGGAGTCGAACGCCAGTCGGACTTCGTCGGGCTGCACTTCTTCTCGCCGGTCGACAAGATGCCGCTCGTCGAGATCATCAAGGGCGAGCGGACGGGGGAGGCGGCGCTGGCGCGCGCCTTCGACCTGGTCCGTCAGATCAGGAAGACCCCGATCGTCGTCAACGACTCGCGTGGCTTCTTCACCTCACGGGTCATCGGGCACTTCATCAACGAGGGTGTGGCGATGGTCGGCGAGGGCATCGAGCCCGCGTCGGTCGAACAGGCGGCGGCGCAGGCCGGCTACCCGGCGAAGGTGCTGTCCCTGATGGACGAACTGACGCTGACGCTGCCGCGAAAGATCCGGGCGGAGTCCAAGCGGGCGGTGGAGGAGGCGGGCGGTACATGGCCGACGCATCCCGCGGAGGCGGTGATCGACCGGATGGTGGACGAGTTCGGGCGTACCGGGCGGAGTGGCGGCGGGGGGTTCTACGAGTACGGGGAGGACGGCAGGCGGGCCGGGCTGTGGCCGGGGCTGCGGGAGCACTTCGGGCGCGGAGAGGGCGCGGAGGGGGTACAGATCCCCTTCGAGGACATGCAGGAACGGATGCTGTTCTCGGAGGCGCTGGACACGGTGCGGCTGCTGGAGGAGGGCGTACTGACGTCGGTCGCCGACGCCAACATCGGCTCGATCTTCGGGATCGGGTTCCCGGGGTGGACCGGGGGTGTCCTCCAGTACATCAACGGCTACGAGGGCGGCCTGCCGGGGTTTGTGGCGCGGGCGCGGGAGTTGGCGGAGCGGTACGGTGAGCGGTTTGCTCCGCCGGGGTTGCTGGTGGAGAGGGCGGAGAAGGGGGAGGCGTTCGGGGACCGTTAGTTGTTTTCGCCCCCGCCGCCCCTACCCGTCCCATCCTCGGGGGCTGCCGCCCCCGAACCCCCGCTCCGGCCCTGAACGGGCCTTGTCCTCAAACGCCGGACGGGCTGAAATACCTGGACCTGGGCTGAAAAATCAAGCCCCGACCGCAACCCTCCAGCCCGTCCGGCGTTTGAGGACGAGCGCGCTCAGCGCGACTCTCCCACCCACCCGCCTGCACCCCCACCCAGCCCGTCCGGCGTTTGAGGACGAGGCCGTTCAGGCCGACAGCGGGGGTCTGGGGGCGGCAGCCCCCAGGGATGGGAACGGGTAGGGGCGGCGGGGGCGAGGAACCGTATCGCTCAGCGACACGACTCGCTTGCTCCTTGTCCGCCCGCCCCGGACGCTGACCAGCAACCGGTCCTCATCTCCCCGCCCCCGAGGAGCCCCCATGGGATCCCGTCCCGCCCTCGCCCTGCTGGAGATCCTGCGCGGCGAAGGCGTGGACCGCGTCTTCGGCAACCCCGGCACCACAGAACTCCCCTTCCTCGCCGCCCTCGCGCACACCGAGGGCGGCACCGAGGTTGACAAGGAGAGCTACACCCCCGAATACATCCTCGGCGTCCACGAAGGCGCCGTAGTCTCCATGGCCGACGGATACGCCCGCGCCACCGGCCGCCCCGCCTTCGTCAGCCTCCACATCGCCGCCGGGCTCGCCAACGGCCTGATCGGGCTGCTCAACGCCCGCCGCTCCCGCACCCCCCTCGTCGTGATGGCGGGCCAGCAGGACCGCCGGCACCTCCAGCAGGACCCGATGCTCTCCGGCGACCTCGTCTCCCTCGCCGCCCCCGCCGTGAAGGCCACCTTCGACATCCAGCACGCCCACGACCTCCCCCTCGCCCTGCGCCGCGCCTTCGCCCTGGCCGTCAGGCCCCCGGCCGGGCCCGTCTTCCTCTCCGTCCCCATGGACCTGTTCGCCGAGGACACCGAGGTCGAGGTGCCGGTTCGGAGCGTCCCACCCCCGCCCGGCCCGGCCGCAGGCCTCGATCGGGCCGCCGTCATCCTCGGCGCCGCCGCCCGGCCCGTGATCGTCGCCGGTGACGGAGTCGGCCGCGAGGACGCGGTGAGCGCCCTGGTCAGGACCGCCGAGGCCTGCGGTGCCACCGTCCATCACCAGCCCATGGCCGACTGGCTCGACTTCCCGACCACGCACCCCCTCCACGCGGGCATGCTCCCGCCCCGCCACGACGCGATCCGCGCCGCGCTCTCCCCGTACGACACCGTCCTGATCGTCGGCGCCCACGCCTTCACGCCTCACCACTACACGCCCGGGCCCGCGCTCCCGCCCGGCATCCACGTCGTACAGCTGGACTCCGACCCGGACGAGATCGGCCGCAACTTCCCGGTCGCCGCCGGGCTGGTGGGCGCGCTCTCGCCCTCCCTCGACAAGCTCGCCGAGCTGCTGCGCAGCCAGGTGCCGGCGCACACCGCGAAGGCCCGGATCCTGCGCGCCGGTGAGCGGCACACCGCCGAGCGGGAGCGGGCGGAGGCCGCCGCCCTGGCCGCGTACTCACCGGCGCCGCTCGCGCCCTGGGCCGCCGCGCACGCCGTGGCCCGAGGGCTGCCGCCGGACGCCGTGGTGGTCGAAGAGGCCATCACGGCAGGGCTGTTGCTGCGCCGGCTCGTACGGCTCGACCGGCCCGGAAGTTACACGCATACCGTCGGCGGCGGGCTGGGCTGGGGCATCGGTGCCGCCGTCGGACGCTCGCTCGCCGAGCCCGGGCGGCCGGTCGTCGCCGTACTGGGCGATGGATGTGCCCTGTTCGGGCTTCAGGGGCTGTGGAGTGCGGCCCGTACGCAGGCCCCGGTGCTCTTCGTCGTCATGAACAACGGCGTCTACCGCACCCTCCAGGACACGTACGCGGCGATGGGCGGCCAAGGCGTCTGCCCCGGCACGGAGTTGGGGCCGCTCGACTTCACCCAGGCGGCCCGGTTCTTCGGCGTCGACGCGGTACGGGCGACCGGCGCCGAGCACGTACGGGAGATCGTCGCCGGGGCAGGGGAGTTGACGCGGCCGCTGCTGCTCGACGTACCGGTGCGGCAGCAGTAAGGAGACGTTCCGGACTCATAGTCACGCGCGTCTTGTCACCCGGCCCCCCGGGCCTGACCATCTCCCCATGACGGACGGACCGGTTCCGAAGTCGGTGCTCGCGCGGGGCGTGACGCTGCTGCGAGTCTGCGGTGACTCCGACACCGCGCTGAGCCTCGCCGAACTCGCCCTGCGCACCGGGCTGCCCAAACCGACCGCGCACCGGCTGATCGGCGAACTGGTCCGGCTGGGGCTCGTCGAACGCACCCCCGAGGGCTCGTACCGCATCGGGCTTGCCCTCTTCGTCCTCGGCCAGTCGGCGCCGTCCATACGCGAACTCCGGGACACGGCACTGCCGTTCCTCGGCGATCTGCACGACGCGACGAAGGAGAACGTCCACCTGGCCGTGCCCGACGGCACCGACACCCTGTTCCTGGAGAAGATCACCGGCCGCCGTGCCACCCCGATCGTCTCCCGCACCGGAGGCCGGCTCCCCGCCCACTGCACGGCCACCGGCAAGATATTCCTCGCCCACGACCCCCGGCTGCCCCGGGCCTCCCTGCCCCGTCTCACGCCCCGCACCCTCACCCTGCCCGGCCAGCTCGCCCGTGACCTGGCCCTGACCCGGGCCCGTGGCTACGGCGTCAACCTGGAGGAGGCCGAGGTCGGCATCTCGGCGGTCGCGGCCCCGGTCTACGGCCGTGGCTCCCGTCCCGTCGCCGCCATCTCGGTGACCGGCGGCACCCGCCGCCTCGACGTGGACCGGGTCGGCGCCCATGTGTGCGCGGCGGCCCGGGCACTGACGAGGCGACTCTCGGCCTGAACCGAGCACCGCGTGCCGGTCGCCACGAACCGCTTACCGCGCCCCTCCGCCGGCCCTCACCCGCACCGCGCCTCAGCGACGCACCGCTACCGCGCGCCCACTCGCACCGCGCCTCAGCCACGCACCCCCGCACCGCACTCCCCCCTCACTCCACCCTCGGCACCCCTCGCTGAATCGCCACCGCCAACTCGTGCTCCGTCATCCGCTCCCCGTGCACCTCCGCCGTGATGCGGCCCCGCACGAACACCAGCACCCGGTCGCACACCTCCGTCAGTTCGGCGAGGTCTGTCGAGGCAACCAGGACGGCCGCGCCGCCCGCCGCCAACTCGCCGACGATACGGTGCATTTCGGCCCGTACGCCGACATCGACGCCCCGCGTCGGGTCGTCCAGGACCACGATCCTCGGGTCGGTCGCGAGCCACTTCGCGAAGACGACCTTCTGCTGGTTGCCACCGGAGAGCCGGCCCACGATGTCGTGCGGACCGCCGCGTAGTCGCAGACGCTCCGTCAGTTCCGCTGTCCTGACGACCAGTTCGGCCCGGGACGGCATGACACCACCCCGCCCCAGCGCCAGCCAGCTCACCGCCGTCGCGTTCTCCCACACCGTGCGGCCGGTCATCAGCCCGTACCGCTTCCGGTCGCTCGGCACGAACGCGACCCCGGCCCGTACCGCGTCCCGCAGCGAGCGGGGCTGCCCCCGGCCCCCTATGTCGACCCGCCCCGCGGAGATCGTCGTACGGCCGCACACCACCTCCAACGCGCCCAGATGGCCCGCCCCTTGGAGCCCCGCGACCCCGACCACCTCGCCCGCCCGCACCGTGAACGTCACATCCGTGAGCCGCCCGGGCACACTCACCTCGGACAGCACCACCGGCGGCGGTGAGGTGTCGACCGCCCTGCGCGTCCGGCGGGCCGGTGGTTCGGGGCGGCCGCCGAGCATCGCCGTCACCAGCTCGGGTACGTCGAGTTCGGCGCGTGGCACCCCGGCCAGCGCGACCCGGCCGTCCCGCAGGACCGTCACGCGCTGCGCGAAGCGCATCACCTCCTCCAGGAAGTGGGTGACGTACAGGACCGCGATGCCCCGCCCCGTGAGGGTGCGCAGGACGCGTTCGAGGCGGTCCACGGCGGCGGCCGGGAGCGCCGACGTCGGCTCGTCGAGCACCAGGAGTCCGGGGCGGCGCAGCAGGGCCCGGGCGATCTCCGTCAACTGCTGGTCCGCCAGGGGGAGTTCGCCGAGCAGGGTGCCTGGCTCGACATCGAGGCCCAGGTCGGCGAGGACCGGCCGGGCCGCCCGGTCCATGGCGCCGTGGTCGAGCAGGCCGAAGCGGCGCGGCGGGCGGTGCGGGAAGAGGTTCTCCCGGACGGTGAGATCGGGGAAGAGGCTCAACTCCTGGGAGACAACGGCGATTTGCGTGTCGCCCGCCAGCCTTACCGCCCCTTCGTCCGCCGTCAGCGTCCCCGAAAGGATGCGTACCAGCGTGGACTTGCCGGCCCCGTTCTCACCGACCAGCGCGTGCACCTCACCGCCCCGCAGTCTGATCCCGGCTCCGTCCAACGCCCGTACCCCGCCGTAGGACTTGACCAGTTCCTGCGCCACCAGGACATCGCCGTACGTCATTTCAGCGTGCGTCCTTCAGCGGCTTGAGGTTGGCCTGCTGGTCGCCGAGGAGCTTGTCGATCGTCGGTTTGTACCAGTCGTACGCCGCGTCCGCGGACTTCTGGCGGGTGATGACCTCGTCGATGTTCGAGGAGTCCACGACCCCGCCCGGCGACAGGAACCAGCCGTCGAGCAGCTTCCCGTCGTTCTCCCGGACCGCCTCGATCATCATCGCCGTCGACAGATAGCCCTTGAGGAAGTGCTGCGGGTCGATGGTGACGAAGTTCGAGCCGTCCTTGACCGCGTCGAGAGTCTTCGGGTCGACGTCGAAGCCGGCCGTCAGCCACTTGCCGCCCTCCGCCTTCTTGATCTTGGCGAGGTTGTAGCTGTCGGCGTCCCCGACCCCGAGGAAGGCGAGCGCGTCCGGGTGCGCGTTGACCTGCGCCGACCAGGAGCTGTAGTTCTGCCCGGGATCGCTGTACGTCTGGAAGGGGCCGAGGATCTTGACGTTCGGCGCCTCCTTCGCGAACGTGTCGGCGATTCCCTTGGCCCGGTTGTCGAGCACCGGCGTCCCGGGGTTGGGTACGCCGATGACGATCTCGCCTTTCGGGTCGTCGCCGAGCCGCTTCAGGGCCTCCGTGGCCATCAACTCGCCCAGCGCGTAGTTGTCGTTGCCCACATAGAAGGTGACCTTGCTGCCGTCGGTGGGGGAGGTGTCCAGGGCGACGATCGGGATGCCCTGGTCGACGGCGCGGGCGGCGGGCCGGGTGAAGATCGGCGGGTCGAGGTTCTCCAGGACGATGCCGTCCTTGGCGCGGGCGGTGAGGTTCTGGAAGAGCTGCACCTCGGCGGGGCCGTCGGTGTTGGGCGGACCGACCGCCTTGAAGTCGATGTTCCCCGCGTGATCGGCGGCGCTCTCCGCGCCGAGGACCATCTCGTGCGCGAAGTTGAGCGAGATGTTGGCAACTGCTATGCCCATCTTGAGCTTTCCGCCCGAACCGGCGGAACTGCTGTCGGAGTCGCCGCATCCGGCGGCGGCCATCAGCACCAGCGCGCCGAGGGCGGCGGACAGCGTACGGAGTCGGCGGTGCATTCAGGGCCTCCAAGGGAGCGGCTCACAGGGGCACTTGGTGTGTCGGTGTGGGGGATCGGCAGCGAGGTGGAGGGAGTTACTTGCGTCGGCGTCCGGTCCGCCGCAGCGCGCTGTCGGCCGCGACCGCGACGAGGATGACCCCGCCGGTCGCGAACGACGTCCAGTTGATGGGGACTTCGAAGAACACGAGCCCGGCGGCCACGACCGACAGGATCATCGCCCCGGCCACCGCGCCGATCACCGAACCGCGTCCGCCGGCCAGCGGGGTACCGCCGATGATGCACGCGGCGATGGCCTGCAACTCGTAGCCCTGCCCGAGCGTCGGGTCACCGGCGCCGTAGAAGGCGAGGGCGAGGGCGGCGGCGCAGGCCGTGGTGAGGCCGGACAGGGCGAGGGCCTGGATCCGGGTGCGGACGACGGGGATTCCGCTGAACGCGGCGGCGTCCGGGTTGGAGCCGATCGCCCGCACCCGGGCTCCGAAGCGGGTGCGGGCGAGCACCACCGAGAGGACGACGACCACCGCGAGCAGCACCCAGAGCGCGAACGGGACTCCGCCCGCGTCGCCGCCCGCGAGGGTGAAGAACGAGTCGTCCAACGGCAGATCGGTGATCTGCTTGCCGTCCGCGAGGGCCAGCCCGACCCCCCGGAACAGCAGCAGCGTGCCCAGCGTGACAATGAACGACGGCAGCGCGAGCAGCGTCGTGACCAGCGCGTTGAACACCCCGAGCAGGATCCCGGTGGCCAGCATCACCGGCACCGCGAGCCAAGGAGGCGTGCCCTCCCGCACCAGCAGCGCCCCCACCACCAGGCACATCGCGTAACTGCCGCCCACCGACAGATCGACCTCGCGCATGGCGAGCGCGAACACCATCCCGCACGCCATCAGCGAGATGTACACGGAGTTGTGCGCGGTGGAGAGCAGGTTGTCGCTGGCGAGGAAGTCGGGGTACGGGATGCCGATGCCCGCGATCAGCAGCCCCAGGACGAGCAGAACGCCCAACTCGTCCCGTACCACCCGGCGCGGCAGCAGCCCGGCGAGCCGCGGCGGCACCCTGAATCGCCGCCGCCCGTCGTCCTGTTCGCGGGCGCGCTCGGCGTCGTCCACGGCACGCTCGGTCTCGGTCATCGGGCACGGCTCCCGTACGGGCGGCTGCAGCATCGGCTGGGGGGTGCACCGCAGCGTGGGCCCCTTGGGCGCGGGCGGCAACCGGGCCGTTCCGGCGAGTGAAATGCGCTCTTGCCGAGCGGCCGGTGCCTCATCACACTCGCCCCATGGAGACGCGTACCGCACTGGTGACCGGCGCGGCGCAGGGCCTCGGCCACGAGTTCGCCGTCGCGCTCGCGGGCCACGGCTACCGGGTCGCGGGCCTGGACCTGGTACCTCAGCCCAAGACCGCCGGAAAGGTCCTGGACTACCTGGAGCTGACCGCCGACGTCACCGACGAGACCCAGGTACGGCAGGCACTGGAACGCGTCATCGACCGCTTCGGCACCCTGCACGTCCTCGTCAACAACGCGGGCGTCTACCCCTCCGCGCCCTTCGAGGAGACGACCCCGGAGGAGTGGCGACGCGTGATGCGCGTGAACCTGGAGGCACCCTTCCTGATCACCCAGGCGGTACTGCCCCACCTCAGGGCGGCAGGCTGGGGGCGCATCGTGAACATCGCCTCGGCGGCCGTCCTCACCGCCCCGCCGACGATGGTCCCGTACGTCACCTCGAAGATGGGCCTGATCGGCTTCACCCGCGCCCTCGCCTCGGCCCTCGGCCCCTGCGGCATCACGGTCAACGCCATCGCCCCCAGCATGGTCCGCACGGCGACGGCCGAGCGGACCGTCGGCGCGGACGGCGGCTTCGAGCACGTCCGCGCCCAACAGGCCGTCCCCCGTACGCAGTTGCCGTCAGACCTCGTCTCGACACTCCTGTACGTGATCGACGAGGGCAGCGGCTTCCTGACGGGCCAGACCCTCAACGTGTCAGGCGGATCGGCCTACTTGTGAGGCACGGAAGCCCGATGGCCCGGTTCAGCGTGCCCCTCGTGCACCGAGTTGGTCGCCGCGATCTCCTTCCACGACTTCGGCATCACGGGAGCCACCGACGCCGATGCCCGCGCCGCCGCCGGAGCGGCCGGCTTCGACGCCTGGAACAGCCAGGTGTCGAACAGCGCCCCCAACGACTCGCCGGCCACCTGTTCGGCGTACGCCTGGAAGTCGGCGACGGACGCGTTGCCGTACGCGAACTTCGTCGGCCACCCCTTCAGGATCGCGAAGAAGTCCGCGTCGCCGATCTCGTTGCGCAGTGCCTGGAGGGCCAGCGCGCCCCGGTCGTAGACGGCCAGGTGGAACTGGTTCTCGGGGCCCGGGTCGCCCGGCTTCACGGTCCAGAACGGGTCGTCGGCCGAGTGGACGGCGTACACGTAGTCGGCGAGTTCCTGTGCCGTGCCCTCGCCCTCGTGCTCGGACCACAGCCACTGCGCGTACCGCGCGAAGCCCTCGTTGACCCAGATGTCCTTCCAGCCGGCGACGGACACCGCGTCGCCGTACCACTGGTGGGCCAGCTCATGGACGACGACGGAGACGTTCGTCCCGTTCGCGAACTGGCGGGGGCTGTAGAAGGGCCGGGTCTGTGTCTCCAGGGCGTACCCCGTGTTCGTGTTCGGGACGTATCCGCCGAGCCCGTTGAACGGGTACGGGCCGAAGTACTCCGCCAGCCAGTCCGCGACCTCCCCGGTCCGTTCGATGCTCGCCCGCGCGGCCCCGTAGTTGTCGCCGAGGTCCTTGCTGTAGGCGTTGACCACCGGGATGCCGCTCTCGGTCGTCCCGGTCGTGACGTCGAACTTCCCGACCGCGAGCGTGGCGAGATACGTGGCCTGCGGTTTGTTGGAGCGCCAGTTCCAGCGGGTCCAGCCGAGGCGTGAACTCGTCGACTGGAGCGTGCCGTTGGAGATCGCCTGCGAGCCGTCCGGGACGAGCACCGAGACGTCGTACGTGGCCTTGTCGAGCGGGTGGTCGTTGCTGGGGAACCACCACCAGGCGGCCTCGGGTTCGTTGGCGCCGACGCCGCCGTCAGGCGTGCGGTGCCAGCTGGTGAAGCCGTACGCCTGCTTCGACGAGGGCACTCCGCTGTACCGCACGACGACCGTGACCGCCGTGCCCTTGGCCAGGGGAGTACGCGGAGTGATCTCCAACTCGTGCTCGCCGGAGGTGACGAACGCGGCCCGGACACCGTTGACGCGAACCTCGCTCACGTCGAGAAGAAAGTCCAGGTTGAACCGCGACAGATCCTGGGTGGTGGTGGCGAGGAGGGTCGCCGTGCCCTCCAACTCGTCCGTCGCGGGCTGGTACTTGAGCCGCAGGTCGTAGTGCGAGACGTCGTATCCGCCGTTGCCGTACGCCGGGTAGTAGGGGTCGCCAATGCCCGGTGCGCCGGGAGAGTAGCTCGCGGCGGACGCCGGGATCGCCAGCATCAGGGAGGCCGTCGCGAGTGCGCCCGACGGGATGAGTCTGCGGTGCACGAAAGCTCCAAGTCGTGGGGGGGGCGTGAAGTCTGTTCGCAGCCTATTCATCACCTGTGGGACCAGGCGTGTCCACAACCACCCCTGTCACACGATCGCCATTCGGCCGTCATGGGCCCAAGAGACCCTCTTTTGCACGGGAGTTGACCGCAGTACCGTCCGGCACATGCCGAAACGCACGCGCTTCACGACCTGGAGAACGCTCGCGACGGCGGCCACCGCCGCCCTCATGGCCGTCCTGCTCACCCCGGCCGTCGCCCACAGCGCCCCACGGGAGAGCAGACCCGTCTACTCGTACGACAACGCCATCCGCGAGGCCGTCTGGGTGGACACCGGACTCGACGGCGACAGCGACGGGAAGACCGACCGCGTGGCCGTCGACATCGTCCGGCCGCGCGAACTCGCCGCGCGGGGCCGCAAGGTACCCGTGATCATGGACGCCAGCCCCTACTACTCCTGCTGCGGACGCGGCAACGAGAGCCAGCGCAAGACGTACGACGCGAACGGCAACGTTGTCCAGATGCCACTGTTCTACGACAACTACTTCGTACCGCGCGGCTACGCCTTCGTCGGCGTCGACCTGGCCGGCACCAACCGCTCCGACGGCTGCGTCGATGTCGGCGGACGCTCCGACATCCAGTCCGCGAAGGCCGTCGTCGACTGGCTGAACGGCCGCGCCAAGGCATACACGACCCGCACGGGCACCGACCGCGCCAAGGCGACCTGGACCAACGGCAAGACGGGCATGATCGGCAAGAGCTACGACGGCACGATCGCCAACGGCGTGGCCGCCACGGGCGTCAAGGGCCTGGAGACGATCGTCCCGATCAGCGCCATCTCCTCCTGGTACGACTACTACTTCGCCAAGGGCGCCCCCCTCTACGACTCCGGCCCCGAATGGCTGTCGGACTACGTCGAGAGCCCCGCCGCCCGCGCCAAGTGCGCCGCCGTACAGCGGAAGATCGTCGACGGAGCCCCGCGTTCCGGCGACTGGACCCGCTTCTGGACCGAGCGCGACTATGTGAAGGACGCCCGGAAGATCAAGGCCAGCGTCTTCGTCATCCACGGCCAGCAGGACCTCAACGTCCGCCCCAAGCACTTCGGTCAGTGGTGGGACGCCCTCGCGAAGAACCGCGTCGAGCGCAAGATCTGGCTCTCCCAGACCGGCCACGTCGACCCCTTCGACTTCCGCCGCGCCGCCTGGGTCGACACCCTGCACCGCTGGTTCGACCACGAACTCCTCGGCTACGACAACGGCATCGACGACGAGCCCATGGCTGACATCGAACGCCACCCCGACCAGTGGGTCACCTCGAACACCTGGCCGCCCCGCACCACGGACACCGTGACCCTGCGCCCCGGCACCGGCGCACAGCCCGGCGTCGGCACCCTGGGCCTGCGCAAGCAGTCCGGCACGGAGAGGTTCACCGACGACCCGACCCTGAGCGAGACCGACTGGTCGGCGCAGATCGACAGTTCGACACCCGGCAAGGCCGGCTTCACCACCGCACCACTCGCCACCGACCTGCGCGTATCGGGCTCGTCCACGGTGACCGTGACCGCCACCCCAAGCACCACCACGGCCCACTTGACCGCCGTCCTGGTCGACCTCGGCCCCGACATCATCCGCGACTACGCCGACCCCGCCGAGGGCATCACCACCCTCACCGACCGTACCTGCTGGGGCCCGAGCACCACCGGCGACAGCTCCTGCTTCCGCTCGACGCAGGCGAAGACGACCGCCGTCGACTACACGATCCTCAGCCGCGGCTGGGCCGACCTGGGCAACCACGCCTCGGCCACGAAGGGCGTCCCGCTCACCCCGGGCAAGCGCTACACGATCACCCTCGACCTGCACGCCACCGACCACGTGATCCCGGCGGGCCACCGCCTCGCCCTGATCGTCGCGGGCACCGACAAGGACCTCATCGACCCGCCGTCGACCACCCCGACCCTCACGCTCGACCTGTCCCGTACGACGGCCAGGGTGCCCCTCGTCGGCGGTGCGGGCACGTTCGCGCGGGCCACGACGGGTACCGTCCCGGCCACCCAGACCCCGACCCTCCTCGACGGCGTACGCGACCCGCGCGCCGCCCACCGCATCCCGGGAGCGATATGAACCCGCGTCTGGCCGTGGTGACCGCCGCGGCCCTCGCCGCACCGTTACTGTCGGCCCCCGCCTATGCCGCCGATGCCCAACCGGCGCCCCCACGCACCGGATTCGAGCAGACGAACGGCGCCCGCTGGACCAGCCAGCCCGAGGAGCAGGACTTCCTCACGGCCGTAGACCGGGCGAGCGCCCGAGTGACGCTCACTGGCATCGGCACCACCAAACAGAACCGCCCCCTCCAACTCGTACGCATCGGCGAACGCCCGACCACCCGCACCGTGCTGCTCATCTGCAGCCAGCACGGCGACGAGCCGTCCGGCCGCGAGGCCTGCCTGACGACGATCCGCGACCTGGCGTACGCGAAGGACGCGCGGACGAAGGAGTTCCTGTCCCGCACCACGGTGCTCGTCGTCCCCACGGCCAACCCCGACGGCCGGGCCGCCGACACCCGGGGCAACAGCGACGGCGTCGACATCAACCGCGACCACCTGTCCCTCCAGACGGCGGAAGCGCGCGCGATGGCGGCGGTCCTGCGCGACCGCCAACCCGACGTCGTCTACGACCTGCACGAGTACGGCGCCACGCCCCTCTACTACGACAAGGACCTGTTCGACCTCTGGCCGCGCAACCTCAACACCGACGCGGCCGTCCACACCGAGGCACAGACCCTGTCCCAGACGTACGTACGGCCGGCCGCCGGAAGCGCCGGGTTCACGACCGGCACGTACGGCATCTGGACCGACCCCGTCACCGGTGACCCGATCCGCCAGGTCGCCGGGGACGGGCAGGAACGCATCCTGCGGAACATGTCAGGCGTGAAGCATTCGGTCGGGCTGCTGATCGAGAGCCGCGTGGAGCCATTGACGGAGGGAACACCCGAGCCGGACAACAACCGACGCCGGGTGAACTCCCAACTGGCCGCCCTGAAGGGCCTGTTCAGCTTCGCCGGAGAACGGGGCCGACAGGTCGACACGGCCACCGCCACCGCCCGCCTGACCGGCTACCGGGACACCGGCCCGGTCTACCTCGGCGGCGCGGACAACGACCCGGCCGAACCGTCCGAGGTCATAGAGAACCCGGCATGCGGCTACCGGCTCACGGGCGAGCAGTACGAGGAGGTGGCCGACGAGTTGGCGCTGCACGGAGTACGGGTCAGGCCGGAGACGGACGGGGCGTATGTCCCCCTGCGCCAGTCACTACGCGCCCTGGTACCACTGCTCCTGGACGAGCGTGCCCCGTACCACCTGACGGAGGGGGAGCCGGACACGAACTGCTGAGCGGGCAGGAAGCGGGTTGTCCGCGGTGGTCCGTTGCGGAGGGGGCGGGAATCGAGTTGTCCGTGGCGGAGGGGGCTGGGCTGGTGATGTCGGGTGGCGCGCGAGCGCCCCCGACAGGGGCGCGGGGAACTGCGCGACCAGCCCCCACCGACCCGCAGCAAAAAACAAACCCACTCACCCCCCGACAAGCCGCGCAGCGCCCGCCGCACACCCCCAGGCGACCGTAACCCCCGCCCCACCATGCCCATAGTTGTGCACCAACACCCGCCCCCCACCGACCAGTTCACGTTCCAGCCGCACCGCATCACGGGCGGGCCGCAGCCCAACCCGATGACCCAGCACCCTCGCGCCGGCGATCGCCGGCCGTACAACCGCACAGCGCCGCACGATCTCCTCGGCCACTGCCGGATCAGGCACCAGCGACCACTCGTCCTCCTCCGCCGTACCGCCCAGGATCAGCCCGCCCGGCTGCGGGAAGAAGTACGTGGTCTTCGAGCCGGAGTGCCCGGCCGCGGTGAACCACGTCGTGATCCCCGGGTTCTCCACGACGACCAACTGCCCCCGCACGGGACGTACGGCCGGATCGGGCACAAGATCGCGCGCCCCGAGCCCCGTGCAGTTGACGACGACATCCACCCCGTCGGCCCCGGTCGCCTCGGCGAGACTCTCGACGGACCGTTCCTCCACGACCCCGCCCGCCGCGAGGAACCGTTCCCGCAGCCACCCCAGATGCACCGGCATGTCGATCAACGGCAGCCGGGCCCGAAGTCCTTCGCCCGTCTCCCGCAGCCCCGGTACCCGCGCGGCCCACGGACCCAGCTCGTCCAGCCGCTGCCCGGCCTGTACACCCTCGACCATGCGTACGCCCGTCTCCCCGGGCCGCTCCGCCAGCGCCTCGTAGACGGAGAACGACGCGAGCGCCCACTCCCCGGTGAGCGCCTCCGGCTCGATCCGGTACGGCCACCACAGCGCACCCGCAACGGCCGAGGTGGTCCGCTCGGCGGGCTCCCTCTGCCACACCCGGACCCGCCGGCCCTGCTCGGCCAGCACCACCGCCGTCGTCAGGCCGATGACCCCGCCGCCGACCACGATCACCTCACCACTCCGCCGCGTCTCCACGCGCGGACGGTAGCGGAATATGTCATGCCGTGCTCAGATCACTCCCAGTCTGGGGATACTCACATCATGTCTGCCGAGTACGCCACCTTCGGCCTGGCACCGGCGATGCGTGCCGGTGGAGTCCTCGCCAACGGTGACTACCAAGTCCACCGGGACTTCCTCGACTTCATCGTCGACGGCCGTCCCCTCCTCTACCAGCTCTCCGACCTCGACGCGGTCTCCCCGCTCGCCTCCGACGTCCCGCCCGCGATCTTCACCGCCCAGGTCCGCGGCCTGCTCCTGGAGGCCGACGCACCCCTGGAGGGCGGCCGGTACGTCATCTACGGCTGTCCCGAGTGCGCGGACCTCGCGTGCGGTGCCGTGACGGCGGCCATCGAGAAGGACGGCGACGACTATGTGTGGCGCGACTTCGCCTGGCAGACGGACACCCACGCCGACCTGGAGCAGAACGGCTACCACGGCATCGGGCCCTTCCGTTTCCCGGGCGCCGAGTACCGGGAGGCCCTCGGCTCCCTCCTCGACACCGCGGAGGCGGCGGAGTCCGTGGAACCGGGCGCGGCCCGCCGCCGGGTCCTGCTGATCGGCGCCCGGGTCGCCGTCCTCGCCAAGCTCGCCGCCGCCCTGCGCACCATCGGCATCGGCGCGGACATCACCCGGGACGCCACGGACGTCCCCGCCGACGAGCTGCGCGGCTACGGCGCCGTCGCCTTCGGCCGCGCGATCGACGAGGAGGAACGTGCGTCCGTACGCCGTTCCTTCGAACACGCGGGCGTCGAGGTGGCGTACGTCGACGGGCTCGCCCCGATCGTCCCGCTCCTCGTCGCCCAGATCGAACACGCCCTGGACCGCAGCCCGTTGGAGCGGCGCCGCCTCACCCGCCTGGTCGCGGCCGACGGCGAGGCGGGCATAGAGGTCACCTCCACCTGCCGCGTCCACCTCACCGCGTACCGCCAGGACCGCCTGTACCGCACCCAGGCCCAGGAGGTCTTCGACGGCATCCTCGAACCGGGCCGGCACCGCATCGCCCTGGACGCGAAGGCGGTGAAGGGTGAGTCGTTCATCGTGGCGCGTACGTCGGGAACCGTGCTGGTGGAGCCGATGGCACGGTGAAATCCCGGACGCGGCGGACCACGGACGGCGGTTAGGATCGGCAACCTGATGACTGCCACCCTCGTCGCCAAGAACCTCGCCGCCGGCCACGGCGACCGCTCCCTCTTCTCCGGGCTCGACCTCGTCGTCGCGCCCGGAGACGTGATCGGGCTGGTCGGAGCCAACGGCGCGGGCAAGTCCACGCTGCTGAAGATGCTCGCCGGGCTGCTCCCGCCCGAGCAGGGCGAGCTGCGGCTCTCCCCGCCGACCGCGAGCGTCGGCCATCTCCCGCAGGAGCCGGAGCGCCGGGAGGGCGAGACCGTCCGCGATTTCCTCGCGCGCCGTACGGGCGTGGCCGAGGCCCAGCGGGTCATGGACGAGGCGACCCAGGCCCTGGTGGACGGCTTGCCGGGCGCGGACGACGCGTACTCGACAAGCCTGGAGCGCTGGCTCGACCTCGGCGGCGCCGACCTCGACGAACGGGCGGAGGAGGTCGCGGACTCCCTGGCCCTGACGGTGGACCTGGACCAGCCGATGACGTCCCTGTCGGGCGGCCAGGCGGCAAGGGCGGGCCTGGCCTCGCTCCTCCTCTCCCGCTACGACGTCTTCCTCCTCGACGAGCCCACGAACGACCTGGATCTCGACGGCCTGGAGCGCCTGGAACGCTTCGTCAAGGGCCTGCGCGCGGGCACGCTCGTCGTCAGCCACGACCGCGAGTTCCTCACTCGCACGGTCACGAAAGTCCTCGAACTCGACCTGGTCCAGCAGCAGATCAGGCTGTACGGCGGCGGCTACGAGGCCTATCTGGAGGAGCGCGAGGTCGCCCGCAGGCACGCCCGCGACGACTTCGAGGAGTACGCCGACAAACGCTCCGCCCTCCAGGACCGGGCCCAGATGCAGCGTGGCTGGATGGACAAGGGCGTCAAGAACGCCCGGCGCAAGGCGAACAACGACAACGACAAGATCGGCCGCAAGTTCCGCAGCGAGGCGAGTGAGAAGCAGGCCGCGAAGGCCCGCCAGACGCAGCGCATGATCGAACGCCTGGACGTCGTCGAGGAGCCGCGCAAGGAGTGGGAGCTGCGCATGGAGATCGCGGCGGCCCCGCGCTCCGGCTCGGTCGTCGCCACCCTGCGGGACGCGGAGGTGCGCCGCGCGGGCTTCACGCTCGGCCCGGTGAGCGTCCAGATCGACTGGGCGGACCGGATCGCGGTAACGGGAGCGAACGGCGCGGGCAAGTCGACGTTCTTGGGCGCACTGCTCGGCCGTGTCCCGCTGGACGCGGGGCACGCCGCGCTCGGCTCGGGTGTGGTGGTAGGGGAAGTGGACCAGGCCCGCAAACTCTTCCACGGCCCGGAGGCCCTGCTGGACGCGTTCTGCGAGGCGGTCCCGGACACGGAGCCGGCGGAGGTCCGCACCCTCCTGGCCAAGTTCGGCCTGAAGGCGGAGCATGTCCTACGCCCGGCGGCGACGCTGTCCCCCGGCGAGCGCACCAGATCAGCCCTGGCACTTCTCCAGGGCCGAGGCGTGAACCTCCTGGTCCTGGACGAACCGACCAACCACCTCGACCTCCCGGCTATCGAACAACTGGAACAGGCCCTCGACTCGTACGAGGGCACGCTCCTCCTCGTAACCCACGACCGCAGAATGCTGGACGCGGTACGAGTCACCCGCCGCTTCGAGGTGGCAGCCGGCAAGGTGTCGGAGCTGGCGTAGCGGGCCTGGCTGCGGCCCGGTGGGGGCTGGCCGCGCAGTTCCCCGCGCCCCTGAAAAGCCCGTCCGTCCCTGGCTGTCCGGCTGCGGGTCGGTGGGGGTTGATCGCGCAGTTCCCCGCGCCCCTGAAGGGGCGCCCCAGCGGGCCGGAGCCCGCAGGCGCCGAGCCGCGGGGCCGGCTCGCCCGCCGACTCCCGCCCAGCTGAGCATGCGCGCTGCTGGGCGGTGCCCACCCTGGCGGCTCCCGCCTCGGCGGCACCGTCAAACCCGCTTAGCTGCGGGCATGCGTGCCGCTAGGGGCGGCACGGGTGGGCGCAGCGGCACCCCGTACAGCGCCGGGCTGCGCGACCCACCCCGCGGTCGGCGCCAACGCCGGGTGCCCTCATAACCAAGGGCACCCGGCACTCACCAGCGTTCACCTCCGTTTGGGATCCACCAACCCCGCCTTCCGCAACGCATCCGCCATCGCACTGTTCCCCGGCGCGGGCGCCCCCTGCCGAGCGCCTCCGCTTCCACCTCCCTGCCGCTGCTGCTGCCGAGGCTGAGGCGGCCGACCGCCACGCTGCTGAGGCCGGCCCCCGCCCTGCCCCTGCCCCTCCCCGGAGGGCACCGCCTCGTCGTCCAGCCGCAGCGTCAGCGAAATCCGCTTCCGGGGAATGTCCACGTCAAGCACCTTCACCTTGACGATGTCCCCGGACTTCACGACGTCGTGCGGGTCCTTGACGAACGTCTTCGACATCGCCGACACATGCACCAGCCCGTCCTGGTGGACACCGACATCCACGAACGCCCCGAAGGCCGCCACGTTCGTGACCACCCCCTCCAGCACCATCCCGGAGGACAGGTCGCCGATCTTCTCGACCCCGTCCTTGAAGGTGGCCGTCTTGAAGGCGGGCCGAGGGTCGCGCCCGGGCTTCTCCAGCTCGCGCAGGATGTCCGTCACCGTCGGCAGACCGAACGTCTCGTCGACGAAGTCGTCGGGCCGCAACGACCGCAGCACCGCCGTGTTCCCGACCAGGGAGGCGACCCCGCTCCCCGCCGACTTCACCATCCGCCGCACCACCGGATACGCCTCCGGGTGCACACTGGACGCGTCCAGCGGATCGTCCCCGCCCCGGATCCGCAGGAACCCCGCACACTGCTCGTACGCCTTCGGCCCGAGCCGCGCGACCCCCTTCAGCTGGGACCGCGACTTGAACGGCCCATTGGCGTCCCGGTGCGACACGATGTTCTCCGCGAGCCCGGAGGAGATGCCGGAGACCCGGGAGAGCAGCGGCGCGGAAGCCGTGTTGACATCAACACCCACACCGTTCACACAGTCCTCGACCACCGCGTCCAATGACCGCGACAGCTTCACCTCGGACAGGTCGTGCTGGTACTGCCCGACCCCGATCGACTTCGGGTCGATCTTCACCAGCTCGGCCAGCGGGTCCTGCAGCCGCCGCGCGATCGACACCGCCCCGCGCAGCGACACGTCCATGTCCGGCAGCTCCTGCGAGGCGAACGCCGACGCCGAGTACACGGACGCGCCCGCCTCGGACACCATCACCTTGGTGAGCTTCAACTCCGGGTGCTTGGTGATGAGTTCACCGGCGAGCTTGTCGGTCTCGCGGGACGCCGTGCCGTTGCCGATCGCGACCAGCTCGACCGCGTGCTCCTTGGCGAGCCGCGCCAGCTTGGCCAGCGCCTCGTCCCACTTGTTCGCCGGTACGTGCGGATAGATCACGTCCGTGGCGACGACCTTGCCCGTCGCGTCCACCACGGCCACCTTCACGCCCGTACGGAACCCGGGGTCGAGCCCCAGCGTCGCGCGCGTACCGGCCGGAGCGGCGAGCAGCAGGTCGCGCAGGTTCGCCGCGAACACGTTGACCGCCTCGTCCTCCGCGACCGTACGCAGCCGAAGGCGCACGTCGATGCCGAGGTGCACCAGGATCCGGGTCCGCCAGGCCCAGCGCACGGTGTCGACGAGCCACTTGTCGCCGGGCCGGCCGCGCTCGGCGACCCCGAACCGGTGGGCGATGATCCCCTCGTACGAGGAAGGGCCCTCCGTCGGCTCCTCCGGCTCCAGGACCAGGTCGAGGACGTCCTCCTTCTCGCCGCGCAGCATCGCGAGGATGCGGTGCGAGGGCAGGGCGGTGAAGGGCTCGGCGAAGTCGAAGTAGTCGGCGAACTTGGCGCCCGCCTCCTCCTTGCCCTCCTTGACCTTGGCGGCCAGCCGCCCACGCACCCACATGCGCTCGCGCACCTCGCCGATCAGGTCGGCGTCCTCCGAGAACCGCTCGGTGAGGATCGCGCGGGCGCCGTCCAGCGCGGCCTGCGGATCGGCGACGCCCTTGTCGGCGTCCACGAAGGCAGCCGCCGCGGCGAGCGGGTCCACCGTCGGGTCGCCGAGCAGCCCCTCGGCCAGCGGCTCAAGACCGGCCTCGCGCGCGATCTGCGCCTTCGTCCGCCGCTTCGGCTTGAACGGCAGATAGATGTCCTCCAGGCGCGCCTTCGTCTCGGCACCGCGGATCTGCGCCTCGACCTCGGGCGTCAGCTTGTCCTGCTCGCGCACCGATTCGAGGATCGCGGCCCGCCGCTCCTCCAGCTCCCGCAGATAGCGCAGCCGCTCCTCCAACGTGCGCAGCTGCGCATCGTCGAGCATCTCGGTCGCTTCCTTGCGGTAGCGGGCGATGAAGGGAACCGTCGAACCCCCGTCGAGCAACTCGACGGCGGCTCTCACCTGCCGCTCCCGTACGCCGAGTTCCTCGGCGATCCTGCCTTCGATGGACCCTACGAGGGGTGTCGTCACGATCCCGTACCGCCTTCTCCACTGAGGTTGCGCGGCAATTGTGGCAGGTGGCACCGACAACCGGGGATCAGGCCGCCGGACCGGCGGGCCGGGGCGGCCCCTGGGTCAGGCTCGTCGGCGACGAGTCGACCCCGAGGCCCCGCCGAAAAGCCGGGCCAGCGCCCGGAACGGCAGGGTCACGACGGTGGCTATGGCGCCACCGATCTGGCGCAGTATGTCTGCGATAGCACGGAACACGCGACTCTCCTTTCGTCTCCCGGCCACCACGGCCGGAACAACCGGGTACCTCGGAGATCGCCGTCCATGCGTGGCACCCGTCAGGGGCGAGGCGCGGGGCCCGTCCAGGAGAACTCCGGCCGCCGCCGCTCCAAAAACGCGGCGACCCCCTCCGCGGCCTCGCGGCCGTCCCGCGCCTGCTCTGCCCAGTACGCGTCCCGGTCGGTGCGTCCGTTCGCGAACTCCTTCGCCGCCGCCTGGGTGAGGCGTGAGCGTGAGGTGAGGACGCGGGTGAACTCCGCGACCCGCTTGTCGAGTTCGTCGCCGGGCAGCACCTCGTCGAGGAAGCCGGTGCGCAGTGCCCGTTCCGTGTCGATCAGCTCGCCCGAGAACAGGAGGTACTTGGCCGTCGCCGGGCCGACCAGGGCTGCCAGCCGGCGGGTCGACGACGCCGGGTACACCAGGCCCAGCTTCGCCGGTGTCACCCCGAACAGTGCCCCCTCCTCGGCGAACCGCAGGTCGCAGGCCGCCGCGAGCTGTGCCCCGCCGCCCACACAGTGCCCGCGGACCGCCGCCAGCGTCGGCTTGGGGAAGGCCGCGAGCGTGTCCTCCGCCCGTACGGCCAGCCGCTGCGCCTCCTCCGGCGAGCCCTGGAGCGTCGAGATGTCGGCCCCCGCGCAGAATGTCCCGCCCGCCCCGGTGAGCACCAGGACCCGCACGTCCGGATCGGCGGCCAGGGTGTCGAGCAGCGGCGGCAGCGCCCGCCACATGCCGGCCGTCATGGCGTTGCGCTTGGCCGGGTTGCGGATGACGACGGTGGCGATACCCTCGGCGGCACTGTGGGTCAGCTGCGGCTCCATGGGCCGGATCGTATCCGCCGTACAACCCGAAAAGTTCACGAAGCCAGCAGCTTACGACCAGGTCCAGTCGCATATATGCATCGCCCGCACCTCACTCGTCAGAAGCGCTCGATACGTGCTGACTTCTGTTCAGTTCTCCGGTGGGGACCCGGCGTTACCAACACTCGTCGTGTGGTGACAATCGAGCGCGAGGGCGGCGACCGGACGATGGAGAACCATGGGCGCGAGTCGGACGCACGCCCAGCGGACGACGGCGTACCCATCGAGCGGAGACCCCTGGATCCGCTTCCCTACGAAGGGGTCTGGAGGTTCACCGCTCCCGCTGTCGACGCCTCCGTCCCGCAGGCGCGGCACGCCGTCCGGGACCTGCTGTACCGGCAGGGCGTACCCGCCTCGCCGGACCTGGTGCACGGACTGCTGCTGATCGTCTCGGAGCTGGCGACCAACGCCGTACGGCACGCGGCGCTGCTGTCGCCGACGCTCGCCGTGGAGGTCGCCGTCGGCGCCGAGTGGGTGCGGGTGTCCGTGGAGGACAACCACCCCTACCGCCCGACCGCCCTGGAGGCCGACCACGGCCGGACCGGCGGACGCGGACTGCTCCTGGTCCGCGAGATCGCCAGGGAGGCGGGCGGGGTGTGCGACATCGAACACACGGCGAGCGGCGGCAAGGTCGTCTGGGCGGCCCTGCCGCTCAAACCCGCACCACCACTGCCGTAGCGGTCACCCGGTCGTCACCAGCCGGCCGTCGGGCCCGTCAGTTCCCGGACCGCCGGGCGGGCCGCGTCGAGGACGGTCATGAACCAGGCCGAGAACGGCTCCTTCGCATGCCGCTCCGCCAGCTCGGCCGGGGTCACGAAGGCCGTGTCCCCGACCTCCTCCGGGTCCGGCGCGAGCGGCGACTGCGCCATTCCGACGAACAGATGGTTGTACTCCTGCTCCACCAGGCCCGACTCCGGGTCCGGGTGGTTGTAGCGGACCGTGCCCGCCTCGGCGAGCAGCGACGGGGAGATCCCCAGCTCCTCGTACGTCCGCCGGGCCGCCGCCGCGAAGGGCGCCTCACCGGGGTACGGGTGGCCGCAGCAGGTGTTGGACCAGACACCGGGGGAGTGGTACTTGCCCAGCGCGCGCTGCTGGAGCAGCAGCCGGCCCTGCTCGTCGAAGAGGAAGACGGAGAACGCCCGGTGGAGCCGGCCCGGTGGCTGGTGGGCGGAGAGCTTCTCGGCGGTGCCGATCGTCGTGCCGTTCTCGTCGACCAGTTCGAGCAAGATCGCTTCTGCTGTGCCGTTCGACGAACTGTTGTGCGTCGCGGTGGCAGGTGTGATCGGCATACCCATCCTTCGCCTCGGTCTTCGAGCCCCAAGTCTGCCGTACGGATCCGGCACTCCCGGCACTTCGCGGCACCCCCGCATGTCCGGCGCGAAAGCCCCCGGACAGCGACCGGATAGTCAATCGTGCCCTGTTCCCCGGCCGTGGAACCGCCCGGAAGGGGGGCTTGAAGAAGGGGACGCGGGCGCGCGCCGGACGGCTGCGTTCCGGTCGGGACGGCCCGTGGAACGGGCTCAGTGGCAGATGGACTCGTGCTCCGCGTGCCCGCCCGGCTCCAGCTGGAAGGTGCAGTGCTCCACGTCGAAGTGGTCGCCCAGGCAGCCCTGGAGCTCGTGCAGCATCTTCTCGTGCCCGATGCTGCTCAGCACGTCCGAACTGACGACCACGTGCGCCGACAGCACCGGCATCCCGGAGGTGATCGTCCAGGCGTGCAGATCGTGTACGTCCTCCACGCCGGGCAGCGCCACTATGTGGGCCCGAACCTCCGCCATGTCGACGCCCCGGGGAGCCGCCTCCAGGAGCACGTTCAGGGTCTCGCGCAGCAGCTTGACGGTGCGCGGGACGATCATCAGACCGATGACGACCGAGGCGACGGGGTCGGCCCGCTGCCAGCCCGTGGCCATGATGACCAGCGCCGAGACCAGCACCGCCAGCGAGCCCAGCGCGTCCGCCGCGACCTCCAGGAAGGCGCCGCGCACGTTCAGGCTCTCCTTCTGGCCGCGCATCAGCATCGTCAGCGAGATCATGTTCGCGACCAGACCGATCAGACCGAAGACGACGGTCACCCCGCCCTCCGTGTCCGCAGGGGTGACGAACCGCTGGATCGCCTCGTACAGGACGTATCCACCGACGCCGAGCAGCAGCAGACAGTTGGCGAGCGCGGCGAGGATCTCGGCGCGGGCGTACCCGAAGGTGCGGTTGCCGCTCGGCGGGCGGTTCGCGAAGTGGATCGCGAGCAGGGCCATGCCCAGGCCCAGCGCGTCCGTCGCCATGTGCGCCGCGTCCGCGATCAGCGCGAGCGAGTCGGCGACGACCCCGCCGACGACCTCGACCACCATGACGGTGAGCGTGATGGCCAGCGCGATACGCAGCCGCCCCTGGTACGCGGCTGCCGCCGTACCCGTGGTCGGCGCGCCGTGCGCGTGCCCGTGATCGTGCCCAGCCCCCATGGAAGCCGCCTCCTGTGTCGTCCCGCACTCAGTCCGAACCCCCGTCCCGTGATCACAGTGAACTACGGGTGGGGGGTATGTGGCAACGCGACGCTGAACACCGTTGTCATGTGCCCTGACCTGCGGAAACGAATCGCAGGTCAGGGGTGCGGAGATCGCCCGGGTACGGGTTCGGCGGCAGCGGTCGCGATGGTCCCCGACGCCGGTCACGGCGGGGGGCCGTGAACAGCCGGTGAACACGGGCGCGGCCTCATCCGATAACCTCTGCCGACATGCTGCCCGGCCACCGTGGGTCAGGGTTTCCCCCACCATCATGTAAATGACCGGCGTGCACGCGTCGGTGTCCAGGGAGTGAGTTCGGTTGCCGACCGCCATCCTCACGGGTCAGCCGGTTCCCGGATCGTCGATCGAGGACGATCTGCGGTTCCTCGGCTTCGACGTGCGGAGCGCGACCGACGTCGCCGACACCGAGACCCTCCTCGCCGAAGCAGCCTGCGACGAACGGGTCGCCATCGTCGACGCCCGCTTCGTCGGACACCTCCACGCCCTGCGCCTCGGCCTCACCGACCCCCGCTTCCCGCTCGCCGCCGTACCGGGCGCCGTCACGGCCCAGCCCGACGCCGGCCGCACGGCCCTGACCCGCGTACTGGCCCGGGAGATCTCCACGGACGCGGACGCCCCGACGGGCCCCGGCAGGGCCACCTCCGCCTCCGCCGTCGCCGTGGACAGCCTCGCCGACCGCATCGCCCTCGCCCTGGAGGCGGACGGCACCGACGTCCACCGCCCCGAGCTGGGTAGCCTGACCGCCGCCGTCCCCGCCGACCCGCAGGCCCGCAACGAGGCACGGCAGGCCGTAGCCACCGTCGACGACGAGGCCGTACGCCTGAAGTCGGCCGTGAAGTCCCGGGACGGCTTCTTCACGACCTTCTGCGTCAGCCCGTACTCCCGCTACCTCGCGCGCTGGTGCGCCCGCCGCGGACTCACCCCGAACCAGGTCACCACCGCCTCGCTGCTCACCGCGCTGATCGCGGCGGGCTGCGCGGCCACCGGTACACGCGGCGGCTTCGTCCTCGCCGGCGTGCTCCTGCTCGTCTCCTTCGTCCTGGACTGCACGGACGGCCAGCTCGCCCGTTACTCCCTCCAGTACTCGACGCTCGGCGCCTGGCTCGACGCCACCTTCGACCGCGCCAAGGAGTACGCCTTCTACGCGGGCCTCGCACTGGGCGCGGCCCGGGGCGGCGACGACGTCTGGGCCCTCGCCCTCGGCGCGATGATCCTGCAGACCTGTCGGCACGTCGTCGACTTCTCCTTCAACGAGGCGAATCACGACGCCACGGCCAACACCAGCCCCACGGCCGCCCTCTCCGACCGCCTCGACAGCGTCGGCTGGACGGTCTGGGTACGCCGGATGATCGTCCTGCCGATCGGCGAGCGCTGGGCCCTGATCGCCGTCCTCACGGCGTTCACGACCCCCCGGACCACCCTGACCGTGTTGCTCATCGGCTGCGGCTTCGCGGCGACGTACACCACGGCGGGCCGCGTCCTGCGCTCACTCACCCGAACGGCCCAGCGCACTGAACGGGCGACGCGTGCCTTGGCGGACCTCGCGGACAGCGGGCCGCTCGCGGAGCGGCTCGGGCGCATCCCCATGCCCAATCCGACTTCGCGCTTCCTCGCGGCGCTGGAATTCACGGTCCTGCTGACCGGCGCCGTGTGGCTGTTCCCCTACGGCAGTTGGGTGCCCGTCGCCTTCGCCGCGCTGTACGTGCTCGGCGCGGCCGGCGCGGTCGGTCTGCCCCTCATCGGACGCCTCGACTGGCTCGTCCCCCCGCTCTTCCGGGCCGCCGAATACGGCACAGTCCTCCTTCTCGCGGGCAAAGCGGAGGTAAACGGAGCACTTCCCGCGGCTTTCGGCCTCGTGGCCGCCGTCGCCTACCATCACTACGACACGGTGTACCGCATCCGTGGCAACGCCGGAGCGCCCCCGCGCTGGCTGGTACGGGCGAGCGGAGGGCACGAGGGCCGGACGCTGGTGGTCGTCGTACTGGCCGCACTGCTCAGTGCCTCGCAGTTCGTGGTCGCGCTCACGGTCCTCGCCGTGGTCGTGGCCCTGCTGGTGCTCGCCGAGAGCATCCGCTACTGGGTGACCGCCCACCAGGGCGGCGCGCCCGCCGTACACGACGAAGGAGAACCCGCATGATCGGCCTCGTGCTGGCGGCCGGCGCCGGACGGCGTCTGCGCCCCTACACCGACAGCCTGCCCAAGGCTCTCGTGCCGGTCGGCCCCGCGGGCGACGAGGACGGCCCCACCGTCCTCGACCTCACCCTCGCCAACTTCGCCGAGATCGGCCTCACCGAGGCCGCGATCATCGTCGGATACCGCAAGGAGACCGTGTACGAGCGGCAGGCGGCCCTGGAGGAGAAGTACGGGCTGAAGCTCACCCTCATCGACAACGACCGCGCCGAGGAGTGGAACAACGCCTACTCCCTCTGGTGCGGCCGGGACGCCCTCGCCGACGGGGTCATCCTCGCCAACGGCGACACCGTGCACCCCGTCTCCGTCGAGAAGACCCTGCTCGCCGCGCGCGGCGACGGGAAGCGCATCATCCTGGCCCTCGACACGGTGAAGGATCTCGCCGACGAGGAGATGAAGGTGGTCGTGGACCCGGAGAAGGGCGTGCGCAGGATCACCAAGCTGATGGACCCGGCCGAGGCCACCGGCGAGTACATCGGTGTCACCCTCATCGAGGGTGCCGCCGCCGACGACCTGGCCGACGCCCTGAAGACCGTGTGGGAGACCGACCCCCAGCAGTTCTACGAGCACGGCTACCAGGAACTGGTCGACCGCGGCTTCCGGATCGACGTGGCACCCATAGGCGAGGTCCCGTGGGTCGAGATAGACAACCACGACGATCTCGCCCGAGGACGGGAGATCGCGTGCCGGTACTGACGAGGCTGATCCCCTCGCCGGTCGTCGTCGACATCCGCCGGGGAGCCCTGAACCATCTGGCGGACGTGCTGTTCGACCAGCGGATCTCGCACTCCGGGAAGATCGCCGTCGCGGTCAGCGCCGGCTCCGGCGCCAAGCTGCGCGCCCGGCTCGCCCCGGCGCTGCCCGGCGCGAGCTGGTACGAGGTCGCCGGCGGCACCATCGACGACGCGATCCGACTGGCCGACGCCATCAAGTCCAGCCACTACGACGCCGTCGTCGGCCTCGGCGGCGGCCGGATCATCGACTGCGCCAAGTTCGCCGCGGCCCGCGTGGGCCTGCCGCTGGTCGCCGTCGCCACCAACCTCGCGCACGACGGTCTGTGCTCCCCGGTCGCCACCCTCGACAACGACGCGGGGCGCGGCTCGTACGGCGTTCCGAACCCGATCGCCGTCGTCATCGACCTCGATGTGATCCGTGAGGCGCCGGCGCGGTTCGTGCGCTCCGGGATCGGCGACGCCATGTCGAACATCTCTGCGGTCGCCGACTGGGAGCTGGCGAGCGAGGTCAACGGCGAGAAGGTCGACGGCCTCGCCGCCGCGATGGCCCGCCAGGCCGGCGAGGCCGTGCTGCGCCACCCCGGCGGGGTCGGCGACAACGCGTTCCTCCAGGTGCTGGCCGAGGCACTGGTCCTCACCGGTATCGCCATGTCGGTGTCGGGTGACTCCCGCCCCTCCTCGGGCGCCTGTCACGAGATCAACCACGCCTTCGACCTGCTGTACCCCAAGCGCGCCGCCAGCCACGGCGAACAGTGCGGCCTCGGCGCCGCGTTCGCCATGTACCTGCGGGGCGCGGCCGAGGAAGCGGCGTACATGGCCGAGGTACTGCGCCGGCACGGGCTGCCGGTGCTGCCGGAGGAGATCGGCTTCACCACGGACGAGTTCGTACGGGTCGTCGAGTACGCCCCGCAGACCAGACCCGGTCGCTACACGATCCTGGAACACCTCGACCTCACGAACGACCAGATCAAGGACACGTACGCGGACTATGTCAAGGCCATCGGTAGCTGAACTACGCCCCGTCGTCCACCCCGAAGGGGTGAAGGACCGGCGCAGCGGCGAGCACTGGGCGGGACGCCTCTACATGCGTGAGGTGTCCCTGCGGGTCGACCCGTACCTGGTGGACACCAGGATCACGCCCAACCAGCTCACGTACCTGATGGTCGTCGCGGGCGGTCTGGCGGGCGCGGCCCTCCTGGTGCCCGGCCTCACCGGGGCGGTTCTCGGTGCCGTACTGATCCAGCTGTACCTGCTCCTCGACTGCGTCGACGGCGAGATCGCCCGCTGGCGGGGCCAGACCTCGATCACCGGCGTGTACCTCGACCGCATCGGCCACTACCTGTCCGAGTCGGCCCTGCTGATCGGCTTCGGGCTGCGCGGCGCCGACCTGTGGGACGGCTCCGGGGCACCCGAGTGGCTGTGGGCGTTCCTCGGCACCCTGGCCGCGCTCGGCGCGATCCTGATCAAGGCGGAGACCGACCTGGTGGACGTGGCCCGCTCCCGCAGCGGTCTGGAGGCGGCCAAGGAGGAGCTGTCGGTGCCGCGCTCCGAGGGGCTCGCCCTGGCTCGCAAGGCCGCTGCCGCGCTGAAGTTCCACCGGCTGATCGGCGGCGTCGAGGCGAGCCTGTTCATCCTCTTCGTGGCGATCCTCGACGCCTTCGGCGGCGACCTGTTCTGGACCCGCCTCGGCATCGCCGTACTGGCCGGCATCGCGATCCTGCAGACCGTGCTGCACCTCGTGTCCATCCTCGCCTCCAGCAGGCTCCGGTGAGGAGCGCCATGAGAGTCGGCGCGGTGATCATCACCATGGGCAACCGCCCCGACGAACTGCGCGCCCTCGTCGACTCGATCGCCAAACAGGAGGGCGACCCGGTCGAGGTCGTCGTGGTCGGCAACGGCTCGCCCGTCCCCGACCTCCCCGAGGGCGTACGGAGCATCGAACTGCCCGAGAACCTCGGCATCCCCGGCGGACGCAACGTCGGAATCGAGGCGTTCGGCCCGGCCGGCGGCGACGTCGACATCCTGATGTTCCTGGACGACGACGGCCTCCTCGGCCACCAGGACACCGCCGAACTGTGTCGCCGTGCCTTCACCGACGACCCGGAACTCGGCATCATCAGCTTCCGCATCGCCGACCCCGACACCGGCATCACCCAGCGCCGCCATGTGCCCCGCCCGGGCACCACGGACCCGATGCGCAGCTCCCGCGTCACCAGTTTCCTGGGCGGCGCCAACGCCGTCCGCACCAAGGTCTTCGCCGAAGTGGGCATCCTCCCCGAGGAGTTCTTCTACGCCCACGAGGAGACCGACCTGGCCTGGCGGGCCCTCGACGCGGGCTGGATGATCGACTACCGGGCCGACATGCTGCTCTACCACCCCACGACCGCGCCCTCCCGGCACGCGGTCTACCACCGCATGGTCGCCCGCAACCGGGTCTGGCTGGCCCGCCGCAACCTTCCCGCCCCCCTCGTACCCGTGTACCTGGGGGACTGGCTGCTCCTCACACTCCTCCGAAGGCCCTCCCGCCCGGCGCTCAGAGCCTGGTGGGGCGGGTTCAAGGAGGGCCTGACCACCCCGTGCGGACCCCGCCGGCCCATCCGGTGGCGTACGGTGTGGCGGCTGACCCGACTGGGCCGCCCACCGGTGATCTGACAAGCTCTCCCTGAGAGCCCCGCGAGCCGACCGGATCCCGGTCACGGCCCGCGCTCTGCCCCGTTCAGCTGCGCATATTGAAGACGAAAGTTTCCATTTGTGAGTGAGACAACGCATGACGGCGGTGTCGCGGTGAGCGACCGACCGTCACCCGACGACGGCCTCTCCGCGGCCGGACTCGCCGCGAAGTACGGGCTCGCCGTGAGCGGCGCCCGTCCCCGACTCGTCGAGTACGTCCGCCAGTTGTGGGGACGGCGTCACTTCATCCTCGCCTTCTCGCAGGCGAAACTGACCGCCCAGTACAGCCAGGCCAAGCTCGGCCAGCTGTGGCAGGTGGCCACACCGCTGCTGAACGCGGCCGTGTACTTCTTCATCTTCGGCGTGATCCTCGAAGCCGACCGAGGCATGCCCCGCGAGGTGTACATCCCGTTCCTCGTCACGGGCGTCTTCGTGTTCACCTTCACGCAGAGCTCGGTGATGGCGGGCGTCCGCGCGATCTCCGGCAACCTGGGCCTGGTGCGCGCCCTGCACTTCCCGCGCGCCGCCCTGCCGGTCTCCTTCGCGCTGCAGCAGCTCCAGCAGCTGCTCTTCTCGATGATCGTGCTGTTCGTGGTGGCGGTCGGCTTCGGCAGCTACCCCAAGGCGTCCTGGCTGCTGATCGTCCCGGCGCTGGTCCTCCAGTTCCTCTTCAACACCGGCCTCGCGCTGATCATGGCCCGGTGGGGCGCGTCCACCCCGGACCTCGCCCAGCTGATGCCGTTCGTGATGCGTACGTGGATGTACGCGTCCGGCGTGATGTTCTCCATCCCGGTCATGCTCGCCGACAAGCCCCAGTGGCTCGCCGACGTCCTCCAGTGGAACCCCGCCGCCATCTACATGGACCTGATGCGCTTCGCGCTCATCGACGGCTACGGCTCGGAGAACCTGCCGCCGCACGTCTGGGCGGTCGCGGGCGGCTGGGCCGCGCTCCTCGCCGTCGGCGGCTTCGTGTACTTCTGGAAGGCGGAGGAGAGGTACGGCCGTGGCTGACCCGATTCCCGGGGACAAGATCCCCACTGTCATCGCGGACGAACTCCACATCGTCTACCGCGTCAACGGCGCCAAGACCGGCAAGGGCAGCGCCACCTCCGCCCTCAGCCGCATCGTCAAGCGCGGCGAGTCACCCGGCGTACGCAAGGTGCACGCCGTACGGGGCGTCTCCTTCACCGCCTACCGCGGTGAGGCCGTCGGCCTGATCGGCTCCAACGGCTCCGGCAAGTCGACCCTGCTGCGTGCCATCGCCGGGCTGCTCCCCGCCGAGAAGGGGCACGTGTACACGGACGGGCAGCCCTCCCTCCTCGGCGTCAACGCCGCTCTGATGAACGACCTCACGGGCGAACGGAACGTCATATTGGGCGGCCTCGCGATGGGTATGTCCCGCGAGGAGATCAAGGAGCGCTACCAGCAGATCGTCGACTTCTCGGGCATCAACGAGAAGGGCGACTTCATCACCCTGCCGATGCGCACCTACTCCTCCGGCATGGCGGCGCGGCTGCGGTTCTCCATCGCCGCCGCCAAGGACCACGACGTACTGATGATCGACGAGGCACTGGCGACCGGCGACCGCTCCTTCCAGAAGCGCTCCGAGGAACGCATCCGCGAGCTGCGCAAGCACGCGGGCACGGTGTTCCTCGTCAGCCACAACAACAAGTCCATCCGCGACACCTGCGACCGCGTCCTGTGGCTCGAACGCGGCGAACTGCGCATGGACGGGCCGACGAACGAGGTGCTCAAGGAGTACGAGAAGTTCACCGGCAAGTAGTCGGGAAGCCCAGCGGTGATCAGCCGGGCGAATCGGGGCCCCGCCGGAACTGTTCCGGCGGGGCCCTGCGTCTGCAAAGGAAACGTCAACTCCGGCCCGCCCCAGGAATCTTGACGCCAATCGGTTCGTTCTTGTGATGCGCAGGACACCCCGACGGACCATGCCGCGTTGTACAACGTAAGCTGTACCAGTGCTGAATCGCGGCAAGTAGGGCGATACCGCGCGACACCCGGCATCGGACCGCCGCGCGGACGGCTGGGCGGCGTGTCCGAAATAGTGCCCATTGGGTCAGCAGTGTAGAACGGGAGATGTGACGGCGATGGCTACGGAAACTCCCCAGCTCCCCACAGCGTGTGCCGTCCCCGCCCCGGGCAGTGAACGGTGACGGCAACCGGCCATGCGCGTGCCGGTGACACGGAGCGCGGCACGCTCGACAAGGCCGCGGACGAGAACTTCCCCGTGGCACCCTTCTTTTTGCCCAAGGCCTGGCGCACCGACCTCATGGCCGTCTACGGCTTCGCCCGCCTCGTCGACGACATCGGCGACGGCGACCTGGCCCCCGGCGGCGCCGACGCCCGGCTGCTCGGCGTCGCCCCCGAAGCGGCCGACGACCGGCTCGCCCTCCTCGACGCCTTCGAGACCGACCTGCGCAGAGTCTTCGACGGCACCCCGCACCACCCCCTCCTGCGCCGGCTCCAGCCGACGGTGCGCCGCCGCGCCCTCACCCCCGAGCCGTTCCTCGGCCTGATCGCCGCCAACCGCCAGGACCAGCTGGTCAAGCGGTACGAGACGTACGACGACCTCCTCGCCTACTGCGAGCTGTCCGCCAACCCCGTCGGCCGCCTCGTCCTCGCCGTCACCGGCACCGCGACGCCCGAGCGGATCCGCCGTTCCGACGCCGTGTGCACGGCCCTCCAGATCGTCGAACACCTCCAGGACGTCGCCGAGGACCTCGGCCGCGACCGGATCTATCTGCCCGCCCAGGACATGAAGCGCTTTCACGTCCAGGAGGCGGATCTCGCCGTCCCCACCGCAGGAGCGTCGGTGCGCGCACTGATCGCATACGAAGCGGAACGCGCCCGTGACCTGCTGAATGAAGGCACCCCCCTAGTGGGTAGCGTCCACGGCAGGCTGAAGCTGCTGCTCGCGGGTTTCGTGGCGGGGGGAAAGGCGGCAATCCAAGCGATCGCCGCCGCCGAATACGACGTACTTCCCGGCCCGCCCAAGCCCGGCAGGATCCAGTTGCTGCGCCAGGTGGGCACAACCCTGCGAGGAGAGGGGTGATCCGGACCGTGGAGTCGGAACCACACGTGTCCGCACCGGTACTCGCCGCTTACACCTACTGCGAGTCCGTCACCGGGCAGCAGGCCCGCAACTTCGCGTACGGCATCAGACTGCTGCCGACGCCGAAGCGGCGCGCCATGTCCGCCCTGTACGCGTTCTCGCGGCGCGTCGACGACATCGGTGACGGCACACTGGCCCCCGAGGTCAAGGCGGCACGGCTGGAGGACACCAGAGCACTGCTCACCCGGGTGCGCGAGGGCGCGGTCGAAGAGGACGACACCGATCCCGTCGCGGTCGCCCTCAGTCACGCGGGGACGCACTTCCCGATCCCGCTCGGCGGCCTCGACGAACTCATCGACGGCGTCGTGATGGACGTACGCGGTGAGACCTACGAGACGTGGGACGACCTGAAGGTCTACTGCCGCTGTGTGGCCGGGGCCATCGGGCGGCTGTCCCTGGGTGTGTTCGGCACGGAGAGGGGCGCGCGGGGAGCGGAACGCGCCTCGGAGTACGCCGACACGCTGGGGCTCGCGCTCCAGCTCACCAACATCCTGCGGGACGTCCGCGAGGACGCCGAGGGCGGGCGGACCTATCTGCCTTCCGACGACCTCGCCAAGTTCGGCTGCTCGGCCGGGTTCAGCGGGCCGAACCCGCCGGAGGGCTCCGACTTCGCGGGCCTCGTCCACTTCGAAGTACGGCGCGCCCGCGCCCTGTTCGCCGAGGGCTACCGGCTGCTGCCCATGCTCGACCGACGCAGCGGCGCCTGTGTCGCCGCCATGGCCGGCATCTACCGACGGCTCCTCGACCGCATCGAGCGCGAGCCGGAGGCGGTGCTGCGCGGCCGGGTCTCGCTGCCCGGACGCGAGAAGGCGTACGTCGCGGTGCGCGGCCTGTCCGGTCTGGACGCCAGGCATGTCTCCCGGTGGACCGTCAGGAGGCGGGCCTGATGGACAATTCGGCCCAAGGTGATGTGACCGAGGCGAAACGGCGCGCAACCCTCCGGTCGGGGACGGCGTCCCTGACTTCAACGGCCTGCCGTGCGGCGTTCATCCGGCGCGGCGGGCGCACAGGGGGGAGTGCGCGATGAGCGACGGTACGCAGCCCGGAGAACGTCCGGGCCACCACGGCGAGAAGAGCGCCGTGGTGGTCGGCGGCGGACTGGCGGGCATCACCACGGCACTGTCCCTGGCCGACGCCGGGGTCCGCGTCACACTGCTCGAAGGCCGGCCGCGGCTCGGCGGGCTCGCCTTCTCCTTCCAGCGCGACGGACTCACCGTCGACAACGGCCAGCATGTGTACCTGCGTTGCTGCACCGCCTACCGCTGGTTCCTCGACCGCATCGACGCAGCCGAACTCGCCCCGGTGCAGGCACGTCTCGACGTGCCGGTCGTCGACGTGGCGAAACCCGCCGGTCGGCGCCTGGGCAGACTTCGGCGCGATCCGCTGCCCGTACCTCTGCATCTCGGGCGCAGCCTGGCCACGTATCCGCACCTCTCGCTCGCGGAGCGCGCCAGAGTAGGGCGTGCCGCACTCGCGCTCAAGGCGCTGGACCTCGCGGATCCGGCGCTGGACGCACAGGACTTCGGCAGCTGGCTGGCCGCGCACGGTCAGTCGCCGCGTGCCGTCGAGGCACTGTGGGACCTGGTGGGGGTCGCCACCCTCAACGCGGTGGCCGGGGACTCGTCCCTCGGGCTCGCCGCGATGGTGTTCAAGACCGGTCTGCTGTCCGACCCGGGCGCGGCCGACATCGGCTGGGCGCGCGTCCCGCTGGGCGAACTGCACGACACTCTGGCCCGCAAGGCGCTCGACTCCGCGGGCGTGCGTACCGAAGTCCGTACACGCGTCACCTCCATCCAACACAACGAGAACGGCCGTTGGACCGTTGAGGTTCCCGGCGAGACGCTCGACGCGGATGTCGTCGTGCTCGCCGTGGCTCAGCAGGAGGCGCACGATCTGCTGCCCCAGGGTGCGCTCGACGCTCCCGAGCGGCTGCTGGAGATCGGCACCGCGCCGATCCTCAACGTGCATGTGGTGTACGACCGGAAGGTGCTGAGCACGCCGTTCCTCGCGGCGCTCGGCAGCCCGGTGCAGTGGGTGTTCGACCGGACCGAGGCGTCCGGGCTCGGCGGCGACGGCCAGTACCTGGCGCTGTCGCAGTCGGCCGCGCACGACGAGATCGACGAACCCGTGGCTGCGCTGCGCGAGCGGTATCTGCCGGAGCTGGAACGGCTGTTGCCCCGCGCGCGGGGCGCCGAAGTTCGGGACTTCTTCGTCACCCGGGAGCGGACAGCGACGTTCGCCCCCACCCCCGGCGTCGGACGGCTGCGGCCCGGCGCCCGCACCAAAGCCCCCGGCCTGTACCTGGCCGGTTCGTGGACCGCCACGGGGTGGCCCGCGACCATGGAGAGTGCGGTCCGCAGCGGCGTCAGTGCGGCCGGCGCCGCGCTGGGCGCCCTGGGCCGGCCCCGCCACCACCTCTTCGACGTCGAGGAGGCAGCGTGATGCTCGATCATCCGCAGGCGACGGGGCTCCGCACCCCCAGCACCGCATCTAGAGGAGAGACTGTGCCCACTGTGCCCCCGGCCCCGAAGGCTGCCGACGTAGTGGACGTGACCGCGCTCCTGGAGCGCGGCCGGACCCTGGCCACTCCGGTGCTGCGGACGGCGATCGACCGTCTCGCGGCTCCCATGGACACCGTCTCCGCCTACCACTTCGGCTGGATCGACGCCCAGGGCAGGCCCGCGGCCGGCGACGGCGGCAAGGCCGTACGCCCCGCGCTCGCCGTCCTGTCCGCCGAGGTCACCGGCGCCGCACCCGAGGTCGGCATCCCCGGCGCGGTCGCCGTCGAGCTGGTGCACAACTTCTCGCTGCTGCACGACGACCTGATGGACGGCGACGAACAGCGCCGCCACCGCGACACGGTCTGGAAGGTGCACGGCCCCGCCCAGGCGATCCTCGTCGGCGACGCCCTGTTCGCGCTGGCCAACGAGATCCTCCTGGAACTCGGCACAGTTGAGGCAGGCCGCGCCACCCGTCGCCTCACCACCGCGACCCGCGCCCTCATCGACGGCCAGGCGCAGGACATCTCCTACGAGCACCGCGACCGCGTCAGTGTCGAGGAGTGCCTGGAGATGGAGGGCAACAAGACCGGCGCCCTGCTCGCCTGCGCCAGCTCCATCGGCGCGGTCCTCGGTGGCGCGGACGACCGCACCGCCGACACCCTGGAGAAGTACGGCTACCACCTCGGCCTGGCCTTCCAGGCCGTCGACGACCTCCTCGGCATCTGGGGCGACCCGGAGGCCACCGGCAAGCGGACCTGGAGCGACCTGCGCCAGCGCAAGAAGTCCCTGCCCGTCGTCGCCGCCCTCGCGGCGAGCGGCCCGGCCGCCGAGCAACTCGGCGAACTCCTCGCCGCCGACGCGAAGAGCAGCGACTTCGAGAACTTCTCCGAGGAGGAGTTCGCCGTCCGCGCCGCCCTGATCGAACAGGCGGGCGGCCGGGAGTGGACCGCCGAGGAGGCGCGCCGGCAGCACACCATCGCCGTCGACGCACTGAACGCCATCGACATGCCCGACCGGGTGCGTGCGCAGTTCACGGCGCTCGCCGACTTCGTCGTCGTACGAAAGAGATGATCACTATCGGTCGAATAAGCCTCGCGTAGTCGCCGGCCGGCGCCGCCTTCAGCGGCGCACCGGCCGACGGCGGACCCACAGCAGAGACATCCACTGCACGAAGGGGAAGCCATGACAGCGACGACCGACGGAAGCACCGGGGCACTGCCGCCCCGCGCTGCCTCGGCCAGCGAAACCGACACCGACACCAACGCCCCAGTGGCGGCAGGGGTTCATGATGCCGCCGCACGTGCCGTCAGGCGCGCCACCGAACATCTGCTCGCGCGTCAGGACGCCCAGGGCTGGTGGAAGGGCGACCTCGAGACCAACGTCACGATGGACGCCGAGGACCTGCTGCTCCGTCAGTTCCTGGGCATCCGCGACGAACAGACCACCCAGGCAGCCGCGTTGTTCATCCGCGGCGAGCAGTGCGACGACGGCACCTGGGCCACCTTCTACGGCGGACCCGCCGAACTCTCCGCCACCATCGAGGCGTACGTCGCCCTGCGGCTGGCCGGGGACGCCCCGGACGCGCCGCACATGGCGAAGGCGTCCGCCTGGATCCGGGACCGGGGAGGCATCGCCGCCGCCCGGGTCTTCACCCGGATCTGGCTGGCGCTGTTCGGCTGGTGGAAGTGGGACGACCTACCCGAACTCCCGCCGGAACTCATCTACTTCCCGAAGTGGATGCCGCTCAACATCTACGACTTCGGCTGCTGGGCCCGGCAGACCATCGTGCCGCTCACCATCGTCAGCGCCAAGCGCCCGGTCCGTCCGGCGCCCTTTCCGCTCGACGAGCTGCACACCGACCCCGCGGTACCCAACCCGGGCAAGTCCCTTGCCGCGCTGGTGAGTTGGGACGGCGCCTTCCAGCGGCTCGACAAGGCCCTGCACGGCTACCGCAAGGTCGCGCTGCGCAGGCTGCGCAAGGCGGCCATGAACGCCGCCGCCCGCTGGATCATCGAGCGCCAGGAGAACGACGGCTGCTGGGGAGGCATCCAGCCGCCCGCCGTCTACTCGGTGATCGCCCTGCACCTGCTCGGCTACGACCTCGAACACCCCGTCATGCGGGCCGGGTTGGAGTCCCTGGACCGCTTCACGGTGTGGCGCGAGGACGGGGCCCGGATGATCGAGGCCTGTCAGTCGCCGGTGTGGGACACCTGCCTCGCGGTCATCGCCCTCGCCGACGCGGGTGTGCCCGCCGACCACCCCCAACTGGTCAAGGCCGCCGACTGGATGCTGGGCGAGCAGATCGTCCGGCCCGGCGACTGGTCCGTACGCCGGCCCGAACTGCCGCCGGGTGGCTGGGCGTTCGAGTTCCACAACGACAACTACCCCGACATCGACGACACCGCCGAGGTCGTCCTCGCGTTGCGTCGGGTCCGGCACCACGATCCGGAGCGGGTCGAGAAGGCCATCGGGCGCGGGGTCCGCTGGAACCTCGGGATGCAGTCGAAGAACGGCGCCTGGGGTGCCTTCGACGTCGACAACACCAGTCCGTTCCCCAACAAGCTGCCGTTCTGCGACTTCGGCGAGGTCATCGACCCGCCGTCCGCCGACGTCACCGCGCATGTCGTGGAGATGCTCGCCGTCGAGGGCATGTCCCACGATCCGCGCACCCGGCGCGGCATCGAGTGGCTGCTCGCCGAACAGGAGGCCGACGGCTCGTGGTTCGGGCGCTGGGGCGTCAACTACGTCTACGGCACCGGCTCGGTGGTGCCCGCACTGACCGCCGCGGGCCTGCCCACCGCGCATCCGGCGATCCGGCGCGCGGTGGACTGGCTGGAGAAGGTCCAGAACGACGACGGCGGCTGGGGCGAGGACCTGCGCTCCTACCAGGACAGCAAGGGCTGGAGCGGCCGGGGCGCCTCCACCGCCTCCCAGACGGCCTGGGCGCTGCTCGCCCTGCTGGCCGCCGGGGAGCAGGACTCCAAGGCCGTCGAACGCGGAGTCGAGTGGCTCGCCGCGACCCAGCTGCCGGACGGCTCCTGGGACGAGCCGTACTTCACCGGCACCGGCTTCCCCTGGGACTTCTCGATCAACTACCACCTCTACCGCCAGGTCTTCCCGCTCACCGCGCTCGGCCGGTACGTCCACGGAGAGCCGTTCGCCGAGTCGTTCGGCAAGGTCAAGGGGGGCTGATGGACAGGAAGCCCGAGCCGGCCCCGCTGCTGATCGCCTGCGCGCTCGGCATCGAACGGCTCGCCCTGCGCCGGGGCACGCGCGGCGACGGTCCCGTCACCGTGCTGCGTACGGGCATGGGGCCCGAGGCGGCCGAGGCGGCCGTCACCCGGGCCCTCGCCGACCCGGCGATGCGCGACGCCGTCGTGCTGGCCACGGGCTTCTGCGCGGGACTCGCACCCGGGATGCACCCCGGTGACCTGGTGGTCGCCGAGGAGACCCGGGACCCGCGCGGCGTCACCCGCTGTGACGGCGTCGAATTTCTCGTCAAGGAACTGGTGCGTGCCGTGCCCGGGCGCACCGTCCACACCGGCCCTCTCACCGGCTCCGACCACGTCGTACGAGGTCACGAGCGGTCGGATCTGCTCGCGACCGGCGCAATCGCGGTCGACATGGAGTCGGCGGCCACGCTTCACAGCGCCGGGCGCACGGGCGTGCGCCCGGTTGCGGCCGTACGGGTGGTCGTGGACGCTCCAGAACATGAACTCGTCCGGATCGGCACGGTACGCGGTGGAATATCGGCTTTCCGCGTTCTTCGTTCGGTCCTTCCAGCATTTGTCGAATGGCACCGTTCCTTGCTGCTCCCCAGGAGGTGAGTCAGATGGCCATGCCGCTCCGCCAGACCATCAAGATCGCTACATATTTGGCCGAACAGAAACTCCGCAAGCGGGACAAGTTCCCGCTGATCGTCGAACTCGAACCGCTCTACGCCTGCAACCTGGCGTGCGAGGGCTGCGGCAAGATCCAGCACCCGGCGGGTGTGCTCAAGCAGCGCATGCCGGTCGCCCAGGCCGTCGGAGCGGTGCTGGAGTCCGGGGCGCCCATGGTGTCCATCGCGGGCGGCGAACCCCTGATGCACCCTCATATCGACGAGATCGTGCGGCAGTTGGTGCAGAGGAAGAAGTACGTCTTCCTCTGCACCAACGCCATGCTGCTGCGCAAGAAGATGGACAAGTTCACGCCCTCGCCGTACTTCGCGTTCGCCGTGCACATCGACGGCCTGCGTGAGCGGCACGACCAGTCTGTCGCGAAGGAGGGGGTGTTCGACGAGGCTGTGGCCGCCATCAAGGAGGCCAAGAAGCGCGGTTTCCGGGTCACCACCAACTCGACCTTCTTCAACACCGACACCCCGCAGACCATCATCGAGGTGCTCAACTTCCTCAACGACGACCTCCAGGTCGACGAGATGATGATCTCGCCCGCCTACGCCTACGAGAAGGCCCCCGACCAGGAGCACTTCCTCGGCGTCGAGCAGACCCGCGAGCTGTTCAAGAAAGCTTTCGGCGGCGGCAACCGGCGACGCTGGCGGCTCAACCACTCCCCGCTCTTCCTGGACTTCCTGGAGGGCAAGGTCGACTTCCCGTGCACGGCGTGGGCGATCCCGAACTACTCGCTGTTCGGCTGGCAGAAGCCCTGCTACCTGATGAGCGACGGGTACGTGACCACGTACAAGGACCTCATCGAGAAGACCGACTGGGACTCCTACGGCCGCGGCAAGGACGACCGGTGCGCCAACTGCATGGCGCACTGCGGCTATGAGCCGACGGCCGTCATGGCCACCATGGGGTCCCTGAAGGAGTCGCTGCGAGCCATGCGCGAGACCGTCGCGGGAAACAGGGAGTGACGTCGTGACCGCCATCTCCTTGGGCGTCCCCGAGGTACCGGTCCGTCCGATCGCCGAGCGCCGGGTCTCCCGGCGCATCGAGGTCGGGCCGGTGGCGGTCGGGGGCGGGGCCCCGGTGTCCGTGCAGTCGATGACGACGACGCGTACGTCGGACATCGGCGCCACGCTCCAGCAGATCGCCGAACTCACCGCGTCCGGCTGCCAGATCGTCCGGGTCGCCTGCCCCACGCAGGACGACGCGGACGCCCTGGCGACGATCGCGCGCAAGTCGCAGATCCCGGTGATCGCCGACATCCACTTCCAGCCGAAGTACGTGTTCGCGGCCATCGAGGCCGGTTGCGCGGCCGTACGCGTCAATCCCGGCAACATCAAGCAGTTCGACGACAAGGTAAAGGAGATCGCGCGGGCCGCGAAGGAGCACGGCACGCCGATCCGGATCGGGGTCAACGCCGGTTCGCTGGACCGGAGGTTGCTCCAGAAGTACGGCAAGGCGACCCCGGAGGCGCTCGTCGAGTCGGCGCTGTGGGAGGCGTCGCTGTTCGAGGAGCACGGCTTCCGGGACATCAAGATCTCCGTCAAGCACAACGACCCGGTGATCATGGTGAACGCCTATCGGCAGCTCGCCGAACAGTGCGACTACCCGCTGCACTTGGGCGTCACCGAGGCCGGTCCCGCCTTCCAGGGGACCATCAAGTCGGCTGTCGCCTTCGGGGCGTTGCTCAGCGAGGGCATCGGGGACACCATCCGGGTCTCGCTGTCGGCGCCGCCCGCAGAGGAGGTCAAGGTCGGCATCCAGATCCTGGAGTCGCTGAACCTGCGGCAACGACGCCTTGAGATCGTGTCGTGTCCGTCCTGCGGGCGGGCCCAGGTCGACGTCTACAAGCTCGCCGACCAGGTTACAGCGGGCCTGGAGGGCATGGAAGTGCCGTTGCGTGTCGCCGTCATGGGGTGTGTGGTCAACGGCCCCGGCGAGGCACGGGAGGCGGACCTCGGCGTCGCCTCCGGCAATGGGAAGGGGCAGATCTTCGTGAAGGGCGAGGTCATCAAGACCGTGCCCGAGTCGAAGATCGTGGAGACCCTGATCGAGGAGGCGATGAAGATCGCCGAACAGATGGAGCAGGACGGCGTCGCGTCGGGGGAGCCGGCGGTCTCCGTGAGCTGAGCAGCAGCACGGGCTGACGAGTACGGAAGAAGAGGGGGCCCGAGCGTGACGATTCTGGAGAACATCCGGGGACCACGCGACCTGAAGGCGCTGTCCGAGGCGGAACTCGGTGAACTGTCCGACGAGATACGGGAGTTCCTGGTGCACGCGGTCGCCAGGACCGGCGGCCATCTCGGGCCCAATCTGGGGGTGGTGGAACTCTCCATCGCGCTCCACCGGGTCTTCGAGTCACCGGTCGACCGCATCCTGTGGGACACCGGCCACCAGAGCTACGTACACAAACTTCTGACGGGACGTCAGGACTTCTCCAAGCTGCGCGGCAAGGGTGGCCTGTCCGGCTATCCCTCGCGTGAGGAGTCCGAGCACGACGTCATCGAGAACAGCCACGCGTCCACCGCGCTCGGCTGGGCCGACGGGCTCGCCAAGGCCCGCCAGGTGCAGGGCGAGAAGGGGCATGTCGTCGCGGTGATCGGCGACGGCGCGCTCACCGGCGGGATGGCCTGGGAGGCGCTCAACAACATCGCGGCCGCGAAGGACCGGCCGCTGATCATCGTCGTCAACGACAACGAACGCTCCTACTCGCCGACCATAGGCGGCCTCGCCAACCATCTCGCGACCCTGCGGACGACGGACAGCTACGAGCAGGTGCTGGCCTGGGGCAAGGACGTACTGCTGCGCACCCCCCTCATCGGCAACACCATCTACGAGTCGCTGCACGGCGCGAAGAAGGGGTTCAAGGACGCGTTCGCGCCGCAGGGCATGTTCGAGGATCTGGGGCTGAAGTACGTCGGCCCGATCGACGGGCACGACATCGGGGCGGTGGAGTCCGCGCTGCGGCGCGCCAAGCGGTTCCACGGGCCCGTGCTCATCCACTGTCTGACGGAGAAGGGGCGCGGTTACGAGCCCGCGCGCTCGCACGAGGAGGACCACTTCCACACCGTCGGGGTGATGGACCCGCTCACCTGCGAGCCGCTCGCGCCCTCCAACGGGCCTTCCTGGACCTCGGTGTTCGGCGACGAGATCGTGCGGATCGGGGAGGAGCGGGACGACGTGGTCGCGATCACGGCGGCCATGCTGCATCCCGTGGGCCTCGGTAAGTTCGCCGAGCGGTTCCCGGATCGGGTCTGGGACGTCGGGATCGCCGAGCAGCACGCGGCCGTGTCGGCGGCGGGACTGGCGACAGGGGGTCTGCATCCCGTCGTCGCCGTGTACGCCACCTTCCTCAACCGTGCCTTCGACCAGTTGCTGATGGACATCGCACTGCACCGGTGCGGGGTGACGTTCGTGCTGGACCGCGCCGGCGTCACGGGAGTTGACGGAGCGTCACACAACGGGATGTGGGACCTGTCCATCCTCCAGGTCGTGCCCGGACTCCGCATCGCCGCCCCGCGTGACGCCGACCAACTCCGCGCCCAGCTGCGGGAGGCGGTGGCCGTCGACGACGCGCCCACGCTGATCCGGTTCCCCAAGGAATCGGTGGGGCCGGCGATCGAGGCGGTCGGACATATGGGCGGGATGCATGTGCTGCACCGGTCGGAGGAAGCTCCCGACGTGCTGCTCGTGGCCGTCGGGGTGATGGCGCCGGTGTGTCTGCAGGCCGCCGAGCTGCTGGAGGCGCGGGGCATCAACTGCACGGTCGTGGACCCGCGTTGGGTCAAGCCCGTCGACCCCGCGCTGCCGGGCCTCGCCGCCGAACACCGCATGGTGGCCGTCGTCGAGGACAACAGCCGCGCGTCCGGGGTCGGAGCGGCGGTCGCGCTGGCTCTCGGCGATGCCGATGTCGACGTGCCCGTACGGCGGTTCGGGATCCCGGAGCAGTTCCTCGCGCACGCCAAGCGCGGTGAGGTGCTCGCCGACATCGGCCTCACGCCCGTCGAGATCGCGGGACGGATCAGCGCCGGGCTGGCCGTCAGGAACGAGCTGTCCAAGGAAGAGCCGCCCAAGGGGAAGGCCAAGGAGAAACAGGAATGACGACCGCTGAACCCGGTTCCCCGTCGGGGGAGTTCGACCTCGGCGCGCTGCTGGCCGAGCGCGGCGCCGAACGCTACGAGCTGCACGCCAAGCACCTCAACCACCAGCTCCCGCGCATGCTGCACACCATCGGCTTCGACAAGGTCTACGAGCGGGCCGAGGGCGCGTACTTCTGGGACGCGGACGGCGACGACTACCTCGACATGCTCGCCGGGTTCGGGGTGATGGGCCTCGGCCGCCATCACCCCGTGGTCCGCAAGGCGCTGCACGACGTCCTCGACGCCCAGCTCGCCGACCTCACCCGCTTCGACTGCCAGCCACTGCCCGGGCTGCTCGCGGAGCGGCTCCTCACCCACAGCCCGCACCTGGACCGGGTGTTCTTCGGCAACAGCGGTACGGAGGCGGTGGAGACCGCGCTCAAGTTCGCCCGGTACGCCACTGGGAAGCCGCGCGTCCTCTACTGCTCGCACGCCTTCCACGGCCTGACCACTGGCTCTCTCTCCGTCAATGGCGAGGACGGCTTCCGGGACGGCTTCGCCCCGCTGCTGCCCGACACCGCCGTACCGCTCGGTGATCTCGACGCCCTGGCACGGGAGTTGAAGAAGGGCGACGTGGCCGCCCTGATCGTCGAGCCGATCCAGGGCAAGGGCGTGCACGAGGCACCGCCCGGATATCTGCGCGCAGCCCAGGAGTTGCTGCACAAGCACAAGGCGCTGCTCATCGCGGACGAGGTGCAGACCGGGCTCGGGCGGACCGGCGACTTCTACGCCTACCAGCACGAGGAGGGGGTCGAGCCCGACCTGGTGTGCGTGGCGAAGGCGCTGTCCGGCGGCTATGTGCCCGTCGGGGCCACGCTCGGCAAGGAGTGGATCTTCAAGAAGGTCTACTCGTCGATCGACCGCGTCCTCGTGCACTCGGCCAGCTTCGGGGGCAACGCCCAGGCCATGGCGGCGGGCCTCGCCGTGCTGTCGGTCATGGAGAACGAGCAGATCGTCGCCAACGCCCGGGCCACCGGGGACCAGTTGAGGTCCCGGCTGGCCGCGCTGGTCGACAAGTACGAGCTGCTGGCCGACGTACGCGGCCGGGGTCTGATGATCGGCATCGAGTTCGGGAAGCCCAAGTCGCTGGGGCTGCGCAGCCGTTGGACCATGCTCCAGGCGGCGCGCAAGGGGCTCTTCGCCCAGATGGTCGTCGTACCGCTGTTGCAACGGCACCGGATCCTCACCCAGGTCTCCGGCGATCACCTGGAGGTGATCAAGCTGATTCCGCCGCTGGTCGTCGGCGAACGGGAGGTGGACCGGTTCGTGGACGCCTTCACCGCCGTGATGGACGACGCGCACGGTGGGAGCGGCCTGATGTGGGACTTCGGAAAGACGCTGGTCAAGCAGGCGGTGGCCAATAGATAGCCTGTGAACAGGAGAGCGGTATTTGCCTCTGAGGCAAGAAGTTTGCCCCGGAGGCAAAACTGCGGCTGAATGGAGGGCATGAGCCTTCCCGAGGAGTCCGGGCCGGTCGAGGACCTGCCCGTCGTCGCACCGCAGCTCCGGGCGCTGCGTCGCAGGGCCGCCCTCACCCTGGAGGCGGCGGCCAGGGCCGCCGGGCTGTCGCCCGCACACCTCTCCCGCCTGGAGACCGGGCAGCGCCAGCCTTCCCTGCCGATGCTGCTCGGGCTAGCCCGTATCTACGGTACGACGGTCTCCGAACTGCTCGGTGAGACGGTCGCCGACCGGGACGCCGTCGTGCGCGCCGCCGACATGGAGCCGACGGCCGCCGGCGGCTGGTCGTACTGGCAGGCCGGTGCGTCCGGACGCGGAATGCAGGCGCTGCGCGTCCATGTGCCGTACGGGGCGCAGGGCGACATCGTGCGCGTCCACCCGGGCGAGGAGTGGCTGTACGTCCTCAAGGGGCGGCTGCGGCTGCGCCTCGGGGACACCGCGCACATCCTCGCGGCGGGAGACAGCGCGCACTTCGACTCGCTGACACCCCACCGCCTCGCCGCCGACGGCCGCGACGGCACCGACCTGCTCTTCGTCCACACCCTGCTGCAGAGCCCCACCGCCGCGCTCTGCCTCGGCCCGACCCCTGGAGTCACGCCATGACGGACATGGAAGAGAAGTTCCCCCGGGCACTGTGGGTCCGGCTGATCATCTACATCGCGGTCGGGCACGTCTTCGCCGCCTTCATCTACCTGCTGTTCGAGGTGGGCGCGAAGCAGTAGCCCGCACAGGCGGCGGGCTCAGTCGAGGAGCCGCTCGCGCAGCCGCTCCCGCGTCTCCGGGGAGACGCCCAGCCCCTGTGCCAGATAGCTGTCGACGCTGCCCCAGGTCTCCTCGACCGTCTCCATGGCCGTCGTCAGATACTCGGGCCGGGTGCCGAAGAGCGGGTTGAGCAGCTCCAGGACCTCGGGGCTGTAGACCTGGGCACCGGAGCCGTTGCGGCGCACCTTGTAACGGCGGTGCTGCGCGTTCGACTCCATGTAGTCGGCCACGATGGCATCGCGCTCCACCCCGACGGCCAGCAGCGTCACCGCGATGGACAGACCCGCGCGGTCCTTGCCGGCCGCGCAGTGCATCAGGGCCGGGACACTGTCCTCGGCCAGCGCGTGCAGCATCCGGGAGTGCTCGGCCGTGCGGTCCCGGATGATCTGGCGGTAGGAGTTGATCATCCGCTGCTCGCCCTTGCCGTCGGCCAGGAGGCTGCGCAGTTCGTCGAGATCGCCGTCCCGGACCATCTTCCAGAACTCCGCGCCGTGCGCCGGGTCGGACAGCGGGATGTTCACGTTGCGCACACCCGGCAGCTCGACGTCCTGTCCCTCCAGTTTGATGTCCGCCGCGTTGCGGAAGTCGAAGATCGTGTGCAGCCCGAGGGAGTCGAGGAAGGCCGCGTCCTCGTCGGTCGCGTGGGCGAGATGACCGCTGCGGAACAGCCGCCCGGGCGCCACCCGCCGGCCGTCCACGGTCGGCAGTCCGCCCACGTCACGGAAGTTTCGTACGCCGCCCAGCTCGGGCTCGGTCGACGGGACCTGCTGCGTCACGAGGGCTCCCTCCCACACCGCCCCGCGGACGCTGCTCGTCGACGGGCGCGCTTCGACGATACGACATGGGTGAACAGGCCAAGGAGTTTTCCACAGGCGTTGCCGTCGACGGCCGTGGCGCCGATGATGTTGAGACTTGGGCGTGCCTGTTCGAATCTGTGGGGACATGATGCTGGAAATCGCCGGAACCGGTCGTACGTGGCTTCTCTCGGGGCCCACGAGCAGTTACGCCGTCCATCTCACCGAGGACAACGAGCTGCTGCATCTGCACTGGGGCCCGCGGATCGCCCTGGCCGACGCGGAGGCGCTCGCCGTCCGTCCGCTGCCGGACTACTGGCCCTTCGAGTCCCCGCTCGACGGCCGCGAGGAGTACCCGGTCGAGGGCGGCCCCCGTTTCGTACGGCCCGCCCTGTCCGTGCGGACCGACGAGCGCCGGGGTACCGAGTGGCGGTTCGAGGCGTACGAGACCGAGGAGGACGAACTCCGGCTGACGTTCCGGGACACCGGGCTGGCCATCACGCTCCACTACCGGATGCGCCACGACGTGGTCGAGCGCTGGGTGACCCTCACCCATGACGCGCCCGACGGAACCGGCCCCCTGGAGCTGCTCCGCGCGGACTCCGCCACCTGGACGCTCCCCGACCGCGACGGCTGGCGCCTCTCCCAGCTGCACGGGCGGTGGGCCGCCGAGTCCCGGCTCGTGAGGACCGACCTCACCTACGGTGAGAAGGTCATCGGCAGCCGGCGCGGGCACACCGGGCATCAGCATCTGCCCTGGGTGGCGCTCGACACCGACGCGACCGAGGAACGCGGCGAGGTGTACGCGTGCGCGCTCGGCTGGTCCGGGTCCTGGCGGATCGCCGTCGCCCAACTGCCCGACGCGCGCGTGCAGATCACCGGCGGGGCGGGGTACGACGACTCCGGGCTGCTGCGGCTGTCGGCCGGGGAGTCCTTCGTCACGCCGGTCTTCGCGGGGCTGTGGACCGATGCCGGGCACGGTGGGGCGAGCCGGGCGTGGCACGCGTACCAGCGCGCGTTCGTCGTGCCGGACGCAGACCGGGACCGACCCGTGCTCTACAACTCCTGGGAGGCCACGGAGTTCGACATCTCCGAGGAGCAGCAGGGGACGCTGGCCCGGCGGGCCGCCGCGATCGGCGTCGAGCTGTTCGTCGTGGACGACGGCTGGTTCGGGACCCGCACCAGCGATCGGGCCGGCCTCGGCGACTGGACGCCCAACCCGGACCGTTTCCCGGCGGGGCTCAAGCCGCTCGCCGAGTATGTGCACGCCCTGGGGATGCGGTTCGGCATCTGGGTCGAGCCCGAGATGGTCAACCCGGACAGCGAGCTGTACCGCGCCCACCCCGACTGGGTGCAGTTCCAGCCGGGACGAAAGCGGACGGAGTCCCGCAATCAGCTCGTACTGAACCTCGCGCGCGAGGATGTCCGGCAGTACCTCTGGGAGCAGCTCGACGGGCTGCTCTCGAGCGCCCCGATCGACTATGTGAAGTGGGACTTCAATCGCTGCTTCACCGACGCCGGCTGGCCCGGCGAGGACTATCCGCAGCGCCTGTGGGTCGACCACGTGCACGGGCTGTACGCGCTGCTGGACCGACTGCGGGCCGCCCACCCGGACGTCGCCTTCGAGTCCTGCTCGGGCGGTGGCGGCCGGATCGACCTCGGTGTCCTCGCCCGTACGGACCAGGTGTGGACCTCCGACAACACCGACCCGCTCGACCGGCTCGCCATCCAGGAGGGCTTCAGCCAGATCCATCCGGCGCGGGTCATGGCCGCGTGGGTCACCGATAGCCCGAACACTCAGCTGAACGGCAGGGTCAGCTCGTTGCGGTTCAGGTTCGTCAGTGCGATGGCCGGGGTGCTCGGCGTCGGTGGCGACCTCACCACGTGGACAGAGGAGGAACTGGCCGAGGCGGGGGAGTGGGTGGGGCTGTACAAGGAGATCCGGCCCGTCGTGCAGCGCGGAGACCTCTACCGGCTGCGGCGGCCGACCGGCGGACTGAGTGCGGTGCAGTACGTGCTCGGTGACGACGCCGTCGTCCTCGCCTGGCTCCAGGCGCAGCACCACGGCGAGCCGGTACCGGCGCTGCGGCTGCGCGGACTTGACCCCTCGGCGACGTATGAATGCCGCGAAACGGGCGAAGTCCACCGAGGTGCCGTGTTGTTGCATCACGGGCTGCGGACCGGACTTAAGGGTGACCTCGATGCGGCAGTTATCCGGCTGCGTCGCATCTGATGCTTCTGCCCTATATGGACTCTATGGCGTCTTCGTTCCAACTCGCCTGGGAATAAAGGTTGCTGTGAATCGGGCGAGTGAGCAGCGTCATATTCGTGACCGTGTGTCGCCGTCATGTTCACGTAATTTCGGCGTGTTTTCAGGGAGTTCGAGAGGTGGAAAGATCCGGAATTCACGGACAGTGACCGGGAATTCTGGGGAGGACCACAGGAAACCTGTACACAGGGAACCTCAAGCTTGTTTCCGTGCGTCTTAGTCGCTTACGTTCGCCACCAATCCGGACGGACGCCCAATCCTGCCGCCGCCCGGAGCCCGCATCGAACACCCGACAACGGCAGGAGCGGGGGACCCACAGGTAGAACGCCTGTTCCGGTCTCTGGAACAGGCTTGGGGTTAAGTCACGTTCAGGCGTGGCCGGACATCTCCAGTCCGCACCCGACAGCTCACCTCGCAGGCGACGGAGAGGAATTCGTCATGCCCGCGAAGGGTAAGCACCGCCGTCCGAAGTCCCAGCGTTTCACCCGTTCGATAGCCGCTGCCGGAACCGGCGGAGCGGCTCTCGCCCTGCCGCTTCTGGGCGCCACCGGCGCCCATGCGGCCACGGCGGAGTCCACCGCCCAGTCCGTTTCGTCGCTTTCGGAATCGGCCAAGTCCGCATCGGCCGAGTCCGTTTCCGCGAAGACGGAAAAGGCCGGAAAGGCCGCCGCGTCCACGCCTTCCGCCGCCAAGAAGGCGAACGTCAGGACCTACTCGGTCCAGGCAGGCGACTACCTTTCGAAGATCGCCCAGGAGCAGAGCGTCAGCGGTGGCTGGCAGAAGCTCTACTCGGACAACCGGACCGTCATCGGCGCCGACCCGAGCCTGATCCACCCCGGTCTGAAGCTGACGATCGGCAAGAAGGCCGAGTCGACCTCTTCGTCTTCCTCTTCGTCTTCGGCGAAGTCGAAGTCGTCGTCCTCCTCGAAGTCGACCCAGACGGAGACGTCCAAGCCGGCCGCCGAGAGCGCGAAGGCCGACACCTCGACGACCGAGGCCGCCGACACCGGCAGCTCCAGCGGCTTCGCCCTCCCCGTGGCCGGTGCCAGCGTCGGCACCGCCTACCACGTGTCGGGCAGCATGTGGTCCAGCGGCTACCACACGGGCGTCGACTTCGTCGTCCCGACCGGCACCTCCCTCAAGGCTGTCGGCGCCGGCACGGTCGTCTCCGCGGGCTGGGGCGGCGCGTACGGCAACCAGGTCGTCATCAAGCTCGCCGACGGCTACTACGCCCAGTACGCCCACCTCTCGCAGCTCTCCGTCTCGGCCGGTCAGACCGTGACCGAGGGGCAGCAGGTCGGCCTCTCCGGTGCCACCGGCAACGTGACCGGACCGCACCTGCACTTCGAGATCCGCACCACTCCGGACTACGGCTCCGACGTGGACCCGATCGCCTACCTCCGCTCGAAGGGCGTCGCCGTCGGCTGACACGGAGTCTCCGAGGCAGCATCCGCCGAAGGCCGGACCCCGATCCCCGGGTCCGGCCTTCGGCGTGTCCGTATGTGTCCCTTCATGATCATGGCATTGCAGTCTTGTGGCGCGTGTGCCCGGAGCGTCGACAGGGCGAGAAGGTGGGGGCACAGTGAACTCCGTTGCTGCGCAAGCGCTTTCTACTCCCTGCGACTGTCTACGGAGGACCTGTGCATTCCAGTCGACGCCGAAGAACCGGCGCCGTCGTCGCCGCGATCCTGACGGCCGGGGCGCTCTCCGCGCCCGCCGGAGACGCGGCCGAACCCCCGCGCCGGGTGGTCGAGAACCTCGACCGAGGCCTGGTCGCCGTACCGTCCGGCAAGGGCACCTTCCTCAGCTGGCGGCTGCTCGGCACCGAGTACGCGCGCCATGGCAACGCCATCGCCTTCAACGTGTACAAAGGCGGACGCCGCCTCAACGCCGCGCCGATCGTCAGGTCCACGACGTACCAGGACGACAGCCGGGGCACGGGCGCCTACAGCGTCCGGGCGGTCGTCAACGGGCGTGAGCTGCGGCCGAGTTCGGCGCTCACGTTCGACAAGGGGTACGCGGAGATCCCCCTGGCCTCGGCCGACGGCTACAGCGTGCAGCACGCCTGGCCCGGCGACCTGGACGGCGACGGGCGCTATGAGCTCGTCGTCAGCAGACTCTCCCAAACCCGGGACAGGCCCGATCTGTTGGAGGCGTACGCGCTCACCGGCGAGCGGCTGTGGCGGGTCGACCTGGGCCCCGGCTCCTACACCCAGGTAGGCGGAAACGGCGCCAACGACCCTGCCCCTGCCGCGATCAGCGGTTCCACGCCCATCGGCGGCTACCGCAACGACGACAACGTCACGGTGTACGACCTCGACGGCGACGGCAGGGCCGAGGTGCTGGTGCACACGGCCGACGGCACCACCTTCGCGGACGGAGCGAAGGTCACCGCCAACTCGCCCGCCAATCAGTTCATTTCGGTGATCGACGGCGCCACGGGAACCGAACGCACCCGCCAGCCCGTGCCCGACGACCTGGTCGCCGACGGCCCGTCGGGCGGCCACTTCGGCATCGCCTACCTCGACGGCGAACACCCCAGCCTGGTCACGAAGTTGGTCACCCGGGTCGGCGCCCGGCGCGGCGCGTTCCGCATCCTCGTCCAGACCTGGGACTTCAACGGCCAGGATCTGACCAGGCGTTGGAAGTACGCGGTGCCGGCGGCGAGCGGCGCGACCAGCTTCCACCAGATCCGGACCGTCGACGTCGACCAGGACGGCAGGGACGAGATCGCCGACGGCAACTACGTGGTCAACAGCGACGGCACGCTCCGGTACGTCGTCGACGGCGCCGGACACGGCGACCGCTTCGACATCGCCGACCTCGATCCCGACCGCCCGGGGCTGGAGGGATTCGCCATCCAGCAGGCCGAGTTGGGCGTCGTACCGAAGTTCCCCTGGTACTACTACGACGCCGACACCGGTGAGAGTCTGGTGACCGGGCAGCACCCCGCGAGCTGGGAGAACGACACCGACATCGACGTCGGCCGGGGCAACGCCGCCGACATCGACCCCGGCCACCCCGGCTACGAGTACTGGACCTCCACCGCCGACGTCACGGCGCCCGGCGCGGGCGTCCGCAACGTCCAGGACGGCAAGGTCTCCACGACCACGCCGAGCGTCAACTTCCGTATCTGGTGGGACGGCGACAAGACGGCCGAACTCCTCGACTACACGCACGTGGAGAAGTGGGACCCGAACACCGAGACGAGTACGAGGATCTTCGAGCCGTCCGGGGTCGTCTCCGGCCCGCGCAACGCAACCCCTTTCTACGGCGACCTGATCGGCGACTGGCGCGAGGAGATCCTCGCCGAGACCGCCGACCACACCGCACTGCGCCTCTACACGACCACCGAGCCGACGCGGACGCGCGTTTACACGCTCGCCCAGAACCCCGCGTACCGCCTCGGCTGGACCGTGCGCGGCTATCTCCAGTCGACGTACACGGACTACTACCTCGGCACCGAGACCCGCAGGGTGCCGAAGCCCTCGATCACGACCACCAAGGGAGCTGCCTCGTGACGACCACCCGTAGAGCCTTCGGAGCCCTGGCCGTCGGCGGGGCACTTGCGGCCCTCGCCCCGGCCGGCCAGGCGAGTGCCTCGCAGGGCCACCACCGCGGACGGCTCATCGCCCGCGACGACTTCCGGCACGGCCTGGGCCAGTGGGCCGTCGAACTCCAGGACGGCGGCAGCGTCACGGCGACCCGGGGAGTCCTGGAGGTCGACGTACCGAGCGGCGCGACGATCTGGTTCAAGCGGAAGCTGACAGGCCCGTACGTCATCGAGTACACGGCGACGCCGGTCTCGGCCGGCGGGGTCAACGACCGCGTGTCCGACCTCAACAACTTCTGGAACGCCGTCGACGTCCGCTCCCCGGACGACCTCTTCGCCACCCCTCGGGGCGGCGCCCTCGCGGAGTACGACTACCTGAAGACGTACTACGTCGGCTACGGCGCCAACACCAACACGACGACGCGACTGCGCCGTTACGTCGGCGAGGCCGGGGTGCGCCCGCTGATCTACGATTACACGGAGCCGCTGCTGGTCCCGAACGAGCCGCATCGCGTGCGGATCGACTCGGCCGGTTCGACGGTCCGCTGGTGGAACAACGGGCGGCTCGTCTTCGACTACAGCGACCCCGAGCCGTACACGAGTGGGCACTTCGCCTTCCGTACGACGTGGAGCCATTTCCGGATCACCGATTTCAGCGTCCGTGAGCTGCGTCTCCCTATTATTCCGGGTTGACCAATACTTGACGAGTGGCTTATCTCACCGCGAGTCAACCCTTTCCTACGGTCGCGTAGCTCACATCGGTAGGTGAATCATGGGCCGATGTGGCAGACGATTCGAAGAATGACAGCAGAGCAGTGATCGGGTCGTACGTGGCGGTGGGGGACAGCTTCACCGAAGGCGTCGGCGACCCCGGCCCCGACGGGGCGTTCGTCGGCTGGGCCGACCGGTTCGCGGTACTGCTCGCGGACCGGCGCCCGGAAGGCGACTTCGACTACACCAACCTCGCGATACGCGGAAGGCTGCTCGACCAGATCGTGGCCGAGCAGCTTCCGCAGGCCAAGGAACTGGCGCCCGACATGGTCTCCTTCTGTGCGGGCGGCAACGACATCATCCGGCCCGGCAGCGACCCCGACGAACTCGCCGAGCGTTTCGAGCGGGCGATCGTCGATCTCACCTCGGTGGTCGGCACGGTCATGGTGACGACGGGCTTCGACACCCGCAACGTGCCCGTGCTGAAGCACATGCGCGGCAAGATCGCCACGTACAACGGCCATATCCGGGCCATCGCCGACCGCTACGGCTGTCCGGTGCTCGACCTGTGGTCCCTGAAGACCATCCAGGACCGCAGGGCCTGGGACGGCGACCGGCTGCACCTCTCTCCCGAGGGCCACACGCGCGTGGCGCTGCGCGCGGGCCAGGTCCTCGGCCTGGAGATCCCGGCCGACCCGGACCAGCCCTGGCCCGCACTGCCTCCCCGAGGCACCTTGGAGATCCGCCGCGACGACGTCCACTGGGCGCGGGAGTACCTGGTGCCGTGGATCGGGCGGCGGCTGCGAGGTGAGTCGTCGGGGGATCATGTGACGGCGAAGGGGAGTCTGTCGCCGGACGACATCAAGAGCCGGATTGAGTGGGTCGCGTGAGTCGAGTGGGTGGCCTCAGCGTTCTCGGCTCGGCGTTTCAGCGCCGGGCGGGGATCTTCAGCCCGTCCGGCGTTTGAGGACGAGGCCGTTCAGGCCGACAGCGGGGGTCTGGGGGCGGCAGCCCCCAGGTCCGGCGGCCACACCGACCTACCTGCCCGACGTCAACGCCGCCCGCTCAAGCCCCAGTTCCCCAGCCAGCGCCGCGTCCACCCACTGCTCGGCCCGCGCACGCGAAACCCCCTCGTACGCCGTCATCTGGACCGCCAGTCCGTCCAGCAGCGCCGTGAGCCGCAGGGCCGTACCCGTCGGGTCGGAGCACTCGAACTCGCCGGCGGCGACGCCCTCCGCGATGACCTCGGTGATCGCGGCCTTCCAGCGCCGGTCCAGGTCCCCGGCGACCTCCCGCAGCACGGGGTCGCGCAAGGACACCGCCCACCCCTCGATCCACAGCCGCCAGCCCTTGGCCTGGCCCGTCGGCGCGTACCAGCGCACGGCGGACCGCAGTCGGCGCAGGGCAGGGGAGCGGCGTCCGAGGAGCTTGCCCAGGTGGGTGAGGTCGGCCTCGGCGGCGTACCGGAACGCGGCGGCCACCAGCTTCTCCTTGGCCGAGAAGTGGTACAGCACCAGCGCGTTGCTCACCCCGAGGGCGGCCGCCACGTCGGCGATCCTGACCGCCGCCACGCCCCGCGCCTCGATCTGTTCGATGGCGGCCCGCAGCAACTCCTCGCGCCGCTCGGCCACGCTCAACCGCACTCTTGCCACGCCGTCACAGTAATCCGTCACCGGACACGATGTCGGGGCAGGTCCGTCAATGCCTGTAAATCCCCGCCAATGTGGCCGGTTCGCAGGGAAGCCCCTCAGGACGCCCCGCCGGACACCGTCACCGATACCACCCGAACCGCTCCGCGATCACCGGCAGCCGCTCCGCCACGATCGCGTGCGCCGCCGCCCGGGGAGGCGTCCCGTCGGTCTCCGCGCGCGCGAGCACCTGGTCGATCAGGGCGCGCATCGAGCGCCGGGTGTACGCGAACGCCTCCTCCGGGTCCGCGCCGATGTCCCCGAACAGCGTCCACCACCACCAGGCGTTCGTCCCCGAGTTCACGACCACGTCCGGCAGTACGACGATGCCGCGCGCGGCGAGCAGCTCCTCGGCCTCCGGCAGTACGGGCATGTTGGCGGCCTCGACAACCCAACGCGCGGTGATCCGCTCCTGGTTCCCGGTGTCGACGGCGTACGAGACCGCAGCCGGCACCAGCACCTCCGCGGGCACGGACAGCCAGGCCTCGCCCGGCAGTTCGCGGTCGTCGGGACGCAGTACCGCGCGGTCCACGGTGCCGTACGAGTCGCGGGCCGCGAGCAGTGCCTCGATGTCGAGTCCGGCCGGGTTGGCGATCGTGCCCTTGATGTCGGAGACGGCCACCACCGTGAGCCCCGCGCGCGTGAGGAAGCGTGCCGTGGCCCCGCCCATCGTGCCGAGCCCCTGTACGGCGACGCGCGTACCGGCGTACGGCACCTCGGCCCGGTCGAGCGCCGCGAGCACGGACTCGGCGACCCCGCAGCCGCCGACCAGCTCGTCGAGCCCGATGCCGTCCACCTCGACCGCGAACGCGTCGGCGAGCCGCGCGCGGGCCGCGCTCTCGTCGTCCAGCAGTGGATAGACCGCCTGGATCGACGAGACGAGCCCGGCCTCGGCCGCCGCCCGGTCGACGAGGTCCTGGGTGAGGCCCAGGTCCTCGCCCGTGGTCCACACGCTCTCGACGTACGGCCGCATCGCGCGCAGATAGCGCACCAGCAGGTCGTACGCCCCCGGGTCCTGGGGGTCGCAGTCGACTCCGCCCTTGGCGCCGCCCAGGGGGATGTAGCGGCCCTCGGGGTTGTAGTGCAGGGCTTCCTTCATGGTCATGCCCCGGGCGAGCCCGGCGACCTCGTCCAGGGTGCAGCCCTCGCGCATCCGCAGCCCGCCGCTGGACACGCCCCGCACGAGTCTGTCCACGACGAGGAAGCCCTGGCGGCCGGTGAGGTGATCGGTCCAGGTGAGGGAGAGCAGGGGAGCGCCCTGAGGGGTGGCCATGCGGGCAATATACTGACTCGCCGTTCAGTTGTGCGCCGCCGTGCGCCCTCGGCTCCGCGCGCCTTGCCCGCCGCGTGCACCACCTGTGTCCGGGTGGTCGCTCTTCGTCGCCCCGGAATCGATTCGCCGTCCCGAGCGTTGGAGTTTCCTTGGAAAGACCCGGCCGACGCCCGCGCGACGACCGGAGTGTCAGAGGCGGCGACCATAATGGAATGCCTGACCGACTCCACCTGGAGGTACCGTGACCGGATTCCCCTCTCCGAGCCCCCGGCTGCGCGCGCTGCGGCCCGCCGCCTTCGGCGCGGACCCGAGCGGGGAGCGCCTGGCACGGATCCGCAGATCGCCCCACTTCGCGGACGGCGTCTTCCAGAACCCGCCGGGTACGCCCCGGCAGGACGGCGCCATCCTGGAGTTCGCGAAGTCCTCCCTGCGCAAGGAGGACCGGGTCCGCCGCGCCCCGGCCGGCACGGTGCCGGTGCACGCCACGACGCTCGCCGACCTCGCCAAGCCCCCGGTCACCGGTCTCCGGCTGACCTGGATGGGCCACTCCAGCGTGCTCACCGAGATCGACGGACAGCGGGTGCTCTTCGACCCCGTCTGGGGCGAGCGCTGTTCGCCGTTCGCCTTCGCCGGGCCCAAGCGGCTGCATCCGGTGCCCCTGCCGCTGGCCGCGCTCGGCCCGGTCGACGTCGTCGTCATCTCGCACGACCACTACGACCATCTGGACATGCCCACGATCAAGGCGCTGGCCGACACGGACACCCTGTTCGCGGTCCCGCTCGGCGTCGGCGCCCATCTGGAGCGCTGGGGCGTCTCCGCCGACCGGCTGCGCGAGCTGGACTGGCACGAGTCGACGAAGGTCGGCGGTCTCACCCTGACCGCCACCCCGGCCCGCCACTTCTGCGGGCGGGGACTGCGCAACACCCAGCACACCCTGTGGGCCTCCTGGGTCGTCGAGGGCGCGGAGCACCGCGTCTACCACAGCGGCGACACCGGGTACTTCGAGGGCTTCCGGGACATCGGCGCCGACCACGGCCCGTTCGACGCCACGATGATCCAGATCGGGGCCTACAGCGAGTACTGGCCCGACATCCACATGACCCCGGAGGAGGGCATGCGCGCCCACCTCGACCTCCAGGGCGGGACGCCGAGCGGGCTGATGCTGCCGATCCACTGGGGCACGTTCAATCTGGCGGCGCACGCGTGGTCGGACCCCGGCGAGGGCACGATCGCCGCCGCCCGCAAGGCCGGGGCGCGGATCGGGCTGCCGCACCCGGGCGAGCCCTTCGAACCCACGGCCGAGACCGTCCCCTCGGAGCCCTGGTGGCGGGGCGTGGCCCTGACTCCGCCGGGCGGCTGGCCGACGCTCGACGCGGCTGATGTCACTCGTACGGCTGATGTGGAGGACACCCGGACCGACACGGCCGGTGACATTCAGGGGTCTGCCGCTGACGGCAGCGGGGAGCCCAAAGTGGTGTCCGCGGGCTGACCGCGAGGGGCGAAAACGGACGACAGTCGGACAGTCGTACGGACGGCGAGGGTCGGGGAGCAGGTGACTCCCCGGCCCTCGCCGTTTTTTCGTGACCGGTTCCGACCAGTGCTGATCGATTCGGTGGGTCGGGGGAACGTACGTCCGAGGTGCTTATCGGTCTGCCGTGCGAGGCCTCATACCAGAGCGGTTCTCTCCGTGGGGGAGTTTGTCAACTGCCCACCGCACATGTTGCGTTGCCGACTACTGTGAGTGGCCGTCGGGCGACACAGGGCCGATCTTTTCGGCTCTCGACGCGCGATCCCCCAGGTCCCGACGCACCAGTACGAGGACGAAGATGTCTCACCTCCGAGCACCGGCCCCCCGCGCAGACCGCCGTGAGGGCGGGCGGCACGGTCGGCCGGTCGCCCGTACCGTCCCCTCGCTGCCCGAGACCCACATACGGCCCCAGCTCATGCGGCTCGCCGTGCTGCCGCCGCTCGCGGTCGCCCTCAGCGCCTGCGCCGCCGTCCTGTTCATCGTCCGTACCGGCGGGGTGCGGCCCACCCTCACCCTGTTCGCCGTGCTCGCCGGCGCGTTCGCGGTCGCCCTCGGGGGCATCGTGATCGCGCTGGTGGCCGCCGACCGCGCCGCCAGGTCCGTGCAGGAACGCCTAGGCGCTCTGCGCCGCACCAGCGCCCGCGGCGAGGCCGACCTGCGCGCCCTCGTCGAGGCGCTGCGGCGCGGCGACGCACCGCCGGCCCGCAGGACACGCGGTGTACCCGCGGCCGACGCCGACGACTTCGAACTCCTCGGCGCCGACCTCGCCCGTGCCCACGACGGCGCCGTCACCGCCGTCGTCCAGGCCTCGCAGCTCTCCAGCCAGGCGGGCAGCGAGCAGAAGGTCGAGGTCTTCGTCAACCTCGCCCGGCGCCTTCAGTCGCTCGTGCACCGTGAGATCTCCATCCTCGACGAGCTGGAACACGAGATCGAGGACCCGGACCTCCTCAAGGGCCTCTTCCACGTCGACCACCTCGCGACCCGTATCCGGCGGCACGCCGAGAACCTCGCCGTGCTCGGCGGCGCCGTCTCCCGCCGCCAGTGGAGCAACCCGGTCTCCATGACGGAGGTGCTCCGCTCGGCCATCGCGGAGGTCGAGCAGTACTCGCGGGTCAAGCTCGTGCCCCCGATCGACGGCACCCTGCGCGGCCACGCCGTCGCCGACGTCATCCACCTCCTCGCCGAACTCGTCGAGAACGCCACCGTGTTCTCCGCCCCGCACACCCAGGTGCTGCTGCGCGCCAACCTCGTCACCTCGGGGCTCGCCGTCGAGGTCGAGGACCGCGGCCTCGGCATGCCCGTGGGCGAACAGCACAAGATGAACACGCTGCTCACCGACCCCGACCAGGTCAATGTCGCCAGCCTGCTCCAGGACGGCCGCATCGGACTCTTCGTGGTCTCCCAGCTCGCCCGCCGCCACGGCATCCACGTCCGCCTCCAGACCAACATCTACGGCGGCGTACAGGCCGTACTCGTCGTGCCGCAGGGGCTGTTGGGCACGGACACACCCCCGGGCGGATCCGGGGGCGTACCGCAGCCCCGGCCCAAGGACCCTGTTCAGACCACCGCACAGGAGACCGGCGGTATGCGGCGGGTGGCCGAGCCGCCCCGGCAACGTCCGTCGGCCGCAGGCCACGAGGGACGGCCGTCGACGCCCGGAACACCCGGCCCGGGCACACCGCCCGCCGGTTCGACGCGCCGACGCCCGGAGGCGGCCCGGCCCGCCGCACCGGCGCCGAACGGCCGGGGCCCGGTGCCGCTGCCCGTACGCGGGGCCCAGGGGGAGCGGCCCAACCCCGCGGAGGCGATGCCCGGCATCCGACCCGACGACCGGCGGGCCGCCGCGGACAACCTGGCCGCGCCGACCGCCCCCCGGAACGGCGCCGTGCGCGGCACCATGGGCAAGCCCCAGCTGCCCCGCCGCCGCGCCCAGGAACACATCGCGCCCCAACTGCGCGGCGGCCCGGCGGCGCCGCGCCCCGAGGGCGAACTCGTCGGACACGACCCCGGCCTCGTGGCCGCCTTCCAGCGCGGCATCGGGCTCGCCGAGGCGCGCCAGCTGGAGCCGGGCTACACGGACCCGGCCATCGCCGCGATGGAGAGGGAGTACGCGGCGGCGTACGGGGAACCGGCCCCCAGGCCGCGGACGCCCACGGAACCGACGTACGCGGAACCCGTGCACCCCGCCGCACCGGACGCCGAACCCCTGGAGCCGCTGTCCATGGAGCGTGTCTCCATGCGGCCGACCGGCCCCGACACCCCTCTGCCGCCCACCGACGCGGCCCGCGTTGACGACGTACCGCCCCGGGACCCGTCCCACATAGCCGAGGTGCACCGACTGCGCACGCCCGGACACGACCTGGACCTCACTGCCCGGCACGACGGGAGCGCACCGGCCGGATGACCACCCCCCGCTGTTCCACCCCTGCCCCCACCTTCAGCGCTCCCGCAGACCTTCGTACCCCAAGGAGTCGATCCACCATGGCGAGCGATGTGCCGACCGGCCATGTATCCGATCTCGACTGGCTGATGAGCGGCCTCGTCCAGCGCGTACCGCACACCACGAGCGCGGTACTCCTGTCCTGCGACGGACTCGTGAAGTCCGTCCACGGACTCGACCCGGACAGCGCCGACCACATGGCCGCCCTGGCCTCCGGTCTCTACTCCCTCGGACGCAGCGCGGGCGTCCGGTTCGGGGACGGCGGTGAGGTCCGGCAGGTCGTCGTCGAACTCGACTCGACCCTGCTGTTCGTCACCACCGCCGGCTCCGGCACCTGTCTCGCCGTGCTGGCCGGCCGCGAGGCCGATGCCGCCGTGCTCGGCTACGAGATGGCGATGCTGGTCAAGAGCGTCCGCCCCTACCTGATGACCGCGCCCCGGCAGTCCGCCGAACCCTCGGCGATGAGGCCTTGAGCGTGACGGCGGCCGGCGACGGGCCCTGGCTCGACGACGCGGCCGGACGGCTCGTGCGCCCCTACACCGTCAGCAACGGCCGGACCCGGCCGACCACCGCCCTCGACCTCATGTCCCAGGTGATGGCCACCGGGAACACCCCGCTCGGCTACCTCGGCCCCGAACACGCCCAGGCGATCGACCTCTGCCGGGTGCCCGTCTCGGTCGCCGAGGTGGCCGCCCATCTGAAGCTGCCGGCGGCCGTCACCAAGGTGTTGCTGTCCGACCTCGTCGACTGCGGGGCACTCACGACGAAACCGCCCGAGTTCTACCACAACCCCACTGACCGGTCTCTTCTGGAGGCAGTGCTCGATGGACTACGACGACAGCTCTGATCCCTTCCCCACCGCATTGAAGATCCTGGTGGCGGGAGGATTCGGAGTCGGCAAGACGACCTTCGTCGGCGCGGTGAGCGAGATCGCGCCGCTCAGCACGGAGGAACTGCTCACCACGGTCAGCGCCTCGACCGACAGTCTCGAAGGCATCGAGAACAAGGTCGAGACCACCGTGGCGATGGACTTCGGCCGCATCACCCTGGACCCGCAACACGTCCTCTATCTGTTCGGTACGCCCGGACAGGAACGGTTCTGGTTCATGTGGGACGAGCTGTCCGAGGGCGCCCTCGGCGCGGTCATCCTCGCCGACACCCGGCGCCTGGAGGACTGCTTCGCGGCCGTCGACTTCTTCGAACAGCGCGGCCTCGGCTTCATCGTGGCGATCAACGAGTTCGACGGCTCGTACCGCTACGACCCCGAGGAGGTGCGCGCCGCGATCGATCTCGACCCCGACATCCCGATCGTGCGCTGCGACGCCCGGATCTCCAGTTCGGGGGTACAGACACTGCTCACCCTCGTACGGCATCTGCTCGCCCACGCGCCCGCGCCCGCACCCACCGCACACAGTGAGGGAGCCCGCCCATGAGCTACGACCCGCCGCGCCCGGCCGGTCGTCTGCTGCTGACTCCCGAGGACAAGGACGCCCCCGCCCGTATCCGCCGACTGCGTGGACTCGGCCTCGGGGAACGGCCCGAGCCCGCCCTGGACGCCTTCGCGGACCGCCTCGCGGAGCTGGTCGGCGCGCCCTACGCGATGGTCAACTTCATCGGCGAGGAACGGCAGTTCTTCGCCGGGCTCCATGTTCCGGCCGACACCGGCACCTCCGGACGGACCGGCGCCGACTCCGACGAGGAAAAGCCACGCGTGGGGCGGCAGCTGCCGCGCGACCACGGGTTCTGCCCGCATGTCGTGGTCCGGCGCAAGGCGCTCGTCCTGGAGGACGTCCGCGACTATCCGCGGTTCGCGGGCAACCCGGTCGTCGACGAGTTCGGCATCCGCTCATATCTGGGCGCGCCGCTCATCGACACCACGGGCATGGCGCTGGGCACGGTGTGCGCCGCCGACCTCGAACCGCGCCCCTGGGGGAGGGCGGGGCTGGAGACCATCAAGGCGATGGCGGCGGAACTCGTCGGACAGCTCGCTCCGCTCCCACCGGGGGACGGCCTTGGCTGAGGGCGTGCGTCTCCGCCACGCGGGACTGCGTCTCCGCCACGCGGGACTGCGTCTCCGCCACGCGGGACTGCGTCTCCGCCACGCGGGACTGCGTCTCCGCCACGCGGGACTGCGTCTCCGCCACGCGGGACTGCGTCTCCGCCACGCGGGACCACTTCACCGGCACGAGGGTATGCGTCGCCGTCACACCGAGACCGTCTCGCCGTCCGGGAACATGATCAGGGCGCGGCCCTCCTCCGTCACCGCGCACGACACCGCCTCGCGCAGGGCCTGCGGATGCACCGCGTCCCGGGTCAGCGCGACCAGGGTCACGAACAGCCTGCTCGCGCCCGGGGATTCGGCCGCGCGCTGGAGATACGGCGTCGCCGAGTGCGGGCCGAAGGCGTTCGCGTCGACCTCGCGGGCCACGCCCGAGGTCTCGTCCCAGCCGTGCAGTGCGACGACCACGCTGGTCAGCCCGGAGCCGGTACGGGTCAGGGCCCAGCCGTCACCTCGCTCGACCTCGGGCAGAGCGGTGTCGGCCACCGCGTAGCCGCCCTCCCTGACCGCCGCCTCGGCCGGTGCCTGGACGCGGTGCACGCGGATCTCCCAGGAGCCGTGCAGCACGCTCGTCGACTCGACCCGGAACTCCCCTTCCACGCCGGGGAGTTCGGCCTCGTACCGGGAGGCGGCGACCTTCCCCGAGCAGTGCAGCGGAAGGATTCTGCACCTCCGTGACGCCGTGCCGTCGGGGGCGAGCAGCGCCAGGTGGCCGTCGACGTTCCGCTGCCAGGCCACCGCGCCCGTCTCCGGTGCGGTGGCGGTCGAGTAGCCGAACTTGGCGTAGTGCGGGTCGTCTGCGGCGGGTCCCTCCATCGAGTTGTGGTCGCTGCCGTGGTTGACGAGCCGCACGATGCCGTCGTGCCGCGTGCCGTGCAGCAGCCAGCCCGGCCCGGGCAGCGCCGTGTACTGGTCCGACTCCTCGACGGGCAGCGGGCGTTCGGGCGCCGTCCACACCAGGTGCTCCGGGGGCAGCAGCAGCCCCAGGAACGCCATGCTCGACCAGTACGGCGATCCGGGCCCCGAATACGCCTGGGTCGCCGGCAGGAACGTGCCGTACCAGCCCAGCGGCAGCAGCCCGCGCTCGTCGGGCACCCCGCGCTCCACGAAGTGCGCCACCGCGCCCGAGGCCAGCCGCCGGGTCAGCCCCGGGGCCAGCGGAGTGCACTCGGCCAGGGCACCCAGCCAGACGGGGGCGGTCGCGGCGAAACGGTACGTCAGGGAGCGGCCCTGGTGGACGGGGGCGCCGTCCGCCCCGAAGAACTGGGGGTAGGAGGCGAGGAACTGGGCCAGCCGGCGACGGTGGACCCGGCCGCGCCCGCCGTCCTCGCCGCCCGTCATCCGGCACCACAGCAGCGGGTAGAGGTGCAGGGCCCAGCCGACGTAGTAGTCGAACGTACGGCCGTCGCCGTCGCTGTACCAGCCGCCGCCGACATACCAGTCGTCGAGCCGGTCGAGGCCGCCGTCGATGTCCTCCTGGCGGTGCGGCGCACCCACCGAGGCCAGGAACTGTTCGGCGACCACCTGGCACAGCCGCCCGCTGTCGTCCCGGGTGCGGCGGCCCACGAACCCCCACAGCCAGTCGACGATCCGCTCCTGGACGTCCACGTCGAGCCGGTCCCAGATCCAGGGGCGGGTTTCGTGCAGCCCGATCGCGATCGAGGCCGCCTCGTTCATGGGCTGGGAGCGGTCGGTGAGTTCGGGCCAGGCCTCGCCGCTGTCACGGTCCGTGCCCGTTGTCAGACCCTGCGCGTAGCGTTCCACGAGACGCGGATCCACGTCGCCCGCCGCTCCCGCGATCCGGAAGGAGGCCAGCAGGAACGACCGCGCGAAGCCTTCGAGTCCGTCCGACACCACGCCTGCCGAGGAGGCGCGGCCCGGCAGGCGGTACTGAGCGAGACCCGGCGTCGCATGGGGGACCAGCGCCTCCAACTGCCGGTCCGCGAGCCTCTCCCAGTGCGCCCGGGTCCAGCCCGTGAACAGCGACAGGACCCGGTCGTTGGGCGGGAGCGCCAAGTGCGGTGCGGGCATGTCGGGTTCCTGACTCCTTCGTCGGGCCCCGGGTGGGGTCGGGGCGCGACTGTCGGTTCGCGTGTTGGTTCACATGGGGGCGCGCGGCTTCTCGGAAGGGATACGGCTCAAGCTTCCGGTCCGATCAACAGGTGTGCGGCTGTTGTCGTTCATCCGGCCAATGGGGATATGCCAGTCGTCGTCCCCCTCGGGGGGGAGTTGACCAGCTTGGAGAGCTGGAGTTTCGGCGGGTGGTCCACGAGGAGGTGGACGTGGTCCTGTTCGCCGTTGAACTGCTTCAGCTCGGCCTCGAAGTCGGTGCAGACCTCCCGCGTGTACTTCGTGACAAAAACAAAGACAACGGTCCGCCGGACAAGTCCTGGGTGTCCCGCCCCAGCGTCCGTAGCGGAACGCACTCGCCGAGTGATTGTCAGTGGCATTGGCTACGGTGCGTTGCATGCCGGAAGCCGAAGACGTACGCCGTATCTCCCTCTCCCTGCCGGACACGACGGAGAAGATCGCCTGGGGCATGCCCACGTTCCGGGTCGCCGGGAAGATGTTCGCCACGCTGCCCGAGGACGAGACCTCCATCGCCGTGCGCTGCCCGAAGGAGGAGCGCGACGAACTGGTCCTGGCCGAGCCGGAGAAGTTCTGGATCGCCGACCACGAGGCGGGCTTCGCCTGGGTCAGGGTCCGCCTGGCCGCTCTGGAGGACGAGGACGAACTGCGCGACATCCTCGCCGACTCCTGGCGCCAGGCGGCCCCGCCCCGACTGGTGGACGCCTACCCGGAGTTGGGGGCGCCGGGTGCCGACTGAACCCGAACGGCGCGCTCAGGTACGTACGGAGGAGACGTGCTCGGCCGCCACGAACCCCTGGATCCGCTCCCGGAGCGTCCGTGCGTCGAGCCCGTGCGTGGTGATGTGCTCGTCGATCTCCCCGTACTTGCGGAGTTCGCGGCGGCCCACGCCCAGGCCCAGCACCCGGTGGGGCACATCGGAGAGCGCGTCGTTCACGACGGCCGTCGACGTGCCCGCGAGGTACGGCTCGACGAGGACGACGTCGGTGCCCGCCGCCTCCGTGGCCCGGCGCAGCGCGGCCGTGTCGAAGGGCCGTACGGTCGTCGCGTACAGGACGGTGACGTCGAGCCCGGCCGTGGCGTCGAGCACCGCGTCGAGCATCGGTCCGACGGCGATCACGACACCGGAGTGGCCCTCGCGGAGGGTGAGGACCCGGCTGCCGTCGACGGGGAGCGCTTCCGCGTTGGGCTGCACCGAGAGCCGTACGTACACCTTGTCGTCGCCCGCGGCGACCGCGTGCCGCAGCAGGGTCTCGGCCTCGTCGGGGTGCCCCGGCACATGGACGGTCCAGCCGTCCAGGGTGTCCAGGAGGGCCACGTCACCGGGTGACATGTGCGTGAAGCCGCCGGAGGGCCAGTCGAAGGAGGCGGCGGCGCTCACCAGCACGGCGCCGAGGTCCTGGTGCCCGAGGTCCAGCTTGACCTGCTCGAAGGGCCGCTCGACGAGGAAACTCGCGAAGGTGTGCACGACCGGGCGCATACCGGTGAGCGCCAGGCCCGCGCCCGCGCCGACGAGCAGCTGTTCACGGATGCCCACGTTGATCACGCGGTCGGGATGCCGGGCCCGTGTCTCCGTGAAGGCGGCTGCCCCGATCTCGGCGAGCACGAGGGCGACGCGCGGGTCCTCGTCGAGCAGCCGGGAGAGGACGGGGGCGAAACGGTCACGCATGGTGTCCATGGGGGAGTGGATCCTTTCGGTCGGTCGGGGTGGGTGTGTGGGGGCCGTACGTTCAGTCGGTCTTCGGTTCGACCCGCGCCACGACCACGTGCGGGCGGCCCGGATGCGGTGCCGTGAAGGCGGTGTACAGGGCCTCGTGGTCACGTCCGTCGACCGTTGCCGTGGACCAGCCCGCGGCCTTGAAGCGGGCGGCGATACCGCCCGGCCGGGCATGGCTGGCGGACGAGTTGTCGACGACGACGGTGTGCAGGCGTTCGAGACCGGCGGGCCCCGCGAAGGCGATCGCCTCGTGGTTGCTGCCCTCGTCCAGTTCGGCATCGCCGGTCAGGACCCACACCGCGGGCCCGTCGAGCCCCTGGGCGCGCAGCCCCAGCGCCGTACCGACGGCGATCGGCAGACCGTGCCCGAGCGAGCCGCTGCCGATCTCGGCCCCCGGCACCAGCACCCGGTCGGGGTGGTGGCCGAGCGGTGAGTCGTACGAGCCGAAGCCCGGCAGCCAGTCCACGGGCAGGAAGCCCTTGGCGGCGAGTACCGCGTAGTACGCCGTGGGCCCGTGCCCCTTGGAGAGGAGGAACCGGTCCCGCCCGGGGTCCGTCATCCGGTCCGGGCCGACCCGCAGGACCCGGTCGTAGAGCACCCAGAGCACGTCCAGCGTGGAGGTCGCCGCCGGCCCGTGTTTCTCGTCGCCGGTCATCAGCCCCATGAGGCCGGTCAGCTCGGCGTATTCGTACGTGTCTGCGTGGCTGGGAGTCGCTGTGATGGTCATGCAGTCGATCGTGCGACCTCGACCAAACTTGAGGTCAAGGCTCCGCAGCGTGAATACCGGCGCGGATAAAGGAGTGCGCGACCATCGGCCCGAGTGCGGTATTGTTTCCATGCGCGTTCGGCCAGGGGAAACCCCAGGTCAGACGGCACCGGGACGTGGCGCAGCTTGGTAGCGCACTTGACTGGGGGTCAAGGGGTCGCAGGTTCAAATCCTGTCGTCCCGACGGTGCGAGACGAAGGGTCTTCACAGGCGAGAGCCTGTGGGGGCCCTTTTGGCATGGGGGCAGGTTCACTCGGCCACCCACGTGAGTCCGTCCTCCGAGGCCATCAGGCCGCCGGGGTGCAGCGGGGTCTCCTTCTCCAGTGGGCCGCCGAAGACACCCCGTTCCTGGAGGATCGTGCCCTCCTGGAAGACCTGGCGGATCGAGGCGGACTCGAAGAGCGGATTGCGCAGGCCGTCGGAGTCCGGGAGCCGGCCGACCGCGTGGTCGAGTTCCGAGGCGGTGGCCGTCAGCCGGGTACCCGCTTGTCCGGGGCCGGCGAGGGAGGTGTCGCCGGAGGCCAGTCCGCCCACCAGTTCGACGAACGCCTCCATTTCCGTCGCGTCGACGTGGGTGACCTTGCGGGCCTTCCAGAAGTACGACCGTTCGTCCTGGTGCATGTCGTAGAAGGAGACCAGGAACTCGTGGAACAGGCCGTATTCGTGCCGGTAGCGTGCCTCGAACTCGTCGAAGAGGTGGCTCTCGTCGAGGGTTCCGGCGAGGCCGCTGTTGATGGAGCGGGCCGCGAGCAGGGCGCCGTAGGTGGCGAGGTGCACTCCGGAGGACAGCACCGGGTCGACGAAGCATGCCGCGTCGCCGACCAGCACCATGCCGGGCCGCCACAGCTGTGACTTCCAGTACGACCAGTCCTTGCGGACCCGCACCTGGTCGTACGGCGCCTCGGTGGCCTGCGGCACGCTGTGCAGGAGGTCCCGGACCTCCGGGCAGGAGTCGATCAGCCCGCGCCAGGCCGTCACCGGGTCCCGCTGGATCGCGGCGGCGTTCTCCCGGCCGACCACCGCTCCGACGCTGGTGAGGTCGTCGCGGAGCGGGATGTACCAGAGCCAGCCCTCGTCGAAGGCGGCGCAGAAGATGTTGCCGTCATTCGGCTTCGGGAGCCGCTTGCCGCCGGCGAAGTAGCCGAACACCGCGATGTTCCGGAAGAAGTCGGAGTAGGTCCGCCTGCCGCCGACCTCGCCGTGGATCCGGCTGCCGTTGCCGGACGCGTCCACGACGTAACGGGCCCGGGCTTCGCGGGTCTCCCCGGTGGGGCCCGTCCAGCTGACGCCCCTCACCCGCTCCTCGTCGCCGAGCACGCCCTTGACCCGGCAGTCCTCCCGTACGTCGACGCCGACCCGGCGGGCGTTGTCCAGCAGGATCGCGTCGAACCGGGAGCGCTCGACCTGGTAGGCGAAAGAGGTCGGGTCGGCCAGTCGTGGGGACAGGGCGAAGGAGAACTGCCACGGGTCCGGGTTCCGGCCCCAGCGGAAGGTCCCGCCGCGCTTCGTCTTGAAGCCGGCCCGCGCGACCTCCTCCTCGACGCCCAGGATGCGGCACACCCCGTGCACGGTGGAGGGAAGCAGCGACTCGCCGATCTGGTACCGGGGGAACGTCTGCTGCTCCAGCAGGAGGACGCGGTGACCTCGCAGGGCGACGGCCGTGGCGGCGGTCGACCCGGCCGGGCCGCCGCCCACGACGATCACGTCGAACTCCTCGGTCGCTGCTGTCTCCGCTGTCTTCCCTGTCTCGTGGTCGGGGTTCACCGCTCTCCTTCTGTTTCTGTCTTCGGCGTCGACGGGGCGTCCGTTCGGCCGAGGGAATCGATCCACGTGCGGACGGCCGCCGCCGTGGTGGCGGTGTGTTCCCGCATGAGCGAGAAGTGGTCGCCGGGGACGTCGACCCGGGTGTGCGGCAGCGGCCAGGAGGTCCGCCACTCGTCCGGGGCCGCGCCCGCGGCCATCGCGGGCGTCGGCTCGGTGGCCCGGACCAGCAGGGTCGGGGTGGCGACGGGCTCCGGCTTCCAGTCCAGGAACATCCGGGTGTACGCGCCCAGCGCGGCCACCCCGGTGTCCTCGTCCCCGGTGAACTGGTTTCCGCCGAGGCGAGGTGCGATCACGGCGGGCAGGGACAGCAGCCAGTCCTTGCCACTGTTGCCGTCGTTGATGACGTACGTGTCGAGCAGCACCTGTCCGACGGGTGGCCTCCCCATGGCTTCGAGCCGCCGGGTCACCGCATGGGCGACCGCGCCTCCGGTGCTCACGCCGACGATCACGAAGGGCCGGTCGTCGACGTGCCTCAGCACCGTCTCCGCGTGTGTCCGGGCGAGCGTGTCCCGGTCGGCGGGCACGGCAGGGCCCGCCCCGATGCCGGGGTGCGGGAGTTCGAGGACGTCCAGTTCGCCCTGGAAGTGGGCGTGGAATCCGGCGAACTCACCACCGGGGGCGGCGAAGGGCGGGTGGAAGCCGTTGAGGAAGACGAGTACCGGCCCGGCTTGGGAACCGTCGGCGCGCCGCAGCGGGGGCAGGGCGTGCTCCCGGCCGGCGTCCGGGCCGAAGGTCGGCAGCGCCCAGGAGGCCGTGACCAGCATGTGCATCGCCGCGACCACCTGCCCGGCCTCACAGACCCGCCGGTAGAGCGAGGAGAGCGTCTGCGCGGGCCGGTCGTCCGCGGGCGCGCGCTCCGGCTCCGGTGCGACGTCGGGCAGGTCGTCCAGCAGACCGAGTACGTGGCGGGCCAGACCCTGGGCCGTCGGGTGCTCGAACACCACGGCGGCGGACAGCCTCAGCCGCAGGGCCATGCTCAGCCGGTTGCGGACCTGGACCGCCATCAGGGAGTCGAAGCCCAGTTCGGCGAAGGACTTGCCGGCCGGCAGCGCGTCGGCGTCCGGGTAGCCGAGGACCGTGGCCACGTCGGCGCGCATCAACTCCGCGAGGGCGTCATCCCGTTGGGCGGCGGGCAGTCCGGCCAGCACCTTGCGCCAGGCGCCCGGCTCCCAGGGCTGCTCCGCACCGGGCGAGGAGCCGGTCCCGGCGCCCTCCCCGGTCCCGGCGGCCGGCCTGCGGGGCGGCACGAGTCCGCGCAGCAGCGGCGGCAGGGGTCCCTGGGCGGACCTGAGAGCCCCCCGGTCCAGCAGGACCGGCGCCAGTACGGGCTCGCCCGCGCGCAGCGCCGCGTCGAAGAGGGCCAGGCCCTGCTCGACGGAGAGCGACTGGAGCACATCGCGGGGCGACTGGTGGGGGACACCCGCGCCCGTACGCGCGCCGACCGTCCGGCTCGGGACCTCTGTGTCCGCACCGGCGGCACCGGCCATCCCGGCCCCGTGGTCCCAGGGCCCCCAGGCCAAGGACACGGCGGGCAGCCCCAGTTGGGCGCGGTGCCGGGCCAGGGCGTCCAGGAAGGCGTTCGCCGCCGCGTAGTTGCCCTGGCCGGCGCGGCCCAGCAGGCCGGACACCGAGGAGAACAGGACGAACGCCGACAGGTCCAAGTCCCGCGTCAGCTCGTGCAGATGCCAGGCCGCGTCCACCTTCGGCCGCAGCACGGCCGTCATCCGGTCGGGTGTCAGCGCGGCGAGGACACCGTCGTCCAGCACCCCCGCCGCGTGCACTACGGCGGTCAGCGCGGGCGAGGACCCCTTGATCACCTCGGCCAGCGCGGCACGGTCGGCCGCGTCACAGGCCACGATCCGCACTTCGGCGCCCAACTCCTCCAGTGTGACGCGCAGTTCCTCGGCGTTCGGCGCCTGAGGCCCCTGCCGACCCGTGAGCAGCAGGTGCCGTACGCCGTGGGAGGCCACGAGGTGGCGGGCGACCTCCGCGCCGAGCGCGCCGGTGCCTCCGGTGATCAGGACCGTGCCGTCGGGTCCGAAGCTGCCGCCCTCGGCGGAGAGGTCACCGGCGGCGACCAGGCGCGGTACCGCCAAGTGCCCGTTCCGCACGGAGAGTTGGCTCTCGGCGCTGGCCACCGCAGCGGGGAGCAGCCGCAGTGATTCCGGCCGCCCGTCCACGTCGACGAGGACGACACGTCCGGGCAGCTCCGCCTGTGCCGCGCGCACCAGCCCCCACACGGCGGCCCCGGCCGGATCCGGCTCGGGTGCGGTCGCGTTCCGCGTCACCACGATCAGACGGGAGCCCGCCGTCCGAGGGTCGTCCTGCCAGTCCTGGAGGGTACGCAGCACCCTGCCGGTCAGCCGGTGTACGGCGGCGGGCAGTGGATCGGCGTCCGCCCCCGGGTCGCCGTCGACGGCCGTGACGACGACGGTATCCGGTTCGGGGGCGTCGGTCCCCACGAGGTCGGGAAGCGCTCCGCGCAGGTCCAGTTCGTCCGGGCCGACCAGCGCCCAGCGTCCACCGGTCACGGGCCGCCGCTCGCCCTCCGACTCCTCGACGTCGGTCCACTCGGGACGCAGCAGGGCCCGGCGCACGACATCGGCCGCCGATTCGACTGTCTCGGCGGGGAGTTCACGCGTGGTCATGGAGTCCACGTGCGCCACCGGGCGTCCCGACGGGTCGGTCAGCGTGACCGTGACCGAGTCCGTCCCGCTCTGGGTGATCCGTACCCGTACCTCCGACGCGCCCGTCGCGTACAGACGTACGCCGTTCCACGCGAACGGCACCCGGACGGTGCGGGAGTCGGGCGCCGAGCCCGCGAGGAGCGGGGCGTGCAGGGCCGCGTCCAGCAGTGCCGGATGGATCCCGAACCGGTTCGCGTGCCCCGACTCCGCCTCGGGCAGACGGACGTCTGCGAACATCTCGTCGCCGCGCCGCCAGACCGCCCGTACGCCCCGGAATGCCGGGCCGTACGAGAGGCCGACCTCTGCGAGACCGTCGTACGCGTCGGCGAGGTCGGCCTCGGTCGCGTCCTGCGGCGGCCACACCGTCGGTTCCGACTCGGGCCGGGTGGTTTCCGTGCCGCCGAGGAGCCCTGTGGCGTGCCGGGTCCAGTCGGGCTCGGAGTCGTCCGTGGCGGGCCGGGCGTGGATGTCGACCGGGCGTCGGCCGGAGTCGTCCGCCGGGCCCACGACGACCTGGACGCGAACGCCCGTGGCCGCGGGCAGGATCAGCGGGGCCAGGACCACGAGTTCGTCGAGCGTGCCGAGGCCGACCTCGTCGCCCGCCCGTACGGCCATCTCCACGAACCCCGTCGCGGGGACCAGGACCGTTCCGCCGACCACATGGTCGGCGAGCCATGGGTGGGTGGTGGTGGAGAGCAGGCCGGAGAACACCGTCCGGCCGGTGTCCGGTACGGCGAACGCCGGTCCCAGCAGCGGGTGTTCGTGCGGGTTCGAGGCGAGGGTGGGCGTGCTCGGCGCGTCCAGCCAGTACCGCTGCCGCTGGAAGGCGTACGTCGGCAGATCGTCCACGTGCCGTGCACCGCTGCCCGCGAACACGGTGGGCCAGTCGACGCGCGTTCCGCGTACGTGGAGGCGGGCCACTGCGGCCAGCAGGCTCTTCGGCTCGGGATCGCCGACGCGGGTGGCGGCGGCACACACGGGGGCGGGGCCCTCGCTGTCCGGGACGGTCAGACAGTCCTCGGCGGCGGCGGTGAGCGTCGGCCCCGGGCCGATCTCCAGGAACGCCGACACCCCGTTGTCCCCGAGCCATCGCACGGCGTCGGCGAACCGCACGGGCAGACGGGCGTGCCGTACCCAGTACTCCGGCGAACACAGTTCCCCGGCCTCGGCGGGGCGGCCCGACACGGCCGAGACGACCGGGATCCGCGGCGGCCGGAACGTCAGCCTCTCGGTGACCCGGCGGAAGCCGTCGAGCATCGGCTCCACGAGCGGCGAGTGGAAGGCGTGGCCGACCCGCAGCCGGACGGTCCTGCGACCCCGCGCCTCGAACCCGGCCGCCACGGCCAGTACCGCGTCCTCCGCTCCCGAAATCACCACCGCACGTGGTCCGTTGACCGAGGCGATCGCCACCTGGCCGCCGAACGTGGGGAGTTCGGCGAGGACCTCCTCCTCCGTCGCGTGCAGCGCCACCATCGCCCCGCCGCCCGGCAGGACGTGCATCAACTGGCCCCGGGACGCCGCGAGTTCGGCTGCGTCGGCCAGGTCCAGCACTCCGGCGACATGGGCCGCCGCCAGTTCCCCCACGGAGTGCCCGGCCAGGAAGTCGGGGCGTACTCCCCAGGACTCCAGCAGCCGGAACAGGGCCACCTCGAAGGCGAACAGGCCGGTCTGGGTGAAGTCCGTACGGTCGAGCAGGGAGGCCTCCGGCGTACCCGGCTTCGCGGACAGCACCACGTCGAGAGGGTGCTGCAGACGGCCGTCCAGTGCCCGGCAGGCCTCCTCGAACGCCGAGTCGAAGGCGGGGAAGGCGGCACGCAACTCCGCACCCATACGGGCACGTTGAGAGCCCTGGCCGGTGAACAGGAAGGCCGTACGGACGCCGGGATCGGCGACGGCACGATCCGCTCCCCTCCCGTCGGCGAGCGCCTCCAGCGCGGTCAGCATCCGCGCCCGGTCATCGGCCGGAACCATCGCCCGGTGGGCGAGCGGGGACCTCGACACGGCGAGGGAGACACCGACGTCGGTGGGCGAGAGGTGGGGCCGGGCCGCGAGGTGAGCGGCGACACGGCGGGCCTGGACGCGCAGGGCTGCCTCGTCGGCGCCGGAGAGCAGCCAGGGAACCGGGAGCCGCGTGGCGCCCGGCGCGGCGTGGGGCGGCGGGGTCTTGCCGAGGGGTGGCGGGGCTGTGCCCGAGGTCGGCTGGGTCGTGCCCGAGGTCGGCTGGGTCGTGCCCGAGGTCGGCTGGGTCGTGCCCGAGGTCGGCTGGGTCGTGCCCGAGGCCGATTGGGTCGTGCCCGAGGTCGGCTGAGCCGTTCCCGAGGTCGGCGGGGCCGTGCTCAAGGTCGATTGGGCCGTCCCCGAGGTCGGCTGGGCCTCGTCCAGGTTCGGCCGGGCCTCGTCCAGGTTCGGCAGAGTCTCCTTCTCGGTCTGAGGGGCCGCTCCTGGGGTCGGCCGGGCCTCGTCCACGACCGGCGGGGCCTCCTCCAGGATCACGTGGGCGTTGGTCCCGCTGATGCCGAAGGCGGACACGCCGGCCCGGCGCGGCCGGGAGCCTGTCACCGGCCAGGGGCGGGACTCGGCCAGCAGTTCGACCCGGCCCGCCGACCAGTCGACGTGCGGGCTGGGTTCCTCTGCGTACAGCGAGCGCGGGAGCCGCTCGTGCCGCATGGCCTGCACCATCTTGATGACCCCGGCGACACCGGCGGCGGCCTGGGTGTGCCCCAGGTTGGACTTGACCGAGCCCAGCCACAGCGGTGGCCCGTCCACGGCCCGCCCCTGTCCGTAGGTGGCCAGCAGGGCGCTCGCCTCGACGGGGTCGCCCAGCGTGGTGCCCGTGCCATGTGCCTCCACCACGTCCACGTCGTCCGCGCCGAGCCCGGCGTCGACCAACGCCCGTGCGATCAGGCGCTGTTGGGCCTGGCCGTTCGGTGCCGTCAGGCCGTTGGACGCACCGTCGGAGTTGACGGCGGAACCGCGCAGCACGGCCAGGACGGGGTGGCCGTTGCGACGGGCGTCGGAGAGCCGCTCCAGCAGCACCAGTCCCGCGCCCTCGCCCCAGGCGGTGCCGTCCGCCGATGCCGAGAACGACTTGCAGCGGCCGTCGGGCGACAGCGCGCGCTGTCGACTGAAAGCCGTGAACGCCTTGGGAGTCGCCATCACGGTGACCCCGCCGGCCAGGGCCAGGGAACACTCGCCGGAGCGCAGCGCCCGCGCCGCCCAGTGCAGGGCGACCAGCGAGGACGAGCACGCGGTGTCGAGGGTGATCGACGGCCCGCGCAGGCCGTACACGTACGAGATCCGGCCGGAGGCCACGCTGCCCGCCGAGCCCAGGGCCAGATGGGCCTCCAGGTCGTGCTTGTCCAGGCGCGTGGAGTAGTCCCCGTGCATCACGCCGACGAACACACCCGTGTCACTCTCGCGCAGCGCCGCCTGGGAGATGCCCGCCCGTTCCCACACCTCCCACGAGGTCTCCAGCAGCAGCCGCTGCTGCGGGTCCATGGCCAGTGCCTCGCGCGGCGAGATCCCGAACAGGCCCGCGTCGAACTCGGCGGCCCGGTGCAGGAATCCGCCGCTGCGGGTGTACGACGTGCCGACCCGGTCCGGGTCCGGGTCGTACAGGGCGGCCAGGTCCCAGCCCCGGTCGGTGGGGAAGCCCGAGACCGCGTCCCGGCCCTCCACCACCAGGTCCCACAGGTCCTCGGGGGAGTACACGTCGCCGGGGTAACGGCAGCCCATGGCGACGATCACCACAGGGTCGTCCGCTTCCGTCGCGGAGCGGACGTGCGGCACGGGTTCGGGCGCCGGGGTGAAGAGGATGTCGTGCACGTGCCGGGTCAGGGCGTCCGGAGTGGGGTGGTCGAAGACCAGCGTCGACGGGAGCCGCAGCCCGGTCGCCTCGCCGAGCCGCTCGATCAGCGTGACGGCTCCCTCGGACGTCAGCCCGAGATCGGTGAACGGGCGGTCGGCGTCGAGCCGTTCACGCGGGCCGGCGGCGTCGAGCCGTTCGCGCCGACTGTCGGCGGCGGGCTGTTCACGTGGACCGTCGGCGTCCGGCCGCTCGTTCGATCCGTCGGCGTCGAGCCCTTCGTATCCTTCATATGATCCGTCGCCGCACACCGCGGACGTCTCCGCGAGCACCACCTCGCGCAGGGCGCGTTCCCTTCCCTCCGGCGGGAGAGCGAGCAGGCGCCGGCGCAGGGCACCGTCGGTCGCCGTCGGGGAGGCGGGGCGGACCTCGGGTACCGGTCGGGCCAGGTCCGGCAGGACCGCGTGGCGGGTGATCTTGCCGGACGCGGTACGCGGGACGGCCGCGATCTCGTGGATCTCGACGGGCAGCTTGTACGCGGCCAGCCGTTCCCGGCACGCGGCCAGTATCCGCCCAGGGTCGAACCCGTCCGGTCCCGGAACGACGTACGCCACCGGGACCTCGCCGAGGACGTCGTGCGGCCTGCCCACCACCACCGCGTCGCGCACGCCGGGACAGTGCAGCAGGGCCTGCTCGATCTCGGTGGGGTGGATGTTCTCCCCGCCCCGGATGATCAGCTCGCTGACCCGGCCGGTGAGGGTGAGATGCCCGTGCGCGACACGTCGCCCCAGGTCACCGGTGCGGTACCAGCCGTCCCGCAGCGCGGACGCCGTCGCCTCGGGCTGATGGTGATACCCGGTCATCAGACTCGGCCCACGCGCCCAGATCTCGCCCTCGTCGCCGTCCGCGACATCGTTGCCGGAGCCCGGATCGACCAGCCGGACGTCCATCCCCGGGACCGGCGGCCCACAGGACCCGTCGACCCTCGGCCCGTCCGGCCGGTTCACCGCGATCATCCCGCAGGTCTCGGTACTGCCGTACGCGTCGAGCAGCGGCGCCCCCAGCAGGTCCTCCACCGCCCGTCGCAGGGCCAGCGCGCTCGGGGCGCCCGCCACGACACACGTCCGCAGAGCAAGTACGGGCGAGGTGTCCTCGGCCGCCGACGCCACCAGCTGGTGGTACACGGCGGGCACCCCGGCCAGGACGGTGTAGGAGCCGCCGAGCGACGCGCGAGGCGTGCGCAGCTCCCTCAACAGGCCGCCGGGAGGCAGCAGTTCGCCGGTGATCCGGGCGCTCGCGCCGACCGCGGTGACCCCCAGGATCGCCAGCGAGTGCCCGAAGCTGTGGAACAGCGGGAGCGGCCAGAGCAGCCGGTCCTCGGGGGAGAGCCCGAAGATCGGCGCGTAACAGGCCGCCACCGACCACAGGGCCGCACGCTGCGTGGACAGCACGCCCTTGGGCCGGTGGGTGGTGCCGGAGGTGTAGAGCATCCAGGCCGGCTCGTCGAGCCCGAGATCGTCGCGGGGCGGTACGGCGGGCTCCGCCCCGGCCGCCGCCTCGAAGAGGGCCGTGCCCTCGGGGGCGTCCGACGGCACGGGATCCGTGCCGGTGAGCAGGACGCGCGTACGGCCCCCCGCGCGGTTGAGGCGGGCCAGGTGCGTGCGGTCGGTGACGACGACCGAGGCCCCGCTGTCCTCCAGGAAATGGGCCAGTTCGGCGTCCGAGGACCGGGGGTTGAGGGGTACGCCGACCGCTCCCGCCCGGACGCCGGCGAGGACGCTCTCCACCATCTCCACGCGGTTGCCCAGCAGGATCGCGACCCGGTCCCCGCGCCGCACACCCGCCCCCGCGAGATACGCGGCCAGTTGACCGGTGCGCCGCTCCAACTCGGCGTAGGTGACGTCCCGTTCGTCGTCGGCGTACGCCACCCGCGACGGCGACCTCTCGGCGTGCGCCTTCAGCAGTTCGGGTAGCGGCCGGATCAGCTCGTCGCGCGTCATGTACCCGACCCTCCGTCAATCTCCTTGCAGAGCAACGGTATTGAGCGTAAGGCCAGGTCCCCCCGATGATCGAATGTTCCGAAGACCGGCGTTGCGCATTGTTCTGGTGCGTCAGCCGCCGCCGTCCAGGTCGGCGCGGCGGCGCAGCACCCGTAGCTCCTGGCCGGCGAACTCCATCTCGTACAGCTTGCCCCGCGCGTTCTCGAAGGGGCGGTGGAGGATCATCATCAGCCGGCCGTCGAACGTGTGGAAGAGCATGCCGTGGCCGCTGTCCTCGCGGACCAGCGGCCGGTGCTGCTGCCAAGGCCCCTCGATGCCGCCCGACTTCGAGGTGGCGTAGGTCTGCACGTAACCGCCGCTGATCGTCCCGTCCTTGCCGGCCATGTTCTTCTCGTACGTCGACCACAGCATGAGCAGGGAGCCGTCAGGGGTGCGGTGGAGCTGCGGGCCGTCGGTGACATAGGGCGCGAGCTGATGCGGCCGGCCTGCGGGGATCTCCTCGGTGATCCAGGACGCGTCCGAGGCCTTGAAGAGGAAGACCGGGTCTCCGATCGTGCGGGACAGGTCCGGGGCCAGGCGGATCGCCTCCATCGTTCCGTCGATCGTTTGCAGCCACTCGTGTGCGTACACCATCCACGGCTGCCCGGACGGATCGATGTACAGCGTGCCGTCGAGGGTCATCAGGTTCGCGGGTGGGGTGGGGCGCGCGGGGTCTACGACGGTGAACGGGCCCAGCAGCGCGGAGGACACAGCTGTGATCGTGCCGCGCATGTAGGACGGGACCTGGAACGGCGTACCCCACTGGTTGGGCGGAGGCAGCGGAAGCGGTCTGTCCTCGTTGTGGAGTGTCGTGAACAGGTAGTACCGGCCGCCCCATTCGTGGACCTCCGGCGCCCAGCCGCCGTCGGTCGCCCAGATCCCCTGCTGCTCGGCGGTGAGGAAGGCCACGACCGGGCGCGTCCAGTCGCGCAGGTCGGGGCTGCGGTAGACCATCGTGCCGGTGCCGTCCACGCCCGACACGGACGGGTCGTTGGACGTGTAGAGGTGATAGGTGCAGGTCCTCGCGTCGGCGACGACGAACGGATCGTGCAGCGGCATGTCGGGAAGCCGCATCGGTTCGGTGTCAGCCATGGCCGGAGAATACGTCGCCCCTGCAAGGCCCCCTGTTGGCTGGGTTGTCGGCCAAGTCCGTGGCCGAGAAAAACGCTTGGACTGCCCCGGCGCCGTCGCGGGACACTGCGATGCCCGAAATGCGTACCGGGCCGCCGTTTCGACACCACAGGATTGGCATGGAATCGTCTGAATCGCGCGGGGTCACGCCGGGCAAGGGCTCGGTGCTCCTCGCACTTCGTTACTACGGACGGGAGTTGGCCCGCCTCCGGCGGCTGACGGTACCCGCGATGCTGCTGCCGGCGCTGGGCAACATCGGGATCAACTACATCGCGCCGCTGATCGTCGCGAAGCTCGTCGGCCGTATCGCGGGCGAGGACGGGATCAGCGTCGGCGCCACGCTGCCGTACGTCCTCGGCTTCGGCGGTGTCCTGCTGCTCTCGGAGGTGCTGTGGCGCGGGGGCCTGCACTGTCTGAACCGCGTCGACGCCCGGGGCATCGAGCATCTGTACGTGATCGGCATGGACGAACTGTTCGCCAAGGACGCCTCGTTCTTCCACGACAACTTCGCCGGGTCGCTGACCAAACGGGTCCTGAGCTTCGCCTCCCGGTTCGAGGAGTTCGTCGACACGATCACGTTCCAGGTCGTCGGCAGTCTGGTGCCGCTGCTGTTCGGGTCGGTGGTGCTGTGGCGCTATGAACCGCTGCTGGTCGTCGGCCTGTTGGCGATGATCGCGCTGACGGCGGTGTGCGTGGTGCCGCTCATCCGCCGCCGTCAGGCGATCGTCAACAAGCGCGAGGAGGCCATCGCCCGGGTCTCGGGCCATGTCGCCGACAGCCTGATGAACATGGACACGGTCCGCGCGTTCGCCGCCGAGGAGCGCGAGGCCGCCGAGCATCGGTCCCGCGTAGCGGCCTCGCGGCGGCTCATGCTGCGGTCGTGGGACTACGGCAACCTGCGCATCGACACGCTGGTCGCGCCCCTGTCCGTGCTGACCAACGCCCTGGGCCTGCTGCTCGCGGTCACCCTGGCCGGAGGCGGGCACGGCGTGGAGGCGGTCGTCGTCGCCTTCACCTACTACTCGAACGCGACGCGGATCATGTTCGAGTTCAACCAGATCTACCGTCGCCTCGAAAGCTCGATGACGGAGGCCGCGCAGTTCACCGAGCTGCTGCTGACGTCGCCGACCGTGCTCGACCCGGAGTCCCCGGAGGCCCTGCTGTCCCGGGCCGCCGACGTCCGCTTCGAGAACGTGACCTTCGCCCACGCGGGCGCGGAACCGCTCTTCCAGGGACTCGACCTGGCCGTGCCCAGCGGGTCGAGGATCGGGCTCGTCGGCCGTTCCGGCGGCGGCAAGACCACGCTCAGCAGACTGCTGCTGCGCATGACGGACATCGACTCCGGCCGGATCCTGATCGGCGGCCAGGACATCAGCCGACTGCGCCAGACGGACCTGCGTAGCCTGATCGCCTACGTGCCGCAGGACCCGGCGATGTTCCACCGCACCCTGCGGGACAACATCGCGTTCGCCCGCCCGGACGCCACCGACGCCGAGATCCGCCGCGCGGCCGAGGCGGCCCACGTCACGGAGTTCGCCGACGCGCTGCCGGAGGGCTTCGACACCATGGTCGGCGAGCGCGGGGTCAAACTCTCCGGCGGACAGCGCCAGCGGGTTGCCCTCGCCCGGGCGATCCTGCGCGACGCGCCGATCCTGCTGCTCGACGAGGCCACCAGCGCCCTCGACTCCGAGAGCGAGATCCTCGTCCAGGAGGCGCTGTGGCGGCTCATGGAGGGGCGGACGGCGCTCGTGGTGGCGCACCGGCTGAGCACGGTCGCCTCCATGGACCGGCTCGTCGTCCTCGACCGCGGCCGGATCGTCGAGCAGGGCACGCACCAGGAACTCCTCGCGACGGAGGGCGCGTACGCCAAGCTGTGGCAGCACCAGTCGGGCGGCTTCCTCGACGACGAGTCCTTCGACGACCCGGTCGACGACAGTCCCGCGCGGGCCGATCTGCTCTAGACGTGGGTTTGATGGCTGCTAGTGGCCCGGTTCACATGGCGCAAGTCGGGCCGGGCCGACACCATGGGGCGCGTCACCGGCAGGCTGAAGGGATCCATTGATGTTCCGCAAGGTGCTGGTCGCCAACCGTGGTGAGATCGCGATTCGCGCGTTCCGAGCCGGCTATGAGCTGGGCGCGCGGACCGTGGCCGTCTTCCCGCACGAGGACCGCAATTCACTGCACCGGTTGAAGGCCGACGAGGCGTACGAGATCGGCCAGCCGGGACATCCCGTCCGGGCGTACCTCTCCGTGGAGGAGATCGTCCGCGCCGCGCGGCAGGCGGGAGCGGACGCCGTGTACCCGGGCTACGGGTTCCTGTCGGAGAACCCCGATCTGGCGCGGGCCTGCGAGGAGGCCGGCATCACCTTCGTCGGGCCGAGCGCGGACACCCTGGAGCTGACCGGCAACAAAGCGCGTGCGGTGGCCGCCGCCCGCGCGGCTGGCGTACCGGTGCTCGGGTCCTCGGAGCCCTCCTCCGACGTGGACGAACTCGTCCGCGCCGCCGGGGACATCGGCTTCCCGGTGTTCGTCAAGGCCGTCGCCGGCGGTGGCGGGCGCGGTATGCGGCGGGTCGAGGACCCCGCCCAGCTGCGCGAGTCCATCGAGGCGGCGGCGCGCGAGGCGGCCTCCGCGTTCGGCGACTCCACGGTCTTCCTGGAGAAGGCCGTCGTCGAACCCCGTCACATCGAGGTGCAGATCCTCGCCGACGGCGAGGGCAACGTCATCCACCTGTTCGAACGCGACTGTTCGGTCCAGCGCCGCCACCAGAAGGTGATCGAGCTGGCCCCCGCGCCGAACCTCGACCCGGAACTGCGCGACCGGATCTGCGCCGACGCCGTGCGGTTCGCCCGGGAGATCGGCTACCGCAACGCCGGCACCGTGGAGTTCCTGCTCGACCGCGAGGGCAACTACCACTTCATCGAGATGAACCCGCGCATCCAGGTCGAGCACACGGTCACCGAGGAGGTCACCGACGTCGACCTCGTCCAGTCCCAGCTGCGCATCGCCTCCGGCGAGACGCTCGCCGACCTGGGGCTCTCCCAGGAGACGGTCACCCTGCACGGGGCCGCGCTCCAGTGCCGTATCACCACCGAGGACCCGGCCAACGGCTTCCGCCCGGACACCGGGAAGATCAGCGCCTACCGCTCGCCCGGCGGTTCGGGCATCCGCCTGGACGGCGGCACCACCCACGCCGGTACGGACATCAGCGCGCACTTCGACTCGATGCTGGTCAAACTCACCTGCCGGGGACGCGACTTCAGCACCGCGATCGGCCGGGCCAGGCGTGCCGTGGCCGAGTTCCGCATCCGCGGCGTGGCCACCAACATCCCGTTCCTGCAGGCCGTGCTCGACGACCCGGACTTCCGGGCCGGGCAGGTCACGACGTCGTTCATCGAGAAGCGCCCGCATCTGCTCACGGCACGTCACTCCGCCGACCGCGGTACGAAGCTGCTCACCTACCTCGCCGACGTCACCGTGAACAAGCCGCACGGCGAACGGCCCGAGCTGAGCGACCCGGTCACCAAGATCCCGGCCCTGTCGGCAGGGGAACCGCCCGCCGGCTCCCGGCAGCGGCTCGTCGAACTCGGCCCGGAGGGCTTCGCCCGCTGGCTGCGCGAGTCACCGGCCATCGGCGTCACCGACACGACGTTCCGCGACGCCCACCAGTCGCTGCTGGCCACCCGGGTCCGTACGAGGGACATGCTCGCCGTCGCCCCGGTGGTGGCACGCACCCTGCCCGAGCTGCTCTCCCTGGAGTGCTGGGGCGGCGCCACCTACGACGTGGCCCTCCGCTTCCTCGCCGAGGACCCGTGGGAACGCCTGGCCGCACTCCGCGAGGCCGTGCCCAACATCTGCCTCCAGATGCTGCTGCGCGGCCGCAACACCGTGGGCTACACGCCGTACCCGACCGAGGTGACCGACGCCTTCGTCCAGGAGGCCGCGGCCACCGGCATCGACATCTTCCGGATCTTCGACGCGCTGAACGACGTGGGGCAGATGCGGCCCGCCATCGACGCCGTACGGGAGACGGGAACGGCGATCGCCGAGGTCGCCCTGTGCTATACCTCCGACCTGTCCGATCCGTCCGAGCGGCTCTACACCCTCGACTACTACCTCCGGCTCGCCGAACAGATCGTCGAGGCGGGCGCCCACGTCCTGGCCGTCAAGGACATGGCGGGGCTGCTGCGGGCTCCGGCCGCCGCGACCCTCGTATCGGCGCTGCGCCGCGAGTTCGGTCTGCCGGTGCATCTGCACACCCACGACACGGCGGGCGGTCAGCTGGCCACCTACCTCGCCGCGATCCAGGCGGGCGTGGACGCGGTCGACGGGGCGGTGGCGTCGATGGCGGGCACCACCTCGCAGCCGTCGCTGTCGGGCATCGTCGCCGCGACCGACTACTCCGAGCGGTCCACCGGGCTGAGCCTCGCCGCCGTGGGCGACCTGGAGCCGTATTGGGAGAGCGTCCGCAAGATCTACGCGCCCTTCGAGGCGGGCCTCGCCGCGCCGACCGGGCGGGTCTATCACCACGAGATCCCCGGCGGGCAGCTCTCCAACCTGCGCACCCAGGCGGTCGCCCTGGGCCTCGGCGACCGCTTCGAGGCGATCGAGGCGATGTACGCCGCCGCCGACCGCATCCTCGGCCGGCTGGTGAAGGTCACCCCTTCGTCGAAGGTGGTCGGTGACCTCGCGCTCCACCTGGTGGGCGCCGACGTCTCGCCGAAGGACTTCGAGGCGACGCCGAACAGGTTCGACATCCCCGACTCCGTCATCGGCTTCCTGCGCGGCGAGCTGGGCAACCCGCCCGGCGGCTGGCCGGAGCCGTTCCGCACCAAGGCCCTGGAGGGCCGCGCCGCCCCCAAGCCCGTCCAGGAACTGACCGCGGACGACCGCGAGGGGTTGGTGAAGGAGCGGCGGGCGACCCTCAACCGGCTGCTGTTCCCCGGGCCGACCCGCGAGTACGAGACACACCGTCAGACCTACGGCGATACCAGCGTCCTGGACAGCAAGGACTTCTTCTACGGGCTGCGCCCGGGGAAGGAGTACTCCGTCGACCTCGAACCGGGTGTACGGCTGCTCATCGAGCTGGAGGCCGTGGGCGAGGCCGACGAACGCGGTATGCGTACGGTGATGTCCACCCTGAACGGCCAGCTGCGGCCGATCCAGGTGCGGGACACCTCGGTCGCCTCCGACATCCCGGCGACGGAGAAGGCCGACCGGGCCAACCCCGGCCATGTCGCCGCGCCCTTCGCCGGGGTCGTGACCCTCGCCGTCACCGAGGGCGACGAGGTGGCGGCCGGTGCCACGGTGGCCACCATCGAGGCGATGAAGATGGAAGCCTCGGTCACCGCCTCGAAGGCCGGGAAGGTGACGCGGCTGGCCATCAACCGGATCCAGCAGGTGGAGGGCGGCGATCTGCTCGTCGAGATCGGCTGAGGCGGGGCGGCCGGCGCTTCTCAGGACGCCTGTCCGCCGTAGTAGTAGCCCTCGGGGCCGGTGAACTCGGCGTACGGGGGAGGCGTGAACATCGGCGGGAACGGTTCGGCCGGTCCCGCCGACGTCTCCGTCCGGGAGCTGTGTAGATGGGCGTACGTGCCGCCCAGGGCGAGGAGTTCGTCGTGGCGGCCGGACTCGGTGATGCGGCCCCGGTCGATGACGAGGATGCGGTCGGCGTCGGGGGCCAGATCCAGGTCGTGCGTGATCACGATGGTGGTGCGGCCGGCCATCAGCCGGCGCAGCGGTTCGACGATGCGGCGGGAGGCGATCGCGTCGAGGCCGGTCGTGGGCTCGTCGAGGACGAGGACCGGTGCGTCGCGCAGTACGGCCCGGGCGATGGCGAGGCGCTGCAACTGGCCGCCGGACAGCCGTGCCGAGTTGGGGTCGACCCGGGTGTCGTACCCGTCGGGGAGCGCGGTGATGAAGTCGTGCGCGTCGGCCGTACGGGCCGCCTCCTCGATGGCGTGGTCGCTGGCGCCGGGCCGGCCGCAGGCGATGTTGGCGCGGACCGTGTCGTGCAGGACCAGGGTCTCCTGGGGCAGCAGGGCGACGTACTCGCGCAGCCGGTCCAGGGGGAAGTCCCTGAGCGGGGTGCCGTCCAGGAGGACGGCGCCGGAGTCGGGGTCGTAGAAGCGCAGCAGGAGCTTGGAGAGGGTGGACTTTCCGGCCCCGCTCGGCCCGGTGACGATCACCAGTTCGCCGGGGCGCACGGTGAACGACAGTGAGTCGAGCGCCGTGGCGTCGGCTCCCGGGTAGCGGAAGGAGACGTCCCGCACCTCGACGCTGCCGTCGGGCCGCCTGGTCCCGGCGCGCTCGGGTCCGGCCGGGTCGCTGACGGCGGGCCGGGAGTCCAGTATCTCGATGAGCCGCTCGGCGCCGGCTGTGGCGGCTGTGATGACCAAGCCCAGCTGGGCGAGGCCGCGGATCGGCGGGTAGAGGTAGCTGAGGAGGGCGGCGAACGCGAGCAGCTGACCGAGTGTCATCTGCCCCTCGGAGATCTCCCAGACGCCGATACCGATCACGGCCAGCACGCAGATCGTCTCGATGACCTGTACGAGCTGCCCGTACGCCTGGTTGAGGCGGGCCGAGCGCACGGAGGCCCGGAACCACGCCGTCGCCTCCTGCTTCAGCTTGCGCCGCTCGGCGTCCTCGCGGCCGTACGCCTGGGTGAGGACGAGGTTGCCGAGGGACTCCTCCACCACGGAGGTGACCGCGCCGTCGGCGATCCGGCCGTCCCTGGCCACGGACTTGACGCCGGCGGAGAACCTCCGTGCGGCCAGCCAGAACAGCGGGGCGAGGGCGAAGGTCACCGCGGCGAGGTCCCACTGCAGCCAGAACGCGGCAGCCGCGTAGAAGACGGCGCTGAACAGCGCGGACGCGGTGCCGATGAGACCGGAGACGGCCATCTGCTCGATGGCCTCGATGTCCCCCGTCAGCCGGGAGAGCAGATCGCCCTGGCGGTGGCGCTGGAAGAAGTGCGGGGGCAGCTTCTGCACATGGTCGAAGACCCGTTCGCGCAGCCGCATCACGAACCGCTCCGACACCCACACGGAGAGGGAACCGCCCGCGTACCCGATGGCCGCGCCCACCACGGCGATGGCCAGCCACTGCGCGGCGGGCGTCCAGAAGGCGTCGAGCGAGCCGTTCTGGAGCGCGTTGTCGGTGAGGTCGCCGAAGAGCAGGATGGCGGACGTCTCGGCGAGGGCGCCGAGGACGGTGCACAGCCAGACGGCCACGAGCCAGCGCCGCAGCCCCTTCGTCAGCGGCCAGAAACGACGAAAGGCCGTACGGGCGGGGACGGTGGGGGTGGTGGACGATTCGTATTCGTCGTCGACGTAGATGTCGTCCGGTTCGTCGTAGATATTGCCCGGATCGCTCCCCGCATTCTTTTCCGAATTGATCGGGAATCCGTATTCGGACAATTCAATACCCGGTGGGACGCTTCGCGGATGGCCGGTCCCTGAATTGCCCCTGGTTTTGGTCGCACGCATGATTCTCCTGTGATGCATGACTTTACGGAGCAAGCTCCCGTGGTTTCCGGGACTTTGCTCGATCGCCAGGTGTTTCCGGGGAGATCCACAGTCCGTGCACAGTGCAGCGGAGCGGTGCGGAAACGCCGGGAGGGCCGGTGGAACACCACCGGCCCTCCCGTGTGAGCAGGGATTACGTCAGTTGCCGGCCCGGGGCGGGACGGGCTCGCCGGGTCGCGGGCGCCGACGGCGCGCCTGCTGCGCGTCCTGCGGGGGCTGCGGGAACTGGTTGGCGTTCGGGTTCGCGTTCGCGTTCCGCTGCGGGGTGAGCGGGGCAATAATCCTGAAGCTCATACTGACTCCTTCTGAGTTTCCAGTACTGCACGGGACGATTCCGCTTGGACGGGCAGGGGCTCAGGGCTCTCGCCCCGGGCTTTCCCGCCGCCCTGATGAAAGAAAACTTAACACGGCCCCGTGCGGTGTTAGTCGAAATCTCAGAATTCAATTGCCATGGGAATGCTGTGAGAACCTTGGTAATTCCTGGGTTTTGATTGTCCGCCCAGCTCAGGACAGGCGGCCGACATGGGCCAGGGCCTGCTTGAGGAGCACTCCCTGGCCGCCCGGCATCTCGTTCTGCACCAGCGGGGAGGAGGCTTCCTCGGGGCTGAACCAGACCAGGTCGAGGGCGTCCTGGCGGGGGCGGCAGTCGCCGGCCACCGGGACGATGTAGGCGAGGGACACCGCGTGCTGGCGCGGGTCGTGGAACGGGGTGACCCCCAGCGTCGGGAAGTACTCCGCGACGGTGAAGGGCTGCGGGGAGGCCGGGACCCGGGGCAGGGCGACCGGGCCGAGGTCCTTCTCCAGGTTGCGCAGGAGGGCGTCGCGCACCCGCTCGTGGTGCAGGACGCGGCCCGACACCAGGGCGCGGCTGACCGTGCCGTCCGAGCCGATGCGCAGGAGGAGGCCGATGCTGGAGACTTCGCCGTTGTCGTCGACGCGCACCGGTACGGCTTCGACGTACAGGATCGGCATCTTCGCGCGAGCCTGTTCGAGCTCGTCGGGTGCCAGCCAGCCGGGCGTGGTTTCGATCATGTCAGACATTGGCTGATCGTACTTTCAACTCGTCCTGTTTCTGCATAGCCGTTCCACGTCGAACGCGCCACATCCGGGGCGGGGGGCCTCACGCCTCCGGGCGGGCGTGCCCGTTCTGCCAGGCCCAGGCCGCGATCTCCACCCGGTTCCGGGCGGCCGGCTTCAGCTGCACGCTCGACAGGTGTGTCTTGACCGTGGAGAGGGAGACGAACAGGGCGGAGGCGATCTCGGCGTTGGTGTGCCCGAGGGCGACCAGCCGGACCACGTCGAGTGCAGTACGCGCCCGACGACGTCGCCGGGACGCACGACCACCCCTTCGAGGAGACGTACTTGATCCTCGAAGGGGTGGTCGACGCCACCTTCGACGGCGAACGTCATCGTCTTCGCCACGGCGACACGGCCTGGGCGGGCGCCGGTTGTGTGCACGGCTTCACCAACGCCGGTGACGGGCCCGTCCGTTGGCTGGAGACACAGGCCCCGCAGCCACCGCCGCGCCACTCCTACCGGTTCACCCGGGACTGGGACCACCTGAAGGACGTACTGGGAAACGCGGGCGATGGGGACGATGGGGAGGAACGGGCATGAGCAGTGTGGTCGTTGTCGGTGGTACATCCGGAATCGGCCGCGAGTTCGCCAGCGCGCGCGTCGAACGCGGCGACGAGGTCGCCCTCACCGGCCGCGATGCCGATCGCGCCGGCACGGTGGCCAAGGAGATCGGCGCGCGGGGCCTGGCCCTCGACCTCTCGCGGCCCCGGGACATCGCCGCCGCGCTCGCCGACGTCGAGCGGGTCGACCATCTCGTCCTCGCCGGTGTCTCGCGCGACGAGAACCGGGTCACCGCGTACGACATCGACGCGGCCCTCCATCTCGTCACCCTCAAACTCGTCGGCTACACCGAGGTTGTGCACACGCTGCGCCCGCGTCTCCACGACGCGAGTGCCATCGTGCTGTTCGGCGGCCAGGCCAAGGAGCGGCCCTACCCGGGTGCGACGACGGTGGCGACCGTCAACGTCGGTGTAACCGGGCTCGTCCGTACCCTCGCGGTCGAACTCGCGCCGATCCGGGTGAACGCCGTGCATCCGGGGGTAGTTGGCGACAGCCCGTACTGGCGGAACAGACCCGCGGAGGTGCTGGAGGGCCTGCGTGCCCACACACCCGCCGGCCAACTCGCCACGATGGCCGACGTGGTGGACGCCGTGGACTTCCTGCTGCGCAACCGGTCCGTCAACGCGATCGACCTGAGCGTGGACGGGGGCTGGCTGTTGGGGTGAGCGAGTCCGCAAGTCCGAAGAGAAGCAGGTCAGTTGGCGCGCTGTGCGTTCTCCGCCTCGAACATCCAGCGCTGCTTCTCCAGTTCGGCCGTGATGCCGATCAGCAGATCCTGGGTCACCGGGTCGGCCTTCTCCGTCGCCTCGATACGTTCGCGCAGGCGCCCGATCGCCGTTCCCAGCGCGTCGACGAGGAGCTGCACGACCTCCGTGTCCTGCAGCCAGCCGTCCTTCGGGTCCTGGAACGGAAGGGACGAGGCGATGGTCTCGGGGCGGCCGTCCGGCGGCACACCGAGGGCCGCCGCGCGCTCCGCGACCGTGTCGGAGAAACCGCGGGCTGCCGTCACGACCTCGTCGAGCTGCAGATGGATCGAACGGAACCTCGGCCCCACGATGTTCCAGTGGGCCTGCTTCCCGATCAGCGACAGCGCCAGCAGATCCACCAGGGTCCCTTGCAGGGCGTCACCGGTGATCCGGCGCTCCGGCTCGGGCAGGCTGCTCTTGACGACAGTCATGGGTGCTCCTCCTTGTGATACGGCGTGCGTGCTGCGGTGGCCCGGTTTCCCGTTCTTCCGTCACCGGACCCGTTCTCTGGCGGTACGGAGCAGTTCGGCGCGTTCGTCCTCGCCGGTGCCGCCCCACACGCCCGACGTCTGCCCGCTGCGCAGGGCCCAGTCCAGGCACTGCGCGGCCACCGGGCAGCGGGCGCACACGCGTTTCGCGGTGGCGATGTCCCGCAGCGCCGGCCCTGCCGTGCCCACGGGGAAGAACAGTTCGGGGTCCTCTCCCGCGCAGGCTGCTTGCCGCAACCACTCCATGGGGACGCGGGTTCCCAGGACGGATGGGCGGAAACGTGAGGGAATCGGCCGCATGAGGCGGGGGAGGGGTGAGCGGGGGCCGGAGGGGAGGGGGATCAGCCGTGCGAGGGAGGGATCGTTGGGACGGGAACGGGGTCATGCGGCCCGGGTCGCGAGCACCCGGTCCACGAAGGCGGTCAGTTCGTTGAAGGCCGCCGCTCTGTTCGTCTCCAGGAAGACGTCGTGCCGGGAGCCCGGGAAGATCCGCTCGGTCCAGTCGAAGCCGCGCAGCTCCTCGACGCCGACGCGGCTCCCGGCGAGCGGGACGAGCCGGTCGTCGTCGCCGTGCAGCCACAGCAGCGGCAGCGCTCCGATGTCACCGCTCTTCGCCACGGTCGCCAGCGTCCGTACGAACGCCTCCAGCGTCGGCCGTTTCATCGGGCCGTGCCAGACCAGCGGGTCCGCCGCGTACGCCGCCCGGACCGCGGGGTCGCGGGAGAGCGCGGCCGGGCTGATGGGCCGGTCGGGGATCTCGTCGAGCGCGAGCAGCCGCCCCGGGAGGTCCCAGTTGCCGAGCACGGGCGCGGAGAGCACGAGAGCGGCCAGTTCACCCCGGTACCGCTGCGCGAAGCGGGCCGCGACGAGACCGCCGGTGGAGTGGCCGATCAGGACGACCGGTACGCCGGGGTGGGCGGCCCGGGCTCGACCGGCGACGGTGTGTAGATCGGTGACGACGTCCTCGAAGTCCTCGATCACCGCCCGCTCGCCCGCCGACCTGCCGTGCCCCTGGTGATCGGGGCCGAGGACGGTCGCGCCGTGGGCCACGAGGACGTCGGCGAGTTCCTCGTAGCGGCCCATGTGTTCGGCGTACCCGTGGGAGAGGAGGGCGAGATAGCGGGGCGGTTCGAGCGGACGTTCGGAATCACTCGGAGTCGGGCGGGGCCATTCGCGGACGGCGACCGCACCTCTGGTGCCGGTGAGGACGTACTCGTGGAACTCGGCCATGGCTCCTCCGGCTGCGTCGTGGACGGGGTGAGTGGAAGGTGTTGCGCGCAAGGGTGTGTCTGGATCTTCCCAGGGGAGGGGCGGCCGGTCCACGGTGACGCGTCGGCCACCGTCTGTGGCCGGACTCGGACGGGGGCCGCGTGGGGCAGGGGTCACCTGGCGAGAAGCTCCTTACGGTGGCCAGTTCGGTGGGCATAGCATCGGTCTCCGCATGAACACGATGACGCTCTGGCACATAACGCACTGGGAGTTCGCCGCGCTGGCCGCCGCGGCGCTGCTCGTCGGCTTCTCCAAGACCGCCGTCAGCGGGGCCAACACGGTCAGCCTGGCGATTTTCGCGGCCGTCCTGCCCGCCCGCGAGTCCACCGGCGTACTGCTGCCGATCCTGATCGCGGGGGACGTCCTCGCCGTCCTGACCTACCGCAGACACGCCCACTGGCCGACGCTGTGGCGGCTGTTCCCGGCGGTCGCGGTGGGCGTGGTCGTCGGCACGGTGTTCCTGGTGTGGGCGGACGACGAGGTCGTACGGACCTCGATCGGGGCGATCCTGCTGCTGATGGCCGGGGTGACGGTGTGGCGCCGACGCCGGGCGGACGCGGAAGCGGAGGAGGACGACCCGGACGCGGTGAGCACACCCGCCGGCCGGATCAAGGCCCGCTCGTACGGCGTCCTCGGCGGCTTCACGACGATGGTCGCCAACGCGGGTGGCCCGGTCATGTCGATGTACCTCCTGTCGGCCGGCTTCCGAAAGCTCGGCTTCCTGGGCACGTCGGCGTTCTTCTTCCTGATCGTCAACGTCTCGAAGGTCCCCTTCAGCGCAGGCCTGGGCCTGATCGACGGCCACTCCCTGCTCCTTGACGCCGCACTCGTGGTGTTCGTGATCCCCGGGGCGTTCATCGGCAAATGGGCTGTGAACCGAATCAACCAGCGATTGTTCGAACAGTTGGTGATCGCGGCGACGGTGGTGGGCGGGGCGCAGTTGCTGCTGCGCTGATCAGCGGGGGTTCGGGTGGCGGCTGGTGCTGACCGATGCCTGGATGCGGTCGGCGGCGCGCAGGGAGGCAGCGACGAACTGTCTGATGTGGGTGAGGTGGCCGTGACCCCGACGCCGGGGCACCCGGATTGTCGAGGCGACGGTCTCCCACAGCCGGGCACCTGACACCTGGCCGTGGTTCACCCCGGCCAGGTGTCAGGTGCCCGGCTGTGAACCGGACGTCCCTCCACCCGTACCCGAGCCCGCCCCCGCCAGCGCCGCAGGCCGACTCGGCAAGGTGCTGCTCAGGTCCTCCACCAGGAGGCGTTTGGCGATGGTGTCCACCGCGGTGCGCAGGTCCGTGCCCGGGGGGTGGCCCAGGTCCTGTTCCACTCGGCCGGTCAGCCAGGTGCCCCATGCCTTGCCGATCACCTGCGCCTCGCGGGCGCCCGCCTCCGTGTGGGAGAAGAAGGTGCCTGTGCGGGTCAGGTAGCCCTCCTCGACCATGCGGTCGAAGACAGGGAGGATTACTTCGGGCGGCATATGGCGGCGGGCGGCGATCAGGCCCAGGCTCGCGTGGCCGACCATGCGGGTGAACAGTTCGACCTGCATGACGGCCCAGGCGCCCGCGATGTCGAGGCGAGTGTCGGAGTCGCTGACGATCCGGCGTGCGGTGTCCAGATCCGTACTGCCGATGATCTTTCCGACGGAGGCTTCCAGCAGGCGCCGTGAGTCCGCGGTCGACGGCTGCGCGAAGCCGTCGCCCATGTCCGTCGACGCCATACGGGCGCTGTCGCGCAGCTGGACCTGTTTCAGGAACAGGGCGACGACGAAGCCGACCAGCGCGACCGGCACGGTCCACAGGAAGACGGTCTGGATGGTGTCCGCGTATGCGTCGATGATGGGCGAAGCGGCCTCGGGGGGCAGGTTGTGCAGGCCCTCCGGGCTGGTCGCCGCCCTGGTGATGGTGGCGGTGTCCGCCGCGCCCGTGCGTGCGGCTTCCGCGATGCCCTCGGAGAGGTTCGGGGTCAGCGAGTTGGTGTAGAGCGTGCCGAAGACGGCCGTGCCGAACGAGCTGCCCAGCGTACGGAAGAAGGTGACGCCGGAGGTCGCGGTGCCGAGGTCGGCGTACTCGACGGTGTTCTGCACGGCGATCGTCAGCACCTGCATGCCCAGGCCGATACCGGTGCCGAGGACGAACATGTACAGCGAGGCCAGCCAGGTGCTCGTCGACGCGTCCATCAGGGAGAGGAGATACAGGCCCACACCCATCACCAGCGAGCCGATGATCGGGAAGTAGCGGTACTGGCCGGTCTTGCTGACCACGTTGCCGCTGAAGACGGACGCGATCAGCAGGCCGAGGACCATGGGGAGGGTCCGTACGCCGGACACTGTCGCCGAGTCGCCGTCCACGTACTGGAGGAAGGTCGGCAGGTAGGTCATCGCGCCGAGCATCGCGAAGCCGACGATGAAGCTGAGGATCGAGCAGACCGTGAAGACGGGGTTGGCGAACAGCCGCATCGGCAGCGTCGGTTCGGCCGCGCGGGACTCGGCCCAGCAGAACAGGCCGAGCGAGACCGCGCCGCCGACGAACAGCGCGATGATGACGCCGGAACCCCACGCGTACTCGGTGCCGCCCCAACTCGTCGCCAGGATCAGCGCGCTGGCGCCGATCGCCACGAACGCGATGCCCAGATAGTCGATGACCGGCCGCACCGCCGACTTCACCACCGGGATGGTGCGGGCCGCCGCGATCACGACGACGATCGCGATCGGGACGTTGACGTAGAACGCCCAGCGCCAGGTCAGATGGTCGGTGAAGAGACCGCCGAGCAACGGCCCGATGACCGTCGCCACCCCGAACACGGCCCCGATCGCGCCCTGGTACTTGCCGCGCTCCCGCAGCGGGATCACATCCGCGATCAGGGCCATCGCCGTGACCATCAGCCCGCCCGCGCCGATGCCCTGCAGGGCCCGCCAGACGATCAGCAGTGTCATGTTCGTGGACAGCCCGCACAGGAACGAACCCGTGATGAAGACGATCGCCGAGACCTGGAAGACCACCTTGCGGCCGAACAGGTCGCCGAACTTGCCGACGAGCACCGTGGCCACGGTCTCCGCCAGCAGATACGACGTCACCACCCACGACATGTGCTCGGCACCGCCCAGGTCCGACACGATCGTCGGCAGGGCCGTGCCGACGATCGTCTGGTCCAGGGCCGCCAGCAGCATGCCGAGCATGATCGTGACGAAGACGATGTTGCGTCGGCGGGGGTCCAGCACGGGCGGCTGGGCGGCGGCGGGAGGCGCGGTGTCCTCGGCGACTGTCACGAGGTCACGATCACACCGGGCGTCCGGCCGCGCATGCGGGGACGGTCCGCCCGGGTGCCCGCCGCCTACGGCTGCCAGGGCCTGTCCGGCGGATCAGGTCGCGGGACAGCAACGGCGCCGCATCATCGCCGGTGAGCGGGGTCTGGTGCGCGCAGCTGCAAGGCGGAGAGGGCGTGCCAGACCCCGCGTCCGCGACATGATCAGCCGGACATGCCCTAGGGCCGTGGATTCCGGCGCAGCAGATACGTGTCCATGATCCAGCCCTTGCGTTCCCGGGCCTCCGCGCGCAGTCGCTCGATACGGGGACCGGCCTCGGCGATCGGCCCGGAGACCAGGATCTCGTCCGGGGTGCCTATGTAGGCGCCCCAGTAGATGTCGATGTCCTCACCGGCGTACTCCCGGAAGGCCTGATGCGCGTCGAGCATCACCACCACGTCGTCGACATCCGCCGGGAAACCCTCGGCCAGCCGCCGCCCGGTGGTGATCTGCACGGGCCGCGCGACCCGGTTGAGCCCGGTGCGGTGTCGGCCCACGAGCGCCGAGACACTGCTGATGCCGGGTACGACGTCGTACTCGAACTCCACCTCGCCCCGCCCGAGGATCTCCTCCAGAATCCCGAGCGTGCTGTCGTACAGAGACGGATCGCCCCACACCAGGAACGCCCCGCTCTCGTCCGCGCCGAGTTCCCCGGCGATCAGCCGCTCGTAGATCTCGGCCCGGGCGCTGCGCCAGTCCCCGACGGCAGGGGCGTACGCACCGCCCCCGGCCGTCCGGTCCCGGTCCGGGTCGCGCGCCTCGACCAGGCGGTACGTCCCTTCCGGCACATGCGTGTCGAGCAGCTGCCGGCGTAGCCCGACCAGGTCGGACTTGGCCTCGCCCTTGTCCAGGACGAAGAACACGTCGGTGCTCCGCAGCGCCCTGACCGCCTGCAGGGTGAGCTGTTCGGGGTCGCCCGCGCCGATACCGATGACATGAATCTTCCGCACGCCCCCGAGTCTGCCCCACCCCACTGACAACGCGGTGGTCGCCCCTGGTCAGCCGCCGGCCGTACCGCCCGACAGACGCGGCGCCCGGGCCCCCGCGTCGACGGCCACGGCGTCCCGTTCCACCTCCGCCGCCAGCTCCCGCGCCCAGGCCACGACCCCCGCGAGGTCCATCCCGTACGGCTGCTGCCGCGCATCCCCGGCCGCCCACTCCTCGACCGCCCCGGCCCCGCGCCGCAGCAGCCGCGCCCCGCCGGTGACATTCCCGCGCGCGGTGTGCGTGAGCCCCACGGCCAACTGCGCGAGCCCCCGCCACAGGGCGCGGTCCTGATCGGGACCCGACTTCCAGGCGTCCTCGAAGACCTCGTGCGCGTGGAACGGTTTCCCCGCGTCCAGCAGCGCCTGGGCCTCGGCGACGGTCTCCTCGGGACGGCGTACGACTCCCTCGGGTTGCCGGGCCACCCCGTGCTCGCCGTACGGCAGCGGGCGCCCGAGCCCGTCCCGGGGCCGGGCGTTGCGCGCCCGCCCCTCCTCGTCCCGATCCCGACCGCCCACTGCCGCCCGACCCTCCGATGCACTGCCCATACACCGATTGTCGCGCGGATCCCGCCGGCTACGGGGCAGCCCCTGACGTGGGGTAGGGTTCTGTTCGCGTGATCACGCGGGGCAACCGCGGTTCAACGCAACGGGACGTGGCGCAGCTTGGTAGCGCACTTGACTGGGGGTCAAGGGGTCGCAGGTTCAAATCCTGTCGTCCCGACTCGAACGAGTCGCAGGTCAGGGGCGGTTTCGGAGGAATCCGAAACCGCCCCTTGATCATTTGTCGTCCACCGCGATCACCGGGACTTCGAAACCGTCCTGGGGTCCCGGCACAGCGAGGTCATCACCTCGTCAGTGCTGGGGGTGCGGGTCAGTCATCGTGTCCGGGCCCGTGACCCGGGTCCGGCGGGCGCGCGGGTTCCGGTGGTGCCTGTGGGCCGATCCGCGCTTCGCCATGGCCAGGCCCAGGCAGAAGATCAGTGCCAGGGCGAGGCCGGAGCAGAACACGGCAAGGGTGTTCATGGTGGCGATGTCGTTGCCCAGCACCGACACGGTGTACTCGGGTCCGCCGGGCAGGTTGTCCGCGATCACCAGAGCGGTGAACGCGCCGGTGGCCGCGAGGAGGAGCAGTCCGATGAGCAGCATCCGAGTCATCTCCTCAGGTAGCCCGAAAGGACCTGCAAGGTCGTCAAGGTCGTCAAGGTCGTCAAGGTCGTCAAGGTCGTCAAGGTCGTCATGTCCCGGTACGGGTACCCCTGATCCGGCAAGCCACACGACAGCGCCCCCGCCGGGAATCGCTGCGCGAACCGTTGACGCGCAAGGAGTTCGATTCTACGGTCCCGTTCGAAGTCGTGACCGACGTTCACCATGTCGAACACGTCCGGCCGGGGTCGTCCCCCCACACAAGGAGGATCCGCGTGAGCCGCACCTCCCGCAAAGACGCTCGCACAGCCACCCGCAGAGTCCCCAGGACCACTCGTAGAACCACTCTCCTCGCCGTCCCCGCGGCGATCCTGCTCGCCCTCGTCCCGAGCTCGGCGTCCGCGTATCCGAACCCGGGCACCGTCACCGGCTCGATCGTGGTCCACGATCCGACGATGATCCGTACGTCCTCGGGCCAGTACCTGCTGTACGCCACCGGCGGCGGCCTCGCATACAGGACCTCGGCCAACCGGATCGCCTTCAGCGCGGGCGGAGACGCCTTCGGCACCAAGCCCGGCTGGTGGTCGTCGTACGCCACCGAGGCATGGGCGCCCGACATCTCATACCGCGGCGGCAAGTACCTGATGTACTACGCCGTCTCGACCTTCGGCTCGAACAAGTCGGCCATCGGGCTGGCCGGTTCGACGACCGGACTGCCCGGCTCCTGGAGCGACTACGGGACGGTCTACACATCCACCACCTCCAGCGACTACAACGCCATCGACCCGAACCTCTTCGTGAACGACGACGGCAAGTGGTGGCTGTCCTTCGGCAGTTGGTGGACCGGGATCAAGATGATCCAGATCGACCCGTCGACCGGGAAGCAGCTCTCGTCCAACACCACCCGCTACTCGCTCGCCTCCCGCCCCACCGGAACCAAGGCCGTCGAGGCCCCGTCCATCGTCGAACGGAACGGCTACTACTACCTGTTCGCCTCGTACGACACCTGCTGCGCCGGCACGAGTTCCACGTACAAGGTCAAGGTCGGCCGGGCCACGAGCGTCACCGGCCCGTACTACGACAAGAACGGCGTCGCCATGACGAACAACGGAGGTACGCCCGTACTGGAGTCGCACGGCCGGTACATCGGCCCCGGCGGGCAGTCGATCATGAACGACGCGGACGGCGACCTGATCGTCTACCACTACTACGACGGCCAGGACAACGGCACTCCGAAGCTCGGCATCAACCTCCTGGACTGGAGCAGCGGCTGGCCCGTCGCCTACTGACCTTGCTGCCTGTGCCGGTGGTGGCAGCTCGATCCGTGATCGCCGCCAGTCGGGCAGCGGCAGATCGGGGATGTCCACCGACCGTGAGGCCACCCGTCGCCGGTGCTCGTCCCGGTCGGAGTAGACGACCTCCATCTCCACGGCGGGCACAGCCGCCCGCACGGCTGTCGACCGCCACCCGTCGCGCGTGACGGTCAGTGGATTGACCGACTCCGCGATCACGGTCAGCCCCTGCCGGAGATGCTCCTCGGCCAACGCGTATCCCACGACGTAGCCCGCGGGTCCCACGGGGTGCGGGGTCAGCCCCGAGCGCACAAGGGCCTGTTCGATGGTGCCGACCCGCAGATGGACCGCGCCGATCCGGGCCGCCAGGAGGCGGGCGAGCGTGGTCTTGCCGGCGGCGGGGAGGCCGCCGATGACGATCAGCATGCGTCACCCTACGACTCGCCCGGCGAGCGGACGCCGGCCGCTCCGCCCGGCGAACCAGCAGCGGGATCGCGACCATATGGGCAGGCCGGGCGCGGTCACTTCGCCGGGGCCGTCTGCTCCGCCAGCCGGGTGCGCAGTCGGGTCAGGCGGTCGATCTCGGCGTCGAGGGCCGCCAGCCTGCGGTTCACGACGCCGGTGCCGGGGCCGTCCGGTTCGCAGCCGCTGCATCGGCGGCTCGGGTTGTCGACGAGCAGCGGGATGCGGTCGGCGAAGCCGCTGAGGTCGTCCACGGTGAGCCCGAGGGCGAGCAGTTCGCGGATCACCTTGACCCGGGCCACGTGGTCCTGACCGTACTCGCGCTGCCCGGCGGCCGTGCGCGGCGGCGCCGGCAGCAGACCGCGCTCCTCGTAGAACCGCAGTGCCCTTGGTGTCGTGCCCGCCGCTGCCGCCGCGTCCCCGATCCGCATCCCGCTCCTCTCGACCGGTACGAGGAGCGTGCCGTCACCTCACCGTCACGGGAGTTCCACGACGACCGTTCCGGTGTGCCGCCCCTCGAACAGTTCCTGCAACGCTTCGGGAGCGCGATCGATGCCCGGGATCCGTACCTGGGGGAAGACGATCTCGCCGGAGCGCAGCCACTCGCCGAAGCGTTTGGTCCACTCCGCCGTGATCGGGCCGAGGTCGGCGCCGCTGATGCCGTGGAGCGCGATGCCGTGGGTGATGATCCGGAAGGTGTCGAGCTCCGCCGGGGCGCTGGAGCCGTCGCCGTCCCGCTCTGCCGCCAGCTGGCCGGAGAGTGCGCCCACCAGTGCGAACCGTGCGCCGTGGCGGGCCGCGCCGACGGCAGCGGTCAGCTGTTCGCCGCCGACCGTGTCCAGCAGGACGTCGATGCCGTCGGGCGCGGCGGCGGCCAGTTGCTCGGCGAAGGGGATCGCGCCCGGCACCAGCACGGCGTCGTAGCCGAGTTCGGCCCGGAGCCGTTCCGCCTTGTGCGGGGAGCGGGTGGTGCCGACGACCCGGCCGGCGCCCAGCAGCCTGGCCACCTGCCCCGCCAGGCTCCCCACGGCTCCTGCCGCGCCGGTGACGAGGACCGTGTCGCCGGGTCGCACGGCGGCGATCCGGGAGAGGGCCGCGTACACGGGTGTCCCTGACGCCAGATGCGCCACGGGGTCGGGCAGTGCATCGCCCAGCGGGGCGCAGTCGGTGTCGGCCAGCAGGGCGTGCTCCCGCCAGCCGAGCAGGTGGGTCACCTCGTCGCCCGGGCGCAGACCGCTGCCGGGGCCCACCGCGACGACCTCGCCGACGGCGGGACCGTACAGCGCGTCGCCGACGTGCAGGGGAGGCAGCGGTACGCCCTCGGCCTTGCCCACGATGAGTGTGCGCAGCCCCGGGAAGACGAGGAAGTACCGGTTGCGGACGACGACTTGGCCCGGTCCCGGTGCGGGCAGTGGTGTCTCGACGGCGGACAGGTGGTCGGGCCCGGGCAGGTGCTCGGGCAGGCTGACGAGTCGGATCTCCCGGGTCGTGGACGGTGTTTCGGTGCTCATCTCGGCAACTCCAGGCTTCAGTTGACGGGGCGTCAGGAACCGGCGCCACGGGCGCTGTTCGGCCGTGGCGGTCGACGCACGCTAATCCCTGACGTATGCGTCAGAGGCAAGGCCGTCTGCCCGGAGTGCCGCTCTCAGTCCTCGTGGCGGACCGGGAGGGGCGTGCCCCACCGCTCCGCGAAGAAGGTCTCCGCCAGGGGGCGCCGTTCGCGGGCGGCGGTCTCGCGTTCGCGCAGGTCCGGCGGGAGGAGGTCCGCCGCGGCCAGGGCACCGATCGCGGTGACGGACTGCGGCTGGTAGCCGTCGGGGACGCCCAGCGAGGTGCGCAGCCGGTCCCGGTCGAAGCCGCCCATCTGGTGGGTGTGCAGCCCCAGCGCGTGTGCCTGCACCGACAGCTGGGCCACCGCGAGCCCGGTGTCGTACGCGGAGCCGTACAGCGGGGTCCCGTCGTCCAGGCGCTCCCCGGCGACCGCCGCGACGAGCAGTGAACTGTTCCCCGCCCAGCGGCGGTTGGTGCTTCCGAGGGCACCGAAGATCTGCTCGTACGTCGAGTCGCCGCGGCGGCCGACCAGGAAGCGCCACGGCTGCCTGTTGTAGGCGGAGGGCGCCCAGCGGGCCGCCTCCAGCAGGGAGACGAGTTCCTCGTCGCCGATCGTGTGGGCGGCGTCGAACGAGCGGGGGCTCCAGCGTTCGGCGAGCAGGGGGTGGACGGCCACGGCGGTGTTCGCGGTACGGGGTGACATGCGGGGGCCTTTCATGGGCAGCGCGGTTGCGGTGACGGGAAGGGGCGGCCGGAGGCCGGAGAGGCCGGAGCGTGGTGTCAGCTCGCGGACGGACAACCCATGGTGGTGACACGTGCGTAGTCGACGTGGCGGCGGGACACGAGCACGGTCATGCGGCCAGGTAATCACACGGAGGGATCCGGGCACCAGCATGCCGAGGGCGCGCACACCGGGCGGGCGGTCAGGCCCTGCTTGGTGTACGCGCCCTCGGGTACTGCTGTCCGGCGTGGTCAGTGCATCCGGCCTAGTGGCCGATGACGATGCCCTTCGTCGCGGTCCCTGTGAGGTTGTCGTACACGACGTCCCCCGTGGACTTCTTCCAGATCCGGATGCGGAAGGTGTCCGGTCCGTCCGTGGCCGTGACGCGGAAGGCGTAGCCGCTCACGCCGTTGACCGTGCCGGAGCCCTGGTACACGGCCTTGGAGTCCGTCACCACCAGCCAGTCGGAGGACGTGGCGCGCAGCCGCACGCCCGTCTTGGACTTGCCGTCCGGCGTGAAGTCGAAGGACGCCGTGCCCGCCGGGATCGTCGCCCCCTTCTTGTAGAAGGCGCCGAAGGAGAAGCCCGCCTTGCCGGTCAGTGCCGGGTCGGCCGGGTAGGCACCCGCCCGGGACGGGATCACGCCGATGCCCGTCGCGCGGCCGGCGGGGTTGTACACGACCAGCTCGGGGAGCTGGGCCGTGTCCGAGGCCCCGTCGTCGTCCGTCACCGTGACCGTCGGGCGGAAGAGGCCCGCCGAGAGGTAGGCGTGGGTCGCCTCGCAGACGCCGCCCGTGACCTTGCCGGGCGTCGGGGTGGTGCCGTCCTTCCAGTCGACGGTGCAGGTGTGGGTGTCGGAGCGGCCCGGGTCGGTGAACATCACCGTGAGGGCGGCCGGGGTGCGCTTGCCCGCCGGGACCGGGGTCTTCGGGCCCTGGGCCGAGGTGATCGACGGGGACGCGTTGGTGACCGTCACCGTCAGAGTGTCGGTGCTGCGGCCTCCGGTCAGGGTGACCTCGTACGTGCCGTTGTCCGTGCAGGTGAGGGATGCCGGGATGGCGGTGCTGTTCGCGATCGTGCAGGGGGTTGCCGCGCCGACGCTCCAACTCGGGGTGCCTGCCCCGGAGATGGTGCCCGTGAGCGGGATCGCGCTGCCCTCCTGGCCCGTTGTGTCCGCTCCCGCGTGGACGATGGTCACCGGGTCGATGCTCGACAGGGTCGGGACGACCTTCTTGATCAGACCGTCGGCGTCGAACTCCAGCTTGTCGATGGTCGTTTCGCGGTGCATGCCGTCGCCGCCGGGGATCGCGAACCGGTGGTAGGCGATGTACCAGTCGTCGGTGTTCGGGACGTTGACCACCGAGTGGTGGCCGGGGCCCTTGATGCCGAGCGAGAGGTCCTTCTCCAGGATCACGCCCTGCTTGGTCCAGGGACCGGTGGGCGAGGGGCCGGTGGCGTAGGCGACCTGGTAGTTCTCGTCACGTGTGTCGTTCTCCGACCACATGAAGTAGTAGGTGCCCTTGCGCTTGATGACGAAGGTGCCCTCGTTGTAGTTGCTCGGCGTCATGTTGGTGACCTTCGAGGCGTCGAAGGAGACCATGTCGTCGCCCAGCGGGACGACGTAGGCGCGGCCGTTGCCCCAGTAGAGGTAGGACGTGCCGTCGTCGTCGGTGAAGACCGCCGGGTCGATCATCTGGCCCGTGTAGTCACCGGCCTTCAGCAGCGGCTTGCCCAGGGCGTCCTTGAAGGGGCCGGTCGGCGAGTCCGACACCGCCACACCGATGTTCGCGTCGGCGCAGAAGTAGAAGTAGTACTTGCCGTCCCTCTCCTCCATCGCCGGCGCCCAGGCGCGGCTGTCGGCCCAGGAGACGTCGGGGCCGAGGTCCAGGATGACGCCGTGGTCGGTCCAGTGGACCAGGTCCTTGGACGAGTACGCCTTGAACTGCGTACCGCTCCAGCCCTCGAAGCCGTCGGTGGTCGGGTAGATGTAGAAGGTGTCGCCGAAGCGGACGATGTTCGGGTCCGCGTTCAGGCCCGGCAGCACCGGGCTCTTCATCTCCACGGCCGTCACCGTCCAGGTGCGCTTCTTGCCGTCGGAGCCGGTGACCTCGTACGTGACCGGCTCGGTGAAGTCGCGCAGGGCGCCGGAGGCGGGGCTGATGGCCGCGCCGTGGGCCAGGGTGAACTCCGGTGCCAGGGCGGTGACATCACTGCCCGAAATGAGCGGCAGGACGATCTTGCTGTCCTTGTCGGTGATGATCGCGTCGGTCTTCAGCGCCGGGTGGGTCGCCGTGGCGATCCCGGTGGTGTTGCCGCTGATCTCCAGGACCTCGGCGGGCGTCAGGGCCCGGTTGTAGATCCGGAAGTCGTCGACCTCGCCGCCGAAGTACGGGTCCGAGGAGTACAGGGACTTGCCGATGTAGCCGGAGTAGTCCTTCGCGGAGTCGTACAGCTCGGACGGCTTGATGGTGACACCGCTGACACGGGCCGCCTCGGCGCCGTCCACGTAGAGGATCGCCGTCTCGGTCTCGCCGTTCAGCGTGACGGTGACGTGCTTCCACTCGCCCGCGGTGAGCTGGGAGCCGCCGATCAGCTGCTTCTCACCGGACCAAGTCGCCTTGGTGATCGCGGAGAAGAGCTTCCCGCCGCCGTTGGAGGGCGTGGCGAACAGGTACTTGTCGCTGTCCGGGCCGAGGCCGAACAGCCACTGGAATTTGTCGCCGCCCTTCCACTTCACGTACGTGGAGACGGTGACGCTGGTCGTGTCCTTCAGGACCCCGCCCGGGATCTTGACGTACGGCGAGCTGGAACTGCTGTTGCCGCCGGACATCTTGAAGGAGCCGCCCTCGACTCCCGTACCGAAGTCGGGAGTTCGGACATAGGTGCCGTGGTAGCCGTGGCCGCTGGAGTCGCGGGCGATGCTGCCGCCGGTCTCGTCGAAGTCGTAGTGCAGGAGCAGGTCGGCCGGGACGTCCGGGCCCTCGGCGGAGACCGTGACCTCGGCGCTGACCCCGATCGCGGAGTCGCCCGCCAGGTCGCCCCTCACGGTGAAGGTGCCGGCCTGCGCGTACTGCGACTCGGCCACGGCCTCCCAGGTGACGGCGACGGGCCGCTTCACACCGTCCGCCGACTCGGCGATCACGGTGGCGGGCAGGACCGGGGCGTCACCGATGCGCGTCTCGACCTTGACGTCCTCGGCGCTCGTGATGATCTGGTCCGGCTGGTAGGTCTTCAGGAGCCGGTCGTACTCGGTCTGGGTGACCGGGAGCACGGTGCCGTGGCGGGGCTTCGACGGCAGGTCGTAGCCGGTGGACGGGGTCCAGACGCCGGAGTCCAGGTCCGTCGTCTCGAAGGGGATGTAGCCGCGACCGCCGAACTCGTCGAGGAACGCGTACCACTTCTCCTCGGTGTTCGACTTGAACACCAGCGGGCCCTCGGCCGCGCTCATCACGCCCTTGCCGATGCCCTCGGCGACGGCGGTCCAGGAGAGGTTCTTCAGCGAGTCACTCTTCTCCTCGAAGATGAACTTGCTGTTGGGCGTGGAGGAGCTGTTGTTCCGCTCGTCCTTGGAGAGGCGGTAGTACTCGCCGTCGTGCTGGACGACCGTGGAGTCGATGACCGAGTAGCCGCGGTCGACCCAGACCTTGGGCTCGCTGAAGGTGTAGAAGTCACGGGTCGTCGCGTACATCATGCGGTTGTACGTGTCGCCGGAGTGGTCGGCGGTCGTGTACAGCTTCGACGCCCAGAAGACCACGTACTCGCCGAGCTTCTCGTCGTAATAGGCCTCCGGCGCCCAGGTGTTGCCGGCCGAGTCGGGGGAGACCTTCACCAGACGCTGGTTGGTCCAGTTCACCAGGTCGGTGGACTCCCACACCATGATGGACTTGCTGCCGGTGCGCTGGGAGGCGTCCCAGTCGCCGTTGCCGTAGATCCGCAGGTCGGTGGCGATCTGGTAGAACTTGTCGCCCTCGGGGGAGCGGATGATGAACGGGTCGCGCAGGCCCTTCTCGCCGAGCGTGGAGGTCAGGACGGGCTTGCCGTCGTTCAACTCCCGCCATTTCAGCGGGTCGTTGCCCTTGCTGAGGGCCGCGTAGAGCTGCTCGCCGTCCGAGGTGCCCTCGCCGGTGAAGTAGCTGAACATATAGCCCTTGAGGGCTTCCTTCGCGGGGAGTTCGGGGACCTTGGCGGTCAGCGTGCGGGTCGTGGTGGCCGTGCCCTTGGTGACGGTCGCGGTCAGGTCGACCGTCGTACCGCCGTCGCCGTGCGCGGGGCGGTGGACCACACCGTCGGCCGTGACGACGTCCGGGTTCGCCGACGACCAGGCAACCGCCGTGCCGTAGACGCCCGTTGAGGGAAGGGTGAGGTTCCCCCGTACGTCGTCGATGTTCGGGACGGTCAGTGCCTCGGCGGCCCGCTGGGTGGCCGTCGTGTCGTCGAAGGTGGCCGGGACGGTGACGTCGAAGGTCTTGGTGTCGCTCACCGGGCCCTTCTTCAGGGTCGCCGTGAGCGTGGCGTGGCCGTCCGGTTCACCGGCGGCCGGGCGGGTCACCGCACCGCTCGCCGACACCACCGAGGCGTGGTCGGTCGCCCAGGTGATGGCGGAACCGCCCGCCGGGCCCGCGCTCGGCAGGGTCAGATCGGCGATCACCGCGCTGGTGTCGCCCAGCGTCAGCGCCGACTTGTCCGCCGCTACGCCCTGCGTGGCGACGGGGAGGGAGAGTTCCTCGACCTCCGTGGTCGCCAGCGCCCGGTCGTAGATCCGGAAGTCGCGGATGTTGCCCTTGAAGAGGTTGTCGCCGGGATAGACCGACTTGCCTATGTAGTTGGCGGTGGTCGTGCCCGAGCCGATGGAGCCGGGGGTGAGGGTGATCGCCGTGTTGCGGCCCACCTCCACGCCGTCCTCGTAGAGCACGCCCGTGTTGCCGGTCTGGGTGTAGGTGATCTGCTTCCAGACCGCGCGCTGGAGGTTGGTGCCCGCGGAGCGTGTCGTCTGTTCCGTCGACCAGTTGCCGCTGGCGATGGAGGTCCGGAAGGAGTTGCCCGTGGTGAACAGGTAGCCGTTGCCGACCGTGCCGCTGGTGTTGCCGAAGCCGTAGATGAAGTACGGGTTGGACTGGGCGGTGTCGACCTTCACGTCCATCGAGACGGTGATCGAGTCCATCCCGCTCATGATGTTGTCCGGCACCTTGATGTAGGTGTCCGAACCGTTGAAGGCGAGTCCCTCGCCCGAGTCGGACCAGCCGGCGGTGCCGTTCACCGTGCCGGTACGGCCGTTGCCCGAGGCGTCTGCCACGGCGGTACCGGAGGCCGCGTCGAGCTTGTACCAGAGGGTCAGACCGTCGGTGATGTCGGCCGCGGCGGCCTGGGCGGGGGCGGACAACACCAACGGCCCGGCGAGGCCGAGGAGAAGGGAAGCGGCGGTCAGTCCGGCGAGCCGTTCCGACCAGCGTCTGGTACGGCCGCGCGATCTCGGGAGGTGCATCGTTTCGGCTTCCTCTGCTCAGGCACGGGGGAGGTGACGGAGGGGCGCAGATTTCGTCTGTGTGTCCTCGCGTTGCGAGAGTGTCAATCGCTGCGACCAGGGGCGTCAAGACTTTTCGAACAGCGTTCGGCGGGTCGGACAACTTGTTTTTACACGCTGGACGTCAACCGGAACCGAAGCTGTCACAAGCGTTGACGTGTGCACCTCGCGTCCCTATGTTCTGGTCGAAGTTGCGTACATGGTCCGGGATTTCGAACAACATGAACAATGTGGCCATAAGAAGGGGACCTGTTGTGTTCCGTACCCGTCACTGGTTGACCCTCCTGGCAGCGCTTCTCGCGCTGCTCGTGCCCGTCGTGGGCATCCAGCCCGCCGCCGCGGCCGAGGGACGCCCGTACACGAACCCGGTCAAGTCCCAGAAGGGCGCCGACCCCTGGCTGGAGTACTACAACGGCAACTACTACCTGGTCACCACGTCCTTCACCGGCGTCCTGACCATGCGCAAGTCGCCGACCCTGGCCGGACTTTCGACGGCTCCCAGCGTGCAGGTCTGGAGCGACACCACCTCGACCCGCAACAACAACTTCTGGGCGCCCGAGCTGCACTTCTTCGACGGCCACTGGTATCTGTACTACTCCGGCGCGCCGAGCGGGGCCGCCTGCTGTGACCAGCAGCGGACGTACGTCGTGGAGAGCGCCGGCACCGATCCGATGGGCCCGTACACCTTCAAGAACCAGCTCACCGGGTCCAACCTCGACCCGGGCGGCTGGCTCATCGACGCCACCGTGCTGAAGTACAACAGCAAGCTCTACCTGGTCGGCAGCGGTGCCATCGGCGGCAGCAAGCAGAGCCTCGTCATCGCGCCGATGACCAACCCGTACACCATCAGCGGCTCCACCTTCAGCCTGATCTCCCAGCCGACGCTGGCCTGGGAGACCTCCGGGGCGCCCGTCAACGAGGGGCCCGAGCCGCTCTATCACGACGGCCGGACCTTCCTCACCTTCTCGGCGAGCTACTGCGTGACAGCCGACTACAAGCTCGGTCAGCTCGAACTCACCGGCACCGACCCGCTGTTGGCGTCCTCCTGGACGAAGAAGCAGACGCCCGTCTTCCAGCGCAACGATGCCGCCGGGGTCTACGGACCGGGCCACAACGGGTTCTTCACCTCGCCGGACGGCACCGAGAACTGGCTCGTCTACCACGCCAACGACTCGGCCTCGGGCGGCTGCGGCAACGGCCGGACCACCCGCGCCCAGAAGTTCACCTGGAACGCCGACGGCACGCCGAACTTCGGCACGCCGGTCGCGCTCGGCACCACGCTTCCCGGCCCGGCCGGTGAGACCGCGGTGACCCCGACCGCGTACACGCTGGTCAACCGCAACAGCGGCAAGTGCCTCGACGTGGAGGGCGGGAACACCGCCGACGGCACCAACATCTTCCAGTGGACGTGCAACGGCGGCGCCAACCAGAAGTGGCGCATCGAGGACCAGGCCGACGACACCAGCCGGCTGGTCAACGTCGCCACCGGCAAGGTGATGGACACCGCGGACTGCGCAACGGCCGACGGCACGGATCTGCGTCAGTGGTCCTGGCTGAACAACAACTGCCAGAAGTTCAGGCTCGTTTACACCGCCACCGGTGACTACGTCCGCATCGTGAACGAGTCCACCGGCAAGGTCGCCGACGTCGCCGACTGCTCCTCCGCGGACGGCGCCGACGTACGCCAGTGGACCTGGCTGAACAACAACTGCCAGCAGTGGCAGATCAGGCCCACCACGTGAGCCGGAAGTCCCTATAGATGGCTGTGGCCCGACCGCAACTCCGGTCGGGCCGCAGCCATATGAGGGGACGTCAGCTGGTCGGCTCGGTCACCTTCGTGTCCGTCTTGCCGTCGACGGCCGCCGACAGCTGCGGGACCAGTCGCTCCAACATGTACGGCAGGCTCAGCACCGACACGAACGACACCGAGTTGCCGTAGTCGCTGCTCTCCTTGACGAAGACCTCACGGTCCTCCTTGGCCACCTTCAGGTCCGCGTACAGGGCGTCTTTGCGCAGCGTCGCCTTGTCCTTGGTGGTGTCGGCGACGATCCACACGATCGCGTCCGTGTTCAGGAGGTCGGTGCGCTCCTTGCTGATGTTGGCGCCGAACTCGTCACCGATGACCTTGTCCAGGTCGGTGGGCAGCTTGAAACCGAGGTTCGTGAGGACGCGCGAGCGCGGGTCCTGGCTGCCGAAGACGAAGATACCCTCGTACGGGGTCGCCATCAGGCCGGTCTTGCCGGCGAACTCGGGGTGCTCGGAGGCAGCCGTCTTGAAGTCGGTCTCGACCCCGGTGACCAGCTCCTTCGCCTTGGCCTCCTGGCCGAGCGCCTTGCCGATGATCTCGGTCTGGTCCTGCCACGGAACGCCGAAGTCGTTGTACTCCTTCGGCTGGGCCACCACCGGGGCGAACTTCGACAGCGTGTCGTACTGCGCCTTCGTCAGACCGCTGTAGACCGCGAGGATCAGGTCGGGCTTGAGCGCGGCGATCTTCTCCGCCGACGGGCCCGTGCCGGTGTCCTTGAGGACGGTCGGCACCGCCGCGCTGCCCAGCTTGTCCGCGGCCCACGGGCCGATGGCACCCTTGTAGCCGCCCAGCCACTCGGTCGTACCGACCGGCACCTTGCCCAGCGCGAGCACGGCGTCCTGGTCGGTCAGACCGACAGTGACGATCCGCTTCGGCTCGGACTCGATGGTGGTGCTGCCGTACTTGTGCGTCAGGGTCACCGGGAAGGCGGAGTCGGCGGACGCGCTGGCCGTGGAGCCCGCCGTGTCGGAGGAGTCGTCGTCGGAACCGCAGGCGGTGGCGGTACCGAAGAGGAGCAGTACGGAGGTGAGCGCCGCGGCGAGCCGAGAGCCTCTGGGAGAGCCGAGCATCAGTGGTCCTTCATGGTGGTGGTTGTGTCGGTGCTGGGACGTGGCGTGGGGGGCTTCTCGGCTGTGGAACGGGTGCCGGACCAGGCTTCCCACAGGGAGGCGTAGGTTCCGGCCGCCGCGCACAGCTCGTCATGGGTGCCGCTCTCCACGATCCGCCCGCCGTCCATGACGACGATCCGGTCCGCGTCCGCGGCCTGGGTGAGACGGTGGGCGACCACGAGGGCCGTACGGTCCTCGATCGCCCGGTCGGCTGCCTTCTCCAGCAGCCGTGCTCCGGTACTGCCGGCCTCGGCCGTCGCCTCGTCCAGCACGGCGACCGGCGGATCCGCCAGCACCAGCCGGGCCAGGGCGAGTTGCTGCACCTGGGCGGCGGTGAGCCGGTGCCCGCCCTCGCCGACGACGGTGTCCAGGCCCTCGGGCAGGCCCGACACCCAGTCCAGCGCGTCCACTTCGGTCAGGGCCGAGCGCAGGGCCTCGTCCGTCGCGTCGGCGCGCGCGAGCCGCAGATCGTCGGCGAGCGGGCCCGCGAAGACATGCGTCTCCTGGGTGACCAGGGCAACGGGCAGGCTGTCGGCGGTCGTTGACACACCCGTGAGGTGGACCGTGCCGGAGGTCGGCTCGTGCACCCCCGCGATGAGCTTGGCGAGCGTCGTCTTGCCCGCGCCGCTCGGCCCGACCAGCGCGACCCGCTCCCCGGCGGCCAGCGTGAGATGCACGTCCCGAAGGACGGGACGCCCCGGCACGTACTCGTGGTGGACGCCGGTCACGGTGACCGTGCCGGGCTCCCGGTGCTGTGCCGTGGGCGCCGGGGGAGTGGCCCCGGGGGCCGGTACGTCCGCCACGCCGACCAGCCGGGCCAGCGCCGCCGTCGCCGACTGGGCGTCGTCGAGCAGGGCCAGGGCCTGGTTGACCGGGCCGAAAAGACTGTGGAAGTAGAGCGCGGCAGCCGTGGCCGTACCGATGGACACCGAGTCGGCACGCACCAGCAGGAACCCGGTGACCAGGACGGCGGCCAGACCGGTGTACTCGGCGATGTGCAGCCGGTTGTAGAAGCCCAGCACCAGCCGCACGCCCCGCATCGTCAACGCGACGGCGGCGGACGACCGTCGGGTCACCGACTCGGTGTGCGGCTCCTCCAGCCGGAACGCCCGTACGGTCCCGGCGCCCGCGATCGTGTCCAGGAGCTGCTGCTGCTGGGACCCCATGGCGATGCGCTGCTCGGCGTACAGGGGCACCGCGTTGCGTACGTACCACCGCGCGGTCCCCGCCTGGATGGGCACCGCGAGCAGCGCGGCCAGCAGGAAGCGCCAGTCCAGGGCGGCCAGCGCGGCGAAGGTCAGCACGATGGCGAGCAGGGAACGGGCCAGCTCGGGCAGCGCGTTGCGCACCGCCTCGCCGACCACCGAGACATCCCGGGTGACCCGGGCGTTGAGGTCGCCGGACCCGGCCTTCTCCACCTGTTCCAGGGGCAGTTGCAGCGCCCGCTCGACGAACCGTTCGCGCAGCTGGGCCAGTACGGTCTCGCCGAGCCGGGACACCAGGGACAGCCCGAGTGCGGTGGTGCCGCCCTGGGTGACGGCCACCAGGACCAGGAGGACGACGGGCAGGGTGAGTTCGTCCGGCGGGCGGTGGTCGGCGACCAGGTCCACCATGCGGCCGAGCAGCGGCTGGACGAGCAGTCCGACGCCGGTCGCGGCGACCATCACGGCGAACGCGCCGATGGCGAGCCCGCGGTGCGGGCGGACCAGTTCGCCGACGGCGGCACGGGTGCGCCGGGGCGTCGCCGTGGGCAGCAACTCCCGTGTGGCGCCGGGGAGTTCGTGGTCGCTCATGACAGCACCGCCGCTCGGTAGGTCTCATGACGGTGTATCAGATCGGCGTGCGGTGCCGCGTCGGTCACCCGTCCGTCCTCCAGCAGGACGACCCGGTCGGTGACCGACAGCAGCGCGGGACTCGTGGTCACCAGCACCGTCGTACGGCCCTTGCGGATCTCCCGGACTCCGGTGGCGATGCCCGCCTCGGTCACCGCGTCCACGGCGGTGGTCGGATCGTGGACCACCAGGACGGGCCGCTCGGCCGCCAACGCCCTGGCCAGCGCGACGCGTTGCCGTTGCCCGCCGGAGAGCGAGCGGCCCTGCTCACTGACCGCGGTGTCCTCACCGTCCGGGAGGGTCTGCGCGACCTGGGCCACCCCGGCCGCCGTCATCGCCGGTTCGGGGTCGGCCCCGTCGGGTGCGGCCGCCGTGACGTTGCTGCGGACGGTGCCCTCGAAGAGGTCCGCGTCGTGCTCGGCCACCAGCAGCGCGGTGCGCAGCTCGGCCGGGTCCAGGTCCCGCAGGGGGATGCCGTCCAGCTCGACGGTGCCCGCCTCCGGGTCGGAGCGGCGAGCCAGACAGCGAAGCAGGTCGGTGGCGTGCGCGGGGTCGGTCGCGACCACGCCGAGCAGTTCACCCGGTGCGATGTCGAGGTCGAGGCCCTGGAGTCCGCCGAAGCTGACGCCGGTGAGACGGACCGCGCCACGCACCGGCTCGGCCAGGGTCGCGGTGCCCGGGGCGACGGTGTGCGGGGCGGCCAGCACCTCCGCGATCCGGGTCGCCGAGGCACGGCCCTGGGCCAGCTCGGCGTTGACCCACGCGAGGACCTCCAGCGGGCCGAGGAGGAAGAGGGCGAGCCCGACCGCCGACACCAACTGGCCGAGACTGATGTCCCCTTGGGCGGCGAGCCGGCCGCCGACCAGGGCGACGGCGGCGATCAGACAGCCGGTGAGGGTGAGCACCATGCCGCTCTGGAAGGCCTGCGCCCGGGCCGCCTTGAGGGTGGCCTGGAGGGAGTCGCGGCTGGTCGTGCGGTAGCGGGCCAGGGCGGTCGACTCGCCGCCGATGCCCTTGAGGACACGCAGACCGGCCACCAGATCGGCGGCGACTGCCGAGGCGTGCGCGGCCCGCTCCTGCTCGGCCTCGCTGCGCGACTCCAGCGGCTTGCTCAGCAGATGGCCCAGCCACAGCAGCACGGGCGTGCCGAGCAGTACGACCAGGCCGAGCGTGACGGACGTACGCAGCAGGACGATCGCGCTGACGAGGACCCCGGCGAGCGCCGAAATCCCGGCCATGGCCGCCATGTTGACGGCGCCGACGCGTTTGGCGTCCTCGGTGGCGATGTTGGCGAGCGCGCCGGGCAGTCGGCCCTCCTCCGCGCCGCCCCCGGGGGCCAGGACCCGGCGTACGAGGGAGATACGGAGGGTGTGTTCGGCCTGGGCGGCGGCCCGGTCGGCGGACCAGGCGCTGAAACGCCAGCTCAGCGCGAGACCGACGTAGACGACGGCGAGGACGACGAGCCAGCTCACCAGGGAGCCGGTGTCGGAGCCCGTGACGGCGCGGTCGATGACCAGACCGATCAGGACCGGCACCAGCGCCTCGCCCAACTGGTGGCCGGAGCCGAGCAGCGAGCCGACGGCGACATCGCGCCGCTGCCCTCTGACTGTCTGTCGCAGGACGTCCCGCCCCGACAGCTGTGAAGGACTACTCACCCGTAACCCCTCTGGGATCGGACGACTGTTTGGGCCGGTAAGGCCTGCCTAAGTGCGTGTGCGTGTACTCGGGCAGGCCTAAAACTTAGGTGAGGCTACTCTAAGTTGAAGATGGCTGCCCAGTGCTCGCACCCGCCTCGACCGTGCGACGGTCGAGCAGCGAGTCGAGGATCTCTCCCGAGCGAACGGCGGTCGTCGACAGCAGCGTCGAGGTGAGACCGTGCGTGTGCTCGGTCGCGCCCTGGAGGTAGATGCCGGCGGTGACTTCGGGCGCCGCCTCGACCCGGTGGTCGCGGCCGACCCGGACGGCGTCGTTGTCGTCCCGCAGGCACAGTTTGGCGGCTCTGCCCAACAGGCTGTCGAGGTCCCGGGGCCGGTATCCGGTGGCGTGCACGAGCACGTCGCAGGAGAGCACCTCCCGTTCCCCGGTGGGGAGATACTCGACGGTGACGTCCAACCGGTCGTCGAACTGCTCGACGTCCCGGATGCGGGAGACGTTGCGCATCCGCAGCCGCTCGTGGCCCTGGACCTTCTCGCGGTACATCGTGGCGTACAGCGACTCGATCAAGTCCATGTCCACCACCGAGTAGTTGGTGGAACGGTGGTAGTCGTACAGCGACTGTTTCACCTCCGGCCGGGACCGGAAGTAGACGTCCACCGCCTCCGGGTCGAAGATCCGGTTGGCGAACGGGCTGTCGTCGGCGGGCGTGTAGCCGTATTTGGCGAAGACCGCGCAGACCTCGGTGTCGGGGAAGGAGCGGTGCAGGAAGTCGACCGCCTCGGCGCCGCTCTGGCCTGCGCCGAGGACGAGAATGCGGTCCACGGAGGCGCCCGTACCGCTCAACTCGCGGGTACGCGGCACCAGTTCGCTGTTGTGCCAGATGCGGTCGGACAGCGCGGTGCCGGGCGGCACATGCGGTTCGAGACCGACGGCCACCGAGATGTTGCGGGCGCGGCGGACCACCGTACGCTCCGGCCGGCCGGGCACACGGCTGACGACGTCGAACCAGCGGACCTCGCCGCCCTCGGTCAGCACAGGCTCGACGGACACGACCTCCGCGTCGTACGTGACCTGGTCCGCGACCCGGCCCGCCGCCCACTCGAAGTACTCGTGGAACTCGATCCGCAGCGGGAAGAGGGTCTTCGCGTTGAGGAAGTCCACCAGCCGGCCGCGGTCCCGCAGGAAACACAGGAAGCTGAAGTCGCTGGTCGGGTTGCGCATGGTGACCAGGTCCTTGAGAAAGGACACCTGCATGGTCGCGTCGTCGATGAGCATGCCGCGGTGCCAGCCGAACCGTGGCTGGCGCTCCAGAAACTCGGCGCGAATGCGCTCCTCAGGCGCGGCTTGTGCGTTGTGTTCCGCGATCGCTATGGCCAGCGCCAGATTTGACGGGCCGAAGCCGATGCCGAGCACGTCATGGATGGCGTCCGGTTCGTCGTGCAGTGCGTTCACCGCAACTTCCCTTCCCCTAGGCGCACTGATGTTAAATAAGGTTAGCCTTACCTTGCAATGGTGTGTCCTACGGAAGGATCGACTATGCGGGTCGTCATGTTCGGCTATCAGACCTGGGGGCACCGCACGCTCCAGGCCCTGCTGGACTCCGATCACGAGGTGGTCATGGCGGTCACCCACCCCAAGAGCGACCACGTATACGAAAAAATCTGGGACGACTCGGTGGCCGACCTCGCCGAGAAGCACGGCATCCCGGTGCTGCTGCGCAACCGCCCGGACGACCCCGAACTCCTCACCGCGCTACGGGAGTTGGTGCCGGACCTGATAGTCGCCAACAACTGGCGCACGGTCCTGCCCCCGGAGATCTTCGACCTCCCGGCGCACGGCACGCTCAACATCCACGACTCCCTCCTCCCGGCGTACGCGGGCTTCTCCCCGCTGATCTGGGCGCTCATCAACGGCGAACGGGAGGTCGGAGTCACCGCGCACCGCATGAACGCGGAGCTGGACGCCGGTGACGTGCTGCTTCAGCGTGCGATCCCTGTGGGCGCACGCGACACGGTCACGGACCTCTTCCACCGCACTGTGGACTTGATCACACCGGTGGTCCACGAGTCCCTCGCGCTCATCGCATCGGGCCGCGCGGAGTGGATCCCCCAGGACCGCAGCAGGGCGAGCTTCTTCCACAAGCGGTCGTTGGAGGACAGCCGCATCGACTGGAGCTGGCCGGCGGAGGCGATTGAGCGCCTGATCCGCGCCCAGTCGGACCCGTACCCCAACGCCTTCACCCACCACAAGGGTCAGCGCATACGCATTGTCGAGGCCGCGGTCTCGGAGGGCTGCTACGGCGGCACCCCGGGCCGCATCTTCATCCGCGAGGGCGACGGCATCGTGGTGGTAGCGGGCGCGGAGGCGCGGAACGGGCGCCTGCGGGGCCTGTTGGTGAAGCGGGTGCGGACGGAGGACGGGGCGGAGATCGCGGCGACGGAGTACTTCCGGACGATGGGCGGGTATCTGACGGCGCGTCCCTGACGCGGTTTCCTCGCCCCCGCCGCCCCTGCCCCCGTCCCATCCCTGGGGGGCTGCGCCCCCAGACCCCCGCTACGGCCCTGAACGGGCCTTGTCCTCAAACGCCGGACGGGCTGAAAATCAGCCCCTCCGGCGTTTGAGGAGCGGGGGTTCGGGGGCAGCGCCCCCGAGGATGGGACGGGTAGGGGCGGCGAGGGCGAAGAAAAGTTACCGGTCCCCGTGGTGGCGGCCCATCGGGATCACCATCGGCGTGTTGCTGACCGGGTCCAGCGTGATGCGGCAGTTCAGGTCGAACACGTCCTCCACCGTCTCCGCCGTGATGACCTCCGCCGGCGCCCCCTCCGCCACGATCCGCCCCGACTTCATCGCGACCACGTGATCGGCGTACCGGCAGGCCTGGTTGAGGTCGTGCAGGACCATCACCACCGTGCGGTTCTCGCGCCGGTTGAGGTCCGTGATCAGGTCCAGTACGTCGATCTGGTGGGCCAGGTCGAGATACGTCGTCGGCTCGTCGAGCAGGAGTACGGGCGTGCCCTGGGCGACCGCCATCGCGATCCACGCCCGCTGCCGCTGCCCACCGGACAACTCGTCCACCGGACGGTCCGCGAGGTCGGTCATGTTGGTCGCGGCGAGCGCCTCGTGCACGGCCTGCTCGTCCGCCTTCGACCACTGCCGCCACCAGGTCTGGTGCGGTGAACGGCCCCGGTTGACGAGGTCGATGACCGTCAACCCCTCGGGCGCCACCGGGCTTTGGGGCAGGATGCCCAGGCGCTGCGCCAACTCCCTTGTGGGGATGGAGTGCAGAGCCCGTCCGTCCAGGTGGACCGCACCCTCTCGGGGCGCCAGCAACCGGGCCAGAGCCCGCAACAGCGTTGACTTTCCACACGCGTTGGCGCCGACGATCGCCGTGATCCGGCCGGGCGGCACCGCCAGGTCCAGGCCGTCCACGACCACCCGGTTGTCGTACGACAGCCGCAGGCCCGTCGCTCTCAGGTCCGGGTCGGCGACCGGCTCCCGGGTGCTCGTGGGCAGAGGGTCCGCCGGGAGCACGGCGTCCTCGGTGGTGGTCGTGGCCTCGGTCGTGGACTGGACGTCCGTGGGGTCCGTCGACATGGGGATCAGCCTCCTGAACCCGCGCGGTTGGCGCGGACGAGCAGCCAGAGCAGGACGGGCGCGCCGAGCACGCCGGTGACGATTCCGACCGGCAGTTCCGTGCCGGAGATCAGCGTACGGGCGATCAGATCGCTGCCCAGCACCATCAACGCCCCGGTCAGACCGGACGCGACCGTGGGCGGCCAGGCGGTGCGTGCGAGGCGCTGGGCGATCTGCGGGGCGGCCAGCGCCACGAAGGCGACCGGTCCGGCGGAGGCCGTCGCGAAGGCGATCAGGCCGACGCCGGAGAGCAGGATGGCGAGGCGTACGGGCTGGACGCGGGTCCCGAGACCGGTCGCCACGTCGTCGCCCAACTGGAGCGTACGCAGCAGCCTGCCCAGCAGCAGCGCCGTCGGGAGGAGGACCGCCAGGGCGATCGCGAGCGGCCCGACGTCCGACCACGTACGGCCGTTGAGGTTGCCGACCAGCCAGCCCAGCGCGGCCTGTGCCTGGAACCGGCCGCCCTTGGCGACCAGGTAGTCGGTGGCGCTCGTACAGATCCAGGCGACGCCGATGCCGACCAGGATGATCCGGTAGCCGGTGGTCCCACGCCGCCAGGCCAGCGCGTACACGAGGAGCGCCGTGGTCAGCGCGCCCAGCAGACCGAGGGTCTGGGTGCCGAGGCCGCCGTCCCAGCCCAGGACGATGCCCGCGACCACGAACATGCCCGCGCCCTGGGTGAGGCCGATCATGTCGGGGCTGGCCAGCGGATTGCGGGTCATCGTCTGGAACAGCCCGCCGGACACCCCGAAGGCGATCCCGGCCAGCAGCCCCACCAGGGCGCGCGGCAGGCGCAGTTCCTGGACGACGAGCACGGTACCGGGGTCGCCGGAGCCGGCCAGGGCGCGTACGACGTCCCCGAAGGCGATCGGGTAGTCGCCGATCGTCAGACTCCAGCAGAAGAGGAGGAACGTGCCCACGGCGAGCAGCGCGCCGACCGTCACGAGGCGGGGGCGGAGGATTCCGGAGACCGGGGGGACCGTCAGGCGGTAGGTGCGCTGGACGCGGCCGGAATGGCGAGCGGGCTCCAACGTGGCTTTGGGGTTCGTCATGTTCACACCTCCGCCAGTTTCCGCCGCCGCACCAGGGCGATGAAGAACGGCCCCCCGATGAACGCGACGATCACCCCGGCCTGGACCTCGATGGGCCGGGCGATCAGGCGCCCGATGATGTCCGCGGCGAGCAGCAGACTCGGCGCGAGTACGGCGGACAGCGGCAGCAGCCAGCGCTGGTCGGGGCCGATCCCCGCTATCTGGGCCAGCACCCGGGCGACATGCGGCACTACCAGCCCGATGAAGACGACCGGGCCGATGACCGCGACGGCGGCCCCGGTCAACAGGGTGACCGCCGTGACGCCCTGGAGCCGCACCAGGCCGAGGCGGCGGCCGAGCGAGGCCGCGACGTCGTCGCCCAGGGCCATGCTGTTGAGGGCGGGCGCGGAGGCGAAGGCCAGCAGCGCGCCCACGGCGAGGAAGGGCAGGATCCGCAGGACGGTGTCGCCGTCCTGGTCGGCCATCGAACCCGCCGACCAGAAGCGGTAGCGGTTGAGCGCGTCGGCGTCGGTCAGCACGATCGCGCTGGTCAGGGAGGAGAGAAGGGAGGTCACCGCGATGCCGGAGAGCGCGAGTTTGACTGGGGTGAGCCCGGAGCGCCCCAGCCTGCCCAGGAAGTACACGAGGACGCTGGCCGCCATCGCACCCGCGAACGCGAACCACACGTACCCGTAGAACGACGCGAATCCGAACACTCCGACAGCCAGCACGATCGCGAACGAGGCACCGGCGCTCACCCCGAGGATCCCCGGGTCCGCGAGCGGATTGCGGGTCAGCGCCTGCATCAGCGCGCCCGACAGACCGAGCGCCGCCCCGGCCGCCAGCCCGAGGGTCGTACGGGGCACCCGTGCCGACCAGATGACGTTGTCGACGAACCGGCTGGGCGCGTCACCGAACAGCGCTCGCACCACCTGATCGGGCGGAATGCTGGCCGCGCCGAGGGCGAGTGACAGAAGGCACAGTCCGAGCAGGACGGCGCCCAGCACCGCCACAAGAAGAACGGGGCGAACCCTTCTGCCCCGCGTCACCGTGCGGTCTCCAACGGGTAACTCCCTTAGGTTAGGCAGACCTTAATAGTAGTGGTGGGAATGGGGTCCGCCGGGACTGGGGTCTTTTGGTTAGGTAATGCTTACCTTAGTATGGCCCGCGGTCCTCCGGCTGAGCCGGTCCGTACACTCTGGAGGCACGGTCGCCTGTGTCCGGTTTCGAAGTACGTGTGCCCGGTATCGACGACGACGCGGAAGGCGCGCTCTCGGCCTTCTGGCGACGGCTGCTCGAACCGCTCCCGCAGGAGACCGCTCTTCCGGTCGACTTCCCGTACCCATTGCGCCCTTCCGGTGAACGACACACTCTGCGTCGCCCGTTGGTCGCGGCGGTCGCACCCAGCGAATCGATTCTGCTGGCCGTGTACGCCGCCCTGCTGCACCGCTACAGCGGCGCCCACGACATCACCTTCGGGTACGAGGGCCTGCCGCTGCGGATCACTGTCGACGGCGGCGCCTCCTTCACGGACCTCGTGCGACGAGTGACCGACGCGCGCGAGAAGGCCCTGGCCCACCGGGTCGAACACGCCACCCTGGTCGACTGGTTGCGGCCGGAGCCCACCCGGGGCGGCGGACTGCTGTTCAACGCGGCGTTCGGTGACGTGCAGAACGGCGAGGACCGGCTCGACCTCGCTCTCGCCGTCCACGCCGGTGAACTGCGGCTGACCTACCGCGAGGACCTCTTCGAGGCCGCGACCGCCGAGCGCGTGGCCGGCCACTACACGACCCTGCTCGCCGACGCCGTCGCCCACCCGCACACCCCCGTCGGCGAGTTGGCGCTGCTCGACGCCGAGGAGCACGGCCGCGTCCTGCGCGAGTGGAACGACACCGACCACGCCGTACCGCTCCGCACTTGGCCCGAGATGTTCGCCGACCAGGTGCGGGAGCGCCCGGACGAGATCGCGCTGGTCTTCGAGGACACCTCGCTCACCTACGCCGAACTGGACGAGCGGGCGGGCCGGTTGGCCGCTGCCCTGATCGCCCGGGGCGCCGGTCCCGAGCGTGTGGTAGCCCTCGCGGTGCCCCGCTCGGCGGAACTGATCGTCGCCGAGGTCGCGGTGTTGAAGTCCGGTGCCGCTTATCTGCCCATCGACACCGACTACCCGGCCGACCGCATCTCGTACATGCTCGCCGACGCCCATCCCGTCTCCCTGGTCACGACCGCCGAGGTCGCCGCGGACATCCCGGCGAACGACGGCACTCAGGTCCTGGTCCTCGACGCACCCGACACCGTACGGGAGTTGGCGGGGCAGCAGCCGACGGGCACCGATCCGAGCGCCCTGACGATCGCCAACGCCGCGTACGTCATCTACACCTCCGGCTCCACCGGCCGCCCCAAGGGTGTTGTCCTCACCCACGCGGGCGTCGCCAAGCTGGTCGCCACGCAGAGCGAGCGGTTCGGGATCGGCCCGCACAGCCGGGTGCTCCAGTTCGCCTCGCCCAGCTTCGACGTGGCCTTCTGGGACCTGTGCCTCGGTCTGCTCTCCGGTGGCCGGCTTGTCGTCGTGCCGTCCGAACGCCGGGTGCCCGGCCCGGCGTTGGCCGCCTACGCCCACGCGCACGGCATCACGTTCATGATCCTGCCGCCCGCCCTGCTGGCCGCGATGCCCGAGGACGTCGAACTCCCGCCCGCCACCCTGCTCGCGGGCACCGAACGCGTCTCGCCCGAGCTGGTCGGACGGTACGCGCGGGGCAGGATGATGTTCAACGCGTACGGCCCCACCGAGGCCACCACCAACTCCACCCTCGGCCTGTGCGACCCCGACATCCCGGCCGGCTCCATCGTCCCCATCGGCATCCCGGACCCGGGCACGCGCGCATACGTCCTCGACGCCCGCCTGAAGCCCGTCCCGGCCGGTGTCCCGGGCGAGTTGTACCTCGGCGGCGCCGGGCTCGCCCGTGGCTACCTCGGCCGCCCCGACCTGACCGCCGAGCGGTTCGTCGCCGACCCGTTCGGCGCACCCGGCGAACGCCTTTACCGCACAGGCGACTTGGTCCGCTGGCAGGCCGACGGCCGACTCGTCTTCCTCGGCCGCGCCGACTCCCAGGTGAAGATCCGTGGCTTCCGTATCGAGCCCGGTGAGATCGAGTCCGTGCTCCGCGCGCACCCGGCGGTCGACCAGGCAGCGGTCGTCGTACGCGAGGACCGCCCCGGCGACCGGCGCCTCGCCGCGTACGTTGTGCCCGCGCTGGACGCGGACACGGCCCGCCACGACACCGCCGACCAGGTCCAGGAGTGGAAGGACCTGCACGAACTGCTCTACTCCGCCGCCGGATCGGAGGGCGGCACGGACGGCCCGGCAGGGCTCCGCGAGAACTTCGCGGGCTGGAACAGCATGTACGACGGCCTGCCCATCCCTGTCGAGGAGATGCGCGAGTGGCGTGCGGCGACCGTCGCCCGCATCACGGAACTCGCACCGCGGCGCGTACTGGAGATCGGCGTCGGCAGCGGTCTGATCCTCGCCCGAATCGCCCCCGACTGCGACGAGTACTGGGGCACCGACCTCTCCGAGGAGGCCGTACGCGCCCTGCGCACCCAGGTCGAGGCGGTGCCCGAACTCGCTGACCGGGTACGGCTGTCCGCGCAACCCGCGCACGACGTGAGCGGACTTCCGGCGGCCCACTTCGACACCGTCGTCATCAACTCTGTCGCCCAGTACTTCCCGAGCGCCGACTATCTGACCGATGTCGTCCACGCGGTCGGCACGCTTCTCGCCCCCGGCGGGCGGCTGTTCATCGGCGACGTCCGCAACGCCCGCCTCCTGCGCTGCCTGCGCGCGGCCGTCGAGAGCCGCCGCGCCGGCGACGCGGAGGACAAGCAGGCTCTGCGGGCCGCCGTCGAGCGGTCGGTCGCCTGGGAGGGCGAACTCCTCCTGGACCCCGACTACTTCGCGGCCCTCGACGGCTTCGACGCCGAGATCCACGTCAAGCGCGGCGCGCACCACAACGAACTGACGCGGTACCGCTACGACGTCGTCCTCAGCAAGCAGGCCTCTGCCCCGGCTTCTGTTGACGGTACGGAGATCGTCTGGAGCGGGCCCGAGGCCCTTGAAGCCCTCCTGGCCGACGGGCCCGCACTGCTCCGGGTCACCGGTGTCCCCAACGCCCGCCTCGCCGAGGATCTGGCCGCGCTGTCCGCCCTGGACGACAGCAGCCGTACGGCGGACGCCCCGGACCCCGAGGTCTTCCACGCCCTCGGCGCCCGCTCCGGCCACCGGACCGCCGTCACCTGGAACGGCACCGCCGACGACGGCAGCCTCGACGTCGTGTTCGCCCTCGGGGACACCCCGCTCACCGGCCTCTACCGCCCCTCCGGCACCGCCCCGCACGCCAACCGCCCGGCACCCTTCCGGGACATCAACGCCCTGATGCGGGCGCTGCGTTCGTACGCGGCCGACCAACTCCCGGAGTACATGGTCCCGGCGGCCGTCGTCCCCCTCGACCGGCTCCCGGTCACCCCGAGCGGCAAGCTCGACGCCGCCGCGCTCCCGACCCCCGACTACGGCGCGCTCAGCGCGGGCCGCCCGCCCCGCGACGCCCGCGAGGAACTCCTCTGCGCGGCCTACGCCGATGTCCTCGGCCTGCGCTCGGTCACCATCGACGACGACTTCTTCGCCCTCGGCGGCGACAGCATCACGGCCATCCAACTGCTCGTCCACGCCCGCCGTGCCGGCCTGCGCCTCAGCTCCCGGGACGTCTTCAAACACCGCACGGTCGCCGCCCTCGCGGCAGCGGCGGGCGAGGTCGTCCAGGAGGAGACGGAGTCGGACGCCCCGCTGGTAGTCCTCGACTCGATCGAACTCGCCGAGATCCAGGGCGAGTTCCCGGTCACCGTCAGGGAGGCGCTGCCGCTGAGCCGCCTCCAGGAGGGCTTCTACTTCCACTCCCTCGTCGACGGCGCCGACTTGGACGCGTACGTCGTCCAGCAGGCCCTCGAACTGACCGGCCCGGTCGACGGCGAAGCCCTGCGCAGGGCCGCCCAGCGCATCCTGGACCGGCACGTCCCGCTGCGGGCCTGCTTCCGCCGCCGCCCGGACGGGCAACCCGTGCAGATCATCGCCGGGGACCTCGAACTGCCCTGGCGCGAAGTCGACCTGACCGTCCACGACGGACCCGCCCGCGTCCCGCTGGCCGACGCGGTCTCCGCCGCCGAACGCACCCGCCGCTTCGACCTCGCGAACCCGCCCCTCATGCGCTGCGCGCTCATCCGCCTCGACGAACACCGCAGCCGACTGCTCCTGACGTTCCATCACATCATCGCCGACGGCTGGTCGTTGCCGGTCCTGCACCGCGAACTGATGGCCTCCTGCGGGGAGATCCCGGCCGCGCTGCCGCAGCCCGCGCCCTACAGCGCCTACCTGCGCCGCCTGGCCACCGCCGACCGCGAGGCCGCGCGCACCGCCTGGCGTACGGCTCTCGCCGGGGTCGAGGAGCCCACCCGGCTCGTCGAGACCCCGGCCGACGGTACGCCCGTCGAGCCCGCGCAGATCCGCCTCGAACTGTCCGAGCAGGTCACCGCCAGGCTGGCCGCGCGGGCGCGGGAGAACGGCGTGACCCTGGGCACGGTCGTCCAGGGCGCCTGGGGGCTGCTCATCGGGCGGCTCACGGCACGCCAGGACGTGGTGTTCGGTACGACGGTCTCGGGGCGTGACGCCGAGGTCGAGGGCATCGAGTCGATGATCGGCCTGTTCATCAACACCCTTCCGACGCGCTTCCGTTGGGAGCCCTCCGACACCCTCGCCGGCCTCCTGGGCCGACTCCAGGACGAGCAGTCCCAGCTGCTGGACCACCAGCACCTCGGCCTCGCCGAACTCCAGCGCGTCGCGGGCCTCGCGGGCGCCGGTGAACTCTTCGACACCCTCGTCGTCTTCGAGAACTACCCGGCCGCGACCGACCTCGCCGACCCGACCGGCACCCTCCGCCTGACGGGTCACGAGTTCCATGACGCCGTCCACTATCCGCTCGCCCTGATCGTCAAGCCGGGCCGACGCCTCGACCTGCGACTCAAGCACCACGCCCAGCGACTCGACGCCGACGCGGTACGCCGGATCGCGGACCGCCTCTCCCGCATCCTGCACGCCCTGGCCGCCGACCCGGCGCAGTCCGTTGCCGACGTGGACCTGCTGTCGGCCGAGGAACTCCTCGACGCCCATCCGACAGGCGAACACCGGGACATCCCGGCCACGACACTCGCCGCAGCCTTCGAGGCACAGGTGGCCCGCACCCCGGACGCGACCGCGGTCGTGTACGAGGGTGAGACGCTCAGCTATCGCGAACTCGACGCCAGAGCTGGGGAGTTGGCGCGCCGGCTGACCGCCCGGGGTGTGCGCCCCGGCACGGTCGTCGCCGTCGCCGTCCCGCGCTCGGCCGAGTTGATGGTCGCGCTGCTCGGCGTACTGAAGTCGGGCGCCGCCTACCTGCCGGTCGACGTGGACTACCCGGCCGACCGGGTGGCGCACATGCTCGCCGACTCCGGCGCCGGCACGGTGGTCACTACCTCGGCGACCGCTCCTCAACTCCCTTCAGGGCACGCTCTCCTGCTGCTCGACACCCTGGCCGAGGCGGTCGGCCCCGAGCCGCTCCCGGCCCACCCCGACGACCCGGCCTACCTGATCTACACCTCCGGCTCCACCGGCCGTCCCAAGGGGGTCGTCGTCACCCACCGGGCCATCGTCAACCGGCTGGCCTGGATGCAGGGCGCGTACCAACTGACCGCCGCCGACCGGGTGTTGCAGAAGACCCCGGCCAGCTTCGACGTCAGTGTCTGGGAGTTCTTCTGGGCGCTGTGCGAGGGGGCGGCCGTGGTCCTCGCCCGCCCGGACGGACACCGCGACCCCGCCTATCTCGCCGGGCTGATCCACGAACAGGGCATCACCACGATGCACTTCGTGCCGTCGATGCTGGAGGCCTTCCTCCAGTCCGACGAGATCACCGACGACCCGACCTGGGCCGCCTCCCTGCGTAACGTGTTCAGCAGCGGGGAGGCGCTGCCCGGCGCCGCCGCCGCCCGCTGGCGTGAGCTGACCGGCGTACCGCTGCACAACCTGTACGGCCCCACCGAGGCCGCCGTCGACGTGACGTACCACCCGTACGACGGCACACCCGGCACCACCGTGCCCATCGGGCGTCCGGTGTGGAACACGGGCCTGCGTGTCCTCGATTCCTGCCTGCGTCCGGCGCCCGAAGGGGTGCCCGGCGAGCTGTATCTGACGGGTGTTCAGCTGGCGCGCGGCTATCACGCCCGGCCGGAGCTGACCGCCGAGCGGTTCGTCGCCGACCCGTACGGCGCGCCCGGCGAGCGCATGTACCGCACCGGTGACCTCGTGCGCCGCCGCGCCGACGGGGTGATCGAATACCTCGGCCGTACCGACCGTCAGGTGAAGATCCGGGGCAACCGGATCGAACTCGGCGAGATCGAGGCCGCGTTGACCCGTCAGCCGACGGTCGCGCAGTCCGCCGTCACGGTGAACGGTGGCCAGCTGGTCGCGTACGTCGTGCCGGCCCGCGACGCCCAGGTCCCGCCGCCCGCCGAACTCCAGGCCGCGCTCGGCGAGGAACTGCCCGCCGCAGTCATCCCGGCCGCCTACGTCGTCCTCGACGCCCTCCCGCTCACCCCGAGCGGCAAGCTGGACCGGGCCGCGCTGCCCGCCCCGCAAGCGGTACGGGCGGAGACGCGCGCCCCGCGCAACGAGCGGGAACACGCCCTCACCGGGATCTTCGCCGCCGTACTGAAGCTCGAAGAAGTCGGTATCGACGACGACTTCTTCATGCTCGGCGGCGACAGCATCACCTCCATCGGCGTCTCCAGCCGCGCCCGCCGGGCAGGCCTGGACCTGGGCCCGCGTGACGTCTTCGAGCACCGCACCCCGGCCGCCCTCGCGGCAGCTGCGGCGCCCGTGGCCGAAGTAGCCGCCCTCCGCTCCTCGTTCGCCCTCACGGCCGAGGAGACCGAGCGCGTCCACCGGCTCAGCCCCGACCCCGTCGAGGACATCTGGCCGCTGGCCCCGCTCCAGGAAGGCCTGTTCTTCCACTCCACGTACGACGACAGCGCCCTCGACGTCTACACCGTCCACGAGTCCTTCGACCTCGCCGAACCCCTCGACACCGACCGACTCCGCGCCGCCGTACGGGTGTTGCTGACCCGCAACCCCAGCCTGCGCGCCGGGTTCACCAGCGAGGGCCTGCGCCAGCCGGTGCAGTTCATCGTGCGCGACCCGGAGATCCCGCTCGAAGAGGTCGACCTCTCGGGGCTCCCGGCGGACGAACAGGACATCCGCCTGCGGGAGTTGACCGACGCCGAGCGCTCCCGGCGCTTCGACCTCACCCGGCCGCTGCTCTTCCGTATGCTCCTCGTCCGCCTCGGCGCGGACCGGGGCGACCGGCTGGTCGTCGGGCGTCATCTGCTTCTCTGGGACGGCTGGTCCGCCTGGATCTTCCTCGACCAGCTCTTCGCCCTGTACGAGAACGGCGGTGACACGAGCGTCCTGCCCGCGCCCGGCAACTACCGTGACTACCTGACCTGGTTGGAGGTCCAGGACGCGGACGTCGCCACCGGAGCCTGGCGCCGCGCCCTCGCCGGACTCGACGAGCCCACGCTGCTCGCCGCCGCCGACCAGGGCCTCGAACCGGACATCCCGGCCAGTCTCGACGCCCTCGTCCCCGACGAGGTGGGCGAGCGGCTGCGTGCCATCGGACGAGCGCACGGGCTGACCCTCAACACCGTGCTCAACGCGGCCTGGGGGCTCACCCTGGCGAGCGCGACCGGCCGTACCGACGTCGTCTTCGGCACGACCGTCGCCGGCCGGCCGAGCGAGGTGCCGGACATCGAGAACGTCATCGGCATGTTCCTCAACACCGTCCCCGCGCGCATCGCCTACGACCCGGCCGAGCCGGTCCTCGGGCTGCTGCGCCGCGTCCAGGACGAGCGGCTCGCCGTCATGCCGTACGAGTACCTGGGCCTGGGCGTGCTGCAGGCGGAGACCGGGCACCGACGGCTGTTCGACACCCTGTTCGTGCTGCGCAACAACGACACCGAGGAGCGGCTCGCCGAGCTGAGCGACCGCCACGGCGCCACGGCCGTCGCCAACGTCGACGCGACCCACTACCCGGTCAACCTCGTCGTCACCCCGGGCCGCTCCATCCAGGTCACCCTGACCCACCGGGCCGACGTCATCGCCCGCCCCCAGGCCCAGGACCTGCTCGACCGCTTCACCCTCCTCCTGGACCGGCTCACCCACGACCTCGACGCCCCGGTGGGCAGCCTCGACCCGCTACTCCCGGCCGAGCACACCGAGTTGGAGCAGGAGCGGGCCGCCGGACGCGTCCCCGACCCCACGGAGACGATCGCCGACCTGCTGGCCGCCCAGGCCGCCGCAACCCCCGACTCGACGGCCGTCGTCTTCGGCGACCGCACCCTCACCTACGCCGAACTCGACACCCGCATCAACCAGATGGCCCGACTGCTCATCGCGCGGGGCGCCGCCCCCGAGCGGGTCGTCGCCCTCGGTCTGCCCCGCTCCCTCGACATGGTCGTCGCCCTGTTCGCCGTACTGCGCACGGGCGCCGCCTATCTGCCGCTGGAGCTGGACTACCCGGACGACCGGCTCGCCGCGATGCTCGACGACGCCCGCCCGACGATGCTCCTGTCCACGGCCGCCGTGTCCGCGCGGCTCATCGGCGAGACGCCTCGCGTCCTGCTCGACGACCCGGCGATCGCCGCCGAACTCGCCGCGCTGCCCGGCGACTTGGTCTCCGTCGCCTTCAGCCTGGAGCACCCGGCGTACGTCATCTACACCTCCGGTTCCACCGGCCGCCCCAAGGGCGTCGTCACGCCCTACCGGGGTCTGACCAACATGCAGCTCAACCACCAGAAGGAGATCTTCGAACCGGCGATCGCGTCGGCGGGCGGACGGCGGCTGCGTATCGCGCACACCGTGTCCTTCGCCTTCGACATGTCGTGGGAGGAACTGCTGTGGCTGGTCGAGGGGCATGAAGTCCACATCTGCGACGAGGAGTTGAGGCGCGACGCCGAAGCCCTGGTCGCCTACTGCGAACGCCACCGCGTCGACGTCGTCAACGTGACCCCGACCTACGCCCATCTCCTCATCGAGGAAGGCCTGTTGGAGGGCCACCGCCCGCCGCTGGTGCTGCTCGGCGGCGAGGCCGTGTCGGAGACGGTGTGGAACCGGCTGCGCGACACCGAGGGCACGTACGGCTACAACCTCTACGGGCCGACCGAGTACACCATCAACACGCTGGGTGGCGGCACCCTCGACAGCGCGACTCCGACCGTCGGGCGTCCGATCCGTGGCACCCGCGCCCACATCCTGGACGCCTGGCTGCGGCCGGTACCGGAAGGTGTGCCGGGGGAGCTGTACATCGCCGGTATCGGTCTGGCGCGCGGTTACCTCAACCGGCCGTCCCTCAGCGCCGAACGGTTCGTCGCCGACCCGTTCGGTGAGCCCGGCGAGCGCATGTACCGCACCGGCGACCTGGTGCGCCGCAACCCCGACGGCAACCTCGACTTCCTCGGGCGTACCGACGACCAGGTCAAGATCCGTGGCTACCGTGTCGAGTTGGGCGAGATCGAGACCGCCCTCGCCCAGCACGACCGGGTCGCCCACGCCGCCGTGATCGTCCGCGACGAACGCCTCGTCGGCTACGTCGTTCCCGCCCAACTCGCGGGCACCGACCGGGACTCCGCCGAGCGCGACCAGGTCGGCGAGTGGCAGGAGATCTACTCCGACGAGTACGAGGAGATCAGCACCGCCGTCTTCACCGAGGAGTACGCGGGATGGGATTCGTCGTACGACGGTCAGCCCATCCCCTTCGACCACATGCGGGAGTGGCGCGAGGCCACCGTGGAGCGCATCCGCTCCCTGGGCCCCCGCAGGATTCTCGAGATCGGCGTCGGGTCCGGCCTGCTTCTGTCCAAGCTCGCCCCGGACGCGGAGGCCTACTGGGCCACCGACTTCGCCGCTCCCGTCATCCGGAAGATCGGCCAGGAGCTGCTCCAGGACCCGGAGTTGGCGTCCAGGGTCAACCTCCGCGCCCAGCCCGCCGACGACCTCACCGGGCTGCCCGGCGATGGCTACTTCGACACCATCGTGATCAACTCCGTCATCCAGTACTTCCCCAGCATCGACTACCTGACCTCGGTTATTCGGGGTGCGATGGAGCTGCTGGCCCCCGGCGGCGCGCTGTTCGTCGGTGACGTCCGCAACCTGCGGCTCGCCCGCGCCTTCCAGACCGAGATCCAGGAAGCGAAGGGCGTCAGCGGCGACGCGCTGGGCCGGGCCGTCGAACGCGGTCTGCGCCTGGAGAAGGAACTCCTCGTCGACCCCGACTACTTCACCACCCTCGGCTACGGCGTCGACCTGCGCACCAAGCGCGCCCGCCACCACAACGAACTCACCCGCTACCGCTACGACGCCGTTCTGTACGCCGACGAGCCGGGCCTGCGGTTGTCGGATGTGCCGAATGTTCCCTTCGACGCCGGTCAATTCGGCGCCGAGGGTGGCGACTTGGCGGAGCTGCTGGCTGAGGTGCCCCTGCGCCTCACCGGCATCCCCGACGCCCGTATCGGCACCCCCGGGGGAGTCGACCCGGAGACCCTGCGTGACCTCGCCACCGAACTCGGGCACCGCGTCCTGACCACCTGGTCCGGCCAACCCGGCACGTACGACGCCGTGTTCGTCACCGGAGAGGTGCCCTCGCTGACCGCCGGTCTCTATCTCCCCGGCGGCGGAGCGGCCCCGTACGCCAACTCCCCGACGGCCGCCCGCGACGCGAACAGCCTGATCCGGCAGCTCCGCGTGGACCTCAAGCAGCGGCTGCCCGAGTACATGGTCCCGGCCGCGTTCGTCACCCTCGACCGGCTGCCCATGAACGACAACGGCAAGCTGGACGTCCGTGCCCTGCCCGACGCCGAACCGGCCGTCGCCCTCGGCACCGGCCGGGGACCGCGCACCCCGCAGGAAGAGGTGCTCTGCCGACTCTTCGCCGAGGTGCTCGGCCTGCCCGAAGTCGGCGCCGAGGACGGCTTCTTCGACCTCGGCGGCCACTCCCTGCTGGCCACCCGTCTGATCAGCCGCGCCCGCACCGAACTGGGTGCCGAGCTGGCCATCCGGGACCTGTTCGAGGCGCCCACGCCCGAGCAGCTCGCGGCCCGCGCCGACAGCTCACGCCCGGCCCGCCCGGCTGTCGCCCCCGCCACCCGGCCCGATCGCATCCCGCTGTCGGCCGCGCAGCGCCGGCTGTGGCTGGTCGAACGGATCACCGGCAGCGGCGTCGCCTACAACTTCCCGCTGGTCTTCCGCCTCCGCGGCGACCTGGACCTCGACGCGCTCCGGGCGGCCGTACGGGATGTCGCGGGACGCCATGAGGCGCTCAGGACGATGTTCCCCGAGCAGGACGGCGAGCCGTACCAGCTCATCGTTGAAGCTGCCGAGGCCGACCCCGAGTTCACCGTGACGGACTGCGGGGAGGCGGAGTTGGCCGACCGGATCGAGTCGGCGCAGCGCCGCCCCTTCGACCTCACGACCGAACTCCCTCTGCGGTGCGAGGTGTTGAGGCTCGGCCCGGCCGACCACGTCGTGGCCGTCGTCCTCCACCACATCACCACCGACGAGTGGTCCGACCGCCCCTTCCTGGCCGATCTGACGACCGCCTACCGGACCCGGCGCGCGGGCCGCGCCCCCGAGTGGGAGCCGCTGCCGGTCCAGTACGCCGACTACACCCTCTGGCAGGAGTCGTTGCTCGGGCAGGTCGGCGAGGCCCAACTCGCCCACTGGACCGAGACTTTGCGGGACCTCCCGGAGGAGCTGCACCTGCCCCTCGACCGGCCCCGCCCCGCAGAACCCACCGGGCGCGGAGGCAAGGTCCGGCTGGAACTGCCCGCCGACACAGGCCTCACCCTGCGCGACCTGTCCGGCACCACCGGCACCAGCATGTTCATGCTGTTCCAGGCCGCCACGGCCGCGCTGCTGCATCGCCTCGGTGCCGGGGACGACATCCCCCTCGGCGCCCCGATCGCGGGCCGCACGGACGACGCGCTCGACGACCTCGTCGGCTTCTTCGTCAACACGCTCGTGCTGCGGACGGACGTGTCGGGTGACGACCTGACCTTCCGTCAACTGATTGCCCGGGTGCGGGAATCGTCCCTGGCCGCGTTCGAGCACCAGGACCTGCCCTTCGACCAGGTCGTGGAGGCCGTCAACCCGGCCCGCGTGCCCGGCCGCAACCCGCTCTTCCAGGTCATGCTCGGCTACCACTACCGGCCCGACGGCGACCCCGACGTCCTCGGCATGCCGACGGACTGGTTCGACATGGACACCGGCATGGCCAAGTTCGACCTCCACTTCACCTTCGTGGACGACTCGGACCGCCTGACCCTGCTCCTGGAGTACGCGACCGACCTCTGCGACGAACTGACGGCTACCCAGACCGCCGGGCGCCTGGTGCGGCTGCTGGAGCAGGTGGCCGGTGAACCCGACGTGCTGGTACGGGACTTGGAGGTACTGGAGGAGTCCGAGCGGCAGCTCGTTCTGGGCGACTGGAACGGCGCCGCCCGCGACGTGGCGGCCACCAGCCTGCCCGCGCTGTTCCGGGCGCAGGCGGCCCGTACACCGGACGCGCTGGCGCTGGTCTTCGGCGAAGAGCGGCTGACGTACGCCGAGTTGGACGAACGCGTCGAGCGCACGGCGAGCGTGCTGGCCGGCATGGGAGTGGGCCCGGAGCGGACGGTCGCCGTCGCGCTGTCCCGCTCGGTGGACCTGGTGGTGGCGCTGCTGGCCGTACATCGTGCGGGCGGGGCGTATCTGCCGCTGGACGCCGACTATCCGGAGGAGCGGCTGGCGTTCATGCTGGCGGACGCCCGCCCGGTGGCCGTCATCAGGGACGCGCTCCCGGATGGCCCGGCTGGTGCTGAACTTCCGGACAGCTACGACCCGTTGAGTCCCGCGTACGTCATCTACACCTCCGGTTCGACCGGGCGTCCCAAGGGTGTTGTGGTGCCGCACGAGGGCATCGTGAACCGTCTGCTGTGGATGCAAGGGGAGTACGGGCTGGGTGCGGACGACCGTGTGCTGCAGAAGACGCCGTCCAGCTTCGACGTGTCCGTGTGGGAGTTCTTCTGGCCGCTGATCACCGGCGCCGCGCTGGTGGTGGCCAGGCCGGAGGGGCACAAGGACCCCGCCTATCTGGCCGAGGTGATCCAGGAGCAGGGCATCACGACCGTGCACTTCGTGCCGTCGATGCTCCAGCTGTTCCTGGAGGAACCCTCGGCGGCGGGCTGCCTGGGACTGCGGCGGGTGATGTGCAGCGGGGAGGCGCTGCCGGACGAGTTGGCCCAGCGCTTCCGTGCGGTACTCCCGGCTGAGCTGCACAACCTGTACGGGCCGACGGAGGCGTCCGTGGACGTCACCGCGGGTCAGGTGACGGAGGGGACCGATCGGGTGTCGATCGGTCGTCCGGTGTGGAACACGCGTACGTACGTCCTGGATGCGGCGCTGCGGCCGGTTCCGCCGGGTGTGGCGGGGGAGCTGTATCTGGCCGGTGTGCAGTTGGCGCGTGGTTATCTCGGTCGTCCGGGGCTGACGGCGGAGCGGTTCACAGCGGATCCCTTTGGTGAACTCGGTTCACGCATGTACCGGACCGGTGACCTGGCACGCTGGACAACCGAGGGAACGCTCGAATACCTGGGTCGGACCGACGACCAGGTGAAGATCCGTGGGTTCCGTATCGAGCTGGGCGAGATCGAGTCCGTCCTCGCTCGCCACGAGACCGTCGGGCATGTGAGTGTCGTCGCCCGCGATCAGCGGCTGGTGGCGTACGTCGTGCCGGCCGCTGCCGCTGCGGCAGCGGCTGCGATCGACAGCGCCGCACTCCGCCGGCACGCGGCCGCCGCTCTCCCCGAGCACATGGTCCCCGCCGCTTTCGTCGTCCTCGACGCGCTGCCACTCACCCCCAACGGCAAGCTCGACCGCCGTGCCCTCCCCGCCCCCGACTTCTCGGCGGCGGCCGGAGTGGGCGAAGGCCTGCCGCGTACCCCGCGTGAGGAGATCCTCTGCGGCCTGTTCGCGGACGTACTGAACGTCGAACGAGTCGGCGTGGACGACGACTTCTTCGCCTTCGGCGGTCACTCGCTCCTCGCGATGCGACTGGTCAGCCGTGTTCGTACGGCGCTGGGCACCGACCTCACAGTCCGTACCGTCTTCGAGGCGTCGACCCCCGCCCGCCTGGCCGAGCGTCTCGGCGTGGGCACCGACACGGCCCTGCCCACGCTCGCACCCCTCGCGCACGACCGGGACGGGGACGAGCCCCTGCCCCTGTCCTTCGCCCAGCAGCGGCTGTGGCTGCTGCACCGCATCGACGGCCCCGGGGCCACGTACAACATCCCGGCGGCCTGGCGTCTGACCGGCGCCCTACGACTCGACGCCCTGACCACCGCAGTCCGGGATCTCGTGGTGCGCCACGAGAGTCTGCGCACGGTGTTTCCCGACCGCGACGGCCGCGCCCACCAACTCATCCTGGGTCCGGACGAGTTCGAGATCCCGGTGCACCACGAGCGGGTGACCGAGGCCGAACTTGCCGACCGGCTGGACGAGGCTGCCGCACGCGGCTTCGAGATCGACCGTGAACTGCCGCTGCGGGCCCATGTGTTCGAGACCGCTCCGCAGGAATACGTTCTGCTGCTCGTCCTGCACCACATCGCCGGCGACGAATGGTCGGACCGTCCCCTGTGGCGCGACCTCGCCACGGCCTACCGGGACCGAAGCGAAGGCCGTGCGCCGGAGTGGGCGCCGCTGCCCGTGCAGTACGCCGACTACACCCTGTGGCACCACCGGCTCCTCGGCGAGGACTCCGACCCCGCCAGCCTGCACGCCCGCCAACTCGCCTACTGGGAACAGGCGTTGGCCGGGCTTCCCGAAGAGCTGGTCCTCCCGGTCGACCGCCCGCGTCCACCGGAGGGCAGCCAGCGTGGCGGTGCCGTCGGGCTGACCCTCGACGGTGAGCTGGAACGCGCCCTGCGTGGCCTCGCCAACCGGCACGGCGCCAGCATGTTCATGGTCGCCCAGGCGGCCGTGGCCGTGCTGCTGCACAGGCTCGGTGCCGGGGACGACATCCCGCTCGGCACCCCCATCTCGGGCCGTGGCGACGAGAAGCTGGAGGACCTGATCGGGTTCTTCGTCAACTCCCTTGTCCTGCGTACCGACTTGTCGGGCGCCCCGACCTTCGCCGAACTGCTCGACCGGGTGCGCGACACCGACCTCGCCGCCTACGAGCACCAGGACCTGCCATTCGAACGCCTGGTGGAGGCCCTCAACCCGACCCGCTCACTGGCCAGGCACCCCCTGTTCCAGGTCATGGTCGTCTACCTCGGCGACCCCGGCGGCAGCCCCGACTTCCCGGGACTGGCGGCGAGCCGGGAGCCGCTCCGGCAGCAGAGCGCCAAGTTCGATCTGAGCTTCGACTTCATCGAGCAGGGCGACGGGTCCGGCATCCAGGGCTGGATCGAGTACAGCGCCGACCTGTTCGACCACACCACCGTCGAGCGACTCGCGGGGCGGCTGGTGCGGCTCCTTGAGCAGGTGGTGGCCGAACCCGACGTGCTGGTACGGGACTTGGAGGTGCTGGAGGAGTCCGAGCGGCAGCTCGTTCTGGGTGACTGGAACGGCAGCGTCCGCGAGGTCACGTCCACCAGCCTGCCCGAGCTGTTCCGGGCCCAGGTGGCCCGTACGCCGGACGCGACCGCCGTCGTCTTCGGCGAACAGCAGTTGACGTACGCCGAGTTGGACGCCCAGGTCGAGCACACCGCACGCGTCCTGGCCGGCCTGGGCGCCGGTCCCGAACAGACCGTCGCCGTCGCGCTGCCCCGATCCACCGAACTGATCGTCGCCCTGCTCGCGGTCCACCGCACCGGGGCCGCCTATCTGCCGCTGGACGCCGACTACCCGGAGGAGCGACTGGCCTTCATGCTGGCGGACGCTCACCCGGTGACCGTCATCAGGGACGCGCTCCCGGATGGCCCGGCGGGCCCTGAACTCCCGTCCTCGTACGACCCGTTGAGCCCCGCGTACGTCATCTACACCTCCGGCTCCACCGGCACTCCCAAGGGTGTTGTGGTGCCGCACGAGGGCATCGTCAACCGCCTGCTGTGGATGCAGGACGAGTACGGGCTGACCGGCGACGACCGTGTCCTGCAGAAGACGCCGTCCAGCTTCGACGTGTCCGTGTGGGAGTTCTTCTGGCCCCTCGTCACGGGCGCGACCCTCGTCGTCGCCAAGCCCGAGGGACACAAGGACCCCGCCTACCTGGCCGAGCTGATCCGGCAACAGGCCGTCACCACCGTGCACTTCGTGCCCTCGATGCTCCGCGCCTTCCTCGACGAGCCCACCGCCGCGAACTGCACGGGCCTGCGCCGCGTCCTGTGCAGCGGCGAGGCACTGCCTCTCGAACTCGCGGAGCGGTTCCACGCCGTCCTGCCGGCCGAGCTGCACAACCTGTACGGGCCGACGGAGGCGTCGGTGGACGTCACGGCGGGTCAGGTCTCCGAGGCATCCGGCCGGGTGTCGATCGGTCGCCCGGTGTGGAACACACGTACGTACGTCCTGGATGCGGCGCTGCGGCCCGTACCCCCGGGTGTGGCAGGAGAGCTGTATCTCGCAGGTGTCCAGCTCGCGCGTGGATATCTCGGTCGTCCGGGGCTGACGGCGGAGCGGTTCACAGCCGATCCCTTTGGTGAACTCGGTTCACGCATGTACCGCACGGGTGACCTGGCACGCTGGACAACCGAGGGAACGCTCGAATACCTCGGCCGGACCGACGACCAGGTCAAGATTCGCGGCTTCCGTATCGAGCTGGGCGAGATCGAGTCCGTCCTCGCCCGCCACGAGACCGTCGGGCACGTGAGTGTCGTCGCCCGCGATCAGCGACTCGTCGTCTACGTCGTACCGGTGCCCGGCGCCGGAGACGCGCCCGATTCCGCCGCCCTCCGCGCCCACGCGGCCGCCGCGCTCCCCGAGCACATGGTCCCCGCCGCCTTCGTCGTCCTCGACGCGCTGCCCCTCACCCCCAGCGGCAAGCTCGACCGCCGTGCCCTCCCCGCCCCCGACTTCGCCGCCGAGACCACAGACACGCTCCCGCGCACCCCGCGCGAGGAGACCCTCTGCCGCCTGTTCGCGGACGTACTGAACCTCGAACGAGTCGGCGTCGACGACGACTTCTTCACCCTCGGCGGCGACAGCATCGTCGCCATGCAGCTGGTCGCCCGCGTGCGTGCGGCCGGGCTGGCGGTCAGCCCGCGTGACGTCTTCCGCCACAAGACGGCCGCCGGGCTGGCCGCCGCGGCCCGCGACCTGAACGGCGACAACGGGCCCGGCGACACACCGGCCACCGACGCCACGCTCACCGCCCTGCTCGCCCTCACCGACGAGGAGCGCACCGAGGTCGCCGCCTTCGGCGGCACCGAAGTACTGCCGCTGACGCCGCTCCAGGCGGGGCTGCTGTTCCACGCCTCCTTCGACTCCGGGGACGAGGGACCGGACGTCTACACCGTGCAGGTGGCGTACGACATCGACGGTCCGCTGGACGCCGTACGGCTGCGCGACGCCGGTCAGGCGCTGCTCGACCGGCACGGGAACTTGCGGGCCGGCTTCCGGTACCTGGCGTCGGGGCGCCCCGTGGCCGTCGTACCGCGTACCGCCGCACTGCCCTGGCGACAGCTCGACCTCTCGGAGCTGGACGCAGGCACCCGCGAGGAGCGGTGGGCCAAGGCGCTCGACCAGGAGCGCCGACGCTTCGACCCAGCCCAACCGCCGCTGCTGCGGCTGATGTTGGTCAAGCTCGGGGACGCCCGGCATCGGCTCGTACTGTCGCACCAGCACCTGCTGCTCGATGGCTGGTCGGTACCCCGGCTGGCGGCCGAACTGTCCGCGCTGTACGCGGAAGCGGAAACCGCATCGGCCTCGACGCTGCCAACTCCCGTGCCCTACAAGGAGTATCTGGCCTGGCTCGGACAGCAGGACGCCGATGCCTCCGCCACCGCCTGGGCCGAGGCCCTCGACGGGCTTGAGGAGCCCACGCATCTCGTCCCCGCCGACCCCAACCGGGCGCCGGTCGTACCCGAGACGCTCACCACGTTCCTGTCGCCGGAGCTGACCGAGGCGCTGACCGGGCTGGCCCGTTCTCGCGGGCTGACCGTCAACTCCCTTGTGCAGGGCGCCTGGAGCGTCGTACTCGGTCGGCTCACCGGGCGTACCGATGTCGTGTTCGGCGCGACCGTGTCCGGACGGCCGCCGGAGCTGGCCGGTGTCGAAGCGATGATCGGGCTGTTCATCAACACCGTTCCGGTGCGGGTCCGTATCGACGAGCGCGAGTCGCTCGCCGCGTTCCTCGACCGGCTCCAGGACGAGCAGTCACGGCTCCTCGACCACCAGCACCTCGGGCTCGCCGACATCCAACGGCGGGCCGGACTGGGGGAGTTGTTCGACACGCTCGTCGTCTTCGAGTCCTACCCGGACGGCGGCGAGATCGGCGGAGGGGCTGGTGGCGGGCTTCGGATGGAGGTGCGCGACCATCAGGACTCGACTCACTATCCGTTCGCCTGGGCCGTCGAGCCTGCCGAACGGCTGCGCCTGACCGCTGAGTTCAGGACCGACCTGTTCGACCGTGCGGCGGCCGAACGCATCACCGCCGCAATGGTCCGCCTCTTCGAGGCGATGACCACCGACGCCGAGCAGCCGCTGGGCCGCGTCGACATCCTCACCCCCGAGGAACGCCACACCCTCCTGGAGACCTGGAACGACACCCGCCTGCCGGACGTCGACGGGCCGACCACCGTTCCCGCGCTCTTCGAGGCACAGGTTGCTGCGGCTCCCGATGCCGTGGCCGTCGTCGCCGGGCCGGTCACCTGGACCTTCGCCGAGCTGAACGAGCGCGTCAACCGGCTCGCCCGGCTGCTCACCGAGCACGGCGCCGGACCCGAGCGGATCGTCGCCCTGTCGCTGCCGCGCACGGCGGACTTCCTGCTCGCGATCCTCGCCGTCCTCAAGTCGGGCGCCGCCTATCTGCCCATCGACGCGGACCTGCCCGCCGAGCGCGTACTCGCGATGCTCGACGACGCCGAGCCCCAGCTCGTCCTCACCACGGAGACGCTCGCCGCCGGCCTGCCCGACAGCGACGTACCGCGCCTGCTGCTCGACACCGACGACACCGCCGTACGACTGGCCGCGCAGCCCGCCGACAACCCGGCCGCCGGTCCCGATCCGGAGCACCCGGCGTACGTCATCTACACCTCGGGTTCCACCGGGCGGCCCAAGGGAGTCGTGGTCTGCCAACGCAGCGTGGCGAACCTCTTCCACAGTCACCGGCGGGCCCTGCACGATCTCGCCAAGGCGAACACCGGGCGGCGGCATCTGCGGGTCGGGCACTTCTGGTCGTTCTCGTTCGACGCGTCCTGGCAGCCGCAGCTGTGGCTGCTCGACGGGCACGCGCTGCACATCCTCGACGACGAGACGCGCCGTGACCCCGAACTGACCGCCGCCGCCATCCGGGCGGAGGGCATCGACTTCATCGAGGTCACGCCCTCGTTCCTGGCCCAGATGGCCGACAGCGGGCTGATCAAGGATGGGGAGTGCCCGCTCGCGGTGGTGGGTGTGGGAGGCGAGGCCGTGTCGGACGCGCTGTGGAGCGAACTGGCCGCGCTGCCGAACACCGAGGCCTTCAACCTGTACGGGCCGACCGAGGCGACCGTCGACGCGCTCGCCGCACGGGTGCGGGAGAGCGAACGGTCGGTCGTCGGGCGGCCCGTGGGGAACACGCGTGCGTATGTGCTCGATGCCGGGCTGCGGCCCGTGCCGCCGGGTGTCACCGGTGAGCTGTATCTCGCGGGGGAGGGGCTGGCCCGTGGATACCTCGGTCGCCCGGAACTCACGGCCGAACGGTTCACAGCCGATCCCTTTGGTGAACTCGGTTCACGCATGTACCGCACGGGTGACCTGGCACGCTGGACAACCGAGGGAACGCTCGAATACCTCGGCCGCGCCGACGACCAGGTGAAGATCCGCGGCTTCCGTATCGAACTCGCCGAGATCGAGGCCGTCCTCGACCGGCAGCCGACGGTCGGCCAGGTCGTGGTCGTCGCGCGCGAGGACCGGCCGAGGATCAAGCAACTGGCCGCGTACGTCGTCCCGGCCGAGGGCACCACCGCCCCGGACCCGTCCGAGCTGCGCGCCCAGGTCGCCGCCGCACTGCCCGACTACATGGTCCCGGCAGCCGTGGTCGTCCTCGACGAGCTGCCGCTGCTCTCCAACGGCAAGCTCGACCGCCGGGCGCTCCCCGCCCTGCAGTTCACCGGCGCCGCCGGTGGCCGGGCGCCCGCGAACGACCTCGAACGCACCCTCTGCGCCCGCTTCGCCGAAGTCCTCGGCCTGCCCGAGATCGGCGCCGACGACGACTTCTTCACCCTCGGCGGAGACAGCATCGTCGCCATGCAACTGGTCAGCCGGGCCCGCGCGGCCGGGCTGCGGATCACCCCGCGCCAGGTCTTCCAGCACCGTACGGTCGCCGCCCTGGCCACCGTCGCCACGGAACTGGACGCCGACTCCGCCCGGCCCGCGCACGACGACGGCTCCGGCACCGTGCCGCTGACGCCGATCATGCACGCGCTGCGCGAACTCGGCGGACCGATCGCGGGCTACCACCAGGCCGCGTTCGTCCAGACCCCGGCCGGACTCGACGAGACCGCGCTGCACGCCGTACTCCAGGCCGTCACCGACCGGCACGACCTGCTGCGGGCCCGGCTGGAGCGGATCGGCCGCTGGTCGCTGCACGTACCGCCGACGGGAAGTCTCACCCCGGAGTCCTGGCTGGTCCGGGCGGACATCACCGGTGCCGACGAGGCGAGGCTGCGGGAGGTAGTCGCCGAGCAGGCACGAGCCGCGCAGACACGGCTCGACCCGGACGGCGGGCGGATGATCCAGGGCGTGTGGTTCGACGCCGGACCGGACACCCCCGGACGACTGCTCCTGCTGATCCACCACCTGGTCGTGGACGGCGTGTCCTGGCGCGTGCTGCTGCCCGATCTGCCCGCCGCCTGGAGCGAGGTGAAGGAGGGCCGGACGCCCGCCCTGGCACCGGTCGACCTGTCCTTCCGCAGGTGGTCGGAGCTGCTCGCCCAGCGAGCCGTCGAGCCGGTCACCGAGGACGAACTCCCGCTGTGGAACCGGGTGTTGGCGGACACCGACCCCCTTCCGCTGCTGCGGCCCCTCGACCCGGAACGCGATGTCACCGAGGCCTCGCGCCACCTGTCCCTCACCCTCCCGGCCGACCGTACGCAGCCGCTGCTCAGCCGCGTACCGGCAGCCTTCGGGGCGAGCGTCAACGACGTCCTGCTGACCGCGCTCGCGCTCGCCGTGGCCGACTGGCGCGGGTCCGCGTCCGGCGGGTCCGTCCTCGTCGACCTCGAAGGACACGGCCGCGAGGACGAGTTGGCCGGGGACGCCGACCTCTCGCGTACGGTCGGCTGGTTCACCACGGTCGTCCCGGTACGGCTGGACACCGGGACCGTGGACCTCGGCGACGCGCTCGCTGGTGGCCCCGCGCTCGACTCGGCGCTCGCCCGTGTCCGGGAGCACCTGACCGCCCCGCCGATGTCCGGCATCGGACACGGACTGCTCCGGCACCTCAACCCGGAGACGGGCCCCGAGCTGGCCCAACTCGCGCGCCCGCAGATCGAGTTCAACTACATGGGCCGCTTCGGCGTCCCCGAGGCCACCGACTGGTCGTACGCCCCCGAGGCCGACGCGTCCGACCTGGAAGCCGACCCCGGAATGCCCCTGTCCCACGCCCTGACCGTCAACGCCCTGACCGAGGACCTCCCCGGCGGCCCCGAACTCTCCGCCCACTGGACCTACGCCCCCGGCGTCCTGCCCGAGGAAGCGGTACGGGACCTCGCCGAACGCTGGTTCCGGGCGCTCGGGGCGCTGGTGGACCGGGCGGAGACCGTCGCCGACGCCCGCCGAACCAACTGACCGACCGACCAACAGACCACCAACCGAACCCCTGCACCCGCAGTAGCCACTGAGAGAGGAACACCCCATGACGAACCCCTTCGAGAACCCCGACGGCGTCTACTCCGTGCTCGTCAACGACGAGGGCCAGCACAGCCTGTGGCCCGACTTCGTCGACGTCCCGGCTGGCTGGACCGTCGTCCACGGCCCTGCGCCCCGCCAGGAGTGCCTGGACCACATCGAGACCAACTGGACGGACATGCGGCCCAAGAGCCTCGTGGAGCGCATGGAGCCGAGCGCCTGAAGCCGCGCGCCTGAAGCCCGGATCCGGAACCTCGACGAGGATTTGCCCATGCTCACCACGCGACTGACCAACGCCCGCATCCTCACCATGGACCCCGACCACCCCGTCGCCCACGACCTGGGCATCTGGCGGGGCCGGATCGTGGGCCTGGACGACGCGGTGACCGGGCTGCCCGCCGAGCGGGTGATCGACCTCCAGGGTGCGACCGTGCTGCCCGGGTTCATCGACAGCCATGTGCACCTGGCCTGGACGGGGTTCAAGGCGGCCACGCCGACGGTGGCGCCATGCGACCGGGTCGAGGACGTGCTCGCGGTCGTGGCCGAGGCGGCGGCGCAGGTGGCGCCCGGTGGCTGGGTGGACGTCGCGGGGTACGACCAGCGGGGGCTCGGCCGGCATCTGACCCTCGCCGAACTGGACAAGGCAGCCGCCGGGCGCAAGGTGCTCCTGATGCACGACTCCGGACACGGCTGCGCGGTCAGCAGCCCGGTGCTGGACCTGCTGCCCGGCCTCGTCCCGCACGAGGGCGCCTTCCTTGCCGAAGGAGCCATGGGCGCGGCACGGGCGCTTCGACTCCCGCACTCCCAGGAGGAGTTGGCGGAGGCCATCGGGCGGGCGGCCCGGGCCTGTCTCGCCGAGGGAGTCACGGCGTGCGCCGAGGCGGGCATCGGCGGCGCCCTGCTCGGCAACAGCCCGGTCGAGCTGGGCGCCTACCAACTCGCCCGGGAACGCGGCCTGTTGCCCCTGCGGGTCCAGCTGATGGTGGCCGCCGACCGGCTGCATCCCGTCACCGCGCACGAGGACGACGGCATTCCGCGCGCCATCGACCTCGGGCTCCGTACGGGCCTCGGTGACGACTGGCTGTCCGTCGGCGCGCTGAAGGTGTACACCGACGGCGGCATGATGGCCCGTACCGCCGCACTCAGCAGCCCCTATCAAGGGCTCGACACCGCAGGGCAGTTGCAGGAGGACCCCGAACTCCTCACCCGGACCATCGTGGACGGGCATCTCGCCGGCTGGCAGCTCGCGGTGCACGCCATCGGCGACCGTGCGGCCGATGTCGCGATCGACGCGCTGGAGGAGGCGCAGCGGCTGCGGCCCCGGCCGGGCGCCCGGCACCGGATCGAGCACGCCGGGCTGATCCGGCCCGATCAGCTGCCCCGGCTGGCGGCGCTCGGTGCGACGGCCGTCGTACAGGCCAACTTCCTGCGGTACTTCGGCGACGACTACGCGTCGATCATGGGGGAGGAGCGGGCGCCCTGGCTGTACCGGGGGCGCGGCTTCCTGGAGCACGGGATCCGGCTGGTGGGCAGTTCCGACCGGCCGGTGACGGACGGGTCGCCGCTGCGGGCCATTCAGTTCATGGTCGAACGGGCCTCGCTGTCAGGGCAGTTGATCGGTCCGGATGAGGGCATCACCGTCGACGAGGCGCTGCGCGCGTACACCGTCGACGGCGCCTGGGCCTGCCACTGGGAGGACAGCGTGGGAAGCCTCACGCCGGGCAGGCGTGCCGATGTCGTCGTTCTGGGAGACGATCCCGGAAGCGTCGACAGCTCGCGCATCGGGGACATCGAGGTCGTGGCGACACTCGTCGACGGCCGGGAGACCGAGGAGGGAACGCTGTGAGCGCTCCGACGACGGACGTCATCGGCGACTACACCCATCTGTGGCAGGACTCGCCCCACGCACCCCGATGGGTGCTCTGGGACACCGCCGGGGAAGTCCTGGTGTTCGACCGGGACGTCAACTGTCCCCTCTACATCGACGACGAGGGGGTCCGGGGCGAGGTGCTGCGCAGGATGCGCGCGGCCGGAGTCCCGGAGAGCGCGGAGTATCCGGGACGGCCCTGCGCCTGATAGCGGAATCCCAACAGCCGTAGAAGCACAGGTGTGTTGACGAACCGTCAGAACCCTTGTGCGGCGGCCTTTCCGTGCAGCAGCTCCCGCAGCAGTTGGTCGGTGGTGCACACGACTCCCGTGCGTGCCACCCACTTGAGGGCCATCGTGTGGTCCTCCGCGCAGTCGTCGGCCACCGCGTCGGCGACGACGAACGGCTGGATGTCGTGCATGAACGCGTCCGCCGCCGTCAGCAGTATCCCGAGGTGGGCGCGGACCCCGCACAGGATGAGCTGGTCCCGTCCAGCCTCCCGCAGCAGTCGGCCGAGATGGCTGCGCAGGAAGGCGTTGTGGCGCACGTTCAGCAGCAGATGCTCGCCCACGCGCGGAGCGAGCCGGGGGACGATCGAGACCGCGTTGGTCTCCGCGCTGAAGACGACGGGCATGCCCAGCGTGCCGGCCAGCTCGCGCAGGGTCGCGATGTTCTCGACCAGCTCCACGACGGGTGAGCCGCCCTCCGGGAACGCCTGGACGAAGGGATTCTGCATGTCGTGGACGAGCAGGGCGGCGCGTGCCGGATCGATGGCCCAGGGCTGGGCCGAGCGCGGTACGGCAGAGCTGTCGGGCATCGGATAGGAGCCGACGACTGGTGCGCCCATGGCGTGGTACCTCCCCCTGACGGCGTGCATGACACGAGCCGCTTCCTGCAAAGTTAGCTTAGCCTAAGCTAACTTTCCGTGTCGGTGTTAAGGGGTATCCAGTCGACAGGATGCCCAGAGTGCAGGGAGCGCAGCCAGTGCCGAGCAGGAGCCGTACCTACCGCGATGCCTGGGGCATCCCGCACCTCCGTGCCGCCGACCCCCTCCAACTCGCCTACGGGCAGGGCCGCAACGCCGCTCACGACCGCGCCTGGCAGATCGAGGTCGAACGCCACCGCTCCCAGGGCACCGCGGCCGCCTTCCTCGGCACCCCCGCCCTCTCCTGGGACCTCCTCGCCCGCCGGGCCCGCCTCGACGACACCGCCCGCCGCTGCTTCGACGCCCTCGACCCCGCCACCGCCGCCTGGGTCACGGCGTACGTCGACGGGGTGAACGCCGGTCTGGAGCAAGGGGCCGCCGCCGCACCGGAGTTCGCGGCGACCGGACTCGCGCCGACCCCCTGGCGGCCGTGGACACCCCTCGGCGTCTGGCTCGCCCACCACATCCTGTTCGCGGGCTTCCCGACCAAGCTGTGGCGCGAGGAGGTCGCCCGCCGCCTCGGCGACCACGCCCTCGAACTCTTCGCCACGGACGGCCCGGGCACCGCCGGCTCCAACGGCTGGCTCGTCCCCGGCCACCGCACCGCACACGGTGCCCCGATCATCGCGGGCGACCCGCACCGGCCCCTCCAGAACCCCGGCTTCTATCAGCAACTCCACCTCTCCTGCCCGGAGTTCGACGTCGTCGGCTTCGCCGTACCGGGCGTCCCGGGCATCGCCCACTTCGGCCACACCGGCACGGTCGCCTGGGCCATCACCAACGCCATGGCCGACTACCACGACCTGTACGAGGAGCAGCTGCGCGGCACGGAGGACGGCCAGGTGGAGGCACTGGGCCCCGACGGCCGGCGACCCGTCCTCCACCGGCACCGGGAGACCGTCGAGGTCGCGGGCGGCGACCCGGTCGACATCGACGTGATCGAAACGGAACGCGGCCCGGTCGTCATCGGCGACACCGAGAACCTCGACGGCGCGGGCGGCGAGGCGACCGTCATCAGCCTGCGCTACCCGCCCCGCGTCACCGCCGACCTCGGCTTCGCCGCGCTCCCGGCTCTGCTGCACGCCCGTACCGTCGCCGACGTCGACCGGGCGTTCGACCGCTGGATCGAGCCCGTCAACGTCGTCCACGCCGCCGACACGGAGGGCGGTCTGCTGCACCGGGTCGCCGGGTACGTTCCGGTCCGCCACCGCGACAACACGCTGCGGGTCGTCCCCGCCTGGCAGTCCGGGCATGACTGGAAGGGCCGCCACGACACCCCGCGCGCCGAGGTCGACGACCTCGCCGTCATGGCCAACGCCCGCGGCATCGCCACCCCCCTCGGCACGGAATTCGCCCCGCCGCACCGCGCCGACCGCATCACCGAACTGCTCCGCCGCTCCCACGACTGGACGGCCCCGGAGATGGCGACCGTCCACATGGACACCCAACTTCCCTCGGCCGCACCCCTGTTGGACCGAGTCGCGGAAACAGGCCTCCGAATCCCCGCCGCCGCACGCCTGCGCGACCGCCTCCTCGCCTGGGACCGCCGTATGGACGCCGGCAGCACGGACGCCGCCGACTACGCACGTCTGCGCTCGGCCGTCGTACGCCGGATCGCCGCCGCCCCCCAGCTGAAGAGCCTCGCCGGGCCGCTGCCCTACCCGGCGGTGTTCGAGCCCTGGCTGAACCTCACCGGCAAGGTCGCGTTCGCGCTGGAGAACCTCCTGTCCACGGATCTGCTGCCCGGCCCCGACCTCCCGGGCATCGTCGCCGACGCGCTGGAGGAGACTGCCGAAGCGGGCCCGGTGACCTGGGGCGAACTGCACCGCCTCGCCCCGCTGAGGGCTCTCCCCGGCAGCGGCGACGAGGAGCCATGGCCCGGCCTCGGTGGCGACCACGACTGCGTCCTCGCCACCTCCAGCGTCCCCGGCCTCACCGACCTCAGCTCACGCGGCCCCTCCGCCCGGTACGTCTGGGACCTCGCCGACCGTGACAACAGCCTCTGGATCGTCCCGCTGGGCGCGAACGGCGTCACCGGGAACGCACACCACCGCGACCAGCTGCCCCTGTGGGCGAGCGGTCAACTCGCCCCGGTCGTCACCGACTTCACCCGACTCACCGAAGAGACCGAGGGTGACCGGGGTGAGGAGCCTCAGGGTCGCATCAGCAGCTGGAAGTCGAAGGCGTAACGCGACGCCCGGTAGATGTGCGTGCCGTACTCCACGGCCCGTCCGGTGTCGTCGTACGCCGTGCGCTGCATGGTGAGCAGGGCGGCGCCCTCCGGTTCCTCCAGGCGTTTGGCCTCCGCCTCGGTGGCCGAGCGGGCGCCGACGGTCTGGCGGGCGCTGTGCAGGGTGATGCCCGCGCCGCGCAGCATCCGGTACAGGCCCGTCGACTCCAGCCGGGCGGCGTCGAGTTCGAGGAGCCCCGAGGGCAGGTAGTTGACGAGGAATGCCACCGGCTCGCCGTGCGTGCAGCGCAGCCGCTCCAGCACGACGACCTCGCTGCCCTCCTTCACCCCGAGGGCGGCGGCGACCTCGGCGGACGCCGGCTGCCCCTCGTTGCGCAGGACCTGGGTGGTCGGCCCCTGTCCGGCCGCCTCCAAGTCGTCGTACAGGCTGCTCAGTTCGAGCGGGCGCTTGACCTGGCTGTGCACGACCTGCGTACCGACGCCTCTACGGCGTACCAGCAGGCCCTTGTCCACCAGGGACTGGATCGCCTGGCGGACCGTGGGTCTGGACAGACCGAGCCGGACCGACAGGTCGATCTCGTTGCCCAGGAGATTGCCCGGCGCCAGGACTCCGTGCTCGATCGCCGCCTCCAGCTGCTGAGCCAGCTGGTAGTAGAGCGGGACCGGGCTGGAGCGGTCCAGCGTGAAGTCCAGGGTGTCGAGCGGGGAGCCGGACACCGCACGGGCACGATCACCGGGTGTCGCCACCGGGGCACCTCCCTTCAGGTAATGACGATGCGTCAGATAGTGATGCCGCGTCAGGAATGGCTGGGGAAACCGAGGTTGATACCACCGTCGGACGGATCGGGCCAGCGCGTCGTGATGACCTTCCCCTGGGTGTAGAAGGCGATGCCGTCGTTGCCGTAGATGTGCAGATCGCCGAAGAGCGAGTCCTTCCAGCCACCGAAGGAGTGGTAGCCGACCGGCACCGGGATCGGCACGTTCACACCCATGCCCGCCTTGACCTGGCCGGGTTGTATACGGCGCCGAAACGGCCGGATGTGCTCTCGACGGGCTTGCCGTCGATCCAGTGGGTGATGGTCTTCATGGTGCGGCCCTTTCAGGGGGTGCGGCCCCCTGGGGGAGGGGGCCGGTGGGTCAGAGGTGCCGGCGGCGGTCGGCTACCTGGCGGTCGTACGTGACACGCGCCTGTACGGCTGCCTCGCGGACGGCGGTCTCGGCGACCGGTACGTCCCACCAGGCCTCCGCCGGGGGAGCGGTCGGCGCCGGGTCGGTCTCGACGTACACGCAGGTCGGCCGGTCCGATTCGCGGGCCGTCGCCAGGGCGGTACGCAGCTCGCCGACGGTCTTGGCGCGCAGGACGTCCATGCCGAGGCTGGCCGCGTTGGCCGCGAGGTCGACCGGGAGCGGGGCGCCGGTGAAGGTGCCGTCGGCGGCCCGGAAACGGTAGGGCGTGCCGAAGCGCTCGCCGCCGACCGACTCGGAGAGGCCGCCGATGGAGGCGTACCCGTGGTTCTGGATGAGGATCAGATTGACCGGCAGGCCCTCCTGGACGGCGGTGACGATCTCCGTCGGCATCATCAGATAGGTGCCGTCGCCGACCAGCGACCAGACCGGGGTGTCCGGGGCGGCTTGCTGGACGCCGATCCCGGCGGGGATCTCATAGCCCATGCAGGAGAAGCCGTACTCCAGGTGGTACTGGCGGGGGCTGCGGGCCCGCCACAGCTTGTGCAGGTCACCGGGGAGCGAACCGGCCGCGTTGATGATCACATCGTCGTCCCCGACGACCGAGTTGAGAGCGCCGAGCACCTGGGTCTGGGTGGGCACGACGTTCTCGTCGGCGGCGCTGAAAGCGGTGTCAACAACCTGCTCCCAGCGATCCTTGCCGGCACGGTACTCAGCCTCGTAAGCCGAGTTCACACGGTGATCGGACAACGCCTCCGTCAACGCCGTGAGACCCGCGCGGGCGTCGCAGACCAGGGTCCGCGCCGCAAGTTTGTGGGCGTCGAAGGCGGTGATGTTGAGGTTGAGGAAACGTACGCCGGGGTCCCGGAACAGGGTGTTCGAGGCGGTCGTGAAGTCCGTGTAGCGCGTGCCGACGCCGATGATCAGGTCGGCGGCGCGGGCCAGATCGTCGCTGACGGCCGTGCCGGTGTGGCCGATGCCGCCCAGGTCGGCGGGGTGGTCGTAGCGCAGGGAGCCCTTGCCGGCCTGCGTGGAGGCCACGGGAATGCCGGTGGCGTCCACCAGCGCCTTCAGCGCCTCCTCGGCCTGGCTGTGGTGGATCCCGCCGCCCGCGACGATCAGCGGACGCTCGGCGCCGCGGATGGCCCGGACCGCCTCGGTCAGCTCGTAAGGGTCGGGCGCGGGACGCCGTACGTGCCAGACGCGCTCGGCGAAGAACTCCTCCGGCCAGTCGTACGCCTCCGCCTGCACGTCCTGCGGCAGCGCGAGCGTCACGGCACCGGTCTCCACCGGGTCCGTGAGGACACGTACGGCGTTCAGCGCGGACGGGATCAGCGCCTCGGGGCGCGTCACCCGGTCGAAGTAACGGGAGACCGGACGCAGGGTGTCGTTGACGGACAGGTCCGCCTCGACCGGGTGCTCCAGCTGCTGGAGCAGCGGGTCCGCGGCGCGCGTCGCGAAGTAGTCGCCGGGGAGCAGGAGCACCGGGAGGCGGTTGATCGTGGCCAGCGCCGCGCCGGTGACCAAGTTGGTGGCGCCCGGGCCGATGGAGGTGGTGACGGCCTGCGTGGAGAGCCGGTTCAGCTGGCGGGCGTAGCCGACGGCCGCGTGAACCATCGCCTGCTCGTTGCGACCCTGGTGGAACGGCATCGCGTCCTCACCGGCCTCCAGAAGCGCCTGACCGAGGCCCGCGACATTGCCATGGCCGAAAATGCCCCACGTTCCGGCGATCAGCCGGTGGCGTACGCCGTCACGCTCCGTGTACTGGACGGACAGGAACCGCACCAGCGCCTGGGCGACGGTCAGACGGCGGGTAGGGGTGGTGCTCATCAGGACTTCTCCGGGGCCGTGTAGAGGGGGAGGCGGGGGTCGACGGGCTGTTCGGGCCAGGTGGAGCGGACCCAGGCGTGATCGGGGTGGTCGCAGATCAGCCAGGCACGGTCGGCCTCGGGGCCCGCCATGACGTTCAGGTAGTACATGTGGTGGCCGGGCACGGCCATGGACGGCCCGTGCCAGCCGTCGGGGATCAGGACGACGTCCCCGCCGCGCACCTCGGCCAGCACATCCGTGTTCCGGCCCTGGCCGGAGGGGGAGACCCGCTGGTAGCCGAGGCCGGGCGTACCCTCGTGGTCCGCGAACTCGAAGTAGTAGATCTCCTCGAGGACGGACTCCTCGCCGGGCCGGTGCTCGTCGTGCTTGTGCGGCGGGAAGGACGACCAGTTCCCGCCAGGTGTGATTACCTCGACGGCGATCAGCTTGTCGCACTCGAAGACACCGGCCGCGCCGAAGTTGTTGACCTGCCGGGAGGAGTTCCCGGTGCTGCGCAGCTCCACCGGGACGGAGGAGGCGGGGCCGTAGCGGGCCGGCAGCCGCCGGGTGCAGCGGGCGCCGGTGAGGGCGAAGCGCCCGCCGGCGGGGGAGGTGATGGTCGCACGGGCGTCGCGTGGCACGTACACGAAGTCACTGACGCCGCTGAAGACGCTGTCGCGGCCGTGCACCTCGAAGGTGGAGTGGCCGAAATCGTCCGTCGCGTCGACCGTGCAGGCGCCGCTCAGGGAGAGCAGGATCCACTCGCTGTCGCCGGTGGAGAAGGCGTGCGAGCCGCCCGGCGGCAGCTCCAGCACCCGGAGGCTGGAGTAGCCCCAGCCGGCCTTCTCGGGGTTGACGTCGACGACGTACGGGCCGCCGAGGGCCTTGCCTGCCGGGAGGTGGTAGGCGGTGGTCATGGTCTGTCACTCCTGTTCACGGCGGATCTGTTGTCACCCGTGTTCACAGCGGGATCCGTGTCGCTCCGGTTCACGGCGGATTCCGTTTCGGCCGCGTTCACAGTGGGTCCCGTGTTGACCCTGTTCACAGCCGTGCCTTCGTTGCCTCGGTTCACAGCCGTGTCTTCGCTGTCTCGGTTCACGACCACGCCTTCGCGGCCACGGTTCACGGCGAGCCTGCCGTTGACTCGGTTCACAGCAGCCCCACCGCCGTGTCCACGGCCGTCTCCACACTGCCCGAAGACGGATAGAGCAGCGACCTGCCCACGACCAGACCCTGCACGGTCGGCAGCCGCAGCCTTGCGCCACTTCTCGTACGCGCCCTCCTGGTCGTCGCCGACCTCGCCGCCCAGCAGCACGGCGGGCAGCGTCGACGTCTCCAGCACCTCGGCCATGTCGTCCGGGTCGTGCGTGACGGGGAGTTTCAGCCAGGTGTAGGCGGAGGTGCCGCCGAGGCCCGACGCTATGGCGATCGAGCGGGTGACCGCCTCGGCGGACAGATCGCTGCGTACCCGGCCGTCGACCCGGCGTGAGATGAACGGCTCGACGAACAGCGGCAGTTGGAGCGCCGCCATGTCGTCCACGGCCCGGGCGGTGGACTCCAGGGTGGTGAGCGAGCCCGGGTCGTCGTAGTTGATGCGCAGCAGCAGCTTGCCCGCGTCGAAGCGCAGCCGGGCGATGTCCTGGGCGCGGTGCCCGGTGAAGCGGTCGTCCATCTCGAAGACCGCGCCGGCCAGCCCGCCGCGGTTCATCGACCCCATGACGACCTTGTCGTCGAGCACGCCGAGCAGCAGCAGGTCGTCCAGGATGTCGGCGGTGGCCAGCACCCCGTCCACACCGGGCCGCGACAGCGCCACGCACAGGCGTTCCAGCAGGTCGGCGCGGTTGGCCATGGCGAGCCGGTGGTCGCCGACGCCCAGGGCGCCGCGTGCCGGATGGTCGGCGGCCACGATCATGAGCCGCCCGCTGTCGCCGATCAGGGGCCGCCGGACCCGGCGGGCGGCGGCCTCCGCTACGGCCTCCGGGTGCCGGGCTCTCAGCGTGGCGAGATCGGCGATGCTGATGGTCAAGACAGGCTCCGTTCGGGGGTCAGGGGCGCCAGGTCGGCCGTCCCCGGAGTTGCCGGGATCGCCGGGGTCGCCGCCGTCCCGTGCTCATTCACAGACTGCAGAGGATGCAGAGGATGCAGGGGCCGCACAGGTTTCAGCCGTTTCGGCGGCCGGGGCGGCTTCATCGGCGCGATCCGCTCGTGAGGAGGCCGTCGACCTCGGACTCGGTGGGCATCGCGGACGAACAGGCGAGGCGGGAGGCGACGAGGGCGCCGGCCGCGTTGGCGTATCGCATGGTCCGCTCCAGCTCCCAGCCGGACAGCAGCCCGTGGCACAGCGCGCCGCCGAACGCGTCGCCCGCGCCCAGGCCGTTGACCACCTCGACGGGCACCGGCGGGACCTCGGCCGTGGTGCCGTCGCGATGCACCGCCAGCACGCCCTTCGGGCCCTGCTTGACGACGGCCAGTTCGACCCCGGCGGCGAGCAACTCCTCGGCGCAGGCGCGTGGTTCGCGTACGCCGGTGGCGATCTCGCACTCGTCGAGGTTGCCGACCGCCACGGTGGCGTGGCGCAGGGCCTCGGCGTAGTACGGGCGGGCTTCCTCCGGGTCGCTCCAGGCTGTGCTGCCCCAAAGCGCCGGCCGCCAGTCCAGGTCGAACACCGTGGTGCCCGACCGGTCGCGGGCCTTGAGGGCGGCGAGCGTGGCCGAGCGGCTCGGTTCCTCACTCAGGCCGGTGCCGGTGATCCAGAAGACGCGGGCCGCCCGGATTCCGAAGAAGTCCAGCTCCTCGGTGCGTATCTGCAGATCAGGGGCGGTCGGCCGACGGTAGAAGTACAGCGGGAAGTCGTCCGGCGGAAAAAGTTCGCAGAATGTGACCGGAGTCTGCAGGCCCTCCACGGGGGTCACCCAGCGGTCGTCGACCCCGAATTCCTTGAGCGCTTGGTGCAGATAGTCGCCGAAAGGGTCCGTTCCGGTACGGGTCACGACGGCCGAGGAGCGGCCCAGACGGGCCGCCGCGACCGCGACGTTGGCGGCGGACCCGCCGAGGAATTTTCCGAACGTCTGCACTAGGGTCAGCGGTACACCGGACTGCAGCGGATAGAGATCAACTCCGATGCGGCCCATGGTGACCAGGTCGAAGGGCGGGGCTGACTCGGTCATGCGATGCTCCTTCGAGCTGCGGAGGATGCGGGTCCCGAGGGGCCTGTCGTCTCCCAGGTGTAGGACTCGGAGGGCGACGCTGTCAAGAGTTTGTTCTTACATTCTGACCTGCTTGTGAAATAATGTCTTAACAAAGTATTGACAGCGGACAGTTCCAAGCATTTGGATTCGGTCCCAACACGACTGCCGTGTTCGCGGCACACGGCCCGGACCTCCGGGACCCGGGCCCGGGATCGCTAAGATCCCCACCCTCTCCCCGGTCGCACAGTGAGGTGCAGGAAAGATGGACCGCTCTTCTCGCTCCCGCAGAATCGCCCCCGTTGTTGCCGCTGCCGCGGCAGCGGCACTGGTCCTTGCGGGCTGCTCCAGCAGTTCCGGCGGCAAGGACTCGGAGGAGGACGGCACCGACGCCTCTGCGGGCAAGGCCACCACCCCCCAGATGACCGTCGCCCTGGTCACCCACCAGGCGCCCGGTGACACCTTCTGGGACATCGTCCGCAAGGGCGCCCAGGCCGCCGCGGACAAGGACAACGTCAAGCTGATCTACTCGGCCGACCCGAACGCGGGCAACCAGGCCAACCTCGTCCAGAACGCGATCGACCAGAAGGTCGACGGCATCGCCATCACGCTGGCCAAGCCGGACGCCATGAAGGACGTCGTGGCCAAGGCGACGGCGGCGGGCATCCCCGTCGTCGGCCTCAACTCGGGCCTGAGTGACTGGCAGACCCTCGGTCTCCAGCAGTTCTTCGGCCAGGACGAGTCCGTCGCGGGCGAGGCGTTCGGCAAGAAGCTGAACGAACTCGGCTCCAAGAAAGCCGTCTGTGTGGTCCAGGAGCAGGGCAACGTCGGCCTCACCCAGCGCTGTGACGGTGTGGAGAAGACGTTCACCGGCACGCTGGAGGTCCTCAACGTCAACGGCACCGACATGCCGTCCGTGAAGTCGACGATCACCGCGAAGCTCAACCAGGACAAGGCCATTGACTACGTGGTCGCGCTCGGCGCCCCCTACGCGCTGACCGCCGTCCAGTCCGTGAGCGACGCCGGCAGCAAGGCGAAGGTCGCGACCTTCGACCTCAACAAGGAGCTGACCGACGCCATCGCGGCGGGCACCATCCAGTTCGCGGTCGACCAGCAGCCGTACCTCCAGGGCTACTTGGCCATCGACGGTCTGTGGCTGTTCAAGAACAACGGCAACTACAGCGGTGGTGGCGAGCAGCCCGTCCTGACCGGTCCGGCCTTCGTCGACAAGACCAACGTCAAGGAGATCGCCGCGTTCGCCGCGAAGGGCACTCGGTGATGACCATGAGTCAGACAACGGCACCGGCGGCGAGTTCCTCGCCGCCGGCTCCGCCGGCCACTCAGAAGGACGGCCGCACCAACCAGCGGTCGCTGGGGCGCAGGCTGCTGGCCCGCCCCGAGGTCGGCGCCCTCATCGCCGCCATCGGTGTGTACGTGTTCTTCTTCGCGGCGGCACCTTCCTTCCGGGAGACCAGCGCCCTCGCGACCGTGCTCTACCAGGCCTCTGTCATGGGCATCATGGCGCTGCCGGTGGCCCTGTTGATGATCGGCGGGGAGTTCGACCTGTCCGCCGGTGTCGCGGTCACCACCTCGGCGCTGACCGCCGCGATCCTCAGCTTCCAGCTGTCCATGAACGTGTGGACCGGCGTGATCGTCGCGCTGATCGTGTCGCTCGCCGTCGGTGCCTTCAACGGCTGGCTGCTGATCAAGACCGGGCTGCCGAGCTTCCTCGTCACGCTGGGCTCGTTCCTGATCCTCCAGGGCGCCAACCTGGCCGTCACGAAGATCTTCACCGGGAACGTGGCGTCGGACTCGATCTCCGACATGGACGGCTTCGACCAGGCGAAGAGTGTCTTCGCGTCCGAGTTCAGCATCGGCGACGTGAACTTCAAGATCACGATCGTCTACTGGCTGGTGTTCGCGGCGATCGCGACCTGGCTGCTGCTGCGCACGAAGTTCGGCAACTGGATCTTCGCGGTCGGTGGCAGCAAGGACTCCGCCCGCGCGGTCGGTGTCCCGGTGAACTTCACGAAGATCGCCCTGTTCATGGGCGTGGGCGCGGGTGCCTGGTTCGTGGGGATGCACCTGCTGTTCTCGTTCAACACGGTGCAGTCCGGCGAAGGCGTCGGCAACGAGTTCCTGTACATCATCGCGGCGGTGATCGGCGGCTGTCTGCTGACCGGCGGTTACGGCTCGGCGGTGGGCCCGGTGATCGGTGCGTTCATCTTCGGCATGGTGTCCCAGGGCATCGTGTACGCCAACTGGAACCCGGACTGGTTCAAGGCGTTCCTCGGCGTGATGCTCCTGGTCGCCGCCCTCGTCAATCTGTGGGTCCGCCGCCAGGCGACCCGGAGGTGATCGCATGACAACCAACGAAACCTCCCCCAACGGCACGCTCAGCAAAGAGAGTTCGCCCGAGGACGGCAAGCCGATCGTCGAACTGCGCGACACCGGCAAGTCGTACGGCAACATCCGTGCCCTGCACGGAGTGAACCTCACGGTCCGTTCCGGTCAGGTCACCTGTGTTCTGGGTGACAACGGCGCCGGCAAGTCCACGCTGATCAAAATCATCTCCGGGCTGCACCAGCACACCGAGGGCGAACTCCTCGTCGACGGCACCCCGGTGCACTTCGGCACGCCTCGCGAGGCGCTGGACGCCGGTATCGCCACGGTCTACCAGGACCTGGCGACCGTGCCGCTGATGCCGGTGTGGCGCAACTTCTTCCTCGGCTCCGAGATGACCAAGGGCCCCTGGCCGGTCCGCCGTCTCGACATCGAGAGGATGAAGGAGACCGCGGACGCGGAACTGCGCAACATGGGTATCGTCCTGGACGACCTCGACCAGCCCATCGGCACCCTCTCCGGCGGCCAGCGCCAGTCCGTGGCCATCGCCCGCGCCGTCTACTTCGGCGCGCGGGTCCTGATCCTGGACGAGCCGACCGCGGCGCTGGGTGTCAAGCAGTCGGGTGTGGTGCTGAAGTACATCGCGGCCGCCCGGGACAAGGGACTTGGGGTCATCTTCATCACCCACAACCCGCACCACGCCTACATGGTCGGCGACCACTTCAGCGTCCTGCGCCTGGGCACCATGGAGTTGAGCGCGGCCCGCAGCGAGGTCAGCCTCGAAGAGCTCACCAATCACATGGCCGGCGGCGCCGAACTCGCAGCCCTCAAGCACGAGTTGGCCCAGGTGCGCGGCGTCGACGTCGAGGAACTCCCCGAAGTGGAGGATCTCCAGACGTCGGGCACCGCCTCCTCGGAAGGGACGAAGTCGTGACGACTTCACTCGACCGCATCCGGGTCGGCTCGGCGCCGGACTCCTGGGGTGTCTGGTTTCCCGAGGACCCGGTCCAGGTGCCGTGGGAACGGTTCCTGGACGAGGTCTCCGAGGCCGGCTACCGCTGGATCGAACTGGGCCCGTACGGCTATCTGCCGACCGACCCGGCCCGGCTGACGGACGAGATCGTCAAGCGTGACCTGAAGGTGTCGGCCGGTACCGTCTTCACCGGCCTGCACCGGGGTCCGTCCGTGTGGGAGTCGACCTGGGAGCACGTCAGCCAGGTCGCCGCGCTCACTCAGGCGATGGACGCGAAGCACCTGGTCGTCATCCCGTCGTTCTGGCGGGACGACAAGACCGCCGAGATCCTGGAGCCGGCGGAACTCACCGCCGAGCAGTGGGGTCACCTCGCCCGGGGCATGGAACGGCTCGGGTGGGAGGTGAAGGAGCGGTACGGGCTCGACATCGTCGTCCATCCGCACGCGGACACCCACATCGACACCGAGGCGCACGTCGAGCAGTTCCTCGACGCGACCGACTCCGACGTGGTCAATCTGTGCCTGGACACCGGGCATTACGCGTACTGCGGTGGGGACAGTGTCAAGCTGATCGAGACGTACGGTGAGCGGATCGGGTATCTGCACCTCAAGCAGGTGGATCCGGCGATCCTGGCCGACGTGGTCGAGAACGGGGTGCCGTTCGGGCCGGCCGTGCAGCGGGGGGTCATGTGTGAACCGCCCTCTGGGGTGCCGGAGTTGGGGCCTGTGTTGACTGCTGCGCAGGGGCTTGGGGTGGATCTGTTCGCGATTGTCGAGCAGGACATGTATCCGTGTGAGCCTGACACTCCGTTGCCTATCGCGGTGCGTACGCGGCAGTTCCTTCGGTCCTGCGGCGCGTAGGTTCGGGGTTGTGCGGTTGGTTGGCGGGTGCGGGTCCGGTGGGGGCTGGTCGCGCAGTTCCCCGCGCCCCTAAGTACGTCCCCTGCGCCGCCTGTTGAGTAGTACCGATCTCCTTGGAACACGTCGAACGGCCCGCGTTGTGCTGCTGACAGCGCGGGCCGTTCGCTTTGTTGAGCCTGCTCAGACTGTGCGTACTTCCTCGATGCGTACCGGGCGGTGCTCCTGGAGGGACAGGGTGCACGCGTCGGCGATCCAGCCTGCCTCCAGGGCCTCGGCGACCGTGCACGGGGACGTACGCGTGCCTGCGACGACCTCTGTGAACGCTGTCAGTTCGGCGCGGTAGGCCGGGATGAAGCGGTCCATGAAGAAGTCGTGCGGGACGCCCGCCGGGAAGGTGACACCCGGCTCCACGGAGCGCAGCGGGAGCTTGTCCTCCAGGCCCACCGAGATGCTGTCCTTGAAGCCGTGCAGGTCCATGCGGACGTCGTAACCCCGGGCGTTGTGGCGGGAGTTGGAGACCACGGCGATCGTGCCGTCGTCCAGGGTGAGGATCGCGCCGGTGGTGTCGGCGTCGCCCGCCTCCTTGATGTAGTCGGCACCCCGGTTGCCGCCGACCGCGTACACCTCGGTCACCTCGCGGCCCGTCACCCAGCGCAGGATGTCGAAGTCGTGCACCGAACAGTCCCGGAAGATGCCACCCGACGCGGCGATGTACGCGGCCGGCGGCGGCGCCGGGTCCAGCGTGGTCGACCGGATGGAGTGGAGGAGGCCCAGCTCGCCGCTCTGCACGGCGTTGCGGGCGGCGGTGAAGCCCGCGTCGAAGCGGCGCTGGTAGCCGATCTGGATCTCGACGCCGCTGTCCTTGACGGCGTTGAGGACCGCGACGCCCTCGGCCATCGAGCGGGCCACCGGCTTCTCGCAGAACACGGGGACACCCGCCTCCACGGCGGCGAGGATCAGGGCCGGGTGGGCGTCCGTCGCCGCGGCGACGACGATGCCGTCGACGCCGGCGGCGAAGAGGGCCTCGGGGGAGTCCGCCACCTGGGCGCCGAAGCGCTCGGCCGCGGCCTTGGCGGCGTCCGCGAAGGGATCGCTGACGACGAGGGAGTCGACGGCGTCGAGACCGGAGAGGGTCTCGGCGTGGAAGGCGCCGATGCGGCCGAGGCCGAGGATTCCGATGCGCATGGGTTGTGCTGCTCCTTGGTGAATGGTGGTGCGGGTGTCTTGCCGGGGGAGGAGAGGAAGAGGGTCAGTCCAGGCCGCCGAGGACGTTCTGGTCCCAGTCGATCACCGAACCGGTGACCACGCCCGACCGGTCGGACAGCAGGAGGACCACGAAGTCGGCGATCTCGTCCGGCTGGCCGAGCTTGCCCATGGGCAGGCGTTCGGCTGCCTGGTCGAGCCAGTCGTCGCCCGCCCCGTGGAAGGCCCGCTGGGTGGCGTCCTCGCCCTCGGTCGCCGTCCAGCCGATGTTCAGGCCGTTGATCCGGACCCGGTCCCAGCGGTGCGCGTGCGCCGCGTTGCGGGTCAGGCCGATGAGGCCGGCCTTGGCGGCGACGTACGGGGCCAGGAAGGGCTGTCCGCCGTGCGCGGAGGACGTGATGATGTTGACGACCGTGCCGGGCGCCTTGCGCGCCACCATGTCCGCCACCGCCGCCTGCATGGCGAAGAACGGCGCCTTGAGGTTGATCGCGATGTGTGCGTCGAACAGCTCGGGCGTGGTGTCGAGCAGCGTGCCGCGCGAGGTCAGACCGGCCGAGTTGACCAGGCAGTCGATCCGGCCGTGCGCGGCGACCACCTCGGCCACGGAAGCCTTCGCCTGCTCGGCGTCCGCGAGGTCGGCCCGTACGAACATGGCCTTGCCGCCCGCCGCCGTCAGCTCCGCGACCAGCGCCTCGCCCGGCTCCGGGCGCCGCCCGGACACCGCGACGACGGCGCCCTCGCGGACGGCGGCCCGGGCGATGGCCGCGCCGACGCCCTGACTGCCGCCGTTGACGAGGACGACCTTGTCCTGGAGAAGTCCCATACCGTTCGGTTCCTCAGCTCTCACGTCGTTCGGCGCCGGCCCGCAGTGCCTCGCGGAGCGCCTCGGGAGTCCACTCCTCGCGCAGCGCACGCCGTACGAGGTCCGCCTGCGAGGGCGGGGCCAGTCCGTCGACCGGCGGATCCCGGTCAAGGTTGGTGGGGAAGGGGTAACCCTCGGCCGAGGCCGCGACGACCGCGTCCAGCCAGGCCTCGTCCACGCCCTCGGCCTTGCGGGCGAGCAGCACCGGGTAGACGGCGTTGACGGTCGCCTCCCGGTCCACGGTCTCCATGGCCCGCCCGAACGCGGAGGACACCTGGAGGAGGTTCGCCATCCGGCGGATGTCCGCGGACCGGTTGGTGCCGGCCGCGTGGAAGAGCGCCGGGTTGAAGAACACCGCGTCGCCCTTCGCCAGCGGCAGCTGCACGTGATGGGCGTCGAAGTACTCGACGAACTCCGGCAGCCGCCAGGCCAGATAACCGGGCTCGTACGACTGCGAGTACGGCAGGTACAGCGTCGGCCCGGACTCGACGGGCATGTCGCAGTGGGCGACCGCGCCCTGCAGCGTCAGCACGGGGGAGAGCCGGTGGACGTGCGCCGGGAACGCCGCTGCCGCCTCGTTGGACAGGAAGCCGAGGTGGTAGTCGCGGTGCGGGCTCTGCGCGGCGCCACCGGGGTTGACCACGTTGATCTGCGAGGTGACCTGGTAGCCGGGGCCGAGCCAGGCCGTCGAGACCAGGGCGACCATGTCGTTGGCGTAGTAGTCGGCGAACGCCTCCGGCGCGCGCAGGGCCGTCTTCTCCAGGGCGTTCCACACCCGGTCGTTGGCACCCGGCTTGGCGAAGTGGTCGCCCGCGACGGTCCCGGCCGCACGCTGCTCGGCGATGAGCGCCTCGAAGGCGGCGGTCGCCCGGTCCACGACCGACGGATCGGCGAAGGCCCGCTGCAGAACCACGATGCCCGGACCGTCGGTGAGCGCCCGGACCAGCTCCACCAGCACCTGCCGGCGCCCGCCGGGCGTGGTGACGGCGGCACGCAGGCGCTCACTGTCGTAGACGAGGACGTTCTGCTCGACGGCGGTCGCGTACGCGTAGTCGGCGGCGTCGGTCGTCCGCTCGACCTCGGCGCGGAAGGCGTCGAGATCGCAGTCCTGCTCGGACAGCCACGCAGGGCGTTGTGCGGCGGTGAGGGACATCGTCGTCCTTCTCTCGTCTTCTCTCGATCATCAACGGCTACCTGTTGCTGTCATTGTTGTCATGACAAACTCGTCAAACAACCGGCAGACGGCCATCAAAAACCCTTCAAGACGAAGCCGAGGAACCTCCCCATGGGCCACCCCTATCCGATCCGGGAGATCGCACGTCAGGCGGGCCTCAGCGAGGCCACCGTCGACCGTGTCCTGAACGGCCGGGGCGGCGTCCGCGAGAGCACCCAGCGGGAGGTACGGCAGGCCATCGCGGACCTGGACAGGCAGCGCACCCAGGTCCGGCTGGTCGGCCGTACGTTCATGATCGACATCGTGATGCAGGCGCCCGAACGGTTCACCACCGCGGTCCGGGCCGCCCTGGAGGCCGAACTGCCCGCCCTCCACCCGGCCGTCGTACGCTCCCGCTTCCACTTCCGTGAGACCGGACCGGTCACGGAACTGACGGCGGCCCTCGATCGCATCGCCCGGCGTGGCTCCCAGGGCGTCATCGTCAAGGCACCGGACGTACCCGAGATCACGGCCGCCGTCGGCCGCCTGGTGGCCGCCGGAATCCCGGTCGTCACCCTGGTGACCGACCTGCCCTCCAGCGCCCGCCTCGCCTACGTCGGCATCGACAACCGGGCCGCGGGCGCCACCGCCGCCTACCTCATGGGCCAGTGGCTCGGCGAGCGCCCCGGCAACGTCCTCACCAGCCTCAGCAGCGGCTTCTTCCGCAACGAGGAGGAGCGCGAGATGGGCTTCCGGGGCACGATGCGGGCCCGGCACCCGGAGCGCGCCCTCGTCGAGATCACCGAGGGTCAGGGCCTGGACGCCACCCAGTACGACCTCGTCCGCGACGCCCTGAAGCGCGACCCCGGCATCCGGGCGGTCTATTCGATCGGCGGCGGCAACATCGCGACGCTACGCGCATTCGAGGACCTGGGCCGCGAGTGCGCGGTCTTCGTCGCCCACGACCTCGACCACGACAACACCCACCTCCTGCGCGAACACCGCCTGTCCGCAGTCCTCCACCACGACCTCCGCCAGGACATGCACGAGGCCTGCCGCACGGTGATGCGCGCCCACGGCGCCTTGCCACCGGCGGGCCCGACGCTGCCATCGGCGATCCAGGTGGTGACGCCGTACAACATGCCGCCACGGTGAACTGTGTCTCGCCCCCGCCGCCCCTACCCATTCCCATCCCTGGGGGCTGCGCCCCCAGACCCCCGCTCCGGCCCTGAACGGGCCTTGTCCTCAAACGCCGGACGGGCTAAAAAATCAAGCCCCGGCCGGCACCACCCAGCCCGTCCGGCGTTTGAGGACAAAGGGGGGTCTGGGGGCGCAGCCCCCAGAAGGATGGGACGGGTAGGGGCGGCGGGGGCGAAGAAGATGCTGCCCCCCACCGCGTCACACCGTCTCCCACCCCCCCGACTCCACCGACCGACTCATCGCATCCAGCGCGGCAGCGCTCCGCACCGCATCCGCCAACGTCGCCCCGTACGCCGTCCCCTCAGCCACCGACCGCACAAACCGATACGCCTCGATCACCTTCAGATCGTCGTACCCCATCGCATTCGCCGCCCCCGGCTGAAACGCCCCGAACTCTCCGTCCCCCGGCCCGACGAACACCGTACTCACCGGCTGATCCTGATACGCAGCCCCCGTACTCACACCCAGCTCGTTCATCCGCCGGAAGTCCCAGAACACCGCACCCTTCGTACCGTGCACCTCGAACCCGTAGTTGTTCTGCTCCCCGACAGAGACCCGGCACGCCTCCAGGACACCCCGCGCACCGGAGGCGAACCGCAGCAGGCAGGACACATAGTCCTCGTTCTCCACGGGCCCCAACTCACCACCCGACGCCCGCGCATGCCCGGCCGTCGCACCCGTCGGACGGGCCCGCTCGGGCACGAACACCGCCGTGTCGGCGATCAGCGCGGAGATGTCGCCGAGCAGGAAACGGGCCAGGTCCGCACCGTGCGAGGCGAGGTCGCCCAGCACTCCGCTACCGCCGCGCTCCCGCTCGTACCGCCAGGTCAGCGCACCGTCCGGATGGGCCGCGTAGTCGCTGAAGAGGCGCACGCGGACATGCGTGACCGTGCCGATCTCGCCGGAGGCGATCAGCTGCCGCGCCCGCTCCACGGCAGGCGCGTTGCGGTAGTTGAAGCCGACCGCGCCCTGGACGCCGGCCTTGGCGACCGCGTCGGCGACCGCGCCCGCGTCGGCCCCCGACAGGCCCACCGGCTTCTCGATCCAGATGTGCTTGCCCGCCTCGGCCATCGCGACCCCGATCTCCCGGTGCAGGAAGTTCGGCGCGGTGATGCTGACCGCCTGCACGCGCGGGTCGGCAGCGACGGCACGCCAGTCACGGGTCGTCGAGGCGAACCCGAACTGTGCGGCGGCCTCCTCGGCCCGGCCCGGCACCTCCTCGGCGACCATGACCAGTTCGGGCCGCAGCCCCAGCTGCGGGAAGTGGTGCGCCAGGCGGACGTACGCCTGCGTGTGCACCCGTCCCATCCAGCCGAACCCCACGACGGCGACACCGAGCGTACTTGCCATGACAGCCCCTCTTTGGACCGGTCCAGAACATTTCCCACTCACCCTCGGTGCCCTCGGCCTTTGCTGTCAACCCTTTGACAGGACATGGCGGCCTGTGGAACGGTCCAAGGCATGAGACCGCCGACCATCCGAGACGTCGCCGAACGCGCCGGTGTGTCGAAGTCCCTGGTCTCGCTGGTGCTGCGCGGCTCCGAACAGGTGCGGCCCGAGAAGAGGGAAGCGGTCCAACTCGCTGTACGGGAACTCGGCTACCGGCCGAACGCCGCCGCGCGCAGCCTCAGCGAACAGCGCACCCGGACGGTCGGTGTCCTCCTCAACGACCTGCGCAACCCCTGGTTCGTCGACCTGCTCGACGGACTCAACTCCCTCCTCCACGACAACGGCCTGCACATGCTGCTCGCCGACGCCCGCCTCAACCGGCGCAGTGGCCAGGACCTCACCGGCCCCTTCCGCGATCTCGGCGTCGACGGCCTGATCGTGGTCGGCACCCTGCCCGACCCCGCGGTCCTCGGCACCCTCGCCGAGCGCATCCCGGTCGTCGTCGCGGGCGCCCGCGAGCCCGTGCTGCCCGGCGTGGACGTGGTCGCCAACGACGACGAGCACGGCGCCCGGATCGCCACCGAGCACCTGATCGGGCTCGGCCACCGCCGGATCGCCCACATCGCCGGGTACGGCGCCGTCGGCGAACTGCGTCGGCGCAGCTTCGAGGCGACCATGCGCGCGCACGGTCTGGCGGACAGCGCGCTCGTCGAGGCCGGCGACCTGACCGAGGAGGGTGGCTACCGAAGTACCGTCCGGCTGCTCGGGGACCCTGCCAATCGGCCCACCGCCGTCTTCGCCGTCAACGACATGACCTCCGTCGGCGCGATCTCCGCCGCCGAGGAACTGGGGCTGAGCGTGCCCCGCGACCTGTCGGTCATCGGCTACGACAACACGAACATCTCCCGGCTGCGCCACGTCTGGCTGACCACCGTGGACAACGCCGGCCACGAGGTCGGCCGCCGCGCCGCCCGCTGCCTCCTCGACCGGCTCGACCTGCCCGCCGGCCCGGTCAGCGTCCACCTCGCCGCCCCGACCCTGGAGATCCGGGGGACGACGGCACCACCAGCCCCAGGGTCTGTCGTACGGAGCGGGCCGAAAGGAAGCGACGGCGCTTCGTGAGCACCGGTGATCGGGGCGATGCGCGCCTGCCTCGGAGCGACTGAGCCACCGGCGCCTCGCGTCCACGGACTCTGATCCGAACGGCGGGCTCCAGGTCCATGAGGCCGCCTCAGGCCTGGTACTCCCGCAGCTTCCGGTAGAGCGTCGCGCGGGCGATACCCAGGGCCGTCGCCGTACGGGCCTTGTTGCCGCCGTTGCGGCGCAGTGCCTCCAGGATCGCGGTGCGCTCGGCGTGCTCCATCGGGCTGAGCGGGCGCGCGGCGGGCCCTTCCCTTACCGGGTCGGGGAGTTCGGCCCGTCGGACCGGTCCCGACGCCCGCCGGTTCTCCGCCAACGTCCGTACCAGGTAGGCCAGTTCGGTCAGGTTCCCGGGCCACGGGTACCGCTCCAGCGCCCGCAGCGCGTCCAGTGTCCAGGTCAGCGGCGGTGTGCCGTCGACCGGCCTGGGAGCCAGCGTCGGGAGCAACTCCCGGATGTCCTCCGGGCGTTCGCGCAGCGCGGGCAGGGTGACCGAGCGGGCGGCCAGGGTGTCCAGGAGCCGTTGGAGACAGGGGCCCGGGGGAGTGCCCGGTGTGTACGTCGCCAGGAGGTGGACGTCCGGATGCTCGTCGAGGAAGCCGTTCAGCGCGGCGACGTCCGACTGGGCGAGCCGCTCGGCGTGCCGGAGGAGAAGTGGGCGGTCGCCCGTCAACCTGCCGTCCCCCAGGCCCAGTTCCGGCGCCTCGGCGGCATCGAGGACCAACGGTTCGGTGCCGCCGAGCAGTTCGCGGGCCAGCGCGGTCTTGCCGGAGCCGCGCTCCCCGGTCAGCAGGAGCGGTTCGCTGCCGTGCGCCAACTCCCTTGCCCGGCCCACCGCGTGGCGCCACGGCACCGAACTCCCGGCCAGCCGACCGGCCGCCGGACGCGGCAACGCCCGTACGACCGCACCCTCGGTGACCGGCTCCAGCACGGCGACGATCCCGAGCACCCGGCCACCGCCCTGCTCCCGCACCGGACGGAACTCGGCGGTGCAGCCCGCCCCTTCGGGCAGCGCGATGTCGTACGACTCGACAGGCGCCGCCGATCGCAGCAGCGTCCGCGCGCCCCGCTCCAGCGACTCCAGCACCTGCGGCGACACCAGCCGTACCGCCGCCTCGCTGACCAGCCGGTTGCGTCCGTCCAGGGCCACCACCGCCCGCTCCTGAACGCCCGACGGTCCGCCTGTCGCGCGGGTGTAGGCGTCGAGGAGTGTCCGTTCCGCCGAGCGGGAGCGCGCCAGCAGCTCCGCCTCGACCGCCGCCGCTGCCGCCTCCGCGAGGGCGGCCCCGGGGTGCGGACCGGCGTCGGCGCACAGACCGGAGGCGACCGTGATCGTGCCGAGGGGGCGGCCGGACTCCGGGGCGAACACCGGGACGCTGACCGCCGACACGTTCTGCCACACGTCGAGGAAGTGCTCGGGGCCGTGCACCTCGGCCCGCTGCCGGGTGCGCAGGGCGAGCGCCGCGCTGTTGTGCCCGACCTCCCGCTCGGCCAGATCGCGGCGCAACTCCCCGCCGGGCGCGCTGCCCGCCGACCACAGCACCCGCAGCCGCTCGTCGGTCAGCAGCAGCGCCGACCGGCCGGTGCCGAGCGCCGGGGCGAGCCGTTCGAGGACCGGCCCGGACGCCGCCAGCAACGCCGACCCGACCACCAGACCGTCGACGGAGGCGGGCTCGCGCACATCGTGCCGTACGCCGAGGAAGCGGGCGCGGCGCCAGGCGGCGACGGTCTCGTCGGGGACGTCGTCGGGCAGCGGACGCCCGGTCAGGAACCGCTGACGTGCCTGACTGAGCAGGAGGAGGGCGGGGGAGCCCTGGGCTGTGTCGTCGGCTGTTTCTTCGGCTGTGGTCATGACACCACTCACGGTATCGGGCCGGGTCCGGAGACCGTCGGAGAGGTGCTGAGGAGTGTGGAGTGTCTCGTATTGAGACACCCGGAAACCGCCGTTCCGCTCCACCATCACGGATGGCCGTCCGTCCGGAATCTGGAGCGTCTCCCGTGCACACCGTTGTCGACACCGACGTACTGATCGTGGGCAGCGGCCCGGCCGGGGCGTCGGCCGCGCTCGCGCTGAGCACCTACGGCGTGCCCAACATCGTCGTCACCCGGTACGCGAGCCTCGCCGACACACCCCGCGCGCACATCACCAACCAGCGCACCATGGAGGTCCTGCGCGACCTCGGTGTAGAGGAGGACGTGGTCGCCAAGGCCACGCCCCAGCACCTCATGGGCAACACGACCTTCTGCACCAGCCTGGCCGGCGAGGAGTTGGGCCGGGTCCGCTCCTGGGGCAACGACCCGCTCGTCCAGGCCGCGCACGAACTGGCCAGCCCCACCCGCATGTGCGACATGCCGCAGCATCTGATGGAGCCGGTCCTCGTCGACGCGGCCGTCGCGCGCGGCACCCAACTCCGGTTCCAGACCGAGTATCTGACGCACACTCAGGACGCGGGCGGTGTCACGGCGACCGTCCGCGACCGGTTGCGCGGCGACACGTACGAGATCCGCGCCCGCTATCTGATCGGCGCCGACGGCGGCCGTTCCAAGGTCGCCGAGGACGCCGGACTGCCCATGGGCGGCCAGATGGGCGTCGCGGGCAGCATCAACATCGTCTTCGACGCGGACCTCGGCGCGTACACGGCCCACCGTCCCTCCACCCTCTACTGGGTCCTCGCCCCCGGCGCCACCGTCGGCGGTATCGGCGCGGGCCTCGTCCGCAACGTCCGCCCCTGGAACGAGTGGATGATCGTCTGGGGGTACGACGTCACCGCCGGTGCCCCCGACCTCACCACCGAGTACGCCGAGTCGATCGTGCGCAGGCTCGTCGGCGACGACGACATCCCCGTGACCATCAAGTCGTCCTCGGCCTGGACGGTCAACGAGATGTACGCCGAGACCTACGCCAACGGGCGCGTGTTCTGTGCCGGCGACGCCGTCCACCGGCACCCGCCGTCCAACGGCCTCGGCTCGAACACCTCCATCCAGGACGCCTACAACCTGGCCTGGAAGCTGAAACTGGTCCTCGCCGGGGTCGCCACCCCCGCACTGCTCGACACCTACACCGCCGAACGCGCCCCCGTCGGCAAACAGATCGTCACCCGCGCCAACAAGTCCATCGCCGAGACCGCCCCCATCTTCGAGGCACTCGACGGGCTCTCCCCGCAGACCCCCGAGGAACTGTGGGCCAACATCGCCGCCCGCAAGGACACCACCGAGGCCGCCGCGAAACAGCGCGCCCGGCTGCGCGAGGCGATCGCCGCCAAGGTGTACGAGTTCAACGCCCACGGAGTCGACCTCAACCAGCGCTACGAGTCCGCCGCGATCGTCCCCGACGGCACCCCCGACCCCGGCTTCGCCCGCGACCCCGAGCTGCACCACCAGCCCTCCACCCGCCCCGGCGCCAGGATCCCGCACGCCTGGCTCACCTCCGGCACCCGCACCCTGTCCACCCTCGACACCGTGGGCCGGGGCCGCTTCACCCTCCTCACCGGCATCGGCGGCGACGCCTGGGTACGCGCGGCGAAGGCCCAGCCCCTCGACATCGCCACGGTCGTCGTCGGCCCCGGCCAGGAGTACGAGGACCCGTACGGCGACTGGGCCGGCCTGAGCGAGGTGTCCGACGCGGGCGTGCTCCTCGTACGCCCGGACGGGTTCGTCGCCTTCCGACACGCCGAAGCGGCCGAGAACGCCGAACAGTTGCTGACGGACGCGCTGCGGCAGATCCTCGGACATGCCTGACGGGACGGGACGCACGGGACGAGGAGCACGGAATGACCACGGAGACCGACACGGGTGAAGGCGCCGGATTCACCACGGCCGTCACCGAAGCAGTCGTCGACAGCATGAGCGGGACCGCCGACCCACGTCTGCGCGACCTGCTCACCGCCCTCACCCGCCATCTGCACGCCTTCGTACGGGAGACCGAACCGACGATGGCGGAGTGGGAGCGGGCCATCGGCTTCCTGACGGCCACCGGACAGTCCTGCACCGACACCCGGCAGGAGTTCATCCTCCTGTCGGACGTCCTCGGCGTCTCGATGCTGGTGGAGTCCATCAACGGCCACGGCGACCCTGGTGCCACCGAGTCGACCGTCCTCGGCCCCTTCCACATGACCGAGTCGCCGGTACGCGAACTCGGCGCCGACATCGACCTGGTGGGCACCGGCGAGCCGTGCGTGGTCAGCGGGCGGGTCCTCGACCGGGACGGAACTCCGTTGCCCGGAGCGGTACTTGACGTCTGGCAGGCCGACGCCGAGGGCTACTACGACGTCCAGCAGCCGGACGTACAGCCACCGGGCAACGGCCGCGGACTCTTCACCGCGGACGCGGAGGGCCGCTTCTGGTTCCGCACCTGCGTGCCGAGCCCGTACCCGATCCCGACGGACGGCCCGGTCGGCGAACTCCTCCACGCCACCGGCCGCCATCCCTACCGCCCCGCCCACATCCACTTCATCGCCACGGCCGACGGCCACGAGCCCGTCACCACCCACATCTTCGTTGCGGGCAGCGACTACCTCGACTCGGACGCAGTGTTCGCGGTCAAGGAGAGCCTCGTCCAGGACTTCACCGAGACCGACGACCCGTCCCTGGCAGGGGAGTTCGGCGTAACGAACCCGTTCCGCCACGCACGCTTCGACCTCGTACTCGAGAAGTCGGAGAAGAACTCGTGATCGGTGGACCGGACTTCGTGTACGAGGCCCAGCCGATGCGGGTCGTGCTGCGGGCCGGGGCCGCCGTGACCGCGACGGCCGGGGAGGCCGAACGGCTCGGTCTGCGGCGGCTGTTGGTGGTGTGCGGGGCACGCGGCAAGGACACCGCACAGGCCGTCGCCGACTCGCTCGGACCGGCCCTGGCCGGTCTGCACGACGAGGCGCGGATGCACGTACCCGTCGAAGTCGCCGACCGGGCCGTCGAGGTGGCGCTCGCGGCGGGCGCCGACGGGTGTGTGGCTGTCGGCGGCGGCTCCGCGATCGGGCTCGGGAAGGCGATCGCGCTACGCACCGGGCTGCCGCTGATCGCCGTGCCCTCCACCTACGCAGGCTCGGAGATGACCCCCGTCTGGGGTCTGACCGAGGGCGGCGTGAAACGCACCGGCCGCGACCGGGCCGTCCTCCCGCGCAGTGTGGTGTACGACCCCGAACTGACCCTCTCCCTGCCCGTCCCGCTCTCCGTCACCAGCGGAATCAACGCGATCGCGCACGCCGTCGAGGCCCTGTACGCCCCCGACACCTCACCGATCGTCTCCCTGATGGCACGGGAGGGCGTACGGGCGATGGCCGAGGCGCTCCCGGACGTGGCCGCCGACCCCGCGTCCCTCGACGCGCGCGGCCGGGCCCTGTACGGGGCGTGGCTGTGCGGCTCCTGCCTCGGCGCCACCACCATGGGCCTGCATCACAAGCTGTGCCATGTCCTCGGCGGCACCTTCGGCCTGCCGCACGCAGAGACCCACACGGTCGTCCTGCCCTACGCGTTGGCCTACAACGCGCCCGCCGCACCGGACGCGGCCGACGCCGTCGCCCGTGCCCTGGGTGGCACGGCTGATGCCCCAACCGCCCTGTGGGAACTGGCCGGACGCCTCGGCGCCCCGCGCTCCCTCGCCGAACTCGGCCTCATCGAGGCCGACTTGACGGTGGCGGCGGACCAGGTCACCGGGCAGCCGTACGCCAACCCGCGCGAGGTCACGGCTGAGGGCGTGCTCGGGGTGCTGCGGGCGGCGTACGGGGGCGCGGCGCCCGGGTCGCGCTAGGGTCCGCTCTGGACAGCACGAGTAATGGATCACCCTGCGGTGCTGCGCGCCTCGGGGTGCGTACATCGAAGGCGATGTCGCGGGGAACGACGCCATGACCGACTCGGCTTCGGCCCCGATCCATCGTGGAAGGCGCCCGCGAATTCCGCGGAAGGGACGCCACCGAGGACCGGGTGCGGCGGACGTCCGCCAAGAAGGCCGAACCGTCGGTGAAGCAGGCGGTGCGGAGGGGGCTCACGTACGGGATCTTGAGACCGTGAGCTGCTCATGGCAGGCTCATGCCGCATGATCGATGGATTCGCGAAGGACAACCTGCACGGGAGACTGCGGCGGGACCGCGAGGCGCTGCTCTGGAAACTCGACGGCTTGTCCGAATACGACGCCCGCCGACCTTTGACAGCGACCGGGACCAACCTCCTCGGCCTGGTCAAACACGTGGCCGCCGTCGAGGCCAGGTACTTCGGCGAGGTCTTCGACCGCCCTTCCCCGGAACCGCTGTCCCGGTGGCAGGACTACGACGGCAGTGATCTGTGGGCGGCCGAGGACGAGACCCGCGATCAGATCATCGGGTTCTATCGGCGCACGTGGGAACACTCGGACGCGACGATCAGCGAGCTTCCCCTCGACGCCCCCGGCCACGTGCCGTGGTGGCCGGAGCCTTCTCCCAACACGAACCTGTTCGCCGTCATGGTCCATGTCCTCGGCGAGTCCATCCGGCATACCGGGCACGCCGACATCCTGCGCGAGGGCCTCGACGGCCGGACCGGGTTGCGCCCCGAACACGAGCAGCAGATCGACGAGGAAGCCCGTGCGGCCTACTGCGCGAAGATCGAGCAGGCCGCCAGGTCGGCCGCAAGGTCGGCCGCACCGATCAAGGCTTAGAGGTGTCTCACGGGACTTGATGCTCGGGCGAGCTGGACTGGACCTCGGCGATCGTCGACGCGGCCTCCGTTCGCGCCAAAAAAGGGGGGCGCCGACCGGGCCGAAACAGACCGCTTCATGGACTGCGGTGCGTCCGCGATGGCTCCCCCCCCGTTCTGTCAGGTCCGACTCACTTCCAGGTGGCCACGTACTCGGCGATCTTCTCCCGCATGAATACCGAGGATTCCTTGGCGCGTTCCTCCCAGGCGAAGACGCACGCGGTCAGCGTGCCGTCGAAGCCGTTCGCGTGCAGCTCGCGGAAGAGCTCGTCGAAGTCGACCTCGCCCTCGCCCATGTCGAGGTGCTGGTGGATGCGCGCCGTGGTGCCGGGCGGGTTGAGGATGTAGCGGTTGCCCGAGGACGCGGTGTGGTCGAGGGCGTCGGCCAGGTGGACGTGGGTGAGAAGGTCACCGGCGTACTTGATGATCCCTGGGGCGTCGTTGCCGATGTGGAACGTGTGCGGGGCGCAGTAGAGGAACGAGACGTTGGGGTGGTTGATCCCGCGGATCAGGTTGACACCGTCGTAGCCGTTCTCGATGAAGTCGTCCGGGTGGGGTTCCAGGGCGAGGTGGATGCCCTCCCGCTCGAACACCGGCAGCAGCTCGTCGAGCGACTTCCAGAACTGCGCCTCGCTGCGGTCCGGGTCCTCGGGGCGGCCGTTGAACTCGGAGATCATGCTGTCCACGCCGAGGTCGGCGGCGATCTGGATCGAGCGCTTCCAGTACCGTACGGCGGCCTGGCGGGCGTCCTCGTCCGGGCCGGACCAGCGGAAGAGGGGCAGCACCGAGGAGATGCCGACGCCTGCCGTGTCCAGTGCCTTGCGGAACTTCCGTACGGTGGCGTCGTCGACGCGCGGGTGGCGGAAGAAGGGGATGAAGTCCTCGCGGGGGGAGAGTTCGATCCACTCGTATCCCAACTCGGCCACCACGGCGGGCAGTTCGAGCAGCGGGACGTTGCGGATCATGTAGGGGTCGAGGGCGATCTTCATACTGAGTGCTCCTTGGTCTCATCGGCTCCGGCGCGGGGGCCGCCGGAGCCGTTCCCCGTTCCTTGGGGGTTTGTGGGTCAGTGGGTGCGCTTCGCCGGGAAGCGATCGCGCCGCTCAGACAGGACGAGGTGTACCGCTGGACGCGCTGGTGCCTCCGTCGACGGGGAGCACGGCCCCCGTGATGTATCCGGCGTCGGGGCCGGCGAGGAAGAGCACCGCACGCGCGATGTCCTCGGGCTGGGCGACCCGGTCAAGTGCGACGCGGTCGAGGAGCCGCTCGGAGAACGTCGGGTCGTCAAGGCGCTCCTGAGTCAGTCGGGACACGGTGAAGGCGGGCGCGATGGCGTTCACCCGTACGCCGTCGGCGCCGAGGTCGAGGGCGAGGCTCTGCACAAACGCGTTGACCGCTGCCTTGGTGGCGTTGTAGGCGAACTGGCCCCAATCGCCACGCAGGCCGGCGATGGAGGAGATCGCCACGAAGTTGCCGCCGGTGGCGCGGAGCAGCGGCACGGTCAGGCCGGCGAGACGGATGACCGCGTCGAGGTTCACCGACCGCAGGCGCTCCCAGGCCGCGTTGTCGAAGGTGTCGATCAAACTGGGCTCGCTGGTGCCGGCGTTGGCGACGACGACGTCGAGGCGGCCGAAGCGTTCGCTGATCGCGGCCACCGCGTGCTCGAGCGCGTCGGCGTCCGTCACGTCGGCGCCGAGCACCTGCACGCGCTCGGCGTCGAAGCCGGCCACGGCTTCTCGCAGTGGCTCCGGACGGCGGCCGAGGACCGCCACGCTCGCTCCCTGCTCGAGGAACGCACGCGCGGTCGCCCGGCCGATGCCGGTGCCCGCTCCCGTGACGAGGACGACCTGGCCCTGGTAGGGGTAGCTGGCCCAGGCGATCATGACCGCAGTGACTCCTGCAGTGCCGCGTCGGCTGCCTTGAGTACTTCGGCGGCCACGGCGACGCCCTCGACCCGGCCGAGCTCGGTGTCCTCGTGCTCGATGTTGACCAGCATGTCCGGGTCGACCTCATGGAGGGCGCGCAGGAACTCGGTCCAGTAGGCGACGTCGTGTCCCTTGCCGAGGGCGACGAAGTCCCAGGCGGAGGCCTTGGGCCACTCGTTGGCCCACTCGTCGCCGCCGAGGTTGGTGCGCGCCTCGTCGGGCGACAGGCGTCGGAAGCTGTTGTCGAGTACTCCGTTGAGGGCGGCGTGCTCGGGGTTGACGCGGACGTCCTTGGCGGCGGCGTGGAAGACGAGCTCGCCGAGGTGACGGACGACCTTGACGGGGTCCATCTGCTGCCAGAACAGGTGCGAGGCGTCCAGCTCGACGCCCACGTGGGTCGCGCCGGTGAGGTCGATGAGCTTGTGCACGTCGGCGGAGTTGAACACGACGTTCTGCGGGTGCAGTTCCAGGGCGACCTTGACGTCGTGGTCACGGGCGAGCCGGTCGGTCTCGCGCCAGAAGTCCGCGACGATCTTCCACTGGTGGTCCAGCACGTCCAGGGCCGCGGAGTTCCACGCGTTGACGATCCAGTTCGGGCGGGACGCGCCCTGCTCGCCGCCGGGCAGACCCGACATGGTGACGAGGCGGTGCTGTCCGAGCCGCTCCGCCAGGCGGATGGAGCGGCGGATGTCTTCGGCGTGCTTCTCGCCGATGGTGGGGTTCGGGTGCAGCGGGTTGCCGTTGGCGTTCAGACCGGCGATGGAGACGCCGGTGCCCTCGAAGAGGCCGAGGAAGTCGTCCCGGGCGGTGTCGCTGACGAGGATGTCGTCGAAGGTCGGCACATGCACGGCCGGCAGGAAGCCACCGGTGTTGATCTCGATGCCCGTCAGGCCCAGATCGGCGATGACTTTGATCGCTTCCGGCAGCGGCCGGTCGTGCAGGACCGCGTTGTAGAGTCCCAGCTTCATCGTGTGTTTCCTCAGGCATTCTCGATGGTGATGGTGGTGCTGTCGGCGGGCGCGGGTTGCCGTCGCAGCGGAGCGCGGTCAGGGTGATGCCGTACTCCGGGCACTGCCCGGGGTACTCCGCCCTGGCGGGTGCGGATGCCGGCGGCGGGCAGCCGCGGGGCGGGCCCGAAGCCGTCGGAGTCGATCTCCGTACCGGGAAGCCCGGGCTCGCGCGGCGCGGCGGGGGCCTCGGCCAGGGGCTTGTCATGGGGGACGGCCGGGTAGGCACCGAGCCTCATGGAAGTTCCTTCTGTCGGGGAGCTGTTGGGGGAGCTGTTCGGCGAGGGGGAGCCAGGCGGGGGCGGGTCACTGGACGGTGACGGCCTTGCCGCCGGCGTCGGAGGAGGCGACGATCGCGTCTATGACGCGCAGGTTGTGCAGCCCGTCGGCGAGGGTGGGGCAGGGCGGCAGCCGGTCCAGGCCCGCGATCTGCTCCAGGAAGGCCCGGGCCTGCCAGACGAAGAACTCGTGCTGGCCGTGGCCGACGCTGGGGAAGTCCATGGGCAGGCCGCCGGCGATGTAGGGGTGGCCGGGACCGACCACCACTCGCCGGTAGCCGTCGACGGGGTCGGAAGCGGCTGAGTCGGCGATGGTGAACTCCGCCGGACGTGACAGTTCGAAGGTCGCCGCACCGCCCTTCGAGAACACCTCGAAACCAAGGGAGTTGGCCAGACCGCGGGCGATGCGCGAGACGGAGAAGGTGCCGACGGCGCCGGAGGCGAACGTCGCGGTGAAGGTGGCGATGTCCTCGTTCTCGACCGGCTCGCGCTCCTGGCTCACCTGTACGTCGGCCGAGTGCCCCACCGCGGTGCCCAGCGGTACGGGTCGCTCGTGGAGTTGGGTCGACAGGACGGCGCCCTGGACGCGCTGCACCGGACCGCAGAAGTACTCGCCGACGTCGATGAGGTGGCTGCCGATGTCGGACAGCGCCCCGGAGCCGGGTGCGCCTTTGTAGCGCCAGCTCATCGGTGCGTCCGGGTTGTGTCCGTAGTCGCACCAGTAGTGCCCGTTGAAGTGCTGGACGGGCCCGAGTGAGCCTTCCCGCACCTGTTGCCGGATGGCGTTGACGGCGGGTGAGCGGCGGAAGGTGAAACCGGTCGCGGCCACCAGGCCGGTGCCCTCGGCGGCCTTCACCATGGCTTCGGCGTCGGCCACGGTCGGCGCGAGCGGCTTCTCGCACAGCACGTGCTTGCCCGCCGCCAGCAGGGCCTCGACGATCTCGCGGTGCAAGGAATTGGCGACCACGACGCTGACCGCGTCGATGTCGTCGGCCTCGACGATCGCCCGCCAGTCGGTCTCGGCCCGCTGGTAGCCGTAGCGGCGGGCGGCGTCCACGGCGAAGGGCTCGTGGGCGTCGGCCACCGCGACCAGACGCACCTCGGGCAGCCCGGCGCCGTACTGGGTCGCGGCCTGCCGGTAGCCGTTGAGGTGCGCCCGGCCCGCCATTCCGGCTCCGATGACGGCCACCCCGATCGGCCTTGTGCTCATGGTGATTCCTCTCCGGCGAGGGCGCCGTGGCTAGGGGACGGGGGAGGGACCGGGCACCGCTTCCGGTCGGGAGCGGGTGAACCGAGTGCTCGCGAACGTCCTGGCGGGGTTTGGCCAGTCAAGACGTCGATTAAAGCGCTTTAAGTCCTGGTACTATCAGCGGCGTCACAGGCAGATGTCAAGAGTGTTGCCACAGAACCACGGGAGGTCGTGTGGACGAGTTCGGCTCCGCTGCCCCCGCGGGTGGCAACGGCGCGACTCAGCGCCCCCGGCTGGAGGATGTCGCCGCGCGCGTCGGCCTGTCGACGGCGTCGGTGTCGCTGGTGCTGCGCAACGTGCCCGGCCCCAGCGAGCGCACCCGGCAGCGCGTCCTGAAGGCGGCCGCCGATCTCGGCTACCGCCCCGACCGCACCGCCAGCGCCCTGGCGAGCAGGCGCAGCCGGCTGCTCGGTGTCATGATCGACGTCCACAGTGCCTTCCAGGCCGAGTTGGTCGAGCACCTGCACACGGCCGCCGAGGAGGTCGGATACGACCTCGTCCTGAGCACCCAGACCCGGACCCGCGACGAGAACACGGCCATAGAGACGCTGCTGGCCTTCCGCTGCGAGGCGCTGATCCTCCTCGGCCCGGTGGCCCCCGTCTCCGTTCTCGCCGACCTCGACCGCAAGGCGCCCGTCATCTCGGTGGGCCGCCGGATCGTCGGGGCCGATCTCGACGTCGTACGCAGTGCCGACGACGACGGGGTCGGTCAGATCATCGACCATCTGGTGGGCCTCGGCCACCGTGCGATCGCCCATGTCGACGGCGGCAAGGGCGTCATCGCCACCGACCGGCGCCGCGGCTACCGGAGCGCCATGCGCCGCCATGGTCTCGACGGGCAGATCAGGATCCTCCACGGGGACCTCACCGAGGAGGCCGGTGAGAAGGCCGGTCGTCACCTCCTCGACGGTGGTGGCCTGCCGACCGCCGTCGTGGCGTTCAACGACCGGAGCGCCATCGGCCTGCTCACCGCTCTCCGGGGAGCCGGGGTGGACGTCCCTGGCGCCGTTTCCGTCGTCGGCTACGACGACGACACCCTGTCCCGGCTGAGCTGCTTCAACCTGACCACCGTCAGCCAGAACGCCGAGGAACAGGCCCGTCAGGCCGTGGCGGCCGCCGTCGAACGCCTCGACCAGGGTCGCACCGCGCCTCGCGAGATCGTCCTCGCCCCCTCGCTCGTCGTGCGGGGAACCACGGCGCAGCCGAACTGATTCCGTCGGACCGCTCCGCGCGAGGTGGCCGGAGCGTGCTCGTCGACCGTGGGACGCGGCAGCGCAGGCGGCAGATATGTGGCTGATGCAACTTTTCATGGGTGGATACGGCACAGCGTGCATTTGTGAGCAGACTCTTGACACGTTTCCGAAACACAAGCATGCTCTGGCCACCGCTTAAAGCGATTTAAAAGATCGCGGAGCCCTTATCCACCACTCAGACCGGCGTTGCCGTGATCGGTGCCGGGACACCCCCGCGACGAGCCGTTCTGCTGATCTCCGACGCCTCTATGCCCGTCCGAGCGAATACCTGGTGTGGCGGACGTGCCGGTCTTTCCCCGCATCCGCGCGGCCTGTTCGCGCGCACCCTCCGTCGCGCCGACACACCCGAGAAATGCCTGGCCCGCTTACGCCCCGCCCGGCATCACACGAAGGAGCACCCCAGCACATGGAACGCACTCAGATCGGCCGGCCGCTGCTCGGCCGTCGCCTCTCCAGAAGGGCCCTGGCCGCGGTGAGCGTGCTCGCCGTGGCGGCGACCGCGCTGACCGGGTGCGCCAGTGGCAAGGCCACGGGCGACAGCGACGCGCAGTCGACAGCGCCCGCCGGGGACGGATCGACGTCCGGCACGAAGAGCAGCGGCAAGAACTCCATCTACGTCATCGGCGGCAAGTCCGACGACCCGTTCTTCTCCGCGGTCAAGCGCGGTGTCGAGGATGCGACGAAGCTGGTGAAGGCGGGGGGCGGCAAGGTCACCTACCTCGGCCCGCAGAACTACGACAACCTCGGCCCGGACGTCGCCAAGCTGACGTTGACCGCCATATCGCAGAATCCGTCGGCGATCCTCGTGCCGGACTGGGTGCCCGAGAACCAGGACTCCGCGATCAAGCAGGCCATCGCCAAGGGCATTCCCGTGTTCATCTACAACTCGGGTGGCATCGACGCGGCCGAGCGGGTCGGCGCCGTGAAGTACATCGGGTCGGACGACTACGAGGCCGGCAAGGCCGGCGGTGCCAAGTTCGCCGAGGAAGGCGCCAAGAACATCCTGTGCGTCAACACCGTGCCCGGTTCCGCCAACCAGGAGGCCCGCTGCAAGGGCATCAAGGACGGCGCCACCAGCAAGGGCTCCTCGTCCGAGCAACTCCCTCTGCCCTCCTCCAACTTCGGCAACCCGTCGGCCGTCACGCAGGCGATCAAGGCCGCGCTGCTGAAGGACAGCAGCATCGACGCCGTGGTGACGATCGCCGTCGGGGACGCCGACAGCGCCGCGTCCGCGATCAAGCAGGCCCAGGTCGGTGACAAGGTCGAGCTGGGCACCTTCGACCTCTCGCAGAGCCAGCTCGACCGGATCAAGGCCGGCGACCAGCTGTTCGCCATCGACCAACAGCCGTACCTCCAGGGCTTCTACGTCGTGTCGATCGCCAACCAGTACCTGTCCTACGGCGTCCTCCCGCCGCAGAACCCGATCCTGACCGGCCCGCTGCTGGTCACCGAGGACAACGTCGACGCGGCGATCTCCGGCACCAAGGCCGGCGTGCGCTGATCCACCCTCAGGTGCCGGGCCCGGCCCGGGCCCGGCACCTCTCCCCGGTACTCCACCCAGCACCCATCCAGATCCACGAAAGTGACACGACTCCGATGACAACCTCACTTCCCGACACGACGACCGAGAAAGAGACGGTCGTCGCTCCCCCGAAGCAGTCCGAGAGCCCGCTGGGGCAACTGCGACATCGTCCCGAGGTCGGCGCGCTCATCGGAACGATCAGCGTCTTCGTCTTCTTCGCGATCTTCGGCGGCGAGAAGTTCCTGGCCGCGGGAGGAGCGGCGAGCTGGCTGAACATCGCCGCGGAGCTCGGCATCATCGCCATCCCCGTCGGACTGCTGATGATCGCCGGCGAGCTCGACGTGTCCGTGGGTTCGGTGCTGGCCGGCAGCTCGATGACGCTGGCCATCGTCTCCGGCCACTGGGGTGCCCCGATGATCGTCGGCATCCTGTGCGCGCTCGCGCTCGGGCTGCTGACCGGCCTGCTCAACGGGATCCTGGTCACCCGTACCAACGTTCACTCACTGGTCGTCACGCTGGCCACGCTGTCCGGCATGGCCGGTCTCACCCTTGGCCTGTCCCGCGTCACGACCGGCACCACGAGCGTCCCGATCAGCCCCGACCCCCTGTCGAAGTCGTTGTTCGGGCAGCTGATCGGCGGCCAGTTCGAGGTCGCGATCTTCTGGTGGCTCGGCATCGCGGTCTGCGTCACGGTGGTGCTGCAGATGATGAAGTACGGCAACTGGATCTTCGCCATCGGCGGTGACAAGGAGAGCGCTCGCGCCACCGGCATCCCGGTCAACAGGGTGAAGATCGCCCTGTACATGGGCAGCGGATTCGGCGCCGCCCTGGTCGGGGTGATCCAGACCATCCTGTACAACGGCGCCCAGGTGGCCAATGGCCAGTCCTTCGTCTTCAACTCCATCATCGCCGTGGTCATCGGCGGCGTGCTGCTGACCGGCGGGTACGGCTCCGTCGTCGGCGTCGTCCTGGGAACGCTGACGTTCGCCATCGTCAACCAGGGGATCTACTACACCGGTTGGAACTCCGACTGGGCCAGCCTGATCCTCGGCATCCTCATCCTCACGGCCGTCCTGATGAACAACACGTTCCGCCGGCTCGCCCTGTCCTACAAGCCCCGCACCGCGAAGAAGGCCTGACCATGACCGCACCCGTGCTGCGCCTGGACGGCATCAGCAAGTCGTTCCTCGGCACCAACGCGCTGCAGGACATCTCCCTTGAGGTGAACGCCGGGAAGGTGCTCTGCCTGCTCGGCGACAACGGCGCCGGCAAGTCCACCCTCATCAAGATCATGGCCGGGTTCCACAAGCCCACCACCGGCACCATCGAGATGGGCGGCGAACCGGTCGCCTTCGACAGCCCCCGCGACGCAAGCGCCCGCGGTATCGCCACCGTGCACCAGTTCGGCGGCACCTTCCCGCTGATGGGCGTGGGCCGCTGCTTCTTCGTCGGCGCCGAACCCACCAAGGGCTTCGGCCCGTTCAAACTGTTCGACAAGAAACTGGCCGGTGAGATAGCCGTACGCGAGATGCAGTCCCTCGGCATCACGCGAGTCACCGACGGCGGCCGCCTCGTGGGCAGCCTGTCCGGCGGCGAGCGCCAGGCCCTCGCGATCGCGCGCGCCGTCTACTTCGGCGCCAACGTCCTCATCCTCGACGAGCCCACCGCGGCGCTCGGCGTCAAGGAGGCCGCCCACGTCCTGCGGATCGTCATGCAGGCCCGTGCCAAGGGCGTGGCCGTCATCCTCGTCACCCACAACGTCCGGCACGCGATGATGGTCGGCGACCATTTCGCCGTCCTCATACGCGGCCAGAAGGCCGACGACTTCCGCAAGGGCGAGCGCACCCGCGAGGAGATCACCGATCTCATGGCCGGCGGCGAAGCCATGGCCGACCTCGAAGCCGAGTTGGCACAGTTGCAGGCCGACGCCTGATCGCGCGAGGCACGGTTCGCAACCGTGCCTCGTTCGCCGGCGTCGCCGTGGCCTTCTGGCCAGAAGAGCCGCCCAGGGCTGCGTGCCCTGGGCGGCTCTGTCGTGCGGAAGATCGCGCAGCGCGCGGGTGCGAGGGCCCGACCGGAGGGCCGACCAACGGCGTTCGGTCGCGTCGAGTCCCCGGAGGCCGGGAAGAGCCAAGGCCGGTCCGCGGCATCGGGGAGGCGCGGACAAGGGGAGGAACCGCGCCTGGCACAGGGATGTCCCACAGCCAGGATCCGGCGCAGAGGGTTGGCGAGGATGTCGTTTCCGACCCGGCATGAACGTGACGACGCCGGTGTCGGCTTCCTCCCGGGCAGCGGTTCTTCTTCATTGTGCTGCATGGCGCGGGTCTGCCCACCGTCCCCGACCACCTCGATGAAACGCCTCGGCCGCCCACTCCCAAGGAGTGGACGGCCGAGGCGGTGTTCGGTCTTCTTGTCAGGCGCCAATCACACAGGTGCCGAGGGGTACTTTCACGCGGTGCCGCCGTAGAACGCGGGCCGGGGCTTCATGTCCGTGGTGACGATGCGGCCCGACTGCCGTGCCTCGACCGTGGCGTTGGAGATGACGGTTGCCGCGTAACCGTCCCACGCGGACGGACCCGTGGGCTCGTTGCCGGCGGCGATGCCCGCGATCCACTCGCGGAACTCGGTGTCGAAGGCGTCCGCGAAGCGTCCCACCCAGTCCGTGAGCACCTCCGTGCTGTGCTGTCCCGCGGTGCGCACGCCGACCGCGGCGGGGTCGGGCAGTCGTACGAGGCCCTCCTCGCCGACGGTCTCGCACTGGATGTCGTAGCCGTACTGGCAGTTGACGAAGACCTCCAGATCGATCCGGACGCCCTTCGCGGTCTCGAAGAGCATGATCTGCGGGTCCTTCAGATGCGCGAAGCGCTTGCTCGTGGAGCGCGGCAGGACCACCTGCGTGGAGACGATCTCGTCGTCGAGGAGCCAGCGAAGGACGTCGATCTCGTGCACTGCCGAGTCCAGCGCGGCCATGTCGGTGTGGTACGACTCGGGCACGGTCGGGTTGCGGTGGGCGCAGTGCACGATCAGCGGCTCACCGATGCGGCCGGATTCGATGACCTGCTTCATCTGCCGGTAGCCGACGTCGAAGCGGCGCATGAAGCCGACCTGCACCAGGCGGCGGCCATGGGCCCGCTCGGCCTCGACGATGCGCAGACAGTCCTCGGCGCTGGTGGCCAGCGGCTTCTCGCAGAACACCGGTTTCCCGGCGGCTATCGCGTTCAGCACGTGCTCGGCATGGGTGGGGCCCCAGGAGGTGACGAGCACCGCGTCGACGTCGTCCGCCGCGATCAGCTCGGCGCCGTTCGCGAACACCTGGGCGCCGACCCGGGCCGCCGCCTCCTCGGCGCGAGTGGCGTCGATGTCGGTGACCGCGGTGACCTGGGCGCCGGTCACGGTCTCGGTCAGCCGGCGGATGTGTTCCTGACCGATCCAGCCGGCCCCGATCACTCCTACGCGCACAGTCATGGGAGTTCCTTTCTGCGCCCCCGGACCCCGACGGGACCGGCGGCAGGGGGTGTTCAGGAGAAGCGGGCCCTGAGTTCGTGTTCGAGGTTCTCGAGGGAGCGTCCGCGCGTCTCGGGCACGTACTTCTTGACGAAGGCGACCGCGAGGAGACCCAGGACGACGAAGACGAAGAACGTGTTGGACACGCCGACCGCGTCGACCAGGACCGGGAAGACCAGCCCGATCAGGAAGTTGGTGATCCACAGGGCGAAGGCCGCGATACCCAGGCCGAAGCCCCGCATTTTCAGCGGGAAGATCTCGGACAGCATCAGCCAGGTCACCGGGGAGATCGCGCCCTGCTGGAAGGCGAGGAAGGTGATGGTCATCGCCAGGACCGCGAACGCGCGGCCGTCACCGGCGGGCAGGATGAGCGAGAAGACGCCGATCAGCAACTGGGCGGCGATGGTGCCGATCTGACCGATCATCAGCATCGGGCGGCGGTCGACACGCCCCAGCAGCCAGATGCCGACGAAAGTGGCCAGTACCGAGATCACACCGTTGGCGATGTTCGCGGTGAGGGCGCTGTCGGCGGCGAAGCCGGCGTCGGTCAGGATCTGCGTGCCGTAGTACATGATCGTGTTCACGCCGGTGATCTGCATGACGATCGCGATGCCGACACCCACCAGGACCAGTTTGCGCACCCACGGCACACGGAGGTCGTCCCAGCCGCCGAGCTTGGCCTTCTCGTCCTCCACGGCCATCGCGGAGACCTCGCTGAGCTCGGCCTCGGCACGCTGTTCGGAGCGGACCTGCTTGAGGACCGCCAGGGCATCCGCGTACCGGCCCTGGGAGGCGAGCCAGCGCGGGCTCTCCGGCATGACCAGCATGCCGAACCACAACGCGACCGCGGGCAGGGTCGCGATGACCAGCATCCAGCGCCAGACGCCGGCCGACTCGCCGCCGACGTTGGCGATGACCGCGTTGAAGGTGAACGCGGCCAGCTGACCGCTGACGATCATCAGCTCGTTGCGGGTGACCAGACGCCCGCGGCGCTCGGCGGGCGAGATCTCCGCCAGATACACCGGCACGGTCACCGAGGCACCGCCGACCGCGAGGCCGAGCACGAAGCGTGCCACGATCATGAGTTCGGTGGTCGGTGCCAGGGTGCAGCCGAGTGCTCCGAAGAAGAAGACCACGGCGAGGAGCAGGATGTTGCGGCGCCGGCCGCGGGCGTCGGAGAGCCTGCCGCCGAGGAGCGAACCGAGCGCCGCACCGAGCAGGAGCGAGCTGGTGACCATTCCCTCGGTGAAGGGGGTCAGGCCCAGGTCCTCGGTCATGTAGGGCAGGGCGCCGTTGATGACGCCGGTGTCGTAGCCGAAGAGGAGTCCGCCGAAGGTGGCGATGACGGTGATGATCCGCAGCCGCCTCCGGACGGGAGGCGGGGCGTCGTCGATGAGGGTGTAGGGCGTTTGAGTCTGGGTCACGTCGTCGTCCTTGACGTCCATGGCCGTCTCCTGTCGGAGAGGGGAGGGGGAGGGGTTGTGGTCGCAGCGGACGGTGGTCGCGCGTGCGTACGACGGCGGGGCGGCCGTCTGCCGTCAGCTGGAGGTGGGGAAGCTGAAGCCGGCGGTCGTCTGCTGGGCGGGCTGGGGCCAGCGGGTGGTGACGACCTTGGGGCGGGTGTAGAACCGGATGCCTTCGGGGCCGTGGATGGGGGAGTCGCCGATGAGGGAGTCCTTCCAGCCGCCGAAGGAGTAGTAGGACATCGGGACGGGCACGGGGACGTTGATGCCGATCATGCCGACCTTGATGTTGCGCTGGAATCGACGGGCGGCTTCGCCGGAGGCGGTGAACAGGGCGGTGCCGTTGCCGTACGGGTTGGCGTTGATCAGCGCGATCGCATCGTCGAGCGACTCGGCGCGGACGACTGCCAGAACCGGGCCGAACAGTTCTTCCTTGTAGGCGTCCATCTCGGTGGTGACGTGGTCGAGGAGGGAGGGGCCGGTGAAGAAGCCGTCCTCGTGGCCGTCCACCTTGAGGCCGCGTCCGTCCACGACGACGGTGGCGCCCTGGGTGGCCGCGACCCCGACGGCGTTCTCGACGCGTTCCTGGGCGGCCTTGGTGACCAGCGGGCCCATGTCGGTGCCGGGCGTGTCGCCGGGGCCGACCTTGATCTCGCGGGCCTTGCGCTCCAGCACCTCGACCAGCCCGTCCGCCGCGTCGCCGACGGCCACGGTGACGGAGACGGCCATGCAGCGTTCGCCCGCGGAGCCGTAGGCGCCGGCGGTGATGTGGTTGGCGGCGAACTCCAGGTCGGCGTCGGGGAGGACGACGGCGTGGTTCTTGGCGCCGCCGAGGGCCTGGACGCGCTTGCCGTGGGCGGTGGCCGTCTCGTGGACGTACTTGGCGATGGGCGTCGACCCGACGAAGGAGACCGCCTCGATGCCGGGGTGGGTGAGGATCGCGTCGACGGCGGGCTTGCCGCCGTGGACGACGTTGAAGACGCCGTCCGGCAGGCCCGCCTTCCTGTAGAGCTCGGCGACGAAGTTCGCGGCGGAGGGGTCGCGTTCGCTGGGCTTGAGGATGAAGGTGTTGCCGGTGGCGATCGCGATGGGGTGCATCCACAGCGGCACCATGGCGGGGAAGTTGAAGGGCGTGATGCCCGCGACGACGCCGAGCGGCTGGCGGAAGTTGTGGACGTCGATGCCGCGGGAGACCTGGTCGGAGAAGGAGCCCTTGAGGACGTCGCCGAGGCCGCAGGCGAATTCCACGACTTCGCGGCCGCGGGTGATCTCGCCGCGTGCGTCGTCGACGGTCTTGCCGTGTTCGGCGGAGATGATCCGGCCGAGTTCCTCCTCGTGCTCGACGAGGAGTTGGCGGAAGGCGAACATGACCTGGGTGCGCTGGGTGAGGGAGGACTCGGACCAGGTCTCGAAGGCGTGTGCGGCGGCGGTGACGGCCGCGTCCACGTCGTCGGAGCCGCCGAGGGCGACCCGGGCCTGCTCGGCGCCGGTGGCGGGGTTGAACACGGGGGCGGTGTCGGTGCCGGGGACCGGGGATCCGTTGATCCAGTGAGGGATGGTTGTCACGTGAGGGTTCCTTCTCAGAGGTAGTGGCGCTGGGCTTGCTTGTGGGCGGAGTAGGTCCCGTACGCGGCGCGGGTGGAGTCCAGGGCGGACGTCTGGGCGACGGGGACGTCCCACCAGCCGTGGCCGGGCGGGTTGGGCCCGTACAGGTCGGTCTCGACATGCACGACGGTCGTCCGGGTGGCCGCCTTGGCCTTCTCCATCGCCGCCCGGAACTCGTCGACGGAGGTGGCGTGCAGGACGTCGGCGCCGAGCGAGGAGGCGTTGGCGGCGAGATCGACGGGGAGGACATCGCCGTCGAGCTGGCCCGAATCGCCGTTGCGGTAGCGGTACTTGGTGCCGAACCGCTGCGAGCCGAGCGACTCCGACAGCGCCCCGATGGACGCGAAGCCGTGGTTCTGGACGAGGACGACGATGACCTTGAGGCCTTCGGAGATCATGGTCACGATCTCCTGAGCCATCATCAGATACGAGCCGTCGCCCACGAGTACGACGACCTCCCGCGAGGGATCGGCCATCTTCGCGCCGACACCGGCGGCGACCTCGTAGCCCATGCAGGAGTACGCGTACTCGACGTGGTAGGCCTTCGGATCCCGGGCCCGCCAGAGCTGTTGGAGGTCGCCGGGCATGGATCCGGCCGCGTTGATGACGACGTCACGGTCGCCGAGTACGTCGTTGAGCGCGCCCAGGATCTGGGTCTGGGCGGGGAGTTCGCCTGTGTTGCGCTCCGGGGCGAAGCACTCTTCCTCGATCTCCCTTGTACGGGCGATGAGTTGGCGTGTCCGGTCGCGGTACTCCTGGTCGACCTCCCAGTCCGTGAGCGCTCCCGCGAGCGCTTGGATACCGAGCCGGGCGTCCGCGACGAGGGGTTCGGCGGAGTGCTTCACGGCGTCCAGGCGGGCCACGTTGAGGTTGACGAAGGTGACGTCCGGGTTGCCGAAGACGGTGTGGCTGGCGGTGGTGAAGTCGGAGTACCGGGTGCCGATCCCGAGGACGACATCGGCATCGCGGGCCAGTTCGTTGGCGGCGTAGGAGCCGGTCGAGCCGAGGCCTCCGACCGCGTACGGGTGGTCCCACGGCACCGCGCCCTTGCCGGCGTGGGTGTCGGCGACCGGGATCCCGGTGGCTTCGGCGAAGGCCCGCAGAGCGGTCTCGGCACCCGAGTAGACGGCGCCGCCACCGGCGACGATCAGCGGCTTCCGCGCACCCCGCAGCAGGGCGGCGGCGCGTTCCACAGCGGCTGCCTCCGGCACCGGGCGGCCCACATGCCAGACCCGGCGCCGGAAGAACGCGACCGGCCAGTCGTACGCCTCCGCCTGCACGTCCTGCGGCAGGGCGAGGGTGACGGCGCCGGTCTCGACGGGGTCGGTGAGGACCCGCATCGCGGCGAGCGCGGCCGGGATCAGCTGCTCGGGGCGGGAGATACGGTCGAAGTACTTGGAGACGGCGCGGAAGGCGTCGTTGACGGTGACGTCCCCGCCCCGGGCGTCCTCCAGCTGCTGGAGGACGGGGTCGGCGGCGCGGGTGGCGAACATGTCGGACGGCAGCAGGAGCACCGGGATGCGGTTGGTGGTGGCCAGGGCCGCGCCGGTGATCATGTTGGTCGAGCCGGGCCCCGTCGACGCCGAGCAGGCGAAGGTGGCCAGCCGGTCGCGCATCTTCGCGTAGGCGACCGACGCGTGGACCATGCCCTGCTCGTTGCGGGCCAGGTAGTAGGGGAGATCGGCCTCTTTGGTGACGGCGGCCTGGAGGAGCGCCTGCCCGAAGCCGGCCACGTTGCCGTGCCCGAAGATGCCCCACACCCCGGGGATCAGCCGTTGCTCCTGGCCGTCGCGCTCGCTGTACTGGTTGGCCAGGAAGCGGACCAGGGCCTGGGCGGTGGTGAGTCGGACGGTAGTCATTGGTTCTCTCCGAAGGGCAGCCGGTCGTCGACGTCCTGGGACTCCCAGGTGGAACGCACCCAGCCATGGGCGGGGTCGTCGCAGATCAGCCAGGCGCGGTCCTGACCGGGACCCGCCATGACGTTGAGGTAGTAGAGGTCGTAGCCGGGGGCGGCGATCGAGGGGCCGTGCCAGCCGTGCGGGATGAGCACCGTGTCGCCGGAGCGGACCTCGGCGAGCACGTCGATCGGCCGGTCCTCGGTCCCGTACACCCGCTGGTAACCGAAGGCCCGCTCGCCGCCGTCGACCTCGAAGTAGTAGATCTCCTCCAGCTCGGATTCCACCCCGGGGCGTGCCTCGTCGTGCTTGTGGGGCGGGTACGAGGACCAGTTGCCGCCGGGGGTGAGCACCTCGCAGACGAGCAGCTGCTCGGCCTCGAAGGTGCCCGGCAGGCAGTAGTTGTTGACCTGGCGGGAGCAGGCTCCGGCCCCGCGCAGCTCGACGGGGACGCCCTCCTTGGGGCCGTACCGGGCGGAGAGTGAGCTCCGCCCGGTACGGGCTGAGGGCAGCGCGAACCGACCGCCGGTCGCGCTGCTGATGAGGGCCTCCGACTCGCGCGGGAGGTACGCGAAGTCGGTGACCGAGGCGAACACGCCTGTCCGCCCGGCGAGTTCGAAGACCTTGCCGTCCGTGGTGACGGTGCAGGAGCCCGTCAGTGGCAGGACCAGGAACTCGGAGTCCCGGGTGGACAGGGCGTGCGCCTCGCCCGGCTTCAGGGTCAGGATCCTGAGGCCGGAGTATCCCCAGCCCGCCGACTCGGGCGTGACCAGGAGGTCGTAGGGTCCGTCGGCCGAACTCCCTTTGGGGAGGTGGTACTTACTCGTGTCCGTCACAGCAGGCTCACCGCCTTGTCGACCGCACCGGCGACATCGCCGTCCGAGGGGTAGAGGAGGGAGCGGCCGACGACCAGACCCTGCGCGGTGGGCTGCTTCAGCGCCTTTCCCCAGGACGCGAACGCGGCGTCGGCGTCCTTGACCTCGCCGCCGAGCAGCAGCGCGGGGAGTGTCGAGGCGGACAGCACGCGCTCCATGTCGTCCACGACCGGGAGCTTCAGCCAGGTGTAGGCGGTGCGGCGGCCCAGTCCCGAGGCGATGGTGACCGACTTGACGACCGCGTCGGTGGAGAGGTCGTTGCGGATCCGGCCGTCCTGCCAGGTGGAGAGGAACGGCTCGACCATGGCGATGAGTTGACGGTCGTTCAGCTCGTCGACGGCACGTGCGGTGTTCTCCAGGACGGACGGGGTGGCCGGGTCGTCGAGTGCGATACGGGTGAGCATCTTGCCGCCGTCGAAGCCCATCGCGGCGATCGTCTCGGCGTCGTAGCCGGTGAACCGGTCGTCGATCTCGAACACCGAACCCGCGAGGCCCGCCCGGTTCATGGAACCGAGGACGCTCTTGCCGTCGAGGACGCCGAGCAGCAGCAGGTCCTCCAGGATGTCGGCGGTGGCCAGCACACCCGTCACGCCCGGCCGCTCCAGGGCGACACACAGGCGGTCCAGCAGCTTGGAACGGTCGGCCATGGCGGTGGAATCGCCCCCGACGCCGTTGGCGCCGCGCGCCGGGTGGTCGGCGGCGATGATCATCGCCTTGCCGTGCTCGCCGAGCAGCGACGTGGCTTTGGCGCGTCGGGTGGCGGCGGCCGCGACGGCGCCGGGGTCGTTCACCCGGGCGGACACGATCCGGCTCAGGTTGTCGGACAGCACGTCGTCAGGCCTTTCGTTCGGTGGAGGCTTCGGTGGGGGCGGGGGAGGACTCGCGGAGCTTGTGGTCGACCTCGGCCTCGGTCGGCATGGCGTCGGAGCAGGACAGCCGGCCCGCGACGATCGCGCCGGCGGCGTTGGCGAAGGACACCGTGCGCCGGGTGTCCCAGCCGGACAGCAGGCCGTGACACAGGGCGCCGCCGAAGGCGTCACCGGCACCGAGCCCGTTGACGACGTCCACCGGCACCGGCGGAATCTCGGCGGTCTGGCCGTCCCGGCCCATCGCCAGCACACCCTTGGGGCCCTGCTTGACCACCGCCAGCTCCACGCCTGCGGCCAGCAGTGCCTTGGCGGCGGCGTACGGCTCGCGCTCACCGGTGGCGACCTCGCACTCGTCGAGGTTGCCGACGGCGACGGTGGTGTGGCGCAGGGCCTGCGCGTAGAACTTACGGGCCTCGGCCGGGTCGGCCCAGAACATCGGCCGCCAGTCGAGGTCGAACACAGTCGTGCCCGCCTTCGCCCGGTGCGCCAGGGCGTCGAGGGTGGCCGAGCGGCTCGGCTCCTCGCTCAGCCCGGTGCCCGTGAACCAGAAGATCGCCGCGTCCCGCACCGCGTCCAGGTCCAGCTCGTGGGGCTGGATGTCCAGGTCCGGGGCCTTGGGCAGGCGGTAGAAGTACAGCGGGAAGTCGTCCGGCGGGAAGATCTCGCAGAACGTCACCGGGGTCGGCGCGATGTCCGACGTACCGACGAAGCGGGTGTCGACGCCGTAGCCCTCCAGCGCCGACCGCACGAAGTCCCCGAACGGATCCCGGCCCGTCTTGGTGATCACGGCGGCCGAATGTCCGTACCGGGCGGCCGCCACGGCGACGTTGGTCGGGCTGCCGCCCAGGTACTTGCCGAACGAGGTGACCTCGGCCAGCCCTACGCCGGTCTGGAGCGGATACACATCCACTCCGACCCGGCCCATGGTCAGGACTTCCAACGGCATGACGTGGGTTCCCTTCGCTCCGGAGCCCCCGGGTATGGAGGCCGCGGCGCCGACGACGATCGTTTAGAGCGCTTTAAAAGCGCTCTCTAAGGCGAGTACGATGCCGTCAGGGAAATGTCATGTCAATAGGTTGTTGCTACTGGGTTTCCGTAAGCTGTCGGATTAGACCCTGCAGGACGCATGGAGCGGACAGATCCCCCGATCCGCCGTTACCGGCCCGGGACGCCGAAGTGGTGTGTTCCCGGGGTGACTTCGGTGCGGGTGCCGTCCGGGAGGCGGATCTCGGCGCGGGTGCCCGCGGGCACCGTGACATCGAGGTGGAAGGTGCCCTGCTCGATGCGCCACGCGGAGCGGATCCGGCCGTACGGGCTGTCGTGCTCGGCCTCCGCGCGGCGCATCCCGCCGCCCGGCCGGGGTTCGACGAGGAACCGGCGGTAGCCGGGTTCCAGCAGCCGGATGCCCGAGGTGCGGGTGTGCAGGAAGGAGATCACGGCGCCCTTGCTGTAGTGGTTCAGGGAGCCGTGCGGGGCGCCGTCCTCGTCGATGCCCTCCCAGGACTCCCAGACCGTGGTGGCGCCGCGGTCGAGCATCCCGAGCCAGGACGGCGGGGTGCGGCGCAGCAGGAGTTCGTACGCCAGGTCGAGGTGGCCGTGGTCGGCGAGCACGGGCAGCAGGTCGGGCGTGGCGAGGAAACCGGTGCCGAGGTGGGTGTCCGCCTCCTTGACCAGGGCCGCGAGGCGGTCGGCCACGGCCTCGCGAAGCCGCTCGGGGACGAGGCCGAAGGCGAGGGCACGGACATGGGTGGCCTGGGTCGACGGGGTGAGTCCGCCGTCCGGGGCGAGGCACGCGGCCTGCCAGGCGCGCAGCGCGCCCGCGGCGATCTCCTCGTACCGTTCGGCGTCCCGGCCGCGGCCCAGCAGTCGCGCGCTGCGCGCCAGCAGGTCGGCGGAGCGGTGCAGGAACGCGGTGGCGACGTCGCTGTGGTCCAGCGTCGGGTCGATCACCTCGGTGCCGCCGGGCTCCAGCCATTCGCCGAAGTGGTGACCGGTGTCCCAGAGATACGGGTCGTTGGCCGCCCTGTCCGGGTGCTGCTTCCCACGGGCGCACCGGGCGGCGTGGTCCACCCAGGCCGTCATGGACGGGTACTGCTCGCGCAGGATGTCGAGGTCGCCGTACGCCTGCCACAGTTCCCAGGGCACGATGACGGCCGCGTCGCCCCAGCCCGCGGAGCCGTCCAGGGCGTCCATCACACCGGACGGGCCGCGCGGCACGATGCAGGGCACGTTGCCGTCCGGCCACTGGTCGGCGGCCAGGTCGCGCAGCCACTTCACGCTGAAGCCGGCGACGTCGTACAGGAACGCGGCGGTGGGGAGGTAGAGCTGCCAGTCGCCGGTCCAGCCGGCCCGCTCGCGCTGGGGGCAGTCGGTGGGGATGTCGCAGGCGTTGCCGCGCAGACTCCACACCGCGGCCTCGTGCAGGCGGTTGAGGTCGTCGTGGTCGCAGTCGAACCAGCCGGTGCGGCGCAGATCGGTGTGGACGACGACACCGGTGAGGTCGTCGGGGCCGAGTGCGCGGGGGTGGCCCTCGATCCGTACGTACTGGAAACCGTGGGTGGTGTGCCGGGGCTCGAAGGACTCCCCGGGGCGGTCGGAGGCGGTGACCCGGTCCCGCTGGTGCAGGGGGAACGGCTCTCCGGTGACGTAGTGATGCGCCGTCAGGTGATCGAGGGTCACATCGCCGTCGGGGCCGAGGGCTTCGCCGTGGGTGAGCGTGACGGTGCTGCCAGCGGGCCCGGTGTCGTTCAGCCGCACCCAGCCGTTGATGTTCTGGCCGAGGTCGACGATCTGCCGGCCCGAACCGGGAAGAAGGGTGACGGCGGCCGGCCGGAGGGTCTCCACGCGGCGGACCGGGGGAGCGGGGGAAGAGGTGAGGCGGTCGAAGTCGTCGTACACCCCGCCCGTGGCGAGGCGTACCGGCCGCCACCCGCACGGCGTCCGGCGCAGGTCGGTGGTCTGGCCGAGAAGCAGGTCGGCGGCGGTGACGGCACTTTCGGCACTGTGCCATCCCCGCCCGGTGCCGACGACGGTGCGGCTGCCGTCGGGGTGGGTGACGACGAGCTGGGCGAGGAGCGCCACCTCGTCGCCGTAGCCGTCCGGTTCCTGGAGGGCGCCGGTCACCCCGCGGTACCAGCCGTCGCTCAGGAGCACGCGCAGGTCGTTTCCGCCGCGGCGGAGTTGGTGGGTGATGTCGTACGTCTGCACCTGGAGGCGGTGGTGGTACGACGTGAAGCCGGGGGTCAGTTCGAGGTCGCCGACACGGACGCCGTTCAGCTCGGCCTCGTACACGCCGTGGGCCGTGGCGTACAACCGGGCGCTCCGGACCGGGCGTTCGAGCCGGAAGCCGCGGCGCAGCACATACGCCGGACGCTCACCGGGCCGCGGTACCGAGTCCTCGTGCGGTTCGATCCAGCGGGCCGTCCAGTCGGACGGCCCCAGCAGTCCCCACTCCCAGGGTGCGGCGTCGGACCACTCGCTCTCGCCACGCTCCGTCCAGACCTTGACCTGCCACTCGACACGCCGCCCCGAACGGGCCGTGCCGCCGGGCCAGGGGACGAGGAGATGCCGGTCGGACGGGACACGGCCGGTGTCGGCGCCCAACGAGCGGATGCGGTACGCGAGTTGGCCGCCCGCCCCCTCGGGGAGCCGCCAGGACAGCCGGGGGCGGCGCTCGGTGATGCCGAGGGCCTCGTCGAGGTGCTCGACACGCAGACCCGTCGGCCGGTTCACCGCGCCACTCCCGCACGCCAGGCGCCGACCGGGCCGGCCGAGTCGCGGACCATCACATGGGTGCCCATCCGGATGTGCTGGACGGGGTGTTGCTCTTGATTGAGGGCCAACTTCACCGCGCTGCGCCCCAGTTGCTCGTGCGGGACATGCACCGTGGTCAGGGCGGGGAAGAGGTCGGAGGCGAGCGGAATGTCGTCGTACCCGACCACGGAGACGTCCTCGGGTACGCGTACCCCGGCTTCGCGCAGTGCCTTGAGCACACCCGCCGCGATCATGTCGGTGACCGCGAAGACGGCGGTGAAGTCCTGTCCTGACGAGAGGAGTTGGCGCGTGGCCTCGTAGCCGGACTCTCGGCTGTGCGTGCCCGGGAGCACGAGGTCCGGGTCGAAGGCCAGGCCCCGGCTCTCCAGCGCGCGGCGGTAGCCGCCCACCCGCTCGCTGGCGGTCGACTGCCTCTCGACCCCGAGCAGTGCCACCCGTTCGTGGCCGAGGGAGAGGAGATAGCTGGTCATGGCGAAGGCGCCGCCCTCGTTGTCGTACTCCACGACTGTCTGCGGGATGTCCGGATCGCCGGCGAGCGGTGCCCGCCCGCACAGGACCAGGCGGGAGCCCTCCGCGTCCAACGAGTGAGCGAGCTTGACCATGCGCTCCGTGTACTCGGGGGTCTGCGCGGTGCCCCCGACGAGGATGACCGCCTCGACGCGCTGCTGGCGCAGGAGGTTGATGACTGCGAGTTCGCGGGCCTGGTCGTTGTGCGTGGTGCACACCAGACACAGGCGGCCCTCTTCGGTGGCCTGCTGCTCGACGCCGTCGGCGATGAGGGAGAAGAACGGGCCCTTCACGTCGGCCACCACGAAGGCGACCGTGTTGCTGGTGGTCTGCCGCAGACCGCGGGCACCGGCGTTGAGCACGTAGTCGAGGTCATGTGCCGCCCGCTGGACCCTGACGCGCGTGGCGGCTGCCACCGGGTAGTTGCCCGCCAGGACCCGGGACACGGTGGCTGTGGACACCCCGGCCCGCGCCGCGACCTCCTTGACCGTGGCCCGTTTGCTCCCGTCGTCCGCGCTGCCCGCGGCGCGCCTGCTCATCGCAGTGCTCTCCCGTCTGTGTGGTCCACCGTGGCAAGTGTCCGGTTCCGGGGCCCGGTGGGGAGGCCCCGGCGGAACCGGAGTGACGTCACTCGGCTCACGCCACGTGGACGAGGTCGGCGTGGCGTACTTCGTGGACGAGCTGCCTCCCGTCGACGAGCCGCTCGGCCTCCTCCACGACGGTCTGCCCCAGGCGTGCCAGCTCGTTGCCGATCGAGCCCGCGATGTGCGGGGTGAGGAAGACGTTGGGCAGCCGGTGGAGCGGCGAATCGGCGGGAAGCGGCTCCGGTTCGGTGACGTCGAGCACCGCGGCGATCCGCCCCGACACGAGTTCCTCGGTGAGTGCGACGGGGTCGATCAGGGAACCGCGCGAGGTGTTGATCAGGACGGAGCCGTCCGGGATGAGGGCGAGTCGCTCGCGGTCCAGCATCCGGTGGGTCGCGGGGATCTCCGGTGCGTGCAGACTGACGACGTCGCTGGTGCGCAGCAACTCGTCGAGGGGCAGCAGCCGGGCACCGAGGGCCGCCGCCTCCGCCGCGTCGACGTACGGGTCGTGCAGAGTCACCCGCAGATCGTAGGGGCGCAGGAGTTCGAGAACGCGACGGCCCACCCGGGAGGCGCCGATGACGCCCACCCGGCGGCCGTTGTTGCCCAGCGTCGCGAGGTCACCGACGGGCGGATAGACATGCTCGGCGCGATAGCGCTCGTGCAGGGTGAAGGCGTCCTTTCCGGCCAGCAGGATCATCGCCAGGGTGTACTCCGCCACGGGCAGGGCGTTGGCCTGCACCGCGCTGGAGACGACCAGGCCGCGCTCCCAGCAGGCGTCGGTGACATAGCTGCGCACGCTGCCTCCGGTGTGCAGGACGGCCCGCAGCCGCGGAGCGGCGGCGAGCAACTCCGCGTCCAGCGGAGGGCAGCCCCAGCCGGTGATCATGATCTCCGTGCCGGTGAGCGCTTCCGTGACGGCCGGCGAGGTGAAGTCCTGGGCGATCAGCCCCTCGTCGATCCGCACGAGCCGGCCCAGCCGGTCCAGCAGGGGGCGCGGGAAGAACTCCGCCAGATGCACGGGGTTCATGGCGAACAGGGCCGTCGGACGGTCACGCATCGGGCTCCTCGGTCATCAAAAGTAATCGTGTACTAGGACCGTAGCGGTGCAATCTCCATGAGGTCAACGCGTGTACGTGAGGTGATCGAGGCACTTCCAGGCTGTGAATCCCAACCGTTATGCGATGAGAAATGCCTGGTGAGAGACGCTATCCGTCACGGATGGGAAAATTCCCCGAAACAAAACACCGCCTGGCCTCTTGCCGTGTCCGCATCCGGGGTCGTACGTTCCACGGCAATCGATTACTACGACCTGTGGAGTGCCAGCCGTGACTGTGCCGCAGGGGCAGCTGACCACCGTCGCAGCGCGCTCCGATCCCGAGAAGACCCCCGGTCCCGTCCCGGCCGACGCCGAGCCCCGGCGGGTCCGCAAGAGGGTCGGACGGGGTGGGCGCGGGATGGCGCCACCATGGTGGTTCCTCGTCCCCGGACTGCTGTTCTACGCCTACATCGTGATCGTCCCGAGCATCCGAGGCGGCGCCTACGCCTTCACGGACTGGACCGGGCTCGGCAACCAGTTCGACTGGGTGGGCTGGGACAACTTCCGTGACGTCCTCGACGACGACGCGGCCCGCAGCGCGATCGGCAACACCCTGCTGCTGGCCCTCGTGGTCACCGCCGGACAGATCGTGCTGGGCCTGCTGCTGGCGCTCGGCGTGCACTCGCGGGTGAAGAGCCGTCTGCTGCTGCGCGTCCTGTACTTCGCCCCGGTGGTCATCACCCCGCTGGTCGCCGGCTTCGTCTGGCAGTACCTGCTGGCACCGACCGGCTCGCTGAACTCCTTCCTGGGCTCGGTGGGCCTGAAGTCCTGGCAGCAGGACTGGCTGGGCGATCCCCACCTGGCGCTCTGGTCGGTCTGCGCGGTGATCATCTGGCAGCACACCGGCATCGCCATGTCGATCTTCCTCGCCGGACTGCAGAGCGTCCCCCAGGACGTGCTGGAGGCCGCGCACCTCGACGGCGCGGGTCCCTACCGGCGCTTCTGGTACGTCGTACGGCCGTTCCTGCTGCCGGCGTTCACCATCAACCTCTCGCTGACCGTCATCAACGCGCTCAAGCAGTTCGACATCGTGATGGTGATGACCGGCGGCGGCCCCGGCAACGCCTCCGACACCATCTCCACCCTCATCTACAAGGACGCCTTCAACCTCGGCCAGTTCTCCTACAGCGTCGCCCTGGCCCTCGTCCTCACCGTCTTCGTCCTGGCCATCTCGGGCGTGCAGTACGCCCTCATGAACCGTCCCGGGAGGCCGTCCTCATGATCACGCGCTACACCTGGCGGACCGGCGTCCTCGAAGCCGTCCTGATCCTGGGCGCCATCCTCTTCATGGTCCCGCTCTACGCCCTGGTGAACATCTCCCTCAAGCCGGCCAACGCCGACTCGGGGATGCTGAGCCCGGCACTGAGCCCGCACTTCGACAACTTCGCCGACGCCTGGAAGACCGCGGCGCTCGGCCCGGCCCTCGGGAACAGCTTCCTCATCACCGGGGCGAGCCTGCTCCTGCTCGTGCCGATCGCGGCCCTCGCCTCGTACCCACTGGCCCGTGTCACCCGTACCTGGTCCAGGCTCACCTTCTACGGCATCGCGGCCGGCCTCGTCCTGCCCATGCAACTCGCCCTGCTGCCCCTGTACACGAGCATTCGCGACCTGGGACTGCTCGGCACTCCCTGGTCCCTGATCGTCTACTACGCCGGACTGACCTTCCCGTTCTCCGTCTTCCTCTACACGGGCTTCCTGCGCGCCCTGCCCGTGGAGTACGAGGAGGCCGCGGTGATGGACGGCTGCTCGCCGCTGCGCACCTTCGTCAGCGTCGTCTTCCCGCTGCTGCGGCCGGTCACCGGCACGGTGGTGATCCTCAACGCGATCGCCATCTGGAACGACTTCTTCGCCCCGCTGCTGTTCCTCAGCGGCACCGAGAGCCAGACCGCCCCGGTCGCTCTCTACGGTTTCGTCGGCCAGTACGTCTCCCAGTGGCCGATGATCTTCGCCGGGCTCACCGTCAGTATCGTCCCGGTCCTCATCGCCTACCTCTTCCTGCAGAAATACATCATCCAGGGGTTCTCCGGCGGCCTGAAGGGCTGACCGCACCACCGCACCTGGCTCAACCCCCAGAGGGCGGGGCCCTCTTACTCAACGAGGAGTAGTCGTGAACAAGGCAAGATCCCTCTCGGCCGCCGCAGTCCTGGCCCTGCTGCCCGCAACGGCCCTGACGGCCTGCGGTGGCGGCACCGCCACCACCAGCGCCTCCGCCGACGAGGGCACGGTCACCATGGTGACCGACACGAAGGCCGACGTGGAGCCCCTGATCAAGGCGTTCGAGAAGAAGTACCCCAAGATCAAGGTGAAGCTCTCCGTGCCCGCGGCCGGCGCCATCATGACCCAGGTCCGCACCCAGCTCACGGCCGGCACCGCGCCCGACGTCATCCGTGTCTGGCCGGCCGGCGGCAACCCGCTGAGCATCCAGGAACTGACCGAGCAGAACCTGCTCAAGGACGTGTCGTCCGACTCCTGGACGAAGGACCTCGACGACGCCTCCCGGACCGCGATGTCCGTCGACGGCAAGGTGTACGGGGCCCCGGTCACCGTCACCGGCATCGGCGCCCTCTACAACAAGCAGGCCCTCGCGGACCTCGGCGCCTCGGAGCCGACGACCTTCAGCGAGGTGCTCGATCTGTGCGCCAAGGCCAAGGCGAAGGACAAGTCGGCGTTCTCCATAGGCGCCAAGGAGTCCTGGACCACACAGATGGTCACGTACGCCCTCACCTCCACCCTGGTCTACGGCCCCGACCCCGACTTCTCCGCCAAGCAGGCCAAGGGCGAGGTGACCTTCGCCGACTCGGACTGGAAGCAGGGCCTCACCGAGTTCGGGCAGATGGTGAAGAAGGGCTGCTTCCAGGAGAGCCCCAACGGCACGAGCTACGACGAGTCGATCAACCGGGTCGCCAAGGGGGACTCGGTGGCCGTGATCATCGCCACCAACGCCGAGGCCGCCCTGAAGCAGAAGGCATCGGCCGGCACCGAGTTCGGCCTCTTCTCGCTGCCCGCCACGGACAACGCCGCCGACACCTACGCGGTGGGCGGCATCGGCTCGGCGTACGCCATCAACGCCAAGGCCAAGAACCCGGGTCTCGCCCAGAAGCTTCTCGACTTCATCGCCTCCCCCGAGGGCATCGCCCTGGTCGCCACCCAGACCGGCAGCGGCCCGGCGCTCCCGGCCGCGAGCAGCTACCAGGCCACGGACGTCCTGAAGCCGATCCTCGCCGCCCAGAAGGCCGGCCGGCTCACCGTCGCCCCCGACCAGGCGTGGCCCGACGCCACCGTCCAGGCCGTACACCTGACCGCGCTCCAGGAGATGCTCGGCGGTCAGCTGGACGCCGACGGCGCCCTGGAGAAGCTCGACGACGCCTACGCCAAGGCCAACGAGAAGTAGGACGAACGGCATCATGACCGCCACGGCCAGCGGCGGCCGGTTCCGCTCCCCCGGACCGGCCGCCGCCCTCCCCGCAACCCTGAGCAACCCCGTGCTGCGCGGCTTCGAGCCCGATCCGTCGATCCTGCGCGTGGGCGACGACTACTACATCGCCACCTCGACCTTCGAGTGGTACCCCGGCGTCCGCATCCACCACTCCCGCGACCTCGTCAACTGGCGCTGCCTGGGCGGCGTTCTCGACGACAAGCGCCTCCTCGACCTCCAGGGCGTGCCCGACTCCGGAGGCATCTGGGCCCCCGGACTGTCGTACGCCGACGGACTGTTCCACCTCGTCTTCACGGTCGTCGACACCTACGGCGAGGGGTGGAAGGACCTCCCCAACCACCTGACCACCGCGCCCTCGATCGAGGGCCCCTGGTCGGACCCGGTGCCCCTGCACGCCCGCGGGTTCGACACCTCGTTCTTCACCGACGAGGACGGCTCCAGCTGGCTGCTGAACATGCGCTTCGACTGGCGGCCCGGCCACGAGTCCTTCGCCGGCATCCAGCTGCAGCGCTACGACCGGGCAGCGCGCCGGGTGGCGGGGGAGCCCCGCACCATCTTCCGGGCCAAGGACGCCTGGGTCACCGAAGGCCCGCACCTCTACCGCAAGGACGGCTGGTACTACCTCGTCACCGCCGAGGGCGGCACCGGCTACGACCACCAGACCACCGTCGCCCGCTCCCGCGCCATCGAGGGACCGTACGAGACCGACCCGGCGGGTCCGATGCTGACGTCCCGTCACGACCCGGCACTGGTGCTGCAGAAGGCGGGCCACTGTTCCCTGGTGGAGACCCCGGAAGGTCAGTGGTACGCCGCGCACATCGTCGCCCGCCCCTACACGGAACGAGGACGCTGTGTCCTGGGCCGGGAGACCGCCCTCCAGCCCGTCGAGTGGAGCGAGGACGGCTGGCCGCGCATCGCCGGCGGCATCCCGGCGGTGGAGATCCCCGTCCCCGCACTGCACCCGGCCCCGGTCCCCGAGCCCGCCGCGACCGACCTGTTCGAGGCACCGCGTCTCGGCCCCGAGTGGTCCACACTGCGTCGTCCGGCCACCCCGGACTGGGTCACCCCCGCCCCCGGACGGCTGCGCGTCCTCGGCGGACAGTCCCCGGGCAGCCGCCGGGCCCCCAGCCTGGTCGCCCGCCGGGTCACCGATCCGACGTGCGTCTTCGAGACCCGGATGACCTTCGAGCCCCGCACCAGCGACCATCTCGCGGGTCTCACGGCGTACTACAACACCCGGAACTGGCACTACCTCCACCTGACCGCGGACGACGACGGCACCGCGGTGCTGCGGCTCCTCAGCTGCGAGGCGGCCAGGCTCACCGCGCACGAACCGGCGATCACCGTCGGGGACGCCGACTCGGTGGTGCTGCGTGCCGAGTTCGACGGGCCCGTGCTGCGCTTCTCGTACGAGATCGGCGGCCGGCCGCGGCAGTTCCCGGTCGAACTCGACGCCACCACCCTGTCCGACGAGGCCGCCGACGAGTTCCACGACGGCATGATGCGCACCCTCGGCTTCACCGGCGCGATGCTCGGCCTGTGGGTCCACGACCTCGACGGCGCCGGCGTGCACGCCGACTTCGCCTACGCCACCTACCGGGACGGCCGCCCATGACCGCCCTCGACCTGTTCCGTACGGACCTCGGCCGTGTCCGCAAAGTCCCTCCCGCCCGGCGGCGACTTTGCGGACACGACCCAGGCCCGCCCGAGGCCATGACGCTCTCCGACGCCGGCACCGACCTCGCCGAGTCGCTGTGCCGCCAGGCCCGGGAGGGGTGAGGGCCATGTCACGTACGTCCTCGTCGTCACCGACCCTTGCCGAGATCGCCCGGCTGGCGGGTGTCTCGGTTCCCACCGCCTCCCGTGTGGTCAACGGCAGGCAGAACGTCGCCCCCGACACCCGGCTGCGGGTGGAGGAGGTGATGCGTCGGGCCGGCTACGAGCGACGCCCCCGCCCGGACCGGACGGGCCTGGCCCCGCTCATCGACGTGGTCGTGCCCGGTCTCGGAGGGGGCTGGTCCGCCGAGGTGTTGCGAGGCGCGGAACTCGCGGCGGCCGAGGCGGGTTTCGGAGTGGTCGTCACCTCCAACGGAACAGATCGGTCAGCGGGTGACGGGACTCCAGGACAAGCGAAGCGGACGCTCGACCGCCTCCATGCGCACGGCACCGCCGCGGCCCTGTTCGCCCTCACCGAGCTGCCCCCCACCCGGCATCTCTGGCTGACCGTGCACCGGATCCCGTACGTCGTGGTGGATCCCGGCACCGAACCGCCGCCCGGTGTGCCGACCGTGACCGCTGACAACCTCGGCGGCGGCCGTCGTGCCACGGAGCACCTCCTGGACCTGGGGCACCGGCGGATCGCCGTGCTCGCCGGTCACCGGCGCACGCCGTCCAGCGCCGCGCGCGTCGACGGCTACCGACAGGCACTGCGGGCCGCCGGCCTGCGGCACAGGCCGGAGTTCATCCGCTACGCCCGCTTCGACGCGGCACTGGCCGAGCGTCTGACCGGGGAACTGCTCGCGCTGCCCGAACCGCCCACCGCCCTCTTCGCCTGCTCGGACGAGATGGCGGCAGCCGCCATCCGCGCGGCGACGCTGCGAGGGCTCAGCGTGCCCGGCGACCTCAGCGTGGTCGGGTTCGACGACCTCCCCGAGGCCCGGCGCCTCCTGCCGCAGCTCACCACCGTCCGGCAGCCGATCGCTGACATGGCCGCCGACGGCATCGGGTTACTCGCACGTGCCATGAGCGGGGAGCCGGGCGAATCCCTGCGCGCCGAACACCCGACCCACCTGGTGGTGCGGGGCAGCACGGCGTCACCGCGCACCTGAGCGCACGTCATTCACTCCTGGAACCTCTCGACTTCCCCGGCGAGCCGGCGACTCCTCGTCGCCGCCGGACTCGACCAGCCGCACTTCCCGACCAGCAAGGAGGCTCGCCCATGCGAGCGATCAGCCGCCGTGACATCCTGCGCGGAACCGGAGCCGTCGCCGGCGCCGCCGCGATCAACGCCCAGTGGTGGATACCCGCCGAGGCCTCGGCAGCGGGCCAGGCCAAGGCGTCGGCGTCCGTCCTGGACACGGTCGTCTTCGGCAACGCCGCCTCCGAGACCGCGCACAGTCTCAGCTCCGAGCTCTCCGACATCATCGCGGGCGAACTCGGCCAGTCGGCACGGGTGTTGAACCCGAAGGAGACCGCCGAGTGGTGGGGCGGCACCACCGCGTTCACCCTCAAGGTCGACCCGAAGGCCGCCAACTACGTCTCCGTCAAGTTCTGGGGCGGCGACTACGCCGAGACCGCCGACGAGGCCTGGCGGCTCCAGCTCTTCCTGGACGGCAAGGCCCTGGGCTGGTTCGACCAGTGCGTGGTGGACAACATCGACATGATCGACGTCGCGCCCAGGCTGCCCGGCCGGTTCTTCTGCCACACCCTTCCGCTGCCGCTCAGCGCCACACAGGGCAAGAAGACCCTGGAGATCGAGATCCGAGCCATGGGCCGGATCTGGCCCTACGGCCAGGCGAACAACTTCTACTACCCGATGACCAAGCCCTCGCGCGGTCTGTACCGGGCCTACACCCACACCGCACCGCACTTCACGCCCGCCGGCAACGACGAGTTCGGCAGCGTGGACGCACCGACGACCCGCACCAGCACCGACGACGAGCTGATCGCCAAGGTCAGGGCGCGGGTCCTCAAGGACCAGAACAACCTGGTCTACGGCGCCACCGCGAACGGCATGGACGCGTGGGCGTACGAGACCCTGCTGCGCGGCTACTACTGGCCGGACTCCCCGGCCTACCAGAACGCCGACGTGCTGGAGAAGGTCTGCCAGGCCATCGACAGCCGCTATCTGGCATGGAAGAAGGACAGCAAGGTCCTCACCGACTCAGACCAGCAGTGGGAGGGCTTCGGCCGGGTGGGCCTGGCCCTGTTCACGGCCTGGGACGACATCCAGGACGCCCTGGACGGCAACGTCACCTCCGGCCCGACCTCGCTGAACAACCTCGGCTTCGAAGGCGGCGACGACACCCCGTACGGCTGGGTCACCCCCGGCTGGGCCGACGACGGCACCTTCACCCGCGACACGGACGTCACCCACGGCGGCAGCGCCTCGCTGAAGGTCGTCTCCGCAGGCAGCAACATGCTGGTGTCGCCCAGCGGCAAGGCCAGCACCGGCCTGGGGGACTTCACGTACTCGGCCTGGGTGAGGACCGCCGGCTCCAGCGCCCACATCGAGGCGCACTTCTGGGACGACAGCAGCACCTACGTCGGCAAGTCGAGCAGCACCTACGTCGCGTCCGGCTCGTCCGCCACCTCGGACTGGCAGCAGCTCACCAACACCTTCAGCGTCCCGGCCGGGGCGACGAAGTACGAGTTCTGGATGGTCGTCACCAACGGGGAGACGGCGTACTTCGACGACGTCGTGATCAGCTCACCCGATCCCTCCGTCACCAGCGCGCCCCTGGCCAACCTCGGCTTCGAGGCGGGCTCCGCCACCCCCACCGGCTGGACCGTCCCCGGCTGGGCGAACGGCGGCTCGTACAGCCGTGACACCGACGTCTCCCGGACCGGATCCGCCTCGCTCAAGATGGCCTCCTCCGGCGGTACCCTCCTGGTCTCGCCCAGCGCCAAGGCGGTGACCGCCGCGGGCGACCTCACCTTCTCGGTGTGGGCGAAGACCGACGGCACGGTCACCACGCCGCGCGTCAGCGTGCAGTTCTGGGACGACAACCTCAACTTCGTCAGCGGATCGGCCGAGATCCGGGTCGCGGCCGGCACCACGGACTGGCAGCAGCTCACCAAGACCGTCACCGTGCCGTCGGGCGCCACGAAGTACGAGTTCTGGATGGTCACCAGCGGCGGCGCCACCGTCCACTTCGACGACATCGAGATCACCGCGCCCCAGCCGGACGCCGCCGACCCCGTCCCGCGCCGGACCGCGTACAAGGACATGCTGGTCTCCAGCCGCGAGTACTGGCGCCAGCACCAGCGCCACTACACCAACCAGGCCATGTTCACCGCGCTCGGCATCTACGAGTGCAACCGCGGCCTGAAGCTGCTCTCCCCGGACGACGCCTGGGACGAGGACAAGGCCATGCGCTGGGTGTACGAGTGCGTCGGCCTGGTGCCCTGGCGCGGCGCCGAGGCCGAGGACGGCACCGCGAGCTGGCCGCTGGGCAAGGACTACCTCGTCGTCACGCCCAAGGGCCTGTCCCGCGAACTGGGTTACGTCGCCGACTACGGCGAGACCTCCGGGATGCTCGCCCGCATCTACGAGTCGGTCACCGACGGCAAGGGCGGCTACGAGGACACCAAGCTCAGGAACCGCATGATCGAGATGGCCAAGGCCCGCGGCTGGTTCCGCTACCAGGCCGAGGACGCCGACGGCAACAAGGCCTTCCGGATCGAGACCCAGATCGGCTGGCGCAACGAGCCCTTCCCCGGCGACATCGTCTACACCGAGCGCACCGCCTGGGACGACACCCCCATCTCGGCCACCGCCGTCTTCGCCGACCCCGACCTGCTGGGCTGGAGCCAGCAGATGATCGCCGACGGCCAGTTCGCGCCGCAGCTCGAACTGCTGGTGAGCACCAGCCTCTACAACCGGGTCGGTCTGAGCGCCTTCAAGTTCATCGCCACGCACCTGCCCGCCTTCAAGAAGCAAGCCGCCTCCAGCAGCCGTATGCCGGCGGGCTGGGACCGGCCCGACTTCGTCTTCACGGACGAGGTCAACGCCTGTGTCGCCGTCAAGCACGGTGAGGAGATCCTCTACTCCTCGCTCTACTGGCGGGCCCGCCAGGGCGTCAACGACCTGGCCCGCGTCCACCTGATCACCCCGCAGTCGGAGCGCTCGGCCACCGTCCGCGAGACCTCCGTCTTCGACAAGGCGAACGCCGACACCTTCACCGTCCAGGACTGGGTCTGCTGGGACTTCGCCATCAACGACTCCGGCAGCGCCTCGTCCGTCCCGGCGGGCGGCTGGACGTACACGGGCCCCACTCTGCACCAGGCCATGGCGGGGGAGACCTTCCACCTGGCGCCCGTCGCCGACGACGTCGACCCGGGCCTCGGCACCACCACGCTCGGCGTCGAGAAGGTCCTCGTCGGCAAGGCCCCCTTCTATCTGCTGGAGTACGCCGGCTACCTCGTCGCCATGAACACCACCACCGACCAGACCATCACCCACCGCCTCCCCGGCACCGGCTCCGCCGTCAATCTCAGAACCGGCCGCCCCGTCGCCCTGGGCCGCGACATCAAGGTGCCGCCGCTCACCACCGTCGTGCTGTACGCCGCGCATCGCCGCGACTGCTCCTGACCGATGCCTCACCGCAGGCCGCCGAGGATCTCGGCGGCCTCGGCGGCATGTCCGCGGGGGCGCTGCGGGGTCCAGGCGGGATCCAGCGCTGAAAAGTTTCCTCTTCGGTCCGCGGTGATGTGGACGGGGTTAACTGCTGGCAAAAATACGGAGCGTTGGACTCCGTGCGACCCGCACCCGTACCCGCAGAAACGGAATCGCCATGAACGACGGACTCACCGCCGACTCCGGACAAGGCCCCGCACGACGGAAGTTCCTCAAGCTCACCGTCATCGGCGCCGGCATGGCCGCGCTGCCCGCCACCGCGCTGGCCACGGCGGGCCCGGCGAGCGCGATCACCTCCCCGCTGACGGCGTTCACGCATCCGGGGATCCTGCACAACGGCACCGATCTGGCCCGGATCAAGAGCAAGGTCGCTGCCGGAGCCGCGCCCTGGCTGGCCGGGTACAACCAGCTCGCGGCGAGCGGTTACTCGTCGTCGTCGTATGCGATGGCCGGTCCCTACGCGACGGTGCAGCGTGGCACGGCGGGCTACAGCGGCAACGACGCGCTGTGGACCGACGCCAACGCCGCCTACCAGAACGCCCTGATGTGGTACATCACCGGCACCACGGCCCACGCCACCAAGGCCCTGCAGATCATCAAGGCCTGGTCCTCCACCCTCACCCTGATCACCGGCACCGAGGCGAAGCTGGCCGCGGGCATCTACGGGGCCAAGCTGGCCGCCGCCTGCGAGATCATGCGCTACACCGCGCCCTCCGGGAGCTGGACCTCCTCCCAGATCGCCCAGACCGTCGCGATGTTCGAGGACGTCTTCGTCCCCGTCATCGAGGGCTACGACGACAGCGGCTGGGGCGTGATGTGCGTACGCGGCATGTTCCAGATCGGCGTCTTCTGCGACAACCTCACCGTGTTCAACTCCGCGTACAACGCCTTCTACACCAACAGCTGCTGCTCGCTCGGACGCATGATCAACACCGTGGGGCAGTGCACCGAGAGCGGCCGCGACCAGCAGCACACCCAGAACATCCTCGGGGCCCTGGCGGAGATCTGCGAGACCGGCTGGATCCAGGGCCTGGACCTGTACGGGGCCGCCGACAGCCGACTGCTGTCCGGCTTCGAGTACACCGCCAGCTACAACCTCGGCAACACCGTCGCCTACACGCCCTGGGGCGGCTGCCAGGTCACCTACAACACCATCTCCAGCAGCTACCGGGGCGAGTTCCGGCCGATCTACGAGATGGTCTACAACCACTACGTCAAGCGGCTCGGCGGCTGGGCCGGCTACACCTCCCAGGTCGCCGCCAACCTCCGCCCCGAGGGCGCCGCCTTCCAGGGCGACCACCCGGGCTTCGGCACACTCCTCTACACCCGCTGACCTCTCGCCCCCGGCGCGCTCTCATGCCCGGCGCCCGGGGGCGGTCGGCCGGGCGGGTTCGATCGATCCGCGGCTCGCGCCGGCTGGAGGCGGCGGCCCAGGATCACCACGGCATACAGGGACGACGAGCCGCAGCGGTTCAGGGACGGGGTCCGGCCGAAGGGTGCCCCACCCGGTGACGGCGTGGCGGGTGGCGGAGGAACTCGGCTGGGGGAGGGGGCCCGGACGCGGCACACCCCGAGGGCGGTATCGGGGAGTGCGCACTCCGGCGCCGCGGCCGGGCCGCCGTGGGGGCAGTGCTCCCGATCACCGCGGCGCCCCGGAACCGCCGGCACGGACCGGTCAGGACGGCGGCTACACCGTCTGGTGATCCGTCGAGGCCTCGGCCTCCAGTCCCCGCATGACGTGTTCGAGCAGCGAGACCAGCACGGACTTGACCGACTCCCGGTCGCGGGCGTCGCACAGCACCAGAGGCACGCTGGGGGACAGGTCGAGCGCGGCGCGGATCTCGTCCGGGTCCTCCTCGCACCGGCCGTCGAAGCAGTTGACGCCCACCGCGAAGGGGATGCCGCGGAGCTCGAAGAAATCGACGGACGCGAAGCACTGGTCGAGTCGCCGGGTGTCGGCCAGCACGACCGCGCCCAGGGCGCCGCGGGACAGGTCGTCCCACATGAACCAGAAGCGGTCCTGCCCCGGCGCACCGAAGAGGTAGAGGACGAGCGCGGAGCTGACGGTGATCCGGCCGAAGTCCATGGCGACCGTCGTCGTGGACTTCTGCTCGATGCCGACCATGTCGTCCACACCGACGCTGGCCTCGGTGATGAGTTCCTCGGTACGCAGCGGCGCGGTCTCGCTGACCGCGCCGACCAGGGTGGTCTTGCCGACTCCGAACCCGCCGGCTATCAGGATCTTGGCCGAAGCCGCGTTGCGGGCAAGTGTGGTCTCGCCGGTGTCAGAGTCTACGAATGCCATCGATCACTGCCTGAAGAAAACGGGCGTCGGGGGTGCCGGCCGCGGAGGGGGAGGAGACGGAGATGAGCTCGTGGTCCAACAGATCCCCGAGCAGCACCCGCACCACGGCGATGGGCAGGTCGAGCCGGGCGGCGATCTCCACCAGGGCCGTGGGGGCACGGCACAGCGCGAGCATCTGCTGCTGCTCGGGTTGCAGCCGATCGGCGCGGGTCGGCGGTCGGATGGTGCTGACCAGCGAGATCAGTTCGATGTCGGTGTGGATCGGCGGGGTCCGACCGCCGGTCAGTGTGTAGGGGCGGATGAGCGGACCTGTGCTCTCGTCCGACCAGGGGTCTTCCTGCGACCAGTGCCTCATCCATGCTCACCACCGGCTGCTGGGCCGGGGATCCGGTACTCGGGGAAGCGCGGAGCGGCGCTGAGGTACTGACCGACCTGCCGGACGAGCATCGCCATCTCGTAGGCGACGGTGCCCACGTCCACCGCCGCGGTGGCGAGTACGGCGAGGCGGGCGCCGCCGCCCGCGGTGGTGACGAACAGGAAGAGATCGTCCATCTCGATGACGGTCTGCTGCACCCGGCCCCCGCCGAAGTGCCGACTGGTGCCCTGGGCCAGGGACTGGAGGCCCGAGGCGATGGCCGCGAGCTGCTCGGCGTCCTCGCGGGCCAGCCCCTCGGAGGCGCCGACGAGCAGACCGTCCTCGGACAGCACGATCGTGTGCCGGGTCTCCGGGATCCGCGTGATCAGGCCGTCCAGGAGCCAGGCCAGCCCGTTCTGCGTCGTGTTGGTCGCTGTCATGGGGTATTCCTTGTCGGACGTGGGCGGGTGAGCAGCGGGCGTTGTTCGTCGGGAGGCGTGGCGGACCAGTCGTGATGGGGGACCTCTGCTTCGGCCCGGGCCCGCTGGGTGCCGTCCCGGAGAGCGGCGAGCATCGAGCGCGCGTGCTCCGGCCGACGCTCGTCGGCGTTCTGCCCGGTGTCGTGGCCGTGCTGCGGGTCGGCGTACTTCTCCAGGAGCTGTGGCGCGAGGTGGGTCTGCCGAACCCGGCGCGGGAGGCGGCCGGTGACGGGGCTGCGGGGGCCCGACGAGGAGGGTGCGGGTGCCGGGGCCTGGGCCGTCGGGGCAGGGGCGGGAACAGGGGCAGGGGCGGCGTGCGGCACCGTACGCACGCGCTTCGGCATCCCGCTGGGTGTCACCCCGGCCGGCGGGGAGCTTTCCACGGGGGCCAGGTGGCGGTCGGCCCGGCTGTCCAACGGCATCGGCGCGGGGCGGACGACCGGCTCGGTGAGAGCCTGCGGGAGTACGACGACGGCCATCGATCCGCCGTACGACGAGGGGCGCAGGGTGACGGTGAAGCCGTGACGCTGCGCGAGGTGGCTGACGGTGAACAAGCCCAGGCGGGGGTCGTCGCCCAGCGTGCTGAAGCTGAAGTCCGGCGGATTGTGCAGGAGATCGTTGGCCGTCGCGTACTCCTGCTCCGACAGTCCGAGGCCCCGGTCCTCCACTTCGACCGCGATGCCCTGCGCCACCGGCAGCGCCCGCACCCGTACCTCCGTGTGCGGCGGGGAGAAGGCCACGCCGTTCTCGATCAGCTCGGCCATGAGATGGATCGTGTCGCCGACCGCGGGTCCGGTCACCGCGATCGGCGGCATCGGTTCGACCACCACCCGGGCGTAGCCCTCGATCTCGGACACCGCGCTGCGCAGTACGTCCTCAAGGGGTACCGCCTGCTTCCACCGGCGCCGGGGTATCGCACCGGACAGGACGGTCAGGCTCTCCGCGTTGCGTCGCATCCGGGTCGCGAGATGGTCGACGGTGTAGAGGTCGGCGAGGAGTTCGGGGTCCTGCTCCCTGCGTTCCATGCCGTCGATCACCGTGAGCTGGCGGTGCACCAGGACCTGCGTGCGGCGGGACATGTTGAGGAACACCAGCCGCGTGCCCTCGCGCATTTCGGCCTGCTCCAGCGCGACGGCCACGGCGGTGCGCTGGGCGGCGTTGAAGGCGTCGGCGACCTTTCCCAGCTCGTCGGACCCGTAGTCGAGTTCGGGCAGTTCGTCGAGGTCGGCCCGGCTGCCCTCGGTGCGCAGCCTGGTGACGAGCTCGGGCAGCCGGTCCCGGGCCAGCTCCAGCGTCTCCCTGCGCAGGCTGGACATGCGGCCGATGAGCGACCTCGTGATACGGAGGGACATCACCGCGATCGCGAGCACCGCGGCCAGCGCGAGGCTGCTGCCCAGCAGCACCCTGTCGAGCAGCGTGTCGTCGTTGGCCTCGCCCTGCTTCTGGATGTCCGCCAGGTACTGGAACTGCACGCCCTGCACCGCCGTGGCCGCGCGGGCCGGGGCGGCCACGGCGGCAGCCGGGACACGGGAGACCGTGATGGTGCCGTCGTCCGCCTTGGACGAGACGGGGATGGCCGCCTCGAAGGCGGTCAGGGCCGCCCAGTCCGGGCCGGCGAAGATCTTCTTCAGCGCGGCCTGATGGTTCGCGGGCAGGTACGGCATCACCTGATTGGTGAAGGTGTAGTCGCGTACCGCCGTCGCGGCCGTCAGGTCGGCCCGCTCCTTGGTGCTCAGTCGTTCGGATGCCGCGACTCCGGCGAGGACCGCGCCCTCCTGTGTCAGCGCCTCCAATCCGCGGATGAACACCAGGGCACGGTAGGCCTGGGTGGCGACGTCGCCGTCGTTGCTGCTCATGATGCCGAACAGGTTCAGCATGGAGAGCACGGTGGTCGAGTAGTCGGCGTAAGCCTGCTGCCGGGTTTTCTTCCCGTCGTCGATCGCGGTCCGTTCGGCGGTCAGTCCGGCGAGTCGCTCGCGCACGTCCGCGAGCTTGGCCAGGAACTCCGCGGATCCGCTTTTGCCGATGTCATCGGCCTTGCGGAAGGTGGCGAGCGCGGCGTCGGTCCGGCGCCGCTGGGTGTCGAGAGCGGAACGGCTCCCGTCCGACGCCAGCTCGGCGACCGTCTGCTGACGCTCCTTCTGGAGCTCGGCCATGACGGGCATCAGGGCGAACGCGGTCTTCGACGTCTCGGCGGCATTGTCGGCCGACCGCCACTGGTTGAGCAGTACGGCGGAGCCGCTGGCCCACAGCACGACCAGGGCCAGCGCGGGGACCAGCGCGAGCGCGATCAGCGAGCCCCGGATGCTGCGGCCGCGGGTCCTTCCCGGAGCTCTGCCTGAGGACTTGCCCCGGCGCCCGCTCACCGCACCCCCCTGCGTTCGATGGCACAGCGAAGAACGGGAGCTGCGGCTGAGGGCTGGAGCACCAGCGGATTCCTTTCCAGGGCGGCGCGTCGAGCGTCTGACGAACCGGCTGGGCACGCGAACACATGCCAGCAGGGGCTAGCCGGTGGTCGAAAGCACGGCGGGTACGCCGGACACCTGTGGAATCGCGGTGGGCGACTGTGCCCGCCGCGCGGTTGGGTTGGTATGTAACCGAGCATGAGGACGGGGGTCAACCCATCCGGGATGTGCACCGAACGCCCTTTTGTGGTTTGAGAGTTGCTATGCCTGTTATGGGTTGGGCGTTGCTACGCACGCAGACCGTTCGACTACAACTGGTGTCCGTCGCCCCTGTCGGTGACGTTTCGGCTGAGCACGGGGGTGGACGGGGCTGCGACGCAGGTCCGCCGGTGTTGCGAAATCACCAGCGGGCGATGGGGGCAAGCCGTCGGACCTAAACACATGTGTGAGATGTATAACAAGGCGAGCGGGAGGCTTTTTGCGTACTCCCACGGGCCGACTGGGCCTGGTACGGGGTGGTTGTACCCTGCCCGTCCGGCGTCACCGGCGCCGGACGAGCAGCTTGGTGTGCCGGGTTCCCCGAAGGCTGCCCCGCTCAGGCGACGAGTTTCCCAGTCGCGGCGTCGGTGTCAGATATCGCGGAGGTGGCCCATTGCGGCCTGCGCCTGCGCAGGTACGCGATCAGGATGAGTGCGGCCGCGATGACGAGCAGGACGAGCGGCGCGATGTCGGTCATGAGAGTCAGAAGCAGGCCGGCCGATGCCGCTTGGTCACCGAGATCGTTCACGCTCGCAGGGGTGATCTTGAAGTTGAAGGCGGACACCGGCAGCAGACTGGTCCGGCTCCCCTCAAGTACGGTGTTGGCGATGACCTGTTGGTCGATCGTCTGGTCGATGGCGATGCCGGTCTGCTGGTCGACGTAGGCCAGGATCGTCGTCTTCCCGGTGTAGGCGAGCGGCACCGGATCCGGCAGAGCGGCAACCGCGGCGGGCGTGAACTTGGCCCGGGTGGCCTCAGGCAGGCTGGCGCCCAGACCGCCGACGAGCTTCTTCGGGAGGGCCGCCGGCAGTGTCTTGAGCATCGAGGGATCCTTGACCGGGCCGGCGGCCGTGATCTTGTACACGTTCACCGCACGTCCTTCCCGTGTCGCACTATCCGTGTACTGGACGGGCACGACGGCGCGGGTGGTCGAATCGTAGAACGTGCAGGAGTCGTCCCTCTTGCCGTCGGCCGGGAAGGCGGAGCTCAGGGCGCCCTTTGACGGCTCCACGCTTGTCCCGGACGGTGGTGTCGAACCCCTCATGTCCTTCCGGTCGATGGCGTAAGTATGGGTGCTGAGCAGATCCTGACTCCCGGCGTGAACTGTCAGAACGTCCTTCATGACCGCCGTGTCGCCGTGTGTCGAGGTGACCCGCAGTCGCCGGTCGACGGTGATGGGGACGTTCGAGTCGATGGCGTGCGCGGTATCTCCTGACTGCAGGGCCTCGCTGTTGAGCATCGTGGCCCTGCCGGAATAGCGCACGGTCTCGTCGGTGTCGCCGGGCAGTTTCGTGGCGATCGGAACGACGACGTAACGGACCAGCACCGCCAGGGCAGCCAGGACGAGACCCACGGATGCGAGCACGATGGACGAGCGGCGAATGGACACGATGTCCTCCTCCTCGGGGGCAGTTGTGAGCCGACGTCGTGACATGGCTGTCAGAAGTCCGGCGGTACGGAGTATGGAGTACGGAGTGCAAATCGGGAATGGCGTGCGCAGGATCGGCAGTCGGTCATTCGGTGCGCAACGCGGCGGGCGCGGGCCCCGCCGGGCCGGTGCCCTTGCGCAGGCCGCCTCCGGAACAGGCCGGCCTCTGGACAGGCCAGTGCACGGCGTGCGGCGGATCGCCAAGAACCTCACGGCCTGTGCCCGTTGCCACCGGCTTGCCGTCCTTGCGGACGGACGGGGCAGGGAGGTGCCGCGGAATCAGCAGGTCCAAGCGATGGTGAAAGGGGCTCGCCTGGCTGACCGGCCGGGCGGGAGAGGTCGCGGGCGTGGGAACGGCTCAGCGTTCGCGGGTGCCCAGGATGAGACCGTCGAACACGAGCGTGGTGAACTGGCTCACCAGGTCCTGCGGGCTCAGCCTGCCGTCGGGTCGGTACCACTCGACCGCCCAGTTGAGCGCCCCGATCAGCATCATGACCGTCACCGACGGGTCGAGATCGTCACGGATGTCTCCGGCCGCCACCGCGTCCTGGAACGACTGGCGCCAGTAATCGACATAGGCCCGCTGGTGGGTGACCACCTGCTCGCGCACGTCCTCCGGAACCTGCCCCAGGATGCGCATCAGCGCTGACGTGTAGGCGCCGCTCTGCAGCACCGAGAGCAGATGGGCCGCGATGGCCGTGGTGAGGCGCTGCAGCGGTGCCGCGTCGGCGGGCAGCGCGTTCACGCTTTCCCTGACGAGGTCGTTCGTCCGTTTCCAGGCGGCCAGGAGCAGGTGGACGACCAGGTCCTCGCGCGAGTCGAAGTGGTAGTACATGCTGCCGGTCTTGATGCCCGCCGCCTCCGCGACGTCGACCAGACGGGTCCCCGCGTAGCCCTTCTCCCGGAACACGGCCGCGGCCGCGTCCAGGATCCGCTGGGCGCTGCCGGCCAGGTCCGTGGTGGCGGTGAGCCCGGCGCAGGCGGCTCGGCCCGCTTCGACGGCGGCCAGTTCGGTGTCGACCGACCGGTGGCCGCGCACCTTGTCCGTGGCGACGCCCTCCGTGAACACCACCACGCACTGTCGCTCGAACTGCTCGGCGGAGAGTCCTGGCTGGCCGGGGCGGAACCAGTCGGGCGACGAGTTCATCGCACCCAGCAGGAACATGCGCACGACCGAGCCGTCCAGGTCCGACCGGATCTCTCCGGCGGACTCGGCACTGTCGACGAGACTGCGCCAGAACAGCCCGTACTCGCGCTGCTCGTGCAGCCGCCGTTTGCGGATCTCGTCAGGGACCTGGCCCAGGATCCGGATGGTGGCGGCGGTGTAGTCGCCGATTTCGAGGATCGTGGCCAGATGGGCCTCGATCGCCTCATGCAGCCGGTCGAGATGTGTGGCGTCCTCCGGCAGGGCGGCCACACGTCGGCGTACGTAGCCGCTCGTGCGTTCCTGCCCGACCCGGAGGACCTCTTCGACCAGGTCCTCGCGGGAGCTGAAGTGGTAGTACATGCTGCCGGCCTGTGTCTTCGCGACCTTGGCGACGTCCGACAGCCGGGTCCCCACGTACCCGTTCATCCGGAAGACGAAGGCTGCCGCGTCCAGGATGCGGGCCCTGGTGGCGGTCCCCTTCTTTCCTGGCCGGTTACGTGCCTCGCTCACGCGTCTCCTCCCGGTGCCGCCCGGTCCACTTCGCCGAGGAAGGAACCTGACCGCGATTCGTTGATGGTCAGCCTACCTTTTCTGCGGCAGTGGCTTCCGGCTCCGCCGTCACGCCTTCTTCCCGAGCCGGAGTGATTCCAATGAGAGTTAGGCTCCGCTCGGCCTATGTCCGGAGCGGTGGCTCCGCAGGCTCGCGATCACCTAATCCAACGTAGACAAGATTCAGGAACAGTGGACAGTGGCTGTCCATTTCCATTGACCCGTAACCAAAACCCATGTAGAAAATAGCCCACCCGGGCGTCCTGGCCGGTGTGGCCGGGGCCTGACCTGACAGAGGTGGAAGCACCATGACGGTTCAGGACAACAGTGCGGTTGTCCGGAGGTTCACCGCCGGGCTCCGGGCCGGCGACGTCGCAGGTTGCCTGGAGCTGCTGGACGACGAGATCGTTTTCTCCGAGGCCATGAGCCTGCCCTTCGGTGGCGATTACCTCGGCAAGGACGCTTTCGTCCAGCTCCTGCGCAAGGTCGGCCGGGACTTCCGAGTCGAACTGGACACACCGGAGATCGGTGACGCCGGTTCGTTCGTCGCGGTCCGGATGCACGGCACCATGACGTCCCGCGTGACCGGGCGCAGTATGCCGATGCGGGTCGTGGACCTCTATCAACTGCGCGGCGGCAAGATCGTGCGGGTCGACGTCTTCTACCAGGACTCGCACGCCGTGAGTGAACTGTGCCGCGGTGACACCACGGCGGCCTCCCTACACCGCGACCACCAAGGCGCCACGACATGAGCGAGCAGACGGACCGGTGCTCCGCGCAGCAGGCGCTCGGGCACGACTACGACCACTACGACCCCGGCTTCGCGCTCGACCCCCATGCCGAGTACGCGACGCTCCGCTCCAAGTGCCCCGTCGCACACACGGAGAACTACGGCGGCTTCCACATCCTGTCGAAGTACGCCGATGTCTCCGAGGTGCTGCACGACGCCGCGCGGTTCTCGTCCTGGCCGGCCGACACCCCGCCGACCCCCGGGCACAACCGCGCCCTCATCCCGTTGGAAGTGGACCCGCCCGAACACCGGCGTTACCGGATGATCGTGGACCCGCTGTTCCGGCCCAAGGCGATCGCGCACATCGCGGACTCCGTTCGCACGTACGCGGTGCGCCTGGTCGACGGGATGCTGGAGAAGCGGGAGTTCGACTTCGTCACCGAGTTCGCGCAGCCCTACCCGAGTGCGGTGTTCCTGAGCCTCGTCGGCCTGGACTTCAGCGTCGAGCGGCGCGACCAGCTGTGCGCGTGGGCGGGAACGATCCTGCACACCACCACCGACGGCGTGCGGCACGGCGATGCGGAGGCCCAGACCGCCGCTCGGCTGAGGGCCGGCAAGGAACTGAACAACTTCCTTCGAGGTCTGCTCGACGAACGCCTTGAGTCACCGGGCGACGACATCATCTCCGTCCTGGTCAACGCCCGGATGGCCGGGCAGCGCAAGCTCGAGTACAAGGAGATACTCAACTTCGCCTACGTGCTGGTGCTCGCGGGCCTCGACACGGTGACCACCGCGCTCGGGTTCAGCTTCATGCATCTCGCCCGCCGTCCCGACCTGCAGGACCGGCTGGCGGCCGACCCGTCGCTGATCCCGGGAGCCATCGAGGAGTTACTGCGCTACGAGCCGATCGTGCACATGAGCCGCACCGTGACCGAGCAGTGCGTGATCCGGGATACGCAACTGCGGCCCGGAGACCGCGTGGTGCTGCCGCTCGCGTCGGCCCATCGCGACGAGGACGCCTTCGAGCACGCCGACGAGCTGCTGATCGACCGGGAGCCCGACCGCACGATGGTTTTCGGCGCGGGCAACCACCGCTGCCTGGGCTCGCACCTCGCGCGCCTGGAGATGACCATCGCCTTCGAGGAGATCCTCCGCCGCGTGCCGCGGTTCTCCCTCCCCGACGGGGCGCGGCTCGCCGCCCACGGTGGCCAGACACGCAGCCTCGCCACCCTTCCCTTCCGCACCTGGCGCGACGACTAGACGCGCCCATGCTCAGGGAGGCCCGATACCCATGGCGGTCGACGACGCAGTGGCGGCGCCGAACCCGGCACTTCCTCACCGCCCCGGAGGATCTCCAGAACGTCGTGCGGGACCTGCGCGAGATCCGACGTCGTACGCGACTCGCGGGTCATTGATGCCGGCACCATGCCGACGATCACGACAGAACGGGTGGCTGAGCTGATCCGGTCTCCGGCCGGCCTGTCTCCCGATCCACGAACGGGTCCGGTCGGCCTCCGACCGGACCCGAACCCCAACACGGCCGCCGGCGCAGGTTCGTCCCGCGGGTCCGGCGATCCGTCGACGCAATCCTGGAGCGGACCAGCACGGTGGACACAAAGGGGAGCGACGCAATGGTTTCCGAACCGCGGAAGATCGATCGGGTTCTCGGTGACTGGCTCCGGGAGGAGGCGGCCCTCGACCCGGACCGGCGCTTTGTCCAGTGCATGAGTGACTGGTTGACCCTCGGTGAGCTGGACCGCCGGTCCGACAGGGTGGCAGCGGCACTGCAGGCGATGGGAGCGGCGAAGGGCGACCGGATCGCGGTCAGCCTCCCCAACCGCATCGAGTACGTGGTGCTCATCTACGCGATAGCCAAGACCGGCGCGATACAGGTGCCGCTGAACACGTTCCTGCGTGGGGAGTTCCTGCGCCACCAACTGGAACAGACCGGGCCCAGCATCTACATCACCGACGAAGCCGGACTGAGGATGCTCGAACCGATCCTCCCCGAGCTGCCGGAGCAGCCGCGGCTCGTGCTGGTGGGTGGTGCCTCCGGCGATGCAGCCTCACCGGCCACGCTCGACTACGCCGAGTTGGAAGCGGTGACGGCCGAACCGGCCCCGGTCCTGATCGACCCCGCGGACGTCTGCGCGATCATCTTCACCTCGGGGACGACCGGGCCGTCGAAGGGTTGCACGATCAGCCACGGCTACTACTGCAACCTCATCAACGTCTTCATCGACTTCGGGTGGTACGAGAAGGGCGACGTCATCTTCGGCGCCAACCCGCTGTTCCACTTCAGTGGCCAGACGTGGTTGGTCGCCGCCGCGCTCGCCGTGCGTGGCTCCGTGATCGTCGAACCGTCGTTCAGCGCGAGCCGGTACATGGCGCGGATCCGCGAGACCGGCGCGACGGCCGCGCTGGGGATGGGTGCGATGGGTATGGCTGTGCTGGCACAACCACCCAGCGACGAGGACCGCGATCACAAGTTGCGGCACATCACGTTCATGCCGTCCACCCCCGATCTCGTCCAGCGTTTCGAAAAGCGCTTCGGCATCGCTCCGTTCGCCGAGGTGTTCGGGCAGTCGGAGTGCTGGCCGGCCTTGCTGGGAGACCCTCGCGGCCCGCGCCGCCCCGGGAGCATGGGCAGGGTCACGCCCGGCCTTGAGGTCAAGATCGTCGACGACGATGACGTCGAGGTGGCCGACGGCCGGCCGGGCGAGATCGTCATTCGGCCGACGGAGCCGTTCCGCCTCTTCTCCGGCTACTGGAACCAGGCCGATGCCACGGTCCAGACCTTCCGTAACCTGTGGCACCACACCGGCGATCAGGGACGGATCGACGAGGAAGGCTACTTCTGGTTCGTCGACCGCAAGAAGGACTCGTTGCGCCGCAGGGGCGAGAACATCTCCTCGATCGAGCTGGAGCAGGCGCTGCTGAAGCACCCCGCGATCGCGAACGTCGCGGTGCACGCGGTCCCGTCGGAGCTCGGCGAGGATGACATCAAGGTGTGCATCCTGCTCGTTCCCGAGGCCCGGATCGAGCATGCCGAGCTGTTCGAGTTCTTCCGGGTGTCCCTGCCGTACTACGCGGTGCCGCGCTATGTGGAATTCCTTGACGAGCTGCCGGCCAACGTGAACGGACGGGTGCTGAAGTACAAGCTCCGCGAACGCGGGATCACCGATGAGACGCTGGACTTCGAGAAGCTGGGCCTGGTCGTCGCGCGTGCCGACCGGAGGACGGGCTGAGAGCGTGCCGTCGGGTGCGCGACCGCGCGCCCCGAAAGGGGCGCGGGGAACTGCGCGACCAGCCCCCGCCGGCCCGCAGGTTCATCACAGCGCTTCCAGCGGAGCGCTCAGCGCTCGCCGGACCGGCGAAGGCGTCTCATCCGGTGGCGGTGCCGGCCGCCACCGCCTTGGGGCTGAAGTCCGCGGCCCGCACCTGGTCCGGTGTCACGGGCGTCGGGGCGGCCAGCAGCCTGCGGGCCGCCATGTGGTCCGCGGGACGGTTGACCGACTCGACGCCGAGCAACCGGCCGTCGGCGAAGCAGTAGGCCGAGAAGCGCTCCGTCTCCCGGTCGCCCTTGACCACGACCTCGTGGTGGCCGCTCGTCAGGCCGGCGATCTGCAGCTTCAGGTCGGCCTGGTCGCTCCAGAACCACGGAATGCTGTCGAAGCGACCGGGACGGCCGGCGAGGGTCGCGGCGACGCGGCGCCCCTGTGCCACGGCGTTCTGTACGGACTCCAGACGCACCCGCCTGCCGTCGGCGCGGACCTGGGGGAACGACACACAGTCGCCGATGGCGTAGACGTGCGGGTCCGATGTGCGCAGCGACTCGTCGACGGCGATGCCGTTGTCGACCTCGATGCCGGCGGCGGCGGCCGGCTCCACGTTCGGTACGGCGCCGACACCGACCAGGACCAGGTCCGCCGGGATACGGCGTCCGTCGGTGGTGTCCACACCGGCCACCGTGCCCGCGGCGGTGCCGACGATGGTGGCGACCGTCGTGCCGAGTTCCGTCTCGACACCGCGTGAACGGTGGGCCCGCAACAGAAAGGCCGCCGTCTCGGCCGACAGCACGCGTCCCATGAGCCGGTCGGCCACCTCGATGACGGTGGTGCTCTTCCCCAGACGCGCGGCGGTGGCGGCGACCTCCATGCCGATGAAGCCGCCGCCGACGACGACCACGCGCCGGGCGTGCCGGAGGCGGTCGCGGACGTCGTCGGCCTCGTCGAGCGTGCGGAGCCTGACCACCCCGTCCAACCCGGTACCGGCGACCGGCAGTTCCCGGTGGCGGGCGCCCAGCGCGAGAACGAGCTTGTCGTAGGCGAGGACCTCACCGTCGTCGAGGAGCAACTCGCGGTCCTCGCGGTGGAGTGCGGTCATCCGTGTCCCCGTACGGACCTCGACTCCGTGCTCGGCGAACCAGGACCGGGGCCGCAGCCACAGAGTGTCCCGGTCGGCGCTTCCGGTCAGGTGCGCCTTGGACAGCGGCGGACGCTGGTACGGAAGGTGCTGCTCGGCACCGACGAGCAGCACCCGTCCGGCGAAGCCCGCTTCGCGCAGCGAGAAGACGGTCTGGCAGCCGGCCTGGCCGGCTCCGACCACGACGACGGTCGGCTCCGGCATCAGTACTGCTCCTCGGGGAGGTGTACGACGAGGCCGTCCAACTCGGCGCTCAGCGGCAGTTGGCAGCTCAGGCGGCTGCCCGCCTGCCGGGGTACGGCCGTGAAGTCGAGCATCTCCTCCTCGTCCGGCCCGACCGGAGGCAGGGCGTCGAGATGCTCGTCGGGCACGAAGACATGGCAGGTCGCGCAGGCCAGCGTGCCGCCGCACTCGGCCACGATCTCGGTGATGCCGCGCGCCACCGCCGCCTGCATCACGCTCTGTCCGTGAGCCGCGTCGACGACGACCGCGTCGCCGTTCGGTCGCAGGAAGGTCACCTTGGGCACCGTAGGCCCTCCTTGTCACGGTGGACTGCCGCTGTGCGGCTGGCGTTCGTCTGTCGTTCCAGGACCATATTCTAACTTGATTTCGGTACTTGCGCGCTACTTGACCCTGGCTTAGATTCTTGGCGAAATTAGGTTGTGGCGCAGGATACATCCGGGTGGGCCGGCAGGCCGGGGCCCGGCACCGCAACCGCTGCGGACCGCTGCGTGCGTCACGGCGACGCCGGTACGGCCGGAGCCGACATGGCCGGACGGTGCGACCCCCAGGAGCGTGACATGACCAGTTCGGAGAAGACGAGTACGGGCGAGGATCAGGAGGTCGTTCGTTTCGGTCCGCTGGATCCGGCCCTCGCCGCCGACTTCTGGCCCCGCACCAACGACCTGCGCGAGAGGTGCCCGGTCGGCTGGAGCGACCAGCCCTGGAGCGAGGGGCGCGAGGGGTTCTGGGTCGTCAACGACTACGCCGATGTCATGGCCGCGAGCACCGACTGGCGGGGCTTCAGCAACGCCCAGGGTGCGGCTCCGGTGCAGTTCGACCTCGACGTCCTGCGCATGATCCCGCTGGAGACCGACCCGCCGCTGCACCGTGGCATACGCCGTCTGCTCAACCCCTTCTTCACCGTCGGGGCGCAGCAGGCGGGCGAGGCGGGCATCCGCGAGAAGGTGGACACGCTTCTCGGCCGCTGCCTCGACAGGGGCGAGGTCGACTTCGTCGCCTCCTTCACCCAGCTCCTGCCGCCCGTGGTGTTCTTCGAGACCTATCTCGAACAGAGGGAATCGGAGATCGGCTGGGTCCTCGACGTACTCAACACGCTGCTCACCCAGCCCGAAAGGGCCATGGAGGTCGCGCCGAAGCTGCTCGGGTGGGGCGCCGAACTGCTCGCCGCGCGCCGGGCCGCCGGGCGCCGCGACGACCTGGCCGGCACCATCGCCCACCTGGGGCTCGACGGCAGCGACGGCCTGGAACTCGACGAGAAGCAGCGTATCGAGACGATGAACCTCATGATCATGGCGGGTATGGAGACGACGATGGGCGGGCTGGGCAGCATCGCCGTGCAGCTCGCGGGAAACCCGTCGCTGCGCGAGGAGTTGCGGGCCGCCGACGAGAAACGGCTGGACCGGGCCGTCGACGAGTTCCTGCGCTTCGAGTCGCCCGTTCCGACCGCGGGCCGGACCCTGGCCGCCGATGTCGAGATGGGCGGCTGTCCGATGAAGAGCGGAGACCGGGCCCTGCTCAACTGGGCCGCGGCCAACCGTGACCCCGGCCAGTTCCCCCACCCGGACACCCTCGACTTCGACCGGGACAACACCTCCTCGCACGTCGCCTTCGGCGCGGGCATCCACCGCTGCCTCGGCAACCACCTGGCGCGGCGCGAGATCAAGGCCAGCATCAGGGCGATCTGCGCACTGACGACCTTCGAGTCGGAGCCGGGCTTCACTCCCGACTACCGGCCCGGCTTCGCCCGCGGACCGGTCAGCCTCCCTGTCCGTCTGGCGCGCTGACACCGTCCGTATCTCAGCTTCCCCTCGGATCGCTGGAGAGACATGACGATGACGGACACCCCGACTGAGCTCGCCCTTCTGCAGGGCGCCCGGCTCAAGGGTCGGCTGACCGCCGAGTCGGCGGCGCTGTTCGCCGGCGACTCCGCGGCCGTACACGTCAAAGCCCTTGAGCTGCGCGGGCTGATGAAGCCCGGCCCGGCCGGGGCCAGGCTGACGCCGGCCGGCAAGGAGCGGCTGCGCGCACTGCTGGCGCAGGAGCGGTCCGCCGTCGACACCGCCACCGTCCGTCGGCTCTATGCGGAGTTCGACCGCCACAACTCGGCGCTCAAGGAGATCGTCGGCGCCTGGCAGTTGCGGCTGGACGGCACGGCCAACGACCACGCCGACGGCGCCTACGACGCGGACGTACTCGACCGTCTGGCGGCCGCATACCACGACGCGGCACCGCTGTTGAGCCGGATCGGCGCGGCTGTCCCCCGACTGGTCGGCTACGCCCACCGGTTCTCCCGGGCGATCGAGAAGGTGCGGCGGGGCGGGCACCAATGGGTCGCGAACCCCCTGGAGGACAGCTACCACCAGGCGTGGTTCGAGTTGCACCAGGACCTGCTCGGCGTCCTGGAACTCGACCGGGTGGACGAGGCCAGGCAGGGGAGGGCGTAGTGGACCCGATCCCGCTCGACGGGACCGTGGCCCTGGACCGTGCGCTCGTCGGCGGCAAGGCCTGGGCGGTCAACGATCTGAGGCGGCTGGGCATGCCGGTGCCCCCGGCGTTCACCCTCGGCACCGACGCGTGCCGGCGGACCCTGTTTGACGGTGCTCTGCCCGAGGCCGCGGCGGACGCGTTGCGCCGGGGTGTCCGCCGGCTGGAAGAGGAACTCGGGCGGAGCTTCGGCGGCGGCAGCCGACCGCTGTTCGTCTCCGTGCGCTCGGGCGCCGCCCGCAGCATGCCGGGGATGATGGACACCGTGCTCAACGTGGGGGCCACGGCCCCGGCACTGCGGGCACTCGCCGCCGAACGGGGCGACGGCCTGGCCGAGGACGTGGCCGGCCGCTTCGCCCACCAGTTCGCCAAGGTGGTCGGCGTCGCGCCCCCGGACGACCCCTGGGACCAGCTGGTCGCCGCCGTGACCGCGGTCTTCCGCTCCTGGACGGCACCGCGCGCCGTGGCGTACCGCGGGCATCACGGGCTGGCGGACGACGGCGGTACGGCCGTGACCGTACAGGCCATGGTGTTCGGCAACGCGGACGAACGATCAGGTACGGGGGTGCTGTTCACGCGCAACCCGCTCACCGGGGCGGCGGCACCCCACGGCGAGTGGCTGCCGCGGGCCCAGGGCGAGGACGTGGTGTCCGGCCGCGTCACCCCGCAACCCCTCGACGCCCTCGCCGAGTCGCTGCCGCAGATCCACGCGAGGCTCCTCGACGCGGCGCGTCGTCTGGAGCGTGAGGCCCGGGACGTGCAGGACATCGAGTTCACGGTCGAGTCCGGGCGCCTGTGGCTGCTTCAGACGAGGGCCGCCAAGCGCTCCCCGGAGGCCTGCGTGCGGATCGCCGCCGCCATGGTCCGGGAGCGGCTGCTGACCACCGGGCAGGCACTGTCCCGCGTCTCGGCGGACGATGTCGCGGCTGTCCTGCGCCCCCGGGTCGACCCCGCCGCCGCGGCCACGGCGACCGTGCTCGCCCGCGGGGAACCCGCCTGCCCCGGTGTGGGTACGGGCACCGTCGCGCCCTCGGCGGACGAGGCCGAGGAGCGGGCCGAGGAGGGCGAGGATGTCGTCCTCGCCACCGTGACGACCGACCCGGACGATGTGCACGGCATGGTCGCGGCGACCGCCGTCGTCACGGAACTGGGCGGATCGACGTCACACGCCGCCGTGGTGAGCCGGGAACTGGGACGCCCCTGCGTGGTCGGCTGCGGGGCGGGAAGCCTGACAGGCCTGGCGGGCCGTCAGGTGACCGTCGACGGCGGCGCCGGAATCGTCTACGCCGGACCGCTGCCCCTCGTGCCCGCCGCCTCGCCGGACGACGCCGACCTGCGGGAGATCGCCGGCTGGCTCGGCATCGGCGACCTCGCCGAGTTACCCGCCGCCCTGGCCGCCCCGCTGCCGGGGGTGCGGTCGGCACATCACGCACAGCCGCGTTGACCGACGTTGACCGACAAGGTCTTCCTGCCCCTGGCGGGGGCGCGCATCAGGCACCCGTACCGACGGGCCCCGTGAGACGTAATGAGGGGAACGCACATGACCGTGGAACCGACTGTCGAGGGCTGGGATCCGCTGCACAGTGCGAGTGACCCCTCGGCGTACTGGAGCACCTCGAACTTCGGGGAGGCCATGCCCGGCGTGATGACTCCCCTCGGGTGGTCGCTCTGGGGTCCCACCGCCGAACGCGCCACCAGGGCCGCCTTCGCGAGCATGGGCGCGCTGACCCGGCGGGAGAGCCGCTTCCCCGACGATCCTCTGGACCGGGTGTGCAACGTCTTCTACGGTCGGGTCGCGGGGCGGGTCGATTTCCTGGTCGGCATCGGGGACAGGCTCCCCGGCACGACGGGCGCCGCCGTCGCCGAGCAGGTGGTGGGTGCCATGCCCGACGAACTCAGCAGCGTCCACAGCCGTCGGCGCTATCCCGTCATCGCCTTCCGCTTCCCCTACAGCTTCGCCACGATCGGCCGGAAGGTGAGGAAGGCGAACGAGCTGACCGAACGCTGGTGGATCGGGTGCGTCGGCAGGACGGGCACCCTGTCGAGGGCCGGGGCCACCCGCCAGTATCTCGACGCCGCCCGGCGCTTCGACCACAACGTCACCGTCCAGGGCACCCACGTCCTGTGTGCGGTCCAACCGGTCTACGACCAGCTCACGCAGCTCGTCGAGCGCTCGGGCGTCGGTGATGTGACGTCGTTCATGAGCGGCTACGGCGCCCACGCCGAGAGCGCGATCGTGACCGATATGTGGGCCGCCTCCCGGGGCCGGATCCCGATCGAGGAGGTGGTGCGCAGGCATGGTTACCACGGGCCGCGCGAGGGCGAGATCTCCGGCCGGGTGTGGCGCGAGGACGACACCGCGCTCCGTGGACTCCTCGACGGATACAAGGCGCTGGGCGACGAGGCCGATCCGGCCCTGGGGGAGGAGTCCCAGCGCAGGGAGCGCGAGGCGCTGGAGGCCGCGCTGCTCGCGTCGCTGCCGGCCCGCGGGCGGCCGGGTGCCCGCCTCGTCATGAGGCTGGCCAAGTACGTCATCCCGCTCCGCGGTGTCGGTAAGGCCGCGTTCCTCCAGTCCTTGGACATGGCCCGCGCTTCGGCCCGCCGCATCGGTGAGTGCCTGGCGGACGAGGACGTGCTCGACGACTCCGAGGACGTCTTCTTCCTCACCTCCGAGGAACTCGTGTCCCCGCCCCGGGACGCCCGCGACCTGGTCGCCCGCCGCCGCGAACGGCACGCCCACTACGCGACGTTGGAGGTTCCCGCGGCGTGGCTCGGACAGCCCGTGGCGACGCCGCGGACGGTGGGCGACGAGCGGGGCGAGGGTAACCTGATCGAGGGCGTGGGGGCCGCCCCCGGCACGGTCGAGGGCCCGGTCCGTGTCGTGACCGACCCCGACGACGCCGACGTGCGGCCCGGCGAGATCCTCGTCGCGCCGACGACCGACCCGAGCTGGGCCTCGATCATGTTCATCTCGAAGGCGCTGGTGGTCGACATCGGCGGAGTACTCAGCCACGCCGCCATCGTCGCCCGGGAGTTGGGCATCCCGTGTGTGGTCAACACCAAGGCGGGTTCCAGGCGGCTGAGCACCGGAGATGTCGTCCGGGTCGACGGGGCCGCCGGCCGGGTCGACATCCTCAGCCGTGCCGTCGGCCGACCGGACGGAGACGAGGGGCCCGATGCGCGTCCACGAACCTTGTGAGCGTACCTAACCAGTGTTAGATTCGGCAGATGCCACCCATCGGAGGTAAGCAGCGCATGGGAACTCTCGACGGACGCGTGGCCATCATCACGGGGGCCGGCCGCGGCATCGGCGGGGCGGTCGCCAGGCTCTACGCCCGCGAAGGCGCCGCAGTGGTGGTCAACGACATTGGCGCGTCACTGAACGGCCTGGAGAACGACGGCAGTCCCGGCCAGGACCTCGTCCGTGAGATAGAGGCCGCGGGCGGCACGGCGATGCACAACGGCGCCGACGTGTCCGACCACGAGGCGGCCCGTGACCTCGTGGAGTCCACCGTCAAGGCGTACGGAAAGCTCGACGTCCTGGTGAACGTGGCGGGCATCCTGCGGGACCGAATGATCTTCAACATGGCCGAGGAGGAGTGGGACGCGGTGATCCGCGTCCACCTCAAGGGCCACTACAACACCATCAAGCCCGCGGCGGCCTACTGGCGGCGTCTCGGCAACGCAGACGCCCAGCACCGCGTCATCAACTACACCTCGCGCGCGGGACTCCACGGCGCGCCCGGCCAACCCAACTACTCCGCCGCGAAGATGGGGATCGTCGGCCTCACCTACTCCTGCGCCGTGGCGCTCAGGAAGTACGGCGTCACCACGAACGCCATCTCGCCGGCGGCCGCCACCAGGATGACCGACACCGCCAAGGTGTCGGGCGTCGACGGCCTGGCCGCGAACGAACTCTCGCCCGACAACATCGCCCCCGTCGCCGCCTGGCTCGCCTCCGAGGACTCCGGATGGTGCAACGGGCACGTCCTCCACGCCCGCGGCTTCGAAGTGTCGCTCTACAGCGACCCACAGCCCCTGACCACGATCAGGGCGAAAGACGACGCCTGGGACCTGTCGACGATCGGCAAGCAACTGGAGACCGCGTTCCGCCCGTTCACCGACGCGGCACCCCCGAACCCGTTCGTCTGAGGCGGCACTCGTGAGCATCAAGGGCAAAGCCCTCATAGCCGGGGCCTACGAGCACCCGGGACGCGAACTCCCCGACACCTCCATCCCCCAGATCCACGCCGAAGTGGCGCTCGGAGCGCTCGCCGACGCCGGTCTGACCCTGTCCGACGTCGACGGCTACTTCTCCGGCGGCGACGCCCCCGGACTCGGCGGGCTCGCCATGGCCGACTACCTCGGCCTGAACGTGCGGTACATGGACTCCTCCGACATGGGCGGATCGGTGTACCTCTCCCATGTCGGCCACGCGGCCGCCGCCATCGCGGCCGGAAAGTGCGACGTCGCCCTCGTCACGCTGGGCGGACGGCCCCGTACGACCTCGCTGCGGGCCCCCGGGCAGCTCATGGGAGCGCCGCCCGAGGCGGCCTTCGAGCCGGTCTTCGGCATGAACGTCAGCGCGGTGTACGCGCTCGCCGCCGCCCGCCACATGTACCAGTACGGCACCACCGCCGAGCAGTTGGCGCAGATCAAGGTCGCCGCCTCGGTCCACGCGCAGCACAACGAGAACGCAATGCTGCGCAAGGTCGTCACCGTCGAGGACGTCGTGGGCAGCCCGGTCGTGAGCAGCCCGCTGCACCGACTGGACTGCTGCGTCGTCACCGACGGCGGCGGCGCGCTCGTGCTCGTCAACGCCGACATCGCCAGGAGCCTCGACCGGGACTGCGTCGCCGTGCTCGGCCACGGCGAGGCCATCGAGCACACCAGGGGCGGCCGGCAGGACATCACCGTCACTGGCGCCGTCCGGTCGGGCCGCGACGCCTTCGCCGAGGCGGGAGTCGGCCGCGGCGACATCGACTACGTCGGCATCTACGACTCGTTCACCATCACCGTGCTGCTGGCCCTCGAGGACCTGGGGTTCTGCGAGAAGGGCGAGGGCGGCAGGTTCGTCCTGGACGGTGCGCTGCAAGCGCCGTACGGCAGGCTGCCGTTCAACAGCGACGGCGGGTCGCTGTGCAACAACCACCCCGCGAACCGGGGCGGCATGACCAAGATGATCGAGGCGGTACGCCAGCTCCGCGGCGAGGCCCACCCTGCGGTACAGGTCCCCGACTGCGAACTCGCCCTGGCACACGGCACCGGCGGCTGGCTGTCCACCCGTATGGGCAACGCGACCGTCATCCTCGGCAGGGAGGACGCATGACCACCACCCCCGCCTCCAGGGCCTACGGCCCGCTGCCGGCGCCCGCGCCCGAGGTGCACCCCGAAACCGCCGCCTTCTGGGCGGGCACGGCACGCGGTGAACTGCTCCTGCAGCACTGCCAGGACTGCGCGTCGGCGATCTGGTACCCGCGCTTCCTCTGCCCGCACTGCCACAGCACCCGGCTGGAGACGGTCGAGGCCACCGGCCGCGGCACCCTCTACAGCTTCACGCTGACCACCCGCGGAATCCTCGACTACAAGGACTGCGGTCCCTATGTGCTCGCCCTCGTCGAGCTCGACGAGGGCCCGAAGATGATGACGAACATCGTCGAGGCCGACCCGTCCGAACTGGCCATCGGCCAACGGGTCGAGGTCGTCTTCCACGACACCGGCGAGGGCACCGCCCTGCCGCGCTTCCGGCCCGTCCCGGCGCAGAACGGCTGACGGCGGTGGCGCTGCGCTTCCCGGTGGAGGAGGGCCACGTCCTCGCCTTCGCCCGAGCCGTCGGGGAACCGCCGCCCGGCCCCGGTGACCTCGTGCCGCCGACGTTCACCGCCACGACGGTGCAGCACGATCCCGAGCACATGCGCGACCTGCGTCCGACCGGCGCGCTCGCGGCGGCGACTGCCGACGAGGGCGCCACGGTTCTCCACGCCGAGCAGCACTTCGAGTACCTGGCGCCGGTACGGGTCGGGGACGTCCTGCACGTGGCGGAGACGCCCGGCAGGACCTGGACCAAGCAGAGCGGGCAGGGCGGCACGCTGACGTTCACGGAGCTGGTCAAGGAACTCCGGGACGACACCGGATCCGTCGTGGTCCGCTCGCGGATGGTACTGGTGACGATCCGTCAGGAGCCGTCGTGAGTACGGCGCCGCCGAAGGTCGGTGAGTCGCGCGAGCTCGTGGTGTGCGAGGAGCTGACGCGCACTCAGATCGTCCAGTACGCGGGCGCCTCCGGCGACTTCAGCCTCCTGCACACCGACGAGCCGGCGGCGCGGGCGGCGGGCCGTCCCGGGGTCATGGCGCACGGAATGATGACGATGGCCGTCAGCAGCCGTGTCGTCACCGGCTGGTTCGGCACCGAGGCCCTCCGGTCCCTGGGCGCCCGGTTCACCGCGCCGGTCCGGCCGGGGGACCGGCTCGTCAGCACGGCGACCGTCGAGGCGACGGAGACCGCCGGCGCGCTGACGCTCGTACGGCTGGCTCTGCGGACCACCGATCAGGACGGTCGCGTGGTGCTCACCGGCAGGGCGGACGTCACCCTCGACGCGCCATTCGAATCGTGAGGAGAAGGCACACATGACGGACCGAGCCGCGAACCCACCCGAGGAACACCCGCACGCCGTCGCGGTACGGCGTCTCATGGCGGCCTTCTCGTCCCAGGACCGGACGACCGTCGAGGAACTCCTCGATCCCACGTGTGTCTGGCGCGTCCCCGGCCACAACGGCCTTGCCGGAGAGAGAGTCGGTCTTCCCGAGGTCATGGGACTCTTCGGCACGCTCAAGCGCGTCCTCGCCGTGCCGGCGCGGTTCGAGGTCATCGACATCGCCACCAGCCCGGAGCGGGCCATCGTCTACCAGTACGGCGTGGTCGTCGTCGGCGAGAGGACCGTCCGGATGAAGGAATGCCTGGTCTACCGGTTCCGCGAGGGTCGCATCGTCGAGGTGGACGAGTTCCAGTACGACCAGGCGGGCTTCGACGAGGTCTTCTCCCACGACGCCATCGCCACAGCTACTGCCAGTGCCAGGGCTGCCGCCGCTGCCACCGGGTCGGAATGATGGTGCTGCCGCACCGCTCGGCACGCGATGCCCTGGCCCGGATCGCCCGCGGTACCCACATCGTCTCCGCGCCGGGGATGGGCGCCCCGACGACGCTGCTGGCCGAGATCGGCGAACTGGCCCCGGGGCGGGACTGGACCCTGAGCTCGGGACTGCTGCTGGGCGAATACCCCTTCCTCCCGGCCGTCGTTGACGGAGACCTCGCCTACCGCACCTGGCATGTCATGGCACCCGTACGCGGCCTGGTGGCCGACGGCACCGTCGGTTACGTACCCGCGCGGGCATCGCGGCTGGCGAAGTTGCTACGCCGGTGGGAGACCGGCGCCGCCCTGGTGCGGATCAGCCCCCCGGACGCCCACGGGTACTCCTCGCTGGGCCCGTCGGTGGGCTACGGCCTCGCGGCCCTGCGGACGGCCGACACCCTGATCGCCGAAGTCGATCCCGCCGTGCCCCGCACCTGCGGTGAGTCCTACGTCCACATCTCCGTGTTCGACTCCCTCGTCGAGTCGACGACCGCGTTGCCGCACTACAGCTCCGCCAAGCCCAGTCCGACGAGCACCCGGATCGCCGAGCACGTCCTCCAACTGCTCCCGACAGAACCGACGTTGCAGATCGGGATCGGCGCCATTCCCGAGACGCTCGTACGGTCCCTCAAGGACGCCGACCTCGGCGGCGTCCGCTTCGTCGGCATGGCGACCGACGAGATGGTGGACCTGTTCGAGGCCGGTGTACTGCGCGCCGGCGAGGTCGTACCGTCGCCCGCCGTGCTGAGCCCGGAGATGATGGGCACCGAGCGGCTGTTGTCCTTCGGTCACGAGAATCCGTCGATCGGCATGTACCCGTCGTCGGTGTCCCACGACTCGGGGCGGCTCGGCGACATCGAGCGCTTCGTCTCCGTCAACACCGCGGTCGAGGTCGACCTGCACGGCAACGTCAACAGTGAGGTCGTCGCCGGGCGCCAGATCTCCGGGCCCGGCGGCAGCCTGGACTACATCGACACGGCGGCGCGCTCCAGGGGCGGGCTCCGGGTCATCGCGCTGCCGTCCACCTCGTCCGACGGCTCGGTCTCCCGCATCGTGCCGTCGCTCGGCACGGTCACGGTCCCCAGGTCGATGGTGGACGTCGTCGTCACCGAGCACGGCGTCGCCCGCCTCGACGGACTCACCACGCGCGAGCGGGCGCGGGCGCTGCTCGCGATCGCCCACCCCTATCATCAGCAGGCACTCGGAGAGGCGGTGGCGCGGTGACCGTCCACACCCGCCGCGGCCGCTATCTGGACGAGCTCGTCGTGGGCGACATCTACCGGCACACCCCCGGACGGACCGTGACCGACGCCGACAACGTCCTGTTCACCACCTTGACCATGAACACGCAGAGTCTGCACCTGGACGCCGACTACGCCTCGCGGACCGAGTTCGGACACGTCCTGGTGAACAGCCTGTTCACCATGGCTACGGTGGTCGGCCTCAGCGTCACGGACCTGACCGAGGGAACCACCGTCGCCAACCTCGGCTTCACCGAGATCGTCTTCCCGGCGCCGGTCGCCGTGGGGGACACGCTGTTCGCCGAGACCGAGATCCTCGCGGCACGCGAGTCGAAATCCCGGCCCGGTCAGGGCGTCGTCGAGTTCGAGCACCGCGGACTCAACCAGCGCGGAGACCTGGTCTGCCGGGCGAGGCGTTCGGCGCTCATGCTCAGCGCGGCGGCGGGAAAGGCGCGCGACAGCGGTCGGCCCCAGCTGCGTTGACCCGCCGGATGCATTGACCGTTGGCACATCGAGCCATCCACACGCACAGGCTGGAGCAGACATGACCGACGAGGTATTCGACTACGTGGTCGTCGGAGGAGGGTCGGCGGGCTCGGTCGTCGCCGCCCGGCTGGCAGGGGCGAACGCCAAGGTGCTGCTGCTCGAAGCCGGCGGCACCGACCGGCGCCGGCTGGAGATCCTGGTCCCCGCAGGAGTGGCGGTGGCCTACCAGAAGGCCAACTGGAAGTACCCGGCCGAGCCGGACCCGTCCCGGGGCAGCCGCCCGGAGGCGTGGATGGCCGGCAAGGTCATGGGCGGAGGCGGATCGATCAACTCGTGTGTCTACGTCCGGGGCAACCGCGCCGACTACGACGGCTGGGCGGAACTGGGCTGCACGGGCTGGGACTACGCGTCGGTCCTGCCGGCCTTCAGGCGGATCGAGACCTGGGAGGGCGGAGCGGACGACTACCGCGGCGGCGGCGGCCCGATCTCGGTGACGACCCAGAGCAACCGGGGCGAGGCGAACATGACCTTCATCGAGGCGGCCAAGCAGGCCGGACACACCGAGACGCCCGACTACAACGGCGCCACCCAGGAGGGCATCGGTCTTGCCCAGGTCAACCACCGTCGCGGCACCCGGTCGTCGGCCTCCCGCGAGTACCTCAAACGGGTCGCGCCCAAGGGCTTCCTCACCGTCCGCACCAAGGCCATGGCCCATCGGGTGCTGATCGAGGGGAGAACGGCCGTCGGTGTCGAGTACGAGCACGGCGGCCGGATCAGGCGGGCTCGGGCACGGCAGGAGGTCGTCCTGAGCGCCGGGACGATGGCGACGCCCAAGCTCCTCATGCTCTCGGGTATCGGGCCGCGCGCCCACCTCAAGGAGCACGGCATCGACGCCGTGCTCGACCTGCCGGGAGTCGGCGGCAACCTGCACGAGCACGCCTTCCTCATGCAGCGCTACCACTCGAGGATCCACACCTTCAACAAACCCAGGATCGGCGACATCGCCGGGGCCCTGAAGGACTATGCCCTGCACGGGACCGGCGTGCTGGCGATGACCATGGTGCAGGTACAGGTCATGGCGAAGACGGACCCTCAACTCGCCTCGCCCGACGTCCAGTTGCAGTTCACCCCGCTCGCCATCACCCGCGACGTCGACGAGCACGGCATGTTCAACGTGCAGCCCGCCAAGGAGGAGGGCTTCCTGGCATCGTCGACGTTCACGCACACGCGCTACCGCGGGCGGATCAGTCTCCGCAGCGCCGACCCCCAGGCCGCCCCCCGCATCGAGATGCAGCTGCTGGGCCACCCCGACGACCTGCGCGACACGCTCTGCGGGGCGCGGCTGATCCGCGAGATCATGGAACAGCCGGCCATGAAGGCCATTACGAACGGTCACTTCTCCCCGGAGTCCGAGTGCGAGACCGACGCGGACTGGGAGGCGTACGCCCGGGAGTACGCCGTGCCGTCCTACCATCCGGTGGGCAGCTGCAAGATGGGTGTCGACGACGCCGCGGTCGTCGACCCGGAGCTGCGGGTGCGGGACATCGACGGTCTGCGGGTGGCCGACGCCTCCGTGATGCCGAAGGTCACCACCGGCAACACGAACGCTCCGTCGATGATGATCGGGGAGAGGGCAGCCGACTTAATCCTGGGCCGAGGGTGACGACGGGGTACTGCATTTTCCGGGAGTTCAGGGCCGGAGCTGGACGAACAGCGCTTCCGCCTCGGCCAGAATCTGCTCGCCGTGCAGCAGTTGCCCGTACGCGAAGATCTTGCGGCCCTCCGTACGCCGGATGCGGCCCTCCACCCGCAGTTCCACGCCGAGCGGTGTCACCTTGCGGTAGTCCACGCGGAGGTATGCCGTACGTGACCGGGGCCGGCCGATCGATGCCAGACGGCCGAGGAGTTCGTCGAACAGCAGCGGCTGGACACCGCCGTGAGCGGCCTTGCCCCCGCCGAGGTGAGCCCGGTGGAACGTGACCCGGCCCCGGACCTCGTCCGGCCGTTCGTGGTCGAGGACCAGGGGCACGAGCAGGGGACTGCCCCGTCCGGGAAGGTCGGGCCGGTTTCCGGCCGGTGCCTGCTCCTCCTCCACGCCGTACGGCTCCAGCGCGGCGCAGGCGGCTTCGATCTGACGGGTCGCGGCCAGCACGACCTCGTCGGGCGCCTCGGCCGCGGCCACCGCGTCGAGCAGCCTGCGCGCACTCTCCAGGAGGCCGCCGAACTCCGGTCCGCCGGGCGGGCGTTCGCCGCTCACTTGAGCCCGAACCGCTGTGCGCCGTCGATACGGATCGTCTCGCCGTTGACGTAGTCGTTGCCGACCAGGAAGGAGACCAGGTCGGCGTACTCGTCCGCCCGCCCCATCCGCTTCGGGAAGGGGACCGACCTGCCCCATGCCTCGTGCGCGGCCTCCGGTTCCATGCGGAAGGCGGGCGTGAAGAACGTCCCCGGCGCGATGGTGACGACCCGGATGCCGACGGCGGAGAGGTCGCGTGCGGCGACGAGACCGAGCCCGACGACGCCCCCCTTGGCCGCGCTGTAGTCGGACTGGCCGACCTGCCCCTCGTACGCGGCGATGCTGGCCGTGTTGACCACCAGACCCCGTACCCCTGATTCCAGGGTCTCCAGAGCCGCCATCGCGGCGGCCGTCTGGCGCAGCAGGTTGAAGGTGCCGGAGAGGTAGACGCGGAGGGTCCGGTCGAACAGCTCCTGCGGCATCGGGGAGCCGTCCCGGCCGAGGATCCGCTGCTGCGCGACGGGTCCGGCGTGCGCGCACACCGAGACCCGTAGCTCGCCGAGTTCGGACGCGGCGGCGACGGCCGCCGCCACGGACGCCTCGTCGGTGACGTCGGTGCGGACGAAGACCGCGGCGTCGCCCAGGTCGGCGGCGAGCTCCTTCCCGCGGTTCTCGTCGAGGTCGGCGATGACGACGCGCGCGCCGTCGGCGACGAGGCGCCGGACGGTGGCCTCGCCGAGACCTCCGGCGCCGCCGGAGACGAGCGCGGCCTTTCCACGGATCTCCACTGCGGGGCTCCTCCTGGAGTCGGTGTCGGGTGCGGTGACCGTGGTGGTTCACGGGTTCCGCCCGGTCGCCGGTGCGGGGGCGACCCTTGTAGTCGAACCTAACCTAAATCATAATCGAATCACGGCCAAGAGTGTACGGCCGCGAAGCGGGCGGGAGTCGGTCCTGGCCGTCGAGTTGCCTTCGGATCGTGTTCGCCGCAGGTGACCGCGCCCCCCCAGCCGGCCCGCCCGCACGTCGAGAGGACTCGCTCATGGCAACGCAGGCTCAGGAATCGGCGACCGGTGGTGCCGCGACCGGTGTCATCGAGGTGCACTGCCCGGCCGACGGCCGCCTGGTGGGCACGGTGCCGGACCTCGGACCGGCGGGAGTGGCCGCGGCCGCCGGGCAACTGCGCGCGGCGCAGCCGGCCTGGGAGGACCTGGGGCCCAAGGGGCGGGCCAGGCACATGCTCCGCTTCCTCGACTGGATCCTCGACAACGAGAAGAACCTCGTCGGCATCATGCAGGAGGAGACCGGCAAGTCCTGGGGCGACGCCGGCCTCGAGGTCGCCTCGGCGGTCGATCTGATCAACTACTACAGCAAGCACGCCGCGGACTTCCTCGCCGACCGCAAGGTCCGGTCGTGGGGTGCCGCCGGCATGACGAAGAACCTCCGGGTCTTCGCGCGCCCCTACCAGCTCGTCGGCATGATCACGCCCTGGAACGGGCCGCTCGGCGGGCCGATGCTGGACGGTGTCGCCGCCCTCATGGCAGGGGCGTCGGTCCTCTTCAAGCCCTCCGAGGTCACGCCTCTGACCTGGGCGGAGGCCACCCGCGGCTGGCTCGAGGACCTGGGCGCCCCGCCGGTGATGGCGAATGTGACCGGGGGCCCGGACACCGGCGCCGCCGTCGTCGACGAGGTCGACATGATCATGTTCACCGGCTCGACCCGCACCGGCCGCCGGATCGCCGCCCGCGCCGGTGAGCGCCTGATCCCGTGCAGCCTCGAACTCGGCGGCAAGGACGCGATGATCGTCCTCTCCGACGCCGACCTCGACCGCGCCACCAGCGCCGCGGCGTGGGGGGCGATGTGGAACTCCGGCCAGATCTGCATCTCGGTGGAGCGGGTCTACGTCGAGGCCCCCGTCTACGACGAGTTCGTGAGCAAGGTGACCGACAAGGTCAGGAACCTCCGCCAGGGAATGGACGAGGACGGCAGCTACACCACCGATGTGGGCGCCATGGCGACCGAGAACCAACTGGGCATCGTCGAGAGCCATGTCCAGGACGCGGTCGCCAGGGGCGCCAAGGTCCTCACCGGTGGCAGGCGCGCTTCCGAGGGGCTGTTCTTCGAGCCGACCGTGCTCGTCGATGTCGACCACTCGATGCTGTGCATGCGCGAGGAGACCTTCGGGCCGACGCTGCCCATCATGAAGGTCGCCGACGAGCAGGAGGCCCTGCGGCTGGCCAACGACTCGCCGTACGGCCTGTCCTCAAGTGTCTGGACGGGTGACCGCGGGCGCGCCGACCGGGTCAGCCGCCAGGTCGAGGCCGGCGCGGTCAACCAGAACAACGTCATGATCAGCACGTTTCAGCTGCCGCTGCCCATGAGCGGCTGGAAGACCTCCGGGATGGGGAGCCGGTCGGGCGGCGCGGCCGGGATGCTGAAGTTCTGCCGCCGGCAGTCCGTGGTCTCGGAGAAGGTGCGTCTGAAGTCCGAACCGCACTGGTACCCGTACAAGCCCGGGAGCAGCGAGTTCCAGGCGCGCATGGTCCGCCTGCTGGGCGCCCATGACTGGCGGCGCAGGCTCGGCCGTACGCCCCGTACTCCCAAGGTCTGAACTGGCCGGGATCGCTCGGTCGGCCCTTGCCTTACCTGTTTTTCTAAACTAACTTAGGTCAGGAAATCGCGGAACGGTGTGCCTGATCGGGAGCACCGGCCGGCTCGGAGGGAGAGATGCATGGCGGTGGCCGAGGGCACGACTCCCATCGACCCGACGGCACTCCGCGACGCACTCGACGTCGCCAACATCCCGACCCTGGTCCCCCTGCTCTTCCAGCTCACCGGCGACCCCAAGTGGACGCGTGACCCCTACCGGCCGACCCGCCCGCGCGGCACCGACGACCACGACGACGCGGGACTGCCCGCGGACGTACGGGACGAGATCCGGGCGGCCGTCGCGGAGGCCGTGCTCGCGTGGGCGGCCGGGCGCCCCGTCGCCAGGCCCGCTCCGACCGGTCGGGAACTGCTCGACCTCCTGACGCTGAGCGTGGGGGAGGAGGTGCCCGAGGAGTACGAGCCCATGACCGCCGAGCACATGGGGTTCCGTGCCAAGTGCCCGCCGACCGTGGCGACTCCGGGTTCCGCCGACTTCCACGTGCTCGTCATCGGGGCCGGGGTGTCGGGCCTGACCGCCGCCAAGCACCTGCGTGACCTCGGGATCAGCCACACCGTCGTGGAGAAGAACCCCCGCGTGGGCGGCACCTGGATCGAGAACCGCTATCCGGGCTGTGGTGTGGACACGCCCAGCTATCTGTACTCGCTGTCGTTCTTCCCCCGTGCCTGGACGCATCACTTCGGCAAGCGCGGTGAGTTGGAGACGTACCTCGACGAACTCGCCACGCACTTCGGGCTCCTCGACTCCATCCGCTTCGGCACCACCGCCGTGTCGGCCGCGTGGGACGACGACACCGAACGGTGGACCGTCGTGGTGCGCGACCCCCAAGGCCGTGAGCGGACCCTCACGGCGAACGCGCTCATCTCGGCCGTGGGACAGCTGAACGTCCCGAAGATCCCCGACCTGCCGGGCCTGGCGGACTTCCACGGTCCGGTCTTCCACTCCGCTCGCTGGCCGGAGGACCTGGACCTGCGGGGCAGGACGGTGGCGGTCATCGGCACCGGTGCGAGCGCGATGCAGATCGTGCCGGCCGTGGCCGGCGAGGTCGCCGCCCTCGACGTGTATCAGCGCTCCCCGCAATGGGTGTCGCCGAACAAGAACTACTTCCGCCCGGTGGGCGACAAGGTCCACTGGCTCATGGAGAACGTGCCCTACTACCGCGCGTGGTACCGCTTCCGGCTCGCCTGGGCCCACAACGACCGCGTCCACGCCTCGCTCCAGAAGGACCCGGACTGGCCGCACCCCGAGCGGTCGCTGAACGCCACGAACGACGGGCACCGCAGGTTCTTCACCAGGTACATCCTGGACCAGCTCGACGGACGCCCCGACCTGGTGGAGAAGGCCCTCCCGGACTACCCGCCGTTCGGCAAGCGGATGCTGCTCGACAACGGCTGGTTCGCCGCCCTCCGAAGGCCCGGCGTGGAGCTGATCACGGCATCGGTCACCGCTCTCACCCGGACCGGTGTCGTGACGTCGACGGGCGAGGAGCGGCCCGCGGACATCGTCGTACTGGCAACCGGCTTCGAGGCGCACCGCCCGATCCGCTACGACATCGTGGGGCGGGGCGGCCAGGTCCTGCGGGACCTCTGGGGCGAGGACGACGCGCGCGCCTACCTGGGCATCACCACGCCGGGCTTCCCGAACCTGTTCTTCATGTACGGGCCCAACACCAACCTCGGTCACGGCGGCAGCTTCATCTTCCTCGCCGAGAGCCAGATCGACTACATCACCGACTCGCTGTGCCGGATGGTGAACGAGGACATCAGCTCGATCGAGTGCCGCCCCGAGGTCGGCGAGCGGTACAACGAGGCCCTCGACCAGGCGCATCAGCGGATGGTGTGGACCCATCAGGGAATGGACACCTGGTACCGCAACTCGAAGGGGCGGGTCGTGACGAACATGCCCTGGCGCGTGGTCGACTACTGGACGATGACACGGGCGGTCGACCTCGACGACTTTGTCGTCAGGCACCGCCCGGCTGCCGCCGGACAGGCTCCCGGAGCGTGAGTCAGTAACGAGCCGGCGGTCGGCCGGCTCGGTTCGCAGTCGTCCCCGCCGGTATGTGTCGTGTCTGCGCCGGGGCGTCGGAGGTGATCACCGCCCCCTCTCGCTGCTCCTCACTCGTGAGGTTTGCGCTCAAGGCCCCAAAGCGCGATCTTGGACATCGCCTCAACGAGTTGTTTCGCAGCGTCGAGAAGCCTTCCGAAACACTCGAAGACCTGCCACTCATACGGCCGAAATGACTGCCGGCCACAGCTAATAGGAGCGGGGCAGGCCCAAGCCTTCGGTGGCGATCTGGTTGAGTGCCAGCTCGCGGCTCACCGGCACGGACTTGAGCAGGCGGGCAACGAGATAGGGCTCCAGCAGCCCGACGTCGGCGGTGTAGCCGCTGCCGCCGAAGGTCTGCAGCGCACGGTCGAGGGCGTAGAAACCGGCATCGGCGCAGGCCAGCTTGGCGGCGTTGGCGAGCTTCCCGCCGGCCTTGCCCTCGGAGTACCCGCGCGCGGCGCAGACGAGCAGCGCCCAGGCCGCCTCAAGCTGCACGTACGACTCGGCCAGAGGATGCTGGACGGCCTGGTGTGAGCCGATCGGCGCGTCGAAGACCTCGCGTTCCTTCGCGTAGCCGACCGCTCGGCGGAGCCCGTACCGGCCGAGTCCGAGCGCCTGGGCACCCACCAGCAGGCGCTCGCAGTTCAACGCCGCGAACATGGCGCGGAAGCCCTTGCCCACCTCGCCGACCACGGCGTCCGGGCCCAGCTGGAGATCGTCGATGAACAGCGTGTAGTGCCGCTCGTAGATGGTCATGCCCAGCTGCACAGGCTGTGCGGCGATCTTCGACTGCGGGTCGTCGACGATGAACAGGGTGATTCCGCCGTCGTGCGGCGCGTTGGCCACGAGCAGCATCACGTCGCACTCGTCGAATGCCGTGATGTAGGTCTTCTCGCCGTTGAGCACCCAGCCGTCACCCTTGCGCCGGGCCGTGGTGCGCATCTTCAGCGCGTTGGATCCCGCCTCCGCCTCGGTCAGCCCGAACGAGAACCGCACCGAGCCGGAGGCGACGCGGGGCAGCCAACGCCGGCGCTGCTCCTCATTGCCGGCGCGCAGCAGGATGCGCCCGCACATGCCCTGCCCCAGCAGCAGGCGGGTGGCCGGAAACCCGGCGGCCGAGGTTCGCTCGGTCGCGAGGACCAGGGGGAACAGGTCTTCTCCCGCGCCCCCGTACTCCTCGGGCACGCCAAGGCCGCACATGTCCGCCCGGCGGCACTCGTCCCAGTACGCGTCGAGGGCGGCGCGGTCGCCGAACGACCGGCCCGCGAAGCCCGAGGCGATCTCGTAGGCCACCTCGGCGAACTGCTGCTCCTCGTCGGTCAGACCGGTGAGCACGTGCACTGGACCGGGCATCCTGTCTCCCCTTTCCTCAGGTGTGGCATGGACCATGAGGTGATCTCTGTCGAACGGGACGACACCGACTTGGAGGCGTTCACCGGTGGCCCGCCGCGGCCCTTGTCGCACGATCCGTCGCTGCTCTCATCGCGCGATGCGGACCGGCAGACTGTCGAGGCCGCGCGCGAACGAAGGCTGGTACCGCGGGACGAACCCGGGTTCCACCTCGAAACGACTCAGCGCGACGATGGCCTTGAGGGTCGCGGACATCTCACGGCGGGCGAGGTGGTTGCCCAGGCACCGGTGGATTCCGGCGCCGAAGGCCACGTGGCCGGACAGGTTCTCCCGCTCGAAGTCGAGCTCGTCCGGCTCGGCGAACTTCTCCGGGTCGCGGTTGGCGGCGGCCCAGTTCAGCAGGACCCGGTCACCCGCCTTCATCGGGCACCCACTCATCTCGACGTCCTCGGTCAGTGTGCGGGCGCCGGTCGGGACGGCGGTCTCGTACCGGAGGAACTCCTCGACCGCACGATTGATCCTGCGGTCATCGGCGCCGCGGAGCCCGGCACGCAGTTGCTCGTCGGAGGCCAGTCGGTATGCAAAGCACCCGGTGGCGCCCATCGTCGTCGCCATGCCGGCCATGATCATCAAATTGATCACCTCGACGCGCTGCTTCTCGTTCAGCTCCAGGCCGTCCTCGCCGGTCAGCCCCATGTGCGCGATGGTCCCGGCCAGGTCGTCACGGCGTCCCGCGGCTCGCCGCCGCTCCAGCAGGTCCGCGCAGAACGCGAACAGTTTCGGCGCCTCCTCCAGCGCTCGTTCCGGCTGTGTGTGGAGGACTTCGAGAACGTCCAGCACCCAGCCGATCTCCGACTCGTCCTGCTCCAGAAAGGACTCGAAGAAGACCAGTGGCGGAAGAACGTTGACGAAATCGGCGACGAAGTCACACGATCCCTTGTCCACGCAGCGCCCGATGAGCCGGTCCACCTTCGCCGCGATGTCCGTCTCCCGGCCGCGCAGCGCCTCCGGGGTGAAGAACGGGTTGAGCAGCCTGCGAATCCCTCGGTGCAGCGGCGGGTCCGACTCCAGCGGGAGCTGCCGGAGGACGTCCAGATCGAACTGGACGGGGGTGGCGCCATCCGCACTGCTGAAGGCGGTCGGATTCGTGGCGGCGGCCATGACGTCGGCGTGCTTGTTGATGATCCAGAAGCCGCTGTCCCCCCTCTCGTGCCAGACCTGGTCGCTCCACGCGACCGGACACGACTCACGCAGCGCGTTGATCCTCGGCCAGAACTCGGCGGCGAGCGCGGGTTCGAGCGGGTCGAAGTGGGTGGTGACAGCTGGGACAGGGCCGACCTGACGTGCGGTCTCGTCCATCGCGTCTCCCCATGTTCGTGGTAGCCCAGGTTGGATGCGTATCTAAACCAGTTCTGATTCTATGCGGAGACAGAATCCTGACACGGCTCAGAGCAGTGGGGAAGTCCCTGGAGTCAGGCCATTTTTCTGACCCTGAAGGCTCTCGAAAGCTGCGCCGAGAGGTGTTGACGCAGTCCGAATGTTAATTAGAATCAGGTCGACTTTCGACAGAGGAGGAGCAGCCTGATGGGACAGCGTCCGATTTCGCTGCAGGACCGGGTTGCCGTGATCACCGGTGCCGGGCGTGGCCTCGGTCTGGCGTACGCGGTGGAGATGGCCGGCCGTGGCGCGGCGATCGTGGTGAACGACATCGACGCGACGTGTGCGGACGAGGTCGTTTCGACCATTACCGAGCAGGGTGGCATCGCGATCGCCTCGTACGACGACGTCAGCACACCGGACGGCGGCGCCGCACTCGTGGCGAGCGCGCTCGCACGATTCGGGAAACTCGACGTGGTGGTCAACAACGCCGGGATCCTACGGAACGGTTTCTTCGAAGACCTGTCGCTGGAGGAGATCGAGGCCGTCCTCAGGGTCAACCTCGCGAGCGCGTTCTACGTGACCCAACCGGCGTGGCGGATCATGAAGGACCTACGCTACGGCCGAGTCGTGATGACCTCGTCGAGTACCGGCCTCTTCTCGCACGGGGGCGCCGCGAACTACGCCGCGACCAAAGCCGGGCTGTACGGCCTGACGAAGGCACTGGCGTTCGAGGGGCAGGACTTCGGCGTGCGTGTCAACGCCGTACTGCCGTGGGCGACCACGACGATCGCCGCCGGAAACCCCGTGCCGGGCCACGTCGAGAACTGGCGTCGGCTCTGTGGCCCGGACGTCCCGCCGGACGATCCGCGCCGGAGCCCCGAGTTGATGGCGCACCTCGTCGCCTACCTGGCATCGGACCACTGCACGACCACCGGCGAGGCGTTCTCGGTCTGCCGTGGCCGATACGGTCGCGTGTTCGCCGGCGTCGCCGACGGCTGGAGCGCCGAGGATCCGTCGAACGTCACCGCGGAGCAGGTCGAGGAACACGTCGACCAGATTCGTGACATCGGGCGGCACACCGTGCCGATGTGGGTTTTCGACGAGGTGCGAACGGTTGTCGAGCCACTCGTCACGCACGCACGGGGATGACGCCGCGCCCCTCCACTGAGAGAAGAGGGTTCATGATTGATCTCCTGCGCAATGTGCGGGTACTCGAGTGCGCGGTGCTGCCGACCGGCGATCAGGCGGGGCGCCTGCTGGGCGACTTGGGCGCCCAGGTCATCAAGGTCGAGCAGCCCGGGATCGGGGACTACATCCGTGATCTCGGGGACATGATGGCCCCCCGGCACAGCACCACCCACATGCTGATCAACCGCCACAAGCGCAGCATCACCCTGAACCTGCGCAGCGATGCCGGCCGCGAGGTCTTCTACAGGATCCTCCCCACCATCGACATCTTCGTGGACGGCTTCGCGAGCGACGCGTGTGAGCGTCTCGGCGTGGGCTACGAGGCCCAGCGCAAGGTCAAGCCCGACATCATCTACTGCCAGGCCAACGGCTTCGGCACCCGCGGTCCCTACGGGAAGATCCCCGTCCACGGATACATGATGGGGGCCACGGCCGGCTCGACGCAGCTCAAGGTGCGCGAGGACGGGCTCGTACAGGAGGCGGTCGAGCCCAGTGAGCTGAACTTCCCGGGTTACGTCGACGGCCCGCTGATGGGTGGCCTGTTCGGCGTTTTCACCGCTGTCGCCGCGTTGAACTACCGCAACGCGACAGGGAAAGGCGTGTACATCGATTCGTCGGGTACGGACGCCACTCTCGCCGTGCAGTCGCTCGACGCGTCGAGCCTGTGGAATCTCGCTCGCACGGATCGTGGGGTCAACCTGCCGCCGACCGTGGGGCAGGACCCGCTGGAGCGTCCCAAGTACGCCTTCTACCTGACCAAGGACGACAAGTACGTGCTGCTCGCCGCCATCGAGCACAAGTTCTGGGACAACTTCTGTGACGTGATCGAGCGTCCGGACCTGCGGGAGATGAAGTACCTCGACTCGCCCGTGGACTTCCGCAACCAGAGCGGGGACAAGAACCTCGCGCACACGCTGCGACCGATCATGGCCTCGCGCACCCTGGCCGAGTGGATGGACGTCGCCGAGAAGTACGACATCCCGATGAGCCCCGCCAATACCGTGCAGGGCACCCTGGACGACCCGCATCTGCGCGCGCGGGAGATCATCCACGAGTCAGTCCATCCGGTGGCCGGCGCGTTCACCACCGTCGGCTGGCCGGCCCCGGTCGCTGACCAGCCGTTCGACGTGGAGCACCACGCCCCGACCCTCGGCCAGCACACCGACGAGATCCTCGGCGAACTCGGCTACTCGGCCGAAGCCATCCAGCAGCTCCGCGACCAGGGGACAGTGTGACCGCCCGACGCCCGAAGCGGGCGCCGGCGCGGGGCGGTCGGCGATGAAGCTCGACGGCATCCTTCCGGCTCCCGCGTGGTCCGAGGTGGGCGCCACCGCGGCACGGATGGAACAGCTGGGCTTCGACGGCCTGTTCACCTCGGAGGTGACGAACGACCCGTTCCTGCCCCTGGCGCTCGCCGCGACCGGGACCGAGCGGATGGACCTCGGGACGTCCATCGCCGTGGCCTTTCCCCGCAGCCCCATGCATCTGGCCCAGGTCGGGCGCGATCTCCAGGCGAATTCGGGAGGCCGCTTCATCCTGGGTCTGGGCTCGCAGGTGAAGGCGCACATCGAGCGGCGCTACAGCGCGTCGTTCGACCGGCCCGCCGCCCGGATGCGCGAGATGGTGCTCGCGATCCGCGCGATCTGGGACTGCTGGGAGAACGGCACCCGGCTGGATTTCGACGGCGAGTTCTTCCGTCACACGCTGATGACGCCGTTCTTCGACCCCGGTCCGAGCGGCCACGGGCCCGCGCGCATCTTCCTCGCCGCCGTCGGGCCGATGATGACCGAGGTCGCCGCGGAGGTCGCCGACGGCATGTTCGTGCACGGCTTCAGCACCGAACGCAACCTGCGCGAACGCACGCTGCCCGCGTTGGAGCGCGGCCTGAGCCGGGCCGGCCGCTCCCGCGCGGACATCGAGCTGTCGTACCCGCTGTTCGTGATCACCGGCGACGACGACGCCGAGTTCGACACCGCCGACAGGGCGGTACGCGAGCAGATCGCCTTCTACGCCGCCACCCCGTCCTACCGCCCCGTACTCGAACTGCACGGCTGGGGCGAGCTCCAGACGGACATGCAGACGCTGGCCAAGCAGGGCCGCTGGAAGGAAATGGGCGCCCGGCTGCCAGTCGAACTGGTCGACGCCTTCGCGGTTCGTGGCCCGGTCAGTGAACTGCCCTCGATCATCTCCGCGCGTTACGGAGACCTCATCGACCGGGTGTCGCTGTACGCGCCCTACCGACCCGAGCCCGAGCAGTGGGCGGGGCTGATCGCCGCCTTCAGGGAGATGTCCCATGCCTAGCGACAACCATGCCGCGCCCAGCGGCAACCATGCCGAACCCGCGGTGCTGGTCGAGCATCCCGCCGAGGGAATCACCGTCCTGCGCCTGAACCGCCCGCGGCGGCTCAACGCCATCAACAGCGAGCTCATCGACGGCCTGCTCGACGCGGTCGCCGAGGTGCGCCGGGACCGCCGATGCCGTGCCGTCGTGCTCACCGGTTCGGGCCGGGGATTCTGTGCCGGCGCCGATCTCGCCGGATACGGCGTGCCGAGGGGCTTCGACGATCCTCGGGAACTGCAGCGCAACTACGCCGTCCAGGAACACCTTTCGGCCGCAGTGACCTCCCTGACGAGCCTTCAGGTGCCGGTCGTCGCCGCGGTCAACGGGCCGGCCGCGGGAGGCGGCATGGCGCTGGCCGCCGCCGCCGACATCCGCGTCGTCAGCCCGGACGCCACGTTCACCGTGGCCTTCGTCAAGGTCGGCCTGTCCGGCTGCGACCTCGGCCTGTCGTGGCTGCTGCCTCGGATGATCGGCGCCGGCCGGGCGTACGAGCTCATGCTGACCGGCCGGACCGTCGAGGCCGAGGAGGCTGGCCGGATCGGGCTGGCCAACCGCGTGGTGGCCGCCGATCAGCTGCTCGACGAGGCGCTGCGAACCGCGGGCCTGATCGCGGCCAACAGCCCGTGGGGAGTCCGGATGACCAAGCAGGTCATGTGGTCCCAACTGGAGGTGGGCAGCCTGCGGGCAGGAATGGAGCTGGAGAACCGCACCCAGGTGCTCAGCACCTACACCGGGGATGTCACCGAGGCGATGCGGGCGTTCCAGGAGAAGCGCGCTCCGCAATGGGCGGGTGATCAGTCATGACGTCCTCCCCGGACCCGGCCCCGGCCCCGGACAAGGTTCTCGGTGACTGGCTGCGTGCCGAGGCAGCCGCCGACCCCGACCGGCCGTTCGTACAGTGCGGCGGCGACTGGGTCACCCTCGCCGAGCTGGACCGGCGTTCCGACGCGGTGGCAGCCGGCCTGCAGGGCCTGGGAGCCGGCGTCGGTGACCGGGTCGCGGTCATCCTGCCCAACGGCATGGAGTACATCGTGCTGGTGTACGCGATCGCCAAGGCGGGCGCGGTCCAGGTGCCCGTCAACACCTATCTGCGGGGCGCGTTCCTCCACCACCAGCTCGCCGAGTCGGGCGCGTCCGTGGTGGTGGGCGACGGTCACGCGCTGGGGCAGGTCGGTCCCCTCGTCGAGGAACTTCCCGCGCTGAAGACGTTCGTGCTGGTCGGCGACGCGCCGACGGGATCGGCGGAGCGGTTCCCCCTTCCGCTGGTGCGCTACTCGGGCCTTGAGGGCAGCGGCCGCGCCCCGGTCCCGGTGGAGCTGTCGCCCGACGACCTCTGCGTCATCATGTACACCTCCGGTACGACCGGGCCGTCCAAGGGCTGCATGATCAGCCACGGCTACTACTGCGCGATTCCCGCCCTGTTCCTGGAATACGACTGGTTCCACCCCGGCGAGCGCATCTTCGGCGCCTCGCCGATGTTCCACTTCACCGGGCAGGTCACGGTCGTCGCCAATGCCCTGGCCGCGCGCGGGTCGGCGGTGCTGGAACCGGAGTTCCACGCGACGACGTTCATGGCGCGTGCCCGTGAGGTGGGCGCCACCGCGGTGTTCGGGGTGGGGGCGATGGCGATGGCGATCCTCTCCCAGCCGCCGGACCCCGGCCGCGACCGTGACCACGGCATCCGGCAGGCCACCTGGATCCCGATGACCGGACCCGACCAGGAGCGGTTCACCGAGCGCTTCGGGATCCCCGTCCTGTCCGAGGTCTACGGCCAGTCCGAGTGCTGGCCGGGGACCCTGTCCCGGGCCGGGGATCTGGCGAACCGGCGGGCGGGCAGCCTGGGCCGCACCATGGAACACCTCGACCTCCGGCTCGTCGACGACGACGATCTCGATGTGCCCACGGGCCGGGTGGGCGAGATCCTGCTCCGCCCGAAGATCCCGAACCGGATGTTCGGCGGCTACTGGAACAGCCCGGACGCCACGGCCGAGGCGAGCCGTGACGGCTGGCACCACACCGGTGACAACGCCCGGTTCGACGAGGACGGGTTCCTCCACTTCGTCGACCGCAAGAAGGACTGCATGCGGCGACGCGGGGAGAACGTGTCGAGCATGGAACTGGAGGCCGCCATCCAGCGGCATCCGCTGGTCGCCGCCGTGGCGGTGCACGCGGTGCCCTCGGCACTGGGCGAGGACGAGATCAAGGCCTGCGTCGTGCTCGCCCCCGGGCAGCAGTTGGCCATCGACGAACTCTTCGCCTTCTTCAAGGCGACGCTGCCCTACTACGCGGTGCCGCGCTATGTGGAGTACCTCAAGAAGCTTCCGGTGAACCAGACCATGCGCGTTCAGAAGTTCGTCCTGCGCGAGCGGGGCATCACGGACGGGACCGTCGACCTGCATGCCGCTGGTCTCGTGGTCGGGCGGCACGAGCGGCGCGCACCGGTGAGCGGGCTTCCAGGCGAGTGACGAGCGCAACGAGGAGAGCAGATGAGCCAGTTGGCGAGCACCAACGCCGTGGACAGCCCCGAGGTCGAACGGCTCTTCCGCCTCACCGACCGCGTGGCGATCGTGACCGGAGGCACGCGGGGAATGGGGCGCGCCGTGGCCACCGGCTTCGTCGCCGCCGGGGCGAAGGTCGTGGTCGCGAGCCGCAAACCCGAGGCGGTGCGGGAAGCGGAGCGCGAGCTGCGGGAACGCGGCGCCGAGGTGCTCGGGGTGGTGGCCCACATGGGCGACCTGGACCAGGTCCAGGACCTGGTGGACAGAACCGTCGACCGGTTCGGCGGCATCGACATCGTCATCAACAACGCCGCGAACCCCCTCTCGCTCCCGATCGGCCACCACACACCCGAGGCATGGGCGAAGTCCTACGACGTCAACCTCCGAGGCCCCGTCTTCCTCGTCGAAGCCGCGCTCCCGCACCTCCGGCGCAGCTCCCACGGGGTCGTCGTCAACGTGCTCTCCGCCGGCGCGTTCGCGTACTCGCCGGACACCGCCATGTACTGCGGGGCCAAGGCCGCCATGGTCAGCTGGACCAGGTCGATGGCTGCCGCGCTGGCACCCGGCGTCCGAGTCAACGCCCTGGCCCCCGGGGTCATCCTGACCGACATGATCCTGCGCACCGACCCGGAGTACCGGGAACGCATGGAGAGCGCGTCACTGATGCGCCGTGGTGCCCAGCCGGAGGAGATGGTGGGACCCGCGCTGTTTCTGGCGTCCGACGCGTCCAGCTTCATGACCGGGCAGGTGCTGATCGTCGACGGCGGGCTCACGCCGGCCAGCCCCGTGTCGTAGCGGCATCCCGTGCCGTAGCGGTCCCGAGCCCCTCAGTCGCGGCGGACCAGTCCATGGAAGATCATGGTCGTGAACTGCGCGGCCAGTGTGGTGGGGTCGAGGCGCCCGTCGGGCCGGTACCACTCGGCGGCCCAGTTGCTGGTCCCGATGAGCATCATGGTCACCGAGGGAACGTCGACGTCGGCGTGGATCTCGCCGGCTTCCTGGGCGGACGTGAGCAGGTGGCGCCAGTACGCCGTGAACGCCAGCCGGCCGGCGAGGCTCGGGCGCCGCACCTCTTCGGGAAGCTGTTCGAAGATGCGCAGGAGCCCCGAGGTGTACGAGCCACGGCCAAGTGCCGAAAGCATGTGTGCCGTCACCGCGGCGGACACCCGGTCCAGACGTGAGGCATTCGCGGGCAGGTCCGCCACGGCCTCGCGGACGAGGCGGTCCGCATGCTCCCAGGCCTCGGCGAGCAGGCCGGCGAGGAGATCGTCGCGCGAGTGGAAGTGGTAGTAGAGGCTTCCTGGGCGTAGTCCGGCGACTGCGGCCACGGTGCTGATCCGGATCCCGCCATAGCCTTGCTCCCCCAGTACCCGGGCGGCCGCCTGGAGGATCCGGGCCCGGGTCGCCGCACGGCGCGAACCGTCGACGCCGGGCAGCGCCGGACGCGGCTTCAGGCGGGCCTCCTCCGGTTCTGCCGGTGCGATGGCGGTCGGGCGGTGCCCCGTGGCCAGACCCGTCAGGAACAGGTCGCCCAGCGCGGGCCTGAGCTTCGCGGGGGAGAGGTCCTCGCCGGAGCAGTACCAGTCGGGCGAGGAGTTCAGCGCGCCAAGGATCAACATCATCATCGCCGGGAGGTCGACGTCGGTGCGCAACTCCCCGCCGGCCTGCGCCTGTTCGAACAGGCATCGCCAGTACCCGCCGTATTGACGCTGGTCGTGCAGCCGTCGCCGATGGACATCCTCGGGCACCTGTCCGATGATCCGGATCATGGCGCTGGTGTAGTTGCCGATCTCCAACACCATCTCCAGGTGCGCGGTGATGAGTTCACGCAGTCTGGCGAGGTGCGTCGCGTCCGGAGGCAGGGACGCCACGCGCTGACGGACGAACCGGTCGACGCGCTCCTGGCCGACGCGCAGCACTTCGTCGACGAGTTCCTCGCGGGTGCGGAAATGGTAGTAAAGGCTGCCGGAATGTATCGCCGCCTCGGCGGCGATGTCGGACAGCCGTGTCTCCGTGTAGCCCTTGCGACTGAACACCTTCGCGGCCGAATCGAGGATCCGGGTGCGCGTCTTGTCGGCCTTGGTCAGGCGAGGGCGACCGTTGCCGGGCACCGATGTCGGCACAGCAGGGTCATCGGGTGCGGCGGTCCCGCCGGGAGCGCCGTCCCGCCCCGCCGCGGCGGTCGAGACCATCCGCTGGGGCTCGGTACCGTCCGCCGCGTGTCGGGACCCGAGGTAGGCACGGCGAGTCTCGATCGCGCCGACCAGCCGGCCGTAGACCGCCGCGTCACGCGGGTCGTCCAGCCACTCGTCCGCCGCCACGGCGACAAGGCGGTCGAGCGCCGCCAGTCGTCCGTCCACCACCCCCAGAGTTTCACCCATCACGGCACGACTGTCGACCTCGGTCGATCCGTTGCGAGAACGCTTCGCCCATTCCGATCGTGCGCCCCTGGGACAACCCCGACGATCTACGCCGCGAGAGGTCCCCCATCGCGGCGGGGGCGGGAACGCACCCCACTTCACCGAGACCGCTCAGGACCTGGGCTCCGTGCCGACAAGGGACACGAAGGACACACACTCCCCGGGGCCGCCGCCGAGGTTGTGCGTCAGGCCGAGCCTGCCGCCCGGCTCCGGGATCCGGCGATCCTGCGGCGCCTCGCCCCGCAGCTGGAGCCAGCACTCGAACAGCATCCGCAGACCCGACGCGCCCACCGGGTGCCCGAAGGCCTTGAGGCCGCCGTCGGGATTGACCGGCAGTGAACCGTCGAGGTCATAGGCGCCGGCGAGGACGTTCTTCCAGGCCGTACCGCGGTCGGCGAAGCCGAGGTCCTCCATCAGGACGAGTTCGGTGACCGTGAAACAGTCGTGCACCTCGGCCATCGCGATCTCCGTACGCGGGTCCTGGACTCCGGCCTGGCGGTAGGCCTCCCGGGCGGAGGACGTCACTTCGGGGAACGTGGTGAAGTCGTAGTCCGGATCGACGTTGCCGTCCGCCGCGCCGGAGACGAACGACAGGGCCTTCACGTAGAGCGGCTTGTCGGTGTAGCGGTGCGCGTCCTCCGCCCGTACGACGATCGCCGCCGCGGCGCCGTCGGACACCCCCGAGCAGTCGAACACGCCGAGGTCGCCGGCGACCAGGGGCGAGCCGGCGATCGTCTCCTTGGCGACCTCCGTGCGGAACTGCGCCCTGGGATTGCGGGCCCCGTTGCGGTGGTTCTTCCACGCGATGCGGGTGAACACCTCCTTCAGGCGCTCGGTGTCGACGCCGTACTTCCGCGCGTACGCCGGCGCCAGGAGGCTGAAGTTGGCGGGAGCCGACGTCGTACCCAGTGTGCCGCCGGTGCCGTCGCCGGGAATGGACTGGCGGGTCAGCCCGGAGAAGCCGGAGTCCTTGAGCTTCTCCACCCCGACCGCCATCGCGGTGTCGTAGGCGCCACTGGCCACCGCGTAGCACGCGCCGCGCAGTGCTTCCGAGCCGGTCGCGCACATGTTCTCGACGCGGCTGACGGGCTTGTCCCGCAGCCGGAGCGGCCGGCTGAGCGTCAGCCCGGACACCCCGGACAGGTAGGTGCCCAGCCAGAAGGCGTCGATGTCCGGCACGGGCAGCGCGGCGCTGCGCGAGGCGGCGACGGCGGCCTCGACCAGCAGGTCGTCCGTGCCCCGGTCCCAGTGCTCGCCGAAGGCCGTGCATCCCATGCCGACTATGGCGACCCGGTCGCGAATTCCCCTCGACGCCATCAGGTCTCGACCTCACCGTTCGTTCGTGTCCGCACCGGCCTGGCCTTCCAGAAGTAGTTGTGTACGCCGTCCGCCGTGAGCAGGCGGCGGAAGGTGAGTTCGACGCGCATCCCGATCGTCACCTCGTCGGGCCCCGCGTCGGCGAGCTCACAGCGGAAACGGCCCCCGCCGTCGAAGTCGACGACGACGGCGACCATCGGCGGGCTCGGGGTGAAAGCCAGCCGGTCCACTGTGAAGGTGGCCACCGTCCCGAGGGCGTCGCGCATCGGGTGTCCGGCCATCCGGTCCACCGCGGAGCAGGAGTAACACACTCTGGACGGCGGCAGGTTGACGGTCCCGCAGGCTTCGCAACGCGTGGCCTCGAAGGCGTACTTGTACCCGCTCGCGCGGTGCGACGGCGGCGCCGCGGGGGCGTCGGGCTCGGGCCGCCGGGGCGGTTCGCGGTCGAGCAGGCCGCGCCAGGTGAGGAAGAGGTGGTAGCCGAGCCCGGGGGAGCCCCCGGTGACCTGGCCGGTGACGGAGACCCGGGGCCTGGTCGTGCCGATGTGCTCGGTCGTACGGAGCACGATGGCCGTTGCCCCGTCGGCGAGTTGCACGAGCACCACGTACTGGCCGGGAACCGCCCGGTCCAGCACGTCGGCGAGCAGCAGGCCGGGCTGCGCCGTCCCGGGATTGCCCACGCTGTCGGTGAGCGACGGCGCGACCGCCCCGGTGCGCACGCCGCTACCGCGCGCGAACGCCGCGTTCGGCCGGGACGCCGATCCACAGACCACCAGGTGGTCGACCTGCTCGGGAGTGAGGCCCGCGGCCTTGAGCGCGGCGGCGAAGGCATCCTCGGTGAGCGGCCCGTACACATGCCCGCCGAAGCGGTCCTCCCAGGTGCGCGAGGCCGGCGCGCCGGGGAGCCGCCAACGCTCCAGGAACTCCTCGGTCGTGGACGCCGAGCCCACGACCTCCGCCAGCACCGGGGCCCCGGGACCGCCGGGTCCGAAGAGCAGCGCGGCGGCGGCGTCACCACCGTCGCGCTCGTCGCCGCTGCCCGGCAGCCCGGTACGGATGTCGGACAGCAGCGCGAGTGTGGGGACCGGCGCGTCGGCGGCCGCCAGCAGTGCGCCGATCGCGGAGCGGGGCGCGCCGCCCATGTCGACGGCGAGCGTGGACCGGTCGAGGCCCAGGGCGGCATGGACGGCCGCGGCGTTGGTCTTGTCGAGGTAGGGCGGAGCGGATGTCGCGAGGTACAGCCGCTGCGGGCGGACGCGCACGGAGTGCAGCGCGTTCCGGGCGGCCTCCACAGCCATCGAGGTGGTGTCCTCGTCGTAGGAGGCGACCGCGCGGCTGCCCTTCCCCGCACGGCTCCCCAGCGCCGCGCCCAGGTCCCGTCGCAGCAGCCGGTGGTAGGGCACGTACGCCCCGTAGGCGAGCAGGCCCGTCATCGGAGTCCTTCCCCAAGGAGGAGCCTATTTTATAATCTAAGTCAGGTTCAGTCCAGGTGGCCACATAGCGTCAGTCAGACGCGTGCACCTTGCGTCGTCAGTCAAAATCTGCGTTCATTTAGGCACCGGCTCGTGTGATGGCGCGGGCGCCGCCCCCTCGCTCCAGGAGGCCTTTCATGGTCGACTTCGTTCGGCCGGAAGACGACTACTTCCACCAGACCACCATGACGGACAGCCCCTTCTGGAACGAGAGCGCATGGTTCCCCTTCCATGTGCCCGAACGCGATCTGAGCGGCTTCGTCTACATGAACCACCGGCCCAACATGAACTTCTCCATGACCGGTGTCGCGCTCTGGGATCCCAGCGGCGAGGAGATGTACGACTGCCTCTACCACGACTGGCACGAGTTCGCGCCGCTCGACATCTCCGCCGGCACGACCGAGATGTTCGACTACACGACGCCGAACGGCCTCACCCTGCGCTGCGTCGAGCCGCAGAAGACCTTCCTCATGCAGTACGACCGCGACGGCTGCCAGTTCGATCTGCGCTTCGACGCCACCATGGAAGTGGCCAACGCGGGTTTCCCCGACGGTTCCGAGGAGTGGGGCCCCCACCACTACGAGCAGGGCGGCAGGGTCAGCGGCAAGGTCTGGGTCAACGGCGAGGAGATCGACGTCGACTGCGGATCCAACCGCGACCACTCCTGGGGACCCCGGCTGTACCGGGACAATCCGCGCGGGGACTTCCCGTGGTTCAACGACGGCAAGGGGTTCGCCGTCCAGATGTACAACATGGGCACCGAGCCGCGCGAGAGCGACCCCGTCGTCGGCACGACCGAACCCGCCATCACCGGCTGGATCCAGAAGGACGACAAGGTCAGCAACATCGTCTCCGGCACCCGCAAGGTGGTCGAACGCCGCCCCGACGGCGTCCCGTGGAAGCTCGTCATCGAAGGCACCGACGACCTGGAACGCACCGTGCGGGCCGAGGGCGAGTGCAAGAACGTCCTCAAATGGGTTCCATGGGCCCGCTACCTGCAGTTCTGGTCCCTGTGCGAATGGACCCTCGACGACGGCTCCAAGCAGTACGGCGAGGCCATCGAGTGGTTCCCCGGCATCCAGGCCCGCGGTTTCCTGCGATCCCTCCGCACGTCATGATCCGGCTCCTGGAGGGCATCCGCGTCCTGGAATGCGCCATGCTGCCGACCGGCGACCAGACCAGCCGCCTGCTCGGCGACCTCGGCGCCGACGTCATCAAGATCGAGCGCCCCGGCACGGGCGACTACCTGCGCGAACTCGGCGACCGGATCACCCCGCAGAACAGCGTCTTCCACCTGCTCTGCAACCGCAACAAGCGCAGCGTCGAACTCGACCTCCGCGGCGACGACGGCCGGAGCATCTTCTTCGACCTGCTCAGGACCGCCGACATCTTCGTCGACGGCTTCGCGGGGGACGCCTGCGAGAAGCTCGGTATCGGCTACGCCGCGCAGGCCGAGGTCAAGCCCGACATCATCTACTGCCAGGCCAGCGGCTTCGGCACCCGCGGACCCTACGGCCAGATCCCGGTGCACGGCTACATGATGGGAGCCGTCGCCGGCCAGGAACAGTACGAGATCGACGACGAAGGCGTCGTCCGCCAGGTGCTCAACCCGCAGGGGCAGTACTTCTCCGGCTCCATCGACGGCCCGCTGTCGACGGCGCTGTACGCCGGCCTCACCGCGGTCGCCGCCCTGCGCCACCGCGACCTGACCGGCGAGGGCGCCTACATCGACGCCGCGGGCGCGGACGCGGTACTGGCCAACCAGTGCCTGGACGCGGTGATGTCATGGAACGCCGACCGCGTCACCGACCGCCGCAACCCCCCGCCGCCGGTGGGGATGGATCCCCGGAAGCGGCCGAAGTACACCTGGTACCGGACCAAGGACGACAAGATCGTGCTGCTCGCCGCGATCGAGCACAAGTTCTGGGACAACTTCTGCCGTGCGGTCGGCCGCGAGGACCTCCTCGACGTGAAGAACACCACCTTCGCGGTGGACTTCGCCGACGGCGGGCGACGTGATCTGCTCGATGAACTCGTCCCGGTCTTCCGCGAGCGGACGGCCGCGGAGTGGGTGGACATCGCCCGCCGGTACGACATCCCGCTCAGCCCCGCCAACTCCAAGCTCGACCTCCTGTCGGACGAGCATCTGAGGGCCCGCGAGATCGTCCACGACTCGGTCCACCCGGTCGCGGGCCCGTACACCAGCACCGGCTGGCCCGCGCCGGTGACGGGCCAGCCCTTCGACCTCCGCAGGCCGGCTCCCGCGCTGGGGCAGCACACGGAGGAGGTGCTCGCCGAACTCGGCCTGTCCGCCGACGAGGTGGCGGGCCTGCGCAAGCGCGGCGTGGTATGAGGCGCCGCGTCTTCGAGGAGGAGCACGACCTCTTCCGCGAGAGCTTCCGCCGCTTCCTCGACAAGGAGGTCGTGCCGCACCACCTGGAGTGGGAGCGGGCCGGCATCGTCCCCCGCGAACTCTTCACCGCCGCCGGGCGGCACGGGTTCCTCGGCATCAGCCTGCCCGAGAAGTACGGGGGCGGCGGTGTCCAGGACTTCCGCTACAACTACGTGATGCACGAGGAGGTGCAGGCCGCCGCCGTCAACGCCTCCGGCCTCGGGTTGAGCCTGCACACCGACACCGGCATCCCGTACCTGCGGCAGCTGGCGACCGAGGAGCAGGCCGGCCGCTGGTTCCCCGGCCTGATGTCCGGCGAGACCATCACCGCGATCGCGATGACCGAACCGGGCACCGGCTCCGACCTGGGCGCCGTACGCACCACAGCCGTTCGCGACGGGGACCACTACCTCGTCAACGGCTCGAAGACCTTCATCACCAACGGCATCAACGCCGATCTCGTGATCGTCGTGGTGAAGACCGACCCGTCGGCGGGCGCGCGGGGCATCAGCCTGCTGGCGGTCGAGCGCGGTACCCCCGGCTTCACCCGCGGACGCAACCTCGACAAGATCGGGATCCACGCCCAGGACACGGCGGAACTGTTCTTCGCCGACGCCCGGGTCCCCGCCGCCAACCTGCTCGGCACGGAGGGCGCGGGCTTCGGCTATCTGTCCGCCAACCTCCCGCAGGAGCGGCTGTCCATCGCCACCATCGCCGTTGCCGCCGCCGACGCGGCCCTGGGCTGGACCCTCGCCTACGTCAAGGAGCGCACCGCCTTCGGAAAGGCGGTCGGGTCCTTCCAGAACAGCCGCTTCGCGCTGGCGGAAATGGCGACCGAGGTGCGGATCGCACAGACCTACATCGACGGTTGCGTGCTCGCTCATGTCGACGGCGAACTGTCGGCGGAGGAGGCGGCCATGGCGAAGTGGTGGTGCGCGGAACTGCAGAACCGGGTGACGGACCGCTGCCTCCAACTGTTCGGCGGCTATGGCTATATGACCGAATACCCCATCGCGCGCGCGTTCGTCGACGCCCGCGTCCAGAAGATCTACGGCGGCACCAACGAGATCATGAAAGAGATCGTCGGCCGCTCGCTCGGCCTGTGACGATCGAGGGGAGGCACCGGCATGGTGATGTACGCGCCGCAGGAGGTACGGGCCGACGGACTGCCCGACCGCGTCACGATCTACGAAGTGGGCGCCCGCGACGGACTGCAGAACGAGAAACAGGTCGTCCCCACCGAGGTGAAGGCCCAGTTCGTCGAGCGGCTCGTGGCGGCCGGACTGCGCACGGTCGAGACGACCAGCTTCGTCCACCCCGCATGGGTCCCCCAACTCGCCGACGCGGAGGAACTCATCGACCGGCTCGAACGTGCCCCCGGCGTCCGTTACCCGGTCCTGGTCCCCAACCTCAAGGGCCTTCGGCGCGCGCTGGACCGGGGCGTGCGGGACGTCGCGGTCTTCGCCTCCGTCACGGAGACGTTCTCCCGGCGCAATCTCAACCGGAGTGTGGCGGAGGCGCTGGAGATGATCGCCCCCGTCGTCGACGGAGCGCGGTCGGCCGGCGCGGGTGTACGGGTCTACGTCTCGATGGCCTTCGGTGACCCGTGGGAGGGCGAGGTGCCGCGCGAGCGGGTCGTCGATGTGGCCGGCCGCCTCATGGCCCTCGGCTGTACGGAGATGAGCCTGAGCGACACCATAGGCACGGGAACGCCCGGTCATGTCACCGCACTTGTCGCCGACCTGGTCGACAGCGGCATCCCGCTGGAGCGCATCGGGGTGCACTTCCACGACACCTACGGCCAGGCCCTCGCCAATGTGCTGGCGGCCCTGCAGGCCGGAGTGACCACCGTGGACAGTTCCGCCGGAGGGCTCGGCGGATGCAACTTCGCCGAGAGCGCGACCGGCAACCTCGCCACCGAGGACCTGGTGTGGCAGCTCCACGGCCTCGGCATCGAGACCGGTGTCGACCTCGACGCCCTGGTGCGGACCAGCGTCTGGATGGCCGGGCAACTGGGACGCCCGAGCGTCTCCCGCACGGTCCAGGCCCTGGCCGGCACCGCAGGCCGGCAGCGAGGAGCGGCATGACCCCCGGCAGCACCATCGCGGAACTCGTCGTCCCGGACGGCACCACCGCCGACGAGCTGCGGGTGCGGCTGCGCGGCTGGATGAAGGAGCACGCCCCACCGGGCCTACAGGACGTGCTCGACTGGAACGCGCGCGTCGACCTTCCCGGCTCCGTGGGGAGCGCCGTCAGCGAGGAGCAGTACGCCGAGGCGCAGCGGCACCCGCTGTTCCGGGCATGGGAGCGATCCTGCCTGCGGGCGCGCCTGGTCTGCCCGTCCTGGCCGCGGGAGTACGGCGGCCGTGGCTGGCAGGCACCGGAGATGACGGTGCTCGACGAGGAGTTCCACCGGGCGGGCCTGCCGCGCGTCGACCGCGTACAGGGCGAGTCGATGGTCGGCCCCTCGGTCATCCTGCACGGCACGCCCGAACAGAAGGCGCACTTCCTTCCCCCGATCATCTCGGGAGAGCACCGGTACTGCCAGGGCTTCTCCGAGCCCGGCGCCGGTTCCGACCTCGCCTCGGCCACGACCCGTGGGGAAGTGGCCGGCGACGAGGTCGTCATCACCGGTCAGAAGGTGTGGACCAGCCGGTTCGCCACCGCGAACATGATCTTCGTCCTCTGCCGGACGGACCGCACCGCCACCAAGCACCGGGGGCTGTCCTACGTCATCGTGCCGTTCACCCCCGGAGACAACGGCATCGACGCCCGTCCCATCCGGCAGATGACGGGGGCTCAGGAGTTCGCCGAGGTCTTCTTCGACGGCACCCGGGCCCCGCTCTCAGGTGTCATCGGCGGCCTCGGCAACGGTTGGGGTGTGGTGCAGTCGACGCTCGCCTTCGAGCGGGCGGCGGCGGGCCGGGCGACGACCATGCTCGTCCAGGCGCGCGAACGCGAACTGGCGGCATTGGTGGCGCTGGCCCGTACGAACGGCAGGAACCGCGATCCCCTGATCCGCCAGCAACTCGCCTGGGCGCACACCCAGGTCCGACTGCTGCGGGCGATGTGGGAGCGCACCGTCGCCGAGGTCGCCGCCGGTCGTGAACCCGGGCCGCAGCTGTCGGTGTGGAAGCTGTTCTGGAGCGAGTACCACCTCAGGCTCGCGGCGATCGCCCTCGACATCGCCGGTCCGGACGCGCTCGTACGGCCGTCCGGACCGGGCTACCCGGTGGACCAGTGGCAGGACACGTTCCTCCTGGCGCACTCCGGGACGATCTACGCCGGTACCAGCGAGGTACAGCGCAACATCATCGGGGAGAACGTCCTCGGCCTGCCCCGCGAGCCCAGAGCCGCCGCTACGGAGGTGCGGAAGTGAGTTTCCGATTCCCGGTCGAAGCCGGAGCCATCCTGATGTTCGCCCGTGCCCTGGGCGACCTCGACCCGCGCTGGTACGACGAGGAGTCCGAGGCCGCGCGGCGGCACGGCGGCGTGTCGGCCCCGCCCACGTTCGTCGCCTCCGCCGCCCATTTCGACCCCGAGTGGCCCTACCGCCCGCGACCCGATGTGCCGTGGTGGGGATCCGGCCGGGGGCCCGGCAGCCCCGCCCCCGGCACCGGAGGCTCGGGTGGCACGAGCCTGCACGCCGAGCAGCACTACGAGTACCACCGGCCGCTGCGTCCCGGCGATGTCCTGACTGTCGAGCATCAGCCGGGCAAGACCTGGGAGAAGCACAGCGAGCGGTCCGGCACGCTGCGTTTCGATGAGGAGATCATCCGCTTCACCGACCAGCGGGGAGAACTCGTGCTGACCGCCACCCGGGTACGGGTCATCACCGAGCGACCGGTCGGGGGCTGAGCCATGAAAGTCGAGGAACTCACCGTTGGCGACAGTCGCACCGATGTGGTGGTCGCCGAGCTGTCCCGGACCCAGATCGTCATGTACGCGGGCGCCTCCGGGGACTTCAACCCGCTGCACACCGACGAGGTCCACGCCACTGAGGTCGCCGGATACGCCGGTGTCCTCGCCCACGGTCAGCTGACCATGGGCCTGACCGCCAAGCTGGTGACCCAGTGGCTCGACGAGGCCGAGCTGATGACGTTCGGAGTGCGCTTCAGGAGCCAGGTGTGGCCGGGCGACACACTCACCACCACCGCGACCGTGGCCTCCGTCGACGCGGGACCACAGGGCCCGGAGGCCGAACTGTCGCTCAGGACCACGAACGCGGACGGCCGCGAGGTCGTCACCGGTTACGCGCGCCTGCGCGACGCCGTGAGCACGGACGCCGTGAGCACGGGCATCGTCAACACAGACGTCGTAGCCACAGACGCCGCAAACACAAGGGAAGCCACATGACGCTGACGCAGTCGTCGTCCGAGACCGCCAAGCAGGCACTCGTCGCCGGGGGCAGCGGTGGCATCGGAGCCGCGATCTGCGAGGCCCTCGCCCGCGAGGGATTCGACGTGGCGCTCACCTACCACCGCAACGCCCAGGCTGCCGGGCTGACGGCGAAGGCGGTCCGGGGCCACGGGCGCGAGGCCACCGTTCACCAGCTCGACCTCACCGCGGCGGCGGACGTCGAGCGACTCGTGCGGAGCCTGCCACGCCTGGACACCGTCGTGTACGCGGCGGGCCCGCCGATCCCCATGCGCTACACCGGCGCCATCGACCAGGAGACGTTCGCCGAGCAGATGACGCGCGACGCCGTCGCCGGATTCAACCTGCTCCGGCCCGCGATCGAGCCGCTGCGGGCGACCCGGGGCACGGTGGTGTGCCTGGTGACCACGGCCCTGCGGCGTTACGCGACCCGCGACCTGCTCTCGGCGGCGCCCAAGGCGGCGGTCGAGCAGGTCGCCCGCGCGATCGCCGCCGAAGAGGGCAAGTACGGCGTCCGCGCCAACTGCGTCGGGGTGGGCACCATCGAAGCCGGGCTCTGGGACGACCTGCTGGCCAGCGGCGACTACGACGAGCGCGCTCTGGACGCGGCCCGCCGGGCGACCGCCCTGCGAAGGTTCGGGTCCGCCGCCGAGGTCGCCGAAGCGGTGGCGTTCCTCGCCGGTCCGCGTTCGTCGTACGTGACCGGTCAGACGCTGTGCGTCGACGGCGGATACTCGCTCTGAGCCACAAGTTTTGGTCCCCCCCCAACGACGCGGGAGGAGTAGCGACATGACTCAGGTGTACGAGCCGTCGCTGTCCGGGAGCACGCGGTCTTTCCCGGCCCGATCACCGTTCGGTCATCTGATCGACGGCGAGTGGCCGATGAGGGGTCGCGATCGTGAGCTGGAGCGGCTCCGGTCGTTGCTGAGAGGCGATTCGTCGGGGGTGATCCTTGCGGGTCCGGCGGGTGTGGGGAAGACCCGGTTGGCGCTGGAACTGCTGCGGACGGCCGAACGGGAGGGGCTGGCCGCGGTTCGGATCACCGGTGGACGGGCGACGGCGAAGGTGCCGTTCGGGGCGCTGGCCACGTTGCTTCCGGCGTCGGATCACGGGAGAGCGACGGAGGTGGATCACCGGACAGATCTGATGCGCCGCTCCGCGGCGGCGATCGTCGAGCGGGGGAACGGCCGCCGCCCGGTCCTGATGGTGGACGACGTCCATCTTCTGGACGAGCTGTCGGCCGCGCTGGTCTACCAGTTGGTGACCCGGCATGACGCCTTCGCGCTGGCCACGCTACGCACGGGGGCACGGGCTCCGGAGTCGGTCGTCGCGCTGTGGGCGGATGGTGTCGTGGAGCGGGTGGATCTCGCCGGTCTCGACGCCGCGGCGATCGGCGAGGTGGTGTCGGGTGTCCTGGGCGGTCCGGTGGATGCCGCGGTGGTGGCCGAGTTCGTCTTCCGGTGCCAGGGGAATGTGTTGTTCCTGCGGGAGCTGGTGCTGGGTGCGCTGGAGGATGGCGGGCTCAGCGACAGCGACGGGATCTGGCACCTGGCGCGGCCCCTGCATCCGTCGGAGCGGCTCTCCGAACTGGTCGAGGCGCGGTGGGGGCAGCTGACGGCGCCAGAACGGCAGTTGCTCGATCTGGTGTCCTTCGCGGAGGTGATCGGGCCGGCGGAGCTCGACGCGTTGTCGAGCACGGAGGCGGCCGAGAGCTTGGAGCGCAAGGGAATCCTGGCGACCAGCCGCAACGGTGCGCGGCTGGAGATCCGGCTCGCCCATCCGCTCTACGGCGACGTGGCGCGCAGCCGGATCCCGGCGTCGCGGGTCCCGTCCATGGCCCGGTCACTGGCAGGGGTCGTCGAGGGCAAGGGGGCGCGCCGGCGGGAGGACACGCTTCGGGTCGCGACGTGGCGGCTGGATGGCGGTGGTGCGAGCCCGGAGCCGATGCTGGCAGCGGCGAGGACCGCGCGCTGGCGTTACGACTTCCCTCTCGCCGCGAGACTTTCCGAGGCGGCGGTCCGGGCTGGCGCCGGGTTCGACGCGGCGCTGCTGGCGGCTCAGGTGGCGGGCCTGGAGGGTCGGGGTGCGCAGGCGGAGGCGCAGCTGACGGTGTTGGCCGCCAAGGCGACCGACGACACCGAGCGGGCCCTGGTCGCGATCGCGCGGCTGGACAACCAGGTCTACTTCCTCGGTCAGATCCCGGAGGCGCTCGTGATCGCCGACGAGGCCGATGCCGCCGTCACCGACCTCACGTGGCGCGACGAGATCACCGCGAAGCGCGGCGGGCTGCTGCTGGCCATGCATGGCCCTCGCGCGGCGGCCGAGGCAGTGGCTCCGCTGCTGGTGCAGGCCGACGGCCGGGGCCTGGTGTGGGCCTGCGTGATCGCGTCCTACGGGTTCGGTCGGATGGGGCGCATCGAGGAAGCGCTGGCGGTGGCCGAGCGGGGGCACGCGGCCAACCTCGAGTTGGCCATGCCGATGGAGTGGTACCCGTGGTACCACCTGTTCCACCGCGGGGAGGCGCTCGCCCACGCCGGCCGGTTCATCGAGGCGGACACGCTGGCGACCCGTCGGTACGAGCAGGGGCTCGCGGAGCGGTCGGCGGAGGCCCAGGCGTTCTTCGCCTGGCAGCTGTGCAAGCGGGTCGGCGAGCGCGGTCACGTCCGAGCGTCGATCCACTACGGCCATGAGGCGGTGGCGCTGTTCCGCCAGCTCGACCGGCCGCAGTACGTGGGCTTCTGCCTCGGGTACGTCGCTCTCGCCCACGCCCTCGGCGGCGAGCCGGAACAGGCCCGCACCGCCCTCGCAGACCTCGATGCGTTGGGGCTGCCCGAGACGCACTTCATGGGGGTGGACCTTCTGCAAGCCCGCGCCTGGACCGCGCTGGTCAGTGGAAACGCCCGAGATGCGCGCCGGCTGCTCACCGCGGCCGCCGCGACCGGCGAGGAGATCGGTGACATCGTCGGCGCCGCGTCCGCACTGCACGGTCTGGCTCGCCTGGGTGCCGCGGCGGAGGTCAGCGACCGGCTGGCCGGTCTCGGTGCCGTCATCGAAGGGGAGCTCATCACCGCCCGCGCCGCGCACGCGCGGCATCTGGCCGACGGCGACGCGGCGCGTCTTGAGCACACCTCGTCGGATTTCGCCGCGATGGGTGCCGATCTACTGGCGGCGGAAGCAATGGCGGACGCCTCGCAAGCCTGGCGGCACACCGGAGACATCCGTCGTGCCTGCGAGGCGGAGCGCCACGCCCGGACGCTACTCGCTCGTTGCGACGGAGCTGTCACCCCGAGCGTCCAGCGGATCGGGCTTCGGGTCCACCTCACGCCGGCCGAGACGGACACCGCGCTGCTGGCGGCATCCGGCCGGTCGAACAAGGAGATCGCCGACCAGTTCCGGCTGTCGGTCCGCACCGTCGAGAGCTACCTCCAGCACGTCTACGCGAAGCTCGGCATCCGCAGCCGCGCCGAACTGCCCGGTGCCCTCGAGACCTCGGACGGGGCGATCGGCTGACCGGGACCGTAGGCGGTCACCATGTCAACACGGTCTCGCGAGGGGCGCGGAGTTCGGGAAGGCCGACATCCCGATTGAGGTCACCGCCGGCACCGCGCTCTACCTGAACTCGGATCTGGTGGCGGCGGTCACCGGCGGGACATCCCCGTCGATTCGGGACACCTGCTCCTTCCGGGGATGAACCCAGCGCCGGTCAAGTAGCTGTGCCCGGCGGGGCAACCACCGTAGTAGCCGACCGGGAGGGCCGTACCGGTTACGGTTCCGGTCGCCCCCGACTGCCGAGATGCTCGACTTGAGCCGCACGTATCGCTGGGAGGCAACCGATGACCGCTTACCTTCTCCGGTTCGACGACGACGGCGCGGACCAACTGGCGAAAGTCGGCGGCAAAGCCGCCAATCTGACGTCCCTGACCCGTGCCGGTTTCGATGTACCTCCCGGGTACACCGTGACGACGGACGCCTACTGCCTGTTCCTCGACGAGAACGGCCTGCACAAGTCGATCGCGAACGCGCTTGCCGCGATCGACTGGAGCGCGCCCGCGCAGGTGGACCAGCTGACGAGCGAGATCCGCGACGCCATCATGGCGGCGGCGGTACCCGACGCGATCCGTCGTGACGTCGAAGCAGGTTACGGCGAGTTGGGTACCGACGTCTTCGTGGCGGTGCGGTCTTCGGGCACGGCGGAGGATCAGGCGGACGCGTCGTTCGCGGGCCTGCACGACAGCTTCCTCGACATCCGCGGCGCGGACCAGGTTGTCGACGCGGTCAAGCGGTGCTGGGCCTCGTTGTGGACCGCCAGGGCGACCTCGTTCCGTCATGACAGGGGCTTCGACCGAGCCGAGCCGCGGATCGCGGTCGTCGTGCAGGCGATGGTCGAGTCGGACTCCTCCGGAGTCATGTTCACCGGCAATCCGGTGACGACAGCGACCGACGAGATCGTGATCAACTCGGCCTGGGGGCTGGGCGAGGCGGTGGTGCAGGGCATCGTCACGCCCGACCAGTACACGGTGGACAGCCGCGGCCTGCGGATCCGGGAAAGCGTCGCGGGCACCAAGCCGGTGCGTATGGTGCGGGACCACGCCACCGGTAACGGCGCGGTGACCGAGGCCGTCGCACCGCAGGAGCAGGATGCCTTGTCGCTGTCCGACGAGCAGGCCGTGGCGCTGGCCGAACTGGGTCGCCGGATCGAACTGCACTACGGAGGCGTTCCCCAGGACATCGAGTGGGCCTTCGCCGGGGGCCGGCTCCACCTGCTGCAGTCCCGGCCGATCACCGGGGTCGAGTTCTCGTGGGACGCCGAGGTCGACGCGAGCATGTTCCCCTGGCACATGACCGAGCCGGGCGACGACGTCGTCTGGACCCGGGCGTTCTCCGATGCCGTCAACACCGGAGCGGTCACCCCGCTCACCTACACCGCGCGCTACGAGCACATCAACACGAACGGCTGGGGCCGGGCGGCGATGCTGGCCGGGCTACCCCATCTGTCCCGGCTGCGGCTGTTCAAGTACCACAAGGGCACCTTCTACTACAACACCGACTGGGAGCGGCAGGTCGTCGAGCGCGTGGGGATTCCCGCGTTGCGGCCCGGAATGCTCGAATGGCTGAGCCCGGCGCAGCGCGAGGAGATCGTGACAGCGCCCTTCAGCTACGCCGCCTACCTGCGCTTCCACCTCGCGGTGATCGCCGCGGACCCGCGGGCGAATCCGTACCATCTGCCGGACCGGCTGGAGCGGTGGCGAACCGCGCGGCCGGAGATCAACGGGCTTCCGGCCGACCAGCTGCGGACGATGTCCGACACCGAGGTCAGGGACTACACCGAGCACATGCTCCGGCTGGAGGAGGAGTACAACGCCGAGTTCGATGTCGGCTTCTACGTGTACTTCCGTGAATGGATGCTGATACTCGCGAAGATTCTCCAGCGTTGGTACGGGAACGAGGACTGGCAGCAGGTGCTGGGGCAGCTCCTCACCGGTAGCGACGAGCAGACCGACACCCTGAAAGAGAACACGGCGTTAGTCGGTTTCGCGAAGCGGATCGCGGGTTCGGAGGTCCTTCTCCAGACGTTCCGGGAGTACCGGGACGGGGAGTTCTTCGCCCAACTCGAGACCACACCCGAGGGCCGGGAGTTCCTGGCCGAGTACCAGCCGTGGGCGCGGGAGTACGGGCACCGCGGAGAAGCCGACCGAGACATGATCTATCCCCGCCGCTGCGAAGACCCCGCGCTCGACTACGGCTCGTTCCAAACCTTCCTCAACATGGAAGACCTCGCCAACTTGGACCCCATGGCACAGGAACGGGAGACCAACCGTCGCCGCGCGGAAGCCTATGAGTCGGTCGTGACGACGATAGGCCGGCAACCCTTGGGGCGGTTGAAGGCCGAGGCCTTCAAGTTCACCTACCGCGTGATGCACCGGTGGATCGTGGCACGGGACAACGAGCGGCAGAGCCCGACCGACCGGATCATGATGAGCTTCAAGCGCGGGTTCGTGGAGATCGGACGCCGAGTCCACGAACGCGGTCACATCGACGAACCCGACGGATACCACTACCTGAGCAAGCACGAGCTTTACGACGTCCTGAAGGGACACGTGCCCCATCGAAGCCTGCTGAACATGAAGATCGCCGCCCGGCGAAGGGAATGCGACCGCATCCACCACGGTGAGGCCGAGCTACCCATGTTCCTGCGGGGAGGCCGGGCGGTCGATCTCCAGGCCGGCACCGCCGGGAGTGACGCGATGCGCGGAACCGGTAACAGCCCTGGCACCGTGACCGGCGTGGCCAGGGTGGTTCCCACCCTCGCTGACGTCGTACGAGTGCGGCAGGGCGAGATCCTCGTGACCCATGCCACCGATCCGGGTTGGACACCGGTCTTCCTGCTCATCAAGGGCGTTGTCGTCGAGACCGGTGGAATGCTCTCCCACGCCTCGTGCATCGCCCGCGAGTACGGCTTCCCGGCGGTCCAGCTTCCGAAGGCGCAAAAGCTCATCCCGGACGGCGCGACCATCACCGTCAACGGCACCACCGGCCAGGTCACGATCATCGAGGAAGACGGTGATGGCGACCTCGCGGGGGGCCACGTCGGCTCCCATCCGACCGTGGATGCCGCTGCCACGCCGGGCAGCTGACACCCAAGCCACAACGTCGCCGATTCGTGAAACGAGGTAGTGAGCCATGGGGCAGACGATCGAGGCCGTTCTCTTCGACTACGGAGGTGTCCTCACGGAACTTCCGGGGCCGAGCATGCGTCTGTTGGCCGAGTCCGCCGGCGCCGACCCGGCAGAGTTCTTCGAGTTCTTCTTCGGCGCATACGCCGCCGATGCGGGCGACCGCCCCCTGCACAAAGTCGAAAGGGGCGAGATGACCCTGCGGGAACTTGACGACTGGGGCCGGTCGGAAGGGCTTCGGCGCGGCTGGACGGTCAACCTGGCCGGCCTGGTCGAGGTGGTGGCCCGGATGCCGGTGCGGCCCAGGATGGTGAGTTATGTCAGCGAGCTGCGCGAGCGCGGCTTCCGGACGGCGCTGGTGACCAACACCGCCCGGGAGTTCTCCGACTCCTGGCGCTCCAAACTGGACACCGACGATCTGTTCAACGTGGTCGTGGCCTCCTGCGATGTGAACGTCCGCAAGCCGGACCCGGCGATCTACGAACTCGCTCTGGACCGACTCGGTTCGGTGCCTCCTGAGCGCGCCGTGTTCATCGATGACATGGCGGGGAACCTCGACGGAGCCCGGAGCGTCGGTATGCACACCGTTCTGGCCGACGACGACACCGAAGCAGCCATCGACCGGCTCGAGTCACTGGTCCGTTCCGCGTGAGCGGCCGGACCGGGGCGTCGGGCCCCATGCTTGAGGACCGGGTGGCCATCGTGACCGGCGGTGCTCAGGGGATCGGGCGGGCTACCGCGCTGACCCTGGTGGAGCACGGAGCGAGGGTCGTGGTGGCCGACCTCGACGGCGACCGGGTGAACGGGCTCGTGAGCGAGATCGGCGGGAAGTCCGCGATCGGCTTCGTCGGAGATCTCACCGCTATGGGGGCGCCGGACGCTCTGGTAGGCCAGGCGATCGACGCGTTCGGCCAGCTCGACATCGTGGTGAACAACGCGGGTTACAACTGGGACGGTCTGCTCCACAAAATGAGCGACGAGCAGTTTCAAGCCCAGCTCGACATCCACCTCGTCGCGCCGTTCCGGATCCTGCGCGCCGCCGCGCCGCACCTGCGCGGGCCGGCCAAGGCGGAGGCCGCGCAAGGGATCGAACGGTTTCGCAAGGTCGTCAACGTCAGCTCCGTCGCGGCGGCCCTCGGACAGGTTGGTGCCGGTAACTACGCGGCGGCCAAATCCGGGCTGATCGGACTCACCCGCGCACTGGCCAACGAGTGGGGCCCGCTGAAGATCAACGTCAACGCCGTCGCATTCGGCGGGATCTCCACCCGGCTCGCCGCCCCGGCCCAGAGTGACCGCCGCGTCGTGGTCGGTGGCCGCGAGGTTCAGGTGGGTCTGGCCGATACCGCCGCCAGAAACCTCGGCATGGAGCCCGGACGCGAGATGACCGACGAGGAGTTGTACGCGCCGCGGCCCATGCCGGTGCCGCTCGGGCGGAGCGGTACGGCTCAGGAAGCGGCGAACTCGATTCTCTACCTGTGCTCTCCCCTGTCGAACTACGTCCACGGGCACGTGCACGTCGTCGGCGGCGGAATGGGTTACGGCCTGACGTGACCCGCGTCCGGCCCCCAGCGAGGTGCGACGCGGCCTCGCCCGTCCACATCGTTTCGAGAACCGCGAAAGGAGACCCACATGGAGACCGACAGCGGAGGCGCCGCACCCCAGGCGAGCGCAGGTCAGAGGCCGACGGTCGACTTCGACATCCTGGACCCCACCCTCGCCAACAGCCTCTGGGAGCGGACTCAGGACATCCTGGGGCACTGCCCGGTCGGATGGTCGGATCAGCATGACGGCTTCTGGCTGCTCAACCGCCATGACGACGTGAGTACCGCCGCCCAGAACTGGAGGCAGTACAGCTCCGCCGACGGTGCCGCTCCGGTCCAGTTCGATCTCGACGTGTTCCGGATGGTCCCGCTCGAGACCGACCCGCCGTTTCACCGTGAGGTGCGTAAAGTCCTGAGCCCACTGTTCATGCCCAAGGAGCTCGAGCGGACGGAGCCGCTCATCCGAGGCATCATCGGTGAGCTGCTGGACAAGTGCGTCGAGCTGAGCCCGTGCGATCTCGTCCGCTATTTCACGATGGCCCTGCCATCGCAGGTCTTCTTCAGGACGTTTCTCCACGGCGAACGGCCCGAGGACGTCGACTGGGTGATCGGCATCATCGACGAGCTCTTCTTCCGCCCCGAATCGGCGGTAGAAAACATCCCCCAGCTCGGAGCGTGGTGCTCGGAGATGATGCAGAACCGCAGAAGTGAGGGCCGGCGCGACGACCTTGTCGGCACGATCGCCCACGCCGGCCTCGACGGGGCGTTCACCATGGACGACCGGCAACGGCTGGAGACCATGCTGCTCGTCGTGATCGCAGGCATGGAGACGACGGCCTCCGCGCTCGGCAACGTCGCCCGGCAACTGGCCGTGAATCCATCCCTGCGTCGGCAACTTCGGGGCCGGCCGGCCTCCGAGATCGACCGTGCCGTCGACGAGTTCCTCCGGTTCGAAGCGCCTGTCCCGGCCGCGGCCCGCACTCTGACCGAAGACACCGAGCTTCGAGGCTGCCCCATGGGAAAGGGCGAGCGTGTGATCCTGAACTGGGCGGCGGCCAACCGCGACCCGGAAACGTTCCCCGATCCTGACGTTCTGGACTTCGGTCGGGACAACCATGCCAAGCATGTGTCCTTCGGGGCAGGCATCCACCGCTGCCTCGGGGCTCCCCTCGCTCGTCGCGAACTCCGCCTCGCGATCGCGGCGATCTGCGAACTCGGCACGTTCGAACTGCTGATCCCCGGAGAGGACGTGCAGTACCGCCCTGGACCGGCTCGTGGACCGGTCGAACTCCCCGTCCGGTGCGGACGGTAGAAGGCGGTCAGCTTGATCCAGGCGGCACTGCGCAGGGCGACACGCGGGCGCGGGACGGCCGTGGCGAGTTGGTCCTGCTGACCACCCCCAACGATGCGGGAGGAGTAGCGACATGACCCAGGTGTACGAGCCGTCGCTGTCGGAGAGCACGCGGTCTTTCCTGGCCCGGCCAGTGCTCGGTCATCTGTTGGACGGCAAGGTGTGTGCCTCCGTCGACGGGGCGACCATGGATGTGACCGATCCGGCGACCGGTGCCAAGATCGCCGAGGTTGCTCGGGGTGGCACCGGGGATGTCGACGCGGCGGTCGAGTCGGCCCGGCGGGCCTTTGACGACGGCCGGTGGCGCGGTCTTGCGCCGTTCGAGAAGGAGCGTGTGCTGCGCCGGTTCGGAGAACTCCTGCGGCAGCACGCCTCGGCCATCGCCGAACTCGATGTGCTCGACAACGGCATGCCCAGAGTCTTCGCCGACTACACGGTGGGCATGTGCGAGGAGATCGTGACCTACTACGCCGGCTGGCCGTCCAAGCTGGACGGGGTTGTTCATCCGGCCGCGGACAGCATGCACGTGTATTCGGCGCGCGAGCCGATCGGTGTATGTGTGGGGATCATTCCGTGGAACGGGCCGGCGGGCGCGTTCATGTGGAAGATGGCGCCGGCCGTCGCCTGCGGCAACAGTATTGTCATCAAGCCTGCCGAACAGACGCCGCTGTCCGCACTCCTGCTGGCCGAATTGGCTCTGGAAGCCGGCATCCCGCCGGGCGTGGTGAACGTGGTGCAGGGCACCGGCGCCGACGTGGGCGCCCGGCTCGTCCGGCACCCCGACGTCGACGCCGTGGTGTTCACCGGATCGACGGCCACCGGGCGCCGTATCCAGGCGCTGGCCTCCGATCCACTCAAGCCGGTACACCTCGAACTCGGCGGCAAGAGCGCCAACATCGTCTTCGGCGACGCCGACCTGGCCGACGCGGCCGCGGGCGCGGTAGCGACGGCCTGGGGTAATTCCGGGCAGGCATGTCTGGCCGGAACCCGTCTGCTCGTAGAACGCCGTATCCACGACGAATTCGTTCGGACACTCGTCGAGTTCACCAAGCCCATGAAGCTGGGCAGTGGCTTCGATCCTTCCGTCACGATGGGGCCGCTGGTCTCCGATGTGCAATTGCGCCGGGTCATGGACTACATCGATATCGGCCGGGGCGAGGGCGCGGAGATCGCCTTCGGCGGTAACACCGTCGGCGATGTCGGGTACTTCGTCGAGCCGACGATCCTGACCAACGTGTCGAACGAGATGCGGGTGGCCCAGGAGGAGATCTTCGGGCCGGTGCTCTCGGTCATTCCGTTCGACAGCGACGAACAGGCCTACGCGATCGCGAACGACACTCCGTACGGACTCGCCGCCGGAATCTGGACCAACGACGTTTCTCGCGCGCACCGCGGCGCGCGGGCACTGCGCGCCGGCACCGTGTGGGTCAACACCTATGGAGTGCTGTCCTCCAACGTGCCCTTCGCGGCCCGCAGGCAATCCGGCCACGGAACCGAACTCGGCACCGGCTCGATCGAGACGTTCACCCAGACAAAGTCGGTCTACGTCAATCTCGGGAACGGTTAACGGCTCCGACCTACCACGCACCAGCGACCCGACACTGTCGTCCGAGGGTATCGCCCTGGGGTACAAGTAACTTCTGGAGGTCGAGCGCGGCCGGCGCGAGATGAAGACCGTGCTCGACCTCCGGCTGGTCCACCACCGCCGCGAGGACCGCATCCGCTCCCACGTCCTGTTCTGCCGGCTGGGGCTGCTGCTGATCCGTGTCGCCGAAACACGCACCGGCCGGCGCCGGCCCGACCTGCGGCGCGAACTCGACCGCGTCCACCTGGGCACCTTGACCGGCCCGCCCGGACGTTCCGCCGCCGCACCGAACTCACCAGCAGCCAGACCGCGATCCTCACCGCACTCGGCCTACCCATCCTTGATCGCCGAGCTCGTCACGAGCCACACCAAAAACCGCGCCGACCCATCCGGCGCGAACGAGCCCGGTACAGTCGCCCAGCGGCGAGCCGAAGCACTACGCCACGCAGCCCGTCGCAAACGTGAGACCGCCACCGCACGAGCCGAGACCGCGATCCGCGAACTCGTCAAAACCCAGCAAGAGATCACCTTCCGGTCGGTCGCCCGCACCGGCGGGATCAGCCTCGACGTCCTCTACGCCACTACCGATCTGCGCCGCAGGATCGAAACACTCCGCGCCCAACCAGGCCTCGCAACCAAACCAGAGCCACCCGCCCCCAAAGACACCGCAGGCAACATCGTGCACGCCTTCACGTCGACGGCGGATACTCGCTCTGAGCCACACGTCCCCGCGGGCACTTACAGATTCATCGACCGGGCAAGCAGCTCCCGGTGCTCGCTGGGGCTGCCGAGCAGTCCCTCGGAGCTCTTGGCGCGTTTGAGGTAGAGGTGGGCGTCGTGCTCCCAGGTGAAGCCGATGCCGCCGTGGATCTGCACATTGCCCGAAGCCACCCGTGAGAAGACCTCCGAGCAGTGCGCCCGCGCCAGGCTCGCCGCCTCGGCCGGGTCACCGTACTCATCGACGCCATCGCGCCCGTCGGCACCGTCGAGAACGGAGACGGCGTACAGGACCGCCGAACGGGCCGTCTCGACATCGAGCAGCATGTCGGCGCAGCGGTGCTTGACGGCCTGGAAGCTCCCGATGGCGCGGCCGAACTGCGCCCGGGCGCCGGCGTACTCGACGGCCATGTCGAGGCAGCCCCGGGCTCCCCCCACCTGCTCGGCGGCCAGCAGTACCGCCGCCCGCTGGAGGGTGCGGCGCAACACCGGCCCGGCACCGCCCAGTTCGCCGACCAGCATCGCCGGGGCCGCCTCCAGGTCCACGGCTGCCAGCCCCCGCGTCTGATCGAGAGCGGGCTGCATGCGCCGACGAACCCCTGACGCCACCCCCTCAAGGACGAACAGTGAAAGGGCGGACGGGTCCTGTGCGCTCGCTGCCGTCACCAGCAGCAGGTCGGCGGACTCGCCGTCCACGACCAGGGTCTTCGCGCCCCACAACCGGTACCCGCCCGCCTCGTCCCGCTCCCAGCGGGTCGAACACGTCGCACCGTCCCAGGGTCCGCCCGGCTCGGCGAACGCGAGGGACGCGGTGACCTCGCCGGCCGCCAGGCCGGTCAACAGCGCGCTGTGCCGTTCGGTGTCGCCGGATGCCAGCAGGGCCGTGGCCGCGAGGCAGATGGTGGAGAAGAAGGGGCCGTTGTAGAGCGTGCGGCCCATCTCCTCGACGACGAGGGCGAGTTCGGCGGTGCCGTAGCCGGCACCGCCGAACTCCTCGGGCAGGCTGAGCCCTTGCAGACCGAGCTCCTTGCCCATCCGCTCCCACACGGCCGGGTCGAATCCACCCGTGTCGAGAAAGCGTCGTGTCTCGGACAGCGGCGCACGCTCCGCCAGGAACCGGCGGACGAGCCGCGTCAGTTCCTCCCGCTCCGCGGTCATCGTGGCGATCACGTGATCGGCCTCCGGGGCAACTCGTTGACCTGATTCAAATTCTATGTAGAAATATAGAGTCCGGCCGCGACCGTGACAATGGTCCTCGGCGTTTCCCGGCTCATCCATTGACGGCCATCACAGCGAGAGAAGGACAGGACGACCATGTCGGTTGACCAGTCGGCAGGCCTCGGTACGGAGCCGCGGGCGGCGCTCCGGCCGGAGGTGGCCCGGATCTTCCTCGAACCCCGCTCCGTCGCCGTCGTCGGTGTCTCGACCGGCACCGGCCGGGCCTACAAGGCCGGTGGTCGTGCCGTCCTCGATCACCTCGGCGTCTACGGCTACGCCGGACAGGTGAGCGTCATCCACCCGACCGCGACCTCGGTGGACGGCCGGCCCGCCGTTCCGTCACTCAAGGACCTCGACCACGTTCCCGACGTCGTCGTGATCGCCGTTCCGGCGCGCCATGTCCTGTCCGTGCTGGAACAGTGTGCCCAGGTGGGCGCCCGGCACGTGCTGGTGCTGACCGCGGGGTTCGGCGACATGGGGCCGGAAGGGCATGCGCTGGAGGAGTCGCTGCTCGACTTCGCCCGCCGCCACGGCATCGACGTGGTGGGCCCCAACAGCACGGGACTGGTCACCGTCGGCAGCGGCCTGGCGATGAGCATGACGTCCGTACTGACCGAGGGTGAGCCCATCGCTGTCGGCGGGCTCGCCGTCATCGCCCAGAGCGGCGCCATCGGCAGCACCGTCGTGGAGCGGGCACGGCTGGCCGGCGTCGGCATCTCCCACATCGTGAGCACCGGCAACCAGCGGGACATGGACATCCCCGACTTCGTGTCCTACTTCGCACAGGAGTCCGACGTCCACACCGTGGCCCTGTATGTCGAGTCGATCCGGGACGGTGCGCTGTTCGCGGAGGCCGTACGGGAGTTGCACGCCGCCGGCAAGCGGCTGGTCGCCTACCTGGGCGGGCGGACCGACGCGGGGGAGCGGGCGGCGGCCAGTCACACCGGGAAGATCGTCGGGCGGGGGGCGCTCGAACTCGGCCTGCTGCGCGCGCTCGGTGTCACGGTCGTGGACGACCCGGACGACCTGTGGGTGCTCGGCGCGGTGCGCGACACCGGATCGGCCTTCCCGCGCGAGTGGGGAATGGTGGCCTACTCCGGCGGCATGGCCGTGCTCGCGACCGAGCAACTGTCGGCGGCCGGAGTGACGTTCCCGCCACTGTCCCGGGAGACCTTCGAACGGGTCAAGGTGAAGTCACCGCAGTTCACGGCGGCCCACAACCCGCTCGACGTCGGCCCCGGTTCGATGCCGCGAGACTTCCGCGACTACCTGTCCGCCGTGGCCGCCGATCCGGCCGTCCAGGCGGTCTGTGTTCCCTTGCCCATGGGCGCGCGCGGCTGGAACCAGCAGAGCGTCGACGATGTGCTGACGGTCATGGACGAGAGCGGCAAGCCCTTCGTAGTGCTCTGGTACGGCGGCCACGCCCTGCGGCCCTACATCGAGCAGTTGCGGGCGCGCGGTGTGCTCGTCGCCGAGAAGCCCTCCGACCTGGGCCGTCTCGTACGGGCCCTGCTGGGGCCGGAACGGTCCCTGCCACGCCCCGGCGCGCACCGGGCCGAGGCGGCCGCTCCGGCCGCCGCCTCCACCGGCGGTGCGACGGCGCTGCGCCTGCTCGAACAGGCGGGCGTCGACGTCGCCCCCATGCGCGTCTGCGGCAACGACGTGACGGAGGTCGGCGCGGCGGCCGAGGAACTGGGCTACCCCGTGGTCGTGAAGTCGGGCGACGAGGGCGTGGCGCACCGGATGGAGCTCGGCCTCGTACGGGTCGGGCTCGGCAGCGCCGACGCCGTCGTGAACGCCTTGGGAGGCATGCGGACCCAGGCGGCCAAGGCGGGCCTGCCGCCCCAGTCGTCCTGGCTCGTACAGCGGATGGTCAGTGGTGGCGTGGAACTCGTGCTGACCGTCCGTGACGCCGGCCGTCTCGGCGTCTTCGGCAGCGTCGGTATCGGCGGAGCGGCGGTGGAGGTCCTCAGGGACATCGAGTCGGTGCCGCTGCCGTGCGGCGAGGACACCCTGCGTCGCGCGTTGCTGCGGCTGCGCACGGCCGAGCTGCTCTTCGGCTTCCGGGGCACGGGCCCGATCGACGTCGGCTGGGTCCACCGCACGCTCCATCAGCTGGCGGCGATCCTCCGCGACGAGCACCTGAGCGAGCTCGAGGTGAACCCCGCTCTGGTCGGCGCTGACGGGGGAGCGGTCGTCGACGCCCTCCTCGCGCGGGCTTGAACGCACCTTGACGGGTGCCTAATTCTGGATAGAGTTAGAAAACAAAACCAGCCCTTGCGTGTGCCCTGCACGCGGCGCAGTGGGCGCGAGACCACGGAGCGGGAACCATGAGCGCTGACGCCAAGCTGCCGGTCTTCGACTGCGACCAGCACTACTACGAGCCTCTCGACGCGTTCACACGCCACTGCCCCAAGGGCTGGGCGGAACGCACGGTCCAGATCGCGACCATCGACAACCGGGTCCGCGCCATCGTCGGCGGGAAGATCGACCGTACGGTGACCAACCCGACCTTCGACCCGATCGTGAAGCCGGGCGTGATGGCGGACTACTTCCGCGGCAACAAGGCGGGCAAGCCGCTGTCGGAGTACCTCGCCGAACGCGAGCCGCTGCCCGCCTACTACCGCGACCGCGACGCGCGCATCGCCAAGCTCGACGAGCAGGACCTCCAGAGCATCTGGCTGCTGCCGACGGTCGGCATGGGATACGAGGAAGGCCTCCAGTACGACGTCGAGGCGGCCGCGGTCGCCTACAAGGCGTTCAACCGCTTTGTGCTCGAAGACTGGGGCTACAACTACCAGGACCGCATCTTCGCGGCCCCCTACCTCGCCTTCGGCGATGTCGACGCCGCCGTCGCCGAGGTCGAGCACGGGCTCGCCAACGGCGCCCGAATCTTTGTCGTACGGCCGGGGGCGGTCTACACGCGGGACGGCTGGGTCAGCCCCGGCAACGCCGTCTTCGACCCGATCTGGGCCCGGATCGCCGAGGCCGGCGCCACCCTGGTCCCGCACATCGGCGAGGTCGGCGGCGCGGGCCTCGACAAATACGTCGAGCACCACGGCAACATCATCGGCGGCGTCGCGCCCCCGCTGGAGGTCGCCGTCGGCCACGACCGCGCCATCGGCAACTACCTCGGCGCGCTCACCTGCGACCGGCTCTTCGAACGCTTCCCCACCCTGCGGGTCGCCTCGGTCGAGAACGGCGCCGAGTTCCTGCCGTTGCTCCTGGCGGGCCTCAACCGGGCCGGCTTCCAGCGCCCGGGCTACTTCGCGTCCGACCCCGTCGAGCAGTTCAAGCAGCACGTCTGGGTCGCCCCCTTCTGGGAGGACAACCTGCGCGAAGTCGTCGGCCAACTGGGCGCCGAACACGTCCTGTTCGGTTCGGACTACCCGCACCCGGAGGGCCTCGCCGAGCCCCGGCAGTTCGAGAAGATCGTCGGGGAGCTCAATGACCCCGCAGGCGAGCGCCGGATCATGTGGGCCAACACGGCCGAGCTGACCGGTCTGAACTGACCGCGTCCGGGCCGGATCAGGAGGCCGTCGGCGGATCGGGAGGGCACCAGGTGGAGCTGAGGGACAAGGTCGTCGTGGTGACCGGCGGCGCGGCCGGCATGGGTGAGGCCATGTGCCGCCGGTTCGCCGCCGAGGGAGCGACTGTCGTCGTCTCGGACATCGACGGGCCCGGCACCGCCCGCGTCGCCGCGGAACTGGGCTGCCTCGGTCACGCCGTCGACGTACGGGTCGAGGAACAGGTCTCCGAACTCGTCGAGGTGACCACGGCGCACCACGGCCGGGTGGACGTCCTCGTCTCCAACGCCGGTGTGCTCTGGGGCGAACCCCACGACGGCGTCACACCGCTCCAGGAGCGCGGCAACCCATGGGCCTCCAACGCCGCCTGGCAGCAGGTCTGGGACGTGAATGTCATGGCCCAGGTGTACGCCGCCCGTGCCGTGCTGCCGCAGATGCTTGAGCGCGGCGACGGCTACCTGGTGCAGAACGCCTCCGCCGGCGGCCTGCTCACCGCGCTGGGCAACGCCCCGTACACGACCAGCAAGCACGCGGTCGTGGGCCTGACCGAGTGGCTGTCCATCCACTACGGGGACGCCGGCGTCAAGGTCTCCTGCATCGTGGCCGAAGGCGTGCGCACGGACATGCTGCGCGGGGCACAGGGTGAGTGGTTCGCCGTGGCCGGCGCGATCGGGCCCGAGGAAGCCGCCGACTGCGTGGTCGACGGGATGCGCAAGGAGGACTTCCTCATCCTCACCCACCCGAACGTACCGAAGTACTTCCAGGGCAAGGCGGCCGACTACGACGGCTGGCTGGCGAAGATGCGGCGCCTGCACGCCAAGACGCCGCGGTGAGGAGAGCACCGTGATCATCCGCGACGCCCACTACATCGACGGCACCTGGTGCCCGTCGGACAGCCCGGCGACCCTCGACGTGCGCGGCGCCGCCACCGGAGAAGCGGTGGGCAGTGTCCCGGACGGGACGGCGCGGGACGTGAGTGCCGCCGTGGCCGCCGCCCGCCGCGCCTTCCCCAACTGGTCGGGCAGGCCGATGGCGGAGCGCCTCGATCTGCTGAGCCGGCTTGAGGAGGCGCTCGCCGAGCGGGCCGAGGAGTTCGCCGCGCTGATCACGACGGAGGTCGGCACCCCGCTGCGCGTGTCCCGCATGCTCCAGGCCGACGCGCCCCGCGCGGCGCTCACCAACTACCGCCAACTGCTGCCGCATCTGCCCCTGGAGGAGAAGATCGGAGCCTCCGTCGTCGTCCGCGAACCGATCGGTGTCGTCGCCTGCGTCACGGCGTGGAACTTCCCCCTCCAGCAGGTCCTGGGCAAGATGGGCGCGGCCCTGGCCACCGGCTGTACGACCGTCGTCAAGCCCTCCGAGATCGCCCCCCTGAGCGCGTTCCTGCTCGCCGACATCGTCCACGGACTCGGCTTCCCCGCCGGTGTCTTCAACCTCGTCAGCGGCACCGGAGCCTCGGTCGGCGAGCCCTTGGTCGAGCACCCGGACGTGGACATGGTCCACTTCACCGGCTCGACCGGAACCGGCCGCCGTATCGGAGAAGCGGCGGCCCGAACGGTCAAGCGCGTGGCGCTGGAACTGGGCGGCAAGTCGGCGAACGTCATCCTCGACGACGCCGACCTGCCGCAGGCCGTCAAGGTGGGCGTGGCCAACTGCTTCACCAACACCGGCCAGACCTGCACCGCGTGGACCCGGATGCTCGTCCACCGCTCTCAGCTCGACCAGGCGGAGGAACTCGTACGGACCCGCGCCGCGCGCTACCGGCTCGGCGACCCGCTCGACCCCGACACCACCATGGGCCCCCTCGTCTCCGCCGCTCAGCAGGACACCGTACGCGGACACATCCGGCGCGCGCTCGAACAGGGCGCGCGGCTGGTCTGCGGCGGCCCCGAGCAGCCGGACGGGCTGCCGGACGGCTTTTCGGACGGCTTTTTCGTGGCGCCCACGGTCTTCTCCGACGTCACCGTCGACATGGCGCTCGCCCAGGACGAGGTCTTCGGCCCCGTCCTCGCCATCCTTCCCTACGACACCGACGACGAAGCCGTCGAGATCGCCAACTCGACGATCTACGGCCTGGCCGGCGGCGTCTGGTCACGGGATCTGGAACGGGCCGAGCGCGTGGCCCGGCGGCTGCGCACCGGGCAGGTCGACATCAACGGCTCGTACTTCAACGCCCTCGCGCCCTTCGGCGGCGTCAAGCAGTCCGGCATCGGCCGGGAACTCGGAGTCCACGGGCTCCTGGAGTTCTACGAGTTCAAGTCGCTCCAGTTCGCCCAGACCTGATCCCCGCCTGATTCACACCCGAACCGCGCCTGATCGCGCGGACCCGGACACCATGAGGAGCGGCACACCGTGGACTTCACGCAGGACCAGGATGTCCAGCTCATCCGGGACGCCGTCCGCAGCATCTGCGCCAAGTTCGACGACGCCTACTGGGCGGACAAGGACGCCAAGCACGAGTTCCCCTGGGACTTCTACAACGCGCTTGCCCACGGCGGCTGGATCGGCATCGCCATCCCCGAGGAGTACGGCGGTGGCGGCCGCGGACTGCTGGAGGCCTCGGTCATCCTCGAAGAGGTGGCCGCCTCGGGGGCCGCAATGAACGGCTGCAGCGCCATCCACCTGTCCATCTTCGGCATGCACCCGCTGGTCCTGCACGGCAGCGAGGAACTCAAACAGCGCTACCTTCCCAGGGTCGCCGCCGGGGACCTGCACGTGGCCTTCGGCGTCACCGAGCCCGACGCGGGCACCGAGACCCTCGCCATCCGCACCAGTGCCGTGCTGGAGGGTGAGCACTACCGGGTGCGGGGACAGAAGGTGTGGACCTCCAAGGCCCTGGAGTCCGAGAAGGTGCTCCTGCTGGTGCGGACCACTCCCGTGGAGCAGTGCGTCAAGCGCACCGACGGCCTCACCCTGCTCATGGCCGATCTGCAGGACCCGGCCGTCACCATCCGTGCCATCCCCAAGGCGGGCCGCAACGCGGTCGCCTCCTGCGAGACCGTCTACGACGACCTCCTGGTCCATGTCTCCGACCGGGTGGGGGAGGAGGGGGCCGGCTTCCGCTACCTCCTCGACGGGCTGAACGCCGAGCGCATCCTCATCGCGAGCGAGGCCATCGGTATCGGCCGGGCCGCGATGCGCCGGGCGGTCGCCTACGCCAAGGAGCGGGTCGTCCACGGTCGGCCGATCGGCCAGAACCAGGGCGTCGCCTTCCCGCTGGCCCAGGCCCACGCGCGTCTCCAGGCCGCCGAGCTGGTCACCCGCCGCGCCGGCTGGCTGATCGACCAGCGCCTCCCGGCCGGGGCCGAGGCCAACACGGCCAAGTTCCTGGCCACCGACGCGGGCTTCGAGGCCGCCGACGCCGCCATGCAGGTTCACGGCGGCTACGGCTATGCCGAGGAGTACCACGTCGCACGTTACTGGAGGGAAGCCCGACTGATGAAGATCGCGCCGCTGCCACAGGAACTCATCCTCGCCTACATCGCGCAGCATGTGCTCGGCCTGCCGAAGAGCTATGGAGATCACTGAGTCGGCTCCAGCGCAACGGCTCGGCGGCCGGGCCGGCGCCGGCACCTCGTCGCCGGCAGGCCACGCGACCGCCTCGGCCGTGAGCCCGGCCCGGGTCGCTGTCCGGACCGTCAGACCGACAGGGGTTGTTCGGCCCAGATGGTCTTTCCCGTGGGGGTCTGGCGGCTCCCCCAGCGTTCGGCGACCTGGGCCACCAGGAGCAGTCCGCGGCCTCCCTCGTCGAAGACCCGGGCCCGTCGCAGGTGCGGTGCGGTGCTGCTGGCGTCGGAGACCTCGCAGATCAGCGTGTCGTGGCAGATCAGCCGCAGCTGGATGGGCGGGGCGCCGTAGCGGATGGCGTTGGTGACCAGCTCGCTGACGATCAGCTCCGTCGCGAATGCCGACTCCCCCAGCCCCCAGGCGGCCAGCTGCTCGCCGGCCGTCCGCCGGGCGCCTGCGACAGCCGCCGGGTCCGACGGCAGTTGCCAGGTGCGTACATGGTCGGCATCGAGCGCCCGGGTCCGGGCCAGGACCAGGACGATGTCGTCGTCGGAGCGCTGGGTCAGTACCGTGCCCAGCACCTCGTCGCAGGTCTGCTCCAGGGTGGGGGCGGGGTGGCGCAGTGCCTCCCGCAGGAGGCCGAGGCCGACGTCGATGTCCCGGTGGGCGGCCTCGATCAGACCGTCGGTGTAGAGGGCGAGCAGGCTGCCCTCGTCGAGTTCGATGTCGGTGGCCTCGAACGGCAGGCCGCCGAGGCCGAGCGGCGGCCCGGCGGGCAGGTCCAGGAACCGTACGGCGCCGCCGGCGGTGACCACGGCGGGCGGCGGATGCCCGGCCCTGGCCAGGGTGCAGTGGCGGGACACCGGGTCGTACACGGCGTAGAGACAGGTGGCGCCCACTTCGCCGCTGGCCTCCTGCGGCTGCCCGCGTACCTCCGGTCCCTCATCCCGGTCGAGGCGGATGACGAGGTCGTCCAGCTGGGTGAGCAGTTCGTCCGGGGCGAGATCGATGTCGGCGAGAGTCCGTACGGCGGTCCGCAGGCGGCCCATGGTGGCGGACGCGTGGATACCGTGGCCCACCACGTCACCCACGACCAGGGCGACCCGGGCGCCGGACAGCGGGATCACGTCGAACCAGTCACCGCCGACCTCGGCCCCGGCGCCGGCCGGCAGATAGCGGTAGGCGACCTCCAGCGCCGCCGGCTGTGACAGCCGGTCGGGAAGCAGGCTCCGCTGGAGGGCCAGGGCGGTGCGTCGTTCGCGGGTGTAACGGCGGGCGTTGTCGACGCACACCGCCGCCCGGGCGACGATCTCCTCCGCGAGCAGCAGATCGTCCTCGCTGAACGTCTCCGCCGTGCGGTGCCGCAGGAAGTGAACCAGCCCCAGAGTGACCCCCCGGGCACGCAGCGGCACCATCATGATGGAGTGGATCATGTACTTGCGTACGGCCTCGGCGCGAGCCGGGGACGATGTGACCCACTGCCCCATCAGGGGCTCGCCGGAGTGGTGCCGGGCGCTGCGGCCGGTGGCCAGCACCTGGACCGGTGACGAGCCAGGAGGATAGACGTCCGCGTCTCCCGGCTGCAGCACCGCCTCCGGACAGCCCTCCAGGACCGACTGCTGTGCGGAGCGGCGGTAGCCGACCGGACCGGCGGGCGACACCGGTTCCGGCTCGTCGCCGCGGGCCACGGAGTCCAGGAGGTCGACCGTGACGAAGTCTGCGAACCCCGATACGGCCACCTCCGCCAGCTCCTCGGCCGTCCTGGTCACGGCCAGGGTGCTGCCGATGCGCAGGCTGGCGTCGTTGAGCACCGCCAGACGGCGGCGGGCCCAGTACTGCTCCGTGCTGTCGAACGCCGCCGTCGACATGCCTCGCACCGTGCCGTTCTCGTCCTTCAGCGGCGAGTAGGTGATCGCCCAGGAATGGGCCCGGGTCTCGCCGGGAGTCAGGACGTGTGCCTCGTGCAACACGGTCTCACCTGTGCGCAGAACCTGCCGATGGAGGCGGTCGAACTCGTCGAACGGCTGGTGGGGCTCGATCTCCCACAGGCTCAGACCCCGCATCTCCTCCACCGGCTTGCCCAGCACGCGAGTCATGCGCTCGTTGGCGCCCACCATTCGCGCGTTGTGGTCGTAAACCGCGACGGGCAGCGGGAGCTGAGCGAGCGTCCAGTCCCACAACGCGGCCGCCCCCGGGTCGGACGGCCCGGCCGGGCTCTCTGGTGCCGCCCCGGTCACGAACCACGGGGTTCCGCGGTCCGCGTCCAGGAGCGGCACCCCCCGAAGACGCATCATGATCCGGCTGCCGTCCCGGTGCCGCAGCGCCACCTCGCTGACGCATCCGTGCGCCTTGGCCACGTGACGCCGCGCGGACCGGGGCAGGTCCGCGGCGAGCAGATCGGCGGCGGCACGCCCCACGACCTCATCGGGCTCGTATCCGAGCACGCGCCGGGCTTCGGCGCCCCAGGCCATGATGAAACCCCGGGCGTCGATGACCGCCGCCAAGTCCTCCGGCACGCGTCCACCCCCGGTCCCTGCGGATGCGACGGGCACGTCGTCCATGGGGTTCTCACCCTCGTCCTCACCGCGGCCCGAGCCCGGTGCCAAGCAGACCCCGGCGAGCTTCTCGGGTGCCGTCACCAGCATCCCGCCGAACCGGCTCGCGCTCAACCAGAGCGCGACCCCGCACGCCCCGAACCCCGCCGTGGACACCACCGGCCGTCCGTGCACCTGTCCTTCGACGCGCCGCAGGTGGCGCTGGATGTCGGCCTTGTCCTGGGTGCAGCGGGGCCGGGGCGGGTACGGATCGTGGTCCGTACCCGCCCCGGCCGGGGGCTGCGGCCGTCAGTGCTGGTCGGCCGCGCGGAACGACCGAAGACGCAGTGAGTTGCCGACGACGAAGACCGAGGAGAAGGCCATGGCCGCTCCGGCGATCATCGGGTTGAGAAGACCGGCCGCCGCGAGCGGGATGGCTGCCACGTTGTAGCCGAAGGCCCAGAACAGGTTCGACTTGATGGTGCCGAGCGTCCTGCGTGACAGCCGGATCGCGTCGGCGGCGGCCCGCAGGTCACCACGGACCAGGGTCAGGTCACCGGCTTCGATCGCGGCGTCGGTGCCGGTGCCCATGGCGAGTCCGAGGTCGGCCTGGGCCAGGGCGGCGGCGTCGTTGACGCCGTCGCCGACCATCGCGACGCTGCGGCCTTCGGCCTGCAGCCGCTTGATGACGTCGACCTTGTCCTGCGGCATGACCTCGGCGATGACCTGCTCGATACCGACCTCGGCGGCCACCGACTCGGCGACGGCCGTGTTGTCGCCGGTCAGCAGGATCGGCGTGAGGCCCAGGCCCCTGAGCCGCTCGATCGCCTCGGCGCTGGTGTCCTTGACCGCGTCCGCGACTTCCAGGACGGCGCGGGCCTCGCCGTCCCAGGCGACCGCGATCGCGGTCCGCCCCGCCTTCTCGGCCCCTGCCTTGGCCCGGGCCAGCGGCGCGGGCAGTTCCATGGCCCAGTCGGTGAGCAGCTTCTCGCGGCCCACCAGAACGGCGTGGCCCTCGACGACGCCCTGGACACCGAGTCCGGGAACGTTGGCGAAGTCCTCGGGCACCGGCAGGGCCCCGACCTTGTCGGCCGCTCCCTGAGCCACGGCCTGGGCGATGGGGTGCTCGGAGGAGTGCTCCAGGGCGCCCGCCAGGCGCAGTACGTCCGTCTCGTCGGTGCCTTCGGACGTGTGTACGGCGAGCAGGGTCATCCTGCCGGTGGTGACGGTGCCGGTCTTGTCCAGGACGATCGTGTCGACCTCGCGGGTCGACTCCAGGACCTCGGGTCCCTTGATGAGGATGCCGAGCTGCGCGCCGCGTCCGGTGCCGACCATGAGGGCGGTCGGGGTGGCCAGGCCCAGGGCGCAGGGGCAGGCGATGATCAGTACGGCGACGGCGGCGGTGAAGGCGGCGGTCAGGCCGGAGCCGTTGCCGAGCCAGAACCCGAGGGTGGCGAGCGCGAGCGCGATCACGATCGGCACGAAGACGGCGGAGATCCTGTCGGCCAGGCGCTGGGCCGCGGCCTTGCCGTTCTGCGCGTCCTCCACCAGCTTCGCCATCCGGGCCAGCTGGGTGTCGGACCCGACACGGGTCGCCTCGACCACCAGGCGCCCGCCCGCGTTGAGAGTCGCGCCCGTCACGGAGTCGCCGACGCCGACCTCGACCGGTACGGACTCGCCGGTCAGCATCGAGGCGTCCACCGCGGAGGCGCCCTCGGTGACGGTGCCGTCGGTGGCGATCTTCTCGCCCGGCCGCACGAGGAACCGGTCCCCGACGGCCAGGTCCGCGGTCGCGATCCGCACCTCACGGCCGGCGCGAAGGACGGTGACCTCCTTGGCGCCCAGCTCCAGCAGCGCCTTCAGGGCGGCCCCGGCCTTGCGCTTGGAGCGTGCCTCGAAGTACCGCCCGGCCAGGATGAACGCCGTCACACCGGCCGCGGCCTCCAGGTAGATGTTCCCGGAGCCGTCCGAGCGGTCGATCGTCAGCTCGAAGGGGTGCGTCATGCCGGGCATGCCGGCGGTGCCGAAGAACAGAGCCCACAGCGACCACAGGAACGCGGCCGAGGTGCCGACCGAGATGAGGGTGTCCATGGTGGCCGCGCCGTGCCGGGCGTTGGTGAAGGCGGCCTTGTGGAAGGGCCAGGCGGCGTAGGTGACGACCGGAGCGGTGAGAGTCAGCGACAGCCACTGCCAGTAGTCGAACTGCAGCGCCGGGATCATCGCCATCGCGATGACCGGGACCGCCAGGACCACGGCGGTGGTCAGTCGCTCGCGCAGCGGACGCAGGTCGTCGGCCTGCTCGGAGGCTCGGTCGCCCTCCTCGCCGGAGGACCGGGTTCGGGCGGGCGCCGGCTCGCGGGCGGTGTAGCCGGTGGCCTCCACCGTGCCTATGAGATCGGTGACCGAGATGCCCTCGTCGAAGGAGACCTTCGCCTTCTCGGTGGCGTAGTTGACGGTCGCGGTGACGCCGTCCATACGGTTGAGCTTTTTCTCGATCCGGGCGGCGCACGAGGCGCAGGTCATGCCGCCGATGGCGAGCTCGACCTCGGCGGCGCCGGCCTGAGTGGTGGTCATGGGTGCTCCTCGTGCTGGGAGGACCGCCGGGGCCGAGACCTGGCCCCGGCGGTGGGTGAAAGGGGAAGGGATCAGGCGGCGCGGCCGGTGACCTCGTAGCCGGCGTCGTCCACGACGCCCGCTATCACCTTGTCGTCCGGCTCGGCCGCGCTGATCACGGCCACCTGCCCGGCCTCCAGGTCGACCTCGACACGGCTGACACCGTCGAGAGCGCCGATCGCCGTGGTGAGGGTGTCCTTGCAGTGACCGCAGGTCATGCCGGAGACGGCATAGAGAGTGCGCACGCCCTCGATCGCGACCGACTGCTCGGTGTTGCCGGCGTTGCAGCTGTTGTCAGGGGTGCAGCAGGACGAAGACATACCGGGTTCCTCCATAAAGACCTGAGACTTCGATCGACCCCACAGATACCGGGTGGGGGTATCCTGTGATCGCTTCTCAGGTATACCCCCCACCCGTATGGAGTGCAAGTGTGAGGGGTGCCTGCATGGGTAGTGGGGTCCACCCCGCGTCAAGGGGACGTCGTCGTCAGAAGTGAGTCGCTGCCAGCCGCGATGAAGCTCAGTCTGTGCAGGATATAGACGACACTGATGTCAGATGTTAGCGTCGCAGTGCTGCTCTTGGCTGCCGGGCGAGCTGACTTGGTGGAGAGAAAGAAGACATGACGGAACAGGCGACGACGACTTCCGCCGGATACCGGAGTATCTGGACCGAGCTGCGCGATGTCGCCTTCACCCAGGCATGGGTGAAGGCCGACGGCATCGACACCCGTTACGTCGAGGCGGGCCCCAAGGACGCACCCGCGATCGTGATGCTGCACGGCACCGGTGGGCACTGGGAGACCTTCGCGTCCAACCTCGGCCCGCTGTCGAAGCACTTCCGCTGCATCGCCGTCGACATGGTGGGCAACGGCTTCTCCGAGAAGCCGGACCACGACTACGAGATCGCCGTGTACGTCCGTCACGTCGCGGCACTCATGGACGAACTCGGCATCGAGAAGGCCTCGTTGATGGGCACCTCGCTCGGGTCCTGGGTCGCGGCGCGGTTCGCGCTCACCCACCCCGATCGCACCGGGAAGCTGGTCCTGATGTCTCCGGCGGGACTGATCGCGACGGCCGCCAACATGGCACGGGTCCGCGCCGAGCGGACGCGGGCGGTCGAGAACCCCGACTGGGACTCCATCAAGGCGATGTTCGAGAACCTCATCGCCGAGGAACGAAACCGGATCCCGGACATGATCGCGCTGCGCCAGGCCATCTACCGGCTGCCCGAGACGCGGGAGGCGATCGACCACGTCCTGATCCTCCAAGACGCGGAGGTCCGCGCGCGGAACCTGCTGACGAAGGAGGAATGGGCCGCCATCGAGGCTCCCGCGCTGGTGATCGCCTCGGGCAAGGACCACAACGAGTACCAGAGCACGGCCCGCCAGGTCGCCGGGATCATCCCGAACGCCGAGGTCCTGGAGATGCCGCACGTCCGGCACTGGCCGCACTTCGAGGACCCGGACACCTTCAACGCCGCGGTCCTCGACTTCCTGCTCGGGAAGTGACGGGGCGATGAGCGAGAAGGAAGCCCCTCCGGCCCGGCCGGCCGCGGCGGTCGGGAAAGGCGTGCGGACCCTGGACGACGAGCGCGTGCGCGAGATCGCCACCCGGCTGCGCCGGGCCGAGACCACCCGCACACCGATCCGTCAACTGTCCCTCGACCACCCGGACATGACGATCGAGGACGCCTACGCCGTCCAGCACGCCGGCGTCGCCCTGAAGCGCGCCGAAGGCCGGCGGCTCCTGGGCCGCAAGATCGGCCTCACCTCGCGGACGATGCAGCAGGCGGTGTCGATCGACGAACCCGACTACGGCGCGCTGTACGACGACATGTTCTTCGAGGACGGCACCGAGATCCCGTACGACCGGTTCATCAGGCCCCGGGTCGAGGTGGAACTGGCCTTCGTGCTGGGGGACAGCCTGAAGGGGCCGGGGTGCACGAAGTTCGACGTACTCCGGGCCGCGGAGTACGTCACCCCGGCGCTGGAGATCCTGGACGCGCGTGTGCAGATGGCCGATCCCGAGACGGGGCACACCCGCACCATCGTCGACACCATCGCCGACAACGCGGCCGATGCCGGGCTCGTCCTGGGCGGACGCGTCGTCCGGCCGATGGACACCGACCTGCGATGGGTGTCCGCCCTGCTCTACCGCAACGGCGTCATCGAGGAGTCAGGGGTCGCGGCGGCGGTGCTCAACCATCCGGCCAACGGTGTGGCGTGGCTGGCCAACAAGCTCGCGCCGTACGGAGTGTCGTTGGAACCCGGCCAGGTGATCCTGGCGGGATCCTTCACCCGCCCCGTCCACGCCTACGACGGTGACACCTTCCACGCCGACTTCGGCCCGCTGGGCAACATCACGTGCCGGTTCATGGGGGAGGCGCCCGATGTCCGCGACTGATCGCGCCTCCTTCGCGGAGGCACTGCGGGGTGGCACACCGCAGATCGGGATGTGGGTCGCCTCGGGCAGCCCTCTGGTGGCGGAGATCTGCGCCGGCAGCGGCATCGACTGGCTGCTGATCGACAGCGAGCACGCGCCGAACGACGTCCGTTCCCTGCTTCCCCAACTGCAGGCGTGCGCCGCGTACGACGTGCACGTCGTGGTCAGACCGCCTGTCGGTGACACGGTCATGATCAAACAGTTCCTCGACATCGGGGTGCGGAACCTGCTGATCCCGATGGTCGAGTCGGCGGACCAGGCCCAGGAACTCGTACGAGCCACGCGGTACCCCCCGGCCGGCGTGCGAGGTGTCGGCAGCGCACTGGCCCGGGCGTCGCGATGGAACCGTGTCTCCGACTACCTGCCGACAGCGGACGCCGGGATCTGCCTGACCGTCCAGATCGAGTCCCGGCGAGGGATCGAGGCGATCGAGGAGATCGTCGCCGTGGACGGGATCGACGGGGTCTTCATCGGGCCCGCCGACCTGGCAGCGTCGATGGGACACCTCGGGAAACCGGATCATCCGGCCGTCGTGGCAGCCGTCGACGACGCCGTCAAGACCATCAGCGCGCTCGGCAAACCGGCGGGTGTCAACGCGTTCCAGGAGTCACGGGCACGCGGGCTCATCGACCTGGGCGCCCGGTTCGTCCTCGTCGGCGCCGATGTGGCGCTGCTCGCCCGCGGAAGCGAGGAACTCGCCGCCCGATACCGCTGAACCACGGAACCGGCCCCGACCATCTCGTCGAGTTGAGAGAAGACACATGGAACGCTTCGGAATGACGATCGGCGGCGAACCGCGCCCGGGCCGGACGACTTTCACGACGGTCGATCCCTACACCGGTGAACCGTGGGCCGAGGTCGCGGAAGCGACCGAACAGGACGTCGCCGACGCCGTGAACGCGGCGCGCGCGGCCTTCGACGGCGAGTGGGGTGCGATGCCGGGCCGCGAACGGGCCCGGCTCCTGCGGCGGCTGGGCGAACTCATCTCGGAGGCGGGGGACGACCTGGCTCTCTGCGAGACCCGGGACAACGGCAAACTGCTCCGGGAGATGTCCGGCCAGTTGCAGGCGCTGCCGGCGTACTACGACTACTACGCGGGCCTCGCCGACAAGATCGAGGGCCGGGTGGTGGACACCGGACGCCCCGACTTCTTCGGCTACGTGAGCCGTGCGCCGGTGGGTGTGGTGGCCGCGATCCTGCCCTGGAACTCACCCCTGCTGCTGCTCACCTTCAAGCTGGCGCCCGCGCTCGCCGCCGGCTGCACCGTCGTGGCCAAACCCTCTGAGCAGGCCCCCGTATCGATCCTGCGCCTGGCGGAGCTGTTCGAGCGCGCGGGATTCCCCCCGGGCGTCTTCAACACGGTCAGCGGCGCCTCGCGGCAGGTGGGCGAGTGGCTGGTCGCGAACCCGGACGTGGACCGGGTGTCGTTCACCGGCTCCGAGGTCACCGGCGCCGCGGTCGCGAGCGCGGCCGCGCAGCACCTGGCCCCCTCCACACTGGAGTTGGGCGGCAAGTCCGCCAACATCGTCTTCCCCGACGCCGACCTCGAAGCCGCCGCCAACGGACTGATCGCGGGCATCTTCGCGGCCGCCGGACAGACCTGCATCGCGGGCTCCCGCGCACTGATCCACGAAGAGGTCTACGACGAGGTGGTCGCCAGGGTGGCGAGCCGCGCGGCGACCATCACGATGGGGGACCCGAAGGCACCGGAGACCGAAATGGGGCCCATCTGCTTCCCGGGGCAACTGGACAAGATCCGTGGCTTCGTGGAGTCCGCCCGGTCCGACGGCGCGACGATCCGGGCCGGCGGTGGCGACCGGGGGATGGGGGGCCTCTTCTTCGAGCCCACGATCATCACGGACGTCACCAACGAGGCCGCCGTCTGCCAGGACGAGATCTTCGGGCCGGTCCTCAGCGTGCTGCGCTTCAAGGACGAAGGGGAGGCGGTGGCGCTCGCGAACAGTTCCCGCTACGGCCTCGCGGCGGGGATCTGGACAGCTGACGTCCGACGGGTCTTCCGGATGACCAAGCGGCTGCAGGTGGGAACGGTCTGGGTCAACGCCTACCGGACGCTCAACTACGCGATGCCGTTCGGCGGGGTCAAGAACAGCGGCTTCGGCCGGGAGAACGGCACCGAGGGGCTGGGGGAGTACCTGGAGGACAAGGCCGTATGGATCGAGACCACCGGCAACACCCGTGACCCGTTCGTCCTCGGCTGACGGGAAGGGGTATTCCATGGCAACCGAGAAGCTGGTCGTCTGCGCCAGCCACAGCCCCGGTATGGAGCGCGACGAGCAACACGTCCAGGGGCTCGGGTTCCGTGCCGGTCTGGAGGAAGCGCGGCGCCGCGTGGCCGACTTCGCGCCCGACTGCGTGGTGCTGGTCGGTGGCGATCACCGTCGTACGTTCCGGGAGATCGTCCCGGCCTTCGCCGTCGCCCTCTCCGCCGGGATCATGGCCGAGGCGGGGCATCCCAGCGCGCGCCTCAAGGTGCCCGAGGGCATCGCTCGTGGCCTCGTCGAGGATCTCCTCGCGAAGAACTTCGATGTCAGTGTCTGCCGCGACGTGGAGTTCGATCACGCCTTCGCGCAGCCGCTGCGTGTCCTCCTGGGGGGCCTCGACGTGACACCGGTCGTCCCGGTCGCTGTCAACTGCGCCACCCCGCCCCTTCCGTCGGCTGCGCGTGTGCTCGCGTTCGGCCGCGCGATCGGCGGGTTCCTCGACCGGCAGGGGGGCCGGGTCCTGGTCATCGGCAGCGGCGGGCTCTCCCACTCGCCCCCCAGCCTTGAGGTGGATACGTACGATCTGAGCGACGAGGAGCGGGCCCGGCTGATCTCCGAAGGGGCGGAAGCGGCGAAACGCAAAGTCCGCCCCGAGTGGGACCAGGCGCTGCTGCGTGCGCTCGCCGACTGGGACGAGAAGGAACTCGTCGAACTCGTCGACCACGCGACCGAACGGGCCGGTGTCGGCGGCAACGAGGTCCGTACCTGGCTGACCGCCGCCGCGGCGGGCGGAGTTGGCCTGGAGACCATCGCCTACGAGCCGGTCCCCGACTGGATCACGGGCATGGGAGTCGCGGCGTCGACGACTCACAGCCGCGACTAGGGGCCGCGCCCGGCGCACTGCCTGCGGCCCGCGGCGGGACGGACTCTGCCGATGTCCCGAGGCGGAGCCCGGACGCGGTCGTGCCGACGCCGTGTGTCCTTTGGCGGCGGGGAACGTGCGTCACCTGCCGTGGGTGTGGTCTGACGCACCCGTCACGGTAGGCTGGTCCAGGAGCCGGCACGGCACGACGCCCCTTCTCGGGGCGTGGCCGCCGACCGGAACTGTCCGAAGCGAGGGAGTGGGATGTCGGAAATGCTCGAACGCCTCGAACGCGGAGTGCCCCTGGTACAGAAGGACAGGGTCGCCCCGGGAGCGGCGCCCGGCGCGCCCGCTCAGGCGTCCGAGCCGGGGCTGTGCTGAGGCCATGTCCAGCGAGGAGATTTTCCGGCGGGCGAGCTATGGCCCGAGCAGTCCTGTCGTAGGCGAGCGCGGCGCGCGGACGCGCCAGCGCATCGTGGATGTCACGCTCGAACTCTTCGCCGCCCGCAGCTTCCACGAGACGTCGGTGGACGACATCGCCAAGGCCGCGGGCATCTCCCGGGCCACGCTCTACCAGTACTTCGGCAGCAAGGACGAGATCTTCATCGAGCTGATGGAGGAGTGCGGTTCGGCGCTCATGCGCGTGGTCCGGCGCCTCGGCCCGCTGGGGGCCGACCCGCAGGGTTTCGACAACCTCCACTGGTGGCTGGGCGAATGGGCCTGGGTGTACGACAAGTACGCCACCATGTTTGCCCAGTGGGCCCATGTCGACTCCGCGGAGACGTCACTGAAGCCCATGATCAACAAGTTCGTCGACGCCTACGCGGCCCGGGTCACGGGGCGCCTGGAGTCCTCCGGAGTCGAGGGTCTGGAGCTGTCGCACGCGGCGGCCGCCCTGGAGGCTCTGGTCACCCGGTTCAACTACCTGCGGCATTCGCCGGTGACCGCCGGGCTGGACCAGGACGCGCTGCTGGACGGCCTCGCCGTGGTCGTCCAGCTGGTGCTGTTCCCCGGGACACCGGCCCAGGCGCTGGCCAGTCTGGAGCTGGAGTCGGGGGAGACGGCGCGGCAGGCGTTGCCCGAGACGCTGCCGCGGGCGCGGGCCGACAGGTTCGACGACCTGAGCCCACGAGCCCGCCGCACGGTCGAGGAACTGATCGACGCCGCGTGCCGTATTTTCGCCGTCCGCGGCTACCACGCCGCGAACATCGATGTCGTCGTGGCTGAGGCGGGCTTCGCCCGGGGCACCTTCTACAAGTACTTCCGCGACAAGCTCGACCTTCTGACGGCCGTCGCGGAAACGGCGTGCGAGGACCTGGTCGAGGTGTTTGCGCGGTTCGCGGACATCCGTCCCGGCCCCGACGCCCCTACCGCTCTGCGGACCTGGCTGCGCGCCTACCTGCCGGTCCACAAACGCTACCTGGGGGTCATCCGGGTGTGGACGGAGCGGCAGCCCGAGGACCCGACCCTGACCTCCTTGTCGATCCAGGTGAGTCACGCCTTGGAGGCGGCCCTCGCCACAGTCCTGGGCCACCTGGAGCGTCCGTACCCGGTGGACATCAAGGCAGCGGTGCTGCTGCTGCACGTCATGCTGGAGCAGGTGCCCGTGGCCGTTCCTGAAGGGGCCCGCGGGGCGAGCGAGGACGAAGTGATCGAGATCGTGGCCCTCTTCGTCGAACGGGGGCTGCTGAACGGCACACCGGTCTCCCGCCGCCGTGCCGGTGCCTCCACCGCGAAGAAGTCCGCGTAGCCGGTCCTTGATGCGGCCGGCACTCCCGGCCGGGGCACCTCCCGGGCGGCGGTAGCCGGGGGAGACGCGAGCCGATCGGGCGGCGCATCCTGGACGACCTGCTCTTGGTGCGCCGGGACCGGCCGTGGTCGGCCGCACGGTCGACCGCCCGCCGTGGGTCGGCGGTGCGGGACGGCACTGGGACGCGCGTGACGGAATGCCCGCCTCGGGTCTTGTCCGTTCGACAGCGATCTGACACGATGTTCATCGAATGTTGTGGCATCTTGTTGCATAGTGCGTGAATGCGCTTCGCTTCTTCTGACGACTCTGTCTCTCGGGGGAAGGTGGTGTTCGACCGGCAGCCGATGGCAGCCGGATCGCGCGCGAGGCGAACTCGGCGGCGCCGCGCGGGATGAGCGCCCAGCCGCCCCAAGACGGACGTCAGCACGCCAGGCCGCGCGTGCCCTGTATACGCGGCCTCCGGAGCCGAACGCCCTCTGCCCACCGCCGCCCCCCTTGACCCGCCCCCCGCCGGAGCGACTGCCTCGGCGCGTGCTCATCCGGAGGTATCACCATGGCTGGACCGTATGACGTGCTCGTACTGGGCAGTGGTGCGGCGGGACTGACCGCAGCGTTCATCGCGGCCACGGAAGGTGCCTCCGTCGGCCTCTTCGAGAAGGCCGACCAGGTGGGGGGCACGACCGCGTGGTCCGGCGGAAACGTCTGGATTCCGAACAATCCGCTGATGCCCGGTGTCGGCGTCGAGGACAGCGCCGAGGACGCCTTCACCTACATCATGTCGCTGTCCCGCGGCATGCTTGACGAGCGTCTCGTGCGCGCCTACGTGGAGGCGGGCCCGGAGATGGTCCGCTTCCTGGACGCCAAGGCCCGTACGGAGTTCTATGTGGCCGAGGGGTTCCCGGACTACCACGCCGAGCATCCGGGCGGGAAGCCGCAGGGCGGCCGGTCGTTGGAGACTCCGCTGTTCCCGTTCGACGAGCTGGGCGAGTGGAGCGACCGGGTCACGCCGGGGCCGTACTTCGCGAGCAATCTGCACCTGGTACAGCGCGAGACGCCGATCGGCGCGGCGGTGCCGCAGCCGCCCGCCGCCGAGGAGTTGGAGCGCCGCAAGATCCGCGACGAGCGAGGGCGGGGTCAGTCGCTCGTCGGCCGGCTGCTCAAGGCGTGCCTGGACGCCGGTGTCGCGATCGAGACAGGGCACCGGGCCCGCGAGCTCGTCGTCGACGACGGCCGTGCCGTCGGTGTGGTCTTCGAGACACCGGAGGGCCGCGTCGAGGTGCGGGCCCGGCGCGGTGTGGTGCTCGCGACCGGTGGTTTCGAGTGGAACGAGGAGTACAAACGGGCGTTCCTGCGCGGACCGTTGACCCACCCGGTCACCATGCCCACCTGCGAGGGCGACGGCCTCTACATGGCGATGAAGGCAGGCGCGTCGCTGGGGAACATGCGGGAGGCATGGTGGAGCCCGGTCGCCGAACTGCCCCCCGGCATCAACGACATGAACCGCGTGATGGTCAACGCCGACCGCACGCGCCCACGCTCCGTCATCGTCAACCGGCGCGGACGGCGGTTCACCAACGAAGCGGCGAACTACAACGCGTTCGGCGGCGCCTTCCACGCCGAGGACGTCACGACGTTCAGCTACGCCAACCTGCCGTGCTGGCTGGTGTTCGACCAGGAGTACCTGCGTCGGTACGGCACCGTCGGCCCCCACCCGGCCGGCGAGGAGCCGCCGGCGTGGCTCACCCGGGGCGCCACCCTCGCCGAGCTCGCAGGCAAACTCGGCATCCCGGCCGACGGGTTCGAGGCCACCGTACGGCAGTGGAACGAGTACGCGGCCGCGGGCCAGGACCCCGACTTCCGCCGCGGCGAGAGCGCACACGACCTGTGGTGGGGCGACCCGTATCTGAAGGGGAAGCCCGAGGCGACCCTGGGCCCGCTCGACGAGCCGCCGTACTACGCGATCCCGCTCGTCAGCGGTGCGCTCGGCACGAAGGGCGGACCCCGCACCGACGCCGACGCCCGGGTCCTCGACCTCGACGGTGCTCCCATCGAGGGCCTGTACGCCGCGGGGAACGTCATGGCATCCCCGTTCGGCATGACCTACGGCGGTGCGGGCGGCACGCTCGGCCCCGCGATGGTGTTCGGTTACCTCGCCGGCCGCCATGTGGCCGCCGCTGCCGGAAACCGGGCGTGACGGGCCGGACTGTGTCGCCGTCCACCGAGCGGGACGAGCGGGAGGGCCACCATCTCGCGAGGCGCGCGGCGTTGGCCGACGGCGTAGACACGGTCTGCCTGCTTTTCGTGGCCAGGAACGCACCGGTCCAGCGGCGATGTCCGCGCTCATGCCCCGCTGTTTCGACCGGGACCAGCGGTACTTCGGCGTTGCGCTCGGCCACGACACCGGCGTCATGCTCACCGGCGGCTTCACTCCGCTCATCGCGACCTGGCAGACGAGGACCCCGGGAGCGCCGACGCACCGGCCACCCGGCCCGGTGTCATCCGTGCGGCCTCCGACCGGCCGATCTCCCCAAGGAAGTGACGCAGTGACCCTGGCAGACACCACCGGCCCCCACCTGACCGCCGACCGCCTGTGGGACCTGGTGGCCGCCCGGGCCCGGGCGACCCCCGACGGCCTCCTCGTCGTCGACGAGCGCCGCCGCCGGATGACCTTCGCCGGGTTCCGCGACGCGGTCGAACGGACCGCGGCCGGGTTCGCCGCCCGTGGCGTCCGCGAGGGCACCGTGGTGTCCTGGCAGTTGCCGAGCCGGATCGAGACGATGGTGCTCACGTTCGCGCTGTCGCGGCTCGGCGCGGTGCAGAACCCCATGGTCATGATGTTGCGTGAGCGCGAAGTGGAGTTCATCTGCCGCCAGGTGGGCGCCGAACTGCTCATCGTGCCCGAGGAGTTCCGCGGCCACGGCCACGGGGCGATGGCCCGTACCGTCGCCGGCCGCCTGCCGGCACTCGAGATCCTGGTCACCGACGGGACGCTGCCCGAGGCGGACCCGGCCGGGCTGCCACCCGAGCCGGTCGGCCCACCCGCGCGCTGGGTCTTCTACACGTCCGGCACCACCTCGGACCCCAAGGGCGCGCGACACACCGACGCCGGTCTGGTCGCGGCCGCCACCACCTACTGCCGTCACGTCGGCCCGGGGCCGGACGACCGGATCGCCGCCCTCGCCCCGATCGCGCACGTGGGCGGCGTCCTGCACGTCCTGTCCGCGCTGATGTCCGGGGCCGGGCTGATCCTCACCGACGCCTTCGAGCCCGCCGCCACCGCACGGCTGCTGAGCGAGGAGGGCGTGACCTACGGCGGCAACGGCACCCCGTTCGTGCAGGCGTTTCTGCGGGAGCAGCGCAAGGACCCGACGAGGAGGCTCTTCCCGCATCTCAAGGCGTTCCTCATCGGCGGGGCGCCGCGGCCGGAGTCACTGCACCAGGAGACCCGCGAGGTGCTCGGCGGCAGGGGCATCGCCTCGGGCTACGGGCTCACCGAGTGTCCGTTCTTCGCCTGGGGGAGCCCGCTCGCCGACGACCGCACGATGGCCACGACGGAAGGCCGGCCGGGGCCGGGGGCGCGGGCGCGTATCGTCCGCCCGGACGGCGGCCTCGCCGGGACGGGGGAGCGCGGCGAACTGTGGTTGAAGGCACCGCAGTTGATGGTGGGCTACGTGGACTCCGCGCTCGACGCGGAGGCGTTCGACAGCGACGGCTGGTTCCGCACGGGCGACCTCGCGTTCCTCGACGAGCAGGGCTGCCTCACGATCACGGGACGGATCAAGGACGTGATCATCCGGAACATGGAGAACATCTCCGCACGGGAGGTGGAGGACGAGTTGGTCACCTACCCGGGGCTGCGGGATTCGACGGTCGTCGGACTGCGCGACCCGGCGACCGGCGAGCGGGTCTGCGCGGTGGTGGTGCCCGAGAACTCCTCGGCCCCGCCGACACTGGATGGCGTGTGCGCGCACCTGCTGGCGCGCGGGCTCAACCGGCGAAAGCTTCCCGAGCAGCTCGAGATCGTCGACGAGCTGCCGCGCAACGCCATGGGAAAGGTCGTGAAGGCGGCCCTGGCCGAGCAGTTGACGAAGGCGGGACCTGGGGCCGGCCGCCCGCTCGCCTGACCGCAGGGTGAACGCCCCTCGCATATGCGCTTTCCGACGTGACCGTCACCCGAGTGGTTTTGCCGCACTGCCGGACAGGGCCTTCCCAAGCATCTAATCTGACGTTAATGTCACCTTGGGATCCAAGACCAGGAACAGCGAGGGAGTGTCACCGTGAACACCCGCAGGAACGCACCGCACGAGCACGGAGCCCCCCGATGACCCGGCGCGCTGTCATCGCGGGTGTGGCCCTGTCCGACTTGGGACGTGTCGACGACCTCTCGCCCTATGCGCTGACCGCGCAGGCCAGCAGGCGAGCCCTGGCCGACGCCGGCCTGACGCCTTCCGACATCGACGGCTTCTGTTCCACCGGACTCGGCGCACTCGCCCCCGTCGACGTGGCGGAGTATCTCGGCCTGCGGCCACGGTGGTTCGACTCGACCGCCGTGGGCGGCTCGACCTGGGAGGTGATGGCGGCGCACGCCGCCGACGCCATCGCCGCCGGGCACGCCGACGTCGTACTGCTGACGTACGGCTCGACGGCCCGCGCCGACATCCGCCAGAAGAGGCGTACCGCCAGCCTGAGTTGGGGGACCCGGGGCCCGCATCAGTGGGACGCGCCCTACGGGCACACCCTGATCTCCAAGTACGCGATGGCGGCCCGCCGCCACATGCACGAGTACGGCACGACGATCGAGCAACTGGCCGAGATCGCCGTGTCGGCGCGTCACAACGCCAGGGACAATCCAGAGGCGTACTACCGCGATCCGATCACCGTCGAGGACGTGTTGTCCGGGCCGATGATCGCGGACCCGTTCACCAAGCTGCACTGCTGCATCCGCTCCGACGGCGGCGCCGCCGCCGTGATCGTGGCCGAGGACCGCATCCCCGATCTCCCGAAGGCCCCCGTGCGGATTCTCGGCACCGGTGAGAGCCTCAGCCACCTCGCCATGAGCCAGTGGCCCGACTTCACCACCGGGCCGGCCGCGGTCTCCGGTCGGCTCGCGTTCGAGCGGGCAGGTGTCCAGCCCGAGGACATCGATGTCTGCGAGCTCTACGACGCCTTCACCTACATGCTCCTTGTCACCCTGGAGGACCTCGGGTTCTGCAAGAAGGGGGAGGCCGGGCCCTTCGTGGAGAGTGGCGCGCTGCGGCTGGGGGGTGCTCTGCCGACGAACACCGACGGCGGCGGGCTCTCGGCCTGCCATCCGGGACAGCGCGGCCTGTTCCTGATCGTCGAGGCCGTCCGGCAGCTGAGGGGCGAGAGCGGGCCCCGCCAGGTTCCCGACGCGAAACTCGCGTGCGTCAGCGGGACCGGAGGGTGGTTCTGCTCCAGCGGCACGATGATCCTCGGCGTGGACTGAGGCGTCGACGGGATCCGGGCCGGTGCCCGTCGGCATCAGGCCCGGGAATGCGGCGCAGCCCATCCGGGTTGCGCCGCCTCCGCCTCAAGGCCGGCGCCGTGCTCCTTCGCCGGCGAGCCTCACTGCAACATCACGCCCGCGTCGACGGGGAGGCAGACACCCGTGACGTATCGGCCGGCGTCGGAGGCGAGGTACACGACGGCGCTGGAGACGTCGTCGACCTCGACGACGTGGATCCCCATGGCGTTCGTATTGGCCTGCACGGCGGTCGGGTGCTGCTCACTGAATGCCGCGAAGGCCTCGTTGTCGATCATCGGGGTCAGCACGCCGGTGGGGTGCACGGTGTTCACGCGGATCTGCTCGCGCCCGAGTGCTCGGGCGTACATCCTCATGAGACCGACGACTCCGTGCTTCGCCGCGTGGTAGCCCGCCATCCCGGGTGTGTATGCGTCCATGTCCATGATCATGCTCTTCAGTCCCGCGACGGAGCTCGTGATGACGATCGACCCGCCCTGGCCCTGCTCCCGCAGGACGGGAATCGTTGCGTCGAGGGTGTGGAATACGCCGGACAGCATGATGTCGATCGCGTCGTGCCAGGCCGCGGCGCTCTTGGCCTCGTCCCCGGCCATCGGCATGATCCCGGCGTTCGCCAGCACGATGTCGAGTCTGCCGAGCTCGGACAGCCCCTCCTGCAGCACCTTCTGGACCGAAGCCACGTCGCGCACATCGCCCTGGCGTGCGACGATGCGGCGCCCCGTGGCCTCGACCAGCTCGACCGTCCTGGCCAGGTCGGCACTCGTGGCCATGGGGTAGGCGACCGACTCCACCTGGCCGCAGAGGTCGATCCCGATGATGTCGGCGCCCTCGTTCGCGAGGCGGACCGCGTGGCGCTGCCCCTGACCACGCGCGACCCCGGTGATGAACGCGACTTTCCCTTCGAGTGAGCCCATCTGTCTTCCCTTCGGTTGTCGGCCTGTCGTTTCCGCCCTCGCGTCGCCGGCGTCACACGCTCTCGGGGATGCTCAGCCGGGGAGGCGAAGGCCGGCGGCCCGGGTCCGGAACACGTCGGTGGCCATGACCGGACCCAACTTGGAGGCGTCCCAGCGCTTCCCGCCGTTGCTGACGGTCCGTGCCTCGGTCCAGCCCTCCATCAGGTGGATGTGCTCACCCATGGCACGGATCACCTGGCCGCTGACGTGCGCGGCCTCCTCGCTCGCCAGCCAGGCGACGACGGGGGAGCACAGCGACGGGTCCTTGGGGTCGAACTCGTCCTCGGGACGCTCGTCCGGCTCGAGCGGTGCCGCATGACCGGGCAGGGCGGCCGAGATCCGGGTCGTACCACCGGGGCCGATCACGTTGGTCGTGACACCGATGCCGCTCAGTTCGAGATTGAGGGTCAAGGAGAGCCCCACGATCGCGGCCTTGGCCGCGGCGTAGTTCGACTGGCCGAAGTTGCCGAGGAGACCGGCGCCGGAGGTGGTGTTGATGATGCGGCCGTAGACCTTGCCGTCGCCGGCCTTCGCCCGGGTCCGCCAGTGCTGTGCCGCGGCGTGGCAGGTGAGCCAGGTGCCCCGGACGTGCACCCGCATGACGAGGTCGAAGTCCTGGGCCGACATGTTCCAGATGGCGCGGTCGCGGACGATGCCGGCGTTGTTCACCAGGATGTCCAGCTTCCCGAACTCGTCGTGGGCCTGCTCGACCAGCTCGGTGGCCTGCTGCTCGTCGCCCACGTCCGCGAAGTTGGCGACGGCGTGGCCGCCGCGTCCCTTGATGATCTCCACGACCTTCTCGGCGTCGCGGCCGCTGCCTTCGCCGCTGACCGAGGTGCCGAGGTCGTTGACGATGACGGTGGCGCCGTGCCGGGCCAGTTCCAGCGCGTGGCCACGACCGATGCCGTGGCCCGCGCCGGTGACGACGGCCACCTTTCCTTCGAGCAGACGGGACATGCATGTGCTCCTTGAGCTCTTGAACGGGGATGCGTGGTGACGGAAAGGGGCCGGACCTTCTTGTTCCGTCAGTCTCCGGACCGCGGGTCCGGACGGAAGGCGACGGCCGTCACGTCGTCGGTCACCTCGGTGAACTCGGCGACCAGCGACATACCGATCGAGAGCTCGTCCGGCGGGCAGCCGACGATCGTGGTCATGAGGCGGGGTCCCTCGGCGAGGTCGACGACCGCCGCGACGTAGGGAAGGCGTTCCTTGAACGGGGGCAGGTCGTTCACGAACACCGTGGAGTACGTGTAGAGGGTCGCTCGGCCGCTGGCCGGCTGGTCCGTGAGGTCCTCGCTCCAGCACTTCGGGCAGAACGGCCTCGGGTAGTGGTGCACGTGACCGCACGAGTCGCAGCGGACGAGCAGGAGGACGCCGTCCCTGGCCGCCGTCCAGTAGTGGGCCGCTTCTCCTTCGACGGTCGGCAGATCGCTTCTCATCGTGGTCATGTCACCATCCCTTGAAGCGCGGAGCGCGGCGCTCCATGAACGCCGCGACGCCCTCGGACGAGTCGTGTGCGTGGGACTGCATCTCCTGCGCCATCCCCTCCAACAGGAACGACTCGTCCCTGTCGGCGTCGAGGGAACGGTTGAAGAGCTTCTTGGTCAGGGCGATGGCGCTGGTGGGCGCGGCGGCCAGCCGCTGAGCGAACTCGTCGACGGTCGGCCGGAGTTGTTCTGCAGGGACGACGCGGTTCACCAGGCCGAGTGCGAGCGCCTCCTCGGCAGGAAGCCTGTCTCCGAGGAAGGCCAGCTCCTTCGCCTTCTGCAGACCGATCCTGCGGGGCAGCAGATAAGCCCCGCCGGCATCGACGACCAGTCCACGCAGGACGAACGCCTCGATGAATGCCGCCGACTCGGCAGCGACGACCAGATCGCACGCGAACGCCAGGTGGGCTCCCAGTCCGGCCGCCGGCCCCTGCACAGCGGCGATCACGGGTTTGCCGCAGTCCAGGACAGCGGCGATCAGCTGTTGGGCTCCACCCATGATGCGGCGCATAGTGTCACCCACCCGCTTCTCCGCACCGTTGTTCCCGATGCCACTCACGTTCGCACCGGAGCAGAAATGCCTTCCGGTCGACGCGATGACGACGACGCGCACCTCCGGATCGGTGTCGGCCTGGTCGAACAGCTCGATGATGCGGTCCCGTTGCTCGGGGGCGATCGCGTTGGCGGTCTGCGGGCTGTTCAGCACGATCCGCAGGATGCCCGCGGACAGTTCGTGCAGCACCAGCTCCTCGGCAGGGGCCTGCGCTGTCATGGTCAAAGTCTCCTGCCCGTACGGCTGATGAGGGACTGACGGTGCCTCGGGACGACGTGGCGGCGGGCATCGCGAGCACGGAGGCGGAGCCCGTGCGGCTGCGGCCTCGCGCACGGCCGGTTCCCTGGGGCGTTCGGTGATGTCGTCGAGGTGGACCGGTGCTGGCACCCGGCTACGATCCGAACATAGCGCACTCTGACAGTAATGGCACCAAAGATTCGTGGCCTATTGGTGCCTTGCCCTCCCTTGTGGAATGGTGAGGGTCTTGAGTATCTGACATTCATGACACCATTTCGTGGCCCCGCGGTCGCCGAGAGGAGCACGATGACAGGCGCTGAGAACGCGACGATCACGTATGGGGTGGTCGACAACGTCGCCACAGTCACCCTCAACCGTCCGGACCGCTACAACGCCTTCAACGAGCAGATGACGCTTGAGGTGCAGCGGGTCTGGGAGCGGGTCCGCGGCGACGACGACGTCCACGCCGTCGTGGTGCGCGCGGCCGGTGACAACGCCTTCTGCACCGGGATGGACGTCCGGGACGGGCCCTGGTGGCAGGACGTCAACGTGTGGAGCCGCGAGGACCCCGGTGTCAGGCTCGGGCCGAAGCAGCAGGGCGTCTTCAAGCCCGTGGTGGCCGCTGTGCACGGGATGGCCGCGGGCGGTGCCATGTACTTCCTCAACGAGTCCGACATCATCATCTGCTCCGACGACGCCACGTTCTTCGACCCGCACGCGAACGGCGGCATCGTCTCCTCCCTGGAGCCGGTCGGCATGCTGCAGCGCGGAGTTCCGCTGGGAGACGTGCTGCGCTGGGCGTTGATGGGCAACGAGGAGCGGATCGGCGCCGAGACGGCGCTGCGACTCGGCATCGTGACCGAGGTGGTACCGCGCGAGGAACTCTGGGAACGGGCCGACGGCATCGCCCGTCGGATCGCCGAGCGGCGTCCGGAGGCCATCCAGGGGACCGTCCGCGCGATCTGGGAGGCCGTCAACCAGCCGCCGGCCATCACCCGCGCCAGCGGCCTGCTGTACCCACAGGTCGGCAACGGCGACGCGCGGCCACGGATCGAGAAGAACGGGCAGAAGCCCAGGATCCGTTGAGGGGGCTCGGGTTTCTGACGGAACCATTCACTACTGTTGCCAGGGCGATCCGCACGTCCTGCCCTGAATTGCGGGTACGGCATCGAGGGTAGACAAGGGAACCCTCCTGTTCCAGACTTTGATTCTGACACCATTGTCTAGTGTTGGGCAGGCTTCAGTGACCCCATCGATCGATGCCGATGTTCTCGTCGTCGGCGCGGGCCCGTGCGGCATGACCCTGGCGAACCTGCTGGGGGTGTACGGGGTCTCGTGCATCCTCGTCGACCGCGATACCGAGGTGTTCGACTTCCCCCGCGCCGTCGGCATCGATGACGAGTCCCTGCGCAGCTACCAGGCGGCGGGCCTGGTGGATGACGTTCTCGATGACGTCATCCAGAACACGGCGATCCGCTACTACACCTCGTGGGGACGCCTTCTCGCCCACGTCAGTCCGAGCGGCCGCCCGTTCGGCTGGCCCCGGCGGAACCTCTTCCTGCAGCCGCTCTTCGAGGCCACGCTCCGCCGCGGCGCGCGGCGATTCGCCACCATCGACGTGCGCCTCGGCCACGAACTCGTCCACCTGGAGCAGGACGGCGAGGGCGTGCGGGCCACCGTGAAGTCGGCCCAGGGCGAGCCCGTCGCACTGCGGGCGCGTTACCTGGTCGGGGCGGACGGCGGCCGGAGCACCGTACGCCACGAGGTCGGCGTGCCCCTGACCGGCACCACGGCCCCCGTCCGATGGCTCGTCGTCGACGTCGCCGAGGACCGGATGGAGGGGCTGTACTCGGCGGTCCACTGCGATCCGGTACGCCCCGTCCTCACCATCCCGCTGCCGTACGGACACCGGCGTTTCGAGTTCAAGCTCCGGCCGGACGAGGACGAGGAGGGCGTCACCCGCCCGGAGAACATCGGGGCGCTCCTCGCCCCGCTCTACGGCTCGACGCCGCTGCCCACCGTCCTGCGCGGCCGCGTCTACCTCCACCACTCGCGGATCGCCGACACCTTCAGCTCCGGCCGGGTGTTCCTGGCGGGGGACGCCGCGCACCTCCAACCCCCGTTCTTCGGGCAGGGGATGAACTCGGGAATCCGCGACGCCACCAATCTGGCGTGGAAGCTCGCGGCCGTCGTCTCCGGCCGGGCCGACGAACGGCTGCTGGAGACGTACGACACCGAACGCCGCGGCCACGCCGCACAGATGGTGGGCTTCGCCACCCGGATCGGCCGCATGTACAGCCCCTGGAGCAGGCTGACCGAGCGGCTGCGCACCCTCGTCTTCCGGGCCGTCAGCCGCGTGCCCGGCGGCCGTGACTACATCCTGCAGATGAAGTACAAACCGATGCCTCGCTATGCCACCGGAGCGCTGGCCGCCGACCCCGCACGTCCCCGCAGCCACCCCGTGGGCAAGATGTTCATGCAGCCGTACGTCGAGACCGGCTCCGGAGCGAAGGCGAAACTGGACGATGTGCTCGGCCCCTGGTTCGCCCTCGTCGGTGTGCGGTTCGACCCGGCCGAGCTGCTCGGCCCCGAGGAACTCGCCTGGTGGCGCGCGCTCGGCGGGAGGCTGATCCAGGTGGACTGGCCGCGCTCGGAGTCACGCCCACTGCACGGAGGCGGCCAGGCCGGCCGGCCGCGGGCGGACACGGGCACCGAGGTGGTCGAGGACGTGGACGGGGCGTTCCGGGAGTGGCAGGCGACCCGGCCGGACGACGAGTTCTTCGTGCTGCGTCCGGACCGCTACCTGGCCGCCGTCAGCGACCGGAGCGGGGCCACGGCGGCACTGCGGGGTCTGCGGGACGTACTGGGTGGTCCGAGTCCGGACCGTGTCGGCTGACGCTTCTCGATCGCACCGCGGGGTCCCTCGGTGCGGTTGGGACGGTCGTGGCCGCGCGTGTCCTGGGTCGTGAGGCAACGGCAGCGTCGGTCGCTGTCGGTGGCCGATGGGGGGTCGCGGTGGCGAGGCGTGCTGGGTGGTCCGAGTCCGGGCCATGTCGGCTGATGTTTCTCGGCTGCGCCGCGGGGTCTCTCGGTGCGGTCGGGACGGTCGTGGCCGCACACGTCCGGGACCGTGAGCCAACGGCAGCGCCGTTCACTCACGGTCCCGGATGAGACCGGCCTGGTTGTCAGGCGTCGTAGGTGGCGACCAGACGGCCGACGACATCGCCCTTGGAGAGGCGGTCCAGGCCCTCGGGGATCTCGTTGAAGGTGATCGAGGTGAGGGTGGGGTTCAGCTCGCCGCTCGCCAGCATGTCGTAGACGCCCTTGATGTCCTCGACCGAGCCGCCCAGGGAGCCGATCAGGGTGATCCGGCGGGTGACCAGGGCCGTGGTGTTGATGGTGGCCTCCATGCGGCCCAGGCCGACCTGGACGACCGTGCCGCCCGGGCGGACCGCCTCGATGGCTCCCGCGGTGGTGGTGCCGAAGCCCGCGAAGTCGATGATCACGTCGAGGTTCTCGCCGGCGAACTCTGTGACGTCGCTGACGATCCTCGTGACGCCGATCTCCTCGCCCAGCGGCCAGACCTGCTTGTTGGGCTCGGCGACGTGGACCTCGCAGCCGCGCAGCACGGCGATACGGGCGCCGATCTGCCCGAGGCCGCCGAGTCCGATGATGCCGACCCGGTCGCCCTCCTTGACCCCACCCGCGGTGACCACGGCGTGGTACGAGGTCATGCCGGCGTCCGTGCCGGCGGCGGCCTGCTCGAAGCTGAGCGACTCCGGCACCGCGACCAGGGACTTGGCGCTGGCCGCGCACTTGAAGGAGTAGCCGCCGTCATGGGTGTAGCCGGGGGAGGTGGCGCCCTCCTCGCTGGGGCAGACGCCGACGCGGTCGCCGACCTTCCACCCCTCGACGTCCTCGCCGACCGCACTGATCACTCCGGCGATCTCGTGGCCGGGGGTGAGCGGGCGCGGGCCCAGCATGGGCAGCCAGCCCTCGTCCTCCAGCAGACCGACATCGGAGTGGCACAGGCCGGCCGCCTTGATGTCGATGACGACGTCGTCGGGGCCGGCGGTGGGCTCGGGCACCTCATTGAGGACCAAGGGCTCGTGGGTGTTGGTGAATTGCCAGGCCTTCACGGGGAAATTCCTTCCTGCGCGGGCGGGTTGCCTCCGGGGACGGCCGTCCGCCGCGTGCACTACAACGATGGGGCGACGAGTGTGAGAGGGCAGCGCCGCCGTCGGCCGGTACCGGCCGACGGCGGGCAACTACTGCTGAAGTGCCAGCTCCTGATGCCACTCGGCCGTGGTCAGCACCGTCGCGAGACGCGGCGGCTGCTTCGCCAGCTCGAGCAGGGCGGGGTGCAGACCGGGATCGGGGTCGGCACAGGCGTCGCTGAGGATCGTCACGCCGAAGCCCTTGTCCGTCGCCTCACTCATCGTTCCGAACACGGTGCCGCCGGTCGTGATACCGGCGATGACCAGGTGGGTGATGTCCAGGCTGCGCAGCACGGCGTCGAGGTCGCTGCCGTGGAAGGCGCTGATCCGCACCGCACGGAACACGTAGTCACCCGGCTGGCGGGCGACCTTCTCGTGCTCGCGGTCCGAGTCGCCGAGGAGCAGTTGCCCGCTCGCCGCGAGCGGTGCGCGGCTCGCGTCGTCGAGCTCCGGATAGCCCGGGCGGTAGCCGAGGTTGGAGTACATGACGGGGATACCCGCCTTGCGTGCTCCCTCGATCGCGTGGGCGATCCGGTCGACCACGTCCGCGTCCACCATGTAGGCGATCGCGGGTTGTACATGCAGCACCAGCAGCGCGGTGCGACTGGCGGAGCGGCTCTCCGTAACCACGTACGTATCTCCTTGTCATGCGGCGACGGGAGCGGCCTGGCATGGGCCGACCGCCGCGGAACGAGAGGCTTCATCACGGGATCGGCCGCGAGCGCGGCGCGGATCCTCGCCGATGCGGTGCGGGGCTAGAGCTCCCTGATTCCGTCGAGCGACGTCGCCTGCAGCCGCTCCGGCTCGCCCTCGGTCACGAGATACGTCTCGCCGCTGAGCATCATGTCGACATGGTCGGAGCGCAGCATGGGGTGCGCGACCAGGGTCATCCCGGGCTCGAACCGGAACGGCTCGGTGCCCACGCGCGGCTCGGTGATGTCGAGCCCCAGCAGATGGCCGATGTTCCCGTCGGTGGAGCTGTACCCGTCCGCCGCGAGGGATTCGGTCATCGCCTTCGCCGCTGTGCGGGCGTCCACCCCGGCTCGGACGTACTCGAGAGACGCCCGGCGTGCCTTGACGATCGAGTCGTGGGAACGCTGGATCTCCGGGTCGGCCTGACCGATGGATATCGCACCGGTCAGCTGGGAGTAGTACCCCTGGATCCGGGGCGAGATCTCCAGGCTGAAGATGTCCCCCTCCGCCAACGGCTCGGACATCCGGTACCAGTTGAGCAGCGGGGTCGGGAAGAGGATGACGACGAGCGAGCCGTAGTACGCGTCGAGCGGCGCGTCGCAGCCGTGGCTGACGAGATAGTGCTGGATGTCGCCGAGGATCTGCCGGGGCGAGCGGCCCACCCGGACGAATTCGGCGGCCTTCTCCCAGACCTCGTCGGCCAGTTGGGCGCTGGTCCTGAGAATCTCCAGCTCTTCCTTGCTCTTGACGTAACGCAGGGCCTGCACGTCGTGCAGCACCGAGTGGGTCTCGATCCCCGAGCCGGCCTCACCGAGAGCGGTGACCCAGGGGGCCGTGTCGCCATCTCCCACACTGACGCCGACCCGCCGGGCCCCTTGGGCGGCCAGCCAGTCGACCACGCGTGTCGGCACGGGGGTCCTGCCGGGCTGCTCATGGACCACTTCGAGCGAGCCACCCGCGATCTGCTCCGTCGAGCTCGGCCGGAACCCCCGTACGACCAGTTCGTTGACGCCCTCGCGGGAGAGCAGATAGTACGTGTCGTGCGACGGCATCCACGCACCCGTCAGATAAATCATCTCGGGGCTCTGTGTCGCCCCGCGTACGACCATCGCGTCCAGCCCGCGTTCTTCCAGGATCGCCTGGGCCCTGGATCGACGGTGGGCGATTTCCTCCATACTGATGCGCATTGCGACTCCTCGCTGCCAGTAGGGTTGGTGGTGCTCGATAGGTGCGACTCGGCGCCGCAAGGTTACGAAGGTGTCAGATCCGGTTCGATACGCGTGGGTGCCCAGCGTGATCGCGTGCGGCCGTCGGACCCTCCCGCAGGTCGGCGGCGCTCCTGCCCGACACGGTTTCGTGAGCGGCACCGGTCATGGGATTGACCATACCGGCGGTGTCGCACAGGATGAAGCGCAAGATTTACCAGTACATATGCATGCCATGCATAGGCGACCTCCGGGACGAGGTGCGATGAACCAATGGATCTGGACAAGCTTTCTCATGCTGTAACCGTGGCCCGCGAGGGCAGTCTGTCGGCTGCGGCAAAAACAATTCCCATGTCGCAGTCGGCCCTGACCCGCAGCATTCAGTCCCTGGAGAAGAAGTACGGACTCAGGCTGTTCGAGCGCAGCAAGAACGGCGCCAAGCTCACCCCGGAGGGGACGGTCTTCATCGCGGCGGCGGAGGAGGTCCTGTGGAGCGCGCGGCGTGCCGACGAACGCCTTGTCGCCGTCGCCACCGGGCAGAACTCCACTGTCCGTTTCGGTGCGGGGCCGGTCATGACGGCCTGCATCCTGCCCCGCGTGCTTCCCCGCCTCGCGAACATGAAGGCGAACTTCCAGATCCGCACCGGTTCGAATGCCAGCCTTCGGTCGCTGCTCAGCCGGGGCGAGATCGACTTCTTCGTCGGAGGGGCACCCGCGGGCTCCGACCACTTCTCCTCGGCGTACGGGTTCCGGCTCCACCCCACCTGGTCCGAGACGGGATCGACGGAGATCTTCGTCCGGGCCGGCCATCCGCTCACGGAGGTGTCCTCGCCCCTCCAGGACCTCTCCCGCTACCCGGTGGCCTGCGCGTCCTTCACGCGGGACCGTCTCGGTCCCGAGGGCTTCCACGCCCTGGGGCTGCAGCGGCCGTCGGTGGAGGTCGACGACTACCACGTCCTGACGGCCCTGGTCTGCGCGTCGGACTTCCTGCTGATAGGGACCCCGACCGTACGGCAGATGCGTCCCGAGTCCGAGATGGTCATGCTCTCGCTGGACACCCGCGGCATGCTCCAGCCGTGGAACTGGGCCGTCGTCTCCCACTCCAGGGGCCCGCTCTCGGCTGCCGGTTCAGCGCTCGTAGGGGTGCTGGGCGAGGAGTTCGACCGGATCCAGGCGTACTCGGACTGAGGGCACGGGGACCGGCGGGCCGGGCTGGAGCGCGAGCCGGAACGGGGCCCCGAGGGGCGACCCGCCGCGGGTTCGGGCCGCGCAGCCATGCACGCCGTGCACGTATGCCGCCGTATTTTGCACTTTTCACTTATCAGTACCGCCGTTAACGTCGGATGCATGAGCCAGGTTTCTTACGAGAAGATTGAGACGAACGTCGCCGCTCTGGACGGACGATTCCGCGAGACCATGGCAAGGGTCGCTGCATCTGTTGCCGTGGTAACGGCAATTGACGGTGACGGGCCGCACGGAACGACGGTCACCGCATTCATGTCCCTTTCCATGTCGCCACCGATGGTGCTCGTCTCGCTCAACCGAAATTCTCAGTTGCTGGAAATAGTCCGGAACACCGGCCGCTTCGGCGTCAATGTCCTGAGTGCGGATCAGAGCGCGTTCGCGGACGTGTTCGGGCGTAAGGGCCGCGACAAGTTCGCCGGTATCGACTGGTCGGCCGACCACGGCGTCCCGCGGCTGTCCGGTACCGCGGGCTGGGTCGCCTGCGCGACCACGTCCCTGATCTCGGCGGGCGACCACGAGCTCGCACTCGGGCTCGTCCTCGAGGCCGAGAGCGACGCCACGTTGTGGCCTCTCACCTACCACCTCCGCACCTTCGGTACGCACGTCCCGGCCGCATAGCCGCCCCGACCCTCTGCGTTCCCCACCTCATCTCGTCCCGCATCACGTCAGGAACAGGAAACCCATGCGCAAAGACACCATGCTCCTCGCGGCGTTCACCCAGGCCTCGGTCACCCAGACCGGTGTCGGAGCGTGGATGCACTCCGGCAGTGACCCGCACGTGCTCGATGCGGACTACTACATCAACCTGGGGCGCGAGGTGGAACGGGGCGGATTCGACCTGATCTTCTTCGACGACCGGCTGGCCGCGCCCGCGGCCTACGGCGGCTCGGTGCGCGAGGCGGTGCGGCGCGGCTCCCGTGTCATCAAGCTGGACCTGCTGACCATCCTCACCCTGGTGGCGGCCAACACGAGCCGCATAGGTCTGGGTGCGACGTACTCGACGACCTACTACAACCCGTACCACGTCGCCCGCGCCTTCGCGACGCTGGACCACGTCTCCAAGGGCCGTGCCGTCTGGAACATCGTCACCTCGCTCAACGCCGAGGAGGCCGCGAACTTCGGCGTCGGCGAGGTGCTCGAGCACGACCAACGTTACGACCGCGCCGACGAGTTCCTGGAGATCGTGACCGGCCTGTGGGAGAGCTGGGAGAAGGACGCGATCCAACTCGACCGTGAGACCGGGATCTTCGCCGACCCGGACAAGGTCCACCAGCTCGACTACCGGGGGAAGTACCTGTCCTCGCAGGGCCCGCTGACGGTGCCCCGCCCCCCGCAGGGCTGGCCGGTCCTGCTGCAGGCCGGGCAGTCCGGCCGTGGCCGGCAGTTCGCGGGACGCTGGGCCGACCTCATCTTCGCCGCCTCGACCGAACTGGAGGGTGCCAAGAAGAGCTACGCGGCCCAGCACGACGTCGCCGCCGAGGCGGGCCGGACGGCCCCGCCCGCCCGCATCCTGCCGTGTGCCCAGGTCGTCGTGGGACCGACGGAGCAGGTCGCCCGCGAGAAGAAGGCGTACCTGGAGAGCCTGGGCGACCCTGTCGAGGGGCTCATCCAGCTCGCCGAGCTGGCCGACGTGGACCTCTCCGCCTTCCCGAAGGACGAGCCGTTCCCGGACGACCTGCTCGACCGCGTCACCGGCTCGAAGGCCGTCATGCAGAACCTGCTGGCCGGCACCGAGAAGGCGTACGGCCGCAAGCCCACCCCGGCCGACCTCGGCAACTTCTTCGCCGGCCGGACCGGCGGCCACCAGTTCGTCGGCGATCCGGGACAGGTCGCCGACGAGATGGCCGAGTGGTTCCACGGGTACGCCTGCGACGGCTTCGCGATCGCGCAGAACGACAGTCCCGGCAGTTTCCAGGACTTCGGGCGCTACGTGGTCCCGGAGCTCCGCAAGCGCGGGCTCGTCCCCGAGGTCGACGCCACGCCCCGCACCGTCCGCGACCGTCTCGGCCTCGGGTCACGGGTGTCCCGGGGCGCGGACCAGGCGTAGTGCCCACTGCCGTTCCGGTCGCCAGGCCGCGTGGCCCGGCACCGGGACGGTTCCCCGGGGAGGGTTTCCGTCCCGTGCGGGGCGGGGTGGTGACTGACCCTCAGTCCTCCAGCGTGATCGCCCGTTCCGGGCAGTCCTGGGCGCCGGCGCGGGCCTGCCGCTCGGCTCCGGCGGGCACCTCACGGGAGGCGAAGGCGACGTACCCCGAGTCGTCGATGTCGAAGAGTTCGGGCGCCGTGGCGTTGCAACGGGCGTGCCCCGAGCACTTGTTCTGATCGACGGTGATCTTCATTCCAGCTCCTGGGTCTCGGTCACGGTGAAGGCGGTGGCGGCGCGGGCAGGGGTGGCGGTACGGCGGATGCCGGCCGCGGCCTGGGCGTTGGGCAAACAGCCAGTGGATTGATCCCGCTGTGCGTCGCATGCCGCGCTCTCATGGTCCGTCTGTCCGGGATGACTTCGCAAGACTTCCTGCACAAGACTTCCCATGAATATAGCTAGCTGTTTAGATCGAAGCATCGAAGAATCCCCGCGAAGGGAGTCCGGCATGGGCCGCGTTGCCGACAAGGTTGTTTTCATCACAGGAGCCGCTCGAGGGCAGGGGCGGGCGCACGCGCTGGCGCTCGCCGCCGAGGGCGCAGACATCATCGGAGTGGACCTCTGCGCGGACATAGCGACGAACACCTACGCTCTTGCCACCGCCGAGGATCTTCAGGAGACCGCCCGGCTGGTGGAGAAGGCGGGCCGCAGGATGGCCTACCGCACCGCCGACGTCCGGGACGCGGGGCAGCTGCGGGAGGCACTGGACGCGGGGGTCGCCGAACTCGGCGGCCGACTGGACGCGGTGGTCGCCCAGGCGGGCATCTGCCCGATGGGCGTCGACGACCCGCAGGCCTACCTGGACGCGATGGCGGTCGACTTCAACGGTGTGGTGCACGCCGTGCAGGCCGCGCTGCCGCACCTGGGCGAGGGTGCCTCGATCGTCGCCACCGGAAGCCTCGCCGCGCTGCTGCCCGGGGCGGCGGACAGCCCGCAGACAGGGCCCGGCGGCATGGGCTACACCCTGGCCAAACGGTTTGTCGCGCAGTTCGTCAACGACCTGGCGATCGTGGTCGCCCCGCGGAAGATCCGGGCCAACGCGGTGCACCCGACCAACTGCAACACCAACATGCTCAACAGCGACGTGATGTACCGGATCTTCCGGCCCGACCTGGAGAACCCCTCCCGTGAGGACGCCCTGCCCGCGTTCCCGGCGATGACCGCGATGGGCGTGCCCTTCGTGGAGCCGGAGGACATCGCGCAGGCGGTGCTCTTCCTGGTCTCGGACGAGTCGCGGTACGTCACCGGGATGCAGATGCGCGTGGATGCGGGCGGCTATGTGCGCAACCGGCCCCAGCAGCCCACCTTCTGACCCGGCGGGGCGCGAGGTGACAACCATCGGATTCACCGGCGCGGGGCGGATGGGGCGGCCCATGGTCGACCGCCTCGCGGCGGCCGGTCACCAGGTCGTCGTGCACGCGCGCCGGGAGGAAGCCAGGAAGGAACTGACCGCGGCGGGCGTCACCGCGGTCGAGGACGTGCGCGAGGCCGCCGCCTCGGCGCAGATCATGCTCGTCTGTCTCTTCTCGGACGAGCAACTGACGGAACTCGCCCCGGCGATCCTGGACGCGCTGCCCCGGGGCGCCGTGCTCGCCTCGCATGTGACGGGTGCCCCCACCACGCTCGAACGGCTCGCGGAACGGGGCCGGACACGCGCGGTGGAGGTGGTCGACGCCCCGGTCAGCGGCACCCCCGAGGACATCCGGGCCGGCCGGCTCACCGTCCTGCTCGGCGGCGGCACGGAACCGGTGAAGCAGGTCGCGGGCGCCGTGTCCGCCTACGCCGACCCGGTCCTGCGCACCGGAGACCTGGGCACCGCGCTGAAGGCGAAGCTCGTGAACAACCTGCTCTTCGCGGCCAATGCCCAACTGCTCGCAGCGGCAGGGGAGTTGGCGGACACTCTCGGTATCGGCCAGCGGTCGCTCCTCGATGTCCTGGCGTTCTCCAGCGGTGGCAGCCGAATGAGCGAGTACGCCGCGGTGCGCGGAGGCATCACCGCGTTCGGCGCCGAGGTCGCCCCCTTCGTCGCCAAGGACGTCACCGCCTGCCGAGCCGTCACGCGTGAACTCGGCGTCCCGTCCGGCTGGCTCTTCGACGTCGTCTCCCGTGGCCCTCTCCCGCTGGCCGCCCCCGACGACGGCCGGTGACCGAGCCCCCCTCGGCGCCCCTGGAGCGACACGCCGGTCTCACCATCTCAGGCACGCCCCTCCGAACCCGCCACCGCCTCCAGCGTCGGCCCGGGGAATCGGAATCACACCCTTTCAGGAGAACCAGTGACCGACACCAAGAACGCGGGCAAATGCCCTGTGGTCCACTTCGACTTCGCCGAGGCCGATCGGCCGGTCAACGAGATCGTGCGGGACTACGACCGGATGCGGGCCCAGGCCCCGGTGCTCCGCAGTGACCACGGCGAGCACGGCTACTGGGTGCTCACCAAGCACGAGCTGATCCTGGAGGCGTTCCAGAGCCCCGACCTCTTCTCCAACCGCGCGATGGTCGTCAACGAGCCGGACCCGGCCTACCTGTGGATCCCCGAGATGCTGGACCCGCCGGAGCACACGGCCTGGCGCCGGCTGCTCGGTCCGTACTTCTCGCCGGGCCGGGTGGCCGCGATGGAGGAGAACGTGCGCCGCCGTTGCGTCGAGCTCGTGGAAGGGCTCAAGGACCGCGGGGAATGCGAATTCGTCCGCGACTTCGCCCAGCAGTACCCGACCACCATCTTCCTGGAGCTGTTCGGACTGCCCACCGAGGACCTGGACACCTTCCTGACCTGGGAGAACATGATCCTGCACCCGGGAGCCGAGCAGCAGCTGGGCGGGGCGGGGGAGACCCGGCAGGACGTCCAGATGCGGGGGATGGGCGAGGTGATGGGCTACTTCGGCGCCCTGATCGCCGAGCGCCGCAAGAAGCCCCGCGCCGACATCCTCAGCGATGCCCTCACCTGGCAGATCGACGGAAAGCCGGTCTCCGAGGAGCAGTTGCTCTCCTTCTGCCTGCTCATGTTCATGGCCGGCCTGGACACGGTGACCCAGACGCTGGGCTACTCCTTCCACCACCTCGCCACCCACCCCGAGGACCGCCACCGGGTGGCCACCGAGCCGGAGGTGGTCCCGCTGGCGATCGAGGAGTTCCTGCGGGCCTACGCGATCGTGATGCCCGGCCGTCTGGTCACCCAGGACGTGGACTTCCACGGCTGCCCGTTCAAGAAGGGCGACATGGTGCTGCTCCCGGTCAACTCCGCCACCCGGGACAGCGCGGTCTTCCCGGACGGCGAGCAGGTCGTCATAGACCGCTCGCCCAACCCGCACATCGGCTTCGGCAGTGGCCCGCACCGCTGCCTCGGCGCCCATCTGGCCCGTCGTGAGCTGCGGGTGGCCATGGACGAATGGCACCGTGCCATCCCCGACTACCGACTCGCCGAGGGCGCGGTGGTGCGCGAGCACGGCCAGCAGCTGGGCATCGACAAACTGCCGCTGGTGTGGGACGTCTGACCGGAGGCCGCGACGGCCCGGCTACTCGCGGACGAGGGCCGGGCGGTCGGCCGGCGGGTAGAGCCGGTACAGCTCCGGGCGGCCGGAGATCGCGTCCCCGCCCTGGAACCGGGCCATGTGCTGATGGCGGGCCCACAGCTGCTCGGCGGCGTCGCCGTCGCCCGCTTCGATGGCGTCGACCAGCTGGGAGTACCACACCGCCGCGGACCTGATGACCGCGCGGACGACGCCGTCCCGGGTGCCCTTGAGCGATGCCACGTACGAATCGGGGAGCAGGGTGGAGAGCAGTTCGCCGATCATGGCCAGCGTGGTGTTCCCGGACACCTTCATGATCATGAGGTGGAATCGTGCGGCGAGCGCGCCGAACTCCTCGATGTTCGTGCAGGATTCCACCTCGGCCACCAGTTCGCGCAGTTGGGAGATGTCCTCCGCGTTCCGCGCCCGCGAGGCGAGCCGGGCCGCGCCCGGCTCGATGACGGACTGCGCGTCCTTCAGGTCGTGGAGGGTGACGCCGCGTGCCTGGAGATGTACGCCGACCAGCCGGGCCACCGGGGCGAGCGGCATGCTGCTGACCACCGGGCCGCCGTTGACGCCCCGGCGCACCTCCACCAGTCCGTCGGACTCCAGGATCCGCAGCACCTCGCGCATGGTGGGGCGCGCGACCTGGAAGGCCTCCATCAACGCGCTCTCCGACGGCAGGGCCTGGCCGACGGGCAACTGGCCGTTCGCGATCATTCCGCGGATCTCGTCCGCCACGGTCTCGAAGACCCGCCGGTTGCCGTTGCCCTCCTTGCCGCCTCGGTCGCTCCGCTGGGATCGCGGTACGGGCACTGCTCCTCCTCCTGTAAAGCAGTCAGCGCTTTCCTGCCGACCCGGCGTTCCGTCGAGCATGGCACCGGCCAGTGCCTCGGACCAACTCTCGGATCTCCGTATTTCACCGAGGTGTTGCTCGTCACACTTAAAACAGTAAGCTATTTCAATTGCGTGTCAAGACAATGCTATTGACACAGAGAAACGGACCGAGGAGGCATGGATGGACAGGCCCATGGAGGGTGTGCGCGTCTTGGAGGTCGCTCAGTTCACCTTCGTTCCCGCGGCGGGTGCGGTCCTGGCGGACTGGGGCGCGGACGTGATCAAGGTCGAGCATGCGGAGACCGGTGACGCTCAGCGCGGGCTGGTCAAGGTGATGGGTCTGGACGCGATCTCGGGGGGCACCACCTTCCACCCGATCATGGAGGGCCCGAACCGGGGCAAGCGCAGTATCGGCCTGGCCCTGGAGAAGCCGGAGGCCATCGAGGTCCTCTACGAACTCGCCCGCACCAGCGACGTCTTCCTGACCAACTTCCTTCCCGGGGCCCGCAAGCGACTGGGCATCGAACTGGACGACATCCGCGCCGTCAATCCGGACATCATCTATGTGCGGGGCAGTGGCTTCGGCAGTCGCGGCCCTGACGCCTCGAAGGGCGGATACGACTCCACGGCCTACTGGTCCCGCGGCGGGAGCGCCGCCGGAGTCACCCCGCCCGACGCCGACCGGCTGATCGAGATGCCCTCCGGCGCGTACGGCGACTCCATCGGCGGGATGACCATCGCCGGCGGTATCGCCGCCGCGCTGTACGGACGGAGGACGACCGGCCGTACGTCCGTGCTGGACGTCTCGCTGCTGGGCGTCGGTGCCTGGGCCACCCAGTACTCGGTCAACCAGGCCCTCATGATCGGCGGCCCGCCGCCGTCCCGGCCCCCGACCAGGCACGGCGCCCCGACCAACCCGCTGGTGGGCGCTTACAAGACCGCGGACGGACGGTGGCTGATGCTGTGCATGCTGCAACCGGGCCGGTACTGGCCGGAGTTCTGCCGGATCGCGGGCCGCCCGGAGCTGGCCGCGGACGAGCGCTTCGACAGTGCGGAGAAGCTGATGGCCAACGCGGCCGAGGCCGCGGAGTTCGTCGCCGAGATCATGGCGTCACGCCCGTACGAGGCGTGGGTGGAGGCACTGTCGGCGGGCGAGGGGCAGTGGGCGCCGGTGCAGGGTCCGTGGGACGTCGCCAACGACGCCGCGCTCCGCGCCAACGACATGATCGCGACGGTGGTGGACGCCGAGGGGATCGAGCGCGAGCTGGTCACCAACCCGGTCCAGTTCGACGAGAGGGGCGTCGAACTGACCCGCGCCCCGCAGTTCGCCGAGCACACCGACGAGATCCTGCGTGAACTCGGCCGGAACGACGAGCAGTTGATCAAGCTGAAGATCGCGGGTGCGGTCAGCTGAGACAGGCGTCGACGAATTCACCTTCGACGCCCTCGCGGCCCGGGCCGGTGTCTCCAAGGCGACGCTGTACCGCCGCTGGTCCGGCAAGAGCGAGCTGATCGCCGAGGCGGTCCGCCGGCGGGTCGGCTTCTTCCTCAGGGAGTTCGACCGGCAGAGCTTCCGGGGCGACGTCCTGTACGTCCTGGGCGAGGTGACGACGTGGCTCGTCCGGGACGCGGCCGTCCTGCGCACCCTGACCGACGCGGGCCGCCGGGACGCCGCGCTGCGTGAGGCCGTCGAGCGCCGACTCGCGTGGCCCCTCGACGCTGTAGGGGAGGGCGTTCTCGACAGAGCGCGCGGCAGAGGGGAACTCCGCTCGGACGTGGACCTGTCCTGGCTCAACGAGCTGAGCCAGGCCGTGCTGTTCAACCGGATCCTCCGCGACCGAAGCGGCACGGCTCTCACCTCACGGGCCCGTGAACCCGTGAAGGCGCACCAGCACATCACCTCGAAGGAGCAGTACTCGAGCGATTCCCCCACCGCGGCCAAGAACAACACCAGCGTCCTCGTCTCCGGCGCCGGCATCACGGCCGCCCACTGGCTGCACCGATACGGCTTCGACGTCACCGTGGCCGAACTGGCACCCGCCCTGAGGCGCGGCGGTCAGGCGATCGACGTGCGGGCCTGCGCGGTATGACGATGGAAGACCGGCCAAACAACGAGACCTTCCGCACCACCGAGGGGACCGCGACCGGCGGAACCATCGACAGCCCCGACGTCGAGATCATGCGCGACGAACTGGTCGCCGTACTCCACCAGACGACGGCCGACTCCGTGGAGTACCTGTTCGACAACGCTGTCACCGGCATCCGGCAGGACGAGGACACGGTCCACGTCACCTTATAAACGGTGCCCCGCGCGCCTTCGACCTGGTCATCGGCGCCGACGGACTCCACTCCACCGTGCGCCGCCTGGTCTTCGGCTTCCAGACGATGGACCAGATTCACATGGAGAGCTGGTCCCAGGGCCGCGTGGCCCTGGTCGGCGCCGCCGCGTTCGGCCCGTCACCCGCGTCGGGGCAGAGCGTGACCGTCGCCGTCGGCGGCGGCTATGTCCTGGCCGGAGAGCTCGCCGCCGCAGCCGGCGACCACCGCGCCGCGTTCGCCGGTCACCAGGACGAACTGCGCGGATACGTCGCCGACAACCAGGAACTCGCCCTGATCAACGTGAACAAGGCCCTCGCCAACGACTACGAGGAGTTCGGCAAGGCGGTCGACGGGCTGGTCCTCAAGACCTACTGACACTCCCGTCTCTCTGCCGGCCCCCGCAGAGCGGTGGCCGGCAGAGAGACGGCGGTTCGGCCCCCCGTCAGCCCTGCATGGCGCTCCAGGTGATGGTCTTGGTCTGGAGGTACTCGTCCAGACCGGCCTCACCCCATTCGCGGCCCAGGCCACTCTGCTTGTAGCCGCCGAAGGCGGCGTGCGGGGTCACGGCACCGCCGCCGCCGTTGACCGCGACGGTCCCGGTGCGGATGCGCTTGGCGATCTCGTAGGCGTGTACGGGGTCCTTCGCCCAGACCCCGCCGCTCAGGCCGAAGTCGCTGTCGTTGGCGATCCGGACGGCCTCGTCGTCGTCCTGGAACGGGATGACGACGCCGACCGGACCGAAGAACTCCTTCCGGGCGATCGTCATGGAGTTGTCCACGTCGACGAAGAGGGTCGGCTCGACGAAGAAGCCCTTGTCCAGACCGACGGGCCGGCCGCCTCCGTAGGCGAGCCGGGCGCCCTCCTCGGCCCCGGTCCGGATCAGGGACTCGACCTTCTCCCGCTGCGCGGCGCTGATCAGCGGGCCCATCCCGGTCTTGGGGTCGAAGGGGTCGCCGACCCGGATCCCGTCCAGCGCGGCCGTGACCATCTGGATGAGTTCGTCCTTGCGGCTCTCGTGCACCAGGGTGCGGGTGAGGAGCGCGCAGCCCTGGCCGGCGTGCATCGTGATGCCCATGATCACGTCGACGACGGCCCGCCGCAGGTCCGCATCGGCACAGATGATGTTGGCGGACTTGCCGCCGAGTTCCAGCACGACCTTCTTGAGCGAGGGCGCCGCCTGGGTGTAGACGTGCCGGCCGACGACGTCCGAACCGGTGAAGCTGATCAGGTCGACCATCGGGTGGGTGGTCAGCTCCCGGCCCGCCTCCACATCGCCGGTGACCACGTTGAGCACGCCCGGGGGCAGCCCGGCCTCCTCGGCGATCTCGGCGAAGAGGAACGCCTCCAGCGGGGTGGTGGGCGCGGGCTTGAGCACCACCGTGCAGCCGGCCGCCAGGGCCGGGGCCAGCTTCATGGTGTTGAGGAAGAAGGGGAAGTTGTAGGCGGAGATCAACGCGGCCACCCCGAACGGCTCGCGGCGGATCACACCCTGCCCGATGCCCGCGCCCGGGACGATCGTGGGCATCATCGGGCGCTCCCACGCGAAGCCGAGCATGGCCCGCTCGGCCATGTCGCGGAAGTGGTCGATCGGGATGCCGGCCTGGATGCTCTCGGCCAGCCACCGTACCGATCCCGCCTCGCGCATGTTCAGCTCGATGATCTCGTTCCGCCTGCGGTCCATGACCTCGGCCATGCGGAGCAACACCCTGGAGCGTTCCTTGACGGACATGGTCGGCCACGGCCCCCGGTCGAAGGCGCGCCGGGCGGCTTCGACGGCGCGGACCACATCGGTCCGGGTGGCTTGCGGGACGAGACCGATGACCTCCTCGGTGGCCGGGTTGAGGACCTTGAGCTCCTCACTGCCGTCGCTGTCCTGCCAGGCGCCGTCGATGTAGAGCCGATATGTGGGCATGGACATCGCATCTCCTCGTCGTGGGTGTCGCGGGTGTCGTGGTGTCGTGATGTAGGGGGTGTCCGTGTGTCGCTGGGTCAGCGGTTCGTGAGTCCGCCGCCGGTCACTGGGCCGCCCCTTGGGCGAGCAGTTCGGCCAGTACGTCGGTCGGCTCGGCGAGCAGGTGGTGCAGTACGTGGGCACGCTTGAGGTAGAGGTGCGTGTCGTGCTCGTCGGTGAAGCCCATGCCGCCGTGCAGTTGGATGCACACCGCGCCGTTGGCGATGGCCGCGCGGCCCGCGACGGACTTCGCGGCCAGCAACTGGAAGCGGGCGTCCGGGCGCGCCGAGCCGACGCTGACCGCGGCGAACAGCGTCTGCACCACGGCGGCCTCCGACCGTACGGCCATGTCGACGCAGGCGTGCTTGACGGCCTGGTTGATGCCGATCGGCTTGCCGAACTGCACCCGGTTCTTGGCGTGTTCGGTGGCCAGCTCGCAGCTCGCCTCGGCGATCCCGGCCAGCATGGCGGCGTTGAGGACCATGGCACGGGCCTGGACCGACTCGGTGGCGGCGGGCAGCCACTGGGACACCTCGGTGGTCTCCAGCGTCGCGGCGGCGAGTCGGGTGCCCGGGTCGATGGACTCGATCACCTCGGTCTGCCCGGGGTCCGGGGCGGCGTAGAGTCCGGCGCCGTGGGCGGTCACGACCAGCAGGTGATCGCAGTCGACGGCGTCGACGAGGTCGAAGGTGCCCTTGATCCCGTCCGGGCCGATCTCGCCGTCGCCGCGCGGTTCCGCGAGGCCCACCAGGGTGCGGCCCGATCCGATCCGGGTGGCGAGGTCCGCGTCACCGCACAGTGCCGCCACGCGTGCCCCGAGCGTCGCGGCGAGGTAGGGGCCCGGCGCGAGTTGGCGGCCCAGCTCCCGGAAGAGAAGTGCCTCGTCCTCCAGCGGGCGCCCCGAACCTCCGTGGTCCACGTCGAGACCGAGCGTCAGCAGGCCGATCTCACCGCCCGCCGCCCACTGCTCGCGGTCGACCGCACAGGGTTCGTCGACGCGTGCCCGCAGCGTCGGTATCGGATGTTGGCCGGTGAGGAACTCACGGGCCAGGCCGAGGAGTTCGAGCTGTTCCTCGGAAGGCAGAAGGTCCATGGTGGTTCTCCCCTTTCACCTGGGCAGACCGAGGACCCGGTCCCCGATGATGTTCCGCTGGATCTCGGACGTACCGCCGCCGATGGAGCTGGAGAAGGCGAACAGGTAGTTGCCGACCCAGTCGTGTCCGTGGTGCCGTGCGCCGCGGCGCAGCGCCTCGGGGCCGACGATGTCCATCGCCAGCGCGGCGACGTCCTTGTAGAGGTTCGAGTAGTGCAGTTTGAGCATCGAGCCCTTGGGGCCCGGGGTGTCGGACTGCATGCTGCGGCAGATGCCCGCGTACGTCATCGCCCGCAGCGCCGCGACGTCGGCACGGGCCCGCGCCAGCCGTCGGGCCGTCTCGTCGTCGGCGATGGCGGGGCGGCGGCGGTCGGGGCCCACGTGGTCGCGTGCGTGGTCGATGAGATCCTCGACGATCCGTGCCAGATGGACCTGGGAGGCGGTGAAGGCGGTGCCGCGTTCGAAGGCGAGGGTGGACATCGCGACGCTCCAGCCGTTGCCGAGGCCGCCGACCACGTTGGCGAGGGGGACGCGCACCTCGTCGTAGAAGACCTCGCAGAACTCGGCTCCGCCGTCCATGGTGCGGATCGGGCGGACCTCGATGCCGGGGCTGCGCATGTCGCAGACGACCCAGGTGATGCCCTGGTGCTTGGTGCCCGACGCGTCGGTGCGCACCAGGAGTTCCTGGTAGTCGGCCGAGGCGGCGAAGCTGGTCCACACCTTCTGCCCGGTGACGACGAGTTCGTCGCCGTCGATCTCCGCCCTCGTGCGCAGCGAGGCGAGGTCGGAGCCCGCCTCCGGCTCGGAGAAGCCCTGGCACCACACCACTTCGCCCCGCAGGATCTTCGGCAGGTGGAAGCTCTTCTGCTCCGGGGTGGCGCGGGTGATGAGCGTGGGCCCCGCGTGGCTGAGCCCGACGAAGCAGGCGTCGATCGAGGGCAGTCCGTGCGCGGCGTACTCCTCGTACCAGATGAGCTGTTCGGCCAGGGTGGAGCCGCGTCCGCCGTACTCGGAGGGCCAGGTGATGCCCGCCCAGCCTCCTTCCCACTGGGTGCGCTGCCAGGCGAGGTCGTACTCGCGGATGCCCTGGGCATCCGCGGGCCGGAGCCCGGGGGGCCGGTTCTCTTCCAGCCAGGTGCGTACCTGGTCGCGGAACTCAAGCTGTTCCGCGGTGAAGTTCAGATCCATCGGCGGCCTTTCGGGGAGACGGTCACGAGGGTCGCCCGTAAGTAGCGGTGAGAGTCAGAAGTGAACTGACCGTCTCCATCATGCGTCTTCATGAATGGTCATGTGAACAGCGAGGAAGGGTGGGATTTGGAAGGTGACGAGGTTGTCATAAACAATTGTTTCTGACAGTTGTATCCGCTATGACTATGAGGGGGCGCCCGCTGACTGGCAAGCAGTGCCAGGGGCGGCGACACGCATCAGCCAAGGAGTGCGGATGTATCGATCAGGCATACCGGCGCCGGTCATCGTGGCCGGGGCCAGGACAGCCGTCGGCCGGGCCTTCAAGGGCAGCCTGCGGGACACCCCGGCGACGGACCTCGCGCGTGTCGTGGTCGAGGAGGTGCGGCGCCGCTCGGGACTGGACGCCGCGCTCGTCGACGACGTCATCCTCGCGGAGTCCAACTACGGTGGCGGCGACCTCGCCCGGCACGCGGCCGTCGAAGCGGGCATGCTCCAGGTGCCGGGACAGGCCGTCAACCGGCACTGCGCCGGCAGCCTCACGGCCATCGGCGACGCGGCGGCGGTGATCGCCGCCGGGGCCGAACGGGCCGTCATCGCGGGCGGCGTCGAGTCGGCCTCGACCGCGCCGCTGCAGAGGTTCCGGGTGCCCGGCACCGCGGACTCCTTCGAGGAGCGGTGGATGTCGCCGTCGCATCCGGACACCCCCGAGGCCTCCAACCGGGACATGTCGCTCACCGTCGGCTGGAACACCGCCCGGGAGGTGGGCATCACCCGCGAGGAGATGGACGCCTGGGCGGCCCGCTCCCACCAGCGGGCGATCGCCGCGATCGACGCGGGCGCGTTCGGCGAGGAGATCGTCCCCGTCCGGGCCCTGCGCCCCGACGGGTCCTTCGCCGACTTCGCCGTGGACGAGCACCCCCGCCGCGACACCAGCGTCGAGAAGCTCGCCGGGCTCAAGGTCCTGCACCCCGAGATCGAGGGCTTCTCCATCACCGCGGGCAACGCCGCCGGCATCAACGACGGGGCGGCGGCCGTCGTCGTCACCGACAGCGCGTTCGCAGCCGAGCAGGGGCTGACCGTCCTCGCGGAGGTCCGCGCCTGGGCGGCCACCGCGATCGAGCCCGCGCGCACCGGTCTCGCCGTCCTGGACGTCATTCCCAAGGTGCTCCAGCGTGCCGGCCTGGAGGTCTCCGACATCGCGCTGTGGGAGATCAACGAGGCCTTCGCCTCCGTGCCGGTCGCCGCGTGCAAGAAGCTCGGCATCGACGAGGAACTCGTCAACACGGCTGGCAGCGGCTGCAGTCTCGGCCACCCGGTGGCCGCCTCCGGTGCCCGTATGGTCGTCACACTGCTGCACGAACTGCGGCGGCGCGGCGGCGGGTACGGCCTCGCGGCGATGTGCGCGGGCGGCGGCCAGGCCGGCGCGGTCCTCCTCCACGTTCCCGGCGAGCAGCGGCAGACGATATGACCTGCACCCCCATGGAACTGCCCGGATCGGGGGTACGGCTCGCCGCCGACGTGTGGACTCCCCGCGGGCGTCGCTCCCCGCACCGCGGCATCGTCGTACTGCTGCACGGCGGCGGACAGACCCGGCACTCCTGGCGGCGCACCGGCGAGCGGCTCGCCGCCTCCGGCCGGCTCGCTGTCACCGTCGACCTGCGGGGCCACGGCGACAGCCAGTGGGCTCCCGACGGCGACTACGGTGTGAGCGCCCACTTGACCGACATACGTGTCCTGGTGGCCGAGCTCAAGCGGACCTGGGGCGACCTGCCGGTGGCCCTGGTCGGTGCCTCCCTCGGCGGTAAGGCCGCGCTCCTTGCCCTGGGCGAGGAGCCGGGGCTCGCCCAGGCGCTGGTGATGGTGGACATCGCGCTGAAGGTCGAGGCCAAGGGCGGCAACCGCGTCAAGGATTTCATGAGGGCCGCGCCCGACGGTTTCGGCTCGCTGCGGGAGGCGGCGGACGCGATCTCCGCGTACAACCCGCATCGCAAGCAGCGCGGTTCGCTGGAGGGGCTGAAGAAGAACCTGCGCGAGCGGGACGGCCGCTGGTACTGGCACTGGGACCCCGCGATGGTCGCGCCGCACGACGAGGCCGCCGACACCGCCCTGATCCACCGCCGCGCCCGGCGTGCGGCCCGCACGCTCACCTGTCCGGTGCTGCTCGTGCGCGGCCGGGAGTCCGACGTCGTCTCGGACGCCGGTGTCACCGAGATGCGGGATCTGATCTCCGACCTGACGGTCACCGACGTCCGTGATGTCGGGCACATGGTGGCCGGCGACGACAACGACGTGTTCTCCGAGCGGCTCCTCGACTTCCTCGACCAGGCGATACCGCCCGCATCCGCGAAGGACGTGGGCTGACCGTGCGCCCGCCCGGCGCTTCCGGCCTCGTCACCCAGCCGGACTTCCCCGCCGAGATCCGCGCCCCCGGGGCACCCTGCCCGGCTTCTCCGGCTTCCAGATCCGGATCGGGGACCACGGGCGTTCCCGGACGACAGGCGCCGCCGCGGGCGGGACCACCTCCCTCCAGGAGACGCCGCACGGTCGCCCCACCTGGACCGTCCGGTGAGGACGACATGGCCATGGCACTTCGAAGTGGCAGGAGCGTGACCCTGTGGCACTGAAGTTCAACCTCACGTTTCCCATGCGGGCGGTCAAGCACTACGAGCGGTGGATCGGAGACGCCGGAGGCCTGGGCGCGGTCGCGCGCGTCGTCGAGAACGCCGGTTTCGACGCGGTCTCCATGAGCGAACACCCGTATCCGGACCGCGAGTGGCTGGCCAACGGCGGGCACCATGCCTTCGACCCCTTCGTGTCGCTGAGCATGATGGCCGCCGCCACCGAGCACCTACGGGTGATCACCTACGCGATGGTGCCGGGCTACCGCAGCCCGTATCTGGCCGCCAAGTCCGCGGCCAGCCTGGATCTGCTCTCCGGCGGCCGGCTCACGCTGGGCATCGCCGCCGGCTACCTGGAGACGGAGTTCGAGGCGCTCGGCGCCGACTTCGGACGACGCGGCAAGCTCCTCGACGAGGCGATCGCCGCGATGCGCGCCACCTGGGCGGGGGAGGAGCACCACGGTCCGGAGTACGGCGTAGAGGGACATCTGACGCTGCCCGGCCCCGCACAGCCGGGCGGGCCACCGATCTGGATCGGCGGCAACAGCGCGCCCGCACAGCGACGCGCGCGGGAACTGGCGGACGGCTGGATGCCGATGGCGCAGTCCGCGCAGATGGCCGAGGTAACCCGGACACCGCCGCTCACGGACCTCGCGACCCTGCGCCGGATGATCGGCGAGCAGAACGCCCACCGGGCCGACGCGGGCAAACCGCCGGCGGACATCTCGTTCGTCACCTTCGAGAACGGCCTGCTGCGCGACGCCGACGTGACGGCGTTCTGCGACGCCCTGGAGCCGAGGCTGGACGACTACGCCGACGCCGGAATCACCTGGATCACGATCGAACCGGCCAGCCGCAGTTTCGCCGACTTCTCGGCCGACGTCGCGACGCTGGGCCGACGGCTCCTGAAGCACTGACCGCAGCGCCGGCCCCCAAGAGAGGTGCGTGACACAGCATGGCTTCCACGACCGGCAACGAGCAGGCGCCCGCCGCCATGACACCCGCCCTCGTGCCCCCGCTGCGCGGCGACGCCGCCGTCCTGGGGGAGGCCCTGGCAGCGGCGGCACGACAGTTCGGCGAGCGCGAGGCGTACGTCGACGGCGCGGACCGGATCACCTTCGGTGCCTGGCACGGGCAGGCGGACGCGGTGGCCGCGGAGCTGGCGGCCCGCGGAGTCCGGCACGGAGACGTGGTGGCGCTGATGCTGCCCTCCGGCATCGACTTCGCCGTCGCCTACGCCGCGGCCCTGCGGCTCGGCGCGGTGGCCACCGGCCTGGGCACTCGCCTGGGTGTCCAGGAGACAACCGGAATCCTCGATCAATGCCGGCCGACCCTGGTGATCAGGGACGCCGGCGCGGACCTGCCCCTGGTCCGCTCCCGCTTCCCGCTGATGTCCCGCGAGGAACTCGTCGCCGCCCGCCACGGAGCGCCGCGCTCGTTCCGGCGGGAGCAGGTGGCGCCGGACGACCCGGCGGTCATCACCTGGACCAGCGGCACGACCGGGGCGCCCAAGGGTGCCTGGTACGACCATCGCGGCCTCGCGGCGGCGGCCGTGACCTCGGGGGTGATGAGCGCGCCGTTCGACCGCAGGCTGTTCGCGACCCCGTTCGCGCACGCCGGATACCTTGCCAAGGTCTGGGACCAACTGGCATGGGGCATCGCCCTGGTGATCAGTCCAGTGCCGTGGAAGGCGGCCGACATGGCGGACCTTCTGGAGCGCGAACGCGTCACCGTGGCGGCCGGAGCGCCCACCCAGTGGGCGAAGCTGCTGGAGGAGCCCGGCATCGAGCGCCGGGCCCTGCCGCGGCTACGGCTGGGTGTCAGCGCCACCGCACCGGCCCCGCCCGAACTCGTGGAGCGCGTCAACCGCGTGCTCGGCACGCCGCTCGTAGTGCGCTACGCCATGACGGAATCACCGAGTATCAGCGGCACGGACCCCGAGGACCCGCCCGAGGTGCAGTTCCGCACCGTCGGACGCCCGCAGACCGGCGTGGAGGCGGAGGTCGTGGACGACGACGGGCACCCCCTCGCCCCGGGAACGGTCGGACACGTGCGGGTGCGCGGCGCCTGCGTCATGCGCGGCTACTGGCGCGACCCGGAGCGCACGGCGGAGGCGCTCGACGAGGAGGGCTGGCTGCGTACCGGCGATCTGGGCACCTTCACGCCCGAGGGGCACCTCGTGCTGACCGGGCGGTCCACCGACGTCTATCTGCGCGGGGGATACAACATCTACCCGCTGGAGGTCGAGAGCGTGCTCGGTGAGCACCCGCGGATCGCCCAGGTGGCGGTGGTGGGCACCCCGGCCCCCGTCATCGGCGAGATCGGCGTCGCGTTCGTGGTGCCCCAGGACGCGGCGGACCCGCCCAGCCTTGAGGAACTGCGCGCCTGGACCCGTCGCCGGCTCGCCGACTACAAGGCCCCCGACCGACTGGAGATCGTCGACGCGCTGCCCCTGACCCCGATGCTGAAGGTGGACCGGACGGCGCTGCGGGGCCTGGCCGCCCTCTGAGGGGGACGCCTCGACGTCCCCCCGCCCGGCTGCGACCCGCCCGCCCGGTCACTTCCTCTCGCGCGGCAGCTTCAGCACGCGCTCGGCGATCTGGTTCCGGCTGATCTCCGAGGTGCCTCCGCCGATGCTGAGCCCCCGGCTGTAGAGGAGCGCGCCGACGACCTCGGGCTCGGCTCCCGCCAGAGCGGCCGGTCCGCACAGGGCAAGGGCCAGACTGGTGGCCCGCTGGGCGTGCTCCGCCGACAGCAGCTTGCCGATGTTCCCGTCGGTGCCGCCCTCGTGACCGTCGATCGTCGCCTGCACGTGTCGCAGGTTGAGCATGGTCATCGCGGCTTCCTCGGCGATCACCTCGCCGAGTCGCTGCCGCAGCGGTCCGTCCACGGTGCCGTGGCGCACGGCCAGGTTCGTCAGGACCCCGGAGTCGACCGCGGTGCCGCCCTGGCCGGTACCGATGCTCACGCGCTCGTTGCCGATGGTGGCGCGGGCGACGGTCCAGCCGGCGTCCACCTCGCCCACCACGTCCGCGTCGGGCACGAACACGTCGTCGAGGAAGACCTCGTTGAACGCGGCTGCCCCGGTCATGTCCCGCAGCGGCCGGATCGTCACGCCCTCGGCACGCAGATCGACGACCATCATCGTCACCCCGGCGTGCTTGGGTGCCGACGGGTCGGTGCGGACGGTGATCAGGCCGCGGTGGCAGCGCTGGGCGTCACTCGTCCAGGTCTTCTGGCCGTTGAGGAGCCAGCCGCCCTCGGTCCTGCGGGCGGCGGTGCGGATGGCGGCCGCGTCGGATCCGGCCTCGGGTTCGCTGAACAGCTGACAGAACCTCAGCTCGCCGGTGAGGCCCGGCCACACCCAGCGTTCGACCTGGGCCGGGGTTCCGTGCTGTACCAGCGTCGGCAGGATCCAGGCGCCGACGCCCAGGTCGGGCTGCTCGACGCCGCGCAGCTCCTCCTCGACGACCAGCTGCTCCACCGGCCCCGCGGACCGGCCGAAGGGACGCGGGTAGTGCGGCACGAGGTAGCCGGACCGGGCCAGCGCCGCCCGCCGCTCCCCGGCGGGCAACGCGTCGAGTTCGGCGCGCAGCGCCCGGACCTCGGCCCGGAACGACGCGGCCTCCTCGGGGAGTTCGGGCAGTGCGGCCACGGAGCGACCGGCGACCGCGCCGGTGACGACGTCGTCGATGACCTTCGCGCCGAACAGCGTCTCCAGCGCCAGTGCGCGCTTGAAGTACAGATGGGCGTCGTGCTCCCACGTGTAGCCGATACCGCCGTGCAGCTGGATGTTCCGGCCCGCGCAGTGCGTGGCGGCGGGCAGTGCCTGGGCTGCGGCGAGTGCCGCGGCGTACGCACCCTCCTGCGCCGACAGCGCGGGCCGTGCGGCACCCCATGCGGCCGCGGCGGCGAGTTCGGCGGCGACCAGCATGTCCGCGCACTGGTGCTTGACGGCCTGGAAGGATCCGATCGGGCGGCCGAACTGCTCACGGGTGAGGGCGTGGTCGCGGACCTGCAGCGTGCAGGTGTCGGCGATGCCCGCGGCCTCGGCGGCGGCCAGCGTCCTGGCGACGCGCACGGCCTCGGCGTACGCACCGCGCAGTACCGCGGACTCGTCGACCGGAACGGCGGCGCAGACCACGGTGGCCGCGTGCCGGGTGGGATCGAGGCTGTCGCCCTCCCGCACCGTCACCCCAGGGCTGTCGTGGTCGAGTACGACGGCATCGGCACCGACCGCCAGCACCAGCAGGTCGGTGGTGCCCGCGCAGAGCACGGCGGGCGTCTCACCGTCGACCTGTCCGTCACGGAGCGAGAGCGTGCCGGGCACGAGCCCGATCGCGGCCGTGGCGGCGCCGGACGCCAGCGCGGGCAACCACCTCGCCCGTTGTTCGGGGCTGCCCGCCCGGTCGATGACGGCGGAGGCGATCACGGTGGACAAGAAGGGGCCGGGAGCGACCACCCGCCCGAACTCCTCGGCAACGACGGCCGTCTCGGCCAGGCCGAAGCCCTGGCCGCCGACGTCCTCGGGCAGATGCAAGCCGAGCCAGCCGAGCTTTTCGAGCTGCGGCCAGTACGCCGGAGGCGCACCGGAGCCCTCGTCGAGTGCCTCACGCGCCGGACCGGTGCCGCCCTGGGCCCTGAGGAAGGAACGAGCCACCTCCGCCAGGTTCCGGTGGTCGGCGTGAACTGCGAGAGATGCCATCAAGTGTCCCCGGTGTGTGTCGGATGCTGGTCGGCGCGGAGCCCGCATCCCAGGGCAAGCCCCCTCCTCACCTGCGTGATGGTCAGCGTATCTGACGCCTTCGTCATGTCAAGGGAATCTGTTCGCGTCCACGCTGTAGGTCTGGAAAGCCTGGTTCTGCACGAGTCTTGTTTCGCTCTCCCGCTCGGGCTACGTTTCTGACGGCGTGTACTTCTGACGCCGTAGAACTCATTGGCCGCGCCGCCGGGACGGACCTCGACGGTTCTTTCGGCCGCTTGTCGTAGCAGTGGAGGAGCGAGGCATGGGCGCTGGGCAAGACGCGATCGATGGGGTGCGGCTACGGGAGCGGTACGGCCCCTGGGCCGTGATCGCGGGCGCGTCGGAGGGCATGGGCCGCGACTACGCCCGCATGCTCGCCGAGCAGGGCGTGCACTGCGTCCTGGTCTCACGGCGGCAGCCACTGCTCGACGAACTCGCCGCCGGCCTCGAACGCGACCACGGGATCCAGACCCGTGCGATCGCTCTCGACCTGTCCGAACGCGACGCCTCGCAGCGCCTGTTCGACCTGACGGCCGACCTCGATGTCGGGTTGTACATCTCCAACGCCGGTGCTGATTCGCGCGGCGCGTACTTCCTGGACTGCCCGATCGACGACTGGCTGGGCATGCTCCAGCGCAACACCGCGACGGTGATGGGCTGCTGCCACCGCTTCGCCACCGCGATGAAACAGCGCGGGCGCGGCGGGATCCTGATCATGGCCTCCGGCGCCGGCCTCGGCGGCGGACCGCGGCTGGCGGTGTACTCGGCGACCAAGGCGTTCGAGATCGCGTTCGCGGAGTCGCTCTGGTCCGAGCTGGGACCGCATGGGATCGACGTGACCTGCCTCGTCGCCCCGGCGACCGACACGCCCGCGCTGCGGCGGCTGCTGGAGCGCAGCGGGCTGACGCTGGAGGGGCTGTTCGCCTCCGAGGAGGTCGCCCGCACCGGACTGCGCGAGCTGGGCCGCGGCCCGACCTACATCTTCCCCTTCGCGGACGTCACGCCGGAACAGGCGGCCGCCGACACCGCGGCCCGCCGGGAGCGGGTGGAGAAGACGGCACGCTCGGCCGGGATGTTCTTCGGCGACGCGGACTAGGCCCTGTCCGGCGGATCGGGTCGGAGAAGATCGGCGGTGTGTCATGGACGCTGGTGAGCGGGGCGATGGGGGTCCCCCGCGCGAGGTTGTTCGAGCGCGGGGGAGCGTCGGGCCGCAAGGCGGAGGAGGGCGGCGACGCGACGGCGGTCCCCCCCCCGCGATGCCGCGCGGGGGAGCGTCGGCGAACGCCGACAACGCCGCAGACCGGCGTGGAACGCCCCGCGTCTCCGGCGGGATCCTCCGGACTGGGCCTGGCGGTACGCACCCGGCGCATGCCGCCGCCTCTCGCCGTATCGCCCCTACGTCCGACAACCCTGAGGAGCCCTGATGAGCGCTGGTCTGATCGACCTCACCGGCAAGGCCGCCCTGGTCACCGGTGGTGCCCGCGGCCTCGGACTCGACATCGTCAGGGCGCTGGCCGCCGCGGGCGCCGCTGTCATGATCATGGACTTCCGGGAAGCTGTGGCAGTGAAGGCCAAGGCCGAACTCAATGCCGAGGGGCTGCCCGTCGACATGGTGCTGGGTGACGTACGGATGGCCGCGGACGCGAACCGTGCCGTGGCGGCGACGGTCGACGCCTTCGGTTCGATCGACATCCTCGTCAACAACGCCGCCGTCTTCAGCGTCATCCGCACCGACCGGCTCACGGAAGACGAGTGGAATCGCGTCATCGACATCGGCCTCAAGGGCACCCACCTGATGTGCCAGGCGGCCATGCGGGCCATGCTCGACCGGCCCGACGCCCCCTGTCGGATCGTCAACATCGCCTCTGTCGGGGGTATCGCCCCGGTGGTGGCCGACGGACTGATGGTCCACTACAACGCCGCCAAGGCCGGAGTCATCAGCTACACCCGCACCCTGGCCAAGGAACTCATGAGCAGCGGAATCCGCGTCAACTGCGTGGCTCCCGGCCAGATGGGCATGACGCCCGGAAACCAGGAGGTCCTGGTGGACGCGACACCGGAGCAGACCGAGAAGTTCGTCGCCGTCAGCACCGCGGGTGCCCAGACGTCGACGGAGGAAGTCGCTCGCATGGTTCTCGCCCTCGCCAGCCCCCTCGCGGACGGCATGCGGGGCCAGACCGTGGTCGTCGACGGCGGCCTGCTCCTCATGCCCTAGAGACGCCCGACCCCGCGACGAAGGAAGACAAGGAAGACACCGTGGACAGTAAACCCGACCCCGGAACCCGTAGCGCCCCACCCGCCGTGACCGCCGAGGTCAGCGAAGTGCTGGTGCGGTACGCCACCGGAATCGACCGCCGTGACTGGGAGTTGTTCCGCACCTGCTTCACCGAGGACTGTCAGGTCGACTACGGCAAGATGCCCACCGGGGAAGTCCTGCGGTGGACCCGCGCCGAGGACATCACGGCGTGGATGGAAGCGGCGCACCGGGACATGGGCCACACCCTCCACCGCATCACCAACCAGCGCGTCGAGCCGGACGGCGACGGGGTGACGGCGTGCTCCTACGTGGACGTGCTCCTGACCACCCCGGACGGTCGGCTCACCATGAACGGCGCCGGCTTCTACGACGACCGCCTGGTGAGGACCACCGACGGGTGGAAGATCGCGGAGCGGCGGTTCACCCCCGTCCTCATGCGGCCCGGCCAGACATGAGCGCCCGGCCAGACATGAGCGGATCAATGTCATCTCAGGAGGCCGTCGTATGACGGATCCCATTCCCTCGCACCAGTCGCACCAGCCTCGTGCCGTCGGCCCGGGAACAGGAACCGACCTCGCCGCGCTGATTCTGCGCGGCACCCTGGGACCGATGCTCTTCGCCCACGGGTGGAACAAGGTCGCGGGCCCGGGCGGACTGCGCGGCACCACGGGCTGGTTCGAGTCGCTGGGGCTCAGGCCCGCGGGCGTGCACGCCCGGCTCGCCGCCGCCACCGAGATGACCGCCGGGGCGGCCCTCACCGTCGGCGTCGCCCACCCGCTGCCCGCCGCGGCCGCCGTCGGTCTGATGGCGGTCGCGGGGCGGACCGACCACCGTGGCAAGGGGTTCTTCGTCTTCAAGGGCGGCTGGGAGTACACCGGGGTCGTGGCCGGCGCCGCCGTGGCGCTGGCCACGCTGGGCCACGGCAGGTACTCGGTCGACCGCTTCCTGCCCCGCCGCCGCGCCGGACTCGGCAGTGCCCTGCTCGCCGCGGGCCTCGGCACGGCGGGAGCCGCGCTGCTGCTCAAGGTCTCCTACCGGCCCGAAGAGCCGCCGGAGCCGGGGCCCGGGCCGGAACCGGACCTGGATCCGGACAGGACCGCGGAGACGACCGCCGAGACCGCCGAGACCGCCGAGACCATGTGACGACCACCGGCTACCAGGCACCGACTGCTGGCTGTCCGTCTGCCCGTCTGCCCGTCTGTCCGTCCGCCGCACGACGGCAGTGGCGTCCCGCGGTGGTAGCGGGGCGCGCGTTTGCCGCGATCGAAGAGAACTGGTATATCTGACGCTCATGTCACATGCACCCGTGGAGGACGGACAGACCGGGAGCGCGACGGCGTGGACCGTGCGGCCGGCCACTCAAGGGCCCGACGCGCAGGCGTTCGGCGCGCTCGTCGAAGCGGTGAGAAGGCTCCAGTCGGCCGTCGTGACCGCCGCTCCGCCCGCCGCGGTTACCGCGGACCTTCTCGGCTCGCTGCGACGGACCGTGGAACGCCTCGAACAGTACGAAGTCCTGGAAGACGAGCGGTTCGTGGCAGCGGCGGTGCTCTTCGGGCCGGGCCACCCGCTGTTGGTGCGGTACAGCCTCGGGGCGATGGACGACCGGTCGCTGCGGGCGACGGTCACCTTCGGCGCGGAGCATGTCGGCGGGAACGGCGCGGTGCACGGCGGCTTTCTGCCCCTGCTCTTCGACGATCTGCTCGGCACGTTCGTCAGCACCCAGGGGCAGCCGGGTTCACGTACCGCATTTCTGACAGTCAACTACCGTAAGATCACCCCCGTTCACCGCGAGCTCCAGCTCGACGCGACGATCGACAGGATCGACGGCCGCAAGACCTTCGTCTCCGGGCGGCTGCGCGAGGGCGAGGACCTGCTCGCCGACGCCGAGGCGCTCTTCGTACAACTGCGACCCGGCCAGCCATGACGTACGACACCGAGGCGAAGGCGACGGGGCCTGCGCAGTTCGGTCTCTACCAGCCGCAGTTCAGAACGGACGTCACCACGATGCGCGCGCTCGCGCGGACGGCCGAGGACAGCGGCTACGACTCCTTCTGGCTCATGGACCACCTCCTCACCCCCGGCGCCCCGCCGTGCGACACCCTGGAGAGCTGGACGCTGCTGACCGCCCTGGCCACCGCGACCTCCACGATCCGCCTCGGCCATCTCGTCGGCTGCAATCCGCTGCGCCCGCCGGCCCTGCTGGCGAAAATGGCGGCCACCGTGGACCAGATCAGCGACGGCCGGCTCGACCTGGGCCTCGGCTGGGGATCCGTGGACGAGGAGCTGACCCGCTTCGGCCTCGGCACGTCGTCCCGACGGCAGCGCGCGGAGCAGCTCGGGGAGACCTTGGAGATCCTTGAGGCGATGTGGACCGGGCGCCCCTTCGACCACGTGGGACGCCACTTCACCCTGCGCGGGGCCTACGGGCTGCCCGTCCCCGTGCAGGGCAGGATTCCGGTGCATCTGGGCGGTGCGGGGCGGCAACTGACGATGCCTCTGGTCGCGCGGTACGCGGACTGGTGGAACTGCGTCGGATCGGCGCGCCACCGCCTGGAGGAACTGGCGCCGCTGCGCGGGAGCGCCAGGATCTCTGCGCAGTACGCGGTCGGCCTGGCGGCCACCCGTGCTGAACGCGAGCCGGTGGCCGAGGCCACCTCCCGACGGCTGCCCGAGTGGGCGTGGGGCCGCGCGCTGACCGGGACTCCGGACGAGCTGGTCGCGCGCTTCCTGGAGGAACGCGCGCGCGGTGTGGAGCTGTTCATCGTCCGGTTCCACGACTTCGGGCGGCCGGAGACGGTCGAGCTGTTCGCCCGCGAGGTCGCCGCGGTGGTCCGTGGCGTACGCGCGGCTGATGGTCTGCGCGAGCCACAGCCCCGCCAGGGAACGTGACGCGGAAGCCGTGACTGCCGGCGGTCGCCGTATCAGACGGTCATGCGGTCATGCGGTCAGTCCGACGGGAGCAGCAGTCCTCTCACCAGCGCCTCCTGCAACTCCGCCAGGACGGCTTCGTTCTCGGCGTGCGGGTGCGGCAGGGTGTGCCAGAGCGCGAACTGGCCGTGCATGCCGGTCCACAGCAGAATTCCCAGTCTCCCGGCCTCCTCGCGCCTTTCCGGGCAGGCGGCTGTCAGGTATCTCTCGACCGCGTCGGTCCAGGCGTGGAGGACCCGGGTGAGCGGATGTCCGGTGACGCGCCGCTCCGCCGACGCCTGCTGCTCCAGGCTGAACATGAGCTGGTAGCGGCGGGGGTTGTCGACGGCGAACCGGCGGTAGGCGTCGGCAGCGGCGCACAGCTGTCCCCACGCGTCCCTGTCCGATGCGGCGGCGGACCGCTCCGCCTCGACCATGGCGGATGCCAGGGCGGAGTACGCGGTGTCGAGTACCGCCCAGATCAGGTCCGTCTTGTTCTTGAAGTGCAGGTAGATGCTCGGCGCGGCGATGCCCACCTCGCGGGCGATACCGCGCAGGGACAGCGCGTCCTCGCGGCCGGACTCCTCCAGGATGCGGGTCGCGGAGTCCAGGATCTCCTGCCGCAGACGCTCCCCTTCGCCCAGCCGGTTGGGCACACGCTGCCCCGGTGCCACCGAGCCCACGGTTCCTCCTCCACACGCCCGCCACTGGTCGTGACCAGACGTCCATCATCGGTCATCTCCAGCGGTGGCCCGTCCCATGGCCTCCCTGACAGGAAGCGCCTAACGCTGTTAGGATCCCACTCAGAACCACCTAACGCCGTTAGGTGGATGTGGAAGGGACCATTCATGAGCTCTGCGACCACCCCCGAATTCGTCCTCACCCGACCGAGGAACGCTCCGCTCGCCCCGCCGCCCCAGTACTCCCGGCTGCGCGACGAGCAGCCGATCACCAGGGTCACCATCTGGGAGGGCAGGCTCAGCCCCTGGTTGGTGACGCGCTGGGAGGACGCCCGCGCGGTGCTCGGCAGCCCCGCCTTCAGCAGCGACCCGACGTCGGCCGGTTTCCCGGCGCCCCGCGAGAACATGCCGCCACTGCCGCCCGGGTTCTTCGCCAACAGCGACGCGCCCGTGCACACCACGATGCGGCGCGCGCTCACCCGCGAGTTCATGGTCAAGAGGATCGAGGCGCTGCGCCCGGCCATCACCAGGACGACGGGAGAACTCCTCGACGAGATGTCCCGGGCGCCGGCGCCGGTGGACTTCGTGGAGCGGTTCGCCCTGCCGCTGCCCTCGCTGGTGATCTGCGACCTGCTCGGCGTGCCGTACGAGGACCACGACTTCTTCCAGTCCCACTCGAAGACCTTCGTCGACCTCGGCACCACGCCGGAGCAGTTCACGACCTCATGGGATGCGCTCAACTCCTACCTGTCCCAGCTGATCGCCGCCAAGCGGAGCAAACCCGGCGACGATGTACTGACCGGCCTCGCCGAGCACGTCGACGCCGGCACGGTCACCGAGCGGGACGCCACCGACATGGCGGTGTTCCTGCTGTTCGCCGGTCACGAGACCACCGCGAACATGATCGCGCTGAGCACCCTCACCCTTCTGCAGCACCCCGAGCAGATCCCCCACCTGTTCGCCGGCCCGGCCCAGACCGCGATCGCGGTGGAGGAACTGCTGAGGTACCTCGCCATCGTGCACGGCGGACTGCGCCGCTACGCCCTCGAAGACGTACGCGTCGGCGAGGTCGCCATCCGCGCCGGCGAGGGTGTGATCGTCCCCCTCCACGTCGCCAACCGTGACCCGGAGGTCTTCGCCGACCCCGACGGCCTCGACCTCGGCCGGGCCAACGCGCGCCATCACGTCACGTTCGGATACGGCGTCCACCAGTGCCTCGGCCAGCCGCTGGCCCGCGCAGAACTCCAGATCGTCCTGCCCGAACTTTTCAGGCGACTGCCCGACCTGCGGATCGCCGTTCCGCTGGAGGACATAGCCTTCAAGCAGAACACGATGGTCTACGGAGTCGAAGAACTGCCCGTCTCGTGGTGACAGCGCCGCCCGGCCGCCGCTGACCCGGCTGGTGCGGGATGAGCCCTGCCGGGAGCTCCCTCTACGCAGGCAGGGCTATCAGGGCGCGGCCACCGTGACAGGTCGACGAGCCTCGCCTTCGGTACGACCGGCCGCTTGTCCACGCAGCTCCGCGGTAGGGCGAGTGAGCCGGCAGGGCCGGTGAGCCCGGGCGGCGGCGCTCACTGACTGCGCCCGCCGGCGGCGCTCACCGACTGCGCCCACCGGCGGCGATCGCCGAGGGCTCCCGCCCGGCACACCCTGACTGCTGCCCCCTGGCCACCCCCCCCGCCATACCGGCTGTCTACCGCCCCCGCCACACCGGCGCGCGCTTCTCGACGAACGCGAGGGCGCCTTCCTTCGCGTCCTCGGAGGCGGCGATGAGCGGGAGGGCCTGGGCCGTCGCGGCCCAGCCCGGTTCCTCCCGGGGGCGTTCGCCCGCCGGGCCCTGCGCGAGGGCGATCCGTTTGTGGGCCTGCACGGCCAGCGGGGCGTTGGCCGCGATGGTGCGGGCCAGGCCGAGCGCCGTATCCAGGACTTCGGGGCCCGGCACCACGCGGTTGACGAGGTTGAGTTCCGCCGCGCGGCGCGCGCTGATCGGCTCGCCGGTGAGCAGTAGCTCCATCGCTATCGCCGCCGGCAGCTTGTCCATGAGCCGGAAAGCACCGCCGGCAGCGGCGACCAGCCCCCGCTTGACCTCGGGCAGCCCGAACTGCGCGTGCTCGGCGGTCACCACGAGGTCGCTGGCCAGCGCGAGTTCCGTACCGCCGCCCAGCGCGAGGCCGTTGACCGCGGCGATCGTGGGCTTGCTGATGGAGTGCGAGACGTAGCCGGCCAGGCCCCAGTGCTCCCGGCCGGGCGGAATCACCGGTTCGCCACGGCTGATGGCCTTGAGGTCGGCCCCGGCACAGAACGCCTTGTCGCCGGCCCCGGTGAGCACCACCACCCTTATGTCCTGGTCCCGTTCCGCCTCCTCCAGCGCGTCACCGACCAGGACGCACATCTCGGCGTTGACCGCGTTGCGGGCGGACGGACGGTTCAGGGTGATGAGCATGACGGGGCCCAGGCGCTCCACCAGTGCGGCGGGCTCCGCACCGGGAGCGGTGGCGTCGGCCGGCGTGTGTTCCGCGTGCATGGGTCGGTCTCCTTCGACGAGGTCCGGCCGCGGCCCACCGGTCCGGTCTCTCACGATCGCCGCATACTGTTCGGGCCGCTCAGTCACTGGAGGGCAGCGGTTTGGCGGTCTTGAGCGTCAGCGCCTTGCCGTCCAGGGCGAGCGAGCCCGCGCCGTCGTGCGTGACGAGGACCTCGATGGTGTTGCCGTCGTCCGTGTAGCGCTTGCCGAGGACGCTGCCCCCGGCGAAGGCGGCGTCGATCGCGAATCCCCGCTCGGGGTCGGCGGTGAGGTCGATCATGGGGTGTCCACCGCAGTGCACTACGGCGTCCGCGTTGCCGGCGCGCACCACGACGACCTCGGTCCCGCAGACCTGGCTGCGCAGACGGGCTCCGGTCTTGAGCATGCTGTTCTCCTCAGTCACCGGTCTGAACCGGCCTTGGTGACAATCCCGGCGACGATGTCCTTGCGCAGGATCTTGCCGGTGGCAGTGATGGGCAGCGCGCTCTGGAAGACGACACGGTCGGGGGTGCGCGAGCCGCGGAGCCGCTCGCGCGCGTACTGACGCAGCTGTTCCTCGTCGAGGTCGGCCCCGTCCTCGACGACCACGGCCGCGACGATGGCCTGGCCCCAGTGGTCGTCCGGTATTCCGACGACGGCGACGGAGCGCACCTGCGGGTGGGTGACGAGCACGTCCTCTATCTCGGCGGGCGCGATGTTCTCACCGCCGCGGATGATGGTGTCGTCGCCTCGTCCCACGATGAACAGATAGCCGTCGGCGTCCTCGTGGGCCAGGTCCCGGGTGGGGAACCAGCCCTCGCTGTCCAGCACCGACGCGGCGCCCAGGTACTCGCCGGAGACCTGCGCTCCGCGCACCCACAGCTCACCCTGCTCGCCGGGCGCGACGGGGTTGCCCGCGGGGTCGCGGATCTGCGCCTCGATGCCGGGCACGGGCCGGCCGATGGAGGCGAGCCGGGCCCGCACGAGTGGGTCGGTGCTGTTCAGGGCCGCCCGGTGGTCGTCGGGGCCGAGCAGCGCGATGGTCGAGCTGGTCTCGGTGAGCCCGTAGGCGTTGACGAAGCCGGCCTCGGGGAAGGCGTGAAGGGCCGCTTCGAGGGTGGGGCGAGGCATGCGCGAACCGCCGTAGGACAGGGTCCGCAGCGTCGGGACGTCGGCGGTCGCCCCCTTCGGCAGGCACTGCACGATGCGTTCGAGCATCGTCGGCACCACCATCGCCGATGTCGCGCCCTCCTCGCGGGCGAGGTCGATCCAGCGCCGCGGCTCGAAGTCCGGCAGGTAGACCATCCGGCGCCCGGCGTAGAAGTTCGTCAGAACCGTGCCCGTGCCCGCGACATGGTAGGGCGGGACGCTGATCAGCGCGGCGTCCGTCTCGGCCGCGGAGGCGAACTCCACCGTGCCCATGACGTAGCTGAGCAGATGGCTGTGGCGCAGTACGACGCCCTTGGGCGCCGAGGTCGTGCCGCTGGTGAACAGGATGATGGCGGGGGAGTCCGGGTCGACGGTCCGCGGCGGCAGCGGCGTCTCGGTGCGGGCCCGCATCCGGGCCGTGAAGTCGTCGGTCGTGACGAGGGGGGCGCGGGACGCGGCGGCGACCTCGTGGTAGCGGGGGTCCACGATCACGAGCGCCCCGTCGATCCGGTTGATCAGCTCGGTGAGCTGGGCCTGGCCGAGGCGGTAGTTGACGGGGGAGAAAGGGATACCCGCGTGGGCCGCCGCGAAGAGGAGCGTGGCCTGCTCGATGCCGGACCCGGCGAGGAACACGACGTGCTCGGCGCCCGACTCCTGCAACAGGGTGCCCGCCCGGGCCACCGCGTCGGCGAACTCCTGGTAGGTGTGCGTCGTGCCGCCGGTGGTGACGGCCGCGCGGTCGGGATGGCCGGAGGTGGCCATCTCCAGGATCAGTGAAATGCTCATGTGAGTTCCGATCGAGGGGCGCGATGGCGGGTCGCTCGTCTTCGCGCGCGGCGTGGGGGCGCCGGGGAGCGCCGGCCGGGGGAGTACGTGCCAGAAGCCGCGCGGCAGCCGCCACGTATGACAACTCACCCTGGCGGCAAGGCACGCACCTCACATCACTTCGGCTGGAAACGCAGCGCTCCGTCGAGGCGGATGACCTCGCCGTTGAGGTAGTCGTTCTCGGCGATGTGCTGCACCAGTGCCGCGTACTCGGAGGGGCTGCCCATCCGGTTGGGGAAGGGTACGGCTGCCCCCCAGCGCTGTTCGGCCTCCTCCCGCTCCATACGGAAGGCGGGCGTGAAGAAGGTGCCCGGCGCGATCGCCATGACGCGCACCCCCACCTTGGTCAGATCGCGGGCCGCGGGGAGCGTGAGCCCGACGACCCCGCCCTTGGCCGCCGCGTACGCGGTCTGGCCGACCTGCCCCTCGAAGGCGGCGATGCTCGCCGTGTTGACGATGACGCCGCGCCCGCCGTCCGGGCCTGCCACGTTCTTGGCCATGGCGGCGGCGGCCAGCCGCAGCACGTTGAACGTCCCGTTGAGGAAGAGGCTGACGTACCACTGGAACTGCTCGAAGGACGCGGGTGATCCGTCCCGGCCCACCACCCGGGAGGCGCCCGCGGCGCCGCCGTGCGCGCTGACCGCGATGCCCAGGGGAGCCAGGGCGGTCGCCGCGGCGATCGCCCCGTTCACTTCGGCCTCGTTCAGTACGTCGGTTCGTACATACGCCACGCGGCTGCCGAGTTCGTCGGCCAGGGACTTGCCACGGTCGTCGTCCAGATCCGCGATGATCACTGCAGCGCCCGCGGCGGTGAGCCTGCGGACGGTGGCTTCGCCCAGTCCACCGGCGCCGCCGGTGACGAGCGCCGAAACGCGACTGATGTCCATACCGGAAGTCCTCTCTGCGACTCGGCCGCCATGACAGCGACGCGAACCGGGAATCCAAAGTGACACACTTGTTAGATACGTGCAACCGTCGGGTGGTGGACCTTTGTTGGTCGTCGAGGGTGGTTGACGTCAAAGGTGGGTGAATATGTCAGATCAAGGTGCTGTCGTACGAGGTGCGGCGGCATCGGCGGGCAGCAGGAAGTCCGCCGAACCGCTGATGGCCACCCCGCCGGTCTGCCGCGTGCAGGTGAGCGCCACGGTGACCAGATCCAAGCCCTCTCCGTGCGGGGCGACGGCGGTGACCTCGCCGGCGCAGGTGAGCACGTCGCCCGGCCACACCTGCTCGCGGAAGCGGACGTGGAAGCGGCGGACATGCTCGGCGCCGAGCCAGTCCGTCGCGAAGCCGGCCAGCAGCGCGGCCTGGTGCATGCCCTGCGAGAAGACGGAGGGGTGGCCCGCGGCCCGTGCCTGAATGTCGTCGTAGTGCATCGGGTTGAGATCGCCCGAAGCCCCCGAGTAGCGGACGAACATCCTGGTCGTCAGCGGCCCGAACCGGCGGGGCGGGGCGACGGTTCCCTTGGCGTACGTGAGCGGCGCCGTCGTCACTTGGCTCCCTCCTTCGCGGCCGTCTCGATGTAGGTCGCCCGTGCCTCGGCGACCAGATCCCCGGCGGGGGAGCGGAATTCGGTGGTCACCACGGCGAAGCGCATCTCACCGCCGCGCTTGCCGGCCTTCGTGTAGCGGTCGATCAGCCGCTCGCGGGCGATCAGGGTGTCCCCGGCGCGCGGGGGCGGGCCGTGGAAGACGTACTCCTGTTCCCCGTGCAGCAACCGGGCACGCTCGAAACCCGTCTCGATCCGCCCGCCCTCGGGGGCCCAGCGGGCGGCGCAGGCCAGGAACGTCGGCGGGGTGATGGCCTGAAGCCCTTGATAGGCGGGGTTCTCGGACTGCATGGCGGCGGCGAATTCGCTGATCTTGCCGCGTTCTACAGGCACTTCGTACTCGGTGCCGGTCGCGCCGACCGGCGCGGACTGTGGGGGTGGGGTGGTCACTAGGCCTCCTGGTCCACGGCGGAATCTGACGCCACGTACATTATTTGTGACTGCGTTTCCTGTCGAGTGTCGAGGTGGGATCCGTATGTTCGCGCCCTGAGGGCTGTCGAGGGGTCCTGAACTCCATGTGTTCTGACATGTTCGTCGTTTTGGGTGGTTCTCTGTCGCGAAGGCGGCTCCCCGTCGAGGTGTGCGTAGGGGGCCGACGAGTCTCGATGGTCGTATAGCACTGTCAGAGAACGCTGTAGGCCGTCGGCTGTGACGGGCTGCTGGTGGCTGCTGGGGAGCCCTCTCCGCTTGCTGCCCACGGCGGGCGGGTTTGTGCGGCTCCATCCTCCGGCCGAGGTGTTGCAGCGTGCGGCGGGTGCCCCGACTGCAGCACGTCGGCGGTGCGAATCAGCAGTTCATGATGGTTGTGAGAGGGATCCGAGCCGATGTGCTCCCGGCGTTCGCGGCCCTCGTGTGCCGCCCGTGACCCGCCCGCTCGACGGGGACCGCGGTCCCGTCCTTCGACAGTTTGCATGGAACGGACTGTTTCGTGACACGACCATCAGATGTTACGGTCCGAACGATTGGCCAACCAGGTCCGGGAAGCCGGTCGTCCGGGCTCCGCCGCGCCCGAAACGGCGTGGCGCACAGTGCCGCAGTTGATTCCCGGAGGAATCCCATGTCACAACAGTCGGGCCGCATACTTCCGGAAGTGTCCGAAGAATCCCGTCCCTTCTGGACCGGTGGATTCGACCACGCCCTTCTCATTCACCGTTGCCGTTCCTGTCGGCGGTACTTCCACCCCCCGGTGGGCGCGTGCCACCGCTGCCGAAGCCGCGACGTGGGACCGGAGAAGGTGTCCGGCAGGGCGACGGTCGCCGCCTACACCGTGAACCACCATCCATGGTTCGACGCCTTCCCACCGCCTTACGTGATCGCCGCCGTCGAACTCGACGAGCAGCCCGATGTCCGGCTCACGACCTGTCTGGTCGAGTGCGACATCGAGCAGGTCACGGTCGGGATGCCCGTCGAAGTCGTCTTCGACGAACAGGACGACATCGCGCTCCCCTTCTTCCGGCCGGTGACGTCATGACCTTCGCCGACGACCGTGCCGTGGTCACCGGCATCGGGCAGTCCCGGATCGGCCGGCGCCTCGGCCGCACCGGCATCGATCTGGCCCTGGAAGCCGCCGAAGTCGCCGTCCGGCACGCCGGCCTGACGTTCGACGACATCGACGGAGTGGCCAGCTATCCCGGCCCCGTCGCCGCGGAGGACGGATTCGTGGGGGCGACCACGCACGACGTCCGAGACGCTTTCGGCCTGCGCACCCGCTGGCACACGAGCTCGGTCGAGACCTCCGGCCAGATCGGCACCCTGCTCGACGCCGCCGCGGCCATCGCGACCGGACGAGCCACCCATGTGCTCTGCTTCCGCTCGGTCTGGGAGGCCACGGCACAGGCGAAGGGCCGGGCCGCCGCCCTGACCGGGAAGGCGCAACGTGCCTCGGGGCACGCGGAGTTCCGGGTGCCGTTCGGCGCCGCATCCCCGGCGAACTGGATCGCCATGTACGCCCAGCGCTACATGCACGACTTCGGGCTGACCCGGGAGCAGCTCGGCAAGCTGGTGGTCAACACCCGCACCAACGCGGGCCGTAACCCCCAGGCGATCTACCGCGAACCGATGACGCTGGAGGAGTACCTCGACGCGCGGCTGATCTCCTGGCCGTTCGGTCTCTACGACTGCGACGTCCCGTGCGACGGCGCGACCGCGATCATCCTCTCCCGACGTGAGGAGACCGCCGGCCTGCCGAACCCGCCGATCTCGATCGAGGCCGCCGGGGCCGCGCTGTACGAGCGTCACACGTGGGACCAGCGGGCCGACCTGACCACCATGGCCGCGCACGATGCCGCGCGGTCCATGTGGGAGACGACGACGATGACCCCGTCGGACGTCGACTTCGCCACGCTGTACGACGGCTTCAGCTACCTGTGCACCCAGTGGATCGAGGCGCTCGGCTTCTGCGAACACGGCAAGGTCGGACAGTTCCTCGACGACGTCGACACCTACCGCCTGGACGGCACCCTGCCGATCAATCCGCACGGCGGCCAGCTGTCGGCGGGCCGAATGCACGGCTACGGCTTCCTCCACGAGGCCTGTCTGCAGCTGTGGCGTCAGGCAGGAGAACGACAGATCGCCAAGGACGTGAGAACCGTCGCGGTGGGAATCGGTGGCGGGCCCGAAGCGGGCTGCCTGCTGCTCCACCGCGCCGGCTGAGCGTCCGGGAGAGCGGCGCGCCCGCGCCCCGCAGCACACATTCGTACGAACTCGAAGGAAGCAGCCGGCACCTCAGGGACTGGCCCGGTCCGGCTGTCGTCGACGCTTGGGAGGAACCATGCCGCTTCAGGATCACATGCAGCTGATATCGGTGGACGACCACCTGATCGAGCCGCCGTCGCTGTGGACGGACCGGCTGCCGAAGAAGTTCCAGGAGGACGGTCCGCGGATCGTCGAAATGGACGCGAGCGAGACCACGAGCGACGACGCGTTGGTCGCCAGCCTCTTCAGCGCCGGCCGGGAGGGTGGAGAGTACAAGAAGCGGCTCGCGGAGGTCTGGACCTACGAGGGGAGGATCTACCCGAACATCGGCCTGAACGCGGTGGCGGGCAAGCGGCCCGAAGAGTACGGCATGGACCCGACCCGCTACTCGGACATGCTGCCGGGCTGTTACGACGTGCACGCGCGCGTCACGGACATGGACATCGACGGGGTTCAGGCCGCCCTGTGCTTCCCCACCTTCCCCGGCTTCGCCGGCACGGTGTTCATGGAGGGCAAGGACCCCGAACTGGCCCTGCTGTCGGTGCAGGCGTGGAACGACTTCCACCTCGACGAGTGGGCCGCCGCCTACCCGGACCGCTTCATCCCGATGATCGTTCTGCCGCTGTGGGACGCCGACGAGTCGGCACGGGAGATCTACCGGTGCGCGGCCAAGGGCGCGAAGGCGATCAGCTTCCCGGAGAACACGGTCGGGCGCGGCCTTCCGTCGTTCTACACCGACCACTGGGACAAGGTCTTCCGCGCCGCCGAGGAGACCGGCCTGCCGCTGTGCATGCACTTCGGCTCCTCGGGCAAGCCGCCCATCACCTCCCCGGAGGCACCGATGGCGGTCATGACCGCGCTGTTCGGCTGCAACTCCATGTACGCGACGGCCGACCTGCTGTTCTCCCAGGTCTTCTACAAGTTCCCCGAGTTGAAGGTGGCCCTCTCCGAGGGCGGCATCGGCTGGGTCCCGTACCTGCTGGACCGCATCGACCTGACCTGGGAGAAGCACCGCTGGTACCAGAACGTCAACAAGGAGGTCCGCCCCTCCGACCTGTGGCGCAAGAACATGTTCGGCTGCTTCATCGAAGACGACGAGGGCATTCTGCGGCGGGAGAAGGTCGGGATCGACAACATCATGTGGGAGGCCGACTACCCCCACTCGGACTCCCTCTGGCCCAAGAGCCGTCAGTACGTGGCCGACGCGATGCAGGACGTGCCGGACGACGAGGTGCACAAGATGGTGGAGCTGAACGCCCGGCGCGCTTACAACTTCCCCCGCTCCGAGTAGATCGCCGAGGAACTCAGGAAGAGAAGTCACCGGGCGGTCGTGCGTTCCGTGACCTTCTGCACGGCGACTGCCGGCTGGGGCGTGCGGCGGCGCGCGAGAGTGTCATTGGTGTCAGACAGTCTCCGGTCGCAAGGTGCTGCCGCACCGCGTCGCCAACGCCCCAACGGGTGAGCAAGCACGTCAGAGATGTTGACGCCCATGGTCTCCGTGCTTAGTGTACGGAGTGTCAGAAATGCGATATGTAGCGTCGGTGCCGGACTCTTGACCGGGGCCGTCTTCAAGCCCTGGAGCTGAGCATGAGCCACGGACGGGACATTGCGGCGTCCGACTGGACCGACGAGGACCTGCTGACGCGCGACGAGGCGAGCGGTCGGCTGAAGGAAGAGATCGACGCGGTCCGTGAGCGTCTCGCCATGCTGGAGAGCGGCGGGTCCGACGCACCTGCAGACGCCGCTTCCGTACTCCTGCTCACCCGCCGCCTCTCCGCGCTGGAGAAGCTGTACGGCGCGCTGTGACGGGAGACAGGCTGCACGGCAAGGTGGCGCTGATCTCGGGATCCACGAGGGGCATCGGACGCTCCGTCGCCGAGCACTTCGCCACCGAAGGCGCCCGCGTCATGGTCGCCGGGCGCACGGTGGACCGTGGCGAGAAGGTGGTCGCGCGCATCCGTGAGGCCGGCGGCGAGGCCGCGTTCCAGTATCTCGACATCGCCGACGAGCAGAGCGTCCGCGAGGCGGTCGAGGCCACTGTGGAGCGGTACGGGGAGCTGCACACGCTGGTGAACAACGCGGCCCCGACCGGTGTGGTGGCCCGCACCGTCAAGCCCATGTACGAGTACACGACGGCCGAATGGGACGCCATCGTGCGTGACACGCTCACCGGCTCCGTGTTCTGGACGACCAAGTACGCCTGGCCGCACCTCGCCGCCGCCGCGGGTGCCTCTGTCATCAACGTCTCTTCGGGGCAGTCCGTGGCGGGCTTCAAGGGGTTCAGTGCCTACGGTGCGGCCAAGGGCGCCGTGAACAGTCTCACGCGGACGCTCGCGGTGGAGGGCAGTGCGGACGGTATCCGTGCCAACTGCCTGATCGTTGGCCGGGTGGTCGCCCTACGTGGGGACTCCGGCCTGCACACCGGCGGCGGCCGGCTCACCAGGATCGGTCAACCGATGGACATCGCCTACGCGGCGACGTGGCTGGCCTCGGACGAGGCCACGTTCGTCACCGGCGCGACGGTCACCGTGGACGGCGGGTTCTCCGTCAACGGTGACGCCGCGTCAGATGCCGAGAGGTCCCTCGCCTGAGAGGGGCCGCACACGGCGAGCGACGGCCCGGTTCTCGCCGGTCCCCGCAACAGGGAACGCTCCGGATCGAGGGTGCCGCGCCGGCGACAGTCGCAGGCCGCGCTCGACCGCTCCCCGTCCCGGACGAGCGGTCGAGCGCGGCGGCCACCGGCCGTGCTACGCCGCGAGCCCGTCGCCCACCGCGGCGCTCCACTCCTGCCGGGCGGCGACGGCCGCGCGCCAGGTGCGGATGGTCTTCGGCGGCATGCCGACCGAGAGGGCGCCCACCAGGTGGTCGCCGGTCCGGTAGACGGCGATGAAGCGGCGCGAGGCCAGATCGCCCTCCACGACCGCGACCTCGTCGTGGCCGCGCAGATAGCCGTACGCCTGGATCTTCATGTCGTACTGGTCGGACCAGAAGTACGGCACCGGTGCGAACGGCTTGCGGGCGTCGGGGGCGAGCAGGTTGCGGGCCACCGCCATGCCCTGCTCGGCGGCGTTGGTGCGGTGCTCGATCCGCATCGACGTCTCGAACAGCGGGTTGTACCAGCGGGCCACGTCACCGACCCCCCACACACCCGGCGCGGCCTGGCTGTACTCGTCGCAGACGAGGCCGTTGTCGAGGGTGAGCCCGCTGCCCTCCAGCCATTCGGTGTTGGGATGCGTACCGATGCCGACCACCACGTCGTCCGCCGGTACGACGGTCCCGTCCGTGAGCCCGACTCCGGTGACCTGCCCGCCGGAGGAGACGATCTCCCGCACCGTCACGCCGGTGCGCAGATCGACGCCGTGGTCGTGGTGCGCCTGTGTGAGGGTGCGTCCGATGTCCTCGCCGAGGGCGTGGGCCAGCGGTACCGGTGCCGGTTCGAGCATCGTCACCTCGATGCCGAGCCCGCGGGCGACCGCGGCCGCCTCGGCGCCGATGAATCCGGCACCGACCACCACCAGACGCCGCCCCGGCGCCAGCCGTTCCTTCAGCGCGGTCGCGTCCTCCAGGGTGCGGATGACATGCACCCCGCGCACGCCCGTGCTGCCCGGCAGGCGCCGGGGCCGGACTCCGGTGGCGACGACCAGGGCGTCGTAGCCGACCGTGTCCCCGTCGGCCAGGGCCATGATCCGGTCCTGGACGTCCACGCCCACGGCCGCGCCGCCCAGCCGCAGTTCCAGGCCGAGGGCGCCGATGTCCTCCCGCGAGCGAAGGGGGAGCCGGTCGGGTCCCCACTCTCCGCTGAGGATCTGCTTGGACAACGGAGGCCTGTCGTACGGGAGATGCGGCTCGTCGCCGATCAGGGTGACGGTGCCCTCGTAACCGTGCCTGCGCAGGGTCTCCGCGGTCGCCAGTCCGCCGGCGGAGGCGCCGACGATGACAACCCGCTCCATGTCATACCTCCTGCAGCCGGATGGCCGCCGCCGGGCAGACCATCGCGGACTCGCGTACGCCGTCGTGCAGTTCGGGTGCCGGGTTCTCGTCCAGCAGGACGACCATGCCGTCGTCGTCCCGCTGGTCGAAGACCTCGGGTGCGATCAGCACACACTGCCCGGAGGCGACGCACTTCGGGACGTCGACCTCGACTTTCATGGTGGTCATATATGGATCCGCCTTCCAGTGGGGGGGCTCAGGGGAAGCGGTGTCCCGCACAGGCCTGTACGGGACACCGCCGGGGGGGTCAGTTCGGGAACGGCATTTCGAGCAGGCCGGTGAAGACGCCGCCCATCGTGCCGCCGTCGGTGATCACCGGGGCCCCCGTGACGCAGGAGGCGGCCGAACTGCCGAGGAAGAGAAGGACATCGGCCTGCTCCTCGGGGGTGGCCGGGCGGCCGAGCGGGATCGGGAAGGAGTCCCAGAAGTCCTTCCCGACCGCGGCCTCGAACTCGGCCGTCATCGGAGTGATCGTCGGCCCGGGCATCGTGCAGTTGAGGCGGATGCCCTTCTCGCCGAGCGCCACCGCGGCGTACTGGGTCCAGATGACCGCGGCCTCCTTGGACGTGACGTAGGCGTGGGCGATCTCGTCGGGGTGCTTCTCGCACCACTCCCGGGCGTCGTCGAATCCTTCGGTGCGGATCAGGGGGCGCAGGGTCTCGACATTGCGCATCCAGCCCGACCCGGCCTGGGAGGCGATCGTGGTGACCGAACCGCCCGGCAGCATGTAGGGGACGACGGCTTCCGTGAGGTGCCGTACACCCACGAAGTTGATGAGTACGGTGTCCAGGTTCGAGGTCTTGTTGCTGGGGACGCCCACGCAGTTGAACAGATGGGTGACCGGACCGCCGATCTCGGCGACGGCGGCGGTCATCGCCTCCGCGTCCTTCAGGTCCGTGGCGTGGAAGACGGCGCCGGTGTCGGTGTCGGGGGCCTTGAGGTCCAGGACGTGGACCTCGGCGCCCAGCGCGGTGAGCTTGGCCACCAGCGCGGCACCCATGCCCGCGCCGCCGCCCCCGCTGACGATGATTCGGGAGCCCTCATATCCAAGATCGATGGAAGCCATGTCTGTTGTTCCCTTCTGGACTTTCGGATGGTTACGGGTGCCGGCCGGGGAGCCGAGGTCACCAGGTGACGGGGAGGGACCAGACGCCGTAGATGTCGGCGTCGGTCTTGAAGGCGACCTCTTCCAGCGGTACGGCGAGCCGGAGAGTCGGTATACGCCGGGCCAACGTCTCGTAGAACACCTGGAGTTCGACGCGGGCGAGCGGCTGGCCGAGGCACTGGTGGATGCCGTAGCCGAAGCCGAGGTGGTCGCGGACGCCGCGCCGGATGTCGAGCGCGTCGGGGTTGTCGTAGTGGCCCTCGTCACGGTTGGCGGAGAACGTCAGCGGCTGCACCGCGTCGCCGGCCTTGATCTGCCGGCCGCCGATGACCGTGTCCTCCTTGGCGAACCGGTAGTTGGGGTCGTCGTTGATGGTGAGGTAACGCATCAGTTCCTCGACGGCGCCCGGGGCGAGGGCGGGGTCCTGGCCGAGTGCCTCGTACTGCTCGGGGTGCTGGAGCAGCGCGAGGGTGCCGAGCGCGGCCATGTTGCCGGTGGTCTCGTGTCCGGCGACCAGCATGAGCATGGCCATGGCGTGGACCTCGTTGCGGTCCAGTCGGCCGCTGCGAAGCTGGTCGTGGACGAGGCGGCTGATGATGTCGGCCTCGGGGTCCAGGTCCGGGTCGGCGATGCGCTGGTCGACGAGGCCGAACACGTAGCCGTTGAGCTCCATGGTCTTTTCCATGCGCACGTCGTCGGGGACGTCGCGTTTGAAGGCGTACGTGGTGCGGTCCTCGAAGAAGGCGTGGTCGCTCTGGGGTACGCCCAGCAGCCAGCAGATGACCGTGTTCGGCATCGGCATGGCGAGCACCTCGAAGAGGTCGGCGGGCTGGGGGCCGGCCAGCATGTTGTCGATCAGTCCGTCGACGAGCTCCTGGATCCTGGGCCGCATGGCCTCGACGCGCTTGACCATGAAGTCGCGCGTGAGCATGCGGCGCAGGTCGTCGTGTTCGGGCGGGTCCATCTTCAGGAAGGACCCGATGTTGCCGCCGCCCGCCGCCTCCAGGCCGGCCTTCATGCCGGGGGTCAGCGGGAAGTGGGGATGGGTGATGTCGGCGCTCAGCGACTCGCTCTGCAGCGCCTCGCGGACGTCGTCGTACTTGGTGAGCAGCCAGGCGTTCTTGCCGTACAGCGTGGCCGGGGCGACCGGGCACTTCGAGCGGAGCTCGGCGTACTCCGGCGGCGGGTCGAAGGGGGTGGAGCGCTGCATCGGGAAGGGGAACCGGTCGTTGCCGCCGGAAAGGCGCTTGATCAGATCGCGGGTGTGGTCGTCGATGTGGTCGTCACCGGGGTCTCGGACAGTTGTTTCGGTCATCTCGCATACCTCCGCCGTTGTGGGGGATGAGGCTTGAGTAAGCACTGATTACTTACGCGTTAACACCGTAAACCAATTGAACCGGGTGGGGACAGCCCCGGGGGAGGTTTTGTTGGATGCGCGGGTTGTCCGAGACTGTCGGGATCCGAAGTGCGAGAGGGGTCGAGCGGTCGATGAGTGCTGGTCAGACGGGCGTAGCCGTAGTCGTGGAGAAGACGGAGCAGCCACGAGTGCGCAATCCTCGGGGCGAGGGGCAGCGGCTGCGCCAGGAGATCCTGGATGCCGCCGGGCGTCTGCTGGAGGAGAGCGGGCAGCCCGGCGCGGTGTCGCTACGGGCCATCGCCCGCGAGGCCGGTGTCACTTCCGCGGCCGTCTACAAACAGTTCAAGGACAAGTCCGAGCTGATGTGGGTGCTGCTGGACGATGTCTACGCGACCTTGGCGGAGGAGATGCGTGCGGCACGGCTGGCTGCGCCCGCCGATGATCCATGGGCGGGTCTGATCGCCGCCATGGACGCGTACTGCCGCCACGCGCTGGACAGTCCACGCCGCTACGAGCTGCTGTTCCACACGGGCCCCGCCCTTCCGCCGCCCGAGCGGACCGGCCGCCACCCCATGAGCAGGCTGCTGCGCGCCTGGCGGCAGGCCGTCACTCCCTGTGTGGACGAGGACGACGGCAGAGTCGGCCCGCTCACCGCTGACCGGGTGGCGAAGCTGCTGTGGACCGGACTCCATGGCCAGTTCGGGCTGTGGCGGAATGCCCCGGAGGCCATCGACGAGACGGAACTCAGGGCATTGCGCGACTCCCTGCTGTTCGCGCTCTTCGGACGCTGCTGACCTGTTCCGGGCGACGGCTCGACGGTGCGGCCGGAGGGTCAGGGGTCCCTGCGGCAGCCTGCCCTCGCCCGGCGGACCCGGGCGAGGGCAGGCAGCGGCGCCGGGTGTCAGCCCAGATCGGCCAGATCAGCCAGATCAGGGCGGTGCACCAGGCTGATCCCGCTCAGCACCGGTGGCAGCGAGCCTCTCCGGCCGGTGAAACCGACCGTGACATGGCCGCCTTCGCCGACGGTCACCAGGAAGGTCTGCCGGTCCGCGGTCAGTGTGCCGACCGCCTCGGTGATGTCGTATCCGGACAGCGTCGTCCTCCCGTTGGCGGTGACATCGAAGGCCCGCGAGCCGGGCGCGGTGCCCTTCCTCGGCTCGGCGAATTCGAGCGTCACCTGGTAGGGGCCGGACGGGAGGTTGTCGAACCGGTAGGCGTCCATGCCCTCGCGCTGGGTGCGGTACAGCTTGTCGTCCGCCGTACCCGCGATGGCGGTGGAGGAGCCGAGCGAGACGACGCGTGAACTTCCCGTCCAGCCGAAGGAGTCGGCGCGGTATTCGCGGTCGGCGCTCCATCGCGTACCGGAGCTGTCGGTGTACGTGTCACGGGCCCCCGCGTCGACGGCCTGCTGATGGGCGGAGACCACGAGCTTGACCGGAAGCGTCACCGGCCCGGCCCGTCCGGAGTCGGCGGCGAGTTCCACATACGCCTTGTAGGTGCCCGACTCGAGGTCCGCGGTGTCCGCCGTGACGGTGACCGTCGCCGACTCTCCGGGCTCAAGAGCGGTGTCGGAGACCTTCGTCGACAGCCAGCCGACGTCGCTGGGCGCCGTGTGGCCGCTGCTCACCCGGTAGACGGTGCTGGTGGACGGGGTCGAGATCCACAGGTCGCCGGACGGGTCGGTGTCGATGCCGCTCACCGCGATCTTCTGGGCCTCCGGGTCGGGTACGGTGCCGGTCTGCTTGCAGGTGCCCATGTCGTACGTGAAGATGTCGCCGCCGCCGACCAGGTACAGCCCGCCGGTGCCGGGGTGGTAGGCGACGCCGTACACCGCCTTCGTCCACTGGCAGCCGGTGATCAGCTTGCCGGGCTTCTCGTGGGAGAGGCCCGCCACCTGGTAGATCTTGCCGGTGTCGGCGCTGCCCAGGTAGAAGGTGTCGTCGTCGGCCCGGTAGCCGAGACCGCGCGAGATCCCGCCGCCGACCGCTGACACGTCGAGGTGCTTGGTGGTGCCCGTCTTCGGGTCGATGCAGGCGATCAGGGACGCCGGCCCGATCTTGGTCGGCTGGCACAGCAGGCCGTGCCGGGTGTCGTAGGTGAAGTCCACATCGTCCGAGGAGTACCAGGCGGTGTTCTCGCGTCCGGTGGGCTCCAGTTCCTTCCTGTCGTACTCGACATGGGTCTTGGACGGGAAGTCGTTGAGCCAGACGTTGCCCTCCCCGTCGACGGCCGTGCCGGAGATGTTCTTCAGGTCCGGTGCCTGGAACTCGGATATCACCTCACCGGGTTCGCGTGCCCCGGTCGTTTGCGCCCCTCCGCCGAGCTCACCCGCGGAGAAGGTCAGTGGCTTGCTGCCGGTGTTGGTTACCTTGACCGGGACGCTCGCCTTGCCGCCCTTCTTCACCACCCATGGGTCGAGGTCACCGTCGACCTCCGCCTTGAGCGCTCCCGCGGGCAGCGCGATGCCGAGGTCGCTCCATGCGTCGTTCTTCACCTGCGCGGTCACCAACTGGGTCGAGTAGCCCGACGCGTCGACCGAGACGTCGTAGCCGGTGCCCGGCGGGACGCGGAAGGCGAAGCGGCCCGCGGAGTCCGTCGTCGTGGCGGCGATCTCCTCGCCGTCGGCCGAGACCGTGACGGTGGCCCGGCTGACCGGGTCGCCGTCGTTCTCGTCGGTCACCGTGCCGTTGAGGTAGCCGCCGTCGGGCGGTGTGATCCGGACGGCGCGTTCGTCCGACAGGGGCTCGGAGCCCAGGTGGGAGTACTGGAGGGCGTCGGTGCCGGTGGCGTTCTCGATGCCGACCGTCGCCGAGTGGCCCAACTCGTACGGGTCTTCGGGGTTCAGATCGCGGTAGGCGAAGACGATGTCGCCCGTGGTCTCGTGCAGTACCGTCTCGAAGTCGACACGGACCCAGCTCGCCGAGAACATGGTGGCGTCGCGGAACTCGATGACGAACCTGCGGTTCGGGGCCTCACCCAGGGTCTTCGTGTAGACCTTGGAGGTGCCGTCCAGTTTGACGTCGTCCCAGAAGGGATAGATCGCCGCGTTCGGATCGGTCTTGTCGGGGAGCGGTTTGTTGAACGGCCAGACCAGGTGCGGCTGGAAGCCGAGGTAGCCGTCGCTGGCCAGCCAGCCGCTGCGGTAGACCTGGTTGTACAGCGGGAACGCGAACGGCAGGTCGATCTTCGCGCTCATCTCGTCGCCGGAGAGGGCGAACGGCTCGTCCGCCTCGATGTACTCCGCCGTCTCCACTCCGCAGGTGTAGCCGAACTTGTCGCGCTTGGAACCGAGCGTCACGTCCTGGCTCTCGTCGCCGTCCACGGTGAGCTCGATGCTCGCCGAGCCCAGACAGCCCTGCGGAGTCGCGACCTGAAGGGTGTATGTCCCCGCCGCGACCTCGGGCAGGGTGTAGCGGCCGTCGGCGTCGGAGACCACCGGCTGGACCGGTGTGTCCGACAGGGACACCGTGGCCCCGGCGACCGCCTTGCCCCCGTCATCCCTCGACACCGTCCCCGAGACCTTCCACACCGCCTTGGCCGCGAGCGCGAAGTCCTGGGTGACGGCGGCCTTGTCGGCGACGGTGACGGTCGCGGTTCCGGTCTCGTATCCGTAGATCGAGGCCTTCACGGTGTACTCGCCGGGCGTCACGGTCAGTTGGTACGTGCCGTCGGCCTCGGTGGTGACATTGCGGTCGGAGGCACCGGTCAGACTGACGCGGGCGCCCGGGACGGGCTTGCCGGTGGACTGGTCCGTGACGGTGCCGCTCAGCGTGCCCGCCTCGGCGCCGGGCGCGCGCCGGACGGCGGCCAGGGCGTCCAGCTTGCCCTCGCCCCAGGTGTTGTTGTCGTCGGCGCTGCCGCCACAGGTGGTTTCGTCCACGTCCACGGCGGTGTCGTCGAGGATCGCGACGGTCTCCTGGTACCGGCCGATCAGCCCGGGCGACGCGGACCACAGCAGCGCGACCGTGCCCGCGACATGCGGCGCCGCCATCGACGTACCGGACGAGGAGCCGTAGCCGCCGCCGGGCAGGGACGAGCGCACGCTGCTGCCGGGGGCGGCGATGTCCGGCTTCACCTTGCCGTCGGCGCCGGGCCCGCGGCTGGAGTACGAGGCGATGGACCCGGCGCTGGTGAAGGCGCCGACCGCGTAGGCGGACGAGGAGTCGGCGGGCGAACCGGCCGTGTCGCAGTTCGGGCCGTCGTTGCCGTTCGAGAAGACCCCGAAGATCCCGGAGGCGGTCCATGCCGTCACGATGTCGTCGAAGAAGGGGTTCTCGTCGCCGCCGTTGGTCTCGCCCCAGGAGTTGTTGATGATGTCGGGGCGCAGATCGGCGCGCGCGTTCTGCCCGCTCAGGTCGGTCGGGGCGAGCATCCACTGCGCCGAGGCGAGCAACGACTCGGTGGTGCAGCTGTTCGACTCGCAGCCCTTCGCGGCGATCCACTTCGCGCCGGGCGCGACCCCGATCTGATTGCCGGCGCCGTCGTCGCCGACCATGGTGCCCATGGTGTGGGTGCCGTGACCGTAGTTGTCGCAGGGAGCCACGGACGGGGTGCCGCAGACGGCGGCCGGGTCGTACCAGTTGTAGTTGTGGTTGTAGGTGCCGTCGTCCTGCGAGCCCCGGTACTGGGCGACGAGCGCCGGATGGTCGTACTGAACCCCGGAGTCGATGCTGGCAACCGTGATGCCCTGCCCGGTGGCGCCGCGCTCCGACCACACATCGTCGGCGTTGATCGCGGCCAGGCCCCATTCCACGGAGTTGACCTCGGCGGCGTCCTTGGCGTCCGTCGGCTCGATCAGCTCGGTCGGCTGCGACTCGGTGATCTTCTGGATGCCGGGCAGCTCGGCCAGTTCGGTGACGAGCTTCTCCGAGGCCCCCGGCACATGGATCTGGTTGGAGATCCAGTACGAGGTGAACTCCGCGCCCTCGCCCCGCAGTTGGGCAGCGGTCTCCGCCTGGGCGGCGCCGGCGGCCGCCTTGAGCGCGTTGATGACGGCCTCGCCGCGGTCGGTCCAGCCCTCGGTCTCGGCGGCCTTCGACAGATCGGCCTCGTCCTCGAAGACCAGCCACACATCGGCGGCCTTCTTCTCCTCCAGGGTCTCGGAGACCTCGGCGGTGATCTCCGCGCGGTCGTCCGCGGCCGAGGCGACGGGGAAGGAGGCCACCAGTGCGGGTGCGAGGAGGGCCAGGGCCAGAACGGCCGCACGCGTTCTGCCACGACCACGGCCGCGTCTTGGTATGAGTGCCGGTGGGCTATCCGGGAAAGGCATGGCGACTCCAAGTCGAGGACAGTCGGATGTGCAGACCGGTCACCCCGTTCACCGCGTGAGCGGCGAGCACGGTGTGCCCCCACCGCGCGCACCACGCGCCGATGGCCTCGGGGACCTCCGGATGCCGCGTGTGGATCTCCAGTACGCCCCCGGCCAGTTCCCGCGCGTAACGGTCGAGGAGCACCTCGACCCGCGGCCACTCCTCACCGCCCGCGTCGACGACTGCCTGCGGGGTGTTCTCGGGCATGGATCCTCACGATGGCTCGGGGGCGCTGTCGGTCTGTGCGCGGAACCGTAAGGTCCGGCAGTTACCGTCGCGTTCCCCGGTGTGGTAACTCGCCGAGGCCTTCAAGGAGTTGGGTGGCGGACGTACGGGCCTGGCCGTCTCCGTTGGCGTCGGCGATGCCGAGCGCGTCCGCCAGGATCCCGGCCGCCTCGCTCTCCCGCCCCAGCCGGATGAGCACCCGCGCCTGGTTGGTGAGCGCGTACGGCAGGCACCAGGTCTCGCCAAGGCGGCGGGCCAGGGTCAGCGCCTGCGCCGCGTGGTCCGCCGCGGCCGTCAGGTCACCGAGGTTCAGGGTCTGCTGTACGAGATTGCCGCGGGCGAGGACGACATCCGCCGGATCACCCGCGAACTCGACCAGCTCAAGCACCCGTTCGCCGTGCGCGTGCGCCTCGGCGAACCGCCCTTCGCGCTGGGCGAGTTGTGCCAGGACGTTGAAGGGACCGACCAGGCGCGCCGGATCCCCGGACGCCTCCGCCGGTGCCAGCGCGCGCTCCGCGGTCCGCCGGGCCTCGGGCAGCCGACCGAGGAGCAGAAACGCGGACGCCCTGTTGGCCAGGGCCCGGGCCAGCAACAGCGGCTCACCGCCGCAGAGTTCCTCCGCTCTCCCTGTGGCCTCCAGTGTCTCCGTATAGCGACCGGTGCCGAAGTACAGGACACTCGCGGCGAGATGGAACAGCGCGGCCGTACGGGCGTCCACCGCTGCGGAGTTGTGTTCCGCGAGGGCGGGGTCGTGCTCTGCGAGTCCGGGACTGTGTTCCGCGAGGCCGGAGTTGTGCTCTGCGAGTCCGGGACTGTGTTCCGCGAGGCCGGAGTTGTGTTCCGCGAGTCCGGGACTGTGCTCCGCGAGTACCTCCAGTCCTTCCGCGGGCCGTCCGGCGCGGCTCAGTACCTCCGCCAGCGCCGCCGCCGCCCGTACCGCCCGAGCCGTGCTGCCGGCGTCGGCGAAGGCTCGCATCGCCGCCCGCAGGACTTCCTCGGCCCGGTCGTAGCGCCCCAGCGCCCGCAGCACCGCACCCCAGGCATGGCGATCCTCGGCCGCCGGGAGTCCGGCGGCGTCCAGCCGGGCGACGAGATCTCGGTAGTGGCCGTCGGCGGTGTCGTTGGCGTACATCGAGGCCGCCCGGCGCGCGGCCCGCCGCAGGAAGTCGACGGCTCTCGGGTCGTCGGCGCGGCTGAGGTGGTGCGCGGCCGTGTCCACCGCCTCGGGCCGGTGCCGTACGAACGCGTCGGCGAGGAGCATGTGCAGCTTGCGCTGCCGTGCCGCGGTGAGCGCGTCCCGGCAGGCCAGCCGGATCAGGGGATGCCGGAATCCGTACGTGACGGACGGGAGCCCGCTCTTCACCGCGGGGGACTCGCCGATGATTCGGCTGCGTACCGCCTGGTCGAGATCATCGAGCAGTGCGGTGTGAACCAGCCCCAACTCTCCTGCTGCCTCGGTGAGTTCCGCGGCATGCAGCGGCTCACCCGCCACGGCGAGCAGCTCGGCGACCGCCTGCGCGCCAGGGTTCAGAGCCTGGATCCGCTGGGCCGCCAGATAGCCGATGCGCTCCGGAACGGTGCCTTCGCCGTGCCGCAGGGCCGCCGCCCGGTCCGGCGCCGCGGCCAGTTCCCGAGCGAACAGCGGGTTGCCGCCGGAGAGTTCACAGCACGCCCGCACCGTGGCTTCGTCGGCCTCGCCGATCGCGTCGATCACGAGCCGCCGGCAGTCCTGCTCGGCCAGTCGCATGATCTCGACCCGGCCGGCCATTCCCTGGGCCAGCAGCGAGGTCAGCGGCCTCATCCGCGGGTCGGCGGGAGAGAGCTCACCCTCGCGCAGCGTGGCCAGGACCCGGAGGCGCCCGGCACCCACCCGGGCAAGGTGGTAGAGCAGTTGGAAACTCCCCAGGTCCGCCGCGTGCAGATCGTCCAGGACGAGCCAGAGGCCGGTCCTCGCCTCCTGCCCTGCCTCGGCGAGCAGCGAGGCGACCGCGTGGAACAGCTGGGTCCGTTCCTCCTCCGGACCGCCCTGGCTGCGAGGACCGCCCTGGCCGTGAGCACCGCTCTGGCCGCGCGGACCACTCTGGTCTCGACGCGCGCCCGTCGTCGGCAGCAGTCCGGCCAGGGCGGGATGACGTACCAGCGCGGCTTGTCCGTCCGGGTCCGGCAGGGCGGCCAGATAGTCGTTGACCGCGTCGCCGATCACCCCGTACGGCGTCGGTCCCTCGGCGTCGTGCGCGGTTCCCCACAGCACCACCGCCCCGCCCTCGGCGGCCAGCCGGGCCGCCTCGGCCGCGAGCCGTGTCTTTCCCGCCCCGGCCTCGCCGCTGATCACCACGACCGGCCAACGCGGTTCGGCCAGCTCCTGAAGGACCCGCTCCCTGCCCCGCATGGGTGTGTCGACGTGGCGGTTCACGGCTTCCGGCAGCCGCCGCTCCGGGGTGACGGGCAGCGCCCGGGCCAACCGCTCACGCAGCACCACCAGTTCGGCCTCGTAGGGTGCCAGCCAGTCGGCATACCGGTCCTCGGGCAGCAGCTCCTGCCCGAGACGTCCGACCGCCTCCGCCAACGCACCGCGGTTTCCCTCGCGCAGCGCCGACCGCACCTCGTCCACATCGACCCGTACATGACGCAGGATCACCATCTCGCCGTCGGCGACGAGATAACTCCGCCCGGCCCCCTTCTCCAGCCCCGACTCCAGGACGTGCCGTGCGGCGTGCAGAGCCGCCCGGAGATTACGCCCGGCCGCCGCTTCCTCCGCGCCCGGCCAGCACGCGTCGATCAGCCGCTCGCGATGCAGCCGGTGACCGGGGGCGAGCGCGAGCACCTTCAGCACCGTCCTGGCACTGGAGCGGCGCCAGTTCCCGGTCAGGGGTGTGCCGTCACGGGACAGACCGAACCCGCCCAGCAGTGACACGGTCACCACAGGCGGATCACCGGTCACGGTCCCACCTCCAGCGGCTTGGGCAACGGTGTGTCGGCCGGCCCCGCAGCATAAGGATCACCGGCACCGCTCACAAGACCGTTCTCAGCGGAGATTGCGCCGCAGTCGTACCCGGTACGAGTAGTGCTCGGGCAGGAAATGGCTGATGGCCAGCTCGACCGGGTGGCCCGTGGCGGACAGGTACAGCCGGTCGATGCGCAGCAGGGGGTGGGCCGGCGGGCAGCCGAGACGGGCGGCGGTCTCCGGAGTGGCGAGGCCGACCGTGACGGACTGCTCGGCCTCCGCGATGGGGTCGGGGAGTCGGCTGTCGAGCAGGCCGATGACCGTGACGCGGCTGCGCGCCCCCTCCTCGGTCAGTTCCGGCCGGTCGGCCAGGAGTTGCCCGGCGCCCGGCGGCAGATGGACCGTCGTCAGACAGAACGGGGTGTCCTCGTGCAGCCGCAGGAAGGTCAGGGTGTCCACCCGGTCGGAGTCCAGCCGCAGTCGGCCCGCCGCGTCCAGGTCGACGCGGCGGCGCAGCGGTGACACCAACCGCATCGTCGTGTCGAGCGAGAGCGCCATGAGGTCCTCGACCGAGCCGAACTGGCGCAGGTACTGCTCCTCGCGGGGTGCGGCGAAGGTGCCGCGCCCCGGGACCCGGTGGACGAGGCCCTCGGCGACCAGGTCCTGGAAGGCGCGCCGCACGGTCTGACGGCTGAGGCCGCGGGACGCGGCCAACTCGGCCTCGGTGGGCAGCCGCACACCCTCGGGGTACTCGTGGCGCAGGATCGCCTCGCGCAGCTCACGGGCGAGCCGCACATAGGCGCTGTCCCGGCCGCCGGGCCCTTGACCTGCCCGGGTCGCCTGTGTCCGCGTAGTGCGCGCCATGTCCGCCGTCTCATCGCCCTGCCGGAGTCCCGTGAGTTTCTCATGGCCGCGAAGGCACGTCCGTTCAGGCGTCCAGGCCGCCGCGCGCGACGAGTTGCCGCACGATCACGTTCCGCTGGATCTCGTTGGTGCCCTCCCCGACGATCATCAGCGGGGCATCACGGAAGTACCGCTCGACGTCGAACTCGGTGGAGTAGCCGTACCCGCCGTGGATGCGCATCGCGTTCAGCGCGATCTGCATGGCCGTCTCGGAGGCGAAGAGCTTCGCCATGCCCGCCTCCATGTCCACGCGCCGCCCCGCGTCCGCCTCCCGGGCGGCGTGCAGGGTGAGCTGGCGGGCGGCGGTGAGCGAAGTCGCCATGTCGGCCAGGTAGTTGCCGATGGACTGGTGCTTCCAGATCGGCTCGCCGAACGTCTCACGCTCCTGCGCGTAGCGCAGTGAGTCCTCCAGCGCGGCCCGGCCGACGCCCAACGCCCGTGAGGCGACCTGGAGTCGGCCGGTCTCCAGGCCCTTCATCATCTGGCCGAAGCCCTTGCCCGCCACACCGCCGAGCAGCGCGTCGGCGGGCACGCGGTAGTCGTCGAAGGTCAGCTCGCAGCTCTCCACGCCCTTGTAGCCGAGCTTGGGCAGATCGCGCGAGACCGTCAGTCCTGGGCCGTGCTCGGCGAGCAGGATGGAGATGCCCCGGTGCTTGGGTTCGGCCTCGGGGTCGGTCTTGCACAGCAGCGCGATCAGCTGGGAGTGGCGGGAGTTGGTGATCCACGTCTTGCCACCGTTGACGACGTACTCGTCCCCGTCGCGCCGTGCGACCGTCCGCATGGCCTGGAGGTCGGAGCCGCCGCCGGGCTCGGTCAGCGCCATCGTCGCGCGGAACTCGCCGGTGGCCATCTTCGGCAGGTAACGCTGCTTCTGCTCCTCCGTACCGAAGTGCAGCAGCAACTTCGCGACGACCGTGTGGCCGCCCATCGCGCCCGCCAGGCTCATCCAGCCGCGCGCCAGCTCCTCGGTGATCAGGACGTAGCAGGGGGTGGAGACGGGTGTGCCGCCGTACTCCTCGGGGACGGCCAGGCCGAAGATGCCGAGCTGCTTCATCTGCTCGATGAGGGCCTCGGGGTAGGTGTTGGCGTGCTCCAGCTCCCGTACGACCGGGCGGACGTCCTTGTCCACGAAGTCGCGCACGGTGCCGACGACCAGCTGCTCGTCGGGGGAGAGGATGTCGAGAGAACTCACTGCGCCGCTGCTCCTTGCTCGTGGTCCCCATGTTCGGGGTCCGGGGTGTCGATGACGCCTTCCGCGCGCAGTCGGTCGATGTCGGCGCGGCTGCGGCCCAGGGTGGTGAGAATCGCTTCCGTGTGCTGCCCGGCGGCCGGGACCGGATCCATGCGCGGGCTGACGCCGCTGAGGTCGGCCGGCGGCAGCAGCGCCTGGACGGGGGCTGAGGCGCCGGGGACGCGGATGTCCCGCCAGCGGTCGCGTTCGGTGAGCACGGGGTGGTCGAGGAACTCCGGGATCGAGTTGACGCCGGCATTGGCGATGCCCGCCATGTCCAGCAGCGCCATGGCCTCCTCGCTGCCCAGTCCGGCGAAGCGCGCGGAGACGATCGCGTTGAGAGCGTCGCGGTGGGCGACCCGGTCGGCCCCGGTGGCGAAGCGCGGGTCGGCGGCCAGCCCCGGGTCGTCGAGCACCTGGCCGCACAAGGCGTTCCACTCCCGCTCGTTCTGGATGGACAGCAGCACGTCCTTCCCGTCCGAGGCGGTGAAGGGCCCGTACGGCGCGATCGTCGCGTGCTGCGCGCCCACACGTGGCGGCTGTGTGCCGCCGTAGCGCGTGTAGTAGGCGGGCTGGCTCATCCACTCGGCGAGCGCCTCGAAGAGGGACACCTCCACGGCGGGCGCGCGGCCTGTCGTCGCCCGCGTGTACAGCGCGGTCAGAATGCCGCTGTAGGCGTACATCCCGGCGGCGATGTCGGCCACCGAGATGCCGACCCGCGCGGGTTCTTCCGGGGTACCGGTGATGGACAGCAGGCCGGTCTGGCACTGCACCAGCAGGTCGTACGCCTTGCGGTCCTGCCATGAGCCGCTGGTGCCGTAGCCGCTGACCGTGCAGGGGATCAGGTAGGGGTAGCGGGCCTGGAGTTCGTCCGCGCCCAGGCCCATGCGGGCGGCGGCGCCGGGCGCCAGGTTCTGCACGAACACATCCGCGCCGGCGAGGAGTTCGTGCAGGATCTCCCGCCCCGCCTCGGACTTCAGGTCCAGGGAGAGGGATTCCTTCGAGCGGTTGAGCCAGACGAAATAGCTGGCCTGGCCGTGTACGGACGTGTCGTAGCGGCGCGCGAAGTCCCCGCCGCCGGTCCGCTCGACCTTGATGACACGGGCGCCGAGATCGGCGAGCTGACGGGTGGCGAAGGGCGCGGCGACGGCCTGCTCCAGGCTGACGACGGTGATGCCCTGCAGGGGCAGGGCGGCGGGGGTCATCGGGTGGCCTCCTGGGGGAGTTCGGCGAGCAGCAGGGCGCGCGCCGAGTCCCATGTCGCGTCCTTGAGCATGTCCGGTACGTCGTTGCCGCAGGCGGCGAACTTGTCGGCCAACTCGGAGTCGGTGGGCGGGCGTTCAGGGGAGCCGGGGGGCTGGGTCAGCGCGGTGTGCAGGACGCTTCCGTCGGTGAGGGTGACGCGGAGGGTGGCCTCGCCGTCCAACAGGCCCGAGCCGCCACCGGTGCGTACCACGTCCACGGCGGTCACCAGCCGCTGTGCTTCAGGCCTGCGGACGGCCGCGTCGGTGAAGGCGTCGAAGCCGGGATAGTCGTCGAGCAGTGCGGTGGCGACGGCGTACTGCATGCTGAACTTGCCCTCCAGGCCGGTGGCCGGCCGGTCGTGGATGAGGGGGTGCATGGTGGCGGCAGGAGTGGTCACCCGAACCTGCGCCACGTCGCGCGCCGCGCACTTCGCGCGAATCTCGTGCAGCGCGGCGATCGGCCGCTGCATCGCGTAGCAGCACGGGAACATCTTGACGGCGAGACCGCCGGGCACGGCCGGGCCGCCGCTGTCCACACCATTGCCCTTGCCGGCGCTTTCGGCCCCTACCAGCTCCAGCCACGCGTCGAGGGCCCGTGGATCGGCCGTGGCCCCGGCTGCCGCAAGCCGCGCCGCCCGCACGCCCGCCTCGGCCGCGAACCCGACCTGCAACGACTTGCCGTGCGTACCGAACGCCGCCTGCACCCCGCCCGCGCCGGGCAGTGCCAGCGCCATCGCGGTCGCCAGTTGCCGGGGTCCCAGGCCGAGGGCGATCCCGGCGGCGACGGCGGCGGCCGGAGCGCCCGCGGTGCAGGTCGCGTGCCAGCCCGCCGCGTAGTGCGACCAGCCCAGCAGTCCCCCCAGCCGGGCCATCACGCCGGCTCCCGCCAGATACGCCCGCGCGTCCCCGCCGGTCGCCAGCACGGCCGGCACCACCACGACGCTGATGTGCGTCGTCGACTCGATGTGCAGATCGTCGAAGTCCAGCACATGCCCGACCGCTGCCCAGCGCGTCGCGTCCGGCAGCGGCGCGGTGAGCGCCCGCACCGGATGGTCCCGCCCGGCCAGTGTCACCGCGACGGTGTCCAGCAGCGAGCGCCGGGCGAGCGCCAGGTCCCCGCTGCCCGGCTCATATGCGTACGCCCACTCGGCGAGCGACTCCGCGATGACCACCATGGCTTCCTTGGCTTCCTTCCGCGACCGCGCAGCGGTGTGCGAGGTCGTCCAGTATTTGTACGGCCAAATGGTGCGGTCGTCAACGGTCGTAACTGAGGGCGTTCAGGTGGGAGTTAATGGTGAATGGCTTGACTGGGAGAGTGTATGGCCGGAGGCTTGGATCACATTTGTACGGCACAAGATATGTTGTGGTCGGCTACTGCTTCCCGGAGGTGTCAGAGGTGTCGGAAGTGCCCCTCGAAGACCGTGCAGGCCTCGCCCGCCACCTCGACTCCTGGAGCCCGGCCCCCGTCACCGTGCGGGACGTGATCGCCGCGGCGCCCGTTGCCGCGCTCGGCGCCGTACTCGATCAGGAGACGCAGGAGAAAACAGTTGCCGGTGACGGGGAGGAGCTGCCCCCGCTCTGGCACTGGCTCCACTTCCTCGACTGGCCCGCACAGAGCGAGCTGGGAGCCGACGGGCATCCGGCGCACGGGCACTTCCTGCCGCCGGTCCCGGACCGCAGGCGGATGTTCGCGGGTGGCAGGGCGGAGTTCACGGCGCCGCTACGGGTCGGAGCCCCGGCCGACCGCACCAGCAGTCTCGCCAAGACGGAGATCAAGCAGGGGAAGACCGGCGAGATGGCATTCGTGACGGTGCGTCATGAGATCAGCCAGGGCGGGCAGGTGTGCGTCGTCGAGGAGCAGGATCTCGTGTACCGCAGCGGCGAGGGCGAGCGACCACGCGCCGACATCGCCCTGGACCTCGGGGACGCGGACGCGGCGGCCGTGGACGCGCCATGGCAACTGGCCGTGCGCCCCTCGCCGACGCTGCTCTTCCGCTACAGCGCACTGACCGCGAACGCCCACCGCATCCACTACGACGAGCCGTACGCCCGTGACGTGGAGGGATACCCCGGGCTGGTCGTGCACGGACCGCTGCTCGTGATGCTCATGCTGGAACTGGCCCGCCACAACGCCCCGTTGCGCCGGGTCCGCACCCTCACCTACCGGCTGCGCAAGCCCGTCTTCGCCGGCGAACACGTACTCGCCCTCGGCGCTCCGGCGTCGGAATCGGAAGGCGCCGGGCCGGCGCAGCTGCGCATCGCGACCCGGCGCGACGAGCGGCACGCCACGGCAGAGGTGAGCTTCGCATGACCCTCGACCACGCCGCGCTCACCACCGCCCGTACGTTCCTCTTCGTCCCCGGGCATCGCCCCGACCGCTACGACAAGGCCACCGCGTCGGGCGCCGACGTGGTCGTCCTCGACCTGGAGGACGCCGTGGCCCCCGCCGACAAGGACCAGGCCCGCCGGAACATCGCCGCCTGGCTCGCCCAGGGCGGACGGGCCGTCGTACGCGTCAATGCCCCCGGCACCCTGTGGTTCGACGACGACCTGGACCTCGTCACCACACGACGCTGCCCGGTGATGCTGCCCAAGGCCGAGCGGGCCGACCTGCCGGAGCGGCTGGCCGATGCCTGTGCGGTGATCCCGCTCATCGAGACCGCCTTCGGAGTGGAGTCCGCCCTCGACGTCTGCCGCGCCCCCGGTGTCGTACGTGCGGCTTTCGGCAGTGTCGACCTCGCCACCGAACTCGGCGTACGCCACGACGACCGGCTCGCTCTGGGCTACGCGCGCTCCCGGTTGGTCGTGGCCAGTGCCGCGGCCGGCCTCGCCGCGCCGGTCGACGGAGTCACCACCGCCCTCGACGACCCCGACACCCTCGCGGACGACCTACGGCACGCCCGCCGACTCGGCTTCGGCGGCAAGTTGTGCATTCACCCGCGCCAACTGGACGCCGCGCGAACCGGGTTCGCCCCGACGGAGCACGAACTGCGGTGGGCGCGACGGGTGATCGACGCGGGCGACGCGGTGTCCGTCGTGGACGGGGCGATGGTCGACAAGCCGGTACTGGAACGCGCGCGACGACTCCTGGACGCGGCCGACCGATAACGCCCCCGGCGACGATCGCGTCCCACCTCACGCACACGCCAACCCCCGGCCGGGTCACCGTCGCAGACCGCAACGTTCACATGCGGTACTTCTTCGGTGACCCGGCCAGCGCCTTCTCCAACAGCTCGACAAGCGTGCGCAGTTCGTCCGGCGTGAGCTTGGCGAGCGGGGATCCGGTCGTCATGGCGAGGACCTGGCGTTCGCGTACCGAGACTCCGGTCGGGGTCAGGGCCACTGTCGTCTTGCGCCGGTCCTTGGCGTCGGAGCCTCGCTGAACGAGGCCTTTCTCGACGAGCTTGTCGATGAGGAAGGTCGCTGTCGAAGGCTCGCACCGCAGCTTCTGGGCGAGCGCGCTCATGGTGATCGCAGGCAACAGCGGGTCGAGCACCCACACCACATCGGAGAGTGGCCTGGTCAGGTGGAGGTCGCTCAGTAGCTCGTCGATGTGTATGTCGGAGAGCTCCACCACGTTGTAGATCGCTTCAACCGCGTCGTACATCAGGGTCTCTCCCGTGGGCGTCGTCATGGCCATATGTTACTTCGAGATTAAAAAGGTTCGAGACTCTAGGTAAGTGAGCTGCCTGTCGATACATTCGAGCCTCGAACCTTTTCAGACTCGAAGCTATCACGGATGATCCAGCTGACGAAGGGCCGCCATGGGCATGCACGAGGCGTTCGACGCTTCACCGTTACGCCGAGCCGCCCCGAGATTGATCCTGTCCACGCGAACAAAGGCGCGAAGTGAACACCACATCAGACACTTTGAGAGGGAGAGCCGTGGCTGTTGCCATGGCCTCTGCCCTCGCACTGGCTCTGGCTAGCTGTTCGAGCCCGGGCTCCACGTCCGCCGGTGCTTCCGGCGACACGATCAAGATCGGCCTGGTCACATCGCTGACCGGTACCGCCAGTACTGACTTCGCCGAGTCCGAGGCCGGTGCGAAGGCCCGTATCGCCCTGCTGAACAGCAAGGGCGGTGTGAACGGCCGCAAGCTGGAGCTGGTGACGGCCGACGACCAGTCGACCGCGGCCGGGGTGGTGACCGCGGTGCACCAACTGGTCGAGCGGGACAAGGTCTTCGGAATCATCGGTATGTCGACGACGCTGTTCTCGGCCACGAAGTACCTGCAGAAGCAGAACGTACCGGTGACCGGGGCCGGGTTCGACGGACCGGAGTGGGGCCAGAAGCCCAACACCAATATGTTCTCGACCGACCCGATCGACCCGTCCTATCCGCCCACCACCGTCTGGGGCGAGTTCTTCAAGTCGATCGGCGTGACGCGTGTCGCCGGTATCGCCTTCGCGGACATTCCGTCCTCCAGCGGCAGCCTCAAGCAGGTCCAGAGCAGCGTGGAGGCCGCCGGACTGAAGGCCGCGTACACCAACGTGTCCATTCCCTATGGCACGACGGACTTCACCGCGGTCGTCCTGCAGATGAAGAAGGCGAAGGTCGACGGCTACGTCTGCTCGTGCGACAAGCCCACCGAGCTGGCCCTCGCCACCGCGGTGAAGCAGGCCGGTCTGAACGCCAAGGGCGTCCTGTCCACGGCATACGCGCAGTCCACGCTGGACGACGCGTCCATCAAGGCGACGGTCGAGGACCTGTACGCCTACTCGTACTACGTGCCCTACGAGCTGCACACGAAGGGCACGGACGCGATGCTCGCCGCCCTCGCGAAGTACGACGAGAAGTACGAGGCCGGCGACATCCCCGGCTACGGGATGTCCAGCGGCTATCTCGCGGCCGACATGATGATCAAGGGCCTGGAGAAGGCCGGCGACAAACCCACCCGAGCGTCTTTCATATCCGGTCTGCGGACCGTGAAGTCCTATGACGCGGACGGAGTGCTGCCCGCCCCCATCAGCTTCGCTCCCGACCAGTTCGGCAAGTCGCTGTCGAAGCCGTGCAATTACTTCGTACAGCTCGTCGGTGACAAGTTCGTACCCCAGCCCAAGATCTGCGGCACGCTCGTCAAGAATTCCTGAGCCCAGGCATCACGGGCCAGGTGTCAACCAGTAAGCGCATGACATGAGGAGAAGAGTCACATGCGGGAACTACACACCAGCATCATCTCGACGGTCGACGGTTTCTACGAGGGCCCCGGAGCGGACTTCCGCTATGCCGACAAGTTCGAGGAGGAGGAGTTCAAGCTGCACTCCACCGAACACCTCAAGAACTACGACACCCTGATGTTCGCCCGTAAGACCTACGAACTCGGCCAGCAGTACTGGACGACCGACATGGCCACCAAGGCCGACGAGAACCCGATCGTCATCGACAAGATGAACAACTTCAACAAGGTCGTCTTCTCCACGACCTTGGATGACCCGGACTGGGGCAACACCACGGTCTACAAGGGCGATGTCATCGATACGGTGAGGGAACTCAAGCAGCAGCCGGGCGATGACATCCTCCTCATCGGCAGCACCAGTATCCGGTCGGGGCTGCTCCAGGCCGGGCTGATCGACCGCATCAAGATCTGGTACTTCCCGCTCATCCTCGGCGCCGGCAACTCGATCTTCAAGGGGTTCGACGATCGGATCAAGCTGGAGGTCATGCGGGTGTCGGCCTTCCACAACGGAAACATCCTCGTCGAGTACAAGGTCCCCATCGGCCAGTCCTTCCCCGATCTCTTTCCCCCCGTCGAGACCAGCTGATCCATCTGCGACGGCGCTCTGACGAGTGCCGGAACGAGAGGTGCGGTGGTAACGGCGCGGGCCCCGCCGTTACCACCGCCCCCTCCACGGACAGACGCTGACGCAGAAAAGGAACTGACGCACATGCTTCAGTACGTCATCGCAGGCTTGGTCCTCGGCGGGATCTACGCCATTTCGGCGGCAAGCCTCACAGCGACCCACCGCTCGGCCGGCATCTTCAACTTCAGCTTCGGCGCCATGGCGTATTTCGTCGCGCGTTTCTACTACTACCTGCACACACAGCACGGCTGGAACATCGGTGGTGCGGCGGCCGTCTCCCTGCTGGTCGTGGCGCCCGCCCTCGGCGTCGTCCTGTACCTCGCGCTCTTCCGGTTCCTGCGGCAGGCCTCCGCACTCATCAAGGTGGTCGCCACCCTCGGTCTGTCCGTGTGCATCCCGCCGATCGCCACCGTGCTGTTCGGCAACGTGGCCGTGCTCAAGGCCCCGGGGCTCGCGCCCGAACCGGTCAGGGTCTTCCACCCCTTCGGCGTCCCCGTCACCATGGACCAGGTCATCGTCTACGGCTGCGTGGCGCTGCTCGGCGCGGCCGGCGCCGTCATTCTGCGCTACAGCGACATCGGCCTGCGGGTGCGGGCCATGGTCGACTCCCCGGCGATGACGTCGCTGACCGGGACCAGCCCCAACACCGTCTCGCTCGGCGTCTGGGCCCTCAGTTCCTTCCTCGCCGGCCTCGCCGGTGTCCTGTCGGCGCCGATCGTCGGCCTCGACCCGGACGCCTTCACGCTGCTGATGGCCGCCGCCTTCGCCGCCGTCATCGCCGGCCGGCTCAGCAACCTGCCGGTCGCGGTCGTCGTCGGCCTCGGCATGGGAGTCGCGGGCTCACTCGTGCAGTCGTATCTGCCCTCCGACAGTTCCTTCACCGCCGCCGTCCTGCCCAGCATCCCGTTCGCGGTCACCGCGGCCTTCCTCACCTACACCACCCTCAGGCGCGGACGGCTGAACGAAAGCGACGGCGTGGGCGGAGCCCTGGACCGAGCGATCACCCCGCAAGGCGGCCCGCTCCGGGTGTCGCCCAGGAAGACAACACCGACGACAACACCGACGCCGCGTCGCGCGGTCACCTCCTACAGGTGGGCGTGGGAACCCTCGACGCTGGTCCTCGTCGCCGTCGCGGCGGTCCTGCCGTACGTCATCGACCCCTTCTGGACCAACTACCTGGCCCAAGGCGCGGCCTTCGCCGTCATCTTCCTGTCCTACACCCTCGTGACCGGTGAGGGAGGCATGATCTGGCTCTGTCAGATCACCTTCGCCGGCGTCGGCGCCGTGACCACCGCCCAGTTGGCGACCAACCACGGATGGCCGGTACTCCTCGCGGTGGTGGCGGGAGGAGCGCTCGCCGCCCCGATGGGACTTCTCCTCGGGCTCCTGACGATCCGGCTCGGGCCGCTGTACGTAGCCCTCGTGACCCTGACCTTCGGGCTGCTGATGGACAAGCTGGTATTCACCCGGGAGCTCTTCGCGCAGCGGGGACTCGGCGTATCGGTCGAACCGCCGGACTTCGCCGCAACGGACTCCGCGCTCACGCTGCTCGGTCTCGCGGTGTTCCTCGCCGTGGCGTACTTCATCGTCAACCTCCGCCGGTCCACCACCGGGCTGGCGCTGAACGCGGTCAGATGGAGTGAGCCGGGTGCGAAGACGATCGGCGTGAGCGTGGTGCAGATGAAGGTCCTGGTCGCCGCCCTGGCGGCCGCGATCGCTGGGATCGGCGGCGGGCTGCTGGCGGTCGCGGGCGCCGGGGCAGTGCCCGCCGACTACGCGACGCTGGGCGGAGTCGTCCTGCTCGCCACCCTCGTCACCGCGGGGATCGGCTCCAACGCCGGGGCGCTGCTCGCGGGCGTCACCTACACCCTCTTCCCGGCGGCCCTGCAGGTGTATCTGCCGGACACCTACAGCCCGGTGCCCGTCATCCTCTTCGGCCTCGGAGCCGTGTACATCGCCAGGAATCCCACCGGGTGGATTCCCGAGATCGGCGAACAGCTGTCGGGGCTGTCCCAGCGCCTGCTCAGCCTGCGCCGGAGCGCGGAGCCAGGCACGGATCCACGTATGGGGGAAGGCACGGATCCCGGTTCCCGTCCCGAGACCCTCGACCACCCGCTGAGCGAATCGAGCCGGGCATGAGCACGAACACAGGCGTCAGCGCGACGCACCTCGACCGGACACCGGCGACAGCCGTCCCCGTCCTCGAAGCACGCGACATAGGGATGCGCTTCGGCGGAGTCACCGCACTCCAGGGCGTCGACCTCACGGTCATGCCCGGCGCCGTCACAGGGCTGGTGGGTCCCAACGGAGCCGGCAAGACGACGATGTTCGCCGTCCTGTCGGGCCTGCTGAGAACCGCCACGGGCACGGTCGTGCTGGGCGGCCACGACGTCACGTCGGCGACCCCGCAGGCCAGAGCGCGCCTCGGACTCGCCCGCACCTTCCAGCAGCCGGAACTCTTCCTCGGACTCAGTGTCCGCGAGCACCTCGTCCTCGCCTACCGCGCCCGGCACGCACGTGCCCGGCTGTGGACCGACGCCTTCACCGGCGGTGCGCTGCGACGCCCCGACCCGAAGGAACAGCAGCGGGTGGACTCGCTGCTGGAGACCCTCATGCTCGTCGACGTGGCCCACCACCCGGTCGGGTCCCTGCCGCTCGGCACGAGCAGGCTCGTCGAGGTCGGGCGCGCCCTCGCCACCTCGCCGACCGCCCTGCTCCTGGACGAACCCCTGGCAGGCCTCGACACCTACGAAGTGGCCAGGCTGGCGCAGGCGCTCCAGCGTGCCGTCGCCGAAGAAGGCACCGGGATGCTGCTCGTCGAGCACGACGTCGCCATGGTGCTCAGCCTCTGCCGGCACATCTACGTACTGGACTTCGGCGAGCTGATCGCCCAGGGCACCCCGGCAGAGATCCGCACCGACCCGCAGGTGAAGGCGGCCTACCTCGGTGACGAGGAGTTCGACCGAGGAGAGCAGTCATGAGCACGGTAGCCACGTACGACCCCGCCGCCGCATCGGAATCCAGCGCGAACGGCGGCCTGGTCCTCCGGGACCTCACGGTCACCTACGGAACGGCCCAGGCACTCTTCGACGTATCGCTCGAAGTCAAAGGCGGTACGACCCTGGCGGTCCTCGGGGTGAACGGCGCGGGGAAGAGCACACTCGGCCGCGCGCTCTCCGGCCTGGTCCCGGTCAGCGGCGGGCGAATCCACTTCGACGGCGCCGACATCACCGGACTCGCACCGCACCGCGTGAGCCGGGCGGGGCTGCGCTACATCCCCGAGGGCCGGGGCATCTTCCCCGGACTGTCGGTCGCCGACAACCTCCGCCAGGCCGTCCTGCAGCTGGGCAAGGCCGACCGCAAGAACGCGATCGACGAGACCTTCGAGGTGTTCCCGGTCCTGGCGCAGCGCCGCAGCCAACGCGCAGGAAGCATGTCCGGCGGGGAGCAGCAGATGCTGGCCATGTCCCTGTCGCTGGTCGCCGGACCGCGGCTCATCATCGCGGACGAGATGTCCCTCGGCCTGGCCCCCAAGATGGTCAACGTCGTCTTCGAGAGCCTCGAACGCGCCCGGAGCGCCGGAATAACCATCATCCTGATCGAGCAGTTCATCCACCGGGCACTGGCCTTCGCCGACGACTGCGCCATCTTCAGCCGCGGACGCGTGACGTGGAGCGGCCCCGCCCGCACCGCCGGCAAAGAGGTTCTCGACAGCTACCTGGGCGAGGCGACGGACCATTGAATCGAACGGCCGGGTACCACCCGGCCGTTCGCGTCCGTCAGTGCGCGTGCGCACCCACGAGGTGGACAGGACCGTGCGCATCCGGGCAGTGGGCCGGCCGGTCGTCTTCGGACTCCACGACGGCGGGTGAGTGGTCGACCTGGAGCGTGACATGGGTGACCTCGTACTCCGTGTGCAGGACCCTCTCCAGGTCCTGACGCACGGCGTGGCAGTCGGCACCCGGTGCCGCGAGGACGTGCGCGGACAGGGCGGGCTGGCCGGAGGTGATGGCCCACACGTGCAGATCGTGCACTTCGGTGACCGAGGGACGGCCCACCAGGCGGTCACCGATGTCGTCCGGGTCCAGACCGGCGGGTGCCGCTTCCAGGAAGATCCGGCCGGAGTCGCGGACCAGGCCGTATCCGGCCTTGACCATGAGGACGACCACGACGAGGGTGGCGATGCCGTCGGCACGGGCGAAGCCGGTGGTGACGACGATCAGACCGGCGACGGCGGTACCGATGAAGGCGAACAGGTCGTTGAGGATGTGCTGGTAGGCGCCCTCGACGTTCAGCGAGGACCGGTTGGCCTTGGAGATGCACCACGCCGCGGCGATGTTGACGACGATCCCGGCCAGCGCCGTCCCCAGCACGAGGCCACCCTCCACCGCCGGCGGATCGATCAGCCGGTGAACCGCCTCATAGCCGAGCCAGGCCGCGAGCAGCAGCAGGGTGAGTCCGTTCGCCTGCGCGGAAAGGATCTCGGCCCGCTTGAGGCCGAAGGTGAATCCGCCGCGGGCCGGACGGGCCGACAGCCGCATCGCGATCAGCGCCAGCACGATCGAGACGGCGTCGGTGAGCATGTGCGCCGCATCCGATATCAGAGCAAGGGACTGGGCGGCGATACCGATGACGACCTCCCCCGCCATAAAAGTGGTGATGAGGATCAGGGCGGCGGACAACCACCGCTTGTCGGAGTCCCCGCTCACGCCGTGACTGTGGTCGTGTCCAGAATGCGCGCCGTGGTGGCTGTGACCTGCCATCAGACTGTCCTTTTCGTAGAAAAATCCGTTTACCGATAACAGTGGGTCATCCTCAGAAGGGAATCCTTCAGAGGAGTGTTCGGGCGGCCCAGAATTCGGGTGAGATCCGGGAAGACATGACCGAGATCTCCTTGGGTGATGCTTGTCCAGCTGCGAAGCGCTTTGTCTATCTCGGAGTCAGGGGTGTCAGCGGCATGGAGCAGAGTGGTGAACTGGGCTTCGCTCAGAATTTTCTTGGTCACCGGGATTCCGGTAACCGCCGTGACTGCGGAGGCGAGTTCGGTGAAGTTCCATGCGGTATCCCCGCTGAGCTCGTAGCGTCTCCCCAGGTGCTGAGGGTCGGTCAGTACAAGTGCGGCGGCTTCGGCCAGGTCCTTTGTGCTTGCGCTCGCGACTCGCGCTGTTGAGGAAAGTGAGTAAAGAGTCCGTGTTGCGGGCACGCTGAACAGCGCGTCCTCAAGGTTTTCCGTGTACCAGCCGTTGCGAAGAATCACCGCCGGCAGGCCGGTTCCGCGGAGAATGTCTTCAGTTATCGCATGTTCGACCCCGTACGGCATGTGGGATCGGTCGGCTCGCGAGATACTCACGTATGCGAGGCGCTCCACCCGGTTGATGACCGCCGCGTGGATGAGGTTCCAGTTGCGTGCAACCATCCTTTCTTCCGGACCGGAAGGGATCAACAGCAGCCGACGGGCATCCTTCAGTGCGGAAACCGCCGAATCGGTTTCCTCGTGGTCGGCAACGCGGACACGGACTCCCGGAGGTGGGGAGAATTCCGTGTGTGCCCGGATATCGATGATCGCCAAGACGCGGGCCGGGCCGTGACGCGCGGCGAGCTCTGTGACCGCCTGCTGTCCGAACCGGCTACCGGCGTTCGTGACGGCGAAAATGGTTTCGGTCATGTTCTGTCCGATTTTCTGATGTAGATCGGCGTGAAAACCCGTCCAGGACTGGACATTGATGCGAGGACAGCCTCACTCGGACGGTGTCGCTGATTCCGGTGCTGCCGATTCCTCACACGGCGACGCGGCACGGAAGATCTCAATGCACCGGCAGGCGAGGCGAATGACGTCGAGGTCTTCCTGGGCGGCCGAAACAACGAGCAGACGGCCTGCGAGACGGTGTGCCGCGCGGCATATGAGCAGCAGTTCGGCAGGGCTGCTCCGCTCGCTGGTGGAACGGCGCTGGCGCAGGCCCACCGTTGGGCTGAAAGGTATGGGTCGCCCCCGTGGGGCTCTGGTGCGGATGGCTGCGGTGAGTTCGACCAGGGGCGCAGTGACCCGGGAGTGCAGGCCGGGGTCCGTATCCGCTGCCCTCACCTGGAGATACCGCGTCAGGTCCAACAGCGCCGCCAGGTGGGCCAGTTCCTGTTCCCGCCATGGCCCGGCAGCAGGCGTGGCCCAGGAGTCGTCGACAGGGGTGGCGGGGATGGCGGTGCTCATGTGCGAACACCGGATGCTGCCTCGTACCGGCTGTAGCCCTCGTTCTCCAGCTTGTCGGCGAGTTCGGCGCCGCCGGACTCGGCGATCCGGCCGTCGGAGAAGACGTGGACGTGGTCGGGCTTGATGTAGCGCAGGATGCGCGTGTAGTGGGTGATCAGCAGGGTGCCGACCTCACCGGTCTCGCGGACGCGGTTGACGCCCTCGGAGACGATCCGCAGCGCGTCGACGTCCAGACCGGAGTCCGTCTCGTCGAGGATCGCGATCTTCGGCTTGAGGAGCTCCAGCTGGAGGATCTCGTGGCGCTTCTTCTCACCGCCGGAGAAGCCCTCGTTGACGTTGCGCTCGGCGAAGGAGGGGTCCATGTTGAGGCGTTGCATGGCCTCCTTGACCTCCTTCACCCAGGTGCGGAGCTTGGGCGCCTCGCCGCGGATGGCGGTGGCGGAGGTGCGGAGGAAGTTGGAGACCGAGACGCCGGGGACCTCGACCGGGTACTGCATCGCCAGGAACAGGCCCGCGCGGGCGCGCTCGTCGACGGACATCTCCAGGACGTCCTCGCCGTCGAGCAGCACGGTGCCGCCGGTGATCGTGTACTTCGGGTGACCCGCGAGGGAGTAGGCGAGGGTCGACTTGCCGGAGCCGTTGGGGCCCATGATGGCGTGCGTCTCGCCCTGCTTCACGGTGAGGTCGACGCCCTTGAGGATCTCCTTCGTGGCGTTGTCGGCCTCGACGGTGACGTGCAGGTCTCGGATTTCAAGCGTTGGTGCCATGAGTGAACTCCTGGATGGGGAAGACGAATACGTCGCTCCGTGGGATGTGTGCAGTGCGTGAGGGATTCAGACGGTGGACTCCAACTCGGCCTCGATGGAGGCCAGTAGCCGTTCTTCCACGCTCGGCACACCGATCTGCTGGACGAGTTCGGCGAAGAAGCCGCGCACGACCAGGCGGCGGGCCTCGTCGGCGGGGATGCCGCGGGCCATCAGATAGAACAGCTGCTCGTCGTCGAAGCGCCCGGTCGCGGAGGCGTGCCCGGCGCCGACGATCTCGCCGGTCTCGATCTCCAGGTTCGGTACGGAGTCCACGCGGGCCCCGTCGGTGAGGACGAGGTTGCGGTTCATCTCGTAGGTGTCGGTGCCCTCGGCCTTGGCCTCGATGAGCACGTCACCGATCCACACCGCGTGGGCGTCCTGGCCCTGCAGTGCGCCCTTGTAGACGGCGTTCGACGTGCAGTGCGGCATGTTGTGGTCGACCAGCAGGCGGTGCTCCTGGTGCTGGCCGGCGTCGGTGAAGTACAGGCCGAACAGCTCGGCCTCGCCCCCGGGACCGGCGTACGTGACGCGCGGGTGCAGGCGTACGAGGTCGCCGCCGAAGGTGACCACGAAGGACTTGAAGGTGGCGTCCCGGCCGATCAGCGCGTTGTGCTGGGCCACGTGCACGGCCTGGTCGTCCCAGTCCTGGACGCAGACGACGGTCAGCTTGGCACCGTCGCCCAGGACGTACTCGACGCCTGCGGCGAGCACGGCGTCACCGGTGTGGTCGATGATCACGACGGCCTCGGCGAAGGCGCCCAGCTCGATGACCTGGTGGCCGTAGGCCACCCCGCCCTCGCCGTGCACCGCGACCCGGATCGGCTCGGCGAGGACCGTCTCCCTGGGGACGGTGATCACACCGGCCACCTCGAAGGAGGAGTACGCCTGCGCGGCGATCCGGTCCACGGGGATGCCGGCCCGGCCCAGGCGGGCGTCGTCACGGCCGACGGTCTCGACGGTGACGCCCTCGGGTGCCTGGACGTCGACCTTCACACCGGTACCGGTGGCGAGGGCGGTGCCGTCGTGCAGCCCGCGCAGCCGCTCCAGCGGGGTGAACCGCCACTCCTCCTCACGGCCGTGGGGGACGGGGAAGTCCGCCACGTCGAAGGAGGGCGGCGCGCTCATGCGCGTGGCGACGGTCGACTCGGCCGCGGCCGCAACCGCGATCGAGCCGGCGGTGGTACTGCCCACCGGGATATTCTGAACCTCAGCCATGGCTGTCGGTCTGCTCTCTTTCCTGCGTAAGTGACGTGATGGGGACCGCGGTCGACGACTAGCCGACCGAGCCCTCCATCTGGAGCTCGATCAGCCGGTTGAGTTCGAGCGCGTACTCCATGGGCAGTTCCTTGGCGATCGGCTCGACGAAGCCGCGCACGATCATCGCCATCGCCTCGAACTCGGACAGACCACGGCTCATCAGGTAGAAGAGCTGGTCGTCGGAGACCTTGGAAACGGTCGCCTCGTGGCCCATGGACACGTCGTCCTCACGGACGTCGACGTACGGGTAGGTGTCCGAGCGGGAGATGGTGTCCACCAGCAGCGCGTCGCACAAAACGTTCGACTTGGAACCGTGCGCACCCTCACCGATCTCGACCAGACCACGGTAGGACGTACGGCCGCCACCACGCGCCACCGACTTCGAGACGATGTTCGACGACGTGTTCGGCGCCATGTGGACCATCTTCGAACCGGCGTCCTGGTGCTGCCCCTCACCCGCGAACGCGATCGAGAGGGTCTCACCCTTGGCGTGCTCACCCATCAGGTAGACCGCCGGGTACTTCATCGTCACCTTGGAGCCGATGTTCCCGTCGATCCACTCCATCGTCGCGCCCTCATACGCCACAGCCCGCTTGGTGACCAGGTTGTAGACGTTGTTCGACCAGTTCTGGATGGTCGTGTAACGGCAGCGGGCGCCCTTCTTCACGATGATCTCGACGACCGCGGAGTGCAGCGAGTCCGACTTGTAGATCGGCGCCGTACACCCCTCGACGTAGTGCACATAGGCACCCTCGTCGACAATGATCAGCGTCCGCTCGAACTGGCCCATGTTCTCCGTGTTGATACGGAAGTAGGCCTGCAGCGGGATCTCCACCTGCACACCCTTGGGCACATAGATGAACGAGCCGCCCGACCACACCGCACTGTTCAGCGACGCGAACTTGTTGTCACCGACCGGGATGACCGTCCCGAAGTACTCCTTGAACAGCTCCGGATGCTGCTTCAGCGCGGTGTCGGTGTCCAGGAAGATGACACCCTGCTCCTCCAGATCCTCACGGATCTGGTGGTAGACGACCTCCGACTCGTACTGCGCCGCGACACCCGCGACCAGGCGCTGCTTCTCCGCCTCCGGGATACCGAGCTTGTCGTAGGTGTTCTTGATGTCCTCGGGCAGGTCCTCCCAGGACTCCGCCTGCTTCTCCGTGGACCGCACAAAGTACTTGATGTTGTCGAAGTCGATACCCGACAGGTCCGAGCCCCAGTTCGGCATCGGCTTCTTCTCGAAGAGCCGCAGACCCTTCAGACGCAGCTTGGTCATCCACTCCGGCTCGGACTTCTTCGCGGAGATGTCACGGACGACATCCTCGTTGATGCCGCGCTTGGCAGCGGCACCGGCCACGTCGGAGTCGGCCCAGCCGTATTCGTACGTACCCAGGCCTTCGAGCTCGGGGTGGGCAGTCGTGGTCATGAGACGGCTCCTTCGATGCGTGGACAACCCGTCGGGACGATCCTGGCGAGGGGAAGCAGAGGATTCCTGTCGAGCGGGCTGAGCAAGGGGGAGTGTCAAGCCCGCTCGGCAGGAACCGCATCTCAGAGACTAGCTCAGATTGAAACGCCATGTCACATGAGGTGAAACACATTGCTCAGTGACTTCTTGGGTGACCCGACAGCTCCCCGGCTCGTCAAGAGACCTTCAGTCCGCGCATCGTCATGCCGACCAGCAGTTCCCGGCTCGTCTCGCCATCCCAGTGATGGTTGTCGCGTAGATGGATGTACGGCCAGAAGACCGCGCTGAACACCAGCTCGGCCGAACGTCGGAGGTCCGCAGGCAGTCGGAGGGAACCGTCCTGAACGCCGTCGCTGAGGATCCGCTCCACCACCGTCGCCGGATCGTCCGCGCCCGGATGGGCGGTATGGAGCTCATGGAACCGGGTGGGGAACGCCATGAGCGGCACCAAGTGCTTGTCGATCACCAGGCATGTGGCCCGCAGGGCTGCCTCCAGCCGCTGGGCACCGTTGTCGGGTTGCACCAGGACGGGCCACAGTGCGGCACGGAAGTCCTCGGCGAATCGGTGCAGCAGTGCGTCGCGCAGCTCGTCCTTGCCGCCCAGCTGGCGCCACAAGGTGACACGGGTCACGCCGGCTCGATCGGCCACCTGCTGCAGTGTCAGCTGCTCCCACTCATGGTCGGCCAGGAGTTCCACGACGCAGTCGAGGGCCCGTGTCGCCAGTTTGTTGTCAGTGTCACTCACCATGAAACGTGATGTTATATGGCAGGGTGCGGCAAGGTCGCTGTCCGGACTGCGGCTGCTTATCCGGGCCGGGCCACGGCGGACGCCTGCGGCGCTCGGCCGATACCGCGGAGATGGTGTTGCTCAGTGCTCAGTGCTCAGTGCTCAGTGCTCGGTGACGTCGGTGTCCGTCCGCGTCGGAGAGGGCGGGCGAGCATGCGGTCGGCCGCGGCCTGCAGATGCAGGCGCAGGTCGTCGTCGGGGACCTCGGGGAAGGAGGCGGCGGCGTCGCGCAGCCCGCCGAGTGCGACGGTGACGTGGACCTGCTCGGCGAGGTCGGTCCAGTCGGTGACGAACAGTCTTCGCAGCTCGTCCGAGAACGCGGTCATCCGGTCGTGGATGACCGGGCTGGCGGCGGCTCCCGGGTCTTCGACGAGCAGGAACATGAGTTCCCGGTGTCTCACCAGCAGGTCCACATAGCCCGCGACCGCATGACGCCTGCGGGCCGCCTTTGCGTGCTGCGTGTTCAGCGCGTCGAAGTAGGCGCGCAGGTCGTCGAAGGCGGGGGCGGCCACCGCCGCCAGCAGTTCCTCCTTGGTGCGGAAGTGGTAGGAGATCGCTGGCTTCGTCACGCCCGCGGCCGAGGCGATCATCTGCAGCGACGCGCCCTCATAGCTGTGCTTGGCGAAGAGCTCGCGGGCGATGCGGATCATCCGGTCCCGCGTCCGCTCGCCGGCGACGGCGTCTGTCATGGGATCCCACTCGCATCGAGATCGACTTTACGAGTGTTCAGACTATCACTTTACGATCGTGCAGGATTCGACTTTACGATCGTTCAGAGGAGAGTTACGGTGTTCCTGAACGAACGTAAAGCTGATCCTTGGAGGAGAGCATGTCCGCATACATGGCCGACGCCCCGGCCGCCTTCCGTTCCCTCGGGCTCGAACGCGGCGCCGTCAAGCCGTGGGAGGACGGCATCCGCACCGACCCGAGCGAGCACAGCTACGAGTGGTGGTACTTCGACTCGCACCTGGAGGACGGGTCGTCGCTGGTGATCGTCTTCTTCACCAAGCACCTGCTGTCCCCGCACCAGCCCCTGACCCCCATGATCGAGATCGAGCTCGACCGCCCGGACGGCACCAGCATCAAGCGCGAACTGGTCTTCGCTCCGGGCGAGTTCTCGGCCGCCACGGACAACTGCGAGGTGCGCATCGGCCCGAACGCCTTCGCGGGCGACCTCGGCACCTACCGGATCCACGTCGAGGATGCGGAGATCACCGCGGACGTCACCCTCACGCGTGCGGTCCCCTCCTGGCGGCCCGAGACCGGGCACATGTACTTCGGTGATGGCGAGGGAGGCCCGGAGAAGCTGTTCGCCTGGCTGCCGTCCGTGCCCGAGGGCGCGGTGGAGGCCACGCTGACGCTGAACGGCACCACCGAGACCGTCCGGGGCACCGGCTACCACGACCACAACTGGGGCGACGCCCCGATGAACCAGCTCATCCACCACTGGTGGTGGGGGCGGGCGAAGGTCGGCCCCTACACGCTCATCTCGTCCTACATCACCGCCGAAGAGGCCTACGGCAGCGACGAGATCCCCATCTTCATGATCGCCAAGGACGGCCGGATCCTCGCCGACGACGCCAGGCACCTCTCCTTCAGCACGAGCGACACACACCTCGACGAGGTCACCGGGAAGCCGGTGGCGGGCCGCCAGGTCTACGAGTACACGGACCCCGACGCGCACTTCCGGGTGACGTGGCGGCGCGAACAGGACATCGTGCGGCGCAACTTCATCGACGAGTTCCAGGGCGCACAGCTCGAAGCGGCCCGCGCCGCCGGCTTCGACTCCAGCTACCTCCGCTTCACCGGCACGGCCACCGTGGAGCGGTTGGAGGGCGGGGAGGTGGTGGAGAGTCACACCGCTCCCGCCATCTGGGAGCTGATGTACTTCGGGCACGCTCGCTGAACCCGGTCAACCTCTCGTCGCAACCCGTCGGGGCGGTCGGACCGTACGGTCCGACCGCCCCGACGGGTTGCGCGATCAGATCGGGCGGCTCATGGCATGGCGCCCGGTGGAGCAGATGCTCGCTCCGGCCGGCCGTGGCCCCGGCGGTCATGTGAAGGTTCCCGCAGCCGGAGTTCCGCGACCAGTCCCATGTCGACGACGCTCATCGCGTTGCCCGCGGCGACACCGCGCGGGCGCTGTCCGTGACGAGCGTGGCACCCGCTTCGCGGGTCAGCCCGTCGCGGGGTCCACCGCTGCCAGAGAACGGGTGAGTTCGTCGACGAACGCGTGCGTGTCCGCCGACGACCCGGCGCCACCGGCGGACCGGCGGAGAACGAGTTGCCCGTGCACCGACGACCACACCGACACGGCGCCGGCCTCGGGGCTCTGGATGAGCCGCATACCGGTGTCGGCCAGTCGTGCGACCGCCGTACGCCACCGCTGCGCGACCCGGTCCGGGCCGTCCCCGGACAACTCGGCCGCATTGAACATGATCCGGAAACTCGCCGGGTTCTCCTCGGCGAAGTCGCAGTACGCGTGGGCCAGTGCCGCGAGCCGCTCCGCCGGGGGCAGGGCGGCGGCGTCCGCGTCCGCGCGGTCCATCGCCTCGACGAGCCGTCCGAAGAGGCTGTCGAAGGCTGCCTGGCTGAGCGCCTCCTTGTCGGGGAAGTGCCGGTAGATGGCGGGCGCGGTGACGCCCGCCTCGCGTGCCACCTCGCGCAGGGACAGGGGAACGGGGCGCATGCGTTCCTCGTCGGCCATCAGCCGGAGCATCGCCTCCAGGATCTCCGTGCGGAGCTTCTCCCCCTCCCCGCGGGCGTTGCGGGACCTGGGTCTGACCGCTGGTGGAGCAGGCGAATGCGGCGTATCGGCGTGTCTGGACATACCTCCACCCTGACACAGGGGAGGTCGTCGCTCGAACGTGGTTCAACTCACAACGGACGCGGAGGAGATGGGCTGTGCGCCGTAAATGAACGTGTGTAAATTTACATTCGTTCATTTACTGACGGACGTCGGGCGCGCCGGAGTGCGCCCCGGCCGATTGGAGCACCATGCAGATCACCATCGACGAGGAGAAGTGCTGCGGAGCGGGCCAGTGCGTACTGGTGGCGCCCGATGTCTTCGACCAGCGTGACGAGGACGGTGTCGTAGTCCTCCTCGATGCCGCGCCCCCGGCCGACCAGCTGGACACAGTCCGCGAGGCGGCCGCCGTCTGCCCGGCCGCGGCCATCGAGGTGTCCGCGTGACAGCGCCGCGCAGGGTCGTGATCGTCGGCGCCTCGGCCGCCGGTCTTGCGGCGGCCGAGGGGCTGCGCCGCGCCGGCTACGACGGACGGCTCGTCCTGGTGGGGGAGGAGCGGCACTATCCGTACGACCGTCCGCCCCTGTCGAAACAGCTGCTGTCCGGCGACTGGCCCGCCGAGCGACTGCTGCTGCGTCCCCCCGAGGCGTACGGCGACCTCGATGTGGAGGTCCGGCTCGGTGCGCGGGCGCGGGCGCTGGACACCGCCGCCCGTGAGGTCGAGCTGGACGGCGGCCACGAACCGCTCGCGTACGACGCCCTGGTCGTCGCCACCGGCGTGCGCGCCCGCACACTGCCCGGCGCCGAGGGCGTTGAAGGCGTCCATGTGCTGCGCACCCTCGACGACGCGGTCGCCCTCGGGGACGCGCTCGCGCGGCGCCCGCACCTCGTGATCGTCGGTGGGGGCTTCATCGGGGCGGAGGCCGCCGCCGTCGCCGTGGGCCTCGGCTGCGAGGTCACCCTGGTGACCGACCAGGCGGTGCCGCTCGCCGACGCGGTCGGTGCGGACGTCGGCGGAATGCTGACGGATCTCCACCGTGAGCACGGTGTGCGGATGGAGACGGGAGCGCTCGTCGAAGGAGTGGTCACCGACGGCGGGCGCGCGACGGGCGTCCGGCTCACCGACGGGCGGACCCTCCCGGCGGACGCCGTGCTGATCGGCATCGGCACCCGGCCCAACGTCGAATGGCTCGCCGGCAGCGGGATTCCGGTCGGCAACGGCGTCCAGTGCGACGCCACACTGCACGCGGGCAGGGGCGTCTGGGCCGCCGGGGACGTGGCCTCCTGGCCGGACCCGGTCACCGGGGAACGGCTGCGCATCGAGCACCGTACGAACGCCTCCGAACAGGGGCTGGCCGTCGCCCGCAACATCATCGCGGGACCCGAGGCCGCCACCGCCTTCACCTCCGTGCCGTACGTCTGGTCCGACCAGTACGACCTGAAGATCCAGATCCACGGCCGGACGCGTGGCGCCGACCGGATGCGCATGGTCGAAGGCAGCCTGGAACAGCGGAAGTTCACCGCGCTGTACGCCCGCGGCGCACAGGTCACTGCTGCCCTCGGCGTGAACATGGTCCGCCCGCTGCGCGCTCTGCGCCCGCTCGTCGCCGACCGCGCCGACTGGGAGTCGCTCACCGCGCCGGTGTAACACCACACCCCCCCAAGGTAAGGAGTTCCCCCCATGACCGTCTCCGCCACCGCCACCGAACAAGCCCCCCAGTTCCCGTTGAAGCGGGGCTGCCCCTTCGCCCCGCCCGAGACCGCCACCGAGTTCCGTGAGAGCGGCACCCCGCGCCGGGTGACGATCTGGGACGGCAGCACGCCGTGGCTCATCACCCGCCACGACCACATCCAGCAGATCCTCGGCGCGGGCGACAGGATCAGCGCGGATGTCACCGCCCCGGGCTTCCCCAACACCAGCGACGCCCAGCCGGCCGTCGAGGGCGACATCTTCTTCCGCAAGGACGGCGACCAGCACCTGCCCATCCGCCGCATCCTCAACCCGGACTTCACCGCCAAACGCTCCGAGGCGCTGCGCCCGCGCATCGCCGAGCTGACCGACCTTCTCATCGACGAACTCATCGTCATGGAACGGCCGTTGGACCTGATCGAGCACTTCGCGCTCGCACTGCCCACCGTCGTGATCTGCGAGGTGCTCGGCGTCCCGTACGAGGAGCGGCACACCGTCCACGAGTCGTCGAAGAAGTTCGTCCAGCTCAGCGTTCCGCACGAGGAGAAGATGGCGGCGCACGCGGCGCTGCACGCGAATCTGAGCGCGCACATGGAGAGCAAGCGCACGCGGCCCGACAACGGGCTGCTCTCCCGCCTGGTCAACGTCCATGTCGACGAGAAGGGCGACCTCACCTTCGAGGAGGCCGTGGGCCTGGGCGCGCTGGTGATCGGCGCGGGCCACGAGACCACCGCCAACATGATCGGCCTCGGCATCCTCGCCCTCGTCCGGGAACCGGAGCAGCGCGCCATCATGCTCTCCGACCCGGCGAAGTACGCCTCGACGTGCGTCGAGGAGATGATGCGGTACTGGAGCATGGTGCAGACCGAGCCCCGCCGGGTCCTCACCCAGGACATGGAAGTCGGCGGCGTCCTGCTGCGCGCGGGCGAGGGCATCATCTGCAACCTGCCCGCCGCCAACCGCGACCCGCTGGTCTTCGCCGAGCCGGAGAAGCTCGACATCACCCGCGTCGAACGCAAGCACATGGGCTTCGGGTACGGCGTCCACCAGTGCCTGGGGCAGAACCTGTCCCGGGTCGAGATGCAGGTGGCCTGGCCCCGCCTGTTCCAGCGCATCCCGGACCTGCGGCTCGCCGTCGAGGAGAGCGAACTGCACTTCCACGACGACGCGTTGACGTACGGCCTCGAGACCCTGCCGGTGACCTGGTGAGCGCCGTGAGCGACCGCCGTGCGACGGACAACTTCGCCCACCTCGACGCGATCGGCCGGGCGACGCAGGCCGAAGTCATGTGCGTGCCCGCCGAGTTCATCGACAACGAGCCCGGCTCGGTCAGTGATCTGGCCACCAAGGTCGTCTTCGGTGACCTGTGGAACCGGCCCGGCCTGACGGTACGGGAGCGGCGCATCGTCACCCTCACCGTGCTCGCCATGCTCCAGGCCAACCAGGTGCACGGGCCGCTCCATGCCAAGGCCGCCCTGGACAGCGGTGACCTGACGGAGGACGAACTGCGGGAGATGGCCGCGCAGATCGCGTACTACGCGGGCTGGCCCATCGCCACGGCCTTCGAGTGGACCGTGGACAAGGTCACCGGCAAGAAGACGGAGGTGGAGGACCTGTGAGCGGGCGACTCGACACAAAGACCGCCGTGGTGGTCGGCGGCGGGCAGACCCCCGGCGCCACCACCGGCAACGGCCGTGCCGTCGCGCTGACCTTCGCCCGTGAGGGCGCCCGGATCCTCGTCGTGGACCGGGACCTCGCGTCGGCGGAGGAGACCGCGGAGCTGGTACGGAAGGAGGGCGGGACCGCGACCGCGCACCGGGCCGACATCACCGTCGAGGACGACTGCGCCGGCATCCTCGACGCGGCCCTCACCGAACTCGGGCACGTCGACATCCTGCACAACAACGTCGGCATCGTGCCCTTCGGCCGCACCGAGGACCTGCCCGTCGAACGCTGGCGGCACGGCTTCGAGGTCAACCTCACCGGCATGTGGCTGACCTGCAAGGCGGTTCTGCCGCACATGCGGGAGCGGGGGAGCGGCGCGATCGTCAACATCTCCTCCATGGCCGGGCTGCTCGCCGGCGGCGAGACCATCGCGTACACCACGTCCAAGGCGGCGGTGCACGCCATGACCCGCAGTCTCGCCCTGGAGTACGCCCCGCACGGGGTCCGGGTGAACTGCGTCGCGCCCGGGATGATGGACACCCCGATGGGCGTCGACGCGACAGCCCGCGCGGGCGGCGTCGAGCGGGCGGAGGTGGCCGCCAGACGCGCCGCGATGGTTCCGATGGGTCACCAGGGCACCAGCTGGGACGTGGCCAACGCGGCACTGTTCCTCGCGTCCGCGGAGTCGGAGTTCGTCACCGGCACGGTTCTCGCGGTGGACGGCGGGTTCACGCTGAGGGCGGGCGTGCAGTAGGCGAGGTGGCGCGAACGGTCCCTCCGCCTCCTCCTCGGGTGCCTCGGCGGAGGGACCGTTCGCGCTCTCGAATCGCGCGCTTCGACGGCTACGGTCCGGCGGACAACGTTGGCCACGACACCGTGGCACCGCCCCACGGCATCCCCTTCTCGCCGGTCGGATCAGCCGCGCAGGAACGCCGTGACGAGCTCGGTGAACTCGGCAGCCCTCTCGATCTGCGTCCAGTGCCCGCAGCGGGCGAAGAGGTGCAGATCGGCCTCGGGGAGCAGTTTGGCCATGTTCCAGGACACCTCGGGCGGGACGACCTTGTCCTCGCGGCCGTGCACGAGCAGTACCGGTGTCCGGATCGACCGGACCTGCTCCTCCGTGATCCCCAGGTCGTTCCCGGCGTGCCTCTCGTCGAAGAACATCGCACGATATGCGCCGAAGGACTCGACGCTCGCCTCATAGCGAATGCGGACGAGCTCGTCGGTGATGATCGACTTGTCGACGGCGAAGTAGTCGACCAGGAGAGCGCGCATGTTCTCCGGCGAGGGCTCGTAGCCGCGTAGTGCCTTGAGGCCGTCGGTGACGGTCATCCCGACGCCGGGGGAGCCCATGAGGATCATGCGGTGGACGCGGTCCGGATGCTGCTCGGCCAGGGCGAGGGAGATCCGCCCCCCGAGGGAGTTCCCGACGAGAGACGCGCGCTCGATGCCGAGCGCGTCCATGAACCCGAGCACGTGGTCCGCCCAGGTCTCCAGCGAGTACCGCACGTCCTGCGGCCGGGATGTCGCTCCGTAGCCGACGACGTCGGGGGCGAGGACGCGGAACTCCTCGGCGAGGCCGGGGATGTTGTGCTGCCAGTTGGCCAACGCGGAGACGCCGGGTCCTGATCCGTGCAGCAGGATGACGGGATCGCCGGCACCGGCTTCGAGATAGAAGGTGTCGATGCCGGCGACGTCGACTCGGCGGCCCGCTGAAAGGTCCGTAGTGGTGGTCATCGCTGCTCCAGGGAGAAGTTGGCGAAAGGATCGTTGGCGCATCGGGGAGGCGCCGACACCGAACAGTGCCTAAGGCAACAAACTGTGCCTGAGGCACCGGTTCGGCCGCGTGGGGCGGCCGGTCGGCTCGCGCCTGTACATGGCTGGTCTGTTGCGCTGAACCCCGGCAGGCGACGGACGGTCGGTGCGCCCCGGTCGACAGGCCTCTGCCATGGCTACCTCCTCGTCCCGCTGACCGGGACGGCCCCACCATAGGCAATTATGCATACATGTTTCAAGAAGAAGTGCCGCTGACTACAGACAGGCGCTCCGTTTCGCCGCCGCGGGGGAGCGGGACGAGTCGCTGGCCCGCACGAGATCCTGCCGGTGAAGGACCATCAGTTTGGCCAGGGCTTCCCGGTCCTGTTCCCGGATCGCGGTGGCGATCTCGGCGTGTACCTCGATGCTGTGCGTGTACATCTCTTCGTGCCCGGGCAGCAGTTCGACCTTGGTCACGCTTCCCGTGATGATCGTGGCGACCGCCTCGTACATGCCGGTCAGGACGGTGATCCGGGCCGCCCTGGCGATCGCCATGTGAAACCGGAGATTGGCGTCGAGGAACGCGCGCGGTGTCGCGGCCGACCTCATCTCCTCCACGGCCCACTCCATGTCCCGCACGTCGGAGGGGCCCGCGCGGTCCAGTGCGACCGGCGTCAGGGTGTCCTCGAGATGGGTCCGGGCCTCGAACATGTCCAGCGGGTCGGTGGCCGTCTGGGAGAACCAGACGTCGAGCGCGCCGAGGCGGACCTGCGGAGGTCGGCTGGCCACGAACACGCCGCCGCCCGGACCCGGCTTGACCACGACGAGCCCCCGGTCCCGCAGGATCCGCAGCACCTCGTTCATGATCATGGGGCTGACCTGGTGCTTCTCCATCAGGTCCGTGCGCCTGCCCAGCGATGTGCCTACCGGGGTCCGGGCTGCGAGCAGCTCGTTCTCGATCGCGGAGGCGACCTGTTGGGCGCGTGACGGGTTGGTTCCCTGGCGCGATGACATGGGGTCCCTTCAGGGGCGGGGTGGCGCCGACCAGGCCGGTCGTAGGGGCGAACCGGGTCGCTCGTGTGCCACCTGCGGACGATCCTGCAGCCAGGATAGAGGAATCGCGTCCCTCCCCAGCAGTCGTTTTGGGGGTTGACCCCTCTGATCAGCGTAGATATCGCAGATCATGCAGTCATAATCGCTGCTCAGATACCTCGGGATGCAAAACTCTTGAATCGTGTGTGCAGGATTGTTAACCTGCGCGTAGCCAGCCCGGCGATACCCCGGGAGGGCTCACAAAAGGATCAAACGTCAGCAACTGAGAAGAGACGACGATGTCACGACTCGCCCAAGCCGATGCAATCCAGCCACCGCAGACCGTCGAGGCCGATGCCCGCCAGCCGCTCGGCGACTCCGCTCGCTTCCTGGAGCGCGTCGACGCCATCCTGCCCCTCCTGAGGGAAAACACCTTCAAGGCCGACGAGATCCGGCGCGCGCCCGACGAGAACATCCAGGCGATGACGGACGCGGGCATATTCCGCGCGATGCAGCCGAGGCAGTGGGGCGGACTCGAGATCGACCCGTCGACCTGGGAGGAGGCGCTCGTCCGGCTCGGTTCGGCCTGCCCCTCCAGCGGCTGGGTCGGCGGGATCCTCGGAGGACATTCCTGGTACATCGGTCTGTACTCCCAGCAGGCCCAGCAGGACGTCTGGGGCGAGAACCCGGACGCCCGGGTGGCGTCGTCCTTCGCGCCCACCGGCAAGGTGGAACGCGTCGGCGACGGCTTCCGGCTCACGGGGCGGTGGAAGTTCCTCAGCGGTGTCGACCACGCCCAGTGGATCTGCCTCGCGGGCATCATCCCGGACGAGGGCGACGGTCATGAGTACCGGGTCTTCCTGGTGCCGGCGGCCGACTACGAGATCGACCAGGACAGCTGGCGGGTCGCGGGCCTCCAGGGGTCCGGAAGCAAGGACGTCACGGTCGACGCCGTCGTCCCGGAGTACCGCACACAGACCGTCGACGACGTCTACCACGGCAACGAGCCGGGCAAGGCCGTCAACACCAGCCCGATCTTCGAGCTCCCCTGGCTGTCGATGTGGGCCTACAACATCGCCTCGCCCGCGATCGGTGCCGCGGTCGGAGCCCTCGACGCCTTCATCGACGACAACAGGCGCCGCGCGTCCGCCCTGCTCGGCACGGTGGCCGCGCAGAACTCGGCCGTTCACATCCGTCTGGCCGAAGCCATGACCCTGGTCAAGGACGCACGGGCGCGTATCCCGCGCACCTGGGACTCCATCCACGCCGATGTCCTCGCGGGCGTGCCCGTCTCCAACGAGAAGCGCGCCCAGGCCCGGTTCGAGGCCTCCTACGCCGTCGGACAGTGTCTCGGCGCGGTGACCAAGGTCTTCGAGATCGGCGGCGGCGCCGTACTGGGCAGCGACAAGCTGTTCCAGCACTACATGCGCGGCCTGATGGGGATGCGCAACCACCCCTACGCGGTCTACGAGAACTGGGCCGGTCTGTACGCCACCACGCTGTTCGGGGCCCCGCTCGACCCGCCGTTCACCAAGGAACACCTCGGCTGTCTGGTCTGAGGCCGACATGGATCTGGTGGGAAGGGTCGCCCTCGTCACCGGTGCGTCCGGTGGCATCGGCAGAGCTGTCGCACAACGGTTGACCGAAGCGGGCGCAGCGGTGATCGCCGGCTACTACGGGGCGCAGGACGGAGCCGAGAAGGCAGCGGGCGAACTCGTCGAGGCGGGCCAGTGCGCCGATCTCGTCGAGCTCGACCAGCGGTCGTCGGCCTCGATCGAGGACTGCGTGGGCAAGGTGAGAGCCCGGCACGGCCGGTTGGACATCCTCGTCAACAACGCCGCGTGGAACACGCCGATCCCCTTCCAGGATCTTGACGCCCTGACCCCGGATCTCTGGGATCGCGTCCTGGAGACGAACCTGCGTGGACCGTTCCTGCTCGCCCGCGGATTCGCCTCGATGCTGAAGGCCGAGGGTGGCGGCCACATCGTCAACATCGCGTCGACGGGCGGGTTCGTCCCGGCCGCCAGCAGCATCGCCTACGCATCCAGCAAGGCCGGGCTCCTCCACCTGACGCGGTGCCTGGCCGTCGCCCTGGCTCCCGAAGTAGCCGTCAACTCCGTCTCCCCCGGAGTCGTCGAGAACACCGGAATGTCCAACCGTGTGATGGACGCCGAACAACAGCGCACCGCCAGCGAGGCGTCCCTGCTCGGACGCACCGCGCAACTGGCCGACATCGCCGAGCAGGTGCTCGCGCTCGTCCGATCGACCTCGGTGACCGGTCAGACCATCGCGATAGACGGCGGTACCTCGCTGGCGAGCCACTGAACTCCGGCGCCCGTTCGAACTCAGAAAGGTATGACATGACCTCCGCACTCGAGCCGTTCGACTACAACGACGGCGATGTCACCTGCAAGGGCCGGCTCGCGCTGCCGCCCGGCGACGACCTCCGCCCCGGCGTCGTGGTCTTCCACGACATCCAGGGCGTCGGCGAGCACCCCATCGGCAAGGCCACCCGCCTCGCCGAGGAGTTCGGCTACCTGGCCCTGGCCGCCGACGTCTACGGAAACGGGCAGCCGCCCGAGATGTCCGGCGCGGACAGGGTGGTCGCCTCCTGGCTCTCCCGGCCGGACGACCTCGTACGACGCGCTTCGGCGGCCGTGGAGGCGCTCAAGGCGCATCCCCGCTGCAATGGACGCATCGGAGCGATCGGGTTCTGCTTCGGCGGCGCGACGGTCCTGGCGCTGGTCCGCTCGGGCCTGTCCGGCCTGCAGGCGGCCGTCAGCTTCCACGGTGTGCTGGGCACGGCCAAGCAGGCCGTGGTCGGCCAGGCGCACCCGAAGACGCTGGTGCTGCACGGTGCCGACGACCCGTTCGCGGGTGACGTCCCGTTCCTCGACATGGCAGGGGTCGTGCACTCCAAGACCCTGCCCGACTTCCTTGAGGAGATGTCGAACGCCAACGTCGACTGCCAGGTCGTCGCCTACGCCGGCGTCGTGCACGCCTTCACGATCCCGAACGCCGGCGACTTCGGCGTGGTCGGCGCGAAGTACGACGAACTCGCGGACAAGCGGAGCTGGGAGTCGATGGGCGCCCTGTTCCGCGAGGCGCTCTGACCTCGACAACGGGCTGGGCCGCCTCGGCCCGGCCGCCTCACCCACTGCGGCGCACTGCACAGAAGGAGACGACATGAAGATCAACGCACTCGGCTATCTGCGGGTGGAAAGCCCGGACGCCAAGGAATGGGCCCAGTTCGGTTCCGACGTACTCGGCCTGATGATTACGGATTCCCCCGAGGGACACCCCGACACCGTCTCGCTGACCCCGGACGACCGACCCGGCCGGCTCCAGGTGAGCCCCGGGGAACGCAACCGGCTGGAGTGTGTGGGCTGGGAGGTGCCGAACGCCACCGCTTTCGACGAAGCCGTGGCCGAGCTCGAAAGCGCGGGAGTGGAGGTCTCGCGCGCGACGGACGAGGACCGCGCCCGTGCCGGGGTACGTGACCTGGTGCGCTTCACGGACCCCGCCGGGCACACGCACGAGATCTTCTGGGGACAGCTCGTCGTGCCGCTGTCGTTCCGCCCCGGGCGGGCGATGAAGGGGTTCGTCACGGGCTCGCAGGGACTCGGGCACCTCGTGCTGATCGTTCCGGACCTCATCGAGTCACTCGACTTCTTCCGGTCGGTGCTGGGCTTCACGGTCAGTGACGAGATCGACCTGCACGGCAACCGCGTGGTGTTCCTCCACGTCAACCCGCGTCACCACACCCTCGCCCTGATCGGCATCCCCGGCCACCGCGGCCTGCACCACCTGATGGTGCAGACCGAGGAACTCGACGACGTGGGTACCGCCTACGACCGGTGCCTCAAGGACGAGATCCCGCTGGCCATGACGCTCGGGCGGCACACCAACGACAAGATGGTCAGTTTCTACGTCCGGTCGCCGAGCGGCTTCGACGTCGAGTACGGGTGGGGCGCCGACACGGTCGACGACGAGAGCGCGTGGACCGTCACGCACATGAAGAGCCCCAGCACGTGGGGTCACCGCCCCGGCGGGGCACCTGCCCCCGCGTGCATCGAGCCGATCGCCGCGGAGGAGCCGTCGTAGGCGCCGGCACGAACAGCAGTACCAGCACGATGACGAGCACATGATCGACCGGCCCGTGGCCGCGGCCCCACTCTCGGGATGACAGCCACATCGCGGCGTGCGAGCCACCGGCCGTGTCCCGAACCCCGACAACATCGCCTACCTGCGCACCACGTGCACAAGGCTCAACCACGCACTCGGCGGGAGTGAACCCTCATGACAGACACCCTCAGCACCGAAACACGCCGTTTTCGAGAGGCCATGGCCTCGTTCCCCTCCGGCGTCACCATCGTCACCACCACCGACGAGACAGGAAAAGAGCGCGGCTTCACGGCGACCTCGTTCTGCTCCGTCTCGATGGAACCGCCGCTGGTCCTGGTGTGCCTGGCGGCCAACGCCGAATGCCACCCCGCCTTCACCAGCGCCGCACGCTGGCTCGTCCATGTGATCACCGACGAGCACACCGAACTCGCCATGCGGTTCGCCACCCGCGGCGCCGACAAGTTCGCACATCCCGGCTTCACCCTCAACGAGCACGGCCTCCCCACGCTCGACGGCGCCAGCGTCACCCTCGAATGCACCACCCACGCCATCCACCCCGCCGGCGACCACACGGTCCTCGTAGGCCGTGTCGACGACGTCCATCTCAGCGACGGCACTCCCACGCTCTACTACCGGCGCAACTTCCACCCCCTCGAGTCCGCCACGAGCCGATGACAGCCGGTCCCAGACGAGGAGATGAGCCATGAGCTCGCTGGACGCCTTTCTGTCCGCTCGCGAGGTCCTGCTGCGCCACCGCGCCGACTACGACGCCGCGTGCCGTGAGTTCAGGTGGCCGGAGCTGTCGACATTCAACTGGGCGCTCGACTACTTCGACCGCATAGCCGAAGGCAATGACGCCCGGGCCCTCTGGGTGATCGACGAGGACGGCACCGAGCACACCCGCACCTACGCGGAGATGTCCCGGCGCTCCCACCAGATCGCCAATTACCTCGCGTCTCTGGGCCTGGAGCGCGGCGACCGCATGCTGGTCATGCTCGGCAACGTGCCCGAGTTGTGGGAGGTGATGCTGGGCGCGATCAAGCTCGGTGCGGTGGTCATCCCCGCGACCCTGTTGCTCAGCTCCGAGGATCTCGCCGACCGTATGGAGCGGGGTGAGGTACGTGCCGTGGTCGCCGCCGCGGAGGTGACGGAGCGGTTCGACGGCCTGCCGGGCGGCGGGATCCGTATCGCCGTGGGCGGTGAGCCGGCGGGCTGGCATCGCTTCACCGACGCCGACGCGGCCGACGAGACCTTCACCCCGCGCGGCGAGACGTCGGCGGACGACCCGCTGCTTCTGTACTTCACCTCCGGCACGACCTCCCGGCCGAAGCTCGTCGAGCACACCCACGCGTCCTACCCGGTCGGGCATCTGTCCACGATGTACTGGATCGGCCTGCGGCCCGGCGACATCCACCTCAACATCTCCTCGCCGGGCTGGGCGAAGCACGCGTGGAGCAGCTTCTTCGCCCCGTGGAACGCCGAGGCGACCGTGCTGGTCCTCAACTACGCGCGCTTCGACGCCGATCAGCTGCTGGAGGTGCTCTCGCGGTGCGGAGTCACCACGATGTGCGCGCCGCCCACGGTGTGGCGCATGCTCATCCAGGAAGACCTCGCGGCGTACGAGGTGAGCCTGCGCGAGCTGGTGGGAGCCGGAGAGCCGCTCAACCCCGAGGTGATCGAGCAGGTGCGCAAGGCCTGGGGGCTCACCATCCGGGACGGTTTCGGGCAGACCGAGACGACCGCGCAGATCGGCAACCCCCCGGGGCAGCCGATCAAACTCGGCTCGATGGGCCGCCCGTTGCCGGGCTACCACGTCGCGCTGCTGGGTCCCGACGGAACGCCCTCCGACGAGGGTGAACTCAGCCTCGATCTGGCCAAGCGCCCCATCGGACTGATGCGCGGATACCGGGGAGACGACGAACGCACCGCCGAGGTCATGCGCGACGGGTTCTACCGCACGGGCGACGTCGCCTCGCGGGACGCCGACGGTTACATCACCTACGTGGGCCGGACCGACGACGTGTTCAAGGCCAGCGACTACCGCATCTCGCCCTTCGAGCTGGAAAGCGTGCTGATCGAGCATCCCGCGGTGGCCGAAGCCGCCGTCGTGCCCTCGCCCGACCCGCTGCGACTCGCGGTGCCCAAGGCCTTCGTCGTGCTGGCCGTGGGACAGCGACCGAGCGCCGAACTGGCCGCCGAGATCCTGCGGTTCACCCGGGACCGCCTCAGCCCGTACAAGCGGATCAGGCGGCTGGAGTTCGCCGACCTGCCCAAGACCATCTCCGGCAAGATCCGGCGGGTCGAACTGCGTGCCCAGGAGCAGCGGCGGGACGGCGAACGCGGGCGGAACGAGTACTGGGAGTCCGACTTCCCGAGTCCGAGGAGCTGACGTTCCGTACGTGCGTCTGCCCGCCTGCCGTTGACTCCGGCAGGCGGGCGGACACGTCAGGAGGTCGGGACTACCGGACGGTCCGGTAGGCGTTCGAGAGGGTCTCCGTCACCGAGTTGCCGTCGGTGTCGACCAGCGTGGCCCTGAGGCTGACCTTGCCGGGCTTGGCCGGGTGGGCCAGGGTCACCGACCGCTTGCCGGCCTGGCCGGTGTGCACGGTCGTGCGCTTCCAGGTGCGGCCGCCGTCGTACGACACCTGCACCGTCAGGGACTTGACGGCGCCCTTGGCCGCGGCCGGGCCCTGGATGCCGATCGGGAGGGTGAGCCTGGCGCCCGCCTTCGTGGTGCCGGTCAGGGACAGCTTCGGGGTGAAGCGGATCACGGAGAGCGGAAGCCGCTTGATGGAGGTGCTGGGTACGTGCGCCGAGGTGAACGTCCACACCGTCGTGACCCGGTTGCCGATGGTGACATCACCGGCGGGGTAGGACGCGTCCAGACTCAGCCGGTACGTGGCCTTCTCCGACAGCAGCCCGCCCGACACCTCACCGCACGGGTCGTGACGGAAGTCGGTGATGGTCTTGCCGCCGGAGGTGAGACGCAGGTGCGTGGTCGCCAGGGACGTGTTCGAGTGGCCCGCCGCGTCCGACATCAGCGGGACGCACACGGCGTAGAAGTCGCCGCTGCGCGAGGCACCCGGATCGCTGAGAGCGGTGGAGGTGGTGATGATGGGCGAGAAGACGCCGGTGTTGTACGTCTCCCGGTAGGTGCGGCCGGGCTCGAAGCGGCGGGGCCTGAGCGGGGCCAGGATGCTCATGGCCGGGTACTCGGCGGAGTCGACGCTCCCGCCCAGGTTCCAGCGCAGTCCGCCTTCCGTGGTCACGTAGTGCACGACGGACGTGCTCGGTACGGCGCGCGAGTTGCCGAAGTACGAGCCCAGCAGATCGGAGACCATCGACCAGCCCGGCACGTTCCAGTTCGCCGTCGGGCGCACCGTGCTGCCCTTGGCGTTGGAGCCGAACGGGGTGACGACCTTGGCCAGGCCGCGGGTGGTGAAGGTGTGGGTCAGGCCGGTGAAGAAGGAGCCCTTGCGGGTGGTGACGAGGTCGTACAGCGGGCCGGTGGAGCCGTGCTGCCAGGTGCCGCCGATCTGGGCGATGAAGTTCTTGGCGGAGGCGGACGGTCCGGCCTGGGCGAGGTAGAGGCGGCTGTAGGAGCCGGTCAGATCCTCGCTCGAGGCGTAGTCGTAGTCGCTCTTGGCGCCGCGCGCGCCGAATATGACGGTGCCGCCGGCCACCTTCGCGCGGGGGTCGGGGGCGGTGATCTTGACGGGCTTGCCGGTGCGGGCGTCCAGCGACATCGTGGTGTCCTTGTTCACCTCCAGGCCCGGTGAGACCAGCTGGGTCATCTCGGAGGAGGAGGTGTCCGTGCCACGCGTGAGCTGGGCGGAGATCAGGTAGCGGCCCTTGGGCACGCGGATCTTCGTGGTGCTGGTGGCGTCCTGTCCGGTGCCGTCGTCGGCGTACATCCACCACTTGCCGCTGTCCAGGCCGATGATGTTCAGGTGGTGCGGGGTCGCGGCCCTGCCGTCGCGGCCGACGGCCTTGAGCGTCAGGTTGTACGACTCGGGTTCGCGGGTGACGCCGAGCGTGGTGCGGACGCTCTCGCCCGTCGTGGCCGTCGCCGTGATGGTGCCGCCGTACACGCCGTCGGTCGCGTTGACACGGGTGTCGGCGGTGACGGCGGTCTGTGCGGTGCCGCCGGCCGGGACCGTCACCTTGGCGGGTGACAGAGTGATCATGCCGCTGGGGGCGGCCTTGCCGTCGGGGTCGGCCGTCGAGGCGGACAGGTCCAGGGTGACGGGCTTGTCGCCGGTGTTGCGGTAGGTGAGCTGCTTGGTGACCGGCTGGTCGTCGGTGTGCGGCCACTTCTGGAGGCCGAAGGAGAGCGACGGGTCGTCGGCGAACACGGTCTGGTGAACGGCCCGCAGCACGTCGACCCGGCCGGTGCCCTGCTCGTACGGGGTGGACGAGTCCTTCAGCGGCACCGTGGAGCCCATCAGCGCGGCCTTGATCCGCTGCCCCGTCCAGTCCGGGTGTTCCTGGGCGAGGATGGCGGCGGCACCGGCGACGTGCGGGGTCGCCATCGACGTACCGCTCATGGAGACGTAGCCCGCGGCGGCGGTGTCGCCCTCGCTGCCGTGCGCCGCCTTGGCTCCGATGATGTCCACGCCGGGGGCGGTGATGTCCGGCTTGAGGTCGTCGTCCGCGGTCGGGCCACGGCTGGAGAAGTCCGCGAGCTTGTCGTTGCTGTCCGCGGCGGCCACGGTGAGCGCGGCGGCGGCGGCCCCGGGCGAGTCGACGGTGCCGGCCGTGGGGCCCTCGTTGCCCGAGGCGATGACGAACAGCGCCCCGGAGGAGGCCGACAGGTCGTCCACCGCCTTCTCCAGCGGGTCGACGCCCGTGCTGTCCTTCATACCGAGGCTCATGTTGACGACCTTGGCACCCTGCCCGGCGGCCCACTGCATGCCGGCGATGATCCACGAGTCCTGGGCGGCGCCGTTGTCGTCCATGACCCGGCCGAACAACAGCTTCGCGCCGGGCGCGACCCCCTTGTACTTGCCGCTGCTACGGGCGCCCGAGCCGAGGATGGTGGAGGCGACGTGCGTGCCGTGGCCCTGTCCGTCGTCGGTGGTCCCCGACCCCGTGAAGTCCTTCGTCGCGACGATGGCGCCCTTGACGTCGGCGTGCGTGGCGTCGATCCCGGTGTCCAGGACCGCGACCTTGACGCCCTTGCCGTCGTACCCGGCCTTCCATGCCTCGGGCGCGTGGATCTGCGCGGTGCCCTGGGTCGGGTCAAGGTTGCCGTCCTGCTGCGGCAGCGCCGTGACCTTGCCGTCCAGCCAGACATGGTCGACACCGCGCTCGGTGGTGACGGCGTTGCCTGCCGGGCGGGTCAGCGCGTTCCAGACCTTCTCCGTGTCCGGTTTGTCGGCGGTCACCGCCTGGCCGCGCAGGGCGGGCAGCTGGCGCTCCACCTCGGCGACCGCCGAGTGCAGCGCCGCCTTCGCGCTGTCCGCCGCGGAACCCTTGTAGGAGACGATCAGCGGCAGGGTCTTGCGGTGCGCGTCGTCGTAGCCGTCGGCGACCAGCTGCGTCACGTCGAACAGACGCCGGTCGAGGCGCCCGCTCGCCAGCAGCGGCGCCGCGTCGTCGGGGATGACGTACGTGTGCCCGCCGAGGCTCTGCACAGAGACGGGTATCTTCGACCGGCCCTCGCCCCGGTCCACCCCTACCACTCGGGTGCCGCCGGTCACCCCGACGGTGTCGCCGGTGACCAGCGTGACGCGGGCGGTCGCTCCGGTCAGGCTGGTCGAGGGTTCGGCCGCGGCGTCGGGGGCGGCCAGGGTGGTGACGGCGGTGGCGGTGAGGCCGGCGATCGCCAGTAGTGCGGCTGTGCCGTACGTCACTGCCCTGCCTCGCTTGGTGAGTCTGTGCTTGTTGCGCAACGGATGTCTCTCTTCCCCACATCGATGGCGTGCGGTGGCTGCGCGCGGAGCGCGCACAGGCGGCCCCAGGCCAAGGGGGGACAGGGCCTGGGGCCGCCGCGGGGCGCCGGGGACGGGGGGTGTCACCCGGCTGAGAACGAGTCTTGGCGGCCTGCGGATTGGTCAGTAGGTCCGCAGCGGCTCTGATCAATCGGCGGCGGGAGCGGATCGGCGGGGATTGCGCCGCATTCGGGCGGAAACGTAGGTTGGTCGCCGATCGCCTCTTTGAAAGTTGGAAGGCTTCCGCCCGGTGGGACGACGCGAGAAACCGGTAGACCCCGACTCCGGCCCCGTACAGCGGCTCGCGCATGACTTGCGTGAGCTCCGTGAGAAGGCCGGCAAGCCCACGTACCGGGAGATGGCACAGCGCGTGCCCTACTCGGCGAGTGCGCTGTCCCAGGCGGCGGCCGGCGAACAACTGCCGTCGCTGGCGGTGGTCGTGGCCTACGCGGAGGCGCTGGACGCGGACGCGGGGGAGTGGGAGGAACGCTGGCGGGAGGCGGACCGGTCCGCCCGGGAGGCCGCGGAGTCGGACGGGGACGCGGTGCCGCCGTACCGTGGGCTGGCGCGCTTCGAACCGGACGACAGCGCACTGTTCTTCGGCCGGGACAAGTCGGTGGGCGAGCTGCTGGAGCTGGTGCGGGAGCACCGGTTCGCGGCGGTGTTCGGGCCGTCCGGCAGCGGCAAGTCCTCACTCCTGCGGGCCGGGCTGATTCCGGCGCTGCGCGAGATGTCGGGCTCCGAGCGGCCCGCGGTGATCCGGGTGCTGGCGCCGGGGGAGCGGCCCGCGGACACACACCAGAAGGCGCTCGTCGCGCAGAACGGCGACCTCGACACCTGGGTGATCGTCGACCAGTTCGAGGAACTGTTCACCCTGTGCCGGGACCGTGCGGAGCGGGACCGCTTCCTGGACCTACTGCTGGCGGCCCGTGAGCCGGAGAGCCGGCTGCGAGTGGTCGTCGCGGTCCGCGGCGACTTCTACGGCCACTGCGCCGGCCACCGTGAACTGGCGGAGGCGGTCAGCCGGGCCAACCTCCTGGTCGGGCCGATGGGCCGGGACGAGCTGCGTGAAGTGATCACCGGACCCGCGACCGCCGTCGGCCTCAACGTGGAACGCGCGCTCACCGCGCGGATCATCGACGAGGTCACCGACCGGCCCGGCGCGCTGCCCATGCTCTCCCACGCCCTGCTGGAGACCTGGCGCCGGCGCCGCGCCCGCACCCTGACCGTCGCCGCCTACGAGGAGGCGGGCGGCGTTAGTGGTGCCATCGCCGCCAGTGGGGAACAGGCGTACGGCGACCTGTCCGTGGCTCAGGCCCCCGCCGCCCGCCGCATCCTGCTGCGGCTGATCGCCCCGGGTGACGGCACCGCGGACACCCGCCGCCCGGCGGAGCGGGCCGAGCTGGAGACCGGGCCCGACGACGCGGCCGTCGTCGAACGCCTCGCCGCCGCCCGGCTGATCACCCTCAGCGAGGACACCGTCGAACTCGCCCACGAGGCGCTGATCACCGGCTGGCCGAGGCTGGCCGAGTGGATCGAACAGGACCGTGAGCGGCTGCGCGCGCAGCGCAGGCTCGGCGAGGCCGCCCGCGCCTGGGAGGAGCTGGGCCGCGATCCCGGCGCGCTGTACCGGGGGACGCGGCTGGCCCGGGCCGAGGAGCTCTTCGCCGGACGGCCGGACGACGAACTCACCCGCGCGGAGCGGGCCTTCCTCACGGCGTCGCTGGCCGGTCGGGACGCGGACCACGCGGCCGAGGTCCGCACCACCAAGCGGATGCGCACCCTCGCGGTAGCCGTCTCCGCTTTTCTCGTGCTGGCTCTGACCGCCGGTCTCGTCGCCTGGCAGCAGAACCGGGCGAGCGACCGGGAGACCGCCAAGGCCGCCGCCCGCCGTATCGCGTCGATCGCCGGCAGCCTGCGGTCCACCGACCCCCGTACGGCCGCGCTGCTCGGCGTCGCGGCCTGGCGGATCGCCCCGCTCACCGAGTCCCGTTCGGCGCTGCTCGCCGGACTGGTCCAGCCGGAACGGGACGCTTTCACCGACCCGCAGACGGACAAGGACACCCGGCGCTACCTCACCGACGGCGGCCGGACCCTGGTCAGCGTGACGGGCCGCCGGGTGAGTGTCCGCGACGTGGCCGGCCACCGCCTGACCGCCTCGTACCGTCTGCCGCCGGACACGCAGGTCACCGCCGTCGGCCCGGACGCCCGGACGGTCGGCCTCGCCGGGCCGGACGGCGACCAGCTGTGGGACCTCGCCGCCGGAAATCGCGTCGCCGGCCTCGGGGACGCGACGCTGCTGGACTTCGGGGCCGACGGGCGCAGCTACCTGGTCGCCCCGCCGGAGGGGACGGGTTCCGTGCGGCTGCTGCGGACGGCGGACGGCAAGGCGGACTTCGAGACGGCCGTGCCGCACGGTCTGGCCTCGGCAGCGGTCGGCGCGAACGGCCGACTCGCCGCGCTGTGCCCCGCGGACGGGGCGCCCCAGGTATGGGACACCGTGCACGGAAAGCGGCTGCCCGGCGCCTGGAACACGGCCGACAAGGATGTCTGCGGCACCGGTACCGGTGCCGACACCGGCAACCGGATGGTCCGGTTCAGCCCCGACGGCAAGCGGCTGGCCGTCGTCTCCGGTCCTGTCCTGCGCGTGTGGGACGTACCCGGCGGACGGCTGGTCGCCGAGCTGTCCAGCAGCGACGAGGGCGGCTTCACCCAGGCCGACTTCTCGCGGGACGGGGCGTACGTGGCCACGGCGGACGATCAGGAACTCGCCGTCTGGCGGGTGGACGCGGACGGCAGCCAGGTGTTCCGCCGGCCCCTCGCCGATGCCGACGTCCGGGGGTTGGCCTGGGCCCCCGGGAAGAGCCGGGTCCTGCGCTACCTGGACGGCGCCACCGTCCACACGTACGACCTGACCGCGAACCTCGCGGCCCGCCGGCCAAGCACCACGCCCGACGCGGCGGTCCTCGGCCCGGACGGCACCGTCCTTGCCACGGCGACCCGTTCCGGAGCGGGCTACGGTTTCGAACTGAGCTCGACGCGCAGTGGCAGTGTCCTCGCCCGGGCGGCCCTCGGCCCTCTGCAGGGGGCCAACGGGGACGTCCCGCTGTTGTCCTTCAGCCCGGACGGCCGGACTCTCGCCGTCGCCGACACCGTGGGGTCGCAGCAGCGGCTCACCGTGTGGGACGTGCGCGCGCACAAGGTCCGTACGTCGTTCCGGCTTCCGTTGACGAGCGACCGCCCGCTCTCCGGTCTTGCCCTCGGCCCGGACGGCCGCACGCTACTGGTCTCGCGCATCGACGGCACGGAGGTGTGGGACACGGGCGGCCAGGCCCCGCACCGGAAGGGCACGCTGCGGGGTCTGGCCGACGACTCCCTCGTCCTGCGGGCCGACGGACGGCTGGCGGCCGGCTCCGACGACCAGTACGCGGCGCTCCCGTCCGGCCCGGTCACCGGCCGCGCGCTCGCCGACGGTAAGGAGGTCACCGCGCTGGCGTTCAGCCCCGACGGCACCCGGCTCGCGGTGGGAGACGCATCCGGCAGGGTCACCCTGTGGGACGGCGACGTCCGCCGTCGTACGGGAGTCCTGAGCGGTACGTCGGAGGGCGGCGCCCCCAAGGCGGTGGAAGCGCTGGCCTTCTCACCCGACGGTGGCACTCTCGCCGTCGGCGGCGAGGACAGCGCGCTGCGGCTGTGGGACACCGCGTCCCAGCAACTGCTCGGCGGTGACCTGCCCACTCCCGGCGACGAGATCCGCTCGCTCGCTTTCAGCCGGGACGGCGCCACCGTGTACGCCGCCGGCCCGCAGATGCCGGTCCAGGCGTATGCCATCGGCCCGGAACAGGCGGTCGCGAGCATTTGCAAGCGCACCGGGGGAGTGGGGCTGACCAGGACCCGGTGGAACGCCTACGTGTCCGACGTGCCGTATCGCGAGATCTGCGACCTGACCTCCTGAAGCGCGGGGCGCCGGGTGTCGCGCTGTCGGGGACGGGATTGATCAGGTTGTCGTAGCGCCTGTTAATCAATGGTCGACCTGGTGAGGATCGGGTTCTGGCGCGGCCGTGTATCCGGCTCGCCACCTGAGGCAGCCAAGGGCTCCCTGCCCGTGTCTCCCCTCCCACGTTCCACCTCTGAGGTCTGGTCGCATGCGCAAATACACTCTGCTCTCCTCGCTCGTCCTCCTCGGTTCCCTGAGCCTGATGTCGGCCTGTGCCGGAGGCTCCGCGGAATCGTCGGGATCCGACTCCTCGGCCGCCCACGGCGGAGCGTCGCCCGCGCCCTCGAGCGAGACCGCGACCGTCGACCCGGCGAAGATCAAGGGTCTGAACGTCGTCAACGACAGCAGCAACGACCGCTCCTGCCCCTGGGCCACCAGCTACCCGGATGTGCCGGGCGCCAAGGCGATGACCGCCGCGATGCGTGCGGACGTGCAGGGATACCTCGACGGCTACCTCGGCAAGGACAGCAGCGGTCAGGCGACGGCCTGCGGTGGCGCGGCCACGTCGAACGCCTCCGAGCTCCCGGAGCTGAACATCAGCTTCTCGATGATGGTGGCCTCCGGCGACGTTCTGGGCGTGCGGCTGCTGACGCAGAACCGCATGGGGACCGGGGACGGGCTGACGACCAAGACGTACTGGTACGACGGTGCCGCCGCCAAGTACCGGACGACGCTCGATCTAGTCGCGGACGGCTCTCGGGACGCTTTTACGAAGGCGGTGAAGGACCAGCTCAAGCAGAAGGAGGGCATCGACCTCACACTGCTCGACCAACTGGGCGCGTCGGAGATGGACGACGCCTCCTTCACCTCCGGCGGCGACCTGAAGATCACCTTCGACCGGGGCTCGGTGGGCGTCCCTGCGGCGGGACGCATGACCGTGACCCTTCCGGAGGCGACCGTCAGCCCCTGGCTGTCCGACCTCGGCAAGCGCGCGCAGAAGCAGACCACCGACCCGAGTGGGACGCTCGACCTCGGTGCCACCAGCACGCCGGCCGCCTCGGTCCCCACGGAGTCGGCCACCGGAAACGACACCACCGACTGCGCCGAGGTGAAGTGCATCGCCCTGACCTTCGACGACGGGCCCGCCGCTCCTGAGACCGCGACGCTGCTGAAGTACCTCGCCCAGTACAAGGCGCGGGTCACCTTCTTCACCGTCGGCCAGAACGTCGCCGCCCACCCCGAACTCGTCCGCGCCGAAGCGAAGGCCGGGCACGAGGTCGGCAACCACTCCTGGAGCCACCCCGACCTCACCCGGCTCACCCCCGCCCAGGTCCGGCAGCAGCTGGAGCGCACCACCGCGGCGATCAAGGCCGCCACCGGCAAGGCACCGACCCTGTTCCGGCCGCCGTACGGTGCTGTCAACGCCCAGGTCAAGGCGGCCACCACGCTCTCGCCGGTGCTGTGGGACGTCGACACCGAGGACTGGAAGTACCGCGACTCCGCCAAGGTCGCCCAGACCGTCATCACCAAGGCCTCGCGCAACGACGTGGTCCTCATGCACGACATCCACCCGACATCGGTGGCCGCCGTCCCGGAGATCCTGCGCACGCTGACCGACGAGGGCTTCCACTTCGTGACGGTCTCCCACCTCCGCGCCACTCTCTGAGTCCTGTCCGATCACGTGAAGCGACTCGGCGGCTGGGCCGGCTACACCTCCCAGGTCGCCGCCGACCTCCGCCCCGAGGGCGCCGCGTTCCAGTGGCGACCACCCGGGCTTCGGCACGCTGCCGTACCCCCGCTGACCCGCCTCCGGCGCGGTCTCACGGACGGTGCTGGGAACGGCAGCGAGGACCGGCCTCCCTACGCCCGGCCATTGCGGACACAGCGGCCCGGCGTCAGCACTCGGTGCGCAACCTGGAACTTCTCGACGTGCCGGATCCCGGCCTCGTCCGTGAGATCGGGGAGCGGCATGCCGAACCCCACGCGCAGCAGGAGGATCTCCGACGGCGGTCGGCAGCAGCTTTGGAGAAAGACGACGGGCCACGCCGAGCCGGGGAGTCGGAACCGCTGAGCCATCTACCGGTGACCCCTGCCCACGATCACCGCAGGGGTACCGGATCGGCAAGCCGGTCACGCTTTGACCTCCTGTCGGTGGTCGGACAGCAGAGCGTGATCCGGGTGCTTCCCCGGAACCGCCGGCGCGGGCCGGTCAGGACGGCGGCTACACCGTCTGGTGATCTGTTGAGGCCTCGGCCTCCAGTCCCCGCATGACGTGTTCGAGCAGGGAGACCAGTACGGATTTGACCGACTCGCGGTCGCGGGCGTCGCACAGGACCAGGGGCACGGTGGGGGAGAGGTCGAGCGCGGCGCGGATCTCGTCCGGGTCTTCCTCGCACTGGCCGTCGAAGCAGTTGACGCCGACGGCGAAGGGGATGCCGCGGAGTTCGAAGAAGTCGACGGACGCGAAGCACTGGTCGAGTCGCCGGGTGTCGGCCAGTACGACCGCGCCCAGGGCGCCGCGGGACAGGTCGTCCCACATGAACCAGAAGCGGTCCTGTCCTGGTGCACCGAAGAGGTAGAGGACGAGTGCGGAGCTGACGGTGATCCGGCCGAAGTCCATGGCGACCGTCGTCGTGGACTTCTGCTCGATGCCGACCATGTCGTCCACGCCGATGCTGGCTTCGGTGATGAGTTCCTCGGTGCGCAGCGGCGCGGTCTCGCTGACCGCGCCGACGAGGGTGGTTTTGCCGACTCCGAACCCGCCGGCTATGAGGATCTTGGCCGAGGCGGCGTTGCGGGCAAGGGTGGTTTTGCCGGTGTCAGAGTCTACGGATGCCATCGATCACTGCCTGAAGAAAGCGGGCGTCGGGGGTGCCGGCCGCGGAGGGGGAGGAGACGGAGATGAGTTCGTGGTCCAGCAGATCCCCGAGCAGTACCCGCACCACGGCGATGGGCAGGTCGAGCCGGGCGGCGATCTCCACCAGGGCCGTCGGGGCACGGCACAGTGCGAGCATCTGCTGCTGCTCGGGTTGCAGCCGGTCGGTGCGGGTCGGCGGTCGGATGGTGCTGACCAGCGAGATGAGTTCGATGTCGGTGTGGATCGGCGGGGTCCGACCAGGACTCTTCCTGCGACCAGTGCCTCATCCATGCCTATTTCTGGTACGGGGTGGTTGTGTGCGAGGGGTCGGGCCGGGTGCGCTGTTGCAGGCATTGGCCGACGGCCACCGTCAGGGCCACGCTCGCGAGGGCGAAGCGGGGATGCTCGAACTCGGCGACGGGCGCGGTTGCGTCCCTGGGGACGGTGCATGGGTTCGATCTGATCCGGGGGTTTGCTCCGGTATCGGGATGGTGCCCGCAGCGGCCCCGGCACGCTTTCGTGGCAGACAACCCCGCCGTGGCGAGTCCTGATCTGCAACGCTGGATACGGGCAGGTCAGCGACGAACGCATCAACCACCGCAACGGATATCGCCCGCGCGAGCGGGACGCGAGGGCCGGCAGTGGTCGAGTCGGCCATTCCCAGGCCGCGCTCGGGAGCACGTGCGCGCCACGCTGCCGGGCCGCAAGGTAGCGCACCGACGGCCTCACCCTGCTACGACGATCTCCTGGTCCATGCCTCCGACCGGGTCGGGGAGAGGAGGGGGCCGGCTTCCTGTGTCTCCTCGACGGGCTGAAGGCCGAGCGCATCCTCGTCGCGAGCGCGGCCCTCGGCATCGGCCGCGCCGCGATGCGCCGGGCGGTCGCCTACGCCAGGGATCGGGTCGTCCACGGCCTAGCCGTCTGTCTGAGTCTGCATTGATCCTGTGTCGGTGCTGAATCAAGGTGCGGATCATCTCGGATCGTGCCCTGGCCGCGATCTTCGAACCCCGGCCTGCCCGGCGCCGGTGGCGCCGGGCAGGCCGGGGCGGGTTTCCCGAAGGCTGCCCCGCTCAAGCAACGAGCCTCCCAGTCGCGGCGTCAGCCTCGGATATCGCGGAGGCGTCCGATTGCGGCCTGCGCCTGCGCAGGTACGCGATCAGGATGAGTGCGGCCGCGATGACGACCAGCACGAGTGGCGTGATGTCGGTCATGAGAGTCAGCAGCAGGCCGACCGATGCCGCTTGGTCGCCGAGTTCGCTCACGCTTGCAGGAGTGATTTTGAAGTTGAAGACGGACACCGGCAGCAGACTGGTCTGGCTCCCCCCGAGTGCGGTGTTGGCGATGACCTGCTGGTCGATTGTCTGGTCGATGGCGATGCCGGTCTGCCGGTCGACGTAGGCCACGATCGTCGTCTTCCCCGTGTAGGTGAGCGGCACCGGATCTGGCAGAGCGGCAACCGCGGCGGGCGTGAACTTGGCCCGGGTGGCCGCAGGCAGGCTGGCGCCCAGACCACCGACGAGCTTCTTGGGGAGGGCCACCGGCAGTGTCTTGAGCATCGAGGGGTCCTTGACCGGCCCGGCGGCCGTGATCTTGTACACGTTCACCGCACGTCCTTCCCGCGTCGCGCTACCCGTGTACTGGACGGGCACGATGGCGCGGGTGGTCGAATCGTAGAACGAGTAGGAGTCGTCCCTCTTGCCGTTCGCCGGGAAGGCGGAGCTCAGGGCGCCCTTTGACGGCTCCACGGCTGTCCCGGACGGTGGTTTCGAGCCGTTCATGTCCGTCCGGTCGATGGCGTACGTATGGGAGCTGGAGAGATCCTGATTGCTGGCGTGGACTGTCAGAAAGTCCTTCATGATCGCCGTGTCGCCGTGTGTTGAGGTGACTCGCAGCCGCCGGTCGACGGTGATGGGGACATTCGAGTTGATGGCGTGTGCGGTGTCTCCTGACTGCAGGGCCTCGCTGTTGAGCATCGTGGCCTTGCCGGAATAGTGCACGGTTTCGTCGGTGTCGCCGGGCAGTTTCGTGGCGATTGGGGCGATGACGTAACGGACCAGCATCGCCAGGGCAGCCAGGACGATTCCCACGGCTGCGAGCACGATGGACGAGCGTCGAAGGGACACGATGTCCTCCTCTTTGGGAGCAGTTGCGGGCCGGATCTGTGACGTGACTGTCAGAAGGTCAGCGGTACGGAGTATGGAGTACGGAGTGCAAATCGGGAATGGCGTGCGCAGGATCGGCAGTCGATCATTTGGTGCGCAACGCGGCGGTCCGGGTTCGCCGGGCCGGAAATCGTCCACATCGAGCCGGGAGCGCAGCGGAAGGCTGCCGCGTCATGGCGAGAGCGGACAGTGAAGCGAGAAGTCCGGGGTGGTAGGCACATATCAGCCGGGGCCACCAGGACCCGGAGAGCCCGCGCGGCAGCCGGAACGCCAACCCCACCCCACCCGGGGAGCAACGAGATCGGCCGCCTCAATCCCCTCTCTGCCGGCCTTGGGTGAGACGCCCCGTCCTGCGGGCTTGGCCTGAGGGGGTACGGCAGAGCGCGGCCCTGCGCCGGGAACGGCTCTACCACTTGGGGTATCGCCCCGCTCCCGTTCTGATCGCTCGACGCTCCATGGGTGCCGGTGTCCGCCTGTTCTGGCCGCCGTACGTCGCCGTCCGTGTTCACTTCGAGGACTGGAGTCATCTCCCGCCTCGGCGCCCACCGTCCGGGTCCTGTCCGGTCTCTTGACACCCTCAGCGGCCGCTCCTACGTTGACCTGTGCCAATAAACGGTACACATTCCCATTCGTTGGGACGCGAAGGAAGTGGCCGCTCTATGAACCCAGACATCCGAGCCGCCGCGGTGCACAGCGCCGCGTCGAAGATTCTCCGGCGCGTGGTGCCGGTCTTCGCGGTCATGATGATGTGCAACCAGCTCAACCGCTCGAACATCGGCTACGCCCAGGACCGTCTGGAGGCCGACCTCGGGATCGGAGCAGCCGCCTACGGCCTGGGCGCCGGGCTGTTCTTCATCACGTACATGCTCTGCGAAGTCCCGTCGAACCTGCTCATGGCACGGTTCGGCGCGAAGATCTGGCTCTCCCGGATCTGCGTCAGCTGGGGCATCGTCTCCGCCTGCACGCTCTTCGTGCAGGGCCCGGTCAGCTTCTACGCGCTGCGCTTCCTGCTCGGTGCCGCGGAGGCCGGGTTCGTGCCGGCCGTGCTCTACTACTTCTCCACCTGGCTGCCCAACGACTACCGGGGCCGCGCCAACGCCCGTTACGCAGTCGGAGCGCTGGTGGCCTTCTCCGCCTCGGGCCCGCTGTCCGGGCCGCTGCTGGGCATGGACGGCGTACTCGGACTGCACGGCTGGCAGTGGATGTTCCTCATGGAGGGCCTGCTCTCGGTGGGTGTCGGCGTCTTCGCGTTCTTCTGGCTGGACAGCCGGATCGAGGACGTGACCTGGCTGAACCGTCACGAGAAGGCGGCCCTGACCGAGGCCATCGCGACCGAGGAGAAGGCGGCGGTCGAGAAGTACGGCGACGGCCGGGCCTCCTTCCTCAGCGTGCTGCGCGACCCGAAGATCGCCCTCTTCGTCTTCATCTACTTCGCGACCCAGATGTCCATCTACGCCAACACCTTCTGGCTGCCGTCGATCGTCGGCGACATCCCGGGCACCAACGCGGTCACGGTCGGACTGCTGTCCTCGCTGCCCTGGCTGTGCGCGATGGTGGCGATGTTCGGCCTGGCCCGCGTCGGGGACCGCACCGGCCGCCGCAAGCCCATCCTGGTCGGCCAGTTGCTGGTGGCGGGGACCGGCACCCTGGTCGCCGCGCTGGTCTCGCCCTGGTGGGCACTGGTGTGGCTGTGCGTGGCCGCCATGGGCTTCAAGTCGATCAGCCCGGTCTTCTGGCCGATCGTCCAGCGCACGGTGAACCCGATGACGATCGGCGTCGCCATCGCCGTCATCAACTCCGTCGCCAACCTGGGCGGGTTCGTGGCACCGTTCGGCTTCGGACTGGTGAAGGAGCACACCGGCAGTACGCAGTGGGCGCTGATAGCGCTCGGCTGCCTCTCCTTCGTCGCCGCCTTCGCCTGCCTCTGGGTGCGGGACCGTGACGTCGCCGAGCAGGAAGACGCCGCACCGGAGTCCCGTACAGAGGGAATTGATCCTGTTCAGCGGGATGCCGCGGAGCCGGCACGATGAAGGGCGGACGGATGCGACCCGGCACGATCTTCGGCATCGGCCTCAACTACGTCGACACCATCAAGGAGATGGGGTGGCAGACCCCGGCCGCCCCCTACCTCTTCCCCAAACTCGCCTCCAGCGTCATCGGCGACGGAGAGGCCATCGTCATCGACACCGCGCTCACCAGTCGCGTCGACTGGGAGACGGAACTCGCGGTCGTCATCGGCGAAACCGCCCGCGATGTGCCCGCCGCGGAGGCGCTGGGCGTGGTCCGCGGCTACACCGTCGCCCAGGACATCTCCGCGCGCGACCTGCAGGAGACCGACGGACAGTGGGTGCGCGGCAAGGGACTGGACACCTTCTGTCCGCTGGGGCCGGAGGTGGTGCCGGCCGCCGACGTGCCCGACCCGCAGCAGCTCGCCGTCCGCACCTGGCTCAACGGGGCACCTGTGCAGGACGGTTCCACCAAGGACATGGTCTTCACGGTCGCGGAGCTGATCGCCTACCTCAGCTCGTACTTCACCCTCCGGCCCGGTGACGTCGTCCTCACCGGCACGCCGTCGGGGTGCGGAGACTTCCGTACACCTCGGATGTCACTGAAGCCGGGTGACGTCCTGGTGTCGGAGGTCGAGGGGATCGGCCGGCTCACCAACCCCGTGGTGGCGAAGGCGTAGTGCGGTGCCACGAGCTGTCACTTCGCCGGCGGGACGTACCCGAGCGCCGCCGAGAGTTCGGCACACACCCGCGCGACCACCGGCCCGTACGTGGCGATGGCCGGCGCCATGCGCTCGGCCACGCCGGCCACGCTGATCGCGGCCACCGGGAGTCCCGTGTGGTCGTGGACGGCCGCACCGCAGCACACACTCGACGCGTCGAACTCCCTGATGTCCTGGGCGTATCCGCGCTCACGCGTACGCACCACCTCCGCGTGCAGGTCGGAGACGGTCGCCGCGCTCACCGGGGAGTCGGGGGAGCGGACCAGCTCCACCAGGGTCTCCTCCAGCCGGGGTCCGGGCAGTGCCGCGAGATAGGCACGTCCCAGGGAGGTGATGTGCATGGGCCGGGCCGCACCCAGCTCGGCGGTCACGGCGGCCGGACGCGGTCCGCGCTCGCGGTGGACGAACACCATCGACAGGCCGTTGGGTACGGCGAGGCTCACCGTCTCCTGGGTGAGATCGACCAGCTTGCGCAGGGCGGGAGTCGCCGCGTCCAGCAGGCTGTTGGAGGCGACGGCGGCGTTGGCGAGCCGCATGGCGGTGGGGCCGAGCCGCAGATGCCCGCTCACCGGGTCGAGGCTCAGCCAGCCCTGCTCGCGGAGCCGCTCGACCAGGCGGTACGCCGTCGACCGGGAGAGCCCGAGCTCCTTGGCGAGCTCGGCGGTCGTACAGCTGCGCGCCCGCGCGAGGTGGTCGAGGATCGCGAGGCCGCGGTCCAGCGCGCCCGGTCCGCGCTCGATTGCTGTCCCCATGGTGAAGGTGCCTCCCGCTGACCCGTCCGGAATCAATCCCGACGATCGAATCCCAATGAATGAGACTACCCGGCTCTTGTGTGGTCCGGAAGTCCGTTGCTAGATTCATGATGTTCATTCATTGGGACAGTGAACTACTGAATGAGACAGAGAGGGCTCCCCGTGACCTTCGCGGCCCCCGCAGGCCCCCGCATCGCGGACATTCGCCTCACCCCCATCCTCATCTCCGACCCGGCCTTGCTGAACATCGCCGGCGTCCACCAGCCGTACGCCCCCCGCCTGATCGTCGAGGTCGAGACGGAGACCGGCACGGTCGGACTGGGCGAGACCTACGGCGACGGCGCCTATCTCCGGCTCGCCGCCGAACTCGCCCCCAGGCTCAAGGGCCGCCCGGTCGGCGAGATCAACGCCATCCTCCAGACCGGCAAGGACCCCGCGGGCAGCCGCGTCGTCGACGCCAACCCCGACGCCTCCGGCTACCGGGGACTGCTCACCACCGAGAAGATGCGGCTCTCCGTCGTCTCCGCCCTCGAAACCGCCGCCCTCGACGCCTACGGTCGTGAACTGGGCGTCCCCGTGCACCAGTTGCTCGGCGGCAAGGTCCGCGACCGGGTGGAGTACTCCGGCTACCTCTTCTACAAGTGGGCCGCCCAGCCGGGTGCGGAGCCGGACCCGTGGGGCGAGGCCCTCGACCCCGACGGCGTGGTCGAACAGGCTCGCAGGTTCCACGCGTACGGCGGCTTCCAGTCCTTCAAGCTGAAGGGCGGCGCCTTCCCCGCCGAGGAGGAGGCCGACGCAGTCAAGGCGCTCGCCGCCGCCTTCCCCGACCACCCCCTGCGCCTCGACCCGAACGGCGCCTGGTCGCTGGAGACGGCCGTCAAGGTCGCCGAGGAACTCGACGGCGTCGTCGAATACCTGGAGGACCCCACCGCCCGGCTTGAGGACATGGCCGAACTGCGCCGCCGTACCGGCGTGGTCCTGGCCACCAACATGGTCGTCACGGCCGTCGAGGAGATCAGGCCCGCCTTCGACCTCGACGCCGTGCAGGTCGTCCTCTCCGACCACCACTTCTGGGGCGGACTGCTGGCCACCCGCGACCTCGCCGCGGTCTGCCGGGCCTACGGGCGAGCCGTGTCCATGCACTCCAACACCCACCTCGGCATCAGCCTCGCCGCCATGACACACGTGGCCGCCACGGTCCCCGACCTGCGGTACGCCTGCGACACCCACTACCCCTGGCAGGCTGCGACCGGGGAGGACGTCATCACCGAGCCGTTCACCTTCGACCGGGGACGCGTCGCCGTCACCGACACCCCCGGTCTCGGCGTGGAACTCGACCGCGACATGCTCGCCCGGCTCCACGAGCGCTGGCAACAGACGCCCGGGATGCGCGAGCGCGACGACATCGCCGCGATGCGCGCCGTACACCCCGGATACGAACGCCCGACGCTGCCCAAGTTCTGATCCCCCCACCCCCTTACAGGAGTCACGCCATGTCAGCCTCGTACGACAGCAAGCTCCCGCCACTCGCCCCGGGCGTCCGGGAGACCCTCTCCCAGATCTCGACCGCCACCCTGGCGACCCGACTGTTCGCGCTCGGCCTGCGCCAGCAGTTCCTGGTCGGGGTGAGCCCGCTCAACGAGAGCCTCGACGGGTTCGTCGGCGAGGCGTTCACCATGCGCTTCATCCCGGCACGGGAGGACATCGACACCCTCGACTCCCTGCACCAGGAGGACAACCTGCAGTGGCTGGGCGTCGAATCGCTGAGCGACGGCCAGGTGCTGGTCATCGACAGCCGCTCCGACATCAGCGCCGCCTCCGCCGGCGACATGCTGGTCACCCGCGCCCTGCACCGCGGAGCCGCGGCCGTGGTCACCGACGGAGCGTTCCGCGACGGCCACGTCCTGAAGGCCCTGCCGCTTCCGACGTACGCCCGGACGGTCACCGCCACCACCCGGCTGACCAGCTTCCATGTGGCCGACCTCCAAGTCCCCATCGGTTGCGCGGGAGTTGCCGTCTATCCCGGCGACGTCCTGGTGGGGGACCGCGACGGCGTCATCGTCATACCCCGCCATCTGGCCGAGCGGATCGCCGAAGAAGGCCGGGAACAGGAGGAGTTGGAGGCCTGGCTGCACCACCGCGTCCACCAGGGCGAGCCGCTCCTCGGCGGGCTCTACCCGCCGAGCGAGCAGACCAAGAAGGAGTTCGCGGCCTGGAAGGCCGCGGGCCAACAGAACGAACAGAAGGAGACCGCGCAGTGACGACGCCCTTCGCCGCGCTCCCCGAGGGCGAACGCCGGGCCCGCATGGAGCGGACGATCCGCACCTACTTCGACGGCTGCAACGAGGCGGACGTCGAGAAGATGGCCGCGTGCTTCACCGCCGACGCCGTCCACTACTTCCCGCCGGGACTCGAGGGGCCGTGGAAGGGCGCCCGCACCATCGCCGAGCACTGGCGGCGCCTCGTCCTGACCATCGGCTCCGCCTGGACCATCGACCGGCTGATCACGGACCCCGCCTCCAACCAGGCCGTCATCGAGTGGACCCACTACAAGACCGCCCTGAACGGCTTCCTGCGCGGCGACGAGTGGTACGCGTTCGACGGAGAGTCCGGCCTGATCACCGAGATCCGGGCCTACTACGCCTCGCGTGGAGACGGCCGGGACCATGTCGAGCTGGAGGGCTTCGACTACGAGGGCCGCGGCTACCACCTGGCCTGCCCCGTCCCGCGCCCGCACCAGGACGCCGCCCCGCAGCACACCGCCGAGGAGACCACCGTATGACCACCACCAGTGAGCGATCCGGCGCGCGATCCCTCGCCCCCGCCGACGCCGTGGCGTTCAAGCCATGGGCCCAGGCCCCCGGCGAGGCGACCACCGACCACATCACCGGTGTCCGCCTCTCCCTCGTCAACCTGCCTCTGCACGCGCCGATCTCGGACGCCAAGGTCCTCACCGGCCGGCAGAAGCCGCTCACCGAGATCGCCTTCCTCTTCGCCGAGATCACCACCGAATCCGGTCACGAGGGCCTCGGCTTCGGCTATTCCAAGCGGGCCGGCGGTCCCGCCCTGTACGCCCACGCCAAGGAGATCGCGCCCGAGTTGATCGGCGAGGACCCCTCGGACATCTCCCGGCTGTGGTCCAAACTCGTCTGGGCCGGCGCCTCCATGGGCCGCAGCGGTGTCGCCGTCCAGGCCCTCGCCGCCCTCGACATCGCCCTGTGGGACCTCAAGGCCCGGCGCGCCGGACTGCCCCTCGCCAAACTGCTCGGCGCCCACCGCGACTCCGTCCCGGTCTACAACACCTCCGGCGGCTACCTCTCCGCGCCCATCGAGGAGGTCCTCGACAACGTGGACCTCGCCCGCGCCCGCGGTATCGGCGGCATCAAGCTCAAGGTCGGCTCACCCGATGCCCGCGTCGACCTGGAGCGGGTGCGCCGCGTCCGCGAACACCTCGGCGACGACGTGCCGTTGATGGTCGACGCCAACCAGCAGTGGGACCGCCTCACGGCGATCCGTATCGGCCGCCGGCTGGAGGAGTTCGACCTCACCTGGATCGAGGAACCCCTCGACGCCTACGACGCCGAGGGCCACGCCGACCTCGCCGCCACGCTCGACACCCCCATCGCCACCGGCGAGATGCTCACCAGCTTCGGCGAACACGCCCAGCTGATCGAGGCCCGCGCCTCGGACTTCGTGCAGCCCGACGCCCCGCGCGTCGGCGGCATCACCCCGTTCCTCCAGATCATGCAGCTGGCCGACTACAAGGGCCTCTCCCTCGCCCCGCACTTCGTGATGGAGATCCACGCCCACCTGTCCGCCGCCTATCCGCGCACCGCCTGGGTCGAGCACTTCGAGTGGCTGGAGCCGATGTTCAACGAACGGCTGGAGATCACCGACGGCCGGCTGATCATCCCCGACCGCCCGGGGCTCGGTCTGTCCCTGAGCGAGCGGACGGCGTCCTGGACCGCTGAGAGCACGGAACTGGGCAGTGCCGGCGGATGACCTGCTCCGGGGCGGGAGCAGGGGTTACTTGCCAGTAGGATCGGGTCATGCCTACAGCCCTGGTCACCGGCGCAACGGCCGGAATCGGAGCGGCGTTCGCCCGGCGTCTCGCCGCGGACGGCTTCGATCTCGTCCTGCTCGCCCGTGACACCGCACGCCTCGAAGAGGCCGCCGAGAAGTACCGGACCGCCCACGGGATCGAGGTGGAGGTCCTCACAGCGGACCTGAACACCGAGACCGGCCTCGCCGCCGCGGAGCGACGCGTCGCGAGAGATGTGGACCTGGTCGTCAACAACGCCGGGTTCGGGCAGCGCGGCGAGTTCCTCGACACCGAGCTGTCCGAGGAACTCGCGATGCTGCGGGTGCACTGCGAAGCCGTACTGCGCCTCACGCGCGCCGCGCTGCCCGGCATGGCGGAGCGTGGTCGCGGTGGCGTCATCAACGTCGCCTCGGTCGCGGCGTTCTTCCCGCGCGGCACCTACAGCGCGTCCAAGGCCTGGGTGGTGACGTTCAGCGAGAGCGCGTGCCAAGAGGTGAGCGGCACCGGTGCCCATGTGATGGCTCTGTGCCCCGGCTGGGTGCGCACCGAGTTCCACGAGCGGTCGGACATGGACGTCTCGGGGATCCCCGACGCGCTGTGGCTCGACGCGGACCAGCTGGTCGACGGCGCGATCCGGGACTTCCGCAGGGGCGTCGCGGTGAGCGTGCCGTTCAGTCGCTACAAGGCGATGGTCGGTCTCGGCCGCGTCCTGCCCCGCCGGCTGGTCGCCCAGCTGTCCGCGCGGGTGGGCTGAGCGGCGCTGAGTGCTGCTCAGCAGGTGCTCCCGTAGGGGAATACCCCGACACCCACCCCTAGGGATCACTGAGTCGGCCTGTGCGATGACCCGGGTACGCACAGTCCCTGCCGACGATCCGGCCGTACGGCGTGAGCGCCAGGGTGGGAGTCACTCGTACACCGCGAGATCGACTCCTCTCCCTGGAGCTTCACCATGACCGTTCGCACCCGCACCGCGCTGGTCGCCTCACTCGTGCTCGCCATCGCGGCCGGCCCGGTCGCCGCCTCACCGGTCTTCGCCGCTTCGCCCTCCCTCGCAGCCTCGGTTGCACACCCCGACGACGAGGCGCTGCGGGCGGCGATCGCCGGCCTGCCGGACGCCGACGCCACCGCGGCCCTCGTCCGGGTCGCCGGCACGGACGGCAGCTGGCGCGGCTCCAACGGCGTCGCCGAGACCGGCAGCGGGCGCAAGGCGCTGGAGCAGGGCCGCTTCCGTGCCGGTTCCACGACCAAGGTGTTCACGGCGGCCGTCGTACTCCAGCTCGCCGCCGAGCACCGGATCGACCTCGGCGCGCCCGTCCAGGACTACCTGCCGGGCCTGCTGCCCGACGGCCCGCCCATCAGCGTCCGCCAACTCCTCAACCACACCAGCGGACTTCAGGAAGCCCACGACGACAAGCCCTTCGCCGAGGCGTACGAGCACCGCTTCGACACCGTCACCCCACGGCAGCTGGTGGCGGCCTCGGCAGCCAAGCCCCGCGAGTTCGCCCCCGGCACCCAGCAGCACTACGTCGGCGTCAACTACACGCTGCTGGGCCTGCTGATCGAGAAGACGACCGGTGACTCGTACGAACAGCAGGTCTCCCGGCGCGTCCTCGGTCCGCTCGGCCTGCGCCACACCTCGTTCCCCGGCACCGACCCGCGCATCCACGGCCCGCACAACCACGGTTACCAGGCCGTCAAGAACTCCGACGGGACGACCGAACTGCGCGACGTCACCCAGTGGAATGTCTCGGACGTCTGGGCCACGGGCAACCTCATCTCCACGACAGCGGATCTGGAACGCTTCCTGCACGCACTGTTCCGCGGCCAGGTGGTGCCGGAGGCCCAACTGCGGGAGATGTTCACGGTCCCGCAGGGCATACCCCTCTACGGCAGCGACCAGCCCGCCACATACAGCGCCGGCCTGACGCGCTTCACCTTGCGGGACGGCACGGTGGGCTGGGGCAAGACCGGCGGCCTCTACGGATACAACACCGCCGTACTCGCGGCCCGCGACCTGAGCCGCACCCTCGTCTACTCGGTCAACTCCACGGATGCCAAGGGCCGCGACATGAACAAGGTTGTCGGACGCATCATCTCGGCGGCGTTCACCCGGTGAGCACCATGTACTGATCAGGTGCGCGACCCAGTGTCCCGGCCCAGCCGGATCATGGCCCGGTACAGGGCGCTGGGGGCGGGGGGCGGCGGCAGCGCCTCGGCGGTGTCCGCGGTGTACGCCTGGAGCATGTAGGCGATCTGGCGGCGCCAGGCGTCGGGCGCGGCGTCCCCGGTGGCCGTGACGACACCGGCGTTGGCCATCAGCAGGACCGGCAGGTCCTGGGGGGAGAAGTCGGCGCGCAGCCGGCCGGCCTCCTTGGCCCGGGCGATCAGCCGGAGCCAGCCCTCGTACGCCTCCGCGCGCTTGGCCTCCAGTGCCTTGGCGGTGGGGAAGGTCAACGTGAGCAGGTCGGCGAAGCCGCGGTCGGCGGCCTGCATGGCGCAGACCCGCTCGATGTACGTGGTGAAGCCGTGCCAGGGGTCGGGGTCGGCGAGGGCCTCGGCCGTGGCTTCGGCGTAGGCGTCCATCCGGTCGGCGAAGACGGCCCCTATGAGGTCCTCGCGGGTGGGGAAGCGCCGGTAGAGGGTGGCGATGCCGACGCCGGCACGGCGGGCGATCACCGTCATCGGCACATCGAGCCCCTGCTCGCAGAAGACACTCCGGGCAGCCGCGAGCACACGTTCGCGGTTGCGCTCGGCGTCGGTGCGCAGGGCGGCCCGCGCCTCGTCGGGCTGCGCTTCGTCGGGCTGCGCTTTCTCGGGCTGCGGGGTGCCGTCGGGCTCTGTGGACGCTTTCATGACAGCCATCCTAACCAAGTGGAATACCCCATCCACTTCCGCTGCTATCGTGGACGCACTGGAAGTGGAAAACCCTATCCACTTCACTTGGCGAGATTCGAGGAGGCACGTCATGCGTGCTCTGACCGTTCCGTCCGTCCCCGCCACCCCCGCCGTGGCCGAGGTACCCACGCCGCGGCCCGAGGCCGGCGAGCTGCTGGTGAAGATCGCCGCGTCGTCGGTCAACGGCTTCGACGCCGCCACCGCCGCCGGATATCTGCAGGGCATGATGGAGCACCGTTTCCCACTGGTCCTCGGCAAGGACTTCGCCGGCACCGTCGAGGCGGTCGGTGAGGGTGTCGACGGCTTCGCTGTCGGGGACGCCGTGTTCGGCGTCGTGGCCAAGCCCTTCCTCGGTACCGGCTCACTCGCCGAATACGTCACTGTTCCCGCCGGCTACGGAGTCGCCCGCATCCCGGACGGGCTGTCCGCCACCGATGCCGGGGCACTGGGCCTGGCCGGGACCGCCGCCGTCGACAGTCTGGACGCCGTCGGCCTCAAGGAGGGCGAGACGGTGCTGATCGCCGGGGCCACCGGTGGAGTCGGCGCGATCGCCGTGCAGTACGCGGCCTCCCTGGGCGCCAGGGTCATCGCCACCGCCCTGCCGGGCGCGCAGGCCGACTTCATCAGCTCGCTCGGCGGCGCGAACATCCAGTTCGTCGACTACACCGGTGATCTCGCCGCGCAGGTGAAGATCCTCGCCCCTGAGGGTGTGCACGCCGCGCTCCACCTGGCCGGCGACGGTGCCGCCCTCGCCGACCTGCTGGTGCCCGGCGGCCGCCTCGCCTCCACCCTCGGCTTCGGGCCCGACGCCGTCGAGGGCCGCGACCTGACCGCCGTATCCGTGATGGCCGACGCCAACGCCGCCACCCTGGAGCGCCTGGCCGCCGATGTCGCCGCGGGCCGCCTCCGTGTGCCGGTCACCGCGACCTACCCGCTGGAGCAGGCGCCGCAGGCGTTCGCCGACTTCGGCGCCGGCGCGCTCGGCAAGCTCTCCGTCACCTGCGCCTGATCCGTCCCTTCACCCCGCTCACTCCGCTCACCTTGCAAAGAGAGACCCGACGACGATGAACGTCTTCCTGTGGATCGTCCAGGCCGTCCTGGCCGCCATGTTCGCCATGGGCGGGCTGATGAAGTCCACGCAGCCCAGAGAGAAGCTGACCAAGAGCCTGCCGTGGGTGGAGGACTTCTCCACCGGCACCGTCCGCCTCATCGGCGCGGTCGAACTCCTCGGCGCGCTCGGCCTGATCCTGCCCGGTGCCACGGACCTGGCCACCGTGCTGACCCCGCTGGCCGCGACCGGCCTGGCCGTCGTCATGGTCCTCGCCGCGATCACCCACGCCCGCCGCAAGGAGCCCAGCGCCATCGCCTTCAACGTGGTGCTGCTCGCCCTCGCGGTCGTCGTCGCCTGGGGCCGTTTCGGTCCGTACGCCTTCTGAGGCCCGCTTCCCGGCGCGCCCTCACCTCGTGAAGAGCCTCCCCTGGGCGTCACGGTCTCCGGTCTCCTCGGCCCAGTCGCGGAGGAGCCCGATCGTGCGCTCGGGGTGCTCCTCGTGCAGGTAGTGCCCGGTGCCGGGCCAGTGGTCCACACGGGAGCCCGGCGTGTGCAGGGTGCCGCGCTCCCAGGCGGTGGCCTCGGCCGACGTCCACACGGTGAGCGCGGGCTGAGTGCGACGGCGCAGGTACGCCTCGCTGTGCGGGCGGACGCCGACCGCGCCGGGCTCGGTGTACATCCCGGCGTAGGACTGGGCGATGACGTGGTCCGGCGTGCCGAGCATGGTGCGGATGTGTGCGGTCCGCAGCCCGCGCGGGGCGTCGGGGCGGAAGGCCCCGGCCACGAAGGCGGCTGCCGCACGGGCGCCGTTCTCGCGGTAGTCGGCGAGGCGGGCCGGGATCCCGTCGACCTCCTCGCCGTGCGCGCCGTGCGCCGGATCGAGGGCGACGACCGACCGTACGGCCCGCGGATGCCGGACCGCGAGCAGGTTCACGACCTGACCGCCCATGGAGTGCCCCACGGCGGTCACCGGCCCGGTACTGAGGGCTTCCGTCAGCGCGGCCAGGTCGTCGGCCATCTCCGCCGGGGTGTTGCCCTCCGCGGGCACCGCGGACCGGCCGTGCCCGCGCAGGTCGGGTACGACGACCCGGAACCGGTCGGCCAGCGCCTCGGCGTGCGGCGACCACTCCCGGCCGTCACCGCCCCAGCCGTGCACGAGCAGCAGGGCGGGGGCGTCGGCCCGGCCCAGGACCGTGTGGAACAGGTCGACCCGGCCCGTCACCGCTGCCGCTCCTCGTAGGTGGCGTGAGCGAAGTCGCCGTACACACCCGCTCCGTCGAGGTCCTGGACCCACAGCCCGAGCATGGCGCCGGTGAAGCCCAGGACCCGCAGCTGACCGTCGTGGAACTCGTCGGCGTGCTCGTCCGACAGGACGGTGGCGTCGAGATCGAGGGGGAGGACACACGGCTCTGAGTCGCTGGTGCCGTACGAGAACCGGAGGGCCGGTCCGTCGAGTTCGGCCCGCAGCACCACCGGGCGTCCGGGTTCGAGCCCGACCGCGACCGGGTGGGCCGTGACATTCCCGGCCGCGCAGCTCAGGGCCGTCAGCAGGGGGCTGCCGTCGTCGTTCGCGGTCACGTACAGATAGTGCCAGTTGCGGGTGTTGTAGTAGGCGGTGAGCCCGGCCAGGTGGTCGGGGGTGCGGGGTGCGAAGGTCAGCCGGGTCTCGAAGGAGCAGTGCTGTGCGGTGACCCGGCGGGCGACCAGGCTGGGCGTGCGGCGGCCGGCGGGGGACTGGCCGCCGTGGATCCGCAGCCGGCCGCGGGCCGGTTCGACCCAGTCCGGGGTCGCCGGGCGGCGCAGCGTCGACCACTCGGGCCCCAGGACGTCGAAGTGATCGGCGGCCGGCTCCTCGGGCAGCGGAGCCGACGGCAGCGCGGGAGCGGGCACCGTGACCGCCGGCACCCCGCCCGCGATCCTCGGCCAGCGGTCCTCGGTCCAGGTCACCGGTTGCAGCGCGGTCTCCCGGCCGAGCACGCACCGGCCCCGCTCGCCGTAGGGACGGGCGGCGAGATGCGCGGCGTACCACTCCCCGGTGGACGTCTCGACCAGCGAACAGTGCCCGGCCTTCTGCAGTGCCAGCGACGGGTCGTGACGGGACGTCAGGAGTGGTCCGGCGGGGTCGGGTTCGTACGGGCCGAAGAGGTCCCGGGAGCGGGCGACGGCCGCCCCGTGCTCGTAGCCGGTGCCGCCCTCGGCGTGCACGAGGTAGTACCAGCCGTCCTTTCGATAGAGGTGCGGTCCCTCGGCGACACCGGCGGCGGTGCCGACGGAGATCGTGCGGGGCTCGCCGAGCAGCTTCCGCGAACCGCGGTCGTACTCCTGGAGTTCGATCCCCGCGAACGACTCCCGTCCCGGCCGCCAGTCGAACCGCATGTTGAGCAGCCAGCTCCGCCCGTCCTCGTCGTGGAACAGGGACACATCGAAGCCTCGGCCGTGCAACGGAACGGGGTCCGACCATGGTCCCTCCATGGAAGGTGCCGTCGTCACGTAGTTGGGCAGGTCCTTCCACCCCTCGGCGTACGTGTCGACGACCGTGAACACCAGGTGGAACAACCCGTCCGTGTACGACAGTCCGGGCGCCCAGATGCCCCCGGAGTCCGGGACGCCGGCCAGGTCGAGTAGGCGTCGGCTGTCCAACGCCCCGCCCAGAGTGCGCCAGTTCACCAGATCCCGGGAATGGTGGAGACGTACGCCCGGATACCACTCGAAGGTCGAGGTGGCGATGTAGTGGTCGTCGCCGACCCGCACGATCACGGGGTCGGGTTCGAAGCCGCGCAGGACGGGGTTCTGGATCAACGAGGTCACCGAGTGCTTTCGATCAGAGGGCGGGCCGATGCGGTCCCCCGTACCGCATCGGCCCTGACGACAGGTCAGCCGCGGTACAGCACCAGGCTGCTGAGCGGTCCGAGCTTCGGACGGTGTCCGGCGCCGACCGTCCTGCCGGTCGCGAGGTCGCGGGCCGGCCCGAAGTCGGGGCGGGGAGGCAGGGTGAAGGTCTTGTCGGTGCTGGTGTTCATGGCGATGAGGTAGTCACCGTAGACGCAGAGGTAGAAGGGGGCGCGGCCGACGAGCATGGTCTCGACGCCCTCGAAGTGGACGCCGAGGGCGGGGTCGGGGACGTCGGCGGGGATGGGGGCGAGGTGGTAGACGTCGCCGGCGAGGGCCTGGTGGAGGGTGTCGCCGGGGGGCGGGAAGCCGCCGGGCGGGATGTGGGCGGCGGCCGGGTCGTTGATGGCGTAGTCCCACAGGATCCAGTCGTGGACCGTGTAGGTGTCGTCGGTGGTGCCCGCGCCGCGCTGCCGGACGGTGGCCGAGCGCTGGTCGACGGGCGTCACGTGGTGGACGCGGGCGTAGTCGTTGACGCCCTGGCGGGCCCGCCAGTACAGGGACGCGAAGAGGAGCTCCCTGCCGTTCTTGACGGCGACACAGCCGTTCTCCTCGTCGGTGACGACGAAGTCCGGCCGGTCCCAGTCGGCCGGAATACGGGCCGGGCGGGCGGGGAGGGACTGGAAGGCGTCCCAGTCGCGGGAGACCAGCCGCAGGGCGTTGAGGCCGACGCGCGTCCAGGTGTGCGTGGCCTGGAGGCCCAGCTGCGGATACAGCTGGCCGTCCGCCACCATCTCCTGGGTCCAGCCGACGATGTCGGGGTCCTTGAAGGCGACGGCCGCCATCAGGGGGTTGGAGTCCCAGGCGGTGCGGGAGGCGTACCCGGTCTCGCCCGGGTAGACCTCGTTGCGCCAGCCGATGACGGTCTCGATGCGGGAGATCCGGCAGTTGTCCGCGTCGACGTCCAGGATACGGAAGTTGCCGCGCGCCTTGGTCATCCTGACCATCTGCTCGCGCAGTTCGGGAGCCTCCTGGCCCCCGTGCCCGCGCGTGACGGACTCGTACATCATCACGAGCCAGTCCATGACCTCGCCGTAGTTGCCGACGTAGCCGAGTTCGCGGGTCAGGCCCGCCTTCGTCACCTGGTAGTAGCTCTCGCCGAGCGGCTTGGTCGGGTTGCCGTCCGCGTCCTCCGGGCCGAGGTAGGGCTTGATCCCGATCGCCTGGTACATGTAGTCGCGGGCCCGGTCCTCCGGCAGCGCCAGGTCCGGGGCGAGCAGGCCGAGGCCGCGGTTGGCCTGGTAGAGGCCGATGGCGCAGATCTGCGACTGGTTGCTGTAGTGCGGGAAGTGCTGACGCCAGTAGTCCCGGCTCGACTTGAGCATGTCGATGTACGCGTCCCGGCGCACCGGCGGTACGGGGGTGTCGGTCGCCGTGGGCGAGACGAGCGTGACGTCGTCGAACCAGGCCGTACCGGGGCCGCTCAGACGCAGATGCAGCTCGATCTGGGTGGCACCGGCCGGGGTCTCCAGGTCGATCGAGACGTACTCCCAGTCATGGGTGCCGGTGCTCGCGTACTTCTTGTGGTCGCCGCCGACCAGATTGCCGCTCGCGTCGAAGAACAGCGGGTCGATATGGGCGCCGAGACCGGTGACCCCGTCGGTCCTGATCCAGGCGCCGTACGTGTAAGTGCCCGCGCCTACACGGGTCTTGGGCGCGGAGAAGACGTAGCTGTAACCGCTCGTGGCGGTGGCCTGGAGCTTGAGCGAGGCGGAACCGGACCGGGAGACAGTCGTGTCGCGCGCGAAGGTCCCGCCACCACCGAAGGCCCAGCCGGGAGCCTCCCAGGAGGTGGGCTTGTCGGCGCCCGACTCGAAGCCGGGGTTGGCGATGGCGTACGGCGAACCGGTGACCTGCTCGCCGAGCCGGTTGTCGCCCAAGTGCTCCCAGAGCAGGGCCAGTACGAGACCCACGCGGCCGAAGCCCTGCCACTGCTGGTCGGAGCCCGTGAGCACCTTGCTGTCGGACTTCCACGCCAGATAGCGGCCGTCGATCGCCTGCAGAACCCGGTCCAGTGCGGCGTCCTGCTGGTGGGCGGGGCTGCCGGACCACAGGTAGCCCTCGGCGAGGGACTGCATCGCCCAGCCATCCATGGTGGCGGGGTTCGCCGTGGTGAGGTAGTTCTTCTGGTCCTTCTGCACCCGCGCCTTGATGGCGTCCATGACCTCCTCGCCGCCGGTGCGGGTCTTCGGCTGCGGGGCGGGGCCCTGGACCTCGCCCTTGGGCGCCACGAAGTACGGGTCGGTGTGGGTGTAGAGGCGGTAGATGCCCCGCGAAGGGGTGGTCATGCTGTAGAAGAGCTGGGCCTGGTTCTGGCCGTAGGGCCAGATGCGGCCCAGCGCACGGATCTCCAGCGTCACCTTCCTCTTGCCGGCGGTCAGCTTCTCCGGCAGGGGGAGGGTGTGGAAGAAGAAGCGGCCGGGAGTGCGCGGCGCGGTGTCGAGGATGTCGAGGCTGTCGACGGCGCCCTGGTCCTGATGGCCGACCTGCTTGCCCTCGCAGAACAGCTGCAGTCGCCACATCCGGGAGCCGAACCCGGCCTCCTCGGCGCTGTCGTCGTGGTCGTCGCCCCACAGGCGGACCGTCACATAGGTGGTGCCGGTCGGGCTGACAGCGACGTCGAACGTGAGTGTGCCGCCCCAATAGGACGCCGGATCGGACGGGTTGAGCACGCGGGCGCTCTGGCCGAGACCGCCGGTCACCGTGTCCGAGAGGGTGGCCGTCAGGCCGTGGGCCGCCTCGGAGGCCGCGTCGCCGAAGACAACGATGTCCAGAGGAGCGCACCTCCCGGCGGCCCTCGCCGGGGTCGCGGCCACGGCCGGCGAGGCTCCCGGCCAGCCGAGGCCGGCGCCGGCGACGGCGACACCGGCCGTCGTACCGGCGTACTTGAGCACTTCACGACGTCTGGGTGCGTGGGACACGACGACTGGTCCTTTACTTCAGGCTGCCCATGAGGATTCCGCTGCGCCAGTACTTCTGGAGCGCGAACATGAAGATCGCCAGCGGAATGATCGACAGCAGGGAACCGGTGAGGACGAGCGTGTTCATGTCCCGGGAGCCCTGCGCCTGCTGCACCCAGGAGAAGAGGCCCAGGGTGACGGGGAAGGTGCGCTCGCCGTTGAGCATGAACAGGGGCAGGAAGAAGTTGTTCCAGATGTTGATGAAGTCGAGCATGAAGATCGTGACGCCGCCGGTGCGCATGAGGTTCAGCGCGATCGAGAAGAAGATCCGCGTCTCGCTGGCCCCGTCGATCCGGGCCGCCTCCATCAGCTCGGCCGGCACCGAGGTGTCGGCGTACACCTTGCCGAGGTAGACCCCGAACGGGTTGATGAAGTACGGGATCAGCACGGCCCAGATGGTGTTGGTGAGCCCGATCTCCGAGAAGACGAGATACAGCGGGAACGCGAGCAGCGTGCTCGGCAGCAGCGACGCGCCGACGATGACCGCGAACATCGCGCCCCGGCCCCGGAAATCGAACTTCGAGATGCCGTAACCGGCGGCGAGCGAGATGAAGGTGGAGCCGGCCGCGCCGACGGTGGAGTAGAGGACGGAGTTGCCGATCCAGCGTCCGAAGACGCCGTCGTGGTAGTCCCAGATCGCGGTGAAGTTGTCGGCGAAGTGGTTGGAGGAGAACCACAGGCCGAACGTGGAGTACAGGTCGGTCTGGTTCTTGGTGGACGACACCAGCAGGAACCAGGTGGGCGCGATCGAGTACAGCAGGAAGACGATCAGCAGGCCGGTGGTCAGGGCGACCGCGCCGCGGGTGGGGCGCACCCCGCCCCCTGAGGTACTGGTGGCGGGGGAGGCCTTGGTGGCGGCGCTGCTCATGACATCTTCCTGTTCGTGACGCGGTAGAAGACGAAGGCGAGAATGCCGGTGACGACGGCCAGGACCAGCGACTCAGCCGCGGCGTACTGGTAGTTGCCGGTCTTGAACGCCTTGTCGAAGATCTCCATCATCGGCGTGAAGTCGGTACTGATGGACTCCGGCGCCACATACCTCAGCAGCAGCGGCTCGGCGAACAGCTGGAGCCGGCCGATCAGCGAGAACATGCCGGTCAGCACCAGGATCCCGGTGATGTTCGGCACCTTGATCGACCAGGCGATCCGCCACTCGCGGGCCCCGTCGATCCGGGCCGCCTCGTACAGCTCGCGGGGCAGGGCCTGCAGCGAGGCGGAGATCAGGATCATGTTGAAGCCGATGCCCTGCCAGGTGAGCAGATTGCCCAGCGAGAGATACGTGTTGAGGCCGCCGAAGAGCGAGAGGTGCACGCCCGCCCGGTCGGCCAGGTCGAGGATGGGGCTGGCCGTCGGGCTGTAGAGGAACAGCCACATGAGCGTCGAGACCACGCTCGGGACGACGTACGGGATGAGCAGTCCCGCCCGGAAGAAGCGGACCGCCCGGGCCGCGACGCCGTCGAGGAGCAGGGCCAGCAGCAGGGAGATCCCCAGCATGACGGTGATCTGTGCGGCTCCGAAGAGGAGCGTGCGCAGCATGCTCGACCAGAACGCGCCGTCGGACAGGATCGTCGCGAAGTTGGAGAAGCCCGTGTAGACGACCTTGGTCGGGCCGAAGCCGATGCCGCTGCTCTTCTTCTCGCGCAGGCTCTGGTTGAAGGCGTACGCGATCGGCAGGACGTAGGTGAACAGGAACCCCACGAGGAACGGCAGGGTGAAGAGAACGCCCTTGTAGGCTCCCCGCGTCCCCGCCCGGCGGGGGGAAGTCCGCCGGGCCGGGGAGTTGGCGGCGACCTCGGGCGGTCGCGTCAGGGTGGACACGGAAATCTCCAAGTCAGGTGCGACTGTCTGTTGAGCGTGTGCGAGGGGTCAGTCGCCTGCGACGGCGTTGACGCCCTTCTCCTTGAGGTCGGCGAGCGTCCACTCCTGGAGGTTCGTCAGCATCTCCTTGACCGTGAGCTCCTTCTTCAGGACCTTGCCCCACTGCTTCTGCATCTCGGAGTACATGGAGGCGTAGTTCGGCCCGTACTGCCACTGGTCGCCGACCCGGGAGGCGGCCGTGGTGATCACGTTCGCGCTGTCGGACTCCCCGTTGAACATCTCGGTCGGGATGATCTTGTCGACGTACGGGGAGACGTCGTTGACCGCCGGGAAGAGGCCGGACTTGGACGCGGGGTCGGTGAGCGTGGTCAGCGACTCCTTGCTGCTGGACAGCCAGGCCGCGAACTGCGCGGCACGGTCCGGGTACTTGCAGCCCTTCAGTACGGCCGACACGTCGAAGTTGCTGGACGTCTGCGGGTTGGCGGTGTCGAAGAGGGGAGCGTCCGCGAGCTGCCACTTGCCCTTGGACTCGGGGAAGTTGGTGTCGTAGATCGGCAACTGCCAGGTGGACGTGGTCATCAGGATCGTCTTGCCGAGGTCCCAGGTCTTGAACACACCCGGGTCGGCGTACGAGGCGCTGGAGGCGAGGTTGTTGTCGACCAGCTCCTGGACGACGTCGCCCGCCTTGAGCGCCTCGGGCGAGGTGAAGTCGATGACCCAGTGGTCGCCGTCGACCTTGTACCACTGGGCCCCGGCCTGCCAGGACAGGTCGACCAGCGTGCTCGGGTCCTCACCGGCCATGTTGTAGATCTTGACGTTCTTGTCCTTCTTCTGCACCGCCTTGCCCGCCGCGATCAGGTCGTCCCAGGTCTTGGGCGCCTCGATGCCGTACTTCTTGAACAGGTCCGCGCGATAGGCGGTGAACAGCGGTGAGGAGCCGGTGGGGATGCCGTAGGTGGCGCCGCCGGGGCTCACGGCGTTCCAGGCCGGCGTGGTGTAGCTCGACTTGTACTGGGCGGCGATCTTGGTGATGTCGGTGAGCAGCCCGTCGGCGGCGAAGTTCGCCAGGTTCATCGCGTCCATCTTGGACAGGCAGGGGGCGTTGCCGGAGGTCACCGCGGCGCGGAGCTTCTGGTAGACCGTGTCGCCGGCCGCGTTGACGAACTTGATCTGGGTCTCGGGGTGCTCCTTGTTCCAGACCTTGACCTGGGCCTCGATGCCCTCGGTCCAGCTCCAGAACTCCATGTTCACCTTGCCCTCGGTGCTGGGCTCGGCGGCGGCGTCCGAGTCGCCACCGCTGGAACAGGCGGCCAGGACGAGGGACAGAGAGAAGGCGGCGGCAGCGCCGGCGAATGCTCTCGTGCGGATGGTGCTCACGGGTCCTCCAGGGAAGGACGGGACAGCGCTGCGATGGGGGGACGGCGCGGTCGGCTCAGGCGAGGGAAAGGAAGGCTGCCGGAAATGATTCGGTAACCGTTTGCTGTGGGACCGTAGGGCTCGGAGGGGGCGGCCGACAAGAGGCGGGAACCTGTGTGTTTCACCAATCTTGCCTGGAGGATACGAAACAGCGACGTTGACCTGGTGTTTTTCCCAAGGTGGAGATTTGGATGAGCTGTGGGCGGATCAAGGGCAGTGGCTTGACGGTGGTGAAGTATCCGTTGACCTGTCGACGATCTCGTCAGTAGCCTGAATACGGTTACCATCCGATTTCACTTCTTCCCTCTCTACGCCGAAGCGGGAGTTCCATGCCCTCGTCCCAGCTGCCGCGCGCCCTGTTCGCCATGGACCCGGTGCACCTGCCCGAGCTGTTCCCGCCTCGGCTGATGGCCCGGCTCCAGGACCTGGCACACGTCGATCCCGAGCTTGCCGTACGGGACTTCGCCGATCCGGAGGCGGCACGGGCGCTCGCCGACGCGGAGATCCTGATCACCGGCTGGGGCTGCCCGCACATCGGCGCCGACGTGCTGGCCGCGGCGCCCCGGCTGCGGGCCGTCCTGCACGCCGCCGGCAGTGTGCGCGGTCTGCTCGGCGACGCGGTCTGGGAGCGCGGCATCTCCGTCTCCAGCGCGGTGCAGGCCAACGCGCTGCCGGTTGCCGAATACACGCTCGCCGCGATCCTGTTCGTCGGCAAGGACGCCTTCGGCCTGCGGGAACGCTTCCGGACCGAGCACACCTACCCGGCGCCCGGCGACCACGGGCCGATCGGCAACCTCGGCCGACGGGTCGGGATCATCGGCGCGTCCAGAGTCGGCAGACGGCTCCTGGAGCTGCTGCGCCCCCTCGATCTCTCGGTCACGCTGTACGACCCGTACGTGGACGCCGCCGAGGCCGCCGCGCTGGGCGCGGTGCCGCTGTCGCTCGACGAGCTGATCCGTACCAGCGACATCGTCAGCCTGCACGCCCCCGACATCCCGGAGACGTACCGGATGCTCGACCGCGCGAGGCTCGCGCTGATTCCGGACGGCGGCGTGCTCATCAACACGTCACGGGGCGCTCTCGTCGACCCCGAGGCACTCACCGACGAACTGGTCAGCGGGCGGATCAGCGCGGTGCTCGACGTCACCGAACCCGAACCGCTCCCCGCGGAGTCGCCCCTGTACCGGCTGCCCAACGTGTTCCTGACACCGCACATCGCCGGGTCGCTCGGCAACGAACTGCAACGCCTCGGCCGCACGGTGGTCGACGAGCTCGAACGTCTCGCCGAGGGACATCAGCCCGTTCACGCGGTCTCATGGGCCGACCTCGTGAAGAGCGCCTGAAGCCGGTCCCGTTCGGACCGGCCCCGGGCGGCGCGGTGCTGCCCCCCGGGGCCAGCGGTGCTGCCCCCCGGGCGCGACCTGCTGCGAGCCGCGGGGTCCGAGCCGCGGGGTCCGAGCCGCGGGGTCCGAGCCGCGGGGTCCGAGCCGCCGGGCCCGAGCCGCCGGGCCCGATCTGCTGTGCTGCCACCGGGCTTGACCTGCCGTGTTGCCGTCCGGGCTCGACCTGCTGTGCTGGCGTCCGGGCTTGGCCTGGCGCGAGCTGCCGGGCACAACTCGCCGTGAGCCGCCGTGCTGTCACCCGGGCTTGACCTGTCGTGTTGCCGTCCGGGCTCGACCTGCTGTGCTGGCGCCCGGGCTTGGCCTGGCGCGAGCTGCCGGGCACCACCCGCCGTGAGCCGCCGTGCTGCCGTCCGGGTTCGACCTGTCGTGTTGCCGTCCGGGCTTGGCCTGCTGTGCTGGCGTCCGGGCTTGGCCTGGCGCGAGCTGCCGGGCACCACCTGCCACGAGCCGTCGTGCTGGCGTCCGGGCTTGGCCTGCCGCGAGCTGCCGGGTACCACCCCGCCGCGAGCCGCCGTGCTGCCACCCGGGCCTGACCCGCGGTGTTGCCGTCCCGGGCTTGGCTGCCGCGAGCTGCCGGGTACCACCCGCCGCGAGCCACCGTGCCGCCGCCCCGGGCCTGACCCGCCGTGCTGCCACCCGGGCCCGACCCGCCGCGAGCCGCCGGGCACCACCCCACGCAGGCGGCTGGTCCGCTCGCCCGTTGGCCGTCAGGGCCGGGTCGGGGGTTCCAGAGTGATCAGCACCGCGGAACGCTCCGTCGGCAGGCCCACGCGCAGAGTGCGCCCGCACTCGTCCCAGTCGAGCGTCGCCCGCACTCCCGCCTCGAACAACACCCGCGGGCGGTCGCCCCCGCCGGCCCAGGGCAGCGGGACGTGCACGGTCGCCGGGGCGCCGTCGCGGCGCCACAGAGCCAGCAGGGTCATGCCGTCCCGCGTGGTGAGCGCGAGGGCGAGCCAGCCGTCGCGCCAGCCCGGCAGACCCAGCGGCCAGCGCGGGCGGGCGGTGGGCAGGAGATGGCGGTAGGTCTTGTACGTGGCCAACGCCTCACACACGACGGCCGTCTGCTCCTTCGTCAGGAGGTCGGGCCGGCCGCTGAGATGGACGCGGCCGAGCAGCGCCGACACCATCACCATGCCCAGCTCCGCGTGGGTGTGCTCCGGCAGCGGGTACGCCCAGATCGCGCCCTGCTCCGGAGTGACCGCGGCGGGAGCGGCGGCGGCGATGGCGGGCAGCAGCCGGAAGTCCTGCTGGTCGGTCACGGAGTGCACGGGCAGCCGGGACAGGACCGCGTGGTCGGTGCGGCTGCCGCCCGCCGCGCAGCTCTCCAGGACCAGGCCGGGATGGCGGTCGAGGACGCCGTCGAGCCAGTCGAGGTAGGCGCGGTTGTGGCCGAGCAGGCCGTCGCCGGGACTGTCGGTGCCGTCCGGGCCGTCGGTGCCCGCGCCGATGTCGATGTTGTAGTCGAGTTTCAGGTAGCCGACGCCGTAGTCGCGCACCAGCCGGTCCACGACCGTGTCCAGATGGGCCCGGGCCGCCGGGTGCCGCAGGTCCAGTTGATGCCGGCCCCACTCCGTGACGCGTACACCGCCCCGGCGGAAGAACGCCTCGTCGGGGAGCGAGGCGGCCACCGGGCTGCGCACGCCGACCACTTCGGGCTCCAGCCACAGCCCCGGGACCATGCCGGTCCCCCGGATGCGGTCCAGGACCTCGCCGAGCCCGCCGGGGAACCGGGTCGCCGACTCCCGCCACTCGCCCACCGCGTCCCACCAGCCGGGGACCCCGCCGGGGCCGACGGTGCCGGGCGGCTCCGTGTCGTACCAGCCGGCGTCGATACAGAAGTACTCGGCGCCCGCTGCCGCCGCCGCGTCGACCAGGGGGAGCAGGGCTCCGGTGCTGGGCTCGCCCATCAGGCTGTTCATGAAGTCGTTGAAGACGACGGGGAGCCGCTCGTGGTCCGGATGTGTCCGGCGGGTGGCGCGGCGGTGAGTGGTCAGTGCCGCGAGCGCGGCCTCGAAGCCGCCTTCGGGCACAAGGGCGACCGTGACCGGGACAGCGCGGAAGGACTCACCCGGGGCGAGACGCCGGCGCCACTGGTGTTCGCGGTCGGTCGGACCGGACAGCGCCAGGTACACGTCGTCGAAGCGGTCCGCGAGTTCGGCGTGCCAGGAGCCGTTGTGCTCGATCTGCCACAGCAGGGCGCGGCCGGACGCGGTCTCCTCCAGACAGCCCATCGGCAGGTACTCGGAGGAGGACCAGGAGCCGGTGCTGGTCACGGCGATGCGGTTCTTCGAGCCGGTCTGACCGTACGGGACCATCCCGACGTCGTACAGTCCGCGCTCGGCGAGAGTGGCCCGCGACCAGCGGAACTCGCCGCTCCAGGGGTTGGCGGCGAGCCAGAGCGACAGGCCGTCCTCCCAGCGTTCGCCGTCGGACAGATGCCGGGCCAGGTTGGACACGGCGAAGGAGGAGACGTACTCCAGAGCGATCGCGCGATCGCCGCGGTTCTCGACCGTCACCTCGCTGTGCAGTACGGGGGTGTCCTCGCGGAGGGTGTAGACCGCGGTGGCCCGCAGCCCGCTGTCCTCATCGGCCATGCGCACACGCAAGGTGCGTATCCCGGCGGTGCTCTGCTCGTCGTGGCCGGTGCAGCGCAGGCCACGTGAGACCGCCCCGTCCACGTGGCGCTTGCCGGAGGTACCGAGACGGCCGCCGTCCGTGGTCTGGATCTCCACCAGAGGCAGCGCCCGGTGCGCGAGCCGTGCGCACCGCTCCGGTTCGCGCGCGGGGTCGGGCAGTGAGGGGGCCTCGCCTGCCGCCAGGAGGCGCACCGGGCCCGCCGGGTCGAGCGAGATGAGCAGGGACAACGCGTCGGTTCCCCAGCGGAGGTGGGTCATGGACATCGCTGATGCACTCCGGCTGTGAGCAGGACGAAGGGTGGAAGGTAAGGGGAAAACGTTTACTCCCGAGGGACGGTAGTTCTCGTCGCACGCCACTTCAAGAGGCTTCCGATGCAGTAACGTCGAGTTGTGATGGATCAGGAGACCGGAGCCCGCCCGACGGGTTCCGGAACCGGGAGCGGCAGGCGTCGGCGTGGCGGGACAGGTCAGGACAAGCCCAGCACGATCCGTGACGTCGCCGCGAAGGCGGGCGTGTCCGTAGCAACCGTTTCCCGTGCCCTGGCCGGGAACTATCCGGTCTCCGGGGACACCCGGGCCCGCGTCATGGCGGCGGTCGAGTCACTGCACTACGTCGTGAACGTCCATGCCAAGGCGCTGTCCGGCCGGGTCGCGGGCCCCATAGGGCTGGTCATCCAGGACATCACCGGCCCCTCGCTGGCTCATGTCGCCGCCGGCGTGGAGCAGGAGGCCGCCACCCACGGCAGGCTGAGCCTGGTGTGCGCGACCCACGGGGACTCGGACCGCGAGGACGACCTGGTGCAGCTCATGCGCGAGCAGCACGCGGCGGCCGTGGTCCTCGTCGGCGGAGCGGTACCGGGCGAGGCCTATCACCGGCGCATGGCCCAGTACGCCACAGCCCTGGACGCGGCCGGGTCCCGGCTGGTGCTGTGCGGCCGCCCGCCGCTGCCCGAAGGGCTGCCGGTCACGGTGGTGCACTACGACAACAAGGGCGGCGCCTTCCAGGCCGCCGACCATCTGCTCACGGCGGGCCACCGGCGCATCCTCTTCCTCGGGGGCGAGCCCCTGCAGAGCAGCTCCGAGGAGCGCCGGGCCGGCTACCGCCAAGCACTGCGGGCCCACGACGTGCCGTACGCCGAGGAACTGGACCTCTCGGGTTCGTACACCCGTGGCTCCGGCTATCAGCGGACCCGGGACGTCCTGCGGGCCGGCCTGGACTTCACGGCGGTGTTCGCGGGAACCGACATGGTGGCTGTCGGAGCGCTCGCCGCCCTGCGCGAGGCCGGGCTGGACGTCCCCGGCGAGGTGTCGGTCGTCGGCTTCGACGACGTGCCCTTCGCCGCCGACCTGACGCCGTCCCTCACCACGGTCCGGGTGCCGTACGAGGAACTGGGACGCACCGCCGTACGCCTGGCGCTGGGGCGTGCGGAGCAACTCGCCGGGGACAACCACGTGGTGCTCAGTACGCAACTGGTCATCCGTCAGTCCGTACGCCGGACACCGTGAGCGGAACCGGCGTCGGCCGGACGGATCGCACGGATCGCAACGACCCGCGCGGTGGCGCGGGTTCGTTCCTCTGATCATTGACCCGTCCGTCGCGGTGGTGATTGTGCAGCACCCGGTTTCGACCTTCTTTGAGGCCGCTCAACGGGGTGGGGCCACTGCGGACGAGGAGCGGGCGCGACGATGCCGAGGCGGGCGACGGACGGCGGGCGGGCGACGGTCAAGGACGTCGCGGCCCGGGCCGGGGTCTCCGCCGCGACGGTGTCCAGGGTTCTCGGGGGTACGTACCCGGTGGCAGCCGTCACGCGGATCCGGGTTCAGCGGGCGCTCAGGGATCTGGACTACGTCGTCGACGCCAACGCGCGGTCGCTGGGCCGGGCGACCAACAACACCGTCGCCTTCGTCGTCAACAACGTCACCGGGCCGTCGTTCGCGCACATCGCTCAGGGTGTCGAGCAGCAGGCCACCGCGGAGGGCCGGTTGTGCCTGGTGTGCACGACGCACCACGACCCGGCTCGTGAACTCGCTGTCATCAACCTCATGCGTGAGCAGCGCGCCGAGGCCGTGATCCTGGTCGGCGGTGCCGTGCGGACGCCCGAGTACACCGACCGGATGATCAAGCTCGCCCGTTCCCTGGACGCCGAGGGCTCGCGCCTGGTGCTGTGCGGACGGTCCTCCCTCGGTCCCGGCGTCCCCGAGACCGTCGTGGAGTACGACAACGAGGGCGGCGCCTTCAGCATGACGAGCTATCTGCTGTCCCTCGGCCACGAACGCATCGCCCTGGTCGGCGCCGAACGCCACAGCATCGCAGGCGGGCGCCTGTCGGGGTACCGGCGAGCGCTGGAGAGCCGGGGCCTGTCCTACGATCCTGATGTGGTCGTTCCCGGCCAATACACCCGCGAGGCGGGCTACCGGGGCACCCGTGAACTCCTCGACAAGGGCGCCGAGTTCACGGCCGTTTTCGCGATGACGGACATGGTCGCGGTCGGCGTGTACAAGGCGCTGCGCGAAGCGGGGCTGCGGGTCCCGGACGATGTGTCGGTCGTCGGCTTCGACGACATCCCGCTCGCCGGTGACCTGGTGCCCGAGCTGACCACCGTCCACGTCCCGCACGAGGAACTGGGTCGCGCCGCGGTGCGGCTCGCCCTCAACCGGGCCGACCATCCGGTCCAGCACCTGACCATGGGCACCCATGTCGTCGTCCGCGGCTCGGCCGGGCCGGTCGGGGCACAGCACCCGGGCGCGTGAGAACGCCCGCCACCCGCCCTTGTTCCGCGCACCTCGCCCAGCCCCTGGGCCTCACCGAGCGACGCCGAGGGGCTTGAGGGAAGCGGATCGTCTCCACCTGGCCATTCATCTTGCGGCAAGCATTGACAAGATTGCGCAAGCTTGTCGAACATAGGTCGCGAAGAGTTCAGGCAGCGGTTACCGCGGAATGGAGTGGCAGCGTGGCCCCCACCTTGACCGACGTCGCGAAGCGCGCCAACGTGGCGCTTTCCACGGCCTCCCGGGCGTTCAGTGACCCCCAGCGGCTGGGCCCGGAAACCTTGCGCAAGGTCCTGGAGGTTGCGCAAGAGCTGGGCTACGAACCGCCGCCGCCCCGTCCTGCCGAGCTGCCGTCGGACACCGACACCGTGGCCGTGGTCGTGCCGGACATCGCCAACCCCGTCTTCGGCGCCTTCGTGAAGGCGGCGCAGACCCAGGGCTGGCACCGCGGGCAGACCATCGTGCTCGCCGACACCGACTTCGACCCCGACCGGGAGCGGGAGGTGATCACGCATCTGCGTGCCAGGTCCGCGGGGCTCGTCGTCTGCTCGCCCCGGCTCGACGCCGAGGACGTCCTCACCCTCTGCGGCGACACCCCCGTCGTCCTGGTCAACCGCGAGACCACCACCGCGGACTGCGTCCTCGCCGACGCGGCCGACGGCCTGCGCCAGACCGTCGAGTACCTGGCGGCGCTGGGCCACCGCCACCTCGCGTACGTCCAGGGTTCCCAGCACTCGTGGTCCAACAGCCACCGTGTCGACCTGGCCCGCGCCCAGGCCGAGCGGGCCGGCCTGGAGCTGGAGGTGCTCGGCTGGCAGTCCGAGACGGTGGCGGGAGGCACCGCCGCGGCGGCCGGCGTGATCGCGTCCGGCGCCTCCGCTGTCATCGCGCACAACGACCTCGTCGCCCTCGGTGTGATCGCCGGAGCGCGCCAGCTCGGGGTGCGCGTACCGGAGGACCTCAGCGTGGTGGGCATCGACGACATGCCGCTCGCCGCGACCGCGTACCCCGCCCTGAGCAGCATCGCGGTGCCCATGGACCGGGCCGGGTCCCTCAGCCTGGAGATGCTCTCCCAGGCCATCGCCGACGAACGGCGGGAGCCGCGCACCCTGCGGTTGCCCACCCAGCTGGTCGTCCGCGGCTCCACCGGACCGGCCGCGGCCCGCACGCTTCCCGCCACCCGGGAGCACGCGTGAAGTGCCCGCACGCCACTGCCGAGCCTTACGAGTCTCACGAGCCGAAGGGGCGCCCATGAACACCGATGGTCTGAACGTCGTCGTCGCCGATCCCAATCTGGTGCCCCTGCGTGAGCGGTTCGAGGCCGCCCTGCCGAGCGGGACCACCGTGAACTGGCCCGACCCCACGGACACCGGCGCCGTCGTCGAGGCACTGCGCGACGCCGATGTCCTGGTGTCCGGGGTCTGTTCGCCGGAGATGGCCGCGGCGGGCAAACAGCTGCGGCTGGTGCACGCCGCCGGCGCGGGCCTCGACGGGATCGACGTCGCCGCGCTGCCGCCGGGCACCCTCGTCGCCAACACCTTCCACCACGAGGACTCCATAGCCGAGTACGTCGTCGCCGCCACGGTCCTGCTGACCCGGGGGTTCCTGCGCCAGGACGCGGCGCTGCGCCGCGGCACCTGGGACTCTCCCGCCCGCACCCCCGGCACGCCCTGGCCCGACGGGCTGGCGGACACCACCGTCGGATTCGTCGGGTTCGGGCACATCGGCGCACTCACCTGGCAGCGCTTCCGCGCGTTCGGCGCCCGAGGCGTGGCCGTCACCCGGCGCGGGGACGTCGACGCCGTCGCGGAGCGGCTCCTCTGGGCGGGGAGCGTCGACGATCTGGACACGCTCCTGGACACCGCGGACGTGGTGGTGGTCTCGGTACCGCTCACCGAGCGGACCACCGGGCTGATCGGCGCCGCGGAACTGGCACGGATGGGCGGGTCGGCAGTCCTGGTCAACGTCGGCCGTGGTCCGGTCGTCGACGAGGACGCGCTGTACGCCGCCCTGCGCGACGGCGTGATCGGGGGCGCCGCGATCGACGTCTGGTACGACTACCCGGACACCGGCAACACGGGCGCGCCCAGCCGCCACTCCTTCCACGAGCTGCCGAACGTCCTCATGACTCCGCACTCCTCGGGGCTCACCCGGCAGACATTCGCCCGCCGCACGTCCGACATCACGGCCAACATCCACCGGCTGGCGGCCGGTGAGGGGCTGCACAACATCATGGAGAGGGCCCGATGAGCAAGCACGACACCATCGTCTCGGCGGACGTCATCGTCACCAGCCCCGGACGCAACTTCGTCACCCTCAAGATCACCACCGCCGAAGGTCTGGTCGGCTGGGGCGACGCCACCCTCAACGGCCGCGAACTCGCCGTCGCCTCCTACCTCCGCGACCATGTCGCCCCTCTGCTCATCGGCCGCGACCCGGCCCGTATCGAGGACACCTGGCAGTTCCTGTACCGCGGGGTCTACTGGCGGCGCGGCCCGGTGACCATGACGTCCATCGGCGCCGTGGACCTCGCCCTGTGGGACATCAAGGGCAAGGCCACCGGCCAGCCCGTCTACCAGCTCCTCGGCGGCGCCGTCCGCGACCGCGTCCTCACTTACACCCACGCCACCGGCTGGGACGTCCCCCAACTGCTCGACTCCCTCGACGCCCAGCGCGAGCGCGGCTTCCAGGCCATCCGGGCCCAGACCGGCGTGCCGGGTCTTGACATCGTCTACGGCGTCGCCAAGGAAGGCGCCGGGTACGAGCCGGCCGGCCGCGGCGCCGCCCCCGTCGAGGAGACCTGGGACACCGCCGCCTACCTGCGGCACGCCCCCGGCGCGCTGGCCGCCGCCCGCGAACACGTCGGACCCGAGGTGAAGCTCCTCCACGACGCCCACCACCGCCTCACCCCGAACGAGGCCGCGCGCCTCGGCCGCGCCCTGGAGGACGTCGACCTGTTCTGGCTGGAGGACGTCACCCCGGCCGAGAACCAGGAAGTGCTCCGCCACGTACGCCGGCACACCACGACACCCCTGGCCATCGGCGAGGTGTTCAACACCGTCTGGGAATGCCAGACACTCATCACCGAGCAGCTGATCGACTACATACGCACTTGCGTCACCCACGCCGGCGGCATCAGTCATCTGCGCCGCATCGCCGCCCTCGCCGACATCTGGCAGGTCAAGCTGGGCCCGCACGGCCCCTCCGACGTCTCACCCGTGGCACTGGCCGCGTCCCTGCACGTCGGCCTGTCCACCCCGAACTTCGCCATCCAGGAGTACATGGGCTACGAGCCGCTGGTCCACGAGGTGTTCCGGCACGAGTGGAGCTACGCCGACGGGCATCTGCACCCCGGCGACGCCCCAGGCCTCGGCGTCGAGGTCGACGAGGCACTGGCCGCCCGGTTCCCGTACGAAGGCGCCTACCTGCCCGTGGCCCGCCGCCGCGACGGCTCGATGACGGACTGGTGAGATGACGACCACGGACCTCCCCACCCTCAACTCCCGCACCACTCCCGCCCCTTCACTGCTGCACCGGCGCACGCTCGGCGAGACCGGCATCGTGCACCTGGGACTCGGCAACTTCCACCGCGCCCACCAGGCCGCCTACACCGCGGCCGCACTCGACCACACCGACGGCCCCTGGGGGATCCTCGGAGTGGCGAGCCGCTCGGCGGCCGTGGCCGACGCGCTGCGGGCCCAGGACTTCCGCTACAGCCTCGTCGAGATCTCGCCGGAGGGCTCCCGCGTCACCGTTCCCGCCGTGCACACCGGGGTCCTGGTCGCCGCAAAGCAGCCGGAAGCCGTCCTCGACGCAGTCGCCGCCCCGGCCACCAGGATCGTCTCGCTCACCGTCACCGAGCACGGCTACACCTTCTCGCCGCGCACCGGGCACCTCGATCTCGACCACGACGGCGTACAGGCCGACCTGCGCGGCGACACACCGCCGCGGACCACGATCGGCCAGATCGTACGGGGGCTGCAGCGCCGCCTGCGGTCGCACGCCACGCCCGTCACCGTCCTCAGCTGCGACAACCTGGCCGGCAACGGAGCGCAGACCGGGCTCCTGGTACGGGAGTTCGCCGAGGCCCTGCCATCCGCCGAACGCGCCGACCTCCTCCCGTGGCTGGCCGACGCCGTCACGTTCCCGAACACGATGGTCGACCGGATCGTCCCGGCCACCACCGACGAGTACCGCCGGACGGTCGCCGACCGGCTGGGCCTGCGCGACGAAGTCCCGGTGCCGGCCGAGCCGTTCACCATGTGGGTCCTGGAGGACCGCTTCGCCGCCGGCCGGCCCGGCTGGGAACACGGCGGGGCGCTGTTCACCGAGGACGTCGAGCCGTACGAACTGCTCAAACTGCGGCTGCTGAACGGCACCCACTCGCTCATCGCCTACCTCGGCGCGCTGGACGGCCGGGCCACCGTCCCGGACGCGATCACCCAGCCCTTCGTCGCCGAGGCCGCGCACCGCGTACTGCACGACGAGTACCTGCCCAGCCTCACCGTCCCGAGCGACATCGACCTCGACGCCTACGTGGCACAGCTCTTCGACCGCTGGGCCAACACGGCCCTCGGCCACCGCACCCGGCAGGTCGGGTCGGACGGCTCCGTCAAACTCCGCCAGCGGGTGCCGGACCCGGCGGTCCGCCAACTGCGCGGCGGCCGGATGCCCCACCACCTCGCCCTCACCGTCGCCGCGTACCTGTGCTGCATGGCGCCGCCCACCGGCCTCGACCCCGGCCCGCACGCCGCCGCGATGGCGGACCCGGCCCGCGAAGGGCTGCAGCAGACGGCCGAACGCGCCACGTCCGTACGGGACTTCGTCGCCTCCGTCATCGACGGCGGCCTGCTCGGCGACCGGCTCGCCGAACACCCCCGATTCACCGAGCGGGTCGCCGAGTTCATCGGCATCCTCGCCCGGCACGGTACGGCCTCGGCGGCGCAAGCCGCGGCTGAGGCCGCCGACTCGGAGCCGCTGCTGGCGGCCTGAGGCCTTCCGTCCCCTTCTCACAAGGATGTGAGACCGTGTCAGTCCCCAACACGACCAGGGCCGCCGTCTTGCACGGCCCGAACGACCTCCGCATCGAGGAGGTCCCGCTCCGCCCCCTCGGCCCCGACGAGGTGCTCGTCGAGATCGACGCCGTGGGTGTCTGCGGCTCCGACATGCACTACTACGCCAGTGGCCGCAACGGACAGAACGTGCTCCGCAGTCCGACCGTCCTCGGCCACGAGGCCTCCGGGGTCGTCACCGCGGCCGGGCCCCAGGCGTCCGTCGAGGTCGGTACACCGGTCGCGATCGAACCCGCCATCGGCTGCGGCGCCTGCCCGACCTGCCGTTCGGGCCGGTACAACCTCTGTCCGCACGGCACCTGTCTCGGCTCCCCGCCCACGCACGGGGTCCTCGCCGGACACGTCGTCGTCCCCGCCCGTGCCGTTCATCCGCTGCCGGACGGCATTCCGCTCGAACTCGGTTCCCTGATCGAGCCGTTGGCGGTCGCGGTCTGGGCGGTGCGCCGGGCCGAGGTCGCCTTCGGACACCGGGTCCTGGTGACCGGCGCCGGTCCGATCGGCATCCTCGTCGCCCAGGTGGCACGGGCCGCCGGCGCCGCCGAGGTGATCGTCACCGACGTGAACGACGCCCGGCTCGCCCAGGCCCGCAAGCTCGGCGCCACCACCGTGGTCAACACCGCCCGACAGGACCTCGAACTCACCGGAATGGACCGGCTGTTGGAGTGCTCGGCCCACCCTGCCGCGCTCTGGCAGGGCCTCCGCACCCTGAAGCCCGCAGCCCGCGCCACCGTCGTCGGCCAGGCCGCTCCCGCCGTCGACGGACTGCCGCTCGCACACCTCCAGCGGTGGGAGATCGACCTCGTCACCGCGTTCCGCTACGCACACGCGTTCCCCACCGCGCTCGCCCTCGCCGCGGACGGCCGGGTCGACCTCGCGTCCGTCCTCACGGGCCGCTTCCCGCTCGACCGGGCCGCCGACGCGCTGCGCGCGCCGGTCACGGACCCGACCCACCTGAAAGTCGTGGTCCGCCCCGCAACGGCGTGAGCGCGGCAACCAGCCCAGCAGTGTCAGATGCCCTGCCCTGCCCTGCGCTGCCCTGACCATCCCATTCAAGGAGGCATGGATGATGGACACACCCACCGGTTCCATAACGAACGACGCCGTACCCCCCGTCCCCACCAAGAACGCCCCCACCGACCCCGACCCCACCGCCGTACGTCGCGCGGCCTGGGCCGGACTGGTGGGCACCGCGCTGGAACAGTACGACTTCGTCATCTACGGCACCGCGTCCGCCCTCGTCTTCGGTGACCTGTTCTTCCCCAACGCCACACCGGCCGTCGCGCTCCTGGCGAGCTTCGCCGCCTACGCCGTCGGGTTCGCCGCACGGCCCCTCGGCGGCCTGTTCTTCTCCCGCTTCGGCGACCGGCTCGGCCGTAAATGGGTGCTGGTCACCACGCTCTTCCTGATGGGCGCCTCGACCTTCGCCATCGGACTGCTGCCGACGTACTCCCAAGTCGGCGTGCTGGCCCCGGCGTTGCTCGTCCTGTGCCGCTTCTTCCAGGGCTTCGGAGCCGGTGCCGAACAGTCCGGGGGCGCCACCCTGCTCACCGAGACGGCGGCGATCGGACGGCGCGGCAGACTGGCCTCGCTCGTGATGACCGGCGCCGCCCTCGGCACCGTACTGGGGGCCCTCGCCTGGATCCTCGTCCAGACGCTGTCCGACGAAGCCCTGATGAGCTGGGGCTGGCGGCTGGTGTTCGCCAGCAGCCTCCTCGTCACCGTCGTCGCGGTGGTCATCCGGCGCAGGCTCAGTGAGAGCCCGGTCTTCCAGGAGCTCAAGCAACAGCACGAGAAGCCCAAGTCGCCCGTGAAGGAGGTCTTCCAGCACGGCAGGAAGCCCATGCTCCTGGTGCTGTTCATGAACGTCGGCATCAGCGCGCAGTCGTACACCTACCAGGTCTTCATGGCCTCGTATCTGGTGTCCACCGTCGGCGTCGACGCCTCGTTCGTGCCCAAGGTGCTGATGATCGGGGCCACCTGTGGAGGCCTCGCGGCGATCGGGTTCGGCGTCCTCTCGGACCGTGTCGGGCGCAAGCCCGTGTACATGACGATCCTGGCCGCTCTCGTGCTGCTGCCCGGGCCGACCTTCATCGCGCTCAACACCGGATCGCCGATCGCCATCACCGTGGCTATAGTCATCGGCTTCGTCCTCGCCGGACAGGGCGCGGTCGGCGTGCAGATGAGCTACTTCCCCGAACTGTTCGGCAGCCGCTACCGCTACGCCGGCGTCACCCTGGGCCGGGAGTTCTCCTCGGTGCTCGGCGGCGGTGTCGCCCCGCTGATCTGCGCCTCCCTGCTCACCGCCTTCTCCGGCTCCTGGGTGCCGGTCGCCGCCTACATGACCCTGATGATGATCATCAGCCTGGTCGCGGCCCGACTGGCACCCGAGACCCTCGACCGGGACCTCACCCTCCACACCGACGCGACGGCCCCGCCGATGCAGAAGTCCGCGACCGAAGCGAGCACTCCATGAACCACACTCTCCCCGCTCACCACCCGCACCGGGCCGAACCCGGCGAAGCACTGCCGCGCACCGGAGTCGTGGCCGTACTGCGCGCCGACACCCCCGAACACCTGCTGCCCGCCGCCGGCACGCTGGTCGACGCCGGACTCGTCTGCCTCGAACTCACCCTGACCACCCCGGGCGCCCTCGACGCCCTGGAGCGGCTGCGCAAGGATCTCGGCGACACCGCGGACCTGGGGGTGGGCAGCGTACGGTCCGCCGAGGAGGCCCGGCGCAGCCTCGACGCGGGCGCGGGATTCCTCGTCTCGCCCGGATTCCACGCCGACGTCGTGGCGGAAGCGCGGCGGGCCGGCGTCCCGGTCTACCCGGGCGGGCTCACCCCGACCGAGCTGGCCGCGGCCTGGGACGCCGGGGCGACAGCGGTCAAGCTGTTCCCCGCCTCCACCGTGGGCCCCGCGCACCTGAAGGCGTTCACCGACCCCTACCCCGACGTCCGCGTGATGCCCACCGGCGGCATCGGCCTCGACGACATCGGCGCCTGGATCCGGGCCGGAGCCCTGGCCGTCGGACTCGGCGGTGCCCTGTCCGGGGACGCCCTGTCCGGAGGTGACCTCCGGGCCCTGGCCAACCGGGCCCGGCGTGCCCTCGACGCCGTCGCCGGAGCCCGCTCGTGAGCGCCGGGCGGGTCGTCACCCTCGGCGAGACGATGGGGCTGCTCGCCGCCACGACCGTCGGGCATCTGCAGCACGTGTCCCACATGGCGCTCGGCATCGGGGGAGCCGAGAGCAACGTGGCGATCGCCCTCTCCCGGCTCGGCACGCCCGTGAGCTGGATCGGCCGGCTCGGCGCGGACTCCGTCGGCGACCGCGTCGTACGCGAACTCACCGCGGAGGGCGTCGACGTGCACGCCGTACGGGACAGCGGGGCGCCCACCGGTCTGATGCTCAAGGAGCGGCTGCCGGGCGGGGCGGTGAAGGTCTGGTACTACCGCGCCCATGGGGCGGGGGCACGGCTGGCCCCGGCGGACGTGGACGACGCGCTTGTCGCCGGGGCCGGGCTGCTCCACGTCACCGGCATCACGCCGGCGCTCGGCGAGTCCGCCGCCGCGACGGTCTTCCACGCCGTGGACGTGGCCCGCGCGGCCGGGGTCACGGTGTCGGTCGACGTGAACCACCGGTCCGCGCTGTGGCCGCCCGAAACGGCGGCTCCGGTCCTGCGTGACCTGGTCGCGCGGGCCGACATCGTCTTCGCGGGCGACGACGAGGCCGCCCTGGTCCTCGGCCGTGAGGACGCCGAGCACGCCGAGGATCCCAAGGAACTCGCCACGGCGCTGACCGGCCTCGGCCCCGCCAGCGCCGTGATCAAACTCGGCGCCGAGGGCGCGCTCGCGCTGGTGGACGGCGTCTTCCACCAGCGGGCCGCCGTACCGGTCCAGGCCGTCGATCCGGTCGGGGCGGGTGACGCCTTCGTCGGCGCCTACCTCAGCGAGCTGATGGCGGGCGCCGACGTCGAGCGGTGCCTCGAAACCGCCGTCCTCGCGGGCGCCCTCCTGTGCACGGTGCCGGGGGACTGGGAGGGCATGCCGACCCGTGCCGTCCTCGACGGGTGGACGGGGGTGACGGACGTCCAGCGCTAGGCGCTCCGCTGGAGATGCGGTTCGTTCGCTGCGGGCCGGTGGGGGCTGGTCGCGCGGTTCCCCGCGCCCCTTTCGGGGCGCGGGCTGCACCTGACCTCACCGGTCCAGCTCAGAGGCTGTTACGGCCGTCGCCGCCCTGTGCGGCGAACGCGGCCGACACGGTGGCTCCCTCCCGTACGAAAACCGGGATGCGGGACAAGGGAGCCATGGCCTCCACGCTCGTTCCCCCCTCGTGGAACGTGCCGGTCGCCGGGTCCAGCCAGCGGCAGTCTCCCGGCAGGTACACGGACCGGGCGCGAGCGCCGGCCTCGTACACGGGGGCGACGAGCACATCCGGGCCGAGCAGGAACTGGTCGTCCACGTCCCAGGCCCGCTCGTCCTCCGGGAAGCCGAAGAAGAGGGGACGCATGGGGGGTGCGCCGGTGCGGTGGGCCTGCTCGGACAGTTCGGCCAGGTACGGGCGCAGCCGCTCGCGCAGCCGCAGGTGGTCGGCGAGGATGGGGTAGGCCTCCTCGCCGTACGACCAGACCTCGTTGGGGCCGCCGGTCATGTCGGCGCTGAAGGTGGGGTGGTTGGGCGCCCGGTCGCCGTGAAGGCGCATGATCGGGCTGAAGGTGCCGTACTGGAACCAGCGGACCAGCAGCTCCTGGTAGGCAGGGTCGGCCGGGTCGCCGCCGTTGAATCCGCCGATGTCGGTGTTCCACCACGGGATGCCGCTCATGGCGACGTTGAGGCCGGCCCGGATCTGCCGGGCCAGCGAGTCGAAGGTCGACGAGATGTCGCCGGACCACAGGGCGGTGCCGTGGCGCTGGCTGCCCGCCCACGCGGACCGGATCAGCGTCAGCGGCCGGTCGTCCCCGGCCGCGCGCAGACCGTCGGCGACGGCCTGCGCGTGGTAGAGCCCGTAGAGGTTGGTGACCTGGGTGCCGGGTCCCGTGGAGTAAAGCGCGCGGGCGGCCAGAGCCGGCGGCATGTCCGGTTCGGCGGAGTCCAGCCAGAAGGCGGTCACGCCCTGGGAACGGTAGTTGTCGTTCAGGCGCTGCCACATCAGTCGGCGGGCCATGGGGTTGGTGGGGTCGTAGTACGCCATCGGCTGGAGGTCCGCGCCATGACCCCGGGCCGGAAAGTCGAACGTCAGCGGCTCACCGTCGCGGGCGCCGTCCCGCACGAGTCCGTCGACGGCCTGCAGCGGCGCGTAGTTCTCGCTGTCCGGTTCGAGGGTCGGCCAGACGGAGACGGCCAACTTGACGCCCTGCGCCTCCAGTTCCTTCGCCATCGCCGCCGGGTCGGGCCACTCGCTCTCCTCGAACCGCCAGTCGCCCATCTTCGGCCAGTGGAAGAAGTCGCTGACGATCACGGACAGCGGCAGCCCGCGCTCCTTGTACTCCCGTGCCACGGCGAGGAGTTCGTCCTGCGTGCGATAGCGGAGCTTCGACTGCCAGAAGCCGGACGCCCACTCGGGCAGCAGCGGCGGATGCCCGGTGGCGTCGGCGTACGACTCCATGATCTCGGCCGGGTCGCCCGCGGTGATCCAGTAGTCGATCCGGTCCGCCCCGGGGGTCTCGGCCGTCCAGCGGGTGATGTCTGCGCCGAGTTCCACGCGGCCGAGCGCCGGGTTGTTCCACAACAGGCCGTAGCCGCGCGAGGAGTTCAGGAAGGGGATGGTGGCCACGGTGTTGCCCTGGACCAGGTCGATGACATGGCCCTTCTGGTCGAGCCGGCCGTGCAGATGCTGCCCGAGACCGTGGACGCGCTCACCGTCGTACGCCTCGAAGTGCTGCTCGACACGGCCGTCCGCGTACACCCGGGGTCCCTGGTACCAGGTGTACGCCCGTTTCTCCGCGAGGAGTTCACGGCCCGTGGCCGTATGCGTGAACCGGAGCCGTCCGTAGGTGTCGGCGTGCGCGGTGATGCGGCCGTTGACCAACCGTGCTGTGCCGTCGGGCAGTACGGAGACCCCGGCGTCCGGAGCGGTCGGCGCGGTGGAGTCGAGCGCGCCGGGCAGGTTCCGGTCGACGGCGGTCCCGGCGGTGGCGCTCACCCGTAGGGCGTGCGGGCCCCAGGGCTCGACGCGCAGGATCTCGTCGGCGGTCCGGCGCACCAGGCCGCCCTCGTGCTCCATGTAGTCGGACATCTTGTTCCTCATCGGCTCTCAGGAGTAGAAGTTCTTCTGCCAGCGGTGCTTGGCGAGGACCGCCAGCTGTTCGGCGGTGAGCGGCGGGAGGTCGCAGACGCCCGCGTTGCGTTCGACGTTGGCCGTGGAGCGCATGCCGACGATGACGGTCGAGATCCCTTCGCCGGCGAGGGCGAACCGCAGCGCGGTGCTCGCGATCTCGTCGGGTGCGATACCGAGGTCGTCGACGATCGCGGCCACATGCCGCTCGACCTGTGCGGGCCGGTCCTCCCTGAAGTACCAGTGGCGCCAGTCGCCTTCGGGGAAGGTGACGCCCGAGGTGATACGGCCCGTCAGTGCGCCTTCGTCCAGCGCGACCCGCGCGATCACGCCCACGCCGTGTTCCGCACAGGCGGGCAACAGGGCGTCGGCCGGGGCCTGTTCGAAGACGTTGTAGATCACCTGCACGGTGTCGAGGACCCCGGTGCGCACGAGTTGGATCGCGTTGTCCGGCTGGTGGTCCTTCACCGAGATGCCGAACATACGGATCTTGCCCGCCTGTTTGAGAGCCTCGACCATCTCCAGCCAGTCGCCGCGGCCGGTCCACGCGTCGTTCCACGTGTGCAGCTGGAGCAGGTCGATGTGGTCCCGGCCCAGCTCGGCGAGGCTGGTCTCCACGCTGTCGAGCAGATGGGAGGCGGGGTAGGTGTCGAGCGGGTCCAGACCGCGTTCGTCCAGGTCGACGGGGATCTTGGGCGACGCCTTGGTCGCCACGAGGACGTCGTCCGCGCCCGCTCCCAGTTCCCTGAGCGCCCGTCCGACGACGTGCTCGCTCTGCCCGTAGCCGCGCGCGGTGTCGATGAGGTTCACGCCCAGGTCGACGGCCCGGTGGAGGGCGCGGACGGACTCGTCCTCCGTGGCCCCCTTCCACGCGTTCCGGCCGATGCCCCAGGCGCCGTAGCCGATCTCCGAGACGGAGATGCCGCTGCGGCCGAGTTGTCGGTAGCGCATCCTTCGGTTCCTTTCACAAGCCGTGGGACGGGGGTGACGAACGGGGCCGGGCGCCTTACGTCGCCTCCCCGTCGGCGCGAAGACGCAGAGCTGTGAACGAGTGCGGCGGGAGGACGCAGTCGAAGGCCCCGCCCGCCTCGATGACCGAGGTGTGCGGATCCGCGAGCGAGCTCACCGGGTCACCTGCGAGGACGGTCCTGGTGGCACGGCCGGAGACACGGTCCGCGCCGTCGATCCCGATGTCGGCGACGAACTCGTCCGGGGCGAGATTGACGATCTTGACGAGGAGATCACCGGTGGCCGAGTCCCGTACGCAGGAGACGGAGAAGGTCTCCGGTGGGGTCCTGTCGTCCTCGACCTCATGGACCAGCACGTTGTCCAGGAAGCAGCGCACCAGGGGCCCGGTGACCTCGATGCGGATGTCGTACCAGCGTCCCGTCTCGATCGGCCCGGGCACCCGGGCGAGGTCCTCGACGAAGCCGTCGCACCTGCGGTGGAGGGTCAGGCTCTGGTTGTGCCAGCCACCGAGACTCCAGAGGTAGTGGTCCGGAGTGTCCACCGCGCCGAAGCCGATCACGAAGCCCTCCGCGCCCGCGTTCTTGCGTGCCTGGAGCTCGACGGTGTAGTCGGCCGCGCCACTGGTGACCCGCAGCCCGCGGTAGTCGGCCTGCGTGTCGGTCGTGGTGAGCAGCACGCCTCCGCCACGCAGCGGGTCGGGCGGGGGAGCGGCGGCCGGAGCACCGGTCACGGTGTGCGGCAGCCACACGTCCCCGTGGTGGGTGGAGTGCATCCGCTGCGCGTGGTAGCTGGGGGTGAGCCGCACGCTGGTGTTGTCGAAGTAGATGAGGTCCGGATTCCACTGGGTGTGGCCGGACTTGGCGAGCAGCGGGGCGTACGAGGCCAGCGCCACGACGTCGCCGTTGCGTTCGAGGCCGTTCATGAACGCCGCCTCCGCGAGCGCGTTGCGCAGGGTGCTGCCCCGGGACGCCCACTCGCCTACGTACACCTTCGGCCCCGCGCGGTCGTAGTCGTCGTAGCGGCGGGTGTTCTGCAGGAACCAACGCGGGGACAGGTACATGTGCTCGTCGACCATCGCGAGACCGAGCTTCCGGGCGAACTCCCAGCCCAGGTCGAAGTCCTCGCCCGCCGGGTTCGGCCCCACGGTCCCGACGACCGTGATCTCCGGATGCCGCTCGCGCAGCGCTCGGTGGATGATCTCGAACCGGTCCCGGAACTCCGGGGTGATCGCGTCCTCGTTGCCGACGCCGAGGTACTCCAGGCCGAACGGTTCGGGATGTCCGGCCTCCGCCCGCCGGGCGCCCCACACCGAGTCGGCGGGCCCATTGGCGTACTCGACGAGATCGAGGATCTCCCGTACGTACGCGGGCATCTCGTCCAGCGGGATGCCCTGCGGGCCGCCCGGTGTGTTCTGACAGCAGACTCCTGCGGCCACCACCGGCAGCGGCTTCGCTCCGATGTCCTCGCAGAACTGGAAGTACTCGAAGTAGCCCAGCCCGGCGGACTGGTGATAACCCCACAGGTTCCGCTGCTGGCGGCGCCCTTCGAGTGGGCCGATCGTGTCCTTCCAGCGGTACATGTTGCCCAGGCCGAGGCCGTGGGCCACGCAACCGCCGGGAAATCGAAGGAACTTGGGCTTCAGATCGGCGATGGCCTGGGCCAGGTCCGAGCGCAGGCCACCCGGCCGGCCGCGGAAGGTGGCCTCGGGGAAGAGGGAGACCAGGTCCAGGTGGATGGTGCCGGGCCGGGTGGCGAGGACGACGAGCCGTGCCTCGGGATCGGTGGCGCTTGAGGTCAGCGTCGTCTCGTACCGGGTCCAGGTGTCCGTCGGCTCGCCGATCGAGGCCTGGGCGTACGTTCCGCGGGCGCCCTCCAGCCGGACGGTGAGCGGGGCGCTCGGGCCCTTGGCACGGCGGGCGTGGAGACTGACGACGTACGACGCTCCGGCCTGGACCGGGATGCCGTCGAAGCCGTGGTTGGTCAGTCCGACGCCGTCCCCTGCCGTCACCTCCAACACCGCGTAGTGCGGGTTGGCGGGGTGCAGGGGGTCGGTCGTGGCGACGCCGACGCTGCCCTGTCCGCCGCGGAGTTCCACGAGTTCCCACGCTGTCAGGGCGTGCCAGCCGGCGGCATCCTCGGGGGAGTACTCGAAGGAGCGGTTCTGCACCAGCTCTGCGTACAGTCCGCCGTCGGCGGCGTAGTTGAGGTCCTCGAAGAACGCGCCGAACAGATCCCGGCCGATCGGCTTTCCGGCGTCCGGCCTCGCGTCGATCCGGATCGTCGGGCGGTCGACGGGGTGAGCCGGGTCACCGGTGCGGGCACTGCCGGTCGTGCGGGATGTCCGGCCCGGTTCGACGCCGTTCGTCATGCGGTGCTTCCCTTCGCGGAGAGGTTGTTGAGCGCTGCGGCCAGGTCGGGGGTCTCACCGAGGACGAGGGCCGCGCCGCCGAGCGCGCCGCTCCGGGCGCCGTGCCCCAACTCGGCCGGAACCACTTCCACATCCCGTACCAGCGACAGTGCCGTCCTGCGGATCGCTGAGCGCATCGGTGCGAGCAGGGCCTCGCCGGCCAGAGACAACTCGCCGCCCACGACGATGCGTTCGGGGTTGAGCAGATTGCACAGGTTGGCCAGTAACCGACCGACCACGGTGCCCGCACGGGTGAACACCCTCTCGCCCGCCGGATCTCCGGCCGCGGTGCGGACCAGCATCTCGTCCAGCTCGGCCCCCGTGCCGAACTCCCGCCGCAGCGCGGCGAGTACGGCCGGGAGGCCGGCGTGCAGCACGAGGCAGCCGCGGTTGCCGCACGGACAGACGGGACCGTCGATGTCCACCGACACATGGCCCAGCTCGCCCGCGGCGCCGACGGCTCCCCGGTGGAGGCGCCCGTCGAGGACGAGCGCTGAACCGATGCCGCTGGACAGACCGACGTACAGAAGATTCGCCACCCCCCGGCCCGCACCCCAGCGGGCTTCGGCCACGCCCTCCAGGCGGGTGCCGTTCTCCACCATGACCGGCAGGCCGAGCACTCGTTCGAGCTCAGCGGTGACATGCGCGTGGGACCAGGGCTGTCCGGGCAGCGACACGCTGACCACGCCCGTGCCGTGATGGATCGGCCCGGGCATACCGATGCCGACGCCGAGGACCCTGCCCCTGTCCAACCCCGCGTCGTCCAGCAGTCGTTGAAGCACCGATACGCCCGCTTCGATGCGCTCGGCCGGCCCGGTGCCGGGGGCCAGCACGGTGCCGGAGCTTGCGATCTCCCCCGTGGCGAGGTCGGTGAGGTTCAGCCAGACGCCGTCGACGGTGTGATTCATTCCCGCGACGACGGCTGCATGCGGGGTGATTAGCAACCGGTTTCTAACCCGACCGTCGAGATCGCCCGCTGGTTCGTCGTCCGCCTCGATCACCAGGCCGCGAGCCATCAGTCCACGGATGATCGTTGCCGCGGTGGTTCGGGAGACATCCGTTCTGCGCGCCAACTCGGCTCTGTGCAGGGGACCTTCGCAGATGAGCAGCCTGAGGATCTGGTCTTCGTTCGCTTTCCGGAGGCTCTGCAACGAGCCTCCAGCCCTTGGCGTCATGTCGCTGAGGTTACCCATTCTTTTCGAAAATCCGACGAAGGGCTTGACGTTGTTTCCGGACAGGAAGAAGCTCTGGCTCCATCAGACAGCAACCGGTTACTAGTCTGCAAGACCTCGCTGCCGGTAGCCCGCACCACACGAAGCAGGAGGTGACGCGTCGATGCGCGCACATTCCGGCGCTCCCCCGAGCCGCCGCCGTTTTCTCGCCCTGTCGGCGGGAGGTGCCGCGGCCGGAGCGGCCGCGTTGAGCGGCTGCGCTCTGAAGGTGGCCGGCGCCGCGACCGGCGGTGGCGAGAGCATCACGATGATGGTCTCCCTCGACGACATCTCCACGGAGCTGATCCAGCAGGCTCAGAAGGAACTCGGCATCAGCATCACCGTGGTGGCGAACGACATCACCCGGCTGATCGCGATGCTCACCAGCGGCAACGCACCGGACCTGGTACGTGGCGTCGGAGCCCTGGACGCGCCGTACTTCGCCGCCCGGGGCGTGGCCGAGGACCTGGATCCCTACTTCGCCAAGTCCACCATTCTCAGGACCGATGACCTGGACCCGGCCAACGACCTGTGGCGGTACGACGGCACCACCCAGGGCAAGGGCCCCCGCTACGGCATGGCGAAGGACTTCTCCCAGGACGCGATGTTCTGGTACAACACCTCGCACTTCGACAGGGCGGGTGTCGACTACCCGTCCGAGACCGAGCCGATCACCTACGAGGAGTGGCTGGACAACGCCAAGCGACTGGTCCAGCGCAAGAACGGCCAGACCACCGTATACGGCGGCAGCTACAACGGCCTGGGCCTCGCCATCCTCTTCGCGAACCTGACAGCCGCCGCCGGAGGCAGCCTCTTCTCGCCGGACTTCAGCCGCGTCGACTTCACCACCCCCGAGGCCCGCAAGGCCCTGACCTGGTACGTGGACTACGCCAAGGCCAAGGTGGGGCCGAGCCTCATCCAGCCCAACCCCGACGGCTGGGACGGGCCCACCTACGTCGCGGGCCGGATGGCCATGTCCGGCAACGGCTACTGGCTCGGCGGCATGATCAACGCCGAGGCGAAGGTGGCCGAGGTGTCCCGGCTCGCCCCCGCACCGGTCTTCGAAGGCGGCCCGCGGCTCAGCTCCTGCCAGGGTGGCACGGGCATGTGGATGCCGACGAAGGCACGGAACAAGGACGCCGCCTGGCGGGTCTTCGAGTGGTTCTTCGGGGAGGGTCCGGCCAAGGGGCGCGCGGAGGGCGGCTGGGGCATACCCACCCTGAAGTCGCTCCGCCCGCTGATGCCGCAGAAGGAGGACTACCAAAAGCGCGTCCTCAAGGTCCAGCAGGCTGAGCTGGAGCACTTCTCCGTGACGCCCTTCACGCCCTACATCAAGACCGAAGCCGCCGACGCGCTCATCAACCAGATCCTTCCGGCCGCGATGAACGGCCAGATCTCCGTCGACACCCTCGCCGGACGCCTCAACTCGACCATCAACGAGCAGATGAAGCGCGGTAAGGAGCAGGTGGGATGACAGTCGGCCAGATCCCTGAAGTCGCCGAGCGGCCCCGGCCCGCCGTTCGCACCCGGGCCGCCGCCGGCTCCGGTGACCTGCCCCGGACCTCCATGACCGCACGCCGGCGGCGGGCGTTCTACCTGTTCACCTCGCCCTGGATCATCGGGTTCCTGCTGCTGACCGTCGGTCCCATGGCGTACGCGCTGTGGCTGAGCTTCACCACCTTCGACGGCATCTCGCCCAACTGGCGCTACGTCGGGTTCGGCAACTACAGCGAGCTGCTGACCGACTCGGTGACATGGAACTCGCTGAGCCGGGCCGGCGTGTTCGCCATCACCTCGGTGCCGCTGTCGATCATCGCGGGGCTGGCCCTCGCGGTCCTGGTCAACCGGCCGATGAAGGCGCGCGGCCTGTTCCGCACCCTGCTGTATCTGCCGGCCGTGGTACCGCCGGTGGGCGCGGGGCTCGTCTTCAAGCAGCTCTTCAACCGGGACTCCGGCGCCGCCAACGGCGTCCTGAACATCTTCGGCATCGACGCCATCGCGTGGCTGGACGACCCGTACGCCCGCTACGTGATCCTGATGTCGGTGCTGTGGGCCGCCGGAAACATCATGATCATCTCGCTGGCCGGCCTTCAGGACGTGCCCCGCGAACTCCACGAGGCGGCCCGGATCGACGGCGCGAGCGCCTGGCGGACCTTCCGCAGCATCACCGTGCCGCTGCTCTCGCCGGTGCTGCTCTTCCAGGCCGTGACCGGGATGATCGCCTCGGTGCAGACCATCATGCCGCTGCTGCTGGCCTCCAAGCCAGGACCGCAGGGCGTCACCGAGATCCCGCAGACCAACTACATGTACATGATGCACGTGTTCGCGGAGTACTTCGCGCTCGGCCGCTACGGCTACGCCTCCGCACTCCTGTGGGTGCTCTTCGTCCTGATCCTCATCATGACCGGCCTGATCTTCAAGGTCACGTCCGGTGTGGTGTTCTACAACGTCGACCCGGAGGCGAAGAAGTGACCGCCACCAGCGTGACCCCCAAGCCCTCCGTCGCGCCGGCCGGCGTCCGGGTACGCGGCTCCCGCCTCGTGCTCTACACCGTCCTGGTCGTGGTCACCGGCCTGATGCTCGGCCCCTTCGGCTGGCTCGTCATCACCGCCCTGAAGACCACGCCCGAACTGGCGGCCTCCCCGGTGCACTGGCTGCCCGACCAGGCCCAGTGGCAGAACTTCGCCGACGCCTTCACCGACATCCATTTCCTCGGCTACGCCCGCAACTCCCTCATCATCTCCCTGATCTACGCCACCCTGGTCACCCTGAGCTCCGCCTGGGTCGGCTTCGGGTTCGCCCGCCTGGAAGCTCCCGGCAAGAAGGTCCTGTTCGGTGTGCTGCTCGGTTCGATGATGCTGCCGCAGATGATCACGCTCTTCCCGACGTACCTCATCTTCGCGAAGCTCGGCATGGTCAACACCTACTGGCCGTGGGTGCTGTGGGGGCTGGCGGCCGCTCCGTATCTGGTCTTCCTGTTCCGGCAGTTCTTCGCCGGGATGCCACGGGAGCTGGAGGAGGCCGCGATCGTCGACGGCTGCGGCTACGGCACGATCTTCTGGCGGATCTTCCTGCCGCAGTCCTTGCCGGTCCTGGCCGCCAGCTTCGTGATCGCCTTCACCTGGACCTGGGGCGACTTCATCGCCCCCATGCTGCTCCTGGACAGCGACCGCACCACCCTCTCCGTCGCCATCATGACCTCGTACATCACCGAGGGCGGGATGCCGGTCAACAACCTCCAGGCGGCCGGCTCCGTCATGTACGTCGTCCCCATCCTGCTGGTCTTCCTGGTCGCCCAGCGCGGCTTCGTCGCAGGTATGTCCACCACCGGTCTCAAGTGACCCTCCGTACCGCCTCTTTCCCCTTCTTCCTTGTACAAGGAGCAATGGCATGAGCATGCCCATATCGCGTCGTACGACCCTCCAGGCCGCCGGCGTCACCGCCCTGGCCGGCTACCTGGCAGGCACCGCGGCAACCTCCGCCCAGGCCGACACCGCAGGCGCCGCCCCCGAGCTCGTGACGTACCCCATCCCCGACGGCGCCCCGGTCAAGACCGACAGCTACACCGTCAAGGTCCGTACCTCCGGCGGCAGATGGCAGAAGCTGGGCACCTATCTGGCCACCCTCAACTTCATCGACACCTCCACCGGCGCGGGGCTGATCCAGAACTCCTCGCTCGCCTTCTTCGACTTCGCGGGCTGCGTCGAGGTCGAGGTCACCTACATCAAGGGCGGCGTGAAGAAGGCCCGCATCCGGCCCGACTCGTACGGCATCGAGTTCGAGCGGCGCGCCGACACGCTGCGGTTCAAACTGACCGAGCCGCGCAACATCGTCGTCCAGGTCAACGACGAGGTCTTCGACGCGCTGCACCTGTTCGCCCGCCCGATCGACACCGACCGCCCGGCCGCCGACGACCCGGACGTCATCTACTTCGGCCCCGGCCTGCACACCACCGCCGACGGCCAGGTGACCGTCCCCTCCGGCAAGACCGTCTACCTGGACGGCGGCGCGGTCCTGAAGTCCCGGGTGTTCTTCAAGGACGTGGAGAACGCCGGCCTCGCCGGACGCGGAGTCATCTGGGCCGCCCCCGGCGGCGGCACCACCATCGAGGGTTCCAAGAACATCTCCATCGGCTCCGTCACCATGCTCAACCCCGACGGCTACGCCTGCACGATCGGCGAGTCGTCCGACGTGTCCGTCACCGGCATGGCCGCCTTCAGCTCCAAGGGCTGGGGCGACGGAATCGACGTCTTCTCCAGCAGCGACGTCACCATCGACGGCGTCTTCATGCGCAACGCCGACGACTGCATCGCCATCTACACCCACCGCTGGGAGTACTACGGCGACACCCGCAACATCACCGTCAAGAACTCCACGCTCTGGGCGGACGTCGCCCACCCCATCAACGTGGGCACCCACGGCAACACCGACGCGCCCGAGGTCCTGGAGAACCTGACCTTCCAGAACATCGACATCTGCGACCACCGCGAACCGCAGATGAACTACCAGGGCTGCATCGCACTCAACGCCGGCGACAGCAACCTGATCAGGAACGTGAAGGTCGACGGTGTCCGCGTCGAGGACTTCCGCCGGGGCCAGCTCATCCACATGCGGGTCATGTTCAACACCTCCTACAACACCTCGGTCGGACGCGGCATCGAGGACGTCTACGTCAAGGACCTCTCCTACAACGGCAAGCCCCTCGAAACCGTGCTGCTCCTCGGCTACGACGCCGACCACGGCATCAAGAACGTGACGTTCGAGAACCTCGTCATCAACGGCACCGTGATCGCCGACTCGATGAAGAAGCCGAGCTGGTTCCTCACCTCGGACTACGTGCCCATGTACGTCAACGAGCACGTGACCAAGCCGAAGTTCATCACCACGGCCGAGGCGGCTGCCCAGTGACCGATCCGTCCCACGGGCCCAGCCGTCGCGGCTTCCTCGGGGCGACGTCGCTGCTGCTCGCCGCCGGCGCGACCGGACTGGTCACGCCGGCGGCGGCCCGGGCCCAGAGCTCCACGGTGACCGGTGACGGTGACGGCGCCTTCACCTTCGCCCATCCCGGTCTGCTGCACAGCGCCGCCGACCTCGCCCGTATGAAGGCCGCGGTCGCCGCGCAGGAATCCCCTGTCCACGACGGCTACCTGGCGCTCGCGGCCCACGACCGGTCGAAGTCCACGTACGCGATCCAGAACACCGGCCAGGTCACCTCCTGGGGCCGAGGCCCCGCCAACTACCAGAGCCAGGCCGTCGCCGACTCGGCCGCCGCCTACCAGAACGCCCTGATGTGGTGCGTGACCGGCGACCGCGCCCACGCCGACAAGGCCCGCGACATCCTCAACGCCTGGTCGGCATCGCTCACCGCCGTCACCGGCGCGGACGGCCAACTCGGGTCGGGACTGCAGGGCTTCAAGTTCGTCAACGCGGCCGAGCTGCTGCGGCACACCGGTTACGACGGCTGGGCGGCCGAGGACATCGCGCGCTGCGAACGCTCCTTCCTCACCGTCTGGTATCCGTCCGTCTCCGGCTACATGCTCTACGCCAACGGCAACTGGGACCTGACGGCGATGCAGACCATCCTGGCCATCGGGGTGTTCTGCGAGGACCGCACCCTCTTCGAGAACGCCCTGCGCTTCGCCGCGGCCGGCGCGGGCGACGGCAGCGTCCCGCACCGCATCGTCATCGACGCGGGCCAGGGCCAGGAGTCCGGCCGAGACCAGGGCCACGAGCAGCTCGCCGCCGGCCTCCTCGCGGACTCGGCGCAGGTCGCCTGGAACCAGGGCGTCGACCTCTACGGCTACCTGGACAACCGGATCCTCGCCAACTTCGAGTACGCCGCCCGCTACAACCTCGGCGGCGACGTCCCCTTCGTCCCCGACCTCGACCGGACCGGCAAGTACATCAAGACGACGGTGTCGGCCATCTCGCGCGGGGGCCTGCCGCCGATCTACGAAATGGCCTACGCGCACTACGCCGGGGTGCGCGGCCTCGACGCCCCGTACACCAAGCAGGTCCTCTTCCGCGGCGCCGGCGGGACCCGGGCCGTGGAGGGCGGCAACGACGACCTGCCGTCCTGGGGCACCCTCACCTACGCCGGTGCAAAGGCCTCACCCGCGCCGCCGACGGCGCCCGCCGGGCTGTTCGCCACCGGCGACGACAACGCCGTCACCGTCTCCTGGCTGCCGTCCGCCTGGGCGAGCACCTACACGATACGGCGAGCCACCAGCCCCGAGGGGCCGTACCAGATCATCGAGTCGAACGTGAAGTCACCCATGTACACGGACCGTTCGGTGCGCGCGGGACGCACGTACTACTACACGGTCTCGGCCGTCGGCCCGGACTCGGAGAGCGCGAGTTCGGCGGACGTCGGCGCCACAGCCGGCCTGCCGGGTGCCTGGGACGCACGGGACGTGGGTGACGTACGGCGTAACGGAGCCACCCTCTGCGACGGCGAGCGGTTCCTCCTTGAGGCGGGCGGCGCCGACATCGGCGGCACGGCGGACGGCTTCCGGTTCGCGTGGCTGCCGCTGCGCGGGGACGGCGTCATCACGGCACGGGTCGTGTGGCCGCTCAGCTCCCAGTACTCCAAGGTGGGCGTGATGCTGCGCGGCTCCCTGGCGGCGGACGCGCCCCACGCGTCGATGCTGATCCAGGGCCTGCCGCTGCACACCTGGAGCGGTGTGTGGACGACCCGGTCCGCGCCGGGCGGGCCGACGACCGGCACCGGCAGCACCCCCGTGCCGCCGTCCCAGCAGCAGGCGATCACGACGAACGCCTCGTTCCCCATCTCCGACCTCGGCACCCTGCCCGAGTCGGCGACCCCGCTCGAGGCCCCGTACGTCGAGGGCGCCGGCGACGGCTACCGGCTGCGCAAGCCCTACTGGGTGCGGGTGACCCGCAAGGGCCGCCGCTGCACCGGGGAGATCTCGCCCGACGGCACCAACTGGACCGAAGTCGGGGCCGACGAGGTCGAGTTGGGGCGTACGGCGTACGCGGGTCTGGCGTTCGCCTCCTGTCTGGGCGTCAACGCCTCGTACGCCGAGACGGGTACCGCCGCGTTCGACAACGTCAGCCTGGTCGCGTCCGCCGGGACGGTCTGGGGCGTACCGCGCCCCGCACGCACCGCGACCGACCTGCGGGCCTCGGCCGGAGCGGATGCCGTCGAACTGGCCTGGACCGACCCCGACCTCTCCGCCCGGTACACGGTGCTGCGGGCCGGGGCCGCCGACGGGCCCTACGAGACGATCGCCACGGATGTGGGCCCGGTCGCTTCCGGTGCCCGCATCCGGTACGCCGATGCCACGGGGACGCCGGGCCGGAGGTACCAGTACGCCGTCGCCAAGACCAACTCGACGGGGCGGGGCCCGCGTTCGGAGTCCGCCGACGCGGAGATGCCGACCCCCGCCGCCCCGGAATTCATCTCCCCGGCCCTCGCCTTCGCCAACAGGGGAGTGCCCTTCCAGTATCTGATCCGGGGCACGCACGAGCCGGTGCGCTTCGCCGCGTCCGGCCTGCCCAAGGGGCTGCACGTCGACCAGCGCACCGGGCTGATCTCCGGAAGCCCCGGTGAGACGGGAAGGTTCACCGTCACCGCCAGGGCCACCAACGCCACCGGAACGGCTGCCGGCCCGGTCACCCTCGTCGTCACGACACCCCCGCCCGAGCCCTGGACGTACGGCGACCTCGGCGACTTCGTGCTGGACGAGCGCGAGTTGGGGACGTACGGCGTGGTTTCCGTGCGGACCCCCGGCAGCACGTCGTACGACAACGGGACATTCACGGTGCGCGGTGCCGGCACCGATCTCAATGTCAACGGCCAGGGAATGACAGGCCAGTTCGTACGGCGTCCGGTGAGCGGCGACTGCGAGTTCACCGCACGGCTCGTCTCCCGCACCGGCACCGCTGCCGACCGGGTCGGCCTGCTCATCGCCAAGTCCCTGTCGCCGTTCGACCAGGCGGCCGGAGCGATCGTCACATCCGGCACCACCGCGCAGCTCATGCTGCGCACCAAGGTCGCGGGCGCGTCCGCCTTCACCGGCAACGCGACCGTCCAACTCCCCAGCCTGCTGCGGCTGAAGCGCACCGGGACCGCCTTCGCCGCAGCCGTCTCCACCGATGACGGCGCCACCTGGACGACCCTCGCCTCCGGAGAGCTCTCCGGCTTCGGTGACGCCCCCTACTACGTGGGTCTCGTGGTCTGCTCTCGCGACCCCCTGACCCGCTGCACCTCACAGTTCGACGAGGTGAGCATCACCCCCACCTAGATCCTCCACTCGATTGGAGCCGCACCATCATGAGCCGCACCAACCCCCACAACAGTTCTCAGGACAGAGAGCTGAGCCGCCGCGGTCTGCTGAAGACCGCCGGCGGTCTCACCGCCGCCCTCGCCGTCGGGGCTTCCGCCTCAGCGGTCGCCGGCGGCACCGCGAGCGCCGCTCCCGCGACGTTCGTCCACCCCGGCGCCCTGCACGCCTACGGCGAACTCAACCGCGCCAAGGTCCGGGTCGCCGCGGGCAACGACCCGTGGCTGTCCGGCTGGAACCGGCTGACCGCCAACGGTCACTCGGCCAGCACCTGGAACCCCAACCCGCAGGCCACGATCATCCGCGGCGGCACCGGCGAGAACTACGGCACCCTGTACAACGACATCCACGCCGCCTACCAGAACGCGCTGCGCTGGCACGTCGCCGGGACCACCGCGAACGGTGACGCGGCCGTCAGGATCCTCAACGCCTGGTCGGCCACACTCACCACCGTCACGGGCAACGCCGACCGGTTCCTGGCCGCCGGGATCTACGGCTACCAGTTCGCGAACGCCGCCGAACTCATGCGCGGCTACAGCGGGTTCAACCTCGACCGGTTCAAGACGATGATGCTCAACGTCTTCTACCCGCTCAACAACCAGTTCCTCAACGGGCACAACGACGCCTGCATCACGAACTACTGGGCGAACTGGGACCTGTGCAACATGAACTCGATCCTGGCCATCGCGATTCTCTGCGATGACGGGGCCAAGTACGACCAGGCCGTGAACTACTTCAAGAACGGCGCGGGCAACGGCTCGATCACACACGCAGTCCCCTTCATCTACGACAACGTGGACGGGTACGCACTCGGCCAGTGGCAGGAGTCGGGGCGCGACCAGGGCCACACCATGATGGGCATGGGCCAGATGGGCGCCTTCTGCGAGATGGCCTGGTCCCAGGGCGACGACCTGTACGGCTACGACGCCAACCGTTTCATGAAGGGCGCCCAGTACGTCGCCAAGTACAACCTCGGGCAGAGCGTGCCCTTCACCACCTACACCTGGGGCACCGGCCAGAACTGCGCCCAGCAGTCGCACACCGCGATCTCCTCCGCGAGCCGCGGCCAGGTCAGGCCGGTGTGGGACATCCTGTACTACCACTACGCCAAGCGCCGCGGCCTGTCCGTCCCGTACATCCAGGCCATGGCCGAGAGCGTCCGCCCCGAAGGCGGGGGAGGTGACTACGGCTCCGCCAGCGGAGGCTACGACCAGCTCGGCTTCGGCACCCTGATGTACGCCAAGTAGGAGCTCGGCGGGACGAGATCAGCAGGACGAAAGACGAGGGGCCGGGCCGGCAACGGCCCGGCCCCTCACCCATGGTGTGCCCAGCATGGGCGATTGCTTGGGGGTGTGAGTCCCCTGGGGGAAGAGGTGGTGCTAACCCCGAGCCGGAGGCAAGGGCGTCATCGTGAGGTGGGGTCTGGAGGAAGCCCGAGGCGAGACCTGGGTACCGAGGAACACGAACCGTGTATGAGGCGTGCTGGTCGGGTGAGCCTGCCATGGAAGGTGATGCCCGTCTCCACCAAGAAGGCCAGTGCGTAAACGCGGCGGGGATCCAGGGACAGTGATCGTTCTTACCTGGGGAGATCTGTCCGGGTGTCGGTTGTGCTGAGGTTGTCGCCGCGCCGACGGTCCGTGCCGGGAGGTGGGGGCTGACCGGGCAGAAGTCAGCAGAGGCCGTAGTACCAGCCGGGATGGGCACGGCGGCTGGGAAGGGCCGAACATCGAGTGGAACGGATGATGTGGTGACTGCTCGTGCCGGTCACGTGGACCGCAGTAATACCGCTTCGGCGGTGCCGACCGGGGAGGGACCGGTGCATTCCGGAAGTGACCCGGCGGAGCGCAGTGACCGGCCGGCGCGTCTCACGGAGGACGTTCACCGCGAACAGGAGTGCTCTTTGTGGGAGTTGATGCTCTCGAAGGAGAACCTGCTCGCGGCGCTCAACCGCGTTGAAGTGAACCGGGGTGCTCCCGGGGTGGACGGCATGACCACGGCCGAACTCAGGCCGTGGATTGCGGTGCGCTGGCCCGAGGTGAGGGCCGAACTCGATGCGGGCATCTACCGGCCGTCGCCGGTCCGTCAGGTGGTCATCCCGAAGCCTGGCGGCGGTGAGCGGATGCTGGGGGTGCCGCGGGTGCTGGACCGCTTGATCCAGCAGGCCATCGCGCAAGTGCTCGTGCCCGTCTTCGACCCTGGCTTTTCGGGGTCGTCCTTCGGGTTTCGTCCCGGCCGGTCCGCCCATCAGGCGGTCCGGGTCGCGCGGCGGGCCGTCGAGGACGGCAACCGCTGGGTTGTGGACCTCGATCTGGACCGGTTCTTCGACCGGGTTCAGCATGATGTCCTGATGGCGCGGGTGGCGCGGAAAGTCAGTGACCGCAGGGTTCTGAAACTGATCCGCAGGTATCTGGAAGCCGGGATCATGGTGGACGGCGTGAAGATGCCGAGTGTGGAGGGGACCCCGCAGGGGTCTCCGCTGTCGCCCGTCTTGTCGAACATCATGCTCGACGACCTGGACCGGGAACTGTTCAGGCGCGGTCACCGGTTCGTGCGTTACGCCGACGACGTCCGCGTCTTCGTGCGGAGCAAGCGGGCCGCTCAGAGGGTGCTCGACTCGGTCACGGCCGTGGTCGAGCAGCGGCTGAAACTGAAGGTCAACCGGGACAAGTCGAAGGTGGTCCACGCCCGCGAAGCGGTGCTGCTGGGGTTCGGCTTCTACTTCGCCCGGGGCGGGAAGGTCGGTGTCCGGGTCGACCCGAAGGCGGTCAAACGCCTGAAGGAACGACTCAGGGAACTGACGTCGCGCCGGTGGAGCATCGCGATGCCCGAACGCATCGGGAAGATCAACCGCTTCACCGCTGGCTGGATGGGCTACTTCCGGCTCGCGGATGGTTCACACCTGTTCCGTGAGCTGGACAAGTGGCTGCACCGCAGGATGCGGCAGGTCCGGTGGAAGGAATGGAAGAGGCCGAAGACCCGTCAGCACATGCTGCGCAAGCTCGGGATCAACGAGCGGCTGTCCCGCGAGTGGGGCGGCACCAGCAAGGGCTACTGGCGGATCGCGGGCTCTGCCGTCCTCAACCAGGCACTGCCCACCACCCACTGGGACGACCTCGGCCTGCACATGCTCAAGCCGACCTGGCAACGGTTGAGATCAGCTGGATGAACCGCCGGATGCGTGGCCCGCATGTCCGGTGGTGTGAGAGGAGGGCCGGGCGACCCGTCCCTCCTACTCGATTCACGCCTCGTCGGGACCGTAGTACAGGAACTCGATCTCGGACACGTTGCAGCGCCCGTCATGGTTGTCGTACACACGGACCAGCGGATACGAGGCCGTCTCGGCGAGCTTCACCTCGTACCACTGGGCAGCGCTCACGCCGCTGACGGTGTGGAGGTCCGTCCAGGTGGCCCCGCCGTCGTCGGAGCCGCGGAAGACCGTGCCGTTGGCCCGGGTCAGATGGGTCGAGCGTGGGTAGAAGCGGATCTTGTCGATGGTGACGGGGCCGGCGTCGCCCGCGTCGACATCGATCCAGCTCTCCGCCGCGAGGGTGTCGGCGTACGTCGCGGTGTTGCCGTCGAAGGCCTTCCAGCCGTTGGAGGCCTTGGTGCCGGTGCCCGGCCACTCGATGGTCGAGGCGGCCACCATGGCGGCCGTGACCGGGAACTTCACCAGGAGCGAGTCCCGGGTCTCCAGCAGATCGTAGGCGGCGTAGACCTCGTCGATCAGCGCGTCCTGGTCCGCGCCCGACTCGGCACCCGCCTTCTCGATGCGGTCGAGCTCGGCGGTGAACGCCGCGTAGCTCTTCCTGGTCCAGTCGGAGGCGTCGGTCTTCCGCGCGCGGGCGAGCAGCTGGGCGAGGGTCTCGGCGACGGCGAGGGCCGCGTCCTCGCTGACGGTGGTGCCACCGCCCGCCAGGGAGGCGGCCACCTTGAACCAGCGACTGCCGTGCCGCAGTTCCTTCTCCGTCCAGCCGCGCAGCCGGGTGTCGGTGAGGACCTTGTCCCAACCCGCCGCGCTCTTCAGGGGGTTGGTGGCGGCCGTGTCGGCGTCAGCGGTCCGGAAGAGGGTGAACCCGGTCGCGTCCTCGGGCTTGTTCCAGGCGACGACAGCCGTGTCCTCCGCACGCTTCGCCACGTAGGGCAGCAGTGCGCCGCCCTCGGTGTCCCGCACCCGCACGGTGGCGAGGACGGCGTCCCCGGAGCCGGCGACCCCCGCGTGCACGGCGTACGGCAGCGGCATGAGCATCGAGCCCGTGTACGTCCAGGACGTGCCGTCGGGGGAGGCGAAGGCCAGGACCTGGTGGGTCTCGTAGTCGCGGATCAGCCGCAGGTAGGGGTAGTCGGCGGCGGTGAAACCGGCGATGCCCGCGTCACGCGGGGAACGCACCTGGTCCTGCCAGTCGTGGCGGCTGTCGCGGTCGCGGTTGCTCAGGACGAGCTTGCCGTCGGTGTCGGCGCCGAAGTAGAGGTAGCGGGTGTCGGCGTCGATCCTGTCGCGCAGCATCAGCCCGGTGAGCGCGCCCTTGTGGTCGTCGACGCGTGCGGTGACCGTGCCGGTGCCCGCCAGGACACGGCTGACGAAGAGGAGGGAGTCCTCGATGTCACGGGTGGCGACCTTGTAGTCGTCGCCCTTGCCGAGCCCCGTGCCGTCGCCGCCCGCGAGGGTGATCCTCGCACCGCTGACCGAGGTCCTGCCGCTCTTTTGCGAGCCCAGCCGGTCGTCGCGCCAACCGGTTCCCGAAAGGCCCCGCGAGACCGGCGCGGTGAACTCGACCTCGGCCCGCCAGGAGGACAGGCCGCTGCCCGCGCTGTTCACGGCGGTGACCGTGTAGAAGTAGCGGCGGCCCTGCTGGACCTTCTCGTCCCGCCAGTACAGGCCCTTGAGCCCCGCCGCGACGGTCTCGTACTCACCGTCCTCCCGGGTCGCCCGCCGGACGGTGTACGACGAGGCGCCCGCGGTCGGAGTCCAGGTGACGCCGATGTACGTGTCGCCGGGCAGGGCGGCCGCGTAGCGCACGACGGACGGCACCAGGATCTCGTCCGCGCCCTCCGACAGCTTCAGCACCACGGCGGTGAACGGCGGGACCGTCACCTTGCCTCCGTTGACCGGCAGCCGCTTCCCGGAGACCAGGTCCAGGACGGTGGAGCCGCGGTGGCCGGCGGGGACGGCGAGGCGGTGCGTGCGCTTGTTGCCGTAGACCTGGCGGGTGGTGTTGATGCCGAAGAGGTACGGGCCGTAGCGGGCCGTGAGGAAGTCGATGTACCCCGAGTAGGGCGTGTCGGCCTCGAAGTTCTCGCGGCGGACCTTGCCGACCCCCGGCTGGTACGCGATCGGGCAGATCTCACCGGTCAGGGCCTGCGGCGCCCAGTTGTCGCCGGTGTTGATGTCCTCCATGAAGTCGGCGTCGATGTTGTCGGTGCGGGCCCAGTAGTCCCGGAACTGGAAGGGGCCGTCGGTGCGCAGCTGGATGGTGTGTTCGTAGGCCGGGGCCATGACGTGCAGACGGCCGCTGCCCGAGATGCCTCGGTTCTGGACGAAGAGCGAGCCGAAGACGCGGGTGTCGCCGTCGCGCAGCGACACGAACATGTTGTCGATGTCGACCCAGGCGAACTGCTCGTAGTCGGCGGGGTCGACGCCCAGTTCGGCGAGTTCCGCGGCGCTGTAGGAGCGGAAGTCGGTCTGCGGCAGGACCTTCTTGGCCTTGACGGTGCCGAACCGGTCGTACTCCGCCCGGCCGCCGGTGAGGTAGGCCCAGGTCTCGACGAGCCGCAGATCGACCTTGAGCCACTGGGTGACGACGTTGAACTGGTTGAAGTACTGCCGGTCGGCGAGCTGTTGCTGCGTGAAGCCGACGGCCTCGCGGGCGTACTCCCAGTACGGCCCCCAGCCGCTGCCCGCGTACCGGTCGGCGTGCGCGGCCATGTGCGCCTCGACGGCGGCGAGGTAGAGCGACTGTCCCTGGTTGATGCGGGTGCTGTACCCGGGGATGCCGGGGACGTAGACGTTGCGCTCGTCGATGACGCCCTCTGTACGCATCAGACGGTTGTCGCCGCCGTCGTCCGCGGGGTAGCGGGTGTGGCCGCGGGCGTGGGAGTTGCGCAGGGTCAGCTTGAGGATCTCGTCGTTGAGGTTCTCGTCCCCCTCGTGGCCCCACGTCTTGAAGAAGTACTCGCTGAGGTAACGGGACGCCTCCTCGCCGTAGTTGCCGACGTACGTGTTCTCACGGGTGAGGCCGGCCGCTGTGAGGCCGGTGTAGTGCTTGCCATAGGGCAGCCGTCGCACGATCTCGCCGTCGGCGTCGAGCTTGCTCTTCGCCAGGCCCTTGGCGACGATCTTGACGTAGTCGTCGGTGAAGCGGGCCGAACCGTCGTGGTAGAAGAGCGAGTGGTACAGGTCGAGGTCCGCGCCGTCCGGTCCCACCAGGACCTCCTCGCCGAGGAACGGCACCAGCCCCAGGGTCTCGCCGAGGACCGCGTGGCTGCGCTTCTTCCCCTCGTAGAAGGGGGATCCGATCACCCGCAGACCCTCGTGCGCCTCCCACGCGCCCTCGTACGTGAACAGCACCTGGTTGTAGATGAGGGACAGCCGGGACCGCGCGAAGTCGAAGTTGGCCTTGAGGCAACGCCCCCATGCGGCCCGCCGGGTGAGCTTGCCGCCGTCGAAGTCGACGTCCTTGAGGGAGGTTTCACCGTCCGACGTGCCGGTGGTGAACTCCTCGTCGAGGAAGGCCTTGAAGGCGTCCGCGCCGTAGACGCCGTCGTCGCCGATGAGGTTCTCGGCGATGTAGAGGGCCTCGCCGAGCGCGCCGTAGTAGCCGCCCCAGTCGCCCTGGTGGCCGCCGCGCAGCAGCAGCCTCGTGTTGCCGTAGTAGTCCTTGACGTGGTTGTCGACGCACTTGAAGAGCCGGAGCAGAGCGGTCTTCTTCTCGGCGGGCGTCGAGGCGGGGGACCAGTCGGTCGTCAGGACCCCGGCGTAGAAGCGCAGGTCGTCGGTGTAGCGGACGATCGAGAGGTTGCCCGAGGCCGAGGCGTCGACCTGGGCGGAGAGCCTGCCGAAGAGGGCGACCTGCGCGGTACGCAGACCGTCGATCAGGTCCTGCTTCTGCTCGTCGGTGACATCGTCGGGAGTGCCGGTCGGCGGCTGGTAGGCGGGCAGATCCTCGCCGAAGACGTCGAGGAGCGCGGCGGTGTGGGTGTACACGCCGTAGTAGGTACGGGAGTTGGCGGTGACGGTCCCCTTGTAGCTGCCCTCGTACGTCCGCAGGGTGATCTCCACCTGCTCGCGACCGGCGGTCATCTCCAGCGGGAGCATGATCGTCTGGTACGTGAAGCGGCCCGGGGCGGGCTTGGAGAAACCGAAACTCAGCGGCTCGTAGTCGGAGTTGCGCCGGAAGCCGATCTGCTCGCCGTTGAGGTAGGCGAGGGTGACGTACGGCGAGGAGTCGCCGCCCCAGAGCTTGAGCGTGAGGTAGTTCTGCGCGACCGGGTCGGTCCGCACGGTGAACCGGAGTTCGCCGCCTCTGACGCCGACCGGGTCGAGGGGAGTGGCCACTCTGGCTCTGACATCGTTGCCATCCGTGATGGTCTCACTGCCGTCACTCGTGAAGGCGTGCGCGGCCTCGGAATCCTCGTCTCCGAGGACAAGGTGGTCGAGCAGGCCGGCTTTCCCGGTCTGCGCGGACTCCCCCGCGTACGCGGGGGACACGGCCTGCTGAAGCAAGGTGCTCGTGGCGGCTGCGGCGGTGGTGGCGCCGGCTATCTGGACGAAGTGACGGCGGCTCAGCGGCGATGCGGGCATGGCTCAGCCTCCTCCTCTGTCTGAGGGGTTCGGTATGGGGGGCAGCAGCTATAGAAACCGGTTGCCACGGTATGGCGACTCAGAGAGCAGGGTCAACGGTCGTGCAAGGGGTGATCCCGGTTGCCCAACAGGGGACTTGTGCCACGCGAGAGAGCCCGGTTCGCCGCAGAGGGGTGGTGATCGGTTTCCTGGCAGGCGGAAGTTTCTGTTATCCGGGTGCGTCCCGTCCGTCTCCTGTGCGTACGGTCCGAACTTCAAGGAGTCAGCCAGTGATTCAGGACAACAGCGGACGCACGATCAGTCGGCGCGGAGCCCTCCGCATGGCGGGTGCCGTGGCGGTGGCAGGGGCCGGTGCCGCCGCGCTGGGCTCCGCCACCGCCTCCACCGCGGTCGCCGCCGAGGCGTTCGTACACCCGGGCATGCTGCACACCCAGGTCGACCTGGACCGGATGGCGGCCAAGGTGAAGGCGGGCGCCGACCGCTGGAAGCAGGGCTATGCCAAGCTCGCGGCCAACTCCCACTCCCAGAGCGGCTGGAAGGCCAACCCGCAGGCGACGGTGTACCGCGGCGGCGGCACCCCGGAGAACTACGGCACGCTCTACAACGACATCCACGCCGCCTACCAGAACGCCCTGCGCTGGCACGTCACAGGCGACACCGCCAACGCGAACACCGCCCGCGACATCCTCAACGCCTGGTCGGCCAAGATGACCAAGCTCGAAGGCACCGCCGACAAGTTCATCGCGGCGGGCGTCTACGGCTACGAGTTCGCGAACGCCGCCGAGCTGATGCGTGGCTACACCGGCTTCGACCTCGCCCGGTTCCAGAAGATGATGCTCAACGTCTTCTACCCGATGAACCACGACTTCCTCGTCAATCACAACGGCGCCTTCGTCACCAACTACTGGGGCAGCTGGGACCTGTTGACGGTCGCCTCCGTGCTGGCCATCGGCATCCTCTGCGACGACAAGGCCAAGGTCGACGAGGCCGTCACCTACTTCAAGTCCGGCGCGGGCAACGGCTCCATCAAGAACGCCATCAACGTCATCCACCCCGGCGGCCTCGGCCAGGTCGTGGAGGTCGGCCGCGACCAGGGCCACGCCCTGCTGAGCGTCGGTCTGATGGCCAGCATCTGCGAGATGGCCTGGAACCAGGGCATCGACCTGTACGGCTACGACGACAACCGGTTCCTGAAGGGCGCCGAGTACACGGCCAAGTGGAACCTCGGCCAGGACGTTCCGTACACCGCTTACACCTGGAAGAAGGGTGCTCCCGGCGTCTGGTCGGGCCAGGAGACCCTCACCGCCGCCTCCGAGAACAGCCGGGGCCAGGCGCGCCCGATCTGGGAGAGCATCTACAACCACTACGTGAACCGGCGCGGCCTCGACGCCCCGTTCGTCACCGCCATCGCCGCCAAGGTCCGCCCCGAGGGCGGCGGCGGTGACTACGGCAGCGGCGGCGGCTTCGACCACCTGGGCTTCGGCACCCTGGCCTTCACCCGGGACGCCGGGGACACGACGAGGGCGACGAAGGCGCCGTCGGCCACGACGGCCACGGGGGCGACCTCCTCCGCTGCTCCGTCCGGTGCCTCCGCTGCTTCGTCCGGTGCCGCCGAGTCCTCCGCTTCCGCCGCGGGGTCGGCTTCCGCCGCCGGGTCCGCTTCCGCTTCCGCGTCTTCCTCGGCGGCCGGTGGCGGAGTCCAGGCGCAGGGCGGCAGCGGCGACCTGGCGACCACCGGCGCCGGAGACATCGCGGCCATCGCGGGCACCGGTGTCCTGGCCGTCGTGGGCGGCATCATCGCACTGCGCCGCCGCCAGGCCGGCTCGCGCCAGTAGCCCGCAGGGGCTCACGGATGCGGGTGGCGAGGGACAGCTCTCGCCGCCCGCACCCGTGACCTGCGCAGCCCCCGGGAGGTCGCTCCGAGCGGCCCCGGCGGAGTCCGGAGCCGAGAGCGGGGGAGCGGCCGGCCCCACCGGTCCCCACCGGTCCCCACCGGTCCCCACCGGCCCCCGGTGGACGAACCGCACAACCGGCGGAACGCTCAGCCGGAGACGACAGGGCCGTCCACGCCGAGGCGGCTGGTGGTGAAACTGACCCGGTCGGCCCGCCAGTGCGAGTACGCGAACTCCTGCGGGACCCCGTCGGCGTCGTGCACCACCTGCTCCTTGACCAGCCCCGGCGTGCCCTCGGCCGCGTCCAGAAGCCGGCATGTGCGCGCATCCAGCACGAGCGCGCTGATGGCCGTGTCCACGCGCCCCACAGGCGCACCCCAGACGAACTCGAACGCCGTGTCGAGGTCGAGGGGCTGGCCCCATCCACCGTCCGGTCGCAGGGCGCTGTGGTAGTACGCGGCTCGTACCCCGAGGGGCCTGCCGCCCATCGAGTAGCTGTGCTCGATCATGCCGACCTCGACGGCGTCGGTGTGCAGCCTCTCGCGGATGAGGGCCGTCGACGGCACGACCCTGTCCTCCAGCCGTTGCACCGTCATTCCGTCGGGCTGATGCCGGCCGGGCACGGGATCGAGAGGGATCTGCACGAGGCCGCCCACGATCGTCGTGCCGACGCGCGGTACCCGCTCCACGACTCCGAGCGAGGCCAGCATCTGCAGGCCTTCGCGCACCGCGTTGCGGCTGGTGGCCAGTTCGTGGACGAGCGCGTCCTCGTTGAGACGGTCGTCGGGCCGGAGCAGACCGTCCCTGATGGACGTGCGCAGGAGGTCGTGCACGCGGCGCGGCGATCTCTGCAACAGCTCCGCGTACTCCTGGCGCATACGAAACAGTGCGGCAGCCCCCTTGTTCACCGTCCTGCCCCGTCCTGACCGATGTGGTTTCCAAGATCTGCGGGATACGCATTCATGTCGGCTCCCTTGTGTCCGCAGGCCCTTCTCGGCCGGCAATCCGACTCGATCGCGGCGTGGCCCGAACGTACGACGTAACTGTTTCGCCGGTATTTCGTCGGCCGGGTGCTGAATATTCGTGGCGTGCGGATACAGGAGGGGGCCGGGCCGTTCGCCCGGGCCCGCCGGGCGGCGCGAGAGGTCATGGCGTGGGCGTCGCACGGGGAGCTGTCCTGTGCATGACCGCGTGGCGCAGGCGTCCGTCCCGGTCCTGCCGGATTGACCCTTCGTGCCGCGCTGACCAGTGGGTTCGCAGGTTACCCACAAGCTGCGACGCGCGACCGACGCGGGGGAGGACCGCACCGGTGGAGGCCGTGCGTGATCCCTCGCGCACTCCGCGGCGCGCGGTCGTGAGCCAGCGCAAACGGCACGGAACGTCGGGGATATTGCTGCGAAACAGCGGGTTCATACTGTCGTCTCACTCGATGAAGGGAACTGATTGGCACTCCGCCGGTCAGCACATCTCGAACCTCCGGAGTGGCGAATGACAGTGATCTGGCGCCGGAATCGCTGGTGGATAAGCCGTGTCGCTGTACTTCCAGTGCATCTGTTCCTGTTTTCGATCGTGGTCTTCTTTCTCGTACGGCTGATCCCCGGCGACCCCGTGTCCACGATGACGGCGGGACAGCCCGTGACACCCGAGCAGATCGAGAAGGCACGCGAGTCGCTCGGCCTCAGCGGAAGTCTCTGGGAGCAGTTGACGACCTACCTCGGGCATGTCGTCACCCTCGACTTCGGCAGCTCGATGATCACCGGTGTCCCGATCGGTCCGGACCTGGCACACCGGATCCCCCAGACGATCGAACTCGCGGCGATCGCCATGGGCGGATGCCTGTTGCTCACCGTGGCCGCCTCGCTGTTCGTCCTGCTGCGCCCGGGCAGCATCGTCGCCAAGGCGCTGACGCAGTACGCACGCACGGCGGGCGCGGTGCCCGACTTCGTGCTCGGCGTCGCCGCGATCTATGTCTTCTACGCGGTGCTGCACTGGGCGCCGGCCCCGCTCGGCCTCTACGACAGCCTGATGGAGGGGCCGCCCGAGATCACGTCGTTCCCCCTGCTCGACGCGATCCTGTCCGGTCGCTGGGATCTCGTGTCGTCGATCGCCGGGCATCTTGCCCTGCCGGAGCTGGTGCTGATCGTCACCCACACCCCGTTCCTGATGAAACTGTTCGTCCGCGCGGTGCAGGACTCCGCCGACGCACCGGCGACGCGGTTCCGGATCGCCTCCGGCGCGTCGAGGGTGATGGTGCTGACCAGCATCATCCGTCGGTCGTCGCCCTCGGCGATCGCCATGTTCGGCACCATGTTCGGCACCCTGCTCGGTGGTGCCGTCGTCATCGAGCAGTTGTTCAGCCTGCCGGGTCTCGGCTCGTTCGGCATCAGCGCCGTGAACACCGCCGACCTGGTGTCGCTGCAGGCGTTTCTCCTGCTCATCGCGGGGATGTCCCTGACGGTCTTCCTGCTCGTGGACATCGTGAACATGCTGGTCGATCCACGGCGCCGCCCCGGTGCCACAGAAGGGGCAGTCTGATGTCGCAGATCGATGACACCACCGTCGCCGGGGCTCAGGTGGCGCTCGACCCGGCCCCGACCGGGACCCCCGGCGACACGGCTCCGGCCCCTGCCCAACCCCGGCGCCGGTACCTCGGGCCGCTTCAGCGGCTGACCACGTACGGGGCCCTCGTCCCGGCTCTGCTCTTCCTCCTGCTCGCACTGGTCGGACCGTGGATCACGCCATGGAGTCCGACGGAGGCCGTGGCGAGCCCGCACATCAAGCCGAACGGATCGCACTGGTTCGGCACCGACTCCTCCGGGCTCGACATCTTCTCCCGGGTCCTGGCGGCAGCGCGCAACGACATCCAGATCGCCCTCACGACGGCGGTGATCGCCACGGTGGTCGGCATCTCGCTCGGACTGCTCATCGGCATGAACGAGTCCAAGGGGCGGCTGCTCGGTCCGTCGGCCCGCTTCATGGCCCGCGCCCTTGACCTCATGCAGGCCATCCCGACCGTGGTCATCGGCCTTGTGCTCGTGGCGTTCTTCGGTGCCAGCGTCCGCACGCTCATCATCTCGCTGGCCGTGATCCTCTTCCCCATCCAGGCCCGACTCGTACGCACGGAGGTGCTCCGGGTCCGCAGCGAGGCCTACCTCGACGCGGCCCGAATGGCCGGCGAGAGCGAGTTCCGGCTCACCGTGCGCCATGTCCTGCCGAACAGCAGCTGGCCCGCCCTGGAGAACTCCACCGTGCTGTTCAGCGTGGCCATCCTGATCACGTCCGCGCTCGGATTCCTCGGGGTCGGGCTGCAGCCCCCGACGCCCGAATGGGGCTCGATGATCGCGGGCGGCGCCTCGGACGCGGCCGTCGGCCGCTGGTGGTCCGGGCTGTTTCCCGCCCTCGCGATGACGCTCTGCGTCGTGGCGTACTCCAATGCCGGCCACCGCCTCATCGGCAGGCGGCATTGAACCGGGCCCATGGCCGAGGCGACGACACCACGAGGAGCTGCCATGTCTGAGATCGCACTCAAGGAAGCGACGACCCCCGACCAGCGGGAAGAAGATGTCACACCGCCGCTGCTGGCCGTGACGGACCTGACGGTGCGGTACGGCGCCTCGGGGCCCCGTCCGGTGACGGCACTGGACGGCGTGAGCCTGACCATCGCCCGCGGCGAGCGGATCGCGCTCGTCGGCGAGTCCGGGTCGGGCAAGACCACCATGGGGCTCGCCATCGCCGGCTTCCTCACGGGGCCCGACGTGGAGATCACCGCCGGAACCGTGACGTTCGACGGCGCCACGCTCGCCCGCACCGAACGTTCCGGCGTGCCACGTCGGACACCGGGCATGTCGATGATGTTCCAGGACGCCATGACGTCCCTCGACCCGGTGTGGACGATCGGCAGCCAGCTGCGAGCGGTGCTGCGGGCCAACGACAAACTGACACGCAAGGAGCAGAAGGACCGGGCCAGGGAATGGCTGACCCGGGTCGGACTCACCGACACCGACCGCGTGATGAAGGCCCGCCCCTACGAGCTGTCCGGCGGTATGCGCCAACGCGCCATGCTGGCGCTCGCCCTCGCGGGCGGCCCCCAGCTGCTGATCGCCGACGAACCGACGAGCGCTCTCGACGCCTCGCTCTCCCGTGAGGCGATGGAACTGCTGGTCGAACTCACCGACGACTTCGGTGCGTCGCTCCTCATCGTCAGCCACGACATCCACCTGTGCCAGGACTACGCGGACCGCACGATGGTGATGTACGGAGGCCGGATCGTCGAGCACGGCGACTCCCGGACCCTCGCCGAGACGGCGACCCACCCCTACACCGTCGGGTTGTTGCGCTGCATCCCGACGCTCGACAGCGCGAACCTCGACGAGCTGCCGACCCTGGCACGCGTCGCAGCCGAGCTCGCCGCGACGGGAGCGGAACGATGACCCTCACCGAACAGACGCCTCAGCGCCGTGACTCCGCGTACGCGCTGCTCGAAGTCGACGGCGTGTCCAAGCACTTCGGTGGTCGTGGCCACGGCAGGTTCACGGCGGTGGACGATGTCTCCCTGACGTTCGACTCGACCAAGATGATCGGCATCGTCGGAGAATCCGGCTCGGGCAAGTCGACGCTGGCGCGCATGATGGTCGGCCTCGAACACCCCTCGTCGGGCAGTGTCACCCTCAACGGTCGTGAGATGACAAGCCTGTTGGGTGCGACCCGGACCGACCGTGTCTATGCCCGCCGCACCCTGCAGTTCGTCGGGCAGGACACCACATCGTCGTTCGACCCGCGTCGGACGCTGCGCGACGCGGTACGCCGCCCGGCGACCCTGCTGCACGGACTCGACAAGGATGCGGCCGACGCCCGGGTCGACAGCGTCCTGGAACGGCTCGGCCTCTCGCCCGCGCAGGCGGACCGCTATCCCTCCGAGGTGTCCGGCGGTCAGCGCCAGAGGTTCGCCCTGGCCCGGGGGATGGTCGTCTCACCCCGGCTGCTGGTGTGCGACGAGGTCGTGTCCGCACTCGACGTCTCCGTGCAGGGCTCGATCCTCAACCTGCTGAAGAAGTACTGCGCCGAGGAGCAGGCGGGCCTCACGTTCGTGTCGCACGGGCTCCCCGCCACCGCGTTCATCGCCGACGAACTCGTCGTCATGTACCACGGAAAGATCGTCGAGCACGGGCCCACACAGCGCATCATCGACGCGCCCGAGCATCCCTACACGATGCGTCTGCTCGACGCCTACCGGGGACCCGCCACTCCAGCGGCCCAGGGCTGAATATTCGGGCAATTCCCGTCCGGCGCAACAGAATTGTAACTCGGGAAAACCGCCGCTGCGGCGGGGCATTTCCGGTCCGGAAAAGAGACCCGCAAGTGGCGCAATAGAGCGTAACCGGTGCGGGCCCGGCCAGAAACACCGCGCGTCGAGAGTAATACCAGAACCGCAGGGAGCCGGGGGCCGTCAATTCGAGCCCGCCCCGCGGAGCGCAGAATACATTTCAAGGAACCGAAAAGACCTTTCAAGGACCCGGATTCGGGCCCGCACACCGTAAGGGAAGTTCCCCGATGACAAGACGCGCCAGCACCGCCGGTGAATCCCGCCGCAGTCGTCGTACGACAAGCGGTACGTTCCTCCGCCTCGTCGCCCTCACCGCCAGTGCGGCGATCGCGCTGACCGCGTGCTCGGGCAGCGGCAGCTCCAGCAGCGCCGAGACCACGGCCAACACGCTGCGGGTCGTCGCCCCCGACAGCACGCTCGGCTGGGCACCGGACAACGGCGCGCCCTCCCACGAGGCCCAGATCAACACGCAGGCCACGCTGCTGCGCAAGCCCTACGTCAAGAGCTCCAAGAGCGATTCGATGCAGCAGGACGTGAACACGTTCGACGGATACCTGGCGTCGGGCTACAAGGTCAGCGGCGACGGCCGCACCTACACCTTCACCCTCAAGGACGCGATCAGCACCGCGGGCAACCATCTGACCGCCGACGACGTGATCTACACCTTCACGCGGAAGTTCGAGAGCCCCAAGGGCAACGGTCCGGCGGTCTGGACACCGGTCGTCACCAGCATGAAGCAGTTCAAGAAGATCGACGACCACAATGTCAGCATCACGGTCGCCAACGCCGGATACGGCACGACCCTGCTCGCACTGCTCTCCGACCGCACGACACAGATCTACGACAGCAAGCTGCTCAAGCAGCACGCGACGGACAAGGACCCCTACGCGGTGGTCTGGTCGTCGGAGAACCCGAACTACGGGTTCGGACCGTACAAGGTGAAGTCCGACACGCCCGGCGTCCAGGTGGTCCTGCAGGCGAACCCGAAGTTCGTCCTCGGTGCGCCCAAGATCAAGAACATCTCGATCAAGATCGTCGCCGACGCGGGCACCCGCGCCAACGCGGTGCGGAACAACCAGGCCGATCTCGCCGAGAACCTGCTGCCCGCAGACATGACGGACCTCAAGTCCAGCGGTTCCGGGGTCAAGCTCGCCGAGGTCGACAGTCCGAACCAGTTCATCATGATCCCGCTGGTCACCAACAAGGCGCCGTTCGACAACACCGCCGTGCGGCAGGCCTTCGCCTACGCGGTGCCCTACCAGAAGATCATCGACAACGTCTATCACGGCCTCGCCCAGCGCAACGGCCCGTCGTTCCTGCGCAGCGACGCCTCCGGCTACGACGGATCCGGCTTCACCGACTTCACCTACGACCCGAAGAAGGCGAAGTCGATGCTCGCGGCCGCCGGCTTCGGCAGCGGAGTCTCCTTCACCCTGACCGTCAGCGCCGCCGCCCCCGACATGCAGCAGGCGGCGATCCAGATCCAGACGTACGCCAAGGCCGCCGGATTCGACGTGAAGATCAACCAGCAGCCCGATGCCGCGATCACCGCCGGCCGTGCCGAAGGAACGTTCCAGGCCTGGGTGCTGCGCGACAGCGCCACCACCCTCACGCCGTCGTACGAACTCGGCATCTACACCGGCAAGGACAGCCCGAACAACCTCGCCAAGTGGGAGGACGCCGACTTCTACGCCGCCAAGGCCAAGGCCGACGCCGAGGCCGACCCGACGACCGAGGCCGCGGGCAAGGCCTTCAACGCCACGGAGCGGATCCTGGTCAACCAGGCGCCCATCGTCTTCGTCGCGCAGATCCAGCCGGACAAGGCGATGCGGTCGACCGTGGACGGCTTCGCGTGGCGGTCGGACAACCAGACCGACTTCTCCGCCATGTCCCTCTCGTCCGCCAAGTAGCCCGCACAGTCCTCGTCACAGGACTCCTCCAGGATTCGTCCCGGACTCGTATAAGGAGTGCACGACCATGTTTCGTCTCGGATGGTTTCTCGGCAGCGGCTTCGGTATCCAGCCGCCCTGGCACGGCCCGTGGGCCGGCACCAACGGCACCGACTGGATGAAGCCGGGGTTCTACGTGGACCTGACGACGGCGCTGGAGCGCGCGGGCTTCGACATGCTGTTCATCGAGGACTCGTCGATGGTCGAGGACACCTACGGCGGGTCGATGGAGACGACCCTGAAGTACGGCCGGATGGCGCCGAAGAACGACCCCATGCCGCTCATCCCGCTGCTCACCGCCGCCTCGAAGCACATCGGCGTGGTCGGCACGATCTCGACGATCCAGTACCCGCCGTTCATCGCCGCACGGCTGATGACCACGCTGGACCACCTCACCGAGGGCCGGGCCGGGGTCAACGTGGTCACCTCGGTGAGCCATCGGGTGGCCCAGAACTTCGGCTACGACCAGCACATGGCGCACGCCGACCGCTACGCCATGGCCGAGGAATGGATGGACGTCGTCACCGCCCTGTGGGAGTCCTGGGACCCCGACGCGGTGCTCATGGACCAGGACGAGCCCCGCTACGTCGACCACACCAAGGTCCGTCCGATCCACCACGAGGGCAAGCACTTCAAGGTGCGCGGGCCGCTCAACACCATTCCGGGACCGCAGGGGCGGCCGGTGGTCGCGCAGGCGGGGAACTCCGTGCCGGGCCGGGAGCTCGCGGCCCGGCACGCGGACACGATGCTCGCCCTCGCCGAGGACCCGGCGGCGATGAAGGCGCTCCGCCAGGACATGGACGAGCGGCTCATCAAGCACGGCCGCAAGCCGCAGGACCTGAAGATCCTGTTCATGGCCCTGCCGACGCTGGGCGAGACGGACGCCGACGCACAGGAGGTGTTCGACCGCGCCGACGCCCTCAGGTTCACCCCCGCGGCCATCGAGAACCGCCTGTGGGACATGTCGTACACGAGCGGTGGCGCCTTCGACTACTCGAAGTACGACCTCGACGGCCCGGTTCCCCAGCAGCTCGGCAACGGCGAGACCACCACGGCCAAGGCGCGGCTCAAGGGCACCGAGAACATGACCCTGCGCGAGATGGTCACCCGCCAGGACCGCTACGGCATGAAGTTCGTCGGGTCGCCCGACACCGTCGCCGCACAGATGGGCGAGGCCATGGAGGAGGCCGGCGGTGACGGGTTCCTCATCCGCGGGCCGATGACCCGCCGCTACATCAGCGAGGTCGCCGACGGCCTGGCGCCGGCACTGCGCAAGCGCGGGCTCATCCGCGACGGGTACACCCACGCGACCTTCCGCGAGAACCTGCTTGAGTTCTGACCTCACCGGGCCGGATCGCCGGCGGCACGCCATCGTGCCGCCGGCGATCCGGCCCGACGCGCGCACGGAGGAACGACACGGGGCAACGACACGAGGGAACGAGCCGAGAGGGGCCGACGCATGACCCGCACTCCTGCCCGCGATTCGGACGTGGGCGCCACCGACGCCCCCAAGGCCCCCGGCGGCCCCGCCGTCCCGGCCGGGCCCGGCGCGGGCCGCTACGGCTGGGTGGTCGTCGGGCTGGCGTTCACGATCCTCAGCCTCGTCGGCGGTCTGACGTTCTACGCGATGTCGGCGTACATCAACGCGCTGGTGAGCGAGCGCGGCTTCTCGCTCCAGGTCGCGTCCGCGGGCCCGACGATGTCCGCGTTCTTCGGCGGGTTCGGCGGACTCGCCACCGCGCGGCTGATGAGGACGGTGTCGACCCGTCTCATCATGGCCGTCGGCGCACTGGGCCTCGGCGTCTCGGTGTTCGGCATCGGATCCAGCCACGCCGTCTGGCAGTTGTGGGGGGCCTTCGCGCTGTCCGGCTGGTTCAGCGCCATGACCTCGGTCATCCCCGTGTCGTCGTTGGTCGCCCGATGGTTCCCCGACGCCCCGGCCCGCCCGCTCACCCTCGCCATGACCGGCCTGTCGGTCGGCGGTGCCGTCGTCCCGCCGGCCGTCCTGTGGGTACTCGGCGCGTACGGCCTCACCGTCGGCAGCGCCGTCCTCGGCGGCACCGTGGTCGTGCTGATCGGCGTCGCGGTCGTCTTCGTCAAGGAGCCGCCCGCGCGCCCGACCTCCGCCGCGTCCGGCATCGCCCCCGGCGAGCGTCCCTCGCTGACCGAGAAGCGTTTCGTCCTGCTCTTCCTCGGGATGACCTGCCTGTTCCTGTCCCAGGTCGCCACGACCGCGCACCTCGTCCGGCTCGCCGAGGAGGACGGCATCGGGGGAGCGGCCCTCGCGGTGTCGATCCTGGCGCTCGGCAGCTTCAGCGGCCGGATCGTCGGCATGCCGCTGCTGCCGCGGATCGGCCTGCGCCGGCTCGCCGTCGGGGTGGGCCTGGTCCAGGCGGCCGGGCAGCTCGTGCTGTCCCTGTCCCACTCGGAGGTCGAGCTCTGCGTGGGCACGTACCTCCTGGGACTGGCCATGGGCAACGTCTCGATCCTGCAGTCCCTGTTCACCATCGAGGCGTACGGCCTCGACGCCTACCCGTGGGTCCTCTCCCGGCTGAGCCTGGCCGACCCGATCGGCGCGGGCCTCGGCCCGCTGCTGGTCGGACTCATGCACGGCTGGTCCGACGGCTACCGGTGGCCGCTGATCACGATGGGGGCCCTCTCGGCGCTCGGTGCCGTCGGCCTCTTCCTCACCGGGGTCGACAGCCCGTCCAAGCTGCGTCGTCGCCGGCGCGGGCGGCGTTAGCCCGTCGACAGGGGCACAACGAGGAGCGGCTCGCAGCAGTGGTGCTGCGAGCCGCTCCTCGTTGTGCCCCTACAACCCCTACGCCGCTTGCGGCGGACGCACCGGGAGAAGCCGGCGGAAGCCGCTGTTGTGGAAGACCATCGGGGCGACGTCCGGGTTCGCCTGGAGGGAACAGATCCTCAGCAGGACCACGTCGTGGTCTCCGGCGGGGAGCTGGTCGTGCACCTCGCACTCCAGCCACAGGGTGGAGCCGTGGACGAACACCGCCCCCGACTCCGCGGCCTCCCAGGAGACGTCGGCGAACCGGTCGCCCTTCTTCGACGCCAGCGCCGAGACCTCACCGGTGTGGCCCTCGGCGAGGACGCTGACCCCGATCCGGGGAAGGGCGGCCAGTGTCGGCCAGGTCGTGGACGTGTGCGCCACGCAGACCGACACGAGCGGGGGTGCGAGGGACACGGACGTGAAGGAGCTTGCCGCCATGCCCTGAGGGACACCGTCGAGCATCCCGCACACGGCCGTCACCCCGCTCGGGAAGCATCCGAAGGCCCGCCGCAGCACGGCCTGGTCGAAGAGCATGTCGGTCCTTTCCACGCTGCTGGTCATCACGAACCCTCCGTCGGAAGCACGGCGCCCGCCCGCTCGAGCCACGCTGTGAGCTCGGGACTGTCCTCGTAGGCGGAGTCGAGCAGATACAGACCCGGGGCCGGGCACGAGCAGCCGATCTCGACCAGCACCGGCTTCAGTGACAGTTCCACGGCCAGCGCATGGTGCGGGGCGGCGCCCAGCATCAACGCCACCGTGGTGACGCCGCCGAGTTCACCGGCGCCGAACTGATCGAGGAAGAGCTTGAGGAGTCCCGTGTAGGTCGCTTTGAAGGTGGGGGAGGCGACCACGAGCAGGTCGGCGCTCTTCACCTGGTCCTTCGCAACGGCGACCGAAGGATCGCCCCAGCCGAGCAGCCCTGGTCCGAGGTCGGCGACGTCGATGACCACGTCGGGCTCGGCACCGGTGAGCCGCTCGGCCAGCAGCACCGCGGCGTGGCGTGTGCGCGAGCGAGGCTTTGGATTTCCGACTACTACGACCGTGCGCATCAGCACTTCCTCGTCGACGGGGATGTTGCTCTCACACCACAAGTCAAGAAGAGGGATATTTCCCGACGGCATCATGTGTATTGCGCCACCGATGCGCTGGGCGCCGCCGCCCTCGCCCCCAGTTGTACAAGGTGCTGGACCGGCTTTCCGCCGTCAACTCCGTCGATTACGCCGCCCGGAAGTCGTCGCCCAGGCGGTCGCCGAATCGACGTACGAGGAGTTCGAGGAGTTCAAGGAGCCGCTGTACGCGCCCCCGGGGGTTCCGCTGTCCGGAACTCACCGTTGGCAGAGGCCTGTAACGCTTCCAGCATGGCGACCATGCGGATTGCCGGCCGGAAGGCCATGACGCAGCCCTCGTGGAGGCCACCCGTGGTCGGCGTCCCGGGCCCGGACGGCACCACGGTCGCGGTGCACGACCTCGGCGGCGACGGACCCGCTCTGCTGTTCTCGCACGCGACGGGACTGCACGGACTGGTCTGGGAGCCTCTCGCGAGGCACCTCACAGCGAGCTTTCACTGCTGGTCCCTGGACCTGCGCGGCCACGGGGATTCCGCGCTGTCACCCGACGACGACCTGAACTGGGCCGGATTCGGGCAGGACGTTCAAGCCGCACTCGCGGTGACAGGCCGCACCGATGTGACCGGCGTCGGGCATTCGCTCGGAGCGGTCGCCTTGATGATGGCCGAGCTCGCCGAGCCCGGATCGTTCCGGCAGTTGATCCTCTTCGAGCCGGCGATGCGGGCGGCGACCACCGCGCTCTCATCGGAGGAGCTGCATTTCCGGGACCTGCTGGCCCGGGGCGCGGCGGCTCGGCGCCCGGTGTTTCCGTCGCGCGCCGAAGCACTGGCCAACTACGCGCGTAAGGCCCCGATGTCACGGTTTCAGGCGGCGTCCCTGCTCGCCTACGTCGATCACGGCTTCGCCGAACGAGCCGGCGACGGCGGCGGGGTGGAACTGAAATGCCGGCCGGACGTCGAGGCCAGGGTCTTCGAGCAGACCCACCGGCACGACACAGCCCAGCGGCTCCACGATCTTCGATGCCCGACCGTCATCGTCAAGGGCGCGCTCACCAGCCGGTTGCAGTCCATCAGCGCCGACGCGGTGGCCGGCGCACTCGGCGCGGCGGCCGTCGAGTGGGACGGCATGGATCACTTCGGTCCGCTGGCGCAGCCGGAGCGCTTCGCCGCGCTGACAACGCGGCTGCTGGGCGTGCCGGGCAGCTGACCCGGCCGGCTGCCCGGCCGCTCATTTCGGGTGCCGGGGCCGTCCGTTCCGCCTTGCGGAAATTTCACGGATCGACCGGGCGGCCGGTCCCTAGCCTCGACACGTCGGTTCCGATTGCCGGAGATCGGATCGCCGGTGCGGATCGTTCTGGCGAACGCCTGATGGGAGCGGAGCTTGAGCCTCGTTGACTACCTCGACAAAGGCGCGTCGCTCGGCCCGGACCAGCCCTGCCTGGTCGCCGGCGAGCGTACGTTCACGTACGCCGAGGTCCAGCACCTCAGCCACCGGGTGGCCGCTGCCCTTCAGCGGTCGGGAGTGCGGGCGGGTGACAAGGTCGCGATCCTGTCCGGCAACGATCCGGTCGCGTTCGCCTCGGTGTTCGGGATATCGCGCCGGGGAGCCGTGTGGTGTCCGATCAACCCGCGCAACGAGGCCGATGAGAACCGCGAGCTGTTCGAGCTGTTCGACTGCACCTGCCTGATCTTCCAGTCCGCGTTCGCGCCCATGGTCGAGCGGTTGGCCGCGCGGCTGCCCGGCCTCAAGGCGTACGTCTGCCTCGACGCCGAGACCCCGCTCGGAAACAGCTTCGACCGCTGGCTGGACGCTCCCGACGACACCACCGGCCCGGACCCCCGGCATGCCGACGACACCGTCATGCTCGTGGGCACCGGCGGAACGACCGGGAAGCCGAAGGGCGTCCAGCTGACCGACCGCAACCTGGAGACGATGTCGGCGATCACGCTGATGAGCTATCCGTTCGAGGGGCGCCCGGTCTACCTCGCGCTCGCGCCGCTGACCCATGCGGCGGGTGTGCTCTGCTTCCCGGTCATGGCGCTGGGCGGCCGTGTCGTGATCATGGCCGACGCGGACATCGGGCGGTTTCTCGCGTTGGTGCAGTCGCACCGCGTCACGCACAGCTTCCTCCCGCCGACCCTGATCTACCTGGCCCTGGCGCACCCGGACGCCCGGTCGACCGACTACAGCTCGCTGCAGTGCCTCTGGTACGGCGCCGCACCCATGTCGCCCGACCGACTGCGGGAGGCGATCGGGCTCTTCGGGCCGGTGATGGGGCAGTTGTTCGGGCAGTCCGAGGCGCCCATGATGATCTCGACCATGGCCCCGGCCGACCATCTGCTGCCGGACGGCAGTCCGGCGACGGGACGGCTGGCCTCGGCCGGGCGCCCCTCGCCGCTGGTCACCGTCGCGATCATGGCCGAGGACGGGACCCTGCTGCCTGCCGGCGAACGCGGCGAGATCGTGATCCGCAGCTCCCTGGTCATGGCGGGCTACTACAAGAACCCCGAGGCCACCGCCGAGGCCGCCGCACACGGCTGGCACCACACCGGGGACATCGGCTACCTGGACGACGACAACTACCTGTTCATCGTGGACCGCGCGAAGGACATGATCATCACCGGTGGGTTCAACGTCTACTCCGCCGAGGTCGAGCAGGCGCTCATGAACCATCCCGCCGTCCACGAGGCCGCGGTCGTCGGCCTGCCGGACGAGAAGTGGGGCGAGCGGGTGACGGCCGTCGTCCAGGCCGCGCCGGGCCACGACGTGGACCCGGCCGAGATCAAAGCCTTCGTGAAGGCCCGGATCGGCAGCGTCAAGGCGCCCAAGGAGATTCACCTGTGGCCGGACCTCCCGCGCTCGAAGGTGGGAAAAATCCTCAAGGTGGAGATCCGGGACGAGCTGGTGCTCGGGCAGAAGAAATCCGCTGACTGATCACGGAGTTCAGCGCAGTGGAAAGCGATCTTAATTCCACGCGGCTGCGGGTCGACAATCACCCGAGTACTGCTCGTGAAGTCATTTCCGAAAGGCGTCGAATCGTGTTCGACTTGTCTCTGACCGTGGAACAACAGCGCATCTCCACCGAACTGCATGACCTCGCCGTCGAGCGGCTGCGACCGCTGGCCGCGGAAGCCGAGGCCCAAAGCGCCTTTCCCGAGCCGATAGTGAAGACGCTGGAAGGCATCGACTGGCTGCCCGGCCGCGACGCCTTCGCCGCAGGAGCGGAGGATCCGCTGAGCTTCTGCCTGGCCGCCGAAGGACTCGCCTGGGCGGATCCGGCACTGGCGTACGCGTGGGTCACCTCCCGGCAGGTCGCCTGGCTGATCGCGGCGTGCGGCTCCGGCCCCCAGCGGGAGAAGTACCTCCCGCTGCTCGCCCGTTCGCCACTCGCCCCCGCCGGTCTGCTGCTCTTCGAGGGCTACGGCCGCGCGCCCTCAGAACTGGAGGCGACCGCGCGGCGCGACGGCGACGACTGGATCGTCAGCGCAGAGAAGACCGCTGTCGCCTTCGCGGGCCGGGCGGACGTCGCCGTCGTCATCGCCCGCGACGAGGACGGCGAACTGATCGGGTTCGTACTCGACGACCCCGCCGCCTCCGTCCGGTTCGAGGGAGAGCACGACCGCCGGCTGGCGCTCGGCGCCGCCGCGCTCGCCACCAGGGCGGTGGTCGACGAGCTGCGCATCGGCCAGGACGCGGTTCTGCGGCAGTCCGGGCTCGCCGCGGCGATCGGGGTGTGCCGCCTCGCGCAGGCCGCCGTATCCCTGGGCGCGGCGGAGTCCGCGACCCGCTACGCGGCCGACTGGGGGCTGAACCGTACGGCATTCGGCCGTCCCCTCGTCGGGTTCCAGGGCGTCGCGTTCGTACTCGCCAATCTGTTCATGGAGGCCGAGTCCACCCGCGCGGCACTCCAGGAGGCCGTCACGAGCCTGGCGACGGCCGACGACGCCGAGGACCGCACATCCCGGGTCGTGGCGCAGGTGAACCACCTGGTCCGGAACGCGTCGCGGGAGGGGATCGAACTCATGGGCGTCCACGGCGTCATCACCGACCACCCGGTCGAGCGCATCTACCGCAGCGCCGCCGTCCTTGCCTCGATCGACTTCGACCCGCTCATCAACCTCCTGGTGCTCAGCAACAGCTGAGCGGTCCGGAACAACCACGAACGAACACGAAGGTGTGGCCCGTGCTGACAACCGAGATATCACCGGAGACCAGGCAACTGCTGGCCGAGATAAACGACTGGACCATTGCCGAAGTGCGCCCCCGTGCCCGCGAGGCCGACGACACGCAGGCCTTCCCCGCGGACACTGACGAAGTCCTCGCCAAGTGCCCCGTCAAGCACAGCCCGCTCGACTTCCGCTACTCGGGCCCGGGTCACACCGATGACCCGCAGGTCCTGAAGAAGCTCGAAGGCGGTGGCGCGTTGCTGGGGCTGCTGGTCATGGAGGAGATGTGCTACGGCGACGGCTGGGGCTGGCAGGGACTGCCGGGCAACAACCTCGGCGAGCGCGCCGTACGGCTCCTGGGCTCCCCGGAGCAGGTGGAGAAATGGGCCGACGGCACCCTGCGGGGCGAGTACAAGTTCACCTCGATCTGCATGACCGAGGACCACTGCGGCTCCGATCTCTCCCAGATCAGGACGAGCGCGGTCCGCGACGGCGACCACTGGATTCTCAACGGCCAGAAGCGGTTCATCTCGCACGGCTCGACCTCTGACTATCTCGTGGTCTTCGCCCAGACCGAGCCGGGGGCGGGCCTGAAGGGGCTCCGGGCCTTCATCGTCGACCGCCAGGACGCGGGCCTCAGGACCACCAAGTTCACCGAGGACAAGCTGGGCCAGCGCTGGTATCCGCAGGCCACCATCGAGTTCGAGAACCTGGTGCTCGCCGAGGACCGCAGGCTGCCGAGCAACGACTTCGGCCAGATCATGGCCATCATGAACGGCACGCGGCCGCACTGCGCCGCACAGGGGCTCGGCATGGCCCGCGGCTCCCTTGACTACGCCTGGAACTGGGTCCAGGAACACGACAAGGGGTACTCCTCGCGCCGCCGGGACCGGCTGGTCGAAGACGTGGCGGAGATGCGGCACGCGCTCGACCGGGTGCGCGCGCTCGTCCTGCGCGCCGGCTGGATCCACGATCGGGGCGAGGCCAGCGCGACGGCCGCACACATGGCGAAGGCCTACGCGCTTCCGGTACTTGAGGCCGTGACCTTCCGCGCGATGCAGATGATGGGGCCCGCCGCGTCGTCGAAGGAACACCTCATCGAGAAGTGGTACCGGGACGTGAAGTTCCTCGACATCGTCGAGGGCACCGGGCAGCTGCACCGGATCGGCGTGGCACGGGCCCGTATCGGCAAGGCCGCCGCCACCGCCTAGACCAGGAGTCGGCTCATGGACCAGTACCAGCACCCGCTGTCCTCCCGTGTCGCCGTGGTGGTCGGCTGCGCCGGAGGCATCGGCGCGGCGACAGCGGCGACACTCGCCGCCCGTGGCGCGGCCGTCGTGCTCGCCGACATCGACGAGGCGGCCGTCAAGGAGAACGCGGCGCGCATCGTCGAAGCCGGCGGGACGGCGGCGGCGACGGGCTGCGACGTACGCGACGAGGGCCAGGTCGCCGCCACCATGAAGCTCGCGGTCGACAGCTTCGGGCGGCTCGACATCCTGCACAACAACGCCGCCGCCATGCACCTGCTCCGGGAGGACAGGGACGTCGTGTCGGCCGACATCGGCCACTGGGACCAGACCCTGGCGGTCAATCTCCGTGGTCAGCTGCTGGGCAGCAAGCACGCCATTCCGCACATGCTCGCGCGCGGCCGCGGCAGCATCGTCAACACGGCCTCGGTCACCGGACTCATGGGCGATGTGATGCTGACGGCCTACGGGGCCTCGAAGGCCGCGGTCGTACATCTGACGCTGTCCATCGCGACGCAGTACGGAAAGCGGGGGATCCGCTGCAACGCCGTGGTCCCCGGCCTCATCCGGGTGTCCCGGCCCGGCGGGGGCCTGTCCGAGGAAACGCTGCGGAAGCATCTGCGGCAGCAACTGCTCGGTGCCACCGGGCAGCCGCAGGACGTCGCGAACGCCGTCGCCTTCCTGGCCGGTGACGAAGCCCGCTTCATCACCGGCCAGTTGCTGAAGGTGGACGCCGGACTGACAGCGCACCAGCCTTCCTACGCGGACGCGGTCGACGCGCTCGACACGGCGCTCGACACGATGAGCTGAGGACGCGCCGACGGCGCGAGGACCGCGAGGACCTGGTACGCGTCACCGCAGCCGGTGGCGCGTGCCGCTGCGCGCGCTGCTCTCGACAACCGAGATCATCCGATGCCGGACCAGGGCATCCGCGAACGTGGGTACGGTCCTGGTGCCCTCGCGCAGGTCGCCTGCCAGCCGGGCGTACGACCTGGCGATGTTGGCGGCCGGCGAGTGGCCGAGGGTGTTGACGACGGCCACGGCCTCCGCGGGGACCCCGTAGGACGACGGGATGTCCACCGGCGTGCCGCTCGTCTCGCCGGCGCGGGAGACTGTGACGGTCAGCGGATAGATGCCGGGGTGCGAATGGCGGGCGGTGACCTGAACGGTGCCCTCGGTTCCGTTGATCTCCCACAGGAAGCTACTATGCCCGGTGAGACCTTCGCGGAAGTGCGCCGAAGCCGTCACGCCGCTGCCGAGTCTGCCGATGACCGCAACCTGATCGGGTGCCGTCTTGGGCCACGACTCGCCCGTTTCCTTGATCTTCAGTACGGGCAGGCGGGTGTCGGTGAACGAGGACAGCTCGTCGAACTCGCCGAGGCAGTGGCACAGGACGTCCAGGCTGTGCCCGCCGGCGATGGTCAGCGCGGTAGCCCCGTTGGCGGGGTCGGCCAGGTATGCGTGGGCCTTGGGCACCACGGTTCCCGGCATGGACGTGCCCACCATCGTGGTGGACAGGACTTCGCCCAGCCACCCGTCCGCGATCCGATCGCGGACGTAGCCGACGGCGGGGGCCGATCGCGCCTGAAGCCCGATCATCGTCGGCACGCCGGCCTGCGAGGCCAGGGAATCCATCGCCTCCGCCTCATCCAGGTTCGCGCCGAGCGGCCACTCGCAGTAGACGGCCTTGCCCGCGCGCAGGGCGGCACTCACCAGTTCGAGGTGATGAGGCACCTTGACGGTGACCACGACAAGATCGACGTCCGGGCAGCCGACCAGATCGCCGTGATGGTCGAAAGCATGGTCGGCGCCGAACGCCTTCGCCGCGGCGTCGGCGGATTCGCGCCGCGTGGTGGACACGGCTCGCAGAGCGAAGTCCGGCAGCACGCCCAGCGCGGGGATGTGCGCGGTGGCCGCCCAGCCGTGGTCCGGATTGGCCCCGATGATCCCTACTCCGACGGGTTTCCGTGCGTGCTCCGCAGTCTTCACGTTTCCCGCCTCTGACAGGTCTCGGTGGTGGTCATGTGAAGACCGCGAACACCTTGTTCGAGTTGAGGACCTCGGTCTGGACGAACTCGCTCTCCTGAAGCCCGAGGCCGAGTTCGTGCATCGCCCCCAGCAGGCAGAACCAGTTGAGCATTTCGTGCTGGCCGGCCGCGACGACCTCCCGTGTCGTGGTCTTCGTCCAGGCGTCGTAGTCGCCCGCCACCATCGCGTCGTAGAGCCTGCGGTCGGCCCCGGTGTCGGGGCGCAGATGCCAGTCCTTGTCGTTGAGGAACGCGTGCGACCAGCTGGACGAGGCGACCAGGGCGACCCGCCGGCCACTGTCGCGGACCGCCCGGCCCACCGCCTGGCCCATCTCGAAGCAGCGCCTGGGCGACGGCCCCGGCGGGTCGAGGTCCTCGCCGGCCTGGATGTCGGCGAACCGTGCGATGCCGCCCTTGCGGGCGATGACGTGCTCGCCGTAGCAGTTCACCGCGATGGGCACGATCGGATACGGGAACTCCCTGCCGATGTGGTCGTAGTCGAGGAAGATCTGCGTGTTGGCGAAGGCGTGCGGGAAGTGCACACCCTTGCGCTGTTCATAGGAGTACGCCACGTCCACCCCCTCGCTGCCGACATCGGCGACGAGCTGCTTGGCGAAGTCGAGCGCGCCGCGCATGGTGAAGGTGAGGTCCTGCGACACATCCCAGGCGTTGGGCACCTTGAGCAGCTTGAGGACCGCGAACGCCTCGACCTCGGTGTCGTCGTAGGCCAGGACGCAGAAGGACGGGATGACCTCCTCGCGGAAGTTCTCGTACTGGTCGTCGCCCCAGACCACCAGGAGGTCGGGCCCGAACTCGTCGATGGCGGTGCGTGCGCGCCGCAGACCCTGTCGCAGTACCTCGCGGTGGGCCGCGGCCGCGGTCGTACCCTCGTCGTCGCCCCATTCCGCTTTGGCCTGCGCGGGCCAGTTGGCGGGGTCCTTCAACTCGGCGGGGATGTCGGGATCCTTGAGGATTGTCTTCATCAGACTGGCCATGTGGGCGTCGGTGGCAGCCAACATCGGGTAGTGCGTCATGCCGATACCGATCACGTTCGACACGGTCGGGCCTCCTCTGCGGGGTTCCTGGGACTTATGTCTACCGGCCGACCCGCCGCCGCGCGACGCCGTGTTCTGCTGCCCGGAACCCGACGTTGGCCCGGCAAGGGACAGCGCCCAGACTCGCGAGATGGATTCGATCACCGGACCGGCGCCCGACCGGAAATGGCACCCGCAGTCGACCCTTCTGACACCGGCCGACGAGCTGATGGGCATCGTGAGCACGCGGCGAGCCGACGGCTCCGTCGACGCCCGGATGAGTCCGCTCGCCCGGTGTGTGGACGACTCCGGCGACATCGCGGCGGGCGCGCTCTTCGTACTCGCCGACGTCGTTCTCGGGCAGGCGAGTGTGAGCCGGCTCCCATCGGACCGGTCCATCGCCACGACCAACCTGCACCTCGACGTCGTCGCGCGCCCGACGCTGACGGGTGGCGACATCAGCGGCACGGGCCGGGTCGACGCCGTCGACGAGTTCGGCGTCATGTCCAGCGGCGAACTGGTGGACCAGGCAGGGCGATTGATCGCGGTGATCACGGGGCGGTTCGCGGTCGTGGCCGTGGGCAGCCGGAACGAGGGCACCTTGCCGGCAACCCCGGACCGGGCCGCGCCGCGATCAGCCGGGGCGGCGGACGGTGTGCCGGTGCACGAGTTGCTCGGGCTCAAGCCGCTCGACAAGGAAGGGCCGGTGCTTCGGTTCCAGATAGACGCCCGCCCTGAATTCGGCAATGGCCGTGGCGGGATCCACGGCGGTATCGGGGCGCTGATCGGGGAGCAGGCCGCCGGACACGCCCTGCGGAACATGCTTCCCTCGGGGAGCAGGATGCGACCGGTGGAGATCCGGGCCTGCTTCCTGCGCCCTCTTGAGGCCGGCGGTCCGCCCGTCGGATGCACGGCCGAGGTACTGCACACGGGGCGTCGCCTCGCGGCCACCAGCGCGCGGGTGTTGACACCGGACGGACGTCCTGCCGTTCTGGTCGACGTATTGCATGTCCCGGCTCACTGACGTGCCGGTACCGGAACCCGGCGACTCCGGGCTCCGGCACCAGGTGGTCCGTACGATCAGCCTGCCGGAGCGTTCGTGAAATCCGCGCCGGTGACGCGGCTGCCGAGCGGGGACAGGATGAACGCGCCGGTCTTTCCGAGAGCCTCGGTCGTCGCCATCGAGTCGCGCATCCGGCCGGCCGCCGCCCAGATCTCGCCGATGCTCTCGGCTTCCACCTCGTAGAACGCGTAGTACTTGAACGGTGCCTCGCCGGAGGCCACCTCGAACCGCTCGGCCGCGACGAACCCGGGTATGGCCAGGACGTCCTTCAGGTGTTCGCCGTCGTACCAGGCGTTGAACTCGTCGTCGCGGCCTTCCACCGGGGTCGTCTGGGCGATCATCAGATACCTCATGCCGGTCTCCTTCGACTTCTGCGGCTCAGGTGGTTACGACGAACTTGTGTGGACTGTCCGCGGTCGCGCCACCGTCGATCGCGACGACGGCACCGGTGATGAAGGGGGCTTCGTCGCTGAGCAGGAACGCGACCAGCGCGGCCACCTCGTCCGCCGTGCCCATCCGGTGCGACGGGTTGGTGAGCGTACCCGGCGTGGCCGGGCCCGCCGCCAAACCGGCCAGCATGCCCGGCACCGCGTGCAGGCCGGTGTCGATGAGACCCGGTGCGATCGCGTTCACGCGGATGCCCAGCGGGGCACCCTGCACGCCGGCGCTCTTCGCCAGACCGATGACACCGTGCTTGCTCGCGGAGTAGGCGGGCATCTTGGGAGTTCCCCGCAGGCCGGAGATCGAGGAGGTCAGGACGATGGAGCCACCGGTTCCCTGGGAGTTCAGGACGCGGAAGGCGTTCTTCAGCCCCAGGAACACACCGCGAAGGTTGGTCCGTACGACCTCGTCGAAGACCTCGGCCTCAAGAGCGTCGAACGTGACGATCTCCCCGGCGACACCCGCGTTGAGGTGGTACAGGTCAACGTGACCGAACCTGGAGACGGCACGATCGAAGACCGACGTCATGTCGTCGGCGGAGCCGACGTCACCGCCCAGCACCAAGGTGTCGCCGGTCAGTTCCTTCGCGACCGACTCGCTCCCCGGGACGTCCCGGTCGACCAGCACGACCTTCGCGCCTTCGGCCGAGAGCCGCCGGGCCGTGCTCGCCCCGATGCCGCCGGCGGCGCCGGTCACGAGCGCGACCTTCCCCGCCAGTCCGGTGAAGCTCATGACTCGGCCAGCTTGATGGCGCCGACGGGACAGACGGCGGCCGCGTCGCGGACGGCCTCCTCCAGATCCACGGGAGGCCGCTCGTCCAGGAGCACCACGACCCCGTCCTCCTCGCGCTGATCGAACACCTTGCCCACGAGGGTCGCGCACTGCCCGGCGGAGACGCACATCTCCTGATCCACTGTGACTCGCATGAATGCCGTTCCTTCCTCTGTCCCTGTGTTGTTTCGCTGGCTCTGTCGCCTGCCAACGGCGAACGCCTCGGTGGCCGGCGGTCCCGGGCGGCCTTCCTGACCACTCAGTCCATGACGAGCACCGGCTTGACGGTCCGGCCTTCCAGCGATGCCCTCTCGGCTTCGTTGATCGCGGCGAAGGGATACTTTTCGATCAAGCGATCGAAGGGAAACCGTCCGTCGCGCCAGAGCTTGATCAGGTGCGGAATGAACGTCCGGGGGTCCGCGTCGCCTTCGACCACGGAGCCGAGCTGCTTGCCGAGCAGCACGTTCCCGTCGAGTACCACGTCGCCCGTCTGTACTCCGACGAGAGCGCAGGTGCCTCGGGCCCGTAGGCATTGGATGGCGGAGAGAATCACCGCGGGCACCCCGGTCGTGTCGAAGCTGTAGTGCGCTCCCCGACCTGTGTGCTTCCGGATCTGTTCCACGACGTCCTTGTCGCCGCCCAGCACGGTGGCGGTGGCGCCGAGCTCGGCCGCCAGGTCCAGTCGCGACGGATGGAGGTCGACGGCGATGATCGATTCAGCCCCCGCTGCTTTCGCGGCGAGTAACGCGGCGAGTCCGACCGAGCCCGTACCGAAGATGGCGATGGACGTCCCGGGCTGCACCTGGAGCACGTTCAGGACACTTCCGGCTCCCGTGATCATCCCGCAACCGAGCGGGGCGAGAACGTCCAGCGGGAGGTCGCGGTCGACGACCACGGCGTTGTTCGCGTCGACGACAGCCTTGGTGGCGAACGACGACTGCCCGAACCAGCGAGCCATGACGGGCTCCCCGGCGGCGTCGGTGGCTCCTGAGCCGCCGGCAGCGGAGCGCCCGAAAAGGTTGCGCTCCGTGAAGGTCTCGCAGTACGCGGGATGTCTGCCGGCGCACTCCTGACACGTGGCGCAGGAGGCGAAGGACAGTACGACGTGATCGCCCACCTCGATCCCGGACACGTCGGAACCCCTCCACTCGACCACACCCGCGCCCTCATGGCCGGTGATCACGGGTGGGCCGACGGGGAACTCCGCGGCACGCGGCAGAACATCGCTGTGGCAGAAACCGGCGGCGGCGATCCGCACGACGATCTGGTCCTCACCGGGTGCGTCGAGAGTGACCTCCTCGACGGCATGCGGCCCGTCTTTGGCACGGAGAACCGCAGCAGACGCGTTGATCATCATCTGATCCTCATCGTGATCGATGTGGTGGGATATGAACCACGGGTGACAGGTACGCGGCGGCCCCGACCGCCTCCACGGCCGCCGCCCCGCGGACTCCGGCCGGTGTCCTCACCAACTGCACGGCAGCGACAGCGGCTTACGACTCTGGACGGACCAGAACTCGATGGCATCCAGGTCGTCGACGCGCAGACGCGGCATCCGCCGCAGCACCTCCTCCGCGACGACCCGCATCTCCAACTGCGCCAACGGAGCGCCGACGCAGCGGTGGATGCCGTCGCCGAAACCGAAGTGCCGGTTCGGACTCCGGTCGAGGTCGAACGTGTCCGGATCGTCGAACTTCTCCTCGTCCCTGTTCGCGGACGAGTAGGACAGCCAGACATGATCGCCGGCACTGAGCCGCGTGTCGCGGATGCAGACATCCTGGGTGAGCGTGCGCCGCATCCCCTGAATCGGCGCCTCCATGCGCACGGTCTCCTCGACCGCCTTGGGGATCAACGACCCGTCCGTGAGCAGGCGCCGCTTCAACTCCGGGTCGGAACCTATGTGCATCAGCAGCGATCCGATGCCGCCCACCGTTGTCTCGAAGCCTGCGACGACGATCGTCCAGGAGGTGCCGAGAGCCGCCTCCTCACTGATCGTGGCACCGTCGATCTCCGCCAGCGCGACGCGGGTCAGCAAGTCGTCCCGGGGGTTGGCGCGCCGGTCCGCGAGCGCCTGCCCGATGTGCCCGAAGAACGCGACGGCGGCCTTCCCGCCGGCCTCCGTGTCCCCTTCGACAGCTGCCTTGCTCATGACCGCGAGGAGTTCGGCGAACTGTTCCCAGTCCGACCGCGGAAAGCCCATCAGCTCGGCGATGACCACCGCCGGCAACGGGTCCGCGATCTCCTGCATGAGGTCGGCCGACCCACGCTCGATGAAGCCGTCGATGAACTCGTTGGTCAGCTCCCGGATCGATACCTCGAGTTGCTGCATGCGGCCTCTGCTGAACTCCTGCTGCAGGAGCTTGCGGTACCCGGAGTGCTCCGGCGGGTCGACCTCGAGCGGCGGCAGCGGAACGCTCGCTCCGATGGGCGGGAGAGTGATCCCCGCGGCGCTCGAGAACGTCAGCGGGTCACGCGTGGCGTTTTGGATGTCGTCATAGCGAGTGAAAAGCCAGAAGCCACCGAGCTTGGGTGAATGGAGAATCGGGCACTGCTCACGCAGAGTCTTGAACCGTTCGTCCGGATTTCGCGCGAACGCAGGATCCGTGTGATCGAACTCGGTGTCGGTCGTGAGGGGAGCGCCTTCGGTCGCCATTGAACCTCCAAATGCGGGGCGCTGGAACACGGCATTCGCGTCATGCGTATTCAGCCGGTCAGAGCTTCACGTAGACCGACTTGACCTCGGTGTAGTGCTCGTACCAGTTGGACCCGTGCTCGCGACCGACGCCGGACTGCTTGTATCCACCGAAGGGGAGGGAAAGGTCGTTGGTGTAGTAGTTGTTCACCCACACCGACCCTGCCTTCAGGCGCCGTGCGACCCGATGGGCACGGCCCAGATCGTTCGTCCACACGGCGGCGGCAAGCCCGTAGCTCGTGTCGTTGCCCTGGAGGACGGCGTCGTTCTCGTCCGTGAACGGGATCACGGAGACGACCGGCCCGAAGATCTCCTCCCGGGCGATCCGCATGTCGTTGTCGACGTCGACGAAGACGGTGGGTTCGACGAAGTAGCCGCGCCCGTCTGCGGGCGATCCGCCTGTGGTGGCACGAGCGCCTTCGGCCTTGCCGACGTCGAGGTACCCGGTGACCCGCTCGAACTGCTCCTTCGACGACAGGGGCCCCATGTCGCTGGCCGGGTCCAGTGGATCTCCCAACGTCAGGCCGCCCGCGTACCGCGTGAGCGTCTCCACGAACTCGTCGTGGGCGTCGCGTTGAACGAGGATGCGTGTGCCGGCCGCACAGATCTGGCCCGAGTTGAGCGAGAAGCCGGCGAGCGCGGTCGGTACGGCCGCGGCCATGTTCGCGTCGGCGAAGACGACGTTGGGTGATTTGCCGCCGAGTTCGAGGGTTACCCGCTTGAGATTGCCCGTGGAGGCACGCAGGATCGACCTCCCGACCTCGGTCGATCCGGTGAACGCCACCTTGTCGATTCCCGGGTGCTCGGCGATGGCGCTGCCCGCTCCCGGGCCGAAGCCGGTCACGATGTTGACGACGCCGTCGGGGATACCGGTTTCGAGCAGCAGTTCCCCGAGTCGCACGGCCGTCAGGGGCGTCTGCTCGGCGGGCTTGATGATCACGGTGTTCCCGGCGGCGAGCGCGGGTGCGATCTTCCAGACGGCCATCGGGATGGGCACGTTCCAGGGGATGATCCCGGCACACACCCCAATCGGCTCGCGCAACGAGTAGTTGAAGAACGATTCGTCGGTCGCGGGGGTCTCGCCGTGAATGCTCACGGCCGACCCCGCGTAGAAGTGCAGCGCCCCGACCGCGCCTTCGGTGATCATCGCCTTGGCGGTCGCCAGCGTCTGCCCGTTGTTGAGGCTCTCAAGCTCAGCGAGCTCGTCCAGGTTCGCCTCGATCGCGGCGGCGAACCTGAGGAGGTACCGTGCGCGCTCGGCCACGGGCAGTCGGCCCCAAGGTCCTTCGAACGCGGTTCGGGCGGCATCGACCGCCGCGTCGACATCGGCGGCGTCGCCTTCGGCCGCCCTCGCGAGAACATCCTCGGTCGTCGGATCGACAATCTCGAACGTCCTGCCGGAACGGGCGTCGACCCACCGGTTGTTGATCAGCAGTTTCTTCACCGGACTGGCGAGGAAAGCCTTTACACCGGGTTGGGTAATCCGCTGCGCAGTCGAGTAACCGACGGTCGCCATGGACCTCTCCTGTCGACTGAATTACGTTCTCTGCCGGTTCGTATGCAGAGAAGCTAAAGCCGGGCCGACCCAGAGCCCAACCGCCTGTTCTACGGAGCGGAACGAGCAATTCTCGTCGCATCCAATTGTGTAAAGCCGGGGCAGGGGCTGAAGATCTCCTCCCGCGCGATCCGCATGGAGTTGTCGACATCCCGGAACACCGTGGGTTCGACGTGGAAACCCCGCGGCAGGTCGGCCCGCCGGCGCCGGGGTGTTCCAGGGCGTGATGATGCCGGCGACGCCAACCACATGAGACCAGGCAGCTCGCGATCACGCGATGACCTGGCCTGTCGCCTACCAGGTGACCGGCAGTGAATGCACGCCGTAGATGATTCCCTCGTCCTTGAAATCGACCTGGTCCGGCTCGATCGCGAGCCGCAGAGTCGGGATGCGCCGGTAGAGGGTTCCGTAGACGATCTGGAGCTCGACCCTGGCCAGAGGCTGGCCCAGGCACTGGTGGGGGCCGAATCCGAAGGCCACGTGCTTGCGTGCGTCCCTGCGCAGGTCCAGGCGTTGGGGATCCGGGAACTCCTCGGGGCTGCGGTTGGCCGCGTCGAGCGACAGCGCCAGACCGTCTCCCGCGCGGATCGTGACCCCGTCCATCTCGATGTCCTCCAGAGCGAACCGCCGTGGGGCGATATGGGCTATCGAGAGGTAGCGCAGCATTTCCTCCACGGTGGACGCGAGCAGCTTCGGATCATCGGTGTCGCGCAGCACGGCGAGCTGCTCGGGGTTCTGGAGCAGGGCCAGCGTTCCGAGGGCGATCATGTTCGCGGTCGTCTCGTGGCCGCCGACGAGCAGCAACCGCCCGCTGATCGCGGCCTCGCGTGCGGTTATCCCTCCGGTGGCGACGTGTTTCACCGCCACATCGGAGAGGAGGTCGGCGCCGGGATGTTTCATCTTCTCGACGACCAGACCTTCGAGGTAGTCGAGCAAGGCCCCTTGCGCGGTGTTGACGACATCGGGCGGCGAGCCCGTGCTGATGATGATCCGGGCGGTCTCCTGGAAGAACGACTGCTTCTCGACCGGGACGCCCAGCAGCAGGCAGATGATCAGTGAGGGCACCGGGAGGGCGAAAGCTTCCACGAGGTCGGCCGGTTTCGGCCCGGCCAGCATGTCGTCGATCAGGCCGTCGACGCTCTCCTGGATCTGCGGACGCATACTCTCCACCCGTCGCGAGGCGAAGGGCGCGGTGACCATGCGGCGCAACCGCTGGTGCTCAGGGGAGTCCATGTTGACGAAGCTCTGGCCCTGCATCGCGCGTGCCTTGAATCCCGGACTCTCATGGGGATAACTGGGGTGCCTTGTGTCATGGCTGACGCGTTGGTCGGCGAACAGCGCACGGACGTCGCTGTACTTGGTCACCAGCCACACCCACCTGCCGTCCCACAGCCGGACCTTCCGCATACCCTGCTGTGCCTCAGGCGCGGTCAGTGCGGGAGGCGGGTCGAACGGGCACCCGGCCGCTCTGGGCATCGGGTAGGTCGCCGGTTCCGCTTCGTCGGTCGGTCGGACGATGTTGACGGCTGACTTTCCCATGATCAGGTAACCTCCACCGAATTGACTGGGGTCGTTCGCCGGCCGGCGTTCATCAGCCCCTGGAATCCTCGGTCCAGGACTCCAGCGTGAACTTTCCGCCCCGGCTCGGAAGCGGCGGAAGTTCCTGGAAGGCGGCGGGCCGGTTCTCGCGGAAGCTGGCGAATCCCTCGCGGAAATCGGGCTCGCCGCTCGTCGCGGTCATGACGTGCTCACCGGCCTGCGCCAACGCGGTCGACAGGTCGTTGCCGGTGTCGTCGAGCAGTTGCCGCTTGATGGTCGCCATGGCGGACGGCGAACAGTTCGCGGCCACGTCGGACGCCCAGGTTCTGGCGACGTCCATCAACTGGTCACGTTCGACCACACGGTTGACCAGTCCCATGCGCTCGGCCTCCTCCGCCACGATCGCGCGGCCGGACAACAGCAGGTCACTCGCGTGGCCATGTCCGATCAACCGGGGCAGCATCCAGGAAAGCCCGCGCTCGGCCACACAACCGCGTCGTGAGAACGACGTCGCGATCTTCACTCCCCTCGCCGCGAACCGCACGTCGCAGGTGGCCGCGTAGACCAGTCCGACGCCGGCGCAACCGCCGTTGATCGCGGCGACGACCGGCTTGCGTACCGCCATGGCGAATCGCTCCATCGGATGCGGAATGCCCTTGGCCCAGCCGCCCGCGTCGATGACCTGCTGGGCCACCGCCGCGTCGCCGCCGACACAGAACGACCTACCCGCGCCGGTGACGATCACAGCCCGGACGTCCCGGTCGTCGTCGGCCCGTACCAGAAGGTCGAGGTAGCGCTGCTCCAGCCGCGGATTCTGCGCGTTGTGCGCCTCGGGCCGGTTGAAGGTGATGGTGGCGACCCCGTCGGTCACGTCCCAGAGCACGGTGTCATCTGTATCCATGGTCGAGTGGCTCCCCTGGTCCGGCGGTCCTCCACCATCGCCTCGACGGTGCGCGGCTCGACAGCGGTTGTTCAGCACGGTGGAACCGCACCCCGACGACGTCGATCCGGTTCCGTGGAGTGGAATCCCGGCGCACACGCCCGGTCCGGGCCGAGCACGATGGCCCCTGATGTCGCGCCAAGGGAGGAAACATGACCACCGGAGCGAGGATTTCGACGTCCAGAATTCCCGTCGGCGAGGCCGAGATCCATCTCAATGAGTCCGGCGACCCCGATGCTCCGGCCATTCTCTTTCTGCATGGTTCGGGCCCCGGTGCGACCGGTGCGTCGAACTGGGAGGGCGTCCTCGCCGACCTGGGAAAGGACTACCACTGTCTGGCCCCCGACGTTCTCGGATTCGGTGACTCCACACATCCGAATCCCCCTCCGGCGGGTCTCGCTCCTTTCACTCAGCTGCGCATCGACACGATGATCGGCCTGCTGGACAAACTCGGCATCGACCAGGCCACCCTGGTCGGCAACTCGATGGGCGGCATGTGGTCGATCGGCATCACCGGGCAGGCGTCCGAGCGGGTCGACAAGCTTGTTCTGATGGGAGCCGGAGGATCACCGCCCGAGTTCTTCGGCCCCTCGCTGCCCCATCTGGTCAATTTCTACGACGACCCGTCGACGGAGGCGATGACCGGGCTGCTGCGGGACTTTCTGCACGACCCGGAGCGCCTCGGCGGCAGACTTGACGAGATCGCCGCCGCCCGACTGCCCCGTGCGGTCCGCCCTGAGGTGGAACGCTCCCACCGGGCGACGTTCGACATGAGCCAACCGTGGCGCATCACCGTGGACGACCTTGCGGCGATCACGCAGGAAACGCTGATCATTCACGGCCGGGAGGACAAGTTCGTCACGTTCGGCGGCGGGGTGTACTACTTCCAGCACATCCCGAACGCGCGGATCTACGGAATCGGAAACTGCGGACACTGGACGCAGATCGAGCACCACGAGAAATTCGTTGCCGCCATGCGAGGCTTCCTCGCCGGAGCTCTGTAATGAATGCCCGGTCAATAAGGCACCGCCGTCCTACTGACAAAGGAGTCAGCTCGGTATGGTGATCCCGTCTTCCAAAGTCACGATCGGCCACTTCGAATATGAGCGGTGGACCATCACCGAAGCGCTTCGCGAGAACCTGGCCCGGAGGCCCGGCCAGGTGGCCCTGGGCAGCCCGGTCGCGACGCTGACGTACCAGGAGGTGTGGGACCGCGCCTGCGAACTGGGGGCCGGCCTACGCGGTGCCGGGGTATCCGCAGGGGACCGGGTGCTGATCATGCTCGACAACTCCACGGACTACGCCCTGGCTTTGGTCGCCCTCAACTTCATCGGCGCCGTGGCCGTCCCGACGAACACGATGTACAAGGGCGCGATTCTCACCCATGTCGTGTCCGACAGCGGCGCGACGACCGCTCTCGTGGAAGCGCACTACCTGGAGACACTGTCCAGGTTCGACGGCGGCCTGCTGAAGACCCTTGTCGTCCGCGGCGGGAACGAAGAAGGGAACGGGACCAGGCCCGGGGACTTCTCCGGCCGGCGGCTCCTGCCCTTCACGGCGCTCCAGCTGAGTGGCCCGGCGATCGAACCGGTGGAGCGCCACGTCTGGGACCCGCTGCTCATCGGCTACACGTCGGGGACCACCGGAAAGTCGAAGGGGGTCGTGCTCACCAACGCCCACATGTTCCAGGCCGCTGATCCCGACACGATCCAGGGGATGCTGGGCGGCGAGGACGAGGTCGTGTACATCGTCTGTCCGATGTTCCACATACTGGGCATCGGCGGCATGGCCACCGCTTTCATCGTCGGCGGCAGCGCCTATATCGAGGAACGCTTCTCCGCCAGTACGTTCATCACCGACGCGACCCGGGTGGGTGCGACCCACACGCTGCTGGTCGCCACCATGGGCGAGTTCCTCATGCACCAGCCCCTTCGGGACTCCGACGCGGAGTGCAGCATCCGGACGGCGTACATGAACCCGGTTCACTCCAAGCACAAGGAGTTCACCGCGCGATTCGGGATCGTCCTTCGCTCGTCGTTCGGGTCCACCGAGGTCGGTGGCGTCATCGCGACCGGCGCCGATCAGACCGCGATCGACCGGATCTCCTGTGGCAAACCGCGCCCCGGAGTCCAGATCCGGCTGGTCGACGAACACGACATCGAGGTCCCGGTGGGCGAGCCGGGGGAGTGCATCGTGCGCCACATCTATCCGTGGACGCTGTGCCTGTCGTATCTGCACGACAGCCAGGCGACGGCGAACGCATGGCGCAACGGCTGGTTCCACACCGGTGACCTGCTCAGACAGGACAGCGACGGCTACTACTACTTCGTCGACCGGGTGAAGGACGCGATCCGGCGTCGCGGGGAGAACGTCTCGTCGATGGAGGTCGAGCGGGAGGTGCTGGCACACGAAGAAGTCGTCGGATGTGCCGCTGTCGCGGTCGACGCGGACGAGTTCGAGCAGGAGATCAAGATCTTCGTCGTCCGCCGTCCGGACTCCACCCTCACCGAGGCCGCCCTCACCGCGTTTCTGATAGACCGTCTGCCTCGCTATGCCGTTCCCCGGTTTGTGCGCTTCGCGGAGGACCTTCCTCGTACCCCGACCGGTAAAGCGCGCAAGGCCGAGCTGCGGAGGGAATCCAATGAGGGCTGCTGGGACCGCGAAGCGGCCGGGATCGTCGTTCCCCGCTGAGCGCGGTGGCGCGGTCGGCCGAAGAAGGAGAGTTCGCCATGGACGGGGCGGTTTTGGCGGTTCCCAGGATCAAGCCCGATACGTTCGCTGTCGAGCTGCCGGGAGGACGTCTCGATGTCGCGGAGATCCGCCTGGCCGGATCTCCGCGAGGGGCCGTCGTCGTGGGGTGTGAGGCGGGTCGGTTGGCCGGGGACGCCCCCGAAGTCATGAACCGCCTGGCGGAGCACGGATACGCGTCGCTCGCCGCGGACCTGTCCGCGGACGGGCCCACGGACGGCGAACTCGTCGCACGTGTCGGCGCGCTGCTGAGCACCCTCACCGACCAGGGCTGGTCCTACGAACAGGTCGGAGTCATCGGCTACGGCTTCGGCGGCCGGGTGGCGTTCCTGGCCGCCGAGGCCTTTGAACTGGGCGCCGCGGTCAGCGTGTCGCCCCGGGCGACGAACAGCGTCCGGAGAGGGCCGGCCGAGGCATCGCTGCGTACTCCGTGGCTGGGCCTCTTCGGGGAAGGGGAACGCGACGGCAACGCCCGGAGTCCGTCCCCGGCGGAGCTGTGCGCGGATCTCGGCACGTCGTCGGCGGCGCACACGTCGATCGTGACCTACCCGACGGTCGGCGACTTCTACCGGGACTCCGCGGCACCGGCCGTGCACGCGGCGGCATTCGACTCCTGGCAGCGGACGGTCGAGTGGCTCAACCTGCGAGTGGCGCCCCGGCCGACCCCGCTGTTCCAGGCGTGAGCCGAGTCAGGATCGAGAGAGGCAGCTGTCTTCCCATGAACCGACTGGCCGACAAGGTCGCCATCGTCACCGGCACCAGCCCGAACATCGGCGGCACGATCGCCGCCGGCCTCGCCGCGGAGGGAGCCAGGGTGGTCTGCACCGACGTCTCCGCGGACGTGGCCAAGACGTGCGCCTCGGCCATCGAGGCCCGCGGCGGCCAGGCGCTGGCCGCTGTCGGCGATGTGACCGACGCGGACCACGTGGAGGCGGTGGTCGCCCAGGCGGTCGACCGGTGGGGCCACGTCGATGTACTGGTCAACAACGCGGTCCAGTTCAACACCAAGGGCATCCTGACGATGCCCCTCGACGAGTACCGGCGGCAACTGGACATCATCCTCGCCGGCTCGTTCCTCTTCACCCGCGCGGTCGCACAGGCCATGATCCGCCGGCAGACCGGTGGCAGCATCATCAACGTGCTGTCGACCGCCGCCTGGCAGGGCCAGCCCGGGAACGTCGGATACTGCACCGGTAAGAGCGGCCTGATCAACTTCACCCGCTCGGTCGCGATGGAGCTCGCCGAGTACGGAATCCGGGTCAACGGGTTCACCCCCACCGCGACCATGCCGCAGGACCCGGAACTCCTGCGGAAGCTCGCCGAAGAACCGGGTGAGCCCAGCCGCTACCCGATGGACTTCGCGTCTCAGATCCCGCTCAACCGGCTGCCGGTTCCCGACGACTACGTACCGACGGTCGTCTTCCTGGCCTCGGACGAATCCCGCATGATCACCGGAAGCAACATCACCGTCGACGGCGGAGCCACCGCCAAGTACTGGCCGTGGACTCCGCACTGAGAACCTGAGGTGACCGGCCGCTACTTCCGGGCGATGGCCAGAGCCTTCTCCGCGAACGCCAGATGCTCGCCCAGGCCGTTCAGCCCCATCCAGTAGGTGACGACGCCGATGTGCGTTCCGCCGAACTCGCGCCACTGGGCAACCGTGTCGCCCATGCCGCCCAGGAAGTTCGGCCGGTCCCGCGGCCACCTGCCCTGGTCCGGGCCCGGCGGTGGGATCATCACCAGTTCCGTGGGGAAGCCCGCCGGGTCGCGGCCCTCCTCCGCCAGCATCCGGCGCAGGACCCGCTGCCGAGGAGCGATCTCCTCGATGAGGCCGGCGAAGGTGAAGCCGTCTCCGACGCGTGCGGCACGGCGCAGCGCGACATCGGCGTAACCGCCGAGCCACACGGGTACCGGCTCGCTCGGCCGGGGGTGGAGGCCGGCCCGGTCGACCCGTTCCGCCCCCGCCTCGCCGGTGGTCACCGGCTCCGACCACAGACGACGCAGCAGGGCGATCTGCTGGTCCATCCGCTTGCCGCGCTTGGTGAAGTCCTGCGCCAGAGCCTCGTACTCGACGAAGTTCCAGCCGATACCCGCGCCGATCCGCAGGCGGTTCCCGGAGAGCACGGCGACGTCTCCGGCCTGTTTGGCCACCAGCACGGTCTGACGCTGCGGGAGGATCAGCACACTGGTGGCGAACTCGATCCGGGTACTGATCGCCGCCATGTAGCCGGTCAGGACGAAGGGGTCGTAGAAGGCGTCCCTCTCGTCGTACGGGCCCCACATCCGCGGTTGGCGGTCGTGGGGCGCCCCGAGTACGTGATCGCCATGCAGGATGTAGTCGTACCCCATGTCCTCGACCGCGCGCGTGAAGGTGCGCACGATCTCGGGCGTGGAGTCGAGTTCGGTCGAGGGAAAGAAGATTCCTTGCTGCACTGAAACCCCTCACTGGGCGGGGGAGCGGTCAGGAACCCGCCGCGTCACGGCCCATCAGATGCCTGCTGATCAGCAAGCGCATGACCTGGCCGGTGCCTTCGAAGATGTCGAGGATCTTGATGTCGCGATACCACTTCTCCAGCAGCAGATCGGTGGTCGTGCCTTCGGGGCCGAGCAGCTGCATGCAGCGCCGGATCACCCGGTCGGCGTTGAGCGGCCCGAATCCCTTCGCGATCGAGGCCTCCGCGCGGTTGTTCATCGCCCGGTCGTTCATCCACTGGGCCCGCAGGTTCAACTGCCTCGCCCGGTCCAGCGTCCATGCCATCCGGACCAGCTCGTCCTCGATCACCGACCACCTGTGAGGCGCGAAGGACTGCCGTTGTTCCCTGAGCAGCGCGGTGGTCAGTTCGAGCGATGCGCGGGCGACGCCGATCGACTGGGAGGAGACGTTGGGACGGTTGTCGTTGAGTCCGGAGAGTCCCGCGTTCAGGCCGCCCGTCGTCGTCAGGTCCGTGTCGTCGCCGGACCATCCGAGCATGTTCCCGACCGGGATCACGCAGTCGTCGAAGGCCAGTTGTGACGTCATCCAGCACCGCAGCCCGAGCTTGTTCTCGTTGGCCTTCACGACCGTCAGTCCAGGGTGGCCGCGTTCCACGACGAACGCCTTGATGGCCGACTTGCCGCCGTCCTTGCTGATCCTGGCGAAGACGACGATGTAGTCGGCGACCGCTCCCAGGCTGCAGAACATCTTGGAGCCCTTGATGACCCAGGTGTCTCCGTCACGGGTGGCGGTGGTGGCGATGCGGCTGGTGTCCGAGCCGGCGCCCGGCTCGGACATGCCGAATCCGGTCTTGCCGCCCTTTGCGATGACCGGATCCCACCACCGCTCCACCTGCTCGGGTGTTCCGATGGCCTTCACCACGAAGTGGCCCACACCGCGGTTCAGTGACTCCATCAGCCACATGTCGCTGTAGGCGATGCTCTCGAACCAGATGACAGCGCGCGGGCCGGGGCCGTCGGGGACGTCCGGCAGGGCGTCCCTGGGGAACTCCTCCCTGCCCAGCGGTACCGGGGCGGAGTCGAGGATCTTGTCGGTGTCCGGTGGCAGGGCGTGCTCGGTGTCGGCCTGACGGGCGTAGCCCCGTGCCACGGTGGACCCCCACTCCCTGAGGTTCGCGGCGTACTCCGTCAGTTCAGGGCTCAGGGTGAAATGCATGGGGATTGCCTCTCCGTTCGCTCCGGACTGGTTCAGAGCGCCGGCGTGAACGCCAGGCAGGTGGGATCGAAATCAAGGGCGGTCAGGCTCGCGGTGGCGCGGTACCAGCGCTCGACGGGGTGATCGGCCAGGAAGCCGTGCCCGCCGAGCACCTGCACGCAGTCGCGGGTGACCTCCGAGGCGATCGACGTCGCGTACGCCACCGCGTGCGAGACGGCTCGCTCGGTGCCCGCCGCTTCGGTGGTCTCCAGCCCGGCGGCGGCCTGCCAGACCTGGAGCCGCGCGGCGTCGATCCGCATGCGCGCGTCGGCCATCAGGAACGCCACCCCCTGGAACACCGAGATCGGCCGGCCGAAGGCGGTCCGCTCGGTCGCGTACCCGGAGGCGTACTCGCAGGCGCGCTGCGCGCAGCCGATCGCGAGCGCGGCCGTGGTGAGGCGTGCCATGGACACCTCGTGCGCGAGTGCCGCATCGTCCGCATCCGGGCCGCCGAGCAGGTGCCGCTCGCCGACGGTGACATCGAGGTCGACCGTCGACATCGGAGCCGCGTCCAGACCCAGGTGCGGACTGGACGCCGTGACAGTGACCCCGCCCTGTCCGCCTTCGCCCTGTCCGTCATCGGCCGGGATCACCGCGGCGCGCAGCCGGTCCCCGGCCGACGGGTCGGTGCCGACCACGATCAGCGGGCCGCCGCCCGCGGTGAGCGGTACGCCGGTCTTACGGCCCCGGACCCGCCAGCGGTCGCCCTCGGCCTGGATGGTCGTGCGATATTCGGACGGCGCCCGGCCGAAGCCCTCGTACAGCGCGACGGCCGCCCGGAGCTCGGTGTCGGTGACGAAGGCGGGAAGCATCGCGTCGCGCTGTTCTGCGGTTCCGCAACTGCCGATCAGCAGCGCCGCGTTGCCGCTCCAGAAGGCCGAAGCGGCGATGGCGGCGTCCCCGAAGCCGAGGCCTTCGACGGCCAGGAGCCGGCTTGTCCCGTCCGGCACTCCGCCACCGCCGTGCTCCGGTGCCACGGGTGCGGTCAGCCCGGTGGACAGCAGCGTGCGCCACAACGCGTCGGCGACCCCGCGCGCGGCCTCCGCTTCCGGCGCCGCCGGGGAGACGGCGTCGTCGGCGAGAATCCTGGCGAGGTCCCGTACCGCGTCCTGCTCCTCGCTCAGGGTGAGATCGAAGGTCAACGTCCGCTCCGTTTCACGTTCGCGCCCGGCGTCACAGGATGAAGCTGACTTTTCCGTGGGGGCGCAGTGCCTCCAGGTCGAGCACCGATTTCCTTACGACGAACCGGAGTCGGCCCGACTCGTCCCGTTCGAGCGTGTGGTGGTACTGGCCGACATAGGTGTCGGCCGCGTCACTGCGGAAGCGGTACACCGCGAAGTTGGCCACCACGCGGATGCCGGGCCCGTCCTCGTACACGCGGACGTTGGTGATCAGCCGCCTCGTCCGGGAATGCGGGTACTCGGCGTGGGCCGCCCGGGTCTGCAGGGAGTTCACCCGGTGCTCCAGGAGGAAGCGGTCGTCCTGCACGAGGAACAGGTCGGTGTTCGGGTCGCCCTCCCGGTTGTCGGTCGACGGGACGAGGTACGTCCCGCCGGGGGTGAAGAGGTCCAGCCACTCGTGCAGCCGCCATTGGTCGAGCAGGTCCGCCTCTTCGTAGAGGAACTGCTCCACCTCGCGCAGGAGGTCCGGTCGTACGGCGGCGGTGGTCGTGTCGGTCATGCCGTCGGCTCCATCTGCGAAGCCGTGCGGCGTCCGGCGAAGACCCCGTCGATCGGGTCGTGGTTCTCGGGCGGCAGCTTCTCGCCGGTCATCAGTTCGTTCCAGCGTCGCCACCAGGTACGCATCTGCAACTCGTCGTTGGCGGAGACCACGGGCTTGTTCATGCCCCGCGAGATGTCCGACCAGGGCAGTTCCCGCGCCGAGGCGAAGGACTTCTGGCAGGTCTCCAGGGCCTCGACATCGTCCGGCGTGGCCAGCCCGCCCGGTCCCCAGAAGGTCAGGAAGTTGTCCAGCCGCTGCCTGCGCAGGTCGGCGCTCTCGTCCGGGGGGACCAGCTGCCACGCGGTGACTTCCATGTAGTCCGGCGTGACCGGGTCGATCTTCCGGATGATCACGCCCATCACCAGGTCGATCACCACCAGGTTGGGGAAGATCACCAGGTTGCGGCCGCCGGTCATCCGGTCGACCCAGGCATCGCCGTAGGCCTCACGGAACCGGGCGAGCCGCCCGTCTCGTTCGACCTCTGCCTCGGGGGAGAGCGGGCGGCCGAACAGCAGGCCGGTCGAGGGGCCGCCGGCCACGACCCCATGTCCGTTGCCCAGGTCGACGCCGCGGGAGTCGCCGAGTGCCTTGGGATCGATCGCACCACGGGCGGCGAGCACCATTTCCAGGTACCGCTGGTGGGCCGAGGTGGCGTGGTAACCGTCGTAGCTGTTCTCGACGAGCAGTTTCCAGTTCGCCTTGACCGAGTACTCGTGGGCGCCGGGCAGTACCTCCATGCCGGACAGCGACTGGTCGGCCACCAGATCCAGGTACTCCTTGGCGTCGGCGAGGTAGGTCGGCAGGTCGACGATGTCGGGGTCGAAGCTCAGGAACACGAAGCCGCGGTACGAGTCCACCTTGGCCGGGGAAGCCAGGCCGGGCCGGTCGAAGCCCGGACCGTAGGAGGCGTCGTCGGGCACCGAGACGAGCCGGCCGGCGTTGTTGAAGCTCCAGCCGTGATACATGCAGGTCATGAACCGGCCGTTGCCGGCAGGCTCACGGCACAGCATTGCGCCACGGTGCGGGCAGGAGTTGATCCATACCCGTACGGCGCCGGCCGAGTCGCGGGCGAAGATCACCGGCCGGCCCGCGACCCTGCGCGTCCTGAAGTCGTTCGGCTTGCGCAACTCGGTCTCGTGGCCGACGAAGAGCCAGGAGTGGTCGAAGATCAGATCGCGTTCCTCGGCGAGCACCTCAGGAGCGATCATGGCTTTGCGGTTCACCCGGAATCGGGGCATCTCCCGATCGTCGATCACGTACTCGGACACCGGAACTCGCTTCCTCTGCTGGGAATTGAGCAGCCCGTCCGCCGGAGAGCCGTGGGCTGCCCTGTCAGCTCGGCCAACAGCTTGACGAGGGATTCCAGGTCACGCATTCGGCTGTTCCACCTCGCGGAAACAGGACCGTCGGCGGGGCGGACGAGCGGTGACTACGCCCCGGTGTCGTCGATCCAGCGGCTGATCTGCTTGGCCGCCGAGCGTGCTTCGGCCGGGTCGGGCGCGGTCAGGCCACGGGAACCCACCCGGGTCACCGACACCGCGGCCACCGCCCGGCCCGCGCGGAACACCGGAGCCGCCACACAGAAAACCCCTGCCTGTGACTCCTCCATGTCGTAGGCGACTCCCGACTTGCGGATCTCCTCCAGTTGAGCGAGCAACAGCCTGGGCGTGACGATGGAACGGCGAGCGAGGACCGGAAGAGGCTTGGCGGCGAGTGCCCGTACGACGTCCGGCGGCGAGTGGGCCAGCAGCACCTTCCCGACGGCCGTGCAACTGGCGGGCATGTGCGCACCCACGCGCGTGGGGACCGATGTGCCGCCGCTCGCCGTCAGCTTTTCCAGGTACAGCACCCGGTCGCCGTCCAGAACCCCCAGATGAACGGTTGCCTTGGTGCGCTCGAAGAGCTCGGCGAGCGGAATCCGGGCCCGCTCGACCATCTGCAGCCACTCGGAGGAACTGAGCGCCTCCTGCAGGGCGAACCAGCCGGGGCCGAGCCGGTAGCGCGAGCCGCTGTGCGCGACCAGGCCCTCACCGATCAGCTCGGCGAGGACTCGATGTGTGGTGCTCTTCGGCAGCTCGGCCGACAGCGCGATCCGGGTGACTCCGAGTTCGCCGACTCCGGCGGTCGCCAGCGCCCGGAGAACCCGGGCCGCCTTCGCGATGGACGACACATTCTCGACCGGAGTCCGCTCGGACACGGGAGAAGCCGCAATGAGTGTCATGGTGGTCCGACCTCCCTGGCACATGTTTTTGCAGTGAGGACAATTCAGAAGCTCAGACTTCGTCACACAGCAAGTCGAGCTGAGCCCGAGTCTGGCATGCGTCATCCGGGGGTGCAAGAAGTTCGACCAGGGCGCTTTACGCCTGGTTCATCGCCCCGAAACGGGGGCCGGACCGCGGTGCTCCCGTGAGTCGCGTATCCGTGCAACCGGCACGGACGTGCTAGCCTCGATTCGGGTTGACGAATTCGATCTGGTATTTATCTGCTCCGTGACGAAGAAGAAGGTTGCCCAGGTGTCCAGCGCGGTTGGCGAGCCCGTTCACGGCGCGAACTCGACGCGCGGCAAGCTGGTCGCCGCGGCGCTGACCGCCTTCTGCGCCGCCAGCTTCGACGGGGTGTCGGTCCGTAACATCGAGCGACAGGCAGGCGTCGAACGCGGCCTCGTCGCCTATCACTTCGGGTCCAAGCAGAACCTGTGGAACGAAGCGGTCGACTCCGTGTTCAACCCCTACTACGAGGAGATGACTTCGCTGAGCGAAGCTCTCCGGGACGTCTCGCCGGGTGAGCGCGGACGGGCACTGACCATGGCCTACGTCCGTTTCAACGCCCGGCATCCGGAACTCTTCAAGCTTCTCGTCCTCGAGGGCCTGACCAGGACGGAACGCACCGAGCGGCTGGAGAGCCATCTGCGCCGCGCCCGGGTCCTGTTCCACGGGATGATCGGACTGCCCGAGTCGCACGACATCGACCAACTCATCCAGGTGTACCTGGTACTCGGCGCCGCCGGCACGCCGTTCGCGCTGTCCGCCTACCGGGAGCCGGCGCTCGGCGGGCCGGTGCGCGACGACGGGTCGGTGTACGACCCCGCCTTCGTGGAGAGATTCGCGCGGGCGGTGGCCGAGATCGCTGTCCCGCGCGTCCACAACCGGGACGAGTGGACCACGCACGGGCAACCGGACTCGTCATGGCCCGAGCCCGCCGCCGATCACCGCGGCTGATCCGTCGAGCGCGGTCGCAGCCGGCCGCGAGCGGTTCCGTCCAGCGGTACGAACGCTGGCGGCGCCCCATGGGGATCCCGAAGACTCGCGCCGTGCAGATGTTGATTGTTGGTGCGTCCGTTGCCGGAGTCCGTACGCTGCAAGCCCTCCGCAGGGAGGGTTTCGATTCCCCGATCACCATGATCGGGGAGGAACGACACCATCCCTACGACAAACCCCCACTGTCGAAGCAGATGCTGCAGGCCGGTGCGGACCGGCCGGTCCCGCTGGTCGCGGCGGAGAAGTTCGCCGCCCTTGACGTCGACCTGAGGCTGAACACCCGGGCCACCGCACTCGATGCCCAACGCCGGCTGGTGACCACGGCCGCGGGCGATCACCTCGAGTTCACCCACCTGGTGATCGCGACCGGCGTCATCCCGAGGACACTGCCCGGTATCGAGACACCCGCCGGGGTCTACACGATCCGGTCGGCCGACGACGCCGCCGCGCTGCGGGCCGAGTTGGACCACGCCCGGCGCGTGGTCGTGGTGGGGGCCGGGTTCATCGGCGCCGAGTTCGCGTCGTCGGCTGCCGCCCGCGGCGCCGACGTGGTCGTCGTCGAGACCCAGACGACGCCGATGGCCCATCTGCTCGGCGCCGAGGTCGGGGCACAGCTCGCCCGTCTGCACGCCGCGAACGGTGTCACCCTGCACAGCGGAGTACAGGTCACCGGCCTGCTCGGAACACCCAGGGTGACGGGAGTGGCCCTCGCGGACGGCAGGGTCCTCCTCGCCGATCTCGTGGTCGTCGGCATCGGCACGGTGCCCGCGACCGACTGGCTGCGGTCGTCGGGCCTGCCGGTCTCCAACGGCGTCGACTGCGACGAGCGGCTACGAGTGCCGGGCACCCAGGGGATCTACGCGGCCGGGGACGTCGCCTGCAGATTCCACCCTCGCTACGGGCTCCCGTTGCGCATCGAGCACTGGACCAACGCGAACGAACACGGCGAGATCGTCGCCGCCGACGTCGTCGGAGGGCCGCCGCCGAGGCAGCGGCTCCCGTACATCTGGTCCGACCAGTACGGACGCCGGATCCAGATCGTCGGCCGGCCTGGGGCCGGCGAGGTGGCGGCCGTACACGGAGGGATCGACGAGGAGCGGTTCGTCGCCGTGTACGCGGACCAGGCGGGCGTGGCGGTCGGAGCCCTGGTCGTGGACGACCCGCGGACGCTGATGAAGTGCCGGAAGGCGATCGACGCCGGCTTGGACGTCACCGGCCTCGATCTCGACGGCCGCGGCCTCGAAAGGCGGGTGGAGCGATGAGGCGCAGGTACGCCTGCATGGTCGACGACCTGGCGAACGGGACATCCATGACGATCGGCGGTGTCGACGGTGAGGTCCCGATCGCGCTGTTCCGCACGGAGGACGGGGAGTTCTTCGCCACCGAGGACTCGTGCACGCACGAACAGTGGTCGCTGGGCGAGGACAGTGACCTGGAGGGCGGCGAGGTGGTCTGCCCTCTGCACATGGCCCGGTTCGACCTGCGGACCGGGAAGGCGCTGTGCTTCCCGGCCACGGTGGCCCTGCGGACCTTCCAGGTGGAGATCGAGGACGGCCGGGTCTTCGTGCACGGCTGACGCCCCGGCGTCCTGGCGCGGTCACGGGTTGCGGGCGAGGAAGTCCAGCGCGTTGGCGCCGAGCACGCCGTCCGCGTCGGCCGCGGAAATCACCCCACTCGCCACGGCCTCGCGCACCATCGCCGGGGCCGCCGTGAGCTGGCCGGGAACGATCGGGTCATCGGTGCCGAGCATCAGGTGCCCGGCACCGAACCGAGTGCCGAGCAGCCGCAGGTGCTCGGGATCGAAGACGAGGGCGTCGGCCCACAACGTACGGAGCAACGCGTCAGCGCGCTCGGGGGTGGTCCCGTTCGCCGCCGCGGCCATGAGCCGGATCCGCGGGAACGCCCAGGGCAGCGCACCACAGCCGTGGGCCAGCGCGATCCGCAGACCCGGGTATCGGTCGAGCACACCCCCGAACACCAGCGCGGTCGCGGCCATCGCGGTGTCGGTGAGCATGCCGATACCGAACTCGTACGGCTGACCGGAGCGGCGAATCGCCCCCGCGCCGTCGGTGGGGTGTACGAAGACCGGGATGCGCAGCTGTTCCACCGCGGCCCAGAACGGCCGCAGGAACGGATCGTCGAACTCCCGTCCCGCCGGCAGCGTCGGCAGTTCGATGCCCGCCAGCCCCAACTCGCCCACGATTCTGGCCGCCTCGGCGACGGCTGCGTCGGGCGTCTTGTCGAGTTGGGGGAGGGGAACCGCGCCGAGTCCGACCAGCCGTCCGCCGGACCCGGCGACGGCCTCGGCGAGCAGTTCGTTCTGTGCCCGCGTCCACGCGATGGTGAGCTCGGGATCGGCCCAGTCGACGAGGGTGACCGGCACCGGCGAGACAACCTGCCGGTCGACCCCGGCCGCATCCAGCGCGGCAATCCTCGCGGCGACGTCCCAAAGCGTCCGTCCGGCCTTGCGTACGGGGATTCCGCACCGGTAGACCTTCGCCTCCGAGCCGTCGACGACGAGGGTGGGCCACCGGTCGTCACCGGTGCGTTCGGCCAGGTCGGGCATGTTCCTGGGGAACAGGTGGGCGTGGATGTCTACGATCTGGCGTTGCGGCATGGTCCAGATGGTGGCGGTGCCCGGCGGTCACGACAATCGGCGGTCCCGCCCGCCGGAACACCCTTCCCGAGCTTTCCGCAGAACGGAACAGTCGAAGGCGGCGTTCACGGCTGCACCGGTCTGGCCGTGCTTGTCAGCCGACGTAGTCCCAGGTGGAGGGGTCTTCGCCGATGCGGGTGGCGGTGTCGAGGGTGTCGATGGCGGCCAGGTCCTCGGCGTCGAGCTCGAAGTCGAAGACGTGGAGGTTCTCGGTGATCCGGGTGGGCGTGGCGGACTTGGGGATGACGATGTTGCCGAGCTGTATGTGCCAGCGGAGGACGATCTGGGCGGGCGTCTTGGTGTGCTTGGCGGCGATGGTGGCGAGTGCCGGGTCCTCCAGGAGGCCCTTGCCCTGGCCGAGGGGCGACCAGGCTTCGGTGGCGATGTTGTGGGCGGCGTGGAAGGCGCGCAGTTCGGCCTGGGGGAAGTTGGGGTGGAGCTCGATCTGGTTGACGGCCGGGACGATCGAGCCCTCGTCGAGGAGGTGCTGGAGCTGGGCGACGGGGAAGTTGGAGACGCCGATGGCCTTGGTACGGCCGTCGGCGTAGAGCTTCTCGAAGGCGCGCCAGGTGTCGAGGTAGAGGCCGCGGGCGGGCAGCGGCCAGTGGATGAGGTAGAGGTCGACGTGGTCGAGGCCGAGCTTGTCCAGCGAGGCGTCGAAGGCGCGCAGGGTGGAGTCGTAGCCCTGGTCGGCGTTCCACAGCTTGGAGGTGATGAAGAGTTCTTCGCGGGGCACGCCGGAGGCGGCGATGGCCCCTCCGATCTCCTTCTCGTTTCCGTAGATCGAGGCGGTGTCGATGCCGCGGTAGCCGGCTTCGAGGGCGGTGGTGACGGCCTCGGCAGGGACCGGCCAGGTGCCGAAACCGAGCTGCGGCAGCCGGACGCCGTTGTTCAGGGTGATGAGGGGAATGTTGCTCATGATCCGGTGTTCCTTGCGTTGTCGGACTGATGCCCTCACGGGCTGCTCTTGCCGTGCTTCCAGTAGCCGAGGAACGACACGTCGGTCTTGGGGACGTCCTGTTCCTTGACCAGGTGTCGCCGCAGGCCTGTGGCGAGGCCGCTCTCTCCGGCCACCCAGCAGTAGACGCGCCGGTCCGGGGGGAGCTTCCAGGAGGTCGTGACCGTCTCCAGAGCGAGTCGTCCCGGGATGGCGGCGTGGTCGTCGCGCGGCAGCCAGTGCACGGTGACTCCGGCGGGTGCCGTGACCGGTCGGATGTCGTCTTCGGTCGGCACTTCCAGATAGGCGTCCGCGACGAGGTCCTCGGGCGCCTGTTCCAGGATGGCGAGGACAGCCGGTACGGCGCTCTCGTCGGCCACCAGCAGTTGTGACTGAGCCGTCGCTGTGGGGAGGTACCCGACTCCCTCGGCGAACAGTCCCACCGGGTCGCCCGGGCGGGCGCGGGAGGCGAACGCCGAGGCGGGGCCCGCGTCGCCGTGCAGGGCGAACTCGATGTCCAGTTCGCACGCGTCGGGACGGAAGGCGCGCACGGTGTAGTTGCGCACCCAGGGCCGGGTGGCCGGCCGCATGACCAGGTACTGCGCCAGCCAGCCGTTGTGCGAGGCGGTCGGCATGGCGAGTTCCTGTTGCCCGTCGCGGCGGAAGAACAGGCGGATGCCCTGGTCGAACCCCATGGGATCGAAGTCCGCCAGGTCAGGATCCTGGACGGTCAGGGTGACGAAGCTCGGGCTGATGCGTTCGGTACGCGAGACCGCGGCGCGGAGCATCCTCCGCTGGGTCGGCGCCTTGAGTCTGGGCATGGTGTCTCCGGTTGGCGGGGAGTGTCAGGCGGGGTGCGCGAAGGCGGGGACGATGATCTCGTCCGTCAGGCGCTCGAGATACGCGTCGGTGACGGGGTCGTCCACCACGAGAAGCCGGTTGATCAGCACGCCTTGCGCCAGCTCGTTGAGCCAGGAGAGGTCCACGTCGGAGCGCAGCTCCCCGCGGTCATGGGCCCGGTCGATGACCTCTTCCCACATGTCGTCGAAAGGCTGGGCGATCTGGCGGTCGGTCTCCTCGCGCAGGTCCGCGTCACGACGGCCGGCGTCGATGAGGGTGCGCAGTATCGCCGCGTCCCGCCGCAGCCACTCACTGACCAGCTTCAGGGCCTGCAGCACGTCGGCGCGGAAGTTCCCCTGGTCCGGCACGGTGAAGGAGAAGTCCACCCGGCGGCGTACGGCGTCGATGACCAATTCGTGCTTGCTTGACCAGCGTCGGTAGAGGGTCGTCTTGGACACGCCCGCCCTGGCTGCCATGGCATCGAACGTAAGCCGGTCGAAGCCGACTTCACTGAGCAGCTCGGCGGCGACGCTGAGGATGTGGCGCTCGCGTTCCCTGATGCGCGCTCTCGATTGCATAGTACGAAACTGTACCGTATTTATTAGGCAAGGCAAACCTTAATAGCCTGGAGGACGGCAAAGCAGTGCCAGGCTCGTCGCGACCGCTCGGTTTCGCGACGAACCTGGCAAGGTGCTTCAACGCACTGGCCGCTGGGTCAGCTGTTGAGGAAGGGGGCCCGGGTGAGGGCGGCGAAGACCGACTTGGTCTGCAGGTACGGGTCCAGGCCCTCGGCGCCGAGTTCGCGGCCCCAGCCGGACTGCTTGTAGCCGCCCGCCGGGAGGGAGTTGTCCAGGACGTAGTGGCAGTTGAGCCAGACGAAGCCGGCCTGGATCCTCTTGGCGAGCAGGTGGGACTTGTTGATGTCCTTGGTCCAGATCGCGGCGCCGAGGCCATAGGTGGTGTCGTTGGCCATGGCGACGACGTCGTCGATGTCGTCGAAGGGGATCGCGGTCAGCACCGGGCCGAAGATCTCCTCCTTGATGACGCGGGCGCCAGGGTTGGGGTCGGCCAGGATCGTGGGCTGTACGTAGTAGCCCTGGTCACCGACGCGCTCTCCGCCGGTGATCAGCTCGGCGCCCTCCTCGATGCCGCTGGCGATGAGGGACAGTACGCGGTCGAGCTGCTTCTCCGAGACGATCGGCCCGATCTGGGTGGTGGGGTCCGAGCCGGGACCGATCTTCAGGCCCTGGGCGATCTCCGCGATGCCGGTGACGACCTTGTCGAAGACCGAACGCTGGACGTAGAGGCGCGAGCCCGCGGCGCAGATCTGGCCGGAGTGCATGAAGATGGCGTTGGCCGCGCCCGCGATGGCGGCTTCGAGGTCGGCGTCGTCGAAGACGATGACGGGGGACTTGCCCCCGAGCTCCAGGGTGACCTTCTTGAGGTTGCCGGTCGCGGCCTGGACGATCAGCTTGCCGACCTCGGTCGAGCCGGTGAACGCGATCTTCGCGACCTTGTCGTGCGCGGCCAGCGCGGCGCCCGCACTCTCGCCGTAGCCGGTCACGACGTTGATGACGCCGCGCGGCACGCCCGCCTCCTCGAACAGCTCGGCCAGCCGCAGCGCGGTGAACGGGGTCTCCTCGGACGGCTTGACCACCACCGAGCAGCCGGCTGCCAGCGCGGGCGCCAGCTTCTGCACGGTCAGCGTGCTCGGCGCGTTCCACGGAATGATCAGCGCGCACACGCCGACCGGCTCACGCAGCGTGTAGGAGTGGAACTGTGCCTCGGGCGAGGAGATCTCGCTGGTGACGCCGTACAGCTTGGTCGCCCAGCCCGCGTAGTAGCGGATCGTCTCGGCGGCGGTCGCGATCAGTACGTTCGCCATCGGTATGACCATGCCGTTGTTCAGCGACTCCAGCGCTGCCAACTCGGTGGCGTGCTCCTCGATGAGCTCGGCGGCCCGCCAGAGGATCTTCTGGCGGGCGGCACCGGACAGCCCCTGCCAGACCCGCTCGTCGAAGGTGCGTGCGGCGACTGCCACGGCGCGGTCGACATCGGCAGACTCCCCGTCCGGCGTCGTGCCGATCAGGTCGCCCGTGCTCGGGTTGAAGACGTCGATCGTCCGGCCCGACAGTGCGGGAACGCGCTCCTCGTCGATCAGCATCAGCTGATCACCCGAGCCGGGGATGCCCGTCGTGTCTGTTCCTTCATGCGTCACGGCTGTAGTCATGGGGGTCTCCTCCTGGAGCTGTTTGACCATGCCTGAAAAGTTGCACCAAGTGCAAAAGTTGCACCGAGTGCAAGCTACTGCACTGGGGGCATTTTTGCAATCGGTGCAACTTTTTTAGGAGGAGTGCGCAGGTCCTGCGGGGAGCGGGTTACGGTGTCATCTCTGACTGCACCGTCTCGAATGCCTCGCTCAGGTAGTCGCTCAGCGGGCCGCGGTGTTCCTCGGCGCTCCAGGCCTCGATGGCGAGGCGCAGTGTGCCGACCCCGACCATGGCGACGAGCCGTAGTGCGTGCCGCCGGTCCGGGCTCGGCCAGCGTTCGGCCAGGCCGTCGACGATGATCTGCTCCTGGCGCTCGTAGTTGGCCTTCTTGCGCGCGAGGAGCGTGTCCGTCGACCGCATCAACCGATCGATCGCCAGGGCTTCGTCCGTCTCGTAGCGAGTGGCCAGTCGGGCCAGGGCCTGCCGTGTCACGGCCAGTGGCGCGGGCAGGGGCGGCTGTTCGCTGACGGCGGCGCGCAGTGCGTCCTCCAGGCCGGTCTCCCAGGTCTCGAGAACACCGTCCTTGGAGTCGAAGTACGAGAAGAACGTCCGGCGGGAGACGTCTGCGGCGGCCGCGATCATGTCCAGGGTCGTGGCGTCGAAGCCGTTGGTCAGAAAGAGCTGCATGCCGACGTCGGCGATGCGCCGACGAGTCTCCCGCCGCTTCCGCTCGCGCAGGCCCTCGGGGGCCACTTCCGTGCCTGTCATGCAGGTGATCGTACAGCCCGTTGCACTCAATGTGATATTGCACCTGATGCAGAATTTTCGGCTGTCGTCGTCGCCCTGATGTCATGGGCCGTTACCGGACTGGCGGCAGTGCCGAATCCTATGGGTGGCGATCCGGCCGTGGTCCGAAGAGTGTCAGCAGCAACGATTCGCGCAGAGCGTCGAGTTCGGTGCGGCCGAGGGGCTTGGCCGCATCCGGGATGTTCCAGTAGAGGCCGAACTGGCCGTGGAGACCGCTCCAGAGCAGTTTCGCCGTCTGTTCGGCATCGAGCGAGCCTTCGGCGACGGGGACGGACTTGGGCAGGCAGGGAGCGACTGCCTCGATCCAGGCGTCCAGGACCACCCCCATCGGGTGAGGCTGGGCGTCGGGGAGGGGCGGGAGGTCCGGGCCGATGCGGAAGAGCAGGTGATAGCGGCGGGGCTCGGCGGTCGCGATACGGCCGTAGGTGTCGATGACGGCGCGCAGGCCCGTCCAGGGGTCGTCGGGGGCCGACCGCTGTGCCGTGCGCATGTCTTCGGCCAAGGTCGTGTACACGCCGTCCAGCAGCGTCCACATGAGCTCGGCCTTGTCTTTGAAGTGTTTGTAGATCGCGGGCGCCGTGATGCCCGCCTCCCGCGCGATGGCCCGCAGTGAGATCTCCTCCGGCCGCTCGCCCTGTTCCAGCAGGTGCTCGGCGGCTTGCAGGATCTCCTGGCGCAGACGGCCGCCCTCGCCCCAGCGGTTGGGCGCCCGTGACGGCTTGGTCCGTTCACTGGCGGGAGCGCTGGTCTGCTCGCCGGTCCGTGCTGCACTCATCGTTGGCTGGCTCCTCGCCCTCGTGTCCAGTGGCGTTCTCTTCGTGCTCGTCTGTGGCGTTCCGTCAGTGTCCGCGCATGGTGCCACGGTGTCCAAATCCGATCCCTCGGGGAGATTGGCCGACCCCCCGGTGGTTTACGGTGTTCACTTATCAAGTTTACAGCGTTTACCTATTTCGTGACCCGCATTCCTCCCCATTCCCCCATGGAGGCCCGCGACATGACCGAAACCACTGGCACCCGGGACCGCGACCCGGAAGCAGCATCCTGCCCTGTCGGCGGCAGCCGCGTGGACGACCGCACCCGGGAGCTGATCAAGCAGCTCGCCGGTGGCGACGACCGGCTCACCTTCCCGATGACGCGTTCCGCGCCCTTCGACCCGCCGCCCGAGTACGCCGCGCTCCGCTCCGCCTGTCCCGTCGCCCCGGCCCGTCTCTACGGTCACGACGCCTGGTTGATCGCCAAGTACGACGATGTCCGCGAGGCGTTTCTCAGCCCCGACCTGAGCGCCGACATCACCCGACCCGACTACCCGAAGAGCCCCGCCGGGAAGGCGAACGCGGCCATGGCCACCTCCGGCCTGCCGTCCTTCCTCCGTATGGACCCGCCGGTCCATGACGACCTGCGCCGTCTGGTCACCCGCGACTTCATGGTCAAACGGGTCGAGGCGCTGCGGCCCAGGATCCAGCAGGTCGTCGACGACCTGATCGACGAGATGCTGGCCGGGCCCCGGCCGGCCGACTTCTTCGAGGCGGCCGCCTCGCCGATGCCGAACACGGTCATCTGCTGGCTGCTCGGGGTTCCGCAGAGCGACCACGACTTCTTCCAGGACCGCACGCAGTACCTGTTCAAGCGTGGCGTCCCCGACGACGTGCGCTTCGAGAAACTCAGCGGACTCAACGACTACATCTACGACCTGGTCGACTCCAAGAACGCCGATCCGGACCTCGACCCCGGGGCCGACATCGTCAGCCGCCTCGTCGTCGAGCAGCTGCGCACCGGGAAGATGGACCGCCGGGGTGTCCAGGGCATGGCCTTCATCATGCTCGTCGCGGGGCACGAGACGACCGGCAACATGGCCGCGCTGGGCACCCTCGCGCTGCTCCGCAACCGTGAGCAGTTCGAGGCGCTCGGCAAGGACCCCTCGCTCGCGCCGGGAGCGGTCGAGGAACTGCTGCGCTATCTGACCATCCTGAACGAGGCGAACTGGCGGGTCGCCGCCAGGGACACCGTCATCGCGGGCCACCACATCAAGGAGGGCGAGGCGGTCGTCCCCCTGACCTTCTCCGCCAACCGCGACGACGGCCATTACGAGAACCCCGACGCCCTCGACATCCGCCGCGGCGCCCGCGACCACCTCGCCTTCGGCTTCGGTATCCACCAGTGCCTCGGCCAGCCGCTCGCCCGCGTCGAGCTCCAGGTCTTCTACGAGACGGTGGCCCGGCGCATCCCGACACTCGACCTCGCCGTACCGATCGAGGAGATCCCCTTCAAAACCGACGTCAACATCTACGGCGTCCACGCCATGCCCGTCACGTGGTGACACCCGGGCACTGTCACGAGGACGTGAATCCTCGTCCGTGCGCTACAAGGAGGTAGACGCATGACCGGACACGAGCTTGCCCAGGGAGCTCAGGGAGCGGAACTGGCCGAACCGCGCCTGCTCATCGACGGTCGGCTGGTCGAGAGCAGCGGCGAAGCCGTCTTCCCGAACGTCGACCCGGCCACCGAGGTGACCCTCGGACACACCTTCGACGCGTCCGCCGAGGACATCGACCGGGCCGTCACGGCGGCCCGCCGCGCCTTCGACGAGACGAACTGGGCCACGGACCGTGCCTTTCGCCGGCGCTGCCTTCTCCAGCTCCAGGACGCCCTGGAGAAGAACCGCGAGCTGCTGCGCTCCGTACTGGTCGCCGAGGTCGGGACACCGGTCTCGTTGACGCACGGCCTGCAGCTGGAGACCCCTGTCGGTGAGAACCTGAAGTGGCCCGTCCAGGCCATGAACGAGTTCCCCTGGGAGCGCGACCTGGCGGACAACGACAGCCGGGGTGTGACCAGTTGGCGCAAGGTCTACAAGGAGCCGGTCGGGGTCGTGGGCGCGATCGTGCCCTGGAACTTCCCGTTCGAGACCACTCTCAACAAGCTGGGCATGGCGCTGGCCACGGGCAACACCGTCGTCCTCAAGCCGGCCGCCCAGACGCCGTGGAACGCGACCCACCTGGGCCGGCTGATCGCGGAGGAGACCGACATCCCGGCAGGCGTCGTCAACATCGTCCCGACCTCGGACAACAGCCTCGCCGAACGGATCGTGGACGATCCGCGGGTCGACATGATCTCCTTCACCGGCTCCACCCGCGTCGGACGCCGCATCCAGGAGCGGGTCGCACCGATGACCAAGAAGTTGCTCCTCGAACTCGGCGGCAAGTCCGCGCACATCGTCCTCGACGACGCCGACTTCGACACCGCGCTGGCCGCATCGGGCCTCACGTCCTGTCTGCACGCCGGGCAGGGGTGCGCGCTGCTGAGCCGGGTGCTGCTGCCGCGCTCCCGGTACGCGGAGGGTCTGGAGATCATCGAAGGAGCGTTCCGCGCCGTGCCCTACGGCGACCCGGCCGACCCGGCCAACATCCAAGGGCCGCAGATCAGCGCCGACCAGCGGGACACGGTCGAGAAGTACATCCGGATCGGTCAGGAGGAGGGTGCCCGGCTCGTCCTCGGCGGCGGACGGCCCGCCCATCTGCCCACGGGCTACTACGTCGAGCCGACCCTCTTCGCCGACGTCACGCCCGGCATGCGCATCGAGCAGGAGGAGATCTTCGGCCCGGTGCTCGCCGTCCTGTCCTACGACGACGAGGAGGACGCGATCCGGATCGCCGACAACAGCCCGTACGGCCTGTCCGGAGCCGTCAGTTCGGCCTCGCCCGAGCGCGCGCTGGCGGTGGCCCGGCGTATCCGCACCGGCAGCGTCTCCATCAACGGCGGTTCCTTCCATGGCGCGGACGCCCCGTACGGCGGCTACAAGGGCAGCGGCCTCGCCCGCCAGGGCGGCTTCGAGGGCTTCGAGGCCCATCTGGAAACCAAGCTCATCGCTGGTGTCTGACCTGACGTACGAGGAGAACTGAGAGACATGACCACGAACAGTGTTGCCCTCGAACTCGGTTACACCGCCGCCCGCGTCATCGTCAGTGGCGGCGGCGGGTCCGGCATGGGTGCCGCCCTCGTCGGCAAGCTCGTCGCGCTCGGCGCCGAGGTCCACGTCCTGGACCTGAAGGCGCCGGAGACCGCCACGGGTGCCACGTTCCAGGAGGTGAACCTGAAGGACCCGGAGGCGATCAGCGCCGCCGTCGAGAAGATCGGCGGTCCGGTCTTCGCCCTGTTCAACTGTGTCGGCGTACCAGGCAACCGGACCTCGCCGCTGGACACCATGCTGATCAACTTCGCGGGCGTGCGGCATCTCACGGAGGCCGTCGTGCCGTACCTCCAGGCCGGAGGCTCGGTCACCACCGTCGCCTCGCAGGCCGGCTCGCGCTGGGCCGACGACATCGAAACCCTGCTGCCCCTGGTGTGGACCGAAGGTTTCGCCGGCGCCCAGGAGTGGTTGGAGAAGCACCCGGACGACATCGCCATGGCCTACCCGGTGTCCAAGGAGGCCGTGGTTATCTGGACCCAGTACGCGGCCGTGGGGCTCGGCCCGAAGGGCATCCGCGTCAACGCGATCATGCCCGGACCGACGGCCACCCCCATGACCGCCGACTTCGAGGCCATGCTGGGCAAGGAGTTCTGGGACACCTTCCCGATGCCGCTGGGCCGCCCGGCCACTCCCGACGAGCAGGCCGACGTCCTTCTCTTCCTCGGCAGTTCGGCCGCATCCTGCGTCACCGGAGCCGCGGTGATCACCGACGGCGGAACCGCCGGCGGCGTCGCCACGGGTCTGCTCCGGACCTCCCGCTGAACCCGACTCGCGATCGGTCACAGTCCGCGCTCACCAGGGCCGGGTAGCAGGTCAGCGGCCTCCCGGAGGGATTTCCGGGAGGCCGCCGCTGTGATCGGACTGACCCGGGGGGCGGTGGCTCCGGGTGCGCGGGTGTTGTCAGCGGGTGGCGAGAATGCCGAGTTCTCCGCTGGTGTCGTCGATGATCGACTGGATGGGCGTGAAGTACGAGTAGTTCTGGATGCAGACCGGTCGGCGGCGGCACAGGCAGACCTGGCTGCCGGAGCAGTTGGTCTGCTCCTGGTCGCCGGCCGAGTGGATGCCGTAGGCGTAGATGCCGCCGTTGACGGTGAGTTCGCGGGTGTACCAGGGGCCGCCGGAGTCGCCGGGCAGGGACTTGTCCTCGTCGGCCATGGCGACCTTGACCAGGCCGGTGACCGTACGGCCACCGGAGCTGAACGTCACGTTGGACGCGGCGACGCGGCCGCAGCGGAAGCCGGAGGTCGCACCCTGGTGGCAGACCGTGTCGCCCTGGCTGGAGTGGATGAAGCCGTTGACCTTGCGGACGCCGTGCAGCGAGTTGTAGACCCAGGGCTGGGGGACGATGGTCGAGTCGCTCTGGCTGAGGCGGACGGAGGTCCAGTCGTGGCGGTAGTTGTTCCAGATGGAGTCCGTGGTGCCGAGGAAGTGGGTCCCCCGGTACACCCTGGTGCCCGGGGAGCCGCAGTGGTAGGCGGTCACCAGGTACTCCCCGCCGAAGTCCTGTGAACCGCGCTTGTTGTCGGTGAAGACGAAGCCCGAGGTGCAGCCGCTTCCGCCCTGGCCGACCGGTGAGTTCATCCCGATCTGGAGACCGCCGTAGATGTCGTCCTGGAACTCGGGGGCGCCCGTGGCCCTGGAGGGAGTGACCGTCCGCACGTCCACCATCGCGGCCGGGGTACGCGTGGCCGCCAGTATCCGCCGCACGGCCGGCTTGTCCTTCGGTGCCGCGTTGACGACGACCTTGTCGGACGGGGCGTCGACGCTGTAGGACAGGCTGACGCCGCGGTCGGTCTTGACCGCGCCGAGCCGCTTGACCACGCCGCTCAGGGTCGATTCCGAGTACGGAACCAGGCGGGGGTTGAGCGATGCGGCACGCGCGACCTGCTCCGCGCGCCGGGTCGTGACGTTGGTGACGTACGTCCCGGAGGCGTCCAGGTAACTGCCGCCGTAGTCCTTGCCGAGCCGCGCCTGCTGCGCGGTGAGAGTCCTGTGATACGTGTCCTGACGGAGTATCAGCTGACGCGCCTGGGGAACGGAGACGTGGTCCGTCTTCGCCACCGCCTTCAGGAACTGCTGCGTGGAGACCGCGCCGGAGGGTGTCAGGTTCATCGCGGCGGGCGCCGCGTGACCCTCCGCCTGGGGCATCGCCTGCGACAGGCCCACACCGGTCAGCAGGGTCAGACCGGCCAGGCCGGCTCTGGAGCGTTTCGAGAGAGTGAACATGACGGATTCCTCCTGCTGTGTCCGCATCTGGAGCGTGCGGACCTCAAGCTAGGAGCGTGAGGTCTCAAGTATTCGGAGGCTGCGTAACAGTGGCTCATCGTCTTCGTGGGGTGGCCTGCCCGGCCTGCCGTCGTACGGCTCCGGCCGGCGATGGCGCGACTGTCACAGCTGTCCGGCGGATCTGTTACCCAGCCTACGAACGGGCGACGGACGGTCGCGACATGGCGCTTCTAGGGTCTGGTCCTGAATGTGGCCAACGACCGCCGAATGGTTCACAAGTGCTTTTCAGTTGATTCATCTGCCGTTATCCATCCCAACCTCCTATAAGGCATGCAGTGGCCGAAACGGACCTCATGGGGAGCCGGAGCGGCCGGGGTGATGTGTGCCCTGGCCGCTCTGGCCGGATGTGCCGCGCCGGGCGGATTGCGCGTCGAGGGCACGGCACCGGATCCGCTCGCCGAACCGCGGTCGGCGTACGTGCTGGATTACGCCTCGCATCCTTGGCGGCGTCCCGAGCGGTTGGCCTTGAGCGACGTGGACGTGGCGCTGCGGCTGCGATGGTCCTCCTGGGGCGCATCACGGGCGACAGCCTCCGGTTTCTTCACCACCCCGGTCTGTACACCCCGATGTACCGACCTGCGGAACACCACTTTCGCGGTGCGGGTCGTCCTCGACGGCCAGGTCCGCCGGCAGCGAGCGACGTACTACCGGTACGCGACGGTCCTCTTCCGTACTCCGAACCCCTCGAAGGCGGCGCAGTTCAGCCACGTCGCCCTGCCCGTGCCCGCCCCCTGAACCACCGGATCGGAAACGAGAACATGACCGAAGTGCTGCTCGTCGAGGACGACGCGGTGATCCGCGAGGCCACCCAAATCGCCCTGGAGGCGCACGGATACCGGGTACGTGCCGCCGAGGACGGGCTGACCGGCCTCAGCCTCTTCCGGGAGCAGGCGCCCGATGTGGCCGTGCTCGACATCATGCTGCCCGGACTGGACGGAGTGACCCTGGCGGGGCGCATCCGCCAGGAGAGCGGCGCCCCGATCCTGCTGATCTCCGCCCGCACGGACCCGGTCGATGTCGTGCTGGGGCTTGAGGCGGGTGCCGACGACTACCTCACCAAGCCGTTCCATGCCTCCGTACTGGTCGCCCGGATCCGCTCGGTGCTGCGCCGCGTCGCGCCCGTGCCCGGGGCCGAGGCTCACAGTGGCGCGGCTCTGCAGAGTTTCGGCGACCTCACCTTCGACCCCGCGTCGCTGGTGGTGCGCAGAGGAGGTAGCACGGTGTCCCTGACCACGACCGAGCTCAAGCTGCTGCGCGAGTTCACCGCGTCCCCCAGCACCGTACTCACCCGCGACCTGCTGCTCCAGCGTGTGTGGGACTACATGTGGGAGGGCGACACCCGGGTGGTCGACGTCCACATACAGCGACTGCGCGCCAAGATCGGCCGGGACCGGATCGAGACCGTGCGCGGCTTCGGCTACAAGCTCCGGCAGGACTGAACAGCGGATGCGCCTCGCCCTCCCCACCGCCGTACGCACCCTCGGAGTCAAGGTCTCCGTCGCCATCGCCGTCACAGCGGCCTTGGTGGCAACCGTGATCGGCGCTCTTGTCCACCGCCAGATGGCCGACGACCTGCTGACCTCCGCCCGCCGTGGACTGGACGGTCAACTCGTCCGGGCTGTCGAGGACTACGCCGCCGGGCGGAAACCGGACGCGCACCTGGACCCGGCGGACCTGCCCACGCCGGTCGCGGCGGCCATAAGACACGGTCGGCGGGTCACGTATCTGCAGAGCACTCGGGCCGGGCCGGAGTTGTGGGCGGCCACCATGGTGTCGGACCGGAACGTGCTGGCGATCAGCCGCCCGTACGAGCAGGAGACCCGGGACTTGGACAACTTGGACACCTCCCTGCTCACCGCGGGCGTGGGTGCCACCACCGTGGCACTGGTCGTCGGGCTGGGTCTGGGGGTCCGGGTGGGCCGCAGGGCGACCTCGGCCGCTCGCACGGCGGAGCGCATCGCCGAGGGCGACCTGGATGCGCGGGTCCGCCCCGTGGGGCGCGACGAGATCGCCCGGCTCGCGTCGGCCGTGGACACCATGGCCGACGCGCTGGGCGCGAGGCTGGCGGCCGAACGCCGGGTGACCGCGGACATCGCGCACGAACTGCGCACCCCCGTGGCCGGAATGATCACCGCGGCCGACGTACTGCCGCCCAGTCGCCCGGCCCAGCTGGTGCAGGAACGCTCGGAGGCGTTGCGGCTGTTGGTCGAGGACGTCCTGGAGGTGGCCCGGCTCGACGCCCGGGCCGTGCACGTTCAGACCGAGCCCTGTCTGCTCGACAGCCTGGCCCAACGGGCGCTCGCGCGCCTCGGCGATGATGCCGAGGACGTCGAGGTACGGGTGCTCGAAGGCGGCGCCGACGCCGTCATGGAGACCGACCCCCGGCGAGTGGAGCGCGTCATCGCCAATCTTGTCCTCAACGCGCTGCGGCACGGCTCGGCGCCGGTCACTGTCGAGATCAGGGCGGGTACGGTCCGGGTCCGCGACCGCGGGGCGGGGTTCCCGCCCGAGCTGCTGACCGTGCTGCGGACCTCCGGACCCCAGCGGTTCCGTACCGGCTCCGTCGCGCGCGGCCAGGGCACCGGACTGGGCCTGACCATCGCGGTCGGCCAGGCCAGGGTGCTGGGTGCCCGGCTCGATTTCGCCAACCACCCGGACGGCGGAGCCGAGGTCGAGCTCGACCTGCGGAGGAGGAGAGTGTGACCGTACGGGTTCCAGGTGCCGTGCGCACCCTCGGGGTGGCACTGGCCGCGATGGGCGCCGCTCTGAGCGGCTGTGCGCCCGCCGGTGTCGTACGGACCGAGGGCCCGGCGCCCACCGCGATCCCGTGGACGGGGCCGGTCTATGTCATGGACTCCGGGTCGGGAGCCAGACGTGAGCCCGAGATGATCGAGCTCACCAGGAAGAGCACCTTCCACTTCCTGGTCTGGAAACACTGGGGCAGCGCCCGGACCACGGCGACCGGTTTCGAGACCGACCTCGCCTGCCTGTCCGGCTGCAAGGCGGACGAACTGGACGGCTACCCGGTCACCATCGTGCTCAGCGACCTGGTCCGCCGGAAGTACGCGGCGTACTACCGCACGGCATCCGTCACCTCACCCGAGCCACTGCCCTCGTGGGCGGAGGACCTCTCCCTGATCCGCCTTCACGTACCGGCTCGGTGACCGCCACAACGTCACGGTGGCTGAGTGCGCGGACGTCAGTGCCGTCTGACCGGAGGCCGGGCACGGCACCCGCACCCGGACAAACCGACCGCAGCCGACCGCAGCCGATCGACCTGTCGGCCCAGCTCTTCGGCGTCAACGGCAGTCTCTCGACGGCCGTTGCCCCGTGCGCGACGCGGCGAGCGAACCGGAGCACACGGCGGCCCTGCTGTGTCACGTCGGCACCGCCGCGCGGCACCGCCCGGCGGGCCCGGTTCCGATGGACAGCTGTTACGCAGGCACCGAACAGCCGAGAAGGCCGCTGCCTACGGTGCGAACGCATCCGATCAACCCCTTCTGTCCGAACGGATTCCCACCCATGAACAGCAACACGTCCCGCGTCGTTCGCCGGATCGGCGCCTCGGCAGTCCTGCCGACACTGCTCGCCGGTGCCGTGGCCCTGTCCGGAGTCGCCGCGACCACCCCGGCCGCCACCGCGCACGGCAGCGGCGCCCGCACCACCCAGCTGAACAAGATCGACCTGGCGGCCAGCAGCAGCAAGGAACTGCACTGGGACATCAGCTCGGGCAAGAGCGGCTACGGCAGCATCATCACCCAACTCCGCAACCTGAACATCGCCACGACCGGCGCCACCCGCCAGGCCATCACCACCGATGGCACCAAGGTCTACGTCGACATCCTCAACAACCAGGCGACCAGCAAGTACACGACCGTCGAAGTGACCAACGGCAGCCGCTCCGTCCACCTGGTCATCCGCCTGAGCGACCTCTACGTCGTCGGCTACTACTACTTCAACGGAAACACCCGGATGTACACGCCCCTCACCGAGAACGCGCCGACATACAACGACGCCGTCGCCGACGGGAGCTGGATCGGCGCCGAGAACTACAACACACTCGCCAACCGCGGCAACATCGCGCTGCGCGATCTCACGGTCAACGCGGCCAACATGGGACAGGCCGTCTACGACCTCACCAACCCCAACGTCACCACCGCCAATCAGGCCCGTGCCCTGCTGCGCATGATCGTGACCCTCTCCGAGGGGGCCCGCTTCCGGGCGCTCGCCACCGATCTCGCGAACCGTTTCGGAGACGGTGGCACGGTGACGCTGACGCAGACCTACGAGGAGCTGATCCGCAACTGGGCGGGCCTCAGCCACGTCCTCGTCAGCCACGTCAACTCCCCCAACTCCACCGCCAGCATCACCCTCAGGACCTGGGGGACCTACGACACCGCCCAGCAGGCGGCCAAGTTGCTGATGAGCGCCCTCAACGACGGCTCGAACCCCAACCCGCACGACGAGCTGTGACCCTGCCGTCGTAGTGCATCTCGTCCCCGCTGAAGTACGTCCGGGCGTTCGAGGCACATCGCGGGGGGGACCGTTGTCCAGTGGCAGGGCCTGACGGCTGACAGTCAGGCCCTGCCTCCGCATCCCGGCATCGGCACGCATCCCGACACCGAACGGCCGGAGGGATTCAGCCGGAACAGATCCCACTGCCTCCGAGCCGCATCATGGCCCGGTACAGCTGGGCCGGGGTGAGGGGCGGTTCGGGCAGCGGACGGGCGCGGTCGGCGCGGAAGCCGTCGAGGAGCAGATGGAGGTGACGGCGCCAGACACCCGGGGCGATGTCGTGGGTGGCCTCGGTGATGCGGCTGTGCGACCAGATCACGAAGGCGAGATCCTCCGGAGTGAGGTCGGGGCGCAGGCTGCCCTGCTCCTGGGCGCGTTCGACGATGCGCACACCGAGTTCGTGGATGCGGGTCTGGGCGCCGGCCAGGCAGGCGGTCTCAGGCAGCCGCATGGAGGCCAGGTCGTTGAACCCCCGGTCCCCCGCCTGGAGTTCGCACATCGCCTCCAGGAAGTGGCACAGTCCCGCCCACGCGTCGTCCATGGCGACGGCCTTCTCGCCGGCCGCCCGCCAGACGGCCGTCTTCTCGGCGAAGACCGCCTGCACCAGGTCGAGCCGGGCGGGGAAGTGGCGGTAGAGCGTGCCGATGGCCAGCCCGGCGCGCTTGGCCACCTGCTCCAGGGGAGCCTCCAGGCCGTGTTCGGCGAAACAGGCGCGGGCCGAGGCGAGCAGGGCGTCACGGTTGCGCTGCGCGTCCCGCCGCAGGGGCCGCGCGGGGGCCGGGTTCTCGGTCGACGGACTACCCATGGTCATGCCACCCAGAGTAGCAACCTGAGGGGGGCCTCACATTAGCTGCTACGATCGCCTAACATGAGGCACCCCTCGACTTCATGAGGCGTGGAAGGTTCTGATCCGCGGGCCCCCACCGGCCCACGGCCGCGCCCTCATGACTGGCAGTGCCGCTGAACCCCTCATCAGTACCCCTCGTCCGCACGACCAAGGAGCGCATCCCATGCCCGTCATCGCCATCGTCGGGGCAGGCCCCGGCCTCGGCCTGTCCATCGCTCGCCGCTTCGGCGCGGAAGGCTTCCGGGTCGCCCTGATCTCGCGGACCCAGGAGAAGGTCGACACGCTCGCCGCCACCCTCGCCGAGGAGGGCATCGAGGCGGCGGGCTTCAGCGCGGATGTGGCTCGACCCGAGACGCTGCAGGCCGCCCTCGCCGCGGTCGCCGACCGGTTCGGCCCCGTCGACGTGCTGGAGTACTCGCCCGCCGACCGCGCCCTCGCCGGCGCCGCGGCCGTGGAGGCGACCGCCGAGGACATCCAGCGGCAGATCGACTTCTACCTGTACGGAGCCGTTGCCGCGGTCCGGCAGGTGCTGCCCGCCATGCTCGAACGCGGCACCGGCACGCTGCTGTTCTCCACCGGCGCCTCCTCGGTCCGGCCGCTGGGCGGGCCCTTCGGCGCCACCGGCGTCGCCGCGGCCGCGCTGCGCAACTACGCCATGGCTCTGGGCGCCGACCTCGCCGAGCGCGGGGTGCACTCCGCGCATGTCGCGATCGGCGTCTTCATCGGCACCGGTCCCGGCACCGAGGCCGAGACCATCGCCGAGCACTACTGGGACGCGTACACCAAGCGCGACCGGCCCGAGATCGTCCACACGGTCCCCGGCGGCATCTGGTGAGCGCCTCCGACAGGCCGACGTCCACGGCGCGGCCCGCGCCGGTGGTGAGGGTCTTCCGTGCGGCCAACAAGCTCGTACGTCCCCTGCTCGGCTCCCGTTTCCACCGGCTGCTCAGCGGACGGCTGATGCTGCTCACCTACAACGGGTACAAGACGGGACGCGAGTTCACCGTTCCCATCGGCTACTTCGACTGGGATCCCGGCACGGTACTCGCCATGTCCTCCCAGCTCGGCTGGATCCCCAGCCTGCGGGGCGGCTCCCCGGTCCGGTTGCGCATCCGAGGCGTGGTCCAGGGTGCCGTGCCCACGGTCATCGAGGACACCGCCGAAGTGGCCGCCCTGCTGGGCGAGTTCGTCGACCGCAAGGGGGCGAAGGCGGCCAAGGGGCTGATGCTCGGCCTGCCCGGCGACCGGCGGCCCACCGACGAGGAGTTGCGTACGGCCGCGGGCAAGACCCGGCTCGTACGCTTCCGGTTGCAGACCTCGTCGTAGGGCCGGAGACCGACTGCGCAGACGCCTACTCCGCGGCCGTGTCGGCCACCTCGATCCCGCACAGGGGAGCTGAGGTGGCCGGCACGGCCGTCGGCCGTCAGCGGGTGACCATGAGCTCCAGCACCCCGTAGTTGGTGCCGTGCGCGTCCATCGGCACCTCCTGCGCGGGGACCGCGAGCCGCAGGTCGGGGAACCGCTGGAAGAGGCGGGGCAGGACGGTCTTCAGCTCGGCGCGGGCGATGTTCTGCCCGAGGCACTGGTGGACGCCGTAGCCGAAGGCAAGATGACGGACGATCTTCCGGTCGAAGTCCAGCGCGTTCGGGGCCTCGAACGCCCTCGGGTCACGGTTGGCGGCGTTCATACCGACCACCACCAGGTCGCCCTGGCCGATCCGCTGCCCGCCGAGTTCCAGGTCTTCCTTGGCGACCCGGCCGAGGCCGAACTGCACGATGGTCAGGTAGCGCATCAGCTCCTCGACCGCCGGGCCCGCGGTCCGCTGCGGGTCCGCCAGCAGCCTCTGCTTCTGCTCGGGATGGGTCAGCAGGGTGAGCGTGGACAGGCCCATCATGGCGGCCGTGGTGTCGTGCCCCGCGAAGAGCAGCAGCACGCCCATGCCGATGAGCTGCCGGTCGGTGACGATGGAGCCCTCGGCGTCGGCGACCTGGATCAGTTCCGCGAGCAGCCCCTCGGTGGACCCGGTGCTGCGCTTGTCGTGCACGAGCGCGGTGATGTAGTCGATCAGCCATTTCGCGCCCTGGTCGCGCTCCGCGCGGCTCTTGGACATGTCCATCATCGCCTGGGTGGCGTGGTGGAAGCCGTCCCGGTCCGCGTAGGGCACGCCGAGGAGTTCGCAGATGACGAGGCAGGGGATGGGCAGTGCCATGGCCTTGACGAAGTCGAAGGTCTCGGGGCCGGCGGCGATGGCGTCGAGGTGTTCGTCGACGATCCGGTCCAGGTACGGCTGGAGCCTGGTCGCCACGCTCTTGGGGGTGAAGCGTCCGGTCAGCAGGCGGCGGTACGAGCTGTGTTCGGGCTCGTCCATCATCACGAAGACCGGATCGAACGGCGCGTCCTGCCCGGCCTCGGCGGCCTCGCCGGGGCGGGTGTCGTGCCGGGGGCGCATCGCGGACAGACGCGGGTCGGAGAAGACCTGGCTGCCCTCCTCGAAACGGGTGACGAGCCAGCCGGTCAGTCCGTTGGGGAAGCGCACCCGGGTGACCGGCTGCTCCTCCCGCAGCAGGTCGTACTCGACGGGCGGGTCGAGGAGGGTGGTGCGCTGGACGGGCATCTGCGGGACGGTGTCGGTCATCGGACCTCCTTGGTGGGGGATACGTCCGCGATGGCGTCCGCGACGCCCTGCTGGGCGGCGGTGGAGTTGCACCAGCCGACGTAGTAGGCGAGGTGCAGTACGGCTTCGCGGAGTTGGTCGGGCGTCAGTTCGTGGTTGTGCAGGGCGCCCCGGGCCTGGATCCGGATCAGCTCGGCGCGGCCCAGGGAGGCGCCGACGCCCATCGTGAGCAGTCGGCGGTCGCGGACCGACAGCCCCGGGCGGCTCCAGATGTCACCGAAGAGGTGCTCGACGGTCTCGGTCAGATACGGCTCGTCCGTCTCCGGCACGTTGTCGCTGAACCCCGGTCCGTAGACCTGGTCCATGAGCTCCAGGCCGCGTGTCCTGGGATCATCGGCCGGCTCGGTCTGCTGGTCCAGGGTCTGCGGGGTGCGCTGTCGGGCCACGTCCACCAGTGGTACGGCCACGCCCAGTTCGGCGGCGAGGGCGCGGGCGGCGTCGAGGTCCTTGGTCATCAGCGGCTCGACCTTGGCCGCCATCGCGTCGGGCAGCGCGCCCTCACCGGCGATCCGCAGGCCCAGCAGCTGGAGCAGTGTCCTGCCGCCGGGGTCGGCGGTGTCGATCACCTCGGTGAGCCGCGCCGGATCGACGCCCGCGGCCTCGGCGAGCGCGACGGCCTCCGCGACGATGCTCCAGCCGCCGTAGGTGACGACATTGCGGGCGATCTTGGTGGCCATGCCGGCGCCGAGCGGGCCGCAGTGCACGACCTTCTTCGCCCAGCCGGCCAGGACGGGGAGCGCCTGGTCCACCACATCCTGGTCACCGCCGAGGATGGCGACCATGCCGTTCTCGGCCGCCCGGTCGCCGGGAGTGACCCCGCAGTCCAGGAGGCCGACGCCCGCCTCGGCGCACATCAGGGCCAGCTCACGGACGACCGGCAGTTCGACGGTGGCGAGCAGCACCACCGTGAGGCCCGGCCGGGCACCTTCCAGCAGTCCGGCCCTGCCGCCGATCACCTCGCGGGCCTGGTCGGCGTCGACCACCGCGACCATGACGACGTCGCTGGCCGCCGCCACCTCGGCCGGTGAATCGAGCGGTGCGGGGACTCCGGCCAGGCCGTCCGCGGCGGTCGGCCGGATGTCGTACACCGTGGGGACGAAGCCACTGCGGGCCAGGCTGACGGCGACACCACCGCCGATCATGCCGAGACCGACCACTCCGGCGCGGAGCTGCTCGGTGTTCCGGTCTCTCTGGGTCTCAGTCATGACGTGCTCCTCGGGGGGTCGTTCAGGGGGGCGTTCATGAGGCCTTGCGGCAGGTTCTTCGGGGGGCGTTCGAAGTGGTTGCCTGGGTCACCTAACTAAGTTTAGTTACGGACATTACTCGCCCCCCGCGCTCTCGTCCACGCAGGGGGGTGGTCTTGACCAAAAAACGACTCTGGCTACCGTCCGCGCAGCTCAGAGGTGTCGGTGCCGATCGGAGCCTCAGGATCGGGAGCGGGATCCATGGCCGCCATGGCGCGGATCCGGCGTGACACGGAGTTCTCCGTGGCCGACGGCCAGGACCGTTCCGCGCCGGGGGCGGCGGACACCAACGCGTCCAGCAGGCCGTCGGCGAGGTCCGGCAGCATGGTGTTGAGTGAGGAGTCGTCGAACAGGCTGTGTGCGAGAGCCAGATTGCCGTGCAGTCCGGCCCAGAGCGTGTGCGCCGCCTGCTCCACCGGCATCGCGAGCCCGTAACCCTCCTCGCGGCATCGGCCGAACGCCGCTCGGAAGCCGTCCGGCACCCTGCGGGTCGGATGTCCGGCGATCCGGGCGGCGTCCACCTCGGGCTGGCGTACCTCGAACATCAGCCGGTAGTGGCCCGGATGCGCCAGTGCGAACCGGCAGTACGCGTGCGCCTGAGCGCGCAGCCGCTCCCGGGCTCCCCGCGCGGCGGCCTCGGCGTCATCGGCCGCCATCCCCGCGGCGAGGGCCTCGTACTTGTCCTCCATTGCCGCCCACAGCAGCTCGGTCTTGTCGGTGAAGTGCAGGTAGATGCTGGGCGCCGACACTCCTACCTCCGCCGCGACCGCGCGGACGGTGAGTTTCTCGATACCGCCCCATTCGGCCAGCAGACGGTTCACCGCTGCCAGGATGTCCCGGCGCAGTTGCTCGCCCTGCCCCCGCGGGCTGCGCCCCCGGCCCGCTCTCGCTCCACCACCGGTCGGCTCTGCCTTGACCACTGCACCTCACCTCTCCGAGACGAGCCTACGGGGCCGGGACGGGGTGGTGCGGGCACCGGACCGGCGACGGCCCCTTCGCGGCGGCAGGCCCGCAGGCTCACACCGCGAGCACGTCCCGGGCCCGCACCGGCAGGCCCGTCTCGAAGGACTGGTTCGCCGCCAGCCCCGTGACCAGGGACCGGGCTCCGTCCCCTGCGTCCGCAGCCCGCCCCAGCGGGTCCGGGGCACGCTCCCCGAAGAGGTCGGCGAGCATGCGTACGTCCCCGCCGCCGTGGCCACCCTCGCCGGTGGCGACCTTCAGCTCGCGCGGCCGCTCCCAGAACCGGCGCAGCAGCAACTCGGTGCGCCCTGCCGTGTCGTCGGCCAACTCGCCGTGCAGGACGGCCGAGGCGCCGTCCGTCCGCACCTCGGGGCGGGCCCAGGTGGTCTCCTCGACCAGCAGCTCAAGGCGCCCCTCGCTGCCGTTGAAGGCGATCCGGTAGCCCTCCCAGGGAGAGTAGGCGGTGAGGTGGTACGTCAGAGTGGCACCGGAGGCGTAGCCGACGAGGACCGCCATGTCGTCCTCGATGGTCACTCCGGGCGCGAAGACGTTCTGGTCGCGGTGGTAGCCGTCCTCGTGCTCGGCGTCCAGGTACAGCGACTTGAGTACGGGCGAGTCCGCCAGGTGTACGGCGAAGGGGTCGCCGTCGGCCGCCGGGGAGCCGTGCGCGCGGGTGTAGGGGCGGGCCAGGCCACGGCGCCGGCCGGCCTCGTCGCCGTAGAAGAAGAGGCCGCCCCGCGCGTACACGGTCTCGGGCTCGCTGCCCAGCCACCAGTTCACCAGGTCGAAGTGGTGCGTCGCCTTGTGCACCATCAGGCCGCCGGAGTTGGCCTTTTCGCGGTGCCAGCGGCGGAAGTAGTCGGCGCCGTGCCGCAGATCGAGCAGCCACTCGAAGTGCACCGAGCCGATCTCGCCGATCTCACCGGCGGCGAGGCTCTCGCGTACGGCCGAATGCACCGGGTTGTAGCGGTAGTTGAAGGCGACCCGCACCTCGCGCCCGGTGCGCCGCTGGGCGTCGAGGATGCGGCGGGCGCGGTCGGCGTCGGTGGTCATCGGTTTCTCGGTGACGACGTCGCAGCCCGCCTCCAGGGCCTGGACGATGTAGTCGTCGTGGGTGCGGTCCACACTGCACACCACGACGAGGTCGACGCGTTCGCGGCGCAGCATCTCCGCGAACTCCTCGGCCGGGTAGGCGGGCACGGAGGTACCGAGCCAGCCGTTGTGGACGGCCATCCGGTGGGCGTTGACATCGCAGAGGCCTACCAGCTCGATCCGGTCCGCGTAGGGAGCGTCCGGGCCGGCCAGCGCCTGGGTGAAGAGCCGGGCGCGGGCGCCCAGTCCCACTACGGCGCAGCGGCGGCGGTGTGCGGTGCCCGAGGTCATGCGGTCTCCGTTCGGGAAGGTGAGAACGACAGTGGCCGCCAGGTGTCGGCGGCCGTGGCGGCGAGAGCGAGGGGGCCGAGCACGATCAGCAGCAGGACGGGGGACATGGCCAGCAGCACGGCGGCGGCCACCACGGACCCGGCCAGCAGCACGAGGACGAGCGGCTGGTGCGGCATCGAGCGGAACGCGGCGATGACGACCGTCCGCCAGGCTGTGCCCTCGCGCCAGCCGGCCGCGCACCGCAACCCGAGCGCCGCCACGACCGCGGACGCCGCCGCGACGGGGGCGCCCAGGCCGGGCCCGTGCGCGTCCAGCGCGAGCGCGTCCAGCCACAGCAGGGCGAGCACGGCGCTCGGGACCAGCCAGACGGTGTGCCCCGAGCGCAGCACCCGGCGCAACGCGTTGACCAGCTGACGTGGTGTCACTCCTGGTCCGCCGTAGGCCTGTTCGCGCAGCACCGCGCAGCCGGCGACCAGAGCGGGGAAGGCGGTGACGACCGGAAGCGAGCAGACCAGCAGGAACACGCCGAGCAGCAGACAGTCGGCGAAGGGAGCGAACCATGAACGACGCATGTGCCCTATCCCTTCAGCCCGGAGGTCTGGACGCCCTCGACCAGCAGCCGCTGGAAGGCGAGGAAGAACAGCAGCACGGGCACGAGCGTGAGCACGGACATGGCGAACATCGGGCCGTAGGCGGCGCTGCCGGTCTGGTCGACGAACATCCGCAGCCCCAGCTGGAGGGTGTAGGTCTGCGGGTCGGCGAGATACATGAGCTGGGGGAGGAAGTCGTTCCAGCTCCAGATGAACGAGAAGATCGTCGTGGTGACCAGGGCGGGCTTGAGCAGCGGCATGATGACGTGCCAGAAGGTGCGGTACGGGCCGCAGCCGTCGAGCACCGCCGCCTCGTCGAGTTCACGGGGCAGCCCCCGGATGAACTGGACGATCAGGAACACGAAGAACGCCTCGGTGGCCAGGAACTTCGGCAGGATCAGCGGCAGGAAGGTGCCGACCATGCCCAGTTTCTGGAAGATGATGTACTGCGGGATCAGCACGACGTGCAGCGGCAGCATGAGCGTGCCGATCATGACCGCGAAGTACAGGCCGCTGCCGCGGAAGCGGAGCCGGGCGAAGGCGTAGGCGGCCAGGGAACACGACAGGACGTTCCCGACGACCGCGCCGACCGAGATGAACAGCGAGTTGCCGAACAGCCGCCACAGCGAGATGCCGCTGACCCCGTCGGCCGCCTCGGCGTAGTTGCCCGGGGTGAAGACGTCGGGGACGGGGCTCAGATTCGAGATGATCTCGGTGCCGGACTTCACCGACGCCGTGAGCAGCCACAGCACCGGGTAGAGCAGGACGAGCCCGATGGCCACGCAGACGATGTGCCAGAGCGCGCCACGCAGGGGAGCGGTGGCCGGGGAGGGTGCGGTGGCCGGCGTCGTGGTGGTGGTCATGACGCGTCCTCCTGTCCGTAGAAGACCCACGTGCGGGACGTGCGGAAGACGAGGAACGTGACCAGCGCGATGACGGCCAGCAGGACCCAGGCCATCGCGGAGGCGTATCCCATGTGGAAGTTGGTGAAGGCCTGTTCGTACAGGTAGAGCGAGTAGAGGAGCGTCGAGTCGGTGGGGCCTCCGGTGCCTCCGCTGATCACGAACGCCGAGGTGAACGACTGGAAGGAGTGGATGATCTCCAGGATCAGGTTGAAGAAGAGGACCGGCGTCAGCATCGGGAAGGTGATGGAGAAGAAGGTGCGCACGCGGCCGGCTCCGTCGATCGAGGCCGCCTCGTACAACTCCTTCGGTATCTGCGTCAGTCCGGCGAGGAAGATCACCATGGGGGCGCCGAACTGCCAGACGGTCAGGGTGATCAGCGGGTACAGCGAGTAGTCCGGATTGTCGGTGAGGCCGCCGACGTGCAGACCGAAGAAGGACATGGAGCGGTCGGTGAGTCCGCCGGTGGCGAACAGGGACCGCCACACCAGGGCGACGCTGACGCTCGCGCCGAGCAGTGACGGGGCGTAGAACGCGGCACGGTACAGGCCGACGCCTCGTCGGGCGCGGTTGAGCAGCAGTGCCACGGCGAGCGCGGCGGCGAGCTTGAGCGGGGCGCCGATGAGGACGTACTGCAGAGTGACGCCGATGGAGGCGAGGAAGCGCTCGTCCTCCAGCATGTACCGGTAGTTGGCCAGGCCGACCCAGTGCGGGTCGGTGAACAGGCCGTAGTCGGTGAACGACAGGTACAGCGACGCGAGCATCGGGCCCAGGGTCAGTACGACGATGCCGATCAGCCAGGGTGCGAGGAAGACATGCGCCGCGAAGGCGTGCGAACGGCGGCGTCCAGCCGAGGGGTTGTCGTCGGTGATGTCGCCGCGTGCTCGGGGCAGCGGTCGGGGCGGGGCGGTTGCCTGGGCCATCGTGGGTTGCTCCTCCACAGTGAGGATGGATGACGGCGGCAACGTTTGCATGCGTCCTCGGCTGCGGCAAGGGGTACGACGCGACCTATTCATTCCCTGTTTCTTTGAGATTTGGCATTGACTCAGCTCAGTCGGCACGCGTAACTTCCGGGCCAGTCGGAAACAAGATGGCAACGTTTGCAGTGGTCCTCCCGCCACCGCACCGGTTCTCCCGCCGCCCCCCAACTCCCCGTCGAGCGAAGGTCCGCGATGCCAGCGACACGCCCTACGCCCACCTTCACCTCCACCTCGTCCCCGTCCTCGCGCCGCCGGGTGCTCACCTCGCTGGGTGCCCTCGCGCTGGGCGCGGCCACCGCCGGATGCGGCACCTCACAGACGTCTGCCGACGGCACGGTGACGCTCAACTTCCAGTGGTGGGGCGGCGACGACCGCAACATCGCCACCGACAAGGCGCTACGGCTCTTCGAGCGCCGCCATCCGAAGATCAAGGTCACGACCTCGTTCAGCGGATACCAGGCCTACTTCCAACGGCTCGCCACTCAGGTCGCGGCCAACAGCGGCCCCGACGTGCTGCAGATGGACTACTACGAGCTGCGCTCGTACGCCGCGAACGGACTGGTCGCGAACCTGGACGGACCGGAGTTCTCCGGCGTTTCCCTCGGCCGGATACCCCGCACCTACGTGAACGGCAACCGGCTGGGCGGCAAGCTGTACGCGGTGCCGACGGGAATCTCCACCCAGGCGCTCTTCGTCGACCCCGCGATCTGGCGCAAGGCGGGCGTCGGCCTCCCGAAGGCCGGCTGGACCTGGGACGACCTGCTGGACGAGGTGGGACCCGCCCTGAAGAGGGCCGCGCCGGACAGGGCCGTGATCACCGACTTCGGCGGCTACAGCGAGACCTTCAACGTCTGGCTGGTCCAGCACGGCAAGTCGATCTACAAGAGCGACGGTTCACTCGGGTTCACCGTCGCCGATCTCACCACGTTCTGGGAGCTGACCGCACGGCTGCGGGACAAGGGCTTCTTCACCCCGCCCAACGTCACCGCCTCCTACGACGGTTCGACGGACAGTTCCCCGCTGGTACGGAAGCTGTCCACCGCCGAGTTCAACATCACCTCCACCGCCACGCCGTACTTCGAGGCCTACGGCGACGTCGCGGCCATCCCCTTCCCCACCCTCTCGTCCGGTGCACCGCTCGGGCTGACCGCCGGCGCGGGAGCGATGTGCGTACAGCAACGCTGCGCACACAAACGGGAGGCGGCGCTGCTGCTCGACTTCCTGCTGAACGATCCGGCGGCGGGCGGGATCCTCGGCGTGGTGCGCGGACTGCCGCCCAACCGGGGGGTCATGGACCGTCTCGCCTCCAGTCTCACCGGCGGCGACCGCGTCGTGTACGAGTACGTCGCCGGGTTGGAGAAGAGGTTCGCCTTGGCTCCGATACCGCCGTCCGGCTCCAACGAGGACAAGCTGGAGTTCCGGCGGGTCTACGAGGACCTGCTCTTCGGGAAGCAGAGCATACGGTCCGCGGCGACCAAGATGGTCGACAAGTACCACACCACCGTCCCGCAGGGCTGAGTCGCGTACCGGAGGCTGTCACGCATGATCATCCGGGAACTGCGGGTCACCCCCATAGCCTTCCGAGACCCCCCGCTCCTCAACGCCGACGGCGCCCACGAACCCCATGTGCTGCGCGCGGTCCTCGAACTGGTCGTGGACGACGGCCGGGGCGGCCAGGTGACGGGCCTCAGCGAGTGCGTCGGGCACGCCTGGCAGCTGGACTGGCTGGAGTTGGTGGGCTCGCGCCTGCCCGGCACCGGTGTGTACGAGACGGCGGCGCTGGCCCGGCTGGCCGGGGAACTGCTCGCCGGACGCGTGGACGGCGTCGCGTACGGTCCCGACGCACCCTGGCGGCGCTGGGCCGACCGCACCGGCTCGACCGGGTCGCGCGGGCCCGCCCCGATCCCCGCGCCCGCATTCGACGTACGCCGGGTGTACGCGGCGCTGGAGGTGGCGTGCCTGGACGCACAGGGGCGGCTGGCGGGCGTACCGGTGGTCGACCTGCTGGGCGGCCGGGCACGCGACGCCGTGCCCTACAGCGGCTACCTGTTCTACAAGTGGGCCGGACATCCGGGCGCGGACGAGGACGAGTGGGGTGCGGCCCTGGACCCGGGCGGCATCGTCGCCCAGGCGAAACGCATGGTGGACCGGTACGGCTTCCGGTCACTGAAGCTCAAGGGCGGGGTCTTCCCGGCGGACGAGGAGATCGCGGCGCTCCACGCGCTGCGCGCCGCGTTCCCTGACCACCCGCTGCGCATCGACCCCAACGCCGCCTGGAGTCTGCAGACCGCCCTGTCGGCGGTCCCCGAACTGGAGGGTGTCCTCGAATACCTGGAGGACCCGGTGGCCGGCATCGAGGACATGGCGGCCGTAGCCGCGCGCACGACGCTCCCGCTCGCCACCAACATGTGTGTGACCTCCCTCGACGCCATACGCCCCGCTCTGGAACGCGGTGCCGTACGGATCGTGCTCGGCGACCACCACATCTGGGGCGGGCCGCGCGCCACCGTCGCGCTCGGTGCCGTGTGCGAGGCCGTCGGCTGGGGGCTGTCCATGCACTCCAACTCGCATCTGGGCATCAGTCTCGCCGCGATGACCCACGCGGCGGCGGCCACGCCCGCGCTCGACCACGCCTGCGACACGCACTACCCGTGGAACGCGGCGGACGATGTCGTGGTGCCGGGCGCGCTGACCTTCACCGATGGGTCGGTGCGGGTGCCGCGCGGTCCAGGACTGGGCGTCGAACTCGACCGCGCCGCGGTGGACCGCCTGCACGCCACGTATCTGTCGCTGGGACGCGAGCACCGAAACGACGTGGCCTACCTGCGCAGCGTGCTGCCGGAGTTCGACCCGACGATGCCCCGGTGGTGAGCCGGGACAAGCGAAAGACGTGGAGGAAACATGACCGCCCCTCTGTTCAGGGACCCCATCCACGACGGTGCGGCCGATCCCACCGTCATCTGGAACCGTGCCGAGCGCGAATGGTGGATGGTCTACACGAACCGCCGGGCCGACGCGCCCGGCCCACGCCAGTCCTGGTTCCACGGCACCGACCTGGGCGTCGCGTCCTCCGCCGACCGGGGAGCGAGCTGGACCTATCGCGGGGTCATCCCCGGCCTTGAGTGGGAGTTCGGCCGGAACACGTTCTGGGCCCCCGAGATCCTCTGGCACGAGGACCGCTACCACATGTACGTCAGCTACATCCGGGGCGTCCCCGCCTACTCGGGCCGGGACACCCGCACCATCCAGCACTACACCTCGCCCGACCTCGTGCGCTGGGACTATCACGGGCCGATCTCGCTCGACACCCGCCAGGCCATCGACGCCTGCGTCCATCCGAAGCCCGGGGGCGGATTCCGCCTCTGGTACAAGGACTCGGCCGCCGGACAGCACACCTACGCGGCGGACAGCGAGGACCTCTACGCCTGGCGCACCGTCGGCCCGGTGATCACGGAGATCCCGCACGAGGGGCCGAACGTCTTCGCACTCGGCGGACACACCTGGCTCGTCGTCGACGCCTGGGACGGCCAGCGGGTCTACCGGTCGGACGACCTGGAAACCTGGGAACGCCGCGGGACCATCCTCGACAAGAGCGGCTCACGCCCGGACGACCAGGGGCCGGCCCTGCACGCCGACGTCGTCGTGCACCCCCACCGCCAGGAGCCCGGCGGCCCCGGCGACTCGGCCACGATCTTCTACTTCACCCACCCGGACCGCGAGGGCCGCGACGAGGCGACCTACACGGACCGACGGTCGGCCATCCAGGCCGCCACACTCCGCGTCGTCGACGGAACACTGGTGTGCGACAGGGACGCGGACGACGAGATCGACCTCGGCATACCGGACGACTGAGGCTCCGAGGCCGCCGGGAACCCGGTGAGCGGTCGGGCGGTCGGGCGGTTCGCTACGGCCGTTCGATCGCCGCCGTCGACCCGCGCACCACCAGATGCGTCGGCAGCACCCGCTGCAACGGCTCCACATCCTCCCCCGCCGGGGTGCCGAGCGTGCGGAACAGCAGATCGACCGCGGCCCGCGCCGCATGCGCCTTGGGCACATGGACCGTGGTGAGCGGCGGCGCGGCCATCCCGGCCAGCGCGATGTCGTCGCAGCCCACCACGCTCATCTCGTCCGGCACCCGCACCTTGCGCGCGCTGAACCGGCTGATCAGGCCGAAGGCGACGATGTCGTTGAAGGCCACCACGGCGGTCGCCCCGCTGGCCAGCACCACGTCGGCGGCACCCGTGATGCCGCCGTCGAAGTGCGGGGCCACGCTGCCGACCTGGATGATCTCGACCTTGCCGGACGACGCCATGGCCTCGATCCCGGCGGCCCTCTCCTGCGCGGTCCACGTGCTGCGGGGGCCGCCCACATAGGCGACACGGCGATGGCCGAGGGCGTGCAGATGGGTCAGCGCGTCCGTCATGCCCTCGACGAGGTCGGCGGTGACACTGGCGAAACCGGGTTCCTTGCGGTGCAGCAGGATGATCGGCTTGTCGGTGACGTCGCTCAGTGAGCGCAGTTCCTCGCTGCTCAACTGCGGTGCGCACAGCACGATGCCGTCCACCTCGGGAGCGAGGGTCCTGATCGCGTCCATCTCCAGGCCCTCGTCGCGTTCGGTGTCGCTGACGAACACCGCGTGGCCCAGCCCTCGTGCACGGGCCTGTACTCCCTTGCAGATGTCCGCGAAGAACGGGTTGAGCAGATCCGGGACGATCACGCCCACATGTCCCGTACGGCCGGTGATCAGACCCCGCGCGGCCCGGTTGGGCCGGTAACCGAGCCGGTCCGCGGCGGCCCGTACCCGCTCGCGTGTGACCTCGCTCACCGTCCCTCCGGGCGTGAGCGACCGTGACACCGTGGACGGGGAGACCCCGGCCTCCTTCGCGACTTCTCGAATCGTCACCTGCACGTGCCGAGGTTGACACCCTTGTCCACGAGCGTCAACGCATGATCGCGAGACTGTCCAGTGATCGGCGTCTCCGATGCGCTCTGGGGCTGGGGCCGGCTGTCGCGAAGCGCTTGTTGAGGCCGGGACAGTCGTGTCGTCCCAGCCCCTCCGCGGTGTGTTGTCTCGCCTCGGTCGTGGTCGAGTCGTCGGCCTCGGAGTCCGTCATCTGTGGGGCGTTCGCCCCGACCCCGGCTCCGGCGGGGATGTCGTCGAGGTCGATCGGGGCCGGTGACGAGGGTGACCCGGCGAAGAGCTGGCGCACTGGTTCACCCTCACCTCATTCAGCCGGGCCGGGTCCTTCGGCTGTCGGCACCTCTTGGACTTGCAGGGCTGGGGAGTTCGCTAGGCGGCTTCCTGAACGGACTGCTATCTTCCTTGCCGCCGGGAGGGGTGTATCGAAATGAGACACCCGCGTCGCGGTCGGTTGGACCAAGATCGCGATTGGATCATGGCCTTGTGCGGGAGGGCTGGTCTGTGCCCGGGTTCGCGTGGACAGCCAGCCTCGGCTCTGACGGAGTCGGCTCAGGCATTCTGCGGAGTTCGATTTTGACGGTACGTCAGGAAAGGTGAGCCGTATGGCTTTCGCGCTCCTCAGGCGTCGGCGGTCCAAGGTGGCCGGTGCCGGCTTGGCACTGCCTCTGCCGCCGGGCGCGGGCGCCCTCGGCTGCGAGGTCCTGGACCCGCTGGGGCAGCCGATGGGCGGCGCCGATGTGACCGTGTCGGCGGTCGACATCCACCATGTGATGGCGCGCGGGACGACGGACCCGTACGGCTTCTTCCTGGCAGTCCTGCCGCCGGGCCGCTACAGCCTGATGGTCGCGGCGGAGGGGCTGACGCCGCACCGCGAGACGGTCGAGGTCGTCGGCGACACCGCGCTTCCGGCGGAGCGCATCCAGCTGGAGCCGGCCCGTCAGCTGGACCTTCCCCTGCCTGGTACCTGGCTCTTCGATCCGCCGCACACGGCGATCCGGTTCATCGCCAAGCATGTCGGGATGGCGAACGTGCACGGCCGGTTCGAGCGGTTCGAGGGCGGCATCCAGGTGGCCCAGCAGATGACGGACTCCTGGGTGTCCGTCCGGATCGACGCGTCGAGCATCACCACGGGCAACCTCACCCGGGACAACCACCTGCGGTCCGCCGACTTCCTCGACGTCGAGCGCTTCCCGTACATCGACTTCGCGAGCACGCGGTTCGCGTACCGCGGCGGCAGCAAGTGGACGCTGCAGGGCACGCTGACCATGCACGGGGTGACGCGTTCGGTGGGGCTGGAGACCACGTACCTGGGCACCGTGAACGGCGGCTACGGCGAGGAGTTGCGCTGCGCCGCCCTGGCCAGGGCCGAGCTGCACCGCGAGGACTACACGCTCAACTGGCGTTCCATGCTGGCCCGTGGCATCGCGGTGGTCGGTCCGACCGTCCAACTGGAGCTGGACGTACAGGCCATGTACCGGACGCACGACACACCCACGCCGCCGGAGTAGCGAACGCGGAGTGGCCAAGACGTCCGCCGGGCGCCCCTGAAGCTTTCCTTCCGAGTGACCCATCCGTGACATGGGCATGCAAATCTGGCCGAGCCCCGCACCCCGGACGTCGATCAGGAGGCCCCAGTGAAGAGACGTGTGCGCATCCGCAGAGCCTCGCTCGTCCTCGGCAGCGCGATCGCGCTGCTCGTCGCCTTTCCCGGCACCGCCCTCGCCGCCCCGCCCGGGGCCCTGCTGGCCAACGCGGACGGCACCGAGCAGACGTACCAGCCGGCCTACGACTACGACACGGACGGCTGCTACTCCACCCCCGCCATCGGCCCCACGGGCACCCTCAACGGCGGCCTCAACCCGACCGGCGCCCTCAACGGCTCGTGCCGTGACGCCTCCGACCTCGACAACACCAACGGCTACTCCCGCTACAAGTGCAACAACGGCTGGTGCGCGATCATCTACGGCCTCTACTTCGAGAAGGACCAGGCCCTCGCGGGCAGCAGCATCGGCGGGCACCGGCACGACTGGGAGCACGTGGTGGTGTGGGTGCAGAACAACGTGGCGCAGTACGTCTCGACGTCCAACCACGGCAGTTTCAGCATCTACAACCGTAGCCAGGTCCGCTGGGACGGCACCCACCCCAAGATCGTCTACCACAAGGACGGCATCAGCACGCACTGCTTCCGCCTCGCCAACGCCAACGACGAACCGCCGGAGAACCACGAGGGCACCTGGCAGTACCCGCCGCTGGTCGGCTGGAACGGCTACCCGTCAGGCATCCGTGACATCCTGACCTCCGCCAACTGGGGCAGCGCCAACTTCGGCCTCAAGGACGGCAGTTTCAACTCCCACCTGGCGGCGGCCATGCCGGCGGGCATCACGTTCGACCCCAACGCCTGACCCTCGCAGCGGTCACTCGCAGCCGACCCCGTCGCCGTCCCGGTCGAGATGCCGTCCGTAGCCCGGATCGCCGGCACGCACCGGGGCGGCACCTGCCGCGCGGGCCGCGGTGCAGTTGTCGTAGTACACGCTCTCGTCACCGGAGCCGGAATCGGATCCAGAGCCGTCGTCGGAGCCGGAACCCGTGTCGGTGCCGGTGTCGGCAGCCGGTTCGGCCGTGACGGTCCTGGTCGCCAACACCGTGACCGTCGGGGCGGGTTCGGGTGCGGCCGTCTCGGTGGCGGTGACCGTCGCGGTCGCCGTTGCCGTGACGGTCGCGGTGGGCCGCGGTTCGGCGGACACCGGGTCCTTGCCGTCGTCGCCGGTGCCTATACCGACACCGATGAAGAGCGCCAGCCCGAGGCCGGGCAGTACGAATCTCTTGCGGGCCCATCTCGGGCTCTGCCGGTCCGGCCCGGCCCCCGGTATCGGAGCCGGTTGCGGGGTGCCGGGAGTGTTGTACGGGTTGCTCATGGTCGTCCCCCTGGGTTGTGTTTAAGGTGGGTCGACGGTAGTGCGGCGGATGATGCGGTAAGGGGCCCTTGATGCCTCGGTGACCGTTCCGTGACCCCTCGGAGGTACGGGCGGGTGTGCGGTAGGGTTTGTCTGTGCGATCACGCGGGGCAACCGCGGGTCGACGCAACGGGACGTGGCGCAGCTTGGTAGCGCACTTGACTGGGGGTCAAGGGGTCGCAGGTTCAAATCCTGTCGTCCCGACCAGCTCTGATGCCGGTCGGAGGTCGTTCTCTCGTTCACGAGTCCAGGCCCGTCGCGCCGGTCGCAGGTAGTCCTCTGCCCCGGCCGAACAGCGCCCGCACCGCCCGCAGCCCCAGGGGCCGTAGACCACCACCCGCTCTCCCACCGTCGGCCCGGTGGCCTCGGGCCCCGCTCTGCAACCCGGTCGGCGACCTCGTGCCCGAGGGTGAAGGGCGTCCGGTAGGGCAGGGCGCCGGGGCCGGCGTCGATCACGTGCAGATCGGAGCGGCAGAGCCCAGCCGCCTCGACGCGCACCAGGACCTCCTCGCCCCGAGGCGTCGGCCGTTTCACGTCGGTGACCGTCGGACCGCCGTCCCAGTGCGTCGACCGGACCGCTCTCATCACGCTCTCCCGTCGTGCCTGTTGACATGTGAAGGGCAGTAGCAAAAATGAACTCAGTTCAGTAAGGCTCGATACGACGACTGAGGCAGGTGGCTCGATGGATGCCGAGGGAACGGGACGCGGGCGTTTCGAGGGAAGGATCGCGCTGGTCACCGGTGCGGGATCCGGCATCGGTGCGGCGGTCGCCCGAGGGCTGGACGCGGAGGGTGCCAAAGCGGTCGTACTGGCGGACATCGACGGCCCGGCGGCCGCATCCGTGGCGAAGGAGGTGACGAGCGGACACGCGGTGGCCCTGGACGTGGCGGACGCCGGGCAGGTCGACGCGGCCGTCGACGAGGTCGTACGGGCGCACGGCCGGCTGGACGTGGTGGTGCACGCGGCCGGGGTCGACGATCCGGTGGCGAAGCGGTGGCTGGCGGAGGCGCTGGTCGCCGACCGCCCGCCCGAGGTGACCGCGCGGCTCGGCGACGGGGCATGGCAGCGGGTCCTGCGGATCAACCTGGACGGCACCTTCCACGTGCTGCGCGCCGCCCTGCGGGCGATGATGCCGAACCGGTCCGGATCCGTCGTCACCGTCAGCTCCTCCGCGGCCTTCGACGCCCTGGTCGGCTATCCGCACTACGCGGCCTCGAAGGCCGGCGCGCAGGCGCTGAGCCAGTCCGTCGCCAAGGAGGCCATCGCGTTCGGCGTCCGCGTCAACACGGTGGCCCCCGGACCGACGGAGACCGCCATGACCGCCAAGAACCCCGAGGTGATGCGCAAGGGCTTCACCGACCCGCGCGTGCGACCGTTCGCCACCCCGGAGGAGATCGCCGCCATCGCGCTGTTCCTGGCGAGCGACGAGGCGGCCAACCTCGTCGGCGCGGTGCTGCTCGCCAACGGTGGCCGTTTCACGGCATAGCGCCAGGCGCCTTCGCCGGCGGACCCGGAATCCCGTGCCATGGATTCCGGGTCCGTACGACCGCCCCTGTCAGAGCTTGTCGAAGACGTCGGAGCCCGCGACGGCCACGGCCACGATGACGCCCGCCGACGTCACCAGCGTCATGATCAGCGCGATCGCCGCGACCAGCGGGTACGAGCCGTTGGTCCAGTAGTCGAACAGGATGGTGCCCATGACCTGTGTCGTGGGCGCCCGTACCAGCAGCGAGGCCGTGAACTCGTGGGTGAGCAGCACGAACATCAGCGCCCCGGCACCCGCGAGGGTGGGACGCAGCAGCGGCAGCACGATCTCGGTGTTGGTCCGCAGCGCGCCCGCTCCACTGGTACGCGACGCCTCCAGGTACGTGTCGCCGAGGGCGACCATGCCGGACAACTGCATCCGGGTGGCGAAGGGCAGCATCAGCGTCACGTAGACGAGAACGATCACCGTGCGGGTGCCGTACAGCATGAACGGCTCACGGCTGTACGTCAGCAGGAAGCCGACGCCGAAGACCACGGCGGGGATGCCCAGCGGCATCGCCACGATGAAGTCGATCGCGGCCCGGATGAGCCGGAACCGGCGCCCCTTGAGCAGCAGTGAGGCGGCGACGAAGCCGATCGGGAGCGCGATGGCGACGGAGATGAGCGAGGTGGTGAGGCTGTTGACGATGGCGTCGGTGATCCCCGACTCCGTGAACACGCTCCGGAAGTTGTCCAGAGTGAACCCGCCCGCATCGATCGTGCCGCTCCAGAAAGGGGAGAGCGATACGACGATGAGCGCGCCCAGCGGCAGCCCCAGAGCCACCAGGCTGTAGGCGAGGATGCCCGCGACCGCGAGCCATGACGGCCGGCCGCTCGCCCTGAACGCCTTGCCCCCGTGGGTGACGAAGCGGCTGTGATCGCCGAGGAGCACCTTCTGGAAGAGGACGACGGCGATGCCGAAGAGCAGCAACGGGGACCCGATCGCGGCGGCGCGGCCGTAGTCGACCGGGCTCTGCGACACGGCGACGTACATGTCGGTGGTGAGTACGTCGATGCCGTTGGTCCGTCCCAGCAGCAACGGGCCGGTGAACTGGCCGAGCCCCAGGAGCAGGGCCACGAAACCGCCGTACACCAGCACGGGGCGGAGCAGCGGCAGGGTCACCCGGAAGAACACCCCGGGCGCGGACGATCCGCTGACCTGCGCGGCCTCGATCAGCTCGGAGTTGATGTTGGTGAATCCGGCGCTGACGAACAGGTAGACGAAAGCGGTCAGGCCGAAGCCCGTGATGACCACGATCCAGGGCAGCGTGTAGATGTCGACCGGCCCCTCGCGGAGGTGGTCCCACCAAGGCAGCTTGCGCAGAGCCGCGTTGAGGTATCCGGGCCGGGGCGAGAACAGGAAGGCCCAGCCGGTGACCGCGGCCACGGCCGGGACCACGATGGGCAGGATCGGCAGCGCGCGCAGCAGGCGTAGTCGGGGCGGCAGGCGGGTCGCCGCCCAGGCCAGGAACGTGCCGAGAACCAGGGCGATGGCCAGTGAGCCCAGGGCCAGGCCCGCCGTGGTGCGCAGCGTCGTGGCCATCTCGGGGCCGTCGAAGGCGGTCTTGTAGCCACGGGCGCCGTCCTCGAAGGCCAGCTGTTGCAGGCCCACCAGCGGCGAGATCACCAGGTAGCCGATGGCGGCCAGGAAGGCGAGGGCACCGAGCCGGGGCAGGAGACCCCGCGCACGGGTCAGGGCTGTCAGGGGCAGCGGGGCCCGGGGCGGCGGGGTCGTGGCCGAGGGCGGGGCAGGTACGGCGGGTGCGGGGGGTGCGGCCATGAGGTCACGCCCCGACCGCGGTGGCGGGCGCCCGCGTGCCTATGCGGACGCCGTCGGCGCCGTAGTAGATCGCCGCCTCGCCGGGGAACCATGCGGTGACCTGCTCTCCGGGCGCCAACCGCCGCGCCCAGGGCTGTTCGCCCAGGGGCGCCCGGGCCTGCAGGCGGCAGTCGGCGAACGAGACCACCACGTCCATATGGCGGCCGCCGAACTGGGCGTCGACGATCTGCGCCGGGAGGCCGACACCCCGGTCCGGCGGTTTCTCGTCGGCCGGAGCGAGCCGTAGATCGTCGGGGCGCAGCCGGACGGCGACCTCGTCGTGCGAGCGGGGCACCGGGAGTTCACCGGCCACCGGTTGCCCGTCGAGTGTCCATCCGCCGCCCTGGCGCCGGAGCGGCAGGCGGTTCGACATGCCGATGAATCCCGCGACGTACTCGGTGGCGGGTTCCTCGAACACCCGCTCAGGCGTGTCGAGTTGCTCGATCCGGCCCGCTTTCATGATCGCCAGGCGGTCGCCGAGCGCGAGCGCCTCACTCTGGTCGTGGGTGACGAACACGGCGGTGAAGCCCAGCCGTGCGTGCAGCTCGTGCAACTGGGCGCGTACCTGGTCGCGCAGCCGGGCATCGAGGTTGCTGAGCGGTTCGTCGAAGAGTACGAGGTCGGGCCGGGCGACCAGGCCGCGGGCCAGGGCGACCCGCTGTTGCTGGCCGCCGCTGAGCTGGCCCGGATAACGGTCGAGCAGGGCGCCGCAGTCGACGAGTTCCGCGGTCTCCTCGATCCACTGGCGGGACTGCTCGCGGTCCACGCGCCGGGCGCGCAGGGGATATCCGATGTTGCGGCGCACCTGCATGTGCGGCCACAGCGCGTACGACTGGAACACCATCCCGATCCGCCGCTTGTTCGGCGGCAGGTTGGTCTTCGCGCGTGCGTCGAGAACCGTCCGGTCGCCCAGCGAGATGCGTCCCTCGTCGGGCGTCTCGAGGCCGGCCAGACAGCGCAGCGTGGTGGTCTTCCCGCAGCCGCTCGGGCCGAGCAGAACGATGAACTCGCCCGCCTCGATCTCCAGTGACAGGTCGTCCACCGCGACCGACGGCGGCTTCCCCGCGAACCGTTTTGTCAGGCCTTCGATGCGCACGTGGGACATGGGGCAATCCTTACGTCTGAACGTCTGAAGTCACTGAACGTCTGAAGTCACTGAACGTCTGAGCGTCGGAAGAGTCGAAGGAAGCGGGTGGGCATCCACGGGTACGGATGCCCACGCCGATGTGCACCGGTCCTACTGGAACAGCGACTTCCACTTCTTCTGGTACGCGGCCACCTTCTCCGGCGTCAGCTTGGCCGGATCCTGCACCCGCACCTTGTCGTTGGTGATCAGAGTGCCGGGGATGTTCGGCAGCACCGACCCGGCCGAGGGTGTGATCAGCTCCTGCCCCTTGGCGGTCACCATGAAGTCGGCGAACAGCTGGGCGGCGTTGGGCTGCGGTCCGGTCTTCAGGATCATGCCGTAGTACCGGGCACCCCATGCGCCGGAGGGGGGCATGCGGAAGTCGACCGGCGCACCCTTCTTCTTGGCGGGGACGAGTGTGATCGGGGGCACGAAACTGCCGGCGGCGATCTCACCGGATGCCAGCGCCTCGCCCATGGGGAGGGAACTGGGATAGACGCGCGGCTTCTGGGCGGCCAGCTTCTCCACGAAGTCCGCGCCGTACGTCTCCTCCAGCCAGAGGTAGAAGTCGACGAAGGCGGGTGCGGTCGGCTCGACGACGCCGATCTTCCCGTTGGCGAGGGCCGGATCGAGCAGGTCCGGGTAGTCCTTCAGCCCCTTGGGGTAGAGATCGGTGTTCCAGCCGAAGGTGAGCACCGCGGCGTTGGTCTCGAAGAAGTTGCCCTTATGGACGTACTGCTTGGCGTCGTAGTCGCCCTTGCCGGTCAACTGGGGGCCGGTCGGCGCCAGGAACTGTCCCGCGTCGGCCTGGGCCTGTACCCAGGACAGGCTGGCGCTCACGTACATGTCGGCGATGCCCTTGCCGGTCTGGATCTCCGTCTCGACCTTGACACCGAGATCGCCGTCGGTGCCCCGGACGGTCTTGACGTCGATCCCCGGATACTTGGCCTCGAAGGCGGCGGCGAGGTTGTTCAGGTCGTCCAGACTCTGGGCCGAGTAGACAGTGACCTCACCCTCCTTCTTCGCCGCGGCGATCAGCGCGTCGATGCCTTTCGCCGCAGGCACGACCTGGGACTCGTTGCTGTCCCCGCCGCTGCCGCAGCCGGCAGCCATCAGTGTGGTCATCAGTAGCAGAACCATGGGCAAGGCCCCGCGCCTTTGCGGATGTGCTCGCATTCTCGGCTCCCTGTGTGAAACCGGCTCCCAGTCGAACCGACGGGCTCATACGCGGATTTGTCGCTGGGTGGCGGCCGGCTGGCTAGGATGGCGTGGAAGCTACCAAACTGAACTAGGTTGGGCAATAGTTTGGACGGTAGCCGTGGCTGCGTAACGGCACGCTTGATCGCCGGGCGCGCGATTCTTTTGAACTCATCTCAGTTCGATGCGGCGGAGGTGGGTGGGGGATCGGATCAGAGACGTTCGACGATGGTGGCGTTGGCCATGCCGCCGCCTTCGCACATGGTCTGCAAGCCGTAGCGTCCACCTGTACGGCGAAGCTGGTGCACCAGCGTCGTCATCAGGCGGGCGCCCGTGGCGCCGAGCGGATGGCCCAACGCGATGGCCCCGCCGAACGCGTTGACGCGCTCGGGTGGGGTGCCGATCTCCTTCTGCCAGGCCAGGACCACCGATGCGAACGCCTCGTTGATCTCGACCAGATCGATGTCGCCCATCGACAGTCCCGACAGGTGCAGCACCTTCTCGGTGGCCGGAATGGGTCCCGTGAGCATGATGATCGGGTCGGAGCCGACGACGGCCATGGCGTGCACCCGGGCAAGCGGGGTCAGTCCGTGCCGGCGCACCGCGTCGGCGGAGGCGAGGAGCAGGGCCGCGGCGCCGTCGGAGATCTGACTGGAGACGGCCGCGGTCAACCGGCCGCCGTCGCGCAGGGTCTTGAGGCCCGCCATCTTCTCCAGTGACGTGTCCGGTCGTGGTCCCTCGTCGACCGCCAGCCCGAAGGTGGGTACGACCTCCTCGGCGAACGCGTCCGCGGCCCACGCGTCGGCTGCCCGTCGGTGGCTGGCCAGCGCGAAGCGCTCCATGTCCGCTCGGGAGACGTTCCACTTCTCCGCGATGAGCTCGGCGCCGCGGAACTGTGACACCTCCTCGTCGCCGAAGTGGGCGCGCCACCCCTCGCCGTCGTAGGGATGGCCCATGCCTTCCCGTATGCCGACGATCGCGGGGCTGGCGATGGGCACAAGGCTCATCACCTCCACACCACCGGCGACGACGAGCTCGGCCGTCCCGGACATGACGGCCTGGGCGGCGAAGTGCACGGCCTGCTGCGACGAACCGCACTGCCGGTCGATGGTGGTGCCCGGCACATGCAGGGGCAGGCCGGCCGCCAGCCATGACGTGCGGGCGATGTTGCCGGTCTGAGCGCCCATCTGGCCCACGCAGCCCAGGTACACGTCGTCCACGGCGCCCGCGTCGACCCCGGTCCGGTCGATCAGCGCACGCAGTACGTGCGCGGCGAGATCGGCGGGGTGTACGCCGCTGAGCGCGCCGCCCCGGCGGCCGACGGGTGTACGGACGGCGTCGACGATGAAGGCCTCGGTCATGGTCCCTCCAGACTGCGGGGCGCCTTCGGGGGGCGCCCCGCTCCTTGCCACCGACTGTTGACAGGCGGCTTACGGTAGCAAAAATGAAGTCAGTTCAATATGGGGGCGAGGTGGTGGACTCATGGTGGACTCCATGGGCGACGGCGACGGCGACGGCGACGGCGACGGTGTCGGTGTCGGTGGTGGTGGTGGACGGCCGGCGGTGGGTGTCGCCACCGCTCTGCTGCCGGAGACCGAGGAGCAGCGGCAGTTGCGTGCCGTGCTGCGCGACTTTGTGGCCGGGACGTGCGGGCCGGAGGCCGTCCGCGAGCAGGTGGCCGGTTCGCGGGGGTGGGACCGGGTGCTGTGGGAACGGCTCGCCGGTGAGATCGGCGTGCACGGGCCGGCCGTACCGGAGGCGTACGGCGGGTCCGGGTACTCCTTCGCCGAGCTCGCCGTGGCGTTGCGGGGGCGGACGCGTTCTGTGTCCGGCGCCGCTGCTCCCGACCGTCGTGCTCGCCGGGTACACCCTGCCACTCAGCGGCGACCGGCGGGCGTGCGCCCGCTACTTGCCGCGGATCGCCGAGGTGCGCTGACCGCCACCGTGGCCGGGTTCCTCCATGCCGCCGAGGTGACCGCCGAACGTGCGGGCGGCGGCTGGGTGTTGCGGGGCGCGGCGGACTTCGTGCCCGACGGCCACGGCGCCGACCTGATGGTGGTGGCTGCCGGCGTGCCGGACGGCGGGGTGCGGCTGTTCACCTGTGAACCGGCCGCCGGGACGTGCGTCCGCACGCCGCGCCGGGTGCTGGACTTCACCCGCCGTCAGGCGCTCGTCGAGTTCCGGGGGGCTCCGGCCGAGCCGCTCGGGGAGGAGGGAGAGGTGCCCGGGGTCGTCGCGACGGTCCTGGACCGGGCGAGGGTGGCGCTCGCCGCCGAGCAGGTCGGAGGCTGTGGGCACGTCCTGGACGCAACAGTGGGCCATGTGCTGCAACGAAGTCGGTTCGGCCGTCTGTTCGGCTCGTTCCAGGCGGTCAAGCACCGGCTGGCCGATGTGCTGGTCGAGTTGGAGGCGGCGCGTTCGGCGACCGCCTTTGCGACGGCCAGCGTCGTGGAGGACGTGGAGGGCGCCGCGCGACTCGCGGTGGCCGCGAACGCGGCGGCGGTGGTGTGCTCGGGGGCCTATCGCCTCCCGACCGACGAATATGTGCAGTTCCATGGCGGTATCGGGTTCACGTGGGAGCACGCGGCTCATCTGTATCTGCGCCGGGCGCGCGGTGACGACGCGCTGTTCGGTACGGCCGACGATCACCGTGCCCGGCTGGCCGGAATGCTTCGGTTCGCCGGATCCCCCTGACGGGCCGTGGGCAGCTGTGGGCGGCCGATCTATTGACACGGGTCCGGGCGGCACCTAAGAATCGTACTGAATTCACTTCAGGTTGGGAGAGTGGAATGGCAGTCGAAGACGAGATCCAGTTCGAGCGTGACGGGCATGTCGCCCGGGTCTGGCTCAACCGACCGCACAAGAAGAACTGCGTGACCGTGCCGATCCTGGAACGGCTGGACGAGATCGTCACCGAGGTCGACGCCGACCCCGAGCTGCGCGTACTGATCCTTCGGGGCCGGGGCGGCACCTTCTGCTCCGGGTTCGACCTGGACAGCCTGAAGGCCGACTTCGTCGGCAGGTCCACCGCGATGGAGGTGGCCGTGAAGTCCGCGAAGATCTGCGACCGCCTCTACTCCATGAAGACCCCGTCGATCGCCGTGCTCGAAGGCCATGTCACCGCGGGCGGCTTCGAGTTGATGATCTCCTGCGACTTCGCGATCTCCGCGGACGACGCCCTGATCGGCGACTTCCACATCCGGCGCGCCCTGTACGGCGGGGCCGGCCCGATCTACCGGGTGCCCAGGATGATCGGCATCCGCAAGACCAAGGAACTCATGCTCACCGGCAAGCTGCTGACCGGAGTCGAGGCGGCCGAGTTCGGCCTCATCAACTCCTCGGCTCCGGCCGACAAGCTGGACGCGACGGTCGAGGAGTTCGCCGGGCAGCTCACCGACAAGAGCCCGTTCACCATGTGGATCACCAAGATGACCATCGACCGCAGCCTGGACGCCGACATCCAGTCGCTGATGGTCATGGAACACCTCGCGGTCGGCGTCGTGCTCAACTCCGACGACGCCTCCGAGGGCGTCTCCTCCTTCCTGGAGAAGCGCGAGCCGAAGTGGAAGGGGCGCTGACCGGCATGGCCGAGGCCCGGCCCGCCCCGGTCGGCGGTGCGCTGCGGGGCTCGCGCTGTTCCCGGTGCGCGGTGGCCGCATACCCGGCGGATCAGGCGTGCCCGCGCTGCGGAGGAGCGGCCGCCCCGGCGGTCCTCTCCGCAACGGGCACGCTGTGGACATGGACGGTGCAGCGGTTCGCGCCCAAGTCGCCGCCGTACGCCGTCCCGGAGGGCGGGTTCGAGCCGTTCCTGGTCGGCTGCGTCGAACTGCCCGAGGGCGTACGGGTCCTCGCCGTACTGGACGGCGTACGCCCGGAGGACGCGAGGATCGGCATGCCGCTGGCCGTCACGGCGACGGGCGGCGGAGTGCCGCGAGCGATCAGGGCCGCGGTGTGAGCGCCACCGACGTACTGGTCTGCGGCGCCGGGATCACCCCGTTCGGCCGGTCGGAGGCCACCGGCAGACAGCTCGCGGTGCAGGCTGTGAACGCCGCGCTCGCCGACGCCGGGCTGCCCTGGTCCCGGGTCCGGGCCGCGTTCGGCGGCAGTGACGCCGCCGGGAACGCCGACACCCTGGTGGCCGAACTCGGCCTGACCGGGCTGCCGTTCGTCAACGTCCGCAACGGCTGCGCCACCGGCGGCAGCGCCCTGGTCTGCGCCGTCAACGCGATCCGCTCCGGCGCGGCGGACGTGGCCCTCGCCGTCGGGTTCGACAAGCACCCGCGCGGCGCGTTCGACCCGGTGCCCGCCGACTGGGGGCTGGACGAGGCGTACGGCAGCGAGGGCCTCATGGTAACCACCCAGTTCTTCGCCATGAAGATCCAGCGCTACATGCACGACCACGGCATCACCCCGCGCACCCTCGCCCTGGTCGCCGAGAAGGCGTACGCCAACGGCGTCCGCAACCTGGGCGCCTGGCGCCGCAAGCCGCTCGACGCCGACGAGATCCTGGCTTCGGGCCTGGTCAACGACCCGCTGACCCGTTACATGTTCTGCTCGCCCGGCCAGGGCGCGGTCGCCCTGGTGCTGTGCTCGCGGGACGCCGCACGCGAGCTGGGCGGCACCCCGGTCACCCTGCGCGCGGCCGTCGTACGGACCCGGCGCTTCGGCTCCTTCGAGGTGTTCAGCCCCTCGTCGCCCGCCGGCACGCCGACCAGCGTCAGCCGGGACGCGGCGGGCGCGGCCTTCGAGGAGGCGGGGCTCGGCCCGGGAGACATCGACGTCTGCCAGCTCCAGGACACCGAGAGCGGCGCAGAGGTGATGCACATGGCCGAGTGCGGGTTCTGCGAGGACGGTGAGCAGGAGCGGCTGATCGCCTCCGGCGCGACCGGGATCGGCGGGGCACTGCCCGTCAACACCGACGGCGGCTGCATAGCCAACGGCGAGCCGATCGGTGCCTCCGGGCTGCGCCAGGTCCACGAGATCGTCCAGCAGTTGCGCGGCCGGGCCGGCGACCGCCAGGTGCCCGGCGGCCCGGGCACCGGCTTCACACACGTCTACGGGGCGCCGGGCGTCAGCGCCTGCACCGTACTGACCCGCTGAATGACCCCGCTGAATGACCCGCTGAATGGGGGTGGAAGAAGTGAACGCTGTTCCCGATCCGGAGGAGTTCCGGACCGAGGCCCGCCGCTGGCTGGCGGACGCCGCGAAGCCCCGCGACGCGCGGCGGGAATGGGGCAGCGGCGACGACTCCGTGGCCGTGTTCGAGAACTGGACCGAGGACGAGGAGCGTGCGTCCACCGAGCGTATCCGCGTATGGGAGCGCACCCGATACGACCAGGGCTGGGGCGCGCTCGGCTGGCCGGAGGAGTACGGCGGCCGCGAACTGCCCGCTCACTACGAGCAGTTGTACAGGGCGGAGGAAGCGGCCTTCGAGGTGCCCCGGCGTACCGAGGTCTTCCCCGTGACCCAGCAGCTGGTGGCCCCGGCGATCCGGATCTGGGGCACCGAGAAGCAGAGACAGCGCTGGCTGCGGCCCATGCTCCGCACCGACGAACTGGCCTGTCAGCTGTTCTCCGAGACCGAGGCGGGCTCCGACCTCGCCGCCGTCCGTACGAGGGCGGTCCGCGACGCGGACGGCGACGGCTGGGTGCTGCGGGGCCACAAGATCTGGACATCCGGAGCCCGGGTGGCCACCTGGGGCGTGGCCGTGTGCCGCACCGACCCGGATGTCCCCAAGCACGCGGGCATCACGGTGTTCCTGGTGCGGATGGACGCGCCCGGCGTGACCGTACGGCCCATCCGGCAGATGACCGGCGGCTCCAGCTTCAACGAGGTCTACCTCGACGACGTCGCCGTCCCCGACAGCGACCGGCTCGGTCCGGTCGGCGAGGGCTGGCGGGTCACGCTCACCGTGCTGGCCGCCGAGCGGCTGGACTCCGGCAGCCTCGGCCTGGACAACGCCGACCGCGCCCTCGAACTCGCCCGGCATCTGCCGCGGTTGCTCACCGGCGGCGAACAACAGCAGGCGGCCGACCTGTTCGTACGTACCCTGGTCCAGCGGTTGATCGGTCTGCGTGTCACGGCGGCCCTGGTCGCCGGCCACGAACCGGGCGCGGAGGCATCGGTCGGCAAGCTCTACGCCACCGCGACCATGCGCGCCACCACCGACCTCGTCGCTCAGCTCCTCGGGCCGCGCCTCGCCGCCGACACGGGGGAGTGGGGCACCTTCGCCTGGACCGAGCACCTGCTGGGCGCCCCCGGCTACCGCATCGCGGGCGGCAGCGACGAGATCCAGCGCACCATCCTGGCGGAACGGGTGCTCGGGCTGCCCAAGGAACCCAAGGGGGCCGCGCGTTGAACACTGTCACCGGCGTGACCGAACTGTCCGGGCGGGTACGGGAACGGCTCGCCGCGCTCCACCCCGGTGAGCCGCCCGGCGATCTGGAGACGCTGCCGGGCGGCCACTCGGGCCTGACGTACTCCGTCACGGTGGGGACCGCTGCCCGCTACGTCGTCAAGGCGGTGCCGCCCGGGCAGCGGCCGGTCGGCCGCAACGACGTCCTCCACCAAGCCCGGGTGCTGCGCGCGCTCGCCGGCTCCCCGGTGCCCGTGCCCGGCGTCGTCACCGTGGACGAGCGCGAACCGGCCTGGTTCGCCATGGAGTTCGTCACCGGAGAGGCGGTCGAGCCCGTCCTCGACGAGCACCGTCTCGACCCCGGACTGTGCCGGACGCGGATGCTGGAGCTGGCCGGCGTGCTGCGCAGGCTGCACCGGACCGATGTCCACGGCCCCGCCCTGGACGCGCCCGAGCCTCTCGACCCGGCGGCCGAACTGGAGCGGTGGAGCCGCACCATGCGCGCCGTACCGGCGGAACTGCGGCCCGGCGCCGATGAGTTGCTGCGCCGCCTGGCCGCCGCCGCGCCGCCCGGCCTGCCGCCGGCCCTGATCCACGGCGACTTCCGGCTCGGCAATGTGCTGTGCCGGGGCGAGAGCGCCGCCGCCGTCGTGGACTGGGAGATCTGGAGCACCGGCGATCCACGCACCGACCTCGGCTGGTTCCTGCTCTTCACGGACCACCGCAACTTCCCCGAACTGGGCAGGCCGGTCCCGGGCCTGCCCACCGAGCCCGAGCTGCTGGACGCCTACCTCGACGGGCGGCCCGCGCCGCCCGCGTTCGACTGGTTCCGCGCCCTGACCCGCACCAAGATGGCCGCGATCATGGGCCACAACCTGCGCAGGCACCGCGAGGGCAAGCACCACGACCCCGACCAGGAGCGGCTGCCCCCGACCATCGCGGCGATGATCCGCGACGCCCACGACATCCTCGGCTGAGAGGCCGGAAGGACCGAAGGAACCGAAGGACCAAAGGAGCGCCACCCATGGATTTCGGACTGTCCCCGAGGACCGAGGAGCTGCGGACGCGCATGGCCGCGTTCATGGACGAGTACGTCATCCCGGCCGAGGCCGTGTACGACCGGCAGCTCGCCGAGGCCGACGACCCGCACACGCTCCCCCCGGTCATGGTCGAACTGAAGGAGAAGGCCCGCGCCGAGGGCCTGTGGAACCTGTTCATGGCACACGGCGACTGGGGCGCGGGACTGACCAACCTCGAATACGCGCCGCTCGCCGAGCTGGCCGGCCGGTCCGTCATCGGCCCGGAGGTCTTCAACTGCTCCGCCCCCGACACCGGCAACATGGAACTGCTCGCCCTCTACGGCACGCCCGAGCAGCAGGACCGCTGGCTGCGGCCCCTGCTGGCGGCCGAGATCCGGTCCTGCTTCGCGATGACCGAACCGGAGGTCGCCAGCTCCGACCCGCGCAACCTCCGCACCCGGATCACCCGCGACGGCGACACTTACGTCGTCAACGGCCACAAGTGGTACACCTCCGGGATCCTCGACCCGGACTGCCGGCTGATCATCCTCATGGGAGTGTCCGACCCCGACGCGCCGACGTACCGGCAGCAGAGCATGCTGCTGATCCCGCGCGACACCCCCGGCATCACCGTCCTGCGCGACCTGCCCATGTTCGGCTACACCGACCGGCTCGGCCACGGCGACGTGCTCTTCGAGGACGTACGGGTGCCGGTCGGCGCCCTCCTCGGCGGTGAAGGCGAGGGCTTCGCCCTCGCCCAGGGGCGGCTCGGCCCCGGTCGGATGCACTACGCCATGCGCGCCGTCGGATTCGCCGAGCGGGCGCTCGAGCTGATGTGCCGCCGGACCCTGGCCCGGACCGCGTTCGGCGGCCCGCTCTCCGAACAGGGCGTCGTACGCGAGTGGATCGCCCGCAGCCGTGTGGAGATCGAGCAACTGCGGCTGCTGGTCCTCAAGTCCGCCTGGCTGATGGACACCGCGGGGAACGCCGCCGCCCGTACCGAGGTCGCCGCCATCAAGGTGGCCGCGCTGGACGTCGCCCACCGGGTGGTGGACCGGGCGGTCCAGGCCCATGGCGCGGCGGGCGTCAGCGACGACACCGTACTGGCTCGGCTGTTCGCGATCACCCGGGCGCTGCGCATCGCGGACGGGCCGGACGAGGTCCACCTGCGCACGGTCGCCCGCCGCGAACTGGCGAAGTACGAGAAGGAGTCGGCGTGAACGCACTGCACGGCCGCACAGCCCTGATCACCGGCGGCTCACGCGGCATCGGCCTCGGCATCGCCGCCGCGTACCGCGAGGCGGGCGCCCATGTGGTGATCGCCGCCCGCAAGGCGGACGGTCTCGCCGAGGCCCGCGAGGAACTGCTGCGGGTCAAGGGCGACGGCGACGTCCACGAGGTGGTCGCCAACGCGGGCGAGCCCGAGCAGGCCGAGCGGTGCGTCGCGCAGACCGTGGCCCGGTTCGGGCGGCTCGACATCCTGGTCAACAACGCGGCCACCAACCCCTACATGGGCGACCTGCTCGATCTCGACCTGCCGCGCGCCGAGAAGACCGTACGCGTCAACCAGTACGGCATGGTCGCCTGGACCCGGTACGCATGGCGCGCGTGGATGTCCGAGCACGGGGGAGCGGTGGTCAACATCGCCTCCGTCGGCGGCCTGATCGTCGACCCGCACATCGGCTGGTACAACGCCACGAAGGCGGCGATGCTGCACATGACCCGGCAACTCGCCTATGAACTCGGGCCGAAGGCGCGGGTGAACGCGATCGCGCCCGGCCTGATCAAGACCGAACTCGCCCGTGCCGTATGGGAGCCGCGGGAGCCGGTCCTGACCGCGAAGCTGCCACTGCGCAGGCTGGGGACGGTCGAGGACGTGGCCGCCGCGGCGCTCTTCCTGGCCTCCGACGCGTCCTCCTGGATGACCGGCCAGACACTCGTGCTGGACGGCGGGGCCACCGCGCTGCCGATCGGGGTGGAGGGATGACGCCGGCCGATCTGTTCTCCCTGCACGGCCGGACGGCCGTCGTCACCGGTGCCTCCTCCGGGCTCGGCGCCCGGTTCGCCGCCGTGCTCGCCGGGGCCGGCGCCACCGTGTTCGCCGCCGCCCGGCGCCTTGACCGGCTCAAGGAGCTGGCCGACGCCGACCCGCGCATCCACCCGGTCGCCTGCGACGTCTCACGCGACGTGGACCGCGTACGGCTGGCCGAGACCGCACTCACGGCCTCCGGGCGCTTCGACATCCTGGTCAACAACGCGGGCGCCCCAGGGGCAGTACGCGCCGAGGACGAGAGCGCGGACGACTTCGCGGCCGTGCTCGGGGTGAACCTGGTGGCCCCCTTCCACCTCGCCCGGTTGCTGGCCGAGGCGGATGCGCCGCCGGGTGACCTCGGCGGTCCCGGCGGTCCCGGCGGTCCCGGCGGTCCCGGTGACCCCGGCTTCGCTGGAGGCAGGTGCGTCGTGAACGTCTCGTCCGTCCTGGGCCTGGTGTCCGGGGCCCCGATGGGTGGCGCGGCCTATGCCGCGTCCAAGGCGGGCCTGGTCGGGCTGACCCGCGAACTGGCAGGCCAGTGGGGCCGGTCGGGGGTCCGGGTCAATGCCCTGGCCCCGGGCTGGTTCCGTACGGAGATGACCGAGGAACTGTTCGCGGACGACCGCTCCCGCCGCTGGGTCGAACGCGGCACCATGCTGGGCCGGGGCGGCGGCCCGGAGGAACTGGACGGGGCGCTGCTCTTCCTCGCCTCGGACGCCTCCTCGTACTGCACCGGGCAGGTGCTCACCGTGGACGGCGGATGGACGGCGCGATGAGGGTCACGGTAGGCGTCGACGGCGCCGGGGTGGCCCATGTCGAGATGTGCCGTGAGAAGGCCGGCAACGCGATCGACCTGGCCATGGCCCAGGGACTGCTGGACGCCGCCCGGTCGTGCCGACGCGCGGACGTACGGGCGGTGCTGCTCACCGGACAGGGGCGCTCCTTCTGTGTCGGTGGCGACCTCCGGGAGTTCGCGGGCCTGTCCGGCGAGCGACTCGCCGCGCATCTCACGGCGGTCACCGACGCGCTGCACGGGGCGCTGCGGGTGTTCGCGGGGCTCGACGCGCCGCTGGTGGCCGCCGTGCAGGGAGCGGTCGCGGGAGCGGGGGTGGGGCTTGCGGCGGCGGCCGACCTCACCATCGCCGCCTCCGACGCGACCTTCACCGCCGCCTACACCGGCATCGGATACTCGCCCGACGCGGGGGTCAGCTGGTCGTTGCCCCGGCTCGTCGGCCCCAAGCGGGCCCTGGACCTGCTGCTGACCAACCGTCGTGTCCCCTCGGCCGAGGCGGCCCGGATGGGCCTGGTGAGCAGGGTCGTCGCCACCGACCGGCTGCCCGAGGAAGCCGCACACGCCGCGACGGCACTCGCCCGCGGGGCCACCGGCGCACTCGGAGCCACTCGACGGCTTGTCGCCGGGGCACTGTCCACGGGCCTCGACGCACATCTCGACGTGGAGGCCCGCCACCTGGCCGCCGCCGCTGTCTCCGCCGAGGGCCGCGAAGGCGTGGACGCCTTTCTCGCCAAACGCCGCCCGGACTGGTCCGGTCCCCGGATGGACTCGTAACCGAGTTCAACTTGGGTTTACCCTCGGTATCCGACCAGTGATCGGTGCCGATCGCGGAACGCAGGGGAGAGACGATGATGAGGGCGCGGATCGTGGATCCGGACCAGGGACCCAGGTCCAAGCGGGCAGCCATTCTGACGGCCGCCGTCAAGTGCTTCGCCGAGGCCGGCTATGAGACCACCAAGTGGTCGGACGTCGCCGACCGGGTCGGTATCGGACAGACCGCGCTCTACCACTACTTCGAGTCCAAGGCTCACTGCCTGCTGACCATCATGCGCCTGGAACTGCAGCGTTCCCACGACATGTTCGCCGAGGCGACGGCCGGTGAAGCCGAGCCCGTCGAGGCGCTGCGAGCGGGAGTGCGCTCGGCCTTCTCGGTCTCTGAGCAGGAGATCCAGCAGATGCGCATCCTTCAGGCCAACATGTCGCTGCTCGCCACACCGCGGAAGTCCAAACGCGAGGAGACCGAGCGGGTGGCGGCACGGCAACTGGTGCAGATGGTCGAGCGGGACTGGACGAACCTGCTGATGCGCGGCATGGCGAAGGGCGCGTTCCCGGTGCGGGACGCACACACCCTCGGGCTCGCCGTGCTCGGCATGATCGTCAGCGTGTGGCGGTGGTACCGGCCGACCGGGGCGATCGCACTGGCGGAGATCAGCGAGATGATCGAGGGATGCGTGGTGCGCATGGTCGCCGACTGACGGTCCCTCCGCGGCTCCGGACAGGTGCCATGCCCCGCCTGTTGCCCCGCCTATTGCCTCGGCGGGGCCCTCGCATTACAGTCAAACTGAACTGAACTCAGGTTGATACCCGGAGTCTGGGGAGAGCGATCAGCATGGTGCTTCGCGAGTACATGGCCAGGATGGACGGACAGGACCCGGAAAAGGCGCTGGAACTCCTGGAGCCCGGAATCCGCTTCCTCATCGCCCTGCCGAAGGGGCAGCGGACCGGGGAGTCCCGGGAGGATTTCGCCGCGTACATCACCGGCCGCAACGCCGTGGACCGGGTACACGAGATCATTCGCCACTCGGTCGACGGGGATGTGGAGATGGTCTACGGCTTCGTGGTCGAGGCGGGCGTGCCGACCGGGGCGTTCCTGTCCGCCGCCGTCGTCTCCCCGGCCGGGCTGATGGCGCGTTACCAGTCCTTCTTCACCACCGACTTCAACCTGGTCGACCGGCCCTGAGAGGAGGTGCCATGTACAACCTCGTACTGCTGGCCTCGCGGCCGCCCGACTGGACCCATGAGCGGTTCATCGACTGGTGGCGTGGCGAACACGCCGAAATGACCTACCGGTTGCCCGGCCTGCGGTCCTGGCGGCACACCGAGATCGACGCGGCCCTCGAACCGCGCTCCGAGGGCTGGGACGGGGTGTCGGTCCTCGGGTTCGACACCGCGGAGGATCTGCGCAAGGCCCTGGACAGCCCCGAGTGGGCGGCTGCCGTCGCCCAGGTCGGCGACATGCGCGGACGCCGGATCGCCGTCATGGGCGGTGAGAAGGAGATGTACGCCGGCTGACGTGGCCGTCCCCCATCGTTCCACCACCTTTCGCGCGACGAAGCTACGAAGCGAGGAAGCGGGAAGCGGATGCGACAGACAGTGCGGGAGTACCGACTACGGGCCGAACGGTCCGACTTCACGGCCGTGGTCGACGACTCCGGCCGCCACTCCGCGCGAGAGCTCCTGGACCGCGCGACCGGCCTGGCGGAGGCGATCACGCCGGACGGGACGCCCGGCGGCACCGTCATGGTCCAGGCCGACAACTCCTGGCGGACCGTCGCGGCGACCCTCGCCGTGGGGATGACCGGCGGTGTTCTCGCCCTGGTCAACCGGCACACCACCGGCGCCGAGTTCACCGCTGCCCTGGAGGACATCCGGCCGGACGTGGTGATCGCCGAACCGGACGCGATCCGGGAGTGGCAGAGCCCCGCTCTGCCGGACGGACAGCGGGACGAGGTGCTCGACGGCTGGACCGCGCTGGCCGGCCGGGAACCCAGGGACGTCTCCCGCTGGTCCGGCGGCGCCGTCATCGGTCTCACCTCTGGTTCCACCGGGCGGCCCAAGGGCGTCGTCCAGTCCGAGACGGCCCTGCGGTACGCCTGCTCCTGCACCGCCGACATCAACGGCCTGCGCACCGGTGACGCGGTGGCCGCCGTCGTCCCGCTGTCCTCGACCGCCGCCTTCTGCTTCGGACCGTGGCTCTCCCTCATGCTCGCCGGCCCCCTGGTGATGACGGGCAGATGGGACCGCGAAGCCGCGCTCGCGCGGATGGCCGCCGACGGCGTCCGGTGGACCATGTGCGTACCGACGATGGCCCTCCAGATGGGCTCGGCGGCCGCCGGGTCGCGCGTGCTCGAAGGCGTCCGCTCGATCACCGTGGGCGGCGGGCCCATGGACCGGGGAGCCCTGACCCGCGCCGAACGCTCGCTCGGTACGAGGATCCTGCGGGTCTTCGGCATGTCCGAGTGCCTCGGGCACACCTCGCCGCGGCCCGACGACCCCGAGGAGATCAGGCTCGGCCGGGACGGCCGCCCCTTCCCCGGCACCGAGATACGGGCGGTCTCCGAAGACGGAACCGTGCTGGCCCCGGGGGAGACCGGCCGGGCTCAGGTCCGCGGCCCCTCCCTCTTCCTCGGCTACGCCCGCGGCGGCAAGGTCGAGCCGCCGGCCCTCACCCCGGACGGCTTCCTCCCCACCGGCGACCTGCTCATGGCCGGCCACGACGGCACCGTCACCATCATGGGCCGGGAGAAGGACGTCATCATCCGCGGCGGCCGCAATCTCGACATCACCGAGATCGAACGTGCCGTCGCCGGCCACCCCGCAGTGGCCAGGGCCTGTGTCGCACCCGTGCCGGACCCGCTGCTCGGCGAACGCGCGGCCGTACTCGTCGTGCCCGAGTCCGACGGAGGGGAACTCGGCCTCGACGACATCGTCGAGCACCTGGCGCGCACCGGCCTGTCCAAACCCAAGTGGCCCGAATTCGCCTTCACCGTAAGCGAGTTGCCGCAGACCACCGTCGGTAAACTCGACCGCGAGGGTGCCCGGGAACTCGCCCGCGAACTGCACGCGCGGCTTCACCGGCAAGGGCTTCACGATCGAGGAGACGCATGACAACCCGTTTGGACCGGGGCCAGTGGGCGGACAGCGGAGCCCAGACCGTACGGCCCGGAGTGCACCGGGTGCCGCTCCCCCTGCCGAACGACGGGCTGCGCGCCGTCAACGTCTACGTGCTGGAAGAGACCGACGGCCTCGTGCTGATCGACGGCGGATGGGCCGTCCCGGAGTCCCGGAAGGCCCTGGAGGACGCCCTCGCCGGCCTCGGCCACGGCCTCGACGAGATCACCGACATCCTCGTCACCCACATCCACCGCGACCACTACACGCAGGCCGTGGACCTGCGCAGGCTCCTCGGCTGCCGCGTCCACCTCGGCTCGGGCGAGCGGCGCGGCCTGGAGATGCTCGGCGAGCTGCGTACGGACCAGCCCGTCGGATCGCTGGACACGCTGCGCCGGGCCGGCGCTGGCGAACTGGCCGACCGCATCGGCGCCATGGACCACGGCGGCTTCGACCCCGGCGACTGGGAGGCGCCCGACCGCTGGCTGGAGGCGGAGGAACTGCGGTTCGGGCACGCCACGTTGCGGGTCGTGCCGACACCCGGCCACACCAGGGGCCATGTGGTCTACCTCGACCAGGCACGGGGACTGCTGTTCTCGGGGGATCACGTACTGCCGCACATCACCCCGTCCATCGGCTTCGAACTGGGCGGCCCCGGCCTGCCGTTGGGCGACTACCTCTCCTCACTGCGTCTGATGACCACCCTCGCCGACGCCCGGCTGCTGCCCGCGCACGGTCCGGTCGGTGACAGTGTCCACACCAGGGTCGCCGAGCTGCTGGCCCACCACGACGACCGGCTCGGCGAGACCCTCGCCGTCCTCGGCGAGCGCACCCTGGACGCGTACGCGGTCGCCCAGGGCCTGGGCTGGACCCGCCGCAGGCTGCCGTTCGGCGACCTCAACGCCTTCAACCAGATGCTCGCCGTCAACGAGACAGCGGCGCACCTGGACGTCCTCGCCGCCCGTGGCCGGGTCACGCAGACCTTGGCGGACGGCGTGACCCGGTACGCCGCCGTGGTTCCCGCCGTGGTTCAGCGGGCGGTCCAGCCTCCGTCGACGTAGAGCTCCGAGCCGGTCATGAAGCTCGCGTCGTCCGAGGCGAGGAACGCCACGGCGGCCGCGACCTCCTCGGTCCTGCCCAGCCGTCCCAGCGGCGTGCCGTCGATCATCGCGGCGAGCCGGGGCGTGCCCTGCCACAGCTCGCGGGACAGGGGAGTCTCGATGAAGCCGGGGTGCAGGGAGTTGACGCGCACCCCACGGGTCCCCCAGTGCAGCGCGGCGTTCTTGGTCATCAGCCGGACCGCGCCCTTGGCCGCGTGGTAGGAGAACTGCGCCCCGAAGCCGCCGACCGTGCCGAAGATCGACGCGACGTTCACGACGGAGCCGCCACCGGAGCGCTCGATCGCGGGCCCGCCGTGCTTCATGCCGAGCCACACCCCGGTCTGGGTCACGCCGATGACCCGGTCCCAGCTCTCCCGGGTCTCCGTCTCCACCGTGCCCATCGCGGCGATGCCGGCATTGTTGACCAGTACGGAGAGGCTTCCCAGCTCGTCGGTCACCCGGGCCACGACCGTCTGCCAGGCCGCCTCGTCGGTGACGTCCAGGGCCAGACCCATCGCCCGGCCGCCGGCCTCCGTCACTTCCCCGGCGAGCTTTGCGCACCGGTCCGCGTCGAGGTCGGTGACCACGACGGTCGCGTCCTCGGCCGCCAGCCGGCGCACGACCGCGTCACCGATGCCTCCGGTGGCGCCGGTCACCAGCGCCACCCTCCCGGACAGCCTTGCCTCCATCACGTCTCCTCACGTCCTCTCATGTCACCTCACGTCTCCTCACAGGTGGACAGACCGGAGCGCAGCAGCGCGGGCACCGCCGAGCCGACCCGGTCGAAACCCGGACCGACGGTGCGTCCGGCGAGATGGCGGGCGTGGATGCCCTCCGCGATGACGGCGAGCTTGAAGTACCCCAGCGCCCGGTGGAAGGGCAGCGCGCGGACATCCCGCCCGGACCGCAGCGCGTACCGCTCGGCCAGTTCGCGGCCGGAGGGAAAGCCGGGGTTGGCCGTCGGGACATGGCCCGTGCCGATCACCGGCTCGGACACCGGGTCCCAGTAGACGAGGAGCAGGCCGAGGTCGGCGAGCGGGTCGCCGAGGGCGGCCATCTCCCAGTCGACGACGGCCGCGATCCGCCCGGGGTCGCCGGTGGCCAGGATGACGTTGTCCAGGCGGTAGTCCCCGTGCAGGATCGCGGTTTCGGCCCGGTCCGGTACGTCCCGCTCCAGGCGGCGGTGCAGTTCGTCCAGCTCCGGCAGCGCGCGGGTGGCGACCCGGTCCCACTGGCCGCGCCACCTGCGCACCTGGCGCTCCAGGTAGCCGGCCGGGCGGCCTAATTCGCCGAGCCCGACCGCGTACGGATCGAGTGCGTGGAGCGCGGCCAACTGGTCGGCCAACGCCTCGGCGCACCGCCTGGCGTCACCGGCGGGCAGCCCGGCCGCCCGCTCGCCGTCCCGCAGCACCTCGCCGTCGACGAAGGAGACGACGGTGAACGGCGCGCCGATCACCGACGCGTCGGTGCACGACAGCACGGCCCGGGGCACCGGGATATCGGTGGCGGCGAGTGCGGCCATGACGCGGTACTCACGGTCCATGTCGTGCGCGGTCGGGGTGAGCGTGCCCAGCGGGGGTCTGCGCAGCACCCAGCGGTTCGTCCCGTCGGTCACGCGGTACGTGAGATTGGACCGCCCGCCGAGCAGCGGGCGCACCTCCAACGGGCCGGCGCAGTCCGGGACCTCGCGAGCGAAGAAGCGCCGCAGGGCGGGTAGGTCGACCCCCGTCACCGTGGTGGTCACCGTACGTCCCCTCGTTCGCGCGCGGCCCGAACCGCGCGCTTGGCGATGGCCCACCGGTGGGTCTCCGACGGCCCGTCGTAGATACGGAAGGGCCGGACCTCCCGGTACAGGGCGGACAGCGGCGTGTCGCCCGAGATGCCGAGGGCGCCGCAGATCTGGACCGCGCGGTCGACGACCCGGTTCACGGCCTCGGAGACGAAGGTCTTGGCGATGGAGGTGTGCTGGGCCGCCGGCCGGCCCTGGTCGAGCTCCCAGCAGGCCCGCCAGAGCACCGCCCGGCTGGTCTCGATGTCGATCTCGGAGTCGGCCAACTGCTGCTGCACCATGCCGAGTTCGGCCAGCGGGCGACCGAAGGCCGAGCGTTCGGCGGCCCGGTCCAGGGCGATGTCCTGCGCCCGGCGGGCCACCCCGAGCCACCGCATGCAGTGCGTCATCCGGGCCGGCCCGAGGCGCACCTGCGCGTACTCGAAGCCCTTGTCGACCTCGCCGAGGACCGCGTCGTCGGTCACCTCGCAGCCGTCGAAGGCGAGTTCGCTGTGGCCGGCGAACAGGGCCCGGTCGAGGGTGTCGATGTTCCTGACCACCTTCATGCCCGGGTTGTCGGCGCCGACCAGGAACATCGTCGCCCCGCCCGGATCGCCGGGCTCGCCGCTCGTACGCGCCATGACGATGGCGAACGCGGCCCCGTCGGCGCCGCTGATGAACCACTTGCGTCCACTGATCCGCCATCCGCCCGGAACCCGGACCGCCGCCGTGGCCAGCGCCCTCGGGTCGGAACCGGCACCGGGTGACGGCTCGGTCATCGCGAAGCACGACCGCACCTCCCCGGCCGCCAGGGGAGCGAGAAACCGTGCTTTCTGCTCCTCGGCGGCGACCACTTCGAGCAGATGCGTGTTGCCCTCGTCGGGAGCGGCGCAGTTGAGGGCCAGCGGCCCCAGGAGCGAGTATCCCGCCGCCTCGAAGACGACTGCCTGGCCGCGCAGATCCAGACCGAGTCCGCCCCACCGGGGAGGCACGTGCGGAGCGAACACCCCTGCCGCACGGGCCGCTTCCTGCAGGCCGCGCCGCAGCGGCTCGGGCCCGTCGTGCACGTCACCGTGGCTGCTGCCCTCCGCCGGCAGGACGGTTTCCCGTACGAAGTCCGCGGTGCGCCGCGCGATGTCGGCGACCGGTGGGTCGATGTCGAACTCGATGGGCATACGGCCCCTCTCGATCCGGTGGTTACTGGCCGGCGGTCCATGCCGCGGCCGTGATCCGCACGGCCGCCTCCCGCCCCTCGGCCACGGCGTGCGCGACGCGCCGTGGAACGACGGCGTGGCCCACCACGAGGACCAGGGGCGCGGCGCAGTCCGGGGACGTGCGGGGTCGCCGCTCACCCACCACCACGACGCGGTCGGCGTCCAGGGCCTTCGTACGTCCAGAAGTGAGGTGAGCGACGCCCACGCCGTCCGGTCCGAGACCCGTCGCCGTACACAGCGGCATGATCTCCAGGCCGCACTTCCCGGCCAGGCACCGCAGCAGCTGGACGCGGCTCTCGGTCGGGATCGCCCCGGCGAAGGCCGTCCCCGGAGTCACGAACGTGACGCGGGCAACGCCCGCCGGTACCGCCGGCTCCACGACGTTGCATCCGGGCCACCAGCCGAACCCGTCGTCGGCCACCACCACATGGGCGGCGCCGGCGTCGATCAGCGGGGACGTCTCCACGGCACCGGTGGTCGGCACGACCGCGTCGAAGCCGTCGAAGCCGTCGAAGCCGTCGAGTTCGGCTCCCGGCCCGGCAGCCCGGCCCAGCCGCACCTCCACGCCCGCCGCGGACAGCCCCCGCTCGTAGAAGTCGAGCAACGCGGGCCACCATCGCCTCGATCCCGTCGCGGTCCCGCGGATCGCACACGATCGCCTCCGCCTTGGCCCCGGCGGCCGATCGGCGGTCTCGGCCGCGGTCGACCCGTTCCGGTCGGCGACCACGACGGCGGACGGCCCCTGGCGCGCCAACTCCACGGCGATCGCCCGCCCGATGCCCTGCCCCGCGCCGGTCACCAAGGCGGTCCTGCCGCACAGTGCGGAAGGATTCGTCAACTGGGTGGACATGGGTACCCTCCGATCGGCGCCGCCCTGACGACCGCCTGGGGTGTCTTGAACTGAAGTAGCTTCAATTTGGTGCAGCGTACTCGGCCGGAACGGAACGTCACAAGGTCCGTGACGCGCGGAATGGGCGGAAACCAGGCTGTTGCAGCGTGAGAACGCCCTTGACCTGCGAAGACCAGGCAGGGAGCCGAACTCTGGGAGTGCTGAATGCTGCGTACACCTCAGGAGCCCAGGGCCGTAGCTGCCCTCTCCCGTGACCGTCCGAAGGCGCGGCACAGTGCGGCCGGCTTCGCCTCGACCATCGTGTCCATGAAGCGGGCCGCCGCCCGCGCGTCGTGCTCGGTCAGCACCTGGTCGAACCTCTTGCCCGTCACCCCGACGGCATCGCGCGGCGCGCGGGTCGCCAGCGGGCCCTCGCCCAGCAGCAGGCCCGCCAGTCGTTCCGCCTCGGCGGAGAGCAGGGTCTGCTTGCCGGACGGATAACGGCCCAGCCAGGCGTGGCCCTGGACGGGGAGCGTGTCCTCGACGACGAGCCCATGGGCTCGCGTTCACGGTACTTGCGGATGTCGTAGCGGCACGACCCCCACGCACAGTCACTCCCGGTCCAGCAGTCGCCCCATGTGCTTGATCGTCCGCAGGACCACCGAGCGGTCGTCGACCGTGAGACGCGGCAACTGGCGGGACAGATGGGCCTCGAAGTCGTGGACGTCGTGCAGGTCGCGCAGCCACACGTCGATCACCAGGTTGTGCGGGCCCGCGGTGATCGCGCACGAGCGGACCTCGCGCACCCCGGACAGCGCCCTGCTGGTCTCCGCCACGAACTGGCCCGGTACGGAGGCGATGTACACGGCGGACAGGGGCCATCCCGACAGCGGCCGGGCCAGATCGCAGCGCAGGCTCAGGCGTGCGGTGAGCAGCGACTGGAGTCTGCGGCGGACCGTGGTGAGGCTGGTGTCCGTCGCCGCCGACAGGTCCCGCAGGGACAACCGGCCGTCCGTGCTGAGCAGTTCGAGCAGCTGGGCGTCCAGGGCGTCCCAGCCGGCCTCGTCCACGGGTCGGCACGGCGGGGGCAGGGCCGCCTTGATACGGGCGCTCTGGACGGCGTCCAGGCTGCGCAGCCGCCACCGGCTGCCCTCGGTCGGGAGGCCGGTCGACACATGGGTGCGGGTCGCCCGTACCCCGGGGGTCCGCTGGAACAACAGCGTGGTGAGGTGCGCCAGTTCGTCCAGGCTCCGGGTCACCACCGAGGCCACCAGGTCCCGGCCGCCCGCCGTGAGCTTGATGTTCGTCACCGCCGGATCCGCCGCGAGGGCCCGCGCCACGGCCTGAGCGGTGCCCGGCTCGGTGTCCACCTCGACCACGGCGGTCACCACGATCCGCGAGTTGGACAGCCGGGGGTAGGCGGTCACCCACGCCAGCCCCGCCTCGGTGAGCCGATGCCAACGGCGGGCCGCCGTCACCGGATTGACCCCAGGGCGCCGTGGAAGCTGGTTGGCGAGGTGCTCGGCGATGTGCCCGCCTCCCTCGTCGCCCCGGGTCGCCCAGGGCTCGTAGAGGATGCAGACGTCGATCGAGCCCTGCTCCAGCAGGCCGGGGATCTCCGGCGGTGAACTCTCCACGATCTTCACGGAACTGGGGTCGATGTCGTTGTGCAGCAGATACCGGTGCGTCGAGTAGAGGCCGAGGCCGCCGATCGACGCCATGGTCTTGATCTGCTTCGGGGAGTCGATGCCGTCCCGCAGGACGACCTTCAGGTAGCGGTCCGAGGTCTGGAAGACGCCCAGGGCCCGCAGGTCGGGGTTGGTCACCATCAGCGGCAGGGCGGTGGAGTCGGAGTTGAGCCCGATCTGCGCGGTGCCCGCCGTCACGGCCTCGGACGCCGCCGGGCCGCGACGCCCCCCTCGGCACCCCGGGCGGCGCGAACACCTTCGGCCCCGTCGGCACCGACACCGCCCTGATCGGCTCTACGGCGCCGAGCCGGCCGGGATCCTGAGCCTGACCTGGTAGCCGCCCTCGGGAGTGGGCCCCGACCGGAAGGTGCCGTGCAGGAGCTCGGCGCGTTCCCGGAGGCCGACGAGGCCCTGGTGGGAGCCGGGCAGGGGGAGGGACGGGCGGGTCGGGGGCGTGTTGGTGACGGTCACGCCGAATCCGGCGCCGTCCGGGGCACGCCACAGCTGGACCGTCGCACGGGCCCCCGGAGCGTGTTTACGCACGTTGGTGAGAGCCTCCTGCACGGTCCGGTAGACGGCGCGCTGGGCCGGGGTGCCGATGTCCGGGGGGAGTTCACCGGTCAGCTCGGTCTCGATACCGCTCGTCGTGACAAGCCGGTGGAGGTCGGCCAGGGTGGGCTGCGGGGTCAGCTCGGTGGCCTTGCCGCCCGAGGCCCGCAACAGGGTGACCATATGGCGGAGTTCGTCCAGGGTGTCGACGCTCAGGGCACGGATCGTCCGGGCGCCCTCCCTGAACTCCGGTTCCTTCGCGGCGACTTGGAGCGCCCCGGCCTGTACGGCGATCAGGCTGACCTGGTGGGAGACGACGTCGTGCATCTCCCGGGCGAGCTGGGCGCGTTCCCGGGCCAGCACGGCCTGGGAGTGCAGCAGCCGTTCGTGCTCCCGCGCCTCCTCGATCTCGACGAGCCGCCCCGACAAGTCCCGCCGGGCCTGGAGGAGTTGGCCCAGGAGGACGGGGGCGGCGGCGGAGGCCAGGGTGTAGAAGAAGGAGACGACGGTCCAGGCACGGTCGTGCGAGGGCAGGTCGTCCAGCGGCCATGGCGCGGCCGACGCCATCGCGAACAGCAGGGCGCAGAAGGCGAGCAGACGGCGGTCCCGGGACTGTTCGGCGAGCGTGAACAGCGCGGCGAACGGGGCGAACACGATGTCCAGCATCAGGCTCGCGGGCAGGGTCAGCAGGAAGACCGCCAGCGGGAACCGCCGACGGAACACCAGCGCCCCGCAGGCCAGCACGGAGGCCGCGATCGAGGCGGGCGACTCACCGAACAGACTGATCAACGCGTCCACGGCCGCGACGGCGACCACAACGGCGTCGACACCCCGGTCCGGGACCCGCGCCCACCAGACAGGGCGGGCGTCGGCCGCGCTCACTGGTACCCCTCGCCGAACGGCCCGTCCAGCAGCCCGGCCCGCTGGGCGAGCAGCGCCGCCTGCACCCGGCTGCTCACCCTCAACTTGGTGAGGATCGCGCTCACATGGTCCTTGACCGTGCCCGCGCTGAGGTGAATACGCGTGCCGATGTCCGCGTTGGACAGCCCCTCCGCGACCAGCACCAGAACCTCGCGCTCACGCTCACTGAGTCGGCCCACCCGGGCGGCCTCGGGATCCTCGGCGCGGACGGCGGCGCCGGGGTGACTCTGCCAGACGGCACGGGATGCCTTCGGTGACATGACGACCCCGCCCGCCGCCAAGCTCCGTACCAGCTGGGCGAGTTGGTCCGGCTCGGTGTCCTTCAGCAGGAAGCCGGCGGCGCCGGAACGCAGGGCGGTCAGGATGTACTCGTCGGCGTCGAACGTCGTCAGCATCGCCACCACCGGGGGCTCCGGCAGCTCCCGTACCTCCCGCAGGACGGTCAGGCCGTCGACGTCCGGCATCCGGATGTCCAGCAGGACGACATCGGGGCGCTCCCGCCGTACGGTGTCGAGCGCGCCGGCGCCCGCCGTGGTCGCGACGACCTCGATGTCGTCGGCCGCGCTCAGGATCAGTTTGAAGCCGGACCGCACCAGGGCCTCGTCGTCCACCACCACTACCCGGATCACGTACGTTCCGCCTTGCCGTCGAAGTCGTCTCCCGACCTTAGAACGGCGAAAGCCCCGGTAGAACGCCGTTCCGGGACACTCCAGCCACCTGGGGGGAGGCTTCCAGCCGTCCGGGGGGAACCGCCGCGGACCGGACGGCACGGGGCACGCAACCAGAAAGCCGCCCGACCCCTCATACACAGGAGACGCACCGACAGCGGGCGCGGCGACGACCCGTCGGAGACCGACGGTGAGCGACAGGTATCGACAGGGGTGGCGATGGAACGGCAGTGGTCCCGTCGGAGGTTCATGGTCTACTCGCTGGCCGCCACCACCCTGACCGTGGCCGCGCCGATCGGCTGCGACACGTCCTCGGCCGAAGGCGCCGAGCGCTCCACGGCGGACGCGAGCGCGCGGGCAGGTGTCGTGGTGACCGGTGACGACGACGAGATGCTGGTCCTGGAGGTCACCGCGGCGAACCGGGTCGTCGTCCGGCTGCCGCGCGTCGAGGTCGGCCAGGGCGTCACCACCGCCGTCGCCATGATGATCGCCGAGGAACTGGACGCCCGCCTCGCCGACGTCGACATCCCGCTCGCCGACGCCCGCACCAAGGGCAGCCAGTACACCGGCGGTTCGAACTCGGTCAGCTCGCTGTACGGTCCCGCACGGGCGCTCGCCGCCACCGCGCGGGCCCGGCTGGTGACCGCCGCCGCCCGGCGCTGGCGACTCCCCGCACGAACACTGCGCACCCGTAACACGATGGTGGTCGCACCGGACGGGCGTACGGCCACCTACGGCTCGCTGACCGCGATCGCCGCGCAGGTCACCCGCCCGGCCGTGTCCAGCAAGCCCAAACCGGCCTCCCGGCACAAGGTGATCGGCAAGCCGACGACCCGGATCGACGCCCGGGACCTCGTCACCGGCGAGGCGCAGTACGCCGGTGACGTGCGGGTGCCCGGCGCGAAGCCGACCGTGGTGGCCCGGCCGCCGACGCTCGGCGGGAAGATCCGCACGCTCGACGACCGGGCGGCCCGAGCCATGCCCGGCGTCCGCGCGGTCGTCCGCGTCGCGGGCGGGGTCGCCGTGGTCGCCGACACGTTCCACCACGCCTTCAAGGCCCGCGACGCCCTGCGCATCACCTGGGCCCCGGGCCCGCTGGCCGCGCTCTCCGACACGGCGATCAGATCCCGGCTGCGCGCCGCCGTCCCACCACTGGGCACCGCGCCGAGCGGATCGACGCAGGTGACCGGCGAGTTCGAGTTCGCATTCGTCAGCCATGCCCCGATGGAGGTGCTGACCACGGTGGCCGACGTCCGCGCGGACCGCGCCGAACTGTGGTTCTCCACCCAGACGCCGATGGACGCCCGCGACAGCATCGCGGCGGCGGTCGGACTCCCGCCGTCGAAGGTCAAGGTCCATGTCATGCGGGGCGGCGGCTCGTTCGGACGGCGGCTGAACTTCGACTTCGCACTGGAAGCCGCCCTCGTCTCCAAGGCGGCCCGCCGGCCGGTCAAGTTGATGTGGAGCCGTAGCGACGACCTGCGGCACGGCCAGATGCGCGCGGCCACCCACCACCGGATCCGAGCCAGCCACGCGGGCGGCCGGGTGGTGTCCTTCGTCCACTCCACGGCCTCGGTGAGCGAGTCGTGGGAGGGCGAGGGCCTCGCCGCGCAGGGCGGTGGGAGGTCCCTGGCCGCGCGGGCGGGACGCGTCCGGGAGGCGGGCCCGCTGCCCAGCGACAGCGGGCTGTACAACTTCGGTCAGTTGTCCGGGGATTCGGGCGGCGTGGAACTGGAGGCGATACCCCTCGGCGCCTGGCGCTCGGTGGACTCCGGGACGACCCGGACCGTCGAGGAGATCATGGTCGACGAGATCGCCCGCGGCCTCGGCAAGGACCCGGTCGCCTTCCGGCGCACCACACTCCGCAGCAAGACCGTACGCACCGTGCTCGACAAGGCGGCCTCCGCCGGGAGTTGGGGACGCGCCCTGCCGGCCGGACACGGACAGGGCATGGCCGTCCACGAGGAGTACGGCTCCTGCGTGGCCTGTCTGATCGAGATCGACGCCACCGATCCGAGGAACCCCCGCGTCACCAGGGCGGTGATGGCGGCTGACGTCGGAACGGCCGTGAACCCACGCGGACTTGAGGCCCAGCTCATGGGCACCACGATCGACGGCATCTCCACGATCCTGCGGGCCGGCCTCCACATCGACCGGGGCGCCGTCCGCGAGGGCAGCTTCGCCGACTTCCACTACGCCCGCCAACGGCACGCCCCTCTGCACTTCGAGGCGCACATCATGCCGTCCAAGGGCGAGCCCGGCGGAGCCGGAGAACTCGGCGTGCCGGCCGCGGCGGGCGCGGTCGCCAACGCGTACGCCCGCGCCACGGGCACCAAGCCCCGCCGCTTCCCCCTCAACTTCTGACCGAACCTTCTGACCGACCGTCGACTCCGGCTCCTACTCCGCCCCCGAGAGGTACTGATGCCCCGCTACACCTTCGTCCTCAACGGCAAGCCGGTCACCGTCGAGGCCCCGGCCGACATGCCGCTGCTGTGGGTGCTGCGCGACCTGCTGCATGTGACCGGCCCCAAGTACGGCTGCGGGGTGGGGGTCTGCCGCGCCTGCACCAGCCACCTCGACGGCGCGGAGATCCAGCCCTGTGTCGTGCCCGTCGCAGACTGCGCCGACCGTAGGGTCACCACCATCGAGGGACTGGCCGACGGCGACACCCTGCACCCCGTCCAACAGGCCTGGCTCGACCAGGACGTGGCGCAGTGCGGCTTCTGCCAGCCGGGGCAGATCATGGCCGCGGCGGCACTCCTCCAGCGGACGTCGGAACCGACGGACGCGGACATCGACGGGATCGAGAACGTCTGCCGCTGCGGCACGTACTGCCGGATCCGCGAGGCCATCAAACAGGCCGCCGGGGGTAAAAGCAGGTCGGCCGGTATTGGCGAATAAAGTTCCTCAGTGGCTGATATGGGTATGCTGCACAGGGTGATTGATTCACTCCAGGGTTGATGTGACGTTTCTGCGCGAATTGATCGACCCGGCAGCAGTGAGGATTTTTATAGCACGACGCGTCGTGCGCCGGGGATGGTTCGTTCCTTTTCCATTCGGACGAGTGGTGCGCAATCGGCTCGGTTTGTCCGTGAGTTGACCCGGACAGTCCTTTCCCGTCGAGTCGGGAAACAGGAACATTTCGGGGCCGTGTACTGCATGAATTCGGAAGACCGCGCGGATGAGTTAGTGATCTGGGAAGAGATCGTCGGCCATCGGGAACGGCTGATGCGGCTGGTCCGCCGGCGGCTCCCGACCGCCCAGGACGCGGAGGACTGCGTCCAGGAGGTAATGCTGCGGGCGGCGGCCCACGACAATCTGGACCCGGAGCGGATCGGACCCTTTCTGACCTCGGTCGCGCTGCGGCTGTGCGTCGACCACTACCGTGAACTGGAGCGCAGACGGCGGCTGGCGGGCCGTACCGCGCACGTCAGCAGGCCCGAGCTGCCGGACGAGGACGTGTGCGACGAGGACTTCGGACGCTGGCTGCTGCGCCAGGTCCAGCAGCTGCGGGGCCGTGAGCGCCAGGTCATGCTGGCCCGCGCCGACGGTATCTCCACGATGGAGTTCGCCCGTATGCACCAGATCTCGCTGAAGGCGGCCGAGGGTGCGTTCACGCGGGGACGGGCACGGCTGAGGCTCGTGTGTGCCCAGACGCTGGACGGGGTCGCCGCACATCCCAGGTAACGGACGGCCGAATTCATTCTCGGTTCATGTCCGGCCTCTTGTGAACGACTTCCGGATTACGGGAGTTGAGTCGACAGGGAAGGCAGTTTCAGTGGGCAGGAACAATACTCAGGATACGATCAAGGACTTCATCGGCGATATCGCCGACAGTACGAAGAAGGCCTTCGATGACATTCTCGACCGAAGGAGCGACGACTCCCATGCCGTGGACTGGCTCACCGCGGCGAATCCTTACCAGGCGCTGAACGCATTGCCCGGGGATGTGCTGCGCACCGTCAGCGCGCTCTCGGCACTCGGCGGAGTGGCCAACCCGGTCGCGGCCCTGGCGAACGCGGCCAACGCCGCCGCCGGAGTCGGCGCCGCCAACCCGCTCGCCGCACTGACGAGCGGGGCACCCAACCCCTTGGCCGCCCTCACCGGCGCGGCTCCGAACCCCCTCGCCGCACTCGCGGCCGGGGGAGCGAATCCCCTCGCCGCACTGGGCGGCATGGCGGGCGCGGCCAACCCACTGGCCGCGCTCGGCGGCGGGGGAGCGAATCCGCTGGCCGCGCTCGGACAGGTGGCGGGCGGGGCCGCGTCGGCCGTGTCGGGAGCGGCGGACATGGCGGAGGGGCTGGCGGCACTGCCACGGCAGATCGCCCAGCTCTCCGAACTGGTCGCCAACCTGGTCGGCGTACTGGAGAGCGTGCAGGGAGTCGCCGGAGCGGTGACGGGCGGTGGCGGCCGGACACCGGCGGCACGCAAGAGCGGCTGACGCAGGGCGCGTGACGGCGGGGCGGGGCCGGACCCGCCCCGCCGGTCTCAGGAAACGCAGCACACACAGAAGGTCGTGACACATGGGCAGTGCCCTGCTCGGCAACCGGCTCCGGCTGGTGGTGAAGGTACTGGGAGGACTCGCGGCCGAAGAGGCCGGCCGACTGGCCCGGGACCGGCGCCGCACCCGGCGCGGAACCGACGGAGAGGCCACCGAGGACGACGGGGAGAGCGGCGACGGCACTCGGCGCGCCAGAGCCGTACGGCACGCCCTCGAAAGCCTCGGCCCCTTCTACGTGAAGCTCGGGCAGATCCTCTCCACGCGCCCCGACATGGTGCCAGCCTCGATGATCGCCGAGCTGCAGAACCTGCACGACCAGGTCGACGTCCAGCCCTTCGCCGTCTTCGAACCCGTCCTGCGGGACCAGCTCGGACCGGACTGGAAGCGCCGTTTCGACGACATCGACACCGTACGACCGCTCGGCGCGGCCTCCCTCGCCCAGGTGTACCGGGTCACCCTGCCTGGCGGTCGCCCGGCGGTGGTGAAGGTGCAGCGGCCCGGTATCCGGGACGCGGTCCGCGCGGACATGGCCCTGATGCGCAGGGCGTCCAGGATCGTCGCCCGCACCGCGCCCCGCTTCAACGAGGTCATCGACATGGAGGCGATGCTCGGCTCGATCTTCGACGCCATGGAACCGGAACTCGACTTCACCGGCGAGGCCCGCAACATGGACGAGGCCCGCGAACACATCCGCCGCTATCCGACCCTCGCCGTGCCCCGGGTCATCCACGCCACCCCCAAGGTGCTGGTCCAGTCCCTCGCGCCCGGTTCCTCCGTACGGCACCTGGACCGCGGCGAGTTCAGCGACCGTGAGCGCACGGACATCGGCAAGGACCTGCTGCGCTTCATGTACCGCGGCTACTTCGTCGACCGCATGTTCCACGCCGACCCGCACGCGGGCAACGTCTTCGCGCTGCCCGGCGGCCCGGCCACGCTCATCGACTGGGGCATGATCGGCCGCCTCGACCGGCGGACGAGCCTGCAACTCCTGCCCCTCCTCATGGCGTTGGCCCAGAACGACGGCCACGGACTCGCCTGGGCCTGGGCGGACATGGGGCGCGTCACCCCGTGGTCCAACCTGCCCGCGTTCGCCGCCGACATGGCCGCGCTCGTGCCCAAGGTCGCCACCGCCTCCCTGGAGGACATCAACTTCGGGGTGTCCCTGACGACCGTGCTGGAGAAGGCGACCAAGCGGGGCATCGGCTCGGCGCCCGCCATCTCCCTGCTGGGCAAGTCCTTCGCCAACCTGGAGGGTTCGGTGCGCTGCCTCGCACCGGACATCGCCCTCGCGGAGGTCTTCCGGGCGGAGGCACGGGGGATCGTCATGGCCCTGCTGCGCGAGTACTTCTCCCTCGACCAGGCGGCCCGCAACACGATGGACTTCCTGTCCTTCGCCGTGTCCGCGCCCGAGCAACTGCGCAGCCTCCTCTCCGACGCGGCGGGCCGGCAGTTCGCCCTCCAGCTCCACGAACCCCACACTCCAGCAGGCATGGGCGGGCAGCGGCCCTGGACGCCGTCGAGGGGCCTGCTGGCGCTCGGCGCCGCCGCCCTCCTCTTCGACCGCCGCCGCCCGCCCCACTGACGCGCCGGCCTTGGGGCCTGTCCGGCGGAGCATGCCGCAGACACGGGGTCTGGCACGCCCTCCCCCAGAGGGGGGACCCCCATCGCCCCCGCTCACCGGCGATGATGCGGCGCCGTTGATTCACTGCGATTGATTCACTGCGATCTGATCCGCCGGACAGGCCGCAGGTCGTGTCCGCAGAGTCCCGCCTGCCCGGCGACGCCTGGCACGCTGCTCCCCCAGAGGGGGACCCCCACTCGCCGCACCGGGCGAAGCCCCACGTACAACCAGTACGAGGGACTCCGCCGGGCCCGCCCTCCGGGCGGACGACGGGACTTCGCGGACACGGCCTAGCCCATCCGCCGCGCCACGTCGTGCAGCGACTCCGCCAGGCTCGTCAGGAAGAGCCGCACCTCTTCGTCGCCGACGATCGCGGGCGGGGTCAGGCGCAGCACTCGGGAGGCGTTGAGGGAGTGGTTCACGAGGATGCCCCGGCCGACCAGTTCGAGGATCAGCTCGCCGACGGCCCGCTCCTTGGTGAACTCCAGGCCGATCAACAGCCCCCGCCCGCGCACCTCTTGGACCAGCCCGCCGAAGTACGGCGCGCAGACCGCCTGTACGCCCCCGAGCAGACGCTCGCCGAGCCCGCGGGCGCGGGCGACGACGTCCTCCCTGTCCAGCGCCTCGACCGCGGCGCGCGCCGCCGCACAGGCGATCGGCGACGCGGCGAAGGTGGAGGTGTGGAGGTAGGGGTCGCGGGAGAACGGCCCGTACGCCGCTTCCGTCGCGACCATCGCCGCCACGGGCACCACGCCGCCGCTCAGCCCTTTCCCGACGAGCAGGACGTCCGGCACGACCTCCCCGGCGCCCTCGACGCCCTCCTGCCCCTCCCCGTCCAGCCCCCACCACGAGCCCAGCCGTCCCAGCCCCGTCTGGATCTCGTCGACGATCAGGAAGGCGCCGTACGCCCGGCACAGCCGGCTCACCTCCGCCAGATATCCCGGCGGCGGAATCCGTACCCCGCCCTCGCCCTGCACCGGCTCGACGATCACACAGGCCCGTTCGCCGAGCACGCCGAGTACGGCCGCCAGAGCGCCCGGGTCGCCGTACGGGACGACCTCCGTGTCCGGGAGCAGCGGGCGGAACGGCTCCTGGTACTTGGCGTTGGCGGTGGCGGAGAGCGCGCCCAGGGTCTTGCCGTGGTAGCCGCCGGACGTGCTGACCAGCACGGTGTGTCCATGGACACGCGCCAGCTTCAGGCCCGCCTCGGTCGCCTCCGCACCGGAGTTGACGAAGTGGACGCGGTCGAGGCCGGCCGGGGTGTGCGCGGTGAGCGCCTCGGCGGCGCGGGCCGCGACCGGCTCCAGGAAGACCCGGGAGGCCAGGGGATGGGCGTCCACCTGGCAGTGCACGGCCGCCGTGACGGCGGGGTGCCGGTGGCCCAGGATGAAGACCCCGTACCCGCCGAAGTCGAGGTAGCGGCGGCCGTCGTCGGTGAAGATCCACGCCCCGTCGGACGCCGTCTCCAGCATGCCGCCGAGCACCGTGCCCATGACGGCACGGCCGGAGGAGAGACGCTCGCGGTAGAGCCGGGTGATGTGGGCGCGGTTGTCGGCCATCGTGTCGGTGTCCGGCCGGAGCGGGGAGTCGATCGGAACGGTGGTCATGACGCCAACTCCCTTGCCTGTACCGCCTCTTGAGCGGAGGTGTTCGCCGACTGGATGAGTTGCCGGCCGCGCATTCCGCCGGGGCGGGCGGCCCAGGCGACCAGATTGCGCACCAGGGCCTCGCGCAGCTCCTCCTTGGACACCGCACGGCCGCAGTGCGGCGTACCGAGGGACGACTCGAAGGGCAGCGCGCGCTGGAAGACCAGCAGCAGTTCGGCGTACGTGTGGAAGCGGCGGCGCAGCGACTCCGGGAAGGTCGGTCCCTCGATCAGCGGCAGCAGCAGCCGGTGCACCGACTCCAGCGGGATCAGCCGGGGCGGATGCGGGCGGGGCCCGTAGCGTTCGGCGAACTCCAGGCAGGTGTCGATCACTTCGGTCTGGAGCAGCACCTCCGAACCGGCCGTCAGCCAGTACTCGCCCCCGGTGACCCCGCCGCGCATCAGGTCGCCCACCGCACGGGCGACGAGATCCTGCGGCACCATGTCGATCCGCGAGTCGGGCCCGCCCGGCATGACCGGAACCTGGCCCTTGACGATGGCTCCCAGTGCCCGCGTCAGCCCCTGCATCCCGGCGATCCGGCCGGTCACCGAGTCGCCCATCACCACCGACGGCCGCATGATCACCCCGGGCACCGGCGCCTCCCGTACCGCCTGCTCGGCATCCCGCTTCGAGGCGAGATACGCGGCGGCGCCCGGGAAACGCTCCTGCTCCTCCGGGGCCAGCGGGTTGGCGACGAAGGCGGTGCTCATGTGGAAGAAGGGCGCGTCGGCGAGGGCGGCGAGGTCGAGCATCGTACGGGTGCCGTCGAGATTGGCGCGCCGGATCAGGTCGGGCTCACACTGCCAGTTGGTGGCGGCGGCGGAGTGCAGCACGAGGTCGACCTCGGCGGCGAGGCGAACGAACTCGGCTCCGGACAGACCGAGTTGAGGCTCCATCAGATCGGCCCGGAACTCCCGTACTCCGGGTTCGTGCACCGGGGTGCGATGACGCAGGCAGACGATGCGGAAGTGGGGCCGCAGTTCGTCGATCAGGGCTCTGCCGAGGACTCCGGTGCCGCCGGTGAGCAGGACGGTGGGCCGGGTACCGGGTCGGTCACTGGGCCGGGATTCGGGCATGGCGAAGTTCCCCTCGTACGAAGTGCCAGTGCTGTGGGAGAGGTTCAGGCGACCGTCAGCGGTGCCTCGTCCAGGTATGCGGACAGCGGACCCGTCATCCGGGACCGCGACGGTGGGTGCAGGGCGAGGCCGTTGGTGCAGGCGGCGAGGTAGCCGACCTCGTCCGAGGTCATGAAGCGGAGCCCGCCGAGGAGTTCCACCGCGCGGGGGACCATACGGGCGAGCGTGTCCTGCACGGTGTAGCGGACGTAGAGCGAGTCGGCGAGCGCGGACTCGTCGGGGGAGCCCTCGTCCACCCGCCGGGCCAGGCCCTCCACGGCGGCCATCGCGCCCTCCGCCTCCACCAGCAGCCGCACCCGTTCGGCCTCCGGTACCCGATCGGCGCGCAGCACCCGCTCCACCAGGGCGCTCGCGGCGCCGAGATAGCTGCCGGTCATCAGCAGCTCGAACCAGACGAGCCCGGCTGTCTGTACGTCGTCGAGCCGCGCCCCGGCCGGGGACGCGGTGCGCACCAGCAGTTCCGGTGGCACGAGTACGTTGTCCAGCGTGACCCGGTCGCTCTCGGCGCCCGCGAGGAAGCTGCTCGACCAGAAGCCGCTGACGCTCAGCCCCTCCGTCTCCGCCGGCACCAGCGCCACCGCCAGTTCCTCACCCTCGCCGGTCTCGCACGGCACCATCACGCTCGCGGTGAGCAGGTCCATGGAACGGGCCAGACTGCACGGCTGTTTCACTCCGGTGATGCGCACGCCCTCGGGGGTCACCGTGGCGGACATCGCGGGGGAGAGGATGCCGGTGCCGCTGCGCCCCTCCGCGAAGCCGGACGCCATCAGCCGGTTGTCGGTCGCGACGCCCTGGACGAGCATCCACTCCAGACCCTCACCCCCGCTGGACTCGCTCAGTCCGACGAGCGTGGCCATCGAGAAGTGGTGCATGGTCGTCGCCACCGCCAGCGAGGGTGAACGGCTGCCCAGCGCCCGCTGCACCCGTACCGCTTCGAGGGCGGAGGCGCCCCGCCCCTGAAGGGCCGTCGGTGCGAGCAGCCCCGGGCCCCCGCACTCCCGGAACAGCCCGATGCCCGGACTGTGCGGGCTCTCCAGCGTCATCAGCGGCACGGCCCGCAGCCCCTCGTCGAGGCCGGGCAGCAACTTGGTGAGGGCCGCGCGCTCGCGCTCCAGGAATCTCATGTCGTCCCCTGCTTCCTTGGTCCTCGGATGCCGTAAGCGCTTCGTTTCTCTCTTCACGAGCTTTACGAGCCCACCGCGAGGACCCCTCGGCATCGTCCGACGTACGAGACGCCCTTGACGTGGGACGCGACCCGATCGACACTCCCCATGGGAATCCTAGTGAAAAGGTAGGGAAACGTGATACGCGTGGAGTCGAACGCCAGTCGGGTGGTTTCCGCACCCCGGCCGACCCCACTGCTGACCTCCCGCCGTCACATCGACCTCCAGCGCCTCCGCAGCGCCATCAGCCTCCTGAGCTGACCCCGGCCGCCCAACGCGCCGCCGGACCGACGGGCCCCGACTACGCATTCCGCCGCGCGTACGTCTGCGCACCACATCCTGGGGAGACTCATGACCGTCACACCACTGGCCGCCACCGCCGCCCGCCCCACCCCGGCCTTCCGCGGCCGGCTCGGCCGGGACGCGCGCAGCGGCCACTACGCCGTGCCGCGCCGCTACCGCCTCCACCTGTCCCCGGCCGACCCCGACTGTCTCCGGATCGCCGTCACCCACAGCCTGCTCGGCCTCGACGCGGCCTGTCCGGTGACCGAACTGCCCGCCGTGCCCGACGCGCCCGGCGGCGAACACTCCGCACTGCGCCCGCTGTACGAGGCGAGCGCGCACCGCTACTCCGGTGCGGCGACCGTCCCGGTGCTCAGCGACGACTGGTCGGGGCGGATCGTGAGCACGTACACCCCGGACATCCTGCGGGACCTCGCCCGGCACTTCGGCGCGGGGCGGTTCGCGCTGTACCCGTGCGGTCTGGAGGGGGAGATCGAGGCGGTCGAGCGGTTGTGCGCGCAGGGGATCGACGCGGCGGCGCAGCGGGCGGGGGACTCCGTCGGTTCGGCGGGTGACCGTGCCGAAGCGCTGGCCTCGTTGCTGCGGACGCTGGGGTCGCTGGATGCGCGGCTTGCTGCGGATCCGTATCTGCTGGGTGAGCAACTGACTGCGGCGGATGTGGAGTTGTGGGTCAGTCTGGTGCGGCTCGACACGGTGCACCGGTGGCACTTGGACGCGGCTGCTGTGCATCGGGTTGCCGATCATCCGGCGCTGTGGGCTTACGCCCGCCGTCTCGCCGGTCACCCGGCGTTCGGTCGCCACCTTGATCTTGATGCCATTGCCCGGCGGCATCATGCGGATTGCCGGGGGCTGGAGGCTGCGGGGGCGGCTGTGCAGATTCTGGACTGGGCGGCTCACGCTTCGCGTTCCGCCGGGTAGGTGGGTTGTTGGCTGCGGGCCGGTGGGGGCTGGTCGCGCAGTTCCCCGCGCCCCTTTGGGGCGCGTTGCCGGCCGTCGATCAAACCGCTCGGCCCATCTGAAGCCGGCCTGGTGGAAGCCGGGCGGATTTCATCCCGTCGATACAAAGTGGCGGAACACGCGGCCTCGTCCTCTTGTTGACGACGTCGTGCCGAAGCTCATCCCCTGTCGTCCGAGGTTGTACTCGCGGCGGCACATCGACCTGGTGCGTGTCGCCGGCGCGCTCTGTTGTTCCTGACTCGCTGTCTCGTCTCTTCGTACGGTCGATCAGGAAGGCGTTACTTTCGTGTCCTCGTCACCCTCTCCCTCTCCCTCTCCCTCTTCTCTGCACCTTGCCGTCGCTCTGGACGGTGCCGGCTGGCATCCGGCCGCCTGGCGTGAGCCTGTCGCCCGGCCCCGGGAGCTGTTCACCGCCCGCTACTGGGCCGACCTGGTCGGCGAGGCCGAGCGTGGACTGCTCGACTTCGTGACCATCGAGGACGGCCTCGGCCTGCAGTCCTCGCATCTCGTCGATCCTGACGGCCGTACCGATCAGGTCCGGGGGCGTCTCGACGCGGTGCTGATCGCGGCGCGGGTGGCGCCGTCGACCCGGCACATCGGTATCGTCCCGACGGTCGTCACGACCCACACCGAGCCGTTCCATCTCTCCAAGGCGATCGCCACGCTCGACTATGTGAGCACCGGCCGCGCGGGCCTGCGCGCCCAGATCACCGCCCGGCAGGACGAGGCCGCCCACTTCGGCCGCCGTCAGATACCGGAGCTCGGCCCGCTGAACGATCCGCGTACCTGGGAGTCGGTGGGCGAACTCTTCGACGAGGCCGCCGACTACGTGGAGGTGGTACGTCGGCTGTGGGACAGCTGGGAGGACGACGCGGAGATCCGGGACGCCGCCACCGGGCGGTTCGTCGACCGGGAGAAGCTGCACTACATCGACTTCGAGGGGCCGCACTTCAGTGTCAAGGGGCCGTCGATCACCCCTCGGCCGCCGCAGGGGCAGCCGGTCGTCACCGCGCTGGCCCACGCGACCGTCCCGTACCGGCTGGTGGCCCGTTCGGCTGACGTCGGATATGTGACCCCGCACGATGCCGGCCAGGCGCGTGCCATCGTCGAGGAGATCCGCGGCGAGCAGTCGGCGGCCGGGCGCGCCGGTGAACTCCTGCATGTCTTCGGTGACTTGGTCGTCTTCCTCGACGACACATCGGCCGCGGCTACGGCCCGTCGGGAGCGGCTCGACACCCTCGCTGGGTACGAATACACCAGCGACGCCCGGATCTTCGCGGGTACGCCCGCAGAACTCGCCGATCTGCTCCAGGAGTTGGCGTCGGCCGGGCTGAGCGGTTTCCGGTTGCGGCCCGCCGTCGCCGGGCACGACCTGCCGGCGATCACGCAGAAGCTGGTCCCCGAACTCCAGCGTCGGGGCGTCTTCCGGGAGGCGTACGAGGCCGACACCCTGCGCGGACTGCTCGGCCTGTCCCGTCCCGCCAACCGCTACGCCGGCACTGCCGCCGTCTGAGCGGGAAAGGATCCCCTGACATCATGAGCAAGCCGCTGAAGCAGATCCATCTGGCCGCGCACTTCCCCGGTGTCAACAACACCACCGTGTGGAGCGACCCGAAGGCCGGCAGCCATATCGAGTTCAGCTCCTTCGTCCACTTCGCGCAGACCGCCGAACGTGCCAAGTTCGACTTCCTGTTCCTCGCCGAGGGGCTGCGGCTGCGCGAACAGGGCGGAAAGATCTACGACTTGGATGTCGTCGGCAGGCCCGACACCTTCACCGTCCTCACCGCGCTCGCCGCCGTCACCGAGCACCTCGGTCTGACCGGCACCATCAACTCCACCTTCAACGAGCCCTACGAGGTGGCCCGCCAGTTCGCCAGCCTCGACCACCTCTCCGACGGCCGCGCCGCCTGGAACGTCGTCACCTCCTGGGACGCCTTCACCGGCGAGAACTTCCGGCGCGGCGGCTTCCTCCCGCAGAGCGAGCGCTACTCACGGGCCAAGGAGTTCCTGCAGACAGCGGGGGAGCTGTTCGACTCCTGGCGGGGCGACGAGATCCTCGCCGACCAGCAGACTGGCACCTTCCTGCGGGACGTGAAGGCCGGTGCCTTCGTGCACTCCGGTCAACACTTCGACATCGAGGGGCAGTTCAATGTGCCCCGCTCCCCGCAGGGCCGCCCGGTGATCTTCCAGGCCGGTGACTCCGACGAGGGGCGTGAGTTCGCCGCGTCGACCGCCGACGCGATCTTCAGCCGGTACGCGACCCTCAAGGAGGGCCAGGAGTTCTACACGGACGTCAAGGGCCGCCTCGCCAAGTACGGCCGCCGCGCCGACCAGTTGCTGATCCTGCCCGCCGCGAGCTTCGTCCTCGGCGACACGGACGCCGAGGCGGAGGAACTCGCCCACGAGGTGCGCCGGCAGCAGGTCAGCGGGGCCACGGCCATCAAGCACCTGGAGTTCGTCTGGAACCGTGACCTGTCCGCGTACGACCCGGACGGCCCGCTCCCCGACATCGACCCCGACCTCGGCGAACACACCGTCGCCCGGGGCCGGGCCCAGGTGCGGATGTACCGTGACCCGCTGGCCACCGCCCGTGAGTGGCGGGAGCGCGCCGAGGCCAACAACTGGTCCATCCGCGACCTCGTCATCGAGACCGGCAACCGGCAGAACTTCGTCGGCTCCCCGGCCACCGTCGCCGCCACCATCAACGACTTCGTCCAGGCCGACGCGAGCGACGGCTTCATCCTGGTCCCGCACATCACCCCCGGCGGCCTCGACGGCTTCGCCGACACGGTGGTCCCGCTGCTCCAGGAACGGGGCGTCTTCCGTACGGAGTACGAGGGCGCCACCCTCCGCGACCACCTTGGCCTCGCCCACCCCGACGCCGAGACGGCGGGGGAGCGGGCGGCTTCCTAGGGACCTGGGGACATACGGGCATGGCGTGGTCGAGGACGTCACCCTCCCCCATGAAGGTGACGTCCTCGACCGCTCCCCCGGGAGCCCGAAGGTGGTCTGATTCGTCCGCGTCGGCCGTCATGTGCTGGTCTCTGCCCCCAGCATCACCAGCACATGACGGCCGTCTCCCCCGATCCCCACGTGGAGTAGAGCCTGACGCGGACGAAGTAGTTGCGGCCCTTGACGAGCCGGACCCTGACATGGGCGTTGTGCGGAGTGCCGCCGTCGTCCTCGGCGGAGAGGTAACGGGGCTCGCCGTCGATCTCCTCGAAGACCGCGACGACCGTGTCGCTCTCCCCGAAGGTGCCCACGGTGTAGTCGCGGGTCTCCGGCGGCGCGATACCGAAGTCGGCCTGCTCACCCGCCCCGAGCCGCAGGGGAGCGGACCGGAACGGCACGAGTTCGGCCGACCCGGGTGTGCCCGTCGGCGGATACCAGCGGAGGACGAACTCCTTGTCGGCCGGGGAGAGCGTCCCCGGAGGCACGACCCCGGACCGGAACTGCTCCGGTTCCAGGATCAGCCCCGCCGAGAACGGATACTCCATGATCGACAGCGGGTCCCAGACGGAGCCGTTGACCTCGTCCGGGTCGAGCTTGCGCAGGATGTTGAAGTGCGTCTTGTCGCGGCCCCAGAAGTTCGGTGGCCCCGCCAGGTCGTCGTACACCGCCTCGTCGTCCCAGTGGATGCCGGCGAACGGGTTCTGGTGCTCGTGCAGCAGGCCCAGGGCGTGCCCGATCTCGTGCAGGGCCGTCGCGCGTTCCCCCGGCGCGGTCAGGTCCCACCCGAAATTCATCGTGCGCCGCCCCAGGCCCACCGACAGTGCGTCCCGCCCGACCGTGGAGTACGAACCGTCACCGGTCTGGAACCCGATGCGCAGTTCGGCCTCCGAGCGGTCGCGCACCTCCACGAAGGACAGCCCGATCCCCAGGTCGAGCCACTCCCGGAAGCAGTCACGGACGACATCGCGCTGTGCCTCGGCGCCGACCCATGACTCCCACCGGGTCTCCCCGGTCCCCGGCAGGGGGATGACCGAGCCGTCGCTGTCCCGGTCGAAGAAGTAGTAGTGGAGCACGGTGCCGTTCACCCACATCAGGCGCCCGGAGAGGAGCGCGCTGAGCCGCTCGGCCGGCAACCCCGGGGCGAACGTGGGGGCCGGTTGCTGCGGGAGTGAGCAGAACCGTGCGTTCATGGGGAACAGGTTGCAGTGCACATGCGCTCGGGCGCCTGAGTCGGGGGCTACTCAAGTCGGCCTGTATCAAAGCTGAGTAGCCCGGCTCTTGTTCAACGTGATGACTTTCGAACGGGACGCGAAGACCCTGGAACCGCCCTGGCCGTTCACCGGCCGGGACGACGAACTGGAGCTGCTCCGCCGGTCGTTGGCGGCGGAACGGCACGGCGTCGTGGTGACGGGTCCGGCCGGACACGGCAAGACCCGTCTCGTCACGGAGGTGGTCCGGGGCGCCGACTGCGCCAAGGTGAGCGGCACGCCCGAGACTCGGGACATCCCCTTCGCCGCGTTCGCCCACCTCCTCCCGGAGGAGGTCTCCCTGCACCGCGCGGTCCAACTCCTTTCCGGCGTACGGACCTTGCTGGTCGACGACGCCCACCTGCTGGACGACTCCTCGGCCGCCCTGGTCCACCAACTGGCGGTGCACGGCCGCACCCGGCTGCTGGTGGTGGCGACGGACGGCGCCCCGGCACCCGGCGCGGTGTCCCGCCTGTGGACGGGCGAGGTGCTGCCACGCCTGCCCCTGAAACCATTGCCCCGCGAGGAGACCGCCCAACTGATCGCGGCCGGGGTCGGCGCCCCGGTCGAGCCGCTCACCGCACGCCGCCTCCACCACCTCTGCCAGGGCGACCTGCGCCTCCTGCGCGACCTGGTCGCCGCGATACGCGAAAGCGGCGAACTGAGCCTGAACCCAGACGAGTTGATGTGGCGGGGCCCGGTACCGGTAACGCCTGCGGTACGCGAACGGGCGGGCGACGCACTGCTGAACCGCACCACCACCACCGAGGAACGGGACACCCTGGAACGCCTGGCATTCAGCGAGCCACTCCCACTGGCCCTGGCCACCCTGCCCCTACAGGCCTTGGAGAGCCTGGAAGCCGACGGCCTGATCCAGGTGGACGCCCGGTCCGAGGTCCGCCTGGCCCACCCCCTGCACGGCCCTGTGCTCCGCGCGGGCGCGGGCCAACTCCGCGCGAGGCGACTGTCCCGCCCCGCGGCGGAGTGCGAGTCCGCCCTGGACGCCGAGCGAGGGGAACTGGCCGACCGGATCGAGCGCACGGACGTCCAGGATCCGGCGGGCCCGGTAGGAGACTGGCTGGCGGCCGAAAAGGCGGTCCCCGCCTCCTACGCGACCGTCCGCTCCCGCTTCGCCCGACTGCGCGGAGAACTGCGCGAGGCCCTGTCCTGGGCCAGGGAGGGCCTGCGCGGCACGCCGGACGACCCGTCCTGCCGTACGGAACTGGCGCTGGCGGCAGCCCAGTTGAACGAGGTCACGACCGCGGGCGAGGCGCCCCCCGGCCGGGCGACCACCTGGCTGCGCGCGGCAAACGGTGACACCGAGGGCGCACTCCGGTCGGCCACGGCCCCCGAAGCCAGGGGCGAGGGGGAGGCGTACGTCCTGTACGACGCCGTACGCCTGGGCGCCCCGCACCTGGTGGCGGACCGACTGGCCCAACTACCCGCCGAGGAGGCGGAACCCCTGGCCCGCCACGCGGACGCGCTGGTCCGCCAGGACGGCCCCGCTCTGGACCGCGCCGCCGAACTCCTGGAGCGCCGAGGCCTGTTGCTCTTCGCCGCCGAGGCACACGCCCAGGCCGTCCCGGTGCACCGCGACCCTCGCGCGGCCCGCATGTCCCGCTCCCGGGCGATGACCCTGGCCCGCCGCTGCCAGGGCGCCCGCACCCCGGCCCTCTCCGCGCTGACCCTGGGCGAACTCACCACCCGCCAACGCCAGATCGTCACCCTGGCGGCAGCAGGCCTGAGCAACCGCGAGATCGCAGACCGCCTGACCCTGTCCATCCGCACAGTGGGAAACCACCTCTACAGCGCCTACACCCGCCTCGGCGCAAGCGACCGAGCCGCCCTGCCCTGGCTCCTGGAGGAGTCGCAGGCTGCACAGCCGGCGTGACGGACGACTGCGACGCGTCGAGCGCACCCCCGTCCCCTGGCGGGCCGAGCCACCGGGCAGAGCCTCGGCCGGGGAGAGGCCCGCGTTGAGGCCCGAGCCGGGCCTCAGCGGAACCACGGCCGTGTCGTGGACGGGAGCCTTGCCGCGGCTGCCGGTCGAGAGCTGGCCGCGCAGCCCGCGTGACCGCCGCCAAGGCCGACACCACAGGCCCACCCGGCCCCGAACAGGCACAGAAGCCGCTCGACGAGCCGAGCGCGGTCCCCGTGGCCGAACGCGTCCAGAGCGGCTCACGCCGAGCCGAACGCCGAGAACGCCCACCCCGTCGCCTGATGCGTCGCGTCGCCCGGTAGCGCCGCCCGTGCGTCCCGCAGGGCCTCCGCCAACGAGAGGCCCGCGCTGAGGCCCTTGTGGAGGGCCAGCATCAGGGGGACCACCGCCGCGTCGTTCACCGGTGCGCTGCTCGCCACCACGCCCGCCGTGCCCAGGGGGAGCAACGCCGTTACCAGGCCCAGGAGTTCGTCCGCGCCGACTGTCGCGAGGCGGCCGGTGTCGCAGCTCGACAGGATGATGCGGTACGGGCTGCGGTCCAGGCGTTCGAAGTCGTGGACGATCAGGGGGCCGTCGGCCATCCGGAGCGACGAGAACAGCGGGCTGTCCGCCCTGAACGTGCCGTGGGCCGCGATATGGGCCAGTGCGGCCCCGTCCAACGCTTCCAGCACCGCTGGTACCCGTGCGCCCTCGTGTTCGAGGACCGTCGGTCTGCCGTACCGGTCGACCAGGTCGGGCACCTCCGCGCCGCCGCTCGCCAGGCCGGGGCCCCGGACCAGGACGTGCCGGCCGCCCGGCGGGGGGCCGGTCTCCTGGGCGCGCAGCCAGCTGCTCGCCGACGGGGACACACTGAGCACCCGCTCGCGGAGGGAGGGGAGAAGAGCCCAGGGGACCCGGTGGAGGCTTCCCGGGGGGACCACGATCACCGGGCCCGTGCCCAGGTGCGGTACCGCCGCGCCCAGCAGGAGTTCCTCCAGCTTGCGGCCCGACGCCTCCAGCACCGCCAGCCTGCCCTCTGCCCCCGGGTGCGCGAGCCGTCGGAGCCCCGCCTGGACGTGTTCGGCCTCCGTCACCGCGTGAGCCAACAGGCCCGCCTCGAAACGGCGTACCTTTCCCTCGCCGCACAGCAGCACCTGCACCTGGCCGTCGACCACCGCGATCTCGATCAACCGCCCACCGCCGCCGAGACGTTCGAGCAACCGGGCCGGGTCGAAGCGGCGCCCGTCGCCGCCGGACTCGCCACGGATGTGCAGGGTGCGGGAGCGCACCTCCCGTTCCAGGCGCCGCTGTTCGCGCTCAAGGGCCGGCACCGGGCGGCCGTCGACGCGGGCCTCCTCCGCGCGGGCGGCGATCTCCCGGAACGCGGTGAGGCTCTGCCCGAGCGCAGGGTCGTCGGGCGGCCGGGTCGGAGGCGCCGACAGGACCGTGGCCCGCCACCGCTCGCTCCACACCAGCAGCCGCCGAGGACCGCCGGACTCCAGCGACGCCCGCTGGGCGAGAGCCGCCAGTTCGGCGCCCTGCGCCGTCGCCCGGGCCCGCAGCTCCGAGGCGCCGAGCGTCATCCGGTGGTCGTCCAGGACGGCGAGCCCACGCCGGCATGCCTCCAGCACACCCCGCGCCGACCCGGCGGCCTCCGCGCGCAGCGCCTGCGCCGCCCAGCCCGTCATCCGCGCCAGCGGCGGACCGACGCGCCGGCTGCGCGCGGCGACCTTCAGATGCTTCTCCGCGTCCTCCGTCCAGCCCAGCGCGAGCGCGATCCGCCCCGCGAGCAGCGACGCCTCGGGCGCGGACGGCGAACCGAAGGCGGCCAGCCGCTCGGCCAGCGCCGCCGCGTCCGCGACCAGCCGCCCGGACTTCCGCCCGGTCGCGACCCGCGCCTCGATCAGCACCAGCCGCGCGTGCGCCTCCCACCAGCTGCGCCGCTGCCCGGCGAACAGCCGTACGGCCACGGCCGCGCGGGCGATCGCGGTGTGCGGATCGTCCGCGAGCCGCGCGGCCTTCGCGGCGGTCAGCAGCAGCTCCGCCTTGCGGGTGCTCTGCCCGCCGATCCCGTCGAGCACACCGAGCGCCGCGTCGGCCTCCGCGACCGCCTCGGGGGCCAGCCCGGCCGCCATCAGCACCTCGCAGCGGCGGATGTAGAACACGAAGATCGGCGTGCCCAGCCGGTCGTACCGCTCCGCCGCCTCGTCGAACAGGCGCAGCGCCGCCGGGATGTCGCCCGCCCGGTACGCGGCCAGCGCCCGGCTCTCCACGACGTCCGCCTTGTCGTGGTCCTGCCCGGTGGTGTCCCACATCTGCTCGGCGGCGGTGAAGTCGGCGTCCGCCCGCTCGGGACGGCCCAGCGCCAGATGCACGGTGGCCCGCAGGGTCAGCGCCCGCGCCGTCCAGATGACGTCCTCCGCCTGCCGCAGCACGGGAATGGCCCGCCGTACGTCGTCCAGCGCCTCGCGATGATGCCCCAGCACCCACCACGCGTACGCCCGCCGGTACAGCACACGCGCGCGGGTGTGCCCCGTACCCCGGTCGACGCCCCGCTCGAACGCCTCCAGGCCCTGCCGGGTACGGCCCGCGTGGACCAGTGCCACACCGAGCGTGCCGAGGACGTCCGCCTCGCGCTCCGCGGAACCCGCGTCCGCCGCCAGGTCGCGGGCGCGCCGCAGATGACGCAGGGCGATGCGCATGTCGCCGAAGTCCCGCTGCCACATACCGATCACCTGATGGGCGACGGAGGCGTGCAGCGGCGTCGGATCGTTGCCGAGGACAGTCTCCGCCCGCGCGAGCGCGTCCTTCGGGCGGGCGAACACCATCGGCAGTAGTTCGAGAACCGTGTCGCTTCCCGCAGTCACCCAACGGATGGTAGTGCTCCGCGCCCCAAGTCACACAGGTTTGGCCATGGACAACCCACTGTCCAACGCTGATCGACCCCTGTATCAGGAAATGTGCGGCGGCACCTGTATCACGCGGCGGCCCCGCGACTCTCACTAACGGCAACAAAAGCAAGAAAGGGATCAGTTCCAGGGGGAGGACATTCCATGGCACCGCAGCGTTTCCAGGAGCAGTTCGACCACATCCAGCGCTCCATGCCCGGCGTGGAGCTGGCGACGGGGCCGGACGACGCGGCCGAGTTCATCTACGAGAAGGGCGTCGTCCTGGCCCGCGACGGCGAGGAGGCACGCCTCGTCGAGGACACCGTACGCGCCCACTTCACGACCTTCGCCGGCCTGACCGCCGACGAGGTGCGCCGGGACAGCCCGGAGACCAACCGCTCGGGCATCACCCGCATCCGCGTCGGCGACCCCGGCCAGGGTGACCGGCGCGGCGACCGCGCGGTGGCGGGCGCACTGCGCGCGCTCAGGGAGGCCGAGGGCAACGCGCGGCGGCGCCTGGTCAGCCGTAACCACGTGGTGCACATCGCCGTCAACGCCTGCCCGGGCGACGAGCCCGTACCCGTCGCGTACAGCGCGGGACCCAACCCGACGGTCGCCGAGAGCGGCTACGACGCGGACAGCGCCGTCGGTGTCCTGGTCATCGACACCGGCCTCATGAACGACTACGCCTCCTACCCGGCCATGGCCCACGTCCAGGGCGACACCCAGATCGACGAGTGCGACGCGAACGGCGTGCTCCGGCAGTACGCCGGGCACGGCACGTTCATCTCGGGGCTCGTCGCGGCCGTCGCCCCCAACACGAACATCGTGTCCCGCAACACCCTCAACGACGCCGGCGCGATCCTGGAGTCCGAGTTCGGCGACAAGCTCTTCGAGGCCGTCGAGCGCGACGGCTGGCCGCCCCTCATCAGCCTCTCCGCGGGCACGTCGAACGGCAGCACGGAAGGCCTGCTCGGCCTCACCGCGTTCATGGAGGCACTCCGTGAGCAGCCGCGCACCCTGCTGGTCGCCGCCGCCGGAAACAACGCCAGCGCGACCCCCTTCTGGCCCGCCGCCTACGCCGACAAGCCCGAGTACGCCCAGTCGGTGATCTCGGTCGGCGCCCTGCGCAGCGACGGCGAGTTCGGCGCCTGCTTCAGCAACCACGGCCCCTGGGTACGGGTCTACGCCCCCGGCGAGCGACTCACCGGCGCCCTGACGGGCTTCCAGACACCGGTGCCGTACACCTACCACCACAGCACGTACGACTCCTGCCGCCACGGCTTCACCTACGCCTGCACCTGCCAGGACCCCCAGCACCTCGGTCTGCTGACGGGGGAGTACGAGACCACCTCGGGCACCCCGGACCAGGTGCAGTTCGAGGGGTTCGCGCAGTGGAGCGGCACCTCGTTCGCCACCCCGCTGGTCGTCGCGATGATCGCCGCCCACATGACCGCCCACAAGGAGACCGACCCGCGCGCCGCCCGACAGCAACTCCTCGCGGCGAACACCGAGTTCGCGGAGGTCCGGGGCGCGGTCGTACCGGCACTGATCCCGCCCACCTGGAGCCCGGTGCCGGTCGTGAACATCCCGCCCGCCGTATAGGAGGTCAACAGGCCTCCGTACAAGGACAAATCGAGTGAGGACCATGCGCAGGACGAGTGGAGCACCCCCTTCCACGGCGTACGATGACTTGCCGTACACGAGGGGTGGGGACGTGGACCGAGCTGCGGTCGGCGCATTGGTCCAAGCCGCCGTCGACGGCGACGCGGCGGGCTGGAAAGCGCTGGTGGAAGGGCTGAGCCCACTGGTGTGGTCGGTGGCGCGCGCCCACCGGCTGTCCGACGCGGACGCGCACGAGGTGTACTCGACCGTCTGGTTCCGCTTCGCCCAGCATCTGGCCCGTATCCGTGAACCGGAGAAGGCGGGCTCGTGGCTCGCGAGCACCGCACGCCACGAGTGCCTCAAGGTCATCAAGAGCATCCACCGGATGACCCCGACGGACGACGCCCAGCTGCTCGACCGGATCAGCGACGACCGTACGCCCGAGCAGTGGGTGATCGAGTCCGAGGAGGCGTCCGCCGAGGCGGAGCGCATCCGGAAGTTATGGCAGGAGTTCGAGGAACTGGGCGCCCGGTGCAGGCAGTTGCTGCGCATCCTGATGTCCGCGCCGCCGCCCAGCTACCAGGAGATCTCCGCCGCCCTCGGTATCGCCGTGGGCAGCATCGGCCCCCTCCGCCAGCGCTGCCTGCGCCGGCTGCGGGTACGGCTCGCTGCCCGGGGGGTGCTGTGAGCGGCGACGCGCACGACAGCGACGGATTACCCCACGACTCCGACGACGACATGGATGGCGCGGCCGACATGAACAGCCCTGATGACATGCACGCCTTCGACGACGAACTGGACGGCGAAGCCGACGACTTAGCCGAGTTCGAAGGCGACGACTCGCTGGACAACGACCTGCTGGAGGAGACACTGCGCCAGGCCGCCGCCATCATGGACCCGGTTCCGGCGCAGCTCCAGCAGACCGCCGTCGAGGCCTACACCCTCTACTCGCTCGACTCCCAACTGGCCGAGCTGACCTTCGACTCGCTCGTCCACGGCATCCCCGTCAGAGGGGTTGTGGACGCGCCCCGGATGCTGACCTTCCGCACGGGTGAGCTGACGGTCGACGTCGAGGTGTCCGCACACGGTCTGATGGGCCAGGTGCTGCCACCGCAGGAGGCCAGGATCGAGGTGCTGAGCGGCCCGCAACTCTCCTCGCCGCCCACCCTCACCGCCGACGACATGGGCCGTTTCACCGGCGAACTGCAGGTCAGCGGCCCGTTCGCGCTCCGGCTGCGGACGGACGCGGAGGTCGTCGTCACGGAGTGGCTGCGCGCCTGACACACGGCTGGCGGGGGCGGGTCCAAGTGGGCCCGCCCCCGCCGCTGTTCCTAGGCGGCCGCGACCAGCGGATAGTGGCAGGCGACGGAGCGCCCGGAGGGAGCCATGGCCAACGGGGGCCGCTGCACCGCGCACACCTCCCGCGCGTACGGACACCGTGTGTGGAACGCGCAACCGGCCGGTCTGGCCGCCGGATCGGGTACGTCCCCGGTGAGGACGATCCGCTCCCGGCGTGGCGCGTCCGGGTCGCCTGTCCCGTCGTCGATCTCCGGCACCGCCGACATCAGTGCCTCCGTGTAGGGGTGCGCGGGAGCCCCGTACAGCGTCTCCGTGTCCGCGAGTTCGACGATCTCACCGAGATACATGACCGCGATCCGGTCCGAGACGTGCCGGACCACACCCAGGTCGTGCGCGATGAAGACATACGTCAGCCCGAACTCGTCCTGGAGATCCGCGAACAGGTTGAGCACCTGCGCCTGGATCGACACATCGAGCGCGGACACCGGCTCGTCGGCGACGATCAGCTTCGGTGCGGTCGCCAACGCCCGTGCGATACCGATGCGTTGCCGCTGGCCGCCGGAGAACTCGTGCGGGTACCGGTCCAGATGGGCCGCCGCCAGCCCCACCACGTCGAACAGCTCGGCCACCCGGCGCCGAACGGCGGCGGCATCTCCGTACCGATGGATCAGCAGCGGCTCGGCGACGATGTCCCCGGCGCGGCGGCGCGGGTTCAGGGAGGCCTGCGGGTCCTGGAACACGAGCTGCATCCCGGGCCGTACGGGACGCAGTCGGCGCGCGGACAGCGTGGTGATGTCCTGCCCGTCGAACTCGACCCGCCCGCCCGTGATGTCGGTGAGCCGGACCAGACAGCGCCCGAGCGTCGACTTGCCGCACCCGGACTCGCCGACGATCCCGAGGGTCTCACCCCCACGCACCTCCAGCGAGACCCCGTCCACGGCCCGCAGCACCTTGCGATGCCGGGTGAGGGAGTCACCGCGCAGACGGTAGTGCTTGGTGACGTCGGTGGCGCGCAGCAGCACGTCGGCGTCACCGGTCCGGGCCTGGGGGTCCGTGGTCACGGCGCCGCCTTTCGATCGAATGTGTCCGGTGCGGAGTGGGCCGTGCGGGCCGGTCCGCGCTCCCGGGCCGGTAGTCCGCAGCATCCCGCGGTGCGGCTGGGGGAGTCGCCGCGCAGTCGGTAGTGCTTGGTGACGTCGGTGGCGCGCAGCAGCACGTCGGCGTCGCTGGTTCGGGCCTGGGGGTCCGTAGTCATCGCGCCGCCTTTCCGCCGAGGGCGTCCGGTGCGGAGTAGGGCGTGCGGGCCGGTCCACGCTCCCCGGCCGGGAGTCCGCAGCGCCTTTGCGTGGCGTCGCCGGTCCGGGTGTCCGCCGTCATGGCGCCGCCTTTCGGTCCGGTGACGAGTGCGCCGCTGTGCGGGCGGATTCGCGCTCCCCGGCGGGCAGCCAGCAGGCATCGAGGTGCCCCGACTCGCCGCTCAGTACCGGGCGTTCGTCGCACCGGTCGTGCCGGGCCGGGCAGCGTGGCGCGAACGCGCACCCCTCCGGCACGGCGTCCGGCGACACGGGGACGCCCGCGATGGTGGGCAGTCGGCGCAGGCGCGGGCCGCCGACCCGGGGTACCGAGTCGAGAAGTCCCCAGGTGTACGGGTGTCGGGGACCGTGGAACACGGCCCGGCGCGGACCCTCCTCGGCCGCCCGTCCGCCGTACATGACCAGCACCCGGTCGGCGACCTCGGACACCACACCCATGTCGTGGGTGATGATCACGACCGCCGAGCCGCGTGCGTTCAACTCCCGCATCAGGTCCAGGATCTGGGCCTGGATCGTCACGTCGAGCGCGGTGGTCGGCTCGTCGGCGATCAGCAGCGCCGGTCCGCAGGCGAGGGCCATCGCGATGACCGCCCGCTGCCGCATCCCGCCCGAGAACTCGTGCGGGTAGGCGTTCACGCGCGAACCGGCGTCCGGGATGCCCACGTCCGACAGCAGTCCGACCGCCCGCACGAGCGCTTCTTTCTTGGACACCTTCTCGTGCGCCCGGATCTGCTCGGCGATCTGCCAGCCGACCGTGTAGACCGGGGTCAGCGCGGTCATCGGGTCCTGGAAGACCATGGCGATCTCCCGCCCGCGCACCGACCGCATCTCCTTGTCGGGGAGGGTGAGCAAGTCCCGCCCACGGAAGAGGACTTGGCCGGTGACGGTGACGTTCGGGCTGGTCAGCAGTCGCAGTACCGCCAGCATCGAGACGCTCTTGCCGGAGCCCGACTCGCCGACCACGCCCAGGATCTCGCCGGGCGCGACCGAGAAGGAGAGCCCGTCCACGGCGGTGACCGTGCCGGTGCGGGTGCGGAAGGAGATCCGCAAGTCCCGTACATCGAGAAGGGGTTCAGGCATGGCGGGCCCTCGGATCGAGTCGCGCGTACAGGATGTCGACCAGGGCGTTGGCGAGGACCACGAAGAACGCCGCGTACATGACCGTCCCCATGATCACGGGCAGGTCCAGGTTCTGCAGCGCGTCGAAGGTGAGCTTGCCGACGCCGGGCAGGCCGAAGACGACCTCGGTGAGCAGGGCCGCACCGCCCACCAGCGCGCCGAAGTCCAGGCCGAACAGCGACACGATCGGGATGAGCGAGCAGCGCAGCGCGTGCCGGACCAGGATCCGCCGCTCGGACAGACCCTTGGCGCGGGCGGTGCGTACGTAGTCCTCGCCGAGCGCGCTGACGACCTCGCCGCGCAGCAGCCGGGCGTAGATGCCGGCGTACAGCAGCGCCAGGGTCAGCCAGGGGAAGAGCAGATGCAGGGCCCACTGGCCGGGGTCCTTGCCCAGTTCGACGTACCCGGGTGGCGGCACCCAGGAGAACACCGAGTCGTGCAGGCGCTTCTGCGTGAGGAGGTTGACGACCTCGCCGAGCCAGTAGGCCGGCAGCGACACGCCCACGACACCCATCAGCATGATCACCGGGTCCGCGGCCGTACCGCGCAGAGCGGCGGCAGCCGTACCCATGAGGATGCCGACCGTCATCCAGATGACCGCCGCCCCGATCACCAGCGACAGCGTCACGGGCATGGCCTGCACGATCTGCGGGACGACCTTCGAGCCGCGGTTGACGAACGACTCCAGGTCCCGGTCGATCAGCAGGTGCCGCATCATCAGCAGATAGCGGACGGGCAGCGGCCGGTCGAGGCCGAAGGAGTGCCGTACCTGGGCGAGCGTGGCCGAGTCCGCGTTGCGCCCTGCGATACGTGCCGCCGGGTCGACTCCCGGTGTGGCGAAGAAGATCAGGAACACCAGCACACTGATCGAGAACATCACAAGGAGCGCGGACAGAAAGCGCCGGAGCGCGAAGTACAGCATCGGATCACACCCCTCCCCGCAGCCGGGCGCTCGGGTCGAGGGCGTCGCGCACCCCGTCGCCGAGGACGTTGAGGGCCGCCGTCGTCAGCGCGATGAGCAGCCCGGGCGCGATGGTCACAGTTGGGCGGGTGTACAGCAGCCCGAGGCCGTCCTCGATGATCGTGCCCCAACTGGCGTCGGGCGGCTGCACGCCGACCGACAGGAAGGACAGCGCCGACTCCGTGAGCATCGCGAGCGCGGTCATCAGCGGCAGGAACACGATCGCCGTGGGCAGCACGTTCGGCAGCACCTCCCGGCGCATCACGCGCAGCGCGGGCGCGCCCGACCCGATGGACGCCTGGATGAACTCCTTGTTCCGCAGCACCAGTACCTGCCCACGCATCGGCCGGGCCACGTACGGGACGTAGATCGCCGCGATGATCACGACCGGCAGCCACAGACTCCCGGCCTCGACGGTGACCGGTCCGAGACTGAGCCCGTCGGTGAGCAGGACCACGGACAGACAGATGGCCAGCAGATACACCGGGAAAGCCCAAATGACGTCCAGGACACGGGAGATGACCGCGTCGACGACCCCACCCGCGTACCCGGCGAGGACCCCGACGGCCGTACCGACGACACAGCACACCAGCGCGGCCATGACCCCGATGAAGAGACTGGTACGACCGCCGTACAGCAGCCGGGCCATCACGTCCCGGCCCTGGTTGTCGGCGCCCAGGAAGTAGTGGCCGAAGTCCCAGGTGGGCCCGATGGGCGTCACACCGAGCCCGAGCCCGGTGGTGCTCGGGGTGAGCACCGGCACGGTCTTGCCGTCGACGACCGTCGTCCCGGACACATGGGACTGGAACGGGTCGGTGTGCGCGATGTGGTCGGCGTACAGCGGAGCCAGCAGGGCCACCGTGACGACGGCGAGCAGGACGAGGGCCGCCGCCACCGCCGACCTGTTGCGCAACAGGTCGGCGGTGGCGGTCCGCCAGGGGCCCGGCGAACGTCGCCGGGCCTCGACGGAGGCCAACTGGGCGGTTGCGCCGCTCACTTGACCCACAACTGCCCGACGAGCATGTAGAACTGCTTGCTGAACTGGTAGTTGCCGACCCGCTTCGACGTGAAGTCGATGATCTTCGGGTTGATCACCGGGACCACCGGGGACTCCGTCATGATCTCCTGGTCGATGGCCGCCCACTGCTGGTCGGCGGCCTTCTGGTCGGTCTGCCCGGTCTTGAGCGCGGTCTGCATCTTCGCGTCGATGCCCCTTGTCGCAGAACCCGGAGATGTTGATGCTGGAGTCGCTGCCCGGGTGGAACGAGGCGCAGGACAACAGCACGTTGAGGAAGTCGGAGGCCGCCGGATAGTCCTGGTACCAGGACGTCAGCGCCAACTGCACCTTGTTCTTGGTGTTCTGGATGTACGTGAACTGGATGTTCCCGGACAGCGGCTTGAGCGTCGCCTTGTAGCCGAGCTGGGTCAGCAGACTCTGCAGATACTGCCCGATCGATTTGTTCACCTCGTCGTCCTGCACGACGATGCCGACCTCCTGCCCGGCCGTCCCCGACTGCTTGATGAGCGCCTTCGCCTTGGCGAGGTCCGGCGCCGACCAGGTCTTCCCGTCGCCCTTCGTGTACTGGCACTTGTCGACGTGCCCCGGGAAGCCGGGCGGCAGGATCGTGCACGCGGGAGAGGCGAGGTTCTTGCCGCCGTACAGGCCGACCACCGCGTCCCGGTCGATCGCCCAGTTGATGGCCTGGCGCGCCAACTTGTTGTTGAACGGGGCCGAGTTGACGTTCAGGGTGACGTACCAGAAGGCGGTCAGCGGATTGACGTGCGCCTGGGAGGCGTACTGCGTGCCGATCTCGCTCAGCCGGTCGGCGGGCGGCGGGTCGTACATCCAGTCCGCCGAGCCGTTCTGCACGGCGGTCACCTCCGACTCGACGGTCTGCCCGAAGGTGTAGTCGACGTTGTCGGCGTAGGCCTGCGGCTGCGCCTCCCGCGACCACTCCTTGAAGTACGGGTTGCGCACCAGCTTCAGCGCCCGGTTCGGGTCGTACGAGGCCGCCATGTAGGGGCCGGTCGTCGGCAGCGGCTTGGTCCCCGCGTCCTTCGTCGGCGAGTCCTTCGGCAGCACGCTGGCGTGCGGGACGGCCAGCTTGTACGGGAACTCCGGGTCCGGCGCGGTCAGGTTGACGGTGACCGTGCCGGCCGTCGCGTCACCGACGACACCCTTGGCGAGCGTGCAGGACGCGGGCGTCTTGAGACAGGCGTCCGCGCCGACGATGCCGTTGTAGAAGGTGCCCGCGGTCGGGCTGGACACCTTGAAGATCCGCTGGAAGGACGCCACCACGTCGTCCGTGGTCACCGCTTTGCCGGTGGAGAACTTGATGCCCTTGCGGAGCGTGAACGTGTACGTCTTCCCGCCGTTGCTGACCACCGGCATGGCCGCCGCCAGATCGGGGACGACGGTGAACGACTGCTGCCCGCCGGTCTTCTTGAACGCCAGCAGACCGTCGTACATCGACTGGTACAACTGCCAGTACTGGAGCGTGTAGTTGACCTGCGGATCGAGGCTTCCGGCAGCCGCGTGGGCGACCAGCTTCAGCGTGCCGCCCTTGTGCGCGGGCTGGAAGGCGCTCGACTGGGCGCCGCCGGTGGCGGTCGAGGTCGGGTCGGACGAACCGCCGTCGTCGGAGGACGAACAGGCGCTCGCGGTGAGCGCGAGGGCGGCGGTCACGGCGGCGAGAACGGTACGTCTGGTGGTCCGGGGCATCTTGGAACTCCCGTCGGTGGAGCGGGTGTTGAAGACGATGAAGGGTGAGGGGGGTGACTCAGTCGGTGGAGTCGAGGAAGTCGCCGACGACCTGGAGGTACAGCTCCTCCTCCTCGACGTGCGGCATATGGCTGGAGTGCTCGAACATGTGCCAGCGCACATCGGGGACGTGATCGGCGAAGGGCCGGAGCGTGTCGGGCGTCGCCTCGTCGTAACGGCCGGAGACCAGCAGGGTCGGCACGTCGATCAGATGCAGCCGGTCGACGACCGACCAGTCCTTCATGGTGCCGACGACATGGAACTCGTTCGGCCCGTTCATCGTGTGGTAGACGGTCGGGTCGGCCGCGATGTTGTCCCAGGTGGCCTGCACCTCGGCGGGCACCGGGACCGTACGGCACACATGGCGCTCGTAGAAGACCTGCTCGGCGGCCTGGTAGTCGGGGTGGTCGGTGGTCCCGGCGGCCTCGTGAGCGAGCAGGGTCTCCTGGACCTCGGGCGGCAGCGCGGCACGAAGTTCGGCGGCACCGGCCAGCCAAAGCTCCATGGAGGCGGGGGAGTTGGCGATGACCAGGCCGCGAAGCCCGGCCGGACGGCGCACGGCGTGCTCGGCGGCGAGCATGCCGCCCCAGGACTGGCCGAGCAGGTGGTAGCCGTCGGCGATCCCCAACTCCTTGAGCAGGTTGTCGAGTTCGTCGAGGAAGAGCTGGACGGTCCAGAAGTCGGCGCCCTCGTCGGGCAGATGGGTGGAGTGCCCGATGCCGAGCTGGTCGTAGTGCACCACCGGGCGGCCCTGCCGGGCGATGCCCGCGATGCGGAGCGTGTAGTCGTGCCCGGCACCCGGGCCGCCGTGCAGGACCACCAGCGGTGTCCGGCCGGGTTCACCGGTGATCCGGTACCAGGTGGACCAGCCGTTGAAGTCGATGGTCCCGGTGTGGTTCGGTTCGGGGATCGCCACTGAGGAGCCTCCGGGGGCAGGCAGAATCAGGCCAGTCCGTGTCTTAAACGGGTTGGTGTCTGTGGATGGCTGACATACTGTTTGGGTAAATGCTCAGTCCACAAGACCTTTTAAGGCCTTTTAGCGCGGGCCCGGCAGAAGTAACTGCGCGTTTACGCGCCCGGAATCCGCGCCCGACCGGGGAGGACCGCTGACCGTCGCACGAGAGCCGCTGGAGCCATCCGAGCCGTCGGGCCACGCCGACGAGTTCTCGAGGGTGCTCGACCGTGCCCTGTCAGGGGCCGGAGCCCCCTCGCCCGAACTGCGTCCGGTGCGGGTGGCCTCGGCGGTCGACGAGGTCTCCGACCGGCTGCTCACCGCGATCGCCGTCGGCGACTTCCTGCCGGGGGAGCGGCTCCCGGTCGAGCGCGAGCTGATCACCCTGCTCGGGGTGAGCCGCCCCACGGTGCGCGAGGCGGTGGGCCGGCTCCAGGCGGTCGGTGTCATCGAGATCCGGCGCGGCCGCAACGGCGGCGCCTACGTCCGCGACAGCTGGTCCGAGTCCTCCGGCGCCGCAGTCCGGCGCACCCTGGTGCCGCGCTGGGCGGAACTGGAGCAGCTCTTCGACCTGCGCGGCCTGGTGGAGGGCATGGTGGCGGCGACAGCGGCCAGGCGCCGACGCCCGGAGGACCTCGTACCCATGCACGAGGCCCTGACGGCCTACCTCTCCGCGAGCGACCCGCGCGAGGAACACGCCGCCGACAGCGCCTTCCACCGCAGCATCTGCGACGCCACCCACAACCCCCAGATCGCCATGCTCAGCCGCGACCTCCTGGCCCGCGCCAGCCTGGGCTTCCCGGTCGAACCCTGGGGCAAGGGCGAGAGAACCCACTTCCACAGGGGCGGCGAGGACCACAAGTCCCTCTACGAGGCAATCGCCTCCGGCGACCCCGAGCGGGCGGAACAGATAGCCCGGGAACACTTCACGATCAGCGCGGACATGATCCGCGAGGTACTGGCGAGGGTCAGGGACGCCACGCCGTCATGACGAACCCCGCGCCCCAAAGGGGCGCGGGGAACTGCGCGACAAGCCCCCACCGGGCCGCAGCAGACAAACTGCCGAACCAGCGGAGTTACAGCGTCGCCAACGTCGAGTTCCAGGTAGCAGAAGGACGCATGACCGCCTTCGCCTTCTCAACGTCAGGCTGGTAGTACCCGCCAATGTCCGCGGGCTTGCCCTGAACGGCGATCAGCTCAGCGACAATCGCGTCCGCGTTGGCGGTCAGCGCCGACGCGAACGACGCGAACGACTTCGCCAGCTCCGCGTCATCGCTCTGCGCCGCCAACTCCTGCGCCCAGTACAGCGACAGGAAGAAGTGGCTCCCCCGGTTGTCGATACCGCCGACCCGCCGGGTGGGCGACTTGTCCTCGTTCAGGAACGTCGCCGTAGCCCGGTCGAGCGTGTCGGCGAGAACCTGCGCACGCGCGTTACCGGTCGTCGTCGCGAGGTGCTCGAAGCTGGCCGCGAGCGCGAAGAACTCACCCAGGCTGTCCCACCGCAGGTAGTCCTCCTTGACGAGCTGCTGGACGTGCTTCGGGGCGGAGCCACCGGCGCCCGTCTCGAACAGCCCGCCGCCCGCCATCAGCGGGACGACCGACAGCATCTTGGCGCTGGTGCCCAGCTCCAGGATCGGGAACAGGTCGGTCAGGTAGTCACGGAGAACATTGCCCGTCACCGAGATGGTGTTCTCGCCGCGCCGGATCCGCTCCACCGACAGCTTGGTCGCGTCGACCGGGTTGAGGATCCGGATGACCAGGCCCTCGGTGTCGTGGTCGTCCAGGTAGGTGTTGACCTTGGCGATCAGGTTGGCGTCGTGCGCGCGGGTCTCGTCCAGCCAGAACACGGCCGGGTCGCCGGTGGCACGCGCACGCGTGACGGCCAGCTTCACCCAGTCCTTGATCGGCGCGTCCTTGGTCTGGCAGGCGCGGAAGATGTCACCGGCGGCGACGGGCTGCTCGATCACCACGTTGCCGGCCTGGTCGACGAGGCGGACCGTACCGGCGGCCGGGATCTCGAAGGTCTTGTCGTGGCTGCCGTACTCCTCGGCCTTCTGCGCCATCAGACCGACGTTCGGGACGGAACCCATGGTCGACGGGTCGTAGGCGCCGTTGGCGCGGCAGTCGTCGATCGCGACCTGGTAGACGCTGGCGTAGGAGGAGTCCGGGAGGACCGCCAGGGTGTCGGCCTCGGCGCCGTCCGGGCCCCACATGTGGCCGGAGGTGCGGATCATGGCCGGCATCGACGCGTCGACGATGACGTCGGACGGCACGTGCAGGTTGGTGATGCCCTTGTCGGAGTCGACCATGGCCAGCGCCGGGCCCTCGGCCAGCTCGGCGTCGAAGGACGCCTTGATCGCGGCGCCGTCGGGGAGCGCCTCCAGGCCCTTGTAGATGCCGCCGAGACCGTCGTTCGGAGACAGCCCGGCCGAGGCCAGCGTCTCGCCGTACTGCGCGAACGTCTTCGGGAAGAAGGCGCGTACGACGTGACCGAAGATGATCGGGTCGGAGACCTTCATCATCGTGGCCTTGAGGTGGACGGAGAACAGGACACCCTCGGCCTTGGCGCGGGCGATCTGCGCGGTCAGGAACTCGCGCAGCGCGGCGACGTGCAGCACGGAGGCGTCGACGACCTCGTCCGCGAGGACCGGTACGGACTCGCGCAGGACGGTGGTCGAGCAGTCCTCGCCCACCAGCTCGATGCGCAGCGCACCGGCCTCGGAGATCACCACGGACTTCTCGGTGGAGCGGAAGTCGTTCTGGCCCATCGTCGCCACGTTCGTCTTGGACTCCGAGGTCCAGGCGCCCATGCGGTGCGGGTGGGTCTTGGCGTAGTTCTTCACCGAGGCGGGGGCGCGGCGGTCGGAGTTGCCCTCGCGCAGCACCGGGTTCACGGCGGAACCCTTGATCTTGTCGTACCGGGCGCGGATGTCGCGCTCCTCGTCCGACTTCGGGTCGTCCGGGTAGTCCGGCAGCGCGTAGCCCTGGCTCTGCAGCTCGGCGACGGCTGCCTTGAGCTGCGGGATGGACGCCGACACGTTCGGCAGCTTGATGATGTTCGCCTCGGGCGTCTTCGCCAGCTCGCCCAGCTCGGTGAGGGCGTCCGCGATGCGCTGGCCCTCCTCCAGGTACTCGGGGAAGACGGCGATGATGCGGCCGGCCAGCGAGATGTCCCGGGTCTCGACGTTCACCCCGGCCTGCGAGGCGTACGCCTGGATCACGGGCAGGAACGAGTGGGTCGCCAGGGCGGGCGCCTCGTCAGTGTGCGTGTAAATGATGGTCGAGTCAGTCACCGGGTGCTCCGCTCCACGTCTGCAACATTGCTCGACATCAAGATATCTCGTGATCGGGTCTCACTCGACAGCGGTCCGTACCGAACTCGAATGCAGTCCGTTCGGACAGGCGCGCAACCGATTCCGTCGATCTTGTGGTCTAGGTGGTAGACCCGCACACAAGATCGGCGGCCGGACGTGACCACCCGGCTGCCCGAGTGAAAGCGAATCATGAGATATCGCACCAGACTGACGGCACCGGCGGCTGTTCTGCTCGGCACGGCCGCGGCGACGACCCTGGTTCCCTCGGCCCACGCGGCGTCCGGGGGGACCACCAAGGGAGCTTCCGGGGGAAGCGCAGGACCGGGCCCCGAGACCCTCGGTGACCCCGTCTACCCGAGCCTCGGGAACGACGGCTACCGCGTCTCCACCTACCACCTCGACCTCGCCTACGACGCCACGACCAAGCTCGTCGACGGCAAGGCGACCCTGCGCATCCGCACCACCCAGGCCCTGACCCGGCTCTCCCTCGACTCCCTCGGCCTGGACATCCGCTCCGTCCGCGTCGACGGCCGCACGGCCACGTACGAGCAGGTCGACGAGAAGCTGAGGATCACGCCCGCCCGTACGCTGCGGGAGGGCGCCTGGGCGACGGTCTGTGTCGAGTACGGCGCCGACCCGCGCCGTGTCCTGAGGCACACCGCCTGGGTCGCCACCCCCGACGGCTTCGCGGTGTGCCCGCAGCCCGACTCCGCGCACACCGTCTTCCCGTGCAACGACCACCCGGCCGACAAGGCCGACTTCACGTTCCGGCTCACCGTCCCGGACAACCTGCGCGGAGTCGCCAGCGGCGCCCTCGTCCGTACGGAGAGCCTGGGCGGCGCCCGGACCGCGTACACCTACCGTTCGCGCTCGCCGATCGCCACCGAGATCGTGCAGATCACCGTCGGCGACTACGTGATCAAGGATCGGCAGGGCCCGCACGGGCTGCCGCTGCGGGATGTCGTCCCGGTCGCGCGCGCCGAGGCCCTCGAACCGGCGCTGGCGCTCACCCCGAACCTGGTGGCGTGGGTCGAACAGCGGCTGGGCGCCTACCCGTTCGAGACGTACGGTCTGCTGCCGTGCAACTCCGACGACCCGGCCGCCTTCGACTTCACGGGCCTGGAGACGCAGACCCTCACGCTGTACAAGCCGAACTACCTCCTCCAGGAGGAGTCGAAGATCGGCTCGCACATGATGCACGAGCTGGTCCACTCCTACTTCGGCAACAGCGTCAGCCCCGGCACCTGGGCCGACCTGTGGATCAACGAGGGCCACGCCGACTTCTACGGGCTGCTCTACCGCTACGAGCGCGGCTGGGCCGACTCCATCGGCCTGACCACCATGGAAGCCCGGATGAAGAACACGTACGCGCGCGGCGACCAGTGGCGCCACGACTCCGGGCCGGTCGCGGCGCCCAACGAGGCCAACCTCTTCGACAGCCAGCGTTATCTGGGCGGCGTCCTCGTCCTCTACGCACTGCGCCAGCTCGTCGGCGAGGCCACCTTCGCCGCGATCGAGCGCACCTTCCTCGACCGCTACCGGGGCGCCTCGGCGACGACCGAGAACTACATCTCGGTCGCCTCCGAGGTCTCCGGCCAGGACCTCTCCGGCTTCCTGCGGGACTGGCTGTACGGCACGACGACACCGCGGATGCCCGGTCACCCGGACTGGACGGTCACCCCGGTGACCACGTCACTCGCGCCGCGCAACCGTACGGCGGCCGGTCACCACGACAACTCGGCCACCCTCTGACGCACCCTCAGTCGAGCCGGGCCGAGGACATCTCGCCCGGCTCGACCTCGGTGCCGCGCTGCTGCGGGATCACCACCGCGCCCTGCTGCAACGCCACCGTGCGGGTGGGCGCCGGGATCCGGATGCCCTCCGCGCGGTAGCGCTTGTGCAGGCGCTTGATGAACTCATGCTTGATCCGGAACTGGTCGCTGAACTCGCCGACGCCCAGGATGACGGTGAACCCGATCCGCGAGTCCCCGAAGGTGTGGAACCGGACGAGCGGCTCGTGGTCGGGGACGGCGCCGGTGATCTCGGTCATCACCTCGGCGACGACCTCGATGGTCACCTTCTCGACGTGCTCCAGGTCGCTGTCGTACGCCACCCCGGCCTGGACCAGGATCGTCAGCATCTGCTCGGGACGCATGAAGTTGGTCATGTTCGTCCTGGCCAGCTCCCCGTTGGGGATGACGACCAGGTTGTTGGAGAGGTTGCGGACCGTCGTCTGCCGCCAGTTGATGTCCTCGACATACCCCTCCTCGCCGCTGCTCAGCCGGATGTAGTCACCGGGCTGGACGGTCTTCGAGGCGAGGATGTGGATGCCCGCGAAGAGGTTGGCGAGGGTGTCCTGGAGGGCGAGCGCGACGGCCAGACCGCCGACTCCCAGGGCGGTGAGCATCGGCGCTATGGAGACGCCCAGCGTCTGCAGCACGACCAGGAAACCCAGGGCCAGGATGACGACCCTGATGATGTTGACGAAGATCGTCGCCGATCCGGCGACCGCCGACCTGGACTGGGTGACCGTCCGCACCAGGGTGCTGACCACTCTCGCGACCGTCAGCGTCGTGACGCCGATCAGCAGCACGGTCAGCGTCTGGTTGACGTTGTGTCCGACGGTCTTCGTCAGCGGCAGCGCCGCGGCGGCCACCGCCACGCCGGCGGCGACCGCCGACCAGGGCACCACCGTACGCACCGCGTCCACGATGACGTCGTCCCCGCTCCAGCGGGTACGGTCCGCGTGCCTGCCCAGCCAGCGCAGCAGCATCCGCAGCAGGAAGGCCGCCAGCAGGCCCACGGCCACGGCGATGCCCGCGACGACCAGATCGTCCACGGTGAGTTCTCGCTTCACCGGTCACCTCCGAGGAGTGGATCTGCGGCGCCCCGCGCCACCGACGGCCGGATGTGAAGTCTCGTCACGTGCCACCTGTTCGAAACGTCTTGAGAATGCGATCAAAGTCCGGACGTCTGTACGAAGTCCGGTGATCACTCATCCTGCCGCATCCGAACGACCGCTCGGCACCGAGCAGTGCGGAACCCGCCATTGAGCAGCTCGGACGGGGAGCGCATCGCAGACGTCCGCAGGGTGCACCTCCCATACGGGGAAGGGGTCCTCGTACGCAGTGTGTGCCAAGTCACCTGCGTACACGGCCAGTTCCGCCTCCGTCAACAGGGCGTGAACTCCAAGGTGCCCCTCAGATCACCTTGAGCCGCACCAGCGCCCCCAGCGTCAACGCCCCCGGCAGCAGCGGCACCCAGACGGTGATGATCCGGAACGCCAGCACCACCGCCGTGGCGACCGTCACCGGTGCGCCGACCGCGACCAGGGCCACGATCAGCGCCGCCTCGACCGAGCCGATACCGCCGGGCGTGGGTATCAGCGCCACGGCGACCGTCGCGGCGAGGTAGGCGAGCGCCATGTGCCAGGGCGGCACCGGCAGCCCCAACGCCATCCCCACGGCGGCCAGTCCGGCGGCCTGCAGTGCCGGGAACGCCAGCGAACCGCCCCACAGCGCCAGCGCCCGCGACGGCCGCATGTGCACGGAACGGGCCTCGCCGAGCGCCGTGTGCAGGAAGGAGAGCGCGGCCGTGCGCAGCCGACGCACGCAGGCCAGAACGCCCGCCGCCACCAGCAGGACCACGCAGATACCGATGAGCAGCGGGCCGAGAGCCGTGTCGGGGACGAGGCCGCCGAGTTTCAGGGCGTGCGGGAACGCGATCAGCAGGGCGGCCAGCAGGCCCAGCCGGCCGACGACCTCCGCGAGCAGATACAGGGCGAGCGCCGCCGAGGAACGGGCCAGCGGCAGACCGCACACCGTCATGAACCGCAGGTTCACCGCGCTCGCGCCGAGCCCCGTCGGCAGCAGATGGTTGGCCGAGCCCGCCGCGAACTGCGTGGCGAGCAGCCGCAGTTTGGGCAGCCGCTCGACGACGGCACCCTGCCGGCTGACGGCGGCGGCCACCCAGGTCAGACAGGTCGCACCGGCCGCCGCCAGCAGCCAGGGCCACTTGGCCGTCGCCAGATGACCGAAGCCCGCGGCGAGCACGTCCCGGTGACGCACCGCCACCACGGCGACGAGAACGAGGGGGAGCAGACACAAAATCTGGCGCACCGGTATGCGCCGACGCCGGGGCGGAGCGGGGGAGGACGGGGAGGGAGAAACCGCAGTCACGTTCGGAGAGGTTTTCCGCACCGCACCAACATCGGGTTGCGGGAGCACGACCTGGGGCTGTCCACCCGGGCAACGGCGGGCGGGGACGCATCGCCGACGCTTGACCTCAACTTCGCTTGAGGTCCTATGGTCGCTGCCATGAGCATGGAAACCACCGCCTGGACGCAGTTGCAGAGCGTCATGACCGCCCAACAGGAGCGGCGCCCCTTCGCCCGCGCGACCCTGCGCCGTATCGCGGAGTTCGCGCGCCCGCACCGCCGCCGTATCACCCGCTTCGTCGTCCTGAGCGTGCTGACCGCGCTGCTCGCCGTCGCGACCCCCGTCCTCGCCGGCCGTGTCGTCGACACGATCGTGTCGGGCGGCGACGAGAGCACGGTCGTCCGGCTCGCGCTGCTGATCGCGCTCATCGCGGTCGCCGAGGCGGCCCTCGGGATCCTCGGCCGCTGGCTCTCGGCGAAGCTCGGGGAAGGACTCATCCTCGATCTGCGGACGGCCGTGTTCGACCATGTGCAGCGCATGCCGGTCGCCTTCTTCACCCGCACCCGTACGGGAGCACTGGTCTCCCGGCTCAACAACGACGTCATCGGCGCGCAGCGCGCGTTCAGCAACACTCTGTCCGGGGTGGTGAGCAACCTGGTCACGCTGGTGCTCACGCTCGCCGTGATGCTCACCCTGTCCTGGCAGATCACCCTGCTCGCCCTGGTGCTGCTGCCGGTGTTCGTCGTCCCCGCCCGCCGGATGGGCAGCCGGATGGCCAGGCTCCAGCGCGAGGCCGCCGACCTCAACGCGTCGATGGGCACCCGGATGACCGAGCGCTTCTCGGCCCCGGGCGCCACCCTCGTCAAGCTCTTCGGCCGGCCCGACGAGGAGTCCGCCCAGTTCGCGGCCCGCGCCCGCCGGGTACGGGACATCGGCGTACGGACGGCCCTCGCGCAGTCCGCCTTCATCACCGCCCTCACCCTGGTCTCCGCCCTGGCACTCGCCCTGGTCTACGGACTCGGCGGCTGGTTCGCCCTGCGCGGCACCCTGGAACCGGGCGCCGTCGTCGCGCTCGCCCTCCTCCTGACCCGGATGTACGCGCCGCTCACGGCGCTCGCGGGGGCGCGAGTCGAGGTGATGAGCGCCCTGGTGAGCTTCGAGCGCGTCTTCGAGGTGCTCGACCTGAAGCCCCTCATCGAGGAGAAACCCGATGCCCGCGAGGTCCCCGAGGGCCCGGTCGCGGTGGAGTTCGACAACGTCCGCTTCGCCTACCCCGCCGCCGACCGCGTCTCCCTCGCCTCCCTGGAGGAGGTGGCCGCCCTGGACACCAGAGGCGGCACTGAGGTCCTGCACGGCGTCAGCTTCCGCGCCGAACCCGGCCAGACCATCGCCCTCGTGGGCTCCTCCGGCGCCGGAAAGTCGACCATCGGACAACTCCTGCCCCGCCTGTACGACACCGACGAGGGCGCCGTACGCATCGGCGGCGTCGACGTCCGCGACCTGAGCGCCGCCTCCCTGCGCGGCACCCTCGGCATGGTCACCCAGGACGGCCACCTCTTCCACGACACCGTGCGCGCCAACCTGGCCCTCGCCCGCCCCACCGCGACGGACGACGAACTGTGGGAGGCACTGACCCGGGCCCGCCTCGACGACCTGGTCCGCGCGCTGCCCGACGGCCTGGACACGGTGGTCGGCGAACGCGGCTACCGCCTCTCCGGTGGCGAACGCCAGCGCATGACCATCGCCCGGCTGCTCCTTGCCCGCCAGCGCGTCGTCGTCCTCGACGAGGCGACGGCCCACCTCGACAACACCTCGGAGGCGGCGGTCCAGGAGGCCCTGGCGGAAGCCCTGTCCGACCGCACGGCCGTCGTGATCGCCCACCGCCTCTCCACGATCCGCACGGCCGACCTGATCCTCGTGATCGAGGCCGGCCACATCCTGGAACGCGGCACGCACGACGAACTCCTGGCCCTGGACGGGCGGTACGCGCAGCTGTACCGGACACAGTTCGCGCAGCGGCCCGGAGAGCGGGCGGAGGCGGGCCTGCCGGTGGCGGACCTACCGCAAAATGCCGTACTGCCCGTGCGGTAGGCCGGTGTCAGCAGCGGCACGACGAGGCGGGGAGGGCGGGCGCGGGGAGCCTGGGGTGGCGTTCGGACCGGCGGTGCCGGTCCCACCTGGCGTCCGACAGGGGCGAACGAAGCAGCCCTACGACAGGGACAGGCAGCAGCGCATCTGTCCCCGCTGCGCGCAGCCGCTGATTCAGGTGGGCGGACGCTGTCCGTGCTGCTGCACTCCGGCGTCCGCTTCAACAAGAGCTGCTGCGGCGGGCCCGGTTACCGTCCCCGCACCCTGAGGGAGGTCCGTCAGCGGATGAAGTACGCCCGACGCAGCGGCGAGCCCTTTGCGAGGTCACTCGTACGGTACGAAGTGCCCTCTGCCCCGCCGCGCGGCTGAGAGCAGTGGTTGCGGACGAGGGCCACTCCGACCGGTATGGAAGCTAGTTCTCCAAGCGGACCGGCATCAGGAGTGAGAAGGCGCCTTCGTCGTCGGGCCGGCGGATCGCGAGCGGTGCGGTGGGCGCGCCCAGCTCCAGGACCAGCTCGTCCCGGGCTCCGGCGGTGAGCGCGTGCAGCAGGAACTCGCGGTTGACGGCGACGTTGTCCTGCTCGTCGTCACTGTCGTCGCACACGACCACGGTCCCGTTCTCCGTCACCCTGAGCACACTGAGGTCGTGGGGCTCGCCGTCCGGCTCACGGGTCTCGCTCGCGCGGACGGGACCGTTCTCCACCGCCGCGCGGAAGGTTGCCGTATCGATGTGCGCCCGGCGACCGGCCGGGAGGTGGATGAGGCGACGGTAGTCGGGGAACTCATGTCCGAGGCTCTGGCCGGCCGTCTGCCGGTCCCCGGTCTCCAGCGTGACGCGGTCACCGTCCACCGTGAGGTGGACAGGTTCGTCGTCGGTCAACAGCGCCCGCATAGCGTTGGCGAGCGGAAGAGGCACGATCACCTGCGTCCGGGGCCCGCCGTGCCCGGTGGCGCGTGCTCGCGCGACAGCCATCCGGTAGCGGTCGGTGGCCACCAGGCGGAGTTCTTCTCCTTCGATGTCGAACAGGATGCCGGCGAGAACCGGCAGCTCCGGGTCGGTGCTGGCCGCGAAACGGACAGTGTCCAGTGCTGCGGCCAGCACCGGTGCGGCGGCGGACACCCGGGTGGCAGCGGTGGCGCTGCGGAGCGAGGTCATGGGGTTCTCCCTGTGGTCGAGTAGAGCTCGGAGCGCGGAGAACTCGCTGCGGGCATCGGACAACCCCAGCTCGAGACGGCGCAGATGCGCCTGAAGGAGACCGCGCACCAGGTCCGTGTCCGCTCCTGCCCAGCCGGCCAGCACGAGCCGGATGTCGGCCAACGGCATGCCTGCCCGGCGCAGTCGGGCCAGCAACCGGGCCTCTTCCAACTGCTCGGGCCCGTACCAGCGGTAGCCGCTGACCGGGTCCACCCAGGCGGGTACCAGTACACCGGCACGGTCGTAGAACCGCAGCGCGCTCACGCTCAGTCCGCCGTCCCGGGCCATCTCCCCGATGCTGCGCATCTCGTTCTCCACAGCCGGAACTCTGAGCCCTCGACAAGGTCGAGGGTCAACCCCGGTCAGGTTCCTGCCCCGTCCCATGGCCGCCCAGTCTCGACCGGCCTGGGAGGAACGCACCGGCACGGTGTCGAATCCGTGCAGGGTCGATGTCTCGCAGATGGTGCCGTTCGAGCTGGGACGCCGGTCGGATCCCGGAGAAATCGGGTGCCCAGATGAGTCGTGGGCCGACAGGCGGTACACGGAACTGCGGGGTGCCGACGGAGACCGTGTGGCGTTCGGCCGAAGCCGGAGAGCCGCGCGCGGATCTCGATCCGAAAGCTTTCGAGCGCTGACCGAACATACGAATCGCTGTACGCTCTGGACATCGCCCTTGACCTGCAAAAAGCGGGCAGGGAGCAGACAATCCGGGAGTACCTCCATGCTGCGCACCATGTTCCGCTCCAAGATCCACCGAGCCACCGTCACCCAGGCCGACCTGCACTACGTCGGCTCCGTGACCATCGACGCCGACCTCCTCGACGCCGCCGACCTGCTGCCCGGCGAACTCGTGCACATCGTCGACATCACCAACGGCGCGCGGCTGGAGACGTACGTCATCGAGGGCGAGCGGGGGTCCGGCGTCGTCGGGATCAACGGGGCGGCGGCCCACCTCGTCCATCCCGGAGATCTGGTGATCATCATCGGATACGCTCAGGTGACCGACGCCGAGGCGCGGGCGCTGCGGCCGAGGGTGGTCCACGTGGACCACCGCAACCGCGTCGTGGCGCTGGGCGCCGACCCGGCCGAGCCGGTACCGGGCTCGGACCAGGAACGCAGCCCGCAGGCGGCCAGGGCTTGACGATCCGGCGAAATCGACGCATCGGCGTATCGGTGAACCTTCGAGGGGAGTGTCCATGAGCAGCGACATCGAGATCCGCGACGACCGGACGGCGGGCCGCCTGGAGGCGGTGGCGGCGGGTGAAGTCGTGGGTCATATCGAGTACTTCGTGCTGGCTGCGCGCGGACGTGCGCTGGTCCCGGTCCACACGATCGTCGAGCCGGCGCACGAGGGAAAGGGCATCGCGGGCTCGCTGGCCCGCGAGCTGTACGTCATGGCCGCCCGCGAGGGCATCGTCGTCGCCCCCCTCTGCCCGTACGTCGTGAAGTGGGCCGAGCGTCACCCCGCCGAGGCCCCGGCGGCGGACCCCGGGCTCATCCAGGCCGCCAAGGAGTGGCTCGCGGCGCACCCCGACCGCCTCTGACGTCCGACAAGGGGACTCGCCTCACCATGCTCGCCCTGCTGCACACCTCACCCGTGCACGTCCCGGTGTTCGACGCCCTGCGCGACGAGGACCACCAGGGCCTGGAACTCACCCACGTCGTCCACGAGGACCTGCTGACCAGGGCCCGGGCGGCAGGGCCCGACGCCGTGGCCGACGACGTACGGGCGGTCCTGGAACAGGCGGTCGCCGACGGTGCCGTGGCCGTCCTCTGTACCTGTTCCTCCATCGGCGGTGTCGCGGAAGCCGCCGCCGAGGAGATCGGGGTGCCCGTGCTGCGGGTCGACCGCCCGATGGCCGCCGCCGCGGTGGCCGCCGGCCCGAGGGTGGTCGTCGTCGCGACCTCGGAGAGCACGTTCGGGCCGACGGTCACCCTCGTAGAGGAGGAGGCACGCCGCGCAGGACTCCCCGCCGACGTACGGACACTGTTCGTCGACGGCGCCTGGGCCCTCTTCCAGGAGGGCGACACGGAGGCCTACGTCCGGACGGTGGCCGACGCGGTCGACTCGATCCCCGGCGACAGCGCCGACGCGATCATCCTCGCCCAGGCCTCCATGACCCCGGCCCAGCTGCTGACGACAACGGCGGTACCGGTGCTGTCCAGCCCCCGCCTGGGCCTGGCGGCGGCAGTGACCCACATGGAGTGAGTGAGGGCGCGTCGGTCGGGTACGCGGGGAAGGAGTCCAGAGCCGAAGCACCGACTGGCTGGAGGACACCGTGACCCACCCGGACCCACACCCCGTACCACCGAGCCCCACTCCGGGCCCCTTCCCGGACCCCGCCCCACCCCCGACACCCCCGGACCCAGTCCCACAGCCCCCGGGCCCCGAACCAACCCCCGCCCCAGAACCGGGCCCACCGCTGTCCTGAACACCGGGTGCGCAACCGCGCCCTCAGAGGCGCGGGGAACTGCGCGACAAGCCCCATCGGGCCCGCGGCCAAAGAGGATGGGCGGCCGGAAAACCCGACCGCCCGTCATCACACCGGGTGCGCAACCGCGCCCCTTAAGGGGCGCGGGGAACTGCGCGACAAGCCCCCACCGGGCGGGCAGCCAAAGAACCACCCACCCCGCAGGGAGCGCACGTCAGCCAGTAACCTCGGACCGGTCCCCACCCCACAGCGTGTGGAACGACCCCTCCCGGTCAGTACGCCGATAAGTGTGCGCACCGAAGAAGTCCCGCTGCCCCTGCGTAAGCGCCGCAGGCAACCGCTCCGCACGCAACGCGTCGTAGTACGCGAGCGCCGCCGCGAACCCCGGCGTCGGCACACCCTGCCGCGTCGCCGCGACCAGCACCTCGCGCCAGTCGTCCTGCGCCCCCGCGATCTCCCGCGCGAACGTCTCGTCGGACAGCAGGCTCGGCAGGTCCGCCCGCGTGTCGTACGCGGCGCGGATCCGGTCCAGGAAGGCTGCCCGGATGATGCAGCCGCCACGCCAGAGCGCGGACACCGCACCCAGGTCGATGTTCCAGTCGTACTCGGCGCCGCCCGCCGCGATCTCGTGGAAGCCCTGCGTGTACGACACGATCTTCGACGCGTACAGCGCCTGCTCGACACGGTCGGCGAAGGCCGCCGCCTCAGACTCGCTCAGCGGGGTCGCCTTCGGGCCCGCCAGGTCGCGCGAGGCCTCGCGCAGCGCCGCGTGGCCGGACAGCGAGCGGGCGAAGACCGCCTCGGCGATGCCCGACACCGGTACGCCCAGGTCGAGGGCGATCTGTACGGTCCAGCGGCCGGTGCCCTTCTGCTCGGCCTGGTCCACGACGACGTCCACGAACGGCTTGCCCGTCGCCGCGTCCACGTGCGACAGCACCTCGGCGGTGATCTCGATCAGGTAGGAGTCGAGCCGGCCCGTGTTCCAGGTGCGGAAGATGTCGGCGATCTGGGAGGGGGAATACCCGGCTACGTCGCGCAGCAGCTGGTACGCCTCGCCGATCAGCTGCATGTCGGCGTACTCGATGCCGTTGTGGACCATCTTCACGAAGTGGCCGGCGCCGTCCGGACCCACGTGCGACACACAGGGGGTGCCGTCCGCAGCCTTCGCGGAGATCTTCTCCAGCATCGGACCGAGGGAGTCGTACGACTCGACCGGGCCGCCCGGCATGATGCTCGGGCCGAGCAGCGCGCCCTCCTCGCCACCCGAGACGCCCATGCCGACGAAGTGGATGCCCTGCTCGCGCAGGTCGCGCTCGCGGCGCCGGGTGTCCGCGAAGTGCGCGTTGCCGCCGTCGATGATCATGTCGCCGGGCTCCAGGAGCGGGGCGAACTCCTGGATCACGGCGTCGGTCGGCTCACCGGCCTTCACCATGACGACCAGGCGGCGCGGCCGTTCCAGCGCGGCCACGAACTCCTTGGCGGTGTCGGCCGCGACGAAGTCGCCCTCGGTCCCGAACTCCTCGACCAGAGCGTGCGTACGCGCCGCCGTCCGGTTGTGCAGCGCGACCGTGTAGCCGTTGCGCGCGAAGTTGCGGGCGAGGTTGCGGCCCATCACCGCGAGTCCCGTGACGCCGATCTGGGCTGAGTTGCTCATGCGGATGGCTCCTAGTGGGTCCTGGAAAACGGTGGTGCCGGTAGGTCCTGGAAGCGATGGTGCCGTTTGTGCCGTGCTCGCCAGTATTGCCCTTCGGGCCATCCTGACGTGCCGGTACGCCGACCGCACATCCGGGTCCACCGTTCCTGCGTACGCAGATACGCACCAGAACCCCCACCTGCCTCAGCATTTACGCAACAGATCCGTATTCCCGGCCACTTCGCTGTCCCATCAGGCGTACTTCGGCCGTATGGAGGCTGATTGCCGTCTTGTCATGGCCTGTTCGTGGCGCTTACTTTGGCGGCCACTGGCATAGTGAGGGGGCACTTCCATGGCCGTACGCGGCAAGCACCGCCGGTACCAGCCGAACCGGATCAACCGGGCCTCTCTCACCGTCACCGCGGGCAGCGCCGGTATCGCGCTGCCGTTCGTCGGTGCCGGAGCCGCGGACGCGGCGGACGTGAGCACCTGGAACAAGGTCGCGGCCTGCGAGTCCACCAACGACTGGAACATCAACACCGGCAACGGGTACTACGGCGGGCTCCAGTTCAGCCAGTCCACCTGGGAGGCGTACGGCGGCACGGTCTACGCGGGACGAGCGGACCTGGCCACCAAGGACCAGCAGATAGCCGTGGCCGAGAAGGTGCTCAAGGGGCAGGGCCCCGGCGCCTGGCCCGTCTGCTCGGTCCGCGCAGGCCTCACCCGCGGCGGCGACACCCCCGACATCAACCCCTCGGGTAATTCGGGCAAATCGAGCACCTCCGAGCGGAAGACCCAGCCCAGGACCGAGCGGACCGTCCGCGACGTCAAGCCGCAGACCACGCCCCAGTCCCAGGCGGGCACCGCCCAGATGTACACCGTCGTGCACGGCGACACCCTCTCCGGCATCGCCGACGAACGCGACGTCCGGGGCGGTTGGCAGCGCCTCTACGCCGCCAACCGCACGACGGTCGGCACCGATCCGGACCTGATCGTCCCCGGCCAGCGGCTGAACCTCCGTACGAAGGCCGCGCCCGCAGCACCCGCCACCGCCGAGCCCGCGCGCAAGGCCAAGTCCAAGCCCAAGACGGAGCAGGCCCCTTCGCGCGCCGTCGAGAAGGTAGCCGCGACCAAGGCCCCCGCGACCACCACCACGCTCAGCGCGCCCGTGAGCGCCGCGACCGGGACGCCCTACCACAAGGCGGGTTCCTCCTGGTCGAAGGGCTACCACACGGGTGTCGACTTCCCGGTGCCCACCGGCACCTCGGTGAAGTCCGTCGGGGCGGGCGAGGTCGTCGACGCGGGCTGGGGCGGGTCGTTCGGGTACCAGGTGGTGATCCGGCACGCCGACGGCCGCTACTCGCAGTACGCCCATCTGTCGGCGATCTCCGTGAAGGCGGGCCAGTCCGTGTCGGTCGGGCAGCGCATCGGGCGCTCCGGCTCCACGGGCAACAGCACGGGCCCGCATCTGCACTTCGAGGTGCGGACGGGGCCCGGCTTCGGTACCGACATCGACCCGGTGGCCTATCTCCGGGCCGGCGGCGTCAGGATTTGACCCGCGTGCGGTGCCGGCCGAGGGCGGGGATCGGGATCGGCACGTACGGGACGCCGTAGAAGGGTCCGAAGTGGATGGGCGTGCCCTCGTCGGACACGTCCTGCTCGGGCGCCGGCACCGCCGCGTTGGCCGGCACCAGGTCGTCCTCGTGTGCGGGCGCGTCGGGCTGCGGGGGAAGTCCCGCGAGCGCCGGCAGGACCTCGGCCGGGACCGGCCCGGGAGCCTTCTCGCCGCTCACTTCCGCCGCCGTTTCCTCGGCGTGCCCGGCTTCTGTCCGTTCCGGGGCCGAGTGCGCTGGAACAGGGGGAACAGAGGATGCAGGGTCAGGAAACACAGGCAGCGCCTCGGCGTGCGTGCTGTGCTGCAGCCGCTCCGTCGTCAGCAGGATCAGACCGCCGGCGGCGACCACACCGCAGCTCAGCGCGAGGATGGTGCCCGTGGTGCCGTACCGGAAGGTCTCGCCGAACATCGTGATGCCGACCGCGGCCGCCACCACCGGATTCACGACCGTCAGCGTCGCGAGCGGCGCCGCGAGGCCACCGCCCCGGTAGGCCGCCTGCGAGAGCAGCAGACCGGAGACACCGAGCACGGCGATCAGGGCCAGCGTGGGCAGGTCCGCGGCCGTGATGCCGCCGGACCAGTCCACGGCGACCACCTTCGTGAACACCGACGACATACCGAAGGCGATACCGGACGCGATCGCGAGCAGCGTGCTGCGCACCGCCGGGTGCCGGTGCGCCGCGCGGCCCGCCACCATCAGCGTCACCACCGCGGAGCCGGTGACCACGGCCAGCAGCACCCGCTCGGTCGTGCCCAGGGACTGCGCCTCGGACGCGCCGACCAGGGACAGCAGCCCCGCGAGTCCGAGCGTCGCCATGATCGCGCCCCGCCAGGCGGTCGCCCCGGCCTTGCGCCGCACGAACAGGGCCGCCATCGGCAGCGCGAACACGATCGTCAGGGCGCCCATCGGCTGGACGACGCTCAGCGGCCCGTAGGCCAGCGCCACCACGTGCAGCACGCCGCCGAAGCCGTTCAGCGCCACGGCGGCCCACCAGACCGGCCTGCGCATCGGCGCGTAGGACCGGCCGTGTTCGGAGTCAGCGACACGCTCCTGCATGATCGCTCCGCCCGCGTAGGCGACAGCGGAGACGAGCGACAGCAGGATGGACAACGCGAGGGCGCTCATGAGCAACTCCTCTGCGTGCGGCGCTGGCCCGGGGCCCGGCGCGGCGAACGGTCGGCTTCCATAGTGACTACGATCCCTCCTCGCGCGCGCCACGTCGTCGTACCAGAGCATCCATTGGGTCCTACTGCCGATGGAGTACGTGGAGCCCAACGTCCTCCCCAGGGTGGGTGACGCGGAGGTGAAGCCGCTGCGCAGGACTACGGCTCTCCTTGGTACTACTGCTCCCCGTGGACCTCGACCCTGATCTCACGGCTCTCCGACCGCTCGGCGGCTTCTTCGTACTACGCACGGCCGGAGCACCCGCCGACCGGCCTCCGACACTCGCACAGGCGTACGCACATCGCGGCGAGGACGTTTACGCGGATTCTGTAACTTTCCGTGTCCAAACGGTCGCGTACCGTCTCCATACCCCTGAGCTGCGGGTTTCCGCGTCCATCGCCCAACAGGCGCTCGCGGCCAGACTGTGGTCCGTCGCCCTCGGCTGCGCGGTCCTGTACGGCGGCGTCCCCGACCTCGACCCCCGCCTCCTCCTCTGGGACGCCGCCGCGAGCGCCCCCGACGACCTGTGGCTGACGGAGGTACGCCCCCGGCCCGCCGACGCGGCGGCGGTCGCGGACATCGTCGTACGAGGGCACCTGGAGCCCCTCACGGCCGCCCTGCACGCCCGGTACGGCGTCGCCGAGGGCCTGCTGTGGGGCAACGCGGGCTCCGCCCTGGCCGGCGCGGCCCGCGAACTCGACCGCTGGGCCCGTGGAACGGACCCGGAGGCCGGCGCCCGTGCCCGCACTCTCGCCGCCGAACTGTTCACCCACCCCCGCCTGGCCCCGACCGGCACCCTCACCGGCACCGCCTTCCGACGCCGCAGTTGCTGCCTCTACTACCGGGTGCCCGGCGGCGGGGTCTGCGGAGACTGCTGCTTCACCAGGCCCCCACGGTCTTCCCCGGGAGACGCATCTGGGTGACCATGTGGGAACCAACCGCCGAGACAGGGAGTTTTGGGTGCGTGTGGGCCTGCTGACCCGGGAGTACCCGCCGGATGTGTACGGCGGTGCGGGTGTCCATGTCGAGTTCCTGGCCCGGGAGTTGGGCGCCCTCACCGACCTGGAGGTGCACTGCTGGGGCGAGGGTCGAGGAGTCGGCGTCATCCGCCACCGGTCCTGGCCGTCGCTCGACACCGCCAACGACGCCCTGCGCACCTTCTCCACGGACCTCTCCATCGCCGCCGCCCTCGAAGGCCGCGAACTCGTCCACTCCCACACCTGGTACGCCAACCTGGCCGGCCACTTCGCCAAACTCCTCTACGGCATTCCGCACGTCATGACCGCCCACTCCCTGGAGCCCCTGCGCCCGTGGAAGGCCGAGCAACTCGGCGGCGGATACGCCCTGTCGAGCTGGGCCGAGCGCACCGCCATCGAGGCCGCCGACGCCGTGATCGCCGTGTCCGGGGCCATGCGCGAGGACATCCTCGCCTGCTACCCGGCCCTCGACCCGGCCACCGTCCATGTCGTGCACAACGGCATCGACACCACCCTCTACCGCCCCGACCACGGCACCGACGCCCTCACCCGCATCGGCGTCGACCCGGACCGCCCGTACGTCCTGTTCGTCGGCCGCATCACCCGGCAGAAGGGCGTCCCCCATCTGCTGCGCGCGGCACGGGACATCGACCCGGCGGCCCAGGTCGTGCTGTGCGCGGGCGCGCCCGACACCCCGGAGATCGACCGGGAGTTCCGCGAACTCTTCCAGGAACTGAGCGCCGTACGCGAGGGCGTGTTCTGGGTCCCGCAGATGCTGCCGCGCGCGGACGTCATCCAACTCCTCACGCACGCCGCCGTGTTCGTCTGCCCTTCGGTGTACGAGCCGTTGGGCATCGTCAACCTGGAGGCGATGGCCTGCGGAACTCCCGTCGTGGCCTCGCGGGTCGGGGGCATCCCCGAGGTGGTCGACGACGGCAAGACGGGCGTACTCGTGTCCCTCGACGAGGACTCGGGTGCCTTCGAGGCGGACCTCGCGCGGGCCCTGGACTCCGTGCTCGGTGATCCGGAGGGCGCGCGGCGCATGGGGGAGGCCGGACGGGAGCGTGCGGTGGGCGAGTTCGGCTGGGACGCGGTGGCCCGGCGGACCGTACGGCTCTACGAGGAGATCCTCAAAAAAGGTCAACAGGCTTAGCGCGACCGGCGTACGGGCAAGCAACCTGCACAACCACGGTGAGGGGAGCGGCGATGCGTCGTGGTGGACCTTCTGTGCTCGGAATCGTACTGGCGGGCGGAGAGGGCAAACGCCTGATGCCCCTGACCGCGGACCGCGCGAAACCGGCGGTCACCTTTGGCGGAACGTATCGCCTGGTCGACTTCGTCCTGTCCAACCTCGTCAACGGTGACATCATGCGCATCTGCGTGCTCACGCAGTACAAGTCGCACTCGCTGGACCGCCACATCACCACCACCTGGCGGATGTCCAGCCTGCTCGGCAACTACGTCACCCCGGTCCCCGCCCAGCAGCGCCTCGGCCCGCGCTGGTACCTGGGCAGCGCCGACGCCATCCTCCAGTCCCTGAACCTCGTGCACGACGAACAGCCCGACTACGTCGCCGTGTTCGGCGCCGACCACGTGTACCGCATGGACCCCCGCCAGATGATCAACCAGCACATCGACAGCGGCGCCGGGGTCACGGTCGCGGGCATCCGGGTGCCGCGCACCGAGTCGTCGTCCTTCGGTGTGATCAGCCCCGGCTCCGACAACCAGACCGTGCAGGGCTTCCTGGAGAAGCCCGCCGACCCGCCCGGACTGGCCGACGACCCCGAGTCCGTGTTCGCCTCGATGGGCAACTACATCTTCACCACCAAGGCCCTGATAGAGGCCCTCCAGCGGGACGCCGAGGACGGCGACTCCGTGCACGACATGGGCGGTTCGATACTGCCCGCGCTCACCGAGCGGGGCGAGGCCCAGCTGTACGACTTCAGCGAGAACCACGTGCCCGGCGAGACGACACGCGACCAGGGCTACTGGCGGGACGTGGGCACGCTCGACGCGTACTACGACGCCCACATGGACCTGATCGCCGAGCGCCCCGCCTTCAACCTCTACAACCGCAGCTGGCCCGTCTACACCCACTCCGGCCAGCTGTCGCCCGCCCGCTTCAACTCCGGCGGCATCGCCAGCGAGTCGATCATCAGCGCGGGGTGCCTGATACGCGGGCAGGTGACGCGCTCGGTGCTCTCACCCGGGGTGCGCGTCGATCCGGGCGCGGTGGTGCAGGGGTCGATCCTGCACGACAACGTGCGCATCGGGCGGGGCGCGATCGTGCGCGGGGCCGTCCTCGACAAGAACGTCGAGGTCCCGCCGGGCGCGACGATCGGCGTCAACCCGGAGCGCGACTCCGACCTCTACACCGTCTCCAAGGGCGGAGTGATCGCCCTCGGGAAGGGCCAGCACGTCTCATAGGGCGGGTACGCCCACGCCCCCGACGGCCCCGGTGAGTCCGTGCTCACCGGGGCCGTCGGCATGTCCGGGGCCGCCGCGAGTGAGCCGAACGGGCTGTTGCCGTACGGCCGCGAGGTGACCGTGCCGCGCGGGGTGCGGATCGGGACAGCAGGCGAGGAACGGATGCGGGACACGGCCGCCATCCGGCCCGAACCCACGGAGGACCGCCCTGTGAGATGGACGCTGCGCACCGCGGGGGCGGTGACGGCCGCTGCCCTGTTCGCGGGCGCGCTCTCCGCACCCGCCGCCCATGCCCGTGACGAGCGGCTCACCGACCTCGTCAACCCGTTCATCGGCACGGAGAACGAGGGCAACACCTTCCCCGGCGCGACCGTGCCCTTCGGCATGGTGCAACTGTCGCCCGACACCGGGCACAAGACCGGCTACCGCTACTCCCAGACCCGCATCCGAGGCTTCTCCCTCGTCCACCTCTCCGGCGTCGGCTGCCGCATCGGCGGCGACCTGCCGGTCCTGCCCACGACCGGCGACATCACGAGCACCGACCACGCGACCTACGCCGCCGAGTACGGCCACGACCAGGAGCGCGCCACTCCCGGCTACTACCGGGTGGGCCTGGATTCGGGCATCGACGCCGAACTGACGGCGACCACCCGCACCGGCGTCCAGCGCTACACCTTCCCGGCGACCACCAAGGCCAACATTCTCCTCAACGCGGGCCAGTCTCTCCACGCCAAGGTCGAGAACCGGGTCGAGATCCTCGACGACCGGACCGTCCGTACGACCATCACCGGCTCCGGCTTCTGCCGAGGCACCAAGCCGTACACCGTCCACACGGTCACCCGCTTCGACCGGCCCTTCACGGCGTACGGCACCTGGGACGGGTCCACGGTCACCGACGGCTCCCGGACCGGCGGCGATGGCGCCTACGTCCGCTTCGACACCACCGACGGCGACCGCACCGTCGAGGCGACCACCGCACTGTCGTACGTCGACGCGGAGGGCGCCGCCGGCAACCTGAGCGCCGAGGGCGGACGTCCGTTCGACGCCGTACGGGAGGCGGCCCGGGCGGCCTGGGAGGCGCGGCTCGACGACGTGCGCGTGACCGGCGGCTCGGAGACTCTCCGGCGGACCTTCTACTCGTCCCTCTACCGGAGCTTCCTCGCCCCCAACATCGGCAGCGACGCCGACGGCCGCTACACCGGCTGGGACCTGAGGATCCACCGCGCGCGGGACTTCACGTACTACCAGAACTGGTCCCTCTGGGACACCTACCGCACCCAGGCCCAGCTCCTGTCGCTGCTCGCGCCCCGCGAGGCCCGTGACATGGCGCTCTCGGTGCTGAAGATCGACGAGGAGGGCGGCTGGCTGCCCAAGTGGGGCTACGGCACCGTCGAGACCAACATCATGACCGGCGACCCGGTCACCCCCTTCCTCACCCACGCCTACCAGCAGGGCCTGCTGCACGGCCACGAGGAGCGGGCCTACCGCGCCCTGAAGAAGAACGCCGACGGCGTGCCACCCGCCGCCCTGCCCATGCTGGGGCGCGAGGCCAACCAGGAGTACATCGCGGACGGCTTCGCGCCCTATCTCAAGGGCCGCCCGCGCACCAAGCTCGGCGACTCGGACTACCACTGGGGCGCCTCCGTCACCCTCGAATACGCCCTGTCCGACGCGATGCTGGCCCAGATGGCCCGCGACCTGGGCCACAAGTCCGACGCCGACCGATACGCCCGCCGGGCGCAGAGCTACCGTGCCGTCTTCGACCCCGCGACCGGCTTCTTCCGGCCCCGGGACGGCTCGGGAACCTTCACCGGCGACCCCGATCCGGCCAAGGGCGAGGGCTTCCACGAGGGCACGGCCTGGCAGTACCAGTGGCTTGTCCCGCAGGATCTGCCGGGCCTGGTGGACCTGCTCGGCGGCAGACAGGCGGCCAACGACCGGCTCGACGCCTTCTTCGCGTACGACCAAATGAAGGCGGACCCGGCCGGGACGGCCCGCGAGGTGTGGGTGAACGGCCCGTACGCCTACTACGACGCGGACAAGTACAACCCCCAGAACGAGGTCGACCTCACCGCTCCGTACACCTATCTCTCCACCGGTCAGCCCTGGAAGACGACGGAGGTCGTGCACGCCGCGCTGACCCTTTACACCGACGGCCCGACCGGTATGACGGGCAACGACGACATGGGCACGATGTCCGCCTGGCACGTCCTGTCCGCGATCGGGATCTTTCCGGTACAGCCCGGCTACGACACCTGGGGCCTGTCCACCCCGGTCTTCGACCGGACCGATCTCACCCTGGACCGCCGCTACTACCCGCTCGGAGCCCTCACGGTGACGGCACCGGGTACGTCGGACAGCCGACGGTACGTCCAGTCGGTGGCCGTCGACGGGGTTTCGTACAGCCGTACGTATGTGACGAGCGCGTTGCTACGGGGTGCGCGTGCGCTGGAGTTCACGGTCGGCTCGGAGCCGTCCGGGTGGGGAACGGGGGCGGACGAGGCGCCGCCCGCCCTGAAATAGCGGCCCTGCAGCTGCCCGCGTGTGCTGACATAGCCTCATACGTCACTTAAGTCCCGCTGCTCGCGGAGCAGCGGGACTTAATCCGTTGTTAACTGTGCGTAGCTTGATCGTACTTGACCGTAATCGGCCGCAGGCGATTGACTGCTGGCTCACCCGTCGTCGACGCGAGAGCGATCCCTTGACCTCTGAGACCTCGGACCTGCTCGCCCCCCTCGACCTGGCGTTCTGGAACATGGATTCCGACCTGCACCCCATGCACCTGGGTGCCCTCGGCGTGTTCTCGTCCCACTCACCCACCGCCGGAGCCCACGCGGCCGATCTCCTCGCCGCCCGCGCCCCCGCCGTACCCGGACTGCGCATGCGTATCCGGGACGTCTGGCAGCCGCTGCTCCCGCTGGCCTTCGGGGGCGCCACCCGCGAGTCCGTACCGGACTTCGACCCGCTCGACCACGTACGGCTGCACGCCCCCACCTCCGACTTCCACGCCGAGGCCGGACGGCTCATGGAACGCTCCCTGGAGCGCGGCCGGCCGCCGTGGGAGGCACACGTCCTGCCCGGCGAGGACGGCACCTCCTTCGCCGTGCTCTTCAAGTTCCACCACGCCCTCGCCGACGGCCTGCGCGCACTGACCCTCGCCGCCGGTGTCATGGACCCCCTCGACCTGCCGGCGCCCCGCCCGCGCCCCGAACCGCCGGCCGCCGGTCTCTTCCCGGACGTGCGCAAGCTGCCCGGGATGGTGCGCGGCGCCTTCTCCGACGTGGGGCGTGCCCTGGACATCGGTGCCTCCGTCGCCCGGTCCAGCCTGGACACCCTGGGCGCGCGCTCCTCCGCCGCGCTCGTCGCCGAACCGAGCGGCACCCGCCGTACCGCCGGAGTCCTCCTCGACCTCGACGACATCCACCTGGTGCGCAAGACGGTCGGCGGCACGGTGAACGACGTACTCATCGCCGTCGTCGCCGGGGCACTGCGGCGCTGGCTCGACGAGCGCGGCGACGGCAGCGAGGGAGTCGCTCCGCGTGCGCTCATCCCCGTCTCCAAACGGCGTCCGCGCACCGCGCATCCGCAGGGCAACCGGCTCTCCGGCTACCTGATGCGGCTGCCCGTCGACGACCCGGATCCGCTGCGGCGCCTCGACTCCGTACGCAGCGCCATGGACCGCAACAAGGATGCCGGGCCCGGACGGGGCGCGGGCGCGGTCGCGCTGCTCGCCGACCATGTGCCGCCGCTCGGGCACCGGCTCGGCGGGCCGCTGGTGAAGCAGGCCGCGCGGCTCTGGTACGACATCCTCGTCACCAGCGTGCCGCTGCCCAGCCTCGGGCTGAGGCTCGGCGGCAACCCGCTCGTCGAGGTCTACCCCTTCGCTCCGCTCGCCCAGGGGCAGTCGCTTGCGGTCGCCATCTCGACGTATCGGGGGCAGGTTCACTTCGGGCTGGTCGCGGACGCGGAAGCAGTGCCGGACCTCGACCGGTTCGCCGCCGCGGTGACGGCTGAGGTGGAGGTGCTGGTCGCTGCCTGCGCCCCCTGAGTGGCGTCATGGGCAGGGGTTTGGAGCTGCTGGCGCTGGAGTGCGCTGGTGAGCGTGAGTGAGTGTGGGTGGTCGGTGTCGTGTCGCGCTCCTCGGCTGTGGTGTCAGTTTTCGGTGGGGAACTGACGTTCTCTCATCGAATGCGTGACCTTCATGGGTGGCGCTCGTTCCCATGGCGACCGGGTTCTTCGGGGTGAGTGCCGGGCGGGGGTGACGGGGTGGGTGAGCTGAGGAGCATCGCGGCGCCGTTTGTCGCGTCCGGTCCGAGTGGTGTGGCCGTCCGGACCCGTCTCAAGCAGCTGGCGCCGGACGATGAGAAGGTGCTGCGCATGGTCGGCGACCATCTGGGGTCGCTGGCCTCGAAGGACCTCAAGACGCGCTGCCGGGACGCCTTGGCGCACTCCGGTGAGTCGTGGGCGGTGCGTAAGCGGGAGCTGACGCCGCTGTCGTCGTCGCGGTGGGCTGGCAGTATCACCAAGGCCACTCATGACCAGTGGGCGCTGGCCCGCCGCTGCCAGCTGGCGCACATCCAGAACCTGGAAGCTGGCGTCCGTACCATCGAGGACCGGCTGTCCCAGCCGGTCGGGCAGAAGGGGACGAAGAAGGCGCCCGGGGGTTACCGGTCCCAGCGGGAGTGGCACGCGAAGTCGAGGCGGCTGCGGGTACTGGAAGACCGGCTGACCGCAGCGCGGGCCGACCGCGAGGCGGGCATTGTGCACGTCGTACGCGGCGGCAAACGCCTGGCCCGCACCCGCCACCACCTGGACGAGGCCGGGCTGACCGAGGCCGCGTGGCGCGGGCGCTGGGAGGCCGAGCGCTGGTTCTGCCAGGCGGACGGGGAGTCCGGCAAGCGCTACGGCAACGAGACGATCCGCATCAACCCCGACGGCGAGGCGAGCATCAAGCTTCCCGCGCCGCTGGCGCATCTGGCGAACGCCCCGCACGGCCGCTACGTCCTCTCGTCCAGGGTCGTGTTCGCGCACCGGGGTACCGAGTGGGCGGATCGCGTCGCGGCCAACCGGGCGATCGCCTACCGCATCCACCTCGATACCGGCCGGGACCGCTGGTATCTGACCGCGTCCTGGCAGATCCCACCCACCCCGACCCTCCCCATCGAGGCGGCGCTCGCCCACGGCGTGATCGGCGTCGACATGAACGCCGACCACCTCGCCGCCTGGCGCCTCGACACCCACGGCAACCCCACCGGCAGCCCGCGCCGCTTCTTCTACGACCTGACCGGCACCGCCGACCACCGCGACGCCCAGGTCCGCCACGCCCTCACCCGTCTCCTGCACTGGGCCCAAACGTGCGGCGTCAAGGCGATCGCGGTCGAGGACCTGGACTTCACCGCCGAGAAGACCCGCGAAAAACACGGCCGCAGGAAACGCTTCAGGCAGCTGATCTCCGGTATGCCCACGGGGAGGCTCCGCGCCCGGCTGTCTTCGATGGCGGACCAGACGGGCATCGCGGTCATCGCCGTTGACCCTGCCTACACCAGCCGCTGGGGCGCCCAGCACTGGCAGAAACCCCTCACCACGACCACCCGCACAACCACCCGCCACGATGCTGCTGCCGTGGCGATCGGAAGGCGCGCCCAGGGACACCCGATCCGGCGACGGACGACACCGCCCCCACACGACCGGAGTGATCGTGCGGGGCATCGGACCGTCCAGGCCGGTCGGCGTGTTCCCGGGCGTGAGGGAACCCGCCCCCGCATCCCCGGACCACGGACACGATCCGTGCCGCCCGGACGCGGAGCGAACGCGGGCAACCAGAACGCCCAACACCGTCCGGGGCGTTCGGCCGAGCATGAGACCTGGCAACAGGACTCACTCCCGCTCAGTCCATAGGAACGGTACGAGTGGGGTCATGATCGTCGCGGGTTTGGTGACTGGGGTCGGGCTTCCGTAAAATCGCCTGTTCGAGAGCGGGCGCGGTCAAGGCGCCGCGACGGCGACCCAGGGAACGGCAGCGCGATGACGGTGACAGAGGACGGCCCGACGGCCGTGGACGGCCTGGACGACGTGGACAACGTCTCCTATGGTCCGGGCATCGACCCCGAGCGCATGGCCGTCTGCCTCAGCGTGCTCGAAGAGCTGGACAAGCTGGACGTCGACCACCCCGACGCCATCGCCGTGCGCCGCGCCACCGCCGGCGTCTACCGCACGGTCAAGCAGCGCCGCAGGCAGGAGCGCCGGGCCGCCAAGACCGCCCACGACAAGGCGGTCACCGAGTCCACGGCGACCGGCTCCGCCCAGCGCATCGACGACGAGACCGAGGGCATCCTGCCGTCGTCGGTGACCGAGGAGGGGCAGATCGCGGGGATACTCCAGCGCCCGCGCTCCTGCTACACCTGCAAGACCCGCTACGTCGAGGTCGACTACTTCTACCACCAGCTCTGCCAGGACTGCGCCGCCCTCAACCGCTCCCGCCGCGACGCCCGCACCGACCTCACCGGCAAGCGCGCGCTGCTCACCGGCGGCCGGGCCAAGATCGGTATGTACATCGCGCTGCGGCTGCTGCGCGACGGCGCGCACACCACGATCACCACGCGGTTTCCGAAGGACGCCATCCGCCGCTTCAAGGCCATGGACGACTCGGCGGACTGGATCCACCGGCTGGAGGTCGTCGGCACCGATCTGCGCGACCCGGCCCAGGTCGTGGCCCTGGCCGACCAGGTCGCGGAGCAGGGACCGCTCGACATCCTGATCAACAACGCGACCCAGACGGTACGCCGGCTGCCCTCCGCGTACGCCGCCCTGGTCGAGGGCGAGAGCGCTCCGCTGCCCGCCGGGGAACTGCCCGCCCACCGGGTGATCGGCGCCTTCGGATCCGGCGCGGTCGACGGACTGGCCGCGCTGCCCGTCGGCATCAGCGGCCTCGACGCCCAGCAGGTCGCCGACCTCGCCCTCGTCGCGGGCAACGCCAGCATCGCCCGGCACCTCGACGGCACGGCCATCGACGCGGGCGGGCTCGTCCCCGACGTCGTCGACACCAACACGTGGGTGCAGACGATCGAGCAGATCTCTCCGGTGGAGCTGCTCGAAACCCAGCTGTGCAACTACACGGCGCCGTTCATCCTGATCAGCAAGCTGCGGCCGGCTATGGCGGGGGCTGCGAAGGGTGCGGTGAGTGGGCGTGCGTACGTGGTCAACGTGTCGGCCATGGAGGGGGTGTTCGGGCGTGGGTACAAGGGGGCCGGGCATCCGAACACGAACGCGGCGAAGGCCGCGATGAACATGGTCACGCGGACCAGTGCGCAGGAGATGTTCCAGGCCGACGGGATTCTGATGACCTCGGTCGACACGGGGTGGATCACTGACGAGCGGCCTCATTACGACAAGCTGCGCTTGGCCGATGAGGGGTTTCATGCGCCGCTTGATCTTGTGGATGGGGCGGCTCGTGTATACGACCCGGTCGTGCGGGGGGAGTTGGGCGAGGATCTGTACGGGGTGTTCTTGAAGGACTACGCGCCTGGTAAGTGGTAGGCGGGGGGGTGTGGGGCGTGTGCCGGCCGGTGGGGGCTGGTCGCGCAGTTCCCCGCGCCCCTAAAAGGTTCGCTGCAGTGCCGCTCTGACTCTTGTACCGCCGTCCACCAGTAGGTCGGCTCCAGTCACCCACTTTGCTGCGTCTGACGCCAGCCATAGCACCGCTTGGGCGATGTCCTTGGGTTCGCCGATTCGGGCGAGGGGGAGGCCGGACGCGATCTCTTGCTCGCTCGGCTCCCATACGAAGCGGGCCATTTCTGTGCGGACCAGGCCGGGGGAGACCGAGTTGACCCGGACCCTTGGGGCCAGTTCGCCTGCGAGTTGTTGGGTGAGGTGGAGCAGGGCCGCTTTCGTGGTGCCGTATGTGCCGATGTTGGGGCCTACGTGGGTGGCACCCTCCGTGCAGATGTTGATGATCGTGCCGCCGTGTTCGCGCATCCAGGCCCGCCACACGTGCTGCGTCAGGCGTAGGGGAGCCTCGACGTTCGTGGTGAAGGCTGTGCGCCATTCGTCCGGGTTCGCGTCCATGAGGGGGCCGTAGGGCTGGTTCGTGGCCGCGTTGTTCACGACGATGTCGATGCGGCCGAAGGTGTCGAGTGTGAACTCGGTCAACAGGGACAGGTGGGCGGGATCGGCGGCGTTGCCCGCCAAGCCGATGCCGCCGAGCGTCTTGGCGGCCCGCGCGACCCCGTCCGGATCGCGGGCCGTTACGCACACCTGCGCTCGCGCCCGCACCAGCGCCTCCGCGACGGCCAGCCCGATGCCTCGCGTGCCCCCGGTGACCAGGGCGACCCGTCCGTCCAGTCCGTACGGCGACGTCATCCGCGTACCGTCTCATGACGGGCCGTCAGTCAACAGCCCCCGGACGTACGGTGGTTGAGGGGATTCAGTCCACGGCGCCCAGGCGGGAGTGCTGTTCCGCGACCAGTTCCAGCAGGGTGCGCCAGTCCTCCAGGACGCCCGCGTCGAAGCCCGGGGTGCGGCCGGCCTCGTCCGCCTGGCGCAGGGTCAGGGTGTCGGCGTCGACGTGCGGGTCCAGGTCCGTGGCGTGCGGGCTGTCGTGTACGAGGCGGGCGACCCGTTCGCCGAGCAGGTGCCGTACTGCGTCCGCCGCGGTTCGGGCGTGGCGGGTGGGGTCGCCGGGGGCCAGGAGCCGGCCTATGACGTGGACCAGGCCCGCGATCTGGAGTTCCTTGTCGGCCGGGCGACTTCGGCGCAGCAGGGCGGCCGTCTGGAGTGCGTGCTGGTGCAGGTCGACGGGGTCGGCGGAGTCCGCCGTACCGGCGAAGGGGCCGCCGCCGTGCTCGGGGGTGCCCCGGCAGGCGTGCAGCAGATCCATCAGCTCCTCGACGCCGCGCAGCTCCATGCGTCAGTCCTCCCGAGTCCTACCGCGGGACCAGCCGTTGCCTTCGGGCAGCAGATCATGGGCGACTTGCGCGCGGGCCAACGGGAGCTGAACTGCCGGACGTGTTCCGGCAATGCCGTACGAGGGTCCGTCGGCTGAGCCGTACGGGTGATGCTCAAACCGTGCTCCAGGTAACAAACAACCCCAGATTATGGCTGAATGAACACTGAGCGACGTGAGATCTTTACCGCTTGTTTTCACCCCATCGAGCGGGCATGCGCTCATTTGGTTAATACTGGAGCCGACGGGCAGCACGACTGGGTTCCACCCACACCCACGGTCCGTTACCGGCGCCACCGCGTCCTTACTGCTCTTGACCAAGACCCGAGTGGACGTGGAGCGACCGGCATCAGACTGGTCCCGATTGTCCTGAGGGTGACCCGACACATAAGGAGTGCGCGGTGACACCGGAGAAGACGAATCTCGAACAAGGCCCTGAGGAACGCACGACGGCCCCTGTCGACCGGAGCGACCGGCTCGGCAGCCTCGACGTGTGGGCCAGGTCGGCCCCGATCCGCCTGGCGGGCTACGAGGACGACCTCGCCGAGCCGCACATCCTGCCCAGCGTCGACTAGTACCCGTCGAGATTGACGTCGGCATGGGCGTGCCACACTCACGTCCATGCTGATCATCAGGGAAGCCGCGGCCGGTGACTGGCCGCGGATCTGGCCGTTCTGGCACCGCATCGTCGCCGCCGCAGACACCTACACCTGGGCCCCGGACACCTCCGAGGAAGCGGCCCGCGCCCTGTGGATGAGCCCGGCCAAGAGGGTGTACGTCGCCGAGGAAGGCGCGGGGGCTGTCGTCGGCTCCGCCTTTCTCACCCCCAACTACGGTGGCCCCGCGGCCCGTATCGCCAACGCCGGTTTCATGGTCGACCCCGACTGCGGCGGTCGTGGCATCGGCCGAGCGCTCGCCGAACACGTCCTGAGCGAGGCCGAGGCCCACGGCTATCGGGGCATGGTCTTCAACGCGGTCGTCGAGACCAACCCGGCGGTCAAGCTGTGGACTTCGCTCGGCTTCACGATCCTGGGCACGGTCCCGGACGCGTTCGACCATCCCCGGTACGGCCGGGTGGGCCTGCACATCATGCACAAGGCCCTCGGCTCCGACTGACCGACTTCACAAGGGCCTAGGCGAGCGGAGCCGTCCGCTGCCAGGGGTGCAGCTCCTCCAACTGCTGTGCCACGTCGAGGAGTACGGCCTCCGAGCCCGGTCGGCCCACCAACTGGACGGCGCAGGGCGCGCCCGAGGGCAGGGTGCCGAAGGGTACGGCCATCGCCGGCCAGCCCGTCAGGTTCCACGGGGGTGTCATCGGCGAGTAGTTGGTGTTGGCGAGGATGTTGCGCAGCCAGCCCCGCTCGTGCCAGGCGGCGGCGGCGGGGGAGCGGCGGGCGAGGGCCGGGGTGAGCAGGACGTCGTGCTCGGCGAAGAACGGCTCCAGGCGGCGGCGCAGTTGCTCCTTGTGCTGTCCCCGCTCGACGTAGCCGAGGAACCGGCGCCCGATGGCAGCGTGGACCCGGGTGCGTCGGGTCAGCCCGCTCCTGTCGAAGCCCTCCGCGTCCCGTGCCGTGCCCGCAGTCCAGTGGGTGAACGAGGTGACGCCGATCGACAGCGGGTACGGCGGGTCGGCGGGCCGCACCTGGTGACCGGCGCCGTCGAGCAGCGCGGCGGCCTCGCGCGCGGCGGAGACGTACGGCCTGCTGATGGTGACGCCGGTGATGGGGCTGCGGACCGAGAGGGCGACCTTGCGGCCGGCGTGCGCGTCCGACCGTACGAACTCGGTGTCCGCGAGGATCGACAGCATCAGGCGGGCGTCCTCGACCGTCGTCGCCAGCGGGCCGTTCTCCGACATGCCGAACCAGTCGCCGTTACCGATGCCCGCCGGAACGACCCCGAGGCCCGGCTTGATGGTGACGACGCCGCAGTTGGCGGCGGGGATGCGCAGCGAGCCCATGCCGTCGTTGCCCAGGGCGATCGGCACCATCCCGGCGCCGACGGCCGCCGCGCTGCCGCCCGACGAACCGCCCGCCGTACGGGTGGTGTCCCAAGGGTTGCGGGCCGTGCCGAGGGTGCCCTCCGTGGTGCCCCAGATGCACAGCTCGGGCACATTGGTGACGCCGACGACGATCGCGCCCGCCGCGCGGAGCCGGGCCACGGTGATGTGGTCGTGGTCGGCGGGGGTGTCCGGCGTCGCCGTGGTGCCACGCCGGGTGGACTCGCCGCGCACGCCCAGGTTGTCCTTGACCGCGATGGGTACGCCCGCGAGCGGCAGGTCGGCCAGATCGGTGCGGGCGGCCACCTCGTCCGCCTCGGCCAGCGCCTCCTGCGCCCGCAGCCGGCGGAACGCTCCGACGCGGGCGTCCAGCAGCTCGATGCGCGCCAGATGTTCGGCCACGACTTCACGGGGCGTGACGCGCTTCTCGCGTACGGCGGCGGCGATCTCGGTGGCGGTACGGCCTGCCCAGCTGGTCACGGGGGCTCCTCGGGGTGTATGCGACACATCGTGCTACGCGTGAGGCGATGAGGCTACTCGTGAGTACAAGTGGCGTCGAGGGTCGCCGAGAGTCGTTGGGGGGTCGCCGAGCTTGGACATTCGGCACGGGCCTCTTGGACTTTTCGTGCACCGAGGTGCCCGGTTCTCGTCATTGATCCGCTGGTCATCCGATCACTGGCCGAACTGTGCTGGCTCCGGACCCCATTGACAGTCCCTGAGGTGCGCTCGATCATCACACCTCCGATGAATGGGAGCTTCCAGATGAGTACGTATCCAAGACGTCGGCTCCTGGGCACGCTGGTCGCCCTTCTGCTGCTGGCCGCCCCGGTTCCGGCCGTCGCCGGCACGGTGGCGGCGAGTGCCCCGGTCACCGTGCCCGCGCTCGCGAACTGGACCCCGGAGCAGGGGAGCTATCAGTACGGCGGCTCTGCCCGACTGGTCGCCGATACGGCGCCCGAGCGCAGGGTCGCGGACACCCTCGCCGACGATCTGCGCGACGCCGGGCATGGCGACGTACCCGTGGTCAGCGGCGGTGCGCGTACCGGTGACATCGTTATCGAAGTCCAGCCGGGCAGGGCCGCGTTGGGCGCCGAGGGGTACGAACTCCGGGCGGGCGCACGGCTGTCGGTGACCGGCGCGAACGAGCGCGGTGCCTTCTACGGCACCCGGACCGTCCTCCAACTCCTCGCCCAGGGCGACCGGATCCCCGCCGGACGCACGGTCGACGTGCCCCGGTACGCGGAACGGGGCGTCGGTGTGTGCGCCTGCTACATCCACATCTCGACCGCGTGGCTGGAGAACCTCGTACGCGACATGGCGTACCACAAGCTCAACCAGCTGCTTCTGGAACTCAAGGTGAAGAGCGACTCCCACCCCGAGGCCAACACCTGGGGCTACTACACCAAGGACGAGATCCGGCGGCTCGTCGCCCTCGGCGACAAGTACCACGTCGAGATCATTCCGGAGATCAACTCCCCGGGCCACATGGACCCCTGGATCGAGAACCGTTCCGATCTCCAGCTCACCGACTCCGACGGCAACAAGCAGCCCAGCCGGCTCGACATCACCCAGCCGGCCGCCTTCGACTACTACACGAGCCTGATCGACGAGTACGCCCAGGTGTTCACCGGCGGCTCCTGGCACATGGGCGCCGACGAGTACATGCTCGGTTCCGACTTCGCCAAGTACCCGCAGGTCCTGCGGTACGCGCAGGAGAAGTACGGGGCGAACGCCACACCCCAGGACGCCTTCATCGACTTCGTCAACCGCGTCCAGGCCTACGTGGCCGCCGAGGGCAAGAAGCTGCGCATCTGGAACGACGGGCTGACCGGCGCCAACACCGTGCCGGTGACGGCGGGCACGACGGTCGAGCACTGGCTGAACGTGGCCGTGAAACCGAGCCAACTCCTCGCCCAGGGCTACCCGTTGATGAACGCGGCCTATGCGCTGTACCTCGTCCGGGGTGGCTTCCATACCGACACCAAGGGCCTGTACGACCAGAGTTGGGACCCGCGCAGCTTCGAGGGCGAGAAGGTCGCCTCCAGCCAGGGGATCACCGGCGCGAAGATCAGCCTCTGGCCCGACAACGGGCGCGGCGAGACCGAGAACGAGGTCGCCGTCGACACCGACCCCGCGCTGCGGCACGTAGCACAGGCCACCTGGGGCGATCCGCATCCCGACGCCACGTACGCCCAATTCACCGCGCGGGGGACGGCTGTTGGGCACGCGCCCGGCTGGCGGGACCTGACCCGGGTGCCGGTCACGGACGGGACGTACACCTTGCGGGCGGGCGTCGCCTCCCTCACCGCCGAGGTGCGGCGCACACCCGACGGATACGTCACCCTGCGGACCGGGACCGGCTGTCTCGAGGTGCGCGGCGGGAAGCTCACGCTCAACACCCCGCTCCAGCCAGGCGTCGAGATCACGGCCCAGACCTGCGATGCCGGAAACACCGTGCAGCGCTGGGAGTTGGAGCAGGTCGCCGGGGGCTTCACCCTCGTCAACGCGATCACACGGATGGCGGTGCACGTGACCGACGACGGTCGGCTCGTGCAGTATCCGCCCGACCAACAGCAGCCCGCTGCTTGGCACTTGACCACCATCCACTGACTTGCTGATCTACTGACCACTGACCCGAGGAGTCCGTTCCCCATGACAGTCTCCAGACGTCTCTTCGTCACGGCAGCCGCCTCGCTCGTCGCCTCCAGAGGCACCTCGCTCGCCCTGGCCGCCACGGCTCCGGCGGGAGCCTCGGCTGTGGCTTCGGCTGCGGCTTCGGTCGCGGAGGAACCGAACTTCCGCATCCCCGTCAGCGCCACCGACTCCGCCGACGTTCTCGTCGCCAAGGCATCCCAAGTCCGGCCCACCGCACGGCAGATCGCCTGGCAGCGGCTGGAGCGGACCGCGTTCCTGCACTTCGGCGTCAACACCTTCACCGGCCTCGAATGGGGCACCGGCGACGAGGACCCGAACGTCTTCCAGCCGACCGGCCTCGACACCGACCAGTGGGCGCGGGCTCTGCGCGACGGCGGTTTCAAGCTCGCCATCCTCACCGTCAAGCACCACGACGGCTTCGTTCTCTATCCCTCCCGGTACACCAACCACTCGGTGGCGTCGAGCAGTTGGCGCGACGGACTGGGCGATGTGCTGCGCTCCTTCGCCGACTCCATGCGGCGGTACGGACTCAAGGTCGGTGTCTACATCTCACCCGCCGACGAGAACCAGTACCTCCACGGCGTCTACGCCAACGGCAGCCCGCGCGTCGAGCACACCATCCCGACCCCGGTCGAGAACGACGACCGTCCGGACGGCCCGACGTTCACCCTCCCCGCCACCGACTACGGCGCCCATATGCTCGACCAGCTCTACGAGGTCCTCACCGAGTACGGACCCGTCGACGAGGTCTGGTTCGACGGCGCCCAGGGGCACATCCCGCCGGACAAGGTCGAGAAGTACGACTGGGACAGCTGGTACACCCTCGTGCGCACCCTCGCCCCGGACGCCACGATCGCCGTCTCCGGGCCCGATGTCCGCTGGGTCGGCAACGAGGGCGGGCTGGCGCGCGAGAACGAGTGGAGCGTCGTACCGGTCACCGAGAAGGACTACGGCAAGACCGACTTCGCGCTCTCCTACGACGCGGCGGACATGGGCGGCCGGGACGCGCTCGTGGCAGCCCGTTCTGTCGCGGACTACGTGCAGTGGTGGCCCGCCGAGTGCGATGTGTCCATCCGGGACGGCTGGTTCTACCACGCCGACCAACAGCCCAAGAGCGTCGACCAGTTGACCGAGATCTACTTCGGCTCGGTCGGCCGCAACGCCGTCCTCCTCCTCAATGTCCCGCCGGACACCGACGGCCTCCTCGCCGCCTCCGACGTCACCCGGCTGCGGGAGTTCCGGGAGCGCGTCGACAGCGAACTGCCGGCCGACCTGACGATCGGCGCCTCGGTGACCCGGACCCCGGGTGTCGTGACCGTCGACCTCGGCAGGGAGGTGGCCGCGGACCGGATTCGCCTCGCGGAGGACATCGCCCACGGGCAGCAGGTCGAGGCCTTCGTCGTCGAGGCGTTCACCGGGGGCCGCTGGACCAAGGTGGCGGGCGCGGGCACGATCGGCGCGAGCCGGATCCTGTTGCTGGCGGCGCCGGTTCGGGCGCGGCGGTGGCGAGTTCGGGTGACACAGGCGCGGGCGGAGGTGCGGATCGCGGAGTTCGGGCTGTACCGCTCCCACGTCTGAGGAGCACCGACCGGGCGGTCACAGGTCATCAGGGGGTCGGTGACCTGTGACCGCCCGCAGGCTTCAGCGCAGGTGCCGTTCGAAGAAGTCCATGGTGGTGTCCATCGAGCGGCTCCACTGGGGATAGAAGGTGTGGCCCTCGCCCTGGTAGGTGCGCAGTGTGATGTCCTTGCCGGCCTTCTCGAAGGCTGCCACGGTTTGGCGGGTCCAGCGGATGGGGCAGGTTGTGTCGGCCGTGCCGTGGTGGATGAGCAGGGGGTCGGTGACCCGGTCGACGTAGGTGACAGGGGAGACCTCTCGCCAGAACTTGGGGTTCTCCTCGGGCGTGCCGTGGGCGGATTCGATCTCGGCGACGAGCGGGTCGCCCTCGGGGCGCTGGAACTGGTCGATGTTCTCCTCGGGGCGCGAGCTGACCGGCGCGAAGGCGACGGCGGCGTCGAACAGACCCGGCGCCACCACGAGCGTGTTGTAGACGACTCCGCCGCCCATCGAGCGGCCTAGCAGGCCGAGACGGTCGGTATCGATCTCCGGGCGCCCTGACGACCGTAGAGCCATGGCGGCGCCGATGACGTCCTCGGTGTAACCGAGGCGCAGGTTGCGGTCGTTGTCCGCATCCTTGTCCGAGTCCGCGTGATTGCGGTAATCGGTGTGCAGGACCACGTAGCCGCTGCGGGCGAGGAGATCCTGCTCGCGGTTGAGGCCGCGGCCGGTGGTGTAGATCGCCGGGTCGATGTAGCCGTGCGCGAGCACCAGCGCGGGGAAGGGGCCCTTGCCCGCGGGAATGTTCATGAGACCCGAGATCGTCAGCCCGTTCGCCTCGTACGTCACCTCGTAACTGGTGTAGGCAGAGGTACGGGCGAGCACGGCGCCGAGCTTCAGACCGGAACCCTTGTGCTCGCGCTGGATCAGGCCCGGGAGTGAGACGGGGTTGACCGGTGTCGGGGTGGGGGAGGGCGTTGCCGTGGGGCTCGGACCAGTGGCGCGGGCCGACACCGGCGGGCTCGTGCGCGCCTGATCGTCGTCGCGGTCGCTCGCGGTGCAGCCCACCGCGGCCGCCAGCGTCAGTGCGGTGGTGACACGGATCGTTCCCCTCAGCCGCATACGGTCATTGTCCCCACCGGGGCCCGCCGTGTCCTCCGGCCGGGTCAGACCGCCCGCGCCGCCGGGTCCGGGGGGACGCGGACGGCGCACGCCCGCAGGTCGGAAGGCAGGAGGTCGAGGATGTGGGCCCGGTCCTCGGGGCTCGGCTCGCGTCCGAGGGCCAGACGGAGCAGGCCCAGATGGGCCTCGGCCGGTTCGCGGACCGCGATCAGCTTCTCGGCCGCCTCGATCCGAACGGCGACGGGCACGTCGCGGTCGGCGAGCACCGATCGGAGGACTCCCTTCGCCCGACGCGTCGCAGCAATCCGGACGCGGTGTCGCGCTCGCCGAGGTTGAGCAGCTGCGTCGCCGTGTCCCGGCAAACGTCTCCGGGCAGGGCGTCGTCCGCCGCGATCTTGGTCAGCAGATCGACTCCGGCCGTCGGATCCACCTCGTCCAGGGCTTGCACTGCTTCGAGCCGGTCCGCTGCCCCGATGTCCGCATCTGTCGCCATGCGCGACAAGGGGGTGTGCAGTACGTCCGTGGCGCCCAGACCGATCAGTGAGGCCAGGTGGTCGAGCCGGTCGACGACGGCGAGCGCCGGATCGTTGAAGGCATCGACAGAATCTGCCGACACCTCGTCGACTCCCCGAGTAGGCGAAGGAGGTGGGCCAGGAGGCTACGGAGCCACTGGTCTTCGGGATCAGCCAGGAGAAGGTCCGCGCAGTCCACCGCGACGGACGGTCGACCGAGTTGGGCGAGTCGTTCAACGGCCTGCATTCGGGTGTAGCCGCTCAGCCGTTCGTCCCGTGCCAGGCGCTCGGCCAGCCCGACATCGCCGATCCCGCTGACTGCCGAGGCCACGGCGTCCTCGGGCGACGAGGCACTCTCGACGACCTGCGTGCAGACGAGGCGTACGGCCTCCGCGCCCCGGCTGCCGGATTCGGAGAGCCCCCATGTCGCCCTGTGCCGCAGGGGCAGCGGCACGGAGGGGTCCTCGCACAGTTCCTCGAGAACTCCCGGGCGTACGGGGGCCAGCAGCATCCCCTGCAGGTAGTGGGCCATGTGCGGATCCCCGGCCAGAACGGGGTTGTCGTGCAGGGCGTCAGCCAGGGTGGTGCGTGCTTCCTCGGACAGGTCGTCGGGGAGGATGCCCAGCGCGTTCTCGACGTCCGGCACCGTGAACTCCGCAGTCCGCAGGAGCATGCCGAGCACATCCGTTCCGGCGGGAGCGTCCAGCGCGAGGAGCGCGACGGCCGACGCCTGGCGGGTCTCGGGGACCTGGCCGGGATCCTCGGCCAGGTCGATCAGGCGGCGGCACGCGGCCGTGGCATCGCCGGAGCGTCGAAGCGCAGGAACGCGATGTCCAGGCCGTTCGACGTTCGGTGGAGCGACTCGCCGGACACGGGCAGCGTGAGTTCGGCCCCGGTCGCCACCATCCGGCCCCGCACCGTGTCCGCCCCGGCGACGACATGCGCGCAGGTGACCACGGTTCCGGGGGCGAGGACGAATCCCGTTCCGCCGCCGCTGTCTCCCGGGAGGTCCAGGGCTACGGTGGAGGCCTCCAGCAGTGCTCTCCAGCGGTCCATGGCTACGCCTCCGGGGGTTCCCTCGGCTCCGGCGCGGTCCACTCCAGCGTCACCTTCCACGCGGACTTCGAGGATGCCTTGCCCACCACGGCCAGCAACTGGCCGGTGTCCAGGGAGACATCGCAACCGAACTCGACAGTCGCCTTCGACGCGCCGGTCTGCTGAAGTCGCGTGCCCATGGCCCGCGCAACGGCGGTCAGGCTGTCGAGGACCGTCTCCAGGCGTGGGGTCCGCCAGCTGATCTCCTGCTCCTCGGCCGGCCCGCCGAGCGCGCGCTGTCCCGCCGGGCCGACCGAAACGAGGATCTTCTGTCCATCCACCTCGACCGGGACCGTCACGTCCGCTTCCTCGCCCAAGTGCCTTGCCTTTCCCCTGATCGGACGGACTGTCCATCGTGGCGGCCGTCACCGCCGCGCCGCCCCTGTACTGCCCCGCTCGATCAGCCGGGGCACCGGCACCCGTACCGTGCGGGCCGGGCCGCCGTCCAGCAGGGCCGTGAGTTCCGTCGCCGCCGTGCGCCCGAACTCCGCGCTGTCCCGGGACAGCGCGGACAGCCACGGTTTGACCATGCGGCACAGTGCGGAGTCTTCCCAGGCCACCACTGACACGTCGGCCGGCACCGAGAAGCCGAGTTCGCTCGCCGTGCCGACCCCGGCGACGGCCATCACGTCGTTGTCGTAGATCAGGGCCGTCGGGGGAGTGGGACCCGCCAGGACCCGGCGGGTGACGGCCGCGCCCTCCGCGTCCGAGTAGTCGGTGGTCACCGACTGCACCTCCGTCAGTCCGCGCCGCCGCGCCTCGGCGCGCAGGGTCCGGATCCGGCGCTCGGTGTGGGCGAGGCCCGGCAGCCCGGCGATGTGCACGATCCGCCGGTGGCCGAGCGCGTACAGGCCGTCCACGACCGAGGCCATCGCGCCCGCGTCGTCCGCCCACACCGTCGACCAGCCGGGGTGCCGCTCGTCCGGGGCGCCGCCGATCACCACGGCGGGCAGGCCCAGTTCGTCGAGGAGGCCGGGGCGGGGGTCGTCCGTGCGCGGGTCGACGACCAGCACACCGTCGACCCGGTGCTCGGCCCACCAGCGGCGGTACACCGCGCACTCGTCGTCGACGCCTTCCAACACCTGGAAGAGCAGGCCGAGATGACGCTCCGCCAGCACTTCCTGGATGCCCGAGATGAGCTGGAGGAAGAAGGAGTCGACGCCCAGGGTGTCGGCCGGGCGCGCCACCATCAGCCCCACCGTGGCCGAGCCTTCACCGGACAGTGCGCGCGCCGCGGTGCTGGGCCGCCAGCCCAACTGCTCGGCGACCCGCCGCACTCGATCCCGGGTGACCTCGGAGACTCCCGGACGGCCGTTGAGCGCGAACGAGACCGCGCTCTCGGAGACCCCGGCGCGCTGCGCGATGTCCTTCATCGTCGGCCTGCGCGCGGGCGACCGCTTGGCCGGCATCCTTGCTCCCCAATTCCCGGTGGCCACGCACTAATGCGCTTGAGCCCGGCAAGCCTAAAGCGCATTAGTGATCGGCCGCAATACCGCCAACTCAACTGTCTGACCTGGCATGTTGACCAACTAATGAATTTAGCTGAGCGGAATCCATTGACTTGCCCGGCGCGGGGCGTGCAGGGTCTGCCCCGGCACCATTGGCCACCGCCGCCGCAAAGGAGCCCGTCCGCCGTGCGCATCCCCCGCAGAGTTCTCGCCACCGCTGCCGCCATCGCCGTCGTCCTGCCGCTGAGCGCCTGCGGCTCCGGGAGCGGCGACAGCGGTTCCACCGACGCCTCCGGCAAGATCGAGGGCGACATCACCTTCCAGACCTGGAACCTCCGCGCCAACTTCAAGTCGTACTTCGAGGGGCTCGTCGCCGACTTCGAGAAGAAGTACCCGGGCACCGACGTGAAGTGGATCGACCAGCCCGCCGAGGGCTACGCCGACAAGATCAGCGCGGACGCGGCGGGCGGCACCCTGCCCGACGTCGTCAACGTCTCGCCGGACCTCGTCGCTCCGCTCGCCAAGGCCGGCCTCGCGCTCGACCTCGACAAGGCCGCCGCCCAGTACAAGAGCGAGTATCTGCCGGGGGCCTGGGCGAGCCACGAGATCCCGGGCATGACCGGGACGTACGCCTTCCCCTGGTATCTGAACACCGGCCCGCTCTTCTACAACAAGTCCCTGTTCACGGAGGCGGGCCTCGACCCCGAGCAACCGCCCAAGACGTACGACGAACTCTTCGCCGACGCGCTGGAGTTGGCCGACAAGAGCGAGGGCAAGGTCGCCACGCTCGCCAACGTGCCCACCATCGAGGACTTCGGCCGCTACGGCGTCCCCCTCATGAACGACGCCGGTACCGCCTTCGCCTTCAACGACGCCAAGGGAGTCGAACTCCTCGCCAAGTACAAGGAGTTGTACGACGCCAAGGCGCTCGACCCGCAGGCACTGACCGCGACCCCCGAGTCCTCCGGCAAGAAGTTCCTGACCGGAGCCGTCGCCATGAACCCGGGCAGCGCCCTGGACCTCGGCAACTTCAAGAAACAGGCCCCGAACCTGTACAAGAACATCGGCATCACCGACCAGATCACCAGCACCGGCAAGGTCAACATGTACGTCATGGGCGTGATGGTGAACGCGCAGAGCAAGCGCAAGCCCGCCGCCGTCGCCTTCGCGCACTACGTCACCGACGCCGAGCACCAGATGTCGTTCGCCAAGAAGGTCGCCATCTTCCCCAGTACCGCCGGCTCGCTCGACGACCCGTACTTCACCACCGAGGACGGTACCGACGAGACCCGGGTGCGGATCGCCGCCGCCAAGTCCCTGAAGAACGCGGTCAATTACACGCCCGTGCTGTTCAGCGAGCAGATGAAGACCGAACTGCGCAACTCCGTGGCGCGGGCGCTCCAGGGGAAGCAGAGTCCCAAGGAAGCACTCGACAACGCTGTCAAGGCCTGTAACACCCTTCTCCAGCAGCAGGGATAGCGCGCGATGGCCCTGTCCACCGTCTCCCGGGTACGGCGTGTCCGGCGCCAACTGCCCACCAGCCCCTGGCTGTTCGCCGCCCCCGGGCTGCTGATCACCGGCGCCTTCATCCTCTACCCGTTCGTCTCCACCCTGATCAACTCCTTCACCGACCGCCGGACCCTGATCCCCGGCGAGTTCGTGGGCCTCGCCAACTTCCGCGAACTGCTGCACGACGACATGTTCTGGATCGGCCTGCGCAACAGCACGCTGTACGTTGTCGGGGTCGTCCCCGCACTCGTCCTGCTGCCCCTGCTGCTCGCGCTGCTGGTCCAGAAGAACATCCCCGGCATCACCTTCTTCCGGTCGGCCTTCTACACCCCGGTCGTCGCCTCGATCGTCGTCGTCGGGCTCATCTGGGTGTGGCTGCTCGACGAACGCGGCCTGGTCAACTCGCTGTTGGAGGCGATCGGCGTCGGCCGGGTCGGCTTCCTCAGCGACCAGTGGCTGCTTCTGCTGAGCGCGATGGCCGTCACGGTCTGGAAGGGCCTCGGCTACTACATGATCATTTACCTGGCGGCGCTCGCCAACGTCCCGCGCGAACTGCACGAGGCCGCGGCCGTGGACGGCGCGGGCGCGGTACGCCGCTTCCTCACGGTCACTGTGCCCGCCGTCCGCTCCACCATGGTCCTGGTCGGCGCGCTGTCCTCGGTCGCCGCGTTCAAGGTGTTCTCCGAGGTGTACCTGATGGCCGGCCCGGACGGCGGCCCGGCGGGCGAGGACACGACCCTCGTCATGCTGGTCCAGCGCACCGGCACCGGCCTCACCGGCCGCGTCGGCTACGCCTCCGCCCTGTCCGTCGTCGTCTTCGCCGTCACCGTCGCGCTGATGCTGCTCGTCCTGCGCGCCGACCGCAGGGAGGACACCCCGTGAGCGTGCTGGAGAAACGGCCATCGGCGGTACGTCCGACCGAGCGCCCGGCGCCCGCCCGGAAGCGACGGGTCGTGGACGAGCACGGCCGACGCGTCCGCGCCTGGGAACTCGCCCTGCGCTACGCCCTGTTGCTCGGCGTCCTCGCCCTGACCGTCGGCCCGTTCCTGTGGCAGCTGTCGACCTCCCTCAAGGGCCCGACCGAGGACATCTTCAGCTCCCCGCCGAAGTTCCTGCCGGGCGACCCGACCCTCCACAACTACGAACGCGTCGCCGACACCATCCCCGTCTGGGACTACGCCCTCAACTCCCTGAAGGTCGCCGGCGCCAACGTCGTGACCAACTGCGTCGGTTCGGCACTCGCGGGCTACGCCCTGGCCCGCCTGCGCTACCGGGGCCGCCGCGTGGCCACGCTTGCCTTCATCCTCGCGATGCTCGTGCCCGTGGAGGGCATCATCATCGCCCAGTTCACAACCATGCGGGAACTCGGCCTGAACAACACCCTCATCGGGGTCGTCCTGCCCGGCTGCATCGGCGCCATGAACGTCCTGCTGATGCGCAACGCCTTCCTCAACCTCCCCTACGAGATCGAGGAGGCGGCCTTCGTCGACGGCGCCAACTCCTGGCAGCGATTCCTGCGAATCGCGCTGCCGTCGGTGAAAGGCACCCTCGCCGTCGTCGCGATCTTCGCCTTCATGGGCGCCTGGGACGACTTCCTGTGGCCGCTCATCGTGCTCAGCGACCCGTCCAAGTTCACCCTGACCATCGGCCTCAACTATCTGCACGGCACCTTCGCCAACGACGAACGGCTCGTCGCCGCCGGCACGGTCATCGCCGTGGCACCGCTGATCGCCCTCTTCGCCTGTCTCCAGCGGTACTTCTTCCGCGGGGTCGGCGAGGGCGCCGTCAAGGGCTGACACCCCCAACGAGCCGACACCCCCAACGAGCCGACACCCCCAACGAGTTGACACCCCCATCGAGTTGACACCCCCATCGAGTGCAAGGACACCGCATGCCCCCTGCCGTGCGCTTCGGCGTCAACTACACCCCGAGCGAAGGGTGGTTCCACCACTGGCTCGACTTCGACCTCGACTCCGTACGCGCCGACCTCGACTCCATCGCGGAACTCGGACTCGACCACATCCGGGTCTTCCCGCTCTGGCCCTACTTCCAGCCCAACCGCACGCTGATCCGCCCCCGGGCCGTCGAGCAGCTCGTGCAACTCGCGGACGCCGCCGCCGAGTTCGATCTCGACGTCAATGTGGACGGACTTCAGGGACACCTGAGTAGCTTCGACTTCCTGCCGGCCTGGACCCGGACCTGGCACCGGCGGAACCTCTTCACCGACCCGGAGGTCGTCGAGGGGCAGGCGGTCTACCTGCGCACACTCGCCGCCGCCCTCGCCGACCGGTCCAACTTCATCGGCATGACCCTCGGCAACGAGGTCAACCAGTTCTCGGCGGGCCCTCATCCGGACCCGGACCGGGCGACCGCCGACCAGATCGACGCCTGGCTGGAGCGGATGCTCGCCGCCTGCGAGGAGGGCGCCCCGGGCAGGCTGCATCTGCACGCCGAGTACGACGCGACCTGGTACCAGGACGACCAGCCGTTCACCCCGGCGCAGGCCGCCCGGCGTGGCGCGGTCACCGCCGTGCACTCCTGGGTGTTCAACGGCACCGCCCAGCGGCACGGCCGTACCTCCGTGCCGACGGAGCAACACGCCGCGTATCTCGTCGAGTTGAGCAAGGCGTGGGCCGACGATCCGGGCCGTCCGGTCTGGCTCCAGGAGGTCGGGGCGCCCGCGCCGCTGGTCCCCGCCGAGCACGCCGCCGCCTTCACCGCCGCGACCGTCGCGAACGCCCTCGACTGCCCCGACCTGTGGGGCATCACCTGGTGGTGCTCCCACGACGTCTCCCGCGACCTCGCCGACTTCCCCGAACTCGAGTACGGTCTCGGCCTGTTGACCAACGACCGGCAACCCAAGGACTCCGCACGGGTGTTGGAGCGCGCGGCCCGCGAGCACGCGTACACCCCGAAGCCCCGGACCACCGCGCTCGTCGTACCGGCGGACCCCGCGGCCCGCTCGGCCTGCGCACCCGGCGGGCCGGTTTTCGACGCGTTCTTCCGGCTCACCACCGACGGGGCCCGCCCGGCCACCGTCCTCGACACGCGCGCGGACGACCCGGCCCACCTCGCCGCGCGTGGCATCACCGAAGTCGTCACTCCCGACCAGGTACTCCCCACCCCACAAGGAGACACCCGCTCGTGAACCCCACCAGACGCACCGTCCTGCTCGCCGCCACAACAGCCGCCCTGCTCCCGGCACTTCCGGCTGCGGCGGCCTCCGCGGCCGCCGCTGCGGCACCGCCGTACGCCTCCTACTGGTACCCCGACTCCCTGCCCTCGGGCACCCCGGGCGCGGGCATCACCTGGCGCAGTCTGAAGACCTGGAGCGCGGCCGGTGACGCCGACCTCGCGTTCAACACGGCGTCCGTGCCGCTCGCCGCCCGCTTCACCCCGACCCCGGCCAACGCGACCGCCCGGTCCGGCCAGGCCCGCGTCCAGTCGCTCGTCTCCTTCGGCCCGACAGCCTCCAACCCCTCCCAGGGCTCGGCCACCGCCGACTACTACGCGCTCACCCACTGGTCGTACATCGACGAACTCGTCTTCTGGGGCGGCTCGTCCGGCGAGGGCCTGATCCTCGCGCCGAACGCGCCGATCGTGGACGCCGCCCACCGGCACGGCGTACCCGTCCTCGGCAACATCTTCCTGCCGCCCGTCGCCTACGGCGGACAGTTGCAGTGGACGCGCGACCTGGTGCAGAAGGACGCAGCGGGCCGCTATCCGCTTGCCGCCCAACTCGTCGCCGTCGCCGCGGCATACGGCTTCGACGGCTGGTTCGTCAACGCCGAGACCAGCGGCGGCAACACCGCACTCGGCACCGAGATGCTCGGTTTCGTACGGGAGTTGAAGGCGCTGTCCGTGGCGGCGGGGCAGCGGGTGACCTGGTACGACTCGATGACAGTGAACGGCACGGTCAGCTGGCAGGGCGCGCTCAACAGCCAGAACCAGGCCTTCTTCCAGGCCGCCGACTCCATGTTCGTCGACTTCCGCTGGACGGCGGCGAAGCTGACGTCATCCGGTCAGACGGCCGATCAACTCGGGCGCAGCCGATACGAGTTGTGGGCGGGCGTGGACGTGGAGGCGAACGGCTGGAACTCCTCCGTGAACTGGGACGCCATCGTGCCGACCAACAAGGCACACGTCGCCTCGGTGGGGTTCTACCGGCCCGAGTGGACCCGCAACCACCTGCCCGCCGGCCGCACACCCGGCGACTTCCACGCGGCCGACGACCGGTTCTGGACCGGACGGTCGCTGGACCCGGCCGCGCCCGACGGAACGGACAGTTGGCGGGCGCCTGCGGTGTCGGTCGCGGACCGGTCGACGGTGACGTCGGTTCCGTTCGCCAGTGTGTTCAACACCGGGCACGGGGTGAAGTGGTACGAGGAGGGGGCGGTCACCTCGGACGCGGCCTGGAACCACCTCGGGCTCCAGGACCGGCTGCCGTCGCGGCGGTGGGTGGTGCGGACGGAGGGCGTGCGGCCCGCGGTCTCGTTCGACTTCGCCGATGCCTGGCGTGGTGGCAGCAGCGTCCTGGTCAGTGGCTCATTGGATGAGCCAGTCGCCGTCGATGTGTACGCGACTCGGCTGCCGATCGGTGTGAACACGGTTGTCGAGCTGACGCATCGCACGGACGCTGGGAGTGTGAACGTCGAGCTGGCCGTCGCCACCGCCGAGCCGAGCGCGCCCGGTGCGACACCGCCGTACACGTATATCCCTGTGAACTCGGTCAACAGCGGCATGCCTGTGAATTCGGTCAACGGCTGGCAGACCGTGACCGTGCCGCTCACGAACCTGATCACCAACGGGACCGTTCACGCGCTCGGCGTCCGGCTTACCCCGACCGGTGTTGACCCGGTGCAGTGGCGGCTCGGCGGTATCGCCGTTCACAACGGTGTCGAGACGCCCGCCGCCCCGGCCGACGCACAGGTCACCGGCGCCACCGGAGGCGACCTGCGTTTCGCCTGGAGTCCCGGCCCCGGCCCGGTGCCCGTACGCCACCACACCCTCCACCGCGTCCTCCCCGACGGAACCCGGCGCTTCCTCGGCGCCACCGGCCAGCGGGCGTTCTTCGTCGCCGGCCTGGCACCCGAACAGGGCGAGCAGAGCGCACGGTTCGAGGTGCGCGCCGTGGGGGAGCTGTACACCGCGTCGGCCCCCGTGACCGTCACGCACACCTGGTAACCGGTAACCGCCGAGTCGATTCGGAGCACCTCACATGCATGACGACCGCAACCTGGTCGAAGGCCGTCTGAAGCGTGTCCTCGACGAACGCATCCGACCCGCCGTGTACCCCGAGTCCGTACCGCTGGACGTGGCCGTGTGGCACGCCCCCGGAGAGCCGGTGCCCGTCGCCGAGGGGCTGGCCGGCGCGCCCGAGCCGATCGAGGTGGGCGCCCGGTGGGGCGCGCCGTGGGGCACCAGTTGGTTCCGTGTCACCGGAACCGTCCCGCAGGCATGGGCCGGGCGGACCGTCGAGGCGCTGCTCGACCTCGGGTTCGACGAGAACATGCCCGGCTTCCAGTGCGAAGGCCTGGTGTACCGGCCCGACGGGACCCCCGTGAAGGGGCTCAACCCGCGCAACCAGTGGGTGCGGATCGGGGAGCCCGTCGAGGGCGGCGAGGAGGTGCGGCTGCACGTCGAGGCCGCGTCCAACCCCGTCATCCTCGACTACCACCCGTTCCTGCCCACCCAGTTGGGTGACAAGGAGACAGCCGGCAGCGAACCGCAGTACACCCTTACCCGCATGGACCTGGCCGTCTTCGACGAGACGGTCTGGCAGCTGGTGCTCGACCTGGAGGTGCTCGGCGAGCTGATGGCCGAGCTGCCCGTGGAGTCGGCGCGCCGCTGGGAGATCCTGCGGGCGGTGGAGAAGGCGCTGGACGCCGTCGACCTCCAGGACGTGGGCGGTACGGCGGCCCAGGCGCGGGCCCGCCTGGAGACCGTGCTGTCCGAGCCCGCCGTACCCTCCGCCCACCGCATCAGCGCCGTCGGCCACGCCCACATCGACTCGGCCTGGCTGTGGCCGCTGCGTGAGACGGTGCGCAAAGTGGCCCGCACGACCGCCAACATGACCGCGCTGATCGAGGACGAGCCCGAGTTCGTCTTCGCCATGTCGCAGGCCCAGCAGTGGGCGTGGGTGAAGGAGTACCGGCCTGAGGTGTGGGCCCGGGTGAAGAAGGCGGTGGCCGACGGGCGGTTCGTGCCGGCCGGGGGCATGTGGGTGGAGTCGGACACCAACATGCCGGGCTCGGAGGCGATGGCCCGTCAGTTCGTGTACGGGAAGCGGTTCTTCCTCGACGAGTTCGGCATCGAGAACGACGAGGCGTGGCTGCCCGACACCTTCGGCTTCGCCGCCGGACTCCCGCAGATCATCAAGGCGGCCGGCTCCAAGTGGCTGCTGACACAGAAGATCTCGTGGTCGCAGACCAACAAGTTCCCGCACCACACCTTCCAGTGGGAGGGCATCGACGGCACCCGGATCTTCACGCACTTCCCGCCCGTCGACACCTACAACTGCTCGATGAAGGGCAGCGAACTCGCCCACGCGGCCAGCAACTTCAAGGACAAGGGCGTCGCCCGGCACTCCCTCGCCCCGACCGGCTGGGGCGACGGAGGCGGCGGCACCACCCGCGAGATGGTTGCCAAGGCGGCCCGGCTGGGCAACCTCGAAGGCTCGGCCACCGTGGAGTGGGAGACCCCCGGCGAGTTCTTCGCGAAGGCCGAGGCCGAATACCCCAACGCCCCTGTCTGGATGGGCGAGTTGTACCTCGAACTGCACCGAGCCACCCTCACCAGCCAGGCGAAGACCAAGCAGGGCAACCGCCGCAGCGAGCACCTGCTCCGCGAGGCCGAACTGTGGGCGGCGACCGCGGCCGTCCGCACCGGATTCCCTTACCCGTACGAGGAGTTGGACCGCATCTGGAAGACGGTCCTGCTCCACCAGTTCCACGACATCCTGCCCGGATCGTCGATCGCCTGGGTCCACCGCGAGGCACGCGCCACGTACGACCGCCTCGCCGCCGAGCTGAACGCCATCATCGACGCCGCCCAACACGCCCTGGCGGGAGAGGGTATGACGGAGTTCGTCTTCAACTCCGCGCCCCACAGCCGCGATGGGGTCCCGGCGGGCGGTGCCCGCACCCCGGAACCCACCGGCGAAACGGCCCTCGCACCCCGCCTCGCAGGCGGCTACACCCTCGACAACGGGCTCCTCCGGGTCGAGATCGACGCGACGGGGCTCGTGGTGTCGGCGTACGACATCGAGGCCGACCGCGAGACCGTCGCCTCCGGTCACGCCGCCAACCTCCTCCAACTGCACCCCGACTTCCCGAACATGTGGGACGCCTGGGACGTCGACGAGTTCTACCGCAACACGGTCACCGACCTGACCGACGTCGACGAGATCACCGCAGGTGAGGACGGCGAGTCGCTGCGGATCGTACGGTCCTTCGGCGGGTCGCGCGTCACCCAGGTGCTGTCGCTGCCGCCGGGTGAGCGGAAGCTGGTGATCGACACGGAGGTGGACTGGCACGAGACCGAGAAGTTCCTCAAGCTTGCCTTCCCGCTCGACGTGCACGCCGAACGGTACGCGTCCGAGACCCAGTTCGGGCACTTCCACCGTCCCACGCACACCAACACCTCATGGGAGGCGGCCAAGTTCGAGGCGTGCAACCACCGCTTCGTCCACGTGGCGGAGCCGGACTGGGGCGTCGCCATCGTCAACGACTCCACGTACGGCCACGACGTGACCCGCACGGTACGCACCGACGGCGACCGGGGTACGACCACCACGGTCCGCGTCTCCCTCCTCCGTGCCCCGCGCTTCCCCGACCCCGAGACCGACCAGGGCGTCCACCGCTTCCGGCACGCGCTGGTACCGGGCGCGGGGATCGGCGACGCGGTGCGCGAGGGCTGGCGGATCAACCTGCCCGAGCGGCGGGTGACCGGCGCCCGGGACGTGGCCCCGCTGGTGAGTGTCGACCGGGACGCGGTCGTCGTGAGCGCCGTGAAGCTCGCCGACGACGGCAGCGGGGATGTCGTGGTCCGCTTCCACGAGGCCCACGGCGGACGCGCCCGCGCCACACTCACCGCCGGCTTCGCGTTCACGTCCGTCACGGTCACCGACCTGCTGGAACGCCCGCTCGCGGAGGCGCTGGCACCTCAGCTCGACGGCGCCCGGATCGCCGTACGTCTGCGTCCGTTCGAGCTGGTGACGCTGAGGTTCGTACGGGCCTAGGAGCAGGTACTGCGGACCCCGCGCCCCGACAGGGGCGCGGGGAACTGCGCGACCAGCCCCCACCAACCCGCAGCCAACTCACGACCTCACATCGGCGCATCCAACTGGGCTCGCAGCCATTCCTCCACCTCGCCCACATGGGCGGCGGCTGCCGCCCGCGCCGCCTCCGGATCATGGGCGACCAGCGCACGGTGGATCGCCGCGTGCTCGCGGCGCGTACGCGCGAACGCGCCCTCCTCCTGGTAGCCGCGCCAGACACGCGCACGGAACGTGCGTGAGGAGAGGCCCTCAAGAATCGCCGCCATCGTGTCGTTGCCCGCCGCCCCGGCGATCTCGCGATGGAAGGCGAGGTCGTGGGCGAGGATCTCCTCCGGATCGTCGGTGGCGTTCATCGCTGTGAGGTGCTTCTCCACCTCCGCGAGCTGGTCAGGGGTGATCCGCGCGGCGGCCAGCGCGGTCGCCGTCGACTCCAGGATGCGCCGGACCTCCAGCAGCTCGACCAGCCGTGGGCCCCGCGAGAGGTCCGCGACCACACCGAAGGTCTCCAGCAGGTCGCCGGCCTCCAGCTGGGTCACGTAGATGCCCGAGCCGTGCCGGGCCTCCAGTACGCCCATCACGGTGAGCGCCCGGATCGCCTCCCGCATCGAGCTGCGCGAGATGCCCAGCCGGACGGCCAGATCACGCTCGGTGGGCAGCCGCTGGCCCGGCTCCAGCCGGCCCTCGCCGATCATCGCCTTGATCTGCTCGATGGCGCGCTGCGTCACCGTGCCCTTCTGCGGGACCGCCTCTGTGCTGCCGGCCGGGATCTCGTCCATGCCGTGTCCTCCTGTCGCCGGGTGCGCCGCAGTCTAACCAGCAGGTTGGTCGGACCACTACGGCCGAAATCGAGGAAAAATTGGCCCTGCGGGGTGTTCCAACCTCGAAGTGGTCTGATAAATATGCGGGCATCTGCTCGATCACGCTCGATGAGGAGCTGCCAGATGCTCGACAGAACAGTGGGGAAGCGGGAGACGCGGCGGGAGAAGCGGGGCAGGGTGCGGGTGCTCGGTGCGGTGGCCCTGGCCGCCTGTACCGGCCTGGTGCTCAGCGCCTGCGGCAGTACCAAGGACTCCGTCGCCTCGGGCGGCAGTGACGGCGACGGGACGGGCAAGGTCGGCGTGATCCTGCCGCTGCTGACCTCGCCGTTCTGGCAGTCGTACAACGACTACGTGCCGAAGATGGCCAAGACCGAAGGAGTCGACGCGCTGAAGACCGTCAACTCCAACAGCGACCCCTCGCAGCAGATCACCGACATCAACAACCAGCTCAACCAGGGAGTGAAGGGGCTAGTCGTCGCGCCCCTCGACAGCGCCGCCATCGAGGCCGGCCTCGACCAGGCCGAGCGCAAGGGCGTGCCTGTCGTCGCCGTCGACGTGGCGCCCGAGAAGGGCAAGGTCGCCATGGTCGTACGCGCCAACAACGTCGCGTACGGCGAGAAGGCCTGCCAGTACCTCGGTGAGCACATCACGTCCGGCAAGGTCGTGCAGATCATGGGCGATCTCGCCTCGGTTAACGGGCGGGACCGGTCGGAGGCGTTCCGGGCCTGTGTGAAGGAGAAGTTCCCGAAGCTGAAGGTGCTGGAGATACCGGCCAAGTGGGAGTCCGACACGGCCGCCTCCAAGCTCGACACACTCCTCAACGCCAACCCGGACATCAAGGGCATCTACATGCAGGCCGGCGGCGTCTACCTCGCGCCCACCCTCCAGACCCTGAAGTCCAAGGGAATGCTGAAGACGACGGGCCAGGCCGGACACATCGCGATCGTCTCGAACGACGGCATCCCGCAGGAGTTCGACGCCATCCGCAAGGGCGAGATCGACGCGACCGTCTCCCAGCCCGCCGACCTCTACGCCAAGTACGGCATGTACTACATCAAGGCGGCGATGGCGGGGAGGACCTTCGAGCCGGGCCCGACCGACCACGACTCCACGATCGTCAAGCTGCCCAGCGGCATCCTGGAGGACCAGCTGCCCGCTCCGCTGGTCACAAAGGAGAACGTCGACGACGCCGCGCTCTGGGGCAACACGGTCGGATGAGCAGCCAACCACGGGAGAACCCGGACCCCCCTCTCGTGCCGCTCGTCGAGGCGCGCGGCATCACCAAGCGGTACGGCCCCACCACCGCACTCCAGGACGGTCAACTCACCGTCCTGGCAGGTGAGTCGCACGCCCTCGTCGGCCGCAACGGCGCCGGAAAGTCCACCCTGGTCACCATCCTCACCGGCCTCCAGGCACCCGACGAGGGCACGGTCCGCTTCGACGGTCAGCCCTCGCCCCCGCTCGCCGACCGCGACGCCTGGCGCTCCAAGGTGGCCTGCGTCTACCAAAAGCCCACCGTGGTCCCCGAGTTGACGGTCGCCGAGAACCTCTTCATCAACCGCCAGCCGACGGGTCGTGGCGGAGTCATCAGCTGGCGTCGGCTGCGCACCGAGGCCGCCGAACTCCTCGACACCTGGGACGTGCACGTCGACCCGGAGGCCCGCACCGCCGACCTCAAGGTCGAGGACCGCCAAATGGTCGAGATCGCACGGGCGTTGAGCTTCGGCGCCCGCTTCATCGTCCTCGACGAACCGACCGCCCAGCTCGACAGCCGGGAGATCGACCGGCTCTTCACCCGGATGCGCGCACTCCAGGACTCCGGCGTCACCTTCCTGTTCATCTCGCACCACCTCCAGGAGGTGTACGAGGTGTGCCAGACGGTGACCGTCCTGCGGGACGCCCGCTGGATCACGACCGCCCCCGTCGCCGACCTCCCGCGCACGGCCCTGGTGGAGGCCATGGCGGGGGAGACCATCGCCGAACAGGCCTTCACCCCCAAGGGAGTTGAGCCGGGGGCACCGGTGCTGCTGGCCGCCGAGGGGCTCACCTCACCGGCGTACGAGAACATCGACCTGACCGTGCGCCGCGGTGAGGTCGTCGGACTCGCAGGATCCAGTGGCAGCGGCAAGATCGAGCTGGCCGAGTCCTTCGCTGGGCTCCACACTCCGACCGGCGGAGGCGCTCAACTCGACGGCGGATGGCTGCCGTTCGGGGATGTGCAGGCGGCGCTCACGGCGGGCGTCGCCTGCGTCCCGCGCGACCGGCACGAACAGGGGCTGGTCTCCGGCATGACCGTCGGCGACAACGCCACCATGAGCGTCCTGCGACGCCTCGGCCGGTACGGGTTCGTCGCCGGCGACCGCAAACGCGGCTTTGCCACCGCCCTCATCGAACGCCTCGACATCCACACCGAGGGCCCCGACCAGCCCGTCTCCGACCTGTCCGGCGGCAACGCGCAGAAGGTCGTCATGGCCCGCGCCCTCGCCTCCGACCCCAAACTGCTCGTCCTCATCAACCCCACCGCGGGCGTCGACGTGAAGTCCAAGGAGTCCCTCCTCGCCCGCATGGACAGCGCCCGCGAGGACGGGACCGCCGTCCTGGTCGTCTCCGACGAACTCGACGACCTGCGCCGCTGCGACCGCGTCCTCGTCCTCTTCCACGGCCGTGTCGTCGCCGAGCACCCGGCGGGCTGGCACGACCACGAGCTGATCGCCTCCATAGAAGGAGTGGACCATGGCTGATACGAAGGCCCCGCCGCTCGCCCCCCTACGGGCCCCGGACCCGCGCTCGGCCAAGACCGTACTCCTCCGCCGTGCCCGCGAACTCGCCCTCGTACCGGCCCTGTTGGTGCTCATGGTGCTCGGTACGGTGGTCAACGACTCGTTCCTCACCGAGCGCAATCTGATCTCGATCCTCGGTGCCTCCGCCGCCCTCGCGATGGTCGTGCTCGCCGAGTCGCTCGTCCTCATCACCGGCAAGTTCGACCTCTCCCTGGAGTCGGTCGTCGGCATCGCCCCGGCGGTCGGCGCGCTGCTCGTGCTGCCGGTCGCGCAGTCCGGGTGGGGGACCGAATTCCCCGCCGTACTGGCCCTGTTGGCGATCCTCGTCGCCGGAGGTGTCGTCGGAGCGTTCAACGGCATCCTCGTCGTCAAGTTCAAGCTCAACGCGTTCATCGTGACGCTCGCGATGCTGATCGTGCTGCGCGGACTGCTGGTCGGCGCGACCAAGGGCAAGACCCTGTTCGGCATGCCCGACTCCTTCTACTCCCTCGCCACCACCACGTTCCTCAGCGTCCCGATGTCGGTGTGGGTGGCCGGGGCGTGCTTCGCCGTCGCCGGGCTTGTGCTGAGGTACCACCGCGTCGGGCGCGCGTTGTACGCGATCGGCGGCAACGCGGATGCGGCGCGCGCCGCTGGTATCCGGGTCGAGCGGGTGATGCTCGGGGTGTTCGTCGTCGCCGGTGTGCTTGCCTCCGTCGGGGGGATCATGCAGACGGGGTATGTCGGGGCGATCAGTGCGAACCAGGGCAACAACATGATCTTCACCGTGTTCGCTGCGGCTGTCATCGGGGGGATCAGCCTCGATGGGGGCAAGGGGACGATGTTCGGGGCGTTGACCGGGGTGTTGTTGCTGGGGGTTGTGCAGAATCTGCTGACCTTGGCCCAGGTGCCTTCGTTCTGGATTCAGGCGATATATGGCGGAATCATTCTGGTTGCGCTGATGATCGCGCGAGTTACGACAGGGCGTGCTCAGGACTAATGACTAAGAGCTCGGCTGGATCTGTGGTTTGTCGTCTGCGGCCCGTGGGGGCTTCTCGCGCAGTTCCCCGCGCCCCTTAAAGGCGCGTCACCTCATCCGGCATCGAGCCATTCCGTATCTCTGCCCCTGACCGAAAGGCCTTCCGTGTCACCGACCCCCGCCCGCGTCATCGCGGTCGACACCTACGACATCCGGTTCCCCACCTCGCGCGAGCTCGACGGCTCCGACGCGATGAATCCCGACCCCGACTACTCGGCGGCCTATGTCGTGCTGCGTACCGACGCGGGCGACGGGCACGAGGGGCATGGGTTCACCTTCACCATCGGGCGGGGCAACGAGGTCCAGGTCGCCGCGATCGACGCGCTGCGCGGGCATGTGGTCGGCCGGGCCGTCGACGAGTTGTGCGCGGACCCGGGCACCCTGAACCGCGACCTGATCGGCGACAGCCAGCTGCGCTGGCTCGGACCCGAGAAGGGTGTGATGCACATGGCGATCGGTGCCGTCGTCAACGCCGTGTGGGATCTTGCCGCGAAACGGGCTGGTCAGCCGCTGTGGCAGTTGCTCGCTGAGGCCGAGCCCGAGTGGCTCGTCCGGCAGATCGACTTCCGGTATCTCACCGACGCGCTCACCTCCGAGGAGGCCCTCGACCTGCTGCGCCGGGGCCGGGAGGGCGCCGTCGAACGTACGGCCGACCTGATGGCGAAGGGCTTCCCCGCCTACACCACCTCCGCCGGCTGGCTCGGCTACGACGACGAGAAGCTCACCCGGCTCGCCGCCGAGGCCGTCGCCGACGGCTTCACGCAGATCAAGCTCAAGGTCGGAGCGGACCTCGACGACGATGTACGGCGCTGCCGCGTCGCCCGCAGTGTCGTCGGGCCGGACATCCGCATGGCGATCGACGCCAACCAGCGCTGGGACGTCGACGAGGCGATCCGCTGGACCAAGGCGCTCGCCGAGTTCGACCCCTACTGGATCGAGGAGCCCACCAGCCCCGACGACATCCTCGGCCACGCCGCGATCCGCCGGGCCGTGGCCCCCGTCAAGGTCGCCACCGGCGAACACGTCCAGAACCGGGTCGTCTTCAAGCAACTCCTCCAGGCCGACGCCATCGACGTCGTGCAGATCGACGCGGCCCGCGTCGGCGGCGTCAACGAGAACCTCGCCATCCTGCTGCTCGCGGCCAAGTTCGGCGTCCCCGTCTGCCCGCACGCGGGCGGCGTCGGCCTGTGCGAACTCGTCCAGCACCTGTCGATGTTCGACTACGTCGCCCTGGCCGGCACGACCGAGAACCGGGTCATCGAGTACGTCGACCATCTGCACGGCCACTTCCTCGACCCCGTGGTGATCGGGCAAGGTCATTACCGGGCACCGACCGCGCCGGGCTTCTCCGCGACCATGCGGCCGGAGTCCATCGCGGAGTTCACGTTCCCCGGCGGCACCTTCTGGGCCGCCGACCTGGCGAAGGAGAAGGGGCAGGCCGCATGACCGACTTCGAGGGTCTCAAGGCGCTGGTCACGGGCGGTGCGTCCGGTATCGGCCGGGCCGCCGCGGAGCTGCTGGCGGCGCGCGGCGCACAGGTCGCCGTCCTCGACCTGGACCCGTCGTCGGTCGAGAAGCCGCTGCTCGGCTACCGGGCCGACGTCACCGACGACACCTCCGTACGGGAAGCGGTGGCCGCCGTCGTCGCCGCGCTCGGTGGCCTCGACGTCGTGGTCAACAACGCCGGGATCGGCGCCCAGGGCACCGTCGAGGACAACGACGACGAGCAGTGGCAGCGTGTCTTCGACGTCAACGTGATCGGCATGGTCCGTGTCGCCCGCGCCGCGCTGCCGCATCTGCGGAACTCGGCGCACGCCGCCATCGTGAACACCTGCTCGATCGCGGCCACGGCCGGCCTGCCGCAGCGCGCCCTGTACAGCGCGACCAAGGGCGCCGTGTACTCGCTGACCCTCGCCATGGCCGCCGACCACCTCCGCGAGGGCGTCCGCGTGAACTGCGTCAACCCGGGCACGGCCGACACCCCGTGGGTCGGACGCCTCCTCGACGCGGCCCCCGACCCGGCCGCCGAACGCGCCGCGCTGGAGGCCCGTCAGCCCAGCGGCCGGCTGGTCTCGGCCGCCGAAGTAGCGGGCGCCATCGCCTACTTGGCGAGCCCCCTGTCCGGCGCCACCACCGGCACGTCCCTCGCCGTCGACGGCGGCATGCAGGGCCTGCGACTGCGGCCGGTGGGCCAGTGAGCACGCTCGGCGGCAGCGGCGTCCCGGTCAGCGGGCTGGGCTTCGGCGGCGCCGTCATCGGCAACCTCTTCACGGAGGTGACCGAAGAGCAGGCGCACGCGGCCGTGGCCGCCGCCTGGGATTCCGGCATCCGCTACTTCGACACCGCCCCGCACTACGGCCTCGGCCTGTCCGAACGCCGGCTGGGCCAGGCCCTGAGCGCCTACCCCCGCGCGGAGTTCACGGTCTCCACGAAGGTCGGACGCCGACTGGAGCCCTCACCGGGGGAAGGCGACGACCTCGCCAACGGCTTCGCGGTCCCCGCCACCCTGCGCCGCGTCTGGGACTTCAGCGCCGACGGCGTACGCCGTACTCTGGAGGCCAGCCTCGAACGCCTCGGCCTCGACCACGTCGACGTCGTCTACCTCCACGACCCCGACGACCACGCCGAACAGGCCTTCCACGAGGGCTATCCGGCCCTGGAGAAACTCCGCTCGGAGGGCCTGGTCGGTGCGATCGGCGCCGGGATGAACCAGACGGCGATGCTCACTCGCTTCGTCCGCGACACGGACGTCGACGTCGTGCTGTGCGCCGGCCGCTACACCCTGCTCGACCAGAGCGCCCTCACCGACCTTCTGCCCGCCGCCGTCGAACGAGGCGTCTCCGTGGTGATCGGGGGCGCCTTCAACTCCGGTCTGCTGGCGGACCCGAAGCCGGGAGCCACCTACAACTACGCCGAAGCGCCTGGGGACTTGCTGCAACGGGCCCTGCGTATGCGGGAGATCGCCGAGCGGCACGGCATCACCCTGCGGGCCGCCGCCCTCGCCTTCTGTGCGACCCACCCTGCCGTCGCGAGCGTGCTGGTGGGCGCCCGCTCGGTGGCCGAAGTCCAGGACGCCGCCGCCCAGTTCGCGACCCCGGTACCTCCCGCCTTCTGGCAGGAACTGCGTGCCACCGGGCTCCTGGCCACCGAAGAACCGCCGGAGGACCCCTCATGAGAGTCGCCCTGCACACCAAGGTCCGCGCCGACCGCGTCGCCGAGTACGACGCCGCTCACCGCGAGGTCCCCGTCGAGCTGACCGACGCGATCCGCGTCGCCGGTGCCACCTCCTGGACGATCTGGCGCAGCGGCACCGACCTCTTCCACGTCCTGGAGTGCGAGGACTACGCCCGCCTCCTCGCCGAGCTGGAGAGACTGCCGGTCAACGTGGCCTGGCAGGCCCGGATGGCCGAACTCCTCGACGTGGTGCACGACTACTCCGACGAAGGCGCGGACGCCGGCCTGCCGGTCGTATGGGAGCTGCCGTGACGGTCGTGGACGCGCACCACCACGTCTGGGACCTGTCGGTCCGGGACCAGGACTGGATCGCCGAAGACAGCCCGCTGCGGCGGGACTTCACCATGGCGGACCTCGCGCCGGAGGCCCACGCGGTCGGAGTCGACCGCACGATCCTCGTCCAGACGATCACCGTTCCCGAGGAGACCCCGGAGTTCCTGGCGCTCGCGGCGGAGCACGAATTCATCGCGGGCGTCGTCGGCTGGACCGACCTGACCCGGACCGACATCGCCGACGAGCTGGCCAGGCTGTGTGAACTCCCAGGCGGCGCCTATCTGAAGGGCATCCGCCACCAGGTCCAGGGCGAGCCGGATCCGGAGTGGCTGCTGCGCCCGGACGTACGTCGTGGCCTTGCCGCCGTCGCCGAAGCGGGCCTGGTGTACGACCTGGTCGTCCTCCCGCACCAACTGCCCGCGTGCGTGAAGGCGGCCGAGTCGCTGCCGCAACTCACCTTCGTCCTGGACCACTTGGGCAAGCCGCCGATCGCCTCCGGCGCCCTGGAACCCTGGGCCTCGGACCTGCGCTCGCTGGCCGCCCTGCCCAACACGGCCGCCAAGCTCTCCGGCCTGGTCACCGAGGCCGACCCCACGGCCTGGACCCTGGACGACCTGCGCCCGTATGCCGAGACGGCCCTGGACGCCTTCGGGCCGGACCGGCTGATGTTCGGCTCGGACTGGCCGGTGTGCACGCTCGCGGCGACGTACGGCCAAGTCATGTCCCTGGCCGAGGAGTTGACCATCTCCCTCGACGCGGGCGGACGCGAGCAGCTCTTCACGCACACCGCGAGCCGCGTCTACGGCCTCTGAGCCGGTGGGGCGACCAGCCGCGTCGGCGGCATGAACTCCCGTACGTACACCCGCTCCCAGCACGCCCCCGTCGCCCGCAACTCCCGCCAGGTCGTGTACCGGTAGCGGAAGAGGCGGGCGCGGACATAGCGCGGCGGCGCGTCCGGCGGGAACGGGGAGTGGCGCAGCAGGCGGAGTGTGTCGCGGTCGTTCTCCAGGAGGCGTTCGGTCATCGGGCCGAACCACGATCCGGCGTAGGCGGGTGACAGCGCGGCGAACCACATCATCCAGTCGAGCCGCAGATGGTAGGGCGCGAACTGGCGTGGCCAGCGCCCCGGTTGACCCGGCTTGCCCTTGAACTCGTACTCCCGCCAGTCGGATTCCTCGCGCGGTACGTCGTCGGCCGTGCCCTCGACGACCACCTCGTACCGGATGCGGCTGACGCTGCCGAACGCGCCGTAGGTGTTGACCAGGTGGAGCGGGTCGAAGGAGCGGTTCATGACCTGGCGGCGCGAGAGCATGTTGCGGACCGGGCGGTAACTGAGGCTCAGCAGTGCTGTCGCGACGGACAGGACCACGATCTCGTACCAGAGCGGGGTGTCCGGGACGGATGTCGGTGCCGTGTCCGGGAGGCGTACCGCCGACAGGGCCAGCACGATCGTGAGCCAGTTCAGCCAGGCGAAGTTGCCCGACAGAACCAGCCACAGCTGGGTGGCGATCATCAGGGACGCAGCCGCCGTCGCCACGGGTTGTGGGGTGAACAGGAGGACAGGGACGGCGAGTTGGGTGACATGGTTCGCCGCAGTCTCGATCCGGTGCACCGGTCTCGGGAGGTGGTGGAAGAACCAGCTCAGCGGACCCGGCATCGGCTGTGTCTCGTGGTGGAAGTCGAGACAGGTCAGCTTCCGCCAGCACGCGTCGCCGCGCATCTTGATCAGACCGGCGCCGAACTCCACCCGGAACAGGATCCAGCGCAGCAGGAACAGCACCACGACCGGCGGCGCGACCTCGTCGTTGCCCAGGAACACGGCGAGGAAGCCGACTTCGAGGAGCAGGGACTCCCAGCCGAAGCCGTACCAGGTCTGGCCGACGTTGACGATCGACAGATACATCGCCCACGGCAGCAGCCACATCAACATGCCCGCCCAGAGCGGCAGTTGCGCGTCCAGCCCGGCGAGCAGCGCCACCGACACCGCACACCCCGTCCAGGCCCAGACGGCGAAGAAGCGGTCGGAGTAGTGGAGTTGGAACACGCTCGGTGCCTGCCGGAACGGCACACGGGCGACCAGCCGGGGGACCGGCAGCATGCCCCGCTCGCCGATGAGCGCCCGGAACTGGAGGGCCGCGCCCAGGAACGCGACCAGATAGACGCAGGCCAGGCCCCGCTGGAAGAGCACACGGCTCAGCCAGTACTCGGATGCGGTGAACCACTCCACGCGGACCCCTCTCCTCTCTCCTCCATTGTGACGCTGGGTGACCGTCTCGGCTTGCGTGCGCCGAGTGGGTGACGCAGACAATGGGGAATGCACCGAACTCTTGTCACCGCCTGTGCACTCTCGGCAGCCCTGCTCGTCGGCGGCTGGGACGGCGACCCGCCCGGCGAGGAGGTCGTGTCCCCGGACGACCTCGGCTTCGGCACGGCCCAGGACGTCTGCGACGAGATCGGCCCCGACACCGTCCCCGAGATCCCCGACCTCCCCGACGGCGGCGGCTTGATTCCCGACGAGACAAGCACCGCATACGGTGCGTATGCCCCGTACGACCCCTGCGAAGGTGTCGGCGAGTGAACGATGCCCGACGAAAGACGTCGGACAAGTCGAAGAATCAGCCAAACACTGGCAAGGTGGCCCCATGGCTGATCGGGGAGCGAGCGCCCTGTCACTCCCGGACGACTGGCCCGCCCACCCGGATCCGATTCTGGCGCTCAACCGTATGGGGACGTTCGACTGGGACCTGGACGCCGGCCTGTTCCACATGGACGCGTTGGCACACCAGATCTTCGACCTGCGCCCCGACGAATACGACGGCCACCCCGAGAGCCTGGGCGCGCGAGTGCCCCGGATGGAGGGCCTCCGGATCGACTCCGTGGTCGCCGAGGCCATGAAGGACGGCAGCGAGAACTACGGCGTCTACTTCCGCCTCCGCCGCCGCGACGGCAGCCTCCAGTGGACCCACACCCAGGGCTACATCCGCCGTGACGAGACGGGCCGCCCGCGCCGCGTCATCGGGATCGTCCGCGACGCCACGCAGGAGCTGCGGGACAGCCAGACCCGTACCGAACAGGCCGCCAAGGACGAGGTCAGGCGCCGCCAGATCAACGTCGTGCAGGTCATCACCGCGGCCCTCGCGCACGCCCGCACCGTGGAGGACGTCATCGACGTCCTCACGAACTCGCCCGGCGTCCCGCACCTCGGCGCCGCCAGCCTCGTCATGGGCCTGGTGGAGGCCGGCCGGATCCGCCTGGTCGCCGAGGGCCCGGCGGGCGCCTCCGTGCCCGGCACCCGCATCACGCGGATCGACGAGCCCTACCCGATGGGCGACGTCGTACGGACCCTCAGCCCGAGGTTCATCGAGTCGCCGGAGGAGTTCGCGGCCGGGTACCCGATCCTGTGGCCGCATCTCATCGACCTGAAGGTCACCTCGGCCGCCTACCTGCCCCTCATCGCGCAGGCCCGGCCGATCGGCGCGATGGGCCTGCTCTACAACGACCGCTACGGCTTCTCGGCGGAGGACAGGGCCGTCCTCGTCGCCCTCGGCACCAGCATCGCGCAGTGCCTCCAGCGGGCCATGCTCTACGAGCAGGAGAAGGACCTCGCCCAGGGCCTCCAGCAGGCCATGCTGCCGCGCACCATCCCCAGCGTGCCCGGCGCCGACATCGCCGTCCGCTACCGCGCCGCCTCCTCCGGCGGCCAGCTCGGCCGGGACATCGGCGGCGACTGGTACGACGTGATCCCGCTGCCGGGCGGCCGGGTCGGCGCGGTCATCGGGGACGTCCAGGGCCACGACACGCACGCCGCGGCCGTCATGGGCCAGCTGCGGATCGTCCTGAAGGCCTACGCGGCCGAGGGGCACCCGCCCGGCACGGTGATGGCCCGCGCCTCCGTCTTCCTCGACGAACTCGACACCGACCGCTTCGCGACCTGTCTGTACGCGGAGGCCGATCTGGCCACCGGGGTGGTCCAGGTGGTCCGGGCCGGCCATCTCGACCCGCTGGTGCGAAGCGTCGACGGCACCTGCAGGCGCGTCCCGGTCGACGGCGGGCTGCCGCTCGGCCTCTCCGCCGAGTTCGGGCGCCTCGCCTACCCGGTGGCCATCCTCGAACTGGAGCCCGGCGAGACCCTGGTGCTGTGCACCGACGGGCTCATCGAGGAGCCCGGCGCCGACCTCGACGACGGGATGCGGACCCTCAAGGCGCTCATCGCCGCAGGCCCCGAGAGCGCCTGGGAACTGGCCGACCGCCTCATCGAGGTGGCCGACGAGCGGGGCGGCGACGACGACGTGGCCCTGCTGCTCCTGCGCCGCCGGGGCCTGGCCGCCGTACAGTCCGGCGGGCGGCTCCAGCAGCACGTCGCGCAGGCCGACCCCGACGCGCTGAGCGAGGCCCGGCACATGATCGGCGCCGCCGTCCGCGCCTGGGGCGCCCGCGAGCGTGCCGACGAGGTCGAACTGATCGCGGACGAGCTGATCACCAACGCCCTGATGCACACCGAGGGCCCGGCGATCGTCACCCTGCGCGTGCTGACCGCCCCCGAACGCAGGCTGCGCGTCGAGGTCGAGGACTCCTCCAGCGCCCTGCCGCGCCGCCGGGATGCCGGCGAGTCCGGGGTCTCCGGGCGCGGTCTGCTCCTGGTCGACCTGCTCTCCGACACCTGGGGCGTGGAGGCGCGTGGCGGCGGCAAGGTCGTGTGGTGCGAGTTCGCGGTGCCACCCAGGAGCTGAGACCCCGGGCGGGCGGTGGCACCCTGGACCTATGCCGGAACTTCCCGAGGTCGAGGCGCTCAGGGACTTCCTGACCGAACGGCTCGTGGGCCACGAGGTGGTCCGCGTGCTGCCCGTCGCGATCAGCGTCCTGAAGACGTACGACCCACCGCTCACCGCCATCGAGGGCCGCGAGGTCACCGCCGTGCACCGGCACGGCAAGTTCCTCGACCTGGCCACCGACGGCGGCCCGCACTTCGTGACCCACCTGGCCCGCGCGGGCTGGCTGCACTGGCGCGACCGCCTCCCGGACGGCCCGCCGAAACCCGGAAAGGGCCCGCTCGCGCTGCGTGTCGCCCTGGAGACGGGGGAGGGCTTCGACCTGACCGAGGCCGGCACACAGAAACGGCTCGCGGTGTACGTCGTACACGATCCGCAGGAGGTGCCCGGCGTGGCCCGTCTCGGTCCCGACCCGCTGGCCGACGACTTCGACGAGGAGCGGCTGGCCGGTCTGCTGGCGGGGGAGCGGCGCCAGCTCAAGGGCGCGCTGCGCGACCAGAGCCTGATCGCTGGGGTGGGGAACGCCTACAGCGACGAGATCCTGCACGCCGCACGAATGTCCCCGTTCAAACTGGCCGCCTCACTCACACCCGAGGAGAACGGACGACTGTACGAGGCCCTGCGCAAAACACTGGCCGAGGCGATCGAACGCTCCCGCGGCCTGGCGGCCGGCCGCCTGAAGGCGGAGAAGAAAACCGGCCTCAAAGTCCACGGCCGAACCGGCGAACCCTGCCCGATCTGCGGAGACACAGTCCGAGAGGTCTCCTTCAGCGACTCATCACTCCAGTACTGCCCAACGTGCCAGACAGGCGGCAAACCCTTGGCGGACAGACGAATGTCCCGCCTATTGAAGTAGAGCCCCGAAGGGGCTCACTGAAGGGGCGCGGGGAACTGCGCGACCAGCCACAACGGCGCAGCACCCGAAGTACGAGACCTCACGGCGCGTCGAGCGTAACCAGATGCAACCCATCGGTCGTACGCAACTCATACCGATCGATCTGATCCGGATGAAACGTGGACGCCCCCATCATGGTGCTGGCGCGAGCGTCGTGCTCAGGCACATTCCAGTTCGTCAGCGTCTCCTCCGTGCCATCGTCCGAAACAGCGACAAGCTGACACGCGCGGGGCCCGGCCCCATCCTTCACCTTCAGCTCGATCTGGCTCCCCCAGACCGTGTTCTCACTGGTGACCTGCGCCCAGACGCCCGACCGCTCGTCGGTCGCCTCGACCTTCTGCGTCCGGTCCGCGCCGTCGCCGCCCGCCATGATCGCGATACCGGGCCCGGCCACGGCGAAGACCACCGCGGCGGCCACGGCGAACAGCCAGCGCCGCCGCCCGGCCCGCCGCCGGGACGCGACCTCACCGAGCAGCCGGTCCAGAAGCCTGGGACCGGGTTGGGCCATGGGGTGCACGGAGCGCGGCGTGGCCCGCTTGTACAGCAGCAACTGCCGTGTGGCGGAGCCGAATTCGGTCACTTGGACCGCGCACTGGGGGCACTCCATGAGGTGGTCCTCGAAGCGGAAGGCCTCCGCCTCGTCGAGCACGCCGAGCGCGTATGCGCCGACGTCGCGATGCCGTTCCAGGGACCTCATGCCGAATCCTCGTGCCGATGGTACGGGTGGGGTGGTGTTGCTCCCACCGGTACGCACCGGATCGCGGAATCACTCAAGCCCCATACCGAATCGAGACCTTAGGTGTTCGGAGCGGTGGGGCCCGCGGATTGGTCTGATTTAAAAAAGATGGATCGCCAGATGGCCCAGCGGCAGTCCGAGCCGCCAGGCCGGGGTCCACACCTTCGGTCCGTCGTCCTCACCGAGCACGGGCCCACCTCCTGGAACGGCGTCCAGGTCCGGGGCGAGCAGCTCGGTCTCCTCCAGCCAGCGCCAGGCGGCGGCGGCCAGGTCCAAGTCCGGTGCCGGCGCCCCCGAGTCGAGTGCGTCGGCCGCCAATCTGGACATACGTTCGCGGACCCAGTCCTGCCAGGGCTGGTCGTACGCCGTGAGCGAAAGCCACTTCTCCAGTTGCGTGATGACCCGGATGCCCGAGAGTTCCCCGCTGGTGTCGGAGAGGAAGATGGTGAGTGCCAGCGCGTCCCGACCCGCGCGGAACTCGAAGGACGTGGGCGGCATCAGGTCGCCCGTCCGCAGCAGCTCGTCGGCGATGTACTCGGCGTACAACCAGGCCATGGGGACGGTGAGTTCGCCCCCGCCGGCGCCGTCCGTGCTCTCTTGACCTCTGTGCAGCATCCCTTCCTGCCTTCCTCCGGTGCGTGCGCGTCGCCCGACCCCGGGCATCCGGGACTGGTGCCAGTCCGGAACACGGATGAAGACAGCTGATGGCTCAACCATGGTCCTCAGCAAGGCGCTTTACCGAGGTTTGACTCGACCATTGGTTTCACCGCAGGTCGGCCGCATAACCCGGCAGGACTCGGCGCAGGGCGCGCAGCGCGTAATACGCGCGAGACTTCACCGTACCGGGAGGAATCCCGAGGGCTGTGGCGGCCTCCGCCACACTCGCACCGTGGAAGTACACGAGCACCAGGACTTCACGGTGCTCGGGAGTGAGTGTCTTCACAGCCTCCCGCACATCGAGGGTCGCCGCGGACCGTTCCGCGTGATCGGCACACACCCGCGCGTTCTCCAGGATCGCGTCCCCGACCTCGGCGGGCCGCGCCTGCCGGGCCCGCCGCGCGTCGATAGCGAGCCGTCGCCCCACGGTCATCAGCCAGGGCCGTACGGACTCGAAGTCGTCGGCGCGCAGCGCCTCGGGGTGTTGCCAGGCGCGTACGAGGGTCTCCTGCACCAGGTCCTCGGCGCGCTGCCGGTCGCCGTCGCACAGGCGCAGCAGCAGGGCGAAGAGCGGTCGGCCGTGCTCGCGCTGCAGCGCGGCCAACTCGTGCTCGGCGGTCGTCGTCCCGTGGGTGATGGTGGTTCCGGCCGTCATGGCCGTATGGCATCTCAAGGTCCCGATCCGGGACAGAGCACGGACCGGAGTGTGCGGCGGACGGTCGGACCCGTCGACGAACGGTGCGACGAACGGTCTGAACGGCGCATTCCTCATCCGGACGGCAGCCGGCCGGTCCGACGACGGGCCAGCGGTGCCCCCGGTCGCTGCTACGGCACGACCGTCACAGGCCAGCGGCCCGCCTTCACCAGCCGGATCGCGACCGAGCCGATGATCCGGTGGCCCGCCTGCTCGGACGCGCCGACGACCACGGCGTCCGCCTTGAGATCGTCGGCGGCCTTCACCATCCCGGCGTACGGGTCCCCGCGGAAGGTGTGGAACTCCCAGCGGACGTCGAAGATCCCCTTGACCTGGTCGGTGCCCTCGCGAATCTGTGCGATCAGGTCCTCGGCGATCTGGTCCGTCGTCTCCGCCACCGGCGCCCCGAACGCGGCGCCCGCCGCCATCACCGGCTGGACGTACACCAGGGCGAGCAGCGCGTGCTGGCGCCGGGCCAGTCCCGCGGCGTAGGCGGCGGCGCGGAGCGAGGAGTCGGAGCCGTCGACGCCGACCACGATGACCTTCGGACCGTCCGTGCCCCGCTCGAACTGGTGCCCTGACCGGGCTGAGTGCTGCTCTTCCGTCACACCGCGAGGCTATCGGGCGCCCGGGGCCTGCAGGAGACGCGGGGGGAGGGCCTGATCGGCGCGTACTGGTCCAGGCGGGTGCTTTCCTGCCGCCGCACCGGTGTCGATGCGGGGCGTCGGGTCCGTACCGGGCGACTCATGAGTCATGACGAAGGATCAGTTGCTCACACGGCGCCGGGTGTTGACGATCGGCGGGGTCGCCGCCGTGGGAGCGGCCGGTACGGCCGCGCTGCTCACCGTGGGCCCCGACGGGACCCCGGCCGCCAAGCCCGCCGCCCCCGCCGCCGGCCCCCCGGCGCACCGCGCGCTCAAGCCCTCCGCATACCGCCTGGAACCCCTCACCGGTTACGGCCCGCCACCCGCCGCCGCGCACGGCCGCACCCTGGTCCGCCACGAGCCCCTGCTGCGGGTGTCCGGACGTGGCCGCACCATGGTGCTGACCTTCGACGACGGCCCCGACCCCCGCTACACCCCGGACATCCTGCGGACCCTGCGCGAGCACGACGTCCGCGCGATGTTCTTCGTGTGCGGGGAGATGGCGGTCCACAACAAGGACCTGCTCGCCGAGATGACCGAGGGCGGACACGTCGTCGGCAACCACACCTGGTCCCACCCGCTGCTCACCCGCCTCAGCCGCGCCGAGATCCGCTCCCAGATGGAACGCACCAGCGAGGTCGTCGAGGACGCCTGCGGTGAGGCGCCCGTCTGGTTCCGCGCCCCCTACGGCGCGTGGAACCGGGCCGCCTTCCAGATCGGCGCCGACCTCGGCATGGAACCCCTCGCCTGGACCGTCGACACCCTCGACTGGATGGCCCCGGGCGCCGACACCATCGTCGACCGGGTCGAGCGCGGCGCCGCCCCGGGGGTCGTGGTGCTCTCGCACGACGCGGGCGGCGACCGCTCACAGAGCGTCCGGGCGCTGCGCGACTATCTGCCGGAACTGCTGGATTCCGGGTACCGCATCACCGTACCGACACGGCATTACACGTAACGGAATTACCGGAGTCACTGGACACGGGCTTTCGCCCGCCCGGTCGGGGAACGCTCAGCGGACCTCGACCAGGCGGGCGAAAACGACGACGTTTCCGTTGTAGCCGTTCTGTTTGGAGAAACCGCCCCCGCAGGTGATGACCCGCAATTCCGGGGTGTTCCTGCTGCCGTAGACACGGTCGCCGGGGAAGTTGTCCTTCTCGAAGACCTCGATGCCGTAGATCTCGAAGACGGCCACTTTTCCGTCCTGGCGCTGGACCTCGACACGATGTCCCTTCTTGAGGGCCCCGAGTCCGTAGAACACGGCGGGGCCCTGTTTGTTGTCGACATGGCCGACGACCACCGCGGTGCCCTTCTCACCGGGCGACACGGCACCGGTGAACCAGCCCGCCAGATTCGGGTCCTCCGCGGGCGGGGCGTCCACCCATCCGGCCGCGTCCAGACCCACCGGCAGCACCGGTGCGTCGACCTGGATCGCCGGGATCCGCACCCGGTCGACCACGGAGTACGGCAGTGCGGCCGGGGTGCTGGAGAAGGTGCCGCCCGGGAGGCGGCTGTCCGCTGCCGCCGCCGACGCGGGCTGCGGCGGACCCACCTCGAACTCTCCCGAACCATTCCGAATGAGCGCGAGGCCGGTCAGCAGAACAAGCGCTATCACGCCCCACGGAGCGCGCTTCTTCCGCCGCTCCTCCTCTTCCGCCAGCTCGGACGCAGACATTCGCCTTCCCCTCTCGACCCGGCCGTCGCCGGGTCAATCGCGCATACGAGAACGCTAAGTGCCCGGCGGGAAACCGGCGACGGGGCAGCAGCGAACGGGTGGCGCTTGTGTCGTCCGTGAAGCGTTCGTGAGCCATCCGGGTCGCGGGAAAAAGTATTTTTCTGACGGTCCGTGACCTGCGGCAATATCTGATTGTGCGGTCATTGCCCGGCGTGTCCCCTCACCAGGACGGACCATTCCCGAAATGCGGCTGCGCGCACGGCATCTGAGGGTTCGTCTGGGAGGCGTTTTCTCGCCGATCGACCGGGGACGGGTCCCGGGGCGCCTTCCGCGGAGGTTCAACATGCGTACTACTCGTGCCCTGGTGGTGTCTGCCGCCACGGCTGCCGCGGTGGGGCTCGCCGCCCCGGCGGCCTCGGCCTGGGACCAACCGACCAGCGTCACCGCCGCACCGAGCGTCATCGCCCCGGGCGGCCAGCTGGTCCTCACGGTCAACGGTTCCGCCTGCACCATGCAGGGCAGCACCGTCAGCTCGAACGCCTTCCCGGCGACCAAGCTGAAGTCGATGGGCGGCAGCACGGCGACGGCGACGGTGACCGTCAACTCGAACGCCACCGCGGGTTCGTACAGCGTCACCACCAACTGTGAGAACAAGTCGAAGACCTTCACCAGTGTCTTCACGGTCATCGGCGGTGTCCGGGGCGGTCTCGGCGGCAGCACGTCCACCGGGGCCACACCGGCCGACATGGCGATCGGTGGCGGTCTTGTGGCCGCCGCGCTCGTCGGTGGTGGTGTGTTCTGGATGCGCCGCCGGTCCGAGAACCGGATCTGACGCTCATCCCCTTCGGAGCGCGGACCGCACGTCGACAGCCCTTCGCCCCGGACCCTGACGGGTATCCGGGGCGAAGGGCTGTGCGGGTGCCGGCGGGTCAGGCGCCGCCGTCGCCCGTACCGCGGCGGGAGAAGTGGTACGCGACTGCCAGCGACCCCGCGATGAGCGCCGCGCCGAGGCCGATCTCCTTGAGGTCGAAGCCGGCGACACTGCCGCCCTCGCCCGCGTGCACACCCCGCTGGATCGGCACGGGGTGGTGCGTCGGGTCGTTGGGGTTGCCGCCGGCGATGGTGAGGTCGGTGTGACCGCTCTCGCCGCCGCAGGTGAACGTCACCCGGTACGCGGCCCCCGGTTCGGCGTCCCAGTCGACCTTCGCCGTCACCGACGACTGCCCCTTCGGGATGGTGATCGGATCGAACACACCGGAGGACACCCGGGTGTCGTCGTTGCAGTTGTCCACGCGCAGGGTGACCTGCCCGCCCGCCGCGATCGTCGAGGGCACGACACTGAACCCGAACGACGTGACGCTGTTGTCCGAGACGGCCGCGTGGGCGGCGGGCGAGGCGAGGGTGAGGGCGGTGACGCCCAGCAGTGCGGCCGAGGCGACGCGTATCGCGCGCATGTGAGTCCTCCGGGTCCCCGAGGAGCAGCTGCGGACCTTTTCCGCTCGCGCCATACCGTTCGCGCCAGAAATGCACCTCGATGACCGAAACGCTAGGAACACGTGTGCGTACGCGCGATCGGTGTCGTGCGAATGGGGCACGGATGTGGGCCGGTCAGGGGATTCCGTTGAGCGAGTCGGGGGACACGCGCGCGTGGCGGGTGTCCCCCGTGGCCGCGGCCGGTGAGGAACCGTCAGCGGGTCCCCGCCGGTCGCGAGCGGTCATCCGTGGACGGTCTCAGCGGTCCGCGCCCGGAAAGAGCGTCAGGAACGGCTCCGCCGTGGCGGTGATGCCACGGCTGTAGGGCGCGTCGAAGTCCCAGATGAGGAAGAGCAGGAACGCGATCAGGGTCGAGAACAGCCCGGCGAGGATCATCTCGCGGGGTGTGCGGCGGATCTGGAGGGCGAAGATCATGCCGACCGTGATCAGGCCTCCAGCGATGAGGCCGAACCACACGACGCCCGGCATGGTCGGCCCGGTCGAGTCGGCGCGGGCCGTACGGGCCTGGTCCGCCGTGGTCACCTGGTCCAGGAGCGGCTGGTAGGCCTGCGCCTGGAAGTCCGTCTTCGGCTCGTAGTCCGTGACGTCGGCGCGGATACGGTCCAGCAGCTGGTCGCCCCGCTCGGTCACCTTGCCGTTGTCGGACATCTCCTTCCACTCGGTCTTGACGACGTGTCCGACATAGGCGTTGACATCGTCCCGAATGCGGTCACGGACGTCGGGCGGATAGACCCGGACGCGCTCGGAGATCTCGTGCAGCGCGTGCGCCTCGGTCGACACATGGTCCTGGGCGACGCCGCGGGCCTCCCAGACACCGGCGATGGCCAGGCCCAGCACGATGGCGTAGACCACACCGATCCACATCGTCATGTACTCGATCACGTCCGGGGTGTCGGACGGATCCTCGTCCTCCGGGGCCCTGCGATCCCGTACGACGGTGATGATGACGACGACCGCGCACGCGGCCGCGATCGCGAGGGCGAGAACAAGCCATTCCGACAAGGGGATGCCTCCAAGAGGTCAGCGCGGACGCAGTGCGATGACGGCGATCAGTGCGGGCAGGGTGACGAGCAGCGTGAGCGAGACGAGCGACGGGCCACTGCGGACGGTCCGTTTGCGGGCGGACACGTGGTACGGCGGATAACTCACCGTCGTCGGTGACGCCGTCGGACTCGGGCTCGGGCTCGGCTTCGGGGTGCGCGTCGGTGTGTACGAGGGGGTGGGCGCCGGCGCGGGAGGCGGCGGCGGAGCCGGGGCGGGCGGAGCGGCCGGTGGCTCCGGTACCGGTGTCGGCTTCTGCGGGGGAGTGGGCTTCGGGGTCGGCGTCGGGGTGGGTGTGGGACTCGGCTTCGGTGGTGGCGGCGGTTCCTTCGTGGGCGTGGGTGCGGGCGGGGGAGTCGGCGTGGGTGTGGGGGTCGGTGACGGCGTGGGTGTGGGCGTCGAGGTGGGGCAGGGCGGCGGTGGTGTCGGGGTCGGGCACCAGGAGCCGGTGCCGACGACCACCGCCGTACCGTTTCCGGTGACCGCCGCACCGCCGTTGCCCGCGTCGACCGACCAGCCGTCTCCGTCTCCGGTGGCGGCCGGGACGCCGGTGCCGACCGCGACCGTGGCGCCGTTCCCGGTGACCGTCACCGATGTACCGCCGCCCTGTTCGGTGGCGACGGAGACACAGGTCGTCGCGCCGGCCATGCCGATCGGCACGCCGACGAGCAGCCAGGTCAGTGCCAGCAGCGCCAACACCCGTATGGCGAGGGCGAATCGGGTCCGTGTGGGTCCATACACGACGAAGATCATGTGCGCTGGGCGCTCTCGCGCGCGCGGGAGCGCGAGGAGATTGCCCCGAACGAGTGACATATGTCGTGCCGCGGTTTGGATCAGGCGTTCTAGCTGTGTCCTGTGATCCGTCCTCGTGTACGAGGTGTGACGGATGACGGTGTGCCGGCAGTGACGGGTGGGGCCACAGGGATCGGAAAGAAATTTGTGCAGAGGTTGAACACAGTGACCATCCCCGCCCGTACCTAGGACCGTGCGGCGGCCCAGCAGGGCGTCGCAACACCCTAACGATTACGGGGAGTTTCATTATGAAGACCTCCTGGCGGAGCGCCTCACTCGTAGCGTCAGCTGCGGCCGTGCTGGCGCTTACGACGGCGTGCGGTCAGGACAAGGCCACCGACACGAGCAGCCAGAACGTCGGCGCGGCGGCACCCGCCGCCGCCGGTGGCGTCGGAACCGTGGCCGGCACGGGTACCGGTACAGGCACGGGTACGGGTACCGACACCGGTACGAATGCCAATGGAGAGCAGGCCGCCGCGGGCAGCCAGGCCGCTGCGGGCCAGCTGAACGTTGTCGCCAGCGCGGAGATCGGCAAGGTGCTGGCCAGCAGCGCCGGCCGTACGATCTACCGCTTCGACGCGGACACGGCCGAACCGCCGAAGTCCAACTGTGACGGCGACTGCGCCACCGCCTGGCCGCCGGTTCCGGCGGACGATGTCACGGCCGGTGCCGGTATCGATGCCGCGCTGCTCGGCGAGGTGACCCGCGCCGACGGCACCAAGCAGCTGACGGTCGGCGGCTGGCCCGCCTACTACTACGCCAAGGACACCGCGGCCGGTGACATCAAGGGCCAGGGTGTGGGCGGCAAGTGGTACGGCCTCGCTCCCGACGGCAAGAAGGCCACGCTGGCCTCGCTGCCCGGCCTGTCCACCCGCAACGACGCCGAGCTCGGTGAGATCGTCGTCGACAAGAACGGCATGACGGTCTACCGCTTCATCAAGGACGAGGCCTGGCCGAAGCCCGTCTCCGCCTGTGTCGGCGCCTGCCTCGAGAAGTGGCCGGTCGTCGCACCGGTCGAGGTCAACGACACCAAGGGCGTCCAGAAGAAGGGCCTGATGAGCTTCACCCGGCCCGACAACAACGTCAAGCAGATGACGGTCAACTGCTCGCCCATCTACACCTTCATCAACGACAAGAAGCCGGGCGACACCAACGGCCAGGGCGTCGGCGGCACTTGGTACGCCGTGGCACCCGACGGCAAGCTCGTCGGCGCGCCGAACGAGTAGTAACCGGCAGCAGCAGAAGCCGACTTCTCCGGGCCTGCTCCCTTCGTGCCGCACACGGTCCGTGTGGCGTGAAGGGAGCAGGTCGCTTCGGCATGTCCGTGACTCCGCGACAACTCGGCGACTCCGCAACGCGTCGACAGGCAGGGCGATTTGTCGGGGAATCGTCCCCGACTCGCCGTGTTTCCACGGGAGTCGGCGGCCACTGTTCGTAACCCTTGGGAACTCTTTGGAATGCTCCGGATACATTTCGTAGAGAGTTCGCGGTACTTGAATTCGGCACGTGCCGCAGGCAGTGACCGGGAACGGATGGTCAATTTCCGTTTCCGCTCGCTCCTTTGGCAGGCGATCAGTAACCTCAGCTCGAACACTGGAGCGCCAACGCCTGCCAACTCCTTGGAGAGAGATAGATGGAGCGTCCCGCCTGGGCCCCCCGGGGCATCGACATCTCGGTGCCGAGCGTCTCCCGGATCTACGACTTCTACCTGGGCGGTTCGCACAACTTCGAGGTCGACCGGGAAGCGGCCCGCCGGGCCATGGAGTTCATGCCGGGACTTCCGAAGATCATGCAGGCGAACCGTGCGTTCATGCGCCGGGCCGTTCGATTCGCGGCCGCCGAGGGCATCACCCAGTTCCTCGACATCGGCTCCGGCATTCCCACCTTCGGCAGCGTCCACGAAGTGGCGCGGGCGGTCTGCCCGGAGGCTCGGGTGATGTACGTCGACCACGACCCCGTTGCCGTCGCACACAGCCAGGTGGTCCTGGCCGGTGACGAGCGCGCGGACGTCCTCGCGGCCGATCTGCGCAAGCCCCGGGAGATCCTGGACAGCCCACAGGTACGGGGTCTGATCGACCAGAACCGGCCAGTGGCCCTGCTTCTCGTTGCCATACTGCACTTCGTGGAAGACATGGACGACCCGTACGCGGCGGTCGCCGAGCTGCGTGACGCGCTCGCGCCCGGCAGCCTGCTCGTCCTGTCGCATGCCTCGTACGAGGGAATCCCGTTGCCGCCGGAGCGGGCCGAGGGCGCGGTCGACGTATACAAGGACATTCGCAACCCGCTGGTCATGCGCTCGCGCGACTCGATCGCGCGGTTCTTCGAGGGGTACGACATGGTGGAACCGGGACTGGTGCCGATGCCGCGCTGGCGGCCGGAGACGGCACCGGAGGACGAGGACGCGTACTCCTTCTCCGGATTCGCCGGCGTGGGGCGTACGGCGTGACCGCGGAGCCGGACGGGCCCCAGGACAGACTGCGCCGGTTCGTGACCATCTGGAGCCGGTCGGTGTACCAGGTGACCTCCACGTCGCTCACCCGGCCGGAGTTCGAGGAGCAACTCCTGCCGCTCGCCGGGCGGTTGAGTGAGGCGCTGCGGGCCAGGACGTTCGACGCCGAGGAGGGCAGGGCGGTCGGCGCCGCGCTGGTCGCCGCGCACTGCACCGACCCCGAGGCGCTCAGCCGCTCGCTCGACTGCGTGGACGCCTATCTGGTGCTGTACTGCGGTGAGGACGGCCCGCAGGAGGATCTGCGCAACCGTTCGTCGAGGCTCCAGCACGCCATGGCCGCCGGGTACGCCGGCGCGCTGCGCGACCGGACGCTGGCCGAGCAGGAGGCGATCGCGTGGGCCGCGCAGAGCGCGCGCAGCACGGTCGCCGAGGCGCTGCACGACAGTGAGGCCCGCTTCCGCGCGGTCTTCGAGGGCGCGGCCATAGGCATCGGCATCGCCGACCTCGACGGCAACATCCTGCAGATCAACGGCGCGCTGCAACGCATGTTCGGCGGCTCGGAGCAGACCGTACGGGGCCGCAAGGTCACGGAGTGGACCCATCCGGACGACGGCCCCCAGGTCTGGAAGCTGTACGAGGAACTCGTCCAGGGCGAGCGCGAGCACTACCACGCCGAGAAGGCGTTCTACCGCCCCGACGGAACGGTCCTGTGGACCAACCTCACGGTCTCCCTCCTCCGGGACGCCGACGGCCGGCCGCAGTACCAGCTGGCCCTGATGGAGGACACCACCGAGCGCCGGCTCCTCAACCTCCGGCTGCGCTACGAGGCCACGCACGACGCGCTCACCGGGCTGCCCAACCGCACACTGTTCTTCGAACGCCTGGAGAAGGCCGTGACGGCGGGCGAGGGCCAGCGCTTCGGTCTGTGCTATCTCGACCTCGACGGCTTCAAGACCATCAACGACAGCCTCGGCCACGCGGCCGGCGACCGGCTGCTCGTCGAGGTCGCCGACCGGCTGCAGTCCTGTGCGACCGCGCCGGGCGAGATGGTGGCCCGGCTGGGCGGCGACGAGTTCGTGGCGCTGACCACCGGCCCCGACACCGAGGCCGAGGTCGACGAACTCGCCGCCCGCATCATGCACGCGCTGATCGCCCCGGTCAGCGTCGACGGCCGTGAGCTGACCGTGCGCGGCAGCATCGGCATCGTGGAGGGCCCGGCGGGGGAGCGCGGCCCGGCGGAGGTACTCCGAAGCGCCGACATCACCATGTACCGGGCCAAGTCGGCGGGCGGCAACCGCTTCGAACTCGCCGACCCCGAGGCCGACTTGAAGGCGATCACGCGTCACGGCCTGACGACGGCCCTGCCGGCCGCGCTGGACCGGAACGAGTTCTTCATCGAGTACCAGCCGCTGGTCAACCTCGGCGACGGCAGCGTCCGTGGCGCCGAGGCCCTGGTGCGCTGGCTGCATCCGCAGCACGGCGTCCTCGGCCCCGACCGCTTCATCCCGCTCGCCGAACACACCGGCCTGATCGTCCCGCTGGGCCGCTGGGTCCTGGAACAGTCGGTGCGCCAGGCCCGAGACTGGCAGGAACGCTACGGAGGCCACCCGGCAGGCGGTCCTCTCCGAATCAACGTCAACCTGTCCCCCTGCCAGCTCACCCACCCGGGCCTCGTCCAGGACACGGTGGACATCCTGGAACGCGCGGGTCTGGAACCCGAGGTGCTGTGCCTGGAGGTGACGGAGTCGGCGTTGATCGGCGCCGACGACGACCTCCTCAAACCCCTGCGCCGCCTCGCGGAAATGGGCGTGGACATCGCCCTGGACGACTTCGGCACCGGCTACTCGAACCTCGCCAACCTGCGCCGTCTCCCGGTGAGCATCCTCAAACTGGACCGCTCCTTCACTCAGGGCATGCAACAGTTCCCGGCGGACCCCGTCGATCTCAAGATCGTCGAGGGAATCGTCTCCCTGGCCCACAGTCTGAACCTCGCGGTGACGGTCGAGGGAGTGGAAACAGGCGCCCAGGCCGAACAACTCCGCATACTCGGCTGCGACTCCGCCCAGGGCTGGTACTACGCCCGCCCGGGCCCACCGGAGCGGCTGCACGAGCTGGCGTTGGTGGATGCGACGGGGTGAGACCTTTTGACCCAGGAATCAGCTGACGCGAAGGAGGCCATCGAGGGCGAACTGCTCCTGATGGACCCCGCCTTCCGTGCCTCCGGCGAGGCCGCCCGCCTGATCGACCCCGAGTTCGTGGAGGTCGGCGCCTCCGGCCGACGCTACACGTACGAGGAGACGATCGCCGAACTGCCCACCAAGCCGGGCAGTTCGGCGGGGGGTCCGCGCTACGAGCCGTCGGCGATCAGGGGCGTCCTCCTGGCCCCCGGCCTGATCCACCTCACGTTCGAGACGGTCTTCGACGGCAACAGGGCCCGCCGCAGCTCTCTATGGCGCAAGCAGGACGAGGAGACGGGTTGGCGCATGTACTACCACCAGGGAACTCCGGTGCCATAGACGCGCCCCAAAGGGGCGCGGGGCTGTGACATTTGCGGCTCCGCCGCGCGGGCGCGACCAGCCACGGACGGCCTGAGCTGTGTCCACAACCCCCACGTCCCCGTCAACTACCGTTCAAACAGCATCCGCTGCAACTCCCGAGCCGCCCGAGGCGGAGCCACATCGCTTCGGTGGGCCAGGGCGATCGCCCTGAACAACCCCGGCCGAGCCAACGGAGTCACCCGTAGCCCACGCCCCGACCGGCTGGCCACCATGCGCGGTACGACGGCCACGCCGAGCCCAGCCCGCACAAAACCAAGGACCGCGTCCATCTCGCCGCCCTCCACCGCGAACTCCGGCTCGAACCCAGCGGAGCGACACGCGGCCACGGTCAGTTCGCGCAGGTCGTAGCCGTGTCGGAACATCACCAGGCGCTCGCCCTCCAGGTCGGCGATGCTGACGGTCCGCCGGCCCCGGCCGGGTGCGGGCGCCTCCGGGGACGACACCACCACCAGATCCTCGCGCAGCACCTCCAGCGTGGTCAGCGCCGGGGACGGGGTCGGCAGCGGCAGGACGACCAGGGCCAGGTCCAGGGCGCCTCGCGCCAGCTGCCGTACCAGGTCGTGCGACCCGCCCTCCTCGATCAGCAGCCGGATGCCGGGATAGCGGTCGTGGAACGCGCGCAGCACCTCCGGCAGCAGCCCCGTGCACAGGCTCGGGGTCGCGCCGAGCCGGATCCGGCCCGCCCGGAGCTGGACCAGTTCCTGCACCTCGTGCCGGGCCGTGTCCGCGTCGGCCAGGATGCGCCGGGCCAGCGGCAGGAGCGCCTCGCCGGCGTCCGTGAGCGTGATGTTGCCGCGTGCCCGCAGGAACAGTTCGGCCCCCAACTCCCGTTCCAGCGCCTTGATCTGCTGGGACAGCGACGGCTGCGCGACATGGACGAGATCCGCGGCGCGCGTGAAGTGCCGGGTCTCGGCGACCGCCACGAAGTACTGGAGCTGCTGGAACTGCATACGGCCAGCGTACTGCCTGCATAGGCATTGGCTATCGAAACGAGCCGGACCATGTCTTGGACCGATCAGGGTCCCGCCGCCTAGCGTCTGATCCATGGCTCTGGCAACGCGGACGGACCGACGGCCGTCGATGGCGCGTACCGTGTGGGACTCGTCCGTCGGCAAGAAGACCGTGATGGCCGTGAGCGGCCTGATCATGCTCCTGTACCTCGTCGTTCACATGATCGGAAACCTGAAGATCTTCTTCGGGCCCGGCGAGTTCAACCACTACGCCCACTGGCTGCGCACGGTCGGCGAGCCCTTCATGCACTACGAGTGGACGCTCTGGCTCATCCGGATCGTCCTCGTGGTCGCCGTCGTCGCCCACGCCACCTCCGCCTACCAGCTCAGCCGCCGCGACATCCGGGCCCGGCCGAGCAAGTACGTGCACAAGAAGGCGCGGGCCAGCTACGCGACGCGCACCATGCGCTGGGGCGGGATCATCCTCGGCCTCTTCATCGTCTGGCACATCCTCGACCTGACCACCGGCACCGTGCACTCGGGCGGATTCCAGGAGGGGCACCCCTACCAGAACGTCGTCGACACCTTCTCCACCTGGTACGGCAACGTCATCTACATCGTCGCGATGCTCGCCCTCGGCCTGCACATCCGGCACGGTTTCTGGAGCGCCGCCCAGACCCTCGGCGTCGGCAGCCGCAGCCGCGACCGCGCCCTCAAGTCCGTCGCCAACGTCCTCGCGCTGCTGCTCACGGCCGGTTTCCTCGCCGTACCCGTGGGCGTCATGACCGGAGTGGTGAGCTGAAATGACCTACACCGAATACGTCACCGGCGAGCCCCTCGTCGATCAGAAGGCGCCCGCCGGACCCGTCAACGAGCGCTGGGACACGCGCCGTTTCGAGGCCAAGCTGGTCAACCCCGCCAACCGGCGCAAGCACACCGTCATCGTCGTCGGGACAGGGCTCGCGGGCGGTTCCGCCGGGGCCACGCTCGCCGAACAGGGCTACCACGTCGTCCAGTTCTGCTATCAGGACTCCCCGCGCCGCGCCCACTCGATCGCCGCCCAGGGCGGAATCAACGCGGCGAAGAACTACCGCAACGACGGCGACTCCGTGCACCGGCTGTTCTACGACACCGTCAAGGGCGGCGACTTCCGCGCCCGTGAGTCCAACGTCCACCGGCTGGCGCAGATCTCCGTCGAGATCATCGACCAGTGCGTCGCCCAGGGCGTGCCCTTCGCCCGCGAGTACGGCGGACTGCTCGACACCCGCTCCTTCGGCGGCGTCCAGGTCTCGCGGACCTTCTACGCCCGCGGCCAGACGGGTCAGCAGCTGCTCCTCGGTGCCTACCAGGCGCTCAGCAGGCAGATCGCCGCCGGGAACATCGAGATGCACGCCCGCACCGAGATGCTCGACCTGATCGTCGTCGACGGACGGGCCCGGGGAATCGTCGCCCGGGACCTGATCACCGGCGAGATCTCCAGCCACTTCGCGGACGCCGTCGTACTGGCGAGTGGCGGCTACGGCAACGTCTTCTACCTCTCGACGAACGCCATGAACTCCAACGCCACCGCCGTCTGGCGGGCCCACCGGCGTGGCGCCCACTTCGCCAACCCCTGCTTCACCCAGATCCATCCGACCTGCATCCCGCGCACCGGCGAGCACCAGTCCAAGCTCACCCTGATGAGCGAGTCGCTGCGCAACGACGGCCGGATCTGGGTGCCGAAGGCCAAGGGGGACCAGCGGCCCGCGAACGAGATCCCCGAGGACGAGCGCGACTACTACCTGGAGCGCATCTACCCCTCCTTCGGCAACCTGGTGCCCCGCGACATCGCCTCCCGCGCCGCCAAGAACGTCTGTGACGAGGGGCGCGGCGTAGGACCCGGCGGACAGGGCGTCTACCTCGACTTCGCCGACGCCGTCCGGCGGATGGGACGCAAGGCCGTCGAGGAGAAGTACGGCAACCTCTTCGACATGTACGCGCGGATCACCGCCGAGGACCCGTACACCGTCCCCATGCGGATCTATCCCGCCGTGCACTACACGATGGGCGGACTCTGGGTCGACTACGACCTCCAGACCACCGTCCCGGGCCTGTTCGCGATCGGCGAGGCCAACTTCTCCGACCACGGCGCCAACCGGCTCGGCGCCTCCGCGCTGATGCAGGGCCTGGCCGACGGCTACTTCGTCCTCCCGGCCACCATCAACGACTACCTGGCCCGCCACCCCGGCCAGACCCCGGTCGACGCCCAACACCCCGCCGTACAGGAGGTGTTGGCAGAGACCGAGGACCGCCTCAACCTCCTCCTCTCCGTCGACGGCGACCGCACCCCCGACTCCTTCCACCGTGAACTCGGCGAACTGATGTGGGAGTTCTGCGGGATGGCGCGGAGCGACAGCGGACTGCGGAAGGCTCTGGAGCGCATTCCGCAGATCCGCGAGGAGTTCTGGCGGCGGATCAAAGTCCCGGGCACCGGCGAGGAGTTCAACCAGTCGCTGGAGAAGGCCAACCGCATCGTCGACTACCTCGAACTGGCCGAGCTGATGTGCCTCGACGCCCTGCACCGCGCCGAGTCCTGCGGCGGCCACTTCCGCGAGGAGTCCCAGACCCCGGACGGCGAGGCGGAGCGCAGGGACGACGAGTTCTCGTACGCCGCCGCCTGGGAGTTCACGGGAACGGGCGAGGCCCCGACCCTGCACAAGGAAGACCTCGTCTTCGAGTACGTCCACCCCACCCAGCGGAGCTACGCATGAAGCTCACCCTGCGCGTCTGGCGGCAGCGCGACGCCGACGCCGACGGCGCCATGTCCACGTACGAGGTGGACGGCATCTCGGCCGACATGTCCTTCCTGGAGATGCTCGACACCCTCAACGAGGAACTCATCCTCAAGGGCGAGGACCCCGTCGCCTTCGACCACGACTGCCGCGAGGGCATCTGCGGCGCCTGCTCGCTCGTCATCAACGGCGACGCGCACGGGCCCGAGCGCACCACCACCTGCCAGCTCCACATGCGGTCCTTCGCGGACGGCGACACCATTGACGTCGAGCCGTGGCGCGCCGCCTCCTTCCCGGTGGTGAAGGACCTGGTCGTGGACCGGTCCGCCTTCGACCGGATCATCCAGGCCGGCGGCTACGTCACCGCCCCGACCGGCGCCGCCCCCGAGGCACACGCCACCCCCGTACCCAAACCGGACGCCGACTTCGCCTTCGAGCACGCCGAGTGCATCGGCTGCGGGGCCTGTGTGGCCGCCTGCCCGAACGGCGCGGCGATGCTCTTCACCTCGGCGAAGATCAACCACCTCAACGTCCTCCCGCAGGGCGCGCCCGAGCGCGAGACCCGCGTCCTCGACATGGTCGCGCAGATGGACGAGGAGGGGTTCGGCGGGTGCACGCTGGCCGGCGAATGCGCGACCGCCTGTCCGAAGGGCATCCCGCTCGTCTCCATCACCGGAATGAACAAGGAGTGGCTGCGGGCGACCCGCAAGGCGGGCAGCAGGTAGCCGCCGCCCCCGGAGATGACCGCCTCCCCACCGGGAGATGACGGCCTCCTTACCAGGAACGTTCGCCGACAAGGTGCGGACGGGCGGGACCGGCAGTGGTGCTCATTGCCGGTCCCGCCAGGCACCCCTGGCATTCAACAAGCTCACACCCGCACTCTCTTCGAGGGTCACGCGCAGGACAGCCGCGGTCGGAAGAACTGATGCGGCCGGACGTAACGGGACCGGCCAGCTCGCCGCCTCGCCGTCCCCGGCCCGTGACCAGGAGAGAGCCATGACCGGCGTTTCCACCATCGAACGTCCCCCGCTCCCCGCCGCACCCACCCGCTACACCGTCACCCTCGCCCGCGACGAGGACGACGTACGCGCCGCGCAGCGGCTGCGCCACGACGTCTTCGCCGGTGAACTCGGTGCCCTGCTGTCCTCCCCGCAGCCCGGCCTCGACGTCGACCCCTTCGACGCGTACTGCGACCACCTGCTGGTCCGCGACACCGTCACCGGGCAGGTCGTCGGCACCTACCGGCTGCTGCCCCCGGAGCGGGCCGCCGTCGCCGGACGCCTGTACTCCGAGGGCGAGTTCGACATCGCGCGGCTCGACGCGATCCGCCCCGGCCTCGTCGAGGTCGGCCGCTCCTGCGTCCACCCCGACCACCGCGACGGCACCGTCATCGGCCTCATCTGGGCCGGGATCGCCCGCTACATGGTCGACCGCGGCCACGACTGGCTGGCCGGCTGCTGCTCCATCCCGCTCTCCGACGGCGGCACCCTCGCCGCCGGCACCTGGGACCGCGTCCGCGACCGGCACCTGGCCCCGGAGGAGTTCCGGGTACGTCCGCTGCTGCCCTGGTCCGCCGAGGGCGTGGCCCGTCCCACCGGCCGCACCGAACTGCCCCCGCTGCTGCGCGGCTACGTCCGCCTCGGCGCCTGGGTCTGCGGGGAGCCCGCCCACGACCCGGACTTCGGGGTCGCCGACCTGTACGTGCTGCTGTCGATGCGCCGGATCAACCAGCGCTATCTGCGGCACTTCCTCTCCCTCGTCCCGGCCTGATGAGCGTCTGGCTGCCCAGCGCGCCCTGCACCCCGAGAGCGTGCGTGGAGACGAAGGGTGCCACGACGACCCCACCCCTGGCCGTCCTGCGACTGATGACCGTCCTGGTCGTCCTGCTCGCCGGCATCACGCTGTGCCCGCTCGGCAGGAGAATCCCTGCCGGGTGGGTACGGCTCTGGGTCCGCGTCATCGTGCGGGCGGCGGGGGTCCGGCTCAGGGTGACCGGCCCCACCGCCCCCTCCGGGGGACTCCTGATGGTCGCCAACCACATCTCGTGGCTGGACATCCCGCTGATGGCCGCCGTACGGCCCGCCAGGATGCTGGCCAAGGCCGAGATCCGGGGGTGGCCGGTGGCGGGCGCGCTGACCGCGAGCAGCGGGGCGCTGTTCATCGAGCGGGACCGGTTGCGGGCGTTGCCGCAGACGGTCGGGAAGATCGCGGAGGCGTTGCGTGAGGGGACGGCTGTTGTCGCCTTCCCCGAGGGCAGCACCTGGTGCGGTAAAGCCCAGGGGCACTTCCGCCGGGCCGTGTTCCAGGCGGCGCTGGACGCGGGGGTGCCTGTCCAGCCGGTGCATCTGCACTATCGGCTCGCCGGGGGAGCGGCGAGTACTGCGCCTGCGTTTGTGGGGGAGGACTCGTTGTTGACTTCGGTGTGGCGGGTCGTATCGGCTCGGGGGTTGGTGGCCGAGGTGGAGGTGCAGGGTGCGATAGCGCCGGGTAGCCATCCGGACCGGCGTGCTCTGGCGCGTGCGGCGCAGCCGCCGGTTGTGGGGGTGCATTAGCCGTCGTGGGCGGGTGCGGGTTCGTTGTGGCTGGTCGCGCAGTTCCCCGCGCCCCTGAAAAGAAGAGGCTGGCTGCACCGCCTCTTCTTTTCAAGCCAGCAGGTCTGCCAGTCTGCGGTAGGAGTCCAGTAGAGCCGTGCGGTCGTAGGTGCTGGTCGTGATCAGGATCTCCTGGGCGGCTGTCTCCTTCAGGACCGTTTCCAGTTCGTGGGCCACCTCTTCCGCCGTTCCGGCGAGTTGGCCCGCGAGCCCCGACTCGAAGAAGCCGCGCTCCTTCGTGGTCATCGTGCGGGACTCGACGTCTTCCGCGGGCGGCAGCGGCGGGAACGTGCCGTGGGTGCGGGAGTACGCCATCGACCAGGCCTCGGGGATCAGGAGCCGTCGGGCCTCCTCCTGCGTGGCGGCCACCGCTACCGTGCCCGAGATGACCACGTACGGCTCACTCGCCCAGGGCGACGGGCGGAAACCGGCACGGTACGTGTCGATGCCGCGCAGCATCCGCTCGCGGGAGCGCAGGTCGCCGATGACCATGGGCAGGCCGGCTCGGGCGGCGATCGTGGCGCCCTCGCCCATCGCGAGGACGAAGGGTGGGACGGTGAGGCCCTCGGCGGGGCGGGCGTGGACCCCCGTTGGGGAGGTGCCGGCGAACCAGCCGAGCAGTTCGTCGAGCTGGGTGGAGAAGTCCTCGGCCATGTCCTTGTCGCGGCCCAGGGCTCTGCGTACACCGTCGGTGAAGCCGACCGAGCGGCCCAGGCCCATGTCGATCCGGCCTGGGAAGAGGGATTCCAGGACCCCGAACTGCTCGGCCACCACCAGGGGTTGGTGATTCGGGAGCATCACTCCGCCCGTGCCCACCCGGATCGTGCGTGTCGCGGCTGCGACCGCCGCGGCCAGTACGGTGGGCGCGGAGCCAGCTACACCGGGCACCCCGTGGTGTTCCGAGACCCAGAAACGGTGGAAGCCGAGTCGCTCCGCCTCCCGGGCCAGGGCGACCGTGTCGCGCAGGGCCTCGGCGTCAGGGTGGCCCTCGCGGGTGCGGGAGCGGTCCAGGATGGAGAAGCGGGTCGCCGACAGGGCCGAGCCTGTGGCGGGGTGTGGTGCTGGGTTCGGCATGGCTGCTGCTCCGGACATCCTCGGCTGTGTCCGTGTCAGCGATCTTCCGGCCGCCTCTATTCCTCGCGGCCCGCCGGGCACCTGTGCAAGGGTGCTGCACATGTCGACTACACCGGACGGCCGTCCGATACCTCCCCCGCACGCCGACGAACGCGCCATGCTGAGCGCATGGCTCGACTTCCACCGTGCCACTCTCGCCCTCAAGTGCCAGGGCCTCGACGACCGGCAGTTACGCCTCGCCTCGGCGGCCCCCTCGGAGCTGACCCTGCTCGGACTCGTCCAGCATCTGGCCGAGGTCGAACGGAACTGGTTCCAGCGGGTGTTCGCGGGTCTGGACGTGCCCCTCGTCTACGAAGAGGGCAAGGGGGACGGATACACCCTCGTCCCCGAGCGCGGGCTCGACGAGGCGCTCGTCGTCTGGCGGGCGGAGATCGCGCGGAGCCGTGAACTCGTCGCCGCCGCAGCCTCGTTGGACGACTCCGGGCGGCTCTCGGAGGCGGAGGCGGCCCACGTCGGTGGCCAGGGGATCTCGCTGCGCTGGATCATGGTGCACATGATCGAGGAGTACGCCCGCCACAACGGCCACGCCGACCTGCTGCGCGAACTCGTCGACGGGGTCACGGGGGCCTGAGCCCCGACAAGAGGCTCAACAACAGTTCAACACCAGCCATCAGCAAGGGGACTCAACGTGTCTGCGCCACGCCTGCGGGCGACTCCGCTGCCGGGTATAGGAGTTCAGTACGACCTGGTCACGCGTGAGCAACGGCATCTGTCGGTCGTGGCCCACCGCGACGGCGGCCGTATCGTCAACCTGTACCAGGCCGACGATCCGGACTCGTGCGCCCAGTCGCTGCGGCTGACCGCGCCCGAGGCCGCCTCGCTGATCGACGCGCTGAGTCCGTCGCACCACAGCCCCAGTCTGCTCTCCATCACTCCGCTGGGACTGGTGGCGGAGCGGATCGAGGTGGCCGGCGGCTCGCACTGGAACGGGCGGGTGCTCGGGGAGACACGGATGCGGACGGAGACCGGTGCGTCCGTGGTCGCCGTACTGCGGCGCGCAGAGGCGATCCCCTCCCCGGCGCCCGACTTCCGGCTCGCGGGCGGGGACGTGATCATCGTGATCGGCACCCGCGAGGGCGTCGACGCGGCCGCGTCGATACTCGGACGGGAGTGACATCGCCATGCACTCCCAGGTTCTGCTGATCGAGTTCGGCTCCATCATCCTCGCGCTCGGGCTGCTCGGCCGGATGGCCGCCCGGCTGAGCTTCTCCCCGATACCCCTTTATCTGCTCGCCGGTCTCGCCTTCGGCAAAGGCGGGCTGCTGCCGCTCGGCGCGAGCGAGGAGTTCATCGCAACCGGCGCCGAAATCGGCGTCATACTCCTGCTGTTGATGCTCGGCCTTGAATACACGGCCAGCGATCTCGTCTCCAACCTCAAGTCCCACTACCCGGCAGGGCTGGTCGACTTCACCCTGAACGCGCTGCCCGGTGCCGCCGCCGCGCTGCTGCTCGGCTGGGGTCCGGTCGCCGCCGTCGTGCTCGCCGGGGTCACCTGGATCTCGTCCTCCGGAGTCATCGCGAAGGTGCTGGGCGACCTGGGAAGGGTCGGCAACCGGGAGACCCCGGTCATTCTCAGCATCCTGGTCCTGGAGGACCTGGCGATGGCGGTCTATCTGCCCATCGTCACCGCGCTGGTGGCCGGCGTCTCGCTCGCCGCCGGCAGTGTCACCCTGGCGATCGCGCTCGGGGCCGCCGGACTGGTGCTGTTCCTGGCCGTCCGCTTCGGCCGGGTCATCTCCCGCTTCGTCTCCAGCGACGACCCCGAGAAACTGCTGCTGGTCGTCCTCGGCCTGACCATCCTCGTCGCGGGCATCGCCCAGCAGCTCCAAGTCTCCGCCGCCGTAGGGGCGTTCCTCGTCGGGATCGCGCTGTCGGGGGAGGTCGCCGAGGGCGCGCACACCCTGCTCAGTCCGCTCAGGGATCTGTTCGCGGCCATCTTCTTCGTCTTCTTCGGGCTGCACACCGACCCGGCGAGCATCCCGCCCGTCCTGCTGCCCGCCCTCGCCCTGGCCGCCGTCACGGCGTTGACGAAGATCGCCACCGGCTACTGGGCGGCGCGGCGCGCCGGGATCTCGGTCAAGGGCCGCTGGCGCGCGGGCGGCGCGCTGGTCGCCCGCGGTGAGTTCTCCATCGTCATCGCGGGGCTCGCGGTCACCGCGGGCGTCGAGTCCGACCTCGGTCCACTGGCGACGGCGTACGTCCTGATCCTGGTCGTCGCGGGCCCGCTCACCGCCCGCTGGACCGAGCCCCTGGCCGCCCGCGTCGGCGCGTGGCGAGCGGGGCGCGAGACCGCGGCGGCGGCACCGGTGGACGAGGCGGTGCAGCCCTCGGCGGTCGGCGACTGACGAGACCGCTCCCAAAGGAAGCCACTCACCCGGGCGGTGGGTGGCTTCGTCGTTTCCGCAACTGCCGTATCTCCTACGGAGGTTGATGGCCCTTTGCTTCCCGTTGACATTCGCCGCACCGTGAAGTTAGGTATGCCTTACCTAATCGCCAGTCATGAAAGGTGCCCACCCGATCATGAGATCTCCGCTGTCCGCACGTACCGCCGCCCGTGCCGGTCTCGCCGTCGTCGCCTCCGCCGCGCTGACCCTGGGTCTCGCCACCTCGGCGTTCGCCGCGACCTCGACCCGTACCGTCGTCGACGGCACCACCACCTACAACCTGTCGCTCACGGCGCCCGACACCGCCGCCGCGGCGGGCCAGGTCATCACCGTCACGGGCAGCGGCTACAACACCAGCCAGGGCATCTACGTCGGCCTGTGCGCGGTGGACGGCGCCGCGGGCGTCAACAAGCCGACGCCCTGCCTCGGCGGCCAGGACGAGAGCGGTTCGACCGGTGCCTCGCACTGGATCAACAACACCTTCGGCGGTCTCTTCGCCAACAGCTCCACGTTCGGCACCGGCGGCACCTTCAGCGTGCAGATCTACGTCAAGGCCACCCTCGACGACGGCCAGGTCTGCGGCGAGGACGTCACGTGTGCCGTCGTCACCCGCGCCGACCACTTCGACACCGACGACCGCAAGTACGACGTCCACGTGCCGATCACCTTCCAGTAGCCGTCCCGCAGTCACGGAACGGGGCCCGGCCGGTCGATACCCGGCCGGGCCTGGGCCCTGTCCGGCGGATCATGCCGGAGACGCGGGTCTTGGCACGCACTCCCCCAGAGGGGGACCCCCAGCGGCGTTGTCGTCGGTTGCCGACTCCCCCACGCTCGAACAACCTCGCGCGGGGGGACCCCCATCGCGTCGACGCCCTCCTCCGCCTTGCAGCTGCACGCACCAAGACCCGCTCACGTGCGCCGAAAAGTGCCGCTGCTTTCCTCCAGCCTGATCCGCCGGACAGGCCCAGCCCGCCTGGCCCACCCCGAGGACCCCATGACTCCTTCACGCCGCAGACTCTGGGCGGCGGCCTCGCTCTCCGCCGCCTCCGCCCTCTCGCTCGCCACCCTCGGCGCCGGCTCCGGTGCCCAGGCCGCCGACACGCCGAAAACCGCCCTCGGCAAAGAGGGCCAGCGGCTCACCGTCTCCGCCTCCGCCGGTCTCGCGCCCGACGGCGAGACCCTCCAGGTCACCGGCGCGGGATACGACCAGACCAAGGGCATCTACGTCGCCCTCTGCAAGGACAACGGCGACAACCGCGTCCCCAGCCCCTGCCTGGGCGGCGCCGACACCTCCGGCGACGGCGCGGCCTCCCGCTGGATCGTGCCCAAGGGCGACACCTACGAGGGCGACCTCGCCGTGCCGTACGGCGACGGCGGCACCTTCGACGTGACGCTCGACATCAAGGCCGCGGGCGACGGCCTCGACTGCGCCACGGTGTCCTGCGCGATCGTCACCCGCGTCGACCACCGGGGCAGCGGCGACCGCTCCCAGGACGTGCGCGTCCCCGTCACCTTCACCGGCCAGGAGCCCGGAGGCGGCGGCGAGGGCGTCGACGTACCCGCCGGGACCGTCAGTTACCGGCAGGCGGCCGAGTTCACCACCACCGGCAAACCGCTCGACGTGCTGCTGCACCCCGACTCCGGGAAGCTGTACGTCGGTTCGGACAACCTCGCCGACACGGCCGACGTCGACGAGCGCGGCCTGTACGTCCTCGAACCCGCCGACGGCACCGTCCGCAGCCACATCAGCCAGGCCCCCGGCACCAACGGCGTCCTGCGCACAGCCGCAGCCGCCCAGATCGCCGCCGCGCTCCCCGGGGACGGCGTCCTCTACCGCTACCCCCTGCGCGGCATCGGCACCGCGAAGGACGGCGACGCGAGCGCCAAGGGCGTCTGGCTGACCGGCGCGACCATCACCGACCTCGCCCCCGGCACCGCCTCCGACACCGTCCTGGTCGCCCAGGGCGCCACCCTCTCCGAGCTGGAGACGGCCACCGGAGCCGTCCGCCGTACCGTGCCGCTGGACGGCGGACGCCGGCTCGCCCTCGACTCCGCCCGGTCGGTCGTCTGGTCGGTGGGGGCCTCCGGCGGACTGCTGCGCCGCGTCGACACCGGCACCTTCACCGTCACGGCGACCGCCGAACTCCCGGACGCGTCCATCGGGTTCGTCGAGACCGACCCCGCGACCGGCAACGTCTGGGTGGGCGTGGGCAGTTCGGTGCTCGTCTTCGACCAGGACGCGAAACTCCTCGCCACCGTCGAGGGCACCGACGAGGCCGCCGCAGCCGCCTTCGACCCGTCGACGGGCCGCGTCTTCGTCGTCCGGCAGGACAACGGCGACACCGGCAGCGGCGGCGACAACAACGGTTCGCTCGCCGTGTACGACACGACGACGTACAAGGCCGCGGTGGAAGCGGTGCCGCTGCCGGGCAACCACTCCCAGCTCGGCTCGGCCGCGATCACCGTCGCCGCCGACGGCAGGACGGTCTACGTGACCAGCCCCGCCGAGGGCAAGGTCGTCAAACTGGACCGGTTCGTGTCACCCAAGGTCGTCCAGGCGCCGACCGACCAGACGGTCACGGTCGGCGACACGGTCACCCTCATCGCCCAGGCGGAGGGCACCCCGGAACCGACTGTGCGCTGGCAGGTCAGCACGGACGGGGCACAGACCTGGCAGGACCTGCCGGACGCGACGGCGAACACGTACGCCTTCACCGCCGAGACCGGCCACGACGGCCACCGCTACCGCGCCGAGTTCACCAACACGGCCGGCACCACCCGCACCACGCCCGTCACCCTCACCGTGACCACCGAGTCGACCACCGGAGGCGACACGGGCGGGGACACCGGGGGAGACACGGGCGGCGACACTGGCGGTGACGGCGGCACGACCGGCGGAACCGACGGCGGCACCACCGGCGACAGCACCAACGGCGGTACGACGGGCGGTAGTTCGACCGGAGGGAGCACGGCGGGAGGCAGCACCACGGGCGGTACCGACACCACCGGCGGCACCACGGCCACCGGCTCCACCGGCGGCAGCCTCGCCTCCACCGGCGTCGGCGTCATCGGGATGGCCTCGGCCGCCGCAGCGCTCACCGCGGCCGGCGTGATCGCCTACCGCCGTGGGCGGGGGCAGGGCACCGACGGGCTCAGCCCCCACACCGGAACAGATTGAACCTGAACGACTCCATGTCCCGCCGCTTGACCCTCCCCAGCACCGCGAGCAACAGCCTGTAGGGGAGGGGCAGGCGGAGGTGGAGCGCGGCGGGCAGATGGACGAAGGTGCAGGACTCCTCCAGGCGCACATCCGTACGCCAGGACTCGACACCGGCGGGGTCGTCGCAGCGCCAGCGCATCCGGGCCGCCATGTCGCCGAGCACGTCGTGCCTGTCCTGACTGTCGATCAGATGACCGGCCGCGGTCTCCAACGCGAGCCGAGCGCCCGGCAGTTGCTCGGCGACGAGGTCGAACACCGAGCGCACCTGCGGCTCTTCGAGGTAGATCAGCACCGCTTCCGCGACCAGGAAGTACGGGCCGGGGCTCGCCAGGACCTCCTCGGTCCAGGCCGGGTCGGTGACCGACGCGGCGATCATGCGCCGGCGGTTGGTGTCCTCGAAGAAGTTGCGCCGCAGCGCGATCGAGTCGGGCAGGTCGAGGTCGAACCAGTGCACCGTGCCGTTGTCGAGGCGCTCGAACCGGGTGTTGAGACCCGTACCGATCTCCACGACGGTCCCGGACGGATGCCGGGCGAGGAAGTCGCTCACCCAGCCGTCGAACAGCAGCGTCCGCAGATTGGCGCCGACCAGGCTCCGGGCGCCGTCGAACCGGGAGAAGTCGTAGTCGATCGCGTCGACCATCTCCACGGCACGCGGATCGGACAGCATGCCGTGGCGTTTGCCGGTCTCGACCGCGCGCCCGTAGAGCGGGATGAGCAACGTCTCCTGGATATCGCCCAGTTGGGGCACGTGCTTGGAGTGAGCCACGGTGATCACCGTCTCCCGTCGTCGCCGGACGAGCCCGCTAGCGGCAAGGGAAGGCTAACCTAACTACGCCTTGGGTGGCAGGGGTCGTACGAGCCCCGACTGGTAGGCGATGACGACCAGTTGGGCCCGGTCGCCGGCGCCCAGCTTCGTCATCGCGCGGTGCACATGGGTACGGACGGTCAACGGGCTGACGTACAGCTTCTCCGCGATCTCGTCGTTCGAGCCGCCCTCGGCCGCCAGGCACATCACTTCCCGTTCACGGGTGGTGAGCGCCGCGAGCCCCTCCGGGGTCGCCAACTGGGTGCCCGGAACGGGGGAGTTGAGGAAGCGGGTGATGAGCGTGCGGGTGGCGTTGGGGGAGAGGAGCGAGTCACCGGCGGCCACGGTGCGGATGCCGGCGAGCAGCGCCTCGGCGGCGCCGCAGGCGTCGTCGCCAGCGCCGTACCGCCGACCTCTACGGTCAGCCCCGAGCCCTGGGCCTCCTTGATGGCGGCCCGCCTTGGCCTGGAAGGGAGCGGCGGTGGACGAGACCTGCGAACCGCCGGCCACCTCGCCCACGAACTTCTCGATCGCCGCCCGGTTCTCGGTGGCGGTGACCTTCTCGCCGCCCGGGGCCACGAAGACCACCCGGGCGCTGGCGCCATGTGCGTTGGAGCCGGGGAAGCGCTGGTATCAGGTCGAACGCCTTCTGGGACTCGATCCCCGGCATCGTGTTGTCCGCGTCGGGAGCGGCGGGCGCCGTGGCCGCACCGGCACCGACGGCGGCGAGCACCGCCACCCACATCAGGGCGACGTACCAGCGCCGCCGGAAGGCCAGTCGGCCCAGCTTGTACAGGAAGGTAGCCACGAGGGGGAGGTCTCCAGATCGTCGGATCTCGGGTACCTGCCAAGGCTCCCGGGACCGACCCCCTCCCGGCACCGACCCCCTCCCGCCGTCGTGCGCCTGTCGACAATCGCGACTACTGAGAACGCAGTACACACGCCCTCACCGGTCGTTCCTGCGGCCGACGGGCGGTACCCCTCGGGTAGGGGTACCGCCTGCGACGATCACGAGACGTACGGCGGTCAGGACACGTACGACGCGCCCTGCGCCGTACTCACGACCGTGTTCGCGTTCGCCTGCGTGAGCAGCCCCGCCGTCACCCAGGCAGCCGTCGTCGACTGCACCCGCGCCACCAGCGCCGCCTTGTTCGCGAAGGGCGCCCCGGCCCAGATCTCGTCGAGCAGGGTGGTGCCGTCGGCCTTCGCCGGATTGGCGACCCCGGAGGAGACGGTCCCGAACACGACCGTCGGCTCGGCGCGCCGGACGTAGGCGTGCGTCGGGTCCTCGGTCCCCTCGGAGAAGGGGGCGAACTCGGTGCCGTTCAGCGTGTAGTGCAGCGGCTTGCCGCTCACCGGGGTGAGGGAGGGCAGCAGATCGCCGGAGAGGGCCGCGTTGCGGTACAGCCCGAAGGAGAGGTAGCTGGTGCTCGAACTCCGGGCGACCAGGTTCACCGGACCGTAGAACAGGGTCTGGAGCGACGGGTCGTCCAGTGCCTTCTCGACCCGCAGCCGGAACGGCACGCTGATCCGTACGACATCCCCGGCGCGCCAGGTCCGCGACACCGCGAAGTAGCTCCCGGCGACCGGAGTCCCGCTCACCGCCTGTCCGTTGACCGTCACCTGGAAGCCGGCCGTCGCCCACACCGGCACACGCAGCCGCAGCGCGAAGGCCGCGCTGCCGCCCCCGAAGGTGAGCGTGGTGCCCTGCTCCTGCGGATACGCGGTGGTCTGGGTGACCGTGACGCCCTTCTCGGCCCAGGTCAGGGTCGAGGGGCTGTACAGATTGACGTACAGGGAGGCGCCGTCGGCCGACTTGAAGTACACCGAGTCTTGGTACTTGGTGGCGCTCTCCATGCCCGTGCCCTCGCAGCAGGTCGTGCCCTGCTTGGGCGTGTAGTCGCGCACATGCCCGGGGGTGAGCCCGATGAAGTACGTGACGAGGGGCTTCTCGGCGTCGGCCTTGTCCTGCTTGGAGCCGAGCACCTGGTTGTAGAGCGTCCGCTCGTAGTAGTCCATGTACTTCGGGTCCTGCTCGTGGAAGAACAGCATCCGGCTCAGCTTGAGCAGGTTGTGGGCGCAGCAGGTCTCGGCGGTCGTGTCGCTGAGCGTGCCCGCGATCACCCCGCGCGCCTTCCAGAACTCGGCCGTGCTGGTGCCGCCGATCCCGTACATGCGCTGCGGGATCACCATGCCCCAGAAGTTCTTCGCGGCGGTCAGATAGCGGGTCTCGCCCGTCGCGTCGTACAGCCGGACGTATCCGGTGAAGATCGGGATGTGCTGGTTGGCGTGCAGACCGTTGAGGATGTCGTTGTTCGCCGCGCACGCGTCGATGAGCGTGTCGAGGTCGAACAGCTTGGCCAGGGCGAGGTGTTCGGCCTTGCCGGTGATCGTGTACAGGTCGACGATCGTCTCGACGATCCCGCCGAACTCACCGCTGGAGAAGATCCCCCACATCCGCTGGAGAGTGGCGTCGGGCAGCTTGGACAGCCGGGAGTACATCCAGTCGCACATGCCCGACGCGAGGTCCAGCGCCCGGGCGTCGTCCGTCGCGAGATAGGCGTCCAGTAGACCCTTGAGGATCTTGTGCGCCGTGTAGTAGGGCGCCCACACCTTCGTGTAGTCGCCGCTCGTCATCGACTCCAGCGCGATGAACTGCGTCTCCGGGTAGGCGGCGAGGAAGCCCTGGTGGCTGGGGCCGCCCCAGGTGCGGTGCAGGGTGGCGGTCAGTCCGCGCCCGGAGGCGTCGCCGAAGGTGGAGCCGGTGGTGGTGGAGAAGTAGTACGAGGCGAGGTTGCCGAGTCCTGCGGAGGAGTTCTTGGCCTCGTTGCTCTGGAGCGAGGTGATGTCGGCGGCGGTCAGGGCGCGCGAGTAGACGTTGAACTCGTCGAAGGCGCCCGCGTAGACGGGGTCGCCGGAGTAGTTGGAGCGGCCGAGCCAGTTGTTCGTCAGGGTGCCCAGGACGGACGGGTTGACGGTCATCGCGGTGTTCGTCGCGACGGCGGTGCCGTTGACGTAAAGGGTGCCCGTGGTGCCCGAGATGGTCACCGCGAGGTGGCTCCACTGGTTCAGCGGCAGCGCGGCGGTGCCGTTGAGGCCCTGTTCGGCGCCGGCGCCGTTGGTGGTGATGGCGAAGCGCGGCACGCCGCTCGCGTTGCGGGAGGCCAGGTACATGTACCGGGTGGTGTCGTTGCCGAAGTCGAAGACGCGCTGCCAGTTGGCGTCGTGCGTGGGCTTGACCCAGATCGACAGGGTGATCGCCGCGGCGCCGCCCAGCACGGCCGCCGGGAGGTCGACGTACTGGTAGGAGCCCCGGACGTTCTCGTGCGCGCCGCCCCACTTGCCGGTGACGGTGAGCATGCGCGGGTCGGTGCGCAGCGCGGCGCGTACGTCGGTCAGCGCGCCGACCATCGTCCCGATCTTGGTGGCGTAGGCCTGGTCGCCGGTGCTCGCGTAGGCCTGCGACAGCATGCTGAGGAAGTGCCCGGTGTAGTGGCCGCGGAGGTTGCCGTTGGCCTCACCGTCCAGGCCCTCCCAGCCGCCGGGCGCGACCGCGCCACCCGTGGAGAGCCCGGCGTTCGCCCGGAACACCTGGAGCAGCCGGTTGACGTCGTAGCCGCGCCCGTGGTCCAGCATCAGCTGGCGCTTGCTCGCGAAGACGCCCTGGCCGAGCGAGACCTCCTTCAGCTCGAACGGGCGCAGCGTCCAGGCGGACGGCGCGGGCAGGGCAGCGGCGGCGGCCCGGCCGGAGGCCGCGTAGGCGAACGCGGGTGTCGCTGCCGCGAGGATCGCGCTCTGGAGTAGGAAACGTCTGGGGAGGTGGGGGGTCACATGTGCCTCGTCTCTGAGGTGACTGAGGTGACTGAGGTGACTGGCGTGTCTGATCCGGGCTGTACTCGGCGCTCTACTCGGCGTAGAAGGTCGCGTCCTGCTGGTCCAGGGAGGTGCTCAGTGTCTGGAGCTGGAGCAGGCTGTTGTAGTGCCGGATGTAGCGGCCCGGGAAGTTGTACGACTCGAAGGACACCCCGGCCGAGTCGGCGAGGCCCGCCCGCCGGGTGAAGGAGGCGTCGGCCAGGAAGGCGGCGGTGCCGTCGTTCTTCTCCACCCACAGCTCGTAGTTCTTGTGCCGGAGGTAGTAGCCGGGGAAGTTCGCCGACTCCAGCGAGACCGTGCCGGAACCGGTCAGCCCGGTGACGATCCGGAACTGCGAGTCGGCGAGGTTGGTGACGTTCGCCTCGATCCTCGCCCGGAACTCCCAGTGCCGGATGTACCGGTCGGGATAGTTGAACGAGGAGAGGCGGACCGGGGTCAGCCCGTCGGAGACCGGGATGCCGAAGTTCGGGGTGTCGTCGGCGTTCCAGTACAGCTTCTGGTAACGGGTGCGCCGGTTGGGGTCGTTGAGCGGATCGCCGCTGATGTCCTTGTAGTTGCGGTCGTGGTAGACGAGGACGTCGGACTTGCCGTCCTCGGAGACCGTGAACGTGTTGTGGCCCGGCCCGTACTGCCCGGTCGAGGCGTTGCTCGTGAACACCGGCGTCGAAGTCTTCGTCCAGGAGGCCGGGTTGAGCAGATCGGCGGAGGCGGACGCGGTGAGCAGCCCCAGGCAGTAGTTGGCGTCGGTGGCGCTGGCCGAGAAGGCCATGAAGATCTTGCCGCCCCGCTGGATGACCGACGGTCCCTCGTTGACCGTGTGCCCGATGATCTCCCAGGACAGCGTGGGCCGGGAGATCATTGCCGGAGTCCCGCTGATCGTCCAGGGGTTGGACATCTTCGCGAGGTACAGGTTGGTGCCGTCGCCGACCGCCGGGTCGTTCTGCGCCCAGCTCAGATAGCGCGTCCCGTTCACCACGAACGTCGTCGCGTCGAGCGAGAAGGTGTCCAGCGGCAGCGCGATGCGGCCCTTCTCGGTCCAGGTCCCGGTGATCGGGTTGGCGGCCGAGGTCTCCAGGACGTACGGCCGGATCTTCCAGATGTCGTCGGAGGCGCCGGCCGCGAAGTAGATGTACCACTTGCCGTCGATGTGGTGGATCTCCGGAGCCCAGATGTGGGCGCCCATCTCACCGCTGGCGTGCTTGGTCCAGATGGTTGTCTCGGCGGCGGTCGCCAGGCCCTGGAGCGTGGTGGCCCGACGCAGCACGATCCTGTCGTACGCGGGGACCGTGGCGGTGAAGTAGTAGTAGCCGTCGGTGTGCTTGTAGATGTGCGGGTCGGCGCGCTGCGCGGCGATCGGGTTGGTGAAGGTGACGGCCGGGGAGGCCGGGACGGCGGCGAACACCGGAGCGCCCACGGCGACGGGCACGGTCACGGCCACGACCAGGGCCGTGCAGGCCTTGAGGAGCGTACGTCTGCTGGTCGAGCTGCTGCGGGTGCGGTCCACGGCGAGTCTCCTTCAGCGGCCTGTTCCTCGGCCGACATTGTTCGATATATGGAACGGCGTACGGAGGTTCGACCAGAAGATAGGTATGGGGCGGGAGTGCGTCAATGTTTCCGACACGTTGAATTCCCGGCCGTCTAGGGTCGGTGACTGTGACTCAGCACAGCAAAGGCCCTCTACCGCTCGCGGTGTTCGACCTGGACAACACACTGGCCGACACGGCACACCGGCAGCGGTTCCTGGAGCGCAAGCCCCGCAACTGGACGGCGTTCTTCGCCGCCGCACCGCACGACCCGCCGCTCACCGAGGGCGTTGCACTGGCCCTGGAGAGCGCGCGGGAGTGCGAGGTCGTCTACCTCACCGGCCGGCCCGAACGCTGCCGCCGGGACACGGTCGAGTGGCTCGCCGCGCACGGACTGCCCGAGGGCCGCATCTGGATGCGCCGCAACGACGACCGCAGGCCCGCCCGCGCCACCAAACTGGAGACCCTCCGCACACTGGCCCGGAACCGCGAGATCCGCGTCCTGGTCGACGACGACGAACTCGTCTGCCAGGACGCGGAACGCGCGGGCTTCACCGTCGTACGGGCCCGCTGGACGGCCGAGTCCGACGCGCTGAAGGAGGCGCAGGAGAGCGAGGGCCGGACCTGAGGGCCTGACTGTCGACCTGGGCTGCCTACTCGCCGTCCTCCAGGCGGAAACCGACCTTCAGGCCGACCTGGTAGTGCTCGATCTGCCCGTCCACGATCTGGCCCCTGACCTGCGTGATCTCGAACCAGTCGAGGTTGCGCAGGGTCTGCGAGGCCCGGCTGACGCCGTTGCGGATGGCCTGGTCGACGCCTTCGTGCGAGGTACCGACGATCTCGGTGACCCGGTAGGTGTGATTGGTCATGCGGGTACTCCTCTTCGCCGTGCTCGATGTGGCTGGCGGCACTCCACGTTCCACCGTGCCCCATGTGGCGGAGCTTCGCGAGGCGTCGCTAGTAGGCGACGCTGAGCGACAGCGCAAAACGGCCCTGCTCGTCCGTCCACCACCGGGTCGGTACCAGCCGGGCCGCGTCGAGTTCGTCGCCCACATCCGCCTTACGAAACTTCGCAGACACCTCCGTACGCATCTCCTCGCCCACCGCGAAGTCGACGGCGAGATCGAGCGCAGGAACCTTCACGGTCTGCTCGGCGAGCGACCGCAGCCGCATCTCGATCCACTCGTTCTGCGAATCCCACAGCGCCACATGCTCGAAGGCGTCGGGGTCGAAGTCGGCGCCCAACTCACGGTTGACGACGGTCAGTACGTTCTTGTTGAACGCGGCCGTCACCCCCGCCGCGTCGTCGTACGCCGGGACCAGCACCGACTCGTCCTTGACCAGGTCCGTGCCGAGCAGCAGCGCGTCGCCCGGCGACAACAGGGCGCGGACCGAGGACAGGAAGCCGGCCCGCTCGGCGGGCAGCAGATTGCCGATCGTGCCGCCGAGGAACGCCACCAGCCGGGGCCCGGGCGTGCCCGGCAGTGCCAGACCGCCGGTGAAGTCGGCGATCAGGGCGTGTACGCCGAGCCCGGGCCGCTCGGCGATCAGCGCCTCGCCTGCCTGCCGCAGCGCGCTCTCACTGACGTCGACCGGGACGTACGTCTCCAGCTCCGTCAGCGCGTCCAGCAGGTACCGAGTCTTCTCCGACGAGCCGGAACCCAGCTCGACCAGCGTGCGCGCACCGGTCACGGCGGCGATCTCCCCGGCCCGGGCGACGAGGATCTCGCGCTCGGCCCGGGTCGGGTAGTACTCGTCCAACTCGGTGATCTGATCGAAGAGTTCACTGCCGTGGGCGTCGTAGAACCACTTCGGCGGGAGGGTCTTGGGTGTGCGGGTGAGCCCGTGGAGAACGTCGGCGCGCAGGGCGGCCTCCGTCGCGTCCTCGGGCAGGGTGCGGGTGACCAGGAACGGACTCACGTACGAAGCTCCTCGGGTGGTACGGATGCCATGTCGCCGCTCGTGTCGCTCAAGTCCTGGAGCGGGGTGAGCCGTACCTCGGTGCGGCTCGCGATGACGAGGGTGCGGTCGGGTACCTCCTGCCAGCGGGGATCGTCGTCGTACGGTTCGGAGGCCACGACCGTGCGCGGTCCTGGCCCGGTGAGGTGGAAGAGGGTGTCGCCCCAGGTGGTCGCGGCGATCGTCGTGCCGTCGGTGAGCAGCAGGTTGAGCCGGGACCCGGGGGCCGCCTCGGCGACCTCCAGGACCGTACGGGCCAGCGCCCGCCCGACATCGTCACCGGCGCGCAGCCGGTGCAGCACCAGGGCCCACACGAACGCCGAGTCGCAGCGCGCCTCCATCGACAGCAACTCCTCGGCGGGCAGGGCCTGTACGAGCGGGGCGAGCGACCCCGGCCAGCCCTTCACAGCCCCGTTGTGCCCGAACAGCCAGGCACCGGCGGCGAACGGCGCCGCCGCGGCCTCCCCGTCGGCGCCCGCCACCGTCGCGTCCCGTACGGCGGCGAGCAGCGCGCCGGTCCGTACGACCCGGGCGAGGTCGGCGAAGGAGGGGTCCGCCCAGACGGGCCCGGTACGCCGGTAGCGGGCCGGCACCGGATCGCCCTCCGCGTACCAACCGACCCCGAAACCATCGGCGTTGACGGTGCCGTACCGCTGGTGCCGGGGTGCCCACGACTGCCGGTACACCCCGTGCGGCGGCTCCACGACGAGGCTGCCGATCGCCTCCGGTGGCCCCAGATAGGCGAGTTGACGGCACATCAGACGGCCTCCGGGGTACGGGCGGTGCGGAACCCGGAGAAGATCTGCCGCCGGATCGGATAGTCCCAGTTGCGGAACGTCCCCCGGCAGGCCACCGCGTCCACGGCGAACGAACCACCGCGCAGCACCTTGTACTCGGGCCCGAAGAACACCTCCGAGTACTCCTTGTACGGGAACATGCTGAATCCCGGGTACGGCGCGAAGTCGCTCGCCGTCCACTCCCACACGTCGCCGATCAACTGCCGTACCCCGAGCGGCGATTCACCGGCCGGATACGAACCGGCGGGCGCCGGCCGCAGATGCCGTTGACCCAGGTTGGCGTGCTCGGGCCCCGGATCGGCGTCGCCCCACGGATAGCGCGTCGAGCGGCCCGTCGCCGGGTCGTGCCGGGTGGCCTTCTCCCACTCCTCCTCGGTGGGCAGCCGGCGCCCGGCCCAGCGGGCGTACGCGTCCGCCTCGTACCAGCAGACGTGCACGACGGGCTCGTGCGGCGGCACCACCTCGGTGACCCCGAACCGCCGCCGCAGCCACTGCCCACCGTCCCGGAACCAGAACAGCGGTGCGTGGAGCGAGTGTTGGCGGATGTGCGCCCAGCCCTCCGGTGTCCACCAGCGCTGGTCGCCGTAGCCGCCGTCCTCGATGAACCGCTGATAGGCGGCGTTCGTCACCGGGACGGTGTCGATGAAGAAGGACGCCGCTTCCCTCCGGTGCGCGGGCCGTTCGTTGTCCAGGGCCCATGGCTCGGCGGAGGTGCCCATGGTGAACGGGCCACCGGGGACCAGGACTTCGGCCGGACCGGCGAAGAGGGGAACGGGCTCGGGATCGGGAGCATGGAGAACCGCAGCCCCCTTCCTGAGCTGATGGGTGATCAACATCGTCTCGTCATGCTGCTGTTCGTGCTGGGCGATCATCCCGAAGGCGAACCCGGCCTCGGTCAGCCGGGCGCCGGTCCCCTCGAACGCGGCGTTCTCCAGCACGTCAAGGGCCCGGCCGCGTACCTCCGCCGCGTACTTACGGGCCTCGTCGGGCGGCAGCAGCGGCAGCGAGGGCCGTTCGGCGCGCGAGTGCTCGAAGGCGTCGTACAGGCCGTCGATCTCGGGCCGCATCGCCTCCCGCCCGGCGACCGCCCGCAGCAGCCACATCTCCTCCTGGTTGCCGATGTGCGCGAGGTCCCACACCAGCGGGGACATCAACGGCGAGTGCTGGGCGGTGAGTTCGGGATCGTCCACGGTGGTCAGGAGCGCGGTCCGCGCCCGCGCGGTGGTGAGCGCGGCGAGCGCACGCTCCCGCAGCGCCTCCGGATCCAGGGCGGGGTCGGTCATGTGCGGAGATCCTTCCCGTACGAGGTCCCGTGCGCACGCCGGTCCGTGCCGCCCAGGCGGTCGAGCAGGTCGTCGGCGGGGCAACGGCCCGGTATGACATAGCGGTCGAGGTACGCGGCGACGGCGCCGACGACCTCCCGGCTCGCGCCGAGCCGGGGCAGCGCCTCCAGGGCGGCCGAGAAACAGACGACGGCCACCTCGTGCAGCTCCGGGTCGGTCAGTCCGTAGCGGGCCGCGTCGGCCCACAGCGGGTTGTGCGGAGCGGGCAGCGACTGGGCGCGCTCGGCGAGCGGCTTGACCGCCCGGTAGGCCCGCTCGGCCGCCTCGGGGTCGTCGAAGAGCGCCGCAGTCACGGCGAGCGGGACGATCCAGCCGTCGTCGCCGGGCTGCGCGTCGATCATGCGCAGTTCGAGATGGCCACGCGGTCTGACCGGCGGGAACAAGGTCGTCAGGTGGTAGTCGAGATCCTCCTGCGTCGGCGGCCGGGGCACCCCGGACCGGATCCACTCCCGGAATGTCAGCCCGTCCTCCGGCACGTCCCAGGGCCCGCTGTCCCGTCGTATGCACATCACCGGGGCGTCGAGCACGTGCTCGGCCCACGCGTGCCGCGGGTCGGCGTCCAGAGCGGGAGCCCCCGCCCGTCCGGCGCCGATCTCCATCCACAGCACCTGCCGGGTGGAACGCCAGCCGGTGGGGTTGCGTGCGGCGAGCGGGGAGTTGGCGAAGGCGGCCACGAGGACCGCGCCGAGCTGGTGGGCGAGCCACCAGCGCCGTCCGTGCCCCAGGGGGCCGGGCTCCTCGTGACCGGCGTCGAGGCACACCTGCACGGAGGCCGAGGTGCACATCATGGCGCGGCCGGCCGGGCCGGTGAGGTCGAGGGAGCGCTCCAAGGCGTCGTAGCGCGGCTCGTGCAGGAAACGCCGGGGCGGGTGCCAGGGATCCTGGCCGATACCGACGAGACCGAGACCGTCCTCGCGCAGAACTTGGCGGACGGCGTCCAGATCGGCGGAGACGGATCCGATGCACTCCATCAGGGTGTCGGCGGGAGCGGAACTGAGTTCCAGCTGACCGCCCGGTTCGACGGTGAGCGCCGACCTGAGAGGCAGGGTCCGCAGGGAAGCGTAGGCCGCTTCGAGCCGTGCGGGTGTCACGGGGAGCTGCGGCTGCCGCAGCTCATGGACGAGCCATTCCACCTCGACGCCGAGGGTACGGGGCGGTCCGGTCTTGAAACAGATTCCCCGGACGAGGGCTTCGACCTCGGCCTCGGAGAGGGCGGTGCGGCGTTTGGTACAGCCACTCACCGAATCGGACATGTCGGGATCCTCCTGAGATTCCACCATGTCGCCGGCCCGGCTTCGGGTGGGCCGGTCAGGCAACGCTCGTCCCACCCAAACCCCTCACGCCGAATCGCACAAGGGTGCACATGGGTACTTACGGGACGGTGTATCTCCGTTTCCGTGGTGTTTCCGGGCCGTTCGCCGACCCGGGAAACTCTGTTGCACCGCATGTCCAGCATCACCCACGATGCCTGCATGAGCACGGCGGGCCAGCAAGTACCGGGCGGCTATGGCGCACACGGGGGTGGCGCCATGGCCGCCCGCAGGCTCTAGCGAAGGTATTCGAACACGCGTTCAGTGGGGTCTTTAGGGGCGCGAGGAACTGCGCGACAAGCCCCCACCGGCCCGCGCTATGAGAACGACCTCACCGCCACCCATACCGCTCCTGCAACCGCCGAACAACAGAGTTGAACCGCATACGATCCAACGCACAAGCCTCCCGCCGCATCCCGTCCTCGAACAGCCGCAGCACCCGATCCACATCAACCCACGAGTCCCGCCCGGTCCGATCCCACGGCCCGCTCCCGATAGCGACCCACTCCCGATCCCCGTCATGCCGCTTACTGGACAACTGCACGGCAAGAAACGTCCCCGCAGCCTCCCGAGCGACAACAAGGACCGGCCGGTCCTTCCCCCGCCCATCGTTTTCCTCAAATGGCACCCAGGTCCACACGATCTCCCCGGGATCGGGATCCCCGTCGTGGGCGGGCGAGTACTCCGTACGCACCCGCCCCACATCGCGAGGAGCGGCCTCGGTGGTGGCGGAGGGGCCAAAACGCCCCGGGACTTCGGCATTGGGAAAGGCAGTCACGAGGCTCACGTTAGAGCCTGCGGACTGCCCCTCCACGCATCACCCCTAGTCCTTCTCCACCGCCACCTTCTGCACTTCAGGCCCCGCCACCCCGTTCAGCGCCGAAGTCCCGTTCGCCGCCTGCCCGTTCTGGTTCATGGAGCGCGAGCAGCTGCCGTGCGAGGCCCAGCCCCGTACCGCCCATCGTGAGTGCCTTGGCCAGCATCTCGGCCATACCGTCGGCCCCGTTGAGCACCACCATGTTGTCCACGCTGCCGAACGCGGACGCGCCGGCCTTGACGATCTCCGGCCAGTTCTCGGCGAGTTGCTGGGCGACCACGGCCTCCTGGTTCTCCGCGAGAGCCGCGGCCCGCGCCTTGATGGCCTCCGCTTCAGCAAGGCCCTGCGCCCGTGTCGCCTCGGCGGCGGCGAGCCCCTTCGCCTGGGACGCGGCGGCCTCCGCCTCACCCGTGGCCTTGGTCGCCATTGCAGCAGCCGCACCCCGTGCCTTGGTCGCCTCGGCCTCTGCGGTCGCGGCCGTCTTGACCCGGTTCGCCTCGGCCAGGGCCGCCAGCTCGGTCTCCTTCGCCTTGGCCTGCGCCGCCGAGATACGCGCGTCACGCTCGGCCTCGGCCCGCGCCCGTGTCTCGTAGGCCTGCGCGTCCGCCGGCTTTCGGACGTCCGCCTGGAGCTGCTGTTCCCGGCGCAGGGCGTCGAGTTCGGCGATGCGGGTCTCCTGGACGACGACGTCCTGCCGGGCGGCCGCGTCTGCGAGCGGTCCGGCCTGGCGGGCCTTCGCCGCCGCCTTGTCGCGCTCCGCCTGGTACCCGGCCTGGAGGATCTCGCTGTCCCGGGTGGCCTCCGACATCCGCGCCGCGGCCTTCTGCTCGGCCTCGGTGGCGAGCCGGTTCGCCTCCGCCTGCGCGATCCGCGCGTCCCGCTGGACGGCGGCAGCGTGCGGCATGGCGAGGTTCTTGATGTACCCGGTCGGGTCCTCGATCTCGTGGATCTGGAGGGAGTCGACGATCAGCCCGAGCTTCTCCATCTCGGTGCCGCACGCGGCCCGGGTCTGCCCGGTGAGCTTCTCGCGGTCGCGGATCATCTCCTCGACGGTCAACCCGCCGACGATGGACCGCAGATGACCGGCGAACACGTTGTGCACCCGCTCCGACATCAACTTCTGCTGGTCGAGGAAGCGGCGGCCCGCGTTGGCGATCGACACGAAGTCGTCGCCCACCTTGAAGATGACCACGCCCCGCACCTTGAGCGGAATGCCCTGGGTGGTCACGCAGTCCACGTGCAGCTCGGTCTCGTTGAGGTCGAGCGAGATCTTCCGCACCGCCTGCACCCCGGGCATCACGAGGGTGCCGCGCCCCGTGACGATCCGGAACCCCATGCCTTCCTCAAGGCCTTCGGTCCTGTGCTTGGAACCGGAGATGATGAGTGCCTCGTTGGGTTCAGCGACCCGCCACATCATCTTGAACACACCGATGAGCACGAGGATCCCGGCTACCGCGATCCCCGCAACGACGCCGACGAACATCGGCATACGCCCCCTTTGCATGGTGCCCTTTCGGCACCGAACGAAGGCAAGGGTGCTCCTGCGCGACGCAGGGGTACAGATGCTGACGAATCCTTGTTGCAAGCTTGACGCACACGTGATCATCCGCAGACGAACCGGTCACCCGGTGTGCCCGGCCGGACTCAACTGTCGTACGCGGCGGTGACGTAGACCGTTCGCGGCGGCAGATACTCCACGACCATCACCACCGTCCCCCGCTCGATACGGTCCTGCGCGGCGGCCGGGTAAGCCAGGAAGTGCTCGGCCCCGCCGCGCACCCGGACGATCACCTCGCCGACCAGCCCCGGTCCGATCGTGCCGGTCACCCGCCCCATCAAGCCGACCATCGGCGCGTCGTCCATGGCCACAGCGTACGGGCCGAAACCCCCTACGCGGCCGTCGAGTCGGCAACCGGCTCGAACGGCGGCCATCGCTCGTGCCAGCGCAGGTCCGCCTCCAACTGCGCGGCCAGCGAGACGAGCAGCGGCTCACTGTTCGCCGGACCGAGCAACTGGGCGCCCACCGGCAGCCCTTCACCCACGAACCCCGCCGGGACGTTCACCCCGGGCCAGCCCAGCACGTTCCACGGCCAGGCGTACGGACAGGCGGCGATCATCGCGCGGTCGGTCGCGAACCCGTTCAACGGCAGCAGCGCCCCGATGCGCGGCGGGGGAGCGGCCGTGGTCGGGGCGAGGACCACGTCGTACGAGGAGAAGAGGGCGCCGATCCGCCGCTGCAGCGCGGACTCCGCGCGCCGGGCCAGCCGCAGCGGGGGCCCGCCGAGCAGTCGGCCCAGCCGGGCGGAGTCCCGGGTGCGCCGGTCGAGCAGTGCGGGGAACGGGGCCTCGCGGACCCGCTCGGCGAGACCGGCGGTGGCGCGGGGAATGAAGGTGAGCCCGATCTGCCCGTACGCCGGGTCGGCCTCCTCGACCGTGTGGCCCAACGCGGCCAGTTTCTCGGCGAGTTGGACGATCCGGGCCCGTACGTCGGGCTGGAGCCGGGCGGGCAGTGCGGTGAACGGCGGTTTGAGGGAGAGTGCGATGCGCAGCCGCCCGGGGTCGCGGCCGGCCGCCTCGGACGCGCTGATCGGCGGCGGCTGGTGCAGGTCCCGTAGGTGGTTGCCGCTCGCCGCGTCCAGGAGGAGGGCCGCGTCCGCGACAGTACGGGCCAGGGTGCCGTTGACCGTGATGCCCTGGAAGGACTCGGGGAGCGGCCAGGTCGAGACGCGCCCGCGCTGCGGCTTGATGCCGATCAGATGGGTCCAGGAGGCGGGGATGCGGACCGAACCGGCGCCGTCCGAGCCGAGGGCGGCGGGGACCAGGCCCGCGGCGACGGCGGCGGCCGAACCGCCGGACGAGCCGCCCGGGGTGTGGCCCAGGTGCCAGGGATTGCGGGTGGCGCCGAAGGCGGGGCCCTCGGTGAAGGGCCACTGGCCCAGCTCGCAGGTGTTGGTCTTGCCGACGACGATCGCGCCGGCCGCGCGCAGCCGCCGTACCGCCTCCCCGTCCTCGGCCACCGGCGGGAACTCGCCCGCGCAGCCGAACGCGGTCGGCTCGCCCGCCACGTCCGTGTCGTCCTTCACGGCCACCGGTACGCCGAGCAGTGTCCGGCGTCCTCCGGCCGCCAACTCTCGGTCGGCGGCGTCGGCTTCGGCGAGAGCCGCCTCGGCCCGTACGAGCCGGAAGGCGTTGAGGGAGGGCTGGCTCGCCCCGATCCGGGCGAGGGCCTGCTCGACGAGCGTCCGCGAGGTCACCTCGCCGGCGGCCAGCGCACGGGCGCACTCCGCGAGTCCGGCGGCACGCTCGGCAGTCATACGGACACCTCCGTCGCACACCGTCGCGCCGCGGCGGTGTGTTCCCCATAGCGATTTCACAGCTTCCTACCGAACGGTAACGGCTGGCGCGGCGACGCGGTGCGGTATGTCGAATGTGGCGCGGCCGGGCAGAAGTTCACAGGTCCGGAGCGTGTCGGAAGTATTGACGTGCGCACGACTCGGACCTACGGTCTGACCGATTTACCGAACCGCGTTCGCAATGTCGAACGTGAAGAGCCGTCGGTCGGATCGTCAAGGAGCCGCTCGTGACCAGACCCCGCCCCACCCCCTCCCGCCGCAGCCTCCTGCGCGCGCTGGCCGCTCTGCCCGCTTCCGCGCTCGTCCTGGGCGAATTCCCCGGACTGCTCGGCACCGCCGCCGCGGCGGCCCCGCCCAGCGGCTCCGCCACGCGCTACACCATCGTGCCGTTCCTCAACAGCAACGACGGCACGGTGAACGTCTACCAGTCCGACGACGCCACCGACTTCCGGCTCGTGCAGTCCTCGGCCTACACCCCGCCCAGCAACCGCATCCGCGACGCGAGCGTCTTCAAGCACACCAACGGCTACTACTACGTCACCTACACCACGCACACCTGGCAGGACACCAGCACCACCATCGGCTTCGCCCGCAGCACGGACCGCGTCAACTGGACCTTCCTGTACGACTACACGGTCCCGATCACCAACCTCTCCCGCGCGTGGGCGCCCGAGTGGTTCGTCGACAGCGACGGCAGCGTCAACATCATCGTGTCCTGCTCGGTCACCAGCGACGAGTGGATCTTCACCCCGTATCTGCTCAAGGCGACCAACACCGCGCTCACCGCGTGGAGTTCACCGGTGGCCCTGTCCGGCATCGGCTCGAACCATATCGACACGTACATCGTGAAGATCGGCTCGACGTACCACGCCTTCCCGAAGAACGAGACGACGAAGTACATCGAGTACGCCACCGCGACCAGCCTCGCCGGGCCCTACACGATCTCGAAGACCGGCAACTGGGCCGGCTGGGGCAGCTATCGCGAGGGCCCGTCCGTGATCCAGCTCGACAACGGCGGCTGGCGGATCTTCTTCGACGGCTACGGCGACGGGACCTACTACTACAGCGACAGCTACGACACGTTCGCCACCTGGACCGCCCCCAAGGCACTGCCCGTGGTGTCCGGCACGGCACGCCACTTCACCGTCGTCAAGGAGACGGTCAGCGGCGGCCCGACCCTGTCGAAGGGCGTCACGCGCTCCTTCCAGTCGGCCAACTACTCGACGCGGTACTGGACGGTGGAGTCCTCCCTGCTCAACCTCCCCGTGGTGAGCAGCTCCAGCACCACCGCGGTCAAGACGGCGGCCACCTTCACGGTGGTGGCGGGCCTGGCAGACGCCAACGGCTACTCCTTCAGAGACAGTTCGGGCAACTACCTCCGCCACTACAACTACCGCGCCCGCTTCGACGCCAACGACGGCACGGCGACCTTCGCGAAGGACGCCACGTTCATCGCCCGGACGGGCACGACGTCGGGCTCGATCCGCTTCGAGTCGTACAACTACCCCGGCTACTTCCTGCGCCACTACAACTACCAGCTGCGCGTGGACGTGACGGACGGTACGGACACTTTCCGCCAGGACAGCTCCTTCACGCCGGTGACGGCCTGGGCGTAACTCCTTTGCCGCCCACGTGAGTTACGCGCGCCCCAAATGCCGCATGGTCAGGGCCAGTTGCAGTCTGAGTCTGCCCTGCGGGGTACGGACGGGCCACCCGAGCAGGGCTTCGGCGTGGCCCAACCGGTCCTGGAGCGTGGAGTGGTGGACGTTGACCTCGACGGCGGCTCCCCGCAGGCTCGCCGTCGAGGCGACGGCGTGCAACGTCGCCAGCATCCAGGGCGCGTCCGCGACCGCCGCCTCCAGTGACTGCACATCGGGCGGCGGATCGGCCCCCGGCACGACCAACTCGGCGAGCAGCCCGATGCCGCCGAGCTCATCGGCGTACACGACGCGGGGTCCGGGGGAGTGCGGGGAGCCGTCGGCCGTGAACCGGAGCGCGGTGCGGGCGGCTGTCCAGGAGCCCGGCAGGTCGAGCACCGGCACGGCGGGGCCGACACCGACCCGGCCGGGCGGGAGAGCGGGGTCGGGGGATCCGACGTGATCCGGCGAGTCCGGGCCGCCTTCGACGGGGGCGGGCCTGCGGAGTGCGGCAGCGGGCAGGATGCGGGGCGGGCCGTTCAGCGGAGCGACCGCGCGTGCCGGGGCGGCCGGGTCCAGGCCCAGCGCGCGGGCCGCGTGCAGCCGTACCTGCTCGGGGGCGGTGGCGTCGAGGAGGGTCTCGACGAGCGCCGGGTCGTCGGCGCGGGTCGCCGGTGCGCGGCCGCGGGTGCGGTCGAGGACGGTACGGATGGCTGCCGCCGCGCGTTCCAGGATCACCGCGTCGACGACGCTGGGCGCTCCGGCTCGCTCCAGCCACAGGGCCGGGGCGGTGTCCGGGGACAGCGGGGCGGACGGCCAGGCGGGGTCGGGCGGCTGGTCCGTGTCGCGGCGGCGGCCGTCGGTCTCGACGCGCAGATGCACGCGGCGGCTGGCGTCGGCGAGGCGGGCCGGGCAGCCGGCCAGGACGGCGGCGCCGCGCACCAGCGCCTCCAGGCCGGCGCGGTGCTCGGCGAGGCGGTCGAAGTAGGCGATGACCCGGACGGCGGCGCCGGCGTCCGGGTCCAGCGCGGTGAGGCGCCCCGCCAGCTCTTTCATGGGCCCATGGTGCCAGTTGCTCCGCAGGTTGTGCGGTTTCTTGTCTGCGGGCCCGGTGGGGGCTGGCCGCGCAGTTCCCCGCGCCCCTTTGGGCGTATCTCCTTCAACCGCCCCGGGGGCGCGTTTTGCCGCGAAAGTGAGACTCGGACTCCCGAAGCCTGTCACTACGAGTAGTTGCCTTCGATAGCTCCGACGTCTCCTCGGCCCTGCTGGCAAGTCATCGCTTTATGGACGTCCCGTCCGGCAGGAGTCGGCCTGGATGGGACGTCCTCTCCGCTGGGGGACCGTGCTCAGTGGATCTGCACGGTGGAGTGCATCTGGACGTGGTTGACGTCGATGCCCCGGAGTTCGGGAGCGAAGAGTGTGCAGTCGATGTTCAGCGCGGCGGTGAGGCGACGAGGAGTCAGCGCATGCCTTTCTTCCGCGGCTCCCCCGGGACACCCCCCGGTGTGCCGGACAGAGCGATGCCGAGAGTGGTTCGCTCGTGGTAGGTGAAGCGTCCCACGCGGTAGCTCGTCACCAGACCCGCTTGACGCAACGCGGCGATATGCCCGGACACGGTCGAGGGGCTCATGCCGTGGACCCGGGCCAAGGTACTGGTCGGCGTGGGCTGGTTGAGTTCACTGAGGATGCGAGCCCGGGTGCGGCCGATGAGGCGCTCAAGTGCGTGCGTGCTGTGTGTGTCCGTGGTGGAGCGCCACAAGTCGCCGATGCCGCGGGCGGGGTAGATGACTGTGGGCTGCCATGGGTGCTCGGCCACTACGGTGAGGGCCGGCCAGACGAATACGCTCGGCAAGAGGAGGAGGCCGCGGCCGTTGAGGCGCTGTGTGATGCGGTGAGGTGTTGCGATCACCAGTCGGTGATCCTCGTGCCATTGCACGGAAGAGTGCAGTTCCCTGAGCATGTGCTGGAACCCACCTGCGGCGACCTGCTGCGAGCGCAACGCGATGTCGGCGTGCAGGAGGTCTCGCAGCTGTGCCCACTGCGGGGCTACGAGGCGGTCCCAGCACAGGCGGATCAGCTTGCTGAGTTCGGTTACGGTGTGTGCGGGCTCGCTGAGCAGGCGGTCGGCGAGTTCCTGGTTCGGTGGGGCACCGCGCTCAGGCCCGTGGAGGCATCGGTGCAGTTCCGCCTCTACCTGGGCGAAGGGCGTGGCGGTCACCTGCTCCAGTTCGTCGTCGAAGGTTGCCATGGGGCCGGAGGGCGGCGGTGTAAGGAAGTCGGGGGTGTAGCCCGTACGCGGCAGCAGAGTGAGCAGCGGAGCGAGCGCGGCATCGTCGATGAGTGGGCGCACCTGCCGTACCCAGGGGACGTGGTACGCCTGACGTCGTGGGTCGGCCAGGGTGCGGACTGCAGCCACGGTCTCCCAGAGGGGCGAGAGCGCGAAGCGGCATCGGAGCAGGTCCTCGGTCTCCACCAGTAGTTGCACCGCCATACGTCCTCCTGCCCCCCAACCTGGTTACCTGGCGGATTCGAGTATTTCCGAATTGATTGAGCCATGGCACTGCGGCCCGCGATGCTGCGGCCCATGTCACAGCAGAGTTCTCCCTCCTCTTCCCCTGACGCGGGCCCCCAGGGAACCGCGGAGCCCCCCACCTACCAGGCCATTTTGGCTGTTCCCGAGTTCCGAGTGATGTTCCTTGCACAGATCGTCGCTACGCTGGGCAATGCGACCGCCCAGATCACGCTCTCGGTGGTGGTGTATGAGCGGACGAAGTCTCCCCTGCTGTCGTCCCTGACCTTCGCGCTGGGCTTCGCCCCTTATCTGTTCGGCGCCACGTTCCTGTCCGCCCTCGCCGATCGGTACCCCACCCGTGACGTGCTGGTGGCCTGCCAGGTCGTCAGCTGCGTGCTTGTCGGCCTGATGGCCATCCCGTCAGCCCCGATCCCGGTTCTCCTCCTGCTTCTGCTGGTCCTGGGAACCGTTGCCCCCGTGTTCCAGGGGGCTCGCGCAGCCAGCCTCCCGGATCTGTTGTCGGGAGCGGGGTACGTCCTGGGCCGTTCTTTGCTGCGGCTGGTGTCGCAGAGCACTCAGATCATCGGCTTCGCGGCCGGAGGAGTGCTGCTGATCGCTCTGACGCCCACGCAGGCACTGCTGCTGGCGTCGGTGGGGTTCGGGGTTGCGGCGCTGCTTCTCCAGTGCGGTACCCGGCGGCTGCCGGCTCGTCAGGGACACGACCGCTCGTCGGTGACGCGTTCCTCGTTGAGCGGCGTCCGACAGGTATTCGCTGTTCCCAGTCTGCGGCCGTTGCTGCTGCTTACGTGGCTCCCGCCCACGCTCGTCGTGGCGCCGGAGGCGCTGGCTGCCGCGTACGCCGACCAGTTGGGCGGTAGCTCCACGGCGACTGGCTTGCTACTGGGAGCCGCGCCGGCGGGCTCGGTGATCGGTGAGATCCTGGCGGGGACGCTGCTTCGGCCCGGTACCCGGGTCAGGCTGGTGCTGCCGCTCGGCTGCTTGATGTTCGTACCTTTACTGTTCTTCGTTTTCGCCCCCGGGCTTGTCCCGGCGACACTCTTGTTGGTGGCGTGCGGATTCGGATTCACCTACGCGATGGGGCTGGACCAGCGCGTACTCGATGCCACCCCCGAGGAGTTGCGGGGCAGGGCGCTCACGATCACCACGGCAGGGCTCATGATCGGTCAGGGCGTCGGTTTTGCCGCGGCCGGTGCCGCGGCTGAGTTCCTGCCCGCTCATCTCGTCGTCGCGGTAGCCGGAGTCCTGGGACTGGCCAGTGTCGTGGTGTGCAGCGTGCGCCTCTCGCCGCGTGGCCGCGCCGGTCGGCTCAATGCGGGTAGCGTGGACGTACCCAACGCCGAGCGGTCGCCTTCGTGATCCAGCAGGGGACTTGGGTGATCCCCTACTGGGTCGGGCGAAGCAGTGCCCACTCCCGTTCCTCGTCAAGCCACCGGTCCAGGGAAAGCCCGGCGGACGTAGCCAGTTTCTCCATGTCTTCGTCGGAGTAGACAACATCGGTCCACGAGTGTGTCCACGTCGTTTCCTTGAGGCGACACTCCTGGGCTGCGTGCAGGACACCGCCGTCAAGCCGGGCCTCCGTGATCGTGATCAAGAACTCTCCGGATCGGTGCTCCTGGCCCGGCTGCAGTGACGCAGCCCAGTCTGGAGAGGTCCGCTGGACGAGCACGACACCGTCGTCCGCGACGTGCCGTCTGCCGGCGGCCAGGAAGGCTTCCCGCTGGCCGGGGACGATGGTGTTGATCAAGAAGCTGGCGAGAACCACGGCGGGGAACTCTTGCGGCAGGTCAGGTTCCTCGATGTCGGCGCGGACCCGTGTGGCGCCCCGCACGCAGGCAAGCATGTTAGCGCTCTGGTCAACCGCGACCACGGGGTGCCCAAGGTCTACGAGTGCGTGGGTGATCCTGCTTGAACCGCAGCCGAGTTCGAGTACGGCACACCCTGGAGGGACCGCTCCGTGGATGAGTGCCGGTTCCCGGCCCGGAGGGAACGAGCGGTACAGGCCGACCGGGCTGCCGTCCGGCGCCACCGCGCCGCCGTCGGAGGAGATACCGGTGCCGAGAGGGCTCACGCGGCACCCCCACTCACCGGCAGAGTGGGGAGCCCGCGCAGGGTGGCGTGACGCCAGTGGACCGGCTCTCCGGCGAGCCTCAGCTGCGGAGTGTGCCGGAGGCCATCCGGCCCAGGGTGGAAAACGCTGGCAGCTTCAGCCGCTCCTTCTGCCAGACCAGCTCCTCCAGCGCCACGTTCACCAGATCCGCGGTATGCCCCTTCACGGAGGCGCCGCCGCCCGCATCGCCGCCTCCGCGACCCCCCGGGCCTCGCCCAGCCTATGCCTCAGCCCCAAGCGTTCACGTACGGCCGACCGGTAGCGCTCCTCGCTCCGCTCGGAGTCCGCCTCCGGCACCGTCTCCGCATGGAGCCCTGCCTGATCGCGCACGTTAGCCACGATCGCCTCGGGTATCGCCCTGAGCCTGGGGACACGGCCCATCCGTGCCGCGGACTTCAGTATCACCAGCAGCGCCAGGACCCGGCCCGGGCGGTCATGCGTATGCTCGCGCGCCCACGCCACATCCTCCGCCGACGGCGTGAAGAACTCCCGCAACTCCCGTTCCGAGATCAGCCTCTTGAACCTCGGATACGCCGTCCGCTCCAGCGACGCCACACCAACCGCCCCACGCCCGACCGACTGACAGCCGACACCATAAACAGCGACGATCCCGGGAGTGGGGCCAGGGCCAGATTACCGAGCGTACCCACACTCACCGTATTTGATCGTCACGCTCTGCTGTGAAGTGGCGGCTATTACGCGTATCTCCTCCACCTACCCTTCGGGGGCTGCGCCCCCCGGTTCCCCGGCCACAGGGGCTGCTGGCTCGGCGGTCTGGTGCGGGTTCGGTGGGGGCTGGTCGCGCAGTTCCCCGCGCCCCCATAGCCCGCGTCCCTGGGGGCGCGGTAGGGGCCCTTTTTTTGGGGGGCGCAGCCCCACCCAAAGGGGCGCGGGGAACTGCGCGACCAGCCCCCACCGGGCCCGCAGCGAACAACCGCCCCCACACCCCCTGTACTGCGCTTACTCGGCGAGTAGCCTCCGCAGCCACGTCACCTGGGCCGTCTGGCAGGCCTGGGAGAGGGTTGCCTGGGGGGCGAAGCCGTCGAAGCCGTGGAAGCCGCCCGGCCAGACGTGCAACTCGGCGGAGCCGCCTGCCTGCCACAGGCGGGTGGCGTAGGACACCACCTCGTCGCGGAATGTTTCGGCGGAGCCGACGTCGAGGAAGGCCGGGGGCAGGCCGGACAGGTCCTCCGCGCGGGCCGGGGCGGCGTACGGGGAGACGTCCGGGCCGCCGCGGTCCGCGCCAAGCAGCGCCGTCCAGCCCGTTTCGTTGGCCGTGCGGTCCCACACGCCGAGGCCCGCCATCTGGTGCGAGGAAACAGTCTCGTTGCGGTCGTCGAGCATCGGGCACATCAGCAGCTGCCCGAGAGGTCGCGGACCCTTGCGGTCCCTGAGGAGCAGCGCCAGCGCGGCCGACAGGCCACCGCCCGCGCTGGCCCCCGCGATCACGATCCGCTCGGCGTCGGCACCGATCTCCGCAGCGTGATCGGCGGTCCACAGCAACCCGGCGTAGACGTCGTCGATCGGTGCCGGGTGCGGATGCTCCGGCGCCAGGCGGTACTCCACCGACACCACCACCGCGTCCAGTTCCTTGGCCCACCGCAGCGCGGCGTCCACGCCGACGCGGTTGTTGCCGATGACCATGCCGCCGCCGTGGACGTGGTAGATCACGGGGAGTGGATTCTCTGTCGCCGGAGCGGTCGGGCGACAGATCAGCAGCGAGATGTCGGGCGCGTTCTCGGGGCCCGGCACGACCCGGTCCTCGACCTCGAAGGCCCCGCCCAGCGTCAGGTCCAGGTCCGCCAGCATCGCGAGACCGGGCCCGTTGCGGGTGGCCTCGATCTCGTCCATGGTCAGCTGGGGCGGCACCGCGTCCTTGAGTATCTCCAGGACGGCGTCGAGTTCGGGGTCGAACGGGGGCGGCGTAAGCGTCATTGCCTCTGCTCCTCATGCTGCGTGCTGCGTGCTGCGTGCTGCGTGCTGCGGCTCGTACGAGGATGATCCGCGCGTCCGCCGCGTTCCGGAGCGCCGCCGTCCGGCGGGACTTGCCCGCCATTCGGCGGGTAGTCCGGGCGGCCCAGCCTCGGCCGGAACCCTACACACGCTGATGACCTGGGATTTTGCCAGGCAATGGGCCGTTGTTCACCGCTTCGGGGTGGAAGTGATCTCTGGCGATGACAACGCTGCCATTGCCCCATTTTTTCTTTGGAGTACCTGTGAACGTCTCTTTCGCCGTCTGGGCGCTGACGGTCGTCGCCCTCTGCGTCCTCGTCGCCGTCGACTTCTTCATCGGCCGCAAGCCCCACGACGTGTCCCTGAAGGAGGCCGGTACCTGGACCGTGGTGTGGGTGGTCCTCGCCTGTCTGTTCGGGCTCGGGCTGCTGATCTACGGCGGGGCCAAGCCCACCGGCGAGTTCTTCGCCGGGTACATCACCGAGAAGTCGCTGAGCGTCGACAACCTCTTCGTCTTCGTCCTGATCATGGGCAAGTTCGCGGTGCCCTCGCAGTACCAGCAGCGGGTGCTGATGGTCGGCGTCCTCGTCGCCCTCGTACTGCGGGCCGGGTTCATCGCGGCCGGCGCGGCGATCATCTCCACGTTCTCGTGGGTGTTCTACATCTTCGGCGCCTTCCTCATCTGGACCGCCTGGAAGCTCGTCCAGGACGCCAAGAAGGGTTCGCACGAGGAGGGAGCCGAAGAGTACGAAGAGAACAAGCTGCTCAAGATGGCGGAGGAGAAGTTCGGCGTCGCCGACCGGTACCACGGCACCAAGCTGTTCATCGTCGAGAACGGCAAGCGGATCATGACGCCGATGATGGTGGTCATGCTCGCGATCGGGTCCACGGACGTGCTGTTCGCACTCGACTCGATCCCCGCCATCTACGGGCTGACCCAGGACCCGTACATCGTCTTCACCGCCAACGCCTTCGCCCTGATGGGCCTGCGCCAGCTGTACTTCGTCATCGGCGGTCTGCTGAAGAAGCTGGTGCACCTGAGCTACGGCCTGTCGATCATTCTCGGCTTCATCGGCGTCAAACTGGTGCTGCACGCGCTGCACGAGTCCGGCGTCCACGTCCCGGAGATCTCCATCCCCTTCTCGCTCGGCTTCATCGTCCTCGTCCTGGCCGTCACGACCGTGACGAGTCTGCGGGCCTCGAAGAAGCAGGAGGAGGCGGAGGCCGAGGCCGAGGCCAACGCCGGGGCTTGACTTCGTGTGCGCTCCAAGAACTAGCGTCGCTCGGGGAACCACCGAATTACCGCTGGATGCAGGCGAACGGAGACGGACATGCGGCTCGGCGTGCACATCAACAAGTTCAACCACTCCTCGGGTGCAGCCGCGCTAGGCCCCGAGCTGGCGGCGGCCGGTGCCGCGGCCGAGGCGGCAGGCGTCCACCGGCTCACGGTCATGGACCACTACTTCCAGATGGAGTTCAACGGCGGCGCCGAGGACCCCATGCTGGAGGCCTACACGACCCTCGGCTTCCTCGCCGCCCACACCTCCACGGTCCGCCTCGGCGCGCTGGTGACCGGGGTGACGTACCGCCATCCCGGACTGCTCGCCAAGATCGCGACCACTCTCGACGTCCTGTCCGGCGGCCGAGCGACCCTGGGCATCGGGGCGGCCTGGTACGACCGTGAGCACGAGGGGCTCGGGGTGCCGTACCCGGCAACCGCCGAGCGGTTCGAGCGGCTGGAGGAGACCCTGCGGATCTGCCTCCAGATGTGGGACCAGGACGCCAACGGGCCCTTCGAGGGCACCCACTACCGGCTCGCCGAGACCCTCTGCGTCCCGGCGCCCGTCAGCTCACCGCACCCGGAGATCATGATCGGCGGCGGCGGGGAGCGGAAGACCCTGCGCCTGGTCGCCCAGTACGCGGACGCCTGCAACCTGTTCGCCACCAGCCCGGAGGAGGTCGGGCACAAGCTCGACGTCCTGCGCGGCCACTGCGACAGCGTCGGACGCCCGTACGACGACATCACCAGGACGCTGCTCTACATGGGCGACGCGCTGGCCGAGAACGACGTCGACGCCTTCGTCCGGGACATCGAGGGCTACGCCAAGTTCGGCATCGAGACGGTGATGCTGGGACCGCACACGGGCGAACCGGCCGCGTGGATCGAGCAGTTCGTGGCCCCGGCGGCGCGCCGCGCGGCCGAACTGGGCTGAGACCGGGGCGCCAGGGGGCCAGGGGGACAGGAAAGAGGGCTCGAAGCAGGCAGGAAAGAGGGCCCGGAGGAGACAGGAGAAAGGGCCGGAGCCCCGCGCGGGGCTCCGGCCCTTTCTCCTGTGTACGTCGTCAGGCGTACGTCGATCAGGCGGCGGCGGGCGTCGCCTCGCCGTGGATCAGGCCGATGACCTCGGTCAGCTGCGCGGCGACCTCGGCATCGTCGGCGGGGTGGGTCTCGGCGAAGCGGACCACGGACTCGGAGATGGACAGCTTGACGTCCTCCAGCACCTTGGCACCGGCGATGCCCGCGGCCTTGCGGGCCTCGTCCTGCGCCCAGACGCCGCCGAACTGGCCGTAGGCGGTGCCGACCACGGCGAGCGGCTTGCCGGTGAGGGCGCCGGCGCCGTACGGGCGGGACAGCCAGTCGATGGCGTTCTTCAGGACGGCCGGGATCGTGCCGTTGTACTCGGGGGAGAAGAGCAGGAAGGCGTCCGCCGTGCCGGCGGCCTCGCGCAGCGCGGCGGCGGCGGCCGGGACGTTGCCCTCGACGTCGATGTCCTCGTTGTAGAACGGGATGTCGGAGAGGCCTTCGTACAGGACGACATCGGCGCCCTCGGGGGCGTGCTTGACGGCGGCCTCGGCGAGCTGACGGTTGTGGGAACCGGCACGAAGGCTGCCGACGAGAGCAAGGATGCGAACAGACATGGGGGACTCCACAGGGGCTGTACAGAGGGCTGAAACATTGTCGTTACGATCCGGACCGAGGTCCGTTTAAAGTTGTAGCATCTAAACGGACCAGGGTCCAGTTTCATTCCTGGGCGTTACGCTGGCCCCATGTCCGAGTCCCTGCCGCCCTTCCCGAAGCCCCTGGGGTGGGCCGACGAACCCCGTTTGCTCGAACTGGGCGCCGGTATCGGCCCCGAGGCCGACGAGCCGTGCCTGCGTGCCGATGCCGCACGCAACCGCGCCCGGCTGCTGGAGGCCGCCGCGCAGCTGGTGGAGCAGTGCGGTGTGGGATGCGTCACCATGGAGGCGGTGGCCGCCGCGGCGCAGGTGGGCAAGGGGACCGTGTTCCGGCGCTTCGGGGACCGCACCGGTCTGCTGATGGCGCTGCTCGACCACTCCGAGAAGAAGCTCCAGGCCGCCTTCCTGTCCGGCCCCCCACCGCTCGGACCGGGAGCGCCGCCGGTGGAGCGGCTGCACGCCTTCGGCGTCGCGGTGTTGCGCCGGACCGTGGACGAACTGGAACTGCAACTGGCCGCCGAGGGCGAACCGGGCCGCCGCTTCGCTTCCGCACCCCGCATGGTGCTGTCCGGACACGTCGCGCTGCTGCTGCGGCAGGCCATTCCGGACGCCGACTGCGAACTTCTCGCGAAAACGCTGATGGGCTATCTGGATCCGGCCCTTGTCCACCACTTGACCAGGCAGTGTGGGATGCCGACGGCGCGGCTGGAGGCGGGCTGGATCGACCTCGTCGACCGGGTCGCCGGCGGTACGCCTTCGTATTGACCGCGATTTTCGGCCAATTGCCGGGCGCGTGCTCCGGCCCGCACGGGTGATCAACCAGCGTAATCCGTCCGGGACTTGGGGTGGGCTGTCCGGAAAGCGCGTTCGGTGCGCGGCTGTTCGGGACCGGGCCCTGAAGTCGTAGTCCAGCGGGCCTCGGCAATCCGGAAACGATCTTTGAATGATCTTTCTGAAACGTTTCGGGAAAGCGCTTTACTGAAGCGCTTTCGTCAACCGCCTTTGCTGGCGGATCGATTGCGAAGTTCCCCCGCTCCGACCCTTGCCCCGAGCTTCTGCAAAGATGCCGTACGTCATGGTGCAGATACCGAATTCGGCCGCCCCGGCGACGTCCCAGCCACGCTCCGTGCCCACGAGCGCGGATGTGGCCCGCCTGGCCGGCGTCTCGCGCGCAACCGTCTCCTACGTCCTCAACAACACCAGTGCCGTCCGGATCAGCGAACCCACCCGCCGCCGCGTCCACGAGGCCGCGGAGGAGCTCGGGTACGTTCCGCACGCGGCGGCCCGCAGCCTGCGGGCCGGCCACAGCCGTATGGTCCTGATGCCCGCCCCGAGCGTGCCGATCGGCCCGCTCTACAGCCAGTTCATCAACGAACTCCAGTGGGCGCTCAGCCGGCTCGACTACACCGTCGTGCAGTACGCCTCCGTCGGTCTGCGCGGCGACGATGCCGCCCGGGCCTGGGCCGAACTGCGGCCCGCCGCCGTCCTCGTGCCCGTCGGCGGGCTCGGACCCCAGGGCGTGGCCGTCCTCAAGCGCTCCGGCGCGCGGGCCGTCGTCACGCTCGGTTCCGAGCGCATCGAGGGCGCGCACAGCATGCTCATCGACCATGAGGGTGTCGGCCGCAGCGCGGGCGCGCACCTGTACGCCCGTGGCCGCCGCCGGATCGGTGTCGTCGTGCCCGAGGAGCCGGGCATGAAGGTCTTCTCCAAGCCCCGTCTCGACGGGGTGCGCAGAGCGGTGGAGGGTACGGACGCCTCGGTGACCGTCCTGTCGCTCGCCTACGAGGAGGAGTCCGCGGCCCGCCTCGCCGCTCGCTGGCCCGAACTCGGCCTCGACGGCGTCTTCGCGTTCAACGACGAGTACGCGATGCTCCTGATGCGCGCCCTGCAGGACGCGGGCGTCACCGTCCCCGACGACACGGCGCTGGTCGGCGCCGACGACCTGGTCCTCGGCCGGCTGCTGCGGCCCAGACTGAGTACGGTCCACATCGAACTCCCGGCGGGCAAGGACCTCGCCGAACTCGTCGACCGCGCGGTGCGCAACCCCGGCGCCGCCCCCGAGACCCACCACGTGCTCGGCGTGACACTCGTCCACCGCGACTCCAGCTGAACCGCGGCGCTCGGCTGTGCGGTTGGGTGCGTGAGGTTGGGGGTTCTCTGCGGGTCGGTGGGGGCTGGTCGCGCCCCGCGGCGGAGCCGCTGATGGATACAGCCTCGCGCCCCTTTTGGGGCGCGTCTGAGTGTTGCCCCCTCGGTGTGATGCTTGTCCATCGCGACTTCAGGTGAGCTGCTGCGTGGGGCTGTGGGGTTGGGTGTGTGAGGTTGGGGGTTCGCTGCGGGCCGGTGGGGGCTGGTCGCGCCCCGCGGCGGAGCCGCTGATGGTATACAGCCCCGCGCCCCTGTGGGGCGCGTCTCGGTGATCGGCTGTTTGCCTGCGCCGTGACTGTCGTGCCGGTGCTGGTGCCTTCCGTCGGCCCGATCCGGCTGACAGGCCATAGGATGTTGCACGCTCAACCAGATGGGGATGCCGTCGAACACCGGACACCGCGTGCTGCTCTGCCGTGCGCCGGGTCACCGCATCCCGCTCCGCGGCCGACGAACGGCCGCGAACCACACGGGACCCGCGTTCGCTCCGCGCGTCCCGCCGGTGACTGATCGGAGAGCCGCAATGCCGTTGCTCGACCCCAAGACCTGGCAGTCCCACGCCGCCCGTCCCCTTTCGGGCCCCGAGTACACCGTCACCGAGCCCGCCACCGGCGAGGCGCTCGGCACGGTCGTACTCGCCACCGGTGAGGACGTCGGACCGGCCGCGCAGGCCGCCCGTACCGCCCAGGCGGCATGGGCACGCACCCCGCACTTCGTCCGTGCCGGGGTGCTCCGCAAGGCCGGGGACCTCTTCGCCGCGCACGCCGAGGAACTGCGCGACTGGATCGTCCGTGAGTCCGGCTCGATTCCCGGCAAGGCCGAGTTCGAGCTGCACGTCGCCGCGCAGGAGTGCTACGAGGCCGCCGCCCTCGCCTCCCGCCCCGCCGGACAGGTGCTGCCCTCCGAGGCGCCCCGGCTGTCGTACACCCGGCGAGTGCCCGTCGGGGTGGTCGGCGTGATCTCGCCGTTCAACGCCCCGCTGATCCTCTCCATCCGCTCCGTCGCCCCGGCGCTCGCGCTCGGCAACGCGGTCGTCCTGAAGCCGGACCCGCGTACGGCGGTCTGCGGCGGGCTGTCCCTGGCCGCGATCTTCGCCGAGGCGGGCCTGCCCGAGGACCTGCTGCACGTGCTGCCAGGCGGCCCCGACGCGGGCCAGGCCCTGGTCGCCGACCCGCTCGTCCCCGTCATCTCCTTCACCGGCTCCACGGCTGCGGGCCGCGCCGTCGGCGAGGCGGCCGGCCGTCACCTCAAGCGGGCCCATCTCGAACTCGGCGGCAACTCCGCCATGATCGTGCTGGAGGACGCCGACCTCGACGCGGTGATCTCCACCGCCGCGTGGGGCTCCTTCTTCCACCAGGGCCAGATCTGCATGACGACCGGCCGCCACCTGGTCCACCACTCGCTGTACGGGGAGTACGTCGAGCGGCTCGCCGCCAAGGCCGACTCCCTCGCCGTCGGCGATCCGCACCGCGCCCAGGTCCACCTCGGCCCGATCATCGACGGCGCGCAGCTCGCCAAGGTCCACGGTCTGGTGGAGTCCAGCACGGCGAGTGGCGCGAGGCTTGCGGCCGGCGGCACGCACGAGGATCTCTTCTACCGGCCGACGGTTCTCGCCGACGTCGACGAGCGGACCCCCGCGTATGCGGAGGAGGTCTTCGGGCCGGTTGCGCCCGTACGTTCGTTCGCCACCGCCGACGAGGCCGCCGCGTTCGCCGCCGCCGGCGAGTACGGGTTGTCGCTCGGGATCGTCACCCGGGACACCGCGCGCGGGCTCGACCTCGCCGAGCGCATTCCGACCGGGATCGTTCACATCAATGACCAGACGGTCAACGACGAGGCCGTGGCGCCGTTCGGTGGGGTTGCGGCCTCCGGGACTGGTGCGCGGTTCGGTGGGGAGTCGAACCTGGAGGCGTTCACCGACGTGCGGTGGACCACCGTGCGGGGGGATGTCGCGCCGTACCCCTTCTAGAAGGATCCGGTGCGTTGTCGGCCGCGGGCCCGGTGGGGGCTGGTCGCGCAGTTCCCCGCGCCCCTTCGGGGGCCTGCGGCCCCCCTTGGGGCGCGGGCTACTCCGCCTGCTGGGCCGCCACCGACGTGCGGACCTCGTCCATGTCCAGCTTGCGGGCCTGGCCGATGACGTCTGTCAGGGCGGCCTCGGGGAGGGCGCCCGGCTGGGCGAAGACGGCGACCTGGTCGCGGACGATCATCAGGGTCGGGATGGACTGGATACCGAAGGCCTGCGCCAGCTCCGGCTGCGCCTCCGTGTCCACCTTGCCGAAAACCAGATCGGGGTTCTCGTCGGCGGCCTTCTCGTACACCGGGGCGAACTGACGGCACGGTCCGCACCACGATGCCCAGAAGTCGATCAGCACGAACTCGTTCTCCGTGACCGTCTGGTCGAAGTTCTCCTTGGTCAGCTCCACGGTGCTGCTCATGACCTGATTCCTCTTCCTGCTGTCGGGTCGTTACCGGTGAGTCGCGCTCGCACAACACGTCCCGGCGACGGCGTATTCCGCGCGCGTACCCGTGTGGCCACGGGCCACACCACCCACCAGACTGGCCCTATGACGGAAACGGAATCCAACGTGTACGACGTCGTGGTGCTGGGTGCCGGACCCGTGGGGGAGAACGTGGCCGACCGCACCCGCGCGGCCGGCCTCTCCACCGCGATCGTGGAGAGCGAACTGGTCGGCGGCGAGTGCTCCTACTGGGCCTGTATGCCCAGCAAGGCCCTGCTGCGCCCGGTCATCGCCCGCGCCGACGCCCGCCGCGTGCCCGGGCTCAGCCAGCTCGTGCAGGGCTCCCTGGACGCCGAAGCGGTTCTCGCCCACCGCGACTACGAGACCTCGAACTGGCAGGACGACGGCCAGATCGGCTGGCTCGACTCCATCGGCGCCGACCTCTACCGGGGCCAGGGGCGCCTCGCCGGGCCCCGCACGGTGACGGTGACCGGCGAGGACGGCACCACACACGTGCTCACCGCCCGGCACGCGGTCGCCGTGTGCACGGGCACCCGCGCCCAGCTGCCCGACCTGCCGGGCCTCGCCGAGGTCGGGCCCTGGACGAGCCGGGAGGCGACCAGCGCCAAGTCGGTGCCGGGCCGGCTCATCGTGGTCGGCGGCGGTGTCGTCGCCGTCGAGATGGCCACCGCCTGGCAGGCACTCGGCTCGCAAGTCACCCTGCTGGTCCGGGGCAAGGGCCTGCTGCCCCGCATGGAGCCCTTCGCCGGTGAGCTGGTCGCCGAGGCGCTCGCGGAGGCGGGCACCGACGTCCGTACGGGGACCTCGGTCCGGTCGGTGACCAGGGAGAACGGCACCGTCGTGGCGGTCACGGACACCGGCGACCGGATCGAGGCCGACGAGATCCTCTTCGGCGTCGGCCGCGCCCCGCGCACCGACGACATCGGCCTCGACACGATCGGCCTGGAACCGGGCTCCTGGCTGCCCGTCGACGACAGCCTCCGGGTCACCGGCAGCGAGTGGCTGTACGGGGTCGGCGACGTCAACCACCGTGCCCTCCTCACCCACCAGGGCAAGTACCAGGCCCGGATCGCGGGCGCCGCCATCGCCGCCCGCGCGGCCGGCGTACCGCTTCTGGAGACCGACCGCTGGGGCGCCCACGCGGCCACCGCCGACCACGGCGCGGTCCCGCAGGTCGTCTTCACCGACCCGGAGGCTTCGGCGGTCGGCCTCTCCCTGGCCGAGGCCGAGCAGGCGGGCCGCCGGGTGCGTGCGGTCGACGTGGAGTTCTCCTCGGTCGCGGGCGCGGGCCTGTACGCCGACGGCTACCGGGGACGCGCCCGCATGGTCGTCGACCTGGACAGCGAGACCCTGCTCGGCGTGACCTTCGTCGGCCCCGGCGTCGGCGAGCTGATCCACTCGGCGACCGTCGCCGTCGCCGGCGAGGTGCCGCTGAGCCGGCTGTGGCACGCGGTGCCGTCGTATCCGACGATCAGTGAGGTCTGGCTGCGGCTGCTGGAGGCGTTCCGCGACGGGAAGTAGGGACGAGAGCGCGGGAGGCGAGGCGGTCAGAGGGTGAAGCCCAGCTCATCGGCCGCCTCCGCCGGGGTCGGCTGACCCCACCGCTCCACCACGGCCGCGCTGGAGGACAGCGAGCGCAGTTCGGCACGGTCCAGATAGAGCGTGCCGTCCAGATGGTCGGTCTCGTGCTGGACGATCCGGGCCGGCCACCCCGTGAACACCTCGTCCACCGGACGTCCGTACTCGTCCTGGCCCGTGAGCCGTACCGCCGTGGGCCGGGACACCACCGCCTGCCAGCCCGGCACGCTCAGACAGCCCTCGAAGAACGCGGCCCGCTCGGTGCCGACCGCCTCGTACGCCGGATTCACGATCACCCGGAACGGCAGCGGCACCCGCCCACGCACCACCCGCACCTCCTCCGGCACCGGAGCCGGGTCCTCGATGACCGCGATCCGCAGCCCCACCCCGACCTGAGGGGCCGCCAGACCGACGCCCGGGGCATCGCGCATGGTCTCGCGCAGCGCCTCGACGAAGCGGGTCAGCAGCTCCGGACCGAGCTGTCCGTCGAAGGGCACGGAGGCGCGCCGCAGTACCGGGTCTCCGGCGGCGACGATCGGCAACGGGCCGCCGACGGCCAGGAGTCGTTCGACATGGTCGGCAAGGGCGCTCGGGTCATGGGGAGTTGCCATGGCGTCAGGATGCCACGCACCTCTGACAACCGACGTTCCCTGGTGTGACGTACGCCACTTGAGAGGCCGGGAACTCGACGGCCCGTCCATCCGACTACTGGATCGCCCCCACAGCTGTACGCCCGCACGGCCGCCCCCCGCTCACCGTCCCCAGCCCTCCGGAGACCCCGCCGATGTCCACCGCTCCCACGACCACGACGGACGAATCCCCGGACTCCCCGGATTCGCCGGACGGGTCGAAACCCTCCGCCCCGGCGAAACCGTCCGCAGCCGCCACGCTCCGCCCGCTCGTGCTGCGGCTGCACTTCTACGCGGGCGTGCTCGTCGCCCCGTTCCTGCTGGTCGCCGCTCTGACCGGCTTTCTGTACGCGGCCTCGTTCCAGGCCGAGAAGATCATCTACGCCGATGAGATGACCGTCTCCGTCGGGGACACCAAGCTGCCGATCTCCGAGCAGGTGGCCGCCGCCCGCGAGGCCCACCCCGAGGGCACCGTCACGGCCGTACGCCCCTCGCCCGAGGACGAAGAGACAACACGGGTGATGCTGTCCGGCGTGCCCGGTGTCGGGGAGACCCACACGCTCGCCGTGTTCGTCGACCCGTACACCGCGAAGGTCGAGGGCGCGCTCGAACAGTACGGCTCGACGGGCGCGCTGCCGGTGCGGACCTGGATCGACGAGTTCCACCGCGATCTGCACCTCGGCGAGAACGGCCGTCTCTACAGCGAACTCGCCGCGAGCTGGCTGTGGGTGATCGCGGGCGGCGGTCTGGTGCTGTGGTTCGCCCGGCGCCGTGCGCAGCGCAAGATACGCGGCACCAGCGGGCGGCGCCGCACCCTCGGTCTGCACGGCACCGTCGGCGTCTGGGCCTCGGTCGGCTTCATCTTCCTCTCCGCGACCGGCCTGACCTGGTCTGCCTACGCGGGCGCCAACATCGACGTCCTGCGCACCTCCCTCGGCCAGTCCACCCCGTCGGTCTCCTCCGCAGGGGGCGGCGAGCACACGGGGCACGACGCGGCCGCCGGTTCCGGGAGCACCACCGAGCACGGCGTCGGCCTCGACAAGGTCCTCGCCGCCGCCCGCGCCGAGGGCCTGAGCGACCCCGTCGAGATCGTCCCGCCCGCCGACGAGACCTCCGCGTACGTCGTCAAGCAGGTTCAGCGCAGCTGGCCCACCAAGCAGGACGCGGTCGCTGTGGACCCGACGAGCGGCGAGGTCCTCGACACCGTCCGGTTCGCGGACTACCCGGTGCTCGCGAAGCTGACCCGCTGGGGCATCGACGCGCACACCGGCGTCCTCTTCGGGATCGTCAACCAGCTCGTCCTGATGGCCCTGGCGGCCTCCCTGGTCCTGCTCATCCTGTGGGGCTACCGCATGTGGTGGTTGCGCGGCCGGGCCTCCGCCTTCGGCCGCCCGATCCCGCGCGGCGCCTGGCAGCAGGTGCCCCCGCTGCTCCTCGTACCGCTGATGGCGGTCGTGGCCGTCGTGGGCTACTTCGTTCCGCTGCTCGGCATTCCGCTCGCCGCCTTCATCGCCGTCGACGTGATCCTGGGTGAGATCGATCACCGGCGCGGCAACCGGACGTACAAGGAACGGGCAGGCGCGCAGTAGGGAGTCGTACGAAACGGCCCGGCTCCCCTGTAGGCGGGGAGCCGGGCCGTCGTGCCCGTCGTACGGTCGACTACTCGAAGTCGCCCGCGAGGGCCGAGGCGAGCTTCATGTGCGGTGCGGCTTCCTCGTGGCGGCCCTGGCGCTGGAGGGTGCGTCCGAGCAGCAGCCGGGCGTACTGCTCCACCGGGTCGCGCTCGACGAGGACGAGCAACTCGGCTTCCGCGCGCCGCAGTTGGGCCGAGTGGTAGTAGGCGCGGGCCAGCAGCAGCCGGGGTGCGGTCTGCTCCGGCACCTCCTCGACCAGCCCGCCCAGGACCCGCGCCGCACCGGCGTAGTCCTTGGTGTCGAAGAACAGCCGCGCCCGCTCCCAGCGCTCCGCCGCCGTCCCGTGGTCGTAGTACGTGTCCGTCGTGGTCTTCACTCGTGCCTCCTTCGGAGGCGGTAACCGGCCCGGGCGGTCGTTCATTCCACCGCTGGTCAGGCCATGGCGGCCAGCTCCGCGTTGGCCCGCTCGGTGATCAGTGACAGCACCCGGCCGGCGACGGCCAGATCCCCGTCCGGGATACCGGCGTAGATCCGCGCGGAGTAGGGGGCGGTCTCGGCGCTGGTGGCGCGGTACAGCTCGCGCCCCGCGTCCGTGACCGTGAGCAGGGCGGACTCGGCCGTCAGCAGCCCGCCCTCGACGAGTTCGTCGACGACCGTGTGCGCGTCGGCCTTGTCGATCTTCAGCGCGTCGACGACCTCACCGACGAGGTGCTCGCGGTCGACGGGCCCGTCGGCGACGACGGCGAGCCTCAGCGTCACCGACTGCTGGAAGGTGACGCCATGACGGGCCAGCACGTTTTCGAGGACCGCTCGCGCGGCGTAGTGGGCCAGGGCTATGACACGAGGGTTGAGCGCGGGTGAGGTCGGGGCTGTGGTCATGGCTGTTCCTTCTCGGGGTCGGCGTGGAGCGGGGTGTCGAGCAGTAGCGCCAGGTCGCGGGTGAACTCCCGGGTGCGCTCGCTGTCCAGGCCGCCGAGGGGCTCCAGCAACTGCTGAAGCAGCCCCTGTACGACCTTGATCGCGCGCCGGGCGACCTCGCTGCCCTCCTCGGTGAGGGCCAACTGCACCGCGCGCGGGTCCTGCGGGTCCCGCGCGCGTTCGAGCAGGCCGGCGGTCTCCAGGGCGCGCGCGAGCTTCGACACGTACAGCGGTTCGAGACCGGTGTGGTCGGCGAGCCGGCGCTGACTGGGGCGCAGACCGGCGCGCCGCATGCCGTACAGCGAGGCGACGAGCGAGTACTGCGCGTGGGTCAGCCCGAGGGGCGCGACCGCCCGGTCGACGGCCACACGCCACTTCGTCGACAGCCGCCAGACCAGGTAGCCGGGGGTCGCGCCCTCGGATGTCTTACTCATGCCGGATACGGTACATGGCTACTATATCCATGGCTACTAAATATGACCACTGTGAAGCGGGGAGGGCGTCGGGCGCTTTCCGGCTGCCGCCCGCTTCGGCTACCGCGTCCGACCGCGAGGCTTGAGCGGGGTCGGGGGCAGTTCGGGGGCGGGGAGAGCGCTGCCGTCGTACCCCTTCACGTCACCGAACCGGGTGCCGGTCATCCAGTCCGAGCGAGCCTGCTCGATCTCCGCCTGGGTGCGCCCCACGAAGTTCCACCACATGATCAGCTCCTCCTCGAACGGCTCGCCGCCCAGGAGCATCACGCTCGCGTCGGACGCGGCGCGCAGCGGGAGTTCGGTGCGGCCGCAGCCGAGGTAGAGCATCGAGCCCGGCAGTACCGGCACCCCGTCCACGTGCACCTCGCCGGACATCGCCAGCACCCCGTACTCGAAGTCTGGCACGAGCGGCAGGCGTACGTCCGTGCCGTCCGCGAGGGTCAGGTCGGCGCCGACGATCGGGGTGTACGTCGTGCCGGGCGAGGCCGCGCCGTCGAGGGCGCCGAGGATCACGGTCGCCGTCACGCCGGGTGCCGTGACCGTGGGCAGGTCGGCGTGGTGTTCGAAGTGAGGGTCGGTGTGGCGGTGTTCGTCCGGGAGGGCGACCCACAGCTGCGCGCCGTGCAGGAACCGCGCGTGGGACTTGGGGCTCTCCTCGGAGTGGCTGATCGCTCGGCCGGAGGTCATGAGGCCCAGCTCGCGCGGGCGGATCGTCTGGAGGCTGCCGGTCGAGTCGCGGTGCAGCACCTCGCCCTCGTGCAGCCAGCTCACCGTCTGCAGGCCCATGTGCGGGTGCGGCGGCACCTGCATACCGGGCTCGTCGGCGATGTCGTCCGGCCCGTAGTGGTCGACGAAGGCCCACGCGGCGATCATGCGCCGACCGAGGTTCGGCAGCAGTCGGCGTACCTCGGTGCTCTCGCCGAGTTTCACGACTCGGGGGCTCAGCAGTTCACGTACGGGTTCGGCGACGACGAATCCACGGCCGCCACAGACGCTGGGTACGGGCGCGCGGTCAAGGTTGCTCATGGCGCACAACTTAGTGGGGAGCGGGCTTGTCCTCGCTTTCGGAGGCGAGAAAATCGGAAGCCTTGGTCCCTCTTCGGTGTCGTGGTTCGTATAGTGAATAACCATTCACTGTGGCGTGAGGGGGCTGTCGATGAGCGCAGCCGAGTTTCCCGAGGTCAGCACGGTGGCGGGCGCTGTCCGTGGGCGTCGTGAGGGCGGCCTCGCGGTGTTCCGGGGTACGGGAGGCGTTCGCGTTCGGGCCTCCGCCGCCGCAGGAGATGATGGGCCCCGAGGTTCCGTCCGCCGGGGACGACTGGCTGACCGTCAACGTCTGGACGCCCGACGCGGACCCGGCGGCGCGCCGCCCAGTGCTGGTGTGGATCTACGGCGGCGCCTACAAGTTCGGCTCCGCCGACGACCCGAACTACGACGGCAACCGCCTCTCCCGCGAGGGCGGGACCGTCGTGGTCACCCTCAACTACCGGGTCGGCATCGAGGGGTTCGCCCGGATCGAGGGCGCCCCGGCCAACCGGGGACTGCTCGACCAGGTGGCCGCCCTGGAGTGGGTACGAGAGAACATCGCGGCGTTCGGCGGCGACCCCGACCGGGTCACCGTCTTCGGGGAGTCGGCCGGCGCCGGGTCCATCGCCGCACTGCTCGGCATGGAGCGGGCGCGCGGACTGTTCCGGCGGGCGATCCTGCAGAGCGTGCCCGGCACGTACTTCTCGGACGCGCTGGCCGGGGACATCGCCGAGGCGCTCGCCGGTGAACTCGGGCTGCGTCCGACGGTGGACGACCTGTCCGGCGTGGACCCGCGCAAGCTGCCCGAGGCCGGGGCCACCCTCAGCGCCCGGATGCGCGAGTACGTGCCGAGGTGGGGCGCGGTCGCCCTCACCCCGACCCCGTTCTCGCCCGTGGTCGACGGCGAGGTCCTGGCGACCACCCCGTTCGAGGCCCTGGCGGGCGGCGCCGCGCGGGACGTCGAGCTGATCCTCGGACACACCCGGGACGAGTACCGTCTCTTCCTCATGCTCGGCGGGCTGTTCGGCCGGGTGGACGACGAACTGGCGGCGACCGTCCTGCGTCTGTTCGGCCCCGGCACCGACCCCGAGCAGGCCTACCGCGCCGCGTTCCCGGACGCCTCGGCGGAGTACCTGTTCGAACTCGTGCAGTCCGACTGGCTCTTCCGGATGCCGGTGATCCACCTCGCGGAGGCACAGATCGCCGCGGGCGGCCGGGCCCACGTCTACGAGCTGACCTGGGCCGCTCCCGCGAACGGCGGCGTCCTGGGTGCCTGTCACGGCCTGGACGTGCCCCTGGCCTTCGGCGTCGGCGGCGACGTCAACGGCGGCCTCGGCGGCATGCTGATGGGACCCGTGCCCCTGCCCGAGGCCGAGGAACTCTCCGCCCGACTCCGCTCCGCCTGGACCTCCTTCGCCGCCACGGGCGACCCGGGCTGGCCCGCGTACGACACCGGACGGCGCCTCGTCCAACTCCTCGACACCGAACCGACCGTCGCCGCCTACCCGGAGGAGGCCTCCCGGCGCCTGTGGGAGCGGCACACGTTCGGCGCGCTGCCCCTGACGGCGGAGTAGCGCAGCCCTATCGGGCGGCGAGCAGCCGCAGCACCCGGTCGGAGACCGGCGCGGGCAGGGCACGCAGTGTGCGGACCAACGCCGTTGTCTGCCAGGGGAAACAGGCCTGCGCCGGTTCCCGTTCCAGGGCGCGCACGAGGTACCGGGCCGCGCGCTCCTGGCTGACCTGGAAGGGCTTGGGCAGGCCGTCCCCGTCGACGCGGTCCGTGCCCACGAAGCCCGGGTGGATCGAGGTGAACCGGATGCCCCTGGGCGCCAGTTCGACGCGCGCGGCGTCGAGGAGGGTGCGTACGGCCGCCTTCGCCGCCGAGTACGGGCCCTGGCGGGGGATGCCCATCAGCCCGGCGAGGGAGTTGGTGTGGGCGATGAGACCTCCGTCGGGCTGCTCGCCCAACTGCCGGATCAGCGGGACCAGATAGTTGACGACGACGTCGTAGTTCAACGCCATGATCCGTGCGACGTCGGCCGTGCCGACCTGGTCCATGGACATGTCCGGTCCCTGGCCCGCGTTGAGCAGCGCGATGTCCACGGAGCCGAACTCCGCGACGGCGGCTGCCACGACCCCGGACGCCGCATCCGGGTCCAGGGCGTCGGCGGCGATGTCCAGGCAGGCGCTGCCTGCCGCCCGTACCTCCTGGGCCACGGCGGCCAGTTCGGGGGCGCGGCGGGCCGTGAGGACGAGCCGGTTGCCCGCCGGGGCGAGCTGCCGGGCCACCGCCGCGCCGATACCCGAGGAGGCGCCGACGATCAGGACCGTCCGGCCGGTGATGGTCGTGGCGGTCACAGTCACAGGAAGTGGTGTCCCTCGCCGCGGTAGGTGGGCACGGTGTCGACCACCGCGCCGTCGCTGACCAGATGCAGGTCGCCGATGCGTTCGCACAGTTCACCGGCCTTGGCGTGCCGCAGCCACACCCGGTCCCCGATGTTCAGGACGCTCGCGGCCTTGCCCACCAGCGGGGTCTGCACCTCACCGAAGGACTCGGTGGCGGTGACCCGTAGCCCCAGAGGCCAGGCCAGTGTGGGCAGCCGGTCCTTGCCGAGCGGCCCGGACGCGATCCAGCCGCCGCCCAGGAGTGTGGCGACCGAGGAGGAGGGACGGCGTACGACGGGCAGCACGAAGTAGGCCGCCGGGACGGGTCGGAAGGCGCGGTAGAAGTCGAACAGGCCGGGACCGTACAGGCCGGAGCCCGCCGCGAGTTCGGTCACGGAGTCCTCGCGGGTCGTCGTCTCCAGGCTGCCCGTGCCGCCGCCGTTGACGAACCGCAGCGGTGTCACCGCCTGTACGGCCGCGACCGCGGCTTCCCGGCGGTGGCTCAGCTCCTCGACGGAGGAACGCTGCATCGCCCGTACGACGGCCCGCTTAAGCGCGTTGCCGGGCACGTTGTCGCCCAGACCGGCGACCTGACCCTCGTACCCCATGATGCCCGTCAGCTCGAAGCCCGGCCGGGACGCGACCTCGCGCGCGAACGCCTGTGCCTCCTGCGGGGTGTGCACCGGGGACCGGCGCGGCCCCAGGTGGACCCGGCCGCCCGCCAGACGCAGGGCCGCGTCCAGTTCCAGGCAGACCTGGATACGGGTCTCGCGGGGGCCGGTCGCCGCGTCGATCAGGTCGAGATGCTCGACGCAGTCCACCATCAGGGTGATGCGGGACGCGAGCCGTTCGTCGGCGGCGAGTCGGCGCAGTGCCGTGCGGTCGGCGGTGGGGTAGCCGACGACGATGTCGTCGAACTCCTCGGCCAGCCACAGGGCTTCGGGCAGGGTGAAGCCGAGGATGCCGGCGAATCCCGGGCGGTCCAGGGCGCGCCGCATGAGGGCGCGGGAGCGGAGCGACTTGCTGGCCAGCCGGATCGGCTTGCCGCCCGCACGGCGCTCCAGGTCGAGGGCGTTGGCGTCGAAGGCGTCCAGGTCGATGACGCCGAAGGGCGGTTCGAGGCCGGCGGTCGCCGCCCGCAGCCGGTCGAAATGGCTCTGCGTCGCGGGAGCCGAACCGGCTCTGGGAGCAGTGGTGTTGAGGGTCATCGGTCGGTGTCTCCTTGCTCGGATGCTGCTGTCGGGGCCGGGACGAGACCCGTGCTGCGCCGCTCGGCCATGGCCACCACTTTGGGGATCACGAAGCGCATCAGCCGGGGGAACACACCGGCGGCCCGCTGCACGCGTCCACCGATGGCGGGGTGGACGACTTCGACGGGCTTCTTCTCGATCGCGTCGACGATCACCGAGGCGACCTTCTCGGGGCTGAGCGGCTTCTCGGCGAAGGTGATCACCGCGCTGGGGTCGGCCATCTCCTGCTCCAGCATGGGGGTTCGGGTGCCGGGCGGATGGACGATGCTGAAGGTCACGGGCCCGTCCCGTTCCTCGATGGCCACGCTGTGGTGGAAGGCGCGCAGCCCGTGCTTGGTCGCGCCGTAGGTGGTGTAGCCGGGCAGCGGCAGGAACGACGTCATGCTGCACACGGTGACGATGTGCCCGTGGCCCTGGGCGCGCATCCGGGGCAGGGCGGCCAGCATGCCGTTGATCGGGCCGAGCAGGTTCACCTCGATCATGTGGCGGTGCCGGGACGGCGCCAACTGGCGTGCGTAGCCGGTGTGGATGATCCCCGCGTTGTTCACGAGCACGTCCACCGGGGCGAGTTGGTCCGCCACGGCGTCCAACGTCGCTTCCCATGCGGCCTCGTCGCGGATGTCCAGCTCGAACGCGTGGGCGCCGGGCCCGAGTTCGTCGGCGATCCGAGTCGCTCCGGCCAGGTCGATGTCGGCTAGCGCGACCCGGTGACCCCGGCGCACCGCCTCGCGCGCGGTCGCCGCGCCGATGCCGCTCGCGGCGCCGGTGATCAGCACGACGCGTGCGGCCGGGGCGCCGTCCGTTCGAGGTGCGTGCATGGGAACTCCCGGGAAAAGAGGGCCGGTTGGCGAGGGACGCGGTCAGGACGGCAAGGCGTACGCCTCCAGCCGAGACCCGCCCAGACCGGCCGCTCGCTGCGGGTCGTCGGTCGGTGTCGTGGCCGCGTACAGGGTGTTGCCGTCGGGTCCGGCGACCAGGCAGCTCAGGGTGGGTTGACTGGTGGCGACGCGGTCGAGGATCGCGCCGCCGGGTCCGACCCGGACGCACTCGCCGCGCAGCGCGTTGGCGACCCAGGCCGTGCCGTCCCGGCCGGGTGCGATGCCGTCGGGGGCGATGGGGCTGGCGGAGCGGTCGGCCACGGCACGGTGGTCGAGGAGGGCGGAGATCCGCCGGGTGAAGCGGCCCAGGAGACCGGGGTGGTTGAGGGAGGTCCACAAGGCGGAGGGGATCAGGGGAGCCCAGGGGCGGGGCGGGCCCAGGCGGCCGTCGGCGAGTACGGGGAGCGCGGTGAGGCGCATCGCGAGGGTCTCGGCGACGAGCAGGGTGGACTCGTCGTCCAGGAGGAACATGCCGTTCGGGAACACCAACGGCTCGCTCAGGCCCAGGAGTTCGCCCTCGGGGGAGAGACAGGCGATCGGTGTCCTGGGCGGCCCCGGTGGGACGTACAGCATGGAATTGGGCTGCCGACGGACGAAGCCGTGATAGTCGAAGCCGAAGTTGCCGACGTAGGCGCGGCCCAGCCGGTCGACGAACATGTCGTTGACGGGACCCCCGGCGATGCCCTTCAGATCGGCGTGCACGACCAGCGAGCCGTCCGGCTCCCGCCGGTACACACAGTGCCCGTCCATGGAGACGACCAGCATCCGCCCGTCGGGCAGCCACCCCAGACCGCCCGCCCGGCCGGGTACCTCCACCACCGTCTCCGGCTCACCTCGGGTGTCCCAGCGGTGCACCGTCCCATGGGCGAGATCGCAGAACCACAGGGCGTCGTCGTGCCAGCGCAACGACTCCAGGACGCCGTAGCCGTCCAGAACCACTGTGGCCCTCGGTCGCACCACTGCCTCCTGAGGCTGCTGAACGGATCCCGCGCCCCCGATAGGGGCGCGGGGCTGTATCGATTTGCGGCTCCGCCGCGGGGCGCGACCAGCCCCCACCGGCCCGCGGGTGAACGAAGCACATGCCCGTCCCCCGCACGCTACGGTGGCCCAAGCAAGAGAAGTAAGTCAAGCGTCCTGGACATCTGACTTACTTCTTAAGGACCGGTTGGCTATCCTGACGACCGAACCAACAGGTGAGCCCCATGCGGAGAGGAGAACGCGTGCCCCGCATGGCGGCGAGCGACCGGCGAGCGGAGCTCCTGGAGGCGGCGATCCGGGTCATGGCGCGCGACGGCGTCGCCAAGGCGACCACCCGCGCGGTGGTCACCGAGGCGGGCATGACCCTCGGAGCCTTCCACTACTGCTTCGAATCCAGGGCCCAACTGCTCGAACTCGTCACCGAGACCCTCACCGAGCGGTACGTCGCCGAGGTCCGCGGTCTGTTCGCCCCGCACAAGGACATCCGCGACAGCGTCCTCGACAGCCTGCACGCGTTCTGGAAGGGCTTCGAGGCCAACCCCGGTGAGCACCAGATCAGTTACGAGCTTACGCAGTACGCCCTGCGCAACTCCGGCTTCGAGGACGTCGCCGGGAAGCAGTACGAGATCTTCCTGCGCGCTTTCGCCTCGCTGCTCGAACTCGCCGCCGACAACGCGGGGATCGAGTGGACGAAACCCGTGCCGGTGCTCGCGCGGTACGTCCTGTCGATGATCGACGGCCTCAACATGATCTGGCTCGTCGACCGCAACACCGACGACAGCCGGGCCGCGCTGGAGATGCTCGCCGATCACCTCCTCCTGCACGCCCGGCCACGAGCCGCCTGAGCCGTGGGCCGCTCGACCTGAGGGAAAGGGTGTCCGCATGGCGTTCGCCGACTACCAGAACGAGATCTACCTCAACGGGCTGGGCGGAGTTCTGCCGTCCTTCCCCATGGAGTTCGCCGAGTTGGAGGAACGGGCCCGCGCCGCGCTCCCGCCGTCCGCCTGGTCCTACGTCGCCGGGGGAGCCGGCGACGAGCGCACCCAGCGGGCCAACGTCGAGGCATTCGCCCGCTGGGGCCTGATCCCGCGCATGCTCGTCGGTGCCGCCCAACGGGACCTGACCGTCGAGCTGTTCGGGACGACACTCCCGTCACCGGTGTTCCTCGCCCCGATCGGCGTCATCGGACTGTGCGCCCAGGACGGACACGGCGACCTGGCCACGGCCCGCGCCGCCGCCCGCACCGGAGTGCCGATGGTCGCCTCCACGTTCTCCGTCGACCCGCTGGAGGACGTGGCCGCCGAACTCGGCGACACCCCCGGCTTCTTCCAGCTCTACACCCCGACCGACCGGAACATCGCCGAGAGCCTCGTCCAGCGTGCCGAGCACGCCGGGTACCGGGGCATCGTCGTCACCCTCGACACCTGGATCACCGGCTGGCGCCCCCGGGATCTCGCGACGGCCAACTTCCCCCAGCTGCGCGGTCACTGCCTCGCCAACTACACCGGCGACCCGGCGTTCCGGGCCGCGCTCGGCCGACCGCCCGAAGAGGATCCGCAGGCCGCGATCCTCCACTGGACCCAGATCTTCGGCAACCCGCTCACCTGGGACGACCTGGACTGGCTGCGCTCGCTGACCGACCTCCCCCTGATCCTCAAGGGCATCTGTCACCCCGAGGACGCGCGCCGCGCCCGCGACGCGGGAGTGGACGCCCTCTACTGCTCCACCCACGGCGGCCGGCAGGCCAACGGCGGCCTCCCCGCCCTCAACGTCCTGCCCGGCGTCGTCGAGGCCGCGGGCGAGCTGCCGGTCCTGTTCGACTCCGGCGTCCGCAGTGGCGCCGACATCGTCAAGGCACTCGCCCTCGGCGCGACAGCGGTCGGCATCGGCCGCCCGTACGCCTACGGTTGCGCCCTCGGCGGCACGGACGGCATCGTGCACGTACTGCGGGCCCTGCTCGCCGAGACGGACCTGATCATGGCCGTGGACGGCTACCCGTCCCTCAAGGACCTCGTACCCGAGGCACTCCAGGCCGTCTGACCGACTGACCGTCCGACCGCCTGCCCATCCGGCCACCCCGTTCAACCGATCGGCTGAACGGGGATTCAACCTGCCGCTCTCCCCCTCGCTCCTTCCAGCCGACGCGAAGACCCTCTCGCTCGCGTCAGGATCGAACCGCAGACCCCCCAGGAGAACCCCCCATCAGAGAGGCCCGCAGAGTGTCCAGCTTCCTCAGCAGACGACGTGTACTCGCCACCGGAGCCGGAGCGGCCCGGGTGGACCTCGAAGTCAGCGACGACGGCGTCGGGTTCGACCCGGCCGAGGTCTTCGCCCGCACCCCGCACGGCGCGGGCCGTGGCTTCGGACTGCCCGCCGCACGGGCGCGGCTGCGCGAGTACGGCGGTGACCTCGGCGTCTGCGGCGAGCCCGGCCGGGGCACCCGGATCCGGGCCACGGTCTCCGCACGGCCCCGACCGCAGCCCGCAGCCGCGCCCGTCCCCACGGCGACTGCCGGATGACCGCGGACCCGCCCGGTGCGCCCGGGCCGCTGCGCCTCCTGATCGCGGACGACCACGCCGTCGTACGGGCCGGCCTGCGCGCGCTCATCGAGGGCGAACCGGACCTCGATGTGATCGCCGAGGCCGGCAGCGCTGAGGAGGCTGTCTCTCTGGTCGCCCGGATGCTCCCGGATGTCGCGCTGATGGACCTCCGGTTCGGGAGTCCGGGCGGCGGGATCGACAGGATCGAGGCGATCCGCCGGCTCGTCGCCGAGGCACCCGGCGTGGCGGTGGTGATGCTGACCAGCTATGCCGGACGGGCCGATGTCGTACGGGCGTTGGAGGCGGGCGCCCGGGGTTATGTCCTCAAGGCGGGGCCGCCCGAGGAGTTGTTCCGCGCGGTGCGCGGGGCCGCGGCCGGGGCTCTGGGGCTGGCCCCGGAGGTCGTCGGGGAACTCGTCGGCCAAGTGGTCAGCCCGGAGCACGAGTTGAGCGGGCGCGAGATCGAGGTCGTACGGCTGATGGCCGAGGGGCGCAGCAACCGGGCCATCGCCGAGGCACTGTTCCTCAGCGAGGCCACGGTCAAGACGCACCTCGTGCGCGTCTACCGCAAGCTCAAGGTCGACAACAGGGCGGCGGCGGTGTCGGAGGCCGTGCGCAGGGGAGTACTCGAACTCGCCTGACCTGGATGGGGAGTTGCTGCTCCTCCCGGCCGTGGTGGGCCTGACGTCCACTGACGCACGCCAGGACATACGGGGCATTGCTAAATATGATAGGAGAAATGCCGCTGTCCCACTGCGGGAGGCCGTGATGATCCGGTTCACGATGATGCCCGGCGAGGACGGCGACTGCCTGCTCCTCGAATACGGCGACGACACGTTCGTCCATCGGATCCTTGTCGACGGTGGACGCGCGGGCACGTATCCGCTGATCAAACCGGTGCTCGCCGGACTCGACGGGCTGGTCGACGTCCTCGTCGTCACCCATGTCGACCAGGACCACGTCCTAGGTGTCCTCGCCCTGCTGGAGGATCCGGAGCGGTCGGTGGAGTTCGGGGACGTGTGGTTCAACGGCTTCGACCACCTGGTCGACGCCGAGGGGTTCGGCGCGCAGGACGGCGAGAGGCTCACCAGTGCGTTGCTGGGGCAGAACATGCCCTGGAACGATGCCTTCGGCGGGCGCGGTGCCGAGGTCGGGCAGCGGATTGGGTGGTTCGACGACGGGTCCACGATGGAGGTGCTCTCGCCCGACCGCCGGCAACTGGAGCGGCTGGCCCCGGTGTGGGTGGACGTGTGTGCCGAGCACGGGCTGATCCCGGGCCGGGACCCCGATGAGCCACCCCCTGTAGACGGCTTCGAGCCCTTCGGCGGCGCCGTGGACGTGGAGCAGCTCGCCGCGACGCCGTTCAAGCGGGACCCCTCGCCGACGAACGTCTCCAGCATCGGGCTGCTCTTCGAGTTCGAGGACCGGCGGATCGTCCTCACCGGCGACGCGGACGACCGCCGACTCGTCGAGTCGCTGCGGCCCCGCGCCCAGGCGGCGGGCGGACGGCTCCATGTGGACGTCCTCAAGGTCGCCCACCACGGCAGCAAGCACAACATCTCCACGGACCTCCTGGACCTTCTCGACTGCGACCGTTATCTGATCTCCACGAGCGGCGCCCGGCACCACCACCCCGACGACATCGCCATGTCCCGGATCCTTCAGCGCGGCGGCGCACAGAAGGAGATCGTCTTCAACTACCGCGACCGCGCCGCACCCTGGGACGTCACCTCTCTCAAGGACCGCTTCGGCTACACGGTGACGGCACCGGCGCCGGACGCGGACGACGGCTTCGTGACCTTCGAACTCTGACACCGGCACATCGCTCGGATGGCGGCCCCGGCTTGACAGGCGGACGATGGAAGGGAGCGGGGGTCCGACAGCCATGACGGGGGACGGGAGGCACGACATGCTGGAGATCAAGACAGTCGAGAAGCCTGACGAGCGGCGCGATTTCCCCCGGGGACACCTCGAAGCCGTACACCTCACGGGGCTCGACTTCGCCATCGGAACCTTCGAACCGGGCTGGCGCTGGTCCGAGTCCGTCGGGCCCATCGTGGGCACGAAGAGCTGCGAGATCCACCACAACGGCTATGTCCTCCAGGGCCGGATGCACATCCGCATGGACGACGGCGGCGAGAGCGAGGTGGGACCCGGCGATGTCTTCGTGTGTCCGGCCGGGCACGACGCGTGGGTCGTCGGCGACGAGCAGGTCATCGTCCACGACTTCGCGGGAGGCATGGCGCAGGAGTACGCGAAGGCACCGGAAGGAAGCTGACAGAACTCACCCCTGTCAGGGATGACGCCGGTTCGCCTCAGACCGTGATGACGACCTTCGCCCGCGCATGCTCCTTCACGAGATACCGCATCGCGTCGGGAACCTCGCTCAGCGCATACGTACGGTCGATGACCGGGGCTATCTTCCCGGCCTCCGCCAACTCGCACAGTGCCGTGAGGTTCTCCCGGCTCGCCACAGCCGGTAGTTCGAGGAGCCGCTGGCGGACGAAGGGCGCCACCAGCCTCCGCTTGATGAACAGCCCCATGGGTCCCACGAGGCTGCCGCCCTCGTACACCCCGCCGCCCGACAGCAGGAGTGTCCCGGTGGGTGTCAGGACGCGCCGGAACGCGCTCAGGGAGTGGTTGCCGACCAGGTCGAGCACGACGTCGTAGCGCTTGTCGCCGAGGGTGAAGTTCTCCTGGGTGTAGTCGATGACGTGGTCCGCGCCGAGTGAGGCGACCATCTCCACGTTCCGCGTCCGGCACACGGCGGTCACCTCCGCGCCGTACGCCTTGGCGAGCTGCACTGCGAACGTGCCCACGCCGCCCGACGCGCCGTTGATCAGCACCGTCTGCCCCGGCGCCAACCGGGCCAGGTCGCGCAGGCCGATGAGGGCGGTATTCGCGGCCAGGGGGATCGCGGCGGCCTGTTCGAAGGTGAGGCCGGCGGGTTTGCGGGCCACCGAGTCCTCGGCCGCGCACACGTACTCCGCGAAGGCCCCGTCCGCCTCGCCGTACACCTCGTCGCCGAGCGAGATGCCCTTGACCTCGCTGCCGACCGCCTCCACCCGGCCGGCGAAGTCCCGGCCCCGGACCTTCAGCTTCGGCCTCGACAGCCCGAATGTCGCGCGCGCCAGCTTCGGGTCGCCGTGCATGAAATGCCAGTCGTACGCGTTCAGCGACGAGGCGTGCACCCGCACCAGCACCTGCCGGGCCGTCGGCACCGGCTTGTCGATGTCGCTCACCTTCAGCACGTCCGCCGAGCCGTAGGCGTCCTGAGTCACTGCCTTCATCTCGTCCCGTCCCCCCCCCTCGCGCACGGCACTCGCCGCTACTCGCGAGCCTAGGGGGAGCGTCATGGGCGCGGGTATCCGGGAAAAGCCGTATTCGACCCGTAGGGGTCCGACCGCACTTGCCCCGAGAAACCGATCGGTTTACGCTCGTGAGAGCCGGATGGAAACCGATCGGTTTCCTCGGTGGTTCAGGCGGGCTCTGCCCGCACCGCCCCTTGTCCCACGCTCCAGGAGAACCTCATGACGCGCATCGAAGGCTCGGTCGTCCTCGTCACCGGCGGCAGCCGCGGTATCGGACGGGCGCTGGTCGAAGCGCTCTACGGGCGGGGCGCGAAGAAGGTGTACGCCACGGCACGCGACCCCCGGGCCGTCACCCACCCCGACGCCGTACCGCTGGCCCTGGAGGTGAGCGACCTCGCGTCCGTCGCGGCGGCGGCCGAGCTGGCCCAGGATGTGACCGTCCTGATCAACAACGCGGGCGCCTCGGTGAACGCCAACTTCCTGGACTCGCCCGTGGACGACGTGCGCCGCGAGTTCGAGACCAACTTCTACGGCCCCCTCCTCGTCACCCGGGCCTTCGTCCCGGTCATCGAGCGCAACGGCGGCGGCCACATCCTCAACGTGCACTCGGTGCTGTCCTGGATCGGCCTCGCGGGCTCCTACAGCGCATCCAAGGCCGCCTTCTGGTCCCAGACCAACTCCCTGCGCCTCGACCTGAAGCCGCGCGGCATCGACGTCACGGGCCTGCACGTCGGCTACGTCGACACGGACATGACCGCCGGTATCGACGCCCTCAAGTCGACCCCGGACGGCGTCGCCGCACAGGCCCTGGACGGCATCGAGTCCGGCGCCTTCGAGGTACTGGCCGACGACCTCAGCCGCCAGGTGAAGGCGGGCCTCGCGGCGGGTGTCGAGGTGCTCTACCCCCAACTCACCGCATAGTCACGCCGGTTACCCGGTTACCCGGTTGCCCGGTTGCCCGGCCACCGTCACACCGGCAGCAACCGGGTGATCAGCGCGCCGAGTTGGCGGGCGTTGCGGCACTCGCGCATCTCCACCAGCTCGGCGTACGCGGGCGCCGCCGAGTCGCCCGTGCCCCACTGGGACCGTCCCTCGGGGTTCAACCAGTAGACGCGGCGGGCCCGTTCGGCCAGCTGCCGTACCGCGGGCAGATTCGGGTCGCTCATGTTCGTACGGGCGTCACCGAGCACGAACACGGTGGTGCGCGGGCCCACCGCGTCGGCGTACCGCTCCGTGAACTCGCCCAGCGCGACGCCGTAGTCGCTGCTGCCGTGCCAGCCCGTCAGGGTCGCCTCCGCACGGATGCGGGCGCCGAGCCCCTCGGGGTCGGCGGCGCCGTGCACGAGCAGGCCGGTCACCTCGTCGACGCGGTTGACGAAGGCGAACACACGGACCTTGCTGAACTGGTCGTGCAGCGCCTGCACCAGCAGCATCGTGAAGTCGGAGAAGCCGGCCACCGAGCCCGACACATCGCACAGCAGCACCAGTTCGGGCCGGGCGGGCCGGCGTCGGCGCAGTACGGGCCGCATCGGCACCCCGCCCGTCGACAGGGAGGCGCGCACCGTGCGGCGCAGGTCGATCGAGCCGCGTGCGGCCTTGCGGCGGCGCGCCGCCAGCCGGGTGGCGAGTTTGCGCGCGAGCGGCTGAACGGCCCTGCGCAGTTCGGTCAGTTGGGCGCGTCCGGCGATCAGGAAGTCGACCCGGTCGGCGGTCGGGGCCACCGCCCGTCGGGCGATCTCGTCCCGGCCGCGCCGCTCGGCCACCCGGCGCCGGGCCTCCGCGCCGACCAGTCGCCGGAACGCCTCGATCCGCCGCCGGATCTCGTCGTCGAGCAGCCGGTCGGCGAACTCCGTCTCCCCGGCGCCCTCACGGAGGCTCGCCCGCACCCGGGCCAGCAGTGTCTGTGGCCGAATCCGGTCCAGGGTCTGGTACGACGACCAGCCGTCCGACCCCGGCGATGAGCCGTATCCGCCGAAGCCGTCGACCGCCTCGACGGCCAACTGGGCAAGCAGCGCACGGTCGTTGGCGGCCAGCGCGGCCGCGATCCGGTCCCGCAGTTCGTCCCGGTCCGCGGGCCCAGCAGTGCCGGGCGCTCCGACACTGCGCGGAAAATACAAGTCGAAGACCGGGTCGAACACCGGACGCTGGTCCGTGCCGTGCAGCAGGGTCGCGGCCAGCCCCTCGCGCAGCAACTCCCGGTCCGCGAACCCGAGTACGGCCACCGCCTGTGCCGCGTCCACGGTCTCCCCGGTGCCGATCCGGACGCCGTGCGAGCGCAGTGCACCGACGAGCCCTGTCAGGCGTTCAGTGACATCGGCGCCATAACTGGCCTCAGTGGAGCGCGCGTTCACAGTGCGTCCAGGTCCAACTTGGCGCTCGCCTTGAGGACGTCGTCCTGGTGCTTGAGGAGGACGCCCAGGCTGTCCCGTACGACCGTCTCGTCGAGCGTGTCCGCGCCCAGGGCCAGCAGGGTGCGGGCCCAGTCGATGGTCTCGGAGACCGACGGGACCTTCCGCAGGTCCATCGCGCGCAGCGCGCCCACCACCCGTACCACCGACTCGGCCAGTGCCGCGTCGAGGTCCGGCACCTTCAGCCGTACGATGCGACGCTCCAACTCGGCGTCGGGGAAGCCGATATGGAGGAAGAGGCAGCGGCGGCGCAGGGCCTCGGAGAGTTCGCGGCTGGCGTTGGAGGTGAGGACGACGAAGGGGCGGCGGGTCGCGGTGATCGTGCCCAGTTCGGGGACCGTGACCTGGAAGTCGGAGAGCACTTCGAGGAGCAGGCCCTCCACCTCGACGTCCGCCTTGTCGGTCTCGTCGATCAGCAGCACCTTGGGCTCGTCGCCGCGAATGGCGGTCAGCAGGGGCCGCGGGAGCAGGAACTCCTCGCTGAAGATGTCGGTGCGCGTCGCGTCCCATGTCTCGTCGCGGCCCGCGCTGATGCGGAGCAGCTGCTTGGCGTGGTTCCACTCGTACAGCGCCCTCGACTCGTCGACGCCCTCGTAGCACTGGAGACGGATCAGCTCCGCTCCGGCGATCTCGGCGACGGCCTTGGCCAGCTCGGTCTTGCCGACACCGGCCGGGCCCTCCACCAGGAGCGGCTTGCCGAGGCGGTCGGCCAGGAAGACCGTGGTGGCGACGGCGGGGGAGGCCAGGTAGCCGGTCTCGGCGAGGCGCGCGGAGACGTCGTCGACGGAAGTGAACAACGGGGCCTCCAGCGTGGGCGCGAATGGGGTGCGAACAGGTTCGGATCTACTATCTAAGCGCTTGTTCATGCCCTCTGTCACGAGTGAACCGATCGGTTTCCCCGGCTCCGGCCCGCGAGGTAACCTCGCACTATGGCCACTACGGACAAGGCGACCCCCCGCGACCGGCTGCTCGACGCGGCGGCCGAGCTGTTCTACCGCGACGGCGTCTCCATCGGCGTCGAGGCGCTGTGCAAGGCCGCAGGAGTCTCCAAACGGTCGATGTACCAGCTCTTCCCGAGCAAGGACGAGGTTCTCGCGGCCAGCCTGGACCGACGCTCGGCCGGGTACGCCGAGCAGCTCCTGCCCGGCCCGCAGGACGCCGGCACCCCGCGCGAGCGCGTCCTCGGCCTGTTCGAGCGGCTGGAGAAGGCGTCCACGGAACCCGGCTACCAGGGCTGCCCCTTTCTGGCCGCGCTCGTCGAACTGAAGGACCCCGGGCACCCGGCGAGCGTGGTCGCCCAGCAGGCCAAGCAGCGCCTCCAGGACTGGTTCCGCACCCAGGCGGAAGCGGGCGGCGCGCGCGAACCCGAGCTGCTGGCCCGGCAGTTGATGCTCGTCTTCGACGGCGCGAGTGCCCGCTCCGGCGCCCGCATCGAGTCCCTGGCCGGGCTGACCACGGTGACGGTGGCGTCGCTGATGGACGCGGCGGGAGTGGCGTAGCCCCCGCACAACGGGACGCCCGATCAGCGCACAACGGGAGGCCCGATCAGTGGCCCCCACCACTCACCAGCACCACCTCCAGAGTGCGCGGCCCGTGCACCCCCTCGACCCGGTCCAGCTCGATGTCGCTGGTCGCCGATGGCCCGGAGATCCAGGTCAACGGGCGTGCAGGGTCGAGGAGTTCGAGGGCCTGGGGCACGGACGAGACGACCTGGTCGGGGACCCTTACAACACAGATGTGATGGTCGGGGACGAGCGTGATCCGGCGGCGGCCCTGGTCGGGGGAGCCGTCCAGGACGATGGTGCCGGTCTCGGCGACGGCGAGGGCGCAGGCCGTGACCACACTGTCGACCCGGTCCAGGTCGTACGGTGTGCTCTCGCCCCGGTCCGGGACGCGTACGGCGTCGGTGGCCGACAGCCAGCGCTCGTCCAGACCGGGCGGTACGGCCACGGAGGCCGAGCCGTGTCCGGCCAGTGTCCCGGCGAGGAGAGTCGGCAGCTCGTCGTCGGTGCAGCGGTGCACGATCGCCCGGTAGTCCGCCAGGTTCTCGGCGAGGAGTTCGACCGTCTCCTCGACGCCGCGGTTTCCGTGCTCGCGCAGATAGTCGCGGTCGACGGCCTGGTCGTACGGCGGGTCGTCACGGGGCACGTCGGCGAGGGCGCGGCGCACCCGGCCCAGGATCAGGTCGCGGCTGTTCACTTGCTGGTGTCCTTTCCGCCGTTGGTGCGCTGCCACCAGTCGCGGAACGGCTCCGCCGGTACGGTCGGCAGATCGCGGGTGCCGCTCCAGGCCTTGCCGGGCCCCGGCAGGGTGCGGGGATGGAAACGGCGCGTCCGGGACGCGAGGCGCTGCCCGGTGCGCAGGGCGCCGGGATGGCTGAACGCCCAGCGGGCGGCGCGCATCGCGGCCCGCTCGGCGGCGTGGCCCTTCGCCGGCTTCAGGACGACCTTGTTGCCCTCCCGTGTCACCGGCCCGCCCTCCACGACACGTTCCCGCAGATGCACCAGCACCTCGGGGATGTCGATGGCGACCGGGCACACCTCGTAGCAGGCCCCGCACAGCGAGGAGGCGTACGGGAGCGAGGCGTCGATCTCGCTTGCGATGCCCCGGAGTTGGGGGCTGAGGATGGCGCCGATCGGGCCGGGATAGACGGAGCCGTAGGCATGGCCGCCGGCCCGCTCGTACACCGGGCAGACGTTGAGGCAGGCCGAGCAGCGGATGCAGCGCAGGGCCTGACGGCCGACCTCGTCGGCGAGGGTGTCGGTGCGGCCGTTGTCGATCAGGACCAGATGGAAGGTCTGCGGGCCGTCGCCGTCCGTCGTACCGGTCCACGTCGACGTGTACGGGTTCATGCGCTCGGCGGTCGAGGAGCGGGGGAGGGTCTGGAGGAAGACCTCCAGGTCGCGCCAGGTCGGCACGATCTTCTCGATGCCGACGACCGAGATCAGCGTTTCCGGCAGGGTCAGGCACATCCGCCCGTTGCCCTCCGACTCGACCACCACCAGGGTGCCCGTCTCGGCGACCATGAAGTTGGCGCCGGAGACGCCCACCTTGGCGCGCAGGAACTTCTCCCGGAGATGGACGCGTGCCGCTTCGGCCAGCTCGGCGGGCGTGTCGGTGAGACCCTCGGGAGCCGGGCGGCCCCACTCGCTCATCTCGCGCACGAAGATGTCCCGGATCTCACCGCGGTTCCGGTGGATCGCCGGGACGAGGATGTGCGAGGGCCGGTCCTTGCCCAACTGCACGATCAGCTCGGCGAGATCGGTCTCGTAGGCGCTGATGCCCTCGGCCTCCAGGGCCTCGTTCAGCCCGATCTCCTGCGTTGCCATCGACTTGACCTTGACGACCTCCGACTCCCCGGTCATCCGCACCAGTTCGACGACGATCCGGTTGGCCTCCTCGGCGTCGGCGGCCCAGTGCACATGGCCACCCGCCGCCGTGACCGACTCCTCCAACTGGACGAGATAGCGGTCGAGATGACGGAGCGTATGGTCCTTGATCCGCTTGCCCGCCTCCCGCAACTCCGCCCAGTCGGACACCTCGGCGACGGCCTTCGCCCGTTTGCCGCGGATCGTGTGGGTGGCGTGGCGCAGATTTCCGCGCAGGGTCTGGTTGTTGACCGCCTCGTGGGCCGCCTTGGGAAAGGCCGGCATTCCGACGAACGTCCCGCCGCTCATGTCAGGGGCTCCTCTTCCGTGCTCGCCAGGATCTCCGCGATGTGCACCGGCCGCATCCCGGTGGAGAGCCGGGTCATGGTGCCGCCGATGTGCATGAGACACGAGTTGTCGGCGGCGCACAGCACCTCCGCGCCCGTCGACTCGGCGTTGCGCACCTTGTCGGCCCCCATCGCCGCCGAGACATCGGAGTTCTTCAGCGCGAACGTCCCGCCGAAGCCACAGCACTCGTCGGCCCCCGGCAGCTCGAGCAGCTCCAGCCCCTTGACGGCCTGGAGGAGCCGACGCGGCCGGTCGGCGAGCCCGAGCCCGCGCAGACCATGACAGGTCGGGTGATAGGTGACGGTGTGCGGGTAGTAGGCGCCCACGTCCGTCACCCCCAGCACATCCACCAGGAACTCCGTCAACTCGTACGTCTTCGGCACCACGGGCGCCAGCGTCGCGGCGAGGGTGTCCCCGCGCCCCTCGGCCCGCGCCCGCTCACCCATCCGGGGATAGAGATCGCGCACCATCGCCCCGCACGACCCGGAGGGCGTCACGATCGCCTCGTACCCCCCGAAGACATCGGAGAAATGCCGGGCGAGCGGCTCGGCCTCATGGCGGTACCCGGTGTTGTAGTGCGCCTGCCCACAGCAGGTCTGCGCCATCGGGAAGTCGACCTCGACGCCCAGCCTGGTCAGCAGTTTCACCACGGCGCGGCCCGTGTCCGGATAGAGCGTGTCGTTGACACAGGTCAGGAACAGGGCGACACGCATCGCAGCTCCTAGTGGTCGATCATCGGATGAGTGCAGGGTACGCGGAGGGCGCACAGGGAGGGAGCCCCCTCACCGGCCTTCGGTGAGGCGGGCTTGGGTGAGCCGGGCCTCCGCCGCCCGCCAGGCCGCCGGGTCACCGGACGGCTCGTAGCGGGTCAGTGGCTGGGTACGGGCGAGCAGTCGGCGCATGTCCGTACGGTCGCCGACGAGCCCGTGGGCCCGGCTCTGGACGAGGACGTTGCCGAGCGCGGCGGCCTCGGCCGGCCCCGCCACCACCGGCAACCCGCAGGCATCGGCGGTGAGTTGGCACAGCAGCGCGTTGCGCGTCCCGCCCCCGACGATGTGCACGACGTCGACGGCATGCCCGGCGAGCCGCTGAGCGTCGGCCACAGCCCGCCGATGCGCGAGGGCGAGGGAGTCGAGGATGCACCGCGTGATCTCGCCCGGCGACCGAGGAACCGGCTGCCCGGAGACCCGACAGGCCTCGGCGATCCGCTCCGGCATCCGCCCCGGCGCCAGAAACCCCGCGTCACCGGCATCCACCACGGACCTCAGCCCCGGCGCCTCGGACGCGGCCCGCAGCAACGTACCCAACTCCGGGTCCCCCCAGGCCCGTACACACTCCTGGAGCAGCCACAGCCCCATGATGTTCCGCAGATAGCGGACCGTACCGTCGAGCCCCAGCTCATTGGTGAAGTTGGCGGCCCGGCTCTCCTCGGAGAGCACGGGCGCGTCCAGCTCAAGACCGGCCAGCGACCAGGTGCCGGTGCAGATATAGGCGAACCGCTCGTCGACGGCAGGCACGGCCGCCACCGCCGAGGCAGTGTCGTGCGAACCGACCGTGGTCACCGGCACGGGCCCGGTGAGCCCGGTCTCCTCCAGCACCTCGGCGCGCAGCACGCCCGCCGGATCACCCGGCTGCCGCAGCGGCGCGAACAGCCCGAGGTCGATGTCCAGCTTCCGCGCGATGTCGTACGCCCAGTCACGCGTCCGGGGATCGATCAGCTGGGTGGTGGAGGCGTTGGTCAGCTCGGTACCGGCCTCGCCCGTGAGCCAGTAGGTCAGTAGATCGGGGATGAGCAACAGGCGTGAGGCGGCGGCCAGTTGCCCGGTACCGCGTGCCGCCGTCAGCTGATAAAGGGTGTTGAAGGGCGCGTACTGCAACCCGGTAGCCGCGTACAACTCGGCGGCCGGGACGGACGCCCACACCTTCTCCGCGACACCCTCGGTACGGGCGTCGCGATAGTGCACCGGATTGCCGAGCAGCGCACGGTCCCGGTCCAGCAGGCCGTAGTCCACGGCCCAGCTGTCGATGCCGACGGAGTCGACCTGCCCCGCTGCCCGCAGCCCGTCCAGCACCCCCGCGTACAGGGACAGCACATCCCAGCGAAGCCCCTCGGGCACCCGCACGGGCCGGTTCACGAACCGGTGCGCCTCGGCCAGCTCCAGCGTGTCGGACCCGACCCGGCCGACCATGACGCGCCCACTGGACGCGCCGAGGTCGACAGCGGCGTACGACCTGACGGTCCGGCTCATCGCAGGAAGGCGGCGGCGACGCCGGCGTCGACCGGGACGTGCAGCCCCGTGGTGTGCGTCAGCTCGCCGCCGGTCAGCGCGAAGACGGCGTTGGCGACGTGCTCGGGCAGCACCTCACGCTTGAGGATGGTCCGCTGGGCGTAGAACTCACCGAGCTTCTCCTCCTCGATGCCGTACGTGGCAGCGCGCTGGGCACCCCAGCCCCCGGCGAAGATCCCGGAGCCACGGACGACCCCGTCAGGGTTGACACCGTTGACCCGGATACCGTGCGCCCCCAACTCGGCGGCCAGGAGCCGCACTTGGTGGGCCTGGTCGGCCTTGGTCGCGGAGTAGGCGATGTTGTTGGGCCCGGCGAAGACGGCATTCTTGGACGCGATGTAGACGACGTCACCGCCCAGCTCCTGGGCGATCATCACCCGCGCTGCCTCACGCGATACGAGGAACGACCCGCGCGCCATGATGTCGTGCTGCAGATCCCAGTCACGCGCGGAGGTCTCCAGCAGCGGCTTGGAGATGGAGATTCCTGCGTTGTTGACCACGAGGTCCACTCCACCGAAGGCAAGCACGGCGTCCCGGAAGGCCGCGCCGATCTGCTCCTCGGAGGTGACATCCACAGTGACGGCGACGGCCTTGTCGGGCCCACCGAGCTCCTCCGCCACAGCCGCCGCGTTCTCCGCGTTGAGATCGGCGACGACGACACACGCACCTTCGGCAACGAGCCGCTCGGCGATGGCCTTCCCGATCCCACTGCCCGCACCGGTCACGAGAGCGACCCGAGTAGCCAGCGCCTTCGGCTTGGGCATCCGCTGAAGCTTGGCTTCCTCCAGCGCCCAGTACTCGATCCGGAACTTCTCCGACTCCTCGATCGGCGCGTACGTCGAGACCGCCTCGGCTCCGTGCATCACGTTGATCGCGTTGACGTAGAACTCGCCGGCGACGCGAGCGGTCTGCTTGTCCTTGCCGAAGGAGAACATGCCGACGCCGGGCACGAGCACGATCGCCGGGTCGGCGCCGCGCATCGCGGGGGAGTCAGGCAGGGCGTTGCGCCGGTAGTAGGCGGCGTACTCCTCGCGGTACTCGGTGTGCAGCTCCTTGAGCCGCGTGATCGCCTCGTCGAGGGGAGCGGAGGCCGGCAGATCGAGGACGAGCGGCCTGACCTTCGTACGGAGGAAGTGATCAGGGCAGGAGGTACCGAGGGAGGCCAGCCGAGGGTGTTCGGCACGCGAGACGAAGTCCAGTACGACGTCGGAGTCGGTGAAGTGGCCGACCTGCGGCTTGTCCTGCGAGGCGATGGCCCGGACATAGGGAGCAAGGGCAGCGGCACGCTCACGCCGCTCGTCCGGTGCGAGGGGGCCGTACCCCTCGACAACCGAGCCGAACGGCTCGGCCTTCCCACGCTCGACGAGGAACGCCTCAGCGGTACGGATGATGTGCAGCGAGTTGTGCTCGCACTCCTCGGCGGTGTCGCCCCAGGCGGTGATGCCGTGTCCGCCGAGGACGCAACCGATGGCCTGCGGGTTCTCGGCCTTCACGGCGGCGATGTCCAGCCCGAGCTGGAACCCGGGCCGCCGCCACGGCACCCACACCACACGGTCCCCGAAACACTCGGCGGTCAGCTTCTCCCCGTCGGCCGCGCAGGCGAGCGCGATCCCGGAGTCGGGGTGCAGGTGATCCACGTGGGCGGCGTCGACGAGTCCGTGCATGGCGGTGTCGATCGACGGCGCCGCCCCACCCTTGCCGTGCAGGCAGTAGTCGAACGCGGCGACCATCTCGTCCTCGCGCTCCACCCCCGGATACACACCCTTGAGTGCGTGCAGCCGGTCCAGCCGCAACACAGCCAGCCCACCCTCGGTCAGGGTCCCCAGATCACCCCCGGACCCCTTGACCCACATCAGCTCCACATCACCCCCGGTGACGGGATCGACATCGGTCCCCTTGGCGGACGTGTTCCCACCGGCGTAGTTGGTGTTCCGGGCATCAGCACCAAGCCGACGAGACCGAGCGATAAGGGCGGCGGCTTCAGGATGGATAGCCATGACGTGAAGAGTCCTTACGTGATGTGGAGCGCCCCTTTAGGGGCGCGGGGAACTGCGCGACAAGCCACAACGGACCGGCAGTCCGCGATGAACCGAACCAGGCAGACGAGACGCGGAAGTCACGCTCCCCAACCGGCCTGCTCCCCACCAACCCGCTCCGCAGCGATCTTCGCCCCCCACCCGCTCCGCGCATACGCAGCGATCGGATCCCCGTCCAACCCCAACTCCTCCCGAACCTCAACAAGCAACGGCCGCACATCCGTGTTGTACGCGTCCATCAAAACCGCGTTGGCGGCCAAGACATCCCCAGCCCGCTGAGCAGCCCCCAACGCCGACGCATCAACAAGGAGCGCCTTGGCGGTCGCCTCCTGCACATTCATCACCGACCGAATGATCGCCGGAATCTTCGCCTCGATGTTGTGACACTGATCCAGCATGAACGCCACCTCAGGCACGAACCCCCCACCCCGGATCACCTCGTACATGATCCGGAACAGCTGGAACGGATCAGCGGAACCGACCATCAGGTCGTCGTCCGCATAGAACCGTGAGTTGAAGTCGAACGCGCCGAGCTTCCCCTCCCGCAGCAGCGTCGCGACGATGAACTCGATGTTGGTCCCGGGAGCGTGGTGCCCGGTGTCGACGACGACCTGTGCCTTCGGCCCGAGCTTCAGGCAGTGGGCGTACGCCGTCCCCCAGTCCGGTACATCGGTCGTGTAGAAGGCCGGCTCGAAGAACTTGTACTCAAGGAGCATCCGCTGGTCGTCGCCGAGCCGCTCGTACACCGCGGCCAGTGCTTCCGAGAGCCGGTCCTGCCGCTCACGGATGTCGTCCTGACCGGGATAGTTGGTCCCGTCGGCGAACCACAGCTTGAGATCGGCGGACCCCGTCGCATCCATGATGTCGACGCACTCCAGCAAATGACCGAGCGCCTTGCGCCGCACCACCGCGTCCGGGTGGCAGATGCTGCCCAGCTTGTAGTCGTCGTCCTGGAAGGTGTTCGAGTTGATCGCGCCCAGCTTCAGGCCGCGCTCCTCCGCGTACTTCGCCAGGGCCGCGTAGTCCTCGACCTTGTCCCACGGAATGTGCATCGCGACGGTCGGCGCGACCCCCGTGAAGGCGTGCACCTGGGCGGCGTCGTCCAGCTTCTCGAAGGGGTTGCGGGGTACGCCGGGCTGGGCGAACACCTTGAAACGGGTCCCCGAGTTCCCGTACGCCCACGACGGCGTTTCGATGGCCTGGGTCTTGAGAGCGGCCTTCACCGCGCTGCGCTCGGTCACTGCGGGACTCCTGTGACATCGGGTCGGAACGACGACTGGGAAACAGTCTGCGGAACGACGTTCGGAACGACGATCTGATGAAACGATTCAGAACGGGAAGCTATGAGCCCCTCGAAGGGGTGTCAACCCCTCTGACCAACTCAGGTTGCCGTGACTTGGCCGCGACCTTCAACTATCGAAAGAATTTCGACACGGACCCATTGACGTGACATGGCTCCCGTGTCTAACGTCCCGGCAACCCAGTTGAAACCTTTCACGACATCGTGAGGCCAGTCCCAACGGCGTCGTCGAGGAGCCCTCATGACCCACCCGTCCGACCCGGGGCCGGCCCCAGTGCTGGCGCTCAAGGACATCTCCAAGTCCTTCGGTGCGGTGCGTGCCCTGCGGGACGTCTCCCTGGAGCTGTTCCCCGGTGAAGTGCACGCACTCGCCGGTGAGAACGGCGCCGGCAAGTCGACCCTCATCAAGACGCTCGCCGGCGTGCACCGACCGGACGCCGGCCAGGTGCTGCTCGACGGCGCGCCCGTCGTCTTCCACGGCCCCGGCGACGCCCGCGACGCCGGAATCGCCGTGATCTACCAGGAGCCGACGCTCTTTCCCGATCTGTCGATCGCCGAGAACATCTTCATGGGCCGCCAGCCGCGCCGGGCCCTCGGCCGGATCGACCACAAGGCCACCCACTCGGCGACCGCCGCCCTGATGCGGCGCCTCGGCGTCGAACTCGACCCCGACCGTCCCGCTCGCGGCCTGTCCATCGCGGACCAGCAGATCGTCGAGATCGCCAAGGCCCTCTCCTTCGACGCCCGCGTCCTGATCATGGACGAGCCGACCGCCGCCCTCACCGGCAGCGAGGTCGCCCGCCTCTTCGGCGTGGTACGCACCCTGCGCGAACAGGGCGCCGCCGTGCTGTTCATCTCGCATCGACTGGAGGAGATCTTCCAGATCTGCCAACGGGTGACGACCCTCCGCGACGGCGCCTGGATCGCCAGCGAGCCGATCGACGGCATGACCGAGGACGATCTCGTACGCCGCATGGTCGGCCGCGACCTCGACGAGCTGTACCCCAAGCAGGACGTGACGGCCGGTGAAGTCGCCCTCAGTGTGCGGCGGTTGACCCGCGAAGGCGTCTTCACCGACGTCTCCTTCGAGGTGCGGCACGGCGAGATCGTGGGCCTCGCGGGGCTTGTCGGCGCCGGCCGTACCGAGGTAGCCCGGGCCGTCTTCGGCATCGACCGCTGGGACGCCGGCGAGGTCGAGGTGGACGGCACGGTCCTCACCAACGGCGCCCCCTCCACGGCCATGGCCGCCGGGCTCGCCCTCGTCCCCGAGGACCGGCGCGCCCAGGGCCTGGTGATGGACATGTCCATCGAGCGGAACATCGGCCTCACCGGTCTGCGTACGACCGTCAAGGCAGGCCTCATGGACCGGGGCGCCGAGCGCAGCCGCTCCCTCGACTGGGCCGTCAAGCTCCAGGTCAAGTACGCCCGGATCGCCGACACCGTCAACACGCTGTCCGGCGGCAACCAGCAGAAGGTCGTCCTGGCCAAGTGGCTCGCCACCGGCCCCAGGGTGCTGATCGTCGACGAGCCCACCCGGGGCATCGACGTCGGTACGAAGGCCGAGGTGCACCGCCTGCTCGGCGAGTTGGCCGCCGACGGGGTGGCCGTCCTGATGATCTCCTCCGACCTGCCCGAGATCCTCGGTATGGCCGACCGCGTGCTCGTGATGCACGAGGGCCGCCTCACCGCCGAGATCCCGCGCTCCGAAGCAACCGAGGAAACGGTGATGGCCGCAGCCACCGGGAGGGCCGCCGCATGACGGTGACCGCTCCCAACCCCGCCCCCGCCGCCGAGGTGCCCAAGGCCGGCGCCACCCGGCTGGTGGACCGCGTCTTCAAGATGCGCGAACTCGCCATCCTGGTCGTCTTCCTGGTGATGATCGCCGTCACCCAGGCAGGCAACAGCGAGTTCCTGTCCGAACAGGGCATCAAGGACCTGCTGCTGAACGCGACGATCCTGGTCCTGGTCGCCACCGGCCAGTCGCTCGTCGTCATCACCCGCAACGTCGACCTGTCCGTCGGCTCCACCCTCGGCATCAGCGCCTTCGCCGCCGGGGTCTACCTCCAGGACGGCGGAAACCCCGTCGTGGCCGTCGCCCTGGCCGTCCTCATGGGTATCGGGTTCGGGCTGCTCAACGGGCTGCTCGTCAGCTTCGGCCAGGTACCCGCGCTCGTCGTCACCCTCGGCACGCTCTACATCATCCGCGGCATCGACTCCATCTGGGTCGGCTCCCGCCAGATCACGGCGGCCGATCTCCCGGACGGATTCGTCGACTTCGGCTCGGGCGGCATCACGGCGGTGCCCTACCTCGCGCTGATCGCGCTCGCCGTACTCATCGCCACCGCCTACTACCTCAAGCACTTCGGCGGCGGCCGTGAGCTGTACGCGCTCGGCTCCAACCCCGAGGCCGCCCGGCTCGCCGGCATCCCCGTGCGCAAGCGGATCCTCGCCGCGTACACCTTCTGCGGCGCTCTCGCCGGACTCGCCGGCGCGCTCTACCTCGCCCGGTTCGGCAACGTCGACTCCAGCACCGGCAACGGCTACGAACTCACCGTCGTCAGCGCGGTCGTGGTCGGCGGTGTGGTCTTCACCGGCGGCTCCGGCAGCGTCTACGGGGCCGCGCTCGGCGCGCTGCTGCTGACCTCCATCAACAGCGTGCTGCCCGCCCTCGGCGTCAGCTCGGTGTGGGTCATGGCCATCAACGGCATCCTGCTCATCCTCGCCATCGCCGTCGACCGGATCGTCGCCCTGCGCGTGGCGTCCGCACTGAAGAAGAGGAACGCCCGCCATGGCTGACTCGTCACTCGCGCGCGCGATCCGCGGGTCCTCCTTGAAGAGGTGGGACTCCGCCGTCGGCGTCCTCCTCGTCGTCGTGCTGCTGCTGTCCTTCGGGTTCGTGGACGGGTTCGGCAACGGGCTCAACCTGTCCTTCCTGATCGGCAACACCCTCCCGATCGCGCTCATCGCGCTCCCGATGACCCTCCTCGTCGTCTCCGGCGAGATCGACCTCTCGGTCGCCTCCACCGCAGGCCTCTCCGGCGCGGTGATGGGCGCCCTGTGGAACCAGGGCATGACGATCGAGACGATCATCCCGATCTGTCTGCTCCTCGGGGTGGTCTGCGGACTGATCAACGGGCTGCTCGTCACCCGGCTCGGGCTGCCCTCCCTCGCCGTCACCATCGGCACCATGGCCGCCTACCGGGGCATCGCACAGATCGTGCTCGGCTCCGACGCGGTGACCGACTTCCCCACCCAGTACCTGGACTTCGCGGCCGGACGCATCGGCGACACGTTCGTCCCGTACGCCCTGCTGCCCTTCCTGGTGCTGCTCGCGATCGCCGTGGTCGTGCTGCACGCCACCCCGTTCGGCCGGTCGCTGTTCGCGATCGGGGCGAGTGAGGAGGCCGCTCGCTTCGCCGGTATCCGGGTGAAGCGGCAGAAGTTGATCCTGTTCGCGGTGACCGGGCTTACGGCTTCTCTGACCGGGATCTTCTGGGCGCTGCACTACGCCAGCGCTCGCTATGACAACGCCACCGGGCTTGAACTCTCCGTGATCGCCGCCGTGTTGCTCGGTGGGATCGACTTCGACGGGGGGAAGGGCACGCTGGGTGGCGCCATCGCCGGGGTGTTCCTGCTCGGGGCGCTGCAGAACGTGATGAGCCTTCAGGATGTCTCGGCTCAGTCGCAGATCGTCGTCACGGGCGTCTTGCTGGTGCTCTCCGTGCTGGGACCTCGGGTCGCTCGGCAGGTCTCACTGGCTCGGGCCTCGCAAAGGCTGACGTAAACGGTTGTTTGCAGACTGCGGACCGGTTGTGGCTGGTCGCGCAGTTCCCCGCGCCCCTGTCGGGGCGCGTCTCACTCGCCCTCTGTTCAAAGGAACCCGTCATGCGTAAGTCATCCGTCCGTCGTGCCTCCGCGGCGCTTGCCGCGGCCACCTCGCTCGCTCTGGCCCTCACTGCCTGCGGTGGTACCACCAAGGAGGATGTGAAGGACGAGGGGGCCTCGGCCGCCGCCACCGGTAAGGCCGACCCGAACGCGGCCACCAAGAAGGGGCTGACCGTCGGCTTCCTGCCGAAGCAGGTCAACAACCCGTACTTCACCTCCGCCGACAAGGGCGGCGAGAAGGCGCTCCAGGCACTGGGCTCCACCTACAAGGAGGTCGGGCCGTCCAGCGCCACCGACACCTCCGGGCAGGTGTCGTACGTCAACACGCTCACCCAGCAGCAGGTCGACGCGATGGCCGTGTCGGCGCAGGACCCGGGTGCCCTGTGCACCGCGCTCAAGCAGGCCATGAAGAACGACATCAAGGTCGTCACGTACGACTCCGACACCAAGGCCGACTGTCGCAACGCCTTCGTCTCGCAGGCCAGCGCCGAGGACCTGGGCCGTACCGAGGTGCAGCTGCTCGCCGAACAGATCGGCTACAAGGGCGAGATCGCGATCCTGTCCGCCGCGCAGACCGCGACCAACCAGAACGTCTGGATCGACTTCATGAAGAAGGAGCTGGAGGACCCGAAGTACAAGGACATCAAGCTGGTCAAGATCGCGTACGGCAACGACGACGCCCAGCAGTCCTTCCAGCAGACCCAGGGTCTCCTCCAGGAGTACCCGAACCTGAAGGGGATCATCTCCCCGACCACCGTCGGCATCAAGGCCGCCGCCCAGTACCTGTCCGGCTCGAAGTACAAGGGCAAGGTCAAGCTGACCGGCCTCGGCACCCCCAACGACATGCGCAAGTACGTCAAGAACGGCACCGTCGAGGGCTTCGAGCTGTGGGACCCGGCGAAGCTCGGCGAGCTGGCCGCGTACACCGCCGTCGCGCTGGTGTCGGGGCAGATCACCGGCAAGGAGGGCGAGACCTTCAAGGCCGGCGACATGGGCTCGTTCACCATCGGCGCGGACGGTGTGATCAGCCTCGGCAAGCCCACCGTGTTCACCAAGGACAACATCGACCAGTTCAACTTCTGATCCCCTGGGGGCTGTTGATGCAGCGCGTGTGCTTTCTGCTGAAGGTCAGGGCGGACCGCCTCGACGAGTACCGCGAGCGGCACGCCGCCGTGTGGCCCGAGATGCTCGACGCGCTCTCGGCCACCGGCTGGCACAACTACTCGCTCTTCCTGCGTGAAGACGGCCTGCTGGTCGGCTACTTGGAGACCGAGGACTTCGCCGCCGCCCAGGCCGGCATGGAGGCCGCAGAGGTCAACGCCCGTTGGCAGGCGGAGATGGCGCCGTTCTTCGAGTCGCTGGACGGCGCCCGCCCCGACGAGGCCATGAAGCCCCTCACCGAGGTGTTCCACCTCGCCTGAACCCCGCTTGAACTCCTCTCTCACCTCGCCAGACAATGGAGTCCCCCGAGATGAAAAGACGTACGTTGCTGGGCGCCGCCCTCGCCGGTGCCGTGGTGACCCCCGCCTTCGCCGTCGGCAGCGCCCGCGCCGCCGACCCCGGCCCCTCGGTCACCCAGACCGGCAACACCACGCTCGACTCCCAGGCGGTCTTCTTCGTCTCCTACGACGGCCTGGTCAACAACAACTCGTTCCAGAAGAACGCCCTGTTGACCTACAAGGGCTACCAGTACGCCGTCTGGTACACCGCCGACAAGAACGCCGTCGTCGGCCGCCGCGTCCTCGGCGCCACCACCTGGTCGACGGTCCAGGTCGGGCACACCCTCAAGTACAGCGACTCCCACAACGTCATCTCGATGGGCGTCTCCAAGGTCGACGGCCGGCTCCACCTCAACATGGACTCGCACAGCGACGGCTTCACCTACGTCAAGTCGGTCGCCGGGCTCATGGACAATCCCGCCGGGCTCAGCTGGACCGCCGCCCGCTTCGGCTCACCCCAGTCGACGCTCGACGGACTCGCGCTCACCACCCAGTTCACGTACCCCCAGTTCATCTCGACGCCCGAGGGCAGGCTCCAGCTCAGCTACCGCGTCGGCGTCTCCGGCAACGGCCGCAACGCCCTTGCCGAGTACGACGGTTCGACCTGGACGGCGCTCGGCGAGTGGACCAGCTCCACCGGCACGTACACCAGCGAGCACGGCTCCTCGACGGTCCGCAACATGTACCTGCACGGCATCGACTACGACAAGAACGGCCGCCTGCACTCGTTCTTCACCTGGCGCGAGCAGAACGGCGCCGTGATGTGCAACAGCGGCGGCATCACCAACCACGACACCGGCTACGTCTACTCCGACGACCGGGGCCGCACCTGGCGCAACAACGCGGGCACCGCCGTCGGCACGACCGGCGGCACCGACACGGTCGCCGTGACCGACAGCGGGCTCGTCGTCGACTCCCTCAACCCGGACCACTCCCTGATGAACCAGGAGAGCCAGTTCACCGACTCGTCCGGTCTGCCGCACGCGATCATCAGCTACGTCCCCGGCCGCTTCGGCCAGTGCACGACGAACTACGTCACCAACCGCACCGCCAACGGCCGCGCCTTCCACGTCCGCAAGAACTCCGCCGGCACCTGGCAGAAGACCGAGATCCCGGTCCCCCTCAACTCCAGCCAGCGCACCAAGCTGGTCCTCGACAAGTACGACAACGCGTACGCGATCCTCCCCTTCGGGCGGATAGCCGGCGCGTCGAAGTCCTCCGGGTACACCGACTGGGCGCTGCTCTACGACGGCAGCACACTCAACGCCTTCGGTGAGGTCGTCGTCGACGAGACACGGATCGCCCAGGACAACGTCCTGTCCGTCCTCTACCAGGAGAAGTCGAGCGGTACGACCCCGTCCGCGCTCCATGTCGTCGACTTCAGCCTTCCCGCGTGACCGGATTAGGCCGGATTGGCAAGGGCCGGGCAGGTCGCGGTTAATGTAAGGGCCTGCCCGCCACCGTTCGTTTCCCTGGAGGTCCCCGCCCGATGGCCCAGCCGGTGGGTATCAAGGACGTCGCCCGTGCCGCCGGAGTCTCCGTCGGCACGGTCTCGAACGTCATCAACCGTCCGGACTCGGTCGCCACCGAGACCCGGGCCCGGGTGTTGTCCGCGATCGACCGTCTCGGCTACGTCCGCAGCGAGTCTGCGCGTCAGCTGCGCGCCGGGCGCAGCCGCATCATGGGGCTGCTCGTCCTCGACATGGGTAACCCCTTCTTCGTGGACGTGGCACGCGGCGCCGAGCGGGCCGCGCGCGACGCCGGGCTCGGTGTGATGGTCTGCAACAGCGCGCAGAGCGCCGGCGAGGAGGCCGACTACCTGTCGCTCTTCGCCGAGCAGCGGGTACGCGGAGTGCTGCTCACCCCGGCCGACGCCACCGGCCGCAACATCGCCTCCTTCCGCCGGCACGGCATCCCGTTCGTGCTGGTCGACCGGGTCGCCGAGGGCACCACCGAGTGCTCGGTCTCCGTGGACGACGTCGCGGGCGGCGCCCTGGCCGTCCGCCATCTCATCGACGCCGGCCATCGCTCCATCGCGTACGTCAGCGGCCCGCCCGGCTTCAACCAGGTCCGCGACCGCCGTACGGGCGCCCTGAACGCGCTCGCCGAGGCCGGCCTCAGCCCCTCGGCCCTGCGCGAGCTGCCCACCGAACGCCTCGACGTGGCGGCGGGCCGGGACGCGGGCGCCCGCCTGCTGGGCCTCGCCGAGCGCCCCACCGCGGTCTTCTGCGCCAACGACCTGCTCGCCCTCGGCGTCCTCCAGGCCATGTACGCGGCCGGCGTCGGCGTCCCCGACGACCTCGCGATCGTCGGCTACGACGACATCGAGTTCGCCGCCGCCGCGGCCGTCCCGCTGACCTCCGTACGCCAGCCCGCCGTGACCATGGGCGCCCTGGCCGCCGAACTCCTCCTGGAGGAGACCGAGGCGGAGACGGAGACCGGGCCCAGGCGGCACGAGCACCGCAGGGTCGTCCTCCAGCCGGAACTGGTGGTCCGCCGCTCCAGCCTGTCGGCCCGCTGAAGTCCGGAACTGATCGTGCGTTCAGTACGTTGTCATGATCCAGGGGCTCGGCAGGGCCGCGAACATGTGCTGAACTGGGGCGGCCTGGAATCCAACCGTCTCGGGAGCACCGTTGACCGTCAGCTACCGCCAGCCCGGCGTCGTCCTCACCGACCGCCGCTTCACCGTGCCCCTGGACCACGACGACCCCGGGGGCGAGACCATCGAGCTGTACGCCCGTGAGGTCGTCGCGAGCGGCGAGGCGGACCGGGACGACCTGCCGTGGCTGCTCTATCTCCAGGGCGGTCCGGGCTTCGGGGCGAATCGTTTCGTCGGCCAGGCGGCCTGGCTCGGCCGGGCCCTGGAGGAGTTCCGTGTCCTCCTCCTCGACCAGCGCGGCACCGGCGCCTCCACCCCCGCCAACCGCCAGACGCTCCCGCTGCGCGGCGGCCCCGCCGAACAGGCCGCCTACCTGACCCGCTTCCGCGCGGACTCGATCGTCCGGGACTGCGAGGCCATCCGCCCGTCGGTCACCGGCGGCGCCCCCTGGACCGTCCTCGGCCAGAGCTTCGGCGGCTTCTGCGCGGTGCACTATCTGTCGTCGGCGCCCGAGGGTCTGACCGCCGCCCTGATCACCGGCGGCCTCCCGTCCCTCGACGGACACGCGGACGACGTCTACCGGGCCGCCTACCCCCGTATCGAACGCAAGGTCACCGCGCACTACGCGCGTTACCCCCAGGACGTGGAACGCGCCAGACGCATCGCCGAGTACGTGATCGGCCACGAGCCGCTCCTCCCGAACGGCTACCGCCTGACCGTCGAGGCATTCCAGTCCCTCGGCAACCTCCTCGGCAGCGGCGAGGGCAGCCACCGGCTGCACTACCTCCTGGAGGACGCCTTCGTCCGCACCCCCGACGGCACGGCCCTCTCCGACGCGTTCCTGGAAGAGGCCCAGGGCCTCCTGTCGTACGCCGGACATCCGCTGTACGCCCTCGTCCACGAGGCCTGCTACGGCCAGAACTCCCGCCCTACCGACTGGTCCGCCGAGCGGGTACGCGCCGAGTTCCCGCAGTTCGACGCGGGCAAGTCCCTCGCGGGCGACGCCCCGTTGCTGTTCACCGGCGAGTCGGTCCACCCCTGGTTGTTCGACGTCGACCCGGCTCTGCGCCCCCTGCGCGAAACCGCCGAACTCCTCGCCGCCCACACGAACTGGCCGCCCCTGTACGACCGTTCCCGCCTCGCCGTCAACGAGGTGCCGGTCGCCGCGGCCGTCTACCACGACGACATGTACGTCGACACGGGCCACGCCCTGGAGACCGCGCGGGCGATCCGGGGGCTGCGCACCTGGGTGACCGACGAGTTCGAGCACGACGGGGTACGGGCGGGCGGACCGCGCGTACTCGACCGGCTGCTGGCCCTGACCCGCGACGAGGTGTGAGGACGGGCAGCCGGTGAGTCAGGCGGCGACGGCCAGGGTGCCGACGCCGCGCAGCGGGCCCACCGCCCGGCCGTCCGGCAGGAGTTCGCCGGTGTCGTCGAAGACGATCGTGCCGTTGCAGAGCAGGTTCCAGCCCTGCTCGGGGTGGGCCGCGACGATGACCGCGGCGTCGTGGTCCGGGCTGTCGACGGACGGGCACGGAGGCTGGTGGGTGCACATGGTCTCTCCCGTGTGTCAAAGGTCTGCCTCAGTAGTAGAGCGGAGGTTGTTTTCCTCTGTATGTGGAGACCCCGACACGCCAGGAAATTCATCTGTGAGGTTTCTGCTCAGGCAGCCGCCAACTCCTCGCCCGGGGCCCGGCGTTCGAGGTGCAGCCGCAGCCCCTCCGGCATCACCGTCAGCCGTTCCGTCACCCGCAGCCGGTAGTCCGGGTCGGGCTTGAGGTCGTAGCGGCGCAGCAGCAGGCCGAGGACGAGTGTCGCCTCGTGCAGCGCGAACTGGCGGCCGATGCACGCCCGTGCCCCGGTGCCCCAGGGCTTGAACGCGTGGGCGGGGCGGGCGCGTACGGCCGCCGCGTCGAAGCGGTCCGGGTCGAACCGGTCGGCGTCGGCGCCCCAGACCGCCGGGTCGCGGTGCAGCAGCGGAGCGAGGACCAGCGTCCAGGCGCCCTCCCGCATCGGATGCTCCCCGCCGAGCACCGTGTCGTGCCGGGCCTCGCGGGAGAAACCGGGAGCCGTCGGCCACAGCCGCAGCGACTCGTCCAGCACCCGGCGCACGTACCGCAGCTTGGCGACCTGGTCGTAGCCGGGGACGGCCGCCCCGCCCCAGACGCGGTCCACCTCGGCGCGGGCGCGGGCGGCGATCTCCGGGTGCTGGGAGAGATAGTGCAGGGCGAAGGAGAGCGCGCCGGACGTCGTCTCGTGGCCCGCGATGAGGAAGGTGAGCACCTGCCGGCGCACGTTCTCCGGCGCGAGGCGTTCACCGGTCTCCGGGTGGGCGGTGTCGAGCATCCGGTCGAGCAGATCGCCGCCGCCCTGGCCGTCCGACGCCCGGCGGGCCCGTACGAGGTCGTCGACGGTGCGGTTCAGATACGCCATGGACGCCTCGTTGCGGCGCGTCGCCCGGCGCAGCAGCAGCGGGGCGAGCGGTGCAGGGACGACGTTCAGATACTGCGCGTGGTTCAGGGCGCCGACCATCGCCGTCACGAACGGGTGCGGACGGTCGCGTTCGAACGAGCCGAAGTCGTGCCCGAAGCCGGTGCGGGCGATCGTCTCCAGGGTCAGTTTCGTCATGTCACCGGGCACGTCCACCGCGCGGCCCGCCGCCCGTTCCCGGTCCCAGTGGTCGGTGAGCCGCTCGGCCACGGCCAGCATCATCGGGTGGTAGTCGGCCATCGCCTCGCGGCTGAAACCGGGGGCGAGGACGTCGTGCGCCAGCTGCCAGTTGGGCTCGTGGTTGTACGCCGTGAACAGCCCGTCCCCGGCGATCGGGCGCAGGTTGGCCACCCCGAGGCCAACGTGCTTGGCGAAGCGTGACTCGTCCGCGAGATCGGCGGTGAGTTCCGCGCCCCACACGAACACGATCTCCTTGCCGAACGCCTTGCGCCGGAAGATCGGCCCGAGGCGCTGCCCGACGCTCATCGAGTCCTGGAGGGGAGTGCGGGGACTGACGCCGACCAGGTCGCCGAGCAGCGGAATCCGGCGCGGCGGATGCGGAATGCGGTGCAGCTCCGGCCAGCCCAGCTCGGCACTGCGGAATCCCCTGGGCGAAGCGCTCCGGGTCGCCGTCTCGGTCATGACGCCATCTCCCTTGATCCAGTGGCGTGTTGAGCCTGTTGTACGTGGATTCAATAACGGTTTCAGTCTGGTCCCGCTGTTGAATCGACGTCAAGTAGCGTCGAGTAAAGTGCGGGCATGACCGCGAAAGAGGGGGAGCGCACACGACGGCGGTTGAGCACCGGCGAGCGCCGGGAGCAGCTCCTGTCGGTCGGTGCGCGTCTGTTCTCGGAGAGTCCGTACGACGAGGTGTGGATCGAGCAGGTCGCCGAGATCGCCGGTGTCTCGCGCGGGCTGCTCTACCACTACTTCCCGACCAAGCGGGACTTCTTCGCGGCGGTCGTGGAGCGTGAGAGCGAGCGCATGATGCGGATGACGGCCGCTGTCCCGGGCGTCCCCGCACGCGAGCAACTGGACGCCAACCTCGACGCGTTCCTCGCGTATGTCGAGGAGCACGCGCACGGCTATCGCGCCTTCCACCGTGCCGACGCGTCCGGCGACCAGGCCGTACGGAAGGTCTATCAGCGGGCGTTGGCCACGCAGGAGCGGCAGATCCTCGAAGCGCTCGCGGCCGACCCGGAGTTCGGGAGACTGGCCGAGGAGCGGCCTGAACTGCGCCTCGCCGTCCGTGGCTGGCTGGCGTTCACGACCGCAGTCTGTCTGGAGTGGCTGCGCGGCTCGGACTTGTCCCGGGAGCAGGTGCGGGATCTGTGCGCACGGGCGCTGCTGGGCACCCTCGCGCTCTGAACGCCCCCTGAACCCGGCCGATTCGCGGTCGATTCACGGCTGGGTCGCGGTACAGGAATCGCACAGGATCACGGGAGGTGGTTGGCGTGCGCCCAGATCTTCGATAGGTTAGGCAAGGCTTACCTAAGGAGGTTTGGGATGGGTGACAGTCCGACCTGGACGGCCGCGCCCGCGGCGGCGGAATGCGCGCGCTCGGTGCTCGCGGCCGCGTGGTCCTGCGCGGTGACCGCGGACGGCGGGCGCGAGGAGTTCGTCGGCGCGCACACCGTCGGCGAGGACGGCCGGGTGATCCTGGACGTGCCGGCGGACAGCACGCTGCTCGCCGCCGCCGTCTGTGCCCCGCGCGGCGAGCCCTCGGCCGTGCTGGAGTTCGCCGACGTCTCGCCCGTCCCCGTGCGCAACCGGATCCGCGCCCGGCTGTGGATGGCCGGCTGGTTCTCCGTCGAGGGCGAGCAGCTGGCGTTCCGGCCGACGCGGGTGGTGCTGCGCCAGACGTCCGGTGCCACCGTCGTCGACCTCGACGAGTTCGCCGCCGCCGAGCCCGACCCGCTGGCCACGGCCGAGGCCGGCCTGCTGACCCACCTCGCCGACTGCCACGGCGACGCCGTCGAGCGCCTCACGCGGCTGGTCGAGCCGGAGAGCCTGCACGGCGCCGTCAAGGTCCAGCCGCTCGCCGTCGACCGGCACGGACTCACCCTGCGCATCGAGCGGGCCCGCGCCCACGGCGACGTACGGCTGGCGTTCCACCGGCCCGCCGACACCGTGGCGCAGCTCACCGAGCGCATGCACATCCTCCTCACCCAGGCCAGCGCCGCCTCCTGTCCCCGCGCGCTACAGCGGCAGCGCACAGACGACGACGGGTGACGCGAACGGCTCGCCCGCGAGCCGCAGTTCACCGCTCGCAGGGTCGACGCGGAAGACACTGACCGTGCTCGACCGCTGGTTCGCCGCGAACAGCAGGTTCCCGTACGGGGAGAGGGCGATGTGGCGCGGGAAGTCACCGGCGACCGGCACCGTGTCGAGGAGCCGCAGCCGGGCACCGTCCGCCTCGATGGCGTACCGCGTCAGACTGTTGTGGCCGCGGTTCGCCAGATACGCGAACCGCCCGTCCGCGGTCACCACGAACTGGGCCGGGTAACTCGTGCCCGAACCGGTCCCCGTGGACTGCGCCTCCCCGATGGACAGTCGCCCGGTGGCGGGGGAGTAGCCGCAGACCGCGACCGTGTTGTCGACCTCGTTGGCGAGATACACGTACCGGCCGCCGGGATGGAAGACGAGATCGCGCGGGCCCGCGCCCGGCCGGGTCTGGTCGCGCGAGACTTCCGTGAGCGTGCCGCGCGTGAGGTCCAGGCGGTACGTGTAGACCGTGTCCGTGCCCAGATCGACCGCGAGGACATGGCCGCCGTCGGGGCTGGTGACGAACTGGTGCGCGTGCGGGCCCTGTTGGCCCGGGCCCGGCGCCGGACTGGAGTGCGTGACCAGGTCGGTGCGCTCGTCCAGCGCGCCCGAGGCGTCGATGGGGTGCACCGCCACGCTGCCGGAGCCGTAGTTGGCGCTGAGCAGCCACCGTCCGCCCGGATGCACGGACAGATGACACGGCCCCGCACCGCCGGTGCTACGTGTGCCCAGCACCTGATGCGGCTCGCCCTCGCGGCCGAGTCGGATCGCGGTCACGCCGCCGTCCTCGCGCTCGTTGACCGCGTACAGGGTGCGCCCGTCGGGATGCACGGCGAGATACGACGGGTCACCCACGCCGGTGACGGTCCCGGCGCCGGTGATCCGCCCCGATTCCGGGTCGTAGGTGGCCAGGCCGATGCCGGTGCCGCCGCCCTCGACGGAGGTGTAGGTGCCGAGGAAGAGGGGGCGGGGAGCGGTCGGTAGAGGGGCTGCCGCTGCGGATGATTCCGGTGCCGGTGATTCCGGCGCGGTGGCGGATTCCACCGGTACGGCCGCCATGGCTCTGGCCGGGACGGACGCGGCCGCGGCGCTGCCCGCCGCCGCACCCACGAACCGACGCCTGCTCCAGCCGCCGCGCGTACCTCGCGCCGGTTCCGTACCACCGCTCATTACCTGCACCCCGGGTCTCGGTCGCCTCGGCCGCTGTCGACTGTGACAGCAACTCTGACGTGGATCACCTGTGATGTGCAAGAGGAGCAATGGGCGTTGCATAGGATGCAATGGGTGGGGGTGGTTTTTCTCGCCCCCGCCGCCCCTACCCGTCCCATCCCTGGGGGCTGCGCCCCCAGACCCCCGCTTATCGGCCTGAACGGCCTCGTCCTCAAACGCCGGACGGGCTGGAGGTGGCTGGCCTGGGTGGGCGGGCTGAACGGGCCTCGTCCTTGAATGTCGGCCGGGGTTGGCATTTCAGCCCGTCCGGCTTTTGAGGACGAGCGCGTTCAGCGCGACAAGGGGGGTCTGGGGGCGCAGCCCCCAGGGATGGGAACGGGTAGGGGCGGCGGGGGCGAAATCAGCTACCAGTCGCCGTCCTCCACCGGCTTCCCCGCCAGCGGCTTCACCTGTCCGGGCGACGGCTCCTGCCACGGCTCGTGGTCGTCGCCGAGCCAGTCGCCGACGGGTTTCACGGCCCCGAGGGGATCCGTGGGGGCGAGATCCTCGGCGTCCTCGTCGTAGTAGTCGAACCAGGGCAGGCCCGCCCGGGTGTAGGCCGCCCGGTCCACGGGCGACGGCGGCGGGGCCTCGCCCGTAATGCGGCGCCACTCGGGCGGCGTCACGAGGTGTACGAACACGCGTCCGGCGGGGCGCTCGGCCCATGCCGTGAGCGGCCGGTCGTCCCGGTAGACCTCCTGGCGCATCGAACCGCCGACACCCAGCCCCATCGCCGCCCCCGACCGCTGCGGAGCCGCCGCGCCACTCGGCGCCGGCATCGCCATGGGCGCCATGGGTACAGGCCCGCCGTAACCCCGGTTCCGGGCGGTCGCCGCCCGTTCCGCCCGCCGGCGCTCCTCCTCGCGCCACTTCGCCAGTTCCGCGTCGGACAGCGGGAACGACTGGAGCTGTACGCCGCCCCACACCTCCTCGCCCGTGACCTGGCCCTCGACGGTCGCGCCCAGCCCGAGTGGCACCGCCACGAACTGCCGGACCGTGCCCTTGCCGGAGTTGATGCCGTCCAGCCAGGGCTGGCGCGGCAGCACCACGTAGTTCTGCGGCTTCCGCGACAGCCGGTCGCTCCACGGCTCGCCCGACACCGCGCACACCTTGCCCACACCCACCTGCAACGCGGCGGGCTCCACGGTGCCCGCGAAACTCAGCCACATCGCCTCGCGCAGATACACCGGCAGCAGCACCCCGCCGCGCGCCCGCCAGGCCTCCGGCACGGTGTCGGGATAGTCGGCGACCCGGCGCACCGGGAACTCGCCGAGCCCCGGCGGCAGCGGATGCGTGCCCGTCTCCGGCAGCCGGAGGGTGCGGACGAACCGTACGGCCACACCGCCCGGCAGCCGCAGGGTGTTGCCTTCGATCCGCACGCCGGAGTCACCCATGCGCCGCCCCCTTGGTCCTCAGTCGTTCTATGTGACGTTCTATGTGACTTTCTATGTGACTTCGTCACATAGAACGACGTGACACGGCCTTGCGGTTCCTGCCCGGCACGCGCACCCGCTTCAGGTGCTTCCGCAGCCGGGTCAGCCGGGGCATCCGCTCCCGCTCCTCCCGGGTGCAACGGTCCAGCTCCTCCAGGAGCCGCCGGGAGCGGTGCTCGGTGTCCAGCTCGTCGAGGATGCGGTTGACCTCGGTCAGGACGGCCCCGTGCAGCTGCCACTGGGCCGCGTCCTGCTGGATCTCCGCCAGGAGCAGCTGGGCCAGCTTGTCGCGGGTGGCCGTCGCGGCCCGGAGTTCGGTGGCGAGCCGGGTCTCCGCCGACTCGGCGCTGACACTGACGTCGGTGGTCACGAGGACCGCGAAACTGACCACGGCGTCGGCGATCTCGGACAGCAGCCGCTCCAGCGCGGCGCCCGTCTCCGGGGCGAACAGCGGCTCGGGTTCCCGCTCCTTGGCCAGGTCGGTGAGGCTGCGGGCGAGGACGCGCAGGACGACCGTGCAGATCTCCAGCGTGTCCAGGCCGGTGCGCAGCACCACCCGGTGCAACAGGCCCTCCCGGACCCTCGGGTTGAGCCGCAGACTGTCCTCGGCCTGCTGCAGGGCCGCGTCCACCTCGACGATGTCGTGGTCGAGCCGACGGGCCTCGTGCAGCCGGGCGGTCGCGTGGTCCACGGGAGTGCGGCCGGCGGCCTCCTCGCCCATCCGCAGCATCAACTGCCGTACCCGGCGCGCCAGATCCTCGATGGACTCGCCGGCCGCTTCCACCCACACCGGGGGAGCCAGCAACAGGTTGAAGGTGAGCCCGACGACCGCGCCGATCACGGTCTCCAGGACCCGCGCCCAGGCCGTGTCCCCGACCCGGGTGACCCCCAGCACCAGCATCGCGCTGATCGCCACCTCGGGCACGAACTCGCTGACCCGCACCAGATGCCCGACCACCAGCGAGGCCAGGATGATCAGTGCCAGGCTCCACCAGGTCAGGCCCATCAGCACGCTGAAGCCGATCGCGATGACGACCCCGGCGACCACGGAGTTCACCCGGCGGATGCCGGTCTTGATCGTGGCGTAGAGGGTGACCTGGACCACCAGGAGCGCGGTCAGCGGAGCGGTGAGCGGCGCGGACTCGGGACTGACGCGGAGGGCGACGACGTACGCGATCGTCGCGGCGGCCGCCGACCGCAACGTCTGGACGACCACGGGCTCGCGGTGCCTGCCCACGAACCGGACGACGGACGCCGTCCACTCACCGGGTACCACTCGCATGTGCGCGCACGCCTCCTTCCCGCCCATCCCGCAAACGGACCGAGCGTACTCACGGCAGGCCGCGAGCGCGTGCGGCGCGGAGGGAGGTATTCCTCACGTGATCAGGGATGTTTCCCTTCGTTGACCACAGGTTTTGTTGACGAGGTCGACCAGGTCGACCAATAAGTTGTGGATCTTCGGGCCGTCCGGTGATCTGCTGGTTCGTATGGCCGACGACCCTGATTCCCCGCACGCGAAGGCGCTCCGCCATGTCGCAGCCCTCTCCACCGGCCCCGCCGTGCCCCCGGATCTCCGGGTGACCCTGAACTTCCACCCCGACCGGACGGTCCGCGAACTGCCCCTGCTGCGGGCGCTGGCCCAGGAGGGTGTCTACCGCTCGCAGTTCGTCACCGGCACCAGCAACGGCGGGCTCACCGCCCGTCCCGGTGGCGACCGCTGGCGCTGGGAGAGCCGGATGTTCGCGGGGACGTACGACCGCGTGCCCGCCCACCAGCGCCCGGTGTACGGCGCGTTGAACTTCCGCCGCCAGGTCGTCGGCGCCGCCCCGAGGTTCGGCTCCTCGCACTTCCGGCTGACCGGCGCCGCCCTCGCGCGGGCCACCTTCTGCTACCCGGACAGCGCGGCGGAACCCGCCCACTTCGGGGTCGCCGCCGGAATGTCCCTCCTCGCCCTGGCCGAGGCGGACGAGCGGGACGCGCTCGACGACTACATCGAGGCCCAGATCCACGGCCCCGTCCTGCTCGACCGGGACGTCGAGGCGCTGGTCCTCGACGCGAGCTATCGCGGCACCCCGGTGGAGAAGGCGGCCCGCACCCTGCCCGTACCGCTCGAATGGCACCCCGGATACCGGCTCTCCGTACGGGAGTTGCGCCGCCACGCCGACTACCGGGGACCCGAGTACGTCGAACTGGGCGCCCGGATCGCCGAGGACGGCCATCTCGACCCACGGATCATCGGGGACGCGGTCCGCACCGGCCGTCATGAACTCCAGCACCTGAAGATGGTGTGGCACTGCCTCGCCCGGTTCGGAGCCCCCGAGGGAGCGGGCACCGCCCGTTCGAGCTGAGCGGCAAAGGGTCCAGAATGTCCCTGCACAGCTGGCCTGTCCTGTGGCGGACGGGTCCGGTTCCCGATCCGTTCCGCCCCTGCTTCCGTACTCTGTTCCGGGGCCGCTCGCAGGGCGCGGACGCGGCCGGTCGAGACAGGGGAGGCACGGAGACGGTGACCGATTCGTGGGAGCGGGCCAGACAGATCCTCATATCGGCGGGGTTGCCGCCGGACAGCCTCGTGGGCTGCCGTCCGCTCACCGGTGGGACGTACAACGCCGTCGAGGAGCTTCGGCTGGCCGACGGCAGCCGGTACGTCCTGAAGGTCCCGCCGCCGGAGACGGTACCGGGGCTCAGTCACGAGGTCCGACTGCTCGTCTCCGAGGCGGAGTTCTACCGCGCCGCCGGCGAGGTCGGCGTACCGTCGCCGAGTCTCGTGGCCCTCGGCGACGGCCATCTGCTGATGACCGCCTGCCCGGGCGACCCCTGGGACGACTCCCCGACCGATGCCGAGCGCGTGCTCCTGAGGGGTGAGCTGGGCGGCCTGGTGGCCCGCCTGCACACGGTCACCGGATCGGCCTACGGCTACCCCTCCGGCGCCCTCGGCCCCCTCGCCCCCGACTGGCGTACCGCCTTCACGACGATGTTCGACGCGGTGCTCGACGACGCCGTTCGCTACGGCGCGTGGCTGCCGGTCCCGGTGGACGAGGTGGCCCGCACCGCCCGGGACGCGTACGACGCCCTCGACGAGGTCACCGTGCCCCACCTGGTCCACTTCGACCTCTGGCAGGGGAACATCCTGGTCGACCGCTCGGCCGGGGCGCCGCGCATCGGTGGCCTCATCGACGGCGAGCGCATGTTCTGGGGCGATCCGGTGGCCGACTTCGTGTCGCTGGCGCTGCTGGAGGACATCCGGGGCGACGAGGCGTTTCTGCGGGGCTATCGGGATGCCGGAGGACAGGTCGAGTTCGATGAGGGGGTCTGTCGGCGGATCGCTCTGTACTGCTCCTACCTGTACCTGATCATGCTGACCGAGGTGGTGCCCCGGGAGATGGGGGAGGAGCGCAAGGAGTGGGCACGGAAGGTGGTCGGGCCTGCGCTGACGGGAGCCTTGGGAGATCTCCCACGGGCGCGCCGCCCGCGCTAGTTCGGTGTGTCGCAGTGCGTTGTCTGGTGCGGTGCAACTGTCTTTGGGAGAACGTGTGCGGTGGTCGGTGGCCCGATGACGGACTTCGGCGCGATCGACGCCCTGCTGGCCGGTGCCCGCCAGGAGGTGCCGGCCCTCGGTCGAGGTGCGGCGCGGGCTGCGGGAAGGGCTGAACCTCTCGCGCGCCCAGGTGGCGCAGGCCCTCGGCGTGAGTCCCTCCACTGCCGGGGGGTGGGAGTCGGGGCGGGACCCCAGCGGCGAAGTGCGCGAGAAGTACGCCTACTTCCTCGACGGGGCGCGTACGCGGCCACGGCCAGTGAGCCTCCCACGACCGCGAAACCCGCAGCCCCTGCAACCGCCGCCGTCGCTGCACTACCTCACGCGTACCGACCATGCCAGGTCGGCGGCACGGGAGGCGGGGCTGACGGTCACCGACCGTACGCTCAAGGCGTGGCTGGAGGGCAGACGCAGCCCGTCGAAGCGGAACCTGGAGAAGATCGAGACGGCGTACTGGACGGTCCGCCGTCAGAACGTCGCCCGGTATCTCGTCGGGCGGCTCAACGCCCGGGGCCGGGGCACGCGAGTCGAACTGCACCCCCTCAACCAGTCCCAGGTGGACCGGCCGCGCCAGCGCGTGGTCGAGTTCCGCACCCTCAACATCCGGCACTGGGACCTGCTCGTCGAGGCCTGGTCCACCGGCGACACCCAGGCCTTCGACGACGCCTGGACCGACCAGATCGTCGACCTCGGCTCCCAGTGGGGCCAGTACGAGTACGTCACGAACGTCGGTTTCGCCGCCTGAACCCCGGCCCCGAACCCGATCCCGGAGCCGGGGCCGGCGCGAGATGATCGTGCCATGAGTGAGATCATCCTGATGTCCGACGCGAAGGTGGCCGCCGTACCCGTCGAAGAGAGCGGCGACCCGCTCGTGGACGTGCGAGGCGCCCTGCTCACCGACGACAGGCAGCAACACGCGTCCGGCGGCGCCCAGTTCCACCTGCGGCAGGGCGTCCTCGGCCGGCTGCTCGACGCGCAGGCACTGCTTCCCGACGGCATCCGGCTGCTGTTCGTCGAGGGCTACCGGCCGCCCGCCCTGCAACGCCGCTACTTCGACGAGTACTCCGCCGAACTGCGCGCCCAGCACCCGGACTGGCCCGAGGACCGCCTCCGTTCCGCGGCCAGTCGCTATGTCTCCCCGCCCGAGATCGCCCCGCACAGCGCGGGTGCCGCCGTCGACCTGACCCTCGCCGACACCGACGGCCACGAACTCGACCTGGGCACAGCCATGAACGCCAACCCCGAGGACAGCGCGGGCGCCTGTTACACCCACGCCACCAACATCGACGCCAAGGCCCGCACCCACCGAGAGATCCTCGGCAAGGCCCTCAGCGAGGCCGGCCTGGTCAACTACCCCACGGAGTGGTGGCACTGGTCCTACGGCGACCGCTACTGGGCCCTGACGACAGGAGCCCCGACGGCACTGTACGGCCCCAAGGAGCTGGCCCCCAGGCACGCCTGACGGCACTGGAACGGGGGGCGGCTTTTTTTGGGGGCTCGGGCGCGCACCGCGCCCCGATAGGGGCGCGGGGAACTGCGCGACCAGCCCCCACCGGCCTGCACCAAACAAACGACCCACCCCCCGGAGCGCTCACGCAGAGAACGCGTTCACCCCGGTCAACTCGGCCGACACCTCCCACAACCGCGCCGCCGACTCCGAATCAACCGCATAATCCCGCACCCCACTGGTCTGATCCCCCGGCGTGGCGGGTTCAGCGACATCGCAGTCCTCGCAGTAGACCCCGCCCATCCCCGCCAGCTGCGGGGACGTAGCGGCCCACACCTGAGTGGCCGCACCCTGCTCGGGCGTCTTGAAGCCCTCAGGGTCGAGCGCGTTGCCCTCGGCGTCCCGCCACCCGCGTTCGATCTGCTCGGCGATCGGGATGTGACGCTGGAGCGGGGTGAAGATGGCGCCGGGGTGGAGCGAGAAGGCCCGTACGCCGGCGTCGCGGCCGAGCTTGTCCAGGTGGACGGCGAACAGGACGTTGGCCGTCTTGGCCTGGCCGTACGCCTCCCACTTGTCGTAGCCGTGCTGCCAATGGATGTCGTCCCAGCGGATGCCGGAGAAGTGGTGGCCGCGCGAGGAGACGGAGACGACGCGTGCGCCGCCGGGAGCGATGGCCGGCCACAGCCGGTTGACGAGCGCGAAGTGGCCGAGGTGGTTCGTCGCGAACTGGGCCTCCCAGCCGGGGCCGACCCTGGTCTCGGGGCAGGCCATGATCCCGGCGTTGTCGATCACGAGGTCGAGGGGGCGCCCGGAGGCGAGGAAGCGCTCGGCGAAGGCGCGCACGCTGTCCAGGTCGCCGAGGTCGAGTGCGTCCACCTCGACACCCTCGACGCCGGTCAGCTCCTCTCGCGCGTGCTCCGGACGGCGGGCGGGTACGACGACCCGCGCGCCCGCCTTGGTGAGGGCACGGGTGGTCTCCAGGCCGAGGCCCGAGTAGCCGCCCGTGACAAGGGCGAGCTTCCCGGAGAGGTCGATGCCCGCGAGGACGTCGTCGGCGGTGCTCCGGGCATCGAAGCCCGAGCCGATCTTGTGCTGTGCGGTGGTCATGCACAGCACGCTACGAATTGGAGCACGCTCGAAGTCAAGAGACACCACCGCCCTGCCTGACGCCGACCAGCCGGACGAGGCCGGGGGACCGCGGGCTGCGCTTCATGGCCGAACGTGAGCCTTGGTCGGCGACAACGCCGCCGGGGCCCGTCGGGGGCGTGCGCCGGTCGCCGGACGGGGCCTCGGCCCGGGGCGGCAGTGGGCGCTTCCGCGAGTGCCTTGTGGGCGGACATGGTCCTGGCGGAGCCGGCAGGCGACGGCAACGCCGCTGGGGTCCGTCCGGGAGAGTGTGCCCGCCGACGGAGGGGGCCTCAGTCCGCTCGCAGTCGGCGCTTCCGCGAGCGACTCATCCGCGGACGTGAGCCCGGCGGAGCCGGCAGCTGCCGGCAAGGCCGCTGCGCGGGAGCGCGCCCGCTGCCGAGCGACACCGCGTCCCCACCGCCCCGGTCACCGGAACGATCCGCCGGACAGGCACTCAGGCCGATGGCAGCTCGCGCTCCCGCGACCACGCCAGCAGCGCTTCCACCGGCCAGGTCGTGACCACCCGTTCGGCCGGTACCTCGCACTCCTCCGCGCGGGCGCAGCCGTGGATCTGCCAGTCCAGCTGGCCGGGGGCGTGTGCGTCGGTGTCGATCGAGAAGAGGGTGCCTGCCGCGACGGCCTGTCGTAGCAGGCGGCGTGGTGGGTCCAGGCGTTCCGGGCGGCTGTTGATCTCCAGGGCCGTGCCCGTCTCGGCGCAGGCGGTGAAGACCGCGTCCGCGTCGAACTGCGACTCCGGTCGTGCCTTGCCTCCGCCCCGCTCGCCCCGTCCGCCACCGCCACCCCGGGGCTCCCGCCCCACCAGCAGCCGCCCGGTGCAGTGCCCGAGCACGTCCGACAGCGGATTGCGTACGGCGGCCACCATCCGGCGGGTCATCGAGCGGGCGTCCATACGCAGCTTGGAGTGCACGGACACCACCACGACGTCCAGCAGTTCCAGAAGGTCCGGGTCCTGGTCCAGGGAGCCGTCGTCGAGGATGTCGCACTCGATGCCGGTGAGCAGCCGGAAGGGCGCCCAGGTCGCGTTGAGTTCCTCGATCACCGTCAGTTGCTCGCGCAGGCGGTCGGCGGTCAGGCCCCGCGCCACCGTGAGGCGCAGTGAGTGATCGGTGAGCACTGCCCACTCGTGCCCGAGCCGCGCCGCCGTACGGCCCATCTCCTCGATCGGGCTGCCGCCGTCCGACCAGTCGGAGTGCAGATGACAGTCCCCGCGCAGTAGCGCCCGGAGGCGTTCCCCGTCCCCGAGAGGCGGGGTCACCCCCTGCTCGCGCTCCAGTTTCTCCAGGTAGGCGGGCACCTGCCCGGCCAGCGACTCACGCACCACCTGCGCCGTCTTCGGGCCGATGCCCTTGAGGGACTCCAGCGTGCCGGTGTCGGCCCGCTGCCGGATCTCCTCCGGGGACAGCTCCGTCAGCACGTCGATCGCGGTACGGAACGCCCGTACGCGATACGTGGGAGCCAGGGAACGCTCCAGCAGGAAGGCGATCCGGTCCAGCGCCTCGACGGGATCCAGTGACATCGCCATCGTCACCTCCGTCTCCAGCGTGGCGCGGGCTCGGCGGGCCCGCACCACGGAAGGGGCGGAGGCGGTGCCGCCGACCCCTCTCGTGGCCGGTACATGATGGCCGGATTCGCTCTACGCTCTATGCATGACCGAAATCGGGAGCCCGTACATCGCTCACCCGCGGATCATGGTGCTCGGGGTGCAGCCGGGCGTGCCGCCGTTCCGCATCATCGAGATCGACGGCGAGGTGGTCGGTGCGGCGCGGGCGCTCACCGATGTACTGGTGGTCGCCGCCGCGGCCGGCATCACGGTCCACGATCTCGACGATCCGGACATGATCCGCTGGGTCGGCGGCGACAAACTCACCTGGACCAGAAGGCAGAGATAGCTACGACCGTTTCTTCGGTGCGTGCACCGCGCGGCTGAGCCGGCGGCCGAGGAGCAGGTACCCGATCAGCGCGCCTGTCGTGTTGAGGATGACGTCGTCGATGTCGAAGGCGCGCCCGGTGACCAGCGCGCCCTGGGCCACTTCGACCATGAGCATGACGGTCGCGGTCAGGAACAGCACCCGCAGGACTCCCCGCGCCTTGGGCAGGACGATGGGCACCAGGAGGCCGAAGGGCACGCCGAGCAGCACGTTCCCGCCGATCTGCCGGATGGCGTCCCGCATCTCGGGCTGGTCCAGATAGGCGCGCAGCGAGCGGCCCGGATGCAGGTTGGTGTGGGTCAGCGCCGCGGACGCCGGGGACGGCTCAAGGGTCAGCCGGGCCAGGATCACGGCGAACGCCACCATGAACACGAAGGCGCACAGAATCGTCAGCAGCCGGGCCAGGAAGACGAACGGACGGCGCTTCGGCGGAGCCTTCTCGGGCGGCTTCGGGGCGGCCTTCGGTGAGGTCTTCGGGGTCCTCCGGAACTTCGAAAGGGACTTCGGCGCGGGCTTGGCCGCAGGCTTCGGTGCGGACTTCGACGGCGACTTCGACGATGCCTTGAGTGTGGCCTCCTTCGAGGTCTCGGGCGGCTTGCTCTCGGCCTTCGCGGGGCGCAGGCGCAGCGCGGCGAGGGAGCGCGGAGCTGATCGGGCCATCAACGTCCTCCGGTCTTCAACTGACCCCCGTGCAACGGCGGTTACCCCCGATCAGGCCGGGGACTCCGCTCCGGCCCGCCCGGATCCCGGGACCCGGGCGGGCCGGTCTCCCTCAGGTGCCGTAGGTCACGGTCACCGTGGTGAAGCCGAGGGAGGCGAGCAGACCCTTGAGCATGCTGGTCGTGTTCTCCTCGGCGCGCGCGGTCAGACCGCTTTCCTTCGCCGCGTCGCCGATGTGCCGGACCGCCAGCTTCTGGACGGCCTGTTCGTCGTTCGGGTTGTCGGAGAAGAGATCGGTTATCCGGTCGAAGATGCCGCGCTGCTTGGAGACGGCATAGGAGCGGTCGGGGTTCAGCGAGGGCTTGCCGAGTGCCGCGTGCGGCAGCCGGAGCGTCGCGGTCGTCCGGTCCTCGTTGACCGTCACGTCGTCCTTCGCGATCTTGCCGAGATCGACATAGGAGTCGACCGTGCCCGCACCCACATAGAGCACCCGGGTGCCCTTGATCGCGTCGGGCAGATACTTGGTGTCCTTCTCCAGGTCCACGACGATCTGGAAGTTGCCGGACGCCGCTTCGTAACGGCTCATGTCCTGGATCGATTCGAGGAGCGCGGGCCCTGAACGGTCGTTCGTCTCCTCGCCGAAGATGTCCCCCAGCCCCGGAAGCACCGCCAGCCGTAGCCCGGCCAGCAACAGCACGAACACCAGCACCACGGCACTCAGTACCTTGGCCCAAACAGGCATGCGCCGCACGGCCTTGATGGACGTCGTCATGGCGACGGACCCCTTTCTTCCTGCGTACTGAACCGAATGCCCTCCAAATGCCCCGTCAGACCGCTCTGTTGATGGATCGGGACAAATGAGAGGGGGCCTACCGGAGTGCGCGGTCGCCCGACGGGCGCGACCACCACACGCCCTCCCCGTGCGTCAGCCCCGGCAGCCGCAGCTCGGCCTCGCGCACCCGCCGGGCCGCCAGCGCACCGGTCAGCTGCCAGGTCTCCCCGCCTCCCGTGGCCCCGCCTCCCTCGGTCGGGCCGAACTCTGCGCCGAGGGACGCCAGCAGACCGGTAACCGGCGCCAGCGCGCTGAACGGGATCTCCAACTCGAAGGCGTGGTACGGCTCGTACACCCGCGTCCCCGCCCGTTCCAGCGCCCGGCGCAGCACCACCGGCGTGAGCGCCCGGAAGTCCGCGGCGGTGCTGAGCGGCCCGATGAACCCGGAGCGGACGAGGACGACCCGGCAGTCGGTGACCGGCCACTCGCGCGGACCGGCCGACAGGCTCGCGTGGACCGTGTCCTCACCGCAGCCGCCGCAGCGTCCTCATCAGCACGCGGGTCTGCGCCTGGACGCCCTCCACGGCCGACAGCAGCAGCACCGCCCCGTCCAGGACCTCCAGGGCGCGCTCGACCTCGGCGACGAAGTCGGAGTGCCCCGGGGTGTCGATGAGGTTGATCTGGGTGTCGCCGACAGTGCTGCATCTTCCCGGGGGATAACCCCCGGACCCCCAGCAGAAAAGCAGGTCAGCAGGTGTCCCCGGCGTGGGCATCGCAGGGCGAACCTGAGTGAACGAGGCGACCGCCGAGCGGATCGTGATCCCGCGCTGCCGCTCGATCGCGCCGTCGTCCGTACGGGTGTCGCCTGAGTCGACGCTGCCGAGCCGGTCGATCGCGCCCGCGTCGAACAGCAGCCGCTCGGTGAGGCTGGTCTTACCGGCGTCGACGTGGGCCAGGATCCCGATGTTCAGGGTGTGCGAGATGGGCACGGAGTGCATGGGCGGTCGAGTCCTCGAGAACTGTGGTCCGGCATGGGCGGCGGAGAGTTCCGAGGAAACGGCGCATTCCGTGCTCCTGAGGTCGAGGAGAGGCGGGGAGAGACAGGGGAGAGCCGGGAAGAATCGGCCGCCGCCATCATGGCGTCGCTCCGGCGGCCGGCCGCAACCGCTTTTCGCGGCACGGAGTGCCAGGAGCGGCCAGTACGATGGGCCGTGGCCGACCGGAATGATCATGCGAGGAGCGGTTCGTGCGAGACATCGCCGTGTTCAGCGGTAGTGCCCATCCCGAGCTGGCGGCCGAGGTCTGCGAGCACCTGGGCGTGCCGTTGCGGCCCACTCAGGTCAGCCGGTTCGCCAACGACTGCCTGGAGGTGCAGCTCCAGGCCAACTGCCGGGAGCGGGACGTCTTCCTCGTCCAGCCGCTGGTCGTCCCGGTCCAGGAACACCTCGTCGAGCTGCTGATGATGTGCGACGCGGCGCGTGGCGCGTCCGCCGGGCGGATCTCGGTCGTCATGCCGCACTACGCCTACGCCCGCTCCGACAAGAAGGACATGCCCCGGATCTCGCTCGGCGGGCGGCTGGTCGCCGACCTGCTGGTCGCGGCCGGCGCGAGCCGTGTCCTCGCGATGACCCTGCACTCCCCGCAGGTCCACGGCTTCTTCTCGGTCCCGGTCGACCATCTGCACGCCCTGCGCGAACTCGCCGCGCACTTCCGCCAGTACGACCTGTCCCGGACGACGGTCGTCTCGCCCGACCTCGGCAACGCCAAGGAGGCCGCGCACTTCGCCCGGCTGATCGGCGCCGAGGTGGCCGCCGGGGCCAAGCAGCGGTTCGCGGACGACCGGGTCAGCATCAGTTCCGTGATCGGCAAGGTCACGGGCCGGGACGTCATCGTGCTGGACGACGAGATCGCCAAGGGCAGTACGGTCCTCGAACTCCTGGAGCGGCTGCGGGAGTTGGGGCCGCGGTCCATCCGGGTCGCCTGTACCCACGGGCTGTTCGCGGCGGGCGCGCTGAAGCGGCTGAGCGAGCAGCCCGACGTGCTGGAGATCGTGTGCACCAACACCGTGCCGATCCTGGAGGAGGAGCGCACCGAGAAGCTGCGGGTGCTGTCCATCGCCCCGGCGCTCGCCGAGGCCGTGCGTCGCATTCACAACGGTGAGTCCGTCAGCGCCCTGTTCGACGCCCCGGGAACCTGACAGACAGGAAGGATGACCCCGTACTGGGTGCCCGGCGGGGTCATAACGTGCCGGACGTGGCCTCGGGCTGCCCCAGGGCCGCGTCCAGCGAGGCCGCGGGCGGCAGTACGGTGGCCAGGCCGGTGACCTTGAGGACACGCAGGGTGAGCGGGTGCGTGCAGACCAGGTGGAGGCGGCCGTCGTGGCTGAGCACCCGGTGGCGGGCCCGGTACAACAGACGCAGCCCCGAGCAGTCGAAGAACTCGACATCCGTCAGGTCGATCACGATCCGGGCGTCCGGACGGCCGGTCGCCGCGTCCAGGTGCGGGATGATCTCGACGGCCGCGGCGATGTCGATCTCGCCGTGGAACTCCAGCACGGTGTGGCCACGGTCCTCGTGGACACGCAGATGCCGGGTGGGCGGTGCAGGATCCTGCTGCACTACGACATCGCCTCCAACCGCCTGCTGAGGTGACGGGACCCGCGGATGAGAGCACAAGTGACTTCCCCGCCCTGCAAGTTACCCTCGATGGAGTGAATTTGAGCATGTTCGATTGACATATGTCTGCGAAATCGATGTGAGTCTCGCACGCGTCCTCCCGCGATCTGCGGGGCGGGACTACGACAGCGAGTGCCAGGCCTTGGACAGGGCCTGACGGAACTGGTCCGCCTGGTGCGAGGTGAGGTCGCGGATCATCCGTTCCTCCAGCTCCCGCACGGGTTCCGTGAAGCGTTCGAGCAGCTCGCGGCCGGCGTCGGTCAGCAGGATCAGCAGCTCTCTGCGATTGCGTGGATTGCGCTCCCGCCGCACGAGCCCGCGGTTCTCCAGGGACCGGACGAGATCGGCGATGGACTGCGCGGTGACGAAGGAGTCACGGGCCAGCTGGGCCGCGGAGAGGCCGTCGTGTCGCTCCAGGACGGTGAGCGAGGTGTACTGGAGTGCGGTGATTCCAGCTGGTCTGACCAGCTCGTCCAGATGGGAGCGGACTACGAGCTCCACCTGTTTGACCATGTAGAGCAGTGAGGGCGGTGCCTTGGTGCTGACCATGGATCGAGACTAGAGCATTGACAGGAAACCTGTCTGTAATCAGACTGCGGACCAACAGGAATCCTGTTGATTGAAATCTTGGCGACGATGCTGAGGAGTAGTGATGGCCACCTTGGAGATCGAACCCGGGCGACTGTTCATCGGAGGACAGTGGCGCGAGGCGGCGGACGGAGCGCGTACCGAGGTGGTCGACCCGTCCCGGGGCACCGTCGTCGCGACCGTCGCGGAGGCGTCGGCGGCCGACGTGGACGCGGCCGTGCGTGCCGCGCGGGAGGCCTTCGAGAGCGGCCCGTGGGCCGCGACGACCGGACGCGAGCGCGGCCGGATCCTGAACCGCGTCGCCCAGCTCATCCGGGAGAACGCGGACGAGATCGCGCAGCTGGAGAGCCTCGACGTGGGCAAGCCGATCAGCCTGTGCCACGCGGTCGACGTGACGAACGCGGCCAACGACTACGAGTACTTCGCCGCCCTCGCCTTCTCGCTGGACGGCGCGACCCGCGAGACGGTCCACAACGCCCTCGCCTACACCAAGCGCGACCCGATCGGCGTCGTCGCCGCGATCACGCCCTTCAACTTCCCGCTGATCCTGGCCGGTTCCAAGCTCGGCCCGGCGCTGGCCGCAGGCAACACGGTGGTGCACAAGCCCGCCGACGAGACCCCGCTCAGCGCCCTCTACATGGCCAAGCTGCTCCAGGAGGCGGGCGTACCGGACGGCGTCGTCAACGTCGTCACGGGCACCGGCCCGGTGGCGGGCGAGGCGCTCCTCCGCCACCCCGGCATCGACAAGATCGCCTTCACCGGCTCCACCGCCATCGGCCGCCATGTGGCGAGCGCGGCTGGCGAGGCGCTCAAGCCGGTCACCATGGAGCTGGGCGGCAACGCGGCGCACATCGTCTTCGAGGACGCCGACGTCGAGAAGGCGGTCGGCGCGGTCATCAAGGGCTTCGTCTTCAACACCGGCCAGTTCTGCATGGGCGGCCCGCGCCTGCTGGTCGCACGCCCGGTGTACGAGACCCTGCTCGGCATCCTCGCCGACGCGGTGCCCGGCGTCCCGCTCGGCGACCCGCGGCAGCCCGAGACGGTCGTGGGGCCGATGGCGGGGGAGAAGCACCTGCGCAAGGTCGAGGAGTTCGTGGCGCTGGCCCGCAAGGAGGGCGCCCGGATCGTCTGCGGCGGCGAGCGGCTCGACCTGGACGGCGGCTACTACTACAAGCCCACGGTGATCGCCGACCTGGCCAACGACTCCCGGGTCGTCCAGGAGGAGATCTTCGGCCCGGTCCTCACCGTCCAGCCCTTCGACACCGAGGACGAGGCGGTCCAGCTCGCCAACTCCACGCCGTACGGCCTGGCTTCGGGCGTCCAGACCACCAACCTGGCCCGCGCCCACCGCGTGGCGAACCGGCTCCAGGCGGGCATCGTCTGGGTCAACGACTGGGCGATGCTCGACCCCGCGATCCCCTTCGGCGGCGTCAAGGACTCCGGCTTCGGCCGCGAGTACGGCCCCGAGGCGCTGGCCGCGTACACGAAGGTCAAGTCAGTGGTCGTCTCGCTGGACTGAGTCCGTCAGCTGTCTCGTATTCACGCCAACTCGTTCAGCCCGTAAGGGAGTTCAGTATGTCCATCACCACCCGCGCCGCGGTCGTCGAGTCCGGCGGTGCCCCCTTCACCCTCTCCGACGTCGAACTGGCCGACCCCGCGCCCACCGAGGCCCTCGTACGTCTGGTCGCGACGGGCCTGTGTCACACGGACCTCGGTGTGGCGAGCGGCGGACTGCCCTTCCCCCTTCCCGGAGTTCTGGGGCACGAGGGCGCGGGCGTTGTCGAGGCGGTCGGCTCCGCCGTCACCGGCATCGAGCCCGGCGACCATGTCGTCCTGTCCTTCACCTCCTGCGGCGGCTGCCGCAACTGCCGTGACGGGCACCCCGCGTACTGCGTGACCTGGCTGCCGCTGAACCTCCTCGGGGGCCGCCGGGCCGACGGCACCGCCACGATCAGCCGCGACGGCACGGAGCTGGGCGGCCACTTCTTCGGCCAGTCCTCGTTCGCCGAGCGGGCGTTGGTCGATCAGCGCAGCCTGGTCAAGGTCGACGCGGACGTACCCCTGGAGTCCATCGCCCCGCTGGGCTGCGGAGTCCAGACGGGTGTCGGCGCCGTCTGGAACGTACTGAAGCCGGGCCTGGGCAGCACGGTCCTGGTCCTCGGCGCCGGAGCGGTGGGCCTCTCGGCGGTCATGGCGGCCGCGCTCACCCCCGCGACGAGGATCATCGCCGTGGACAAGGTCGGCGAACGCCTGTCGCTGGCCAAGGAGTTGGGCGCCACCCACACGATCAACGCGGGCGAGTCCGACCTCGGCGAGGCGGTCGCGAGGATCACCGACGGCCAGGGCGCCGACGGCGTCGTCGAGACCACCGGCAGCGTCGCTGTCCTCCGCCAGGGCGTCGACGCCCTCGCCCAGCGGGGCACGCTCGTTGTGGTCGGCGCCCCGCCCTTCGGCACGGAGGTCGCCCTGGACGTCAACGGGATGCTCGGCGGCAAGCGCGTCGTCGGCCTCACCCTGGGCGACGTCGAGACGCAGTCCTTCATCCCGGCCCTGGTGGACCTGGTGAAGGCGGGACGGCTCCCGCTGCACCGCCTGATCAGCACCTACCCGTTCGCGGACATCGACCAGGCGGTACGGGACATGAGCGCGGGCAAGACGATCAAGCCGGTACTTACCTTCGGCTGACGCGGCTGTTCCTGTGGTCCGACGGGCCGTCGAGCGTGTGTGGCTCGGCGGCCCTTGGACGTGCTGAACCAGACGGTCACCCGCGTCACGGTTGGTCAGCCGTGGTACAGCCCGGAGGACGCCCCGCTCCCTTGGAAGTTGAACTTGTACTGGACTCCGGCCGTGACATCCGATGCGAGCTTATTCCAGGTGTTCGCGTAGGCGTATGTGTAGCTGCTCGGGCACCGCACGTTGTCTCTGTAGCCGATGCACACCTTGACGTACCGGTTGGTGTTGGGCTTCAACCAGATTTCGTCGCAACCGCGAGACAGGCGGAGCCAGGTGCCGCCAGGGAAGGATGCCGGGTAGCCGTGGGTCTCCGAGGGTTTCGCGTACTCATGGCTCACGCACGGGGGCGCGGCGGCCTTGGGGATTGAGCGCTCCTGCGGTGCCGCGTTGGCGGTGACGGCGCCTGTCGTGAGGCCGCCGACTGTAACGACGATGCAACTCGCCACTGCTGCGAGCTTCCTGGCCGAATTCCGCATCATATTCCGTCTCCTTGTCGGTTCGGGAAAGGTGCGGTTGCCGTGGACTGGGCCGCGTTGTGAACAGGGACCTGCCGGAACCCCGCCTGCCGCACCCTATGAGGCACTGAACCCAGGATTGCGCACCCTGTTGGGTTTCGCATGTCTGCGGCAAATGGCGTCCAGACAAAGGCTGAGCCGCCGTCGACGGCGTCGTGCTCACCGGCTCCGGTGCAGCGCCACCAGCAACTGCCACACCTGGTGCGCGATTTCCTCCGACGTCGCCTCGATCCGGCCGTGCAGCCAGTCCGCCAGGACCCCCGCGAAGGTGGCGGCCACCGCCGAGGCGACCAGCGGCGCGTCCGCCGCGCCCGCGAGTTCGCGTTCCGCGAGGCTCCGGGCACGCAGGTCCCGGTGCAGTACCTGGCCCAACGGGCCCCCGCCGCCCGGGCTCAGCAGGGCCCGGTACAGCGCGGTGTGCGGGGTGAGGTCCGTGAAGAACTCCACGAGCGCGACCGGCGCGATCACCGGGTCGGGTCGGCCACGCCAGGCATGCAGGGCGTCCACCGCCTCCCGTACGACATCGGCGCAGGCGTCGACGGCCAGCGCCTCCAGGTCGGGATAGTGGACGTAGAAGGTGGCCCGTCCGACCCCCGCCCCGCGCACCAGCGCGGCGACGCTGACCTCCGCCAGCGGATGCTCGGCGCACTCCGCCAGCAGGGCCTCGCGCAGCTTGGCCCGGGTGCGGGCGGCCCGCGAGTCCTCGGGCTCGCCGCGGGTCACCGCGCGACGAGGACGGCGGCCAGGGCGATGGCGCCGGGCAGCGCCTGGGCGAACAGGATGCGCCGGTTCGCCGTCGCGGCGCCGTAGACGCCGGCCACGATCACACAGGAGAGGAAGAAGACCTGCGCCCGGAACCCGGTCGGATCGGCGGCGATCAGCCCCCAGACCAGGCCCGCCGCGAGAAACCCGTTGTAGAGCCCCTGGTTGGCGGCCATCTTGGCGGTCGCACGGGCCATCTCCGCGTCGAACCCGTGGAACTTGCGCCCCGGCGGACGCTGCCACAGGAACATCTCCAGCACCAGGATGTACGCGTGCAGCGCGGCCACCAGACCGACCAGCACGTTCGCGACCGTCTCCATGCTCGGCAAACTCCTATGTAGGATTCTTGGACAGGTGTCCAGCATACATGGACGGTTGTCCAGCAAGTCGACCTGACGCCGGCACCCGTGATCCGAGCGTCGACGCCGACTGGCCGCGCGAGCACGCGGGCACCGGAGTTCGGGGGCCGGGGCACGCCTGGTGGACGCCTTCGTCCGCTGGGCGGCGGGCAGGGCGCCGAGCACGCCGAGGTGACCGCCTGCGCGGGCAACACGGACGCCATACGTTTCTACGAGCGGAACGGCTTCGCACCGCAGTCCCTGACACTCCGTCTGAGCCTGGGCACGGGCCGGTAGTCAGGCTGCCCCCTCCGCCGCGTACACCCGCTCACCGCCCACATAGGTGAGCGCCACCTTCGTCTCCGCGATCGCCTCCGGGGGCCCCGCGTACGGATCGCGGTCCAGGACCGTCAGGTCGGCCAGCGCCCCGACGCGCACGCTGCCCGTGTCGTCCAGGTGGTTGGCGTACGCCGAACCCGCGGTGTACGCCGTGAGGGCGGCCGTCAGACCGATGCGTTCGGCGGGGAGGAACACCCGGGGCGACGCGGAACCCGGTGCCGCGCGGTTGACCGCGACGTGGATCGCCTGGAGCGGGTCGGGGCTGCTGACCGGCCAGTCGCTGCCCGCCGCCAGAGTGGCCCCGGAGCGCAGCAGCGCGCCGAACGGGTACTGCCACGCCGCCCGTTCGGGACCGAGGAAGGGGATGGTCAGGTCGTCCATCTGGGGTTCGTGCATGGCCCACAGCGCCTGGATGTTGGCGACCGCGCCGAGCCGGGCGAAGCGCGGCACGTCGTCCGGGTGGACCACCTGGAGATGGGCCAGATGCGGCCGGGTGTCGCTCGGCCCGTTCGCCGCGCGCGCGGCCTCGACGGCGTCCAGGGCGTCCCGTACGGCCCGGTCGCCCAGCGCGTGGAAGTGGCACTGGAAACCGAGGGCGTCCAACTGCGTGACGTACTTCGGCAGTTCGGCCGCGTCCACGAAACTCGTGCCCCGGTTCGCGGTGACGCAGCCGCACTTGTCGAGGTAGGGGTCGAGCAGTGCGGCCGTGCCCGTCTCGGCGACCCCGTCCAGCATCAGCTTCACACTGCCCGCCCGGAACCTGCCCCCGCTCAACGCGGCCCGCCGCGCCACGAGTTCGGGGATCTGCTCGGCCCCGCGCTCCCGGTCCCACCACAGCGCGCCGACCACCCGCGCGGTCAGCGACCCGTCCCGGGCGGCGGCGAGATACGTCTCCGACGGGTCCTCCATGCCGAGGAAGGAGCCGACCAGCGCGTCCTGCCAGGCCGTGACACCGAGCGAGTGCAGCCGGCGCTGAGCGGACAGCAGCGCCGCCCGTCGTTCCGCCGCCGTGACCGGCGGGGTCAGCCGGCCCACGTACTCCATGGCCCCTTCCTGGAGCATGCCGGTCGGCTCGCCCGAGGCGTCCCGCTCGAAGCGGCCGTCAGCAGGGTCCGGGGTGTCCCGGGTGACGCCCGCGAGTTCGAGGGCACGGGTGTTGACCCAGGCCCCGTGATGGTCCCGGTTGGGCAGATACACCGGCCGGTCCGCGACCACCGCGTCCAGCGACTCCCGGGTGGGCGTGCCCCCTTCGAAGGCCTCCATGGACCAGCCGCCGCCCGTGATCCACTCCCGCTCGGGATGCGCGAGGGCGTACGCGCGGACGACGGCCACCGTGTCCTCGGCGGTCTTCGCGCCCGTCAGATCGCACTGGGTCATCTCCAGCCCGGCCGGCAGCGGATGGACGTGCGCGTCCTGAAAGCCCGGCAGCAGCAGCCGCCCCGCGAGATCGACCGCCTCGGTCCCCGGCCCGACCAGATCGTTCACCTCGCCCCGCCCCACAGCGACGATCCGCCCGCCGCTGACCGCGACGGCCATGGGATTCCCGGGGGCGAAGACCGGACCACCGGTGAAGAGGAGATCAGCGTGCATGTTCCGTTTCCTTGAGTTGTGGGGGAGTGGGAAGAGAGGGGGCGATGGGCGCGCCCCAAAGGGGCGCGGGGAACTGCGTGACCAGCCCCCACCGGCCCGCAGACAAATGAACCGCTAGCCTGCAGACGACGCCTCCGTCACCGCAAGCAGCTGCGGCGCATCAGCGTCGGTACCCAGGCCGGTGCTGAAGTACGGAGACCTACGTCCCCACTTCGCCCACGCGGCGGCCAGAAAACCGGACGCGACCATGTTCAGCCGGGAGTAGGCGCCCGCGATGCCCAGGATCGGCAGGAACGCCAGCAGCATGATCGAGGGCAGATACAGCCCGACCACCCCGGCCGTGACCCCGAGACCGATGCCGATGCTCGTCGTGGCAGCCGTGCTGGACGCGGCGATGGCGACGCCGTCCAGCACACCGAGGGACTTGCGCAGCGCGGCTGGGGGTGCGCCGTAGGGCTGGGGGTCGGTCATGGCGGTCTCCGCTCACACCCGGGGGCCTCGGTCGACCCCGGTGAACGCACATGAAACTGCCCGGGACCTTAACAGGTCAACGGTGTTGTCATAAGGTGCCCGCGCCGGCCCACCGCGCCACGCAGGCAGGGTCGTGAGCGACCGCCCAGGAGGAAGCCGATGAGCGACCGTGTCGTCCCGCCCGCCGCCCGGCGGCGCAGACGCCCCACCAAGCAGGGCGTCGTCCTCTCCGAGGAGCTGATCGTCGAGACGGCGATGCGGCTGCTCGGCGAACACGGCGCCGAGGCCCTCTCCGTGCGCCGCCTCGGCCGCGCCCTCGGCGCCGACCCGAGCGCCCTGTACCGCTACTTCCGCGACACCGACGAGCTGATGCTCGCCATCGCCGACGAGTTGATCGGCCGTACGCTGCGTACCTGGCGCCCCAGCGGCGACTGGCGCGCCGACCTGCGGGATCTCGGCCTGCGGATGCACGCCGGAGCGCTCGCCCAGCCGCAGGCGGCGGTGCTCAGCTCGTTCCGGGTGACCGGACGGGCGTACGAGATCCAGGCCGTGGAGACGGGCCTCGGTGTGCTGCGCGGCGCAGGGTTCCCGGACGCCGAGGCCGTACGGATCTACCACGCCTTCGTCGACCAGGCGCTCGCCTTCGGGGCTCTCGACTCGGCGAACGCGGCGCTGCCGAAGGCCGCCCGTGAGGCGGAGGCGGCGGTGTGGCGGGCGACCTACGCCCGGCTGCCCGCCGACACCCACCCGCACATCAACGCGACCGCCCGCCATCTCGTGATGGACATGCGGCACAGCTCCTACCCCGCTGCCCTCGACCTGTTCCTGACAGCGGCGGCGGCCCGTCTCGCGCAGCTCACCGCGCCCGGCGGCGCGCATCCCGTGTGATTCCGGTGGGCGGGGTACCCGACCAGAGAGGGCAGCGGCGACCGGACCCGCCCCGGACTCCGTACGGAGGAAGCATGACCTTGGTGACAGCAGGCGTCGTGGTGCTGGATTGTGCCGAACCTGAGAAACTCGCCGCGTTCTACATGGAGTTGCTGGAGGCCGAGGAGACGGTGACGACCGTCAACCGCATCGAGATCAGGGCCGCCGAGGGAACCCGGATGGAGTTCCGCCTCGACGCGAACATGACCCCGCCGAGCTGGCCGCGTGCCGAGGCTTCCTTCCAGGTCCACCTGGACTTCCGCGTGAGCGATCTCGACGAGGCGGAACGCAGGGTGGTCGGGCTCGGCGGACGCGCCCTGGAGACGAACGACGCCGGTACACCGTACGAGGAGCGGGGGTACGCCGACCCGGCCGGCCACACCTTCACCCTCCGCCGGGACACACCGACGGCGTCCGAGCAGCTTTGACGGCTCGTGGGGACGGGAGGGAAGCGGGGGCTACGTCGTCCGCGGACCGGCGGACGCGGCTGACCGTGCTGGTGGCGTTGGGCGCCAATCTGCTGATCGTCTCGCCAAGGCAGTGGGCGGGCTCGTCAGCGGGTCGCCCGCACTGCTGTCCGAGGCCGCGCACTCCGTGGCGGACAGCCTCAACGAGGTCTTCCTGCTCGCCGCCCTGCGCCGCAGCCGCCGCCCCGCCGACCGGCGGCACCCCTTCGGCTACGGCAAGGAACGGTTCTTCTGGTCGCTGCTCGCGGCCGTCGGCATCTTCGTCATGGGCGGCTGTTTCTCCTTTTTCCAGGGCGTGGAGGCGTTCAGGGGCGGCGCCGAGGAGTCCTTCGACGGCTATGTGGTGGGCCTGGCCGTGCTCGGGGTCGCGCTGCTCGCGGAGGGCGCCTCACTGCTGCGGGCCGTACACCAGGCGCGCCGGGAAGGCGCTGCCGGCGGTACGGGCGCTCTGCGCGATCCCGCTCTGCGTACGGTGATCGCCGAGGACGGAACCGCCGTGCTCGGCGTGACGCTCGCCCTCGTGGGCATGGTCCTGCACATGGTCACCGGGCAGGTCGTGTGGGAGGCGTCCGCCTCCCTCGCCATCGGGGTACTGCTCGTCTGCGTCGCCTACTGGCTCGGCCGGGACGCGCGCGCCCAGCTCGTCGGTGAGGCCGCCGATCCGGAGCTGAGCCGCGAGATCCGCGAACTGCTGGCGGCCCAGCCCGAGATCGACAGCGTGGAGGCCCTGTTCACGATGAAGATGGGGCTCGACTCCACGCTCGTGGCCGCCCGGATCGATCTCGTCCCCGGTCTGGACAGCGAGCGGGTCGAGGAGATCGCCGTACGCATCAAGCGTTCCGTGGCCCGCGCGGTCCCCGAGACCGGCGAGATCTTCCTCGACGTGACCGACGCGGACGCGAAGGAGGCAGCGAAGAGCCCCGCCGCGACGGGGGAGCGCGGCGGGGCCTGAGGCTCGGGTGCCCGGGGGTGAGGACTTCATGCCTCCCGGAACCAGAATTTCTTTTCCCCGGCGGGGATCAGTTCCCGTCGGCCGGTTCGAGGACGAACACCGGGATCTCCCGGTCGGTCTTCTTCTGGTAGTCGGCGTACGGGGGATACGCGGCGGCCGCCCGCTCCCACCACGTGGCCTTCTCCTCGCCGGTCACCTCACGGGCGACGAAGTCCTGGCGCACCGGCCCGTCCTGGAGGTCGACGTGGGGATCGGCGAGGACGTTGTGGTACCAGACCGGATGCCTGGGGGCGCCGGCCAGCGAGGCGACCACCGCGTACACGCCCTCGTGCTCCACCCGCATCAGCGGTGTCCTGCGGATCTTGCCGCTCCGGGCACCCCGGGTGGTCAGCAGGATCACCGGCATACCGGTGTCCATCAGGGTCGTTCCCTTGGTGCCGCCGGAGCTCTCGTACAACTCCACCTGCTCCCGCACCCACTGGGTCGGACTGGCTTCGTACTCGCCCTCAAGAGGCATGGCTCACGTCCCGTCGTCTCGTCGCGTGTGACTGCTGCTCATGAGGGGTGAACACCTGGGCGGAGCTTATTCATCCGCGGCGCGTTCGAAGCGGCCTTACCCGCGAGGTAATCGCCTGTGGCCGGCGTACTCGGCCACAGTGGGACGCATGACATCCGCAACCACCACCACCCGTACCGTCGTGGCAGATCTGCTGGCCCGGATCGGCGAGGGCGATCCGGAGCGGATCGCGGACCTGTACGCGGAGGAGTTCGACTGGCGGCTGAACTGGCCGGAGGACGAGCACGGCCGCGCCGCCACCCCGTGGATCCGCCATCGCGCCGGCCGCGCGGACGCCGCCGCCCACTTCCGCGACCTGGCCGCCCACCATGTCCCCGGCGAGGCCGCCACCGAGATCGAACGGGTGCTGGTCGACGGCGAGGACGCGGTCGTGCTGGGCGAGATCCGGCAGACAGCCAGGGCCACCGGGCGCCCCTACCGCGCCCGGTTCGCCCTGCACCTGACCGTCCGGGACGGTCTCGTCGTACGCCATCACGTGTACGAGGACAGCCTCGCCGTCGCCCGGGCCTTCGCACCGGACGCCGACTGAGGAAGTCGCCCGCGGCCGTGCGTCATGTCAGCTACACCACCATCCGCACGGCCAGCGCCATGATCACCGCGCTGGACACGAGCGCCGTCACCAGCCGCCCGCGCCGGCCCGTGAGCGCCCGGCCGAGCAGGGCGCCGCCGGAGGCGACCAGCAGCTGCCAGCTGGCCGAGGCGAGGAAGGCCGCGAGCACGAACACCCCTTGTTCCCAAGGGGATACGGCGTCCGAGGCCCGGCTGCCGAGCACCAGGGCGGCGAAGTAGATCACGGTGGTGGGGTTGAGCAGCGTGATGCCGACCAGCAGGAGGAACGCCCGGAGCGGACTGGGCGGTGTCGGGTCGGCGCGGGTGGAGAGCCCGCCGCCGCGGTACTGGCGCAGGGCGCCGAGCCCGCCCCGGAGCGCGAGCACGGCCAGCACCAGGGCGGAGGCCCAGCGCAGCGGCACCAGCACCGGCTGCAGGGCACCGGCCAGCGCGGAACCCCCGAGGGCGGCCAGCAGGGCGTAGAGCCCGTCGGCGGTGGCGATGCCGAGCGCGGCACAGACACCGGTCCTGAGGGACGTACGGGCGGTGAGGGAGACGAGATACGTCGTGACGGCGCCGACGGGGATGGCGATGCCGTACCCCGCGAGCAGCCCCGCGACCAGCGCGGCCGTCATGACCGGGGAAGCGCGGGCCTCCGGGGACGGCCGGGCTGCTGCTGGAACCGCACCGGACGAGCGGCGGCGGACATCAGCGGCAGGAGGGCATCGATCGTGGACATGGCGTGATCCTGGAGGCGGAGACTGGGTACCGGCAACTCATTTAGGGTTTCCGGATGACCGAGACGACCCGACAGGCCCCGAAGCCCTTCCTCTACGTCATCGTCTGCGCCGCCGGAATCGCCTCCGACATCAGCAAGTTGATCACCGCCGCGCAGGAACGGGACTGGGAGGTCGGGGTCATCGCGACGCCCCTGGCGATGGGGTTCTTCGACCCGGCCGCCGTCGAGGCGCAGACCGGGCGCCCGATCAGGTCCGCGTGGCGCAAGCCCGGTGATCCACGGCCCTTCCCGGCGCCGGACGCCGTGCTCGTCGCGCCCGCCACCTTCAACACCCTCAACAAGTGGGCGGCCGGCATCGCCGACACCCTCGCGCTGGGCACGCTGTGCGAGGTGTACGGGATGGGGGTGCCGATCGCCGTACTGCCGTGCGTGGGCGAGGCGTTGGCTGCCCATCCCGCGTACCGGGCCAGTCTGGAACGGCTGCGCGGGATGGGCGTGCGGTTCGGGGATCCGTACGCCGGAGAGGTTCAAGAGGGCGACGCGCGGCCGGAGTTCGGGTGGGAGCGGGGGCTGGAGCTGCTCGTCACACAGTGATCGGTCACACAGTGATCGGTCACATGGCGATGTCCAGTGCGGATGCCGGAACGCGGCGGTGGCCCGCAGCATCACCAGCCGGGCGGTCTCGGCCGGACCGGACGCCTCCGGGCCGATCCCCAGCCGCTCGGCCGCGCCCGTGACATAGCCGAGGTCGCCGCCCGGTTCGGCGGCGGCCAGCAGCAGCCAGGTCTGCGTGGACTCCGGCAGTGCGCGGACCTGTTGGAGGTAGTGCGCCGCCAACCGCCCGCCCACCGGGAGCGGTTCGGGCAGCGCGAGGCCGCCCGCCAGCTGGTCGGCGGACAGTTCCTGGCCGAGGTCCGCCAGCGCGAGGGGGTTCCCGGCGGTGGCGGTCACGATTCGCGCCGCGACCCGCGCGTCCAGCGGTCCGGCGACGGCCTCGCGCAGCAGCTCCAGCGCGAACGGCTCGGCCAGCCCGGTGACTTCGGTGACGGGCAGCCCCGCCGGTACGTCGAACCCGGTACGCGCGGCGAACAGCAGCCCGACGTCCTCCGCGAAGCAGGAGCGACGCCCGAACAGGGGGCGATGATCATGTTCCGGCCTCGACTCCGGGTGAGATCAGGGGTGTTGGCCGGTCAGCGGGTCTTGCGGAGGTACTCGGCGCTGTCCGGCGTCGACACGCCGACATCCCTGCGGACGATGCTCAGCCGGTCACCGAAGGTCGCGACGGCCTTGTGCAGCCCGGAGTCGGTGTACTCGATCACCACGACCCGGTCGTCGAACGCCTCCGCGTACTCCCCGCATTCGTCGAACTCACCGCACTCCTCCGCGACCGCGAAGTCCAGTCCGGCCTTCTTCCTGAGTCCGGCCAGTTCCACGGTGTTCTTCTGCCCGATGGCCAGCCCACGGGTGTGCGCGTGCCGGGAGAGGAGGGTGACGAAGGCGGTGGCGTCGGCGGCGGTCAGGAGGGCGTCGGAGCGGGTGTAGCTGTCGTAGTTGTCGGGCTCGACCGCGTCGAAGCCCTTGTCGGCGCAGCCGTCGATCCACTCGTTCACCCGCGCCGCGATCCGCTTCCGCTTCGCCGCCGTACCGATGTCGAGCAGCGCCTCGTCCCAGTCCTCGTCGATGACGACCTCGCCGTCCGAGTCCCGCAGCAGCAGATCGGCGGGCCAGGACTTCTCGGCATCGGGCTGGGCCTGGAAGGCGTTGACGTAGCAGATGTTGTACAGGCCGGGCGCGGGAGCCGCCGTACGGTCGCGGCTGACGATGCGCACACCCGCCGGAGGAGGGTAGGCGCCGCCGATCTGGTAGTCGAAACCGGCGTTCAGCGGCGGCAGTCGGACCTCGGCCGAGGGCGTCGACCGCGGCTCGTCCTCGTCGTTCGCCTTCGACGGCGAACCGCACGCCGTCAGCCCCCACAGGGCCGCGCAGACGGCCGCCAGCACGATCCCGCCCCGGACACCGTGGCGCTGCCGGCGACTTGGGCCGGACTCGATCTTCACGACCAAGATCCAAGCGCCCGGCATGCCCGCAGTCAAGCGGGCCCCGGTGCGCGGAGGTCCGACACCGCACGAGCCGGTGATCACGCCAGGACGTAGGCTCGCTCCGGTACCCGTTACGTCAGCCGAAGGCGGGAGCAGCAACGATGCAGTACGTGAAGCTCGGTTCGACCGGACTGGACGTGTCGCGGATCTGTCTGGGCTGTATGAGCTACGGCCTTCCCGATCGCGGCGCCCACGAGTGGACCCTCGACGAGGAGGCCTCGCGGCCGTTGATCCGGCAGGCCCTCGACGCCGGGATCAACTTCTTCGACACGGCGAACATCTACTCCGACGGCACCAGCGAGGAGATCGTCGGCAGGGCGCTCGCCGACTTCGCCCGCCGGGACGAGATCGTGCTGGCCACGAAGGTGCACGGTCGGATGCGGCCCGGGCCCAACGGCGGCGGTCTGTCCCGCAAGGCGATCCTCGCCGAGATCGACCACAGCCTCACCCGCCTCGGCACCGACTACGTCGACCTCTACCAGATCCACCGCTACGACTCCGTCACCCCGGTCGAGGAGACCATGGAGGCGCTGCACGACGTCGTCAAGGCGGGCAAGGCCCGCTACATCGGGGCGAGTTCGATGTACGCCTGGCAGTTCTCGAAGGCCCAGTACACGGCCCGGGAGCACGGCTGGACCCGGTTCGTGTCCATGCAGAACCACTACAACCTCCTCTACCGCGAGGAGGAGCGCGAGATGCTGCCCCTCTGCGCCGACCAGGGCGTCGGCGTCCTGCCGTGGAGCCCGCTCGCCCGTGGCCGGCTCACCCGCGACTGGGGCACCGCCACCGAGCGCAGCGAGCGCGACGACTTCGGCCGCACCCTCTACCCGGAGGGCGACCGCACGATCGTCGAGGCGGTCGCCCGTATCGCGGCCCAGCGGGAGGTCCCGCGTGCGCAGGTGGCCCTTGCCTGGCTGCTCCGGCAGAGTCCGGTGACCGCCCCGATCGTCGGCGCGACCAAGCCGCACCACATCGACGACGCCGTGGCCGCCGTGGACCTCGACCTCACCGACAAGGAGATCGAGGAACTCGGGCAGCCGTACACCCCGCACCCGATCAGCGGCCACTGACCGCTCCGGACCGGCCGTGGCATGATCGCGCCACATACGGGGAGGGGGCGGCGTATGTGGCCGTGGGGGCGGGGCGGACGGAAGCGGGAGCAGGCGCTGCGGGACGCGGCGGCGGGGTTCTACGAGGTCGAGGTGAGCCTGCGGCGCATCACCTTCCTGCGGGACGAGGTGCAGCGGCTCATCGACGAGCGGATCGGCCTGAACCGCGCACAGTGCCAGCAACTGGTGGCCGGCACCGAGGCGGTCCTCACCCGGCACAACACCTTCTATGCCGACTACTTCACCGATCTCGACGCGTGGACCCCGCTCGCCAGGCACGACACGGCGGCCCGGCTGGACGACGCGGCAACGGTGTTCTGGGGGTGGTCCGGCACCTGGGACGGGATCCTCGACAGCCACCGCGACGGCAGGACGAGCGCGCCGAACTCTTCGACGCCCTCGCGCGGTTCCGCACCGAGTGCCGGCCGATCCTCACCGACGCCGCGGAGTCGACGGCGGCGGCCCGGCGCGACCTCGACAGCCTGGCCGACGACGGCGTCCGCAGCCGCTCGCTCGGGCGTGCCCTGCGCACGCTGGAGGGCGAGTTGGACCGCCTGTCCGACGGCCGCACCACGGTCGCGAGACGGAGCGACGTCGCGTCGCGCGGGCGCCGGCCGCACGCGGAGGCCGACGACATACGGCGCCGGTTGCGCGCCGTCCGACCCCGGCTCGCGGCGCTGACCGAGGCCGCCAGGGTCGGTTGACGCCGACCGGGCGCCGCCGTCAGTGCGGCGCAGACGTCGCCCCGAACTCCGTACCGCACGGACCCGCCCCCTCGCTCTCGCGCAGCCGGACCCGGTCGCCGTCCATCGAGATCGTGCGGTAGAAGTGGCCGATCCGCTCGGCCGAGCGGCCCACGTAGTGCCCGATGAACGAGCGGCGGAACCGGTCGGCGCTGCGGTTGGGCTGTGAGCCGTGCACCAGGCTGCCGTTGAAGAACAGGACGTCACCCGGCGCCATGTCGACCGGCACCGTGGCCAGGCCGGGCGGCGGCGGCACGTACTCCCGGGCGAAGGACACCCCGGCGTCCGCCTCCTCCGGACAGAACAGGTCCATCCGGTGCGTGCCCGGCACGACCTCCAGGCCGCCGTTGTCCCGGTCGATCGGCTCGCAGGCGATCCACGCGGCCACACAGGTCCCCGGCTCGACCCGGAGATAGAAGTTGTCCTGGTGCAGCGCCTGGCCCCGCGCACCCGGCGGCTTGAAATAGAACATGCTCTGCGCGGCCAGCACCTCCTCGCCGAGCAGCACCTTGAGGACGGAGCGCAGCCGGGGGTCCAGCAACAGGGCGAGCGACGGCTCGTGGAACTCGTGCGGCTGCATCACGCGCGGATACGCGTCCAGCGGATCGGCCGGACGCCCGTCCTGCCCGGACGGCCGCGGCTCGAAATGCCCCGGCACCGGACCGGCCGCGTGCAGCGCCGTGAATCCGGCACGGAGCGCGGCGATCTCCTCGTACCCGAACAGACCCCGTACGACGGTGAATCCGTCCTCCTCGAACCGTCGGCGCCCCTCCTCCGGCAGGATGGGAGCGCCGACGGCGCCGATGCCTGTGACTGTCATCGTTCACTCCTTCGGTCCGCTGCGACTCGCCGTCACACTAGGGGCGCCGCACCCCGGGGGAGGATGCCTGTGAACGCTGACGGATTGCCCGAGACCGCCGTCCCCGCACCACCGCCCGGCCTGGTGACCGTCGGGCGCTACGACGAAGGGCCGGGGTACGCCGTCAACCGGCCGCGGGGCGCCGACAGTTGGCTGTTCACCTGGACGACCGGCGGCCACGGGCTGCTGACCCAGGGCACGGCCGGGGTGCGGGCCGGCGCCGGGGACCTGGTCGCCCTCGGCCCCGGAGTGCGCCACCGCTATCAGGTCCAACCGGGCGCCCGGCACTGGCGGTTCTGGTGGGCGCACTGCCAGGCCCGCCCGTCCTGGACGCCCTGGCTGAGCCCGTACGCCGTCGGCGACGGCATGTACGTCGTCGCCCCGGTCCCGGAGGCCCTGCACGACCGGATGGCGACCGCGTTCGCCCGAATGCTGTCCGACGCCCGCTGGCCGGGCAGTGGCACAAGGCCGCCCAATTCCCCGCCCGATTCCGCTGCTTCGTCTCCGCCCGAGAGCCCGATAGTCGTCGCGCACGGCACCGCCGCCCGGGAACTCGCCCTCTGTTCCCTGGAGGAAATCGTCCTGCTCGCCTCGGCGGCCGCCCGGCCCCTTCCACAACGGCCGGGAATCGACGTCCGGGTGAGCCGCGTGGAAGCCCTTATCGCCGCCGATCCCGCCGCCCCGCACACCGTCCGCTCCCTCGCCGAGGGCGTCGCGCTCTCGCCCTCGCGGTTCGCGCACCTCTTCACCGAGCAGCTCGGCCGTTCCCCGATGCGGGCACTGCGCGAGGCCCGACTGAGCCATGCGGCCCGGCTGTTGGAGGCCACCGACCTGCCGGTGGAACGCGTCGCCGTCGCCTCCGGCTTCGCCAGCCCGTTCCACTTCAACCGGGTGTTCCGTGAACGCCATGGGATGCCGCCGGGCGCGTACCGGACGCTGTGCAGGCGCGTACCAGCGGTAACCGATGATGCTATTGGTTCTGTGGTGGCTTCTGGGTGGCGAGGTGAAGGAACCGTTCAACTCCCGTGACGGCGCCGTGTGTTGCAGGGATTTACCACACACCCGGAACGTGAGCTGGGGAAACGCACAGGAAGCGTCGGCGGGACGGCGTGGACGGACGGTTTTGCGCCACCGGTGGTGGACTGCCGCCAATGGTTGCGAAACGGCCCCCGAGCGAAGTGAATACCGTTTGCAATGAGGATGTTGATACAGTGGCAATCCCAAAGATGCATCCCATTGACACGCCGTCAACTGTATTAGTCCGTACCGGAATGCGGAAAACGGCGTGATCTCTTGTTCCAGCTCGATGAGCTGTGCAAAGGTGTGCACGTCGGCGTGCGGACAGTCTCTTTTCCCCCTGCACGTACGCGGCGTCCCCGTTGGCTCCCCGCTCCAAAAGAGCTGTCCGCTGCGGGCGTTCGCGATGCCGATTCCCCGTTTGGTCCGATCCTGTCGTTTCGTCGGCCGGGTCGCATACCGCTAGGTATGGACTAAAACCCGCGTTGTCCGTGGAGGAATGCAGACGTGAAAGACGCAGGCCTGTCGAATTCCCCAACCCCAGCTCCGGCTTACGACGCTTCGGACGTCGAACTCAGCGCCGAGCTGACGAAGTGGACGGGGACGACGCCCGCACTCCATCCCGTCGGTGAACTGCTCGACCGGCACTGGGAAGCAGCTTTCGCCTACGCCCGTCTGTGCACCAGCGGCGCGCGCCCCGCCGGAATGCTCACCACCGCCGCGTTCACCCGCCTCTTCGGGGAGTCTCTCCGGCACAACGGCCCCACCTCCGCGTGGCGGCCCCAACTCCTGGTCACCGTCCGCCGTCTCGCGGCCGAGTGGGAGAGCGACCACCGCCACGAGATGCTCCACCCCGAGCTGCGCACCACACCCGGCGGCGGAAACCGCGTCGCCGCCCGTCTGCTGCCCGCCCCCGACCGGCGGCTGCTCTCCAGGGCGTTCCAGAACCTCTCGCAGTCCGCGCGCTGTCTGCTGTGGCACGCGGAGGTCGAGGGCGAACCGCTGGAGATACCCGCCGCCCTGCTGGGCCTGAGCGTGACCGACGCCGCCGTGGAACTCGGCCGGGCCCGTGGCCGCCTCCGCGAGGAGTGCCTGCACGTCCACCGCGAGGTCGTGCCCCGCGACGAGTGCCGCCGCTACATCCGGCTGATCGACGTCACCTGCCGACGCCGCAGCCTCGACGTCGACCCCGATCTGGCCAAGCACCTCGCCGACTGCAAGCACTGCCGGTACGCCGGCGACCAGCTGAACCAGTTCAACGGCGACCTCGCCCTCGCACTGGCCGAAGGCGTGCTCGGCTGGGGTGCGCGCGCCTACCTGGAGTCCAGACCCGGACGTGCCGCCGAGAGCGCCATCGTGGAGGTCGAGCAGGCCCCGATCGTCGAGATCGCCACGGTCGAGAACCTGCTCCCGGTCCCGCGCGTCCTGGCCCAGGCCCCGCCCATGCCCACCACGGCACCCGTCTCCACCGAACTGGTCGTCCGCCCCGGATCGCACCGCTCCGCGCACAAGGCGGCCCGGCGCGCGGTCCGCCGCCGCAACCGCGCCCTCGCCGTCGCGACCGTCAGCGCGCTGGTCCTCCTTCCCTTGGTCCTGTGGAACGCCCTCGGCCAGGGCGACGAGGAAGGCCCGACGGCCCAGACCAGCCCCTCGGACACCGCCACCAACGGCTCCGGCACCTCCGACAACGACACCTCCTGGATCGGCGCCGGGGAGACCACGAAGGGCGCCCTCCTCGGCCGGCTGCACAACGTCGAGTCCGGACTGTGCATCGGCGTCGCCGGCGGCAAGCCCGTCAAGGGCGCGGAGACCGAGCTGACCGGCTGCTCGTCGGCGGCCGGCCAGCAGTGGGCGTACGAGAAGGACGGCCTGCTGCGCAGCATCGCCGCCCCGGACCTCTGCCTCGACTCCCACCTCGGCTACTCCGTCCAGCTCGCCCCGTGCACGGGCACCGCCCAGCCCGCCACCAAGAACGTGCGCTACGACTTCACCCTCCAGGGCACCCTGGTCCCGCGCTGGGACCAGGACCTGGCGCTGACCCCCGCCGACGCCAAGAACAAGACCGCGCTGGTCCTGAAGACACGCGAGGAGTCCGCGGACCAGCACTGGGTCTTCGACTCCTCGGCGCCCTCGCTCCAGATGAAGGCTGTCAACTGGGACGCGGCCACCGAGTCGAAGGCCCCCGTCGTCAAGAAGAGCCCCAAGCCCTCACCGACCCCGACACCGACCCCCACAGAGGCCGAACCGACCCCGACCCAGTCGACGGCCCAGCCGACCCCGTCGGCCTCGTACCCGTCCAACGTGCCCTGCTACTACTACGGCTACCACGCCTGCTCCTCCAACGGGCAGTACGGAGACAACGACAACAACTACGGCTACGGCAGCGGAAACGGATACGGCGGCTACGGCTACGGCGGTGGATACGGCGGCTGGGGAGGCCGCTGACGACCGGGCCCCGCCCGCCCCTCAGCCCCCGACGACCAGCAGCGAGCCCCACAGCGCCACCACGGCCGGGATCAGCGCGGCCGGCACGGAGATCAGCCCGAGCCGCGTGAACTCCCCGATCCCGACCTCGTGTTCGTACCGCTGCACGATCCGCCGCCACAGCAGGGTCGCCAGCGATCCGGCGTACGTCAGGTTCGGACCGATGTTCACCCCGAGCAGCACGGCGAGCACCGCACCCGGACCGGCCGTGGCGGTCAGCGGCAACAGCACCAGCACCGCGGGCAGGTTGTTGATCAGATTGGCGAGTACGGCGGCCAGCGCGGCGATCCCGAGCAGCGCGACCAGTCCGGTCCCGTCGGGCAGCACCCGGCCGAGCGCGTCGGCGAGCCCGTTGTCCACGACCGCGCGGACGACGACGCCCAGCGCCAGCACGAACGCGAGGAACCCGGGTGCTGTGGCCCGCAGGACAGCCACCGGGGTGGCGCGCCGCCGCACCAGCGCGCGCCCGGCGAGCACGAGCGCCCCCGCGAGCGCGGCCCACGCCGGGTCGATGCCCACCGCGGAGCACACGACGAACCCGGCCAACGTGCAGCCCACGGTGACAAGGGCGAACAAGGGGAACGCGGGCTCGTCCTCTGTCGCCGTCTCCGGGCGTGACACGGCGTCCGGCGCGGGCACCGCCAGATCGGCGGCGAAGAACCGCCGGAACACCAGGTACTCGGCGCCGATCGCGACCAGCCAGGGCAGCGCCATCAGCGCGGCGAACCGGGTGAAGCTCAGTCCGCTCGCGCTGAACGCCAGCAGGTTGGTGAGGTTGGAGACCGGCAGCAGCAGCGACGCCGTGTTCGACAGATGCGCGCAGGCATAGGCGTGCGGCTTGGGCCGGATCCCGCTCCGGGCGGCCGTGGCGAACACCACCGGCGTGAGCAGCACGACGGTCGCGTCCAGACTCAGTACGGCGGTGATCGCCGAGGCGAGCACGAAGAACGAGGTCAGCAGCCGCCCCGGCCGGTTCTCCGCCCGACGGGCCATCCACGCCCCGCAGGCCCGGAAGAGCCCCTCGACATCGCAGAAGTGGGCCAGCACCAGCACCGCCGCGAGGAAGCCGACCACCGGCCCGAGCCGCTCGGCCTCCTGCCACGCGTGCTCCGGCGAGATCGCGCCGGTGACGACCACGAGCCCGGCGGCGGGAACCGCCACGACCGCCTCCGGCAGCCCGAACGGGCGGACGACGGCACAGGCCAGGACGGCGACGAGCAGCACGACGGACAGTGCCTCGGCGGACGCGGAGTTCAGGGTTCGGTCCTCCGGGACGGAAAATGCGGAACCGACCCATGAAAGCAGGCGGCGGTCAGGGGCCTGCCCGGCGGGTCGGGGTGCTGGTCAGGGGTTGGCCCGGTGGGTCGGGGTGCTGGTCAGGGGTTGGCCCGGTGGGTCGGGGTGCTGGTCAGGGGTTGGCCCGGTGGGTCGGGGTGCTGGTCAGGGGTTCGCCCACCGGGTCGGGTGCACTGCTCACGGGTTTGCTCGCCGGGTCGGGGTGCTGGTCACGGGTTTGCCCGCCGGGCCGGGGCGCCGCCCACCGGCTCGCCCGCCGGGTCAGGGCGCCGCTCACCTTGCCCGCCCACCGGGTCGGGCGCCCCTGCCGGGTCACGCGCCGCTGCCCGGGCCGAAGACCGTCAGGAACACCGACGACTCGTTCCCGCCGACGGGCACCTCACCCTTGTCCCACGCCACCTTCAGCGGGTCCCGTTCGTCCGGCGGGGTCACCAGCAGCGCGGCCGGGGTCGCCGTCTCGGCCTCGCTGATCTCCGGGTTGGCGAAGCTCAGGCCCGCCCAGGCGCTGCTGCCCGGCGCCAGCTCGACCGTCGTCGGCGTGGCCTCGGAGCGCTTCGGGTCGGGGCCGAGCTGCTTGCCGGCCGCGTTCACGAAGGCGGCGCCCGGGTAGCCGCGCAGGGTGCAGACGCGGTCGGAGTCGTTGGTGAGGACGACGGGGAAGTTCTTCTGCCCGGCGCCCGGATCGAGCCGCCCGACGGAGGCACTCAGGTCGGCGGTGCGGCAGCGGGTGCCGTCGGTCGACGGGGCGGGCGTCGAGGGGGCAGCCGTCGAAGTGGCGGACGCCGATGGAACGGTTGCCGTCGGGGCGGTCGTGCCGCCGCCGTTGTCGCAGGCCCCGAGGAACAGGACCGGTAAGGCGAGCAGCGCGGCTCGGGATGTACGGAAGATCGCCATGTCGACACTCCTGGAAGTCGCTCCGCGTACGGCGTCTCGTGCACCGTCACGAGTGTCCGATGCGGCCGGAGCCAAAATGGTTCACGCCCCGTTGGAGTCAGGAATCACACCTCGTCCGTCAGCGACAGCTCCGCCCAGATCGTCTTCCCGTCGGGCGTGTGCCGGCTGCCCCACCGCTCGGTGAGCTGGGCGACCAGCAGCAGACCCCGCCCGCCCTCGTCGAAGGTCCTCGCCCGCCGCAGATGCGGGGCGGTGTGGCTGCTGTCGGAGACCTCGCAGATCAGCCTGGCCGAATCATGGATGAGGCGCAGCCGGATGGGGTGCGAGCCGTACCGGATGGCGTTGGTGACCAGTTCGCTCACCACCAGCTCGGTGGTGAACCCGGCCTCGCTCAGGTCCCAGACGTCGAGTTGCTCACCGACCTGCTTGCGGATCGGCCCGACGAGCGCCGGGTCCGGCGGGATGTCCCACGTCGTCACCCGGGAGGCGGGCAGCCCCTGGGTGCGGGCCAGCAGCAGCGCCACGTCGTCGGCCGCGCCGCCCGGCGGGAGCAGGGTGTGCAGGATGCGGTCGCAGGTCTCGTCGAGCGAGTCCGCGTACGCCGCCAGCGCCTCGCACAGCAGCCGGTGACCGGTGTCGATGTCCTGCTCGCGGCTCTCGATCAGCCCGTCGGTGTAGAGGGCGAGGACCGTGCCCTCGGGCAGATCCAGTTCCGTCGACTCGAAGGGGAGCCCGCCCAGCCCCAGCGGGGGACCGGCGGGCAGCCGGATCTGCCGGGGTCTGCCGCCCGGCGTGAGCATGATCGGCGGCGGATGCCCGGCTCGGGCGATGGTGCAGCGTCGCGCCACCGGGTCGTACACCGCGTACAGACAGGTGGCGCCGACCTCGCCCGGGCCGCCCTCGCTGCCGGCCTCGGCGGACAGCCGGACGACGAGGTCGTCGAGGTGGGTCAGCAGCTCGTCCGGGGCGAGGTCGATGTCGGCCAGCGTGCGCACGGCGGTGCGCAGCCGGCCCATGGTCGCGGAGGCCTGGATGCCGTGGCCGACGACGTCCCCGACGACCATCGCGACCCGCATCCCGGACAGCGGGATCACGTCGAACCAGTCGCCGCCCACCCCGGCCCGCGCCGCCGGGAGATAGCGAGAGGCCGCTTCGAGGGCGGCGGTGCGCGGCAGGGTCCGGGGGAGCAGGCTGCGCTGCAGGGCGAGGGCCGTGTCGCGTTCGCGGGAGAACCGGCGGGCGTTGTCGATACAGACGGCGGCCCGGGCGGTCACCTCCTCGGCGAGCAGGACGTCGTCGGGGGTGAACGGGTCGGGCCGCCGGTACCGGGTCAGGACGGCGACGCCGAGGGTCGTGCCGCGTGCCGTTATCGGGACGGACATCGTGGAGTGGATGCCGAACTCCCTGACCCGGTTGAAGCGCGCCTTGTCCCAGGACAGCCACTGTTCGAGGTCGCCGGAGGGCACGGTGGCCATGATCGAACGGCCCGCGAGGAGGGAGTCGGCCTGGGGCGAGAAGGCGGGGTACTGGTCCAGCTGTCCCGGCTTGGCGACGGCCTCCGGGCTGCCGGGGAGGACCGAGCGGTGGGCGGCCCGGCGGAGGCTGATGGGCGCGGTCAGTTCGGCCGGGCGGTGGTCGCCGCCGTGCTGCGGCGGGTCCAGCAGATCGACGCTGACGAAATCGGCGAGGGCCGGGACACAGACGTCCGCCAGCTCCTGAGCCGTCCGGATGACGTCGAGGGTGGTGCCGATGCGCACGCTCGCCTCGTTGACCAGCTGGAGCCGCTCCCGGGCGAGGAACTGCTCGGTGAAGTCATGGGCCGCGAGACAGACCCCCCGCACTTGCCCCTCGGCGTCCTTGAGCGGCGCAAGCCGGGCCAGCCAGGCATGCGCGTGGTCCTCGCCGCCGGTCCGCAGATAGGTCTGTACGTCCTTCGCCCGGCCGCTGGTCAGCACGTCGAGCATGTGCTGCTCCAGCTCCGCGCTGCGCCCCTTGCCGCCTATCTCGGCGATCCTGAGCCCCCGGATGCGCTCCAGCGGCAGTCCGATGACCCCGGCCATGGCGTCGTTCAAGCCGTGCAGCCGTAGCCGGTCGTCGTAGACGGCCGTCGCACAGGGCGCCTGGGCCAGCGCGGCCCGCATCAGCGGGTCGTCCTCGGGGCGCGGCCCGCCCTCCAGCGGGGTGACGACGAGCCACTCGGCCGGGCCGCTGTCCGGGGCCGGCCGGTGGTGGGCGAGGAGCCAGGTGGACACCGTACGGCCGTCGCGGTGACGCAGCGCGATGGTGCCGGACCAGGGGTCCTGGTCCGGGCGGCCGGGCCCGGCCGTATCGCCGTCGGCCAGCAGAGAAGCGGCGGGACGACCCAGCACCTCGGCCGCCGACCAGCCCAGCAGCCTGCGAGCGCCCTCGTTCCAGCCGGTCAGTGTGCCCCGCTCGTCGACGACGGCCCGCGCCGTGGCGGCATCGTCGAACGGGTACACCGGACTCATCGTCGCTACTCCATCGTGAACACTCACAGTGAGCAAGGGACGTCACTGGTGTTCCACAGTAGTGCGTTCTTCCCGTGTGCGGTCGGGAACACCGCTGCCCCCGGGCCGCCCGAAAGGCCGCCGCGCGGGGCGCGAATCAGGCCGTTGTGACAGGTGAGACGGGAGTACGTCACCGGAACCTTGACGGGCACATGTTGCTCACCGTCAGAATCTGTTTGGTAACGATCAGTTGTGATTACTTCTGGGCCCTGACGAGAGTTCTGGGCCCTGCCGAGGGAGCACCCCGACCACGGACCACGGCACGACCAGCGGCATCGGCTTCTTCCCCGGCGGCCTCGCCTGGTACCGCCTGCACCCCCACCCAGCCCGTCCGGCGTTTGAGGACGAGGCCGTTCAGGCCGACAGCGGGGGTCTGGGGGCGGCAGCCCCCAGGGATGGGGCGGGTAGGGGCGGCGGGGGCGAAAAACCCGTTCGGAGCGTTGACGCGCCGTGCAACCTCCCACAGCATGGGCCACGTCCGCCCCTGGGAGCGCTCCCACGGCACCCGCAAACGCCGCTCCTCCCCGCGCCCCCACCTCACCCGAGGAGCCCAGACGTGAAACGACGCAGAACCACCCTGCTCTCCCTCACAGCCCTCCTCACAGCAACCCTCACCACCCTCCCGACCACCACCCCCACCGCCGCAGCCGACGAGATCGAGCAGGTCAAGAACGGCACCTTCGACACCACCACCGCCCCCTGGTGGACCACCAGCAACGTCACCGCGGGCCTCGCCGACGGCGCCCTCTGCGCCGACGTCCCCGGCGGCACCACCAACCGCTGGGACGCAGCCGTCGGCCAGAACGACATCACCCTCGTCAAGGGCGAGTCGTACCGCTTCGCCTTCAAGGCCACCGGCACACCCGCCGGACACGTCGTCCGGGCGATCGTCGGCCTGTCCGTCTCCCCGTACGACACCTATTTCGAGGTGAGCCCGCAACTCAGCGTCTCCGGCGACTCCTACACCTACACATTCACCGCACCCGCCGACACCACCCAGGGCCAGGTCGGCTTCCAACTCGGCGGCAGCGCCGACCCCTTCCGGTTCTGCATGGACGACGTGTCGTTGCTGGGCGGGGTGCCGCCCGAGGTGTACGAACCCGACACAGGACCCCGGGTACGGGTCAACCAGGTCGCCTACCTCCCCGCCGGGCCGAAGAACGCCACGCTCGTCACCGCCTCCACCCAGCCCCTGCCCTGGCAGCTGAAGAAAGCAGACGGGACGACAGTCGCCCACGGCAGGACCGTGCCGCGTGGCATCGACGGCTCCTCCGGGCAGAACGTCCACTCGATCGACTTCGGCGCCCACCGCAAACGCGGCACCGGCCTCACCCTCGTCGCCGACGGCGAGACGAGCCGCCCCTTCGACATCGACGCGAGCGCCTACGACCGGCTGCGGCTGGACTCGCTGAAGTACTACTACACGCAGCGCAGCGGCATCGAGATCCGCGACGACCTGCGCCCCGGCTACGCCCGCCCCGCCGGCCACGTCGACGTAGCGCCCAACCAGGGGGACTCCGACGTTCCGTGCCAGCCCGGCGTGTGCGACTACACCCTCGATGTCACCGGCGGCTGGTACGACGCCGGTGACCACGGCAAGTACGTGGTCAACGGGGGTATTTCGACGTGGGAGCTGCTGAGCACGTACGAACGCGCCTTGTACGCCCGTACGGGACAGCGAGGCGCGCTCGGTGACGGCACGCTCGACATCCCGGAGAGCGGCAACAAGGTGCCGGACGTCCTCGACGAGGCCCGCTGGGAGCTGGAGTTCCTGCTGAAGATGCAGGTGCCCGACGGGCAGCCGCTCGCCGGCATGGCGCACCACAAGATGCACGACGAACAGTGGACCGGGCTGCCGCTGCTGCCGAGCGCCGACCCGCAGAAGCGCGAACTGCACCCGCCGACCACCGAGGCCACCCTCAACCTCGCGGCCACGGCGGCCCAGGCGGCCCGGCTGTACCGGCCCTACGACCGTACGTTCGCCGCGCACGCCCTCGCGGTGGCGCGCAAGGCCTGGACGGCGGCGCTCGCTCACCCCGACATCCACCCCGACCCGAACGACGGAACCGGCGGCGGCGCATACCCCGACACCGACGCGCGGGACGAGTTCTACTGGGCGGCGGCCGAGCTGTATCTGACCACGGGCGAGAAGGCGTTCGAGCAGCACATCCTCAAATCGCCCGTCCACACTGCCGACATCTTCGTCCCCCTCGGCTTCGACTGGGCCAGGACCGCAGCGGCCGGCCGCCTCGACCTGGCGACCGTCCCGAACCGGCTCCCCGGCCGGGACAAGGTCCGCCAGTCGGTGATCAAGGGCGCCGACCGCTATCTGGCCACCCTGGCGGCACACCCGTACGGCATGCCCTACGCCCCCGACGCCAGCCTGTACGACTGGGGCTCCAACGCGCAGATCCTCAACAACGCCGTCGTCATCGCCACCGCGTACGACATCGGCGGCGCCTCGAAGTACCGCGACGGCGCGCTCCAGAGCATGGACTACATTTTCGGCCGCAACGCGCTGAACATGTCGTACGTGACGGGCTACGGCGAGGTCAACTCCCACCAGCAGCACAGTCGTTGGTACGCCAAGCAGCTCGACCCGAGCCTGCCGAGCCCGCCCGACGGCACAGTCGCCGGAGGCCCCAACTCGGGCATTCAGGACCCCTACGCACAGAGCAAACTCCAGGGCTGTGTCGGCCAGTTCTGCTACATCGACGACATCCAGTCCTGGTCGACGAACGAGCACACGATCAACTGGAACGCCGCCCTGGCCCGGATGGCGTCCTTCGTCGCCGACCAGGGATAGCCGGGCCGGCCGAGCTGCGCCTCGTCCCCTCGGTACCACTGCCCTACCCGCCTGACCTGGGGGTATTTACGGGTAAGTACCGGCGCGGTACCGTGGGGGCATGCCAGCTCTGAATGTGGAGTTCAGTGACCGCGAGCTAGAGGACCTGCGGCAGATAGCCAAGGAGCGCGGTACGTCGATGAAGGCTCTCGTGCGTGAGGCGGCGGCGGCCGACATCGCCCGGCACCGGGCCCTCCAGGAGGGCGCGGAGGAATTCCGGCGGTTCTTCGCGGCCCACGCGGACGAGTTCGCCGCCGCGTTTCCCGAGGACGAACCGGTCGCGCCGGGTCGGGGACGGGTCGCCTGACCGATGGCTCCCGTCATCCACATCGACGTGCCCTGGCTGCTCCAGCGCCACGAAGAGGTCCTGCCGGACCAGCCCACGGTCAACGACTTCTCGGCCCTGGTGGCCGCCGTGGCCCGGCATCGGGTCGACCCCCCGCGCCTCGGCGTGGACTCCGACCCGGCCTGGCGGGCCGCCGCGCTGCTGCACACCCTCGCGCTGCTCAAGCCGCTGCCGTCGGCCAACGCCCGCTTCGCCTGCGCCACCGCCGTGGCGTACATGTTCGTCAGCGACGTCGGCATCGACCCGCCGTACGGCGCCCTCGTCGACCTCGCTCGCGACCTGATCTCGGGCAAGACCGACGTCTACGGCGCGGCCGACCGGCTGCGCTCCTGGCAGATCTGAGCAGGCGTCTTCTGCCGCCGGGGGTGACTTCGGCCCCGCCCTCGGGGCCGCCGACCGAGGGCGGGAGGAACGGGGTCGGCGGCCGTTTCGCGTGGGAGAGCCGCCGTCCCGCGCGTGGCCTCCGAGGAAGGGCCGGGTTCCAGTGGACTACGCCTTCGCGCGCGCCGGGAGCGTGCGTGATGCACCGGCGCGTGCGTCCGGTTCACACGGGGCGCGGGAAAACACCGAAAGCCGGTACGGCCACCGGTAGTTTCTGCTGTTGCTGACTTTCCTTCAATGAATGGATGTTGCTCAAGCGCCTTGTTGGCCGTGAGTGACTTGTGCAAAGGTGAACTACCTGTGCAGGGGGAATGGCAGGGTTCGATTCACCGGTGGCGGGGGGACGCAAAGCCGCCGGTCTTCGTGCGGACTCGTCCGGGCCGTTTCCCGGAACTGCAGTGAGTCACCCGCGCGTGGGAAGGAAACCGCTCAGTGCCCACCCCCCCTCCTCGTCCGTCCTACCCCCCGTACTCCGGTGGGGTCCCGGGGGAATCGGACGAGAGTCTCGCCGCCCAGCTCAGAAGCAGGCCGGAGGGCGAGACCGGCCCGTCCGTCGCTCTTCTGACGGCGCGGCACTGGCAGGCGACCCACGAGTACGCGGTCATCTGCCTCGCCACTTCGGCCCAGGCCGCCTCGATGGTCACCGCCGCCGCCTTCCACCAGGTCCTGGAACGGGTGATGCGGGCCGAGTCGGCCGTCGCACTGCGCCCCCGGTTCCTCGTGGCCGTTCGCGACACTGTCAGGGGGTGGGCCGCCGACGACCGCATATCCGACGTACTCCCGGATCTGAGGAAACCGGCGGGCGGTCGCGGTATGCGCGCGGCGAAGTCCATGACGCCGGAAAACCGTAAGCTCGCGGAGCGTTCGTTCCAGGCCCTTCCCGGACTCGCGCAGTGCCTGTTGTGGCACACCGAGGTGGAAGCCGAGCCGATGAATGTCCCCGCCGTTCTTCTTGGCATGGACACGGATACGGCTGCGGCTTCGCTGGAACAGGCGCGCGAACAATTCCGTGAGGGCTGTGTACGCGCCCACCGGGAACTCGCGCCGTCCAAGGACTGCCGGTTCTACAACCGTCTTCTCGACGTTCCCATCCGGCGCGGTGGCGCACTGCTGCCCGATGTCCAGCAGCATCTGGTGGAGTGCCGCTACTGCCGTTACGCCGCGGAGCAGTTGAGCCATTTCGAGGGCGGCCTGGGCACGCTGCTCGCCGAGGCGGTGCTCGGCTGGGGCGCGCGTCGCTATCTCGACTCCCGTCCGGGGCGCGGCGAGGTCGGCACACGGACGCGGGGACATGCGCGTCACGGCGGCAGAGGCGAGCGCGGTGGCGCGGGCCGAAGCCGTCTCCTCTCCCGGATTCCCTCCCCGCGCCGCCCGGTGGCGGGCGTGCCCCGGAACAGGAAGACCCTGCTCACGAGCGTGGGCCTGGCCTCGGGGGTCGTCCTCGCGGTCGTCCTGGGCAGTGGCCTGTGGCCGAAGGACGGCAGCGGCGCCGACCCGGCCGCCTCGTCCAGCGCGACCGGCGGACGCGCCCCGGTGCCCGACGCCTCGCCGATCCCGCCGGCAGTGTCCTCCTCGCCACCGGGGACGGGCGGCACCCCGACCACCGCCCGGCAGACCCGGCTGCGCAACGTCACCGCCGACCTGTGCCTCGACGTCCGGGGCGGGAAGGCCACGGCCGGCGCCGTCGCCAGGCTCGCGTCCTGCTCGACCGCGTGGACCCAGATGTGGTCGTACGACGACGACGGGCTGTTGCGCAGTGTCGCCAACCCCGACCTGTGCCTGGACTCGCACGCCGACGCCGGTGTCGTCATCCTCGGCCGCTGCGCCGCCGCGTCCGCGGAGCGGGGGGACGACGTGCGCTACGACCTCACGGTGCGGGGCGAGTTGCTGCCGCGCTGGGAGGAGGGCCTCGCGGTGGCCCCCGCCTCGGACGACCCGGACGCGGACGTGGTCGTCAAGGTCCGGGACGGCTCGGCGGAGCAGCGTTGGCTGACGGACACGGTCACGGCGAGCCCCGAGTCCCTGTCGATAGGGGGCCCAAGAGAGGAGGCGGCCCAGGTGAACGCGAACCCGACGTAGGGAGAGTTTTCTCGCCCCCGCCGCCCTTACCCGTCCCATCCTCGGGGGCTCCGCCCCCGAACCCCCTTGTCCTCAAACGCCGGACGGGCTGACTACCCAGCCCGTCCGGCGTTTGAGGACAAGGCCCCTTCAGGGCCGACAGCGGGGGTCTGGGGGCGCAGCCCCCAGGGGATGGGAATGGGTAGGGGCGGCGGGGGCGAAAAAATCCCCCAGCCTCAGCCCCGCTCCGCGGCCAGCGCCGCAGGCAACCCCTCCCCGCCCGCCCCCGGCCCACTCACCGGCGGCACCGCAACATCCACCGTCCGAGCCAGCCGCGCCCCCTCCGGCCCATACACCGCCCGAGGTTCAGGGAACACCCGCAGCAGCGTCAGGAACAGGACCGCGGAGACGGCCAGGGACAGCGGCAGGCTGATGTCGATGCCGTTCGCCAGATCCCCCAGCGGCCCGACGAACTGCCCCGGGATGTTCGTGAACAGCACGCCGATCACCGCCGAGACCCACCACGCGGTCATGCCCCGCCAGTTCCAGCCGTGCGCGAACCAGTAACGCCCGCCCCGCTGACGCCGGTTGAAGACCTGGAGCGCGTCCGGGTCGTACCACCCGCGCCGCGTGTAGAAGCCCAGGATCATCACCACCATCCACGGCGTCGTACACGTGATGATCATCGTCGCGAACGTCGAGATCGACTGGACGAGGTCGAACCCGAACCGGCCCACGAAGATGAACGCGATCGACAGCACACCGACCAGCACGGTGGCCCGCACCCGGGACAGCCGGGGGAACACCGACGAGAAGTCGAGTCCGGTCCCGTAGAGGGAGGTCGTGCCCGTCGACATGCCGCCTATCAGCGCCAGCAGGCACACCGGCAGGAAGAACCAGTCCGGCGAGATCGCGAGCAGCCCGCCCACGAAGTCGGGCGCCGCCGGATCGACATAGTCCGGGGCCTTCGTCGCGATGATGCTCGCGGTCGCCAGGCCGAACACGAACGGCAGCAGGGTCGCCAGCTGCGACAGGAACGCCGCGCCGATCACCTTGCGGAGCGGTGTGTCCGCCGGGATGTACCGCGACCAGTCCCCGAGGAACGCGCCGAACGACACCGGGTTGGACAGCACGATCAGCGCCGCGCCGATGAAGGACGGCCAGAACAGCTCCCGCGTCGCCGCGTCGGCCGAGTCCGTGAAGACACCGGCGTACGACGGGTCGAAGTCCCCGGCGAACGCGACCGCGCCGACCAGGAACAGCACCGTCGCCGACAGCACCGCGATCTTGTTCACGAACAGCATGAACCGGAACCCGTACACGCACACCGCCAGCACCAGCCCGGCGAAGAGCGCGTACGCGACGCCGTACGTCACATCGCCGCGCGGCAGGCCGAACAGCCGGTGGGCGCCGCCGACCAGGGCGTCGCCGGAACTCCACACCGAGATGGAGAAGAAGGCGATCGCGGTGAGGAGGGAGAGGAAGGAGCCCACCACGCGGCCGTGGACGCCCAGATGGGCGGAGGACGAGACCGCGTTGTTGGTGCCGTTGACCGGGCCGAAGACCGCCATCGGGCAGAGGATCAGCGCACCCACGACCACTCCGAGGAGCGTGGCCGCGAGGCCCTGCCAGAAGGAGAGGCCGAACAGGATCGGGAAGGCGCCGAGGACACAGGTGGAGAAGGTGTTGGCGCCGCCGAAGGCGACCCGGAACAGGTCGAGCGGGGTCGCGGTGCGGTCCGCGTCGGGGATGCGTTCGACGCCGTGCGTCTCGACCTCGGTGAGGGCCGGGGGCGCGGCGGAAGGGGAGGAGTCTGGCAGCGAGGGCGACGGGGGTGACGGGGGCGACGAGGACATGGAGGGCTCCAGCGGGGGATCGGCGGTGGAGCGCGTTGTGGCGCGGACAGAGGGAAGGGCCGCCGTCGCCGCTGGGGTGTGTGGCGCAGGCGGATGCCGTCCTCGGGTGGTCTGCCGACCGTAGGGGGACCGGTGAAGGCCGCACCAGAGGACGTTTCATCCATCTTTCGAGTCCCCCATGGACGGATGTGCCATGGAGGCGACAGGTGCACCGACAGTCGTGTCGCCAGCCGCACCGGAATGTTTCAGGCCGATTAAAAAGGCTGGTGGATCCGGCCAGTCGGTCGCCCCGGGCGATCAATGACCGCCCGGTTGCGGGCTCCAGGCGTTCGAATCACGTGACTTCACGCCACTGATTCAATACGCAAGGTTACTGAAACGCGTGGGGTCGAGATGAGTTTCGGCGCCGGACTCGGCAGACTCACGCTCGCCGATCCGGCCCGACCGGCTGGGATCGAGTACCCATGCGGACCGTTGGACCTTCGATTCGCATTCAAACTGAGCGGAAGGATGCACAAAATGCCGAACACCGCGCGCTGGGCAGCGACTCTGACACTGACGGCCACCGCCGTCTGCGGCCCCCTCACCGGGGCCGCCGTCGCTGCTCCGGCCCCCGCCCCCGCCGGGCTCTACGCACCCTCGGCCCTGGTGCTCACCGTGGGACACGGTGAGACCTCGGCCGCCGTCACCCCCGAGCGTGCCGTCACCCTCACCTGTGCGCCGACGGCCTCGGGCACCCACCCGGCCGCGTCCGAGGCCTGCGCCGAACTCCGCGCCGTCGGCGGGGACCTGGGCATCCTGGAGGCGAGAAATGACGTGAAGTGCACCAAGCAGTACGACCCCGTGGTCGTCACCGTCGAGGGCGTGTGGCGGGGGCAGCGGGTCGCCTATGAGCGGACTTTCGCGAACGAGTGCGTGAAGAGCACCTACGGGACGGCCGTCTTCACGTTCTAGGGACCGGGGTCGCGCGCTCCCGTGAGCCTCGCAGGACGCTCGCGGATGGGGAGGGCGATCCCTGTGTCGCGGGGTGCCGCGCGATCTCGCAGCGGGGCCGGTCGGTGGTGTGGGGCTGCCGACCGGCCCTTGACGTACCTATGAGTGCCCCTGCTCGGGGATCCGGGCGAGTGGCGGGAAGCGGTGCAGCAGGCCCGAGGCGCGCAGCAGGCGGTGGAGGCGGGGGGTGTCGGAGACCAGACGCAGGCGTCCGCCGCGTTCGCGGGCCCGGGTGTCCGCGCGGCACAGTTCGCGCAGGCCCGAGCAGTCGAAGAAGTCGACGTGCCGGAGGTCGACCAGGACGTCCGGGGCGGGGCGCGAGGTCGCGGCGTCCAGGTGCTCGGCGAGGAAGCCCGAGGTCGCCAGGTCGATCTCGCCGGTGACCTCGACCACGGTGAACGGCCCGCTCGGGTACGTGCGGGCATACGGGCCGGCCGTCGGCGGCGGGGCTCCGGACGAGTCCGGGGCCGTGCGCTCGGGCGGCCAGGGGATACGGTCTTCGGCTTCCGGCGTCATGGCTGCTCCACCTCTGCAGGGGGCGCATTCGATCTCGGTAGCTACCCCGGCGGAGTCGTGACCATCCCTGCCGCGCCTCCCACAAGATCTGGTTCACTCGACAAGGTGAATTACGGCCGTTTTGGTTGACGTTTCCGTGCGGGGTGCACTCACTCGCCCTGCCAGGGGTGCGGTCGAGGCCACCAGCCCGGTACCGACCGGCGGTAACGCTCGTACTCGGCGCCGAAACGGTCGGCCAGCGCCGGCTCCTCGTACCAGCGCGCGAACGCCCACATCAGCAGCCCGGCGCAGGCGCCGTACGTGAACAGGACCGGCCGGGCGAGCAGGAGCGCCTGGCCCGCGACTGCGGCGACGACCGCCACGTACATCGGGTTGCGCACGTAGCGGTAGAGGCCGCCGACGACGAGGTGTTCGGTGGGTGCGACGGGGGCCGGGGTGCCGAGGCCCTCGGCGACGAAGCGGGCGAAGGCCGACAGCAGGACGGCCGTACCGGCCGCGAGCGGGATCAGGCCGGCCAGGCGCACGGGCAGCCACCAGTCGCTCGCCCGCCATCCCGTCAGCCACCACGGCAGGAGGACCGCCACGGTGCCGGGGGCGAGTGCCAGGAAGAGTGAACTGCCCAGGGCCGCCGCCGATTTGCGCATGCCTTCACCGTGGCAGCGCGGCGGACGTCGCGACAGCCGAGAGGGCCGCCCTCTCCCTGAAGACGGCGGCCCCTCGGCTTGGACGGACCCGGGTGGGTCACATGTGGATGACCGGGGCGGCGCTCTCGTCCTGGGCCGGCACGCCCGGGCGGTAGAGGAGGAAGGTGATCAGCGCGCCCACCGCGAAGAAGCCGGCCGACCACCAGAAGGCGGTGGTGTAGCTCTCGATCGTCGCCTGGGCCTGGACCAGCTTGTCGCTCGCGTTGCGGCCGGACAGATAGTTGGTCGCGGCGCTCGCGGCGAGCGTGCTCAGCAGCGCCGTACCGATCGAACCGCCCACCTGCTGCATGGTGTTGACCGTCGCGGAGGCCACTCCCGCGTCCTCGTCGCCGATTCCGCTGGTCGCCAGCTGCATCGCGGGCGGCATGATGACGCCCATGCCCACGCCGATCACCAGCAGCTGCGGCAGGACGGCGGTGCTGAAGTCCGAGCCGATGTCGATGCCGGTCAGCCAGACCATGCCGAGCGCGCCGAGGAGGAAGCCCGCCGGGATGATGATCTTGGGGCCGAAGCGGGGCACGAGCCGGGTGGTGGACACCTGGGCCGCGACCATCAGGGCCGCCATCATCGGCATGAAGGCCAGGCCGGTCTTGGTGGGGCTGAAGCCGAGGTTCAGCTGCAGGTAGTAGGTGAGGAAGAGGAAGACACCGAACATGCCCGCGCCGGAGATGAGCACCGTGAGGAACGACGCCCCCCGGTCCCGGTCGAGCAGGACACGCATCGGCAGCAGCGGGTGCTTGGCGCGGGTCTGCCACCAGGCGAACCCGGCGAGGAGCAGTGCGCCCGCGATCAGGAAGCCCCAGGTCTGCGGTGAGCTCCAGTCGTGCGTCTCGGCGTTGGAGAAGCCGTAGACCACGGAGAAGAGACCGGCGGAGACCAGCAGGGTGCCCGGGAAGTCGATCTTCGAGTTGGCGGCGTCCCGGTGGTTGCCGAGCAGCATCCAGCCGCCCACGAACGCGACGACGGCGAAGATCAGGTTGACGTACAGCGTCCAGCGCCAGTCGAGCGCGTCGGTCAGCAGACCGCCGAGCAGCAGGCCCACCGCGCCGCCGGCCCCCGCGATCGCGCCGTACACGCTGAACGCGCGGGCCTTCTCGCGGGCGTCGGTGAAGGTCGTGTTGAGGAGGGAGAGAGCGGCGGGCGCGAGCAGGGCGCCGAAGACGCCCTGGAGGGCGCGGGCGATGACCAGCATCTCGAAGCTGTTGGCGGCACCGCCGAGGACGGAGGCCCCGGCGAATCCGGCGACACCGATGAGGAAGGCGGGCTTGCGGCCGAAGAGGTCGGCGATCCGGCCGCCGAGCAGCAGCAGGGAGGCGAAGGCCAGCGCGTACGCGGTGACGATCCACTGCCGGTTGCCGTCGGAGAAGCCGAGGTCGGCCTGGGCGGAGGGGAGCGCGATGTTCACGATGGTGGCGTCGAGGACGACCATCAGCTGCGCGAGTCCGATGATCGCGAGGATCCACCACCGCTGCGCGTTCGGCGCGGCGGACCCCTTCTCCGTGGTGTTCGCGACGCCCTTCGGGGCGCCTTCGGTCAGGGACTGGGACATCTGAGCACACTCCAGGGAAGGTCGCTCGTAAAGAGGAGTAATGGAGACCGGGGGTTACGAATACGTAAACGAAACGGTTTCGTACTCCCGATGCTTCGAGCCTAGACCAGATTCATCGAAACGGCAAAGTATCGATACGGGAAAGTATCGCTAGGGAGGATGTGCGGACGTGCGCAGCGGCAGGCTGGCGGTCGACGGGGCCGAGCTGTACTACGAGGTGCGCGGGGTCGGTCCGGCCCTGCTGATGATCAGCGGTGCCGGGGGAGACGCCGGCTACTACTCCGGGATCGCCGAGGGCCTCGCCGACGCCTTCACGGTGATCACCTACGACCGGCGCGGCAACTCCCGCAGTACGGGTGGCGGTGACGGCCCGATGGAGCTGGCCCGGCAGGCCGCCGACGCCCGCGCGCTCGTCGGCGACCTCGCGGGCGGCCGGGCCCTGGTCTTCGGCAACAGCGGCGGCGCGATCATCGGCCTGACGCTGGCCGCGCTCCACCCGGAGTGCGTGCTGGGCCTCATCGCCCATGAACCACCTGCCGTGAACGTCCTCCCCGACGGCGACCCCGGGCGCGGCTTCTTCGCCGAACTGGCCGACCTGTACGCGGCGGGCGGCGCCCCGGCGGCGGGCCGCCGCTTCGGCGAGACGACACGCGGCGAGGGCTCCTACCGCTGGCCCGCCGACCTGTGGAAACGGTTCCTGGGCAACGCCGACCACCTCTTCGGCCGCGAATGGCCCGCGTTCGCCGCCTTCCGTCCCGACGAGGAGGCGCTGCGGGCGGCCCCGTTCCCCATCGTCCTGGGCGCGGGTGCGGACGACCGGGGTACGTACTACGCCCTGCCGTCGATCGAGATCGCCCGCCGGATCGGCGTCCCGTGGGTGGAGTTCCCCGGCATCCACATGGAGTTCCTGCGCCACCCGTCCCGCTTCGCGGCGGCCGTACGGGTGCTGGCCACGCAGATGTACGGCGCCGACGGCAGGGTTCCGGAACTGTGGCGGGGCGGGCCGGAGACGCCCTGACGATCCCCTACGCCAGCTGCCGTCGCACGAGTTCGTGCAGCCGCCCGCCCGTGTCCGCCAGCAACTGCGCCGGCGGGCCCTGCTGGGCGACCTTGCCGTCCTCCATCACGATCACCCGGTCCGCGTCCAGCACCGTCGACAGCCGGTGGGCGATCACGATCCGAGTGGCGTTGAGGGCACGCGTGCTCTCGATGACGATGCGCTGGGTCTCGTTGTCCAGGGCACTGGTGGCCTCGTCGAAGAAGAGGATGCGCGGCCTGCGGATCAGCGCCTGCGCGATCATCAGCCGCTGTCGCTGGCCGCCCGAGATCGCGCCGCTGCCCTGGACGATGGTGTGCAGGCCCATCGGCATCCGCTTGATGTCCTCGGCGAGGCCCGCCATCTCGGCGGCGGCCATCGCTTCCTCCGGCGTGTAGGGCTCCGTACCGCAGATGACGTCCAGGATCGAACCCGTCATCGGCTGGGCGTGCTGGAGGACGACACCGCACTGGCGTCGTACGGCCGACTGGTCGAGGGCGCCCAGGTCCTGGCCGTCGTACAGCACACTGCCCGAGACCGGTTTGTCGAAGCCGATCAGCAGGCGCAGCAGGGTCGACTTGCCGCAGCCGCTGGGGCCGACGATCGCGACAAACTCTCCCGCCTTCACCTGGAAGGACACGTCGTCCAGGACGAGCGGGCCGTCGTCCGCGTAGCGGAAGGCGAGTCGGCGGGCCTCGATCGCGCCGGTCAGCACGCCGGGCCGGGTGCTCGCGACACGTACCTCCGGGGTGGCTTCGAGCACCGGCTTGATCTCCTCGTACAGCGGGAGCGCGGCCACCCCGGAGACGAAGGCGCCGGTCAGCTGGGTGACCGAGGTCAGCAGCATCGTCACCGACGTGTTGAAGGTGAGGAAGGCCGCCGCCGACATCTCACCGCGTGCCGGGCCTGCCAGCAGCATGAACATCAGCAGCGTGCAGATCGGCAGGTAGACGGCCCCCAATACCGTCGTGAGGTTCTTGATGCGGCCGACCTTCTGCTGGAGTTCGCGGCTGCGCGCGAACTCGCCCGCCCAGGCCGCGTACGCGTAGTTCTCGGCCGCCGCGACCCGCAGTTTGGGCAGTCCGCGCAGGGTCTGGAAGGCCTGGTTGTTCAGCTTGTTGGACAGGACGATCAGGCGCCGCTGCCAGCGGACCTGCCAGAGGCCAAGTCCCAGGAACACAGCGGCGATCACCACCAGCATGCCGATCGCGGCCAGCGCCATCGGGACGCTGTACCAGAGGAGCAGGCCCAGGTTCATCGCCGCGACCGTGACCGACTGGGTGACGACCGGGGCAACTCCCGCCAGCAGCTTGCGGATCGCGCTGATGCCCATCGCCGCACTCGCCAGCTCACCGGTCGAGCGCTCGGTGAAGAACTTCGTCGGCAGCCGCAACAGCCTGTCCCAGACAGCCGGTTGGAGCGTCGCCTCGATGCGGCCCTCCATCCGGAGCAGGGTGAGGTTCTGCATCAGCATGAAGGCCGCCGCCACCACACTGCTGATCATCACGGCCAGACAGAACTGCACGATCAGCGTGGTCTGCGCCTTCGGTACGAACTCGCCGAGCACCTTGCCGGTGGCGACCGGTACGAGCGCGCCGATCGCGATCGTCACCAGGCTGCTCAGCAGCAGATTCACCACATCGCCCCGGCTGCCGCCCATGCTGAACCGGAGCAGCCGCAGCGGGCTCATCCCGCGTTCGGGCAGTGGCCGGTAGAACATCACCGCCCGCTCCTCGAACTCCGCCGCGTTCGCCTTCTCCACCGGCGTCTCGCGTCCCGACGACGGCTGTACGGCCACGTAGCCGCCGCGCCGCCACAGCAGTGCGACCGGCGAGCCCGACAGGCTCCGGTGGCCGACCAGCGGGCCGACGTTGTCGTGCCACCAGCGCCCGTCGAGCCGGACGGCCCGGGTGCGTACGCGGGAGGCGAGCGCGATCCGTTCGACCGGGTCGAGCCGGTCGCTCTCGGTGCCGCTCTGGGCGGGCTCGGCGAGCGTGATCCCGGCCGCCCCGGCGACCAGCTTGCAGGCCGCGTACGTCGCGTCGGCGTCGGCGGCGGTCGTTCGCTTCGCCGACTGCTTGCCGATCGACGCCAGCAGGGTCCGGTCGGCCTGGGCGCGGACGGCCTCGCCCGCCTTGATCCCGGCCGCCGTACGGGTCTCGTGGCGGCGCTCCAGCTGCTCGATCCACCGGTCGAGGGTGGTGAGCAGCCGGTGCTGCTGGTCGACCATGCCCTGCCAGACCCCGGGGTCCATCAGCAGATCGGCGGCGGCCTCGGCGCCGTACAGCGACCCGTACTGCACGCTGCCCGGCGGGACCTGCATCCAGAACACGTCGTCGTCGGTGGGCGCGGCGGCCCGTTCCGAGGCCATCGGTGCCTGGAAGAGGACGGACATGCCGCGTCCGACGCCCAGGGCGAGGGCGTACTCCAGCGGGCTCGTCGCCGGCGGCACGTACTGGGCGTTGCCGTACTCGTCGTACGACCAGGTCTGGGTGTCCGGCTGCTGGTACAGCTCGCGCAGGTTGATGCGGTGCACCACGCAGTCGCGCACCGGGCGGGCGACCAGGGTGTGCTCCGGTCCGGTGACCGGGCCGAGCAGCAGCGCGCCCGCCTCAAGGCGGCCGATGTGGTGCCACTGGCCCTGCTCCACGGCGTCCACCGCGTACAGGTCGAGCGCGCCGGACGCGACCAGCCACAGCACCTGCGGGCCTTCGAGGTCGAGGCGGGTCTGCCCGGACAGGTCGTAACGCGTCCCCATCTGCCCGAGCGCGCCCAGGACGACATCGCCCCCGGAGACGTCGGAGACATCGGATACGGTCGTCATCTCATCGCTCCCTGACCAGCTCGGCGTACGCCCCGCCGGCCGCCACCAGGGCGTCGTGCCGCCCGCGTTCCACGATCGTGCCGTGCTGGAGCACGACGATCTCGTCGCTGTCCCGCACGGTGGAGAGCCGGTGGGCGATCACCACACAGGCGCAGCCGCGCTTGCGCAGGTTGTCGATCACCGTCTGCTCGGTCTCCGCGTCCAGGGCGCTGGTCACCTCGTCGAGGACGAGAATGCTCGGGTTGCGCACCAACGCCCGTGCGATCTCCAGGCGTTGCCGCTGTCCGCCGGAGAAGTTCCGCCCGTCCTGCTCGACCCGGCTGTGGATACCGCCCGGCCTGCGCGTGACGACGTCGTACAGCGCCGCGTCCTCCAGGGCCGCCACCACCGACTCGTCCGGGATCGACGGATCCCACAGCGCCACGTTGTCGCGGACGCTGCCCTCGAACAGGAAAACGTCCTGGTCGACGAAGGAGACGGAGGCCGCGAGCGCACCGCGCGGAATGTCGTCCAGGCGCTGTCCGTCGATACGGATGACGCCCTCCCAGGGGGCGTACAGGCCCGAAATCAGCCTGGAGACCGTCGACTTGCCACTGCCCGAGCCGCCCACCAGCGCCACCTGCTGACCCGGACCGACGGTCAGGTCGAAGCCGGACAGCAGCGGCTTGTCGAGGGGGCTGTAGCCGAAGGTGATGTTCTGCAGTTCGACGTGGCCGTGCAGTCGGCGTGTCGAATCGCCGCCGCCCGGCCGGTTGTACAACGGGTCCGCCTGGAAGTTCTCGACGTCCTTGAGCCGGGCCACGTCCGCCGCGAAGTCCTGGATACGGCCCGCCACACCGTTCAGGCGGGTCAACGGCGCCGTGAAACGCGTGACCAGGGCCTGGAAGGCGACCAGCAGACCCACGGATATATGGCCCTCGACGGCCCGCATCCCGCCGATCCACAGGATCAGCGCGCTGTTCAGCGTCGCCAGCGTCGGCGCGACCACACCCAGCCAGGCGCTCGGCACCCCGAGCCGCTGCTGCTCCTCCAGCGTGGTCGCGTGCTGCCCGGCCCACTTGCGGAAGTAGCCCTCCTCGCCGCCGGTCGCCTTCATGGTCTCGATCAACTGGAGCCCGGAATAAGCGGTGTTGGTCAACCGGGCCGTGTCCGCGCGGAGTTTGGCGGTACGGGTCGCCCGCAGCCGGATCACCACCCGCATGGCCACGATGTTCAGCAGCGCGACACCGATGCCGACGGCCGTCAACTGCGGGTCGTACGTATAGAGGAGCACCGCGTACAGCACGACGACGACCGCGTCGACGCCCGCCGCCGAGAGGTCGCGGGCCAGCGTCTCGGACACCGAGTCGTTCGACTGGAGGCGCTGCACCAGGTCGGCCGGGCTGCGCTGGGAGAAGAAGGTGACCGGGAGACGGAGGAGATGGCGCAGGAAGCGGGCGCTGCTCAGGGTCGAGGAGATGATGCGGCCGTGCAGCAGGTTCGCCTGCTGCAGCCAGGTCAGGACGAGGGTCAGCGCCACACACGCGCCCATCGACGCGAACAGCACGTTCAGCATCGAGGTCTGGCCGCCGATGAGGAACGTGTCGATGTAGGTGCGGCTGAGCGCGGGCATCGCGGCGCCCACCGCCACCAGCAGCAGACTCGCCAGGATCGCGGCGGGCATCGTGCCCGAAGTACCGCGCAGCCGGGCCGGCATGGCACCCAGGACACCCGGTTTGCGCCCGCCGCGCTCGAAGTCGGGGCCCGGCTCCATGACCAGGACGACTCCGGTGAAGCTGGAGTCGAAGTCCTCCATCGGCACGAACCGGCGGCCCTTGCCGGGGTCGTTGATGTACACCCCGCGCCGGCCGAGGCGGCGGCCCATGCCGTCGAAGACGACATAGTGGTTGAACTCCCAGAACAGGATCGCGGGCGCGTTCACCTCGGCGAGCGCGGCCGTGTCCATCTGCATGCCCTTGGCCGTCAGACCGTAACTCCGGGCCGCCTTCAGGAGGTTGCTCGCGCGCGAGCCGTCCCGGGAGACACCGCAGGAGATGCGCAGCTCTTCGAGTGGGATGTGCCGGCCGAAGTGCCCGAGGACCATGGCGAGGGAGGCCGCACCGCACTCCACGGCCTCCATCTGGAGGACGGTCGGCGTACGCACCGACTTGCCGCTGCCCTTGGGGACCGTGCGCCGGGGCGGGGCCGAGCGGCGCTTGGCCCGGGAGTTCTGTGCGGCACTCACGGCAGCAGCCAATCGACGGGACGCTGGTCGGCCAGCCGGATCGAACCCGAGGCCAGGGTCATGGAGGTGAGCCTGAACGGCGGACCGTCGGCCGAGGACCACTTGTAACCGCTCTTCGTGGCCGACGACTTGTCCAGCTTCACCAGGACGGCGACCGGCCGGCCCTTCTTGGTGAACTGCTCGCCGAGCTGGCTGTCCCCAAGAAACGCGCCGATCTGCTGCTGCGTCTGGGGAGCCCGGTCCACCGACTTCACATGGCCGCGCAGCACCCCGTACTGCTGGGTGGGTGCCGTCTGGACGGTCAGGTCGACGGCTGCGTTCGCGGGAATCGTGGCGGCGTTCTCGGCCGGGACGTACACCGTCGCGTACAGCGGATCGCTCGCGCGGGCGACCTTCTCGACGGCCGCGATGTTCGTGCCCGTGCCGATGATCTGGCCGATCGTGGCGGCGAGCGCGGTGAGCCGGCCCGCGGCGACCGAACGGACGACGGTGTCGCCGGAGGTCGTACGGACCTTCAGCACAGGCGAGTTGGCGGGCAGCTGGGCGCCCTCCTCGGCGAGCACCGCGGTGATCTGGCCGGAGACGGGGCTCTGCAGGACGTAACTGCCCTCCCCGTGCGTGAGGATGGCGGGCGCGCTCACCGTGGACGAGACGGATCCCGTGACCGCCCACACGGACGCGGCGGCCATGACGACCACCGTGACGGAGAGGACCAGCCAGCCCTGGGGGCGCGCGAAACGCACCGGAAGGTCCAGCTCTTCGGGCGACTGGAGCTTGGCGAGGGCCTGTTGGCGGAACTGCACGGGCTTTCCTCACCTGCGTGACGAAGACTTGCCTGAGAGAAGACTTGCCTGGGAAAGGCAGATGGGTTTGTGGCAACCGAGAGTCCCGGAACCGCGAAACGGTTCCGGGACTCAGCGGCACAAGGCGTCGATCAGAGACCGGCGACCAGGTTGGTGACCGCACCGGTGTTCAGGCCGGAGACACCCTCGACGGTGTCGACGACCGAGCCGACCAGCGGGAGCACGCCGGGGGCGACGCCGTCCACCAGGCCCGTGACGGTGCCGACAGCGTTCAGGGACAGACCGCCGGAGACGGCGTCGAGAGCGGCGTCCGAGAGCTCGGCGGTCGCAACCTGGGGGGTGGAGTTCATGTTGGAACTTCCCTTCGTATGGGTGTTTCAAGGGGGAGAGCGGCCCCCTCTGGGGACAGATGACGGCCGCGACCGCAGGGCCGGTCAGGCTCGTTTCCGGAACCTGTTCGGCCCCTGCGATGCGATGGATCAAAGCACGCCCGCACGGCCGTCTTCCAATCAACCAACCGCCTCACCAGGGCACTTGAGCCCCACGGGCCCCAAACCGTGAGGGCGTGCGCACGGCTTGGCGGCGACTTCTTCACATACCCCACGGCTTCGGCGCACCCAGGCCCTTGCGGCCGGGCATGCGGGCCGGTCATGGGTGCGCGACCGAATCGGACAGTCCGCCATCAAAGGCGTGGCGTGTAACGAGCGGATGTGCGGAACCGGAGTGTGCGGTGACCTCGCTGAGTATTCGATGTGCAGATTCCCTGGAGCCTGGATTCGTATCGGTTTGACCGACACAAAGCCACGAGGCGATTACGGAAAGTGTTTCGCTGTGCCTTTCCTGTGCGTCGGCTTGATCGGGAAGCGAGATGCGGGCGAGCGTCGGTGGCCGAGGGGACCGGCTCGATCCGGACATCGGATCCGGTCACCGCGCACGGCTATGTCGGGGCCCGCGGGGTGCGGTCAGGGGGACGAAGGCCCTGTGTGCAGCCGGTGTCGCGTCACCGGCGAGGTGTCCGCGCCGGCCGCCGGAGTCTGCCCCGAACGACCGCTCCCACCAGGGCATTCGCCGCAGTTTGCGGTGCCGGCCCGACTCCTCGGCGGTCAGGCCGGGATCGACTGCTCAGAGGGCGAAGCCGGTGGAATGGATCTTGTCTGCTTCGGCAGGCGTCATCGGCATATGGGTGGTTGTTCCCGGCGGCTCTCGGTCAGGCCCTGGCAATGGCCGATTCGCTGTTTCGCAAAGGGAGTTGGCAAACGCGTTTGAACGCCCCACGTGAACCGTCCGTACCTACAGCCATCCAGGCGCCCCAGTCGGTCGCCGAGAACGATCGGCGGCTAAGACCCCGCCCCGCAGGAGGTCAAGAAGTTGAGTCACAAGCGAGTTCCGAAGCGTAAGGCCGCGATAGCGGTGGGCAGTGTCGCGGCGATCGGCGCGGCGGCACTGCTGCTGCCCAATGCCATGGCGTCCCAGACCGACGCTGCGGAAGATGCGGCTCCGAAGACCCTTCAGGCGACGGCTGCCTCGGATCTGGCCTCGCAGCTCGAGGAACTGCTCGGGGACGCCTTCGCGGGCTCCTACTACGACGCCGACAAGCAGCAGCTCATCATCAACGTCGTCGAGGTCGAGGGTGACAACAACAACGTCATCATCCAGGCCAAGAAGGCCGGAGCCGCAGTCCGCGAGGTCGAGAACAGCGTCGCCGAGCTGAAGGCGGGCGCGCAGACGCTCAAGGCCGAGGCGACCATCCCGGGCACCGCCTGGTCCGTCGACCCCCGGACCAACAAGATCCAGGTCACCGCCGACAGCACGGTCACCGGCGCCAACTGGGACACCATCGAGTCGACCGTCCAGAGCCTCGGCACGGGCATGGCGACCATCAAGAAGAGCGCGGGCACCTTCAAGCCCCTCGTGGAGGGCGGCGACGCCATCTTCGGCGGCGGCGCCCGCTGCTCCCTCGGCTTCAACGTGGCGACCGCGGACGGCACGCCCGGCTTCCTGACCGCCGGTCACTGCGGTGTCGCCGCGGCCGAGTGGTCGGACGCGGAGGGCGGCGCCGCGATCGGCACCGTCGAGGCGGCCACCTTCCCGGGCGACGGTGACTTCGCACTCGTGAAGTACGACGACCCGGCGACCGTGGCCGACAGCACCGTCGACGTCGGCGGCGGCCAGACCGTCGACATCCTCCAGGCCGCCGAGGCCGAGGTCGGCCAGCAGGTCTTCCGGATGGGCTCCACGACGGGCCTCAACGACGGCGAGGTCACCGGCCTCGACGCCACCGTGAACTACCCCGAGGGCACGGTCACCGGCCTCATCCAGACCAACGTCTGCGCGGAGCCCGGCGACAGCGGCGGCTCGCTGTTCACCCAGGACGGCAGCGCGATCGGCCTGACCTCCGGCGGCAGCGGCGACTGCACGGTCGGCGGCGAGACCTTCTTCCAGCCGGTCACCACGGCCCTTGAGGCCGTCGGCGCCACCCTCGGCGCGGCTGACGCCGGTGCCGGCGAGGAGGCCGGTGCGGGCGAGGAAGCCGGCGCCGGTGAGGAAGCGGGCGCGGGCGAAGAGGCCGGCGCTGGTGAAGAGGCCGGTGTGGGCGAGGAAGCCGGCGCCGGTGAAGAGGCTGGTGCCGGTGAGGAAGCCGGTGCGGGCGAAGAGGCCGGACTCGGTGAAGAGGTCGGCGGTGACGAACTCGGCGGTGTGGACGACCAGGCCACCGAGGGCGTGGACGACGGCACCGGTCTGGAGACCGAAGGCCACTGACCGGCCACACCACCAGTAGTACCGGCCGCCAGTGAAACGGTCCGGCCCTCCGGCGGGAGGGCCGGACCGTTCTGCGTAAGGGGGCCTCCGGCGGATTGGCAGCGACCCCCGTCGGCGCAGGTGTGCGTGACATGGCCCCGGCCTCGCCCTGTCGGCCCGACGACCGTGGGAGACCGGCCGCGCAGGGCGGCCCGGCACGGCGGCTGTCACGTCGCCGGACGCCCTTGGCGCAGGTACGCGTCGCATGTCCCGAGCCTCGCCCTGTACCCCGGGCGGCCCAGGGCCACCGGCGTGCAGGCCCCTCCCGCATGGCGGCTGTCGCCTCTCCGGACGCGTCCTCGTGGCAGGTGTGCGTCGCATGTTCCGGGCCTCGCCCTGCGCCCCGGGCGGCCCTGGGCCACTGTCGTGCAGGCCCCTCCCGCAGGGCGGCTGTCACGTCCTCGGCTCAGGTGGGCGTCGCACGGCCCAGGGCCCACCTGCGTGCTTGCCCCTCCCGTAGGGCAGCCGTCGCCTCTCCGGACGCGTCCTAGGTGGGAGAGCCGTCAGTTCTCCGGTCGTGTTCTCAGTAGCAGCAGCGCGATGTCGTCCGCCCGGGCCGTCGTCCCCGCGCCGAACTCCACCAGTCCGTCGGCGAGTTCGTCCAGGGGGCGGTCGCCGGTCTCCGCGAGTCGCCGCCCCAGGGCGGCCAGTGCCTCGTCGATGTCGACGCCCGGGGACTCGATCAGGCCGTCGGTGTACAGGGCCAGGACCGAGCCCGGTGGCAGCTTGACCTCCGTCGTCGGGTACGAGGCCGAGGCGTCGATTCCCAGGAGCGGACCCCCGGCCAGATCCAGGACCCGTACCTGACCGTCCGGGCGTCTCAGCAGCGGCTGCGGATGCCCCGCACGGGCCATCACGGCCCGCCCGGATCCCGGGTCCAGCCGCAGATACAGACAGCTGGCGAACAACTCGGTCCCGAGGTCGATCAGCAGCCGGTTGGTGCTGCTCATGACCTCCTCCGGGTCCTGACCGACGGTCGTGTACGCCCGTACGGCCGTACGGAGCTGACCCATCAGGCCGGCCGCCGTCACGTTGTGCCCCTGGACGTCCCCGATCACCGCCGAGGCCCGCCCGTGCGAGCACACCAGGTCGTAGAAGTCGCCGCCGATGTCCATGCCCTGGGTGGCGGGCAGATAGCGCGCCGCGGCCTCGAATCCGGGCAGCGACGGCAGGGAACTGGGCAGCAGGGCGGCCTGCAGACCATGCGCGACGCGGTGCTTGGCGTCGTACAGCAGAGCCCGCTCCAGGGCCTGGGCGATCAGACCGCCGAGACTGGTCAGGACGGCGCGCTCGTCGGCGGGGAACGCGTGCCGTTCCGCGTACCCCAGTACGCACGTGCCCACCGGCCGCCCGGACGCGATCAGCGGGAGATACGCCCAGGCCGCCATCGTCCCGGGCACCTCCCGTACCGCCGGATACAGCCGGTCCAGCTGCCCCCGCGACTCGAAGAAGGCGGGCACACCGGTGGTGAGGACCTGTGTCCCCGGGGTCTGCTCGGTCAGCGGCAGTCCGTCGAAGCGTTCCACGAGCTCCGGGTCCTCGAATCCCCGGTGTCCGACCACGTGCATGCGCCCGCCCCGCGAGCCCAGCATGACCAGGGTCTGGCAGCCCACCGCCGGCATGATCTCGTCCGCGACCAGCTGGACGACGTCCTGGACGCCCGCCGCCTCGGTGAGCGCCCCCGCCAGGGACAGCACCTGCGAGATCGTGACCAGGCTGGACGGGCCGCCCGGCCGACGCTCCGCCCGGTCCAGCTCGGCCACCGCCCGCGCCCTGGTGATCCGGACGCTCAGCCCGGTCGTGCTCGGGTACAGCTGGAACGACAACCAGTCGCCGGGCGAGCGCAGTGCCACGAACGAGGTGACGTGCAGACTCAACAGCGCGGCGCGGTAGCGGTCCTCGTACACCGGATCGTTCAGCCAGGGCACCGACCCCCACAGCCGGCCGCCGAGCAGCCCGCTCGCGGGGATCCCCAGCAACTCCGTGGCGGCGGCGTTGACGAAACCGACCCGCCCGTGCAGATCGAGCGAGCACAGCCCGTACGGCAGCCGCGACACCATCCGCGCCGCCTCGACCGAGCCGAGGGTGTCGGCCACCGGCGTGCCCGGCCAGGCGGCCAGGAGATCCGCCTCGGGCCGCAGCGTACGGTGCTCGGCGACGGCCCGCTCCAGCCGCAGCGCCAGCCGGTCGCCGGCCGCGGTCAGCCGCTCCCGCTCCCGGTCCGACACCTCCGGCGGGTGCGAACCGGGCCAGGTCACGAAGACCGCCCCGTACACAGTCGAGTCGGTCGCCACCGGTACGGCGGCCAGCGCGAAGGGGTAGGGCAGCACGACGGCGACCCGCGGAAACAGCCGGGCCATGTCCTCCTCGCCACCCACCCACACGAACCGCCGTTCACGCGCCGCCTGGGCGACGGGCACCGGCGAACCGAGCCCGACCCGCTCCCACGGCGCCGCGAACGTCCGGGGCAGCCCCGCCATGACAGCCATCTCCAGCACGGACTCACCGGGCGCCAGCAGATACACCGCGCCCGCGTGGGCCTGGACGTCGTCCATCATCCCGGCCAGCGCCAGCGACAGCAGCGGCCTGCCGAACGCCGCGGAGCCGCTGCCGCCCGGCCGCCCACGTCCGGAGACCTGCGCATCGCCCACCCGGACCACCTCCTCACCGGACCGGGCCCTCCCGGCTCAAGGCTCCCTCCACTCACCCCGTCCCGCACGGCGAACGTCCCGCCGCCCTCGCTACCCCCTCTGCCCCGGCTCATGTCCTCGTCGGTGAAGCGCGAGTCCCAGCGCGAAAGCGCCGCGCATGCGCTCCCGCGCACCTTGTTGGCCGGTTTTGCGCGCCCTTGAGCTGCCGCAAGCCCCGAAATCGGGGCACGCGACACCGGTGAACCGGCAGACGCGACGGAGGGAGCCGCAGTGATCAGGGTGCTTCTGGTGCACGACGCGAGTCTGGTGCGGTCGGTCCTGGCGGAGTGGCTGCGCAGAGAGCCCGATCTCGGGGTGTGCGGCACCTCCTGGCACGGCGCGCCGGGCAGAGCGAGGCTGATGCGCCCCGATGTCTGCGCGGCGGACCTGGACAGCTCGGACACCTGCGGCATCCCCGCGCTGGGCGAACTGCGCGCCTGCGGTACGGCCGGGCCTGCGCCGCGACTGCTGGTGCTCGCCAGCGCCGACAGACCCGGCCTGCTGAAACGGGCGGCCGAGGCGGGCGCGCTGGGCTATGTCGACAAGGACAGGGAGGGGTCGCCGGAGCGGCTGGTGTCCGGCATCCGGAGCGTCGCGGCCGGCGAACGGTTCGTCGACGCCTCGCTCGGCCTCGGGTTCCTCAGAGCCACGCAGATCCCGCTCACCAGACGTGAGCTGAGCGTCCTGTCACTCGCCGCGGAGGGGGCGTCCGTCGCGGAGATCGCCGGCTGTCTGCACCTGTCCCACGGCACCGTGCGCAACTACATGGCGGCCATCACCCGCAAGACCGGGGCCCGCAACCGTATCGACGCCATCCGTATCTCGCAGGGCGAGGGCTGGCTCTGACGGTCCCGGCACGGCCGACCAGCTGCCCACGAGGTCGCGGTAGAGGGGCGAGCGCTCCAGCAGTTCGTCGTGCGTCCCGTACGCGTTCTCCCGGCCGTCCATCAGGAGGACACGGTCCGCCCGGCGCGCCGAGGCGATCCGGTGCGCGACCACGACCAGGGTCGTGCCGGGCCGGCAGGCGAAGGCCCGCTCGGCGCGTTCCTCGGCCTCCGGGTCCAGATGGCAGGTCGCCTCGTCGAGGAGCACCACACCGGCGTACGAGAGGAAGGCCCGGGTCAGCGCGATCAGCTGCCGTTCGCCGTCCGACAGCGCGGCCGGCACGACCGGGGCCCCGGGTCCGCCGTGCCGGCCGAGGAGCGGGGCGAGCCCGACGGCCTCGGCGGCGGCCAGCAGCTCGGACTCGGGCACGGGATCCGGCCGCAGACAGCCTAGGTTCTCGGCGAACGTCCCGCTGAACACGTACGCCTCCTGCGGGATGAGGACCCGGTGCGCGTGGGCGGTGTCGCCGGGCACCGGATGCCCGCACAGCCGGATCGCGCCCCGCTGGGGTAGCAGGAGACCCGCGGCCAGGGACACGAGGGTGGACTTGCCGATGCCGCTGGGGCCGACGACGGCGAGGCGCGCGCCCCGGGGCACGCTGAGGGTGAGGTCCTCGACGACGGGTGCGCAGGCGGGGCCGTAGGCGAAGGTGAGGCCGGAGAGTGCCAGGGCCGGTGTCCCCGGCGGGGCGGGGACGGGGCGGGCGTCCTGCGGGATGCCGTCGGCCGCCGCCGGACCGGGCGGCACCAGGCGGCGCAGGACCACCGCGAGCCGGGAGCCGCTGGTGCCCAGGCCGTGGACCAGGTTCTGCAGGGCGGGCAGCAGGGACTGGGTGACGTAGGCGAGCGCGCCGACCAGGGCGCCGGGCGTGACGCCGTGGCGCAGCAGCCAGGGCGCGGTCAGCAGCAGCAGGACGACGGGGAGCTGTCCGCCGACGGCGATCGACGCCACCCGGGGCACGCCCCAGCGGGCCAGCGAGCGGGCCGCCGACAGCTCGGCGTCGATCCGCGTGCCCGCGTCCGCCGCCACCCACTCCTCCGCGCCCCCCGCGGTGACGTCCCGCAGCCCCGCGCAGACGTCCCCGAGACGGTCGGCGAGACGTTCGTCGGCGACGAGGAAGGCTTCCTGGCGGTGGGCCAGCGGGCGCATGCTCGCCATGAAGAGGCCCACGCCGACGGCCAGCGGGGGAGCGACCACGAGAAGCAGGGGTGGCGCGAGCGAGCCCAGCCCGATCAGCGCGCCTGCGGCCGTGAAGACGAAGGACCGGGACACCATCACCACACCGGCGAAGGTGTCCCGGGCGATCTCCACCTGCTGGGTCAGCGCGGAGAGGGCCCCGCCGTCCGCTTCCCGCACCCCGCGCGCCACCACCCGCTCCACGAGCCGGTCCCGCAACGGCTCGACGAGCGCGGCGACCGCCTCGTACACCCGTCCGGTGCCGTAGGCCCCGACGGCGACCGCGAGCGCGGCGACCCCGAGCCACCCGAGCCCGATGTCCGTGCGATCGCGCAGGAACCCCTCGTCGAGGGCGCGGGCGAGGGCGTACCCCATGAGGAAGGTCTGCGCGGTCTCCAGCAGGGACCACAGCACGAGCCGCGCGACGACGCGCCGGTGCCGCAGCAGGAACCGCAGCCCACGTCGACGAAGCCCACCGCTTCCGGGCGCCCGCGTCCCGACACCGCCGCTGTCGGCCGGCCACCGCCGGACGCCGCGCCCCCGCGGACCGCGCGGCGGGCTGCCGGGGCCTCGGGCCGCCGACGGTGGGGCGCTGTCGTCCGGGGTGCCGGGATTGCCGGCCGGCGGTGGGGCGTCGCCGCCCGGGGTGCCGGAGCCGGCGGCCGCCTGGTGCGGGGCGTCGTCGTTGCGGGGACCGTGCGGCTGGCTGCCGGGGTTGGCGACCGGCTGTGGCGGGGCGTCGCTGTTGCGGGGACCGTGCGGCTGGCCGCCGGGGTTGCCGACCGCCTGCGGCGGGGCGCCGTCGTCCCGAGGTCCGTGTGGTCGGCTGCCGGGGGCGCCGGTCGTCCGTGGTGGGGCGTTGTCGTCCTGGGTGCTGCCGGGTCGGATGCCGGGACCGGTGTCGGGCGGGCGTCGTCGGGCATTCTCAGCCTCCGGCAGGGGTCCGTGTGGTCGGCCGTCGGGGGCGCCGGTCGTCCGTGGTGGGGCACTGTCGCCCGGGGCGCTGCCCGGTCGGATGCCGGGACCGGCGTCGGGCAGGCGTCGCCGGGCATCCTCAGCCTCCGGCATCCGCGAACACCTCCCTGTAGCCCCTCTCCCGCCACAGTTCCGCGTGCGTCCCCACCGCCCGCACCCGCCCCCCGTCCAGCCAGGCCACCGCGTCCGCGCGGGCCGCGGTGGAGACCCGGTGGGCGACGAGCACACGGGTGCTGCCGGGGGAGTGGCGCAGCAGCGCCTCGGTGACCTGGTGTTCGGTGACCGTGTCGAGGCTGGACAGCGCGTCGTCGAGGACGAGCAGTCTGCTGTCGCGGGCCAGCGCCCGGGCGAGGCCGAGGCGCTGCCGCTCGCCCCCGGAGAGGGGCGCGGTCCGGCAGGGGGTGGCGTAGCCGTCGGGCAGCCGGCGCACGAAGGTGTCGGCGCGGGCGGCGGCGGCGCCGGCCTCGATCCGGCCGGGTGACGCGGTCCGGACGCCGAAGCCGATCGTGTCCGCGACGGTGTCGCCCAGCAGGGCGGGGCGTTCGAAGGCACAGCCGATCGCACGGCGCAGCTCGTCGTGGGTCAGTTCGGGCAGCGGTACGCCGTCCAGGAGCACGGTGCCGTCGTCGGGATCGGCCAGGCGTCCGGCGAGGGCCGCGAGAAGGGACTTGCCGGCGCCGGAGCGGCCGACCACGGCGAGTGTGCCGCCGCCGGGCACAACCAGGTCGACGCGGTCCAGGAGGGTACGTCCGCCGCGTCGGGCGGTGACCCCGCGCAGCTCCAGCCTCCCCTGCCCCGGCGGCAGCCGGCGGCCCCCGTACGCCGGTGCCGGCTCGGCCAGCAGCTCGCCGAGGCGCCGGGCCGACGCCCGGGCCCTGACCAGCCCCGACAACTGCCCGACCAGGACACCGACACCGGCCGCCAGGACGGCGTACCGTGAGGCGGCGAGCATCTCGCCCACCGTCAGCCGGTCGCGGACCAGCAGGACGCCCGCCACGGCCACCACCCCCAACTGCAGCAAGGGGGCCAGGGCGACCGCCCGGGCCGCCGCGCGTCCCTGGACGTGCCACATCCGGCGGCCCGCCGCGGCGAGTTCGGGCAGGGGCCGCAGGACCCTGGCCACCTCGCGGTCCGCGGTCCCGCACGCGGCGATGGTGCGGGCCCCGCCGATCGCCTCCGCGAGCCCGCTCGCGATCCGCCCCTGGGCGTTCTGGTAGTCGGCCGCACACCGTGACGAGTCCTGGGTGAAGGCCCGCAACAGGAGGAACAGAACCGGCGCCCCGGCGAGGAACACGGCGGCCAGCCACGGGTCGAGCAGACCGAGCGCCACCACCGCCCCGACCGGCCCCGCGAGCGCGGCCAGCAGCGCGGCGAGGGCGGCGGGCGCGGTCCCGGCCTGCGCGGCGTTGCCGACCAGCCGGGTCACCAGTTCGCCGGACCCGAAGCGCTCCCCGGCCCGTGGCCCCACGGCGAGCAGATGCCGGGTCAGCCGATACCGCAGCCAAGCCGTCGCGCGGGCGGTCGTGGCCGCGCCCAGCACCGTCTCGACGGCGTCGAGCACGGCGAGCAGCAGGACGAGACCGGCGCACCACAGGACCCAGCGCATGGCTCCCGTACCATCCGGGCGGGCCAGCAGCAGGTCGAGGGCCCGCCCCAGGAACAGGGGCAGGGCGAGGCTCAGCCCGGTCGAGGCCGTGGCCACCAGGAACAGGACAGCGCTGCGCGCCCCGGTGCGGCGCACGGTCGCGCGCAGCGGCGAGGCGGTGTCCTCGGACGCGGCAGGCCGGTCGTGGGTGGCTGTCGTCATGCGGGCGGACCCTCCGACGGGGGTGACGGACCGCCGGGCGGCCCTCCACAGGTGGAGTGACCGCCCGGCGTCCCTGTCCGAGGTGCTCAGAGACAGAGGGTGACGCTGGCCGCGCTCACGCAGGACAGCAGGCTCAGTGTGCTGTTGGCGCCGGTGGCGGAGTGGTCGTCGGACTCCATCGTCTGAAGGTCGAGCAGTGCCATGTCGGATCCTTTCGGGTGATCCCGGTGAACCCGGCGGTCCGGGTTCCGGTGGGGACGGGTGTCGCGTCACGACTCCGGGTGCGGAGCCGCGTCATGGGGCCGCTGTGGCGGCGGGAGGAAGGGCAGAGCGGCGGGGGCCGTGTTGTCGAGGGCCGCGCCGAGCGCGAGCAGACACCCCGCGGTCCCGGTGCCCAGGTCCATGGAGAGGCGCATCATCTGGTTCCCGGGGAAGGCCAGTTGGCCCTGGTACGGCATCGCGTACCAGCCGAGCCCCGCGATCTGTTCCCGCAGCCGCGCCTCGGGGGCGCCGGTACGGGCGAGGTGCAGGATCATGCCGGCCCGGCCCTGGAACAGCCCGGGCTGCGCGTAGAAACGTGAGGCGGCGGACGTCAGGATCCGGGCCCGGGCCCGCTCGAAGTCCTCGTACCCGTCGGTGTGCGTCGCGGAGCGCCCCTCGGGCGCGCCGAGCGCCAGGTAGTCGTCGAGGACCAGACCGATCCCCACGCTGCCCTCTGCGAGGTACGGCATGGTCCGCCACCCCTCGTCGACCTCCAGGCCGCCGCCCCGCTGTACGACGCAGCAGTCCAGGTCCCGGCGCAGCGCCGTGCCGGCCGCGTCGAGCAGTGCGGGGTCGCCTGTGACCTCGTACTGCCGGAGGAACAGCAGCGCGGGCCCGCTCGCGCCGCGTAACAGCCCGGCGCGCCTCTTCGGCGGGTCCGGGAGCGGCTCGGCCAGTCGGCCCACCAGGATGTCCGTGACGTCCTGGGCCCGTTCGGCCAGCGCCTTCTCCCCGGTCGTCCGCGCCAGCCGGCCCAGGACCAGGCCAAGCCCGGCGAGGCCGCCGCGCAGGTCCGAGGAGAGCTTGTGCCACTTCTCCCCGAGGACGACGTCGATCAGGTCCAGCGCACGCCCCTGGTGCCCGAGCAGGTCGAGCACATGGGCGACGCCCGCGAGACCGTCGTACAGGCCGAGCGGCGTGCCCACCGGCACCGGGTCGGTGTGGGCCAGCAGCCAGCGTTCGCCCTCCTCGTAGCGCTCGGCGCCCGCCTGGGACAGCGCGTACAGCACCCCGGCCGCGCCGTGCGCGAGCCCGAGGCCGCCGCCGTCGGAGAACTGGGTGATGTCGCCGGGGAAGAGCCGGTCGTCCCGGTCGGGGGTGGCGGAGGCGAGGATCGCCTTCACCATCGAGTCACGGCTGAACGGCCAGTCGCCGGGCTCGACAGGCGTGACGGGCGACGCCGACACGGAGCGGCCGGGCTCCCGCGCGGACACCTCACGGGTGATCTCGGCGACCGCCTCGTCCAGGAACTCCCGCGGTACGTCCGGGAACTGGCCGGCGATCACCTCGGCCAGGTGGGCCGCCTTGCCGCGGTCCACCACGAACAGGGTGGTCAGGGGCAGGAAGAGCGCGAGCCGCAGACAGGCCAGGGCGTACCGGTCGACGTCCTCGCCCCTGCGGTCGGGAGGGGCGAAGAACCCGGGGTGGGCGACGATCTGGCGGCCCCGCTCCTCGGACGGTGCCGCCGCCTCGAAGTCGACCAGGGACACCGACTCCTCGTCGGGCGCCACCATGATGTTGAAGATGTGCAGGTCGTTGAAGACGATCCCGCGCGCGTGCACCGCCTCGACGACCTCCTCGACCGCGCGATGGATGCGCAGCGCCCACCGCGTGTAGTCGGCCACCGCCCCCGGATCCGGGTCGTGGGTGAGCAGGGGGTGCCGCTCGGCGAAGAAGGCGTTGAGCGGGCGTCCCTCGATGAAGTCCATGACGAGGAAGCGGTGGTCACCGAGCGTGAACCAGTCCCGCACCCGAGGCACCGTCCCGAGCCCGGACACCCGCTCCAGCGCGGCACGTTCGCGCTCCAGCCGGGTGATCGCGTCCGCGCCGTCGGCCGCCAGCCCCGCGTGCGGACGCCCCTCCTTCAGAACGACCCGGCGCCCGTCCCGCGTGTCGGTGCCCACGTACACCCCGCCGCCGTTGGAGAAGTGGAGCGCCTTCTCGATGCGGTACGGCAGGTCGGCGACCGTCGTGGCGTTGCGGGCCGCGAGCTGCTCCTCCAGGAACGCGGGCAGCCGCACCCACTCCGGGACCTGGAAGGAGGGCGCGCGCCGGTCCGGCACCAGCCGCCCCTCGCCGTCCCGGACCGCGGGCACCAGCGAGCCCCGCTCGTCGACCACGAAGGAGCGTGCGAATGCCCCGTAGCGGACGTACAGCGGACCCTCCCGCCAGCGCAGATCGGTGAGGATGTACGGCCCCTCGCAGCCCTCCAGCAGTGCGCCCAGCTCGGTCAGCACCAGGTGCAGCGCGTCCTCGTCCGCCGGATAGACGGTCACGAACTTCCCGCTGCCGTCCCGGCCCGCGTACTTGGTGTTCCGCAGATGCAGCAGATGAGGGCCCGGTAAGAACTTGAACGGGATGCCGCGCGGCACGCAGTAGTCCCACACCGCCCCGGCGATCCGCTCCGCGTTCGTCCGGGTGGCCGACGCGTGCACCTTCCAGCCCTGCGTGGGTCCGGGCAGCGGGTCGCCGTCCGGGCCGAGCGGCGTCAGGGCCAGCCAGTCGCCGATCCGCCCCGTCCGCCACCCCTCCGGCACCGCACGGCGCGCCGTCTCGAACAGGGGAGCGACCTTGCCCGGTGCGGACAGCCGGTCGGGCGTCTCGTAGAAGTGCCGGTCGGCCAGTGCGTACACCTCGTACCGCTGGTCCATGCCCACCTCCTCGATGGCTGGCACCGAGCCTTCCAGCCCGGGGGCGGGCGCCGACAGTCACGGCTGTCATGAGGCCACCGTGCGGAACGCACAGGTGCGGTCATGGGCGCCGACTGGGCCGACCGGTGCCGTCGGAACGGCACAGGGGCTGCGCCCGCGCCCCATACGCGCTGTAATGACGACGTGGTCAGTGAGGACGCGAGACGCGGCACGAGAACGTTGCGTGCCGAACTTGCCCTCAAGACGCTCCCCGCCGACCTCGACCCCCGGGAGTACCTGCGCCGCGTCCTCGAACAGGCGCTCGTCTTCGCGGATGTGGCCACCGCCGCCGTGTACACCCCCGGTGATGCCGGTGAGCTGCTGTGTCTCGTCGAGTCCGCCGGGGTGCCCCGCACGCTGTACGGCCTGCGCGACAGCTACGCGGTGGCCGGCGGATCGCCCGCCGCCGAGGCTCATCGCACCGGCAGGCCCGTCTGGTTCGGGCCCGGCGAACTCGCCGACTGCGCCGAGTCACGGCGGATGCCGACCGCCGACGTCCACCTGGCCGCCCTGCCGGTCCGCGCGGGGGCGGCCGTCGGTGACGGCGGCTGTCTGCTCGCCGTGACGGAGAGTCCCGGCGGCTTCGACGACGACGCCCGGGACTGTCTCGCCCTGCTCGCCGACGCCGTCGCCTGGCCCGCACCGATCGCCGCCGGGGATCAAGGCGAACTTCCGGCCAACTCCTTCAGCCTCGCCATGGACACCGGCCGGGTCGAGGTCGGCGACGAACTCCTCGAACTGTTCGCGCTCGACCGCACCGACTTCGACGGCAAGGTCGAGACCCTGCTCGGCCTGACCGTGCCCGAGGACCTGCCCTCCCTGATGTCCGTCGTCGAGGCCGACCACATGTCCATCGGCGACCGCGAACTGGAGTTCCGGGTGCTCCAGCCCGCAGGACCCCCCAGGTGGCTGCGGCTGCGCGGACGGCTCGTGACCGGCGGGGAGGGCCGGCCCGCCCGGCTCGTGGGCACCGTCGGCGACGCCTCCACCCTGCGCTCCGGCGTCACCGACGTGGCCCGCGTCCAGCGCCTCGCCGCCGCCCTGGCCACCGCCGGGACCGTCCGCGACGTCAGCCAGGCCGTCGTCACCGCGCTGCGCGAACCGCTGCGGGCCGACCGGATCGCCCTCGCCGAACTGGAGAACGACCGGCTCGTCGTCACCGTCCTCGACCCGCCCGAGCCCGAGGTCTGGCCCGAGTCGTGGCGTCTGGAATGGCGCTCCGAGTGGCCCGAGTCCCCCGTCCGTTCCATGCCCACGCTGGCCGCCGCCCTGCGCGAGGGCCGCGCGGCGATCTGGCCCGCCGGTACCGAGATGGAGCCCGCGCTGGACGGCGTCGGCCCCGGCGGTCTCGCCGTACTGCCGCTGCCCGCGGGCGGCCGGATGGCCGGCCTCTGCCTGATCGGCTGGGACAGCCCGCACGAGTTCGGCACCGACGAACGCGCCCTGCTCACCGCCGCCGCAGGCCTCGCCGGCCAGGCCCTCACCCGTGCCCACGCCTTCGACGCCGAACACGAACTCGTCGGCATGCTCCAGCGCTCCCTGCTGCCCCGCCGCCTGCCCAAACTGCCCGGTGGGGTCGCCGAGGCCCGCTACCTGCCGACCACCGAGGGCCTGGAGGTCGGCGGCGACTGGTACGACGTGATCCCGCTCCCCGACAACCACGTCGCCCTCGTCATCGGCGACGTCCAGGGCCACAACGCGAGCGCCGCCACCCTCATGGGCCAGATGCGCACCGCCCTGCGCGCCTACGCCGTCGAGGGCCACCCGCCCGACGTCGTCGTCTCCCACTCCAACCGGCTCCTCGCCGACATGGAGACCGACCTCTTCGCCACCTGCTGCTACGTCGAGGTCGACATGGAGGAGGGCACCGCCTGGTACGTCCGCGCCGGCCACCTCCCCCCGGTCGTCCGCCACCCCGACGGCACCACCGAGGTCGCCGAGTCCGACGTAGGACCCCCGCTCGGTGTGCTGCCCCGGGCCGACTTCCCGATGAGCATGCTGCGCCTCCAGCCCGGCACCCTGCTCGCCCTCACCACCGACGGCCTCGTCGAGTCCGCGGAGACCGACATCGAGGACGGCTTGGCCGCCCTCGCGGCCGACCTCGCCGCCGCCGATCCCGCCCACCTCGGCCTGGTCGCCGACGCCCTGCTCGCGGGCGCCAACCGCAACGACGACGTGGCCCTGCTCCTGCTGCGCTACGACGGCATGGAAAAGCGCCCGCTGCGCGAGAGCTGGACCGTGTGGCGGGTGCCCGAGGCGGTCCGGCACGCCCGCCGCTTCAGCAAGCGCACCCTGCGCACCTGGAGCCTGTCCGGCGAGGCGGGCGCCCAGGAGCACCTCGAGGAGAACATGGACACCGTGCTCCTCGTCGTCTCCGAGCTGGTCACCAACGCCCTCGTGCACACCGACGGCCAGGTCCGCCTCGACCTCACCCTCTTCAACGGCCGGCTGCGTGTCGCCGTCGCCGACAACTCGCCCCGCACCCCCATCAGACCCACGAACCTCGGCTGGGAGGCCACCGGCGGCCGGGGCATGCTCCTGGTCGAGGCCATGTCGGCGGCCTGGGGAACCGTCCCGGTCAGCGGCGGCAAACAGGTGTGGAGCGAGATCGTGCTGGAGCCCTGACGGGCACCCGCGCCCGTCACCCGGAGGCACCGGACACGCACCCGTGCCGGTCACCCAGAGGCACCGGATATTACGTACCGGGAAATCGAAGCTAGGGTGAACGGATGAAGGCTCTCGTGCTCTCCGGCGGCGCCGGCACACGGCTTCGGCCGATCACCCATACCTCGGCGAAGCAGCTCGTGCCCGTGGCCAACAAACCCGTGCTGTTCTACGGCCTGGAATCCCTCGCCGACGCGGGCATCACCGAGGTCGGGATGATCGTCGGTGACACCGCGGCCGAGATCGAGGAAGCGGTCGGCGACGGATCGAAGTTCGGCCTGAAGGTCACCTACATCCCGCAGGAGAAGCCCCTGGGCCTGGCCCACGCGGTGCTGATCGCCCGGGACTTCCTCGGTGACGACGACTTCGTCATGTACCTCGGCGACAACTTCATCGTCGGCGGCATCAGCGCCCTCGTCGACGAGTTCCGCGGACTGCGTCCGGACGCCCAGATCCTGCTCACCCAGGTGCCCGACCCGCGCTCCTTCGGCGTCGCCGAACTCGACGCGGACGGCCAGGTGATCGGCCTGGAGGAGAAGCCGGAGCACCCCAAGAGCGACCTCGCGCTCGTCGGCGTGTACCTCTTCACCCCGGCCATCCACGACGCCGTACGCGCCATCCGCCCGTCCTGGCGCGGCGAGTTGGAGATCACCCACGCCATCCAGCACCTCATCGACACCCGGTCCGACGTACGATCCACGCTCATCAAGGGCTACTGGAAGGACACGGGGAACGTCACCGACATGCTGGAGGTCAACCGCATGGTCCTGGAGGGCCTGGAGCGGCGGATCGACGGCGACGTGGACGACGCGTCCGAGACCATAGGGCGTGTGGTGATCGAGAAGGGCGCGAGCATCACCCGCTCCCGGATCGTCGGACCCGTCGTCATCGGCGCCGGAACCGTCGTCAGCGACTCCTACGTCGGACCGTTCACCTCCCTCGCGGAGAACTGCCGGATCACCGACAGCGAGCTGGAGTTCTCCATCGTGCTGCGCGACTCGTCCATCGCCGGGGTGGGCCGCATCGAGTCCTCGCTCATCGGCCGGCATGTCGAGGTGACCCCGGCCCCCAGTGTTCCCAGCGCCCACCGACTCGTCCTCGGAGACCACAGCAAGGTGCAGATCCATTCATGAACCTCCTCGTCACCGGCGCCGCCGGATTCATCGGCTCCATGTACGTCCGCAACCTCCTCACGTCCGACGCCCCCGAGGCGCCCCGGATCACGGTGCTGGACAAGCTCACGTACGCGGGCACCCTGGAGAACCTGCCGGCCGGGCATCCCCGGCTGAAGTTCGTCCAGGGCGACATCTGTGACGCCGAACTCGTCGACAAACTGATGGCCGAGGCCGACCAGGTGGTCCACTTCGCCGCCGAGTCCCACGTGGACCGCTCGATCGACGGCGCCGCCGACTTCGTCCGCACCAACGTGGTGGGCACCCAGGTGCTGCTTGACGCGGCCCTGCGCTACGGCGTCGGCCCCTTCGTGCACGTCTCCACCGACGAGGTGTACGGCTCGATCGAGACCGGCTCCTGGCCGGAGACCCACCCGCTGGCCCCCAACTCGCCCTACTCGGCGTCGAAGGCATCCTCCGACCTGCTCGCCCTCGCCTACCACCGCACCCACGGCCTGGACGTGCGCGTCACCCGCTGCTCCAACAACTACGGGCCGCACCAGTTCCCCGAGAAGGTCATCCCGCTCTTCGTCACCAACCTCCTCGACGGCAAGAAGGTCCCGCTGTACGGCGAGGGCCTCAACGTCCGCGACTGGCTGCACGTCGACGACCACTGCCAGGGCATCAACCTCGTGCGCACCGGCGGCCGGCCCGGCGAGGTCTACAACATCGGCGGTGGCACGGAACTGAGCAACAAGGAACTCACCGGGCTGCTCCTCGAAGCCTGCGGCGCCGACTGGGACAGCGTCGAGTACGTCGAGGACCGCAAGGGCCACGACCTGCGCTACTCCGTCGACTGGAGCAAGCTCCACGACGAGCTGGGCTACACCCCGCGCCACGACTTCGCCGCCGGTCTCGCCGCCACCGTCGCCTGGTACCGCGACAACCGCGCCTGGTGGGAGCCCCTCAAGCAGCGCGTCGGCACCACGGAGAAGCAGGTCAAGGGATGAAGTGGCTGGTCACCGGCGCCGCCGGCATGCTCGGCCGCGACACCGTCGAGGAACTCCTCGGGCGCGGTGAGGACGTCGTGGGTCTCGCCCACGCCGCCCTGGACATCACCGACCCCGACGACGTGCGCCGCGTCCTCACCGAGCACCGGCCCGCCCTGGTCGTCAACTGCGCCGCCTACACCGCCGTCGACGACGCCGAGACGGACGAGGACACCGCGCTCCGCATCAACGGCGTCGGCCCGCGACTGCTCGCCCAGGCCTGCGCCGAGCACGGCGCCCGGCTCATCCACGTCTCCACGGACTACGTCTTCGACGGCGAGACCCGCAGCACCCCGTACCCCGAGGACCACACCCCGGCCCCGCGCACGGCCTACGGCCGCACCAAACTCGCCGGTGAGCAGGCCGTCCTGGCCACGCTGCCCGACGCGAGCGTCGTCCTGCGCACGGCTTGGCTGTACGGCGCCCACGGCGGCAACTTCGTGCGTACGATGATCGAACTGGAGGCGCGTCGGGACACCCTCGACGTCGTCGACGACCAACGCGGCCAACCCACTTGGAGCGCGGACGTCGCCGTACGCATCGCCGACCTCGGACCCCGCATCGGTCCCGAGGTGAACGGTATTCTCCACGCCACCAACTCCGGCGAGGCAACCTGGTTCGAGCTGGCGCGTGAGGTGTTCCGCCTCGTCGACGCCGACCCGGACCGGGTGCGCCCCACCACCAGCGCGGCCTTCGTCCGGCCCGCACCCAGGCCCGCATACAGCGCCCTCGGCCACGGCCGCTGGCAGCAGACCGGTCTCGGACCCCTCCGTGACTGGCGTACCGCCCTGCACGAAGCACTGCCACACATCCGCAAGGAGATTTCCTCGTGAAACGTCATGAGTTCCTCCGGGAGCTCCACAAGGTCAGCGCGAACAGGAACTACCTGGAGATCGGCGTCAACGACGGCCGAAGCCTGACCCTGTCCCGGGTACCCAGCATCGCGATCGACCCCGCGTTCAAGGTGGTCTCCGAGATCCGCTGCGACGTCCATCTCGCCAAGGCCACCAGCGACGACTTCTTCGCCCGGCAGAACCCCCTCGCCCACCTCACGGGCGGCCGGCACCCGCTGCGCAACCTGGCCCGCAACCGCAGCCCGTTCGGCTACTGGCAGCGCACCACGCTCGACCTGTCGTTCATCGACGGCATGCACCTGTTCGAGTACGCGCTGCGCGACTTCATCAACGTCGAGAAGCACTCGGACTGGGCCAGCGTCATCGTCCTCGACGACATGCTGCCGCGCAGCATCGACGAGGCCGCCCGCGACCGGCACACCAACGCCTGGACCGGCGACGTCTACAAGCTGATCGAGATCCTCGCCCGGTACCGCCCCGACCTGGTCACGGTCCTCGTCGACACCGCGCCCACCGGACAGCTCATCGTCTTCGGCGCCGACCCCGACAACACCGTGCTCTCGGACAAGTACGACGAGATCATCGCGGAGTTCGAGGTCGCGGACCCGCAGAAGGTCCCCGAGAGCGTCCTGGAGCGCACGCCGGCCGTCAAGCCGGAGACCCTGGTCGAGGCCGCCTTCTGGGCCCCGCTCGTCCGCTCCCGCAACCGTGGCACGAAGCGCGGCAAGGGCTGGGAGCAGCTGCGCCGCAGCCTGGAGCCGCTGAGCACCAGCCGCTGACGTCAGAGTGAACAAATCCCTGGGCCCGGCAGCTCATCAGCTGCCGGGCCCAGGGATTTCGTATGGGTCGGTTACTGCTTGTCGCGCAGGCCCGCGTAGTAGGCCGCGCAGTCCGCGTACGACGGCAGCAGCCCGGACCGCTCGGCCTCCGCCAGCGTGGGCGCCTCGGCGTCCTTCTCGGACAGCACCGGCTCGATGCCCTCGGGCCAGGCGATGCCCAGCGCCGGGTCGAGCGGATGCAAGCCGTGCTCACGGCCCGGCGCGTACCCGGTCGAGCACAGGTAGACGACGGTGGCGTCGTCGGTGAGCGCCATGAAGGCGTGCCCGAGCCCCTCCGCGAGGAACACGGCGTGCCGGGTGTCGTCATCGAGGCGTACGGCCTCCCACTGCCCGTAGGTGGGCGAGCCGACCCGGATGTCCACCACGACGTCCAGGACCGCGCCGCGCACGCACGTCACGTACTTGGCCTGACTCGGCGGTACGTCGGAGAAGTGCACCCCGCGCACGACGCCCCGGCGTGAGACCGAGCAGTTCGCCTGGGCGAGGGAGAGGTCGTAGCCGGTGGCCTCGCGGAACTCCTCGCCCCGGTACCACTCGTGGAAGCTGCCCCGGTCGTCCGGGAAGATCTTCGGCTCCAGTACCCAGGCGCCTTCGATGTCCAGTGCGCGCATGGTGTCAGGCTCCGTTTCCGCGTCGCAGCCCGGCCTTGCGGGCGATCTTCCCGAGGGTGCGCCGCACCTTGCGGACCACCTTCTGGCCGGTACTCGGCCCGGCCGGCTTGACCGGCCGTACGACCTGGACGCGGCCGGACTTGGCGGCGAGGCTGACGGACATCGCCAGGAAGCGCGGCTCGTCGGCCTCGGGGGAGAGGCACAGCGAGGGCTTCCAAGTCCCGTCGGCCAGCGCGCTGCCGGGCAGCGTCGCCTCGAAGAAGGCACCGGACAGCGTGCCCTCCACGTCCACGGGTTCGGCGGCGGTCGCCGAGGTCAGGCGCAGCAGCGCCTTGGTGTCGCCGGGTACGTGCAGCGGCAACGCGACACGCAGCCGGTCACCCGTGACGGTGACATCGTCCGGCTTCAGCCGGCCCAGACCGACGCCCTTGACGGCGCGGTCGACGTCCAGGGACAGCGTGGCCTGCTTCGCGGTCCAGTACGGCAGGACCACGCGACCGGCGACCACACCGGCCGGGGGCACCGGACGGGGGTCCAGCTTGACCGGGCCGAGACGGCACTCACGGGTCCAGCCGCCCAGCTTGATCCGGACGAACACGTCGAACAGACCGCCGCCGAGCGCGACACCGCCCGCCGCCGTACCGGGGTCGACGGTGGCCGTACCGCGCAGCACCAGCCGCACCTGATCGTCCTCGTCGGCCGGGAGGGTCTCGCGGGTCAGCTCCACCGGCTGGAAGAACTGGGCGGCCGTGGACCGCTCACGCACCAGGAAGTCGGCCGTCGCGCTCCCGAACCGGGCGACGGTCGAGGCCGCCACGCGGGCGATCGCGTCGTCGGCGTCGGTGGGCGTGCCGTCCAGGTCGGCGCCGTCGCTGTCGTCCTCGGCGGGGAACGTCATCGGCTTGCCGTGGGAGGTGAACTCGGCGCTGAAGCCGACGTGGAGGACCCCGTCCTGCCACTCGACACTGAGGGGAGTGGCCGAGGGGGCGAGCGAGGCCTCCCACTCGGCGAACGCGAGCACGTCGTCCAGCCGGTCGGCGGCGATCAGCGCCGCGACGATCCGCTGTGCCTCCTGCATACCGTTCGCGACACCAGGGCCGAAGCGCTCGACGACGACCCCGCGGATCTCGTCGAACATCTCCTTGCGGTAGTCCTCGGGCAGCTTGAGCAGACGGTTGCTGCGCATCCGCTCGACCATCTCGTTGCGCAGCCAGCGCCGGAAGAGCCGGTCGCGCACGGCACCGGGCTCGGTGTAGCGCTCGACGACATCGAGGGCCTCGCGCAGATTCCGGAAGTACCCCACGGGGTCGAAGCGCTGGAATCCCGCGTTCGAGGCGTCGTCGCGCTTGACGTGGTAATAGCAGACGTAGTCGCTGAGCACGGAGACGTTGTCCGCGCGCAGATATGCCTCGGTGACGAAGACATGGTCTTCGAGCCGCCGCCGGCCCTCGGGGAAACGCAGACCGATGCGGTCGAGAAAGGCCCGGCGGACCATCTTGTGCGGGGTGAGACTGTCGATGAGCGGGGCGTTCTCGACGCTGGCCTTGGGGTGGTTGTGCCGGAACAGCTCCACGGGCACGGGCCGACCCTTGCCGGCCATCTTTCCGACGATGACGTCGGCGCCGTTGGCCACGCCGTAGTCGTACATCCGCTCGAGGGCCTCGTCGCCGAGGTAGTCGTCGTTGTCGACGAACATGACGAACTCGCCCTGCGAGGCCTCGATACCGACGTTGCGCGGCTTGCCCGACCAGCCCGAGTTCTCCTGGTGGATGACCTTGAGACGCGGTTCCTCCGCGGCGAGCTGGTCCAGCCGGGCCGGGGTCTCGTCGGTGGAACCGTCGTCGACGAAGATCACTTCGTACTCGTCGGCGGGCAGCGACTGCCGCAGCAGCGACGCGACGCAGTCCTCGATGTACGGTCCCGGGTTGTACACCGGAACGATGACGCTGACCTTGACCGGCATGCGGCTGGAAGCCCCCTTTTGGCTTTACTCCCCGTTTCCGCAATGGCACGGTCCGGGATGCCTGATACTAACCGGGCGCGGCCTCCGCGCCCGAAGGGGCGCGGGGAACTGCGCGACAAGCCACGACGGCGCCGCACCCGCAAAACGGCAAATCGCGGCACCCCCTACGCTCAGGCACGTGCACCTCCTGCTCCTCTCCGACACCCACCTCCCCAAACGCGCCAAGCAACTGCCAGCGGAACTTCTTACCGAACTCCCGCACGCAGACATCGTGATCCACGCCGGCGACTGGGTCGACACACCCACCCTCGACCTCCTGGAGACCCGCTCCCGCCGCCTCATCGGCGTATACGGCAACAACGACGGCCCCGACCTACGCGCCAGACTCCCCGAGGTCGCGTACGCCGACCTCGACGGCCTCCGCCTCGGAGTCGTCCACGAGACCGGCCCCGCGCAGGGCCGAGAGGCCCGCTGCAGCACCCGCTTTCCCGACCTCGACGTCCTCGTGTTCGGCCACAGCCACATCCCCTGGGACACCACGACGGACACCGGCCTCCGGCTGCTGAACCCCGGCTCGCCGACCGACCGCCGCCGCCAGCCCCACTGCACGTACATGACGGCGACGGTGACGGACGACGGCCGCCTCACCGACGTGGAACTGCACAGGCTGCCGCCCCGCCGGACCTAACCCGCCTTCGGCGGATGGATCGCGCCTGCCGTCGCCGTCAGCGCCACCCCGCTGCCGCCCCACCGCAGCGCGACGATCTCGGCCGCCACGGACACCGCGACCTCTTCGGGCGTACGCGCGCCGAGGTCCAGTCCGATGGGGGAGCGCAGCCGGGACAGCTCGGGCCCGGTGAGGCCGGCCTCCGTCAGCCGGGTCCGGCGGTCGTCGTGGGTGCGGCGGCTGCCCATCGCCCCGATGTACGCGGCGGGGCGGCGCAGCGCCTCCTCCAGCAGCGGTACGTCGAACTTCGGGTCGTGGGTCAGGACGCACACCACCGTGCGCTCGTCGGTGTCCGTGCCGCGCAGATAGCGGTGCGGCCAGTCGACGACCACCTCGACCCCCTCGGGGAAGCGCTTCGGGGTGGCGAAGACCGGGCGGGCGTCGCAGACGGTGACCCGGTAGCCGAGGAAGGCGCCGATGCGGGCCACGGCGGCGGCGTAGTCGATGGCGCCGAAGACGAGCATGCGGGGCGGGGGCGCGAAGGAGTGCAGGAACACGGTGACGGCGTCCTCGCGCCGCTCCCCGTTGGGCCCGTAGTGCCGCAACCCCGTTGCCCCCAGGGCGAGTTCACCGCGGGCGTCGGCGGTGACGGCCACGTCGAGGCCGGTCGCGCCGAGCGTGCCTGACACCTCGTCCGGCCACACAGCGAGTGTGGCGCCGAGCGCCGCCGGACCGTCGGTCACGGTGGCCACGGTCACCGGCCTGCCCGCCGCCACGGCCTCCGTGACCGCAGCGAAGGACGGATCGAGAGCGGGCGTGACGGGCCGCACCAGCACGGTGATCTCACCGCCGCAGGTCAGCCCCACCGCGAAGGCGTCCTCGTCGCTGTAACCGAAGGTCGCGAGTCGAGCCTCGCCGTCCGCCACCACCTCCTGGGCCAGCTCGAACACCTCACCCTCCACACAGCCCCCGGACACACTGCCCACCACCTCGTCACCGGGGCCGACCGCCATCGCGGCCCCGGGGTCGCGGGGCGTGCTGCGGCTGACGGAGACGACGGTGGCGAGGCCGAACGGTTCGCCCGCCGCGTACCAGCGCCCGAGCGCCGGGAGGATGTCACGCACGATTCGCTCCTTTTGTCGCCCATCTGACTCGATCATCGCCCACCAGCAAAAGCTGAAGATTACTCAACAGTCACTTGGTATTGACGACCACTGATGCGCGCGGGACTGTAATGGACATGTCGAAGTTGCGCATGCATCTGCTCGGCGTACTGGTCCTGGTCACGGGTTTCCTGACCACCGTCGGCTCCCAGCCCGCCCGGGCCGACACCCTCTGGTTCGACACCCCTACCTCTACCACCCTCACCGTCCAGAACGGTCGGTTCACCGACGCTCTGGGCCGCGAGGTCGTGCTCCGCGGCTACAACGTCTCCGGCGAGACGAAGCTCAAGGAGAACAACGGACTGCCCTTCGCCTCGGTCGCGGACGCCAAGAAGTCCGCGACCGCGCTGCGAGCGCTCGGCGGCGGCAACAGTGTCCGCTTCCTGCTCTCGTGGGCGTATGCGGAGCCCGTGCGTGGCGCGGTGAGCAGCAGCTATCTGGCCGCCGCCACCGCCCAGATGGGTGCCTTCCTGGACGCGGGCATCCGCGTCTACCCCGACTTCCACCAGGACCTCTACTCCCGCTGGCTCTTCGACTCCGACAGCTGGTACACCGGCGACGGCGCCCCCAAGTGGGCCGTCGACCTCGGTGACTACCCGGACGAGTACTGCGGGATCTGCCCCTTCTGGGGACAGAACATCACCTCGAACGCGGCGGTGACAGAGGCGACGTACGACTTCTGGCACAACACCTACGGAATCCAGGACTCGTTCCTCGACACCGCGCAGAAGACGATGGCGTACCTGAAGGCGAACCTCACCAGCGCCCAGTTCACGGGTGTCGTCGGCTTCGACCCGTACAACGAGCCGCACTTCGGGACCCTCGACTCGGGGCAGACCAGCAGGACGTGGGAGAAGGACGTCCTGTGGCCCTTCTACGTCAAGTTCCGCGCCCGGATGGACGCGGCCGGCTGGCAGGACAAGCCCGCCTTCGTCGAGCCGAACCTCTTCTGGAACGCCAACATCGACTTCCAGAAGCAGGAGGGCGGACTGCTCGACGCGGGGACCATCGGCCCGCGTTACGTCTTCAACACCCACTTCTACGACCAGAAGGCCATCTCCGGCGTCTTCATGTGGGGCAAGGCGGAGGACGGCCAGTACGTGACGGACTTCGGTACGGTCCGTGACCGGGCCGCCGCCACCGGGACGACAGGGATCATCAGCGAGTTCGGCCACCCGCTGGCCGGTTCGGTCTCCGACAAGGCGCCGACGGTCTACAAGGCGATGTACCAGGCCCTCGACTCCCGTGTGAAGGGCGCGAGTTGGTGGTCGGGCGCGAGTGGATCGGGGCCGGTTCTCTCCGGCAGCCAATGGCAGTGGGACATCTACAACGGCCGCCACAACGAGCTGATGAACGACAACCCCGACAAGGTCCTCACCACCGGCGACGCCTGGAACGACGAGGACCTGTCCGCCGTCCGTCTCGACGACTCCGGTACGGCGGTGCTGCGGCAGGACGCCCGGATGCTGGACCGCGTCTATCCGGGCGCCACGGCGGGCACGACGCTCGCCTTCACCTACGAGGACCGCTCCCGGGACGGCTCCACGACCCTCACCTGGAACCCGGTGCCGAGTTCGCTGCCGAACGTGTCCACGCTGGTGGGCTCGGGGCAGTACAGCGTGCTGGTGTGGCGCTCGAAGGGGATCTCGGCGCCGACGGAGCTGCATCTGCCGGCGTCCTTCCCTACGGCGACGACCACGGTGGTCTCCGACCTCGGGACGGTGTATGGGCCGCCGGCCTACTCGTCGACGACGCCTGTCGCGGCGGGCACGGAGCCTGGTGGCACGGGGAGTCGGCGGTTGCTGCTCACTGCGGCGGACTCGGGGGTGCTGCACTATGCGCTGGTGACGAATGGGGCGACGGCTCCTTCGGCGGCCCTGCTGAGCGCTGCGCGGGCTGAGTTGGCTTCCTGGGCCGCGTCCGAGTTCAGTTAGGCGGTTGGTTCGTCGGCTGCCGGCCGGTGGGGGCTTGTCGCGCAGTTCCCCGCGCCCCTAAAAGACTAAAAGACTTAGGGGCGCGGGTGCGCGCGTGGCTTCAGCTGAACCGGTACCTCAGTTGGTCGCCGGGCCTGTCCAGTCCGCCTCGACATGTGCGAGGCGGACTCGCTGCGGGTGATCGCCGACCGGGACGGACACCGTCTTCTGGCCCGTGGCGAAGTCGATGGCCGTGATCTGGTCGGAGCCGCTCTCCGAGATGACGCAGGACTTGCCGTCGCCGCTCACCGTCGCCCAGTAGGGCTTCGAGGCGGTGACGAGCGGGCCCTCCTGGAGCGTCGTACGGTCGACGACCGTCGCGTAGTCGTCCATCGTGCCCGCGACGCACAGCTTCGTGCCGTCCGGCTTCATCGAGATGCCGTGGTGGCGTGAGTCGTTGACGAACGTGGTGCGGTCGTCGCTGGTCGCCGGGTTCTTGGGCAGGGTCTTCGTCCGGGTGATCCGGTCGGTGGCGATGTCGTACTCGAAGAAGCCGTTGAAGAACGAGACCTGGAAGTACAGCGCGTTGAGCCGGTCCCGCATGTCGATCACCTTCACCTGCTGGAAGGTGGCCGCGTCGACGACCGTGATCTTCCGGTCGCCCTTCGTGAAGTCCTGCCAGGGAGCGTCCTGCGAGGTGTTGACGCCCCGATGGACATGTTCCAGATGTACTTGCCGTCCTTGGTGAAGATGTTCTCGTGCGGCTTGTCGCCGGTGGCGAACGAACCGACCTGCGCGCCGGTGTTGATATTGTCCTCGGCCTGGAACTCACCGCGACCTATGCGGAGCCCGCGTGGGGCCTGAAGAAGGGCGACGTCATGGATTACAGCGCTTGGATGCGCTGATCAGACGCCGAGTTGCCGGGCGGCGGCGTCGACGGTCTGTTCCAGCAGCACCGCGATCGTCATCGGACCGACGCCGCCCGGCACCGGGGTGATCAGCCCGGCCCGCTCGACGGCGGAATCGAAGTCGACGTCGCCGATGTTCCCGGGGTTGTACCCGGCGTCGATCACGACGGCACCGGGCTTGATGTCCGCGCCCCGGATCAGCCGGGGCCGACCCACGGCGGCGACCACGATGTCCGCCTCGCGGACGACGGACGACAGGTCCCGCGTTCGTGAGTGGCAGTACGTCACCGTCGCGTCGCGCCCGAGAAGCAGCATGCCGACCGGCTTGCCGAGGATCGCACTGCGGCCCACCACCACGGCTCGCTTGCCGGACGGGTCGACGTCGTAAGCGTTCAGCAGCCGCATGATGCCGCCGGGTGTGCAGGACACGAACCCGGGAAGGCCGAAGCTCATCGTCGCGAAGGAGGCGAAGGTGACACCGTCGACGTCCTTCTCGGGTGCGATCGCCTCGAACGCGGCTCGCTCGTCGATGTGCCCGCCCATCGGGTGCTGGAGCAGGATGCCGTGCACGCCGGGGTCGTCCGAGAGGGAACGCAGTGTGCCCACCAGTTCCTCGGTGGTCGTGATGGCGGGCAGCTCGACATGGCGGGACTCGATGCCGGCCTTGCGACAGCGGTTCTGCTTCATCCGGACGTAGGTGACCGAGGCAGGATCCGCACCCACCAGCACCGTCGCCAGACAGGGCGTCGCGCCCGTACGGTCGGTGAGGTCGGCGGCCTTCTTCGCGGTGTCCTCGACGATGTGCCGGGCGAGCGACGTGCCGTCCATGAGCCGGGCCTGGGACATGATCCACTCCTGAGCTGACAGTCGTCATCGCCCAGGCGCACGGCACGCACTCCGCGTTCACGGAGGACTACAGAACTCCGCGAGGGCCGCTCCCCGGTGGTGCCCCACCTCAGCGCCAGTCACGACCCCGGGCCCAGCCTAACCGAGGGCGTCATCCGCCCTCCTCGTCCCACGCCTGCAGCACCGTCTGGTCGACGATCTTGCCGTCGCGGAGGGACAGCATCGAGCCGGCCAGGACTCGGACGCCGTCCGGGTACAGGCAGGACTCGGTGTAGGCGACCTGGTCGCCCTGGATGACGACCTGTTCCAGTTTGTGGGTCATGTCCCTGCTGTACACGTCGTTCAGCATGGCGCCGATCTCGCTGCGTCCGTGCATGACCATCGGGTGGCTGGGCTGGGTGTTGTGGTCGACGACGCGGAGTTCGGCGTCGTCGGCGTAGAGCGACAGCAGGGCCGTCGCGTCCTGTCCTTCGATGCCCCGGCGCAGTGCTTCGGTGTCGAAGGTGTGGCTTGCCGCGGTGCCCATGGTGACCTCCTCCGAGGGGGCGCGGCCCGGTCGGGCGCGGGCCGCGAGGGGCCCCTCCTTCTGAGGCTCCTCCGTCCCGGTGACCTCGGCAAGCGCAGGCAGAAGATGAGCCTGACGAGTGAGGGGGGCGGGGTGGCCGTGTCCGGGGAGGGGCGCGGGCCGTTGCTGAATGCATGATCTCAACACGACGAATCGCCGCCGCCGTTGGTCTCGCCGTCGGCGTCACCGGCCTCGCCGCCCCGCTGGCCAGTGCGGCCCCCGCCGCCGACCAGAACGCGGGCAAGCTGAACCCGATCGCCCAGCTCGACTCGCTCGCCGTGAGCGAGATTCCCGCCCAGTACCACGACGACCTGCCCCGGGTCTCCACCCAGCTCAGCTCGCTGAACCGGCTGAACGACCTCCAGCAGCTGCACCAGGTGACCGACATGGCCGCCCCCGTGACCGGGCTGCTGCCGGGCATCGAGGCCTGACAGACGTAACAGACGCAGCCTTACGAGCAGGAAACGAGGGCCCCCGGCCGCACCGGGCGGCCCTCGCTCCTGTGTGCTACCTCTGCCGGATCGTCGTCGTCGGTTCCGTGCCCAGGAAGTGGAAACCGGGTCTCGGGTGCATCAGGAAGTCGTGGTGGGAGATGTTCCACGCGTAGGCGCCCGCCAGGGAGAACAGGACTCTGTCGCCCGCCCGCAGGCCCGCCGCCGGGACCCGGCGGGCCAGTACGTCCTTCGGTGTGCACAGCTGGCCCGCCAGCGTGACCCGTGCCTCCTCGGCCGCCGGGCGGGGCCACGGGTGCGGCCAGGTGTCGACCGGCAGCACCGTGCAGGGCTGGTCGTGGCCCTTCGTCGCCGGGGTGCGCAGATGGTGGGTGCCGCCCCGGACCACCGCGAACTCCTCGCCGTGGCTCCGCTTCACATCCAGCACCTCGGTGGCGTACCAGCCGCAGTACGCGGTCAGCGCCCGGCCCGGCTCGATGCGCAGGGTCAGTTCCGGGTGGGCCTCGGCCAGCCGGGCGAGGCCTCTGCCGAACGCCGTCCAGTCGAATCGGCGGGCCGGGGCCGTGTAGTCGACAGCCATCCCGCCGCCGACGTTCACCTCGCTGATGCGCACCCCGAGCCCCGCCGCCCAGGTCACCACGGACTCGGCCACCGCCAGCTGCTCCCGGGCGTCGAGTCCGCTCGCCAAGTGGGCGTGGATTCCCCGCAGTTCGAGCTGGGGGTACGTCTCGTCCGTGAGCGCCCGGAACACCCGTGCGGCTCCGGCCGGGTCCAGGCCGAAGGGGGTCGGCCGCCCGCCCATCGTCAGCGAACTGCCCGCCAACGAGCCGTCCGCCACCGGGATGTTGACGCGTACCAGCACCGCCACCCGCTGCTCGGGTCCCACCTGCCGCGTCAACTCCCCGAGCATGCGCAGCTCGTGTTCGCTCTCGACATGGAACCGGTCGACGCCCTGCTTCAGCGCGGCCAGCACCTCGTCCGGCGTCTTCCCCGGCCCGCCGAACGCCAGCGGCCGGCCCGGCACCGCGTCGGCGACATGGGCGAGTTCACCGCCCGAGGAGACCTCGTAGCCGTCGACGTACGGCGAGAGCGCGGCCAGGATCTCCGGCTCCGGGTTGGCCTTGGCCGCGTAGTACAGCTCGACCCGGTCGGGCAGCGCCGCCCTGACCATCGCCGCGTGACCGCGCAGCTCCGTCAAGTCGTAGACGTACGCGGGCAGTTCGGTGGTGGGCAGGGACAGTGCGTGGTCGTGCACGGCGGGGGTCATCGGGTGCTCCGGGTGGTGTCGCGCAGGACGTGCTCGGCGAGCGGGGACGGCAGCCGTACGTATCCTGCCTCGCGGTCCGCCTTGCGCTCCCAGCGGGTGAGAAGGTTGGCCTTCGCGGGCAATGGCACCCCGGCGAGCAGTGCGGCGAGCCGGGGCGGGCAGCCCGAACGGTCGGCGTAGGACCGGAGGGTGTCACGCACCCGCGCCCACAGCGCGGCCTCGGCCTCCGGGTGCAGGTCGGCCAGGGCGGCGAGGAGTTCGGCGATGTGATTGACGAGCAGGCAGTAGACGACCCGGTCCCAGCCGCGCTCCGCGTCGTACGTCATCGGGCCCGCGACCTCGGCCGGTACGGCGGTCAGCGTGTCGGTGTGGTGCTCGGGGACCAGCTTGGTGCCCTCCAGGTCCCGGAAGAGGACCTGGGCGGGGCGACCGTCGGCGCCCACACAGATCAGCACGTTCTGGAGATGCGGTTCCAGGACCAGCCCGTGGTCGAAGTAGGCGGCCAGGACGGGAGGGACGAGCAGTTCGAGGTACGCCGACCACCAGTCGAGGGCCGTGTCCGGGTCCGCGTCGGTGAGCAGCCGGGAGATGTGCGCGGTGCTGGACGGGTACTCGTCGGCAACCGCCGCCGCCAGCAAGGGAGTTGCACCCGGTGTCAGGCGTCGGGGCAGGCCCTCGCGGACGATCACGCCGAAGCCCTCGAAGAGGTCGCGGTCCGGGGTGCCGTCGGGGCCGGGCAGGGCGAGCGTGCGGTAGGCGGGCTCGCGGAGCACCGCGCTGTCGGGGAAGCGTTCGGCCAGCTCCGTGAGGGCCGGGGCGAGGGCACGGGTGAGGGCGACGGCACCGGACAGCTCGTACATGCTGTTCTTGCGCAGGCAGTTGGTGATCCGGACGTTCAGACTGAACTTGAGGAACGTCTCGCCGTCGTAGAGGGTCCGCACGGACGCGGTCGCGGCGAAGGGGCGTCCGCCCGGGCCGAGGTCCAGGACGTCGCCGCGCTCCAATGCGGCCCGCAGCAGCGGGTGTTCGCGCAGGGCCTCGTACTGCCAGGGGTGCGTCGGCAGCAGTCGGTAGCCGTCGGGGACGTCCGTGCGCTGACCGTCGAGCGCGGCGGCGGCCCAGGGGGCGGCGGCCTCCTCGGCGATCAGGTGGGCGCGTACGGCGAGATGCCGCAGCGGGAAGACGGCCCCGGTCTCCGGCGCGTACGCCGCCCAGGCGCGCGGGTCGCCGGTGCGGGCCTTGGGCGTGGGGTGGAAGCGGTGGCCGAACAGCAGGGACTGCTCGGAAGCGAGATAGGCGGCGAGGTGTGAAGTGGGGTGGGAGGCGGGGTGGTTGACCGGCCGTGTGGCGGGGCGCTCGTGGGCGAGTGCGGTCGTGATGGCCTGGTGGCTGGAGGTGATCTGCTCCAGGAACTCGTCGTTGCGTTCCCCGGTGCGCAGGGACAGCTCGTCGCGCGTGTACTCGGCCAGCCGCCGCCAGTCGACCATCGCCCAGCCGTCGCCGGCCTGTTCGCTCACCGGGCCGGTGAACCGGTGGGCGCCGAGGAGGGACGTACGGCGGAGGCTGACCCGCAGGAGAACTCCGCGGCGGGGGAGGCGGAGCAGGAGGTGGCCGTTGTCGACGACGGTCTGGCGTTCCGGGCCCGACACCTCGCGCAGCAGGCAGTTGAGGAGGGTGTGGGTCACCACGTCGTCGGCGGTGGGGAGTTCGGCGACAGGCAGTTCGGAAGCAGACCGTTCGGAAGCAGACCGTTCGGCGGTGGTGGTGGCGGGCGAGTCGGTCAGTGAGGGCATCAGCGGCTCCAACGGGCGTGGTGCGAGCGGGGGTTGGGGAGGAAGAGGGAGGCGAGGACGGTGAGTGCGGCGGCGCCGCTGCCGGTCAGTACCGGCGCGGCCGGGCCGAAGCGGGCGCTGCCCGCCGCCGCGGCGAGGCCGGCGGCGACCGCGCCGGCCTTGGAAAAGAACTCCAGCGCGCCGAACATCCCGCCGGGCGCACGGCCTTTGGCGCAGTCGGCGGCCAGCACGGACAGGGACACCAGGCCGAGCGTGAGCCCCACCCCGAGGACCAGCCGTACGGCGATCAGCGCGGTCAGCGAGTCCGCGACGCCGTGTCCGGCGAGGCCGAGCGCGATGAAGGCGAAGCCGAGGACGATCCCGGTCCGGGGCCGGTCCCGGACCACGGAGTGCACGGCCAGCGCCGACACCAGATAGACCAGGTGGGGGAGGGCGAAGAGGACGCCCGACAACGTGGCCGACGTACACGGCAGTCGGTCCTCGACCAGGGAGATCAGATAGGGGAAGGAGATGACGGTGGAGAACACGAACGCGAACTCCAGGGCGTACAGGGTGCGCAGGGAGACCACCGGCGCGGCGGAGGGCGCGGTGGTCTCGGGTATGGACTCGGGCGCCGGCTCCTCGCTCGGCTCGGGGAGCGCGGCGAGCAACAGGGCGGCGGTGAGCGGGAGTACGGCCAGCAGTGCGTACTGGCGGTGCGGCGAAAGCCAGCCCGACAGCGCGCCGACGACGATCGGCGCGACGACCAGGGCGGCTCGGGCGCTGCCCTGCATCAGGGTGAGCGCCTTCGACAGGGCAGGGCCCTCCAGCGCGGCCCCCAGGTAGCCGTTGGACGCGGCGAACGTGCCGCCGAGGATGCCCTGGAGGATCAGCGCCACCGTGAACGTGGCCAGCGAGTCCGCCCAGCCGGCGAGCAGAAAGGCGACGGCGAGGCCCAACTGGGCGCGCAGCAGCAGCCGTTTGCGGCCGTAGCGGTCGGCGATCCTGCCCCAGAGGGGAGCGCCGAGCGCGCCGAACACCGTCGGGACCACGTACAGAACCCCGGCCCAGCGCGCGGAACGGTCGCCCAACTCCGGGAGGATCTCGGTGAGATACGGCGGAAGGCCCAGGGCGGCGAAGGACGCGACGAAGTAGCAGGCGGCCACCGCGTGCACATGGCCGCGGCCGAAGGGTGAGGGTCTCGGCAGGCGCCAGGCGGCCTCGGCACTCATACCGAATCCCCTGCCTGGAGAAGGTAGTTGGGGCCGGTGGTGTAGTGCTTGTTGATGTCGGCGGCACCCGAACGCTCCTTGCTGAGCAGGGTTCCGGCGCTGACCATCGCCTTCACGGGCAGGTGCGGCGAGTCCAGGATTCGGTTGCGCAGTACGGCGGCCGGGGTGCTGCCGAGCCGGTCCACGGCCTCGGCGAGCCGGTCGCGGACCAGCCCCAGCAGCGTGGGCAGCGGGGCGCGGCCGTGCCGGGCGAGCCCGAACGCGTAGGCGCCCGCGCACAGATGGACGGTGATGGTGGCGAACACGTCGGCGACCGGCCCGTCCTCGGTGCCGTAGGTCCGCTCGTCGTCGAAGCCCCACGGACCCGGCAGAACGGCGGCGAGCCGGTCGGTGTTGATGCGCGGCCCGTCGTTGTCCTTGAACAGCAGCCGCACCCGGCCCTGTTCGGGCCCCAGGAGCAGCGACACGTTCTGCTGATGCGACTCCAGGGCGATGCCGAGGCCGAAGAGGGTGGTCTGCCAGTCGAAGAGGAGGGTGAGGCAGGCGTCCAGCAGGGCGAGCGGATCGCCGCCGTGGAAGCGGTCGGCCAGCTGGTCGACGACCAGCCGTCCGCCGGGCGCCTCGGCCAGCAGTGCCGCCAGCGGGACGACGGCCGTGTCGTCGAGGCCGGCCGGGTAGCGGCGGCACAGGACGGCGAGGAGTTCGTGTCCGGCGTGCGCGTACGTCGTCTCGTCGGCGTGCAGAACGGTGTCCCGGAAGCGGGGCTCGCGCTCGACGACCCGCTCGATCAGCCGCTGCCCGGCGGCGCCGTCGACGAGCGTGCCCGGCTTGATGGAACGCCGGTTGCGCAGCCCCAACGTGGCGGTGGCCAGGGGGAGTTTGAGGTGCAGGGTGGGATCGGCGGTCACCGCGACGGTACGCATCGACAGCGTCGGCACCACTTCGAGGTACCCGTGGTCGGCGAGCCGGGCGCGTCCCACGAGGCCGGTGACCCGCAGCGCCTCGTCGAGCGGGGCACCGACGGTCAACGGGTGCACGGGCAGGGCGATGTGAGTGCTGCTCAGATCCTCCATTCCGAGCACGGCGGGCGTCGGCCAGCCTTCCGGCAACGCTCCCGCGAGGGTCACCGCCTCCCGGGGCACGACGAGCCAGCGCAGCGCGAAACGGGGGTGGAACTCCGGTGCGTACGCCCGCAGTTGCTCCTCCGTCAGGCCTGACCGGCCACGCGCGGTCGGATACACGGGATGGTCGATCCGGGCCGCGAGGGCGTCGTACGCAAGGGAGGCCGTGAGGCCCGTCCAGCCTGCCGGGTCGGCGCCATGACGGTCCGTCAGTCGCTCGGTGACCTCGTCCCGGGTGGCGTCGTGCAGCCGCAGGGTGGCCAGGGTCTGCCGGCACTCCTCGGCGAAGGCGTCGAAACCGTCGCGGTCCACGGGGTCGGCCAGCGCGCGGAGTTCGGCGAGCACGGTGTCGTACGAGGTCAGCTCCGCGCCGTCCGACTCGCGTACGAGCAGCGGCAGCCGGGCGGCGTACACGCACTGGAAGCCGTCCTCGGTGAGCGGCAGTAGCAGGGCGTCGTCGGTGTCCGTCGGCAGACGCAACCAGATGCCGTCCGGGCGGTGGGTGAGCGTGCCCTGGGTGCGCAGACCGACGACGTCCTCGCGGAGCAGGGCGCTGAGGACGCGGGTGAGCAACTCGGCTCCGGCGTCGGCGGTCACGGCTGGACCTCCCAGCGCTGCGCCGCGAGGAACTCCGCCGACACCCGGTCGACCGTCGGCTGGTCGGTGCCGGTGGCCCGCAGGACGCCCAGGTAGTCGCGGTTGGTGCGGTACAGCTCGTGCCGCTCACCCACCGCGCGCAACGGACGGTACGTCAGATGGACGCCGTCCACGGTGAGTTCGGTGGCCGCGGGAGCCGAGGTCAACGTGCCCGCGCGGTCGGCGCACGGGTACTCCAGGCGGGCGGCGCCGTCGCGGCGGAAGCCGAGGTCGGTCGGGAGCGGCTCGCCCAGGTGGGTGCGCAGGATGTGCTCGAAGAGCGGGATCTCCAGGAGCCGGGCCAGCAGCAGGTCGACCTGGTCGCCGATGGCACGGTAGTTGACCTCGATGATCCGGGCGCGCCCCTCGTACACCACGAACTCGGTGTGGCAGGCGCCGAACCCGACGCCCAGCGCGTCGAGTTGGGCCAGTATCTGGGCGACGACCGGCTCGGGGTGGGCCGGGACGAAGACGAGCCGCTCCTCGATGAAGTACGGGGGCGGCGACACCTCGGTGTGGAATCCGCCCAGGATGTGTCGGACGGTCCCGTCGCCGAGCGTCTCCAGGGTGTACAGCTCGCCGGGCAGATACTCCTCGACGACCAGCACGGCACCCGGCCGCCGCGCGAAGATCTCCTTGGCGCGGGCCGCCAACTCCTCGGCGCCGCCGACGAGTACGACGTCCTCGCTGGCCACACCCTCACGCGGCTTGAGGACACACGGGTACGGGGCGGCCGACGCGACGGGCTCGATCGGACCGGTCTCCGTCAGCTCGGCGGACCACACGGTGTCCACGCCCGCGGCGGAGAGTCGGCGCCGCATCTCGGCCTTGTCCTTGCAGGCCAGCGCGGCCCGCCAGTCCTTGCCGGGCAGGCCGAAGTAGTCGGCGGCCAGGGCGGTCTGGGTCTGGAGATGGTCGCTGTTGCTGAAGACGGCGTCGGGCCGGTGATGCGTGGAGATCCGGGTGACGACGGCCCGGAAGTCACGGACGTCGCACTCCAGGATCTCGACGTCCGGGTACACGGCCCGATGGGCGTCGGGCTGGTCGGTCAACACGGTGACGTCCAGGCCGAGTTGGGCGGCGGCGGGCAGGAAGCCCTCGGTGACCGAGTCGGTGGGGTTGAGGGCGAGCAGGTACAGACGCATGACGTGTGGAACAACTTCCGCTAGCGGGTGAGGGGTTGGGACCCAGGTCGGCAGTTCGGGCCGGGGGCCCGGGGCGGGGCGCGTGCAGAACGGGCGCGCCCCGCCCCCGTACAGCGGGAGTTACTCCTTGGGGAGCCGCACACCGGTGGCCTCGGCCACGTCGGCGAGCATCTGTTCGGCGGCCTGGACGCCGATGCCGGACATCCAGATCTCGTCCGGGACCTCGAAGACCTTGCCGCTCTTGACGGCGGGCAGGCTCTTCCAGACCGGGTTGGTGACGACCTGCTGCTTCTGGGTCTTGTCCTCGGTGTCGGCGGCGGTGACGAAGATCAGGTCGGCGTCGGCCTGGTCGATCTGCTCCGGGCTGACGTCCTTCATCGTGACCTCGGGGTCGGTCGAGACCTGCGACTTGGGGCGGAGCAGGCCGATGTCGCCCAGGACGACACCGCTGTAGGAGTTGGACTGGTAGAGGCGGGTCGGACCGGCGATGAAGCGGACCACGGACGCCGTCGGCATGGTGCCCTTGTCCTTCGCCTTGATGGCCGTACCGAGGGCCTTGGCCCGTGTCTCGTACGCCTTGAGCTTGGCGGCGGCCTCGGTCTCCAGGCCGAGGGCCTCGGCGTGCACCTTCAGGTTCTGCTTCCAGACACCGCCGGTGGTCTCCGTGAAGACGGTCGGCGCGATCGCGCTGAGCTTGCTGTAGATCGCCTCGTGGCGGACCTTCGAGGACAGGATCAGGTCGGGCTTGAGCGAGGCGATCAGTTCGAGGTTCGGCTCCAGGAGCGGACCGACGTCCTTCGTGCCGCTCAACTCGCCCTTCAGGTACGTCGGGAAGCCGCCCTCGGACTTGAAGTGCGGGGCGACCGCGCCGACCGGGTCGATACCGAGCAGCGTCACGTCGTCCAACTCGCCGGTGTCGAGCACGACGACCCGCTTCGGCTTGGCGGGGATCTTCACCTCGCCGGTCCCGGCGGCGGGCTCGAGGAGTCGGCTCAGCCCTCTCAACAGGGTTGATTTCCCACAGGCGTTGGGGCCGACGATCGCGGTGACGGCGCCGCCGGGCAGGGTGAGGTCGAGTCCGCCGACGACGAGCCGGTCGTCGTAGCGCAGATCGAGAGCCTCGGTGCGCAGCTGGTTGACGGTGTCCGGCCGGGCGGTCATGCGTGACTCCTGTGAACGGGCTTGCTCTGACGGAACATCAGCACCAGCAGCCAGGGCGCGCCGAGCGTGGCGGTGACCGCCCCGACCGGCAGCCCCTCGACGGGCAGCAGATGCTGGACGACCAGGTCGGAGGCGAGCAGCAGTACGGCACCGGTGAGACCGGCCAGCGCGAGTGAGACGGCGGTCGGCGGGCCGGTGAGGAAGCGGACGATGTGCGGCACGGCGAGCGCCACGAACGTCACCGGTCCGGCGAGCGCGGCGGCCAGCGACTGAGCAAGGAGGGTGGCGCCCGCAGCGCCCGCGAAGGCGAACCACACATGCTCGACAGGGTCGTTGAGCTTCAGCGTGAAGATCGCGACCACCACCGCGAAACCGGCACCCGCGTTGATCCCGAGGGTGGTCGGTGAGGCGAGCGGATTGCGGGTGATGCCCTGGGCGACCGCCCCGGCGACCCCGAGCGCCGCGCCGACCGCGAGCCCGATCACCGTACGTGGCAGCCGCAGCCCGGTCACCACGAGCGCGTCTCTCCCCTGGGCGTTGCCGAACAGCGCGTCGGCCACCGTCGACAGGGGCACCGAGCGCGCGCCGAGGGCGAGGCTCAGCGCGGAGATCAGGGCCAGGGCCCCGAGTCCGGTGAGAAGGATCGGGAGGTGCTTCAGGGCATGGAAGGGCACACCGGTGGTCACACCGGTCGGTGCGCCCCGGCGGGTCGCAGTCACGAGCCGGGAGCTTAGGTTAGGCATGCTTTACGTTTCAACCAGCTATGGAAGTGCTGTGACGTGCATGGTCCTTGATCATCGACATAAGAGCACCCCGGTAACCGCCTTGCGATCTTGCCAGTAAGGTAAGCCTTGCCTATCTAACCCCACCCGCACCTCTCTGCGCAGGAGTACCGATGAGCGTCGCCCTTGAGACCCCGCCGGCCACCGCCGCCGCGCGCGTGCTCGGCGGCGCCTATCAACGCCTCGCGGACATCTGCGAAGTGCTCAGCGTGCAGGTCGCGAGGCCGGTTGTGACGGGCCCTCAAGCGGGTGTCACCGGAGCCGACTTGACGGACAGTCACGAAGCTCTCGACGCCTTTGTCGAGGCCGAGACGGCACGGATCCAGGAGCGTTACGGGCACACCGCCCGCCCGCATGTCGCCGCGTCCCGCGCCCTGCACGACTATGCCTGGTCGGTCGGCCTGCTGATGAGCGGGGTCTGGTACCTGGAGCGCCGTGTGCCACGCATCCGGCCCGAGGAGGTGCGGCTGGACCTCGCCACCGGGGAGTACAAGATCACACCGGGTTCCTACTTCTCCTGCCTCCCCGGGGACCCCGCCGCCACCCTCCCCGGAGTCACCGTGCTCCCGCACGAGGACGCGCTGCGCACCGAGTTGCGCTCGGCCGTCGCCGACCACATGGCCCCGCTGCTCACCGCACTCGGCCCGGTCGCCCGTCGGCGATCACGCGCCCTGTGGGGCCTGGTCTCCGACGACCTCGTCTCCGGGATCTGGTACCTCGGGCGCGTCCTCGGCCGGGAGGGCGACGCCATCCGCGCGGCCACCGAACTGCTGCCCTCCGCCGTCTCCCCGTACCCCGGCGGCGCCGACTTCCGCTACCTCACCGACACCTCCGGGCAGCGCCACCCGACCCGCACCCGCGCCGGCTGCTGCCTCTACTACACGATCCGCCCCGACGAGGCCTGCTCCACCTGCCCCCGCACCTGCGACACGGAACGCCTGCGCAGGCTGGAGAGCTGAGACTCAGCCGGAGTCGGTCGTCGCCAGGAACTGGGTCGCCGCCAGCTCGGCGTACAGCGGGTCCCCCGCGACGAGTTCACGATGGGTACCCACAGCCCGCACCCGCCCCGCGTCCATCACCACGATCCGGTCCGCCATCGTCACCGTCGACAGCCGATGGGCGACGACCAGAACAGTCGTCGTACGGGAGACATCCGCGACCGTGTCGCGCAGCGCCGCCTCGTTCACCGCGTCCAGCTGCGAGGTCGCCTCGTCGAGCAGGAGCAGCCGGGGGCGACGCAGCAGCGCACGGGCGATGGCCACCCGCTGGCGCTCACCGCCCGACAGCTTGGTGCCACGATGCCCGACCAGGGTGTCGAGGCCACGCGGCAGCCGGGACACCAGACCGTCGAGCCGGGTCGTCTTCACGACGCGCGTGACCGCCTCCTCGTCCGCCTCCGGATTGCCCAGGACCAGGTTGTCGCGCAGCGAGCCCGACAGCACGGGCGCGTCCTGCTCGACATAGCCGATGGCGGACCGGAGTTCGGTCAGTTCCCAGTCGGCGGCGTTCCGGCCGTCGAGCGTGATGACGCCGGACTCGGGGTCGTAGAACCGTTCGATGAGCGAGAACACGGTGGTCTTGCCCGCGCCGGACGGGCCGACGAACGCCGTCATCCCCCGGGCCGGCACGTCGAACGTCACGCCGTGGTGGACGTACGGCAGATCGTCGTCGTAGCGGAAGCGCACCTCCTCGAAGGCGAGCGCAGCCGGTTCGGCGTCGGCGGCCGGGAGGGGCGCCGGGTGGGCCGACGACGGTTCGGCGGGCAGGGCGAGGGCCTCCTGGATACGGGTGAGGGCCGCGGCACCCGTCTGGTACTGCGTGATCGCGCCGACGACCTGCTGGATCGGCGACATCAGATAGAAGACATAGAGGAGGAACGCGACCAGCGTGCCGACCTCGACCGCGCCCGTCGCGACCCGCGCACCGCCCACCGCGAGCACCGTGATGAAGGCGATCTGCATCGCGAGACCCGCCGTGTTGCCCGCGGCGGCCGACCACTTGGCGGCGCTCACACTCTGCCGCCACGACTCCTCGGCCGCCGCGTGCAGGTTCCGCTCCTCACGGTGCTCGGCGCCGGACGCCTTGATCGTGCGCAGCGCGCCCAGCACCCGTTCCAGCGAGGCGCCCATGACACCGACCGCGTCCTGCGCCCGCCGGCTCGCCTTGTTGATACGCGGCACGATCACCCCGAGCACGGTCCCCGCCCCCACGATCACGGCGAGGGTGACGCCCAGCAACACCGGGTCCACCAGGCCCATCATCACGACCGTCGCCACCAGGGTGAGGCCACCGGTGCCGAGGCCGACGAGCGAGTCGGTGGTGACCTCGCGCAGCAGGGTCGTGTCGGACGTGACGCGGGCCATCAGATCGCCGGGCTCGGTCCGGTCCACGGCCGGTATCCGCAGCCGCAGCAGATAGGAGGACAGCGCCCGCCGCGCCCCCAGCACCACCGACTCGGCGGTCCGCCGCAGCACGTACGAACCCAGCGCGCCCAGCGCCGCGTTGGCGACGACCAGCGCCGACATCAGCAGCAGGGCCTTGGTGATCGTCCGGTCGTGGGAGAGATCGTCGATGAGCCCCCGCGCCACCAGCGGCAGCGCCAGCCCGGCGGCCCCCGTGGCCAGCGACAGCAGGGCGCCCACCAGCAGGGTCCACCGATGCGGCCGTACGTATCCGAGGAGCAGCCGCCAGGCGGGCGGAGCGGGGTCCGGCTCGGCGATGGTCACGGGGCTCCTCGGCGGGCAGACGGGTGGGAGATTTCACCCTACGTCGGTGGCCGGGGGAGCGGCGAAGCAGTTGTCGCCGCCCGCTGTCCGTGTGCTCCTCGCGCAGATCCCGCCGGTCCAGCGCCGTCGCGAGGACGACGGGCGGGGTGCCCCAGCTGGGCAGACGGTCGCCGAGCATGCCGGCCAGTACCTCGCCCGGGCCGAGTTCGAGATACGGGGTCACCCCGTCCTGCGCCAACAGCCCTACCCCGTCCGCGAATTGGACCGGCTCGCGCAGCTCCCGCCCCCAGAACTCCGGCGCGCACGCCTCGTCGTCGCCGACCGGTCTCGCCGTGATGTCGAAGACCGGAGGGAGGCGTGGCGCGCACGATCAGCGCGCACTGGCCGAGGCCCGCCGGTACGGCGTCGAACAGGTCCCGGTGGCGCTCGCGCGAGCAGGTCACCTCCTCGCCGGCGCCCGTGACGACGTCCAACTCCCTTACGTGGTCGGCGACCAGACCGTGCCGGTGGCTGGAACCGCCCAGGCCCCCGGTGCACATGGCGGCACTCCTTCCTGTCCTTTTCCTGGCCGTGAAGCGGCCCGATAATTACCCCGGGGGGGTATAATTCGCCACCGTAGCAGAGGTACCCCCGGGGGTATCCGCGGTCCGGGTCGCGCCGGGCTCGACCCTGGACGTGCCGTTACCGATCAGTCGCACGTAGGGTCGGAGAGAAGGACCGAACATTGGCCGATGGAAGGGTTCAGCACCATGGCGCAGGAAGTACGCGGCGTGATCGCACCGGGCAAGAACGAACCGGTGCGGGTCGAGACGATCGTCGTGCCCGACCCCGGTCCGGGCGAGGCCGTGGTGCAGATCCAGGCCTGCGGGGTGTGCCACACCGACCTGCACTACAAGCAGGGCGGGATCAACGACGATTTCCCCTTCCTGCTCGGCCATGAGGCAGCCGGGGTCGTGGAGTCGGTGGGGGAGGGCGTCACCGATGTCGCCCCCGGTGACTTCGTGATCCTCAACTGGCGTGCCGTGTGCGGGAACTGTCGGGCCTGTCTGCGCGGGCGGCCCTGGTACTGCTTCAACACGCACAACGCCAAGCAGAAGATGACCCTCACCGACGGCACGGAACTCTCCCCGGCCCTCGGTATCGGCGCCTTCGCCGAGAAGACCCTCGTCGCGGCCGGGCAGTGCACCAAGGTCGACCCGTCGGTCTCCGCCGCCGTCGCCGGGCTGCTCGGGTGCGGGGTCATGGCCGGCATCGGTGCCGCCATCAACACCGGCAACGTCGGACGCGGCGACACGGTCGCCGTCATCGGCTGTGGCGGAGTCGGCGACGCCGCCATCGCGGGCGCCAACCTCGCCGGTGCCGCGAAGATCATCGCCGTCGACATCGACGACCGGAAGCTCGCCACCGCCCGCACGATGGGCGCCACGCACACGGTCAACTCCAAGGAGACCGACCCGGTCGAGGCGATCCAGGAACTCACTGGCGGCTTCGGCGCCGATGTCGTCATCGAGGCGGTCGGCCGCCCGGAGACCTACAAGCAGGCCTTCTACGCCCGTGACCTTGCCGGGACCGTCGTCCTCGTAGGGGTCCCCACGCCGGAGATGAAGCTCGAACTCCCGCTGATCGACGTCTTCGGTCGTGGCGGCTCGCTCAAGTCGTCCTGGTACGGCGACTGCCTGCCCTCCCGCGACTTCCCCATGCTCATCGACCTCCACCTCCAAGGACGCCTGGACCTCGCGAAGTTCGTGACCGAGACCATCCAACTCGACGAGGTGGAGAAGGCGTTCGAGCGGATGCACGGCGGCGATGTGCTGCGTTCCGTGGTGGTGCTGTGATGGCCGCCCGTATCGAACGCCTCGTCACCTCAGGGCAGTTCAGCCTCGACGGCGGCACCTGGGACGTCGACAACAACGTCTGGATCGTCGGCGACGACCACGAGGCGATCGTCATCGACGCCGCCCATGACGCCGACGCCATCGCGGCGGCCGTCGGCGACCGGCGCCTGACCGCCATCATCTGCACCCACGCCCACAACGACCACATCGACGCGGCCCCCGCGCTCGCCGAGCGCACCGGCGCCACCATCTGGCTGCACCGCGACGACCTGCCGCTGTGGAAGCAGACCCACCCCGACCGGGAACCCGACGCGTGGCTGGCCGACGGCCAGGTGATCGAGGCCGCCGGCGCCGACCTGAAGGTCCTGCACACGCCCGGACACGCACCGGGCGCGGTCTGCCTCTACGACCCGGGTCTGGGCACCGTCTTCACCGGCGACACCCTCTTCAACGGCGGCCCGGGTGCCACCGGCCGTTCCTACTCCCACTTCCCGACGATCATCGACTCGATCCGGGACCGGCTGCTCGCCCTCCCGCCCGAGACCAAGGTCCTCACCGGGCACGGCGACCCCACCACGATCGGGGTCGAGGCGCCGCACCTGGAGGAGTGGATCGCCCGGGGCCACTGACGGCCACGGACACCGCACGCACACGCCAGTGGGCGCCCACCGTCAACAACGGAGGGCGCCCACACGGACGTACAACAGCAAGCAAGGCCCCTCAGGCGGCCACCGGAAAGCCCGCCGTCCGGAGGACCTGGTGGTCGGCGTCCACCGCGAAGATCTCGCAGCCCTTGCGTGCGGCGGCCCAGTCGACGCCCTCCGCGCCCATCGCGAACGCCGCCGTCGCCGTGGCGTCCGCCTCGGTGAGCGTGGCGGCCACGACGGTCAGGCTCAGCAGCCCGGTCGCCGGACGGCCGGTGCGGCCGTCGAGGATGTGGTCGCCGCGTTCATAGCGGGCCGAGGTCGCCACACCGCCCTCCGTGAGCTCCAGCACCGTGCACAGTTGGTCGGCGCGCTCGGGGTGACGTACCCCGACCCGCCAGGGGCGACCGGCGGCGACCACGTCACCACCGGCGTTCAGGCAGTACGTCCGTACGCCCGCCGCCTCCAGCAGATCCGCCGCCCGCTGCACCGCCCAGCCCTTCACCATCGCGCACGGATCGAGGCCACGGCCGGGCAGCCGTACGTCGAAGGCGCCCTTGGTCGCGACCCGGTACTCCTCGCACAGGCCGAGCACCTCGGTGAGGTCCGTGCTCAGCTCGTCGGGCTCCAGTTCGCCCCGGTCGAGGCGGGACACCTCGCTGTCGTCCTTGAAGGGGCTGAAGCGCGCGTCGACCTCGTGGAGCCAGGCGAACACGGCGTCGGCCGCCTCCGCCGGGGCGTTCTCGTCGTCGATCCGCAGCGAGATCGGGAACCCCATGATGTGTTCGACGCGCCGCATCCGCTCAGCCCTTCGCGTCGATCGCGGCCTGGAGGGACTCCTTGTAGCCGTCGCTCGTGATGGTCGCACCCGACACCGTGTCGATGTCCGCGCTCTGCGCCGCGAGGGTCTCCTCGATCAGGACCGGCACGGCCGCCGTGGTCTGCGGGTGGTTCGGCTGCTGGAGCATCTTCACGGACGCGATCGTGTCGCCCTCGAAGGTCACCTCGACCTGGACGGTGCCCTTCTCGGTGTCCACCGCGGTCCCCGAGACGACCTTGGACGCGGACTCGGCGGAAGCCGAGGCGGACGCGGACGCGGAGGGCGACGCGGACGACGCGGCGGAGTCCGCCTGGGAGTCGATGGCGGCCTGGAGGGACTCCTTGTAGCCGTCGCTCGTGATCGTCGCGCCGGAGACCGTGTCGATGTCGGCGCTCTGCGCGGCCAGCGTCTCCTTGATCAGGACCGGCACGGCGGCGGTGGTCTGCGGGTGGTTCGGCTGCTTCAGCATCCGCACCGAGGAGATCTTCGTCCCCGCGAACGTCACCTCGACCTGGACGTCACCCTTCTCGGTGGTCACGGTCGTGCCCTTGACGACCGTCGATGACGTACCGGAAGAACCCGAAGCGGCGGAGGAGGACGCGGACGGCGTCGAGGCGGAGGCCTCCGAGGACGTCGTGCCCAGCGACGGCTCGTAGAGCCAGACGGGGACCAGGCCCGCGATGCTCAGGACCAGTACAGGCAGTGCTCGTTTCACGACGTTCCTCTTATCCGGCCAGGCTGAAGCGCTCGAAGTGGGTCTGCGACTTGGGCACGCCCAGTTCCCGCAGGCTGCGCAGCACCGCGTTCATCATGGGCGGCGGGCCGCACAGGAAGACGTCCCGGTCGGCGATGTCCGGCACCAGCTTGGCCAGCTCCGCCGGGGCCAGCTTGTCGGGGGCGACCGGCCCGGACACCAGGTGCAGCTCGCAGCCCTTGGCGTGGGCGATGTCCCGCAGCTCCTCGTACAGGACGGCGTCCTGGTCCCTGGCCACCCGGTAGATGACCACGGCGTGGCCCTGGATCTCCTCAAGGAGCGCGCGGATAGGTGTGACACCCACACCGCCGGCGATGAGGACGGCCTCGGGGCGGGTGCGGTGCATCGAGGTGAAGGCGCCGTACGGGCCCTCGGCGAAGACTCGGGTGCCGACCGGGATGTGCTTCAGGGCCGCGGTGCCGTCGCCGGCGACCTTCGCGGTGAGGCGGAGCGACCTGCCGTCGGGCGCCGCCGACAGCGAGAAGGGGTTCGCCTGCCACCAGCGGTCCTTGGTGAGGAACCGCCACAGGAAGAACTGGCCGGCGCGGGCGGGCAGCTTGTCCAGGTCGCGGCCGGTCATGTAGATCGACACGACGTTGTCGGCCTCGGGGACGACCGCCGAGACCCGCAGCTGGTGCCGGAGGTTCTTGCGCAGCGGCAGCACCACGCGGCCCAGGAACACCGAACCGAGCGCCACGCCCCACATGGTCCACCAGTACGTGGTGGCGGCGGACGACGAGGTGAACGTCGTACCGACACCGACCTGGTGCGTGAACGCCAGGACCACCGCCACATAGGTGTAGAGGTGGATGAAGTGCCAGGTCTCGTAGGCGAGGCGGCGGCGGGCGTAGCGCGCCGAGACCGCGCCGATGATCATGATCAGGACCAGGGCGACGATCGCGCGCAGCACGCCCTCGGTGGTCTCGGCCAGCTCCACCAGCTCGTCGACCGGACCCATGGACGTGCCCTCGGCGTAGCCGAAGACGATGAACACCGCGTGGGCCATCAGCGTCCACAGCAGTCCGAAGCCGACCCAGCGGTGCCAGGAGGTCAGCCGGTCCATGCCGATGCGGTGGTCGAGCCAGGGCAGCCGGGCCACCAGGACCAGCTGGAAGGCCATGAAGAGCGCGCCGTACAGCCCGGCGAGCCGGCCCATCACGATCAGCGCGTTCGAGGCGAAGCCTGCCTGGGCGAAGAAGACGGTCACGACGGCCACGTTGGCGGCCAGCACGGCGTACAGGCCGGTGCGGGCCACCACTTTGGGTCGTATCGCCGTGGGGGGCGCGGGAGGCGATTGGACGGTCGTCACGGACAGTGCTCCTTGATCGGGTCCGGGGACACCGAGCTTGACCGACGGTAGCTGTCGTAATGCTGTCGTTGGACTTTCAAGTTGTTATCGATCGTGCGTAGGGAGGGGAGGGCGTTAGGGCTCGGGAGCCACGTGGAGCACTATGAGCACGTGGAAAAAGTACGACTCCTCGTCGTGGACGACGATCCGCCCATCGCCGACCTGGTCGCGACGGTCGCCCGCTACGAGGGCTGGGAGGCGGTCACCGCGTACTCCGGTGAGGAGGCGCTGAGCCGGGCCGCCGACTTCCATCCCGACATCGTGGTGCTCGACCTGATGCTCCCGGGCCTCGACGGCTTCGCCGTGCTCGACCGGCTGCGGCTGTCGGGCACGATGGTACCCGTGGTCTTCCTCACCGCCCGTGACGGAGTCGCCGACCGGGTCGCGGGGCTCACCCGGGGCGGCGACGACTACCTGGTCAAGCCCTTCGCGGTGGAGGAGCTGATGGCCCGGCTGCGCACCGTTCTGCGCCGCAGCGCCGGGCCCGGTTTCCAGCGGTCCGTGCTCCGGGTGGCCGACCTGACGATGGACGAGGACACCCGCGAGGTGCGCCGAGGTGACAAACGTCTCACCCTCACCCCGACCGAGTACGAGGTGCTGCGCTACCTGATGCGCAAGTCGCCGACCGTGCTCACCAAGGCACAGATCCTCGACCACGTCTGGGAGTACGGCTTCGGCGGCCGCTCCAATGTCGTGGAACTCGTCGTCAGCCGGCTGCGCCGCAAGCTCGACGACCCCGAGCAGCACGACGAGCCGCTGATCCACACCGTGCGGGGCGTCGGCTACGTGGTCCGGCAGGTCGCCGAGTGATCCGCCGCTGCCGGGAGAACTACCGCAGACTGCGACTGGGCACACGGCTGGCGCTCGGCATGGGCGTGCTCTCGCTCGTCGTGTTCGCCGTCGTCGGCGCCGCGCTCTCCATGTACATGCGGGACTACCTGGAACGCCAGCTCAGCGACCAGATGAAGCTCGTCCAGATCACCCAGTCCAAGGACGTCGTGGACTACGGCAGCGTGCAGGGCAAGCCGTACTACGGCTGGTACACCGCCTCCTACAAGGTCTCCGGCGTTACGCCCGTCCTGCGCGAGCCCGCCGACGTGCCGCCCGACTCCCGGGAACTCCTCGTCACCGCCGCGACCCTGCGGACCTCAGGCACCGACCCCGTCTACCGCACCGCGCGCATCGACGGGGACGCCTACCGGCTGCGCGCCTGCGAGGTCGAGGCCGGTGTCGTCCTGGTCACGGCGGCGCCCATGGACGACATCGAGAACACCATGGACCAGCTGGTCACGGTCCAGGTCGTCGCCTTCGCCATCGCCCTGCTGGGCCTGGTGATCTTCGGCCGCGCGGTGCTGCGGCGCGGCCTCAGGCCCCTCAGCGACATGGCCCACACCGCCCGCGGCATCACCTCGCACGACTTCACCGACTCCGCCCGGCTGCCCGTCCGCGCCCACCGGGGCAACGGCGGCCCGGAGGTCGAGGAGCTGCGCACCGCGTTCAACACCATGCTCGAACACATCGACGACTCCCTCGCCGTCCGCACGGAGGCCGAACAGCGCCTGCGCCGCTTCGTCGCCGACGCCTCCCATGAACTCCGTACCCCACTGATGTCGGTACGGGGCTATGCGGACCTCTTCCAGTACGCCGCCGCCAACGAGCCCGGCGAACGGGACAAGCACCTGGCCCGCCTGCGCGCCGAGGCCGCCCGGATGGGCATCCTCCTCGACGACCTGCTGCTGCTCGCCCGACTCGACGCGGCCCAGGTCGAGACCCCGCTGCGTCAGGAGAACGCCGACCTGGTGGAACTCGCCGGTCAGGCGGCCGACGCCTTCCGCGCGGGTCACCCGGACCACCCCCTGACGGTGACGGCCGCGCCGAACGAACTGCGGCTGCGCCTCGACCCCCTCCGTATCCGGCAGGTCCTGGACAACCTGCTGACCAACGCGGCCGTGCACACACCCGCGGGCACCCCGGTGTCCGTGCGGGTGAGCGTCGACGCCGACCACGCGGTGGTCCGGGTCGCCGACGCAGGCCCCGGCATCCCGGCCGCCGACCAGGACCGGGTCTTCGACCGCTTCTACCGCGTCGACAAGGCCCGCAGCCGCGACCGGGGCGGCAGCGGCCTCGGCCTCGCGGTCGCACTGTCCCTGGCACAGGCGCACGGCGGCACCCTCGACCTGACGAGCGGACCCGGCTCGACCGCCTTCACCCTCCGTATCCCACTCGACAGGACGGACCGACCTCCGAAGAACTGAACGACTGGACGACCGGACGATCTGAGGAGTCCCCCCACAGTGAACGTACTGATCGTTTTCGCCCATCCCGAACTCTGCTCCTTCAACGGCGCGCTGAAGGTCAGAGCCGTGGACGTCCTGAGACGCGCCGGCCACGACGTCGTGGTCAGCGACCTCTACCGGCTCGGCTGGAAGGCCGCCGTCGACGCCGACGACTTCCCCGGCGTCTGGACCGACCCCGACTACCTGGACGTCACCGCCGAGCAGGAACGGGTCCAGGCGGCCCACGAGACCCCGCCCGACGTCCTCGCGGAACAGGAGAAGGTCGCCCGGTGCGATCTGATGATCCTCCAGTTCCCCCTGTGGTGGTCCGGAATGCCGGCCATCCTCAAGGGCTGGATCGACCGCACGATGGCCCGAGGCTTCGCCTACGACGAGGGCCGCACCTACGACACCGCTCCCCTGAAGGGCAGACGCGCCCTGATCTGCACAACGACGGGCACCCCCTCAGGCCTCTACGCCCCCCACGGCACCGACACCGACCTCGACCGAGCCCTCTGGCCCATCCACCACGGCATCCTCAGCTGCCTGGGCTTCGACGTCCTGCCTCCGTTCGTGGCGAGGGCCCCGGGCGAGGCGTCCCCGAAGCAGAGGGAGGAGTACCTGACGGAGTACGCGGGCCGCCTGCTGGCGGTGGAGGAGCGCCCCTTTTAGGGGCGCGGGGAACTGCGCGACCAGCCCCCACCGGCCCGCAGAAAACAAACAACCCCTCAACCCTCGCGATAGAGGTCGGTCAACAACTCAACCACCCCCGCCCCCCGCAGGATGCGGATCGTCCCGCCACCAGGCAACCCGAACCACGACCGGCTCCGCATCCCGCACCGCCCGATAAACCACCCCGGGCCGCCGATACTGATGCGCGGTGGCCTCGGGCGTCAGCCCGACACAGCGCCCCGTCGAGATCGAGTTCAGCCAGTCGTCCACATCGTGCGTCTCCTGGACCACCGGACGAGCCCCCGCCGGCCACAACTCCTCCGTGGTCGTCCCGGTCCGCCGGTCCACCAACACCGTGCGCCCACTGATGTCGGCGAGCCGGATCCACCGCCGCCGCGCCAGCGGATCATCGGCGGCCATGACACACATGCGCCGTTCCAGGCCGAGGACGACGGAGTCGAACCGCCGGTCGTCCAGCGGCCGGCGCACCACGGCCAGATCGCACGCCCCCTCCGCCAGCCCACCGGTGCCGGAGTTGGTCCGGACGAGCTGCACCTCCGTCTCCGGGTGCCGGTCGGGATCGTCCTCGTCGTCGAGCATCCGCCGACCCTCGCGGCCGTCGGCTACGCCGTCGTCGCCGGGGTGCTCGCCTCGGCCTGGGGGAGAACCTGGGCGCCCTGGAGTGGGCGAGCATCGGGGCGATCGTCGCCGCCAACGCGGTGAGCATCCTGACCTCGCAGAAGTAGCGCGCCGCCCAACTCCCGTACGGACCACCCCTGTACGGACTACTCCCGTACGAGGGAGGCCACGTGGTCGGTGACCGTGTCGAGGATCGCCACGCAGGCCTTCTCGTCGCCGAGGGCAAGGAAGTTGAGGGTCAGCCCGTCCGTCATCGCGGCCAGATAGCGGGCCAACACCGGGACGGGCACGCTCAGTTCGAAGCCCATGCTCTCGCGCAGCTGCTCCAGCAGCCCGGCGTACGTGTCGGTGTACAGCTCGTACTGCCGGCGGGCCAGATGCGCGAACCCCGGCTCACGCAGGGCGTACTGGGTGAGTTCGTACGTCAGCATGTGCTCGCCCGGGTGGGCGGCCACATGGTCCCAGTACGCGTGGAAGCCCGCGCGGATCGTCTCCTGGAGGGTGGACTGCGGCTGGATCGCCGCGCGCACCACGTCGACGGAGTGGTCCGTGATCGTCGTCATGACCGACTCGACCAGGGCCTGCTTGGAGTCGAAGCAGTAGTGGAAGACGCTCAGTGACACGCCCGCCTCGGCCGCGATGGACCGGGTCGTCGTCCTGGGGACGCCGTCCCGGGTCATCGCGCGGATGGCCGCCTCCGTCAGCTGCCGGCGCCGCTCGGCCGACGGCTTGCGTGCCATGAACTCCCCCTAGATACGGAACTCAGCTGCTGTAGACACCCACTTCGTAGAGCGAGTATCCCCAGTCCGTGCCGCGATCAAGACCGTGGACGCGCACATAGCGGGCCGGTACTCCCGTGAACTGTGCCGTGTCCAGGCCGCCGTCGCCGACGGTCGTGGACCACGCGGTCTGCCAGGTCGTACCGTCCGTCGACAGTTCGACGCGGTACGACTTGCCGAACGCCTTCTCCCAGTCGAGGGTGACCCGCTTGACCAGGTTCGTCGAGCCGAGGTCGAGCTGGAGCCACTGGTCGTCGCTCCAGTCGCTCGCCCAGCGGGTGCCCGAGTCGCCGTCGACGGCCCGGCCGGGCTGGTAGCTGGTGACCGGGTTCGACTCGGACGAACTCGCCGTCGCCGTCACGCCCTTGGCGAGGTTCACCCCGGCCTTGTGGCTCTCGGAGGCGCCCCAGGTGTCGAGGTAGGACTCGGCGCCCCGGAACAGGTCGCTCACCGCGTCCGTGCCGCCGACCTGCTTGATGTCCTGGATCCAGTCCGGGATCAGCCCGACGTGCGCGGCGCCGTCGGTGTTGAAGTCCCAGGTGCGTTCACCGGTGGTCTGGCGGTCGATCACCGAGCCGCCGTCGACACTGGTGAAGGGGTACGTCACCGTCGAGGTGGCGCGTGGCGCCGGGTGGTCGCCGATGCCGTTGAAGTCGGTGCCGTAGCCGTAGCCCACGCCGTACTTGGTGCGCAGTGCGTCGGTGCGCGCGGCCTCCGTCACGAACTCCTCGGAGGAGTGCATGTACTGGGCGATGAAACCGCCGAGACCGTAGACCCGGTCGGTCCAGTTGAGGTCCATCCAGCTGTGCGAGGAGAGCACTCCCGGATAGGACTCGGACTCGAAGATGTCCAGCGCCTGGCCGGTGGCCTTGACGCTCATGTGGTCGATCTCCAGCATCATCTTGCGTTGCATCATGCCGCGCACCGCGTACTCGCCGAGATCGGTGAGCCCCCGGGTGTTGCACTGCGCGTCCGCGTCGTACGTCGGCAGCTCGGTGCCCGCAGGCAGGTCCTCCGTCGCGCTGGTCGCCGTGGCGCCGCCGATCGGGTTGTCGTGCATCGCGGTCGTGCACGTCTCCGTCTGCCAGAAGGTGCCCGTCGACAGGAACTGGCCGACGTTGATCGCCGTCCCGAGCCCGCCCTCGTCGAACCGCACCCCGCACAGCGCGTTGTCGAACTTGTGGCACAGGAACATGCTGCGCACACCCAGGTCGTACAACTCGTCGAGACCGGCGTCGATGTCGGCCTTGCTGCACTGCGCGATGTCCAGGATCTGCTTGCAGCCGAAGGGCTCCGACGTCTCTACGCCCAGCACGACCGCCAGCTTGCCCTGCTTGATCACCTCACGGGCCTGCGCGGTGTCGGTGACGATCCGGAACCAGCCCTTGCCCGAGCCGCCGTACTGCGCGTCGATGTAGTCCTGGAGGTCGTAGGTCAGCTGGGCCTGGAGGCGGATCGACGTCATCTCGTCGCAGCTGCGGTCCCTGAAGAAGTAGACCGAGCAGATCACGCCATTGGTGACCAGGTCGTTGACCAGCACGCGCTGGCCGCCGCGCCAGGCGCGCTCGACCCAGGCGTAGTAGTTGGCCTGATGGGTCATCGAGTCGTACGCGGGCCAGTCCTTGAACGTCGGGTAGCCGACCGGGTCGTGCCTGCCGTCGCCGCCGTGGGTGATGTAGTCGAAGATCGCGAGCGTGCCGTCGGGGTAGTGCTCCGGACAGTCCTTGAGGGCGTCCGCGATCCCGCTCGTGGAGAACACCTTGCCGCAGATCAGGCGTCCGCCGAAGGCCTCGTTGGAGAACAGATGGTTGTGCGCGTCGACGAACCCCTGTACCTCGCCCTGGGAGTTGGTGCCCTTGAAGGGCTCACCCGTGACGTTGATCTGGGAGTCGGGCGTCGGTCGCGCGGTAGGCGTCCACCAGTCCGTGCCGGCCGCCGAGCTGGGCACGGTGCCGAGGGTCAGCGCCAGGACGGCGAGCAGCAGCGACAACACGGTCAGGGGTCTGCGTCCGCGGCGCGGACGTGGCGGGAAGGCAGCAGGCACAGTCATCACTCACGTCCTCGCACCAGGGTTGTCATGGCTCGCGCAACTCTGTGATGAGGATCGCGACAGCGGGGTGATGGAGTCAATAGTCCGGGACGCTTGACCTGATAGCGGATCGGGGCCGTGTTGCGGTGTTTCCGTGGGTCAACCGTACGTGAATATGGAGAACAATATTGTTGACAATGTTGTCGGTCTAGATTTAGCGTCGACAGGCACTCACTCAGGAGGGCACATGCCGAAACAAGCCCGTCCAGGCACCGGAGAGCAGGCCAAGCAGCACGCGTTGGAGCGGCTGCGGCAGGCGATCCTGCGCGGCGACATGGCACCGGCCCAGCGGCTGGTGGAGAACGAACTCGCCGAGCAGTTCGGTGTGACACGGGCCAGTGTCCGGGCGGCGCTGATCGAGCTGGAGTCGGAGGGACTCGTCGAGCGGATCCGCAACCGTGGCTCGCGGGTGCGGGTGGTGACCGTGGAGGAGGCGGTCGCCATCACCGAGTGCCGGATGGTCCTCGAAGGGCTGTGCGCGGCCAAGGCGGCCGTCGCGGCCACCGACGACCAGCTGGCCCAACTGACCGGCGTCGGCGAGGCGATGACCAAGGCCGTCGCCGACGGTGAGCCGGTCACGTACTCCGAACTCAACCAGGAACTGCACGCCCGGATCAGACAGTTCTCCGGCCAGCAGACGGCCGTGGAACTGCTGGAAAAGCTCAACGCCCAGTTGGTGCGCCACCGTTTCCAGCTCGCGCTGAGACCGGGGCGTCCCCAGCAGTCCCTGGGTGAGCACCTGGCCATGGTCGAGACGATCACGGCCAGGGACCCGCAGGCGGCCGAAGCGGCCGCTCGCGCCCATCTCACGAGCGTGATCGCCGCGTTGCGCGAATAGCGTGTCGCGCGAAGGGCGTGCCACATGGGTGGCGTGTTGTGCGAACAACGCGCCGCACGGATGACACGTCACGCGGATGACGCCGCCGAGGTGGGCCGAACGACCTGTCCACCAAGGAGATTTCTGCAATGACACATGGTGCGGTGCTCGCAGCCGCTCGCTCGACGCTGGTGATCAGCGCGCATGCCGGTGACTTCGTCTGGCGGGCGGGAGGTGCCATCGCCCTGGCGGCCTCCCGTGGCGAGAAGGTCGTCATCGCCTGCCTGTCGTACGGGGAACGCGGCGAGTCCGCCAAGGCCTGGCGGGAGGGCAAATCGCTGGAGGAGATCAAGGGGATACGCCGGACCGAGGCCGAGCAGGCCGCCGCCGCGCTCGGCGCCGAGGTCCGCTTCCTCGACGCCGGCGACTACCCCCTCCTCGCCACCCCCGAGTTGACCGACCGGCTGGTGGGGATCTACCGGGACACCCAGCCCGACGTGGTCCTCACCCACCCGCTCGCCGACCCCTACAACGCCGACCACCCGGCCGCCGCCCGGATGGCCCTGGACGCGCGGATCCTCGCCCAGGCCATCGGCTACCCCGCCCCCGGCGAAGTCCTGGGCGCGCCCCCGGTGTTCTTCTTCGAACCCCATCAGCCGGAGATGTGCGACTTCACCCCGCAGGTGCTGCTCGACATCACCGAGGTGTTCGACACCAAGCGCAAGGCCATGGAGTGCCTGCCGGCCCAGCAGCATCTGTGGGACTACTACACCGACCTCGCCAAGCGCCGCGGCGTCCAGCTCAAGCGGAACGCCGGCCCCAACCTCGGCCTGCCGCACACCACTTACGGCGAGGCGTATATGCGTCCTTACCCGCAGGTCACGGGAGAACTGGCATGAGCGGCGTCATTGTCACCAACCCGCCGCGCGCAGCCGCCGCGGACGTCGAGGAGCTGGCCCGCCACGGCGTGGCCACCGTCCACGAGGCCCTGGGCCGCACCGGCCTCCTCGGCCCGGCCCTGCGCCCGATCCAGCAGGACGTCCGCATCGCGGGCACCGCCGTCACCGCGCTGTGCTGGCCCGGCGACAACCTCATGATCCACGCGGCCGTCGAACAGTGCGCCGAGGGCGACATCCTGGTCGTCACCACCACCTCCCCCTGCACGGACGGCCTGTTCGGCGAACTGTTCGCCACCGCGCTCCGGCACCGGGGCGTACGCGGCCTGGTCATCAACACCGGCGTACGCGACACCGCCGAACTGCGCGCCATGGACTTCCCCGTCTGGTCGGCCGCGGTGTCCGCGCAGGGCACGGTCAAGGCGACGGGCGGCTCCGTCAACGTCCCGATCGTCGTGGGCGGCCAGCAGATCCACCCCGGCGACGTGATCATCGCCGACGACGACGGCGTGATGGTCGTCCCCCGGCTGCGCTCGGCCGAGGCCGTCAAGGCGTCCGAGGCCCGCATCGCGAAGGAGGAGGCGTCCCGACTGGCCTTCGCCGACGGCCAGTTGGGCCTGGACCGGTACGGGCTGCGCGAGGCGCTCGTACGGCTGGGGGTCACGTACCAGTCGTACGAGGAGTACGTCCGGGACGCCGGTGCGGGGGCCGGCCCGGGCGCCGTACCGGGGACGCGCTCGTGAGTACGGGCGGCGCGGGGGAGGAGCTGCGCTGCATGCTGATGCGGGGCGGCACCTCCAAGGGTGCCTACTTCCTCGCCGAGGACCTGCCGGCCGATCCCGCGACCCGCGACGACCTGCTGCTGCGGGTCATGGGCAGCCCCGACCCCCGCCAGATCGACGGCCTCGGCGGAGCGCACCCCCTCACCAGCAAGGTGGCCGTGGTCTCCCGCTCGGCCGACGACGAGTCCGACGTCGACTATCTGTTCCTCCAAGTCGGCGTCGAGGAACCGGAGGTGAGTGGCCGTCAGAACTGCGGGAACCTCCTCGCGGGCGTCGGCCCGTTCGCCGTGGAACGCGGACTGGTCGCGGCCGACGGGGAGTTGACCTCCGTACGCATCCGCATGGTCAACAGCGGCGACCACGCCACCGCGACCTTCCCCACGGCGGACGGGCGTGTCGTCTACGAGGGCACGACCGAGATCTCCGGGGTGCCCGGTGGCGCCGCTCCGGTGACGATCGGGTTCGGGCGGGGGAGCGGACCCCTGCTGCCGACCGGCCGGGTCCGGGACACCGTCGCCGACACGCCGGTGACCTGCGTCGACAACGGCATGCCGACGGTACTGATCGTCGCCTCCGCCCTCGGCATCACCGGTTACGAGGAGCCGAGGGACCTGGAGGAGAACGTCGCCCTCAACGAACGGCTGCGTGAAATCCGCCTGGAGGCGGGCAAGTTGATGGGCCTCGGGGATGTCTCCGCGACGACCGTGCCCAAGCTCAGCCTGCTCGCCCCGCCCGTGCACGGCGGCACCGTCATGACCCGCACCTTCATCCCGGTCCGCTGCCACACGGCGATCGGCGTGCTGGGTGCCGCGAGCGTCGCCGCCGGACTGCGCATACCCGGTGCCGTCGGGGAGGGAGTGGCGCGTCTCCCCGCCCCCGACGGCGCCCCACTGCGCATCGAACACCCCACCGGATTCCTGGACGTGGAAACCGTCGTCTCCCTCACCGACCCCGACGGCCCCACCCCGGTCGCGCACCGCACGGCCGTCGTCCGTACCGCCCGCAAGATCTTCGACGGCACGGTCTTCCCCCGCCCCGCCGTCCCTCTCCCCGTCAGGAGCCGCTGATGACCCCGCCACTCGGCGACATCGCCCACCTCGGCCATGTCGAACTCCTCACCCCCGACCTGGACGCCAGCGTCCGGTTCTTCACCACGATCCTCGGCCTCACCGAGAACGGCCGCTCCGGCGACTCGGTGTACCTGAGGACCTGGGACGACTACGAGCACCACAGCCTCACCCTCACCGCCCGCTCGACCTCCGGCATCCGCCGCACCGCCCTGCGCGCCTCCAGCGAGGAGGCCCTGCAGCGCCGGGTCAAGGAGACCGAGAACGCCGGCCGCCCCGGCCGCTGGGTAGAGGACGAGCCCGGACTCGGCCCGCTCTACGTCACCACCGACCCCGACGGCCACGAGTACGCCCTCTATTGGGAGAGCGAGTGGTACGAGGCGCCGCCCGATCTGCGGCCCGGCCTCAAGAACCAGCCGCAGGCCAAGCCCGCGACGGGCGTCGGCGTACGCCGTCTCGACCACGTCAACTTCCTCGCCGCCGCGGTCGATTCGAACGCCGGCTTCGTCCAGCACGTCCTCGGCGCCCGCCCCACCGAACAGATCGTCCTCGACGAAGGACGCCTGGCCGCGCAGTGGCTGACGTTCACCAACAAGTCGTACGACATCGTCTACACGGAGGACTGGTCCGGCTCCAACGGCCGCCTCCACCACATCGCGTTCGCCACGGACACCCGCGAGGACATCCTGCGCGCCGCCGACCTGTGCCTGGACAACGGCGTGCACATCGAGACGGGCCCGCACAAGCACGCCATCCAGCAGACGTTCTTCCTGTACGTCTACGAGCCCGGCGGCAATCGCGTCGAGCTGTGCAATCCGCTGACCCGGCTGGTGCTCGCCCCCGACTGGCCGCTGATCACCTGGACCCAGGCGGAGCGGGCCAAGGGCCAGGCGTGGGGTCTGAAGACCATCGAGTCGTTCCATACGCACGGGACGCCTCCACTCGACTGACGCCGAGCGTTCCCACCCGCGGTGCGGGCCGTGACCTGACCGATGACGGCAGGGCCCGCACCGAGCGCATCTCATCCCCGTGTGCCGTTCCCGATAGGGACAAAGGGGGGTCTGGGGGCGCAGCCCCCAGAAGGATGGGACGGGTAGGGGCGGCGGGGGCGAAAAAAATCTGGCCGTACCTGTCACAGCCCCCGACCGACCGGTGTCTTGAGACCGAACCCCACCCCAGGGGCCCCGGCCAAACGGAGGAGACACCATGAGCGAGAACATCGATGTGGTCGTGATCGGCGGCGGGTATGCCGGTGTGATGGCGGCCAACCGGCTCACCCAGCGCACCGACATCACCGTCACCCTGATCAACCCCCGCCCCACCTTTGTCGACCGCATCCGCCTCCACCAACTCGTCGGCGGCACCGCCGACGCGGTCGTCGACTACCGGAAGGTCCTCGCCGAGAGGGTCCGCCTGGTGGTGGACAGCGCGACCCGGATCGATGCGGCCGGGTGTGTCGTCACGCTGGCGAGCGGCGGGACGGTCGGATACGACCACCTCGTCTACGCGGTCGGCAGCGGCAGCGCCGCCCCGAGCGTGCCCGGTGCCGCCGAGTTCGCCTACCCGATCGCCGGTCTGGAGGAGGCGCAGCGGCTGCGGCCGGTCCTCGACGCCGAGGCCGTCACGGCACCGGTGACCGTCGTCGGCGGCGGGCCGACCGGTATCGAGACGGCCGCCGAGCTGGCCGAGCAGGGCCGCACCGTGACCCTGGTGTGCGGCGGCCCGCTCGGCCCGTCCCTGCACCCGCGTGGACGGCGTTCGGTGGCCAAGCGGCTCACCGCGCTCGGGGTGACCGTGCTCGACGGCCCTGACACGAAGGTCACGGCGGTGACCCGTGACGCCGTACGGCTCGCCGGTGGCCGCGAGCTGCCGAGCGCGGTGACGATCTGGACCGCCGGTTTCGGCGTGCCGGACCTCGCCGCCCGCAGCGGACTACGCACCGACGCCCTGGGCCGCCTGCTCACGGACGAGACATTGACGAGCGTGGACGACACACGCATCGTCGCGGCCGGAGACTCGGCGGCCCCCTCGGACCTGCCGTTCCGGATGAGCTGCCAGGCCGCGGTCCAGCTGGGCCCGCAGGCCGCCGAGACGGTGCTGAACCGGATCGCGGGGGAGCAGCCGGCGTCCGTCGAGGTGGGTTTCGTCGGCACCTGCATCAGCCTGGGGCGCCGCGCCGGCGTCTTCCAGCTCATGACCAAGGACGACACCGCCAGGAAGTACTACCTCGGCGGCCGGTCGGGCGCCAAGGTCAAGGAGCTGATCTGCAAGGGCATCCCCTGGCAGCTGACGTACGAGGCCCGCAAGCCCGGCACGCGCACCTGGTGGACCAAGGACGCCAAGCGCCGCCAACTGCTCCAGAGCGAACTCGGCCAGAAGCGGACCACCGCCGAGCGGGCGGCCTGAACCGGAGCCGGAGCCCGGCGTGTCACATTCGGAGCGCCGGGAAACGTCTCCCTGTCGAGGAACGGCTGTCAACTGTCGACGAAGACGAAGAGGACCATGTCGTGGACGCACGCCCGAGCACCGATGAGACCGACCCGGCGACCGAGACGTTCGTCGCCCACCGCAACCTGCTCTTCACCGTCGCCTACGAGATGCTCGGCTCGGCGGCCGACGCGGAGGACGTCCTCCAGGAGACCTGGCTGCGCTGGGTCAAGGTCGATCTCGCACAGGTCCGCGACCAGCGCGCCTACCTGGTCCGGATCACCACCCGCCAGTCCCTCAACCGGCTGCGCACCATGAACCGCCGCAAGGAGGCCTACGTCGGCCAGTGGCTGCCCGAACCGCTGCTGACCTCGCCTGACGTCGCCGAGGACGTCGAACTCGCCGAGAGCATCTCCATGGCCCTGATGCTCGTCCTCGAAACCCTCTCCCCGACCGAACGCGCCGTCTTCGTCCTGCGCGAGGTCTTCGACACCGGTTACGACGAGATCGCCGCCGCCGTCGACAAGACCCCTGCGACCGTCCGCCAGATCGCCCACCGCGCCCGCCGCCACGTCGACGCCCGCCGCCCCCGCCAGACGGTCTCGCCCGACGAGAGCCGGGCCGCCCTGGCGTCGTTCCAGCGCGTACTGGAGACCGGGGACCCGCAGACCCTCCTCGACGTGCTCGCCCCGGACGTCGTCCTGGTCGGCGACGGCGGCGGCATCAAACAAGCCGCCCTGCGCCCCGTCACCGGCGCCGAGAAGGTCGCCCGCTTCCTGGCCGGCGGTCTGGGCAAGAACAAGCTCCCGGTCACCGTCACCCCCACCATGGTCAACGGCAGCCCCGCGCTCGCCGTACACGTGGACGGAGAATTCGACGGCATCATGGCGATCCGCGTCGAGAACGCCCGTATCACCGGCCTCTACTACGTCCGCAACCCCGAAAAACTGACCCACGCCCAGACGGAGACCCCTCTCACCCTCCGGTGAACGCGATGAACACCGGCGGCCACGGGGGCGGTCGTCAGTCGTCCGCCGTGGCCTGCCGTACGTGCCGGGCGATGAAGGCGTAGATCTCCCGGGCCTTCTCGTCGTCGTTGAGGTCGTAGCCGTGGTCGACCCCCGCCACGTCATGGTGCTCGACCAGCGAGCCCACCTGCCGCAGTCGCTCGGCGTACCGGACGTTCTCCGCGTGGAGGCGGTCGTGTGCGGCCGTGACGATCAGGGCCGGGGCGATGCCCTTGAGGTCCGCGGTCTCCTTCGGGTGGGCGGGGGAGACCAGCCGGTCGGCGCGCTCGCGCGGGTCCGGGACGTACGCGCTGTCGAACACCTCGCCCATCCACGGGCGCAGCATCGGCTTGGCGATCGCCGCCCGCTTGTCCTTCGCGGCGGTCGCGAGGTCGAGCGGCGCGTAGTGCAGGACCTGGAGCGTGATCGAGGGACCGCCCTCCTCCAGGGCCTGGCGTGCCACGGCCGCCGCGAGACCGCCGCCCGCGCTCTGCCCGCCGACGGTGAGCCGGGCGCCGTCCCAGCCGTGTTCGGCGCCGTGCTCGGCGATCCAGCGGACCACCTCGTACGCCTGCCGGGGCGGGGCCGGAAACGGATGCTGCGGAGCGACGACGTAGTCGACGTTGACGACCACGACGCCCGCCAGCGCGGCGACGGCACGGCAGAAGGCGTCGTCCGTCTCCGTGACGGCCATGATGAAGCCGCCGCCGTGGAAGTTGACGTGGACCGGCGGGGCCGGGTCCTCGGTCGCGGGCCGGTAGACCGTGACCCGGGCGGGGGCGACCGAGGAAGGGACCGTCAACTCGCTGGTGTCGCGCGCGAATTCGGGAAGGCGGGCGTGGGCCGCGGCGGCGGAGCCCCGCCCGCTGGTCCGCCGGTCCGCCAGCATGACGAGACGTTGCATCGCCTTGGCGATGAGGGAGGCCACCGCAGGCCGGGCCAGGAGGGACACGCGGTTCCGATCGGTCGGGCTATTGCCAGGAATCCTGTCGATCCACAGGCTGACATTAAACACGACCGTTCGGTACAGCGGAAGTCGCCCGGTCGCCCAGGACGCCTGTCCGCCGGAGAGGTCCTCTGTCTGCCCTACGCCTTGTACGCGATCCCCCCGTACACGTCCGTCGGCTCCGGCGAGGTGCCGGGCTCCGGGCGCCACAGCGGGCAGGAGACGATGCCAGGCTCCAGCAGCTCCAGACCCTCGTAGAGCGCGATGAGCTTGTCGGGGCTGCGCAGCACGTACGGGACCGCGCCCGTGTCGTCGTACCCCTGCTGGGCGCGCTTGAGTTCCTCGTCGGTGTCCGTGCTGTCGTAGTGCACGAAATAGCTGCCCGGGGGCAGGGCGGCCTGGAGGCGGTGCGTGATCGACTTGGCCTCCTCCCAGTCCTGGATGTGACCGAGGATGCCCATCAGCATCAGCGCCACCGGCTTGTCGAAGTCCAGGAACCTGCCCGCCGCCTCGATGATCTTCTCGGGCTCGCGCAGATCCGAGTCCACGTAGTCCGTGGTGCCCTCGGGGGTGCTGGTGAGCAGCGCCTGGGCGTGCCGCAGGACGAGCGGGTCGTTGTCGACGTAGACGATGCGCGACTCGGGGGCCACCTTCTGGGCCACCTGGTGCGTGTTGTCGTACGTCGGCAGGCCGGTGCCGATGTCGAGGAACTGGCGGATACCGCACTCGCGGGCCACGAAGGTGACCGCGCGGATCAGGTACACGCGGGAAGCCCGGGCCATCGTCTCGATGTTGGGGGCGATCTCGCGGTACTCGTCGCCCGCCTGGCGGTCGACCTCGTAGTTGTCCTTGCCACCCATCCAGTAGTTCCAGATACGGGCGGAGTGCGGCACCGTGGTGTCGATCTTGGACAGTGCTTCCTGGTCGGGGGTGGGCCGGCCGTCTGTCATCGGGTTCTCCTGAACTCGCCTCGCGCGGACTTCGCTAACCTACCGTCAACTGCCGTGCTGATCGCCGGAGTTGGGACTGGTGGGACGCGGGTGCACGGATGCGGCGACCCGGTTCGGCGGTCAGCTCGGCGGCGTCGATCGTCACGACGGGAACGTGCTGGGCGAGCGTGCGGAACACCCGGGCGTACGCGAGGGTCGCGGCCACGGACTCCGAATCGTCGTCGCCGTGCTGCCCGCCGGTGAGATGGAGCATGGCGCCGTCGCGTTCCGCGACAGCTTCGGCGTGGTCGAGTGCCTGGATCCAGGTCACCCGGGAACGTCCGTGCCGCAGCGGCCCGTACACGAGTTCCCTGATGATGCCGCCGTCGATGACGAGCCGGCCGGGCGCGGACAGCAGTTCACGGTACGGCAGCGTCGGGTCGAGGTGGTGCAGACCGCCCGGCGGCCGCCGTAACAGGAAACCGGCGCGGGCCAGTTCGGCGAACACCGGGGTCCGGCGGATGCCCTCGTGGCCCTCGACGACCAGTGTGCGGTACCGGGCGACGGCTTCCGCGGTGGTCTGCGGAAGGTTCATCGCGGCGTCGTCCCGGCCCGTCGGGGAGCGGCCCGGCAGGGGAGGCCGGCACGTCCGGGCGGCATGACTCGACCCGGGACGCGAGGCGGCGTACGCATGCCGCTCCCTTCGGTCTTCGCAGTGATGCGTGAGGTTGTGCGTCAACTCCCTCAGTGTGTACGGGACCTCGGCACGGCGGGAGTGCTCGTGCGGGTTGTCCGGTTGTGCGGGTGTGGTGGTGCGCCGTGCGCCGGCGGAGTGCGCCGGTGGGTCAGGCGGTCAGGGCGGTCAGGCGATGAGGAAGTCGGCCTGGCCGGACTTGGCGCCCTCCAGGAACGACACCATCTCGTCCCGGGAGTAGACCAGCGCGGGCCCGTCCGGGTCCGTGGACTGCCGGAACGCGACACTGCCGTCGGGCAGTCGCTTGGCCTCGACGCAGCTTCCGCCGTTGGTGCCGCTCCAGGGCTTGTGCCAGCCCTCGGAGCCGAGTTCGGACGCGGCCATGCCGCTGTGGATGGGGCCGTTGGTTGCCATGGTTCACAACTCCTTACGCAGTGCTGCCAGGGTCTCCCTGGTCCGAGCGACCGGCTCCGCCTGAACGGACATCCGGTCCAGTACCTCCAGGTACGTCACGACGTCGGCGGGCTGGTCGAAGTACTGCGCGCCGGCGAGGCTCTCCGTGTAGACGACGTCGGGCAGTTCGGAGAAGCCGAAGCGGAAGTAGTGGAAGGGACCGAAGGCCCCCGGGTGCGGGCCCACGGCGAAGCGCATGATCTGGATACGGACCTTCGGGTACGCCAACACCTCGATGAGGTGGTCGATCTGAGCCCGCATCACCTCGGCCCCGCCCACGGGCCGGCGCAGCACGGTCTCGTCCAGTACGGCCCAGACGGCGGGCGCCTCGGGCTTGTCGAGCAGATCCTGGCGCCTCAGCCGCAGGTCGACCCGGCGCCGGATGTCCTCGGGACTCTCGTTGGGAAAGCCGATGCGCAGCAGCGCGGCGGCATAGTCGTGGGTCTGCAACAGGCCGGGGACGTAGTGGGGTTCGTAGAGCCGGATGACGGTGGCTTCGCTCTCCAGGCTCACATAGGCGCTGAACCACTCCGGCAGCACATCGCGGTACGTGTACCACCAGCCGGGCTTGTTGGCCTCCCTGGCCAGCTTGAGGAAGTCGTCGACCTCCTTGGCCAGGACCCCGTAGGTGCGCAGCAGCTCCTTCACGTAGGGGATGCGGAGGCCGACCTCGGCCTTCTCCATCCGGCGGACCGTCAACGGCGTGACCTCGATCGCCCGTGCGGCGTCCTCGAACGACACCCCTGCCTGCTCCCGCAGATGCCTCAGACGCTTTCCGAGGACCATCCGAAGGACCGTGGGGGCACTGCCGCCTGAGCGGTTCTCGCTCACGTGGGACCTCCGGGGACCGCCGTCACAGCGGGCAGTGTGCCACGTCTTCGGTTGACACCGACAGGCCTTTGCGCTTCATTCTGAAATTATCAGAACGAAGGTTGCGAGCTGTGCCTGTCGGTCACCATAGTGATCGAGTGACCTGCCGCACATCGCGCGGCGGCGTCACCGAACCTCGTCCGTCCGCCGGGAAGTTGACGACCCGGCAGCTCCGGACAGGGACGAAGCCCCACACCGACGTGATGCGAGACTGCGAGACCTGGATGGCCGCCGTGACGAACGGACAACCGAGAAGCCCGGGCAAGGGCGCGGGCGGAGCCAACAAGACACTGGCGACCGCGCTCAAGGACGCAGGCTGCTCGTACGCCTCACTCGCGCACCGCGTCAACGAACTGGGCCGCCGCCAGGGCGTGGACACCAACTACGACAAGGCGTCGGTCACCCGCTGGCTCCAGGGCCAGCAGCCCCGGGGCGGCACCCCCGAGTTGATCGCCGCGGTGCTGAGCGAGCGACTGGCCCGCCCGCTCTCCCCGGCGGACCTCGGCTTCGTACCCGACCAGCAACGCCCCGTCGTGGGCAGGGCACTTGTGTACGGCGACGACGTGGCGGAAACCCTGCACACCCTGGCGGAACTCGGCTCCACCGACATCTCCCGGCGCACCCTCCTCGGCACGGTCCCGTTCGTCGCGGGAGCCCTGACGAACCCTCAACGGGAGTGGCTGCTCTGGCTGCTGGAGAACGAGGGGACGGCTGACGGGGACGCCGTGCGCCTCGCCTCGGTGGCCGTCGCGCCTCCCGGCGCCGCCGGTCCCGTGGAACAGGTCCACGCGATGATCGGCATGTTCGACGAGATGGACAACCACTACGGGGGCGGCGGGGTCCGCACCAGCATCGTGCACTACCTGTCCACCGAGATCATCCCCATGCTCCAGCAGCGCGGCGTCGCCCCGGCACAGCTCCGCGAGCTGTTCGCCGCAGCGGCCCGCCTCGCGGCGATGGCCGGCTGGAGTTCGTACGACGCGGGGGAGTACGGGCTCGCCCAGCGCTACATGACCCAGGGGCTGCGGCTCTGCGCCGAGGGACGCGACCGGGTGCTCGGCGGACAGATCCTGGCCGGCCTGTCCCACCTGGCGACCAGCCTCGGCCGCCCCGACGAGGGCGTGTGCCTGGCCCGGGCGGGCCTCGCCACGGCAAGGGATTCGGGCAGCCCGCTAGGCCTGATGCGCCTGTACGCCATGTCGGCCAGGGGACACGCGGCGCTCGGCCGCGCCCGCGAGACCTCCGACGCCCTGCACGCGGCCGAACAGCAACTGGCTGCCAGCCGGGGCAGCGCCCAGGAGTCACCCTGGGTGCGCTTCCTGGACCACCACTACCTGGAGGCGGAGTCAGCGGTGTGCTTCCGGGACCTGGGCTGGGCGGCCCAGGCGGAGAGCACCGCGAAGCAGTCGGTAATCGCCCACGCCGACCGCCGCCGCCGCCAGGCCATCAGCCGCTCGGTACTGGCCACGGCCCACCTCCAACAACACCGCCTCGACGAGGCGTTGAGCACGGCCACAGATGCCCTCGACGCCCTGAGCGGCGTCCACAGCGAACGCTCGATCCAGGCCTTGCGCGACTTCCGGGGCCGACTGGCCCCACACCGGGGAGAGCCGATGGTCCAGGAGTTCGACCGCAGGTCGCGGGCTGTGCTGGGCGCGGTGGCATAACGGAGCCCTTGAGATGGCCACGGGCACTGGGGCCACCGGCCATCGGCACCGGGTACCTGCCGACTCCGGATGCGGACGCGCCCTTAAGGGGCGCGGGGAACTGCGCGACCAGCCCCCACCGGCCCAAGCCGAACGAACCACCTCAATACCCCTCCGGCGTAGGCGAGTTCTGCCCCCGGTCCACCGGCAGATTCGCCCCCGAGACACCACTCGACGCGTCGGACAGCAGAAACGCGACCACCTCCGCGACCTCCTCCGGCGTGACCGGCTCGCCGCCGGGCAACTCGGTGGCCGTGAACGCCGCGTACGCCTCAGGCTCCTCCACGCGCATCCGGTCCCAGCGGCGGCCGGGGATCAGCATCGAGCCCGGGGAGACCGCGTTCACGCGGATGCGGTCGGGGCCGAGTTCGCGGGCCAGAGTGGTCGCCAGGTGGATCTGGGCGGCCTTGGCCACGCCGTACTGCGCGTACGGTCCCGGTTTCCAGCCGGAGATCGACGCGATCACGACGACCGAGCCGCCCCCGGCCGCCCGCAGCCCCGGCAGCGCCGCCCGGACGAGCCGGGCCGTGTGACCGGCGTTCAGCTCCCAGGTCGCCGTCCAGTCCTGTGCGGCCGACTGTTCGAGTCGCCCGCCCCGGGAGCCCCCGACACACGCGACGACGCCGTCCAACGCTCCGCCGAAACGTTTCGTCGCAGTACTGGCGAAGTCCTCCAGCCGATCGGGCTCCACCACGTCCAGCACCTCGGTGAGCAGTCGGCCGCGTGACTCCTCGTCCAGGGAGGACCTGAGTGACGCCAGTCCGGACTCCCCCCGCGCACACGTCGCCACCAGTGCGCCCTCCGCGAGCAGCAGCCGTACGATCCGCTCGCCGAGCCCCCGGGTGCCCCCGGTGACCAGCACCCTCTTGCCCCGTACCCCGGCCGGGCCGCCGGAGCGGTACCGCGAGCCGGTGGCCCGGCCTTCGTTCACGTACTCCATGAACGGGAACCTACCGCCCCCGCCACTACGCATATGCAACCGGACAACCCCCGCACTCCCTGTCCCGGTGGCCCCCCGGTGCTGTTGTCTTCGACAACAGCCACCGGCGCTCCGGCGCACCGGAAGGAGTCCTGATGACGGCACCCGCGGCATCCCCGCCTGGCTTACCCGGCCGTCGCCGCACCTCCGTGTGCCGGGCCGGGTGGCGGACGGTGGACGACACCGGACCGGACCGCATGGACGACGCAGGCGCAGATGTGTACGTGTACGTGAACTACATGGTGAGGCTTCCTTGATTTCCCTCAGCAGGCCCCGCCTGTTCCAGGTCGCGGTGCCCGCACACCCCTCGTGCGCCGCCTGGGTACGGCGCACGGTGGCCGCGCACCTCACCCTCTGGCAGCTCTCGCACCTGCTCGACGACGCCGTCCTCGCGACGGACGAGCTGTTCGCGAACGCGGTCCGGCACGGGGGCGCCGGCCCGGCCGATGCCATCGCCCTCGTACTCGAACACACCGAGCACGAACTGCGCGTCACCCTTTCGGACCCCTCGCCCCGGCTGCCCCGGCCACGTACGCCGGGCACCGCGGCCGAGTCGGGCCGGGGACTGTCCATCGTCGCCGCGCTCGCGGACGACTGGGGCACGGCACCGCCGGACCCGGGCACCCCGGGCAAGAAGGTGTGGTTCTCGCTGGTCACAGGAGAGAAGACGTGAAGCTCGTCGGGGGCAGGAGAACAGAATGAGGAGCGCACCGCCGATGGAGACCGAGAACGCACAAGGCCCGGCGGCCGAACCGCCACCGGCAGCCCAGGCCGCGCTGGCCGCCGAACTGGTGCGCAGGGCCGAGGAGGACCAGCAGCTGACCCGCCGGGCCCGCGAGAACCCCACCGCCCTCAACCGGCATTTCGTCACCCGGTGCCGCGCCGCCAACGCCGACGCCCTCAGGGCGGCCGTGGCCCGGCGCGGCTGGCCGGAGGCCGGTCAGGTCGGGGAGCCCGCCTCCACGGCGGCCCTGATGATCCTGCTGCACACCGCCGACCTCGGCTTCCAGCTCACCTGCCGCGATCTGATCGCCGAGGCCGTGGCGGACGGCGGCTGCCCCGCCGTGCACCACGCCTACATCGCCGACCACTGCGCGGTCGAACTGGGCCTCCCGCAGTTCTACGGCACCCGCATCGACGCCGGCACCCTCTGCCCGTACCCCATCCGCAACCCGGAGACGGTCGAGGAACGCCGCCAGGACGTGGGTCTGGCCCCGCTGGCGGAGCACCTGCCCGCACTACGGCATGTCGTGAGCGGAATACCGGACAGCGGATGTCCGGAATTGGCGACACCCTGGACGTGACGCCGGTCCACGGGCCGGGTCGGTCGGGTCGTCGATCGCGCACGGAGGAGCCATGGACATGCGGCAGGACAGGAACCGGAGCCTGACGGGCAAGGTCGCGCTGGTCGCGGGGGCGACCCGAGGCGCCGGACGCGGCATCGCCGTGGAACTCGGGGCCGCCGGAGCCACCGTCTACGTGACCGGACGCAGCACCCGGCAGCAGCGCTCCGAGTACGACCGGCCGGAGACCATCGAGGACACCGCCGACCTGGTCACCGCGGCGGGCGGCCACGGCATCGCCGTACCCACCGACCATCTCGACCCGGCCCAGGTCAAGGCCCTGGTGGAGCGCATCGCCGAGGAACAGAACCGGCTCGACGTCCTCGTCAACGACATCTGGGGCGGCGAGAACCTCTTCGAGTGGGAGAGCCCGGTCTGGGAGCACGACCTGGACAACGGGCTGCGGCTGTTGCGCCTCGCCGTCGAGACCCACGCCATCACCAGCCACCACGCCCTGCCCCTGCTGCTGCGCAACCCCGGCGGCCTGGTCGTCGAGATGACCGACGGCACCACCGAATACAACCGGGACAACTACCGGCTCTCCTTCTTCTACGATCTCGCCAAGTCGTCAGTCCTGCGCATGGGCTTCGCCCTCGGCCATGAACTCGGCCCGCGCGGTGCCACCGCCGTCGCGCTGACCCCCGGCTGGCTGCGCTCCGAGATGATGCTCGAACACTTCGGCGTCGGCGAGGAGAACTGGCGGGACGCCCTGGAACGCATCCCGCACTTCGCCATCTCGGAGACCCCACGCTTCGTCGGCCGCGCCGTGACGGCCCTGGCGGCCGACCCCGACGTGGCCCGCTGGAACGGCCAGTCCCTCTCCAGCGGCCAACTCGCCCAGGTGTACGGCTTCACCGACCTCGACGGCAGCCGCCCGGACGCCTGGCGTTACATGGTCGAGGTCCAGGACGCGGGGAAACCGGCGGACGCGAGCGGATACCGGTAGGGGTACTTCAGCCGCCTCCTGTCGGGTCCGTCGGCAGGACCGGCCAGCGCGCCGAGTGGCCCGGTGGCAGGGCCAGATCGTTCCGTACGGCCGCGTAGTAGCCCTCCCGGCCAGCCCGCTGACGCTCCAGCAGGGCCTGCCACGCCTGCGGATCCTCGGTCCGCTCCCGCAGGAACCGCTCCATCTCCAGCAGTACGGCCACCCACTCCCGCGCCTTCGCCACCACTGTCGGGTCGCCCAGCAGAAGCAGTGCCTCCCCGGACGGGTCCCTGGCGAGAGTGGCCTCCGCGAGAAGCGGTGCTGCCTCCTCGGGGGTGAGGGGATACGGATGGGGGTCGTTGCCGAGGCCCGCCGCGACCCGGTACGTCAGGGACACCGACTTCTTGAGCGTCCGCGCGTAGTCCGTGTACACCGCGAGCAGCCGCTCCTCCCAACGCGCCTCCCGTTCACGGCGGGAGCGGACACGTTCCCCTCGTGCGACGGCCCAGTAGGAGCCGAGCGCGCCGATGACGACACCTATGAGAGCGGGGAGTTGCTGAATGAACGCGGACATGTCCGCACGTTATCCGCCCAGTTGATCTCCGGGACAGTACCGTCTGTCCATGACACCGACACGGCGCTTCGCGGGTTACGGGGTTCTCGTCACGGGCGCGGCCCGGGGCATCGGCGCGGCCACCGCCCGGAGGCTGGCCGAGGAGGGCGCGCGGGTCCTGGTGACCGACGTCGACCTCGACGCTGCCGAGCGCACGGCGGTGGCGCTGCGCGAACGCGGCCTGGCGGCCGAGGCGTTCGTGTGCGACGTGGCCGACCGTGCCTCGGTCGAGGCCGCCGTCGCCCAGGCCGTCGCCTCCTTCGGCTCGCTCGACGTCCTGGTCAACAACGCCTACGGCTGTACGCCCGACGTCCCGCTGTTCGAGGACCAGCTCGACGAGACCTGGGACCGCGACCTCGACCTCACCCTGACCGGCGCCTACCGCTGCTGCCGGGCCGCGCTCCCGCACCTCGTCGCCTCCGGCCGGGGCGCCGTCGTGAGCATCGGCTCCGTGAACGGCGTCCAGTCCTTCGGCAACCACGCCTACAGCGCGGCCAAGGCGGGGCTCGCGTCCCTCACCCGTACCCTCGCCGGGCACGCCGCCGCCCGCGGGGTCCGCGTCAACCTGGTCGAGCCGGGCACCGTACGGACCACGGCCTGGGCCGGCCGTGACGGGGAGTTGGAGGCGCTGCGCGAGCTGTACCCCCTGGGGCGGATCGGTGAACCGGAGGACATCGCCGCGGCCGTCGCCTTCCTCGCCTCCGGCGACGCGGCCTGGATCACCGGCACCACCCTGCGCGTCGACGGCGGCCTCACGGCGGTCAACACCGGGTTCCGCAATGTCACCGTTTCGTCCCGGCTCGGGCCCTACCACAACCGATCACCCGAAACGCCGGTCTAGCTGGCAGACACCGCACACGACCACCCGCACGCAGTACCCACGAGAGAGGTTCCACCATGGGGGACGTACGCAGACGAGGAGCCGTCGCGCTCGGGATCACGGCGCTGGTGGCGCCGCTCACGCTCGTGCTCGGCACCGCCCCGGCACAGGCCGCGAGCTGTACGACACAGACCGGCCCGTACCAGAAGAAGGTCGAGAAGTTCCTCGGGCGGCCCGTCGACGGCGTGCAGTCCAGGGGTGACTGCAAGGCCATCCAGGCCTTCCAGAACAAGCACGGCATCACCCCCAACCAGGGCTACGCGGGTCCCGTCACCTGGGGTGTGATGGACCTGATGCTGAAGCAGCGGGCCGTCGGCAACAAGCCCAACAAGGCAGGCAAGTGCCCGACGAACAAGGGCCGTATCGCCTGCGTCAACCTCACGCTCCAGCTCAGCTGGATCCAGGACGGCAGCCGTCTCGTCTACGGCCCGGTGCCGGTCCGCACCGGCCGCAACGGCTACGAGACCCGCACCGGACTGAAGAAGATCTACTGGCGGGACATCGACCACGTCTCGTCCATCTACGACGTCCCCATGCCCTACAGCCAGTTCTTCGACGGCGGCCAGGCCTTCCACTCGGTCGGCCTCAGCATGTGGAACCCGCCGGGCTCGCACGGCTGCGTCAACATGACGAAGACCACCGCCAAGAAGTACTGGTCGCTCCTGAAGAAGGGCGACGACGTCTTCGTGTACGGGCGCAAGCCGGGCACCTGACAGCACCCGGCCGCACCCGCCACCGAGGGTCGCGGCTCACGCGTCGGGCGCGTCCCCGAAGTCCGGGATCGCCAGCCGCTCCCCGCCCTGCCGCGCCGAGTCGTGCGCCACGATGCCCGGCAGGGTGTAGCGGGCGGCCACCCACGCGTTCACCGTCGGCAGGGTGCGAGTGTTGACCGCCGTCACGAAGTCGTCCACCAGGAAGTGATGGCTGCCCTCGTGGCCGTTGTGCAGGTTGTCGAACTCCCTCGGGAGGCGCGAGCGGTCGTGCACCGGAGCCGAGCCCGAGGTGAACGCGGCTCGCAGGTCCGGGGCGATGTGCTGGAGTGACGGATCGTCAGGAGCCATGGTGGGCTTGGGTTCCAGCAGCTCGCTGATGTCCGTGACCCCTTTCTTGTCCTGCCAGAAGGCGACCGTGGCGAGCTGCTCCATGCTCGCGTCCGTACCGAAGAACCGGAACCGCGACTCCCGGATCTGCGAGGGGTAGCCGACGCGCCGGAACTCGTTCGTGCGGAACGAACCGCCGCCCGCGACCTCGAACAGCGCGCTCGCGTTCGAGAAGTCGTTGCCGAACTGGCTGACCTCCTTGTCGAACACCCCGTCGCCGCGCTCGTCCCGCACCCCGATCGCCGACACGCTCACCGCGTGCGTCTGCCAGGCGCCGAGCACCCCGCCCACCGAGTGCGTCGGGTAGAGGAGCGGGGGATAGCTGGCGGTCGCCTTCCAGTTCTCGCCGCCGCTGTACCGGTAGGCCTCGTAGAACCCGAGGTCCATGTCGTGGACGTAGTCGCCCTCGGCGTAGAAGAGCCTGCCGAAGGCGCCCTCCGCTATCCGGTTGCGGGCGTGGACGGTCGCCGGGTTGTACTGACTCGTCTCACCCATCATGTAGGTGAGCCCGGTGGCCCGTACGGCGTCGATGATCGCGCCGATCTCCTCCGCGCTGATCGCCATCGGCACCGCCGAGTACACGTGCTTGCCCGCGCCGAGCCCCTGGAGGACCAGCGGGCCGTGCGTCCAGCGCTGGGTGAAGATCGCCACCGCGTCGACCGCCGGCGACTCAAGCATCGCCTCGTACGAGGGGAAGGTGCCCGACAGGCCTTCCGCTGCGGCCAGTTGCTCCGCCCGCTCCGGCAGGAGGTCGGTCACGTACACCTCGCCGACGCCCGGATGGGCGAGGAACAGCTTGGCGAACTGGCCGGAGAACTGCCCGGCGCCCACGATGCCGAGGGAGAACGTCATGAAGTGTGCCTTTCACTGTCCGAGAATGAGATTGATCTGGCTGTTGGTCCGGTCGAGGCTGGTCACAGACCTGCCGTTGCCGTAGATGTCCTGCATGGCCGGATGCATCAACGCGAAGACGTCCGCCGCGTAGTTGGTGATCGGGTAGGAGAAGGTGGCGAACTCCTTCCCGCCGGCCTTCTCGTCGGCGACCGGCCTGGTGAACGCCGAGACGTCGATGCCCTTCTTCTTGTACGCGGCCACGGCGGCCTTCGTGCCGTCGGGCGTGGCCGGGAAGACGGTCCCGTAACCCCCCACCGTGCGCTGGCACTTGGCGGAGGCCAGATACCGCACCCACTTCTTGGCGCCCGCCTTGTTGTGGGCGCCCTTGGTGATGGAGTCGGCGAGGCCGTTCATCATCGTCGCCCGCTTGCCGGTCGGCCCGGCCGGAGTGACGGCGGTGGCGATGTCCAGGCCCTTGAAGCCGTCGTACGACGAGATCATCCAGGCGCCGTCGAACGCCGCTGCCGCCTTGCCCGAGGCGACCTGGGTGTTGGCCTGGTTGGACGCGATGTTGTAGTCCGTGAAGGGGGCCATGTAGCCCTTCTTCGCCAGGCCGAAGTACCACTTGATGACCGACTGGAAGGTCTTGCTGTCGTACTGGTACTCGGTGCCCCAGCGCTTCTCGTTCGTGTAGGTCCAGCCCGCCGAGGCGGCGAACGTGCTCCACTGGGTCTGGCCGTCACCGTCACCGGCGCCGTTGGTGGCGAGGCCGTACACCTTGACCTTGCCCTTGTCGAAGCCGGGCTCGTCGCCCCGCTTGCCGTTCTCGTCGACCGTGAGGTGCGCGATCGCCTTCTCGAAGGTGCCGCCGTCCTCCGGGTTCCAGGACAGGTCGTTGAGCTGTGCGGCCGGGAGACCTGCGGCGTCCGTCAGTTTCCGGTTGTAGAAGAGGGCGACGGTGTCCCAGTCCTTCGGGGTGCCGTAGCGGTGGCCGTCCTGGCCGATCCAGTTGGCGGCGAGGCCGGGCTGGTAGGCGGACTCGTCGATGCCGAGGTCGTCGAGCGGTTCGAGGACCTTCAGATCGGCGAACTGGCCGAACTTCACGATGTGGTCGGTGAACACGTCCGGCTGGGTGCCCGCGATGAAGCTCGCGGTGAGTTTGGTCCAGTAGTCGTCCCAGCCCAACTGGGTGATCTTCACCGTCAGTCCGGGGTTCTCCTTCTGGAAGTCCTTCGCACAGGCCTGGTAGGCGGGTTGCTGGTTGGCGTCCCACAGCCAGTAGGTCACCGTGTCCGACGACGACCCGGCCGCCCCGCCCTGGGCGCAACCGGTCACGAGGGACAGCGCCAGGGCCCCGGTCAGCGCAACGACCGTACGAATTCGCATGTCAGTCCTCTCCGTTGACCCGGTCGACGCCGTCACTTGATCCCCGTGAAGCCGATGGAACTCACGATGCGCCGTGCGAAGCACGCGAACAGCACCAGCATCGGCAGCGCGGCGATGAGCGTCGCCGCCATCAGCCCCGACCAGTCGACTCCGGTCTGGGGTGTCTGTGCCCGGAAGATCGCCAGCGCCACCGTGAGAACCCGTGAACTGTCGCTGTACGACACCATCAGCGGCCAGAAGTAGTCGTTCCAGGCGGTGATGTACGTCAGGATCGAGAGCGTGATGACCGGTGTGGACGCCATCGGCAGCAGCACCCGGAAGAAGACGCGGATCTTGCCCGCGCCGTCGAGCAGCGCCGCCTCCTCGACCTCGCGCGGGATGTTCATGAAGAACTGGCGCAGGAAGAACACCGCGAACGGCGTCATGAACATCGTCGGCAGCGCGATCCCCAACAGGTTGTCCACCAGGCCGAGTTGCTTGATCAGGACGAAGTTCGGCAGCAGGGTGAAGATCGCCGGGACCATCAGGCCCGCCAGGAAGAGCCCGAAGACCGTGTCCCGGCCGCGCCAGCGCAGCCGGGCGAAGGCGTACGCGGCCATCGCCGAGAAGAAGATCTGGCAGCCGGTGATCAGGGTCGACACGAGCACCGAGTTGAGGAGATAGCGCCAGAAGTCCAGGCCGCCGCCCGCGCCGCCCTGCGCGATGGCCTCCTTGGTCGACTGGAGCCCGAGCGCCCGCTCGAACCCGCCGGTGGTGAGGCCCACCGGCAGCGGGTCGGAGGGGTTCGCCGCGAGGCCGGTGTTGGTGGACAGGGCGGTGCGCAGGATCCAGTAGAACGGCAGCAGGGTGACCAGCAGGATCGCGGCCAGCACCGCCCAGGCGGCGATCCGCCCGAGGGAGGGCCCGCGCCGCAGCGGTCGTACGGTCGCCTTGGTGGGGGTGGGTGTCGGGGCCGGTGTGGTCAGCGTTGTCATGGTGTGCGTGCTCCTTCCGGTCCGGTCAGCCGAGGTCGGTGTGGCCGGCCCGGGTGAGCCGGTACTGGAGGAAGGTGATCGCGCTCAGCACGACCAGCAGGGCCACCGACATCGCGGAGGCGTAGCCGAACTGGAAGCGGCCGAAGGCGGAGCCGTAGATGTAGTACTGCAGGACGTTGGTGGCGTTCGCCGGACCGCCCGCCGTCGTCACCGCGACCGTGTCGAACACCTGGAACGAGCCGATCACCGTCATGATCAGCACCACCGCGAGGATCGGCCGCAGCAGGGGCATCGTGATGCGCCAGAACATCCGCCACTCGCTCGCCCCGTCCACCTTGGCCGCCTCGTACATGTCGTTCGGGATGGCCTGGAGCCCGGCGAAGAGCAGCAGCGCGGTGTAGCCGACGTGCCGCCAGACGTTGATCAGCGCGATCGTCGGGATCGCCCAGGTCTCGTCCGCGAGGAACGGGATCCGGTCGAAGCCGAGGCCCGCGATGATCTCGTTGCCGATGCCGAGCTGGGTGTCGAGGATCCAGAGCCAGACGATGCCCGCGACGATGTTCGACATCAGATACGGGGTGAGCACGATCCCGCGGAGCACCGCCGACTGGGTCAGCCGCTGGAGCAACACGGCGATGGCGAGTGCCGACACCGTCTGCACACCTATGTTGATGACGACGTACTCGACGGTCACCGTCAACGAGTCCCAGAAGATGGGGTCGTTGACCATTCGGACATAATTGTCGAGCCCCACCCACTCGGCCGGGGTCAGCAGGTTGAAGCGCGTGAAGCTCAGGTAGACGCCCCGCAGCGTCGGCCAGAGCAGGAACACCAGGAAGCCCAGCATCGCCGGGGCGACGAACAGCGCCGCGAGCGCGCCGTCGCCGCGTGGTCGACGCAGGGGTGGGCTGGTGGAGGCGACGGTCATGGAGCGACTCCCTCGTCTGCTCGTAGGCGGCTCGTCCTCAGGGCACTTACTTTTGCCGCGAAAGAATCCACCCGTCAAGATGCGGGCAGATATCTTTTCCTGGACCGTGATCGCGACCTATCGAGACGTATGATCGCCCCGTTAGTTCCAGGGCGAAAGAAAAAGTGAGGGGTCTGATCGTCATGACCGCACTGGCAGACGGCTGGCCGCCGCTGAGCCCCGGCGAGCGCTCGGTGGCGATCGAGGTGCTCGTCCACGGCCCTCTCTCCCGTGCCGAACTCGCCCGCCGGCTCGACCTCTCCGCTGGCAGCCTCACCCGGCTGACCAAGCCACTGCTCGAATCGGGCCTGCTGGTCGAGGTGCCCGACGCCGGTTCCCCGGCCGAGGTGCGGCAGGGGCGCCCCTCGCAGCCCCTCGACGTCGTCGCCGAGTCCCGTGCCTTCCTCGGCTTCAAGATCACCTCGGACATGGTCTACGGCGTCGTCACCACCCTCCGCAGCGAGGTCGTCGCCCGCCTCGACCGGCCCCTCACCACCCATGACCCGGACCGAGTGGCCGACGTGATCGCCGAGTTGGCCGCCGAGCTGACCGCCGCGCATCCCGCCGTGGCCGGTATCGGGATCGGCGTCGGCGGACGCGTCGAGAACCGCGCGGTGGTCGCCGACTCCGTCTTCCTCGACTGGTACGACGTCCCGCTCGCCGCCCTCGTCGAGGAGCGGACCGGGCTGCGGGTGGTCGTCGAGAACGACGTGAACGCCCTCGTCGAGGCCGAGAGCTGGTTCGGCGCGGGCCGGGGCCTGGACCGCTTCGCCGTCCTCACCATAGGAGCGGGCCTCGGCTACGGCCTGGTCAGCGGCGGCCGGCGGATCCCGTCCTCCGAGGACGGCATGGGCATAGGGCGCCGCTGGATCGTCAACCCGAACGGCCCGCTCACCCCCGACGGGGAGCGCGGCAGCGCCATCTCCCTGCTCACCATCCCCAGCATCCGCTACCAGCTCCGCGCCGCCACCGGCCACGACCTGACCTACGACGAGATCCTCGCCCGCGCTGTCGCGGGCGACCCCATGGCCGCCCGCGTCATCGACGAGGCGGCCCGCGCCCTCGGCACACTCGTCGCCCAGATCGCCAACTTCGCGATGCCCGAGAAGATCCTGCTGGCCGGCGAGGGCGTCGGGCTCGTGGCGGCGGCCGGGGGCGCGGTCGAGGAGAGCATCCTCGCCAACCGCCATCCGCTCGCCGACCCGGTCAACCTGGAGACCAAGGTCTCCGACTTCCACGACTGGGCGCGCGGGGCCGCCGTACTCGCCATCCAGGTACTGGTGCTCGGGGCGGCCGACGGACGTGATCAGCAACACGGTCCGTAATGACGGAAAGGTCGGTTTTATCCAATTCAGCTTTCACTTACGTCGGCATATGCTTCACAGCATGTCCACCACTCTTCAATCCGCCCCTGATCGATCGGCAGCCGACGTCAACGAAGAGATCCGGGCCCTCTGGCTCCGGTCGGGCGGGATCCTCAGCACCGAGCAGCGGCTGACCTACCAGCAGCTCGTAGCCGAATGGGCAGCGGTCTCCCCGCACCCCGGGCACGACGCGTAACTTTCGTTCGACATCTCAACAGCAGGGCCGGGGCCGCGAAGCCCCGGCCTTTCGTGTGTGTGCTTTTTTGAGGGCCGCAGGCCCCAAAAAGGGGCGCGGGGCTGTATCTGATGTGCGGCTCCGCCGCGTGGGCGCGACCAGCCCCCACCGGCCGGTGGCAAACGAACCACCCACCGACCCGAGCCCTCAACTCCAGGTAGCGGAGTAAGACCGCCGATAATCCCGCCGATCCTGCTCCACCCGGAACCACCGCGTAGCGACAAACGCGATCAAACTGCCCCCCGCGATCAACAGCCCAGGCCCCACGTTCTTGGGATCCGACAGACGCTCCAACAACGCCTCCCCGGCAGACCCACCCGCAACCGGCGCCACAGACCCCGGCTGCGCATCCTCAGGGTCAATCGCACTCTGTGTAGCCGTAGCCGACGGAGCCGGCGCAGCAGCCTGCCCCGCCTGCCCGATCAACCGAACGTTGAGCGCGCTCAACGCCTTCGTCACCGGCTGGAAGAACGTCGTACCGCCGGCCGTGCAGTCACCGTTGCCGCCCGACGTGATCCCCAGCGCGATGCCCTCGGAGAACAACGGGCCCCCGCTGTCGCCGGATTCGGCGCACACGGTGGTCTCGATCAGGCCCGACACCGTGCCCTCCGGGTAGTTGACCGTGGCGTTGAGCCCGGTCACCTCGCCGTTGCGCAGCCCGGTGGTGCTGCCGCTGCGGAACACCTTCTGGCCGACGGTCGGATCCGCCGCGCCCGTGATGCGCACGCCCCGGCCGTCGCCGATCGCGACGACATCCGCGCCGTCACCGGCCGAGCCGCCGTCGTACTGGATCAGCGAGTAGTCGTCGATGGGGAAGCTGCCGCTGATCGTCTTGCCGATCTCCTGCGCGCCCCCGGAGTCCGCGAACCAGACCGAGCCGTTGGGCCCGCAGTGCCCGGCGGTGAGGATGAAGTCGGCCGTCCCGTTGGTCACGTTGAAGCCCGCCGAGCAGCGCCCGCCGGTCGACAGGATCGGCTGCGCCGCGTTGATCCGGGTGGTGAAGGTGCCCTGGGTGCGCTCCATGCGCACCGAGCCGCCGATCTCCTCGGCGACCGCGGACAGCTTGGCCCAGTCGGCCTTCGACACCGTGCTGTCGGCCTGGACCACCACCTCGTTCTTGGTGTAGTCGACCGACCACGCCGTGCCCGCCACACGCGGCGCCGAACGCAGCGTCTCCGTCGCGGACTTGAGGGCTTCCATGCTGTAGTCGACGACCTTGGGCCGGGCGCCCGCCTTCTTGACCTCCGCCGCGGCCTCCTCGTCGGTCACCGCGACGACCGGTTCCCCGTCGTCCGCGATCCAACTGCCCGCCGTACGGTCGGTGCCGAGTTCGCTGACGAGGCCCGTACCGGTGCTGCCGGCCGCCTGGGCGGAGCTGAGGGGCAGGTTGGTGGCTTGTGGTGGTTCGGTCGCCACGGCCTGGGTGACCATCAGTCCGCCGAGGATGACCCCGCCGACGGCCGCCAGCCGTGTCGCTCGCCGGACGATCCGTCGTCGTGCGTGCCTCATCAATGGCTCCCGAACCCCGAACTCGCGGTGTGGACACCGCGGGGCCCTCCGGTCGTTGAGTGGCCCTCACTTCCATACGTGGCGGGCGGTGTTCGTGTTCACCGCACTCAACATCCCGTCAGGGTTTGCGGGCCACTCCGCAGTACATGGCGACCTCGGCCGGTTCGGCGTCCCCGGGGTGCGATTCCTCGGGGCGCCAGCGCGAGCAGGACACGACCCCGGGCTCCAGGAGTTCGAGGCCGTCGAAGAACCGCGCCACCGCCTCGGGGGTGCGCTGGACCAGCCGGGGCGTGCCGTGCGCGTTCCAGTACCGGACCGCCGCGTCCACCTCGGCCAGCGCCGGGCCGGTGATGGTGTGCGACAGCGCGAGATGGCTGCCCGGGGGAAGGGCGTCCAGCAGCCGACGTACGACTCCGTACGGGTCCTCGTCGTCGCCGAGGAAGATCACCACGCCGAGCAGCATCAGGGCGACGGGCCGGGTGAAGTCCAGGGTGCGCGCGGCCTGTTCGAGGATCGCGTCGACGTTGCGCAGGTCCTCGTCGAGATGGTCGGTGCGCCCCTCTGGTGTGCTGGTGAGAAGGGCGCGGGCGTGGACCATGACGAGCGGATCGTTGTCCACGTACACGACCCGGGCGTCCGGCGCGATCCTCCCCCATAGTCCTGCGGACATGGGGGGACCCCAATTCGCTCCGGCTGCGCTCCGCTCGCGACCTCGTGCGTGTTGTCGGCGGTCGGCAACCCGGTCCCGATGTCGAGGAACTGCCGGATCCCGCACGCGGTGACCAGATGACGTACGGCCCGCCCAAGGAAGAGCCGGTCCGCGCGGGCGTACTCCCCGATGCCCGGGTGCAGTTCACGTATCCGGTCACCGGCCGCGCGGTCGACCTCGTAGTGGTCCCGGCCGCCGAGCCAGTAGTTCCAGATCCGGGCGGTGTGCGGCTGTCGCGAGTTGATCCGCGCGCGCAGCGACGCGGCCGGCGAGTTCTCGGGCACGGAAGCAGCTCCTGGGGCACCTGCGAGGGAGTGTCAACCGGCAATCTAGACAAGGTTGTTGATGTTGGCGAGGATCCTGACGCCGCAGTGACGGATCAGCTGTGAACAGCCCCGAAAAGCCGTCGCTTGCTGCGCTCCTCGCCCCAGACGGAACCCCATGCGGAACTGCTGTCCACGTACGGCCGCAGCAGCGCCGTCAGGGTCGCGTCACCGCGTCCGTTCAGCTCGTGGGAGGCGATGCTGCGGGCGATCCCGGCGAGGAAGTCGGCCAGCTGGACCCGTGTGTCGTCCCGTGCGACGACCAGCCGCAGGCCTTCGATCCGGGCCGTCTCCCTGAGCCACTCGATGCGTTCCTCGGTCAGCATGTTCTGCCGGTCGTGCACCAGCGTGACGGCCCGCCCGCCCGCACTCCAGTACGCGGCCGTCCGCACGATCGCGGGCAGCAGCGGGTTCAGTACGGGGATCAGGGCGGGGGAGGCGAGCAGCCGGGCGCGCTGCTCCTCGGCCCGGGAGCGGGCGCCGCCGAGCAGCTTGAGGACGTCGGCCACCTCTTCGTCCCCGAGCCCCGGCGCCCGCTCGGCCAGGGCGTCCACCGCACGGAAGAACGCGTCCACGGGCGCCCCGGGACCGCCGTTGGCGTCACCGCGTACCCGCAGCAGGGCGTTGGTCGCCGCCAGGAACGCCTTCCAGCGCTCGGCCCCGAAGGTGTGCGCGCCCGCACGGAAGAGGGGAGCGGCGCCGGCCGGGTCACCGAGGAGCAGGTCGACGACCCGCTCGACCATGAAGAAGGTCTTCTCCGTGAGGTGGACGTACGCGCGCCCGTGCAGTGGCCCCGACGGGCCGAGCGTCCACTCCAGGACCGCCCGGTGCTTCTCCCGGAGCAGATGGTTCGCCTTGTACTCCTCGGCGGGCGACCGGATGCGGTCGCGGATCTCCCGGATGGCCGCCGCCGCGTCCGCCCTGGGCACATCCACACTGCCGTGCGCGAAGACGTCGGTGTTCCCGCCGGTCAGGTTCTCGCCGTCGGACCCCGACTCGTCGCAGGCGATCTCGGTCACACCGGCCAGCATCCCCCACGGGGGCCTGCCGGAGCATCTGGTTATCGCGGCGGGACGACTGGTGTGACGTCCGTGAAAACTCCGAACCTTGTATTGACATACGGCTGAAACCGTTCGTAGCTTACAGCGATCATTTAGATTCGTGAAAGACGTTCACGAATATGAACGGAGAACTTCCATGGGCGATCGCCGACGAAGTCGCCGCCTGGCCGCCGGGCTCGTCGCCACGGGGCTCGCATTCGGAACGGCCGCCTGCGGAGCCGGCTCCGACAGCGCCGGAGGCGACCCGAACACGCTGGAGGTGTGGACCCGGAGCAACCCGGACCCCGCCGCCACCTATGAGCGGGTGTTCGCCGCCTTCACCAAGAAGACCGGAATCAAGATCGACTATCAGCCGGTCATCAACTTCGACCAGCAGCTGCAGAGCCGCGCGTCCACCAGGGACCTGCCGGACGTCATGATCAACGACACGGCGCTGATGGGCAGTTACCAGAGCCAGGGGCTGCTGAAGGCCATCGACCCCGACTCGATCGCGGGCCACGAGCAGATCACCGCCAAGTCATGGTCCTCGACCGTCGGCATCGACGGCAAGCACTACGGCATCCCCTACTCCCGCCAGGCCCAGACCCTGATGATCAGGAAGGACTGGCTGGCCAAGCTCGGCCTCGAAGCGCCCACCACCTGGCCGGAGATGCTGAGCGTCGCCAAGGCCTTCGCCACCCGCGACCCGGACGGCGACGGCAAGGCCGACACCTACGGCATGGTCGTCCCCGGCAGCGCCCAGAACGGCTACGCCGCCTGGTGGGGCGCCAGCTTCCTCTGGCAGGGCGGCGTGAAGATCGTCGAACCGGACGGCAAGGGCACCTACAAGGCAGCCATGGACTCGGCCGCCGCCGTCAACACCGTGACCTGGATGAAGGACAACCTCTTCTGCGGTGACAACGCTGTCACCCAGCCCGGCGCCCTGACCGCCGTCACCTCCACCGCCACCAACTTCCAGGACGGCAACGCCGGGATGTACCTGACCGGCCCGTACAACATCGCCACCTTCGACCAGACCCTCGGCAAGGACAAGTACGAGGTCGTCCCGGCCCCCGCGGGCCCGGCCGGCGGTGACGTACTGGCCGACGGCGAGAACGTCTACTTCGGCGCCCGGACCGGGAAGGCGAAGCAGGAACAGGCACTGGCCGCGTTCCTCGTCTCTCCCGAGGGCCAGCGGCTCGCGATGACCGGTGAGAACCAGCCCGTCGTCCGCATCCCCGTGAACTCCACGCTCGACGCGGCCACGGTCCGCGACGACCCCCGCTGGAGCGTGGTGCAGAAGGCGTACGAGGACGCCTCGCAGCAGTTCCCGAACGCACCCGACTTCGCCCCCATCAAGCAGGACACCGCCGACAGCCTCAACGCGATCTTCACGTACTGCGGCGGCGATGTCCGCTCCCAGCTGGGCGAGCTGAACGAGACCCTCGACGGTGACCTCAAGGACCAGGACCTGCTGAAATGACCGCTACCGTGACCACCCCCGCGGCGACTGCCCCCGGGGCGCGCAGGGGCCGGGGCCTCACCAAGAAGTCCGTGGTGCCGTGGCTGTTCCTCGCCCCCGGCCTGCTCCTCGCCCTCGTCTTCAAGTTCTGGCCGATGGCCAAGGGCGTCTGGCTCAGCTTCTTCGACGTCCGGCCCTTCCTCGGCGACAAGTGGATCGGCCTCGACAACTACACCCGGGTCCTGACCGACCACCGCTTCCAGGACGCCATCGGACACACCCTCGTCCTCGGCATCGGCCAGTCCCTCGGGGCCATCCTCCTCGGCTTCGTCCTCGCCCTGCTCCTGGAGGGCCAGGCCCGCTCGCTGAAGATCGTGCGCACCGCGGTCTTCCTGCCCGCCGTCACGGCCACCGCGGTCGTCGGCGAGCTGTGGCGGCTGATGTACTACCCGACCTCCGACGGCCTCCTCAACAGCGGCCTGCACCTCTTCGGGCTCGGCCCCGTCCAGTTCCTCGACAACCCGGGCATCGCCCTCTGGTCGACGATGGTCATGGGCATCTGGATCTGGGCCCCCTACAACATGGTCATCATCATGGCCGGCCTCGCGGGCGTCGACCGCTCGCTGTACGAGGCCGCCGCGATGGACGGCGTCTCCCTCTGGCAGCGGCTGCGGTACGTCACCCTCCCGGCGATCCGCCCCGCCCTCGGCATCGTCCTCACCCTCGCCGCGATCCGCGGGCTGCGCGTCTTCACCGAGGTGTACGTCCTCACCGGCGGCGGCCCGGCCGGGTCCACAGAGGTCTGGATGACCCGCGCCTACACCCTCGGCTTCACCCGCAACGACATCGGCGGCGCCTCCGCGGCCTCCGTCGTCCTGCTCTGCGTGACGCTGCTGCTCACCGTCACGGTCAACCACTTCCGCAAGAGGGGAGACGTGCGATGAGCGCCCCCGTCATCGACCCCGTCCGTACGACGGTCCCGAAGCCGGCGCCGAAGCGGTCCGGCAAGGCACAGCGGACCACCCCGGCCCGCTTCGACACCGCCCTAGGCTGGAACGACAGGCCCGGCGCCGCCTGGGCCCTGAGGATCCTGCTCTGTGCGATCGCCCTGGCCGTCTTCGCCGCGCCCTTCCTCGCCATCCTCTCGGGCGCCTTCACCAAGAACGCCAGCGGCTCGTCCCTCTCCTTCCTGCCGCACGACAGCACGCTGCTGAACTTCACGGTCGCCGGCGAACGCGGCATCTGGGACTACTTCTCCAACTCGCTCGTCATAGCGGGCGGCGGACTCCTGCTCCAGCTCGTGGTCTGCACGCTCGCCGCCTACGCGCTCGCCCGGCACCGCTTCCGTGGCCAGGCCCTGGTCCTGACCCTGTTCATGCTGACGATGATGCTTCCCGAGGAGGTCATCGCGATCCCGCTGTCGCTGGTCCTCGGTGACGTCCCGGTGGTCCACCTCGACCTCAAGGGCACCGTCTGGGGCGTCATCCTGCCGCTGGGCGCCTGGGGCTTCTCGGTGATGATGCTGACCGAGTTCATGAAGGACATCCCCGACGAGATCGAGGAGGCCGCCCGCCTCGACGGCGTCGGCGAGCTGCGCATGCTGTGGCAGATCGTGCTGCCGCTGTGCAAGCCCGCGCTCGGCGTGGCCGGCGTCCTCGGCTTCATCATGATCTGGGACCAGTACCTGCTGCCGCTGATCGCCTCCAAGGACCCCACCGACTACACGGTCACCGTCGCCCTGTCCATCCTGCGCACCGACCCCGAGGTCGGCTCCGGCGTGGTGCTGGCGGGCGCGGTCATCGCCCTCGTACCCAGCCTGATCGTCTATCTGCTCCTCCAGCGCTCGCTGGTCACCGGCATCGCCGCCGGTGCCACCAAGGGCTGAACCCACCCAGTGACATCAACCCCCCACGCTTGAGGGAGACATGAAGTTCCAAGGAGTGCTGTTCTTTCCGGTCACGCCCTTCGGGGCGGACGGATCGCTGGACGGGGAACTCCTCGCCCGGCACATCGAGGCCGGGGTCGCGGCCGGGGCCGGCGGGGTGTTCGTCGCCTGCGGCACCGGAGAGTTCCACGCGCTGACACCGGACGAGATCGAACAGGCGACCAGGATCGCGGTCGCCACGACGGCCGGCCGGGTCCCCGTCCTGGCCGCCGCCGGCGGTCCGCTGCCCGTGGCCGTCGACGAGGCCACCCGTATCCGGGAGGCCGGCGCCGACGGCATCCTGCTGCTGCCGCCGTACCTGGTGACCGCACCGCAGCAGGGCCTCGTCCGGTACGCGCGTGAGGTGACGTCGGCCGCCGGGCTCCCGGTGATCTTCTACCAGCGCGGCACCGCCCGCCTCACCGAGACCACGGCCGCCGAGATCGCCGCCCTGCCCGGTGTCGTGGGCCTCAAGGACGGCATCGGCGACCTCGAACGCATGCACCGCATCGTGCGCGCGATCAGGGCCCTGCCCGGCGGCGAGGACTTCGCCTTCTTCAACGGCCTGCCGACCGCCGAGATGACGGCCGCCGCCTACCAGGGCGTCGGCGTCGACCTCTACTCGTCCGCCGTCTTCGCTTTCGCCCCGGAGATCGCCACCGCGTTCCACCGGGCGCTGGGGGAGGGCGACGAGCCCCTGGTCACCAAGCTCCTCGACGAGTTCTACGGCCCCCTCGTCGAACTCCGCGACGAGGTACCGGGATACGCGGTGTCCCTGATCAAGGCAGGGGTGACCCTCCGGGGCCTGGACGTCGGCGGCGTCCGCGCTCCGCTGCTCGACCCGACGCCGGAGCACGTGGCCCGGCTGGCGAAACTCATCGACCACGGTCTGGAGGCGGTTGGAGCATGAGCAGCACCGGAGTCGGCACCCGTATCCGTGAACTCGTCGTCACCCCCATCGCGTTCGACGACCCGCCCCTGCTCAACGCCGACGGTGTGCACGAACCGCTCGCCCTGCGCTGCATCCTCCAACTCGTCCTGGAGGACGGCACGGTGGGCCTCGGTGAGTCGCCCGGCGGCACCGCCCGACTCGAACGGCTCCAGGAGGCCGCGAAGGTCGTCGTCGGTATGGACGTCTTCGACACGACGGCCGTCGCGGCCGCGATCGACGCCGTCCTGTCGCCGACCGTGCCCAGTTCCCATGAACGCGGCTGGGCCACCTCGGCCGTGGAGGTGGCTTGTCTCGACGCCCAGGGCAAGCTGCTCGGCCGCCCGGTCAGCGACCTCCTCGGCGGCAAGGTCCGGGACGCGGTGCCCTTCGCCGCGTACCTGTTCTACAAGTGGGCCGAACACCCCGCCCTCGACGGCCGCGAAGCCATCGGCGACGAATGGGGCGAGGCCCTCGACCCGGCCGGGGTAGTGGCCCAGGCCCGGCTGATGCAACAGCGGTACGGATTCACCTCGTTCAAGCTCAAGGGCGGTGTCTTCCCGCCCGACGAGGAGATCGCCGCGATGAAGGCGCTCGCCGAGGCTTTCCCCGGGCAGCCGCTGCGCCTGGACCCCAACACGGCCTGGTCGGTGGAGACCTCGAAGTACGTCGCCCGTGAACTCGACGGCGTCATCGAGTACTTGGAGGACCCGACCGCCACCATCCTCGGCATGGCCGAGGTCGCCAAGGAAGCGGCGATGCCGCTCGCCACCAACATGTGCGTGATCGCCTGGGAACATCTGCGCCCCGCCGTCGAACAGAACGCGATCCAGGTCCTCCTCACCGACCACCACTACTGGGGCGGACTGCGCCGGACCCGTGAACTCGCCGCTGTCTGCGAGGCGTTCGGCATCGAGCTGTCCATGCACTCCAACTCGCACCTGGGCATCAGCCTCGTCGCGATGACCCATGTCGGCGCGGCCATCCCCAACCTGGCGCACTCCTGCGACACGCACTACCCGTGGAACTCGGCGGACGACGTCATCGTCCCCGGCGCCATCGAGGTCCGCGACGGCGCGGTGAAGGTACCGACGGGCCCCGGCCTGGGCGTAGAGCTGGACCCCGACGCCCTGGCCCGAGCCCACCGCCGCTACCTCGACTCCGGGATCCGGAACCGCGACGACACCGGGTACATGCGGCGGATCCGGCCGGAGTACGAGCGCCGGCTGCCACGCTGGTGACGGCCGGCAAGTGAGGGAGGGGCGCCGGGGGTCGGATGGAGTCCCGGCGCCTAGACTCCCGGCCATGTTGCGTCCTGAAAGCTGGTCCAGGCTCGCGGGTGGAAGTCCCGTCCGGGTAGGCACCGGAGTGCCCGGTAGCAGGTCCCGGTTCGTCGTGGAGACGCGGCGGGCTGAGCGGGATGTCAAGAGCCTCATTTTGGAGGGAGCAAGCACGCGGGCCGTAGCGTGAAGCGAACCTTGCAGCCTCGTCAGAGTCAAAGCGGAGAAGCCGAGCCCCTCATGTCCGGGCGAAGGCCATGTCCTGGGGGCCCTGTTCCGGGGTCAGCCTCCGGGGTTCTCCCGGGGTACGGAGGGCGGCACGTGTGCACAGTCTGGGCCGGAACAGGAGAGACCCGTCTGACCACGCCTGGCATCGGGCAGGAGACCGGACGTATAAGCCGATGGTGAAGTCGTCCGGAGGGCAGCGGGAGTCCGAGGGGGCCGTAGTACCGCTGATCGGCGTGCAACATAACGCGCCGGGAGGGAAGGACCCCCACTTTGATCACGTCCGTAGCGAGGGTAAGCGCGAGGGCATGGCCGGGTCTGCCCGGTCCAACCACCCCGGCGGGGCATCCCCCGTCGTAGTGGACGGGCATGCGTCCGTCTCGAAAGTGCGAAAACTTCAACGCGGGCTATGGACTGCGGCCAAGCAGTCTCCGGAGCGGCGTTTCCACGCCCTGTACGACCGTATCCACAGAGGTGATGTGCTGTGGGAGGCGTGGGAACGGGTCCGGGCCAATGGTGGAAGTGCTGGGGTGGATCGGGTCACTCTGGTATTCGTGGAGAAGGAATACGGGGTCGGGCGGTTGCTCGGTGAACTCCAGGCTTCTCTGCGTGCAGGCACGTATCGTCCCGCGCCCGCCAGGCGTGTGGGCATCCCGAAACCGCAGGGTGGCATCAGGCCGCTTTCGATTCCTGCTGTCCGTGACAGAGTGGCCCAACAGGCGGCGAAGATTGTTCTGGAGCCGGTTTTCGAGGCGGGGTTCTCCCCGTGCTCGTATGGATTCCGTCCGAAACGGTCGGCGACGCAGGCGATGGAACGGCTTCGAGTCGGCTTTGTCAAGGGCCGTCACTTTGTCGTGGAGTTTGACATCCGGAGCTTCTTCGACGAGATCGACCACGGTCGGCTTCTCGCCGAGGTGGGGCGTCGGGTGTCGGATCGCAGGGTTCTCAAGCTGGTCCGTCTGTGGTTGCAGGCGGGGGTGATGGTGGACGGTGAGGTCCGGCGGACGGTCGCCGGGACGCCTCAGGGCGGGGTGATCTCGCCCTTGCTGGCCAACATCTACCTGCATGTTCTGGACTCCGAGCTGACGAGGCAAGGGGTTGGTGAGCTGGTGCGGTATGCCGACGACGGAGTCGTTCTGTGCCGTTCGGCCCGCCAGGCCGGAGCTGCCCTGGATGCGGTCGGGGAGATCCTCGGCTCGCTGGGGCTGCGACTGCACCCGGACAAGACGAAGATTGTTGACCTCAGAGAGGGCCGGGAAGGACTCGACTTCCTCGGCTGCCACTTCAGAGCCCGTTTCTCAGGCAGGTCGTGGGAGAAGTACGGGACAGTCCGCTTCTACCTGCACCGCTGGCCTTCGAAGGCGGCGATGAAGAGACTCCGGGACAAGGTCCGGGAACGGACCGACTGCCGTCGGTCGGGATGGGATGTCCGTGATGTGATCGCGGATTTGAATCCGATCCTGCGCGGCTGGGGCAATTACTTCCGAACCGGGAATGCCGCCGAGAAATTCCAGAACGCTGACAGATATGTGGTGTGGCGACTTCGCAGACTGATGGTCAAGAAGCGCGGGCGCAACCTGCGGCAGGGTCAGTGGCGGGAATGGACGGAAGAGTGGTTCAACGGGCACGGCCTGTATCGACTGCGTGGCACCATTCGCTATCCGAAGGCTGCGTAATCCTGTCAAGAAGATCATCGGTAAGCCGTGTGCGGGAAAACCGCACGCACGGATTGAAAGGGGACGGAGGAAACGGGCCCGCAAGGAGCACCGCGCCTCCAACTACCAATGGACGAAACCAGCCCCCTGGACCGGCTCGCTGCGGGCAAATACCTGCTGATCACCAGCTACCGCAAGAACGGCACGTCCGTCGCCACCCCGGTCTGGGTGGTGCGGGACGGGGACGCGCTCGGCGTCTGGTCGGTGGCGGACGCGTGGAAGGTGAAGCGGATCCGCAACCGGGCCGACGTTCTGGTCGGTCCCTGCGACTTCCGCGGAAACCCGACCGGGGACCCGGTCCCCGCCACTGCCGAGATACTCGACCAGCCCGCGACCGACGCCTACCGCAAGCTCCTCGCCCGTAAGTACGGCGTGTTGGGCCGCATCACCCTGTTCGGCAGCCGACTGCGGCGCGGGAAGACGGGCACGGTCGGGATCCGCATCACTCTCACCTAGCGGTCTCGTACGACGGTCGGCGGAGCCTCCTTTTTGCTCCCGGTGGTGAACCAGTGTCGGCAGAGATGGCAACTATTTCGCCGTCGGATCTCTTGAAGGCGGACCTCGACGCCGTACGACTCGCCCACCGCGAAGGACTGACGGTCGGGATCCGCTCCGGCGTGCGGGACGGCGGCATGCTGCTCGACCTGTCTGTTTCGGGCGGGGGAGAGGGACGCAGTCCCCTTCCCCGCCCCCTAGGGGCGCGGGGAACTGCGCGACAAGCCACAGCGCACCCGCACCCGCACCCAACAAACAACCCCCCCTACGACCCGTCCAACACCGTCCCCACAAACTCAGGTCCAGGCACCGGCTCGCCCGTCTCCTCATCGAAGTCCGTAACCCGAACCCGCACAGACTCCTCCCCCTCAACCACCGAGTCCGCAACCGTAGGAATACTCAGCTCCGCGCTCACCTCGCCCGGAGGGATCGACACCCACAGATACAGCCCCTCGATCGAGGACAACGCCCGCTCCGGCAGCGGCGGCTCCCCGGAGACCTCCTCCAGCCACGCCGGATCAACATCCGTCGTGGACAGCTCGGCCCCGCCCGCGACCGGCAGCACCTCCAGGATCGCGTTCATCTCGGTGCCGGACGGCGCCGAAAGCGTCGCGCGCCAGGTCAGCCGCTGACCCTCGGTGACCCGGTCCGCGACCGGAGCGACGGTCACCGTGGGCTGGGGATCGTCGTTGAGGGCGGTCACCCCGCCGGTGTACGAGCCGATCACCGCCCCGCGCACCGCCTTCACGAACACGAACTGCCAGGCGTCGTAGTCGTACCGGGTGTCACCCTTCACCGTCACCGGCACATCGATGCTCTGCTCGCCGGGGCGTACCGTCACCAGCCGGTTCGTCACCGTCTCCGACCCGGGATCCTGGACGTACACCCGAACCGTGCCGCCGGCGCCGCCCTGCCCGGCGATCCGGACCGGTACCCGGTAGGTACGGGAGCCGGAGTCGCCCTCCTTGACGGTGAGCCGTCCGATGTCGACGCGCGGCAGCGCGGCCGGCCGTACCGCGGGCGTTCCCGGGCGCCAGCTCCAGGCGTCGATCAGCCAGGCCTGCCCCGAGCGGCTGCGCGGAGTCAGGTCCACGCTCCGCACCCTGCGCAGGTCGACCCCGGCGGAGGCGGCGGCGGACAGCGGTACGCGGACCTCCCGCGCCCAGTACGAGGCCGTCCGATTGCTCCCGGGCAGCCCGTCCACCCGGACCCGGCCGAGGGTGGCGCGCTTGCCCGCGGTGTCGGTGACGGACACGTCCAGCTGTGTCCCGGTGGTGTTGGGCGGCACGACGACACGCAGGGCGAGGCCCTTGGCACCGCCGAGGGACACCGGCCGCTCGGGACGCACACGCACCGCGGTACCGGGCTGCGACCACTTGAGGGTGACCGCGCGGCGGCCCACCTCCCGTCGCGTCATCCAGCCCGCGAAGTGCGGGGACTCACCGCCGCTGTCCGCGGCCAGACACCTGACCGAGGGCCGGTCGTCCACCGCCGAGCACAGCCGTCCGCCGCCGCCCTGCACGGTCACCGCGCCGTCGGGCAGGATGCCGGCGGAGCGGTTCCCGCCCACGGCGTGTGTGAGGACGCGCGCCGGGTCGGCGGACGGGGCCCGCCGGCCGGAGCCGTCGAGCAGCGGACGTACCCGGTCGTCGCCCGCGACGAACAGCCGGGCCGCCGCCGCGATATAGCTCGCGCCCGCCTTGTGCTGCTGGTCGGCGGTCAGCCGGGTCCGGGTGCCCACACTGCACACCGGGTCCTTCTCGTCCGGGTCGGACCAGAAGTCGTCGTCCGCCGGTGCCTGCGCCTGCCCCGGCGTCCACTCGGTGTTGAAGTAGTTGTGGTTGGCGCCGATCACGTACACCGCGCTGTGCAGGGCGGTGCCCCGGCTGATGCCACGGGTGCCGTCCAGGGCCAACTCGCCCTGGAGATCGGACACATCGCCGTCGCAGCCCGGCAGAATCGTCACCGACGGCACGTCGGCGACCGGGTTCTGGCCGAAGATCGTCGGGCCGATGAGGACCGTGCCCCGGATGTTCCAGCGCACCGGGCCGCCGTACCCGTCCTGGTCGGCCGGCGGACGGTACAGGCTGTCCATCGCGGCCCGGTTCACGCCCTCGCCGCCGCGCGAGTGACCGACCAGCAGCACCCGCGAGAGGTCGGCGACCGGAGCGTTCCGTACGACCGCCGGTGCCGAGGGGCGGTTCGCCGACCAGTCGGCCCAGCGGGCCAGATGCTGCCGTACGAGGGAGGAGCGGGCCTGTGCCCCGGCGTCCTCGGCGTCCGCGTCCTGGGCGTTGATGCCGTTGGCGGAGATCGACACCGTCACATAGCCCTGCGACGCCAGGAGTTTCTGGTCGCGCAGATAGCCCCGGTAGCTCGGGATCTGCTTCTCGCCGGCCGGGCAGGGCCACGCGCCGCTGATCTCGTCGGTGCCGGGCTTGTAGCAGGTGGAGTGGCGGCCGTGCAGGAACAGGGCGAGCGGCCTGCGGCCGGTGGCGCCGGTCGGCGCGACCACCACGGCCTTCATCTCCACCGGCACGGGGAACCCGGGCAGTTTCACCGAGTCGAGCGCGTACTCGCCCGAGACCGTACGGTACGAACCCGGCTTGCCGGGGTCGACGGGGTTGGCCGGGGCCAGGGCGGGCGGGGCGATCGCCGCGCGCCGCTCGTCAGGGACCGCCGCCAGTCCGGCCGCGTCCAACCGGCGTCCACCGGCGCGCACTTGGAGGTCCTCGAACCCCTCGGACCCCTTGAGGCCGCGGGCGTTCAGGGCGTCTTCGAGCGGGAGCCGGAACATCCGGCCGTCCTTCGCGGCCGTTGGCCGGCCGAGCAACCGGTCGCCCGCGTAGAACTCGACGCGCGCGTCACCCATCGGCACCGGTCTGCCGGAGCGCCAAACGAGCTGCCGCTCCGCACCCTCACCGGTGAACGTCCAGCCGGAGGGCAGCTGTTGGGCGGCCACCTCCGACCGGGGCGACGGCTCCGCCTGCGCCCATCCTGGCGATCCCCCCACCACCGCGAGTACCGCCGCAGCGGTGACCCATATTCGCCGGGCACGTAGCAATGGTCTCCTCCTCCTGGCCCTTGCTCAGGAGCCCCGGTTCCCCGACGGCCCCTCTCGCCCCGGAGGACGGGATCAGAGACCTGTGGGTTGCCTGTGGGGAAGTGGAGAAGGAGGAAGTGGAGAAGGGGGAAAGGGAGTTGACGGACCGTCAGGCCGTCGGCCGGAACGTCAGATCCAGGCGCGGTACGGCTCGTCAAGGAGCTGGAACACCGGCTCGCCGCGCACCGGGTCCTTCGCGGTGGCCAGCCGGACCCGGTCCCCGCTGTGGATGCCGGCGGCCGGACCCATCACCCGGCCGCGTACGACGAAGCCCTCGGCCATCTCGACCAGCGACACATTGCGAGCGGCCGGTGTGTTCCGGTGGACGACCGTGGCGTGCCGGACCGTGCCCGTGCCCTCGCTGCGCTCCGTACGCAGGTCGCTGCCCGCGCAGACCGGGCACAGCAGCCGGTGGTACATCGCGGTGGCGCACCAGCCGCAGCGCTGGAAGACGAGGGTGTTCGTGTCGGCCGGGGCATCGAGCAGGCCCGTGGCGGAACCTGCGGCCATCGGACGAGTGGCGCCTAGTGAGTGGTACACGGTGTCATCTCCCTGCGCTCGGCCTGAATCCGAAGTGCGCGGTTCGCCGTGCCACCGTGCACGGCCTCAGGGTATGGCACTCAGTGTCATGCGTAAAGGCACTGCGTACCCTCAATTCTCGGGTTGTTTCGTGAGCGCGGACTCGATCTCCTGGACGACCCGCCACATGGGCGCCCCGCGCCGCGAGACGAGGACCACCACGTCCTCGCTCTCGACTTCGGGCTCGTTCCCGCCGGAGCCCGGCGGCGGGGTGCCGAACGCCGCCTTCACATAGTCCAGGGCATGGTCGACGGCCGTGGTCGCGTCGCCCTCCCCGTCCGAACGCAGCCAGGAGCGCAGCGCGTTGTTGTGGGCCGCGACGACGGCCGCCGCGACCACATCGGCCCGCAGCATTCCGTCGGGCCGGCCGGCGAACCGCTCGCGGAGATACGCGGCCAGGGCCCGCTCGTACCGCCAGACCACCGACAGCTCGGACGCGCGCAGCCCGGGGACCTTCTTGGTGAGGCGGTAGCGCTGGACGGAGAAGGCCGGGTTCTCGGCGTACATGAGCAGCACCATGCGGGCGGCGGCGCACACCCGCCCGACCGGCTCCGAGGCCTCGGGGCTCTCGGCGAGGTACGCCGTCATGTCGGCCAGGCACCGCTCGTGGTCCGGGAAGACCACGTCCTCCTTGGAGGGGAAGTAGCGGAAGAACGACCGGCGCCCGACCCCGGCGAGCGCCACGATCTCGTCCACGGTGGTCTGCTCGTAGCCCCGCTCCAGGAACAGCTGGAAGGCCGCCGCGACCAGGGCGTCCCGCATGGGCGGTTTGGTCATGGACGGGAAACTAGCATCAGAGCGAGGCCGATGGCACTCAGTGCGCTGCGTATGGGGAACTGAGTGCCCCGGAGATACGGTCGACGCCGCGTTCCCACAACCTCCGCCAACCTCCGCCCGTCGCGCTGAACTGGGCGGCCCCCGACCGCGTATCACTCCACGGAGCCGACGGCATCGCTGTCCGCGGTTTTTGTGCGGAACGGATAGACGTCCGTGCCGCAGTCCGTATGCAGGGAAGGGGAGCAGAGTGTCGACACCGCCCGCACCGGGCCGGCCGGAACGCCGCCGGACCCTGGAGCCGACGCGCGTAGTACGCCGACGCCGTACCGAGGCGCTGGCGCAGCTCATGCGGGAGCACGACGAGGCGATGGCCGCCGTACCCGAGGGCTATGAGGCGGTGATTCTGCCCAGCCCGGTGCCCGGCGCCGAGGACGCCACGCAGGAACTGCCCCCGGTCGCCCCGCGCAGACGTGCCCAACGGAGGGAAGAGGTCGAGACCGGCTTCGGGTTCGGGCCGAATCTGCGCCGCGTCGCCGTCGTGGTCGCCGTCGGCGCGGCGGCCCTGGTCGGCTTCGCCTCCGCGCTGCTGCTCCCGGGCAACGCCCAGGGCGAGGAGGCCGGGCCGGCCTCCTCCGTCATTCCTTCGGCTGCTCCCACCGCATCGGCACCGCCTGCGGCCGACCCCGGCTTTCTCAAGGAAGGGGACAGCGGCCCCGAGGTGACCGAACTCCAGGAACGCCTGCTGCGCATCTCGGACGTGTACACCGACGGTGCCACGAGCGGCAGTTACGACACCGCCCTCGCCGAGGCCGTGGCCCGTTTCCAGCTCTGGTACGGCATCCGCGGCGACGAGACCGGCGTCTACGGCGACGACACGCGCAAGGACCTGGAGTCCCGTACGGCGTCGGTGTCCTGAGTGTCCTCGCGGTCGCTCAGCGGGCGGCGTGGGTGTCGATCAGGGCCTGGGTGACCTCGCGGATGCTGCGGGCGATGTGCTGGAGCTGGAGCACCTCGGCGGCGTACATCTTGATCGTGTGCTCGATGACCGACTCGCTCAGGCCGAGGCCGGGCAGGTCGGCGCGGGCCGTCTGGAGGGCGGTGCGGGCGACCCGGATCTCGTGCTGGACCTGGATGTGTGCGTGGCGGGCCAGCAGGATGGGGTGGCGGATCAGCGTCGGGTAGCCCGCGTAGCGCGTCGGCACCAGCTCGCGCAGCCATTTGACCGCCGAGCGCTCCCAGTCGTAGCTGCCGGGGATCTTGACCTGACACGGCCAGTCCGGGCCGGTCCGCGTGGCGATCGTGGAGGTCAGGGGCATGGTCATCGCTTCCGGGAGTGCGGCGTCGACAGGGTGGCGACGGTATTCAGCGGCCCCGGCCTAGGGGATGGCCGGGGCCGCAACGGGCGTACGCGCAGACGACACCCGTCCGGACAGCCGAGGCGCCGACGCGGGTAGGAGACGGCGGCAGCGGGTCCGTGAGCAGTATTTATATATGCCGTCCGGTTTGCAAGAAGTATGAAAAAATTCATGCACAAAACGGGATGAACGCCTATACGCCCATATGTTGGTCTGCGCGGATGGGGGGAGGGCGGACTCAGCTTGATCATTAACCTCGCTGCTGTTTCAGGCGGGCGTGTTCGGTGAGGGTTTCGATTCGTTTCACGGTCTTCCCGGGTTCGTGACGCGGGGCTGGCCTGCGGTTCTTCGATCCGGGTGGGCGTCCGGGTCCGGGCTTGGAGGGTCTGGGCACGTCGGCGGGACGGGCCGTCTTCACGCGGAGGTGGCGGAACCCCCGGCGGACCCGGGCAGGGGTGAGCCGACGAGGCTGCGCCGGCCGCTCCCAGGGCCGACGAAGATCCTCGGCGAGGGGCCGGGCAAGGCGGAGTTGGGTGTGGACGGCGATGATCAGCCACGTCCACAGGTCGGCCGTGTGCGGATCGCGGACCTTGGGGACGGTCCAGCCCAGGGTCTGTTTGAACAGCCGGAAGGTGTGTTCAAGATCGAATCTGCGGAGGAACGCCTGCCAGCGCAGGTCGACGTCTGAGCCGGTCATGCCGGTGCGCGAGGACCACAGCCACACCGGCTTTGGGTCACGGTCACCGGGTAGGTGCTTGACCTTCAGCCGGATCAACGTGCCGTGGATCAAGGGGAGTTCGCCGCAGTGGTCGAGCCAGGGGCCACGGGCCTGCAATCGGGGGTGCATCCGGTCCCAGGCGAGGGCTTCGGCCGTGCCGTAGCGGGTGGTGTCGCACGTCGTGGCCTGGTCAGGGGTGTGCCAGGACTCCGGCTTGGAGAAGGTGAGGACGCCGCCGTGCTTGCGGGGCTGTCCGCCGCGCGGGGTGGATCGGCGTGGTCCGGCGTCCCGGAGCATGACGCGGTCCGAGCGGAGCCGGCCGACCAGCTCGACGGGCAGGTCGGCCAGGACGTGGGCGAGACGGGTGACGTCGTAGCCGGTGTCCATGACGACGAGAATGTCCGCGTCGCCCGGCCGCCACTGCCCGGCGTGCACCAGCCGGGTGACCACCTCGCGCAGCTGGGTGGCGGTCACTGCGGTGGCGTCGTCGGACGGCCCGAGCCGGATCGCGTCCAGCACGGCCGTCCAGGATGTGCGTCCCGTCTCCAGCGCGGCGACGACGGAGTAGGGCCAGCCGGGGATGAACTGATCCGCGCTGCGGCCTCGCCCGTAGACGTGGCAGAACAGCAGCTCCGGGCTGGTGGGGGCGTCGGGTCGCAGCCAGTTGCTCACGTCCACCGCGAGCACGATCCGCCCGTCGGCGGCACGCGGCAGCGGCGTGGAGGCCAGCAGCCTGCGCAGACGGCGCGGCTCCAGCCAGCCGTGGTTGACCGCGTCGTACATCGCCCCGTGCCCACGCCGGTGCTCGGCCGTTAGCGTCAACTCGACCAGCGAGGTGACCGGGCCGTCCGAGCACAGCACCGCGTCGGTGAGCTCGAAGAGCGCATCCGCCCGGGTGTAGAGGCAGTCGTAGAACTGGACACGAAAGTGGGACAGGACGCCCAACGCGGCGTCAGCGGACTGTTCAGCGGCGAGACTCTTCACCAGCGGCCGTTCCTTCACGCGACGTTGCTCGACACCTCGAAGCGTGAAGAACGGCCGCCCTGCTGTCCCGGGAACGAACAAAGATCAGCGGGTCAGGTGAACGGCCGAGGTTAAACACCAAGCTCAGTCCCGGAGGAAGAACTGGTGCAGGTCGGCGCTCTGTTCGTACTCCTCCAGGCGCCCCTGGGTCCGCTCCGGATCGGCGTCCGTCATGGCCTGGAGCAGCGCGGCCGACAGCACCACGGGCCCGGCGTACGAGTCGAACACCAGCCGCGAGCCCGTGCCGGTGGCGAAGGTGATGTCGGCCTCGTCGGCCAGCGGGCCGAGCGCCAGATCGGTGATCAGGGCCACCCGCAGCCCGGCCCGCCGGGCCACCTGCACCGCGGTGAGCGTCTCCTGCGCGTGCCGGGGCATCGAGAAGGCCAGCACCCAGGTGCCCCCGGCCTCCCGCGACTGGAGAAGCGCGTCGTAGGCGACGCTGCCGCCCCGGGTCACCAGGCGTACGTCGGGGTGGATACGGCGGGCGGCGTAGGCGAAGTACTCGGCCAGCGATCCGGAGATACGCAGCCCGAGCACGGTCAGCGGAGTCGAGCGCGACAGGCTGCGGCCGACCTCGATCACCCGGTCGGGGTCGGCGAAGTCCCGCCGCAGGTTCTCCAGGTTGGCGATCTCGGCGTCCACGGCCGCCTGGAGTTCGTTGCTCCGGTTCTCCTCCGCCGCGCCCGGCGCGCTCGCGAGGGTGCTGAGCGCGATGGCCTGGAGCCGCTCGCGCAGCGCGGGGTAGCCGCTGAAGCCGACGGCCGCCGCGAACCGGGTCACGGACGGCTGGCTCACGCCGACGCGGTCCGCGAGGTCCGTGATCGACAGGAACGCGGCCTCGGTGATGTGCTCGATCAGATACTGCGCGATGCGCCGCTGCCCGGGGGAGAGCCGGGGCCCGTCGAACAGCTCCCGCAGCCGGGAGGCCGGCGCCGCCTCCGCCTCAGGGGCCGTCTTCCCCGAGGTGATCGCGGACGCCTGGGCGCGTGCCTGCTGCGGCGATGGCACCGATGAGCCTCGTTCGTCTCCCACAGCGACTCAACATAGCTCACCGTTCACCGGCGGAAGATCGTGATCGAGTGGCCGACCTCGTCGACCTCGTGGCTGGTGTGGATCAGCACCGCCAGCCGGCCCGTCGCCTTGGCGATCGAGGAGTCCGACACCACCAGCAGTCCGCGCACGTTCCGTTCGGGCTGACGGCGCGGATCCGACGCGTGGATCCCGTAGTACGACGGCACTCCGCTGCCCTTGTAGACCAGCCAGACGTGCTGGCCCGTGTACCGGTCCCGCAGCCGGTCCGCGAGCCGCCCCAGGTCCTGGCCCCAGTCGACGTTGGAGTCGTGCAGCCACTCGTGCGTCTTCGCCGAACCCCCGAACGCCTCGTTGGCGTACGGCAGATAGAGAGGGAACGTCCGCAGCGAACTGACCGCCACGAACACCAGCAGCCCCGCCGCGACGGCAGGCACCCACCGCCGCCGCAGCGCGAGCACCCCGATCGCCGCCAGCGCACCGAACATCGGCACGAAGATGGCGTACCGCACCCCGAAGTTCCGCTCCCCCTCCATGGCGGCGGCCAGCAGTACGGCCGTCGGGAGCAGCAAGTAGGGGGCCACCGGCCGAAGTTGATGAGCCGTCACAAACGCGACCGTGCCCGCGGCCCACAGCGCCAGCATGCCCAGCGGAGTCTTCACCAGGAGCGCGGCCGGCAGGTAGTACCAGAGGGAACCCTCGTAGTGCCGCCCGAAGAGGAAGCCCTCCCAGTGCGCGTTCTCCAGGCCGAACTGCATCCGCATCCCGTCGCGGTACGCCTCCGGGAAGGGCAGCAGCCCGGCCAGCTGCCCCCGCAGCCCGTGCACCACCGGGACCTGGCCAGCGGTCGGCGTCCAGCGCAGCCGGGGATCGACGACGAGATACGACGCCCATACGACGGCCACCGCGACCAGCGCCACCAGGGCCGCGCCCGCCACAGCGCGCACGAGCAGCTTCCGGCGTGCCCCCGGAGCCGACGTCCGCCGGGCGTGCCACACCGACAGACCGGCCAGCAGAAGCAGTACCGGGACCGCGGCGAGGGTGTTCATCTTCGTGGCGACGGCGGCCCCGAGCGCCAGTCCGGCGAGCGGGAGACACAGACGGGGCTGTCGCCGCGCCCGCCACAGCAGCCACACCGACGTCAGCACGAACCCGGCCGCCGGTACGTCGAGCGTGGCCAGCGAGCCGTGCGCGACGACGTCCGGCGAGAACGCGTACAGGGCGAGCGCCCCCAACCCGCCTACCGGACCGGCGAGTTCACTGCCGAAGGCGAACACCACCAGACCGAAGAGCAGCGTCAGCACGATCACCGGAAGCCGCGCCCACAGCATCAGCCGCCAGGGGTCGTTGCCGGACTCGTAGAGCAGATGGCGGCCCACCTGGCCCTGGTTGCCCTCGAAGTGCCGGTCGAAGTGCGGGTCGGCCGCGGCGACTCCGGCGGCGACGATCAGTTTGCCCAGCGGCGGGTGCTCGGGGTTGAGGCGCAGGCTGTGCTCGTGGAGGTAGACGGCCGCCGTGCCGACGTACACGGGTTCGTCGATGGTGGGTGTCTGCTCGACGGCTGTGGTGATCATCGCGACGGCCATCTGGAGGAGCAGGACGGCCACGGCGAGCGGGACCAGCAGGCGCTGGTGGTGTCTCAGCAGGGCGAGCAGTCGCGCGCGTCCGGTCGGGGGCGAGGGAGCGGCGCCGGGTAGCAGCTCTACCGGGGCCTCGACGGCGGGCGGGGCGAGAACCGTGTGCCGGTCGCGCGTCATCGTCCGCCTCGCGGCGACGCCGACCGCGCGGCGGCGGGAGTGATCCGGAGCCGGGCCATGGCCCTACTCTCGCATCAGCTCCCGCCCCGCAGCGTGCATTACCGCTTCAGGAGTCGTACCGACAGACCCTCCGAGGTGTAGACCGGCACCGCGCGAACCTTGTCCGAGTTCACCTCGATACGGTCGAACTGGCCCCGCAGCACCGGAGCCTCGATCACGGAGACGACACTGCCCACGGCCGGCGGCTTCTCGGAGTCGAGGGTCAGGGACAGGACGCTGCCCTTCTCCAGGATCACCCGGCGCGTCACCGTCACGACCTCCTTGCGGCGGCCCGCGCGCAGTGTCACCGCCAGCGTCGCCGACTTCTGGGAGTACGTGCCGTGCAGCTGGACCGGCTCGGTCACCCGCAGCGTCCCGCCCTGCACCTCGACGTCGCCGTGGCCGAGGCCGTGGGCCGAGGAGGAGACCAGCGTGCCTGCCTCGATGACCGTGCCGCCCGTGTAGCTGTTGTGCCCGGTCAGCGTGAGCGTGCCGGTGCCCTTCTTGGTCAGTCCGCCCCGGCCGTCGATGTCGTTGCGCCAGGCGTCGGCCGCGCCGAAACCGCCGGCCGCCGCGTCGAGCGCCACGGTCACGTCGGAGTCGAAGGAGCCGTAACCGTCCGCCGCGGCGAACAGGTTGAGCCGGCCCCACTGCTCGGCGCCGTCGAGCAGGACGTACCCGGCGGGCAGCGCGGTCGTGCGCAGCACCGCGCGCCGCTGCGCCGCGTCCAGGTACGGCTGACGCGTCTCCAGGAGCACCTCCGCGCCCTTGGGCACGGTCAGCGCCTGGTCGCGGCCCTTGCGGTTGAGTATGTACGTCAGCTTCGGCTCGACCGCACGCGCGTTGGCGTCCCGGTCGGCGTACGCGTCGGTGCCCGTGTGCGCGTACGCGTACAGGGTGTCCGCCGTCGTGCCGGTCTGCGCCTGGAAGTAGGCGAGGGCCTGGGCGCGCGCCGCGGCCTTGAGACCGGCGTTGGCCGGGTCGGCGAGTGCGGCGGCGGCCAGGGCGGTGGCCATGATCCGCCCGCCCAGGACGTCGACGGGGGAGTGCATGCCCGACATGATCCGGGTGTGGCTCAGCTCGAAGGCACGCGTCACGATCTCCTGGAAGCGCTCCGGGACCGCGTACGCGAACGCCAGCGCCGCCAGGTGGAAGGCGTTGGTGTGGCCGCTGGGGAAGCCGCCGTCCTCGGCCGGGTTCGTACTGCGCTGCCGCAGCAGCTGCGTGACGACGACCACGTCGGACTCGTACACCGGGTAGCCGAGCGCGTCGGTCGCACCGGTGGGGACGACCTCGCTGTCCTCGTTCATGCGCCACGGACGCGGGTACTGGAAGGCGAACTTGGCGGGGTTGCCGGAGGCGAACGGGCCGCGCACGGTGTCGACCAGCTTCGCCACCTGACCGAGGTCCGAGGTGTACGAGCCAGCACCGAGCGCCGATCCGGCCGGGGCGCCCGCCGGGACGGAGTCGCTGATCGTGGTCGCGGGTGTCGTGTCCGGCGCCGCCGTGATCGACGTGACCGCCTTGGCACCCGACTTGTACAGGTCGGCCAGCGGGCCCAGCGCGGCGATCATCGCGTAGCTCTGGTGCTGGCGGTCGTAGACGAACGCCTCCCTCGCCTGCGCCTCGGTGCGCGCACGGGTGATGCGGACGCAGTAGCGCACGTTGGCGCGCAGCACGTCGGCCATCAGCGGCGTACCCGTGTTCCAGGCGGCGCCGGTCTTCCACACCTTGGCGAAGCCGCCGAGGATCCGGATCACCGCGTTGGTCTCAGGCGTGCTGTTCGCGACGATGTTGGTCGTGTAGTCGTCGACGAACGCGGCGGCGGTCGTCGCGGACCTCGCCTCGACCGAGGAGGCGGCGGTCGCGGCGCTCGCCTCCTCGACGCTCGCCCAGGTGAGCACGGTCGGGGCCACGACCAGACCGGCCGACGCGGCCAGGGACGTCTTGAGGATGCTCCGCCGGTTCAGGGCGGGCCGGCCCGACGACGCGGTGGAGTGGAGTCCGTCTGAAGACGGCATGCGCGTGCCTCTCTGGAGTTCTTCGGCCGTGCGGCCAGGAGGGAAGGTGGTGCGGGCGACTGCGCCTCGGCGAGCACATGGGACGAGCACATGAGACGTGCCGGCCACAGGTGGCCTGTGATGAGGGTGAGTCGTACGGGTGAAGATCTACGGTCGGGCGATGTCCGGCCGGGGATTGCTCAATGGCCGGAACGTGTCATACGAATGAACGGGCCAGCGCCACGGCACCCGTCACCGGCGCCACCCGCAACGGCCGCAGCCGCGCACCGGGGACGAGTATGGCAAGGGACGCCAACAGTGCGTCGTGCAGGGCGGGTTGGGCGAGCACCGTACCGCCCGAGACCACCACGTCGTCGACGGTGACCCCGCGTCCGGCGAGCCGCACCACGAGCGACGCGAGCGACCTGCCGCCCTCGGCGATCACCTCTTCGGCGATCAGGGAACCCCTCTCCGCGGCCTCGAACACCACGGGGGAGTGCCGGCCCCACTCGGCCGAGACATCCGTGGCGCTCTCCAGCGCGGCGCCCAGAGCGGGCACTTCACTCACCCCGAACGTGGAAATGAGCCCCGCGGCGAGTGCGTCGGGCGCCTCGCCCCGGTCGTGGGCGGCCCACACGGCCCGCGCCGCCTCGCGCACGAGACCGGCGGCCCCGCCTTCGTCGCCGAGTACGGCACCCCAGCCGCCGACCTGGACGAGAGTGCCGTCGGAACGCCGCCCGACGGCGACCGAGCCGGTGCCGGCGACCAGGCCGACCCCCTTGTCCAGTCCCGCCGCCGGAACCAGCAGTTCGGCGTCGCCGACGACCAGACACGGCACGCCGAGACGTTCCTGGAGGACGGAGCGGATCTCCTCGCACTGCCGGGGCGTCTCACAGGCGTGACCGCCCACGGCGACCGAGGAGGGGAGGGTGCCCACGGGCAGCGCCTCGCCGACCACAGCGCACAGCCAGTCGGCGGCGGCCACGGGGTCGTGCGGCCGCCAGCCGCTGCTCGAACGCACATGATCGGCGACGGTGACGCTCCCCGCGTCGGCGCGGAGGTGGGTCTTGGTTCCGCCCACGTCGATACCGACGGCGATGGGCGCGGAGTCCTGCACGGATCCTCTTTCGTCGTTGCGCGGTGGCTGCGACGGTGGGCGAACCGTGTCTGGAGCAGGGAAAAAACTGACGTACATGAAGAGCTGCAGAAGAGCTAAGGAGGCCCCGGGACAGGCCTCTTCGCGGACACGGCAGGCGAGTACCGTGACATTCGTTAGGAAGTTAACTAACGAAGTACAGTGCGTGTCAAGAGGTATCGCGCACTCGACCGCGACGGTGGTCCGAACGGGCCGGAACGCGGCGGGAAACGCGATATCAAGGCGTCCCATCGCCGCATCCCACGACATCGAGGTCACGACATCGAGCCGCCGGGGGAGCGCGGCCTTCGACCTTGGGGAGACTGTGGAACACGACGTGGCGAAGGCCCCCCGCCTGACCGAGAGCGCGAGCGCGGTGTTCGCCGTGCTGGCCGGGGCGGGCACGGCCACCCGGCCGCAGCTCGCGAGTCTGGCGCGCCTGTCGAAGCCGACCGTGTCCTCCGCCGTGGCGGAGCTGGAGAGCGCCGGGCTCGCCGCCCACTCGGGCATCGCGTCCGGCGGTACGGGCCGTTCCGCCGCCGTGTACGGACTCGGTCCCGCGGCCGGCTCCGTACTCGCCGTCGACCTCGGCCCCGCCCTGACCAGGGCACGCGGCTGCGCCCTTGACGGCACCCTGCTCGCCGAGGCCACCGGCTCCCGCGAGGAGGCCGCCGACGTGGTGCGCGACGCGCTGTCCGCGCTCCCCGCCGGCGCTCCGCTGCGCACCATCGTCGTGGCCGTCGGTGACGTCACCGCGCGCGCCGAAGAGGGCACCGTGCGTCCGGCGACCGCCAAGGCGGGACCCGTCTTCGACGCGGTGGCCGTGGCACTGCCGCCCGGGGTGCCCGTCCACCTCGAGAACAACGTCAACTGCGCCGCGCTCGCCGAACTGCACGAGGGCGCGGCGCGCGGCCGGCACACCTTCGGCTATCTCCGGATCGGTGTCGGTATCGGTCTCGGCATCGTCGTGGGGGGCCATGTGCTGGCCGGGGCCAACGGGGCGGCCGGAGAGCTGGCCCGGCTGCCCTACCCCTGGGACGACGACCTGGAGCCCCGCCACGAGGCCCTGGAGGAGTACATCGGCGCCCACTCCCTGCTGCGCCGGGCCGCCGAGATCTGGCCGGAATCCGACGTTTCATGCCCCCGTACCGTCGATCGGCTGTTTTCGCTGGCCGGAGAGGGCGCCGCCACGGCCCGCGCGATCGTCGACCGGCACGCGGTGGACGTGGGTCGGCTGGCCGCCGCGGTGACCGCCGTACTGGACCCCGGGCTGCTCGTCCTGGGCGGCAGCACCGGTTCGTTTCCGCAGCTCCTGCCCGGTGTGCGGGCCGAGCTGGAGCGGCTGAGCTGGCCCACCGAGGTGGTCAGCAGCCAGGTCGGTGATCTCGGCACGGTGGTGGGCGCGGCGCGGCTCGCGGTCGTCAGGGGAGTCCAAACCGTGACCGAGGCGGCGCGGATGAAGCATTGACGGTTTCGGACTCGGTCTGCCAATGTCCGGACAAGCGCTTTCTAAGTCGGCCGGGACGCCGACTTGGGGTGAGCCTCCCGCCCGTACTCGACGTACGGCAACCGCACGTGGGCGTGCCCGTGCGGTGACGGCCAGCAGGCCGGGGATCCCGCCCCGCGTGGACGACGCGGCCGGGCGAGGCCGCGCCCCCCGGAAAGCAAACCTTCCTGCAAACTGCACCAGTGCCGCCTCGGTCGGCGCCGTGCTCTGCCCCCTACCGAAAAAAAAGGGATCGAAGATGACCACTGTGGGTGTGCGGCGCTCCAGCCGACTCGGCCGCGGCGGTATGCGCCGCCTGGTTCCCCTCGCTGCCGCCGCGTCGGCAGGCGCCATGCTGCTCTCCGCCTGCGGAGGGGGCTCCGACTCGGGCGGTACGTCCAAGTCGCTGACGTTCTGGATCTCCACGGTTCCGGGGCAGGACGCGGGCTGGAAGAAGTCGGTGGCGGCGTACGAGAAGGAAACCGGCGTCAAGGTCAAGCTCGTCAACATCCCCTACGACGGCTACACGACGAAGCTGCGCAACTCCGCGCAGGCGAACTCGCTGCCCGACGTGGCGGCCGTGCCGGCGCTGGACCCGATCTGGTCGAACAAGCTGATCGACCTCAGCTCCATCGCCAACAACAAGACCAACAAGATCAACGCCAACTTCGTCGCCAAGGACTCGTCCGGGAAGGTGCTGTCCATCCCCTCGGACGTCACCGCGTCCGGCATGTTCATCAACAAGTCGCTCTTCGACAAGGCCGGCGTCTCCTACCCGACCTCGCCCTCGAAGACCTGGACCTGGACCGACTTCATCAAGGCGGCGGACGAGGTCCGTGAGAAGACCAAGGCCAAGTACTCCCTGACGTTCGACCAGTCGGCGTCCCGGCTGCGCGCCATGATCTACGAGTTCGGCGGGGAGGGCGTCCACGCGGACTCCTCCGGCAAGTTCTCGGTGGACGACGCGACCAAGAAGGCCGTGAACACCTTCGTCGGATGGAACGACGACAAGACCATCCCGAAGTCGGTGTGGACCAGCGGCGCCGACCCGTCGGCCATGTTCCAGAGCGGTGACGTCGTCGCCTACTGGTCCGGCGTGTGGCAGGTCGCCTCCTTCGCGGAGAGCATCACGAAGTTCGAGTGGGCGAGCGTCCCGACCCCCGCCGAGCCGGTGCAGGCCAGCGACGTCAACAGTGGCGGCATGACGGTGGGCTTCAACAACAACGCGGACGCGGCCAAGGCCGCGACGGACTTCCTGTCCTGGCTGTACGAGCCGGCCCACTACCAGGCGCTGTGCGAGGCGTCCGGGTTCCTGCCCGTCGAGACCGGTCTGAACCCGACGTACCCCTTCAAGTCCGAGGCGGCGCAGGCGGCGTTCAAGCTCTACAACGAGTCGATCCCGCTCTACGCCCCGATCTCCGGCTACTTCAACTCCGCGCAGACGAACTGGGTGCTGAAGGGCAAGAGCCTCACCGACGACCCGACCAAGGCTGAGATCGGCAAGGCGGTCAACGGCGAGCAGACGGCCGACGAGGCCCTGGAGAACATCGTGGCCGGCTACAACCAGCAGGTCGGCGGCTGATCGTAGGCCCCAGGGCCGGGCGGCGGGATCGACACACCGCTGCCCGGCCCTGGACGACCCTGTGACGCCGGGCTCATGGCGTGAGCCCACCGCAACCCAATCCACCAGCACGGAGTCAGGAAGATGACAAAACGAGCCTCGGACGTGTCCGTGAGCCCGCCCAGGAGCCGCAGTAAGTACACCCTCGCGCCGCTCGTCCTCATCGCGGCCAACGTCGTGCTCTTCGCGCTGTTCTTCGTCTGGCCGGCGGTGATCGGGCTCGTTTACTCCTTCACGAACTACACGGGCGTAGGGGCGTTCCAGTTCGTCGGACTGGACAACTACCAGAAGCTGCTCGGGGACTCGACCTTCTACGACGCGACGACCCGCACGCTGCTGTACACCGTGCTCTTCGTTCCGCTGAACTTCGTGTTGTCGCTGCTCATCGCCAACGTGGTGGTGAGCAAGCACGCCAAGGGCGCGTCGGTCGCCCGTCTCTTCTTCTTCATCCCGTGGCTGCTGTCGCCCATCATCGTGGGTGTCCTGTGGCGATGGCTGTTCGGTGAGAACTTCGGACTGGTCAACTACCTCATCGAGAAGGTCGGCGGAAGTGCCGTTCCGTGGCAGTCGAACGCGGACCTGTCACTGATCGTGGTCGTGGTGGCGGCGGCCTGGGCCTGGACGGGCTTCTCGATGCTGCTGTTCATCGCGGCGATCAAGAACGTGCCGACGTCGTACTACGAGGCGGCCGCGCTCGACGGCGCCGGTCCGTGGCGCCAGTTCATCAGCATCACACTGCCGAGCATCGCGCCCACCTCCTTCATCGTCATCCTGCTCAACACGATCCACGCGATGAAGGAATACGCGGTGTTCGCCTCCCTCAACAGCGGCGGACCCGGTACGTCGAACAACCTGCTTGTCCAGTACATCTACCAGACGGGGTTCAAGGCAGGCCAGATCGGCTACGCGAGCGCCGCGTCGTTCGTGCTCATGCTCATCCTGATGGGCGTCGCGATCATCCAGATGATGGTCAACCGGCGGGTGGAGAACCGATGACAACCACAGACATGCCGCGCAAGGTCGACGCCGACTCCGTACGGGTCGTCTCCAAGAAGAGGCCCCGCGGCTCGGCAACCGGCGGGCTTCGGCGCGCGATTCCCGCGACGACACTGCTGTGGGTCCTGGCGGGCCTCTACGGGATTCCGGTGCTGTGGTTCGTCCTCAGCTCCTTCAAGCCGGCGGGGGACCTGTTCTCCCTTCCGCTGACGGTGTTCCCGGACGACCCCACCGTGTCGGGTTACAAGGAAGCGTGGGCAAGCGCCAACTTCGCCCAGTACTTCATCAACACGACCCTCGTGTGTGTGATCGCGACGATCCTCACGGTGGGAGTCAGCTGCTGCACCGGGTACGCGCTGGCCAAGTACGACAACAAATGGCTCAAGGCCTTCTTCCTCTGCATCCTGGCCACCACGATGCTGCCGGCCGAGGTCATGCTCGCCCCGCTGTTCCTGGTGGTCCGCGACCTCGGCTTCTACAACTCGCTCGCGGGCATCATCCTCCCGGCCCTGCTCACCGCGACCGGGTGCTTCATGTTCCGCCAGTTCTTCCTGACGGTCCCGGACGAGCTCATCGAGGCCGCCCGCATCGACGGCGCCCGTGAGCTGTCGATCTTCCTGAGGATCATGGTCCCGCTCTCCCGGCCCATCGCGCTGACGCTCGCCATCCTGTCGTTCCAGTGGCGGTGGAACGACTACATCTGGCCGCTGCTGATGCTGAACGACCCCGAGAAGTTCACCGTGCAGATCGGTATCCAGAGCCTCGTGGGGGCGCAGAACATCAACTGGTCGGTGCTGCTCGGCGGTTCGGTCATCTCCATGATCCCGCTGATCGTCGTCTTCCTGGTGTTCCAGAAGTACGTCATGAACGCCGACATCAACGCCGGCCTGAAGGACTGACCTTGCCCACTCCGCTCGACCACGAGTTCGTCCGGTCGGCGGCCCGCGCCGCCGACCGGCTGGCCGCCCCGCTGGCGGGCCGCCCCGACGAGGAACCCGCCGGTGTGCCGCACCGTGGTCTGGCGCGGCGGGTGAAGACCCTGATCGCGGCCTACCGGTCCCCGGACTCGGCACTGCACGGCAGCGGACAGGCCGTCGCCGCCGCGGCGACCCACCTCCGCGCCCTGCGGGCCACGCAGACCGGCACCGGCCTCTTCGCCGGCGGCGACAACGTGCAGTCGCCGCCGGACTCCGGCTTCACCGTCAACGACGTGTGCGACGCGCACGTCCTCGCCGCCGGCGCGGGCCCGGAACTGGACGACGTCACGGCCGCGCTCGCCGAGATCGCCCACGCAGCCACCGGCAGTCTCCTCACCGGCGGGGTGCACACCCCGAACCACCGCTGGGAGCTGTCCGCGGCGCTGGCCCGGCTGCACCGGTCGTTCCCGGACGACCGCCTGCTCGACCGCGTCGAGGAGTGGCTCGCCGAGGGCGTCGACATCGACGCGGAGGGCCTGTACTCGGAACGCAGTGCCAACTACGCGGCCCACGTCTCCAACCCGTCGTTGCTCCTGCTGGCCGAGGTCCTCGGCCGCGCCGACCTGCTGTACGCCGTCGAACGCAATCTCGCCACGACCCTGGACCTGATCAGGCCGGACGGCACGGTGGAGACCGTCCACTCGCGAAGGCAGGACCAGAAGCACCCCTTCCCGCTGGCGCCCTACCTGCCGCACTACCGGCTGCTCGCGATCCGCACCGGCCGGGGCGACTTCGCCCGGGTGGCGCGGCTGGCGGCCGCCGACGGCATCGACGACCCCGACCTGCTCGCCGAGACCCTCCTCACCCCGGACCTGTGCCGCGCCCTGCCGGCCCCGGCCGAGGAGGCACTTCCGCGCGACCGGTACCTCACCACCGCACGCCTCGCCACCCGTGCCTCGGCCACCGCGCACACGGTGGTGTACGGCGGCTCCGACGTGCCCGAGCACCGGCGCATCCGCTCGGGCCTCGCCTGCAACCCCACCTTCCTGCGCCTGTTCGCCGGTGACGCCGTCCTCGACGCGGTCCGTCTCTCGCGCGGCTTCTTCGACCTGGGCCCGTTCCGCGCCGCCGACATGGAACAGCCCGCCGACAACAGCTACCGGCTCACCCAGACCCTCACGGCCGCCTACTACCAGCCGCTCCCGAAGGACGAGAGGCGGGACGACGGCGTCTACCGGCTGGTGGACGACGGACGCTTCTCCGCCTCGATGGCCTTCCCGGACCGCCCTCAGGACGGGGTCTCCCACACGACCCGTGTCGAGGTGGACCTGCGGGAGGACGGCGCCGACCTGCGCATCGACATCAGCGGACCACCGGTGCCCTGGTCACTCGAACTGACCTTCCGGCCGGGCGGTGTGCCAGAGGGCGCCGTACCGATCGGCGACGGACGCTGGTGCCTGACGAGCGGGCCCATGACCTACCGGGTCGGGGACGACGAGATCCGCGTCGAGGCCGGCCTTCAGGCAGGCGAACCGCTCGCCGGGCCGGACCGGAGCGACGTACTGCGCTACGACCCGGGGCAGGACTACACCGTGGTGGGCGGCACCGACGCGACGACCGGGATTCGCGTCTACATCGGCGGACTCGGCCCGCACACTGTGACCGTCGCACTGCGCGCCCGCCGGTCCGCACCCGTCGTGTGACGCCGTGACTCCGACGAAGCACGCCATGGCCACCCGGGCATGAAGGACTGAGGGCATTGCATCTCCCGTACCAGCGAGGGGCGTTGCACGATCTGCCGGCGACTCCGGCGGACTACGACGCCGTCCTGACCGCCGTCGTGGGTGAGGCGCTCACTCGCCTCACCCGCGACGGCAACCTCGAACACCCCGCCGCCACCGACGACATCGGCGACACCTCCCTCGGCGTCACCTCGCTGCTGGCCCTGGCCTGGCAGCGCGGCAAGGACCCACGCCTGCCGGAGGCGGTGGCCCGCAGCCTCGCCTTCCATCTCCGCGAGCGCGTCTACACCGAGGACAACCCCGGCTACCCCAACCTGCGGACCCGCAACTCCGGTCTCCCGTACGCCCGTTACGTACTGGAGTCCGGCGCGCACCCCATCGGTGACTGGCCGAGCACGGTGTGGGCGCTGCTCCAGGCCGTCAACATCCTGGACGCGGCCGAGGGGCTCGTCGCCGACGAACAGCGCGCGGAACTGGTCGAGTTGGCGCACGGCTACTGGCGCTGGCTGACCGAGGCGACCTTCTTCAACCCGCAGGAGGCCGGCAACCAGGCCATCGGCTGCGTGGTGGGCGGCCTGATGCTGGCTCCTCATCTCTCTTCCGAGGAAGGGCAGTCGGTCAGGTCGCGCGCGATCTCGCTGTACGTCGACAAGATCCGCGCCCACCGGGTGGGCGACCGGGGCGCGGCCCTGCCGCCCGAGCACGGCGGTGCCTACGACAACAACTACGGCCCGATCTCCCTCTCTTTCCTCGCCCAGGCCCACCGGATCAGCGGCGAGGAGATCTTCGCGGAGGACGGCGAGGCACTGGCCCGCTACATCGACGCCCGCCTGACGAACGGCGGTTACGACAACGGCGGCCCCCGGTACAGCGAACAGCACTCCGCCTTCGAATCGGTCCTCGGCCTGCGCTACTTCGGCCACCGCATCGGCGCCGACCTCGGCCGCTACCGGGGCGACAGCCGCTGGGCCCGCCACGCGGCCAGGCCGGACGGCGGCATCGACGGCCACTTCGCGTGGATGCTGGTCTGGCAGATCCAGGACACCACCCCCTGGCACCGCACCCCGTCGACCGAACCCCTGCGCCACCAACTCCGCGCGGGCACGGTCTCGGTGGCCTTCGACAGCAAGATGACGCCGTCCTTGGTGGAGGCGGCGGGCACGTACTACCTCCCGGCGGCGGTGAACCGTCAGCACGGCTTCGGCCCGGTCGTGGACGGTTTCCTGCTCTGTCGCCCGATGGGCGAGGTCCGGGTACGGGACGTCCGCACCGACGGCCTCGCGGCCAAGCTGGTCACCAAGCCGGTCGTCGGCCGTGACCACGTCCTGCGCCATGTCCGGTCCCTGTACGTCACGGACGGCACGGCCCTGTGGGTCACGGTCGCCGTCGAACACCTCGACGGCGCACCGTACTTGCTCGCCGGTCTGCCGTACGCCACGGACGACGGCGACCGGGTCCGCCGTACGGCGGAAACCGGTGCCGTGGCCTCTGCGGGCCCTCTGCGTCTGACGCACCCTGGGGCGGAGGGCGTGGAGCACTTCGACGCCCGCGCCGAGGTGACCCAGGAGCAGGCGGCGTTCGCCCTCGCGGCCGACCCGCGCGGTTACGGCAACCCTGACGACGGCTGGCGGCACCTGGTCAGCTCCACGGCGCTGGAGGCCGAGGCGGCGCCCGGCGCACCGGAGGGGTTGAGTGTCTTCGCCGTGCGGTACGGAGACGGGGCCGCCGAGTTCGCGCCCGTCTTTGAGGCGACGCCGGACGGCCTGCGGGTGCGCACCGACGGGTTTACGGCTGTGATCGGCGAGGCGGCGGGCGATGCCCGCGGTGAGCCGGAGCTGGCTGTTTCGGGCTGCTGAGGGGGACTTTCGGGTGCGGGCCGGTGGGGGCTGGTCGCGCCCGCGCGGCGGAGCCGCAGATCAGACACAGCCCCGCGCCCCTAGGTGGGTGCAGCCCCGTCTGTCTGTACGACCAGGTCTGCTCGGGCAAGGGTTGCCGTTACCAGTTCCGCGTTGGGCTGGTCCGAGCGCAGGACCCACGCCACCGCCTCCTCGTGGGTCTTGCCGAACTCCTCGTGGCGGGCGATGAGGCGGTGCAGGCGCTCCTGCTCGTCCAGCTCGCAGAACCACACCTCGTCCAGTTGCGAGCGGACCCGGGGCCACAGGAGTAGGTAGTTGCCCTCGGTGACGACGAGCCGCGCCGACGGGAACACCGGGATCGCGCCCGCGATCGGCTGCTCCAGGCCCCGTTCGAACCCCGGGGCGTAGACGATGCCGTCCTCGCCCCCGGTGCGCAGCCGTTGCAGCAGCGCCGCGTACCCCGCCGAGTCGAAGGTGTCCGGCGCGCCCTTGCGGTCGCGCAGGCCCAGGCGGTCCAACTCGATGTCGGCGAGATGGAATCCGTCCATCGGGACGTGGGCGACCCAGGGTGTGCCGTCGCCGTTCAAGGCCCGGACGAGCCGCTCGGCGAGCGTCGTCTTGCCCGCGCCGGGGCTCCCGGCGATTCCGAGCACGGCACGCCGGTCGTCCCTGACCAGCGCGCGGGCCCGGCCGAGGAGTTCGTCGAAGGTGGGGGAGGAGTGAGGTCGTGCCACGCGGCCGAGTCTCTCACCTACACGGACAGCCCTTCGTAGGCCGCCGCCAGGATCAGGAACGCGCGTTCGTCGCCGAGGCCTTCCGGGTCGAGCATCCGGTTCATGACGTACGCCACGGTCAGGCGCGCGTCCATGTCGACCAGGACAAGCGAGCCGCCCCAGCCACCCCAGAAACACGTGCGGGGGTTGGGGAGTTGGCCGCTGTGCAAGCCGTACCCCATGCCCCAGCGCATGGGCACGCCCAGGGTGTTGTCCGTGCCGCGGAACTGTTCCTCCAGGGCGCGTTCGCAGCCCGCCTCCGACAGCAGCCGTACGCCTCGTGCGGTGCCGCCGCAGGACAGGACGGACTGGACGGCGGCGACCGAGCGGGCGTTGCCGTGGCCGTTCGCGGCGGGGATCTCGGCCCGCCGCCAGGCCTCCGTGTTGCCGGTGGCGGGCGGGAGGTGCGGGTTGCCGGGGCGGTCGCGAGGCAGGGCGGCGTTCGGGTCGAGGACACGCTCGGGCGGGGCGATCACGGGCGCGACGCGGTGGTCGTGCTCGGCGGGCAGTCCGATGTGGAAGTCGGCGCCCAGCGGTCCGGCGATCTCCTCGGCGAAGAAGACACCCGGGGTGCGACCGGTGACCCGGCGGATCACCTCGCCGACCAGGTGGCCGTAGGTGACGGCGTGATAGCCGCCCTCGACGCCGGGCTTCCAGGCCGGGGCCTGGGCGGCGAGCCGGGAGGTGGCGGTCGGCCAGTCGTACAGGTCGTCGAGCGTCATCGGCTCGTCCCAGGTGGGCAGGCCCGCCGTATGGCCCAGCAGATACCGTACCCGGACGTCGTCCTTGCCGTTCGCGGCGAACTCGGGCCAGTAGCGGGCGACCGGCGCGTCCAGGTCGAGCTCGCCCCGGTCGGCGAGGACCAGGGCGGACAGTGCCGTCATCGTCTTGGTCGTGGACCAGGTGTTGGTGAGCGTGTCGCGCTCCCACGGGACGGTACGGGCCTCGTCGAGGTGGCCGCCCCACAGGTCGACCACCGGCTCGCCGTCGAGGTACACCGCGACGGACGCGCCCACGTCCTTGTCGTCGAGCGATGCCTCCAGCGCCGCGCGGACAGGGGCGAACTGGTCGGTGCACGTGCCGGATGTGCCGGATGTCTCCACCATGCCGCGACCGTAACCAGGCCCGGTGGACACGGCCACCGATTATTGCGTCGCGTGCCCCGGATCAGGCGCGGTCGATATGTACGTTCGTCGACTTCACGCGGGCCGTGGCCTCCACGCCGACTTCGAGGCCGAGTTCCTCCACGGCTTCCCGGGTCAGCAGCGACACCAGCCGGTGCGGGCCCGCCTGGATCTCGACCTGAGCCGCCACATCGCCGAGCTTCACGGCCGTGACGATGCCGGGGAAGGCGTTACGGGCGGAGGTGTACGACGGTTCCTCCTCGCCGGGGCCGCTGCCCGCGCCGGAGCTCGCGCTCGCCAACTCGGTCGAGAACGCGGCCAGATCCCGTCCGTCGATCAGCCGCCGCCCACCCTCGTCACGGTGGGTCTTCACCCGCCCCGCGTCGGCCCACCGCCTCGCGGTGTCGGGGCTCACGCCCAGCAGACGGGCGGCCTGACCAATGGTGTAGGACTGCATACGCGCCAACCTAAGCTCGTTCCTCTGTCTCGCAAAATGAGCAACAGCGCCCGTCCGGGCGTACTGAACTGGTAGGGAACGCACGCACAGAGCACGGCCACGCCCGGAGGTACCTCGCCCGTGAGCATCACCAAAGCGGCCCCGCCCGGGGCCGACCACCGCGACACGGAGGCGCCGGAGGGGGATCCGGGCGGCGAGCAGCAGGGCTGGCAGTTCAGCTCGCCGCTCGTCCTGACGATGCTGCTGATCCTGGTGGTCGCCCTGCAGGGGCCGATCCGCGGGGCGGTGTCCGCGCCGGTGATGCAGAGCTGGATGACGGTGTTCGTCGCCGTCGTCGTCCAGGCACTGCCCTTTCTCGTCCTCGGGGTGCTGCTGTCGGCGCTGCTCGCGGTGTTCGTGCCGCCGTCGTTCTTCGCCCGCGCCCTGCCCAGCCGTCCCGCGCTCGCGGTGCCGGTCGCGGGGATGGCCGGGGCGGTGCTGCCCGGCTGCGAGTGCGCGTCCGTGCCGGTGGCGGGGGCGCTGGTGCGGCGGGGTGTCGCCCCGGCGGCGGCGCTGGCGTTCCTGCTCTCCGCCCCGGCGATCAACCCGATCGTGCTCACCGCGACCGCCATCGCGTTCCCCGGCCGACCGGAGATGGTGGTCGCCCGGTTCGTCGCGAGTCTGCTGGTCGCCTGCGCGATGGGCTGGCTCTGGCAGCGGCTCGGCCGCGCCGACTGGCTGCGCCCGCTGGCTCATCCGTCGGACGAGGGCCTCGGCAAGGGCGCCGCGTTCTGGAGTTCCGTACGGCACGACGTGATGCACGCGGGCGGCTTCCTGGTCGTCGGCGCGATGGCCGCGGCCACGCTGAAGTCAGTGGTGCCGGAGCACTGGTTGGGCCTTGCGGCGGACAACCCCGTGGTGTCGGTCCTCGCGCTCGCCGTCCTCGCGGTGCTGCTGTCGATCTGCTCGGAGGCGGACGCGTTCGTCGCGGCGTCGCTGACCCAGTTCTCGCTCACGGCCCGGCTGGCCTTCCTGGTGGTCGGCCCGATGATCGATCTGAAGCTGTTCGCCATGCAGACGGCGACCTTCGGCCGCGGTTTCGCCCTCCGCTTCGCGCCGGCCACCTTCGTTATGGCCGTGGCGTCGTCGGTGCTCGTCGGGGCGGTGCTCCTGTGAACCGGCAGGCACAGGCGGTCGTCCTGTTCCTGGTCGGCGGAGCGATGGTGCACGCCGGCACCACCGACCTCTACCTGCGGTACGTCAAGGCAGGGCTCCAGCCACTGGTCGTCGGCGCCGGAGTGGTCCTGATCGTGGCCGCGCTGGCGACGGTCTGGTACGAGCGGAAGCGTGCAAGTACCGGCCCCAGCAAGGAGGTTCACGTCCACCGTGAACCGCGCGTCTCCTGGCTCCTGGTCCTGCCCCTGTTGGCGCTGATCCTGGTCGCCCCGCCCGCCCTGGGCTCCTACAGCGCCCTGCGCACGGGTACGGCCCTCCAGGCGCCGCTCGCCTACGCGCCGCTGCCCTCCGGTGATCCCGTACGCCTCAGCCTCGTCGACTACGCGGGCCGCGCGGCCTACGACCACGGGCGCTCGCTCGGCGACCGGCGGATCGCGATCACCGGGTTCGTCGCGCTCGACGGCAAGGGCACCCCGTACCTCGTCCGGATGGCCCTCAACTGCTGCGCCGCCGACGCCCAGCCGGTCAAGGTCGGCCTGACCGGCCGGATCCCCCCGGTCATCCAACCGGACACCTGGCTCGAACTCACCGGCACCTACACCGCCAAGCGGACCAAGGACCCGGTGAACAACGGCATCATCCCGTTCTTCGACATCACCGAGGCGAAGCCGGTCCCGACGCCGCGCGACCCGTACGACGAGAGCTGGAACGGCTGAGACGCCGGGTCAAGGCTGGATGAGCCCGCGCTCGTACGCCTTGACCAGGCGCTGCGGCACCATGTGCGCGACCCCGTCGACGGTGACCTGGACCAGCTGGGTCGGGGCCGCCTTCCACTGGGCGCGGCGGTGCCGGGTGTTGCTGCGGGACATCTTCCGCTTGGGAACGGCCATGGGAGTCCTCCTCGGTCGGTGAGCGAGACAGGACGCTACATGAAAATGGATCCCATTAACAATATTGGTGTCGTCGACCGGTCCGTCAGGGCTGGTGCGTGACGCTCACCTGCACGGTCAGCGCGCCCCGGTTGTCCTCGGAGCAGGCCCCGGCGGAGTCGTTGATGCCCAGTTGCAGGGTGCCGTTCCCGGCCGCCCGGAAGGTCAGCCTCCGTCCGACGGTGTGGACGGGGAAGTCCTTGGTGCCCGTGAGGACGGCCAGCAGGGTGCCGAACGGTGCCGCGGGCTTGACCTTGCAGTCCTTCGCGCCGTCCAGCAGTGCGTCGGTGTCCGCGTCGTAGCCGGCCGGCCCGGTCTTGGGGATGTTCCGGTGGTCGACCGTCCAGGCTCCCGAGACGAACCGCACGGTGACCTGGTCTCCCCGCCGGACGGCCACTCCGGTCACCGGCTGCCAGCCGGTCGCCGACTGCACGACCTGATTGACGGTCGTCGTCTTCGGGCCCTCCGTCAACGGCAGTGTCCCGGTGAGGAAGAGACCGCCCACGACGCCCGCCGCCAGTACGGTTGTCCCGGCCAGCGCCCACAGCAGCCGCTTCGGCCCCGTCGAGCGGGACGACCGATCCTGCCGGGGCTTGAGCGATGTGGTGTGCCGTGCCGTCGGCACGGTCGTTCCGGCCGGTACGAGACGCTCCTGCCCGCTGGTCACCGTGTCCGCGTCGGCCGTCGGGTGCGAGGGCCGAAGTGCGCGCACGGTCGCCGGGGGCAGTGGCTCGGCGGACATCTCCGACGTCTCCCCGGCCGCGACCCGCTGCAGCGCGGAACGTACGACGGCTGCCGAAGGGCGCTCCGCCGGGGCCTTGCGCAGCAGCGCCTCGACGACCGGGCGCAGCGGGCCGAGCCGCTCCGTCAGGACGGGTTCCTCGTACGCCACCGCGTGCAGCGTCGCGGGCGCGGCCGGTCTGCGGAACGGGGACTGCCCGCCGCAGACCGTGGCGAGGGTCGCGCCCAGGGACCACAGGTCGGACGCGGGACCGGCCTCCGCTCCCGTGACGCGCTCGGGCGCCATGAACTCCAGGGAGCCGATCAGCTCGCCGGTGGTCGTCAGGAACTCGCCGTCGTCCAGGGCCGCGATGCCGAAGTCGGTGAGAACCGCGCTGCCGTCCGGGCGCAGCAGGACGTTGGCGGGCTTGACGTCCCGGTGCAGGGTGCCGGCGTTGTGCACGGCCTCCAGCGCGTCGAGCAGCTGGAGGCCCAGGGCGGCAGTGTGCTGCGGCGTGAGAGGGCCGGTCTCGGCGGTCCGGTGGGCCAGTGAGGGCCCGTTGACGAGTTCCATGACGATCCACAGCCGGTCCTCGGCCTCGACCAGGTCATGGACGCCGACCACATGGGGGTGCGGCACCCGGGCGACCGCGCGTGCCTCACGGATGGCGCGGCGCACGCGGATGCGGTGCTCCTCGTCGCCGTGGGTGAGGATGTGCAACTCCTTGGCGGCGACCGGCCGGTCGAGCAGCTGGTCGTGGGCACGCCAGACCGTGCCCATACCGCCCCTGCCGAGGATGTCGTGGAGCAGATACCGACCGGCGATCAGCCGTGCTGAGCCGTGTCCCGAGGCGCGTTCCGAACGCGTCGCCGATGGGTGATCGCCGTCTCCGGATGTCACGTGCGCTCTCACGTTCCTGTTCGGTCGGTCGTCGTTCGCTCGCAGGGGTCGAGCATAGCGGAGCGCATCATGCTCCATGGCCGGTCAACTACCTTGTGATGAAAGGGGTTTGACGGCATGAGCCGTTCTGTACGGGGAGGGCGGAGACCTTGCACCGAAGATACAGATGGGTGGACCGTGAGCTTGCCCGAATGGACCCGGAGACCGACTGGGAGCGGATGATCTCGCTCTACATCGGCCACCGGGTCCCGGAGTTCGCCCTGGCGATGATGATCTATCCGGGCACCATGCGCATGATGCAGCCGAGCATGGGGTCCGCCACCCTGGCCCACACCGCGAAGCTGGAGACGCGGCCCCACCGGCGCTTCCAGGACGGCAACGACTTCCTGACGGCCTGGATGGTGGACGGCCTGTCCAGCGAGGCGGGCCGCAAGGCCGCCGAACGCCTGAACCGCATCCACCTGGGCGTCGCCCGCCGCACCCCGCACCTCCCCGGCAACTTCGACGACGTCGACGACTTCGTCTATCCCCTGGTCCTGCTGGCCACGTTCGGCGACCGCCTGCAGACCTCGCTGGGCCTGCCCGGCACGAGCGAGAACATGAAGACGGCGTGGCACCACTGGGCGCGAACGCTCTTCCGCCTCCTGGAACGAGAGTCCGGCCCCTTGGCGGGTGAGGCGTTCCCCGAGGACTGGAACGCGATGACCGAGTTCGCCGCGAAGTTCGACTCCCGGCCGTACGAGCAGACGGAGGCAGGTCACCGCGTGGCGACCGCGATGATGGACTTCTTCGCCGAGCGCTGGTTCCCGTCCCCCTTACGCCCGTTCGGCCGAGACCTGACCCGCTACCTCGCCGGCGAGCGAGTCTGCCGCCTCCACGGCATCGGCTGGCTGAGCCCCCGCCGAGAGCGCGTCGTCCGAGCCTTCCTGAAAACCGCGTTCCGCGCCCAGCGACTACTCCCCGACTACCGCACCCCACTCCCCGAGCGCCTACGCCGAACCCGCTACACCAACGCACAACTCAGGAAGCTGGAGGCGTGAGGCGTGAGGCGTGAGGCGTGAGGCCCGGGCCCTGGGGCCCGAGGTTTGACGGGCCTTCGGCCCTCGCCCCCCGGCTCCGGCTCCGGACCCCGGTCCCGGCTCCGGACCCCGGTCCCGGCTCCGGACCCCGGTCCCGGCTCCGGACCCCGGTCCCGGTCCCGGTCCCGGTCCCGGTCCCGATTCGGGTCCGGATTCGGGTCCGGGCCCAGGCTCCGGGCCTCGGCTCGGGTCCCACCCCCGCACCCGGTTCCGGTCCGAGTTCCGGCTCCGGTCGGGTCCCGGTTCGGTCCGGGTCTCGGCTCCGGGCCTTGGCCCTCGCCCCCGACCCCCTGTCCCGGTTCCGGTCCCGGCTCCGAGCCTTGCCTCCGGCTCCGGTTCCGCCCCGGTTCTGCCCCCGCCCTCGGTTCCGGCTTGGGTCCCGCCCCGGTCCGGGTCCTGTCCCTGTCCCTGTCCCCGGCCCCCTGTCCCCGGCCCCCTGTCCCCGGCCCCCCTGCCCTGTCCCCTGCCCTGTCCCCGGCCTCGGCCCTGTCCCCTGCCCTGTCCCCGGCCTCGGCCCTGTCCCCTGCCCTGTCCCCGGCCTCGGCCCCGGCCTCGGCCCCGGCCCCGGGTCCGGCCTCGGCCCCGGCCCCGGGTCCGGCCCCGGGTCCGGCCCCGGGTCCGGGTCCCGGGTCCGGCCCCGGTCCGGGTCCCGGTTCCGGTCTCGGTTCCGGCTCCGGCTTCGGTTCCGGGCCTCGGCCCCAAGGCCCGGCCCCCCGGCCCTGACGGACCCCGGCCCCCAACGCCCCGCATCCCCAACTCCCCACCATTCACCTCCCCTTCACCACCCCGTCGCCGACGTCACTTCCCACCCACCGCGCGACCTCCTAACCTCAGGCGCCACCCTCATCCGCACCGCCATGCCCAAATGCCCCTCTCCGAAAGGTGACCGTGTCCATGCGCCCTCAACGGCCGTGCAGCGCAAGACGGTTGGTACACCGACTTGCCGCCGCGCTGACAACCACCGCCCTTGCACTGGCGGTTCCCGCCCCGGCGACCGCCGTGCAGGCAGCCGCCGAGCGGCCGTCCTCGCTCGTGGATCCCCTGATCGGCTCCGCGAACGGCGGCAACACCTACCCCGGTGCCACCCTCCCGTACGGCATGATCGCCTGGTCGCCGACCAGTACGACGGGTGATCAGACCAGCACGGGTGCGGCCAACGGCTATCAGTACGGCGTCACCCGTATCCGTGGGCTGAGCCTCACGCATGTGAACGGTGCCGGCTGCAACCCGGGCGCCGCAGGGGACGTACCGATCATGCCGTTCGTCGGGGACGTCACGTCCTCGCCCTCGGCGGACACCAGGGACGCCGTCTACGCCTCCGACTTCTCGCACGCGGAGGAGAAGGCCGTGCCCGGGCGCTACACGCTCGGTCTGAAGTCGGGCGCGAGCGCCGACCTGGCGGTGAGTCGGCGCGCCGGGGTCGCCGACTTCACGTTCCCGAGCGACAAGCCCGCGAACCTCCTCTTCCGGGTCTCCAACTCCCTCAACGGCAGCGAGAACGCGCACATCGATATCGACGCCGCCCACCGCAAGGTGACCGGCTGGGTGCTCACCGGCGCCTTCTGCGGGCGGCGCGCCAACGGCGGCGTCAACAACCGCAAGAGCTACTACAAGCTGTACTTCAGCGCCTCCTTCGACCGCGCCTTCGCTACCACCGGCACCTGGCACGACAGCACACTCTCACCCGGCTCGACCACGGACTCCGGAGGCGAGGGATACGCGACCGGCGCCGACCGCGCGGGACGCGGCTCCGGCGGCTGGGTCGGCTTCGACACGTCCTCCGACAACGATGTCCGGATGCGGATCGGCATCTCGTACGTCAGCCAGGCGGGCGCCGAGACCAACCTCCGCCGGGAGATCCCGCCGCAGGCGACCGTCGCCGACGTGGCCGAGGCCGGCGCGCGGGCCTGGGACCGGGAGCTGGCCACCGTACGTGTCGAGAGCGGTGAACCGGCCCGCCGTACGGCCTTCTACACCGCGCTCTACCACGCCCTCATGCAGCCGAACCTGATCAGCGACACCGACGGCCGCTACTACGGCATGGACGGCGCCGTGCACCGGCTGGCGCGCGGGCAGCGGGCCCAGTACAGCAACTTCTCCGGCTGGGACCAGTACCGGGCGCAGATACAGCTGCTCGCCCTGCTGAAACCCACGGTGGCGGGCGACTTCGCCCAGTCGCTCTACAACTTCGCCCGCCAGAACGGCGGAGTCTGGGACCGCTGGGTGCACATCAGCGGCGCCACCCATGTCATGACCGGCGACCCGTCGGCCGCGACCCTGGCCACCTTCTACGCCATGGGAGTACGCAACTTCGACTACGAGGGCGCCTTCGACTCACTCCTGCGGCAGGCCACCGTCCCCCATCCCGACGGCCTCCTGGACGCCGGCTGTCCGGGCCAGTGCGTCGGCCAACGCCCCAACCTCGCCCAGTACTTGACCTCGCACTACGCCGCCCAGGACGTGTGCCACTGCTGGGGCGGCGCCGCCGAGACCCTGGAGGACGCCGTCGCCGACGACGCGCTCGCCCGGTGGGCCAAGCTGCTCGGCCGGGACACCGAGGCCGCGGCCCTCGCCGAGCGCGGCGCCTACTGGCGCAACGTCTTCAACCCGAACGCCACCGCCACCGGCGGCTACATCCAGGCCCGCAACCTCGACGGCTCCTGGGTGACCCCCTTCAGCCCCGGCAGCGACCGCGGCTTCGCCCAGGGCACGAGCGCCACCTACACCTGGATGGTGCCCCAGGACGTCCAGGGCCTGGCCACCGCGATGGGCGGACGCGAACAGGCCGCCGCCCGCCTCGACGGCTTCTTCCACAATCCGGACGGGTCGTGGTCCGTCCGAGGCGGTGACGCGCTGCGCTACGACCCCACCAACGAGCCCGGAATCCACGCCCCTTGGCTCTACAACGCCCTGGGACAGCCCTGGAAGACCCAGGCGACCGTACGCCAGATCCTGAACACCGTGTACGGCACCGGGCCCTCGGGCCTGCCCGGCAATGACGACCTCGGCACCATGTCCGCCTGGTACGTCTTCTCCGCGCTGGGGCTGTACCCACAGACCCCGGGCAGCGCGAACCTGCTGCTGGGCACCCCGGTCTTCACCTCCGCAGTGCTGGACCGTCCGGGCCGTACCGACATCAGGATCAGCGCGCCCGAGGCCGACGCCACGCACGTGTACGTCGATGCCGTACGCCTCAACGGCCGTACGGAGGGCAGGTCTTGGGTCGGACCCGGTCTGACCCTGCGGGGCGGCACGCTCGCCTTCGGTCTCTCCGAGCAGTCGGACACCGGGTGGGCGACCGACCCGGCGGACCTGCCGAACTGACCCTGCGGACAAGCCTGTCGGCGGCACGCGTACGCTCCGCGTGCCGCCAACAGGGGAGTTCAGGGCACCTGGATCAGGAGGCGCTGGTTCATGCTGTGTGCAGGGTCAGGCCGTACCGGCTGAGGATCTCGTTGATGGGCTGGAACCAGGTCTGGCCCCCGCTGGTGCAGTTGCCCCAGCCGCCGGAGGTGACGCCCTGGGCCTGGTCGCCGCTGATGAACGAGCCGCCGGAGTCGCCCGGTTCGGCGCAGACGCTCGTCTTGGTCATCTGATAGACCGCGCCCTGGCTGTAGTTGACGGTCTCGTTGAGGCCCTGCACCGTCCCGCAGTGCCAGTGCGTGGTCGACCCCGACCGGCAGATGGAGGTGCCGACGGGCGCCACGGCCGAGCCGCGCACGAGCCGGTCGGGGATCGTGCCCCAGCCGAGCACGACCGGCACGGTCCACCAGCCGCTGCCCACGTTGACCCAGGCGTAGTCGTTGCCGGGGAACGAGGAGCCCTGGAAGTTGCCGATGTAGGACCGGTCCCAGCCGCTGACCCCGGCGCCGGCGCTGCCGCAGTGCCCGGCGGTCACGAATCCGCCGTGCACCGAAAACCCTATGGAACAGCGGACGTTGCCCGTGTAGTACGGGTCGCCGCCGACGGTTCCGGCGGCGAAGGTGCTCGGGGCGGAGGCGGTCTTCTCGACCGTGACGGGGCCCGTGGCACGGGCCCGGTCGAGGAACTGTTCGACATCGTTGTCGCCCTGTCGGTCGGCGACGACGGTCACGACGACCGCGCTGCCCTTCGGGTCGACGTGCCAGCCGCTGACTCCGTCGGGCGCGTCCAGCTTGTCGAGGCGGGCCCGCGTGGCGTCGAGCTGCCGGGCGCTGTGGGCCGCGGTGCGGACGGTCGCGCCGGTGGCCCGGACGGCGCTGAGGGTGGCGGGGGAGGCGTCCGCGGTGACGGCGACGGACAGTCGGCCGCTGTCGGCGTCGAACCAGGCGCCGCCGTAGGAGGCACCTGCGGCCTGGCGGGCCTTCGGCTCGGCGGCCGTCGCCGTCTTCTCCGCGGCGAGGCGCGCCTCGGCCTGCGGCTTCGTCAGCCCGAAGTCGCGCTGCATGGCGGCGAGAAGTCCGGCCGAGGCCGGTGCCTCGGCGGAGGAGGCGGATGTGGTGGTCGTCTTGGCGGTGGGGGAGGAGTCGGCGGCTGCGGGCAGGACGCCCGTCGTGGTGAAGGTGCCGAGCATGAGCAGTGTCGCGGCCAGGGAGGCGCGCGTGATCGTCCTGCGTCTCAAGGGAGTTGCCCTTCGTTGTTCCAGCAAGGTGGGGTGGAACGGCGGTACTCTGAGAGCGCTCTCACACGTGTGGCTGGCCAGAGCCTAGCGGCTGACCCTTGGCAGGTCCATACCAATTGGCGTCGCTGTGATGTCCCCCGGGCGGCAGGACCGACGAGCGATCAGACGAGGTCCGCCAGAGCCGTGAGCGTGCCCTCGCCCGCCGGATCACCGGCGGTGGCCGCCACCCCGACCCGCACCGGCTCGTCGACCGGACCGCCGTCCTCACGGGCCGCGGCGACCACGCTGAAGTCCATGAACCCACGGTAGGGGGTGGCATGTTGAGGGCGACGGCCCTTTTCGGGCAGCGACGGCCTTTTCAGGGGGCCGTACGCACGGACCCCTGCGGGCCATTCGGATGCGGCTGTCCGTCGGGCCCTTCCCCGGCCAGCCAGTCGGCGACGGAGCGGGCGATCGGCTGCCCGGTGTCCATCTCGACGAAGCCGAACTGGCCCGACTGGTTGCATTCGAGGAACCACCAGATGCCGTCGGCGTCCTCGGCGAAGTCGAAGGCCCCGTAGGCGAGTTCGGCCTCCCGCAGATACCGGTGTACAGCCTCGGTGATACGTGGTGACACCTCGACCGGGCGCCAGGGCTCGTCCGAGGGAGCGAAACGCACGTCGACGTCGTCGGGATGCGCGTCCGATGCGACGGCCTTGCGGGCGGCGAGGATCCGGTCGCCCACCGCCGTCAGACGGATGTCGGCCCGCTTGTCGACCCGGCGTTGCAGCAGGGTCGGCCCGAAGGCCACGGCGGTGAAGTCGACATCCGGTGCCACCCGGCTCGTCGGCACCACCCTGGGCGGCTCCTGCGGATGCGACCCGGAGACGGGCTTGACGACCAGGTCGGGAAAACGCTGCGCGAAGTCACGGGCGGCCTGCGGGAACGTCGTGATCAGCGTCGCCGGGACGGGGAGCCGACTGCGCTGGGCCAGATGCAGCTGCCAGGGCTTGTGACGGGCCCGGCCGGCAGCGTCGGGATGGTTCATCCAGCGCGCGCCCGTACCCCGGAGCATGCCGTAGAAGGCCTGCGAGGCCTCCTCGGTGAGCCAGCCGGACGGCTCGGCGGCCCGCGCCCCCGGAACCCCCGGCCTGCGCACCCACACGGACCGCAGCCCGCCCATGCTGACGAGCCGCCCGCCGACGGACAGATGCCCACGAAAAGCGCCGTGCACATACTCGCCGGACAGGGCGACATCGCCGGGCAGATCGGCGGGATCGAGCCGGACCACGGGAATACCGGTGCTGTTCAGCCGGGCCACCACGAGATCCGCCGTCACATCCTGTTCGGACGTCAGAACCAGGACCGTCATCGCGTCAGATCCATGTTCAGTCGTCGAAGTGTGTCTTGGAACCGGCGGTCGACGTAGTGGCCCCGAATTCACGCATCACAGCATGGTCATGAGCCGCTATCCGCCCGCCCGGAAGCACATTCAACTGCAGTGCGCAGTCATAGCTGTACGGAGCGCTCACCTCCAACTGCTCAGTCGGGCGCGCGTAGTTCAGAACGAACAGCTGCATCGCTTCTCCTCGATCGGCGACGACGTCGGTCAAGTGGACGCTGGCACTCCGGGATTACCGTCCCGTCCCCCGTGCCCCGCCTCCAAGGAGTTATACGAATCGAACGAGTGAATGGTTGCCTCACGTTGTGTACAACCGCGTCCGGACAGCTCTCCGTAGTCCGCACACCACGCTCCGCAGGTCGCGGGGCCTGAGCGCGGTGGGATCAGAGGGATCGGAGGGGGATCAGTGGCGTCCCAGACCACCACTGCCGAAGGAGCCGCTGGAACCGGGGTCCCAGCGCCCCCGCTGCTGGTCCTTGCGTCGTTTCGTCGACGCGGGGTGGAGTTCGTACGGCATGAGCCGTTCCCGCTCGGCCGCCGCGCGCGGCATTTCGTCGGGCTCCCTCATCTCGCGGACCTCGTGAACGGGACCGGAGGGCGGGAGTGTGGGTTGTTCGTCGGGGCGGGGCCGGGCGGATTCCCGGTCCCGTACCCGCATGCCGAACCAGAAGGCCCAGATCAGTGCACCAGCGATGAACAGGCCCGCGATAAATGCGGCCGTTACGTTGAGTAGATCGCTCGACGCGGCCAGTAGCTCAGACGTTGCCGTACTCATGTGCCAATTATCGCCGACGGCATATGAATGCGCGCCTGAAATGATCCTGAGAAATCGCTGTCCGGCTCTTGTCCCTTCTTTGTGCGGTCAGGGCTTCAGGGCGACCGCACCGAATTGCGGAAGAGTAGCGGCGGAGTCGCTCTCCGTACGCCACTGCGCACAGGAGACGAGCCCGGGGTCGAGAAGATCCAGGCCGTCGAAGAATGCGGCGACCTCGGCGCGGGGACGTGCGGTGATCGGCGGGGTGGCGTTCTCGTTCCAGAACTTCATCGCCTCGACGTTTCCCTCACCGCCGAGATCCGAGTCGGTCGTCGGATGCGTCAGCACCAGATAGCTGCCCGAGGGCACCGACGCCATGACCTTGCGCACGATGTCCTGCGCCTTGGCGGTGTCGAGCACGAAGTTCAGGATGCCGAGCATCATCACGGCGACGGGCCGTTCGAAGTCGAGGGTCTCCGCGGCCCTGGTGACGATGGCGTCGGGGTGGTGGACGTCCGCGTCGATGTAGTCCGTGGCCCCCTCACGTGTGCCGGTCAGCAGCGTACGGGCGTGGGCGAGCACGATCGGGTCGTTGTCGACGTACACGATCCGTGACTCGGGCGCGATGCGCTGGGCGATCTCATGGGTGTTGTCCACCGTCGGCAGTCCTGTCCCGATGTCCAGGAACTGGCGTACCCCCCGCTCGGTGACCAGGAAGCGCACGGCCCGCCCGAGGAAGGCGCGGTCCGCGCGGGCCACGCTGCGGATCAGCGGGAACATGGCGTCGATGTGGTCACCGACCCCCTGGTCGACGACGTAGTTGTCCTTGCCGCCGATCCAGTAGTTCCACACCCTGGCGTTGTGGGCCACCGAGGTGTCCAGCCGGCCGCGTCCCTCTGACGTGCTGCCCTGCTCGCTCACGCCGATTCCTCTCGTCACTTCCCGCACCCCGCACGGACGTTGACACACACCCCGGCCGTCAACATCGTTCGCGCCTACGAGGGTGATCTTATGACCGGACTCTGGGAGGCCAGGGCGGGAGGCGGCGGGAACGCGTGCTGCCGCGGCCGGCGGCCGGGCTCTAGTCTCGCCGGACAGGCCCCAGCGGAGCGGGAGACCGGGAGAACACGGATGGATCACTACGACTACGACCTCGGCACCCATGGGCGGACTGTGACGACGACGTCCGCCGAGGCCCAGAAGTGGTTCGACCGGGGCCTGGTGTGGACGTACGGCTTCCACCACGAGGAGGCCGTCGCCTGCTTCGAGGCCGCCGCCGCTGCCGACCCCGACTGCGCCATGGCCCACTGGGGCATCGCGTACGCCCTCGGCCCGAACTACAACAAGCCCTGGGAGTTCTTCGACGGCGAGGACCTCGCAGCGACCGTCGCCCGCACCCACGCCGCCGTCGAACTCGCCCAGCGCAAGGCGGCCGGTGCCACACCCGTCGAACAGGCCCTGATCGGCGCCCTGCGGGCCCGCTATCCGCAGGCGGAGGCCGTCGAGGACTGCTCGGTGTGGAACGAGCCCTACGCCGACAGCATGCGCACGGCGTACGAACTCGCCCCCGACGACCTCGACGTCGCCACCCTGTACGCCGACGCGCTGATGAACCTGACCCCCTGGCAGCTGTGGGACGTACGCACCGGCGAGCCCACCGAGGGCTCGCGCACCCTCGCCGCGAAGGCCGTCCTGGAGCGGGCGATCGAGACCGACGCCGGCTCACGCCACCCGGGCCTCCTGCACCTCTACATCCACCTGATGGAGATGTCAGCCGCCCCGGAGACCGCCCTGCCCGCCGCCGACCGGCTGCGCGGCCTCGTCCCCGACGCCGGCCATCTCCAGCACATGCCCACCCACCTCGACGTGCTCTGCGGCGACTACCGGCGCGTGGTCGCGGACAACAGCACGGCGATCGTCGCCGACGAGAAGTTCCGCGCGCGGTCCGGCGCGATGAACTTCTACACCCTCTACCGGTCGCACAACCACCACTTCAAGATCTACGGCGCGATGTTCCTGGGACAGTCCAGGACCGCGCTGGAGGCCGCCGCACAGCTGGAGGCATCCATCCCGGAGGAACTGCTTCGGGTGCAGAGCCCGCCCATGGCCGACTGGCTGGAGGGCTTCCTCGCCATGCGGGTCCATGTGCTGATCCGCTTCGGCCGCTGGTCGGACATCCTCGAACTGCCGCTGCCCGCCGACCCGTCGCTGTACTGCGTGACGACGGCGATGATCCGGTACGCCCGAGGGGTCGCCCTCTCCGCCACCGGCCGTGTCGTGGAGGCCGAGGCGGAGCGCGAGCTGTTCCGTGCGGCGGTCATGCGGGTCCCGGAGACCCGCATGCTGTTCAACAACACCTGCGCCGACATCCTCGCCATCGCGTCGGCCATGCTCGACGGTGAACTGGCGTACCGGAAGGGCGACTTCGACGCGGCCTTCGCCTCGCTGGAGCGGTCGATCTCGCTGGACGACAACCTGCCCTACGACGAGCCGTGGGGGTGGATGCAGCCGACTCGGCATGCGTATGGGGCGCTGCTGCTCGAACAGGCGCGGGTTGCTGAGGCGGAGGCGGTGTATCGGGCCGACCTTGGACTCGATGACACGCTTCCGCGGGCGGTGCAGCATCCCGGCAACGTGTGGGCGTTGCATGGGTTCCATGAGTGTCTGGTTCGGCTGGGGCGGGTGGGGGAGGCGGGGATTGTTGCTCAGCAGTTGAAGATTGCGGTTGCTTTGGCGGATGTGCCGATCGAGGCGTCCTGCTTTTGCCGTCTGGACGTCGGATGTTGCTAGACGTTCGCCTGCCGGCCGGTGGGGGCTGGTCGCGCAGTTCCCCGCGCCCCTTTGGGGCGCTGCCCCTGGGGACGTTTGTTGTTGCCTTCTGGTCTGCCTTTGGGGGCGGTGACCTTCCGTGGGGGGCGGGCTAACGTCCGTGTGTGAGTGACGACAACGCCCAGCAGGGCCCCCGTCGGCGTGGGCCGGGTTTCTTCACGCTGATGGTGTTGCCGTGTCTGGTGACCCTCGCTGTCGTCGCCGGTTTTCTTGCCCTGACGGGTGGTCTGCCCGGGGGTGGGTCCTCGGACGGGGATGCGCGGCAGAGCGTCGCGGGTGGTGTCAACGAGACCTATGGGCCCTGGCTGCGCAAGGCCGCCGTCTGTAGCGTCGTCGCGCCGTCCGTGCTCGCCGCGCAGATCGACCAGCTCACCGGGTGGCGCGACGACAGCGGCGAACTCACGGGCGAGCAGGGCATCGCCGGGTTCACCACCGCGCAGTGGCGGACCTGGGGCAAGGACGACGACGGCAACGGCACCTCCTCGCCGCGCGACGAGGCCGACGCGATCATGGCGCTCGGCCGCCAGGACTGTTCCCTCGCCCGGAAGATCACGGACCTCAGAACCGAGGGCACCGTCAACGGCGAGCTGGTGGACCTCACCCTCGCCGCGTACGCCGTCGGAATCGACGAGGTCACCGAAGCGGGACGCGTGCCCGACGGTGCCCGGACCTACCTCGCCGAGGTCAAGGAACTGCTCCCGCGCTACGAGACGTTCGACCAGGAGCCCGTGACCGGCGGCGGACCGGCGAGCGCGATCCTGGCCGCCCCCGTGAGCACCCTCGTCATCACCTCCCCCTTCGGATCACGTCAGCACCCCCTCACCGGCGTGACCAAACTCCACACCGGCGTGGACTTCGGCGCGCCCCAGGGTGCCCAGGTCTTCGCCGCCCGCGAGGGTCAGGTGGTCTTCGCGGCCATGACCAAGGCGTACGGCAACCGCGTCGTCATCGACCACGGCACGATCGAGGGCAAGCGCCTGGAGACGACGTACAGCCATCTGTCCGCGTTCGACGTCACCGCAGGACAGACGGTGACCGCGGGCACCACCATCGGCCGGGTGGGCTCCACCGGTCTGTCCACCGGCCCGCACCTGCACTTCGAGGTGATCTACGACGGCTACTACGCGGACCCGCAGCCGTGGCTGGCGGCGAACTGACCGTTCCTGACCCGTCCGTCCGGTCAGCCGTGGGCGTGCAGCCCGTCGAGGAGAGGGTGGTGGCTGTGCCGCCAGCGGCCGCCGACCCGGCGCGCGTCGGCCACATGCGGGTGCCCGGCGGGCAGACCGGCGTGCTCGTGCTCGACGGGCACGGGTTCCCGCGCAGGCCACAGACGTACGGCGGACAGCCCGCCGACGAGCGCGACGGCCCCCAGAGCGAGCACCGCGGACCGGAGCCCCGCCACCGCACCGAGCCAGCCGGCCAGCGGATACGTCAGCAGCCAGCAGCTGTGGGAGAGGGAGAACTGGGCCGCGAACGCGGACGTCCGCTCCCCGGCCGGCGCCGCCCGGCGGATCAGCCGCCCGGTCGGAGTGAGCACCATCGAACAGGCGGCACCGAACGCGGCCCAGACGGCCAGCAGCGAGGGCCAGCGCCAACTGCCGCCGCCCGCCGAGGTGATGGCGCCGAGCGCGACGAAGACGCCGGTGAGCAGCAGCGCGCCCCGCAGCATCACCGTACGGTCCGGTATTCGGTCGAGAACCCGGGGCAGGAGCAGTGCCACGACCATCGAGCCCGCACCGAACGCACCGAGGGCGAGAGGCACGTCGGCGGCGCTCCGGCCGAGCAGGTCACGGACGTACACCACGGTGTTGACGGTGACCATGGCGCTCGCGGCGGCCACCGCGAGGTCGAGGGCGAGCAGGGCGCGCAGCTGGGGGACGGCGAGGAAGAGCCGGGTGCCGGCGGTCGCGCGCGCGTACACGCTGCCGGTGGGCAGGGCGGTGGTGGCGCTGACGGGCTTGGGCAGCACGACGGAGGTGACCAGGAGGGCCGAGGCCAGGAAACCGGCCACCGTGCCGAGGAACAGCCAGTTGTACGTGATCAGGGACAGCAGCGCGGCGGCGAGGGCCGGGCTGAACAGGCTCTCCAGGTCGTAGGCGAGCCGGGACAGGGACAGGGCCCGGGTGTAGTCGCGTTCGGCGGGCAGTACGTCCGGTACGACGGCCTGGAAGGTCGGGGTGAACGCGGCAGACGCGGCCTGCAGCAGGAAGATCAGGACGTACACCTGCCAGACCTGGTCCACGAACGGCAGCAGCAGCGCGACCCCGCCCCGGGTGAGGTCCGACCCCACGAGCAGCGCCCGCCGAGGCACCCGGTCGGCGACCGCGCCGACGGCCGGGGCGATGACGACGTAAGCCGCCATCTTGACCGCGAGTGCCGTCCCGAGCACCGAACCTGCGTCGGCGCCCGCGAGGTCGTACGCGAGAAGGGCGAGGGCGACCGTCGCCAGGCCGGTGCCGGTCAGGGCGACGAGCTGGGCGGTGAGGAGGTGGCGGTAGGTGCGGTTGCGGAGGATGGAGAGCATGCGGCGGTCCCTGGGGGTGGCGGGGAGCGGGCGCGACGTCTCCCTACTGTATCTACAGGTGCGCACCTGCGCACATATGGGGGAGGAAATGCCCTCCTCCCTCTACGCTGAGGGCATGCCTGCTCGCGAGACCTTGCCACCTGCGGCCGATACGCATCTGCGTGCCCCGGACAGTGCGCGGCTCGCGGAGGCGACCGAGGTGTTCGCGCTGCTGTCCGACGCGACGCGGCTGCATCTGCTGTGGCTGCTGGCCCAGGGCGAGTCTGACGTCGGTTCGCTGACGGAGCGGTGTGAGGCGTCGCGGACGGCGGTGAGCCAGCATCTGGCGAAGCTGCGGCTCGCGGGGTTGGTGGAGACGCGGCGGGAGGGGCGGTACGTCCACTACAGCCTGCGTGACGGGCACTTGCGGCGCCTGGTCATGGAGGCACTGAGCCATGCGGACCACAGGGTGACCGGCAAGGCGGCCCACGACTGAGGGGTTTTTCTCGCCCCCGCCGCCCCTACCCGTCCCATCCCTGGGGGCGCTGCCCCCGAACCCCCGTATCGCGCTGAACACGCTCGTCCTCAAACGCCGGACGGGCTGGGTATGTCAGCCCGTCCGGCGTTTGAGGACAAAGGGGGGTCTGGGGGCGCAGCCCCAGGGATGGGAACGGGTAGGGGCGGCGGGGGCGAGGAAACCCGGCGGCTACTGCTGGGCGGCTCCCCGGCGGCGTACCAGGTAGACAGCCGCACCCGCCACCACGACCACCGCCGCCCCGATACCTATCCAGACCCCCGCCGACATCCCACCGTCGTCCTCGCTCGCCGTCGTCTCCACGGCCGGCGATGCCGACGCCTTCGTGGGCTCGGCACTCGGCGTCGGCGTCGCCGACGGCGTCTCGCTCGGCGACGGGCTGCTGATCGGCTTCGCACCAGGCGCCGCCGCCTTCAGCTTCAGGACCGGCGCCGGCTGCTCCCCACCCTCGTCCAGCTCGATCCACCGATCGATACTCCCGTCGCTGTACGTCTGCAGCGACTTGAAGGCAACCTGCTTCGCGTCGGGAAGCTGCCGCACGACAACGGAGTACTCGGCGCTCACGCCGGTCTTGAGGGCCGGGCCCTTGACCGTGTAGCCGTCGTCGGCGGTGGCGAACTTCCAGCCCTTGGGACCCTCGCCGTACGTCACGTCGCCGGGCGCGATGCCCTCCGGCAGGATCACGCGGACCTCGGCGATCCCGGCGCTGTCGGACTCCGCCTCCGCGTGGAAGGAGATCTCGACGTTCTCGGCGAGAGCCTGCGCCTTGTCGGACTCGACCTCCATATGGGCTGCGGCCGGTCCGGCGGTGAGGAGGACGAGGGTGGTGGCAGCGGCGGCGGTGAGGGCCAGGCGCCGTGTGGCAGTGAAGAGCATGGGTGTCTCCGGGTCTTTCCGGGCGTGCTGTGGCACGGAACGGCCGACTCACGACGGGCCGTTCCGGGAGGGTCAGTTGGCGAGAGCGAGCCACGCCGCCGGAGGACCCCGTCGTACCACCACGTCCGAGAGGAACGCCGCTCTGAACAGCGGCTGCTCCGTCCGGCGCGGACGGCGCACCCGCGATCCACGCCAGGCCGGCGCCGGCCGGCCGTCGAGCAGCGCCCGTACGGTCGCGATCCGCGTCCGTACCGCGTCGACCGCCCCGGTCAGGCCGCGCGCCAGCGACCAGCAGGCCGCGTCCGCCCGGTGCAGCAGCACAGCGACGAGCACGGCGGCCACGGCATGCAGGACCGTCATCGCCCCCGAGTCGTGCAGCCAGTCCGGCCAGGCCCCATGAGCGGGCATCGCGTGATGCGCGTGCGTGGGCATGTCCGTGGCCGTGACCGACGTGTGGCGTGCGTGCGTGGCCGACAGCCACACATGCAGTCCGGACTGCGCCGTCGCGCTCGTCACCACCACCGCGGCCAGCGAACGCGGGCGCCGCGTACCGGCCAGCCCCACCGCGAACAGCAGCGCCGCCGCTGTCACGCTCGACCGCCACGGAGCCGGACCCTCGGCGACCAGATGATGCGCGCTGACCCCGAGCACCGTACCGACGACCGCGAACACCGCTGCCCGGAACACGGGCAGTGGCGCGGGGCGCGTCGTCGTCGGAGTGCGGGGCGTGGTCATGATCCGCCCATCATCGACCATGCGACGGGCGGGCAGGGGCCGGGTCTCAGGAATTTCTCATTCCTTTCCCATGGTGGACCCAGGCTTTGGTCACAGAATGGTCAAGCACCCAAGGGGGGTCCAGGGTTGTGTGGGTTCTGTACACCGGGGGATCAAGGAGGCACAGTCATGGTCCTGGTCGGTCCGGAAGTACGCCGAGTGGCCCGCGGGTTGAGACGGCGGGTACGGCGGTTCGCTGAACCCCCTGTGCCGCAGTCGGCCCACCGGCTCGTCCCGGAGCCGGTGTTCGTGATCTCCTCCGTGCGCTCCGGCTCCACACTCCTGCGGGTCCTGCTCAACAGCCACCCCCAGATCCGCGCGCCCCACGAGATGCACCTGCGCACCCTGTCGGTCGACCTCACCAAGCCGTACACCAGCAAGGCGATGGCCCAACTCGACCTCGACCAGCGTGAGTTGGAGCACCTGCTGTGGGACCGGGTCATGCACCGGGAACTCGTGCGCAGCGGCAAGCAGATCATCGTCGACAAGACACCGGGCAACGCGGGATTCTGGGAGCGGCTCGCGGAGGGCTGGCCGCAGGCCCGGTACATCTTCCTGCTGCGCCACCCCGCGTCGATGGTGAGTTCCCTGATCAACAACCGCCCCGACCGCGACCTCGACGCGACCGTCCGCGAGGTACGCATGTACGTGAAGGCGGTCGAGGCCGCCCGCAACGGGCTGGACGGCCTCACGGTCCGCTACGAGGACCTGACGGAGCGGCCCGAGGCGGTCACCCGGGAGCTGTGTACGTACCTTGGTGTGCCCTGGACGCCGAAGATGCTCGACTACCGGAAGGGCGACCACGGCCCCTTCGTGCCGTTCATCGGCGACTGGAGCGAGAACATCAAGTCCGGGAAGATCCAGAAGGCCCGCCCGCTGCCCGACGCGGAGGAGGTCCCGGAGGCGCTGCGCGACCTGGCCCGTGCCTGGGGGTACTCCTGTTGAGCCGGAGGTGAGCCGGCCGCCCGCGTGGCGCCGACCGGGGCTCCCGGCGTCTATACGATGTCCGCTCGGGAAACGGACGGCGGCGGGGGAGGGGAGTCAGGGCGTGACGGATCACCGGCAGCGTCCCCGGCGACGGGGCCAGGGCGAGCTGGAGGCGCTGGTCCTGTCTGCGCTGCGCGAGGCCGAGGCGCCCGCGACGGCCGGCTGGGTGCAGGAGCGGCTCGGCGGCGACCTCGCCTATACGACCGTCATCACGATCCTCACCCGGCTGCTGGCCAAGGGCGCGGTCACCAGGGAACGCGCGGGCCGCTCCTTCTCCTGGACCTCCACGTCCGACGAGGCGGGCCTCGCCGCACACCGGATGCGCAGGGTGCTGGACGCCGAGCGCGACCGGGAGGCGGTGCTGGCCAGCTTCGTCACCGGGCTCGGCCCGGACGACGAGCGACTGCTGCGCGAACTGCTGGACCGGCCGAGGCCGGAAGCGGAAGCGAAACCGGAAGACACGGAGGAAGCCTGAGCCTCATGGGGGTGTTCGTCTCATGAGGGTGTTCGTCTTTCACGGAACACCCGTGCCCTCAGCGGCCCCCGGCGCCGAACGCCTTCAGGATGCGCTCAGCCGCGAGCGTTGCCGTCAACTCGCCCTCCCTCACCTGCCGTTCGAGCTCGGGTGTGACGGCACGTACGCTCTCGTCCGCGTGCAGGCGGCCCAGGAGATCGTCGCGGACCATCGTCCACGTCCAGTCGACCTGTTGGTCACGGCGTTTGGCGGCGAGGCGGCCCGTTGAATCGAGCAGGGTGCGATGCTGTTCCAGGCGGTCCCAGACGGTGTCCAGGCCGGTCGACTCGCGGGCGCTGCACGTCAGGACGGGCGGTGTCCAGGCCGCGTCCCTGCCGTGCATCAGCCGCAGGGCGCCCGCCAACTCCCGTGCGGCGGACTGGGCGTCGCGCTCGTGCGGGCCGTCCGCCTTGTTGACGGCGAGGACGTCCGCCAGTTCCAGGACGCCCTTCTTGATGCCTTGCAACTGGTCGCCGGTGCCGGCCAGCGTCAGCAGCAGGAACGAGTCGACCATGTTGGCGACGGCGGTCTCGGACTGGCCGACGCCGACCGTCTCCACCAGCACCACGTCGTAACCCGCCGCCTCCATCACCACGATCGACTCGCGCGTGGCCTTGGCGACCCCGCCCAGCGTGCCCGCCGTGGGGGAGGGCCGGATGAAGGCCGCCGGGTCCACGGCCAGGCGCTCCATCCGGGTCTTGTCGCCGAGGATTGAGCCGCCTGTACGGCTGGACGACGGGTCCACGGCGAGGACCGCCACCCGGTGCCCGAGCCCGGTCAGCATCGTGCCGAACGCGTCGATGAACGTCGACTTCCCGACCCCCGGCACCCCGCTGACCCCGATCCGCCGCGCCCGGCCGCTGTGCGGGAGCAGCGCGGTCAGCAACTCCTGTGCCAGCGCCCGGTGTTGGGGGCGTGTCGACTCGACGAGCGTGATGGCACGCGCCACGATCGCCCGCTTCCCGTCGAGCACGCCCTTGACGTACGCGTCGAGATCGATCACAGGTCGTGCCCGAGATCGGCCGAGAGCCGCCGCACGAGGTCGTACGCCGCGTCCGGGATCACCGTCCCGGGCGGGAACACGGCCGCCGCGCCCATCTCCAGCAGGGTCGGCACGTCCTGCGGCGGGATCACCCCGCCGACGACGATCATGATGTCCTCCCGGCCCTCCGCCGCCAGCTCCTCGCGCAGCGCCGGTACGAGGGTGAGGTGCCCGGCGGCCAGCGAGGACACCCCGACGATGTGGACGTCCGCCTCCACCGCCTGCCGGGCCACCTCGCCCGGGGTCTGGAACAGCGGGCCGACGTCGACGTCGAAGCCGAGGTCGGCGAAGGCGGTGGCGATCACCTTCTGGCCCCGGTCGTGGCCGTCCTGGCCCATCTTGGCGACCAGGATGCGCGGCCGGCGCCCCTCGGCCTCCTCGAAGGCGTCCACCAGGGTCCGGGTGCGGTCCACGGACGGGGACTCGCCTGCTTCGTTGCGGTACACCCCGGCGATCGTACGGATCTGGCCCGCGTGCCGCCCGTACACCTTCTCCAGCGCGTCCGAGATCTCCCCGACCGTCGCCTTCGCGCGGGCCGCGTTCACCGCCAGCTCCAGCAGGTTGCCCTCGCCCCCGGCCGCCCGCGTGAGGGCGTCCAGCGCGTCCTGGCATGCCCGCTCGTCACGCTCGGCCCGCAGCCGCCGCAGCTTCTCGATCTGCTGGGTGCGTACGGAGGAGTTGTCGACCTTGAGGACGTCGATCTGCTCGTCGGTCTCCACGCGGTACTTGTTGACGCCGATCACCGGCTGGCGCCCCGAGTCGATCCGGGCCTGGGTACGCGCCGCCGCCTCCTCGACCCGGAGCTTCGGGATGCCCGCGTCGATGGCCTGCGCCATACCGCCCGCCGCCTCGACCTCCTCGATGTGCTGCCAGGCCCGGCGCGCGAGGTCGTACGTCAGCTTCTCCACGTACGCGCTGCCGCCCCACGGGTCGATGACCCGGGTCGTGCCCGACTCCTGCTGGATCAGCAGCTGGGTGTTGCGGGCGATGCGCGCCGAGAAGTCGGTGGGCAGGGCGAGTGCCTCGTCGAGGGCGTTGGTGTGCAGCGACTGGGTGTGGCCCTGGGTCGCGGCCATCGCCTCCACGGCCGTGCGCGTCACGTTGTTGAACACGTCCTGGGCCGTGAGTGACCAACCCGACGTCTGCGAATGGGTGCGCAGGGAAAGGGACTTGGCGTTCTGCGGGTCGAACTGCTTGACCAGCTTGGCCCAAAGCAGCCTCGCCGCGCGCATCTTCGCGATCTCCATGAAGAAGTTCATGCCGATCGCCCAGAAGAAGGAGAGCCGGGGCGCGAACGCGTCCACGTCCATCCCCGCGTCCCGCCCCGCCCGGATGTACTCGACCCCGTCCGCGAGCGTGTACGCCAGCTCCAGATCGGCCGTCGCCCCCGCCTCCTGGATGTGATAGCCGGAGATCGAGATGGAGTTGTAGCGGGGCATCCGCTGCGAGGTGTACGCGAAGATGTCGGAGATGATCCGCATCGACGGCTTCGGCGGATAGATGTAGGTGTTGCGGACCATGAACTCCTTGAGGATGTCGTTCTGGATGGTCCCGGCCAACTTCTCGGGCGGTACGCCCTGTTCCTCCGCCGCCACGATGTAGAGGGCGAGCACCGGCAGCACCGCGCCGTTCATCGTCATCGACACCGTCATCTTGTCCAGCGGGATGCCGTCGAAGAGCTGCCGCATGTCGTAGATCGAGTCGATGGCCACGCCCGCCATGCCGACGTCACCGGTCACGCGCGGGTGGTCGCTGTCGTACCCCCGGTGCGTGGGCAGGTCGAAGGCGACCGACAGGCCCTTCTGGCCGGCGGCGAGGTTGCGCCGGTAGAAGGCGTTGGACTCCTCGGCGGTGGAGAAACCTGCGTACTGGCGGATCGTCCAGGGCTGGTTGACGTACATCGTCGGGTAGGGGCCGCGCAGATAGGGGGCGGCACCCGGGTACGTCGAGAGGAAGTCCAGGCCCTCCAGGTCGGTGCCGGTGTAGAGCGGCTTGACCGCGATGCCTTCCGGGGTCTCCCAGAAGGTCTCGTCCGAGCCGGTGGCCGCCTTCACGGCCGTACGCCAGTCGGTGGCGCCGTTACCGGCGGTCGGGGTCCCCAGTTCGATTCCGGAGAAGTCGGGGATTCCCATCAGGACGCTCCCATGCGGTCGAGGGTGGCGGAGAGCACGGCTACGGCGTCGCAGCCCGCGAAGACGTACGAGTCGACGTCCGAGTACTGCCCGGGACGGCCGGCGAGGAACACGTGCGAGGCACCGGCGGCCCTCAGTTCCGCCGCCACGGTCGCCGCCTGCTCCTCGTACAGGGTGTCGCTGGAGCAGAGGCAGACCTCGGTGGCGCCGCTCTCCTCGAAGGTGCCCGCCGTGACCGGCTCGATGCCGCCGGCCTGGAAGAGGTTCGAGACGAAGGTCGTGCGTGCGGTGTGGGCGGCGGCGGGGCCGATGGTCGCGAGGTAGACGCGTGGCCGGGTTCCGGTGGCGGCGAGGTGGGCGTCGGAGCGGGCGCGCAGCGCCTCGTACGCCTCGTCGCGCCGGACCCGGGGGAGTCCGCCGGACGGCGGCTCGGGCGCGGGCTCGCGGTCCGGGAGGCGCTCGGCGAGGTTGGGGAACTCGCTGACGCCGGTGATGGGTTCGCGCCGCTTGGCCAGCTTGGCGGAGCGCGCCGCCCAGGTGCTGGCGAGGGCCTCACCGAGTCGGCCGGAGCGAAGGGCAGCTGCCTGGCCGCCGGCCCGCTCGATCTCCTGGAAGAACTCCCAGCCCGCGTGGGCGAGTTCGTCGGTGAGCCGCTCCACGTACCAGGAGCCGCCCGCCGGGTCGATCACCCGGGCCAGATGCGACTCCTCGACCAGGATCGTCGAGGTGTTGCGGGCGATCCGGCGCGCGAACGCGTCCGGGAGGCCCAGCGCGTGGTCGAAGGGGAGCACGGTGACCGAGTCGGCGCCGCCGACCCCGGCGGCGAGCGTGGCGACCGTCGTACGCAGCATGTTCACCCACGGGTCGCGGCGCGACATCATCACCGGCGAGGTCACGGCGTGCTGCACCTGGGCCCCGGCCGCCGGCGCCCCGGACACCTCGGCGACCCGCGCCCACAATCTCCTGGCCGCACGCAGCTTGGCGATCGTCAGGAACTGGTCGGCGGTCGCCGCGTATCGGAACTCCAGCTGCGCGCAGGCCTGTTCGACGGTCAGACCGGCCTCGGTCAGCTCCCGCAAGTAGGCGACCCCGGTTGCCAGGGACGCGCCCAGCTCCTGCGCGGCCGAGCCGCCGGCCTCGTGGTACGGCAGCGCGTCCACGGTCAGCGCACGCAGCCCCGGGTACTGCTCGGCGCACAGCCGCGCCAGCTCGACGACCGGCGCGAACGCCAACTCCTCGCCGGTACGGGCCTCGTGGCCCAGCGGGTCGCCGCCGAGATTGCCGCGCGCCGCCTCCTCGGCGACGCCCCGCTCCTCGTACAGCCGCAGCAACTCCCGTGCGGCGGGCTCCACTTCCTGTCCGGCGTCGAGGACGACAGGGGCCAGGTCGAGATAGACGCCGTCGAGCGCCCGGGCGAGGGACGACACCGGGATCGCGTCCGGGCCGACGGTCAGCCAGAGCGAGGTGACGCCGTTCTCCAGGTCCGCGAGGACCGCGTCGCCGACGAGGGTCGCGTGCCGCTGCCGTACGTCCCAGCCGCCAACGGTGTTCCCCTCGGGCCGCCCGCCGCGTACGAAGGGGGCGAAGCCGGGGAAGCCGGGCTCGGGGGACTCGTCGCGCGCCGTGTAGAGGGGACGGGTGGTGAGCCCGTCCTCCAGCGCGGTGGACAGCGCGTCTTCGGCTGCCGCGCCCGAGACCTCCTTGCCCGACTTGCGCAGCACGCCCTCCACCAGGCGCTGCCACTGCTCATGGGTCGTGGAAGGGAACTCGGCGGCCAGCGAGAGCCCGTCGTTGGGCAGGACTGTCATGCCCGGATGCTAGGGCAGAGAGGTGCGGCCGCAGCAGAGCGCCAGGCTGTGACCTTGACCTCGGCCGAAATGTGACCCCGGCCTCACGTGATGATTTCCTGAGGCCAGTCAAGGCCGCCGTCAGCCGTGACGAGCCCGGAGGCCGGCCGCACGTACGGTTCCTCGGGACGCTCCGGCCGGCGTGAGGAACGCGGTGGAACGCATGGCCGCAGGCGTTGTCAGTGGTGCTCCCTAGACTTTCGAACGACCTGATCGAAGGGCGGGGACCACCATGGAAGACCTCACGGGAATCGAGGCGTTGCGGCAGCTCCTGCCGCCGCCTCCCGGCGCGGGCGAGGACATCGACTGGCGGGCGGCCGAGGAGAAATGGGGCACCAGGTTCCCCCGGGACTACAGGGACTTCATGTCCGTGTACGGCGTCGGCGGCATCGAATCGGAGGAGGAGATCGGCGAGGTCGGAATCCTCGGGCCGTTTCCCACGGGCGCCTACCCGTTCTCCCCCGACGACTTCGAGGACGAGACGGGGAACGCCCAGCTGACCTGGGAGGAGGAGGGCGACGGCCAGGACGACCTGGACCTCGACCCGGACCACATCCTCGCCTGGGGCTATACGTCCCACGCCGACATACTGTGCTGGCTGACCAGCGATCCCGACCCCGACAAATGGCCCGTCCTGCTCTTCGCCCGCCATGGCTCGAAGACGTGCGAGGTCGTCCCCCTGGGCATGGTCGAGTTCCTGCGCGGACTCCTCGTCGGCGAGCTCGCCTCGTTCAGCATGGAGTTCACTCCGGAACCGCGCTTCGAGCACTGGCGCAAGGGGAGGTGACCCGCCTGAGGGGCCTCGCGTGGACCTTATTGCAAGGTTTCGCAATAACGTTTTCGGTGGCCAAGTGCCCCTGTGTCCCCTTGTCGCGGGCGCCGGGCGTGGTGTCGGGCGGCGCACCATAATGAAGGGGAGCGCGGCGCGGGAGACAGCGCCGCAGGTGAGGTGCGCATGGCAGGCCTGAGCGAGCACGACGGCGTGAACATACCGGCCGACGAGGTCGCCGTCGTCCTGCTCGACAGCGCGGGGATCGTCCAGGGGTGGTCACGGGCGGCGGCGGAACTGCTGGGGCGGCCGGCCGAGCAGGTCTGCGGGCGGCCACTGGCGCGGCTGCTCGCCGAGCCGGTGCGGGGGAGCGGCGCGGACACGCGGGGCGACTTTCTGGCCGTACCGGCGGGGCGGGTCGCGTTCCGGCACGCCTCCGGCCGGACCGTCGACACCACCGTCGACGAGGTGCCCCTCGGCGGGTCCTCCCAGCGCGTCCTGCTGGTGGCGCCGAGCCGCGAGGACGGCGAGCAGGAACAGGGATCGTCGCTGCTGACCGCCCTGCTGGCGCAGTCCCTCCTCGGGGTCGTCCTCTTTGACACCGAGCTGAGAGTCGTCCGCACGAACGTCATCGCCGAGGTGGAGGGCTGGCCGCTGCTGCGCCCCGGGCACCGTCTCGGAGACGTCATGTCCCCGGCGGACGCCAAGGACGTCGGGGACCAGCTGCGGCAGGTGCTCGACACGGGAATGCCGCTGCTCGCACAGGAACAGCGGATGAGCGCGCCGGACGGGTCCGGGCGGGAGCGGTACGTGTCCGTGTCCGCGTTCCGGCTGGCGGACGGTCACGACCGGCCGACCGGGATCGCGGCGTTCTTCACCGACAGCACGCAGCAGCGGCGGGCCCGGCGGCGCACCGAGGTCGGCCATGAGGCGTCGGCGCGTATCGGCGCCTCGCTGGACGTGACTCGCACCGCCCAGGACATCGCCGACGTGCTGGTACCGGCCCTGGGGGATATGGCGTCGGTCGAGATCGCCGAGTCCGTGCTCGAGGGCGAGGAGCCGTCGAAGGCGATCCGGCCCGGCGACTGGCTGCGGCTGCGCCGGGTGGCCGTCTCCTCGGCCACCGGGCCCTGGCCCGCCGAACTCGTTCCCGTCGGCGGGGTGGTCCCGCGCTTCCCCGATGTCCCGCAGGTGCGGCGGGCCGCCATCCAGGGGGACACCGTCTACAACACGACCCGGCAGGAGATGCTCGACCTCCTCGGCGACCCGGAACTGATCCGGGCGGTGATGCCCGAGCGGGGCCACTCCGCCGTGGTGTCGCCGCTGTACGCGCGCGGTCTGCTGCTGGGTTTCGTGGCCGTCTGGCGGACCGAGCAGCCGGAGCCGTTCGAGCAGGAGGACGCGGACCTCGTGTTCGACATCTCCTCGCGAGCCGCGCTCAGCGTGGACAACGCCCGCCGGTACACCCGCGAGCACCGGGCAGCGGTCGCGCTGCAGCAGCGTCTGCTCCCGAGGGCCACGACGAGCACCGCAGCGGCCGAATCGGCCAGCTGTTATGTGCCGGCCGGCGGCGGGGCGGACATCAGCGGCGACTGGTTCGACGCCATCCCGCTGCCCTCGCTGCGGGTGGCCTTCGTCGTCGGCGACGTCTTCGGCCACGGACTGCACGCCGCGGCGACCATGGGACGCCTGCGGACCGCGATCCGTACGCTCGCCGACCTCGAACTGGAGCCGGGGGAACTCCTCATCCACCTGGACGACCTCGTCCAGCAACTCGCCGACGAGGCCGATCCCGAGGACAGGGACACCATCGGCGCCACCTGCCTGTACGCGGTCTACGATCCGCTCACCGGCAGCTGCGCCCTCGCCAGTGCCGGCCATCCGCCGCCCGCGGTGATCGGGCCCGACGGCACCGCCCGTCCGGTCGAGGTGTCCCCGGGACCACCGCTCGGAGTCGGCGGCATGCCCTTCGAGGTGACCACCGTCGCCCTGGAGGCAGGCAGCACCCTCGCGCTCTACACCGACGGCCTCGTGGAACGGGGATCCCGCGACGCCGACCAGGGCACCCGGGACCTTCTCGACACCCTCACGTCCCTCTGCCGGGGCGACAGGACGCTGGAGGAGATCGGCCGTGCCGTCATGGCCCGCGCCGCTGAGGCGCCGCCCCGCGACGACATGGCGCTCCTGCTGGCCCGGCCCCGGCTGCTGCCGGCGGCGGACATCGCCGACTGGCAGTTCCCCGACGATCCGGCGGCGGTCGCCGAAGCCCGGAACGCCGTCGCGCGCAGACTCGCCGAGTGGGGACTCGACGACCTCACCTTCACGACGGAACTGACCGTCAGTGAACTGGTCACCAACGCCATGCGGTACGCGGGCGGCACCGTCGGTCTGCGTCTCTTCCACGACGACACCACCCTGGTGTGCGAGGTCCGCGACTCCAGCAACACCCAGCCACGCCTTCGCCGGGCCCTGGCGGGCGACGAAGGCGGGCGAGGACTCTTCCTCGTCGCCCAGCTCAGCAGACGCTGGGGCAGCCGGTACCACCACAGCGGCAAGACCATCTGGGCGGAGCAGCCGATAGACGATGCCGCGACATCGGACACCGGCCTGACCGCCGTGTGGGACAGCGCCACCCTGTAGTAGCCCCTCAGCCGCGACGGTTCCCCTGTTCCCCCGGCAGCAGGGCCCGCAGTGCGTTGAGCTGGTGGGAGTGCTCGACCGCCGACGTCTCGTCCAGGGCGGTCAGGGCGAGCAGGAGCGCGTCCGCCACGATCAGGGCGGTCAGGACCTCGTTGGTGATTCCGGTCGGGGTGCCGGGCGCGATCAGTACGGCGTCGACGCGGTCCTCGAAGGCCTCGCTCAGCTCGTCGGTGACGAACACGACCTTGGCACCGACCGCGCGGGCCCGTTCCACCAGGACCGTCAGCTCCGGCAGCGGCCGTCCCGGCTGGAAGATCACCACGGCGTCGCCCTGCCCCAGGGTGAGCAGCGAGTCGGCGAGCGCGAAGCCGGTCTCGCCCGCGAAACGGGCGCGGCGGCCGATGCGGCCGAGCGACCGGGCCAGGTGGCGCGCCCCGAGTTCACACGCGGCGGCCCCGTAACACAGCACCTCACGGGCCTCGGCGAGCGCGGCGACCGCCCGTTCGAGCGCCTCCGTCCCGGTGAGCCGCCGGCACTGGTCGATGCGCTCCTGGGTCTCCTCGAAGATGTCGCTCCAGATGTTCTCCAGGTCCTTGCCGACATGCGCGATGCGCTGCGCCAGCCGGACATCGGGGGCCGTGGCCGCGGTGAAGTCGGCCGCCAGCTCCCGCTTGAGCGCCGGCAGACCTGCGTAACCCAATCGTTGGAGGGCGCGTACGACCGTCGCGTTGCTGGTGCCGCTGGCGCTCCCCAGCTCCTGGGCGCTGGCGAACATCAGCTTCTCGGCAGGGGCGCTGACCAGGTACTGCGCGACCGTCTGCTCGGAGGCGGACAGCTCGTCCCACTGGTCGCGGACGGCGGCGCGCAGACGCGTGAGCCCTCCGGGGGCGGCACTGCCCGTTTTTGAAATCGCCATTACAGCCATTGACTCCTACGTCACCGACGTTACTCTCTGAACATCACGTTCCAGAAAGTCGAACTTTCGGAACGAATGTTACGGCACATGTGTCTTTCGAGGAGCCCCCGTATGCAGCACAGTCTTCCGGTCGTCGAGATCTCCGGTACTCCGGCCCAGCGTGGCAGGCAGTACGGAGAGGCCGTGGCCGGACAACTGGCGGCTTCCCTCGGCTACTACGAGGAGGCCTTCGGCGCCTCGTCGGGCCTTACCTGGCAGCAGGTCACCGCCCGCGCCGCCCGCTGGCTCGACCCCGTCCGGGACTACGCGCCCCACCTGGTGGAGGAGATGCAGGGCATCGCCGACGGCGCGGGCGTCGATCTGCTCGACGTACTGGCGCTGAACGCGCGCGGCGAGGTCATCTACGACGACTCCTTCAGCGGGATGCATGAGGTCAGTGGGATGCGCGAGGAGGAGCCCGCCGAGGGTTGCACCTCCTTCGCCGCCTACGGGCCCGCCAGCGGCGACGGCCATGTCTGGGCAGGCCAGAACTGGGACTGGCGGGCCGGTGTCCAGGACACGGTGGTCATGCTCCGTATCGTCCAGCCGCCCAAGCCGACCCTGCTGATGCAGGTGGAGGCCGGGCAGATCGGCCGGCAGGGAGCCAGCTCGGCGGGGATCGCCCTCAACGCCAACGGCCTCGGCGGCCGCTTCGACGAAGCCGTCGGCCTGCCCCAGACCGTGATCCGGCGCAGTGTCCTGGACCAGCCCAGCATCACCGACGCCCTCAACGTGCTGTGCCGCACCCGCGCCCACATCGCGAGCAACGCCCTGCTCACCTGCCGGGAGGGCTTCGCCGTCGACCTGGAGACCACCCCGGCGGGCCACGGCTGGTTGTATCCGACCGACGGCCTGCTCGTGCACGGCAACCACTACCAGGCAGGTGTCCCCACGGCCCTGGCCGACGGATACCGGCCCCTGTCGCCCGACTCCCTCGTACGCGTGCCACGCGCCGAGGAAGGTCTGCGCCGGCTGCGCGACGCCACCGGCCCGGACGAGACCCGCAAGCTGATCAAGCAGTCGATGTCGGACCACCTCGGCTACCCCGAGTCGCTGTGCACCCACGCCGACCCGCGGGAGCCCGAGGTCAAGCACTGGACGACGCTGGTGTCCTCCTGTGTGGACCTCACCGCCGGCGACTACCACGTCACGGCCGGCACGCCCTGCGACCGCGAGTACCAGCACCTCCCCTGGAACCTCTACGACGGTCCCCACGCCCCGAACTGAAGGCCCCCACTCCCGAAATCCCGGATTCCCGTTTTCCGCCCAGGAGCACTGTCATGAAGCTCAAGTCCGCTGTCGCGGCCGCAGGCCTCGCCGGAGCGCTGGCCCTCACCGCCGCCTGTAGCGGAGCCGACACCGGCTCCTCCGCGGGCGACGGCGCCGCCGTCGACGTCACCAAGCTCGAACTCACTCCCACCACGGCCCCCGCCACCGGTTCCGTCGCCTCCGTGGACTGGCTGCTGGCGGACGAGCCGGAGTCCCTCGACCTCGACACCCAGGGCGGCAGCGCCGGCCGCACCGTCCTCAGCAACGTGTGCGAACGCCTCTACCAACTCCAGCCCGACATGTCCGTACAGCCCTCGCTCGTGGCGAAGGAGAGCAGACCGGACGCGAAGACCCTCGTACTCACTCTGCGCGACGGCGTCACCTTCCACGACGGTTCCCCGATGACCGCCGACGACGCCCTGTTCAGCCTGCGCCGGCACGCCGAGCCGGAGATGGAGCAGTCCGACGAGTTCGGCAACGTCGACAAGATGACCAAGACCGGTGACCGCGAGATCACCATCACGTTCAAGCAGCCCGACGCCCTGTTCACCAAGGCCCTCGCAGGCGACGCCGGCCTCGTCTACAACGACGCGCAGGTCAAAAAGGCGGGCGACGACTTCGGCACCCCCGGCCAGGGCGACGCCTGTTCAGGACCGTACGAGCTGAGCCGCTGGAAGTCCGGCGACTCCGTCACGCTGACCGCCTCCGACACCTACTGGGGCAAGAAGCCGCTCACCAAGCAGGTCGTCTTCCACTGGGCCGACGACAGCGCGATGGTCAACGCGCTGAAGACCGGCGCCGCCGACGGCGCCTACGCCGACACCCCCGGCGCGGCGGCCTCCCTGCGCGGCACCAAGGGCCTGACCCAGTACTACGGCCCGAGCACCGCCACCCTCGCCCTTCTGCCCACCGAGCGCGGCGGCCTCGCCGACCCGGACATCCGCCGGGCCCTGTCCCTTGTGCTGGACCGCGCAGGCATCGCGAAAGCTGGTTACGGCGGCCTCGCCGAACCCTGGGCGACGCCCGTCGGCTCCGGCTCCTGGGGCTACGAGAAGGCGACCTTCGCCGCCGCCCAGAAGCAGCTCACCGAAGCCCCGGCGACCCCGGACGCCGAGGACCTCGCCAAGGCCAAGGAACTCGTCAAGCAGGCCAAGTCCGCGCCGACCGGACCCATAGTGATCGGCACCGACAGCACCCAGGGCCGCCTGGTCATCGCCAACGCCGTCCGCGCCGCCCTCACCCAGCTCGGCCTCAAGGGCGAGATCAAGACCCTGCCCTCCTCCGCCTACCAGGAGGCCTACGGAGACAAGGGCGCCCGCGCCGACTTCGACGTCCTGGTCGCCGACTGGTACATCTCCAAGAGCGACCCCATCGGCTTCTACGACAACGCCCTGTCCGACAGCTCGAACAACTGGGTCGGATTCAAGAGCGCCGACTACGACGCCAAGGTCGAGGAGGCACTTCGTACCATCGACGACAAGAAGCGCGCCGCCCTCGTCGTGGACATCCAGCGCGAGTTCGCCGACGCGGCCGTGTGGATCCCCGTCGCCCAGACGCCCACCATCCTCACCCTGAACAGCGAACTGACCGGCCCGCCCGCCTCCATGGCCTACCTCTACTCTCCCTGGGCCGCACAGCTCGGCGCCAAGAAGGGCTGAACCGCATGATCGTCGCCATCGGCCGACGGCTCTCGGGACTGCTGGCCACCCTGCTGGCCTCCTCGTTCGTGATCTTCGCCGCCGTCTACGCGGCCCCCGGCGACCCCGCGGTGTTCCTCGCGGGCGGCCGGGACAAGCTCACCCCCGAACGGCTGGCCAGTGTCCGCGCCCAGTACCACCTGGACGAGCCCCTGGTCGTCCAGTACGGCCGCTGGCTGTGGGACTGCGTCCACCTCGACCTCGGCCGCTCCTTCCAGTACAGCGACCAGGTCTCCGACCTGCTGGCCTCGCGCTTCCCGACGACCCTCGTCCTCGTCGCGTACGCCACCGTGCTGTTCGTGGTCCTCGGGGTCGGCGCGGGCATCCTCGCGGCGATCCGCCAGGGCGGCTGGGTCGACTCGGCCGTCGTCGGCACCACCACGCTCGCCGCGTCCGTGCCGTCCTTCGTCGGAGGGATCGCCCTCGTCGCCCTCTTCGGCGTGAAGCTCGGCTGGTTCCCCGTGACCGGCAGCGGCGAGGGCGTCGGCGGCACCCTCCACCACCTCACCCTGCCCGCCGTGGCCATGGCGCTCGGTTCGCTCGCCGTCATCAGCCGGGTCACCCGGCAGGCCATGGTGGAGGCGGGCGCCGCCGAACACGTGGCGGTGGCACGGTCCGCCGGGCTGCCCGAACGGCAGATCATCAGACGGCACATCCTGCGCAACGCCCTCGGCCCCATCGTCACCATGTGCGGCCTGGTCACCGCGGGCATGCTCGCCGGCACGGTAGCCGTAGAGACGGTCTTCGGCCTGAGCGGTATCGGCTCCCTACTGGTCGGCGCCATCAACACCCATGACTTCCCGGTCGCCCAGGCGGTCCTGCTGCTGATGGTCACCTCCTACATCGTCGTCACCACCGTCGTGGACCTCGTGCACCCCCTGCTCGACCCCCGCCTGACCGCCATGAGGAGCACCGCATGACCGCCCTGCCCGCCGAGGCCGTCCCGGCGGCCGTCCTGCCGGTCGCCGTGAAACGGGCCCGCCGCCCGTGGGGCGTGACCGTCGCCGCGGTCTTCCTCGCCCTCGTGGTGCTCGCCGCGGCCTTCGCCCCGCTCCTCGCCCCGTACGCACCGGACGCCATCGACCTGTCGTCCTCCCTGGTCGGCACCAGCGGCGCCCACCCCCTCGGCACCGACGCCTCCGGCCAGGACCTGCTCTCCCGGGTGCTGTACGGCGCCCGCACCAGCCTCCTCGCCCCGCTACTCCTGCTGCTCCTCGCCTCCGTGCTGGGCGTCACCCTCGGCACGGTCGCCGCGTGGCACGGCGGCTGGGTCGACACCCTGCTGTCCCGGATCACCGACGTCATGTACGCCTTCCCGGGCCTGCTGTTCGTCGTACTGATCATCGCGGTGTTCGGGGCCGGCATGACCACGTCCGTGATCGCCCTCGGGCTGGCCTACGCCCCGACGATCGCCAAGTACACGCGCAGTGTCGCGCTGGCCGAACGGTCCAAGGCGTACATCGACGCCTACCGGGTCCTCGGCATGAGCGGCACCCGTATCTGCGTGGCCCATCTCGTGCCCAACCTGGCCCGGTCCGTCGTCGGCTACCTCGTCGTCCTGTTCGGCGAGGCCCTGATGGGCCTGGCCACCCTCAGCTACCTCGGCTTCGGCGCCCAGCCGCCCAGCTCCGACTGGGGTCTGATGGTGCAGGAGGGGCAGGCCGCCATCGTCCAGAACGCCCTGCTCCCCGCACTCGTGCCGGGCACCGCCATCGCCGCCGTCGTGGTGGCCTTCAACGTGGTCGGCGTCTGGGCCGCCGACCGGCTCGGCGCCAGGAGGTAGCGCGCGCATGCTGCTCGACATCGAGAACCTGACCGTCCAACTCCCGGGCGCCGCCCGGCCGTTGCTCGCCGATATCTCCCTCACGGTCCGCACCGGCGAGGTCGTCGGACTCGTCGGAGAATCCGGCTCCGGCAAGTCCACCACCGCCAAGGCCGCCCTGCGTATCCTTCCCGACGAAGCCCGGGCCAGCGGCCGGGCCCTGGTCGACGGCACCGACGTGCTCACGATGAACGGTCCGCGCCTGCGCGAACACCGGGCCAGGACGGTCGCGATGGTCCACCAGGACCCCCGCTCCGCACTCAACCCGGTCCGCCGCGTCGGCGACTTCCTCGTCGAACGGCTCCTCGCCACCGGGCAGTTGGACAAGCGCGCCGCCCGCCTCCGCGCCGTCGAACTCCTCGACGCCGTCGGCCTGCCCGACCCGGAACAGCGCATCCGCCAGCACCCGCACGAGATGTCCGGCGGCATGCTGCAACGCGTCGTCATCGCCGGCGCCCTCGCCGCCGAACCCCGCCTCCTCCTCGCCGACGAGGCGACCAGCGCCCTGGACGTCACCACCCAGGCCGAGATCCTCGCCCTGCTGCGCAAGCTGCGCGCCGAGCGCGACCTCGGGCTCCTCTTCATCACCCACGACCTGCATCTCGCCGCCGCCTACTGCGACCGCGTGTACGTCATGTACGCGGGCCGGATCGTCGAGGAACAGCAGGCCGGCCGCCTCTTCACGGACGCCCGGCACCCCTACACCCGAGGCCTGCTCGACTGCTCGCCCGAACTGGGCGACACCACCCGGGTGCTGCGACCGATCCCCGGCAAACCCCCGTCCCTCGCCGAGCACTTCACCGGCTGCCCGTTCGCCCCGCGCTGCCCCCACGCCGAGCCCGAGTGCGAGAGCGGGCCGCCCGAGCTGGTCCCCGTCGAGGGCGGCGGCACGGCAGCCTGCCGACGCCTCCCCGACCTGTCCGCGCAACCCGCCGCCCCGGCAGTCAGGAGTACGTCATGACCGGCACCTCGCCGACCCAGCCGCTGCTCGTCGTGGACGGCGTGACCAAGACCTACCGGCTGCCCGGCGGCGAGCGCCTGACCGCCGCCGACCAGGTGTCCTTCACCGTGCCCCGAGGCGGATCCGTCGGCATCGTCGGCGAATCGGGCTCCGGCAAGAGCACGGTCGCGCGCATGCTCGTCGGCCTGCTCCGGCCAGACTCCGGCACGATCGCCGTCGAGGGCAAGGACCGCGCACACGGGCGGGGCAGGCTCGGGCGTCGTGACCGGCTGGCCCGCGCCCGCGACATCCAGATGGTCTTCCAGGATCCGTACGTCTCGCTCGATCCGCGACTGACCTCCCGTCAGTGCCTGCGCACGGCGCTGCGCCTGCACCGGCACCCCGAGCCGGACGCGCGGGTTGCCGCCCTGCTTGACCAGGTCGGCCTCGGCAGCCGGGAGGGAGACGCGCGGCCCCACGCCCTCTCCGGCGGCCAGCGGCAGCGGCTCGCCATCGCCCGCGCCCTCGCCGTCGACCCCCGGATCCTGGTCCTCGACGAGGCGGTCGCCGCGCTGGACGTGTCGATCCAGGCGCAGATCCTCCAGCTCCTCGGCGAGATCCGCCGGGACACCGGGGTCGCCCTGGTCTTCGTCAGCCATGACCTGGCCGTCGTCCAGCACATCACGGACGAGACGGTGGTCATGCGGCGCGGAGTCGTGGTCGAGCAGGGACCGACGGTGCGGGTACTGAGCGACCCGCAGGATCCGTACACGAGACTTCTGCTCGATTCGGTGCCCCATGAGGGCTGGGACCCCGGCGGCGTACGACCGCTGGTTGCGTGATGATGCGGGAGAGGCACCGCACCTTCGGTGACCCGAACCGAGAGAGGGCACCATGAGGATCCACCTGACCAGCGTCTTCGTCGACGACCAGGACAAGGCCCTGCGCTTCTACACGGACGTGCTGGGCTTCGTGAAGAAGACCGAGGTCCCGATCGGCGCGGACCGCTGGCTGACCGTGGTCTCGCCCGAGGACCCCGACGGGACCGAACTGCTCCTGGAGCCCTCCGGCCATCCCGCGGTGAAGCCGTACAAGGACGCGCTGGTCAAGGACGGCATCCCGGCCACCGCCTTCGCCGTGGAGGATGTGCACGCGGAGTTCGACCGGCTGCGCGGGCTCGGCGTGCGGTTCACCCAGGAGCCGATGGAGATGGGCCCCGTCACCACGGCAGTGCTGGACGACACCTGCGGCAACCTGATCCAGATCGTGCACCAGGCCGAATAATTGGGTGGCGGAGCCCGGTGACGGGCGCCACGATGCCCCCATGGAATCGCGCGGGCACGAAACCGACACGACGACGACTCGGTGGACGGTCGCGACCGTCTATGACGACATGTGGGTCGACCCGGACGACGATCCACGCGAGACCGAGACCGAGATCGTCGACGAACGCGGTGTGCTGCTGGAGGGCCTGCGCCACTTCCGCCTCACCGTGGAGATGAAGTGCGCGGGCCTGGACGCCGAACAGATGGCCCGGCGCTCCGTACCGCCGTCCACGATGTCCTTGCTCGGACTGATCCGACATCTCACCGAGGACGAACGGCACTTCCGCCGGGTCATGGCAGGCGAGGACGCGCCAAAGCTCTACCGCACCGAGGAGGACCGGGACGGCGACTGGAACGGCGCGGTCGCCGATCCGGCGGTCGTCGAGGACGCCTGGCGGCAGTGGCGGCTGGAGACGGAACGCACCGACCGCTTCATCGCGAGCGTCGACGACCTCGGCACCACCAACGCCGGCTTCTCCGACTTCGGCGCCGAACACGGCGTACAGCTCCAGGTCCGTGACGTCCTGTCGGCGCACGTCAACGAGTACGCGCGACACTGCGGCCACGCCGACCTCCTGCGCGAGCGGATCGACGGCCGCGTGGGCCAGTAGGCCGCCGTTCGGAAAACTCACCGCGCCACCGATGAGTTTCCGCACGAGGATCGGTCGAAAGGGGTGACAGTTCTCCCGCTCCAGTCGCCCGCTCCAGGAGGTTCTCCATGACGACCGACGGATTCACCACGTGTCTCTGGTTCGACGGCACGGCCGAGGAAGCCGCGCACTTCTACGTCTCGATCTTCAAGAACTCGTCCCTCGGAAAGATCGGCTACTACAACGAGGCCGGTCCCGCCCCCGCCGGCGGCGTGATGGCCGTCGACTTCGTGGCCAACGGCCAGAAGTTCGTCGCCCTCAACGGCGGCCCCATGTTCAAGTTCACCGAGGCCGTCTCCTTCCAGATCTTCTGCGCGGACCAGCAGGAGGTCGACCACTACTGGGCCAAGCTCACCGAGGGCGGCGGCGAGGGCGGCCCCTGCGGCTGGCTCAAGGACAAGTACGGACTGTCCTGGCAGGTCATCCCGGACGGCCTGATCGAGATGATCGGCGACCCGGACCAGGAGAAGGCCGTCCGCACCACCAAGGCCATGTACGCGATGGGCAAGCTGGACATCGCCGCCCTCAAGAAGGCGTACGCGGGGGAGTAGGGGGCGACCCCGGCCGGTCGGCCGACCCGAGCCGCCCCAGCGCGGTGGCTCAGGCCGGCTGACCGCTGCTGTGCAGCGCCGAGTAGACCCCGCCGCGCCCCAGCAACTCCTCGTGCGAGCCGATCTCCCGGACGGCGCCGTCCTCCATCACCACGATGCGGTCGGCGCCCCGGATCGTCGACAGCCGGTGCGCGACCACGAACGTCGTACGCCCGTGCAGCAGCCGCGCCAGCGCCTCCTGCACCAGCGCCTCCGACCGGGTGTCCAGCGCCGAGGTCGCCTCGTCGAGGATCAGCACCCGGGGATCGCGGATCAGCGCCCGCGCGATGGCCAGGCGCTGCCGCTGGCCCCCGGACAGCCGGGCGCCGTGCTCGCCGACCAGGGTGTCGACGCCGTGCGGCAGCCGGTCGACGAACTCCAGCGCGTTGGCGTCCCGCAACGCGGCCCGTACCGCCGCGTCGTCGGCGTCGTCCATGCCGTACGCCACGTTCTCCCGGACCGTCCCGTCGAACAGGATCGACTCCTGCGGCACCACCGACACGAACCGCCGGTACGTCCGCAGGTCCAGCGTGTTCATGTCGGTCCCGTCGAGCAGCAGCCGCCCCGAGGTCGGCCGGATGAACCCGATCACGAGGTTCAGCACGGTCGACTTCCCGGCCCCCGAGGCACCGACCAGCGCGATCGTCTCGCCGGGCGACACGGTGAGCCCGAAGTCCCGTACGGCGGCCCGCCCGCCCTCGTCGTACGCGAACCCCACGCCCTCGAAGGTCACCTCGCCCCGCAGCCCGTGCACGACGGTTTTCCCCGCGTTGTCCTCCAACTCGGGCGCCTCCAGCACCTCGCCGACCGAGCGCACCGACTCCAGCCCCTTGGTGATGACCGGCGCGAGCCCCGCGAGCGTGGTCGTCGAGTTGGTGAGGGTGGTCAGGAACGCGCTCAGCATGACCACATCGCCCGGGGTGACACCCCAGACGCCGTAGTACGAGACGAGCGCCCCGCCCGTCAGGAACAGCACGCCGACCGCGTTCAGGAACACCCAGGCCAGCGACGCGAACCGCCCGTTGAGCAGATCGAGGCGGAGCCCGGAGGTCAGCACCTGGCGCAGGGTGCGGTCCATCCGGCCCAGGGCCTTGCCCTCAAGCCCGTGCGCCCGTGTGACGGAGATCAGCCGGGTCATCTCGCTCACCCGCGACGACAGTTGTTCGACCTCGTGCCGGAAACTCTCGTTCTGGGCGCGCAGCCGCGTCCGCAGCCGGACGATCAGCAGGGCCGCGACCGGCACCACCAGCAGGAACACGGGCAGGAACTCGGGCGTACGAATGCTGATGACGACCAGCCCGCCCATGAGCACGGTGAGCGCGCCGAGCCCCGAGTCGGAACTCTGCTGCATCATCTGCTCGACGGTCTCCACATCACGGACGACCTTGGCCTGGAGCACGCCCGCGCTGACCCGGGAGTGGTAGCCGATGGACAGCTGCTGCATCCGCGTGCACAGCGCGGACCGCAGATCGGTCCCCATGCGGCGCACGCTGCCGTACAGCAGCCGTACGTACAGCAGATGCAGCGGCGGATTGATCACCAGGATCAGCATGATGACCCCGGAGCTGAGCCAGAGCCCGCCGATCGGGCGGTGCTCGACGACGGTGTCGACGATGTTCGCCGTGATCAGCGGCAGCAGCCAGACCGGGCTGTGCTTGACGGTGAAGACGGCCAGTGCGACGCCGAGCCGCCACCGGTCGGCGCGGAAGAGGTAGGCGAGGGTGCGAATCGGGTGCTCGCCCCGGTAACGGTGGTCGAGTGGCTGCTCGGACGACGCCATGGACGGGGGTCCTCCTTGGGAACCTGGCATTGGGGCAAGCGCTTTCTGCCCTCTGTGTGTCGGCCTACACCACCCCGATGGGAGGATCTCCTTCACTGGGCCAGGATCTCCCTGATCACATGCCGGGAGTTCGCCGCGAGCACCGGATTCGTCTCCCGGTAGTACGGCAGCTGGATCAGCGAGATCGACAGCGCCCAGCCACGCCCGCGCGCCCACTCGGCGTCGTCGGCGCCCACCGCCTCGCGGAACGTGTCACGGACACCGGCGGGCAACAGATTCCACGCCACGATCAGATCGACGGCCGGATCGCCGACGCCGGTGCAGCCGAAGTCGATCACGGCACTGAGCCGCCCCTCGGTGACCAGCACGTTCCCCGGCGACAGGTCGGCGTGCGCCCAGAGCGCCGGTCCCGTGTGCTCGGGCGCCCGCATGGCCTGCTCCCACAGTGCCGTCACCGCCTCCGTGTCCACTTCCCCCCTCAGCTGGGCGAGGGCCGCGCGTGTGGGTGTGTCCCGCGCCGACAGCGGAACGGCCCGGTAGTGGGCCGGCCCGTTCCCGGCGTCGACGCGGCGCAGGGCGCGGATGAAGTCGGCGAGTTCCCTGGCCAGCGTCTCGGGCGCGTCGAGGGCGCCGGCCGCCGGATTCCGCCCGTCCAGCCAGCCGTACACCGACCAGCACCACGGGAACCCCTCACCGGCGCGGCCCCGCCCGACCGGCTCGGGCACGGCGACCGGCAGCCACGGCCCCAGCCGGGACAGCCAGCGCTGCTCGTGCTCGATGCTGTCCACCGCCCCGGGATGCCTCGGCAGCCGCACCACCAGCTCACCGCCGAGCCGGAACATGGCGTTCTCGGTCCCGGCGGACTCCAGCCGCTCCACGGGCAGCCCCGCCCACTCGGGAAACTGCCGGGCGATCAGTCGCTGGACCAGCGGGGCATCGATCTCCGCCTCGTCGGCATGCATCTTCAGGGCACACATACCGACCATCCCAGCGGCCGTCGGGCGCGCAGTCCACCGAATTTGGCGGTGCGGCGGGTGCGTGGGCGGCGGTCGAGACCGCGGGTCGGCTTGTTCGGGAGCCGTGGGTCGGCTTGCTGCAGGAGCCCGGGTTGGGTGTCCGGGGCTGGGGGCCGGATGGCGTCCCGCCGGGTCGCCCAGGGGCGGACACTGGCCCTCGTCGGCGAGTCCGGCAGCGGCAAGTCGACCGTCGCGGCGACCCTGTTGGGGCACCTGCGACACGGGTCGCGGGTCACCGGCGGCTCGGTCCTCGTGGACGGACAGGACGTGTTCGCCCTGCCCGCACGGGAGTTGAGGCGGCTGCGGGGCAGCACCGTCGCCCTGGTCGGCCAGAACGCGGGCCACGCGCTCACCCCCTCCATGCGGATCGGCCGACAGATCGCGGAGGCGGGCGGCGGCGTCCCCGTCGTCGACCTGCTGGAACAGGTCCGGCTGCCGCGCCCCGCCGAACTGGCCCGGCGCTACCCGCACGAACTGTCCGGCGGCCAGCAGCAGCGCGTCGCCATCGCCATGGCCGTCGCGGCCCGCCCCAAGGTCCTCGTCCTCGACGAGCCGACGACCGGCCTGGACGTGGTGACACAGCGCGGGGTCCTCGACCTGATCGCCGCCCTGCGCGACGAACTCGGCCTGGCCGCCGTCCTGGTGAGCCACGACCTCGGTGTCGTCGCCCAGATGGCCGACGAGGTGACCGTACTGCGCTCGGGCGGAGTGGTGGAGGCGGCGCCCACGCGCACGCTCTTCACGGCGCCACAAGACCCGTACACCAGACGCCTGTTGGCGAGCGTGCCACGCCTTGACGACACCGGGCTCGCGGTCGTCGGCGAGACGGGCGAGCGGGAGGTACACCCGAAGGCGACCGTGCCCGACGACTCACCCGTCGCCCTCTCGGCCGTCGACGTCACCGTCGACTACGGCTCCGCCCGGGCCGTGCACGGCGTGTCCTTCGACGTCCGGCGCGGCGAAGTCCTCGCCCTCGTCGGCGAGTCGGGCAGCGGCAAGTCGACACTCGCCTGGACCCTCGCCGGACTGCGCACCCCGTCCGGCGGCACGATGACCCACGAATCGGGCGACCTGGCCCGGCCTGCGGGGCGGCGTCCGCTGTCCCTGCGCCGCCGGGTGCAACTCGTCTTCCAGGACGCGGACACCTCCCTCAACCCCCGCCGCTCGGTGGGCGACGCGATCCGCCGCCCGCTCCGGTTCTTCGGTACGGCGGACAGCCGCACGGAGGCCGCCGAACGGGCCCGTCGGCTCATCTCCGACGTCCGGCTCGACCCCGCCCTCGCCGACCGCCTGCCCGCCCAGCTCTCCGGCGGCCAGCGCCAACGCATAGGCATCGCACGGGCGTTGGCAGGCGAGCCCGACGTCCTCATCGCCGACGAGATCACCACTGCCCTCGACGTCTCCGTCCAGGCCGACGTCCTGCGCCTCCTCGACGACCTGCGCCGGGAACGCCAACTCGCCTGCCTGTTCATCAGCCACGACCTGGCCGTCGTCCGGGGCATCGCGGACCGGGTGGTGGTGCTGCGGAACGGGGTCGTGGTCGAAGAGGGCCCGACCGACGCGGTGTTCGCCTCGCCTGGCCCTGCAACGGCTGCGCCAGGCACCCCCGTTGAGCACCCAGGACGCCCGCCGCCACCTCAACAGGCTGATCGGGACGGAACTTCGGCCGTCCGCGTGAGCGACGCGGGCGTCGGTGCGGGGCGTCCGGTGGGAACGCCCCGCGCCCGGCGCTCAGTTCACGGCGTCATCCCGTTGGTGCACGCGGCACCGGGCTCGGGCGTCTGCTCACCCTGGACGTACTTGTCGAGGAACTTCGTGACCCTCGGGTCCGAGGCCTTGTCCACCTTCAGCTGGTGCTCCCAGGCGCTCAGCACGATCGGCGACGACTGGTCCTCGTAGGGACTCATGAAGGTGTACGACGTGTTGGTCACGCGCTCGGACAGGGTCTCGACGTCGGCCTTGGCCGCCTTGTCGTTGTACGTGATCCAGACGGCGCCGTGTTCGAGGGCGTGCACGGCGTTCTCGTTGGGGACGGCCTTCGTGTAGACCTGCCGGTCGCAGTTCACCCAGACCTGGTTGTGGTCGCCGCCGACGGGCGGGCTCATTTTGTAGGTGACGGCCGTGTCGACGTGGTTCTGGGTGAGCTTGGACCAGCTCTTCACGCCCGATATCGGCGCGGCCTTCGCCTCCTCCTTGTCCTGGGCGTTGTCGATCAGGAGCCAGCCGCCGCCGGCCAGGCCGACGAGGATGACGGCGGTCGTGCCGAGCGTGAGCAGCCGCATACGGCGTTCACGGGCCTGCTCGGCCTTGCGCAGTTCTTCCATGTGGGCGCGGCGGGCCGCGGTCTTCGCCTTGGCATTGGATGTACCCATGGGATGTCCTTCTCCGGGCCGTACCGTCTCCGGGCACGGCGCTGCGAACTGGGGTGATGGTCGTGGTCGGGGCCGAACGGGCCGGGCCGGCGGGTGCGGGCCCGAACTCGGCCTAGACCCGGAGCAGTTGCAGCTCGTGGAGGTCGGGAGGGCGGGCGCCGCCCGGGATCCGGGACGGGCCGAGAGCGCGCCGGGCGGGCGCGGTGCTCAGCTGGTCCAGGGCGGCTGCCCGGTCCGCGCCGATGAAGGGCGCGTGGTTGAGGACACCATGGTGGCCCGGGGTGTGACAGCCGTGGAGCGGGCCCTCCTGACAGGGGTCCCGGTCGGCCGCGTGCACGACGTGCGCCGACGTCGACCGCGACGGCCCGGCGTCCGGCGAGGGCAGCGAGCCGGCACAGGAGAACGCGAAGGTCGCGAGGACGAGAACCAGGACGCCCAGCAGATGCGGGAGGCCGCCGCGGGCATGCCGCGTCGCGAGGCGACGCACCCGTGCAGCGGACATCGGGACACCTGAAGTTGAGGGAGGGGCCAAGGAGGCAAGCGCCGATGAAATTATCAGACCGCAGGGGGTGTGCTACTGCCGCGCCCTACCCCAGGTCATTGACCAGCACCGCCGCCCCGTCGAACCGCCCGCCCTTGAGATCCCGCAACGCCTCCGGCGCCCGCGACAGCGGATAGGTGTGCGTGGTCGCGTGTACGCCGTGCAGCGCGGCCAGCGACAGGAACTCACGGGCGTCCTCGCGGGTGTTGGAGGTGACGCTGCGCAGCTCCTTCTCGTAGAACAGGTCGGTGTCGTAGCGCAGCGGCGGGATGTCGCTGAGGTGGATGCCCGCGACCGCCAGCACCCCGCCCCGGTCGAGGGCCCGCAGCGCCACCGGCACGAGGTCGCCGACCGGCGCGAACAGGATCGCGCTGTCCAGCGGCTCCGGCGGCGGGTCGTACGCCCCCTGCGCCGAGGCCGCGCCGAGCGCGAGCGCCAGCCGCCCCGCGGCCGGGTCCCGGGTCAGGACATGCACCCTGGCGCCCTCGGCGAGCGCGACCTGCGCACACAGATGGGCGCTGCCACCGAACCCGTACAGCCCGAGCCGCCCGCCCGGCGGCAGCGCGCACCGGCGCAGCGCGCGGTGACCGATGATGCCCGCGCAGAGCAGCGGAGCCAGGGCGACGTCGTCGATGTCGCCGAAGGGCAGTCGGTGGGCGAACGCGGCCGGGACGGTCGTGTACTCGGCGTAGCCGCCGTCCGCGTCCCAGCCGGTGTACTCGGAGGCCGGGCAGAGGTTCTCCGCCCCGCGCAGACAGTGGACGCAGGTACCGTCCGTGCGACGCAGCCAGGCCGCACCCACCCGGTCACCTAGCGCGAAACCGCGCACGGCCGGTCCCGCCCCGGCCACCACGCCCACCACCTCGTGCCCGGGCGTCACCCCGGGCCGGTGCACGGGCAGATCCCCCTCGGCGACATGCAGATCGGTCCGGCACACCCCGCACGCGCGCACACGCACCAGCAGTTCGTCGGCGCCGGGCACCGGCACCGGCCTCTCGACCAGCCGCAACGGCCCCTCCCCGGGCCCCACCGGGCCGGGCCGCTCCACCGCCCACGCACGCATCGTCCCGTCGGCCATGCCCTCCAGTCTGTAACAGCCCGGGTCGCTCGGCGCGCGCCTCGGCCGAAGCCTGACTAGCGTGAGAATTCGGACCACCCGACGAGACCGGAGAGGCCGGAATCATGGCCGTGCAACCTGAGGGAACCCCCTGTTGGGCCGACGCGATGTTCAGCGATGTCGAGGGAGCCAAGAACTTTTACGGCGAGGTGCTGGGCTGGACCTTCGGCGAGTCGTCGTCGGAGTTCGGCAACTACACGCAGGCGTACGCAGACGGCAAGGCGGTCGCCGCCGTCGTCCCGCCCATGCCCGGGCAGGAAGGGCAGTCCGCGTGGTGTCTGTACCTCGCCTCGCCGGACGCCGCCGCCACCGCCTCCAAGATCCGTGAGAACGGCGGCGAACTGCTGATGGAGCCGATGCAGGTGGGCGACTTCGGCACCATGTGCCTGGCCCGCGACCCCGGCGGCGTCGTCTTCGGCGTCTGGCAGGCCGGTACCCACGAAGGCTTCGAAGCGGGAGCGGAACAGGCCGGCGCCTACTGCTGGGCCGAGGTCTTCACACGCGAGGTGGAGAAGTCGGACACCTTCTTCCCGGCCGTCTTCGGCTACTCGGCGAAGCAGATGCAGGACGACGCCATCGACTTCCGTATGTACGACCTGGGCGAGAACACCGTCCTGGGCCGGATGCGGATGACGGACGACTTCCCGCCCCAGATGCCGCCGTACATCAACGTCTACTTCAGCGTCGCCAACTGCGACGACGCCGTCGCCATGGCCACCAAGCTCGGCGGTGTGCTGCGCTTCGGCCCCATGGACAGCCCCTTCGGCCGGTTCGCCGCGCTGAGCGATCCGCAGGGCGCCAACTTCTCGATCATCGACGTGACGACGACGGCCGGTGAGATGCCCAAGTCGACGGACGTGGACTGAGCGAGGCACCTGACGGGGGCGGCCGGGGGCCCGGTTCGCGCATGGCATGATCGAGCGCATGCGTGAACGAGTGGTGGCCGCCTGCGACGGGGCCTCGAAGGGAAATCCGGGACCGGCGGGCTGGGCCTGGGTGGTGGCCGACGGCTCGGAGAGCCCCGCCCGCTGGGAGGCCGGGCCGCTCGGCACAGCCACCAACAACGTCGCCGAACTCACCGCGCTGGAACGCCTGTTGACGGCCGTCGCCCCGGACGTACCGCTGGAGATCCGCATGGACTCCCAGTACGCGATGAAGGCCGTCACCACCTGGCTGCCCGGCTGGAAACGCAAGGGCTGGAAGACGTCCGCCGGCAAGCCGGTCGCCAACCAGGAACTCGTCGTCCGTATCGACGAACTCCTCGACGGCCGCTCCGTCGAGTTCCGCTACGTCCCCGCCCACCAGGTCGACGGCGACAAGCTCAACGACTTCGCCGACCGCGCCGCCAGCCAGGCCGCGATCGTCCAGCAGTCGGCGGGCAGCGACCTCGGCTCCCCGGAACCCCCGGCCTCGCCGGACACCCCACGCCCCAAGGCCACGAAGACGCCCCGGCCGCGCAGCGGCAACTCCTCGAACAACCGCACCCTCAAGGCAAAGTTCCCCGGCCGCTGCGTCTGCGGCCGCGCCTACGCGGCAGGCGAAACGATCGCCAAGAACCCCCAGGGCTGGGGCCACCCGGAGTGCCGCACGGCCGAAGCGCCCTGAGGCGCCCCGCAGGGGCAGCCTCTCAGGGGCGCGGGGAACTGCGCGACCAGCCCCCACCGGCCCGCAGCGGAAATCCATCCCCACGCCCACCTACTGCTACTCTCCGACGCGAACTGACCACCTTCTGTAATCGCTAGGGGTGTGTGTGAAGGTCGCCTGTGTCGGAGGCGGGCCCGCCGGCCTGTATCTCTCGATCCTGCTGAAGCTCCAGGATCCGTCCCACGACATCACCGTGTACGAGCGCGACCCGGCGGGCTCGACCTACGGCTGGGGCGTCACCTACTGGCAGGGGCTGCTCGACAAGCTCCACGAGCACGACCCCGACTCCGCGCGGGCCGTCGCCGACGCCTCGGTGTCCTGGAACCACGGAGTCGCCCACGTGGGCGACAGTGCGACCCGGCACCCGGGCGACGAGGGCTTCGGCATCGGCCGCCACAAGCTCCTCGACATCCTCGCCGACCGGGCCCGACAGCTGGGCGTACGGCTCGAGTTCGAGCACGGCATCACCGACGCCGCCGAACTGGCCGACGCCGACCTCGTCGTGGCCGCCGACGGCGTCAACAGCGCGCTGCGGGAACAGCACACCGAACACTTCGGCGCCGGGCTGCGAGCCGGACGCAACCGGTACATCTGGCTCGGCACCACCAAGGTCTTCGACGCCTTCACCTTCGCCTTCAAGGAGACGGAGCACGGCTGGATCTGGTGCTACGGCTACGGCTACAGCCAGGACCACAGCACCTGCGTCGTCGAATGCTCCCCCGAGACCTGGAGCGGCCTCGGCCTCGACAAGGCCAACGAGGCCGACGGTCTTGCCCAGCTGGAGAAGCTCTTCGCCGACGTGCTGGACGGCAACCCCCTGATCGGCCGTTCCGCCGCCGACGGCGCCGCCCAGTGGCTCAACTTCCGCACGCTCACCAACCGCACCTGGCACCACGGCAACCTCGTCCTGCTCGGCGACGCCGCCCACACCACGCACTACTCCATCGGGGCCGGCACCACCCTCGCCCTGGAGGACGCCATCGTCCTCGCTGATGCCCTCCGCGTGCACGCCGAACTTTCCACGGCCCTCACCGCGTACGAGAAGCAGCGCAAGTCGGAACTGCTCTCCATCCAGAGCGCGGCCCGCTACAGCGCCCAGTGGTACGAGAACCTGCCGCGCTACATCCGGCTGCCCCCGGCCCGCATGTTCGCCCTGCTCGGCCAGCGTCACTCGCCGCTCCTGCCGTACGTGCCGCCCCAGCTGTACTACGGCATCGACCGGGCGGCGGGGCGCCTCGAAGCGCTGCGCCGGTTCAAGCGCTGGCTCGGGCCGAAGCTGGCCCGCACCGCGCAGAGCCGGGTGCTGGCCTCCCGTACCCGCGAAGAGGCCGAGGTCTCCGGCAAATAGCCTGGTCACGGCGGCTGTTATTGGGTGAATGGCGATTCACCGCTATGGTGAATCGCCATTCACCTCATTTCTTTGTCGCGCAGAGCGGCCGGCCGCTGGAGTACCGATGGACCAGCCTGTCCCGATATCCGATCCTTCGGCCCCGCCCGCGCGGAGCCTGCGCGAGCGGATGACCGTTCCGGCGCTGGCGTTCGGCGGGATGCTCTATGCGGTCATGCAGACCGTCGTCGTCCCGCTCCTGCCCGACCTGCCCCGGCTGACCGGCGCCTCGCCCGGCGCGGTCTCCTGGATGGTGACCGCGACGCTGCTGTCCGGCGCCATCCTCACCCCGGTACTGGGACGGGCCGGGGACATGTACGGCAAGCGACGGGTGCTCATCGCGGGCCTCGGGCTGATGGTCGTCGGCTCGGTGATGTGCGCCCTGTCGTCGGACATCGGTGTGCTCATCACAGCGCGGGCCCTGCAAGGCGCCGCGTCCGCCGTCGTACCGCTCTCGATCAGCATCCTGCGTGACGAACTGCCGCCGGAGCGTACGGGGAGCGCGGTCGCGCTGATGAGCGCCACCGTCGGGATCGGCGCCGCCCTGGGGCTGCCGCTCGCCGCGCTGATCGTCCAGTACGCGGACTGGCACGTCATGTTCTGGGCGACCGCCGGGCTGGGCGCCTCGGGCGTGGCGGCCGTGTGGTGGGCGGTGCGCGAGTCGCCCGTCCGGGAACCGGGGCGCTTCGACGTCGTGGGCGCGCTGGGGCTGGCCGTCGGGCTGGTGTGTCTGCTCCTCGGGGTCGTCGAGGGCGGCGAGTGGGGTTGGAGCAGCCCGCGCATCCTGGGACTGTTCCTCGGCGCGGTCGGGGTGCTGGGCCTGTGGTGGTGGCAGCAACTGCGCACCCGGGAGCCCCTGGTGGACCTGCGGCTGGTGGCCAGGCCCCGGGTCGGGCTGTCCCATGTCGCCGCCCTGCTGACCGGGTTCGCCTTCTACTCCAACTCCCTGGTGACGGCCCAGCTGGTGCAGGCGCCCGAGGCCACCGGGTACGGGCTCGGCCTGTCCATCGTCGAGACGGGCCTCGTCCTGCTCCCCGGCGGCATCGTCATGCTGGTGTTCTCGCCCGTCTCGGCCCGGGTCTCGGCGAAGTACGGGCCGCGCGTCACCCTGGTCATCGGCACGGCGGTCATCGCGCTCGGCTATGTGGTGCGCATCGCGGACAGCCGCGACCTGTGGATGATCGTCGTGGGCGCCTCGGTCGTCGGCCTGGGCACCACCTTCGCCTACTCGGCCCTGCCCACACTGATCCTGCGGGCCGTACCGCCCGGCCAGACCGCCTCCGCCAACGGCGTCAACGTCCTGATGCGCACGGTCGGCCAGGCCATGTGCAGTGCCGCGGTCGTCGCCGTGCTGGTACGCCACACCAGCCCGGTCGCCGGTACGCCGGTGCCCACCCTGCACGGCTATCTGCTGGCGTTCGGGATTGCGGGCGTCGTCGCCCTGCTGGCCTGCACGGCGGCCCTGACCATCCCCGGCGAACCGGCAACCGGCGGCACCCGGCGCGCCCGCGGCCGCACCAAGGGCGTCCGGGACGGGGCGATGGAGGGAGCATGAGTGTCGTGCGCACCCCACCGACGACCGACACCCCGACCGAACCGGCCCCGCGCCGGGACGCCGACCAGACGAAGGCCGCCATCCTGCGCGCCGCCCGGTACCTCCTCGCCCGCCACGCCCAGGCGGACATCACGCTCAAGTCCGTCGCCGAACGGGCCGGTGTCAGCCCGCCGTTGATCCTCAAGTACTTCGGCAACAAGGACGCCCTCTTCACCCGCGTGATGTCCTTCGAACAGGACGCCGAAGCCCTGCTGGACGCACCCCTCGACGAGCTCGGCCGCCACATGGTCCGTCTGCTCCTCACCGGCCATACCGAACGCGGCGCCGACCCCGTCCTGCGGATCGTGTTCGCCCCCCTCCAGGGCGACCGCGGCGACATCATGCGCGCCAACTTCCGCACCCAGGTGAGCGAGCGCCTCGCCGCCCGCCTCACCGGCCCCGACCCGGGCCTGCGCGCCGAACTGGCCGTCGGCACGCTGCTCGGCCTGGGCGTCATGTACGGCATCGCCCGGGGAACGCATCTATGGGAGGCGACGATCGACGACATCGTGGACCGGTACGCGCCCACCGTCCAGGCCCTGCTGACCCCTTGACGGAGTGTCAGCGCAACAGCCGGTCGAGGAACGCGTTCCCGAACACGCGGTGCGGGTCGAGCCGGTCCAGGGTGCCGACGGCCTGCTGCCACACGCCGTCCCCGTGGGAGGCAGGTACGGCCGTACCGATGACCTCCTCGTCGCTCCACGCAGCCGTGTCCGTGTAGCCCCACCCCTTGGACCACTCGACCCTGGTCAGCGCGTGCCCGCCGTCGTACGTCCTGAGCAGGAACTGTTCGAGTTCGCGGAAGAAGGCCTCCGCGTACGGCGTCCCGGGCAGCGTCAGGACGTCCAGCCAGACGGCGGTGTCCCACTCGGGGTGCCCGTCGACGGGCCGCAGCGCGGACAGCAGCGGGGCCCGGGCGCCGGCCGAGTCGGTGTCGCCAGGCTGGTCGAGGCCGGTGGCGCGGATCTCGACGGTGCCGTTGACCGGGAAGCGCCCCTGCGCGGCGTACGCGGCGAGGCGTTCCCGGTAGAACGCGGTGAACTCGGCGATCACGCGCTGCACTTGGTCCCGGCTGGTCAGCACCGCGTAGCCGTTCGCGGTGACCCGGAGAGTCGTCGGCTTGACGTACAGCAGCGTGTTCTTCGACGGCCCCCAGATGTCCGCCGACAGCGTCGCCACCAGCCCGAGCGCGGCCACGTCCAGCTGTGCGTTGCCGAGCACCGGCGCGAGATACCAGGCCCCGTCGGCCAGGATCCGCCCGGCGAGGTCCGCCACCAGGGTCGGGACGTTGTCGGAGAACGGATAGTTGTACGGTGACGACACGCGCCGTGAGGTGAGCGGTCTGGTCGGGGCGACGCTCCACACCTTCAGCCACGGGAACTCGGTGAAGGCGAACCAGATCGTCTCCACCCGCCCGGCCTCGTCGAGGAAGCTCGCGAAGGTACGCGCGCCGGAGTCGCCGCCGGGCGCCGCGAACAGCTCGGACGCCGGAATGTCCGTACGGCTGACGCAGCGCAGGTTCGCGTTGGCCCCCACCCGCAGGACGACCTCGACGACCAGGGAACGGCCGAGGTGGGTGAGCAGCGCCGCGCAGTCCGCGTCGTCGCGGTCGAACGTCCGCAGGACATAGGCGTCGGCGTCCTCGTCCCAGACGACCGCCGTGAGCGACAGCACGAGGTTGCTGAGCGAGCCGTACGTGTGTCCGGGCTGCCGGGTCTCGCCGTCGGCCGGTACGGCGGTGCCGTGGGCGTCGACGGCCAGCGCGCCGCCCAGTGTGAGGTCGCCGGGCGCGGGCGCGGCGGTGACCCCGAGTCCGTGCTCCTCAAGGTGGGTGAGCAGGGCCTCCAGGGTGATCCCGGTGCCGGCGCGCACGGCGGCGGGGCCGGTCGATTCCAGGGCGATCCCGGTGAGGTGGGGAGCGGTGTCGATCAGGAGCACGGGTGCGTCGGACTCCGTACCGTCGGTGATCGTCAGGGGCGACCAGCCGTGCGCGGAGCCCCGGGCGCGGACCGTCCAGCCGTGCCGCCAGGCCCAGTTGACGACCTCGACCACCTGACCGGCGTCGGCCGGGGCGCAGGCCCACAGTCCGTCGGCGGTGATCTCGCCGACCCAGTTGCGGTAGCCGGAGCGGTAGGGGGTGACGTCCGCGGGGAAGTCGGGCAACTCGGCTGCGGCGACCGCCGGATCGGCCGGGATCGCGACGAGGGCGAGGGCGGCGGCGCCGAGCAGGAAGCTCCTGCGCGTCCAGGGAGTGCCGGAGTCGTCGGTTCGCGCCAGTTGATCAGTCACCCGGTCACGCTAGGCGCTCCGGTGGAAGGGCGGTATATGGCCTGCGGGTCCGTCGTGGTCGCGCCCGCGCGGCGGAGCCGCAAGTCGATACAGCCCCGCGCCCCTTTGGGGCGCTGCCGAAGTGCACCGGAGCTTGCCAGGGCCGCCCGGACGTCTGCCGGCACGGATTCGTTGCGACTTTCACCAATTCACTCTTGTGGGTGACGTGAAGGTCTGAGACGCCGGCCCCCGCCCCTGTCCGTCCGTCCGCCGGACGGATGACAGACTGACGCCATGGACGAGCGTGTAATCGGTAGGTCGGGTCAGCGGGTGTCGGTCATCGGCCTCGGAACGTGGCAGTTGGGCGCCGACTGGGGCGACGTGGAGGACAAGGACGCCCTCGCGGTGCTGGACGCGGCGGTCGAGTCGGGAGTGACCTTCTTCGACACCGCCGACGTGTATGGCGACGGGCGCAGCGAACAGACCATCGCGACCTTCCTGCGTGGCAGGCCCGAGCTGGATGTGCTGGTCGCGACGAAGATGGGCCGGCGGGTCGACCAGATCCCCGAGAACTACGTCCTCGACAACTTCCGCGCCTGGAACGACCGTTCGCGGCGCAACCTCGGCGTCGACCGGATCGACCTGGTCCAGCTGCACTGCCCGCCGACCCCGGTCTACTCCTCCGACGAGGTCTTCGACGCCCTCGACACCCTGGTCGACGAGGGGCGCATCGCGCGGTACGGCGTCAGCGTCGAGACCTGCGAGGAGGCGCTCACCGCGATCGCCCGCCCGGGCGTGACCAGCGTGCAGATCATCCTCAACGCGTTCCGTATGAAGCCCCTCGCCGAGGTGCTTCCGGCCGCCGAGAAGGCGGGCGTCGGCATCATCGCCCGCGTCCCGCTCGCCTCGGGCCTGTTGTCGGGCAAGTACACCAAGGACACGGTGTTCCCCGAGAACGACCACCGCACCTACAACCGGCACGGCGAGTCCTTCGACCAGGGCGAGACCTTCTCCGGCGTCGACTACGCGACCGGCGTCGAGGCGGCGGCCGAGTTCTCCGCGCTGGCCCCGGAGGGGTACACCCCGGCCCAGCTGGCCCTGCGCTGGATCCTCCAGCAGCCGGGTGTGACCACGGTCATCCCCGGCGCCCGCTCGGCCGAGCAGGCTCTCGCCAACGCGGCGACCGCCGCCCTGCCGCCGCTGTCGCAGGAGACGCTCACCGCGATCCAGGACCTCTACGACCGCTGGATCAAGGCCCAGGTGGAGAGCCGCTGGTAGCGGACGGACGTACGCGTGTCACGGCGTGTCATGGCTCCAGGAGCAGCTGCTGTTGCTGCTCCTGGTCGCCGGAGACGCTGCCCCGGTCGTGGGCGGTGAACGTGCCGGTGAGGGTGGCGCCCGCGCAGCGGACTGCCTCGGGCGTGCCCTGCACGGTGACCGTCACGGGCGCCGACAGCGGCTCGTGTTTCGGATGACCGGGCGCGTGCGACTCCGTACCGACGGTGAACGCGGCTGTGTGCACCGTGGAGTGCCCGTCGTCGTCCCCCGGGAACTCGTCCGCCGGTCCGAAGGCCGACTCCAGGGCCCGTACGACCGTCTGCGCGTCGGCGGCGTTGCCGCCGCTGACCGTGAGGGTGAGCTGTGTTCCGGACATGGCCGGACCTCCTCCACTGTGGCCACCGTGGTGCACCTCGGGTAACCGCCCCGCCGATCATCCAAACCGTCCGGCCGGGATCTGATCGAACCGCGCTCGACGGGGCACTCGGAGCTGACAGACACGTCAGGACGCGGATGCCGGGAGGAACCATGTCGGACACAGATGGTGGGGGCGGCACGCGCGACCGGGGGCGGGAGGAGACCGAGGAGGAGCGCGCCGACCGCAGATGGGGCGAGCTGATCCAGGAGGTCCGGGTGGCCCAGACGGGCGTACAGATCCTGTTCGGCTTCTTGCTGACCGTCGTGTTCACGCCGAGGTACGAGCAGCTGGGCGACACGGAGCACACGATCTATATCCTCACCGTCGTCCTGGGCGCCGCCGCCACCGGCGCCCTGATCGGACCGGTCGCCCTGCACCGGATCGTCTCCGGCCGCCAGGTGAAACCCGAGGCTGTGCAATGGGCCTCACGTCTGACCCTGGCCGGTCTGGTGCTGCTGTTCGCGACGATGATCTCCGCGCTGCTGCTGGTCCTCCGGGTGGCCACCCACAACGACTTCGTGCCCTGGCTGGTCGCGGGCGTCGTCGTCTGGTACCTGGCCTGCTGGGTCGCGGTGCCGATGTGGACGCGCCACCGCTACACCGAGGACTGAGCGCGCACGGTCGCGAGCTGCCGGTCGTGGACGCGGCTCAGCACGAGCAGCGAGACGGTCGCCCCGATCAGCGCGCAGAACATGTCCCACTGGGTGTCCCACACATCGCCCTGCGTGGCCAGGAAGTCGTCGGCCGCGGCGCCGCCGATCACGGCCGCCGCCCACTCGAACATCTCGAACACCGCGCTGAAGGCGAGACAGGCGCACACCGTCAGCGGTGCGAGCCAGCGGCTGCCGCGCAGCGGTGACGTACGGCTCAGCAACTCCCGTACGAGAATCGCCGGGACGAAGCCCTGCATGAGGTGGCCGAGCCGGTCGTACGGATTGCGGTCGAGGCCGAACGTGTCGCGCGCCCAGTCGCCGAGCGGAACCTGCGCGTAGGTGTAGTGGCCGCCGACCATCAGGACGAGCGCGTGCAGGGCGAGGAGGCAGCACAGCAGGTTGGTGAGTGGGAAGCGCCGCCAGGTCAGGACGATCACGGGGAGTCCGACCATGATCCAGACCGTCTCCAGGAACCAGGTCATCAGATCGTGCGGCTGCCACACCGACACCGCGAGTCCGACGGCCACCAGCCCGGCGAGCAGCACGGGAAGGTGCCGTCGCGGGGCGCCGGTGGCCGCCGGGAGGGTGGGGGCGAGGGTGTCGACTGCGGGCATCGGGACGCTCCTTGTGGTGGGAGCATCATCGTGGGGGAGCGGCCCGGCCCCGGGCATGAGTACGAGTACTCAGCCCGGAGCGCTCCAAGTCCCTACGCGGGTGCGGTGCGTGACGCGCGCAGCGCCGAGATGCACGAGGAGATGGCCTCCTGGAGTTCCTCCAGCTGCTGGACCATGTCGTCCTCGGCGAACTCCTCGACGTCGTCGAAGGTCAGCTCCTCGAACGCCTTCGTCGCCTTCGACAGGCTGTTGTAGAACTTCGTCCGCCGTTCCTGGACGCGCAGTTCGGGGTCGGCCTCGACGGCCTCGACGACGAGGCCCTTGAGGGTGTCGTAGGCCTCGCTCGCCCACTCGCCGGTGTCCTCGTCCTCGTCCAGCTCGTCGAGGAGGGAGAGGTGACGCTCCGCCTCCTGGCGCAGGTCGACGGGCGCGTCGATGGTCTGCCCGGCGGGCGTCTTGACCTGGCCGGACTCGGCGATCTGACGGACGTATCCGACCCGGTCGGCCGACCGGGACTCGGTCGCGACGGCCTTCTTCAGGTCGTCGGTGCGGACGATGTCGCGCGCCAGCTCGGCCTGGAGATCCGGGTCCTCCTTGATCCGGTCGAGCAGGGCGTGCCGGGCGGCGCGGGCCGTCGAGGGGTCCGCCATGATCGCGGCCCGCAGCGCGGTCGGGTTCTCCGCGACCTCCAGCGCCTTCGTCGGCCGGATGCCCTCGGCCTCGGCGGCCTCCGTGATGGCGGTGCCGCGCTCCGAGCCTGCGCTGGAACGTGAGCTGTAGTACGTGAGCCACAGGTCGTAGCCCGGGAGTTCGACGTCCTGGCCCGGCGCCAGTGCCTCGAAGTGCGGGACGACACCGTCGTCGGCGGCCTTGTCCCAGGCCTTGTAGTAGCGCATGACCCGCTCGGGCGAGCAGTCGGCGAGCCCGGCGAACTCCTTGGCGGAGACCTTCGGCGTCTCCCCGGCGGACTCACCACCGGGCCGCACGCTGCGCGCCACCTTCAGCCCGAAGGCCCAGCCGCCGGTCCGCGCGTAGGCCCCGAACTCCTGCGCGTCACGCGCCACGAGCGGAGACACGTCGAGGCCGACGGAGGCCTCGGAGGAAACGTTGTCGGGCTCGGCGGCCGGCTCCGACCAGTCGGACCCGTCGAACTCCTCGGACACGGGGGACACCTCCGGTGTCTCGGACGGCTCGGGCATCTCCGATGCTTCGGACGGGGCGATCGCTACGGTCACAGGTGACTCTCCCGGGCAAGGCTGAACGGACTGCGAAGGTACAGACAGGCAGCCTATATGCGCTCATTGACGCTGCTTCGGCAGACCGGGCCCGACCCGGATGCCGGCCTGTCACCGGGCCCGCACACCCGGTGGTCGACACGTGTCCCCAGCCATGGCTGAACCCGGCTCACTCTCTGAAGGTACGCAGGAAGGTGTTCAGCGCCTGCCGGTTGGCGGTGTCGTTCCAGTCGGCCGCGGGTGTCGTCCAGCGCAGCGAGTAGCCCGTGTTCTGGCCGGTGAGGAAGCCCCGGCCGAACGTACGGATCCGGATGCCCTCGAAGTCGGACGTCCACTCCATGTCGGCGGCGCTCCGGCCGCGATAGTTCGTCGCCCGGATCTCGCCGATCCGCTGGAAGCCGATGCCCTCGGCAATCAGACCGGGCTGGACGTCGTCGCGCCACACGGCGACCGGGTCGGCCCGGAGCGCCTCGCTGTAGGTGACGGTCAGCGTGCGCGGGTCGTCGTCGGCGCCGAACACGATGCGATAGGCGACGTTGCCGGGGGAGACGTCCTCGCTCAGCCGCTTCCAGCCCTGGGGAAGCGCGACGGAGAACCCCTCCGGGGCGTTGTACACCCGGAACCCGGCGGGCAGCGCGTTGGCGTCGGTGACGGGGCGCGACGCGGTGGGTGTGGGCGAGGGCGCGGGAGACGTGGCCGGGGCCGACGGCGACGGTGAGACCGGCCCGGAGGCGGTGGCGCTCGGCTCGGGGGGCTGCTCGGGGAGGGCGGTGTTCCCGCCGGCGGAGGAGGCCGACGGAGGGACCGGGGCGGCGACCGACGGGCTGGTGTCCGCGCCGGACGCCGAGACGTCGAGGCCGGGCAGGTTGTCCGTCGTGGCGAGGACCGCGACGGTGACCGTGACGGCGGCCAGGGCCGTACCGGCGACAGCGAGCTTGTTCGTGCCGCGTCTGTTCCAGGTCCGGCCGGCACGCCGCGCGGCACCGGCACAGGCGTCGCGCAGCCGGGCGGAGGGCACCGGCTCGTCCGAGGTGTCGGGGTCCTCCCTGATGACCCGGATCAGGGCGTCCCGTACCACCGGAGCGGTCAGCCGTTCCCGGGCGTTCTTGCGCAGCAGCCCCGTGATGGCCTGGGTGAGGGGACCGGAACGCACCGGGCTGCGCAGCGGCAGCCGGTCGACCGCCTTGAGCGTGGCGTCGGGTCGGCCCCGGTCACGGAACGGCGGCCGCCCCTCGGCCATCGCGTAGAGGATCGCGCCGAGCGCCCACAGGTCGGCCGACGGCTCGGCGCGCCCCCCGTGGGCCTGCTCGGGCGAGGCGTACGAGGGTGCGCCGACCCGGGACGCGGAGGTGGCGCCGGCCAGGCCGAAGCCGGTCACCACGACCGGGCCCTGGTCCCGCACGAACACCTGGCCGGGGCTGAGTTCGCCGTGCACGATGCCCTCGCGGTGCGCCGCGTCCAGCACGTCGAGCACGTCGAGCGTGATGCGCGCCGCCCGCACGTAGTTGAACGTGCCCTGCCGCTCCAGGAGTTCGCTGAGCGGTGTGCCGTCGATCCACTCGGCGACCGTCCAGAGAGTGCCGAACTCCTCGACCACATCGATCACGACGCCCACCCGCCCGGGCAGCACCAGCCCGAGGATCTCGGACGCGCGCATCACCCGGGCGATGGTCCGGCGGGCGGTCTGCTCCCGGGGATCGGGCGGGAGTTGGATCTGGGTCAGGACGACCGGGCGCTCGGATGCGGTGTCCTCGCCGTACCAGGAGACCCGGTTCGTTTCGCGATGGACGACATCGAGAAGTCGGTACCTGTCGGCCACCAACTCGTGTGTGGAGACGTGCGCCTTGACCATGGCCATCCCTCGCTGAACCCCCGGCTCTCACCTTTCCCAGAGGTACGACGGGTGCGACGGGGTGTGTTCAATTATTCGGCAACTCCTGGGCCCGATTCCCCTTTTATTCATCTGCGCCGAGCACGTGTGCGAAGAATTGGGTGAATTCACTGGACCTGAGGTGTGGGCCCGCACACGATCTCGCCACGTGATCTCCCGCACAGCCCCCGCCGTCGTCAGTGCTGCTGGGGCTTCTGCGGGGTCGCCTCGCTCGGGCGTACGACGACGAACCCCTCGCCCTGGAGCATCAGTTGGGCGGCCTCGCCGGAACCGCCGCGGATCATCGAGCCGAAGGACTGCGAACGGTGCAGCGACGTCTGGAGGCTCGCCGTCCAGCCGACGACCGCGTCCGTGTCGACGTACACCGGATACTGCGGCGAGACCGGGATCACCAGCGGACTGCCCTCGCAGACCAGGCCGAGCTTCCCCTGCCCGGTGAAGACACTGTTGAACAGGCCCCCGCCGCTGATCCCCGCTCCCTTCACGGTCTTGATCTCGTACGTCAGTGACGCGTCGAAGCACAGCACGTTGCGGCCGTTGACCGTGAAGACGTCACCCGGGTCGATCTCGACGATGAAACAGCTCTGCGCCTCGTGCGCGAACCACGCCTCGCCCTGCCCGCGCACCGCCATCAGGGGCAGCCCCTCACCCGTGACCGCACGCTTCAGCATGCCGCCGACGCCCTGCCCCTTGCGCTCGAACTGGAGGTTGCCGCGGAAGGCGATCATCGCGCCCTGGCGGGCGAACATCTCCCCGTTGACCGCGTACTTGATGGACTTGGCGTTCTCGACGGTCATCCCGGGCGCTGTGGCCGGCTGCACCATGTACTGACTGGAAAAGAGGTCACCCTTCATGTGGGCATCGTGTCCCGCAGGGGGCCGTTCCGCCAGGAGAACGCGCGGAACGGGGAGAATCCGGGGGGAGTGACGCGGCCGGAAGCGCCCCCTTGCGCATCGGAAGACCCCCTGTCGGCAGGGCGGTGACGCTACGTTGTAGGGCAGGGCCAACTACGTTCCGCCACAAGGAGGTTGCCCGGTGACGCAGGACTCGTCCGCCCTCGGCACACAGACGCCGGAGAAGATCGACACGACGGTGCCGCACTCCGCCCGGATCTGGAACTACTGGCTCGGCGGCAAGGACAACTACCCGGTCGACCACGAGGCGGGCGACGCCTTCCGGGAGATCTTCCCCGGCATCACCGACCTCGCCAGTGACTCCCGTGCCTTCCTCGGCCGGGCCGTGCGCCATCTGGCCGGCGAGGTCGGGATCCGGCAGTTTCTGGACATCGGCACGGGCCTGCCCACGGCGGACAACACCCACGAGATCGCCCAGCGGGTCGCCCCCGACGCCCGCATCGTCTACGTGGACAACGACCCCCTGGTCCTCACCCACGCCGCGGCCCTGCTCACCAGCGCGCCCGAGGGCGTGACCGGCTACATCGACGCCGATCTGCACGACCCCGACGCCGTACTCCGGGAAGCGGCACGGACCTTGGACCTCAGCCGGCCGGTGGCGCTCACGCTGATGCAGGTCAGCGGGCACATCGCCGACTACGACGAGGCGCGGGCCATCGTCCGCACGCTGATGGACGCGCTGCCGCCGGGCAGTTGGTTCGCCTTCAACGACAGCGTGGACACCAACAAGGCCAACGCCGAGGCCACCCGGCTCTACAACGAGAGCGGGGCCGTGCCCTACTACCTGAGGAGCCCGCAGCAACTCGCCGGCTTCTTCGACGGGTTGGAACTGCTGGCCCCCGGTGTCGTCCCCATCACCGACTGGCGACCCGATCCCGACACGGCACGCGGTGTGGGGGACGTGATCGCTCTGGGCGGCGTCGCGCGCAAACCGTAGGCATCCCTTCAGGCGCCGAAGAGCTGCGTCCAGTACGTGCCCGCCTTGCCGCCGCCCGCGAAACCGATGCCTATGTGCGTGAAGTCCCGCTTGAGGATGTTGGCGCGATGGCCGGGGCTGTTCATCCACCCGTCCACGACCTCGGCGGGGGAGCGCTGCCCGCACGCGATGTTCTCGCCAATCATGCGCCGCGTGGACCCCGCCGCGGCGGCCCGGTCCCATGGCTGGCTGCCGTCGGGCCCGGTGTGGGAGTAGAACTGGCGGACCACCATGTCCGTACTGTGCGCCTGCGCGGCCCGGGTGAGCAGGGCGTCGGCGGCCAGCGGCGGCAGCCCCGCCCGGGCCCGTTCCCGGTTGGTGAGGTCCGTGACCTCGGCGGCCGTCCGGTCCAGGTCTCCGGGCAGGAGGGGCCGGGCCCAGAGCGCGGTCCAGTACGTGTCCCCCGTACGGGACCCGGTGACGTACGCCAGGCCGACCTGGGTGAACGCCGGGTCGTACAGGGTCCGTCGGGCCTGGTCCGTGCGCAGGCAGTAGTCGACGAACTCCTCGGGCGTACGCGGCCCTGAGACCAGGTGCTCGCCGATGGTCAGATACGTGTACCCGGCGGCGGTGACACGCTGGTGGACGGAGGTGCCGTCCCGGCTCTCGGTGCCGAGGCGGCCGGCCGAGGCCATGTCGGCGGCGTGCGCCTGAGCGGCGGCGCGGAGCCGCTCGTCGAGGGAGACGGGCGGGGAACCGGCGGCGGCACGGGCGGAGTTGACGAGGGTGAGGAAGCCGTCGGCGGGGGAGAGCGGGCCCGGTCCTGCGGCCAAGGCGCCCGGGGACACCGACCCGGGGCGCGCACCGGCGGCAGGCGCGGCGGCCGGTGACGGGGTGCCCGTCGACCGGGACCGGCGAGAGGCCGCCGCCTCCGACAGGCGCGAAGCGGCCCCCGACAACCGCGAGGCCGCGTCGGACCAGCGGGACGGCGTACGCGGGGCCGCGCCTGCTGCCGGGAGAGGCGAGCCCGACCCGGCCGACCCAGATCCGGCCGTGCCAGATCCGGCCGTGCCAGATCCGGTGCCAGATCCGGCCGTGCCCGACCCGGTTATGCCCGACCTGGCCAACCCAGACCCGACCGAGCCAGACCGGGCTGACCCATTTCCGGCCGTGGCCGACCCGGCCGAGCCGGATCCGGCTGCGCCCGCCCCAGCCGTGCCCGACCCGGCCGACCCAGACCCGGCCATGCCTGATCCGGCAGAGGCCGAAGGCCCGTCGTCCGCGACATCCACCCCGAAGTCCCGGGCCAGGCCCGCCAGCCCGTCCGCGTACCCCTGCCCCAGCGCGCGCAGCTTCCAGCCCGTGCCCCGCCGGTACAGCTCCGCGAGCAGCAGCACCGTCTCCCGCTGCGGACGCGCCGGTGTGAACCGAGCCAGCGTGCGGCCACCGGGGCCGGTGACCTGGAGCGTGGGTGCGGGCAGCCCGCCCAGCGCTGTACCGGGATCGGCCGCGCTGACGACCACCGTGACGCGCGTCGCGCCGGGGCGCAGGCCCGCCGGGTCGACGGTGAGGGTGTCGCCGTGCAGCCGGGCTCCCGGTGCCGTCGGCTGGTTGTAGAACACGAAGTCGGCGTCGCCGCCGACCTTGCCACCGTCGTCCGTCACCAGTGCGCTGACATCGAACGGGCCCGGCACCCGGAGCGTGAGGGTGCCGCCCGGCAGGGGCGTGTTGCCCCCGGGAACCAACTCGCTCATCGCGCCTGCCCTGGGGTCGTCGTTCGTGCCCCATGGGGGCGTTGCCCCTATAACGCCCGGCCAGGGCGCCGCAGTTCCCCGGCCGACGACAGCCGACCGGGGAAAGCGGGCGGCTACGACTCCTCGACGCGCACCAGATGCACAGCGGTGCTGGACCAGTCGCCGGGCGCGAGATCGAGCCGCATCCCGTACTCGCTCAGCACGTTCGCATGGTGCACTGCACCCGTGCGCGCGTCCCGGTACCGGGCGCCGGGCGTAAGACCCCGCAACCGCACCGGAATGCGAGGCAGACCGTGCCGGGGCCCGTACCGGAAGCCCAGCACCAGAGCCTCCGCCCCGCCCTCACCGACGTACTCCACCACCGTCGGCTCCTCACCGAGCGGCCCCGACAGCCGGTACAGCTCCCCGTGCTGCACGACATGCCGCACCTTCTTGTACTCGGCCACCAGCGCCGCGCCCTCCGCCAGTTCCTCCTCGGACCAGCGCGTCAGATCACCGCCGATGCCGAGCAGCCCGCACATCGCCGCGTGGAAACGGAACCGCAGCGGCACCGAACGCGCCGTGAGCTGATTGGGCACGTCGGTCACCCACGCCGACATGGCACGCGCCGGATACACCTGCCCGAACCCGTGCTGGATCACCAGCCGGTCCACGGCGTCCGTGTTGTCGGACGTCCACGCCTGATCCGTACGGGACAGGATGCCGAGGTCGATCCGGCCACCGCCGCCACTGCACGTCTCCACCCGCAGCCCGGGATGATCGGCGCGCAGCCGGTCGATGACGCCGTACAGATTCGCCACGTACCGCGTCCACAGCCGGTCGTTGCCGTCCCGCTGCTCCGGCCAGCCCGACTCGCCGAACGCCCGGTTCATGTCCCACTTGAGGAAGTCGACCCCGTGGTCCCCGACCAGCCGGGTCAGCCAGCCGTACGCCCACTCGGCCACGTCGTCCCGCGCGAAGTTCAGGACGAGCTGGTTGCGCATCTCGGTACGCGCCCGCCCGGGTACGTGCAGCACCCAGTCCGGGTGTTCGCGGTACAGCGCGCTGTCCGGATTGACCATCTCCGGCTCGACCCAGATCCCGAACCGCATCCCGAGCCGGTGCACGGCGTCGGCCAGCGGACCGAGCCCCTCGGGGAACCGCTCCGGAGTCGGCGTCCAGTCGCCAAGACCCGCCCGGTCACTGCGCCGCGCCCCGAACCAGCCGTCGTCCACGACATACAGCTCCACCCCGAGTACGGCGGCCCGCTCGGCCAGCGACTTCTGGCTCGCCTCGTCGACGTCGAAGCCGGTGGCCTCCCACGAGTTGTAGAGCACCGGCGCCAACTCCCGCGCCCGGGGCAGCACATGGGTCGTCGTGTACGAGTGCCAGGCACGGCTCGCCGCCCCGAACCCGCCGTCCGTGCACAGCCCGGCGAACACCGGCGTGGCGAACTCCTCACCCGGCGCGAGGGGTACCGACGTCCCCTCGTGGCCGACGCCTCCGGTGAAGCCGGCCAGCCCGTCGGGGGTCCGCTGGGCCGTGATCCGCCAACTCCCGCTCCAGGCAAGGGCCGCGCTCCACACCCGGCCGTGCTCCTCGCTCGCCTCGCCCGAGTCGAGCATCACCCAGGGGTTGGCGTGATGGCTGGTGATACCGCGCCGACTGGTCAGCACCGTCTCGCCGAACGGCAGCGCGTCGCGCCGCAGTTGGCTCTCGGCCGACCACTGGCCGGTGACATGGCTGAGCCGGTAGCCGGGGAGCGGCGGCAGCGTCCAGGCGGCGGAGTCGGCGCGCAGCAGGTCGAGGTGCTCGTCACCGGCGTTGCGGATCACGGTCCGGCGCTCGATGACGTCGGTGTCGGCGCGGACCGCGTAGTGCAGTGCGACATGCAGGGGGTAGCGGCGGTCGCGGAACTCCAGCACCAACTCGCTCGCCCCGGACGCCGGTTCGAGGATCTGGTGGCCGATCGGCTCCCACTCGAAGCCACGGGAGGAGTCCGCGTACCGGACCTGGAGCGAGGGCGGGCCGTAGCGGGTGCCGCCGTCGACGGGGAGCTCCTCGCCCACCGGAGGCCGCCCCTCGAAGCTGCTCGCCGTCTCGACCGCCGGAACGATGAGCGCGCCCGCCTCCGACAGGGTCAGCCGCGGTCCCCACGCGAGATGACAGGGCGCGCCGGTCTCGTCGATCCGCAGCGCGTACGACGTGCTCGGGGTGGTCAGCAGCCAGACCCCGGTGTCCGGGTCGTGGGAGATCAGCGGCATGGTGCCTCACGTTCGCGTGACCATCGATCATGTGTCAATGGGGTGCTGGTTTCGGTCTTTCGTAAGTCTAGGGGCGGCCACAGCGGTACTTCATGCCATCCTCGCTTCTTTCATTGACAGCGGAAAATAAGCGACCTAGGTTCCGGCCATGCCCTCGATGTCCTCGACACCCTCGACCTTCGGTGCCGAGGTGTTTCCGGCCCATACGCCCGCCGCCTCGCAGATCTTCACCACGGTCCTGTCCCACGGCCCGCTCACACGCGCGGACGTCGCCCGGCGCGCGGGGCTGTCCGCCGCCGCCGTCACGAAGGCGGTCCGCCCGCTGATCGAGGCCGGCTATCTGGTCGAGGACGCGGACGACGAGGTACGTCCTGTCGTGGGGCGGCCCGCGAGCCTTGTCCGCGTCGACGGCGGGCGGGCGCTGTTCATCGGCATCAAGATCACCGGCGACGAGATCTTCGGCGTCCTCACCGACCTGTGCTGCCGGATCTTCGTCGCCCGGCACCTTCCACTGCCCGCCCGTGCGCCCAAGGCGGTGCTGGCCTCGGTCGCCGAGCTGGTACGGGAACTGCTCACCGAGGCGGACGGCTTCGGGGTGCCGGTGCTGGGCTGCGGCATCGCCGTCGCCGGAGAGGTCGACCGCGTCCAAGGGGCCGTTCGCTACTCGCCGTTCCTGGAGTGGCGTGACGTGCCGCTCGCCGAACTCGCCGCCGTGACCACGGGGCTGCCGGTCACGGTCGACAACGACGTGCGTGCGCTCACCGTCGCCGAGCAGTGGTTCGGCGCAGGCGTGGGCCTCTCCGACTTCGCCGTGGTGACCGTCGGCGCGGGCATCGGCTGCGGGCTCGTGGTCCACGGTCGCGTGGTCGCGGGGGCGCACTCGGTGGCCGGCGAGATCGGGCATGTCACCATCGATTCGGCCGGCCCGGTCTGCCACTGCGGCAAGCGGGGCTGCCTGCAGGCGTACGCGGGGGACGCGGAGATCGTCGCCAGGGTCCGGGAGATCACGGGCACGTCGATCACCGACAGCGCCGAGGCCGTCGCCATGGCCCACGCCGGCCACCCCGGAGTACGGGAGGTGTACGCACGGGCCGGCGAGGCGATCGGGCGGGGCATCGCCACCGTGGCCAATCTGCTCGGCCCCGAGCGGGTGATCATCTCCGGCGAGGGGCTGGCCGCGTACGACCTGTTCGCCGAGCAGATCCGCGACGCGTTCACCGCCACGGCGTTCGGCTCCGCCGCCCGCTGCGACCTGGTGACCCGGCCGCTGCCCTTCGAGGAGTGGGCGCGCGGGGCGGCGGCGACGGCGATCCGGTCCTTCATCCGGGCGGATCAGTAGTAACGGGTCAGCAGCAGCGAACCAGTGGCAGCAAGTCAGAAGTTGCAGGCCAGTAGCAGCAGGTCAGGACCGCGCGGTCAGCGCGAACCCGGTGTCGGCCCCGCCCCGGTCCCTGCCTCCCCGCCCGCCGGGATCAGCCCCTCCCGATAGGCGACCGCCACCGCCTCACCCCGGCTCCCGACGCCCAGCTTGGCCAGGATGTTGGAGACGTGGACACTGGCCGTCTTGCCGCTGATGAACAGTTCCTCGCCGATCCGACGGTTGCTGCGGCCGAGGGCGAGCAGCCGCAGGACCTCCTGCTCGCGGGCGGTGAGAGGCGTCGAGGCGGTGCGGAGAGCCTGGGCGGGGGAGAGGGCCGTGGTTCCGCTGCGTCCGATCAGGACGTCCAGCTCCTGGAGCAGGGGCGCGGCGCCCAGCCGTACCGCCGTCTCGCGTGCCGTCCGGGCCTGTGCGGCAGCCTCCTCGCGGCGGCCGTCCGCCAGCAGGGCCTCGGCGAACCGCCTTCTGCAGCGTGCCTGTTCGTACACCTCACCGAAACCGAACGCGGTGACCGCCCGCTCCCACGCCTCGACCTCGGGACCGCCCGTCGCCCGGGTCCACTCCGCCTCCGCACGGGCCAGCCACGCCAGCCCTTCCGGGCCCTGCGGGGTGCCGTCCCGGCCGCTCAGGGCCTCGGACCGGGCCAGCTCCAGCAGCTCCGTCGCCGTGTCCGTCCAGCGAAGGGTCCCCGCCTTGTCGCCGGACCCGCGCAGCCGTACGGCCGTGTCGGCGACGGCGGCCAGGGCGAGGGCGGCGAGCCGGACCGCCACCTCCGGGCGCGCCCCGGCGTCGTCGGTGAGCGCCTTCACCGTGCTGTGCACGCGCTCCACGGCCGCCTCCGGGGCCCCTGCCTGGGCTGCGGCGTCCGTGAGTACGACGCTCGCGACCAGCGTGGCCATCCAGTCGAACGGGCCGTCCAGCAGGGCCCGCGCACGGTCGACGGCCCCCAGGTCACCGCGTGCCAGTGCCACGTACAGCGAAGGCCCCGACACATACCCGGTGGCCGCGGGGAGCACCTCGGTGTCGGCCGTCGCCGCGCGGACGCACTCGTCCCAGCGGCCCAGCGTGTACAGCACCAAGGACTGCAGGTAGCGCATCTCCCGGGGATAGGGCGAGGAGAGGAGGCCCGCGCGACGGGCGCGGTCCAGGCCCTCGGAGAGCCACGGCAGGCACTCGTCCAGCATCCCTGACTCGTAGTAGCCGATCGCGAGACTGAACAGCGCGCGCATCTCCACCGGCGAACTGCCCGCCCGCCGGGCCAGTTCACGGGCCTGGCGGAGCCGCTCGCGACCCTGGGGCGTACGGCGGCCCCCGGTTTCGAGAGCCGCCAAGGAGATCAGGAGATCGGCCTGCGCGTCCAGGATCTGCAGCTCCTCGGCGACAGAGAGGGCCTGCCGGGCCACCCGCAGCGCGGTGTCGTTGTCGCCCATCTGGCGTGCCGCCATGACATGGGTGGCCGCCGCCCACACCCACGTCCGCGACGGAGGATCGGCCGGGATCATGGCCAGCGCCTCGCTGCTGTACGCGAACGCCGCCGCCAGATGGTCGACGTTCATGAGGTTGTCGGCGAGCGTGTAGCGGACGCGGGCCGCGAGTTCGGTGTCCGTGTCCTGGCCGACCCCGGCGAGCGCGGCCCGGGTGAGCGACACCGCGCGGTGCGACTCCCCGGCGTGCGCCGCGGCGGCGGAGGCCCGCAGCATCAGCGTCACCGTGTCCAGGCCCTCACCCTTGGGACGCGCGCTTGCCTCCACCGCCGGCCACATGTCGAGGGCGGCCTCCAGATGCCGTAGCTCCTCCGCGGGCGCGCCCACGCAGTCGGCGTGCTCGGCGGCCTCCAGCGATGCCGTGAGCGCCTCGGCCAGGTCGTGGCTCTCCCGGTAGTGATGGGCGCGCTCCGCCGCACTCTCGGCAGGCCGGCCCCGCCCGGACAGCAGCCGCGCGAACGCCCCGTGCAGCCGCGACCGCTCGCCGGGCAGCAGATCCGCGTAGACGGCCTCGCGGGCCAGCGCGTGCCGGAAGGAGTACGTGTCGCCCTCGCCGGAGACGAGAAGCTGCCGTTCCACCGCCTCGCGCAGCGCCGACTCCAGCTCGTCCTCCGGCAGTTGGACGGCGTCGCTCAGCAGATCGTGCTCGACCCGCCGCCCGGCGACGGCGGCCGTCCGCAGCACCTGCTGGGCGGTGTCGGACAGCTGCTCGAAGCGGATGAGAAGAACGTCGGCGAGCCCGCTGGGTACGCCCCCCGACTCCGCGTCGGTGGCCGCGAGCAGCTCCTCCGCGTAGAAGGCGTTGCCCTCGGCACGCTCGACGATCCGCCGCACGGTCGTGTCGGGCAGCGGCCCCTCGCCCAGGGCACGCACCAGCCGGGCCACCTCGGCGTCGCCCATCGGCCGCAGCTCCAGCCGCTCCACGGCGGGCAGCCGCACCAGTTCCGCGAGGAGCGGGCGCAGCGGATGCCGGCGATGGAGATCGTCCGCGCGGTACGACGCGAACACCGCGAGCCGATGGCCCGGCGCGCCGCTCGTGGGCCCCTGGAGCACGCCCCGGCTGAGCAGGAACCGCAGCAGATCCCGGGACGACTGGTCGGCCCAGTGCAGGTCCTCCAGGACGAGCAGCAGCGGAGCGACCTCGGTGACATCGGCCAGCAGCCCCGCCATGCCCTCGAACAGCCGCAGCCGCCCACCGGCGTCCCGCACCCCCTCCTCGGCCCCGCTCCCGAGCAGCCGTCCGACCACGGGATGCGCGGCAAGCGCCCCCGCGAACCGCTCGTCGGCGGCCAGCACCCCGAGAACCTCGGTGAACGGCAGGTAGGGCAGACCGACGTCACCGAGATCGACACAGTGCCCCGTGAGTACGGTCATCCCCCGCTCCGAGGCCTGCCCGGCAACCTCCGCGAGCACCCGAGTCTTGCCGACCCCGGCGTCTCCGGCGATGAGCACGGCACGAGCCTCACGGACGCGGGCACGGTCCAGCACACCGGCGAGACGGCTCAGCTCGTCGTCCCGGCCGATGAGAGGGGTGTTGAAGAGGTTTTGAGACACGAACGAATCCTGACAGACACCACTGACAACCCAGGCCCACCAAGGCTCAGCGCAAGGTCTCCGCCCAGTTCGCCGGTACCCGCCCCGCCGGCCCCGGAGCAGGCTGGTCGGCCGGGTGGCTGGCCGGGGGAGCCAGGGCCGGGCCGGATCCGGACAGTTCGCTCGTCTCGAAGTTCCAGAACCAGTTTTCGCCCGGCTCGTAACTGGCGATCACCGGATGGCCGGTCTCCCGGAAGTGGCCGGTGGCGTGCTTGGCCGGGGAGTCGTCGCAGCAGCCGATGTGACCGCACTGGGCGCAGCGCCGCAGATGGAACCACCAGCCGCCGACGGCGTCGCACTCGACGCATCCGGCACCGCTGGGCGGGACGCTGGGGTCGATTCCGGTGTCCTTGGTCATGACGGCTCCTCGGCCGGGGCGGAGTCCCCGGCTGTGTCGGTATCGGGGTCGACGGCTGTCAGAGGCAGCAGCACCTGGAAGCGCGTGTCGCCGGGGACGGACTCGACCTTCAGGTCGCCGTGGTGCTTGTTGACGACGATCCGCCAGGAGATGTCGAGCCCCAGCCCCGTGCCCTCGCCCACCGGTTTGGTGGTGAAGAACGGGTCGAAGATCCGGCCGCGGATCTCCGCCGGCACCCCCGGACCCGTGTCGCGGAACTCCACCAGCAGCCGGTCGTGCACCAGCGCCGTGCGTACGGTCAACGTCCCTTCCCCGCCGCCCTCGCCCTTGATCGCGCAGACCGCGTTGTCGATGAGGTTGGTCCACACCTGGTTCAGCTCGGCGGGGTAGGCCGGAATCCGCGGCACCGAACGGTCGTACTCCTTCACGACCTTGACCTGTGCGCCGATCTTGCCGGACAGCATCAGCAGGGTGCTGTCGAGGAGTTCGTGCACGTCGGCCACCTGGTAGGGGGCGCGGTCGAGCTGCGAGTACTGCTTGGCGGCGTCGACGAGGTGCGAGATACGGGTGGTGGAGTCCTCGATCTCCGTCATCAACAGCTCGGTCTCGACCGTGTAGTTGAGCCACCCGATGGCGTTCGGGAGCATCTCCTCGTCCACGGCCGCCGCGACCTGCTCCAGCCAGTCGACGTCGAGGCCGCCCTGCACGAAGGTCGGCGCGATCTGCCAGCCGCCCTGGACACCGTGGTCGTCGAGCCAGTCGGCGAGTTCGTCCTCCCGGTCGGACGCTTCGAGCGGGCTCAGTGGCTGCGCCTTGGCGACCCGCTCGGCCGTCCGCTCCTGGATGGCGACCAGGCTCTTCAGGGAGTCACCCTGGTAGGGGCCCGAGGCGATGATCCCGAGCTTGTGCCGCATGTGCGCGACCCGGTCCCGCAGCGACGAGGTGGCCCGTACGGCCGCCGCGGCCGGGTTGTTGAGTTCATGCGTCAGGCCGGCGGACAACGAGCCCAGCGCCAGCAGCCGTTCACGCTGCCCGATGGCCCGCTGAGTGGTCTGCGAACCGAGGAACAGCCCCTCCAGGAGATGGACCGCCATCGGGAACCACTCGTGCATGATGTCCGCGAACGAGTCGGCGGGCAGCACGAAGAACCGGGTCGGTTCCTGGACCCGCAGCGAGTTCCGGTACACCTGTGGCTTCCGGTCCCCGAGATACGCCTGCACGGCCCCCGCGTACACCCCGGTCTGGGACGTACGGCTCACCTCGACGTCGTCGCCGCCCACCCGGCGCGACATCACGACCGTGCCCTCGATCATCACGTAGAAGCAGGTGGCCGGGTCGCCCTCGGCGAACACCGGCCCGGGGTCGAACAGTTCGACCCGCCCCTCGCCGCACAGCCTGCCGAGCTGCTCGGCGGTGAGCTTCTCGAACAGGAACAGCGCGCCGATCTCCGCCGGGCTGCACGGCATCAGCCGGCCGCTCACGACTGCTCCAGATACCGGTGTACGAGCATCACGGCCATGGCTCCCTCTCCGACGGCGGACGCGACCCGCTTTGCGGACTCCGCGCGGGCGTCCCCCGCGACGAACACCCCGGGGATGTTGGTCTCCAGGTGGTACGGCGGCCGGTCCAGCTCCCAGTCCGCCGGGGGCCGCCCGTCGGCGGTCAGGTCGGGCCCGGCCCGGATGAAGCCGCGCTCGTCGCGCAGCACCGTGCCGTCCAGCCAGTCGGTCAGCGGGGCCGCGCCGATGAACACGAACAGCCACTGAGCGTCGACCAGTTCGGTCTGTCCGCTCGCCGTGTCGCGCAACGTCAGCTGCTCCAGGTGGTCGCCGCCGTGCGCGGCCTCGACGACCGTGGCGGCCCGCACCGAGATGTTCGGCGCCTCGGCGATCTGCTGGATCAGGTAGTGCGACATCGATGCGGTGAGGTCCGCCCCGCGCACCAGCAGCGTGACCGACTTGGCGCCCCTGGACAGGTACATCGCCGCCTGTCCGGCCGAGTTGGCGCCGCCGACGATGTACACGTCATGGCCCTGGCAGGCGGCGGCCTCGGTCAGCGCCGACCCGTAGAACACCCCGCAGCCCGACAGATCGGTGGCCCCAGGCGCCTCCAGCTGCCGGTACGACACCCCGGTCGCGAGGATCACGCTGTGCGCGGCGATCGCCGACCCGTCCGCGAACCGCACGAGCCGTGCCGCACCGCTGACCTCGAGTCCGGTCACCTCCCGCGCGGAGAGGATCTCGGCGCCGAACTTCGTGGCCTGCCGCCGCGCCCGGTCGGTGAGCTGGGCGCCGGACACCCCGTCCGGGAACCCCAGGTAGTTCTCGATCCGCGAACTCTGCCCGGCCTGCCCTCCGGTCGCCGACCGCTCCACCAGCACCGTCCGCAGCCCCTCCGAGGCCCCGTACACGGCCGCGCCAAGCCCTGCAGGCCCACCGCCGATGACGACCAGGTCGTAGAAGTCGGCCGTGGGCGTCGTAGCCAGCCCCACCTGCGCGGCCAGCTCCGGCACCTCGGGCTCGACGAGCGGCGTACCGTCCGGCGTGATCACGACCGGCAGCCGCTGCCCGTCCTCACCGCAGGCCGCCAGCAGCCGCTGCCCCTCGGGCTCCTCGGTGGAGTACCAGCGGTACGGCACCTGGTTGCGGGCCAGGAACTCCCGTACGTCCGACGAGCGCGCCGACCAGCGATGCCCGACCACCTTGGTGCTCGGCACCGGCCGGAAGTCACTGCACCGCCACGCCTCAAGCAGATCGTCGAGCACTGGGTAGAGCTTCTCCTCCGGCGGATCCCAGGGCTTGAGGAGGTAGTGGTCGAGGTCGACGACGTTGATCGCGTCGATCGCCGCGTTGGTGTCCGCGTACGCGGTCAGCAGCACGCGCCGCGCGCCCGGATAGACGTCCAGGGCCTGTTCGAGGAACTCGATGCCGTTCATCTGCGGCATCCGGTAGTCGGCCAGGATCACCGCCACCAGATCCCCGCGCAGCTTCAACTCCCGCAGCGCGTCCAGCGCGGACTCGCCGGACTCCGCGCGCACGATCCGGTACGACTCGCCGTAACGCCGCCGCAGGTCACGGGCGACGGCCCGGGACACTCCGGGGTCGTCGTCCACGGTCATAATGACGGTCCGCGCTGCGTCCGCGGCCTGTGCCATACGTCTCCCACCCCGAGCGGTCGGATTCACCGGGCGGCGTCACCGGTGCGGCGCGCCGCCTCCGCCCCATCGTATGTTCGACGACCCCGCTTCGCTCCGGTTCGGCTCCCCGGCGCGACCGGGTCCGCCGCGTCCACGATCACCTGTTCCCACTCCGAAGTCGGGGGCACACGGTAGGGGAGACTGGGCCCGGTACGCCCGATCACGACACGGAGGGAACCGTATGACGCGCCCGATCACGGCAGGGGTGGACGGAACGCCCGAAAGTCACGCGGCACTGGACTGGGCGGCCCGCGAGGCCGTACGCCGGAACCTCGCGCTGCGCGTGCTGCACGCCTGGCAGCTGGTGCCGGACCAGGCGTTCGGGGCCGCCTCCCGGGAGACCCACGACGCGTGGGTGCGGGAAGGGGTGGACGAGGCCGCGCGGACCGTCGCCGAACGGCATCCCGAGCTGGACGTGACCGTCGACGTGATCGAGGGCAGCACGACGCACACCCTCGCCGAGGCGGCGTCGGAATCCGAGCTGCTGGTGCTCGGCTCCCGCGGACACGGGGCCGTCGTCGGGTTCCTGCTCGGGTCCGTCGGGCAGCACGTGATCGCCGAGTCCACGCGGCCCGTCGTCCTCGTACGGGCGGAGGACCGCGCCTCCGACGAGGCCGGCGGGCGCGAGGTCGTCGTGGGGCAGCACGGCGACCCGGAGGAGAGCGCACCGGCCCTGCGGTTCGCGTTCGAGGCCGCGGCGGCTCGCGGCGCCTCCGTCCGTGCCGTACGGGCGTGGAGCCTGCCGCCGGTGTTCGCGTACAGCCCGGGCTCGCTGAAGCTCCTCGACGAGGCCGGCGGCATGGAACCGTACGAGAAGAACGCGCTCGCCGCCGCGCTGGAACCCTGGATCGAAGGCTTCCCCGACGTGCCGGTCACCCAGCACGTGGAGATGGGCAGCGCGGGCGAGGTGCTGCTGTCGGTGGCCTCGCGGGCGCAGCTGCTGGTCGTCGGGCGGCGCGCCCACCGCTCGGCCGTGGGCGCGCGGATCGGCTCGGTCGCCCACGGTGTCCTGCACCACGCGCACTGCCCGGTGGCCGTCGTCCCGCACGAGTGACTCAGTCGGGCGGCGCCGCCTCCTCGTCCGTCGGAAGGGGCAGCGACTGGCGGGCCTTGGGCAGGATGTTCGCGATGTAGTCCTTGACCGCCTCGTCCAGGCCGATGTCGTGCTGCGCCCGCTCGGACAGGTACCAGCGGTGTTCCAGGAGCTGGTGGTAGATCTCGGCCGGGTCCACGTTGCCGCGCAGTTCGCGCGGCACCTCGCGCACGGTCGGCCGGAACACCTCCCGCACCCAGCGGTGCGCGAGCACCTCGGGGCTGGCGCCGAGGGGGTCGCCCGGCTCGTAGTCGTCCTGGGTGGCCATCCAGCTCTCCAGGTCGCTGAGGAGCCGCCGCGCCTGGTTCTCCTCGGTGTCGAGCCCGGTCAGCCGCAGCAGTTGCCGCTGGTGGTGGCCCGCGTCGACGACCTTCGGTACGAAGGTCACGGTGTCGCCGTTCGAGGAGTGCTGGATCTGCATCTCGGCCACGTCGAAGCCGAGTTCGTTGAGGCGCCGGATGCGGCGCTCGATGTAGTGGTACTTGCCCGCCGGATAGACGGAGGTACGGGTCAGTTCCTGCCACAGCCGCTGGTAGCGGGCGCAGATCTCCATGCCGAACTCGATCGGGTCCACGGAGGGGTGCAGCGCCCCGGACGCCTCCAGGTCCAGCAGCTCACCGCTGATGTTGACGCGGGCGAGGTCGAGGTCGTACTCGCGCTGTCCGTCGCTGAGCTGTGGGTGCAGATCGCCGGTCTCGGCGTCGACCAGGTAGGCGGCGTACGCGCCCGCGTCGCGCCGGAAGAGGGTGTTCGACAGGGAGCAGTCTCCCCAGGCGAACCCGGCGAGGTGGAGGCGGACCAGCAGGACCGCCAGCGCGTCCATGAGGCGGTGCATGGTGGCCGGACGCATGGTCGTCTCGAACATCGAGCGGTACGGCATCGAGCCGCCGAGGTGCCGGGTGATCAGCACCGGCTCCAGGGCGTCGCCGTCCTCGTCGGTACGCCCGGTGACCACGGCCAGGGGGTCCACGGCCGGGATGCCGAGCCGGTCCAGGTCCACCAGCAGCTCGTACTCGCGCAGGGCCGGGCGCTCCGCCAGCTCCTTGACGGCGATCACCTCGTCGCCGGCGCGTGCGTAGCGCACGACGTGCCGGGAGATACCGCGCGGCAGCGGAACGAGATAGCGGTCGGGCCACTCCTCCAGAGGGAGGTGCCAGGGCAGTTCGAGCAGCAGTACGGGGTGCTCGGGGTTGGTGGCGCTGATCTGCAATGCCATGGCTTGACCGTTCTCGTTCGTTCTCGTCCCGCCGGTGATCGTCAGCTCACTCTAGAACGCCACCTTGCCGCCTTGCCGTGCCGTCTCACAGGGCCCGCTCCCGCGCCTGCCCGGCGGCCTCCCGCACGCTCCCGTGGTGCACGGGACCATGCCCGGGGAGTACGACGTCAGCCGCGAGTCCCTCCAGCAAGTCCAGCGAGGCCACGGCACGGGCGCGCTCGCGGTGGAACATGTCGGGCAGCAGTTGCGGGCCCTTGAGCCGGGACGTCGGGTGCCCGCTGACCAGCGCGTCGCCCGAGACCACGACCCCGGCGTCGGGCAGAAGGAACGCGCAGTGCCCGTCGGTGTGCCCGGGCGTGTGCACGGGCACGGGCCCGCCCGGCAGGTCGAGCACCTCCGGGAACGGCTGCGGCTCGATGACCGGCACCTGCGCCGTACCGCCGGAGCGGATCGCGTGCACCGCCCACGGCAGTACACCGGGCCGCCACCCGTTCTTCAGCACGTCCCCGACGCTCACCTGGTGCAGGAAGTCCCGCCGCGCGTGCGGCACTTCGGCCTCGTGCGTGAGCACCGGCGTGCCGTACGTGGAGCGCAGGTACTCGGCCGAGCCGATGTGGTCGTTGTGGGCGTGCGTCACGAGTATCGCCGTGACCGCCTCCGGTGAACTCCCCACCTGGGAAAGCGAGTCGAGCACCAGCTGTCGGTCGCCGGGGTACCCCGTGTCTATCAGGGTGACGGCGTCCCCCTCGCTGAGGATCACCCAGTTGGTGTTGCTTCCGTGCACGAGGTAAATGCCATCGGCGACTTGCTGGACGTCTGCCCGCATGATCTTCCCGTTCTGCTTCGCTGCCGGATGACGCACAGCAAAGCAGACGGCGCCGGAGTGGATCACCACCGGGCGGACCCCTGTTGTCCTACTGCACCCCGTGCGGCCGGAACTGGACGCTGATCCGCGGACCCGTGGCCCGCGCGCTCTTGGGTACGGCGTGCTCCCAGGTCCGCTGGCAGGAGCCGCCCATCACGATCAGGTCACCGTGCCCCAGCGGACGCCGTACCGTCTCGCCGCCGCCGCGCATCGGCCGCAGCAGCAGGTCGCGCGGTGCGCCCACGGAGAGGATCGCGACCATGGTGTCCTCCCGCGCACCACGCCCGAACCGGTCCCCGTGCCAGGCGACGCTGTCCCGTCCGTCGCGGTAGTAGCAGAGCCCGGCCGTGGTGAACGGCTCCCCGAGTTCGGCGGCGTAGTGCGCGCCGAGCGCGTCCCGCGCGCGGGCCAGCACCGGGTGCGGCAGTTCGTCCCCCTCGCCGTAGAAGGCCAGCAGCCGGGGTACGTCCACGACCTGGTCGTACATCTTGCGGCGCTCGGCCCGCCAGGGGACCTCGGCGGCCAACTGTTCGAACAGGGCGTCGGCGCCGCCGAGCCAGCCGGGCAGTTCGTCGATCCAGGCGCCGTGACCGAGCGGTGTACGGCGCATCCCGGTCAGCGCACCGAGCCGCAGCTCGTCGGTCTGGTCGAAGAGGGAACCTTGGAGGTGCGCGGTCATGGGGTCAGCGTACTCCGCTATTCGAATATGTGTTCTTATTTGCGGGTGGCGAGATCTCGTCCTTCCCGACCCCTTTGGATACATGGATGTATCGGATACATTCCCGTATCGAACGGAGGTCCGGGATGGCGGTCGAGGGAACGACAGGGCGCGTGACCAGGCGCCGGGTCCGCACGCGCGCCAATCTGCTGGAGGCCGCGTTCGTGGTGTTCGCCGCGAAGGGGTTCGGGCGGGTCTCCATCGAGGAGGTCTGCGAGGCCGCCGGCTACAGCAGAGGCGCCTTCTACTCGAACTTCGACAGCCTCGACGAGCTGTTCTTCGCCCTCTACGGGGAGCGCGCCGGTCTGATCGCCGACCAGGTCGCGGGCGCGCTCGCCCTGGACGGCCCGGACCTCGACGTGCCCGCCGCCGTCGACCGGGTCACCGAGGTCCTGCTGCTCGACCTGGACTGGCTGCTGGTCAAGACCGACTTCCTGGTCCACGCGGCCAGGTCCCCAGCCGTCGCCCAGACCCTCCTGGAACACCGCGAGCGCCTCCGGGGAGCCATCGCGGACCGGCTCGCCCGGGCCACCGGACACACCGAACTGCCCGCCGTACTAGGCGACGCCGAGGGCGCAGCCCACGCGGTGATCGCCGCGTACGACGGGGTCACGACCCAACTGCTGCTCGACAAGGACGTCGAGCACGCGCGCGTGTGGCTGGGGCAGCTGCTCACCGCACTGCTCACCCACGGCAGCGACAACCCGGCCGCGCGCAGCGGCGAATGAGAAAGGGAACGGTCGCCATGGATGCGGACGTCATCGTCGTCGGAGCCGGCCTCGCCGGACTGGTCGCGGCACACGAGCTGACCAGCAAGGGCCGGCGGGTCGCACTCGTCGACCAGGAGAACGCCGCCAACCTCGGCGGGCAGGCCTTCTGGTCCTTCGGCGGGTTGTTCCTCGTCGACTCGCCCGAGCAGCGGCGCGTCGGCATCAAGGACTCCTTCGACCTCGCCTGGAGCGACTGGCAGGGCAGCGCCCAGTTCGACCGCGTCGACGACGAGGACTCCTGGGCGGTCAAATGGGCGCGCGCCTATGTCGAGTTCGCGGCGGGGGAGAAGCGGTCCTGGCTCGCCGGGCACGGCATCTCGTTCCTGCCGACGGTCGGCTGGGCGGAGCGCGGCGACCTGCGCGCCCACGGCCACGGCAACTCCGTACCCCGTTTCCACGTCTCCTGGGGCACCGGAACGGGTGTTGTCGAGCCCTTCGTGCTCAGCGCCAAACAAGCCTCCCGCGCCGGACTCCTGACCTTCTACCACCGCCACCAGGTCGACGAACTCGTCGTCACGGACGGCGCCGTGCGCGGGGTAGGCGGCACGGTCCTCGCCGAGGACACCTCACCGCGCGGAGTGGCGTCCAACCGCGACCGGATCGGCGACTTCGAACTCACCGCCCAGGCCGTGATCGTCACCACCGGCGGCATCGGCGCCAACCACGACATCGTGCGCCAGTACTGGCCCGAACGCCTCGGCACGGCACCGGCCAACATGGTCACCGGTGTGCCCGCCTACGTCGACGGCCGCATGCTCGACATCAGCGCCGAGGCCGGCGTCCGGCTGGTCAACCGCGACCGCATGTGGCACTACACCGAGGGCATCCAGAACTGGAACCCGATCTGGCCAGGACACGGCATCCGCATCCTGCCCGGCCCGTCCTCCATGTGGTTCGACGCGCTCGGCCGCCGCCTCCCGGACCCCTGCCTGCCCGGGTACGACACCCTCGGCACCCTCAAGTACCTGCGCACCACCGAGGATCTCGCCGAGCACGACCACTCCTGGTTCATCCTCACCCAGCGGATCATCGAGAAGGAGTTCGCGCTCTCGGGCTCCGAGCAGAACCCCGACATCACGGCCAAGAACCGTAAGGCGTTCCTCAAGGAGCGCATCCTGGGTAAGGGCGCCCCCGGCCCGGTGGCCGACTTCGTGAAGCACGGCGCGGACTTCGTGGTCGCCGACAACCTCGACCAACTCATCGGGAAGATGAACGGGTTGACGGACAAGCCGCTGCTCGACACGGCCCAGGTGCGCCGCCAGATCGAGGCCCGCGACCTCCAGATCGCCAACCCGTACAGCAAGGACGCCCAGATCCAGGGAATCCGCAACTCCCGCCGCTACATCGGCGACCGGCTCGGCCGCACCGCCACCCCGCACCGCATCCTCGACCCCGAGGCCGGCCCGCTCATCGGCGTCAGACTGCACACCCTCACCCGCAAGACCCTCGGCGGCATCCAGACGGACCTCGACTCACGCGCGCTGGGCGCGACGGGCGAACCCGTCGAGGGCCTGTACGCGGCGGGCGAGGTGGCGGGCTTCGGCGGCGGTGGCGTACACGGCTACAACGCCCTGGAGGGCACCTTCCTCGGCGGCTGCCTCTTCTCGGGCCGCGCTGCGGGCCGGGCGGCGGCGCGGGCGACGGCCTAGGGTTCGGCGCCGGACGTCAGCAGCTCGACCAGTACCGAAGCATGGCTCCGCTCAAGGGACTTGGTGGCGCTCACGAGCGTCACGGGGCCCTTGGCGGCCAGTTCGCGCAGCGCGTCGAGGGGCTCGGCCGCCTCAGGTGCGGCCAGCTCCGCCTCGTACCGGCGCCGGAACTCCTCGTACGCGTCGGCTTCCTGGGCGTGGTACCAGCGGCGCAGCTCGGTCGACGGGGTGAGCGCCTTCGGCCACTCGTCGACTTGCGCCGCGTCCTTGGACAGGCCGCGCGGCCACAGCCGGTCGACCAGGACGCGTACGCCGTCGTCCGGCTCGGGAGGGTCGTAGACGCGGCGGACACGGACGGTCACGAGCGGCCTCCGGCTGGGAGATACGGGTGCACTGGCCGAAAGAATGATGCGGTCGGTCGCCGGGGCTCGCAACTTGACCAAAAGGGGGAGGATTCCGTGCGGTGGCGCCTCTAGGGTGAAAAGCCTGAAGATGATCAGACCCAACACCGTAGGAGCTGGCGTGAGACCCCCCAGGAAGTACTCCGGCACACGCACCGCGGTCCTCCGCCGGGACGCGGTCCTCGCGACCGTGCCCGTCGCCCTCGCGGCCCTGCTGGCCGCCGCCGGACCGGCGGGAGCCGCGACGACCGGCAGCTCCGGTGTCGGGGACCCGTACTTCCCGCTGTCCGGAAACGGCGGCTATCACGTCGGCCACTACGACCTGAACCTCCGCTACGACCCCACCAGCCGCCGCCTCGACGGCAAGGCCGTGCTCACCGTCCGCGCCACCCAGAAGCTGACCCGCTTCAACCTCGACCTCAGCGGCCTGAAGGTCACCGCCCTCACCGTCGACCGCGTCAAGGCGGGATTCCGGCGCTCCGGGCAGGAACTGATCGTCAGCCCGCGCCGCGCCCTGAACAAGAACCAGACCTTCCAGGTCGCCGTCACCTACAGCGGTGTCCCCAAGGCGGTCATCGACCCGGACGGCTCGAAGGACGGCTGGATCGCCACCGACGACGGAGTGTTCGTCGCGGGGGAGCCGCAGGGCTCCATGAGCTGGTTCCCCGGCAACAACCACCCCAAGGACAAGTCCTCGTACGACTTCACGATCACCGTCCCCCAGGGGCGCACCGCGGTCGCCAACGGCGTCTTCCTGGGCCAGAAGACCGCCGGCGGCAAAACCACCTTCCGCTGGCGCCAGTCCGAGCCGATGGCCGCCTACCTGGCCACGGCCACGGTCGGGAAGTTCAAGGTCGAGCAGTACACCACCCGGAGCGGCATCAAGGTCTACAACGCCGTCGACCCCCGCGAGGCCGCTGCCGCCGCTCCCGTACTGAAGAAACTGCCGTCCGTCCTGGAGTGGGAGGCCAAGCTCTTCGGCCCCTACCCGTACAAGGCCGCCGGATCCATCGTCGACCGCGCCCCACAGGTCGGCTTCGCGCTCGAGACACAGACCCGTCCCGTGTACGACCAGGCACCCGACCTGAGCACCCTCGTCCACGAGAGCGCACACCAGTGGTTCGGCGACTCCGTCACGCTCACCAGCTGGAAGGACATCTGGCTCAACGAGGGCTTCGCGACCTACACGGAGTGGCTGTACGCGGAACAGCACGGCGGCCCGAGCGCCCAGAAGACCTTCGACGGCCTGTACGCCACGGCCGCGAGCGACGACCTGTGGTCCTTCCCGCCCGCCGACCCGGGCAGCGGCGCGAACATCTTCGGCAGTCCCGTCTACCAGCGCGGCGCCATGGCCCTGCACAAGCTCCGCCAAGCGGTCGGTGACACGGCGTTCCTCAAGATCCTGCGCACCTGGGCCGCACAGCACCGCAACGGTCACGGTACGACCGCCCAGTTCACCGCCCTCGCCGAGCACGTCTCCGGCAAGGACCTGGACTCGCTGTTCAAGACCTGGATCGGCACGAAGGGCAAGCCGTCCGCTCCCTAGGGCTCCTGCCTCCCCGGGTTCCGGCCCGGGGAGGGCACCTCACTGCTCGCGCATGCCCCACGGCGAGCCGTACGCCTCCAGCAGGTCCAGGAAGGGGCGGGCCGGGAACGCCTCCGGGCCGAGGACTCCCGAGCCGGTCCAGGCGCCGGTGGCGACGAGTTCCAGGGCGACGACCGGATTGACGGCCGTCTGCCACACCACCGCCTGGGAGCCGTACTCCGCCATGGACCACTGGTTGTCGACCACGTGGTACAGGTACACCTCGCGCGGCGCCCCGTCCTTCGTGCCCTTGACCCACGTCCCCGCACAGGTCTTGCCGTGCATGCGCTCGCCCAGCGTCGCCGGGTCGGGCAGACACGCGGCGACGACGTCCCGGGGCGACACGGCGACCGGTCCTGAGGTGCTCGGGACGGTCACGGGGTCGGTGCGGTCCAGGCCGAGCAGGTGCAGTGTCTTGAGGGTCTGGATGAACTCGTCGCCCAGGCCGTACTTGAAGGTGACGCGGCGCGCGTCGATCCAGCGCGGCACGAGCAGCACCTCCTCGTGCTCCACGTTCACGCACTCCACCGGGCCGATGCCCTCGGGGAAGTCGAACACCTCCGGCTCGCTGAAGGGCTCCGTGGTGAACCAGCCCCGGCCGGACTCGTAGACGACCGGCGGGTTGAGGCACTCCTCGATCGTCGTCCAGATGCTGAAGGACGGCGCGAAGTCGTAGCCGTCGACGGTGAGGTTCGCTCCGTCGCGGATGCCGATCTCCTCGATCTCGTCGAAGAGTTCGTCGGCGGCGTGCCGGGCGAACACATCGGACATGCCCGGCTCCACGCCCATCCCGACGATGGCCAGCGCACCCGCCTTCGCCCACTCGTCCGCCGCCGCGAACTGCTCGTCGCCGAGCTTCACCCCGCACACCTCGTACGGCCGCTCGGCATCCGGACGCGACAAGGACATCGCCATGTCGACATAGGTGGCCCCGGCGGCGCGGGCCGCGCGGAACAGCGGCATCACGAAGCGCGGGTCCGTCGCGTTGAGCAGCACATCGCACCCGTGCCGGGCCAGCAGCTCCGCCACCGCGCCCTCGTCGGACGCGTCGACCCGCTCCGCCACGAACCGGTCCCCGTCCCCGAGCGCCGTGACCGCCGCCTCGGCCCGCGCCGGGTCGTAGTCGGCCACGACCATCCGGTCGAAGAAGGAGCGCCGGGCGGCGATCCGGGTGATCGCGGTCCCCACCCCGCCGGCGCCCACGAGCAGCACACGCATGGCAAAACTCCCTGTTTACGAAGGATTCGAAGGATCAGGTGGTTACGGCGGTTCCGATGCCGTTGTCCGCCGATCCAACGCCCTGCCGTCGTCTAAGGTCAATGGCGTTGGCATAAGACCCCGCGAACGGACCACGAACGAACCACGGAGGCGAGCGACCATGCCGAAACCGGTGGTACCGGAGGAGAAACGACGGCGCCGCCGCCCCACCAGAAGCGGCACCGTGCTGTCCGAGCGGCTGATCGTCGACACCGCCCTGCGCATGCTCCGCGAACACGGCAGCGCCGGCCTCACCGCCCGCCGCCTCGGCCTCGCCCTGGACGCCGACCCCAGCACCCTCTACCGCTACTTCCGCGGCATGGACGACCTGACCCTCGCCATCGGCGACGCCCTCATCGGCCAGGCACTCCACGGCTGGCAGCCCACGGGGGAGTGGCTGCCGGACCTGCGGGCCATCGGGCTGCGCATCCACGCCGTGTACGTCGGCCATCCGCAGGCCGCCGTCCTGACTGCCAGCCGGGTCACGGGCCGCGCCAACGAACTGGCCGCCGACGAGGCCATCCTCGACGTCCTGCGCACGGCCGGCTTCCCGCTGCCGGAGACCGTACGGATCTACCACGCCTTCATCGACCAGACGCTGGCCTTCGCCGCCCTCGACGCCGCCTCCCTGGCCCTGCCGCGCGCCAGCCTCACCGCCGACGAGGACATGTGGCGCTCGACCTACGCCCGCCTGCCCCGCAGCACCCACCCGCGCATCGCCGAGGCGGCCCCGCTGCTGGCCGCCCGCATGGTCGCCAGCGCCTATCCGACCGCCCTCGACATGCTGCTGGACAGCGCCGCCCGGACGCTCGCCGCGGAAGACCCCGGCAGCCCCTGCGGGACCTGTGATATTGAAAGCTGAGCCGATTGGATGTAACTAGCAACCAGGACATCAGTGGACCCCAGCGAGAGCAGTACCGGCAGCGACGAGGACTCCCAGCCGAAGACCCCGACGGCCGAGCCCCGTCCGGCCGGACGCCGCTGGGCCATGGACACCCGGCCCCTGCGCCGCCCCGCCTACCGCCGCCTGTGGTCCTCGACCGCCGTCACCGCCGTCGGCAGCCAGCTCACCGCCGTCGCCGTGCCCAAACAGATCTACGACATCACCGGCTCCTCCGCCTGGGTCGGCTACGCGAGCCTCGCCGGACTCCTGCCCCTGGTCGTGTTCGCCCTGTGGGGCGGCGCGGTCGCCGACAGCATGGACCGCCGCAAGCTCCTGCTGATCACCAACGCCGGCATCGCCGTCACGTCGCTGCTGTTCTGGATCCAGGCACTCGTCGGCCTCGACTCGGTGGCGACCCTGATGGTCCTGCTCGCCCTCCAGCAGGCATTCTTCGGCCTGAACTCACCGGCCCGCAGCGCCGTCGTCGCCCAGCTGGTCCCGCAGGAGGAACTCGCCGCCGCCAACGCCCTCGGCACGACCGTCATGCAGACCGGCCTGGTCGCGGGACCGCTGCTCGCCGGCACCCTCATACCCGTCGTCGGCCTCGCCGAGCTGTATCTGATCGACGCGCTCGCCCTCTGCGTCACCCTGTGGTCCGTCGTACGGCTCCCCGCACTCCCGCCGGGCCCTGCGGCCTCCCGGAAGGCGGGCGCACGGGAGGTCCTGGCCGGATTCCGCTACATCGCCCTGCACACGGTGCTCCTGCTGTCCTTCCTCGCGGACATCGTCGCCATGGTCTTCGGCATGCCCCGCGCCCTGTTCCCACAGCTCGCCGCCCAGACGTACGCCCCTTACGGGGAGGGACTCGCCCTCGGGCTGATGTTCGCGGCGATCCCCGTGGGCGCGGTGGTCGGCGGCCTGTTCTCCGGCACCTTCTCGCGGGCGCGGCGGCACGGCTGGATGGTGATCGGGGCGGTCGTCGCGTGGGGTCTGGCGATCACGGGCTTCGGGCTGAGCACCAGCCTGTGGGTGGCGGTGGCGTTCCTGGTCGCCGCCGGGGTCGCCGACATGGTCTCCAGCGTCTTCCGGGTGGCGATCCTGCTGTCGGCGGCGACCGACGAGATGCGCGGCCGGATGCAGGGTGTCTTCACGGTGGTCGTCGTGGGCGGTCCCCGTCTGGCCGACCTGCTGCACGGCACCACGGCATCCGCCCTGGGCACCCGCACGGCCGTCGCCGGCGGCGGACTCCTGGTCGTCGCCGTCACCCTGGCCCTGGCGGCCGCGATGCCGGCGCTGCGCCGCTACCGCGTCTGAGCACCGGACCGGCACTGTCTACCCGGTGGCACGCTTGTGCAGGGAGTAGTGGTCCATCAGCTTGCCCCGGGTCAGCTCCAGCCGGTAGGCGAGGATCTCGGCGATGATCCGGACCAGCTGCAGCCCGAGGGCCGGTTCCTCGTCGCAGAGCCTGAGCACCGCCTCGGCGTCGAACTCGTACGCGCGTACGGGACTGAAGGCCTCGGCACCGAAGTCCCACTGATGGGGCGGGAAGAGCCAGGACCAGCCGAGCAGATCGCCCGCCCCGAGGCTCGCCACGGTCACCCGCTGCACCGGCGTCACCTGCTGGACCAGGGAGACCGCGCCGGAGCGGACGACCCAGAAACGGTCGGCGGTGCCGCCCGCCTCGAAGATCGTGTGGTCCTCGGGAAAGGACACCTCGGTCGCGAGCGCCAGCAGCCGCTCACGGCGGGGCGGGGGAAGGGCGGACAGCAGCTTTGTCGCTTTGGTCATGAGCAGGGCTCCTCGCCGGCGATCTGGATGCTTCCCCTACCCCCATTTGAGCCGTTGCGGACGCCTCGGGCACCTCGACGACGGGAACAAGACCGATTTTTGACATGAGAAGGCCCTGGCTGGACGGGGGAGACCAGCCAGGGCCGTAGGTGGTGGCACGCGGAGGGCGGTCGCCTCTCGGCGAAAGGCTCCATGGGGCTTCAGCCGAACGATCTTCCCCATGGGCTATAGGTGAGGCCCGGGGACACTGTCCCCTCCGCAGCCACGTAGGTAAGAACGGCCGACCTCCCCGGGTTGTTCCGCATCGGCCCCGAAGTGGAGCGTGATCCACATCACGTCGGGTTTCGGGGGATGAACAGGGGTGTCCGGGGGTGCTCAGCCCTCCGACGCCTGCGCGATCAGGGTCTGCAGATGCAGGCCCCGACGGGCGTCCAGCTCGCCGGAGACTCCGGTGCGTACGGCGGTCGCGAACTCGCGGCGCAGCACCGGCCAGCTCTCCTCGTGGTCGAGGTCGGTGCTGTCGAACACCAACTCCGGGCCGGAACCGAAGAGTTCGAGGCGGGAGACGCCCCGTTCGACGTTCACCGAACCGGACAGGGAGGCCTGGCTGACCGCGCCGTTCTCGTGCTCACAGGTCAGTTCGATCCAGCGGCGCGGATCCCCTGCCCCGCGCACCCGGACGATCCGCCCCACGGCCGCGTCGAGCAGATCGAGGGCATGCGGCCCGAGATCGAGCAGCGCGCCGTGTTCGAGCCGCCAGGGGGTGGAGAACGCGCCGCCCAGGAAGGCCCCGTTCAGAATGGCCGCCCGCGCGCCGAACACGTCCGCCTCGCCCGCCGCTTCCAGGAACCGGCGGGTCTCGGGGTGGTAGCGGTTGGTCAGGGTGACCTGGGAGACGACCCCGGCCTCGTCGATCGCATCGACCAGTCGCCGGGCTGCCCCGAGGTCCTCCGCGATCGGCTTCTCCAGCAGCAGTGCCTTGCCCGCCTTCGCGGCGCGCAGGGCAAGCTCGGCCTGTACGGCGGGCGGCACGGCGAACGCCAACGCCTCGCAGGAGCCGAGCAGTTCCTCGAACCGGGCGGCGACCGGCGCCCCGTACGGAGCCGCCGTCTCCTCGGCGGCCTCGGGGCGGCGCGCCCAGACCCCGGCCAGCTCGGTCTCGGGCCCGGCGGCCAGCACACGCGCGTACACCCCCTGCGCCCAGGGTCCGGCGCCGACGAGCCCGACCTTGACGGGCGGATGCGACCACGGTGCGGCGGTACTGGTCACGACAGGGTCCAATCCGTACGGGAGGGGCCGATACGGAGATCACTCTGCGGGCCCGCCCGCCGTACCGTCAACCAACATCAGCCCCGTCTACGCGCCGTCAGCTCAGCGGAACATGTTGTCGGCGTCCTCCCAGCGCGCCAGTTCCTCCGCCGCCGGGTTGGGCCGGGGAATGGGCGCCCGGGCCTGGTACATCGCGTCGATCTCGACGGCGTAGTGCCGCACGATCGCGTCCCGGCGCAGTTTCATCGAGGGGGTCAGCAGACCGTTGCTGAGGGCGAAGGGCTCCCCGAGGACCCGGAACACCCGGATGGACTCGGACCGCGACACCGTGCTGTTGGCGGCGGCGACGGCCCGTCCGATCTCCTCCCGCAGGGCGTTCTCCTCACGTCCCTGCCGTTCCGGGGCGTCGTCCTGGAGAGTGAGCGAGCCCCGCCAGTGGGCCAGGAACTCCGGGTCGAGGGTGATCAGGGCGCCCACGCAGGGCCGGTTGTCTCCCACGATCACCGCCTGGTGCACCAGCGGATGCATCCGCAGCCGCTGCTCCAGGGCGGCCGGCGCGACGCTCTTGCCGCTGCTGGTGATGATGATGTCCTTCTTGCGCCCGGTGATCGTCAGATACCCGTCCTGGTCCAGCCGCCCGATGTCCCCGGTGGCCAGCCAGCCGCCGTACAGCGCGGCCCGGGTGGAGGCGTCGTCGTTGACGTACCCCTGGAAGACGGAGGCGCCGTACACCATGATCTCGCCGTCGTCCGCGACCTGGATCTCCGAGCCGGGCAGCGCCTGCCCGACCGTCCCGAACTTCTCCCGGCCCACGGGCTGCGCGGTGATGCCGCCGCTGGTCTCGGTGAGGCCGTAGCCGTCGTGGACGAGGATGCCGATACCCGCGTAGAACAGGGCCAGTTCGCGGTTGAGGGGCGAGCCGCCCGAGACCGCGCCGCACACCCGCCCGCCGAGGGCGGCCCGGAGCTTGCGGTACACCGTCCGCTCGTAGAGGGCGTGTTGGAGCCGCAGATCGAATCCGGGTCCGGAGCCGGTGCCCAGCCGCTGCCGTTCGACAGCCGTCGCGAAGTCCCGCGCGGTGCCGACGGCCCGCTCGAACAGGGTGCCCCGGCCGGCCTTCTGGGCGGCGCGCAGGAAGTTCTTGTAGATCTTCTCGAACACCGAAGGCACCGCGTACAGATACGTCGGCCGGAAGGAGAGCAGCGCCGACGACAGCGACTCCCCGCTCAGGTCCGGCTCGTGCCCCATCAGCATGCCGCCGCGCAGACACAGGCCCTGGATCATCAGGCCGTACACGTGCGAGAAGGGCAGGAACGCGAGGACGCTGGGCTGCTCGCCGGGCGGTGCCGCCGTCTGCCGCCAGCCCGCGAGCAGGGTGTCGCAGGGGCTGGCCAGGTTGCGGTGGCTCAGGGCGCAGCCGCGGGGATGCCCGGTCGTGCCGGAGGTGTAGGCGATCACCGCGGTCGAGTCCGGCAGCACGATCCGGCGCAGGGAGTCGATTGTGGCCATCGGCACCGGCCGCCCCAGCTCCACGAGTTGGGGCAGGGCTCCGTCGTCCAGCTGCCACACGTTGCGCAGCAGGGGCAGTGAGGTGCACACCGAGCCGACGGTCATCAGGCCCTGTTCGTCCTCGACGACGACGGCGCTGCACTGCGAGTCCGAGAGGATCCAGGCGACCTGGTCGCGCGAGGACGTCGGGTAGATCGGCACGACCTCGGCGCCCACGGCCCAGAGCGCGTAGCAGAGCACCGTCCACTCGTAGCGGGTACGGGCCATGATGGCCACGCGGTGGCCTGGTGAGATGCCGGAGGCGACGAACCCCTTGGCGAGATCGACGACCTCGTCCCGCAGATCGGCGGCCGTCACCTCGGTCCAGTCCGGTTTGGCCGGGTCGAGGCGGCGCGCGAGCTGCGGCAGGTCGGGTTCCCGCAGCGCAGTGTCGAAGACACTGTCGGCGAGACCGCCCGTCAGCGGTGCGGTGGTGGGGGGAGCGAGGGCGAAGTCGCGCATGCGCTGCTCCTGGATCGTACTGACTGTGACCGCGCCGACGAGTGGAGTTATCGACGGTGAACGAATCTAGCTCAGGTGGCGGACGTTGTTGTCGGGAACTGTGAAGTACGTTTCCGGAAGAGGCTCAGAAAGTGGTTTCGGAAGAGGGTTTCCGCACTCGACCCGCGTCACCTCACCCACGCACCGGCATCAGCCACACCGTGGCGAGCGGCGGCAACGTAAGCCGGACACTCGACGAACGGGGCTTCAACTGCCCGGAGTTGCGGACGTCACCGCCCCCGTAGCTGGCGGCATCCGTGTTGAGGACCTCCTGCCAGGCGGGCACCGAGCCGGGCACGTCGAGACGGTAGTCGTGGCGGACGACGGGCGAGAAGTTGCTGACGGCCAACAGGGGCGCCCCGGCCGCGTCGTAGCGCAGGAACGCGAAGACGTTGTCCTCAGCGGCGTCCCCGGCCACCCACCGGAAGCCGGCGGGGTCGGTGTCGCGTTGCCAGAGGGCGGGGGTGTGCCGGTAGACGGTGTTGAGATCGCGGACCAGATCGCGCACGCCCCGGTGGTCGGGCTCGGCCGCGTACTCCTTGTCCAGCAACCACCAGTCGGGCCCGTCGGCCTCGGACCACTCCGAGCCCTGGGCGAACTCCTGCCCCATGAAGAGGAGTTGCTTGCCGGGATGGGCCCACATGAAACCGAGGTAGGCGCGGTGGTTGGCCCGTTGCTGCCACCAGTCGCCCGGCATCTTCGACACCAACGACTGCTTGCCGTGGACGACTTCGTCGTGCGAGATGGGCAGGACGTAGTTCTCACTGTACGCGTACACCATGGAGAACGTCATCTCGTGGTGGTGGTACTTGCGATGGACCGGTTCGTGCGCCACATAGCCGAGCGAGTCGTGCATCCACCCCATGTTCCACTTCAGCCCGAAGCCGAGCCCGCCGCTGTCGGTGGGCTGTGTCACCCCGCCCCAGGCGGTGGACTCCTCGGCGATCGTCATGACCCCCGGAACCCGCCGGTACACGGTGGCGTTCATCTCCTGGAGGAAGGCGACCGCGTCCAGGTCCTCCCGCCCGCCGTACACGTTCGGCGTCCACTGCCCGGAGTCACGCGAGTAGTCGAGGTACAGCATCGAGGCAACCGCGTCGACGCGCAGCCCGTCGAGGTGGAACTCCTCGCACCAGTACACGGCGTTGGCGACCAGGAAGTTCCGCACCTCGGTCCGCCCGAGGTCGAACTCGTAGGTCCCCCAGTCCGGATGCTCGGCCCGCCGCCAGTCGCCGGGTTCGTAGAGGGGCTCCCCGTCGAACCTGGCCAACGCCCAGTCGTCCTTGGGGAAATGCGCCGGAACCCAGTCCAACAGCACACCCACACCGGCCCGGTGCAGCGCGTCGACCAGATACCGGAAGTCGTCGGGTGAACCCAGCCGGGCGGTCGGGGCGTAGTACGAGGTGACCTGATACCCCCAGGAGCCGCCGAAGGGATGCTCGGCGACCGGCATGAGCTGCACATGGGTGAAGCCCAAGTCCCTGACGTAGGCGGGGAGTTCATCGGCGAGTTGACGGTACGTCAATCCGGGCCGCCAGGAGGGCAGATGGACCTCGTACACGGAGAACGGCTCCTCGTGCACGGCACTGCCGGAGCGGCGCGCGAGCCACTCCTCGTCGCCCCACTCGTAGTGCGAGACGGTGACGACGGACGCCGTCGCGGGCGGCACCTCGGTACGCCGGGCCATCGGGTCGGCCTTCATGACCCGGCCGCCGTCCCGCGCCACGACCTCGAACTTGTACCGCTCGCCCTCCCCGACGCCGGGCACGAACAGCTCCCACACCCCGGAGGAACCGAGCGACCGCATCGGATACCCGGTGCCGTCCCAGAAGTTGAAGTCCCCGGCGACCCGGACCCCGCGTGCGTTGGGTGCCCAGACGGTGAACCGGGTGCCGGTGACGCCCTGGTGGGTCATCGGCTCGGCACCCAGGGCACGCCACAGCTCCTCGTGCCGCCCCTCACGGATGAGCTGCAGATCCAGCTCACCGAGGGCGGGCAGGAAACGGTACGGATCCTCGGCCTTCGACTCACCGCCCTCGTACGACACCAGCAGCGTGTAGTCGGGAGTCTCGGCGAAGGGCCGATCGAGGGGGATCAGGGCGCTGAAGAACCCGTCACCGTCGTCGTCGAGCGCACTGACCCGCCCGTCCACGACCACGCTCACGCCACGCGCGAGCGGGCGCAGGGCACGGAAGACGACCCCGCCGCCCGGCACAGGATGCGCGCCGAGCAGCGCGTGCGGGTCGTGATGGGTGCCGGAGAGCAGGCGCTGCCGTTCGCCCGGTTCCCAGAGGGCATCGGGTCTGCCCAGGGAGGACGGGTCGGGGAGGGCGGAGTCGTGCAGGGCCACAGCGGTCAGCCTCCTCGGACGGCGAGTCGTTCGATCGCCGCCATGGGGACAGGGAGCCAGTCGGGGCGGTGCCGGGCCTCGTAGACGACCTCGTACACGGCCCGGTCGGTCTCGTACGCGCGCAGCAGCCCGGGGATGCGGCGCGGGTCCCAGCCGGCCCGTGCCGCGTACCCCGCGCAGTAGGCGTCCCGGCAGCGCAGGGCCCATTCGGGGCGCCACGGCCGACGCGTACGGGCGGCGTAGTCGAAGGAGCGCAGCATGCCCGCGATGTCCCGCACCGGCGACTGGGCGCTGCGGCGTTCGGACAGGGGACGGGACGGCTCACCCTCGAAGTCGATCACGAACCAGCCCCCGCCGGTACCCCCGGTGCACAGCACCTGTCCGAGGTGCAGATCACCGTGGACGCGCTGCGCGTCCGGACCGGCGTCGAACCCGGCCGGCGTGTCGAACGCGGCCCGTAGCCCCCGGGCGTACGGCCGCAGCGCCGGTACATGGCGTACGGCGGCATCGAGACGCTCGGCCATGGCAGCCGCCGTACGCGTGTCGTGCCGCATGCTGCGGGTGTCGCCGGGGAAGGCGGTCGCGAGGGCCAGGTGTACGTCGGCGGTTGCGCGGCCCAGTTCGTGGGCCTCGTCGGTGAACGGGTGCCCCGAGGCGAGGGCGCGCAGGGCCAGCGTCCAGCCGTCGGAGGCACCGGGCAGGAACGGCTGGAGCACGCCGAGGGTCGCGTCTTGCGGCAGGTCGGTCCGGAACCAGGCGGCGGGGGCGGGTACGCGGGCGCAGCCCTGGCGGGCGAGGGCGGCGGGCACCTCCAGGTCGGGGTGGACACCCGGCTGGACGCGTCTGAGCACTTTCAGGATGAACGAGTCGCCGTACACGAGCGAGGAGTTGGACTGCTCGACGTCGAGGAGCCGCGGGGCGAGTCCGGCGGGCACGGTGACACCGGGGTCGGCCTCGAAACGCAGGGGGCCGGCCGTGCCGGGGCGCCGGAGCCGCTCCAGCAGCAGTTCCGCCGCCCGGGGGTCCTGGAGGGCGTCGTAGACCAGCAGCCCCGCCAAGGGCCCTTCCTCCGCGCGGCCGAGGAGGGCCCGGCGGAGGTGCGGTGACATTCGGTCCCGTACGCCGAGGAGCAGTTGGTAGCAGTCGCCGGGCGGGGGAGTGCCGCCGGGTGCGGGGACGGGCGTGTGGCCGGTGCGGACGAGCAGATGCAGACAGCCCGGAAACAGCTCGGTCATCGACAGCAGGCCCAGGTCCGTGACGGGCCGGTCCTTGCCCGCGAACCAGCGCTGCTGGGGCAGCCATTCGCGCAGCAGCCCACCGAGCGAGGTCAGCGGCCGGGCGAGGTCCGTCCTGCTCGGGCGAAGAGAAGCGGTCTTCGGCATGGTGACGCGTCCTTTCGCGGGCACACGCTCAATGTCGTCGGCCAGTGCGCGGGGTGACTCGGGTGAGCCTGAACCAGTAGAAGCCGTGTCCTGCGAGGGTGAGCAGGTAGGGGAGTTCGCCGATTGCGGGGAAGCGGACTCCGCCGATGAGTTCGACGGGGTGGCTGCCACTGAACGCCCGTAGGTCGAGTTCGGTGGGCTGGGCGAAGCGGGAGAAGTTGTGGACGCACAGGACGAGGTCGTCCTTGTATTCGCGCAGGAAGGCGATCACGGCGGGGTTGGAGGAGGGCAGTTCGGTGTACGAGCCGAGGCCGAACGCCGGGTTCTGCTTCCGGATCTCGATCATGCGCCGGGTCCAGTGCAGGAGCGAGGACGGCGACGACATCGAGGCTTCGACGTTGGTGACCTGGTAGCCGTAGACCGGGTCCATGATCGTGGGCAGGAAGAGGCGGCCCGGGTCGCAGGAGGAGAAGCCGGCGTTCCTGTCCGGGGTCCACTGCATCGGTGTGCGGACGGCGTCGCGGTCGCCGAGCCAGATGTTGTCGCCCATGCCGATCTCGTCGCCGTAGTAGAGGATCGGCGAGCCGGGCAGCGACAGCAGCAGGGCGGTGAAGAGTTCGATCTGGTTGCGGTCGTTGTCCAGGAGCGGGGCGAGGCGGCGGCGGATGCCGATGTTGGCGCGCATGCGCGGGTCTTTCGCGTATTCGGCCCACATGTAGTCGCGTTCCTCGTCGGTGACCATTTCGAGGGTGAGCTCGTCGTGGTTGCGCAGGAAGATGCCCCACTGGCAGTTCGAGGGAATGGCGGGGGTCTTCGCGAGGATTTCCGAGACCGGATAGCGCGATTCACGGCGCACTGCCATGAAGATGCGTGGCATGACCGGGAAGTGGAACGCCATGTGGCATTCGTCCCCGCCACTTTGGTAGTCGCCGAAGTAGTCGACGACGTCCTCGGGCCACTGGTTCGCTTCCGCCAGGAGCACGGTGTCGGGGTAGTGGGCGTCGATCTCCTTGCGCACGTGTTTGAGGAACTGGTGCGTGGCCGGGAGGTTCTCGCAGTTGGTGCCCTCGGCCTGGTACAGGTAGGGAACTGCATCGAGACGGAAGCCGTCGATTCCGAGATCCAGCCAGAATCGGAGAGCCGCCAGAATTTCCTCCTGGACCGCCGGGTTCTCGTAGTTGAGGTCCGGTTGGTGGGAGAAGAAGCGGTGCCAGTAGTACTGCTTGCGGACGGGGTCGAAGGTCCAGTTGGAGGCCTCGGTGTCGACGAAGATGATCCGCGCGTCCTGGAACTGTTTGTCGTCGTCCGCCCAGACGTAGTAGTCGCCGTACGGGCCTTCGGGGTTGCTCCGGGACTCCTGGAACCACGGGTGTTCGTCGCTGGTGTGGTTCATGACGAAGTCGATGATGACGCGCATGCCGCGTTGGTGGGCGGCGTCGACGAATTCGACGAAGTCGGCGAGGTCACCGAATTCGGGGAGGACGGCGGTGTAGTCGGAGACGTCGTAACCGCCGTCGCGCAACGGTGACTTGAAGAAGGGCGGGAGCCAGAGGCAGTCGATGCCGAGCCACTGGAGGTAGTCGAGTTTCGCGGTGAGGCCTTTGAGGTCGCCGACTCCGTCGCCGTTGCTGTCCTGGAAGGAGCGGACGAGGACCTCGTAGAAGACGGCGCGTTTGAACCACTCGGGGTCCCGGTCCTTGGCGGGAGTGTCCTCGAAGGTGTCCGGGACGGGATCGTTGACGGTCACGGCGTTACTGGCCTCCAGTCGAGTACCGCAGCAGGTGGAAGACGTGTGCGGGCGCCCTGCCTGGTTCCAGACGTACGTAATTGGTCCGGCCCCAGTGGTAGGTCTCGCCGCTCAACTCGTCATGCACCGTCAGGGAATGCCGTTCGGTTTCCCGCTCGTCCAGGCCGAGTTGCGGCATGTCCAACGAGACCGTCGCCTCCTGGGTGTGGTGAGGGTCGAGGTTCACGACCACCAGAACCGTGTCGTCGCCGGTGCGCTTGCTGTACGCGATCACCGCGTCGTTGTCGGTCCGGTGGAAGTGCAGATTCCTGAGCCGGCGCAGGGCGGGATGGTCGCGCCTGATCCGGTTGAGGGCGGTGATGAGCGGGGCGATCGACAGCCCGTTCCGCTCGGCCGATTCCCAGTCCCTGGGCCTGAGTTGGTATTTCTCGGAGTCCAGGTATTCTTCGCTGCCCTCGTGCAGAGGGGTGTTCTCGCAGAGTTCGTAGCCGCTGTAGACGCCCCAGGTGGGGGAGAGGGTGGCGGCCAGGACGGCACGGGCCTCGAAAGCGGGACGCCCGCCCTGCTGAAGGTACGCGTGGAGGATGTCGGGGGTGTTGACGAAAAAGTTCGGGCGCATGTACGCGGCGGCGTCACCGGACAGTTCGGTGAGGTATTCGGTGAGTTCGGGTTTGGTGTTGCGCCAGGTGAAGTAGGTGTAGGACTGCTGGAAGCCGGTCTGGGCGAGGGTGTGCATCATCGCGGGCCGGGTGAAGGCCTCCGCCAGGAAGATGACGTCGGGGTCGGTGCGGTTGATGTCCGCGATGACCTGTTCCCAGAAGACGACCGGTTTGGTGTGCGGGTTGTCGACGCGGAAGATCCGTACCCCGTGGTCCATCCAGTGCCGCAGCACGCGCACGGTCTCGGCGATGAGGCCGGGGAGGTCGGCGTCGAAGGCGATGGGGTAGATGTCCTGGTACTTCTTCGGCGGGTTCTCCGCGTAGGCGATCGTGCCGTCCGGGCGGTGGTGGAACCACTGGGGGTGTTTCTGCACCCAGGGGTGGTCGGGTGAGCACTGGAGGGCGAAGTCGAGGGCGATCTCCAGGCCGTGGCGGGCGGCCTCGGCGACGAAGAAGTCGAAGTCGTCGAGGGTGCCGAGGTCGGGGTGGACGGCGTCGTGGCCGCCGTCCTCGGAGCCGATCGCCCAGGGGACGCCGACGTCGTCGGGGGTGGCGGAGAGGGTGTTGTTGGGGCCCTTGCGGAAGGTGTGGCCGATGGGGTGGATCGGGGGGAGGTAGAGGACGTCGAAGCCCATCGCGGCGATCGACGCCAGCCGCCGGGCGGCGGTGCGGAACGTCCCGTGGGGTTGCTGCACGGTCCCCTCGGAACGGGGGAAGAACTCGTACCAGGCCCCGTACAGAGCCCGCTCCCGCTCCACCACCAGCGCCAACGGCTCACTTGACGTGACCAGTTCACGCAACGGGAACCGGGCCAGCACCTCGTCCACCGCCGGGGTCAGCGCCGGTGCGAGACGATCCGGGACCGAGAGCGAGTCGTCGCCCAGGGCCCGTGCGGCGGCCAGCACGGCAGCACGGGCCGCCTTCTGCGGCACACCCGCGGCTGCACGCTCGTACAGCAGCGCGCCCTCCTCCAGCACCAGCCCGGTGTCGATCCCGGCCGGGATCTTGATGCCCGCATGGTGCCGCCAGGTGCTGATCGGATCGCCCCACGCCTCGACCCGGTAGGTCCAGTGGCCCGTCGCGTCCGGGGTGACGTCCGCGCCCCAGCGGTCGGAACCCGGGGCGAGTTCACGCATCGGCGTCCAGGGGCCCGGGCGGCCCTCCGGGTCGCACAGCACGACGTTCGCACCGACCGCGTCATGGCCCTCGCGGAAGACCGTCGCGGTGACCTCGAAGGTCTCTCCCGCGACGGCCTTCGCCGGGCGTCTGCCGCCCTCGACGGCCGGGCGCACGTCCCGGACCGGGATGCGGCCGATGGCCGGAGTCGGGCTCATGGGTCTCACCTCTGCCGTACTGGGGTTGGGGGTCGGGACGGGCGTCGCGAGCGGTGCCGGTGGGCTATCCGCCTGCGACGGAGCGCTGGACGGTGGGCGGAGAGTGCCCGGTGAAACGGTCGGTGTGGGTCCAGCCGGCCTGCTCGCGCAGGTAGGCGACCAGGCTCGTGCGGAGATAGCGTTCGGCGGCGTGTGCGGCCTCTCGCGCGCACCGCTTCCCCATCAGTACGCACAAGGTGTAGCCCGAGTCCTCGAAACTGTCGCGCGCCGAACGGTCGGACGGGGCCGCGAGCATGACGCGCTCCCACGCCCGGTACTTGTTCAGCTGTCGGGCGACCTCGGCTTTGGCGGGCAGCAGCATGGCGCTGGTCCCCTTCCTCATGACTGACTCCGTGACGGACTGCTTCTACAGCGAGACCTTGACTCATGGTGCACGTGTGGCGACCCAACGTCTTGTTGGGTCTTCAACGACCACAGGGGGCGCTCGTGTTGCACGAATGGACTAGCGCTCCCACTCTGGAGCTGACTCAGAAGCGAACAGTGCTCACGCTTCGCGTTCGGGGCCCGGCCCCGCAGCGCGTGCAGAAGCGTGAGTCCGCCGTGAGGAGCCAACGACGATGAAGACCGCAGAGCCCTGCTACTACCACCTCGACGTGGAGGTCTGCCCCGAACGGGTCGGCCAGGTCGAGCGCATTCTGGCCGCTCACCTCCGCCTGTGGGACCTGGAGCACCTCGTCGGACCCGTCTGTCATGGCACCGAAGTGCTGCTGCGCGCAATCGACGAGCACGCGACCGACAAGCGCGCGGTGATCGAGATGTGGTGGAACGGCCAGCACCTCATCACCGCCATCGCCGAGCACGACCGCGACCTGCGTCCCGACCAGGAACTGCGCGGCTGTCTGGCGTGGATCGCCGCCCTGAGCGACGGCTGGGGCTGCTGTGCCACGGACACCGGCGCCAAGATCATCTGGTTCTCGCGCCGGGCCCGCTCCTGCGAAGGCGTCCCGCTGGTCTCGACCGGACCCGCGCCGACCCTGCGGGAGGCGCGCCGGGTACCCCGAGAGGTCCCGTCCTTCGCCGGTGCGACGGGCAGGGCGCGGGACTCCCTCGTGAACGTGTAGGAGCGGCACATTCCGGACTCCCCCGGGGCATAGTGGAGTTGACACTCTGTCTCGGGGCCGGGGTGGGGCACAGGGGGAGCATCGTGCGCAGGGGGAACACCGTGTTCAGGTACGTCCACTACGAGGTGACGTGCGCGCTCCTCGCGGTCTGCGCGGCGCTGGTGAGCGCGGGGGTGGTGTTCGGGGTGGAAGGCGCCCCCGAGACGCCGGGGGGTGTCGGCCGGGCGATCGCCCTCGGGCTGACCTATCTGGTGCTCGTTGCCGGGTTCGGGGTGCTCACCGTCTCCCGGATCAAGTGGTTCGGTGAGGGGCGGGACTTCGACAAGGCGGTTCCGCTGCAGGAGCCGGCCGCGGTTCTGCCGACGCGGGGCAAGGAGTACCGCAACTGCGTCAACGTGTTGCTCTTCGTCTTCCTGGCCGCGTCCGCGGTCGGCGGCGGTCTGTTCTGGGAGCGCGATCTGGCTCTCTTCCCGCTGATCTTCGCGTCGGCGTGGTCGGCCCGCGCATGGTGGGTCTCCCGCTGGGAGCGGCGGCACGGCCTGCTGCTCTGGAACGGCAGGATCCGAACCCAGCCGCTGGCGGACGACCAGTACCTCTACTCGTCGGTCCGGCAGCCGGAGGGCTCAGCGCGGGACGCGTGAGGTCACCGTGAACTGTGCCCCGTCCGGATCGCGCAGCACCGCCTCGAACGGCACCGAACCGGCGTCGTACCGCAGCACACTGCCGCCGTTGTTCTCCGCGGCCTTGACACAGGCCGCCACGTCCTCGACCGCGAAGTGGACCTGCCAGTGCGGCCGGATCGTGGGGTCGGGCGCCGCCTCCAGGGCGCCCGAGACGATACGGGCCACGACATCGCCCCGACTGCGCAGCACGACCTCGTCGGCCTCGTAGTGGACCTCGCAGCAACCGGGGCGGTCCGAGGCCCAGTCCAGGATCTCCCCGTAGAAGATGGCCGCGTCGAACGCGTCGCGGGTGTGCAGCCGTACGAACGCCGGTGCCGCGCGTCGCCAGGCCTCCCAGCCGGCCAGCAGCTCGCCCTCCCAGATCCCGAAGATCGCCCCGTCCCGGTCGGCCAGCAGAGCCGCCCGGCCGGGCGGGAAGGAGAGCGGTCCGACCGCCGTCGTACCGCCGCGCTCACGGGCCCGGCCCGCCGCCTCGTCCGCGCTCGGCACGGCGAAGTACGGGATCCAGGCGACCGCCACCTGCCATACGGAGGCCACCGCGGCGATCCCCGCGACCGGTGTGCCCTGCACCAGCGCCACCCGGAAGCGGTCGCCGAGCCGGGCCGAACGCCACCGCCAGCCCAGTACGGCGCTGTAGAACGCCTCGGTGGCCCGCAGATCGCGGCTGGTCAGACTCACCCAGCAGGGGGCGCCGAACACGGAATGGGTCGAGACGACGTCCGTCGCGCCGCTGGGCTGTGTCGTGTCGTGGTTCATGGCACTCGCGTCCTGGTTCCGTCCACCGGCGTTCGCCGGCCGGACACCAGTCTCCGGCCGAACCCCGTCCCGGTGCCTGTCGAGTACCCCGATCGGGCCTGTTGGCACCCGGCAGGCCCAGTGGCGACGATGGGGGAGTACGTTTGACGTGACCCGGAGGTGACCATGTCCATGCCCATGGACGGCGGCCCGAGCGAGGACGACCAGGTCGTCGCCCTGCGGGCCGAGGTCGACCAGCTCAAGGAGGCCGTCACCTCCCATGCCGTCGTGGACCAGGCGATCGGCATGATGGTCGCGCTGGGGCGGGTCACACCCGACCAGGGCTGGGAAGTACTGAAAGAGGTCTCCCAGCACACCAACATCAAACTCCGCAATCTCGCGGAGATGATTCTGATCTGGGGACGGAACGGAGAAATGCCGTCCGACATCCGTGCCGAACTGGAGGACGCGCTGGACCGCTTCGGACCCACCCGGATTCCGGGTGACACGGCGGACACGGAGCGCTATTCCTGACCGGGGGTGTTTCAACCCCGCCCCTGCGGTGACACCGGGGAGCAGGGCACGCTGGGGAATCGCTCCCGGGAGGGTTCGGCAGTGAGCCCGCCCCTCAGTCGCCCGGCTGTGAATGACCTGCCCGGGCGACTGGGGTGTACGGGGCCGCCGCTCCTCAGCAGGCATCGGCGAGCAGTTCTCCGTCGGACGGTTCCTCGTCCACGTCGAGTTCCTCGCGTACGCGTGCGCAGCAGGCGCTGAGCAGCCGGGAGACGTGCATCTGGGAGATGCCGAGCTGCCGGGCGATCCGGCTCTGTGTCATCCCGCCGAAGAACCGCAGATAGAGGATGGTCCGCTCCCGTTCGGGCAGAGCCCGCAGACAGGGGCTGACGGCCGCGCGGTCGACGATCAGGTCGAAGCCGGGATCGGCTCCGCCGACCGTGTCCGCGAGCGCGTACCCGTCGGTGCGCGGCAGTTCCGCCTCCAGCGACAGCACGGAGAAGCACTCCAGGGCCTCCATGCCCGTACGCACCTCGCTCTCGCTCAGCTCGGTGTACGCGGCGATCTCGGCGACGGTCGGGGGCCGGCCCGGGACGGTGGCGGACAGCTCCTTCGAGGCGACGCGTACCCGGTTGCGCAGGTCCTGGACCCGGCGCGGCACATGCAGTGCCCACAGGTGGTCGCGGAAGTGGCGCTTGATCTCACCGGTGACGGTCGGCACGGCGTAGGCCTCGAAGGCGGCGCCGCGCGTGGGGTCGTAGTGGTCGACGGCCTTGACGAGGCCGACGGCCGCGACCTGGTAGAGATCCTCCAGCGCCTCGCCGCGGCCCCGGAACCGGACGGCGATCCGCTCCGACATGGGCAGCCAGGCCCGTACGAGATCGTCGCGGAGGGCGCGGCGCTCCGGCCCTTCGGGCAGGCGGACGAGCCGTTCGAAGTCGGCGGCGGTGTCGGGGGCGTCGTCGTGCGGATGGCGATTCGTTCTCGTGGCGATACGCATCGCGCGCACCTTCCTCGGTCGGTGCCGGCTGGACAGACACCGCGGGAGGGTGCGCTCACGGACCGCACGGAGGACGGCCGAAGGCCCGGCGAACCGGCTCCCACGGACGTGCCTCCTGTCCGAAGCACTGAAAGGGAAATTCCCGCTCCCGGCGACATGGAAACAAATCACCATAAAGAGTGACCTGCTGCTTCTCGCTGATCGCTGTGCGAATTCGCGGCGGCGCGGAAGATGCCGCATACATGTTCTTGACTCGTCCTTTCCATCCCCGTTCCCCGGATACCTCTGACACAGAGCTAATCTCGGCGTGTGGAACCAGCGACCTTCGCGGACGAACTGGCCGACGCGCTTCTCGGAGTGCAGCGGCTCATCCGGCGCCGACTGCGCAGCGGGACGAAAGTGCCCCGGCTGCGGGGCGCCGAGGTCGAGCTGCTGCGCCTGGTCATGGACCGCCCCGGCATCGGTATCTCGGACGCGGCCAGGGAGCTGTACCTCGCGGGCAACTCCGTGTCGACGCTGGTGAACCAACTGGTCAAGGACGGCTATCTGATCCGCGGTACGGACCCCGCCGACCGGCGGGCCGCCCGGCTGCTGCCCACCCCGGCGGCCGAGGCACGCCTCAGGGACTGGCGGGAACGGCGCACCGCTCTCGTACGACGGCACGTGGCGCGTCTCGACGACGCCGACCGGGAAGCCCTGCGGGCCGCGCTCCCGGCCCTGCGGAAACTGGCCCGGAACCTGCGCGAGGAGGCGGAGGAGTCATGACGTACGACAGGACCACCGAGATCACCGAGACCACGGAGAACGCTGACATCCCCGAGAGCCGGGAAGCCGTCAGCTGTACGGGACTCGTGTACGCCTTCGGTGAGACCAACGCCGTCGACGGGCTCGATCTCGGCGTCCGGGAGGGGGAGGTGTTCGGCCTCCTCGGGCCCAACGGCGCGGGCAAGACCACGGCGATCCGCTGTGTCACCACGTTGCTGCCGGTGCCCGCCGGCATGGTCCGCGTCTTCGGGCACGACGCCGCCGGGGACCGGATGGCGGTGCGCCGACTGCTCGGGTACGTACCGCAGCAGCTGTCCGCCGACTCCGGGCTCACCGGACGCGAGAACGTCGTCCTGTTCGCCCGGGTCTTCGACGTCCCGCGCCGCGAACGCGCCGAACGGGTCGGCCAGGCCCTGGCGGCGGTCGGGCTCACCGACGCGGCCGACCGGCTCGCGAGCACCTACTCCGGTGGCATGGTGCGCCGGCTCGAACTCGCCCAGGCACTGGTCAGCGCGCCCCGGCTGCTGATCCTCGACGAACCGACCATCGGACTCGACCCCATCGCCAGAACGGGCGTGTGGGAGCACATCGACGCCGTGCGCGCCGCCACCGGCATGACCGTCCTGGTCACCACGCACTACATGGACGAGGCCGACCAGTACTGCGACCGCGTCGCCCTGATGCACCACGGCCGCATCCGCGCCCTCGGCACCCCCGACGAACTCCGCGCGGGGCTCGGTGAACGACGCCGGGCCGAGGGCGCGTCCGACACCGCCCCGCCGCCCACGCTGGAGGACGTCTTCCGGGACATCGCCGGCAGCGGCCTCGACGAACGGTCAGGAGACTTCCGCGATGTCCGCAGCACCCGCCGCACCGCGTCCCGCGTCGGCTGACCCCACCGCCCTGAACCTGCTGCTCGTACCGCCCACGCCCAGAACGGGCTGGCGGCTGCTGCCCGCCCGGGTCGGCGCCATGTGCGCAGTCGAACTGCAGAAACTCCGCCACGACCGCACCGAGCTGTACACCAGGGCAATCCAGCCCGCCCTCTGGCTGCTGATCTTCGGCGAGACCTTCACCCGGATCAGGGCGATACCGACCGGTGGCATCCCCTACCTCGACTATCTGGCGCCCGGCATCATCGCCCAGTCCGCGATGTTCATCGCCATCTTCTACGGCATCATGATCATCTGGGAGCGGGACGCCGGAATCCTCACCAAACTCCTCGTCACCCCCACCCCGCGCGCGGCCCTCGTCACCGGCAAGGCCTTCGCGGCCGGTGTGAAGGCGCTGATCCAAGCCGTCGTCGTGATCGTCATCGCCGCCCTCCTCGGAGTGGCCCTGACCTGGAACCCGCTCAAGCTGCTCGGCGTCGCGGTGGCCGTCGTCCTCGGCTCCGCCTTCTTCTCGTGTCTGTCGATGACGATCGCCGGGATCGTCCTCACCCGCGACCGGCTGATGGGCATCGGCCAGGCCATCACCATGCCGCTCTTCTTCGGCTCCAACGCCCTCTACCCGGTGAGCGTGATGCCGGGCTGGCTCCAGACGGTCAGCCGGATCAACCCGCTGAGCTACCAGGTGAACGCCCTGCGCGGACTCCTCCTCGGCACCCCGTCCAACCTCGCCGTCGACTTCGGGGTCCTGCTGCTCGCCGCCGTCATCAGCATCGTGGCGGCCTCCTCGCTCCTCGGTCGCCTGGCCCGCTGAACGCGCCGGTCACGACCATGCACCGGAACGTGATGTGCGGCACGCGGCCGACCATGGTCGGGGTGCCCTTCGGCGGATTTCCGCTGCACACCGCTTGATCAGTGATCAAGGGGGCGAATTCGCTGGCCACAGCGCATTCCGCTCATTTGACTGTGCGCCGGGCACAAGGATAGGAAGCAGCCATCCGAGGTCGAGAGGTGGACTGTGCGCGAGCCGAACGTGGTCGGGGACTGGCACGAGTACGACGAGCATGCCGGCCTGCGTGTCCGCGTACACCGTCTGGTGGCGGCCGAACCGCCACGCGGGCGCGACGACGCCGCCGAGGGGCTGACCTATTTCAGCCTCCGGGTGACCGTCGAGAACCGTGGCGAGCGGCACTACGGCGTCCATCTGGAGGACGGCCAGGTCGACGTCCGGCTCGGCCCCGACGGCGAGGGCGCCTTCATCGACTGGCGGAACTCGCAGTTCATCGAGGGCTTCGACGTCCACCCGCTGCGCCGCGCCACGGCCGTCCTGTACGCCGCAGGCCCGGAAGCGTCCCTGGCGCAGGTGGACGTACAGATCCAGCTGCGCGTCGAGGAGGAGTGGACCGCCCGGCACCTCTGGGCGGGCGGGATCGGCCTCCCCGAGGACTTCACCGGCACCGGCGCGCACCACGGAACGGCCCGGGACGGCGTGGCCGTCCAGGCGAGCGACTTCCTGAAGGAACAGCGGGACCTGAGGGAACAGCGCGACCAGAAGGGCCAGACGGAACCCACCTGAACGACCGAACCGCCCGGCGTGCCGGGCGGTATCGATTCCCGCTTCCTGTTCCTCAGCGTGTCATTCCTCAGTGCGCGATGTTGTCGATCAGCTCGCGCGCGCCCTGCCGCAGCAGCGCCACCGCCACGGACGTGCCGAGCGTGGCCGGATCGAGCCGGCCCGCCCACTCGTGGGCGTTCAGCTGGACCTTGCCGTCGGGGGTGAACACGCAGGCGCGCAGGGAGAGTTCGCCGTTGCGGGACACCTTCGCGTACCCGGCGATCGGGCTGTTGCAGTGCCCCTGGAGAACGTGCAGGAACATCCGCTCGGCCGTCGCCTCCCGATGCGTGTCCGGGTCGCCGAGGCCGCTGACCGCGTCGATCAGCTCGTGGTCGCCCTCACGGCACTGGAGGGCGAGGATGCCCGCGCCGATCGGCGGCATCATCGTCTCGGGGGAGAGGACCTCGCTGACCACGTCCATCCGGCCGATGCGCTCAAGGCCGGACACCGCGAGGAGCAGCGCGTCCGCCTCACCGGCCGCGAGCTTCTCCAGCCGCCGGTTGGCGTTGCCACGGAACGGCACGCACTCCAGGTGCGGGTGCGAGGCGGCCAGCTGGGCGATCCGGCGCACCGAGGACGTACCGATCCGGGTGCCGTCCGGCAGCTCGTCCAGGGTCAGACCGCCCGGGTGGATCAGGGCGTCGCGGATGTCGTCCCGCTTGAGGAACGCGGCGAACATCGTCCCCTTCGGGAGCGGCCGGTCGGCGGGCACGTCCTTGACGCAGTGCACCGCGAGATCGGCCTCACCGGCCAGCAGCGCGGCGTCGACCTCCTTGGTGAACGCCCCCTTGCCCTCGACCTTGGACAGATCGCCCATCCACTTGTCGCCGGTCGTCTTCACGGGGACGACCTCGGTGCGGGTGTGCGGGTGGACGACGGCCAGCTCTGCACGTACCCGCTCCACCTGGGCCAGGGCCATGGGCGAGTCGCGGGAGACGATACGGATCAGTTCAGGGACGGACATGCCGACACGATAGACCCTCCGGAGCCCCCTCCTACTCCGAACCGGTCGCTTGGTCGCGGGAGTTCGTACCCGGCGCGGAAGCCACCAACCGCCCCTCGGCCAGCTCCACAGCCGGTGCGCCGGCCTGTCCGCGGGGCAGGAAGGACGCGAAGCCGAAGGCCAGCACCGCGGCCCCGGCACCGATGCCCATCACCACCCGGAACCCGTTCTCGGCGGGCAGCGGCACTCCGCCGAACGAGGTGGTCATCCGGGCCAGTACGACGCCTGCCACCGCGCTCGACACCGCCGTACCGATGGACCGCATCAGCGTGTTCAGGCTGTTCGCGGCGGCCGTCGCCGAGACCGGGACCGCCCCCATGACGAGCGCGGGCATCGCGCCGTACGAGAGTCCGACGCCCGCCCCGATCACACAGGAGACCAGGACGAGCTGCCAGACGGTGGTCATGAGGAAGAGGCTCAGGCCGTAACCGGCGGCCACCACGAGGGCGCCCGTCATCAGGGTCACCTTGGGGCCCTTGGTCCTCGACAGACGGGCCGAGAGCGGGGCCGTCGCCATCATCACCAGGCCCTGCGGGGCCAGGACCAGGCCGACGGTCAGCATCGTCCGGCCCAGACCGTATCCGGTCGCCTCGGGCAACTGCAGGATCTGCGGAAAGACCAGCACCATCGCGAACATCGAGAAGCCGAACACCAGCGACGCGAGGTTGGTGAACAGCACCTGGCGGCGGTGGTGCGCAGGTCCACCAGCGGCTGCCCGGCGCGCAGCTCCCAGCGGCCCCAGGCCAGCAGCACCGCGACCGCCGCGAGCAGCAGACCCAGGGTCCGGGCGCTGCCCCAGCCCCAGCCGGCGCCCTTGGAGATCGCCAGCAGCAGACACACCAGCGCCGTCGACAGCCCGGCCGCGCCCACCACGTCGAAGCGCCCGCCCGTGCGCACCGGCGACTCCGGCACGATCCGTACGACGAGCGCGGTGGCCACGACGCCCGTCCCGGCGGAGGCCCAGAACAGGACATGCCAGTCCGCGTGATCGGCCAGGAACGCGGCGGCCGGCAGACCGAGGGCGCCGCCGACCCCGAGCGAGGCGCTCATCAGCGCGGTGGCGCCCGAGAGCCGCTCGCTCGGCAGCTCGTCGCGCATGATGCTGATCCCCAGCGCGATCACCCCGGACGACATCCCCTGCAGGGTCCGCCCGACCAGCATCGGGGCCAGGCTGTCGCTGAGGGCGCAGACCACCGAGCCGGCCACCAGCAGGGCCAGGCTCGCCAGCAGCATCCGGCGCTTGCCGTACATGTCGCCGAGCCGCCCGACGACCGGCGTCGCGACGGACCCCGCCAGGAGGGTCGCGGTGATCGCCCAGGTGGCGTCCGAGGGCGAGGCGTCGAGCAGCTTCGGCAGCTCGGCCAGCAGCGGGATCACCAGCGTCTGCATCAGCGCCACGACGATCCCCGCGAAGGCCAGGACCGCCACGACGGCGTCCGCCCGCAGCGGGCCGGGCACCCCCGATTCGGACGGTCCGGCCGAATCCGCAGGTCGGGCAGGTGCTTCGGACATGTCGTCGCCTCCGGGCGAACGGTTTCCGTCAAGTTAAGTCAGTTGCTTGACTTAGGCCAGCCACAGGAGTTGCCTGATCGTGCGGGGTTGAGGAAACGCCCGGCGACCGGAGGGACCGCTCGTCGCGGGCCGCGCGAAGTCCCAGTGAGGCGGTGGACCATGCTGGCCAGAACGGTGCGGGAAGAGCCGGTCGGCGCGACCCGCGAGCTGATCCTCACCGCGGCGGAGCGGCTCTTCGCCGAACGCGGTGTGTACGCCGTGTCCAACCGCCGGGTCAGCGAGGCGGCCGGACAGGGCAACAACGCGGCGGTCGGCTACCACTTCGGCACCAAGGCCGACCTCGTACGGGCCATCGTCCGCAAGCACGCCCAGGAGCTCGAGGAGGTGCGCCTGCGGCTCCTGGCCGGTCTGCGGGCCGACGCCGACCTGCGGGACTGGGTGGACTGTCTGGTCCGGCCGATCCCCGAGCACCTCGCGGCCCTGGGCAACCCCACCTGGTACGCGCGGTTCTGTGTCCAGGTCATGGCCGACCCCGCCCTCTACGAGATCATGACCGAGGAGGCCCTCGCCTCCCCGAGGCTGCGGGAGATCATCGACGGCCTGAACCGCTGTCTGCCCCACCTCCCGGCCGACGTCCGGGCCGAACGGGGCGACATGGCCCGCCACCTGGTCCTGAACATGTGCGCCGAGCGCGAACGCGCCCTGGCCGACCGCAGCACCACCCCCCGCGCCAACTGGCACGACACGGCCACCGGTCTGGTGGACGCGGTCGTCGGCCTCTGGCTGGCACCTGTCACCCACACCGGATGAGAGCACCGCGAGCAGCACCGAAGGGAAGCAGGAGGAAACCACGTACGAGGCACCGTTCCCCCCTCACTCACGGAGTACCGGAGTACGTCATGACGAGCACAGCCCATCCCCCCACCGCACACCCGGCCGAGGTCCCGGAGTTCCCCATGTCCCGGGCGGCCCGCTGCCCCTTCGACCCCCCACCCGTCCTCAAGGACCTCCAGCAGGACGCCCGGCTGCGCAGGGTCCGGCTGTGGAACGGCAGTACGCCCTGGCTGGTGACCCGCTACGAGGACCAGCGGACCCTGCTGGGTGACCCCCGGGTCAGCTCCGACCCCGCGACCCCCGGCTACCCGCCGGCCAACGCCGTGACCGGCGAGACGAACGTCAGCTTCATCCTCAAGGACGACCCGGAACACGCCCGGCTGCGCCGGATGGTGACAGCGGCGTTCACCGTGAAACGCACCCGGGCGATGCGACCGGGCATCCAGAAACTCACGGACGACCTGATCGACGGCCTGCTGGCCGGTCCCCGACCGGTCGACCTGGTCGAGGCGTTCGCCCTGCCGCTGCCCTCCCTGGTGATCTGCGACCTGCTCGGAGTGCCGTACGCGGACCACGACTTCTTCCAGGACAACAGCAAGAACCTGATCAAGCGGGATATCGATCCCGAGGAGCGGCTGACCGCCAGCACCAATCTGCTCGACTACCTCGACGACCTGATGGGCGCGAAGATCGCCGCCCCGGGTCACGACCTCCTCTCCGGCCTGGTCGGGCGTATCGAGGCGGGGGAGCTGAGCCGCAACGAGGCGGCCCAGATGGGCGTCCTGCTGCTGATCGCCGGCCATGAGACGACCGCCAACATGATCGCCCTCGGCACCCTCGCCCTGCTCCAGAACCCCGGCCAACTGGCCCTGCTGCGCGACTCGGACGACCCGAAGCTGATCGCTTCGGCGGTGGAGGAACTGCTGCGGTACCTCAACATCACCCACAACGGACGGCGTCGGGCGGTCCTGGAGGACATCGAGTTCGCGGGGGAGGTCATCCGGGCCGGCGAGGGCATCATCGTGCCGAACGACATCGCCAACCGGGACGCCGACACCTTCCCCGACCCCGACCGCCTGGACCTCACCCGCGACGCCCGCCGGCACATCGCCTTCGGCTTCGGGGTGCACCAGTGCCTGGGCCAGCCCCTGGCGAGGCTGGAACTGGAGGTCGTCTACGGCACGCTGTACCGCCGCATCCCCACCCTGCGCCTGGCCACAGACCTGGAGAACATCACCTTCAAGCACGACGGCTCGGTGTACGGGGTCCACGAACTCCCGGTCGAGTGGTGACACCCCGTACGTGACGGCGGGGCCCGGGGAGCCGTGTCTCCTCGGGCCCCGCCGTACTTCATGCCTTACTCGTCGAAGGTGACGACGACCTTTTCGGCGGCTCCGGGGGTGAGGGCGAGGGTGAAGGCGGTGTCGACCTCGTTGAACGGGATGCGGTGGCTGATGAGCTTGGCGAAGCGTCCGTGGTGCTCGACGATCTCGGGGGTCACTTCGAAGATCTCGGTGGGGTAGCCCTGGGAGGCGATGAGGGTGAGTTCGCTGCGGAGCATGCCGCCGAGGTCGATGTCGGATCCCTTCTTCTGTACGGCGACCATGACGAGCTTGGCCTTCCATTTGGCGTTGTCGACGACGGTCTGGAAGACGGCGGGGGCTCCGGCGGCGTCGATGTAGATGTCGGTGCCGGGGCGGGGCTGGCCGAGGGCGTTGGTGGCCTGGCCGTGCAGTTCCGTCAGCCGTTCCGTCACGTTCTCGGTCTTGGAGTTGATGACGCCGTCGGCGCCGACGGCGAGGGCGGTCTCCAGGCGTTCGGGGAGGACGTCGGCGACGACGACGTGCTTGACGCCGCGCAGCTTGAGCCAGATGGTGGCGCCCAGTCCGATGGGTCCGGCGCCGAAGACGACGACCGTGTCGTCGGGGGTGGCCTCGGACCGGTTCACGCAGTGCCGGGCGACGGCCATCGGTTCGTTCAGGGAAGCGATGTCGAAGAGGACGGTGTCGGGGAAGACGGTGACCGTCTTGCCGACCTCGCAGTCGTCGAGGAGCAGGTACTCGCTCATCGCGCCGTGCGCGCCACCACAGCCGATGATGCCCGACGACACACCCTGCGGATTGACGACCACCCGGTCACCCGCCTTGAGGCCCTCGACCTCGGCACCGACCTCCACCACCTCACCGGCAGGCTCGTGGCCCAGTGGGATGGAGACCATCGAACCGTCCGGACCGAACGGGCTGCCGCCGATGTGGACGAAGAACGTGTCGGTGCCGCAGATACCGCAGGCGCGGATGCGCATGAGGACGTCCTTGGGCCCGGGGACCGGACGCTCGACCTCGACGACCTCGATCTTGCCCTGGGCGCCGGTCTTGACGGACTTCATGGTGGCCATGGGGTAACTCGCCTTCTGAGTAAGGGAATTGCTGTTCTTGTGTGTGTGTGGGGGGGAGATCCGGGGGTCGGGTGCGCTCACCCCGAAGACCTGAGGGCGCGTACGACGGCATCGGCCATACCGCGCTCACCGCGCTCGTTGGGGTGCACCGGGGCCGCGTCCGCCGCCGGCATCAGGGGTTCGATCCAGCGGGTGTCCCGAGCCGCACAGGCGTCACGGCCGACGGAAGGCCCGTAGGTGTCGAGGTACACCGCCCCGGCGGCCTCGGCCCGCTCGCGCAGCACGCTGTTGAGCTGCCGTTCCTTGGCGTCGAGGAACCGCATGTCATCGGGGGCGAGGGTCATGTCGTCGGCGCAGCGGTTCCCGCCGGACGGCAGGATCGCCGGATAGCCGGATAGCCGACGACGTACACCTCGGCCCGTGGCGCCCGGCGCCTGACCTCGGAGAGCGCGCCGGCCAGCCGCTCGCCCGCCGCGTCGATCCGCGCCGTCACCTCATCGGCGCCGTCGGAGACGTACAGGGAGGGGTAGTTGCCGTCGGAACGGTCGCAGCCGGCGGGCTTCCCGGTCTGGGTGGGAATCCTGGGGCCGGAGGTGTAGGAGTCGCCCAGCGCGACGTACGGGCCCTGCGGGGGAGCCGGGGCGTCGCCGCCTCGTCCGACGGTGAGCACGGTGACCAGCGCGCCGCACGCGAGCGCACCGGCCAGCCCGGCTCGTACGAAGGTCCTCATCGGGGAGTCCCGCCTTCCGTCTGCTGGTGTCCTGGGACCCGGCGCCGGACGGGGGAGTTGTCCGGCGCCGGGTCCGAGGACTGCGCCGTTCCCCGTCCCCACGGGTGCGGCGCGGCGGGGCCTCCTCCGCTCAAGGCGGCCCCGGTCTCGGTGCCTGCGGGTTCTTTCGCTTCGCGGGCTTCGGTGATTCGCTTTTACTTGAGTTAGGCAAGCACGTGTGAGTTACTTGAGTCAAGCAAGCTAAATATCGAACCCGGGAGGAGGGTGCCATCTGCTGGTCAACTCCGGGAAGGTGCTGTCGAAGGAGCAGATCGCCCGGCACGTCTGGGGCGAGTACCGCGGCGGCAACGCGATCGAACAACTCGTCTCCCGGCTGCGCCGCAAGGTGAACCAGGAGAGACCGGCGCTGATCCACACGCGCCGGGGTTTCGGCTACTGGCTCGGCGGTTCCACGCCGTGACCGGGGCCGGCCGTTCAACCCGTACACACAACGACGAACACAATCAGGAGCACTTACATGACCATGCGTGTGGAACTGGACGAGCCCAAGTGCGTCGCCTCGGGCCAGTGCGTGATGGCCTCGCCGGAGGTCTTCGACCAGCGCGACGAGGACGGCATCGCCATCGTCCTTCAGGAGACGCCCGAGGACGGTCTCCTCGACGGCGTCCGGGAAGCCGTCGCGATCTGCCCGGCGGCGGCCATCCGGCTGGTCGAGCAGTGAGGCGAATCCTGATCGTCGGTGCTTCGGCCGCCGGACTGGCGGCGGCCGAGACGCTCCGGCGCCAGGGCTACGACGGCACACTGACCCTCGTCGGGGACGAGCCCGAGGCCCCGTACGACCGTCCGCCGCTGTCGAAGCAGATCCTCGCGGGGGAGTGGCACCCCGACCGGCTGGCGCTGCGCGAGCAGTCCGACCTCGCCGCGCTCGACCTCGATCTGCGTCTTGGCACCGCCGCGACCGCCCTCGAACCGGCCGACCGCACCGTGACGCTCGCCGACGGCGCCCGGATCCCCTATGACGGGCTGATCGTGGCCACCGGAGTCCGCCCGCGCCGGCTGCCCGGCGAGGGCGCGCACGTCCTGCGCACCGTCGACGATGCCCTGGCCCTCCGTGACCGGCTCGCGCCGGGGCGACGTCTGATCGTGGTGGGCGCCGGTTTCCTGGGCGCCGAGGCCGCGGCCGTGGCCCGGGGGCTCGGCGCCGAGGTCACGCTCCTCGAACCGGCGCCCGTGCCGCTGGCCCACGCGGTCGGCGAGGAGGTCGGGCGGGTGCTGTCCACGGCCCATCTGGACCACGGCGTCGACCTGCGCACCGGTGTCGGTGTGAGCGAGGTGACCGAGGACGGGGTACGCCTCGCCGACGGTGAACTCCTCGACGCCGAGGAGGTGTTGGTGGCCGTCGGCTCCAGCCCCAACACCGAGTGGCTGGCCGGCAGCGGACTGACCCTGAACGACGGTCTGGTCTGCGACGAGTACTGCGCGGCGGCACCGTACGTGTACGCGGCCGGTGACGTGGCCCGCTGGTACAACCCCCTGTTCGGCACCCGGATGCGGATCGAGCACCGCACCCACGCCGCCGAACAGGGCATGGCGGCGGCCCGCAACCTGCTCGCCCCGGACGCCCGCAAGCCCTTCGCGCCGGTCCCGTACTTCTGGTCCGACCAGTACGACATGAAGATCCAGGCGTACGGCTATCTGCGCGGCCACGACGAGGTCGCGGTCGTCGAGGGCGACCTGACGGAACGGCGGTTCCTGGCCGCCTACCGCACGGGTGACCGGCTGGTAGGCGTACTGGCCGTCGGTATGCCGCCGAAGGCGATCCGCCGGTGGCGCCAGGCCATCGCGGTGGGCACCGCCTGGCATGATGCCGTGGCGGGAGCGGCCCCGGCGGCGGAATTTACTTGAGTTACGCAACGAGATGGTAAAGTTGAGGGTATGTCCACACCGCCACCCAAAACCCCTCCTGCCCCGAAGGATGTGGCCGAGATCGAGCGAGCTCTCACCCGCATCTCCTATCTGGTCAGCCGTGCCCGGCAGCACGAGCGTCTGATGGCGGTCGCCGGAGTCCCGCTGGACCGGGCCGCGACCGCGCTCCTGCGGCAGATCGCCGACTCGGAACCGATGCGCCCCGGCGAACTCGCCAACCGGCTCGCGGTCGAGGCCTCCCATGTCACCCGCCAGGTACAGCAGCTCCAGAAGGCCGGTTACGTCACCCGCGTACCCGACCCCGACGACCGTCGCGCCCAGCGCATCGAGCTGACCGCCACGGGCGAGGAGGCCGTGGAACGCATCCGGGAAGCGAGCATCCGCGGTATGCGGATGGCCCTCGGCAACTGGTCCGCCGAGGAACTCCAGCAGCTCGCCGGCCTGTTCCACCGGATGGTCGACGACTTCCTCACCTACTCCTTCGAGGAGGAGGGCGAGGCGGGCGCCGCCGAGCCGCTTCCCAGCGCCTGACACGCCGCCCTGTGCCGTGTCGCACCGTTCCCGCGGTGCGATCGGCCAGGGCCTGTCCCGCAATCCCTTGTTGCGGTCGGACATATCCGTGAGCGTGGACGCGTAGAGCCTGCCGAGTCGTCGTTGGGTGGCTGGGGCGTCGAAGGTGAGTGAGGGCATGGTGTCCTCGATCCTGGAGGTCACGGCATGGGTGCGGGCGGCGGTGGCGGCTGGTGCGGCGCCGACTCCGGCCGCCGTGAGCGCCGTACCGCTCGCGGCCTTGAGGAATCCCCGTCGGTGGACCGGGCCTCCCTTGCCGTCCCGGTCACCGGTGTCTTGCTCCGCGGCCGCCATGGTCATTCCTCTCCGCACCCCGTGAGCCGTCGGCTCCCCGAGCCTGGAGGACGACGGCACCGCGCGGACGGTGACGTGCCGGGGCGCGGGCGGATCAGGCGATGCCTCCGTTCGCGCGCAGTACCTGGCCGTTGACCCAGTGGCCGGTCGGGCCGACCAGGAAGGACACGACCGAGGCGATGTCCTGCGGTGTGCCCAGGCGTTCCAGCGGGGGCTGGGCGGCCAGGCGGGCGACGGTCTCCTCGTCCTTCCCGTCGAGGAACAGGTCGGTGGCCGTCGGTCCGGGCGCGACGGCGTTGACGGTGATGTCCCGGCCGCGCATCTCCCGGGCGAGGATCAGCGTGAGGGCTTCGACGGCTCCCTTGCTCGCCGCGTAGGCGCCGTATCCCGGGAACGACAGTCCGAGGACCGACGTGGAGAAGTTGACGAGCGCTCCGCCCGGCCGCAGCCGGCGCGCCGCCTCCCGGTCGACGACGAACGTGCCCCGGATGTTGGTGCGGTGCACGGCGTCGAGTTCGTCCAGGTCGAGGTCGGCTATCGGCGACAGGGCCATCCGGCCGGCCGCGTGGACGACGGCGTCGACACCGCCGTACGTACTCTCCGCGAGGTCGAACAGGGCGCTCACGTCGTTCTCGTCGGCGACATCGGCGCGGGCGGAGAGTGCGGTGCCGCCGGCGGCCTCGATGGTGCTGACGGCGTCCTCGGCGGCCTCCTTGTTGCCCGCGTAGCCGACCACCACGGCGAATCCGTCGGCGGCGAGCTGCTGGGCCACCTGACGCCCTATGCCGCGCGAGCCGCCGGTGACGATCGCGACGCGCGGGCCGGTGAGGGGGCGGTCGGACGGAGGCGTGCTGGGCTGACTGGTCATGACGGTTCCCTTCGTAGCGACGTTACGGTCGATTCGTATCGACGGTATCACGGGATCGTAGCGATGTTAAGTGGTGCTCGTAACGCCGCTACGAATGGCGTACCGTGAACGCATGGACGCGAGAGGGAAGATCCTGGACGCCGCCACGGAACTGCTGGCCGGGGCGCCGGCCGCCGATGTCTCGACGCGCGCCGTGTGCGAGGCCGCGGGCGTGGGCGCGCCGATGCTCTACCGGCTCTTCGGCGACAAGGCGGGGCTGCTTGCCGCAGTGGTCGACCGGGGTTTCGAGCAGTACCTCGCCTCCAAGCGCGCCGCCCGCCCCAGCGCCGACCCCGTCGCCGACCTCAAGCGCGGCTGGGACAACCACATGCGGTTCGCACTGGACCACCCCAACCACTACCGCCTGATGTACTCGCCCGAGCTGACCGCACCCCCCGCCGCCGCGAAGGAGGCCCACGCCCTGCTGCACGGCGTGCTGGAGCGGTGTGCGGCGGCCGGGCTGCTGACCGTCCCCCCGGAGGCCGCCACCCGGATCGTCATGGCGGCGAACGTCGGCGCGGCCCTGTCCATGCTGACCAGGCCCGAGCAGTACCCCGACATCCGCTTCGCCGCCCGGCTGCGCGACTCGGTGATCGACTCCATCACCCGCCCCCCGGACACCGGCGAACCACGCGACACCGGCTCGGGGAACGCCGTACCGACAGCCGCGGCCACCCTCGCGGCGCGGCTGCGCGCCGAACCCCCGCAGCAGCTCACCGTGGTGGAGGCGGCCCTGCTCCAGCAGTGGCTGGGCACCCTCGCGGAACCCGGCGAGCCCCCGGCCTGATCACGGGTGACAGTCGAACACCCGCTTCTCCGCCCGTAATTGCCGTCCCGTAGGATCGCCCGGCACACCATCCGAGGAGGAAGCGTGCCACGGTCCCAACGCTCGCCCCTGCTGCTCGCCGGGCTGCTGGCCGCCGCCGGGGTCACCCACTTCGTCGCGCCCCGCCAGTACGACGCGATCGTGCCGCGCGCACTGCCGGGCACGCCCAGGACCTGGACGTACGCCAGTGGTGTCGCCGAACTCGCGCTGGCGGCCGGGGTGGCGCTGCCGCGCACCCGGCGGGTCGCCGCGCTCGCCACGGCGGGCTTCTTCGTCGGGGTGTTCCCGGCCAACGTGAAGATGGCCGTCGACTGGCGAAACCGGCCCGCACCCCTGCGGGCCGGTGCCATCGCGCGGTTGCCGCTCCAGGTGCCGCTCGTCCTGTGGGCACGCAGTGTCGCGAAGAACGGAGAGGGCTGGTCATGACACGCAAGGTGAACGTCGGAGACAAGATCGAGGACTTCGAGCTGCCCGACGAGAGCGGAGCGCCCAGGCGGCTGTCCGAACTCCTCGCCGACGGGCCGATCGTCCTCTTCTTCTATCCCGCCGCCCTGACGCCCGGCTGCACCGCCGAGGCCTGCCACTTCCGGGACCTGGCCGCCGAGTTCGCCGCCGTCGGCGCGCGGCCGGTCGGGATCAGCGGGGACTCGGTCGACAAGCAGCAGGAGTTCGCGCAGAGCCACACGCTCGGCATGCCTCTGCTGTCCGACGCCGACGGGACGGTCCGTGAGCTGTTCGGTGTGAAGCGCGGCTTCTCGATGATGCCCACCAAGCGGGTCACCTTCGTCATAGCCCAGGACCGCACGGTCCTGGAGGTGGTGACGAGCGAGCTGCGGATGAACACCCACGCGGACCGCGCCCTCGAAGCACTCCGAGCCCATCAGAGCTGACCTTTCTGCCCGGGGAGTCGCCCGGCCGTCCCTCCTGTCCGGCGGAGGGACAGGTTCCGCGGACTCACCGTGCCGAGGTGGTTCATCTGGGTTGATGCCAGGGAGCCCAGGGACCATCCTGGGGCGTATGAAACAAGTCGCCGCCGCGGTGATCATCGATGCCCGAGGCATGGTGACGGGATGGAGCGAGGGCGCCCGGCGGTTGACGGGACACATGGCCGAGACCGTCGTCGGACGCCCGGCCGCCGAACTGCTCGCCGAGCCCCTGCCGCCGACGGCGCTGACCGAGCCGACCGGAGTGGTCGCTCTCCGCCACCGGGACGGCCACCGCGTCGAACTCGCCGTCAGCGCCTGCCCCGTACTGGGCGAGGACGGCGACGTCCAGGGATTCGTCGTCACCGCCCTCCCCGAACCGACGGCACCGGAGCCGCAGGCGACCGCGCAGCGGCCCGCCTCGCTGGAGCGGGCGATCCGCCAGGCCTCCGTGGCGATGTCCGTCTTCGACACGGACCAGCGCTACATGTGGCTCAACGACGTCGCCTGCGGCCTGATGACGGCCGAGGAGCAGGCCCTGGTCGGACAGTTCTACGCGGACGGGAAATTCGTGCCCGACGAGCGGATCAGCGAGGGATTCCTGCTCAACCTGCGCGAGGTCACCCGCACCGGCGTCCCCGTGCGCTACGAGACCTTCGGCCTAAACGCGGACGACGGCCTGGAATACGCCTGGAGCCTCGAAATGTGGCCGGTGCGCGACGACTCGGGCGCGATCATCTCGGTGGGCATCGCCGCGTTCGACAGCAGCGAGGAGCACTGGGCACGGTGGCGGCTCGCCCTGCTCAACGAGGCCGCGACCACCATCGGAACCACCCTCGACGTGGTCCGCACCGCCGAGGAACTCGTCGAACTGGCCGTGCCCCGGTTCGCCGACTTCGTCAGCGTGGACCTGCTCGACTGGGTCCTCGGCGCGGAGGAACCCCCGACGGCGGCCGACGAGATCGTGCTGCGCCGGGTCGCCCACGGATCCGTCACCGAGGGCACCCCCGAGGCCGTCATACCGCTGGGCGCGAAGGACACCTATCCGCCGTCCAGCCTGCCCGTGCGGGCGATGGCGGAGGGCCGGGCGCTGCTCGGCCGGGCCGGCGAGCAGGCGTTCGACGAGTGGGTGGCGGAGCGCAACGCCCGCGAGCCCGTCGGCCGCCCGTACCGCAAGGGCGTCCACTCCATGGTCGCCGTGCCGCTGCGGGCCCGCGGCACCACGCTGGGCGTCGCCGTCTTCCTGCGCATCGCCCGCCCCGACCCCTACACCGACGACGATGTCGTCCTCGCCGAGGAACTGGCCAGCCGTGCCGCCGTCTGTGTCGACAACGCCTGCCGGTTCGCCCGTGAACGCACCACCGCGCTGGCCCTCCAGCACAGCCTGCTGCCCCGGGGACTGCCCGGCCAGGCGGCCGTCGAGGTCGCTCACCGCTATCTGCCCTGCGGCTCGGTGGCCGGCATCGGCGGCGACTGGTTCGACGTCATCCCGCTGTCCGGCAGCCGCGTCGCCCTCTGCGTCGGAGACGTCGTCGGCCACGGCATCCAGTCCTCCGCGACCATGGGACGGCTGCGGACGGCCGTACGGACCCTCGCGGACGTCGATCTGCCGCCCGACGAACTCCTCACCCACCTCGACGACCTGGTCACCCATCTGGCCGACGAGGAGGACGGCGACGACGTCGCCGAACTCGGCGCCACCTGCCTGTACGCCGTCTACGACCCGGTCTCGCGCCGGCTGACCCTCGCTTCCGCAGGACACCCGCCGCCCGCTGTCGTACCGCCCGGCGGTGTCCCCGAGCTGATCGAGGTGGCGGCCGGACCGCCGCTCGGCGTCGGCGGCCTGCCCTTCGAGGCGACCGAGCTGAAACTGCCCGAGGGCTCGCTCCTCGCCCTCTACACGGACGGGCTGATCGAGGACCGCGACCGGGACATCGACCACGCCACCGCCGAGCTGTGCCGCGCCCTGGACCTGCCCGGCGCCTCGCTCGACGCCGTGTGCGACGCGGTGCTCAAGGCCGTGCTGCCCGAGCAGCCGGGGGACGACGTGGCCCTGCTGCTCGCCCGTACGCACGGGCTCGGTGCCGGCCGGGTGGCCACCTGGGACGTCCCGCAGGACCCCGCGCACGTGGCCGTCGCCCGTCAGGGCGCGCTGGAGCAACTGGCCGTCTGGGGGCTGGAGGAGGAAGGCTTCGTCACCGAACTCGTCGTCAGCGAACTGGTCACCAACGCCATCCGGTACGGCGAACCGCCCATCCAGCTCCGGCTGATCCGCGACCGCGCCCTCATCGTCGAGGTCTCCGACGGCAGTTCGACCTCACCGCATCTGCGCCGGGCGCACGCCTACGACGAGGGTGGCCGTGGTCTGCTGCTCGTCGCCCAACTCACCCAGCGCTGGGGCAGCCGTCAGACGGGCACCGGCAAGACCATCTGGGCGGAGCAGCCCCTGCCCGCCGAGTGACCTCCGAGGCCGGTCCGGCTCAGCCGGCGGTCACTCGAAGTCGCACCCGGGGTTCGGCACGTCCTCCGAGAAGGGCGAGCCGTGCGGCAGCACGTACAGGACGTCCAGTACGAGGGGTTCGGTGCCCAGATTCCGGCCGAGGTGGACGTCCCCGGGACCGCCCGGCTCGCTGAGGGCGCTGCCCTTCGGATACACGCCGTCCGACGCGCAGGTGGCGTCGAAGTGGCTGAGGGTGCCCTGTTTGACGACGGCGTACACCGGGCCGTCGTGGTAGTGCCAGCCGGTGGCCTGACCTGCGGGAATAGTGATCTCGCGCAGGGTGTAGTCGGTGTCGCCTATGGTCTTCTGGGCGATGACCACGCCCGAGACTCCCGGCCCCGGCGGCGTCGCCTGGGCGGTGCCGCCGACGAGGACCGCGGCGACGGTGACGGCTCCGGCCGTGGCGGTGCGAAGCAGGTTGCGCATGGTGGGGGTCCCCTCAAGGCGAGAGTGTGAGCGCGTCCATGACATCTCAGGATGACCTTAAGGGGCGGCGCGGCCGGCGGAAAGGGGGGATGGGAGGGGCGCCCGGTGGACGGGTCGTGCCGGTGACCGCCCGTCCGTCACGTACGGGCAGTCACCGGCACAGGGCTCCCGGCCGGGGTGGTCAGGCCCGTTCGGCCACCGCCCCGGCCGGGACCTGGACCTCCGCCGCCGCTTCCGGCCGTGGGTGACGCGGAATCCCCAGTGCGCACACCGCGCCCGCGAACACCACGACGACGCCGACCCAGACCGCCGGGTGCAGCCCGTCCACGAACTGCTGCGGCGAACCCGTGCTGCCGTGCGCCACGAACACCGTGCTCAGCACGGCGATTCCGAGGGCCCCGCCGATCTCCCTGACGGTGGTGTTGGCGCCGGACGCCTTGCCCGCGTGCTCGCGGCTGACCGAGCCCAGCACGACGGCCGCCGTCGGCGCGAACACGAAGCCCATGCCGATCCCGGCCACGATCATCGGCCCGACCAGGGAGGGGTACGCGGTGTCGGTGCCCGCGACCAGGTTGATCCAGCCGAGCCCGACACCCTGGAGGAAGAGGCCGAGCGCCATCAGCCGCCCGCCGCCCACCCTGTCGGTGAGGAGGCCCGCGACGGGCGCGACGAACATCGGCATCAACGTCCAGGCCAGAGTGCGGACACCGGCCTCGAACGGGGTGCGCGGCGGCACGATCTGGAGGTACTGGGCGAGCAGGAAGAGGGACCCGAAGACACCGAAGTACATGGTCGCCGAGACGATGTTGGTGAGGGTGAACGCCCGCACCTTGTAGAAGGACAGCGGCAGCATCGGTTGCGGGACCCGCGCCTCCCAGGCGACGAACACCGCGAGCAGCACCGCACCCGCGGCGAACGCGCCGAGCACCTCGGCGGAGGTCCAGCCGTCCGTCTCGCCGTTCACGATGCCCCACACCAGCGCGAACAGGCCGACGGCGGCCAGCACCATGCCGACCAGGTCGAGACGGGTCCCCGGCAGCGAGCTTTCGCGGAGCGTCAGCAGGATCAGCGGCACGGCTATGACGCCCACCGGCACGTTGATCCAGAAGATCCACCGCCAGTCCAGCCCGTCGACCACCGCGCCGCCCACCACCGGGCCCATCGCGACGGCGAGGCCGCTGACGCCCGACCACAGACCGAGCGCCAGCCCGCGCAGCCGGTCCGGGACGGCCTGCGAGAGCAGGGTCAGCGACAGCGGCATCACGGCCGCGGCGCCGAAGCCCTGCACGGTACGGAACGTGATCAGCTGCGCGCTGGTGTCGGAGAGGCCGCAGCCGACCGAGGCCAGCGTGAAGACGACGACGCCGACCACGAAGACGGTGCGGCGGCCGAAGCGGTCACCGAGCGCGGCTCCGGTCATCAGCAGACAGGCGAAACTGAGGACGTATGCGTTGACGAACCACTGGAGCTGCTGGGTGTCCGCCTTCAGGTCGACGGCCAGGGTGTGCAGGGCGGTCGAGACGACCAGGTTGTCGAGCGCGACCATGAACATGGGCACGCTGCACGCGACGATCGCGAGCCACAGCGGCACACGCCGGCCGCCGACCGACGGCGCGTCGGCCGAGTCCTCCAGGGCCGGGTTCTCTTCGGACAGGGTCATGGCGGGGGAGTCTCCTAGGGAAGGGGAGTGGCTGATCCAGTGATCCGGTGGTGGGGTCGTGGGGCGGACGGGCAGGTGGGGTCAGGTGGCCGGGGAGCTGCCGTCGGCGTCCGCCCGCTCCTGGGCGGCCAGCCGGTCGCGTGCGTCCGACCAGTCGATGGGCAGGCCCGCCGACGGTGTCTCCCAGAAGGTGAAGGTGGGCATGGCTGCGGCCTTCTTCTGAGAGTCAGGGTGAAGCAGGGGCATTATTGGATACCTCCACTATCCATGTTAGACAGTGTAGGTATCCAATGACCAGAGCGGAGCCCGACCGATGCGTATGTCCGAGCTGAGCCGCCGTAGTGGTGTCTCTGTCCCGACGATCAAGTACTACCTCCGCGAAGGTCTCCTCCCGGCCGGCCGCCAGCTGTCGGTGACCCAGGCCGAGTACGACGAGAACCACCTGCGCAGACTCCGGCTGATCCGTGCGCTGATCGGCGTACGCGGCCTGTCCGTCAGCACGACCCGGGAGGTGCTGGGCGCTCTCGCCGAGGACACCACAGACACCCACCGCCTTCTCGGACTCACCCTCGGGGCGATCCGGTTGGCTGACGAGACCGAACCGGACTCCTCGGAACCGGCCGAAGTCGACGCGCTGATCGGGAAGTTGGGCTGGAACGTGCACGGGTCCGCACCCGCCCGCGCCACCCTGGCCGAGACCCTGGCCTCGCTACGAACTCTCGGCTTACCGCTGGATTGGCGGGTGCTCCTGCCGTACGCCCGACTGGCCGAGCAGACCGCGGTCCTCGACCTCGACCAACTGGACGGGATCGAGGACCCGTTGGAGGTCGCCGAGCGCGCCCTCCTGCTCACCGTCCTCCTGGAACCCGCGCTCTTGGCGCTGCGGCGCATGGCCCAGGAGAACGAGTCAGCCCGGCGGCATGCGGACGGGTCGGCCAACTGACGTGCCTATCCGGCCAGTTCGCGGAGCAACTGGGCCGCCGCCTCGGCGTGCGTGGCGAGGACGACGTGGTCGAAGCGTTCGGACCCGGCCGCCGTACGGTCGGTGGCCCGCCCTCCCAGCACGACCGGACAGAAGGGTGGCGGATGGCGGGGGTGGGCGCGTAACCCGCCCTACGGCACGTATGCCGTTCCGCCCCCGGCGGCCAGTGTCGTGGCGATCCGCCGATGGGCCGACAGCCGTTCCGACTCCGGTACCGGGGGCAGGAGTTCCTCCCACAGGGGGAGGAACGTGCCGCGCAGCTGGGTCAGCCCCGCGGGCCGGGCCAGCAGCCAGAAGTGCAGGTGGGCGCCGCCGTCGCCCCACCGGTTGACGTGCACCCGGGCGACGCCGTCCACGGCGAGGACGGCCCGCTCGGCGCGCTGCAACAGTGGGCCCAGCTCGGCCGACCGGGCGGCGGGCAGATCGGCCAGGTCGTAGTGCCCACGCGGCTGGAGCAGCACGACAGCGGGCAACCGCGCCCCGCCGACCGCGTCCACCCGCCAGTGCTCGTCCGCCCAGAGCGCCTCCACCACGGGCTTACGACAGACCACGCACTCCCCGGCCCCACCCTCCCCGTCCCGCTTCGGCTCGGGCAGCACGGGCGCCAGCAACGGCTTGACCACCAACTCCCCGTCCACCACCTCAAACGGAAAGGTCTCCCACCCGCCGACCGACTCAACGGGCACAGACAGCCGCTCCCCGACAGCCAGCCGCCGAACGAACTCACTGGGCTCGAAGGTCACCCGAGCAGTCTCCACCAGCGCCAGCCAGGCCGAAACCCCAGTCGTACGACCGGCGCTTGTGAACCCGCCCGGCCGGGGCGCCCCTTCAGGGGCGCGGGGAACTGCGCGACCAGCCGCGACGGACCCGCAGCAGACGAACCACCCTCCCAGCGGAGCGCCTACGCTCACCAGCGAGGCCGACAGCCCGAGACAAGCCCCCACGATCGGAGCGTGCATGACGACGGACCACGCCACGAACGGCGAAGTGCAGCCGCCTGCCCAGGAGTCGAGGCCGAAAGCCACCTCCGCCGTGGAGGTGAGGCCCGTCGCCGGACACATCGGCGCCGAGATCTCGGGCGTAGACCTGACCGAGCCCCTCGACCACACGGCGGTCGCCGAGATCAGGGCGGCCGTCCTGCGCTGGAAAGTGGTCTTCTTCCGCGGCCAGCGGCTCGATCACGCCGCCCACATCGCGTTCGCGCGAAGGTTCGGCGAGCCGGTAGTCCTGGGCCGCCGCGGCAGCGCCTCCCCGCCCGACTTCCCCGAGATCGAGACGACCGCCGACCGCCTGGAACTGGGCGGACGCTACGGCATGGAGCACGCCGAATGGCTGGAGCGCCGCCGCCACTCACTCCTGCGCGGCTGGCACTGCGACCACGGCGCCCGTATCGACCCGCCCGCCGCGACCATCTTGCGCGCCGAGACCGTACCGCCGTACGGAGGCGACACCACCTGGTCCAACCTTGCCGCCGCGTACGCCGGACTCTCCGCGCCCGTACGGGAGTTCGTGGACGGACTCAGGGCCGAGCACCGGCTCGGCGTCGGCTACCAGTCACGCCCCGGCGACGACGCCTACCTCCGGCATCTGCTGGACCACCAGGTCGCCTCGGTGCACCCCTTGGTGCGGGTCCACCCGGAGACGGGGGAGCGGGTGCTGTTCGTCAACGGCTACTACCTGGAACAGATCACTGACGTCTCCCGCGCGGAGAGCCGCCTGCTCCTGGAGATGCTTCTCGAACAGGCGACCAGGCCCGAGTACACGGTCCGGTTCCGCTGGGAGCCCGGCAGCGTCGCCTTCTGGGACAACCGGGCCACCATCCACCTCGCCCCCAGCGACAACGCCCACCTCGGCCACCCCCGGGTCATGCACCGGGTGATGCTGACCGGCGACATCCCGGCAGGAGTGGACGGCAGGCCGTCGGAGCCGGTAACCGGCACCGAACCCGGGCGCTGGTGAAGGCTGCCGCCGATCAGCCGGCGGCCGGCTTCCAGCCCAGTGCGGGGCCGAGCCGGGTCGCGATGTCCGTGAGGATCTGGACGTAGTCCTCGTGGTCGAAGGTGAACGGCAGCGCGAAAGCCACCTCGTCGACCTGCTGGAACGCGACGTGCGCGTACAGGCGTTCGGCGATCTCGGCCGACGTCCCGACGAGGTCCGGCGCGAACATCAGCCGCGCCGGACCCTGCGGGGTCGCGGTCCGCGGCAACCGCTTCGCCGCGTACTCCTCGTACTTCGCGCGCTGCTCGGGCGAGGCACTGTCGGTGGGGATCACGACGAGCCCCTGGGAGACCCGGGCCCGCTCGCCGTCCGGATGACTGTCACGGAACGCCCGGATCCCCGCGAGCTGGATCTCGGCGAAGTCCGGCGACCCCTCGCCGCCCTCGCCCCCTTCGGCCTTCACGACACTGCTGGTCAGGAAGTTCATCCCGTGCTCACCGGCCCACTTCGCCGACCGCACACTCCCGCCGCCGTACCACAACCGGCGCCCCAGCCCCGGGGAATGCGGCTGCACCCGGTCGGAGAACACCTCGAACCCCTCGACCCCGCTGAAGTCGGTGGCAGGCTTCCCGCGTACGAGGTCCAGGAAGCGCTGGACACGCTCGTAACTGAAGTCCTCGGCGTCCGCCGTGTCGGGGTAGAGGGCGTCCTTGACCTGGTCGTAGTGCATCGGCGGGCCCACGCTCATACCCGGGTTGAGCCGGCCTCCGGACAGGATGTCGACGGTCGCCAGATCCTCCGCGAGGCGCAGCGGGTTCTCCCAGCCCAGCGGGATCACCGCGGTGCCCAGCTCGATCCGGCGGGTGCGCTGCGAGGCCGCCGCCAGGACGGCGACGGGGGAGGAGATCCCGTACTGGAGATGGCGGTGGCGCAGCCACGCGCTGTCGAAGCCCAGTCGCTCACCCAGCTCGATGATCTCCAGCGTCGACTCGTGACCCGCCCGTGGATCGTCCCCGTCGAACAGCCCGATGGTGAGAAAACCCAGTTTGCGCAGCGGCTGTGAGGGGGACGGCACGAGCTCCTCCAACGATCGTCGTACGGACGTTCACACCCCCACGATTGTGCCAGGCGGCCGGGTCAGCGGCCTGGTCACCTCGGTCCCCGAACCAGGAGGCCAGTAGGTACCGTGCCAAGGTCCTACAGGCGTATGTCCTACAGGCGAAGATCCGTCCGCGTCGAGGTCGGGGTCCGCTGCCAGCTGGGGGACGACTGTCCCGTGCCCCGCTTGGCCGACGGCTGCCTGTGGATCTGCCGTGGGTCCTGCGCGGGTTGCTGCTGGGCACCCTCTCCGCCCCACTCGCCGTCGCCCAGGACCAGCAGCGGGTCGAACATCACCACGACCGCGGCCAGCAGCAGGAAGATGGCCGGGCCGATCAGCATCGGCAGCAGCAGCGAGGTCGGTGAGTCACCGGCCCAGGTGGTGCCGCCCGAGTCGTGCAGATGCACGCTGACGGCGGCCATGCCCGTGTAGTGCATCCCGCTGACGGCGACCCCCATCACCAGGCTCGCCCCGAGGCTGGTCAGAAAGCCCCGGATGGAGACGGCCGCCCACAGCGCGGCCGTCGCGGCGACGACCGCGATCACCACGGAGAGCGCCACGGTCACCACGGCGTAGTGGATCTCTCCGTTGAGGTGGAGCGCCGCCATGCCGAGGTAGTGCATCGCGGCGACGCCGAGACCGGTGATGGTGCCCGCGACGGAGAGCGCCCCGGGTGTGGCGCCGCGATAGCCGACGACGAACACCCCGATTCCGACGACGACTATCGCCACGGCGAGACTGGTGACCGTCAGTCCGACGTCGTACCGGACCGCGGTCTCCTCGACCTGGAACCCGATCATCGCGATGAAATGCATGGTCCAGATTCCGCACCCGATGGCCGCCGCCCCCATCGCCAGCCAACCCGGTTTCCGCGAAGCCTGGTTGAGCAGTGATCTGACCACACAGCGCAGTCCGAGTGCGCCTCCCAGACAGGCCATGACAAACGCGGCCACTGGGGTGACAAACCCGTAACTGAATCCGTCAATTGTTCCTTGCATATGCCAATTCCCCCCGAGGTGCAGCGCGTTGAGGGGGAAATTCTCGCCTCGCGTGCGATCAAAGCAAGTGGTTACCGCGAGTAGTCTGTGAATTTTGTTTGACCGAAGGTCAGGGTCGATTGGAAAAGGTGAGACCCGGTCGGAATCCCTTGTTCCGGTAGTGGTGCCGCCGTCCGGCCCGCCGATCGCTATGCTGCGCGACAAAGCGTTCAAACGAACATGGAGCGAACGGTATGCGCGAGCCGGTCGAACTGAGGCGGCAGCGGATCCTGGCCGCCGTGCAGGCACGCGGTGCCGCCCGGGTGACCGATCTCGCCGCCGAGCTGGAGGTCTCGGTGGTCACCGTCCGCCGGGACGTGGAGGAACTCGCCCGCGAGGGCAGGCTCAGGCGCGGCCACGGCATCGCCCGCTCCACCCTCCCCGTACCGGACGCCCCGCCCGAGCGCGTCACCGCACCCGGCGACGGCGACACCGTCGTCCTGGTCGTACCCGCCCGCCACTCCTACCTCTACGAGACCCTGCACGGCGCCCGACCCGTCCTGGAGGAGGCCGGCGTACGCATCGCCCTGCACATCGCCCCGCAGGTCGCCGGCGCCGAACACCCCCTGGTGGAGCGGGCGTTGGCGGACGGCGCCCGGGGTGTGCTGATCGCCCCGCGCTGGCGCACCCTCGCCGACGAGGAGGCCGACGCGAAGTGGCTGTGTGGACTGGACGTACCGACCGTCCTGATGGAACGCAGACCACGCCCCGGCAGCGCGCTGCACGCCCTGGACTCGGTCTGCTCCGACCACTGGTACGGCGCCCATCTGGCCGTGGAGCACCTGATCGCCCTCGGCCACCGCAGGATCGTCTTCGCCACCCGCGACGACAGCCCCACCGCACGGGCGCTGCGCGCAGCCCTCACCGAGATCGCCGGGGCCCACCCGAAACTCGACGCCTGGACCCTCACCCTCAGTTCCCCCGACGCGGGCCCCGACCGCTCGGCCGGCGCGGACCGTCCGGCCGTCGACCTGCCCGGCGTCCTGCGCGAACTGGACGCCACGGCCTGTGTGCTGCACGGCGACGTGGACGCCCTGATGCTGGTCCAGGACCTGGCGGCACACGGCGTACGGGTGCCGGAGGACTGCTCGGTCGTCGCGTACGACGACGTCGTGGCCGCCCTCGGCAGCACCCCCCTCACCGCCGTCTCCCCGCCCAAGGGTGAGGTCGGCCGGGCCGCCGCCGAACTGCTCCTGCACCGGCTGAGGGATCCGCGCGGCGGTGGGGCGGTACCGGCGAGGCGGATCGAACTGCTGCCGGAGCTGAAGGTTCGCGGGTCGACCCGCAGCGTGTAGCGATCGTTTGACCGCTTTATTTTCTTCTGATCGCTCTATTGACCGTTTCTGGTGTGCCGATGAGGATTCCCGTATCTCGATCGAACAGGACGGGAGGCACCCATGCCTGGTCGACAGAACCCCCGTCGACGAAGCCGTCGTTCCGTGCTCGCCGCGGCGGCCGCATTACCGCTGGCAGGAGCCGTGAGCGCCTGCAGTGGGGGAGCGGACTCCGCCTCGCGCGCCGGGAGCGGGCAAGTCGCCCGCGTCACCTTCTGGTCCGCGCTGCGCGGCAGCCAGGAGGTGGTGGACGCCTTCAACAGCACCCACGACAGCATCCAGGTCGACTATCAGCAGGTCCCGTCCGGCGGTCAGGGCGGCTACGCCAAACTCAGCAACGCGGCCCGCGCGGGCAACGCCCCCGACGTGGCCACCATCGAATACCCGCAGGTGCCTGGCTTCGCCATCGACGGCGTCGCCCGCGACCTCACCTCGATGGTCAGCGACGAACTGCGCGCCAAGCTGCTGCCACAGGCCCTGGGCCTCACCACCTTCGAACAGCGTGTGTTCAGCGTCCCGTTGGACGTCGAACCGATGGTGATGCACTACCGCGCCGACCTGTTCGCCGAGCACGGCTTCGAAGTGCCGGGCACCTGGGCGGAGTTCGAGGAACTGGCCCGCGCCGTCCGCCGCAAACTCCCCGGCCGACGGTTGGTGCTCTTCCCCACGGACGGCGGCACCCAGTTCGCCGCCTACTCCTGGCAGGCGGGCGCCCAGTGGTTCGACACCGCCCGCGGCGCCTGGAACGTCTCCCTCGCCGACGCCCCCACCCGGCGCGTCGCCGCCTACTGGCAGCGCCTCATCGACGAGGACCTCGTCTTCATGAACGCCGTCGAGAGCAGACAGTCCGACGCGCAGATCGCCGACGGACTCGTCCTGACCCGGCTCACTGGGGCCTGGGAGGCAGGCGCCCAGATGAAGGCACGGCCCGCGCAGGCCGGCCAGTGGCGGATCGCCCCGCTGCCCCAGTGGGATCCCGGCCGCCCGTCCGTCGGCACCCACGGCGGCTCCACCTTCGCGGTCACCAAGGACAGCCAACACCCGGAAGCCGCCCTGGAGTTCATCGCCTGGCAGGTCTCCCACCCCGACGCGCTGCGCGCCCGCCTCTCCAGCGGCACCAGCAGCCAGTACCCGGCCGCGTCCGAGCTGGTCGCCGTGGGCCGCGAGGCCTTCGACCGCTCCTACTACGGCGGCCAGGACATCTACACCCTCTTCGAGGAGGAGGCCCACAAGATCCGCGACGGCTGGGTCTGGGGACCCCGCTTCACCGCCACCCAGCGGGTGATGCAGGACAACTTCGCCCGCGTCGGCGGCGGCCAGGGCTCCCTCATCGACTCCGTACGCGCGGCCCAGGAGGGCACGATGCCCGACCTGAAGGCCCTCGGCCTGTCGACCACGCAGCACAGCACATGAGCCAGAAACTCCTTACGGTCCGCCGCCCGAAAGGCAGGTGACACCCCATGACCGCGACCACCCAGGCCCACCACCCCGCGCCTGCCGCCGCCTCCCGCGCCGCCGCTCCCGTCTCGACCCTGCGCGCCCGCAAGGCGGCCCGCCGACGTCAACTCGCCGCGTGCGCCGTCCTGATGGCCCCCTTCTTAGCCCTCCTCGTCACCGTCTTCCTGATCCCCGTCGGCACGGCGATCTACCTGAGCTTCTTCAGCGACGACCAGCCCGGCCTCGGCTTCGGCCCCGAACGCACCATCTTCGTCGGCCTGCGCAGCTACGCCGCCGTCCTCACCGACCCGACGTTCCTGTCCGGGCTCGGCACGGTCGCCCTGTACTGCCTGATCTACATCCCCCTGATGGTGATCGGCGCGCTCGCCCTCGCCCTGCTCCTCGACTCCGGCGTCGTACGGCTGCGCGCCTGGGCCCAGCTCGGCCTGTTCCTGCCGCACGCCGTGCCCGGCATCATCGCCGCCCTCATCTGGCTGTACCTCTACACACCCGGCATCAGCCCGGTCATCGACCTGTTCGCCAAGGCCGACATCACCATCGACTTCCTCGGCATCCACACCGTGCTCCCGTCGATCGTGAACATCGCCCTGTGGAGCAACCTCGGCTACAACATGGTCGTCTTCTACGCCGCCCTCCAGGCCGTACCACGCGAGGTCATCGAGGCGTCGGTCGTCGACGGCGCGGGCCCGGTCCGTACGGCACTCCAGGTCAAGACACCCCTGGTCCGCACATCGATCGTCATGGTCGCCATCTTCACCCTCATCTGGGCGCTGCAGCTGTTCACCGAGCCCATGCTGCTCAGCCAGTCCTCCCCGATGATCAACTCCCGCTTCTCGCCCAGCATGTACATCTACGACGCCGCCTTCACCCGCAACAACTACAGCCTGGCGGCAGCCGCCTCGGTCGTCCTGCTCGTCTGCACGATCGCCCTGTCCTACGGCGTCACCCGCTGGACCAGCCGCGCCAACACCCCCGAGGAGACGGCCCGATGAGCACCGGCGACAGCACCCTCATGCGCCCACGCCTGCTCGGCCGGGCCACGGTCAACGTGGTCGTCGCGCTCTCCGTCCTCTACACCCTGCTGCCCGTCCTATGGCTGGTCCTCGCCGCAGGGAAGAACCGGGACGCGCTGTTCAGCAGCAACCTGCTGTCGCTGAGCGACTTCTCCTTCGTACAGAACCTGCGCGACCTGTTCGCGATGGACGACGGCCTGTACAGCCGCTGGTACGGCAACAGCCTGCTGTACGCCGTCCTCGGTGCCGGGATCGGTGCCCTGGTGAGCGTGGCCTGCGGTTACGCCTTCGACAAGTTCAGCTTCCGGCACAAGGAGAAACTGTTCGGCCTGGTCCTGGCGGCCGTCATGGTGCCGCAGACGGTGCTCGCGCTGCCGCTGTACCTGATGGCCTCGGAGGCCGGCCTCGTCAACACCTACTGGGCCGTGTTCATCCCCGTCCTGTTCAACCCGTTCGGCGTCTACCTCGGCCGGATCTTCAGCCAGGGCTATGTCCCCGACGAGGTCCTGGAGGCCGCGCGCGTCGACGGAGCGGGCGAACTCACCACCTACGTACGGGTGGCGCTGCGGATGCTCGGCCCCGGCCTGGTCACGGTCTTCCTCTTCCAGCTCACCGCCATCTGGAACAACTTCTTCCTGCCCATGGTGATGCTCTCCGACCAGGACCTCTATCCCGTCAGCCTCGGCCTGTACCAGTGGAACAGCTCGGCCTCCGTGTCGCCCGAGTACTACCCCGTGGTGATCATGGGCTCCCTGCTCGCCGTCATTCCGCTCATCCTCGCCTTCGCCCTGCTGCAACGCTTCTGGCGCAGCGGCCTGACAGCGGGCTCGGTGAAATGAGCAAGTAGCGGTCGTCGTACCGGAGTTGTCTAAGTTGTCGACCAGTAAGGAGTACCCGACCCCGAATGACCGTGTCCTCGCCGGGCCCCGGCTTCCGCCCCCGCGCCGCCCTCGCCATGTCCCCGGACGCCGCAGCCGCCGTCCTCGACCCCGCCTCGCTGGACGCTCTCGCGACCGTCTGTGACCTCGCCCCGCTGCCGGTCCTGGACGACTTCGGCACCGAACGCGCCCGCAAGATCCTCGCCGACGTCGACCTCCTCGTCACCGGCTGGGGCTGCCCCGCCCTCGACGCCGACGCCCTCGCGGCGGCACCCCGGCTGCGGGCGGTCGTACACACGGCGGGCAGTGTCCGCCCGCATGTCACCGAGGCCTGCTGGGAGCGCGGCATCGAGGTGTCGTCCGCCGCCGCCGCGAACGCCCTGCCAGTCGCCGAGTACACCCTCGCCATGATCCTGCTCACCGGCAAACACGTCCTGGAACGGGCCCAGGCGTACGTCACCACCCAGACCCGGGACGACTGGCTGCGCACCTCCCGCACGATCGGCAACTACCGCCGCACCGTGGGCATCGTCTCCGCCTCCCTGGTCGGCCGCCGAGTCATCGAACTCCTGCACCCCCACGACTTCGAGATCCTCCTGTACGACCCCTACGTCACCGACGCCGAAGCGGCCGAACTAGGCGTGAAACGCGTCGAGTTGGACGCCCTGTTCGCCCGCTCCGACACGGTCAGCCTGCACACCCCCCTGCTGCCCGCCACCCGGGGCCTGGTGAGCCGCGCCCTGCTCGACTCCATGCGCCCGGGCGCCGTGTTCATCAACACCGCCCGAGGAGGCGTCGTCGACCAGGACGCCCTCACCGACGCGGTCCGGGAACGCCGCATCCGGGCCGTGCTCGATGTCACCGACCCCGAAGTCCTGCCGCCCGAGCACCCGTTGTGGACCTGCCCCGACGCTCTCCTCACCCCCCACCTCGCCGGTTCCCAGGGCAACGAGTGGCGCCGCCTTGCCGACCTCGCCGTCGGCGAGACGGAACACTGGGCGTCCGGCGCCGGATTCCGCCATCCCGTACGACGCGAAAGGCTGGCCTTCCTCGCATGAGCAGCACGACCCGCAACAGCAGCAGCGGTATCCCCTTCGAACTCCCGCCCGAGGACCGCGAGTCGAGCCCGCACACCGGCTACACGCGGGCCCACTGGGAGGCCGTGGCCGACGGACTGCTGGCCGCCGCCTGGCGCTGGAGCACCCCCGGCGGCGCCCTGCTCGACCTGCCCGGCGTGCCGTCACGCTCGGGCGTGCGCTCCGACGGACTCGAAGGCTACGCCCGCACCTTCCTCGCCGCCGCCTTCCGTGTCGCGGGCGCGGACGGCGACGACCCGCACGGCTGGCTCGACCGCTACGCCCAGGGCCTCACGGCGGGCACCCGCACCCCCGGCCGCGCGGACACCGAGTCCTGGCCGCTCATCCTCGACCACGACGTCCAGGGCCAGCCGATGGTCGAGTCGGCCTCAGTGGCGCTCGGGCTGCGCCTGACGGCGCCCTGGCTGTGGAAACGGCTCGACTCAGCCGTACAGGACCGCGCGGAGGAATGGCTGCGCGGCTCACTGCGCCACACGCCGGCCCCGAACAACTGGTACCTCTTCCCGTACACGGTCGCCGGTTTCCTCGAGTCGGTCGGGCGCGGCGACGCGGAGACGACGAGGTCCCGCGAACGCGCCCAAGAGCTGATGGAGACCTGGTACCGGGGCGACGGCTGGTACGCGGACGGCGACGGCCGGGCCTTCGACCACTACAACGGCTGGGCCCTGCACCTGTACCCGGTGCTGGACGCGTACCTGGGCGACGACCGGGACCTGTCGGCGTTGTACGGCCCCCGCCTGCGAGAACACCTCGACGGCTTCGCGCTGATGTTCGGCGGAGACGGCGCGCCGATCCACTTCGGCCGCTCCCTGTCGTACCGCTTCGCCGCCTCTGCTGCCGTAGGCCTGGGCGCCCTCACCGGCGACACCCCGCTCACCCCCGGAACGAGCCGCCGCCTCATCAGCGGCAGCCTTCGCCACTTCCTGGACCGGGGCGCCCTGACCGAGGACGGCCTGCTGACACTCGGCTGGCACGGCGCCCACCAGGCGACCCTCCAGACGTACTCGGGCCCGGCATCCCCGTACTGGGCCTCGAAGGCCTTCGTCTCCCTGCTCGCACCCGCCGACGCCCCCCTCTGGACGGCCCGCGAGGAACAGGCACCGGTGGAGGAGAGCGACCGGGTGCTGGCGTTGCCCGCCCCCGGCCTGCTGGTGCAGTCGACCCGCGCGGACGGGATCGTACGACTCCACAACCACGGCAGCGACCACGTCCGCCCGCACGAGGGCGAGACGGCGGCCGAGAACGACCCGCACTACGGCCGCCAGGCCTACTCGACCCACTCAGGACCGACCGCTCCCGCCAACATCGCCGACAACCATCTCTCCGTGGAGATCGCCGGCCGGGGCAGCGTGCGCCGCCGTATCCACCCCCTGGGCGCGGGCCACGGCGACGACTGGGGCTGGGCGGCCTCCTGGCACCGTCCGGTCTTCACCGCGGGCCCGCCGATGGTGCCGGGCCTGCGGGTGGAGAGCATCACGGTCGTACGAGGCCGCCACGAACTGCGCGTACACCGGGTGATCGGCGCCCCGCCCGGGGCGCGCGTCACGCACACCGGCTGGGCGACGGGCCCGGAGGAGGCGGTGACGTCGACCCTGCACGGCCTGTACGGCTGGACCCCGGAGGCGGAGGAGACCCGAGCCCCCCAGGGCACGGCCTACACCCGCTGGGCCGTCGTCCCCCGCCTGACGGGCGAGGGCGCGTCCCTGTACGTGGCTCTGGCGACTCTCACGGCGGACCCGACCCCGCTGGTACCCGAGCAGGTGATCTCCGAGGTCGAGGTGACGGACACGACGGTCGAGGTGACCTGGGCAGAGCACGGCGTACGTACCAGGATCACCTTCGATCCGATGGCGGTGCAGCAGAACTAGGCGGCCCGTCGAAGTCGCGCAGTCCGACAACGTGCCTGCTTCTAGACGAGTCATTCCGAATGTTGACGGTGCGTCCGGGAACGCAGACAGGGCGTCCAAGATCGTTGTGTGACGAACAACCTAGACGCCCTGCTGACCGCACTGTACGTGAAGATCGACGACGAGATCGGAGGTACCCGATGGCTTGGCCGACCGCCGCGGCTGACGGATTCCGAGCTGGTCACCCTTGCGGTCGCACAGGCGCTGCTGGGCTTCACCTCGGAGTCGCGCTGGCTGCGGTTCGTGGACTCCCGGCTGGGAGCGATGTTCCCCTACGTTCCCAGGCAGCCGGGCTGGAACAAGCGGCTGCGGGCCGCGTTGCCGCTGGTCAAGAAGGCAATACGACTGCTGGCCGTCGACACGGACTTCTGGTTCGACAACCACTGGATCATCGACTCCACGCCGGTGGAGTGCGGCCGCTCGCGTCCGACGGTGAAGCGGTCGGACATGGCCGGCTGGGCCGGATACGGGTACTGCGCCTCGCACTCCCGGTTCTTCTGGGGCCTGCGCCTGTTCCTGGTGTGCACCCCGACCGGGATGCCCGTCCTGTGGGCACTGGCGAACCCGAAACTGGACGAGCGGGAGGTGCTGTCGGCGATGCTGGACCGCGAACCGCACCTGGCCACGGACCGGCCGGGCCTGCTGGTCATCGCGGACAAGGGCTTCGCCTCCAGGGAGTTCGAGGCCGATCTGGCCTTCCGGGGCTCGGAGTTGCTGCGGCCGTCGTTCAAGCGCGAGAGGAAGCGCAGAGGGGAGAGCCTCCTGAAGTCGGTGCGGCAGCTGATCGAGTCGGTCAACGACACCCTCAAAGGCCAGCTCGACCTGGAACAGCACGGCGGCCGGACCTTCGAAGGTGTCGCCGTCCGCGTCGCCCAACGCATCCTCGCGATGGCCGCCGCGATCTGGCACAACCACAAGACCGGCCAGCCCGTCATCCGGTCCTTGATTGCTTATGACCACTGATCACATCGGAATGACTCGTCTAGGGGCGCGGGGAACTGCGCGACCAGCCCCCACCGGCCGCAGCCGAAAATGAACCCCTACGGCAGCAACTTGTCCAACGCAGCAGACCCCTCCTCCGCCAACTTCCGCTCCGCCCACGCCAGACTTCGCGGAGTCACATCACGTCCCGTCGCAAGCACCAGATCCTCGGCGGACGCCCCGTGCTCGGAACCGGTGTGCAGCAGGGCGTCCGGGGTCGTGCTGTCGTCGGACGGAGAGGACGAATCAGAGCGCTTGATCGGCATGACGTCTCCTTGCTCGACCGGACTCCCTACCACCATGCACAGCCCACGCCCCGCGCGCACCCCGCACCGCCACGAGGCCCCTATTCGTCGGCCCCGCCCAGCGGCTCGTCGGACGGCGGAATGATCCTTGCCGCGAGGTCAGGCGCCTCCATCTCCGGATCGAACGGAAACATGGGCCGCCGAATCCGCCGGTGCCCCAACCGCCCCAGATCCTGGTCAACCCCACCGGGGGTCAACGCCAGCTTCCACCCCACAGCCATGTCGAACAGCTCAGGCTCGAGATAGCCGATCTTGACGAGGACAAGATCGGCACCGCGCGGATCAAGATCCAGGTCGGTGAAGTCGTGCTCGTGGTGGTACGGCTTCCGCAGCCGCGTGAGGATCACGTGCACGCTGCCGACCCGCAGCACGACCTCGGTCCCGGCGTCCCGGTCCCCGTGCCGCACCGCGTGCACGACCCCGGTCATGGTGAGCGGCCCGGCATGCCGGTCGTCCACCTCCGCACCGGCGGTGACCGTGACAACCGCCCCGACGCCCGCCGCCACCGCTGCCTCGACGGCGGCGGGCCCCGGCACGGATGCGTAGATCACGGCCGGCCCGTCCGGGTCCTTGAACTCGGGCCGGTCCAGGACGCGCCCGAGCCCCCAGGTCACATCCCCCGCACCGCCCGCCGTCGGGTTGTCGCCGGTGTCGCTGATGAAGTACGGCCGGGCGTCCGACGCGAGCGCCTCGTCCAGACACGCGTCCAGTGAGCCCGTCGGCGCGACGAACGCGAACCTGCTCCGCGCCTCCCAGAAGCCGCGTGCCAGCCGCTCGGCACCGGCGGAAACCGCTGCTTCGTCGAACCCGGTGACGACGACCGCCGCCCGGTTGCGCGGCTCGTCCGCCCACGCGTATCCGACCCAGATCGCGGCGTCCAGCACACCGTCGGTCGCCTCGACCTCGTCGACGGCCGCGTACACGCTCCGCGCGGGCTCGATCCGCGTCGAGGTCTGCTCACCGGCCAGCAGCACCGGCACCGGGATCCAGGCCTTGACCGGCCGAGGGGCGCCGCTGACCAGGACGTCCACCAGGTTCCGTACCGCCCGCTCCTTCGTCTCCATGTGGTCCTCGTGCGGGGCCATCCGGTAGCAGGTGATCAGATCGCTCTGGTGGGCGAGTTCGCGCGACACATTGCCGTGCAGATCCATGGACGTGGACACGATCGCGTCCGGGCCGACGACCTCCCGGATCCGCTCCAGCAGGACCACCTCAGCGTCGTCGACGCCCTCCACCGTCATCGCGCCGTGGATGTCGTACCAGAGGCCGTCGACGGGACCCAACTCCCGCAAGCAGTCGATGAGTTCGTCGGAGAGCAGAGCGAAGGCGGCAGCCGTCACCGTCCCGCCGGGGAGTGCCTTGCCGACCAGCGCTCCCCGCCACTCGGCCGCCTCCCGCAGCGGTTCACCGGGAGCCAGGAACGGGTAACGCGTGAGGACGTCCGCGCCGCGCTGCGGATGGAAGGCGGGCGCCTCGGTGCGTGCGGGGGAGAAGGTCGACGACTCGATACCGAGCCCGGCGACGGCGATCACCGGGCGGGCTATGGCGGTACGGGACTGGGGCATGGCTCCTCGGCAGGGGTTCAGGAGTGAGGGGAAGGAGAGGGCCCGGTGAGGGCCTCCAGAGCACGCGCCAGCGCCCGTTGCAGCGCGAACTGGCCCGCGCCGACCAGTCCGGCGTCGGCGCCGAGACTCGCCCGCTCGATCACCAGCTGCTCGGTGACGAGGGGATGGCAGCCCTCGTACAGCTGACTGCGCACCGCTGCCACGAACGGCTCCAGCGTCGACAGCAGACCCCCGAGATACACCGCGTCGGGGTTGAAGAAGTTGACGTTCGCCGACAGGACCGTGCCGAGATAGCGGCCCGCCCGGCGCACCGCACCCGTCGCCTCCGGGTCGGCGTCCATGGCCAGCTTGACCACGTCCTCGATGGAGTCGACCCGGGCGCCCCGCTCCCGCAGGATCCGCACCAGCGCCGCACCCGACGCGACCGTCTCCAGGCAGCCGGTGTTGCCGCACGAACAGGGTGTGCCGTTCTCGTTCTCGACGCGGACGTGGGTGATCTCGCCGGCCGCTCCGGTGCCGCCCCGGTACAGCCGGCCGTCGGCGATGACACCGGCGCCGATGCCGGAACCCATCTTCACCATGATCGACTGGCGCCGTTCGGCGGGCTGGACGCTGTGCTCGCCGACGGCCATGCAGTTGGCGTCGTTCTCGATCGCCGCCGGGACACCGAAGCGGTCCTCCAGCCAGGCCCGCACCGGAAACCTGTTCCAGCCGGGCATCCGGGCCGGGAGGGTGACGACGCCCGACTCGACGTCCACCGGGCCCGGCAGACACAGCCCGACACCCCGCAGCAGCTCCCGGCCGTGCCGGGCTGCCAGTGTCTCCAGGGTCTCGGCGAGACCGGGCAGCGCCGCCTCCGGGCCCTCGGCGGTGGCGAACGGCACCGTCGACACATCGGTGAGCCCGCCCCCGGGGAACACCACCCCGACCCGGGCATGCCTGCTGCCCAGGTCCGCCGCGACCGCGAACCCGTCGCTGCCGCCGAGCCGCAGCACCTTCCGGGGCCGCCCGCCCGTGGAGGACCGGGTGCCGTGCTCCGCGACCAGCCCGTGGGTCACCAGCTGGCCGACGGTGAAGGAGATCGTCGAGGGCGCGGCGCCGAGCAGATCGGCCAGCTCGGTCCGGGTCGTCGCCTGCCCGGAGGACAGCAGTTCGAGCACGCGCTCGGCCAGCGAGGAGACACCGGGGGAGGTCCTTCGGTGCGGGGCACTTTTTTCGGTCATGGGCGAAGTAACTTCCGACGACGGGGCTGCGGGTGACGAGCATAGGTCGCCGATCGCGCCCTTCGGCTTTTTCCAGAACAGCAGAAACAGGCTTTTTACAGCGGGGCGCCTGTTTCTTCGTACCCGCGAGTCGTTGACTGGCTCATCGATCGCACTTCACATCTCCGGTGATCCGAGGAGAACCATGTCGTCCCCTGCTCGCACCGCGCTCGTCGCCGGTGTCATCGTCTCGGCGAGCGCGCTGCTGCTCGCAGGCTGTTCCGGCACGAGTGACACGTCGTCCGCGTCGAAGGACTCCATCAACTACGCCCTGCCGGCGAACTTCACCCCGAACTGGATCCTGCCGATCGGCACGGCGGCGCACCTCAACACCAACAACAACTCGATAGCGGCCAGCCTGTGGGAGCCGCTCATCGCGTACGACGGATCCACCGGGAAGATCGCCTGGAACAAGAAGGCGTCGATCGCCACCGCCGCGGACTTCGCCGCCGACGGAAAGAGCGTCACCATCACGCTCGGCGACCGGAGTTGGAGCGACGGCAAGCCGATCACGGCACGGGACGTCGAGTTCTGGTTCAACGTCATCAAGGCGAACAAGGCGGAGTGGGCCGGCTACAACCCCGGCAAGGCCCCCGACAACTGGACCGCGTTCAAGACCGTCGACGACCGGCACTTCACGATCACCTTCGACCAGGCCTACAACTCCCAGTGGATGCTGGCCAACGAACTGAGCCAGATCACCCCGCTGCCGCAGCACGCCTGGGACAAGACCGGCGCCTCGGCCGCCGTCTCGGACGCCGACCGTACGGCCGCGGGCGCCAAGCAGGTGTGGACGTACCTCAACACGGCCGCGAAGAACATCTCCGGCTACGACAGCGACGCCCTGTGGAAGACCATCAGCGGCCCCTACTCGATCAAGTCGTTCGCCACGTCCGGGAAGGTCGTCCTCGCAGCCAACACCAAGTACGACGGCGGTGAGAAGGCGAACATCGCCACCGTGAACCTGCTGCCGTTCACGACGGCCGACGCCGAGAAGAACGCCCTGCGCTCCGGAAGCGTCGACTACGGCTACATCGAGGCCACCGACCTCGACCAGAAGGACAGCTTCACCAACCGGGGCTACGCCGTGCAGCCCTGGTCCGGCTGGGCGATCACCTATCTGCCGTACAACTTCAACAACCCCACCATGGGCGCCGTGTTCAAGCAGCTGTACGCCCGCCAGGCCGTTCAGAAGTCCATCGACCAGGCCGGTCTCGCCAAGGTCATCTTCAACGGCACCGCCGTGCCGGGCTACGGCCCGATACCGCAGGCCCAGTCCTCCGACTTCCTCTCCGCCACCCAGAAGAGCAACCCGTACCCCTTCTCCACCGAGGAGGCCAAGTCCCTTCTCACCGGCCACGGTTGGACGGAACAGGGCGGGGTCATGGTCTGCACGGACGCGGGCACAGGAGCGGCCCAGTGCGGTGAAGGCGTCGCCAAGGGAACGAAGTTCGAGATGCAGGTGCTGTCGCAGTCCGGTTCGACCGTGACCGACAACATGATGAGCGCGATCCAGTCGTCCCTCGCGAAGACCGGCATCAAGTTCTCCATCAAGACCGCCCCCGTCAACTCCGTGCTGGCGCAGACCCCGCAGTGCACCGCGAGCCAGGCCATCTGCAAGTGGCAGCTGTCCTTCTTCGGCACGGCGGGCAGCTGGTACTTCAACGCCTTCCCGACCGGCGACTCGCTCTTCCAGACCAAGGGCGGCTCGAACTTCGGCAACTACTCCAACCCGGACGTCGACAAGCTCATCACCGCCTCCACCACGTCCACGTCCAACCAGGCCATCCAGGACTACAGTTCGGCCCTCGCCAAGGACCTGCCCGTGGTCTGGCTGCCCGAGCCCGTCTACCAGATCTCCGTCGTCAAGAACGGCCTCGGCGGCTTCTCCCAGGACTCGCTCGCCAACTTCCACCCCGCCCAGTGGAAGTGGACCAGCTGAGGCCCCTCGCATGGACACCTTTCTCTACCTGACCCGGCGGATCCTCCAGGCACTCGCGGTGATCCTCATCGTGACCGTGGTGGTCTTCTGCCTCCTGCACGCGCTGCCCGGGGGTCCCGCACGCGGGATCCTCGGCCCGCAGGCCACCGCCCAGCAGATCGCCGCCTTCAACCACGAACAGCGCCTGGACCAGGCGCTGCCCGTCCAGTACGTCCACTACCTGGGCACCCTGCTCCACGGCGACCTGGGCACCTCGTACACCCTCAACGAATCCGTCTCCACCCTCATCGAGCAGCGCCTGCCCAAGACCCTCGTCCTCACAGTCCTGTCCGCGTTCGTCGGGCTGCTGCTCGCGATCCCGCTCGGCATGTGGCAGGCGGTCCGGCGCAACAAGCCCGTCGACTACGTCATCACCACGCTCGGCTTCGTCGCGTACGCGACACCCGTGTACTTCCTCGGCCTGATCCTGGTGCTGGTCTTCACCCAACTGCTGCCCTGGTTCCCGTCCCAGGCACCTCAGGGCGAGACGCTTGGGCAAGTCCTCTCCCAGCCGAACGCGTTGGTCCTGCCGGTCGTCGCCGGCGCCGCCTCGATGGTCGCCGTCTTCAGCCGCTACATGCGTGCCGCGACTCTGGAGAACCTCTCCGAGGACTACGTCCGCACCGCGCGGGCCGGTGGCTCACGACAGGGCGCCATCCTGCGCCGGCACGTCTTCCGCAACTCCCTCACGCCCGTCGTCGCGATGCTCGGCTACTACGTGCCCGTGCTCTTCGGCGGCGCCCTCGTCGTCGAGCAGCTCTTCAACTACCCGGGAATGGGGCTGCTGTTCTGGAGCGCGGCCCAGTCCTCCGACTATCCGGTGCTGCTCGGCTGTGTCCTCGTCATTTCGGTCGCGACCGTAGTCGGCACGCTGCTCGCCGACATCGCGCAGCGACTGGTCGACCCCCGAGTGAAGGCAGGCCGAGCATGAGCGCCGTACTGCAAACGACGACCCCACCGACGGAGGCGGTCGCCGGATACCGCCTGCCGCTACGCCGGTTCACACGCAACCGACTCGCGGTCGCCGGACTGGCAGTGGTCGTCCTCTTCCTCCTCTTCTGCTTCGTGGGCCCGCTCCTCTACTCCACCGACCAGACCCACACCGACCTCACCCAGGTCAACCTCGCCCCGAACGGCTCCCATTGGCTCGGCACGGACGCCGTCGGCCACGACGAACTCGGGCGACTGATGTACGGCGGGAAGGTGTCCCTCCTCGTCGGGCTCGCCGCCGGGATCCTCGCCACCGTCATCGGCACGTTGTGGGGCGCGGTCGCGGGGTACGCGGGCGGCTGGATCGACGCGGTGATGATGCGGGTCGTCGACGCTGGCATCGCGATCCCGGCGCTGTTCATCCTGCTCGTGGTCTCCGCGATCACGACTCCGGACACCCTGGGCCTGATCGTCATCCTGGGCCTGGTGTCGTGGCTCGTACCGTCCCGCCTGATCAGAGCGGAAACCCTGACCCTGAAGAATCGGGACTACGTCCTCACCCTGCGCGCGATCGGCGGCACTCACGCCCGCGCCATCGCCCGGCACATCCTGCCCAACTCGGTGTCGACGATCGTCGTCGCGGCCACCTTCCAGGTCGCCGATGCGATCCTGCTCGTCGCGTACGTCTCCTATCTCGGGCTCGGTGTCCAGCCGCCGTCGACCGACTGGGGCGGCATGCTGTCGGCCGGCCTCACCGCCGCGTACTCGGGCCGCTGGTGGCTCATCGTTCCGCCGGGCCTCGCCATCATCCTCGTCGTCTGCGCGTTCAACGCGATCGGCGACGGGCTGCGCGACGCCTTCGACGTCAAGGGGCGTGGATGAACATCCTGGAGATCGAGAACCTGGACGTCACCTTCACCACGGAGACCGGCGACGTACCCGCCGTCCGCGAGGTGTCGCTGCACGTCCGCCCCGGTGAAACCCTCGCCCTCGTCGGCGAGTCGGGCTCCGGCAAGTCGACGGTCGCGCTCGCCGCCCTGGGGCTGTTGTCGGGCAACGCCCGGGCGTCGGGCCGGGTCGACATCGGGGGAGTGGACGTCGTCGGCGCCGGCGAGGCCGACCTGTCCCGCCTGCGTGGCCGTACGGCGTCGATGGTGTTCCAGGAACCCGCCACCGCCCTCGACCCGCTCACCCGGATCGGCGCGCAGATCGCCGAGGTCGTACGCAACCATCGCCCCGTCTCCGCCAAGGAGGCCGCGGCGGAAGCGATCGCCCTCCTGCGCCGCGTCGGCATCCCCGACCCCGAACAGCGGGCCTCCGCCTTCCCCTTCCAACTGTCCGGCGGCCAGCGCCAACGCGTCGTCATCGCCATGGCCATCGCCAACTCGCCCGGCCTGCTCATCGCCGACGAACCGACCACCGCCCTCGACGTCACCGTCCAGGCCGAGATCCTCGACCTCCTGCGCGCCCTGGCCGCCGACTCCGGCACCGGCGTCCTGCTCGTCACGCACAACATGGGCGTGGTCGCGGACTTCGCCGACCGGGTCGCCGTGATGCTTCAGGGGGAGATCGTCGAGACGGGACCGGTCGAGGAGGTGCTGCTGCGCCCCGCGCACGAGTACACGCGCCGATTGCTGTCGGCTGTGCCGCGACTCAGGGTTGCTGAGTCGGGGGAGGGACTGGGGCGGTTCTCCGGTTCTGGCTCCGAGGGCATGACGGTGGCTGAGTCGGGGGACGGCCCGGAGCGGCTCCCGGGCGCCGGTCCCAAGAGACTGACGGTCGCCGATCCGGGAGATGCGCCTGCGGCGGCACCCGGGGTCCCCACCGCCCCTCCGGTGGTCGAACTCCGGGACATCTCCGTCCACTTCGGCCGAGGCCGCCGTGCCGTACGGGCCCTCCAGGACGTCTCCCTCACCGTCGCCCCCGGCGAAACCGTGGGCCTGGTCGGCGAGTCCGGCTCCGGCAAGTCGACGGCCGCCCGGGTCGCCCTCGGCCTTGTCCCGCCGACGTCCGGCTCGGTCGCGCTCTTCGGCACCGACCTGGGCCGGGCCCGGGGACGCGCAAGGCGCGCCCTGCTGGCCGGGGTCGGTGTGGTCCTCCAGGACCCGGTGGCCTCCCTGGACGCCCGGATGAGCGTCGGCGAATGCGTCGCCGAGCCGCTGCGCGTCCACCGCAGGGGCATGCCGGCGGCGGAGCGCCGGGCGAGGGTGGCGGAGGTGCTCGAACGGGTCCGCCTGCCAAGGGAGTTGGCGGGGCGCGGCCCGCGCGAGCTGTCCGGCGGGCAACGGCAGAGGGTCAGCCTGGCCCGCGCGCTCGTCCTCGAACCACGGCTTCTGGTGGCCGACGAACCGACCAGTGCCCTCGATGTGAGCGTCCAGCAGACGGTCCTCGAAGTCATCACCGAACTCCAGGACGAACTGGGCTTCGCCTGCCTGTTCGTGTCCCACGACCTCGCCGTGGTCCAGCAGTTCGCACAGCGCGTGGTCGTGATGCGGGCGGGGCAGGTCGAGGAACAGGGCCCGACGGAGACGACCCTCCTGCACCCCGGCACGGACTACACACGGCGCCTGATTGCGGCCGTGCCGGTGCCGGATCCGGTGGTGCAGCGCCATCGTCGGATGCAACGGCGGCCCGCGTCGGCGGTGGGCGGAACGGGGACCTCGGCATGACGACCTCTCTGCGTCCCGGTGCGGGCCACGCCCGGCGTCCCATCGGCGAAGCCCCGGTCCCGCAACGTCGGCGTCGCACGGAATGCCGGGCCGCCCTCGTCCTCGGCGGAACGGGGCTTGGGCGTGACGAATCTCCTGCGCCCCGGCGCGGACTGCGCCCGGTGCCTGATCGCCGCGGTCCCGGTGCCCGACCCGATTCCGCAGCGCCGGTCCCGCAACATCGGTGTCCCACGGAATGCCGGGCTGCCCTTGTCCTCGGCGGAACGGGGCTTGGGCGTGACGAATCTCCTGCGCCCCGGCGCGGACTGCGCCCGGTGCCTGATCGCCGCGGTCCCGGTGCCCGACCCGATTCCGCAGCGCCGGCGCCGGACGGAGCACCGGGCTGCCCCGGCGGGCGGTGGAAGGAGGGCTTCGGCGTGACGAGTTCCCGGTGTCTCGGTACGGACTGCACCCCGCGCCTCATCGCCGCAGTGCCCGACCTGGTCCCGCAACGCCGGGCCACCGCCACCCCCAGTGCAACGGGGGCCACCGCGTGACCCTCCCCCTCCCTGAGGTCTACGCCGGTGTCGACATCGGCGGGACGACCACCCAGGTCGTGCTGTGCGCGCCCGACCTCGCGGTTCTCGCTCGGGCCGAGGTGCCCACCCCGGCGGCGCACGGCGGGCAGGCCATGATCGACGCGGCGTTGGGCGCGCTCGCCGGGCTCCTCGCCCGGACACCGGCCCGGTTGCTCGGTGTCGGGGTCGGTGCGGCGGGGATCGTGGACGCGGACACCGGGCGTGTGCTCGTCGTCAGTGACTCCTTCCACGGCTGGGCCGGGTTCGAGGTGACGGCGGCTGTCCGGGGCGCGCTCGGGGTCCCGGCGTACCTCGACAACGACGTCAACGCGTTCCTGCGGGGCGAGGCGACCAAGGGCGCCGTGGCGGGCGTACCCCATGTGCTCGGTATGACGCTGGGCACCGGGGTCGGCGGTGCGCTGTGGATGGGCGGGGCGCTGTACGAGGGTCCGCACGGGGCCGCCGGGGAGATCGGGCACGTACCCGGCTTCGGCGACCTGCCCTGTACGTGCGGTGGCCGTGGGCATCTGGAGACACTCGCCTCCGGGCGGGCGATCGGGCGGCGGTACGGGGAACGCACCGGACGCGCCGGGCTCACCGCGAAAGCGGTCGCGGCAGCCGCGGACGGCGGTGACCACGACGCCGCCGTCGTCTACGAGGAGGCGGGGGCCGCCCTCGCCCGGGCGATTCTCATCACCGCCGGGCTGGTGGACGTCACCGTCTACGTCGTCGGCGGCGGTGTCAGCCGTGCCTGGCATCTGCTCGAACCGGCCGTCCACGCTGCCCTCGCCGCTGAGCCGCCCGTCAGCGGACGGCCCGTCAGCGTCGTACGGGCCCGGCTCGGCAGCGACGCCGTGGCCGTCGGGGCGGCCTCCCGCGCGCGGGACGAACTCGGGGCGTACGGGGTCAGGGAGCCGTCACTCGAACCGTGACGTGTCGCCCGCGCCCCGGCGGACGATCTCGGCCTCGCCGCTGGAGAAGTCGATGACCGTCGTCGGCTCCGTGCCGCAGTCGCCGGAGTCGACGACCGCGTCCAGGACATGGTCGAGCCGCTCCTTGATCTCCCAGCCCTGCGTCAGCGGATCCTTCTCGTCGGGAAGGAGGAGGGTGCTGGACAGGAGCGGTTCGCCCAGCTCGGCCAACAGGGCCTGCGCGACCGTGTGGTCGGGGATGCGCACGCCGACGGTCTTCTTCTTCGGGTGCAGCAGCTTGCGCGGCACCTCGCGCGTCGCCGGGAGAATGAACGTGTAACTGCCCGGCGTGGACGCCTTCACGGCCCGGAACACGTCGTTGTCGACCTGCACGAACTGGCCGAGCTGGGCGAAGTCCCGGCACACGAGAGTGAAGTGGTGACGGTCGTCGAGCTGCCGGATCGACCGGATACGGTCGATGCCGTCACGGCTGCCGAGCTGACAGCCCAGCGCGAAGCAGGAGTCCGTCGGATACGCGATCAGCGCACCGGAGCGGATGCTGTCGGCCACCTGACTGATCGTGCGGGGCTGCGGGTTGTCGGGATGGACGTCGAAGTACCTTGCCATCCGCCGAGCCTATGCCCTCCGTGAGGTAAATTCCGGACCGAGAAGCGGTGTGAACGTGATGGACCAGGGGAGAGGCGTCGTGGCAGGCAGCAGGACCGACTACGGGCACGACGGCGTAGGCGCCTCCGGCAGCTGGGCGGACGAACTCCTCGACCAACTGCGGCCGGCCGCCCGTGACATCGGCAGGGTGGCCGCCTGGCTCGCCGCAACCATCGACGCGGAGGTCTCCCTCCAGGACGTCACCGGCACCCTCCTCGCAGGTGACCGGCTGCCCGCCGCCGACGACCTCGTGATGGACGTGGCCACGGGCAGAATCGCTTCTGCGGCGGTGCACGCCCAGGGACGTCATGTCCGGCTGGCCGGACTCGGCCACCCCGTCACCAAGGGCGTCCTCGCGGTGGCCCGCAGCCGGCCCTTCGACCGGCGGGCCACCGACATCGTCGCCCGCACGGTCTGGGTGCTCGAAGTGCTCCTGCGGGAACGCGAGACGATCAGCGCCGAACGCCGGCTCGACCGGGCGACCTCGGACCTCCGGCTCGCCATCCTCCAGCTGCTGATGGTGGGCGACATCATCGCGGCCCGCCGGGTCGCCGCCGGCTTCTGGCCGGGTCTGTTCGACACCGACTCCGCCTGCGTCTACGTGCTGGAAGTCCACGCCGCACGACGTGACGACCTGGCCGAGGAGTGCCAGGCGGCGACCGAGGGACACGCGCTCATCGTCCGCTGCCCGGCCGTGGACGAGCATCTGATCGTCGTGGCGCCGGTCAACCGGGGCCAGGAGAAGGCGGGCACGGCACTGCGCTCGCTCGTCGGCGAACGACCCGACACGTTCATCGGCGGCAGCGTCCGGCAGAACCTGGTCCAGACCGTCACGGCGTACGGACAGGCCGTCAGCGCCCTCGCCGTGGCCCGCTTCCGCCCGGACCGGGCCGCCGTGTACGCCGAACGCACCCACCCCGAGCGGCTGATGAACCCCGTCGCCCTGCGCGGCTGGGCCGACCGGCTGCTGAAGCCGCTCGACGACCTGCCCCACCACACCCGCGCCGAACTCCTCGCCACCACCCGCCTCGGCTTCTCGTTCACCGCCGTCAAGGCGGCGATCATCCTCGGCGTCAGCCGCAACACCGTGCGCGCCCGGATGGAACGCGTGGAAGGCATGCTCGACGCCGACTTCGCGGACCTCACCACCCGGGCCGCCGTCCAACTGGCCCTGAACAACGAGGCCGCCGTCCCGGACGAACCGCGCCCGCCCATGGTGCCGCCGACCGGACTGACCGAACTGCTGCGCACGGACCCGCTCCTGGTCTGGGCGGACAGCCTCGTCGGCCGCCTCACCTCGGACACCCGGGACCTGCGGCGGACCGTCCGCACCTGGATCGCCGCCGGCGGCAACGCGGAACGCACCGCACAGATGCTCGGCATCCACGCGCAGACCGTGCGCGACCACGTACGCAGCGCGGAACCCGTCCTCGAACGCCAGCTCCTCGCCGGCGGCAGCGACCTGTACGAGGTCGTCCTCGCCCATCTGGCCCTCGGCGACCTCGACGAACCCGCCGTCGGCCGGGCGAAGCGGGACCATCCGGACGTGACCGTGCACGAGTGAGTCCTCGGCGCACAAGAGAGGGCACCGGCGAGATACACACCGCGACTCGACGCGCGTAGGTTCATCTGGACGCCGGTGCTCCGATACGCGCGCCTCCCCGAGAGGTGTGCCCGGGCGCCGGTGCCCATGGCGGGTGCCCGGCCGGAAACGGCCCTCGGGACCCGCGGGTGCGGGGGCGCGGCCGGCACGGGGGTCCGGCCGTTTCCCGCGCCCGAGGCATTCACCCCCGTACGCCGGGTTCGGGTGGGCCGCGTGAGTAGCCGACGGTTTCGTGGGCACTCGGCGGCCATGGACACGGCACGAGCAGCAGCAGACACGGGACAGGTACTCGCCGCATCGAGCGACGTACTCAATGTGATCGCCGCCTTCGCCGGTGGCTTGATCGTGGCGGGCCTGCTGATCTGGGCCGTCCGGTTCGGAGTGCGGGTGAAGGACGCGGAGGCGCCCCGGCCAAGGCCGGACGAGCAGCCCAGGCTGCCGGACTCCGGGGCGGTGCACGAGCAGAGCGAGCGGCGCGAACCCAACGAGGTGCCGCACACCTCGGACGAGGACGAGCGCCTCAGGCCGCACAACCTCCACCCCTCCGGCACCAAACGCGGCGAGGACCAGACCCGCCCGCGCTGGTCGCCCGGCAACAGCGGCTCTTTCGGGAGCGGTGGCTCGGGCCGGACCTGACTGCCTAGAGTGGGCCGCATGGGGGAAACATCTGATATCCGGCCCACCTCGGAGTTCCACGCCCGCAACTTCGCCACGGCGGACGTGGACAGGCTCGTTGAGGGCCTGGACGCACAGGACGCGGCCGATGGCGTACGACGACTGCGCGCCTGGGCACAGAACGCGCTCGACCCGCGTCCGGGCGAACACGTGATCGACGTCGGAAGCGGCACGGGAACGCAGACGCTGGCCCTGGCGGCGGCCGTGGCCCCGTCCGGCGACGCGCTGGGCATCGAGGCGAATCCCGTGATGCGCGAGGTCGCCGAGCGGCGGGCGACCGCGGCCGGCAGCCCGGCCCGCTTCCTGGACGGTGACGCGCTAGTCCTCCCGGTGCCCGATGCCACGGTGGACGTGGTCTGGTGCGAGCGGGTCCTGCAACACCTGTCCGAGCCGGACAAGGCCGTCGGGGAGATCGCGCGGGTCCTGCGGCCCGGCGGCCGGGTGGCGCTCATCGACTCCGACTGGGGGACCGCCCTCCTACACCCCGGTGACCCCGACACAGTGGCCGCGCTGACGGCGGGAGTCCTGGCCATGGCGGCCAACCCGTACTCCGGGCGCCGGCTGCTGAGCCAGCTGACCGACGCGGGGCTGGTGGTCGACGACCAGGGCTCGCAGGCGCTGATCCAGGACAGCGGGACGGTGACCTGGCCGCTGGTCCGCATGATGGCCGAGTCGAGCGTACGGAGCGGACTGATGACCGACGCCCAGCGCGACCGCCTGTACGCGGATCTGACCGAGGCGGCGGAGCGGGGCGCGCTGCACATGTCGGTGACGATGTTCGCCGTGGTGGCACACAGGCCCGTCTGACCCGTCTGCCCCGTCGGTGCTCGGCATGCGGCCGGGGCCGGGGCGTGATGCGCTGTGAGGCCGAGGCGTGCGACGACGGACCCTGTGGCGGCGCGATGTGCTGGAGTGCGACGGCGGACCTGGTGGCGGGTGTGGGCATCGCCGCCGTGGGCGTGGCCTGCGTGACGACGGTGACGCGGGCGGGCCGCAGCCGTGATCTGCCGCTGGCCGCCCTGCCGTTGCTCCTGGGCGCCCACCAGATCGTCGAGTCCCTGGTCTGGCGGGCGGACGGCGGAACCGGCCCGGCGACCGTGGCCTGGGCCGTCATCGCCCTCCCGTTGCTGGCCCTCTGGGTACCGGTGGCCGTCCTGTGCGCGGCCCCCAGGAGGGCGAGGGCCCGTCTTCTGCTGCCGCTGGGCGCGGGCATCGTGACGAGCACGGGACTCGCGTACAGCCTGTCGGACCACCATGTGACGGCGGACATCCGGGGCCACACCGTCGGGTACGCCGTTGACCTGTCCCACTCCGGGCTGCTCGTCGCGGGCTATCTGCTCGCGACGGTCGGCTCGCTGCTCCTCTCCGGCGACCGCCGTCTGGTCCTGTTCGGGATGCTGGCCGGCGTGGGCGCGCCGGTGTGCTGGGCACTGTGGCGCCTGGAGTTCGTGTCCACCTGGTGCGCCCTCGCCGCACTCTGCTCCCTGGTCCTGCTGGGCTGGACCAGGGGCCGCGGCCCGCTGCCGGGGCACTGACGTAGGTGAGTTTTCTCGCCCCCGCCGCCCCTACCCGTCCCATCCCTGGGGGCTGCGCCCCCAGACCCCCCTTTGTCCTCAAACGCCGGACGGGCTGACTACCCAGCCCCTCCGGCGTTTGAGGAGCGGGGGTTCGGGGGCGGAGCCCCCGAGGATGGGAACGGGTAGGGGCGGCGGGGGCGAGAATCTCCCCCTGCCACCACACGTGTCCGTGCTATTCGGTGTCGGCTCCGGCGCCGACGAGTGCGCGGACCTCGAACTCCTCGTACGCGGACGTCTCCTGGCGGGGTGCCAGAACCGTGCCCAGCCAGCCCAGGAAGAAGCCCGCCGGGATCGAGACGATGCCGGGGTTCTGCAGCGGGAACCAGGCGAAGTCCGACGACGGGTAGATGGAGGACGGGGTCGACGAGACCACCGGTGAGAACACCACGAGCAGCACCGAGCAGACCAGCCCACCGCACAGACTGAGCAGCGCGCCCCGGGAGTTGAAGCGCCGCCAGAACAGGCTGTACAGGAGCGTGGGCAGCAGAGCGGACGCGGCGATCGCGAAGGCGAGGAAAGCGAGCGTCGAGACGTTGGTCTCCCACGACAGCAGGGCCAGCCCCATCCCCAGCACGCCGATGAGGACCGCGGCCAGCCGGGCCACGCCCAGTTCCTCGGTCTGGGTGGCGCGCCCCTTGCGGATGACCTCGCCGTACAGGTCGTGCGCGAGGGACGAGGCCGCGGCGAGAGTGAGACCGGCCGCGACCGCGAGCAACGTGACGAAGGCGAGGCAGGACAGGAGCGCGGTGAGCACCCCACCGCCGATGGACTGCGCGAGCAGCAGAACGGCCGCGTCGCCCTTCGGGTCGGTGTCGACGATGGAGTCGCGGCCCACCAGGGCGGTCGCGCCCAGACCGAGAATGCCGGCCGCCACACAGACGAAGCCGACCAGACCCGCGGCCCACACGACCGAGGAGCGCAGGACGTTGGTGGAGAGCGGGGCGAGCAGCCGCATCATCACGTGGGGGAGCGCGGCGAGGCCGAGCACGATGGCCAACTGGAGGCTGAGGAAGTCGAGTTTGCTGGTGGTGCTCCCGCCGTAGCGCAGCCCGGGTTCGAGGAACCGCTGGCCGATGCCGCTGTTCTCGGTCGCGGCCTCCAGCAGCGCGTTGACGTTCCAGTCGAAGCGGTGCAGCACCATGACGGCCGTGACGGCGATGCCGGAGACGAGCATCACGGCCTTGACGATCTGGATGAACGTCGCGCCGGGCATACCGCCGAGCGAGGCGTACACGATGACGACGGTGCCGATGACGACGACGCACAGGGTGCGGGTGGTGGAGCCGGGGACACCGGTGAACTGGGTCAACAGGGCGACACTGCCCACGAGTTGTGCCACCAGATAGAGGCAGCAGATGGCCAGGGTGCAGATCGAGAGCGCGAGCCGGACCGACCGTCCGCCCTGCGGCAGTCGCAGCGCCAGCGTGTCCCCGAGGGTGAACTTGCCCGAGTTGCGCAGCGGTTCGGCGATCACCAGGAGCACCATCATCCAGGCGACCGTCGTGCCGCACAGATACAGCAGCCCGTCGTAGCCGGTGAGCGCGACCAGCCCGGTACTGCCCAGCAGGGTCGCCGCCGAGAGATAGTCCCCGCACATCGCAAGCCCGTTGCGCAGCGGCGACATCTCCCGGTTGCCGAGATAGAACTCGCCGACCTCGTCGCGCTGCGGGGCGGTCAGCAGCGCGGCGAACAACGTCACCACGACCACCGACAGGAACAGCACGAAGGTCAACTGCCGGCTGAACGGATCGACAACACCGGCGGCGATGGTCGTCGTCACCACGTACGGAACTCCCTCTTGCTCTGCGGGCGGGGACCGGCCTGCTCGGCCGGACGGCGCTGTCCGGGCAGACGCTGCTGCTCCAACTGGGAGCGCAGCCCCCGGGCGACCGGATCGAAGTGGGTGCGCATGCGCCGTACATAGAGCCAGGCGGTCACCCCCATCACCACGAACTGCCCCACTCCGAGGGCCAGCCCGAGCGTCAGGTGTCCGACGAGTGGCTGATTCATGAATCCTGGTGCGAAGCTCGACAAAAGGACATAGAGCAGGAATCCGCCGACGGCGAGCGCCGTCGATACGGCAGCGAAGCGGCGGTAGTCGTTCCGCAACGACTGGAATTCGGGACGGCCGTGTATCGCCTGCCCGGGTGTGGGTTCGGTGTACGTCGGGCTGTATGCGGGCGACTCGTCGGGCCGTGTGAAATAATTGGACATAAACGCACCTTCTTTGCTGCTTTATGTCGGTCCGGACCCGCGCTCACGTGCGAAAATGGTGGGGGAATCGTGAATCCGGACGTTTCGGGGGGCGAATTCCGATACAGAGCCCCCCAAGGGGGTGGCGGGTTGGGAAGCGGATTATGACAGCGCTGCTCCGGAACAATCAACTCTCTGTGAATTACTCTTGGGTACTGGCTCGTTCGCGTTCTTCGTGATCGCTTTGCCACCCGATGCAACCTGCGGAAATCTTCTGCGGCGCAATAAGGTCCGTACCATTCCCTTCCTGCGGCTTGTCTCGAATGTGCCGTGCCCGGGAGTGACGGAGACTGCGGTGTGGAGACACCGTGAAGGGGAAGTCGAACGGTGAGAAGGACGGAGCGGGGCGAGCGCGGAATGGCGGAGGATCGATGGATTCCACCACGACAGTGATCCTGGTCGTCGCGGTCCTGGCGGCGGCCGTGCTGGCCGTGGCGGGCACCGTGCTGGTACGGCTGGTCCGCACTCGCCGGGAGCTGCGCCGCGCGGGCCTGCCGACGGGCCCGCGCTGGATCTTCTGGGGCGCGGTCGCCTACCTGGTTCTCCCGACCGACCTCGTGCCCGACCCTGTCTACCTGGACGACATCGGCGTACTCCTGCTGGCCCTGCGCTCCATGCGCGCACAGGCGCGCGAACTCGACGCCGGCCCGTCGCCGGAATCCGCCCCGACCGGCCGCGCCGGCAAAACGCGGTGAGGAACGGGAAAGGCCCGGCTCGCGGTGTCCCGCGAGCCGAGCCCTGTGGTTCCTGGTCTTTCCTGGTTGTTCCCGGGGTGCCGCTTACGCCTCGCTGGCCCGGAGCATGTCCTCGCGCTCGACGATCTTGATGCGCTCGCGGCCATCGGGCTCGCCCAGGGCCTTCTCCGCGGCGTCCAGCTTGTACCAGCCCTCCCAGGTGGTGAAGCGGACGTTCCGCTCGCCGAGGAACGCGTCCACGGCCTCCGGGTCGGGTGAGACGGGCGTGCGGAGACGGCCGTTCGCGTGGTCGTCCAGCAGATTGGCGACGGTCTCGTTGGCGTCGCCCTTCGTGTGCCCGATCAGCCCCACGGGGCCGCGCCGGATCCAGCCGGTGACGTATGTCGACGCGAGGTGCTCGCCGGTCTCCTCGATGACCCGGCCGCCCTCGTCGGGGACGGTGCCCGACTCGACGTCCCAGGGCAGCTTGGGCAGCTTGTCGGAGAGGTAGCCCACCGCGCGGTAGACCGCGCCGAGGTCCCAGTCCTTGAACTCGCCGGTGCCCTTGACGTTGCCGGTGCCGTCGAGAGCGGTGCGCTCGGTGCGCAGGCCGACGACCTTGCCGTCCTCGCCGAGGATCTCGGTGGGCGACTCGAAGAAGTGCAGGAACAATTTGTGCGGGCGGTCGCCGATGTCGCGGATCGCCCAGTTCTCCAGCGTCTTGGCGACCATGTCGGCCTGCTTGTTGCCACGCCGGGTCGCGATCGAGCCGTCGTCGTAGTCGATGTCCTCGGGGTCGACGATGACCTCGATGTTGGGGGAGTGGTCCAGCTCGCGCAGCTCCATCGGGGAGAACTTCGCCTGCGCCGGGCCACGGCGGCCGAAGACGTGGACCTCCAGCGCCTTGTTGGCCTTCAGCCCCTCGTACACGTTCGCCGGGATCTCGGTCGGCAGCAGCTCGTCCGCCGTCTTCGCCAGCACCCGCGCCACGTCGAGCGCGACGTTGCCGACACCGAGGACCGCGACCTTCTCCGCGTCGAGCGGCCACGTGCGCGGCACGTCCGGGTGGCCGTCGTACCAGGAGACGAAGTCCGCGGCGCCGTACGAGCCGTCCAGCTCGACGCCCGGTATGTCGAGCGCCCGGTCGGCCGTGGCCCCGGTCGAGAAGATCACCGCGTCGTAGAAGGCACGCAGATCGTCGAGGTTGATGTCGCCCGGGTAGTCGACGTTGCCGAAGAGGCGGATCTGCGGCTTGTCGAGCACCTGGTGCAGGGCGGTGACGATGCCCTTGATGCGGGGGTGGTCGGGGGCGACGCCGTACCGGATCAGACCGAAGGGGGCGGGCATCCGCTCGAAGAGGTCGATGGACACGCCGGGCTCCACGGCCACTGCGGACTTGAGCAACGCGTCGGCGGCGTAGATCCCGGCCGGGCCGGCTCCGACAATGGCCACCCGCAGAGGGCGAGGCATGATCAGGTTCCCTTCGAACGATGAGTAAGAGATCTTCGAAGGAAGCCTAAACTAAGGCAAGCCTAAGCTGGTACGGGGGTCCGGGTTATGGGCTCATAAGGCGGACTTATGGGGCTTGGGGGACCGCTGCTCACCCAGGCTCTCTTAGAGGTTTCTATGAATCTGTGGGGCGCTTGAACGCCCGGGGGGCCGGCTGCGTATGGCACTGGGGGCATTTCCATGTCGATCCGGCCATGCAGTGCAGGAGTACTCCGTGGGACGCAACACACGCAGACGCCCAACAGGTCCACGCCGCGCCACCTTTGCGGCGGTCGCGCTGATGCTGGGCGGAGGTGGACTGGTGGCGGCGAACGTCTACGCCTCGGCCACCGAAGGCGGCACGGGCGGTGACTCGGCCCAGCAGACGCTGTATTCGGGAGCCGCCACGATCGACTGCCCCGATGTCGGCGACCAGTTGGCGGCCGTACCGGACGAGGCGCGGTCGGAGGTCGACAAGGAGCTCGCCGCCCTGGACCAGCAGACCGCCGAGGCCTACCAGCGCCTGCAGAACTCGACGCAGGCCATGCAGCAGGACAGCGGCTTCGCCGACTCCGCGATCATGAACCCGCTGAAGGAGAAGCGAACCGCGACCATCGAACGGATCGCGATCGCCATCGACCGGGTGGGAGACCGCCCCGAGGGGCTAGAAGCCCTGGCCGCCTGCACGCTCCGGGACTCCGGCAACCAGACCGAGGGGGAATGGCAGGGCGGGGAAGGCCAGGACGGTCAGGACGGCCAGGAACAGGGCGACGACCAGAGCGGCGATCAGGACGGCGAGGACGGCCAGCAGGAGGGCGACGGCAATGGCGGTCAAGCCGGAAACGGTCCGGTCGCCGACGACTTCGCGGACATCACCACCGTCCAGCCCACCGCGCAGAGCGCGCAGGAGCAGAGCGACGCCTCCCGTGGCACCTTCACCACCAGCTGCGGAGTGAACGCCAACGGGCTGTTCAACTCGGACAACGTCATCGTGGCCCCCGGTGTCTCCAACGGCGCACACCACTTCCACGACTACGTCGGCAACCAGTCCAACAACGCGTTCGCGAGCGACGAGGACCTGGCCGCCGCACAGACCACCTGTGAGGACCAGGGCGACAAGTCCTCCTACTTCTGGCCCGTCCTGCGCCTGCAGAACGGAACGCAGGAGCAGGACGCCAACTCTCCCGGCGGCGGCATCGAGGGCAACGCCGGTGAGATCGTCACGCCCAAGCAGGTCACGATGACGTTCGTGGGCAGCCCGCGCGGCGAGGTCGTGGCCATGCCCCGGCTGCTGCGCATCATCACCGGCGACGCCAAGGCGTTCGTCAACGGCACCGCCAACGCGAACGCCTCCTGGAGCTGCACCGGCTTCGAGGACCGGCAGCTCAAGGACAAGTACCCGCTCTGCCCGCGCGGCAGCGACGTGGTGCGCACCTTCAAGTTCCAGAGCTGCTGGGACGGCACGAACATCGACAGCGCCAACCACCGCGCCCACGTGGCGTTCGCCGACGCGGCCGGAAACTGCCCGACCGGATTCAAGGCCATCCCGCAGCTGGTGCAGCGCATCGTGTACGACGTCGACGCGCCGAGCCTGCGGGACGGCGGCCGTACGACCCCGTTGTTCGCGGTCGACTCCTTCCCCGAGCAGTTGCACAAGCCGGTCACGGACCACGGCGACTTCATCAACGTCTTCGACGAGAACCTGATGCGGGAGATGGTCGACTGCATCAACGCCGGACGGCAGTGCGAGGCCGGTGCCCCGAACGGCGAGGACCCGGAGAACAGCCCGTCACCGACGCCCGACCCGCCGGCCGAGGAGACCGACGAGCCGGCCCCGGACCCCACGGACACCCCGGGTGAGGACGAGACGGCGGAGCCTTCACCGTCCCCGACCGTGAGCACACAGGCCCCGGACCAGGCGAGCGCCACTCCCACGCCCACTCCGACGAAGGAGCCCGCCGAGGCGGAAGCGGAGCCCAAGGCCTACACGTCACCGCCGGCCACCCAGCGGGCCGAGTCGGAGGTGTCGCCGACGGACGACGGTGGTGCTGGCGAGGTCGGCAGTGCGGCGACCGCCGACGAGGGCACCGGCGACGATGCCGTCGCGCAGCCCGCGCCGCAGGCGGTCACCGGTGATCTCGCCGACACGGGAGCCCAGTTGTGGCCGGCCGCGGTCGGAGCGGTTCTCCTGATCGCCGGCTTCCTGATGCTGCGCCGCGTCAGGAAGGCGTCGCGATGACGACCGTGGGCGCCTCCGCTCAGGGGCGGTAGGACTGCTGCTGGGGCGGCGTGTTCGTCGGGCCACCGACGGCGCCGCCCTGCAGCTGTTCCGCCTGCTCCTTGGTCACCTTCTGCTCGGCACCGCAGAAGGTGCACTGCGTCTGGTACTTCGTGGAGAAAGGGAACAGGGGCACGAAGAACAGGGTGAACTTCGTGACGCGTTTCCTGAGGGTGTGTGCGGAGGGATTGCCGCACTGCCCGCACACCAGCGTCAGTATCGCGAGCTGGTAGAGGTACCCCTTGGTGCCGAAGATGATCATTTCGCAGGTGTCCCGTCGTCGGTGCGTCTGTCGTCGGTCGACGGTATCCTCCGGCATCCGGGCCGCTCCAGCAGCGCGTGTCCCCTGTGTTCCGCCTATGCCTTGAGAAGTGCCGCGGTGAGTTCGTCGGGGCGGGTGAACTGGGCCTCGTGGGTGCCCGCGTACTCGATGACGGCGGCTGAGGAAGTGAGGTCTGCCGTGACGATCACGCAGGAACGTGCCGCGTTGGAGAGGTTCTACGCCGACTTCGAGGCCACGCACCTGACACCGCTGTGGACCCACCTCGGTGAGGAGCGCGGCGCGGCAGGGCTACTGGCCCTCGGGCGGCTGGTGCAGTCCGAAGGCGGAGCCCTGGTCGTCGCGGCACAGCTTGAACCGGCCGAACCGGGCGACCGACTCCTCATCCCCTTCCTCGCCCATGTCCTCGACGGTGCCGCCCAGTTCCCGCAGTCTGGTGACCGCGGCGTCCAGGTCGTCGACGCGGAAGAACAGGTAGGGGGAGGCATCGGCGTCGCCGCCGTGCATGCCGCCCGGCAGTCCGCCGGTGGCGATGGAGAAACCGTGTCCGGAAGGGCCAGGTTCGAATGACCAGCCGAAGAGGGCTCCGTAGAAGGCCCGCCCGCGCTCGGGGTCGGCCACGCCGAGTTCGAAGAAGCTGGGCTCGCTCGCCATGTCACGCTCCTCTCCATGGTCCATGGAGCACATGCGCCCGCCACGAGCACCGTACGCGGGCTACGGTGGCGCCGCGACTTCGTACGCTGCCGAACCGGCTTGCCCGGACGCCCGCCGGCTCACCGTCGGCGGTGAGCCGGGCAAGATCGTCGTCTTGCGCCCGGGGTCAGGTCGCGCTCCGGGTGTCGGCGGTGAGGTCGAGTGCGATGTCGGTGATCATGTCCTCCTGGCCGCCCACCATGCCGCGTCGGCCCGCCTCGACGAGGATGGCGCGGGTGTCGAGACCGTGGCGGGTGGCGGCGATCTCGGCGTGGCGCAGGAAGCTGGAGTACACGCCCGCGTAGCCGAGGGTGAGGGTTTCGCGGTCGACCCGTACCTCGCGGTCCTGCAAGGGGCGTACGAGATCGTCGGCGGCGTCCATGAGCGGGAACAGGTCGCAGGCGTGGTCCCAGCCCATCAGGTCGGCGACCGCGACGAAGGCCTCCAACGGGCAGTTGCCCGCCCCCGCGCCCTGCCCGGCGAGCGAGGCGTCGACCCGCACTGCGCCGCTCTCCACGGCGACGACCGTGTTGGCCACGCCCAGGGCGAGGTTGTGGTGGGCGTGGATGCCCAACTCCGTTGCCGGGTCGAGGACTTCGCGGTAGGCGCGGAAGCGGTCGCGGACGTCGTCCATCGTGAGCCGGCCGCCGGAGTCGGTGACGTACACGCAGTGGGCGCCGTACGACTCCATCAGCTTGGCCTGGCGGGCGAGTTCGGCCGGTTCCGCCATGTGGGACATCATCAGGAACCCGGCGACGTCCATGCCCAACTCCCGTGCCGCGGCGATGTGCTGGGCGGAGATGTCGGCCTCGGTGCAGTGGGTGGCGATCCGGACGCTGCGGATGCCGAGGGCGTGGGCCCGCCTGAGATCGTGGAGCGTGCCGATGCCGGGCAGCAGCAGGGTCGTGGGCACCGCGTGCACGGTGGCGTCCACCACGGCCTCGATCCACTCCCAGTCGGTGTGGGCGCCGACGCCGTAGTTGATGCTGGAGCCGGCCAGACCGTCGCCGTGGGCGATCTCGATCGCCGCGACGCCCGCCGAGTCCAGGGCGGCGGCGATCGCGCGGGCCTGGCCGACGGTGTAGCGGTGCCGGATGGCGTGCATACCGTCCCGCAGGGTGACGTCCTGGACGTACAGACGGGTGGTCGTCGTGGTTGGCGTGCTGCTCATCGGGCGGCCCCTTCGGTGGCGCCTTGTGCGGTCAGGCGTTGTGCGGTGATGCGTTGGGCGGTGCGCAGCGCGGCCGAGGTCATGATGTCGAGGTTTCCGGCGTAGGCCGGGAGGTAGTGGGCGGCGCCCTCGACCTCCAGGAAGACCGACACCTTCAGCGTGTCGGCCGTGCCCGGGGCGAGGGTGCGCAGGGGGTCGTCGGCGGCGACCCGCTCGTACTGCACCTTCTGCTTGAGCCGGTAGCCGGGCACGTACGCCTGGACCTGGCCGACCATCTCCTCCACGGACGCCGTGACGGCCTCGGTGGCGCAGTCGGAGACCAGGCAATGCACGGTGTCCCGCATGATCAGCGGGGGTTCGGCCGGGTTGAGGACGATGATCGCCTTGCCGCGGGCGGCCCCGCCGACCTTCTCGATCGCGGCGGAGGTGGTCTCGGTGAACTCGTCGATGTTGGCGCGGGTGCCGGGACCGGCCGAGCGGGAGGCGATGGAGGCGACGATCTCGCCGTAGTGGACCGGGGTGACCGCGCCCACGGCGGCGACGATCGGGATGGTGGCCTGGCCGCCGCAGGTGACCATGTTGACGTTCGGCGCGTCCAGGTGGGCGTCGCCGTTGACGGGCGGGACCACATACGGGCCCAGGGCGGCCGGGGTGAGGTCGACGAGGGTGCGGCCCAGCGGGCGCAGTACCGCGTCGTGGTGCCGGTGGGCCCCGGCGGAGGTGGCGTCGAAGACGATCTCCACGTCGGCGAACTCGTCCAGGGCGACGAGCCCCTCGACACCCTTGTGGGTGGTGGCCACCTTCAGGCGGCGGGCGCGGGCCAGTCCGTCGGAGTCGGGATCGATGCCGGCCATGGCGGCGATCTCCAGGGTCTCCGACAGCCGCAGCACCTTGATCATGAGGTCGGTGCCGATGTTGCCCGAGCCGATGACGGCCACCTTGGTCTTGCCGCTCACTGGTCGTCTCCCTCGGTGTCCGAGGCGAAGGCGGCCCGTACCGAGCCCAGGCCCGAGATACGGGCCTCGAACACATCACCGGCGGCCGCGGGCGCCATCGGGCCCAGGGCCCCGGTCAGCACCAGGTCGCCGGCGCGCAGCGGGTCGCCGCGCTCGGCGAGCGCCGAGGCCAGCCACACCGCCGCGTTGAGCGGGCTGCCGAGACAGTCGGCGCCGGTGCCCTCGGAGACGGTCTCGCCGTTCCGGGTCATGGTCATCGTCACGGCGCGCAGGTCCACGGCGGTGAGGGGGACGGGGGTGGCGCCGAGGACGTACAGCCCGCAGGAGGCGTTGTCGGCGACCGTGTCGAGGAGGGAGATGTCCCAGTCCCGCACCCGGCTGTCCACGATCTCCAGCGCGGGCAGCGCGAAGTCGACCGCCCGCAGCACGTCGACGACCGTGCACTCCGGGTGCGGCAGATCGCGCCCGAGCACCAGGGCGACCTCCGCCTCCACCTTGGGCTGCAGCAGCCGCCCGGCGGGCACCGTGCCGCCGTCGGGCACGGCCATGTCGGCGAACAGCGCGCCGAAGTCGGGCTGGTCCACGCCGAGTTGGCGCTGTACGGCGACCGAGGTCAGGCCGATCTTCCGGCCGACGATCCGGCGTCCGGCGTCCGAGCCGCGCCGGACGTTCAGCTGCTGCACGGCGTAGGCGGTCCGCAGATCGGCGCCCTCCTCGAACAGATCACGGACGGGCGGACAGGGGACGCCGGTACGGGTGGCCTCCGCCAGCAGATCGGCGGCCTTGAGCACGGCCGGTGACACGGGGTCCGGGTGGACACCGTCGGGAACGGTCGACATGGGTTGCCTCCAGGGTTCCAAGAGGGGTGGGGAAGCGGCGGTTCGATACCGATATAGACAGCGTCCGGGCGAAGGGACAAACTTTGTTCCGTGACACGGAACAACGCGGGCGGCAGCATGCTGGAAAAGGCCGCGCTCATCATCGAGAGCTTCCGTCCGGACGGTGGTTCTTTCCGTCTGTCGGAACTTTCGGAGCGTACGGGTCTGCCCAAGCCCACGGTGCACCGGCTGGCGGCGGATCTCGTCGGGCTGGGCTGGCTGGAGCGCTCGGGTGCCGAGTACCGGCTCGGCGCCAAGCTGTTTGAGCTGGGTTCGCTGGTGCCGCACCGGCTCGATCTGCGGGAGACGGCCCTGCCCTTCCTCCAGGATCTGTTCGAGGCCACCCGCGAGACCGTCCACCTCGCTGTCCGTGAGGGCCTGGAAGTGGTCTACCTGGAGCGCATCCACGGCCACGAGGCCTCCTGGCTGCCGTCCCGCATCGGCGGCAGTCTGCCGCTGACCTGCACCGGCGTGGGCAAGGCCCTGCTGGCCTTCTCGGGTACGGAGCTGATGGAGGAGGTGCTGTCCCGGCCGCTGCCGAGCCTCACCCCGCACTCGATCACCGACCCGGCCCGGATGCGGACGGTCCTGGAGAAGATCCGCGTCTCGGGCCTCGCCTACGAGGAGCAGGAGGCCGCGCTGGGCATGAGCTGCATCGCGGCCCCGGTCTTCGCGGGCGGCACCACGGTCGCCGCCCTGTCGGTCGCGGTACCGCGTGCCCGCTTCAGCCCGGCCCAACTGGCACCCGCCGTACGGACGGCGGCCCTCGGACTGTCCCGGGTCCTGCGCAGGGGCGGCTGACAGTCACGGGGCCTTCGGTTGGTCAGTTGGTCCCGGGTTGGACGATCTTGAAGAGGAGTCGGGAACCGGCCCACTGGGCGGAGTGGCGCAGCCGACTCACCCTCCGAAGCGCGACGAGCCGAGCGTCACCTGGTGACCGACGAGGCCGATCTCGACACCGTCCGCGCCGGCCCGCGCCGATTCGAAGCCGACGCCTTCGGGGAGGCCGACCCGCCAGACCGGTCCGGCCTGTTCGACGCCGGGGACCGTCAGGGAAAGCTCCGTGCCCTGCGCCAGGAGCGTGCCCGTGGCGTTCATCGCCGTCCCGCCGACCGTGCCCGCGACCTTGACGCGTGCCGCCTGGCCGTTCGATCCCGCCGCCCGGGAGACCTGCAACGGGCCGCCGTTGCCCGCGAGTCGGGTGACCGCTCCGGACAGTTCCTTGTACGTCACCCGCACATCACGCAGGTCCAGGTGGAGACGGTCGACGTGCAGAAAGCCGCCCTGGGCGTTGTTCGTGGTGTCGATATAGAAGCGGTGAGCGGTCAGGGTCATGTGACCGAACTCCTCGCCGGCTGCCATGAACGGACGTGCGAATGTTCAAGGCCGCGTCAAGGTGCCCGCGCCGGATGGTGGAGAGGGAGCCCTGCCCACCCGGGCCGGGCTCCAGCGGCTCAGACGGCGTCCAGCTCGGTCAACTCCTCGGCGGAGAGCACCAGTTCCACGGCGGCAGCCGAGTCGCGGATGGTCTCCGGGCGGGAGGAACCCGGGATCGGGACGACCACCGGGGACTTGGCGAGCATCCAGGCCAGGCACACGCGCTGCGGACTCACACCGTGGGCCTCGGCGACCCGGGCGAAGGCGGCGTACGTCGAACCGAGCCCGCCGGCCCGGGAGATACCGCCGAGCGGGCTCCAGGGCAGGAACGCGATGCCCAGCTCGTCGCAGAGCCGCAGTTCCGGCTCGCTGGAGCGGAAGGCCGGGGAGAACTGGTTCTGCACGGATACCAGACGCCCGCCGAGGATCTCGTTCGCCTGCCGGATCTGGTCCGGGTTCGCGTTGGAGATACCGGCCAGACGTATCTTGCCCTCGTCCAGCAGGTCCCGGATCGCGCCGACCGACTCCCCGTACGGGACCTTGGGGTCGGGCCGGTGGAACTGGTACAGCCCGATGGCCTCCACGCCGAGGCGCCGCAGCGAGGCCTCGCACGCCTCCTTGATGTACGCGGGGGAGCCGTTCAGGGTCCAACTGCCGTCACCGGGACGCAGATGCCCGCCCTTGGTGGCGACCAGCACGTCCGCGCCGCGCTCATGTGTGGCGAGCGCCTTCGCGATGAGGGTCTCGTTGTGGCCGACCTCGTCGGCGTCCCGGTGGTAGGCGTCCGCCGTGTCGATCAGCGTCAGGCCCGCGTCGAGCGCGGCGTGGATGGTGGCGAGAGAACGGGCCTCGTCCGGCCGGCCCTCGATCGACATGGGCATACCGCCCAGACCGATCGCACTGACCTCCAGGTCACCGATACGTCGAGTCTGCATGTGCTCGTTACCTCTTCCGGGGGTCGCGGTCGCGGAGCAAGGCTTGCACTCCAGCCTTGCCCGCCGGACGCCCCGGGGTCCAATAGAGGAATACGAACGCATTCAGCACCCGGGGAGCTGAATCCCGGTGACCGGAGGTCCGGAAGCCCGGAAGTCCACCGCTGGTAAAATGGGGTCACGCTTCGACACCGCTGGGGCCCGTACCGGATGGGTACGGGCCCCAGCGCGTTGCAGGCGCCAGACCAGGAAGGCTCCTCATGAACCCCGAACCGTCAGCTCACGGACACCCCGGTGCCGGTACGCCCGAGGGGGCGACAGGCCTGCCGCCGGCCGAGTCCTTCGACGCGCTCGGGCTGCCGCCGAAGCTGCTGGCGACGATGACGGACCTCGGGGTGACGGAGCCCTTCCCGATCCAGGCGGCGACCCTCCCCAACGCGCTCGCCGGCCGCGATGTCCTGGGCCGCGCCCGCACCGGCTCCGGCAAGACGCTCGCCTTCGGGCTCGCGCTGCTCGTCCGTACGGCGGGACTGCGCGCCGAGGCGAAGCGGCCCCTCGCGCTGGTCCTGGTGCCGACCCGGGAACTCGCCCAGCAGGTCGGCGACGCGCTGGAACCGTACGCGCGGACACTGAACGTACGGCTGGCGACGGTGGTCGGCGGACTGTCGATCAACAAGCAGCAGGCGGCGCTGCGGGCCGGTGCCGAGGTGGTCATCGCGACGCCGGGGCGGCTGACCGACCTGGTGTCGCGCCGGGACTGCCTCCTGAACCATGTCCGGATCACGGTGCTGGACGAGGCCGACCAGATGTGCGACCTGGGCTTTCTGCCGCAGGTCTCGGACCTCGTCGACCAGGTACGCCCCGACGGACAGCGGCTGCTGTTCTCGGCCACGCTCGACCACAACGTCGACCAGCTGGTACGCGATCACCTCCACGACCCCGTGCTCGCCTCGGTCGACCGGCTGGCGGGCTCGGTCACCACGATGGAACACCACGTCCTGAACATCCACGCCGCCGACAAGTACGCGACCGCGACCGAGATCGCCGCCCGGGACGGCCGCGTCCTGATGTTCCTGGACACCAAGACCGGCGTCGACCAGTTCACCCGGCACCTGCGGGCCAGCGGAGTCCGCGCCGGCGCCCTGCACAGCGGGAAGTCGCAGCCCCAACGCACGCACACGCTCGGCCAGTTCAAGGACGGCGAGATCACCGTGCTGGTGGCCACCAACGTCGCCGCGCGGGGCATCCACATCGACGCGCTGGACCTCGTCGTCAACGTCGATCCGCCCGCCGACGCGAAGGACTACCTGCACCGCGGCGGACGTACGGCACGCGCGGGGGAGTCCGGGAAGGTGGTCACCCTGGTCACCCCCAACCAGCGGCGCGACGTGAACCGGATGATGTCGGACGCCGGAATCCGGCCGACGGTCGCCCAGGTGCGCTCCGGCGAGGAGAAGCTGACCGCCATCACCGGCGCGAAGCGCCCGCCGACCGCGCCGAAGACCACCACCGGCAACGCCCCCTTCCGAGGCATCGGCACCCGCCCGGGCCGCCCCGCGAAGGAGTCCCGCAAGGCCGCCGAGGTCCGCAAGACGGCGGAAGCACGTGCGGCGGCCCGGGTACGCAAGGGCCGCTGACCCGGAACGGACCGCGGTTCGCCGCCGCGTAGGCCCGCACGCCCGCGCGATGGGAGTCCACGCTCGGGGAGATCGTGCCATGCCCCGCGCCTGCGGCGCGCTCCGATCGACAGCCCTACGGCTTGGCCCTGACCAGTCCGGCGTCGTACGCCGTGATCACGGCCTGGATGCGGTCGCGCGCGCCGATCTTGGCGAGGACGCGGCCGACATGCTTCTTGACGGTGGACTCGGTCAGGACGAGCCGCTCGGCGATCTCGCTGTTCGTCCAGCCCTGCGCGATGGCGACCAGCACCTCGCGTTCACGGTCGCTGAGCGTCCGCAGCCGGGGGTCGACGGCCGCCGGGGCGCCGGGCGGGGCGAGGACCTGGTGGGCGTAGGCGTCCAGGAGGCGGCGGGTCAGGCGGGGTGCCACGACGGCGTCGCCGGTCGCGACCGCGTGGATGCCGGCGACGAGTTCCTCGGGGCGGGCGTCCTTGAGCAGGAAGCCGCTGGCGCCGGCGCGCAGGCCTTCATACGCGTACTCGTCGAGGTCGAAGGTGGTCACGATGAGCACGCGCGTGCGACCGCCGGAGGCGATGATGCGGCGGGTGGCCTCCAGACCGTCCATGCCGGGCATACGGATGTCCATCAGGACGACGTCGGGGCGCAGTTCCGAGGCCAGCCGGACGGCCTCGGCGCCGTGCGCGGCCTCACCGACCGGCGTCAGGCCGGGGGTGCCCTCGATCAGCATGCGGAAGCCCATGCGCTGCAGGGGCTGGTCGTCCGCGATCAGCACGGTGGTCATGGCAGCTGCTCTCCCGGTGCCGACGCGGCGGGCGCGGACGGTGCGTCGAGCACGACGTCCACGAGCCAGCCGTGGCCGCTGTCGCGCGGTCCGATGGTGACGGCACCGCTGTACATGGCGGCCCGCTGGCGGATGCCGACCACCCCGTGACCGGCGTCGCCGGTGTGCGGCGCCGGCTCCGGGGACGCCCCCGGGGGCAGGCCGGTGTCCTCGACGCGTACCCGCACCCGGCCGGCGTCCGCAGCCACGGTGACCTCGGCGGTGGAGCCCGTACCCGCGTGCTTGAGGGTGTTGGTCAGGGCCTCCTGGACGATGCGGTACACGGTGAGCTGGACGCCGCTGGTCAGCGCGTCTAGTTCGCCCACCGTCCGGTAGGTCACCGTCAGCCCGGCCGCCCGGACCCGGGTCAGCAGGAGGTCCAGGTCGCGGATGCCGGGCTGGGGGTTGAGCAGCCGTACGTCGTCCTGGTCCTCGCGCAGGACGCCCAGGACGCGGCGGAGTTCGCCCATGGCCTGGCGGCCGGTGTCGCCGAGGATGCGCAGCGCCTCGGCCGACTGCTCGCCCCGGTTGGTGGCGAGGGTCGCGGCGCCGTCGGCGACGCTGACCATGACGGAGAGGTTGTGGCCGACGATGTCGTGCATCTCGCGCGCGACCCGGGACCGCTCGGCGGCGGCGGTCAGCCGGACGCGTTGGTCGCGCTCGATCTCCAGGCGGGCGGCGCGGTCCTCCAGTGCCGCCAGGTACATCCGGCGGATCCGGAGGGTCAGGCCGACGGCGATGGCAGCGGTCGCCGTCCCCAGCAGGAAGAACATGGCGAGCAGCGGAGGCTTGACGGGCACCAGGACGAACACGGCCAGAGCGACCTGGACGCCGGTCAGCGCGGCGGCCCAGCCCAGGATCCGCAACGACCCGTGCAGGGCCAGCGTGTACAGGGCGACGAGGGTGCTCATTCCGGCCTGCTGCCAGATGCCCAGGATCCCCTGGGCGACGGACACCAGCGCGATCACGAAGAACGTGGCGGCCGGGGCTCTGCGCCGCCACCACAGCGGCACGATGAGCGCGAGGGCGAAGGCCAGCAGGACGACGGTCGGACGGTCGCTGTTGCGGGCCGTCTCCTCGAAGGGACCGTTCCTCTCGTCGGAGAACACGTCGGGCAGGCTGGTGAGGGCCACGAACACCACCACCGCGGTGTCGAGCAGCCACGGATGCCGCCGGTCCAGCCGCTGACGCCGGTTCTGGTCGCGCAACAGACGGCCCAGCAGTGGGTGCGTCCAGGCGGCGTCGAACCCGGAGGACGGCTCGAGTGCCGTCCCCCGGTCCGGATGCGCGGCGGGTGCCGTCCGCTCGGGGCTCATGGCCCTCATTGTCCCCGCCCCGCGACTCACGCGTCGCTGCGGACCAGCCGGTAGGCCGCCCCGGCGAGGGTCAGCGCCACCCAGCCGGCGAAGACGGCGAGTCCCGCGCCGGGGGAGAGGGCGTCGGACGAGTCGTGCAGGGCGTAGATGGCCGAGCCCGCGTTGCTGGGGAAGTACGGGTTGATGCTGTCGTACAGGGAGTCGGGCAGCAGCGAGGCCAGGCCGGGCAGGATGAGCAGGACACCGACGAGGACCGCGATGGCCCCGGCGGAGGAGCGCAGCAGCACACCCAGGGCCACACCGAACACGGCGACCAGACCGAGGTAGACACCGGCGCCGGCCAGACTGCGCAGTACGCCGTCGTCGCTCAGCGACAGGGCGATCTTCTCGCCGTCCAGGCCGAAGGTGCCCAGCTGGAAGGCGGCCAGTGCGCCCACAGCGGTGACGACCAGGGCGATGGACCCGATCACGGCGGCCTTGGACCACAGGACGGGCAGCCGCCGCGGTACCGCGGCGAGGGTGGAGCGGATCATGCCGGTGCTGTACTCGCCCGCTGACAGGAGTACACCGAGGACGCCGACAGCCAGCGAGGCGAAGGTCACGCCGAGCAGCGCCAGGCTGACCGCGTCCTGGGTGCCGGAGCCAGGGCCGCCGGGCGCGCCTCCGTCGGCGACGACGTCCGGGCTGTAGGTGGCGGAGGCGATGGCCCCGAGGGCGACGAGCAGGAGCAGGGAGACGCCCAGGGTGATCCAACTGGAGCGCAGCGACCAGAACTTGGCCCACTCCGAACGCAGTACCCGAAGGCCGGTCACCTTGTGCACCGTCGTGCGGGCGGGAGCCGCGGAAAGGGTGTCGGTGGTCATCAGGCGGCCTTTCGTGCGGTGTCGGCGGGGGCGCTCTGGTACTCGACGGCGTCGTGGGTGAGGGCCATGAAGGCCTCCTCCAGGGAGACCGACTGCGGGGTGAGTTCGTACAGCGCCACCCCGTGCTCGGCGGCGACGGCCCCGATCTCCCGGGCGCTCCGCCCCGACACCACCAGCTCCTCGGCGGAGGACGAGCTGATGGTGACGTCCGGGCCCGCCAGCAGCGAACGCAGCCGCACAGCCTCGGTGGTGGCGACCTTCACGCCTCCGCCGCCCGCCTCCCGGGTGAAGTCGTCGACCGTGGTGTCCGCGAGGAGGCGGCCCCGGCCGATGATCACGAGGTGGTCGGCGATCAGTGCGGTCTCGCTCATCAGGTGGGAGGAGAGCATCACGGCCCGGCCCTCGTCGGCCAGGGACCGCAGCAGGTTGCGTACCCACAGCACGCCCTCGGGGTCGAGGCCGTTGACCGGTTCGTCGAGCATGACGATCGCCGGGTCGGCGAGCAGCGCCGAGGCGATACCGAGCCGCTGGCCCATGCCGAGCGAGAAGGCGCCCGCCCGCTTGCCGGCCACGCTGGTCAGCCCCGCCAGCTCGATGACCTCGTCCACCCGGCGGCGGGAGATGCCGTGGGTGTGGGCCAGCGCCATCAGATGGTTGAACGCGGTACGCCCCGGGTGGACGGACTTGGCCTCAAGGAGGGAGCCGATCTCGTGCAGGGGCGCCGCGTGCTTCGCGTAGGAGCGTCCGTTGACCGTGACCGAGCCGCCCGTCGGGGAGTCCAGCCCGATGATCATGCGCATGGTCGTGGACTTGCCCGCTCCGTTGGGCCCCAGGAAGCCGGTCACCTCTCCCGGTTTGACGGTGAAGCTCAAGTGGTCGACGACCGTCTTGTCGCCGTACCGCTTTGTCAGCTCACGCGCTTCGATCATGGAAGTGGCCTCTCCTGCCGCGAACACGGCCGCACACACAGCGCGGCGCCTGATGTCGAAGCTACGAGAACGGCAGGCCGCGGCCGTGGGACCACAGGGGACACTTCGGTGGCCGGGTGGTACCGCGGTACCACTGGCGTGTCCTTCGTAGGCGGTACGTCGAGGCCAGGCGGTGGCGGGTTCAGCCCTTGGTGGCGCGAACGACGTCCGCCAGGGGCGTGGCCGGGCGGCCGGTGAGGAAGGGCACCGCGTCGCTGACACCGTCGAGCTGGCCGGCCGCGATGGCCGTGTAGGTGGACACCCACGCGTCGAGCTGCCAGGGTGGCGCGCCGTAGGAGGCGCGGGAGGCGTACGCCTCCTCGACCGTCTCCGGCTCATAGGTGATGCTGCGGCCGAGCACCTCGGACACGATGCGGGCGGCGTCGTCCAGCGTCAGGGACTCCGGCCCCGTCAGGTCGTACACGGCTCCCGAGTGGTCGCCCGGGCGTGTCAGGACCGCGGTCGCCGCGTCGGCGATGTCGTCCTGCGAGACGAAGGCGGCCCGCCCCTGCCCGGCCGGACCACGGATGACACCGTCCGCACCCGCCAGTTCCGGGACGAACTCCGCGTACATGTTGTCGCGCAGGAAGGTGTACGCCAGCCCGCTGGTGCGGATGTGCTCCTCGGTGTGGAAGTGGTCGCGGGCCAGCGTGAACGTCGCACAGGGCGCGGCGCCGAAGAACGACACGTACACCAGGTGCTCGACACCGGCCTCCGCCACGCTGTCCACGAAGGCCTTGTGCTGGTCGAGCCGGTCGGCGCTCTCGGAGGCGGACACCATGAACACGGTCTTCGCGCCGCGCAGTCCACGGACGACGGCGTCGTGGTCGCCGAAACCGCCGCGGACCGCCGTGGCACGGGGGAGGTCGGGCGCCCGCTCGGGGCTGCGCACCAGCAGCCGTTGCGCGATGCCCCGCTGGGCCAGGCGGCGGGCGACACGTCCGCCGAGGCGTCCCGTGGCCCCGGTGACCACCAGCGCCGATGCGGAGAGTTCGGTGGGCAGTTCGGTCATGGCTGGCATCACTTCCGGTCGGGTCGGGGTGAGCGGCTCGGGCGGGGGATCGCGCCGGGTGTATTGAATCCGGCGCGGATCCGCAGGACGGGCAGCCCGGCACCGCTGGGCGCGTCGTCGCCCCTCTCCGGGGAGCAGCTTCAGAGGGCGAACGCCTCGGTCAGGCGCACGTTGTAGCCGTCCTCCTCCATCAGGATGACGGTGACCCCGAAGGGGGAGGGATGGTCGATCTCGAGCGGGACGAAGGAGTAGTCGACCGCGGCCCGGACCGGCGGGATCAGCTCGCCGCCCGGCTGGGGTTCGGGTGCGAGCAGCCACTGCGGCTCGATCGCGGCCGGGCCCTCGGGGGTGTGGCCGAGGGGCTGCTCGGCGTACGGGAACCGGTGCAGGGTGTGGCCGTCCTTCGTGGCGTGCACCAGGTTCAGGCACGGCGCCGGGCCGGTGACCGGCGACTCGCACAGGGCGGCGACGTCCCGGGTCTCCCAGGCGAGGACGACCTCGTCGGCACCGGCCGCCGCGGCGATGTTCGACAGCTGGGCGATGCCGGTGAGCGCGTCCTTGCCGGTCTCGACGGGACGCAGCCAGACCAGGCCGACCAGTTCACCGCGGACCAGCGGCATGATGACCGGACGGGGCACCGCCCCCTCGCCCAGACCCGCGGTGTACGCGTTCCTCATCGATGCGGCCAGTGCGTCCCAGGTCTGCGTGTCCACGAACTTCCTCTCACCCACAGCACGTTCACGACTCGGGCGACCCTGTCACGCCGGCCGTCGTCGACGCCAACTCGGACGGGACCAGCGGCAGGAGCGCCCGGTCCGGGAGAGCCCTCGGCACGCGCTCCAGGATGCCGCCCGCGAACACGTCGTACAGCGGCAGTGTCTCCAGATGCACGTAACCGATGTGGCAGTCGCACACGGTCAGCGGGCAGGCCCGGGGGCCGAGCGCGGCGCGGTACGAGCCGTCGTACAGATTTCCCAGCTCCGTACGGACGAAATGGCAGCGGCGCACCGTGCCCTCGCCGTCCACCGAGAGCACCGACTCGCCGGTGCGGCACGGCAGGCCCGCCGAGCGGTGCGGGTGGCGGCTGAACGGGAAGAGCGGGTCCAGCGCCGTCCACCGGCCGGCCTCCTCGTCCGTGTAGGTGTGCCCTTCGGCCGCGTTCACCCACAGATAGACATGCTCCGGCAGCGCCTCGCGCAGCCGTCGCGCGTGCTCCAGATGGTCCGGCACGCCGACGACACCGACGCTGAAACGGACCCCGAGGGCGGACAGCTCATACGTCTTGGCCAGGAACCGTTCGTACGGCGTCTGCCCGGGGTGGTAGGTGCACCACAGGGCGACGGTGTCCCGGTCCGCGTCCGCCAGCCAGTCGGTGCGGCAGCTCAGGTTGGTCTGGATGGCGACCCGCCGTATGTGCGGCTCGTGCGAAAGATCGACGAGGGCGCGCCGGTACCAGGAGCGGACCAGTCCCTCGCCCCACGGGGTGAAGAGCACCGACAGCCGGTCCTCCCGCTGCCCGCGCGCCCACCCGGTGAACCGCTCCAGCGCCGCGCGATCGGCGCGGAGCTGCGCCGTGCTGTCGCGCCGCTTCGCGAACGGGCAGTAGGGACAGTCGTAGTCGCAGGAGGAGAGCGGCCCCCGGTACAGCAGCGTCAGATCCACGGGACCCCGCTCACTTCGTCTCGTAGGCGGCCATGGCGGCGCGTACGTCCGGTGAGAAGAACTCGGGCCCGATGGCGTCCGAGTGGGCCAACCCCTCGGCGGACAGCCGCAGTTGTCTATCCTGACCGTGGTCGAGCCAGCCACGGGCGTCGAGGGTGTCCAGCTCGGCGGGAAAGTCGGCGTACGGGTCGGAGCCGAACCGCAGCCGGTACTCCGCGACGGGCATGCCCTGGGCCTGGAGCAGCGACTGCAGCAGATGCCGGCGCCTCGCCTCGTCCTCGTCGACCCAACGCCCGTGCAGTGCCCGGGAGAAGTCGGTGGTGGCGGTGTAGTCGTCGATGATGCCGCGTATCTCGCCCATCGACACGGCGTAGTCGAAGGAGTAGTGCAGCCGGGAGGTGTACGAACGGGCGCCGCAGCCCAGGCCGATCATGCCGTCGGTCTGGCAGGCGTAGTTGTCCGGACCCTGCGGCGGCGCGTCCGAGCGCCGGAACATCCGCATCGACACCTGCTCGTAGCCCTGGGAGAGCAGATGGTCGCGGCCCTCCCGGTAGCGGCGCAGGCGCTGCTCGTCCCACTCCCGGTCGGCCGCCGCCGGGTCGACACGGCGGCCGAGTCCGGTGAGCGGGCGGATGTAGAGGGGGTAGAGGTAGATCTCCTCGGGGCGCCAGGCCAGGGCCGCGTCGAGGGAGTAGCGCCAACTGGCCGCTGTCTGCCCGTCGATGCCGTAGATCAGATCGATGTTGAGGACGGGCACGGCCGCCTCACGGATCCGGGCGAGCGCCGCCTCGACGTCGGACCTGTGCTGCGGGCGTACGGCGGCCCGCGCCTCCTCCTCGACGAAGCTCTGCACACCGAGGCTGAGGCGGGTGGTGCCCCGCTCGGCCAGCACCGCCAGCCGGTCGGCCGTGGCCGTGGACGGCGACGCCTCCACGGACAGCGGGACGGCCCGCAGATCCACGCCCATCTCCCGCTCGGCGATGTCGCACAGCCGTTCCAGCTCCGGGGCTTCCAGGAACGTCGGAGTCCCGCCGCCGAAGGCCGCGTTGGCGAATCGCGGGGGTTCCGCATCGCCCAACGCCTCGCGGACGGCGGCGGCCTGGCGCTGTACGGCGTCCAGATAACGGCCCGTCAGTCCGTCGGGCGCGCCGATGCGGGTGAACAGGTTGCAGAAGCCGCACCGGATCTCGCAGAACGGGATGTGCAGATACAGCGACAGGGACTGGCGGGACTCCCCGGCCCATAGGTCCGCGAGCCCGGGCTCGGGCGACAGCGGCCGGTAGGCGGTCTTGTGCGGGTACGCGTACGTATAGCTCTGGTACGGGCGAGGTGAGCGGACGGTGGTGTCCATCGCGGTGACGGTCATACGGACGGCTCCAGGAAGAAGTGGCCGTAGGGCACGGTCCACACGGACTCGTGGCCGAGGCGGTGGCCGGTGTAACCGTCGTCCCCGTAGGCGGTGCCGTGGTCGGAACAGACGATGGCGAAACAGCGGCGGCGCGAACTCATCGCCGCGAACAGCCGCCCGACATGACGGTCGACGTACTCCAGCGCGGCGGCATGGGTGGCCCGGCTGTCGCCCGCCTCCCGGGTCGCGCCGGGCAGATGGAACCAGTTCGGCTGGTGGAGCGCGGAGGCGTTCAGGAAGAGGAACAGCCGCTGCTCGGGCGGCAGTTCGGACACCGTCTTCTCGGCACGCGCCACCTGCGCCTCGAAGGAGGTCGGGGAGGCCACGGAGAACTCCGGCTCCCAGTGGCTCTCCTGGAAGAACCCGGGCAGGACGTCACCCAGGGCGCCCTGTTTGTTGAAGAAGCCGACGCCGCCGATGCACACCGTGCGGTACCCGTGCGCGGCCAGGCCGGACACGAGGTCCGGGGTGTCGAAGACGTACGTGCCGTCCGCCGTCGTCTCGCTCCCCGCGAACTTGGCGGCGAACAGGCGCGGATGCGGTCCGGGTCCTGCCGGGGTGGGCAGGAAGCCCGCGAACATCGCCTGGTGGGAGGCGTACGTGAAACTCCCGGGAGCGTGCCGCTTCTCCCAGACACCGCCCGGCAGACGCGCGGTCAGGTTGGGCAGCCGTCCGGCGGCGGCGAGTTCGACGGCCACGTCGTACCGGAGGGTGTCCAGGGTGAGGAGGAGCAGGTCGTCGCGGCCCACCACCTCGTTCATGTCCGGCCCGACGGCCGGGGCGGGGGAGGGCTCAGACGGTGGCATGGGTGGTCCTTGGCAGTGAGAAGGAAGGGGCCGCCGCGACCTGTGCGGCGTACGTGTCCATGCCCTCGGCCCCGCTGCCCGGCAGGCCGGTGAGGCGTGGAAGCAGGTCACCGAACGCGTTGACCTCCCCGACGGCGAAGCGGCGCCAGCCGACGGCCGGCAGGAGGTCGACACCTACGCACAGGGTGCCGGGGAAGCAGGCCGCGGCCCGCTCGCCGGCTTCGAGGGCCGTGGCCCACCGGTCACCGGCCAGCGCCCGTACGGCCGCCAGATCGCCGCGTGTCCCGCCGAGATGCAGATTGGTCAGCGGGGAGCGGCTCGTGCGGACGACGGCGTGGGTGGCCCGGCCGCCCACGACGACAATCCGCAGGTCCGCCGACCGGCCGCCGAGCGAGGCCTTCGGCAGCCATCGCTCGATGTGCAGCCCGTCCGGGGCGAGCGCGTCGACGATCGCGGCGATCTCCCGCTCCTCCGTATAGCGGCGCACGCGCAGGGAGTTGTGGAGCCGTCCCTCCTCGGCGCGCTCCACGGACGTGGTCGCGCGGATCCGCCCCGACGCGGCCGTCTCGATCGCCAGCACACCGGAGGCGGAGGAACCGTGCGCGAGCTTGACGAAGACGCGCCGCAGGCCCGCCTCCGCCATGAGGCGCCGTACGTCCGTCCAGTCCCGTACCGGCGGTACGTACCCGGAGGTCGGGGACGGCGGCACAGGGACGCCCGCCCGGGCGAGCCGGTCGTGACACAGCCGTTTGTCGAACATCACCGCCAGCTCCACCGGGTCGTCGAGCCGTCGCCCGCCGCGCAACGAGGCCACGCCCTCCAGGAACCGCCCGTACCAGCGCGCGGACCCCTCCACCCGCGTCGGATCGTCGATCCCCCGCAGCAGGACATCCACCTCGGCGCTCTCCCCCGGAGAGTCGAGGCGGACCAACTCGTCGTCCGCGAAGTCGTGTCCGCCCGCACGCAGCACGTCGTGCCACTCGACCACGCGAGGCGTGCCGTGACCGGCGGCCTCCGCAGCCGCCGCGAACAGGCTCACCCGACGGTTGTCCCCATTGGCGACCACCGCCCACCTCGGCGGGGCATCCCCCGGACCCCTGCGCCCCATGGTGCTCACCTTCCCCCCTTCGTTCCCGACTCCGGAGCGCGCTACTCGCCCACCGCGACGAACCGATAGACCGTGCCGTCGTCCTCCTCGTCGGAGTCGGCGTCGCCGGGATCGGCGTCGACCTCCACACCGGCGGGCACGAGGGTGTCCACCAGGCGGGTGCGCAACTCCTCGCTGAGGTAGTTGTGGCGCAGGTCGAGCTTCTTCAGATGGGTCAACGGCTGACCGGTCAGCAGCGCCGTCGCGCCGTCGTCGGTGAGTACGCCCATCGAGACGTCGAGAACCTCCAGCCGCGCCACCACCGGCGCGGACGCGAGCGCCGTACAGATTTCGTCCTGGATCTCGCTGTTGTGCAGGGCGAGATGCGTCAGGCTCGGCAGCCTCGTGCCCGCGAAGAAGGGCTCCAGGTCGGCCACGTCCGCGTTGCCCCCGTACTCGGACGTGCCCAGCCACAGGTCGAGTTCGACGAGGGCGGGCAGATCACTGCCCGCGATGCCCCGCACCACCTCGACGAACAAGCCGCCGCTCTCCACGGTCAGCTTGCGCAGCCGCTCGTGCCGGACGGCGGAGAGGACCAGCCCGTTGCCCCCGCGGACGGCGAACTCCTCCAGGTCGGGAAAGGCCGCCAGGAGGGGAGTGACATCGCCCTGGGTGATCCAGGAGATCTCGGCCTCCTCCATCACGATGTCGCCCAGGAACAGGCCGCGCAGGGCGGGCAGCCGGTCGCGGGCCGCCACCAGCGCCTTGATCACCTCCTCCGGGCCGTTCTCGTACACCTCGCTCCACGCGCCGACGATCAGGGCGCGGACCTGGTGGGTGTCCACGGCCTCCAGGAAGCGGGCGAAGGCGTCCTCCCACTCCTCCTTGGAGTCGTAGGAGTCCACGCCGACCCGCCAGGCGACGGACTCGGGCGACGGAAGATCGGACTCGTCCTCCAGCGTGTCACCGGCCTCGGGGAAGGCCGGCAGGCCGTGGAATTCCTGGAGGTGGCTACCGATGGTCATGCGTGCCTGCTCCCTGATACTGGGGCCGTTGGATCGGCGGTCGTGATTCCCGTCCTGGCGCGCGCCGATCGCGTCCAGGTAGAGGAGTTCTACCAAGCCCCACTGACAACGCGGCCAACTGGGGCCTCCCACACGGCGAATGGGCCCTCGGCGCCCCGTGGACGACCGCTGCGAGGGCCGATTGTCAGTGCCCGCCCCTACGGTCGTTCCCATGGCACACGGCGTGCCGCAGCGGGAGGGAGACCCATGTACCGGCAGGGAGACGTACTGATCGTGGCGCTGGCGGAGGGCGCGGTGCCGGAGTACGCGGTCGACGCGGAGTCCGAACCGCGTGACGGCCGCGGCAGGCTCGTCCTGGCGCTCGGCGAGGTCACCGGGCACGCCCATGCGGTGGCCGGTCCGGGGCGGCTGATCCGCGAGGCCGGCGTGTTCGGCCCGATGCTGCTGCACGTGCCCGAGGGAGCGCGCGTCGTCCACGAGGAGCACGCGGCGATCACGCTCCCGAAGGGCTGGTACCGGGTGATCCGGCAGCGGGAGTACGTGCCGGGCTCGGTGCGCGTCGTCGCCGACTGACCACGCCCGGGCACATGTGCGGGACGAACGAAGCGGAAGGGCCGGACGGCACGGGGATGCGGGCCGGCGACAGCACTTGGAGAGGAACGGCACTGATGGACCAGGGCAGTTGGCGGGCTGCGGCGACAGCGACGGGACCGGGCGACCGGGCGGCGGCCGAGGAAGGCGTCCGGCTCGCCTACCGGCGCGCGGGGCTGGCGGAACCCGAGCGCATCGTGTGGGCGCGCTCGCCCCTCGAAGCCGTACGGATGCTCATGACGGCGACGCACCCGGACGGTTCGCCGCTGGGCAGCCTCGGCGCCGGTGTCCGCAACGCCGTGTGGAGCGCGCCCTGGGCGGCCGAACGGGCGCGGCTGCACACGCAGTTGGGCCCGGAGCGGTGGAGCGGGCACTGGCGTGCCACGGGAGCCGGTCTGTGGGAGTCGACCAGCATGCTGGTCGACCGGGTGCGGGCGGGAATCGTCGAGGAACTCGCCGCCGACCGCAAGGAGGAGGCGCGGGTCCGTCTGCTGCTTCTGGACGCCGCGCTGGGACAGCACGACGCGGCCTGGCTGTGCGCGTTCGAGCCTGGCGACGACAGCCCACTGGCCGGCCTCGCCGCCGTGGCGCGCGACGCGGGCTGGTGGTGGCCCTACGAGAAGACGGCGATCCTCAGCGAACGCCCGCTGACCCTGCACCGCGACGAGGCGGGCCGCCTGGACCGGGGCGACGGGCCCGCCCTCGGCTACGCGGACGGGTTCGAGCTGTACGCCTGGCGCGGCATGCCCGTCCCGAAGGACTTCCTGGACGAACTGACCGCACTGACCCCGGAACGCATCCGCGACGAGGAGAACGCTGAACTCCGGCGCGTGATGCTGGAGTTCTACGGCTACGACCGCTACCTGGAGGAGTCCGGCGCGGTCCCTGTCCACCGCGACGAGACGGGCGTGCTGTGGCGCGTCCAACTTGTCGGCGACGAGGACGTGGTGATGGTCGAAGTCGTCAACTCCACACCTGAACCGGACGGGTCGAGCCGTACGTACTGGCTGAGGGTGCCGCCGACGACCCGTACGGCCCGTGAGGGAGTGGCCTGGACGTTCGGTGTCGACGCGGAGGTGTACGAGCCTCTGCGGCAGACGTGAACGGGGGCAGTGCTGCGATCATCCTGACGAAGGCGGAAGGCACGGCCGAAGGAGCAGGATGATTTCTGAGCCGGAGATGGCGGGGGAGTTCGGTGGAGTCGACACCCGCGAGGTGGTGGGCGGCTTCGACGAGGAGCCCGGTGGGGAACTCCGGCCGCGCAGGCCGTGGCAGTGGGCGCTGGGAGGGGCGGTGATGGCGTCGGTCCTCTGGGCAGCGGCGCTGTTCCTGTACGGAGGGGGCGATCGAAAGCCGGACCTGAGCGGGTACCAGCTGAAGCAGGACCCTTGCCCGTCGCTGCGGTTGAAGGCGATCGGCGAGGTGATCGCGCCGCGAGAGCCCACCACCAAGGTCGATTCAGGGCTGCTGCGCCATGCCGCCCTCGACCAGATCCAGTGCTCCATACCTCTCCGGTTCCTGGCCGGCGCGGGGGAGTCCGGGAAGGGCTGGTTCACCGGCTACACCGTCGGAATAACGGTGGCACTGCACAAGAAGACCGACCCCGGCGCGGAGTTCGAGGCACGACGACGGGTGACCGATGACGGCGTTCTGCCCGAAGAACAGGTCGAGACAGTTCCGGACCTCGGCGACAAGGCGTATCTCCTGACCCGGGACAACGGCAATGCGGAGTTGCGGGTGCTGGAGGGCGGAGCGGTCCTCTCGCTGGATCTCTCCGTCTTCACGTACTACCAGAGCGAGCGCGATGGTGAGGGCGAGGGCCAGGACGAGAACGCGGTCGGTGGCGGGCCGGAACTCCCCGACCTGTCCTTGTACCGGTCGGCCATGATCACTGACATGCGTGACCTGATGTCGAGCCTCAAGCGGTGACGGCGGCGCCGGGGGGCCGTCTCGTGGTCTCCAGGAACTCGATGGCAGTCCGGCGGGCGGGGGCCTCGGTCTGTCGCGCGATGCGGTGGAAGGTCTCCTGGGCCGCGCGGGCCGGCCAGTCGGAGGGCAGGTGGCGGGCGGGCAGCCGTGGGTCCGTGCGGATGATGTCCAACCACTCGCTGATCACCCGTAGTCGGATGCCGAGCGGATCGCCGTAGCCTGCGGCGGGCCAGGTGGACCAGCGCTCGTCGAAGTCGGCGTACCGGGCGCCGATGCCGCCCAGGTCCCAGGTGTCACGGATCATCAGGCCGATGTCGGTGGTGTCGTCGGCCGTGGCGTGGAAGATCTTGACGTGGGCGGCGAGGCCCAGCTCGGACACGAGCGAGGAGGCGTCGACCTCACCGGGCGCGATCCATAGTCCGCTGTACAGGGCGCCGAACCCCGACCAGGTGAGCCGGGAGCGCAGATGGTGCCGCTGGCGCTGCCAGGACTCGGGCAGCGAGAAGCCGAGCAGTGTCCAGGTGCCGTCCCAGTCGTCGTTGACGGCACCGGTCTGCCACAGGCGTCGCTTTCCGTTCCAGAGGACCTGCTCGGCCTGCGGGGTCAGGCCGAAGTGCATTCTGCGGCCCTGGCGCTGACGCTGCAGCAGACCCCGGTTGACCATGCGGGTGAGGGTGGACCGGACAGCCGGTTCGCCGACTCCGGTGCGGGCGAGGACATCGATGATGCTGCCCGAGTACACGTGTCCGAGCCCCTCCTCCAGCACATAGCTGCCGAAGAAGGCGAACAGGAGCGACTGAGGGCGCACTGAACTCCCTTGTGACTGGGCCTTGTTGGGTGGTGGCCGCGCTCGTCGAAGTTGTCGGGGCCTCTCTTGTCCGGAGTGCTGACGGCGCGAACGTAGGTGTGTACATTGCGGCCGTCAAGAAGGTGCCCAACATTCGGTGTTGCTTCCTCAGGAGGAGCCCATGCAAAGGCGCATTCTCGGGCTTGCCGCAGTAGTGATCACGGTCGTCGGCGCGGCCGGATGCGGGTCGTCGGACCCGGCGGGCAGTGGTTCGTCGTCCTCGGACGGCAGCGAGACCACGCAGGTCAAGGTCGGCATCATCCCCATCATCGATGTCGCCCCGCTCTATCTGGGCCAGAAGAAGGGGTTCTTCAGCAGCCGGGGCATCGAGCTGGAGATGGTGAGCGCCCAGGGCGGCGCGGCGATCATCCCCGGTGTGGTGAGCGACCAGTTCCAGTTCGGGTTCAGCAACACCACGTCGCTGATGATCGCCCAGGTCAAGGGCGTACTGATCAAGTCCGTGGTCAACGGCGCGGCCTCCAACGGGAAGGTGGGGGGTGATGTCACCGGAGTGGCCGTCAAGAAGGACAGCTCGATCAAGTCGGCCAAGGACCTCGCCGGGCGGACGGTCGCCGTCAACACCCTCCAGAACATCGGCTCCACCACCGTGCGCGAGTCGGTCCGGCTGGCAGGCGGCGACCCGTCGAAGGTCAAGTTCGTCGAAATGCCGTTCGACCAGATGCCGGCCGCACTGGACGGCGGGCGGGTGGACGCCGCCTGGATGGGCGATCCCGCGATGAACGCCGCCAAGGCGCAGGGTGCCCGCATCGTGGCCTCGCCGTTCGCCGAGACGGACCCGAAGCTCACCGTGGCGACGTACTTCACCTCCACCCAGCTCACGAAACAGAAGCCCGACCTGGTGAAGAAGTTCGCCGAGGCCATGACCGAGTCGCTGAAGTACGCCACCGACCATCCGGACGAGGCACGCCAGATCCTCACCACCTACACGAAGATCAGCGGCGACGTCCTGAACGAGCTCACACTGCCCGCCTGGCCGGCGGAGATCGACATGGCCTCGCTGGAGAAGCTCGCCTCCCTCGGTGCGGAGGACGGCCTCTTCGACAGCAAGAAGCCCGACCTGACCGCCCTGTTCTCATGACCCGCCCCGCCGTCACCACCGCCAATGCGGGCCCCGCCGGGACCGGCACCGGTCCCGGCGGGCTCCCCGCCCGGCGGCGACTCCCTGAGCGGGCCGTCACCCCGCTTCGGGGACTCGCCGGACTCGCCGGGCTGGTCGCCGTACTCGAAGTGCTCCCGCACACCGGCCTGGTGTCGGCCTACTGCCTTCCACCGGCCTCCGAGACCCTCCGCGCACTGTGGGCGCTGCTCGCCGAGCAGACCTTCTGGACCGCGCTCGGCGACACCCTCACCGGCTGGGGCCTGGGCCTGGCCATCTCCGTGGTGGCGGGCGTGGCCGCCGGACTCGTCATCGGCTCGATCCCCGTACTGCGCGCGGTCACCACCTCCACTATCGAGTTCCTGCGCCCCATCCCGTCCGTCGCCCTCATCCCCGTCGCCGTCCTCCTCTACGGCGCCGACCTCCGGTCGAAGCTGCTGCTCGTCGCGCACTGGAAGTGGTAGGCCTCGGTGACGCCCACGAGGCCTACCCCTGGCAGCTGTCCGGAGGCATGCAGCAGCGCGTCGCCATCGCCCGCGCCGAACTGGAGGATCTGATCCGCGAGTTGTGGTGCGAACTCGGCGTCACCGTCCTGTTCGTCACCCACGACATCGACGAGGCCGTCTATCTCGGCCAGCACACTGTCATCCTGTCCAAGTCACCGACCGTCGTACAGGAGGACCTCACCATCGACCTCCCCGACGAACGCGATCAGCTGCACACCCGCTCCAGCCCCCGCTTCGCCGAACTGCGCGCCCTGGTGGACCGGGCCCCCGAGCCCGCAGAGACACGGAGTTGATGACCACGATCGACGACATCGCCGGCATCGAGGCACAGGTCGCCCTGGTCGACGCGGCTGTCCGGCCCATTGCCGAGCGGCCGGTGGACATCATGGATCCCGACTGGGTGACGAAGATGCGGGAGGGTCCCGACCCGCTGGACGAGGTGGGCGTCCGGGCGGAGGCCGAGTCCGCGCTGCTGGCCCTGATCGCCGTCTACGCGCAGGGCGACGAGACGGCTCGGGTGTCCGTGCGCGGGCTCTTCTCCCGCTACACCTCCTTCCGTTGGGCCACCCACCTGCCCGTCGAACCCACCCCGGACGGCTTCCGGCAGAAGCTGCTGCACATGTCCGCCGTCGACCAGGGCAACGACACCCGCGACGAACTGCTCTCGCTGCGCGACCTGTGCGCGGACGCCCGGACGGCGGGGATCGACCTGGGGCCGATCCTGCGCGAGGTGGCCGAACTGTCCAGCCGGGAGGACAAGTTCGGGTGGGGGTCCATGCGGGACATCCTGCTCCGCGTCGCGTAGCCCCGGCGGGCCCTACCCTGTCGGCAGCGCGACCGGCTGGCCGGTGCGCAGTGACTCGTAGGCCGCCAGCACGATCCGCAGGGTGCGCAGGCCCGCCTCGCCATCGGGGGAGGGGCGCCGCCCCGTGCGTACCGCGTCGAGGAACTCGTCGAGCATGGCGGCATCCAGATTCGCCCCGCCCGCCTCCCAACGGCCGCGTCCGGTAACGGAGTTGAAGCCGCCGAGCAGCGGGGGGAAGGCGTCGAACTCCACGATCGCCTTCTCGGCGACGCAGGTCATGGCGAGCCCGCCCCAGGTCGGGTGGTCCGGCGGATGGCTCCAGCTGGCGTCCACGGCGGCCACCAGTCCGCCTGGGTACCGGATGGTGACAAGGCCCGCCGTCTCCACGTCCGGCGTGGGGCCGCCGCCGTCGAGGACGCTGTTCGCCTGGGCGTACACTTCCGCCGCCTGCTCGCCGTCCAGCAGCGCGTCCACGAGGTCGGCGATATGGACGGTGTGGTCGGCCAGCGCTCCGCCCCCCGACAGCTCCGGGTCGGCGAACCAGGGGTGCGAACGGGCCGGATTCGAGCCGTTGTTGGCGCCGTGGACGCTGATCAGCCCGCCGAGCGAGCCATCGGCCAGAGCCCCGCGCAGGGCGGTGAACGCGGGGCTGAACCGTACGGGATAGGCGGTCATCAACCGCACCCCGGCCCGGGCACAGGCGTCGATCATGGCCAGGGCATCCGCCTCCGTCGTCGCGAGGGGCTTCTCGCACAGCACATGGGCCCCGCTCGCGGCGGCCCGTTCGACCAGGTGCCGGTGGCGGGCGTTCTCACTGGTGACCACGACGGCGTCGGGGCGCAGCGTGAACACCTCGTCCCAGGTGTCCGAGTAGTCGGCGCCGAGCCTCTCGGCGAGGGCCCGGCCACGGGTGGGGTCGCCGGGCGGGGCCTCGGGGTCGGCGGTGATCAGTTCGATGCCGTCGCGGTCGCGCAGCAGCCTGATGTAGGTCGCGGCGTGCAGATGGGCGAAGGACAGTACGGCGACTCTCACTGCTCGATTCCCTTCGTGCGTACGGTGGTTGCCTGCGGGGCGATCGACACGGCCCGTCCGGTACGCGCGGACTCGGCTGCGGCTTCCGCGATACGGACGGCCGCCACACCGTCCCGGCCGCTCACCCGGGGTTCCGGACCGCCAGCGAAGGCCTCGGCGAACTCACGGATCTGGGTGACGTAGGGCGACTCCCCGAAGTCCCCGGCCGGTATGCCCGCCGCCGGGCCACTGGACAAGGCGCCGGTGATCCGCAGATTCAGGTGGGCCAGGGAGTCGTGCTCGACGGTGCCGCCGGTGCCCGACACATGGAACGTCGTACGGAACGGTGTCGCCGGTGGCCCCCACACCCCCACGATCTGGGTGACGGTGCCGCTCTCGTGGGTGAGTACGGCGGTACCGGTGGCGACCGCCCCTTCCGGCGCCGGGGCGGTGAGATGCCCCTGCTGCCGGGCGTGCACCCGGACGACGTCGCCGAAGAGCCAGCGGGCGATGTCCATGTCGTGGATCATCTGGTCCGTCAGGATTCCGCCGGAACGTGCCGGGTCGGCGAACCAGCCGCTCCAGGTGGGATAGCGGCCGGTACGGGTGAACCGGGCGACCGCCACCCGCCCCAGGCCGCCCCCGGCGACGAGGCCGCGCAGTCTGGCGTACGCGGGGAAGAACCGCACGACATGACCCGGGTACAGGCGCACCCCGGCCGCCTCCGCCGCGTCGGCCATCTCCTCCGCCTCGGTCGCGCCGAGCGCCAGTGGCTTCTCGCACAGGACATGGGCGCCGGCCGCCACGGCGGCCAGGGTGATCTCCCGGTGGGTGTCGGTCGGGGTGCACACGTCCACCACACCTGCCCGGTCGAGCGCCTCACCCAGGGAGCCCACCGATGTCGCGCCGAACTCGTGGGCCAGGGCGGGGGCTTGGCCGTCGAGCGCGTAGATGCGTACCCGCGCGCCGAGGGCCGTCCACGCGGGCAGATGAGTGCGGGCGATGCCGCCCGCGCCGATCAGCGCGACTTCGAGTTCTGCCATGGAAATCTCCGACCTCCTGTGCGTACGTTTCCGGGTGCGGGGTCAGCCCTTGAGGGCGCCGCTGAGCACGCCACTGATGAAGTGCCGCTGGAAGAACAGGTAGACGAGCACCACCGGGGCGATCACGATCAGGGTCGCGGCGGCGAGCAGCGGCACGTCGACGCCGAACTGCCCGGTGAAGAAGCCCAGTCCGGCGGGGGCCGTACGGCGGGCCGGGTCCTGGATCAGGATCAGCGGGAGCAGGAACTGGTTCCAGCTCCACACGAAGTACAGAACACCCAGCGTGGTCACCGCCGGACGGGAGCTGGGCAGCAGGATCCGCCAGAGCGTCGCCCACGACGAGGCACCGTCGAGGCGTGCCGCCTCGATGAGACTGCGGGGCATGGTCGCGAAGTGGGCGCGCATCCAGAACACCCCGAACGGCATGAACGCCCCGATCTCCGCGAGCGCCAGCCCCGGCACCGTGTTCGTCAGCCCCACGGCACGCAGGTCGTAGTAGAGCGGGATGACCGTGCCCTCGGTGGGGATGGACAGACCGAGCAGCAGAAACGCGTAGAACCGCCCCCGGCCTGGAACCTCCAGGGTCGCGAGCGCGTACCCGGCGAGCGTCGCGCACACCACCGCGGCCGGCACCACACACACCGCGATCACCACACTCGACCGCAGCAGCGTGCCGAACCCCGCCGCCGACCAGGCCCGGGAGAAGTTCTCGAAGTGCAGCCCGTCCGGCAGGGCGAAGCCGGTCAGCGGGGCGCCCGCGGGCTGGAGCGCCGCCAGCAGCAGGGACGCGAACGGCACGAGTACGGCGGCCATGAAGAGTACGAGGACGACGGGCGCCGCCAGCCGCCCCGCGAGCGCCCGCGCGGGTGGAGCCGTTGAGGTCAGTGACGTCACGGTGCCTCCCTGGACAGCCGGTTGATCACCAGGACGGCCACCGAGATGACCGCCGTCAGCACGATCGCCAGCGCGCTGGCCACCCCGACCGCGCCGCCCCCGAACGCCAGCCGGTAGATGAGGATGCCGGGGACGACCGTGCTGTTGCCCGGGCCGCCTCCGGTGGTGATGTAGATGAGGTCGAAGCTGGACAGGGCCGCGATCACGGTGATCGACAGCGCCACCGCGAACTCCGGGCGCAGCAGGGGGACGGTGATCGACCAGAACTCCCGTACCGGGCCCGCCCCGTCCATCCGCGCCGCCTCGTAGATCTCCTGGTCGATGCGCTGGGTCCCCGACAGGAACAGCACCATGCACAGGCCCGACACGACCCACGTCCCGATCAGCCCGACGGCCGGCAGGGCCCAGGTGAAGCTGCCCAGCCAGGCGTCGGCGAACCCGCCCAGACCGACCGCCCGCAGCCCCTGGTTGAGGATGCCGTCCTCGGCGTACACCCAGCGCCACAGGATGCCGACCGCGACCAGCGGGATGACCTGCGGCAGGAACAGCACCGTACGGACCAGTCCGGTGCCCCGGCGCCCGGCTCGCCGGGACACGATCGCCGCCGCGACCAGGCCCACACAGATCGGCAGCACGGAGAAGAACAGGATCAGCGCGCCGGCGTGCCAGGCGGCGGCGCGCAGTTGCGGATCGGTGCCTATACGGCGGTAGTTGTCGAGGCCGACGAAGGAGGGGAGGGTCACGCCGTCCCAGTCGAAGAACGAGAGGTAGGCGGTGTGCAGCAGCGGCAGGACGGCGAACAGCGTGTAGGGGAGCAGGGCGGGCAGCAGGTACAGCAACGCCACGGCCCGGCGTCGGCGGCGGCCGGACCGTGCCGTACGGCGGCCCCCGCGCCCGGCGCGGTCCGGCCCGCGCTCCGTCGGACGCGGGGCGACGGGAGCGCGGGCGGGCTCGGTCAGTCGCCGGTCGGCAGTGGTCATTTGTGGTAGTTCTCGTAGTCCGTCTGGAGCCCGGCCAGGAACTTGTCGGGAGTGACCTTGCCGCCGACGAGCAGTTGCAGCTGGGTGGTGAGGGTGTCGCCCATGGTCGGGCTTGAGGCGTTCTGGATGAACGGCTGCAGCCCGGCGTCCTTGACGATCGTCTGCCAGCCCGCCTGGACATCGCCGATCAGGCCGCTCTGGCTCGGCATGGCGCCCGCGTCGGGAGCCATGAAACCCGCCTTGGCGGTGACGGCGGCTGCCTGCGCGCTCGCGGTGAAGTCGAGGAAAGCAGCGGCTGCGGCCGCGTTCTTCGACTTGCTGGACACGCAGTAGTACACGCCGGCGCCGGTGGTGCGAACCTTTCCGCCGGCCGTGACGGGCGGCATGTTGAAGTAACCGGCCTGCTCGCCCAGGCCCTTGGCCACCGCTGCCGCCGCCCAGTTGCCGCTGATCCGGAAGACACCCTCGCCCTTGGCGAACGCGGCGGTGGCGTCGTTGTCGCTGACCCCGTTGACCTTCGGGGTGACATATCCCTTGTCCACCCACCGCAGCAGCGTCTCGGCCGCCGTCTTCGCCTCGGGCAGCTCGATGGTGGCGCTCTGGTGGCCGTAGGCCCACGCCTCGCGGTCCTTCGGCGTCAGATAGGCCGAGAGCAGCACGTTGAAGGGGTGGTTGAGACCGCCGTCGAGATTGCCTGCGACGAGCGCGGTCTCACCGGCCGCCTTGGCCTTGGCGAACAGGGCCTCCAGCTCCGCGAGCGTGGCCGGGGGAGTGGTCAGGCCCAGTGCCTTCGCCTTGGTCTTGTTGTAGTAGACGCCCTCGAACGACAGGCCCGCGCCCACCCCGTACAGGTCACCGGTGCCGACGGTCTTGCCGTCCTGGGTGAGGGTGATCTGGTCCAGGCCGGGGAACTTCTCCGCCCAGCCGTACGCCTTGCCGTACTCGCCGACCTTGAGCAGCAGCCGCCCTGGGACGAGGTTCTGCATGCCCGATGTGAACTGGGCGATGTCGGGGGCGCTGTCGGCGGACATCGTGGTGTTGATGCTCTTGAGGTAGTCGTCCCAGCCCGTGTACTGGCGCTTGACGGTGATGTTGGGGTGCTTCGCGCGGAAGGCCGCGAGCAGACCCGGGGTCATGCTGGTGTCGTCGGCGTCGGCGACCACCAGCGTGATCTTGTCGGCCGGTACGGCGGTGGAGACCGGGCCGGTGCTGCTCTCGTCGGACGACGAGGCGCCCGGGGTCAGCTCACTGCACGCGGTGAGCGCCAAGGCGCCGATCGCGCCGGTGGCCGTGAGGAACGTACGTCTGGACAGGGACGACGGACTGGGGCTCATGGGGCTCATGAGATCTCCTTGGCATGACGGGACAGGGGAGCCGAGGGAGAGGGCGTGCGGGGGGAAGGAGAAGAAGGCGCTGTAGTTCGATAACGCAATTGCGTTTTATAATCGGAGCGGGTCCGGTCCGCGTCAAGCACTCACGGCTGGATTGTTATCGTCGGGATGATCGGTGCCGGTCCCCGATGTGCCCGCTGTTCAGGAGGTTGATCATTGGTCCCGCAGACGTGGTGGCCGCTCGGCGGACTGCCGGAGCCGTCCCCGCCCGGGCGTGAACTCCCGGCGGTGGTGGGCGTCGCGGACCTGCGTGCCACGAACGCGGCGGCCGTCCTCGCCGCCGTCCGCTCGACGGACCCGCACCCCCGGCTCGCCGCACTGGCCGAGGCGACGAAGCTCTCCCGGCCCACGGTCGAGGCGATCGTCGAGGAACTCACCGACTGCGGCCTCATCGAGGTCGCCCCGGCCGTCTCCGCCCGAGGCCAGCGCTCACCCGGCCGCCCGGCCCGCCGGTTCCGCTTCCGCCCGCACGCGGGCTTCGTCGTCGGCGTGGACGTACGGGCCCGCTCGGTGAGCGCCTGCCTGGCCGACCTCGACGGCAAACCGGTGGCCGTCGAACGGACGGCGGTGCGCGCCGACTTGGGCGGCCAGGCCCGCGCCCGTGCCGTGACCGCCGTAGTACAGCGCGCCGTTGACCGCTCGGGAGCCGACGCCCCGCAGGTGTGGGCCGCGACGGTGGGCACGCCCGGTCTGGTGAACCGCGGCAACACCCGTATCCGGCAGGCCGACAACCTCAAGGGCTGGGCCGAGGCGGACATCGTCACCGTCCTGAGCGACACCCTCGGCTGCCCGGTGGCCGTCGAGAACGACGCCAACCTCGCCGCACTGGGCGAGCAGTGGCGCGGGGTCGGCGGCGCGGCCGACGAGATGGTGTTCGTCCTGCTCGGCGAACGCCTCGGCGCCGGTGTCATCACCGGGGGACGGCTGCTGCGCGGACACCGGGGCGCGGCCGGTGAGATCGGGTTCATCCGCTTCCCCGGCAGTACGTCGTCCCAGCCCGGCCTCGAACCCCTGGTCCCGGACAGTGTCCGTGGCGCCGCCTCGGGGGACCCGGAAGCGGTCGCGGCCATCACCTCGTACGGCCGGAGACTCGCCGCCGGGATCGCGCCCGTGCTGCTCGCGCTCGACCCGGCGCTGGTCGTGCTCGGCACCAGCCTCTTCCCCGTACCCGGTCTGCTGCCGGCGGCGGAACTCCTGCTGACGGCCGCCGAGGAGGAGGCAGGCAGTCTCCTCGTCGACCTCCCGCAGTGGCGGCTGTCCGCGCTGGGCGACGAGGCCGTGATCACCGGCGCGGTGCGGTTCGCCCTCTCCTCCGTCGAAGAGGTCCTCCGCACCCGGCCCACCAGCCTTCCGGCGCGGAGCACGCTCGTAGAACACGTGTAGAACATGTGTAGGGCTCGGTACGGCGTCAGCGCAGTGCGGCCTCGCCCGCGTGGACGGCACGCAGGGCGCGCTCGACGCTCTGCTGGTTCTCGCCGACCGGAGCCACGTAGTCGAGGACGGCTCGCGCGGCGGCCTCCCCGAGCGTCCGGGTGATCACCCAGGTGGCGAGGTACTGCGACGCCATGCAGCCGCCCGCCGTCGCGATGTTCCCCTCGGCGTGGAACGGCGCGTCCAGCACGGTGACGCCACGCGCCTCGACGAAGGGGCGGCTCGTCCGGTCCGTACAGGCGGGCATGTCACCCAGCAGACCGAGCCGGGCGAGGACCAGCGCGCCGGAGCACTGGGAACCGATCAGCTGACGTGAAGGGTCGAGCGGCAGCCTGGCGATCAGCCCGTCGTCGGCGACCACCTCGCGCGCCTTCACCCCACTGCCGATCAGCACGACATCGGCCTCGGTCACGAACTCCATCGGACGCTGCCCGGTCACCTCGACGCCGTTCATCGACGTGACAACCGGCGTCGGAGTCGTGACGAAGGCCTCCAGGCCATCATTGCGGCAGCGGTTGATCAGCGCGGACGCGATGAAACTGTCGAGTTCGTTGAACCCGTCGAAGGTGACCACGGCTACCTGCACGACAACCCCTTTCAGTACGGCTGTCTATTGTTCCGCAGACAGGAGACCGTCGGCGGCCCGGACGCGGACCGCCGCTTCCGGGGCGGCGGGCGGGTCGTCGAGGAAGTCGACGGTCGGTACGTGGAACAGCGTGCCGGTGACCGCCGTGGAGAAGTCGAGCAGCCGGTCGTGGCTGCCCGGGGGATCGCCGATGAACATGTTCTCCAGCATGCGCTCGATGACCGACGGGGTGCTGGAGTAGCCGATGAAGTACGTGCCGAACTCCCCGCGCCCGGGCGCCCCGAAGGGCATGTTGCTGCGCAGGATCTCCCGTTCGGTGCCGTCGGGGTGGGTGATCGAGGTGAGCGCGACATGCGAGTCGGCGGGCTTGACGTCGTCGGGCAGCTCGATGTCGGAGAGCTTCTCGCGGCCGACCGCCCGTTCCTGCGCCTCGACCGGCAGGGCGTTCCACGCCGGCAGGTCGTGCAGGTACTTCTGCACGATGACGTAGCTGCCGCCGGTGAAGTCCGGGTCCTGGCCCGGGTCGGCGTCACCGATGACGACGGCGGTGTTCGCGGCGGGCCCGGTGGGGTTCTCGGTGCCGTCGACGAAACCGAGCAGGTCCCGTTCGTCGAAGTACTTGAAGCCGGACACCTCGTCCCGGACGGTGACCGAGCCGCGCAGCCGGTCCATCAGCTGGGTGGCCAACTCGAAGCACAGGTCCGGCTGGCGGGCCTTGATGTGGAAGAGCAGGTCACCCGGGGTGCCGGGCGCGGTGTGCTTGGCGCCGACGACTTTTCGGAAGGGATGCAGCTCGCCCGGCCTGGGACCGGTGAACAGCCGGTCCCAGGCCTCGGAGCCGATGCCCGCGACGCAGGTCAGCTCCCCTTCCGGAATCCTGAAACCGACGGCCCGCACCAGACCGGAGAGGTCGGTGAGCAACTCCCGTACGACCGGCTCCCCGCCGGGATCGACGGTCACGACGAGGAAGACGGCGGAGTTGGTGAGCGGGCTCAGTACCGACTGCGGGACGGGCTGCGGCTCGGGCACGGACATTCCCCAATCCTTCGGCGGGCTTCTTCGACGAGACGCTTTGTCGAACACGGAGACCGGACCTGATCAGCCTCTCACCGGAGCCCGCTCCTTGGCGGCGTCATCGATGATCCGTCGGCCTGTCCGCCGTGATGGTCAGGCGGGGGTCTCGGCGGTGGCGGTCAGGATGGCGCGGCCGAGGATGTGACGGGCCATGGTGAAGCCGAGGAAGGCGGGGGTGGAGTCGGCCTGGATGCCGATGCTCTCGACATCGAGGGCGTGCACCACGAAGACGTACCGGTGAGCGCCGCCCCCGTCCCGCGCGGCCCGGAACCGCTCGGCGCCGGTGTCACCCTGGCCGGCCGCTGCTGCCGCCTGCTGCGCGGGCTCGGGGTACGGGCCCTGCACATCCACACCAACACGCTCCTCAAACGGATCGAGCGCATCGGCGGCCTGCTCGGGCCCGAATGGCAACAGCCCGACAACGCCCTGAAGCTTCAGCTCGCGGTCCATCTCCATGAATTGGCCCGACAGGTCGAAAAGCCCTGAGCGGCGCGGCAAGTCCCTTTCTCCGTGGCAGCACGGTGTTCGGCCCCTTCGAATTGCCTCAGAGGCAACTCTGCGTGCATGTAAGGGTACTTGGCGTGAGGGCTATGTAACTCCGCCTTATTCCGGATGACGCCGTTCGGTAATTCGCGCTGGCTGAAGTGGTCGTCAGAAGCAGCGGCGAGGTGACCGAACCTCGGCGCCCCGCATGGAGGATTTCATGCCTGAGCTGTATTTCCATGTGCGCTGGCCCGACGGAGAGACCCAGCGCTGCTATTCACCTTCCACGGTAATCGAGGACTACCTCGCCCCCGGCGGCGTCTACGAACTCGGCGACTTCCTGGAGCGAAGCCGGACCGCGCTCGGAATCGCGAGCGACAGGGTGCGCGAGAAGTACGGATTCGCCTGCACCGGGGCCTCCGACCAACTGGCGCAGCTCGAACGGACCGCAGCCGCGTACGCCTCCGTCGACGGGGCCGAGGTCGCCGTCGAGGCACTGAGCAACGCCGACGGGAGCATGCGGTGAGCGCGCCGCGGCTGGCCGGGGCCCACTTCCCGGTGGCGGTCGTCGGCGGAGGCCAGGCCGGTCTTTCGGTCAGCTACTGCCTGCGTGAGCGCGGCATCGAGCACGTCGTCCTCGAGCGGAACCGGGTCGGCCACGAGTGGCGCGAGCGCCGCTGGGACTCCTTCTGCCTGGTGACGCCCAACTGGCAGTGCAAACTGCCCGGTTACCCCTACCAGGGGGACGACCCCGACGGCTTCATGGTCCGCGACGAGATCATCCGCTATCTGGAGGGGTACGTCGCCTTCTTCCAGCCCCCGCTCAGGGAGGGCGTCGCCGTCACCGGACTGCGCCGGGGCGCCGGCGGCGTCTTCGAACTGTCCACCGGGGAAGGGGAGTTCACGGCCGACCAGGTGGTCGTGGCCGCCGGTCCGTACCACACCCCGTCCATTCCGAGGATGGCCGAGCGGCTGCCCGCAGGCGTCGAGCAGCTCCACTCCTCCCGCTACCGCAACCCGGATCAACTCCCCGACGGAGCCGTCCTGGTGGTCGGCACCGGACAGTCCGGCTGCCAGATAGCCGAGGACCTCCATCTGACCGGCCGGCAGGTCCATCTCGCCGTCGGCAGCGCACCCCGTGTCGCCCGCTTCTACCGGGGCCGGGACTGCGTCGCCTGGCTGGACGACATGGGGTACTACGGGAAGAGCATCGACGAGTTCGACGACGCGAGCGCCGTCCGGATGCGGGTCAACCACTACGTCACCGGGCGCGACGGAGGCCGTGACATCGACCTGCGCGCCTTCGCCCGCGACGGAATGCGTCTGCACGGGCGGCTGACGGGCATCGGCGGTAGTGACGGTACCGACGGTACGCGCCTGGAGTTCGCCGACGACCTCAAGGTCAACCTCGACCGGGCGGACGCCGTGGCCGAGGGCATCAAGGACAGCATCGACGCCCACATCACCGCACGGAAGATCACGGCCCCCGACGAACCCCGGTACGTGCCGGTGTGGGAGCCCGCCGAACAGGCGCCCGACCTGGACCTGGAGGCAGCCGGCATCACCTCGGTCGTCTGGTCCACCGGGTTCACCCGCGACCACCGCTGGGTCGAGATCCCCGCCTTCGACGGCCGTGGCTACCCCATGCACTGGCGGGGCGCCACCAGCACCCCCGGCCTGTACTTCCTGGGTCTGCCCTGGCAGTACTCCTGGGGCTCCGGACGCTTCGAAGCGGTGGGCAGGGACGCCGAGTTCCTCGCGAACCACATCGACGTGTCCCGCCGTATGGCCGATGTCTGCGGCACGCTCACCGGCGCCCCCAGCGGACTCGCCTCCGCGCTCCCGATCGGCTGAAGGAGGTATCCCGACCATGGTCTTCGACGCACACCGCCACATCGGCGTCCTGCCCGCGTACCCCTTCTACGGCGGACCGCCCGTCAATCCCGACACCACCGCCCGCGCCACCGTCAAGCAACTCGTCGCCGACATGGACGCCGAGGGCACCGAACGCGCCCTGGTCATCCCCAACTACGGCGTCCCCGACCCCGATCTCGCCTTCTCCTTCAACGAGTTGGCGATCGAGGCCGCCCAGACCGACGACCGGATCCGGGCCGGACTGTGGGTGTCCCCGCGCCCCGAGGACGAGCACCGCACAGCGCGGGCCCTCGCCCTGGCAGGCGAACAGGGCGTGAAGGCACTGAAGTTGAGCTTCCTGCTCGGCGCGCGCCCGACCGACCCGGCCTGCCGCCCGATGCTGGACCGCATCTTCCAGGTGGCCGAGCACAACAACCTGGTTGTCCACGTCCACACCTCACCCGGCGCCGCATCCGACATCGACGAGGTCGGCCACCTCGTCGACTGGTACGCCGACCGGGTGCCCGTCCATCTCGTGCACTTCGGCGGCGGGATGAGCGGCCACATCAAGCTCGTCGGCTCCCGGTTCTTCGACTGGATCACCGCCGGCAAGCGCGTCTACACCGACCTCTCCTGGGCCATCGGCTTCACACCCCGCTGGCTGGCCCAGGAGATCGAGCGCCGCGGCATCGGCCACGACCGCGTGCTCTTCGCCAGCGACCAGCCGTGGGGCGACTTCACGGGCGAGTACGCCCGGCTCGCCGAAGCGACCGGCGGCGGCGAACTCGGCGAACTCGTCTTCAGGGACACGTTCGCCGCGCTCTACGACTGACACCACCGATCCCCAGCCCCCAGCCCTCAACCCCTACCGCCTACAGGGAGACAGCCATGTCCGAATCCGTCGTCACCGCCGAACTCTCCGACGTCGAGCAGAAGTCCCTCGACGAGATCCCGCACCCCTCGCTCGCCGACGGCACCAGCATCTACGGCTCCACGAAGGTCTTCCCCGACTACCAGGCCGAGAACGGCGAGACCTACTTCACCCTCGTCCACGGCATCGCCCACGAGTCCTCGGTCTCCTTCGTCGCCGTCCTCCAGGCGACCCGCGCCCTGCGCAAGGGCTTCGAGACCGCCATCTACTTCTACGGCCCCGGTTCGCTCAACTGCCTTGCCACCCGCGGTTTCCCGACCGTCGGCAACTCCGCCTTCCCGGGCGAGCACAACATCAACAACCAGCTCAAGACGTTCATCGCCGAGGGCGGCAAGGCCTACTGCTGCCGCTTCGGACTGTCCCTGCACGGCGCCCGCGAGGAGGACCTCATCGAGGGCGTCATCCCCACCCACCCCCTGGACGTCCAGGACGCGCTGATCCACTACGCGCGCAAGGGCGCCATCATCAACTCCACCTACCAGCTGTAAGGGGCAGACCGTGAGCGTTGGCACCAACACAGCGGTGGACGTGCGGATCATGACCCGCGCCGAACTCGCCCTGCACGGCGTGGCGTTGGACGCGCCCGTGCGGCGGCCGGACGGCGCGGGGCCCAGCGACGACGGGCACGTCCTTGTCGACGGTGCCAACGCCGCGCTGCCCACCAACCCCGACAGCCCCTACTCCGTACGCGACGGCAAGGTCTGGCTCGGCGAGGAAGACACCGGCCTGACCCTGACCGCCGTACGCCGCCCGAAGTTCTACGACCTGACGACCGCCGACGGCATCCGTTACGAGCAGATCGCCCGTCTGCACGGCGCCGACGTCCTCGCCACCACCGTCGTCCAGACCTGTATCCGCTACGCCGAGTCCGACCGCTGCCGCTTCTGCACCATCGAGGAGTCCCTGCGCTCCGGTGCGACGGTCGCCGCCAAGACACCCGCCCAGCTGGCCGAAGTCGCCGAGGCAGCCGTGCGGTTGGACGGCGTCAGGCAGATGGTGATGACCACCGGCACGACGGCCGGCCCCGACCGGGGCGCCCGCAACCTCGTACGGTCGGTCAGGGCGGTGTTGGAAGCCGTACCCGGCCTGCCGATCCAGGTGCAGTGCGAGCCGCCCGGAGACCTGGTGTGGATCCGGGAGCTGTACGACGCCGGAGCCACCGCCATAGGCATCCACGTCGAGTCGCTGGACGACGAGGTGCGAGGGCGCTGGCTGCCCGGCAAGTCCACCGTCCCCATGGGCGAGTACGAAGCCGCGTGGGACGAGGCGGTACGGGTCTTCGGGCCCAACCGGGTCTCCACCTACCTCCTCGTCGGCCTCGGCGAGAATCCCGACGAACTCGTCGCGGGAGCGGGGGAGTTGATCGACCGGGGCGTGTACCCCTTCGTCGTCCCCTACCGCCCGATGGGCGGCACACTCGCCGCCCGTGACGGGATCGCCGCCCCGAGCGCCGAGTTGCTGCGGTACGTCACCGAGGGCGTCGCGGCGAAACTGCGCGCGGCCGGGATGAGCGGCGCCGACCAGCGGGCGGGCTGCGCGGCCTGCGGGGCGTGCAGTGTCCTGCGGACTGCGGGCGGGTGAGCGCCGTGTACCTCGACGGTTCCGTCGTCGTGCCGGCCGGGGACGTGCCGCAGGACATCCTCGCCCTGCTGGGCGACCGCAGCACACTCGCCCGGATGCTGCCCGCCTTCCGCGTCGAGGAGGCGGACGGCACGGCGGATCTGGTCGCCTACCGGCGGCTCCGCCGCGACGCCTTCGTCCACGAGCAGGGACTCTTCGCCCACCACGACCTGGACGACCGCGACAGCGACCCCCGGACCGTCGTCCTGGTCGCGCGGGACCCGGAGGGCACGGTGGTCGGCGGGGTACGTCTCGGCCCGGTCGCCGACGGCCCCGACATCGGCTGGTGGGCAGGCGGCCGGCTCGTCGTCGCCCGCGGCGCCCGTGGCCCGCACGGCATCGGCGCGGCCCTGGTCCGCGCGGCCTGCGCACGGGCGGAGACCGAGGGCGTACTCCGCTTCGACGCGACCGTCCAGGCCCGCAACGAAGTCCTCTTCAGACGTCTCGGCTGGCGCAGGATGCGACCGACAACGGTCGCGGACACACCGCACGTCCTGATGCGCTGGCCGATCAACCGGATCACGAACCTCGTGACGACCACCAAGGCACCCCTCGGACACCTCCTGACGGTTCTGCCAGGGCAGGCGGGTCCGGACACGCGCCCCGAAAGGGGCGCGGGGAACTGCGCGACAAGCCCCCACCGGGTCGCAGTGAACGAACTGCCGGGCGGCCCCGGCGACGCAGGCATCCTCGGCGGCCCCGGATTCATAGGCGACGACGGAGCCCCAGTCCCCGGCACCGACCTCATCGCCGCCTGCGACGCCATCGTGCCGTCCATGGTCGAGCGCGACCCCGAATGGGCGGGCTGGTGCGCGGTCCTCGTGAACGTCAACGACCTTGCCGCGATGGGCGCTTCACCGGTCGGACTCCTCGACGCCGTGGGCGCGAAGGACGTGGCCCACGCCCGACAGATCCTCGCCGGACTCGCCCGCGCCGCACAGACGTACGGCGTCCCGGTGCTCGGCGGACACACCCAACTCGGCGTGCCCGCAGCCCTTTCGGTGACCGCACTCGGCCGCACCCGACACCCCGTCCCGGGCGGCGGCGGACGACCAGGACACGCCGTACGGCTCACCGCCGACCTCGGCGGCAACTGGCGCCCGGGATACCGGGGCCGCCAGTGGGACTCGTCAAGTCACCGTCGTACGGACGAACTCCGCGCCATGACCGGCGCGGTGGCCGCCGCACGGCCCGCCGCCGCCAAGGACGTGTCGATGGCCGGGATCGCCGGCACCCTCGGCATGCTCGCCGAGGCGAGCGGCTGCGGAGCCGTCCTCGACGTGGCCGCCGTACCCCGGCCGGGGACCGCGACCACCGGCGACTGGCTGACCTGCTTCCCCGGCTTCGCGATGCTCACCACCGACGAGCCCGGCGCCCCACCGCTCCCCGCGGGGCCCGCGACGGGCGCCGTCTGCGGGGAGCTGACAGACGGACAAGGCGTCGGGCTGCGCTGGCCCGACGGAGAGATCACCGAAGCGGTCACCTCCACGGTGACCGGGATGGGGACCGCATGACCACCCTGCGTATGGCGGCCGTGGCCGCCGAGTTCGGCCGCGACCTCGAAGAGGACTTCGCGATCGCCGAGCGGCTGATCAAGGAGGCCCGGGAGGAGGGCGTACGGCTGCTCGCGCTCCCGGAAGCCTGCCTCGGCGGATATCTGCTCAGCCTCGACGACGACAGCGCCCTGGACGAGGGCCCGCCCGCGCTCGCCCTCGACGGCCCCGAGATCGCCCGACTGGCCGCCCTGGCCGGGGAGATGACCGTCGTCGCGGGCTACTGCGAGGCGGCTTCCGAGCAGGGCGTCGACACCCGCTACAACAGCGTGGTCTGCGTCAACGGCGACGGCGTGCTCGGCAACCACCGCAAGGTCCACCAGCCGCTCAGCGAGGACGCCAGCTACGCCTCCGGGGACCGGTTCCACGCCTTCGACACACCGGTCGGCCGGATCGGCATGATGATCTGCTACGACAAGGCATTCCCGGAGTCGGCCCGCGCGCTGGCCCTCGACGGCGCCGAGATCGGCGTGGTCGTCTCGGCCTGGCCGGGCGCACGGACCAACGCCGTCACCGATCTCGCGGGCGACCGCTGGAAGCGCCGTTTCGACCTGTTCGACCGGGCCCGTGCCCTGGAGAACCAGATCGTGTGGATCTCCGCCAACCAGGCGGGTACCTTCGGGTCGCTACGCTTCGTAGGCAGCGCCAAGGTCGTCGACCCCGGCGGCGAGATCCTCGCCGACACCGGAGTCGAGGCGGGCCTGGCGGTCGCCGAACTCGACGTCGCCCAGGCCCTGGAGACCGCCCGCCGCTCCATGGGGCACCTGCGGGACCGGCGCCCGGAAACCTATACGTACGCAGGAGCAGTCACCGCATGAGCAGTATCCGGATCGCGGCCGCCGCCGCCCACTTCGGCCGCGACCTGGAGTTCGACCTCGCCCGTATCGCGAAACTCATCGACGACGCGCGCGGCTCAGGCGCCGGACTGCTCGTCCTGCCCGACGCCGCCCTCGGCGGCTACCTCGCCGACCTGCGCCACCCCGACCCCGAGGCACTGCCCCCGGCGCTCAAGCCCGACGATCCCGTGATCCACCAGGTCGCCCGCCTGGCCGCCGAGATGGTGGTCTGCGTCGGCTACTGCGAGGACGGCGGCACCGAGCGCTACAACGCCGCCGTGTGCGTCAGCGGCGACGGCGTCCTCGGCCGTCACCGCAAGGTCCACCTCCCGGCGGGCGAGGTCGCCGCGTACGCGCCCGGCGACCGCTTCGACGCCTTCGACACCCCGGTCGGCCGGATCGGGATGCTCATCGACTACGACAAGACGTTCCCCGAGTCCGCCCGCTCCCTGGCCCTGGACGGCGCCGAGATCCTCGCCTGCCTCTCCGCCTGGCCCACCAGCATCACCAACCGCGCCCCGCGCATGGCCCAGGACCGCCAGGCCAAGCTCTTCGACCTGTACGACCAGTCCCGCGCCGCCGAGAACCAGGTCGTCCTCGCCTCCTCCAACCAGACCGGCGCCATGGGCGGCATGCGCTTCCTCGGCCAGTCCAAGGTCGTCGGACCCGGCGGCGACATCCTCGCCCGCACCTGGGCCAAGGCGGGCCTCGCGGTCGCCGAGGTGGACGTCGCCGCCGAGATCGACCGCGCCCGCCGCGTCCTGCGCCACCTCGACGAACGCAGGCCCGCCGCCTACCGGGAGACCCCGTCATGAAGACGATGAGGATCGCCCTGCTCAGCTATTCGACCAGGCCGCGCGGCGGAGTCGTCCACACCCTCGCCCTCGCCGAGGCACTGGCCGCCGCCGGACAGGACGTCACGGTGTGGTCCCTCGGCCGAGGCGGCGACGCCACCTTCTTCCGGCCCGTGGACCCGGCCGTACGCGTACGGATCGTGCCCTTCCCCGACGGACCCGAGGACGAGACGGTCGGCGAACGCGTCCTGCGCTCCATCGCGACCCTGCGCGCCGCCTTCGACCCCGCCCCCTACGACATCGTCCACGCCCAGGACTGCATCAGCGCCAACGCGGCGGGCCCCTGTGTCCGTACGGTCCACCACATCGACCACTTCACCACCCCCGAACTGGCCGCCTGCCACGAACGGGCCATCGTCGAGCCGTACGCGCACGTGTGCGTCTCCCGGTCGGTCGCCGACGAACTCGCCCGTGGCTGGGGGCTCAAGGCCGAGGTCATCCCGAACGGGGTGGCGTACGAGCGGTTCGCGACCACGGATCCGGCGGCGCGGGCGGCCTGGCGCGCGCGTCTGGGCCGGTACGTCCTGACCGTCGGAGGCATCGAGCCCCGCAAGGGCTCCCTCGACCTCCTGGAGGCGTACGCCCTGCTGCGCGCCGAACATCCCGACGTACGCCTGGTAGTCGCGGGCGGGGAGACCCTGTTCGACTACCGCGACTACCGGGCCCGCTGGGAGACCCGGGCGTCGGAACTCGGCGTCGAGCCCGTCGTCCTCGGCCCGGTCCCCGACCACGAACTCCCGGCCCTGGTCATGGCCGCCGGAGCGTTCGCCTTCCCCTCCCTCAAGGAGGGCTTCGGGCTCGCCGCGATGGAGGCGCTGGCCGCCGGGGTCCCGCTGGTCGTCCGCGACCTCCCCGTCCTGCGCGAGGTGTTCGGCCCCGCCGCCCGCTTCGGCACCACCCCGCAGGACCTGGCCGACGAACTCGCCCTGGCCCTCACCCACCCCGACCCGGCCAGACAGACCGCCGGCCGCCGACTGGCCGCCCACCACACCTGGGCCACCGCCGCCCGGCTCCACCTGGACTTCTACCGGTCCCTGAGCTGATCGGCAGGCGTGCGCTGTCTCAACGGCTCGTGCCGGGGCCCGCGTGTCAGAATGGGGCGGGCCCGTTCTTCGTCCGTTCCCCATTGAGGTTCCTCCGTGTCCCAGCCCGTCGGTCGTGTGCCGGCCACCGCGCGCCAGGCACTCGGGCGGAACCCCGACATCACCCTGGAGGAGCTGGCCCGCGCCTCCGGTGTCGTACGGCGCACTCTGTTCGGGCACTTTCCCGGCCGGGCGGCGCTCCTGGACGCGCTGGCCGAGGAGGCCGCCGAGGCCCTCCGGGACGCCGTGGCGGTCGGAACGCGGGGGACGGAGTCGGCCGAGCGGGCGCTCGCGGACTTCTCGTTGTCGATGTGGCCGGTGGGCGACCGCTACCGGATGCTCCTCGCGCTCGCCCAGCGGGACCTGGGCATGGCCAGGGTCGCCGAGCTGCTCCGACCCGCCCGTGTCACGGTCACGGCCATCGTGGAGCGGGGCCAGCGGGACGGCGTCTTCCATTCCCATCTGCCGCCGGGGGTACTGAGCGCCGGCCTGGAGGCGATGACGATCGCCCTGCTGGAAGAGGTCAACACCGGGGCGCTGGAGGACGACGGCACCGGGGTGGCCGTCGCCACACTCATCGCGGCCGGGGTACCGGAGAAGCGGGCGAGTGCCGTGGTCGAGGAGGCGGCGGCCGAGTCGGGGTCTGCGGCCGAGGACTGAGCCTCGGCCCGGCGAACCCCTGTACTGGGAGCCGCCGTTGAGCGTGCACCGTGCTCTGGAGCGACGCACGGGACACCGACCGGTCGAAGGGCCACGTCTACGAGTGGGGTCCGGAAGCCGCCGACCGGAGCCCTCAACCGACCGTGGGCCCCGTCGCGTCGACGCCTCGGGTGCGGTCCACTCCCGCGCACCGGAGTGCCGTTCAGCCGTACTGACCCTGGCGGCGGTGGCCCACGCCGGGGTGACGGTGGCCGTCGGCTGACGGTCCGCGACGGGTGTCCCCGGCCGTGCGTGTCACATCCCCGTCCCACGCCCGGTCATACGGCTGGAAGCATCCACGAGCCCGCTGACCCGAGGAACGCACATGACGACGCTGGACGGGCAACCCGAGAGCAAGGTCGCACGCGCAGCCACCGCCACGCAGGTCTCCGCAGGTCAACCGGACGCCTACCGACAGACCGCCGCCCAGGTGGCCGACCGGCTCGGCGTCGTGCCGGGGGTGGGGCTGAGCACGGGACAGGTCTCCGAGCGCACGGCGGTCAACGGCACCAACCAGCTGTCCGAACCGGCCCGGCGCCCCGAGTGGCTGAAGTTCCTGGACCAGTTCCGCAACTGGCTCATCGTCATCCTGCTGATCGCCGCCGTGGTGGCCGGAGCGATCGGTGACATCAGGGACGCGGTGGTGATCACCGTCGTCCTGCAGATCAACGCCGTGCTCGGCTACTGGCAGGAGCGGCGCGCCGAGCGCAGCCTGGAGGCGCTGCGCCGGATGCTCGTGCCCATGGCGAAGGTCCGCCGCGACGGCACCGAGCAGGTGGTGAAGGCAGAACTCCTCGTGCCCGGGGACGTGGTCCTGCTGGAGGCAGGCGACCGCGTACCGGCCGACGGCCGGCTGACCGTCGCGGAGACCGTCGAGGTGGACGAGGCGGCCCTGACCGGCGAGTCCCAGCCGGTCACCAAGAGCGTGACGGCAGTTGACCCCGCCTCGACCGACCAGATACCGCTCGCCGAGCGCACCGACATGCTGTTCATGAACACCGCCCTGACCCGGGGCCGCGCCGAGATGATCGTCACCGCCACCGGGATGCGCACCGAAGTCGGCGCCATAGCCGAGGCGTTGCGCACCGGGACGGAACCGCCCAGCCCGCTCCAGGTCCAACTGGACAGCCTGGGGCGGCGGTTGGCGTTGCTGAGCGGAGTCGCGGTCGTCGCCTACGCCCTGAGCGCCTGGATCCGCGGCGAGCCGCTCTCGGACATCGCGCTGCAGGCCGTGGCCCTGGCCGTCGCCGCGATCCCCGAGGGGCTGCCCGCCGTACTGGCCCTGACCCTGGCACTCGGCGTGCACCGCATGGCCCGGCGCGGCGCCATCGTCAAACGGCTCGCCTCGGTGGAGTCGCTCGGTGCGGCGACCGTCGTGTGCAGCGACAAGACCGGCACGCTCACCCTCAACGAGATGACCGCGCGCACCTTGTGGAGCGCGGGCAGGCTCTACGACGTCACGGGGGAGGGGTACGGGACGACAGGCGCCGTTCGCGTCCATGGCGCCGACGGCACTCCTCCGGCCGACGGCACGCCTCCCGCCGACGATCTGCGTGACGCCGTACTCCCCTTCGCCCTGTGCAACGACGCCCGCCTGACCGGCGGTTACTTCATCGGCGACCCGACGGAGGCCGCGCTGGTCGTCCTGGCCGCCAAGGCCGGGGTGGACGCCGAATGGACCCGTGCGGAGCTGCCCCGCGTGGGCGAGCTGCCCTTCGACGGTGCCACCAAGTACATGGCCACCTTCCACACCGAACCCGACGGCCGCACTCGCGTCCACGTCAAGGGCGCGGTCGACGTCCTGCTGGGCATGTGCGTCGATGTCCTCACCGGGGAAGGCCCGCGTGCCCTCGACGAAGAGCGCCGGGACGAGGTCGTCGCAGTGGCGGAGCGGTTCGGCAGCTCCGGACTACGGGTGCTGGGCGCGGCCACCGCTGTGTTGGACGGTTCGCCGAGCGCGTTCACCCCGGCCGTACTGCCCGGGCTGACCCTGGTGTCGATCGCCGGGATCGCCGATCCGCCTCGGCCACAGGCACGGGACGCGATCGCCCTGTGCCGTACGGCGGGAGTGGCCGTGAAGATGATCACCGGTGACCACGCCGACACCGCGGCGGCCATCGCCCGTGAGCTGGACATCGCCGGTGACGTCGTGACGGGCGCCGACCTGGACCGGATGACCGACGAACAACTCGCCGGGCGCGTCGACGACATCGGTGTGTTCGCCCGGGTCGCCCCGGAACACAAGGTGGCGATCGTCCAGGCGCTGACCGAGCGGGGACACGTCGTCGCCATGACCGGTGACGGTGTCAACGACGCCGCCGCGCTCAAGGCCGCGCACATCGGTGTGGCCATGGGCATCACCGGCACGGACGTGGCCAAGGAAGCCGCCGACATGGTCCTCACCGACGACGACTTCTCCACGATCGTGCGGGCCGTCCGCGAGGGACGGGCCATCTACGCCAACATCGTCAAGTTCGTCCGCTTCCAGCTGGCCACCAACATCGGCGCGATCCTCACCCTGCTCAGCGCCTCCCTCGCCGGACTGCCCTCCCCGCTCACGGCGGCCCAACTGCTGTGGATCAACATCATCATGGACGGTCCGTCCGCTATGGCCCTGGCCGTCGACCCCGCCCGCGACGACGTGATGCGCCACCCGCCGCGCGACCCCGGGGAACGGATCCTGGACGGCCGCCGACTCCTCGCCATTGGCTGGGCCGGCGCGGTCATGGCCGCGGGCACCGTGACACTCTTCGCCGTCGCCCGCTCGTACGTCGACCCGGACACCGCACTGACCATGGCGTTCACCACGTTCGTCCTGTTCCAGCTGTTCAACGCCCTCGGCGCCCGCACCGACGAGGGGCCGGTGCTGGGCCGCTTCCAGCTCCGCAACCGCGCGCTGTGGCTCTGCCTGGCCGGTGTCCTCGTCGTACAGGTCGTCGTGGTCCAACTGCCCTGGGCGGGCTCGGTCTTCGGGACAGTGCCGCTGACCGCGGCTCAATGGGCGCTGAGTCTGGGCACCGCGTCCACCGTGCTGCTCGCCGAATACGCCCTCCGCGCCGTACGGTCGGCGCCCCGCAAACACCGTTGTCACACCGTGGCGCGCTGAACTGTCTATGTGACTGACGGACGAGAAACAGAGGAAGCCATGGGAACCATGCGTGAGATCCTGATCGTCGGCGGCGGCTACGCGGGCTTCTACACCGCGTGGGGCCTGGAGAAGTCCCTACGGGCGGGCGAGGCCCGGGTGACCGTCGTCGACCCGCGCCCGTACATGACGTACCAGCCCTTTCTCCCGGAGGTGACGGCCGGTTCGGTCGAGGCACGCCATGCCGCCGTGTCGTTGCGGCGGCATCTGCGCCGGACCCGGCTGATCGCGGGGAGCGTGACGGAGGTCCGGCACGCGGACCGGGCGGTCACGGTCCGGCCTGCGGACGGGAACGACTTCGAGCTGAGCTACGACATCCTCGTCGTCACCGCCGGTGCGGTGACGCGTACCTTCCCCATACCCGGTCTGGCGGAGCACGCCATCGGTCTGAAGCACGTCGAGGAGGCCGTGGCCATTCGCGACCGGCTGCTCACCGCGTTCGACCAGGCCGCGTCACTGCCGCCCGGCGCCGAGCGCCGCAAGCTGCTCACCGTCACCTTCGTGGGCGGCGGGTTCTCCGGCGTCGAGGGCTTCGGCGAACTGCTGTCGCTGGCCACGGCGATGCTCAAGTACTACCCGGAGCTGAGCGCGGCGGACCTGTCCTTCCATCTGGTCGAGGCCAGGGACCGCATCCTGCCCGAGGTGAGCGACGGGCCGGGGGAATGGGTGGTGCGCTCCCTGGAACGCCGTGGCGCGCAGGTGCACCTCGACGCACAGCTCGTCTCCGCCGTCGACGGGCACGTCGTGCTCTCCACCGGCGAGGGGTTCGACTCGGAACTGATCGTCTGGACCGCGGGCAACGCCTCGAACCCCGTCGTGCGCCGCCACACGGACCTGCCGGTCGACGAGCGGGGCCTGCTCGTGGTCCGCCCCGACCTGCGCGTGGGCATCGACAGCGAACCGCTGCCCGACGTGTGGGCGGCCGGGGACGACGCGGCCGTGCCCGACCTGGCACTGCCGATACCGGGGGCGCGCACGGTACCGAACGCCCAGCACGCCGTACGGCAGGGCAGGCTCCTCGCGAAGAACATCGCGGCCGCCCTGCACGGAGGCAGGGTCCGGAACTACCGCCACGGCAGCCTGGGAGTGGTGGCGACGCTCGGACTGGGGCGCGGCATCTTCCAGTACCGGAACATCGTCATCAAGGGATTCCCCGCCTGGCTGATGCACCGGGGATATCACGTCCTGGCCGTGCCGACCTGGGAGCGCAAGATCCGTGTGCTCACCGTCTGGCTCACCGCGGCCCTGTTCGGCAGGGACCTCGTCTCCCTCGCCTCCGTCCAGCACCCACGGGACGCCTTCGTGACGAGCGGCGACCCACGCACCGCTTCCCTCTCTGGAGCAGACCATGGACGCGCGTGAAGAGGCCGCACGCGGCCTGACCGACATCGAGACCTTTCTCTACCGCGAGGCCCATCTGCACGCGGCTCACCAGCGCGTGGCGGACTTCGTCTCTCGGGAGCCCGGGCTGACCCCGGCGCAGAGGACCCACATCGAACGCTGGTATCTCGACGAACAGACCTACGTGGCCCGTATGGTGACGGACCACATCGCCGACAGCATCAGCGCGGTGCACGCTCAGCACCGCGTCCGCCTCGGGCGCTGGCTGCGGGGCACCATGGCCGCGATGACCCTGATCACCTTCGTGATGGCCGCGCTGTGCGTGGTGATCGTGGCGACGGTGAGCTGAACCACCGGGCGTCCAATACGTTTACGAACGCCCGGCGCGGTACAGGCCCCGGCCGGCCCGCTGCACGCGGGAGGCACCGACCAGGCGGTCCAGGGTGCTGCGGACACCGTTGATGCTTCCGCTGTCGGTGTCACGGCCGAGAGCCGCGGCGACATCGCGGGCCCGTACGGCGGCGTCACCGATGCCGGCGAAGTACTCCATGATCTGCTCGGTGAGCCTGCCGTACGACTTCTGCCCCTCCGAGTCCGCGGGCTCGGCGGAGACACCGTTGGTCTGCGGTTCGGGGGAGGGCGCCGTCCGCATCAGGGGCTGCAGGGCACTGAGAGTCCGCTGCACGGAACCGAGATGGGCCACGACGGCTGCCAACTCCCTTTCCAGCGCCTGCTTCTGGATCCGCAGGCGGGCCAGGTCCTCCTGAAGGCTCTCAGCGGTGATCTCGATGCTGTGGGCTGTTCCGGAGACCATGTGTTCCTCCCAGTGACCGTGACTCGCGCTGCCGCGCAGTGCGCCGGGCAGCCTCCACAGTTTACCCACGGTCGCACCCACACAGTGTGTCCGCGGAACGCCACTGTCACAAAAGCGGCTCCTGCTCGGTCTAGTGGAGCAGACGCAACCGGAGGAACGGAGACCGCTGGACCATGGATCTCGAACCGTCCCCCACGACGAGCGACCTGGAAGAGGCTGTTTCTGTCTTTGTGCAGCACCGGAACCGTCTCTTCGGGATCGCCTACCGTGTGCTCGGCAGCGCGGTCGAGGCCGAGGACGTGGTCCAGGAAGTGTGGTTGCGCTGGCAGAAGACCGACCGTTCCGTCGTGCTCAGCCCGGTGGCCTTCCTGTCGAGCGCGACGACCCGCCTGGCCATCAACGTCGCGCAGTCCGCGCGAGTGCGCCGGGAGACCTACATCGGGCCGTGGCTGCCGGAGCCCGTCGACACCAGCTCGGACCCGGAGCTGGGCGCGCAGCGCGCCGAAGCTCTCGAAATGGCGCTGCTGCTGGTGCTGGAGAGACTGAGCCCCGCCGAACGTGCCGCGTACGTACTGCGCGAGGCGTTCGACTACGCCTATCCAGAGATAGCCGAGATCCTTCAGCTCAGCCTCGTCAACGTACGGAAGATCGTGAGCCGGGCCCGCAAGCATCTGTCGGAGGAGCAGCGGGGGAGCGTGGACGCGGCGGAGCACCGGCGTCTGCTCAACGTCTTCGTCGCGGCTGCGCAGACAGGGGATGTGGCTTCGCTGGAGGCCCTGCTGACACCCGGCATCGTCAGTCTGTCCGACGGCAACGGGATGCGGGGCTGTGCCCGTATCCCGGTGCTGGGGCGTGCGCGGGTGGCCAAGATGGTGACGTATCCGAAGCTCTGGCGGGGGGCGGAACCCAGGCTGGTCGACGCCAACGGTTCGACGGGCGTGCTGGTCCAACGGGACGGCCAGGCCATCGCGTTCATGACCCTGGCCGCCTCGGAGGAAGGTGTCCATCAGCTGATGTGGGTGTTCAGCCCCAGCAAGATCGCCGCGTTCATCGACTCGGGTTCGCGTTTCTCGGCCGCCGGCAACCGGAAGTGACCGGTCGCGTCAGGCTCCGGTCGGCCGGTTCCAGGAACGGAGTTTGTCGGGGTTGAGGACGACCCAGACCTGGGCGACGTGATGGTCGGCGATGTCGAGGCTGATGACGGCGGCGACCTGACGGTCGTACCGCACGACGAGCCCCGTGGTGCCGTTGACGGGATGCGTGGTCACCGTGGTGCGCGGACGGTGGGCCAGGAGCGTCAGCAGGCTGTCGGCTACCTGCCGGTCGCCGTGGACGGGCCTGGTCAGGGCCCGTACCTTGCCGCCGCCGTCGAAGAACGCGGTGGCGTCCGCGGACAGCAGCGAGGCCAGCCGCTCGGCGTCCTCGGCCGCGCAGGCCTGGCGGACGGCGCGGGCGAGGCCGTCCTGCTCCGCCGGCGTCGTGGGACGTGAGCGCCGCTGCCGCAGACTGTGGCGGGCCCGGTCGGCCAGTTCGGCGCACTCGGGTTCGGTACGTCCGACGACGTCGGCGATCGCGCCGGGGGCCAGCCCGAACACGTCGTTGAGGACGAATGCCGCCCGCTCGGCGGGCGAGAGCAGGTCCAGCGCATGGAGCAGCACCTGACCCACCTCCTCCTCAAGCCCCTCCCCGTCGGCCTGCGCGCGAGGCATGTCCGACTCCGCCTCCGTGGCCGTGCCCCGGCCGGGGAGGGTGAGCCGGCCCAGACAGATCCCGCCTGCTGTCTTCGCGAGCCAGGACCGGGGCGCGGTGATCCGGCCGTGTTCGGCGTCGGACAGCGCGTACCACTGGCGGTAGGTCTCGTCGACGACACTCTCCGCGGCGCCGGGACTGCCCAGCATCCAGTACGCGACATCCAGCAGATACCGACGCTCGTCGAGCAGCTCCGCGATCGGCACCGCGTCAGCATGGTCCATACAGCGGCCTTCCTCTCACACCATATTTCTCGGCTCCGTCCGATTGACCGGACACCCACGGATCTTGTGACACGGGGGCGGGTGTCACACCTGTGCCGCTTGCCCGGTCTCAGTGACAAAACCCCCGGCGCCTTCTCGTGGAGCCGAGAAACTCCATGATCGAATTCCGGGGCCTCCTGTCGGACGACGAACTCCGGAGGTCTGATCTCTCATGACTGCTGAACGCGGGGACTATGCCGTGCGGTGGCGCGAACGGGCAGCCTGTCTGCGCGTCGACGACCCCGATCTGTTCTTCCCCATCGGAATAAGCGGCCTGACGCACGTACAGGTCGACGAGGCCAAGGCTGTCTGCCGGCGCTGCCCCGTCGAGGAACAGTGCCTCAACTGGGCCATGTACGTGGGACATGTGGAAGGCATCTGGGGCGGTACGACGGAGAGCGAACGCCGTGCGATGCGGCGACGCGGGGCCCGCCGGGACGAGGACACGGTCTCCACGGCGGCGTGAACGCCGCACCCATTGAGCGATTCATGAATGGTGGTACGGATATGGGTGACGGGGTAAGAGTCGCCGAATGGTTCGAAGGGCGCCTGGGATTTTCCGGTTCGCTCCGGAAGAAAGCGCGGAGAGCCTTCCCGGACCACTGGTCGTTCATGCTCGGCGAGATATGCCTCTACAGCTTCCTCATCATCATCGTGACGGGCGTGTATCTGACGCTGTACTTCCATCCCTCGATGGAGAAAGTGGAGTACCAGGGCAGTTATGCGCCGCTCCGGGGCCAGTTGGTGTCGGAGGCGTTCGACTCGACCATGCACATCTCCTTCGACGTCCGTGGTGGCCTGCTGATCCGGCAGGCCCACCACTGGGCAGCGCTGGTCTTCGTGGCCGCCATGCTCGTCCACATGATGCGGGTGTTCTTCACCGGCGCCTTCCGTAAACCCCGCGAACTCACCTGGGTGTTCGGATTCCTGCTGCTGATCCTCGGGATGTTCGGAGGGCTGACGGGATACGACCTTCCGGACGACCTTCTCTCCGGAACGGGGCTCGCGGTCGTCAACGGAACGATCCTGTCCATCCCGGTCGTCGGCACCTACCTTTCGATGTTTCTCTTCGGGGGCGAGTTCCCGGGGGAGGATCTGGTGGCGCGCTTCAACACGATCCACGTTCTGATCATTCCGGCCATCATGGTGGGACTGCTCGTCGCCCATCTGATCCTGGTCCTGCGCCACAGGCACACGCAGTATCCGGGCCGAGGGTGGACCAACAGGAATGTGGTGGGCCTGCCGCCGAAGGTGCGTGCCGTGAAGTCGGCGGGGTTCTTCTTCCTGGTCTCCGGTGTCATCTTCGTCATGGCCGCGATCGCGCAGATCAACCCCATCTGGGAATACGGCCCCTACCGTGCCGACCAGGTCTCCGCCGGATCCCAGCCCGACTGGTACATGGGTGTGGCGGACGGGCTGCTGCGGGTCATGCCCGGCTGGGAAATCACCTTCGGGGGCTACACCTTGGCCCTCGACAACCTCATCCCGCTGTTGGTCGGCGTCGGTCTCTTCCTCGCCCTGGGCGCATACCCGTTCATCGAATCCTGGGTGACCGGCGACGACCGTGAGCAGAACCTCCTCGACCGACCGCGAAACAGGCCCGTGCGAACGGCACTCGGGGTCGCCTGGATCAGCTTCTATCTGGTGGCGCTGATCGGCGCTGCGAACGACATCATCGCGCTACGCCTCCATGTCTCGGTCAATGCCGTGACATGGGCGGTTCGCATCGGCCTGCTCGTCGTACCTCTCGCCGCCTACGCCATCACGAAGAGGTGGGCTCTCGGTCTCCAGCGCCGGGACCGGGACAAGGTCCTGCACGGCCGCGAGACCGGCATCGTCAAACGCCTCCCGCACGGTGAGTTCGTCGAGGTGCACGAGCCGCTCGGCCAGGAACAACTGCACGCGCTCACCCAGCACGAGCAGTACAGGCCGATCGACGCCCGCCCCTCGGTGAACGGCGAAGGCCCGAACGCCGGATCACGTGCTGCCCGGCGCCTGCGGGCCAGGCTCAGCCGAGGCTTCTACGGCGAAGGGGCGCAGATCACCAAGCCGACCGCGCAGGAGTACCAGGAGATCACCGGCGAGCACCGGCACTGACACCCCCGGGCGGGCGACCCTCAGGACCTGCCGTCCACGTCCGAGCCGGCCTCGGAAAGGACCCGCTCCAGGCCGGCAAGGTCGCCGGACCGGGCTGCCGCGAGGAACGCCTGGACGAGCCGCCGGTGCGCGACGGAGTCCACCGGCCGCCTGCAATGGCCGGTGGCGAGACGCTGCTGGGCGCGGGTGACCTGCTGCCTCGCGTTGGCGATGCTCAGGCGCAGCACCTCGGAGATCCGCCCGTACGGATAGCCGAAACCCTCGCGCAGGACATAGGCCGCCCGTTGACTCGGCGTCAGTGTCTCCATCAGCAGGAGCACCGCCGCCTCGACGGCGTCCCGCTGCTCGGCCACCGTCTCCGGGGTCACCCGGTCGTCCAGGAGTTCCGGGAGCCAGGGGCTGGCGCAGGACTCCCGGCGCCTCCAGGCGGACTGGACGACGTTGAGGGCCAGCCTGCTGGTGGTCGTCCTGAGCAGCGCCGACGGGTTCAGGACGAGCGTGCGGTCCGTGCCCTGCCAGCGGAGCCACGCCTCCTGGATGACGTCCTCGGCCTCGTTCGCGTTGCCGACGATCCGGCCCGCGATCCTGAGCAGTCCGGGTCTGGCGCGGACGAACACCGACGTCGCGGCGTCCAGGTCACCGGTCGTCGGGCGGGTCGTCGTACCGGCCGTCTCCCGACCCTGTCTGCCTTGGACCGGATACGTGTACACGACCGGCTCCTCTGCTCGCTCCGGGGGCAACGGCTTGAAGGGTTGCGATGGCCAGCGTCCCGCCCGGAGGCAGCCGAGCGCGCCCGTAGGAACCCGTAGGAGACCCCGTGGTCCTGCCACGGCGGATCCGTGGCCGGGCGGGCCTGTCACACCTTCCGCACGTGCCCTGTCATAGAGGTGACAGTGGGCACGAGCCTGCCGACCCAAGGAGTGCCGTGATGACGAAGCACGTTCTTGAGACCGCGGCTCAGGAACTCGCGGACACGACGTCCCTCCCGCCGTTCCTGCACGAACTGGGTCCGGAAGGTGCCCGCAAGTTCCTGGACGAACTGCAGGCGGAGCCGGTGGAGATGCCGGACGTGGACGAGAAATGGATCACGGTGCCCGCCGAGGTGGGCGACGTGCCGGTCCGCATCGTGAGGCCCCTCGGTGGTCGCGGCACACTGCCGGTCGTCCTGTACGTGCACGGCGGGGGCTGGGTCATGGGCAGCGCCGGCACCCATGACCGTCTGGTGCGCGAGCTGGCCGTCGGGACGAACGCCGCCGTCGCCTTCGTGGAGTACGACCGCGCGCCCGAGGCCAGATACCCGGTCGCCGTCGAACAGGCCTACGCGACGGCCCGGTGGATCACCGCGAACGGCGCCGAACTCGGCCTGGACTCCTCCCGCCTGGCCGTGGCCGGCGACTCCGTCGGCGGCAACATGACCGCCGCCCTGACCCTCATGGCCAAGCGACGCGGTGATGTGACCTTCGTGCACCAGTCGCTGTACTACCCCGTCACCGACGCGGCCCAGAACACCGACAGCTACCGGGAGTTCGCGGACGGCCCCTACCTCACGGCCAGAGCCATGGCCTGGTTCTGGGACTGCTACACCCCCGACCCGGCCCGCCGGACGGAGATCACCGCCTCACCACTCCTCGCGAGCCTGGAGGAACTGCAAGGACTGCCGCCCGCACTCGTCATCGTCGACGGCAGCGACGTACTGCGGGACGAGGGAGAGGCGTACGCCCGCCGGTTGACCCAGGCCGACGTACCCACCGTCAGCATCCGAATCAACGGCGCCCCGCACGACTTCATGATGCTCAACGCCCTCCGGGCCACCCAGGCCGCGGCCACCGCGGTGGACCAGGCGATCCACACCCTGCGCACCGCTCTGCACGGCACGGACGCAGACGTTCATGGCCGACAAACACGGTGGTAGCCCGGGACTCACACGCTGTGATCGTGGCGGCGGTGTCACAGATCGAGTGGTAGCCCGGTCCTCCTTGCGGGACCACATCCGATTCAGCGCCATGGGAAGAAAGGTTGATCACCGTGAGGGTCACTCGTCCCCCGTCATCGAACCGGCCGCCCGGGGAGCCGACATCGGCGGGTCTGCGCGCCCTTCCCCGCCCCGTGGCGGTGGTCGTGGGCGCCGGTGGGGTGCTCGGGGCGGCCCACGTCGGTGTCGGGTACGCGCTGGAGCAGCGCGGATTCGTCCCGGACATGATCATCGGGACCTCGGTGGGCGCCCTCAACGGGGCGATCGCGGCGACCCACCCCGAGCGGGCCGCCCCATGGCTGGACCACGTGTGGACCCAGTTGCGACGCCGTGAGGTGTATCCGCTCGGCTATCTGTCCTCACGGGCCAGCCTCTTCACCGACCGCGGCCTGCGCCGCCTGATCGCCCGGGCCGGACTGCCGTCGCGGATCGAACAGCTGGCCGTCCCCTTCACCGCGGTGGCCATGGACCTGGTCACCGGCACTCCGGTGCTGCTCGATCACGGAGACCTCGAATCCGCCCTGCTGGCGAGCGCCGCCATTCCCGGCGTACTGCCCCCGGTGGAACGCGGGGGCCGCACCCTCGTCGACGGCGGAGTGGTCGCCTACGTCCCGGTACTGGCGGCCCAGCAGGCCGGGGCGGCCAGCATCGTCGTGGTGGCGACCGGGCCGGAGAGCTCGCCCCTGCAACCCATCGACCCGCGCCGACGCGCCGGTGCGATCGCCGCCAGGGCCGGGCTGCTCCTGCTGCGCCACCAGATCGAACGTGACCTGCACGAGGTGTCCAAGCACCTGCCGACCGTGGTGCTTCCCACCGGCATCGAGGCCTGGCCCGCCCCCTGGGACTTCCGCCACTCCCAGCGCCTGATCAACACCGCCTCCCGCACGGCGGGGCACTTCCTCGACGGGCTGCACATCGACGGGCCGGGCCTGTACCGCGTCGACGCCCCCTCGACGGCACCCGCCCTTCGTGGCGGGGCGACAACTTCGTCCCCATTGGAGGCAGGCCTGTGAGCACCATCGCGTTCCTCAACATCGGCATGCACGGCCATGTCAATCCGACGCTGCCGCTCGTGGCCGAACTGGTCCGGCGCGGCCACACCGTCAGCTACCACACCACGCCCGAGTTCCAGGACGAGATCGAGGCCGTCGGCGGGACCGTGCACCTCTACCGCGGGGGCGACCAGCCGTTCCCCGACCCGCCGACACCGCTCACCTGGATGGAGGCGCTCGCGACCACCGCCGTACGCTGGCTGCCCGCCGTGCTGAGCGACCTCCGGCGCGAGCCACCCGACCTGATCGTCCACGACAGTGCCTGTCTGTGGGGCGCCGTCGCCGCCCGCGAACTCGGGGTTCCGGCGGTCTCGTCGTTCACCACGTTCGCCTTCAACCGCGAGGTCCCCAGTCCCACCCACGGCTCGAAGGAACTGCTGGACGCCGCGCGGAAGCGGCCCCGCAGCCTCCAGGGCTATCTGCGGTCCCGCTGGGAACTGCACCGGCGCTTCGCCGCCGGTGGACTGCCGCTGATCGACGTGGCGAACATCCGCCAGCCGCTCAACCTCGTCTACACCTCGCGGGAGTTCCAGCCCGCCGCCGAGGACTTCGACCGCTCCTACCGCTTCGTCGGCCCGAGCATCGGCGCCCGCCCGGCCGACCCGTCGTTCCCGTTCGACCGGCTCCAGGACCCCGTCCTGTACGCCTCACTGGGCACGGTGTTCAACGCCGACCCGCAACTGCTGCGCACCTTCGCGACCGCGCTCGCCCCGCTGGGCGGCACCGTGATCGTGTCCACCGGCCAGTCCGACCCCGACGCGCTCGGGCCGCTGCCCGCCAACGTCCTCGCCCGCCGCTTCGTCCCGCAGCCGGACGTACTGGCCCGCGCGGCTCTGTTCGTCACCCACGGCGGCATGAACAGCGTCAACGAGGCCATGTACGCCGGGGTTCCGCTCCTGGTGGTCCCGCAGGGCGCCGACCAGCCGATGGTGGCCCGACGTGTCGTCGAACTCGGCGCCGGTCTGTCGATCCGTACCGAGGACGTCGAAAGGGGCGCCGTACGTGCCCTCGCCCGGCGGCTGCTCCACGAGCCCGGGTTCCGGGCCGCCGCGACCGAACTGCGGGCCGCCCAGCACAAGGCGGGCGGCTATCGGCGGGCCGCCGACGAACTCGAGGAGTATCTGCGGGAGGCCGGCCCGGTCCGGCAGCCGGTGCCCGTCGACCCGTCACCGAGAGGCTGAGCGGCGATGTCTCCCGTCCTCGTGCTGCTGCTGTTCGCCGGGCTGTCGGAGGCGGCCGGACGCATCCTGCCCCTGGTGTCCCGCCGGCCCGGCATGTCCCGCACCTTCGTGGCCGGGCTGCTGGTGGCCGCCGGCCTCGTCGAGGCCACGGTGTTCGCCCTGTGGCCGCTGACCGCCTGGACCCTGGCCGAACTGGTGCTGTCCACCCCGCCACCGGGCACCGGCCTGGAGTGGACGCCGAGCCTGGTCGCCCCGCTGGTGCTCTCCGCCGTCCTCGCCTTCCCGCTGCTCGGGCCCTTCCTCCACCTGGTGGTCTTCGTGGGCGTCGGAGCCGGTCTGGTCGAACCGCTGGCAACCGCGACCGGGCTCGGCTGGTGGAGCGCCGCCGGATGCGTGACCGTCGCGGGAGCCGGTCTCGGCGTCACCGTGGAGGGCGTACGACGGCTGGTCGTACGGGTCAGTGCGACCCGGCCGCCGGAGGTGACCGTATGAACGACTTCCTGCTCTGGGCCTGTCTGCTCGGACCCGCCCTGATCGCCGAAGCCCTGCTGGCCCGCTACGAGGTGCTCGCCTACAGCGCCGGCTGGCGGGCCCCCGTCACCGAACTCCCGGCGGGCACGCCCTACGCCCGCGGCGCGGCCCCCGACAGCCCCCCGGACGCCTACCTCGTCTACCTCGACGGCATCGGCAAGCGCCGCGTCCGCGACACCCGGGACGGCGGCCAGCTGGTCAAGGCCGTGCTCGCCGGGGCGCCGGAGCTACGGGTACTGGGCCAGGTGCAGCCGTACTCGCCCCTGGCCGACCCGCTCGCCGACCGGCCGGCGTGGACGTGGTGGCTGCGCCACCATGCCGGGCTGCTGCTGTTCCTGCACAACGTCATGCAGGTCTTCGTCGCCGCCGACCGCCGGTACCGCCCCTTGTACAACAGGGCCGTCGGCTCACAGATCGCCACCCAGCTCCGGCTCGCCGGGTACGAGCCCGGCAGCGGCATCCCCGTCGTGCTGCTCGGCTACAGCGGCGGCGCCCAGGTCGCCACCGGCGCGGTCGAGGAACTCCACGCCCAGCTGCGCTGCCCGCTCACGGTGATCATGCTGGGCGGGTTCCACAACGGCGCCAACGACCTCGCCCACGCCGACCACGTGCATCAGCTCACCAGCGCGGGCGACCGGATCGAACGGGTCGGTACCTGGATCTTCCCGCAGCGCTGGCGACATTTTCGCGGCAGCAAATGGAATCGCGCCGACCGTGCCGGGAAGATCACCGTGCACCGGCTCGACCCGGCCACCCACCTCGGCCCACGCAGCTACATCAGCCCGGCGGGCCGACTGCCCGACGGCCGCAGCTACCTCGACCGCACCACCGAGACCGTGATCGCGATCGTCCGCGCCCAGCGGGGCGCGAGCGCGGAGACGGACCTCCCACGACCGTAGGGGAACAGGTCCGGCCGGCAACAAGTGCCTGTCTTTGCTTCCACAACCACACCAGCACGGCGATCGGGAGGCGTATTACGATACCGACCGGGGTGTGTCAGACAGGAGAACTGCCATGGCGAGGAGCGGTGCGGGCGCCGGACTCCTCGGAAGGCAGCACGAATGCCAGGCCCTCGACGCCCTGCTCGCCGGCGCCAGGGCCGGGCGCAGTGGGGTACTGGTCCTGCGCGGTGAGGCGGGGATCGGCAAGACCGAACTGCTGAAGTACTTCCTCGGCCGGGCCACCGGATGCCGCACGGTCAGGTTCTCCGGCGTCCAGTCCGAGATGGAACTCTCCTACGCCGGACTGCACCAGCTCTGCGCTCCGCTGCTGGCCGGCCTCGACCAGCTGCCCGAGCCGCAACGCGACGCACTCGGAACGGCGTTCGGACTGCGGGGCGGCGCCGCGCCCGACCGGTTCCTCGTGGGCCTGGCGACGCTGAGCCTCATCGCGGACGCCGGCGGGAACCGGCCGCTGGTCTGCCTCGTCGACGACGCGCAGTGGCTGGATCGCGCCTCCGCACTGACCCTGGCGTTCGTCGCCCGCCGGCTGCTCGTGGAACCGGTCGCCCTGGTCTTCGCCGTCCGTGAACTGAGCGCAGGTGAGGCTCTGGACGGTCTGCCCGAGCTGCCCGTGACGGGCCTGTCCGAGAGCGACTCCCGCGAACTCCTCGACTCGGTCGTCACCGGGCCGCTCGACCAGCGGGTGCGCGACCGGATCGTCGCCGAGTCGCGCGGCAACCCGCTGGCCCTGCTGGAACTGCCTCGCGGGGCGACCGCGACGCAGATGGCGGGCGGCTTCGGGCGCCCCGACACGCTGTCCCTGCCGAGCCAGATCGAACAGGACTTCCTCCGCCGCGTCCAGGCGCTGCCCGCCGAGACCCGGCGCCTGCTGTTCACCGCCGCCGCCGAACCGATCGGCGACGTGACGCTGCTTCGGGGCGCCGCCGAACGGCTGGGCATCGACGTCGACACCGCAGCCTCCCACCCCGACGCGGCGGAGTTGATCACGCTCGGCACCTGGGTACGTTTCCGGCACCCGCTGGTGCGCTCGGCGGCCTATCGCGCGGCGAGCCCGCAGGACCGGCGCGCGGCGCACCAGGCACTCGCCGACGCGACCGACGCCCGGCTCGACCCCGACCGCAGGGCCTGGCATCTCGCCGCCGCGACCCCGGGACCCGACGAGACGGTCGCCGCCGAACTGGAGCGCTCCGCGGACCGGGCACAGGCACGCGGCGGCATCGCGGCGGTGGCCGCGTTCCTCCAGCGCGCGGCCACACTCACGCAGGATCCCGCCCGGCGGGCGCAGCGCGCGGTCGACGCCGCACAGGCGACCCTCCACGCCGGCGCCTTCGAACCGGCGGCGGCCCTCCTCACCACGGCGGAGGCCGGCCCCCTCGACGAACTGGGGCGCGCCCGGATCGACGTTCTGAACGCCGGGATCGCGTTCGCCCAGAACCGTGGCAGCGAGGCACCCGAGCTGCTGCTCGCCGCCGCCCGCCGGTTCGGGCCGCTCGATGCCGCACTCGCCCGCGACACCTACCTGGACGCCGTCGCGGCGGCGATATTCGCCGGCCGGCTGGCACACGGACCGGGACTGCCGGAGGTGGGCGAGGCAGCGCGCGCCGCGCCGCCGCCCCAGCGGCCGTCACGGCTGCCCGACCTGCTGCTGGACGCCGTCGCCGTGCGCCTCACCGACGGGTATCCGGCCTCGGTGCCGATGATGGGACGCGTCGTCGAAGCGTTCTGCGACGAGGAACTCCCCGTCCAGGACGCCCTGCGCTGGCTCTGGCTCGCCGGGGTCCTCGCCGCGGATCTGTGGGACGACGAGCGGGGGCACCTGCTCGCGGCCCGTCATCTGACGATCACTCGCAACGTCGGCGCGCTCAGCGCCCTGCCCGACGTACTGGATTCCCGCGCACACGCGCACCTCTTCGCCGGGGAGCTGACGGCGGCCGCGTCGCTGGTCGACGAGGTCGAAACGGTGTGCGCGGCGATCGGGAGCACGCCGATGCGCGTACTGCCGCTCGGCCTGGCCGCCTGGCGAGGCCGCGAGAGCGAGGCCCGGGCGCTGATCGACGCGATCATGGCCGAGGCGGTACCGCGGGGGCAGGGGGCCGCCGTCACCGTCACGCACTGGTACCGAGCGGTGCTCTGCAACGGCCTCGGCCAGTACGCGGAAGCGCTGACCGCGGCCCAGGAGGCAGCCGCCCACCCGTACGAGTTCGCGTCGCCGCGCTGGGGTCTGGTCGAGCTGATCGAGGCAGCCGTACGCAGCGGCTCGCCCGAGTCGGCCACCGACGCGCTCGACCAGCTCTCCGTGGCGACCCGGGCCAGCGGCACTGACTGGGCGCTCGGTGTCGAAGCGCGCTCGCGGGCCCTCCTGAGCGAGGGCGACGCGACGGAGCTGCTCCACCGCGAGGCGATCGAACGGCTCGCCCGGACCCGGGCCCGCGTGGAGCTGGCCCGCGCACACCTCCTGTACGGCGAATGGCTGCGCCGCGAGAACCGCCGCGTCGACGCCCGTGCCCAACTGGGCGTCGCCCACGACATGTTCGGCGAGTTCGGTGCCGAGGCGTTCGCCGAACGCGCGCGAAGCGAGCTGCAGGCCGCAGGGGCGAAGGTGCGCAGCCAGGTCGTCGCGACGCCCGCGGCCCTCACCGCCCAGGAGGCGCAGATCGCCCGCCTCGCCGGCGAAGGGCTCACGAACTCCGAGATCGGCGTCCAGCTGTTCATCAGCCGCCACACGGTCGAATGGCACCTCCGCAAGGTGTTCTCCAAGCTCGGCATCTCCTCCCGCAAGGAGATCCGAACCCTCAGCCTCGAAGGCGAGGCGACACCGGCCTAGTGTTGCGTGTTTGAAGTAGATTTACGTTTGCAGTTTCGGGACAATGGAGCTGTGTATCTGGCCGCTGCGTTGCAGCTCCGTGAGGGTGACCGGTCGCGCCTGGAGGCGTTGACGCGGATGTCGACGGCCCCGGCGGGGTTGGTGCAGCGGGCGCGGATCCTGCTGCTGGCGGCGGAAGGTGTGCCCAACACGGACATTGCCGTCCGGTTGGGGACGTCGCGTCCGACCGTGCTGAAGTGGCGTGGCCGCTACGAGGAGTCGGGCATCGAGTCGCTGGGCGACCTGCCGCGCCCGGGCCGGCCCGGGACGGTGGACGAAGTTGCCGTGCTGGTGTCCACGCTGGCTGAGGACGGCAGGCCGCCGGCGCACCTGGCGGTCACGCACTGGTCGTCGCGGCTGCTTGGGAAGGAGCTGGGGCTGGCCTACTCCACCATCGCCAAGATCTGGCGCAAGTGGGGCATCCAGCCTCATCGGGTGGAGACGTTCAAGTTCTCCACCGACCCCGCGCTGGAGCCGAAGATCCGTGACATCGTCGGTCTCTACCTGGCGCCGCCGGAGAAGGCGGTCGTGGTCTGCGTGGATGAGAAGACGCAGATACAGGCGCTGGACCGCACCGCCCCGATCCTGCCGCTGCGGCCGGGCCTGCCGGAACGGCAGACCCATGACTACAAGCGCAACGGGACCACCTCTCTGTTCGCCGCCCTGGAAGTCGCCACCGGAAGGATCAGCGCCGACGCGTGCTTCGAGCGGCACACCAACGCCGAGTTCCTGGCCTTCCTCAAGCAGGTCGCCAAGGCCCACCCACGCGTGAAACTGCACGTCGTGGTCGACAACTACGCCACCCACAAGCACGCCAACGTAAAAGCGTGGCTGGCGAAGAACCCGCGGGTGACCCTGCACTTCACGCCCACCTCCTGCTCGTGGCTCAACCTCGTCGAGGTCTTCTTCGGGATCATCACCCGCCAGGCCATACGACGCGGCACCTTCGAGTCCGTCCCCGACCTCAAGGCCGCCATCCGCGCCTTCATCGACGGCTACAACACCCGCTGCGAACCCTTCACCTGGACCAAAACCGCCGACCAGATCCTCGACAAGATCAAACGTAAATAGACTTCAAACACGCAACACTAGCGCAGCCGGTGCAGAGCGTCGGAAATGGCTTCCATCCGTTTGTCGACGTCCACGAGTTCCCGGCGCAGTTCGGCGGCGCGGGTTTCCAGTTCGGTGGCTTCGGCGGTCAACGACACGACTGTGGCCGCCATTCCTTCCCGGTTCTCCGAAATCGTCAATTCCCTGTGGTCGGGCATGGAAGGCCATTTCCTCGTGAGCGGAGTTCACAGCGGAATGTGGTCCCCTGCCCGCGGGCAGGGGACCACCGGCAGGACTACTGCTGCCGCGCGAGCCAGTCCGTGAACCGGGTCTCGGCGATCTGCGCGCCCGGTCCCGGGACGAGCGTGTTCTCCTGCACCTCGGCACCGGAGTACGGGGCGTGCGGGTCCGTGACGACATGGCGGGGGTCGCCCTTGGCGGCGAGCCCCTTGCGGATCAGCTCGTCGAGCTGGAACACGTCGGGTCCCGCGACCTCCACGAGACCGTTGAGCGGGGAGCCGACCGCGGTGCGGCCGACGGCCGCGGCCACGTCGTCGGACCAGATGGGCTGGATCTTGACCGGGGCCAGGCGCACCCTGTCGCCCTCGGTCGACATGTCCGCGATGCCCTTCATGAACTCGAAGAACTGGGTGGCGTGGACGATGGACCAGGGGATCCCGGACTCCTTGATCAGGTCCTCCTGGACCTGCTTGGCGCGGAAGTAGCCGCTCGCCTGGAGGCGCTCGGTGCCGACCACGGACAGTGCCACGTGGTGGGTGACACCGGCCTCGGTCTCCGCCTTGAGGAGGTTGGTCGTGGAGGTGCGGAAGAACTCCATGACGGCGTCGTCCGCGAAGGAGGGCGAGTTGGACACGTCGACCACGACCGACGCGCCCTCCAGGACCTCGGCCAGACCCTCGCCCGTCAGCGTGTTGACGCCGGTGTTGGGCGCCGCCGCGACCGCCTCGTGGCCGTGCGCGTTGAGCTTGCCGACCACCTTCGAGCCGATGAGTCCGGTTCCACCGATCACTACGACCTTCATAACGGATTCCTTCCGGAGGTTCATTCTCTGTACTAGGAGAGACAGGGCAGTGGCCCCAGGTGTGACAGGGATTTCCCGGAATCGGGAAAACTTCTCACTCGACTTCTCACTCGACGAGCTTTCCCTCGGTCGAGACTTCCCCCATCAGCGAGGAAATCTCGTCAGGGATGGCCGGAATGCTCTCGCGGGTGATACCGGTCGTCGGCGACCAGAGGAGATTGACCTGCAGAGCGGGATCCAGGTCGGGATAGTCGCTGCGGTTGTGGCAGCCACGGGTTTCGCGACGTTCCAGAGCCGCTTCCAGGGTGGCCCGGGCGGCCAGCGCGGCGGACTTGAGGTCGAAGGCGTGCGCGAGGTCCTGGTAGCCGGCGATGTCCGGGTGCACCCCGACGTCCTCCATCCGCTTCTCGATCACCGACAGCTCCGCCAGCCCGGCGCTCAGGCCCTCCTCGTCCCGGACGACTCCCGCGTGCTCCGTCATCGTGTTGCGGATCGCGCGTTGCAGGGCGCGTACGTTCTCGGGTCCGTCGGCCGCGAGGAGGTCGTCGATGTCCGCGCGGGCCTGGGCGACGGCCGACGCCGACCGTGGCTGCGCCGTCAGGGACCGCGAGTAGGCGGCGGCCGCCTGCCCGGTGATGCGGCCGAAGACCAGCAGCTCGATGAGGCTGTTCCCGCCGAGACGGTTGGCGCCGTGCAGCCCGCTCGACGCCTCGCCGATGGCGTACAGCCCCCGCACGTCGGTGCTGTGGTCCTCGGGCCGCACCCACACCCCGCCCATCGAGTAGTGCGCGGTGGGCGCGATCTCGATCGGCTCGCGGGTGATGTCGAGCATCTGGAGGTCGAGGAGGGTCTGGTAGACCCGGGGGAGTCGCGTCATGACCGTCTGCCGTGGCAGGTGGGAGACGTCGAGCCAGACGCCCCCCTTGGGCGTTCCGCGTCCTTCCTTGATCTCCGTGTAGGAGGCCAGGGCCACGCGGTCTCGGGTGGACAGTTCCATGCGGTCGGGGTCGTAGCGGGCCATGAAGCGTTCCCCGAGCGCGTTGCGCAGGATCCCGCCCTCGCCCCGGGCTGCCTCGCTGACCAGGGTGCCGGCCGCGTTCTCCGGCTCGATGATCCCGGACGGGTGGAACTGCACCAGCTCGGCGTCGCGCAGCCGGGCACCGGCCTCGACGGCCAGTCGGAAGGAGTCGCCCGTGTTCTCGTCCCGTCGTGAGGACGTACGCCGCCAGATACGGGTGTGGCCGCCCGCGGCGAGGATGACCGCGTCCGCGTGGATCAGGTAGCGCTTGCCGTCGGTGAGGTCGAAGCCGTAGGCGCCGAAGACCGCGCCGTCGTGCACCAGCAGCCGGGTGATGTAGACGCCGTCGAGCACGGGGAGCTTCAGCTGTTCCGCGCGCCTGATGAGCGTGCGCTGGATCTCCAGGCCCGTGTAGTCGCCCGCGAAGGCGGTACGCCGGAAGGTGTGCGCGCCGAAGAAGCGCTGGGAGATCCGGCCGTCCTCCTCCCTGGCGAAGGCCATGCCGTAGCGCTCCAGGTCGTCGATGCCCCGGGCGGCACCCTGGGTGACGATCTCGGCCGTGCGGGGGTCGGCCAGCAGGTAGCTCTCCTTGAGGGTGTCGGCCGCGTGCTGCTGCCAGCTGTCCTCGGGGTCCATGGTGGCCAGGGCCGCGTTGATGCCACCGGCGGCGAGCGCCGTATGCGCGTCGTCCTTGGGACGCTTGCCGACCGCGAGGACGTCGACACCGGCCTCGGCGAGTTCGATCGCCGCCCGGAGCCCGGCACCTCCCGTGCCGATCACCAGCACCGTCGTGGAAAGCTGTTGTTCGTCGATAGCCACCGTTCACTCCGATCGCGGGGGTTGTCACTCAGTACGACCAGGTCGTCCCGGGATCTGTGACACGCATGGTGGGTGACACCGTGTGTTCCGGTGTCACGGCAGGATGCGGTCCAGCGGTACGTCCGGGTCGGCGAGGACCGTGCCGTCGAGGTCGGCCCCGGACGCGGCGAGGGCCCGGATCGGTTCGATGACGTCCCAGACATTGACGCTCATGCCCGCCTGGACCCGCTTGCCCGCCATCCAGAAGCAGACGAACCGTCGTTCGGACGGCTCCCCACGGAAGACGACCCGGTCGTAGCCCCCGGGCTCCGTGTAACCCGTGTACTCCATCCCGAGGTCGTACTGGTCCGTGTAGAAGTACGGCAGCCTGTCGTAGACGGCGTCCTCGCCGAGCATGGAGAGCGCCGCCACCTCCGGCTGCCGCAGGGCGTTGGCCCAGTGCTCGACACGGAGATGGCGACCGAGCAGCGGGTGGTAGGCGTTGGCGACATCGCCCGCCGCGTGGATGTCGGCCACCGAGGTCCGCAGACGCTCGTCGGTGACGATGCCGTTGCGCACCTCCAGGCCCGCCTCCTGGGCCAGCTGGACATTGGGCGTGATCCCGACGCCCACGACGACGGCGTCCGCGTCCAGATGTCTGCCGTCGGCCAGCCGTACGCCGTCCACGCGCCCGTCCGTCCCGGTGAGGGACTCCACCTCCACGGTGGGCAGTATGTCGACGCCGTGATCGGCGTGCAGCGCCGCGAACACCTCGGCCGCCTCCCGCCCGAGCACCTTCAGCAGGGGAAGCTCCGAGTGGTTGAGCACCGTCACCTCGGCGCCGGCCATGCGGGCGGCAGCGGCGGTCTCCAGGCCGATCCACCCGGCCCCGACCACCACGATCCTCGCCCCCGGCCGGAACACGGACTTGAGCCGTTCGCTCTGTCCCACCCGGCGCAGATACAGGACGTTGTCGAGATCCGCACCCGGGACGGACAGCCGACGCGGGGACGAGCCGGTGGCCAGGAGCAGTTTGGCGTACGGGACTTGACGGCCGTCGTCCAGTTCCACCGTCCGCGCCCGCGGATCGACCGCGCGGGCACGCGTGTCCAGCAGCAGGTCGACGCCGTGCTCCCGGTACCAGTCGTCGGGGTGCACGAAGATCGAGTCGCGCTCCTCCTTCCCCAGCAGATACCCCTTGGAGAGCGGCGGCCGGATGTACGGCTTCTCGGCCTCGTCGCCGATGATGACGAGCGGCCCGCTGTGGCCGTGCTTCCGCAGTGCCTCCGCGGTCCTGCCTGCGGCCAGACCGCCACCGACGATCACGAAAGTGTTCACGGGGTTCCTCATCTCCGATGCGGCGTGGGACACCCATGAGACCGCGCAGCGCCCTGTCCTGTGACAGTGGACGGCTGGACCGCTACGGAGCCAACGTGATGGTCGTCGGCGTTCCCTGCCAGGCCATTTTCGCGTACGGGCACAGCGAATCGGCCTTCTCCAGCAGCGGGGCGGCGGTCTCCGGATCGATGCCCGGCCACCGGACCAGCAGGTCGACGCGCAGCAGATAGCCGCCGTCCTCCGGGTCCCGCCCGAAGGCCACCGTCGCCTCCACGGAGATCTCGGTGGGATCCAGCGGCACCTGCCGTGCCACCAGGCTCAACGCCCCGTGGTAGCAGGCGGCGAAGCCGGCGGCGAACAGCTGCTCGGGATTCGTGCCCCGACCGTCGCCGCCCAGTTCGGCGGGCATCCGCAGATCGAGATCAAGGGCTCCGTCGGCCGAACGCGCCCTGCCCGAGGCCCGCCCATGACTCGCTGTCCCGCCGCTCACGGTCACTGTCGTGGTGTAGATGGGGGCGAAGGACTCTCCGCCGAAGTCCATCTCGGTGGACAGATCGGGCAGCGGACTCTGGTCGGTCATCGCGCGACTCCGTCGATGTGCTGGGGGAAGGCCTGGGCCCCGGACATCCGGTTGACCGACAAGTAACCCCGCTTGTGACAACCGTCCGGTACGGACTCCTCAGCGCCGCACGAGCCGCACCGCCAGCACGGCGGGATCGGTCCGCCCGGACAGCGGAGCGAAGCCGCACTCCGCCAGTTCCCCGATCACCTCCCCACGGGTGGTCGGCCACATCCAGAACGTCTCGTGGTGCTCCCGCAGCACCCCGCCCTCGCCCCGCACCCAGTAGTGGAAGCGGGTCCGGATCCGGTTCGCGTCGGCCGACGCGACCATGCGTCCGCCGTACTCGTGCTGGCCGATCCGCTGCGTCGGCAGATCGTGCGTGGTCTCACGGCGCGGGAGACGGGCGGGCGGGAGCTGGACGAGCAGCACACCTCCGGGTACGAGTGCTCCGGCGACGGCCGGCCACAGGGCGCGCCGTGAAGCCGGGTGGAGACAGGCGATCGTGTTGTGGCACACGGCCACGTCGGCCACCCCGTGCAGTTCGGCCTCGTCGAGCCGATGGGGGTGCACGGTGACCCGCCTCCGCAGGTCGGCGGGCAGCGACGCGAGGCGCGTCATCAGCGGGGACCGCATGGAACGGGTGGGCTCGACGGCATGCACCGGGACCCGCGATTCGAGCAGGCTCATCAGCGTGACCCGTCCGGTGCCGGCGCCGACGTCCAGCACACCGAGACGGGCCCTGCCGACAGCGTCGCCGTACAGCCGGTGCACACGGGCCCCGTCCCGCTCCGCCTGCAGGACGTCGTAGAACTCGGCGCTGATCGCGTAGTCGTCCGACTCCTCCCGGCCGGGAGGAGCGACGGACACCGCTGAGGGGAAAGGGTGCATGTCACTGGCTCACTTTCGACGCGCCGTGCCTTCGACGAGGTGTTCAGCCCTGCCAGTCGTAGCGGTCGCGCGCTCGCACGACCGTTTCCGCATCGACCGCGCCGGTCCGCGCCAGCTGGTCCAGGGCGGCGACGACGATCGATTCGGCGTCCACGCGGAAGTAACGGCGTACGGCGTCACGGGTGTCCGACAGTCCGAAGCCGTCCGTGCCGAGTGACGAGTAGTCCTGCTCGACCCACTGGCTGATCTGGTCGGGCACCTGCCGCATCCAGTCGCTGACCGCGAGCACGGGCCCCTGTACGCCGGACAGCGCGGCCGTCACGTACGGGACGCGCTCCTCGCCCCGCAGCCGCGCCCGGTCGACGCACAGGGCGTCGCGGCGCAGTTCCGTCCAGGACGTCACCGACCAGACGCCGGCGTGGACTCCCCACTGGGAGAGGAGGAGTTCCTGGGCCTTGAGGGCCCAGTGGATGGCCGTGCCGGACGCCAGCAGCTGGATGCGCGGGCCCGTGACGTGCGGCTGCACCGGCCGGAAGGGATATATGCCCCGCAGGACGCCTTCCTCGACGTCCGGCCCGCCGGGCATCGCCGGTTGCCGCTTGGGCTCGTTGTAGACCGTCAGGTAGTAGAAGACGTCCTCGGGCGCCTCGCCGTACATGCGCCGCAGCCCTTCCCGGACGATCACCGCGATCTCGTACGCGAAGGCCGGGTCGTAGCTCACGGCGGCCGGATTCGTGGAGGCCAGCAGATGGGAGTGCCCGTCGGCGTGCTGGAGTCCCTCGCCGGTCATCGTCGTACGGCCCGCCGTCGCCCCGACGACGAAGCCGCGGCCCATCTGGTCCGCCAGGGCCCAGAACTGGTCGCCCGTGCGCTGGAATCCGAACATGGCGTAGAAGATGTAGAAGGGGATCATGGGTTCGCCGTGCGTGGCGTACGACGTCGCGGCGGCTGTGAACTCGGCCAGCGACCCGGCCTCGGTGATGCCCTCGTCGATGAGCTGGCCGTCCGTGGCCTCCCGGTAGTGGAGCAGCTGGTCGACATCGACCGGCTCGTAGGTCTGGCCCTTCGGCGAGTAGATCCCGGCCGTTGGGAACAGGGACTCCATGCCGAACGTCCGTGCCTCGTCGGGGATGATCGGCACCCAGCGCGGCCCCGTCCCCTCGACGCGCATCAGGTCCTTGACCAGCCGGACCAGGGCCATGGTGGTGGCCACTTCCTGCTTGCCGAAGCCCTTTCGGAGGACGTCGAACGGGTCGGTCGGCGGCTCCGGCAGTGGCTTGGCCACCACCCGCCGCAGCGGAACGGGGCCTCCCAGCGCGGTACGCCGCTCGCGGAGGTAGCGCACCTCCTCCGAGTCCTCACCGGGGTGCCAGTACGGCACCAGGTCACCGCTCAACGCGCTGTCCGGGATGGGGAGTTCCAGCGCGTCGCGCATCTCACGGAACTGGGCCATCGTCAGCTTCTTCATCTGGTGGTTGGCGTTGCGGGACTCGAACGCCGACCCCAGGGTGTGGCCCTTCACCGTCTGGGCGAGGACGACGGTCGGCTGCCCCCTGTGCTCGACGGCGGCCCGGTAGGCGGCGTACACCTTGAGCGGTTCGTGACCGCCCCGGGAGTTCTCGAACAACTCGGTGAGCTGCGCGTCGCTCAGACCCGCGGCGAGGTGCGACAACTCGTCGCCGACGAAGAAGTGCTTGCGGATGTACGTGGCGTCCCGTGCGGCGTACGTCTGGAGCTGGGCGTCGGGTGTCTCGCCGAGCCGGCGGACGAGGGAGCCGTCCACGTCCTGCCCGAGCACGGAGTCCCAGGCCTCGCCCCACAGGGTCTTCACGACATGCCAGCCGGAGCCCCGGAACCGTGCCTCCAGTTCCTGCACGATCTTGGAGTTGGACCGCACCGGACCGTCAAGGCGTTGCAGATTGCAGTTGACGACGAAGGTGAGGTTGTCGAGGTCCTCACGGGCGGCGAGTTCCAGCGCGGCCGTCGACTCGGGCTCGTCCACCTCCCCGTCGCCCAGGAAGGCCCACACCCGCGACCCGGACGTGTCCTTGATCCCCCGGTTGAGGAGATAGCGGTTGAACCTGGCCTGGTAGACGGCGGCGAGCGGGCCGAGCCCCATCGAGACCGTCGGGAACTCCCACAGCCACGGCAGCCGCCGGGGATGCGGGTACGACGGCAGCCCGTGACCGTCGGCCTCGCGCCGGAAACCGTCCAGCTGCTCCTCGCTCAGCCGCCCCTCCAGGAACACCCGTGCGTAGATCCCGGGGGATGCATGCCCCTGGAGATACAGCTGGTCCCCAGAACCATCGCCGTCCTTGCCCCGGAAGAAATGGTTGAACCCGACCTCGTAGAGCCAAGCCGCCGACGCGTAGGTCGCGATGTGGCCGCCCAGCCCCAGACGTGAACCACGGGTCACCATCGCGGCCGCGTTCCACCGGTTCAGCGCGGTGATCCGGGACTCCATGGCGAGGTCACCGGGGAAGGCGGGCTGGGCGGACGCCGGGATGGTGTTGATGTAGTCCGAGGACAGCAGCCCCGGGAGGGCCACCCCGGACCTGGCCGCGTACTCGTGCACGCGCCGCAGCAGATACACGGCGCGCTCGGGCCCGGTGTGCCGGATGACGGCGTCGAGCGACGCCTGCCATTCGGCGGTCTCCTCCGCGTCACGGTCGGGCAGTTGGTCGAGTTCGCTCACGACGCGATCACCCCTGGGCGTGCACGACGGGCCGCGCCAGCCACTCGGCGAACGACAGATGGCCCACGCGGGGGTTCGTCCGGGGCACCAGGGTCCGTTCCCTCAACTCGGCACCGAAGTACCGGGCCTGCGCGTCCGGGACGACAACCCGCTTGTCACCACGGGCGACCAGCACCTCGTCCGCCAGCTCGTCGAGGTGACGCATCTCGGGCCCGGCGACCTCTGTGACGCCGAACAGCGGGAGCCCTACGGCGACATGGGCGACGGCGACAGCGACGTCCTCTGTCGACACGGGAGGGACGAGGACCGGCGCGACGTGTACGTGGTCGTAGACCGTGTTCTTCTCCACCATGGCCTCGATGGACTCGAAGAACGGTGTGGCCCGCACGATCGAGTGCGGAACCGGCGAACTGCGCACCATGTCCTCCTGGAGCAGCTTCGCGCGAAAGTAGTCCGACCACAGCAGATCGGCCCCCACGGCAGAGAGGACCACATGGTGCTCGACACCGGCCGCGACCGCCGCGCCCAGGAGGTTGGTCGTGGCGGTACGGAAGAACTGGAGCCCCGCCCCCTCGGTGCGCGCGGGCGCGTCGGTGACGTCCACCAGTACCTCGGCGTCCCGCAGTGCCTCGTCGAGACCGTCCCCGGTGATCACGTCGACACCGTGGCGGCGGGACACGGGCACGACCTCCACACCGTGGTCCCGGAGCCGCATCATCGTCCTGGAGCCGATCCGGCCGGTGGCTCCCGCGACAACTACCTTCATCTGGATCCCCTTTCTCCTGCCCATACGACAGGCCACGTACCACTGTTGTGACATCGACTCGCACGGCGACTGTCACAGGACCGGGGCGTATCCGGTCTCCTCGTCGAGAAAGGGTGTGAAAACACCGGATGCAGGAGTCCACGGAGGTGCAACAGTGTCAACCAACGAGGCCTGGATGACCGCGGCGAAGGTGATCCAGGACGTCACGCCGCCCCATATCCCCGAAGGCGCCTCGGGGATGACCCTTCTGGTCGAGTGGCCGCCCGGCAACGTCGGCAGCCCGCCGCACCGTCACTCGGGACCGGCCTTCGGGTACGTGATCGAGGGCGCGGTGCGCTTCGAGCTGGAGGGTGAACCGGAGCGGGTGGTCAAGGCCGGGGAGACCTTCTGGGAGCCGGGCGGCGACGTCATCCACTACCAGGACGGCAACGCCCTGACGGACGCGCCCTGCCGGTTCGTCGTGACCATGCTCTGCGCACCGGGCCAGCCGATGCTCACGTTCGTCGACGAGGACGAACTGGCCGCGCGGGCCCATCTGCGGGCACCGCGTCCCGCGGTCTGACCCGCGCACGACTGAGTCCGTCTCCACGCCGTAGGTCGGGGCGGCGTGGAGACGGACCGTGTGCGCCTGGCCGGAGGGGGTTAGCCGAACTGACCAGGCTGGTAGTCCCCGGCAGGCTGCTGGTTGATGACGTTGATGCGGTTGTAGGCGTTGATGACGGCGATGAGGGAGATCAGGGCGACGAGCTGGTCCTCGTCGAAGTGCTTGGCCGCGTTCGCCCAGGCCTCGTCGGTGACCCCGCCGGCCGCGTCGGCGATACGGGTGCCCTGTTCCGCCAGTTCCAGTGCGGCGCGCTCGGGTTCGGTGAAGACCTTGGCCTCACGCCAGGCGGCGACCAGGTGGAGGCGCTGCGGGGTCTCTCCGGCCGCGGTGGCTTCCTTGGTGTGCATGTCGGTGCAGAAGCCGCAGCCGTTGATCTGGCTCGCGCGGATCTTCACCAGCTCCTGGACCGTGGTCGGCAGGGTCGAGTCCTGCACCAGCTTGCCGGCCGAGTTGATGTGCTTGAGCACCTTCCCCGCGAGCGGGTGGCCGAAGTAGTTGAGACGCGATTCCACGTTGATCTCCCTCGCCGTGTTACGGATACACACGTATGACCGGGTGACCCGGCAACGTGTGACAGCAAGGTGGGCGAGAAGTGGGTCTCATCCCTTGCTGAGCCAGAGGTCGGGTCCGAACACCTCGTAGTGGATGGCGGCGGGGTGCAGCCCCTTGGTCAGCAGCTCACCCCGCACCGCACGCATGAACGGCAGTGGTCCGCAGAGGAAGGCGGTGGTGTCGGGAGCGGGGGTGAGGTGGTCGAGCGTGGCACGGCCGGCGAAGACGTTGGTGCCGGGGGAGCGATGGGCGTCGTTCTCGTACCACAGATGAAGATCCGCGCTGGTCAGACGGCTGATCAGGTCGGCCTGTTCGTCACGGTGGACATGGTCGAGGGGGCTCCGGTCGGCGTGGACGACGGTGACGCGACGCGAGGAGGAGGTGAGGGCGAGATGGTCGAGCATCGACAGCATGGGGGTGATCCCGATCCCGGCGGAGGCTAGAAGGAGAGGGGTGCCGGTCGTCGGCAGTACGAGGTCACCGGCGGGCAGCGAGACGTCGAGGACGTCGCCCACCTTGGCGTTGGCGTGCAGCCAGGACGACACCTCGCCGTCGGGGACGGTGCCGTCGGCGGCCTGCTCCCGCTTGACGGTGATGCGCCAGGTCTTGTGATCGGGCGCGGTGGACAGGCTGTACTGCCGGATCTGGCGGGCGCCGTCGGGCAGTTCGACGCGGACACTGACGTACTGTCCCGGCCGGAAGGGCGTCGTGGGACGGCCGTCGGTCCGGCGCAGGACGAGGGAGACGGCGTCGGCGGACTCCCGGCGGCGCTCGGCTATCTCCAAGCGCCGCCACACCTCGCCGTTCTCCACACCTGCCTCGGCGTACAGCCGGGCCTCGATGGCGATCAGGGCGTTGGCCATCAGCCAGTAGACCTCGTCCCAGGCGGCGCCGACCTCGGGGGTGACGGCATCGCCGAGGACCTCGGCGACCGCTCCGAGGAGGTGGCGTCCGACCAGGGGGTACTGGTCGGGGGTGATCCCCAGGGAGACGTGCTTGTGGGCGATGCGCGAGAGGACGACGTCCGGGCGTTGGTCGGGCCGCTCGACCAGGAGGGTCGCGAAGGCCGCCACCGAACCGGCCAGTGCCTCGCGCTGGGCGCCGGTGGCCTGGTTGGTCCGGTTGAACAACTGCCGCAGCAGCTCCGGGCGTTCCTCGAACAGCCGCCGGTAGAACAGCTCCGTGATCGTGGTCAGCGAGGCTCCCACCACGGGAAGCGTCGCCCGTACGACGGGGACCGACTGAGCAGAGAGCATGGGACACACTCCTTGTTGGATGCCATGGGCAGATGAATTGGTATGTGAGATGCGTATTTTTGATCGCCATGGCCGCCGGGGTCGCGATGTCCGAGCGGTGATAGCGAACAGGCTTCAGTTCGGGGGAGTGCCCAGCGCCAGCAGCACCGGTCCTGTCGGTGACGTCACCAGATCGGCCACGGTCACGCCGTTCAGCGAGGAGTAGAACGCCTCCTGTGCTTGCCGCAGTGCCCGCCGCAGTCGGCAGGCGCCTGCGAGCGGACACGGGGCGTCACCCTCGCAGGTCACGGTCTCCCGGTCCCCCTCCAGCGTCCTGACCAGGTCCCCCACGCGAGTGCTCCGCCCCGCATCGGTGAGCGTCAGCCCACCGTTGCGCCCGCGCCGCGCCTCGATCACCCCCAGGTGCTGCAACTGGGCGATGGCCTTCGCCATGTGCGTATAGGGGACGTTCATGGAGTCGGCGATCTGCCTTGTGGTCAGCAGCTCTTCGCCGTCCACGACGGCCAGGCGCATCACTGCCCGAAGGGCGAGATCCGTGTATCTGGTCAGCCTCACGGTGACACCCTATCAATGTTGCATTGGAGATGCGTATTTAGGGTCCACTCGGGGGCGATGTTATGGAGTCCAGCTGTTCCGCCGCCGGACGCAGCACCCACAGATCCCCGCCCGGCGGCGCCTCCAGCGACGGAACCGCCCGCCGCGCCCGCGCGTCACCGGCGTCGGCGGCCGCGTGGACGACATCGGTCGCCGCGTACCGGAGGAACCCGAGTTCCGGATGCGGCCAGGCGGCGGCCCCCGTCGCGGAGGGCAGCAGATAGTCCACCGCCCTGAACAGGCTCTGCCCGTCCGGGCCCCGGTACGCCCACAGGTTCACGCCGACATGCCGACCGATGGCCGCGAGCCGCGTGTGGGCGACCAGCGAGAACGTCGAATAGTGCCAGCTCCTGGTCCGGGTCAGCTCCTGCGGCTGGCTTCCGTCGGACGCGATCTGTGACGCGATGCGGGTGCTCCGGACGTTCAGGACCGTGCGACGGGCCAGGTCCCTGTCGCCGGTGGCGTAGGCGAGGGCGGCGAGCTGCATGTCGTAGAAGGTGCCGTGGTTGTTGGTCGCGGCGGCCTCCTCCTTGCCGAAGTCGCTGTTCCTGAGCCAGCCGAGGAAGTCGCTGTTCCACCGCGCCATGCCCACGCGATCCGTCCTGGTCCAGCCCGGGGCGCCGGTGTCGAGCAGGGCGAGCGCGTCGAGGACGCTGGTGAAGGACTGCGAGAAGTCGATGATGCCGATGGCCCGGCCGTCGAACCTGCAGGGGATGAACTGGGCGTGGTTCAGGTTCGGGTTCATCCTTGTTGCCGGGTCGAGGAACCAGGTGCGCAGCACCTGCCCCGCCTTCTCGGCATACCGCTTCTGGCCGGTGTAGTACCAGGCGAGGGAGAGGTCGTAGACGGAGTCGAAGGTCTTCTCGACGTCCTGGCGGTCGGTGCCGGAGTCGACCTCGGGATTGCGCTCGCCGTCGCGCTGCACGTACGGGCAGCCCCAGGGGTTGTCGGCGGTCGGGGGAGTGGTGGGCCACCAGTACGGGGCCTGGCTGAGGTAGTCGTGGACGTCGCCGCCGGGCGCGGGCCGTGGCTTGTCGACGACCGTCCAGGGGCCCTGGTTCAGCCATTTGTCGGCGCGGGTCGTCAACGCCCTTACGGCTTGTCGCAGTTGACGGTCGCCGCGATCGAGGCGGAGCTTGGTCTGCTGGAGCCGGGTGCCGTCCAGTACGGCGGTGTGCGGGACCTTGGGCATGGCATGCGCCGAGGCGGCGGGGACAGCGGCGCCGGTGGCGAACGCGGTGAGAGCCACCAGGAGGACGCTCAAGCGTGACAGTGCGCTCATGGATCCACTCCGTTCAGATGGGTGAACGTGCGGTGAGGTGCTCCGGCGCTACAGCGCGCGCTGCGCCGCGTGCAGATTCCTCGGCCGGACCGCGTGCGGGCTGCCGTACAGCTCCAGTCGCGTGTGCAGATCACCGGCGAAATCCGGTACGTCGATCTGCTCGAACTCCCTGACCTCGTCGATGCCGACGGTCGCGGAGTACGGCGCCAGGCCGTCGATCCTGACCAGGCCCGCCCGGGCGTTGGTGACGCGGATGTTCCAGTGGGTGAAGCGCGCGCCGAACAGAGGGCCGGCGCTCGCGTCACCCCCGTGGCGGCCGTTGTTGTTCAGGGTGATGTCGGTGCGGACGTTGGCGAAGGGCAGACCGCGGTGACTGTCGAAGGTGCCCGCCTGCATGTCGCCGCGTGACCAGACGTTGTACGAGGACAGCCCCTCGACGTTGATGCCGTGCAACTGGGTGCCGGACGGCGCCGGGCTGGTGCGCTCGTCGATCGTGAAGTCCTCGACGAGGTTGTCGTGCGAGCCCTCGCGGCAGAAGTACGGATGATGGGCGCCGCGGCCGGTGACACGTGTCCGGCGCAGGGTACACGCGGAGGCGGCCACCAGGCCGAAGCCGTTGTCGACGTGACGGACCGTCACGTCGTCCACCCAGCAGTCGTACGCGCACTGCAGGACGACACCGTTGTGCCCCTTGTCCAGCAGATGCGGCTGCTGCGGAGTCTCCACGGCCTCCAGGGTCAGCCCTTCGACACCTGAGCCGGTCAACTCCGGTACGTGCGTGGTCAGTCGGGGATCCCACTCGGGGCGTACGTCGAGCGGGAGGGGCCGCTCCAAGGTGACCTGTCGGCCACGGACCCGGGCGATGCGGACCGGCCATTCGTAGGGGACGTACGACGTCAGCTTGGTCTTGTCGTCCCAGACGTAGGTTTCCGGTCCGGGCCCGCCGCCGCACATGTGCTCCAGGAGCGTGTGGTCCGGGTCGTCGGCGAGGCGCAGCAGCACCAGCGTGCCGGGGCGCAGCCGGGACGGGTCCGACACCGTCACCGTCCAGGACCCCTGCCGCGCCGGAGCGACCTTGGTGAGCGTCCGCCACTCGTCGCGCCCGTTGCCCGTCCAGCCCTCGAAGGGCCAGGCCTTCGCCCTGATCGCGGCGACCAGGGAGTTCCAACGGACCTCGGGGGCCAGCCAGATCAGACCGCCCGCCCATGACCAGCCCGACTTGTCGCCGCCGTAGCGGGAGCCGTACACGCCGATGAGTTCGGTGAGGTTCTTCGTCGCGTACAACGTCGTACGGCCGCTGCCGGCACCCTTCAGGGTCACGTTCGAGCGGTTCACGCGAATGATGTCGTCGATCCGGAACGTGCCCGGCGGGACGGTCACCGTGCCGCCACCGGCCCTGCCGACAGCGGCGATGGCGCGGTTGATCGCGGGAGCAGAGTCTGTCGTACCGCCCGCCATGGCGCCGAAGTCCCGAACGTCGGCGACGGCGGGGCGGCGGGGGAAGTGCGCCGCCCCGCCGCGGAAACCGGCTCGGCCGATGTACGGGATCTGCGGGTGGGTGAAGGGAGTGCGGCTGAACTCCCGCCACAGGAGCGGGATTTCGGCCGAACCCGCATCGGCTGCCGCCGAGGTCCCGGCACCGGCCGCGACGGCGACCGCGCTTCCCAGCAGAGCCCGTCTGGTCATGCCCATGACATCCCTGATGACGGGTGTGTCCGTGTGCGCGTTTCTCATGTCCGTTCGCCCTTCCCATGGATCCGGTCATGGATGTGAACGACGTTCAGGATTGCGTCGACCGGTGAGCATGCCATGGACGCCTGTGAGTGGGAAAGGGGTCGCGCAGGGCTATTTCCCGTGGACCTTTACATGGACGGCAGGACTGCCGGTTCAGATCGCTGAACGGGCAGGGGTGCGGGACCGAGGCGCTCCAGGAGGCCGGCGCGCAGCGGACCCGTGTCCGGGCGGCCGAGATCGGGGGTGGATGAACGCCGAGTTTCCGGTGGGCCGCACGGGCGGACAATGCGGACTTCGCGCAGGTGGGACGTGGTTCATGTGATCCCCGTACACTCGCAAAATCTTCATACGGGCACGGACGAGGAGCACGACCGGTGACCAGCGACACCCGCACAGGACCGCCCAGTTTCGGCAGCGAACGCGAGATGCTGCGGGCCTTTCTCGACTACCACCGGGCGACCCTCGCCATGAAGTGCGAGGGGCTCACCGACGAGGAGTTGAAGCAGCGCTCGATGCCCCCGTCCACGCTGTCGCTGCTCGGCCTGGTGCGGCACATGGCGGAGGTGGAACGTGCCTGGTTCCGCCGGGTGTTCGAGGACAACGACGCCCCCATGGTCTGGTCCGACCGGATCGACTTCCAGGCGGCGTACGACGCGAGCGCCTCGACGAGGGAAGAGGCGTTCACTGCCTGGGAGGCCGAGGTGGAGAACTCGCGCCGTATCGAGCGGGAGGCCGACTCCCTGGACCTGGCCGGGTATCAGCCGCGATGGGAGGAGGAGGTCTCGCTGCGGATGGTGATGGTCCATGTGCTCCTGGAGTACGGCCGCCACAACGGGCACGCGGACTTCCTGCGCGAGGGCGTCGACGGCACGGTGGGAGCCTGAACCGGCCCCGTCAAGGACTCGGAAGGGACTTGGATACGAGGACTCAACGGGCTTCCTGCTTGACCTCCTGCCGACGCACCATCTCGGCGATCCAGGTGGGCGCGAACGGAGACGTACAGCCCGGCGAGGTCGGATAGTCCTTGAGCACCTCCAGGCGCTCACCGATGTCGAGGGCACGGGCACGGAGTTCGGCGTGCTCGATCCCGATCTGGGCCAGGCAGTGGTTCATCGCCCACTGCAGCCGCTCGGGGGCGTCCTTCATCTCGGCCTCGATCACGTCGAGCAGCCCCGTCAGGTCGAGACTCTCGGGCTTCTTCGCGACACGTTCCGTGGTCAGCGCCCAGCCGGCACTCGCGACCACGGGATCCGGATCGGCGAACCAACTCACGCGCAGCTCTTCGGCGTACGGGCTCTTCTTCACCACGTAGTTCACGAGCCAGTCGTGCACCTTGGGGGTGCGCGCGTCACGCAGTATGGCGTCCAGTTCGTCCCGCTCGAACGCCTTCGGGCGGCAGATCAGGAGCGCCAGGAGGTGGGGTCCTCCAGCGAGGCCAGTTCGGCCATCACCTCGGCCAACGCCGTCTCGGCCATCGCGGCCTCCTCTCCGTCCGTGCGGGAGTCAGCGTACGACGGGGATCGGGGCCGGTGAGGGGTGCGGTGAGCGTTGTCGGTGGTGGCGTCTAGGCTCCCGTCCATGAGTGAGGCAGACAGAGGCTCCGGACGGCGGATCGTCGACGGGCGCTTCGAGTTGGAGGCCCGTCTCGGCGGAGGCGGGATGGGGACCGTCTGGCGGGCCAGGGACGTGGTGCTGCACCGACTGGTGGCCGTCAAGGAGGTCCGCCCGCCCGACCGGGACCTCGCCGAGTACGACCCCGAGGGCGCGCGGATGCTGCGCGAGCGGGTGCTGCGCGAGGCCAGGGCCCTGGCCCGGATCGACCATCCCAACGTCGTCACCATCCACCACATCGTCGACGGCGGCGAGGGCACCTACCCGTGGCTCGTCATGGAACTGGTCAGCGGCGGCTCGCTGGCCGACCGGCTGGCCAAGGGCCCGATGCCGACCGACGAGGCGGCACGGACCGGCCGGGGAGTACTGGCCGCGCTGACCGCGGCGCACGACGCCGGTATCCAGCACCGGGACGTCAAGCCCGCCAACGTCCTCCTGCGGCCCGACGGGCGCCCGGTGCTCACCGACTTCGGCATCGCCGCGATCCGCGAGGCGACCGGCCTCACCGCCACGGGCTCCATCATCGGTACGCCCGACTTCATGGCCCCCGAGCGCATCTCGGGCCACGAGGGCGGCGCCGCCTCCGACCTGTGGTCGCTGGCGATGATGCTGTACACCGCCGTCGAGGGCCACCACCCGCTGCGCCGCGCCAGCACCCTGGCCACCCTCGCCGCGGTCCTCCACGACGACGTGCCACCGCCGGTCCGGGCCGGAGCCCTGGGCCCGGTGCTGATGGGCGTCCTCGTACGGGACCCCGCGGCACGGCCGTCCACAGCGGTGCTGGACCGACAGCTGGCCGCCATCGAATCGGCGCCCCCGGCCCAACCGACGGCCGAGCGGCACCAACCCACCTCCTACCCGCTGGCCCCGCCGTCCCCCGCCTCGGCCCCGCGGACCACCGCACCCGTACCGCCGGCACACAGACGTGTGCCCGGCCTGACAGCCCTGCTCGGCGTGTCGGGAACCACGCTCACGGCTGCCCTGCTGTGGTGGCTGCTGCCCTTCGGCGGCGACTCGGGTGACGCGGCATCGGGCGCCCCGACATCCACATCGTCTCCAGGGTCGAGCGCGTCACAGACCATCGCCGCCCCGGATGCCGAGCAGTCCGGGGGTACCGAGAGCGCCTCGCTGCTCACCCCGGACGGCGTCCGCACCGCCATCAAGGCGCTCAAGGAGAAGAGCGGGCGGAACAGGTTCGGTTCCTTCCTCGCGTACCCGGACTCCGTGACGGCCAGCATGATGGTCAACGGCAGCGACACCAAGTACGACGAGTACTCGTACCATCCCGGCGAAGGCGTGGAGAAGGGCACATCCGCGGGCACCCTGTCCACCAGTGAACAGCCGGTCGATCTCGACATCTTCAACTGGGACAGGCTTCCCGTGCTCCTCGCGGAGGCGGACAAGAAGCTGAACGTCGACGATCCGGAGTACCGCTACCTGTCGCTGAGGCTGCCCGACACCTCGCGCGACACCCCTGCCGAGATAGCCGTCTACCTCTCGGACGAGTACGGAGCTGGCTTCCTGGAGGCGGACACCCAGGGCAGGGTGACCGACGTGTCACCCGCCAAGGACTGACCGACTCCGCGCCGTGGGATCAGCTGATGCAGACCAGCCCGAGCAGACAGATCTCCGACGGCGAGGACGAGGACGACTCGGACGGCGAGGGAGTCGCCGACGAAGTGCCCGTGTCCGACGTACTGGTGCTGTCGGTCGCCGCGGGGGTGGGCGAGGCCGTCGTCTCCGTGACGGTGTCCGTGGCACCGGACACCGCGGAGGCCGTCTGCGACGCGGCCGAGGTCGTCGCCGCCGTCAACGGAACCTTGACGCTGTCCTGCTGGACCGCCGTCGGGGCCGTCGGCGTGGCCACGGGCGTGACGGCGGACTGTTCGTGCGGCGCGTTCGCCGTGGAGGAGCCGGTGGTGAGCGGCGAGGTGCGCTCGGCCCGCTGGGTGGTGTCGGTCGGCGTCGAAGGGACCGGAACGGAGTCCGTGGCCTCCTCCTCCGCGATCCCCATGACCTCCCGGTCAGGCGCGGTGGCCGCCTGCGTCCGCTCCGTGGACTGGCGGTTCAGCGAGGAGACGGTCATGCCTCCGCCGACCAGGGCGACCGCGGTGGCGACCAGGGCCCTGCGCTGCGTCTTCTTCCAGCGTTCCCGCTGACGACGCCGTGCCGCCCGGCCCACAGGCGCGGGAGGAACCGGGACGTCCGAGTCGTCGTACGGCTGCTCCCGCGGCGCCCGGCCGGGGGCCTCGGCGCCGGAATCCACCTCGTTCCACGGGGCGGCGGAGGCCTGCCGTTCTGCCCCACCCGTCGTGGAGTATGGGGCCCGCGTTCCGACGGCGAGGGGAGCGATGTCCGGGGCGTAGGCGCCGCACCCGGGGCATACGAGGGCGCCGTTGAGATGCCGACGACACGTGGAGCAGTAGTCCATCTGGGGTCTTCCTGTGTTCACTTTCGCACGGGGGAGCGAGTCGCGAGCAAAGGTAGCGAGGCTTTCCAGGGGGTGTGTGCAGCCTGTGTGACGCTCCTGCGCAGATGCGGCCTGACCATGGCCGCCGTACGACACATCCGCGTGCCGTTTCCGTCGTTTGCACTGCATTTGGCCCGTACGAGCTTCACAAAAGGCCGAGGTCCCGCGCCCGGAGCGCCGCCTGGGTGCGGTCGCGCAGAGCGAGGCGCGTGAGGATGCGGGAGACGTGGTTCTTGACCGTGCCCTCGCTGACGTACAGACGGGCGGCGATCTCACGGTTGGTGTGGCCGTGTGCCAGGAGCCGCAAGATGTCCGTCTCGCGCGGGCTCAGCGACACGGCGGGAGGTGCGCCGACGGGGGAGGGGGACGGCAGGGCGGCTGTGAGGTGACGGGCGACGGAGGAGTCGAGCTGGGTGACGCCCGCGTGTGCCAGGCGTACCGCGTGGGCGAGTTCCTCCGCGGGGAGGTCCTTGAGGAGGTAGCCGTGGGCTCCGGCGCGCAGTGCCTGGACGACGTACTCCTCGTCGTCGAACGTCGTCAGCATCACCACGCGGCACTCCGGGGCCCGGCCGCGCAGGACGGCCACCGCCTCGACGCCGTCCATCTGCGGCATCCGTACGTCCATGAGGACGACGTCCGGGCCCAGTTCGAGGGCCTTCGCGACGGCGTCCCGGCCGTCGACCGCCGTACCGACGATCTCGATGCCCGGCCGGATGGACAGCAGGGAGGCGATGCCGTCCCGGATGAGCCGCTGGTCGTCCACCACCAGCACCCGTACCGGCGTCGGTGCCAGCTCTTGGGCCATGTCACGTCACCCCCGTCCGCCTGCGCGGAACCGTCACCGTAAGCCGGGTACCGGCACCCGGCCCGCTGTCGATCTCCACCCTCCCGGCCACCAGTTGCACCCGTTCCCGCATCCCGACGAGCCCGAACCCGCCGGCTGCTGTGGCCGGTGCGAAGCCCCGGCCGTCGTCCGTCACCACCAGCCGCGCGGCGTCCCCGGTCAGCCGGACCACCACCGTCACCCGCGAGGCCAGCGCATGGCGGCGCGCGTTGGTCACACCCTCCTGCGCGGCCCGGTACAGGGCCGTCAGCTCGGCCGTGCCGTAGCCGTCCTCGTCGCCGCTCACCTCGACGGTGACCTGCGGCGGCGGGCCGCCTTCGCGTGCCAGGCCGACCAGCGCGTCCGACAGCGCGGGCCGCACGGTCTCGTCGCGCAGCGCGTGCACCGACTGCCGTACGTCGCCCAGCGCGAGCCGCACCGATTGCCGCGCCTCGTTCAGTGCCCGCTGGGCCGCGTCGGGGTCCAGGGCCCGGAAGTCCGAGGCCATCTCCAACTGCACGGACATCGCGGTGAGATGGTGACCGAGGCTGTCGTGGATGTCCCGGGCCAGCCGGTTGCGCTCGGCGGCGGCGGACAGCGCGGCGACCCGGTCGGCGTACTCCTGCAGTTCGAGCCGCGCCCGCTGCTCGCCGACGGCCACGGCGGCCATGGAGAGCGCCAGCACCAGACCGACGGTGAGCATCAGCAGATCGGAGACGTGTTCGAGGTCGCGGTACCAACCCGGTGCGGTCAGCACGTACGAGGTGAGCAGCCCCGCAAGACAGAGGGCGCCCAGGGTGAGCGCGGTCGTGCGGCCGAAGGCGAAGTAGGCGGTGAACGGCAGCAGCACGAACAGCACTTGGGACAGCCCTGAGGCGTCGAGGAGCACCACCGTGACGATCAGACCGCACCGCGCCAGCAGCGCCGGCACCCGGGACGCGGGCCGTCGCCGAACCGCCGCCTCCAGGGCGAACAGCGCCCCGATTGCGGCGACGAACCCGGCCGTCCGCCACCCCGACGGCCCCGGGCCCTCGCCCAGACCGGCCGCCGCGTAGTACAGACCGCCGACGAGCACCGCGCCGTACAGCAGCGGCGCCACCCACCGCACGGGCACATACGCCGCCATGACACCCCCTCACCCGCTGTCGCCAGGCTAAGGCGCAGGCCGCCCCCGAGGGACCCCGGTGAAGGAACCCTGGCCGATCGGCACATGCCGAACGGCCGTACACCGCCTGGGAGATGGTGACCTCCGGCTCCCGATGTCGCCGCCCCGCACCTCCCGCCGCAGGTCGCCCGCTCCCTACGGTTGCCGCCCTGACCCACTGTCCGAGCAACCGGAGCGGTCCCATGTCCTCGCCCATCACGTCAACCACACTGCGTGCCGGCGCCCTCTGCGGAGTGCTGGCCGGTCTGCTGATCGCCCTGCCCGCGCTGGTCGAGATCTTCACCGGGGAGACCTCCGCGACCAGCGTCCCGCTCGCCCTGTCCCCGGCGTTCGCCCTGCCGCTGCTCACCGCGCTGCACCGGCGGCAGAGCCCGGCCGCCGACCGCTTCGGGGACATCGCCCACACCGTGAACCTCGTCGGGCTCGGCCTGTTCGGCGGGGCCGCGTTCGCCGGGAACCTGGTGCTGTTCTACTTCGACGAGGAGGTCCTGGACGAGACCCTGACCGGCCCCACGGTCCCCGTGCTCATCGGCTCCGCGGCCGTCTTCGCCGTGGGCTGCGCCCTGTTCGGGGCGGCCATGCTCCGCGCGCGGGTGTTCCCGAGGGTCCCGTCGTGGGGGTACGCCGTCGTCCTGCCCCTGTTCGCCTTCCTGACCTCGCTGCCGGAGTCCCTGCTCACGAGTTCGCTGCACATCCTGGTCGGCGCCATCCTGATCCGGCTCTCGGTCGCGCTCAGTTCCCCTCCGCCGTCGCAAGAGCCCGGTTACGACGTACCGACGACAGGAACGAGGCCGCGATCAGGATGACGCCGACCAGGCCGGTGATGATCTCGCTGATCTCGTACTGGATGGTGACGAGGAGGATGCCGGCGAGGGCGCCGATCGCGTAGTGGGCGCCGTGCTCCAGGTAGACGTAGTCGTCGAGGGTGCCCTGGCGGACCAGGTAGATGGTGAGTGACCGGACGTACATCGCGCCGATGCCCAGGCCGAGCGCCATCCAGAAGATGTGGTTGGTGATGGCGAAGGCGCCGATCACACCGTCGAAGGAGAAGGACGCGTCGAGGACTTCGAGGTAGAGGAAGAGGAAGAAGGCGGCCTTTCCGGCGAGGGCGGCCACCGAGACCGGTTTGCCCTCGGCCCTGGCCTTCTCCTCTTCCTCGTGTTCGTGTTCCTCGTCGTCCTCGAGCCTGTCCTCGAAGTATCCGGAGAGACCGCCGACGACCATGTATGTGATCAGCCCGGCGACTCCGGAGAGCAGCACCGTGGCCGACTTGTCCGCGTGCCCCGTGCTGATGTGCGCGTGGGTGGCGACGGTCGTCGCGGAGACCAGCAGCACGATCAGCGCGACGCAGACCGACAGCATGTCGACCTTGCCGAGCCTGGCCAGCGGGCGCTCCAGCCACCCGAGCCATTTGATGTCGCGGTCCTCGAAGATGAAGTCGAGGAAGATCATCAGCAGGAACATGCCACCGAAGGCGGCGATCGCCGGGTGGGCATCGGTGACGAGGTCCTCGTACCGGCCGGGGTTGTCGATGGCGAGTTCGACCGCCTCGACGGGACCCACCTTCGCGCTGATGGCGACGATCACGACCGGGAACACCAGCCGCATACCGAACACCGCGATCAGAATGCCGACCGTGAGGAAGAGCCTCTGCCAGAAGGCGTTCATCCTCTTGAGGATTCCGGCGTTGACCACCGCGTTGTCGAAGGACAGCGAGATCTCCAGGACCGACAGGATCAGCACGATCCCGAACGCCTCCCACCCCCACTGCCACGCGGCGAAGACCAGGCCCGCCACCGTGACGGCGAACGACCACCCGAAGGTTCTCCACACCATGCCTACACCGCCGCCTTCACGGCGAGGACCGGGCATTCGGTGCCCAGCAGGATCTGCTGCGCGGCCGAGCCCGTGATCAGCTTGCCGACCGCGCTCCGGCGCCGCAGGCCGATCACCACGAGGGACACGTCCAGCTTCTCCGCCAGCTCGATGATCTCCGCGGCGGCGTCGCCCCCGCCCAGCACCTGGCGGATGTCGAACTCGATGCCCAGCGCGGCGAGATCCTCCCGCACATGAGCCAGATCCGGCTCCTGCGCGAACCGCGGGTCCACATAGGCGTCGCCGCGCGAGGTGTTCACCACCAGCAGTTTCTCGCCGCGCAGCCGGGCCTCGTCGATCCCCGCCCGTAGCGCGGCCTCACCCTCGGGTGAGGGTACGTATCCGACCAGTACGGTCATGTCTGCTCTTCCTCTCAGGCACTCTCAGGCAGTTCGCTCGGGCAGCCGACGTACGGCAAGCCGCCGCACCAGCGGCCAGACCAGCACCAGCACGATCACCGCGTACACCGCGTAGGAGACCGGTCCGCCCACCAGGCCCGACAGTTCGCCGCCCGACAGCTGCAGCGAGCGCCGGCCCTGCAGTTCGGCTCGTGGGCCGAGGATGACGCCGATGATCAGCGGCAGCACCGGCAGCCCGAACCGTCGCATCGCGAAGCCGAGGAGCCCCAGCGTCAGCAGCAGGAACAGGTCCAGGGGCTGGGCGTTGACGGCGTACGCGCCCATCGACGCGAAGAACAGGATCCCCGCGTAGAGATAGGGGCGAGGTATCTGCAGCAGTTTCGCCCAGGCCGGTGCGAGCGGCAGATTCAGCAGGAGCAGCATCAGGTTGCCGACGAACAGGCTGGCGATCAGTACCCAGACCAGGCTCGCCTCCCGCTCGAACAGCAGCGGCCCTGGCTGGATGCCGTACGACTGGAAGGCCGCCAGCATGACCGCCGCCGTCGCGTTCGTCGGGAGGCCGATGGCCAGCATCGGGACCAGCGTGCCCGCCGCCGAGGCGTTGTTCGCGGCCTCGGGACCGGCGACGCCCTCGATGGCGCCCTTGCCGAACTCCTCCGGGTGCTTGGTCAGCCGTTTCTCCGTCGCGTACGACAGGAAGGTCGGGATCTCGGCGCCGCCGGCCGGGAGTGCGCCGAACGGGAAGCCGAACGCCGTACCGCGCAGCCACGGCTTCCAGGACCGCTTCCAGTCCTTCCTGCCCATCCACGGCCTGCCGACCGGGATGATCTCGACGGGCTTGCGCCGCAGATGCGCGGCCACCCACAGTGCCTCGCCGACGGCGAAGATCCCGACGGCGACGACGACCACGTCGATGCCGTCGGCCAGTTGGGGCACGCCCAGGGTGAGCCGCTGCTGCCCGGACACCGTGTCGATGCCGACCAGACCGATCGTCAGACCCAGCAGCAGGGAGATCAGGCCGCGGATGCGGGACGCGCCCAGCACGGACGTGACCGCGATGAAGGACAGCAGCATCAGAGCGAAGTAGTCCGGCGCGCCCAGACTGACCGCGAAGTCCACCACGAACGGGGTGACCAGCACCAGCAGCAGGGTGCCGATCGTGCCCGCCACGAAGGAACCGATCGCGGCGGTCGCGAGGGCCTGCGCCGCCTTGCCCGCCTTGGCCATCTTGTTGCCCTCGATGGCCGTCACCACCGAGGACGACTCCCCGGGAGTGTTCAGCAGGATCGAGGTCGTCGAGCCGCCGTACATACCGCCGTAGAAGATCCCGGCGAACATGATGAACGCCTGCACCGGCTCCATGCCGTAGGTGATCGGCAGCAGCAGGGCCACGGTCATCGCCGGGCCGATGCCCGGCAGCACGCCCACCGCGGTGCCGACCAGGACGCCGATCAGCGCCAGCAGCAGGTTCATCGGGGCGACGACGTCCTCGAAGCCCTGCATCAGGTTGTTCAGGTTGTCCATCAGAGGATTCCTTGCAGCACACCGGCCGGGAGGTTCACACCGAGCCCGATCGCGAAGGCGTAGAACGAGGTGAGCGACAGCGTCACCGCGATCAGCAGATTGCGTACGTAGTGCCGGTTGCCGAGGGCGAACGCCGTTCCCCAGAACAGCAGTGCGCCGCTGATCACCCAGCCGAGCCGTTCGATCAGCACCGCGTTCACCACGAACGCGCCGATCAGCAGCAGTACCGTGCGCCAGTCCGTGCCCTGCGACAGGTCGACGTCCTCGCCTGCCTCCGGCTCACCATGGCCGCCCCGGGCCACGTCGACCGCGTACGCCACCGCGACCAGCAGGAGCAGTACGCCCAGGATCACGGGGACCGCGCGCGGGCCCACCGGGTCGGTGCTGCTGGTGATGTGCGGGATGCCGAGGCCGTCCACGATCACCGCGATGCCCACCAGGACGAGGAACGCGCACACGCCGTACTGCGCGCGGTCCTTGCCCTGCGGCGGACGGGCGTCCTCGACGCTCCGTTCGTCGACCTGGGAACTCATGCCAGACCGAGCTCGGTCAGCAGGTCGGCGACGGACTTGTCCTGCTCCGTGAGGAAGGAGCCGAAGTCGTCACCGGTGACGAACGCGTCGGTCCAGCCACGCTTGGTCAGCTCGGACTTCCACTGCGCCGAGTCGTGCATCGTGGTGAGGGAGTCGATCCAGGTCTTCGTCTGCTCGTCGGTGATCCCGGGAGGGGCGACGATCCCGCGCCAGTTGGTGAAGACCAGGTCGATCCCCGAGTCCTTGAGCGTAGGGGCGTCCTTGACGGCGTCGATCGGCTTCTCGCTGGTCACCGCCAGCACCCGCACCTGCCCGGCCTCGATCTGGTCGAGGAACTCACCGAACCCGCTGGCACCGAAGGCGATCTTGTTGCCGAGGATGGCGGGCAGCAGCTCACCGCCGCCGTCGTACGAGACGTAGTTGACGTCCTTCGGCTCGATGCCGACCGCCTTCGCCAGCTGCATCGGCAGGAGGTGGTCCGGACCGCCCGGCGACGAGCCGCCGCCCACGGCGACCTTCTTGGGGTCCTTCTTCCACGCGGTGACCAGGTCGTCGATCGTCTTGTAGGGGGAGTCCTTCGACACGACGATCGCGCCGGCCTCCTCGATCAGCTTGGCGAGCGGCGTGGTGTCGGTGAGCGTCGCCGCCGACTTCGAGGTGTACGAGGAGCCGACGACCCCCAGCCCCATCTGCATGGCGAGCTTGCCGTTGCCCTTCTCGTTCACCAGCCGCTGGAGGCCCACGGTGCCGCCGGCCCCGGGCAGGTTGTACACCTGGGCCCCGGACGCCACCTTGGAGTCCTGCATCACCTGGGCGACGGTCCTGGCGGTGACGTCGTACCCGCTGCCCGGGGTGTTGGGGACCATGATCCGCAGACCGGTGACGGGCTTGCCGCCCGTGCTTCCGCTCCCGGAGTCCTCCTTCTCCGCGGTGGCACCGCAGGCGCTCACGGCGAGTATCGACACAGTGGCAAGAGCTGAGAGAAGTGCGGCTCTGCGAGTTCTCATGGCTCATCTCTTTCGCTTGGGCGAGTCCGGCGCCATGATTGTGCGGCTCGGGGGACACCCCGTCTGCCTTGTGTGACCATTGAAGGTTGAGTTCATAGTGGTCGTTGTGTCACGCCGTCATACGCTCGCCGGTGAGCTGCTGGTTTTGCAGCTCACGGGCGTGGTGATGGTGCTGTTCGCGGTCGCCGCGGTGTCGCTCGCGCAGTCGCGGGCGACGTTCGACCGGGTCGAGGGCCGACGGGTGAGTGCCCTCGCCGAGGAGATGGCCGGAAACCCACTGTTGCGCACCCAGCTCGTCCGTCCCGCCCCCGGTGAGACCCTCGCCCCGCTCCTGCAGACCACACTGACCCGGTCGAACGTCACCTCCGTCACGGTCGCCGACGAACACGGCAGGATCGTCGCCTCCACCAACCCCACCCTGGTCGGGACCCGGCTCCCGGTCGACGGGCCCAGCGTCGCGCAGGCGCGCGGCTGGTCCGGGGAGCTGCCGGTGGACGGGGTCCGCGAGCTGGTCGCCCAGGTCCCGGTGCTCGGCGAGGACCTGGATCACGTCGGCGAGCATCTCGGCACGGTCATGATCGGACGCGTCTCACCGACGGTTTGGCAGCGGCTGAGCGGAGCCTCGTCGTATCTGCTCGCCTATCTCGGCATCGCGAGCGTGCTGGGGGTCGCCGGGTCCTGGCTGCTGGCCCGGCGGATCAAACGCCAGACCTTCGGCCTCGAACCCCGCGAGATCGCGGGCCTCGCCGAGCACCGGGAGGCCATGCTGTTCGGGATCGCCGAGGGCGTGATCTCGCTCGACCCGCACCTGCGGCTCACCCTGGTCAACGAGGTCGGCCGCAAACTGCTCGACCTGCCCGAGGACTGCGTCGGGATGAGCCTCGCCGACCTCGGCATCGAGGGCAGGCTGTACGACGTCCTGGCCGGGACCGGCGGCGAGCAGGACGCCGAGCACGACAGCGAGCGACGCGACGAGGTGGTCGTACGCCGGGGCCGGGTACTGGTGATGAACCGGATGGACGTCACCAAGGACGGCCGCCGGCTCGGCTCGGTGACGACCCTGCGCGACCGCACCGAACTGGCCCAGCTGGAAAGGGAGTTGGGCTCGTTCCGCAGCAGCACCGAACTGCTGCGCGCCCAGGCCCACGAGTTCTCCAACCAACTGCACACCATCTCCGGGCTGATCCAGATCGGCGAGCACGACGAGGTCGTACGGTACGTCCGCGCCCTGCGCAAGCACCGCGAGTCGCTCGACCTGACCCTCACCAGCCGGGTCCGTGACCATGCCGTCGCCGCGCTGCTCACGGCGAAGTCGGCGCTCGCGGCGGAGCGCCGGGTGCAGTTGCGCATATCGGAACTGACGGCCCTGGACCGGCTGGAGCCGACGGACTCCGCGGACGTGGCGACGGTGGTCGGCAACCTCGTCGACAACGCCCTCGACGCCGCCGCGGCCCCGGACCACGCGGACGAGGCCTGGGTGGAGGTCGAACTGCGCCAGGACGCGTCGAGCGTGGAGATAGTGGTGCGCGACTCGGGCCCGGGTGTGGCCCCCGAGCTGGCCCAGGAGGTGTTCTCCCAGGGCTTCACCACCAAGGCCGCGCAGGGCGGCGACCGGGGGATCGGTCTGGCGCTCACCCGGCTGGTCTGCACCCGCAGAGGGGGCGAGGTGTCGGTGGCCAACACCCATCCCGGTGCCGTGTTCACGGCCCGGATGTCCGTGGGTCAGCTCACCGATCGGGAGACGGAGGAGGTCCGATGATCGACGTCCTGGTGGTCGAGGACGACTTCATGGTGGCGCGGATCCACCGGGGCTTCGTCGATGGCGTGGAAGGCTTCCGCGTGGTCGGGTCGGCGAACTGCGGGGAACAGGCACTCTCCGCCGCCGCCGAGCTGCAGCCCGACCTGGTGCTGCTCGACCTGTATCTGCCCGACATGTTCGGCCTGGATGTCATCCCGAGGCTGCGGACGGCGGCCCAGGACTGCGACGTGCTGGTGATCAGCGCGGCCCGCGAGGCCGAGGCGGTCCGGGGCGCCGTACGCCAGGGGGTGGTCGACTACCTGCTCAAACCCTTCGACGCCGACGACCTCAAGCACAGGCTGGAGCGCTACAGCGCCCGGCGCGGCAATCTGCACGCCGCCACGGTCAGCGGGCAGGCCGACGTGGACCGCGCGCTGGGACGGGTGGCGGCGCCGACGGTGACGCCGACACTGCCGAAGGGCATGAGCGTGGAGACCGCCGAACTCGTCCAACGCGCACTGCGCGCGGCCGACGGAACCCTGTCCGCCGCCGAGTGCGCGACGCGGGTCGGCATCTCCCGCGTCAGCGCGCGCCGCTACCTCGAATACCTCAGCGTCACGGGCCAGGCGGTGGTGACCCTGCGGTACGGGCAGACGGGACGCCCCGAGCGGCGCTACCACTGGCACACCTGAGCGGACACCGCGCGTCAGTCCAGGTCCTCGTCCGCCCTGGACAGCGCGTCGGTGATCAGACGGGTGGCGTAGTCGTGGTCCTCGGCGATCCGGTTGATGTGCTCCGCGAGCAGGACCGCCGTGGCCTCCAGGGGATTCATCTCGGCGTCGGTCCAGAGCCCGTACTGCGCACGCCACAGGTTGGGGCTCAGACCGGTGCTGGCCGCGACGACCAGGCCGGCCATGGTGGGGATGACCTCGGGCCGGAAGGTCTTGGGCATCATGCGCATCGTGGCCACGAGGGTGGGCACCACGTACTCGATGACGTCCTTGTCGTGGTCCTCGTGGGCCTTCCTCAGCCACTCCATGAACATGTAGATGAGGGTGCACGCCCCGTCCACCAGCGCGTCGACTCCCTCGGGACCCAAGGTGGCGGCGTACTGCTGGATCAGCTGCTGCTGTTCCGGGCCCGTGTCGGTCTTGCCGTCGTGGATCGCTTTGATCCGGGAGTCGACCACCATGAGCGCCGCCCCCACGTCGCCGGCGGGAGCGTACTGGGGGTCACAGGGCGATGACACGGGATTCCTCCTCGTCCGACCGCGGCGGGCAGCGCGGCATGTCTGTACGGTAGACCGCCGAACGGACGAGGGTCCGGCGAATCCGGATGTGCCGCCTTGCGGTGTTTGCCCCCTCGAATCTTTGATCGGGCTCCACCGAACGCGGCCGAGCCGCGCGTTGACGAACAGACGACGAACTTGGCGTCCTGGCAGGGCGATACGAGGGGGTTGTTCTCATGACACAGGCGCCGGACTCCTCAGGGCCGAAGCTGGACCGGGTGCTGGCCGTGGTCGAGGAGCGGCGGGCCGAGTTCGAGGAGAAACGGCATGTTCCGCGCGAGGTGATCGCCGTGTTCAAGGACGCGGGACTCTACCGGGCGAGCGTGCCCCGGCGCTTCGGCGGCGACGCCCTTCCGCCCGCGGAGTTCCTTCGCCTGATCGAGCGGATATCGGTCGTCGACGGCTCGGCCGGCTGGGTCGCGAGCTTCGGCTGTTCCGGCGTCTACCTGGCCGGCCTGCCGCTCGACACCCAGGCCGAGTTGTACACCGACGGACCCGATGTCGCCTTCGCGGGCGGCCTGTTCCCCGTACAACCCGCCGAACGTGTCGAGGGCGGCTACCGGGTCTCGGGCCGATGGAGGTTCGCCAGCGGCTGCATGGGCGCGGACCTCCTCGGCGTCGGCATCAAGGCCGGTGCGGACAAGGCGGGACGGCCCCTCACCGCCGTACTGCGACCCGACCGGGTGAGGATCGCCGAGAACTGGGACGTCATCGGCCTGCGCGGTACCGGCAGCCATGACCTGGTGGTCGAAGGGGCCGTCGTACCCGAGGAGTGGACGTTCGTCCGCGGCGGCGCCGCCACCGTCGACGAACCCCTCTACCGCTACCCGACCGTCCCCTACGCCTCCCAGGTCCTGGCCGTCGTCGGCCTCGGTGTCGCCCGCGCCGCCCTCGACCACGTCATCGCACAGGGCGGCAGGTCCGGCTACACCGGCGCCCCCAAACCCGCCGAACGCGCCACCTACCGCATCGCGATCGGCCGGGCGGAGGCCCAACTCCGGTCCGTACGCGCCTTCTTCTACGAGGCCACGGAGGAGGCATGGGCGATGGTCAGCGCGGGCGACCCCGTCACCGCCGACCGGGCGAGCATGCTGCGCCTGGCCTCCGCGCACCTCGCCAAGACCTCCTTCGAGGTCGTCCGGACCGCCTACCAACTCGGCGGCATCGACGCCGTCGCCGAGGACAGCCCTCTCCAGCGCCACTTGCGCGACGCCTCGGTCGTACCGCAACACGCCTTCCTCCAGGAGGGCATGTACGACGGCGCGGGCGCGGTGCTCATGGGCGTCCAGCCCTTCCCCGGCTACCCCTAGAACTCGCGGGGGTGCGCAACCTGCCGGGCCGGGCAGAGTTGAACAGCGCGCACCGTCCACCACGTGAAATCCACCAGTCGAAAGGGGATCATGCGTTCTCTGACCTTCGTCTTCGGTACGGGCCGCAGCGGCTCCACGGCGCTGTCCCGCATCCTCAACTCCCACCCGGACGTGCTGAGTCTGAACGAGTTCATGGCCTCGGTGGGCGACGCGTCCTTCCCCCGGGGCGAAGTGGGCGGCGAGGAGTTCTGGCAGGCGCTCTCCGACCCCGCGCCGCATTTCGAGCGGATGATCCGCAGCGGGCTGCCGCTGCCGGAGTTCCTCCACACCAGCCGCCCCGGCAGATACTCGGGGCGGACCACGGCCGGCATTCCCGCACTCTCCCTGATGGTGCTGCCCCACCTCACCGACGACCCGGACGGACTCCTCGACGAACTCGGCGCGGCGGTCGTCCACTGGCCGAGGCGTACCGCCGTCGAGCATCACCGGGCCCTGTACGGTCTGCTCTGCGCCCGCTTCGGACGTACCGCCGTCGTGGAGCGCTCGGGCTACTCGACCGGCTGGGCACCGGGCCTGCGGGAGACCTTCCCGGAGGCCCGGTTCGTGCACATGTTCCGCGACGGCCCGGACTGCGCCCTGTCCATGAGCCGCCATCCCGGATACCGCGCGATCTCCCTGCTCCGCGAGATCAAGACCCGCGCCGGCATCGACAGCTTCGGCGACCTGACCCCCGAGCACGTCCGCGCACTGCCCCCGGACCTGGCACCCCTGCTCGACGACCGCTTCGACCCGGCCCTCGTACGCGACCGCGACATCCCCCTGCGGACCTTCGGGACCCTGTGGTCCCAACTCGTCACCGAGGGAACGGAGTTCCTCACCGGGCTGCCCGCCGACCGGCGCACCACCCTCGCCTACGAGGACCTCCTGGACCGCCCTGCCGAAGAGCTGACCCGCCTGGCGGAGTTCATCGGCGTGGACCCCGTGCCGAGCTGGCTGAACGCAGGGACGGCCCTGCTCGACCACAGCCGGCGAGGCTCCGCCCTGAGTCTGCCCGCCGCCGAACTCGCCGCACTGCGGGAGAGCTGCGCCCCGGGCACCCGCGTCCTGGAGGGCCGAGTGTCACCGTCTGCGTGAGCGTGCGGTCAGGCGGGCTGCCACAGCTCGATCCGGTTGCCCTCGGGGTCGGTGACCCAGCCGAACCGACCGACACCTTTCATGTCCTGTGTCTCCTCGGCCACGTCCGCTCCCTGGGCGCGTAGTTGCGCGAGCATCGCGTCCAGGTCGCGGACCCGGAAGTTGAGCATGGTCTGCTGGGTAAGGGACCCGAAGTAGTCGGTGTCGGACTCGAACGCCGCGAACACCGTCGGCCCGGCCGCCTGCTCCCACAGGCCGTGCTCGTCGGCGTCCAGGCCCAGACAGTCGCGGTACCACGCGCTCAGGGTCGCCGGATCGGCCGCCCGCATGAAATGTCCACCGATGCCAAGCACACGTTCCATGCGGTCATCCTGCCAGCCCGGTCATGGGTCCGCCCCCGCTGTCAGTCCACGAGCCGCAGCACGTCCGCCAGGCCGCGCTCACCGGTCCGGTGCTCCGCCGGGAGGATGTAGGTGCGCAGACCGCAGACCGCAGGCCGCCGCGCCCCCGTCACGGACCGGGTTGTCACCGACCATGAGGGTGGCCCGCGGGTCATCGCCCAGGTCGGCGCGTGCCTTCAGGAACAACTGCGGATCGGGCTTCTCGCGGCCCTGCTCGTACGAGACGACGCAGGTGTCGATCAGGGCGTCCAGCCCGTGATGGGCGAGGTGGATGCGCAGATCCCACGCGAAGTCGCTCACGACGGCGACACGCAGTCCGCGATCACGCAGGGCGCGCAGCACCGGCTCGGTGTCGGGGTACGGGACCCAGGCGTCCGGGGCGGTGAGTTCCCGGTACGCCGCCTCCTCCGCGCCGCGCAGGAAGTCCACCCGCTCCCACCAGCCCCACATGGCACGGCGGTGCTGCTCGCAGGAGAGATCCCGGCCCTCCTGGAGCGCGACGACGGACGGCAGCCGGAAGGCGGCACGCAGCTGGTCGGAGAACCACGGCATGACCCTGCAACCCACGAAGGCCAATTTCGCCACGTCCATCCCCGTGGCGGCCGGCCTCTACGACGACCTGAACCGGTGGGCGTACCCCACCGTCGCCCGGATGCTGGGCATCTCCACCATCCCGTACGACCTGCTGGCCTCCGCCCCCTACACGTCCTCCCGCCTGTTCCAGGAGACCGCGCCGAAAGCGGGCCTGACCCCGTTCAAGGTGCCGCTGCCCATCGACTGGAGCTACGCCCGGGGCGAGTTGACCGGCCAGTACGAGCACATCGGCCTCGGCACGATCAACGACGGCAGCGGCACCGCCGGCCTCCAGGGACTGAAGGCCATGCTCAGCCCCCCGACCCGGACCGGCTGCGGCTCGCCGATCAACACCGGCCAGGCGCACTACGTCCTGGACACCGCCGAGTTCGCACTCAACCGCTGGGTGAAGACCGGCATCCCCCCGGCCAAGGCACCCCGCCTCCAGGTGGACACCTCCGGTTCCGCGCCCGCCTTCGTCCTGGACACCCACGGCAATGTCGTGGGCGGCGTCCGCACACCGTCGGTCGAGGCACCGGTCGCCGTCCTGTCCGGCCTCGGGCAGACCGGGGCGTCGTTCTGCTTCCTGTTCGGTACGACCACCCCCTTCTCCGCCGAGAAACCGGCGACCCTGTACCCCGACCACGCCACGTTCGTCGCGAAGGACGGCCGCGACCGTACGAGGGGCCGCCGCGGGTTTCATCCGCCCGGCCGACGCGGCTGAACTGATCGGAGCGGCCACCGAGTCCGGCATCGGCGGCTGACACACGACGGGCGGGGCTCCCCAGCGGGCGAGAGACGAGGCGTCAGATGCCTCAACTCCCGTCGCGGGGAGCCTCGCCCGTTACGAGTAGGTGCCTGGGCCCGGGGCACCCGTGTCGTCCCGACCAATCAAGGGAGCAGACTCGTGATCATCGCCGTAGTTGTCGGAGTATGTGTGGTCCTGGCCGTGCTGGCCTTCCTCGTCCCGCGTCTCTCCCGCCACCCCGAACGCGGCACACAGCGTTCGCTCGGCGCCGGCGCGCGGACCGGCGGCAAGGCGCCCGGCTTCCTGGGCAGGCTGTTCAGCAAGCCGTTCCGGACGAGTTCCCGTGCCGTGGGCCGTAGCGGCTCGGCCGGTCGCCGCGGTCGTGGCCGCATGCCCTTCTGACGCCCCGACCCGCTCATCGTCGGCGCTGCCACCCCGAATCCCCCTGACGACCGACCCGTACAGCTGTCCGGCTGTACGGTTCTCCCCGCGGCAAGATCGCGTTCCTCGTCTCGCCGTACGGACGACAGGAGGAGACGTTCTCGATGGGGACCGTCGTACACGTTCCGCAGACGCGGGACATGATCGGGGAGGAGCTGTCCGGAGACGAGGCGCTCACCGCGCTGAGGCACTACGGCGGCCGCCGACTGCTCCTCGACGCGTTCTCCCGTTTCCGCTACGCCGACGGCTTCACCAACTCCCGTTCGCTCGCGTTCCAAATCGTCCTGGGCCTGGTGCCGTTCACCATCGCGCTGGTCGGCGTGGCCACCACCGTGCACACGGAGAGCGTGGGGCGGATCATCGAACTGACCCTGGGCCAGATCGTGCCGGGCGCCAGCGCGAGTCTGGTCGAGGACGCCCTGGACGCCACCGCGCGCAGCGCCGGTTCCGGCGCCTGGAACGCAGTCGCCATGTGGCTGGGACTGGCCTTCGCCGTGCTCAACCTCGCCTCGGCGATGGGGCAGGTCGAGCGGGGCGCCAACCGTATCTACGGCATCGAGCGCGACCGGCCGTTCCTGGCCAAGTACGGACGTTCCCTGCTCCTCGCGCTCACGGCGGGCATGCCGATGGTCCTGGGATTCCTCGTGCTCGTCGCGGGGGACGCCATCGGGAACGCGGTGGTGGAGGCCCTCGGCTGGCCCCAGGAACTGCTCGACTGGTGGCGGCCCCTGGAAGTGCCCCTGGGCGTGGTGCTCGCCTGGGTCGCGTCGGCGGTGATCTTCCGCTGGGCGCCGCGCAGGGACCAACCGGGCTACACCTGGCTCGCGTTCGGCTCGGCGGTCCACCTGGTCCTGTGGATCACGGCCACGTGGCTGCTGGCGCTCTACGTCGCCAAGAGCGGGTCGTTCGGCGCCGTGTACGGACCCCTGACGGCGTTCGTCGCCCTGCTGCTGTGGGCCAACCTGACCGGTGTGGCCCTGTTCCTGGGCATCGCGTTCGCCGCACAACTCGAAGCGGCCCGGGCCGGGATCACCGAGGCGGTGCAGCCGGATCCGGGGCCAGGGCCGTGAGCCGGGCCCGGGAGAACGTGTCGTGTTCCGAGGCGGACTCACTGACGCGGCCGGCTTGGGCGGACGCGCATACGCCGAGTGCGGCGGCGCCACAGGACTTGATCGAGGCGCCGGGGCGCAGGCTCACGACCGGGGACGGGCACCGGGCCCCAGCCGGGCGGTGATCTCACCGGGCGTGAGGGCCGAGTGCTCGGCTGAGCACTCGACGACGACGCGGACCGGGGCGTCGCAGTCGGCGTGGCGGATGTCCAGTACGGGGCCCTCGGAGCCGAGGGCGTGCTTTTCGCCCCACTGGCTCAGCGCCAGCAGGACCGGCCACAGGTCCCAGCCCTTGCGGGTCAGGCGGTACTCGTTGCGAGCGCGGCTGCCCGGCTCCCGGTAGGGGACGGTCTTGAGGATGCCCGCCGAGATCAGCTTCCGGAGGCGGTCGCTGAGGACGGCTTCCGACAGGCCGATATGGCGGTGGAAGTCGTCGAAGCGGCGGACCCCGTTGACGGCGTCGCGCAGGATCAGCAAGGTCCATTTCTCTCCGACCACGTCGAGCGTGCGCTGGACGGGACAGTTCTCCGTGCTCGCCTCAAGCCACTCCATACCGCCATCATAAGGGGCTGGCTTCGTCATTGACAGTCAGGTGAAGGCGCAGCTAGCTTCATTTGTAAAAGTCAGAGGACGGGAAGGTACTCGGTCGTGGGACGGACACGTACGTATCAATGGGAAGATCCCGCGATCCTGGCGGAGGCCGCCGGACGCATGGCCGGTATCGACTTCCTGCGCGAGCTGCAGGAGGGGCGTCTGCCGGGGCCGCCCATCAACCACTCCATCGACTTCACCCTCGTCGAGGTGGAGCCCGGCAGGGCGGTCTTCTCCCTGACGCCGGGGGAGGAGCACTACAACCCCATCGGCAGCGTGCACGGCGGTATCTTCGCCATCCTGCTCGACTCGGCGGCGGGCTGCGCCGTCCAGTCCACCCTCCCGCAGGGCATGGCGTACACCTCGCTCGACCTGACGGTGAAGTTCCTGCGCCGGATCACCGTGGACACGGGCACGGTGCGCGCCATCGGCACGGTCGTCAGCAAGGGCCGTCAAACCGCCCTCGCCCAGGCCCAGTTGGTCGACGGGACGGACCGCCTGCTCGCCCACGCCACCAGCAGCTGCATGCTCTTCCCGGCGCCTTCTTCCCGCGCGGCTGTGCCGAGCCCCGGACCGGATCGCCCCTGAAATCAGTTCGCCCGCGCTCGCCTCATCCGGTACGTTCGCGGGGTTGTTTTCGCTGAGAGTAGGTTTCGTCCATGGCATGCCGTATCAGTGAGCTGGTCCTCGGTTGCCGCGACCCTGAGGTGCTGGCGCGGTTCTGGTGCGAGGTCCTGGACTACGTCGTCCTCGACCGCGAGGACGACGGCACGCTGGAGATCGGGCCGCGCGAGGGATTCGGTGGTCCGCAGCCGACGATCATCCTCAGTCGCAGGGACGAGCCGGAGAAGGGGAAGTCCCGGCTGCACATCGACGTCAACGCCACCGACCGCGACCAGGACGCCGAACTCGAACGCCTGCTGAAGCTCGGCGCGCGCCCGGCCGACATCGGCCAGACGGGGGAGGAGCAGTGGCATGTCCTGGCCGACCCCGAAGGCAACGAGTTCTGCCTGCTCAGGGCCCGCCTCGCCCCACTCTGACCGGCATCGGTCACGCCGCCTGCCCCCGACGAGTGAGGAACAATGATGGCCACGACAACCGGAGCCGTCGGCGGTGCGGACGAGGTGCTCGCCCACGTCGACCGGGGCGTCGGCCGGATCCTGCTGAACCGGCCCAAGGCGCTCAACGCCCTGACGACGGGCATGATCGCCGCCATCGAGCGTGCGCTCGCCGGGTGGGAGCAGGCCCCGCTGTCCGCGGTGGTGCTCGCCAGTACCAGCCCCAAGGCCTTCTGCGCCGGGGGAGACATCCGTACGATCCGCGAGCACAGCCTCGCCGGGGATGCCGAGGCCAGTGAGCGGTTCTTCGCGTCCGAGTACCGGCTCAACGCCCGGATCGCCGAGTATCCCGTGCCGGTCGTGTCGCTCATCGACGGCGTGTGCATGGGCGGCGGTCTCGGGCTGTCAATCCACGGAAGTTTCCGCGTCGTGACCGAGCGTGCGGTGCTGGCGATGCCCGAGACCGGGATCGGGTTCTTCCCGGACGTCGGGGCAAGCTACTTTCTGCCGAGGCTGCCCGGCGCGATCGGCATGTACCTGGGCCTGACCGGACACCGCCTTGACGCGGCCGACGCCCTGTACACGGGGCTGGCCACGCACTTCGTCCCCGCGGACGGACTCGACACGGTCGCGGACGCCCTGGTCGGCAACCCCGGCGACCCGGTGGACGTCGTCCTGAACCGCCTCGCCGGCCGTTCCCCGGTGACGGAGAGCGGGCTGGCGGCGGTACGCGGGGACATCGACCGGGCGTTCGGCGCGCCGACCCTCGGCGAGATCGAGAAACGCCTGCACCACCTCGACACCCTGTGGGCGGCAGCCGCACTGACCGCCCTGGAGTCCGCCTCGCCCCAGAGCCTGGAGATCACCCACGCCCTGCTGGCCCGCGGCAGACAGCGCACCTTGCGCGAGTGCCTCGACGCCGAACTGGCCCTCACGCGCACGACCATCCGTACGCCGGACTTCCTGGAGGGCGTCCGTGCGGCCCTGGTCGACAAGGACCGCAGTCCCACCTGGGCACGTCCCGCCGGTTGATACTGGCGGCCATCGCGGGCGATCTACGCCTAAGCTTGGATAACTGTGAAAAAATTACTCACAAACTGTTACATACAGGGCTGAAGGAGAATCCTCGTGACCAACCCCGCCGACGAGGTCGGCTACGGGAGCATATGGCTCGACCGCACCGGTCAGGCCGAGGCCTTCGACGCCATTGGTGATCGCTACGACGAGGCCTTCCCGCACAAGGAAGGGCAGGTCGCGTCCGCCGCATGGCTCGTCGGGTCGCTGCCGCCCGGGGCCCGGGTGCTGGACCTGGGGTGCGGCACCGGCCTTCCGACCTCCCGCCAGCTCGCGGAGGCGGGCTTCCAGGTCGTCGGGGTCGACCTCTCGGAGCGGATGGTCGCGATCGCCCACAAGTACGTGCCCACCGGGGTGTTCCACCAGGCGGACATCGCCGATCTGCGGCCCGGAGGCCCCCGAGACCTCGGCCGCTTCGACGCGGTGACCGCCTTCTTCTCCCTGCTCATGCTGCCGCGCGCCGAGATTCCCCTCGCGCTGCGCACCATCCACCACCTGCTCCTGCCGGACGGTCTGTTCGCGCTGTCGATGGTGGAGGCCGATGTCGACGACTTCTCGATCCCGTTCATCGGAAGCACCATCCGGGTGTCCGGCTATCTGCGGGAGGAACTGCGCGAGGTCGTCGAGGAGGCGGGCTTCGAGATCGTCGAGGAGTCCTCGTACTCGTACGCTCCGGCGAGCGCGGACGTCCCGCCCGAGGTGCAGATCTTCCTGCGCTGCAGACGGTCCGCCTGACGCCCTCTGATCACCCCGCCCCTGCGGCGGGGTCCGCACGGTCGGAAGGAAACGCGTGACGAAGCACCTCGGAGCCGATGGAGGCACCGGCGGGCAGGCGGCCGACGGGCACGAGGCTGCTGCGGCTCGCGCGGGTCGGCCCCAGTGCGCGGCCCCGTCGCCCGGCTCCGGCGCCCGATCCGATGGGGCACGCGCGCAGTCAGGTGTGAATCCCGGCTCCGAGGGGAGCGGCCGAGCGATGCGTGCGGCAGCCCCTGCCGTACGACCGGGCGGTCCCCGGCCCGACACCGCCGAGCCGCAGACCGACAGGCTCCGCTATCTCGACGCGGCGACCCGGCAGATCGCCCGCGGCATGGACCTCGACGAGATGTTGCAGGAACTGTGCCGGGCGGCCGTGCCGGCCTTCGCCGATGTGGCGCTCGTCCATCTGTACGACCCGCTTCCGGTCGGCGACGAGGTTGCCGACCCGCCCGGCGTCCTACGACTGCACGCGATGGACCACGCACCCCTGCCCAAGGCGGCCGTCCGCGGTTCCGGCCCACTCCCACCGGTCGCCGACACCGCCCGGGCGGCCGAGGTCGTACAGCTGTCTCCCACCGGTCCGCTCGCCGGACTGCTGCGGGCCGGGCGGCCGGTGTTCGGGGACCTGCCGGGCATCCGTTCCGTCGTGGCCGAGCTGCTGGGCGTGGCGAACTCTCCCGGCACGGTGCCGCCAGGACGACGGCTGATCCTCGCCCCGCTGCACGGCCGCAGCCACGCCATGGGCAGCGTCGTCCTCATCCGCGGCCCCGGCAGGGCGGACTTCACCGGCGACGACCTGCTCGTCGCCTCCCAACTCGCCACCCACACCGCCCTCGGCATCCACAAAGCGGTGCTGTACGCGCGGGAGGCATCCGTCGCGGACGCGCTCCAGCGCATGATGCTCCCGCCCTCGCTGCCCAAGCCCGCCGGGGTCCAGCTGGCCAGCCGCTATCTGCCGGCCTCACGGACCGCGCAGGTCGGCGGCGACTGGTACGACGCGATCCTGCTGCCCGGCAACCGTGTCGCCCTCGTCATCGGCGACGTGATGGGCCACTCCATGACCTCGGCCGCGATCATGGGCCAGCTGCGCACCATCGTGCAGACCCTGGCCGGCCTCGACCTGCCGCCCGACGAGGTCCTGCACCACCTCGACGAACAGGCGGAGCGGCTGGGCAGCGAACACACGGCGACCTGCCTTTACGCCATGTACGACCCCGTACTGCACCGGCTGCTGGTGTCCAACGCGGGGCATCTGCCGCCGGTACTCCTGCACCCCGACGGCAGTACGGAGGTCCTGCCGGTGCCGCCCGGAGTACCGATCGGCGTGGGCGGCGGCGGATTCGAGTCCACCGAGATGCACGCACCGGCCGGATCGACCCTTCTCCTGTACACCGACGGCCTGGTCGAGTCCCGCGACTCGGACGTGCTGACCGGGGTGGACCGGCTGCGCGCACGCCTGCGGGCCGCCGCCTCCGGTTCCGGGCCCCCGGCGCCGGCAGAGGTGTGCGACCAGGCGCTCGGCACACTGGGTGCGGGGAACCGGGACGACGACATCGCCCTGCTCGCCGCCCGGTTCGAGGGCATCCTGCCGGAGACCGTCGCCTACTGGTACATGGCTCCCCGTCCGCAGACCGCGCGACAGGCCCGTCGGCTGACCCGTAGGACACTGCGCGACTGGGGGCTCGATGCCCTGGTGGAGTCCACCGAACTCATGGTCAGCGAGGTCGTGGCGAACGCCGTACGCTTCGCCTCCCGGCCGATCACCCTGCGACTGCTCTGCACGGACGTGCTGCGCTGCGAGGTGGGCGACAACTCGCCCCTGGTGCCGAGGATGCGACACGCCCGGCTCAGCGACGAAGGCGGCCGGGGGCTCTTCCTGGTGGACCAGCTGGCACAGAGCTGGGGGGCGACACGGGTGAGCACGGGCAAGGTGGTCTGGTTCGAACAGCCACTGCCCGGACCGCTCGGCGACCAGGAACACACCTGAAGGCTCGGAGGACTCCGTACATGGCGGTGGGCGCCGTCAGTTACTACGACGACGCCCACCGCTCGGTAACTCTTCCGGACTGCTCAGCTGCACTTACGTCCGGTGTTGATGCACTGGACCGCCTTGTTCATCACCTTCGGGTCGAAGACGTTGATGAAGTCACCGTGGTCGGTGACCGGCTTGTGCTGCTGCTCCGGGAAGCCGTCCAACGCGTAGAACGGAGTGGTCTTCCCGTTGTCCTTCACGCTGGGCGCCTTCACCGCGTACACCAGTCGCTGCACCAGCTGCGGGATGGCCTTGAAGCCGGTCGGGCAGTTTCCGGCCGCGTCGGCGAACGCCACGTGGGTGCGGTGGTTGGCGCTGTCGATGTTCGTGCCGTCCCAGCAGCTCTGGAACTTGAAGGTGCGTACCACGCTGCTGCCACGGGGGCAGAGCGGGTACTTGTCCTTCAACTGCACCTTGTTCTCGAAGCCGGTGCAGCTCCAGGAGGCGTTGGCGTTGGCCGTGCCGTTGACGAACGCCTTGGCGTCACCGGTGATGATGCGCAGGAACTTGGGCATCGCGACGACCTTGCCGCGCGGGCTGCCCACGAAGTCCAGCGTGGCCTGCTTGGCCGTCAGGATCCGGCCCGTGTTGCCCTCGGCGCCGCCGCCCAGCGCGTCGGCGTCGAACTCCTTGGTGCCGTCCTGCAGACGCAGCACCGGCCAGTAGTAGGACGACTTGTCGCCCTGGTTCTGGCAGCTGGTCGCGGCGTTGGCGAAGTCCTGGTCGCTGGAGAAGGCGTCGTTGTCCTGGTTGCCGACGTAGTCGTGCACGTGGTGCGCGCCGTTGGTGACACCGGGCGCGACGATCACGTTGTCGCTGTTGTACAGCTTGTTGGCGTTCACCCCGCACTTGGTGACGAAGGACCCCTTCGAGGCCTTCGCCGACCTGGCCGGCGCGCTCACGTTGGCCTTCACCTTGGTGATGTCGACGAAGTCGGCGGCGACGGGGCCGTTGCCGACCACGCCGGCATTGGTGTTGTTGCTCGGGCTCGCGCTGGCGCTGGGCTGACCGGCGGCGGGCTGGTTGCCGGTGGCCTTGAGCGTGCAGGCCGCCAGGGCGTCAAGGCCCTGCGGCTTGGCCGCCACCCGGCCGATGGCGGTGGCGATCCGGTCGATCGTCGCCTTCCGCTTGTCCTTCAGCGGGCCGATGATCGCGTTCTGGGCGAAGTTGGGGTCCTGGGCGATCGCCCTCTGCGAGGTGGAAAGGCGCTGGTACGCCTCGGAGATCTGCTTGTCGAGGAGCGCCAGCTCCTTGTCGACCTGGGCCTTCGCCTGGGCGGGCACGGAGGTCAACTGCTGGCCGACATCGGGGCAGTCGATGGTGGAGCTGCCGGCCGCGAGCACCTGGTTCTGGGCAGAGCCCTTCGACGCGCCGGTCTCGTCGGCCGAGGCGTAGATGTTGACCGCCACCAACCCACCGGCGCCGATGGCCAGTGCGGCCGCCGCGCCTACCGCCCGGCGGGCAGTCTTCGATCTTCTTCGCGTGTTGCGTGTCATCGGGCCTCTCAAGGACATCTGCCGGAGTCGACAGGACTTCCGGCATGGGGGAAGCGCGTCCATAGATACGGATGTGAGCGCGGAATACTCAGCGGATTCTCAGGTTCGTAGGTTTCTCCATCCATAAACGGGGCATGGGTCCGCAATCCGGGCTGGTTCTCCGGGCTGGTTCGGCGTCTACCGGTCCATGCGGATCACCGTGTACGTCTCGCCGTCCCTCGGCGGTCGTGTCCAGGAGTGGGTGGTGAACGTGTGCAGCCGCCCGTTCACGATGGCGTGCCGTGGCAGAGACGCACCGAACTCCCCGGCCACCGCTTCGAGTAGTGACCGTTCCGCCGCAGCCGCGTCCTCCGGGTCGCCCGGGTCGCCGAAGAACCGGCTCGGATCCAGCGCCCGCGGTATCTCCCCGGTCTGCTCGATCTCTCCGTCCACGTACGTGAATCCGTACCGCTCGACACCGTCCCGTGCCACCGAGAGGTGGAAGAACGGTTCCCCGTGCCATGTCCTCAGGCCGCTCCACACCACCACCGCGCGGGTGCCGGCGCTGGCGGCCGCGGCGGGGGAGACGAAGCGCCGCCGGTCGAACGGCGCCGGATCGCCGTCGAAGGCGAAGCTCCAGTCGGTGCCGGCCCGGCCGACCGCCATGAGGGCCCTGTCGTCGTAGGACGAGAACTCCCTTTGGCCGTCCGACGATCCGTGACGTGCCTCCCAGAAGGTCATGGGCTCGTTCAGCGCGCTGCCGGCCTCGTTCCCGTCCTCTTCCCCGTCGGTGAGACGTCCGGGCAGTTCCTCCGGCTCCGCGCCCTCCACCAGGACGAACCGGTAGGACGTGCGGTTGTTGCCCGGGTCCGGTACCGCGAGCCACGCCAGGGTGTTCGGGTCGAGCCCGGCCGTCGGTTCCGGTGCCTCGCCGGTCTGCCCGCCCCTCGGCGTGGACAGCAGCTCGCGGCCCCGCTCCGGGGTCAGCAGCGGCCCGAGCACGGGGTCGGCCACCCACCCCAGCGGCGCCAGGTGGTCCGGCCCCAACGGCTCCCAGAGGGGGAGAGCGCTCAACAGCGTCCGCCAGGCCCCGTCGGAGTCTCCCCACCGGGCCAACTCCCGCGCCCGCTCGACCGCTTCCCCGAACGGTCCCGCCGCCGTGTACCGGTACGTGCCGTTCCTCACCTGATCCAGCGTCGCGTAAGCCAGCGACACCAGGTCGTCGTCGGCACCCCGCAGATGGAACGTCAGCGTGGAGTCGCCCCGGTACGAGTGCGCCGCGTGCTCGGCGACCAGCGGCGGCAGCAGGTCGGGAGCGTATCGAGGGTTCGTCACCAGTCCGTCGAAGTACACCGAGTAGGTCTGTCCCAGCAGACGGCGTATCTGGTCGCCCAGACCGACGGCCCGCGGTCTGCCGTACCCCTTCGCCTCGTCCAGCGCCTTCCCGGCCCGCTCCCAGCCGCCGCGCAGGGCATCCAGCCGGGCCTCCTCCACGAGGGCGTCCAGCTTTCGCGTCGTGTCGTTGGCGAACACCGGCTCCTCGTCGCTCCGGTGGGCCCGCAGACTGTGGAACTCCCGGAACATGTCCCGCATGAACTCCAGGAAGTTCGCGTGCCGTTCGGGCGGCGCGGCCCGCCAGCCCGCCCACGTGTAGACGGCCCACTCGCCGTCCTCGTCCACGTCCTCGGGATCCAGGAGGACGTACATGGCATCGGACTCGACGTCGAGCTGAAGCCCGCGCCGCCAGATGTCCACCTCCAGCCGCTCCTCGGGCCCCGCATCCTCGTCCAGGTACTCCTCGAACATGCCCGCGAGCCCCGACTCGTTGGCGTGCCAGTGCGCACCCTCGGTCCCCGCCAGCAGCCACACGAACCCGCCCGCGTGCCGCCACCCGTCGCTGACCTGGAGGAATCCCCGGTACGACGGGGGCATCCGCCGGCCGAGGCGCTCCTCCATGGCTGCGATCCGCTCCTCCGACGCGGGGGAGAACCCCAACCACCGCGCCCGTCGCGCGGTTTCGTCGTCCTCGCCCCGCGCCCCGCCGTCCGGCAGGGAATCCGCCCACTCCCCGCTCCACCTGAGCAGGAAGGACCGCCAGTCGAATGCCGTGGTGTCCGTCATACGCCCGATGCTGCCACCCACCACTGACAACGCCGCGCTGCTCGCTGCGGCCGACGGGACCCTCTCGTACGCGCCTCACTTTTCACGCACTCCTCGTGCACAAGAGCGGCCTAGCGTGGGCCGCCCGCAGGCCCGTCGGGCCGTTGCCACGCGAAGGAGTCTCCCCAGATGCCCCAGATGCGGATAGGTCTGGCCGTACCTCAGTACGGCGCGTTCGCCACACCCGAAGCGATCGTCGAGGTGGCTCGCGCCGCGGAGAGCCTGGGCTTCGACAGTCTGTGGGCCGCGGACCGCATCCTCGCGCCGCACGAACCCAGCGACCCCTATCCGGGCGGCGACGGCACGATGCCGGAGCAGTACCGCACCTTCCTGGACCCGCTCACCGTCCTGACCCTGGCCGCGGGCGTGACGACGCGCGTACGGCTCGGCACCAGCACGCTCAACGCCCTGTGGCACACCCCTGTCCTGCTCACCCGGACACTCACCTCCCTCGACGTCGTCAGCCACGGAAGGCTGGACGTCGGCCTGGGCATCGGCTGGCTGCGGGACGAGTACCGGGCAGCCGGTGTGCCGTGGGAGGGGCGTGGGGCCCGTCTCGAGGAGTGGCTGGACGTGGCGGAGGCGATCTGGACCCGCGAGACCGTACGGCACGAGGGCGAACGGTGGACGATCCCGCCCTCGGCCATCGAACCCAAGCCCGTGCAGCGTCCCCATCCGCCCGTGCTGCTCGGCGGCTTCTCGCCCAGCGCCCTCGAACGGATCGGCCGCCGCGCGGACGGCTGGCTCGCGGTGGGACTGCCCCTGCCCGCGCTGACAGCGATGTGGAACACCATCCGGCTCGCCGCGGACGCGGCTGGACGGGACGCGTCCGCACTGCGCATGGTTCTACGCGTCAACCCTCGACTGACCCAGGACGAGGCCCCGGCGGAACTCGTGCCGGACACGGGAACGATCGACCAGATCGCCGACTACCTCCTCAGTTCGGCCGAGGCGGGCGCCGACGAGGTACTGATCGACCTCCAGCAGACGACGACCACGACGGACGAACTCCTCACCACCGCCGAGACGTTGATCAAGCGACTGCGCGCGTAGCCCTGTTCGACATCTCGGCAGGGCGGGCCTCCCGTGCGGTGGCCCGGCCCGCAGACTTCCGGAAGACAACAGCGCCGGCCGGAGCCATCCCACACGGGGCAGGACGTACGTCTACCCTCCTCTCCTGAACCGGCCCGGCTCACTTCACGTCGAGGATCTTCGCCACCAGCCGGGCCAGGGTCTTGCGCTCGGCCGGGGTGAGGGCATGGAACGCGTGGTCCAGGAGCTGCGGCACGCCGCTCTCCACCTCGGCGAGCGCCACCAGGCCCTCCGGGGTCAGCGTGATCGCGTTGGCCCGGCGGTCCTTGGGGTGCCGCTCGCGGCGGACGAGCCCCGAGTCCTCCAGACCGTCGATGCAGCCCACCATCACGCTGCGGTCGATGCGCAGTTGCTCGCTCAGCTCCTGTTGGGAACACGGGCCCACATCGCTCAAGCACGTGACGCCCATTGATCGTCTGGCCGCCCGGCTGCGGAACCTTTCGCCCAGGGCCGTGGGCCTGCTCGTGGTGGCCGTGGTCGCGTGGTTCACCGGGCTGGACGCGTGGTCGAACGACCCGGAGTACCGCCAGGCGGACTGGTTCACCTGGCTGCTGCTGGCCGCTTCGCTGCCGGCGCTGGTGTGGCGGCGGCGGTGGCCGGTGGCGGTCGCGGTGCGGGGCGACCGGCGTCGCACCGTGCGGACCGGGCTGATCGCCTCGCTCACCGCGGGTGCGGTCGCGCTGTTGGCACACGCCATGGGCTGCCGGGTGACCGCGCTGGCCCGCGACCGCCACGCCAAGCTCCTCACCGGCCTCGGTGCCGACGAAGTCCTGGACTACGGCTCCACCACCTCGGACCGGATCGGTCCCTTCGATGTCATCGTGGACACGGTCGGCTCGGAACTGCACTGCTACCGGAGCCGGTTGGCCAAGGGAGGCCGGATGGTCACGGTAGGACACCGCCGTACTGCGCGACCTGGCCGACCACGTCACATCGGGTGCGCTGCGCCCGGTGGTCCACAGCGTGTACACGCTCGCGGACATCGCCGCCGCACACGAGGCGTTCGAACGCGGCGGCGTCGTGGGGGGCAAGCACGTGGTCACGGTGGCCGCGTGACCTCGTCGTTCCCGTGAACCGTCCGCTTCGGCGGGCGCCATCGCGACCACATCGCAGCAGGACGGCCCGGACCCGGCACCGTGGATCGCGGTCTTGCGGAGGGTCCGGTCGGTGCCACCGTCGGCCGACGCAAGGAGCGTCCGTCCGTCCGTCGTTTGCCCCGTCGTGGCATGTTCCCTAGGCTCCCCGGAAGATCATGCGCCGGGGAGGCAGAGCAGTGGAACCGCAGGACGGCGGGCCGAAGGGCGAGATGGACGAGCGGGCCGGGGAGACGTTCCCGGACTGGTTCATCGAGAGCTTCGCGGACTACTGGCAGAGCATGGGGTCCTCGCGCATCGAAGGCCGGATCGCCGCGTATCTGATGGTCAGCGACGCGGCCGAGGGCGTGTCGGCGGAGGAGCTGGCCGAGGTGGCGGGAGCCAGTCGCGGTTCGGTGTCGACGTACACCCGCAGTCTCATCGCGGCGGGATTCGTCCGCCGGGTGCGGCGCCCCGACGACCGTGCCCACTACTACGTCATGGACGAGGACGTCTGGGGCGGCTTCCTGGACAAGGAACAGGGCTATCTGCGCAGCCAGCGCGACCTCGCCGCGCGAGCGCTGGCCGGGACCGTCCCCGGTGGCCCCGCCCACCAGCGCATCCGCAACATGCGGGACTACCTGGGCTGGCTGCTGGAGGTACAGCAACTGCCCGCCGCCTGGCGCAAGTACAAGGCGGAGCGGGACGACCAGGACAGGAAGGGTTAGGCGCTTCGCGTGTGGTGTCTGCCCACGGGCAGGACCAGTGGGGCGCCCGACACCGGGTCCTCGATGACCTCGGCGCGCAGGCCGAACACGTCCGCCACGGTCCGCGGGGTCACCACCTCGGCCGCGGCGCCCGTCGCGTACAGGGCGCCGTCCTTCACGGCGACGAGGTGGTCGGCGTACCGGGCGGCGAGGTTGAGGTCGTGCAGGACCATGACGACGGTCGTGCCCCGGTCGCGGTTGAGGTCGGTGAGCAGGTCGAGGACCTCCACCTGGTGGGTGACGTCGAGGTAGGTGGTCGGCTCGTCGAGGAGGAGGACATCCGTCTCCTGGGCCAGGGCGGTCGCGATCCAGACGCGCTGGCGCTGTCCGCCGGAGAGTTCGTCGACGGGACGGTCGGCGAGGTCCAGTACGCCCGTCGCCGTCATGGCGCGTGCCACCGCCTCGTCGTCGGCCGGTGTCCAGCGGCCCAGCAGTCCGTGGTGCGGGGTACGGCCACGCGCGACCAGGTCGGCCACCGCGATGCCCTCGGGCGCCGTGGGTGACTGGGGCAACAGGCCCAGCGCGCGGGCCACTTGACGGGTGGGCGTGCGGTGGATGTCCTTGCCGTCGAGCAGCACCGCCCCGCGCTCGGGGGCCAGCAGCCGGGCCATCCCGCGCAGCAGCGTGGACTTGCCGCAGGCGTTCGCGCCGACGATCACGGTCACCGCGCCCGGCGGGACCCGCAGGTCGAGGCCGTCGACGACGATCCGTCCGGCGTAGCCGAAGCGGGCGGCCTCGACGGTGAGGGTACGGGTGGTGCTCATTAGAGGACTCCTTCGGCACGACGGGCAAGGCGGGTACGGCCGGGCCGGGCCAGCAGCCACAGCAGGCAGGGCGCGCCCAAAGCTCCGGTGACGACACCGACGGGGAACCGGGTGTCGAAGGCGAACTGGCCGATGAGGTCGGCGGCCAGGACGAGGACCGCGCCGGTGAGCGCGGCCGGCAGCAGCGGTGAGCCGTTGCCACCGGTCAGCCGTTGGGCGACGGGTCCGGAGAGGAAGGCGACGAACGCGATGGGGCCGGTCGCCGCGGTGGCGAGCGCGGTCAGCCCGACCGCGCCGAGCACGAGGGTCAGCCGTACGGTCTCCACCCGGGTGCCGAGCGCGCGGGCGCTGTCGTCACCGAGCTGAAGCGCCGTCAGGGGGCGCTCCAGCGCCAGCAGTACGGCCGTCAGCGGCACCACTCCGGCGGCCAGCGGGCCCACCCCGTCCCAGAACGCCGAGCCGAGGCTCCCGGTCAGCCAGCGCATCGCCTCCTGCACGTCCCAGGCCGGCGCCCGCAGCAGCAGATACGAGGTCACGCTGTTGAGGAGCGCGCCCATCCCGATACCCACGAGCACGAGCCGCGCGCCGAGCACCCCTTGACGGTAGGTCAGCAGGTAGATGACGAGCGCGACGGCGATGCCCGCCGGTACGGCGACGAGGAACACCGGCGTGCCGCCGAGCCCCAGCACGATGATCGCGAAGACGGCCGCGGCACTCGCCCCCGACGTGATGCCGATGACGTCGGGACTGGCCAGCATGTTCCGCAGCAGCGTCTGGAAGGTCGCCCCGGCCAGCCCGAACGCGAACCCGGCAAGCAGCCCGGTGAGCGCCCGAGGCAGCCGCAGCCGCTCCACGGTGAAGGAGGCGCCGGGCACGGTCTCACCGAGGACGACGCGCAGGGCGTCGTAGGGGGAGTAGACGGTGTGACCGACGCACAGGCTGATGACGAACAGTGCGGCAAGCACCGTGACCAGGCAGGCGACGACCACTCGTCTACGGCGGACCCGGCGCCGTCGGCCGCGGCGGATCACCTCGACGGAGGCGGCCCCGATGGTCTCGCTCACAGTTCCCGTACCTTCTGCCGTCGGGCGACGGCGATGAACACCGGCGCCCCGATGACCGCCGTCACGATGCCGACCTCCATGTCCTCGGGCCGGGCCACCAGACGGCCCGTCACATCGGCGAGGGTCACCAGCGCCGCCCCGGTGAGGGCGGACAGCGGCAGGACCCAGCGGTTGTCGGGGCCGGTCAGCAGCCGGACCAGGTGCGGGACGACCAGCCCGACGAAGCCGATGGGGCCCGCCGCCGCGGTCGCCGCCCCGCACAGCAGGACCGCCCCGAGAGCCGCCAACAGGCGGGTACGGGCGACGTGTTGACCCAGACCGGTGGCCAGGTCGTCGCCGAGCGCGAGCGCGTTCAGGCCGCGCGCCGAGGCCAGGCTGAGCACGAAACCGACGCCTAGCAACGGCAGCACCTGGAGGATGCCGTCCGCCGACGCGCCGCCCACCCCGCCGATCTGCCAGAACCGGAAGGTGTCCACCACGTCGAGACGCGGCAGCAGCACCGCGCTGACCAGCGAGGACAACGCGGCCGTGACCATCGTCCCGACCAGCGCCAGCTTCACCGGCGTCGCACCGCCCCGCCCGCGCGAGCCGATCACGTACACGAGCACGGCCGCCGCGCCCGCCCCGGCGACCGCCAGCCACATGTACTGCGTGGGTGTGCTGATGCCGAGGTACGCGATGCCGCAGACGACCGCCAGTGCGGCACCGGCGTTGACCCCGAGGATGCCCGGGTCGGCCAGCGGGTTGCGGGTCAGGCTCTGCATCACCGCGCCGGCCGTGCCCAGCGCCGCGCCGACCAGCAGCGCGAGCCCCGTACGGGGAACACGCTGCCGGACGGCGGCCCGGGCGAGGGAGCCGTCGTCGCCGTGCACGAGGGCGGCCAGCGCGTCGCCGGGGGAGACCGTCCTGGCACCGAAGATGACGGACAGCACGGCGGCCACGGCGACCAGCAGCACACAGGCCGGCAGCCACAGCGACGAGCGTGTTCTCACGTGAGGTTGGCCGCCGCGTCGGCGAGCAGACCGGCGTACTCGTCGGTGGTGGCCGGGATGGTGAGCGCGGTGGGCGGGGAGAGCGCGGCGGCCAGCTCGGAGTTGTCCTCCAGGACGACGACCGCGCCCTTGGCGATCGCCGGGATCTTGCCGAGCAGCGGGTCCTTCTGGAGCCTGGCCAGGAGCTTGTCGTCGCCGTAGGTCACGAAGATGTCGACGTCGTCGAAGACGTCGGCCTTCTCCGCGCTGATGGTGGCGTAGAACTCCTCGGTCTTCGCGGACAGTTCCGTCAGGCTGTCCGGGTACTTCATGCCGAGGTCGACGGAGAACTGGTTCCGGGCGTCGTGGGTGGTGTAGTAGCCGACGGCGCTGAAGTCCTTGGGGTCGATGTAGCCGACCAGCGCGGTACGGCCCGTGATCGTGGGGTGGCTCGCGGCCGCCTCGTCGATCGACTTCTCCAGGCTCGCGACGAGCGCGTCGCCCTCCGAGGCGAGGCCCAGCGCCTCGGCGTCGAGCCGGACGGTGTCCCGCCAGGTCGTGCCGTACGCGGTGTCGGGGTAGGAGACGGTCGGGGCGATCTCGCTGAGGGTGGTGTAGTCGGCCTTGGAGAGGCCGGAGTGGGCGGCGAGGATCACGTCCGGGCGGGTGTCGGCTATCGCCTCGAAGTCCAGGCCGTCGGACTCGTCGAACAACGCGGGCGTGTCGGCCTTCAGTTCCGTGAGCTTCTTCGTGGTCCACGACAGCACGCCGTCGCCGTCCTGGTCACCGTACGTCTGCTTCGGTATGCCGACGGGGACGACCCCGAGGGCGAGTGCGGCGTCGTGGTTGCTCCACACGATCGTGGCGACGCGCGTCGGCTTCTTATCGATCACCGTCGTACCGAAGGCGTGCTTGATGCTCACGGGGAAAGCGGCGGCGGACGCCGAGGAGGAGGCCTCCGACGAACCGGCCGAGTCGGAATCGGAGTTGGAGTCCGCACAGCCGGTCAGTACGAGCAGGGCGGAGGCCGCGCAGGCGGCCAGGGTTCTTCTGAAAGAGGGGACTCTCATGACGCCATCCAGGAGGTACGAGTGGCCGCTGAGCGGCGGGGGCGAGGTGAGGGTAGCCTTACCAACCCCAAACTTTCAATTTTTTTGAAATGTCCCCTGATGGTATTGACGCTCCGGGATGTCGGATCTACGTTTGCCGGAACGTTCCGGCATGCCGGAGTCACGCAAGGCACAAGACACATGCAGGAGAAGCGGTGCCACCCATGGGTCTTCCCTCCGCCGACTGGCTCGTCGAGCCGATCGCCCAGGTCGACGAGGCCGACGCGCTCGCGCTGCTCGCCGAGCGGTTCGGGGTGCGTGGCACGGTCCGGTCGCTGGGCAGTCAGCAGGACCAGAACTACCGGGTGCGCACCGACACGGCCGAACACGTCCTGAAGATCGCCAACCCGGCCACCGTCCCCGCCGCCCTGCGTACACAGTGCGCGGCCATCGACGAACTGGCCGCTGCACTCCCGGAGTTGAGGCTCCCGCAGGCCCGGCCCGGGGTCGACGGCGACCGGATCCAGTGGCTCACCGTCGACGGCTCGGAACTCGCCTGTCTGCTCCTGGACTTCGTCCCCGGCGAGCCGATCATGGACAGCCGCTACCTCGCCCCGTCGGTCGTCGCCCGGCTGGGCGGCATCGCCGGACAGGTCGCCGCCGCCCTGGCCGATTTCGACGCCGATGAGGCGGGGGACCGGGTCCGGCTGTGGGATCTGCGCAACGCCCTCACGGTGGTCGAGACCCTCGCCCCGCACCTGCCCGACCAACTCCGCGCCCAGCGGGTCCTACGGGCCGCCCGAGCAGCCCACGCCCTGGTCGACCCGTACGCCGACCGGCTGGCGACCCAGGTCGTCCACGGCGACATCACCGACAACAACGTGGTCTGCGAGACCGCCCCCGACGGCCGCCCCCTGCCCGTCGGTGTGATCGACTTCGGCGACCTGGGGCTCGGCTGGACGGTGGCGGAACTGGCCGTCGCCTGCACCTCCGTCCTGCACCACCACGGGGCGGGCCCGACGTCCGTACTGCCCGCCGTGCGCGCCTTCCACGCCGAACGCCCGCTCGGCGACGACGAGATCGCCGTGCTCTGGCCGCTGATCGTGCTGCGCGCGGCCGTCCTGGTGGTCAGCGGCCAGTACGACGTGCGGCTCGACCCGGACAACGGCTACGCCTCGGCCGCGCTGGACCGCGAGTGGACGATGTTCGAGGTCGCGACCTCGGTCCCGGCACGGGTGATGACGGCACAACTCCGGGACACGCTGGGCCTGTCGACGACCCGCACGCCGCTCACCGGCGACCGCCTGGTACCGGCCCTTCCCGACGCCGTACCCGCTCTCGACCTGTCGGTGCTCGCCGACGATCTCCACACCGGCCGCTGGCAGGACGCCGACATCGAACACGCCCTTGCCGCCTCGATGTTGACGGACCATCAGGCCGTACGGACCCGGCACGGCGAGTACCGGCTGACCCGCACGACCGTCGACACGGAGACCCCGCCCGAGACCTGCGCGCTCGGCGTGGAGCTGTACGTCACCGGCCCGCTGGAGGTCGTGGCGCCCTGGGAGGGCACGCTGGCCCGGGACGCCGACTGGGTGGTGACACTCCGTCAGGACAGCGGCCCGGACCTGATCCTGGACGGCCTCGACATCGGCCCCCTGCCCTCCGGCCCCGTCAAGCCCGGCCAACTGCTCGGTACCGTCGCCGACCACGACGGCCCCCACCGGCTGCACGTCCAGCTCTCCCGGCTCCCCGGCGTGCGCCCACCTCGCTTCGCCACCCCCGATCTCGCTGCCGGCTGGCTCGATGTGTGCCCGGACCCCACCGCACTCCTGCTCACCGCCGTGCCCGAACTCCCCGCCGGAGAACCGGAGTTGCTGGAGCGCCGCAACAACTCCCTCGCCACCGTCCAGGAGCACTACTACGAGGCCCCGCCCCGCATCGAGCGCGGCTGGCGCCAGCACCTGGTCGACACCCGGGCCCGCGGCTACCTCGACATGCTCAACAACGTGACCGTCCTAGGCCACGGCCACCCAGCCCTGAGCGACGCCGTCCACCGCCAGTGGCAGCGGCTCAACACCAACTCCCGCTTCCACTACGCCTCGGTGGTCGAGCTCTCCGAACGGCTCACCGCACTGCTCCCCGCCGAACTCGACACGGTGTTCCTGGTGAACAGCGGCTCCGAGGCGGTCGACCTCGCGCTCAGGCTCGCCTGGGCGACGACCGGACGGCAGGACGTCGTCGCCGTCGAAGAGGCCTACCACGGCTGGACCTACGCGAGCGACGCCGTCTCCACCTCCGTCGCCGACAACCCCAACGCTCTCTCCTCACGCCCGGATTGGGTGCACACGGTCGCGGCACCCAACACCTACCGGGGCCGCTACCGGGGCGAGGAGGCCTGGCGCTACGGCCCCGAGGCCGCCGCCCGGATCACCGAACTCGCCGCCGAGGGACGCGCACCCGCCGCCTTCCTGTGCGAGCCGTACTACGGTAACGCCGGCGGCATGGCCCTCCCCGACGGCTACCTGAAGCAGGTCTACGAAGCCACCCGCGCCGCCGGAGGCCTCTGTATCGCCGACGAGGTGCAGGTCGGCTACGGCAGGCTCGGCACCCACTTCTGGGGCTTCGAGCAGCAGGGCGCCGTACCGGACGTTGTGACCGTCGCCAAGGCCATGGGCAACGGACACCCGCTCGGCGCCGTGATCACCCGACGCGAGATCGCCGACGCCTACCGCACCCAGGGCTACTTCTTCTCCTCCTCCGGCGGCAGCCCCGTCAGCTCGGTCGTCGGCCTGACCGTCCTCGACGTCCTGCGCGACGAGAACCTCCAGGCCAACGCCCGTGACGTGGGCGGCCACTTGAAGGACCGGCTCGTCGAACTCACCGGCCGGCACCCGCTGATCGGCGCCGTGCACGGCTCGGGCCTCTACCTGGGCTTGGAGTTCGTGCGCGACCGTACGACCCTGGAGCCCGCGACCGAGGAGACGGCCGCGATCTGCGAGCGGCTGCGCGAACTCGGCGTGATCATGCAGCCGACCTCCGACCGGCAGTGCGTGCTGAAGATCAAACCGCCGCTGTGTCTGACCCGGGACAGCGCGGACGTGTTCGTCAGCGCCCTCGACGACGTCCTCACCCACGGTTGGTGACCCGCCATGTCGACCAGGATTCCTGACCTGCCACCCGGACCCGACGCGCCCACCATCGCCGACGTGGCCCGGGAGGCCGCGGTCTCCAAGACCACCGCGTCGGACGCGCTGCGCGGACACGGCCGGGTGTCGGGGCCCACCCGCAGGGCGGTCCTGGATGCGGCCGAGCGGCTCGGCTACGCGCCCAACCGCACCGCCCGCAGCCTGCGCACCTCGGTGACCGAGACCATCGCGCTGCACATCCCCGAGTTCCTGACCAGCGCCGAGTACTACATGTCGTTCGTCTTCGGCGTCGCCGAACAGGCGGCCCGCGCCGGACTCAACGTCACCCTGCTGTCCTCCGGACACCTCCCGCACCGACGCGGCGCGATCCCGCAGGTCGACGGTCTGGTGCTGTGCGACCCGATGGCCGAGGACCCGTTCGTCGAGCAGCTGATGAGCAGCGGACTGCCGGTCGTCACGGCCGAGCGGTACGTCGGCGACCGTGAGCCCACCGGGGTCGTACGGTCCGACCACGACGCGTCGATGACCGAACTCCTCGACCACCTCTACGCGTCCGGCGCCCGCCGCCCGGCGTTCGTCGCCTCGGACACCACCGGCGACTGGGCCCTCACCCTCCAGCGGACCCACGCCCGCTGGTGCGCCGAGCGCGGCCTGCCCGAACTCGTCAGCAAGGAGCCGTTCGGCTCCCCGCCCCACGTGCTGCAAGCCGCCGTACGGCAACTGCTCGCGCGGACGCCGGACATCGACGCGATCGTGTGCGCCGCGGACGGCGCCGCCGCGGCCGTACTGCCCGAACTGCGCGCCGCCGGACGCACGGTGGGCCAGGACCTGCTCCTCGCCTCCTGCGTCGACAGCTCCGCCATGCGGACGGCGGAACCCCCGATCACCGCGGTCGACCTACGGCCGCGGACCATGGGCGCCGAGTGCGCCCGGCTGCTCTGCGAGATCCTCTCCGGCGAAACTCCCCGGGGGACCGTGCGTCCCCTTCCCATCGACCTCCACTTCCGCGCCTCCACCTCGGCGTAGGCGTTCTCCGAAAGCGTCACAGGAATCCCGTGTCACCCCAACCGCCAGTTCTCTCACCGTAATTGCCGGAACGATCCGGCAAACTCTCCGAAAGGAGGAGCGAGAATGCGAAGATCAGCACTCCTCGTCGCCTGTTCCGTCGCTCTTTCGTCCGCCATGACATCCTGTTCCGCGCCCGCCACGACCGATGCCGACGCCGCCGGCAAGGCGTCGAAGTCCGGTTACCTCGCGGAATCCGACACTTCCCTGAAGGGCTCCGGACCGCTCACCGTCCAGCTCGACTACGACTCGGTGGAGGCCGGCGGTCTCGACCCGCAGACCGCCGCCACCGCCCGCTCCTGGTCGATCGAGTCCCTCGTCTACGAGCCCCTCGTGACCGTCGACCCCAAGTTCGGCATCGAGCCTTTGCTGGCCAGCTCCTGGAAGCAGCCGAACGCCACCACCTACGTCTTCACCCTCCGCAAGGGCGTGACCTTCTCCAACGGCCGCGCGCTCACCCCCGCCGACGTCGTCGGCAGCATCCAGCGCCTGCTGAAGTCCAAGGCCGCCTATGCCGCCCAGCTCGGCCCGGTGAAGTCCGTCAAGGCCACGGGCACGGACCAGGTGACCGTCGAACTCACCAAGGCCTACACGCCGTTCCTCGCCGCGCTCGCCAACACCCCCGCCGCGATCCTCCCCATGAAGGAGATCGACGAGGGCTCGCTGGACCCGCAGAAGGAAATGCTGGGCACCGGCCCGTTCGTGGTGAAGAACCACAAGCAGGACCAGTACTGGAACTTCACCCGCAATTCGTCCTACCGAGACGCGAAGAACATCCGCATCAGCGATCTGAAGATCGAGATCGTGCCGCAGGAAGCCGCCCGGCTCGCCGCCCTTCGCAATGGCAGTGCGGCATTCGTGAACTTCAACAACGTCGACTCCATGGACCAGTTGACCGGTACGAAGAACGCCAAGGTCGTCAGCCAGACCAACAGCGACTTCTATTACCTGATCCAGAACTCGAAGAACCCCGACTCGCCGCTCGCCGACGAGAAGATCAGGTTCGCGCTGAACAGCGCCCTGAACCGGACCGAGATCGCCTCCGTCGCCCTCGGCGGCCAGTCCCAGCCCACCGGCGTCACCCCGAGCGTCCTGCCCGGAGCCTGCGACCCCGCGAAGCTGCCCGCCACCACGAGCGGCGACACCACCGCCCTCAAGGACATTGGCACCCTGCGCCTCGCCGTCTACACCTCCGAGCCCGCCGTCGGCCAGATCGCCCAGGTCATCCAGCAGCAGCTCGCCGCCGCCGGCGTCACCGTCGAGATCCAGAAGTACGACGACACCACCTACGGCGCCAAGGTGTTCGGCGCCGAGCCCGACTTCGACCTCGCCATCGGCTGGTTCGCCGGCTACGTCGACGCCTCCATGGTGTCCCGCTGGTGGAACCCCGTCATCGCGGGCTTCTCCGGGACCTTCCTCAACGACGACAAGACCCTCGACGCCCTCATCGACAAGGCCGCGAGCGAACCCGACGGCAGTACCCGCACGAAGACCCTCGCCGACCTGTGCGCCCGCGTCGACACCGCCGCCCAGATGCTGCCCCTGGTGACCCGCCCCTCCGTCATCGGCTACCGCACCGACCAGGTCAGCCCCACCCTGCGCGCCTCCGAGGGCTATGGCAACCTCCTGCGCGACCTCACCTCCTACACGCTCCCGGGCGCGAAGTAACGGCCATGGACCACATCCGCTGGCTCCTCGGCCGTACCGCCACCGCCGCCCTCACCCTCTTCGGCGCCTCGGTGCTGATCTTCGCGGCGGTCCGCGCCATGCCCGGCAGCTACACCGACCTCGTCCTCGGCCCGCTCGCGAGCCGCGCCGAGAAGGCGGAGGCCGCGGCCCGCTTCGGCCTCGACCGGCCGGTCGTCGAGCAGTACGGATACTGGCTACGCAACGCCGTCCAGGGCGACTTCGGCACCTCGCTCGCCGCCCGCACCCCGGTCGCCGCCGAGTTCGGCGACCGCCTTCCGGTCACCGTCACCCTCACCGTGCTCGCCCTCCTCCTCACCGTCGCCGTAGGCGTTCCGCTCGGCGTGTACACCGGTACCCGGGATGGCGGCGGACGCGGGGGAGTGCCGGGCCGGCTGGTCAGCGCCTTCGGCATGAGCCTGCCGGAGTTCGTCCTCGGCAGCCTGGTGGTGTTCCTGTTCACCCGCTACAGCCTGGGCCTGACCGTCGGGACGTACGTCCCCTGGTCCCAGGACCCGCTCGGCTCGGCCGGCTCCCTGATCCTGCCCGCCTGCGTCCTCGCCGTGTTCTGCGTCGCCGCGACCGCCCGCACCACCCGTGACGCGGTGCTCGGCGTGCTGGTCGAACCCCACATCGCGGCGGCGGTCGCCCGTGGCGAACCGAAGGGATTCATCGTGCGCCACCACGTCCTGCGCAACGCCGCGGTCCCCGTCCTCACCCTGGTGGCCACCCTCAGCGCCTATCTCCTCGGCGGCACGGTCATCGTGGAGCGCCTCTTCAACGTCCCCGGCCTCGGCTCGTACCTCGTCGACGGCCTCGACCGCCGCGACTACGCGGTGATCCAGGCGGGCGTGCTCCTCGCGGCGACCGTGTTCATCACCACCAACCTGCTGGTCGACCTGGTCAGCGGGCTGATCGACCCACGGATCGGCACGGTCGGAAAGGAGGCGACGGGATGAGGAGGAAGGAACTCCGGCCCCGCCCGACCCGGAACCCGGAGGCCGACCCGACCGCGCGAACCGCCGGGACGGCGACTCCGGGCGCCGAGCCGGCCGCGTCGAACGTCGACGCGACGATCCCGGGTGCCGTGTCGGCCGCGCCGGACGTCGGCCCGACGGCTCCGGGTCCCGAGTCGGTCGCGTCGAACGTCGACGCGACGATCCCGGGTGCCGTGTCGGCCGCGCCGGACGCCGACCTGACGGCTCCGGGTCCCGTGTCGGCCGCATCGAACGTTGACCTGACGGCCCCGGGTCCCGTGTCGGCCGTACCGGACGTTGACCCGACGGCCCCGGGTCCCGTGTCGGCCGTACCGGACGTTGACCCGACGATCCCGGGTCCCGTGTCGGCCGCGCCGAACGTCGGCCCGACGATCCCGGGTCCCGTGTCGGCCGCATCGAACGTCGACGCGACGATCCCGGGTCCCGTGTCGGCCGTACCGAACGTCGACGCGACGATCCCGGGCGCCGTGTCGGCCACGTCGAACGTCGACCCGATGGCCCCGGGTCCCGAGTCGGCCGCGCCGAAGTCCGGCGTGGCCGACACGGGTGGATCCCTCCCTCGCCGTATCCGCCGCGCGGCAGCCATGCGCGGCTACGACGGGCTCTTCCGCGCCGCCCTGTGGGTGCTCGTCGTCCTTGTTCTCGTCACCCTCGTCGGGCAGCTCGCCGACGTCGGAGGTCGCCCCGACGCCATCGTCGGACCGCGCCTGTCACCCCCGGCCGCGAGCTGGCCCCTCGGCACCGACAACCTCGGCCGCTCCCTGCTGCCCCGGCTGTTCCAGGGCGTCGGCACCACCCTCCTGCTGTCCGCTCTCGCCGTCACCTGCACGGCGGTCATCAGCACGGCTCTCGGCGTCCTCGCCGGCTACCGGGGCGGTCGTACCGCCGAGGTGATCCTGCGGATCGGGGACGTGCTGTACGCCTTTCCCGCCATCGTCCTCGCCGTCCTGGTCGCCGCCGTCCTCGGCCCCGGCCGTACGGCGGCCCTCGCCGCGATCGTCCTGGTGACCGTCCCGCTGATGACCCGCATGGTCGGCATCGCCGCCCGCGCGGTCGTCCGCCGCGAGTTCGTCACCGCCGCCCGGATCAGCGGCGTCCGCGCCCCTACGATCATGCTCCGGCACATCCTGCCCAACGTCGCCGGCACCGTCGCCGTCCAGGGCACCTACGCCCTGTCCGTCGGCATCCTCGTCGAGGGCGGCCTCAGCTTCCTCGGCTACGGCGTCCAACTCCCGGACGCCTCCCTCGGGTTGCTCATCCAGGAGGGCGGCCTCTACATGGTCGGCGCGCCCTGGCTGATCGTCGCCCCCGGAGTCGTCCTGATCGCCGCCATCATGGCCGTCAACCTCATCGGGGACAGCCTGCGCGACCGCTTCGAACCCCGAGAGACGAGGTCGCTGGTATGACGACACCGTTGCTGGAGATCGAGGACGTCGTCGCCGAGTACCGCACCGGCAAGCGCGTCGTCCGCGCCCTCGACGGCGCCTCCCTCACCGTCGGCCGCGGCGAGACCGTGGGCATAGTCGGCGAGTCCGGCTCCGGCAAGTCCACCCTGGGCCTGCTCGTCGGACGCCTGCTGCCGAAGGCCACCGTGTTCCCGCGCGGCCGGGTCCTGCTCGACGGCGAGTCCGTGCTCGACCTGCCCGCCGCCCGCCTTGCCCAACTCCGCCGCGACCGGCTGGCGTTCGTCCCGCAGGACCCCGTCGGTGCCCTCGACCCGACCCTGCGCATCGGCCGCCAGCTGCGGCTCGCCCTGCGGGCCACCGAGGCGGACCCGGCCGCCCTCCTCGACGGCGTCCGCATCAACGACCCCGAACGCGTTCTGCGCCTGTACCCGCACGAGATCTCCGGCGGCATGGCCCAACGCGTCATCGTCGCCATGGCCATGGCCCGCAAACCGGACCTGCTGATCGCCGACGAACCCACCGCCGCCCTGGACACCCAGGTCCGCGAGGAAGTGCTGCGGCTGCTGTTCGGGCTCGCCGCCGAGATCGGCACCACCGTGCTGTGGCTCAGCCACGACCTCGGCGGAGTCGCCCGCCGGTGCGCGCGCATCGCCGTCATGTACGGCGGCCGCGTCGTCGAGGACGGAGCCACCGCGCAGGTCCTCACCGCACCCCGGCACCCCTACACCGCAGCCCTGTCCGCCGCCGACCCCGCCCGCGCGAAAGACGGCACCCGCCTGCTCACCATCGGCGGCACCCCACCGGTCCTCACCGAGGACACCCCCGGCTGCGTCTTCTGCCCGCGCTGCCCCTCGGCCGCCGACGACTGCCGTACTACCCGCCCGGCACCCCGCACGGTCGAGAGCCGGACGCTGCTGTGCCACCACCCGGCCACGGCAGCCACTGCATCGACCGCGCGACCGGCGAAGGAGGAGGTCCGATGAGCGAACCGGTCCTCGAACTGGACTCCGTGTCCGTCGTGTTCAAGAAGCTCACCGCGGTGAAGGACGTCAGCTTCCGCATCGCTGCCGGCGAGACCCTCGGCCTGGTCGGCGAGTCCGGCTCAGGCAAGACCACCACGGGCTCCGTCGCCCTCGGCCTGCGCCGCCCCACCTCCGGCACGGTCCGCTTCCCGTACGGCGGCCGCCGTACCCGCGCCGGAGAGGTCCAGGCCGTCCTCCAGAACCCCCACTGGTCCCTCAACCCCCGCCTGACGGTGGCCGATTCGGTCGCCGAACCCCTCGCCGCCGCCCAGGGCGGCCGACTGCGCACCCACCACCCAGCGGTCCTGCGCATCCTCGACCAGGTCGGCCTGCCCGCCTCCTTCGCCGAACGGCTCCCGCACGAACTCTCCGGCGGCCAGCGCCAACGCGTCGCCATCGCCCGCGCGTTGATCACCCACCCCAAGTTCATCGTCCTCGACGAGGCCGTCAGCGCCCTCGACGTGTCCGTGCAGGCGCAGATCCTCAACCTCGTCCACGACCTCCAGACCGAACACGGCTTCGGCGCCCTGTTCATCTCCCACGACCTCGCCGCCGTGCGCTACCTCGCCCACCGCGTCGCGGTGATGCGCGCCGGGGAGATCGTCGAACTCGCCGACGCCCACCGCTTCTACGCCACCCCGCAGCACCCCTACTCACGACAGCTCCTGGAGACGCTATGACGCTCACCGAGCACACGGCACCGGCCGCCCGGATCATCCCGCCACCGTCCTTCGGCCCGGCCAAGAGCAACGACGACTTCGACCTCGTCCCGCAGCCCAGCCCCGGCCGAGGCACCGTCGAGTACGACTTCCCCGGCGTCGAGGTCGGCACCGCCCAGTACACGGAGGGCCCCACCGGCACCACCGTCGTCCATGTCCCGGCCGGCGCCCGCATGTTCATCGACGAACGCGGCGGCGCCATCGGCCTCTCCTACGGCGACAAGCAGTACGCCCACGCCATCTGCCTGTCCGGCGGCTCGCTCTACGGACTCGGCGCCTGCGCCGGAGTCGCCGACGAACTGCGGGCCCGGGTGGACCACCAGGTCGGCTGGGACGCCCTCAAGTGCGTGTCGGGCGCGATCATCTACGACTTCGCCACCCGCGGGAACGCCGTGGTCCCCGACGCGGCCCTCGGCCGCGCCGCCCTGCGCCTGGCCTCGGCGGACCGGGTCCCCGTGGGCCGGGCGGGGGCCGGGATCAGCGCCTCCGTCGGTAAGATCGACTGGTCCCGCTGCGAGTTCTCGGGCCAGGGCGCCGCCTTCCGGCAGATCGGCGACATCAAGATTCTCGCCGTGACCGTGGTCAACGCGGTCGGCGTGATCGTCGACCGCGACGGCACCGTCATCCGCGGCAACTACGACCCCGCCACCGGTACCCGTCGCCTGCCCCACCTCGACTACCAGGCCGCCTTCGCCGGCGACGGCCCCACCACCGCGCACGGCAACACCACCATCTCCGCGCTGATCACCAACGTACGGCTCGACGACCGGGCCCTGGAACAGTTCGGCAGACAGGTGCACGGCTCCATGCACCGGGGCATCCAGCCCTTCCACACCAACCTCGACGGCGACACCCTCTTCACCCTCACCACCGACGAGGTCGACCTGCCGACGACCCCCTCCCGGATCGGCGCCCACGCCATCAACTCCGTGGGCCTCGGCGCCATCGCGGCCGAGGTGATGTGGGACGCGATCCTGAGCAGCTCCCGGTGATCGCCCGCCACCTCACCGACACCGCCGACCCGGCGGAACGCGGCCACACCGTCGGCACCGCCGACCGGGCCCGCATACGCAGGAGCATCACCGAGTACCGGCGGCTCTTCGAGGCCGTACAGGTCGATCCAGCCGTCCTCCCGTCGTACGGTGAACAGGCCGCCGAGGAGATACGGCGCTGGGCGCCCGCCCTGCACACCGAACTCGTCGCCCTGGCCCGGGGCGCGGGCGTGGAACTGTGGCAGCTCGGGATGCTCAACGCCCGCACCGAGATCCTCGCGACCGTCGGCGCCACCGCCGACGGCGAGTGCACCACCGCCGTGTACGTCGGCGGCCCCGGCGCCCCGCACACCATCCAGACCTGGGACTGGCACGAGGAGTTCACCGACACCAAGAGCCTGGTCCGGCACACCGGGGTGCGGACCTTCACGGAGGCCGGCATCCTGGGCAAGATCGGCCTCAACTCGGCAGGCCTCGGGCTGCACTTCAACATCCTCAGCCACGCCGCCGACGGAGCGCGCATCGGCGTCCCGGTGCACATCGTGGCCCGCCGGATCCTGGACGAGGCCGCCACCCTCGCCGAAGCCGTCGACATCGCGCGGTCGGCGGACGTCTCGGCGTCCACCGTGCTGACGGTCGTCGCCCACGACGGACGGGACGGTGACGCCGTATGCGTCGAACTCAGCCCGGCCGGAACCGCCGTACTGCCCCCGGACAGCGACGGATACCTCCTGCACACCAACCACTTCCTCGATCCCCACCTCGCTACCGGGGAGCTGGCCGCACCCACCGCCGGGACCTACGCCCGGCTCGAACACCTCGCTGCCCGGCGGAAGTTGCTCGCCTCGCCCGACCCGGCCCGCTGGACCGAGCTGCTCGACGTCCACGAGAGTGACGGCGCCCCGGTGTGCTGCCACCCGCAGCCGGGACTGCCGTTCCAGCAGCAGTGGCGCACACTCCTCACGGTCCGGCTGGACCTGGCGGAGGGGCGCTTGAGCTGCCACGACGGCGGTCCGTGCACTGCTGGGGAGGAGTCGACGTGGGAGCACTTCTGACGGCCGTGTACCGGTACCCCGTCAAGGGACTGCCTGGCCAACCGCTGTCCCATGCCGAGCTGACGGTCGGTCAAGGGCTGCCGCTGGACCGTGCTTTCGGACTCTCCGAGGGCGCGGAGGGAGCCAGGGCGAACGCGAACGGCTGGATCTCCAGCGAGGTCCTGCTGCGCCTGCGCAAGCATGCCCAACTCGGCGCCTACGGACTGACATTGGAGCCGGACGCGCTGCGGCTCACCGCCCCCGACGGCCGTGAACTGCGGATCGCCCTGGACGGCGGCGACCTGAGGGAGACCGACGCGCGGATCCGTGACCTGCTCGGGCCGGTCCGCCTGGAGCGCCCCGGCGCCGCGCTGTGGGACTGGCCCGACGCACCCCTGTCCGTCATCAACCTCGACACGGTGGAGGCGCTCGCGGAGGCGGCCGGAGTCCCGGTCGACCCCCTCCGCTTCCGGGCCAACCTCTACGTCTCCGGCCTCGGCGCCTGGAACGAACTGGAGTTGCCCGGACGCCGAGTCCAACTCGGCGCGGCGGAGCTGGAGTTCACGTTCCCCACCGAGCGCTGCCGTGCCACCACCGTCCGCCCCGGAACGGGGGTGCGCGACCTGAACGTCCCGGCGCTGCTGGCGTCCCGCTTCGGGCACCTGTACTGCGGGGTGTACGCCCGGGTCGTACGCGGGGGCCGGATCGAGGTGGGGGACCGCCTCGTGCACCGGGGGAGCGCACCCGCGATGCCCCGGTACGCCGCCCGTCCGGCCGAACCCGGCCGCCCTCGGTGGGCCGAACTGATCGGGCGGACCGAGGAGAGCCCCACCGTCACCACCTTCGCCTTCCGCGACCCCGCCGGGGCCAGGTGCCGCCCCGGCGAGCACCTCCGCCTCCATCTCACGGACGAGGAAGGCCCGTTGTGGCGCTGCTACACCCTCACGGGGGCAGCCGCCGAGACCGAACTGCGTATCAGCGTCAAACGGATCGCGGACGGCCGTATGTCACCCTGGCTGCACGCCTTGCCGCTCGGCTCCCGGGTGCTTCTGTCCGGCCCCTACGGCGACGAGCCGGCGCCCTCCGTTCCCGACCGCCCGCTCCTGCTCGCGGCGGCGGGCATCGGCATCACGCCCGTGCTCCCCGTCCTGCGTGACCTGCTGGAAACCGCCCCCGAGCGGCAGGTCACCGTACTGAACGTCGTCCGCAGCAGCGCCGAGACCCCATTGTGGGAGCCGGTGCTCGAACTCCTTGCGAAACTGCCTCACTCGACAGCACGGCTGTACGTCACCGACCCCGGGGCCGAACTGCCGTACGGCGCAAGCCCCGGCCGTCCCACCACCGCGGACCTGCGTGAACTGGCGGCGGACGGGACGGTGGAGGCGTACCTCTGCGGCCCGCCCGGCTTCGTCGACACGGTGCGCGGGGCGCTGCTGTCCGCAGGCGTCCCGGGCGACGCCGTCACCGACGAGCGTTTCCTGTCGCCGAGCCCGGTGGCCCTCGACGAACGGCCACCGCCCGAGCCCGGCCCGTTCACCGTGAAGTACACGGCGAGCGGCACGCGCACCACCTGGACCACGGACAGCGGCACGCTCCTCGACACGGCCGAGGCCGCGGGTCTCAAGCTGCCCTCGGCCTGCCGCGCGGGCGCCTGCGGAAGCTGCCGCCAGCGGATCACCGGCGAGGTCGCACACCTCAGCGAACCAGCCGTACGACTGGACACCGACCAGGCGCTGCTGTGCTGTGCCGTGCCGGTCGGAGACGTGGAGGTGCATGCGTGAGCGCGAGCGGGTCGGGATCGAAAGAGGCGGATTTCATTGAGGCCCCTTCGCGTATTTTGGCCGCATGGACACCTCTCCGCGAGAAACTCCTGTCCCCGACGGCTCGAACCCGCTGCGCAGCCTCTCCCTGGAACAGCTGAGGAAGCGGACGAGCATGAAGTGGCGCACCTACCCGGACGACGTGCTGCCGCTGTGGGTGGCCGAGATGGATGTGCCGCTGGCCGAGCCGGTCGCGCGGGCCATCACCGACGCGGTGGCGCTCGGGGACACCGGATATCCGGCCGGCACGGGATACGCCGAGGCGCTCGCGGAGTTCGCGAGCAAGCGGTGGGGCTGGGACGGCCTCGCGGTGGAGCGTACGGCGATCGTGCCCGACGTGATGCTGGGAATCGTCGAGATGCTCAAGCTGGTCTCAGGTCCGGGCGATCCGGTGATCGTCAACTCGCCTGTGTATCCGCCGTTCTACCAGTTCGTCGGGAACATGGGCAGACCGATCGTGGAAGCCCCGTTGGGCCCGGACTTCCGGATCGACTTCGCGGCGCTGGAGGAGGCGTTCGGGCGTGCCATGAAAGGTGGTGGGCGGCCCGTGTACCTGCTCTGCAGCCCGCACAACCCGACCGGCACCGTGCACACCGCCACCGAGCTGGCGAATGCCGCGCGACTGTCCCGGACGTACGGTGTGCGCGTCGTGGCGGACGAGATCCACGCCCCGCTCCTGGCCGGAGCTGCACGGTTCGTCCCGTACCTGACCGTGCCGGGTGCCGAGGACGGCCTGTCGCTGATGTCGGCGTCGAAGGCATGGAACCTCGCGGGTCTCAAGGCAGCCCTCGCCGTCGCCGGGCCTGGCGCGTCGGACGACCTGGCCCGCATTCCCGAAGAGGTCAGCCATGGCCCCAGCCACGTCGGCGTCATCGCCCACACGGCCGCCCTGCGGGACGGCGGGGACTGGCTCGACACCTTGCTCGCGGGCCTCGACGACAACCGCCGTCTGCTGGCCGACCTGCTGGCCGAGCATCTCCCGGCCGTGCGCTACGAACCGGCCCAGGGCACGTACCTGGCGTGGCTGGACTGCCGAGCGCTGGACCTGGCCGGGGACCCGGCGACCGTCTTCCTGGAGCGCGGCCGGGTCGCCCTCAATTCGGGGACGGGCTTCGGCACCGGGGGAGCGGGCTTCGTACGCATGAACCTGGCGACCTCTCCCGAGCTGATCACGGAGGCGGTCCGCCGGATGACCGTGGCCCTCCTCGACGGCGGGGGCGCTGCCCAACACATTGGCGGCGCCCCCGCGTTGCGACCTGAACAGTGAAGCCCGAATCAGGTGGGGTCTGTCTCCGGGTCCCGCGTGGCCAGCTCGCCCGCTGCCCACATGTCGCGGGCGCGCTGCAGGCAGTCCTCCTCGGATTCCACGTCGTCCGCCAGCTGAAGACCGATCCTGTTGTTGATCTCGTCCGCCCGGTTGTCCTCATCGGACCCAGGGCGGCCGATCTCGTGCGCGTCGCCCATCGCCACGGCGAACTCTTCGCCCAGCCTCTTCTTGAGCAGACACTGCCAGTACACATGGCGCACGGCGTTCTGTTCCTCAGGCTCCGTCATGTGTTCGACAACCTGGTACACCCTGCGGTGGATCCCGAGCCAGTGGAAGAGATTGGCGGGGTACTTGAGAATGACCTGGTACTCCTCGTAGGAAATATTCTTCCCCACCAGGTAGACATACTTTTCGAGGGCGGTGAATCCTTCTTCCTTCAGGTCCTTCATCACCTTCGACAGGATTCCCGCGGCTTCCGCCATGTTTCGTGAGACGGAATCCATGGTGCCTGAGTTCGAGAACCCCAGCCAGCCGACTCCGGTGACGGCCAATATCAGGGCTCGGGTGGCGATGCCCAGCGGGAAGGGGACCAGGAGCGTGATCGCCGCCACACCCAGGAATGCCGCGACCTGGCCCGCGCTGATGTCCCGGGGCTCGATGTCGCTCAATTTGCTGAGTTTCTGCCAGGTCTCCACCATGGAGTCGAAGACGTCCGCATTCGGAACGGTGTCGCATTCGCAGCGGAAATCGACGCCGCTCGGGACGTTCATGTGCATGGTCCAGTCGCCCGCTTTGGGATCCTTGACGATCAGACATCGCACCGAGGAACCGGACATCAGGACGAGTTGATTGTCGTCCTCGACGGCCTGGTCGTAGGTGTTTCCGTCGGGATCCTGGAGGGTCATGACGACCCCCTCGGGAAATTCGAGCGATTCGCTGTTCCGAGTGATCATCGAGTAGAGGTAGGGCGTCCCCTCCCCGACGGTCATCGTGGTCGTCAGGTTCACCTGGGCCACGTTGGGCTGGGTGGGGAAGTCGTCGATCAGGCAGTAGGAGCAGTCGTTGGGCCCGGCGGCCTGCGTCACGAGCGAGGGCATGGTGCTCGCCTCGTCACTGACATCGAAAAGGCCGTAGAGGCCGGTGACTCCCTGGTCGTCGATCTCCGTCGGCTGGTCGAAGTACTGACCTGCGACGAGCGCCGGAGTCTGCCTCGCGCCGGCTTTCCAGTCGTCACTGAGCGAGAGGCCCCACAGACGCGAGCGATACCGAGTGAACCCGGACGGCGCCCCGTCCTCCGTCTCCATGTGACCCCAGTACCAGGCCGGAACGTCGTCCGATTCGACGACGTCGAACTCGCCCCAGAGCCCCAGTGCCCCCTTGTCCACGATGCGGGTCGGCCGGTTGAAGTACTGCCTCCTGATCACCGCAGGAGAGCGTTGGGCAACGGACACCCAGTCGTCGCCGTCGGGGATGTTCCACAGTCGGGCCGAGAACTGCCGCACACCGGACCGGATGATTCCGTCGTCCTGGAACTGGAGGTAGTCGGTCGCGTGGCCCAGGAACCCGATGGAGTCCCACAGACAGCCACTGGCCACCGGGACCGGCGGGTTCGTGACGGGCTCGGGCTCGGGGTTGCCGGAGGCGCGGTAGAGGGCCTTGATGATGCTCTTGCCGTCTTCCCAGACGTCATTGGAGAGTTCCCAGATTATGACGCCCTGGGCTCCCACGTCCTTGAGGAAGTTCAGCTTGGTGACGGCGGTGGCCGGGGTCTCGAAATAGATGTTGTGGGCGTACGGGTAGTCGCCCGGAGGCAGGGGCTCGCCCAGGGCGGGCCGGGGTGTGGATCCGGGAGTCTTGATGTTCGCGTTCGCGGCGTTGTGCGCGTCCGGGAACGCGTCCAGGATCTCCTTGTACCGCAGCGTCTTGTATCCCGGGGGCACTTCCCCGGTCAGGTCGTCCGGATCCTTCGCGGCGGTGAAGTCATAGCCGTAGATCGGCACTCCGGCCGCGAGCTTGTCGCGGGCCACGCCGTGCCCTGTCCCCTGCCAGTTCACGAAGAGCGGGTTCGACCAGTACCAGAGGGAGTCCTCCACCGACCCGATCGGGTTGTTCTCCACGTTGTCCGCGCCCGAGGACGAACCGCCCGTCCGGGGCCCCGGCCAGGCGCCCTGCTGTTCGGGAAGGTACGACTCCTGGTAGACGTCCGCCTCGCGTACGTCCGCGGTGTCCTCGCCGCGGATCTTGAGCAGGGCGGTGTGCGGGCCCACAGGGGACCGGTCCCACGACCCGGTGAGGTCGTAGGTCATGACCCCGAGCCAGTCGACGTGGTCCGCGACCGCCGGGTCGTAGTTGTTCCCGTACCACGACGTGCCGAAAATGGCCGCCGAAACGATTTTGCCGGGCATGGCCTGCTTCAGTTTCTGAGCGAACAGCGTCAGACCCCGCCCTGCGGGATGCGGTCCGTCACTCTTCAACCGGCCGCCCTGGTCCGGCTCACCGGGTTTGCCCCACCAGCACTCCAGATCGAGGTCGACACCGTCCAGGCCGTTGGCGGTGACGAAGTCGGCCACGTTTTGCACGGCCTGGTCGAGCTGCGGGGCGGCGGGATTGTTTCCCACCGCCGTCATCAGGTCGAGGAAGGCGTAGTCGTTCGCGCCGCCCAGCGCGACCATGATCTTGGTGTCGGTCAGGTTCCCGGCGATGACGACATCCGGGAGAATCGTCTTGATCTCCGCCAGCGACGCGGAGTCGAACTCGCCGAGGCTGCTCTGGCTGAACGTCAGGAACGCGATGATCCCATGCGTGATGTACTGATACATCTCGCCATTGCCGTAGTCGAATCCCTCGGCTTTTCGCCAGGTGGGTATGTAGGCGATGACTTTCGCCTGCTGGACCGGCGTATGGGCGCTCTGGTCGTACAACTCGTCGAAGAACCGCCAGCCATTCGTATTGGCGTCGCCGATCCCCGGCTCCGAGGCCCAGAAGGCGGCGCGGAAGATGTTGCCCTTGTACTTGGTGACGGCTCCTGCCTGATATCCCTCGGGTTTCGAAACCCATTCGGGGACATCGGGGTAATCCGAGGAAACGCCCATGGAAAACTCACTTTGATCGATGACTTGGATGACTTGAGCGTACGGATCGATCGGGACCGCAGGGGAGTCGCGAGGGGTCGGTGTTGCGCCAACTTGGTCCCAGCCGGCGAGCCCTTTCAGTGAGAGTTCGGGGATCAGTCGGCGCCGAGCCGCAACAGGATCTCGGCCACCGCCGTCAGTGCGGTCACCATCAGGTCGTGGCCTGAATCGACCACCCACGTCCGCTCGTTGCCTGCCAGAGCCTCCGCGGTGCCGGGCGGTGCCATGTGCGAACAGCGGCCGACGGCCCCGCCCTGCTGGTCGGCTGCGACGGCAAGAACCTCTGCATCCCTGGCCCCGCCGACGCACCACTCGGCGAGACGATCCTGACCGAGCCCGCCAGAACCCTGCGGATCCTCACCATCGGCGAGTACGTAGAGGTCTACGCCGACGGCGTCTTCGTCCTGACCACCCTGTGCTACCCGGGCCACCCCGCCCCCTGGACGGCGGTGACGGACGGACACACCCGCACGATCCCCGTCCGCCCGGTGCGGCTGCCCGACCCGGACCGGGACGATGCCTCGGCCGTATGGCCCGGACCGATGCCGAGCTGAAGGGCGACGCCGACGCGGTGGTGCGGGAACGTGCGCCTGTGTGCTCAGTCGGTGTCCCAGGTGCGCAGCCGACGCGCGATCTGCGCGACGCCCGGTGTGCCCGCGGCTTCGTGGGCCAGAGCTACGGCGTCCTTGGGCCGGTACGTCAGCCGACGGCCGTTGAGCGCGAGGTAGGCCTCGCAGGAGTGCCAGGCGAAGGCCTCGTTTGAGTGCTCGAGACAGGGCAGCTTCACCAGGGTCTGCAGCAGTGCCGCGGCCTTCAGGTACGGGGATCCGTAGATGTCGCGGTCCATCGCGTGCGCGTTGACGCGCCCGACGGCCGCGTAGAGCGGGCCGTAGTCGTCGACCTGGGGATCACCGTCGAGGAGTTCGGCCGCGTGCAGCAGGAACTGCAGGTCGAGGGGGTGGGGGTGCTGGGGATTCGGCTGGTTCACGCGGCGTGGTCCTGCTGGCCGGGCTCCAGCTCACGGCGGGCCTGCCGCTCGGCGTCCCGCTGCTCCGCTGTCGGGTCGGCGACGCTCGGCTCGGCTGCGAACGCCGCCCCGGAGAAGGCCATCGAGCCTCGGAAAGCCTTGAGGAAGGCCTCCTCGACAGCGGTCGCACGGGCATAGGCCGCGGACAGGATGTATTCCTGCAGACTGACCCCTTCCTTCCGGGCGGCGGCCTCGATGGCGGCCCTCTGCTCGGGGTCCGGGAAGCGCAGGTTCATGGCCTTCGGGGAATTCGACATGGTACCGACGGTACCAGCGGTACCATGCCTCTGTCAGGGCGCGGACGGCAACCGTTCTGCCCGCAGAAGTCTCGGCACGGCGTACGTCATTCGTCGCCGAGTTCGACCTCACGGCCGTCGAGGACGTCTGCGCGGGCCCGGGCACCGGCATCGGCACGGCGTACGTCGTCGATCTGGTCGACGGCCTGGTGGCGAAGTCGATGCTGTCGCCGCGACCGGAGCTGCCGCAGGCCCGCTACCGCAGGCTGGAGACGATCCGGCACTACGGGCGCGGCGTTCTCGCCGGCGGCGGCCTCGAATTGTCGGCCGCGCCCCGGCCGCCGGCGACACTCGTGGGGGTCGCCCGGGGAGAGGAGTGGGCCCACTGGCATACCGTTCCCCACGTCGCGCACGGTCTCCGCGCTCAGCCGGACGGCCCGGTCACCGTGAGCGCGCGCACCGCCGGTTCGAGCAGTGAGAGGGCTCGCTGCTGTGCGTCGAGGGCGACGCGGGTGCCGACCGGCATCGGCAGATTCGGACCGGCGTGTCCCACCTCGACGTTGCCCAGGACAGGGATGTCACGGTCGCCGAGGACATCGAGGACAATTTCGCGCAGGGACGGGGACGCGTCGGGCGAGTCGAGTCCGTCGATCGCGGCCGGTATGCCCACGACCATGCCGGCGATTCGATCGAGGATGCCGGCGTGCCGCAGTACCTGTAGGTAGTTCCACACATGCGATGCCTGGCCGCCCGCCTCCTCCCAGAACAGCACCGCGCCGTCGAACCAATCGGGCGGCAGCGCGTAGCACGTCGCCTGGTTCAGCACGATGCGGTTGATCACCCCGCCGATCAGCCGGCCTTCGGCGTGACCGGCACGCCAGCACTCCCACGACGGGTTGGCCGGCAGCGCACCGATCGGCTCCGTACTGGTCAGAAGTGTCGAGTAGAGCTTTTCGAGTTCCGCTCTGCGGGCGGCGGGCGCGGCCTGCCAGCGCCCGCCGAGTCCAGGGGTGGCCAGGTCGGTATGGAACCCGACCAGACCCGTTCGCGCGTACAGCACCAGATGCAACAGCGAGATGTCGCTGTAGCCGAGGATCGGCTTGGGGTCGGCAGTGATTGCCTCGACGTCGATCAGGTCGAGGTAGCCGAACGCCGTCTGGCCGCCGTCATGCGCGATGATCGCGCGGACCTCAGGATCACGCAGAAGACCATTGAACTCCCTCGCGATCTCCGCCGGCGTCGCCGCGCTCCACCAGCGGTGCCGCCCCGCTTCGAGCAGCGGCGCCCGGCGCACGCGGAATCCCATCCGTTCGAGCACGACGACCGCCTGCTCGAGATCGGGCTCGTTCACGGCATGGAGCGGCCCGGACAGCGATGCGACAACGACGAGATCTCCGGGCCTCAGGGCGCGGGGCCGAAGCAGTCGAGGCAACTGAGTAGGGATCACCGAGGCAGTTTTACGACCCCCTCGACAACATGCCACCTATTTGTCGATCACCTGCCCAGCAGGGCGGGTGACGGCTGCCGGGGCAGAACGCGCGAGGCCCCAGGGGTGTCGAGGTGGATGTCCGGCGGCTGAACTCATCTCCCGAGGGGCCTCGTTGGCTACGTGCATCCGTGCCCCGTTCTCCCCGTGTGCGTCGAGGAGGGCCGCCCCGGTGCCGGGTCCCGGGTCCCGGGTCCCGGGAGAATGATCGTCATGACGTCTCTCGACTCCAACCCACTTTTCGCTCGGCTTGCCGATGCCGAACGGATCCTCGTCGCGGGCGCGGGTGGCGGCTTCGACATCTACTCCGGTCTGCCGTTGGCTCTTGCCCTCTTGCACCAGGGCAAGCAGGTGCATCTCGCGAACCTCTCCTTCAGCGCCCTCGATGGTCTTCCGATCGATGACTGGGTCGCCCCCGACCTGGCCGCGATCACTCCCGAATCCGCTCTGCACCAGAGCTACTTCCCGGAGCGGACCCTTGCTCAGTGGCTGCGCGGGCAGGGCTACCCGTCCACCGTGTACGCCTTCCCCCAGACCGGGGTGCGTCCGCTGCGCGCCGCCTACCAGGCACTGATCGATCTGCACCGCGTCGACGCCGTCGTGCTGGTCGACGGCGGTACGGACATTCTGATGCGGGGCGATGAAGCCGGGCTCGGTACTCCGGAAGAGGACCTGGCCAGCGTGGCGGCGCTGGCCGCGCTGGACGGTGTAGCGACCCGGCTCGTCGTCTCGGTCGGCTTCGGTGTGGATGCGTACCACGGCGTGAACCATGTGCAGGTACTGGAGAACATCGCCGCGTTGGAGCGCGACGGCGCCTACCTCGGCGCTTTCTCGATACCGCGTGCCACCCGTGAGGGCGCCCTCTACCTCGACGCGGTGACACACGCTCAGCAGCACACGCCGGAGCACCCCAGCATCGTGAACGGTTCCATCGCGGCAGCCGTGCGCGGCTCGTTCGGCGATGTCCGGTTCACTGACCGCACCCGGGGCAGCGAGTTGTCGTGAACCCGCTGATGTCCCTGTACTTCGCCTTCGACCTGCCGGGTCTGGCAGCCCGCTGCCTCTATCTGGACCGGATCGAGGACACCCACCTGATGCGCCAAGTCCATTCGCGGATTGCCGAGTTCCGCGAATCCATGGTCACTCGCCCACCCCGCCGCTTCCCACACTAGTGACCAGGCCGACGGTGCACTGCCCCGGATACCGGGTCCTACTCGCGCGTGGGCTCCAGGACGAAGACGGGGATCACGCGGTCGGTCTTCTCCTGGTATTCGGCGTACGGCGGATACGCGGCGACCGCGCGCTCCCACCACTCGGCCTTCTCGTCCCCGGTGATCTCACGGGCCGTCATGTCCTGGCGTACGGGCCCGTCCTGGAGCTCCACGTGCGGGTCGGACGTGACGTTGAAGTACCAGACCGGGTGCCGTGGGAAGCCGCCCTTCGAGGCCACGGCCGCGTACCGGCCGTCGTGCTCCACGCGCATCAACGGGATCTTGCGGATCTTGCCGCTCCTCGCGCCACGTGTCGTGAGAATGACGACGGGCAGGCCTGTGTCCCAGAGCGTCGTACCCTGCGTGCCGCCCGAACTCTCGTACAACTCGACCTGATCGCGCACCCACTGCGCCGGACTCGGCACGTACTCGCCCTCAAGAGGCATCGCATCCACCCCATCGTCACGTCATCAAAAGTGGTGCCCGACGGGTGACCAGGTAATCCCTGCTCCCGTTCCGGCCGGGTCGGTGATCGCCGACGTCGACGGGGTCCTGGTGCTTGCGCACTCCGAGAAGCGGGACGCCACCGCGCCCGGCAGCGCGGGCTGTGACACCGCGAGCGATCACATCGAGACCCACCTTCCGGCCGGGCCCGATCAGCGGCGCAGGAGGGGGAAGAAGACGTCATCGACGATCTCCTCCAGCGTCGCCTCGGGGACGGGTGCCTGCGTGCGGAAGAGTTCGTGCCGCAAGTGGTACCGGCCTGGCGATCTACTCAGCGGGGAACGACGGACCACGGGAACCTCCCGGAACGGGTGCGGGAACACGGGGACGTTGAGGCTTTACGTATGAAACGATTCAAATCTGTGACGCATGAGGCTCAGTGGCTGATCGGACAGTGGGACGCACGAGGGGACTCGCCGAAGTGCCACCGATGATGGGCGCCTGAAACGGGGTGTCAACCCGTCACGGTCACCGTGAACAGCCCCTGAAATGAAGCCTGTTGGGACCATTGACAGGGTCCCGCGAAGCCGATTCACCTCCCCGGAGGTAGGTATGGACCAGTGCACGATCTCCGCCCGGCCCGCCGGAGTCCCCATCGTGGAATCGAGGCGAGCGACGATGTCCCTGCACGACTCCGACAACGCCGCCGTCACCCCGGTGGGCGACGCCGACCGTTCCTCAGCCTCGCGTGCACGCACACGCACCAGCAGAGGTCAGCCCTGGCCACCGGCCTTCCCGCAGTCCGGGTAGAACGTGCTCAGGCCGGAGCCGGGCATGTTGCTCGGGGTGTCGTCATCGGTCTGATCCGCGTAGACCCTGTAACCGCCCGTGTCAGCGGTCGCGTCGGCGAGTCCCGTGTCCCCGTCGCCGAGGCGTGCCTCCGTCTGATACACGCCGTCGCCGGCGTAGCTGAACACCGCGAGGTCGGGGTAGGGGTCGTGATCGTAGTCGGCCACGGTGATGCCGCGGGTTTCGCCGAGGTCGAGCTGCCGGGTGCGCTGTCCCTGTCCGGAGGACGAGAAGGGGCCCGAAACCAGCTGGTCCACGGTCGGCTCGATCGCATCGTCTCCCTGTATCTGGCCGGTGGCCACGACGACCAGGTCGCTCCATCCATCGCCGTCGAAATCGGCCACCGCGGCCAGTACGTCCTTCTCGCCGCTGCCGGAGCGGCCGACCAGCTTCCGTACGCCGACCGGGGAGCCGTAGCCCGTCTCCTTGCCGAACGCGACGGTCAGTCGGGCACCGGTGTGGGAGGGGTCGGAGACACGGTCGGTGAGGCCGTCGCCGTCGAGGTCCGCCAGCAGATCCCCCGGCGGCGTCATGCACGAGGGGACCGAGGGGCTGCCCGTGGGAAGTGGAGGTGCCCCCTCGACGACCTCACCGCAGGCGCCGAGCAGGACCACGGCCGACACCAGACCGGTCGCCCGCCGGAACAGCTGCGCACGCTCGCTCGGACGAGTCGTTGTTCGCATGACTGTGACAAGCACCTTTCAGACCACTCGGACCACGGGAGATGACCGCTGAAGCCCCGGGCCAGGCGGCAACGCCACCGCCAGGAACGGCCGAGCCTACTGACTCGCACCAGGCGCCGATCGAGGGCCCCGCGCCGGATCGGACCTTCCGCCGTCCAGCCCTGCACACCGAGGGCACGGCCGTGGCTGGACCTCGAACTGCCATGCTCACAAGCGCCGGAGGACGCGGCTGTGACCTCGATCGCGGAACCCCTGAGATCGTCCACCGCGCCCGCTGCGCGTACAACGGCGGGACGTTTCGCGGACCTTGCCACGGATGCGGGTTCCCGATCCGAGGATCGGAGAGGGGGCCTCGGCGAGCATGCACAGAAGCAGGCTGGTCACCGAACAACTTGCCGGCCCGCCGCCTGGAGGGCGGCGAGTACCGAGCGATGGCCGGGCCTGTGCCGTCGCTCGTGCGCTGCGAGGCCTACGGCACCTTGAACTCGATCTGGGTGATGGCCGGCCCGTCGCCGGTGACCTGGCCGTCAGTGATGGACTCGGTCCAGGAGCCGTCCTTCTGGAGCTTCGCCAAAACGGTGGGGGAGAGGCTGACCGTGATCTGGATGCCGCCCCCGGCGGACGGGGCGCGATCGATACGAACGTCATTGCTCATGCCGACGAAGCTACCTCCAACACGCCGGTCGGCATGGGCCGTTGGCGTTTTGCCCAAGGTCATGAGGCTACGGGCTGATCGGTCCTGCCAACACTGAACAAGGCCACGGCCGGTCGGGGTGGGGGAACCTCACGCGCCTGGGGTCAGGCCCTTCTCGACTGAGGATCATTTTCGGGTGCGCTGGCGCCCCCGCTCGGAAATGGGTTGGAGTTCGTACGGCTGCGCACGGCAGAGTGGCGTGGTGAGCGAACTGTCGGCACGCACGTTGACCTGGGAAGAAGTGGATCCGTCACGGCATCCGTTCGAGTTGGACGAGGATGCGGCGGATACATTGGCCGGTCTTGTGGCACCCCTGCTGCCCAGCCCTGAGGCCGTCGAAGAGCTTTGGTGGCGCTCGTTGGACCCCGTCACCGAGTTGCTGGTGGACCGGTACGGCCGGTGGGCCTGCGGCTGGAACTGGTCGGTGGGTGAAGGCGACATCGACGGCGGGGTCGTCGACGTATGGTCCTGTGCCGCCCATACCCTGACGACGGCGGCCGCGACCGCCCCGTTGGCCGTCGCGGCCCTGCTCGAATGGCGTGACTGGATCGAGGACCTGGCAGAGAGCTTTCTCCGCCCTGGCGCCCCCGTCGCACTCGGCCGAATCCTCGTCCCTGGTGGATCCATGGCACTGGGAACGCGCGTGCACGCGGCTGGTGACCGTGGTGGCCGACCGGACGCGGGCCGAGAGCGCCTGGTACGGACACTGCCAGCAGGTCCTCGGTTGGTTCCTCGCCTACAACGGCATCGACGAGGAGCGAGCCCGGGAGATCGTGGAAAGCGCGGTTGGGGGCCGGTTCGGCAGCTGGATCGCACCGGACGTCGTCGTGGTCGACGCGGTGAGCTCGCGGTTCGCCCGGACCGTGGACGAGAACCAGTGACGTCCGGGTCCGGCCACCAGCAGGACGCCCTCGCCGACTGGCTGCGCTTCGTACGCGGATCTCCTGGCCGTGCTGGAGCGGCACCCGCCCCGACGCGGGAGCACCGGCGCGCGACGGCTTCCGGGACTTCTTCACCACCACACGCGGCAGCCGGGACGCCGAAGAGACCGAGCGGATCCTGACCGCGCTCGATCTGGCCCTCGCCGACGCGGAACAGGGCAGGCGGCTGAGCTTCGCCCTCATGGCGAACTGGCAGCGGACGGTACTGCGTCGTCCCTCGGTCGGTTTCCGCACGGCGCCGGCCTTCGCGAAGGGCGGACGGGAGCGCTACGGCCTCACCCCCGATACGCCGGCGCGGTTCGCGCGCCGCCTGTCCGAGAGCACTCGACCGGACCTGCCCCTCCCCTCACACGCCGCCTGGACCTACCTCGACGTCCTGTTCTTCCATCCGTTCGAGGACGGCAACGCCCGCGCAGCCATGCTGGCACTGGCCTTCGTCCTCGCCCGCGAAGGCGTCCACCTGGACCAGGTGCACCCCCTGCAAGCCACCCGCTGGGCCGACGAAGCCGAGGGCGCGGCCGATCTGGCGGTGCTCCTCGGAATCCTGATCTCCGCGACGGAGCGCCGCCTCTCCAAACAGAGGCAGCCATGACCGAACGAGACGTCATACTCAACGAACTCGCCCAGGGACTGCGCCCGATGGCGCAGGGCATCGAGTGGTTCGACGCACTCGTCCCGGAGAAGCAGTCCGAGACGCTGCTGTTCCTGCGTCATCACTGCGTCCAGGCCCGCGCCGTCGCCGAAGACGGACCGGAGAGCATCCGCCGTGCCGGGCTGCGCCCGACGCATACGCCCGCGGTTCTGATCACCTGCGGCCCGATCGACCAGCAACTGGGGAAGATCGCCCGCCTCGCCCCCGTCGACGAACGCCGCAAGGCGTTCCGGCTGCTGGTCGCGGTACTGGCGGTCGCGGACGAACGGCGCCGCGAGCGCTTCTGCTCCGGCGTATGCGGTCACTGGTGGCACAGACTGGACGTCGCTGACGGCTGATGACGAGTCCACGGCCACTTGGTTCTCCGCCCCTGGACTCCGCCTGCGGCAAGCTGGGCTGACGGCCGAATGGTGGTTGCACATCCGGCAGAAGACGCTGGCCGAGCGAGGCGAACACCGATCCTGCATGAGTCATCGGATCCGCACAGCGAGGACGGGTCCGCTGCCCCGTGCGGTCGTAGGGCAGCTTGTGCGAGACCCGGCACGAGAGGCAGACATACGAGAGCCGGGTCTTCTGCATCGCCCGTGTGACGAGGGCTGAGGGGGCCCGTCTACGGTTCGACGATGTGCCGCAGGTAGGTGTGCGGGTCGGCGAGATAGCGGCGCCAGTGGTCCACGACGTCGAGTTCCCGCCAGGCGACGCTCCGCATGCCGTGTTGGCCGATCTCGATGATGTCCGCGCCCGGCAGTGCGGTCAGCAGGGGTGAGTGTGTGGCGCAGATGACCTGGCCGCCCTCCTTGGCCAATCGGTCGATGTGCCCGATCAGTTCGAGGCACGAGGAGAAGGAGAGTGCTGCCTCCGGCTCGTCGAGAACATAGAGCCCGGCGTGGAGGAACTTCCCGCGGAACGCCGCGAGGAAGCCTTCACCGTGGCTGACATGGTCGGGGGAGAAGCCCTCCCTGTCCAGGGCGTCCAGCGCGGTCTCGGCGCGCAGGAAGAAGCCCTTGCGGGCCGACCAGCTGGTGGCCATGCGGCGCCCGCGCCCTGAGGCGGCGTCGAATCTCATCCGCTCGCCGAGCGCCGACTTGCCGCGCGGGGAGGCGTAGCGCCAGTCGTGGGAGCCGCCGTAGGAGTCCAGGCCGAACCCCTCCGCCAACGCCTCGACCAGGGTCGACTTCCCCGAGCCGTTCTCACCGACCAGAAAGGTCACCGGCGCGGTGAACCGCAGGCCTTCGTCGAGCAGCTGCCGGACACAGGGCACCGACCAAGGCCAGGTGTCCTCGTCGTACGAGGAGAGAGGGGCATACGCGCGTTCGACAATCACGCAACCAGTGTCGCCTGGCCTCGGAAGGCGTACGTGCACCGTGTAGCCGGCTCCGCGCCAACGACAAAGCCGATCACCGACATCCGGCAGCGAGTATCGCCAGGGGAACTGGCGGCCCCCTACCGCACGACTCCTGGGCCTCATCATGACGCCCTGCGCGCGGGGCCCGGACCGAGGTGACGGCCGCGGCCTCCGCCGGGAGTCAGGTGGTCGGCAGGAGGACGACTCCGTCGTGGTCGGCGTGCAGGATCTTCCGGGTCGTGAAGGTGATTCCGCCGAACGACACGGGTTCGTCGACCGAGCCCGCGCCCGCCTTCGCGCTCTTGCGGGGGTTGGTGCCCAGGGCGTGGATGCCGATGTCCATGCCGGCGAGGAGGGCGCTGTCGCGGACGGCTCAGGAGAGGGTGCGTATCGGGCCGGCGAAGGAGTGAACAGCTCCGTACGAGGTGAACTGCACGTCACAGACGCGCAGTTGGTCGCCGTACTTGTCGACGAGGTCGGCGGAGTCGGCGTGGCCGAGCCGCCACACCGCTGTCGCTCCTAGGCTGGTGTCGATGTGCTTGCGCATGATCTCCGCCGCGCCGGCACCGTCTCCGAGCGCGGCGCATTCGACGAGTGCGTCGTGCTCCTTGGCCTTCTGGTCCCGGGCGGCCTGGTCCCGCTCCGTACGTAGCGTGACCTGGGCATGATGGTTCGCGCGGAGTGGGCGGGGGACCGGGGCGACGACTACGAGGCGGCGGAGCGCGTCCTCGACGCGGTCGGCATCGAGCTGGGCTCCCTGGACCACGTCTCCACTGCCGACAGATCGTGCCGCCCGTTCCGTTGGGAGCATGCGGCGACGGAGGCAGCCGGACGGCTGCCGGCCTCCCACGCCGCAGTCGCCTTTTCCGGCGCCCACGTCTTCACAACTACGGCCTGCGGAGGGGCAGTTGGGGTATCCGCGTGTTCATGTACGTGTTGTTGTCCCGACGGGGCTTGCAACCTACCGTGCCCATGACAGGAGGTACGGAGAGCCGGTTCTGGCTGGTCATCGGCTGACGGCTGTTGTCTGCGCCGGTTCGGCCGACTCGAGCAAAGGGAGAGTGTTCATGACGTTGCGTTTACGTCTGTCGACCGCTGCCGCCGCGGTTTCGCTTGCGGCCTTCGGCGTGGTGGGTGTGTCTGCCTCGCCCGCTTCCGCGGACCCCGCGACCTGTTTCGGCTACACCGGAGAATTCAACGAGACCGGAGCGCGTTTCGTCGACTGGATCTATGGGCCGGACGAATGCTTCGGAGTGGCACCCTCCGGCAGCATCTGGCATACCTGGGCCGGTGCGGGAGGCTGGAAGGAGATGCCGGGCAACGGCCATGCGTACGCCATTTTCGACGCCTTCGAGAACAGTGCCGGCAAATCCATCAAGGTCATAACGGCAAACGACACGTTCTATTGCAGCTATCTCGACTACGCGACGAACACATGGGGCGCCTGGTACAGGACCTACACCGACCACTGCTGAGCCGCGCCACTGACTGCTTCGCCCCGTCGATCGTCTGGTCGGCGGGGCGACCAGCGTCGAGACCAAGACTGCGGGGAAGGCCGACGGTTGCGGCTGGAGCGGCACACCGGAGAACAGAACCCGGCCCGCAGGCCGGCTTCCGGCCGACGCCGTTCACCACAGGCCGGGCCATACCGAGCAGGAGCCGGGCCGTCACCATCAGCCACACGACCAGGCCATGGCCCGCCGGGGATCACTTCAGCGACTTCATGAGAGTCGGGTGATCTGTCACCCGGGTCGAGAGCTGGCTTACGCCTGTCTCATTCCCGTACGCCTGATTCCGCGAGACGCTTCCACCACCGCGCACGTGCGCCCGGGCGCACTCGCCTGCGGGCGGTACGCCGAGGTCATGGGCGAACGAAGCGCTTGCCCGGGCGATCTGCCCGATGCCCGCTGGGAGTTGATCGAGCCGACGCAGACATCGAACTGATCCTGCGCCACCCGTACTTGAAAGAACGTGGCGATGGCCGTGAGCAGCAGTGTGCCGGGCGGTTCGCCCATGGAGTCCTTGCAGGTCACGGCACTTCTGTTCATCGCGGCTGGCGAGACCTGTGCACGGTGGTTGGCGGATCCGGGACCCGAACCGGGGACGCCACCAGCTCCGGGATGCTCGCGGGATTGGTCAAAGGCGGGCGGGATCGGCGATGACGCGTCGGCAGGCACGGTCGTCCACGCGGATCGCGGGGCGTCGAAGAGTCCATGATCTTGGAAGGGCGCGTCATCCGGCGGCGGCGTCCTCGGCCTCCCAGCGCAGCAGGTCGCCCGGCTGGCACTTGAGCACCTCGCAGAGCGCGGCGAGCGTCGTGAAGCGCACCGCCTTGGCGCGGCCGTTCTTGAGTACCGCCAGGTTGGCGGGTGTGATCCCCACGCGGTCCGCGAGTTCGCCCACGGACATCTTCCGCCTGGCCAGCATCACGTCGATGTCGACGGTGATCGGCATCAGATCACCTCGTCCAGCTCGGCCTGCATCTGTGCCGCTTCGACGTCGCGCGCGACGGCCTGGGCGAGCAGCATCCGCAGTACGAGCACGATGAGCGCGACCCCCAGGATGGCCAGGCCGACCCCGGCCATGATGACGGTGACACCCGGGTCGTCCCGTTGGCCCGGCGCGTTGACGGCCGTGACCGTGAACCACACGAGGGCAGCCGCCACGATCGCGCCGATCACGCCGTCCACGTAGCGGAAGGCGGCGTGGGAGAACACGGTTCCGCGTCGCACCATCGCCACCAGCCGCCATACACAGACCAGGGCGACCTGGACCGACACCATGCCCAGGATCGTGATCACGCGCAGCGCGGTCAGCGGGAGCGACCCGTCCTCCGGGTCGCTCCCGCTGACCAACACCCACACCATCAATGCCTGTACGAACACGGTGCCGGCGAGCACCACCACGAGCACGGCGCGCAGCGCACGCACTGTCAGCTTTCCCACGGCCCGTCCTTCCATCGAATGGCGATGGGAATCTATCGAAAATCGATAGGTTAAGCAAGTGGGACGGAGGGTGGTGGCGGGTTCGCAGGGCGGCGGGATGCCGCCGTCTCTCATGGCGCGGCGGTTGCGTGAACCGTCTTGATCCTGTCGAAGTCCCCTGGGTGTCAACCACCAAGACCAGGTGTCACCTGTCTCGACAAGTTGCGGCAGCTCTGGAGGTCGACTCGGGGCATTCGTCAGCCAGCGTCAACATCCACGGCCTGCCGCGAACCGTCTCGACGGCTGGACGTCAGTGCACACCGCGTCCGGCTACTCGGCCCGTTATGGCGCCTCCCTGCCTGCGGAGCGGGGGACGCCGTCGCCGGCGTCGTCCGTCGATCCGCCGGCCCCGCGCCGGGACCGGGCCCGTACACCCGTGCGCGGCGGCGCACACGTGGTGGAGTCGGCGCTACGGGTCCGCTTCGCGCGGCCCGGTGGGCGAGGTCGCCCGGTGTCCGCGCGCACGCCGAGGCGCCGGTGGTCCTGGCCGGTGCTGCACGCGTGCGCCGACCGCGGTCTGGTGGTGATGCTCGGTCCGGCCCGCGAGCCCGTACGGGCCCTGTCGGCCGGGCGGGCGGACCTCGCCGAATAGCTGCTTCATCCGTGGCGGGAGCCGGCCGGGGCGTCCTTGCGGCTGGAGGTGGTGTGGCTGGGGCGGGAAGGCGCCGGGCTCGGGTCCCTGCGCCTGGCCGTGCGGACGACCGGCCTGGCCGACCGGCTGGGTGTGCGCGGTGTTGACCAACTCCGTCCGCTACGCCGATGCGGTTCAGCACCGGCTCGCCGACGTGCTGGACGCGGCGCGGCTGCTGCCCCCAAGAAAACGACGGCGCGGAATTTCGTCGCCTCTTTGCTCTCGCGGCCGGAGTCGGCAGACCAACGCGCTGGTGCACTGTTCCAAAGTGGGGCCGTGCGCCACTTTGGTACGGCGCACCAATTTGGATCGCTGTACCAAATGTGGCAACATCGAGGCGTGACGACGCGAGCACGCCGGCCACAGCGGCGCAACCAGGTGCTCTCCCGGGAGCAGATCATCGGCACTGCGGTCGAGATGCTCGATGCGGGCGGCGAGAGCGCGCTGACCATCCGGGCGCTGACCGAACGGCTGGCCACCGGTTCCGGGGCGATCTACTACCACGTGGGCACCCGTGACGAGCTGCTCGACACGGCGACGGAAACCGTGATCGGTGCGGCGCTGGCGACCCGGCCCGCCGGGACCGCGGCCACACCCGGGGACGAGATCCGTGTCGTCGCGCTGGCCCTGTTCGACGCGATCGCCGCACATCAGTGGCTCGCTACGCGGCTGACCCTCCAGATCGTCCGGAATCCGGTCGGCCCGGTGACGGTGGGGATCTTCGAGCGGATCGGCGGGCAGGTGGGCGCCCTGGGTGTGCCGCGAGCCTCCTGGTTCGACGCGGCTTCGACGCTCGTGCACTACATCCTCGGAGCCGTCAGCCAAAACGCCCGCATCGAGGGGGACACCTCAGGGATCGACCCCAGCGGGGATCGCGACGAGTTCTTCGACGCGGCGTCGACTGCATGGCAGGGGCTCGACCCGGAGGCGTACCCGTTCATGCACGCCATCGTCGGCCAGATGAGAGAGCACGACGACCGCGAGCAGTTCCTCACCGGCATCGCCGTCATCCTCGACGGCCTCACCCGTCTGCGCTGACCCGGCCTATCTGGCTGGGTGACCCCATCGTTCGTTTCTCGAAAGGACACCTCGCATGCATGACGTCGTGATCGCGGGCGGCGGCCCGGTCGGTCTGTTCCTGGCCGGCGAGCTGGCCCTGTCCGGCTGCTCGGTTCTGGTCCTTGAGCGGGACCCGGAACTCACCTCGCCCCTGAAAGCGTTACCGCTCGGGCTGCGGGGCCTGAACGCCGCGTCGGCCGAGACGTTCTACCGCCGCGGCCTCCTGGAAGCGATGGCGCAGGCTTCGGGAGTCGACCTGGCGAAGGTGGGCGCGGATCCGGAAGCGGTCGAGGCGCCCGACCCTCGTGAGCTGAGTCTTTTCGCGGGCATGACACTCGACGCGGCTGACGTCGACACAGCCACCCTCCCGTCCCGGCTGCCCAGCCCGGCGACGGAGGGGTTCATGACGAGCCTGGAAGCGATCGGAGCGGTGCTGTCGGAGCGGGCCACCGCGCTCGGAGCCGAGATCATCCGGAATGCTCCGGTCACGGCCGTGGCGCAGGACACCGAATCTGTCCTCGTCACGGCAGGCGGTCAGGAGTACCAGGGGCGCTGGCTGGTGGGCTGCGACGGCGGGCGCAGCGTCGTACGTCAGCTCGCCGGCATCGAATTCGTGGGCACCGAGCCGCTGTTCACCGGCTACGCCGCCAAGGTCACCTTCGCCGATCCCGAGCAGCTGCCGCTCGGGTTCAACCTGACGCCGACCGGCATGTATCTGCGTACGCCCCTCGAAGGGCACCTGGGCATGATGGACTTCGACGGCGGCACCTTCGACCGCTCCCAGCCGCTGGCCCGTGAACACCTCCAGACGGTCCTGCGCCGCGTCAGCGGCACCGACGTGACGCTGAGCGAGGTCCATCTCGCATCCAGCTTCACCGACCGCGCGATGCAGACGACGACGTATCGCGAGGGCCGGGTGCTGCTGGCGGGCGACGCAGCACACATCCACTCGCCCCTGGGCGGCCAGGGCCTCAACCTCGGCATTGGCGACGCCGTTAACCTCGGCTGGAAGCTCGCCGCCACCGTGCGTGGCACCGCTCCCGAGGGTCTGCTCGACACCTACACCACCGAGCGGCACCCCGTCGGCGCCGCCGTCCTCGATTGGTCTCGCGCCCAGGTCGCGACCATGAAGCCGGGCCCCAACGCCCCCGCGCTGCGTCAACTCGTCCACGATCTGATGAGCACTACCGACGGAACGACCCACGTGTACCGAAAGACGTCGGGGCTGTTCAACCGCTACGACCTGGGTAGCGAACAGCCCCTCGTCGGCCGCACCGCCCCGGACTTCCGCTTCGAGGACGGCACTCGCCTCGGCGAACTGCTGCGCCAGGGGCAGGGAGTCGTGCTCGACTTCAGCACCGACCGTGCACTGCAGGTCGCGGCGAAGGGGTGGGAAGGCCGGATCCACTACGCGGCCGGCCCTGCGCGCAACGACCTCGGGCTGGGTGCCGCGCTGATTCGGCCCGACGGCGTCGTGGCCTGGGCGAGCGAGCCCGCCCCGGATCGCGACGCGTTCGAGCAGGCGGCTGCCCAGTGGTTCGGCGCGCCGCAGAGCTAGAACGAACGGCGGCTCCCCGACCCCGTTCCGGACGCGGCGCCGTTCCCCGCTGCGGATCGACCTCTCTTGGGCCGGAGTATCGGCCTGGAAGCGCAAGACCGCGAACGACGCCCAGGCCCCTCCACCGCGTCACGCAAGGCCGCCTGACATCGGACTCGTCGAGCACCAACACCCTCAAGCACCGCCGTCATACCCGACAGCCGAAAGGCAACGACCGTGAACAGCGCCATCAACACCCCCTCCAGCTGCGAAGGTTCGGCCCCGCTCACAGTTGCGTGGGTTCGCACATGGGGCGCCTCCCCGCAGGCACCGGACAACTCCGTCAGCTGCATCGAGCCCTTCGAGAACGCGACGCTGCGGCAAATCGTCCGCATCACAGGCGGCGGACACCGCATCCGCATCCGCATCAGCAACGAGTACGGAAGCGCACCGCTGACCATCGGCGCCGCCCGTGTCGCCATCACGGACACCGACGACGGAGTCCAGCACGGAAGCGATCACGCGGTGACCTTCAGCGGCCGGCCGACCGCCACCGTGCCAGCGGGTGCGCCGATCCTCAGTGACCCCATCGATCTGCGGACCGCCGCGCTGTCTCGGCTGACCATCAGCCTTTACCTGCCCGGCCGAGTCGACACCGCGACCTGCCACGGGACCTTCCACACGCTCGGCTGGCTCATCCCCGGCGACGCGAGCGCCCTCATCTCGCTGCCCGCGGACGCCGCCCCCTTGCCGGCACAAGCCCTGATCACGGCCGTGGAAGTGCAGCCTGAGACACCGACCCGGGCCATCGCCGTAATCGGCGACTCTCGCGTCGATGGAGTGGGTTCCACCCCCGGCACCGATCGACGTTGGACGGACAGGCTCGCCGAACGTCTGGCAGCCCGCGGCGGACAGGCCCTCTGTGTGGTCAGCCAGGGCATCAGCGGCAACCGCATGCTCACCGACGGCATCGGCACCGCCGCCCTCGCCCGCTTCGATCGCGACATCCTCGCCACGCCCGGCCTCAGCCATGTGGTGATCGCCGTGGGCAACGACCTCATCTTCTCCTTCGCCCCACGCACCGAGGACACCGCCGGATCCCTCTCGATGTTCCCCGGCTCACCCGTCGACGTCGACGACGTCATCGCAGCCCACCTCCAGCTGGCGGCTCGAGCCCGCGCGCACGGCGTGAAGGTCCATGCCGCGACCATCGCTCCCTACGGCGGCTCGGAAATGTACACAGCCCAGGGTGACAAGGCGCGCGAGCAGGTCAACGCATGGATCCGCACGAGCGGCGCCTTCGACGGCGTACTCGACTTCGACGCCGTCTGGCGTGACCCCGCCGATCCCAGCCGCATCCGCAGCGACCTGCACATGGGTGACAACCTCCACGGAAGTGACGCGGGCTATGCCGCCCTCGCGGAGTCTGTCGACCTCTCCCTCTTCGACTGATCAGGACGTCGACGCGGCGGCGGGTGAGGCAGATGAGTTCGCCATCCGTACCTGGCCGAGTGCCACCAAGCGGTGATCACCGTGGTAGCCGTGGGCCCTGGACGACGTGTTCCTACCCGTCGACCCACACGTCCGCGTAGACGGGCACGTCGGTCGCCGCCCAGCTTCTCGCGCACCTTGGCATGGTCGATCGTGCCTCGGTAGTGCACCATGGGCGCCCTCGCTCTTGGCGACTGTCTCCCGGCCGCGGACACTTCCTCGCCCCCCGCTGGCTGACGCTGACTCGATCAGCCGTGGATCGCGTTGAGGACGGCGGCAAGCTTTTCGGGCGCACTGATCATGGCCATGTGGCCGGTGTCGAGATCGATGACGTCGGGCTGAAGCAGTGCGATGGATCGCTGCTGGAGTTCCTCGACGTAGCACTGGTCACGCGTGAGGTGCACGTACGTCCGGGGGACATCGCGTCTGTAGCCGCTCAAGTCCACGGCCTCGCTGAGGAGGGCGGCCGAGTCGTCAGCGAGCCGGTCCAGGGTGGACGCGGCGGTCGCCTCGTCCATGTCGTTGCACAGCATCGCGGCGGCGCCCTCGCGGGTCTGGTGGTAGACGCCGCCGGCGATGGACTGCTCCACCAGACCCCGCACTCCGGGATCGATCTGGTCAAGTACCCGGGATCTGTCCGCCGGCACCACGGCCGACACGAGGACGACGTGGCGGATCCGGTCAAGGATGAGGTCCAGGACACGCGGAATCGTGACGCCCGCGAAGGAGTGACCGACCAGCACCACGTCGCACAGATCCTTCGCTTCGACGTCTTCGCGAACCGTGTCGGCGCAGTCCGCGAGAGTGACCGTGCCCAGGTCGGCTCCGGCCCTGCTCCCGCGCCCCGGAAGGTCGACCGCCAATGCTTCCGCACGGAGATGGGGGATCAGTTCGTCCCAACAGTTCGCGCCAAAGCTTGCCCCATGGATGAGAACGAACGCCATGATTGACCTCCTCGTCAACGATGCCAACCGAACCTTAATTGAATTCAGTTCTGCTGTGGAGGCTTGCGGCGAACCAAGGGAGTATGCGCGACATCCCGTGAGTTCCCCCGAGCCCCGCTGAGTCCCCGGCGCCCACGCATACGGTCCATCTCGCGCCATTCCGGCCGCGGTCCAGCCAGATTCGCGGTGAGGACGTACGTGGCGCCGGCACGAGTCCGACAGCGGTCACCGCCGCCCGTCGCCGCAGCCGGTGCGCGACCACCGCGGCGTTAAGGCCCCGCCGACCGCTGCGGCCAGGACAACCGAGTCAGCTTCGGTTTGCGGACCGTCCGGCCTCACGTTTGGGCCAGTCATACCGCGCACCAGCGGGCTTTCGCTGGGCCACTGTTCAGCTATCGGCCGACTGGGGAGCAAGACCCGGTTCAGCCTCTGAGACGGTGTACAAGGTGGAGCAGATCTGCCAGGTGCAGCACTCGTCCGTCGAAGCCTGGGAGGGGGACATGGAGTGGCTGGGTCCAGTGGGCGGGGATTGCAGCCAACCCGTAGTACGCCCCTGCGAGTCCTCCGGTCACCGCGGCGACGGTGTCCGTGTCACCGCCGAGGTCGATTGCCGCGCGTATCGCGTCTTCGAAGCTGGTGGTGGTGCGCAGGGCCCAGACGGCGGAGCCCAGGCAGGGCCAGACGGCACCGTTGAACTCGGTCGCCTGGTCGGGGTGCCAGTCGGGCGCGAGGACGGTGGCGTAGCGGCCGCGGTGCTCAGGGTGGACAAGAGCCAGAATGTCCGGGAGTGCGGTGAGGGGGTCGGTGTCCTCGAACGTGACGCGGATGAGTTCGTGGAAGATCGCGGTCCCTTCCCGAGCTGCGCGGTCACCGTGGGTGAGGGCGGCGATGCGGCGGGCGGCGTCCATGGTGGCTTCTTGGCCGGCGGCTGCGAAGTGGACCGCAGAGGTCGATGCCCGCATCAAGGAGCCGTTTCCTGCTGCTCGTTGATTGACCTGGAAATGGATGGCGGCGGCGAGGTCCCAGGGCATGCCGTTGGTCAGGACGTCTTCGGTCTGCAAGCCGATGTCCTTCGGCTCTGATGCGGCCCACCGCTGAAAGCGGGCGAAGATGTCCGGCAGATCCAGTCCGCCCCGCTCCAGTAGCGACTCCGCGACCAGGACGGCCATCTGCGTGTCGTCAGTGGCCTCGCCGGGGTCCCAGCCACCGCCTCCGCACATCTCGCCACCGGCACCAGGCACGGGAAACCGAGCGGAGAACGCACCCGGGGGACCGAACTCGAAGGGGCCGCCCAGGGCGTCACCCACCGCTGAGCCGATGACCGTGCCGGCGGCCCGCTGTATCCGCTTCATTCGCGCAGGTTATCTGTGCCGCGCCGACGGCCGCGCGGCCCTATTTCCTTCTTCTTCCTTCTTCGGCTCCCCGAACCATCGGCGGCGAATGCGTCTCCAGCGCAGCAGATTCCGCAATCGCATTCGAGTTGTATTGGCCCGGCATCGCTGTGATGAATCAGCCCGTCACCGACTCGACGTCGGGGCGTCATCGCGCCGCCACAGCGCCATCTTCAACCGTTGTGTGCTTCGATCTCGGTCGCCAGCGTCTGTTGGGTTGCCGCCCACGACGCCAGGAGCGCTAAATTGTCAGCGGTCGGTGTGCCCGCGGGTGCGGTGTAGACGATGAGGTGCAGGCCGGGTTCGGCGGGCAGTTCCAGGTACTCGACGTCCAAGTCGAGCTGGCCCACGATCGGATGGCGCACACGCTTGCGGCCGGACCGGTGCAGCCGCACGTCCTGAGATGCCCACCGCTGCCGAAACAGCTCACTGCACGTTGACAGTTCGCCGACCAGGGCGATCAGCTCCTCGTCGTGCGGATCGCGGCCGGCTTCCATGCGTAGCTTCGCGGCCACGCCACCGGCAATTTGGTCGTAGTCGACAAAGAATTCGCTGGCAGCCTCGGGGTTCAGATAGACGAACCGCGCCGTGTTCGCGGGCCGTCGCGGGTCGGCCAGCACCGGTGAATACAGCGCGCGAGCGAGTTGATTCATGGCGAGCACGTCATAACGGCCGTTACCGATCCAGGCCGGCGCATCGGAGATCGCGTCGAGCACCTGCTGCAGCGTTGAGCGCACCGTCAGGGCAGGCCTACGCCGGCGTGGGCCGCTGGGCGCCCTGGATCGGCGCGCGAGGTGGAACAGGTGGTCGCGCTCGGCCTCGTCGAGTTGCAAGGCAGAGGCCAACGCGTCGAGCACCCCATCGGAGGCACCGGCGAGGCTGCCGCGCTCCATGCGTACGTAGTAGTCGACCGATATCCCCGCCAGTAGCGCTACCTCCTCGCGGCGCAGACCTTTGACCCGACGGTTGCCGCCGTAAGCGGGCAGGCCCGCCTGCTCCGGTGCGATGCGGGCGCGACGCGAGCTGAGAAACTCCCGGATCTCGGTGCGTAGATCCATCGCGGTTATCTCCTCACCGTAAGCCCGTCCCGCAGACTAATGGATACCCGTTGCGGTCGTTGCGGTGCCACCGTCTACCGGGATGATGGCGCCCGTGAGGTAGGACCCAGCCCGGCTGGCGAGAAACACGGCGGCACCCGCCATGTCGTCGTCGCGGCCGAGCCGGCGCAGAGGGGCTGCCGCCGCGATCGTGTCGCCGATGGCATCGAGAGTGGTCGCCATCATCTGCGACGGGAAGACTCCCGGTGCTACCGCGTTCACCGTGATGTGCTGTGGGCCCAGCTCCCTGGCAAGTACCCTGGTGAGCTGATGGAGTGCCGCTTTGCTGCTGGCGTACGAGTAGTTGGGCGACGGGGCGACGTGGATGGCGGCGATACTGCCGATGTTGATGATCCGCGCGGGATCATCGGCGGTGCCCGCCTTACGAAGTGCCGGGAGCAGCGCCTGCACCAGCCAGAACGGCGACTTGAGGTTGAGGTCGAGCACTGCATCCCAGGCCTCGTCCGGGAACGTCTCCAGCGGCTCGCGCCACATCGCTCCCGCGTTGTTGACAAGGATGTCCAGGCGTTCCGAGTCGGCCTGGACAAGATCAGTGAGGCGCTGACACTCGTCGTGCCTGGACAGGTCGGCGGGAATTGCTTGAACGTCGCCGAATTCGGACAGTAGATGCTGTGCCTCCGCGCAAGCGTCTGCATTGCGTGAGCTGATGACGACGCGGGCGCCCGCCTGGAGAAGGCCGCGCGCTATCATCATCCCAATTCCCCTGGTGCCGCCAGTGACAAGGGCGTACTTCCCACTCAGATCGAAAAGTTCTGTGTGAGTGGTGAATTGGTTGTCCGCCATTGGTCTCCGTCCCTTCTGCCGTGGAGAATGCGCTGACACGGTCGCGCGTTCGGGGCAGCTGAATTGAACTGATGGGGGTAAAGCTGCAGTGCGTGTCCATGGAGTGTTGTCGACGCTTTCGACTCAACCAGGTTGACAGGCATTTTGGACGTCTGGGAGACCCTGGTGATACAGGTACTGCGAGAGCCTCCCTTGCCTGGTGCGCTGACTCACGCTGAGACACCTTGGGTCTGAGACACCCGCACAGGTCACATAACGCCATCGAGCGCGGTGTCGTCCGGCAACTGCCAGGCCGCGGCGACAATCTCGGGAAAGGCCGCCGTCAGGTTCCCGCCGCGGAGGGAACGGATCAGGACCCGGCAAGCCGGGCCACCGGCCCAGCAGCGCCCGGTAGCCGTCCCGCTTCGACAACGGATCTCACCGAACCCGGTGGTGCCGCCGGTACGGCCGGAAGATCTGAACCAGTACCGGGAATCAGGCCGCGACGAGTTCCTGCTCGCGGTCCGGCGTCTTGGCCTTGGGCTTCTTGTTCGGCAGCGAGAGACGGAAGACCTTGTGCCACGCGGAGAACACCTGCTTGGGCAGCGGCCCGGTGACGTACTCCAGCTCGTACTTCTCGAACAGCGCGCGCACCTTCACCGCGACCTCGGCGTACCGGTTGCTCGGCAGGTCCGGGAACAGATGGTGCTCGATCTGGTGGGAGAGGTTGCCGGTCATGAAGTGCATGGCCCTGCTGCCGCTGATGTTCGCCGAGCCCATCATCTGGCGCAGGTACCACTGGCCGCGCGTCTCGCCCTTGATCGACCGGCGCTCGAAGACCTGGACGCCCTCGGGGAAGTGCCCGCACATGATCACCGAGTGGGTCCAGAGGTTGCGGACCAGGTTCGCGGTGAACGTGGCGGCGAGCGTGGTGAGGAACGACGGGCCCGACAGCAGCGGGTGGATCACGTAGTCCTTGAGCACCTGCTTGCGGATCTTGCGGCCCACGGCCCTGACCCGCGCGCGGAACTCCGGGCTGTTGCGGCGGCGCTTGTGCAGGTTCTTGCCGAGTTCCAGGTCGTACGCCGCGATGCCGTACTCGAAGAAGCAGGCGTTGAGGAAGTTCCACAGCGGCTGGCCGAGGTGGAACGGGTGCCACCGCTGGTCCTCGTCGACGCGCATGATGCCGTAGCCGAGATCGTTGTCCTTGCCGATCACGTTGGTGTACGTGTGGTGCAGCTCGTTGTGCGAGTGCTTCCACTGCTCGGACGGCGAGACGTGATCCCACTCCCAGGTGGTGGAGTGGATCTTCGGGTCCCGCATCCAGTCCCACTGGCCGTGCAGGATGTTGTGGCCGATCTCCATGTTGTCCATGATCTTCGCCACGGACAGACCGGCGGTGCCGATCAGCCACGCGGGCGGGAAGATCGAGAACAGCAGCACGCCCCGGCTGACCAGTTCGAGCTTGCGCTGTGCCGAGATGACCTTGCGGATGTAGGCGGCGTCTTTCTCGCCGCGGCTCGCGATCACCTCGTCGCGGATCGCGTCCAGCTCGCGGCCGAGCTCCTCGATCTGCTCCGCGGTCAGATGGGCGGTGGGGTCGATGGCGGTCAAGGTGCTCCTACCGTTCGATGTCGCAGGGGCCCGCCGCGGCGGACACGCAGGTCTGGATGAGGACGCCCGGCTCGGCCTCGGTGATCTCGCCGGTGCGCAGGTCGCGTACGGCGCCCGCCTTGAGGGGTGTGACGCAGCCGAAGCAGATGCCCATGCGGCACCCGGAGGGCATGAGCACGCCGGCCTCCTCGCCGATGTCCAGCAACGGCGTGGAGCCGTCCGCGTCGACGGTCTTGCCGGTGACGCTGAACGTGACCTCGCCGCCGTCGCCGACGACGGAGATGCCGGGGCGGAAGCGTTCGGTGTGCAGGCGCTCTTGTACGCCGTGCTCGGTCCAGTGCTCTTCGGCGGCGTCGAGCAGGCCCGCGGGCCCGCAGGCCCAGGTCTCGCGCTCGGCCCAGTCGGGCACGAGTTCGTCGAGACGGGCGATGTCGAGCTTGCCGTCCGTGTCGGTGTGCACCTCGGTGAGCCGCAGCTTCTTGTCCGCGACCAGGTCGTGCAGTTCGTCGCGGAAGATCACGTCTCGCGGCTGTGGTGCGCAGTGGACCATGACGACGTCGTCGAACTCGGTGTCGCGCAGCATGCCCATCACGGGCGTGATGCCGCTGCCGGCCGTCAGGTAGAGCACCTTGGCGGGCTTGGCCTGCGGCAGTACGAAGTCACCGGTCGGCTGGTCGAGCTGGATCAGTGTGCCCGGTCTGGCCCTACGGACCAGGTGGTTGCTGACCTTGCCGTCCGGGATCGCCTTCACGGTGATCGTGACGCGGCCGTCCTGGCGGTTTGTCGGCGAGGTGAGGGAGTAGGCACGCCACAGGCGCACCCCGTCGACGTCGACCCCGATCCGCACGTACTGACCGGCCGTGTGGCCGCGCCAGCCCCGTCCCGGCCTGATCACGATGGTCGCGGCGTCACCCGTCTCGGGGTGCACGGCCTCGATGCGCCCACGCAGGTCGGCGCCCGCACGCAGCGGGCTGACCAGGTCGAGGTAGTCCGACGGCAGCAGCGGCGTCGTGACCATCTCCAGCAGTTTCCACGCCCTGCCGCGGAGGGCTGTACTCGTCATGACTCCAGCTTGCTGCGCCTCAGGGCGTAAAGTCCTGACCGAAGGACGTAAATCTGGTCGGCTGAATTGTTCGTAGGGAACAAAAACGTGAGTTATGCAGTCCGGAGGGCCAGCGAACTGGCCCTGGATGAGACGACGGTCACCGCACTTCGGGCCGCGCTGAAGGGCACCGCCGACGAGGTCGTCCAGGCGATCATCGACGAGGTCCCTCCCTACGCCAACGCCCTTTCTGGCCCCATGGGCGCCACCATCCGCCGAGCCGTCCGCACCGCCCTGGGGCACTACCTGGATCTCGCGAGCGGGAACGCCATGGGAGGCGACGCCGGTGACGCGGCCTACGAGCTGGGCCGCGGCGAGGTCCGAGACGGCCGTTCGATGGACGCCCTGCTCAGTGCCTACCGCGTCGGCGCCCGCGTGGCCTGGCGATGCCTGGCAGCGGGTGCAGTACCCGCAGGTCTGCCCGCCGCCGAGGTCGCCAAGTTCGCCGAGCTGACCTTCGCCTACATCGACGAGCTCTCCGCCGCGAGTGCCGCGGGCCACGCCGACGAACTGGCCGCCCGGGGCAGGGACCACGAGCGCCACCTGGAACACTTGGCCCGCGACCTCCTCGCCGGCGCGAGCCCGGATGTGCTGCTGGCCTCTGCTCAACGGGCCGGGTGGCAGCCTCCGGGTTCGCTGACCGCGGTCCTGCTGCCCGCAGCCCAGGCCCGGCCTGCCTACCGCGCGCTCGACCCGGGCACCCTCGTCCTCGACGATCTGCCGGACGCCACCGGTGTGCTGTTCGTCCCCGATGCCGACCGGACACATCTCTTGCGGCAGCTGACCGACCGCACCGCCGTGGTCGGCCCGGCCCGGCCATGGACTCGTGCGTCCGCCTCGTACGCACGAGCCCTACGCGCGCGCTCCCTCTCCTCCGATATTCGCGACACCGAGGACCACCTGCCCGAGCTGGTGCTGAGCGCCGACGCGGACGCGTTCGCAGACCTGCGTGCCCGAGCCCTCGCACCCTTGCGGACCCTGCCTGTCGCGACCGCACGGCGGCTGGAGGAGACGTTGCGGGCGTGGCTGCTGCACCAGGGCAGGCGGGACGAGGTGGCGGCGGCGCTGTTCGTCCATCCCCAGACGGTCCGGTACCGGATGTCGCAGCTGCGGGAGCTGTTTCCGGATCTCGCAACGCCGCACCGGGTCCTTGAACTGACGCTGGCGGTCGGTCTTCGGGCCGGCTGACGCGTACGTCGACCGTCCACGACCGCGTCCATGTCCGCGAGCGGTCCAGGAATCGTGCCTCGTTCTCGGAGCCGTCAGTCGGCTCATGCGGCCCGGGGGAGAGCGGTATTGGCCGGGCTGAGACCGGGGGTTGATGTGAAGACCGGACAAGGCCCCGGGAGGGCCGTCGGGAGCGCTGTCTCTGAGAAGCGCGGCGGCGGATACGGCTCGACTGTCGTGGAGGCGCTGTCCTGGCACGAGCTGACCCACGGGCGCGCGACGGGCTGCAGCTGGGTGACCGGCGGGGCGGCCAGGCCGGGCCGGGTCACCAGGGACCGGGGGGCCGGGCCGCTCGCGCCGGGGACCACCGTGGTTCCGCGACGGCCCCGCGCCTCCCTTCCGACAGGCCAACCGGACGACCGACCGGGCCGGCCTGCACACCGCGCGAGGGATGATGGGGACGGAATGACGGAACGTGAGGTCAGGAGCTTCCATGACGAATCGGGTTCACCGACCCCGTGAGGACGCGGAGTTCGATTTCATCCTCGGGATGAGCGCAGTTCCGGTCCTCGCGTACTTCACCGGGACATGGCCCAAGGCAATCGAGCCCTGCCGGGAGATGGACCTCGTCGTGGGTGGCATCGCCGACGACTACACGGGCCGCCTGACGGCCGTCCGTACCGACATCACGCGTTGTCCGGCCGCGACCGAGCGATACGGGATCACCGGCGCCCCGTCCTACGTCCTGCTGAAGGAGGGAGAGGCGGTGGCGCACGGCACGGGGCCCATGACCATCACCGAGGTACGGAAGCTCCTGGACGGCCACCTCTGAGCGGCCGCTGCGGCACGTGGCCGCGACGCCCGTCCCGTCTCGTCCATGGGAGCTGCGCAGCCTGAGCTTGACTCTGTCGGGGATCTTGAAGTTTCCCGGTGCGGCAGCCTGGTCAACGGGCATGCTCGGATAGTTCCGGCCGACGAAGCTGTCGAGGTGCCCGTTGTCCCTTCGCCCCCGTTCCGGTGAGCAAGTCCCACCTCTTACCGCGCGGGTTGCGCGGGCGAGCAACCCGGGTGGCACGACGGCGATATGGGTGCGTGACCGGCTGGATGGGCTGTGGTGCGACGAGGACTTCGCCGACTGGTATCCGCGTGACGGGCGTCCGGGGCTTTCGCCTGCTCAGCTGGCCACCGTCTGTGTTCTGCAGTTCCTGCTCGGCCTGTCGGACCGGCAGGCCGCCGAGGCGGTGCGCTGCCGCATCGACTTCAAATATGCGATGGCCATGGAACTGGATGATCCTGGTTTCCACCACAGTGTGCTGGCCGACTTCCGCGATCGTCTCGCTGAAGACGGCCGCGCCGACCGTCTCCTCGACCTCGCGCTGGCCCGTCTCAAGGAGACCGGGCTGGTGCGCGAGCGCACCACGCAACGCACCGATTCCACCCACGTCCTGGCCGCGGTGCGTGACCTGACCCGGCTGGAGCTGATCACCGAGGCGGTACGCGCCGCACTCGAAGAAGTAGCCACCACGTCCCCTCACCTGCTCGACGGGCTGGTCGACGAGGGCTGGGGGCTCCGCTACGGCCGGCCGGTCCGCCTGGGCAAGAACCCCACCAAGCCCATGACCAGGATTCTTGCCGCTGGAAACGATGCCGTCCGGCTCCTGGAACACGTCTACCAGCACGGAGCGGACCACACGTCCGGTCCTCGCGTCCAGGCCCTGCGCCGGATCATGGTGCAGAACTACCACCGTGACGCCGCAGGACACCTGCGCTGGCGCACCGCCGAGAAGGAGGACGGGCCCGGACTGCCGCCCTCGTCCCGGGCGGTCGTCTCGCCCTACGACACCTCGGCCCGCTACGCACGGCACGGACACATCATCAGCTGGAAGGGGTTCGCCGCGCATCTGACCGAGACCTGTGCTCCCGACGGCCCCAACGTGATCACGGACGTGGCCACCACCGCGGCCACCACCCACGACAGTCAGGTCCTGCCCGGCATCCACACCCGCCTCGCCCGCCGCCGGGCTGCTGCCCGCCGAGCACCTGGTCGACGCCGGCTACACCTCCCTGCCCCACCTGGAACAAGCCGCCCGCGAACACCAGGTCACCGTCTCCGGGCCGCTGAAGAGCAACCCCACCCGCCAGCACCGCCGAGGCGAGGGCTTCGCCCGGGACGACTTCCACATCGACTACGACAAGCAGCAGGTCACCTGCCCCCAGGGACAGGTCAGCGCGGGCTGGCACGGCCCCTACCCGACCTCCTCGCCCACCGCTGCCCCGCTGATCGTGGCACGGTTCACCAAGAGCCAGTGCCGTCCCTGCCCGGCCCGCACCCAGTGCACCAGCACCGCCGACAACGCCCGCACCGTGGGCTTTCCCCCGCGAGAGCTCCGCGACCTGCAACTCCGCGTCCGTGCCGAGCAACAGACGCCCGAGTGGAAGGCCCGCTATGCCGTCCGCTCCGGAGTGGAGGGCACGGTCAACGAGTTCGCCCACGGACACGGCATGCGACGCTGCCGCTACCGAGGACAGCGAAAGGCCCACATCCAGCACGTCCTGACGGCCATCGCCGTCAACATCGAGCGCCTCAGCGGACTGCCACCGACCGAGGAACCTCCCGTCCCCCGCCGACCGACTGCTTTCCAGGACTACCTCGACCAGCGTGAGATTCCCCGGCTGAAGTCCTGGCGAACCCTGGGCAGTTGACCTCGGCAACTCCAAGATCCCCGACAGAGTCAAGCTCAGGCGATACACCGCCGCAAAGGAATCGGGATCCGCGCCAGACATAGCGGCAATCTATCCGTGCTCTCGTGGCGTGCCCGACGCGGCTCAACCGTGGCGCAGCGTCAACAGCGCCTTGGGTGATGGCCAGCCAGCGTCGTCCCGTCGCGCGCGAACCGTGGCGAGCCGGAGACGGCCCTTGCGCCTGCGTGGCGCTTTGACGGACTCGCAGCAGATCCAGTAATGTACATGCCGAATCAGATATCGGATTGCGCATTGGGGGAGTGGGGTGCTGCTGACGACCGGACAGGCCGCCGAGGAACTCGGCTGCGCCGTCACTACCTTCCGCCGCCTGGTGCAGGCCGGGCTGCTGCCGGGCCTGTCCAGCCGTGGCGTGCGCGTCATGGTCCCGCTTGACGTGGTCCAGGCCCTCAGCCGGCGCCGGCACGCTCCGCTGGACCAGCTGGGCGCCTCGGAGTTCGCCGTCCTGCGGGTCGACGCGGCCAAGCCGGTACAGGAACCGGACCGGAAGTGGATCGGCTTCGCGGCCTCCCTTGCCCCCGAGGACCTCCTCAAGGCGCTGCGCGGCTGGTGGCGTTGCAATGCGCCGAGCGTGGCGGCCGCCGGGGTCCTGCCGGTGACCCTGTCGGGCTACGTGGTGGCCGTGCTGACCGGCCTGGAAGTCTGGGAGAAGAACGCTCAGGGCCGCTATGCCTTCCCTCACGCGCGGCTGGCGGGCTACGTCACCGATCTGGCCACGCCCGTCCATCACGTGACTGCCTCCTCGCAGGCCGACCGGATGTTCGCGGATTTGCTGCTGGGCAGCCGGCTTGTCTCCCACTCGGGCGGGGCGATCGCCTACGTCCCCGCACCCGCCGCCCGCCGTCCGGACAAGGAAGCCTGATGGACGCACAGCGCTACACCGCAGCCCTCGCCGAACTGCGCACCGTACGGGACGAGATCAAAAAGACCCGGGCCGCGCTGACGAAGCTGGAGGCCGAGCGGGACCGGCAGATCACGCAGCTGGCCGGGTACGAGAAGGCGAAGGCGGAACGGATCGCCCCGGCGGCCGGACTGAGCCTGGCCCACGTCGTCACCCTGGCCCCCGCGCTGGCCCCCGACCGCCTCACCACAGCCGAGACCACCCCGTCCCACCCCGAGCCGGGCGCCCCAGCCACCACCGACGGCACCGAGAGTCCGCCCCACCCCGCCGCCCAGACGGGAGCGGTGGCGCCCGCGACGGCCGCCACCACACCAGCACAGCCCGTCGCCGCCTCCCCGCCGGCCGCTCCTGCCGAGGACTCTGCCTCCGAGAAGCCCGCAGCCACCGACGCGCCGCGTGCCCTCCCGTCGATCCCCGACGGGGCAGCGGGCAGCAGCTGGTTCACGCACACCCCGAACCTGCTCTCCACACCACCGAACTTCACCCAGCAGGCCCGCTCCACCGTCTTCCTGGACACGGACACGGGCGTGCTGGTGCACCGCAGCCAGACCTACCGCCTCGACCTGGCCGACACCTCGGTCGCCGCCATCCTGACCGCCGTCTTCCAGACCCTTCCCGAAGGCACGGAGCGCATCTACATCACCGCCGGTGACCCCTGGCACCGCGACGCCGACCGCTACCCCTACCTGAGGGATGCGGTCGCGGCCTGGCTGAACGCCCCTACGCCGGGCTGGCGCACCGACACCGGCCGCGGCAAGGACCGGATGGCCGGACACTTCGTCCACGCCCGCAACCCCGTCGGCCGCTACCAGCGCGACAACGGCGACAGTCACGTCGAAATCCGCTCGGTGGGGGAGTGGTTCGACACCGGCGGCGACGACCCGGCCACCGTCCGGGACGCGTTCGTACTGCTGTGGCAGGCACTGCGCCGCCACTGGACCGACGCCGTCATCATGGGCTCCCCGTCGCAGACCGGCCGCGACCTGTGGACGCGCACCATCCCCACCCGCGGCCAGCACGCCGACGGCTTCCCCGTCCTGTCCGAGGAACTGCGCGGCCTGCTGCACGCCACCGCCGGCCAGGGACGCAACGAACTCATCCTCCCGCCCCGCGTGCCCGAACAACTGCCCCAACTCGTCGAGTACGACCGCACCTTCGCCTACGCCAAACACACCTGGAAGTCCCCGGTCGGCACCCCCCGCCGGATCACGGCCGCCACCTTCGCCTCCTGGAGCGAGAAGGAACAGACCCGGGCCCTGTACGGGTGCGGGCACTGGCAGGTACGCGTGACCGTCCCCGACACCTGGACTCACGTCGGCCTGCTGCCCGCCCCCGCGCCGGGCGACCGCGCCTGGCACTACCCGGCAACCCCAGGTACGACCTTCACCACCTGGGCCGGCGGCCCCGAAATCCACACCGCCCTGTCCAACCCCATCACCCCGTGGAAGATCGAGATTCTCGACGGGATCCTGTGGGAGGACGGCAAACCCCTCGACGACTGGGCCAAGAAACTCAAAGAGACCTGGACCAACCTCTCCGCCCAGGCCCACTTCCAGGGCGACGCCCAGCAGGCCCGCGCCGCCCACCTCGCCTCCCGCGCGGTGCGCGCCATCCTCCTGTACGGCATCGGCTCCTTCGCCCAGCGCCCCCGCATGGTCACCGGCACCACCCCCCGCACCCAGGAACGTGATATCCCGCCGGACGCCGAAATCATCGGCTTCGACGACGAACAGATCACCTGGCAGAAACCCACCGGCTTCAGCCGGGACCCCAACGCCCACCCCGAATGGGCCGCCGCGATCTGGTCCGGCGCCCGAGCCGCCCTGCTCACCCAGCGCCACCGCGACGACAACATCTACGCCGGCGCCCTGCACACCGAGCCCGGCAGCGTCGTCGCCTTCCGCACCGACGCCCTCTACCTCACCCGGCCGCAGGCCTGGCCGCACCACCATCAACCCGGCGACTACCTCCTCAAGGGCCACCTCACCGGCCCCGTGGCCGCCCCCACCACCGAGGGAGAACTCCTTGCCCTGCGGGACGCCGGACGCGCCGCCCTCACCCCGAGCGCAGGAGAGGCCTGATGCCACCCCGCCCCCGCAGTAACCGTCCCGCTGGGCAAGGCGAGTTGAACGAGGCCGCCCAGCTGGCCGACCAGCTGCAGACGGCCGGCTACACCAAGCGCGACATCGCCCGCATCATCAACCGCGACGCCTCTCTGGTGTCCCAGTTCTACTCAAAGAACAAGGGCGCTGCCTTCGTCCCCGCCCTGCGCCAGGTCCTGGCCGCCGTCCAGACCGGCGGCATCACCGACCTCCCCGACCTCGCCTCCATCGCCAGCCGGCACATCACCCGCCGTACCACCGCCTCCGGTGCCACAGCCCGGGTGCGCGGCAAAGCCGTCCTGATCACCCCCACCGGTTCCGGCACCGGCCGCGTCGGCGCCCAGGCGATCGCCTCCGGCTCCTCCCGGCTGCGCCCCCTGATCGCCGAAGCCGCCCGCCGCGGCCTGCGCCTGGCCTTCACCGTCCGCCTGGCCAAGACCGGCTACGTGCACCCCTCCGGCAGCCGCACCGACTCACCCGGCATCCGCCGTGACGTCATCCAGCGCGCCGATCACACCGAGGAGCGCTCCTACGGCTCCGCCCAGACCGGCGGGCACGACGCCGCCGGCTTTGCCCAGCGCGTCGACGCCGCGGGCGGAGACGTCACCGCAGCCGTCCATCAATGGCTGGTGGAGACCGGCCGCATCCGCCCGGATGCGCACATCATCCACCTGGAGATCCGCACCTGGCGCCCGCGCTGATGCCTCTGGGGCGGTGCTGGGATCGTAGGTGCCCACATCCGCTGCCGCTGAGTGACTGCCCGTCCTGCGACTGTCTGCTGCCGCACTGCCGGCTCGACGACAGCAACACGGAAATTACGGGTCAGGACCCAGCGCTATCCCCGTCACCGGACTGCTCGGCACTGTCTCAGCCGCGCACTGCGGTACACCGGTCGCGCCCCGTGCAGTGGCCTTCGGCGCCGGAGCCATCGGATGGCGGGACAGAGAAAGTGCGATGGCCGGCCGGCGGATGCTCAGCCGGCTGCTGCCTCCGGCTGCGGCTCGACCGCAGCGGGCTCCGGGGCGGCCGCGGCGGTATAGAAGACGGACGATCCCTGCTTGGTGCGGTGAGCGTGACTCTTGGCAACGAGTCCTTCGAGGGTGGTGCGCACGACGATGGTGTCCCTTGTCGTGCAACGCCATTGCGTTAACGGTTCGGGCGGGGCGTCAAGTACCTGGTCATGGGGCGGGACCCCGAGTAGTTCCTGTGGTGTCGAGCCCAGGAACGAGTACCCGGAGGTCCCGTGTTGCAGCGTCTGCCAGTGTCGAGCGAAGCCTGGCACCCCTCGATCTGTATGCCCCAGGCCATCTGGGCGAGTTGACCCAGATCATCGACCCCTGCCTGGTCGACGCCGTTGTCGCCGAGACCGCCGCCCAGGAACAGCGGTTACGGCTGCTGCCCGCGCGGGTGGTGGTGTACTTCGTGCTCGCGCTCGCCGTGTTCGAACGCGTCTCCTACGCGGGCGTATGGGAAAAACTCACCGCCGGCCTCGGCAAGGTGATCACTGCATGTCCGTGTGCGTCCTCGCTGTCGAGGGCACGACGTCGGTTGGGCACCGCACCACTGCGCCGACTCTTCGAGGCCATGGCCGGCCCGGTCGCGTCCCCGGCCCGGCGGGGCTCGTACCGCGGGCGGCGCCTGGTCGCCCTGGACGGCACCACCCAGTGCGTCCCCGACGATCCCGCCGTGACCTGGCACTTCCCCAAGCACATCGGCGAGGTGAAGGAGTTCGGCTACCCGATGGTCCGCCTCGTGGCCCTGGTGGAGTGCGGCACCCGCGCCCTCATCGATGCCGCTTTCGGCCCGGACCGGATCGGTGAACTGTCCTATGCCCACCGCCTGCTGACCAGCTTGAACACATCGATGCTGCTGCTCGCCGACGCCTACTACGACGCGGTGGACTTCCTGAACGCGGTGTCCGAAACCGGCGCGGCGTTCCTGCTGCGCTCCACCCGTAAACGCTGCCCCACCACCCGGCACGCGCTCCCTGACGGCTCCTACCTGACCTTCATCCGCTCCCAGCACTACCGCGCCGGCCGAGGATACGGCCGACGCCTCCAGGTCCGGATCATCGAAGCCTGGGTCACCGTCAGCCTCGAAGACGGCACCCAGCGCACCGAGTTGTGGCGCCTGATCACCAGCCTGCTCGACGCCGACCGCTATCCCGCCCTCGAACTCATCGAGCTCTACCACCGCCGCTGGGAGGCCGAGACCTGCTTCTTCGCGCTGAAGTCCACGATCCTGGACGGCCGGATCCTGCGCTCACGGACCGTTCCCGGCGTCGAGCAGGAGTTGTATGTCCTGCTCACCGTCTATCAGGCCCTGGTCCGCACCGCGGACGATCTCACTTTCGTCCACGCGGAACTACCCTCGCACCGCATCAGCTTCACGGTTCTGCTACGAGCCGCCGCCGACACCATCGTCGCCGGGGAGGGAATGGAGATCGTGGCTGCGGCCACATTGGTGGGCGCGATCGGCCGCGCCACCCTGGCCAACCTGCACCCGCCACGCCCCCGTCACCGGCTGAAGGCACGGATACGTAAACGGCACAGCAAATACCCCTTTACCCGCAACCGCCACCCCCGAAAGTGCATGCGCTACACCCTCCGCACCACGATCATCACGGACGGCGTCCTTGACAAGACAGCGCACGGCTAAAAGCAATGGCGTTGCCTTGTCGTGGTGTACGGGATCAGCGGCTGGGAGTGCGCGGGCGTTTGCCCGGGGCGCACTTCCACGGGTGCGGACCGCTCCCTGAACAGGAGGCGGGCCATCGCGTAACTCTCCTTGGTGAACGCCCAGTTCAACCACGAGGAGTGCACGATGGCCCTGTCCCAGTCTGAACTGATACGGCTCCTTGAGTCACTACGCTCGACCGACGGAATCGAGCTCATCCGCGCCATCGCCGAACGGATGGTGCAAGAGCTGATCGAGGCCGAGGCAAGTGCACACATCGGCGCTGAGTGGAACGAGCACACGCCGACGCGGACCACCGTCCGCAACGGGCATCGCGAGAAGGTGCTCACCACGCTGGCCGGCGATCTGGACCTGGAGATCCCCAAGGTCCGCACCGGCAGCTTCTTCCCCAGCCTGCTGGAGCGACGGCGCCGCATCGACCAGGCCCTCTACGCCGTCATCATGGAGGCATACGTACACGGCGTGTCCACCCGCAGCGTCGATGACCTGGTCAAAGCCCTCGGCGGGGACAGCGGCATCTCGAAGTCGGAGGTCTCACGGATCTGCGCGGCGCTGGACGAGCCGCTGACCGCGTTCCGCACCCGCCCGCTGGACCACGTCCGCTTCCCCTACGTCTACCTGGACGCGACCTACTGCAAAGCACGGGTGAACCATCAGATCGTCTCCCGGGCCGTGGTGGTCGCCACCGGCATCACCGAGGACGGAGGCCGCGAGGTCCTCGGACTGATGGTCGGCGACAGCGAGAGCGAGGCGTTCTGGAAGGAGTTCCTGCGCTCCCTGCGAGAGCGCGGCCTGTCCGGGGTCCGCCTGGTCGTCACCGACCAGCACCCCGGGCTGGTCGCCGCAGTCCGCAAGGTGATGCTCGGCGCCGCCTGGCAGCGGTGCAGGGTTCATTTCCTGCGCAATGTCTTCAGTGTGATCGACCGGGATTCCGGTGAAATGGTCGCCGCGACGATCCGCACGATCTTCACCCAGCCCACCGCCGGCCTCGTGCGCACTCAGCTGGACACCGTCGCCGACATGCTCGGCACCCAGTTCCCCAAGGTCAAAGCGATGCTCCTGGAGGCGAAAGAGGATCTGACCGCGTTCGCGGACTTCCCGCCCAGGCACTGGAAGAAGATCCAGTCGACGAACCCGCTGGAACGGGTGAACCGGGAGATCAAGCGCAGGATCGACGTCGTCCAGGTCTTCCCAACGACGACGCGCTCATCCGACTGGTCACCGCCGTGCTCTTCGAGATGCACGACGAATGGATCGCCTTTCCCCGCCGCTACCTCCCCGAAGGCAGCATGGGCGAGATCTACCGCGAACTCCCCGAAAGCGCCCCGGCGCTACCCAACACCCCGAACACACCCGCCAGTTGATCCCCAACACCACGACGAGGGACACGACCCGCACGACGGTGGTCTTGATGTTGCGGTCGGGATGGGCCTGCCCCAGTGCGGCGGAGATTTCTGCGGCGGAGTGCGGCTCGCTCTGCTGCTCCACGTGAGTGCGGATCAGTTCGACGAGGGTCGGCGAGGCGACTGTCGTGGCGGCCGTCGCGGACGAGGCTTTGGCTGCGGTCTTCTTGGCGACAGTTTTCTTGGAGGCCGTGGCGACTGCCTTCTTCGCCTTGCTGTTCACGGCGCAGGAGATCAACGCGACCGGGATGGACCAGCTGTCGACCGTCGCCGAAGTGTCGAAACGCACCCTCTACACGCACTTCCCCAGCAAGGACGGGCTCGTCGGGGCGTACCTGCAGTCCCTGGTGGACGATCTCCTGCCCGTCCCCCTCCCGTCATCTGCACCGACACGGAGCCCGCGTGAGCAGCTCCTCGCCGTCTTCGACTGGGAGCTGCCCAAGACCGCCGCTCCGTTCCGGGGATGCCCGTTCTTGAACGCCAGCGTCGAGGTACCCGACCCCGGGCACCCCGCCCACCAGCTGGCCGCGGCGTACAAGAGGGAGTTCGCCCGCCGCCTCACGGACATCGCACGACAGGCCGGAGCCGCAGACCGGAAACCCTCGGTGAGCAGCTGGCACTGCTCTTCGACGGCGCGGCCGCACGCGGCACCGCACTCAACAGCAGCGATACCGGCGCGTGCGCGCGATCCATCGCGGAGTCGTTGGTCGATGCCGCCCTCGCCGACGTCGGCCCGGCATCCCTGGGATGAGGGGCATCGAGAGTGCTCTGAGCCTTGCCTGATGAGTTCGCGCGGAGCCATCCGCTCAAGGTGCGGGTGACTGCCTTGGCGACTTCCATTGCGGAGTGGGTCCGGGCTCCTTGAACAGCGAGGCACGAGGGGCGCCAACCTCGCGGGCACGTGACGCTCTCAAAGAGGGCGAGTTGAACGAGACGGCCGTG